>NZ_CP109070.1:0-4800000 GCF_035917355.1 Streptosporangium sp. NBC_01810 | reverse complement strand
CGATCCGCCCGCCTGGCAGACGCTCCGCGAGAGCGTGATCCCCTCCCTGCTGGAGAGCAAAGGGCCGGGAAAGGTGATCCGGATCTGGAGCGCGGGCTGTGCGACGGGAGAGGAGGCCTACAGCCTCGCGATGCTGCTGGCCGAGGAGCTCGGCATGGACGCCTTCCGTGAACGGGTGAAGATCTACGCCACGGACCTCGATCAGAAGGCCCTCCAAACGGCGCGCGCGGCGGTCTACAGCGAGCGCCGGCTCTCCGAGTTGCCGGACGGGCTGCGCCAGAAGTACTTCGAGCCGGCGGACGCCGGCTTCGCGTTCCGCCGCGACCTGCGACGCCAGCTGATCTTCGGTCGTAACGACCTCACGCGCGACGCGCCGATCTCCCGGGTCGATCTGATGCTGGCCCGCAACACGCTGATGTACTTCAACAGCGAGACCCAGCTCAGCATCGTCCGCCGATTCCACTTCGCGCTCTCCGACCCCGGTTACCTCTTCCTGGGCAAGGCGGAGATGCTGCTCAATCACGGTGACAGGTTCGAGCCGGTGAACCTCCGGATGAGGCTGTTCAAGAAGATCGGATCGCCGCCACCCGGCAACCGCGTCACCTGGGCGCCGGGCACCGGTGTGTCGCAGAGCCACCCGTACGTGCGGCACACGGTGCTGCAGGCGGCGGCGCTCGCCACCGGTCCTGTCGCCCAGATAGCGCTCGACCGTTCCAGGAACCTCGCCCTGGCGAACTCGCGGGCCGAGCTGCTCTTCAACCTCAATCCGCGCGACATCGGGCGGCCGTTCCAGGATCTGGAGATCTCCTACCGGCCGGTCGAGCTCCGCTCGGTGATCGACCAGGTGGAGCAGGACCTGCGCGTCGCCGAGTTGCAGGACGTCACCTGGCGCCGGCCGGACGCGCCGGAGGCGAGCGTCTTCGACATCGCCGTCGTCCCGCTTGTCGAGCCGGGCGGTGAGCTGGTGGGCGTCGGCGTCAACTTCCACGACGTGACGCGCTACCGTCGGCTCCGCGACCGGCTGGAGCAGACGAACAGGGAGCTGGAGCACGCCTACGAGGAGCTGCAGTCGACCAACGAGGAGCTGGAGACCACCAACGAGGAGCTGCAGTCGACCAACGAGGAGCTGGAGACCACCAACGAGGAGCTGCAGTCCACGAACGAGGAACTGGAGACGATGAACGAGGAGCTGCAGTCCACGAACGACGAGCTCCAGCAGATCAACGACACCCTGAATTCCTGTAGCGACGAGCTCAAGCGGGCCACCGACCTCGTCTCCTCGGTGGTGCGCAGCCTTGGCGACGCCGTGGCCGTGGTCGACACGGACCTGAGGGTGCTGGTCTGGAGCCCGGGAGCCGAGGAGCTGTGGGGGCTCCGCACGGACGAGGCGCTCGGTTGCCGGCTGGCCTCTCTCGACATCGGTCTTCCCGTCGGGGAGATCCTGGCTCAGGTGCAGCGGATGCTGGACGCGGAGCCCGGCCCGGGAAACGATCGCGGTGACAGCGTCACCCTGGACGGCGTGAACCGGAGAGGACGTCCCACCAGGCTCCGTGTCGATCTCTCCCGGCTGCACACCGACGACATGTCGCCGGATGGAGTGATCATGGTGATGAACCTGCTCCACTAGGAGCAGGACCGGCCGTTCCTCAGGACCGGCCGTTCCTCAGGACCGGCCGTTCCTCAGGACCGGCCTTTCCTCAGGACCGGCCGTTCCTCAGGACGGGACGGCGGGCAGGAACAGGGTCACGCCCGCTCCGCCCGCGGAGGATGTTCGCAGGGACAGCGAGCCGCCCGCCGACTCGGCGGTGCGGCGGGCGATGTCGAGGCCGAGGCCGGTCGACCCGGCCCCGCTCTCACCGCGCTGCAGCGGGTCGGAGGTGGCGAAGCCGGGACCGGCGTCGGCGACGGTCAGCAGCGCGCCACCCTCGGCCGGCTCCAAGCGTACGGAGAACGAGACCCCCTCGGGTGTGTGCGCGAACACGTTGCCGAGCAGCGCGTCCACGCAGGCGGCCAGCTCGTCCGCGGCGACGGCGACCGGCAGCGGGCCCGGTGCCAGGTCGAGGGTGAAATGCCGCGACTGATCCTCGGCGAGCACCGACCAGAACGCGACCCGGGCCGCGGTCACCGCCGCCGCGTCGCACTCGGCCCGCTCCCGCACCCGCCGTCTGGCCTCGGTGATCACCGAGGTGACGGCGCGTTCCAGGGCGTCCACCCGGGCCTCGATCCTGGCCGACTCCTCCGGGTCGGTCAGGGACTCCGCCTCCAGTCTCAGCCCGGTCAGCGGGGTGCGCAGCCGGTGTGACAGGTCGGCGGCGCTCTCCCGCTCCTCCGCCAGCAGGCCGGTGATGCGCTCGGCCAGGTGGTTGAGGGCGAGGCCGACCGCGTGCACCTCGACCGGGCCGTCGGGCACGGTCCTGGCGGACAGATCGCCCGCGGCGAGCCGGTGCGAGACCCCCGCCAGCGCGGTGATCGGCCTGATCACCGCGCGGGCCAGCCGGTCGCCGACCAGCACGCCCAGACCGACCAGGGCCAGGCCGAGCGCCGCCAGTCCGGCCCAGACCTGGGGCACCCCCCTGGTCAGCCGGTCGTCGTCCAGGAACACCCGGACCACCGCGGTGCCCCCGGGCGCTCCCTGGACCGAGACCAGGATCTCCCGCCCGCCGGGGACGGCGGCGGTGACGCTGCGACCGAGGAAGGACAGCTCCACGGCGGTGGAGCGCGAGGCGGGGGCACCGATCACCTGGCCGTCGGGGAGGAAGACGGTGACCGGATGCGAGGTCTGTTCCGTGGTGAGCCGCAGGGTCTCGGTGTCCACGGCGCCGACCGCGACGGCCACCGACTCGGCCTCGCTCTCGGCCTCGCTGACCGCCCCGCTCACCGCCACCGTGCGGACCAGGAGCGCCAGCGGGACCATCAGCGCGATCAGTACGAGGGAGGTGGTCGCCGCGACCAGCAGGGTCAGCCAGCGCCTCATGCCGGGGCGGCCAGTCGCACGCCTACACCCCTGACGGTCTGCAGGTAGCGGGGCTCCTGGGAGGTCTCGCCCAGCTTGCGGCGGAGCCACGACAGGTGGACGTCCACGGTCTTGTCGGCTCCGCCGTAGGGGATCTGCCAGACGTGGGTGAGCAGCTCCCGCTTGGTGACCACCTCGCCGGGGCGGGTGGCCAGGTAGTGGAGCAGGTCGAACTCCCGGGGGCTCAGATCCAGTGGCGTACCGTCCAAGGTCGCCTCCCGGGTGCGCGGGTCGATCCGCAGGCCCCCGACGGTGACCGAGCTGTCGGCGCGGTTCTCACCGGCCACCCGCCGGAGCACCGCCCGTATCCGGGCGTCGAGCTGGGTCGCGCTGAACGGCTTGACCACGTAGTCGTCGGCGCCCGCGTCCAGCAACCTGACCATCTCCGCGTCGCCGTCCCGCGCGGTCGCCACGATCACCGGGACCCGGCTCACCGCCCGGAGCATCCGAAGGAGATCCAGCCCATCCATATCGGGCAGGCCGAGATCGAGTACCACCAGGTCGGGGCGTTCCTCGACGGCCAGCCGGAGGCCGTCGAGAGCGGCGGGAGCGGACGACACGGCGTGGCCGCGGTCGCGCAGGCCCCGGGTGAGGGAGGTGCGGATCGCGACGTCGTCCTCGATGAGCAGTACGTTTGACATTTGCCGCCACGTTAGCCTTCCGCCGTGCCACCTCCAAAGCGGGTTATCGGCCCCTTAACCTCGTCTTATCGTTTCAGGTGGCACAGTGAGCGCATGCGCAAGCGTCTTCCCCTGGTCGTGGCCGGATGGCTGGTCACCGGGCTTCTCGCGACCGGAGCGGGTGTGGCGGTGATCGACCGTCTCAGCGAGCCGCTGACGACCGCCGGGCTCCGGCCTCTCTCCGCGGCCGAGGTCGACAAGGCTCTCGCTCTCGCCTCGTCCCTTCCCGGCGGTCTTCCCACCGCCGCTCCCACGGCCGTCCCCACGTCCGGGGTCACCTCGGATCCCGCCGGGTCCGCTTCCGAACCGACCGTCGCCGAGTCCGCTCCCCAGCCGGCCGCTACCGTCACCGCCACGCCCGTCGCGGAGCCCGGCGAGAGCCGGGTGATCACCACGGCGGGCGGCAGGGTCATCGCCCGGTGTAAGGACGGCCTGGTCACCCTCCGGTCGTGGAGCCCGGCCCAGGGATTCCAGACCGACGACGTCGAGCGTGGACCCGCCGACCGGGCCCGCGTCGAGTTCGAGTCCGAGGAGACCGAGGTCAAGGTCGAGGTCAACTGCGCGGCCGACGGATCACCCGTCCACCGCGTCCACAGCTGATCGGCCGTGGCCGGGGCTCCCCGTCCGCGAAGTCGGGTCCACGGCGCCGCGGCGGGCGGGGGGCAGGCAGGAGCGGCTGTCAGCCGCAGCGGTCCGCGTCCCCGGCCTCCACCTCGGGAGCCTCGTCGGCCACCGTGACCGAGAGCTGGGCGGTCGAGGCGACCAGGCTGCCCCTGGGGGACTTGGCGGCCTTCTCGTCGACCACGATCCCGCGCTCGCCGAGCAGATCGTACGTCTTCGCGTCGAAGATCAGATCCTGCCTGACGCCGTCGAGGCCGACCCTGCCGACGCCGATCCCCTCGCGTCCGGCCGCGTCCTCGGCCCGCTCGGTGACGTCGACCCCGGGGATGGTGCCCACCGCCTTGAACAGCGCCGCCCGCTGCGCCGGGGGCATGTAGGTCTCCCTGAGCATGTCGCCCGCCGCGGTGAAGGCCGCCTCGTCCTTGGAGTTGCCGCCCCGGTCGCCGGTGTAGAGGTGGGCGCGCATCCCGTCGGCGTCCGTGGGGAGCCTCCTGAGCGCCGCGTGGTCGGTACGCAGGTATTCGGGGGTCTTCGCGCAGTTCACCAGCGGCATCGTCTCGACTCCGGGCTCCTTGTACGCCGTCTCGGGGATCGGCCAGCCCGGGTAGGCCCTGGGCTCCAGGTGTTCGATCCGCAGCACGCCGTTCCTCGTCCCGTCGGCGGACAGCCAGATGGCTCGCCTGGTCCGGTAGAGGTAGCGGGTCTCCTCATCTGGCTCGCCCGTCTCCGGGTTCATCGCCTCGAAGCCGAAGGAGCCGTACGTCGTACCGGGTCCGCTTGCGGAAGGCCACGAGGAACGTCTCGGCCGTCATGTCGTCGGCCGTGGTCACGTCGTCCAGCCGCCGCGCCACGTACCGGTGGATCTCGTCGGCGTGCCGGTCGAAGAGCCCGGCGAACCTGTCCGGGTTCGTCAGGGACTCCCCGATCAGCGTCGCGTCGGTCGCGTCGTCGGCGGGAGGGGACAGCGGGAACGCCCCGGTCCGTTGGGGGTGATCCAGTGTCACCACCTGTTTCGTCCAGTCGTCATCAGGAGGGAATCCTTCCGGAGCGTGTACGCACTCTCACTCCCTACTCCGCCGACCGGCTCCATCGGGTTCCATAGACGGATATGTCTCCCTTGGGTGTCGGTCGTCGGTGGTTCCGGCGCTCGCGATCAGCCGCCACTAGGATCCGCTTTCACGAAACGGGTGCAAAGGGAGAGATGATGAGCGCTCAGAAGGCCGGTGGCGGCAGGCGACCGCTGTTGAAGTGGTTCCTCCTCGCGGTCGCCGTTCTGGTGGTCTCCGGGTTCGCCCTCAGCGGCTGCTCGCGCGTGAGCACCCAGCCCGACGAGGTGGTCCTGCACTACGCGGGCGGCACCTTCGAGGCCATCAAGTTCGAGAAGTGCATCAACCCCTCCAGCGGCGCCACGCTCCTCGGTCCCGGCGACAGAGGATATTCCTACCCGTTCGGCCAGCGGACCTTCGACTTCTCCGGGGCGGACGAGGCCGAGTCCAAGCCGCTGTCCGTGGTCTCCAAGGACAACGTGGAGATGATCGTGTCCGGGGTGGCGACGTTCACGTTGAACACCGACTGCAGGACGC
Organism: Streptosporangium sp. NBC_01810; assembly: GCF_035917355.1. NCBI lineage: Bacteria > Bacillati > Actinomycetota > Actinomycetes > Streptosporangiales > Streptosporangiaceae > Streptosporangium > Streptosporangium sp. NBC_01810. The sequence continues at coordinate 4,794,103 of NZ_CP109070.1, read as the reverse complement.
TCCAGCACTTCCACGAGAAGATCGGGCTGAAGTTCCGCGCCTACTACGAGGAGGGCGAGTCGTCCGACGGCTGGCGGCGGATGCTCAACATCTACATGCGGGTGCCGCTGGACCGGGCCATGGACGCCGCCTCGCAGGAGTTCGAGTGGCGGGGGCTGTTCAACGACCCGAAGGTGAAGCAGGCGTGGGAGACGCGGGTCGGCCAGCTCGCCAGGGAGTTCATCAAGGGGACGGCGGGGGGCGACTACTTCTGCAGCCAGAACTACGCGGGCAGTGGGCAGTGCGGTGACATCTCCCTGACCATCCAGAAGCCCGAGCCGCCGGAGGCCCTGGTCAACGCCCTGGCCTCGGAGCAGGCGGCCAAGGCGGAGAACGTCGCACAGACCCAGCGCAACGCCAAGGTCCGCACCGAGATCGAATCGATCAAGGACCTTGTCAAAGTCCTCGGCCCGCAGGGCGCCGTGCTCTGGCAGGCCATCCAGAAGGGGCAGGTCAGCGTGGTCCCGGTGCCGCAGGGCAGCAACCTCAACATCACCCCTCCCGGCCGCTGACCCCGGTGGCCGGAACCGTCACGGGTGACCGGTTCATGCCGTGCCATCCGCCTTGGTGGACGTGGCCGGACCCAGCTCGGCGCCGAAGTCGCGCGCGATCCTGCGCATCCCCTCGGTGAGGTCCCGCCGGTCGAGTGCGGAGATCCGCTCGGCGGGTCCGGAGACCGACAGCGCGGCGACGGTCCGCACCCCGTCGTGTACGCCCACCGCCAGACAGTGCACGCCGATCTCCTCCTCGCCCAGGTCCATCGCGTACCCGTGCTCGCGCACCCGCTCAAGCTCGGTGAGCATCCCCGGCAGGTCGGTGATCGTGTTGGCGGTCCGCCGGGGCATGCCGGTGCGCTCGACCAGCGACGCCACCTCGGCATCCGGCCGGTCGGCCATCAGGACCTTTCCCACCGCGGTGCTGTGCGGCAGCACCCGCCTTCCGACCTCGGCGAACATCCGCAGCCGCCTCGGCGAGAGCGCCTGGGCGACGTAGACCACGAAGTCCCCCTCCAACACCGCCAGGTTGGCCGTCTCGCCCCACAGTTCGACCATCTTCCTCAGGTGGGGTTGCGCCCATACGCCGACCATGCGCTCGGCCACCCCGCCGAGTCGTATCAGCGCGCCGCCCAGGGCGTAGCGGCGGTCGGACTCCTGGCGCACGTAGCCCCGCGCGAGCAGCGTGCGCAGCAGCCGGTGGATCGTCCCGTAGGGCAGGCCGGTCCTGGCCGCGATCTCCGAGAGCCCTGCCTCCCCGCCCTGCTCGGCCAGCGCCTCCAGCACGTCCAGCGTCCGATCGACCGACTGCACAGCGCTCATGTGACCTCCTCGCCGGGCGACCCCGGATCCGTGCGTGTCCCGTGGCCGCCGGACGGCTCGCTCACGGCACCTCCGTGAGCCCGCGCAGCGAGGCGTCGAGGACCTGGGCGGTGTGCGCCACGGGGATGGGCTCGGCCCCCCGGCGGCGGATCGCCGAGACGATCTGCATGGTGCAGCCGGGATTGGCCGAGACCAGCAGGTCGGCGCCGGTGGCCAGCACCCGCTCCGCCTTGCGGTCGCCGAGGTCCCTGGCGGTCTGAGGCTGGAACAGGTTATAGGTTCCCGCCGAGCCGCAGCAGATCGCCGACTCGGCGATCTCCCTCAGCTCCAGGCCGGGCACGCCTTCCAGGAGCCTGCGGGGCTCGGAGCGTATCCCCTGCGCGTGGGCCAGGTGGCAGGCGTCGTGGTAGGCCACGGTGAGCGGCAGCGGGTGCCGTTCGGCCACGGGGCCGAGCGCGACGAGATACTCGGCCAGATCGACGGTTCTGATCGCCCGCGCCCTGTCGGCCCACTCGCCTCCCTCGGCGTCGAGGATCTCCGCGTAGTCCTTCATCGTCGACCCGCAACCGGCGGCGTTGACCACGATCGTGTCGACGCCCGCCCGCTCGAAGGTGGAGATCGTCCGCTTCGCGAACCGCAGGGCCTGTCTCTCCTGGCCCGAGTGCAGGGACAGCGCTCCGCAGCAGCCCTGCGACGGCGGGATCACCACGTCGCAGCCCTCCATCGCGAGCACCCGGGCCGTGGCCGCGTTCACCTGCGGGAAGAACTCCCCCTGCACGCATCCGGTGAGCATCCCGACCGTCGCCCTGCGCGGGCCCCGCGCCGGGAGCACGCGCGGCAGTCTCTCCCTGGTGGTGGCCGGGGGAGCGAGGTCGGCCATCGCCGCCAGGGACGGGTTGATCCGCTCCAGCCTCGGGGCGATCGCGCGGCGCAACCCGGCACTGAGCCGCAGCGGCAGCCGCATCGCCCGCAGCCGCCGGGGGTAGGGGAACAGCTGGAAGACCAGCGCCCGCAGCGCCCGGTCGTCCGGTTTCCGCACGTGCGTCCGCTCGACCTCGGCACGGGTCTGCTCGATCAGCCGGTCGTACCTCACCCCGGACGGGCAGGCCGGCACGCACGCCATGCACCCCAGGCACGCGTCGAAGTGCCCGGCCATCTCCGGTGTCAGCGGCGTGCCCTCGACATGCTGCTTCATCAGATGGATCCGGCCGCGCGGGGAGTCCATCTCCTCGCCCCACAGGGTGTACGTCGGGCATGAGGGCAGACAGAATCCGCAGTGCACGCAGTCGTTGATCAGCTCTGGATCCATGTCAGATCCCTCCCACGAACCGGCCGGGGGACATCCTCCGGCCGGGGTCGAACCGTTCCTTGATCCGCCGCATCAGCGGCAGCGCGCCCGACGGGCCCCAGCGATCCACCCCGCGGGTGATCTCACCGGGTGCGGTGAGCACGGTCAGAGCGCCGCCGAGCCGGCGGAGGTCGTCGCGCAGGCCCGTCACGAACCCGGCGAAGGCCGCCTCGTCGACGTCGGCGGGCAGGGCGACCCACAGGACCGCCGAGGCCACCGAACCGCGCACGCGCGCGGGCAGCCCGCGAGCGGCGACCGCCCGCAGCGCCGGGTACGCGGCGGCGGGCGGGACCCGCAACTCCAGCAGCACGTCCTCGCCGGGCGGCACCGCCCACCAGGCGGGCGCCTCCGCGGTGATCAGCGCATTCCCGTACCCGTCCATGAGCCGGCGCACGGCCTCCGCCCGGGCACCGGCCGCCACCCCTTCGACGAGCGCGGACACGGTGGGGGTGCCCAGGAGGTCCGGCCACTCCAGCTCGATCGCGCTCGGCTCGGCCAGGGCGGACGCGAGCTCGGTGACCAGCGCGGCAGCCCCGTGGCCGCCTCCGGCCGGGGACGCCGGTTCACCGGAGGCGTGCGGCTCCACGGTGATCCAGCGGCGGTCGGTGAGGATCGGGTGGAGGCGGAAGGTGGCCTCCGTGATGACACCGAGCGTGCCGTACGAGCCGGTGAAGAGCTTGCCCAGGTCGTAGCCCGCGACGTTCTTGACCACCTTGCCGCCCGAGGAGGCGATCGTGCCGTCGGCCAGTACGACCGTGACGCCGATCAACAGGTCGCGGGCGGTGCCGTAGCGGAACCTGCGGGGGCCGGCGATCGCGGTGGCGAGTGTGCCGCCGACCGTGCCGGCGCGCGGGGTGCCGTCCAGGGCCAGTTCCTGTCCGAACCGTGAGAGCGTGGAGTTGAGGACGTCGAGGGGGAGTCCGGCGCCGACCTGTGCCACGAGGTCGCCGAAGGAGTGCTCGACCGTCGATCCGTTATCGAGAAGCATGTGGCGGGTGTCGATCAGCAGGTCGCACCGCTCGGGGGGATTTCCCCAGCCGAGCTTCGTGCCGTTCCCCGCCGGAACCACGGCCAGGTCGTGCGCGGCCGAGACGCGCATCAGCGCGGCGACCTCGGCGGTGCTCTCGGGCAGGGCGACCCAGCGGGGCAGGACCCCGCCCACCGTGTCGTCGGGGGTCGCCGACCGGACCGTCACACCCGTCTCGTGCAGCGCCTCCATCAGAAGTGCTCCGCCTGTCCCGACTCGACCAGCGGGTGCACGCCCTTGCGGACCCCGGGAACCTCGCCGCACAGCCGCGGGGTCGGGAAGACCTTGCCCGGGTTCGACAGGCCACGGGGGTCGAAGGCACAGCGCACCAACTGCATGGTGTCGAGGTCGTCGTCGGAGAACATTTTTGTCATATATCGGGATTTGTCCACTCCGACGCCGTGCTCACCGGTGATGGAACCGCCGTGCTCGATGCACAGATCGAGGATCTTTCCCGAGACGATCTCCGCCCGCTCGCCCGCGCCGGGCTCCGCGTCGTCGAACAGCACCAGCGGGTGCAGGTTGCCGTCACCGGCGTGGAAGACGTTCGCGACCCTGATCCCGTACTCGCGGGAGAGCCCGTCGATCCTCGCCAGCACCTCGGGCAGCGCGGTCCGCGGCACGACGCCGTCCTGGACGATGTAGGCGGGGCTGATCCGGCCCACCGCGGCGAACGCCGACTTGCGGCCCCGCCAGATGGCCGCCCGCTCCGCCGGGTCGTCGGCGACCCGTATCTCGAACGCGCCGCTCTCCCGGCATATCCGGGTCACCTCGCCGAAGGAGTGCGCGACCTCCTCGGCCGGGCCGTCCAGCTCCACGATGAGCACCGCGCCGGCACCCTCGGGGTAGGCACACGCCACGGCCGCCTCGGCCGCCTCGACGGCCAGGGCGTCCATCATCTCGATCGCGGCCGGCACGATGCCGCCGCCGATGATCGCCGACACCGCCCGCCCGCCCCGCTCGATGTCCTCGAACGCCGCCAGCAGCGTCGTCACGGCCTCCGGAAGCCGGCTCAGCCGTACGACGACCTTGGTCGCGATGCCGAGCGTGCCCTCCGAGCCGACGAACGCGCCCAGCAGGTCGTAGCCGGGACCGACGTCGGCGAGCTCGACGATGTCACCGTCGGGGGTGACGATCTCCAGGCCGACCACGTGGTTGACGGTGAAGCCGTACTTGAGGCAGTGCGCGCCGCCCGAGTTCTCCGCCACGTTGCCGCCGATCGTGCAGACCTGCTGGCTGGAGGGGTCGGGTGCGTAGTAGTAGCCCAGGTCGCGGACGGCCTCGGTGATCGCCAGATTGGTGACCCCCGGTTCCACGGTCGCCCGCCGGTTCGGCACGTCGACGGAGAGGATCCGCCGCATCTTCGAGGTCACGACCAGCACCCCGTCGGTCCTCGGCAGAGCCCCGCCGGACAGACCCGTCCCGGCGCCCCTGGCGACGAACGGCAGGCCGTACTCGTTGCAGATCCGCACCACGGCCGCGATCTGCTCGGCGCTCTCCGGAAGCACCACGACGCCGGGAGTGGCCCGATGGTGGGTCAGCCCGTCACATTCGTAGGTGCGCAGCCGTACGGGATCGGTGATCACCGACCCGGGGCCGAGGAGCTCCTCGAACCTGCGGGCCGATTCGTCCAGCGTCTTCGTCGCCATCGTTCCTCCTCCGGCGCGACCGGGACCCGGCGACGACAGTGACGTCGCCGTCGTCCGCCGTCGTCCGCCGTCGTCCGCCGTCGTCGTCCGGCCTCCATCGGCCGATCGAGGACATCGTCCTCGTCTTCAATTCTCGCTCAGCGCGGGGCGCCGGCGTTCCTGCCGTGCCTGGGGCCCTCGTCCAGGAGCCCGGCGAACCCCCGCTGCGCCGACCGGCACTCGGGGACCGGTGACGTACGGGCGGGGCCCGGCGGTGAGTGACGGATGCGGAGATGGAGCCGGCCTTTGATCATCGTGATCAGGACGCCCCTGGCCCACCCCTCGTCCGCGGTCTTGCGCGCGTAGAACTCCCTCGTCGCCCGGCTGTCCAGCATGTCCAGCAGGACGATGTGGTGGCCCCACGGGATCGGCCGCCCCGTCTGCGGGACGGAGTCCGGCCAGGCCGCCGCGAACGCCCTCATGTAGAGGAGGTTGGTCCGCGAGTAGCCCATGGCCTCGGGGAACGCGCCGCGCAGGTCGATGGAGAGCCGGGGTACCGCCTTTCTGCCCCAGTCATCGTCCGTCTGCCGTTCGAGGATGTGGCGGCCGATCCGCCAGTACTGCCGGATCAGCTCGGCATCGGTGGTGAGCAGGGCCACCCGCCCCCGGCTACCGGTGATCTCGCGCTTGACGGCGTCGAGCAGCGATCCGTAGTCGCCCCGCCCGGCTCCCTCGCCGTTCCTGTCATCACTCATGCACGCAAAGTATCCACTCGGCCCGGCCTCCGCATCCGCCGCCGGTGACCGCCTGGAGTGAGGAATCCTCGTCAGGGGATGAGGATTCCTCACCGTCGGGCCGGTCATGTCATGGCATACGCGCATAGGCAGGGAGAGTAAGGAACTCCGCGAAGTCGTCGTCCAGGGCGACCTCCTTGAACAGCGCGGTCGCCTGGTCGTAAAGGGCCTCGTCGTATCCGGGCTCTTCCTTGATCTTGGTGAGCTCCTCGTCGATGATCTGCTCGACCAGTTCCCTGGTCACCACGGCACCGGTGTCGGCGAGCTTGATGTCGTTGTGGATCCACTGCCAGATCTGGGAGCGGGAGATCTCGGCGGTCGCCGCGTCCTCCATCAGATTGTGGATCGCGACCGCGCCCAGCCCGCCCATCCAGGCGGCCAGGTAGCGCAGTGCCACGTCCACGTTGTTGCGCAGCCCCGCCTCGGTGATGTCGCCGGGGGTCTTGGCGACCGCGAGCAGGTCGGCGGCGGAGACGGAGACGTCCTCGCGCAGGCGGTCGAGCTGGTTCGGCCGCGACCCGAGTACGGCGTCGAAGACGTCGCGGCAGATCGGCACCAGGTCGGGGTGGGCGACCCAGGAGCCGTCGAAGCCGTCGCCGGACTCGCGGGTCTTGTCGGCGGTGACCTTCTCCAGAGCGATCTTGTTGACCTCGGGGTCGCGACGGGAGGGGATGAACGCGGCCATCCCGCCGATGGCGTGGGCCCCGCGCCGGTGACAGGTGCTGACCAGGAGTTCGGTGTAGGCGCGCATGAACGGGGCGGTCATCGTCACCGCGTTCCGCTCGGGCAGCAGGAACTCGCGGCCGCGGGTGCGGAACTTCTTGATCACGCTGAAGAGGTAGTCCCAGCGGCCCGCGTTGAGGCCGGCGGAGTGGTCGCGGAGCTCGTAGAGGATCTCCTCCATCTCGAACGCGGCCGGATAGGTCTCGATGAGCACCGTCGCCCGGATCGTGCCCTGGGTGATGCCGAGCAGTTCCTGGGCCCTGACGAAGACGTCGTTCCAGAGGCGGGCCTCCAGGTGCGACTCCATCTTCGGCAGGTAGAAGTAGGGGCCCTTGCCCTTGGCGATCTGCCGCTGCGCCGAGTGGAAGAAGTAGAGCCCGAAGTCGACGAGGGAGGCGGAGAACGGGGCTCCGTCGAGGGTGAGGTGCTTCTCCTCCAGGTGCCACCCGCGGGGGCGGACCACGATGGTGGCCAGCTCGGTGTCGGGTTTGAGGGCATAGCTCTTCTCCCCGGCGGAGAAGTCGATGGTCCGGTCGAGCGCGTCGCGAAGGTTGAGCTGGCCGTTGACGGTGTTTTCCCAGGTGGGGGCGTTGGCGTCTTCGAAGTCGGCCAGCCAGACCTTGGCGCCGGAGTTCAGTGCGTTGATCGTCATCTTCCGGTCGACCGGGCCGGTGATCTCCACGCGGCGGTCCTCCAGGCCGGGCGCGGGCGAGGCGACGTGCCACTCGGACTCGCGCACGTGCCTGGTCTCGGGCAGGAAGTCGAGGGTGCCGCCCGCCGACAGCTCCGCCTGGCGGGCCTGGCGGGCCTGGAGCAACTCCAGCCGCCGGCCGTCGAACTCGCGCTGGAGGGTGGCCACGAAGGCCAGTGCCTCCGGCGTGAGGATCTCGTCGAAGCGGTCCTGGCCGGGGCCATTGATCTCAACGCCGTCCATGAGGCCTCTTTCCGTATCGTGGAAAATCACTTCTGAATTGTGGAATAGACGCTACTCGACGGCCAGTTCTCGGTCAAAGGCAGGGTTCTCCTCAGGGCTCGGCCGGGGAATTCCCCGATGATCCGGGGGACGTACTCGGAGACAGTTGGATCAGCGTCTCTCGGCAGCGGGAGAGGGCGGATCCAGTCGCGAGCGGGAAGAAACTTCCCGGAAAGTCGAGGAATGAGCGCATGAAGAAGAACACGCTCGTCGCCGGGGGGCTCTTGGGGGCGGTTTTCATGCTCTCGGGATGCGAGTTCGCCCTGGACTTCCGTGGCCGGCAGCAGGACGTCGTCTCCTACGACGTCACCGGCAAGGTGACGGCCCTGGACGTCGCCACGGGCTCGGGTGACATCGTGGTCACCGAGTCGGACCGGCCGGCCGTCCACGTGACCGAGACCATCCACTGGCGTGGCGGCGACAGGCCCACCACCGAGCACCCGGTGGACGGCGGAACGCTCACCCTGCGTCACAGCTGCGATGGGATGAGCTGCTCGGTCGACTACAAGGTCGAGGTCCCGCCGGGCCTGACGGCCAAGCTCGACACCGGTTCCGGCATCATCACGCTGCGCGGCCTGACCGGGGGAGTGAACGCCGCGAGCGGCTCCGGCGACGTCGAGGCGGGAAACCTGGGTTCCAAGGAGTTCATCGCCGACACCGGCTCCGGCGACGTCGAGGCGAGGTTCGCGGCCATGCCCGACAGGGTGGAGATCAAGACCGGCTCGGGCGACGTCGCCGCGTACCTTCCCAAGGGCAGCTACGACGTGACCACCGAGACCGGCTCCGGCGACGAGACCGTGGAGGTCGTCAGGGACCCCTCGGCACCGCGCAAGATCACGCTGAAGACCGGCTCCGGCGACGCCCGGGTCCTGGTCCCCTGACCCCGGTACCGATCCTGAGATCAGGGCCGCGCCGGTCGGCGGACGGAGCGGTGATAACCAGGTGATGACGGAGCGGTTCCCATGGCACCATCGAAGGGAAGAGACCCGGGGTGGTCGGGCGTTCACTCATATGAGAAGGACGCATACGGACCCACCATCTGAATGGAGCGACGACATAGACACTCGTGAGCCGCTGGACATCGATCGATTCGACGACCTGCTCGACACCGGCGAGATGGACCTGGCCGAGCGCCAGGCGCTCCGCCGGGTGGTGGGCCTCTCCACGGAGTTGGAAGACGTCACCGAGGTCGAATACCGCCAGCTGCGACTTGAGCGGGTCGTCCTGGTCGGCGTCTGGACCTCCGGTACGGCGATCGACGCCGAAAACTCCCTCCTGGAGCTCAAGCTCCTCGCCGAGACCGCGGGTTCAGAGGTGCTGGAGGGGCTGATCCAGCGCCGCCAGAAGCCCGACACGGCGACCTACATCGGTGCGGGCAAGGCGCAGGAGCTCGCCGACATCGTCTCCGCCACCGGTGCCGACACCGTGGTGTGCGACGGTGAGCTGAGCCCCGGCCAGCTCCGCCAGCTTGAGGAGACGGTCAAGGTCAAGGTCATCGACCGGACCATGCTGATCCTCGACATCTTCGCCCAGCACGCCAAGAGCCGCGAGGGCAAGGCCCAGGTCGAGCTCGCACAGCTCAACTACCTCCTGCCGCGCCTGCGAGGCTGGGGTGGCAACCTGTCCCGCCAGGTCGGCGGGCGTGCCGCGGGCGGCGTCGGCATGGGCGGTCGCGGTCCCGGTGAGACCAAGATCGAGCTGGACCGCCGCCGGATCCGCGAGCGGATGGCCAAGCTGCGCCGCCAGATCGGCGGGATGACCACCGCCCGCGAGACCAAGCGGGCACGACGCCTGCAGCGCGAGGTCCCCGCCGTGGCCATCGCCGGATACACCAACGCGGGCAAGTCCTCGCTGCTGAACCGGCTGACCGGCGCCGGAGTGCTGGTCGAGGACTCCCTGTTCGCCACGCTCGACCCGACGGTCCGCAGGGCGCACACGCCCGACGGCCGCCTGTTCACGCTGGCCGACACCGTCGGGTTCGTCCGGCACCTGCCGCACCAGCTCGTCGAGGCATTCCGCTCCACGCTTGAGGAGGTCGGCGATGCCGACCTGATCCTGCACGTGGTCGACGGCTCGCACCCCGACCCCGAGTCGCAGCTCGCCGCGGTGCGTGAGGTGATCACCGATATCGAGGGCGCCCGCGACATTCCGGAGATCGTGGTCATCAACAAGGCCGACGCCGCCGACCCGGTGGTGCTGGCCCAGCTGACCGCGCGGGAAAGGCACACGGTCGTGGTCTCGGCCCGCACGGGCGCCGGGATCGACGAGCTGAGAGCCGTGATCGAGCGGGAGCTGCCCCGGTTCGACCAGGAGGTCAGGCTTCTCGTGCCGTACGAGCGCGGCGACCTGATCTCCAGGGTGCACGGGGAGGGTGAGGTCCTCGGCATCGAGCACACCGAGGACGGCACGATCCTGCACGCCAGGGTCCTGCCCGGCCTCTTCGCGGAGCTGGAGAAGACCGCCAAGCCGGTCGAGACCGTCTGATCGACTCCTCCCGCCGTACCGCCTCCTTGGGGAGCGGTACGGCGGGACGGTGGCGCCTTCCCCCGCCGCGCGGACCGCTCACCTCTCGCGGCGGAACATGACCAGCGCCACGTCGTCCTCCCTCGCGCCGAACCTCTCGATCAGCCGGTCGCAGAAGACCTCCAGGTCCTCCTCCGCCCCCTCGGCCAGCTGCCGTACGATCTCCAGGCTCTCGTCGAGCAGCTTGTCGCGGTCCTCGATGAGTCCGTCGGTGAACATCAGCACCGAGCCTCCCCGCGGCACGTTCACCCGGTCGACCCGGTAGCTCTCCTCGGTCACGCCCAGCAGGAGATTGCCCAGGCGGTGGTAGCGGGCCTGGCCGTCGGCGATGAGCAGGGGCGGGATGTGCCCCGCGTTGGCGACCTCCATCTCCCCGCTCACCGGGTCGAGCAGGAGCAGGCAGACGGTGGCGGTCATACCGGGGTGATAGCGCCGCAGCACATCGTTGAGCAGGGCCGTCGACGTGCCGAGGTCCGAGGTGCCGATGACGGTGGCACGCAGTGCGTGGCGCAGCTCCGCCATGACGGTGGCGGCCAGCAGCGAGTGTCCCTGGACGTCGCCGATGGCGATGAGCACCCGGTGGTCCGGCCGCAGGACCTCGTAGAAGTCGCCGCCGACCTCGACGTTGTCGACCGCCGGCTGGTACCGCCAGCTGATCGTGAGCCCGGGTATCTCGGGGATCCGCGCCGGCAGCAGGCTGCGCTGCAGGGTGAGGGCGATCGCGTGCTCCTCGGCGTACGCCCGAAGCGCGTCCACGGCGAGGGCGAGGGCCTGGCCGAGCTGGCGCAGCACGTTGGACTCGTCGGTGTCGAGCGGCGGGACCCCCTCCACCCCGAGGTAGACGGGGGGCCTGCCCAGCTTGGTGCGGCAGACCACGGCCGAGACATCACCGCCGATCTTCGCGTCGGGTATCAGCCCCATCCAGTCGGCGGTGGGGACCGTGAAAACCTGGGTGCCCGCGGAGTCGCCCAGGGACATCGCGCTCAACCTGTCCAGCGTTTCCGGCGCCGCGACCTTGGCGACGGCGACGTTCTCCGGAGGCATGGCGACGAACCTGCGGGTCCGGCCGTCGGGAGGCAGGGCCAGCGTGCCCGCCTGCCGCTCCAGGATCCGGGAGGTCCCCTCGACGGCCGTGGTGAGAAGCTCGTCGAACGTCTCGGCGGAGTTCATCGAGAGCGTGACCTCGGTGAGGGCGGCCAGCCGCCGGGCCATCAGCTCGGCTCGTTGCCGGGCGCGGTAGTAGCGCAGCGTGGCCTCGACCGTCGCGGCGAACTCGTCAGGCTCGACCGGCTCCGCCAGGTAGGCGTCGGCTCCGCGTTCGAGCCCCTGGGCACGGTCGGCCGGGGTGATCGCCGCCCCGGAGATCTGGATGACCGGTATCGACGACGTCGCCGCGTCGGCCTTGATCTGCTCGCAGACCTCGTAACCGCTGATGTCGGGCAGCCGTACGTCGAGGACGACCAGGTCCGGCTGGAGCTCCCTGACCTTGGCGAGCGCCTCCATGCCGCCGGTGGCCTGCACGACCTGGTGTCCCGAGCGGCGCAGCCAGCTCGACAGGATGTACAGCTTGGTCGGGGTGTCGTCCACGACCAGCACCGTCGCCCCGCCGCTACCCATGGGCGTGTCCAGGAACGCTTCCGATCGCCTCCGGCAGGAGGTCACTAGAGATCACCATGTGTGCTCCCTCCGGGGCCTGGCGCCGTGCGCACGCCACCGGGGGAGAGGCTCGGCTCGACGAGGGTGATCGCCGCCGTCGGTCGCATGCCGACGACGATCGTCTCGGCGTCGGGCATACGGAAGATCGCCGCGATGGTGGCCGGCATCCGGCCGATGAAGGAGTCGACGATCTCCACGGCGGTGATGTCGCCTGGAGGAGTTCTTCAATGCGACGCCGGCCGACGTCCGCGTGGACGGGCAAGGCAACTCCTATGCGTGTGACCTGCGGGCAACTCGCACGAAAGGCTACATGGAGCGTCCTGCTTACGGCCTTTTCTGAGGTTTCGGTCGGCAAGTGTCGGGTCAATGTCGCGGCCCCATCCCAGGTGCCCTCACGGTGCCGCAGTCGCCCGCCGCCGATGCGGAGGCGGTCAAGGATCACGGCCCAGGGCTCCCGATTACCAGCCTACGTTGATCGCGAATCGCGTTTCAATGGCTGGGCTTGCGCTGGACGGCTCGGTGAGGTGCACTGTGGTCGCGAAAACGTACAAAAGCCGCGAAAACTGCAGTGGTCGACCGGGGTTTAGATTGCTACCATAAGGCAAATCTAGCGAGATGTTATGACGCGAGTTGCTCTGGTGACTACTGTTACGGATGATGAAGAAGTAGTCTGAGCTGTGGAAAGGTGCTCAACGCCACGCGTGATCGTCGAGCCGGCAGGCGAGGTAGGGTCGCGGCGAGGCGGCGTTCTTCCCAATTAGCCTGTACAACGGGCCGACTTGTGAAATAACGTAACTGAACTGAAATCGCCCGATCATGATCCTGGCGATACTGTCGCCGCACAACAGATAAGCGGATGAGAGCAGGAGACCCCCGATGCCGTCCGGACTCACAGCGGGCTTGAAGGGCACGGTGCCCGGCAGTGTCAGGGGCGACTCGCCCCGTCCGGGGGCGGTCCTCCTCCAAGCGTCTTCCCCTGAACACAAGGCGGTGATGCGATGACGGTCCGCCTTCTGACCAACATCGGCCGGCTCTGGACCGGAAACGATGTGTTCAGCAACGCGGCGATCCTCGTTCACAACGACCGGATCGCCTGGGTCGGCCGAGCCGCGGATCTGCCGCAGAGTGTGCCCGGCGTCGTCGACGACATCGTCGACGTCGACCACGTCGAGAACCTGGGTGGCGCGCTGGTCACCCCAGGCCTGATCGACGCGCACACCCACCCGGTCTACGCGGGCAACCGCTACGCCGAGATGGCGATGCGCTCCGGCGGTTCCACCCCTTCCGCGATCACCGCGGCGGGCGGCGGCATCGGTTCCACCGTGACGGTCACCCGGGGCACCGACCCCTGGACACTCTGCAACGGTGTCCGTGAGCGACTCCGGGACTGGCTGCTCAGCGGCACCACCACCATCGAGGCCAAAACCGGCTACCACCTCACCCGCGACGGCGAACTGGCCGACGTGCGGCTCCTGCGCGAGCTGGAGAAGGAGCCGATGATGCCGCGGGTGCACGTGACCTTCATGGCCGCGCACGTCGTCCCGCCCGAATACTTCGGCCGCCAGCGCGACTACGTCGAGGCCGTGGGCGCCTGGTGCGCCGACGCCGCGGCGGCGGGAGCCGATGGCGTCGACGTCTACTGCGACGAGGGCCACTTCACCGCGGAGGAGGCCCGCTGGGTCCTGGCCTCCGGGCGCAACGTCGGCCTGCAGCCCCGCGTGCACGCCGGAGCCTACACCCGCCGCGGTGCCGTCCAGCTCGCCGCCGAACTCGGCTGCGCCTCCGCAGACCTGCTCCACCACACCACCGACGAGGACATCGCGATCCTGGCCCGCTACGGAGTCCCCGCCGTGGTCTGCCCCGGAACCGCCCTCCAGCGCGGCAGCCTGCCTCCTGTCCGCCGGATGCTCGCCCAGGGGGTCACCGTGGCCCTCGGCAGCGATCACAACCCGGGCCACTGCGGCATCACCTCGATGTCGCTGGTCATCAGCCTCGCGGTGGCGGCCTTCGGGATGAGCGTCGGCGACGCCCTGCGCGCCGCCACTCTCGGTGGCGCCACGGTCCTCGGGGCTTCCGACCGCGGTGTTCTCGCCCCCGGACGCCTGGCCGACATCGTCCAGTGGGACGCCGACCACGAGGGCGCCTTCGCCTGGGCCTTCGGACTCAAGCCCCGCCGGGTCTGGCGCGGAGGCACCCCTGTCCAGTAGGTCCAGCGTTCCTGCCTCCTGCCTCCTTCGTCTGATCTTCTCCGAGTAACCTCTGGACATGTCGCCACCGGTCGCCGTCGTCACGGATTCCACCGCCTACCTCCCGCGAGAGCAGGTCTCCGGCCTGGGAATCATCGTGGTACCGCTCCAGGTGGTCGTGGGAGGCAGGTCGCTCGACGACACGGCGTGGCCCGACGGCGCGAGCATGGACGACATGCTCGGGGAGCGGGCCCCGGTGACGACCTCCAGGCCCGCCCTGCGGCGTTTCGCGGACGCCTACCGGCAGGCGGCGGCCCGGGGCGCGACCGGCATCGTCTCCATCCACCTGTCCTCGGAGATGTCCGGTACGGTCGAGGCCGCCCGCGCGGGAGCCGAGGATTCGCCCGTTCCGGTCGACGTCGTCGACAGCAGATCCATCGCCATGGGCCTCGGATTCCCCGTCCTCGCCGCCGCGGGTGCCGCCGCCGCGGGCGCGACCCGGACGGAGGTGGCGGACGCCGCCCGCCGCCGCGCGGAGTCGATCCGCAGCTTCTTCTATGTCGACACCCTGGAATACCTGCGAAGGGGAGGCCGGATCGGTGCGGCGGCGACCCTCCTCGGCTCGGCACTGATGATCAAACCGATCCTGCACATCTCTGATGGGGCGATCGTTCCCCTGGAGAAGGTCCGTACGGCGAGCCGTGCCATCGCCCGTCTTGAGGACCTCGCGGTCGAGGCGGCGGGCACCGCCCCGGTGGAGGTCGCCGTCCAGCATCTCGGTGCCGCGGCCCGTGCCGAGGCACTGGCAGCGCGCCTGCCCCGGCGCATCCCCGCACTCGTCAAGGTCGCAGTCGTCGAGGTCGGCTTGGTCATCGGCGCCCATGTCGGCCCCGGGATGCTCGGCATCACCGTCTCCCTCCCGCACTCCTGACACCTGCGGGCGCTCCGGCCCGCGCCTCTCCGACGTCCGGGAACCCGTCCGCCGGATCGCCGTCCACAGCCTGGCCGTATGACCGGCCGGATATCCACAGAACGGAATTCGGTGAGGATCCTCCCGGTGCCGCCGCCGTAGCGTCCTGCGGGTGCGGACCACAGGCCAGAACATCGAGCGGTTCCGAGCCGAGTCGCGGCTGCGGATCTTGACGGGGCGTGGATCGCCGAACGCGGTTCCGCTCCCTCGCAGGGCGACCGATTCGCTTGCGCCGCCGCTGCTGGACGATCGGTTCTCGCCATTCCGGCAGATTGATCCGTTATGTCTGTCCCGGCCGGCGAGCCCTGCCGATTCGGGAGATCCGCGTCACCCGCCTCCGCCGGGCGGCACGGCCGTTCCGTCCCTCTCACGCGGAGTGGCCGATCCGGCTGGTATGCCCTGTTCGGCGGGAGATGTGTGGCCAGGTGGTCAGAGCGGGCCGCAGGATGCCGTTTCCCTCGACGGGCCCGCCGCGCACACGCGTTCCGCGCCGGTTCCCCCGGCCTTCGAGGCACTGCGTAAGGTCGTGGCCGCACAGGGACAGGCTCTCGGCCCGGGCAGGCCGGGGTTGCGTCTCCTGCTGCTCGTCGCCCTGACGGCCGCCGTCGCCGGTGGTGCGTACGCCTGGAGATCCCAGCCGGAGCCCGAGCCCCTGGCCCCGCCGGTGCCGATCTCCGGGTCTCCGCTGTCGGAACCTGTCAACACCTCACGGCCGCTGTCCAGGCCGGCCATCGAGCTGACGGTTCACGTGACCGGCAAGGTCCGTCGTCCCGGGGTGATCACGTTGCCCGGGGGGTCCCGGGTCGCCGACGCGGTCCGGGCGGCCGGAGGCGTTCGCGGGGCAGCCGCCACGGGATCTCTCAACCTCGCGCGCAGGCTCGTCGACGGTGAGCAGATCGTCGTCGGCTCCGCCGTCGCGGCGGCACCCGCCCTTGTGGATCCAGCGGACCCCGCCACCGCCGCCGTCGACCTCAACACGGCCACGGCCGAGCAGCTCGATCGGCTACCGGGCGTGGGCGAGGTGCTCGCCCGGCGCATCACCGAATACCGCGCCGCGCACGGCGGCTTCCGCACCGTTGAGCAGCTCCGCGACGTGAGTGGCATAGGTGACCGTAAGTACGCCGAGATGCGCGACAGGGTCCGCGTGTGACCCGCCGGTTGCGAAAGCCGGTCACGATGCGGACCGGCACGGTCGAGTGCGCCGGGAAGACCGAGGGCCCTGGCGGTTCCGGTGTTCTCGGGGAGGTCGGTGGTTTCAGGAGTTCAGGAGAGGAGCGGGGGGCGCACGCCGCGTATCTGGTCCTGCCCGCGGCGGCATCGTGGGTGACCGCTCTTGTCCTGCTGGGCCGCCCGGCGGCGACGGGCGCCGTGGTGGCCGCCCTCACGGCCGTGGGCGCCCTGGCCGTGGCCCTCCTGGTCCGGACAGGGAGAACCGCGGGCCGGCGGAACGCGGTGATCGCGGTCCTGGGGTGCACGGCCGCGGTGGCGGGGTCGGTGGCCTTCCGGGTGCACGCGGCCGGTACGGGACCGGTCGCCGAGCTGGCAGGGAGGCACGCCTCGGCGGTGATGGAGGTGGTGGTGACCGACGACCCCCGGGAGGTGGCCCGGCGTGGGGGGCTGTTCCGGCGGGAGAGCTTCGTGGTGCCCGCCCGGGTCGAGTCGGTCGGGACGGGGGCGGGCAGGGTGACGCTGCGGGCTCCGGTGGTGCTTTTCGTCTCCGGCGCGGAGTGGCGCTCGCTACTGCCCAGCCAGCGGGTCGAGATCAGCGGGCGCTTCGGCCCGGCGGACCCCGGTGAGCTGCTCGCGGCGGTGGTGCTGGTCAGGGGAGCACCGCGAGTCCTGAGCGGGCCCTCCTGGGAGCAACGCGCGGCCGGGGCGCTCAGATCGGGATTGAGGAAGGCTGCCGAGGTGTTGCCACCGGCGCAACGCGGGTTGCTACCCGGCCTGGTGGTCGGTGACGTGTCCCGAATGGACGATCAGGTCAGAGCCGATTTCAAGGCGGCGGGCCTCAGTCACCTGCTCGCCGTCTCCGGCGCCAACCTCGCCATCGTGGCCGGCGCGGCGGTCGCGATGGCCAGGATGGCCGGTCTGCCACTCGCGGTGCGGGCGGTGCTGGCGATCTCGGCCATGGTCGCCTTCTCGGTCGTCGCCCGGCCCTCGCCCAGTGTGCTCAGGGCCCTCCTGATGGGAGGGGTCGCCGCCGTGGCGCTCGGTACGGGCCGTTCGCGCGACGGCGTCGCGGCCCTGTCGGCGACGGTCCTGGGGCTGATCCTCTTCGTCCCCGACCTCGCCCGCTCCTACGGCTTCGCCCTGTCGGTCTTCGCCACCGCGGGCATTCTGGTCCTCGCCCCGCGCTGGCGCGACCGGCTCTCGGCCCGAATGCCCCGATGGACGGCGGAGGCGATCGCCGTGGCCGCCGCGGCCCAGGCCGCTGTCACCCCCGTCCTGGTCCTCATGTCCGGGCAGCTCGCACCGGTGGCGATCCCGGCCAACCTGCTCGCGGGTCCGGCCGTGGCCCCGGCCACCCTGCTCGGCTTCGCGGTGGCGCTGGTCGCCCCCCTGCACATGGGGCTCGCCCAGCTGCTGGTCCGGCCGGCGGGTCTGGCCACCGGATGGATCATCGAGGTGGCCGAGCACACCGCGGGGCTCCCGCTGGGCGTGCTCCCGTGGCCGGGCGGCGTCACCGGGCTGCTCCTGCTGGCCGGCGCCGTTCCGCTCGCCGTGCTGGCGCTGCGACACCGGAGGGCACGCCTGATCGCCCTGGCGGCCGTCGCCGGGCTGGTTCTCGCCGTGACGGTGGCCGTGCCGATCGTGACTCGTTGGCCGCCTCGCGGATGGCTACTGGTGGCCTGTGACGTCGGCCAGGGAGACGCGTTACTGGTCGCGGCGGGGCCGGGGCGAGCCGTGGTGGTGGACGCGGGGCCCGATCCCGTCCTGGTGGACCGTTGCCTGCGTTCCATGGGAGTCAGGGAGGTGCCACTGGTCATTCTCACCCATCCGCACCTCGACCATGTGGGAGGGCTCGACGGTGTCTTTCGCGGGCGTGCCGTGGGCGCGGTGCTGGTGACCCCGCACGGTACCGGAGGCGATGCCGGAGAGCACGAGGAGGCGAGGCTGAGCGAGGATCTCGCCCGCCGCCGCGTGGTCGAGTGGGCGGCGAGTCCGGGGGCGAGCTGGCGGTTCGGACCCTCCGAGCTGACGGTCATCGGCCCGGCGGCCGAGGCATCCCTGACCGGCGCGGGGAAGGGGGCGGCCGTCAACAACGCCAGCGTCGTGGTGCATGTCCGCTGGGCCGCGGGGTCGGCGCTGCTCAGTGGCGACATCGAGACCGAGGCTCAGGCGGAGCTGCTCCGCAGGGGCCTGCCGCCCGCCGAGATTCTCAAGGTTCCGCATCACGGGTCCGGCAGGTACGATCCGGCCTTCCTCGCCGCGACCGGTGCTCGTGCCGCCCTCATCAGCGTGGGGGCGGACAACGACTACGGCCATCCCGCTCCGTCGACCGTGGCCACGCTGCACCGGCTCGGTATGCGCGTCCACCGGACGGACCTGTCGGGGGACCTCGCCGTGGTGGACGGCGGGGGAACCCTGACGGTCGTCCCCGGAAGAGCCGCTCCGGCCGGTGGGTCTCTCCCGGGGCCTAGGACGTGATCTTGGCGGGGCGGCGGAACTCGGTGTCCACGTCGGCGGCGTAGACCGACCGGCTGCAGCGCGCGCAGCGGTACATGATCGGGCCCTCGTCAAGGGATGTTCCGCAGCGGGGGCAGGCGTGGCGGCGAATGGCGGAGTTTGTCATTGTTCTCACCTCCTGTGATGTTCCCAGAGTGCCCCACGGCACCTGCATTCCAATTGCGAACGACTTGCCGATGCCTCTCCCGCCACCGAGACGTGGCATGCTGCTCGGCATGGCGGCAACCGATCCGGCACCCGTGATCCTGATACTCGGCGATGAGGAACTGCTGGCCGACCGCGCGGTGAGCGAGGTGACCTCGGCGGCCAGGGCGGCCGATCCGACCACCGAGGTGCACGACCTCCCCGGCGCGAAGATGGAGCTCGGGGAGCTCACCCGCATGACGTCGCCCTCGCTGTTCGGCGACAGGTCCGTGGTGGTCGTCCGCTCTGCCCAGGATCTCGGCAAGGACGTCATCGCCGAAGTCGTCTCCTACGCGGCCCACCCGGCCGACGAGACCGTGCTGGTCCTCGTCCATCCGGGAGGCGTCAAGGGGAAGGCCCTGGTCGACGGGGTCAAGAAGACCGGAGCTCAGGTGGTCACCGTCACCAAGGTGACCAAACCCGCCGAGCGGCTGGCGTTCGTCAAGGCGGAGCTGAAACGGGCCGGGCGCACCATCGGGGCCGACGCGGCCGCCGCGCTCCTCGAAGCCGTGGGCAACGACCTGCGCGAGCTTGCCGCCGCGTGCAGCCAGCTCGCCTTCGACACCCCCGGCAAGGCGATCGACGAGGCCGCCGTGGCGCGCTACCACCGGGGCAGGGCCGAGGTCAGCGGGTTCACCGTGGCAGACTCGGCAGTCGAGGGACGCCTGGGCGACGCCCTGGAGCAACTGCGCTGGGCGCTCTCGACCGGTACGGCACCGGTTCTGCTGGTGAGCGCGCTCGCCGGAGGCCTGCGCTCGCTGGCGAAGGTGGGCGGAGCTCCCCGAAACCTGAGGGGTGGTCCACTCGCCAGTCACCTCGGCATGCCGCCCTGGAAGATCGAACGGGTCCAGCGGCAGCTGAACGGTTGGGGGCCCGAGGGGCTCGCCCGCGCGATCCAGGCCGTCGCCACCGCCGACGCGCAGGTGAAGGGCGGCGGTGCCGACCCCGGGTACGCGCTGGAGCACATGGTCCAGACCGTGGTCGCCAGCCGTACCGGACGTTAGGCGGGCAAAGGGGCGCGTTCGGTACTGCGTCGGATGTTAGCCGGGTAAAGGGGCGCGTTCGGTACTGCATTGCCTGGGCCTCTCGGCGTGCCCGCAGGGGTGCGCCGGTGGCGACGTATCACGGAGCGCCGGGGGTGAGAACCTCGATGGGCCAGGCGTCACGGGGTCGATGAAACGCAAGAACGCCACACCCCGTGAAGGGTGCGGCGTCCGCGAAACCTGAAACTACGCGAAACCTGAAACTACTTGGCGGCCGCCGGCAGGGCGGCGGCGCGCTGGGCGATCGCCGACTTGCGGTTGGCGGCCTGGTTCTTGTGGATGACGCCCTTGCTGGCCGCCTTGTCCAGCTGACGGGCGGCGGCGCGCTGGAGCACAGCGGCCTGCTCGACGTTACCCTGGTCGGCGGCCTCGCGGAACTTACGGATGGCCGTCTTCAGGGAAGACTTGACAGCCTTGTTGCGCAGCCGGGCCTTCTCGTTCTGCCGGTTGCGCTTGATCTGGGACTTGATGTTCGCCACGAAGAAGCCTCGGTGAATGTCGTTGGATGGGGCGCGCGGGCAGAGAGGGCGCGCCACACGCAGTTGACTAGACTACCAACTGCCGAGGTCGTCGCTCAAATCGACAGGCCGGGCAGAGGGATGCCTGATCAGTTTAGCGTGTGATTTCGATCGCTCGGACCGTAATCCTCATGGCTTGAACCAGAACTTGTCGTACTCCGCCCAGTCCTCCTTGGTGGCGGCGAAGTCGACGTAGAGTGCCAGCCCGAACCGCTCGCGGGGTTTGCCGTACGAGGTGAGCGCCAGCCGGGCGCCCCTGGCGGCCTTCTCGACGCTCTCGGCCTCATCGGCCCAGGAGGGGCCGTGGTCGTGATAGGCCGGGGCGCCGATCAGCAGCGTCTTCTCCTCGGGGACGAGTTCCAGCGCCAGCGTGCTCTGCCGCACGACGTAGCCGCCGTAGACGGCGGGGAAGGGGAGATACGAGTCGTAGGTCATGATCGCCACCTGGTCCGTGAGGTTCGCCACCTGGCGGAAGTAGTCGGGCGACCAGTACTTGTCGTGGCCGAGGACGGCGCGCGCGGCCGGGCGGGTGAGCGGGAACGGTTCGATCTGCGGGGTCGAGGTGGAGAGCAGGCCTTTGCCCACGATCGCGCGGGTCTGGGTCAGCAGATCGAGGAACTCGGTGTCGCCGTCGCCGATCGGCTCGAAGTTGTAGTGGACGCCGTCGAAGCCGAGTGCCATGATCGCGCGCGCGCCGTCCAGCACGCGCTGCCTGGAGGCCGCGTCGTCGAGGTCCAGGGTGCCGTCGACCTTCTGGCCGAGCCAGGCGGACACCCTGACCTTGGGCAGTTCCTCGCGCCACCACTTCAGGAAGTCGACAGCCCTGGGATATTTCTCGATGGGCAGCGTCCCGTCGCGGTCGAACGGTCCTGAGTGGAGGTAGACGTCCTTGATGCCGGTCTTGCGGAGTTTGGTGGCGAGTGTTCGGACGTCGTCGGCGGTCTTCCGGCCGTCGACCCACGCGTGGCCGAGCCACAGGGCGTCATGACCGGTCGTCTTCGCCCATGGGGCGGGTGTCCCGGTAAACTGCAGGGTGAGGGTGGCCACGGCCACCCCTGGAAGCGCAAGGAGCAGGGCCACCACCGTGGCGAGAAAACGCAGGCCGCGCCGTGCTCTGGTCCGGGCAATCACCCGGACATGTCACCATGGAAGGCGGCTGGCATGCCAGCCGTGTGATCGTCATCAATCTGTTGAAACGGACCCCGGTGCGCATTCAGCCTGGCCAGACCGACCCCGCGGTGCTCCGCAACTTCTGCATCATCGCGCATATCGACCATGGCAAGTCGACGCTAGCCGACCGCATGCTGCAGATCACCGGAGTGGTCGACGACCGTTCCATGCGTGCTCAGTATCTCGACCGGATGGACATCGAGCGCGAGCGCGGCATCACCATCAAGTCGCAGGCGGTCAGGCTGCCGTGGCAGGTCGGCGAGACCGACTACGTCCTCAACATGATCGACACTCCCGGGCACGTCGACTTCACCTACGAGGTCTCCCGGTCGCTCCAGGCGTGCGAGGGCGCGATCCTGCTGGTCGACGCCGCACAGGGCATCGAGGCGCAGACCCTGGCCAACCTCTACCTGGCCATGAACAACGACATGACGATCATCCCGGTGCTCAACAAGATCGACCTGCCCGCCGCCCAGCCGGAGAAGTACGCCGCGGAGATCGCCCACCTCATCGGCTGCGATCCGGAGGACGTGCTGAGGGTCTCCGGCAAGACCGGTGTGGGCGTTCGCGAACTGCTGGACCACGTGGTCGCGAACATCCCGGCCCCGGTCGGCGACGCCGACGCGCCGGCCCGCGCGCTGATCTTCGACTCGGTCTACGACACCTACCGCGGTGTGATCACCTACGTCCGGGTCATG
Source organism: Streptosporangium sp. NBC_01810 (assembly GCF_035917355.1). Classification (NCBI taxonomy): domain Bacteria; kingdom Bacillati; phylum Actinomycetota; class Actinomycetes; order Streptosporangiales; family Streptosporangiaceae; genus Streptosporangium; species Streptosporangium sp. NBC_01810. The sequence continues at coordinate 4,771,621 of NZ_CP109070.1, read as the reverse complement.
GACGGTCACCTGGGCAAGCGCGAGCGCATCCTGATGATGTCCACCGGCGCGGCCCACGAGACGCTGGAGATCGGCGTCATCTCGCCCGAGCCGAAGATCGCCGACAAGGGGCTGGGCGTCGGTGAGGTGGGCTACCTGATCACCGGTGTGAAGGACGTCCGCCAGTCGCGGGTCGGCGACACGGTGACCTCCGTGACGAGGTCGGCCGTCGAGGCGCTCAGCGGGTACGAGCACCCCAAGCCCATGGTCTTCTCGGGCCTGTATCCCATCGACGGCGACGACTACCCCGAGCTCCGCGAGGCCCTGGACAAGCTCCAGCTCAACGACGCCGCGCTGGTCTACGAGCCGGAGACCTCGGCGGCCCTGGGCTTCGGCTTCCGCTGTGGCTTCCTCGGGCTGCTCCACATGGAGATCGTCCGCGAGCGGCTTGAGCGCGAGTCCAACCTCTCGCTCATCTCCACCGCGCCCAACGTGGTCTACCGGGTGATCATGGAGGACGGCAAGGAGATCGTTGTCACCAACCCCTCGGAGTTCCCCACCGGCAAGGTGGACAAGGTCTTCGAGCCGATGGTGAAGTCGACGGTGCTCGTCCCCTCGGAGTTCATCGGCGCCATCATGGAGCTCTGCCAGAACCGCCGGGGCAACCTGCAGGGCATGGACTACCTGTCCGAGGACCGCGTCGAGATCCGCTACACGATGCCGCTCGGCGAGATCATCTTTGACTTCTTCGACCAGCTCAAGTCCCGCACGCGTGGCTACGCCTCGCTGGACTACGAGCCCTCGGGCGAGCAGGAGTCCGATCTGGTCAAGGTCGACATCCTGCTCCAGGGCGAGGCCGTGGACGCCTTCAGTGCCATTGTTCACCGGGACAAGTCCTACGCCTACGGCGTCGAGATGGCCAAGAAGCTGCGCGAGCTCATCCCCAGGCAGCAGTTCGAGGTGCCGATCCAGGCGGCCATCGGCGCCCGGGTCATCGCCCGTGAGAACATCCGCGCCATCCGCAAGGACGTCCTCGCCAAGTGCTACGGCGGCGACATCTCCCGCAAGCGCAAGCTGCTGGAGAAGCAGAAGGAGGGCAAGAAGCGGATGAAGATGGTCGGCCGCGTCGAGGTGCCCCAGGAGGCGTTCGTCGCCGCGCTGTCCACCGAGTCCTCCACGGACAAGCCCAAGAAGTAGCGGCGACTTCCGGCCGAGGGGTAGGCCTGGTCAGGTCAGGTCAGGTCAGGCCGAGCCAGGTCGGGCTAGTGGGGCGTCTCCGAACCTTGCCGGGCTTTTCCGGGCCGGAACGCCTGTTCCCCGCTGCGGGTTTCCCGGTCAACGTTCGGTGTGGGGCCACTAGTTCAAGCCAAGCCAGGTCAGGCGGTGGATACCGGTTCGCCTTCCGATCGAGGGCTCCGGTACCGTCCGGTTATGCACATCGTCTCGGTGAACGTGGGCCGCGCCGTCGACGCGGAGTGGGCCGGCCGTCTCAAGCGCACCGCGATAGACAAGACCTCCGTGGAGGGCCGGGTCGGGGTGTCGGAGAGCGGCCTGGCCGGAGACGAGAGGGCCGACCTTGAGCACCACGGCTCTTCCGATCAGGCGCTCTACGCCTACGCGCGGGAGGACTACGACTGGTGGCAGGCCGAGATGGGCCGGGAACTGCGTGACGGCATGTTCGGGGAGAACCTCACGACGGCGGGGCTCGACGTCAACGGGGCCAAGATCGGGGAGCGCTGGCGGATGGGCACGGTGCTGGCCGAGGTGACCGGCCCGAGGGTGCCGTGCTCGGTGTTCCGCGGCTGGATCGGGGAGCAGGGCTGGCTCAAGCGCTTCACCCAGGCCGGGCGGGTCGGTGCCTACCTGCGGGTGGTCGAGCCGGGTGAGCTGGGCCGGGGCGACGAGGTCAAGGTCGTCTCGCGCCCCGAGGCCAGTGTCACGGTCACCGAGTCCTTCCGCGCCTATCACGGTGACAGGGACCTGCTGCGCCGCCTGCTCGCTCACCCGGGCCACCCCGAGCGGTGGGACAGGGTCGGTGAGCGGGTGCTGGGCCGCGAGCGCGGATGAGCGTTCGGGGCCGGCACCGGGGGAACGGACGCGCGGGCGGGGCCGCCGGTGACCCAGATCCTGCGGCCCCGCCCGGTATGAGAGGGTCGCTCAGCGCAGGACCTTGTAGAGCGCCGAGGTGAGCGACGCCGAGGTGTCGTCCTGGTCGATGGACCACATCATCGAGCCGCCGAGGCCCTTCAGGCGGATGTAGGCCGCCTTCTGGAGCAGCGAGGTCGGGTCGTCGTAGGACCAAACTCGTTGCCGTCGTAGAGCCACACGGACCCGGTCAGCAGGTCGCGGTAGCGCTTGCCCGGCTTGTTCACCAGGATCTTGTAGTCCTCGCTCCCGGCGGCGAAGGTGCCCGGCGCGGGACCGGTGGCGGTGCCGTACAGGCCGTTCCTGCCGCCGGTGACGCCGGTCCAGCCCTGACCGTAGGCGGGCACGCCCACCACGATCTTCTTGGCCGGGGCGCCGCGGGTCAGGTAGTCGCGGACGGTCTGGTCCACGCTGTACTTCACCGGGTTGGGGTCGCGCCGGTCGTTGAACAGGTTGCCGTTGTGGCCGGTGATCTTCTCCCACGGGCCGTGCAGGTCATAGCCCTGGACCGTGGCGTCGGAATAGTAACTTATAGGAAACTTTCCTTTAAGTTTTCCCGGATCGTAGACCTGTGCGATCCGGCCGTCAACGGCCTGCGGCGTTTTGACCGGTGGACGGCCGGGCGCCTCGGATCACCCGGCAGGACATGGAACGGCAGGCGTTCCGCGACCGGGGCGACGTCCCGGGCATCGCGCCGGGAGCGGCAGACTTGGGGCGTGCCATCCACACTTCCCGACGGGGATCCCGTACCCGCCTCGGGCGAGCTCCCCGAGAGCGCGCTCGCCGGGCTCGGCGAGCGGCCCTTCGGCTTCTACGTCCACGTGCCCTTCTGCGTGACCCGGTGCGGTTACTGCGATTTCAACACCTACACGGCCTCGGAGCTCGGCCCCGGTGCCTCGCAGCGGGACTACGGGGACACCGCCGTCGACGAGGTACGGCGGGCGCGGGCGAACCTCGGCGCCGCGCGCCTCCCGGTCGAGACCGTGTTCTTCGGCGGGGGCACCCCGACCCTGCTGCCGGCCGGAGACCTGGTACGGATCCTGGGGGCGATCGAGGAGGAGTTCGGGCTCGCTCCCGGCGCCGAGGTGACCACCGAGGCCAACCCCGAGTCGGTGGATCCCGCCTACCTGGCGGAGCTTCGCGCGGGCGGGTTCAACCGGATGAGCTTCGGGATGCAGAGCGCCCGCGAGCACGTGCTCGCGGTGCTGGACCGCCGCCACACCCCCGGCCGCCCGGCACTGGCCGTACGGGAGGCGAGGCAGGCGGGGTTCGAGCACGTCAACCTTGATCTGATCTACAGCACGCCGGGGGAGAGCGACGACGACTGGCGCGCTTCGCTGGCCGCGGCGATCGAGGCGGGACCCGACCACGTCTCCGCGTACTCGCTGATCGTCGAGGACGGGACGAGGCTGGCCGCCAGGATCAGGCGGGGCGAGCTCCCGATGCCCGACGACGACGTGGCCGCCGACCGTTACCTGATCGCCGACGCCATGCTGGCCGAGGCGGGGTTCGAGTGGTACGAGGTGTCCAACTGGGCGACCTCCGAGGCCGGGCGATGCCGGCACAACCTGCTCTACTGGACCGGCGGCGACTGGTGGGGCGTCGGTCCCGGGGCGCACAGCCACGTCGGCGGCACCCGCTGGTGGAACGTCAAGCACCCCGCCGCCTACGCCAGGAGGCTGGCCGCGGGCACCTCGCCCGCCCACGCCCGAGAGGTGCTGGGGCCCGAGGACCGGGCGGTGGAGCGGTTGATGCTGGAGTTGCGGCTCGCCCAGGGTTTCCCGCTCAGGGAGCTCGAACGTCCCCGGGTCGTCGCCCGCGCGCTGGCCGACGGCCTGCTGGAGACGGGGCCGTTCAAGGCGGGCCAGGCGGTGCTCACCCTGCGCGGACGCCTGCTGGCAGACGCCCTGGTCCGCGACCTCACCTGAGCTCCGGCCCCGGTCAGCCGACGAAGCGGATGCTCATCGGATAGCGGTGGTTCTCCCCCCTGTTGGCCGCCACCGCGGCGATGACCACCATGATGATCGACCCGATCCAGAGGAGGAACATCAGCACGACGCCGATGAGCACCAGCACCAGGATCATGCAGACGAAATAGGCGATCAACAGCGTGAGCTGGAAGTTGAGGGCCTCGGCGGCCTGGTCCCGCACGTAGGGTGACTCGTCCTTCTTGGCGAGGTAAAGCACCAGCGGGCCGACGAAGCTGGTCAGCAGGCCCAGCAGGTGGGCGAGCATCGCCATGGTGGTGTCGTCGCTGTCGGGCCGCGGGCCGTAGGTTCCCGGCGGCGCCTGGTAGCCGTAACCCGCCGGCTGGCCGTACCCGCCATACTGGCCGTACTGGTCGTACCCGCCGTACTGGCCGGGGCCACCGTACTGGCCGGGTGGAGGGGCGCCGAAGCGCCTTGTCCGGTCCTCGCCCGGTGATTCCCCGAGATTCTCGCTCATGGCCCTCCTGACGGGTTGACGGCCTAGTGCGACGTCCTTATCGGAAGCACAGATCCACACCGGCCCAGGCGGCCGGGGAGGCCACCCTGACAGCATCAGGTTTTCGGCCGCGCGTGCGCACCCTCCGTTGAGGAACAGAACACTAGCCATCCTCGCCGGGAACCGTGACGAAGTCGATCAGCTCTTCGACCGGACCGAGCAGCTCGGGCTCCAGATCGGTATACGTCGTCACCGATCCGAGGATGCGGCGCCACGCGTCGCCGGGTTCCATCCGCCATCCCAGCGCGGCGACGACGCCTTCCTTCCAGGGCACGCCGCGCGGCACCGACGGCCAGGAGGAGATCTTGAGCGCCTGCGGCTTGACCGCCTGCCAGACGTCCACGAACGGGTGCCCGACGATCAGCACGTGAGGTGAGGAGATCCGCGCGGCGATCCGGCTCTCCTTGGAACCGGGGATCAGGTGGTCGACGAGCACACCCAGGCGGCGGCCGGGGCCCGGGCCGAACTCCTCGACGACGGAGGGCAGGTGATCGATCCCCTCCAGATACTCCACGACCACACCCTCGACCCTCAGGTCGTGGCCCCAGACCTTCTCCACGAGCGCGGCGTCGTGCACGCCCTCCACGTAGATCCGGCTCTCCCCGGCCACCTGGGCCCGCAGGCCCTCCACCGCGATGGAGCCCGACGCGCTCCGCCGGGGGCCGCGCGGCGCGGTGGCCGGTCGCACGAGCGTCACCGTCTTGCCCTCCAGGAGGAACGCGGCCGGCTCCAGGGGGAAGATCCGCCGGCGGCCGAAGCGGTCCTCCAGGGTGACGGCCTCCTTGTCGCAGGCCACCACGGCACCGCAGAAGCCGCCGTCGGCGTCCTCGACGACCAGGTCGAGCTCGGCGGGCACCTGGGTAATCCTCCCCCTGCGGGGGCGCCGCCAGTCTCCCGCCAGAACATCACGCTCGTACATCACCGACCGCCCACCATCTCTCGCCAGGGATCACCTGGGACGCTAGCAAACGCGGGCGTCACCTGCCGTAGGGTCCCGGCTGCCCCCACTGCCCCGCCGACGCGGCGGCCCGGCGCTTGCGGGCGTTGCTCCGCTTCACCAGTACGACGATCGTCACGATGATGGCCAGCAGGATCCCGGCGGAGGGCACTGCGAACAGGGCGACCGTCCCGCCGACCAGTGATTCGGCGGCGAGTTCGCGGCCCACGCCGAACGTGGTGCCCTCCGCGGGGTCGGCGGTACAGGTGACCTGGTAGTCGCCTGCCTGGTCCACGCCGATCTGCAGGCCCATCTCCCAGACGACGCCGTTGGAGCCCGATACGGTCTGCTGGATGGTCGGCTTCTGCAGGCGGGGCGTGCCGGTGCCACCCGTCAGCGTGCACTCGAAGTTGGTGGGTCCGCTGGTGGAGACGTAGATGGCCGGCTTGTCCGCCGGGTTGAGCGTGACCGTCGCGTTTTCGCCGGGGGCGAACGTCTTCGTCGGTGCCGCGCTGTTGACCGCACCCAGCACGCCACCGGCGAAGCCGCCGATGCCGACGATGATGCTGAGCAGGGCGAGCAGCCACACGCCGACGATCCACCCGATACCGGGTTTGATCTTCCCGGTGGGCGGCGGTCCCTGCGGGGCGCCGTAGCCGGGAGGTGCGTAACCGTAGGAGGGGCCGCCCTGGTGGGACTGCTGGCCATACGGCTGCTGGGGGGAGCCGTAACCGGGGCCGCGGGGGGCGTCGCCCGGAAAAGAACCAAAATCGTTGGACATGTACGAATTGTGCAGGGGGCCGCTTGAAGCGCGATAGCAGTTGACTTGCCAAAGGCTTGGCATCATCATCCGCAGCTCTTGCTTATCGCGCCTTCCGCACGGGGGCCGTACACTTGGCACTCGGGAACACAGAGTGCCAGGCCTCGTGTTTCCCATTTGAACGCAGGCAGGGAGGTGACCACGTTGGTCGACGACCGGAAGCTCGCCGTGCTTCGCGCCATCGTCGAGGACTACGTGTCCACCAACGAGCCGGTGGGCTCCAAGGCCCTCGCGGATCGGCACAGTCTGGGGGTGTCCCCGGCGACGATCCGCAACGACATGGCGGTGCTGGAGGAGCAGGGCTACATCGCCCAGCCTCACACCAGCGCCGGCCGGGTGCCCACGGACAAGGGCTACCGGCTCTTCGTCGACCGGCTCTCGCAGGTGAAACCCCTCTCGAGCGCGGAACGTAAGGCCATCGAGAGCTTTCTCGCGGGTGCGGTGGACATCGACGACGTCGTCATGCGGACGGTGCGGCTGCTTGCCCAGCTCACCCGTCAGGTCGCCGTGGTGCAGTACCCGACGCTGACCAATTCGACGGTCCGGCACGTCGAGCTGGTGCCGCTGAACGAGCGCCGGCTGATGTTCGTGCTCATCACCAACACCGGCCGGGTCGAGCAGCGCGTCGTCGAGCTGCCCGACGTCGCGGACGAGCAGCGTGTGGCCCATCTGCGAGCGGTGCTCAACACCTCCCTCGACGGGTGCGGGCTCACCAGCGTCCCCGACAAGGTCGCCGACCTGCCTGAGCGGCTGCCCGCAGAGGACCGGCCGCTCGCGGCCACGATCCTGTCGGTGCTGCTGGAGTCCCTGGTGGACAGGCACGATGAAAAGATTGTTTTTGCCGGGGCCGCCAACCTTGCGGGAGCCGACTTCACCGTCGGGCTCCGCGATGTGCTGGAGGCTCTGGAAGAGCAGGTCGTGCTCATGCGACTGCTCGGTGAGACCTCCGACCTGTCGGCGCTGACCGTGCGGATCGGCTCGGAGAACCCCTACACCGGACTCCAGGGCACGTCTATCGTCGCCGCCGGATACGGTTCTGGGGACAAGCAACTGGCCCGGCTCGGTGTGCTGGGCCCGACGCGTATGGACTACCCGGTCACGATGGGCGCGGTGCGCGCGGTGGCACGCTACGTCAGCCAGATCCTGGCTGCATCATAAGAGGTCAACGAAAAGTGGCTAAGAGCGACTACTACGGCACCCTCGGGGTGCGCCGTGACGCCAGTGCGGAAGAGATCAAGAAGGCGTACCGACGCCTGGCGCGCGAACTGCATCCCGACGTCAACCCCGACCCTGAGACTCAGGAGCGCTTCAAGGAGATCACTCAGGCCTACGAGGTCCTGTCCGACTCCAGCAAGCGGCAGATGTACGACATGGGTGCCGACCCGTTCGCCTCGGGTGGTGCGGGGGCCGGTGGCTTCGGCGCGGGCTTCCCGTTCAGCGACATCATGGACGCCTTCTTCGGCGCGGCCGGCGGCGGTGGCCGCGGCCCCCGCTCGCGCGCCCGTCGCGGGCGCAACGCCACAATCCGGGTCGAGCTCGACCTGCGGGAGTCGGGCTTCGGCACGACCCGCGAGCTGGTCGTCGACACCGCGGTGGTCTGCGAGGTCTGCACGGGCTCCGGCGCCGCCGCCGGCACCCACCCCGACACCTGTGACATGTGTCATGGCCGGGGCGAGGTCTCCCAGGTCACCCGCTCCTTCCTCGGTCAGGTGATGACCTCCCGGCCCTGTCCCCAGTGCGGTGGCTTCGGGTCGATCATCCGCCACCCCTGCCAGGAGTGCTCCGGCGACGGCCGGGTCCGCACCCGGCGGACCATCAAGGTCCGCATCCCGGCCGGGGTGGAGGACGGCACCCACATCCAGCTCGCCGGCGAGGGCGAGATCGGCCCGGGTGGCGGCCCGCCCGGCGACCTGTTCCTGGAGATCGTCGAGCGCCCTCACGAGATCTTCGAGCGGCGCGGCGACGACCTGCACTGCACGGTGCAGATCCCGATGACCGCGGCGGCGCTCGGCACCATCCTGACCATGGAGACGCTCGATGGCGCCGAGGATCTGGACATCCGTCCCGGCACGCAGTCGGGGCAGACGATCCCGCTCTACGGCCGCGGCGTGCAGCGCCTGAACGAGACCGGCCGCGGCGACCTGCTGATCCATGTGAACGTGGAGACCCCCTCCCGTCTCGACACGGTCCAGGAGGACCTCCTGAAGGAGCTCGCCAGGCTTCGCGGCGAGGAGCGCCCGCCCGGCAAGTTCGCCCCCGGGCAGCAGAGTTTCTTCTCCCGGCTGCGGGATGCCTTCAATGGCCGCTGACCCGGAGCGCCCCGGGTCGCGTGGGCGTGGCGCGGTCCGTTCCTGGCCGCGCCGCGGCAACGCGGCCCGTTCCCGGTCGTGTCGCCACGATACGGCCCGCCCCGACGGCCCATGACCGTTCCGGTCTTCCTGGCCGAACCCGCCGACCTGGTCAGGCCGGAGTTCGTCTTCGGCGGCCCCGAGGGGCGTCACGCGGCGGCCGTACGGCGGCTGCGGGCCGGGGAGCGGCTTGACCTGACAGACGGGGCGGGTTCCGTCGCCGAGTGCGTGGTGATCGAGGCGGGCAGGGATTCGCTCCGGGTCCAGGTACTGCGCCGTCACGAGGTGCCTATGCCGTCCCCTCGCCTGGTCGTGGTCCAGGGACTGCCCAAGGGCGACCGGGGCGAGCTGGCCGTGGAGATGATGACCGAGGCGGGGGTGGACGTGATCGTCCCCTGGGCCGCGGCCAGGTGTGTCACCCAGTGGAAGGGCGAGCGCGCGGCCAAGGCGCTGGCCCGCTGGCGCTCCACGGCGCGTGAGGCGGGCAAGCAGTCACGCCGCTTCCGCCTGCCCGAGGTGACGGAGCTCGTCTCCACCGCAGGGGTCGCCGCCCTGCTGTCGGCGGCGGCGCTCGGCGTCGTGCTGCACGAGGAGGCCGCCTCCCCGCTGTCCGGCCTTCCGCTCCCCGCGGGCGGCGACATCGTCGTGGTGGTCGGCCCGGAGGGCGGGGTGTCGCAGGAGGAGATCGCCGTCTTCCGCGAGGTCAAGGCGGTGCCGGCGCTGCTCGGGCCGACGGTGCTGCGTACCTCGACGGCCGGTGTCGTCGCGGCGGCGGTGCTCCAGACGCGCAGCGGCCGCTGGTGATCCCCGGACGGCGCCCCTTGGCCCTGTCCCTTGGGGTCCCTTGGGGTCCCTTGGGGTCCCTTGGGTCTTCTGTCTGCCGCGGCCGGTCGGACGGCGCCCCGCCGCGTTGCCGCCGGCCACCACGGTAGGCCGAGGCCCCCATCTGCGCGCCGAGAGGCCACCCTGCAGATCCTCGCCACGGCAGGATCCGCCGGACGGTGCCCTAGCTGCTGACCGGGATCGGCGCGGGGACGTTCGCCTCCGTCGGCATCGGGGGCGACACGTCGTCCGACGTGTCGCACTCATCGGCCGAGCACGGGCTCTCCGAGGGAGCCGGGGGCCGCGTCCTCGTCGGTGCGGGTGTCGCCTCGGCCTCCTCACACTGCTTGGAGATCCCGTTGGGGTCGACGGGTGGATCGTCGAGAGGCGTGGGGCAGGTGGGCGTCGGCGTCGGACTGGGAGTCGGTGGCGCCGAGGTCGCCTTGGAGGTCGGCTTCGTGCTGGGCGTCGTACTCCTGGACGGTGTGGGCGTCGGCGGGAGCGTGGTGCCGCCTGCCTCCGGCCTGCCGATGGTGGGGAGCTGGGCGGGGCCGGACGACGGCTGGGGCGGAGCCGGGGGTCTTGAGGTGGCGGATCCGTCCGGAGGAGGCGTCGACTCGGTGAAGTTGACCGTGCCGGTGCTCACCTGGGGGATCACCTGTTCTCGGAACTGGGGAACCACCATGACGACGGTCGCCGCGACGAGGAGCGCGCCGGCGACGGAGGCTCCGGTCCGCCACCACGTCAGCCAGCGAAACCCGCGTCGCTCGATGCGGGCGCGAATTATCTCCAGCCCGTCAGGGGAGGGAACGACCGAGTTCGCCTCCGCGCTGAGCGCACGGCGGAGCAGCTCGCCGTACTCATCCGGGGAGTCGGTCATGACAGTTGCTCCAGTGAGGTTCGTAGGGCGGCCATGCCGCGAGCCGTGTGGCTCTTGACCGCGCCTTTGCTGATGCCCATCGCGTGGGCGATCTGCGCCTCGGACAGGTCTCCGTAGTAGCGCAGGACCAGGGCCTCCCGCTGGCGCGCGGGCAGCCCGCGGAGCGCCTCGATGACGGCGGAGCGCTCGAACTCGCCGATCGCCCCGTTCTCCGCGCTCGGCGCGTCGGGCATGCCCTTGGGCGCGTACTTCTCGACGACCGCCCGGTGCCGAAGCACCGAACGTGATCGGTTCACGACCGACTGCCGCAGGTAGGCCAGTGCCTTGTCGGTGTCGCGCAGGCGACGCCAGGCGCCATGGATGGCGACGAACGCGTCCTGCACGACCTCCTCCGCGGTTGCCATATCGCGGACGAGCAGTACGGCGAGACGGACAAGAGACCGATAGTGCGCGCTGTAGAGCGCGGTAACGGCCATGTCGGCATCCCACCCGACGGGCACCGCCCCGAGCGATCTGTCTGCCACGAGGGTCTCGGTGGTCACATCAGTGGGACGCTCGGCCTTCCCAGAGGGTTTACGCTCTTCCGGTTCATTAAGGGGCATGACCCAGTCGTGTCCTCGCCAGGCGGCCATATGGTGCTATGCGCAAAGGCTGTCTTGGTTGAAGTTTTGCACACCCACCATATCTGGGTGGATCTTTGTTTGCCGACGGGAACCATCACCGATTCACAACGTCCTCAAGCGGTAAGGTGCCCGCATGGTGAGCGAAGCCGACTGCCTGTTCTGCAAGATCGTGGCCAGCGAGATTCCCGCGGAGATCGTCTATGAGACCGATCGCACGCTGGCCTTCCGTGACGTCAACCCCCAGGCGCCGACCCACGTGCTGGTGGTCACCAGGGAGCACCACCGGGACGCCGCGGCACTGGCGGCCGCCGACCAGGGACTGGCCGACGAGGTGCTCAAGACCGCGCACGCGGTCGCCAGGCAGGAGGGAGTCGCGGAATCGGGCTACCGGCTGGTGTTCAACACCGGACCCGAGGCCGGTCAGACCGTCTTCCACGTGCACGGACACGTGATCGGGGGGCGCGGTCTGAAGTGGCCGCCCGGCTGAAAACCGGTAGGCGCGATCCCGTCGATCACGGATACGATGGCGTTGAAGTTCCGCGCCTATATCTGGAGGCGAACAGGCCGTAAGGCCAGCTCATGTCCGAGACAAACGATTCCAGCAGAATGTCGCCGAGGTCCAGGGGTGCCAGCCGGACTCAGGCGAAGGTGGTGATTCCGGACGATCAGTCGATGGTCAGCCTGCTGGGCTCGCGCGATGAGCTGTTGCGTGTCATCGAGGGCGCCTTCCGCGCCGACATCCACGTCCGGGGCAACGAGATCACCGTCACCGGCAGCCCGGAGGAGAGCAGCACCGTGGTGCGGCTCTTCGAGGAGATGTCCGAACTCGTCCGCGGAGGCGCGCAGCTCACGGCCGACGCGGTCGAGCGCAGCATCGCCATGTTGCGGATGACCTCCGACCGTCCCGCCGAGGTGCTCTCCCTGGACATCATCTCCTCGCGGGGCCGGACCATCCGCCCGAAGACCGTGAACCAGAAGCGTTACGTCGACGCGATCGACAAGTTCACCGTCGTCTTCGGCATCGGCCCGGCCGGCACGGGCAAGACCTATCTCGCCATGGCGAAGGCCGTGAAGGCCCTCCAGGAGAAGAAGGTCAACCGGATCATCCTCACCCGCCCCGCGGTCGAGGCGGGCGAGCGGCTGGGCTTCCTGCCGGGAACGCTCTACGAGAAGATCGACCCTTACCTGCGCCCACTCTACGACGCGCTGCACGACATGCTCGATCCCGAGTCGATCCCCCGGCTGATGGCCGCGGGCACGATCGAGGTGGCACCCCTCGCCTACATGCGGGGCCGCACGCTCAACGACGCCTACATCATCCTGGACGAGGCGCAGAACACCTCGCCGGAGCAGATGAAGATGTTCCTGACGCGGCTGGGGTTCAACTCGAAGATCGTCGTCACCGGCGACGTCACCCAGGTCGACCTGCCGAACGGCACGCAGAGCGGTCTCAGGGTCGTCCAGGGCATCCTCGAAGGCATCTCTGACATCCACTTCAGCCGTCTGACCAGCGACGACGTGGTGCGCCACAAGCTGGTGGGCGACATCGTGGACGCGTACGGGCGCTATGACGAGAGGCAGCGCCAGAGCGCGCCGCAGCAGATCAAGGGCGTGGTCAAGCAGCGTCCCCGGGAGAGAACATGAGCGCGGAGCGACTCCGGCGCGGGGCACGAGCCGGTCGCGCGGCACGAGCCGGTCGCGCGGCACGTGAGAAGCAGGGGGTGACCCATGAGCGTTGAGGTCAACAACGAGTCCGGTGTCGAGATCGACGAGGGGCTCATCGTCTCGCTGGCCGGGCACGTGCTGGAGCGGATGGGCATCAACCCGCTCGCCGAGCTGTCGATCCTGGTCGTCGACGAAGAGGCCATGTCGGCGCTGCACGAGCAGTGGATGGGCGAGCCGGGCCCCACGGACGTGCTCGCCTTCCCGATGGACGAGCTGCGGCCCGGTCCCGGCGCGGGAGCCCGGCAGGAGGGCGACACGCCCACCGACCCGGCACTCCTCGGTGACGTGGTGCTCTGCCCGCAGGTGGCGGCCAAGCAGGCCGCCGAGGCGGGGCACAGCACCGAGGCGGAGCTGGAGCTGCTGTGCACGCACGGCATCCTCCACCTGCTCGGCTTCGATCACGCCGAACCCGAGGAGCACAAGGAGATGTTCGGCCTTCAGGGCGAGCTTCTGGAATCGTGGCGGGAGGTGCGCCCCCAGCGGTGAACCTTGCCAACGGGTGGTTGTTCTCCGCTGTCGTCCTCGTTGTGGTCGGTGGGTTGATCGCCAGCGCGGAGACGGCCCTGACCCGCATCTCAAGGGTTCGCGCGGAGGAGTTCGTCCGCGACGGCCGTCGGGGAGCGGTGCGCCTGCAGGCCATCGTCGCCGATCCGCCGCGCTACCTGAACCTGCTGCTCCTGCTCCGGCTGAGCTGCGAGCTGGTCGCCACGGTGATCGGCACGCTGCTCTTCATCGACTGGCTCGGCGACCAGGGCCGGGCCTACGCCGCCGCGGCGGCGGTCATGATCGTCGTCAGCTATGTGATCGTCGGGGTCTCCCCGCGCACGCTGGGCCGTCAGCACGCCGAGCCGATCGCGCTCGCCAGCGCGCCCCTGGTGTACGGCCTGACCCGGATCTTCGGACCCCTGCCCAAGCTGCTCATCCTGCTGGGCAACGCGGTGACGCCCGGCAAGGGCTTCCGCGAGGGCCCGTTCACCTCCGAGGCCGAGCTGCGCGACCTGGTCGACCTGGCCGAGGAACGCAGGGTCATCGAGCCGGACGAGCGGGAGATGATCCACTCGGTCTTCGAGCTCGGCGACACCCTGGTCCGCGAGGTCATGGTGCCCCGTACCGACATGGTGTTCATCGAGCGGGGCAAGACGCTGAGCCAGGCCCTGTCGCTCGCCCTGCGCAGCGGCTTCTCGCGGATCCCCGTGGTCGGTGAGAACGAGGACGACGTCATCGGCATCGCCTATCTCAAGGACATCGCGCGCCGGGTGCAGGACACCGGTGACGACGGGCGCGCCGAGCCGGTGGAGTCCATCATGCGTCCGGCCACCTACGTGCCGGAGAGCAAGCCGATCGACCAGCTGCTGCGCGAGATGCAGGCCCGCCAGATCCACCAGGCCATCGTCATCGACGAGTACGGTGGCACGGCCGGCCTGGTCACCATCGAGGACATCCTGGAGGAGATCGTCGGTGAGATCACCGACGAGTACGACCAGGAGGTCCCCAGGGTGGAGCCGCTGGAGGGCGGTGCGGTCCGGGTGACCGCCAGGCTCCCGGTGGACGATCTGGAAGACCTGTTCGGCATCGAGTTGGAGGTCGACGACGTCGAGACCGTCGGAGGGCTGCTGGCGCACGCGCTGGGCCGGGTGCCGATCGCCGGCTCCCAGGCGGTGGTGGAGGGGCTCAGCCTGACGGCCGAGAGCCTCGCCGGGCGCCGCAACCGGATCGGCACGGTCCTCGTCACCAGGATCGCCTCCGCGGAGTCTGACTCGGTCTCGGCCTCCGCCGATCAGTGACGGGCTCGGGTGGTGGATTCGTCCCAAGTCGTCCGCAAGCGCCCTGCAAGTGGTGCGGGTGATGCTTCTCTCACGGCACCTGGTCGCGCGGGAGTCGGTGGGGAGGATCCCCGGCGTCCGGAGGGGTTCGCGGCGCGAGGGGTCGGCCCCGTGGGGGAGAAGAGTCACGCAGGGCTGGAGGCTGTCCTGTGTTACTCGCTTGAGGGTGTTCTCGACCGTGAAATACGGTTGAGGGCACCCTTAGGCGTTTCTTAATGATTGCCGCTTTTGCCGACGGGGAAGAAAGCGAGTCGGCGAGGACGAGACGCCTCGCACATGACATCGGGGGGATGGTCATGACGCGAGGGATAAATATTGTCGTTTTTACAGTGTTATGTGGACTTATGGTGGGCGGGGCGGCCGGCTGTGGAAGCGGGGCGGGGGCCGGCGACGCCATGGACGGCACCGCGGAGCTGAACCGGCTGCGGGGGTTGCTCAACGAGGCACGGGCGCTGCCTGAGGGGTTCTCGGCCCGCCCGCGTGACGGCTGGCGCGCCCCGTTCCAGCCCGTGAACGAGGACTGCCGGCTCGTTCTCGACGCCGCCGGAGGCAGGCCGCCGCAGCGTGCGCTGGGGGCGCGGGCGGCCGTGACCTACCAGGGGGACGGGGTCGGGGAGCTGGCCGGGTTCGGCCTGGCCTCCTACCACGGTGACGACGCCGAGCTTCACTTCAACGAGCTCACAGCGGCGCTGAGCGGCTGTCCGGTCGCACGCGCCCAACTGGCGGGCCGCGGCACCGCTCTTCGGGTCTCCCCCCTGGACCTGGACGAGGTCGGCGGCGAGGTGCAGGCCAGGCGGCTGAACGGCAGGTTGAACGGATATCCGTACGAGATGCACCTGGTGTTCGCCCTCAGCGGCCACACCCTGATCTCGCTGGTGCACGCCGGTGTCAGGGACGTCGACACCGAGCGCACCCGGGAGCTCGCCCGCCTGCTGGTCGACGAGGTCTCCGCCTGAGCGAGGCGGCAGCCGTGTCGTTTTGGTGCCGGGGCCGCACCGGTGTCGTCCTGGACGCGGGAAGCTGAATACCCTTGTGCTGTGAGTGACGCGAGCCTCGACCCCGAGGACAAGAAGATCATCGTGCTGGCCCGTTCCGCCCGTGCACGCAACGGTGCCGTCGAGGGCGCGGCCGTACGGGACGAGACCGGCCGGACCTACTCGGCGACCAACGTGGCGTTGCCGTCGCTGACCCTGTCGGCGATCCAGGTCGCCGTGGCGATGGCGGTGTCCGGTGGAGCGGAGTCGCTGGAGGCCGCCGCGCTGGTCACCGCCGGTGAGGGACCCTCCGACGCCGACACGCGGACGGTCCGCGATCTGGGCGGTGGGACCCTGCTCGTGGCCGGCCCTGACGGGACACCGCGTCAGAGCTGAGTCCGGCATCGGCGACAATGGTTGACGTGAGTTCCTCAGCTGCTGATTTCCATGCCGGTTTCGCCTGCTTCGTCGGCCGGCCCAACGTCGGCAAGTCCACGCTGATGAACGCGTTGGTCGGCACGAAGGTGGCGATCACCTCCTCCAAGCCCCAGACGACCCGCCGGGCCATCCGCGGCATCGTGCACCGCCCCGACTCCCAGCTCGTCATCGTCGACACGCCGGGTCTGCACCGGCCCCGCACGCTCCTGGGCGAGCGGCTGGACAGCCTGGTGCTCTCCACCCTCACCGAGGTCGACGTGATCGGCTTCTGCGTGCCCGCCAACGAGTCCATCGGCAAGGGCGACCGGTTCATCGCCGAGAAGCTCGCGGGCATCAAGAAGACCCCGGTGGTCGCCGTGGTGACCAAGTGCGACCTGGCGACCCGCGAGCAGATCGCCGCGCAGCTGCTCGCGATCTCCCAGCTTGCCGAGTTCGATGACATCGTGCCGGTCTCCGCGCAGTCGGGCGAGCAGCTCGACGTGCTGGCCGACGTGCTGGTCCAGCGCCTGCCGGTGAGCCCGCCGCTGTACGAGGGAGGACAGCTCACCGATGAGCCCGAGCAGGTGCTGGTCGGTGAGCTGATCCGGGAGGCGGCCCTGGAAGGGGTTCGCGACGAGCTGCCGCATTCGATCGCGGTGGTCGTCGACGAGATGCTGCCGAGGGAGGGTCGTGACGACCTCCTCGACATCTACGCTCACATGTTCGTCGAGCGTCCGTCCCAGAAGGCCATCGTGATCGGGCACAAGGGCTCCCGGCTCAAGGACGTCGGCAGCCGGGCCCGCGGGCAGATCGAGGCGCTGCTGGGCACCCGCGTCTACCTCGACCTGCGCATCAGCGTCGCCAAGGACTGGCAGCGCGACCCCAAGCAGCTCCGCCGCCTGGGTTTCTACGACTGACGGTTCCAGGGCCGGGACGGCCGCCCTGGTTCATCGGAGCCGGGCTGTGGCCGGGACGCTGTCTTGTTCCATGGGAGCCGGGCCGTGGCCCTCAGAGGCGGCCGGTGACGGCCTCCTCTCCGTGCCCGAGCCGTCGCCGCAGCTCGACGGCGTCCCGGCCGAGCGCGGAGACCAGGGTGGCCGGTCCGGCCAGGGGCAGGACGGCCCAGCCCGCCCCGACCACCGTCTCCGGTGCCCGGCCGGTGATCAGGGTGCTGCCCACGCAGCGGGCGTCGCCGTAGACGGCGGGACTGCCGTCGATCTCCGCGTCGCCCGTCACGAACTCCTGCCGGAGCAGTGGGACCCCGCCGAGAACGGCGTCGAAGCGTGAGTGGCAGCGTCCGGGGCGCTCGCCGTACCGGCCGAAGACGATCTCCTCGCGCCAGAGCACCCGCGCGTCCTCGGCCAGGTCGAGCCGGACGACCATACGGTGCAGGCAGCCCGCCGCGAGCACCGTCGGTTCCGGTGCGAACCTGAGCGAGGCCCCCGCCCCGACCCGCGCCGTGATCGTCATCAGCGATTCGGCCCCCGTGGAACCGGGCAGCACCAGCGTGCTCGCGACCGACCGCACCTCCAGCGCGGTTCCCGGCGCCACCTCGATGTCGAGGGCCAGGTCGTCGCCGCCCAGCGGACCCGCCGCGGTGGACACCAGATGCACCCGGCCGGGCGCGGTCGCCCGCAGCGTGAGCGGTGGGTCGGAACGCATCGTGGCGAGGATGGTCCGGCCGGCCGCGTCCCGCCGGGTGGCGATGGCCGCCCGCGCTTTCATCGACCGTCGTCCTGCCCGCTGCGGCCGTCGGACGGACCCCGCCGGCGCCGGAGCACCGGCGGGGGCGGGAGCCGGGTTGGTGAGGGGCATGGGTCAGGCGTGGGAGTGCTCGTAGGCCCAGGACTCGACGAGCCCGGTGACCCAGTCGGAGACCGCGTACGCGCTTGGATCCTCCCTGATCGAGGTGAAAAGTACGGGTTTGCCGTCCCGTACGGCCGCCGCGTCGCGTGACATGACCGTGAGGTCCGCACCGACCATCGGGGCCAGATCGGTCTTGTTGATCACGAGCAGGTCGGCCGTCGTCACGCCGGGGCCCCCCTTGCGCGGGACCTTGTCGCCGCCCGACACGTCCAGCACGAAGATCTGCCGATCGGCCAGCCCCCTGCTGAAGGTGGCGGTGAGGTTGTCCCCGCCGCTCTCCACGATCACCAGGTCGAGCGGGCCGAACCGCTCCTCCAGGGTCTCCACCGCGTCGAGGTTGGCCGCGATGTCGTCCCGGATGGCGGTGTGCGGGCAGCAGCCGGTCTGCACGGCGACGATCCGCTCCGGGGCGAGCACGCCCGCCCTGCGCAGGAAGTCGGCGTCCTCGGTGGTGTAGATGTCGTTGGTGACCACGCCCAGGCGCATGAACGGGCCCAGTGTCCGGCACAGTGCCGCGGTCAGCGCGGTCTTGCCGCTGCCGACGGGGCCTCCGATGCCCAGGCGTAACGCCCGGCCGTGCGGGTCGGCCGCGTGGTGGTGGTGGTCGTCGTGGTTGGCGCCCACGTGGGTCACCGTCCTTTCAGGTGGCCGTCAGGAGACGAAAAGCCTCAGATCTGCACGAATATGGTGTTCGGCGAGCAGGTCGAGCGCGGGGGAGGCATGTGCGGGCAGCGCCTCCCAGTCGGCGGGGACGGTGGCCGCGACCCTTTCCAGGGCCGGGGCGAGATCGGCGAGCAGTCGGTGGACGGCGACGGGGTCGAGGCCGAGCAGCCGTACCGCCGCCGTGGCGGGTCCGGTGACGGAGGTGTAGGCCGCCACCGCGCCGAGCGCGAGGGGGTGGTGGGCACCCTGGGGCAGGGCCCCGGCCAGCGTGTCGAGCACCGGGGAGGGCCAGATCCTCCGCGAGGTCCGCAGCAGCAGCCTGCCCTGGGTGCGGCTCGCCTCCCGCTGGGCGGGAGAGGAGATCCTGGCGTCGGCCTCCGCGTCCAGCCGCGTCCACTCCGAACGGCACGTCTCCACGGGGGGAGACGTGCCGAGATCGCAGGCCGCGGCGGCGAGGGCGGCCGTCACCAGGCCCGCGGTGGCCAGGCGGCCCCGCAGGAAGGCGGCCAGGCCGACAAGGTCGTGGATCGCGCCGATCCTGACCGCCTCCTCGGCACCACCGGAGTGACCGTGCCCCCCGGCGGGCAGCCGGGAGTCGGCCAGCAGTAGCAGCGCGGCGTTCATCCGAGGCCTCCCTTCGGCCGGGCAGGAGATCAGAACAGGAAGTAGCGCTGGGTCATGGGCAGGCTCTCGGCGGGGGCGGGTTCGATCAGGTCGCCGTCGACGCTGACCGCGAAGGTGTCGGGGTCGACGTCGATCCTGGGCATGGCGTCGTTGAGCGGCATGCTCTCCTTGCCTCTGCGGCGGACGTCGGCCACCGGCAGCAGGCGCCTGCGTACGGCCAGCCGGTCGGCGAGACCGTCCTCGATCGCCATCGGGGCGACGAAGTGGACGGATGTGGCGGCGGCGGTGACCGGGGCGGCACCGAACATCGGGCGCGGCATGACCGGCTGCGGGGTCGGGATGGAGGCGTTCGCGTCGCCCATCTGGGCGTAGGCGATGACACCGCCCTTGACCACCAGGTCCGGTTTGACACCAAAGAAGGCCGGGTCCCACAGGACCAGGTCGGCCAGCTTGCCGGTCTCCACCGAGCCGACCTCGCCGTCCAGGCCGTGGGCCACCGCCGGGCAGATCGTGTATTTGGCGACGTAGCGTCGAGCCCGGAGGTTGTCGGCGGGGCCGTCGCCCGGCAGAGCCCCCCGCCGGCGCTTCATCACGTGCGCGGTCTGCCAGGTTCGGATGATCGTCTCGCCCACCCGGCCCATCGCCTGCGAGTCCGAGCCGATCATCGAGATCGCGCCCATGTCGTGCAGGATGTCCTCGGCCGCCATCGTGGACGGCCGGATCCGGGACTCGGCGAACGCCAGGTCCTCGGGGATGGACGGGTTGAGGTGGTGGCAGACCATCAGCATGTCGAGGTGCTCGTCGAGCGTGTTGACGGTGTGCGGGCGGGTCGGGTTGGTCGAGGACGGCAGGATGTTGCGGTAGGAGGCGACCCGGATGATGTCGGGCGCGTGACCGCCGCCGGCTCCCTCGGTGTGGTAGGCGTGGATCATCCGGTCGCCGATCGCCGCCAGCGTCGACTCCACGAACCCGGCCTCGTTGAGGGTGTCGGTGTGGATCGTGACCTGGGTGCCGGTGGCGTCGGCCACCGACAGGCAGGCGTCGATGGCGGCCGGGGTGGTGCCCCAGTCCTCGTGCAGCTTGAAACCGGAGGCCCCGGCGCGGAGCTGTTCCAGCAACCCCTCGCGGCTGACCGTGTTGCCCTTGCCGAGCAGCGCGACGTTGATCGGGTAGGAGTCGAGGGACTCCAGCATCCGGGCGAGGTACCAGGTGCCGGTGACGGTGGTGGCCTTGGTGCCCTCGGCGGGTCCGGTGCCGCCGCCCACGATGGTCGTCACCCCGGCGGCGAGGGCCTCGTCGAGGATCTGCGGGCAGATCAGGTGGACGTGGGAGTCGATCGCCCCGGCGGTCAGGATCTTCCCGTTGCCCGCGAGGATCTCGGTCGAGGGGCCGATCACCAGATCGGGATGGACACCGTCCATGGTGTCGGGGTTTCCGGCCTTGCCGATCGCGATGATGCGGCCGTCTCTGACCCCGATGTCCGCCTTGACCACTCCCCAGTGGTCGAGAATCACCGCGCCGGTGATCACCAGGTCGGGCGCGCCCTCGGCCCTGGTGGCCCTGGCCTGGCCCATCGACTCCCTGATCACCTTGCCGCCGCCGAAGACCGCCTCGTCGCCCGCTCCGGCGGGGCCGATCGACAGGTCCTCGGTGACCTCGATGAGCAGGTCGGTGTCGGCCAGCCTGATCCGGTCGCCGGCGGTGGGGCCGTAGAGCGCGGCGTAGCGGGATCGTTCAATGAACACCGGGGCTCCCGTCGAGAGGTCCGGCCCACTCGGGGCGGAGACCGGGGACGATCCGCAGCCCGCCGATCGGCACGAGGGTCACGTCGCGCTCCACGCCGGGCTCGAACCGCACCGCCGTACCCGCGGGGACGTCGAGCCGGGTGCCCCAGGCCGCCTGGCGGTCGAACTCCAGGCCGGGGTTGCACGCGGAGAAGTGGTAGTGCGAACCGACCTGGATCGGCCGGTCCGCGGTGTTGACGACGCGGACGGTGACGCGCTCGCGGCCCGGGTTGAGCGGGATGGGCGTGTCGCCGTACTGGATCTCGCCGGGTGTCATCGGCGCTCACCGCTCCTTGGGTTCACGGGATCGGCTGGTGGACGGTGACGAGCTTGGTGCCGTCGGGGAAGGTCGCCTCGATCTGTACGGACGACAGCATCTCGGGCACCCCTTCCATGACGTCGTCGCGGGAGAGCACCTCGCGCCCCGCCTCCATCAACTCGGCGACGGTCCGTCCGTCCCTGGCCCCCTCCATGAGGAAGGACGCGATGATCGCGGTGGCCTCGGGATGGTTGAGCCGGAGGCCCCGTGACCTGCGGTCGCGAGCGAGACCGGCGGCGACGTGGATGAGCAGGCGTTCCTGCTCGTGTGGTGTGAGCCGCATTCCCGGACCATAGGAACCGATGGTTTCGGCGACGTTGCACGTCGATGTCATGCGGGTTTCCAGGTGACGTGAGGTGTGTGAGAGGGGAGAGCCGTCCATCGGCGCCCCTTTCTCGTGGGTCTGCCGAGGCGTTCTGACGCTGGTACCACGAAATTTGTCGATTTATCTGGATAAGTGGGCGGCGGTTATCCGCGGCGCCGCGTCCTGTCACGGCGGTGATATTCCGGTAAACCGCAATTAACAATCGCGAACTAGACGGGAAATCTCACTCAGTCACCTTGGCGGCAGATAGATCGGTGCGGGGGCCGTACCGGCAAGGAGGAAAGTTCATTGAGGAAGACAGCATGGTGCTCCGTGGTGGCCGTCGCGGCGCTGACCGCGACACTGACCGCCTGCGGCACTGAAGCCCCTGCGAACAAGGACGCGGCCGCCGCGAGTGGCGGTGACGGCGATATCAAGGTCGGCATCCTGCACTCGCTGAGCGGCACCATGGCCATCAGCGAGGTGACCGTCAGGGACGCCGAACTGCTCGCCATCGAGGAGATCAACGCCGCCGGGGGAGTGCTCGGCAAGAAGCTGGTACCCGTGGTGGAGGACGGCGCGTCCGACTGGCCCACCTTCGCGGAGAAGGCCACCAAGCTCATCCGCCAGGACAAGGTCGCCACCACCTTCGGCGGGTGGACCTCCGCCAGTCGCAAGGCGATGCTGCCGGTCTTCGAGCGGAGCAAGGCCCTGTTGTGGTACCCGGTGCAGTACGAGGGCCTGGAGAGCTCGCCGTACATCTTCTACACCGGTGCCACCACCAACCAGCAGATCATCCCGGGCCTGGACTACCTCAAGGAACAGGGCAAGAAGAAGATCTTCCTGGTCGGCAGCGACTACGTCTTCCCGCGAACCGCCAACAAGATCATCAAGGCGTACGCGGCGGCGAACGACATGGAGATCCTCGGTGAGGAGTACACCCCGCTCGGCCACACCGAGTACAGCACGCTGACCAACAAGGTCGTCCAGGCCAAGCCGGACGCCGTGTTCAACACCCTCAACGGCGACAGCAACGTCGCCTTCTTCAAGCAGCTCAACAGCGCCGGGATCACCGCGGAGAAGATGCCCGTGCTGTCGGTGAGCGTCGCCGAGGAGGAGGTCAAGGGCATCGGCGTCGACAACATCGCCGGCCACCCCGTCGCCTGGAACTACTACCAGACCACCGAGAACCCGGCCAACGAGAAGTTCGTCGCCGCGTTCAAGGCCAAGTACGGCGCGGACAAGGTGACCTCCGACCCGATGGAGGCCGGATACAACGCCGTCTACCTCTGGGCCGAGGCCGCCAAGAAGGCCGGGACCGTCGAGGTCGAGGCCGTCAGGAAGGCGGCGGGCGGCATCGCGCTGGACCGTCCCGAGGGCCTCGTCACCATCGACGGCGAGAACCAGCACATGTACAAGACGGCCAGGATCGGGGTGATCCAGCCCGACGGTCTCATCAAGGAGGTCTGGAACTCCGGCAAGCCGATCAAGCCCGACCCCTACCTCAAGGGCTACCCCTGGGCGAGTGACCTGGCCACCGGCTGATCCCCCTCAAGACCGGCTCCGGACCGGGCCGTGACCAGATCGCGGAAAGTACCGTGGCGCGTCCACGACGCGGCGCGGCCCGGCTCCGGAGCCACACACTCGTAGGAAGGGGACCTTCGGTGGAGGCCTTTCTCAACCAGCTCCCGATCGGCCTGTCCATCGGTGCCGTGCTGCTGCTCATCGCCCTCGGCCTGACGTTCACGTTCGGCCAGATGGGCGTGATCAACATGGCCCACGGCGAGTTCATCATGGCCGGGGCGTACACCGCCTACCTGCTCCAGGACCTCACCGGCCGGATGGCCGTGATCGTGGCCCTGCCCGTCGCCTTCCTGGTCGCCGGGCTGATGGGGCTCATCCTGGAACGGACCGCGATCCGCCACTTCTACGGCCGCCCGCTCGACACCCTGCTGCTCACCTGGGGCGTCAGCCTCGTGCTCCAGCAGCTCGCCCGCGACCTGTTCGGGGCACCCAACGTGCAGGTCCAGGCGCCCACCTGGTTGCAGGGCGGCATCGCCTCCCTGCCGTACAACCGGCTGTTCATCTTCGGTCTCGCCATCGCCACCGTCATCGGCATCTGGGCCTACATGAACCGCACCGGCGCCGGCCGCCGGATGCAGGCCGTGATGCAGAACCGGCAACTGGCCGCGGTCAGCGGCATCAACACCGCCCGGGTGGACCAGCGGACCTTCTTCATCGGCTCAGGGCTGGCCGGAGTCGCCGGGGTGGCGCTCACCCTCATCGGCCCCGTCGGTCCCGCGCTGGGCACCTACTACATCGTCGACGCCTTCCTGGTGGTCGTCGCCGGAGGGCTCGGCCAGCTGCGCGGCGCCGTCATCGCCGCCGCCGGCCTCGGCCTGCTCAACTCCTACGCCGAGTTCTGGAGCGACGCCAGCCTGGCGAAGGTCATCGTGTTCGCCGCGATCATCGCCTTCCTCCAGTTCCGCCCGCAGGGCCTGTTCGTACTCCGATCGAGGGCGCTCACGTGAATCTCACCCGCCTCAGAGGGCCGGCGCTCTTCGCGGCGGTGGCCGTGCTCGCCCTGGTCGTCGCACCACTGCTGCTGGAACCCTTCCGCCTCGGCCTGCTGGCCAAGTACCTCTGCTTCGCGATCGTCGCCCTGGGCATCGGTCTGGCCTGGGGGCAGGGCGGCATGCTCGTCCTCGGCCAGGGCGTGTTCTTCGGGCTCGGCGGCTACGCGATGGGCATGCACCTGAAGCTGGTGGACGCCCAGGGAGACCTGCCCGACTTCATGGTCTGGAGCGGGGTCGAACAGCTGCCCGCGCTCTGGAAACCGTTCGCCAACCCGGTGTTCGCGCTGGCCATGGTCGTACTCGGGCCGATGCTGATCGCCACCGTGCTGGGCCTGCTGGTGTTCCGCCAGCGGGTGCGCGGCGCGTACTTCGCGATCCTCACCCAGGCGCTCGCCGCCGCGTTCGTCATCCTGCTCGTCGGACAGCAGGGCCTGACCGGCGGCACCAACGGCCTGACCAACTTCTTCGACCTGTTCGGCCAGGACCTGGCGGCGGACTCCACTCAGCGCGGGCTCTACTTCGTGGTCGCGATCGTCACCGGGCTGCTTTACCTCGGTGCCCGCCAGCTGGTCAACAGCCGCTTCGGGCGGCTGCTCGTCGCGATCAGGGACGGCGAGGACCGCGTCAGGTTCCTCGGCTACGACCCGGCCAGGGTCAAGACCGTCGTCTTCGCGATCTCCGCCGGCATGGCCGGGCTCGCGGGCGCCCTGTTCGTACCGCTGGTCGGCATCATCTCTCCCGCGCTGCTGGGGGTGGTCCCCTCGCTCGAACTCGTCGTCGCGGTCGCGGTCGGCGGCAGGTTCGCCCTCGCCGGGGCCATCCTCGGCGCGGTCGTCATGGGGTACGCCAAGACGTCCTTCAGCGAGCAGTTCGCCGACGGCTGGCTCTACCTGCAGGGCGCGCTGTTCATCCTCGTCATGACCCTGGCCCCCAAGGGGATCCTCGGGCTGGCGGCATCGGCCCGCGACGCCCTGGCCCGGCGGTCGAAGCGCCCCACGGCCCCGGAACCCCCGCCCACGGACGACGCCCCCGGCAGGAGAGTCATGGAGGAGGTCCGATGAGTCCGATCATCGAGGTACGCGGGCTGTCGGTGGTCTTCGACGGCTTCCGCGCCATCGACGGCATCGACCTGACCGTCGAGGAGGGGGAGCTGCGCTTCCTGATCGGGCCCAACGGCGCGGGGAAGACCACGCTCATCGACGTCATCACCGGCCTCACCCGCCCCACCACCGGTGAGGTCGTCTTCGACGGCCGTAACCTGGTCGGCCTGCGCGAGCACAACATCGTCAGGCTCGGTGTCGGGCGCACCTTCCAGACCTCCGTGGTCTTCGAGGAGCTCACGGTCCTGGAGAACCTCGACCTGGCGGCCTCCTTCCGGCGCCCGCTCTGGTCGCTGGCCCGGCGCAGGCGCGGGATCTCCGAGGCCGTCGCCGACGCGCTGGAGACCACAGGTCTGCGGGAGCTGGCGGACCGGCCCGCGGGGGTGCTCTCCCACGGGCAGCGGCAGTGGCTGGAGATCGGCATGCTGCTCACCCAGAACCCCAAGCTGCTCCTGCTGGACGAGCCGGTGGCCGGGATGTCGAAGGACGAGCGGGAACGGACCGGCGAGCTCCTGACGTCCGTGGCCAACGACCACACGGTGATCGTGATCGAACATGACATGGAGTTCCTGCGCAGGTACGCCTCGCAGGTCACCGTCCTGCACGAGGGCAAGGTGCTGATCGAAGGCTCGGTGGACCAGGTCCGCGACGACCCGCGCGTGCAGGAGGTCTATCTCGGAAGGAAGCGCGACGATGCTGTCAGTACAGGATCTTGACGCCGGGTACGGCAGAGCCCGCGTGCTGTTCGGGGTCTCCCTGAAAGTGGAGCCAGGGCAACTGGTGTGTGTGATGGGCCGCAACGGGGTGGGCAAGACCACCCTGCTCAACACCGTGATGGGCGTGCTGCCCGCCACCGCGGGTTCGGTCGTCTTCGAGGGCCGCGACGTGACGCGCCTGCCGCCGCACGAGCGGGTGCGGCTCGGCATGGCGTACGTCCCCCAGGGACACGAGACCTTCCCCCAGCTCAGCGTGCTCGCCAACCTGCAGGTCACGCTGGAGGCCGCAGGCGGCCCGCAGGAGGCGCTGGAGGAGGCGCTGGAGACCTTCCCCCGCCTGAAGCCGCTGCTCAAGCGGCGTGCCGGATTCCTGTCCGGCGGGCAGCAGCAGCAGCTCGCGATCGCCCGCGCACTCGTCACCCGGCCCAGGCTGCTCATCCTGGACGAGCCCACCGAGGGCATCCAGCCCTCGATCATCATCGAGATCGAGGAGGCGATCGAGCGGCTGCACGCCTCCGGCCTGTCGCTCCTGCTGGTCGAGCAGTATCTGGACCTGGCGCTCCGCCTCGCCGACCGTTTCCTCATCCTCGACGCCGGGCACGTCGTCCACTCGGGGGCGGTGGAGGAATTACACGGGGAGGAGATTCACCGCCTTCTCGCTGTATGAAACGGACTATCCATATCAAGAAGGTCGTGCTTGATCTCTTCTTGATGAAGAACCTCCCACTGTGGGCGATGGCGACATAACCTACCCAGCAAAAAGGGAGTCCGGGGGGGTCATGGCGGAGGAACCTGCGGACGCGGGAACGCGAGCGGAGGGGACACCGACCCCTTCCGAGCACCACGGTCGCTCCGACCGGCAGGGCGGTCGCGGGGGCGGCGGACCGGCCGGCGACGAGCGCGAGGGGCGATCCGGCGGCGGGACCGGCAGGTCGCCCGGTGACGAGAGCCGAGGCCGGGATGTCGATGAGCATGATCGACAGTCAGGTGACGACCGTGGCCGGCGGTCCGATGATCGACATGACCGTGAGCGGCGCTTCGACGGCCGATACGAGCGTGACCGGTGGGACGACGACGGGCACGGTCACGAGCGGCGGTCCGACGAGCGTGACCGGTGGGACGACGACGGGCACGGTCACGAGCGGCGGTCCGACGAGCGTGACCGGTGGGACGACGACGGGCACGGTCACGACCCACGGCCCAAGGACGCGCGGGTCTTCGAGGACGCGTACCCCGGGATGCCGGCCGGGCCGTTCGCCAGGCGCGGGTTCCGGCGGTTCCGGCTGACCGCCTGGATCGCGCTGGTCGTCGCCGCGGTCGTGGTCGGGGTGTCCATCACGTGGGTGAACGGGCCGCCCACCGAGGCCGAGCTCCGGGAGAAGGCGGGACTCCTCAGCAAGGACAGGCTCCGGATCGGCGTGAAGGACGACACCCCGGGCATCGCCCTGCGGTCGAAGGACGGGTCCGGCTTCGAGGGCTTCGACATCGACATCGCCTACCTGATCGCGGCGGATCTGGGCTTCCGGCGCGACCAGGTCGAGTTCATGTCCATCGAGACCGAGGACAGGGCGCGGATGCAGGCCCGGAATGGGAACGGGGAATTCGTCAGGGTCGACCTCGTGGTGGCGACCTTCAGCGTGACGCCCGCCCGCAAGGCGGACCCCTCCGTCGGCTTCTCCACGCCCTACCTCTTCACCGAGCAGTCGGTGGTGACCAGATCCGACTACCAGGACGAACACGTCGCCTCCCTGGGGCAGCTTGAGGGCAGGAAGGTCTGCTCGCTCGGCACCTCGACCTCCCTGACCGAGCTGAGCAAGGCGATAAGGGGCAACCCCATCGCCGAGGGCTTGATCAGCAAATGCGTGGAACGTCTCCGGAGGGGCGACATCGACGCGGTGACCACCGACGCGGCACTCCTGGCCGGGTTCGTCACGCAGGACAGGAACCTGCGCCACCACGACATCGCGCTGGAGAAGACGGAGATGTGGGCTGTCAACGCGGGTCCCAACGCCGCGCTGCGCACCCTGGTCGACCTCGCGCTCTACCGTTCCTACGCCGACCCGCAGAACCAGCGCTGGGAGGAGGCGTACAAGGCCCACATCGAACCGCTGCTGAAGACCAACCCGGGGGTGAACGTGGCCCAGGCGGAGCAGCCGTGCGCGCTTCCCCCGCCGGTGCGCCGCTGGCCATGGGAGCGGACCCTCCCCGCCCGGGATTGTCCCTCCGCCCCTTGAAGACCGACAGGCGGGTCAGGAACGCGCCGAGGAACCAGGAGTGGTTCCTCACGCTGCTGCCGGTGTTCCCGATCATCCTGCTGGTGATGCGGCTGTGGTACGCCAGCCGACAGGACACCCAGACGCTGCTCCTGCTCGTGCAGACCATCAGCCCGCTGGGCATGCTGAGCGCGATCCTGCTGACCACGGTGTGGGTGCTGCCCGTCGTCGTCGTCGGCGGCCGGCTCCTCGGCACCCTCTGCTGGATCAGCACGGGCCGTTCCTCATGGCTGGTGCGCGCGGCCCAGCGGCTGCCCGGCTGGGTCGCGGGCCTGGCCGTCGTGGTGGGCGTGGGCACCTGGCAACTGCGCTTCCTGCCGACGCTGATGATGCTGTCGCTCGCGCTGGCGGGCCTGATCGTGCGCGAGCGGTTCCCGGACCACGAGGAGTTGCGGGTCACGTTCTGCTACGCGCTGCCGCTGATCGCCGCGGTGCTGTCGTACGTGCTGCTGTGGCCGGCCGTCGTCACCGCGTTCGCCGAGCGGGACGTGGCGACCGCGATCCTGCTGACGCTCCCCCCGGTGTGCGCGCCGCTGCTGACCGGCCCGGTGCCCGCGGCGTCGGCCAGGGTGCTGACCCACGGCATCGCGATCGCGATGGCGGTGTTCACCCCGTTCCTGGTCGGCGCGGTCGTGATGAGGGCGCCGATCCTCCCGCTGATCGCCCTGGAGATCACCGGGGAGAAGTCCCCCGAGGTGGTCGTGGGCTACATGGTCGCCGGCGACGACCTGATGACCACGGTCCTGCACCGTGACGGTGCCGTGAGCTTCATCCCCAACGACCGGCTGCGGTCGAAGGTCCTCTGCCCCGACCCCGGCGAGGTGCCCAGGACGTGGGCGAACCTGCACGGCTGGTACGTCGAGCAGAGTGTGATCTCCTGGCTCGCCCCGGTCTCGCAGCGGGCCTCGGCCGACTCGCGCTGCGATGGCCGCCCGGTGGAGGAACCCGCCCCCGCCTCACCGTCCCCGACCCCGACAGGGTCTTTCGGTCCGGACGGTCACCGACGGTGGTCTTCGACACCGCCTCCGGCCTCGGCTGGGTCTTTCGATCCGGACGGTCACTGACGGTAGTCTTCGACCTCGTCGATCGGGCGGGGAGCGGCGGAGTCGGGGTCCTCGCCGAACTCGCGGCGTGCCCGGCGCTGCCTGAGCAGGTCCCATGCCTGGTCGAGAGCCTCCTCCAACTGTCTGATCCGGTTGTTCTCCTCGTGCGAGGAGATCGAGTGCGAGGTCAGCTTCTTCCGGAGCTCCCGCTCCTCGACGATGAGCTCGTTGATGTGGGCGAGGATGTCGCCGTCCCTCATGTCGGTTCCCCCTGTCAGAGTTCATCTGGACTGTATCCAATCAGCGGGTGATCGCACGGTTGGAAACCGAGTCGACGGCGGTGGCGTGATTCGCGTCGAAGATCTTCGAGTCCCGCCATGTGAGACCGTGGCCCGGGCATTCGGAACCGTCTGATAGCGTGCTGTGCATGCTGCGCGGGCTTCTTCTTAGCTGCCGCGACGAGGGCCTGTAAGGGCCGGCTCCCTCGTCGCGGAGCGAGCCATGCGTGTCGGCCACGATTGTTTTCCAGTCGAGGAGCCTTTGCATGTATCCGCAGCAGCAACCCAGTCCCATGCCGTTCAAGCGCTACGAGTCCTTCACCCCGATCCGGCTGGCCGACCGCACCTGGCCGGGCAAGGTCATCGAGCGGGCACCCCGGTGGTGTGCCGTCGACCTGCGTGACGGCAACCAGGCGCTGATCGACCCCATGGACTCCCACCGCAAGCTCAAGATGTTCCAGCTGCTGGTGAAGATGGGTTACAAGGAGATCGAGGTGGGCTTTCCCGCCGCCTCCCAGACCGACTTCGACTTCGTACGACAGATCATCGAAGAGGATCTGATCCCCGACGACGTGGTGATCCAGGTCCTGACCCAGGCCAGGCCCGAGCTGATCGAGCGGACCTTCGAGTCGGTGCGCGGGGCCAAGCAGGCGATCATCCACCTGTACAACTCCACCTCCACCCTCCAGCGCAGGGTCGTCTTCGGCCAGGACCGCGAGGGCATCACCGCGATCGCGGTCGAGGGCGCCAAGCTCTGCAAGAAGCTGGCCGCCGAGCTGGAGGGCACGGAGATCTACTTCCAGTACTCCCCGGAGTCCTTCACCGGCACCGAGCTGGAGTACGCGGTGGAGGTCTGCGACGCCGTCAACGACGTGTGGCAGCCCACCCCCGACCGCAAGGTCATCATCA
Source organism: Streptosporangium sp. NBC_01810 (assembly GCF_035917355.1). NCBI lineage: Bacteria > Bacillati > Actinomycetota > Actinomycetes > Streptosporangiales > Streptosporangiaceae > Streptosporangium > Streptosporangium sp. NBC_01810. Next base: position 4,741,189 of record NZ_CP109070.1, on the reverse strand, counting down.
ACCTGCCCGCCACCGTCGAGATGGCCACGCCCAACATCTACGCCGACCAGATCGAGTGGATGCACCGCAACCTGGCCTATCGCGACTCGATCGTGCTGTCCCTGCACCCCCACAACGACCGGGGCACCGCCGTCGCCGCCGCCGAGCTGGGCTACATGGCCGGGGCGGACCGGATCGAGGGCTGCCTGTTCGGCAACGGCGAGCGCACCGGCAACGTCTGCCTGGTCACGCTGGGCATGAACCTGTTCTCGCAGGGCGTCGACCCGGAGGTCGACATCTCCGACATCGATGAGATCCGCCGGATCACCGAGTACTGCACCCAGCTGCCCGTCCACCCGCGCCACCCGTGGGGCGGCGAGCTGGTCTACACCGCCTTCTCCGGATCCCACCAGGACGCCATCAAGAAGGGCTTCGAGCACCTGGAGCGTGACGCGGCCGCCGCGGGCGTCCCGGTTGAGGAGTTCACCTGGGCGGTCCCCTACCTGCCGATCGACCCCAAGGACATCGGACGCACGTACGAGGCGGTCATCAGGGTCAACAGCCAGTCGGGCAAGGGCGGGGTCGCCTACATCATGAAGGCCGACCACCAGCTGGACCTGCCGCGCCGCCTGCAGATCGAGTTCTCCCGCGTCGTCCAGGGCCGCGCCGACGCCCTCGGCGGCGAGGTGAGCCCGGCCCAGATGTTCGAGGTCTTCGCCGACGAGTACCTGCCGAACGCGGCCGGCCCGTGGGGCCGGCTGGGCCTGCTGGCCCACCGCACCGTCTCCCGGGGCGACGAGAAGGACGCGATCAGCGTCGACCTGCGGGTCGACGGGGAGATCCGGGAGATCGAGGGTGTCGGCAACGGCCCCATCTCCGCCTTCTGCGAGGCGCTGGCCAGGGTCGGCGTCGAGGTTCGCGTCCTCGACTACGCCGAGCACGCCATGAGCGCCGGAACCGACGCCAAGGCCGCCTCCTACATCGAGTGCGAGATCGCCGGCCAGACCCTGTGGGGCGTCGGCATCGACGCCAACACCACCGCCGCCGCCCTCAAGGCCGTCATCTCCGCCGTCAACCGCGCCACCCGCTAGGACGGCCTTCCGCGCTGTCCCCGGCACGATCCGCCGGGGCAACGCGCCTGACAACGACCCACAAGGTCATCTGTCGCCTACTCGACCGCGCCTCCCGCGTAACCCGCGGACGCGCGGTCGAGTCGTTTCACCCTTCCGTGGCGGCGACCGGCGGTGCGAACCGGGTTCGATCGACGGCCGAGGCCTTTCCAAACTGGTGAATTCATGGCATTCCACGGCGAGTCGCTCCGAGGTACCCCATCGTTAGCGACATAGCATCTTTGCAGCTCAGGGTGTAATTCGCTCCCCCCGAACAAACCGAAAGCGACATTTTCGGCTATGTACGAAATTCGTATTCATCGGGGGAATTCATGCGATGTATCTTCGGCCTGGCCACCGCCGGGCTCGTCCTTCTCAGCGGCACGACGGCCGCCGCGGACGCGCTGCCGCAACCGCCGGGCCGCGGGCCCGCCCCGGCCGCGGGCCGGCCGATCGCCGATCCACCTCCGTGGCCGCCGCGGCCGATGCCGCCGGGGCCCGGATCGATCATGCTGCCCCCGCGACCGCCGACGCCTCCGGGGCCCGGGCCGCTTCCTCCGGGGCCCGGGTCGATGATTCCACCCCCGCGACCCCCGTTCCCGCCACGGCCTCCGCTCCCGTGGCCGCCCGGAACGTGGGGTCAGCCGATCCCGCCTCGCCCGATCCCGCCTCCGCCGTGGCCGACTCCGTGGCCGCCGCGCCCGTTCCCGCCCAGGCCGACCGGATGGCCGATTCCGCCGTGGCCGACTCCGTGGCCGCCGCGCCCGATTCCGCCCCGCCCGACCGGGTGGCCGATTCCGCCGTGGCCCGTGACGGTGGGCGTACCACTGGGCAGGGATCTATCGCTGACCATCGCGGGCAGGTCGGGCACCCGTAGCGTTCAGCTCAGTTGCTCGCCGGTCTTCGGCACGCACCCGCGCGCGGCGGACGCGTGTGCGGCGCTCTACCCGGCGCAGGGCGACCCGGCCCGGGTCAGGCCGACGTGGATGGGGTGCGCGCGGGTGTACGACCCCACGACGGCGAGCGCGACCGGCATGTGGGACGGCCAGTACATCCAGTACCGGCGGACCTTCAGTAACGAGTGCGACATGCACGCCGCCACAGGTCCGGTCTTCGACTTCTAGACCCGACTTTTGCGGATCCGGGACAGGAGAGCAGTCACTCATCGGCGCCTGGAGAGGATCAGGCCGGCCCCGTCGCACCTTCGCCGCGAAACGGCGGGAGCCGTCGGCGACCTGATCGCCGGTAGAGGTGATCGTCGATCCAAGGAACATCGGCTCGTACGGTGGCGGGCCTCCCGCCACCGTACGAGCCTGACCTACCGTTGGCACGGTGATGTCGCCGTCGTGCCCCACCCGACCACCGGTCCTGACCCGTGCCCCGCACGGCCACCCGAGTTCGACCCGGTACGCGGCACGGTCACGGTCGGCGCCGGGCGATGGATCGAACGGCGGTGTCCCGTCCCGGCGCGTTCACCTGGCAAGAGCAGTAGGTAGTTTTCGCAGAGGCGGAGGGGCTCCGATCGATGCAAGCATCACCTTGTCGCTCGAAAGGAGCCAGAAAGTGCCCACTAACCCGTACATCGGCCTTGAAGCTCTATCCACCCCCGACAGCGCCGTCCTGCTGCTGATCGACCATCAGGGTGCCCAGTTTGCAGGTCTGCAGAGCCATGACGGCAACTTGGTGATCAACAACACTCTCGCCCTGGCCAAGGCGGCGAAGCTGTTCGGCATCCCCACCATCTTGACGACCGTGGTCGCCGATCGGGGTGGCCGTCTTCTCCGTTCGCTGCAGGACGTCTTCCCCGATCAGGAGCCGATTGACCGCACCACCCAGAACAGCTGGGAGGACCAGCGAGTGGTGGAGGCGGTGGCGGCGACGGGGCGTAAGGACCTCGTCATCGCCGGCCTTTACACCGACATCTGTGTGGTCTTCCCCGCGGTGCACGCGATGGCTGACGGATATCGGGTGATCGCCGTGACGGACGCCTCCGGCGCCACCTCGATGGAAGCGCACGAGCGCGCGGTACAGCGCATGGTGCAGGCGGGTGTCATCCCCAGCGCTGCCGTCACCATGCTCGGCGAGTGGCAGCGCGACTGGGCCAGGGAAGAGACCGTGCCGGGCATGGCCGAGATCTTCTTCGCGCACGGCGGCAGCTTCGGGGCGGCCCTCGCCTGGGAATTCCAGCTCCTCGGCCTTAAATGAGCGCTGCGAGTGTGACCGGGGCCGGGCCGGTCACACTCGCAGGTTCATGTCTCGCAGCTGCCTGCGCGAGTTGATGCCCAGCTTCCGGAAGATGTTACGCAGGTGAGCCTCGACGGTTCGTGGACTGAGGAAGAGCTCGGCGGCCACTTCCCTCGAGGTCCGGCCTCTCGTCACCAGGTGGGCGATGTTCGCCTCCTTCGAGGTGAGGACGTCGATGGCCGGCCTGGTGCCGCCGGCCGGACGTTCACCCAGTGCGCGCAATCGGCGGGCGGCCCGGGTGGCGAATCCCGTTGCGCCCATGGCGTCCAGCAGCCGATGCGCCTCTTGGAGCCGGGCACGCGCCTCGGCGCGACGGCCGGTGCGGCTCAGCCATTCGCCGTACAGCAGGTGAGTCCGGGCCAGTTGCACGTTCACGCGGGTTCGGCCCAGCCGGGCGCAGGCTTCCCGGTAGAGGTCGTCCGGGTCGTCGGATAGCAGGGCGCGGCTGCGCAGCAGGACGCCCAAGCCCCAATCGGTGCCAGATGCTTCGGTAAGTGCGGCGAGTTCGTCCACAGCGGGGATGGCCAGGTCCGCCCGCCCCGTGAGCACCGCGGCCTCGATGAGCTCGGGGAGCGCGGCCGCGCTCCAGCTCGTGCAGGGCGGCGAAGGCCAAGGCGGACTCCGATCGGGTTCCCCTGCCGCTCAGGACGACGAACCCCTCGGCGCGATCCTCGATGTACCGGAGCAACGCCGTCTTGCCGATGCCTGGATCGCCCCAGAGCACGCGGGCCCCGCCCTGCCCTCGCTTGGCCCCGTCAAGAAGACGGTCGAGGACCGCGGTCTCCCGATCTCTCCCATACAGCACGGTTGAAGATTATCCACTGGTCAGCGGTACTCATGGTGCACTCGTGCCGGGCTCCTGGAGCCCTTCGAGGCCCGCCCCACTGGGGCAAGCTCTTCCTGATGGGCCCCGAGCGCCTGGCGTCCCTGTACGACCGGCTACCGGACTTCCGGCGGCTGGCCGCCGACCACGACCCCACGGGCAAGTTCCGCAACCCGTTCGGGAACGATCGTCTCTTCGCGGGAGCAGAGCCCAGGTAAGGGTTCGGTAGGGCCACAACAGCATGGATCCGCCGGATGGCCGGCTACTGCCAACGCAGTGTGGTCGGTTCCCACGTCCCCGAGGTAACCACCCCGTTGAGCACGGGATCCACGAACCTTCTCGCCAGGAGCAGTGCGGAGTGCAGGTCACGGTATCCGGCCAGACCGGGGGCTGATGCCGCGGCTTTCGCGTATCCGGCTTCCCAGAGGGGTTCGTCGGCCACAGTGACGGTCGTCGGCTGGATCCCCTTCCGCAGTAGCCGCTCACAGCTCAGCGCGGAGTGCATCCGGGCGGCGTCCACAGGGCGGTTGACCGCGATCAGCACGATGTCAACGAGGTCGCGGAAGCGCGTGCTGGGACGATCACTGTGCCATTTCCCGATCGAGTAGATCTTGTCTGCAAGGGTGTCGCACAGCGGGTAGAGGCGATATCGCGGTTGATGTAGCCCAGGAATGCCAAGTGCAACGAGTGGATCAGCATGTTCCACTGTCCCGGTGGAGATCACGCCGGTTACCAGATCTACGTGAAAACGTTCGTAGGGGCGACGTCCGAGAAACGCTGTTACGGAAGCTCGGACCCCCTCCACGCCTTGGATCAGTAGTGAGGGTTGTTGAAGATGGAAGGAGAAGTGGTCGCCAAGGTCCTGGCTCAGGGACGATTGGAGAGCGTGGAATGCCTCAGAGCTGCTGGGGGCCGTTGTACAGAGGTCAAGGTCCGAAGAGTGTCGTGCTGCCTGGAGGAGAGCGAGGATGGATATACCCCCTTTGAGTACCCATCGATCGCTCGATGGCCCGGAGAAGCAGCGGGCAAGCGCTCGGTCATAGGCGAACTGGCGGCGCAGTTGCGACATCGAGTAAGGGCGTTGCGACGCGAGCATTTTGAATCGGGCGGTGAGCGCCGCCTCAAACGCACGGGGAGAGGCGTACGGCATGTTAGTTGTGATGAGGGCTCCCGGGAGATGCTGGTCTGACCAGGCCAATCAGATGATCTAGAAATGTTTCAGCCGGAGTGACGCCGTACGCCGCGGCATGGTGATTTATCGTTTCGGCGACCTCTTCCGGCGTTGAGAGGCCCCTGTCGAGGCTGTCCGTCAGGACGTGCGCCACGTGCTGGCCGTCATGGCGATCCGCGAGCAGGTCGTCGATCAGTCGCGGTATCGAGGTGACGGGAAGTTGATCCACCCACACGACGGATTCCGGGCCAATCGGCCGTGAATGGATCCGGACATCGGGGCGACGAGATCTTCCGCGCCTCTCTCGGGTGAACTCGTGGACCTCATCGGTGAAGTCTCCGACGCCGTGAACGACGGCGGCGCTACCGTGCGAGACGACCCCGGCGCCGATGCCCCGAAGATCGGCCTCGGTCTGTGGTTCGAGCATGAGCCATGCGGCACGCAGTTCGGTGAGCGGACCGGCGGGTGAACCTGAAACGCGGTAGACACCATAAGCGACACGGTTGAGCACTCCATCCTGGGTGAGCCGGGTCATGTCCAGATTGGAGACGCCGTTCTGGACCGCCTGCCTCGTCGTTACAAGGCCCCATTGTGCCTCGCCGATAGAGCCGAGGGTGGCCATTGCGCTACTTCTAGTCATGGCGCAACTCTTTCATATATGAAACAGTTGCGCCATGAGGGTCGTCTGCTGGATGGGGCTCACGCATGGGGCGTGAGCATGCCGAGCGCAACCTCCGGGGTTGGTCGTCGGCCGACCGCCTACACCGGAGTACTCGGCGCCAAGCTCGCGGGCGCGGGAGACGTGCCGATGGAGGACGCGGTGAAGCCCGGCAAGGAGACTCCCGACGACGTTGCCGGCACGCAGCAGCTGCGCGTCCTGCAGCGGGTCCTTCCTGCCGTCACCGGGTCACTCGTCGCCCTCATCTCACTGCACGGGGAACGGTAGCGCCTGGGCGAGGTCATCCGCGGTGCCGCACAGAAGGCGTTCTCCCGGTAGAGGCTGTCGACGGCTCCATAATGATCGTCACCGCGGGGTCGTGGCACGCCTCGGGGATCATGGGCGCCCCGTTAGGAGGAGGGAGACAGGATCCGGTGCTCGTGCCGAGTTCACGCCGGTGAAACCTCGGAAACAGGGGGAGCGGTCAGTCGAATTCGCAACCCTTCACGCCTTTGACGAACGCGTCCCATTCGCCGGGGGTGAAGACCAGTGCGGGGCCGGTTGGATTTTTGCTGTCTCGGACGCCTTTACGGCCGCCGGACAACTCGGCGACTTCAACGCAGTTGCCGCCGTCGGGTCCTGACAGGGAGGACTTGCGCCAGACGGCAGTGTTGAGTTCCTGGGTCAACTCGTCCATCGCTGCGTCGTCTCCTTGATCAATTCTAGGGACTCGCGCTGGGACAGTGCTTCGGAACGAATCCCCTCGTATCTGTATGTTAAAACGCTCACGTCCTCTGGTCGCTCTGTTACTCGGCTCATGACCCCAGCAGACTCGACGTATGCGGTGTCGAAGGTTCCCCGAGCCTGTGCGATGGCGAACCCACCGGCGAGGCCGGTCGTTGAGTATGCCTTGAAGGGAAGAACCTGAATGGTGATCCGGTACCGGATGTAGCCGAAACTTGGGATGGTCGGGAGGTTGATCGGAGATGATTCTTCTAAGCGGGTGAAACCATGAAAGCGACGACTCCGGAGCCGAGGATTCTCGGCAGCATCGATCTGCCCAGCGTTCGTGAATCCGTCTCACGAGCCCGCTCTGAAGTGCGCGAATGGCTCGGTGTCGATCATCCAATGGTCGACGACATCGTACTGGCGACTTCCGAGCTGGTAAAAAACTCGATCAAGCATTCCGATTCCACCTGCGCCGGTGCGACGAACGCCCACCCGGCCCGTTCCTCTTCCGGCCACCGGTCCGGCGGTGAGAGAGTAGGTCTCATCCCCGGCTGCCGGAGCGTCAGGGGGTGGAGACGAGGCCGCGGGTGATGGCCTCCTCGCGGAGGCGTTTCAGCGGGATCGCCGCGCCGTCGCGGTCGATGCGCCAGACGTCCCAGCCGGCGCACGCCTTGCTCCCCGCGGCCGCGGCCCCGGCGGCGGACAGGGAGTGGTACGCCTGGTCCGTCGCCGCCAGCCTGATCCTTCCGTCCTCCTCGATCGTGGCGTGGTGGACCTCGCCCTTGACCGTACGGAAGATCTTGGTGTTCGGCGCTATCAGGCCGCTCCTGATCAGGTCGGCGACCTCGACGCCGTAGTGGCGGCGGGCCGTGGGCGACTCGACAGGAGTCGGGAGCGGGATCACCGGCAGGCGGAAGCCGAGCCTGGCCGGGTTCCAGATCTCCTCGCAGAGCAGCCGGTAGAGGTGCTGGCGCTGTTCGATCTCCCGTACCCCGAAACTGGGGCAGGGCCGGAACGCCTTGTCCAGCCCCGAGTCCTTGAGATAGTGCGTGAACGGGGTGTTGCGCAGGCGGCTCTTGGGGTGCAGGGAGGCCGCGAGCCGGTTCTCCGCGTAGTAGTGCTCGATCTTCCTGTCGTAGGGGTCGTCGCGGAAGCTCGCGTTGATCGACTTGGGCAGGAGCAGCAGGGCGCCGAGGCGGTTGCGCCGGATGTAGAACTCCGCGGTGGTCTTGACGGCGTCCCGGTACCGTTCGAAGCGGTTGGCCCAGATGTGCTCGATCTCGTAGTCGCGCCGCCCCCGCAGGAAGGCGTACTCGTGCTGCCCTCCCTCGCAGGCGCGCTGGACGTGGGCGGTCATCCGGGAGAGCAGGTAGCGGACCACGCGGCGGTTGTTGGCCCGCAGCCCGAAGGAGGCCAGCTCGCGGAAGTCGTGGTCGAGCAGGGAGGTCTCCCGGCCGAGGACCGTGGCGATGTCCTCGGCGGTCCGGCAGATTCGCAGCAGCGGAATCAGCCGGTGGATGACCTCGTCGAGGTCACGGCGCTGCACCGGCAGGTTGTTGACGCATCTGCGCACGTAGAGGAGGTCGAGGAAGGAGGCGACCATCGAGGTCTTCCGGACGAACACCTCGTCGGGGTCCTCGGGAGAGACGACGGAGAGCAGCAGCGTGAACTGGTTGTCGATGCCGTTGTAGCCGTTGAAGTAGACGGCTGCCAGGGCGGGCGTGAACTCCCGGCAGGCGCGGAGCAGCTCGCAGTAGCGTTTCGACACGTCCGTGAGCCTCCGCACGAACCTCTCGGCCTCTGCCGGGCGGCCGAGGCCGAGCTGGACGTCGTTGCGCAGGATCCACTCATGGACGGCCCGCCCGATCTCGGCGGCGTCTTTGGAGTCCTTGTCGAGGTGCGCATACTGCGCCAGCAGGAACGAGCGAACGTACGCGCTGGGAGTGTTGGCCTCGGGGGAGTCGGTCTCCGAGGTGGTGAGACGGGCCAGCATATCGGCCCACTCCCTACCCAGTTCCTCGCGCGGCTGCTCGCCGACCCGCCGGAAGAGATGGCCCTTGAGCAGGTCCACGTGGCTCAGCCGGAGCCCCCGGTCGTTCATCGACACGAAGATCTCGCGGCCGTTCTCCTGGTCCAGTGCCCGGATGCCGACCAGGCAGACCCGGTCCAGCAGCCACCGGACGAAGGGCACCAGGGCCTCGCCCCGTAGCACCTCGGGGAACTCCCCGTCGATCTCCCTGCTCCGGTCGTGCAGGTTGCGCACCGAGATGTGCGCGTCGTCGGGCAGGGTGAACCCCTTGAGACCGTTCCAATCGGTGACCAGGGAATTGAGCAGCTGCGCGCGGGACAGCTCCTCGGAGCTGCCGACCTTGAAGCTCCGCCTGCCGTGCCGCGCCGTGTAGGTGAGCCCTTCCAACTCGTCGACGTTGATCCACATCTCCTGGTCGAGCAGCAGCTGCCGGAGATAGATCAGCACGAGATGGAGGGTGGTGACGCGCTGCTGGCCGTCGACGAGGAAGGTGCGGCCCCTGCTCTCGTGGTAGACGTAGGGGCCCAGGAAGTACGGGGCGTAGCGGCTGGCCTCCTCCTGGTCGTGCAGGGGGTTCCACTGGCTGAGAAAGCGCTGGCTGAGGTCGTCGATCAGGGTGCTGACCTCGTGCCGGGTCCAGGTGTACTCACGCTGGTAGTAGTCCAACGCGAAGGAGTTCCACTCGAAGAGGGTGCGGACCGTCACACCCTCGCCGTGGATGGGACTGTCCACCATGAAGTCGGCAGCGCCTCTCGCCTGTGGGGGGGAACGGCTCATTCAAGAGCCATTCATCTCATTTATCACGCCAGACCCACAAGCGTTACCGATCGCCGCTAAGTCGTGACGTGTCAGGCGGGCAGGCCGAGGGTGCGGGCGTGGCAGCGCATGGTGTGGTCGAAGGCCGCGGTGCGGTCCAGGATCGCGTTGTTGAACTGGCCGAACAGCTCGAAGCTGATCCAGCCGAACAGGCCGGTCCAGGCGATCAGGCCGCGGACGATCACGTCGTCGGGGACGTCGGGCATCAGCTCGCGCAGGCGCGCGGCGTCCTCGCGGAAGGACGGCGGGGCGGGCGGATGGTCGCCGGGAGGGTTCAGGGTTCCGGCCCGATGGGCGTCGGAGACGATCCGGCCGTAGACGACGGTGTCGCGGACCGCGGCGGGGACGGTGTCCTGCGGAGCCTGGTAGCCGGGGACGGGTGAGCCGTACAGCAGGGCGTACTCGTGCGGGTGGGCCAGCGCCCAGTCCCGTACGGCGTGGCAGACCGCCATCCACCTGCCCGTGTGGTCGGTGTGCGGGACGGCTGCGTCGGCGTTCTCCACGGCCTCGCCGAGGGCGTTGTAGCCGTCGATGATCAGGGCCGTGAGCAGGTCGTCCTTGGAGGGGAAGTAGCGGTAGATCGCGGAGGAGGCCATGCCCATCTCGCGGGCGACCGCGCGCAGGGACAGGCCGCTCGCGCCGTCGACGGCCAGCTGCTCTCGGGCGACGTCGGTGATCTCGCGGGTCAGCTCGGCCCTGACCCTCTCCCGTGCGGTGAGCCTCGAAGTCATGCCGTGACCATATCAGAGCACTGGAAAGAAACGAGAGCACTGCTCTTGACGACTGGTGCTCTTTGGCGAGAGCATTGCTCTCATAGCGGAGCGGTAATCTCTGAGGAGCCCCCCATGATGTCCCTGGCCAAGAACACCAACCTGCTCGTCATGTTCCTGCTGGAGTTGGGCGTACTGGCCTCGGTCGGCTACTGGGGTTTCGTCACCGGTTCGAACTGGCCGGTGAGACTGCTCCTCGGCCTTGGCGGGCCGGCGCTGTTCATCGCGGCCTGGGCGATCTTCGGCGCGGCCAACGGCGCGCTGATCCCGCTCACCGGCCTCGCCCGCGCCGTCCTGGAGGTGCTCTGGTTCGGCGGCGGCGCCGTGGCGCTGGTCATGGCCGGCCGCGTCGTCCCCGGGGTCGCCTTCGCCGCCGTCTTCGTCGTCAACGCCGCCCTGCGGCTCGTCTGGAATCAGTGAGGAAGATCATGGCCAAGCACGTCGTCGCGGGAGCCGGTCAGGTCGGCTCCGAGGTCGCCCGGTTGCTGGCCGGGCAGGGACACGAGGTCGTCCTCGTCAGCCGCTCGGGCTCGGGACCCGAGGTGCCGGGCATCCGCAGGGTCGCCGCCGACGCGGGCGACCGCGCGGGACTGACCGCCCTGACCGAGGGCGCCGCGGTCCTCTACAACTGCGTCAACCCGCCCTACCACCGGTGGGCGCGCGACTGGCCGCCGCTCGCCGCGTCGCTGCTGCGCACCGTCGGGGCCTTCTCCCCGATGCTCGGTGAGCTGGAGGAACTGCGCTACCAGTTCGTCCGGCCCTTCGTCCTGGACTCGGGCGACTTCCAGGCCGCCTTCGGCATCGCGCCGACCCCGATGGACGAGGCGCTGGCCGAGACGATCGCGTGGTGGCGTGACCGTCTGGCCGCGGCGGCGTAGGGACGCGGTCGCCTGCCGTACGGCGCGTGCGGCGGCGCGGGGGTCGAGGCGGCCTTCGTGCACGTCGCGACGGAGGCGCACGGAGAGGTCGTCGAGCCGCTTCGGGGTCAGAGCCCGCGGGCCCGGTGCGCCTCGGCGACCCGGCCGACGCCGATCACGTGGGCGGCCTGGCGCAGGGTGATCCCGCACTCGGCCGAGACCGCCGTGACCGTGTCGAACGCGTTCTCCACGAGACCGCGGAGCCTCGCGTCCACCTCGCGTGCGCTCCAGGAGCGACCCTGCGCCTCCTGCAGCCACTCCAGGTAGGAGACGATCACGCCGCCCGCGTTGGCCAGGATGTCGGGTACCACGGTGATGTCCGCGTCGGCGAGGACGCGGTCCGCCCCGGGCGTGAGGGGGCAGCTGGCACCCTCCACGATCAGACCTGCCCTGATCCGGGGGGCGTTCTCCTCGGTGATCGCCCCTTCCAGGGCCGCGGGAACGAGCACGTCCACGTCGAGTTCCAGCAGGTCGTCGTGGGACAGCGGGTCCGCCTCGGGGTAGCCGCGCACTCCGCCGGTCTCCTTTGACCACGCCCGCAGGCCGTCGACGTCCAGGCCCGAGCGGTTGACCACGGCCCCGGTGCTGTCGGAGACCGCGACCACGAGACAGCCCGCGTCGGCGAGGTGGCGCGCGGCGGGGGCGCCGACCTTGCCGAAGCCCTGGATCGCGACGGTGCGGCCCTGGGGGGAGCCGCGCATGGCCCTGAGCGTGGCGATCCGCACGCCGCGCGAGGTGGCCTCCACCCGCTCCGGTGCGCCGCCGGAGGTCGTCGGTCCGCCGATCGTCACGCCGGGCACCGGGTAGCCCGCGTTCACCGAGTAGGTGTCCATGATCCAGGTCATGGTCCGCCTGTCGGTGCCGACGTCGGGGGTCGGGACGTCCCGCTCGGGGCCGACGATCGGCAGGACCTCGTTGACGTAGCGGCGGGTGACCCGCTCCAGCTCGCGGGTGCTCAGCGAGGCGGGGTCCACCGAGACGCCGCCCTGGGCGCCCCCGTACGGGAGGCCGGCCAGCGCGCACTTCCACGTCATCCCCATGGCCAGCGCGGTGACCTCGTGGACGTCGGTGCGGGGGTGGAAGCGGATGCCGCCCTTCGCCGGGCCGCGGGTGATGTTGTGCTGCACCCGGAAACCCTGCGCGACGTCCATCCGGCCGTCCTCGCGGCGGACCGGAACCGACACGGTGAGTGAGCGGCGGGGCGTGGCGAGCATGGCACGCAGGCTGTCGTCCAGGCCCAGCCGGTCGGCCGCCTGGTCGAGCTGGAAGAGCGCGGAGTCGAGAGCCTGCCGGCCAGGGCTGGCGGGAGCGGTGGTGGCCGGCGTCGTCGACGGCACCGTGAGCGTCCTCAAAGGAAACCTCCGTACGGAGCACATGGTCACGCTCAGAGTAGGTGCGGTTTTTTGCCTGCGGGGACAGGCAGTGTTTCGTTCTCGTGACCGCTCCCGGGCCCGGTCGCGCCATCTTGACCTGATGATGCGTTGTTATCTGGCGGCCTCTCCGGGCAATCTGGGAGGAACGTACGAATCCGGTGGGCTCCGATAAAGGATTCCTACCGTCGTGCAGTGGCGGAGGGGTTGAACGTGCCGGAACTTGTGGTCGGGCCGATGTTGCGTTATGTCGACGAGACGAGCGCGTCGGTATGGCTGGAGACGAGCGAGCCGTGCGAGGTGACGGTCGAGGTCGGTGGGGTGAGCTCGCAGGCCGGGACGTTCACGGTCCACGGTCACCACTACGCGATCGTGGACGTGGCCGGCGGCGGGGCCTACGAGGTGCGTCTGGGCGCCGAGGCCGTGTGGCCGCCGCCCGGCCGGCCGCCCAGCCGCATCCGCCTGCTCGGCCCCGGCGGGCCGAACCGGGTGATGTTCGGCTCCTGCCGGACCAGCGTGCCGCACGACACCCTGCACACGATCTCCCACGGGGTGGACATGCTGCGCGCGTACGGCTGCACCCTGATGGAGACTCCCGAGGACCGGTGGCCCGACCTGCTGCTGCTCCTCGGCGACCAGGTCTACGCCGACGAGCCGTCCGCCGAGATGCTGGAGTTCATCGGGAGTCGCCGGGACAGCGAGCCGAAGAAGGAGATCGCCGACTTCGAGGAGTACGCCGAGATCTACCGCCGGGCGTGGACCGACCCGGAGATCCGCTGGATCCTCTCCACGGTGCCCACCGCGATGATCTTTGATGATCACGACCTGCGCGACGATTTCAACACCTCCAGCACCTGGCGCGAGCAGATGGAGCGCGTCCCCTGGTGGCGGCACCGGGTGATCTCCGGGATCGGCGCCTACTGGGTCTACCAGCACCTGGGCAACATGTCGCCGGCCGAGCGCGCCGCCGACGAGCTGCTCAGCAAGGTCTGCGCGGCCGAGGGGGACGGTGCGGAGGTCCTCGACGCCTTCGCCGAGCACGCCTATGACGTTCCGGCCGACAGCCGGTGGAGCTACGCCCGCGATCTCGGGGACACCCGTCTGATCATGCTCGACTCCCGCTGCTCCCGCCGGCTCACCCCAACAGACCGGCGCATGATCGACCCGGTGGAGTGGGAGTGGCTCACCGAGCGGCTCCGCGGGGACGGCGCGAAGCGCTTCGTGATCGGCTCCTCGGTGCCGTTCCTGCTTCCCGCGGGCATCCATCACATCCAGAACTGGAACGAGGCCCTGGCACAGGGGGCATGGGGCGCCAGGGTGGCTCGCTGGTCGGAGGCGCTGCGCCAGGCGTTGGACCTGGAGCACTGGGCGGCCTTCCGGCGCTCCTTCGAGGATCTGTCCAGGCTGCTGGCCGGGCTGGGGAAGCCGGTGATCATACTTTCCGGAGACGTGCACTACTCCTACGTTTCAAAGGCGCGCGGGCTCCCCATCTACCAGCTGGTCTGCTCGCCGATCCGCAACCCGCTGAGCCGCACGCTCCGCCTGGCCAACATCGTCGCCCAGTTCGGCGTCGCCGGCCTGATCGGACGCTCGCTCTCCCGCCTGGCCAGGATCCCCAGGACGCCCTTCACGTGGCGGATCACCGACGGCCCGTGGTTCTCCAACGCGGTGGCCGTCCTGTCCCTGGACACCGCTCCCATGTCGGCCCGCTGGGACACCGCCACCGGCACCGATGTCTCGGAGATCGCCACGGTGGAGCTGAAGGGGATTTAGCGGGGCGGGGCCGCTGTCTCTCGCCGGGAGTTCTCCGGTCGACGCCCGGTGCGGAACCACCGTCCGTACCCGGAGCGATTGCGGCTCACGCGTCACGGACGCGTGAGCCGAACCGGCTCCGTCATGTCGGGGCTCTGCCGGCCCGTCCGGGCCGGTGGCTCACTCCGCCAGCTCGGCGAGGACGGCGCCGAGCTGGTCGATCGCCCAGACGAGGTCCTCCTCGGAGATGACGATCGGCGGGGCGAGGCGGACGGTCGAGCCGTGAGTGTCCTTGGCCAGGACGCCGTGGGCCATGAGCGCCTTGGAGACCTCACGCCCGCCGGCCAGGGACGGGTCGATGTCGACGCCCGCCCACAGGCCGCGCCCGCGGACGGTGACCACGCCCTGGCCGATCAGGCCGCGCAGTCTCTCGTGCATGACCTCGCCGAGATCCCTGGCCCGTGCCTGGTACTCGCCGGTACCGAGCATCTCGATGACCGCGTTCGCGACCGCGCAGGCGAGGGGGTTGCCGCCGAAGGTGGAGCCGTGCTGCCCCGGCCCGATCACGCCGAGCACGTCCTCGTTCGCGGTGATCGCCGAGACCGGGACGACGCCGCCGCCCAGGGCCTTGCCCAGCACGTAGATGTCGGGGACGACGCCCTCGTGGTCGCAGGCGAAGGTGTCGCCGGTACGGCCGAGACCCGACTGGATCTCGTCGGCGATCATCAGGATGTTCTCCGCGGTGCACAGCTCGCGGACCTGGGTGAGGTAGCCGTCCGGCGGGACCAGCACGCCTGCCTCGCCCTGGATGGGCTCCAGCAGCACCGCGACGGTGTTGGCGTCGATGGCCTCGTGGATCGCCTCGACGGAGCCGTACTTGACGATCTTGAAGCCGGGGGTGTACGGGCCGAAGCCGTCATGGGCGTCGGGGTCGGTGGAGAAGCTGACGATCGTGGTGGTGCGGCCGTGGAAGTTGTCCTCCATCACGATGATGTTGGCCTGCTCGGCGGCGACGCCCTTGACCTCGTAGCCCCACTTGCGGGCCACCTTGATCGCGGTCTCCACGGCCTCGGCGCCGGTGTTCATCGGCAGGACCATGTCCTTGCCGGTGAGGTCGCCCAGCCCGGCGGCGAAGGTGGCGAACTGGTCGTGGAAGAAGGCGCGGCTGGTCAGGGTGAGCCTGGACAGCTGCTCCTGGGCCGCTGCGATGATCTTCGGGTTGCCGTGCCCGAAGTTCAGCGAGGAGTAGCCGGACAGGCAGTCCAGGAAACGCCTGCCCTCCACGTCGACCACCCAGGCGCCCTGCGCCTCGGATATCACGACGGGCAGCGGATGGTAGTTGTGAGCGCTGCGGCGCTCGCTCAGCTCGATGAAGTCGTCAGTGCTGGTCATTTGATGTCCGCCCCTTTTGGTCCGTGGCCGTTTCGCCCGGCACTATCCCCTGATCTCCAGCGTGCAGCACTTCGGACCGCCCCCGGCCTTGCGGAGCTCCGACAGGTCAACGGGGATGATCTCGAAGCCCCGGCGCTTGAGCTCCAGCTGGAGATCGGCGGCCTCGACGTTGATCACCACGTTGCTGCCGTCGCTGACCGCGTTGAGGCCCAGCACGGCGGCGTCGTCCTCACCGGCGATGACGGCGTCGGGGAAGAGGCCGCGGAGCACCTCCTGGCTTCCAGGGGAGAAAGCCCCCGGGAAGTATGCCACGTTGTGTCCGTTTAGCGGGAAGAGGGCGGTGTCCAGGTGGTAGAACCGCGGGTCCACCAGCTGCAGCGTCACCACCGGTCGGCCGAGGAACTCCTGGGCCTCGGCGTGAGCGGTGATGTCGGTACGGAAGCCGGTGCCGGCCAGCACCAGGTGGTCGAGGGTGAGGAAGTCCCCCTCACCCTCGTTGGTGAAGGTCGCCTCGCGGACCCGCTGGTAGCCGTTGTCGGCGAACCATTTCAGGTAGGCGGGCCCCTCGGCCGCCCGCTGCGGGTGGGTGAACCGCGCGCCGTACACGCGACCGCCGACCACCAGCGCCCCGTTGGCGGCGAAGACCATGTCCGGCAGACCCTTCACCGGATCGATGAGGCTGACGCGGTGCCCGAGATCCTCGTAGGCGCTCCTGAGCGTCTCCCACTGCCTGATCGCCACCTCGCGGTCGGCACCGGCCTCGGGACGCATCCACGGGTTGATCGCGTACTCAACCGCGAAGTGGTCGGGCCGACACATGAGGTAGTGCCTCGTCATGAATAACCCCGTATCGAAGGTCGTGGTGAAAACGCCGGCTCAGTGGCGGCGTCATCAGCCTAGGAAACGGTGTTCTCGCAGGCCAAGAGCTTGCTCTTGCGTTCTGGCGCGGGTTTCTTGCGCGCTTCAGGCGATGAACGGTGATTCGTTGTGCGGGGCGATGAACGGCTCGTCGCGCGAGGTCATGAGCGGCGCCTCGATCAGCCGGGAGAGCACGATGGAGCTCTTGGTCCGCACCACGAACGGCTCCGAGGCGATGCGTTCGATCACCCTCTCCACGTGCCGCACATCGGTGGCCCTGATGTGCAGCAGCGCATCGGCCTCGCCGGTGATGGTGCACGCCGAGACCACCTCGGGATGGCGGCCGATGGCCACCCCGATCTCCGACGGCGAGGTCTTCCCCGCGCAGAACAGCTCCACGTAGGCCTCGGTGGTCCAGCCGAGCGCCGCGGGCTCCACCCTGGCGGTGAACCCGGTGATGGCGCCGGTCTCGCGCAGCCGGTCCACCCGGCGTTTCACCGCCGACGCCGACAGGCCCACCTGCTGTCCGATCTCCGCGTATGTGGCTCGGGCGTCCTCGACGAGCGCCCCGATGATGTCGCGATCCAGCCTGTCCAGTTCCACGCTGACCTGTATATCGCTTCGGGTCCGTCCGGGCTCGCGACGAGCGGTCCACCCGCGCTCACGGCGGACGGCGGCGACCCGAGGTGAATCCGTGTCGCCGTGCGTCCGGCCGCGCACCCGGTCCTGTGATCAATGAAAATGCCGCCGGACAGATGACCTGTCCGGCGGCATCCGCCATCTGTGCGGTCTCCGGTCAGGTCTGCTCGGCCTCGCCGGTGGCCTGCTCCTGGGCCTCCTCGGGGGAGGCCTCCAGGTCGTCGCCCGCCTGGGCGAGCGCCGTCTGCTTGTCCAGGCGGACCCAGCTCGTCACGCTCTCGACGGCGAACAGCACACCGAGGTAGATCGTGAGCGCGGCCAGCACCCAGGTCAGCACGCCCAGCGCGGCACCGGCGCCGATCAGCAGCAGCCTGAGCTCCCAGCCCAGGCCGGCCCGGAAGACCCAGGGGGCCGGCCAGATGCTCTGCCGTGTCCGGTACACCGTGTCGTAGGTGTGGTAGCCGATCACGTAGATCAGCACGTACAGCAGCCACTTGGGCGCGTCCGCCGCCAGGCCGATCAGGATGATCGTGAGGAACTCGGCCCCGCGGATCAGCGGCGGCGCCAGCCAGTCGAGCTTGCCGAGGTGGTCACGGGCCGCGGTGGGCAGCACCAGGACGATCATGATCAGCACGGGGACGAGCAGGATCGGCCCGTCCACCAGCATCCCGGTCACCGCCATCGCGATGATCGCCAGCAGCGCGGCGAGCGTGGCGGGCACCGGGGGCAGCCCGGGGCCGACCCGCTCACGCAGCAGCGTCACCAGCGGGCCGTCGTCGCGGTAGGCGAGCAGTCGCGCGGTCTGGATGCGCAGCCGCTCCTGGTACGGGTCCGGAGCGGGGATGGTCTGCGGCTGGGTGATCATGCGAGAGACCTCATCAGGCGTCCGGTGAGCGAGTAGGCGGCACCGATGCCACCCCAGATGATCAGTGTCAGGAAGGTGATCCTGGCGTCGAACAGGGCGCTGACGATCGCGATGGCGGCGAAGCGCTCACCGATGGGGAACACGATCATCTTGCGGGCCCAGTGCACGGCCCGGAACCTGCCGGCCCTGCCCCACATCTTCAGCAGGCTGCGGATCCCGCCGGTCTGGGCGGCCTTGCGCTGTTCCAGCGCCTGGCGAAGGCCGGTGTCGGCGCTGACCGACAGCGGCACCGAGGGCAGCGGCGACGGGGGCTTACGCCGGTTCGCCGCGCCGTAGGAGAAGTCGAGCAGGTGCTTGATGGACTGCACACCGAGCGCGATCAGCGCCAGCGTCCACACGTCGCCCACGCCGGAGACCGCAGCGCCGACCGCCAGACCGGCGAAGACCACGTACTCCTTGAACCGGTCGAAGGTCGCGTCCAGCCACGCCCCGAGCACGCCGAACTTGCGGGCGTACCGCGCGACCTGGCCGTCCACGCAGTCGAACACGAACGCGAAGTAGATCAGCACGCCGCCCGCGACCATCCCGGCCCGCTCACCGGTGGCGAAGCAGAGCGCCGCGGCCACGCCCAGCGCGATCGAGATCAGCGTGACCTGGTTGGGGGTCAGCCCCCGCCTGGCCGCCCAGCGGGCGATGAACCGGGAGTAGGTGCTGACGAAATAGGTGGTGAAGAAACCGTCGGCGCCCTTCACCGCGTTGTTCAGCCTGGCACTGTCCTCGTTGAACGTGACCATCTCGGCCGGCGCCTCGATGGCCTGCCCGGGAGTGGACACCCGGCGGAAGAACAGGTCCCGGCGGCCGCGGACGCCGACCGAGACGCCCTTGCGGACCAGGCCCAGGACCAGCAGCTGGACCAGGTCGTCGTCGGGGCCCAGCAGGTGGGCCATGTCGGCCAGCTCGCGGGCGGCCTCGGCGAGGACCGGCGCGTGCTTGTGGTGCAGGTGCAGCGGGCCGAGCAGGACCGCGTTGGGCCTGGTCACCGCATGGAAGGCCGAACCCACCGAGATGATGCGGGACCTGCGGGCGCGTACCCGGACGGGCAGGTCCTCCAGCGTCCGGTCGCCGATCTCCGGCTGCGCCTCCTCGATCGGGACGTCGGGGACGACGGCGTCGCCGTTCTCGTCCTCCTCCCGGGGCTCCCTGACGATCAGCGCGAGCGCCCCGCGCTTCGACTTGGTGATCTGGTAGATCAGCTCGTCGTGGATCAGCGAGTTGGCGGGCAGGATGAGCAGGTTCTCGGTGGCGGCCTCGGCCGCCTCGGCCACGGCGCGCAGGTCGCCGGCCAGGTCGGAGGTCTCGACGAGGCTGCCGGGGAAGCCCCGGTAGGCGGCGGCCTCACTCGATCGGGCGATCGTCACCGGCTCGGGGTCGATCGAGGCGAGCTGGCCGTGCAGCTTGCCGATCACCGTGGGGCAACCGGGAAGCGCGGGCAGGGTCAACGCGGCGGGCGGCGTCGCCTGGCCGGTAGCGGCATCGGGGCCGGGCGATGAGCCCAGCAGGACCACGCGGGGCATGGCACCCTTTCATGCGGAGACGGGTGTGAGGCGGTGTAGCGGGGGATGTATTTCGCCAGAGGCCAAAGTTTAGTGAGTTTTAGGTGAACAACACGCACCAGTGATCTATCCGTGTCGTTTGATCATGGTTGCACCTCTGCCAAGTGAATCGCCCCACGCCCCCACTACACTGTGCGGGTGAGTCTGTACCGTGACGACGGCATCGTGCTGCGCACCCACAAGCTGGGCGAGGCCGATCGCATCGTCACAGTCCTGACCCGGCGGACGGGCAAGATCCGAGGGGTCGCCAAGGGCGTCCGGCGCACGACATCACGATTTGGCAGTCGGCTCGAACCGTTCACCCATGTCGATCTCCAGCTCCACACCGGCCGCACCCTCGACGTGATCACTCAAGCCGAGACCATCCAGCCGTACGGCCGGCCACTCGTCGCAGACTACCCGCGCTACACGGCGGGCATCGCCATGCTGGAGACCGCCGACCGCCTGATCATGGGGGAGAAGGAACCGGCGCTCCGCCAGTTCCTGCTGCTGGTCGGCGGCCTGCGCACGCTCGGCTCGGGCGCCCACGAGGCCAGGCTCGTCCTGGACGCCTACTTCCTGCGCTCTCTCGCGGTCGCCGGTTACGCCCCCGCCCTGGAGGCCTGTGCCCGGTGCAAGGCGGTCTCGGTGCGGGCCTTCGCCATCGTGGCCGGCGGTGTGGTGTGCGGGGCCTGCCGTCCCGCGGGCGCGGCGGTGCCGGAGGGGGAGACCCTGGCCCTGATGGTGGCGTTGCTCAAGGGGGACTGGCTCACCGCCGACGCATCGGGGGCCAGGCACCGCGCGGAGTGCAGCGGCCTGGTCGCCGCGTATCTCCAGTGGCACCTCGAACACGGCATACGCTCTCTTCGACACGTAGAAAGGGAACTCGCCACGTGAACGTCCGCCCGCCCGTCCCGCACCCCTCCGGTGCAATCCCGCCCCCGATCCCGCGTGACCTCGTGCCGCGGCACGTGGCGATCGTGATGGACGGCAACGGCCGGTGGGCCAAGCAGCGCGGCCTGCCCCGTACCGAGGGCCACAAGGCGGGCGAGGCGTCGCTCTTCGACGTGATCGAGGGCGCGATCGAGCTCGGCATCCCCTACCTGTCGGCCTACGCCTTCTCCACGGAGAACTGGAAGCGCTCCCCGGACGAGGTCCGTTTCCTGATGGGTTTCAACCGCGACGTCATCCGCCGACGCAGGGACCAGCTCCACGCGATGGGCGTGCGGGTCCGCTGGGCGGGCCGCCCCGGACGGCTGTGGCGAAGCGTCATCCAGGAACTGCGCGACGCCGAGCAGATGACCGAGGGCAACTCCACCCTGACCCTGCAGTTCTGCGTCAACTACGGCGGCCGCGCCGAGATCGTGGACGCCGCCCTGCGCCTGGCGCAGGACATCGCCGAGGGGCGGGTCAAGCCGGGCCGGGTGAAGGAGGAGACCTTCGCCCGTTACCTGGACGAGCCGCAGATCCCCGACGTCGACCTGTTCGTGCGCTCCTCGGGCGAACAGCGCATCTCCAACTTCCTGATCTGGCAGACGGCGTACGCCGAGATGGTCTTCCTCAACCGTCTCTGGCCCGACTTCGACCGCCGTGATCTGTGGCAGGCCTGCGAGACATACGCCAAGCGCGACAGGAGGTACGGCGGAGCCGTGCCGAACGCGACCGCGGAATGACAATGGTGTCTTCCGGGCGCCCTCGACGGGCCAGGAGGCGCGCCCGGTCCAACGCCGGAGCGGGTACGGGCGGCGAGTGACCTCAGGCCCGGCGTCGCGCACGGTAGGCGGCCACGTGCATGCGGTTCCCGCAGGTGCGGCTGTCGCAGTAGACCCGCGAACGGTTGCGGGACTCGTCCACGAAGACATGGTCGCAGTCGGGCGCCGAGCAGGTGCGCAGGCGCTCCCACTCGTCCTCGACGAGCAGGTGGGCCAGGGCGACCCCGATGTCGGCCGCCAGGTGCTCGTCGAGTGAGGCGTCCGGCGCGAAGTAGTGGACGTGCAGGGGGTGGCCGTCGTGCTCCGCCAGGCGCGGGGTGATGCGGGTCCCGCTCAGCAGGGTGTTCAGCCGGATGACCGCGGTGGGCTGGTCCGGGGCGGTGAAGACCTTGTGGAAGGCCTCGCGCAGGGCGCGCACCTCGGCCAGGTCGCCCGCGTCCAGCTCACCGATCCCGCTGACCTCCCAGCGTGCCACGAAGTCGCCCAGTTCCCGCAGATCGGTCAGGGTGTCCTCGCCTCCGGTGGAGGGGGAGGTGTTGACCAGGTCGACCGCGGTGGCGAGTGAGTGCACCATGTCATGTCCGAATGGCATGTTGACTCCTGTAGAAAGCGGTTACAGCGTGAGGCTCGCGGTGGCTTGCCGTGTCGGAAGCGTATCTCTCCGGCGGACCTTCGCGCCTTCTCTCTCTCGTTCTCTCTCGCGCACATCGCCGTGGCACGCCCTGTGAACACCCAGCCGGCATGATCTTCAGCGGCTCCACGTCCGGTACGCCCCCGTCGCCCGGTGCGTTTCCCCGAGTGGTGAGGATCCGGCGGGCTCAGACGCGGCCCGGTGCGTTTCCCCGGGTGGTGAGGATCCGGCGGGCTCAGACGCGGCTCGGCGCATGGGCCGGTTTGGCGGCTGTGGAGCAGGAGGCACAGGTCCCGAAGATCTCCACCGTGTGGGTGACCTCGGTGAACCCGTGCTCGGAGCCGATGGCCTCGGCCCAGCGCTCCACCGCGGGTCCGGCCACCTCCACGGTACGGCCGCACATGCGGCAGACCAGATGGTGGTGGTGGTCGCCGCTGGCACACGCCCGATAGACCGACTCACCGTCGTCGGTTCTCAGCATGTCGACGTGACCGGTGTCGGCGAGCGCCTGGAGCGCCCGGTAGACGGTGGTCAGTCCGATCTTGGCGCCTTCCGCGCGCATCTCCGCGTAGACGTCCTGCGCACTGCGGAAACCCTCGCTCTGACGGAGGACCGCGTGGACGGCATCACGCCTGTTGCTCATGAGCTGGACTCCTGGGGTCGGCTTCGGCGTATGAATCTACCGAGCCCGAGGGCGAGGACGAACCCGGTGAGAGCGACGATCACGATGATCGCACCCGGCGGGACCTCGACGTAGAAGGAGGAGGTCAGGCCACCGACCGTGGCGATCATCCCGAAAAGCATGGAAAGCAGCATCGTGCTCACGAAACCTCGGGTGAGCTGCTGGCTGGTCGCCACCGGCACCACCATCAGCGCGCTGACCAGAAGCAATCCTACGACGCGCATGGCGATGACCACGGTCAGCGCGGCGGTCACGGCGATCAGCAGGCTGAGGAAGCGGACCGGCAGGCCGCTGGCCTTGGCGACCTCCTCGTCCTGGCAGAGCACGTAGAGCTCCCGCCCGAAGACGGCCAGCACGCCGAGGACCGCCGCCGCCAGCAGGCCGATCACCCACACGTCCTCGACGGGGACGCTGCTGATCGAGCCGAACAGGTAGGACATCAAGGTGGCGTTGCTGCCGCCGGGGGCCAGCGAGATGAGCAGCACCCCTCCGGCGATGCCGCCGTAGAACAGCAGCGCGAGCGCCACGTCACCGCTGGTCCTGCCGCGTGCGCGGACCACTTCGATGGCCACGGCGCCGAGCACGGAGACCAGTACGGCGGTCAGCACCGGGGCGGTCCCGGTCAGGAAGCCCAGGGCCACGCCGGTCAGCGCGACGTGCCCGATGCCGTCGCCCAGCAGGGCCAGGCGGCGCTGGACCATGAACGTGCCGATGGCGGGGGCGACCAGGCCGACCAGGAGGGCGGCGATCAGCGCCCGCCGCATGAAGTCGAACTGCAGAAGCTCGATCACGACGAGGGCCTCCAGTCGAGCGGGCTCACGGGCTCCTCCTCGGCGTGCGGGTGCACGTGGTCGTGGCCGGGCAGCGCGTGAGTGCCGACCGCCTGGGGCGGCGGGCCGTCGTGGCAGACGTACCCGTCCCGCAGGACCACCGCGCGGGTGATCAGGGGTTCCAGCGGGCCGAGCTCGTGCGCGACCAGCAGGACCGTCTTGCCCTGCTCCACGAGCGTGGACAGGGTCTCGGCCAGGAGCATCTGGCTCCCGGAGTCGACGCCGGCGGTGGGTTCGTCCATGACGAAGGTGTCGGGCTCCCCGGCGAGGGCGCGGGCGATCAGCACCCGCTGCTGCTGGCCGCCGGACAGGGTCTGCACCGGGTCGGAGGCGCGATGGGCCAGGCCGACGGCGGCCAGCGCCCTGTCCGTCGCCTCCCGATCGGCCGCGCGGGCCGGCCGCAGGCGTCGCTGCCTGGCGATCCGTCCCGAGGCGACGACCTCGCGGATCGTGGTCGGCACGCCGCCGCCCACCGAGAGCCGCTGGGGCACGTAGCCGATTCGCCACCACTCGCGGAACCGGGCGGGGGGTCTGTCGTACAGGAGGGTCTCGCCGCCGGACAGGGGGATGAGGCCGAGCAGGGCGCGGATGAGGGTTGACTTCCCCGACCCGTTCGCACCGAGCACCGCCACCGCCTCACCCGGCTCGACGGACAGGTCGATCCCGCGGAGCACCGGGCGGCGGTCCAGGTTGACCCTGCCGCCGTTCATGGTGAAAACCGTTTTGCTGGATGTCACGTCTGGCCTTCAGGAGCAGCTGAGTGCCGATTGGAGGGCTGTGAGGTTCTGGCGCATGGCGGACAGGTAGTCGCCGGTCGCCGGCCGGCTTTCGACCGGGTCGAGGACCGCGGTCTTCGCGCCGACCTCCTGGGCGAGAACCTCGGCGACCTTCGGTCTGACGAGAGTCTCGGTGAAAATCGTAGTCACTTTCTCCTGCTTAGCCACTTTTGACACTTCGGCGAGGCGTGCGGGAGAGGGCTCGGCGTCGGGATCGATGCCGCTGATGCCGATCTGGTGGAGCTTGTAGCGGTTGGCGAGGTAGCCGAACGCGGCGTGGCTGGTGACGATCGCGCGTGAGGAACACGTGGCCAGGCCCTTGGCCAGCTCGCCGTCCAGGGCGGTGAGGTCGGCCGCGGCTCCGGCGGCACGCTCCCGGTAGCCCGGCGCGTGCGCGGGGTCGACGACGGCGAGCCTCTCGCCGAGCTTGGTGGCGACCGTCGCGAAGCGGGCCGGGTCGAGCCAGAGATGGGGGTCGTGGCCGGCCTCCTCGTGGCCGTGTCCCTCCTCGCCGTCGTGGCCCTCCTCCTCGGTCGCGGGCAGGGTCGGGACCGAGGAGGCCACGTCGAAGCCCC
Organism: Streptosporangium sp. NBC_01810; assembly: GCF_035917355.1. NCBI lineage: Bacteria > Bacillati > Actinomycetota > Actinomycetes > Streptosporangiales > Streptosporangiaceae > Streptosporangium > Streptosporangium sp. NBC_01810. The sequence goes on along the minus strand of NZ_CP109070.1, from coordinate 4,716,270 downwards.
GGTCGGCGGCGTGCTGTTCGACCGCCTCGTCCACGGCCGGCTGAACGCCCTTGATGTAGACGACGAGCCTCGTCTCCTGCAACCCGGCCACCTGGAGCGGGGACAGCTCCAGGTCGTGTGGCTCGACGCCGGGCTTGGTCAGGCCGGTGACGGCCACGTCGGGGCCGCCGACCCGCTCGGTGAGCCACTGCAGGGGATACATGGCCGCGGTGACGACGGGCTTGCCCGTCGCGGAGGCGCCTGACGCCCCCCCGGGCGATTCATCGGTTGAGCCGATTTCGGCGCCGCAGGCGGTGGTGGCGGCGACAAGGGCGGCGGACGCGACCAGGCTCGCGTTACGTATGCGGATACGTCGGGAGGACTCGGACATCATGTCACCCAGTATGCGCGCAAATGAAAACGGTTGTCAAAACCGTGCGCCACCCCCATGATCGTCGGCCTCGTGATCGCCGCCCCTGTGATCACTGACTCCGTGATCGCCGCCCCAGTGATCGCCGCCCCAGTGATCGCCGCCCCAGTGATCGCCGCCCCAGTGATCGCCGACCCTGTGATCGACGGCGCCGAGGTCAGGGAACCCGCCGGCCCGGCGGACGGGGGGGACACCCACGTCAGCCCGATCACCCCCGGTGTGACGGCTCCACGCGCCGGGTGCCCGCGACGTACGGGCGCCGCCACGCCCGGGGCGAGGGCGAGGTGGCGTCAGAAGGCGCCGAAGCGGTCGGCGGCGAGCAGGATCAGGAAGGTGAGCAGCGCGACACGCAGCAGGCGGCCCCCGGCCCCCAGGGACGGCCACGACATGTAGGCGAGCCAGCCGACGAACCCGATCACCGGAAGCACGGCGATGCCACCCCAGAAGGACGGCACCGCGAAGCCGGTCAACAGGAGGATCACCAGCACCACCGGGGCGATCCACCGGGGGAGCTGGAACAGGAAGACGAGCGGGGCCGCGCTGCGCCGCTCGGCCTTCTTTCGCAGCCCGGTCGCCCCCGGCGTGAAGAACTGCTCACCCGCCGGCAGCGGGCGTTTGCCCTGCCTGGGGCGGGACTGTGCCAGCGGGTGTGCGGGGCGTTTCCCACGCTTGTCGGCCACGAGTCGAGCCTAACGTCATCGTGGCCCTACGGGATGTCGCGGGGCGGGGGGCGGGCTCTGGCATGCTGGGCGGATGCTTGCTCTCATCCGCTATTCGGTACCGTCCGGCCGGACCGAGGAGTTTCTGGCCGGGGCCCACGAGATCATCGACACGCTGGCGGAGCAGCCGGGTTACCTGCGCGGCAGGGTGTCGAGATCGGTGGACGAGCCGGAGCTGTGGGCGCTGGTCAGCGAGTGGGAGGGCGCCGGGTTCTACCGCAGGGCGCTGGGCGCGGCGCGGATGGCGATGTATCCGCTGATGACGCTCATGATCAACGAGCCCAGCGCGTTCGAGGACGTCGGCCGTCCCTGAGGTTCCGTGGAAGCTTTGCCGGAGTGAGGCGGGCGTCATGGTTTATGCGCACGTCCCGAGGGGCCGTCTCCCCTAAGCTGGAGACTCAATCAATTCCTCGCCGACCTCCAGCCGGATGGAGATTTTCCCTTATGGCACGCCGTACGGACATCATGGACACCATCGTCAGCCTCGCCAAGCGGCGTGGTCTTGTGTATCCCTCCAGCGAGATCTACGGCGGCCTGCGCGCGTCGTGGGACTACGGTCCGCTGGGCGTGGAGCTCAAGAACAACGTGAAGCGGCAGTGGTGGAAGACCGTGGTGCAGGGCCGTGACGACGTGGTCGGTCTCGACTCCTGTGTGATTTTGGCTCGCGAGGTGTGGCAGGCCAGTGGCCACGTGGACACCTTCACCGACCCGCTGACCGAGTGCCAGTCGTGTCACAAGCGCTACCGCGCCGACCACCTCGAAGAGTCGTACGAGGAGAAGCACGGCAAGCCGCCCGCCAACGGCCTGGCCGACATCACCTGCCCCAACTGTGGCAACAAGGGCTCATTCACCACTCCCAAGCAGTTCAGCGGCCTGCTGAAGACCTACCTCGGCGCGGTCGAGGACGAGTCGGGCCTCGCCTACCTGCGGCCGGAGACCGCCCAGGGCATCTTCATCAACTACCTCAACGTGCAGCAGTCGGCGCGCAGGAAGATCCCGTTCGGCATCGGCCAGATCGGCAAGTCGTTCCGTAACGAGATCACTCCGGGCAACTTCATCTTTCGCACCCGTGAGTTCGAGCAGATGGAGATGGAGTTCTTCGTCAAGCCGGGCAGCGACGAGGAGTGGCACCAGTACTGGATCGACGAGCGCTTCCGCTGGTACACCGATCTGGGCATCACCCCCGACAACCTGCGCATCTACGAGCACCCGCAGGAGAAGCTCTCTCACTACTCCAAGCGGACCGTCGACATCGAGTACCGCTTCAACTTCACCGGCAGCGAGTGGGGCGAGCTTGAGGGCATCGCCAACCGCACGGACTTCGACCTGACCGCGCACGGCAAGGCCTCCGGCACCGACCTCAGCTTCTTCGAGCAGGACACCGGCGAGCGCTACGTCCCGTACGTGATCGAGCCGGCCGCCGGTGTCGACCGCGCCACGCTCACCTTCCTGATCGACGCCTACACCGAGGACGAGGCGCCCAACGCCAAGGGCGTCATGGAGAAGCGCACGGTCATGCGGCTCGACCACAGGCTCGCGCCGGTCAAGGTCGCGGTGCTCCCGCTGTCGCGCAACGCCGACCTGTCGCCCAAGGCCAAGGACCTGGCGGCCCAGCTCCGCCGCCGGTGGAACGTCGAGTTCGACGACGCGGGTGCGATCGGCCGCCGCTACCGCCGCCAGGACGAGATCGGCACGCCGTTCTGCATCACCGTCGACTTCGACACTCTCGACGACCAGGCGGTCACCGTCCGTGAGCGTGACTCGATGGCCCAGAAGCGCGTGGCCCTCGACCAGGTCGAGCCCTACCTCCGCCAGCACCTCAACGACTGAGAAACGACCCGCTCCGCGACGACACGGGAGCGACGGAGGCGGGGACGGCGGTGGCAGCCGCGTTTCGGGCCGTGCACGATCTAGGTTCGTACCATGCGACTGCTCGTTGTCGAGGATGAGAAAGACCTGGTCGAAGCCCTGCGAGTGGGGTTCGTCCGGGCTGGTTACACGGTCTGCGTCGCCCGCGACACGGCGCAGGCCAAACAGCGGCTCCAACTCGACCCGTACGACGTGGTCCTGCTCGATCTCGACCTGTCCGGCCGCGACGGCTTCGAGCTGTGCCGCGCGCTGCGGCGGACCGCCAACGGCGGGGCCGCGCGGATCATCATGGTGACCGCGCGGGACCGGCTGGACGACCGGGTCCTCGGACTGGACGAGGGACCCGACGACTACCTGGTCAAACCGTTCGCCTTTCCCGAACTGCTGGCCAGGGTGAGCGCGTTGCCGCACGGGGAGCCGAGCGGCGGCACCGCGATCTTGCAGGTGGGGGACCTGCGGCTGGACGTCTCCAGGGCGCAGGCTCGCGCGAGGGGCCGGGAGTTGGGGCTCACCCCCAAGGAGTTCGGCGTGCTGCACTACCTGATGGCCCACTACGGGCACGTGGTCTCGGCTGAGGAACTGCTTGAGCATGTCTGGGACGAGCACGCCGACCCCCTCAGCAACACCGTACGGGTGACGGTCGGCAATCTGCGGCGCAAGCTCGGCGCCGAGGGTGTGATCGAGACCGTGATCAGCAGGGGGTATCGGCTGCGGGAAGGTTCGTAAAGGCCGCTCCCCGTGCCCTGCGGCATTGCACCGGAAGCCTGCCCCGGGTGGCGGCGTGCGATGCCGGGCCGGTCGCTGAACCCGCCGTGAACAGGGTCGAATACTAGGGAAACCAGCCCACATCAATTGATATAAGCCGATTCTCGAAGCGGTCAATACCCTCGTGTATTTGATCTAGATTTGAATTGGATTAGACCAGTTTATCTGCTCTGAACTGGGAAAATGCAGTGTTGCGCATTGGGTACTGTTTCGTCGCCTTGTTCGTCGGTAGAGTCCGCAGGGAGGCGGGACTGGACGCCGTTCTGAAGTCGAAGAAGGAGCAACCGTGCCCAAGTACGTTTACGACTTCACCGAGGGCAACAAAGATCTCAAAGGTCTGCTTGGCGGTAAGGGGGCGAACCTCGCCGAGATGACCAATCTCGGGCTGCCGGTGCCCCCCGGCTTCACCATCACCACCGAGGCATGCCAGAGCTTCCTGCGGGACGGGGTGATTCCCGGGGGAATGCAGGAGGAGGTCTCGGCGCACCTGGCCGCGCTGGAGACCAAGATGGGGCGCCGGTTGGGCCAGGCTGACAACCCGCTCCTGGTGAGCGTGCGCTCAGGCGCCGCGTTCTCCATGCCCGGCATGATGGAGACCGTTCTCAACATCGGTCTGAACGACGACTCGGTCCACGGACTGGCCAAGCAGGCGAGCGGCAACGAGCGTTTCGCCTGGGACTCCTACCGGCGCCTCATCCAGATGTTCGGCAAGACCGTCCAGGGCATCGACGGCGAGCTTTTCGACGAGGCCCTGGAGGAGCTCAAGGCCGGCCGCCACGACCTGGAGCTGGAGGCGGCCGACTTCCGGCGCCTGGTCGCGACCTACAAGGGCATCGTCCGCGCCCAGACCGGTGAGGACTTCCCCGCGGATCCCCACCAGCAGATGAACATGGCGGTGGAGGCCGTGTTCAAGTCGTGGAACGCCCCGCGAGCCGTCCTCTACCGCCGTCAGGAACGCATCCCGGCCGACCTGGGCACGGCGGTCAGCGTCTGCTCGATGGTCTTCGGCAACTGTGGCATGGACTCCGGCACCGGTGTGGCCTTCACTCGTGACCCCGGTACCGGCCAGCAGGGCGTCTACGGCGACTACCTGCAGAACGCCCAGGGTGAGGACGTGGTCGCGGGCATCCGCAACACCATGCCGTTGCAGGAGCTGGAGAGCCTCGACAAGGCCGTCTACGACGAGCTCATGCACACCATGGAGACGCTGGAGAACCACTACCGCGACCTGTGCGACATCGAGTTCACCGTCGAGCGCGGCAGGCTCTGGATGCTCCAGACCCGGGTGGGCAAGCGGACCGCGGGCGCGGCCTTCCGCATCGCCGTGCAACTCGTCGACCAGGGTGTGATCAACCTCGACGAGGCCGTGACCCGGGTGACCGGCGACCAGCTGGCCCAGCTCATGTTCCCCCGCTTCACCAGCGAATCCGGCGCCGAGATGATCGCCAAGGGGATGAACGCCTCACCGGGCGCGGCCGTCGGCAAGGCCGTCTTCTCCACCGAGCGGGCCGTCGAGCTCGCCGCGCAAGGAGAGGCGGTCATCCTGGTCCGCAGGGAGACCAACCCCGACGACCTGGCCGGGATGATCGCCGCCCAGGGCGTCCTGACGAGTCGCGGCGGCAAGACCTCGCACGCCGCCGTGGTCGCCAGGGGCATGGGCAAGACCTGCGTCTGCGGGGCCGAGGAGCTGGAGGTCTCGGTCAGGAATCGCAGGTTCACCACGTCTTCCGGCGTTGTGGTCTCCGAGGGAGACGTCATCTCCATCGACGGTAGCAGCGGGGCCGTCTATCTCGGCGAGGTGCCCGTGGTCCCCTCCCCGATCGTGGAGTACTTCGAGGGCTCCGGTGACCAGGACGACGAGCTCGTCGGCGCCGTGCACCGGATCATGTCCCACGCCGACGAGGTACGCCGGCTGGCCGTGCGCGCCAACGCCGACAACGCCGAGGACTCCGCCAGGGCGCGCAGGTTCGGTGCCCAGGGCATCGGGCTCTGCCGTACCGAGCACATGTTCCTCGGCGAGCGCCGCAGCCTGGTCGAGGACCTGGTGCTGGCCACCTCCGAGGCGGAGCGTGAGCGGGCGCTGGCCGCGCTGGAGCCGCTGCAGCGGGCGGACTTCACGGAGATCTTCCAGACGATGGAGGGGCTGCCCGTCACGATCCGCCTGATCGACCCGCCGCTCCACGAGTTCCTGCCCGACTTCACCGAGCTGTCGGTGAAGGTCGCCCTCGCGGGCGACGCGGCCGACCGGAAGGACCGCGAGCTGCTGGCCGCGCTCAAGCGGCTCCACGAGCAGAACCCGATGCTGGGCCTGCGCGGTGTACGGCTCGGCCTGGTCATCCCCGGTGTGTTCGCCATGCAGGTCCGGGCGATCGCGGCGGCGGCCAAGGCCGTGCCGGGCAGTCGCGCGGAGATCATGATTCCGCTCGTGGCCGCCGTACAGGAGCTGGAGCACGTCAAGGACGAGGCGCGGAAGATCCTCGCCGAGGCCGGGGTCGAGGCGCTGATCGGCACGATGATCGAGGTGCCGCGCGCGGCGCTGACCGCCGGCCAGATCGCCGAGGCCGCCCAGTTCTTCTCCTTCGGTACCAACGACCTGACCCAGATGACCTGGGGCTTCTCCCGCGACGATGTCGAGGCCGCGTTCTTCTCCAAATACCTTGAGCTCGGTGTCTTCGGCGTCTCCCCGTTCGAGACCCTGGACCGTGACGGTGTCGGCAGGCTCGTCACCATCGCCGCCGAGGAGGGCCGCAAGGTCCGGCCCGACCTGAAGCTGGGTATCTGTGGCGAGCACGGCGGAGACCCGGACTCGATCCACTTCTGCCACCAGGTGGGTATGGACTACGTGTCCTGCTCGCCGTTCCGTGTTCCGGTAGCCCGCCTGGAGGCCGCCCGCGCCTCCCTGGTCTGCGACGGATCCGACACTCGCTGACCTTTCGGATCCCGCCCGGGCTTCACGGGTGTGTGACCTTTCGGATCCCGCCCGGGCTTCACGGGTGTTTCGCCTCCGGCACCGCCGGAGGGAACACCCGTGAAGCCCGGGCCCCGTGGTCGTCCCATCTCACCGGGGCGGCCGCGGGGTCCGGTACGAGCCGAGGATGAAGGTCACCGGCCCGGTAACCAGGTGTTTTCTTGCCGTTCCGCATAGCACGCTCTTTTCGCGGATAAAATCACTGCACTTATGCATGGTTATGACGAACACGACCAGGTCAGATGGGTGCCGGAACCGCCCGGCAACCCCGGCAGAAACCCGTTCGGGCGGGATCGGGCGCGGGTGCTGCACAGCGCCGGGCTGCGGCGGCTCGCCGCCAAGACCCAGGTCGTCGGCCCGGGAGAGACCTTCGGCAGTGGCCAGCACATCCCCCGTACCCGCCTGACCCACTCGCTGGAGTGCGCCCAGATCGGCAGGGAGATGGGCGAGACGCTCGGCCGGAATCCCGACCTGGTGGAGACCGCCTGCCTGGCCCATGACCTCGGCCACCCGCCGTTCGGTCACAACGGGGAGACGGCGCTCAACGAACTCGCCGCCGGGTGCGGCGGCTTCGAGGGCAACGCGCAGAGCCTGCGTCTGCTGACCCGGCTGGAGGCCAAGGTGGTCACCGAGGACGGCCGTAGCGCCGGCCTCAACCTCACCCGCGCCTCCCTGGACGCGGCGGTCAAGTATCCGTGGACCAGGGAAAGAAGTGCCAAGTACTGCGTCTACGACGATGACCTGCCGGTCTTCGAGTGGATCAGGGAGGGCGCGCCCGAGGGGCGGGTCAGCTTCGAAGCCCAGATCATGGACTGGGCCGACGACGTCGCCTACTCCGTGCACGACCTGGAAGACGCCCTGCACTCCGGCAACGTGGTGCTGGAGGCGATGCGCGACCCGGCGGAGCGCCGCGAGGTCTGCGCGACCACCCGCGAGTGGTACGCCCCCGACGTCGAGCCCGGCGAGCTGGAGGATCTCTTCGGACGCCTGATCACCCAGCCGCTCTGGCCCCGCCACTTCGACCGCTCGCTCACCGACCTCGCCGCGATCAAGGGGCTCACCAGCTCGCTGATCGGCCACTTCTGCAGGTCCGCCGAGGTGGCCACCCGCGAGGCGTACGGCCCGGCTGCCGGGCGCTACAGTGCCGACCTGATCGTGCCCAGAGCCACCCGGCTGGAGTGCGCGCTGCTGAAGGGGGTCACCGCCCACTACGTGATGGCCAGCGACGCGCACAACGCCAACCAGGCCAGGCAGCGCGAGCTGATCCACGATCTGGCCCACCAGATCATGCTGGGCGCCCCCGGCACCCTGGAACCGGCGTTCAGGCCCGCCTTCACCAGGGCCGAGAGGGACGCCGATCGACTACGCGTGGTCATCGACCAGATCGCCTCGCTCACCGACACCTCCGCGGTCGCCTGGCACCGACACCTGGCGGGTCGCTGACCTCCTGAGGGCGGTCGCCGTCGCGCTCAGCCACCGCCCAGCGTGACCTGCTCCGGCTCCGGCTCCGGCGGCTTCTCCGGCTTTTTGGAGGGCTTCTTCGTCGGCGCCGGCTTCGACGCGCAGAGGGTGACGCACCTGGGAGCCGCCCCGGTCCGTTTCATCACGGCCCGCATCTCGTCGGCCGGGGAGAACGTGGGGTTGCCCTTCGACCAGGCGTCCAGGTAGTTCCACGGCTTGACCATGCCCCGGCGGATCCACCACAGCGAGGGGTCGGTCTTCCAGGAGATCGCGAAATAGAGGTTGCTGGCCATGGAGCGGGCATTGCCCGAGTTGCCGATCTGGCCCAGGAGCCGGCCGGCGCTGACGCGCAGCCCCGGCCTGATCTCCGGGGCGACCTTGTCCAGGTGACCGCCCAGGTAGCGCACGCCGTCGTCGCCGATGATCGTGACGAAGCGCCCCTCACGGGCGGCACCGTGATCGGTGGAGGGCTTCCAGCGGTTCTTGACGTTGACCTCGTCGACCACGCCGTCCACCGGTGAGACGAAGGAACAGCCCTTGGCCGCCCAGATCGTGGTCTTGGGCAGCACCAGGAGCTTGCGCTGGTAGTCGACCGAGCAGCCCTTCACCGGGAAGACGTAGGTGTGTTCGGAAACCTTCGGCGGCGGAATCTGCACCGGGGGGTCGGGCTTGGGACGGTCGACCGCCGTCTGCGGGGCGGGAGTCGGCGTCGCCTCGGGCATGGTCGCGGTGACCGAGGCCGGCGCCCCGGCGGCGGCCTCGAAGCTCGGAGTCACCGTGCCGATGCCCGCCACCCCACCTGGCGACGCGCAGGCTCCGGTAACGAGCACCGCACCTGTCACAGCGGCCAATCGTGTCTTTTGCCCCGATCGCATGATCTCCACCCGCGTACATTATCGAAAATCCACCTTTACCTTTGTAACCGACGTCATGGTTGGTCACGACCTCTTTGGGAAAGTCATCGTTCCTCCTGTCCGTCCCGTCCCGGCGGCACCGCTCCCACGTGTCGGAAGGCGGACCGGGCCGACTGCTCCCACGTGTCGGAAGGCGGACCGGGCCGACTGCTCCGACCTGTCAGGGGGCCGGACTAGACTCGCGGCGTGGCAGGCCGGATCAGTGACGAGGACATCGCGCTCGTACGGGAGCGCTCACCGATCGCCGACATCGTGGGCGAGCACATCCAGCTTCGCAACGCGGGCGGCGGCAACCTGAAGGGGCTCTGCCCCTTTCATGAGGAGAAGAGCCCGTCGTTCAACGTGACCCCCACCCGGGGTTACTGGTACTGCTTCGGCTGCGCCGAGGGAGGTGACGTCATCACCTTCGTCCGGCGTCTGGAGCACCTGTCGTTCGGCGAGGCGGTCGAGCGGCTGGCCGTCCGGGCGGGCATCCAGCTCCGCTACGAGCAGGGCGGCTACGTCCCGGGGCGCGAGCAGGGCGAGCGCACCCGCCTGATCGAGGCCCATCGGGCGGCGGCCGAGTTCTACGTCTCGAAGCTGGCCGCGCCCGACGCCGCGATCGGGCGCAGGTTCCTGTCGGAGCGCGGGTTCGAGAGGGTCGACGCCGAGCGTTTCGGCGTCGGGTACGCCCCGGCCGAGTGGGAGGCGCTCTCGCGGCATCTGATGGCCAGGGGGTTCACCAGCGCGGAGCTGATCAAGGGAGGACTGGCCAAGGAGGGGCGGCGCGGTCCGATCGACCGCTTCCGGGGACGGCTGGTCTGGCCTATTCGCGATATAACCGGTGATGTCATTGGTTTCGGCGCGCGGAAGTTGAATGACGCCGAAGACGGGCCGAAATACTTGAACACTCCAGAAAGCCCGCTCTATAAGAAGAGTGAGGTCCTCTACGGTGTGGACCTGGCCAAGCGTGAGATCTCCAAGCGCTCCCAGGCCGTGATCGTCGAAGGCTACACCGACGTGATGGCCTGTCACCTGTCGGGCGTGCCGACGGCGGTGGCCACCTGCGGCACCGCGTTCGGCGAGGAGCACATCAAGGTGCTCCGGCGGCTGCTGCTCGACCACACGGGCTCCCAGGGCGAGGTGGTCTTCACCTTCGACGGCGATTCCGCCGGGCAGAAGGCGGCGCTGCGCGCCTTCGCCGACGAGCAGAAGTTCGCCACCCAGACCTTCGTGGCGGTGCAGGCGGACGGGCTCGACCCGTGCGACCTGCGCATCAGGCATGGCGATGCGGCCGTACGCGACCTGATCGCCGGCAGGGAACCGCTGTTCGCCTTCGCCATTCGCAGCGTGATCTCCCGCTACGACGCGAGCACCAACGAGGGGCGGCTCGCCGGGCTCGACGCCGCGGCACCCATCGTGGCCCGGATCAAGGACCAGGGACTGCGCAAGCTGTACGCGGTGAGCCTGGACCGCTGGCTCGGTTTCAACGACGAGGGCTTCGTGCTGGACCGGATCATGGAGGTGTCCCTGCGGGCACAACCGGGTCCCCGCCAGAAGGCCAGGCCGAGGAAGATCGCCGACCTGACCGACCCCACGGTCAGGACCGAGGCCGAGATTCTCAAACTGGCGGTGCAACGTCCCGCGCTGCTCGGCCCGGAGTTCGACGTGATGGGCGGGGAGGCGTTCACCCTTCCCGAACATCTCGCCCTCTACAAGCTCATCGCCGACGCGGGCGGCACGGCGGCGGCCGGAGCCGGCGGGCGGGAATGGGTGGACCGGTTGCTGGGCGGCGTGAACGACTCCCTGCGGGGACTCCTGACGCGTTTCGCGGTCGAGGAGATCCGCGCCGACCTGACAAGTGAGGAACGGTACGCGGCGGGACTGCTGGTGGCACTTGAGTTGATCACCGTCACTCGGGTGCTCGATCAGCTCAAATCACGCATGGAGCGGACCAATCCCGTCGAGGCGCCGGAGGATTACAAGCGGTTGTACGCGGAATTGGTCGCGCTCGAGCAGCAGCGGCGCGTGCTGAGGGAACGCGCCGCCGCGAGCTGACCGCGTAATTGGCTTTAATATCCGCGAGGCGATTCCACCAAACCCGAATAAGGTCTCGATCCGATAATGATCGCGGCCTTACCTTCGGTGACAAAAATAGGTCTGCCATTTAGGGGACCCAATACAGCAGACTGTCTCCCGTGGGTGCATCGGTGCTGCCAAGTGGGCCGCCATCGGTAGACCAGGTGGCCGACCTCGTCACGAAGGGAAGAGAGCGCGGAAGCGTCACGGTCGATGACGTGGCCGCCGCTCTCGACAAGTCCGAGCTGCCGTCCGACGCGCTTGAGCGCGTCGTTCGCATGCTCGCCGAGCAGGGAGTGGAGGTCCTTGAGCCCCAGAGCGACGAGGAGCCCGCCCGGTCCGATGAGGAGGATGTCGGAAAAAGGGCTCCTACCAGCGATCTCGTCCGGATCTACCTGCGGGAGATCGGCCGTGTGCCCCTGCTCACGGCCGAGGAGGAGGTGGAGCTCGCCAAGTCCATCGAGGCGGGCCTGTTCGCCGAGGACAAGCTGACCAGCGTCGTCTCGCGTCTGGTCTTCCCGGAGTTCAAGGAGCTCGCCTGGCAGGGCACACGGGCCAAACAGCGGCTGATCGAGGCCAATCTGCGGCTGGTCGTGTCAATCGCCAAAAGATATGTGGGACGCGGGATGCTGTTCCTGGACCTCATCCAGGAGGGCAACCTCGGGCTCATCCGGGCGGTCGAGAAATTCGACTACACCAAGGGCTACAAGTTCTCCACATATGCCACCTGGTGGATTCGCCAGGCGATCACCAGGGCCATCGCGGACCAGGCGCGCACCATTCGGATTCCGGTGCACATGGTCGAGACGATCAACAAGCTGGTGCGCGTCCAGCGTCAGCTTCACCAGGACCTCGGCCGCGAGCCGGCGCCCGAGGAGATCGCCCTGGAGATGGACCTGCCGATCGACAGGGTGATCGAGATCCAGCGGATCGCCCAGGAGCCGGTCTCGCTCCAGTCGCCGATCGGTGAGGAGGACTCCGACCTCGGTGACTTCATCGAGGACGCGGACGCGGTGGTCCCGATGGAGGCGGCGGCCTTCATCATGTTGCAGGACCAGCTCGACGACATCCTCGCGACGCTCTCAGATCGTGAACAGCGCATCATCCAGCTGCGCTTCGGGCTCGCGGACGGCCACCCCCGGACGCTGGAGGAGGTCGGCAGGGAGTTCGGCGTGACGCGTGAACGCATCCGCCAGATCGAGTCGAAGACCCTCGCCAAGCTACGCCACCCGACGAGGGCGCAGATGCTTCGCGACTACCTCGACTGAGGAGCCACACGGCGCGGCCCCGGGAACCCAGGTTCCCGGGGCCGCGCCGTTTCGCGGCCTTTTTCCCGCATCGTTTCGCGGGCCTTTTCCCCGCATTCGGAAAGGCCGGGGCGACGCTGGACTGTTCTCCTGGCCGATACAGGCGCAGACTGGGCGAATGGAGTCGCGAGCGGCGGTCGACGATGCCGCGCTCGGGCGCGAGGCGTGGTCCGTGCTCGACGCGAACTCGACGGGGGCCGCGACCGTGCCCGCGCCGGGCCTCTACCCGCACCAGTGGAACTGGGACTCGACCTTCGTCGCGATCGGCCTGGCCCGCTGGGACACCCGTAGGGCCGGGACCGAGCTGCTCAGCCTGCTGGCGGGGCAGTGGCACACCGGGATGGTGCCGCACATCGTCTTCCAGCCCGCCCACGCGGAGGTCTACTTCCCCGGCCCGTCGGTCTGGCGCTCAAAGGAGCACCGAGCCTCTCCCAACGGGGTGTGCACCTCCGGGCTGACGCAGCCGCCGCTGCACGCGCTGGCCCTGTGGTGGGTGTGGAGGCACGCGGTCGACCGTGACACGGCCGCGGCCCTCGTACGGCGGATCTACCCGATGCTGGTCGCCCAGCACGACTACCTCGCCACGTCCAGGGACCTTGGCGGGGGAGGGCTGGCCGCGATCGTGCATCCATGGGAGTCGGGGATGGACGACAGCCCCGTCTGGGACGCCCCGCTGGAGGCGCTGCCCCCGGTCCGCCACGCCTACCGGCGGGAGGATCCCTCCCAGCGGCATCCCGACAGCCAACACGACCGCTACATGGCGCTGGTCCTGGGCTACCGGGACTCCGGCTACGATCCGGCCTATCTGAGAGACGAGCACCCGTTCGCGGTCGAGGACCCGATGTTCAACGGGATCTGGCTCGCCTCCTGCCAGGCTCTCGCCGAGCTGGCCCCCGTGGCCGGCGCGGACGCGGGCCCGCACCGGGAGGCGGTGGAGCGGATCCGCGCGGCGCTGCTGGACCGGCTCTGGGCCGACGGTGTCTTCCACGCCCGTGACCTGCGCGCGGGGCGGCTCAGCTCCATCCGCACGGTCGGCTGTTTCGGGCCGATGCTCGATGAGGGGCTGCCGGCCGACAGGGTCGCGGAGCTGGTGGGGGTGCTGGAGTCGGCGGGCTTCATGGGAGCCGCGGGGTACCCGGTGCCGAGTTGCGAGATCCGCGCTCCGCAGTTCGACCGGTCCTGCTACTGGCGCGGGCCGTCCTGGGTGAACACCAACTGGCTGCTGCGGCGGGCGGCGGCGGTGCACGGCCTGGCGGGGCTGGCGCGGGTGCTGGGCTCGCAGACCCTGCGCCTTGTACGGCAGGCGGGTTTCCGCGAGTGCTTCGACCCCTTCGACGGCAGTGGGCGAGGCAGCCGGGACTTCTCCTGGTCGGCCGCGCTCACCCTCGACCTGCTCGCGGATACCGTGGAGTGTTGAGGTACGGCCATCGCCGGACACGACACCGAACCTGCGGGGGGTCGCGCCGCGTCTCCTCGTGGGCGCCGCGCCCGAGCTCTCCACGCTGTGAGGATTCAGATGAAGCTCTTCCACCGCCTGCCCGCCGAGGTCCGCGGGGCCGTCGATCCCGGCGACCGGGTGCTCACCTATGCCGAAGGCCCGGACGGCTACGTGATCGCCGCGGACAGGGCACTTTACCTGGGCGGCGAGCGCCTGCCCTGGTTCCAGGTGGACCGCGGAGCATGGGACGAGGAGGGGCTGACCGTCGTCACCACCGACGGGCGGTCGCACCGGGCGCTGCTGCCCGAGCCCGGCAGGGTCCCCGAGGCCGTGCGGGAGCGGGTGACCGCCTCGATCGTGGTCAACCAGTACGTCCCGCTGGACGCGCGAGGGGGAGTGCGGCTGGTGGCGAGGAAGGCCGACGCCGACCGGCTGGTCTGGGAGTTCGTCTTCGACGCGGGTCTGGACCCGGACGACGCCGGGTTGCGCGCTCTCGCGGAGCAGGCGCTTGAGGAGACCCGCAGGAGCTTCGGCGTCTGAGCCGGGGGGCCGGGGTGCCCGGACACGCGAAAGGCCCCTGGCGGGGCCTTTCGCGCCGGAGGGCCGCGCTGCCCGTGGGTGCCCGGAGGGCCGCGCTGCCCGTGGGCGCCGGCCGGGCGGCACCGGCGGGATCAGTGGGGTGCGTCGGTCCTCTGGTTCTCCGGCCAGCCGGTGCCCGTGTCGTCGTGCCGGCCGTTCGCCGACTGCATGAACGGCAGCCGGTTTCTGGCCGCGTCGCCCACCTTGGTCCTCGCCGCACCGGTGGCCCTGGAGACCTTGGCGCCCATCAGGCCGGCCGTCTCCTGCACGGTGGGGTTGTCGACGACCCGCTGGGCCATCCTCTTGATCTGCTCGTAACGCTCCCGTCCGGCGCGGCTCCCCAGGATGTAGCCGGACGCGAATCCCACCCCGAACATCAACCGATAACGCATGTCCACCTCCACAACCATGTTCCGCCGGCCGCCGTCCTGTGATCACCTGCGGATAGCCACTCGTCTCGCACCTACCCCGGAGTATCGATGCGACACACACCCATGGAGTGCGCTAATCTATTCCTGCGCCGCAAGGAACGGGGAGCACCCGGCCCGACCAGCGCAAAGCGCAATCCCGTGTAGCTCAATCGGCAGAGCAGCCGGCTGTTAACCGGCAGGTTATAGGTTCGAGTCCTATCGCGGGAGCCAGCGTCAAAGCCCCGGAAGCCCAGCTTCCGGGGCTTTTGGCGTCTCACGCCCAGGTTTGGCGTCTCACGCCTGGGTTTGGCGTCCCCCCATGCCCTGATTCGGCGGACAAACCACGGTGAATCACAGAAAATAGGGGAGGCCGTGCCCGGTGTCGCCGCGATCGTGGCGAGTGAACCGGTGCGCGGTCGCCGCGGACAACAGCGATCGCAGCGGGGAAGGGCCGCCGCGTTCAGGGCACCACGCCGCCCGGAACGGTAGTCGTGCTCGTGAGCCACAATGGGTGGTTTTTCTGTGCTGACCTGGCGAAGGTCCCGGCGGCGTGCGCCGGATCCGGCCCACGAGGTCCCCAAGGTCCCCGAGACGCCTCCAGTCGACGTGATGGCGGCGGCCGAGGACTACCTGAGGCTGTTTCACGCGGAGAATCCCGGCACGGGGGTTCTACGGGAGCGCCTGCGCGAGATCCGGCGGGAGATCGCCGACACGGGAACGTACACGCACACCACCGGCGAGCTGATCTTCGGCGCCAGGGTGGCCTGGCGCAACAGCGGCAGATGCATCGGGCGGCTGTACTGGCGCTCGCTGCGGGTGCGCGACCGGCGGCACGTCACCACCGCCGAGGGGGTCGCCGTCGAGTGCGTGAACCACCTGCGGGACGCGGCGCCCGCCCGCCGGATCCGCCCGACGATCACCGTGTTCCCCCAGGACCGACCGGGGGCGCCGGGACCGCGGATCTGGAACGAGCAGCTCATCAGATACGCCGGGTACCCGACGGCGGACGGTTCGGTCGTCGGGGACCCCCGCTACATCGGCTTCACCGCGATGCTGCGCGAGCTGGGCTGGCCCGGCGGCCCCGGAAGCCCCTTCGACGTCCTCCCACTGGCGATCTCGGTCGGGAACAGGCCGCCGCTGCTGTCCGAGATCCCCGGCGACGCCGTGCTGGAGGTCGCGCTCTCGCACCCCAACCACCCGTGGTTCGAGCAGCTGGGGCTGCGCTGGCACGCCGTGCCGGTCATCTCGAACATGTGCCTGGAGATCGGCGGCGTCTGCTACCGGGCGGCGCCGTTCAACGGCTGGTACATGGGCACCGAGATCGGCGCCCGCAACCTGGCCGACGCCGACCGCTACGACCTGATGCCGTTGATCGCCCAGCGCCTGGGGCTGAACACCGGCACCGACCGCTCGCTCTGGCGGGACCAGGCGCTGGTGGAGCTGAACGTGGCGGTCCTGCACTCCTTCGAGCGGGCGGGGGTGACGATGACGGACCACCACACCGAGGCCAGGCACTTCCTGATCCACCTGGAGCGCGAGGAGCGGGCAGGCCGGGTCTGCCCCGCGGACTGGACCTGGATCGTGCCGCCCATGTCGGCCTCGGCCACGCCGGTCTTCCACCGCTACTACGAGGACAGGCGGCTGTCACCGAACTTCGTCCACCACGCCGACTCCCTGAGGTGTGCGCTTGGTCACCGGACTGCAACGGGAGGTTAATCCAGGGGAAACGTGCCGGCGGTGCACTTGCAGTGACCCACCGCATGGTGGGGCGCATCTAGGGTTCCGCCGCCGCCGACGCCGGGCGTCACGACCGTGAGGCCGTACGGCGACGGCGCGGGACTGGTCCGAGAGGTGCAGGCGGCCGCGTGGCCGTTCCACGGCGGGACAAAAGCCCGGGAGGCCGGCCGATCCCGGCTGTCCTCCAGCCGGGGTCCGAGCTGATCGGAGCTCCCATGCACTGGCACCCGTCCGCTTCCGACCCCGCCCGCCAGGGCCCCTCCGGCGCGGCCCCCTCGGGCCCCGACAGGTACGGTCCCGAGGCCCGCTTCGCCGTCGACCGCGAGGCCGAGCTGCCCACCACCAACTGGGAGCGCGAGGTCGCCTGGGCCCTGGAGGTGGGCCTGCAGGGCGCCGACTCCATCGTCGACCGGCGCATCCCGACCTTCTCCCGCGGAGAACTGCCGCACTTCGCCGGGATCAACACCTTCCTCAAGGCTCCGTACGTCGAGGACGTGCGGCGCTGCGGCGCGTACGACGTGGCGATCCTGGGCGCGCCGTTCGACGGCGGCACGACCTACCGCTCGGGCACCCGCTTCGGCCCGCAGGGCATCAGGAAGATCTCCGCCCTGTACGGCCCCTACAGCTTCGAGCTGGGGGTGGATCTGCGCGAGTCGATCACGATGGCCGACCTCGGGGACGTGTTCACCATCCCCGGCAACATCGAGAAGACCTTCGACCAGATCTCCAAGGCCGTCTCGCACGTCTACTCCAGCGGGGCGTTCCCGGTCGTGCTGGGAGGCGACCACTCCATCGGTTACCCGACCGTGCGCGGCGTGGCCGAGCACCTGTCGGGCAACCTCGGGATCATCCACTTCGACCGGCACGTGGACACCCAGGAGACCGACCTCGACGAGCGCATGCACACCACGCCGTGGTTCCACGCCACCGACATTCCCAACGTGCCGCCGGAGAACCTGGTGCAGATCGGCATCGGCGGGTGGCAGGCGCCCCGACCTGGGGTAAAGGTCGGTCGTGAGCGCGGCACCACGATCATGACGGTCACCGACTGCGTGGAGATGGGCATCGAGGCGGCGGCCGAGCGCGCGCTGGAGGTCGCCTGGAAGGACGCCGAGGCCGTGTGGCTCTCCTTCGACGTCGACTGCCTGGACGCCGCGTTCGTCCCCGGCACCGGCTGGCCGGAACCCGGCGGCTTCCTGCCGCGCGAGGTCCTGAAGTTCATCCAGATCATCGCCGACGCGGCGCCGCTGGCCGGGATCGAGGTCGTGGAGTGCTCGCCACCCTACGACAACGCGGAGATCACCTCGCTGATCGCCGCCCGCGTCATCTGCGACACCCTCGGCTGCCTGGTCCGTTCCGGGCACCTGCCCAAGAGGAAGGGAACCGCGTGATGCTCCGCCGCCTGCTCGTCTCGCTCTGCCTGCTCGCCGCCTGTGCGGCGTGCGCGTCCACCCCCGGCGGGTCCGCCGGGCCGGCCGCGTCCGGCGAGAAGAAGGCTCTCACCCTGGGCTTCTCCGCCTGGCCCGGCTGGTTCCCCTGGCAGGTCGCCCAGGAGAAGGGGCTGTTCGCCAAGAACGGCATCAAGGTCGAGCTGAAGTACTTCGACAGCTACACCGACAGCCTGACCGCGCTGGCCACCGGCAACGTCGACGCCAACAGCCAGACGCTCAACGACACCCTCGCCTCGGTGTCCGGCGGGGCGAAGCAGACGATCGTGCTGGTCAACGACAACTCCACCGGCAACGACCAGATCATCGCCAGGTCCGGCATCTCCACGGTGGCCGACCTGAAGGGCAGGACCGTCGCGGCCGAGCAGGGCACCGTCGACCACTACCTGCTGCTGCTCGCGCTGCGGAAGGCGGGGCTGACCGAGAAGGACGTCACCTTCAAGCCGCTGCCGACGGACGCCGCCGCGGCGGCCTTCAAGGCGGGCCAGGTGGACGCGGTCGGCGTGTTCGCGCCCTTCACCACCACCGCCCTGGGGCTGCCGGGTTCCACGGCCATCGCCACCTCCAAGGACTTCCCCGGCGCGATCCCCGACCACCTGGTGGTGGCCGGCTCGCTGGTCGCCGAGCGGCCGCAGGAGGTGCAGGCACTGGTGAAGACCTGGTTCGAGACCCTGGAGTGGATCGCGGCCAACAGAGCGGAAGCCACCGCGATCATGGCCAGGCGGGCGGGGGTGAACGAGGCCGACTACGCGAGCTACGACGCGGGAACCACGATCTTCTCCCTGGACGACAACCTGGCCGCCTTCGAGCCCGGCGACACCGACGACCACCTCGACCACCAGGCCGCCCTGATCGCGAAGTTCCTCGTCGCGTCGGGCCTGGCCGACACCGAGCCGTCGCTGGACGGTCTTTTCGAGCCAAGGTTCGTCAGGAGCCTCAAGCCGTGAGTGCGGGAGCGCCGATATGGAGAGCACACCGGGCGACGACCGATTGTGGCCGGGGCGGGTTCAGCTCGCCCTGCTCGCCACCAGGAAGGTCGCGGCAGTCATGAGCGTGAGGACCGCGGAGTCCGTCGCGCCCCCCGAGGTGGGGCGGCGAGCCTGGGAGCCGCTGCCCCGGCGCGCGGGCCGGCCGGGTCCGGCCTGGAAGCGGAGCTCCGGGGTGTCCGTCCGTGCCCGCTGGGGTCTGCGGGCGGCCTCGGTACTGGTCCCGCTCGCCCTCTGGACCGTCGTCAGCATGGCGGAACTGGTCGATCCGACCTTCCTGCCGTCCCCGCTGGCCGTCCTGGAGGCGTTCGCGGAGATGCTGGGCACCGGCCTGCTGCTCGACGACACCCTCGCCAGCCTCGGCCGGGTCGGGGCCGGGTTCGGGCTGGCGGTGGCGATCTCGGTGCCGGTGGGCGTCGCGATGGGCACCTCGGCCGTGGCACTGGCCCTGCTGGAACCGGCGGTCGGCCTGCTCCGCTACATGCCGGCCGCCGCGTTCATTCCCCTGCTGATCATCTGGCTGGGCCTCGGCGAGCCGTCCAAGGTCGCGATTCTGCTGCTGGGCGTGGTGTTCTTCAACACGCTGATGGTCGCCGACGCCGTACGGCGGGTGCCGGGCGAGCTCGGCCAGGCGGCAGCCACCCTGGGCGCCCGGCGTGGCGAGATCCTCAGGAAGGTGATCTGGCCGTACGCGCTCCCGGCGGTGGTGGACGCGGCGCGGATCAACGCCGCCGCCGCGTGGAACTTCGTGGTGGTGGCCGAGCTGATCGCCGCCGAGTCCGGGCTCGGCTACCGGATCATCCGGGCCCAGCGGTTCCTGCAGACCGACAAGATCTTCGCGGTGCTCATCGTGATCGGGGTGGTCGGCCTGCTGATCGACGTCGTGCTGCGCGTGCTGCGCGACCGTCTCGGAAGGTGGACGGCATGACCCTCGTGCTGCGCGGCGTGGCCAAGGACTACGGGACCACCCGCGTCCTGGACGGCATCGACCTGTCGATGGAGCCGGGCGAGTTCGTGTGCGTGGTCGGGGCGAGCGGCTCGGGCAAGTCGACGCTGCTGTCGCTGATCGCCGGGCTCTCCCCGGCCAGCGCGGGCTCCATCACGCTCGGCGGGGCACCCGTTGTCGGCCCCGGTCCCGAGCGCGGGCTGGTCTTCCAGTCGGGAGCGCTGTTCCCCTTCCTCACCGTCGCCGAGAACGTGGCCTTCGGACTGCGGCTGCTGCCGATCTCCGGGGCCGACCGGGAACGGCGGGTTCGCTGGTATCTCGGCGAGGTCGGGCTGTCGTCCCTGGCGGACGCGCTGCCCCGGCAGCTGTCCGGTGGGCAGCGCCAGCGGGTGGCGATCGCCAGGGCGCTGGCGTGCGAGCCGGCCGTGCTCCTGCTCGACGAGCCGTTCGGGGCGCTGGACGTGCAGACCAAGGAGGACATGCAGCTCTTCCTGCGCGAGGTGTGGCGCGACACGGGCACGACCGTGCTGATGGTCACCCACGACGTGGAGGAGGCGGTCCTGCTCGCCCAGCGGGTCCTCGTCTTCGCCTGCGGGCCCGGCAGGGTCGCCGCCGAGGTCCCGATCGACCTGCCCGCCTACCGGGCCCTCGCCGTCAAGCGGACCTCCCTCTTCCTGGGCCTGCGCGCCACCGTCGAGGACCTGGTCCGCTCGCACATGCTGACACCTGGGAAGGAAAAGGTGTAGAACGACATTCTGTGGCTCTCCGGGCGGGGAGCTCCTGTGGCTCTCCGAATGGGGAGCTCCTGTGCGGGAGCGCCCCGAGGGCTTCCGGGAGGGAGAGGCGATGGTCGACTCCTTCACCCGGCCGGACTTCGCCGAGGGCGTCGCCGGCTTCCCGCCGCTGTAGTCGCTACGACGCTCTCAGCTGACCAGGGTGAGCCAGTGCGGGGCGGTGTCGAAGGGGGCCGTGCGGGCGGCGACGGCCTCCATCAGCCAGGCGGCCGAGGCGCGGGCGCTCCGGACGACCTCGGGCGGGTAGGCGTACCTGACCCTGTGCTCCTCGAACTCGTCCTCGTCGTCCAGGAAGACCCGGCTGGTGCGGCCCCTCGCCAGATCGCGGCGCGTCCGGATCACATCCAGGTCCAGGTCGATCATGGTGACCTCGCCGTCTCCCCATATCGGCACCGTGGAGATGTCGCAGTAGATCTCGTGCTTGTGCGGGGCGGTGTTGAAGGCCGCGGTCCACCAGGCGTCGTGGGGGAAGAGCATCACGAACGGGTGAGGCCAGGCGATCTCGGGTCCGTCCCCCTTGCGACCGCTGGAATTGGCCACGCAACCGGTCCATACCCCGTGCTCGTCCTCGCCGAGCAGCAGGCCGCGGTGGTGCCAGTGCAGCGATCCGTCGTACTTGCGGTAGACCACATTCACCGTCTCATAGGGCATTCCCCGACAATAAGGCTTGACAGAGATCTATGTATTTCCTACTTTATAAGTAGGTTACGAGCGTCAGTGCGGAGCCCCGGCTGGCTGACCGGCAACCCTCGCACCGCGGCGGGGTGCCCCCGGGGGAGACCTGGCGGCACGGTCGGCGTGCCGCAAGCGCGGACCCCCTCACCGGGGTCACCGAGACATGCCCGGGAGAGCCACATGTCGAAGATCAGCACATCGAACCAGGCGAGCCCCGCCGGCCTCGACACCTGCCGCCCCTTCCCCGGGATTCCCGCCGAGCCGGGGCAGTGGCACCGCAGAGCCGCCGTATGAGCGCCTCGATCGCCGTCGTCGGCGCCGGCCCGACGGGCACCTGCCTGGTGGAGCGCATCTGCGCCAACGCCGCCGACCTGCTCGGCTGGCCCTCGCTGGACGTCCACGTGATCGACCCCCACCCGCCGGGCGGCGGCCGCGTCTGGCGCCGTGACCAGCCCGACCTGCTCTGGATGAACTCCGCCGCCGCCGACGTGACGCTCTTCACCGACGAGTCGGTGCGCTGTGAGGGGCCGATCCGTCCAGGCCCCACGCTGGCCGAGTGGCTCGGCGGGGACCCCGGCACCTTCGCCTCCCGTCCGGCCCAGAACGGCTACCTCTCCCACGTCTTCAGGCACGCGGTGGCGACCGCACCGCGCGGGGTCCGGGTGCACGTGCACCCCACCCGCGCCGTCGATCTCGCGGACATCCCCGGCGGTCAGGCGGTGCTGCTGCAGGACGGCCGGACGATCGAGGCCGACGCGGTGATCCTGGCTCAGGGGCACGGCGACGTGATCCCGAACGGGGAGGAGCGGGCGCTGGCCGACCTGGCCGCGCGCGACGGGCTGCGCTACCTGCCCACCGCGCCGGCCAGCGGCCCGGCCAGGGCCATGCCGAGGGGCGTCAGCCCGATGGAGAGCAGCCAGTCGTACGCGGACACCCGTGAGATCGCCTCGGTGGGGATGTGTTCCTGCACGGCGGTCTCCCAGAGCGGGGACATGAACGCCAGACCGCCGGTCATCAGCCCGTAGGTCGAGGTCGAGGTCGCGGTCGAGGTCCGTGCCGGAGGCGGATTCGGAGGCCGGGACGGGCTCGGAGCGCGGAAAACCGCATGTCGAACCGGGGAACGGATCGCTAGCATGAGAACATGACTTTCCTGGTGATGCTCTCCCCCTGAAACCGGGGTCGCCTGACGTCTTCTCGAGGCCCTGAAACGGGGCCTCGATCTGTTTTCGGGCTTCAGCGGAGGTTCCGATGTCCCGAATCCTGCTCACCACGACCATCCCGTACATCAACGCGCGCCCCCACCTGGGCTTCGCCCTGGAGCTCGTCCAGGCAGACGTACTCGCCAGGCACCACCGCCTGCTCGGTGACGAGGTCAGGCTTCAGACGGGCACCGACGACAACTCGCTCAAGAACGTGCGGGCCGCCGAGGCCGAGGGGATCTCCGTACGGGATCTCGTCGACCGCAACGCCGCCGAGTTCGCCCGGCTGGCGGGACCGCTCTCGCTCTCCTTTGATGACTTCATCCGTACCAGCGCCGACCCCCGGCACCGGCCCGGCGTCGAACGGTTCTGGCGGGCCTGCTCCGCCGACCTGTACCGCAGGCACTACGAGGGCCTCTACTGCGTCGGCTGCGAGCAGTTCTACCCGCCCGACGAACAGTGCCCCGAGCACGACGCCCCCCTCCAGCACGTGTCCGAGGAGAACTGGTTCTTCCGCCTGTCCCGCTACCGCGACGAGCTGTACAGCCTCATCGACAGCGGCCGCATTCGTGTCGAGCCCGCCGAGCGCCGCAACGAGATCCTCACCTTCATCGCGGCTGGGCTGTCCGACTTCAGCGTTTCTCGATCCCAGGCGCGGGCGCGTGGCTGGGGCATCCCCGTGCCGGGCGACCCCGGACAGGTGATCTACGTGTGGTGGGACGCGCTCGGCAACTACCTGACCGCGCTGGACTACGCGAAGGGAGAGCACGGCCGCTGGTGGTCCGGTGCCGACCGGCGGATCCACGTGCTCGGCAAGGGCGTCCTGCGCTTCCACGCGGTCTACTGGCCGGCGATGCTGCTGTCGGCGGGGGAGTTGCCGCCGACGGACATCCTGGTCCACGACTACCTGACCGTGGACGGCCGGAAGATCAGTAAATCGGCCCGCTACGGTGTCGCCGGCGGGCAGGGTGCCTCCGCTGCTCCTCGCGGTGTGGGCGTCTCCACCGGAGCCTTCGACGTCCCGGGCGGTTTCGGTGTTCCGGGCGGCCCTGGAGTCTTGGGCGGTTCCGGTGTTCCGGGCGGCCTCGATGTCTCCGGCCACTCCGGTGGCGGCCCCGTGGGAACCGACCTCTCGGCCGTCGACCCGATCGGGCTCGTCGAGGTGTACGGCGTGGACGCGGTCAGGTGGTGGCTGCTGCGCGAGGTGCCCAGGTGCGGCGACGTCGACTTCACCGCGAGGCGGCTCGTCGCCCGCCACGACGGCGAACTGGCCGACGGGCTGGGCAACCTCGTCAACCGGGTGGTCAGCATGGTCCACCGATACCGGGGCGGAATCGTGCCCGAAGAGCGTGAGACGGCTCTGGACGAGGTCAGAGGTCATGCCCGAGGCGCGGTGATCGAGGCTCTGGAGGTGTTCGACTTCCGCGCGGCCACCGCCGCCGTCTACGCGGTCGCCGAGGAGGCCAACCGGTACGTCAACCGCACCGAGCCGTGGCGCCTCGCTCGCGAGGGCTCGCCCCGGCTCGACGAGGTCCTCGGCACCCTCGTCGCCACCTGCAGGGAGCTGGCGGACCTGCTGTCCCCCTTCCTCCCGGACGCCTCGGCGCGGATCGCCGGCCAGTGCAGGGGAGAGCGGCTTGCCGACCCGGTCCCGCTCTTCCCCCGCCACCGCCCCCGGGGTCCCGCCCCGGCTCGAGCCCCCGCCGCAGGAGTTGCGGGAGCCGCGGGAGTCGCGGGAGTCGCGGGAGTCGCGGGCTAGCAACGGCCGGGAACGTTCACCCGGCTGAGCGGTCCGCGATCCACGGATACGGGCCTGGCCGGAGCGGCGGTCACCGCACTGGGGAACGATGCCGAGGCAGAGCACGGGGGCATGTGCTCGCGTGCGGGTCAGATCAGACGACGGGCTCCCGCTGCCGGAGTCGCCGGGTAGATCTCCGGTGCGGCCCAGCCGCGCTCGGCCCAGCCGCGCTCGGCCCAGCCGCGCTCGGCGTAGGCGCGGGTAACGGATTCCCGCACGGACTCCACCCGCTCGTCGGTGACCAGTGCGATCGCCGAGCCGCCGAACCCGCCGCCGGTCATCCGAGCTCCCCGGGCACCACCCCTGACCGCCGACTCCACGGCCACGTCCAACTCGGCGCAGGACACCTCGAACTGGTCGCGCAGCGACAGGTGGGAGGCGTTCAGCAGGGCGCCGATCTCCCGTACCGCCCCGGCCCGCAGCAGCCCGATCACCGCCTCGACCCGGTGGTTCTCGGTCACCACGTGCTGGGTGCGCCTGCGCTCGTCACCGCTCAGCCTGGCGAGGGCGCCACCCAGGTCGGTGACGTCGCGCAGCGCGTCGACGCCCAGGTGCTTCGCGGCGTTCTCGCAGTCACGGCGGCGGCGGGCGTACTGCCCGTCGGCGAGCTCGTGGTGCACTCCGGTGTTGATGATGAGCAACTGGAGGCCGTGGCTCGCCAGGTCGAACGGGATGTTCCTGGTGCCGAGGCTTCGGCAGTCCATGAACAGGGCCTTCCCCTCTTCGCCGAGCGCCGAGGCCGCCTGGTCCATGATCCCGCACGGTATGCCCACGAAGTCGTTCTCGGCCTTCTGTGCGGCCAGCGCGATCTCCATCTTGGTGAGGCCGAGCCCGTACAACTCGTTCAGCGCCGTGCCGACGACCACCTCCAGCGCCGCGCTCGACGACAACCCCGCTCCCTGCGGCACGTCCCCGCCGATCACCACGTCCGCGCCCCCGACCCGGTGCCCGGCCTCGCGGAGCACCCAGAACATCCCGGCCACGTAGCGGGCCCAGCTCTCGGCCTCGTCGAGCGTCGCGAGCGTGACCGGCTCGCCCGCCTGCAACGACCGCAGCCGGATCACCCCGTCCTCGCGCGGCGAGGCCGCCGCGGTCACCCCCCACGGCACCGCGAACGGCAGCACGAACCCGTCGTTGTAGTCGGTATGCTCCCCGATCAGGTTGACCCGCCCCGGCGCGTGCCACACCCCGGCGGGCTCCGTTCCGTACGACTCCCGGAAAGCGTCAATAACGCGCATGATCCAACACTCCTCAACAAGGTCCACCGTCAGGGTAGCGAGTCCCCTGGAGCCGGGTTTCGCCAAAGGTCACATCTTGAACCGTCCCGCCTGGCAAGTGTGCGAACAGCGCCCACGTTTGGTTGAATGCCGCAGTACGGTGTGCACGAGGGGCGGTAGCTCAGCTGGTTAGAGCAGGGGACTCATAATCCCTGGGTCGCGGGTTCGAGTCCCGCCCGCCCTACCCTCGTAGAAAGCCCTGATCAGGCTTCTGACCTGCGGTTTCTATCTTAGATGACCTTGCCGGTCTGCCGGACCATCGCCGGTCCGGCTCTGAGATGATCTCCAGGTGGACCATTGCCGGACCATGCGTGTTGATCATGGGGTCTCAGGCCACCGATCCGCAGGCGACGCGAAGGTGCCCCGCGCCTGAATCGTGAAGACCCACCCCTCCTCACGCAGAAGCGGACGGCCTGGCGGACGGTCTCCCGGGCGACACCGTGCACCTGAACCATCCGAGCCTCGCTCGGGATCGGCGTCATCGGCTCCAGCTCTCCGGTGCGGATCTGCTCGCGGGTGATCCGGGCGATCTGGCGGTACTTTGGTTCCGGGTCGAAGTGATCAACGGCCATGATCTTGAACGTAGTGGTGGACCTGGTTGACCCCCTCTCGGCTACGTACGCACTCTGTGCGCTGCTGCCGGGTCGCCGGTGAACATCCTGCTCCAAGTAGTCCAGACGCATGAGAGCCCCGGCGCCGGGGCTCTCATGCGTCTGGACTACTGGTCGGCCGGTGGAGCCACGAACGTCCCGAGTCCACGCACTGAGTAGGCGATGCCTTCCTCGCGGAGCCGAGTGAGGATCTTCTGGGCGGTGTTCGGGGCGATCTCGAACTCGCGGACCAGCTCATGCTGCGACGGGAGTTGGGTGTCTGCAGGGTAGGTGCCGTCCGCAATGCGCGCTTTCAAGATCTCGGCGATGTCGGTCTCGACGGTGGAGACGCGCTCCTCGATGTACGGCATGGACTCAGGATAGGACGTCGCGGGCAACCCGGTCAGTCCTTGTGGCCGAGGAACCGGGCGCCCCAGCGCACGAAGTGTCCCTTGCCGTCGCAGGCGCGAGCCAGTTCGGCCGCTAGGACGACCACCTCATCCCGAACAGCGTCCCCGCCGAGCTTCTCGCGGGCGATGGTCATCCACTCGGCGAAGTCGCCTCGGCGGTTGAGGTAGTCGCGGGCGGTCTGTGCGGCGGGCGGGGCCTCCAGGGCCGCGCCTCGGGGACGGAGGACACGGGCGGGGCCTTTCTCGCCTCTGCGGACGCGGAAGCTGCCCAAGGCTTCCCGGACGGCGGGCGATGGCGGCCTCGCGCTCCTCGGGGGTCACCGAGGGCTCGTCGGAGGCCGGAGCCTGCTCAGGGACGACGGGCGGCGGCTGGGCCTGGCGGGGGCGTAGGCGGCGCGGCGTTCGGCGGCGGCCCGGACTCGGTTGAGGAAGTCGGGGAGGTCGCCGTTTGTGATGACGGCGTTGACGAACGGTCCGAGACTGATGACCGGATCTTGCGGATCTCGAAGTCCATCGCACTCCCCGAGCTGGGGTGTTGCGACGACCACTAGAACGGAAGGTTCGTGGTCGGGGGCGCTTTCGTCGTGTCCGGCTGTCGCTGATCGTTTGCGGCTGACCGTGCCGAATGTGTGCCCAAGCTCGACGAAGATCATCGATTCCCTCGCAAGGGGCACCAGGCCGGACCCGGGGCCCGATGCACGTAGGGCAAACCGTGGACGGCTCGGTACGGTCGTTGATCTCGCGACCGGGGGGAACAGGTGATCGGTCCCAGAGTCAACTCTCGGTAAAGAAATCAAGGATTGTATGACCTGGTCAACGCACCTATTGACCAAAACTATAAGGATTCAGTAGAAAGCTCCGTAAACCCGGATGGAGGAGCTCGAACATGCGAAGTCGACTGGTCGGCGCCCTGGCCGCGGTGGTTCTGGTGCCGACGGTCGTCGCGATCCCAGGGGCCGCGACCGCCGAGACGGCCGGGGCCCCCACGTGCGCGGCGACGTACAAGGAGATCAACTCCTGGTCCTACTGGGAGAACGGGGCCCGGGTGACCGACAACATGGTCAAGATATTGATCAGGAACACCGGCACCTCGACCATCAACGAGTGGCAGTTGACCTGGACGTGGCCGGGCGACCAGAAGGTCACCATCTATCTGGCCGGCCGGATGGACCAGTCGGGGGCCGATGTGACCGTGGACAGCAACGGGTCGTGGAATCCCGTGAAGCCGAACGCCACGGTCCGGCAGACCTTCATCCAACGAGGGGCTTCCGCCGTCCCTGTCCCGGTCGTGACCTGTGCCCCCCGTCCGGTAGCACCTCGGGTACGGATTGACCATGTCAGGGAAGGCATGGCGGTGACGCCCACTCGTACGCCGTCTCCCTGGGCATGAACCCGCGGCCCACGCACAGGTCGACGGCAACCGCTGTACTCGCCCGCCGGGCGGGGCCGTGCTCATCCTCTGAGACGTGCCGGCACGGATCAGGCGACCTTTGAGGAGGGGGCCTTCCAGGTGTTGCACGCGCCCGGCTTCTTCGACGCGTAGCCCTGCTTGAACCAGTGGAGACGGTTGGCGGGCTTGCCGTACCAGTTGAACCTGGCGTACTCCTTTGGCGTCTCGGCGGTGAGGAGGGGCTTCCAGTTCTTGGCCGAACGTCCCAGGCTCTTCATGGAGATTCCACCCAGGCAGTCGGCCTGCAGGTAGTAGCGGTGCATTTGCTCGTCGCCGTCACCTACCTCCTCCCGGCTGGCCGGCAACGCCCACCAGGCCTCGCTGATGCCTGTCTGCGCCTGGATGAATCCGGCGTACGCCCGGGTGACCTCGACGAGCATGGCCTGGTCGGACTTGGCGTTGATCCAGTCGGAACCGAGTTGCACCTGAATGGAGCCGTAACAGGAGGCGGCGAAGGAGCCGGACACCTGCAGGCCGGTGAGGCAGAGACCGTTCTCGACCTTGGCCTTGATGCTCACCCCGGCCGGGACGAAGTCCTTGATGGTCTTGCGCCAGGCTGAGTTCAGGCAGCCGACGACCTTGGTCAAGTACTTCGTGGTGGAGGCCTTGGTGGTGCCCTTGGTCACCTTGCAGGAGACCGTGGGAAGGCTGCCCTGCTTGTAGAGCGGGTTGTGGGTCAGCTCGGGAGCCCCGACGATGGGACCGGCCGATGCGGTGGCCGTACCGGCGAACAACAGGACGAATACCCCAGCGGTGGTCGCCAATGTGCGAATCATCATGAAACATGATCGTAAGGGCAGGCAGCAGCTGAGGAGTGTCTCATTGTTTGACTTCCAGTGGGTTCGTTCGGGGGACAAGTGGGGGAACGGCGGAGACCTGGATGGCTACACCAGCGAGCTGCTCAAGTGCGCCGGCACTGTCAGTTCCGGGCCGGAGGAAGCCAACGCTGGACCAGGTGCCGTGGGACGGTGGCATCGACATGCCACAGCTTCCTCGCCCCGTGCCACTGGGGGCGTATCCCGGCGGCCTGTAGCGCGTGTTTGAACTCGTCCTTCTTGTCGAAGGGGACCTGTATGTAAAGGCGTCCGTCCAGCACGTCGCCGGTTCTGACATCGGGAGCCGAATCCGGCTCCGGCGACGTCTGTTTCCAGGTACGGGCAGGACGTTCCATCCGTGCGCGGTCGACGATGTGACGAACCTGCCGACAGGAGGACGGGTCGGTGATTCGCATCATCAGGTCGGTGGCGCCGGTGTTGGCGAGGAGGTTGAGCGAGCCGTGCCACAGCACGGTGTCGTCGACGATCATGACCTTCTCATGCATGCGCTCGCGTACCGCGACCAGGCAACCGGCGGCCTCAAGGTCTCGTACCAGAGCGCGCCTGCGCGGATCGTCGGCCTGGTCCCGGGTGTGGACGGTCACCTGCACTCCGTTTTCGATGCGCGGGGTGAGATGCCGCAGCCATCTGCCGACGGGGACCGGGTCCAGGAAGGCGCAGTAGATCTCGATGCTGCGCTGAGCTTGTTCGATGTCCCACGCGATGGCGCGGGACACCTCGTCGGCGGGGAAGAACGCAGGCCGGGCCAGCTCGTCCTTGTCCAGCCCGGCCAGGTCGGCCGCGCAACGGAACGGCACGAGCTCGTCCACCGAGAGCAACCGCGCATGGCGCTCCAGGTGGGCGAGCATCTGTGCGGCCTCACTGCCCGGACTGAGGTTGTCGTGCAGGAACAGGGTGTCGGCGACGACGACGAGATGGTCCTGCGCCCGGCTGAGGGCCACGTTGAGTAATCGGCAGGTGGAGGATGACAGGCCCGAGCCCTCGTAGAAGTAGCCGAGCCTGTCGCCCGCCCCGGCCACGGTATCGATCACCACAAGAGGGCGCTGGCTGCCCTGGAATCGGTGGACGGTGTCCACCAGCCCCTCGTAGCTCTCGCCGAACCGATAGGTCAGGCTGTTCCGCAGCGCCTTCACCTGGTCTCTGAACGGAGCGATCACGGCCAGCCGGTCGGCCGGCCGCTCTCCGGCGGCCAGGTTCGTCCACTTGCGAGCGGGCAGGACCTCGTCGTACTGCAGGCCTCGGACAAGCTCATGAATGACCGCTTCGTGCACCGGGTTGGTCTTGTGCCCGTTGCGGCGGCCTTTCGGGTTGGGCAGGCGGCGCGGGGTGGTGTCGACAAGGATCAGCGGGCCGTCGATCAGCGGCGAGTGCGGGAGACGGCTGCGGTCACCGCGTCCGGTGCGCAAGGGCGCGTCGGGGTAGGCGACGACATTGACCACCTCGCAGATCGACGGGCGCATACGGTACTGCGTGTCCAGGCAGACCATCCGCCGGTCCTGACGGGCCGAGCCCACCGGGTCCACCAGCCCGGCCGTGGCGAAGACATCGCGGTCCATCCAGAGCACAGCGTGCTGCCTGTCCTCGGGGGAGGCCTCCCGGTCGCCGGAGGACTTGGTCACGGCGGGTAGCTGCCGGAAGTCACCGGCGACGACGACCCGCCGGGCGGCGAGTCCGGCGGCGCACCAGGCCGAAGGGGTGTTCACCATCCCGGCCTCGTCGATGACCACCACGTCGATCGAGTCGAGCAACGTGCGGGACTGTACCGCCTTGGCGACGGTGGCGCCCATGACGCGGCAGTTGCTCCGGACCGCTTCGGTGATCTTCTGCTGTTCCTGCTCCAACGCGCTGAGTTGTTGTTGAAGCCTCTCAACGGCGTCTCGAAGAGGACCGGGCGGGGGAACTCTCCGCAGCCGACCGTGCAGCACGGCCAGCTCCGGCTCACGTTTGGCGACCTCGGTGGCACGGTTTCGCTGTACGGTCAGCGCGGTGTGCAGCTGCTGGTCGAGCGCGGCGACGGCGTTCCGATGCGTCCGGTGCACGCGGCCGAGGTCGTCGAGCTTGGCCTGTTTCTTCTTGGCGAAGAGCCCGGAAGGGGTGCCGATCTTGTGAATCTGCTGCTCGGTCCTGGCGAGGGCGGCCTGCCCGGCCTGGATCTGCCGGCGCAGGGCGGCGGCGTGCCGCCCGGCCTCGTCGCGTCGCGCGCTCAGGTCCCGCAGTTCGCCTGAGACGCGCTCGGCCTCGGCGTGGAGTGCGAGGTCCTGACGCGCCGCGTCCAACAGTTCGCGCGTTTCGGTGATCCTCGCGGTCACGGCGGCGAAAAGTCGTCCGGCTATCCGTCCGGCGTTGATCTGGTCGCCGAACCTGGTGGCCAGGGAGGCGAGTTCGATGTCTCCGGCGCGCTGCACGAGCCCCGTGTCGAAACCCTCCTCACCGGAGAGCAGGTCACAGATCCGCTCCAGCGCCTGGTCCACGGCGACCTTGGTCGGAGCGACGAAGAGCACCCGCATCCCCTGCCGGTAACAGCCCTCGACGATGGAGGCGACGACGTCGGTCTTGCCGGTTCCCGGTGGTCCCCAGATGAAGGTGAGCTCGCTGTCGAGAGCCTGCTCGATCGCCTGCCGCTGCCGGGGATTGAGTTCGCGTTCGCGATACCCCCGGATGAAACGTTCCGGGGTGGCACAGCGGTTGACACGCGGACTTCCCTGGCCGAGCATCCAGCCCGCCGTGGTGAGATTGACCAGACCATCGCTCCCGCCGGCGGATTCCAGCCGCTCGGCGAGGGCCTCCATGCCCGCCGACTCGTCCTTGCGCAGCTGAGCGTTGTCGGGCCGGCTGCTCAGATCGGCCGCAGTGCGGACCGTGACCTTGCCGTCGGGCATCCGCACCGCCTCGGCGCTCACCCACGAGGCGCGGGAACGTGAGAGCCTGACGAGCAGTTTCTCCCCGGAGAACGAGTCCTTCCAGCTCCTGCAGGAGAACAGGTACTCCTGGATCTCCCCGTCGCCTCCGACCCTGCGTCCGGTGGTCAGTGAGACCTTCTCCCCGTCGCCGTCGCTGCGGAGTTCGGCGGTGATCTCCAGGCGTACGGCCCGTAAGAGATCGTCGACGGGAAAGGGTCTCTGCTGCGTGCCTGTCATCGCGCTCCCTCTGGGGGTAAGGAGATCAGCGTGCCGGTACAGATCAGAAACGTACCCTTGCTGAGCAGGAGCTGAGGAGTGCCGGCGTCAGTCCGGTAGTGGACAGAAAGACCCGCCATGTCCTCGATCTGCCTTCAAGAAAGGTATTCGGGATCACCATGGTGAACATCACGACTCGCTCATCCGGGATCGTCGGTGTACGGCTCTTCGTCGAGCTGGTCGGAGGGAGGAATCGTATCCTCAGGGACGAAGGCACTGGGCGCGTCGAACCGGCGTTCCAGGTCGTCAGCCGCGTCCTGCCTGCCGTGCTTGACGAGGTAGTCGGCCACCTGCCGAGTGAACAGGGCACGTTGCGGGTCACCGTCCGGGAAGTCCGTCGCCCCCAGGAACGCCTCGAAGTGGTCGACGGCGGATGATCCGTGTCCCGGATCAGGTGTGGACGGCTCGTCGTCTGCTGGCTGTGAGGGGGACGGCCCCGGCACCAGGTACCGGAAGCATTCGGGTATGTCCTCGTTGTTCGCGGCGGAGGAGAGCTGGGCGAGGATGCCCAGGTCCTGCACCACCTTCTCCACGCGGTCGTCGTTCTTGGCGAGCCACCAGACCACGGTGCTGCCCGGGTCTTTCAGTACGTCCTCTCCGAGGTACTCCCGCTTGCTCTGTTCGTACTTCCTCTCGTGCTCCCAGACCGCCTTGTCCTTACGCACCTCGGCGAGCTTTTTCAGGCGTTGCCGATCGTGATCGGAGAGAGTGAGCGTGACCGACTCGGCCATCGCCCGCACGCATCCGCTGGCGTCCGACTGCATCCTGCTCAGTGCACCGTTCAACTCGTGCTGAACGAGCGAGGCCCTGCCGGGGAGCCGGTTCTTCGTGACATCCATGGCACGTTCCAGAATCGTGTCGACCGCCAGACCGCCGAGGTTGGCGACCGGTTCATCCACTGTCCTGCCATCCGGAGACCATCGCACTGTCGCCGAGAACAGGAAGTCGTAGTCATCCTCCATGCTCGGCAGCGCGACTTCGACGACCCGCTGCTCCCGAGGCTCTATGGGTGGCGGTGGAAGGTACGTCGTCTCCACCGGTGGCGCGGAATCCGTTCCGCGGCTGGGTACTCTCATGGCCAGGACCACGACGATCCCGGCTACCACGGCGACCACCACCCATGCCCAGGGCGGTAGTGGAGCGAACAGGATAAGACCGGCGAGAATCAATCCCGCGAAGGCGACAAAGTAGACCGTCACCGTCCTGTGGCCAGAACCCATGGTGTTGTCTCCCTGATCTGTTGTCACGATGGCGGCTCACACGGCCCAGATACCCATGGAAAAGTTGATCTTCCGTAGGACGCGATCGACGAGAAAGGCGTGGTGTTCCTGTCCGTCCGTCCCAGGGCGGGCCAGGTCTCGGGTGATGACGTGCAGGCGGGCCAGGAGGTCCGCATGTTGCCCGCCACCGGCGACGAGCGTGTCGAGGAGATGCTCACGATGTGCTTCATCGGCGAAGGCTGTCTGGATCCAGCGTTCCACCTGTGTGCGCCAGACCTCGTACGGACGCCGGTGGAAGGCGATGCTCCAGCCGATGATTAGCTGCTCTCTCAGGTCGGGGTCGGACAGAGGCGCGCGCGTGTGTGGTCCGGTGGCCGTGAGCGCTGCCGGATCGGCGAACTCCACGAACAGGTCGGCATCGATCGGCCATTCTTCCAGCTGGAGCCGCTGAACCAACCGCTCCAGCATCCGGACCCGGAGTTGGGCGTCGGCGCCCACCAACTGCACGAGCGCGTCGCGGGCATGTGTGGTTCCGCGTTCCCTGCGCGCCAGGTGATGGAGCCGGATCATGGCCTGGTCCGGGTGGCGCACGGCCATCACCTTCCAGCACGCCACGACGATCACCTGGGTGAGGCCCCTGGGCAGGTTCGTCTCACGCGACCAGTCGTAGATCTTCTGTCGGAAGAACCGGCCGTGCTCTTCGTGCTGGAGCCCGTGCCGCAGTGCCTGAATGGCCGCGCCCATCCGGAAGCCGTTCCCAGTGTCCTTCGCGCACTGAGACACGAGAGTCAGCAGGAGGTCTCGGTACCTGTCGTGCAGGCACTGCTCGGCGAACCGCTTGATCAGCTTGTCGCGGTCGTCCGTCTCCAAGTCCGTCAGGCCCACGGTGTCACCGACCCATCGCTGGATGGGCTCCCGTAGTTCCGGGCGGTGAGTCCATAGGTGGGCCCGGACCGCCGAGTCGTATCCGAGTTTGTCGAACCGCACCCGGCCGGAGGCGTCGGGTGTCGCCTTGATCTCCTGGAAGCGCACGGCGAGGTCCGCCTGCTCTAGGAGAGGACGTTCGTCGTGGGGATGTCGCACCCCTTCCAGCAGTGCGACAGCGGACCGGTGGATGACGTCGATATGGGTTCCGTGCAGCATGGCCGTGGCCAGCAGCAGTGCTCGCTGTGGCCCCTTGCGCAGTTCGACGAGATCGTCGGTGACGAGCTTGCCCTGGTGGTTGTCCAATGCGGCCAGGGCGCTCTCACACCAGCCGGCGAATCCACCTGCTGATTCCGCCGTTGCCCGTGCCTCGACGACGAGGGCGGCGAAGTCGGCGATCTCCTGCATCGAGGGGTTCTTGGCCAGGAAGTCTGAGGCGGCCTGAGGCGCCGAATCAGTCTCGGCTACCGGGATTCGCTCCATGCGAAGATAACGCTGGAGTACCACTTGTCCTGCTGGACGGACGATTTTGACGCGGTAGGCACCAAGATCCGCTCCGAGCCGCTCGACTCTCCCGGTGGGGAGTATCACCACCAGATGAGCGCTGTGCTCGTGCACGACCTTGCGGAGGTCGGGAAGCTCGCCTTGGACCTCGGCCCAGACCTGCTCATTGGGGATCGCGGACAGATCCACCAGCACCAAAGCGCCTTCGCCGACCTGGCTGGTGTTCAGGTAGGGGGATTTGTCCTTCAGTAGGAGCTCGTGGAACGTCTCGCTCCCGGAGTGCAGCTCACCCAGGAGCATCCAGGCGGCGGTCCTTCTTCCGGTGCCCGGCGTTCCATCCAGGAATACGGTGCCGTGGGATTCCAGGGCCGCAGCCGCCTTGGCGAAGCCTCCGGGGGAAAGGAAGCGCCGCCGGAGCCACGACAGCTGGTCATCGGCAATGCGCCGGGGATCTTTGCCCGCGGCTTCGGCCAGCAGCGAGAAGACGATCTGGTCGCCGCTGCCCGCGTGCACCGCCGCTCCGTGGCCGACGGAGACGGAGGACCTTATCTGGTCGCTCAACGGTCGCCCTTCTTGTCCTTGCGGGAGCCGCCGAACCGGTGATTGATCCCTCCGTGGTTGTCTCCGGCGACGTATGCCGCCCCATCGCCGGAGAAGTGCTGGGAGTCGCGGTAGATATCGCCCTTACCAGCGTGAATAGTTCCGTGGTCGCCTTTGATGACGGTGCCGACATCGCCGGTGGTGATGTCGCGGCCCTGGATGGCCGTGCCATGAACGTCGCCCGCCGAGTTGGTGATGGAGCCAGGGGGCGGAGGCTGAGGGGCCGGGCGTTTCGTCGTTCTGAACGACGGCACCCAATCGGCGAGCCTGGCGACGAGACGCGTGAGGTCCGCCTGGAGATCCTCCAGATCCACGTGCACCGACTGGGTCTCGGTGAGCCAGGCCAGCTCCACCGGCAACTCCGCCCGGTCCAGCCGTTTTGTCCTGTGCCCTTCAAGAACCGGCACGACCGGTATGCCGAGGGTGAACGCCTCAAGGAGCTCCCGGCGGACCCAGTCGTCCTCGTCACGAAGTCTGGGGGGCTGGATCCAGTTGGGGCCGATGACGGCGAGGAGGACGGTACTGCGCCGCACGTTGCCGAGCAGTTCCTCGGGGAAGCGCTGGCCAGGTTTGATGGACCTGGTGGCACGGAAGATCCGTTCCTCTCCCCCGAGAATTGCGGATAGTTCCTTTTCGAGGAGAAGAGCGGTCTTCTCGCCGTCTCCAGTGCGGTAGTTGATGAACACGTCGGGCATAGCGGGTTCCCTCTCTACGAAACGATGATCTGCAGGGTCGCGCTGAGTTCAGGATTGAGATCGCGCACCGACCGGTTCCGTCGGTGACGAGCCAGGGCACGGGCGAGGTTGCGCAGGTCCGCGGCGATGGTGGCCGAACTCACCGTGACAGCGCTGCCCAGCAGTCGGCTGATCACATCGCACGCGTGGTCGATCTCCCCGGCAGCGGCGTGGGCGAGTGCGCAGCGCACTCCGTAACGGACCTGCGTGCGCAGTGCCCGGGGCGGCACCTGCGCCAGCTGTGTTTCCATGATTTCGGCGGCTTCGGCCGGCCGTCCCAGGTCGTAAAGGCACCAGCCGGTGATCATCGCGACCGGGTCGGACAGGTTGGTGGTACCGATGACGGGCGCGTCAGAGTCGGATGCGTGGCCGACGAGCAGCGCACGCGCCCGGTCCAGGCTGCGCATGCAGGCGTCGTAGTCACCTGCGAGCGCGTGGCCCTGTGCCTCCCGTTGCGCTGCCAGGCCGCGGATCCGCGGCGGGACCTTGCCGTTCTGCGCTTGCCGGGCCAGCTCAACGGTCTGGGGCGCATCCTCGCGATAGAGGGTGACCAGTGCCCGGCGGACCAGTCCGTAGGCGGCAAGGTCATGATCACCGCCGACAGCCGCCAGGTCAACGGCGCGTTGCGTCCACCACAGCGCCGCCTGTTCGTTTCCCGTCTCCTGCACCAGCCAGCCGACATACTCGGCGTACCGGGAACCGAGCCTCAGCAACCCCTGACGGGTCTGGGAACCGGCATTGGCGGATAGCTCCCGGAGCGTATGGGTCTGCGCGATGAGTACGGGGAGCAGGAGCCCGGGACTGACCGTCTGACCGAGCTGCCGATACTGGTCGAACAGCGATCGGGACACTCCCAGGAGCGTCGTGTCCTCGGCGCCGGACGGGGTTGCCGGGCCGCCGATGCTCATTCCCGCGATCGAAGCCGCCCCCGTGGCCAGCGCCTGTCTCCGGCTCATGGGTTGGAACCGGTTCTGCCCGTCTGAGGACAACCGCATCAGCCACACCTCATCCTCGTCACCGCTCTCCTGCGTGAGTCCTTCTTTGGGAGGCCGTTCGCGGACCAGAGCTGCGAGCTCGCCTCCGGCGTCGAGTGCGACGTCGCAGAGGCGGCCCAACTCGCGGCTCGGCGCTTTGATACCTCGCTCGACCTTGCTGAGCTGGCCTTTGCTGTAATGAACCAGCCTGGATAAATCGGTAAGGGTGAGATCGGCGGCGAGACGCCGCCTCCGAAGTTCCCTTCCGAAGGTGATTGGCTGCTGGACCACATGAACCTCCGTCACCGCCTGTCCGAGCAGCCGTGAATCATCGTTTGCAAGACTGTGTTAGCCGATGTCGGACAGACAAGACCTGTTCCGGTGTTTCCCGTTTCCAACTCTGAAGGCAATAGGAAACGGTCGGTATTGTCCAGATGGCTTCGGGGCCTCTATAGGAGTTCTTCCTGCTCGCGAACACCGGTCACCCTGCGGGATCCGCTGTCGGTAGCCGGTCTGGTATTGGTCACCGGAAAAACTGTAAACGGCACTTATCAGAAGAAGATTTGGTCGGCATTTATGCGGATTTATCACTCCATGGTGTTGTGCCGGGCAGTCGGCCCCGGCGCGGTGCGTGACCTCAAGGGCGCTCTGCAGGCCAGGAAGTACCTCGGTCACCAGGGTGTCCTCGACCGGGAGGCGGAGCCTGGTGAAGTTGCTGGTCTGGTTGGAGAAACGGCGGCGGTCACTTCGGAACGTGTTCCGAAGTACGGTTGGGTATGGCAATGCCGACCGTGCTGTTCTCCGACCTGTCGAAGCACTCCAAACGGGTCGCCGAGATCATCGACTGCTTCCATCGCGTGCGCGTCACACGCCGCGACGGAGAGGACCTGTTCATCTCAATAGCCCGGCATGACCATCAGCGAGAAGAGACCGCGGACGTCGCGGCCCGCATGATCGCCGCGCTGCCGGCCAACGATGAAGGCACCCGCGCCGTCCTGCACGCGCTGCCCCAGGTCTTTCCATGGGTCCGGCATCTCTCCGTGGAGGAGACGCGGGAGTTCGTCCGGGAACTCGTCGACGCCACCCGGGACTCGGTTGATCTGGACGTCCACTCCACGCTGCACCGGGTCATCGTCGAGTGGCGCGCCACCGCTCGCATCCTGGCCGATCCCGAGCTGACCGCGCGGCTCACCCGCGCGCTGCCGGATGAGGATCACGGTGAGGTGGCCGCGCCGTGAGCCCCAAACGCGGCGACGCCGTGGCCCCTGCCGCTGCTTTTCGCCGGGGCGAATCCTTATCGATACGCTCTGGAACATTGGTGGATCGTGGTAGGACGTAGTCGCCGATCTATGCCATGAGGCAAGACAGTTGAAAATGATGACTCGGGTGGGGAGCGGCGATGACGCAGGTGGCGGTTGAGACCTCGGCGCTGCCCGCCATCGGCCAGGTGGTGACCGTCCGGAACCGGCCGTGGGTCGTCGCCGACGTCCGCCAGGGCAGTGTGGCCGGCTCCGATGACAGGGCACTCACGTCCAGAGCTCCCCACGTGGTGAGCCTGGTGAGCATCGAGGACGACGCCCGTGACGAGCGGCTCCGGGTGGTCTGGGAGCTGGAGCCGGGCGCCGCCGCGTACGAGCAGCACGCGCTGCCCAGCCCCGCGCGGGGGTTCGACCCACCCGGCCATCTGGACGCGTTCCTTGACGCGGTCCGGTGGGGGGCGATCGCCTCGGCGGACACGACGGTGCTGCAGGCGCCGTTCCGTTCGGGCATCCAGATCGAGGAGTACCAGCTCGACCCGGTCGTGCGGGCGCTGTCGATGCCGCGCACCAACCTCCTGATCGCCGACGACGTCGGCCTGGGCAAGACGATCGAGGCCGGGCTGGTCATGCAGGAGCTCATGCTCAGGCACCGGGCCCGCACCATGCTGATCGTCTGCCCGGCGGGCCTGACCCTGCAGTGGCGAGACGAGATGCGCGACAAGTTCGGGCTGGACTTCCGGATCGTGGACAGCGGGCTGCTGAAGGAGCTCCGCCGGACCCGCGGACTCTACGCGAACCCGTGGACGCACTTCCCGCGGCTGATCGTGAGCGTCGACTGGCTCAAGCGCGACCGTCCCCGGCGGTTGCTGCGCGACGTGCTCCCCCCGGTTCCGCGTTACCCGCGCGCCTTCGACCTGCTGGTCGTGGACGAGGTGCACACCTGCGCGCCGGCGACCCGGGGGAAGTACGCGGTCGACTCGCAGCGGACCGAGGTCATCCGTGAGCTCGCACCGCACTGCGAGCACCGGCTGTTCCTGTCCGCCACCCCGCACAACGGCTACCAGAACTCGTGGACCGCCCTGCTGGAGCTGCTGGACGACCAGCGATTCGCGCGGGGTGTCCCGCCCAGCGACGAGCAGCTCGCCCAGGTGATGATCCGCCGGCTCAAGAGCGAGCTGCCGCCGAAGTGGGATGGCTCGTCGCGGTTCGCGACCCGGAAGATCCACGATGTGGACGTCCGCTACTCGGAGCTCGAACGTCGGGCGCACCTGAGACTGGCCGAGTACGCCGAGTCGCGGAGACGGACCTCCGGCGGCAACGCCCAGCGGAGCGCCGCCGACTTCGTCACGATGCTGCTGAAGAAGCGGCTGTTCTCCTCTCCGCAGGCGTTCTTCAGCACCGTCGACAAGCACCTGGAGACCATGGTCCGGCGCGAGGACGGCGAGCGGCCCCTGCCCGCCAAGGCACAGGCGCGCGTGCTCAGACCGCTCGTGGACCGGCTGGAGGAGACCGCCGAGGACGACGCCGCGTACGGCGAGGCGGAGACGAGCGCGCTGACCGCCGCACGCCGGCTGCTGCCGCCACTGACCGCCGGGGAGAAGAAGCTCCTTGGCGAGCTGCGCGACTGGGCGGGGGAGGCGAAGAAGCAGCCGGACGCGAAGTTCGACGCGATGCGCGCCTGGCTCGACCCGATCGTCCGCCCGGACGGGGAGTGGAACGACGACAACGGCGAGCGGGTCATCATCTTCACCGAGTACCGCGACACCCAGAACTGGCTGCGGGATCAGCTCATCCACGCGGGCTACCCGGCCAGGCTGATCGCCTGCCTCTACGGCGGAATGGACGACGCCGAGCGGGACAGGATCCGCAAGGTCTTCCGCGACTCCCCGGATCTCGACCCGATGCGGATCCTGCTCGCCACCGATGCGGCCAGCGAGGGCATCAACCTGCAGGACCACTGCCACCGGCTGCTGCACTGGGAGATCCCGTGGAACCCCAACCGGCTGGAGCAGCGCAACGGCCGGATCGACCGGCACGGCCAGCCGGCACCGCAGGTGGACATCTTCCATTTCGTCCCGTCGGACTGGCGGGACGCTCGG
Source organism: Streptosporangium sp. NBC_01810 (assembly GCF_035917355.1). NCBI lineage: Bacteria > Bacillati > Actinomycetota > Actinomycetes > Streptosporangiales > Streptosporangiaceae > Streptosporangium > Streptosporangium sp. NBC_01810. Next base: position 4,675,737 of record NZ_CP109070.1, on the reverse strand, counting down.
GAAGGCTCGCTTGAGGACGAACTCCAGTTCCTCACCGTGGCGGTCAGGAAGGTCGACCAGATCCGGGAGGACCTCGGCAGCGCGGGAGACGTGATCGCCGCCAACGTCGAGCGGAAGATGCTCGGGCGGCCCGCCGACTGGCAGGCCGCCGAGACCGAGATCACCAAGCGGAGCGGTACGGCCAAGCTGAAGATCCGCCGTGATCTCGCCGCCGACCTGGAGAAGCTCACCGAGACGCTACGCGGCAGCCGGACGAAGCTGAACCTCACCCCGGAGACGGTGGAGCGGGTGGTCCGCACCGCGCTCCGGCTGGCCCACAACAGGGACCTGCTCGACGCCGACCCTCCCAAGGGGCTGAAAGCGCGCTGCTTCCGGCTGCCCCCGCTGTCCGGCGCGTGGGCGGAGGCCCGCAACGACGGGCTGCTGCACCCGGTCACGCACGCGGAGCGGGTGGTCACCTTCGACCAGGACGCGGCGGCCGACCGGACCGACGTGGTCCTGCTCCACCTCGGCAGCCGCCTGGTCCAGATGTGCCTGCACCTGCTCCGCGCCGAGCTGTGGGCATCCGGGGTCGGCGGGGGTGCGAAGCTGGCACGGGTCACCGCCCGGGTCGTGCCCGCGGACCTGATCGCCTCTCCCGCCGTGGTGGCGCACATGCGCATCGTCGTCACCGGGGACGAGGGCACCCGGCTGCACGAGGAGGTCGTCCTCGGCGGCGGCACCCTCGACGAGGGCCGCCTGACCCGGGTGAACGCCGAAAGTCTGGAGAGCTGGCTCGCCGCGGCCACCGACGAGCCGCCGCCCCGGCAGGTGCTCGACCGGCTCACCGAGGTCTGGGAGCGGCTGGAGCTGGAGCCGAAGGTCGCGGGCATTCTCGCCGACCGGGCCAGGCGGCGCACCAACCGGCACGCCACCGACCTTCAGGCCCGCTGTGAGAAGGACATCGCCGCCATGACCGCCGTCCTCGACGAGCTGCGCCGTACCATCACCGCCGCCCTCGACGACGACGGCTACTGGCAGCCCAGCCTCTTCGAGGCCGACGAGGAACGGACGCAGCTCGCCAGGGACCGCGAGGCCCTCGTCGAGCGGCGCGAGTCGATTCCCCGGCAGCTCGCCGACGAGATCGAGGCGATCACCCGCCGCTACGCCAATCCGACGGTCCGCTGGTTCCCGGCCGCGGTCACCTTCCTGGTGCCCGCCTCGATCGCGCACCGGGGGGCCTGATGCCACCGCGCCGCAGAATCGCGACCCCGTCGATCGCCCGCCAGCACGCCGACTGGATCAGCCTGCTCCGGCCGGACGGCCCGTTCGTCTCGGTCGGCGTGCTCGCCGGAGCACTGCCCCAGGGGCTGGAGGCGCTTCCCGAGCGGAAACTGGAACGTCTCATCCAGGCGTGGGACGAGGTCCAGGCCGCTCCCGACGAGCTGAACCCCGCCTGGCAGGACTTCATCCTCCGCGAGCTGCTCGGACTGACCGGCCCGCTGATCGCCGAAGGCGCGCAGCTGCCCGAGGAGGTGCGCGGGTACGGCCCAGCCGACACGCGGGTACGGCCGGACGGGGTCGCCTTCGGCCCGGACGGCGCCGGTGGCCGGGCCGAACGGCTGCACATCTACCGGCGCGGCTGGGCCGAACCCCTCACCAGGGCGACCAGGGACCGCCGCTCCGCGGTCGAGGAGGCCGCCGACCTCTGCCGCCGGCGGGGCGTGCCGCTGGCACTGCTCACCAACGGGCGGCTGTGGATCCTGGTGCACGCCCGGGTTCAGGAACCCTCCACCGTCGCGACCTTCGACGCGGACCTGTGGCTGGAGGAGCGCGACCTGCTCCGCGCCTTCGTCACGCTGCTCGGTGCGACCCGTGTGCTCAAACCCGCCCTCGACGCGGCGGGTGACCCCACCGACAGCCTGGCCGGGCTGTTCTCCCGCAGCGCCGACGCGCAGGCCGAGGTCACGACCACCCTTGGCAGGCAGGTGCTGCGCGCCGTCGAGCTGCTGGTCGGCGAGCTCGCCCGGCTCGACCGGGAGGCCGATGGCCGGCTCCTCGCGCACGTGCCCGAACGCCGGGTCTACCAGGGCACGCTGAGCGTGATGATGCGCCTGGTCTTCCTGCTCTACGCCGAGGACCAGCGCCTGCTGCCCGTCGACTCCGAGCTTTATGCCCACTCCTACTCGGTCGGCGGCCTCTTCGACGAGCTGGAGGAGGCGCGGAGCAGGCACGGTGAAGCGGTGGGCGACCGGCGGAGGGCCGCCTGGCCCCGGCTGCTCGCCCTCTTCGGCGCCGTGTACGGCGGGTGCGAGCACGACGACATGCGCATCCCGCCGTACGGTGGCGCGCTCTTCGACCCGGAGCGCTTCGGCTGGCTGGCCGACATGAAGGTCACCGATCGGGTCGTCCACGAGATCCTGCGGGCGCTGCTGATCCTGGTCGGCGAGAGCGGCGCCCCGGAACGGCTCAGCTACAAGGGCCTCAACGTCGAGCAGATCGGCCATGTCTACGAGGGCCTGCTGGAGTTCTCCTGCGTCCGGGTGACCGAGCCGTACGCCGGGCTGTTCGGCAGACTTGAGCCCGAGCTCCCGCTGGCCGAGCTGGAACGTGCCCGCCGCGAGGAGGCGGACCTCGCCGCCTGGGCGGTCCGGACCTGCGACACGACGGTGAACCGGGCCGCCAAGGCGCTGACCGCCGCAGCGAAGCCGGACGACCTGGAACGGCTCCGTACGGCCTGTGACAACGACGACGTACTGGCCGACCGGGCGGCCCCGTTCCTCGGCCTGCTCCGCCGCGACCTGCGGGGCTGGCCCACGGTCTTCCCCACCGGATCACTGATCATCACCCAGGTCGGCGACCGGCGTTCCACCGGCACCCACTACACGCCGCGCCCGCTCGCCGAGGAGGTCGTCGAGCACACCTTGGCCCCGCTCTGCTTCTCTCCCGGCCCCGCCGAGGGCGCCGAGCCGCACGTGTGGCAGGCCAAGCGCTGGGACGAGCTGCTGGCGCTGAAGGTGCTCGACCCGGCGATGGGCTCGGGCGCGTTCCTCGTCTCCGCCTGCCGGTACATCGCGGACCGGATCGTCGACGACTGGGATCGGAACGGCGTGCCGGGGGAGATCCTGGACGCGGTCGGACCCGACTACGACCGCGACGGCCTGCTGCTGGAGGCCCGCCGCCGGGTGGCCGCGAGCTGCGTCTACGGGGTGGACCGTGACGACCAGGCCGTTGAGCTGGCGAAGCTGTCGCTCTGGCTGGTCACGCTGGCCAAGAACAGGCCGTTCTCCTTCCTCGACCACGCGCTGCGCTGCGGCGACTCCCTGATCGGCGTTGTCGACGACCGGCAGCTCGTCGCCTTCGACCTCGACGCGAAGGCGGGGAATTTTCGGAACTCCCGGCTCAGTAACACCTTGGCGGAGACGGTCACGTCGATCCTCGATGAGGCCGAGCGGCTCCGCGTCGAGATCGAGCGGGAGCCGGTTCGTGACACCGCCCACGGTCGTGAGCTGGAGGCCAGGCTCGCCACCGCCGAGGCGCTCACCGGGCGGCTCCGTTTCGCCGCGGACGCCGTTGTCGCCGCCGCGCTCGCCGCCGCCGACGGCAAGAAGCAGAACCGCCGTCCGCACTGGGAGGAGCAGACGGACGAGGACGAGTACGGCGAACTTCTGGCCGAACTCGCCGAGGACGTTGAGAAGGTCCTCGCCCCGCTCGTCATGACCATCACGTTGGCGGGCGACCCCGGCGAGGAGGGGTACGGCTCCCGTCTCGCCGGGCTGGTGGAAAGTCTCGACGTGGTGGAGGACGGCGAGCTGTATCGGGCCGTCCTCGCGGCCGTGGGTGCCGAAGACCGGGTCCGCCGGTTGATCACGCCCATGCTCACCGGCGGCGGACGCAGACCGGAGCCGATCAGGCCGTTCCACTGGCCGCTGGAGTTCCCCGAGGTCATGCGGCACGGCGGGTTCAGCGCGGTGGTCGGCAACCCGCCGTTCATCGGCGGGCAGCGGCTCACCGGGGCCATCGGCGACGACGTCCGGGAGTTCCTCGTCACGTACGTCGCCGGGGGCAGGCGCGGTAGCGCGGACCTGTGCTCGTACTTCCTGCTCCGCGACCTGGCGGTGGCCCCGGCCGGGCGGGTGGGGATCATCGCCACCAACACGATCGCCCAGGGCGGCACCCGGGAGGTGGGTCTCGACCAGGCGTACGAGCGGGACTGGCGGGTCTACCGGACCGTCAAGTCCCAGCCGTGGCCGGGGACGGCGTCACTGGAGGTGTCGCTCGTCTGGGCCGGGCACCCGGGGGCCGGAGAACGGCGGCTTCGTGACGGCCGGGAGGTGCCTTCGATCACCTCTTCTCTCGACCCGGAAGGCCGGATGGAGGGACTGCCCTACCGCCTGGCGGCCAATGCCGGCCAATCGTTTCAGGGGTCGAATGTCCTCGGTCTTGGCTTCACCATGTCTCCGGAGGAAGCAGCCGCCCTGATCAAGGCTGACCCGCGCAATCGGGAGGTGCTGTTCCCTTACCTCAACGGGGAGGACCTCAACTCCCGGCCGGACGGCTCGGGCCGCCGCTGGGTGATCAACTTTCGGGACTGGCCGATCGAGCGGGCTCAGGAATATCCCGAGCCGTTCGCCATTGTTGAACGCGAGGTCAAGCCTTTTCGAGAACGGAACAAACGGCAGGCTCGTCGGGAACGGTGGTGGCAGTACGCAGAGCGGGCACCGGGCCTGTACGAGGCCATCGCGGACCTTGACCGGGTGCTTGTCATTGCACAAACAAGTCGGACTCAGATACCTGTTCTAGTTCCTAGCGGGCAGGTCTTCGATCAGAAGCTCGTGGTGTTCCCAGCATCGTCGGCTGCAGCGATGGCCTTGCGAACAAGCGCATTTCAGTACTTCTGGACGGTGACCCGAAGCTCCACGATGAAGGCCGACCCGGTGTTCGCTCCTTCAGACTGTTGCGAGACGCTCGCTCAACCAACATTCACAAAGCGGATGGAAGAGATAGCAGAAGAACTGCACAGCCTCCGAAGCAAGCTCATGCTGGAGTGCGATCTCGGGCTGACCAAGCTCTACAACCTGGTGAACGACCCGGCCGAGTTCGATCCGAAGATCCAGCGGATCAGGGAGCTACACGCCGAGGTCGATGAGGCGGTTCTTGAGGCGTACGCGCTGGACGAGGAGCGGGAACCGGCCATCCGTGACTATGAGGCCCGGAAGGCGAAGGCCCCTCTGCCCGCGTGGTCCGATGTGGTCCTGGACCACGGGTTCCATGACCACGGCCAGGGGACTCGCTGGACGGTCGGCCCGCAGGCCCGCCTCGACATCCTCGACAAGTTGCTGGCGCTCAACCACTACCGCCACCGGCAGGAGCCGGAGACGGGCGTCCGCAAGCTCAGAAAGAGCAGCCAGGCCAAGAAGGCACGCGCCACCCACGGGGCGACTCCCAGCGCACCAGCAGTAGGCCGTACGCAAGGCTCAGATCCGGTGCCGCAACAGGCCGACCCCTTCGAGGACGGCCTGTTCCCACCGGACGGGACTCTCTTCTGATCGGCCGATATCGGCGAAGAGAGCGATTCTGCCCTGGTCTCGGTCCGGACCACCATCCCGGTCTGAAAGGACGGTTTCTCCGGACCAAGACCAGGTCAACGATCGAACTCGCCGGTTTTGACACCGCCGACGAACGCTCCCCACCCGGCGTGGGTGAAGAGCAGTTTGGGGCCGTCCGGGTCCTTGCTGTCCCGGACCGCGACAACCCCGGGCAGATTGGCGGCCACCTCGACACACTGGCCACCGTTTCCACCGGAGCGTGATGATTTCCGCCAGATGGCGGCGCTCAGGTCCATTCCTGCTTCACTTCCTCGATCTTCCTGAGGGATGCGTGCTGATGGTCCCCGACCGAGACAGGATCAGCGGTCGAAGTCTTCAGTCTTGATACTGCGGACGAAGGTGCCCCACTCGGTGGGCGTGAAGAGCAGTTTGGGGCCGTTCGGGTCTTTGCTGTCCCGGACCGCGACAATCCCGGGCAGGTTCGCAGCGACCTCGACGCACTGGCCGCCGTTCGATCCGGAACGTGATGATTTTCGCCAGATGGCAGTGCTCAGGTTCATTCGCGTCTCGCTTCCTCGATCTTCTTGAGGGATGCGTGCTGGGGGTCCCCGACCGAGACAGGATCAGCGGTCGAAGTCTCCAGTCTTGATGCCGTGGACGAAGGTGCCCCACTCGGTGGGGGTGAAGAGTAGTTTGGGGCCGTTGGGGTCCTTGCTGTCACGGACCGCGACGACTCCGGGCAGGTTGGCGGCTACTTCGACGCACTGGCCACCGTTGTCTGAGGAACGCGATGATTTCCGCCAGATGGCAGCTCTCAGGTCCATTGCTGCTTTCCTTTCTTGATCTTTTTGAGGCAACACGGCTCAGGATAGGGCCAGAGTCGTGTTGCCTCACGGCGCTTTCACAGTCTGAAGGGGTGTTTTCTCCTGACCGGAACCGGTTTAGTGGTCGAACTTACCGGTTTTGATGCCGCCGACGAACGTTCTCCACTCGGTGGGGGTGAAGAGTAGTTTGGGGCCGTTGGGGTCCTTGCTGTCACGGACCGCGACGACTCCGGGCAGGTTGGCGGCTACTTCGACACACTGGCCACCATTTCCTGAAGATCGCGATGATTTCCGCCAGATGGCAGCGCTCAGGTCCATTCGCGTCTCGCTTCCTCGATCATCTTGAGGGATACACGCTCAGGATAAGCCCATAGCCGTATCGCCTCATATCTTTCTTGAATGGAAGTCATAAGTTCGTGGTCGTTCGTAACGTATCCCTTGGCCGGCGAGTCCGTGTGAATGGTGGCGGGTTGCCCGTCGGGGAGTTCAGCGATCATGAAAGCGCCCGCCAGGCCGGGAAGGCATTCCGGGTCGACGATCTGGATAGAGACAGAAGGGCGCCTGGCGGCCTCCAGTAGGTGATCGAATTGTTCGCGCATCACCTCGGCTCCACCGACCTTACGGCGTAGCACCCCTGCATCGAAGAGCACGACGACACGTGGAGGATTCTCTCTATCGAGGATCCTCTGCCGCCGCACCCGCGCCTCGACCCGCTCCTCGACCTCCTCGGGAGTGGTTTGGGGCTCCAGATTGAAGATTTGCCGGGCATATGCCTCCGTCTGGAGCAGGCCGGGCACCAGGAGGGGATCCCAGGAGCGGATGACGGTGGCTCTGGGTTCGATCTCCTCGGCCCAGTTCCAGAACCAGGTCGGGCCGCCGGGCTGGGCGACGATGTGCTCGCGAATTCCCGTGAAGGAGATGCCGTTGGCGGTCCCATAGAGCAGATCCAGTCTCTCGGCATCGGACTTGGATGGCGTCCGGCTGGCGCTCTCCAGGCGGCTGATCTGGGTCTGGGTGCAGCCGAGGCGTCTGGCCACTGCGGTCTGTGAGAGCTGGGCGGCCAGCCGCAGGCGGCGCATCTCGGCGCCGAACCGCACGCGGGGGGATCCAGGGTCGAGAGACGGCGCACTGTCCATCGTATTTCCTCTCGAATTGGAAAAAACGGACTTAATGTCCAGCCGGTGATATCGAATCCAGCCCGGGCAGACCAACGGCTGTCATCATCCGCTCTAGCCTGGATTGCCGATCCGGTAGCAGGTCAACTACCGGTAAGGCAGTCTAGGCACAGAAATCCTGCTCGCGAAAGTGTTGTCAAGAAAGCGGTAAACCACTTTCTTGGCCGGAGACGAATCGGGTCGGACATGAATTAGATAGTCCTCTTTCGGTCTCCCATCGCGAGCACCGGAAAGTATTCGAAAGGTGAGACTATGACGATGAGCGAGCCGCTGGCCGAACGGATCACGGCTCTGAACCGCGAGGACATGCCCCTGCCCTGGCTGATGACAGCGGTCGGCGTGACCTGGCAACTCCCCTTGGCTGACAAACGAGTATGGGAGGGGTGTAGCGAAAGCGGGCCGGGTGGGTAAGGATTGATAGGTCCCGGCGTCAACCCCTCCGGAGGTACTGAATGCGCGTCGCCCGGTTGCTGGCCGTCAGCTTGGCGCTGGTGATGCTGACCTCGGGATGCACTTCCGAGCCCTCCCTGGGAGAAGCGGCGGCGGAGCTACAAAAGGACACCCAGCAGCTAGAGACCAACAGCATCTTCAAGAATCCGCTCAAGAAGCTGCGCATCCTACAGCGCCCGGACAAGGACATCCGCTGTGGCAAGGACAAGTTCAAACGAGCGCTGCGAGCCACGGCCGATTACGAACGTGTCGACGAATCATTGGATGTTCACCTGGATCAAGCTCAAACGCTAATGGAAAACACCATTGCCCAGGTTCTCGGTTATAAACTGGAGTTCGACTTCAGTCAGACGGAGACCAAGGAGGGGCGGTTCATCTACGGTACGAAGATAGACCCAGATGTAAAGGTGACCGTATATGTAGCTCCCGAGGCCCCCACCTGGCGGCTGCATGCGATGACAGCTTGTCTACCGCGGTGACGAAGCCAGCTTAGCCTGGATCCACCGAGCCGATTCTGAACTGAAGATCCTGAAATGAGAGGAGGTGCCCTCCGACCTGGGATGATGGGAGTTCTTCAGGCTTCCGCCACCTTGATCGAGAGGACACCTCTCAAGTGCAATTGTTCCACGACTCTGCCAAGACCCATGCGATCTTCGATGAGGAGCGTGTAGTCGCGTACGGCGGGCTGGGGCCGGTGATGCGGTTGGCCGAGCGGTGCGGCCTGAGCGACCTGGCGGGCGAGCACGTCACTCCCACCGGCCGGGACGGCGTGAACCCGGCGGCGAAGATCGGCTCGATCGTAGCCGGGATGGCCTGCGGGGCCGACAGCATCGATGATCTGGACGCACTGCGCCACGGCGGCATGGACACGTTGTTTACCGGTATCCGCGCACCGTCCACGCTGGGATCGTTCCTGCGGTGCCTGGCCTGGGGCAACGTCCGGCAGATCGAGAAAGTGGCCCGCCTGCTGCCGGCCCGGCTGGCCGCCCATACGCCGTTGCTGCCCGGCGCGGACGTGCTCGCCTTCCTCGATGTGGACTCGATGCAGCGACGTACCTACGGCTACAAGAAGCAAGGATCGGGGTTCGGCCACACCAAGATCGGCGGCAAGGGCGTGCTGGTGCGCGGACTGAACGTGCTGGCCTCCACACTGTCCACACCGCTGGCCGCCCCGGTGGTGACCGGCACCCGGCTGCGCGGCGGAAGCGCGAACTCCGCCCGCGGCGCGGCCTGGTTCGTGCGTGAGTCGATCGGCGCGGCACGATCAGCGGGCGCGAGCGCCACCCTGATGATGCGCGGGGACTCGGCGTTCTACACCGCAGGCGTGATCAACGCCTGCCACACGAACGACGTGCGCTTCTCCGTCACCGCCAAAATGGACCCCAAGATCAAAGCCGCGATCGCGGCGATCGACGAAACCGCCTGGACAGCGATCAAATACCCCAACGCCATCTTCGACGAACAAGCAGGGGGCTGGATCTCCGACGCCGAGATCGCGGAGGTCGCCTACACGGCGTTCGCCGCGAAGAAGGGCCAGGCCATCACCGCCCGGCTGATCGTGCGCCGGGTCAAACGGCTCAACTCGCAGACCGGGCTCCGGCCAGAGGAACCGTTCCCGCTCTACCGCTATCACGCGATCTTCACCGACAGTCCGTACGCCCTCGGGCAGGCCGAGGAACAACACCGTGATCACGCGGTCATCGAGCAGGTCAACGCGGACTTGATCGACGGGCCATTAGCGCACCTGCCCTCGGGCGTGTTCACCGCCAACGCCGCCTGGCTGACCTTGGCGGCGATCTGCCACAACCTGCTGCGCGCGGCCGGCTGCCTGGCCGGAACCTTTCACGCCAAGGCGCGCGGCGCCACCCTGCGCCGCCATCTCATCGGCGTGCCCGCCCGCATCGCCCGGCACGGCCGGGGCCACCTCACCCTGCATCTTCCCCGGTATTGGCACTGGCGGCACGCATGGATGAACCTCTTCCAAGCCGTCCACCGGCTGCCACCGATCCGCGCGGCTTGACCCGTCCCCGCCCTGCCACGACTCTTCCCTCGACCTCCACGGTCACCCGCGCCCTCGCGCACGAACCCCGCCCCCGAGCCCGTGAACGCCTGGACAATCCGTGACCCGCGCACGGCGGGTTCTCCACACCCCAAATCAGACCCCCGTCAGGCAAAACGGTCCTGGTGAAGGAATCGAACCGAAGAATGATCACCAGAATTCACGCCGTGGATCCAGGCTTAGTCCCAGATTTTTATCTCTTCCCTGGATCGCTCGTTGGCCTGGAAAGTTGAGGCATCCTCGGCCTTATCGTCGAATTTTCTATTGCTGTCCATCCAGCGCTCGTAGGGTGTCAGCTTCTCCTTCAACACCTGTTCCCATTCCTTGTTGGCGCCGGCTTCTTTCTTTGCTTCAGCCACGAGTTCGTCATAGGTTTTGAGTTTTCCGGTGTTCGTGTTCATGGCTTCGGTGGGTGGGTTACTCGCCGGGTATTCGGCCTCGTGAAGGAGACGAGCCATATCGTATTTCAAGCGCAGAACGAAGTCTGCCCGAGCTCCGGTGGCCTGCTCTACCCGTGTCTCGATGTCGTCAGCCACACCATCGAGGAAGTTGCTGACACCATGGGCCTTGAGTAACTCCCACCCCGCTATGACCCCCCTACCCATGGGGGAAATCCCGTCGATCCCGAAGGAGACGGTGTTTTTGACGATGTTAACGACTATTTCGTTGATGGCGTCCTGCTCCCCGCGCACGTCTAGCGTCGCCTTGAACTCCATGCCACCAAGGTCGCCGAATGCCCTAGCTGTTCTCTCGAAATGTCGGGTCCCGTCGTGTGCGTCCAAGTTGGCTGCTGCCGTCAACATGTCATGACGGAACTGTGCTGCCGTCGCGTCGAAGTCGCCGGTGAGCTGTTTGTCTCCGACGAAGGTCTTCAGGAAGCGAAAGGTGTCGCCCGGACTGAGGTAGAACGCGGGGGTCACGGGAGGAAGGTGAACCCAGTTCTCCGGGACTCCCATTCCGGAATCGCGGTAGACGGCCTTGTCGAAGCGGGCGCCCGAGGCCATTTCGTGGATGTACGACTTCGCGATCACGCTCATGGAGTCCCAGCCGGCCTTGGGCAGGTCGCTGCCCAAGGAGCCCGCGGCCCTTATCGCGTCCAGGGCGAAGGCTGCGGCCTCCGGGCTGTGTTGTCCGGCCTTCTCGGTCGTGGCCTCGCTGCCCGCCTCCATCGCCCGGCCGAAGGCATCGGCCACCTCGTCCCCGGTGCCCGTGCTCCTGGCACGGTCGAGGAACAGCTTCATCTTGTCGACCTGGCTGAGCTTGACGTCGGCCCCGCCCATCTTGGCGAACACATCCCGTACCGCCGTGCCATCTCCGGCGAGCACCTCCAGCCCCATGGCGACCAGGTCTTCGGGAAGGCCATACGCCTTCGTCTCGGCAGGCCCGCCGGCGCGCCAGTCTTGCCGGGGCTTCTTCGCGAACTCGTCCAGGACCAGCGCGCGGGCTGCCGCGCTGCGGACGGACGAGGGGGCCTTGGCACCGCTGAGCAGCGCAAGCCGGTTCCAGGCGGCGACCTTGCTGCCAGCCGGTTTCACCAGGTCGGCTCTGACCTTGGCGAAGGCCGGGACGAGGGTGGGGGCGTTCAGGGCCGCGCCGAGGGCCTTGCTGAAGGCGGCCAGGTCCTGCTTGGCGGTTTTGCTGCCGGTGACCGCGATGAGATTGGGCAGGCTGTCCCGGACCTTCGGGGAGAGCAGGGCGAAGAAGGCGGCGGCGGCCTGGGGGTTCTCGGCGAGCTTGGCGACCTCGTCGGCGTGCTCGTGGATGAGCTTGGCCTGGAGTTCGCCGTTGAAGTTCACCAAGATGTCCTCGCCGTACATCCTGGCCAGGCCCTGGGCGATATCAAAGTCCTTCAGCTCGTCGGGGAGCCGGATGAGCCCCTGTCCGCCCGCCGCCATCGAGGCCGCGCCCCCCGCCCCGCCCGCGCCGCCAGTTCCCCCCGCTCCGCCCAGCTCCGGGGCGCCGTTGCCCAGGGTTTTGATCAGGTCGATCCGGCCGTGCAGCATGGAGACCTGCCTCCCACCCCAGTCGGCGATGTCGGTGATCTCCCGGAGCACGGGGGTGCTGATCCCGTGTCGGCCGAGCTTTTCCTCGAACTCCCTGCTGAACGCGGTCAGCCGGTCGGCGGCGCCGCGCAGGGAGGTGGCGAGCTGACCCATCTGTTCGGGGTCGATGCCGCAGAACTCGGCGGTCGGTGCCATGGAACGTTCCCCCTCATGGTCATGACGGTCACGTGCGTCCGGCCATCTCCCGGCGCATGGCGTTCGCCTCTGCCTCGGTCACCAGCGGGGGAGAGCGGCGCAGCTCCTCCTCGACCGCATCCACCACGCGCTGGGCGAGCCGTCCGAGCCGTTGATGCCGGTCTTCCAGCTCGGTGGTCCAGGTGGTGGCCGTCGGCCCCGTCCACACCTGTCCCGACCGCATCGCCGAGGAGGCGCGCTGGTATGCCTGCCGCACCTCATGAGCCCTGTCTTCGGCTTCGACGAGCAATTGCCTCAGCCGTTCGTGCCGGGGACTGGGCACCATCCGCTCGGCCACGCCACCCCCGTCCTTTTCATGACCCCGTGATGAAGGAAAAAAGTCGCATACCAGAGTAGGTATTGATCGTCTAAATCGGCAAGTCCGGTACCCGGCCGGCATCGCGCTTCCGCCGGTGGAGCCGTGACCACCCGAGCGGGCGAAACCGATATTTCGGTCATTCCCTCTCGTGTTTGAGCGACTACTCCCCCCAACACCATCGGAGTAACGGATGACGCTGTTCGAAAAGCACATCGACGCGATAGAAATCGCCGTCAAGACCGCGTACTGGATGTGTTTCGTCGCCGGTTTCACGCTGCTCCTCGCCGGTCACGTGACCGTGCTCATGGCCATCGCGATCGGCGTCATGTGGCTGTCCCGCGTCACCCTGCATCACATCCAGGCGACCCGGACGCGCTGGGACGATGCGACCGCCGAAGAACTGGAACTACGGCGTGAGCAGCAGCACGCGCACCGTGAACGAGAGCTGCGCCTCCAGATCCGGCGCCTCCAGCAGCCGGAGGACCGTGGCGGCGGCCCGTGAGTCCTGCCGCTCGCCTTCCGGGGAGCGCCTGTGGAATGTCATGGTCTGCCCCTACAGTGATCGGCATGAGCGGTGAGACGGTGCTCGCACGTCCCGACGAGGCCCGGATCCGGGATGAACTGGAGAGGCTGGTCGTCCGCGATCTCCACGGCCCCTTCGACGACGAGGAGGAGGAGTTCGCAGAGCGCCCGATGGATCGTTACATCCTGGGCAGGCTCGCCCCGGACGGTGAGCTGATCGAGCCGGATCTGATGGACGACGCCGCCGACACCGGCGGTGCCGACGTGGGTGAGGACGAGGCCGAGCCGTCCGTGCTGACCACCGCCAGCCTGATGCCCTCCGCCCTGGGCTGCACCGTTTTCGTGGACGGCGACGTGACCGAGCTGAAGGTGACCGGTCACTGGGCACGTTACAAGCGGGTCGAGGGCCTCGACAGCGTCAGGGGTGATCGGGTGTGGTGCCGGGTGCCCGATTCGGGGAGCGTGCGGCTGGCACTCCGGGAGGGGCGGCTCGATCCGGAGCGCATGTCCTCCGACGAGCACGTGGTGGTCCGTGGCCGGGCGCGCCGTCATGACGGCGGCTGGCTGGTCTCGGTCTTCCTGGTCAACACCACGCCCCGGCCGCAGCGGCTGGAGGGGGCGGCCTGGCTGTTCCAGGCGCGCATCGGCGTCACCGCCGTGGACGGCGGGCCGATCTTCCGGGCCCGGCCGGACACGTTCGGCGGCGGTGACGAGATCGACCGGGTCGAGCAACGGCGGCTGGCTATGGCCTACCGGTTCCATCCGGAGTTCGCCGTCGGCCACGGGGTGGGGGTGACGGCGCGGCAGGCACCGGACGACTCGACGCGGGCGGTCCGGGTCGAGACGCGGGCCGTGCCGACCTATGAGATCCCGTACACCGACGTGCCCGACCCGGACGGCGATCCGGACCTGCCGGAGTCGGCCGACCTGGTGCTGGACATGGAGGTGCTCCGAAGCCTGCCGGTGGACGCGCTGCGCAGCGGGTTGTCGCCGCTGGTCACCGGATATCGGGCCTGGATCGCCCGGCAGGAGAGGCGCCTCTCCGATTCCGCCGAGGGGCTCGTGCGGTACGGGAATGCGCCGAGCGAGGTGCTGGCCACGGCACGCAGGGCGGCCGACCGGATCGAGGCCGGGATCGACCTGCTCACCGGTGACGAGAACGTACGCGACGAGAACGCGCTGAGGGCATTCCGCTTCGCCAACGAGGCGATGTACCTGCAGCGGGTGCACACGCTGGCGGCGGCCGTACGGCGGAAGACCCCCGACCGGACACTCGACGAGGCGCTGGAGGAGGTCAGCACTCCGAAGAACCACCGCTGGCGCCCGTTCCAGCTGGCGTTCATCCTGCTGAACCTGCCCGCGCTGGCCGACCCGGGGCATGCCGAGCGCGGTGCCGACGACAGGGACGGCGACGCCGTGGCGGACCTGCTCTGGTTCCCCACCGGTGGCGGCAAGACCGAGGCATATCTCGGCCTGACCGCGTTCACGCTGGCGATCCGCAGGCTCAGCCCGGCACTCGGTGGCTATGACCCGTCGGCGGGCGTGGCGGTGCTGATGCGCTACACGCTGCGGCTGCTCACCATCCAGCAGTTCCAGCGCGCCACCGCGCTGATCTGCGCGTGCGAGCACCTGCGCCGCGGCGACGAGACGACGTGGGGCACGACGCCGTTCCGGATCGGCCTCTGGGTCGGCGCGCGGGTGACGCCCAACAGGACCGACGACGCGGGCGACTGGCTGAAGCAACTCCGTAAGGCGGGAAGGCGGGGGTTCGTACGGGCCACCGGTTCGCCGCACCAGCTCACCGGCTGCCCGTGGTGCGGTGAGGTCCTGGAGGCGGGCGTCAACATCGTGGTCGACCCGGCCCGGCGCCGGACCCAGGTCTTCTGCCCCAACCTCTACTGCGAGTTCAGCAACCTCGTCGACCCCGAGGGCATCCCGATCGTCCTGGTGGACGAGGAGATCTACCGGCTGCTGCCCAGCCTCATCATCGCGACGGTGGACAAGTTCGCCCAGCTCCCGTGGCGCGGTGAGACCCAGGCGTTGTTCGGCGGAGTCGGGCAGCGGTGCGAGCGGCACGGATACGTGACGGAGGACACCAGGTCCAACGACTGGGAGTTGTCATCGGCGTCCGCCCGGCATCCAGCCAAGGGAGCGCTGCCGTCCGCGCGGATCGTCGACGTGTCGCGGCTCCGGCCGCCGGACCTGATCATCCAGGACGAGCTGCACCTGATCTCCGGCCCGCTGGGGTCCCTGGCCGGTCTGTACGAGACAGCGGTCGATCGGCTCGCCACCTGGGAGCTGCCCGGCGGCAGGCGGGTCCGGCCCAAGGTCATCGCCTCGACCGCGACCGTACGGCGGGCACAGCAGCAGATCGGGGCGCTCTTCGACCGGCGGACCGAGGTCTTCCCGCCCCCGGGGTTGGACATCGGTGACAACTTCTTCTCCCGGCAGCGCCCGGTGGATCCGGCGGAACCCGGTCACCGGCCCGGCCGCCGCTACGTCGGCATCTGCGCACACGGCGTCCGCAACAAGTCGGTGCTGATCCGGGTGTACGTCGCGGTGCTCGGCGCGGCCCAGACCCTGCACGACAGGTACGGGCGCAACCGGGTCACCGATCCCTACATGACCCTGGTCGGCTACTTCAACAGCCTGCGCGACCTGGGCGCGATGCGCCGGATGGTGGAGGACGACGTCTCCACCCGCCTGTCCCGGGCGGAGGACCGCGGGTTCTCCCGACGCTGGGATCCGGTCGTCAAGGAGCTGACCTCCCGGTTGTCCTCCTCGGACATCCCGGTCGTGCTCGACCACCTGGAGCAGGCGTTCACCGACGACCGCGAGGAGCGCAGGCGCCGCCCGATCGACATCCTGCTCGCCACCAACATGATCGCTGTCGGTGTCGACGTGTCCCGTCTCGGCGTGATGGTCGTCTCCAACCAGCCGAAGTCCGCCGCCGAGTACATCCAGGCCACCAGCCGGGTCGGGCGTGCCGCGCCGGGCCTGGTGTTCACGGTCTACAACTGGGCTCGGCCACGCGATCTGTCGCACTACGAGACGTTCGAGCATTTCCACGCCACCATCTACCGGCATGTGGAGGCGCTGTCGGTGACCCCGTTCGCCGATCGCGCGGTCGACCGAGGGCTGACCGGGGTGCTGGTGTCCCTGGTGCGGAACCTGGGGTTCACCTACAACGGCAACCTGCGCGCCGGACAGTTCGACCGGGCCGGTGAGCTGGCCGACCATGTGGTGCGGTTCCTCAAGCGCCGGGCCCGGGAGGTCACCGCAGACAACCGGGTGGGCGTCGAGGTCGAACGCCACCTGGACGCCCGGCTCGACCAGTGGCACAACGAACGGCGAGTGCCGGGACGACGGCTGGCCTACAACAAACGGGCGCCCGGAACGCCGGGTGACGCCTCGGGGCTGCTGCGCCGCCCGGAGGACGGCAGCTGGCGGCCGATGACCTGCCCGACCTCGCTACGCGACGTCGAGCCGGGGGTGCGCCTGCTCCTGCTGCCCGAGGACGACAATCTCGCCATCACCCAGGAACCGCCGTTCATCGCCGGAGGGAGCGCGTCATGACCGAGTCGAGTCTGCGGGTCGGCGAGCTGCGCCCCAACCAGCTCCTGCACACCTACGGTGTGGGGGCGGTCGCCGACATGCCCAACCTGTCGGTGATGGTGTGCGGGCTGGACGAGTGGGATCCGGCCAAGACCCGGGTCGTCCCGGAGGAGCGGCTGCTCGCGGCGGTGCGGGCGAAGCTGCGGGCACCGGTGGAGGCGCTGCGTACCCCTCCCTACGTCCCCGAGTCGGCCGACCCCTTCGGTGAGTGGACCCGGGTGGGTGTGCCCGTGACCCTGTTCCCGCGCTGGCTGCGCTGCACCAATCCCAAATGCGGGCTGCTGGCTCCGGTGGAGACCGGCCTGTTCGAGCTTCTCCCGCACGCGTTCTCCCCGGATCGGATCCGCTACGTGCACGGCTGCCGGGGCAACGGAGGCGGCCGGCCCACCGCGGTGCCGGCCCGGTTCGTCCTCGCCTGCGGCAACGGGCACCTTGACGACTTCCCCTGGTTGTTCTTCGCCCACCAGGGGGTCGTCCCCGAGTTCGGCGGGCACACCCTCACCCTTGAGGAACGGAGCACCACGGGTGACGCGGCGAGCCTGTGGGTCCGGTGCTCGTGCGGTGTCCAGCCTCGGTCGATGGCGCAGGCGATCGGCGAGAAGATGGTGCCGAACCTGCCGCGCTGCCGGGGCCGTCACCCGCACCTGCGCTCCGCCCAGTTCACCGGCTGCGGCGAGGAGACCCGGACGATCGGTCTGGGCGCCACCAACAGCTGGTTCGGGATGCAGTTCAAGGCGTTCACCCTGCCGCAGGCCGACCTGGAGGTGGAACAGCGGGTCGCCGAGCTGTGGACGATGCTGGAGCGGGTGGCCCGTTTCCCGGAGGCCGACGCCAAGGGGTTGCTGCCCGACCTGCGCTGCTGGCCGGAGTTGGAGCAGTACGGGGTCGACGAGGTCTGGAAGGCGATCCGGCGGCGTGCCGAGAGGTCCGGCGACGACGACCAGGGGGACGACCTGGATTTGAGGACTCCCGAATGGAACGCCTTCACCCGCGCGCTGCCGGTCAGGCTGCCCGACTTCACAACCGAGAAGGAAAGGCCCCCGGCCGAGGGCAAACGGTGGCTGGAGGAGGTCGTGCTGGTCACCCGGTTACGTCAGGTGTCGGCCCTGTACGGCTTCACCCGGATCGACGCCCCCGAATGGGGAGAGGACGGGGACGACACCGGCTTCGCGCCGATCTCCGTCGCCCTGCCCACCTGGGTGCCGTGCGCGGAGACGCGGGGCGAGGGCATCTTCCTGCGTTTCCGGGAGGAGGAGCTGGCCGCCTGGGAACAACGCTCCGACGTTCGCGGACGTCGCAGGCAGCTCCGTGAGGGGCATGACAGGTGGCGGGCCCAGCGCCGGCTCGAACCAGGCCACTGGCCGGGCATCCGCTACCTGCTCCTGCACACCTTCGCGCACGCGCTCATCCGGGAGTTCGCCCTGGAGAGCGGCTACAGCGCCGCGGGGATCGGCGAACAGATCTACTCCGGGACCGGCACGCGGCCCATGGCCGGAGTTCTGCTGTACACCGCCGCCCCGGACAGTGAGGGCACGCTGGGCGGACTGGTGACCCTGGGCCGGCGAGACCGCCTCGGCACGCTCATCGAGCAGGCACTGGACGCCGCACGGCTGTGCAGCTCCGATCCGCTCTGCTCCGAACGCGATCCGCGCGAACACGGTCACCTGTACGGCTCGGCGTGTCACGCCTGCCTGTTCGCGTCAGAGACCTCGTGCGAGCGGGGCAATCACTACCTGGACCGGGCGTTGCTCGTCGACACCGTCAGCGATCTGGGCATCGGATTCCTGGCCGCCCGGTGAGCGATCTGCCCGCCGTGATCGCCGCGCTCGCGCGAGAGCTTCCCGAAGTCCACGTACGGGCATGGGCACAGATCCTGCGCGGGCACCCCGCACCGCATCCCGCGATCCGAGGGCTGCTGACCCAGGCCAGGACCGGGGCCGTCATGGGAGCCCGGGCGGCCAGGCTCATCGCCGCCTGGTCGGCGGCGGACCCGCCGCCGCCGGGTTCGGCGCTGGCACTGGCGCTGGAGACCGCGTCCCGGATGCACGGCGAGACCCACCGCCGCAGGACCGACATCGTGGTCAGCGGGCCGCACAGTGACGAGGTCCCCGTCCGGCTGACCAGCTCGGTCATCATCGAGGTGATCCGCGCCAGCCGCACGTCGCTGCTCGTGGTGAGCTTCGCCGCGTTCGGCGTCGCCGAGGTGACGCGGGAACTGGTCAGGGCGGCCAGGCGGGGGGTCCAGATCGATCTGGTCCTGGAGGGCACCGTCGAGGACGGCGGCGCGCTGCGCGGCGCATCCACCCCGCCCTTTGAGGTGCTCCGCCCGCTGGCCACGTTCTGGGTCTGGGCGGACAGGCCGAGGACCGGTGGCTCGGTTCCCGCGCTGCACGCGAAGGTCGTCGCCGCGGACGAGGAGGTCGCGCTGCTCGGCAGTGCGAACCTCACGGATCGGGCGCTCGCCCACAACCTCGAAGTCGGTGTGGTCCTCCGCGATCCCGACGTGGTAGGCAGGCTCGTCAGGCACTTCCACGCGCTCATGCACCCCAAGAACGGTCCGCTGCGCCCTACCACCGCCCGACATTGACAGTGGGGCGTGCCCTGCTGTTGTGGTGATGGCTCCCCGCCTCGGCGCTGGTGGTCGGGACGGTGCCTGACCTGCCGCTGCCCCTCTCCTCGAACACTTGCTTCCAGATCGGCTACCCGGGCCTTCAGCACATCCAGCCGGGCCGTCAGGGTCACGACCAAGGCCGCGAGCTCGCCATACGACGGCCGCTCGCCCGCGGTCACGGTCACGGTCACGGTCACCCGAAGGTCATCCCACGTACGGGACCATGCTCATGCGGTGCAGGGAGAGGAGACGTGAATATTCACGCCTGGGCTGTTTCCTTGGCGAGGTCGTATGAGAGATCTCTAGGATTGGCTGCCATGGCAGAACTGAGTGAGGCGGAGCTGGACGCGTTGGTCGAGGAGGCCACCGTCGACGCCTACGACGATGATGAGCAGCTGTCCGGGTTTCACGTCATGCTCGACGAGCACCTGGCGACGCCGTTCCAGACGATGGTCTTGGGGGTCGAGGTCACGGTCAAGAAGATCGACCTGTACGCGGGGAGCGGGATCGTCGCGGTCTGCGTCCGAGGGTCATACCGGCAGGCGATCGGCATTCTCGATCTTCCGCTGCCGGATCCGCCGCCCCGAGGTTCGGAGTGGATCGAGGCATATCGGCACTGGGTGCCCTGACGATGAGCGAATACCAGTACTACGAGTTTCTGGCGGTGGACCGTCCCCTGGACGCCCGCCAGCAGGCCGAGGTCCGCGCGCTGTCGACCCGGGCCCGGGTCACCGCCACCAGCTTTACCAACGAGTATCACTGGGGCAACTTCCGCGGCGATCCGCGCCGGATGATGGAGCGCTTCTATGACGCCCACCTGTATCTGACCAACTGGGGCACCCACCAGATCATGCTCCGGCTGCCGAGAACGCTGCTCGATCGGAATGTGGCGGAGCAGTACTGTGCCGGGGACCAGGTGACGATGTGGGTTTCGGGTGAGCATCTCATTCTTGACCTGACCAGCGATGACGAATCGGGCGAATGGGACGAGGGCGCCGAGGACTCCCTGTCGGCCATCGTCGGTGTCCGGGCCGAGCTCGCCGCGGGTGATCTGCGGCCCCTCTACCTCGCCTGGCTGTCGGCCTTCGGCAGGTGGGAGCGGGACGAGGACGCCTTTGACTACACGGCCGAGGACGAGCTGGAGCCGCCGATTCCGGCGGGACTGGGATCGCTGAGCGCGGGGCAGCAGGCCTTGGCCGACTTCCTCCGTCTTGACGCCGACCTGCTTGAGGTCGCGGCCGAGGCGAGCCCCGAGCTGACCGTCGTACGGGACAACCAGCGTGAGCTGGCCGCGTGGATCGCGAACCTGACCGAGGCTGAGAAGAGCGGGCTGCTGCTGCGGGTCGTCCGGGACCAGGGTGCTCAGGTCCGGATGGAACTGCTGCGTCGCTTCCGCGGCGAACCCAAGGCGGACAGCGGTGATCTTCCCCGGCGTAGTGTGGCCGAGCTGCTGGACGCGGCGGCGGAGCGGCGCCAGGAACGCGAACTCCTTGCCGTGGCCAGGCGCGCCCAGGAGGAAGCCCGTCGTGCCCGAGAGCGGGCTCTGGCCAGGGAGAAGCGGCTGGAAACGCTGGCCGAGGACGAGAACGGAGCCTGGCGGCGTGTCGACACGATGATCACCGCGAAGAAGGCGAGTGAGTACGACGCGGCCGTCGAGCTTCTGAAGGATCTGCGGGCGGTGGCCGAGCGTGCCGACCGTCTTGGCGACTTCACGCGGCGCTTCGCGAGCCTGCGTCAGGAGCACCTGCGCAAGACCAGCCTCATCGAGCGGTTCGACCGCGCCCGGCTTGATGATCCGCTTCCCGGCTGACGGGACCTTCCGGCGGCCTGGGGCGTACGGGAGGCAGGCGACCGCCGAACGCCGACTGGTTGTACTGGATGGGCAGACAAAACTGGTAGTGATCGAGGAACCGGAGACCGCGCTCCACCCTGCCGCCGCCGGGGCGTTGTTCGACGCGCTGACCGAGGCGAGCGAGCGTGCCCAGGTCGTGATCACCACGCAGACCGGAAGACGTGCCCCTCCGCCGTGAAGGTGACCTCCCACCACTGGCTGAGGCATCCGGCGCCGACCCCGCCGCCGCGCGCCGGCCGATGGCCCCAGAAGAACAGGTAACGCAACCGTTCGCCGTTCCGCTCGGCGGCGACGGCATCGGCGACCGAGCGTGGAAGCCTGGTGAGATCGGACACCGGTACACCGTGCCACGTACGGCCACCGTCCGGCCAGCGCGTCGATGAAAGAGATGGGCACCGCGCTCGTCGGCGATGTCACATCGGCCGGCCCGCCCATCCGGGCGAATCCGCTGATCGCCTACCCGGCTGAGAGGCGATCTCCTCCGGAACATGATCCAGGCTCCCGGCAGGTGTACGGCTCACCGGCCACCCCTCGGCGTGTGCGAGTTCCGCGAATCGGGCGGCATTCCGCACCGCCGCGCCGCCCGGATCGTTGTTGAAGTACACGTGAACATCGCAGCGGTCGTCCCACGCCTCGCCCAGGCGGCGCAGCCAGGAGCGGAGCGCGCCGTCGCCGTAGGCGGGCCACGGGCGGGCCAGGCCCTCGTGAAACCGCAGGTAGCCCCAGCCGGTGGTCCGCCACAGGGGTGTCTGCGGGCGGCCGAGCCGATCGGCCCAGCACAGGGCCGCGCCGTACGTCGACAGCACCTCGCGGACGGGATCGCTCCACCAGGAGGCGTGCCGCGGTTCGACGGCGACACGCACCCGGGCGGGGAAACACCCCAGGCACGCGCCGAGCAGTTCCGGATCCGCCCTCAACGTCGGCGGGAGCTGCAGGAGGACCGGCCCGAGCTTGGTCCCCAGGCCGTCGGCCGCCGCCAGCAGACGCCCAACCGGCTCCCGCGGATCCTTCAGCCGTCTGACGTGGGTGAGGAACCGGCTCGCCTTGATCGCCATGACGAACGTGTCCGGGGTGCGCTCCTTCCAGTCCTCGAAGGTCTGGTGCGTCGGCAGCCGGTAGAAGGTGTTGTTGTTCTCGACCGTTCCGAAGCACTCGCCGTACCGCTCAAGCCACAGCCGCTGGGGCGTGCCGGATGGATACAGCACTCCGCGCCAGTCGGCGTACTGCCAGCCGGACGTCCCTACCAGCATCATGAGAATTCAGCCCATCTCCCTACATGAGCAGGTCCTGCCCAACCGGCCGGGGCGCCACACCGGTGCGGTCCGGGTAGGGAACCGGCCGGGGCGCCACACCGGTGCCGGTCCGGGTAGGGAAAGGGGGACTATTCGCCGGTGACGCCGTCGATCCGCTCGCGCAGCAGGTCGGCGTGGCCGTTGTGCCGGGCGTATTCCTCGATCATGTGGACGAGGATCCAGCGGTGAGAGCAGTCCTGCCCGTGGCGCTGCCGCTTTCCGATGGCGTCCAGCGGCACCTCGGCCGACACCTTGCGGGCGTGCTCGATCTCGGCCCGCCAGGTGGCGAAAGCCTCCTGGGCGGAGGCGGTGTCCACGTCGTTGAATTCGGCGTCGGAATCGTCTGTCTTGTAAAGGCGGGGGACATCTTCATTGTTCAGCACGTGGCGGAACCAGACGCGCTCCACGTGTGCCATGTGGCGGACGAGGCCGAGCAGCGACAGGGGCGACGGCGGTGCGGAGCGCTCGCGCAGCTGCTCCTCGGAGAGCCCCGCGCACTTGACGGCCAGGGTCTCGCGGTGCCAGTCGAGCCAGTTGTTCAGCATGGCGCGCTCGTCGCCGAGGAAGGGAGGGGACAATCGGTTGTCGGTCACAGCCCACGATCCTCCCACCGTGAAGTACCGTCTGGTTGTGGCCGATGATCTGCTGGAGTCGCTGCGCCGGCTCTGTCTCGCGCTCCCCGAGAGCACCGAACGGCTCAGCCACGGCGAGCCGGCCTGGTTCGTCCGAGGCAAGAAGATGTTCGTGATGTACGCCGATCATCACCACGACGACCGGCTCGCCTTCTGGTGCGCAGCCCCGCCCGGCGTTCAGGAGGCCCTGCAGGCCGAAGCCCCGCAGCGCTTCTTCCGGCCGCCGTACGTTGGACACCGCGGCTGGCTGGGCGTCTACCTCGACGTTCCCCAGGACTGGGCCGAGCTCGCCGAGATCGTCGCCGACGCCTACCGGGCCGTCGCGCCCAGGCATCTGGTCGCCCGTCTGGAGTGAGTGGGGCGGAAGGGCGTAAGGGGGAAGGGGCTGAAGGGAAGGTACGACGAGGAACGACTGACGGTGTAGCGGTCAGCCGGTGAGGAGGGGAGCCAGCAACCGCAACTGGTCCAGTTGCCGATCGAGTGTCTGGGCAAGGGGTTGCACGGCGACGTGGTCGGCGCCGGCCGTGTGATGAGCGCGGACACGTTCGGCGACGGTGTCCGCGTCACCCGTGGGCACGATCGCGTCGACGAGCGCGTCACTGCCGCCTTCCTGGAAGTCCGCGTCGGAGAAGCCCAGGTCACGTAGGTTGTTCAGATAGTTGGGCAGGGCCAGGTACAGGGCCATGTAGCGGCGCGCGGTGGCACGGGCCCGTTCGGAGTCGGTGTCGACCACCACGGCCTGCTCGGGAGCGAGGACGGGGGCGGATCCGAGGATCCTTCTGGCCTGGGCGGTGTGTTCGGGCGTGACGAAGTAGGGGTGCGCTCCCTGGGCGCGGGTCGCGGCCAACTCCAGCATCTTCGGGCGCAGCGCGGCCAGCAACCTCGGTGCCTCCTCCACCAGAGGCGCACTGAAGGCGGTGGCGTCCATGGTGTCCAGGTAGGCGCGCATGGTGGACACCGGCCTGCTGTAGTCGTGCCCGCGACTCGTGACCAGCGGAGCATGGCTCACACCCAGGCCCAGGACGAAGCGCTCCGGCCACGCGTCGACCAGGGTTCTGGCTCCGTTGGCGGCGGCGGTCGCGTCTCGTCCGTAGATGTTGGCGATGCCGGTGGCCAGGATCAGCCGCTCGGTGGCGCACAGCAGAACCGCGGCGTTGGCCAGGGCTTCCTTGCTGGTCGGGGTCTCACCGAACCACAGCGTGGAGTAGCCGAGTCGCTCGATCGTCGTGGCCGCGCGCCGCGCCTCGGCCGCGGGCACCGCTGAGATCGACCCCAGCCACACACCGATGCTGCCAAGGCGCCGCTTGAGCGCGGGCAGATCCACCGGGGGCGGCACCGTATGTTCGGCCATCTTCGAGTTCCTTCTTCCCAAGCCCCTGCCGAGATCGGCGGAGGATTCCCAGGTTCGCCGAGCGCCGCAGAGCCGGAAGCTCCGGGCTGCCTGGTTCAGCGGGCCCGGTGTCCGTCACCGGGGCACAGGAGGTTCTGTACCCGGCCTCGGGGCAGGGAATAGGCTCCCGATCCACCATGAGCAGGGAAAACTACCCTCTCGACAACCTTGTCCCCGCGCCGACACTGCCGCTCGGCCGGCTGAATTGCCTCCCCGTTTCGCGCGGGTGCTCGCGGGTGGCCGGGTCCGGTTACGGTGGGAGGGGTGGATGAGAATCGGGCCCGGCGGGTGGTCGACGCGTTGCGTGACCGTGGCATAAACGCTCAACTGGCGAGAGGCGGCTACCAGTTCGGGGTCCGGGTCCTGCTGCCCGGTGGGCGTGAGGCGGATTGGGACACCGATGGTACGGCGGGCCTCGAAGCGCTGGTGATGCGGAACGGGATGCTGGTCGGTTTCGTACCGGTGATCGAGGGCTCCGAGGACTTCGACGAGGCCCAGGTCGTCGACGCCATAGCGCGGACCGACTACGACCAGCCCATCGCCAGGCAGCGCGCGGTGGCCCCGCCCCCGGCCGAGCCGCTGCCCCGGGTGGGCGGCGTCTTCCGCCGTTTTCTCGATGGCTTCCGCTACCGGTGACGGCGGCATGTCGACCGTCTCACGGTGAGATGGAAACAGCCTTGGAAGTCGAGATCACGACCATGACGTCGTGCCGTTCTGGCTACGCCGGCCAGTCATGGCAGAACTGAGTGAGGTGGAGTTGGACGCGCTGGTCGAGGAGGCCACTGGACGCCCACGAGCAGGCCGAGGACGAGCTGGAGCCGCCGATTCCGGCGGGACCGGGATCGCTGAGCGCGGGGCAGCAGGCCTTGGCCGACTTCCTCCGTCTTGACGCCGACCTGCTTGAGGTCGCGGCCGAGGCGAGCCCCGAGCTGACCGTCGTACGGGACAACCAGCGTGAGCTGGCCGCGTGGATCGCGAACCTGACCGAGGCTGAGAAGAGCGGGCTGCTGCTGCGGGTCGTCCGGGACCAGGGTGCTCAGGTCCGGATGGAACTGCTGCGTCGCTTCCGCGGTGAACCCAAGGCGGACAGTGGTCATCTTCCCCGGCGTAGTGTGGCCGAGCTGCTGGACGCGGCGGCGGCCAGGTCGGCGAGTAGGTCGCTCAGCACCAGTTCCTCCTCCACCCGCACGGCCCGCCGCGCCATCGCCGCGGAGAGTCCCGGATCCCAGGGGGTCGGCCGGGGGCTGCCGGTGAGGGGGTTTCGGGAGGACACCGCCTGGTAGGAGGCGGTGTCGTAGCGCCACGGCCGCCAGCCGACCCGTTCGTGGACGGCCGCGGCGATACCGACGCCGCCCCAGTCGAAGTCGCCGTGGTAGGCGAAGGCGGTCTCTCCGGCGGCGAGCAGGTCGAGCAGGCGCCAGACGGCCGCCGACGGCCTGCCGCTGACGCAGACCAGGCCAGGGCAGAGCGGTCCGAGCTCGTCCGCGGCCGCGGCGACCACGACCGGATTCTCACAGATCCGTACCAGCCCCGCGGCGATGGGTGTCTCGTGGCGACGTAGCTGGCGCAGGGTGAGCACGCACGGCTCGCCCGCCTCGCGGGCGGCTGCCAGCATGCGCCCGGTGGGGGTGCGGTCGTCTCCGGGCAGCCCCAGGCAGACGACGGTCGAGGAGAGGTCGTCGAGGTGAACTCCGACGCCGGCCCATGCCCT
The DNA here is from genome assembly GCF_035917355.1 of Streptosporangium sp. NBC_01810. NCBI lineage: Bacteria > Bacillati > Actinomycetota > Actinomycetes > Streptosporangiales > Streptosporangiaceae > Streptosporangium > Streptosporangium sp. NBC_01810. The sequence continues at coordinate 4,649,520 of NZ_CP109070.1, read as the reverse complement.
CCTGCGGGCGTCGGCCGTGCCTTCACCGGCATAGGGCAGGCCGGCCAGGGAGCGGGCGGCCGACATCGCCAGCGTGGCCAGTGGCCGGCCCTCGTCGAGGGCATGCGCGTCGCCGCAGCTCTCCGCCGCCAGGCGGCCGATCGGGATGCCCGGATGCGGCAGGCGGCGCAGCACCTCGGCCAGCCTGTCCAGCAGGACGCGGGCCTCGTCCGGGCCGGGGGCGCTCCGCCGCACCTGGCCGGTGGCGTCCAGCCACGAACGCCAGCCGTGCAGCTCCGGGCGGTCGGCCACGACCGCGTCGAGCTCCGAGAGGGCCCCGCGCCAGGCCGTCTCCCGTTCGGTGTTCTCGCGCGGGAGGTCGCGGACGGGGCCGCGGAGCAGGACGACGGCGGCGGCCAAGCCGTCGGGGCAGGCACCGCTGGAGCGCAGGACGCGGTCGACCTCGTCGAGGGAGACCGACAGTGAGGTCCCGGTGCCCGCGCGACGGCCGAGAAGCAGCTCGATCGCGCGGCGCTGCTCCGGCGAGGCCGCACCGAGGGTGACCGTCCCGGTCGGCGGCCTGCCCTGTTCGAGGCGGCGGCGGACCCGTTCGACGAGCCACACGGTCTCCCGGGTGCCGAGCAGTCGTTCCAGCCGGTCGCTCAAGTGAACAGCCCTTCGGGTTCCTGCTCAGGGACGACCGTGGCGGGGCGCGGATCGGGCCGTTCCATTCTGCGGCGCTCGCGGCCGTCCCACCGCCACGTGGTGACCAGCACGGCGTCGACGCCGTCGTGTCTGGACAGCTGGCAGATCGCCAGCCCCGGCACCTGCGGGTAGCAGCCCCATTCCCGCTCGCTGGTCATCACCACGTCCATGTCGAACGTCGCCAGCAGCCCCAGGCACTTGGCGCGCGAGTCGTCGTCCACCCCCGCGAACGCCTCGTCGAGTGCCACCAGCCGCGGCGCATGGGGGTTGCCCGCCGACTTGTAGTGGGCCGATGCCGCGGCGAACAGCGGCATGGATGCGGCGAGCACCCGTTCGCCGCCGGATGCCGGTCCGGTGGCGGTGCGCCACTGGCCGTCCTGCAGACGCTGGATCGCGAACTCGTGCCAGGTCCGGTAGTCCAGTGCCCTGGTCAGCTGCTCGGTCCGTCCGGCGGCCGGGTTGTCGGCGTACTCCCCGGCGATCTGCTCCTGCAGGAAGGCACCCACCAGGGCGCGGTCCTCGACAGACCAGGCGTCCACGGTCTGGCGGAGCTTCTCGCGTATCCGGTCGAGGCCGTCGGGGGCGTTCCTGGCGATCTTCCAGAGCAGGCGCAGTCGCATGCCGGTGGAGGTCGGGCGGGACTCCAGTTCGGCGTTCATCTCCCGTACCTCGGTCTCGGCCGCGGCGATCATCTCGTGGAGGGTTCCGGCCACCTCGTTGAGGAGGTGGTTCTCCAGCAGCTCCCGCTCCTTGGCCGACAGCAGCTGGGCGCGGTGCTCGGTCTCCTCGGAAAGCGCCTCCGCCAGACCGGGGATGTCCCTGGTGTGCCCCTGGAACAGCACGTCGACGACCATGACCCCGTCGCGCAGGGTCAGGCCGACCGAGTGCCCGTGCCTGGCCATGGCGTCGGAGAGCGATTTGTGCTCCTCGGTGACCCGCTTCTGGACCCTGTCCCAGGGGTTGTCGGCGTCGTCGACGCCGTCCAGTTCGGTGTTGACGGCGCGGGCCAGGAGAACCGCGGGGGTCGCGGCCCACTCGGTGCCGGGGTCGGGAACCTCCAGCGAGGGTACGGCGACGCGCAGCAGGCCGGTGGCGGCGAACGCGCGGAACTCGGCGATCGCCGCGTCGCGTACCAGCCCCGCCTGCTCGATCTCGCCGCGCAGGGCGTCGAGTGTGCCCTCGGCCTTGCCCTGCTCGACCAGGGCGGTCTGCTCCTCTCGCCGCGCGGCGCGTTCGGCGGCGTCCCGCTCCCGCATGGCCTGCCGCACCTCGTCGAGGTGGCGGTAGAGCTCCTCGACAGCGGCTCCCGCGGTCTTCACCAGCACCCGGTACGCCTCCGCCGCGGCCTCCGCGCCCTCCTGGGCCCGCGCCGCCCGCTCAACGGCCTCGGAGTGTCGTTCGCGAGTGAGGGAGAGCTCCTCGGCCGTCTCCGTCGCGGCCTCGCGCGAGCCAAGCATCGCCTCGGCCGCGGGCCAGAGCCCGGCCAGGGTGAGACGGTAGCCGGCCACCCCGGTTCTGGCCGCCGCGAGTTCCGCGGCCTCGGTGGGCAGGCCGACATCCCCGGCGAACTCGCCTGCCAGTGTCCGGGCACTCTCCACCTCCGCCTGCCGCGCGCTCACCACGCCGAGCGCCGCGCGGTGCGCGCCGCCCAGCTCGCGTCGCCGCTCGTGCTCGCCCGCCAGCTTGACGTGCGCCTCGCGCAACCGCGTGTCCGACGGCAGCGCACGGTGCTCCTCAGCGAGCGCGCGCTGTCGTGCGGCGACGGCGTCCAGCTCCCGCCGCAGCTCCTCCAGTCGCTCGCGCTCCTGGCCCAACTCATCCCGCAGCCGGGCGAGACGCGCCCGCCTGGCCGCCTCCCGCGCGCCTTCGCCGATGTGTTCGGCGGTCTCCTTGTGCCAGGAACCGGTGAGCACGCCGTTGGCCCAGCGGCCGTCCGCCGCGACCCAGGTGGCCGCGCCGGGACCGAGCCCGATGGCGGCGAGCACCGCGTGAACGGCGGCGTCCGGCAGCGCGGACGCCCACGGGTCGGCGCGGTCGACGGCGGGACGGAGCACAGCGGAGCAGGAGGGCCCGGCGACAGCCGTACCCGCGAGAAGGACCGTGTCGTCTTCGGCCGCGAGCGTGCCCGACGGGGTCACCCAGGCGTCGAGGACGCCCGCCGCCTCCAGCGCGGCCTCCAGCCCGGCCCGCTGGTCGACGGGAATCGTCTCGGTGAAGTCGACCACTTTCCACAGCGGCGCGCCCGGGCGGTCCGCACGCGCGCCGGGTGCTCTGGTGTACGGGACGGGTGGCGCGTCGTGGCCGCCCGCCTCCAGCCGGGTGATCTCCTCTGCCAGGTCCGCGGCGGCCTGCCGCCGGGCGCGTGACTCGGTGTCCAGCTCCGCCTGCCCGCGGCCCAGCTCGGCGGTGGCCGTCCGGACGGCGTCGTCGACGGCGGTCGCCGCGGGGTTGGGGCCCTCGGCGGTGACCGCCCAGGACTCCAGCGTGGCGAGCACCGCGTCAGGGTCGTCGATCCGCAGCTCGACCACCCCCGCCAGGTAGCCGAGATAGGAGCCGGCCAGTTCGGCGGTCTGCTCCTCCGTGATCCGCTCGGCTGTGAAGATGCGTTCGGCGGCGGCCTGGAGCTCGTGGGTCAGCCGGTCCGTCTCGGCGCGGGCGGCATCGAGCCGGGCACCGGCCCGGGTGACGGCCTCGAACAGGCGGTCAAGCTCGGCCACCGCCTGCGATCGCCGGTCGGCCAGGGTCTCGGCGGCGCGGCGGGCCCCGGCGGGATCCTCCTCCCACCGGGCCACGATGTCGAGGTGGTCCCGTTCGCACAGGGCCTGACGGGCGGCTGACGCGGACGACTCCCGCGCGGCGGAAAGCTCGCGGGCGGCCTGGGCGGCTCTGGCCTCCGCGGCCTCCGCCCGGGCCTGGCGGCGGCGCATCTCGGTGGCCAGGTCCTCCCTGGCGTTCTCCTGGACACGTGAGTGTCCGGCCTGCCGCTCGGCCTCCTCGCTGACCTGCGTAAGCCGTTCGGCGTCGCGCATCCGGGGGCTTTTCTCCAGGGTTTCCTTCCTGGCCTCCAGCCGTGTCCGCGTCGCGGCCAGCCCGGTCAGTGACTCTCGCGCCGCCTCCAGGGCGCCCTGGGCCGAGGCGCGGCGGCCCTCGGCCTCGTTGAGGTCGCGGCTGAGATGTTCGTAGCGGCTCTGGGCCGTGCGGGGCACCGCGGCCTTGCGTTTGGCGGCGATCCGCGCGTACCTGCGGTAGTGGGAGAGGAAGTCGGTCGCGGCACCGCGGGCCTCCTCCAGTGCTCGCAGGGCGTCGTGCTCCTCGTCGAGGCCGCGGAACGCCTCGGCGACCGTGCTGATCAGGGAGGGGCTCAGCGGGGGCAGCGCCTCGGTGAGGGCGCGGGAGAGCAGCCTCTCGTCCGGTTTCTTGGACAGCTGCGGCTGACGGAGCTGGATGAGGAGGTTGACCAGCGCCTCGTAGCGGTGCTCGCCGAGGCCGAACAGGGCCTCGTCCACGGCCCTGCGATAGTCAAAGGCCCGGTCGTAGACCATGCCGTGCCCGTCGACGGCATCGCGCAGCTTCTCCCTGGTGAGCGAGACGCCGGTGGGGGAGAGGAGGTCCAGCCCGGCGCCGACCCGCTGGGGGGTGACGAAGAACCAGTGCCTGACGATGCCGCGGTCCTTCACCGCCTTCATGCCGCAGCCGATCGTCCGGAACTCCACGGTGCCGTCGGCCGCGCGTCGGCCGAACTCCATCCAGGTGTAGCCGAGCCGCTCGGGATGCGGGTGCCTGCCGCCCAGCAGCAGGTTCCACTCCATGCGCTTCTGGCGGTCGCCGTCCGGCTCCACGCGGTGCGGCGCGAGCTCGCCGTCGAGCAGGAACGGCAGGGTCAGGGCGAGAACCTTCGATTTTCCCGTTCCGTTGTTGCCGCGCAACAGCAGCCGGCCGTCGTGGAAGCGGAACTCCTCGACGTCGTAGTGGAACATGTCGACGAGCCCGGCTCTGAGGGGTTTCCAGCGTTCCGAGGTCGGAATCGGGTGCGTCACCGCCGGGCCTTTCCTGGTTCGCGGATGGTCGGTTCTTCGAGGGCGTAGCGGACGATCGCCGGGAGGCCGCGCACCCGATCCGCGCGGACCTCGACCAGCTGGAGTGCCACCAGCTTGTCCAGCGCCACGGCCAGGAGCTCCTCCTCGGCGCCGGGCTCGGTCACTCCCTTGCGCCAGAAGGAGGCGTGGGCGTCGGCGGCCCGCCGTACGAAGGCGTGCAGCTCCGCGGTGCTCGCCTCACCGTGGACGGCCAGGTGCTCGGCCACCAGCAGCGTCACGTGCCCGTCGGTGCGCTGTTCGGGCATGCGCACGTCGGTCAGTTCGTCGTCGGGGTCGACCATCGCGATGCCCTCGGCGCGGATCTCGGGCAGCAGCCCGGTCGCCTCCTCGATCCTGCGGGTGATCGCCTGGCGCTGGGAGACGAGGTAGGCGCGTTCGGCCTCGTCGAGGTCGTCGTAGTAGACGACGGGATCTTCCAGGAGCCGGCGGGTGAGCCTGCGGCGCATCGCCTGGTTGCGCAGATCGTCGGTGTCGGCGACGGGTTCGGCGGTCAGCTCGGCCAGCCGTTCCTCGAAGGTGGTGGCGTCGATCGTGGAGGGGCCACGCGCCCCGGTGAGGAGCGTGGCGAGCACGGGTCTGCGTACGTCGTACAGGACGTCGCCGGTGGCCGACAGGTAGGCGTCCTCGTCGCCGGCCACCCTGCGCAGCGCGCCCCAGTCGAGCAGCGTGCGCACGACGGCCACCAGGTCGGCCCGCTCGGCCCGGCTCTCCATGGTAAACGCGAAGTCGAGCCCCGGTTCGGCCGCCGCGTTGAGTACCTCCTCCGCGAGCCGGCCGAGCGTGGTCTGGGAGTCCGCCCTCTCCAGTACGGCGAGTGCCAGGCAGAGTACGACATAGCGGCGGCGGCCGAAGGGCTCCTTGGCCCGGCCGCGAGCCGGATGGGTGGCGTCGGAGAGAACCGGGGCGGTCTTGAACAGCCGGGCCGTCTCCGCGTCGGCCAGTAGTCGCCAGCCGGTCTCCCGGTTCAGCCAGTCACGCAGCTCGGTCAGGTGGCGGCGGACGAGCACGAGCTTGTCCGCGTCGTTCTCGGCGGTGAGCAGTGGCTTGACCAGCAGCGCGCGGAGCGCGGCCCGCCGTTGCGCCCGCTCCTCGTCGCGGATCACGACGCCACCATCAGATCGATGATCTCGATGAGGTGCTCGGGGCCGGTGAGCGTCCCGTCCTTGGTGTGGATCTCGACCTGGTCGCCGCCGGGGACGAGCGAGAGCCGTACCTCCATCGAACCGTCGCCGGTCATGGTCTTGACCTCGGTCTCGCCTGGCGGGCGGGCGGCCAGGGCGTCGCCGAGCAGCGCGAGGAAGAGCTGGAACGCCCGCGGATCGAGGACGCCAAGCTCGGACAGGAGAGCCGGTCCTCTGCCGCAGAGCACGGCGCGGGCCTCGGCGGTCTCCGCTGCCTCGCGCTCCACCCGCTCCAGCAGGAAGGCGCGGGCCCGCGAGCGGTCCTGTACCCGGTTCGGCTTTCCCCGCCGTTCGTAGGAGCCGGTCCTGCGTAGCTGCGGGGAGATCCGGACCGGTGGGGCGGCACGCCACGGCGTGTTCGGGGCCAGGTCCTCCTGCCGCCAGGAACTCTCGGTCTCGGCGGTGACGGTGAGGTGCCGCGCGGACGACAGGCCGAAGGCCGCGCGCCACAGCCGGTGCGTTGCCGCCTCGTCCGGCGCCTCGGCGAACCAGCGGGCCAGGGTACGGAAGTCGGCCGAGCGGTCGGAGCGGCCCGAGCGGCGCTCGTTGATCAGACCGACCGCGTCGACGAGCTGCTTGATCGCGGTGACCGCCGCCTGCCTCAGCAGCCGGGCCTGTGAGGGGCGGCCGGTGCCCTGAGAGACGAACCAGTCATTCAGCCCGCGCCAGCGGTTCCGCCACGAGTTGAGCGCCGCCGCTTCGGCCCTGTCGTACGCATCGGTCGCATCCGTTCCCTCCGGTACGGCGTCGGTGGCCTCCCGCCGCGCGGCCAGCCGCAGCAGCCTCTCGTGGTCGCCCGCCTCCAACTCGGTCAGGAGCATGGCGACGCGGGCGCCGGAGTTGGCGAGATCGGAGATGAAGCGGTTGATGTAGTCGATCAGCCGCTCCTTGTAGGCGATGAAACCCTCCACGTCGCCGTCGGAGAAGTCGATCGCGCGGCGCAGTGACGCCATGAACGCCTGGGCGTTGTCGGCGAGTGAGGCGAAGCGCTCGGCCAGGGAGAGTAGCAGCAGGTGCGTCTTGGCGGGATCGGGATCGGACTGCTGCGCGAGCGCCGACAGGGAGCGGAGCTGTTCGGCGATGTCACCGAGGGCCACCGACTGCAGCGCGCCCCGGCGGCCGATCGCCTCCTCGTAGAAGGCGATGGCCTGCTCGGCCGCCTGGCCGGCCGCGGTGAGCTGGAAGAGGAACCGTTTGCGGTGGAAGTCCTCGACGGAGGTGACCCTGCCGGTGTCGGGGTCCGCGCGCAGATTTCCCCATTCGGTCAGTTTCTCCAGCGCCTGGGTGAGCTGGTCGTCATCGCCCGCACCCAGTTCGACCGCGACGTCCTCGGGCCGCAGATGCACGATGAAGCGCTCCTTCGCCCGCGCGAACGCGCGCAGTACCTGGCGGTAGAGCGGTGCGTTCGGCGCGCTCAGGTGGGCGAAGGGCTGGGGATCTCGATGGTTCGATTGGGGCAGGTCAATCACCGTGCCATTTTGCCTGACGGGTGAGGTCTGATGCGCGGCCATCCGCGTCGGCGGTGGTGAGGCGGCTATCGGGGGCGCCGAGCAGCGACTCGCGCCCGGTACTCGGTCGACCGTCATGCTGAAGGCGCCTTCACCGGCCGGGACATATAGTGGAATTTCCGACATAACTTCCTCCTGGGAGAACTAGTGCGAAAGGGGCGCTACCTCCTGGTGGTCGGCTTTCGATGCGATCTATACGGGGTCCAGACGGGAAGGCGGAGGCGCTGACGCCGCATTGACGCCCCACCCCGGCCTCGTGGATTCGCTCGGGAAATGCTTCCGGCGCGAGAAGGGTCGCAAGTCAATCAAGCATGAATAGCTGTGATTTTTCATGAATAATCCGACGGCGCGTTTTTTTGGGCTACCGGATTTTCCCTTTCTTTGGTTTTTTATTGCCCTGTGACGGGTATTCCAGCCACGGAAGCCGGCCGCCATATGAATGGAGCAAATAATGGCCATCGACACTATTGCCCGTAAGTCGGACCACTGGTTCAAGCTGGTCGACGTCAACGGCGACGGAAGGATCCAGCACAGCGACCTTCAGGCCCTGGCAGACAGGACCCTCAAGCACTTCGGCTACGACAAGGGATCCGCAAAGGGGCGCCGCCTCGTAGAGGCGTACGACCGGGCCTGGGCGTCCATGGCCGAGGCCATGGACGCCGACAGAAACGAGGAGATCTCCAAGGAGGAGTTCCGCTCCTACATGGAGCAGAACGCCAAGAAGGAGAGCGCCGAGAAGCTCCTTCGCCCGATCACCGATGCCGAGTTCGCGGCGGCCGACATCGACGACGACGGGCTCCTGTCCCCGTCCGAGTACGCGAAGCTGCTGCAGTCCTGGGGGCTGTCCAGCAGCGAGGCGGAGAAGGGTGCGGGCAATATCGACACCAACCGCGACGGCCGGATCAGCAGCGAGGAATACTACAGGGCCTGCCGCGACTTCTTCGTCGGCGAGCTCACCGCGCGTGCCGGACAGGTCTTCGGTCAGGTGAAATAGCCAGGGTGGTGGGGTGGCGGTCGCGTTGTTGGCGACCGCCACCCTTTTCCATGGGTCCCTTTTCGGCGATCCAGGTACCTTCCATGGGGTCCCTTTTCGGTGGTTCAGGTACCTTCCATGCGGTCCCTTTTCGGCGATCCGGGCACCGGGCGCGGCGTCACCGGGTGACGGGCAGTGTCTCCACGCGGCGGATCAGCAGGTCAGAGCGCCACGGCAGCTCGTCGTCCGGGACGGCGAGGCGCATGGGCGGGCACTCCGACAGCGAGGAGATCGCGACTCCTATCAGCATGCGCACCAGGGGCGCCCCCATGCAGTGGTGCGTTCCGTACCCGAAGGAGAGGTGCGGGTTGGCGCCACGGTGGAAGTCGAGCTCGCCGGGGTTGGCGAACACCGACGGATCATGGTTGCCCGAGGGAAGGGCGGGTAGCACCTGCTCTCCCGCGTGCACCAGCGTGCCGCCCACCTCCACGTCCTCGATGGCGTAGCGGGCGAAGGTGACGTGCGAGGGGAACGGCGCGTAGCGTATGAGTTCGTCGACGGCCTGTGGGATGAGCTCGGGATCCGCGCGCAGCTCCTCCAGCTTTCCGGGTGAGGTGACCAGCAGGTAGAAGGCGTTCGTCAGCTGTGTCGAGACGTTGTCGACCGCCAGGAGGATGTCGTTGACCAGTTCCTTGATCTCCGCCTCGGCGAGCCCGCCGTCCGCGGCGGGAACACCGTCCGCGCCGTCGGAGTCAAGGGCGTGGACGGTGTTCCCGCCGTCGGAGTCGAGGGCGCATGCGAGGACGCTGACGAGGTCGTCCCTCGGCTCCGCGCGCCGGGCGGCGATGAGCCGGTCGGTGTAGCGGGAGATCTCCTCGACCCTGGCCTCCACGACGTCGGCGGCCAGCGCGGTGCTCGCGAACCCCTCGAACCAGTTCAGGAAGATCGCAAGGTCCTGCTTGGGGATACCGATCAGGGGGCACAGCACCTCCACGACCAGCGGCTTGATGTAGTCGCCGACCAGATCGTACGGGGGAGGCGCGTCCGCGAACCCGGCCATCAGCGCACGGGAGTGCTGCTCGGCGATCGATCGGAGCAGGTGGATCCGCTCGGTGTTGAATCTGAGCCCGCTCGCCAGCACCCGGCGCAACCGGGTCTGCTGTGGGGGGTCGGTGTTGAGGATGCTGTCCTGGAGCGGCAGGACGGTGAGGCGCGCCTCGTCGCCGCCGGGAGGAGGCGTCCGGACGAAGCGGCGGTCGCGCAGCACCGAACGCATGTCGTGGTAGCGGGTCACCAGCCAGGCGTCGTCACCGTAGGGCGGGCGGACCCTGGTCAGCCCGGGCCGCTCGCGGCACCGCGCGTATTCGGAGTCGACGTCGAGACGAATGGGTTTACCGAAAGGGTAGTCGACGGGCTCGGGAATGATGTCCACGGTCTCTCCGGTGAATGACTCGGTTCGCTGGCTTGGGTTCACGGCCGGAATCGGCCACCGCGCTGGACCTCGGCGTCACCGTTGACGCCCATCAACCTGAGTCGGTTATCCGTTTTGTGGGCAACGGCGCCGATTAGTCGTTTGGTTCGCCATCCGCGGAGGCGGTCCGGCTTCCGTACCGGGATTACCCGTGGAGCGGGAAAGGCAAAACCAAGAAAGACAGATCCGATTTTCATTGCCCTTTGTCGATAAATGGTTTTATGGCGAAAGGGTGGCGTGTCGGCACCGATGTTCGTGGGAATGTTGACTCAAGCGGGCCGGAAACCGATATTCGAGGTCGTCGACTGGGTCGGCCCCCGCTGCTACTGTTTCGCTTGGCCGGGGAATTAATTCGACCCGCAATTTATGCTTATTGGTGCCGGTTCGGGAGGTTTCTCATTTCTGATCTGGGTGATGGAGACTCCGAACTCCGGGTGGACATGGGAAATGTCAGAACGGCTCCCTCGGAGATCGAGTCGACCTACAACGAGCTCGCCGCGCTGGTGGGCGAGACGGCGGGACCCGACCGGCACTACGGCTTCTGGACGGGCCCCGACGACGACGCCTCGATCTCCGAGGCCACGGAGCGGATGACCGACTTCGTGCTGGCCCGGCTGGACGTCGGCCCCGGCTCACAGGTGCTGGACGTGGGCTGCGGCAACGGCCGCCCGGCGGTGCGCCTGGCCAGGACCCTGGGGGCGCGGGTCGTCGCGATCGACATCGACCGGCAGGCGCTGCGCAACGGGGCCGAGCACGCCGCGGCGCACGGGATGGCGGAGAGGGTGCGGTTCCGGCGCGTCGACGCGCTGGACCTGCCGTTCGCCGCCGCCTCGTTCGACGCGGTGCTGGCCTTCGAGGTCACCCCGCACTTCGACGTCGCCGACCTCTACCGGGGCATCGCCAGGGTCCTGCGCCCGCAGGGTCGCCTGGTGGTCGAGACGCCCTACCTACGGGTTCCGATGACGGAGGAGATCCGCGAGCGCATCGGCCCCTACCTGACCATGCTGAACGCCGTTTCGCTCGACGCGCCCGAGGAGCACCTGTCGGCGGCGCGGGAGGCGGGGATGGTCGTCACCGAGCTCGTCGACATCACGGAGAACGTGCGCGGTTCCTTCCCCCGTCTCGTAGGGGGGCTCCGGGAGCGGCTTGAAACCGGGGGCGGGACGTCCGACACCGCGCGGCTGATCGACACCTTCGCCGCGTGGGCGGACGCCACCGAGGTCGGCGGAGTGGTCATGACCTTCACCAGGATGGAGCAATGACATGACGGACGTGACGGTCATCGGAACCGGCGTGATCGGTTCCGCGGTGGTACGGGCCTGCGCCGACTCCGGTCTGGAGGTCTCGGTCTGGAACCGCACACCCGAACGGTCGGAGAGGCTCGCGGGAAGGAACGTCCACGCCCACGCGAAGGCGGCCGGCGCGATCGAGGCCTCCCCGATCGTGCTGCTCTGCCTGCTCAACTACGAGATCACCCACCAGGTCCTCGACGAGGCCGGGGCCGACCTCTCGGGCAGGCTCGTCGTGCAGAACGCCAGCGGCGTCCCCGACGACGTCCTCCCGCTGCGGGCGCGGGTCGAGGCCGCGGGAGGCAGATACCTGGAGGCCGCGATCCTCAACTACCCGGACGCCATCGGCACCGAGGACTGCTTCACCGTTTACGGCGGGGCGGCCGAGGATTTCAAGGAGATGGCGGGGGTGACCGAGGCACTGTCCGGCAAGCAGGTGCGCCTGGGCGCCGATCCCGGTTACGCGAAGGCCTACCACGTCGTGTCCAGCGCCTTCTACTACGCGTTCGTCAACGGTTTCCTCGAATGCTCGGCCATCGCGGAGAGCATGGGCGTCCCCCTCAACGACTTCGCCGAATCCGTGCCGCTCTACGACCCCGGTTTCCAGAACACGATCGGCATCGGCCTCGGTCTCATCGCGCGCCGTGACTACACCTTCGAGCAGGCTCCGCTGACCTCGCACCTGGACGTCCTCAACAACCTGACCGGCATCGCGGAGCGGGCCGGGATCGACCAGTCCTACCTGGGCGTGATGCGTGAGCGCGTGCTGAGGGCGATGGAGCAGGGCTACCGGCGCGAGCACGTGGCGGTGCTCACCGAACAGTTCCGCAGCCGCCGAGCGGCCGTCCATAACCGCTGAGGGGAAGCATGCACGGGTTTGAACCGGTTGGCGGCGAGGCCGGTGTCGACCGTCTCTTCGAGAGATGGGCCGAGGTCGGTGTCGACCGTCTCTTCGAGAGATGGGCCGAGGTCGGTGCCGACCGTCTCTTCGAGGCATGGGCCGAGGCCGCGCCCGGGCGTGACGCTCTCGTCCACCCGGGCGGGCGGATGACGTACGCGGAGTTGCGGGAGCACGCCACGGCCCTGGCCGGTGAGCTCGTGGCGGCCGGGGTGCGGGCGGGCGACACGGTGGGGGTGCTGATGGAGCGCTCCTTCCTGCTGCCCGCGGCGGTCCTGGCCATCTGGAAGGCCGGCGGCGCCTACGTGCCCCTGCCGCCGTCGCATCCGGTGGGGCGCAACGAGCTGGTGCTGTCCGACACGGGCGCCCGGATCGTCGTCGCCGACCGGGACCCGGAGGAACTGCTGCCCGGACACGGCCTGCGCTCCGTACGGCCAGGCCTCGGAAGACCGGATCCCGCCAACGGCCGGCACCGGCCTCGGCCCATCTTGGGAGCGACGTCGGATCCCGCCATGGGAGCGACGCGGGGAAGCGCCGCGTCGGCGACACGGGCCGACAGCCTCGCCTACGTGCTCTACACCTCGGGATCGACCGGTGCCCCCAAGGGCGTGCTGGTGGACCACGGCGGCGTGACCAACCTGGCGGAGGGGCTGCGGTCGCTCTTCGGCGACCTCGAAGGGGCCCGCGTCCTGCAGTTCGCGCCGTTCACATTCGACGCCTGGGTCTGGGAGTTCGCGATGAGCCTGCTCAACGGCGCGACCCTGTGCGTCCCCGAGGCCGGGGTGCCGCTGTACGGCCGCGAGCTGAGCCGCATCCTGTGCGAGCTGGACATCACCCACCTGTCGGGCGCGCCGTCGCTGCTGGCCACCCTGCCCGAGGACGTCCCGGTACCGGTGACCACCCTCACCTCGGGGGGCGAGGCGCTGCCCGAGTTCCTGGTGGAGCGGTGGGCGCCCAGGGTGCGCCTGTTCAACGCCTACGGCCCGACGGAGGTCACCGTGTCCGCGACGGCCGGGCGCTGCCGGCAGGGGACCGGCAGGCCGTCCGTCGGACGCCCGCTGGCCGGGGTCGAGGTCCACATCCTCGACGCGGCGGGTGACCCGGTCGCCGAGGGGGAGACCGGCGAACTGTGCGTCGGAGGGCGTGGTGTGGCGCGGGGATACCTGAAGCGGCCCGACCTGACACGCGAGAGGTTCGTCCCCGACAGGTTCGCGGGGCGCCCCGGCGCGCGCCTGTACCGTACCGGCGACCTCGCCCGGCGGCTGCCCGGAGGAGAGATCGACTTTGTGGGGCGGATCGACGAGCAGCTCAACGTCCGGGGATACCGGATCGAACCCGGCGAGGTCGAAGCGGCCCTGATGCGCCACCCGCGCGTCACGGGCGCGGCGGTGACCACCACCGGCGGGGAGACCGGAACCGCCAGGCTCACCGCGTACGCGCAGCTCTCGCGGGGGCCGAGGGTGCCCGCCGGCGAGCTGCGCGACCTGCTCGCCGGTCAGCTCCCCGCGTACATGATCCCGTCGATCTTCGTGACGCTGGACCGGCTCCCGCTGACCTCCCACGGCAAGGTCGACCGCGCGGCGCTGCCGAACGCGGCGGGCAGTCGGCCGCGGTACGGACAAGCGGTGCCCTCGTGCCCGGGAGAGCGAGAGGTGGCCGAGATGGTGGGGCTGCTCCTGGGACTCGACGAGGTCGGCGCGGAGGAGAACTTCTTCGAGCTCGGCGGGACCTCGGTCGACCTCATCACGCTCCAGGCCGACATCCACGAACGCCGGGGGGTCCTGCTCCCCGTCGCCGATCTCATCGCGGCCCCCGACGTGCGGTCGCTCGCGGCACTTCTCGACACGCGCGTCAGGGATGGTGACCGGTCCGAGCGGGACCTCATGCGCGTCAGGGACCGTGACCGGTCCGAGCGAGACCTTGCGACGGCCGCGGCGAGCAGGAGGAACCTGCTCGCCGGAAGCCGGTCACTGGAGGAACGCCGCTGGAAAGGACGACAGAGTTGAAACCGACGAACGCGGACGGCGCCGACATCGCGGGTGCCGGCGTCTCGGGTGCCGACATCGCGGGTGCCGGCGTCTCGGGTGCCGACATCGCGGTCGTCGGCATCGCCTGCCGCTTTCCCGGCGCACGCGGCGCCGCCGAATACTGGCGCCTCATCGCCGAGGGCCGCCGGGGCATCTCCGAGCTCACTTTGGACGAGCTGCGGGAAGGCGGGGCGAGCGAGGCGCGCCTCGCCGATCCCGCGCTGGTTCCCGCCGGCGGCATCCTCTGGGACGCCGACCGGTTCGACGCCGCCTTCTTCGGCTACTCGGCGCGCGAGGCGGCCCTCATGGACCCGCAGCAGCGGATGTTCCTCGAAGCCGCCTGGCACGCCCTGGACGACACCGGTCACGCGCCCGGTCACTTCCCCGGCACCATCGGCGTCTACGCGGGGCAGACCCTCGGCACGCACCGCGACAGGGATCGCGGGGCCTTCCTCGGCACCTCCGCCGACCTCCTGGCGGCCGCCGACGACAAGGACTTCCTCTCCACCCGGGCCTCCTACAAGCTCGGCCTGACCGGGCCGAGCATCACCGTGCAGGCCGCCTGCTCCACCTCGCTCGTCGCGATCCACCTCGCCTGCCGGGCGCTCATCACCCACGACTGTGACATGGCCCTGGCCGGCGGGGTCTCCTGGACGCCGCTGCGCCGGCAGGGCTACCTCCACCAGGAGGGCGGTGTCTGGTCCGCCGACGGCCACGTCCGGTCCTTCGACCGCGACGCGTCGGGGTTCGTCCCCGCCGACGGCCTCGGGATCGTGGCACTGCGCAGGCTCGGGGACGCCCTGGCCGACGGCGACCGCGTCTACGCGGTGGTCGCCGGAAGCGCGGTCACCAACGACGGCTCGGACAAGCTCAGCTACGCGGCACCGGGCGTCCGCGGCCAGCAGGCCGCGGTGGAGGCCGCGCTCGCGGTGTCCGGCGTCGACCCGGACACCGTCGCCTACGTCGAGGCGCACGGAACGGCCACGGCGCTCGGAGACGCGGTGGAGGTCACCGCGCTGACCCGGGCCTACCGGGCGGCAGGGGCGACCGGGAGTGGGTACTGCCGGCTGGGCTCGGTGAAATCGAACATCGGGCACACCGACGCGGCAGCCGGAGTGGCCGGTTTCATCAAGGCCGCGCTGATGGTCCACCACGGCCGGATCCCGCCCAGCCCCGTCGTCTCGCCGCACCCCAACCCCGAGATCGACTTCGAGACGAGCCCGTTCCGCCTCGCGGCGGCGGCGGAGGACTGGCCGCTCACGGATGTCCCCCGCCGCGCGGCCGTCAGCTCCTTCGGCATCGGCGGCACCAACGCCCACGTGATCCTTGAGGAGCCGCCGCCGCGCCCGCCCGCCGCCCCGGCTCCCGGGTGGCAGCTCGTCGCGCTGTCCGCGCGTGACGAGACCGCCCTCGCCGAGATGGCCGGATCCTGCGCGGACGCCCTTCATGACGTCTCCGATCCCGAGTTCGCCGATCTCGCCCGTACCCTCGCGGTCGGCCGTCGCCATCTCCCCTTCCGCCACGCCGGAGTCTTCCGCGACCGTTCCCACGCCGTGGCGGAGCTGCGCGGGCACGCGACCGGCGGGTCCGCTCCCGCCTCCGCCGTCCGTACGGGCAACCGCGACGTGGTGTTCATGTTCCCGGGCGGAGGAACGCGGTATCCCGGGATGGGGCGCGAGCTCTACCGCGAGGAACCGGTCTTCCGCGCGGCCGTGGACGAGTGCCTGGACCTGCTGCCCGACCGTTCGGCCGCCGTGCGGTTGCGTGCCCTGTGGACGGACGAGCCCGGTACGGTGCCGATCGCCGTTCCGGACGAGGCGGTCGAGGCGGGCGATGCGGTCGAGGCGGACGAGGTGGTCGAAGCGGGAGAGGTGAACGAGGTGGTCGAAGCGGGCGCGGCGGGGGAGAGCGATCCCTCCCTGGCGCTGCCCGCCGTGTTCGTCATGGAGATCGCACTCGCCCGGCTCCTGGTGGCGCGGGGAGTGACTCCCTCCCTGCTGATGGGGCACAGCCTCGGTGAGTACGCGGCGGCCTGCGTCGCGGGTGTCATGTCGCTGCGCGACGCCCTCGCCATCGTGTGCAAACGTGGCGAGCTCCTGGCCTCGCTGCACGACGGGGCGATGCTGGCGGTTCCCGCCTCCGAGCGGGAGGTGGAGCCCTTTCTCGGAGAAGGGGTGTGCCTGTCGGTGGTCAACGGCCCGGAGTCCTGCGTGCTCGCCGGGCCCGCCGCGTACATCGCCGAGGTCAGGGAGCTGCTGGACCGGCGCGGGATCACCGGCCGCCTGCTGCCGCTCAGCACCGCCGCGCATTCGGCCCTGGTCGACCCCGTACTCGGGGAGTTTCGCGACTTCCTCGCCAGGATCACGCTGCGCGCTCCCTCGGCGCGCCTGATCTCAGGCGTGACGGGGACCGGTGACGCCGACTTCGCCGATCCGGAGTACTGGGTCACCCATCTGAGGGCGACGGTCAGGTTCGACGCCGCGCTCGACCATGTCCTGGCCGAAGGGCCGAAGATCCTCGTCGAGGTGGGTCCCGGCACGACGCTGAGCGCGCCGGTCCGGGCACGGGCGGGCACGGACTCGGTGGTCGTCAACGTCACCCGTCACCCGATGGAGGAGCGGGCCGACAGGGAGGTCCTGCTCCGCGCGCTGGCCCGGTTGTGGGAGGCGGGCGTCGAGGTCGACCTGCCCTCACTCTGGCCGGAGCGGCGGCTCCGGCTGCCCGCGGTGCCCTACCCCTTCGCACCCACCGTCGCGCGCCCGCCGGACCCGGTGCGCGCCGTGGACTCCGCGGCCTCCAACCCGGAACGCTCATCCGACGGCCTGTACGGAATCACCTGGAAACGGGCGGTGGAGGTGCCTGTGGCGGATCCGGGACCCGCGGTACGGGAGCACCGCTGGATCCTGCTCTCCGACTCGTCGTCCCTCGCCGAGGCGATCATCGTGAAGCTGGAGGAGCACGGGGCCACGACGGTCGTCGTCACCCCGGGACGCGCGTTCCAGCGTGCGGCCCCGGACCGGATCACGATCGACCCCGGGTGCGGGGAGGACTACGAAAGGCTCCTGAAGACCGCGGAGGCCGACGCGACCGAACCGCTGCGAATCGTCTGCCTCTGGGGAGCGTCGCTGCCCTCGCGGATCTGCCCGCCGCTGGGCCACGTCGTCGGCCTGGCCCGTGCCCTGAGCGGCCGGCCGCAGGCCGATCTCTCCCTTGTCACCAGGGGTGCCCTGGAGATCACCGGAGGCGAGCGGCTCGACCCGCGCGAGGCCCTCACGATCGGAGCCGCGGGACCGCTCCGCCACGAGCTGGCTGACGCGCGCATCCGGCTCGTGGACCTGGACCCCGGTGACGGAAAGGACCACGGAGCCCGAGCCGCGGAGCTCCTCGCCGAGCTCTGCCGCCCTTCGGGCGAGGACCCGACCGGCCTGCGGGCAGGACACCGCTGGCTGCGCCGGTTCGAGCCGCTGCGGGTGACGCGGGAAACGGGCACCCGGATACGCCGGGGCGGGACCTACATGATCACCGGGGGGACGAGCGGGATCGGGCTGCGGCTGGCCGAGCATCTCGCGGGCACGTACTCGGCACGACTCGTCCTGATCGGGCGCGGAGTATCCGGGGAGTTCCCGTCGCACGGTTCCGGAGCGTCCGGGGAGTTTCCGTCGTACGGTTTCGGAGGTCAGGACGGCGAGGCGATGACGGCTCTCCTCGCGGGCCGGGGAGACGAGATCCTGGTGCGCGGCGCGGACGTCGCCGACGCCCGGCGCCTGAAGGAGGTTCTCGACGAGGCACGGTCGCGGTTCGGCGAGATCCACGGAGTGATCCACGCCGCCGGTGTGCCGGGGGGCGGCATGGCGGAGTTCCTGACCGAGGAGGACATCGCCGCCGCGCTGCGTGCCAAGACCGAGGGGACCGCCACCCTGGTCTCCGTCCTGCGGGAGGTCGGCGCGCTTCCCGATTTCGTCGCGCTGTTCTCCTCGCTGGCCTCGTTCTCCGGGGTTCCCGGCCTCACCTGCTACGGGGCGGCCAACGCCTTCCTCGACACGTTCGCCCTCTGCGCGCGGCGCGACGGCATGCCGGTGCTGTCGATCAACTGGGACCGCTGGAACGGGGTGGGAATGGCCCGTGACATGGAACGGCGCCACCGTGAGCTCACCGGCGAGGGTCTGAGCGGCGGGTTGAGCCCCAAGGAGGGGGTCGCGGCCTTCGAGAGGTGCCTGGCGGCCCTTCCGCTGGGGCAGGTGGTCGTCTCCTCCCAGCCGCCGGGGAGCGCGGGGAAGGCGCCGCGGCGGGTCGCCGTACCCGCCGCCCGGCCACGACCTTCTCAGCCGCGTCGCCCCGCCGTGCCACCCGCCGACGGCACCGAGGAGTGGAGCCCTCGCGAGCTGGAGCTCCTGGCCGTCTGGCAGGACGTGCTCGGCGTCGACACGATCGGGAGGCGCGATGACTTCTTCCTCCTGGGCGGGCATTCGCTGAGCGCGCTGCAGGTGGTCCAGCGCTGCAAGGAACGATTCGGGGTTCAGCTCTCCGTCAAGGCACTGTTCGTCGCTCCGACGATCGAGGGCCTGGCGAAGGCACTCGCCGCGACGCGGGCGGACGGAGAGGAAGTCTCCCGGGCCGATGGCGGGGGAGAGACCGGGGCGGGTGGTCCGCGCCCGGTTCTCGAAAGGAGCGATTTCCCATGACCGAGACGATCTCGGCGGACCAGTGCGTGTGGCTGCGCCGGCAGCGTGTGCTCGCTGCGCCCCGGCTGCGCCTCGTCTGCTTCCCCCACGCAGGGGGTTCCCCGAGTGTCTACCGGGGATGGCAGGACCGGCTGCCCGCGGACGTCGAGCTGTCCGCCGTGTGCTACCCGGGTAGGCAGAACCGGATCAACGAGCGGCCGATCGACCGGATGGAATCCCTCGTCGACCATGTCTGCCAGGTACTCCTCACCCTGGCGGACCGGCCGCTCGCCCTGTTCGGGCACAGCATGGGCGCCGTGGTCGCGTACGAGGTCGCGGTCAGGCTCGCCGGAGAGCACGGGATCTCCCCGGCGGCGCTGCTGGTGTCCGCGCACGCGGCGCCGCACCTGTGCGCGAGCGACGCGCGGAGGATTCCCATCGGTGACGAGCAGCTCGCCGAGCAGGCCGCGGCCGCGGATCCGGCGCTGCTGCGCTTCCCTGAGCTGATGGACCTGGCGATGATCGCGTTGCGCGCGGATCACGACCTCCTGCACGCCTACCGGCCCGCGTTCACCCCGCAGGTCGCCGCTCCGATCGTCGGCTACCTGGGGACGGACGACCGGCGCGTGAGCCACGACGAGATGCGCGCCTGGAGCCGTGTCGCGGCCGAGGGGTTCGAGCTGCGGACCTTCCCCGGGGACCACTTCTATCCGGTGGGCGCGGAGGCGGAACTCGTCACCGACATCGTGACGCGCCTCGGCGACGTCGGCGCGTCGCGATGACTCCCGGCACGCGTGAGGCGGGCGCGGCCATCGTGATCGACGACAGCCCGCCGGTCCCGCTCTTCGTCCGCCGCTCCAGCGCCTGCCCCCTCGACCCGGCCGAGGAGTTCACCCGGTTGCGGGCCGAGGAGCCGGTGGTCCGGGTCACCCTCTCGACAGGGGCGAGCGCGTGGATGGTCACCCGCTACGCCGACGCCCGCCGCGTGGTCGCGGACCAGTGGCGGTTCAGTTCCAGGGCGGCGGTCGACGGCCCCATCCCGCCGCCGGAGCCTCCGGGAGGGTTCCCGCCGCCGCGCCCCGGTTTCTTCTCGACGTACGCTCCCCGCGAGCACGCGCGTGTCCGGGGGATGCTCAACGCGGAGTTCGGTGCCCGCCGGCTGCGGGCACTGCGCCCGCGCATCGAGGCCGTCGCCGACGAGCAGGTGGAGGCGGTACGCCGTTCCTGGCCCCGCGCCGACCTGATCGCGGACTTCGCACTCCCGGTTCCGGCGCGGATCTTCTTCGAGCTCCTCGGGATCCCCGAGCCCGACAGGGAGAGGCTGCGGCGCGACGTCGACATCCTCCTCGATTTCACACCGAGACCGCGGGAGCAGGCGGTCGCCTTCGCCGAGCTGGACACGTACATGAGCGCGTTCGTCTCCCGCTGCCGCCGCGATCCCGGCGACGGTGACGGTCTTGTCGGCAGGCTGATCTCGTCGTACGGTGCGGACCTCTCCGACACCGAGATCGCCGGGATCGCCGCCCAGCTGCTGCTCGCGGGATACGCGACGACCGCCGGTGCGATCGGACTGGGCGCCCTGCTCCTGCTGCGCCACCCCGACCAGGCGGCGGCGCTGCGCGAGGGCACCGCCGACGTTGGCCGCGCGGTCGAGGAGGTGCTCCGCCACCTGTCGGTGGTCTCCTTCGGCAAGGTCTTCACCGCCGAGGAGGACGTCACGGTCGGCGGCCAGGAGATCCGGGCGGGAGAGTACGTGCTGTGCTCCCTGCCGTCGGCCAACCACGACGCCGGCCTGGGGCCCGACGCCGACCGGTTCGACATCACCCGTGAGCCGCTGCCCCATCTCGCCTTCGGGCACGGCGCCCGCTACTGCCTGGGCGCCGAACTGGCCAGGCTGGAGTTGCGAATCTGCGTTCCCCGCCTGCTGAACCGCTTCCCCGGTCTACGGCTGGACGTCCCGTTCGAGGAACTCCGTTTCACCCCGATGAACGCGGCCTACAGCCTCGAATCACTGCCGGTGTCGTGGTAGCCGGTGAGTCAGATCAGCGTACGGAGGAAAGATGCCCAGCACGCCGTATCCCGTGACCGGTTCCCACGACTACCTGGCCTCGCTGACGGAGAAGGTCGGCGGGCTCGACCTGCACTACGGCTACTGGTCCGGACCCGGCGACAGCACGCCGGTCGAGGAGGCCACCGACCGGCTGACCGGGGTCGTGGTCGGCCGCCTGGACGCGCGGGCCGGCGAGCCGGTGCTGGACGTGGGGTGCGGGAACGGGCGTCCCGCGGTGATGCTGGCGGAGCGCACCGGGGCGCGGGTGACGGCGATCGACGTCAACGAGCACGCGCTGGAACGAGGGCGGGCGTGGGCGCGCGAGCGGGGTGTGGAGCCGTTGGTGTCCTTCGAGCGGTGCGACGCGCTGGCCATGCCCTACCCCGACGGCGCGTTCGACGCGGTGCTGGTCTTCGAGTCGACGCCGCACTTCGCGCCGGAGCCCCTGTTCGCCGAGCTCGTCCGGGTGCTGCGGCCCGGTGGCCGGTTGGTGGTGGAGGCCCCGTGCCTGCGCGTTCCCGTCACCGACGACATGCGGCCACGGCTGGCGACGTACTTCGAGATGTTCCAGGTCGTCTCGATCGAGCAGGCCGGGGCGTACGTGGAGATCCTGCGCGCCGCCGGTCTGGACGTCGACGCCGTCGAGGATCTCACCGAGCACACCGAGCCGTTCTACGGGCGGATCCTGGAGCGGCTCGACGCCCATCGCGCGGAGCTGGCGGCCGAGTACGGCGCCGGGACCGTGGCCTGGATCCGCGACGGCATCGCCGACTGGGCCACGATCCCCTCGGGCAGCGTTCTGATCACCGCCCGCAGGCCGAACCGTCCCGTCTCAGCGGACGGGGTCGAAGTCCCGTAGGGCCGCGGGCTGCTTTCCGGTGGTGATCTGCTCGGCCAGCATGCGTCCGGTGACCGGCCCGTGGGTGAATCCCCACATCCCGTGGCCGCCGGCGACGTACCTGCCGGGGGCGCGGGTGGCGCCGATCAGCGGCCTGCCGTCGGGGGTGACGGGGCGCGGGCCGACCCAGGTGTCGGTGCGCTCCTCCCAGGAGACGCCGGTGAGCAGCGGCCGGGCGGACGCGATGATCGCGTCGACGCGCCTCTGGTACAGGGGCGCGTCGGCGTCCCGGAACTCCATCGTGCCGGCGACGCGCAGTTTGCCCTGGTACGGCGTGCAGGCCACCCGCACGGCGGGCAGGTAGATCGGCCCGGGCACCGGCTCGTCCGTCGGCACGGTGAACGAGTAACCGCGTCCGGCGCGTACCGGCACCCGGACGCCCCAGGAGGCGCCGAGCTGGTTGAGCCAGGCACCGGTGGCCAGCACGACGGCGTCGGCGCTGACGGAGTCCCCGTCACTCGACCGGACGGCGATCCCGCCGGAGTGGGAGTAGACGTCGATCACCCGGAAGCCGGACCGGACCGTGGCGCCCCGGGCGACGACGGAGCGGGCCAGTGACCGGGTGAACTCTCCGGGGTCGACGTAGCGCTGCCCGTCCAGCCGGATCCCGGCCCGCGTGCGCGAGGAGAGCTGCGGCACCTGCCTGCCGAGATCGTCACCCTCGAACGCGCTGTACTTGATCTCCAGGCCGGACTCGTTGATGCGCCGGAGCTCGTGCAGGAGCGCCACCGCCTGCCGAGGGGTCTCGAAGGCGGCCATGATCGGGGCCTCGACCGTGGGGGCCTCGACGCCGTTCGCGGTGAGCACGTCGAACGCCTCCAGGCACTCCTCGTTGAACGGGAGGTTGGCCCGCACGGCACGGCCCCAGGACTTCCAGTTGCAGTTCACGGCGAACCGGGTGAGGAACGACAGCAGCGCCGGGTCGGGGGTGGCCGGTATGTGCAGCGGGGCGCTCGGGTCGAGCAGGGAGCGCAGGCCGTAGCGGAGGATCCCGGGCTCGTTCAGCGGGATGGCCAGCCCAGGGGAGAGCCAGCCCGCGTTGCCCCACGACGCGCCCGCGGCCACGTCGTCCCGGTCGACGACCGTGACCTCCACGCCACGTTCCTGCAGGAACCACGCGGTGGACAACCCCACCACGCCGGCGCCGATCACCACGGCCGTACGCGGCCCACCGTCGATGCCCATGACCATTTCTCCGCTCTGACATTCGTTGCCTGCCCTGAGCATCGCTGGCGCGGCCGGAGAACGGGGTGTGCGTTTTGGACAAGCACAATGGTGTGTTTTGTCGGGCGGTGACAAGCGCCGGGAGGCTGGGTCCCGTCCGTTGGGCCTGCTGCCCACCGCGACCGGCTGGGTCCTGTCCGTTGGGCCTGCTGCCCACCGCGACCGGCTGGACGGCGCCTCGCCGAGGCTCCCTCCTCGCCTTACGAGGCACCGTCCGACCGGTCCTCGTCACGGAGGGATCCGCCAGGCGGGGCCTGGGACCGGCCGACGGCCAATGCGATGATCATGGCCAGCCGCTTCTCCGGCAGTTCGAGCTGGAGGTTCGTGATCTCGGCCATCTTCCGCAGCCGGTAGCGGACGGTGTTCGGGTGGACACTGAGGCGGCCGGCGGCGACGGCCAGATCCCCCTGTGCCTCCAGCCACGCGCGCAACGTCTCGATGTACCGGGTGCCCTGCTCGGAGTCATGCCGGGTCAGCTCGGCGACCGGCCCGCGGGCGGGGGTGCGCCCCGCGGCGGCGGCGGCCCGGAGGCGTTGCAGCAGGATCTCGTCCCACGCCTCGTCGTAGACGACCGCCGGGGCGCCGGCGGGCCGTACCGCCCGGAGGGCGAGGCTCTCGTCGGCCTCCTGCCTGCTCGCGGCCAGCTGGGCGGGCCCCGCGGGGCCGCCGACGCCGGCGAGCACGGTGACCCGCCGCGGCAGGACGTTCGCGATCGCGGCGAGCCAGTCGAGGGCGGGCCTGGCATCGTTGTCGCAGGGCAGCACCGTGTACAGGGTGTTGCCGAACAGCGCGCTCCGTCCCGGCCGTGACCAGCCGAAACCGGTGGTCGCGCGTTCGAAGGCCAGCAGGATCGCGGCATGCCGTTCCTCGGCGATGTGCGCCTGGAGCGCGATCACCCGGAACCACTCCCGGGGCAGGCCAAGCCTGCTGATCACCGCGGGCGCGTCGGCGGTCCCCTCCAGCAGCTGGATGACGAGATCGGATTCCACCCGACGCTCCAGGTCCGCACTGACCCGGGAGCGCAGCAGGTGCAGCGCGACCGCCCGTGCCCCGTCAGCCAGGATGATCCGGCGCGCGTCGGAGAGCGGGCTCTCGCATTCGACCCAGATCGATCCCAGTAGTTCGCGTCCTGCCCGCACCGCGACCACCATGCGGCCTCTGAGGCCGTGTGCCGGTGAGGGGTCGACGAACAGCGGTTCGTCGGAGGTCGCCAGATGGGCGAAGACGCCCTCCCGCTCGAACAGCCGGCGCATGGCATCCGGCACCCGCCTGCCCAGGATCGTCTCCAGCCGTGCCGGATCGGCGGTCTGCTGCGAGCCGGAGTAGGCCAGGACCCGCGACATCTGGTCCTCGATCGTCACCGCGTAGCCGAGTTCGGTCGCGAGCGTGTCCGCGAAGGCCAGCAGATCGTTCGGCCCCCGCCCGGTCTGGCTGCCTTCGAGCACCAGGCCGTACACCACGCCGAGGAGCTGGCTCCAGGACACCGCCGGTTCGACGAGCAGCACGGCGATCCCGCCGTCACGGGCCTGTTCCAGCGCGCTCTCGTCGAGGGGAGGGTTCCCGTGCACCAGCACCGTGACGGCCCGTGCCGCCCGTGCCAGGCGCACGGCGTCGGAGGCCGACTCCACGCCCACCGCCAGGAACACGTCGCCGGCCGTGCGGCGGGTGTCGGTCGGATCATGAACCACCACGCTGCGCAGTTCGACATCCCGCGACGCCGGGGCACAGCACAGCCGCGCCCCGTAGCCACCGAGAACGTTCACCAACCGGTCCAGCTTCAACATCCGCGTGCCTTCTGCGTGCCCTCTGCCGCGCCCGCCTGTCGGCGAGCTTGTGGCATGAACACCGTTTTAGCAGATCAGCGGTACGGTGATCCGCCGGGGTGGCGGTGCGGCTGCCGGATCCGGGTAACACTGCCCGCAGCCGGCCGGCGGATCCACGCGTTCGGCCGCGGGAGGTCGTCCACGACAGGTCTCCGCCGGGCCCCGGGCCGACCGGCCCCACGTCCCGCCGGGGGCGTCACGTCCGGGGGCGGTGCGCCGGAAGATCGAACCAGACGCCGGTTCCGATCTGCCCGGTGCCGCACAGCCGGGTCCAGCGCGCCCCGCAGCGCCCGGCGGTGAACTCGTCGACGATCCGCAGGCCCCGTCCGCCGAGTTCCAGTTCCTCCACCTGGTCCGGGATCGTGAACGAGCGGTGCAGGAGACGTTCTATCAGCGGGACCCCGCCGCCGGCGTCGGCCACCTCGGCCCTGATCGGCAGGTCGCGGTCGTGCAGGACACGCAGCTCATAGGGGCCCGGCGCGTAGCTGCCGGCGTTGGTGGCGAGCTCGGTCACCACGACCTCCAGCTCGGCGACCTCGCAGGGGACGAAGGGCGGCCGGGACAGCAGGTCGCGAAGGAGCTTGCGGGCGCGGCGGGCGGCGTTGCCCGGGGGGAGGCACCAGGCGGTCACCCGAAAGCGCCCGCGGTGCTTGCCGCGCACGCCGACATCCAGAGCTGGAGCGTGCTCGGTGAGCATCGTTGCTCCTATCGAGTAGGACACCAGGGCCGCGGGATCGCGCTCGCTGGTCTGAATCACCCATCCTGCGGGACAAGGTCGATATACGGAGAGTCGCTGGACCAATACTGTCCGCAGATCGGTCGGGTGATAGGCCGAGCCGATCAGCTTGGATGATCGGTGGTACCGATACGGCTCCGGCGGCGTCGCATCGCCGGTTACCTTGGCGGCAAGGGAACTCGGCGGCGGGAAGATCGGGATGAACGTCAGCAACGCGAACGCGCGGGAAGTCGACCCCGCACTCTGGGAACGCCCGCAGATGCGACAGGCTCTGGCCGCCCGCGACATGGCCACCGTGTACCGGTTACTGCAGCGGATCGGCGTCTCCCAGCGTCACATCGCCGCCCTCACCGCACAGTCCCAGTCGGAGATCTCCGAGATCCTCAAGGGCCGCCAGGTGATGGCGTACGACGTGCTGGGCCGGATCGCCGACGGCCTGGGAATCCCACGTGGCTACATGGGCCTGGCCTACGACGCCTCCTGCACGGCACCGGCCCCGGCGGCGGCGGCCGACCAGCGCGACGACTCCAATGAGGACGAGCAGGTACGCCGCCTGCTCGCGCACGCCGCGCAGGTGACCATCGGCGCGGCATCCGGGGACGCGGAAGAGTGGACCGAGCCGGTGACGTCCACGGAGACCCCCGTCCCGCACCGTATCGGCATGGCCGACGTCGAGCAGATCGAGACGGTGACCCGCACGCTGCGCGCCCTGGACTACCGGCATGGGGGAGGGGTCTGCCGCGACGCGGTGGTGGCACAGCTGGCCTGGTCACAGCGGCTGCTGCGGGCCGCCTGCCCGGAGTCGGTCACCTTGCGCCTGCACCAGGCACTGGCCGACCAGCACAACCTCGCGGGCTGGACCTCCTTCGACGTCGGCCTGTACGGCTCGGCCAGAAGCCACCTGGCCCGCGCGCTCGAACAGGCCAAACACGCGAGGAACTCCTCGCTGGCGGCCAACGTCCTGTACCGGATGGGCCGTGTCCACCTCCACTGCGACCGCGTCCTGGACGCGCTGCGGTTCTTCCAGCTCGGACAGATCTGCGCGCAGGACGCCAGCTGCGAGCGGACCGTGGCGATGCTCTTCGCCAACGAGGCGTGGGCCTACGCCCTGCTGGGCGACAGCGATCTCGCCCTTAAGTCGATCAACAGGGCGGCCGACGAGCTGGCCCGTGCCCGCGACCGGGGGTCCCCGGCCTGGGTGAGCTTCTTCGGCGCCGCCGACCTCGACGCCACGAGCGGCATGGTCCACGCCGACCTCGCCGAGACCCACCTCGACAGTCACCTCGACGTCGCCGAGCGTTTCCTCACCGACGCGCTCGGGCAGCGTGACCCGAGTATGGCCAGGAGCAGGGCCTTCGAGCTGACCGCCCTGGCGACGGTGCAGCTCAGAGCCGGTGACATGACCGCCGGGATCGCCAACGGCAACGAGGCCGTCACCCTGGCGACCGAGATCCGCTCGATGAGGATCATCGACCGCCTCGCGCCGCTGCAGGCGGTCGCCATGATGCGGGCGCACGCGGGCGACGCCCAGGACCTCGCCCGGCGCATCTCGGCGGTGCGCGCGGCATGACGATGACCGCCGACCAGGCCACCGACCAGGCCACCGACCAGGCCACCGACCAGGCCACCGACCAGGCCACCGACCAGGCCACCGACCAGGCCACCGACCAGGCTGGCGACCATGCCGCCGACCACGCCGGCGGCCTCACCCGCGACCGGCTTCAGTCGTTGCTGGCATCGGCCTGTGACCGGGCCGGACTCGCGCCCGGCGACGCCGAGCTGATCAAGTTCACGAACAACGCGGTCTTCCGCCTGCGCCGGGCGCCCGTCGTGGTGCGCATCGCCGGATCCTCGGCCGCCCGCTCGCGCGTGCCGACCGTGGTGCGGGTCGCCCGCTGGCTGGCCGACCACGACTTTCCCGCGGTGCGGCTCCTGCCGGGCTGCGAGCAGCCGCTCCAGGTGGAGGGCCACCTGGTCACCCTGTGGGAGCACACCCCCGAGGTGGGCCCGCGTCCCGGCGGCGGCGACCTGGCCGTCCTGCTCAGGCGCCTGCACAGGCTGCCGGACCCGCCGGTGGACCTGCCGGAGTGGGCCCCGATGACCGAGGTCCGCCAGCGGCTCGACGAACCGGAGGACCTCTCCGAGGGCGACCATGCCTTCCTGCTGGACGAGTGCGACGAGGTCGAGGAGCGGCTCGCCGCACTCGACTACGCGCTCCCCGCCGGGGTCATCCACGGCGACGTGTTCATGGGCAACGTCATCGCCGGGCCCAAGGGGCCGGTGCTGTGCGACTTCGACAGCACCGGGATCGGCCCGCGCGAGTGGGACCTGGCCCCGGTGGCGGTCGGCCGCCTGCGGATGGACTACCCCGCCGACGAGCACACGTCGTTCGCCGAGGGCTACGGCTTCGACGTCACCCGCTGGCGCGGATTTCCGGTGCTGCGCCGCCTTCGCGAGCTGAAGCTGGTCACCAGTGTCCTGCCCGTCCTGCGCAGCAACCCGGGCATCCGGTCGCAGTGGGAACACCGGATGCGCAGTTTCAAAGCCCGTGACCAGACGGTCAGGTGGCAGCCGTACCGGTGAGGATCACCGGTGGGTGGTGTCGTACGGCGGTGGCGGGGGTAACCAGCCTAGGGGGAAAAGCCCAGGTGAGGGCGCTGGCCGGCTCGGTCGGGTACGGGCCGGTGCGGCCGGAGCAGAAGTGACGGAGAAGGAGACCCTGAGATGTGCCGTCTGTTCGGCCTGAGCAGCACCCCTGAACGTACGCGTGCCACCTTCTGGCTGCTGGACGCCCCGGACAGCCTGAGTTACCAGAGCCACCGCGAACCCGACGGGACCGGCCTGGGCTACTTCGACGACGACGGCACCCCGCACATGCACAAGGCTCCCATCGCCGCCTACGAGGACCGGTGTTTCGCCGAGGAGGCCAAGGAGGTGGAGTCCACCACCTTTCTGGCGCACGTCCGTTTCGCCTCCACCGGCGATCTGGAGGTACGCAACACGCACCCCTTCCTGCAGGACGGGCGGCTCTTCGCGCACAACGGGGTGATCGAGGGACTGGACGACCTCGAGGCGGAACTGGGGAAGGACCGGGAGCAGGTCAGGGGGACACCGACTCGGAGCGCTTCTTCGCGCTGATCACCCGTGAGACCAGGGCGCACGGCGGCGACGTCGCCGCCGGCATCGAGAGCGCCGCACGCTGGGTCGCCAGGAACCTGCCCGTCTACGCCCTCAACCTGGTCCTCACCACGCCGCGGGACCTGTGGGCGCTGCGCTACCCCGACACCCACGAGCTGTACGTACTCCGGCGTGCCGCCGGCGGAGCCGGCGCACCGGCTGAGCCTCGCCGACCTGCGCCCGGAGGCCGCCGCCTCACAGCAGGCGACCTGAGAGCGGGTTCACCGGCCGCGACATCGAGCTGCACCTGGGGGGCGAGGCCGACTGCCGGGTGCGCCGGGGCATCGAGCCGACGGTCAGCCCGGAGCCGACGAGCTCAGGGGTCGGGTCGCTGGTTGACCGTCATGTCCCGGCCGGCCGCGTAGGCATCCCGGCCCGCGTGGACATTCTGCACGAGGGACGTCGAGGCCGGATGGTCGCGTGCCCACCCTTCCAGCTCGCCGGCGAACTCCTCGTCCCGCCGCGCGTACCAGGACAGTGCCTCGGCCAGCGACCTGATCCGGTTCTCGTCGCCGGGCTCCTCGATCGCCTGGTCCAGCGTCTCCGCCGAGCGCTCGTCGGAGCCGAAGATCGCGCGTATCCTCTCACGGATCCGCTCGACCAGGTCCAGGGCCACCTGCTCGCCCATGGTCGTGGCCGCGCCGCCGGCGACCATGAGGGCCACCGCGGACGACACCGCAGCTATGTCCATCTGAAACCGTCCCTACGCCGATGACTCTGGGACCAGAGTAGGGCGAAGGCGGCCGGAACAGAATCCTCGAAATGTACATCCGCCTCGGTTATCCCAGCCTGGAGACGACCCCGGCGAACGCCTCATAGGCATCGGCCGTAATTACAAAATAGGAAATACCGTATATTTCGCGATATTCCTGGAGGGAGTCCACCAGCCGCTCGGTGTCGCCCAGCAGCAGGTGGGGCGAGCGCAGCGCTTCGGCGACCGGCAACCCGGTGAGCGGGCCGAGCTCCGCGGCCGCCGCTTCCGCGTCCGAGGTCACCGCCGTGTAGTAGACCCGGACGCTGAGTTCCAGCGCGTCGAACCGGGATCCGGCCGCGGCCCGGATCCACTCCACCTTGGCGGCGGTGGCCGCCCCGGTCATGGTCGCCGCGCTGGAGGCGTCCGAACGGCTCGACGCCAGGTTGGCGTTCAGGCCGACGATGTCGGCCTCGCGCGCGGCCAGCGACAGGATCGCCCGCCCACCGCCGCCCACCATCAGCGGCGGCCTCGGCCGCTGCACCGGCCGGGGCAGTCCGGCCACCTCGTCGAGGATGTAATGGCGGCCGGAGAAGCTGAACGACTCGTGCTCCAGCAGACCCTTGACGACGGCGATCGCCTCGGCCAGCCGGTCCACCCGGGTGGGCGGGGCGGGCAGCCCCACCCCGATCCGGTCGTGCTCGGCGCGGTTCCACCCCGCCCCGAGGCCGAGCTCCAACCGTCCCTCCGACAGCAGGTCGACGGTGGCCGCCTCCTTCGCCAGCAACGCCGGATGGCGGAACTCGTTGGCGAGCATGTGCGAGCCGACCCTCAGCGTCGTCGTGGCGTCGGCAGCCGCCAGCATCGCCGGAACCGGTGCGAGCTGGTCGCCGAGATGATCGATGACGAGCAGTGTCCGGTAGCCGAGATCCTCGACCGCGCGGGCGGTGTCCCGCCAGCGGCCCGCGTTCGAGGCACCCGCCGCCTCCACTCCGAAACGGAATGGCCGAATTTCCGCCACGGTATCTCCGTAAATGTCATCTGGTCACAGAACCGGATTTTTCCTTGTCATTCTCCAGCCTTCTCCTCTAATAAGAGCAGAGCCTTCAGCGATTCGCCATGACGGTACCGACCCACTCACGCGAGGCAGACATGCCGGTTCCCCCTGTCAGGTGCGCCGTCGTCGGCTGCGGGAACGTCTCCGCCAAATATCTGAGGACCCTGACCAGGGCGCCGATCATCGACATCGTCGCCTGCTGCGACTCGATCCCCGAGCGAGCCCGGCAGCTGGCCGCGTCCTGCGCGCGGGCCGTACCGGCCTCCCTGCCCGAGACGCTGCGGGACGCCTCGATCGAGCTGGTGATCAACCTGACCCCGCCGCGGTGGCACGCCGGGATCACCCGTCAGGCGCTGGAGGCCGGTAAGTCCGTCTACACCGAGAAACCGCTCGCCGCCTCGGCCGCGGAGCTGGACGAACTGCTGGCCACGGCCCCGGCGGGTGGCGCGATGCCGGGTGGCGCGATGCTGGGCGGCGCGCCCGACACCGTACTCGGGGCCGCCGCCCAGGCCGCCCGCCGCGCGATCGACCAGGGTCTGATCGGACATCCGCTGGGCGCGGCGGCGGCACTCCTGACCCCCGGACACGAACGGAGCTGTCCCACGCCCGAGGTCTTCTACCAGCCCGGCGCGGGACCGCTGCTGGACATGGGCGTCTACTACCTGAGCATGCTGGTCGGACTGCTCGGCCCGGTGCGCGACGTCGTCGGCGCGCACCGCCGGCCCGCACCGAGGCGGTCGATCGACACCGGACCGCGCGCCGGGGAGACCTTCCTCGCGGATGTGCCGACCCACCTGGCGGCCCTCCTGGAGTTCGAAACCGGGGCCGTCGCCACCCTGACGACGAGTTTCGAGGTGTGGGGAACCCGGATCCCGCATCTGGAGATCTTCGGGACGGAGGGGACCCTCGCGATCCCCGACCCGAACTTCTACACCGGCAAGGTCCGGCTGAAGACGGCCCGATCATCGAGATGGACGACCGTGCCCTATCCGGCGGACGCGCCGGGGGGACGCGGGATCGGAGTCGTCGACATGGCGCACGCCCTGCGAGGCCTGACCGAACAGCGGCTGACCGGCGGGTTCGTCGGACACGTCATGGAGACCATGCTGGCCATCGAGACCCCGGAGACCTCCCCGGTGCGGCTGAGATCCCGGTGCGACCGTCCCGCGCCGCTGGGACCCACCCCGTACGCCACCGGTTGCTGGTGGTGCGAGCGGTGCGGTGATCCGTGAGCGCGGCGCTGTGGTCGCTCGGTCTCTCCCTGGTACTGCTCGGGCTGAGCCTGATCAACCGGCCGGTGCGGGCCGTCTGTCCCGATGGCCGCCGCTACCTGCGGGCCGGAGCCGGGCAGCCGGTCGCGCTGCCGTTCATGCTGCGCTGGCTGCTGCCCGCGCTGTGCGGGGACTCCGCACGCCGATGGCGCTGGTGCACGACCGCGCACCTGGTGGCGCTGCCGCCGCTGGTCACCGTATGGATGGAGCCCTGGATCCCCGACGCGCGCCTGCGGGTGGTCGGCGGCCTGTTGATATGCGGCATGCCGGGAATCTGGCGGATCCAGCTCCGCTGGCCGGTGCTCGTCGACGGGACGGCCCTCGCCTGGGCTCTCGGCTCGGCGATCCTCCTCCAGCGCGAGCTCTGGTTCCCAGCCCTGCTCGCGGCCCTCGTCGCCGGGTGCGTCAAGGAGTCGGCTCCGCTGTTCGCCGCCTGTTTCGCCTGGCACTGGCTGCCCCTGGTCGGCCTCGCCGCCCCGTTGATCCGCCGGCTGACCGGCACCGTCGGCGAGGACCACTTCGGGCAGTCCGAGCTGATGCGAGATCCCTGGCGGGCGGGCAGCCTCTACCACGCCGGAAGGTGGTTCGACCCGCTGACGATGCTGACGCCCTGGGGGGCCGGGCTGCTCGCGCTGCTCGTCACCGACGCGCGCGTCGTGCCCATGCTCGTCGTCACCGTGATCCTCGCCTACGCCCAGCTCCTCGTCGCCACGGACACGGCACGGCTGTACCAGTGGGCGGCCCCGCCGGTGGCGCTGGGCGCCGCCTCGGTGATGCCCGACCGCTGGGCGATCGCGATCCTCATCGTCCATCTGTGCAACCCGTGGGCCGGCAGCGCCGAGACCTAACGAAGGAGAAAGAA
This sequence comes from Streptosporangium sp. NBC_01810, assembly GCF_035917355.1. Taxonomy (NCBI): domain Bacteria; kingdom Bacillati; phylum Actinomycetota; class Actinomycetes; order Streptosporangiales; family Streptosporangiaceae; genus Streptosporangium; species Streptosporangium sp. NBC_01810. Next base: position 4,616,942 of record NZ_CP109070.1, on the reverse strand, counting down.
TGACGGGTGTCGTAGGGTTCGGCGGGTCCATTCACGACTTCGCCACCTGGCTGATCACCGAGGACGGCGGCAGCATCGCGATCGAGGACGAGAGGCTCAGCCGGGTCCGCTACGCGCTGCTGGACCCCGACCCCTGCCGGGCCTCCCTCGCCTACTGCCTGGACGCGGCGGGCCTGAGGGCCGAGGACATCCGTGCCTTCGCCGCGAACGACATGCTCACCCCGCTGCGCGGCTGGGAACCCGAGATCTCGATCCGCTGGGTCAACCACCACCGGTCGCACGCCGCGAGCACCTTCTTCACCAGCCCTTTCGAGGAGGCCGTGGTGCTGGTCGTGGACGGAGCCGGAAGCGTCGTCGGACCGGGAGCCGCAGACCGGCACGAGCGGGAGACGACCACCTGGATGCTGGGCCGGGGCAACGAGCTCACCCCGCTCGGCCAGGTGGTGGGGGCCAAGCGGGGCGCCGCGTCGTCCAACGACCTGACGGCGCTGATGTCCAACTCGCTCGGTGACCTCTACCGGGCGGTCACCGAGGGGATCGGCTTCGCCTTCATGCAGGCCGGCAAGGCGATGGCCCTCGCGCCCTACGGTGACGACCGGTTCACCGGCGAGCTCATGGAGGCCGTCGACCTGTTGCCGGACGGACGCTTCACCATCGCGCTGGAGGGACCGTACGGCGTGGTCGCGCGGATCCGCCGGATCCGCGCGGATCGGGTGTCCGGCGGGTTCGAGACCGACGCGAGCATCGCCTTCGCCGGTCAGTGGGTCCTGGAGCGGATCCTGCTGCACGTGCTGGCCCACGCCTGGCGGGTGACCGGCTGTCCCAACCTGTGCCTGGCCGGGGGGGTCGCGCTGAACTGCGCGTTCAACGGAAAGATCATAAAGAACACCCCGTTCGAACGGGTCCACGTGGTCTACGCCCCCGGCGATGACGGAACGGCGCTCGGTGCGGCGATCCTCGCCGCGCTCGAACTCGACCCGCCGGCCTTGACCACGCGCTTCCCCGTCGGTCCATACCGGGGGCGAAGCTACGGTACGGAGGAGATCGACGACCGGGTCCTGCGCCGCACGGCCGAGTTGCTCGACCGGGGCGGGGTGGTCGGCTGGTTCGAAGGGCGCTCGGAGTTCGGACCGCGTGCGCTCGGCCACCGCAGCATCCTCGCCGACCCCCGGCGCGCCGACGTCGCACGGCGGATCAACAGCCATATCAAACACCGCGAGTGGTTCCGGCCGCTCGCCCCGGTGGTCCTCGCGGCGGCGGCCGGGGACTACTTCGACGCCGACTGCGCCTCACCCTGGATGCAGTTCGCCTGGCCCATCCGGCCGGAGCACAGAAAGACGCTCGCCGGCGTATGCCATGTGGACGGCACGGCCCGGGTCCAGACTCTGGCCCCGGAAGACAACCCGTCGCTCGGCCGGCTGCTGGCGGAGTTCGCCGGCCTCGGCGCGCCCCCGGTGCTTCTGAACACCTCGCTCAACATCCGCGGTGAGCCGATCGTCGAGACCCCGGCCGAGGCGATGGCGGTGTTCCAGGAGGCCGACCTCGACGCCATGGTGGTGAACGGGACCCTGATCGAACGCCGGCCGCACTGACCGCGGACGTCGGCGGCAGTGGCGTCGGCGGCGTTGGCGGCGTCGGCGGTGTCAGAGGTCGGTACGGTCATCCGCCGGTTCGATCGTCCGGCCGGTCACCGGATCCATCGCGGGCAGCCTGCCGAAGAGCGTCAGCCGTTGCCGTACGCTCCGGGCAGGCCGTCCCAGGCGCGCGGCCACCGCGTCGAGGTCGTAGGAGGCGTCGAAGGCGCGTACCAGCGCCGCGTCCTCGGCGTCGCTCCAGGGCGGGTCCGCCGCCGGTGCCGCCGCCGGTGCCGCCGCCAGGGCCGCGGCCACGGCCCCGAGCGGCTCCGCGAGCTCGGAAGCCGTCACCGGCCCGGTGTCCGGACGCAGGTGAACGGTGATCCTCCAGTCGCCGTAACGCGCTTCGAGGACGTGCGCTCCGTCGTGGCGGGAAACATTGGTGACAATCGCCTTCGTCATCGGGCTCCCCTCGGGGATAATCCTGGTGTCACTCTGGACTTCTTCCCGATGCGGCAGGTGCGATGCCCGAGATGCACGCAGGACGCGACCTCTACGTCGCCGGACGAGACCTGATCATCCATCAGCATCTGGACCAGCCGTTCACCGTCACCGCGGGGCTCTACCAGCTCCCCGCCGACCTCGCGGACTTCACCGGACGCGAAGAGGCGTTGGAGACCCTGCGCTCCTGGCTCGCCGGAGCCGAGGACACGGTGATACTGAGTGCGATCTCGGGCATGGGCGGGGTCGGTAAGACCGCCCTCGCGGTACGGCTGGCGCACCGGCTCCGGGACCTTTTCCCCGACGGCCAGTTGTACGTGAACCTCAGAGGCGCGGAAGCCGAATCCCTCGACCCCTCGGACGTCCTCGCCGGGTTCCTGCGCGCGTTCGGTGTGCAGGGCCCGGCGATCCCGCCGGAGGTGGCCGAACGCGCCGCCTTCTACCGGGGGCTGCTGGACGGCAGGCGGGTGCTCGTCGTTCTCGACAACGCCGCGTCCGCCGCCCAGCTCCGGCCGCTGCTGCCCGGCATGCCCGGCTGCGCGGCACTGATCACGAGCCGCGAGCGCCTTCCCACGCTGGAGGGCGCCCGAGGCTTCGACCTGGACGTGCTGACGCACGAGGCGGCGCTCGAACTGCTGAGGAAGATCGTCGGTCCGGCTCGGGTCGATGCCGAGGCGGAGGCCGCCGAGCGGCTGGTACGGCTCTGCGGCCACCTCCCGCTCGCGGTCCGGATCACCGGGGCCAGACTGGCGGTCCGGCCGCACTGGCGGCTGGCCCGGATGCTCACCCGGCTGGAGGACGAGCACCGCCGCCTCGAAGAGCTGAAAGTTGGTGATCTCAGCGTGCGCGCCTCGTTCTCCCTGAGCTATGCGGCCCTGAGTGCGGAGGAGCAGTCGGCGTTCCGGCTGCTCGGCCTGGTCAGAGCACCCGACTTCGCCCCCTGGGTGCTCGCGGCGGCGCTCGACTCCGACCTGGCGGCCGCGGAGGAGCTCATCGAGCGACTGGCCGATGTCCAGCTCCTGGAGGCGGTCGGCGAGGACGCGGTGGGGCAGCTCCGCTTCCGCTTCCACGACCTGCTGCGCTCGTTCGCCCAGGAACGGCTGCGTGACCACGGCCCTGCGGACGAGGCCATGGAACGTGTTCTGGGCGGGTATCTGGCGCTGTCCAAACGCGCCCTCTACCTGATGTCGCCGAACAGTAAACGAGACGCCCTGGCTCCCCGGGCGAGGCTCTGGCTGCCTCGCGACCTCGACGCCGACGTCCTGGTCGGCCACCGGCCGATGGACTGGTTCGTCACCGAGGAGGCGGGCATCGTCGCCGCCGTCGGGCAGGCCTACGAGCACCGGCTGTGGGACCTGACCTGGGAACTCGCCGATCCGCTGCACTACCATTTCCGGGTGCTCGCCCGCTGGGCCGAATGGGCGGCGACCCACGAGCTGGCGCTGGAGGCGGCGAGGCTGGCGGGCAACCGGCGGGGCGAGGCGTGCATCCTGCGCAACCTCGGGAACGTCTACCGGGACCAGGGCCGCCCGGCCCAGGCCATCGCCTGCTACGAGGCGGGCCTGGCCATCGCGACGGACCTGGACAGCACGCTGCTGAGCGCCTTCATGCTCAACGGGATGGGTGAGGTCTGCCTGGATCGAGGCCGGATGGTCGAGGCGACCGCCTATTTCGAACGGGCACTGCCGGCCTGGGCCGGGATCGACGACCTGACCGGCGTGGCGTACACCCACACCCATCTCGCGATGAGCTACCTCCAGCTGGGGCGGCTCGACGAGGCCATGGCCCAGGCGGAGCGGTCACTGGTCATGCAGCGTGAGTTCCACGACCGCAGTGGGGAGAGCTACGCGCTGACCGCGATCGGGGACGTCCAGCGGGTACGCGGACACGCTGACCTGGCCGCCGGGTTCTACCGGCAGGTGCTGGAGATCGCACGCGAGCAGGGAGCGAAGCTGACCGAATCCGACGCGCTGGTCAGGCTTGGCTGGGCGCACCGCGACCGGGGTGAGATCGACGAGGCCGAGGCGGCGTTCGCGCGGGCGCTGCCGCCGTTCGTCGAGTACGGGCAGCGGCGCGGCGAGGCGGAGGCCACCGCGGGGCTCGGCGCCGTGGCGGCCGACGCGGGCCGCCTCACCGAGGCGGTCACCCGGCTCGACCAGGCGCTGCGGATCGCGGCCGAAGCCGACGACGCGCTGGCGCAGGCCCGGATTCTCACCCTGCTTGGCGACACCCGGGCGGCGGCGGGCGACACCGGGGCCGCCGCCGGGCAGTGGCGGCTGGCCGCCGACCGGTTCCACCAGGTGGGCTCACCCCGCGAGGCGGAGCTCAGGGAGCTGATCTCAGGTCTCTAACAGCACGCTCGCCTGCATGTAGTTCGCGTTGTAGCCGAGATAGCGGAAGCCCAGGTCCCGTTTGGTGAGGAACTCGCGGAACGCCCTCAGCTCTCCGTCCTCGGCCTCAAGGTAATTCCAGTACTCGTCGAACTGGATGACCGTCCCGGGCCCGAGACGTTCGCCGAGCAGTTCGAACGCGGTGCGCGTCGAGGAGTACAGGTCGCAGTCGACGTGGACGAAGCCGATCCGTCCGGCCAGCTCCGGCAGTGCCCTCGGGATCGACTCGTGGAACCAGCCCTCGTGCACCCGGATGTCCGGCAGGTCCAGGTGGGGCCTGGCGAACCGGTAGTCGTGCTTCTTCGCCTCACCTCCCCAGTCCTCGGGCAACCCCTCGAACGAGTCGAATCCGTGCAGCGTCATGGCGAGTCCGGCCCGTGCGGCGATGGCCCTGATCTGCAGGGCGCTCTCCGCGCTGCCGAATCCGAGCTCCACCCAGCACCCCAGCGCCGGGTCGACGGCACGGATGCTGGCCTCCAGCAGGTTGGGCTGGTCGTGGAAGACCGGTACTCCGGCGAACTCCCGAGCCTCGAACTCGGCAGCCCTGACCGCGTTGGCGACCTGCCGCCGGAAGGCGGCCGAGTGCGGCACCTCCTGACCGCTGTTGCGCGGCCTGCCGTCGGTCATCCGAGCCGGTCCTCTCCCACCAGGGCCAGGGCCCGGACCAGACCGGCCGACCGGGACGCGGCGGTGACCAGGCCGGGCCAGTGCTCCAGCAGGAAACAGTAGTCGGCGAACCCGTCCACGATCTCCGCGACATGACGGTCGGCACCGTCGAGCGCGGCCGTGCCGATCGCGTTCAGCCGCGCCGCGACGTCGCCGCGGGTCTCCGCCGCCGCGGCCAGGTGCGTCGCGCCGAACTCCGCCGCGAGGCCGGGGAGCGAAGGAGCCTGTCTGGCGACCGCCTGCCGCGTCGTGGCGCCGAACCGTTTCGCGTCGACCTCTCCCGGCGGGCGCCAGAAGTCCTCGGGACGCGCGGCCACCCGAGCGGCCAGCTCGCTCCAGATCCGCCAGAACAGCAGGTAACGCAGGTCCCGTACCGCGTAGCGGACCGCGGCCGAGAAGTCGGAGCGCCCGCGCCGGGTCTCGTCGTAGCGGTGGTAGACCTTCCGGGAGTGGAACAGCACCGGATATCCGACGGCCAGCAGCAGGTTCCGCTGGATGAAGTCCGATCCGAGCATCTCGGTGAGCGGCATCTCCGGCACCGTACGGAAGATCTCCTTGACGCAGGAGACGCCCATCTCCACGCTTCCAGGCCGGTCGGGGGTGACGAAATCGGAGTCGTAGCCGCGGGCCGGCTCGTCGACCAGGTACTCGCGGAGCAGCTCGTCGATCTCCCGATCGCTCAGGCCGGGTTTGACCTGGCGCTCGATACGGCGCATGAACTCCGGTCCGGCCGACAGCAGGTCGCGCCGGTCCAGCGGCGGATCTCCCACGTAGGTGCTGGCGACGAAATACACCCCCTGTCCGGCCAGCGCGCGCAGTTCCAGCTCTCCGGGAAACGCGAGGACCTCCCCGCGCGGCATCGGGCGCGTGTCGGAGTCCCGGCGCAGCAGTACCTGGGCGTCGAGTGCCACCGCGACCAACGCCGCGATGTTCGGCCCCGCCCCGTACGAGACCCCCTCCGGGATCAGGAGCCTTTCCAGCCGATCCCGATCCGCCGGTTCATCGGCCGCCGCTTCCACCAGCGCCCGTACGTAGGCTCGCCGCCCCTCCGGTATCAGATGGAAGGCCCGCGCGGACCGCTCGACGCTGAGCCGCCCGAGCAACTCGGCATGTTCGGGGATCCAGTCGGCCGGAAACGACTCGACGAGCAGGAAGGGGATCTCCTCCCCGTACTCGCGGGCGAGGAACAGGCTCTCGTCCAGATACGAGACGATGGCCTCGGGACAGCGCCGGTGCGTGGGAACGTAGAGCAACCGTTTTGGCATGCCACAGCCTCACTGGGAAACCCGCGATCAGCGCACCCCCGAACTGTAAAACGACCCGGCCCTCCTGTCCACGCCGTCCACCTCGGTGCCGGCGAGGGCCGCGCTCAATCCGCGCCGTACTCCTGCTGAGCACCTCCCGGAGGGCTCGTGGCACCGGGCGCGGGTCCTGACGGTGACGGCCCTGTCGCCTGTCCGGCGTGAGCGCCACCCACCGGACGCCACCCACCGGACGCCACCCACCGGACGCTACCCACCGGACGCCACCCACCGGACGCAGGACGTTCACCGCGTGGTCGTGGCAGGCTTCGCGCAGGAGGAGCGCAGGACGAGCTGGGCGCCCACCCGGTAGGCCCGGCCTGCCCGGCCCCTCTGGGCCGGGGCCGTCGACCGGTCGGTCCGTTCGATCTGCTGGAGCAGGAGGTTCATGGCGAGATCCCCGAGCTCGTGGGCCCCGTTGTCGACGACGGTGATGGGAGGCTGCCACCAGCGCAGCCAGGGGATGTCCTCGTAGCAGATCAGCGAGAGCTGCTCGGGAATGACGATGCCCGCACCGACGAGTGTGGGCAGCATGCCGAACACGGCCTCGTGGTTCGCGGCGAACAGCGCCGTCATCTCCGGGTTGCGGCGCAGCAGCCGCTCCGTCGCCTCGGCGCCGAAGGCGGAGTCGAACGGTCCGCGTTCGACGAGTGACTCGTCGACCTGACGGCCGCGTTCCCTCAGTGCCTGCTCGTAGCCGGCGAACCGCTCCAGTCCGGAGTTGGCGCTCAGCAGGCCGCCGATGAAGCCGATCCGCTCGTGACCCAGGTCGAGCAGGTGTGAGGTGGCCGCGTGGGCGCCCTCGCGGTCGGAGGCGAGCACCGACGGCGCGGCGCTCTCGGTGGCGGCGCGGATGACGTTGACGACCCCGATGCCCTCGGCGAGCAGCGCGTTGGCCATGGCCGTGTTCCTGCCCGTGCCTATCATGATCAGCCCGTCCACCCCGTGCGCGGCGAGGGTCCTGAGGAAGGACTCCTCCCGCCGCGGGTCCGCGTCGGTGATGCAGAGCATCACCTGGTATCCCTCGGCCGCGGCGCGACGCTGCACGACCTCGGCGATGGTGTGGAAGGACGCGTTGATGAGGTTGTTCAGCACCAGTCCCACGACATGGGACTGCTTGGAACGCAGTGCGCTGGCCGCGCGGTTGGGGCGGTAGCCCATCCGGTCCGCGACCTCCTTCACCGCCACCCGGGTCTCCGGGGCGATCAGCGGTGAGCCGCTCAGTGCGCGGGAGGCCGTGCTGCGTGACACCCCGGCTGCGGCGGCGACGTCCTTCAGCGTGATCGCCATTGTCCTTCTTCCTGGGATCGATCCCATCCGGGGGGAAATTTTGCCACAAGATCGCGAACACTTGGTGCGGTGCTGGGAAATTTAGCCAGGTTAAAAACACATTTCGGCCTTGACCTGAATCTCCTGAGTACTGCAACCTAATGCAAGCGATCCCAAAAAATGACTACAACATTGATCCCCGGGGGTTCCATGGACCGCGACGACGTCACCTGGCACGGCTACTGGCCGGCCGCGCCCACCCCTTTCACCAGCGAAGGCGGGCTGGACGAGGACGCGTGGCGTGCGCTGCTCCGGCTCTACGCCGCCCAGGGCGTGCACGGAGTCCTGGTCAACGGGAGCACCGGTGAGTGGTTCAGCCAGAGCGCGGCCGAGCGCCGCCGGGTCGCCGAGATCGCGGTGTCCGAGCTCTCCGGCAGGGTCCCGGTGGTCGTCGGCGTCACGGCCTACACCGCCGCAGAGGCGATCGAGTTCGCGCGGCACGCCGCCGAGGCGGGCGCGGACGGCGTGCTCGCCACGCCCCCGCCGTACGCGCACCCGGGGCCTCGGGACATCCTCGCCTTCTACCGGCAGGTCAGCTCCGCGACGGAGCTGCCGTTCATGGTCTACAACTGGCCGCGCGGGGTGGCCGTCGACATCTCCGCCCACCCCGGGCTGATGTCGAGACTGGCAGACCTGGACAACGTGGTGGCCATCAAGGACAGCACCGGTGACTGGCTGCGGATGCTCGGCACGGTTGAGGAGGTCGGCGACCGGGTCCGGGTGTTCGGCAGCTTCCTGCACCGGCGGGGCCTCGCCGTCCTGCTGGAACTGGGCGGGGACGGGAACATCGACGGTGGCGGCATGGGTGCCCCGTTCGCCGTCCCCTACTACGAGGCGGTCGCGGCAAAAGATCGCCAGGCGGCGCGCGGCTGGGTCGACCGGTACGCGGGGCTCTCCTCCCGGCTGATCAACCCCGACTACAGCGGCGTGTACGGCACGCCCATCGCCCAGCTCAAGGCAGCCATGGCGATGCTCGGCCAGCCGGGCGGGCACGTCCGCCCGCCGCTCCTGCCGATCACGGACCCGGAGAGGCTTGACGCGATCGGCGCCGTGCTGAAGGAGTCCGGCCTGGTCGAAGCCCTTTCCGGGGACAACGCGGACACCGTCTCGGGGCGGGCCGGGCGATGACAACGGCGCAGGGCCGCACCGGCCGGCGTGCCGGGCCGGGCCGGGCTCCGCAAACGGAGATCGTCGTCGACGGCGACTCCGTGCAGGCCGTCGACGGCATCAGCCTCGCCGCGGTTCTCGTCGGCGAGCGGCGGTGGAGCCTGCGGCGCAATCCGGTGGGCGGCGACCTTCGCGGCCCGTTCTGCGGGATGGGCGTGTGCTTCGAGTGCGAGGTGACCGTGGACGGTCGTCCGGGGGTCCGCGCCTGCATCACCAAGATCTATGCCGGCATGCGGGTCGAGACGGCCACAGAGGGGGAGGCTCCGCATGACCGCTGAGCACAGCGCGGCCACGTACGGCGAGGTCGTCGAACGGGATGTCGTGATCGTCGGCGGCGGTCCCGCGGGGCTCAGCGCCGCGGCCCGGCTTGCCTCCGCCGGTCTGGCCGTGACGATCCTCGACGAGCAGCCGGAACTGGGCGGGCAGTACTACCGGCGGCCCGCGCCTGCGGTGGCGAGGCAGTGGGGCGACCACCGGCCCGAGGGCGGCCGGCTGATCGCCCAGGTGCGCGCGGCCGGCGCCGAGTGCCGCACCGGCCATCTGGTCTGGGGCGTGGAGGACGACGGGCGCACGCTGCTCGCCTCCGACGACGCCGAGCATCCGGTGCGGTTGCGCGCCCGCTACCTCGTGCTGGCGACCGGCGCCTTCGAGCGGGTGTTTCCCTTCCCCGGCTGGCAGCTTCCCGGAGTGACCACCCCGGGCTTCGCCCAGCACCTGGCCGCGAGCGACCACACCACCGTCGGAGACCGGGTGGTCCTGGCCGGTTCAGGGCCGTTCCTGCTGCCGGTCGCCTGCTCGCTGATCGAACTCGGCGTGAGCGTGGCGGGAATCGCCGAGGCGGGCAGGCCGTACCGGCCGAGCCTGCGGGCGCTGGGCACGCTCGGCCACCCCGCGCGACTGCGCGAGCTGGCCTCCTACGCCGCGCGGCTGGCCCGCGCCCGGGTGCCGATCTGGCAGGAGACCGTCGTGCTCCGCGCCGACGGCCGCGACCGGGTCTCCTCGGTGACCCTCGCCGCCGCGGCCAGGCCCGCGCGTCCGGTCCGTACCGTCGAGGTGGACGCGCTCTGCGTCGGGTACGGCTTCCGTCCCCAGACCGACCTGGCCCGCATGCTGGGCTGCCAGGTACGGGTCGACGTGGCGAGCGGGGACGCGGTGCCGGTGACCGGCGCGGCGGGACGCGCCTCCCGGGCCGATGTGTACGTGGTGGGCGAGGCGGCGGGAATCGGCGGGGTGCACGCGGCGAAGGCCAGAGGGCTCGCCGCCGCGCACGACATCCTGACCCGTGAGGGCCGCTCGGCCGTACCGGTGTCCGAGGCCCGGCGGATGATGTCGGCCAGACGCCGTTTGGCACGTTTCACCGCACTGACCGACTCCCTCTACCCCGGCCCGGCGGCGCTGCTCGCCACGCTGGCGCCCGCGCTGCCCGCCGACACCGTGGTCTGCCGGTGTGAGGCGGTCCGCGCGGAGGAGATCCGCACCACCGCCGCGGGAAGCGCCGACTGCGACCTCAACGCGACCAAAGCCTGGACCCGCGCGGGAATGGGCCCCTGCCAGGGCCGGGAGTGCGGGTTCGCGGTCGCCGGACTGGTCCGGTCCGTCATGCCCGGCCGGGGCGTGGGCGACGGCGAGTCCCGGGTGGAGATCTTCCCCTCCCGGCTGCCGGTGCGCCCCGTCCCCCTCGCCACGCTGCTGGAGCTGGCCGGACCGGAATCGCAGAAAGGCGACGCATGAGCACGCGGACCGCGGACGCGGTGATCGTGGGAGCCGGGGTGCTCGGCGCCTCGGTGGCCAGCCACCTGGCCCGCAGCGGCCATCGGGTGCTCGTACTCGAACGCGGCGCCCCCGGCAGGGAGGGCTCCGGCACCACCGCCGGCAACCTGCACATGCAGGCCGTGCACACCAAGCGCCCCGGTCAGGCGGTGCCGCTGGACAGCGCGCGGTTCCTGCCGCTGCAGCGCGCCGCGAGCGACCGGTGGGAGACGCTGGAGGAGGAGCTGGAAACCTCGGTGGAGGTCCGCCGCACCGGTGGCTTCACCATCGCCGAGACCGAGGAGCAGTACCAGGAGCTGCGCGACAAGCACGGCTGGGAGGCCGCCGCCGGGATCCACACCGAGATCCTCGACGGGGACGCCGCGCGGGCCGCGCTGCCCCTGCTCGGACCGACGGTGGCCGCCGCCACCTGGTGTGACCTGGACGGCTACGCCAACCCGCTGAAGGTCACCCCCGCCTACCTGGACTCGGCGACCAGGCACGGCGGCCGGACCGTGGCGTTCGCGCCGGTCCGGCGGATCACCCGCAACGGCGACGGCTGGCGGGTGGTCGCCGGGCGCGGCGCCGCCGAGCGGGTGGTGGACACCCCCGTGGTGGTCGACGTCGCGGGGCCCTGGCTGGGGGAGATCGCGGCCATGGCCGGGATCACGCTGCGGATGACACCGGTGGCGATCCAGATGCACGCCACCGTGCGCTCGTCGGCCACCATGTCCCACCTGGTCCAGCACATCGGCGAGGGACTGTCGGTGAAGCAGGTCACCGCGGGCAACCTGCTGATCGGCGGCGGCTGGCCGGCCCTGAGCATGGACCTGGCCGGCCGGAGCGACGCCAGCCTGGACAGCCTGGTGGGCAACGTCGCGCTGGCGGTCCGGGTGCTGCCGTTCATCCGGGACCTGCGGCTGCTGCGGATGTGGGCCGGGCCGCTCGCGGCCACGCCCGACGAGATGCCGGTGATCGGCGAGGTGCCCGGCGCCCCCGGGTTCTACGTGGCCGGAGGCACCTACGCCTTCACCTTCGCCCCGCTGTGGGGGGAGACGCTGCGCTGCCTGATCGAGGGGAAGCCGCCGCCGGTCGACGTCTCCGACCTCGGCCCCGGCCGGCTGATGGAGCAGTGGAGCCAGGAAGACAACGGCCCCGAACAGGAAAACCACCAGGACAGAAGGAGCAAGCGGTGCTGACATCACCTCGGCTGCGGCCCACGTCGGAGCCCGAGACCCTCTGGCTGACCGGTGGGCACGTCGTGGACGTCCGATCAGGACGGATCCGCAGGAACGTCAACGTGCTCGTCGCGGCCGGCCGGATCGAGAAGATCACGGCGGACGCCCCGCCCCCGGGAGCTCGGATCGTCGAGCTGGGCGGCAGGTACCTGATGCCCGGCCTGATCTCGGTGCACACCCACCTGTCGGTGCTCTACCCCTTCTCCGCCACCGACGAGTCGGAGAACCCCGGGCTGACCGCGCTGCGCGCGCTGTCCCGGGCGCAGGACGCCCTGGTCGCGGGGGTCACCACGATCCGCTGCGTGCACGAGCAGAACCGCGCCGACCTGCTGGTGCGCACCGCCGCGGACCAGGGCTGGGTGGCCGCGCCACGGATCGTCGGAGCGGGCCGGGCCATCTCCACCACCGGCGGCCACGGCAAGGGCGCCGACTGCTCCTACGCCGACGGGCACGACGGCTTCCTGCGCGCGGCCAGGCAGGAGCTGGACGCGGGCGCCGACCTGCTCAAGATCTTCATCACCGGCGGCATCGCCCACCAGGGAGAGTCGTTCACCGGCGCGCAGATGACCGCAGAGGAGATGCGGGCCGTGGTCCGCGCCGCCGAGGAGCACGGCAGTTACGTGACCGCGCACGCCGGCGCCGGCTCGGCGATCCGCGAGGCGCTCGCCGCCGGAGTCCGCGGCTACGAGCACGCCTACGACCTGGACGACGACACGGCCAGGCAGATGGCGGACCGGAGGGTGTTCCTCACCCCGACCCTGTGCGTCACCCGCTGCCCCGACTGGATGGCCGAGCACAGCTTCACGCCCTGGCAGATCGAGCGGGCGGTGGAGGTCGGCCCCGGCCACCTGGCCAGCATCCGGCGGGCGGTCGCGGCCGGCATCGCCGACCCGGACGACCCCGGCGCGCCGGGCATCACCATGCTCGCCGGCACCGACTACCCGCCGGGCGAGCCCATCGAGGACACCGTCGTGGCGGTCCGCGAGATGGAGTTCCTCACCGACGCGGGCCTCAGCCCCATCCAGGCGGTACGGGCCGGCACCTCCGAGGCCGCGCGCCTGGTCGGGCTGGCCGGCCAGGCCGGTGCCGTCGAGGAGGGCTACCTCGCCGACCTGATCGTCACCGAGCGCGACCCGCTGAGCGACGTCTCCGCGCTGCGCCGGATCCCCTTCGTCATGCAGGCCGGCCGGATCGTCCGCGACGACCTGCCGGTCGTCCCCGCCCCGCAGCAGGTCCCTGGAGGTGCCCTGTGAATTCCCCCGACACTCCGGCCGGACGTACCCGGTTCGCCGTGGACATCGGCGGCACGTTCGTCGACGCGATCGCCTACGACGAGGAGACCGGGCAGATCCGGCTGCACAAGGCCTCGACCACCCCCGGTGCCCCCGAGCAGGGCGTCCTGGACGCGGTGGGCGGTCTCGCCACCCGGCTGGACGGGGTGGAGGCGTTCGTGCACGGCACCACGCTCGGCCTGAACGCGATCCTGCAGCGCCGCGGCGCGAACCTCGGCATCATCACCAACGAGGGCTTCAGGGACCTGCTGGAGATCGCCCGCGCCAACGTCCCCGGCCAGCACATGTACGACTTCTCCTACGCCCCGCCGCCGCCGTTGGTGCCGCGCCGCCGGCGGATCGGCGTACCCTGCCGGATCGACGCGCAGGGCGACGTGCTGCAGGACCTGGACGAGGACGCCGTGCGCGAGGCCGGCCGGATCCTGGTCGAGGAGCAGGGACTGGCCTCACTGGCCATCTGCTTCCTGCACTCCTACGCCAACCCCGAGCACGAGCGGCGGGCCGCGCGCATCCTGCGCGAGCTCTACCCGGACGTGTCGATCTCGGTCTCCACCGACATCACCCGCGAGTACCGCGAGTACGAGCGGACCAGCACCGTCACCCTGGACGCCTACATCAGGCCGGTGCTGAGCGACTACATCGGCACCCTGGAGGCCAGGCTGACCGAGGCGGGGCTCACCCACCCGCTGCACATCATGCGCTCGGGCGGCGGCGCGATGACCGCGGAACTGGCCCGCCGCGCCCCGCTGATGACCGTGCTGTCCGGCCCCGCCGGGGGAGTGGTGGGCGCCTCCTTCCTGGCCCGCGAGCAGCGGCTGCCCAAGTTGATCTCCTTCGACGTCGGCGGCACCAGCGTGGACTGCTGCGTCATCGAGGACGGCGAGCCCGGCGAGGTGCACGAGGCGGGCATCGACGGCTTCCCGCTGCTCATCCCGATCTTCGACATCCGTACCGTGGGCGCGGGCGGCGGCTCGATCGCCTGGATCGACGAGGGGCTGCTCAAGGTCGGTCCGCACAGCGCCGGTGCCGTGCCGGGGCCGGTGGCGTACGGCGCGGGCGGCACCGAGCCGACCGTCACCGACGCCGCGCTGGTGCTCGGCTACCTGGACCCCGCCGCGTTCCTCGGCGGCGACATGTCCATCGACGCGGACGCGGCCCGCGCCGCGATCGAGGCCAAGCTGGCCGTTCCCCTCGGGGTGAGCGTGAACCAGGCCGCCGCGAGCGTCCTCCGGGTGCTGCTGGCCCGCATGGTCGGCGCGCTGCGTGAGATCACCGTGGAGCGGGCGCTGGATCCGCGCGAGTTCGCGCTGCTGGCCATCGGCGGCGCCGGACCGCTGCTCGGCCCGATGCTCGCCAGGGAGATGGGCATCGCCACCACGATCGTCCCGCAGGTGCCCGCCGCGTTCTCCGCCTTCGGCATGCTGATGTCCGACCTGGAGTACGAGTTCGCCGCCACCGTGCTGCGCTCCCTCGGCGACGACAGCCTGGCCGCCCTGGAGAGCGAGTTCGCCGACCTGGAGGCGCAGGGCGACGAGGTGCTGTCCGCGCAGGGCATCAAGCCGGAGGACCGCACCCTGATCCGCAGGCTGGACATCCGCTACCACGGCCAGGAGCACAGCCTCGGCATCGACCTGCAGCCCGGCGACACCGCAGCCACCGTGCTGGCCCGTTTCAACGCCCAGCACGAGGCGCGCTACGGCCACGCGATGGCCGACACCGGGCAGATCCTCACCCTGCGGGTGCGGGCGGTGGGACGGCTGGCCAAGCCGGCGCTGCGCGAGCCGGCGCCCGCCGGGCCCGGCGCCCCCGCGGCGGTCGGCGAACGGCCCGCCTTCGACGTCGCGGACGGCGAGATCGCCGTGTTCCCGGTCTACGACCGGACCACCCTGGCGCCCGGTCACGAGGTGAGCGGCCCGGCGATCGTCGAGGAGGGCACCTCGACGACGGTGATCTTCGGTGATCAGCGGCTCACCGTCGACACCTATGGACAGCTGCTGGTGACCGGTACCGGAGGAACCCTGTGAACAGCCCTGAGCGTCTGGACGGCGCGACCGTCGAGGTGATCCGCAACTACCTGGTCTCGGTGGGCGAGCAGATGCGCCGCACCCTGGTGCGGGCGGCCTTCAACCCGGTGATCTACGAGGTGCTCGACTTCGGTATCTCGATCTACAACGCCGACCTGGAGCTGACCGCCGAGGCCGCGGGGATCACCTCGTTCCTCGGTGCCAACGACCACGCCATCGTCAAGGGCGTGGAGTACGTCGGCCGGGAGAACTTCGCACCGGGCGACGTCTACCTGCTGAACTACCCGTACTGGAGCGGCGCGCACTCCTACGACGCGATGCTCTTCGCGCCGGTCTTCCGTGACGGGCACGAGGGTCCCGCGGCCTACCTCGCGGTGCGCGCGCACTGGATGGACCTCGGCGCCAAGTCCCCCGGCTACGTCCTGGACTCCACGGACATGCACCAGGAAGGTCTCATCTTCCCCGGCACCAAGATCGTGAGTCGTGGCGAGGTGGTCCGCGACATCGTCGAGCTCATCCGGTTCAACTCCCGGCTGCCCGACCTGACCATCGGCGACTTCCACGCCCAGCTCGCCGCCCTGCGTACCGGCGAGAACCGGCTGGCGCAGGTCTGGGAGAAGTTCGGCGGTGCGACCGTCGACCAGGCCATCAGGCAGGTCATCGAGCACGGCGAGCGGGTCGCCAGAAAGGCCCTGGCCGCGCTGCCCAACGGCACCTGGACTGCCTTCGACTACTGCGACGACGACGGCATCACCGAGGACCTGATCCGGATGGAGGTCAAGGTCACCATCGACGGCGACCGGATGGAGGTCGACTTCAACGGCTCCGACGGCGCGGTGGTGGGCCCGGTCAACCTGCCGATCGGCTCCACCGAGAGCCTGGGCAAGGCCATCTTCAAGGAACTGACCACGCCCAGGGAGCCCTCCAACGCCGGGCACTACCGGGCGCTGGAGGTCAAGGCCGATCCCGGCAACTTCTTCCACGCCGTCTACCCGGCCGCGACCTTCACCCAGTGGAGCGCCATCGTCGCGTTCGAGCTGATCCACAAGGCGCTGGCCCAGGTGATGGACTCGATCCCGGCCTCCTCCGGCGGTGACGAGCCGGGCTTCATGGCGCTCGGCCACGACCCGCGCACCGGCGCGGACTTCGTGATCAGCAACAACGAGGGCATCGGCTGGGGCGCGCGCAAGGACCGTGACGGCGCGAACGCCCAGCAGCACCCCTCCCAGAGCGTCGTCCGCAACACCCCGGTCGAGGTGCTGGAGCACAAGTCCACCGTGTTCCACGAGCGGCTGGAGCTGATTCCCGACTCCGGCGGCGCCGGCCGGTTCCGTGGCGGCGTCGGCGTGCTCAGGCAGGTCCGCTACCTCGCCGACGGCGAGGTGCTCTCGATGAAGAAGAAGAGCAAGACCCGGCCCTGGGCGCTGGACGGCGGCCAGGAGCCCGAGCCCAGCGAGATGGTGCTGTGGCCGGAAACCGACCAGGCCAAGCGGGTCGGCATGTACCGGGCCGCGATGAAGGCCGGCGACCGGTTCGTGAACCGGACCGCCGGAGGCGGCGGCTACGGCGACCCCCTCGACCGCGACCCGGCCGCGGTGGTGGCCGATGTGCTCGACGGCTACGTCAGCGCCGAGGCCGCGGAGCAGTCCTATGGCGTGATCGTGGACGGCGACGGCTGGCGGCCCACGCCGGCCAGGGCCGCCCGAATCAAGAGTGAAGGGTAGACGACAGTGCACCGACCCCCCGCCACCCCGGTGGCACGTGGCCGCAGGAGCACGCTGGGCCTGACCTCCGTCGTGCTCGTCGGCGCGCTGGCCCTCGCGGCCTGCGGCCAGAGCACCTCGGGCGCCCCCGGCGGCTCCGGCGGCTCCGACGTCCGCAAGCAGACGCTGATCATCGCGGAGAACGAGCCGCCGGCCACCTTCGACCCGGTCCAGGCCGACAACTCGACCGTTGACGAGGTGTCCATCCCCGCCTACGACACCCTGGTCAAGTACGCCAAGGGCGGCGTGATCGCCCCCGCGGTGGCCACCGAGTGGACGTTCTCCAAGGACGGCAAGACCCTCGACCTGACGCTCCGCGACGACGTGACCTTCCACGACGGCACCAGGCTGACGGCCACCGACGTGAAGTACACGCTGGACCGGATCGGCAGGCTGCAGATGGGCGTCGCGTCGCTGATGACCGCCTACGACTCCGCCGAGGCCGTCGACGACACCCATCTGAAGATCAGTCTGAAGCAGCCCTACGCGCCGTTCCTGGGTGCGCTGTCGCGGGTCTACCTGCTCAACTCCAAGCTCGTCCAGGCCAACGCCGGCTCCGACGACGGCCGTCAGTGGCTGGCGGCCAACGGCGCGGGGTCCGGGCCGTACAAGCTGACCGGGTACACCCCCAACCAGGAGGCCAAGTTCACCCGGCACGACGGTTACTGGGGCGGTTTCACCAAGCAGGCCAAGGACGTGGTGATCCGCTACCTGCCGCAGGCGGCGACCCAGAAGACCGCGCTGAGCAACGGTGACGTGGACATCGCGATGGACATCGACCCCAACGACTGGGCCGGTCTCGAAAGCGGCGGCCATGTGGTGGACAAGGCCGACACCAACGTGCAGCTCTACGTCTTCTTCAAGATGAAGGACTCGCCGGCGGCCGACAAGGCGCTGCGCGAGGCCATCACCTACGCCTACGACTACGACCAGCACCAGTCGGCCATCCTCAAGGGTGCGGGCAAGAAGGCCGCCGGAGTGCTGGCGAGCACGATGGCCTGCGCCGACCCCACGGTCGCGCAGGCGGGCTACGACCTGGACAAGGCCAAGAGCATCCTGGACGCCGCCGGGCTGAAGAACGTCACGCTGACGATGAGCTACCTCAAGGCCACCGCCGAGATGGAGCAGGCGGCCACGCTGCTCCAGTCCGACCTCGCCAAGATCGGGGTGAAGGTCGAACTGTCGGCGGTCACCTACCCGCAGTACGTCGAGATGCTCAAGAGCAACGAGACCACGCCCGACCTCGGCATGATCTACGGCTTTCCGCCCTACCCGGACCCGGACTCCGTGCTGCACCTGCAGTTCAACTCGAAGTTCATCAACAACGGGCAGAACAGCGGCGGCTACCACAACCCGAAGGTCGACAAGCTGGTCGAGGACGCTCAGAAGCTGACGGATGAGGAGGCCCGCTGCGCCCTCTACAAGGAGGCCCAGCAGACCATCGCGGCCGACCACCCCTCGATCAACATGTCCAACCCGCAGTACGTGACGGTTCACCGCAAGGGGCTCACCGGCTACGCCTATGACCCCGCGCACCACCAGACCGTGGACGTCTACCAGGTGCAGGTCGGCTGACCCGCCGGGCTCGGCGCGGCCCTCCGCGCCGAGCCCGCCCATCATCGGAGATCACCACTGAGGGGAGGTACCCCATGGCTCGTTTTCTGCTACGGCGGCTCGTGACCAGCGTCATCGTGCTGGCAGGCCTGGCCGTCGTCACCTTTCTGATGACCCAGGTACTGCCCGGCGACCCGGCCAGGACCGCCGCGGGGCGTAACGCGACCGCCGAACAGGTGGCACAGGTACGGATCCAGCTCGGCCTTGACCGGCCTCTGTGGCAGCAGTTCACAGGGTATCTGGACCGGCTGCTCCACGGCGACCTGGGCGTCTCGGTGTTCACCCAGCGGCCGGTGCTCGACGACATCGCGGCCATGCTGCCCTCCTCGGTGGAACTCGTGCTCGCCGCGATGGCGATCAATATCGTGGTGGCGGTACCGCTGGGCGTGTACGCCGCCTACCGGCGAGGCCGGCCGGCCGACATCGCGGCCCGGCTCATCGCCCTGCTGGGCGCGGCGGTCCCGGTCTTCTGGCTGGGCCTCATGCTCCAACTCGTCTTCGCCGCGGAACTCAGGCTGCTGCCGCTGACCGGCCAGCTCGCCTTCGGCCAGGACGTGCCGAGGATCACCGGAATGACCTCACTGGACGCGCTGCTCGGCGGGAACCTGCCCGCCTTCGGCGACGCCCTGCGACACCTGATACTTCCCGCCCTCACGCTGGCCGCCTCGTTCGTCGCGGTGGTGGCCCGCACGGTGCGCTCCTCAATGATCACCGCGCTGGACTCCGACTACATCACGCTGGCCCGGGCGACCGGCGCCTCGGAGTTCCGCGTGGTGGTACGGCACGGCCTGCGCAACGCCATGGTCCCGGCCAGCACGATTCTCGGCATGCAACTCGGCTGGATGCTCGGCTCCACGGTCCTGGTGGAATCCATCTTCGGCAGGACGGGAATCGGCGCCCACGCGGTCGCCGCCGTCCTGCAGAGCGACCTCTACACCGTGATCGGCACGGTTCTCGTGATCGGAGTGGTCTTCGTGGTGGCGAACATCGCCGTGGACCTGATCCAGCTCTGGCTCAACCCGCGACTGCGCAGGACGAAGCGCCGCACGGGCGAGCCGGCCGTACCCGCTCTCGCGGAGGTGAACGCGTGAGCGCCGGCGCCACGGCGGTCACCGGCGCGCGCCGCCGTATCCTGCCCCGCGTCCCGATCGTCGAGCGCGCCGCGGTGACGGTGGCCGTGGCGATGGTGCTCCTCGCCGTCATCGGGCCGCTGATCGCGCCGCACGACCCCTACGCGGTCGACCTGTCCAAGGCCCTGCTGTCCCCCTCGGGCGACCACTGGTTCGGCACCGACGCCAGCGGCCGTGACGTGCTCAGCCGGGTCCTGTCCGGCGCGCGGGTCACCCTGCCCGCCACGATGATAGTGATCGTCGCCGCGGCGCTGATCGGGACCGTGGTCGGCACGGTCGCGGCCCTCGGCGGGAAGGTCGTCGACGAGGTGCTGATGCGGATCACCGACATCGGCCTCTCGCTTCCGTCGATCATCCTGGCCCTCGGCCTGGCCGCCGCACTCGGCTCCGGCCTGCAGTCCGCGGTGATCGCCCTCTCCCTCACCTGGTGGCCCGGCTACGCGCGGCTGGTGCGCACGCTGGTCCGCGACGTCAAGGACGCCGAGTACGTCGACGCGGCCAGGATGCTCGGCGTCTCCAGGACCCGTCTCGTCTTCCGGCACATCCTGCCCAACGCGCTGAACACCCTGTACGTGCAGACCACGCTGGACGTCGCCGCGGTGATGCTGGTCATCTCCGGCCTGTCCTTCGTCGGCGTCGGCGCGCAGGTGCCGTCCGCCGAATGGGGGGCGATGATCGCCGCGGCGGCCAACAACCTCACCAACGGCTGGTGGGCGGTGGCCTTCCCCGGCCTGGCCATCATGCTGACCGCGATCTCCTTCAACCTGCTGGGCGACTGGCTGCGGGTGCGCAACGACCCGACGATCCGCGAGGGGGCCGGCCGATGACGGACACACCACTGCTCGCCGTACGAGATCTGCGGGCGAGCTTCCCCGGGCCCGAGGGGCCGGTCGAGGTCGTGCACGGCGTCGACCTGGAGCTGGCACGCGGCGAGAAGGTCGCGCTGGTCGGCGAGTCCGGATCCGGCAAGTCGGTCACCGCGCGAGCCGTACTGCGGCTGGACGCCGGCGCCACGCTGACCGGGCGGATCGCGCTGGACGGCACCGACCTGCTGACGCTGCCGCCGCGCCGGATGCGCGAGATCCGCGGTTCGGGGGTCGGCCTGGTCTTCCAGGACCCGCTCGCCTCGCTCAACCCGGTGATGACGATCGGCTGGCAGATCATGCAGCCGCTGGTCATCCGAGGGGTGTCCAAGAAGGTCGCCAGGCGGCGCGGCGTCGAGCTGCTCTCCCGGCTGGGCGTGCGCGACGCCGAGCAGCGCTTCGACGACTACCCCCACCAGTTCTCCGGCGGGATGCGGCAGCGGGTGGTGATCGCCATCGCGATCATCGCGGAACCCGCGCTGCTCATCGCCGACGAGCCGACCACCGCACTCGACGTGCGGGTCCAGGCGCAGGTGCTGCGGCTGCTGCACGAACTGGCCGACGAGCGGGACATGGCGGTCCTGCTGATCACCCACGACCTGGGCATCGTGGCCGGGTTCGCCGAGCGGCTGGTGGTGATGCGCCACGGCCTGGCGGTGGAGAGCGGCCCGGTCGATGAGGTCTACGCCCGGCCCCGCCACCCCTACACCAGGGCGCTGCTCGCGGCCGTGCCCCGGATCGGGGGCGACCTGTCCCGGCCGCTGGCCACCATCGGCTCCGCGACCGGGGAAGTGGCCGGGGAAGCGGCCGGGGAAGCGGCACAGGAAGGAACGGTGAGCCGGGCATGAGCGAGCCCCTGCTGCGGGTGCGGAACCTGGTCAAGACGTTCGAGGGCAGGCGCGTGCTGGACGACGTCTCCTTCGACATGATGCCGGGCGAGGTGCTCGGCCTGGTCGGGGAGTCGGGCTCCGGCAAGTCCACCACCGCGCGGTGCGTGGCGCGGCTGACCGAACCGGACTCCGGCCGGGTGGAACTCGGCGGGCGCGACGTGCTGGCGGCCGGCCGCGGGGAGCTGCGCTCCCTCCGTCGCGAGATGCAGATGGTGTTCCAGGACCCGTACTCGTCGCTGAACCCCCGGATGACCGTGGCCGAGCTGCTTGAGGAGCCGCTCGTCGTGCACGGTCTTGAGCCGGACCGGCGCCGGCGCAGGGAGCGCGCGGCGGCCCTGCTGGAGACGGTGAGCATGTCCGCCGAGCACCTGGACCGCTACCCCAGGTCGTTCTCCGGCGGGCAGCGCCAGCGCATCGCCATCGCCAGGGCCCTGGCGGTCGAGCCCCGGCTGCTCATCTGCGACGAGCCGATCTCCTCCCTGGACGTCTCGGTCCAGGCCCAGGTGCTCAACCTGCTCCGGGACCTGCGGCTGCGGCTGAACCTGTCGATCCTGTTCATCGCGCACGATCTGGCGGTCGTCTACTACCTCTGCGACCGGATCGCGGTCATGGAGCAGGGACGGCTCGCTGAGATCGGCACCCGGGAGCAGGTGTACGGGGCGCCGGAGCACCCCTACACCCGGTCGCTGCTGGCGGCCGTCCCGATCCCCGACCCCGCCGCCGAGCGTGCCCGCCGCGCGGCCGAACCTCAGTACTGAAGGAGGACCCGTGGAGAATCTGCGGATGTTCGTCAACGGCCAGGCGATGTCGGGCGGCAGCCTGAACACCGCGCTGAGCGGCGCCCGGTTTGTCGGACCCGTCGAGACCGCCCCCCGCTACCGGTTCTACTCGGTGCGCGACGAGTTCCCCGGCCTGTACCCGGTGACCTCCGACGGGTACGCCGTGCCCGGCGAGCTGTACGAGGTGAGCTACCAGATCCTGCGCGAGCACCTGCTGCCGAACGAGCCCGAGGAGCTGGAGCTGAGCGTGATCGAGCTCGCCGACGGCAGCGGATCGCTGTCCATGCGGATGCGCGACGAGTCGCTGACCCTGCCGGGGGTCACCGACATCAGCACGGCCGGCGGCTGGCGCGCCTACCTCGCGTCCGGCCGGACGCAGGGCGAGATCGGCCGGACGCAGGGCGCGGTCGGATGAGAGACGCCGAGCTGGTGGTGCGGGGCGGCACGGTGGTCGAGGCGGGCTGGTCCGCCCCCGCCGACGTGTTCGTGGCCGGTGGTGTCGTCGTCGCCCTGGCCGAGCCGGGCACGCCCGCGCCGGGCAGCGCGGCCGAGGTCGACGCGACCGGGCGGCTGGTCATGCCGGGCGGGGTGGACCCGCACTGCCACGTCGGCTTCACCTCCGGCGACTTCACCTCGCTCGACGACTACACCAGGTGCACGACGGCCGCGGTGTTCGGCGGCACCACCACGATCGTGGACTTCGCCATCCCGCGGCCCGGCCAGGCACCTGCCGACGCGGCGTACGCCCAGCGGGCCAAGGCCGCCCAGGGGCTGTGCGACAGTGCCCTGCACGCCTGCGTCGTGGAGTGGGACGAGACCGTGCCCGACCAGCTCGGCGCGCTGGTCGCGGACGGCATGCCCACGGTGAAGATGTTCACCACATACCGCGGCGAGACCATGGCGGGCGAGGACACCATCCTGCGGACCATGAGGACGCTGCGCGACCTGGGCGGCATGGTGGTGATCCACTGCGAGGCCAACCACATCATCGAGGACACCCAGGAGCGGTGCGCGGCGAGCGGCAGGATCGGCGCCGGGCACATGGCCGCGACCCGCCCCGAACTGGCCGAGACCGCCTCGGTGGCCGAGGTGCTGGCCATCGCCGAGTCGCTGCGGGCACCGGTCTACTTCGTGCACCAGTCCACCGCCGAGGCGGTCGAGCTGGTGGCGGCGGCCAGGCGGCGCGGCGTGCCGGCGTTCACCGAGTCGGTCGCCCACCACCTGGTGCTGGACGACGGCAACTATGACGGCCCCGCCCCGGAGCGGTTCGTCTGCTGCCCGCCGCTCCGCTCCCGCCAGGCCGTCGACGCGCTGGGACGCCACCTGTTCACCGGGGAGATCACCACGATCGGCAGCGACCACTGCTGCTACGACCTGGCGCAGAAGGAGTCGCGGCGCACCGACGTGCGGGCCATGCCCAACGGCCTGCCCGGGGTGGAGACCCGGCTACCGGTGATCTTCTCCGAGTACGTCGCCGGGGCAGGGCTGCCCGCCACCCGGTTCGTCGAGCTGACCGCCGCCAACCCGGCCAGGACCAACGGCCTGTACCCGCGCAAGGGCACGCTGATGCCGGGCTCGGACGCCGACATCGCGATCTGGGATCCGGCCGCCCGGTGGCGGGTGAGCGCCGGCGACCTGCACATGGCGACGGACTACACGCCGTACGAGGGCATGACCCTGACCGGCAGGCCGCGGACCGTCCTGGTCGGCGGCCGGGTCGTGGTCCACGACGGCATCCTGGTCGACCCCGTCCCCCGCGGCCGGCACCTGTCCGCCGGACCGATCTCGCTCACCCCGGCACTGGGGCGCACGGCTCCGTGACGACGCTCACTCCGGCACTGGGGCGCACGGCTCCGTGACGACGCTCACCCCGGCACTGGGGCGCACGGCTCCGTGACGACGGCGCCCCGGTCGGCACCTGCCGGCCGGGGCGATATATGCCCCCGCCTTCCGGGCGCGTTCACGGTCCGGATCCGCGCGTCGCGCCCAGCGCGGTGAGCCCAGCGCGTAGGGCGCCGGGCTCGTGTCGCGATTGGCGGGGTAGGCGGTCCGCCGGACAGCGGAGCGACGATAGCCATGAGGAGGACGACGCGCGCCGCGTCGTCGCCTAACGTTCCCGTCCTCGCCCCGCCCGCCCAGGTGCGGGCCGGAACGCAAGGGAAGATCTCATGCCATCGCTCTCCAATCCACTCGGTTTCCGCAGATGGGCCGCAGGGGTGTGCCTCATCGTCGCGCCGCTCCTCTACATCGCGGGCGCCATCGTCGACCCGGCCCTGCGGCAGGGCGGTGACACCACCGGCGTCTACGGCAGGTATCCGGAGCAGGTCTCGGTCAGCGCCTCGCTGCTGCACTGGAGCTGGGTGCTGATGATCCCGGGAATCATCGGGATGATCCACCTCATCCGGCACCGGGGAGTCGTCTTCGGCCACCTCGCCGGCGGTCTCGCGCTGCTCGGCGTGGTGAACTTCTCCGGGCTGATGCTGGTGGACTTCTTCTACTCCCGGCTCGAACGCGCCCTGGGCGGGCGGCAGGGCGAGATGCTCGCCGAGCAGGCGCTCTCCGATCCCGGCGCCACCTTCGGGTTCCAGATCCCGGGCTTCCTCGGGCTGCTCGGCCTGTTCCTGCTCGGGCTGGCCCTGGCCTACGCCGGCCACGGGCCGTGGTGGGCACCCTTCGCGATCATCGCGGGCGTCTTCGGCACCCTGATCTTCCCGATCGGCACGGCCGTGGGCGGCCTGCTCTACCTGGCCGGTTCCGGGGTGATCGGGCTGCGGATGCTGCGGATGAGCGACGCGGAGTGGGCCGGGCGGGAGGCGGCTCAGCCGGTCGCCGCCGAGATGTCCAGCGGGAACCGGGCGGCCACCCGGTAACCGCCGCCCGGGACGGGACCGGTGGACAGCTCGCCACCGTGCATCTCGGTCCGCTCGCGCATCCCGACCAGGCCATGTCCACCCGAGGGCTGCCCGTCCAAGCGCTGCCCGTCCAAGCGGTATCCGTCTGGGCCGTGCCCGCCGGCCGGGGGAGGGCCGACGCCCGTGCCGTCGTCGGTGATCTCCACATCCAGTCCGGTCGGGCCGTGGGCGATGACGACGTCGGCACCGGTGGCGGGGGAGTGCTTCAGCACGTTCGTCAGAGCCTCCTGGATCACCCGGTAGGCGGAGAGCGCGAGTCCCGGCGGCAGGGGGCGCGGCTCGCCGATGATCTGGAGACGGACGTCCAACCCGGCCTCCCTGACCTGCGCGACCAGCTCGTCCAGCCGCTCCAGGCCCGGCTGGGAGGCGCCGGGGTCCGGATCGCCGGTCCCGCGGAGCACTCCCAGCATGAGCTGGAGCTCCTCGACCGCCTCGCGGCCGGCCCGCTCGACCCCGAGCAGCATGTCGCGCTCCCGCTTGTGCTCCTCACCGAGCCGCATCCGCACCCCGCCGGTGTGCAGGGTCATCACGCTCACATTGTGCGAGACGATGTCGTGGAGCTCCCTGGCGATCCGGGTCCGTTCCTCAGCCACCGCCAGCCGGGCTCGCTCCTCGCGTTCCATCTCAAGGCGGATGGCGTGTTCCGCCAGCCGCAACGTCCGGTCTATCTGGCGACGCAGCAGGATGCCGCTTCCGTACGCCACGCCGATGAAGACGGCTGTGATCATGACTTCGGCGATGTCGTTGCTCTGGAACGTCTGCATCTGCAGGCCGGCGTACGTCGCCAGCACGCACGCCAGCCCCGCGATCCCGCGGCGGCTCCGCAGCTCCGCGGCGCTGGCCACGGTGTGGACGAGGATGAGCGTCGAGTAGAAGTGCCAGGCGGCGTAGTATTCGTCGCCCGCCACCACCCGCACGGCCAGGCCGTTCGAGATCAGCGCGAGGAGCAGGGCCGTGGGGAACCTGCGCCGGAGCAGCAGCAGCGTCCCGGCGACGACCGCCCCCACCGCCAGCGGCACCGGATCGCTGATCTGGCCGGGCTGGGAACCCTGGCGGCCGAAGGACTCGACGAGGCCGGTGATCCCCACGGCGAGGGAGAGAAGGAGATCCAGCCAGGTCGGCCGCCAGTCGCCGAGCAGTCTTCTCAGCACGGCAGGTTCCGCTGCCCGGGCCGCACGACCCCGGCCTCGTAGGCGAACACGACGGCCTGGGTCCGGTCGCGCAGGCCGAGCTTGTGCAGCAGCCGGGCGACGTGGGTCCTGATGGTCGCGTCGCCCACCTGGAACTCGCGCGCGATTTCGAGGTTGGAGAGCCCTCTGGCGAGCAGGCGCAGCACCTCCAGCTCACGCGGGGTGAGCGTGGCCAGCTCGGGCGGCGCGACCGGCTCGTGGTGCGCGGTGAACGAGGCGATCACCCGCGTGGTGGCCGCCGGGTCGATGAGCGCGTCGCCGGCCGCCACCACCCGTACCGCCTCGATGAGCTGCTCGGGGGGCGAGGTCTTGAGCAGGAAACCGTTCACTCCGATACGGAGCGAGGCGTGCAAATTCTCGTCGGTGTCGAAGGTGGTCAGTATGACGATCCTGGGTGGATGCGGGTCCGCGAGCAGCCGCCGGGCGGCGCCCAGGCCGTCCAGCCGGGGCATCGCGATGTCCATCAGCAGCACGTCCGGTCGCAGTCGCCGGGTCACGGAGAGGGCCTCCAGCCCGTCGGTGGCCTCCCCGACGACCTCGATGTCCGCGGCGGTCTCCGCGACGAACCGCAGTCCGGTGCGGATCATGGCCTGGTCGTCCGCGATGACCAGTTTGATCCTCGCGAGACCGTTTGTCCTACCAGGCATGCGCAGCAGACTACAGAGGTCGATCGCCTAGCGGCGACCCTCCCCGGAAGAGACGCGGGCCGACCCGGGCTCCGCCGTGTGGCGGACCCGGGCTCCGCCGTGTGGCGGACGGAGCGCGGGGTGGGTGTTCGAGATTCACCGGACGTGTCGCGCCGGCTGTGGTGTGCGGCTGCCGCGTCGGAGAGGGGTTTCGCCGACCACCGCGGCGGACGAGAGCAGTCCAGGATCCGCGTCACAGGAGTCGGCGGGCGAGGGGCAGCCTGGTCCGAGTGATCAGCGCCCCCACAGATGCCAGAACGGGCAGCCCCACCACCACGGCGATCACGAATGGCCACGGTATGGCGATCGTGGCGGGATCTCCGGCGGCGTGCGTCGTCATCGGCCGGCTCAGGGCCACGCCCGTCACCATCCCCGCGGCCAGCCCCACCAGCGCGCCGAGCCCGGAGATGTAGAGGGCCTGGCCGGCCACGACCACGCGCAACGTCCCCCCGACGTGGGCCGGTCGAGCCCGCCCGCGAGGTTGAGCAGGGTCGGCTTGCCGGACCCGGACGGGCCCATGACCGCGACCAGCTCCCCCGCGTCGACCGCGAGGCTCACGCCCTTCAGGGCCGGGTCAAGTTGACGGCGTGTACGGCCGTCTCCCCTTCGCCGTGGACTCTGGCCACCTCAACCAGCTGTACGACCGTCATCTTTCCTCCTTGAGAACGGCCTCGCAGTGATCCAGCCACCGTTGCTCGGCCTCGGTCTGGAAGATCATGGAATCGAGCACGAGCCGCTGGGCCGTGCCTTCCGTGGCGGATGGCTTGGCCCTGGTCAGCTGCTGGAGGGCGCGCATGGTCGCAGTACGCTGCTTGCGGACGACCTCGGCGACGTTCACCTCCTTGGCGGCGACGGCCATGGCCAGCTTGATGACCAGCTCGTCCCGCGGCCGGTCGGACTGGACGACGGGGGTGCTGAACCATCGCATCATTTCCGCCCGGCCGGCCGCGGTGATCGTGTAGACGACCCGGCCCTGCTCGTCCGACTCCCCTGGCTTGACCAGACCGTCGCGCTCCATGCGGGACAGCGTCGTGTAGACCTGGCCGATGTTGAGCGGCCAGGTCGCCCCGGTCGACGCCTCGAATTCCACCCGCAATTGGTAGCCATGCCGGGGCCCCCTGCTGAGCAGGGCGAGCAGCCCGTGCCTGATCGACATGGATACTAAGTATGCATACGCAGTATGCGCTTCTCAAGGGGATCTGCCGCATTTCTGCACAAGCCGCGGCGTTTCACGTCACCAACCGCCGTCGCACTCGCGTTTCGATCAAGCGCCCGAAATATGATCTTCACTGCCGGGCGGAGTGAACCCGCAGTCGGTTGCCGACACCGCCCAGGGTGTCCGCCGCTCGGTGAGTCGCCGAGCCCGGCCGGGGCCGAGGAGCCGGTGCCGCTGCTCACGGCGATCGCCGATCCGGTGAGGTGACAGCGGCGGTACCGGTCGAACTGAGATTCATCTCAGGTTTGATTACTGTTCATTTAGGCGTTATGCCACGGTCCTTCTTATGATCGACCGCTATGAAGACTGACGCTGGGAACAATCTCCGCAGCCGGCTGCTTGGCGCGACCGTGTCGCTGGGCGTGGGGGCCGGAGCCGTTGCCTGGCTTTCGCCGGAGGGCACGGGCGGGGCCGGTCCGGCGAAGGTCGTGGAAGGCGTTTCGGCCTCCGGGTACAGGTTGGTGACCAAGGCGGTGGCGAACGCGCCCTCGTGGGCGAGTACCGCGATGGAGATAGCCACCGACGGCACCCTCGTGCTCCTCGGGCTGCTGCTCGTCCTGGTGTGGTGGACCGCTCTGCGCCGCGGGGACGCGCGCGGTGTCGCCGGAACCGTCATGATCGGCGTGGGCACCGTCGCCGCCTATGCGATCAGCGAGACGGTGAAGCTGACGGTGATCGAGGAACGCCCCTGCCGGGTGGTACGGGGAGCCGCGGCGGCGATCGCGGAGTGCCCCGAGGTGGGGGACTGGTCGTTTCCGAGCAACCACGCCACCCTGGCCGCCGGACTCGCGGTCGGGCTGGCCCTGTTCCGTCCCCGCCTCGCCGCGGTGACCCTGCCGCTGGCCGCGGTGGCGGCGCTGCTGCGGGTGATGGTGGGAGTTCACTACCCGCACGACGTGCTCGCCGGTGTGATCCTCGCCGCAGGCGTGGTGGCGGCGGTGCTGCTCGCGCTCACGCCACCGGCGGTGCGGCTGGTGTCGCCGCTGATCGAACGCCTGGGCCGGAACGATTCCGCCCCCGAGGGCCGGTACGGGCGCCGTCCGGCCGCCCACGCGGGCAGGCACCGAGCCGGCCCGGACTTCGGCCGTTCCCTCCAGTACGGGCGGCCGACGGGGGCTCCGCCTGCTGGGCCGGATCACTTCCGTCCTTTCCGGGCCGACCTCCCGCAGGCGTCGGACAACGGCCACCACAGCGGACGCTTTTGATCCCGGACCTTTTGGTCCGGGGCCGAAGGAGCCGTTGCACGACGTTGAACATCCGTTTCCGGGAGGCGCGAAAGGCCGGCACTACGATGAGAACGGTGGCCGCACGGGGATTCGCCGACCTCTTCCGCGCTCTTCCGCGCGGTGGGCGGACTCGAAGAGCCCGTACGGAGTTCGCCCTGAGCACTGCGGGCGATCACACGGACCGACGGGGAAGGCTCCGATGGACGAGGCCGGGCTGCAGAGGCTCGTGGACCAGGTCGTGCTCGACATGGGGGCCGCGTTCGGAGCGGCGACGGTCGTGCTCGGAGACCGGCTGGGCCTGTGGAAGGCGATGGTGGGGGCGGGCCCGCTCAGCCCCGGTGACCTGGCCTGGCGCACCGGCACCAACGAGCGGCTCGTCGCCGAATGGCTCGCGGCCCAGGCATGCGCCGGATACGTTCGCTACCGGGACGGCGCCTACACGCTGACCGACGAGCAGGCGACGGTGTTCGCCGACGAGACCAGCCCGGTGTTCATGACCGGGCTCGCCGAACTGATCTCCTCCGTCTACCGCGACGAGGCCGGGATCGCGGAGGCCTACCGAGGTGCCAGGGACCTGGCCTGGTCCGACCACGACCGGGCGCTGTTCAACGGCACCGAGCGGTTCTTCCGCCCCGGATACGCCGCCCACCTGCGAGACAGCTGGATTCCCGCACTCTCGGGCGTCGAGGAGAAGCTGACCGCCGGGGCCCTGGTGGCCGACGTCGGCTGCGGGCACGGCGCCTCGACCATCGTGCTGGCGGAGGCGTACCCGAACTCGCGTTTCACCGGCTTCGACGCGCACGTGCCCTCGATCGTGCGGGCCCGCGAGCTGGCACTGCAGGCCGGGGTCACGGACCGGGTGAGTTTCGAGGCGGCCTACGCCGCCGACTACTCAGGGGCCGGCTACGACCTGGTCTGCCTGTTCGACTGCCTGCACGACATGGGCGACCCCGTTGCCGCGCTACGGCACGTGCACTTCACCCTGGCACCCGACGGCACCGTGCTGCTGGTCGAGCCGTTCGCGCACGGGCGGCTGCCGGACGACCTCAACCCGGTGGGCCGGCTCTTCTTCAACGCCTCGGCCACCATCTGCGTACCCAACGCGCTTGCCCAGGGCGGCACCGAGGCCCTGGGCGCGCAGGCCGGGCGGGACCGGCTCTTCGAGGTGGCCCGGCAGGCGGGTTTCACCCGGACCTGCCAGGCCACCGCCACCCCGTTCAACCTGGTACTGGAACTGAAGCCGTAGCGGCTGTCCGGTCTTCGCCGGCCCCCGTGGGTCAGGACACCCGGGACGGTCCGGCGGTCCAGGTGTCGCAGGCGGCGGGGGAGAGCGCGCGGTAGCCGCGTTCGAACCAGCGGACCCGGTTGGCGCCGCTGCCGTGGGTGCGGCGCTCACCCTCGTCACCGCTGGCGCGGAGCTTCTCGGACAGTGCCTTCCAGTCCTGCTCGGTACGCGGCAGGGAGTCCCGTACGCTGCCCAGGAACACCCCCGACAGGCAGTCGGCCTGGAGCTCGTAGCGGCGGCGGAGTTCGAACTGGTGGGGGAGGTCGGCGCGGGCGCGCCTCTCGAAGTGGTCCCTGACGCCGGTGAGGTTCTGCAGGTGGTGGCCGTACTCGTGGGCCGCCACCTTGAAGGGGTACAGGTCGGTGCGGTCCTCGATCCAGGCATCGGTGAGTGGGAACACCAGCGTGGCCCGTTCCGTGCAGTAGAAGGCGTCCGCGCCTTGGGGCCAGGGTATTCCGCAGACACGTCGCGCGGGTTCGGAGTAGAGGCGGACCGTGGGCGTGCGGAACCGCAGCCCGGCCCGAGCGAAGTGGGCGGACCACGAGGTGTTCAGACATCTCATGACCGCGAGGAGATACTCGCCCGGCTGTGGAATACCTCGGTCGATGAGCGGCGGCTCCGGGCACGAGGTGACCGCCAGCCTGCCGGACTTCAGCAACGAGGGCTTGGGCGCGGAGGCCTGCGCGATTCCGGCGGGCAGGATGGCAAGACACACGGCGGCCAGGAGAGCCCACCGCCGGAGAGATCGCCGGGAAGCGGTGCTTGGGGGGACGAAGCGCATGATCGGACAGCTTAGAACTCCCGGTGCCTTCGCTGTGCACGCGGCTCGCGAGAGCAGCGATCAGCGCGTTGAGGCGCTGTCCCACCCTCGCGCCGTCAAACTCACCTCGTCCGCAGCCTGGCGGACGTTCCCCGGCGGCACGCCGAAGGTCCGTTTGAACGCCCGGCAGAACGCCGCCTCGGACTGGTAGCCGAAGCGGCGGGCGACCGCCGAGAGCGGCTCCGCTGTCCGCCGAAGGTGCGTACGGGCCAGTTGCATGCGCCAGTGGGCGAGATAGCGCATGGCGGACTCGCCGACCAGGTCGGTGAAGCGCGCTGAGAAGGCCGAGCGCGACATGCCGACCTCCTGCGCGAGCGAGGCGACGCTCCACTGCCGTTCGGGCGCGCGGTGGATCAACGCGAGCGCCCGCCCCACCTGCTCGTCGCGCAGGGCGGCCAGCCAGCCCTGGTTCGCCTCGGGCGCCGAGTCGAGCCAGGAACGGATCGCCTGGATGACGAGGATGTCGGCGAGCCGGGTGATGACGGTCTCGCCACCGCCTGTGACATACGCGGGACGGATCGACGAGATCGTGCCGGGGAACGACGGCCTGCTACGGGGCGAGCCTGGCCGGACGAACTTTCACGCCGGGAAGCTTCGTCAGCGGGCTCAGGTCGGCGACCGGTGTGTTGGAGAGGTCGAGCCAGCGCAGGCGCGGCAGCCTGGCCAACGGGGTCAGGTCGGTGACGGCGGTGTCGGCAAGGCTGATCGCTTCGAGCCGGTCCGGGAGGCCGTCGAGTTCTACCAGCGCCTTCAGCGTGTCGGAGTCGGCTTCGCGGGGCAGCCGCAGGTTCCGAAGGCCGGTGATCAGGCGGAGTGTGGGCAGCGCGGAGACGTGGGGAAGGTCGAGCCAGGTCGTGTCGAGGGCCGCGTCACCCAGCACCTCGCGGGCGTAGCGTTCGTAGCCACGGACCCGGCACCAGCCCGCGGCCAGTTCCCGCTGGATCCCGGGGTCGTCGACGTAACGGAACCGGCTGAGGAGAGGGACCGCCTGGTCGGCATCGATCAGTGCCGCGGTGCGGATGACGGCCGGTGCCATGGCGTTCGTGACGGAGCCCGACCACGCCACGTCCGTGAGAAGGTCGAGAACGAAGTCCCCGGCCTCGGCGAGTTCGTCGGCTTCGCCGAGGTCGCGAGGTGGCAGGAACTCCCGGACCGTGGAACGGATCTGGTCGGCGAGTTCCGGGCACCCATCGGGGGGAAGGTCCGCGATGCACGCGGCCGCCAGCAGCCACAGCCGACGATGGTTACTGCGACTTCTCCTGGCCCGGTCGACCAGCCTCGACAGCACCCGCCAGGAATCGCGCTCCGCCTCCTGCTCGACCGCCATGATCACTACTTCCTGGTAGGCGGGCAGGTGAGCGTGGCTGACGAGGTGCCCGTGGTGCATCTGGTCCAGGAACTCCTGGGCGGCCAGATAATCCTGGAACCCGGGGAACCGGAATCCAACACGTTCTCCGTCGACGAGTTCCAACAGGCCGGTCTGCTCCATCATGAGCTGGAGCGTGTGCCCTGCGGAGAGAGCCCCCTCATGCGTCACCCGGTCGATCAGTCTGACCGCTGTCCGTCGCGGGAGCGTGTCCTCGCCCTCTACGACCAGCCAGTGGGCAAGCGGCGCGAGCAGCCGGTGCCAGTCCGACCTTTTGCGGATGGACCGCCCTACGTCCCGGCGCTCGACCAGGAAGTCGACGAGAGCGCTCCTGCGGAAGATCTTTGAACGCGAGTCGCACAGCTCGTTCCCCCTGAGATGCTGCGCGCTGAGGATCGCGCACATCAGCGGTGACCTGGCCAGCCGTGCGAGATCACGGCGCGCCGCCAGCTCGCCCTTCAGGCGTTGTCCTGACTCCCACACCTGGCCGGGGGAGTAGGTATGGGCCCCTTCGGCCACGGCAAGGTGCCAGCGATCGATGAAGCCGTCCACCTGAGTAGGCGTCATCGGCTCCAGTCTCGCAGTCACGAAGTCGTTGGCTCGTAACTGCTCGCGCCAGGCTTCGTTGATGGCGGCGGGCCTCGAGGTCAGGACATAGGACGCCGTGGGGTAATAGGCGAGGAGTTGTTTCAGCCATTCAAGGACCGCTGGACGATCCTTGTCGGATATCTCGTCGATACCATCCAGAAAGACCATTCCCCGGCCGTGCTCCAGGAGGTCGGCTACCCAACGGTCAGGCTTGCTGCCGGCGATGGTGTCGGCGACGGCCGCCACGAACTCCTCCACCTGGGGAAGGCGCAGGCGTTTTTCCCCGTCGTGGCAGCCGCGCATCTTGATCAAGAATGGCACCAGCGCCGGGGATTCGTCCCCTTCCCGGAGTAGTTCTCCATGAAGGCCGCGAATGGCCAGATGGCGCAGCGCGGTGGTTTTCCCGGAGCCGGCGTGGCCCTCCAGCAGCAGGCGGCGCCTGCCGGTGACGACGTCCTCAACGCGTAGACCGCTCCCGTTGAGGGCGGGGCCCTCTCTCGTTTTCTGGAGCGAAAGATTCATATAGGCGGAGCTCAGCCGGTAATTGCGCAGTTCCCAGGGCAGCTCGTCCACGCCCCAGAGTTCAATGCGGTCCAGGAGGTGGAGGACACCACGGCGGAATTGAGCTTCGAACTCCCGGGCCCGGGCTGTCCGCGCCTCGTCGCCAGCGTAAAAAATGATGTTTCCATAAACATCGCGAGCCTGGACAACGTTGCTGTGCGCGGCGCTGCCGATCTTGTTGTGCACGCCTTCGGACCCGGAACCGCTCATGGGTTGAGGGTACGCTCTGTGCCGTCCGGCTTCCGGAAATTCCGGATCTGAATGAAGATAGCGGTATGTCGGAAAAGGCGCAGGTCTGGTGTGGCGCGATCGTGGCATTCGCCGTTCTCGTGGGACTTGGCGTTTACTTCCTCTCCGTTGGCCTGGACAGGGCGGACAAGATCGCGAGTGTGATCGGCCCTCACGCGGCGCCGAGTGCCCGTTCGAAGACGCGGTAGGCGTCCGGAGTGAACAGCACGAACCGCAGGTCCGTGACCTGTGTCGGTGCGGTGCGTACGGTGCCGAGCGCGATGCGGGCGGCGTCGCCGACGGGCCAGCTGTAGACCCCGGTGGATATCGCGGGGAACGCGACACTGGTCGCGCCCAGCTCGTCGGCGACCCGGAGCGACTCCCGGTAGCAGGAGGCCAGCAGGTGCGAGCGGTCCTCGGTGGCGGAGAAGACGGGGCCGACGGTGTGGATGACCCAGCGGGCCGGTAGGTCGCCCGCGGTGGTGGCCACGGCCTGGCCGGTCGGGAGCCCCTTGCCGTAGTGCGAGGCGCGCAGGTCGCGGCAGGCGGCCAGGATCGCGGGGCCGCCGCGCCGGTGGATGGCTCCGTCGACCCCGCCGCCTCCCAGCAGCGAGGAGTTGGCGGCGTTGACGACGGCGTCGACCTGCTGCGCGGTGATGTCCCCCTGGACCAGCGTGACCTGCATGAGGTTGTGACCTTTCGCGATAGTTGGCCTTTGCATCGAGGAACTTCTCGGCGTACTCCTCCAGCAACGAACCCACTGTCACCACCGCCTCACACGCTTGTACCCACGGTAGAAGGCGGTTCTCCGATCAAACAGTCCCGACCATAAAAGCCCAGCTCAGGCACTCACTGATGGCCACGGCTGACTCCTTGAGGTCAGTGCTATCGCGAGGTGCATTGATAGACGACCCAGCGGCCGCCGCCCGCATTGGCGATAGCGTTCCTTTTCGCCCTGGCGGGTGTGCTCCCCCTGCCGCCCCAGTAGACGTTTCTCTTGGAATTGTAGGCGACAGCGCCACAACCGTTGACGAAGGTGGTAAGGACTTTGCAGCTGGAGCGGCCGCACGTCCTCAGTGCCCGCTGTCTGGCGGCAGCCGCTGTTCTGTAGTCCCAGGACCTGCCGATACGGCCGTCCCGTGCCACGGCAATGGCGCCGTAATAGTAACGTGCCGCACTTTCCCCCGTGGTGGCCGCGGTAGCCGCAGTAGCTGCGGGGGACGCCGTGGCCAGCATCCCGCTCGCCATGAAGGCGCAAGCGGCGATGGCAGTGAGTTTCTTGCCTAACTGCATGGTGTTTCCTCTTCGTATGATTCCAGGGGTGACTCCTGGCCCCACCACCGTGGCCCGGAACTCCTATAGTGACGGTGAGTCGCCACTCGGTTAATCAGCCGGCCGGCTGGAACTGATAGTTAACTCTTTGATTATCGCACTTCTGGCGAGCTAAATCGCGCGGCTTCTCACCTGGCCGGACGGTGTACATGGCCTCGCTGATGACGCCGGGCAGCGCGCCCCCCTTGGTGCCGATGAGGAGTGTGCGGGGGTCGGCGCCGGGCTGGCGCATCGGCCACTCCAGGTGCTTGCTCGCCGTCTTGTCCTTCCTGAGTCCGGTGAGCACTTCGCGCAGCACGCCAGGTTCGACGCGGGTCACGGTTTCGGCCCAGGCGGCCTGCCGGGCAAAGCCGGGGAGCGTGGGCCGCACCTGCGTACCGGCCTTGACGTAGTTCTTCAGGCAGACGTCGGCGGGCAACGCGCAGCCGCCGAAGGCGCGTAGCATCTCGCCGTTGACGGTACCGACGCCAGTCTGCGCGATCTTGCGCAGTGCGCCGGGGCCGAGGCGGTCGCGCAGCAGGTCGGCGGCGGCGTTGTCACTCTCCTCGATCATGGCGGAGACGACCTGGTCGAGCGTGACGGTCGCACCGGGCTTGAGCCGTTTGAGCGCCGCTTCGTGGGCGCCACCATCGGTGCCGGGCAGGTGGTAGGCGTTCCACTTTTGGGGCTGACGGGTAGTGGCCGCGGTCGCTGCCTGATGATGAGCGTCGACCGCCGACCCGTGAGGCGATGATCCGCCGGGCGCCTCACCCGCGGTCGGTACGCGGTACGGCTGGAACACCTGCTCGGCCACGGAGCGGACGGCGCCGGTGCCCGAAAGCGGTGACCCCGGAGATCACGGATGCGGCGCCAGCAGTTCGACCGTGCCGCGCTCGCCGTCGACCCGGATCCGGTCGCCGTCGCGCAGGCGCATGGTCGCGTTGCCGGTGCCGACCACGGCCGGGATCTCCTCGATCCGCAGGAAGAACAGGTCGTCACCGTGGCCGGTGAGCTTCCCGGCCCGCAGGACGAAGGCGCGCAACGCCCAGAAGGCGCGCATCACCTCCGAGCGGGCCGTCTCCCGGTCGCGGACGATCGCGTTCCACCGCGCCACCCGCTCTCGCGTCTTCGCCACCTTGCCGGGATGGCGCTCTCCGAAGCGCCTCCAGGCCGCCTCGCGCGCCTCCCGCTGCCGGTCGAGCAGCGTGCCGGCGTGTCCCCGGGTTTCGGGCATGGCCGCGAGCTGCGCGTCGATCCACCTCGGGTCCTCGCCGGGACGGGCGATCGAGACCTCGAACTCGTGCGCGCCCCGGTGCCCGTAGACCCCGGCGAACGTCTCCCGGTCGATCTCCTTCGCGGCGAGCCTCTCCAGGCCGATGATCGTTTCGAGACTGGCCAGTGCCCCGTCGGTGTTGGCGCCGGTGAGCATGGCCTGGGCGTCACGCTCACCCACGAGCTCGCGCAGCCTGTCGCGGGTCATGACCAGGGCGTTGCCGCCCTGGCGCCCGGCGGCCTCCAGGACCTGGCAGGCCTCCACGAAGTACGGCAGCAGCTCGGCCTCCCAGAGCCGGACCAGCTCGTCGGTGGTCGCGGTGGCGGCGGTCCGCTCGCGCAGGGCCGTGCAGCGCTCCCGCGCCGTGGCCAGGAAGGGGCGCATCCTCCCGGTGTTGACCGCCACCCGCCTGCGCAGGGTGAAGGCGAGCGGCAGCACGCCCTTGACGATCTGCCAGCGCGAGATCGGCAGCAGCGGCACGTCCAGGCCGGGCGGCAGCTTGCCGAAGACCTGCTCGATCGCGCCGAGCCTGCTCTGCATGCCCATGGCCCGCGCCACCGAGAACGCGATGCTCAGGTTCATGTAGAAGCGGCCGCCGATGTTGCCGACCACGCTGAAACCGGGCATCTTCGACGCCGACATCGCCTCGCCGATGAAGATCTGCACCAGCGACCAGGTACACGGCGTCATCACGTCAGGGATGGCCTCGCGGAGGTTGGTGCCGGTCCACAGGTAGTCACCGGTCAGGCTGTCGTTCCACTCCTCGACCCGCTGCCTGAGCCGGGTGATCGGGCGGGCCTGCAGGACGAGGAACGCCCCGTCGCGCCTGGCCCACTCCACGTCCATGGCCGTCCCGTACAGCTTCTCGATCTCCGTCGCGAGCCGGGCGAGCAGCAGGGCCTGCTCGCGGTCGAGCACGCGACGGCGGCGCAGTTCCTCGGGCACGGGTTCCGCACGCGTGCCGCCGGGCGTGCGGACCGTCATGACGGTCTTGTCGCCGATGTGCTCCTCGGCTATCTCCCCGTCGGCTCCGGCCGCTTTGCCGACGACGACGGTGTCGGGCGTCACCTGCCCGCCCACGAGGGCCTCGCCCAGCCCCCAGGAGGCATTGATCACGACCTGGTCGCGCGCGCCGGTGAGCGGGTTCGCGGTGAACAGGACGCCCGCCGCGTCGGCCTCCACCAGCTCCTGCACCACCACGGCCAGCGCCACGCCGTCGTGCGGTACGCCGTTCGCCGCCCGGTAGGCGATGGCACGCGCGGTCCACAGCGAGGCCCAGCAGCGACTGACCGCGTCCGGCAGGGCGTCGGCGCGGACGTTGAGGTAGGTGTCCTGCTGACCGGCGAACGACATGTCGGGAAGATCCTCGGAGGTGGCCGACGAGCGCACGGCGACCGGTACGTTCGCGCCGAGCCTCGCGTGGGCCGCGCGGATCTCGGCGGCGGTCTCCGCGGGCATCTGCCGGGCGGCGAACAGCGCGGCGATGTGCCGGGACGCCTCCTCGGGG
The DNA here is from genome assembly GCF_035917355.1 of Streptosporangium sp. NBC_01810. Lineage (NCBI taxonomy): Bacteria > Bacillati > Actinomycetota > Actinomycetes > Streptosporangiales > Streptosporangiaceae > Streptosporangium > Streptosporangium sp. NBC_01810. Next base: position 4,578,503 of record NZ_CP109070.1, on the reverse strand, counting down.
GGCATCCCCGATACGGCCGCCATGATCTGGTCGTTCAGGCCGTCGCGCGAGACGAAGTCGAGGTAGGCGTCGGTGGTGACGTGGAAGCTCCCGGGAACCGGCAGGCCCGCGCGGGCCAGCCGGGCCAGCGAGGCCCCCTTGCCGCCCGCCAGGGCGAGGTCGGCGGCTTCGTCGTCAAGGGGGAGGGTCTTCAAGGCGTACTCTCCTCAGTGCCAAGGGAGACGCGCAGTTTCCGCTGCGCGGTCTCCACGGCGGCGTCGACGTACTCCAGGGTGGCCCGCGCCACCGCGCGGGCGTCGGCGGCCGGGACCGGGCCGCCGGGCTCCAGCGCCCTGCCGCCGGCGTCGGCGATCAGCTCCGCCAGGCGCTCGTCGGCCGGCCGATATCCGGCCGGCATCATCGGCGAGACGCTCAGGAACCCGTACAGGACGGAGACGAGCGTGGTCACGTGCTCGGCGGGCGACAGGTCGCTCCGCAGGGCGCCGTGTTCCAGCAGCGTGCCGAAGTAGCCCGGGAAGCCGCCGCCCAGCTCGGCGCCCGCCGGACGGTCCCGCTTCTGGCGGGTGAGCCTGCCCAGCACCTCCGAGTCGCCCAGGACACTCGCCCGAATCAGGGGCCTGCCCAGGATCTCGGAGGCGAGCAGCCTGAGCAGCTCTCGGAGAGTGGCGGGGCCTTCTCCGATCCGCCTGCGCACCTCGGTGATCATCTCGACCCGCTCGCGGCGCAGCAGCGCGGTGAACAGCTCCTCGCGGGTCTTCCAGTGCAGGTAGATCGTGCCCTTGGCGACCCCGGCCTGCCGGGCGATGTCCTCGACGGTGGTCTTGTCGTACCCCCAGCGCAGGACGAGGTCGCCGGCGATGTCCAGGATGTGGTGCGCTCGGGCGAGCCGCTGCGAGGCGTCCTGCGGCGGCCGCCCCACCCTTCTGGTCCGTGACTCCACGATCCCCACCATTTCCCAAAAATTTGACCGTATGAGCTTATCTGGTCATTTAATTGATGGTACATCGCCGGGAAGGGGTGGGCGAGCATGCCCTTCCCTCGGGGTGGCCCGGCTGAAGCCGGGGTCAGATCGGGAATACGCGCAGTGCGGCGACCCTTCGTCGGTCAGGTGAACCTGAGCGTGATGGCGTCGCTGTGTCCGGACCAGTTCAACGTCAGACGCCAGCATCCCGTCCTGGGCAGGTTGACCGATGAAGGCCCCGGGCCTCCGTCGATCTCGCGGACCACCGCCGTCGTCGTCCCGTCCAGCATCGCTTTGATGGTCAGCGGCCGCATCGGCTGCTGCGGCAGCCGCGAGACCCAGAGAATCTTGTTCGTGACGTCAGGATCGGTGGAGGCCGCCAGCGGATAGCCGAACAGCACGGCGATGATGTCGCCGTGCTCGCTGAACACGTGGGGCACGCCCGAGCCGTCATCGCTGAACCCTGGCCTCGTCCAGGTGGGCAGCGCGTCTCGGGTGACGGTGGAAACGCACGCGACGGCCGACGGCCGGGCCCTCTTCGGCATTGGGCGCCGGATCGCTCGCCGGCTGGTGGCCCTGCTGCTCCAGTCCCTCCGCGCCCGCCCGGCCGACCCGCCTGCCCCCCCTTCCACCGGCCGTCGCCCTCGGACCGCATCACCTGGTGAACCCAACGACGACGTGAACAGCCTCATCAAGGATGATTCTTGGTTTCGCGGACATTTTAGGGCCGATACGGCAATTTACTCTGCGGCGAGCTTGAAGGAATGACCGGATATTGAGGAATCTGAGGTCATCTGAGTAATCGTTATAGCCATCGAATCAAGCCATCTGGCTGTCGAGCTGCGGCGATGTCGTCTAGCCTCATTGCGCGATCCCGGCAACAGGGGACATGTATTCGATCAGATGGGCTTGTGAGAGTGCTTGTCATAGACAACACCGCACCTACACTGAGCAGTGTGACGACCACTGTGACCCTTCGTGGTCCGGCCGCGGCCGTTGCCTATCTTCTGGCGATGGCCCGTTCTCGTGGTGTGCGAATCAACCGCACCAAGCTCACAAAACTTCTCTACCTTGCTGATCTACGTGCTGTCGAGCGCGGACTTCCTCCCGGCTCGGGCGTCGAGTGGAGATGGCGCCACCATGGCCCGCATAGTCTGCGCCTCGCCGAGATCGAGCGAGATCTTCGCGAGGCGGGCATCATCCGGGTGGAAGAGACAACCGATCCTTTCGCCGGTCACCGGGAATGCCTCATCCATCTTGTGGATGCTCCTCAGACGGACATCGATGCCGAGTTCGCGGAGATCGTGAACGCGGTCCTGGCCGACTACGGACAATGGTCGGCAGGACAGTTGCGCGATCTCACTTGTCAGACGTCTCCGGTGCGGGAGGCCGTCAAGCAGCACAGGCATGAGGTGCGGCTTGACCTTGCCGGAGGATCGCCCCTGCCCGACCTCGGCTCTGGGCTGATGCCGGCGGCCACCGCTCTCCCGGCTTGCTCAAGGACCAGAGTGGGGTCGTACGACCGACATCGGGCGATGGCGGACGGTCTATCGGATCAGCCCGGCCGTAGCAGTTCGACGAGTTCCGGGGCGATGCCCGGGAATTTCCGGTCCGCGGTGAGCAGCGCGTCGGCCCCTACCGCACGGGCGGTCGCGATGATGAGGGCGTCCGGTACTCGGATTGTCAGGTCCGCGGCCCTGAGCAGGGCCGCGCTCTCGGCCGTCGTCTCGTCCACCTCGACGATCCGGTCGATGACGGCGGCACGGAATGCCTCAAGCATCTTCTCGGCCGCGACACCCTTGCGGACCGCGCCCACCCGCAGTTCGCTCCAGGTGATCACGGAGATGGCGAACGAGGCCGCCTTGTCCTCCCGGCGGCGAACGGTGTCACAGGCATGGCTGTGCAGCGCGTCGTCGGGATTGAGCAGGCCGGCGATGACGTTGGTGTCGAGCATCACGGTCGGCACCCGTCATCTCCAGCTCTCGCGGCTCGCCTCGACGTCCACGGCCTCGGTGAAGCCGGGGATGGTGCCGATCACCCGGTCGAGACGGCTGCGGTGTCGCCGGATGACGATCTGGCCGCCCTCTTCGGCGATGTCAACCAGGTCTCCCGGGTGAAGACCGAGCGTGCGCAGGACCGCCGCCGGCAAGGTCACCTGGTTCTTGCTGGAGATACGTGCCGGCCCCGTACGCCTGGCACGTGTTCTCTTGCCGTGCTCCATAACCTTTACTGTAGCCATCACAAGTAAAGGCCAAACGGTGTGACGCATGGCATGCGATTGGTTTCAGAAAGTCACCGCGTGTCTGTCAGGCGCCTCTGATGCGGAAGGCCGTCAAGCAGCACGGGCATGAGGTGCGTCTTGATCTTGTTGGAGGGCCGCCCCCACCTGACCTCGGCCCCGGGCTCGCCAGGCCCCGTCGATGGGCCGATTCTGGTTGATCACCCAGAACACCCAAGGGCGACACGCGAGCCCTTCGAGCGTTGGACCTACCGTGCGACGGCGACGCCGAGTCGATGCCCCTACAGTGACTATCGTGGATCGAACTGAAGTCGTGGTGCGCAGGCCGCAGGGTCCGGATGAGCGACTCCGTGCCGGGGCAGTGCTTTCACGCACCGGAACCCTCGCGAAGGTCCAGTGGGACGACGATGGAGTGGTGGAGGAGAATGTACGGCTCGGCGGTGAGAATCTGCTGGCCGTCGTCGGCACCCGGCGGCATCAGTTCCTGATGAACCTGCCCGTCCTCATCGAGCGGTTCACCTCCGATCCTGTCACCGTGGTCTTGGAACTCCTTCGCGAGAGCCGGAAAGGGCTCAAGGCTCCGGCCATCAAGGAGCTTCTCGTCGAGCTTGGCCTGGAGCCGGCGGTCGTGGACCGAACGTGGAAGAGCGTGCAGGCGAAACTGTCCAAGCGTGACGACGTGCGCATCAGGGCAAACACATACAGATGGGCGCAGCCGAGTCCGACTGAGGATATGATCGCTCCTCCGGCTGAAGTCGACGTGATGGATACTCCGGCTTCTACAGCTCCTGAGGCTTCCCTGGTGGTTCCTGCGGTTCCTTCTACAGCTCCTGAGGCGGTTTCTGCGGTTTCTGCGGTTCCGGAGATTCCCACGGCTCCTCCGACCGAAGTCGGCGAGGATGTGACCGGGCCGGAGACGCCTGCGCCGATCCGGAAGGACGACGAGGCTGCGGCCGACTTGGCAGAGGCGGCAGAAGACCGGGTACGGGTGCTCGCCGAGCGTTGCGAACGTCTGGAACGGGACCTGCGGAGCGCGAACGACAGGGCGATCGAACTCCGCACCGCCCAGAAGCGTCAGCTTCAGATCGATGTCGTGCGCGCGCTTGCCGATCTCGCAGCCGAGATCGAGGAAATGGTGATCGGCAGGACCGCCCCGGAGATCGTTGTCGAGCGGGTGCGAAGCCTCGTCGCGGGACAGGCGCTGCACCCCATCGGCACGGTGGGCGAGGAATACGGCTTCGACCCCGCGCTGCACGCCCCTCTGGTCGGCGCACCGGAGCCCGGAACGCCGGTGAGCGTCATCCGTCCCGGATATCGCTGGGCCACCTTCGAAGAGATCCTCCTCCACAAGGCGCTGGTCGAGCGGGTGCGAGCATAGTCAGCTGAGAGAGGCGGCGCCCCGGCTGGAGCAGTTGTGCCCGTTGCCGGGAACGGCCCGCCGTACGACCGGGTCCTCGGGCCGGGCAGCCGATGAGCGGCTGCCAGCCTGGACGAAGTTCCCCCCGACCTCGGCGTATTGACCAAGACTTGGCCGTTAGACGGCCCGTTCGGGAGTGAGCAGAGCTCGTAGGCCGCTTTTTGGGAGTGCTTCGTGGTGGTCAGATGGGTCCGGCTTGACGTGAGCGTCCTTAGCGATCTTCACCCAGCGCCGGGATGTGCCAATGAGCAACCGCCGAGCAACCACGGCCGATCTCGCCTCGCCGCCGAGGCCCCAAACCGGGACAAAGTCCCCGGTCAAATCGGGTCATAAGTGGTGGGGCGCCAGAGATTCGAACCCTGAACCTACGGATTAAAAGTCCGGCGCCGCTGCCGCACCCGAGTGCGGGGCTGCGCCGGCGGATCGACCGGATACTACGCGTGCACGGTTTCGTCGAGTGGCACGGCAGCGGGGAGCACGCCGGCGCGGCCGGAGGTGTCGCCGGCGAGATGTGGACTCGTCGCGGTTCACATCGCCACCTGGCCGGATACGCCCATCATGGACGGGGCTTGGCCTTATAAGCTGACGCGTATGGCGGCGCAGCTCCCTCTTGATATCTGTCATTGCGACGCGTTCGCCGCCGCCCGCGCGCTTTCCGTCTGGGTGGGGGCCGGACGGGCGGTCACCCCTGGTGGTGCGCTCAAACCCGCACTGGTCCCGCAGGCCGCCAAGACTCTGGGTGTGCCGTGCCCGGCCAAGGTCCGGCGGGCCGGCGACATCGCCGCAGTCCATCGTCCGTGGGTGACCGCACTGGCCGCCGGACTCATCACGATCTCTGGCAGCCGCGCCGTACGAGTGGAGACACCGGCGGAGCCGACCCCGCAGTCGTGGTTCGTGGCGCTGGAACGGGTGCTCCAGGCGCAGGTGACCGATCCATGTGACGCCGACTCGCGCATCGTCTGCCAGGCGACGCTCACCGCGATGGCCACCGAGCCGCCGCCGTTCGGACAGGCGTTGCGCCAGGTGATCGCCGAGGTGATGGTGCAGCGCGGTGACTGGGACAGGTACGCCCCCTACCTGGCCGAAGAGGTCATGGTGCATCCCGTTGATCGGATCGTCGAGATCCTGCGCGACTTCGGCGCGCTCGACCGGCACATGGCGCTCACACCTCTGGGGGAGTACGCGCGGGCCGAACTCGGCCGTCGGGTCCCGCCGCCGATCACCAAGGACCTGCCCGCCGCTGAGGTGCTGCGCTTGCTGGCCGCCCTGCCCGAGGAGGAGATCTGGGAACCGGTGTGGCGCTGGCTCGACATCGACCCGTTCCGGGCCGATTCCACGCGTGACGCCTTTCGGGAGCTGCTGTGGGCCGCCGCGGACGCCACCCCTGCCGGACGGATCAGCGCCGTCGAGGTGATCGGCGAACGCGGCGAGTACGCCCTGCCACTCTGGCGCGAAGTGCGCGAGCATCCCGTGCTCGGCGCGCATGCCCGGTCCGCTCTCGCCGACCTGGACGATGGACCCGTCCTCGCGCAGAGGGACCTGTGGTGGATCGCGATCGACCATGCCCTGGCCGCGCTGGAGCGCCACGGCGTGACCGACGCCTGGTACATCCTTCGTGACGTGGCCGACGGAGACGCCCGCGACGCCGTACGCGACAGCGGCCATCCCGATGCCGCCGGGCTGCTGGCCGCGCTGCCGCCCACCCCGCCGCCGATTCCCGCCCACCAGCTCAAGATCTCTCTGTACGGCGGGTTGTGGCGGCGCGTTCTGGTCCCCGAGAACCTCACCCTGGGAGACCTGCACGAAGTGATCCGTGTCCTGTTCGGCTGGGGTGACGATCACCTGCACGTGTTCGAGACCGCCAAACGCAGGTACGCCGATCCCTTCCACGGGCTGGAGGAGTGCGGCGACGAGTACGCCTACCGGATCAACCGGGCGCTTCCGTCACTCCGCTCGAAGATCACCTATATTTACGACCTCGGTGACTGCTGGAAGCACGAGATCGTCCTGGAGAAGATCCATGACGAAGTCACCCGCCCGGTCTGCGTGGGCGGCAGGGGGGACAACCCGATCGAGGACTACAATCCCGAATACCCCGAAGACCCCGTTCCTTTCGATCAGGACGCCGTCAACAAGCGACTGGCGGCGCGTTTGGAGTCGACCGAAGTCGCGTACTGAATCTGAAAGCTCGGCGTGACGCTCGATCATGCCGCTGACCTGCAGCGATAGATAGCCTTCGGGTAACGTTCACCTTTGATCGTCAGTAGCGGTGCCATGTTGCCGGACACGTCCACCAATCTTCGGCAATCGCTCGGGGGCGGGACGGAGCCCGCCCCCCTGGGGTGGTCCGGCTGAAGTCGGGGTCGGGTCAGGATACGCGCAGCGCGGCGATGAACCATTCGAAGGCGGGGACCCTGGGCGGAAAAGGCGGCCTGCCGTTGAGCACGCCCACGAGCTGCCAGTAACGCTCCACCCGGCGGTCGGTGAACGTCTCCATATGGTCGGCCACCCGGGCACGGTCTCCGGCGGGCAGTGCCGGATCCACGATCTGATCCAGGATCGCCCTGCCCTCGGCCGACTCGGGGCTGATGCCGGCGGCCACCGCTCTCCCGGCGTGCTCAAGGACCAGCGCGGGGTCGTACGGCTGCGGCCCGGATTCGTCGCCGGGTGTGGCACCGGCCACCGCCATCTGCCGTACGCGTTCCTGGAAGCCGGCGTCACCCACGAGTTCGGCGAGCTCCAGCCAGGCCTCCACCTGCTCCGGGCTGGGGTCGTCCGGCAGCTCTGCCGGGATCTGGCGCATCGAGGTCGCGATGTGGGCCCCTGGCGACTGTGGGTCGATGCCGTCGAACGTGCGGTCGACGAAGTCGTCGATCATTCGCTGCCGTTCCTGAGCGGACAGGCGGATCAACTTGTGCATGAGCATCATCTCCTCGGTCGTGCTTTCTTGTTGGGCGATCGACCGCAGCACTGCCCGGCGCAGATGGAGGGAGCGGATCTGGGTGTCCAGCGCCCGTACATATGCTCGCGCGACGTCGGCCACCGTGCACTGCCTGGTAAGGACCTGTCGGACGGTGTCGAGGTCCAGTCCCAGTTCGCGTAGCGTTCGCACCAGGTCAAGCCGGGCCACCGCCTCCATGTCGTACAGGCGGAAGCCGCCCGCCGACCGGCACGTCGGCGGGATGACACCGATGTCGGACCAGAAGCGGATCGTACGCACCGACAGGCCCGTGCGGTCAGCGAGCTGTCCGATGGTGAGCAGTCGGTCGCGGTCGTTCACCACAGCAGCATCAGCCCTCCAGTCACTGGAGAGTCAAGCCGAATTGCGCGGTTCCCCGGGTCAATGGCCATTGGTCGCCGCGAACCTCTGACGGTCACCGAGCCAGGTCGAGGTCCCGAAGAGGCCCATCGCGACACCGTACCGCGCTGGCCTGCCCGGACAGGATTCAGCGCACGATCCGGTTCAGCCCCATCTCCTGACTGGTATTCGGCGAGGGGCGGCCCCCTGCCCAACGGAATGGCGTGAACCTCCGAGGCGCTCGGGTGGGCGTCGGCTTTCACCGGCCGCTGGGGTGGCGCGTCAACCCCTTCTTGCTCGCTGAGGTTCTTCGGTGCTGGTCAGCCCGCGCATAGGCGCTGCCGGCAGGTCAGGAAGGCGTTCTTCCAGGGCCGGATCGCGCTGACACCTCGCGGAAAGAGTCAATGAACATTTCCGTCAAATAGGCAAATAGGCGATAACGCTACTTTTCCAGCGATCATACGTAGCACCATGCTCCTGGGTAGACCCCATCGATCTAGGAGTAAACGTCTGTGGCAACCCCCCGAATACGTCGGCTGATCGCGGCCGCGAGTCTGCCGCTGGTGGTCGCGGCGACCATGACAGCACTGCCCAGCACCGCGAACGCCCTCTCCTCCGACGTCGTCATCTCCGCTGTGTACGGCGGCGGCGGCAACTCCGGAGCGATCTTCAAGAACGACTACATCGAACTGGCCAACCTCACCGACAACGCCATCGACGTCTCGGCCTGGAGCGTCCAGTACGCCTCGGCCGCGGGCGTCGTCTTTCAGGTCACCAGTCTGACCGGGAGCATCCCCGCGCACGGCAGGTACCTGATCCAGCAGGCCGCGGGCGCCGCCGGCAGCGTCTCGCTGCCGACTCCGGATGCCATTGGCACGGTCCCGATGTCGGCCACCTCCGGCGTCGTCGCCCTGGTCACGGCCCAGTACTCGCTGGTGGGCTGCGGCACCGCCTGCGCAACCGCTCCGAACGTCAAGGACCTGGTCGGTTACGGCGCGACCGCGAACGTCGAGACGCTCGCCGCCCCCGCGCTCACCAACACCACGGCCATCGCCCGCTCCGGATCGCTGACCGACACCGACAACAACGCCGTCGACTTCACCTCCGGCGTGCCGAAGGCCACCAACTCCGCGGGCACCACGGTGAGCGCGAGCGACCCGGGCGGCCCCGTCGACCCGACCCCCGGCACCACCCGCATCCACGACATCCAGGGCGCGGGCCGGATCTCCCCGATCGTCGGGCAGAGCGTCACGAACGTCCCGGGCATCGTCACCGCCGTCCGGGTGACGGGCAACTCGCGCGGTTTCTGGTTCCAGGACCCGAGCGCCGACGCCGACCCCCTGACCAGCGAGGGCCTGTTCGTCTTCACCGGATCGACGTCGCCGACGGTCGTCATCGGGGACTCCGTCCTGGTCACCGGCCGCGTCACCGAGTACCGCCCGGCCGCCGGCGCGCAGACCCTCACCGAGCTCGGCGGCCCGATCAACACCATCAGGCTCACCGGCGGCAACGCGCTGCCGGCGGCCGTCCCGGTCGCCTTCCCCGACGCCTACACCAAGAGCGGCAGCCTGGAGGCCCAGCCCCTGGAGCCGTCCTCGTACGTGCTGGACTGGCTTGAGATCCACGAGGGCATGCGGATCACCGTCGCCGAGGACACCCGCCTGATCAGCCCGGTCAACACGGCGTTCTCCGAGCTGTGGGTGACGCTCAAGCCGGGCCAGAACCCGACCCCGCGCGGCGGTTCCATCTACCCGGGCTACGACGCCCTGAGCAGCGGCCGGCTGATGATCCTCTCACTGAACGGCGCGCCCGCCGCCAACGTCGGCTCCACGCTGGCCGCCGGCACCACCGGACCGCTCGACTACCAGTCGTTCGGCGGTTACGTCCTGCAGGCCACCGAGCTCGGCGCGATCACCGAGGGCGGCCTCAAGCGCCAGAAGGTGCTCCCGCCGAAGAAGCAGGGTGACCTGTCCGTCGCGACCTACAACGTCGAGAACCTCGCCGCCACCAACCCGGCCGCCAAGTTCGCGCGGCTGGCCGAGGCGGTCGTCACCAACCTCGGCAAGCCCGACATCCTCGCCCTGGAGGAGATCCAGGACAACAACGGCGCCACCAACAACGGCGTCGTCGCGGCCGACGAGACCGTCGCGAAGTTCATCGCGGCGATCCAGGCCGCGGGCGGCCCCACGTACGACTGGCGCTCCATCGACCCGAACAACGGCACCGACGGCGGCGAGCCCGGCGGCAACATCCGCCAGGTGTTCCTGTTCAACCCCGCGCGCGTGACGTTCGTCGACCGTCCCGGCGGCGACGCCGATACGGCCGTCTCCGTCGTCCGCGAGCGGCCGACCAGCAACCAGGTCTCCCTGTCGGTCTCACCCGGCCGGATCGACCCGACCAGCGACGCCTGGGCCTCCAGCCGCAAGCCGCTCGTCGGCGAGTTCCTCTACGACGGCAACAAGCAGCTGTTCGTCGTCGCCAACCACTTCAACTCCAAGGGCGGCGACGCCCCGCTGACCTCGGCCGTGCAGCCCCCGGTCCGGAGCTCCGAGGTCCAGCGCGTCAAGCAGGCCACCGAGGTCCACGACTTCGTCAAGGACCTCTCCGACAAGAGCGCCGGCCAGGCCCGGGTCGTCGTCCTTGGCGACCTCAATGACTACCAGTTCAGCCCTGCCATCCAGACCATCACCGGCAACGGCACCCTCCTCAAGACCCTGATCGACACCCTCCCCGCCGACCAGCGCTACAGCTACATCTTCGACGGCAACTCCCAGGTCCTCGACCACATCCTCATCAGCCCCGCCATCAAGGGCTACTCCTACGGCGTCGTCCACATCAACGCCGAATTCTCCGACCAGGCCAGCGACCACGACCCCCAAATCATCCGCATCCTCACCGGCTGCAGCGCGGACCCCCTCCCCACCCGCTGCCTCCCCGGCAGCCCGGTGGTAGACGAGTAACCTCACAAAAAGCGCCCGCCCCCTGGGCGGTTTCAAGGGGACGGGCGCTTTTCCCATTCCATCGCCCGAACCACCGAGGGCAGGAAAGCGGTGAGGATGTCGAGTGCTGATCACTTGACCTTGTGCGATGGCGATTCTGTCGGTGGCGGGTCGTACAGTGACGGCGTGATCATCATCTCGGGTTGGATCAGTGTCGATCCCGGTGCTCGTGACGCCTATCTGCGGGGCTGCGTCGGCGTGGTCGAGCAGGCGCGTGCCTCGGTCGGCTGCCTCGACTTCGCGCTCAGCGCCGACCTCGTCGAAGCCGATCGGATCAACGTCTACGAGCGCTGGGAGTCCGAGGAGAGTCTCGGCGCCTTTCGAGCCTCCGGGCCGAGCGACGACCAGACGGCGATGATTCGCGACGCCGAGGTGGCCCGCTACCAGATCTCCGGAGCCGGCCCCGCCTGATCCGGCCGTCGACGGCAGGAGCCGGGTGTCGCTCGGTTTTTCGGAGCGCGGCTCCATGTCGTACGCGAGCCTCGCGGGTGGCGGGTCAGCTAGGCCGGCCGGGTTCGAACATGACTCGCGTGAGATTTTCGATCCGGTGTCCGGAAAAGCTCCATGGCGCTCGTGGTGCAGGTGGGCGAAGAAGTAACACATCTCCTCACACTCGGCATCCAGCACCGCCTTCTTCGGATCCTCGGCCACCGCGGCGTAGAAGTCGCGGCCCAGCGCGACGATGAAGCCGCGTGCATAGAGGAAACCGTCATCGGAACCGTCGGCGACTGCTTGGATGTCCGCGCGGTCGATGTCATAGAGCTTGGTCTCGACCACCCGATCGAGGTCCGTCGGTTCGTCCGCCGACAACCCCTCGCTGAGGGAGCCGAGGTTGCTCAGGAACTCCTCCAGAGCGGCTTCGACCACGACAAGCGGCGGCGTGCCGTGAAGGTCCTCGTCGGGGGCAGGCGTCCGATGTGTCAGCGCCTGTCGTGCCTGATTGACGTCCACTCCCAGCGGCGCCCAGGCCGCCTCCACCAGGCCCCAGAAAGCTTCCTCGTCCTTCAAGCTCGTCGCCCCTCTCGTGACCAACCCTGCGATCCCTAGGGTGCGGTGGTCTCAAGCTGCTCGGCGCATCGAAGACTGCGGGGTTCAGCTAGATGCACTTCCCGGGTGGTTGTGAACGGGGGATGAGGGGTCGTGGAGATTGGCCGTTGTCATTGGTGGTCCGTCCGGATGCACACCACTTTTGGCTGCGTCATCTCCTCGTAGGCGAAGCGCACGCCTTCACGGCCGAGGCTGCCGTACTTGAAGCCCCCGAAGGGCATACCGTCGAATCGGTAGTCGGAGGAATCGTTGATCATGATGCCGCTGACTTCGAGCTCGTCGGCGGCGCGAAGTGCTGCGCTCAGGTCATTGGTGAAAATGCCTGCGTGCAGGCTGTAATCGGGCATGTTCGCAAGTGAAATGGCTTCTTGGAGTGTGTCGACCGGTTGCAGGAGGACCACGGGGCTGAAGGCTTCTTGCTGCCACAGGTCGCAGTCCAGGCGCACGCCTTCGAGCACGGTCGGGGCGTAGATCGAGCCGTCTTGTCTGTGGCCGCACAGCACCCTCGCGCCATCTCGGAGGGCTGCGTCAACCGCTGCTCTGGCTCGATCGGCTGCGTGTCTTGTGATCATCGGTCCGACGTCAGTGAGTGGTGAGGTCGGATCACCCACCGTGAGGGCTTCGGTGGCCGCTACGAACCTCTCCTTGAACGGCTCGTAGATGGACGACTGGATCAGAATGCGTTGGGTGCCGACGCAGTTCTGTCCTGACGCCCAGAACGACCCCGAGACACACGACTCGACGGCCACGTCGAGGTCGCAGTCGTCCAGGACGATGACGGGTGCGTTCCCGCCGAGATCCATCGCGAGTCGTTTCAGCCCGGCGGTCCGGGCGATCTTCTCGCCGGTGGCGAAGCCGCCGGTGAAGGAGACCATCCGGACGTCGCGCGATGAGACGAGCGCCTCGCCCAACGCCGGGCCACCGGTCGCGAGGGTGACGACGCTGGATGGCAGTCCGGCTTGGTACAGGTACTCTACGAGTTTGGTGGCGGAAAGGGGAGTAAGGTCCGATGGCTTGAGAAGCACCGCGTTGCCGCCGGCGATCGCGGGCCCGAGCTTGTGCGCGGCGAGGTTGAGCGGGTCATTGTACGGGGTGATCGCGGCGATGATCCCCAGCGGTTCACGGGTGAACCACCCCTGTCGGCCCCGGCCGCCTGGGTAGGCGTGGAAAGGCACCAGCTCGCCGACGTTGCGGCGGGCCTCCTCGGCCGACAGCTCCAGCGTGGTGACGCAACGCTGAGCCTCCTTGCGTGCTTGTCTGATCGTCTTTCCGGCTTCTGCGACGATGAGCCGGGCAAAGTCCTCCTCGTCCCGGGCGATCAACGATGCGCAGTTCTGTAGGATGCCGGCTCTTTCCTGCCGGGACAGGCTGCGACAGATCCGTGCGCCATTCCGTGCGGAGGAGATCAGTTCGGGCGCTCCATCGGGATGGATACAGGGGACGGATCCGACTTCGCTGCCATCGAATGGATTCGTGACCAGGATCGATTCCGAGGAAGCCGGATCGGATGGGCGCATTCCCATGTCGGAAACTCCTTGGCAGATCAGTTGTTTCGCGCGCGGAGTTCCGTGCGTGTTGAGAGTTGAGAATTCGGATTCGCCAAGACATTCGCGGGTTATGCCCGCAGGGAGCCGTCCACGCAGGTGACACATTCCCCGCCGACGCGGATGCCTCCGTGCGCATCAACGCTCACCCGGACGAGCCCGTCACGACCGACGCGGCGGCCCTGATGTGCGACGTATTCCACTCCCTGCGGTGGGAGTAGCCCCCGTTCCCATCGGAAGGCCGCGACGCTGCCGTTTCCACTGCCACAGACAGGGTCTTCGGGTACCCCGCACGATGGTGCGAAGGTCCGTACCTCAATGGCCGCGTCCTCGTGGTCGCGGGCACCGAAGACTGTCACGCCGGTGATGCCGAGACGGCGTTCGAAGGCTGCCAGCCTGGTGAGGTCCGGCCGCAGGTCGAGTACCGCTGCGGCGTCGCTCAGGTCCGCGATCACCCACCTGGGGCCGACGTTGACGATCGCGGGCTCGCACCTGGTGCTCGTCTTGCCGCCGAGGATGAGTTCCAGCTCAGCGGAGTCCGGCGTGGGCAGCGGCTCGATCGTGGCCGGTGGCAGCGCAAAAGCAAGGTAGCGGTTCCCGTCCTGCTCGGCGACCGACAGCTCAACTCGGCCGATGAGGCATTCCTGGGTCAGCCTGCCCTCTCGTCGAGGAGTGATGAGCCCGGTTTCCAGGACGGCGTGCGCGCTGCCGAGAGTGGGATGTCCGGCAAAGGGAAGCTCGCTGCGCGGTGTGAAAATTCGCAGCCGATAGTCTGCTTCCGCCGTTGTTGGTTGGAGCACGAATGCCGTCTCGGACAGGTTGGTCCAGTTCGCAATGTCCTGCATTGCTTCCGTGGTCAAGTCGTCGGCATTCAACACCACCGCCACGGGATTGCCAAGGAACGGTTCGTGAGTGAAGACATCGACCACTTTGTAGCCGTAGGCCGTTGTCATTTCTGTTTCGATTCGGCAGTGACAACGTTCAAAACCGTGGTGAGAGCCGTCAACGCAGCGGTCAGCTTCTGCGGCGGCAGGTAGCCGAAGCCCAGCCGGAATACGCGGCTGCTCTCGCCGAACCAGGTGCCCGATGCCAGTTGCAGGTCATGTTCGGGCAACAACTCCCAGAAGCGAGAGACCGCCGCCTCGTTGAACGCGTCCGCTCGAAGGCGCACGCAGCACAGTGCACCGGTGTCCGGGCGCACCCACTCGATGCGGTGGCGTTCGCCGGCGCACCACGTCGCCAGCTCTTCCAGGGCGCCGGCCAGTAGTGGGCGCCGCCGCGCCAGGACCCTGTCCCGGTTGCGCAGGAGCGCGGACGCAAGTGCCTCGTCGAGCACCGCACCCGAGATCACGGTGTTCATCTTGGCCGTGATCAGGCGCGAACGCAGCCCGGGATCGGCCACGGTGAGCCAGCCGGTCCGCAGCCCTGGTGCACCAAGCGCCTTGGAGACCGACGCCCCGGTGATGATGCGAGGATCAACCGCCGCGAAGCTGTCCATGGCTACCTGGTCGCCGTAGGTCGCCTCCCGATAGGTCTCGTCGATGAACAGCACCGCTTCGGGTGAGCGTGTCTCCATCAGCTCGAGGAGGTCTTCGACCTCGGTCCGCGAGGTCTGCACTCCGCTCGGATTCTGCGGAGAGGCGATGCTCACCATGGCGGTCTTGGGCGACAGGACCGCTGCGATCTGGTCCAGGTCGAGCCGGTATCCGCGCTCGAACGACAGTTTGACCTCGCGCACGCTGACTCCGGCGCCGATGAGGGAGTCCCGGCTGGGCGGGAAGCACGGTGTCGTGAGGACGGCCTCGTCGCCCGGCCGGCAGGCCTCGAACGCCAGCAGGAAGAGCCCGTGCCCGGTGCCTTGTGTCGTGAGGACCTGCTCGGCGGGGATTTGGCACGCCTTGGCGATGGCCTCGCGAAGTTCGAGGGCGCCTGCGGAGGTGCCGTACCCGAGCTTCAAGCCTCGGATAGCCTCCATGTCGGCCAGGTCAAGGAGTTCGCCGACCGTCAGGTCCTGCGATGTGCTCTCGGCCAGATTGAGCGGCCGATTGACGTCGAGTAGCGAGATGATCTGGCTGTGCGGGAATCTCCCGGTCGTGACGCTCATGGACGTGGCCTCCAGCACGCGCAGACCGGGGCGCCTGCCGCCGCGGCGATTCGATTTCGCGACCGCATGACCGCCATCCATGGGTCCACGCTTACCTCTGTGCGGCTACGCAACAAGGCCCTCACCACAACATTCCTCACCAAGTACGTCGTTACCTGGCCAGCGTCGTGCGGCAGCGATGGCAACCGCAAGAGTCAGGGCGGAGAAAGACAGCCTATTGCGTGCGGTTAGAGCAGTAGGAATGTGCTAGATAGTCAGCACACGCAATTTTGTGCTCAATCCTGTGTTGGCTCCAGCGTCTCCATCGTGACGTGACTGTGCACCGCAGCCTTCCCCGGAAGGCCGGTAGGCCGGTTCTTGCGCTACAAACCTGGCCCAGGGGTCGGCAGGTATTACGGACAACGATCAGAGTTGAAGGCCTCGGCTTGGAGCTGTCGGTGATGTGCTCCCGCGACCCGGCCAATACTCCGGTGACACTTCGCGATCTTCCTGGCTGAGGTCACATGAAGACGGCCATCACGTGATCATTCAGAGTTTGTGAAGACACCTGAAGATCGCGTGATGGCCGTGGCCGACAGCGTAGATCCTGACCGGTGGCTGGCCACCTTCAACGACCTGATGAACCGGATCGCACACCGCTTCGGCCGTATCGAGCCACGCCGTACCGTAACCGCCTACGTCCGCGGTTTGCCGGCCGACATCGACCGCAAGAACTGCTGGAACCTGGCCGAACACGCCGAACACGCCGGACTGCGCGGCCCGCAAGCCCTGCAGCGCCTGCTGCGCACCACTCGCCGGGACGCCGAGGCCGTCCGCGACGACGTACGCGCTTACGCCATCGGTGGCTGTCGTACGGGGGGAACCTCAGGCAGGCTGTCACGGTGCCCTGATCGTCGCGAGGTTGCTCAGCGCCTACTTCCCCCGGCGTTGACCACAAATCGAGTCGGGTCAGCCGTCGATGTCGGGTGAAGTGCAACATGCCAGGGTGCCGCAAGCGGTCAGGGTGGGGTAGGCGGGCCTGTGATGCGATATCAGTCTTCTGGAAGCGGTCGTACGCTGAAAGGAACGCTGGATAGCTCTTCGTCGTTCACGGTGAAGATCCATTTGTAGTGATGGCCTGGATTCAAGGGCGGGGGCGGCACGCTCACCGTAAAGCTGGTTTGCAAGCCCGTCTTCTGTAGGACTTCATCGACTTCCGTCTGTGCTGCCTTGTCCAGGCCGACACTCCCACCGAACTGAATTGGCCTGCCCCCTTCCGGGGACGGTGTCGTAACTGGTTTACCGTCCTCGTCGACCAGGTAAAGGCTGAATTCGTGCGGCGAACTTGCTTCATTCCAGGACAGTCGAAGGAAGACGGCAATCGTCATGGCTGGAATAACGGGACCGGTTACCGACCATCCTGCGCCAAGCATATGGATTTTTCCGGTGACCGGGTCGGGTTGAGCGGAATCGCATAGTAGAAGGAACGCCTGCACTATGCGCTCCTTCGCGTAAGATTGACGGCCATGATGCCTGTTGTGCCACTTTGCGCTGCTGCCGTCGATGTTTCTCCTCCGGCATCCTTCATGCGAACTATGAGTGAGGAAGGCGCCTGAGTCGCGGGCTCCTTGGCAGTGGTCACGCAGACCGTGTGGCGAACTTCGGCTCCGACGGCCAGGGCGTACCGGCGAATCGTGGAAAGATGTGGATCTCCCCCGATGCGCTCGAAGTCGGAAACGGACGGCTGGCTGCGCCCCATGCGGCTCGCCACATCCGACTGAGAGAGGCCGAGCTGCTTGCGCGTCGTAACAAGGGCTTCGATCAGCTGCATGTCACGCTCAATGGCAGCGCTCTCCCGGCGCACGGCAGGGTCATCTAGATTGATGCCCAGCAGATCGGCGATGTGCTGATCCATCATGACCTCCTCATATCGGGTTCACCTTATATCCTGCCCCGCCACTCGGCTAGCCGATCCCGAGCGACTTCCATGGCTCGGTCTTGAGCTCCAGAGCTTCCCTTCATGTGGAACTTGAGGCCGAGAAGGACATGTTCTCCCCGGGGGTTGACGGCGTAGTACAGGCGGTACTCGTTCGTCTCGTAGCTGAGCCGAGCCTCGTGTAGCCCTCTGCCCAGGTGCTTGGTGTCGCGTCGAAGCGTCGCGCCATCCGCGATGCGTTGCATGAGGCTCCCCAGCTCCAGCCTCGGCGGCTTGCCCTGCAAGACCTCGCGGATCTCCTTGCTGACCACATCAGATCCAGAAGCTGTGGTATAGAACCGAGGAAGAGATCCGGATCTGGTGCCGGATCTGCGACACCGAGGGCAGATCCCGGATCTGATCGCCACCCTTCGGTCGATCCACTCCATGTACCAGGAGTTCCAGCACCAGACGCACACCGGCATGAAGCGCCTGAATAGCGGAACTTCCCGGTCTGGGTGAGGGACCGTTTCTACGCCTGCTCCAGTCCAACCGGAGAGCCCACATGGCTGACAGCCGCCGCTCACTCAGCCTTCCTCATCGTCCCCGCGCCGACGGAGCGCTCGCTCGGCAATCCCGCTGGAAAGCTTGTCCGTCACCGATCTGGCCCGGTCGAGGGTCTCGTTACCGACGCGCCTGGCGGCATCGACGCCCGCTGTTCCTGTTTCGAGCACCTTGTCCCTCACCTCCGCAGCCGCGTCCACCCATCGTCTCGCCTCCAATGACTGCCGACCGCGCTCGATCCCGAGCCGCCCTTGAAAGTCAACGACGGCGGTCGCGACATGGTTGCTCGAATGCACCACAGTCCGGGACGCGGTCGGGTGCAGCAGCACTTTGGTGTTGGCCGTGCCGGCGGCCGCATTCATGCGGGCCATCAGATGCTCGGTGCTCCGTGAGATGCGTTCCAGCCGGTTCTGTCGGGCAGCCCTCAGTCCGAGGCGATGCCGGTCAAGCTCCTCCGGAGACGCGTCCAGCACGCGGTCGAGTTCCAGCACCGCGATCGCATCCTGCAGCTGGATACAACGAGCCAGAACGGCGAGCCACTCCTGAACCTTGGACTCGGCTTCCTTGGACGTCTTGGCGAGATCACCGATCTTGGCCTTGTGCTCCACCTTCTCCGCGAGTGCGTCGAGTTGACGCAACGCGTACGCCTGGGTCCGCGCGATGGTCATCGACGTGGCCTGAACCTTCGACCATGTGACCTCGGAGACCCGGCCCACATGCTCTCGGACGGTCGTGGCCTCCTCGATGACGAAGTCCACTCCGACCATGTCCGCCAACACAGCGTCCTTCTGGGCGCGGAGCACGTCGTCGACTTTCTCATCGATCGTGGCGAGATAGTTGGTGATCTCGTCCATGGCCTGTTGCATCGCAAGTTGCGCCATGATCCCCGCGGCACCAGCCAGAAGGGCCGGGTTGGTCGGAAGCGATCCAGGCCTCTTCACGAATTCGACGAATCCCTTGATCTGACCATTGTTCCCCTTCAGCACACCTGAGCTGAGACCCGTCTTCGAGCTCGTCCTCAGCCCGTACTTGTCGACAAGCTGTGCTGACTCCCTGGTCAGCTTTACCCAGCGCCCCGAGTTGGCGGCAATCTCGGAACCTGCCCGTCCTGAGTTCCGCGTAATTCGCGGCTACTGGAGACTCCGAACGGATGAACTTCCAGCTCAGAAGGGTGAGGCTAGAGTCGGAGCCCGAAATCGCCTAGAGAAACGCCCACGTGAATTGCCCCGTTAGATCCCGGTTTGGGCGGGTATCGTCTAGAGACGATGTATGTGAAGACCACCAGCCGGAAGACCAAGAACGGCACGGCTGTCCGCTACCTGCACCTGGCCCACAACGAGTGGGACCCGGTCGCAGGCCGCTCCGTGCCCAAAATCCTGCACAGCTTCGGCCGGGAAGACCGACTCGACCGGGCCGCGATCACCCGGCTGGTCGCGTCTCTATCCAACCTGCTGAACCCGGCCGAAGCACTGACCACCACCACACCTTCGGACCTGGCGTTCCTAGAATCACGCCCTTACGGCGGCACCTACGCACTGGACCGGATATGGCACCGACTGGGCATCGACCAGATCCTCATCCGGCTCCTGCAGGGCCGCCGCGGCCGGCCCCGTGACATCTCGGCCGAGCGGGTGTTGTTCGCCCTGGTCGCCAACCGCGCCCTGGCGCCGTCGTCCAAACTGGCCGCCGCCGACTGGATCAGCAACGACGTGCACATCGACGGCCTGGCAGCCACCAGCGACGACGCCTGCTACCGGGCCATGGACTGGCTGCACGACGTCCGCGAACGAATGGAGGCCGAGGTCTACAACCAGGTCGCCAACCTGCTCAATCTGGAGGTGGACCTGCTGTTCTTCGACACCACCAGCACCTACTTCGAACTCGACGAGGCCGACGAGCCGATTGCTCGTGACGAGCGCGGCCTGCCCCTTCCCGGAGCCGAATCCGAATCCGAGTTCAACGACGAGCAGGACAGGACCGGGTTTCGCACCTACGGCAAGTCCAAGGACTCCCGCGATGACCTGCCGCAGATCGTCATCGGCATGGCCGTCACCCGCTCCGGCATCCCGGTCCGGGTATGGTCATGGCCCGGCAACACCTCCGATTCAGCGTTGATCCGGCAGGTCAAGGACGACATGCGGGACTGGACCCTGTCCAAAATTGTGTGGGTGGCCGACAGGGGATTCGCCTCCGCGGCCAATCGCCGCTACCTACGCCAAGGCGATCATCACTACATCATCGGCGAAAAACTCCGCTCAGACTCCCCTGAGATCACCACCGCGTTGTCGCGGCAGGGCCGCTACGCCGACATCGCCGCGAACATGCGCATCAAAGAGGTCAAGGTCAGCGAACACGAACGGTTCGTGATCTGCCACAACCCCGAGGCCGCCGCCCGCGACGCCCACGTCCGTGAGCAACTCATCACCCAACTGCATGAGCTGATCGACGGCTCCGACACGCTGAGCGCGATCAAACGGGCCGAGCTACGCGGGAAGATCAGCACCAGGCCCGCGCTGAACCGTTACCTGCGCACCACCCCCGGCGGACGCCTGCGGATCAACGCCCGCGCGATCAACGCCGAGGCCAACCTGGACGGCAAGTACCTGCTGCGCTGCTCGGACCCGCATCTGCCGGCCGAAGACATCGCGGTCGGCTACAAGCAGCTTCTGGAGGTCGAGCGCGGCTGGCGTGACATGAAGTCGATCATCGATCTGCGGCCCGTCTACCACCGTCGTGAGGAACGTATCCGCGCCCACGTCATCTTGTGCTGGCTGGCCCTGTTGCTGGTCCGCATCATCGAAAACACCGTCGGTGAGACCTGGATGGGCATCCGCCGTCACCTCAACCGTCTGCAGATCGGTACCTTCCACGGTCCCGCGGGCCGCTTCCGTCAGCGCACCGAGCCCACCAAGGTCCAACGTGACCTGCTGGCCAAGCTCGGCATCACCCCGCCTCAGCAGATCATCGAGCTAGCCACCCCCTTCTGACCTCGGACCCGTGCTCGAACTCCTAGAGACACGCCCACTCGGCGTGTCTCCGTATGTTTTCCCAGGTCAGATGCCATTTTCGAGCTCTAGCCGCTCCGAATTACGCGGAATGCAGGCCCGTGCGGCTCCAGCCGCGGCACTGAGGGTAGGCGTGAGCCGTTGCAGCCCCAGGTCCTTCGACGGCAGTCCCTCGGAGACGAGGAAGCGTTCGACAGCCGTCGGACTCCCGATGACAGCCAGGCCATCGCCGTCACTGATCAGCTGAATCTCGCTGTCCATCGTTGGCTCCTGAAGCGTGGGCAGGGAGAGCCCTGCGATGGATGGGGACTCTTCGTAGTGAAGGTGGCGGTTCGCGGGTAGGCACGTCGGAGTCTTCCAGGATGGAAGTTCCCACGCTCGCCATTCGGAAGACCTCGACGTGCCTGACGCTACCCCTGGATCGTGAAGAGCCACATTCGAGGGAGAAGGGCTGGCTCTTTTTGACTCAGTCGCCGTTAGCCGTACGAGTCGCAAGCGCCGGTTGAAGGAAGCCGCACGGAACAGCGGGGACATTACCGGGGGGAGGCGGTGGCGTTGGTGACCAGCTCGGAGACCACGATCTCCAGCTCGTCGAGCACGTCGGTGGCCAAGGGCAGTTTGGCCGGCTGGTCGCGGAACAGCTCCCGAGCTCCACCCGGCTGATCGACCTGGTCAACACCATGGACGCCAAACTCGTCGCCACAGCGTTCGGAATGCACCCCGAAGCCGTCATGATCCATCTTGCCGATCATGTCGATCCCAACCGCCTGCCCGCACCAAGCTCAGTCGACCGACCTGGGTGAGGCTTGTCCTTGCCGCGGTGCGCCCAGGTGGTCAAGATGTATGCTCCCCGGACGCGGGTCCGGACACGCAGTGCGGGGTGTCCTGCGAGATCCCCCCTCCTCCGAGAGGCGGCCATGCAGTCACCGACCTACCTGCACGACCTTCTGGTCTCGACCATCTTCACCGAGGGACTCGATGCCGAGATGGACCTGTGGGCGCTGGGATTCAGCGCCATGTGGATCAAGGGCGCGGACCTCAACGCCCTCGCCCGGCCCTTCCACCTGGACCTCGCCACTCGGACCCCGTGCTACCTGAGCGAGATCCTCGACCACGCCATCGACGACGAATCCCGCTGGGTGGCCGAGGTCAACGGCTGGATCGGCATCGTGCCGGCGCATGGCCACGGCGAGTTCCTGCGCTCCGTCACCGAAGGTGGCCGTCAGGCTCTCGGCCTCCTCATGGACATCAACTACAACGCCTACTTCGACTACGCCCGCGACGGGCGCACGGTCGTCTCCTTCGACCCGCTCTCGCCCGAGAACTGGAAGCGGTCCGGCGACGACCCGCACGCGCTCGATCACCTGATGGACGGACTGCGCTTCCAGATCAGCGATGATGACGTCCTCGACAATCCCGTGGAGGATCCAGAGAGCATCAGCTCGGCCTTGGCGCTGATCGGACGCATCACGGAAACCGACATCGCCGCCGACTGGTTCCTGGCACAGCACTCACGCATCAGACCCACCTCCTGACGGCTCGCGCCCAGGGCAGGAGTGCACCGTTGGCCGGCCGTCCTGGAGGACCTCTGCCGTGACCTGCTGGAGGCGGGAGGACAACTGACCGCACCAGTCAAGGAAGGGGTAGCCCAGGTAAGGGTTTCGGTCGGTGTCCGAGAGGTCTCACCCACCACTGCCAGATCTGCGGCGACCGTCTCACGCTCCACCGAGACTTCTACGCCGAGGGAGCCCATATCCGCCCGCTCGGAAAGCCGCACAACGGCCCTGACGAGCCCGACAACCTGCTCTGCCTCTGCCCTAACCACCATGTTCTGTTCGACTGGGGAATGCTCACCATCCAGGCTGACCTCACGGTGATGGACATGATGTCCGGCACTCCGCTGGGCCTACTCAGGCTTGCTTCGAACCACGAGATCAACCCGGAGCATCTGGCGTACCACCGGAAGGTCATCGCAGAGCGGGGCTGAACCGGCAACGAGCCTGAGAATCTGTCGGCCGCTCTCTGTCGAAGTGACCGGTCTAGAGAGCCAGGTTGCCGATCGGAATGCGTTCGTCTTCGTCGCGGAGCTGCCACCACATGCCGGTGGTGCGAATGTCGGCGGTGATTCCGAACCGGGTGTGGTCCGGCTTGCCCCGGTCGGCCCACCACCACCAGGCACCTTCCACTCGATGCCAGATGTTCTGGGTGCCGCCCCAGGTGACGGTGCCCTCTCCGGGGTGTCCGGGCAGCGGGATGCGGGCCCAAACCGCCCCGTCGGGTCGCTGAAGTTGTACGGCGAGTGCGCCGGTGGCGTCGTCGTGGTGGTAGACCAGTTCGAGGCCGGGAAGCAGTCCTCCCAGGAGTAGACGGAAGGCGTAGTTGGCCTGGATGTCGGTCGCGCTTACCGTGCTGTCCCTGGTCCCCGAGACAGGTGCGTACGTGGGCCGTCGCGGCTGCTCGTAGGTGCGTTCGCTATGGCGGGAGGCCATGAAGCGGCCGGTGGTTGAGGTGAAGCGGCCTTCGGCACGCAGGCCCTCGCCGACGGTCAGACGAGCTAGACCACCCTCGATGCCGGACGTGACGTCGGTGAGGATCACCCCGCCTGGGCGGGTCTGTTCCAGCCAGGCCCGGGGGATGGCCGTCACCGAACAGGTCGCGATGATCCGGTCGTACGGAGCGTGCTCGGGGAAGCCGTGGCGTCCGTCGCCGGAGATGAGAGCGGGCTTGAAGCCGATCGACGCCAGTCGTTCCCGGGCGGCCTCGACCAGGGCGGGGTGGATGTCAACGGAGTGCACCCGCCGGTCGCCCAGTACGTGGCTGAGCAGCGCGGCGTTGTAACCGGTGCCGGTGCCCACCTCCAGGACCCGCTGTCCGTCCTCCACCCGGAGGTCTTCGAGCATGCGCGCCATCAGTGACGGCGCGGTGCTGGAAGAGGTGGCGATCCCGGTCATCCCGCCGCCGTCCGTTGGCGCGACGGTGTCCTCGTCCAGGGCGGTGACCAGGGTGGTGTCGCTGTAGGCGGCGTCCAGCCATGCCTCGCGGTCGCCGTGGTCCAGCGGGCACCACACCGTGATCCCGCGTGCGTCGGTCCCTTGGGTGAACAGGCGCGGCACGAACACGTGCCGGGGAACGTGGGTGAACGCGTCCATCCAGCGCGGGGAGATCAACGCCCCGGCTTGCTCCAGACCTGCGGCCATCGCGTCGAGTCTGCGCCGTATCTCGGGGGAGGGCGACTGGTGGGTGTTCATGGGGTGACTCCCTGGAGCTCGTCGGCGATGGCTTCGGAGATCGGCAGGCCGGTGGCGTGCTGGATCCAATCCCACTGGCCGCACGGGTTCACCTCCAGGAACCAGTACTGCCCGTACGGATCCACGATGAAGTCCAGTGCTCCGAAGCGTAACCCCAGCAGGTTCATCAGTGCGAGGACACCGGTGCGGACCTCGGCCGGGACCTCGGTGACCTCGTACCGAAGCGACCCGTAGTCGGCCCGCCAGTCCTCATGGGCGGTGGTGCTGCCCGCGTGGATCTCGGCGGCGAGCAGGCGTTCCCCGACGACGGTCAGCCGTACCTCGTGGGACTTGGGCACCCACGCCTGGAACAGGTGGGCGGTGGTCTCGATGCCCGTCAGGTCCTCCAGCATCAGGGGGGTCAGGCGACGGGTGTAGACGGTCTTGAGACAGTCGCCTTCGATCAGCATTGGTGAGGCGACCGGCTTGGTCACGATCGGGCCGCCGACGTGCTCGGCGAAGGAACGTACTGCGTCAGGCCGGTTGGTGATGAGTGTTTCGGGGATGCGGAGGCCGGCTCGGCGGGCCATGTCAAGCTGCACGGGTTTGTACTCCGCCCGGGACATCGCGACCGGATGGGAAACCCATCGGCATTCCAGCGCGGTGAGAACCCCGCCGAAACCCGACCGGGCCTGAGCGGCGGCGAACCGTCGCTCAGGCCCGCTCATCCCGGCCTCGAACCGGAACGCCGTGGGGGTGCGGTAATAAACCGCCCGCACACGGCCGAGGTCGGCGCCACGGTGAGCGGTGACCAGCGAGCCCGCCCAGGAGTGGGCAGCACCGATCCGCGCGTCCAACGCCATGTCCTGGGGAAACTCCGCGGTGTCCATCCGGAATACCTCTGCCCCCCGCTCGGTGAGGGTCTGCACCACACGGTCGGTCGGCCAGTCTCCCCGGTCGGCCAGCACCAGGATGGGGTTCGGCATCAGTCCTTCGGGCCTTCGTCCAGGCTCGGTGGGTTGTTCGGGTCCCCGTCGACGACGGTCGGCTTGTTCGTGGCCATGTAGGGCAGCAGGCCGCCACCGAGTTGGAGGGAGATCTGCCGCTCGTCGTCGTAGAACGTCTCGGAGATATGCGTGGCCTGTGTGCGGTCGGGAACACGGGCGAGCCTCAGGATCCACGGCCGAGACCCGGTTATGGAAGGTTGCTCGCCGCTCGGGAGGACCTGCCCCTGCGCCGGGACCATCGGGAACATCTCGCGGACGCTCGCGATGGTCGTTCCAGGCTGCTCCACCGATGTCGTGGGATCGAGTACGGTCATCGCTTTCCTTTCCATCTTCGGGAAATGGTGCAGTGGTCTGAGGAAACCTGGATCTGACATTAGGAATCAGCGGTGCCTGCGGCAAGGGCGCGGATGCGTCGCAACGCGTCACGGGTGCGTCGTTAGTACGCCATGAGCAATGGAACAGCGCGAGTGAGAGGTATAAAAAGAGCAAGCCTTCTGGCTCATTGCTTTAGGGAAGAATGTAGTCATCCCATATCTTTCGATGAAGAACAGGTGCAATCCATGCCAAATCGGCAGAGCCTTCTCAAAGTTCTCCTGGTAAAACGGCGCCTGACGTCACGCGCAGCGTTCGCCGCAGAGTATGACAGGGTCGCTCGGCAGCTCAGCAAGGCTCTGGTCGGAACCGCCCCCAGCAGAGAGCAGTTCACCAGATGGCTGTCATGCGGAGTCAAAACACGGCCTCGTTCCGATCACTGCCGTGTGCTGGAGCGAATGTTTCCCGGATATGAAGTAGATGCGCTCTTAGCACCCTACGATCCAGTTGTAGCTTTTACGGATGTGAATACCAACTCTTGCAAAGAAGGGGAGACGGACACGAACCGGCGAGAAGTGTTTAGATTCGGCATGGCGACGATGGCCGCAGGGCTCGTCGAGAACGTATGGAACGGCCCTGATCTCCTCGAACAAGTCCTTGACTCGGGCAATGTCGGTGAAGGCCGCCTGCTACTGCTGGAGCAGGAGAGCGAACGACTCGGGCAGCGGGTCGTAAAGGTTCCCCCGACGAGCCTGCTGCAGGAGGCGTTGCTTCACCTGTCAGGTGTACGGGGCCTGCTCGGACAGAGACAGCCGGTCGATGTCCAGCGGCGCCTGGCAAGGGTCGGCGCCCAACTCGCCACCGTGGTTGGTGAGATCCTGTTCAACTCCAACCAGTTCCCCCTCGCCCGGCGCTGGTATCTCGCCGCGGCACGAGCAGCCCGCGAGGCGGAGGACGGTTACCTCGGAGACATCGTTCTGGCCGGCGCGGCTTATCTGCCCACGTACGCGGGCGAGCCACGAGAGGTGCTCGCCCACATCCTTCCCCGCCTGGAGCAGGGACCGTCACCCAGTCCGGCGATCGCCTGGCTGTGGGGGTTCGCGGCCAAGGCGTACGCGGCTCTCGGGGATCAGCCCGCGTTCGAGCGCGCGATCGAGGCATCCCGGCTTTTCCTGGAGCGATCCTCCCCGGACACGGTCCAGCCGGGAATCTTCTCTTTCCTGCCGGAGAAGCACGCCTTCTACGAAGCGCGTGGCCGGGTGGACCTGCGAGACACCGAGGGGGCCGCCGCAGCGGCGGCCAGGGCACTGGCGACCTACGATCTGACCGACACCACCGAACCCGCACTGGTGCGTTTCGAACATGCCTCCGCGCTCGCCCAGGCAGGAGAGATCGAAGAGGCATACCGGATCGCTGTCGGAGCCATCACCGACCCGCACACCTTTCACAGCGTCAGCGTGGTGACCCGTGCCCACGAATTCGGAACCCTGCTCGACCCGGCAGGCCAGATCGTGCCTGAATGGCGGGAAGTACTCGCCGGCCTGTCAGCTCCCGACGCCTCTATCTCCGCACTTTCCCCCGTACCGAGGACCTGACCATGACCGAAGCCCGCACCCTGCTGGAGAAGTACGTCACGGCGGGGAAGCTCATGCAGATAGCCACCCTCGGTGCAGATGGGGCGCCACTGGCGTGCAGCGTCTGGTACGACCCCCACTTCGCTCCTGACCTACTGCGATGGATCTCCCGCCACGATCGTGCCCACAGTGTCAACATCGGATGTGATCCGCGGGTCGCCGGAGCGATCGTCGCGATTCCGCTGGACGGGCTCGGCCAGACGGCACGCGGCGTGTCTTTCATCGGGAGGGCACAGGAGCTTCCTGTAACGGGCATTGACCAGCAGGTCGCGCGGTTCGTCGCCCGCTGGCCCGCTGCGGCTGATGCCCTGGATCTGACGAAACTCGCGGCCGGGCAGACTCCGACACGGTTGTACGAGGTCGCGGTCACCGAGTGGGTGCTGTTCGACGAGGAGAACTTCCCCTGGGAGCCTCGCCAGACAGTGGCCGCCACCGGTATTTGACGGAGGAGTCATCGCATACCTGAAAAGGCGTCCCGCGTGGTGGTGTGATTCTTTGGCATCGGGCCTCGGAGGGCAGGTCAGCCGTTAGTACCTGGTGGTGAGTGCTGGAGTCCGAGGTCGTTCATCTGGGTCAGTAGATCCTGGACGTTTCTGGCTTCGATGGGGCCGGGGGCGTTGGGGAGCCAGGTGGGGAAGGCCCAGTAGCGGCGGGCCCAGCGGCGCCAGAGGATGACCCAGCCGGGGTGGCGGGCTTCCAGGTCGCGAGCCAGATCGGTTGCGTTGTCCGTGCTTGCCGCCTGGGGTCCGGTAGGTACGAGATCTGCTCCGCGACGGCGGCGGCCTTTGGGACTTGCCGGTGTGGCCATGGAAACCGTCACTTTCCGTGGTGGCTGGGGTGGGGGAGGCCGGCGTCCCGGACGAGGGTGGGATCAGGTCCGTGGACGCCGGCCTTTTGTACGGTCCACGCCTGGCACGGGGGAGTCGGCGTGGACCGGCTCCGGGGTGAGCGGGGATCGGGGGGATCCCGTCTGCCCGGAGGTCTGGGGGGGTTAGGGCTGCTGGGGCTGGGTGGGGAGGTCGAACCAGACGCCGGTGCCGAGTTGGCCGGTGCCGCACAGCCGGGTCCATTGGGTGCCGCAGCGTCCGTGGGTGAGTTCGGTGACGATGCGCAGGCCCCGGCCGCCGAGTTCGAGGTCGTCGATGCGTTCGGGGATGTGCGGGGGGCGGTTCAACAGGTGGTCGATGAGGGTGGTTCCGGCTCCGGCGTCGACGACCTCGGCGCGGACGGGCAGGCCGTGGTCGTGCAGCAGGCGCAGTTCGTAGGGTCCTGGGGCGTAGCGGGTGGCGTTGGTGACCAGCTCGGAGACCACGATCTCCAGCTCGTCGAGCACGTCGGCGGCCATGGGCAGCTTGGCCAGCTGGTCACGGAACAGCTCCCGGGCCCGCCGGGCGGCATTACAGCGAGGCAGGCACCAGGCGGTCACCCGGAAGCGTCCCAACGGTTTGTCGTGTTCGTCGAAGGGGCGGGGGCGTCTCATCGAGGTAAGAGGATCTTTGTTCAGAGATCCATCCATGGACGGCCGAAAATTCGAAGAATTCACTGGTTCATGCCACCCCTTCTTTTCGCATTGCCGTAGACCGGGCCGGTAATTCCCGCTTGACTGGACGGCACAAGAGTGCACTTTTCTGAGGGCCTGCCGCAGCGCGCGCAAGGGGGCGCAAATGTGCACTCAGGAGGAGGGGTAATGGCGGAGCAGGCACCCAATGACCGATTGGCCCGACTTATCAAAGAAGCCGGGTTTTCTCGTAAATCGTTTGCTCGCGCGGTCCGGGGCGCCTCGGAGAACGCCGGAACTCCCATCAACTGTGATCACACGTCGGTGAGTCGATGGCTGAACGGCATGCGGCCTCGCGGCGACACCGCAGGGCTGATCACCGCGACGTTGGGCCGAGCCCTGGGACGTACGATCACCCTCTCCGACGCCGGTCTGGCATCCTCGGCCAAGCTGCCGGTGGACCTGGGGCTGGCCTATCCCGAAGCGCTAGCCGAAGGGATGGAGACAGTCACGCAACTGTGGCAGGCCGACCTCGACGAGGCATCGGTCGCACTCAACGGACAAATCAACGCACGAGCATGGAACGACGCTTCTCTGACCTGGCTCCTCGCGATGCCGTTGTTCGTCGATGAAAGAGAATCTCGGATAGGCGAAGCCGACATCGCGCGATTCCGCGCCACGGTTGATCTGTTCGCGCAGATGGACAACCGGTTCGGCGGGGAGCATGCGAGACGTTCTTTCATTCACTATCTGAATACGGACGCCACCCGCCTTCTGCGTGGTCGGACTTCGGAGAAGACGAGCCCTCGTCTCGTCTCCGTGGTGGCTGAAGCCACTCTTCTGGCCGCCTGGATGTCATACGACAGTGGCCTGCATGCCCTGGCTCAGCGCTAC
Organism: Streptosporangium sp. NBC_01810; assembly: GCF_035917355.1. Classification (NCBI taxonomy): domain Bacteria; kingdom Bacillati; phylum Actinomycetota; class Actinomycetes; order Streptosporangiales; family Streptosporangiaceae; genus Streptosporangium; species Streptosporangium sp. NBC_01810. The sequence continues at coordinate 4,548,859 of NZ_CP109070.1, read as the reverse complement.
TTCATCCAAGCCCTCGGCCTGGCCCAGGCAGCAGACGACCGGCTGCTGGCCGCCGGTGTTCTCGATGCCATGAGCCACCAGGCCACCTTCGTCGGCCGATACCGCGAAGCCGTCAACCTGGCCCGAGCAGCACGCCAAGGAACAGCAGGGGCGGCCTCCCCGACGCTGACAGCGCACTTCCACACGATGGAGGCCCGAGCGCTGGCACGCCTGGGCGATGCCCCTGCCTGTGATCGTGCTCTGACTCAGGCCGCACGGGAGTTCGAGCGGCGAAACCCCGACGACGACCCGGACTGGATCGGCTACTTCGACGAGGCCGAACTCGCCGCCGAGTTCGGACACTGCTTTCGCGACCTGGGACGCCCGGTGGCGGCCAGCCAGTACGTGACCCCGTGCGTCAGGACCGGCAAGGACGGCGAGTATCTGCGCAGCGACTTCTTCGCCACGATGGTTCTCGCGGACGCACACCTCGGCGCGGGAGAAGTAGAACAGGCGTGCCTGGTCGCCCTGGACGCGCTAAGAGCCGGTGAGCAGTTACGCTCGGCTCGCTGTGCGAGCTACCTTCGTGAGTTCTCGGTGCGGCTCATGCCAACGGTCACCTCCGCGGAACTCGGCGACTTCTATGATCAGGCCGCAGATTTCTCCCTGTGGCAGCAGGTGATGACGGCTCAGTAGGGCTCCCAATCATCTCGTCCGGCGCCGGTCCTCAGCGCCCGGATCCGCTTGCGCACCTCGGCGGCGGCGCGCTCGTCCTGGCCCGCCTTCTGGCCGAGCCAGGTGACCATGAGGTATTCCCGGACGTCGCCCAGGACCCGATAGCCGGGCCAGCGCATCACATCGAAGCCGTAGGCGTTGGTGTAGGTGTCGTACTCCTGGGCGGTGTGCCAGCCGAAGCGTTCGTAGTAGATCGCGGTGAGGACCAGGTCCCACTCGCGAGGCCCCAGTGCGAAGCCGTCCAGATCGAGCAGCACCGGGCGGCCCGTACAGTCGCGGATGACGTTGCCCACGCTCGCGTCCCCATGGATCACACCCTGGGGAAGCTCGAAACTCAGCGCCGCGTACTCCTCGCGGAGTTGGGCCAGTCGCTCGCGCAGGAACAAGGCGTCCTCGGGGCTGAACCAGTCGTTGCCCGCGATCCGATGTTCCGCCCGCGCGAAGGGCTCCAGTGGGGGGAGCCGTAGTCTGGCCGGTGCCTCCATCGTGTGGAGTCTGGTGAGCAGAGTGCCCAACTCGGCGGGCGAGGCGTAGTCCTCGGCCTCGGAGATCGACTCCCAGAACGTGACAACGCGCCCGTCCACGATGAGAGGCTGATCGAGGGGGAGCACACGGACGGAGGGGAAACCTTCGGTGGCCAGCCAACCGGCTACCGCGACCTCCTTTCGGGCGTCATCCGCGTACGCCGTCGTCCGGCCGATGCGCGCGACGACGGGTGAGGCCAGGCGGTAGACCGCGTTCTCCCCGAGCCGGATCAACCGGGCGTTCGACGGATCAAGCCCGACTTGGGCGCAGGCCCGCAGAAGGGTGGCCTGGGTGCTCTCAACGGTGAAGGGAGAAGTGGGCGATACAGCCGTTCGACTCTCGCTCATGCACCGAACGCTATCCCCTGCCTTGGGAACCGAGGTGTCCTAACGCAGAGGTGTTCTTCAGGGGGTGAAGCGGCGGCGCAACGCGCGGAGGGCCGTTCGGGCGGAGCGGGTGCGTAGCAAGAGTGCGGTGAGGGCGACGCAGGTGACGGCCACGGTGGTGAGCAGCCAGGGCTCATCGGTTTCCAGGACCTGAAGGAGGGCGAGGGCGATTCCGGCTGGGACGGTGATTAGGGTGAACACGACCACGGCACTGTTGACGTGCCGGTTCTCGTCGTCGCGGGTGAGCCGGTTGAAGTCGCCGATCTCGGTGAGAAGTTGCTCGAAGCGTTCGCGGAGTGCGTGCTGGCGCTGGTAGGCGCTCAGGAGGCGGTTCGGGATTCCGTGCGGGGTCAGGTGCTGTGCCCACAGCCGATGCCGGAAGGAGCTGACCTCGCGTTCGAGCTTGGCCATCGTCGCGGCCAGCGAGGAGTCCAGCGCGCCGGCCATGCGCTCCTCCAGACGGGTGAGCTCCTGCTTCTGCAGCATGCCGAGCAGGACCGCGTCCAGATAGATCGAGCGCAGGTACAGCTCCGCGTAGCCGAAGAACGGGTCGTCCCGTCCCTGATCGGTGCGCAGACCGATGACGCCCATCCCGTCGCGTAGGACGACGGCGTGCCAGTCGCTGGAGAGCCGGATGATCTCGTTGTTCGCCGGTTCGAGGTTCTTGGGATCGGGGGGATAGTCGGCCAGGCTGGTCCGGGAGGCCAGAGCCCACAGCCACTGGAGGGCAGGCGCCCATCGCCAGTAGCGAGGCTGCCGGTACAGGCGTGGCAGGCCCTGCCTGGCCGGGGTGACGAAGGAGACGGTGAAGGGACGGCTGCCCGGTTCGATGACGGCCTGGTCGCCGACGAGTTCCTGCGGGTCGAAATCAGCGGGCGGGGCATCCCTACGGCCGGCCAGCGTACGCAGCAACGCGATGGGCGTTTCTCGTCGGGGCCGCAGATGGATCGCCACCAGCCCACGGGCCTCCGGCTCGCCGGTCACCCGGAGTGCTTCGACACCGGTGATCTCGGCGTCGCCGACGATGCGATGAGAGGGGGCATGCCAGCGTCTCGGATGCGTCGCGTCGCCGTACAGCACGCGGGCGGTCTTCGCACTGTAGTACTCGCCACGCGCCTCGGTAGTGGAGTGGACCTGGCCGTGCCGCAGGACCAGCGGCCCCGGCTCCCAGGTGGGCGCGGCGGGGAAACGGGCCTCGTAGACGACGACAACGACCTGCCGCGCCAGACGGGTCACCGGTAGTAGTCCTCGACGTCCGGCAGGTCCAGTCGGATGACGTAGCGCGCGCGTTCGGAGTCCTCCGGGTCCACCAGGAACCGCACCCGTTCGCCGGTCCTGATGGTACGGAATCCCTCGGTCACGATGTCGGCGTACATGAAGGAGTGGTGGGCCTCGGTGTCGGCGTCGCGGACGATGTAGGTGCCCTGACGCCCGCCGTCCCCACTGCCATGCGGCATGCGGTCGACGATGTAACCGAACCGCTGGTCGCTGCTCATCACAGCTCCTCGACGCATCGGAAACCGACGGCGTTGCTGCATCCCCGCCGCCGGGACAACCCCTTGAAGGAGGTCTGCAGCGCACGGTAGGGATTGTCATAGGAGCCGCCGCAGATGACCACCTCGTTCAGGTTCTCCAGTACGGTGCCGGTGATCTCCCAGACGTTCCCGGCCATCTCCCGGATCCCGAAGGGGGAGACGTTGCCGGGGTGCGCGTCGACCGGGCCGGGCATGGCCTGGCTCAGCCGACCGCGATCGAGCTCCTCCCGCCACGCCTCGTAGGTGATCAGCGGACGGCCGCTCCAGGAGTCCGCGCTGTTGACCACGTTCAGGTCGATGTCGTCGCCCCAGGGGAACAGGCGGCCGTCGGCTCCCCGCGCGGCGGCCTCCCACTCCAGGGAGGTGGGCAGGCGTTTGCCCTCGAAGCGGGCGAAGGCGTAGGCGCTCCAGTAGTTGACGCAGACCGCCGGGTGGTTCTCGTACACCGGGTCGGTGAAGTAAGCCTGGACCTTGAGCCGCTCCTGCCACGGTTCGTGGGAGAACTCCGGCGGCTTGTCAGGGTGATCCCACTGCTGGGAGCCATGCAAGCGAACCGCTTCCAGAAAGCGGTTGTAGCGGCCGACGGTGACGGGAAATCGATCGAAGCGGACCGGCCGCTCGATGCGCCGCAGCATCAGGTGGTGGCTCGGCCCGACCAGGTAGCTGCCTGCGGGGAGAACGAGGTCGTCGGTGGAGGCGAGGGCGGAACGCCGGTGGAGGAACTCGCGAACCTGCTCGGTCAGGCGCGGACTCGCGTCAAGGATGACTTCCCGGTTGGCGGGCTCGCGGAGAAACTCGGCGGCCAGCAGCTCCTGGTAGGCGCCGTGGACGAAAGCCACCGCGGACGGCCCCGCGAGCCGGAACAACGCCCGAAGCCGGAAGGCATCGTAGGTGAGTCGGCCACCGTCGAACAGCACAATGCCCAGGTCGTTGACCAGGTCGACGAAGGTGAAGAACGTACGGCCCTGCAGGAAGGCCGACCCGAAATACGCCGTGATCGACGGCAGGTCCGCCGGGTCCGTGACCCGGGTGATGTGCTGCCAGGTCAGCTCGGCCAGGTGAGGAAGACCTTGGGCCCCGTCGAGATCCAGGTCGTCGGCCAGGCGCAGTTCCAGGGGCGAGGCGGAGGCGGTGACATCATGCAGGCGCAGCGCCGAGAAACGCGGCACGAGCAGCGGGTTCACCCCTTGGGCGTGGAGCTGCTGGACCAGCTTCTCCGACACCAGAGCGGTGCCGTCCAGCAGCCGCCGCACCTGCGGGGAGTCCTCCAGGAAGGAGACGCGGGAGGTGGTGACGACCGCCGATTCGGCCGACAGGACCTGGGCGATCTCGGTGAACAGCTCCAGGAAACCGGCCTGGGTCGCCGACGGCACCGCCTCGTCGATGCCATCCAGCGCGCACAGCACCGAACCGGAGCGGGCGAAGTAGTGGAACACCTCAAAGACGTAGGTGCTCTCCACGGCCATGTACGGGGTCAGCACGCGCGTGACGAACGCGCGAAACTCCTCGCCCGGCCGTTTGAGGCTCATGTCGAAGTAGAAGCGGTACCGGCGCAGGCTCGCCGTGGCCGACCGGGCGACCAACTGCTTGAGCAGCGTCGTCTTGCCGCTGCCCGACCGGCCGACGATGAGCAGGTTCCCGCCCGAGGCCGCCACCTCGTCCAGCAGCTGATCGGCAGCGCCGACCTGGGAGACCCGCTGCTCGCCCGTACGCTCGTCGGTGGTGAGCAGATCACCGGCGACCGTCAGCCGCCCGGCGTCCAGCAGTTGAGGGTAGGTGCCGACGACATCGGCCAGATGCCGGTCCAGATCGACGAACGCGTCCATGAACCGGTCGTAGGTGAGAACCCGGTAGTCGCCGCCCAGCGGGCTCGGCGCCTGAGCGATCCCGTTCTCCTCCAGGATCAGGAACCGGGTGAGCTTCGGCAGCCGGGTCTGCAACAGCTCGCCGTCGGTGGCCGCCAGGACCTGGGCCACATCGTCGACGTTCCTGCTCAGCAGCAGTTCGACGTACTCGCTGCGCAGGCCCCGCTCGCGGAAGAAGAGCTGGTAGACGGTGTTGCGGGACAGCTCGAAACGCTTGACCGGCTGGAAACCGAGCGTCAGATACAGCCCCGCCAGAAACTCGGCCTTGGCCGCTACCTCGGGAGCGAGCTTGGGCACGTCCCCGCTCAGGATGCCGCTGCCGGTGCTGCTGAACCAGGCCAGCACGTCCAGCAGACGGCGCACCGCGGTGAGCCCGTCCTCCTCGGCGATCTCGTAGCCATCGTGGGCGGACCGGTTGCGCAGCCGCTGGATGTCGCGCAGGGAGTCGAGGACGCCGCTGCTGCGGATGTGAGGCTGCGCGCCCTTGATCAGCTCGCTCAGGGTCTTCCCTCCGGGGTCGCCGGGTACGTTGTGGTGCCGCCAGAGCTGTTTGAGGATCCGCTCGGTGATCTTTCCGACCAGGGCGATCGCATTCTCCGGATAGCCGTCGCCGAGCGACTTGATCGGCCGCTCGAAGTCCAGGCCGAGATGGCGGGCGACCCGGGAGTGGTCGTCCAGCTCGTTCCTGAGCTGGAACAGACGAGTGTCGAGCTCGATGCTCACGCTTTCACCCCGAGTACGAAGGCGAACCGGTCCGGGAACCGTACCTCGGGGCCGGGGTGCTCGCGGCGGATCTCGGAGATTCCCGCTTCCAGCTCGGCGTCATCAAAGCTGGACAGCAGCGACATGTACCGGTTGCGGACCATCTGGGTGTAGTGCTCGACGGTGAACGCGAGCGGGAACTCGTCGTAGCTCAGCTCGGTGGCCAGGCCACTGCGGCCCATTGCGGTGGCGATGCCGGCGGGATCGGGCTGTCTCTCCTCGAAGAGCCTCAGCGCCGCGCCGAACAGCGGGTAGTCGATGCTCGTCGGCAGCATGACCACGAGCATCCGCCCACCGGGCCGCAGCAGGCGAGCCAGACCGGTCAGGATCTCTGGAGGATCGGCGAGGTGGTGGAGCACCTCCTTGAGCAGGATGGCGTCGTAGCCATCGTGCGGCGGCGCGATCCGCCCTCCGGCGAGGTCTTCGGCTCCCGCGTGCAGCGGGATCAGCCGCTCGTCGGCGGGGAGTCGCTCCAGCATCGCGAGGGAGGGGTCGGCGCAGACCAACGTGCTCGCGTGCCCGGCCAGACCGCGGGAGTAGAGGCCGGTCCCGCACCCGAGATCCATCGCCAGATCACCGGGGCCGAGGCGCAGGCGGTCGAGGATGTCGCCGGTCATCCAGCGGATGAACTCCGGACTGTAGGCCCAGTTCTCGTCGTACCTGTCCGCCAGGCGGTCGTAGTGAGCCCGCGTGACATCGCTCCGCACGAGACATTCCCTCCAAGCCACGGCATCAGGGCAAGCCTCAGCATCCGACGAGCGACAACACCAGTCAAGGAAGGGGCGCTCAGGTAGGGGTTTCGGTCGGTGCCCCAGAGATCTCACCGCTTGCCATGAAGTCCGATTCCGCCGGAAATCGACAGGAATTCAAGCGACACCCGCGTATAGGCTCGTGTGGTGGCGCTTTCCGATCTTCGACGTGAGATGGTGCTCGATGCCATCGCCGAGTTCGACCGGTTGGGCCGTGACGCCTTTCTTGAGGAGTACGGCTACCGCAGGGCCATCGGCTACTTTCTCGTCTACGACGACAAGCGGTACGACTCCAAGGCGATCGCCGGAGTCGCCTACCGAGGAGTCAGCGGCAGCCCCCTGCACCCTGGCGAGTTCTCCGGCGGGAACGCCACCGTTGCCCGGGTGCTCGGCGACCTGGGCTTCGAGGTGACGAAACCGGGGCAGGCTGCCGAAGTGCCCTCCGTCGAAGACCTCCTGCAGAAGGTCGACTCGCTCAAGCCCGCCGTGTCTCCCACGACCGGCGCGCAGAAACGGCACCAGCCGTTAACACTGTTGTGGGCGATCGGCCGCGCGGCCCAGGGCGAGCCACGCCTCACACCGTGGGAGAGCACCCACCGCGAACTCGGGCAGCTCATCGAGGAGTTCGGCCTTGAGGAGGACCGGCCCAGCCCGGAGTTCCCCATGCTGTGGCTCTATCACCATGGCCTGTGGGACCTGCCCGGCCACACCGACGTGCCACGCGCCAGCGGCTCGCCCGCGCAGCGATGGATGAAGGAGCAGCGACCGAACAGCGGCCTGCGGCCATGGGCGCATGAGATCGTCACCGACCAGGAGGGCGTCCGTGCCCAGATCGTCGTGAGGCTGCTCAGCGCGTACTTCCACGGCGCTGACCACAACGCACTTCTCGCCAGGATCGGGTTGAATCCAGCTGTCATTCGCAGTGGGTCCTCCACGCCTGGCCGTAGCGAGTCCATTATGGAGCGCGTCATCCGCGACTCCCTGCTCGCCGAGCAGATCAAGCGCGCGCACGGCCACCACTGCCAGATCTGCGGCGACCGTCTTACTCTCCAGCAGGGCTTCTACGCCGAGGGAGCACACATTCGCCCGCTCGGAAAACCGCACAACGGTCCCGACGAGCCCGGCAACCTGCTCTGCCTCTGCCCCAACCACCATGTTCTGTTTGACCGGGGCGCGATCGCCATCCAGGCCGACCTCGCGGTGATGAACATGGCCTCGGGCGTCTCACTTGGCCCCCTGCGACTCGCCCCGAACCATGACATCAACCCGGAGCACCTGGCCTACCACCGGAAGGTCATCACCGAGCAGAGCTGAACCGGCAGCGAGCCTGAGAATCTGTAGGCCGGCCTCGGGTGAAGTGACCGATCTAGGATGTGGACCTCATTCGGCGCAGGTCAGCCGTTAATACCTGGCCGTGAGTGCTGGAGTTCGACGTCGTTTATCTGGGTCAGTAGATCCTGGACGTTTCTGGCTTCGATGAGGTTCCCCCCGTACGACAGCCACCGATGGTGTGGGATCACGAGGTTGCGTCTGAGGGCTTGTAGAGCTCTTCGAACGCGATTGGACTGTTCATGTCGATGCTGGAATGACGCCTATACGGGTTATACCAGCACTCGATCCATTCAAACATCGCTCTGGCCAACTCGGCTCTTGTTGACCATTTATTAACGTCGAGCAGTTCGAGCTGCATCGTTCCCCAGAACGATTCCATCATGGCATTGTCGTAGCATTATCCGGCTAATGATCTCGCGTTCTGGTGTTGGCCGGTTAACGCTTTCAGCTCGTGCGGGCGGTGAGCCGGCGGAGTTGTTCTTCGTGATGCCGGACGCGGGCAGCGATGGCATCGAGAGCGGCTCGGAGAGTGGCGATCTCGTCGGTGAGGCCGGTGAGGGTTCCGCTGGTGGTGGTGCGGTGCCGGTGCTCGTCGATGACGGCCCGGAGGGTGGGGTTGCGGTAGAGGGTGGTGCGGCCGAGTCCGGTGAGGGCGGCGACGGCGGTGAAGGTGACGGGGTGGCCGTCGTGGTGGAGTCGGGCGCAGGCTCTCTCGACCCGGTTGAGGGTGTTGCTGCTGGTCATCCGGTTTGGGCCTCGCTGATCAGGTTGTCGAGTCGGGTGATGAGTCGGCGGTGCCGTTCGGCTTCGGTGATCCAGCCTCGATTCTCGGCGTCTTGGGCGAGAGCTTCGGCATCAACGCGCTGAGCGGCGAGGATGGGCAGTGAGCTGGGTTTGGCGTGGAAGCTGGGGCAGTGCTCGCAAATGTTGGCGTAGGTGCAGGCGCCCTGGGCCGGCGCGCGGAGACAGAACCCGCCGGACATCCTGGACTTGATCAGCGGGGTGTCCTTCCAGCCCGCTCCGCCGGTGATGTCGGCCAGAGGCAGGCTGATGCGGCCGGTAGCCGGGATTCGGGCCTGCTGTTTGGCCAGGTCGAGGGCGCGCTCGTATTCGGCGCGGACGGTGGTGTCGAATAGTCGTCCGTAGCGCAGGCTCATCTCGGCGGAGGCGTGTCCCAGCAGCGCCATCAGTGCTTGCAGCGAGACTCCGGCGTTCACCAGAGCGGTGGCGTAGGTGTGCCGGAGCTGGTGGGAGGTGATGTGACCGAGCCCGGCCTCTTGGGCGGCGCGATGGAGTTCGGCACGCACCGCTTGCTGTCCCAGACGCCGTCCCAGGTGGGTGAACAAGAACTGAGCCGGACGCCGATAGCGGGGATGCGGCATCGGTCTGCCGTGCGAGCGCAGGTCGATGATCTGATCGATCAGGTCGAGGATCTCCTCATCAAGGGGGACCATCCGCTCGGTCTCCAGCTTCCCGAGCGGGATCTTCAACCAGCTGCCGTGGCCGGGAACCTCGTGGACACAGTCCAGCTCCAGATCGAGCAGTTCCCCGATCCGCAGTCCGCAGGCGCGTTGCAGCCGCAGGGCGCAGGCGGCCAGTTCGTTGCCGGGGCGGTCCCGGAGAACCTCGGCCAGGCGACGGTCGGCATCGACGGGCAGGTAGCGGGGCAGGACCTGCGGAAGCTTTGGGTTGTCGTCGCGGAACACCAGCTTGCGGGCGGGGGCCTCGGCCCAGCCCCACTCGGTGATGTCGGTCAAGAACCCCATCACCGCGAGCACCCGCCGGGACCGGTCCGCGACGGTGATCAGCTCGTCGTTCTTGGAGTTGACCGCGTCGACCAGCGACGTCAGGTAGGGCTCGATATGCTTGCGCCGCTCCAGTGAGGAGATCGAGTCCAGGGCGGGGTCGGTCTGGGCGAGGAACACCCCGAAGTGTTTGAGCCGGGTCGCGATCGCCGAGACCGTCTTGGGCTGGCAGGTCGCACGTTTGCGTTCCAGGTAGGCGATCATCGTCTCGCGGATCGGGGCCCGTACTTCGGCCAGTCGTTGCTCGAATGGGACCGGCCCGCCCGAGCGGGGCAGCTCGTCGACGATCCCGAGGTGGAACAGGACGCGCTGGGCATTGCTGACCGCGGCGAGGTAGTGGTGGTGGCCCTTGCCGGTGCGGTCCTGCCGGTCGGTGCAGGCCGTGGTGAACTCGGCCAGGTCGGCCAGTGTGAGCTCCTCCAGCCGGCGGCCTGCTTGGATGAGCAGCCGGGCCGGCACCTGGGAGCCGGTGGCGAACCGGACCCGTGCGGTGAACCCCAACTCGGCCGCCCCCGTCATGAACCGATCCAGATCCGCGCCGATCGGCGAGTCGGTGACCTCCCGCCAGATACTGGAGAGCTTGCGTTCCAGCAGATAGTCATAGCCCGGCCGCAGCCCGCCGTGCAGCATCAGGAACGTGATCAGCGGCCGGGTCGCGCTGTTGGCGGCAAGCCGGACCGCCAGCGGCTCGGCCGTCCAACGCTCAGGAGCGGGCCAGCGCCGGAAGAACGCGCGAGAGGCTCTTTCGTAGGAGACGTTCCCCCGTCCGGTCTGCCGCAGATACTCCAGATAGGCGGCGTGCAGGTCAGGGCACTGCTGGTCAGGGTTGGGCGCGCATGCGGTCACGGGCGGCATCGAACTCGGCTTTCACGTGGGCGGGAGCCAGATGGATGTAACGGGCGGTGGTGTCGACGTGCGCGTGGCCGAGCAGGGCCTGCATCACCGCGAGATCAACCCCGGCTTCGGCCAGGGCCGTGCCGAACGTGTGCCGCAGCGCGTGTGGGTGCCCGCCGACGATCCCGGTGAGCTCGCGGTGATAGCGGAAGATCGTGCGCAGGCCCGCCGCGGTCAGCGGCCTGCCTCGGCTGGGGCCCTTGGCCACCAGGAACAGTCTGGCGTTGTCGGAGTCGGGGCGTTCGGCCAGCAGATAGACCTGGATCACCGAGGCGACGTCGGCGTCCAGCGGGACCCGCCGCTCCCGCTCCCCCTTGCCGACCACCTTCAGCCACCGGCCGCCGATGTCGGCATCGGCGGCATCCAGGCTGAGCACCTCGGCAGAGCGCAGTCCGCAATACAGCATCAGTCCCGCGATCGCCTTATCCCGCCAGGTGTGAAAGCTCGCCAACAGCGCGGCCGCGTCGGACTGAGACAACGCCTTGGGCAGGCGGCGTGGTTCGCGAAGCCGCAGCGAGGAACGGTTCTTCGGCCGGCGGACCGTGTGCGCGAGCATCCCCGACCGCTCACCGGGCACCCGCCAGCGGGCCTCCCGGCCCTTCGGGACCGGGTTTTTGGCCTCCGGGTCGCGCATCGAGGCGAACGCGAACAGCCCCGAGATCGCCGCCAACCGGCGGTTGATCGTCGTGGCGGCGTACTGATCCATCCGGCGGCCCGACAACGCGACCACGTTCGGACCGGGACGGCCGGGGACCTTCGCCTCCCGGCAGGCCCGCAGGAACTTCAGCAGCACCTCCGTCGTCACCTCGGGCAACGGCAGGTCCTCGGCGGCGAGCCACCGGCAGAACGCCAGCAGGTCATACCCGTAGGCACGGACTGTCTTCGGCGAGTAGTTCCGGTCGGCCAGATGCGCCAGGTACTCATCCACCAGCACGAACCGCGCGGCGGTCGGCCCAGCCAGCTCCCAGCCGCCGTCTCGTTCCTCAAGCCGAAGTCCGGACTCTGTGATCACGAGAAACAGATGTACCGGCGATGACCACAGCAAGCCAGCAAGAACCACGCTTCGGCGTGTCGCTGACCTGGGGAAACGCAAGAGTTAGCCGGTTAAGAGGGAATCTCCGACGGTTCCCATCGAGCCGAGGAGTTCAGCATCGCGGAGCCGTTTCCCATACGAGAACGATGTGTACTGTGTTCCGTGGTCAGAATGCAGGACCGTCTTCTTGCTGGGCGGGTTACGGCGGGCGACGGCCATGACCATCGCGTCGACGACCAGAGCGCTAGTCTGGCTTATGTCGATAGAATGGCCGATGATGCGACGAGAATAGGCGTCCATGACAGCGGCGCAATACAGTTTCCCTTCGTCAGTGGGGTGCTCGGTGATGTCGCTGACCCACAGCCGGTCCGGCGCTTCCACGGTGAAGGCCCGGCGGACCAGATCCTCCTCGGTGGCGGCGTTGACGAGGTTGCGGCGGCCCTTGCGCCGGTAGATGCCCTGGATGCCGGCCTCGCGCATGAGCCGTTCGACGTGCTTGCGGTTGATCTCCAGGTCCAGGCCGAGCGTCAGCTCCGCGTGGACCCGCGGTGAGCCGTAGCTGTAACGTGACGTCTTATGGATGTCACGGATCAGCTTCAATAGTTCGGTGTTTCTTTGGTCGCGTGGAGACTGCGGCCGGCCAACCCAGTCTTTGTAACCCGATCTGGAAATGTTCAACACCCGGCAGGCCACCGCGACAGGAAAGTCATCATCGGCGAGTTCACGGACCAGCGCGTACCCTATTTTGGGAGCACGTTCTCCCGGGCGAAATACGCAGCAGCCCGCTTGAGGGTCTCATTCTCCAGCTCAAGCTGCCGGGTTCGACGCCGCAGATCGGAGAGTTCCTTCTTCTCCGCGCTGGTCAGCTTCGCGCCGCCGTTGTCATCGGTGTCGGCCTGGCGCATCCAACTCCGCAGACAGGAATCGCTGATACCCAGGTCTTTAGCAAGGACAGAGACCGGTTTATCACCCTTACGGGCAAGCTCGACGGCACGCTGACGGAACTCGATCGGGTGAGGTGCAGGCACGAAGCACTTCCTTCCCAGCCGACACAGGGTCAACTCAGGTGAGGTGGCCGTGCTACGGGGGGAAGCTCACGATGGGTCCGGGGGCATTGGCAAGCCAGCGAGGGAAGGCCCAGTAGCGGCGGGCCCAGCGGCGCCAGAGGATGACCCAGCCGGGGTGGCGGGCTTCCAGGTCGCGAGCCAGGTCGGTGGCGTTGTCCGTGCTTGCCGCCTGGGGTCCGGTAGGTACGAGATCTGCTCCGCGACGGCGGCGGCCTTTGGGACTTGCCGGTGTGGCCACGGGAACCGTCACTTTCCGTGGTGGCTGGGGTGGGGGAGGCCGGCGTCCCGGACGAGGGTGGGATCAGGTCCGTGGACGCCGGCCTTTTGTACGGTCCACGCCTGGCACGGGGGAGTCGGCGTGGACCGGCTCCGGGGTGAGCGGGGATCGGGGGGATCCCGTCTGCCCGGAGGTCTGGGGGGGTTAGGGCTGCTGGGGCTGGGTGGGGAGGTCGAACCAGACGCCGGTGCCGAGTTGGCCGGTGCCGCACAGCCGGGTCCATTGGGTGCCGCAGCGTCCGTGGGTGAGTTCGGTGACGATGCGCAGGCCCCGGCCGCCGAGTTCGAGGTCGTCGATGCGTTCGGGGATGTGCGGGGGGCGGTTCAACAGGTGGTCGATGAGGGTGGTTCCGGCTCCGGCGTCGACGACTTCGGCGCGGACGGGCAGGCCGTGGTCGTGCAGCAGGCGCAGTTCGTAGGGGCCGGGGGCGTAGCGGGTGGCGTTGGTGACCAGCTCGGAGACCACGATCTCCAGCTCGTCGAGCACGTCGGCGGCCAGGGGCAGCTTGGCCAGCTGGTCACGGAACAGCTCCCGGGCCCGCCGGGCCGCACTGGTGGGAGGCAGACACCAAGCGGTCATTCGGAAGTGACCATGAGATCTGCCGTGCCCGCCGGGGTCCGGGACGGGAACGTGCTCGGTGAGCATCGTCGCTCCTAACGGGTGGGAAATGGAGACGTTTCACCGGCGGACGGGAACCGGCTTCGGTAGGTCACCCATGGCGGGATGGGGCGCTTCTTATTGGTGCGTTCGCGGAGTGTCTTTTCTGCTCATCCGGTTGTAATGAAGTGATTGCAGAGAGTAGCGTGATGGTGGCGGGTTGAACCCGACGGCCTCAAGAAAACCCCGTCACTCACCTCACGAACAGACGATTCTCGTTGTCCAAGGTTGTCCAAGCCGATGGGAGGTCCAGTGCGGCCTGTGCAGGTGGATTAATCAGATTTACAGTCCAAGAAAGGAGGAGATGCGAATGTCCGGACGAGTGCCCCCGCAACCCGGCGGAGTTTTCGTTCATCCTTTGAGTTACGTCCGCGCCGAACGCGGATGGACCTACCAGGACCTGGTGACCATAATCGCCAGGCGAGTCGGCAATATGGCGCGAAGAAGAGAGAAGGCGTGGCGCTGGGAGCATTGGGGCACTATGCCCGATCGTGATACGCAACTCGCGCTGGCAGCCGAGCTCGGTGTCAGCGAGGAGCTGCTCATCACGCATCCCTGGCCAGAGTGGTTGCCGGTCGGCGACCCCATCGGCGTCGACTTCTCCTGGGACCAGGCGGGCAGCATGCTCGCTCTCAACCAAGCACTGGAGAAGGCGATGATGGACCGACGCGGCTTCATGCAACTGACCGGAATGAGCCTGACGGCGTTCGCGACCGACTGGCTCAACGTCGAACCGACCCAGCTCATGTCCGTGCTGCGCGGTGGCCGGATCACCGAAGAGTTCGTGGCCCAGATCGAGGCGGGCCTGCCCCGCCTGCGCCTGCTGGGAGACAACTACGGCGGCCAACGAGCCCGCAAGCTCCTCGACGCCGAGCTCGGCATGGTCGTCGAGGTGCTGGAGAAGTCCTCCTACACCCCGGCTATTGCCCAGCGCCTTCACGGACTGGCCGCAGAACTCGGACGCCTGGCCGGTTTCGCCTCCTTCGACGCGGGCCTGCATTCCGCGGCTCAGCGCTACTGGGTCGCAGCCGTCCACTCCGCGCACGCGGCCGGCGACCGCGCCACGGGCGCGAACATCCTCAAGTCGATGGCCCTGCAGTGCTACGACTTCGGTAAGTTTGCCGATTTCCTAGCCATCGCCCGAACCGCTTACGAGAGCGCCGGGGACGTCACACCGCGTACCGCCAGCATGCTGGCCGTACGTCTGGCCTCGGCTTACGCGACCGTGGGCGACACGACTGAATCCCATCGCCTCATAGGAATCGCCGACACCCAGTTCGGTCGCGGTACGCGCGACGACGACCCCTCATGGGTGGGGTGGTTCGACGAAGGAGCTTTCCACGACAATGTCGGCGCGTGTTATCTCCATCTGGGTAATCTGCGGCGTGCGGAGTCGTACTTGGACAAGGCACAGGAAGGTTTCTCCCCGAACAGACGCAGAGACTATGCCACCTACCTGATCAGGCGTGCCCATGTCCAGAACGACCTCGGCAACGCCGACCAGGCCGGTGACCTACTCCACCAGGCGGTTCCACTGATCGAGCAGGCCCCCTCCCAACGCAACATCGGCAAACTGCTCGCTGTTCGCGATCGCCTCCCCAACGACACCCGCCGAAGCGACCTCGACCAACGGCTGTCCACTCTGACAGTGTGACCGTTCCCGAACTCCGGCACGTCGCCGTCGTCACTGAAGCCAACTGCGGCCCAGGTCGGTCACAGGAGGTCGCGTACGTGCCGGATGAAAGTGTGCCACTCGCCTGGTCGCGTGCTCTTGTACCCGCTGTGCTTCAAGGTCAGCTCCAGGGTTTTTCTGAGCGGGCGAGGCGACTGCATGATGGCTTCGTTCCGCTCCGCGAGTCTGAACATCTCCTGCTCCGTGGGGAGCCGGTTGCTCTTCTGGCCGTTGCACCCCGCGTGCGTGGGAGCCAGGTTCCAGATCGCGTCCAGGTCGGGTGCCGTCCCCTTGCCGCCGGAGGGAAGGAGCCTCCTGAACGAGAGGGGAAACACGTGGTCGACGGCGATGCTGTCGATGCCCAGCGTGATGGGGTCCGTGCAGATCAGGCAGAGGCCGCGCTGGAAGCCGATGACCGCGTCCGTAACGCCGGCGACCGATCGGCGTCGCTGCCGGTCGGTGATCTGCAGGGTGGTCATGTCCACGACAACACCCTCACGGATCAGGCTCTGGCCGATCCCGATGGCGAAGGACGTCTCCACGATGCTCCAGCGGGCTGACAGTTCACCTCGCAGGCTCGTGGCCTGCTCCGACAGGGCGATGTCGCGGAGTTCCCTGCTCAGCCGGACGACCCGTTCGTGGGAGCGGCCGGTCACCTCGTAGAAGCGATGTGGCACCTCCGCTCCTTCGCCGCGCAGGTTGTGGAACTTCCGCATCACCATCCTGGGCATGGAGTCGATAGCCGCCGCCAGTAGTTCTTCGGTGGGGCTTCCGAGCCTGAGTGACTCCGCGGCCTCTCGCTCGGCTACCGAGAGGAAATCCTTCTCTCCCCGTTCGCCCTTCTGGGATACCTGCGGTGCCTGGCCGAGATGCCGTACCAGCCCCATCGCGTACGGCACCGCCAGGTCTCGGAGCAGGATCTCCGAGCGGCCTTCGGCGGCGGCGTCCAGGAGCGCGGCGCCGAGGGCGAACTTGTAGGTGCGGGTGTTCGCCCCTACCAGTACGGCCATGCGCCACGAGGAGCGTGGGCTCTGTTCCCAATGAGAGAAATCCATAGGCCGTCACCCTGGGTGTGTATTTGCCGAAATACACACCATTTTCACTGCTCGTGCCGGGGAACGCGCACGACGGAGGAGCCCGGTAGTCTCTGGGTTTTCCGAAGGAAGCCGTACGTGCGCGAAGGAGTGCTCTGAGATGGGGAAACTCGTGCGGGACAGGATTCCGGAGATCATTCGGGAGCAGGGCAGGGAGCCGGTGGTGACCGTCCTCGGGGAGGCGGACTACCGCGAGGCTCTGCTGGAGAAGCTGTTCGAGGAGTCGACGGAGCTGCGCGAGGCCGCGGTGACCGAGGTGGCGGAGGAGATCGCCGACGTGCTCGAAGTGCTGCGGGCCATCGCCAAGGTCCACGGGCATGAGTGGATGGACATCGAGAAGGTCGCGGAGGCCAAACGAGCAGGGCGGGGGGCGTTCCTCGAACGGCTCTACCTCGACTGAGAGTGCCGCCGAGCCGGCCCTCTGGTCTCAGGAGAGACAGGCGAGGGTCAGGGCCGGGGGCGGTGGTTAGCCGTACTGGGGCTTTGGCAGGATCTGGCGGCGGCCGTCGTGTGCTTCCGGCAGTTCGGCCGACTGGGTGGCGAGCATCGTGGAGCCCCCAACGCCTGGTGCCGAGAGCCTCGTCGGAAAGTAACGTGGCCAGCGCACAGCGCCCGGCGGGTAACCTCCCCCCGACGTAGGCCCTCCGAGCCGAGTTCAAGCGGTGGTCATCAACTGGAGTGGCTAGAACAGCGGCAATGTCTGCTCAGCGTCGCCCAAGGGCACACCCGCCACGTTATGCAGCCCGGCAACAGTCAATGCATCCCCGTGGGGCAGTTCATGAATGAGCATGCCAAGAAGGAGCCCGGCGCCGACCGCGTCCCACAGGGCGCGGTGCGATTGTCCGCCGGTCAGTTTGGTCACCTCGTCGCTGAGTTCGTAGTAAGCGAGGAGTGCGGTCAAGGATCGCCGCTGAGCGCCTCCGTGGATGAGGCGGGCGAGTTTGAGCGTGTCGACGAGGAAGGCCGGGTGGATGTCGGGGCAGCGCAGTGACAGCAGCCGCCAGTCCACGTTGACGTTGTGGCCGACGATGGTCGTCCCGTTCAGTCGGCCGGCCAGCTCCGGTTCAATGGCATCCAGTGGTGGGGCCAGGCCAAGCACGTCGTTGGTCAGGCCGGGCGAGGACCAGGGGCGGCGGTGGATGCGCCGCCCCGGGTTCACCATCGAGTCGTAGGCGCTCTGCATATTTGGGCGCCCATCGACCAGCGGGACGACTCCGACCTCCAGGATCGCCTCGTGCTCATGGTCCTGGCTGCCGCTGCCCTCAAGGTCGAAGGCGACCAGAGGCGCGGTGTTCCATGGCTGGTCGTGCATGGTGTGGCTCTCCTGCGTCAATCGTCTTCGTGACGGGCTGCGGCGGTGAGCCGGTCCCGCGCCTGGTTAAGTTGCGCCTGCTCCTCGGGGCTTAACTCGTAGCCTTGCAGAGCGCGGCCTCGCACCGCTGGACCTGAGCCTCACCGACGGGTGGCCACGGTTCTCGGTCGCTCCGGACGGCTGCGGCGGGCCATGAAGCGGAGAGCCAGGTACGTTTCACCCGGGTGGTGTCTCGCGTGTCCACCGGGGTGGCTCTCGCCTGGCGGCTTCGATCGCCGCGCGGGTGGGACGTCCGACCGACTCGGGGACCCGGTCGAGGGGGATGCCGAGTGCCTCAGCCCAGAGGTCGCGCCAGGAGAGCCGCCGGGCGGCTTTCCGCTCGGCGCGGTGACGGCGACGGTCGACCTCCGCCCGGGCCGCGGACTCGTCCCGCAGCCACGGCGGGGTTTTCCGGAGCAGCCCCGCGACGTGGTCGGCGGCCCAACGGCCGCTTGCCGGACGGAGCCGCCGGATCACGTCGGCGGGTATGCCGAACATCTCGGCCACAGACTCGTCGGACAGCCGGGAGGCCACTCGGGCGGCCTGGTCGACGGCGGCTCGCTCGGCTCGGTGCCGCTGGGAGACTTCTTCGGCGGCACGCCGTTCCTCCGTGTGGACGGCTCGTTGCAACTCCACCTCCGCCCGCGCCCGCAGTAGCCAGGGAGGAGATGAGGAGACCGCCTCGCGGAGGAGGGGAGCCAGTAGGTGGCCGCCGAACTGGGGCAGCTCGGCTGGGACCATCTCAATGGGCACACCCAGCTCCCGTTCTGCGTCCCGTGGCGAGACCAGGAGACGCATGAGCTCCACTGATCTCGGGGTGAGTTCGGCGAGCATCGCCTCCAGTTCGGTACGAGAGAGGCGGGCATCGCGCAGGATCTCGGTGAGCGGTGGGACACGGGGGGCCGCCATGCGCTGAAGGGGTCTGAGAGGCCCCGGCCAGACGCCGGCGGCGGCCATCAGCGCAGCGGTCCACAGGAGGACCCGCACGCAGTCCGCGTCGAGGGCGGGCTTGATCGTCTCTATCTCCGCGCGGGCCACGACGGCGCGTGCGAGGTTCAGCTTGCGGGTCTGAACGGCCTTCCTGGCGGCCTCGGAGCGGGAGACCGCCCGCGCAGCGGCGCGTAGCTCGGCGTCCGCGCGGACGTGGTCGGCCAGAGCGTCCACGTCAGCGGCACGGTAGTAGCGGACGGTGAGGGTCCGGCCGTACTTCCGGATCTCCTCGGTGGCCACGGGTGCCAGACCGGCGGCGGCGGTGATCCGTTTGAAGCGGTCGGCAGAGACGCCGAGCCTGGCCGACGCCTCGGTAATGGTGCAGCGGCGCTCCGCGGCGAGTAGTCGCCGGAAGTGCTCGATGTCGGCTTCGGCCGCCCTGACGGAGACGGGATCGAAGGTCCGGTCGGGAAGGCGCCGGAGCAGGCCGGTCGTGGCCGCGAGCTCGATCTCCCAGACGCTGAGCCCGAGCGACTGCCGGACCGCGTTCCTGCCCAGGCCCCGTGCCATGGCCCACCTCCCGTGTCGGACGCCAGTGTGCCGGGCCGCCACGACATTTCAGTGAGTCGTTGTCTCGCGGCGGAAAGTAACCGAGATGCCGTCGTGGGTGTCGCAGACGTCATCACCCAGTGGATCGCCGTTACCGGTGACGGCGGCTTCACACTGTGCGCTGCGCCGTAGGGCGCAGGTGCGCGGGGTGATGGCAGCCGGGTGCCCACAGCCGGTGGCGCATGGCCACTCGCTCGTCAGGGACCGGCCTGCACCTCCGACGTGGGGGAAAGCTGAGTCGGCCGCTGAAAAACCGGTCGCTGTGCGAGGTGGGCTGCTTCTACGCTCAACAACCATGACCTTCGAGTGGGCTCCGCTGGGCAAGGGCGACGTCGGGGCGTGGGCGGAGTTGCTGGTGGCGATCGATGCGGTCGATCAGGTCGGGGGGAGAGCCGACGCGGACGACCTCGCCGAGGATCTCGCCAACCCGTTGCTCGATCCCGTCGAGGGCACGCTGGGGGCGTGGGAGTCCGGCCGGCTGGTCGGGTACGGGGTGACCATGGCTCGGGCCGCGGCCGACCCGGTTCATCGGGTGAGCCTGTGGGGCGGGGTCCATCCGGAGTACCGGCGCCGGGGGCTGGGGGGTCATCTGCTGGAGTGGGCGATCGGCAACACCCCGGTGCTGCACGAGCGCCGTTTTCCCGGGCAGCCGCTGGAACTCCATGTCGAGGTGGACACCCGCAACGAGGGCCTGCGGGCGCTGGTCGCCGGGGCCGGGATGGAGCCGGCCCGGTGGTTCTACGGGATGACCCTCGACCTGGGCGCCGAGTTGCCGGAGGTCTCACCGCCGGATGGGCTCCGGATCATCACCTATCGGGACGAGCTGGAGGATGCCGTCCGGGAGGTGCGCAACCGCTCGTTCGTCGACCACTGGGGGAGTGTCCGGCACACCGCGGAGTCCTGGCGGAACACCATCGTCGGGGTGAAGGTGTTCCGGCCGGAGGGGTCCTTCGTCGCGCTGGACGCGTCGGGGGAGAGCGTGGGCATTCTGCTCACCCACTGTTTCGAAGCCGACACCGAGGCGACCGGGGTCCGCGAGGCGTGGATCCAGATCATCGGTACCCTGCGCGAGTGGCGGGGGCGTGGGGTGGCGAGCGCGCTGCTCGCGCACGCGCTGGGCGAGTTCCGCGCGCAGGGGTACGACAAGGCCGGGCTGGGGGTGGACGCGGACAACCCGACCGGGGCCCTCGGCATCTACACCCGCGCCGGGTTCGAGATCGCGCACCGCACGGTCGACTACGGGCTCCCGCTGGTCCCGGCGGTGACGTGACAACCGGGGTCTCGGTGACGTGACAACCGGGGTCTCAGTGCTTGCGTTTCCTGCCGCGGCCACTGGGGCGGCCACGCGCGCCGGGTGCGGGGCTTGGCACGAGGCGGAGCCGGCCGCTCCGGGCCAGCATCGGCTCGTACACCAGCGCGCGCAGCTCCTCCAGGGCCGCTCGCGCGGGATGCCCCGAATCCAGCACCTCCGCGATGAGTTCGGTCGCGTCCCTGCCGGCCGACTCGCGGAGCTGCCCCATGACGGCCTCGGGGCCGCCCAGCTCCAGCAGGAGGATCAACCCCTCGGCGAGTAGCAGTGAGTGCTCGTCGGTGCTGAGATCCTCGGGGTGTAGCTTTCCCGCCTCCAGGAGGGCGGTCAGGACGACGGGCCCCAGCACCGGATCATGTCGGAGCCTCGCCTGCATCGACCGGCCGTCGGGGAGCGTCTCCACCAGGGTGGAGAGCATGGCGGAGGCGCGGGTACGGAAGGGGCAGGCGCGTATGGCGTTCAGAAGCGGCTCGACGTCACCTCCGTGCGCCGCCAGCCAGCCTTCAAGCTCGGCCGCCGCCGTCTCCTGGGTGTAGTGCTGGGCGAGCACCCCCAGCAGTTCGCCTGCCGTGGCGTCCGCCAGCTCCCCGAGCAGCGGGGCGTCCCGCCCGTCGGCGAGCAGCCGCTCCCGTACGGCTCGGGTGCCCAGGGGTGTCAGCCGCACCAGCGGGCCGGGCTCCGCCAGGCGTGGCAGGAGCCGGGCGCGTGCCTCGGGCGGCAACGGCAGATCGTCCTCGGTGAGTTCGGTGAGTTCGGTGAGTTCGGTGAGCTCGGCGAACTCGGCGAACTCGGCGAGAACGCCGGGACGCAGGTCGCTGGAGTACAGCTCGTCGGGCACGCCGTGGCTCGGCTCGACGGCACCGAGGCCGGCAAGGACGTCGAACACCGCGAGCAGATCCCTCTCGACCCCACGACGCCAGAGGTCCTGACGGAAGTCGTCCTCCTCGGAGTCGAGCAGGAAGTACTCCTGGCAGGCCAGCCATACGGTCTCCTGCAGCCGGGCCACGGGCATCGGGATCGGCATGCCGTACATCGTGTTCAGCACGTCGGGCAGCAGCAGGTCGAACGCCGTGACGAGCATCGAGGAGCCGGACCACCCGAAGATGGGCGTGCAGATCGCGGGGCCCAGCTCGAAGACCGCCTCGAACGCGCGCCGCCACAGCGCCTCCGGGTCACGCAGGACGGGGGCGGCCTTGGCCACCGAGACCAGGCGGCCCTTGCGCACTCGCACCAGGCCGGTCTTCTTCGCCCACGCCAGCAGGAGGCTCACCCGGGGCATCTCGGCGGAGCTGCGTACCCGCAGATCCTGCTCCCCGGTGCCCAGCAGCGCTGCCAGCTCGCGGGCGTCGGCCAGCCGCAGGTTTCCGGTCTTGGTGAGGGGCTGCCCGCCCGCCCCCACCCAGCCGGTCAGGGCGGCCAGCTGTCGTACGACCTCGCTCCGGGCGGCCTCGGCGGCGAGTTCGGCGGCGGACGGGAGGGCGACGGGATTCTGGGGGAAGGCCCGCTCGTCGTGGGGTCCGGCGCCGGTGAACTCGGCCTCGAGAAGTTTGTCGAGCACGTCGGCGTCGACCTGTATCCGGCCCGCGTTGACATCGCGCTGGAATCCGGCCAGGGCCCTTTCACTGTCGAGGACGATGCCGTTGTCGAGGGCGGTCTGCGCCCAGAACTTCCCGATGCCCTGCCGGGTCGGGTCGGCCAGCGCCGCCGGATATTCCGCCGAGGCCTCGGCCACGGCCGCCTCCAGCTCCGCCGGGGAGGCGCCCCGAGGGTCGCGCAGGCCGGACGCGGCGAGGTAGCGCAGGAGCGTCAGCAGGCTTTCCGGCGCGGTGGCGAGGACATCCCGCTCGGCCATCAGGTGCCGGGGAATCCATTCCAGCAGGAAACGCCGCACCTGTCGCGCGTTCCAGCAGGCCAGCCGCCCGTCGCGGCTGCGGTGCCGCGCGTCCAGGGCCGCCATCAGCATCGCCTCGTCGGCCCGCAGGCCGTGCTCATCCGCCCAGGCGAGGCAGCGGCGGACCAGCAGGTCCTTCGCCGACTCGAACTCCTCGGCCTCATCCGGATCGAAATGCGTCCGCACCATGAACCCCCGTACTCATGTTGCCGTGACCAGGTCGAGTCGCTCGTTCTCGACCGCTCTCGCTGTCCGTGTCATGTCCCGGACGTTCCTTTCCGCCGGGACGGTGTGTGCGGGTCGGTGGCCAGGCCGGCCAGGAGGTCGTTGAGGACACGTTCCCTTCGGCACGCACGGACCTATCGTGCCATCACCGCTGACAGCGCGGGATCCAACGGAGCCGGTACGGGCGGCCGGTAGGGGAACCGCTGAGGCAGTCGTCCCGTTTTCTCCAGCGCTTCCGTCGTCTCCCGGAAGTGAGGAGTTCGGCCGCACTGTCCACGGGCGATCTGCTGAACGTCCCCACGCTCGTGATGGGGAGGATGTCAAGACTTCGCGTACAGGGCCTGCCAGTAGTGGCTCCACGGGGTTCCCCAGCCGTCCGCGACGAGTCGCCAGTCGTCGCCGGGCCGGTAGACCTCGACGAAACGCTTGGACTGGGCCTGGACCGCCTCGCTGTCGTGGATGTCGATGATCTCGCGGAGCAGACCGGATTCGAGGGCCTGCCGGACCACGGCCTGCCCCTCGTAGTGTCCGTCCAGGTCCGGGTCCAGGTACTTGCCGACCGGGTTCTTCGTGTAGAAGTGCGTGGTGATGTCGTCGATGAGGGACAGGTAGTTCCGGACCGTGTTCGCGGGCATCTCGGCGAACGAGTCGATGTTGACGCACAGGTCGAAGGGCTCACCGCCGGAGAGGGTGTCCACCTCGTCGATCCCCAGGAACCTGATCTTCTCGAACTGCTCGCCGCTCAGGACGGTGCGCAGATACTCACGGGAGAGCCTCAGGCAGTTCTCCAGGTCGATGATGAGGTATTCCGCGACATCGTGGTTCGACAGGATGGTGTGGCAGGACCGGCCGTATCCGGTGCCGATCTCCAGGATCCGGGCGCCGTCCATTTTCACGGATCGTGCCATGAAATCGAGCTCAAGAACCGCCTGCAGATAGTCCAGGCAGATCGACTCGCCCTTCAGGGTGACCGCGATGGGCTCTCCCACCTGGCGGTTCCGGATCCGGAGCAGGCACTCCCAGTTTTCCGGCGACAGCTGGCGGCCAAGGTTGTGGATGAGCGTCTTCAGATATCTCTGCCCGTTGACCTCTGGGTTCCAGAGTGCGATTTTGTAGTTTATCTGGCTGGATTTGAAACGGCTCAGATCGGGGGCGTCGCCCAGTGTGAGATTAGTCTTGTTGATATGTGCCCACTGGGGGCTCTGGCCATATTTATGGCTCATTTTCTGCTCTTTCTCAGGGGGGCGACTCACGCTACGCGGGGCGTCACCCCACGTTCGCACGAGTATCGCGCACCGAGCGTGGTCGCGCCTAGATCGCTTCCCGGCTCACTCGGGGACGGGAACCCCGGCGTTCCGGGGCTCTCTGGAGCGGGCGGCGGCGTTCGCCGATCCCGGTGTCGACGCTGATCGCGGTGCCGGTGTCGATCGCGGTGCCGGTGTTGATTGCGGCCCCGGTGCCGACCGTGGTCCCGACATTGATCGCGGTTCCGGCGCCGATCGCGGTTCCGGCGCCGATCGCGGGTGCGATCCTGACAGGGGGTTGCCGGTGGCGCGGCTGAACGCCCAGGTCGGTACGGGGGTGTTACCTGTACGACGGCGGGATGTACTCACAGTTCCACGAGTTGTTGTCAATAAATTTATCCGATTGTGACATATCAACTATAAGATCACGTTTCATGATCACGAACCTCCCTGTGTCGGGCGGACCATCGGCTTGGCCGTGACGTGGGAATCCGGTCGTCGAGGTGCCGACCGGGTGGTTACGCACGGTTGCCCGCTGACACGGTGGGGCTCGGTGAGCTAGGAATGGTGTCGCTGAACAAGACGCTCGCTGACCGGTTCGGAACGTGAAGGAATTCGGGATTGTCGATGCTTTTGCCGTTGGGTCGCCGAGTTTTCCGTGGTGCCGGACCCGATGAAACCGCCAGTTCTCCACGAATAGCAGGCCGCCCGCTCCGTTCTCCCACCACAGCCCCGTCGAGAACGACCCCCGTCTGAAGATTCCACGAAGTGGGGGAGTGGTTCACATCAAATGGACGCGCATCACTCTGCCGCTGTGCAAGACCCGGGTCGCCAGACTAAACGAGGATGTAGTAAATGCTGGCATCGCAGCATCGCAGCGTACTTGATGTCTTGAAGGGGTTGCTCGCCGAGAGCAGCGCGGGAAACGGCCGGTTGGTGTTGGTCAGCGGGGGGCTGGCGAGCGGGAAGACCGAGTTGCTGCACGAGTTCTCGCGGGTCGCGGCCGATTCCGGCGCGTTGCTGCTCAGCGCCACCGGGTCCGTGGGGGAGAACACCCTCCAGGCGGGCATGATCGACCAGTTGTTCCACGGCGCGGGGCTGCCGCCGGAGGTCTCGGACCAGGTGTCACGGCTGATCCGGCGGCACACCGTGACGACCGACGCCACCCGGCAGGCGGAGGCCGAGGTCGTCCGCGAGATCGGCGATGTCCTGCTGGAGCTGTCCAGGGAGCGCCCGGTGGTCATCGGCGTCGACGCCGTCCATCTCGTGGACGGCCTCTCGCTCCGGCTGCTCCTCTATCTGTGCCGCAGGATAAGCTCCGCCCGCATTCTGCTGATCATGAACGAGTGGGATCTGCCGCAGTCCACGATCCCGTCCTTCTACGCCGAGGTCACCCGGGGGTTCCATCGCCGGATCTGGCTGACCCCGCTCTCGGCCTGCGACATCGCCGAGGTGCTGCCCGCACCGGTGGATCCGGCTCTCGCCACCGCACTCCACCGGCTGAGCGGTGGGAACCCGATGCTGGTCAACGCCCTGATCGATGATCACCACGCCGATCCGGGCGGCAGGACCGCCGCCGACGGTACGGCGCGGCCGGCGGTCGGGGTGGCGTACGCCCAGGCAGTGATGGCGTGTCTGCACCGGTGGGAGCCGGAACTGCTCGGGGTGGCCCGGGCACTGGCGGTCCTGGGGGAGCCGAGCTCCGCCGGGCTGACCGGCGGCCTGGCGAAGATCAACCCGAAGGCCGCCGAGCGGGCGGTGGAGGCCATGACCGAGGCGGGCCTGCTGGCCGGCGGCTGGTTCCGGCACCCGGTGGCCGCCGCGGCGGTGCTGGACGGCATCGGTGCCGAGGAGCGTTCGTGCCTGCACGTTCGCGCGGCCGGGCTGCTGTACCGGCGAGGGATGTCCACCACGAAGATCGCGGCGCATTTCGTCGCCGCGGACAGGGCGCCGGAGGACTGGGCGACCGGGGTGCT
Organism: Streptosporangium sp. NBC_01810; assembly: GCF_035917355.1. NCBI lineage: Bacteria > Bacillati > Actinomycetota > Actinomycetes > Streptosporangiales > Streptosporangiaceae > Streptosporangium > Streptosporangium sp. NBC_01810. Next base: position 4,522,957 of record NZ_CP109070.1, on the reverse strand, counting down.
GCGGGACGCGGCCGAGCAGGCGCTGGCCGGCAACGAGGTGGCCGTGGCCGTGCAGTGCCTGGAGCTGGCCCTGCGCTCGGTCCGCGACGAGGGCGAGCGTCTGGCGATAACGAAGGTGCTGGTCCGGGCGCTGTGGCGGGTCAACCCCTCGGCGGCCGCGCTGCATCTGCCGCTGCTGCGGGAGGCCCTGCAGCAGGGCTGCCTGTTCGGCCAGGACGCGGCGGCCGTGGTGCGGCACTCGCTGTGGAACGGCGACGTGCAGACGGCGTCGAGGGCGATGGAGGCGCTGACCGCGACCCCCGATCTGCTGAACGTCCAGACCGCCGCCGAGCTCCACCTCACCTACCAGTGGTTCTACGGGACGTCGCGGGGTCCGCACGGGAGGTTCGACACCGCCTCCGCCTGGGGCGACGAGGCCCGGAGGATGACCACGATCTGGACGCACGGCGACAACGAGGCGGCGCTGGTGAGCGCCGAGAACATCCTGCAGAGCTGCCGGCTCGGCGAGACCACCCTGGAGGTGGTGGCCATCGCCATGCTGACCCTGATGTACGGGGGCAGGATGGAGCGGGCCATCCACTGGTGTGACGAGCTGATCGACGAGGCGGTCCGCAGCGGCACGCTCACCTGGCAGGCCGTGCTCGGCGCCGTCCGGGCCGATATCGCGCTGCGGCAGGGGGAGGTGGTGGTCGCCGCGGCCAGGGCGCAGGCCGCCCTGGAGCTGATGCAGGTGCAGAGCTGGGGCATCCTGATCGGCTACCCGAGGACGACGCTGCTGCTGGCCAACACGGCGATGGGGCGGTACCAGGAGGGAGCCGAACTGCTGCAGCAGCGGGTGCCCGACGAGATGTTCGCGACCCTGATCGGCCTGCTCTACCTGCACGCGCGCGGTCACTACTATCTGGCCACCGATCGGGTGCTCGCCGCGATCAGCGACTTCCAGACCTGCGGCAGGCTCATGCAGGACTGGGAGCTCGACCGGCCGATGCTGGTCCCCTGGCGCAGCGATCTGGCCGAGGCGAATCTCCGGCTCAGCCGCTGGGGGGTGGCCCGCGACCTGGTGGGGGAGCAGATCGACCGGCTGAAACCCATCGACCTGCGGACCCGGGGCATCTCCCTGCTGATCCTGGCCGCCGCCAGCGGGCTCGCGCAGCGCCCCGCGCTGCTGCGCGAGGCGGTGGACTGCCTGCGGACGGCGGGCGACCGGCTGCTGCTGTCCCGGGCGCTGACCGATCTGGGCGCGGCCCTCCAGCAACTCGGTGAGAGCGACGAGGCCCAGCCGCTGAACTGCCGGGCGATGCGGGAGGCCGCGATCTGCTACTCCGGCGTGCTGCCCCTGCGGCTCAGCCGGAGCTGGAGCACCGGCCCCGTCCTGCCGGACCCAGGGGAGACCGCCGAGGAGAGCAACCCGCTGGCGCTCAGCGACTCGGAGTGCAGGGTGGCGGAGCTGGCCGCGCTCGGGCACACCAACCGGGAGATAAGCCGGACGCTGCACATCACGGTGAGCACCGTCGAACAGCATCTGACCCGCGTCTACCGGAAACTGGGCGTGAAGAGCCGGGCCGATCTGCCTCCGGAACTCGCGCCCCCCGACCGGCGGGCGTCCGCCGGACCGCCCGAGGCGGGATCGAGAGCCAAGTCGGGCATGCGCGGAATCGCAAAGTGAACAGTCCGCCCAATCCCAGGAGTCATCTATGCCAGTCACGTCGTCGTGCCGGATCTGCTCGGGCACGGTTCGCGAGTTCCTCGATTTCGGAAGGCAGCCTCTCTCCGACGCGTTCGTGACGCCGGAGGACTTCGACCGGGAGTTCTTCTTCACCCTCGCCGTGGGGATCTGTGAATCGTGCACGATGGTGCAGCTCATGGAGGAGGTGCCGCGTGACCGCATGTTCCACGAGAGCTATCCGTACCTCTCCTCGGGCTCGGCCGTCATGCGCGAGCACTTCCAGGCCGTCGCCAAGCGTTTCCTGGCCACCGAGTTCACCGGCCCCGACCCGTTCATCGTCGAGCTCGGCTCGAACGACGGCACCATGCTCCAGGTGATCGCCGAGTCGGGCGTCCGCCACCTGGGGGTGGAGCCGTCCGGCGGGGTGGCGGATCTGGCCGCGGCCAAGGGCGTCCAGGTGCGCAAGGACTTCTTCGAGGAGGAGACCGCCGCCGACATCCTCGCCGACGAGGGACCGGCCGACGTCATCTACGCCGCCAACACCCTGTGCCACATCCCGTACATGGAGTCGATCCTCCGCGGGGTCGACACGCTGCTGGCGCACGCAGGGATCTTCGTGTTCGAGGACCCGTACTTCGCCGACATCCTGGAGCGCACGTCGTTCGACCAGATCTACGACGAGCACTTCTTCTTCTTCACGGTCCGCTCGGTCCAGGAGATGGCGCGGAGATTCGGATTCGAGCTCGTCGACGCGGAGAGGCTCTCCGTGCACGGCGGCGAGGTCCGCTACACCCTGGCGCGTCCGGGGGCGAGACCGGTGAGTCAGGCGGTGACCGACCTGCTGGCCGAGGAGAGCGCGGCCGGGGTCACCGATCCGGCGACGCTGGAGGGCTTCGCCTCCCGGGTCGGGCTCATCCGCGAGCGGTTGCCGGCGCTGCTGGGCGAGCTGCGGGAGCGGGGTGAGCGGGTCGTCGGATACGGTGCCACCGCCAAGAGCGCGACGGTGACGAACTACTGCGGCATCGGCCCGGAGCTGGTCCCCTTCGTCTGTGACACGACCGCGGGCAAGCAGGGCAGGCTCACACCGGGGGCGCACATCCCGGTACGGAGCCCCGAGGCGTTCTGTGACCCCTACCCGGCGTACGCGCTGCTCTTCGCCTGGAACCACGCGCAGGAGATCATGGAGAAGGAGAAGGAGTTCCGCGAGGCGGGCGGCAAGTGGATCCTCTACGTTCCCGAGGTGCGCGTTGTCTGACCGGCCGCTGGTCGTGGTCCTGGGCGCCTCGGGTTTCGTGGGCTCCGCCCTGGTGGCGGAGCTGGTCCGGCGGGACGTCCGGCTGAGGCTGGTGGCGCGGAGGCCCGCCGTGGTCCCCCCGGGCCACGCGGCTGAGGCCGAGGTCGAGGTTCGTACCGCGGATCTCACCGTCGCGGGTCAGGTCGCCGAGGCGATCGCCGGTGCGGACGCGGTGATCAACCTGCTGCTCTACACCGGCGGCGGCGGGACCTGGCGGGCGGCGGAGGACGAGTCGCCGGGGGAGCGGGTGAACGTCGGCGTGGTACGCGACATCGTCACGGCCATCCGGGCGGAACGCCGGGACGGCCCACCCCCCGTGGTCCTCTTCCCCGGATCGACCTCCCAGGTCGGCCCGCGGGCGGAGGCCAGGATCGACGGCACCGAACCGGACGCCCCGGTGACCGCCTACGACCGGCAGAAGCTGGCCGCCGAGCGGGAGCTGAAGGCCGCCACAAAGGAGGGCCTGCTGCGCGGGGTCACGCTCCGGCTCGGCACGGTGTTCGGCGGCCGGGTCTCCCCGACCGCCACCGACCGGGGGGTGGTGACCACCATGGCGCGCCGCGCGCTGGCGGGTGAGCCGCTGACCGTGTGGAACGACGGAACGGCCGAGCGCGACCTGCTCTACGTCGAGGACGTGGCCGGCGCCTTCCTGGCCGCGCTCGACCACGCCGACTCCCTCGCGGGCCGGCACTGGCTCATCGGTACCGGCGGCGGTCGCAGCGTGCGCGACATCTTCACGACCATCGCGGAGACCGTGGCCGCCCGAACCGGGGCGCCCGCGGTCCCGGTCGTCTCGGTGCCGGCGCCGCCGGACGCCACCGGTATGGACTTCCACAGCGTCGTCGCCGACCCGGTCGCCTTCCACACGGTCACCGGATGGCAGGCCCGGGTGCCGTTCCGCGAGGCGCTGGAGCGCACCGTCTCCTCGCTGACCTGTGAGGACGGGGTGCCGGACGGTCCGCCGCCCTGACGAGGTTCTCGGCGACCCCTATCTTGCGCGCGGGCGACCCCTACCTGGTTGACCCCGCACCGGCGGTCCGAGCATGCTGGACCGCACTCCGTGACCGTCCGTCATCCTCGACCGATTGGTGACTGCTGTGACCGAACACCCCCCGGCGGCGCGGCCGTAATGGAATCCCGCGCGCTCGCCGTCACCGGCGCTTTCGAATTCACTCCCGAGGTGTTCCCCGACGAGCGGGGTCTCTTCGTCTCCCCGTTCCAGGAGGCGGCGTTCGTCGAGGCGGTCGGACACCCGCTCTTCCCGGTCGCGCAGACCAGCCAGAGCGGTTCCGTACGCGGCGTGCTCCGCGGGATCCACTTCACCCTCGCTCCGCCGGGGACCGCCAAGTACGTGCACTGCACACGGGGGAGCGCACTGGACATCGTCGTCGATCTCCGGGTCGGCTCCCCGACGTTCGGCGTGTGGGACCAGGTGATGCTGACCGGTGAGAGCTTCCGCTCGGTGTACCTCCCGCCGGGGCTCGGCCACGCCTTCGTCGCGCTTGAGGACGACACCGTGATGTCTTACCTGCTCTCGCAGCGGTACCGGAAGGAGAACGAGTTGGCGCTCTCGGCCTTCGACCCGGAGCTCGGGCTGCGGCTGCCCGAGGGACTGGCGCTGATCCAGTCGGAGCGGGACCGGGAGGCGCCCACGCTGGCGAAGGCGCGGGCGCTCGGCATGCTGCCCGACCACAAGGAGTGCCTGCGGATCGAGGACACCTTCCGGCAGGTGTGACGACGGCGTGCGGGAGCCGGTCGCGGCCCGGGGGGCGGCTCTGGGCCCAGGGGCGGGGAGCAGTTCTGGGCTCAGGGGAGCCCCGTCTGGGTTCAGGGGAGCTGCTCTGGGCTCGGAGGAGCCCCGAGCCACAGCCATAGGAAGTCGCGGCCATAAAAAGCCGTGACCGTAGGAAGTCGCGGCCATAAAAAGTCGCGGCCATCGGAAGATGAAAATTCGTATTAAAGGAGCCAGCATGGCCGTACCCTCCCGGCGGCAGACTCGTTCACCGTTGCAGGTGCGGCTCGCGGAATCCGTGCTCTCCCCGGGAGGGTGGTTCGCGACACTCGACGAGTTCCACCGGTGGCTGTCCGAGGCGGCGAACCGTACGTACATGAACGTGCGGAAGGTCCCGTTGACCGGGCTGTCCGGCTGGGAGGTGGAGCGGCACACCGGCAACATCCGGCACCGGACGGGAAAGTTCTTCAGCGTCGAGGGCCTGGATGTCCACGTTCCCGATCGACCTGTCTCCCACTGGTCACAGCCGATCATCAACCAGCCGGAGATCGGCATCCTGGGCATCCTGGTCAAGGAGATCGACGGAGTCCTGCACTGCCTCATGCAGGCCAAGCACGAACCGGGCAACCACAACGGCCTGCAGCTCTCTCCCACCGTGCAGGCCACCCGGAGCAACTACACCCGGGTGCACCGGGGCAGGCCGGTCCCCTATCTGGACTACTTCCTCGACACCTCCGGCCACGAGGTGATCGCGGACATCCGCCAGTCCGAGCAGGGCGCCTGGTTCTACCGGAAACGCAACCGGAACATGGTCGTCGAGATCGCCGGGGAGATCGAGGTCGCCGACGGCTTCTGCTGGCTGACCCTCGGCCAGCTGCACACTCTGATGTCGGTGCCGGATCTGGTGAACATGGACGCGCGGACCGTACTGGCCTGCATGCCGTTCTCAGGAGCCGAGCTGACCTCGGTGCTGGCCACGGCACTGGCTACGGCGCCGGCTACGGCGCCGGCCGCAGCACTGGCTATGACACCGGCCGCGGCGTCGGCCGCAGCACTGGCTATGACACCGGCCGCGGCGTCGGCCGCAGCACTGGCTATGACACAGGCCGCGACGCTGGCCACGGCACCGGCCGCGACGCCGGCGGGTGAGGCGGACGGCGAGTTCCGTGCCGCGCTCGTCCGCTCCTGCGATCCGGGCGAGGCCGGTCCGCACACCATGGGGGAGGTGCTGAGCTGGATCACCGACATGCGCACCAGGACCGACCCGCAGGTCAGGCTGATCCCCCTCGACGAGGTGCGGGGATGGCGGCGGACGGACGAGCTGATCTCCCACGAGACCGGCCGCTACTTCGACGTCGTCGGGGTGAGCGTGGAGGCGGGCGGGCGCGAGGTCGGCCGCTGGGACCAGCCCATGATCGAACCCTTCGGGACCGGGGTCATCGCGTTCCTGGTCGGGGAGATCGACGGGGTGCTGCACGCCCTGGTGCACGCGCGGGTCGAGCCGGGCTACGCCGACGTGGTGGAGCTGGGGCCGACCGTGCAGTGCACCCCGGAGAACTACGACCACCTGCCCGCCGGGGCGCGCCCGCCCTTTCTCGACGAGGTGCTGGAGGCCGGCCCTGAGCGCGTCCGGTTCGAGACGATCCTGTCGGAGGAGGGCGGGCGCTTCCACAACGCCCGCAACCGCTATCTCATCGTGCACACCGACGGGGCCGCCGGGATCGACCATCCCGAGTACCGCTGGCTGAGCGTGTCCCAGCTCGGGGAGCTGCTGCGGCACAGCTTCTACCTCAACATCCAGGCGCGCAGTCTCCTGTTCTGCCTGACGAGCCTGACGGGCCTGACGGGCCTGACGGGCCTGACGGGCCTGACGAGGCTGATCAGCCTGACTACAACGACGCCAGCACCTCTCGCAGCGCGCTGATCACCCTGTCCTGGACGTCGCCGGGCAGTGACGGGTACATCGGAAGCGAGAAGATCTCACCGGCCAGCTTCTCGGTGACGGGCAGGCTGCCCCTGCCGTAGCCGAGGTGGGCGAACCCGGTCATGGTGTGGACCGGCCACGGGTAGCTGATGTTCAGCTGGATGTCGTACGCCTTCAGCGCCTCGATGATGTCGTCGCGGCGAGGATGGCGCACCACGTAGACGTAGTAGACGTGGTCGTTGCCCTCGGCGAGCGCGGGAAGGACGAGTTCGGTGTCGCCGAGGCCGTCGGCGTAGCGGGCCGCCACGGCGCGCCGGTCGGCGATGTACCGGTCGAGCCGGCCCAGCTTGCGGCGCAGGATCTCGGCCTGCAACTCGTCCAGCCTGCTGTTGTGGCCGGGGGTCTCGACGACGTAGTAGGTCTTCTCCATGCCGTAGTAGCGCAGCCTGCGCAGGTTCCGCTCGACCTCGTCGTCGGAGGTGAGCGTCGCGCCGCCGTCCCCGTAGGCGCCGAGCACCTTGGTCGGGTAGAAGGAGAACCCGGCCGCCTTCCCCATCGATCCCGCGACGCGCCCGTGGTGGCGGGCGCCGTGCGCCTGTGCGCAGTCCTCGAAGATCATCAGGTCGTGCCTGGCCGCGAGCCGCTCCAGCGGCTCCATCTCGACGCACTGGCCGTACAGGTGGACCGGCAGCAGGCACCGGGTCCGCTCGGTGACGGCGGCCTCCACCTGGGCGGTGTCCATCAGGTGGTTCTCCGGGTGCACGTCCACGAAGACCGGCCTCGCGCCGATGGCGTCGATCGCGACCACCGTCGGCGCCGCGGTGTTGGAGACCGTGATCACCTCGTCGCCGGGGCCGACCCCCACGGCCTGCAACCCCAGCTTGATCGCGTTGGTGCCGTTGTCGACGCCGACGCAGTGCCCCACCCCGTGGTAGCCGGCGAACTCCGCCTCGAAGGAGCGGACACTTTCGCCGAGGACCAGCTGCCCTGACCGGAACACCGTCTCGACGGCGTCCATGATGTCCTTCTGCTCGTTGTCGTATTCCAGCAGATAGTCCCAGACACGCGTGGTCATGGCAGTCCCTTTCTCGAAGGCTCGGCCCAGCATAATGATCCACGAGAAGCGGGGGGAGCCCCCTGCCCCGGTGCCGTGAGGCGGTGGCGTCCGAAGGCCGATCAGTTCGACTGCCCGGCGTACAACGCCTCCTGACAAGGTCTAGGCGGGCACCACGATGGGAGTTCCGGCGACCGGGTCGGGGACGATCAGGCAGGAGAGGCCGAACACCTTCTCGACCAGTTCGGCGGTGACCACCGCGGTCGGGGGCCCCTCGGCGACGACGGCGCCGTCGGCCATGGCGATGATGTGATCGCAGAAGCGGCAGGCGAGGTTGAGGTCGTGCAGCACCGCGACGATGGTCTTGCCGGACTCGGCGTTGAGCCTGCGCAACAGCCGTAGCAACTCCACCTGATGGTTGATGTCCAAGAACGTGGTGGGTTCGTCGAGCAGCAGCAGGTCGGTGTCCTGGGCCAGCGCCATGGCGACCCAGACCCGCTGCCGCTGTCCGCCGGAGAGCGCGCGCAGCGGGCGGTCGAGCAGGCCGGCCGTGTCGGTCGCGGCCAGCGCCCGGGTCACCGCCTCATGGTCACGGTCGGTCCACCGGCGAAACCAGCCCTGGTGCGGGTAGCGGCCGCGGGAGACCAGGTCGGCGACCGTGATGCCGTCGGGCGCCACGGGGGTCTGCGGCAGCAGGCCGAGCATCTTGGCCACGTCGAGAGTGCTCAGTTCGGTGAGCGTCCTGTCGTCGAGATACACGGCTCCCCGGCGTGGCTTGAGGAGCCGGGCCAGGCCGCGCAGCAGCGTCGACTTGCCGCAGGCGTTGGCGCCGACGATCGCGGTGATCTTTCCGTCGAGTATGGAGACGTCGAGATCGGTGATGACAGCTCGATCGTCGTAGCCCAGGGACAGGCCTTCGGCGCGAAGACGGCTCATCCGCCTGCTCCTTGTCGGTTCGTGGTGGCGAGCAGCCACAACAGGTACGGCGCGCCGACCGCGCCGGTGACCACACCGGTGGGCAGCGCTGCCGGCAGCAGATGCACGGCGACCAGGTCGGCGGTCAGCAGGACCACCGCCCCCACCAGGGCCGCGGCGACCACGCCGCCGGTGGCGGGGCCCAGCAGCCGATTGGCGATCGGTCCCGCGACGAGCGCGACGAAGACGAGGGGCCCGGCCGCCGCGACGGCCAGCGCGACCAGGACCACGGCGGTGGCCAGCAGACCGGCGCGGGCGAGCTCGGTGGTCACGCCCAGTCCTCGCGCGGCGTCGTCGCCGAGTTCGAGCGCGCGAAGCTGCCGTTGCAGCAGCATGGCCAGGGGCAGCAGGACGACCAGTGCGCCGAGCAGGAGCCGCAGCTCGGTGTCGCCGGCCTGCCCGACCGAGCCGGTCAGCCAGTGAATCGCCTGGCGCGCCTCGAACAGCTGGGCGCGGGTCAGCACGAACCCGGTGAAGCCCTCGAAGCAGGCCGCCACGCCGATGCCGATCAGGATGAAGCGGTAGCCGCTCACGCCGTCGCGCCAGGCGAGCAGATACATCAGCAGCGCGGCCACGACGGCCCCGCCCAGCGCGAGCCCGGCTATGGCGATTCCGCTGACGTTCAGGAACACGATGCCGGTGACCGCGGCCAGACTGGCGCCGGCGGAGATGCCCACGAAGTCGGGTGAGGCGAGGGGATTGCGGAGCAGGTGCTGGAAGATCGTCCCGGACGCGCCGAGGGCGAGCCCGACCGAAAGCGCGGTCGCGGCGGTCGGGAGCCGCAGGCCCAGGACGACGAAGTCGAGGCTCGGGTCGTCGATCGTGCCCAGCAACGACCCGATCACCTCGGCGGCGGAGAGACGGAAACTGCCCACCATCATGGTCACCACGAACAGGGTGGCGACGGTCGCGGCCAACGCGAAGGTCACCACCACGATCCGGGCCGTACGGCGGCGCCGGGTGGCGCGGACGGCGTCGGAGACGGTCATGGAGGCGTCGTGAGCCGTGGTCATGCCGGTCACACCTCCGACAGCCGGCCGTAGCGCACGATCACGACGAAGACCGGCGCGCCGAGCACCCCGAGGACCACGCCGGCCTGTAGTTCCCCGGGGGCGCCCGCGACCCGGCCGAGCACGTCGGCCAGCAGCAGCACGATCGGCGCCAGCAGCATCGAGTACGGCAGGATCCATCGGTGGTCCGGACCGCAGAGCACCCGCGCGAGGTGCGGCACCACCAGTCCGATGAAGACGATCGGCCCGCAGGCCGCCGTGGCCGCGCCGGCGAGTATCGCGACGACCCCGAAGGCGACGGCTCTGGTGAGGCCGACCCGCCGGCCGAGCACTCGCGCGACGTCCTCGCCGAGCGCGAGCCCGTTGAGCGCCCTGCCCAGGCACAGTGCCGCGACCAGGCCCGCGAGCAGGAACGGCGCGACCCCGGTCAGGATCGGCGCGTACCGGCCGGCGAGCGACCCGACCTGCCAGAAACGCAGCTCGTTCAGTGCGTCGACGTTGGTCATGATGATGCCCGAGGTGACGGAGCCGAGGCCGGCGGTGACCGCTGCGCCGGCCAGGGCCAGTTTGACGGGGGTGGCACCTTCGCGGCCCAGCGACGCGATCGCGTACACCAGCAGGGTCGCGACGATCGCGCCCGCGAAGGCGAACCATATGTACACGCCCACGCCCCGGATTCCCAGAACCGTGAACGCGAAGACCACGAGGACGGCCGCGCCGGAGTTGATCCCCATGATCCCGGCATCGGCCAGCGGATTGCGCGTGACGCCCTGCAGGATCGCGCCTGCGAGGCCCAGGGCGGCACCCACCAGGATGCCCAGGAGCGTGCGCGGCACGCGCAGCTCCAGGGTCACCGTACTGGTGATCGACTCATCGGCGTCGAGGCCGCCCAATGCCCGCAGAACGTCGGGCAGCCCGATGTCACGCGAGCCGAGGGTCACGCTGAGGAACGCCACCGCGGCGAGCAGGACGCAGAGCGCGGCGAGCCCGAGCCCGAGGACCGGGGCCCGCCGTAGTGAAAGCGTGCTGGACATCAAAAGGGGTCAGTCGCCGAGGTTCTCGTCAGCGACCTTGATCGCTTCGGTGAGCTTGTCCACCTCGGTGGCGAAATCGCCGAACGTGTGCAGCCAGTACGCCGGCCAGGCCGCCACCGCACCGGCCTTGGCCGCCTTGATCTTGAACCAGGTGGGCTGTTTCTTGCCCCACTCGGCGTTGACCGTGGGCGTGAAGGACCTGCCGTCCCACAAGATCAGGTCCGGCTGGTACTTGTCGGCGTTCTCCCAGCTGAGGTTCTCCCAGTACGGGAAACCCGGGTCCGGCTTGGCCGGATTGATCACCTTCAGGCCCCAGCGCTGGAAGTCCAGCAGTTCGGGCGCGTACTCGGGGTTGGCGACGTACAGCTTGTCGTCGGCGGGCGACATGCCGAGGACCGTCAGTCCGGGCTTGCCCGCGACCGCCGCCTTGAACTTCTCGACGGACTCTTCGAAACGCTTCTTGTTCGCGGCGATCTCGGGAGCGTCCACCTTGGCGCCCAGGCTCTTGGCGAGGCTCTCGTACCCCTCGGCCAGGTCCTCGATGGACTTGCCCTGAGCGACGCCCACCACCGGAGCCAGCTCGGCGAGCTTCTTGCTCTTCTCGTCGACCCCTTCCTCCAGGCCGCTGTGCGCCTTCTCCGCCGGCCACCAGTCCGCGACGATCAGATCCGGCCGCAACGCGGCCGCCTTTTCCACGTCGATCTTCCCCCACTCCTGGCCGAGGATCTCGATCCCGGAAAGGTCGAGGCTCTTCAGGTTGAGGTCGGTCTTGATCGACTCGTCGGCGTAGATGCCGACCGGTTTGATGCCGAATGACATCAGCGCGGCCGCCTCACCCGCGTGCGCGATGATCCGGGTAGGGATCTTGTCGGTCTTGACCGTCTCACCGGAGCCGTCGGTGAACGACCACGAGCTGGAGGACGAGGGCTGTGTGTTCGGGGAATTCTGTGTGTCCGGGGAGCTCTGTGTGTCCGGGGAGTTCTGCGCACCGCAACCGATGAGCACAGGGCCCAACGCCGCCACGACGAGAACCCGACGCAACGTGCGCATGCGGTGTTCCTATCTTGCAAAGGTAAACTTGCTACCAAGTTAGGTTAGCCTATCCAAATTTTCAACCCCTGGGCGGTGTAGCCGATCTCACCTTTCCCGCCGGATGCCTTCTGCCCACGCGGTTCGGGCCGGGCGTGACCCCGGATGGGTCTCCCGGGGCGTGTTCGCCCGCATCAGCCGTCGAGAAGCACGGCGACGGCCGGGTCTACCGGCGCGACTCCCAGGCCTTCCAGAGGTGGGCGTAACGGCCCCCGGCGGCGACCAGCCGTTCGTGGGGCCCCTCCTCGACGATCCGCCCGTGTTCCAGGACGACGACGCGATCGGCGGAGACGGCCTGGGTCAGGCGGTGCGCCACGATCAGGGTGGTCCTGCCGCGGGTGGCCGCGGCGGCCGAGTCCTCCAGCACGCGCGCGCCCAGGCTGCCCGCCTCCGCGGTGGCCTCGTCCAGTACGGCGACGGCCGGGTCGGCCAGTACCAGGCGGGCCAGGGCGAGCTGCTGCGCCTGGGCGGGGGACACCTCGTGGCCGCCCTCCCCGACCACGGTGTCGAGGCCCTCGGGCAACGCCTGTGCCCAGGCCAGCGCCCCGACCACCTCCAGCGCCGAGGTGACCTGCTCGGCCGTCGCCCCGGGGCGGGCCAGGCGCAGGTCCTCGACGAGGGGGCCGGCGAAGACGTGGGTCTCCTGCGTGATGATCGCGACGTGTCCGCGCAGCCTCGCGGTGTCCAGCGAGGAGGGCGCGACCCCGCCGATCAGCACGCTGCCGCCGCTCGGGCGCAGCGACCCGGCCGCGATGGCGGCCAGGGTCGATTTGCCCGCGCCCGTCGAGCCGACCAGGGCCACCCGGGCCCCGGCGGGGATGCGCAGGGTAACGCCGTGCAGGACCTCGGTGGAGCCGTCGTAGCCGAAGCGTACGTCGACCAGGTCGAGTGAGGCGTCGGCCGGTGACGCTCCCCCCTCGGGTTCCGGGTCGGACTCCAGCTGGACGACGCCGACCAGCCTGGCCAGGCTCGCCCCGGCCGCCTGCACCTCGTCGAAGACGAACAGCAACATGCCGATCGGGTTGAACAGCCGGTGGAACAGCACGGCCGCGGCGGCGGCCTCGCCGACGGTGACGGCGTCCGCGCGGACCAGCAGGAAGCCGGCGACCAGAATGGTGGTCAGACCGAAGAACTCGGCCCTGTTGACCCTGCCCACGAAACGGGTGAACAGGTCCAGCACCCCCACCGACACCTCCCTTGAGTCGTGTGAGGCGGCCTCGATGGCGCGCAGGTGACCTTCCTCCACGCGGTAGGCGTGGACCGTGCGCACGCCCTGCATGCTCTCCACCAGCCGCTGTGACGAGCGTGCGACCGCGGTGCGCTGTTTCGCGTAGTAAGGGGCGGCCCGGGGGAGATACCAGCGCAGCGCCAGCGCGTACAGCGGCACCGAGACGGCTCCGGCCAGGCCGAGCCGCCAGTCGAGGCCGACCATCGCGGCCAGGCTCAGGGTGCCGAGCAGGACTGAGGCGATCACGCCGGGGACGACGTCGGAGACGGCCTTGGTGACCTCGGCGGCGTCCGCGCTGACGCGCGACAGCAGGTCGCCCTTGCCCGCGCGTTCCAGCCTGGCGAGCGGGAGTGTGAGGGCGCGGGCGACCGTACGCTCGCGAAGGACGGCCAGGATCCGGCCTCCCAGCCTGGCCACCAGATAGGACGTCAGCCCGGTGGCCGCGCCGCCGACGAGAGCCGACAGCGCGATGGCCACGGCGACCGCGACGATCACCGTGCTGCCCGACTGCTCGAGCACGCGGTCGACGAGGATGCCCATCACGTACGCGGGGATGACCGACGCCGTCGCGCCGAGCACGCCCACGAGCAGCGTCACGACCACCGTGCCACGGCGCTCGCGCAGGTGGGCGCGCAACCAGCGCCAGGTCTCGCCGCCGCTCGCCACCGGCAGCAGGTCCCGTTCCGGTGGCGCGCTCATCGCTGTACCGCCCGCCTGTAGTCGTCGTCGGTGGCGCCCAGGTCGGCGTGTGATCCCTTGGCGACCACCTTGCCGCCGTCCAGCACGAACACCCGGTCGGTGGCGGCGAGCAGGGCGGGACTGCTGGTCACGACCACGGTGGTGAAGGTGCCGCCGCCCTCGGGGTGGCGCAGGGAGCGCAGGCCCCAGGCGATGCCCTGTTCGGTGACCGCGTCCACGGCCGTGGTCGGGTCGTGCAGCACCAGGATCGGGGGGCGGGCCAGCAGTGCCCTGGCCAGGGCCACTCGCTGGCGCTGGCCGCCCGACAGGCTCGCCCCCCGCTCCACCACCTGGCGTTCCAGGCCGTCGGGATGGGCGGCGACCACGTCGTCGGCTGCTGAGGCGGCCAGGACCGTCGCGAGCTCCTCGGGGTTTCCCGGCCGGCCGCCTACGGCCAGGTTGGTGGCGAGGGTGCCTTCGAACAGGTCGGTATGGTGGGGTTCGACGAGGATCCGGCCGCCGACCCGCACGCTTCCGCTGTACTCGGCAGGGTTCACCCGCCCGGACAGCACCCGCACCAGCGCGTCGGCATCGGCGGGGCGGTGGGCCATGACCCCGACGAACTCTCCTGGCCCGGCCACCAGGTTCAGCCCGGCGAGCGCGTCGTAGCTCACCCCGGACACCTCCAGCCCGCCCGGCCCGCCGTCCGGCGGGCCCGCCTCGCCGGTGTCGGCATTGAGGTCGGCATTGAGGTCGGTGTTGATGTCGGTGTTGAGGTCGGTGTCGGCGGGCAGCAGCACGGGCGCGCCGGCCACGCGCGCCACCCGGTCGGCCGAGGCGCGCGCCTCGGCCACCCAGCCGGGCACCATCGTCAGCGTGCCCACGGGTTCCATCAGGAACTGCGCCAGCCCGATCACCGTCAGGAACTCGCCGGCAGAGATCTGGCCGCGCAACGCGAACCACCCGGCGAGCACCGCGACCCCGCACGCCAGCAGCGCACCACCCGTGCCGGAGACGGCCGTGTAGATCGCCTGGGTACGGCCGGCCCGCAGCGCGGCCGCCAGCGAGAGCCGGCTGATCCGCGCGTACCGTTGGGAGGCCGCCGCCTCGGCGCCGATGCCCCGCAGCGGTCGCACGCCGCTGACCAGGTCGGTCGCCAGCGCCGCGGCCTGACCGGCCAGCTCCTGCTGGGCGGCGACGTGCCGGGTGATGTACGGCGTGCCGACGTGCAGCGCCAGCAGTGTCAAAGGCGTGGCCACCAGGACGGCCACGCCGAGGGGCGTGTCGATGAGCAGCAGCGTCACGGCGCACACCGCTGCCGCGACCAGCGCCCCGACCGCGCGTGGCAGGTAGTCCAGGAGTTCGGAGGTGTTGTCGGCGTCGTTGGAGGAGATCGTCAGCAGTTCGCCCGCGCGCAGGTCGGTGTCCAGACCGCGCGGGTCGATGATCTTCGCGGCGAACTCCAGGCGCAACAGATGGGCCTCGTGGGCGATGGCGCGCATGAGGGTCCGCGCGCCGTAGCGGTAGGCCAGGCTCAGGACGGTGAACAGCGCGGCCAGCGCGGTCAGCCACCACAGCAGCGATCCGGTGTCGCCCAGGCCGATCGCGCGGTCGACGATCACACCGATGAGGATCGGCACGCTCGCCTCGCACACCTGGTGCAGGCTGGTCAGCAGGGTGCCCGCGCTCAGGCGCGCGGCGTTACGCCTCATGGTCCTGCGCAGGATGCTCGCCCCGGTCACGCGCGCGCCTTTCCGGCCGGCAGCCATGCGAAACAGACTCCGCCCAGGCTCACGGTCACCACCCCCACCGGTGGTTCTGTCGGAGAGAGCCGACGGTCCCGGTGCCGAGGGCGAGGCTCGGCGCACACGCGGCGACCGGCATGCCCAGGCAGGCCCGGAGCCACCCTGTACGGTGCGTGGGTAGGACTGGGGACGCCGGGGGCATGGGGGGTTCTTTCATGGCGGCTCTGGACGGATGGGCGGATGGCTCACCCGGAATGGATAGGTTAGCCTATCCTAATTAGGGGAGCCTAGCCGGGTCCGGTCGATTTCGACAAGCCAGATATCCCGCGGCCGGGGGGCACGATATCGGATCAAGATGTCATGACCGGCTGTACGCCGAACCCGATCGCCGTTGGCCCACTCGCCGTCGGCCCACTCGATCGTCTTGCCGTCCGTGATCGTGGAGCATGCGAGGAACGCGAAGTCCGCGCCGGGATCGCGGAGGCCGGCGGGCCGGCGGCGGAATGGATGCCCTTCTTCGTCAATCATCGAGGCTAGGGGTGCCCCTAAAACTCCGCTCGGCACCCCAGTCTCCGCCGCCGTTCGTTGCGGGCGAATGGCGACCCGGCTAGGGTGCCGCTCTTTTTCCGTTTTCGCGCTGTGAACGCGATCCCGGGCGGACGCACCTGCGGAAGACGGTTAGGGGTGTTGCCCCAAATTGGCCCTAACTAGCATTGCCGACAGATCGCAGTGACTGATTTATCGCCGACGGGCTAGTTTTTTTGCCGCGAAATCAGTGCTTATCAGGTCGGACATCCCAGAGATAGGATTCTCCCAGATGGCGAAACATTTCCTCTTCATGGTTCATCCCGACCACGGCCACGTGATCCCCAATCTGGCCGTGGTGACGGAGCTGGTCCGCAGAGGAAACCGCGTCTCCTATCTGACCGGAGACATGATGGTGGGCATCGTGGAGGAGGCCGGCGCCACCGCGCTGCGCTACGACTCGAAGTACCGGGACTCGGACTTCCTGGAGCTGGCGCGCGACCCGCTGTACCTGCTCTCGGTCCTGCTCGACGAGAGCGCGGACATGCTGGCGGCGCTGGAGTCCTACCCGGCCGACGACCTCCCCGACATGATCGTCTACGACACCTCCATCCTCTACGCCGGGCGCATCCTGGCCAGGAAGTGGAACCGGCCCGCGACCCAGCTCATCCCGATGTTCGCGTCGAACGCGAACTTCTCGTACCTGAACGCGATCTACAACTCCGACGGGGCCGAGCAGTCCATGCCGGGCTGGGTGGACGACATGTTCGCCCGGATCAGCGCCCTGGCCGGCGTGCACGGGGTCGACGTCCCGCCCGCGGAGCTGTGGTGGGAGATCCAGGACTTCAGCATCGTCAACATGCCGCGGTCCTTCCAGTACGTCGGTGACAGCTTCGACGAGCGGTTCGCGTTCGTGGGGCCGTGCCTGGGCGAGCGGAACTTCCTGGGCGAGTGGCAGCCGCCGGCCAGTGGGCTTCCGGTCGCGCTCGTCTCGTTCGGCGCGGTCTTCAACGAGTATCCGGACTTCTTCCAGATGTGCGTACGGACCTTCACCGACGTTCCGTGGCACGTGGTGATCACGGTCGCGGACGGGATGGACCCCGCCGACCTGGGGCCGCTGCCCCCCAACATCGAGGCGCACCGGTGGATGCCGCACCACAAGGTGCTCCAGCACGCCTCGGTGGCCGTCACCCACGGGGGCATGGGCACCGTGATGGAGGCGCTGCACTCCGGCTGCCCCATGGTGGTCGTCCCGACGTCGTCCATCGACGCGGTGGCCGCCCGGCGGATCGAGGAGCTGAACCTCGGCCGGGCCATCCCGCCGGAGGAGGTCACCGGGGAACTGCTGCTCCAGGCGGTGCTGGAGGTGGCGGGCAGCGAGGTCATCCAGCGGTGCACGGGGGAGATGCAGAAGGATCTGCATGCCGCGGGCGGCACTCTGCGGGCCGCCGACGAGCTTGAGAAGTACCTGCTGCGGATCAAGTGATGGGTGAACCACTCGAGTTTCGGATCATGGGGCCGCTCGGGGTGTTCAGGAAGGGCGAGGAGCTCCGGATCGGCGGCCCCCGGGAGCGCGCGATCCTGGCCAGCCTGGTGCTGAACGCGGGCCGCGTCGTCGGGGTGGACCGGCTGATCGAGGCGGTGTGGGGCGGGCACGCCCCGCAGAGCGCCCGCGGGCAGATCGCCATCTGCGTGTCGCGGCTGCGCAGGGCGCTGGGGGACCGGGCGGACGACATCATGACGTCGAGCCCCGGCTACCTGCTCAGGGCGGCCCCCGAGCAGATCGACAGGCTCCGCTTCGACGACCTCGTGGCGCGGGCGCGCCGGCAGGCCGCCGGGGGCGATCGGGAGGGCGCGATCGCCGTGCTGCGGGACGCGCTCTCCCTGTGGCGGGGAACCCCGTTCGAGGACATCCACAGCATGCGCTACGACGCGGCCCGGCTGCGGGAGTCGCGGCTGGAGGCGATCGAGGCGTGCCTGGAGCTGGAGCTCGAACTCGGCAACCACCTCAAGGTGATCGCGGAACTGGTTCCCGTGGTGGAGGAGCACCCGCTCAGGGAGCGCGCCCGGGCGCAGCTGATGCTGGCCCAGTACCGTTCGGGGCGTCGCGCCGAGTCACTGCGGACCTACCAGGAGGGCCGGCGACACCTGGTGGAACAGGTCGGGCTCGAACCCGGCCCGGAGCTGAGGCGGTTGCACGACCAGATCCTGCGGGACGAGTCCGCGCTGATGGAGGTGCCGGTGGCGCGGCGGGCGGAGGAGTTCGTCGTCCCCTCCCAGCTTCCGCCGCAGGCCCTGCCGTTCGCCGGGCGCGTCGCGGAGCTCGCCGTCCTGGACGACGCGCTCCGCTTCTCCCCGGAGGCGACCGGTCCGGGAACGGTGGTCGTGACGGGACTGGGCGGTTTCGGGAAGACCGCGCTGGCCCTGCGGTGGGCGCACCGCAGGATCGCTCAGTTTCCCGACGGGCAGCTCTTCGCCGACCTGCAGGGGGACGAGGGCGCGGCGGCCTTGGCCCCCGGTGTCGTCGCCGACCGTTTCCTGCGCGCGCTCGGCGTGGCCGGCCATGCCATCCCGGAGGATCTCAGCGAGAAGCTGGCCCTGTACCGCAGCAGGACGGCGCACCGGCGGCTGCTCGTCGTGCTGGACAACGCCCGTGACAGCGCCCAGGTCATCCCCCTGCTGCCGGGCGGCGCGCACTGCCGGGTGATCGTCACGAGCCGGGATCCGCTCGACGAGTTCGTGGCCCGCCAGGGCGCACACCGGGAGTTCGTCCGGCCGCTGGGGTTCGAGGAGTCCAGGGCGCTGGCGGTGATGCTGGTCGGCACCGCCAGGATGGAGGCCGGGCAGGAGGCGATGACCAGGCTCGCGGTCAGCTCCTCGGGATGCCCGCTGACCCTGCGGATGGCGGCGGCGCGGCTCTGCTCGGGGTCCTACCGGGGATCCTTCGACGAGCTCGCCGGCCATGCCGGCCATGCCGGCCACGACGGCTACGACCTGGCCAGGATGGTGCCCAGGGCGTCGGTCAGCGCGTTCGCCGACGCCTCCGCGCCGGGGGAGCGCCAGCCGATGTGACCGTCGGGGCGGACGAGTACGGCTCCGGCGGTGCCCACGCCGAACTCCTCCGCCCACGTCGGTGAGGTGAGCTCCGTCGAGTTGTCGGCGGAGATCTCCAAGGTGGTGACGGCGACCCCGGTGTCCTGGGCCGCCTGCTTGGCGGCCTGTGCCCAGCCGGTGCCCGCGGACGTCATCAGGGTGAACGAGCCGCCCAGCAGGTCCAGGGTGGAGACCTGACCGCCCCGCCGCGACAGCCAGACGTGGGGCATGCGGTGACCGGGGCGGGCGGTCGGCAGGTAGGTCCGGTAGGGGTCGGCCGGCTCGGGCGCGGGCGTCCCGTCCGCGACGACGGCGGCGGAGTCGTAGTGGAAGCCGAGCACCAGGCCCTCCGAGCTGCGCCGGCCCGCCTGCCGGTCGATCGACTCCTGCATGGTGAGGCGGCCCTCCATCATCTGGAAGGTGATCAGCGCGTTGTTCAGGCTCTCGGTGACCGTACGGTCGGAGATCGGGCGCCGCTCGGGCGTGTAGGTGTCGAGCAGCGCCTCCCCCGCGGTGCCGCGGAGCACGGCGGCGAGCTTCCAGCCGAGGTTGTGCGCGTCCTGGATGCCGCAGTTCATGCCGAACCCGCCCTGCGGGGTGGCCACGTGTGCCGCGTCCCCCGCGAGGAAGACCGGGCCGCTGCGGAACTCGTCGGCGACCACGGCCTGCTGGAGCCAGGGCATGATGCCCACGATGTCCACCGCCAGGTCGGGGATGCCCGCCGCGGACCGCACCGCCGCGACGCATACCTCCTCGGTGAAGTCGTCGGGGCTGCCGCCGTGCGCCGGGTCGTACCCGGTCTGGATCATCCACCGGCGCCGGTTGTCCACCGCCTCCACCGCGCACGGCGGGTTGCTGAGCAGGAAGTACAGCGCGGCCTGGCGATCGCGGAGCAGCGGCCCCAGGTCGGCGTCGAACATGACGCTGATCATGTTGCCCAGCGGGGGAGGACCGGTCATGGCGATGCCGAGCGCGTCCCTCGTGGTGCTCCGGCCGCCGTCGGCGGCCACCAGGTAGCGGGCGCGGACGAGGCGGCGGGCCCCCGCGGACTCGACCACCGCCTCGACGCCGTCGGCGGTCTTCCGCATCTCCGTCATGGTCGTGTCGAAACGGACGTCGGCGCCCGGCTGCGCCTCGGCGAGCGCGCGCAGGATCACCTCGAAACGGTCCTGAGCGCAGATGTAGGTGTAGGTCGGGCTCTGCGGGGCGTCCTCGTGCAGGGGCGCGACCGCCCGCAGGAAGTCGTCGTCGGTCAGCGACGTTCCGACGCCCACCGCCAGGGTCTCCTCGCGGGGCAGTCCCGCGCGTTCGACCTCGTCCTGAATTCCCCACGCCCGGACCAATTCCATTGTCCTGGTGGAAATGAGGCGGGCCTTGGGAAATAGGGAGGTGCCCTGGTGCCTTTCGACGAGCAGTGAGGATATCCCGTACCTCGAAAGCTCGATCGAGGCGGACAGGCCGACCGGGCCGCCTCCGACAATCAACACCTCGACATCGAGCTCGTCCATGGCGTCAGCGTTCCGTACCGCTGTCATCAGCGTCAATAGCCGGATATCCGGATGATATCGGGGTGAAAACCGCCTTCAGTAGCCTTTCCCTTGCAAGCGGACGACAGGTCGGCTCCATTTCACCTCACCACTGAACCACTGACACCCTGGAGACGAGGATGCTCTTTACCGAAGGCTCCGTGGCCCTGGTAACAGGCGGGTCGCGCGGAATCGGGCGGGCTGTGGCGCTCGATCTGGCCAGGGAAGGCGCTCACGTCGTGGTCAACTACCTGAGCTCCGAACAGGACGCCAAGGACGTCGTCGCCCAGATCGAGCAGGAGGGTGGCAGCGCGACGGCCGTGCGGGCCGACGTCACCAAGGAGGAGGAGGTCCAGCGACTCTTCCGCGACCTGCGGTCGGAACACGGCCGCCTGGACGTGCTGGTGACCAGCGCCGGCATCACCCGCGACCGGCATCTCATCGCCATGAGCCTTGAGCAGTTCCGCGAGCCGATGGACGTCAACGTCACAGGCACCTTCCTGAGCTGCAGGGAGGCCCTCCGGATCATGCAGCACCAGCGCCGCGGCTCGATCGTGACGCTGTCGTCGGTCAGCGGGCTCGACGGTGGTTTCCCCGGCCAGACGAACTACGTGGCGTCGAAGGGGGCGATCATCGCCTTCAGCAAGGCGCTGTCCAAGGAGGCGGCGCCGCACGGCGTCCGGGTCAACATCGTGGCACCCGGGTTCGTCGCCACCGACATGACCCGCAGCGTGCCGGCCCAGATCAGGAAGCAGTACGAGTCCCGCATCCGGATAGGCCGGATGGGGCGGCCCGATGAGATCGCGTCGATCGTGAGCTTCCTCGCCTCGGAGAAGGCGTCGTACGTCACCGGCGAGGTGATCGTCGCCCACGGCGGCGGCCTGGGGTGAGCCTGTCATCCACAGCACGAGCTTCGACAGCACGAGCACGGAGGAAAGATGACCATCGACGAGCTGCGCGCCAGGGCTGCCCAGCGTCAGCAGGCGTGTGACCAGATCAAGAAGATGATCGTGACCCGGCTGGATCTGGAGATCGAGCCGAACTGGATCACCGACGACCAGCCCCTGTTCGGCCGCGGCCTTGAGCTGGACAGCCTGGACATCCTTGAGCTCTACGTCGCCATCGAGGCGGAGTTCGGGGTGGCCCTCTACGACAGCGAGATGGCGGTCTTCGGCTCGGTGTCCCGGCTCGCGGAGACGATCAAGCCCGAACTGCGAGCGGCAGCCGCGGTATGACCGTTGCCCAGTCGTCACGGGAATCGCTCAGCCTGAACAACGACCAGATCAGGGAGCTGATCCCGCATCGCTGGCCGATGCTGCTGCTCGACCGCGTCGACAAGGTCGAGCCGGGCGTCAAAGGCACGGCGATCAAGAACGTCACCGGGACCGAGATCTGGTTCCAGGGGCATTTCCCCGACGAGGCGATCCTGCCGGGCGTCGTGGTCATCGAGGCGATGGCCCAGCTCGCCGGAGTGGTCTTCTCGCTCACCGGGACAAGCAAGATCAGTTATTTGGCGGGGGTCAGGTCGATGCGCTTCCGCCGCCGGATCGTCCCCGGTGACCAGCTGGTCCTGACCGCGGAGCGAAGCGCGGGCGGCAGAGGCTTCGGGGAGTACCGGGTCTCGGCGCGAGTGGACGGAAACGTCGCCGCCGAAGGAATCATCACGATCGCCGACCCGGCGGCCGGCAGCACTCATGGAGAGGTGTGAGAAATGGAATCCGTGCTTGCGAACGCGCATCCGGAGGAGACCGTCTTCGGCGAGGTGCGGGACGCGACGGTTCCGCTGCGCTTCTCGACGCCGGCCGAGGAGTACAAGGCCATCAGGGAGCGGGCCGCACTGCTCGACCTGAGCGGGTTCGGCCTGATCGAGATCAGCGGTGACGGCGCCGTCGACTTCGCGCAGCGGGTTCTCGCCCGCGACGTCGAGTACCTGACCTCCGAGCGCTGCATGATGAGCCTCGTCCTGGACGAGTCGGGGCAGATCGTCGACCAGGTGGTCGTGTGGGGCCGGGAGAACGGGATGTTCCTGGAGAGCTCCTGCGGTGCCGGACCGCGCCTGCTGGAGCACCTGCAGAAGCACAACGACGAGGGCGTCGACATCGTCGACCGCTCCGCCGAGCTGACGATCCTGGGTCTGGAGGGCCCCTACGCCTGGGGCGTGGTGGGCCGGCTGATCGACAGCGAGCTGGCCTCGCTGCCGTTCGAGGCCGTGGCGGACACGACCTGGAACGGCGTGGACATCGTGTTCGGTCGGACCGGGTTCACCAGCGAGTACGGCTACCAGATGATCGTGCCCGCCGAGTCGGCCGCCGAGCTGTGGAGGCAGTCGCTGGAGCAGGCGGTGCCCGCCGGTCACGAGGTGCTGGAGATCGCCATGCTGGAGGTCCGGCAGCCGGTGATCCGTCACGAGGCGAACGACGGGGTCGGCATCATCGAGGGCGGCGCCAACTGGCTCGTCGACATCACCAAGGAGTCGTTCATCGGCAGGGACGCGGTGCTGGAGGCGTTCAACGGCCCCGTCGGCCGCCGGACCCTCGGCTTCAGCGGTGGCGAGTCGATCCCCGAGCCGGGCACCCGGGTCCTGGCCGCCGGTCAGGACATCGGCGAGGTGGTGTACGCGGTGCACAGCCTCGGGCTGGACACCACGCTCGGCCTGGTGCGGGTGGACGCGGAGTTCGCCGCGGCGGGCCTGCCGTTCACCATCGGCGACGCCGAGGTCACCACGCTGACCAGCCCCTACATCACGCCCAAGAGCTGGAGCATCCCGATCATCTGATCGGTTGATCGCCGGAGAAGGAGTAAGCATGGCGTCGCGCCCCGTCGTCATCACCGGTCTGGGTGTCATCTGCGCCATCGGCCGTGACCCGACCGAGTTCTGGCTGCGGCTCATGTCCGGCCAGGGTGGTGTCACCCCGGTAGACGACGAGGCGTTCGCCGTGTTCACCGCCAGGTACGCGGGCCAGGTCCCCGCGGAGTGGATCACCGGGCAACTGCCGGACTCCGACGCCGCCCTGGACCGCACCGCCCAGCTGGCCCTCATCGCGGCACGTCAGGCCATCGGCCAGGCGGGGCTGTCGGCGGACGACATCGAGGCCGACCGGTTCGGGCTGGTGCTCGGCAAGTGCCAGGCGACCCCCGACGCGGCGGGCCGCTACCAGCCCATGCACCGCACCGGCGACGTGGTGGCCGGGCGGCTGGGCATGCGCGGGCCGCGCATCCTGGTGTCGACCGCGTGCGCGGCCGGCGGCAACGCCGTCGGCCTGGCCAAGGACAAGATCCTCACCGGCGAGGCGGACGTGGTGCTGGCCGGTGGCGTAGACCCGCTGCTGTTCGGGACCTACGCCGGATTCGCCGGGCTGCAGGCGCTCAGCACCGGCCCCTGCGCGCCCTACAGCCGCTCCGACGGTCTCAACCTCGGCGAGGGCGCGGCCTTCCTGCTGCTCGAACCGCTGGACCGGGCGCTGGCCAGGGGGGCGACCCCACTGGCCGAGGTCGCCGGGTACGGGCTGTCCGCGGACGCCTACCACGCGACCGCGCCCGACCCCACCGGGCGAGGCGGCGCGAGCGCGGTACGCCGGGCGCTGGCCGACGCGGGCATGAGCACCGGCGACGTGAGTTACGTCAGCGGTCACGGCACCGGGACGCCGGCCAACGACGCGATGGAGGTCAAGGTGATGCGGGCGGTCTTCGGTGACCGCGCGCCGCAGGTGCCCACCAGCAGCATCAAGTCCTTCATCGGCCACACCCTGGGCGCGGCCGGCGCGGTCGAGGCGGTCGCCGGCGTGCTGGCACTCCAGCACGGCATGGCGCCGCCGACCATCGGCTTCGACACCGAGGTCACGACGGACCTGGACTTCGTGCCCAACGTGGCCAGGCAGCTGCCGATCGAGACCGTGGTCTCCAACAACTACGCCTTCGGCGGCAACAACGTCGCGCTCGCGCTGACCGTCCCGGGTGGCGAGCGCGAGTACGAGGAGTTCCCCGACCGGCCGGTCGTGATCAGCGGGCTGGGCCCGGTCAGCGGGCTGGGCACCGGGATCGCCGAACTGGCCGAGGCCATCGCGGAAGGCCGCCAGGCCGCCGGCCGGGCGCCCTCGCTGGAGGGGCGGACGTTCGCGCCCCGCTCGCTCTGGCGGCACATGAACCACCTGTCCAGGATGGCGATCGCGGCCTCCCGGCTGGCCTGGGAGGACGCCGGGATCAAGCTGCCCAGGGCGGCGCTGGACAACGTCGGGCTGATCTTCGCGACCGCGGCGGGCTCGGTGGAGAGCACCGGCGGATTCGACGAGAGCGTCGCGGTCGACCCGAACAAGCCGGCCGTGCTGAGCTTCTCCAACGTCGTGCTGAACGCCACCGGCGGCGCGGTCTGCCAGACCCTGGGACTGCGCGGCCCGACCACCACGATCTGCAACGGCGAGGCCTCGGCCTCGATCGCGCTGGACTGCGCGGTCGAGATGATCAAGGCCGGCAAGGCGGACGTGGTGCTGGTGGTGGCGGCGGACGAGACGACGGCGACGGCCGCCGGGGACGCCGGAGACACGGTGGTCACCCCCTACGACCGGGAGCGCACGGGGTCCGTTCCCGGATCCGCGGCCGTGGCCGTCCTGGTGGAGTCGGCCGAGCACTGCGCCGCACGCGGGGGACGCGGGTACGCGCGAATCCTGGGCAGCGGCCACGCCGGCACCGGGGAGCAGGGCGAGCGGGAGTCGATCAGGCGCAGCCTGGCGGGTGTGCCCGCGGAGCGGGTCGGTCTGGTCGTCGGCGCGGGCACCGGTGGCCGGTACGACGCCGACGAGGCGTCGGTCCTGCTCGAACTGGTGCCGGACGGCCTGCTCACCACCTCGGTCGGGCAGACCGGTGACTGCCAGGCGGCGTCGGGCGCGATGAACCTCGCCGTGGCGGCCCTGGCGATCCGCGACGGGATCGCCCCCGCGCTGCACGGCCTTGAGCGGCCGTACGCGGGCGGGGTGGAGTCCTACGTCAGGAAGCCGCACCTGTCGGAACCGGTCGGTCAAGCGCTGGTGCTGACCGCGGCGGCCGACTCGGTGCGCGGAGCCGTCCTGCTGGGGGCGATGACATGAGACCGGACCAGGAGGCCGGCACGCCGTTCGACGTCCTGGAGACCGATCGGCTGCTGACCACCACCCGGTCCGTCCGGCGGCGGCTCGACCTTGACCGGCCGGTGCCGCGCGAGGTGGTGGAGGAGGCCCTGGAGGTCGCCGTCCAAGCCCCGACCGCCAACAACCAGCAGCACTGGCGCTGGCTGGTGGTCACCGAGCCCGCCATCAAGGAGAAGCTCGCCGAGATGATGCGGGTCTCCTGGAACTTCCACCGCAACGACGTATGGACCAGTGCCGGCCGCAGAAGGAACAGCGAGGCGGCGCGGCGGAACAACGCCTCGGTGACCGCGCTGGCCGAGGGGATCGCCAGGGTGCCCGTCCTGGTCATCCCCTGCGTGCTCGGCCGGCCGCCGGACATCGCCGCCATCGACGCCGAGTGGGAGCGGCGGGTGGCGGCCAAGCCCGCGGACGACGGCGGGTACGACGTCCGCCTCGGCGCCATGCGGGCGAGCACCTTCTACGGCTCGATCTTCCCGGCGATCTGGTCCTTCCAGCTGGCGCTGCGCAGCCGGGGCCTTGGCAGCACGATCACCTGCATGCACGTGCCGTTCGAGCGGCAGGTGGGCGAACTGCTCAACATCCCGTCCGGGGTCACCCAGGTGTGCATGGTGCCGGTCGCCTACACGATCGGTACCGACTTCCGACCGGCGAAGCGGTACCGAGCCAGAGAACGTACGTATTGGGAGGGGTGGCAGGCATGACCGTTGAGTACGCCGACGTCGTTGTCGTCGGTGGCGGAATCGCGGGCGCGTCCGCGGCCAGCAAGCTGGCCGCGGGTGGCCTGTCGGTCGTCTTGCTGGAGAAGCAGAAGGTCTACCAGGACCTGGTGCGCGGCGAGTGGCTGGCGCCCTGGGGCGTCAGGGAGGCCCAGCTGCTCGGTGTCGCCGACTGCTTCGCGGCGGGCGGCGCCTGGGAGATCCGCGAGTGGATGACCTGGGACGAGGCCGTGCCCGCGGACGAGGTCGAGGCCGTCGACATGACCAGGTCGATGCCCGAGATCGGCGGCCCGCAGTCGTTCCCGCACCACACGGTGTGCGAGCTGATGGCGGCGCAGGCGGCGGACCACGGCGCCAGGCTGGTGATGGACGCGGGCCGGATCAAGGTCACCCCCGGCGCGGAGCCGAGGGTCACCTACTGGGGCGACGGCACCGAGCACGAGATCAGGACCAGGATGGTGCTCGGCGCCACCGGGCGGGTCGGCATCGTCGGCCGGCAGATCGGTGTCTCGATGAGCGGCTCCGTGCACCACTGGGGCGGCGGCATGACGGTCGAGGGACTGGACGACTGGCCCTCCGACGTGCAGGCGATGGGCACCGAGGGCGATGTCATGTTCATGGTGTTCCCGCAGGGCTTCGGCCGGGCGCGGCTCTATCTCAACCTCGCGACCGGCATCCGGCACCGCTACCGCGGGCCCGACGCGGTGCGGAACTTCCTGAACGCCTTCGAGCTCAACTGCCTGCCCGACCGGGGCAAGATGGTGACCCAGGCGATCCCCGCGGGGCCGCTGGCGATCTGGCCGTCGATGACGCTCATCCCCGACGGGCCGCCGCTGACCGAGGGCGTCGTGCTGATCGGCGACGAGGCGGGAAACGGCGACACCGTGCTGGGCACCGGCCTGTCGTGCAGCATGCGCGACGCCAGGACCGTCGCCGACATCCTGCTGCAGAACGACGACTGGTCGGTGGGCGCCTTCGACCCCTACCTGAAGGAGCGCAACGCGCGGATGGAGCGCCTGAACTTCGGCGCGGCCATCATCGGCAAGCTGTACGCGGAGTTCGGGCCCGAGGCCACCGAGCGGCGCAGGCGCGCCCGCCGGTTGATGTCGCAGAACATCGCACTGCAGGTGACGGGGCTGTTGAACATGGTGCCCCCGGAGGATGTGCCGGAGTTCGGCTTCAGTGAGTTCTTCGCCGAACGGCTGTTTAGGGAGACCGCATGAGCATGGAATCGTTGGTCAACAGGACGCTGCACGTCAACGGCGTCGACATCGCGTTCGCCGACCAGGGCGAGGGCGATCCGGTGGTCCTGCTGCACGGATTCCCGGACTCCTCCTACCTGTGGCGCCACCAGATCCCGGCGCTGGTCGAGGCGGGCTTCCGGGTCATCGCACCGGACCTGAGAGGGTTCGGCGAGTCCGGCAAGCCGCAGGAGGTCGAAGCCTACGACATGCAGACGATCGTCAACGACGTCGTCGAGCTGACCCTGGCACTGGGCATCCGCAAGGCGCACCTGGTCGGCCACGACTGGGGCGCGGCCATCGCGTGGATGTACTCGTTCCTGATGCCCCGCAGGGTCGACCACCTGGCCGTGCTGTCGGTCGGCCACCCGGGGGTGTTCTCCACCCCGACGCTGGAGCAGCGGGCGGCCTCCTGGTACATGCTCTTCTACCAGTTCCCCGGGGTGAGCGAGGCGCTGCTGCGCCGCAACGGGTGGCGGCTGTTCAAGCAGATCATGGGCCGCGACGGCGACCACACCCGCTACCTGCGCGACCTCGCCCGCCCGGGCGCGCTGACCGCCGGCCTGAACTGGTACCGGGCCAACCGCTCACCGGAGTCCGAACTCCGCCCCGAGCGGCCCTTCCCGCCGGTGCTCGCCCCCACGCTGGGCATCTGGTCGGCCGGTGACAAGGCCATGATGGAGGAGGGCATGACCGGCTCCGCCAAGTACGTCAAGGGCCCCTGGCGCTACGAGCGGATCGAGGACGCCGGCCACTGGATCCCCCTCGACGCCCCCGAGCAGGTCAACAAGCTGCTGATCGGCTTCCTGGGCACCGAGAAGCCGGCCGAGGCGGCCAACCGCCGCAGGCGGCGGCTCTAGCCGAGGGAGTCGGAGAAGGGGGATCTCATGCTCGGGTTCCTGTTTCCCGGACAGGGCACGGTCCGCGTCGGCATGGGCGCCTGGCTGCGCCGCAAGCCGGTGGCCGCGGAGGTGTTCGCCCAGGCGGACGAGTCGCTTGAGCAGCCGATCTCACCGCTCTGCGCCAAGGGACCGCTGGACCGCCTGGTCGCCACCGAGCACGCCCAGCCGGCGGTGACCGTGTGCAACCTGGCGGCGCTGGCCGTGCTGCGCGCCGACGGGCACGAACCCGGCCTGGTCGCGGGGCACAGCGTCGGCGAGCTCAGCGCGCTGTACGCGGCCGGCGTGCTCGACCTGGCGGGCACGCTCCGGCTGGTGGAGATCCGTTCCCGGTTGATGGCCGAGGTCGGGGTGACGGGCGGGATGAGCGCGGTCATGGGGCTGGCGGTCGAGGAGGTCGAGGCGCTGGCAGCCGAGGCGGCCACCGCGGACGAGCCGCTCGTCGTGGGACTGGAGAACGCGCCGGGCCACGTGGTGGTCTCCGGTGCCCTGCCCGCGATCGAGCGGCTGGGCAAGCTGGCGAGCGGCGCCCGCAAGATCGTGCCGCTCCAGGTCGGCAACGCCTTCCACTCCCCGCTGATGGCCCCGGCCGTACCCGGCTGGCGGGAGGCGGTGCGCGCCGCGCCGATGGCGCCTCCCCGCGTCCCACTCGTCCCCAACGTCACCGCCGAACCCACGATGGACCTGGACCTGATCAGGGAGGCGCTGATCACCCAGCTCACCGAGCGGGTGCGGTGGACCGAGACCGTGCGGAGGACCACCACGACCACCCTCTGCGTCGAGGTGGGCGACAGCAAGGTGCTCACCGGGCTGTCCCGCGGCGTCGGCGCCCGCTGCCTGAGCATGACCGACCCCGGAACGCCGCGCCGGCTGGCCCAGGAGCGGGGCGCGTGAGCCGGTGGGGCTGCGCCATGGTCACCTTCGCCGGACTCTCCCGGCCGAAGGAACTCCTCGGCGAGATGCGGCTGGAGGAGGTCTACACCCGCGGCGAGCGGCTCCGGTCGGGGACCGGCCGCACCCTCCAGCACTGGGCGGGGCGCCTCGCCGCCAAGCGGGCGGTGCTGCGCCTGCTGGACGTCGCGGAGACCGCCGAGCATCTCGGCCAGGCGGAGGTGCTGCCCCGGCCCACCCCGATGTGCTCCCGGAGTGCCGTCTGCCTGCACGGGCACCCGCCCGCCGTACGGCTGAGCGGTGCCCTCGCCGACGCGGCGGGGGACAGGGAGCGGATCCGGATATCCATCAGTCACACCGCCGCCCACGCGCTGGCGGTCGCGCTGATCTCGGCGCGGCTCCCCGAAGACGACCACCTCGATGGGGTTTGACGATGGGTTTGACGATGGGTTTGACGATGAGGCCTGACATGGACATGCGACAGATCACGGAAAGCCACCTGAAGGCCTGGCAGAGCGGGGACGCCGAGGCCGTGGCCGCGTCGGTGGACGCCTTCGACGATCCGGACACGGCGGGCCCGCTGAGCGGGGACGCGCTGGCCGCCCACGCCGGCGAGGTGCTGGCCCGGTTCGGCAACCTGCGGTTTCACATCGAGCACCTGGCCGTCACCGAGGAGACGGCCGTGCTCTCCTGGACGCTGGAGGCCGACCACCGTGCCCCCTACCTGGCCATGCCCGCCGTCGGCCGATCCGTCCGCGTCACCGGGACCGACCTGCTGGTCAGGGATGGTGAGACCGTGCGCGTCCAGCGGTGCTTCGACCGGCTGGCCGTCGCCGCCGCGCTGGGATTCGAGGCGAGGTTCGTGCCCGAGGCCGACGAGGGCCGGCAGTTCGGGGTGAGCTCGCGGACCACCCTGGGGCGTACCGCACGCCCCGGCGCCCTGGCACTGACCTGGCTGGAGATCGACGACGGCGCGCAGGCGGCCGAGGCCGACCTGCTCAGCGCGGAGGTCGTCAAGGCGTTGCGCGCCTCGAAGGGATTCCTCGGCGCCTCGACCTTCGACATCGGCAGGCGCAAGTTCACCCTGAGCGCCTTCGACCGCCCGGAGTCCGTCCGCGCCGTGCACGGCAGGCCCCACCAGCGGGCGATGCGGCGCTTCTTCAAGGGCGGGCTGTGCACCCGGGTGCTCACCAGCATCTGGCTGCCGGCCGCCGTCCGCGAATACGCTCGCTGTCCCGACTGCGAGACCGTCTTCTCCACGGACGAGGGCGCGGCCTGCGGATGCGGCTGGGTACCCGAGCGCGAATCCCTATTGTGACTGGAGTTCTATCGTGTCCACCCCATCCTCTCCGGGCCCCTGGTCCCCCTTCACCGCCGAGCACCGGCTTGACGACGGCGACCGGCCAACGATCGTGTTCATGTCCGCCCTGTTCGCCGGAGGCTGGATCTGGGATCATCCCTACCGGCGGCTGGAGAGCGCGGGCTGGCCGGTGCTGCGTACCAACGAGCCCATCTGCGCGCTCGACAGCAAGGTGGTCGGCTCGATCGAACGACTTGGGGACGTGCTGCTCGATGTCTGTGACGCCGTGGGGGTCAAGGACGTCATCATCTGCGCCAACTCCCTCGGCGGCCTGGTGGCGATCGACCTGGCGGGCCGCTTCCCCGAGCGGGTGCGCGGCATCGTGGTGAGCGGGGCCCCGGGGCTGACCCCCGACCCCGACGTCGGCCTGAGCTTCGACCGCAGGGCCAGCGTGCAACCCGCGGGCGAGGAGTTCCGCGACCGCATGCTGGGCGCCCTGTTCCACGGCGAGCCGCTCTTCACCGAGGAGCAACTGGAGGACACCGCCACCCTGCTGCGGCACCCACCCGCGATGGTGAGCATGGCCCGCAGCATCAAGGCCACCCGCGTCTACAAGGTGCTGCCGGCCATGGACAAGGTGACCTGCCCGTCGATGTACGTGTGGGGGGAGTACGACCGGATGACCCCGGCCGGCGCCTGGGTGAGGGCCCTCGCCGACTACCCGCAGCACGAGATGGTGCTGGTCGGGGAGTGCGGGCACATCCCCATGGTCGAGCGCGCCGACGAGTACTCGGTCCACCTCGACCGCTTCCTGGCACCCTTCGACGCGGCGGCCGCAGCGGCCGGGGCGCCCGCGTGACCCGTTCCGCGGTCCTGGTGGGCGTGGACATCGTGGAGGCGGACCGGATCGGCAGGACCGTCTCCGACGGCGGCGCCGCCTACGGCAGGCGGGTCACCACACCCGCCGAGCGGGAACTGCACGCGGGCTCGCCCCTCGCGGACGCCGCCTCGTTCGCGGTCAAGGAGAGCTTCATCAAGGCGGTGGGCGGCAGGGCGGCCGGCTTCGACTGGCACGACTTCGAGGAGCGGGGCGAGGAGCAGCGGTGGGCCGCCCCGCTGCTGGCCGAGGCGGCGTCGGCCCTGGGCGCGTCCATCGAGCTGACGCTGACCACGGGCGCGTCCATCGAGCTGACGCTGACCACGGGCGCGTCGTACACCATCAGGGGCGCCAGCCGCCGCGCAGCCCTGGCCCGGCTGGCGCCGCAGGAGAACGACGCCCCGGTGGCCGGTGCGGCCCGGTGGGGCCTCGGCGCGGGACTGCTCGTCGCGCTGGCGATAGTGACCGTCGATTCCAAGGGAGCATTGTGATGTCGCTTGTCCAGGCGAAGGGGGAGACCTTCGTCAAACCCGGAGAGTCGATCCAGCGGGCGCTCGACGAGGCGGGGCCGGGCGCGACCATCCGCCTGACGGAGGGCGGCTACGCCGAGAGCCTGTGGATCAGGTACAGCGGGGTCACCCTGGTCGGTGAGGGGCCGGAGCTGACCCGGCTGGTTCCCGGTGACGTGGTGGCCGCGGGCATCCCGCAACTGCACGACGCGTCGGAAGACGTCGTCAGCGGCATCAGCGTGCACGGCGACGGCATCCGCGACGTCACCGTACGCGGGCTGGCGGTGCACGGTTTCTCCGGATCCGGCGTCTACGCGCACACGGTCCAGGGCCTCGTCGTCGAGGACGTCGAGGCGCGGGACAACGACTTCTGGGGTATCTACGTCCGCGAGTGCGGCGGCGTCGAGGTGCTGCGCTGCCGGACCTCGGGGAGCCAGTACGCGGGCATCGCGCTGAGCTTCTGCCCCGAGGCGAACGCGCTGGTCGCGGAGAACGAGACCTCCGCCAACGCCTTCGGGATCTTCGTCGACAACTCCTCGAAGGCGCGGATGGTGCGCAACACCTGCCACGGCAACTCCGCCGGGCTGCTCCTGCTCAACCAGACCTACGAGGGCGAGCTGCCGGGCGGGGTGAACGACTGCCTCGTCTCGGAGAACGAGCTCCGCGGCAACGGGCTGCTCAGCGGGGAGGGCAACCCGAACGGCCTCGGCGACGCGGGCCCGCCGATCTCCGGGGTGGGCCTCGCCGTGATCGGCGCCCACCGCGTCACCGTGGTGGGAAACCGGATCCACGACAACCACCCGAGCGGCCCCTCGGTCATGGGCGGGGCGTTCGTCCTGGGATCGTCCAAGGACTGGGGAGGCGACGAGTCCCTGGACAACCACATCTCCTGGAACCGGATCACCGGCAACACCCCGCTCGACGTCCAGGTCGACGCCGACTTCACCCGGCAGGGTTTCGCCAACAACGTGGCGAACACCACCGCGCCCGACTCGATCGAGGGCTGTGCCACCGTGCCCGACTTGATCGAGGGCTGTGCCGCCGTGCCCGACTTGATCGAGGGCTGTGCCGCCGTGCCCGACTTGATCGAGGGCTGCGCCGCCGGGGAGACCCGATGACGGCCACGGCCACCCTGAGCTGTGCGGGTCTGAGCAAGCGGTACGGCGACATCCTCGCCGTACAGGACGTCGGCTTCTTCATCGAGAAGGGCGAGGCATACGGCCTGCTCGGTCCCAACGGGGCGGGTAAGACCACCGCGATCTCCATGCTGGTGGGCCTGCTGCAGCCTGATGCGGGAAGCGTACGGGTCTGTGGCCACGATCTCGCGACCGATCCGCTCGCGGCGAAGGCGAAGATCGGTTACGTCCCGCAGGAGATCGCGCTCTACCCCGACCTGACCGGCAGGGAGAACCTGCGCTTCTTCGGCAGGCTCTACGGGCTGCCCCGGCGGGAGCTGGCGAAGCGGATCGACGAGGTGCTCGACTTCGTCGGCCTGTCGGATCGGGCGGACGGAAAGATCGACACCTACTCGGGCGGGATGAAGCGCCGGATCAACATCGGTGCCGCCCTGCTGCACCGGCCCGAGGTGCTCATCCTGGACGAGCCGACCGTCGGGGTGGACCCGCAGAGCCGCAAGGCCATCCTGGACGGGGTCGAGCAACTGGTGGCCGACGGCATGAGCCTGCTGTACACCTCGCACTACATGGAGGAGGTCGAGCGGGTCTGCAAGCGCGTCGGGATCATCGACCACGGCAAGGTCATCGCCGAGGGCACCCGCAAGGAACTCGTCTCCACCCTCGGTAGCGCGGACCGGGTCGAGCTCGTCCTCGACGGCGACCTGGATGTCGCGACCGGCAAGCTGCGCGAGGTGGAGGGGGTCACCGAGGCGGTGCGGACGGGTACCTCGTCCATCCGGCTGATCGTCAACGAGGGAAGTCACCTGCTGCCCACCCTCATCGCCGCGGTGCGGGGCATCGCCGTCGTGACGGCCGTCGAGGTCGTCGAACCCGACCTTGAGGCCGCGTTCCTGCACCTCACCGGCAACAAGCTGCGGGACTGACGATGCTGAGAGCTCTTTTCGTGGTGAGCCGTCTCGAACTGCGCGCCAGGTTCATGGACGGTACGGCGGTGCTGACCGCGCTGCTCGCCCCCATCGTGCTGGCCTCGCTGTTCGGGTTCGCCCTCGGCGGAGACGATCCGCCGTTGCGCGCCACCGTGGGCTTCGTCGATCTCGACGGCGGGGAGTTCCCCTCCAGCGTGCGCCGGGAGGTGCTGTCGGCCAAGGAACTCGACGGCATGCTGACCCTGCGCGATTTCAAAGCGGAGAAGGACGCGCAGCAGACCCTCGACGACGGGGACATCGGTGCGGCGATCGTGTTCCCCCCGGGGTTCAGCCAGGACGTCGGCGCCGGACGAGGGGGGAAGGTCACCGTGCTCACCTCCCCGGAGACGCCACTGGCCGGAGTGGTCGCGAGCAGCATCGTCGACCGGATCTCCGCCCTGGTGGACGCCCGCACCCTCGCGGTCAAGGCGTCCCTCGACGCCGGCGTCCCCGCCGACAAGGTCAAGGAGTTCGTCGAGCGCAACGGCGCGAGCGGCCCGGCGCTGACCCTGGAGAGCGACCCCATGGCGGGCGGGAAGGTCGACCTGTCGGTCTACTACGGCTCCGGCATGGCCGCGCTCTTCGCCTTCTTCGTGGTGGGCACCTCGGTCAGGAGCCTGCTCACCGAGCGCAACCTCGGCACGCTCAACCGGATGCGTGCCGCGCCCATCCGGCCGTGGATCCCGATCGTGGGCAAGGGGGTGGTCGGCTTCCTGCTGGCACTGGTCAGCGTCTGCGCCGTCTGGGCCTCCTCGGTGCTGCTGTTCGGGTCCAGCTGGGGTGATCCGCTCGCGGTGTTCGCGCTCTGGACCGCGCACGTGCTGGCCGCCGCCGCGATCACCATGCTGGTGGCCAGCAGGGCGAAGACCGACTCCCAGGCCGACGGGCTGATCATGGGCGTCTCCTTCGTCTTCGCGTTCCTGGGCGGCAGCCTGGTGCCGATGTACAACCTGCCGGACTTCCTGCAGAAGGTGGCGCTGTTCACCCCGAACGGCTGGACGTCGACGGGACTGACCGAGCTCGCCGGTGGCGGTGGGGGCCTGGCGGCGGTCGCCGCCCCGATCGCCGCACTCTGCGGGATGGCACTCGTGGCCGGCGGCATCGCCGCCCTCGGCTTCAGGAAAGGACTACTCGGTTGAGCCCGAGCCCCGTCAGAGCCCTGGTGGCGGCCAACCTGCGCCGTCACTCCCGCGACAAGGTGGGCCTGTTCTTCATGGTGGTCATGCCGTTCGTGACCATCGCCTTCGTCGGGCTGGCGCTGGGCGGAGGCGCGTCGGGACAGGACCGGATGCCGATCGGGGTGGTCGCGCAGGACTCCGACCCGGTCGCGGCGGCCGTGCTGCGCCGGCTGGAGACCAGCCCCGACCTCGCGATCGAGCGGATGGAGACCGAGGAGCGGGTGCGCTCCGGGGTGCGGACCGGTGCTCTCGCGGCCGGTCTGCTGATCCCGCCGGGGTCCACCGAGCTGGAGCTGG
Organism: Streptosporangium sp. NBC_01810; assembly: GCF_035917355.1. Classification (NCBI taxonomy): domain Bacteria; kingdom Bacillati; phylum Actinomycetota; class Actinomycetes; order Streptosporangiales; family Streptosporangiaceae; genus Streptosporangium; species Streptosporangium sp. NBC_01810. The sequence goes on along the minus strand of NZ_CP109070.1, from coordinate 4,487,255 downwards.
TCATGACCCAGACCAACGGCAGCGGCCTGGCGGCACGGAGCATCATCGACGTCGCGGTAGGCAAGGTGGCCGCGGTGCTGGAGGCCGTGCGGGCGGCCCAGGCGGCGGGCGCGTCCCCGGCCGAGGCCGAGGCCCTGGTGCGCAAGGCACAGACCGAGTCGGCCCAGGTGGCGGTGAGCACCAGCGGTACGGAGAGTTCCACGCCCCGTGGATTCGCCTACACCGCGCCCGCCAACGTGCTGCTGTTCACATTCGTCAACTCCATGGCCGTCGCCTCGGCACTGGCCGAGAGCCGCAGGCTGGGCATGATCCGCAGGTCCCTCGCCGGGCCGGTGCGGGAGCGCTCGGTGCTGCTCGGCGAGGTGCTGAGCAGGCTCCTCGTCGCCATCGCGCAGGCCTGCCTGATCATGGTGGTGAGTACCCTGGCGTTCGGCGTGACCTGGGGGGACCCGCTGGGCGTCGCGGCGGTCGTCGGCTCGTTCTGCCTGGTGTCCACCGGTGCCGCGGTGCTGGTCGGCAGCCTGGTGCGGTCGCCCTCCCAGGCCCCCGCGATCGGACCTCCGCTGGGCATCGTGCTCGGCATGCTGGGTGGCTGCCTGTGGCCGCGAGAGGTGGCCGGCGAGACTCTGAACATGATCGGCTACCTGGTTCCGCACGGCTGGGGGATGGACGCGCTGATCACGCTGACCAAACCCGGCAAGGGGCTGGGTTCGGTCCTGGTCGAGGTGGCCGTACTGCTCGGGATGGCGGTGCTCCTGCTGGGCATCTCGCTCGTGGTGTTCCGCAGGCGCATGCGCACGTCCACATGAAGGGTGTCGTGCTGGCCGGGGGCTCAGGCACCCGGCTCCGGCCACTGACCGCGATCACCTCCAAGCACCTGCTGCCGGTCTACAACAAGCCGATGGTCTACTACCCGCTCTCGGTGCTGATGCTGGCCGGAATCCGGGAGATCCTGCTGATCAGCACCCCCGAGCATCTGCCGGGGTTCCGGGCGCTGCTCGGCGACGGCTCCCGGCTGGGCCTGCGCCTGAGCTACGCCGCCCAGGCCGTACCCCGAGGGCTGGCCGACGCCCTGGTCGTCGGCGGGGAGTTCGTGGGTGACGACCGGCTGGCCCTCATCCTCGGTGACAACATCTTCTACGGCCACGAACTCCCCTCGGTGCTCCGGGAGGAGGTCGGCAAGCTCGACGGCTGCACGGTGTTCGGCTACCCGGTCGCCGATCCCGAACGGTACGGGGTGGCGGTTCTCGGCGAGGAGGGCCGGCTGGTCGACATCGAGGAGAAACCGGCCCGGCCCCGGAGCAACCTCGCCGTCACCGGCCTCTACCTCTACGACAACATCGCGCTGCGTTACGCCACCGAGCTGACCCCTTCGGCGAGGGGTGAACTGGAGATCACCGACCTCAACCGGCGTTTCCTCGCCGAGGGCCGCGCCCGGCTGGTCAACCTGGGCCGGGGGACGGCCTGGCTGGACACCGGCACGCCGGACAGCCTGCTGGAGGCCGGGGTCTTCGTGCAGGTGCTCGAAAAACGGCAGGGCGTGCAGATCGCCTGCCTGGAAGAGGTGGCCTACCGGATGGGCTACATCGACGATCGAGGGCTCCGTGAGCTGATCGGCCACGTCGGACCCGTGACGGAGGAGGGGCGCTACCTGGTCCGGGTGCTGGAGGCCTCCATCTGAGCGGTTCCCGGAAGTCGCCCGCTTCCGCGGCCGGGGGCCACGGTTTTCGACCGGGCTCCGCCGACCGGCGATTGGGGCACGCCTAGCATGGAGGTATGCGCACCGATCCGGTGACGTTGTTCCTCTGCGGTGACGTCATGCTCGGCCGCGGCGTCGATCAGATCCTTCCGTACCCCGGTGACCCGACGCTGCAGGAGCAGCATGTCTTGGACGCCCGGACATATGTTGATCTGGCGGAGGCGGCGAACGGCCTGATTCCTCAACCGGTCGACTTCTCCTGGCCATGGGGGGATGCCCTGCGGGTGCTGGAAGAGGGTGCGCCCGATGTCCGGGTGGTGAACCTGGAGACGAGCATCACCCGGAGTGATGATTTCGCCATGGGGAAGGCCGTCCATTACCGGATGAATCCAGATAATCTTCCCTGCCTGGCGGTTGCCCGGCCCGACGTCTGCGTGCTGGCGAACAACCATGTCATGGACTTCGGCCGGCGAGGTCTGCGGGAGACGCTCGGCGTTCTGGCCGGTGCGAGGCTGCGGGCGGCGGGGGCGGGCCGGGAGGCGGACGAGGCGCGGCGACCCGCGACCGTCACCGTCGCAGGCGGCGGGCAGGTCCTGATCCTCTCCTGCGGGACGGAGTCCAGCGGCGTTCCGCCGGGATGGGCGGCGACCCCGGATCGTGCGGGTGTCGATTTCGTCCCGGAACTGTCGGATGCCGCCGCGGCCGAGGTGGCCGGCCGGGTGCGGCAGGTGAAGCGCCCCGGTGACGTCGCGGTTGTCTCCATCCATTGGGGTTCCAACTGGGGCTACCAGGTCTCCCGAGAGCAGAGACGCTTCGCGCACCGCCTGGTCGACGGCGGTGTCGACGTGGTGCACGGGCACTCCTCGCACCATCCCCGGCCCGTCGAGGTCTACCGCGGCAGGCTCATCCTGTACGGCTGCGGTGACCTCATCGACGACTACGAGGGCATCACCGGCTATGAGGAGTACCGAGACGATCTCCGGCTGCTGTACTTCGTGTCGGTGGAGCCGGAGTCGGGAAAGCTGGCCGGTTTACGGATGGTGCCCATGCGGGCTCGTCAGATGCGTCTCCAGCACGCCTCAAGCGAGGACTCCGAGTGGCTTCAGGCGGTTCTCGACCGGGTCGGCCGTGACCTCGGGTCACGAGTCGACCTGGAGCCGGACGGTGCCCTCGCGCTCCGGCGGACGTAGGCGAGGTCGGACATGACCGCAGGCGTCTCTCCCGAAGACCTCATCCGGGCCGTCCGGGCGATGGGCGTCCGCGACGAGCGCCTGCTGGAGGCCGTGCGCGCGACGCCGCGAGCGGGATTCGTCCCCGCGGACCGTGTCGCGATCGCCTACCACGACGAGCCCATCCCGATCGGGCACGGACTGGTGACCACGCAGCCCTCGCTGTCGGCAAGGATGATCGAAGGTATCGGTCTCGGCGGGACGGAACACGTGCTTGAGATCGGCACCGGCCTCGGTTTCCAGACCGCGCTGCTCGCTCGCCTGGCCGCCGATGTGGTGACCGTCGACCTGTGGGCGGATCTGGTCCGGCAGGCGCGCCGGAACCTCGCCCGGCAGGGGATCGGCAATGTCGAGCTGCTCGTCGGAGACGGCGGCCGCGGCGTGCCGGACCGTGCTCCGTACGACGGCATCGTCGTGTCGGCCGCGTTCCCGGAGGTCCCCCCGCCGCTGGTCGAACAGCTCCGGCTCGGCGGCCGTCTGGTACAGCCCATCGGACCGGGCGGGCGGGAGGAGGTCGTCCTGTTCCAGCGCACCGTGACCGGGCTTGAACGTCGGCAGGTCCTCACGCTGGCCAGCTTTGTCCGCCTTCATGGAAGGTACGGCTATCCGCCCTGAGCGGGTGCCCGTCTCCCCGGATGGTGATCGGGAGGACGGCCTCCACGACCGTTGATCTCTGTCACTACGGACCATCCCCGCAGGCGCCCGCGGGGATGGTTCCGATGAACGACTCTGGGAGATCGGCGTACTCAAGTCGGCCCCGCGCCCGCGGGGATGGTCTGTATCTCGTCCGCTTGTGGAATCCGGCCGAAGGGCAGGAGTCGTTCCGGCGGCCGTCCGTTATCCGGCTCTGGTGAGTGCTTGATGGCTGGCTATGATCCTCGTCTCCGTGCTGCTCTCTGTCCTCCTGACGGTCTTGCTCAACCTCCTGCTCCGCTGACCGGTGCCCGTTCACCGTGGACATCGTGGCGGGGGTGTCCTTAATCTTTCCCATATCCTATAGTTCTTTAGAATATAAGCTGCAATGGTTCAGATGGAGGGCGCGATGTCGTACCCGGAGCCTCGTTACCTGGGCGAGGCGGGCGAGAGCAGTGGGGTCTTCCGGCCGGCGAGCGCGGGGCCGGATCTGGTGATCGGTGAGGGCGGGACGGAGGTGCACCACCTGGCCACCGGCGCCTCGACGAACGGGCAGTTCGGTCTGTACCGCTGGGACATGGGAGCGAAGCCGTCCGGCCCGGACCCGCACTTTCACCGGACGATCTCCGAGTCCTTCTTCGTGCTCTCCGGGACCGTGCGGCTGTTCAACGGGAAGACCTGGACCGACGCGACGGCGGGAGACTTCCTGTACGTCCCGGAGGGCGGGGTGCACAGTTTCCGCAACGAGTCCGGCGAACCGGCCTCGATGCTGCTGCTCTTCGCACCGGGGGCACCCCGCGAGGGCTACTTCGAGGAGCTCGCCGAGATCGCGGCCAGTGGGCGCAGGCTCAGCGACGCGGAGTGGGCGGACGTCTACCTCCGCCACGACCAGTACATGGTCTGACGGCCATGGCGGAGTTTCCGGAGGAACCGATCTACCGGCAGCTGGCGCGGGTCGGCAGGACGCTGGCCAGTCCGGTGCGGCTGAGGCTGCTCGACGTGCTCGACCAGGGAGAGCGCACCGTCGAGCAGCTGTCCGAGGAGGCGGACATTCCGCTGAAGAACACCTCGGCCCAGCTGCAGCAGCTGCGCGCGGCTCACCTGGTGACGAGCCGCAAGGCCGGTACCCGGGTCTACTACCGGCTGGCCGACGAGCGGGTCTCGCGGTTCCTGGGCGAGCTGCAGGACTTCGCCGCGGAAAGGCTCGCCGATCTGCGGGAGGCGGTGTCCGAGCACCTTGGCGAGGTCGCGGTCCTGGAGGCGGTGACCGCCGACGAGCTCGCCGGACGTCTCAACGACCCCGACATCGTGATCGTCGACGTCCGCTCGGCCGCCGACCACGCCCGCGGCCATGTGCCGGGGTCGGTGTCGATTCCCCTGGCCGAACTGCGGGACCGTCTGGACGAGCTGCCCAGGGACATCGAGATCGTGGCCTACTGCGGCGGCCCCTACTGCGTGGTCTCCCCGGAGGCGGTGCGCCTGCTCCGCGACCACGGCTTTCCAGCGCGCCCGCTGGACGGCGGGCTCGCCCGCTGGCGACGCACGGGGAGACGACTGCAGACCGGTTCCGCCACGGCCACGTAACGGGCCTGCGGCCGAATTGTCGGAGTGGATCACTACCGTTCCCGGCATGTTCAGTTCGCAGCAGCAGGCTGCTCTGTCGACTACCGGGACGGAGGTCTCCGCGCCCGGCGAACTCCCTCGGATCACCCGCCGCGAAGAGGCCGGCGCATGACCGCCTGGGAGGAGATCCGCGGACTCATCGCCCGCCGGGACGCCCACGCCGTCGCGGCCCGGATCGTCGAGTTGGACGAGGAGGCGCGCAAGGAGGTCGCCGGCCTTCTTCCGGGATACCTGAAGACGCTGCGCGGCCGACGCGAATCCTGGGAGGGGCTCGACGACTACGCCGAGGTGCTCCGCGCCGCCGGGGCCGGGGTCCTCACCGGTGCGGCCGCCGTGGCGACCTGGCTGAACCGCCGGGATTTCACCTCCCGCTGGAGTTCGCCGTACGGGGACACCGAGCGGATCATGGCGATTCTCGCGACCCGGCCGGCGGAGTGGCGGGCCGACCTGGCCGGGCGGCTCGTGCTGGCGATCGGCGACCTGGTCCGTGCCACCGCGTCTCCCGGCTGGAACGGTGCCACGGTCCGCTGCGCCCAGGCCGGAGGCGACCACCTCCTCTTCATGGCCACGAAAGAGGGGAGAGAGAGCAGCCCTACTGGGTGGCCCGCGAGGGTATGCGGGGCACCGGGGGTGGCATTGTCGCCTGCGTGCTCGACGATCGGCGCCTCGTTCTGCACCTCACTCCCGAGGCGGCGGACAACATGGAGACCGAGACCGTCCTGACCGTCGACCTGAACCTGAGTCCCGTCGAGACGGAGCGGCTACGGACCGTGCTCGGCAGAATCTTCCGTGCGGGATCGTCCGATCTGATGCCCTCGCTCACCGGGTTCTGACGTACGGGCCTGGCCGGGAAGGCCGGTCAGGGGTCGGATATGACGGCCAGGGACCTGATCTGCTCGGGGGTGAGCGCGGTGCCGCGTTCGGATTCGGTGGCGAAGCGCTCCTCGCCCAGCGCGTCACGGATCCGCGCGGTGATCCGGCCGATGTCGCCGCTTTCCAAGGGGGTCAGGGGCACGGAGCTCGACGCGAGGGCCACGGCACCCGCGCCCAGGAGCCGGGCGGCGCGGTCGTGGTGTCCGGCGACGGTCAGGGCCCCGGCCAGGCCGTAGACGGCGACCGTCATCTCCCGGGTCCCGTCGAACCTGGCGATGAGATCGAGGGCCCGCAGGTGCAGAGCGAGGGCCGCCGCCGCGTCGCCGCGCTGCTCGGCGACGAAGCCGAGCTCGGTCACGATCATCGGGAGGTACGGCGGCGGCTCCTCGGCGTCGCGCGGGGTACGGTCCAGCACGTCGCGCAGGTGGGTCTCCGCGATGTCGAGGCGGCCGTCCCTGCGCGCGGCGAAGGCCAGTCCCATCCGGGCGAAGGTCTGCCCGGCCTGGTGGCCCTGCTCCACGGTGAGCCGCAGCGACCTCTCGCTCGACTCCGCCGCCCGCGCGTAGTCGCCGCGCTGCAGCGCGATCCAGCCCAGCCAGCCCAGCCGCCCGGCGAACTCCGTCCACAGTCCGAGCTCCTCGGCCAGGCGCATGCCGTCGTGCTGCAGCCGTTCGGCCCGGTCGAGGTCACCGGTCATCTCGGCCAGCGCGCCGAGCCAGCCGCCGGCCTCCAGTTGCCCCCAGCGCTCCCCGAGCTCGCCGAAGATCCGCGCGCTGCGCTCACCGTCGCGTTCGAGCCCGTCCAGGTCGCCGCGTACGTGCGCGAGCTTGGCCCGGAGGGCGAGGGCCGCGGCCGTCCCCCATCGGTCGCCGAGCGCCTCGAAGGCGGGTAGTGCCCGGTCCAGCAGCTCTCCGGCGGTGGACAGGTCGCCGAGGTCGACCCCCGCGTAGGCGAGGATCCACCATGCCCTGGCTCGCCCGCCGGGATCGCCCGCGTCCTCGTACGCCTCCAGCGCCGCCCGGCGGAGTTTCTCCCGGTCGGTGACGGCGACATCACCGCGGAGGAACCCGATCACGGCCTCCCAGGTGAGGGCCTTGGCCCGGAGCGCGGCGAACGAGACGCCTCCGGAGCCGCCGGCGGTGTCCGGCGCATGGTCCCGGGGGACGGCGCCGGGAGGTTCGCCGGGGACGGCCAGTGCCGCCGTCAGGGATCGGTGGGCCTCGGTCAGGCGGCCACGCAGGAACCAGTACCAGGCCAGCGCGCCGACGAGGCGCAGCGCGCCGTCCGCGTCGCCGTTCCTGACGGCCGCGTTCAGCGCGGCGCGGAGGTTCGCGGCGTCGGAGTCGAGACGCCGCAGCCAGCGCCGCTGGTCCGCCTCGTAGAGGCGCGGCTCGGCCCGCTCGGCGAGGCCGGTGTAGTGGCGCAGGTGCCGCCGCCGCACCCGCTCGTACTCCCCGGCCCGCTGGAGGCGCTCGACGCAGTACGCCGCCACCGACTCCAGCAACCGGTATCGCGGCCCGTCGGCACCGTCCACCATGACCACCAGCGACCGGTTCACCAGCCGCGCCACCAGGTCGAGCACGTCCGCGGACGGGATGTCGTCCTCCGCGCAGACGGCCTCGGCGGCCTCCATGGTGCAGCCGTCGGCGTGCACGGCGAGCCGGCGCAGGACGGCGCGCTCGGCGCCGGTCAGCAGCTCCCAGCTCCAGTCGATCATCGCCGTCAGGGTCTGCTGGCGCGGCGGGACGCCCCGGTGCCCGGTGGCCAGCAGCCTGAACCGGTCGTCCAGGCGGGCGACGAGGCCGTGTACCCCGAGGGCGGGGACCCTCGTCGCGGCCAGCTCCAGCGCCAGCGGGATGCCGTCCAGCCGGCGGCACAGCGACACGACCGCCGGGGCGGTGTCCGCGTCGAGGACGAACCCCCGGGCCGCGGCGGACGCGCGTGCCACGAACAGCCGTACCGAACCCGTCCGCTCCAGCGCGGAGATGTCGTCGGCGGCCCGGTCGGCACCTGGCCCAAGGCCACCGCGGAGTGCAACACCGCGGTGAAGACCACGCTCGACCGGCTGGCCTGGTGGGCCCGCGCCCTGCGGGACGCCCGAGCCAGGAGCCCGTACGCCACCTGAGCCCTGTTTCCATCAAGCTCCATCAAGTTTTGTCCAGCGCGAACGACACGGAGAAAACCATGCGGAAGATCATCGCCATGACCCACACCACGGTCGACGGCTACATCGACAACCCGTTCGCTGATTCTCAGTGTTTGTCAGTGAGGACCAGCGAGCCCCCGCGTTGCCGCAGCGGCGTTCCCCGTGGCCGGGGTTCCCGTTTCACCGGTGCGCGCCCGGCACGAATGCCGGGTCCTACCGCTCCTCGGCGGGCGTTTAACGTCTCCCCGCAACTCTGGGCGACGTCGGCCGCGAGCGCGGCCAGATTACGGGCGGCGTTCAGATCCCGATCCAGGACCAGATCACACCCATCGCAGGTGTAGGTGCGTTCGGACAGGGCGAGCTTGGCTTTCACCACACCACAACCCGAACATGTCTTACTACTGGGATACCAGCGGCTCGCCATCACCAGCCGCCCACCACTCCAGCCGGTCTTATAGGCGAGCTGACGGCGCACCTCACCCATCCCCACATCAGCGACCGCGCGAGACAGGCGCCGGTTGGCGAGCATCCCCGACACGTTCAGGTCCTCGACCACGACCGTGCCGTAGACGGCCGCCAGCTTGCTCGTCAGCCGGTGTAGGCCGTCGCGCCGCTGCCGGGCCACCCTCGCGTGCGCCTTCCCCAGCGCGGCCTTGGTCTTACGCCAGCGCGCCGACGGCTCGTGCCTGCCGCCACCTGGGGTGCGTGGGCCGGTCCGGCGGGCCAGCTGCTTGTTCAGCCGCCGCAACCGTTTCAGAGCCGTTCGGTGGTGTTTGGGGTTGTCAACCACTTCACCGGTGGACAGCACCGCCAGCGCCTTGACCCCCAGATCCACTCCCACCACCGCCTCCGGCCGGGCCAGGGCGCTTTCGGCGCGGTCGATCTCGCAGGTGAACGACACGAACCACCGGCCCCCCTCCAACCGGACCGTCGCCGACAGGACCCGGCCCGTGCCCCGCTCCAGATGACGGGCCAGCTTGCGGGTGGACTCACAGGTGCGGATCGTGCCCAGCCGTGGCAGCGTGACGTGCCGGCGGTCGGGTTCGACGCGGATGGTGCCGGTGGTGAACCGGCAGGCGGGGACGGTGCGGTGCTTGGACCTGAACCGGGGAAACCCGATCTTCCTCCCCTTGCGCTTACCCTTACGGGAGTCCGACCAGTTCCTCAGCGCCCGGGCCAGGGCCTCCAGGCCGCTGTTGTAGGCCTCCTTGGAGTTCTCCGCCCACCAGGGCGCGACGGTGTCCTTGGCCGCGTTCCAGAGTTTGCGCAGCTCATACAGCGACCAGGGAACCTCGGTCAGCAGCTCGGTGGGCACCCCGTAGGTCTTCTCCGCCTCCCGCTGCGACAGCGCCGCCTTGACCAGGCCCAGCGCCCAGTTGAACGCGAACCGCGCTGCCCCACCGTGCGAGAACAACGCACCGGCCTGGGCCGGAGCGGGGTCGAGAGCGTAGCGGTAGGCCTGCTGAACCCGCATCACCCACCCCTCCCGTCATTTACTCACCGCTGTCGAATGATGACGGTGAGCTTACTCTCAGGGATGATCGACAGTTCCCCAATCAGCAGGAAAGCCCGCCACCGGCACGGGACCGAACCCCGACAGCGCGTACCGTCTCCTCCCGCACCTCAGCCCACCGGACAGAGAAGGTCAAATGAGGCAATCAGCAGCCCATAGCCCCCTACAGTTGTGTGCCAATTGTCGGGCTCGGAATCGATGGCGGGGATCGTGGGCGTTTCGGAAGGGACGGCGGCCGTGCTCGCCGGCCGGTATCGGCTGGACGAGCTGATCGGCCGGGGCGGTACGGGCGAGGTGTGGCGCGGTTACGACCTGCGCCCTGGCTGGCCGGTGGCGGTCAAGATCCTGTCACCGCGGGTGGCCGACGCCGCGGTGCGCGAGAGGTTCGCCAGGGAGGCCAGGACCGCCGCGCGCATCGTCCACCCCAACGTGGTGACCGTGCTCGACATGGGCGCGCACGAGGGCCGCCCGTACCTGGTGATGGAGTTGCTGGCCGGCCGGGATCTCGCCGCCGAGCTGGCCGAGCGCGGACCGCTGAGCGTGTCCGAGACGTGCCGTCTGGCGGGGCAGGTCGCGCTCGGGCTGGACGCCGCGCACCAGGCGGGGGTCGTGCACCGCGACGTCAAACCGGCGAACCTGCATCTGGGCGCGGGCGGCGTGCTCAAGGTCGTCGACTTCGGTACGGCCAGGGTCGCGACCGAGGCCGCGATGCGACTGACCTCGGTGGGAACCGTCATCGGCACGGCCGCCTACCTGTCTCCCGAGCAGATCCGAGGTGAGGCCGGAGCCGCGGCCGCCGATCTGTACGCGCTCGGCTGCGTCTGCTACGAGCTGCTCTGCGGGCGCCCCCCGTTCGTCGGCACGGCGACAGAGGTGCTCTCCCAGCATGTCGGCGCCCGGCCGGACCCGCCCGGCCGCTACCGGCCCGGCATCCCCGCGGAGCTGGAGAGACTCGTCCTGGCCCTGCTGGAGAAGGATCCCGGCGCGCGGCCCACCGGCGCGGAGGTCGTCCGCGGGCTCCTGGCCGCGGCGCCCCGCCGGGCGCCGCACGCGTCCGGGCCCCCGGCGCCGACCTCCGTGCTGCCCTCGGTGCCTCCCGCTCCCGCAGGGCAGGAGGGCTCACCGGTGCGGGCGTGGGCGGGGCGGACGACGAGGTTCCTGCGGGAGAGCCCACCCGGCATGTTCGTCGCGATCCTGCTGGGCGTGGTGACCGTGCCGGTGCTGGTGGCCCTGTGGGCGTCGGCCTCGCCGGATCCGGTGGGACAGGGCACCGCGGCGGTGCCATCCGCGATCACGTCGGCGGCGCCCCCGGAGCGGTCCGCGCCCGCGTCGCCCACACCGGCCGTCTCGCGGAGCGCGTCCGCGGCGCCGGCCCCCGTGCCCAGCCGGACCGCGCCGGCGGCGGGCGGATGGCAGGCGCGCCTGGCGGCCCTGGGACAGGCGGTCACCGCGCAGGAGCTGCAGAGGGGAATCGACCCCAAGACGGCCCGCAAGGTCCGCGAGACGATCGTCAAACTCGCCAGGAACATCCAGGAGGGCAAGAACGAGAAGGCCCGTGACGAACTGCGCAGGCTCGGCCGTGAGCTGAGCGAGGCGCAGCGGAAGGGCAGGATCGCCTCGGCGGGGCCGCTCCCCGACTTCCTTCGAACCTCGGGGCTCACCCTCCAGGGGGACGGCCAGGTGGACGGCTACGAGTCCGGGCCGCGTCATCACAGCAGCGATGACGACGACGATGACTAGGGCACGTCTTTCCAAATGCCTGCGGGCGCGAAGAGAGGGTGTCCACGATCGTTTGTGACGACGAACCTGGACACCCTCGTGACCGCACTTTACGTGAAGATCGACGACGAGTGGGCGGGTATCGCACGCCTACCGGGACGGCCTCCGAAGCTCAGTCACTCGGAGTTGCTGTGCCTGGCGGTGATGCAGGCGATGCTCGGCTTCCACAGCGAGGCCCGCCGGCTGCGGCACGCCCGCGAGCACTACCGCCACCTGTTCCCCTTCCTTCCGCAGGACGCGGGCTACAACAAACGGCTGCGAGCCGCGCTACCACAGATCAAGCGGGTGATCCGAATGCTCGCCAAGGACACCGACTTCTGGCACGACACGGTGTGGATCACCGATTCGACGCCGGTGCCCTGCGGCATGTCCCGGCCTACCGTCAAACGTTCGGAGCCGGCGAGCCGATGCTGAAGAAGGTGCGCCAGCTCATCGAGTCCGTGAACGACACCCTCAAAGGTCAACTCGACCTGGAACAACACGGTGGAAGAACCGCCGGGGGCGTGGCCGTGCGCATCGCACAGCGCGTGCTCACCCTGGCCGCCGCGATATGGCACAACTTCCAGACCGGACAGGCGGTCAGCCGTTCACTGACCGCCTACGACCACTGACCGTATTCGGAAAGACTCGTCGAGGAGAAGCTGCACGCTGCGGAAGGCGGCGAATGCCAGTTACTCCCGTCCGACGAGGGCGTGAGATGAACCGGCGATCAGAATTCGACCGCTGGTTCGGCCCCCGATCACCATGTGCAACCTGGACGCCGACCAGGCCACGGCGATCTCAGTTGTGGATCCCTTTCTTACGTCGGGTGGCCTCATATGACACCGCTACGCTTGCCGGGATTACCTCACCGATCAAGCGGAGGCGAAGCCTACGAAGTAGGCAAGGATCATGAGTCCTCCTAGAAGGAGGAGGTAGATCAAGCAGCCAACCCCGTTCGACGGCAGAAATCGCAACACGAAAAAGTTGAATATGACAGAACCGATACCGATAACGATCAGTGCGATCGGATCTTTGGTCCATGCCCATGCCAGGTAGGCGAAGACGGCGCTCGCGGCTAGATTTTCGAGGAGGCGACTCTCGAAGGGCGACAACTTCGATCGAGGTGATCGATCTTGTGATTCGTCTTCGGTCATAAACAGCCCCTTCTTTTAGGGTATTCCAGAAAACAGGTTATAATCACCTGTACAACAACTAGCGGCGGGAGCCTACCGGGAACACATAGAGCGCTACTGGACCAACTCTAGGTGTGAAGGGCATTCCATGGATGGCGACCGACGAGTGTTGCACGGATCGAGGACGCCAAGCAGGATGTGACTGATTCGGACTGCCTGGATGGGCTGTACCATGGCCGACTCGGGGGCGGGCTGGATTGCTTCAGTCCTCCTTGTCGATACTCATAGCCTGCGACAGGGGAAGCCTGCTTCAGAGCATCTAAACCAGAAGTCCTATGAGTGCCTTGATCTCTGGCGCTAAGTGATTCGCCAACTTGAGGATGTCGATGAACCGGTTCCGCAAGTCGACAAACGACTCCTCATCGGCAACAAGAATGTCCACGGAAGCCGCGAATCGGCCTACCGGCTCGGGCAGTTGCTGGGTGTGTGTCGCCACTCCGTCCGAGGCGCAGGAGAAATCGAACCAACCGCATCGGGTTGGGTCCGCAAACTCGTTGCTCACCCAGATTGCCCGGCCCATCGCGTCCTGCACGACGATCAGGGTCCGACAGCGCAAAGCTCCCCAGGGAACTCGGTTGCGGGTAGTGGACTCAACGGTCAGCAGGCCGTTGCGCCACAGGGTGGCTTTGGTCTGCACGAACTTGTTCCAGCCGATGTACTGCTCTTCATAGGCGCGCGTTGGCTGGGGGGTGTCAGGCTGCGCTACATGAGTGCCAGAAGCCCAGACCGGCCGGCCGTCGCCGGTGTAGATCACCAGGTTCCGGTCGTCCTGTAGTACAAGCCGCGCTCCGGGGTTGCCATCGGTGCCAGAGGCCCATGATGGGTAGTTCACGCCGTTGTAGAGAACGAGATTGCCATCGCCCTGCATGTCAGCTCTGTTGGGACGTAGCGATAGGGGGAGCGTCCACGTGTTCGTGGCCCACACCGGAGTGGTGAGATTCTGTCCGTCAGCGTATAGAACGAGGTTGCCGTCGCCTTGCATAATGAGGCCGTACAGTCTGTTCGGCGATCGCAGGACTTCGCCTGTGGCCAGTGATCTGCCGATCAGTTCACCCACGTATTCGCCCATTTCCTGCCGCCCCCACATTCGTTCGATTCTGGGTATGTACTCGCTTGTCAATGTCATCAATCACGCAAGTAAGATGACATGCGTACCCATGAAGTAGGCCGTGCCCAGGAATGTTGGTCACGCGCTTTCGTTCATAAGGCCCATGTAGGAAGTACGCTTCCTTGGCGAGTGTGCACTCCAAAATATGGCGCTTTGAGACGGCTTGACCATGGAGAACAATGAGTATTGACTTATCGCCCATTCTATGCCCACTCCGGCAAAGGTCAGGCGAGGGGGGTGAGAGCCGTGCCATCACTGTCCGGCGAGGACTATCGCAGACTGTTGAAGTTCGTAACCCTGGCGATAGATGATGTGAGACCGCACTTTCCCAGTGTCACGATGAACGCATGCCTTCGTGAACTTTTCGAGGCTGATGTCGTCGGGGCCGGGACCGTCGACCTGCTGGGCACCTCCAGTCGGCGCTGGGCCACCAATCCGGCCCCGGTTGATCTGGGATCTGTGGGGTTTCACGAGCTCGCCATCCACCATCCGATCTTGGGCGCTTACCGTCGCAGCCAAGAGACGACACCATTACGGCTGAGCGACGTCTCAGACTCGTCGGACGATCGTGACGCTCTTCGCTTTCTCCAACTCGTGCCGGGCATCAGTCGAGTAATCACCATTCCCCTGGCCGTCTCGGCACTACGCATCAGCGTGATTGCCATCATGCGTTCCGGCCGCGACTTCGCCACCCGGGACATGCTTATGGCCCAGCGACTTCAGCCGATCGTCGCTGGTATCTATGCACTTCAGGTCAGCGATGCCCCCGGCAGGCCAAGAGCCCTCAACCCAGCCGGTCTTTTTGACGATGACCTGGATATCCGGCTCACGGAGAGAGAACTCGTCGTACTCGGCTTCCTGAGCAGCGACCTGATCCCGGCTGCGATAGCCCGCCGCCTCGACATGTCACCAAGGACGCTGGACAAGCACATCCAGCACATCTATCGGAAGTTTGACACTCGTGATCGCACCAGCACTGTTCTGAAGGCCCAAAACCTGGGATTCTTCCAGCGTTCTTGACGGGATGTTTCCACCGGGGCGACGCTGTACCCAAGTCCTTTCTTGTACAAGGTGACCGTGACGACCCCGGACATCGCGGGTGATCAATAGAGGTAGCCGCACGGGGAGTGCGGCTCTCGCTCGTCGAACTTTTCTACCGTGCCGCAACCGATTTGCCTGGAGCCCAACCAGGCGTACATCGCACCCACCGAGATCCTTCCGCGCGAGGGGTTCCACCAGCGGTGCTCAGGAATGGTCGCCGACCGCCTTCTGGCCGGGCTAGGGCCAGCACCAGGTAGGTGTTGTGGACGGTGCCGGGCGCGTACCCGGCCGCGCTCAGCCCTCCAATCAGGTCCTTGACCATCGGCCGGGTGACCGCGTTCAACGGCATGTGCCCGACGTGGGGGGTTGATGCGGTTCTTCAGGGAGACGGCGTAGCCGGTGGCGGTGCTGGGGGCCAGGGTGATCCGCGCCGTCAGCCACCTGTCGGCGTGGGTCTCGAAGGTCACGTTCCCGGCCTTGGGGCGGTCTTGAGCATGCCGGCTTCCCCGATGCGCAGCCGTGCCACCGAGGGCCGCACGTCGCCGCCCTCGTCGGAGTCGTCACCAAGCGGCCAGTTCACGTGCTGCTCGAACGTGGCCCCGAACCGCCCGCTGTCTTTGTAGTTGAAGAACTGATCGAGCCCGTTGATCAATTTAGACATGAAGCGACGGCTGGCAGTTCAGCTCACCCCTCGCCACGGGAAACGATCCCCAGGGAGCGGAGTTCCTCGTCGAGGCGGCGGACGTGCTTGTTGCCCGCCCACGGCTGGAGCCGGGCACGCGCCTGACGTACGGAGTCGGCGAGCCGACCAGAACTGTGCGAGCTGGTGAGGTGGGCAGCATCGCGGATCTTGTCGACTTATGACAAGACTCCTGAGAGCTACCTCGCCGGTCTCCACCTTCGCGCCGCGATGATCTGGTTTAAAGACCTCACCCGGACCATCCCTTGATCACAACCAAATACGCGCCCTAGTGCGAGACGGGGATGCCCGTCGTTCCCGGGTAGTGCTGAGGTATGACCGCAGAATCGAAGGATCCGCTGGCGGATCTCAACCCGTTCGACATATTCGACACCGAGGCCCTCCGCCTCGACCGTTTCTTCTCCGGGCTCGACGCGGAGGGCTGGCGGCGTCCCTCGCGGGCGGCGGGCTGGTCGGTCCGCGACGTGCTCGGGCACCTGGCGGGGGAGGAGCTGTACAACCACGCCTGTCTGGACGACGACATCGACGGGTTCGTCGCGATGCTCGGGAGCGAGGGAGTGGAGGGCGGTTTCAATGCCTTCAACGCCTGGTGCGTGCAGCGCCGCCGTGACGTTCCGGTCGAGGAGGTGCTCCAGGAGTGGCGGCGCGAGAACGGGGAGACGCGCGAGCGGATGCGCGAGCTCGGCCGCGACGCCTTGCTGCCGACCCTCGCGGGGCCGTACCCGGTGGGGTCGCAGACCTTCCACTACGACTCGGAGTACGCCACCCACGCCGACGACGTCGGCGCGCCCGTCGCGGAGGACGAGGAGGACGAGCGGGTCTGGTGGCGGGCGAGGGTGGGCGCGTTCGTGCTCGCGGAGCAGGGGGCGAAGGTCCAGGTCGAGCTGACCGCCGACGGGATCTGGGTGCACGCCTACGACATGAGCGAGCAACTGGGGCCCCCGGCGTTCGTGGCGGCGACCGTCGGCCGCCTGCCGGACGACCACCCCGTCGACCATCCCCTCGACCGCAGGCTCAGGGCCGCCCTGCGCTGCCTGGCCTGAGCTTTTCGAGGCCTCAGCGGTCGTTCTGCCCCTGTCGCCCCTGGCCCTGGCCCTCGTCCCCGTCCTTGCGGCGCATCCGGTGCGGGGTGCCCGCCCGCGCGCGCTCCTCGGGGTGGGCGCGTACCCTGCGCAGGCTGAAGACGACGGTGACCAGCAGCACCAGGAAGATCACTATCAGCGAGAGCGGGGTCGGGATCTCGGGGAAGGACCGGGAGACGTCCTCGTGCAGGAAGGCCAGGATGAGCTTCAGGCCGATGAAGCCGAGAATGACCGCAAGGCCGATCGACAGGTAGACCAGGCGCTCCAGCAGGCCCTCGATCAGAAAGTACAGGGCACGCAGCCCCAGCAGCGCGAAGGCGTTGGCGGCGAAGACGATGAGCGGGTGCGTGGTGACGCCGAAGACCGCCGGAATGGAGTCGAGGGCGAACAGCAGGTCGGTGCTTCCGATCGCGAGGAAGACCACGAACAGCGGGGTGACCATCCGCTTTCCGTCCTCGCGGACGACGAGCTTGCCGTCGTGCAGGTTCTCGGTGACCGGGAGCGCCTTCGAGATGAAGCGGATCAGGGGGTTGCTCTCGATGTCGGGCTCCTCGTTCCGGTGCCGGACGAGCTGGATCGCCGTCCAGATCAGCAGCAGGCCGAAGAGCAGGAATGTGAAGGAGAAGAGGCTGATGGCCGCCGCGCCGACCGCGATGAGGACGGCGCGCAGCACGAGGGCGGTGGCGATCCCGAAGAGCAGCACCTTCTGCTGGTTCTCCGGGGGCACCGAGAAGCGCGCCATGATGATGACGAAGACGAAGAGGTTGTCGACGGAGAGGCTCTTCTCCACCAGCCACCCGGCGAAGTACTCGGCCGCCAGCGTCGACCCGGCCAGCCACCACAGGACCAGGCCGAAGGCGATGGCCACGCCGATGTAGAAGACGCTCCAGGCGGTGGCCTCGCGGATGCCCACGGCGTGCGGCCGGCGCGCCGCCACCACGAAGTCGAGGACGAGCAGCGCGATCACCAGCGCGACGACCGCGATCCACACACCTATCGAATCGATCGCCACCCGTGCACCCTCCTGCCGGTTGAGAATCCTCGCTTACCCTCAGGTAAGGGGATCCACACCCGGAGGCTACCGCCCCACGCGACGG
The DNA here is from genome assembly GCF_035917355.1 of Streptosporangium sp. NBC_01810. Lineage (NCBI taxonomy): Bacteria > Bacillati > Actinomycetota > Actinomycetes > Streptosporangiales > Streptosporangiaceae > Streptosporangium > Streptosporangium sp. NBC_01810. Next base: position 4,469,557 of record NZ_CP109070.1, on the reverse strand, counting down.
ACACGGGATGGTGAAGGGAGCGCGGGTCAGCGGGCCGAGCGGGCCCGGTGTTTGGTCCAGATGTCCAGGGCCACGGCGGCGAGCAGGACCAGGCCCTTGAAGAGCATGACCCGCTCGCTGGGCGCGCCGATCAGGGACATGCCGTTGTTGATCACAGCCATGACGAGGCCGCCGACCGCCTTGCCCACCCCGCTCTGGACCGCGGCGCCGCCGATGAAGGCGGCCGCGATGGCGTCCAGCTCGAAGCCGTTGCCCGCCGTCGGGCCGGCCTGGTTCAGCCGCCCGGCGAAGACGATCCCGGCGAGCGCCCCCATGTTGACGAAGATCCAGAACGTGACGGACTTGCGATCGAGCGGATCGTGATCGACGGTTACCCTGATGGTCTCCTTTGCCGCCATAGTGGCGCGGTAGTACCGCACTAAGATCTTTTCCGCTGGTCGAGGTGTCGGCTGCGAAGTGGTCCTGTCGCCGCCCCGGGTCGGGCCGGCCCGCCGGGCGGAGGCGATTCTGTCGATACGGTACGGAGTGCCGTCACGTGTGGGTGACGTTCTTGTGAAATTCGGTGAACACGGCCGCTAGGTGTGATCTTTAGGCTGTCCTGGGACTTCTTTGGACATCGGCTCTGTTTGTGAACAGGCATTGGTCACTTGTTCACTAAACTCATGTCTGATAGAACAAATGCCACATGTAGGTCGGGTGGACGGCTCCCCGCGCGGCCTATCCCTCGTGGCCCCCTGGAGGACTGCCGTGCCCGGCTTCTCTCGTCTCAACGGTCCGGGATCCCCGGCGCTGTCCCGCCGCTCGGTCCTGCAGCTCGGCAGCGGGGTCGCCCTCCTCCTGGCGACCGGATGCGCCGCGGGCACCACGGCGGGCGGCGGATCCGCCACCCCCGCAGCGAGCACCGCCCCCGGCGGGACCCCCGCCGCCTCGAAGCTGCGGATCGCCGTGAGCAGCTACCTGAGCAGCTGGGACCAGGACTTCGTCGGGTTCGACCTGACCGCGCTGATGCTCTACAAGAACGTCTTCCCCTACATGATCGACTACGGGGTCACCTCGGTCGGCGACGGCCAGATCCTCGACACCGAGGCCATCGCCCCGACCTTCGCCGAGTCCTTCGAGCCCGACGCCGACAACAAGGTCTGGACCCTCAAGCTGCGCAAGGGCGTCAAGTTCGCCAGTGGCAACGAGATGACCGCCAAGGACGTCAAGTGGTCCAAGGACCGCGCGTTCGCCGCGAAGGCCAACGTCGCCGGCGTCTACCGGCTGATCGGGCTCACCAAGGCCGACCAGGTCGAGGTGGTCGACGACTACACGGTGACGTTCACCCAGGCCTTCCCCAGTGCCCTGACCCGGCAGATCCAGGCCATCTCGCTGTACGTCTTCGACTCCGAGGAGGCGAAGAAGCACGCCACCGACGCCGACCCCTGGGCCAAGGAGTGGTTCGCCAAGAACCCCCCGACCGGCGGCTACTTCAACGTGGAGAAGGCGGTCCAGGGCCAGGAGATCGTGCTCACCGCCAACGCCGGCTACCCCGGCCCCGACGGCGCCAAGAGCTCGGAGATCAGGCTGAGCGTGGTGCCCGCGGCCTCAAACCAGCGCCTGCAGCTGCAGAACGGCGACATCGACGTCGCCTTCGGCATCGGCCAGCGCGACATCAAGGACCTCAAGTCCACGAAGGGCATCAAGGTCATCTCCGCGCCGAGCAACAACCAGCTCGTCATCCAGATGTCGGTGACCACCGCCCCCTTCGACGACCCCGCGGTGCGCAGGGCGCTCGCCCACGCGGTGCCGTACGAGCAGATCATCGCCAACGTCTACGGCGGCGACGCGCGGGCGGCCAAGAGCGTCGTCCCGCTGGACATGCCCGGCTACTCCGAGACCGGCTACCCCTACGCCTACGACGTCGCCAAGGCCAAGGAGACACTGGCCGCGGCGGGCAAGACCTCGATCACCTCCGAGCTGGTCTTCCAGACCGACAGCGAGGAGCAGCAGCAGATCGCCGTACTCGTGCAGAGCGAGGCCAGGAAGGCGGGCATCGAGCTGAAGCTCACCCCGCTCGACCCCGCCACGCTCGCCGAGCGCAGGGAGAAGAAGAACATCCCCCTGCAGGTCACTCTGGGCCAGCTCTGGGTCAACGACGTGGAGTACATGCTCGGCACCAGCCTCACCAAGGGCGCCAGCCTCAACTACTCCAACTACGTCAACCCCGAGATCGAGAAGATCTTCGAGGAGTCCCACACCGTCGTCGACGCGGCCGAGCGCGCCAAGCTCTGGCTGCGCGTGCAGGAGATCCTGGCCGAGGACGTGCCGTGGGCCGTCATCTGCCAGCCCAACTTCAACCTCCCCGTCCGGGAAGAGGTGGCGGGATGGGTCCAGCCGATGGACGGCCTGGCCCGGCTGCGCTACCTGAGCATCTCCTCCTGATCCATGCGTATCCTCCGGTTCGTCCTCAGGCGGCTGTTCCAGCTCGTCCCGGTGCTCCTCGGGGTGGTCGTACTGACCTTCCTGCTCGTCAGAGTCCTGCCGGGTGACCCGATCCGTACCATCCTCGGCCCCAACGCCACGGAGGCGGACGCCGCCGCGGCGCGGGCCAGGTTCGGGCTGGACCGGCCCCTGTGGCAGCAGTTCCTCGACTACGTCGGGGGACTGTTCACCGGTGACTTCGGCACCTCCATCCAGAGCGGTGCCCCGGTGGGCTCGGAGATGGCCCTGCGGGTCGGGCCGACCATGGAACTCGTGCTGATCGCGCTGGCCGTGGCGCTGGTGCTGGCGGTGGTGCTCGGCATCTGGTCGGCCAGGAACGCGGGCCGGTTCGGCGACCACACGGTCCGTGTCGCGGCGCTCATCGGCAACTCGGTGCCGGAGTTCTGGCTCGGACTGGTGCTGGTCCTGGTGGGCTACAGCGTGCTGGGCTGGTTCCCGGCACCCAGCGGCCGGGTGGATCCCGACACCGAGCTGAGCCTGATCACCGGCGCCGACCTGCTCGACGCGGCGCTGACCGCCAACGGCCCCGCGTTCGTCTCCGCACTGGAGCACCTCGCGCTGCCGGTGGCCACGCTCGTCATCGTCATCGTCGCGCCGCTGCTGCGCAGCGTCCGGGCCTCCGCGCTTGAGGTACTGGCCTCCGAGGCGTACACGGCCGCCGCCGCGCACGGCCTGAAGGACCGGCTGCTGCTCCGCGGCTACCTGGTGCGGGCCACGCTGGTGCGGCTCCCCGCGCTGGCGGCCCTGGTGTTCGGCTTCTCCATCGGCTCGACGGTCCTCGTGGAGTACGTCTTCTCCTGGCAGGGCTTCGGGCAGTGGGCGCTGCGCGGCCTGCTCTACCGGGACTACCCGGTGGTTCAGGCGTCGGTGCTCGTGATCGCGCTGTTCTACGTGGTGGTCTTCCTCATCGCCGACGTCGTCCACGCGATCCTCGACCCGAGAGTGAGGATCTGATGGCCGAAGCTTCAGGAGTCCGGGAGGCGGGCGCGGACCGCCGCTTCGCATCGTCCCTGATCACGGTGGGCTCCGCCATCCTGGCCCTGGTCGCGGTGGCCGTCGTGTTCGCGCCGCTGCTGAGCTCCTGGGGCCCAGAGGAGATCGACCCCCTCGCCTCTCTCACCCCGCCCGGCGGTGCGCACCTGCTGGGCACCGACCTCAACGGCATGGACGTGTGGAGCCGGGTCCTGCACGCCGCCCGGCTCGACGTCGGCATCGCCGTCGCCGCGGTCGCCCTGGCCGTGGTCGCGGGCAGCCTCGTCGGCCTGGTCGCCGGATACCGGGGCGGTTGGGCCGACGACGTGCTGATGCGGGTGCTCGACGTCTTCCAGGCGTTCCCCACCTTCATCCTGGCCCTGGCGGTGGCCGCGCTGCTCGGCGGCGGCACGGCCAACCTGGTCGCGGTCATCGCCCTGGTGAACGCGCCCGCCTACGCCCGGCTGGTCCGCGCCGAGGTGCGCTCCATCAGGGAGCTGCCCTTCGTGGAGGCGTCCCGCACCTCGGGCTCCTCCTTCTGGGGGGTGCTCTGGCGGCACGTACTGCCCAACAGCCTGACGCCGGTACGCGTCATCGCCCCGCTGAACTGCGGCTGGGCCATGCTCACGCTGGCCGGGCTGTCCTTTCTGGGACTCGGCGTGCCGGTGCCCACCGCGGAGTGGGGCGCCATGATCAGCCTCGGCTCCGGCGACGTCGTCGCGGGCCGGTGGTGGACCTCGGTCCCGCCCGGCCTCTTCCTGCTGATCTGCGTCCTGGGCTTCAGCCTCCTCGGTGAGGGCCTGCAGGAACGCGCCGACTCCACGAGGAGGTGACAGACGATGACACTCCTGTCGATCGAGGACCTCTCCGTCGTGATCCGCCGACCGGGACGCCGGGTCGCCGCGCTGAGCGGGGTGAACCTGAGGGTCGAGCCGGGTGAGGTGGTCGGCCTGGTCGGCGAGAGCGGCGGCGGCAAGAGCATGGTGGCCCGCTCGATCGTGGGCCTGCTGCCCGGCGGCTCCCAGACGAGCGGACGGGTCATGTTCGACGGCGCCGACGTGCTGACGATGGGCACCGCCGAGCTGGAGGCCTTCCGCGGGCACGGCGCCGCGATCTGCTTCCAGAACCCGCGCGGCGCGCTCAGCCCCACCCGTACCGTCGGCCGCCAGCTCGTCGACCGGCTGGTCACCCACCGGTCGCTGGCCCCGGCTCCGGCCAGGGAGGTCGCCGCCGAGCTGTTCGAGTCGGTCGGCATCCGCAGCCCGAGGCGTCGCCTGGACGCCTACCCGCACGAGCTCTCCGGAGGCATGGCGCAGCGCGTCATGATCTCGCTGGCCACCGGGTGCGCACCCGGCCTGCTGATCGCGGACGAGCCCACCACCGGGCTGGACGTCACCCTCACCAGGGAGATCCTCAACCGGTTCCGGCTCGCCGCGAACGCCGAGCGGCGCGGTGTCCTGCTGATCTCCCACGATCTGGCGTCGATCGCCGAGGTCTGCGACCGCGTCGTGGTGCTCTACGCGGGGACGGTGGTGGAGAGCGGCCCCGGCCCGCAGGTGCTCGACGAGCCCGCCCACCCCTACACGCGGGCGCTGCTGCGCTCGGTGCCCGACATCGGCGGGCGTCCGGTGACCGCGACCCCCGGAGCGATGCCGCTGCTGACCGAGGCGCCGTCCTCCTGCCCGTTCGCGCCGCGCTGCGCGCACGCGACGCGGCTGTGCACGGCGGACCTCCCCATCGCGGGGCCGCTGGCCCTCGACTGGAGCGTCGCCTGCTTCCACCCCCGCTCGGGTCCCCTCACCGACCCCGCCGAGGTGCCCGTGCCCCCGGTCCGTACGGCGCCGTCCGGCGTGAAGGACGGCGTGAAGGACAGTGGTGCGAAGGACAGTGCGAAGGACAGTGCGAAGGACAGTGCGAAGGACAGTGCCGAGGACGGCGCAAGGGACGTCGCGAAGGACGGTGCGAGGGACGTCGCGAAGGACGGTGCGAGGGACGTCGCGAAGGACGGTGCGAGGGACGTCGCGAAGGACGGTGCGAGGGACGTCGCGAAGGACGGTGCGAGGGACGTCGCGAAGGAGCGCGGGGAGGTGCTGCGCATCGAGGACGCGCACGTCGTCTACCGCAGCCGCTTCGGCGGCGGGGGGCACCACGCGCTGCGCGGGGTCAGCCTCAGCGTCGCCGCGGGCGAGACCCTGGGCGTCGTCGGGGAGAGCGGCTGCGGCAAGAGCACCCTGGCCAGGCTGATGCTCGGCCTGGTGCAGCCCTCGCGGGGCAGGGTCGAGGTGGCCGGGCACGCCCTGTCCGAGCTGCGCGGCAGGCGGCTGCGCCGGCTACGTACCCGCGCCCAGCTGGTCTTCCAGGACCCCGTCGGGTCGCTGAGCCCCCGGCGGACCGTACAGGACGCGATCGGTGAGCCGCTGCTCGCCGCCGGGGTGCCCGCCGCGGAGCGCGTCTCGCGCGTCGCCCGCGTCCTGGAGCGGATGGAACTGGACCCGTCGATCCTGGGGCGGCGCCCGCACGAGCTGTCCGGCGGGCAGGCGCAGCGCGTCGGCATCGCCCGCGCGCTCGTCGGCGAACCCGACCTGATCGTCTTCGACGAGCCGACCTCGGCACTTGACGTCACGGTACAGGCGCAGATCCTGAAGGTGATCGCAGAGGTGAGCGGCGACAGTTCGCGTGGCTCGGTCTTCATCTCCCACGACCTGGCCACCGTGCGAGGGTTCTGCGACCGCGTCGTGGTGCTCTATCTGGGACGGATCGTCGAGGAGGGGCCGGTGGAAGAGGTCTTCGGCAACCCCAGGCACCCCTACACCAGGGCGCTGCTGTCCAGCGCCCCCAGCCTCGGCGCCGGTTACGGCGGCCCGCAGGTCGAGTTGACCAAGGATCTACAGGAGGCGGACGCCGCCGGAGGCTGCGCCCTCGCGCCGCGCTGCCCCTTCGCGACCGACGAATGCAGGGAGCAGGAGCAGGAGCTCCGCCCGTACGACGCGAGCCTGGTCGCCTGCCGCCGCGCCGCCGAGATCCCCGCGCTGATCGAAAGGTGACATCCCGAATGCCCGACCCGAAGCACATTCGTCTGGCCGTCGACATCGGCGGCACCTTCGTCGACGCGATGGAGCTGAACACCCGCACTCATGAGGTGCGTTTCAGGAAGGCCTCGACCACCCCGGCCCGTCCCTGGGAGGGCGTGCTCGACGCGGTCACCGCGCTCGGCACCGACCTGTCGGAGGTGGAGCTGTTCATCCACGGCACCACCCTGGGCCTCAACGCGGTCCTGGAACGGCGCGGCGAGCCGACGGGGATCATCACCAACGACGGCTTCCGCGACATCTTCCTGATCGGCCGGGGCAACGTGCCCGCCGACCACATGTACGACTTCCAGTACGAGCGCCCCGAGAGCCTGGTGCGGCGCCGCCACACCGTGGGGGTGCGGGGACGGCTCGACCATCGGGGCCGTGTGGTCGAGGAACTCGACGCCGAGGGCGTCAGGGAGGCGGCCCGCGTCCTGGTCGAGGAGGAGGGCGTGGTGTCGATCGCCGTCTGCTTCCTGCACTCCTTCCTCGACCCCTCCCACGAGCGCCAGGCCGCCCGGATCATCCGCGAGGCGTACCCGCAGGTGACGGTCTCGCTCTCCACCGACATCGTCAGGGAGTACCGCGAGTACGAGCGGACCAGCACGACGGTCCTCGACGCCTACATCCGGCCGATCTTCGAGAGGTACGTCGACAGGCTGGAGCACGGGCTGGCCGAGCGCGGGTTCGGCGGACGGTTCCTGATCATGCGGTCCGGCGGCGGCTCCATGACGTCGTCCGTGGCCAAGACCTCCCCGACGCACACCGTGCTGTCGGGCCCGGCGGGCGGCATCGTCGGCGCGGCGCACCTCGCCGCCGCCCTCGGCCGCCGGGATCTTCTCACCTTCGACATCGGCGGCACCTCGCTGGACGCGTGCGTGATCGAGCACGGGTCCCCGGTGGCCGCCTACGAGGCGCAGCTGGAGCACTTTCCGCTGCTGATCCCCACTTACGACATTCGCACGATAGGGGCCGGAGGGGGCTCGATCGCGTGGTTGGAGAGGGGATTGCTCAAGGTGGGTCCGCACAGCGCGGGTGCCGACCCCGGCCCGGTGTGTTACGGCCGGGGCGGCACCCGCCCCACTGTCACCGACGCGGCGGTGGTCCTCGGCTACGTGGACCCGGGCCGTTTCCTGGCCGGGACGATGGACCTGCACGCCGACGCCGCACGCGCGGCGCTCGACGAGCAGGTGGCCCGGCCCCTCGGACTGAGCCCGGAGGCCGCCGCGGCGGGCGTCTTCGACGTGCTGCTGGCCAAGACCGTCGGCGCGGTCCGGCAGATCACCGTCGAGCGGGGGCACGACCCCCGGGGTTTCTCACTGCTCGCCTTCGGTGGGGCCGGACCGCTGCTCGCCCCGCTGCTCGCCGCGGAGATGGGCATCGGCGAGGTCATCGTGCCGTTCGCGCCGTCAGGTTTCTCCGCCTGGGGCATGCTCAGCGCCGACATCGTCGACGACTTCTCCCGTACGGTGATGGCCACCCTGGACGACGCCGACCTCGACGAGCTGGAGACGGTCTTCAAGGGCATCGAGGCCGAGGCCGTCGACTCCCTGGAGGCGCAGCTGGTCGCGGCCGAGCACATGGTCCTGGAGCGCCAGTTCGAGCTGCGCTACCTGGGACAGGAGCACTCGCTCATCGTCACCACCGGCCGCGACCTCGACCGGGACGCGATCAGGCGGGCGTTCGAGGAGACCCACGTGGCGCGCTACGGCCACGCCATGGACAACCGGCTGCAGATCCTCAATCTGCGGGTGCGCGGCGTCGGCCGCACCGACCGGCCGGAGTTGGTGGTGCGCCCACCGGGCGACGGCGACGCGGGCCGGGCGCTGTTCGCCCGCAGGGACGCCTACGACTTCGGTACCCGCGCCACGGCGTCGTTCGCCGTCTACGACCGCGCGCTGCTGGAGCCGGGCGACGCGTTCGACGGACCCGCGCTGGTCGACGAGGGCACCTCGACCACCGTGGTCCCCTCGGGGCAGCGGGTCGAGGTCGACGAGCACGGTTATCTGCTGGTCAGGATTGTGGAGGCGTCGTCATGACCGAGCGACTGGGCGAGAAACTTGACGGGGCGACCGCCGAGGTGGTGCGCAGCTACCTGCTCGCCGCGGCGGAGGAGATGCGGGCCACGCTGATCCGTACGTCGTTCAACCCGGTCATCTACGAGGTCCACGACTTCGGCATGTCGATGTACGACGCCGACCTGCGGCTGATCGCCGAGGCCACCGGACTCACCTTCTTCCTCGGCGCCAACGACTTCTCGCTGCGCAAGGGTGTGGAGTACGTGGGGCGGGAGAACCTGCGTCCGGGTGATGTGGTGCTGCTGAACTATCCGTATTGGAACGCGGCACACTCCTACGACGCGACGTTGTTCTCGCCGGTGTTCCTGGGGTCGGAGCTGGTGGGTTTTCTGTGTGTGCGGGCTCACTGGATGGATCTGGGGGCCAAGGATCCGGGGTATGTGCTGGATTCCACGGACATGCACCAGGAGGGGATCATCTTTCCCGGGACGAAGGTGTTCTCGGGGGGTGAGCCGAACCGGGAGATCATCGAGTTGATCCGGTTCAACTCGCGGATGCCGGATCTGGTGATCGGTGATCTGAACGCGCAGGTCGCCGCGTTGCGCACCGGAGAACGCCGGTTCCTGGAGATCCTGGAGAAGTTCGGCCGCCCGACGGTGCAGGCCGCCGTCGGGCGGATGATCGAGGACGGCGAGGCGCGCACCCGTGCCGCCCTCGCCGAACTGCCGCAGGGCTCGTGGACCGCGGTCGACTGGGTCGACGACGACGGCATCACCGAGGACCCGGTCCGCATGCAGGTCACCGTCACCATCGCCGACGGCACGTTCACCGTCGACTTCGACGGTTCCGCACCGGCCACGCCCGGTCCCATCAACATGCCGTTCGGCGCCACCGAGGCGATCTGCAAGGTCGTCCTCAAGTCGCTCACCTCGCCCGACGAGCCGTCCAACTTCGGCACGACCGTCCCCCTTCGGGTGCGGGCCGAGCCCGGCACGCTCTTCCACGCCGTCTACCCGCAGCCGACGTTCACCCTGTGGACCGGCATCGTCGCGGTCGAGCTCATCCTGAAGGCGCTGGCGCAGGGCATGCCGGACAGGCTGCCCGCCTCCTCGGGAGGGGACGTGCCGGGGTTCATGATGGTCGGGATCCATCCGGAGACCGGGCAGATGTTCGCGGTCAGCAACAACGACCCGGTCGGCTGGGGCGCCACCCCCTCCCACGACGGCATGAACGCCGCCACCCACGTCTCGGGCAGTACCGGGAGGATCACCCCGATCGAGGTCCTGGAGGCGCGGACCGGGATGTTCTTCGAGCGGATGGAGATGCGTGAGGACTCCGGCGGTGCCGGGCGGTTCCGCGGTGGGGTGGGGTTGCGGAGGGACATCCGTTTCGTCACCCCGGGGGAGTTCCTGTCGGTCATCAAGAAGACGCGGTCGCGGCCGTGGGCGCTGGAGGGCGGGCTGGAGCCCGAGCCCAACCAGGTGGTGGTCTTTCCCGACACCGAGCGCGAGCATCGGGTCAGTACCAAGCGGACCAAGGTGCGGGTCGGTGACCGGATCAGGTTGCTGACCGCCGGCGGTGGCGGGCACGGGGACCCGTGCGAGCGAGACCCCGGACTGGTCCGCCGCGACGTCGCCGAGGGCTATGTCTCTCCCGACGCCGCCCGCAGGATCTACGGGATCGACGATGTCTGAGACGGTGTCCGAGACGGTGTCCGAGTGGTCCGGTACGGCTCTGCCCCGGGTGGACGGCGCGACGGTCGAGGTGGTGCGCAGCCATCTCACCTCGGCCGCCGAGGAGATGCGGGCCACGCTCGTGCGCACCGCCTTCAACCCGGTCATCTACGAGGTCTTCGACTTCGGCATCTCCGTCTACGATTCGGGCCTGCGCCTGGTCGCCGAGTCGACGGGGCTGAGCCGCTTCCTCGGCGCCAACGACTACTCCATCCGCAAGGGTGTGGAGTACGTGGGGCGGGAGAACCTGCGTCCGGGTGATGTGGTGCTGCTGAACTATCCGTATTGGAACGCGGCACACTCCTACGACGCGACGTTGTTCTCGCCGGTGTTCCTGGGGTCGGAGCTGGTGGGTTTTCTGTGTGTGCGGGCTCACTGGATGGATCTGGGGGCCAAGGATCCGGGGTATGTGCTGGATTCCACGGACATGCACCAGGAGGGGATCATCTTTCCCGGGACGAAGGTGTTCTCGGGGGGTGAGCCGAACCGGGAGATCATCGAGTTGATCCGGTTCAACTCGCGGATGCCGGATCTGGTGATCGGTGATCTGAACGCGCAGGTCGCCGCGTTGCGCACCGGAGAACGCCGTGTCCAGGAGCTGTACGCCCGCTACGGCAGGGCGGTCGTCGACTCCGTCGTCGAGACCGTGATCGAGGGCGCCGCCGAGTCCGCCGCAGAGGCCGTCGCCCGCCTCCCGCAGGGCTCGTGGACCGCCGTCGACTGGCTGGACGACGACGGCATCACCGAGGACCCGATCCGGATGCGGGTCACCGTCACCATCGCCGACGGCACGTTCACCGTCGACTTCGCCGGATCGTCGGGCGCGACCGAGGGGCCGGTCAACCTACCGTTCGGCGCGACCATCGCGACCTGCCGGGTCGCGTTCAAGGCGATCACCACGCCCACCGAGCAGACCAACGCCGGGCACTTCGCCCCCCTGCGGGTGCGGGCCGAGCCCGGCACGCTCTTCCACGCCGTCTACCCGGCGGCGACCTTCACCCAGTGGACCGGGACGGTCGCCCTGGAACTGATCTACAAGGCGCTGGCGCAGGGCATGCCGGACCGGCTGCCCGCCTCCTCGGGAGGGGACGTGCCGGGGTTCATGATGGTCGGGATCCACCCGGAGACCGGGCAGATGTTCGCGGTCAGCAACAACGACCCGGTCGGCTGGGGCGCCACCCCCTCCCACGACGGCATGAACGCCGCCAACCACCTGTGCCAGACCCAGGCCCGCAACACCCCCGTCGAGGTCCTGGAGGCGCGGACCGGGATGTTCTTCGAGCGGATGGAGATGCGTGAGGACTCCGGCGGTGCCGGGCGGTTCCGCGGTGGGGTGGGGTTGCGGAGGGACATCCGTTTCGTCACCCCGGGGGAGTTCCTGTCGGTCATCAAGAAGACGCGGTCGCGGCCGTGGGCGCTGGAGGGCGGGCTGGAGCCCGAGCCCAACCAGGTGGTGGTCTTTCCCGACACCGAGCGCGAGCATCGGGTCAGTACCAAGCGGACCAAGGTGCGGGTCGGTGACCGGATCAGGTTGCTGACCGCCGGTGGTGGCGGGCACGGGGACCCGTGCGAGCGAGACCCCGAACTGGTCCGCCGCGACGTCGCCGAGGGCTATGTCTCTCCCGACGCCGCCCGCAGGATCTACCGGATCGAGGCCGTCCGATGAACGACGTGGTCATCGTCAACTGCACGGTCACCGACGCCCGCGCCGGCGGCGCTCCGTCGGGCGAGGCGCCGGCCGAGGCACCGGCCGAGGCTCCACGGAGCGCCGAGGGGCGGATCACGGATGCGGCGGTGTGGATCCGGGACGACCGGATCGCGGCCGTGGGCCCCCGCGAGCAGGTCCTGGAACGGGTGGGGGAGGCGCAGCGACTTGATCTAGGCGGCGCCTACCTCACCCCCGGCCTGGTCAACATGCACACCCACCTGTCCCTGTCGCTGCCGGGCCAGGGAGGCGACAACGTCAAGAACATGACGGCGCACGAACTCGTCCTCTACATGGCCGACGGTGCCCGCCGTACCCTGCACTGCGGGGTCACCACGGTGCGGTGCGTGGCCGAGAAGGACCACGCCGACTTCGCGCTGCGCCGGGCCATCGAGTCGGGCAGGGCGAGCGGGCCGCGCGTCTTCACGGCGGGCCAGGCCCTGGTCTGCACCGGCGGCCACGGCCACGAGGCGAGCGACACCATGGAGTGCGACGGAGTCGACGGGTTCCGGCGCGGGGTGCGTACCCAGGTCAAGGCGGGTGCCGACCTCATCAAGATCATGATCTCCGGTGGCATCGCCGGAGAGCACGAGGACATCGACACCCCGCAGCTGTTCTCCGACGAGATGGCGGCGGCGCTGCAGACCGCGCATGCCTGGGGCCGGAAGGTCACCGCGCACGCGGGGCCGGCGGCGGTGATCGCCGAGGCCGTCGAGCTGGGCCTCGACTGCGTGGAGCACGGCTATCAGCTCACCCCCGAGGTCGCGAAGAGAATGGCCGAGCGCGGCACGGCCCTGGTGCCGACGCTGCTCGTCACCCGCTGCAAGGAGTTCTTCGACGAGCTCGGGGTGCCGGAGTGGATGCAGTGCCGCTCGCTCGGCGCCGGCCCCCGGCATCTGGAGAGCTACGCCATGGCCCTCGACGCCGGGGTGGACGTCCTGCTGGGCAGTGACATGCCGCCGTTCTGGGACTTCGAGGGGACCAACGCCTCGGTACGCGAGCTGGAGTGCATGTCCGAGGGAGGTCTCGGCCCGGCGGGAGCGCTGTATGCGGGCACGCTTGGCCCGGTGCGCTGGCTCGGCGCCGACGCCGACCTCGGCACCGTCGAGGTCGGCAAGTACGCGGACCTCATCGCCATGGACGCGGACCCGCTCGCGGACACCTCGGCCTTTCGCGGGGTCCGCTGGGTGATGAAGGGCGGCCGGGTCGTCCGCGACGACCGGTCGGGATGGGAGAGGCAGTGAACGCGGTTTTCCCGGGGTCTGAAGACCGGGGCATCTGGGTGAAGTACTGGTGAACGGTCCGGTGAACGGTGCTGTGAACGACACGGAGGCCGCCGCGATCGCGGCTGGCATCGACGACATGTACGACGCCTTCCTCGCGGCGGACCGCCGCCGATTCGACAGTCACCTGCACGCCGAGGTGACCACCTGGGAGACGCACCTGCCGGGACCACTGCGGACCCGGTCGGAACTCGACGCCTACCGCAACGAGAGGGACGGCTCGGGTGCCCGTCCCGAACTCGACAGGCTGGCGGCCGAGGACAAGCGGATCGACGTGTGGGGCGACGCCGGGGTGGCGCGTTACGTGCTCGTCGCCGAGGCGTCGGGCGAACCCGCGCAGTACAGCCGGGTGACCGACGTGCTGCGCAGGACCGGCGACGACTGGCTCATCGTGCACCACCACTCCGAACTGCTCGTGCCATGAGCGAGGGCACGGGCGAGGGCACGGGCGAGGGAATGGGCGAGCAAGGAGCAGGCATGAACGACGACGGTGACATGGAGCTGTACGACCTGCGGGTCGTGGTCGACCGCATCGAGGGCAGATCCGTCTGCGGCATGGAGGTGGGCGACCACTTCACACTGGAGCGGAGCGCGCACCTGCGGCTCCCCGACGGCAGGCACTTCTGCGTCTACGCGCTCGCCTCGGTCCTGCCGTTCCTCGCCGCAAAGCAGCGTGACCTCGCCGAGGGCGACTGGCTGGCGCAGGACTCCCTGTTCTGCTGCCCCGACCCGGAGGAGCGGCTGGTGATGCGGGTCGAGCGGACCCGCCGCCGCCGGATGAACTCCGCCGACCTGACCTGAGGGGATCCACGTCGACATCCTCCCCGCGGCCGAAGCCCGGGGATTCCGAAGAAACCCCTCGCTGTTTCCTCCCCACGCCTCAGGGCGGGGGTCTCCACCTCAAGGAGATGTGATGAGCACCGCCGAGATCGGCCTCGGTCTGCAGAGCGACAAGCGGGCCGGTGACTACGCCCGGCTCGCGCGCCGCGCGGAGGAGCACGGCTTCGACGTGCTGAGCGTGTTCGGCGACCTGATGTACCAGCCGCCGATCTTCCCGCTGCTGGAGATGGCCGCCGCCACCGAGAGGGTGCGGCTCGGCGCGGCCTGCCTCAACCCGTACTCGGCGGCGCCGTACGAGATCGCCGGGCAGCTCGCCGCCCTCGACCTGGCCTCGCACGGTCGTGCCTACCTGGGCCTGGCGCGCGGCACCTGGCTCGGCGCCGTGGGCATCGCCCAGCCCCGGCCGCTGACCGCGCTGGCGGAGACCGTCGAGGTGGTCTACCGGCTGCTGGCCGGCGACGCCGGAGGGTTCGAGGGGGAGATGTTCCGCCTGGCGCCGGGCACCCGGCTGCGCTACCCCGTGCACCGCACCCGGCCGCCGCTGCTGCTCGGCGCCTGGGGGCCGAAGGGCGCGGCGCTGGCCGGGCGGATCGCCGACGAGATCAAGGTGGGCGGCAGCGCGAACCCGGCGATGGTCGGGGTGATCCGCGAGCGGGTCGCGGCCGGGGCGACGGCGGCCGGACGTGACCCGGGCCAGGTGGGCGTCGTCCTGGGCGCGGTGACGGTCGTGGACACGGACGGCGCCGCGGCCAGGGCCAGGGCGCGCAGCGAGGTCGCCATGTACCTCGCGGTGGTCGCCGACCTCGACCCGACCGTGGAGATCCCCGCCGACCTGCTCGGCCGGGTCAAGGAGCTGGTCGACGCCGGGCGGGACGAGGCCGCCGGACGGCTGATCCCCGACGATCTGCTCGACCTGTTCGCCTTCTCCGGCGACCCGGAGCAGGTCGCCGCGCAGGCTCAGGCGCTGATCGACGCGGGCGCGCACCGGGTGGAGTTCGGCACGCCGCACGGCCTCACCGACGACCGTGGCGTGGAACTGCTGGGCACCGAGGTGCTGCCGCTGCTGAACCGCTCACCGAAGGGAGCGGCGTAGGTGTTCCGGCCCGCGGATCCGACCGACCGCGATAGGCAAGGGATCCAAGGGGGCAGGGCCTGACCGCGGTGCCTTCGGGTGACGCTCCGTCATCCTGAAACCGGATCCCCGAAGAACCTTCCATCCGCAAAGCGCACTGCCCGAATCGTCTCGTACTACTAATTTCACTAGAGTTCAGCATGAGTGAACATTGGCGGGGAAGAAGGAGACGATGTGACGAGCAAGCGCGCCGACGTGTTCGGCGAAGACGGCGAGTTCGGCGAGCGGGCGGCGCTGGCGGCCGACGCCGAGGACTCGGCCTGCCGCCGCGAGGACTTCCTCCTCCCGCCCGCCCCCGCCTCCTGCCGATACCCCGAGGTCGCCTACTTCGCGGGCAACTCGCTCGGCCTCCAGCCCCGCGCCGTCCGCGCCGCGCTCTCCGCCGAGCTGGACGACTGGGCGCTGCACGCGGTCGAGGGGCACCACCGGGCGGCGCACCCCTGGCTGCCCTACCACGCCGAACTGCGCGAGGACGCCGCCGCGCTGGTGGGCGCGGCCCCGGAGGAGACCGTGGTGATGAACTCCCTCACGGTCAACCTGCACCTGATGATGGCCACCTTCTACCGCCCGGCGGGCGAGCGCACCCGCATCGTCATCGAGGACCACGCCTTCTCCTCGGACAGCTACGCGGTGCGCAGCCAGGCGGTCCACCACGGCCTCGACCCCGACGAGACGGTGGTCCGGCTGCGCCCCCGCCCCGGCGAGGACTGCCTGCGCACCGAGGACATCGTGGACTACCTGGCCCGCGAGGGACACCGGGTGGCGCTCGTGCTCCTCGGCGGGGTCAACTACCTGACCGGAGAGTTCCTCGACATCCCCGCCGTCACCGCCGCCGGGCACGCGGCCGGATGCGTCGTCGGCTGGGACCTCGCGCACGCCGCGGGGAACGTGCCGCTCGCGCTGCACGACTGGGACGTGGACTTCGCGGCCTGGTGCTCGTACAAGTACCTCAACGCCGGTCCCGGCGCCGTCGCGGGCTGCTTCGTGCACCGGCGCCACGTGACCGACCCCGAACTGCCCCGGCTGGCCGGGTGGTGGAGCACCGAGCAGGCGACCCGCTTCGAGATGCGGCCCGAACTCGTCCCCGTCCCCACCGCCGACGCCTGGCAGATCTCCAACCCGCCGATCCTCGCCATGGCCCCGGTCAGGGTCTCGCTGCGGATGTTCGCCGAGACCGGGATGGCGGCGCTGAGGGAGCGGAGCCTGGCACTCACCGGCTACCTGGAGCGGCTGCTCACCGAGGTCGTCCGCGACCGCCCCCTGGAGATCGTCACGCCCGCCGACCCGGCCAGGCGTGGAGCGCAGCTCTCCCTGCGGGTGACCGGGGGCCCCGACACCGCTGACGCCGCCACCCTCGCCACCCGGCTGCACGAGGTGCACGGCGTCCTCGCCGACGTGCGGCGCCCGGACGTCATCCGGCTGGCCCCCGTGCCGATGTACTCCACGTTCCACGACTGCTGGCGGGCGGCCGCCGCGCTCGCCGAGGAGGTGAACCCGGCATGAGCTCCCGTGGCGAGGTCGCCGTGGTCGGCGCCGGACTGGTCGGCTGCCTGACGGCCTGCTACCTGGCCCGCCGAGGCTACGAGGTCACCCTGTACGAGCGCAGGCCCGACCCGCGCCAGGCCACTCCGGAGCGCGGGCGCTCGATCAACCTGGCGATCTCCGAGCGGGGGATCGACGCGCTGCGCAGGATCGGTCTGGACGAGGCGGTGCTGAAGGCCGCGCTGCCGATGCCGGGCCGGATGATGCACGCCCCGGACGGCACGCTCAGCTTCCAGCCGTACAGCGCGGGAGGGCAGCGGGCGATCAACTCCATCAGCCGCGCC
This sequence comes from Streptosporangium sp. NBC_01810, assembly GCF_035917355.1. Lineage (NCBI taxonomy): Bacteria > Bacillati > Actinomycetota > Actinomycetes > Streptosporangiales > Streptosporangiaceae > Streptosporangium > Streptosporangium sp. NBC_01810. The sequence continues at coordinate 4,452,493 of NZ_CP109070.1, read as the reverse complement.
GAGCTCAACCGCACGCTGCTGGAGGCGGCCCTCGCCATGCCCGGGGTCCGCGCCCTCTTCGAGCACCGGCTGACCGGGCTCGACGTCGACTCGGGGCGGATGGACTTCGACACGCCCGCGGGGCCGGTCACCCACGGCGCCCCGGTCGTGCTCGGCGCCGACGGGGCCTACAGCGCGGTACGCGGACGGCTGCAGCTGCTGCCCGGCTTCGACTTCAGCCAGGACTACCTCGACTACGGCTACAAGGAGCTGACGATCCCGGCGCGCGACGGCGGGTTCGCCCTTGACCCCGGCGCGCTGCACATCTGGCCGCGCGGCAGGGCCATGATGATCGCGCTGCCCAACCCGGACAGGTCCTTCACCTGCACGCTGTTCTGGCCCAAGTCGGGGCCCGGCAGCTTCGAGGAACTGGACACCGCGGAGCGGTTCGAGGAGTTCTTCGCCGCCCACTACGCCGACGCCCGCGCGCTCATGCCCGACCTCGCCGGAGACTACGCCCACAACCCGATCGGGCACCTGGTCACCGTGCGGGCCCGCCCATGGCAGGTGCGCGGCGCCGGCGCCGTGGTCGGTCTGCTCGGCGACGCCGCCCACGCCATCGTCCCCTTCTACGGCCAGGGCGCCAACTGCGGCTTCGAGGACTGCGTGGAGCTCGACCGCTGCCTGCAGGAGACCGGAGACGACTTCCCCGAGGCCCTCGCCCGGTACGGCGCCCGTCGCAAGGAACACGCCGACACCATCGCCGAACTCGCGCTCGCGAACTTCGTCGAGATGCGCGACAAGGTCGCCTCCCGGTCGTTCCTGCTACAGAAACGGGTCGAGCACGGCCTGGAACGGCTGCTGCCCGGCCGCTACACCTCGCGCTACGAGCTCGTCTCGTTCACCACCATGCCGTACGCCGAGATCCAGCCCCGCATCTCCCGCCAGCGCCGGGCGGTCGCCGCGGGGGCGCTCGGCGCGCTGGCCGCGGCCGCACTGGCGGCGTCGGCGATCCGCGCCCTACGCCGCCACTGACCGCGGCGGCGCGGGACGCGGACGGTCAGAACAATCGAGGGGTCACCACGGATACGACGGTGGTGACCCGGTCGGTGTCGTTGAACATGCTGTGCGGGACCGTCGACCTCAGATGGACGCTGTCGCCCGGATGCAACCGGTGCTCGACGCCGTCGACCTCGTACAGCAGCTCGCCCTCCAGCACGAAGGCGAACTCCTCCCCGGCGTGACCGTAGGAGTCCTCACGCTTGCCGCCGGGTGCGATGTGCACCAGCAGCGGTTCGAGCACCAGGTTCGGCCCCCTGGCCGAGAGCATGCGGTAGGTCTGCTGGCCCGAGATGTACTCGGTGGCGGCCGTCGCGGAGCGGGTGAGCGTGAAGTGGCTCGGCAGCGGGGAGACCGGCGGCTGCCTCTCCTCGGTCTCCTCCGGCGGCACGTCGTTGAAGAACTCCGCCACGCTCCGGTCGAGCGCGGTGGCCACGCTGTTGAGCGCGGTCAGGCCGATGGAGGAGATGCCCCGCTCGACCTGGGAGAGGAACCCGATTGAGAGCCCGGAGTGGGTGGCGAGACCACGCAGTGTCAGACCGCGCTCCTTGCGGAACTGCCGCATCCGGGCTCCGACGGCGTCTTGGCGGTCCGGCTCCTCACCGCCATGACGCTCCGATGTGCCCACCTACGGCTCCCTCCGTCAAGCGGCGCGGCCGCCTGTTCGCTCTAGCTAAACATATTTCATAGCAAGAGTCGTCCTTCGTCAAAAGGGAGGGGGAAATGGCAGACGGTTATGTGTACGACGGCGCGGTTTCAGTGGCTCCGCTTGAGCATCGCGTTCGCGAGCGCGTCGGCGGCATCGCCGAGCCGGCGGCCCACCGCGTCGAGTGGGCCGGGCGGGAGGTTGTTACGATCGGCCGGTGCCGAAGGAGGGGGGGCGGAGGGTGGGCGAGCGCCCGTACGTGCTGCTGAGCTGCGCGATGTCCGTCGACGGCTACATCGACGACCGCACGCCGCAACGGCTCCTGCTCTCCAACGACGAGGACCTCGACCGGGTCGACGCGGTCCGCGCCGGCTGCGACGCGATCCTGGTCGGGGCGGGAACCGTCCGCCGCGACGACCCCAGGCTCCTGGTCAGGTCGCCGGGGCGCCGGCGGGAGCGGGTCGCGCGCGGCCTGCCGCCGTCTCCCGCGAAGGTGACGCTGACCGCCACGGGGGACCTCGACCCGGCAGCCGCCTTCTTCACCGCCGGTGACGCGGAGAAGATCGTGTACGCCGCGGCACCGGCCCTGGCGAAACTCACCGGCCGCCTCGCGGGGGCCGCGGAGGTGGTCGACGCGGGAGAGCCGATCGATCTCGGCCGCGTCCTCGCCGACCTGTACGGGCGGGGGGTGCGCCGCCTGATGGTCGAGGGCGGCACCTCCGTCCACACGCGCTTCCTGCGCGAGGACCTCGCGGACGAGCTCCACCTCGTCGTCGCCCCGTTCTTCGTCGGGGACTCCGCCGCCCCGCGTTTCGTCCTGGACGGGGACTTTCCCCACGACCGCCACCGCAGAATGGACCTGGCGGAGGTCCGCAGGATGGGCGACGTCACCCTGCTGCGCTACCTGCTGGCCTGACACGCACCGTCTACCGGGGAGGTCCGGATGAACGACCGCGACTGGCTGGGGCTGGCGTGTGACCTGGCGAGGCTGTGCCCGCCCTCGGAGACGGCCTTCTCCGTCGGCGCCGTGATCGTCTCCGAGGACGGCGAGGAGATCTCCCGTGGATACTCGCGGGAGGGCGACCCCCACGTCCACGCGGAGGAGTCGGCGCTCGGCAAGATCTCCCCGGACGACCCCGGATTGACCGGGGCCACGGTCTACAGCAGCCTGGAGCCGTGCAGCGCGCGCAGGTCGCGTCCCAGGACCTGCACCCGGCTGATCCTGGACAGCGGTGTTCGGCGGGTGGTGCTGGCGTGGCGCGAGCCGCTGCTCTTCGTCGACTGCCACGGGGCCGAGGAACTCGCGGCGGCCGGGGTGACCGTGCTGGAGATCCCCGAGTTGGCGGACCGTGCCCGCGAGCCCAACGCCCATCTCCTCCCAGGTGCCCCTGAGATGCCCGGCACTCCTGAGACTCCCGGCGCTCCCGGCTGACCGGACCTCTCCCGCGCCCCGCCTCGGGGGACCTCGCCGTCGCCGCGACCCGCTCGCCACCCGACAGTGAGGGCGGGTAATCGGCAAGCCAGGCGTTCCCGGCCGGCTTCCCCGGCCCTCGTCGCGCGCGGGACCTCGCCGCGACCCGCTCGCCACCCGGCAACGAGGGCAGGTAATCCTCAAAATAATTACTTATAGTGATAAAAGCGATCAGTCGATGCTCTTAACTATGTCTATGTCCGATTTTTCGGTTTAAGGAGCGCCGCTCTCGGTAGTCACTAGATATCGAACGAGGGGTCCGGCTCCATGAGATTTCTTGGAAAAAACACGATATTTCGTGATTTAGCGGCCGTTCTGCCGGTGGCTGGCGTACCGCATTCAGGGTATGGCGGTGACCGGCGGTGACCGGCACCGTTCTCGTCGCCCGCCTGGACAACGCGGGCGACGTCCTGCTGGCGGGGCCTGCGATCCGCGCGGTGGCCGCAGGCGCGCGGGAGGTCGTGCTGCTGGCCGGCCCGCGAGGCCGGCCCGCGGGCGAGTTGCTGCCTGGGGTGTCGCGGGTGCTGGAGTGGCGCGCGCCGTGGATCGACCCCACCGCACCGCCGGCGACCGGCCCGCACGTTCTGAGACTGCTGCGGACCATCAGGGACACGGCCCCCGAGCAGGCACTGATCCTCACCTCGTTCCAGCAGTCCCCGCTGCCACTGGCACTTATCCTCCGGCTGGCGGGTACGCCGAGCATCGCCGCGATCTCCACCGACGACCCGGGCTCGCTGCTCGACGTACGGCACGTCGTCGACGAGGACGTGGACGTGCCGGAGAGCGAGCGGATGCTCGGACTGGCCAGGGCGGCGGGGTTCGAGCTCCCGCCGGGAGATCCGGGGGATCTCGCCGTACGGCACCCGCTGCCCGAGGTCGGCCACCTCACCGGGCCGCGGGGCTACGTGGTCGTGCACCCAGGTGCCTCGATCCCCGCCAGGGCGTGGCCCGCGGAGAGCTGGGCGCGCGCGGTTCGGGACCTCGTCCGCTCGGGCCGCAGGGTCGTCGTGACCGGTGGCCGGGAGGAGTGCGGGCTCACCGCGCGGATCGCCGCCGGCGCCGGGCTGCACGGCCTGTCGCCAGGCTCCGTCTTCGCGGGCGACTGGATGGGTGGCGGACTCGCCGGCCTGCGCGGCTGGAGGTTGGACGAATCGGCCTTCACCGCCGGCTGGGTCGACGGGACGTGCGCCGCGACGAGCGGCCGGAGCTGGAACGATCCCCCGGCCCCGTACGACGGGCGGCCGGGCGTGCAGGTGGGAAGGGCGGTCGTCGACCTGGGCGGCCGGACCACCTTTCCCGAGCTCGCCGCGGTGCTCGCCGGGGCGTGCGCCATGGTCGTCGCCGACACGGGGCCCGCCCACCTCGCGGCGGCGGTCGGCACGCCGGTCGTCAGCCTGTTCGCCCCCCTGGCCCCCGTCGGCCGCTGGGCGCCGTACGGCGTGCCGGTTGTGATCCTCGGCGACCAGCAGGCCCCCTGCCGGGTGACACCGGCGGGGACCTGCGCCGTCGCCGGTCACCCGTGCCTGTCGTCGGTGCCGGGCACGTGGGTCGTCGAGGCGGTCGACCGCCTGACGTCCATGAAGGAGGCGGTCACTTGAGAACCGCTCCGGCCTCCGTGAAGGAGGCGGTCGTGTGCCCCCTCCAGGTACCGGGACACGTGACTCTCCCCGAGACCCTCGGCGACGCCGGCGAGGGAGGGCGGGGTGTCCCCGCCGCCGCCGAGGCGGCGGCGGACCGGCCGGTCATGGTGGTGCTGCGCGGGCTGGGTCTCGGTGACCTGCTCACCGCGGTCCCCGCCCTGCGCGCCCTGCGCCGCTCCCATCCCGGCCATCGGATCGTGCTGGCCGCGCCCTCCGTGCTGGCGCCCCTGGTGCCGTTGATCGGCGGGGTGGACGAGGTGTGCGACGTGTCGGGGCCCGGTCACGTCCCGCCGCTCGGCCGGCGCGTCGACGTCGCCGTCAACCTGCACGGCGGCGGCCCGCACGGCATCGCCGCGCTCCACCGCACCGGCCCGGCCCGGCTGCTGACCCACTCCCACCCCGCCTTCCCCGGTGTGCGCGGACCGGCCTGGCAGGACGGTGTGCACGAGGTGCGACGCTGGTGCGACCTGCTCGCCTGGTACGGCATCACGGCCGATCCCGCCGACCTGGGGCTCCGGCGCCCCGGCTCCCGCGAGGAGGAGGCCCGGCCCGTCGTCATCCACCCCGGGGCCGGGTATCCGGCCAGGCGCTGGCCGCCGGAGCGGTTCGCGCTCGTGGCCGCGGAACTGCGGAGGAACGGGCACGAGGTCGTGGTCACCGGGAGCGCGAGGGAGCGGGACCTCGCCGAGCGGGTGGCCATGCTCGCCGGGCTGCCGCCTTCGTGCGTGCTCGCCGGGCGCACCGGGCTGTGCGAACTGGCCGCGCTGGTGGCGAGGGCCAGGCTGGTGGTCTGCGGGGACACCGGCGTGACCCATCTGGCGGCCGCGTTCGCCACTCCCTCCGTGGCGCTGTTCGGCCCCGTCGCGCCCGCCGTGTGGGGGCCTCCGCAGGCGGGACCGCACGTCGTCCTGTGGGCAGGGGGCCACGGAGACCCGCACGCCTACCGGCCCGATCCGGGTCTTCTGGAGATCGGCGTCAGGGACGTCCTCGGCGCCGCGGCGCGGCTGCTGGAGGCGGCACCCCGGGCGTGGCGCGGGTCAGGCCTGGCCGTGGGCGTCGGCGCGGACCAGGCGCAGGAAGGCCTTGAGCCCGGTGATGACCTCGTGGTTGTCGGTGAGACCGTCCACGGTGTCCTCGAAACGCCGGGCGAGCCCGGTGATCCGGCGTTCCAGGGCCTCGTCGCCGTTTCGCAGGTCGGCGCCGAGCGTTCCGACGTCGTCCCGGAGCTGCTCGGCTGACCTGGTCAGCGCGGTCACCTCGGTGGCCAGGTCGTCCACCCTGGCGACGAGCGAGACGATGTCCTCGCGGGGGTGGTGGGCCTCCCTCATCAGCGTGGTGACCCGCTCGCGCATGTGGGACAGGTAGGCGCCCGCCGGCCGGAAGCAGGTGCTCAGCAGGTAGAACCCGGCGAAGTAGTAGCCCACGAAGGCGCCGGACAGGTAGGTGATGACGGCCAGGAGCACCGCGGAGACGAGGTGGCCGCCGATGGCGAACCGGCGCATCCGCCCGGCGATCTCCAGCGCCTCGGCCTCGTGCCCCTCGGGCACCTCGATGCCGCGCTCCCTGGACACGTGGATCTCGTGGACCACCTGGCGCGCCCCGAAGTAGAGGTTCCACGGCAGGGTGAGGAGCACGATCAACCAGATGAGGCTGATCGCGCCGAGCCCGAGCGACAGGAACGTGGAGAGCGGGACGTCGGCGTACACGAGCAGCCACGCCGCGACCACCGTGCTGACGAGCGCGACCAGGAAAATCCACCATTTCATGACTTGAGTATTTCGAGGATCGTGGAGCCGGGGGAGGGCGCGTGCACTCAGCCGCGCCTGAGCACTCCTACTCGGATCCCGCGGTGTTCTGGACCGTACGCGGTCAGGCGGGGCTGACGGAGCGATCGACGCTGCCGGGGGCCAGCACGTGTTCGATGACCATGACGGCGGCGCCGATCACGCCCGCGCGGTCGCCCAGCTTGCTGGCGGTGATCGTCAGGTGCTGGGTGGCCAGCGGCAGCGACCGGCTGTAGATGACCTCGCGAAGACCCGCGAGCACCTGCTCCCCGGCCTCGGAGATGTCGCCGCCGACCACGATCACCGAGGGGTTGAAGAAGTTGACGATCGAGGCGAGCACGTCACCGACCTCGCGGCCCGCCTGCCGGATGAGCTGGACGGCCTGGGTGTTGCCGCCGCGCACCAGGCGGACCACGTCGCGGCTGTCCTCGGCCGTCACCCCGGCCGCGCACAGCCTGGCCGAGATGGCGGCGCCGCTGGCGACGGCCTCCAGGCAGCCGACGTTGCCGCAGCGGCAGACGATGTCGAGGGCCGAGGCCACCTGGATGTGGCCGATGTCGCCCGCCGCGCCCTGGGCGCCCCGGTGCAGGCGGCGGTCGCTGATGATGCCGCAGCCGATGCCGGTGCCGATCTTGACGAAGATGAGGTGGTCGGCCTCGGGGCGGGCGGCCCAGTGCTCGCCCAGCGCCATGATGTTCACGTCGTTGTCGACGAGGACGGGTGCGCCGAGGCGCGAGCCGAGCCATTCGGGGACGGGGAAACCGTCCCAGCCCGGCATTATCGGCGGGTTGACCGGGCGTCCCGAGCTGTGCTCGACCGGGCCGGGAAGGCCGACGCCGATGCCGCAGATCTCGTCCGGGCGGTGGCCGGTCTCGGCGAGCATCTCCTCGAAGGTGTGCTGGAGCCAGCCGAGCGTCTTCTCGGGGCCACGGTCTATCGGCGTCTCAGCGTCGGGCGTCCCCGCCCGTCGCGCCGGGTGTCCGCCCGAGGCGCCTGAAGAAGGCGGCCACCGCGTAGGGGTCGACGGGGTCGGTGAGCAGGTCCAGCATCTCCTGCCTCCGCTCCGGGGCGACCTTGAACGGATGGCCGAACACGTGCGGGCCCTCCCCGTCGCTCAGCAGCCGGGTCAGCATCAGGTCTCCCGGCAGCGCCTGCCCGGAGAGCAGCTCGTCGGCCAGCGTCACCCGCTCCCCGCCCCCGCCCCCGTCCCCTTCTCCGGCGGCGGCGGCCACGGTGATCTCGTTCCCGGAGACGTCGAGCACCTCCCACAGGCGCAGCGGTGTCCGCCGCCATGACTCCAGCAGCTCCAGCTCGTCGTCGCGCAGCCACTCGGAGCGCGCGTCCAGGAACTCGCCGACGACGTCGTTCTCGAACAGCGCCAGGTCGGCCAGGGCGGGCTCGGCCACCCGGACGCTCAGCGCGACCAGATCCTCGATCAGCCGCCTGCGGGCCGGACGGTAGGCGTACGCGAGCAGCTGCCGGTAGAGGTGCGCGGCGCGCTCGGGCAGCGAGGCGCCGGGGTCGGTGCGGCACGCGGCGTACTCGGCCGCGTCGCGCACGGCCGGAGCCAGTCCGGGGGAGAGGGAGAGCACCTCGGAGATCAGTCCGGACGCCTCGAACGAGCGGCCCTCGCCCTCGGCCGACCTGGCGATCAGCAGCAGCGCGGCCGGTTCGGCGCGGGGCAGTGCCTCGACCGGTGCCGGGCCGAGCGGCTCGCGCTCCACCTCGTCGGCGATCCTCGCGAGCACCGTCTCGGAGCGGGACAGGTAGGTGACGGCCTTGGAGAGGTCGGCACCCTCGCCGTAGGTGCGCAGCGCGCTGCGCACCAGGGCCAGCCTGATGATGTCCAGAGGCGCCAGGTCGGCGACCGACGCCGTGTCCCACGGCGCGCCCACGATGCCCACGCGGCCGTCCCGCACCTCCAGCGAGGCGTTGCTCAGCAGCGGGGCCAGCGGCGGCAGCGGGTCGGCGAAGGTCTCGGGGGCCTTCATCAGCAGCTCCAGGACCACGACGTCGACCGGCACGCCGGGACTGGGTTCCAGCCCCTCGGCGAAGGCGCGCAGCGCGTCGAGCGCCTGCTCCCCGAACTCCTGGGCGACCCGCATCACCCGCTCCGCCGGAACGTCGTCGAGTTCGACGGCCGAGAGCTCCAGGACGCCGTCGCGCAGGCGCAGCGCGATCACCTGCTCGGGCTCCAGCCCGGCCAGCCAGCCGTCGGGTCCGGTCAGGGCGGGCTCTCCGGTGTCGAGGGAGGTCAGCACCCGGCCGCCCCCGGCCAGCGGCACCCCGTCGCCGTCGGCCAGCCGAGCCCACAGCCGCAGGTCGTCGGAGGCCGGCAGCACCCCGCTCGTCAGCTCGGCCCGGGTGACGAGATGCGTCAGCACCGCGCCCTCGCTCAGCCGCAGAAGGTCGCTCATCACCCCATTGTTCTCGACGTCCGGGCATGGCGACGCCGCCCTCCCCTCCACGAGGTCGCACAGGCCCGTGGAGGGGAGGACGGCGGGGGCGGCGGACCGGCTTGGTCTCGGGACACCTCCCCGGGGTCCGCTCGGGATGTGTGAGCCCCGGGGCTCACACATCCCCGGTGTGTTCCCGGCCGGACTCGATCGAGTCCGGCCGGGCAGAGCCTTACGGCCTGGTCAGGCCGAGGGTGTAGGAGCCGGAGCCGCTGTAGGCGTACACCCGTACGCGGTAGGTGCCTGCGGTGTCGCTGTAGGTGAAGGCCTCATCGGGGTTGGGGGAGGTCCCGCTGGCCACGGTCGTCCAGGACGTCAGATCCGCTGATAATGGCACCGGTCAGGGCTCGGAGACACCGCGCCGGGCGTCCCGGGAGGCGATGAGCCTTTCCAGTCGTGCTGTCAGGGAGGGCGCGCTCGGACGATTGTCGATCTCGTCGTGTGGCACGACGGGTGGTTCGTCCACCCTGATGGCCCGCAGGTAGTCCTCGAAGCGGCCGAGCTTGCCCGCGTCCCTGGCGAGCCCCCTGGCCTCCAGCCGGGAGCGCAGCGCCGCACTGTCCGAGCGGACCCAGAGGAGGTGTACGGGCGGCCCGCCCAGTCGCCCGACCCAGCGTTCCCAAACCGTCGCGTCGTGTACCTGGGTGGTGAAGGGGCCTTCCAGCATCACCGGGCAGCCGTGCGAGCGGATCTGCCTGGCGACCTCGGTCAGCCCGTCGTATTCGTACCTCTTGATGTGCTGGTCGTACCAGGGCCCCTCACGTTCCCCGTCGTCGCGGCCGTGGGCGCGGAGGGTGGCGGCGACGAAGCCGCCGTAGACGGTGTCCTTGTCGAGCAGCGCGGGAGGTGGGTCGAGCAGCGCCAGCAGCGCCGCCGCGACCGTCGACTTCCCCGCTCCCGGGGGCCCGCTCACCACCCAGAGCGGCGCCGCTTCGTCCGCGCCCACGTCGTTCTCAGCCCTTCCAGGCTCTGGCCACGCGCTCCGTGACGGCGGGAGCCTGGGCGAGGCCGGCATGGAAGGCGGGGCGCCACAGGGCGGGATCGAGGACGTTGACGCCGAACACGGCGACCGGCGCCTCGTCGGGGACGATGTGGGCGACCGCGGCGTCCCCCAGCTCCCCCAGCTCGGCCGGCTCGGCCTCGAAACGCGCCCTCGGCGAGACGTGCGCCAGCGGTTCCAGGATGATCACGGCCGGGCTGCCCGCCGCCAGGTCGGCGTTCCCCGCCTCCCAGGCGATGCCCGCCACACCTCCGCCACCCAGCATCAGTGTTCTTGTCATGTGGCCTATTCTTACCCGAACATCCCTCTGGAGCCGAGGGGAGGGCGGGCGCCGTCCCTGGAGTGGGCGGGCGCCGTCTCTGGAGTGGGCGGGCGCCGTCTCTGGAGTGGGCGGGCGCCGTCTCTGGAGTGGGCGGGCGCCGCCTCCGTGAACGTCATGCTCCCGCCCGGCAACCTCAATGTAGGTTGAGGTCAAGGTAGACTGCCGCATGCTCAACAATCCGGAGATAACCGTCGGCCAGCTCTCCTCGCGCAGTGGGGTCGCGGTCTCCGCACTGCACTTCTACGAGTCCAAGGGACTGATCCGCAGCCGCCGCACCGCGGGCAACCAGCGCCGCTTCTCCCGTGACACGCTGCGCAGGATCGCCTTCATCCGGGTCTCCCAGCGTGTCGGGATCCCGCTTCGGACGATCCAGGAGGCGCTGTCCGCCCTCCCCGACGGGCGGACCCCCACCAGGGAGGACTGGGCGAGACTCTCGGGGATGTGGCAGGACGAGCTTGACGACCGCATCAGGCAGCTCGAACGTCTCCGGCATGGGCTGACCGAGTGCATCGCCTGTGGCTGCCTCTCGCTGGACCGCTGCGCGCTGGCCAACCCCGACGACGTGGCCGCGGCGAGAGGGCCGGGCTCGCGTCTGATGATCGCTCCCCGCCGGGAGTGCGCCACCGGCTGCGAGCCGGAGTAGATCCGGGCTCCGGTGCAGAACCACGGGGCACCGGAAGTCGGTACGGCCCCGCCCATGCCCCGGACGGGCGTGGGCGGGGCCGTACCGCTTCCGCCGTTCCGGTGGGCGATTCACGGTGTAAGCGTTACCTGTCGTCCTATACGTTGTTTGCGGATATACCCAGCGAAGGCATCTCGGTCCGGGCATTTCGGCTGAGCCAGAGCCGCAGAGTCTCCGCCTGAAGGACCTGGTGGTCTCCGCCTTCAGGATGAAGTGAGGCGTCAGCGGGGACGGAGCCGCCTGGCAGACCTTATTGTGAGAGAAATCGACCGTCCGGGGGAGAGCATGGCGATCTCAGACGGGTTGCGCGACCCTCAGGACGGGATCGGGCGCCCATCGGAAACCGGTGGCGCCGACGCTCCGAACGAGATCGGCGACGCCGACGCGCTGAAGGATGAGGCCGCCGAGAGGTCCGGCATCCACGGCTGGCTCGACGGGATCAGGTCCACCCGCGCGGGACGTCTCACCCTGAAGATCGTCATCGGTGCCATCGGCGCCGTGCTGGTCATCGGCGGCCTCGTCATGGTGCCCTTCCCCGGTCCCGGCTGGCTGGTCGTCTTCGCGGGGCTGGCGGTGCTGGCCACCGAGTTCCACTGGGCACACCGGCTGCTGGAGTTCGGCAAGCGGACCCTGTCCGCATGGACGGCCTGGATGGGCCGCCAGGGCTGGAGCGTCAAGGTCCTGGTCGTGTTCGTCGCCGCGGTGACCGCCACCGCCATCGTCTACTACGGCCTCAAGCTCAGCCTCGACCTCGACCTGATCATCGAGGCTCAGAAGCTCCTCACCCGATAGCACGCCCGGCTCCGACGCCGGGCGGCACCGGACCCCGCTCGTGCGCACAAGCCCGGCGGGCGACCGGCGACGAAGCGGGAAGACCGATCCGTGAGGGTCGGGGCCACCGGCTTCAGCCGTACGGAGAGCCACCCCGAAAGCCCTTGTCCCGAACCTGCCCGGCTCCGATGCCTGGTCTGACGGCGGCGACGGCGCCGCTCTGACCGGCGATGACACGGTATGTACGGGAAGCGAGATCGGCGCTCCCGGGAGTTTTACCCGGACTCGGTCACCTCGTTATCTTCCAAGGATGTGACTCTCCGTAGTGTCGCCACGTCCGATCCGCAGGGACGGGTCGGCAGAGACGAATAAGGAGAGTGACGTTCGATGCGCGCCCTGTCCTCGATGTTGGTCCTGGCGGCCGCCGGAGCCGTCGCCCTGACCGGCACCCCCGCCCACGCCGATGACGTCAACCTGTCCGCGAGGGTGCAGCCCGGCGAGGAGGTCTTCCTCACGCCCGAGCTCGTCCCCGGGAACCAGTACAACGGGAACGTGCTGGTCAAGCTGGACAACAACAGCGTTCCCGTCAAGGTCAAGGTCAGCAACTGCCGCGGCCGGTACATCGGGACGGTGCCGATCGCCGCCAACGACCATGCCCCGTACGTCGCCGCCAGCACCCCCCAGCCCGCCCAGTGCATCCGCTACCGGGTGAAGAACGTGGGCGACACGCCGGCTGCCATCACGGGCACCGGTTACTTCTAACCCGACCGGAATAAGCGGAGCGGGAGCGCCCTGGAGGGCGTTCCCGCTCCGTTTTGCTTGTTACGAGGGTGAGTGGGAGCACCGGGGAAAACGTCTGCTCCGGCCGGCAGAGGGTCTCCTGACATCGGAGTGGCGTCCGAGGTCAGGAGGAGCCCCCGGGCCTTGCCCGTGTCGTCGAACAGCCGCAGGCGGACATCCCCCGGAGTTCACCGAGGCCCTCCGCTCCTACCTGAGTTCGCCGAGGCCCTCCGCCCCTACCTGAACGTCCTGGATGTGGCTGTTCTGCCGGGCTGTGATGAGGATGGTGTGATGTCGATGCAGCCGCGTCCGTGGCCTGAGATCCCGGAGATGACGGCGCGGGTGCCCTCTCTGCCAGACTGCTGGGAGAAACAGATGTATGACTCCTTTTACTATGAAGCAGGGCGCCGTTTTAACAGGGCAAAACAGCGCCAAACCAACCTGAGTCCGCCCGAATCCTGCGCGTTGACGCGTGCCTGATCATGAGGATGCATAGGGTGATCACGTGCCTGCCACGCTGAGTGCCACGAAGACCCGGGCCGCACTGCGCACCTCGGCGCGCATCTCCGCGGAGATGCTGCTGGTCCTGCTGATGAGCGCGGTGGTCCTGTGGATCATGGGCCAAATGTGGTCCGTGGTCTGGCCGCTCGTGGTCGCCCTGCTGCTCACCACGCTGACCTGGCCGGTGACCCGTCTCCTGCGCCGGTACGGCTGGCCTCCCGCCCTGGCCGCGTCGGCCGTGACCCTGCTGTTCCTCCTGGTCGCCGCGGGCATCGTGGTGCTGATCGTCGTGCCCGTCACGTCACAGTCCGGAGCGCTGGCCACCGGCGTGGTCGACGGCATCAAGCAGGTGCGCGAATGGGCCGCCGGGCCGCCGCTGAACATCGGCAACGAGCAGGTCACCAGCGTGCTCGACAGCGCGATCGCCCGCATCCAGGACAGCGTCGGCAGCATCGTCACCGCCACCGTGACCGGGGTGGGCGCCGTCGCCAACGGCTTGATCACCACCGTCCTCGCGGTCTTCCTGATGTTCTTCTTCCTCAAGGACGGCCCGCGGTTCCTGCCGTGGCTGACCAGCCAGCTCCCCGGCCGCCTCGCCGTGGACGTGCCGACCGTGGCCGCACGCGGCTGGGACACCCTCGGCGCGTTTGTCCGCTCCCAGGCGTTCGTCGGCCTGCTCGATGCCGTCTTCATCGGCCTCGGCCTGTGGATCGTGGGTGTGCCGCTGGTGCTCCCGCTGGCGGTCCTGACCTTCGTGACGGCGTTCGTGCCCATCGTCGGCGCCCTGTTCGCCGGCCTCGTCGCCGTGCTCATCACGTTGGTGTCGAACGGCCCGACGGACGCGCTGATCGTGCTGGCCATCATCGTCGCGGTCCAGCAGCTGGAGGGCAACGTGTTCCAGCCGATGGTGCAGAGCCGTGGCCTGGGCCTGCACGCGGGGGTGATCCTGCTCGCGGTGACGCTGGGCGGCAGTCTGGCCGGCATCGTGGGCAGCCTGCTCGCCGTACCGGTCGCCGCCCTGATCGCCGTGGTCTGGAACTACCTGCGCGAACAGCTCAGCGACCCGCCCTGGGAGCCCGAGACCGACGCGGCCGTACCGCCCCGGGGGCCCGAGACCGACGCGGCCGTACCGCCCCGGGGGCCCGAGACCGACGCGGCCGTACCGCCCCGGGGGCCCGAGACCGACGCGGCCGTACCGGCGCAGGAGCCCGCCTGATTCAAGGGCCGTCTCATTTTCTCACGTCCGTCACGGTTGACCATGTGCGTGCTGATCCTCTCGGTTAACGCATTGCGGTCACTCGCCGAGGCCACGAGATCCTGTGTATCCACCCGCAGACCGTCCGCCACCGCCTCCGCCAGGCCACCGAACTCTTCGCCGACCGGCTCGGCACCTCCGGCGACCGCTTCGAGCCGGAAATCGTCCTCCGCGTCCGCGTCGCCGGCCTCCGTACGGGACTGACACGGTTTCATCCTCAGGGCAGCCAGAGGTCGGGGCCGAGGTGTTTCAGGCTTTCCCGGCTTTCCCGGTGATTGGGTAACGCCCGCTCGACGATCCGCCAGAACTCCGCGGAGTGGTCCGGTCGCTTCAGATGAGCCAGCTCATGCACCAGCACGTAGTCGACCAGGTCCGGGGTGAGCTGCATGGCGGCCCAGTGGATGTTGACGTGGCCCGTGTGGGAACAGGAACCCCAGCGGTAGCCGAGAGGGAGCACCCGGAGCCCGGCGACCGTGACTCCCAGTGCCTCCGCCCAGGGCACCACGCGCTTGAGCAACCAGGGTTCGCCCACCCGGCGGTACCAGCGGACGATGTGCCCGGCCGGATCGTCCAGGCAGTCACGCCGGAGCTCAAGCCTGCCCCGGAGCAGCCGCACGGGCATCGGCGCGGAGTGGACAAGCAGAAGCCGGTAGCCGCGCCCCAGGTAGAGAAAACCCTCACCGCTCAGATAGGCGTGGGGCGGACGCGCCGGGCCGAGCGCGGCGCGTTCGGCCAGTTTGCCGTAGAGCCAGCGCCGGCGTGATCGTACGATCCTGGCGAGCTCGTCCGGCCCGATCCGAGGTGGGACCGTCGCGGTCACCGAGGCGTCACGTTCCACGGTGAGCCGCACGCTCCTCCGCCGGGAACTGATCTCGACGGCGATGTCGAGATCGTCGACGCGGAACGTCCCTGGAAAGTCACTC
This sequence comes from Streptosporangium sp. NBC_01810, assembly GCF_035917355.1. NCBI lineage: Bacteria > Bacillati > Actinomycetota > Actinomycetes > Streptosporangiales > Streptosporangiaceae > Streptosporangium > Streptosporangium sp. NBC_01810. The sequence goes on along the minus strand of NZ_CP109070.1, from coordinate 4,437,224 downwards.
ACGTCGGGAAGCCTGTCACGGTCGGCCGATGCGGTCGCGGTTGGCACGGATCACCTCGAAGATCCGTGAACCGAGGTCGGCGGCGCCGTCGGGCGGGCAGATGTCCTTGATCACCAGCATGACCGCGATCCGCTTGGTGAGGGCGGTCTGGTCCACCGTCTTGCGCCAGAAGTCGCGACGGCTCGTCTCCTCGGCGGCCAGACGGCGAAGGTCACGGGCGATGCCGGCCACCCGCTCGCCGAGATCCGGATCGGCCAGGCCGTCGCTCGCCCTCTCCGCGAGCAGCACCCCGTACAGCGCGCTCTCCACCGGGCTGAGGTCGTGTGGACGAGGGCTCCGGTCGTCGCGTAGCTCGGAGACCAGCTCGCCCAGCGCCAGGACCTGCTGCTCCCAGTTCTCCCGGTAGTCGGCGAGGATCTCCTCCAGCCGCTCGCTGAGCCGCCTGTAGCGGGCGGGATCCTCGTCGAAGTGGACGGTGACGTGGTGGCGGACGGCGTGCTCCATCTCCGATGCCTTCGCCCGAGGACCGGCCAGGGCGGCGACCTTCTCGCCGAAGTCGGCGGCGGTCAGGGAGACGGGAGGGAGGAGCTGCTCGACGCCGAGAGACTCCAGGTGCCGGTCGATCAACTCCCGGACCTTCGCGCCGTACAGGCTCGGGTCGAACTCGTCGTCGATCCGGTAGCGGCGCCGGGCGCGCAGCTTGATCTCGGCGAACAGCCGGGCGTCCTCGATGTACGGCTTGGCCTCGGGGGCGGGCATCACGCTGTTGAGCGTGGTCAGGAACCGGCCGAGCTCGACCTCGAACCGGTCACGCAGCCGTGGGTCCTCCAGCACCGCCACACACTCCTCGATCACCGCCTCCCCGCCCTCCGGGCGCACGCCGCGACCGGTGAACAGCAGCCGCAGCCGCCGGGCCTGCGGGCCGAGCTTGGCGATCTCGTCGCGGATGTCCTTCAGCACGGCCTCGACGTCGACCTCGTCGTACGCGGCCAGGGCCTCCTTCAGATGGGCGCCGACACCGTGGTAGTCGACCACGTAACCGCAGCTCTTGCCCGGCGCCGTCCGGTTGACCCGGGCGACGGCCTGCAACAGCCCGGCGTCCCTGAGCGACCGGTCCAGATACATGACCTGCTCGACGGGGGCGTCGAAGCCGGTCAGCAGCATCGCGTTCACGATGACGAACGCCACCGGCGGCAGCCCGCCGCCGAAGGGCGAGGTGAAGGCCGCGATCGCCGCCCTGTGTCCGACCGGATTCGTCCACGGGCTGAGCTCGGCCTCGTTCTCCGCCGCTCCGGGGGAGATGATCGGGACGAACTCCATCTCCCTGATCAGCTTCAGGTGCTCGCGGGCCCGGACCAGGAACGCGGTGCGCCGGTCACGGATGCCCTCCGGGTCGGTGTCCGCCAGGTGTGGCGGCACTGCCTCGATCTGGGTGACGAGCTCCCGCCGTGCCGTCTCCAGGGCCTCGCGGTAACGCACGGTCGCAGTCCGATCCTCCGCCACCAGCTGCGCCTTGAACCCGTCGGGTAACACCGTGCCGACGTAGTGCCGCAGCATGCTCCGTGCCTTGTCGGCGATCAGCCGCTCGGCCCCCATGACGTCGGCCCTGGTGGCGTGGCGCCGCTGCACCTCCTCACGCTGCTCGTCGGTGAGGTCGAACATGTCCTCGAAGACCTCGTCGAGGTCACGGCCGTCGCGGACCGCGCCCGTGACCGTGTGCCCCTCGTAGAAGATCGGCACGATCACGCCGTCCTCCTCGGCGTCCCGCAGGAGATAGCGGTCGATGAACCGGACGAAGGTCTTCATGGTGGTCTGGCGGGCCTTGGTCTCCTTCACGATCGGCGTGCCGGTGAAGCCGATCCGCGCGCAGTTGGGCAGTGCGGCCATGAGGTTGGTGTGCAGCGCCGACCCGTGCGAGCGGTGCGCCTCGTCGACCAGGACCACGATCGACTCGTCGGAGTTGAGCAGGCCGAGTGAAGGCGGCCTGCTTTCGGTGAGCACGCCTCGCTCACGGGCCGCCTTGCGCGCCTCCAGATCGTGCTGCTTCTGGATCATCACGAAGACGATCCCCGGACCTCGCGCACTCAACAGCCGCTTGGCGGCCTTCACGGTCCTCGCGGTTTTGATCTCCTCGCCGGTCAGCTCCATCGTCCGGGCGAGCTGGGTCTGGAGCTGCTCCCGATCGGTGATCACGACGACCTTGGTGTCCTCAAGACCGGGGGTGGTGCGCAGCTTGCGGACCAGGAATGTCATCGTCAGGCTCTTGCCGGAGCCCTGGGTGTGCCAGATGATGCCGCCACGCTCGTCACGCTCGCCGTTCTGCGGCTTGGTCTGCCCGGTCAGCAGGCCCGCGACGGTCTTGCCCACCGCGCGGAACTGCTGGTAACGCGGCGCGGCCTTGACGGTCTTCCCGGCCTCGTCCGTCTTGAAGGTGACATAGTTGCGCACGACGTCCAGCAGCCGGTGCGGGTGCAGCAGGGCGGCGGCGAGGATCTCCTGAGGGCGGGGTGTCTTCCCGGCCAGGTCGGCTTTCAAGGCCTCCCGCGTCACCGGGTAGGGGTCGCGCCAGGGTACGTAGTGCTCGGGCTCGGCGGTGAAGGTGCCGAGCCTGGCGTCCTCGCCGGAGGCCGCCACGGTGAGCTGCACGGTGTGGAACAGGCCGGGGTGACCCTTTCCCACGTTGTCCGCGCCGCGCTCGGCATAGCGCCTGAGCTGGCCCACCGCCGTGAGCGTGGCGTCACCGCCCGGCTTCTTGCACTCGACGACCACGAGCGGGATGCCGTTCACGAACAGCACCAGGTCGGGGATGATCCACCGCCTTGCCTGGGTGCCGGGTACGTCGAGCCGGAACTGCGAGACCACGGTGAAGTCGTTGCGCTCCGGCTCGGCCCAGTCGATGTAGCGCACCGGCCGCTCACGCTCGCTCCGCCACTCCGGGAGTCCGTCCGACGTCGTGCCCGCGATCAGCAGCCCGGTCGCCCGCATGCTGGCCTCCAGCAGGCTGGGCGCCGTGATCCGGGTCAGCTCCCCGGCGGCGGTGGACACCCGCCGGTCGTCCAGCCACAGTCCGTTGTCGGGGCCGGGGTTGAGCTCGCGGAGCGCCCCGCGGAGCCGGTCGAGGAGGAAGACCTCCGCGAAGGACGACCTGTCGCTCGCCGAGGGGTCGCGGGCGACTGCCGATCCCGCCGCTCCGTCCAGATGCCTCCAGCCCATGGAGACCAGTTGCCTGATGAGGGGCTCCTCCGACTGCGTGAACTCCGGCCCTGCCACCTGGTCCACCCCTTCCCGGATCAGCGGCCCACATTAGTCAGGTCCGCTGTCGTTTGGGGTGTTGTCGGCGGCGTTACCGGGTCAGACCGGATCCGCGGAGGGCTCGGCTCGTTCCGGCTGCCGGGCACGCAGGATCTCACGCACCCGGGCCACGTCGTGGGCGGCGGTGGCCGGGGTCTCGACGGGGCAGTAGGTGTAGGTCCGGTGGCCGATCCGGTCCACCTCACCCGTCCACCAGCGGTAGCAGCGTCCGTCGGTCAGCACGAGCAGATCGGTCCAGACGCTGACCAACGCCACCCCGAACCCCGCGTGCACGTCGGCGGGCACCCACATGCCTTCCAGCGCTCCCCGCAGGCGCTCGGCGGCTCTCACGGCCGGGGTGTCCCAGGGGTTTGGGGACGGTTCCCTCTCCGGGAGATCGGGCGTGCGGGGGCGGAAACGGCCAAGGCGGCGTGGTGGTGGATTCACCCCTCACACGCTGACGATGAGTTACTACGGTGAGTAGCGAACCGGTGGCTACATTCGAGTCGTGGAAACGACGCTCCGAAGTCGTGTAACCCTGTGGAACCCGCGAAGGGTCAGCGCCGCCTGAACTCTTCAAGTGCTGCTTCGCTTTTCCTGGTCAAGGGATGATCCGCCCCGAGTCTCGCTCGCTGCCCTCGCACGATCGTCAGGATCTCCACCTCTGCGGCCTCCCACTCACCGTTGCCCGCCAGCGCCGCAGCCAGACCACGACGAATGGTGAGCGAGTTGGGATGGTCTTCGCCGTATATACGAGTGTTAGCGGCAAGTATGTCGGTGTACTCCGCTTTGGCTGCGCTGAACATTCCACGTTCACGCAGGGTCTCGGCGATCTCGTAACGGATGTCGAGGGCGTTCAGGTCGTCCTCACCGAAGTTTCGCTGCCAGGCGCGGAGGACGTCCCGGTAACCAGCCTCCGCCTGATCGTACTGTCCTTGGTCACGCAAGGTCCGGGCGAGGTTGAGCGCGGACACGATGGTGTCCGGATGATCGTCTCCCAGGACACGCCGCGCGGCCGCCACGATGGAGCGGAAGGCAGCTTCGGCCTCGATGTGGCGTCCCGCTTCCCGGATGGTGCGAGCGAGGTTGATGCGGACGCTCAACGTGTCTGGATGCTCCTCGCCCAGAACGCGGGAGGCGATTGCGAGAACGGTCAGGAACTGTCGCTCGGCCTCGGTGTTGTGGCCGTTTTCCCGGACGGCACGGGCCATCCTGTTACGGATGTCGAGGACGTCCGGGTGCTCGTTGCCCAGAAGCGGGCTTACCACGTCCAGGATGGATCGGAAATCTGTGACCGCCTGATCGTAGAGGCCCGCCATGTAGCGATACCAGGCGACCCTGCGAGCGGGCAGCGCCGCGCTCAGGGCGGTGGCGGGGAGGATGGTCTCGTCGTCACGGACGAGATCCAGCAGACCGAGGCAGTGCTCGGCAAGTGCGGCCCAGGCGTTCCAATCGTCGGCGTCGTCGGTGTCCAGTTCGTTCGTCGCGGCATTCAGGAGGTCGGCGAGCAGATCCCGGAACCTTCCCAGTTCTCCGGAACCCCTGATGTTTCCCCGGGTCACCGTGCGTACCAGCGGATGCATGTCGAGCATCGCGATCCGGCGTGACGTCGAGGCTCCCGACGCGCCCGGAGTGCCGGTCCCGGGATCGAGAGAGATCACGCCAAGCCCGGACAGGGCCTTCAGGGAGCCGCCCAGCCGCCTTGCGACGGCCCGGGTGAAAGCCGGGCTGCGTTCCAGTAGATCGGGACGGAGCACGAGCTGGTACGGCAGGGGCGAGGGCGCGCAACAGGCCAGCAGCCGCATGAGTGGCCTCGCGAGATCGTGTCCCTGCTGGGCGAGCAGTTCGACGGACATCTCCCACGTCGTCGTGAGCGCACGGCGCCCGTCGCGGAATTCCTCGGAACCGGGTTCGTTCATGGTCAGATCCTGGAGGCGTCGTTCGTAGGTGCTTCTGTAGCCGGAGAATGAGCCGGTCGAGTCCGGGGCGGGAAATGGATCGGCATTGGCACAGCTCAGATAGCGCCCCACCAACTCCAACGCCAGTGGGAGCCCGCCCATGGCGGCGGCCAGCTCACGCGCCGCCTGGTGAGGTCCCGCGTCAGGCGCGAGATCCATGAGCACGGCCGCCCCTACCTCCGGCGCCAGGGAGGTGACCTTGTACATGCTCATCCAGGAGGCCCACCGTTCCACGCGTCCGTCCCGGCTCGTGATCAGCACGGTTCCGTACGGGGTGGTCGGCGGTCGCACCCAGTCCGTGCCGTCCTCCAGGGCGCGGTCCTCCCCCGAGAGCACGCGCGGGTCGTCGGCGTTGTCGATGACGAGCAGCCAGGGCGTCGATCGGGAGTTCAGGGCGCGCCAGAGCACATCGGACGGATGCGCGTGGTCGAAGTCCGAGTCCAGCGCCCCCGCGTCGAAGGCGACCGCGTGGAGCGCGGCCCGCGTGCCGTCCGGACTGCCGGCCCGCACCCACCACGTCTTGGTGCCTCTCTCCGCGGCGCCGTGAGCGAGTGTCTGGACGATCGTGGTCTTTCCCACCCCGCCCATTCCGTGAACGAGAACCACCCGCGGGCGCCGTGCGGGGGTCCAGATGAGCCCGTCGATCTCCGACAGCAGGTCGTCGCGACCTCGAAGCCTGGCCGCGAAGGCCCGTCGCTGCGGTACGGCGAGGGGTGGTGCGGAGGAGGCCACCGATCGTGCCTGTGCGGCTCCGACGAACGTGTTGTACTGCACCCCGCTCCGTTGGACCGCCTGCTGTGCACTCCCCGCCGCCTCGGCGTGCTGGCTCTCGCCGGGCCGCATCATCGTCCTTGAGGTCAGTCGCGCTTGAAGGTATTGGTCTGGACGCCGGTGTACTGGACGGCCTGCTGAGCGTCTCCCTCGGCGTGGGCGTGCTGGCCGCCGCTGACACTCTCGATGTCGACGGTGGGAGCGAACTCCGCGATGAGCGAACGTGTTTCCTCGGCGGCGACAGGGTCACCAGCCATCGCCTCCGCGAGCAGTGCGGAGATGCGCTCCCGCTGTGCCGCCACGATCATGGGACGGTCGGTGCTTGAGGCTTGAAGGATCGCTTCGCGCACCTTGTCCATCACCTCACCCTGGATGACCTCCTGCCGGTCGTCACCACGACCGAGGACGCGTGCGACGCGGTCACGGAGGGACTGCCACGCGTCGCTCGCGACACTGCTGACGATCGCCGTCGCGCCCGCCGAGGCGAGGGCGGCGAGCAGTTCAGTGGAGGCCATGGCGACACTCCCACCTTGAAGGATGGCGGACTCGCGTTGTGGAGATCATCAGAGGAAAGAGGCGGCAGGTTCCGGAGGAGAAGATGCCTGCCCTCATATGACGGATCGGTAGATCGGACTCTCCAGCATCGGCACGGACCTCTCAATCAGTTCATCGGATAGCTCCGCGTATCTGGTGACCAAGGCTGGACTGTCCACAAGCCTGGCCTCCCTGACGCGTGCGGTGGCCTCGTCGTAGATCAGCGCGACCACCCGGGTGTCGTCGTACAACACGTAATCCGATATTCCCGAATCTGACAAGAGTTGCTGGATGTCACGGGAGTTGATGAACCGTATGTCCTCCCCGCACTCGATGTCCGCCAGGTAGGCCGGGATCTCGTAGTTGACGAGATAGGAGCTCAGCGGGAGGTCGCATATCCGGATGCGGACCATGGATATGTCTCGCTGTCTTGCCAGGGTGTAGATCTCCTCCTGCCCCCTCACCATCTCCTGGACCAGCTTCCTGGCGGTGGCAAAATCACCGTTTTTGAAGGCCTGATAGCCCTCGAAGTCGGACTCGTCGTATTCCTGGAGCCTCTCTACCTTCACCCATCGCGATCGGAGCTCGTTGAAAAACCTCCCGAAATCATCCACATGGCCGTCCGTAGTGGAGAGCCCGGTGGATTCAGCCGGGGGATAGATCTTCAATGCCCATGCTCCTTCTGGTCGATCGTGCCTGCCGTGCTCTGAGCGGCCGAAGCGGCGGATGGGTCGGATTCGCGTGCCGGCGTTCCTGGTCCGGTTTCCTGCTGGAGACTGGCTATTCCAGGGGGATGTTCTCGCGGGCCTTGACCAGCACGTGTCGTGGCAGGACCACGATGGCCTCACCCGGGTCCAGGAAGGCGTCCTGGGGAAGCAGTGGTTCGAGCTCGGTCGTGCGCTCCAGTCCGATGATCGCGAAGTCGCCGCTTTCCAACTCCCAGATGTCGGGGCAGTTGTTCGCCCCGGCGCTTCCATTGCCGCCGCCGTCTCCGTGAGGATGAGGGCCGATACGACGTACGAACATGCTTCCCCTCCGATTATCTGTTCGATGTGCGGGGGTAGGAATGGCTTCCGTATTTTGTCATCAGGAAAGGCTGTGGTCAACATTGGGATGAATAGCACAAAGACATATTTAGGTATCCTTATGATCCATTCCTGTCTTGTCGGACGATCGAAGGAGCATGTCACTCACGCTGGCGTGGAGAGGGCTGCTCTTACCATTGCGAACTTCAGCGTGTAGCAGGTTGGTTACGGTATTCCGGTCATGGATGATGGTTCGCGAGTGACGTACGGTCCGGTGAGGCTCGTTGCGGGATTGGCTGCAACGGGGCTGAATGTTTTTCTGGGACCAAGGGCTGCGACGGCCTCCGATGTCGTGGTGCAGAAGGGGGGTCCTCGTGCTTGGGGCGGGTCCGCGCCGCGTCGGCCGTTGCCGCGGGGTGTTTCCCTCCGGCGCCGGAGGCGTGACGGATTCCTCTTCACAGTCCGGCCTCATGGCGCTACGGTGTGTAGCGACTCGAACACGGAGTCGTATGGAGCGGCCCTGGTCGTCCTGGAGTCTGGATCACTTCGGTGACGGCGGTGTGGTCGGGCGTAGTCGAAGGAGAGCGCGATGCCCCCAGCGCGTGAGCTTGACCCAGGTATGAGCCCGCTGACGTTCTTCGGTGCGGAACTCCGGCGCTATCGCACCGAGAAAGGATGGTCCCAGGAGAAACTGGCCGAGCAGATCAACTACTCACTCAGCCTGGTCGGCATGATCGAAAATGCCAGGCGAGTTCCGTCACGCGACTTCGCAACCCGGTGCGACGAGGTCCTGGAGACAGGCGGGGCACTGATGCGCCTGTGGCCACTGCTCAGCCGGGAGGCGTATCCGATGTGGTTCCGGCCGTTCGTGGAGATCGAACGCGAGGCGACAAGCCTAAAGGGCTATGAGCCCCTGGTGCTTCCGGGGTTACTCCAGATCGAGGATTACGCCAGGGCTATGCTCATCGGAGGGCGTCCTGGAGACACCCCTGAACAGATCGACGAGATGGTGGCTGCGAGGCTCGAACGACAGGCGGTTCTTGAGCGGAGTGATCCTCCGGTGTTCTGGGTTGTTCTCGATGAAGGAGTGCTGCATCGGGCAATTGGTGGACCGCAGGTCATGCAGAGGCAGATCGAACACCTCATAAAACTTGGTAAGCATCCTCGGATCACGATTCAGGTCGTGCCGAAGGAGACAGTAGCCCACCCAGGGCTTGCTGGTGCTTTCGTCATTGCGGGTTTCCGAAACGGGCCGGATGCCGTTTACTTGGAGACGGCGGCACACGGCCACATCGTCCAGCGTCGTGAGGACGTTGAGACTGTCACATACGTGTTCGATGCCCTCCGCGCGGAGGCACTACCGCAGAGGGCATCGCTGGAGCTCATAGCGAGGATGATCGCATAATGGATCTGACCGGGGCCGAATGGCGGAAGTCCAGCCGAAGCAGCACCAACGGTGGGAATTGTGTGGAAGTGGCTAGCAACCTGCCCGGTGTCATTGCTGTACGCGACAGCAAAAATCCCAATGGTTCAGCACTCATTTTCAGTCGATCCGAATGGGGGATGTTCCTCAAGGAGATCAAAGAAGGTGGGTTTGAAGTTTGATCGAGGTTAACTTAGCTGTTTGCTCGAACTTTGCCCGTTAGTAGATCCTTCATGAGGCCTTGCTTGATCAACATGAGCTGTTTTAGCTGCTTCTTCTCGGTCGTTACTTTTGCGCTGTGCGCTTCAAGTGCGTTGACCAGCCGCTTCTGAACTTCCAAAGATGGGACGGGGATGGGCATAGATTTCAGCTGAGTGGAATTTATGGTTGCGAGATTGGTGGTTTGCTTGGCAATACTGAGGAAGTATCGCTTCCCGTGGTGTGATGAGGTATAAGCTGACAGGAATTCCGGAATAAGGCGAGATTGGTCGCACCGAACCCGGAAAATGTGATTTTGGGAGATGCACTCAGAAATTCGGGCGTCCCACACGGCGCCACGCCCGAGCTTGTCGAAGTCTCCGCCCTCTGTCAGTAGAACATCCCCCTTTAAAAGTAGATATTTGGTTAGCTCGTTGCGCATTATGCGTATAGTTTTAACTTCCCTGGTGTCTATGTGTCCATCTTGAACATTGGCAACCCTTAGATAGGGTACTTGGATAGATTCTGTGCCGTGAGGTTCTGAACCAAGGGTAACTCCGCTTCTTATTTCCGCTATTGCGGATAGCGGGAGCAGGGATCTTGAATTCTGTGCAGACCATAGGAATGTTTCTATTTCTCTATGCTTAATTCCTGTGTTTATCCTCTCAAGTTTGGCTATGATGCGCCCTGTTGCTGAGATTCTCGCATCGATTGACTCAAAGATATTTAAAATATTTTGCTGTTCTCTTTTTGATGGAATATCGATGCTTAGTCGAGAGAGCATGTCGATGGGGAGGCGACCGGTCCCATGTCCGGCTTCATCGACCATACCTAGAACCTGGCTTGAGTGTGTTTTGAGAGCAAGTCCGAGGAACGTGCCGTCGATTTCTGGTCTGGGAATGATGGCCTTACAGTCTTGTCCAAAAGATAGTTCGCGTTGCGTTACGCCAACGCGAAACTCGGTCTTAAGGCTCATGCCGCGCACAACGAAGAGGACCGCCCCCTTTGGGGCCATTCGCGTTCCTGACCTAGCGCCGAGCGACGTGATCCGCCGCTCCGAGTCACGGATGTAAAAGTCTTTTAGGCTTGCTGCGCTGATCCATGGGATATCTCCTCCCCAGTAGCTGGGGTTGTCTGTGGAAGGTGTGCCACCGGACATCCAGGTTCCGCATTCCAACAGCGGCATGGAAGTCCAGCCCTCAGGAAGTTCACGCATAGTTGAGCTCCTTGAGGTGGGCGTCCAAACGGGTAGTGGCGGCTGTTCGGGAGGCTTCGAGGTCGCGGAGGGTGACCGCGTATTTGTCGCCCCATATACGATAAACATTGGTGCTTATCCGACGGCGGACGGAGACCTTGTCCTCCAGACGCCGCCTCAGGCCGTTCTCGAAGATTTGAAGAACCAGGTCCCGTTCCGCGTCGATGTCGAGCAGGCGGACCGCCGCCGACAGTTGCTCGACGAAGACATTCTCCAGCCGGCGGATCCTGCCTCGGACCATGGACAGCTCCGCCTTCAGCTTCTTCAGCTCAGCAGCGCTGATCGTCTCCTCGGGCTCCTCGGCGTCATCGTCACCCGGCGTCGCTATGGCGGCCTTGATCTGGGCGTCCAGTTCCGTCCGGCGCGACTCCTCGTCCTCCAGGGCGCTCAGATAGTCGGGAATCACCAGCGCGACCATGGGATGCTGCCGGGCCTTGCGGCGTTCGGCGGCTACGCGCTGCTTGTCCCCGGGGGTGTTGTCGTCATCGCCGGCGAAAGCGCTTGCGGTAGTCGACAACCAACTCTCCACCACGCCGCCGAAGCCGTTTTGAGCCAGGGTCCGCATGTCGAACTGGACGCCGCTCCACCAGGAGGCGGTCACCCCCGCCAGCTCGAACCGGTCGAGCACGCCCAGCGGTCCCAGTTCGGTCACGAACAGGTCCAGCAGCTCGGTCCGGGCCTTCATCGGGTGACCGCTCTCCGGTAACGCGACCACGATCTCGGAATGCTTTCTCCACCACTCGTCGAACGCCTCGCCGAACCGTCTCTCCACCGGGGAGGCCAGCTCCGGAATCCGGGCCGCCGCCGCCTCCCAGCCCTCCGGGGGGAAGTCGTAGTAGTCGGCGTCCCGCTCGACGAACAGTTTCGCCACATCGATGCCGAGCGCGTCGAACAGCGGGCGCCGATCGCGGACCTCGGACTTGGGCACCCCGCCGTGCAGGTGGGCCCGGACGTCCTGCGGCTCCGGCGGGGGAGTGTTGTCCACGTAGCGCCGGATGTTGAGGTTGAACTCGCTCTCCCGCAACTCCTCGATGTCCACCACCCGGGCGAAGCCGGGAATGTCCCGGTAGCCGGTGAAGGTGGAGACGATCTTTTCGGCGTGCTCGGGGTCCAGGTAGTTCTGCGCGCGGCCGGAGGTGTATTCGCGGTCGGCGTTGATGAACAGGACCTTGCCACGACGCTCGGGGTCGCGCTGGGCGCTGCCGCGCAGGATCAGCACGCAGGCCGGGATGCCGGTGCCGTAGAAGAGGTTCGGGGCGAGGCCGATCACGGCCTCCAGCCGGTCGTCCTCGATGATCCCCTGGCGGATCCTCTTCTCATCGCCGCCCCGGAACAGCACCCCGTGCGGCATGACCACCGCGCCGACACCGTTCGGCGCGAGCACCGCCAGCACGTGCTGGGCGAACATCAGGTCGGCCTTCTTGCCGCTCTCCGGCGCCCAGCCGTACTTCTCGAAACGCTCCCGGTGCTCCATGCCGGTCTTCTCGTAGTTCTGGGAGAAGGGCGGATTGGTGAGGACGCGGTCGAACTGGATGAGGTGGCCGTCGTCGGTGGCGTGCAACGGTCGGGCCAGGGTGTCGTCGTTCCTCAGATCGGCGTTGAGGATGCCGTGCAGGATCATGTTCATCTTCGCGACGGCCCAGGTGTTGCCGTTGTACTCCTGCCCGTACAGCGACAGATCGCGAGGGTCGCCCCCGTGCTCCTCGACGTACTCCAGCGCGTGAATCAGCATGCCGCCCGACCCCACGCACGGGTCGTAGATCCGCATTCCCTGCCGAGGCCTGACCAACTGGGTCAGCATCCGGACCACGCCGCGCGGGGTGTAGAACTCGCCGCCCTTCTTGCCGGCCGAGTCGGCGAACTCGCCGATCAGGAACTCGTACGCCGCGCCGAGGAGATCGGGGAACTCGAAGTCGGCGTTGCGCAGCCGATAGCGGTTGAAGTGGTCGATCAGCTGCTGGAGCTTCCTGTCGCTCAGCGCCGCCGCACCGCTGCGGCGGCTGAAGTCGATGTGTCCGAGCACGCCGCGCAGAGCGTCGGTGTTCTCCTCCTCAAGCCTCTCCAGGGCGGTGTTGAGCATCTCACCGAGATGGGAGGCGCGGGACTTGTCTCTGATCCACTTCCAGCGGGACTCCGGCGGCACATAGAAGTCACGCGGGTAGAAGAACGGCTTGTCGGCCATCTCCGCCGCTCGTTCCGGGGAAACGCCCTCGGCCATCCGGTCTTCGATCACCTTCTCGCGGACCGCGTCGAACTGGTCGGAACATCGTTTCAGGAACAACATCCCGAAGATGTAGTCCTTGAACTCCGAGGCGTCCATCTTGCCCCTGAGGATGTCAGCCGCCCCGAACAGATGGCGCTCCAGTTGCGGGAGCGTCAGCTTGGCCACGTGGTGAGTCCTTCCTAGCAGGTAGTACGCGATGCGAGGCTAGTCCTTTTGGCGGACATTTATGACTTTTCACTGCCATGAGGTCCAGCCCAATCCGGCCATCGCCGGGTGCCCCCAGTGTGCCCGGCGGATACGGATCGTGACGGGACATTCTCGGATCGTGACCAGCCCTGTTAGAATGGATCGAGTTTTATTGCGTTCTGTGTAGGTTTTCTCCGCAGAACCTCCTAATATGGAACCAGGACCCGTGCTAGGGGGCTTTCCATGCTCTTGAGATTCAGAGCGGCCAACCACAGGTCGTTCCGCGACGAGTTCGAACTGCACCTGACCGCCAGCAAGTTCAACCAAGGCTCAGGCCGCCTGGTGGGCCTGCCGGAGGAGCCTGATCTCTCGTACGTTCCGTCAAGCGTGATCTACGGCGCGAACGGATCGGGCAAGTCCAATGTGATCGAGGCCATGCGCTGGATGCAGCAGGCCGTGCTCCACTCCGTCGATCGGTGGTCGGCTGACTCGGTGGCCGACGACTGGCGGCGGCGCAGCCCGGTGCCGCGCGAGGCGTTCATGCTCGATCTCGAAGCGCGCCTGCGCACCTCGTACTACGAGGCCGACTTCGTCCTCGACGGCGACCGCTACGTCTACGGATTCGAGGTCTCCGACGAGCGGGTGGAGGCCGAGTGGCTGCACGCCTATCCGGGTGGCCAGGCGCGCAGGCAGGTCTGGTTCGAGCGGCAGGCCGATGCCGCCGAGCCGTTCCGGTTTCCCGGTGAGGGGATGAAGGGGGCGAAGGAGAGTCTGGTCCCCCGGACGAAGGCCACCGCGCTCTTCCTCACCGTCGCCGCCGACTACAACCATCCGCAGCTCTCCCCGCTCCGCGACTGGTTCGGGAAGAACTTCTGGTGGGTCAGCATGGGCCACGACCAACAGGCGCGGCGCGACTTCACCGGGACGATGCTCCGCGATCCGGTGCGCAGGCGGCAGATCGTGGCGCTGCTGAAGGTGGCCGACCTCGGGATCTGCGGTGCGGAGGTCGACTTCGAGCTGGGCGAGCCGCGCATCCGCCTCATCCACGAGGGGGAGTCGGGGCCGGTCCCGATGGACTTCCACGACGAGTCGGCGGGCACCCAGTCGTGGTTCGCGTTCATCGGTCCCATGCTGGAGGCGCTCGACACCGGGGCGCTCCTGCTCGTCGACGAGCTGGACGCGTGCCTGCATCCCCTGCTGGCCGCCGAGGTGGTGCGGACCTTCCGCAGCGAGGAGGCCAATCCCCGGCACGCCCAGTTCGTGGCCACCGTGCACGACACCACCCTGATCAGCGGTCTGCACCCCCAGCAACCCCTGGACCGGGATCAGGTATGGATCACGGAGAAGGGAGCCGGAGGCCGCTCGGAGCTCTACCCGCTGACCGACGCACGGCCCCGCAAGGGCGAGCCGCTGGCCCGGCGCTACCTGTCCGGCGCCTACGGAGGCATCCCCCGAGTGCACAGCGGGGACGTCGCTGACACGATCGCCTACGTGCCGGACGACGAGGCACGTGCCGAGCCACAGGGGTGTAGCGCGTGAGCCGTCGCAACGCCGTTCCCGGGAAGGATGTGCACCCGGGGCGCAAGCTGGGAACCAACCGGTCTCAGCAGACCCTGTACGTCGTGTGCGAGGGAGAGACCGAGGGCGACTATCTCAAGCTGCTGGAAGCGAGTTTCGGCAAGACGATGCGTTTCCACGTCATCCCCTACACCAGGCCGGAGGGATTCAAGCCCACGGGAGCGGTTGAACGCGCCATCAAGGTGCGGAAAGGCCTCTATCGAGGTGATCGCGAGAATGTCTGGGTCATGTTCGACCGTGACGAGCACCCCGATGTCGAGTCTGCAGCCGTTCTCGCCAGGAAGAACCAGATCAAGGTCGCCTTCTCCCATCCCTCCTTTGACCTGTGGCTCTGGCTGCACTTCGCTCCCGGGCGCCCCACCCCCCAGGGGGATAGCAGTGCCTTCCTGGTCTCCAAGCTCCAGGGGACCGCCGGATTCGAAGACTACGCTCCGAAGAAGGACAAGCGGCTCCTCTCTCCGGTCCGCCAGGCCGCGCTCTCGGCCAACCTCGGTCAGGCGATCAAGCTGGCCAGGAAGCTGGACGCGGGCTGTGAGAGCGGCCTGTGCGATCCGGACCGCCGCGTCGCGGACGGCAGGCGGGAGCCGCACCACGAGAGTTGTCCGATCCTGAAAAGGGATCCCTCCACCGGGGTCTACGTCATGCTGGAAAGCCTCGGCTTCACCACCGCCTAACCCGGAGAGCCCCCCTCGTGTCCAGGGTCACCCTTCCCCAGCTCGAAAACCTGCTCCTTGAAGCCGCGAACGGCCTCGGCAAACTCGACGTCTCCGCCAAGCGCAACTACGTCTTCGCGCTGCTGCTGCTCAAACGGTGCTCCGACGCCTTCGAGCGGGCCTGGCAGTGCGCGTACGACGCCGAACTGGCCCGTACGCGCGACCCGGCGGAGGCCACGGAGGCGGCCGACGACCCCGAGACCTACGGCACTGAGATATTCGTTCCCCCGGAGTCGCGCTGGGCGAGCCTCGCGGGGCGGAGCATGGAGATGGGCGGTCACCTCAACGCCGCCCTGCACGGCCTGGAGAAGAACAACGAGGATCTCGACGGAGTGCTCCGGCACATTGACTTCAACCGGGCCCCCGATGGAGCCCAGCTGAAGAACGCGACCCTGGTGGAGCTCGTCCGGTTGTTCAGCGGGATCCGGCTGAGGGACGAGGATCTCGAATTTCCCGACCTGATCGGGCTGGCCTACGAGAAGGTGCTGCGGGACTTCGCCGAGAGCGTCGACTCCAAGGGCGGCGACTTCTACACCGCCCGTTCGGTGGTGCGGTTGATGGTCCGCCTCGCCGCACCCCGTCCTCGCGACTCCGTCTACGATCCCTGCGCGGGCTCGGCCGGCGTGCTCGTCTACGCCCGTGAGTACATCGCCGACCACCACCCGGGCCAGGCGCACACGGTCTCGCTCTCCGGGCAGGAGCTGTCGACGGCGCACTGGGCGGCCGGCCGGATGAACCTGCTACTGCACGGCATCCGCGACGCCGACGTCAGGCTGGGCGACACTCTCGCCGAGCCCCGGCACCTTGACGGTGGAGTGCCCCAGCGGTTCAACCGGATCCTCAGCAACCCGGAGTTCTCCTGGAAGGACTATGACCAGGGGGTCGCGACCTCGCGCGACTACCGGCGGTTCGAACACGGCACCTCGCCGAGCGCCGACCTGATGTTCGTCCAGCACATGGTCGCCTCGCTCGCCGACGACGGCGTGGCGGTCACCGTCATGCCGCACGGAGTGCTGTTCCGCGACCGGGTGGAGAAGGAGATCAGGGAGAGCCTGCTCCGCGCCGACGCCGTCGAGGCGGTGATCGGCCTGGGGGCCGGCATCCTGCACGGCACCGGCATCCCCATCTGCCTGCTGATTCTCCGCGCGCCCGGACACAAGCCCGCACACGCCCGGGACAAGGTCCTGTTCGTCAACGCCGACCGCGAGTACCGGCGTGGGCGCAAGCAGAACATCCTCGGGGAGGAACACGCCGAGAAGATCGTACGAACCTACCAGGAGTGGCGGGAGATCGGCGGTTTCTCCCGGGTTGTGCCGGTGAAGGAGTTGCTCGACGACGGCGCCAACCTGAACATCCGCAGGTGGGTCGACAACACACCGGAGCCGGAGCCGCAGGACGTCTCCGCCCACCTTTACGGCGGCATCCCCCGCGCCGAGGTCGAGGCGCTCGCCCCCGCCTTCACCGCCTACGGCCTTGAGCCCGCCGCCTTCTTCACCGCCCCGGATGACGGCTACCTCGACTTCCTGCCCGAAGGGCACGAGGCGACGGCGGCCCGCGTGGACGGCCTCGCGGGAGATCGGGAGGCCGCCTTCCGGGCCGCCGTCGAGACCTGGTGGCGCAAGCACGCCGTACTGCTGGAGGAACTGCCGGTCAACGGCGCCCCGATGGCGGCCAGGGCCTCGCTCATCTCCTCATTCTGCGAGGTGGTCGCGTCCATTCCACTGCTGGACGAGTTCACCGCGGCCGGCGTCGTCGCCGAGTGGTGGGCGGACAACCTGGCCGACGTGAAGACGCTCGCGGCACAGGGGCCGATACACCTGATCGGGGCCTGGGCCGCGAGCGCGGTGGCGGCTCTTCCCACCCGGCGGGTTCGCGGAAAGCCCAAGCCCACGACGGGCGCCGAGTGGCGCGCGGTCCGTGAGCGTCCCTTCGTCGAACGGCTGATCCCCTGGTACGGCGAAGGAGCTGAGGCCGCGGAGGCCGCCTACGCCGAGCTCGACACCAAGGTGAAGGCCGCCGAGGAGGAGGGTGTTCCCGCGGCCGATCTGAAGAGGCTCAAGAGCGACCGCGACATCGTGGGTAAGGCGGTCGACTCCGTTGCGGCGGTCCTGCCCACCACCATTGAGACAGAGGCGGCCAAGCTCACCTCGGAGCAGGCGGGACAGCTGGTCGTCGACGTGTTCGGCCAGGACGTGACCGCCCGGATCGAGGAGCGTCTGGAGGCGGCCAGGCGTGAGCTGACCGCCGGGTTTCGCAGGCTCGCCGACAAGTACGAGATCTCGCTCGAAGACCTGGAACGTGAGCGCGAGGAGGCCGCGGCCCGTCTTGCCGTACATCTGCGCGACCTGGGATACCCACGCAGGAAACGTCAGCAAATGTCGTGACCTAGCGCTAGATTCAGTTCCCACATTTTGCTCAGAAGGGGCGGTCGGCCACCGTGAACCATGTGGCACAGAAGAGGATCGCCAGGCTTCTGGGGCGGCTGGGCTGGCACGAGGCCGTCGACTGGTCCATGAAGACCGCCCGCGACATCGGCGATCACCATGAAGGGCTGCTCAAAGACCGTTTCCTGGCCGCCGTCCGGCGCATCAACCTGCGCGACGGTCAGCCGTGGCTCGACCCCGGACGTCTGGAGCAGGTCTGGGAGGAACTGACCCGCCGCATCCCCATGGACATGGTGGAGGGCAACCGGAAGGTACTGGAGGTCCTGCAGTCCGGCGTGGACGTCGAGGGACTGTCCGACTGGGACGGCGGCAGGCGGCAGGTCGTCCGGCTGGTCGACTGGGACGCCCCGGGCGCCAACGAATTCCTCCTCGTCACCGGGCATCCCGTCGAGCGACCCCGCGACGGCGGTGTGTCCGACATCCGTCTCGACGCCGTCGGATATGTCAACGGTATTCCGTTCGTCGTGGCGGCCGTCGCCTCACTGGTGGGCGGGGTGCGCGACGCAGTCGACGCGCTGCGTTCCTGGACGGGGGAGCGTGCGCTGGCCCCCGACCGGAGCGTGCCCGAGCTCTTCCGCTACGTGCAGGTCCTGGTCGCCACGGACGGCGTCGGGGCCAAGCTGGGGACGGTCACCTCCCGGCCCGAGGACTTCGCCGTCTGGCGCACGACCCTGCCCGTCGCCGAGGACGAGGTGCGCGCCGAGCTGAGCGTGCCCGGTCCGCTCAGCGAGCTGGAGACCCTGCTCGCCGGGGCACTCCGGCCGGCCCACCTTCTCGACCTGGTGCGAAACTTCTCCGTCTGCACCCACCGGAGTGGGACCGACAATCGGATCGTCGCCCGCCACCAGCAGTTCAAGGCAGTCCACGCCATGGTCTTCCGGCTGCGGCACGGGGTCTCCCCGCAGGATCGGGGAGGCCTGCTCTGGCACACCCAGGGCGCCGGTAAGACCCTCACCATGACCTTCCTGGTACGGAAGATCCGTACGACCAGGGGGTTGGAAGACCTCATGGTGATGGTGGTCTCCGATCGGCTGGACCTACGACGCCAGCTCACCCCGGTCCTGCGGCTCAGTGGTGAGAAGGTCAAGGTCCTCACGAGCAGCCGGGAGGCCCGCAGGCACCTCACCCGGGGCGTTCCCGGCGTGTTCCAGATGATGATCCAGCAGGCGCGTAGGGACGACGCGGGGCCCCGGACGGTGACAGGGCTGGCAGGAGACTCCGAGGGCGTCGAGTTCGCCACCACCGTGCTCAACAAGAGCAGCCGCATCCTGCTGCTCGTCGACGAGGCCCACCGGACCCAGTCGGGCACCTTCCACCAGCGATTACGGGCATCGGTTCCCAACGCGGCGATGATCGGTTTCACCGGCACCCCGATCGTCCGTTCGTTCAAGCAGACGACCCGGAGCCTGTTCGGCATCACGGTCGACCACTACGGTCTGACCGAGGCCGAGACGGACCGCACCATCGTGCCCATCCGCTACGAGGGGCGCCACCTGCCCGGTCATCTCATCGACCGGGTCCAACTCGACCTGGCGATGGAGCGGGAGATGGGCGGCGGCCCCGCCGTCGTCGCACTCCG
The DNA here is from genome assembly GCF_035917355.1 of Streptosporangium sp. NBC_01810. Taxonomy (NCBI): domain Bacteria; kingdom Bacillati; phylum Actinomycetota; class Actinomycetes; order Streptosporangiales; family Streptosporangiaceae; genus Streptosporangium; species Streptosporangium sp. NBC_01810. Next base: position 4,418,045 of record NZ_CP109070.1, on the reverse strand, counting down.
GGAGATCCTGGAGTCCAGGGACCTGATCGAGGCCAAGGCACGTGACATGCTCGCCCACTGGGTGCTCACGGGCCTGCCAGACGGTTTCAAGGCACAGGTCGTCGCGGTGTCCAGGCTCGCGGCCGTGCGCTACGGGGAGGCACTGGGGAAGGCCAGGGACGCGCTCCTGGCCGCCGCGCGGCTCCACCGGCAGGACGAGGGGGCACATGACGGGTTCGAGGCCCCGGTGCTCGCCATGGCGAACCGCTTCCGCCGGCTCCTGGCCAGGGTGGAGTTCGCCACGGTCATCTCGCACCGGGACGGCGATCCGGAGGACTGGAGGCGGTGGACGGCGTCCGAGGCGCACAAGGAGCACACGGACCGGTTCGTCGCGCCGTTTTCCACTCCCGTTCCCGCTCCCTTTTCGCGGGCCGAACCTCGCTACACGGATGACACGCCCTGGGCGGAGCACGACCGTACGAAGTACGCCCGTGACGATGCCTTCAGCGATGAGAGCGGACCGGCCCCGATCGCCTTCCTGGTGGTCCAGAGCATGCTGCTCACCGGCTTCGACGCGCCGCTGGAGCAGGCACTCTACATCGACCGCTCCATCCGGGACGCGGAGCTCCTCCAGGCGGTCGCGCGGACCAACAGGACCGCCCGCAACAAGCGCCACGGGCTCGTCGTCGACTACGTGGGCATCATCGACAACCTCGGGCGGGCGCTCGCGGACTATGACCAGGAGGACCTGACCGGGATGCGGGAGGAGTTGCTCGACCACGAGCTGCCCCGCCTGGTGAGCGCGGCCAAGTGCATGCGCGATCTGCTCGTGGAGCTCGACATCGACATGATCGAGAGCGAGGAGGGGAGGTCCGAGATGCTCCACCTGCTCGAAGATCCCCGTACCCGCCGCCGGTTCGACGCCGCGGTCGAGGACCTGCTGCTCGGCGTCGAGCGGCTGCTGCCGCGTGATGAGGCCCTTGAACATCTCGATCTGGCGAGGGCGGTCTACGACGTCCAGTGGCATGCCCGACGGTTGTTCCGGGACACGCAGTTGGGACAGCAGGACGTCTACCGTCACAGTGCCCTGCTGCGCGAGCTGCTCGACGAGCACGTCCGCGCGGGCCAGGCCGGACAGCAGGTTCCCCCGGTGGAGATCACCACTCCCGGCTTCATGGAAGCGGTCGACGCCATCAGGAGCGGTCGCGACCGCGCACGGGAGCTGGAGTACGCCCTCAGGCACCACCTGGAGCGCGTCTCGGCCACCGACCCAATCCGTGCCCAGAGCATCAGCGAGCAGATCGACGACCTCCTGCGGCGGCTGAACGACTCATGGGAGGAACTGGCCGAAGCACTGCGCGAACTGGTCGAGCAGACACTGGCGCCGGAGGCGGACATCCTCGCGCTGGGCCTGGCGCCCCATACCGAGGGGCCGATCTACAGCATCATGGAGCAGGTTCTGGCCCAGGAGTTGGGGACGGCGAGTGAACCCGGTCTCGCGGTCACGGTGGCGAGGGAACTCGTCGTTCTCATCCGCGAGGGGGTCCGTCCTCCGCATTTCCCCCAGAGCAACTACCTGCAGAAGGCCCTCCGCGTCGGGGTCCGTGAACTGCTCATCGATCGCTGCATGCTCGGTCGCGCCGCTGCCGCGACGGCCGCCGCGACGATCGTTCAGGTGGTCTGCGCCGATATCGAGCACTTCCGTGAGGACTGACGGCCGGGATCTTCCCGCCGATGGACGGCACAGATCATCCAGGTCGACGGGTCACGGGATGAAAGCCCGGTAAGTGTCCGGCCTACGGGTGATCTCTGCTCGCGATCAGGGCGGCGACCCCGTCCAGGATGCGGTCCAGGCCGAAGGTGAGGGCGTGGGCGGGGTCGGAGATCGCCTGGTGGGCCTGGCCCGCCGCCTCGCCGACGCGGGAGGCGACGGGGAAGCGGGTGCCGTCCATGATCTTGTCGAGCATCGGGGCGTTGGACAGCCACCACTCGGTGTCGGTCATCCCGCTCTCCTGCCGGACCCGTTCCTGGTTGGCCGCGGCCCTGGCGGTGCTCTGCACGTGGCTGAGGACCAGGGCCAGGACGGAGTCCATCTCGACGTCCGTCAGGCCGACGCCGTCCAGCGGGCGTAGCTCGGCCTCGTACTTGAGCGACGCGTTCGGCCCCAGCGTGGAGCGGGCGTCGATGACCTGAAGCATCCATGGGGTGCGCCGGTAGAGGTCCCAGTTGCGGGCGGCGACGAACCCCATCGCGCCCCGCCACCCGCCTGCCTGCCGGGACGGAGTGTCCACATCGGCGTACAGCTCCCCGTAGGCGGTGTCGACCATGAGGTCGACCAGTTCGCCCTTGCCGGGGACGTGGGTGTAGAGGGACATGGTCCCGACCTCCAGCCGCTCGGCGACCTGGCGCATCGAGACCGCTTCGAGCCCCTCGGCGTTGGCCAGCTCGATGGCCGCCAGGACGATCGAGCGCACGGTGAGCCCGGAGCGCCCCGGCTTGCTGTGCGAGCCCCACAGGAGCGCCAGGCTGCGTGCCGGGTCGGCGTCGGAAGCTTTTTTCGCACTCAAGGGAACGGTCTCCAGATTCTCGTCGTTGAGACCACCGTAACCGAGCCGTACGATGTACGGTACAGTCTACGCTTTAGAGGTGCGACGGCACCGGATGAGAAGACGGGCGAAAAGGGGTGAAACGGGTGACTGTGAAAGCGGCAGAGTTCGCGATCGCCGCGCACGACGTGCGCAAGAACTATGCGGGTGCCTCCGAGGGGACGGGGCTCAACGGGTTCGACCTGCGGGTGGCGGCCGGCACGGTCTGCGGCCTGCTCGGGCCCAACGGCGCGGGCAAGACCACGGTGATCCGGATCCTGTCCACGCTGCTGCGCCCGGACTCGGGCCGGGCGAGCGTCGCGGGATTCGACGTCGTCGCGCAGGCGCGGCAGGTTCGCGAGCGGATCGGGCTGGTCGGCCAGTACGCGGCGGTCGACGAGATCCTCAGCGGGCGGCAGAACCTGGTGATGTTCGGCAGGCTGAACCACCTGCCGGCCACCGGGGCGCGGAGGCGGGCCGACGACCTGCTGGAGCGCTTCTCGCTGGCGGACGCCGGGGCCAAGCCGGTCGGCGAGTACTCCGGCGGCATGCGCAGGCGACTCGACCTGGCGGCGAGCCTCATCGTCGCGCCCTCGGTGCTCTTCGTGGACGAGCCCACCACCGGCCTCGACCCGGCAGCCCGCCAGGAGGTCTGGTCGGCCATCCGTGACCTGGTCGGCTCCGGCACGACGGTGCTGCTCACCACCCAGTACCTGGAGGAGGCGGACCGGCTGGCCGACCGGATCACGATGCTCGGCGCGGGCCGGGTCGTCACCGAGGGCACCCCGGAGGAGCTGAAGTCCGCCATCGGCGGCGACTGGCTCGACCTCGTCCTCGCCGATCCGGCGGACGTGGCCAGGGCGGAGGCGCTCGCGGCGCGGGTCGCGTCCGGCGGGATCCAGGTGGACGCCGAATCGCGCCGGGTCAGCATCCCGGTCGCCGAGCGCACCCGGGCACTCGTCACCATGGCCACCGCGCTCGGCGACGCCGGAATCGAGCCGATCGACGTCACGCTGCGCCGCCCCACGCTCGACGAGGTCTTCCTGCACCTGACGGGCGCCACAGGCGGCGAGCGGTTCCCGGCCCCCGCCCCGGCGGCCCGTACGGAGGTGTCCGCGTGAGTACGACGACCTCGACCCTGCCCGCCACCTCTCCGCTCTCCCGGTTCGGCTGGGCACTGGCCGACTCCTGGACGATCACCCTGCGCGACCTGAATCACTGGGTCCGCCGCCCGGGGACGGTCATCGTCGGCTGGCTCTTCCCGGTCATGATGGTGCTGATGTTCGGCGGCCTGTTCGGCGGCGCCATCGGTGTTCCCGGTGGGGGTGGCTACTTCGACTTCCTGATCCCCGGCATGTTCGCCATGACGATGCTCTTCGGCCTGGAGAGCACGATGATGGCGGTCACCACCGACGCGGCCAAGGGCGTGACCGACCGGTTCCGCTCGATGCCCATGAGCGCCTCGGCGGTCGTCATGGGCCGCGGGATCGCCGACATGCTCAACTCGGTGGTCGGGCTGGCCGTCATGATCGGGGCCGGGCTGCTGCTCGGCTGGCGTGCCGAGGGCGGCCTGCCCGAGGCGCTGGCCGCCGTGGGCCTGCTCCTGCTGCTGCGCTTCGCCCTGCTCTGGGTGGGAATCTATGTCGGCCTCGTCGCGGGAGGGCCGGAGGTGGTGACGTCGGTGCAGATCCTGGTCTGGCCCGTCGGCTTCCTGTCCAGCGTGTTCGTCGACCCCGCCACCATGCCCGGCTGGCTCGGGGCGATCGCGCAGTGGAACCCGCTCTCGGCCACCGCCACGGCCGCCAGAGGGCTCTTCGACAACCCCGGCTGGGCGGGGGAGTCGTGGATCGTGCAGAACGCCCCGCTCATGGCGGTGGTCTGGCCGCTGCTGCTGATCGCCGTCTTCCTGCCGCTGTCGGCGCGCAGGTTCCGCCGGCTCGGCGGCTGACGGAGTCTGCCTCCCGGCCGTCAGATCTCTGTGCGGCCGGGGGAAGCCCTGTTTCCCGATGGATCACAACGTTTGCCGCCGCGAGAAGATGCTCCGCGTTTTACATTGCCGCTCCGCCTTTTACATCGTGGTGACGGAATCCGTCGGAGCCTGTAACTGACGGTAGTGAACCTGGGGACATGAGTGAGACGGAACGGGAACGATCCGCCTCGGGGTGGACGCTCAACAAGGAACTGCTCAACGTCGGCGCGATCATCGTCGCCGCAGGCATAGCCCATCTCGTCATGGGCCTGATTGGACATGAGAAGTACGGGCCGTTCATGCTCCTGCTGCTCGGCGGGGTGCTCGTCGTGGCGGCGCTCGGTCACCGGTTCTACGAAGACCGGCGCCATCGCGTCCCCGTGGTCGAGGAGTGTCTGAGGTGTGGGGCGGTGACGGGTGAAGCATGAACCATCACCACCCTGAGCCCCTCTTACACCTGTTCTAACCGATTCGGTCTAGATCGGGATCTTGGGAGATTTCCGGCTTAGGATTCCGGCGTGCCCGCGACTCCTGGGATTTACCGGTTCCTCGGCTGCCTTGTCGTGCTGGCTTCGGCGATCGTTCCGCTCCCCGCGGCCGCGTACGCCGAGGCCGCACCCGTTGACACCGTGCTGCCCGGCACCCGGGTCACCGTACGGGAGGACTCCACGGACCCGCTCAGGGTGACCTCCTACTCCCTGGGCAAGATGACCTATCTGCGCAGGGGCGACGGGTTCACCCGGCAGGCCGCCTACCAGGAGGTCACGGTCGCGCCGAAGGGGGGCAACGCACTCGCGGTGCCCACCTCCTACAAGAGCGGCTACGACTCGGTCGTCCTGCTCGACCTGGCGACCTCCAAGGGCACCAGGATCCGTACGGTGAAGAAGCCGCTCGTCGCGCACTACGTGCACTGGAGCCGCGACGGCGGCAAGGCGGTGCTGACCACCGAGCGGAAGAGCGGCTCGGCGTGGGTGGCCTCCGGGTTCGTGGTCGTCGACGTGTCGGCGAAGAGCGCCAAGGCGGTGACCGTGGCCGGTGTCGACAAGGCCGCGCGGTTCCGCTGGAGCTCCGACGGCACCGAGGTGGTGGCCGAGTACCAGGGCGGTGCCCGCTTCTACGGGCAGGACGGCACGATCCGCCGCACCCTGGCCAAGACCGGCAGACCCGCCGGCGGGGAGGACGCCTTCACCCCTTCGGGCAAGGGCCTGATGACCTGGTGCCCGTCCAGCCACACCGAGCACGTCTGCGTCTGGGATCGCACCTCGGGCAGGCTCGCGGCCAAGGTGCCCGGCATCAAGCCGAAGGCCCTGTGGGGGTGGTGGGACGAGAAGCACTTCATCGCGGTCATCCCCTCCGGGAACCACTACCAGGTGGTCCTGTCGACCCTGAAGGGCAAGACCACGCGGGTGCTGGCCGCCTTCGCCGCCGCCGACTGGAACAACAAGCTCTATCTCGGATACACCCGGAGGTAAGGGGTCTCTCACCGAGCGGTGGGGACGTCCTTCGCGGAGCTCAGAGGTACAGGCCGGTGCCGTTGTCGGTCTGCGGGGTGGCGATGGCGTGCAGGTCGCGCTCGCGCATGACCAGGTAGAGCTGGCCGTGCACCTCGACCTCGTACTGGTCCTCGGGGTTGAACAGGACCTTGTCGCCGACCTTGACCGCCCGGACGTTCTGGCCCGCGCCGCAGACCTCACCCCAGACGAGGCGGTTGGCCATCTTCACCGTCGCCGGGATGACGATGCCGGCCGTGCTGCGCCGTTCCTCTGACTCTTGCTCGACCTTGACCATGACGCGGTCGTGGAGCATCTGGATCTCGAACTTCGGGTCACCCACGTCATGAAGTTTATGGGAACCGCGGAGCCGTGCCTGCTTGTCCGTGGACTCGGGTCGTGAGAAGGCCGGTCGGCAACGACATCGGTGGTGAAATCGCCTGCGAAGTAGGATCTCGCGCTATGACGTCTCCCGCGCTCGTAAGCGAATTTATCGACTGGTATCTGGCGGAGAATCCCATCTATGCCGCCCTCGCGGGCGCGCCGGGGTACGACAGGACCCTCGGCGACTTCACCGAGGCGGGCATCCTCGCCAGGGAGCGGCAGGCGCGCCGCTGGCTGGAGCGGCTGCAGGGGGAGCAGGGGGGACAGGGCACGGAAGGCCCCGGAGACTTCGAGGACGAGATCGACCGCATCCGCGACGACTACCTGGCCGCGGGCCGCGGTGATCTGCGCACCTTCCACGACACGCTGGCGGGTTCCGGCGGCCTCCCGCTGGGCCTTGCCCGCCGGGTCGCGCTGGAGGGCTAGCCTCTCGGAGGAGACCCGCCGCCTTCGGACGCGGCCCCGCGCCTATGTCCTGGCGACGGCGCGGCGGCGGGTCTCGGGGACGATCAGCGGGGTGCCGCTCTGCGGGTCCTTGATGATCTCGCAGCGCAGGTCGAAGACCTCCCGTACCAGCCCGGCCGTGACGATCGAGGAGGGGTCGCCCTCGGCGACGATCCGGCCGTCGCGCATCACGATCAGGTGGGTGGCGTAGCGGCAGGCCTGGTTCAGGTCGTGCAGTACGGCGACCAGGGTCCTGCCCTGCTCGTGCAGGTCGGCGCAGAGGTCGAGCACCTCGATCTGGTGGGCGATGTCCAGGAAGGTCGTCGGCTCGTCGAGCAGCAGGATCGGGGTCTCCTGGGCCAGCGCCATGGCCAGCCAGACGCGCTGGCGCTGGCCGCCGGAGAGCTCGTCCACGCAGCGGTCGGCCAGCTCGGTCACGTCCGTCGACTCCATGGCCGCCGCCACCGCGGCCTCGTCCTCGCGGGACCACTGGCGCATCATCCGCTGGTGCGGATAGCGGCCCCGGCCCACCAGGTCGGCGACCGTGATGCCGTCGGGCACGATCGAGCTCTGCGGCAGCAGGCCCAACCTGCGCGCCACCTCCTTGGACGGCAGCGAGGTGATCACGGATCCGTCCAGGTGGACCGCCCCCGCGCGGGGCTTGAGCATGCGGGCCAGGGCCCGCAACATCGTGGACTTGCCGCACGCGTTGGGACCGATGATCACGGTGAACGACCCGTCGGGGATCGTGACGTCCAGATCTCTGGCCACCACGCGCTTGTCGTAGGAGAGGGTCAGGCCGGTGCCGTACAGTCTCAACGTCGTTCCCTCTCGGACGCGGCCATGGCCACGACGTCCCTACTCACCGGGTACCCCTCCCTGCCGGTATGGCCAAGGTAAGGCTAATCTAATGAAATAGTCATTTAGGTAAGCCTATCCTTCAAAGAGGGAAATGTCCCTACCGGTTCTCCGCAGCGGGGATTCATGGCCGTCGGCCTCGTGTTCGCCCTCGCCGCGTGCGGGAGCGGAGCCGAGACGGCAGACCCGGTAGGCCTACGAGGTGGAGCGGACGGGATCAGGCGTAGGCGCCGCGGACCTCGATGATGTCGGCGAGCGGGAACTCCAGGTAGTCGCCCGCCTCCTCGCACCACGCGTCGAGCACGCCGCTGCGCAGCTCGCCGTGGCTGATGGTGGCGGTCAGGCCGTCGGTCAGCGTGATCGCCGCCCGCACGCCCCGGTCGACGACGAAGCCGAGCAGCGACTGCTGGGCGGTCGGCAGGCGGGAGGCCATGCGGCCGATGACCGCCCACGTCCTGCCGCCGGACTGGGCGGCCTGGCCCTCGGCGACGAGCAGGCGCTGAGCGTGCTCGCGAGGGTCCGGCGGCGGCTCCACCAGCGGGTACGGGGGCTGCTCGAACTCGGCGACCCTGCCCCCGGGCAGCAGGATCAGCCGTCCGTTCCGTGGTTCCTCGACGCGGGCCCTGCGGATGGTGATCTCCCCGGTGTCCTCGATGGGCACCGGGGCGTAGCCGTTCTCCCGCAGCGCCGTCAGGGTCCTGTCGGCGGGCATCGCGCTGGCCAGCACGGTCGGGGCGAGTAGCCGCAGGCCCAGCCTGCCCAGCCGCCGGTGCCCGGCGATCTCGGCCAGCAGCGCCGGGTCGGAGGCCTGCACGATGCAGGCGACGGTGGTCACCGTGACCTCGCCGTGCCGCCTGGCCACGTCGTGAATCAGGTAGTCGAGGGGCTGCGGAACCCTGCCCACCTCCGCGAGGTCGGTCAGCAGGCCCTCGGCGGTGTAGCCGGAGTCCATGGCCCGGCGCACGCTGGCCGGGGTGAACCGCCACACCGAGGCCGCGCCGCGCGACTCGCGCTCGGCGGCCCGGTCGAGCAGCTCGGCGAGCTCGCCCGCGGGCGGGCCGGTCACCACCGCGGTGAGGTCGGCGCCGAAGAGCGCGCTCCGCCGCACGCTGGCCAGCGCCCTGGTGGAGCACTCGACCAGTACGGGATCGTTCTCCACCAGGGGCGTGGAGTCGTCGATCTCGTCGCCGGGGAAGGCGTCCAGCCCGGCTATCGCGCGGCCGAGGTCGGTGATCGTGTCGAGGGCGACCAGCCCGAGCATCCGGGCCTCCTCCAACACGGCGGAAGCGCACTCGGCCAGCAGCGACCGGTCCAGCAGCGGGGCGTGCCAGTACGTGGACTCGACCAGCCCGGCCCGGTCGACGCACGCGGTGTTGGCGGGCAGACGGGCCAGCACGCCGAGCACCGCCCTCCGAGCACGGGCGACCATGGCTCCGGCGGGATCGTCGCCGAGCACCGTGCCGTACTTGCCGTCGACCTTCCGGAGCGACGAGCGCTCCATCCGCCACCACGCCGACAGCAGTACCCGGAGCCTGGCGGCCGCGTCGTCCAGCCGCCAGCGGTCGAACTTCTCGGTGGGCACCAGCCCGCCGGCGGAATCGTCCCAGGCCAGCAGCCGGGCCACCGCGCAGACCTCCAGCAGCAGCCGGGTCTCGTCCTCGTCGCAGCCGGTGTCCCTGGCCACTCGACGGACCTCGCGCACGCCCACCCCGCCTGCCTTGAGCAGCGGCAGCGGGAACTTCGCGGTGTTCTCCAGCATGGCGGCGCAGCGCTCCACCACGTGTGGCGCGGCCAGGGTCATCAGGTGGTCGACGGCCTCGGGATCGACCGGGACCGTGGCGAGGTCGGGCGGTACGGGGGTGAAGGGCGGATGGTAGTCGGGGCCGCGCAGCGCGAGCGCCACCTCACGAGGCATCGCGGCCACGTTCCAGCTGGGGCGGAAGAGCAGCCCGTGATCGGCGGCCCACTTCTCGGGAGCCCCCGGCACCACGAACGCGCCGCCGTCCACGTCTCGGACGGGACCGTCCCAGGCGAACTCCTCAAGCAGCCGCCTCGCGCCCTCCGGGGCCTTCTCCAGCAGCGCGATCACCCGCTGAGGGTCGGAGAGGATCTCGGTGACCCTGGCGACCGTGTGCCGTTTCGGGCCGTTCGGCAGGCCCAGGGTCCTGGCCAGCCCGCGCAGCGCGTCGGCGCTGACGGTCCAGGAGTTCAGGTAGTTGGGGAGCGGCTCACCGAGCCCGCAGGGGGCGGTCCACCACCGGGCGAGCCCCTCGGCCACCCGGATACGGCCCTCACCGTCCGGCCACGCCAGGGCGTGGTCGAACAGCAGGTCGAGCCAGGGCGCCACCTCGGCCTCGGGCACGCCCATGAACCGGGCCACCGCCTCAGGCCCGGCCTGCTCGCCGAGGGTCAGTGAGGCCTGTGCCACCTCCAGGGAGGGCAGCGGCAGGCCGCGCATGACCTCCATCACCGCGAACCCGCTGCCCAGCCGCTGCGCCAGGGTGTCCAGGCGGCGCGGCCACGGCGGGGCGATGGCGTCCGGCCGGTTGGCCAGAACTCGGGCGAGCCGTTCTTCGTCGAGGGTTTTCAACCAGCCGAGCAGGTGATCGTCCATCTCGCAGCTCTCTCAGGAATCTCGCGCGGGGACTCTCCGTGAGCCATAAACATCCACGGTAATGCAGAGGGCATCTCTGACGGCATCTACCGCGCAGAATGCGACGCGTTATGTGAGGTCTCCATCCGGTTCTAACGGTCCCGGGGCCGCCAAGAGGGAGAAGTGGCGGCCCCGGGACCGGTTGGCGCCCTTAAGGGGAAGAGGCGGCGCCGTCCGGAAGGGGTCGGTGGAGGTCGTGGAGAAGCGGGGGAACGGTACGCGGCGGGCGTTCGTGAGGCTACGGGCGGTCGAGGGGAGCGGGATCCTCGCGAAGGCCCGTTCTGAGGACGGCCCAGACAATCTTGCCGTACGGGGCCAGCGGTGCCCAGCCCCAGCGGAGGCTCAGCGACTCGACGATGTGCAGTCCGAGGCCGCCGATGTCGAGTGGCGATGGATCGCGAAGCGTGGGGAAGCCGGCTCCCGGGTCGTTGAGTGTGCAGGCGACCAGGTTGCCCCGCCGGAGCAGGGAGAGCCGGACCGGCTCCCTGGCGCGCGACTCGGCGAGCCGGAGGCCGTGTCTGATGGCGTTGGTCGTCAGTTCCGAGACGACCAGCTCCATGTTCTCGCTCAGCTCGCCGAGATTCCAGCCGGTGAGAGTGCCGGTCGCGAAGCTGCGGGCGGAGTGGACGGACTCGGCGTGTGGCGGGAGCACGAAGGTGGCGCTGGCCATGACTGCCGGGGATCCAAGGAGAAGATCGCGCGCGGAGTCGGGCCACCAGCCTGCGGGGGGCCACCAGTCGAGCGCCGTCCATGACGTTGACGCTCGGGGAGGCGCGGTTTGGGCGGACTGCACAGCCGCAATCATGGTGCAAACTCCCGTGCAGGTGCAAGAGCGAATGCACGTGCATAAGGTGTGTGCAACCGCTACCGTTACCCGTGATTGGGTAATTTCATGCGAAAGGGGATCTTGATCGTGGCCAGGGATTCTTCGGCCGCGAAGTGACAGACTGTCGATCAGGAAAGCGAGCGAGGAGCACCACGTGTCCATGGATCCGCCCGGTACCGGTTCCACTGTCCGGCGCATCATGCTCGGCGCGAGCCTGCGCCGGCTGCGTGAGGAGAAAGGGCTCGCCCGTGAGGCCGCGGGATTCCACATCCGTGCCTCAGAGTCCAAGATCAGCCGCATGGAACTCGGACGTGTCGGTTTCAAGACGCGTGACGTGGAAGACCTGCTCACCCTGTACGGCGTGCTCGACGACGCAGAACGGCGCGGCCTGCTGGAGATGGTCCGCGAGGCGAACACCCCCGGCTGGTGGCACAAGTACGGCGACCTGTTGCCGAACTGGTTCACCACCTACGTGGGGCTGGAGGAGGCGACGAACATGATCCGCACCTACGAGGTGCAGTTCATTCCCGGCCTGCTGCAGACGTCCGCCTACGCGCGCACCGTGATCCGGTTGGGCTACCCGGACGCGCTGGAGGCGGAGATCGAGCGTCGTGTGCATATGCGCATGCAGCGGCAGGATCGCCTGACGAAGAAGGACGGCCCCCGGTTGTGGGCGGTCATCGACGAGGCGGCCCTGAGGCGTCCCATCGGAGGCAAGGAGACCATGCGTGAGCAGATCCAGCACCTGCTGGAGGTGGCCACGCTGCCCAACATCACCCTTCAGGTGATGCCCTTCCGATTCGGCATGCACGCGGCCGAGGGTGGTGCGTTCAGCATCTTGCGGTTTCCCGAGTCCGATCTGTCGGACGTCGTCTATGTCGAGCAGCTCTGGGGTGCCCTCTACCTTGACAAACGTGAGGACATCGACCCATACCTCACAGCCATGGAGCAGTTGTGCGTGGAAAGCACCACGCCCGGGGGCACCGCCGAGATCCTCGGCGACCTTCTCAGAGAGATGTAAATGAACCAGACCTACAACGGCATGCCGGCCACTGACCTTGCCGGGGCCAGCTGGCGCAAGAGCCGCTACAGCAACTCGACGGGTAACTGCGTCGAGCTTGCCGAGCTTTCGGACGGCAGCATCGCGGTCCGCAACTCGCGTTTTCCCGAGGGTCCTGCCCTGATCTACACCCGGGACGAGATTCGTGCCCTGGTGCTCGGCGTGAAGGATGGGGAGTTCGACGGTTTAACGGTGTAACGCCGTTTTTACGTCAGGGCCGCAGGGTTAACCGAGGCGCGCCGGTGGTGTAACCGGGGGAGTGGAACGGCACGGAAGAGTTTGAGGTCACAGCGATTGGGGGCTCAAACCGTGCTCGACCAGATGACCTTGTACCCGGTGGCCGACGACGTGCTGTTCGCGCCAGGCGGGCGTGTCGTTATCCGTACCTACGGCGTCGCCTCGGCGGCAACAGGGGAGGGTGCGCCCGCTCCGGTGTCCTATCGCACATGGGTCACCGGAGTGCGCGACCAGCCACGCTACTGGCGCTGGGGCCACTTCGAGGATGCCTGCCACGGTCACCGCAGGGTTCTCGAATGGCTGACGGGGCGAGGTCCGCAGCCCGCCGCGGCGGCCGCCTGAACGAGATCTCCACGCTGTATCACCGCGGAGGGCTACGCGGACCCGTGGCGGGAGACCCTGCTGGTGCCCTTTCCCGGCTCCCGCCTCGCCCCGATCTAGGCAGAGCCCCCGCCTCGCCCCGATCTGGTGAGGCGTCCCCGAACGTTGACCGGGCTTTTCCGGGCCGGAACGTCTGTTCCCCGCTGCGGGTTTCCCGGTCAACGTTCGGTGTGGGGCCACTAGGCGGCGGGGAGGACCGGGGCGTTCCAGGTGAGGACGACCGGCTCGTCGCGCTCGAAGCCGAGCCGGGAGTAGGTGCCGGTGTCCAGGCGGAACAGGCGGCCGTCGGCCGGGGGCAGGCCGAGCCAGCGGGCGCACAGCATCCGCAGGAAGTGCCCGTGGGCGACCAGGAGCACCTCGCCGTCCGCGGCCCGGGCGCGGGCGATCACCCGGTCGGCGCGGGCTGCGACCTGCTCCGCGCTCTCGCCGGGGTGATCGGCGTCGCCGGGGATGACGCCGTCGCGCCACAGGTACCAGCCGGGGCGGGTCTCGCGGATCGCCAAGGTGGTGATGCCCTCGTAGCCGCCGTAGTCCCATTCCCACAGGTCGGGGTCGGTCTCGTAGTCCTTGATCCCGGCGAGCTCGGCGGTGTCCCTCGCGCGCAGGGCCGGGCCGACCAGGGTGAGACCGAAGGTCCGGCCCGCGACCAGCGGGGCCAGCGCCTGTGCCTGCTCCTCGCCCTTGGCTGTCAGTCGCAGGTCGGTGCGTCCGGTGTGCCGACCGTCCCGGCTCCACTCGGTCTCACCATGCCGCAGCAGAATCATCTGGTCCATGGTGCACTATCATGCCGTCAGCGGCCCGTCGCCCACGCTTCGGGGTGGAGGCTCCGGAGTCCTCGCGGGTCAGCGCCCCGCGAGCGCTCCTCTCAGCGCCCCGCGAGCGCTCCTCTCAGCGCCCCGCGAGCTCCTCGAGGACTTCGACGTCAGCCGCGACCGGTCAGACGATCGTGGTCGACAGCGGGACCACGGCGCATCGTCCGGAGCACGCGATCAGGGCCGGGGAGCGTGCGAAACTGGATCCGTGACGTTATCTGTGGGTCTGGTAGGTGCCGGGCCGTGGGCCGAGATGGTGCACGCGCCGATGCTGGCGGCTGGTCCGAACACACGTCTGGCGGGTGTGTGGGCTCGCCGCCCCGAGGCCGCGGCCAGGTTCGGGGCTCCGGTCTTCGAGCGGATCGAGGAACTCTTCGACAACTGCGAGGCCGTCGCGTTCTCGGTGCCGCCCGCCGTTCAGGCGGAGCTCGGCGTGCTCGCAGCCAAGGCGGGTAAGGCGCTGCTGCTGGAGAAACCGCTCGCCGCCGACCTGGACGGTGCCCGGCGGCTGGCCGAGGCGGTCGCCGAGGCGGGCGTGGCCTCGCAGATGGTCCTCACCTGGCGTTACTCGCCCGCCACCCGGGCCTTCCTGGCCAGGGTCTCGGCCATCGAGCCGTTCGGCGGCCGGGCGGCCAACATCTCGGGAGCGATGCTCGGCGGGGCCTTCGCCACCTCCTGGCGACTGGAACGCGGCGCGATCCTCGACGTCGGCCCGCACATGATCGACATGTTGGACGCCGCGCTCGGCCGGGTCGTCGGGGTCCGCGCCCACGGCAATCCGCTGGGCTGGGTCGGCCTGCTGCTGGAGCACGAGACCGGCGCGGTCAGCGAGGCGTCGCTGTGCATGAGCGTGCCGGGCGAGAGCCCGCCCGCCGACATCGAGATCTACGGCCGCCTCGGCCGGGAGTCCATCGACGACACCCGGCTGGGCTCCGACGTCTTCTCCCTCATGCTCGTGGAGTTCGAGCGGACCGTGCGGCGCGGTGGCGGCCACCCCCTGGGCGCCGCGCACGGCCTGCGCCTGCAGGAGATCATCGCCGCCGCCGAGGAACAGCTCGGCTGAGAGACGCCCCTGCTGAACGACGGCCCGCCGGACGAGCGGCTCCGTACGCGTGCGGCCTGCCGGCGGGATGGCGCGCCTGGAGGGTTGGAGAGCGGCTCTTTCGAAGAGCGGGCCTGGAGGTTCGGCGAGCGGCCCCTCCGGAGCGCGGCCTACCTGGAGAGCCACAGAGCGGTCAGCCCGGAGCCTCGGCATAGAGGCTGTTCGGGGGAGTTGATAGCGTTCGTCCAACGCGCGGCGTGAGCGAAGTCCGGTGTGAGCCCGGCGCTGTCCCGCAACTGTCATGGCCCCTCGTGGGTCGAGCCAGGTCGCCTCCGCCGCGTTGTCGACGCCGACCCTCGTGGAAAAGGGTGACCCGTCCTTGCCTGGGTCCCTCGGTTCCGGTAACTGAAAGGACCTCACGTGAGGCCCGTACGCAGCGCCCTCGCCGGCGCACTGCTCGCCACGCTGACCCTCGCCGGATGCGGTCAGAGTTCCCCAGCCACCTCGGCTTCCCCCACCTCGGCAAGCGCCGCCGCCACCTCCCCTTCCCCGGCGGCGGGTTTCCCCGTCACGGTGGAGGCGGGCAACGGCTCCGTCACCATCCAGAGCAGGCCCGAGCGGATCGTCTCGCTCGCGCCCGCCGCCACCGAGAGCCTGTTCGCGATCGGCGCCGGATCACAGGTCATCGCGGTGGACGACCGATCCAACCACCCCGCGGAAGCGCCGAAGAGCGAGCTGTCCGGTTTCAAGCCGAACGTTGAGGCGATCATCGCCCAGAAGCCGGACCTGGTCGTGCTCTCCGATGACATCGACGGCATCGTGGCCGCGCTGGGCAAGGTCGGAGTACCGGTGCTGCTGGAGCCCGCCGCCACCAAGCTGGACGAGACCTACGACCAGATCACCGACCTCGGTGCCGCCACCGGCAACGGCGAGCGGGCCACCGAACTCGCCGCGCAGATGAAGAAGCAGCTCGACGAGCTCGCCGCCGCCGCACCGAAGGACACGAAGCTCACCTATTACCACGAGCTGGACGTCACCCCCTACGCGGCGACCTCCGCCACCTTCATCGGCCAGATCTACGGGCTGTTCGGCCTGACCAACATCGCCGACAAGGCCCCCGACGCGGCGGGCGGCTACCCCAAGCTCTCCGCCGAGTTCGTCGCGCAGGCCGACCCCGACCTCGTCTTCCTGGCCGACACCAAGTGCTGCGGCCAGTCGAAGGACACCCTCGCCAAGCGTCCGGGCTGGTCCAAGCTGTCGGCCATCAAGAACGACCGGGTCATCCTCCTCGACGACGACATCGCCTCCCGCTGGGGGCCGCGCGTCGTGGATCTCGCCAAGCAGGTCGGAGAGGCCGTTCAGAAGGCCGCGGCCAGCTAGTTGACAGATCTCCCCCGCTCCTCCGGCGCTCCCGGTGGCGGCACGGACGGGCAGGCGGCCCGGCTCAGCCCGGCGGTGACGGTCCTGGCCCTGGCTCTGCTCCTGGCGAGCATGCTCGCCGGGCTGCTGGTCGGCGCCGCGGACATCGCGCCGACCAGCGTGCTGCTCCAGCTGCTCGACTGGCTGCCGTTCGTCTCGGCGGACTCGGGGCTGGCCCCGGTCGAGTCGAGCCTCCTGGTCGAGCTTCGGCTGCCCAGGGTCCTGCTCGCTGCGATCGTCGGCGGCCTGCTGGCCGTCGCCGGAGCCGGCTACCAGGGTGTCTTCCGCAACCCGCTGGCCGACCCCTACCTGCTGGGAGCGGCGGCGGGCGCCGGTCTGACGACCACCGCGGCGATCGTCTTCACCAGGGGCGACGGCGAGGCGATCGGCATCCCCGCCGCCGCCTTCGCCGGCGCCGTCGGCGGCGTCCTGCTCGCCTACGCGCTGGGCAGCGCGGCGGGCCGGGGCGGCGGCACCGCCACGCTGGTACTCGCGGGCGTGGCGGTCACGTCCTTCCTCACCGCCATCCAGACGTTCCTGCAGCAGCTCAGGGTGGAGGAGCTGCAGCGCATCTACTCCTGGATCCTTGGCAACGTCGGCGGCGGCTGGAGCCAGGTGGCGCTGGTGGCCCCGTACGCGGCCGTCTCGGTGCTGGTCATGCTGCTGCACGGCAGGCTGCTCGATGTGCTCTCGGTCGGCGACGACGAGGCGGTCACCCTCGGCCTGAACGCCGCCCGGGTCCGCCTCGTCGTGCTGTTCGCCGCCTCCCTGGCCACCGCGGCGGCCGTCGCGGTCAGCGGGCTGATCGGCTTCGTCGGCATCGTCGTGCCGCACGTGGTCCGCCGCCTGGCCGGGGCGTCGTACCGGATTGTGCTGCCGATCTCGCTGATCGGCGGGGCCGCCTTCCTGGTCCTCGCCGACCTGATCGCCAGGACCGTGCTCGCCCCGGCCGAACTGCCCATCGGGGTGGTGACCGCCTTCTTCGGCGCGCCGTTCTTCGTCGCCGTACTGCGGATGACCCGCCGGGTGGAGACGTGACCGTGGTACGAGGGGAGACGCGGTGAGCCGCCTCGCGGTGAGTGACCTGTCGGTGTTGCTGGACCGGCGGACCATCCTGTCCGGCGTCGGGCTCGACGTCCAAGGCGGCGGCTGGCTGGCCGTCATCGGTGCCAACGGCGCGGGCAAGTCCACGCTGCTGCGAGCCCTGGCAGGAGTGCTGCCCTGCGAGGGCGAGGTGCTCGTCGACGACGCGCCGATCAGACGGCTGCGGCACAGGGACCGGGCCAGGCTGCTGGCCTACGCTCCGCAGTCCCCGGCGCTGCCGGTCGACATGACGGTGTTCGACTACGCCCTGCTCGGACGCACCCCGTACATCCCCTATCTGGGCCGCGAGGGCCGTCGCGATCGCGAGGTGACCGCGTCGGTGCTGGAACGTCTGGACCTGTCGTCCCTCGCCACCCGGCGGCTCGGTCATCTGTCCGGAGGCGAGCGCCAGCGCGTGGTGCTCGCCAGGGCGCTGGCCCAGCAGGCCCCGGTGCTTCTGCTCGACGAGCCCACCACCGCCCTCGACCTGGGACACCAGCAGCAGGTGCTGGAGCTCGTGGACCGGCTCCGGCTGGCCGACGGGCTGACCGTCGTCACGACATTGCATGATTTGAGCCTCGCCGGCCAGTACGCTGACTCGATGATGTTGCTCTCCGACGGCCGGGTGGCCGCCTCCGGCACCCCGGCCGAGGTGCTGACCGGGGAGCTGATCGGCGAGCACTTCGAGGCCCGCGTCCGCGTCGTCACCGGCCCCGGCGGCAGGCCCGAGGTTCACCTGGAGCGTTCTTGACCGGGTCCGAGGTTCGTCTGAACGTTCCTGATCAGGTGCAAGGCCCGTCCGGAGGGTGTGTGAGCGGGTCCGAGGTTCAAGCGGACGCATTCGATCGGGGCCGAGGTTCGCACGGAGCCTCCCCGAGGCTGAGTCACCGCGAGGAGGACGGGGCCCGGCTGGCCTCGCTGCTGTGGGAGTTCGGCCCCGGGTGGCGGGCGATCTCCTCGGCCATGGTCGGCGGCGGCATCGGCCCGGCCGCCTGGGCGCTCAACGCGCAGGTGGTCGGCGGATACTCGCGGATGGATCCGGTGGAGCACCTGCTGGAGCTCGCCCCGCCGGGACCCGGCGTCGGCATGCTCACCGCCGCGTCCGTCGACCACTTCACCTGGGCCGACGACGGGGGAGTGGAGGCCATGGCGACCGTCGGCCTGCGCGTCCCCACCTGGGCGGCTGCTCCCGAAGGCGTCCCAGACCCCGAACTGGCCCCCGTGTACCTGCCGGGAACGATCAACATCATCGTCGCCGTGCCGGTCGCGATGAGTGACGCCGCACTGGTCAACGCGGTCATGACGGTGACCGAGGCCAAGACCCAGGCCCTGCTGGAGGCCGGTTTCCCCTGCACGGGAACCGCCTCCGACGCCGTCTGCGTGGCGGCCCCCGAGCACGGCCCGGAAGAACTCTTCGGCGGCCCCCGCTCCATCTGGGGCGCCCGCATCGCCCGCGCCGTCCACACCGCCGTCCACCGGGGCGCCCACCAGTGGGCAAAACGTGACGTGTTGACTACCTGAAGTAAGGGAATCGCGAGAAGTAGCATGTGGGCGAGGGCCAGACTCCCGATACTGAGCAGGTGACCGCGATGGCAACAACGGAGCCGACGACCAGGCGGACGGTTCTCCAAGGAGAGCCGCCGTTCACTGTCGACGACCTGCTCAAGTTTCCCGACGACGGGAACCGCTACGAGCTCTTCAATGGGAGCCTGCTGGTGAGTCCCTCTCCTATCCCCCTGCATCAGCGTGCGATCGCTCGCCTTCTCGTAATTCTCGAAGGCGTCGCACCACCTGAGTTCGAACCACTACCGGATGTCAACCTCCGGGCGAGCGACCGCGACTTCTTCATCCCCGACCTCGTCGTGGTGCCGACGAAGACCGTCGACGAGACGCAGCTGATGTTCGCGCCGCGCGACATCCTCCTCGCCGTCGAGATGGTCAGCCCGAGCACCCAGGCGCGGGACCGCCACCTCAAGAGGGCCGCCTACGCGGCCGCGGGCATTCCCGTCTACTGGCGGATCGAGCTGTCCGATGGTCCGTCCGTTCACGTCCACGAACTCGCCGGTGACGAGTACAAACCCGCCGAGAGGCACGACGCGGGAGAGGTCGCGACCCTCTTCGCCCCCTTTGAGGTTTCCTTCGATCCCGCCGTGCTGCTGCAGCCTCGGGGCTGAGCGAGGCAAGCCCTCCGCGGGTCCGGACGGCCCCCCTTCACCGGGGACGCCCGTCCGGACCCGCGTATTTCAGCTCTCCGTACGCAGGGCCGTGCCGTCGTCCCCGAGGGTGACGCCGTAGTCGGTGAGGGCGCCGTGGGGGGTATCCGGCGCCGGGTCTCCTCGCGTTTTCGAACTCGCGGGCCGTCCGTCCGGGTACGAGAGAAGCCTCCACTGACACATGAGAAGCAATGGCGGCTTTATCCCTTTTATTCCACTTTAGAGTGAATTATCAAAATATGGGGCTGTCATCCCATTGGATTCGCCGTGGCCACGGACCGCTGGGCGGGATGAGTGGGCTGGTCCCCGCGCGATATACATTGTCGCGCCGAGGCCCGGCCGGGATTAGACTTCGCATAACTGTCCGCAGCGGGGGTGGGCATGGCGAAAGGCGTGAACGGTGCCCGAATGGTGATGGCGGAGATACCCGTCTCGTGACCATGTGCAGGTAACGGTGGAAAGAAAAGTCAAGCCCCAAGGCTTGAGCGGTTCACTTATTCACTCTGGTTTGCGACCCTTGTCCTATCTCCTGTAGGGAGTGGCGATGCGGCGGTTCGGTTCGGCGCTGGCAGTGTTCGGAGGCCTCCTGTTGGCGGTCGCCGGGGTGGCACCTGCCCTGGCTCACGAGCACCCCAGCGGGATCACCGACCTGGTGACCCCCGCGGTGGTCAGGATCGAGGCCACGGCACGCATCGACATCACGCTCCTGGACCACCTCGGCGAACTGATCCACGTGGAGCGTTCCTACGAGGTGCCGATCGGCAGCGGCACCGGAACCGTGATCAACCCCGACGGGGGCATGGTCACCCTCACCCAGGTGATCAAGAGCGACCGCGACGTCCGGATCTACGCCGCCAACAAGATCTTCGCCGAGCACCACAAGGTCAAGATCCCCGTGGACTTCGAGCGGCACAAGCTCAAGGACGACCGGCTCAACCATCACCTGCAGGAGTGCTACCCGCCCAAGCGGCCCACCGCCACCTGCATCGTGGACGTCACCCCGGAGATCAAGGTCTTCCCCAACATCTCCCCCGCCGACAAGGAGGGGTTCAGGGCCGAGATCGTCCGCCTCGGTGACAAGCCCGACAGCCCGGCGGTGCTGAGGCCCGTCGGCCGCGCCGACGGGAGCGCGGGCCTGCCCACCGCCCCGCTCGCCGCCGAGGTACCCGCCAAGGACGGCTCGCCGGTGGCGGTCGCCGGATTCACCGGGCGGCCCGCCGCGAACCTGCCGGAGACCGTCGACATCGCCCACCTGCGGGCGGGCGGCGCCGGTGAGGGTGGCAGGCAGTTCAAGGACCCGGAGAAAAAGGTCAACGAGCCGGAGAAGCTGGGCGCCCTTGTCGACAGGGGGCTGCTCGGCGGCCCGGTGATCGAGGACAAGAAGGGCGAGGTCGTCGGCCTGCTGCTCGGTGGAGGCAAGGACGCCCGGATGATCGGCATCCGCGAGGTCGCCAAGGCCCTGGCCGAGGCGGACGTCGCGCCCGCCCGCGGCACGATCGACGCCGCCTTCGAGCAGGCGCTGACCCGCTTCCACACCCACTACTACGGTGACGCCGTCCCCGCCTTCCAGCGGGTGCTGGACCTCTACCCCGGCCACACCGTGGCCGCCGCGCACCTGAAGACGTCCCAGGCCAAGCGCGGCACCGCCGAGGACAAGGGCGCCAAGACGGCGGCCGCCTCCACGGACACGCCCGGGGGCGTACCCCTGTGGCCGTTCCTCGTCGCCGGCGGCCTGCTGGTGCTGGTCGTGCTGGCCGCCGCGGTCCTGCTCTGGCGCCGTAGACTCTCCGGCCCCGAACCGGAACCGGAGCCGGGCCCGGTCGCCGAGACCCTGCCCCCCACCCTGAGACCACCGCCCATGCAGGCGCGATCGGTCTTCGAGGAGCAGGCCGACTCCACGATCGTGGTCGGCCGCTCCTTCCCGGCGCTGCCCAAGGTCTCCTCGACCTCGCCCGGCCAGCCGGTGCTGGTGGCGCGCGGTCCCGGTACGAAACCGGATTCCACCGTCGGCGAGGCCGCGATGCAGAAGTACTGCACGGGCTGCGGGATGCGGCTGGGCCCCGCCCACAGCTTCTGCGGCTACTGCGGCCAGCCGACCAAGACGTGATGTCCGTGAACGACAGGGCGCTGATCGGCCGGGAGGTGGCCGGCTACCAGATCGAGGACATCATCGGCAAGGGTGGCATGGCCGTGGTCTACCTCGCGCTCGACCCCAGGCTCAACCGCCGGGTGGCACTGAAGATCCTCAACCCGCTCCTCGGTGAGGACGACCGGTTCCGCCAGCGCTTCGTGCTGGAGTCGCGCACCGTCGCGAGCATCGACCATCCCAACATCATCCCGATCTACGAGGCCGACACCGCCGACGACGGCACCCTCTACATCGCGATGCGCTACGTCAACGGCCCCGACCTGCGCAAGCTCTTCTACGACCGGGGCCCTATGCCGGTCAGCCAGGTCAACCGCATCTTCGCCCAGGTGGCCGCCGCGCTCGACACCGCGCACGCCCACGACCTGGTCCACCGCGACGTCAAGCCGGCCAACATCCTGATCGCCGCCCACACCGAGGGCGACCACGCCTACCTCACCGACTTCGGCATCACCAAGCACCGCACCTCGATCTCTGGGCTGACCCAGACCAACCAGTTCATCGGCACCCCCCGCTACATGTCGCCCGAGCAGATCAACAAGGAGCACATCGACGGCCGCTGCGACCAGTACGGTCTGGCCTGCGTGGTCTACGAGGCACTGGCCGGGAGGCTGCCCTTCCAGCGCGACAACGAGATCGCCCTGCTCTGGGCGCACCTCGCCGAGACCCCCACCCCACTCACCACGCTCCGCCCCGAGCTGCCGCTCGAGGTCGACGGCGTCATGACGCGGGCCCTGGCCAAGTCGCCCGAGCAGCGCTACGAGACCTGCGGCCGGTTCGTCGCCGCGCTGCGTGACGCGATCAGTGGTGCCGACCGGTCGTACCAGCTCACCGAGGCTCCCCCCGCCGCACCGACGGTGCCCACGAGGCGGCGAGAGCCGAGCAGGTCCGGATCAGGTGGGAAGGGCATCCTCATCGGCGCGGCCGTGGCGATCACGGCGATCGTCGCGCTGGTGGCGATGCTCGCGATGTTCCTGCGCGGTGGCGACACCTGGGTGGCGTCCAAGGGTTCGGCCGCGGTGCCGGTCGCCTTCCAGTATCCCGGCGCCTGGACCCTGCAACCGCACGCCGACGTGTTCGTGGTGGTCTCGCCGAGAGTGGAGCAGTTCCGGGCGCTGTTCGCCACGCCCGTCACCGCCGACTGGGCGACCGTGAACGAGATCATCAAGGACGATCCCCAGGACGCCGTCGGCCTTTACGCGCAGACGCTCGACACGCTCGACCCGCGCAGCGGCGCCAAGCAGCTGCAGGAGACCATGCAGTCCTCGCTTCCCGGCACGGTCAGCGTCTTCTCCCAGGTCGTCCAGGTAAGCGTGGGCGGGCAGTCGGCCGTACGGCTGCAGGGGACGATCGCCGATCCGCAGCGCGGCGGCCAGCTCGAATTCACCGGCTGGGTCGTCGAGCGGCCGAGTGAGCCGGCCCTCATCATCTATTTCTGCGCGCCCGGCAGGTGCGACGACGCGACCGCCAATCGATTCGTGCGGAGCGTCTCATTCCCGGTGTTCTGATCCGTTGACTTGTGGTCCACTTGCGATCGGCTTGTTCGGGCGTTTTGTCCTATGGGCAAGACGGTCACCAAGCTTTAGTCTCCCCGCATGGTGGTTCTCTTCTCCCCCCTTCGGAGCCTGCGTGCGGTGCCGAAGTCCGGCCTGCTGATCGGTGCCGCGATCATCGCCCTCGGCACGCTGGAGGCGTTCACCGTCGCCACCGAGTACGGCGCGACCGAGACGCCCGAGCTGTGGTGGGGCGGCCAGGCGCTCGTCATCGGCCTCGCCCTGCACGCCTATGCCACTCGCGCACGCCACCTGGCCGAGCACGAGCGTCTGGAACGTGACAGGAAACGCGAGGCCGCCGAGGCCGTCGAGGTCGCCGTGAGGGAAGGAGCCCGCATCGCTCGCGAGCCGCGCGATGTGGTCGCCCACGACTTCCGGCCCACGCGTCCCTGCCGATCTCGCCGGAGGTACCGGCCGGTGAGCCGATCGCATGAGCCGGTTGACGGACGGAACCATGAACGAGGCGCCGAGCCGCCTGGCAAGAAGGAGAAGAAGTGAGCATCCGCATCGTGATCGCCGACGACCAGGCGATGGTCCGCGCCGGGCTGAAGCTCGTCGTGGAGAGTGAACCAGGCATGGAGGTGGTCGGTGAGGCCCCCGACGGGGTCGAGGCCATCGCCGTGGTCCGCCGCACCAAACCCGACATCGTGCTGATGGACATCTCGATGCCCCGCATGGACGGCCTCACCGCCGCCAGGAAGCTCATGGACCAGCCGGAACCGCCGAAGATCGTCATGCTGACCACCTTCGACACCGACGAGAACCTCTACGCCGCGCTCCGCACCGGGACCAGCGGGTTCCTGCTCAAGGTCTCGCCACCGGAGCAGCTGGTGGACGCCATCCGCGTCGTCATCGCCGGGGACGCCCTGCTCGACCCGGCCGTCACCACCCGCGTCATCGCCTCCTTCGCGGGCCGTCATGATCCCGCGCCCCCGCCGCAGCTGGCCGACCTCACCCCGCGCGAGCTGGAGGTACTGCGCTCCCTGGCCCGCGGCCTGACCAACGCCGAGATCGCGGGAAAGCTCTTCGTCGGTGAGGCCACGGTCAAGACCCATGTGGCGCGGGTGCTGATGAAGCTCCATCTGCGGGACCGCGCTCAGGCGGTGGTGTTCGCGTACGAGTCGGGCGTGGTGCGGCCGGGGGCGGCGGTCGGGTAGTAGGAGATCCACTCCTCGCGGCTCATCCGGATCATCTTGACGCCGAGCCAGCCCAGCGCGACCGCGGGGGCGGCCCACATCGGGACGGTCACCGGACCGTACGGGACCAGCAGCGAGGCACCGTAGCCGACGCCGACGACGAGTGGCACCCACCAGTGCGCGAATCCCGCACGCCAGACGCCGATCAGCAGGACGGGCAGGCCGAAGATGGCGAAGAACAGCCAGGGCATCTGGAACCCGACGACGACGCCGGGCAGGCCCATTATCTCGTCGAGGATCCGCTGCGCCTGCTCAGGAGTGTTCCGCTGCCCGAGCCACCACTCCACCGGGTCGGTCAGCAGCAGGCCCGACAGGTTGATGTAGCCGAGGACGGTGAGCGAGCCGACGATGTGGCCGAAGACCACCGCGCGGCGGCGCATCACGTGCAGCAGGCTGAGGGCCACCAGGGCCATCAGCAGGTAGGCCCAGTGGTACATCACCGACTGGACCTGGGCGAGGGCGGGATTTTCCCCGAAACTGACCGCCTCACGCTCGTCACCCCAGGTGCCGGGGTCGAGGATGACAGCGACGGCCTGGAGTAGTGGGGCGACGATCAGCAGTACACCCGAGGCGATGCGCCGGAAATCGGCCGAGTCCTTGAACATGGTTCTTCCTGCCTTTGCGGGGGCCGTGGCGGCCTTTTAACCAGGAAGGTAGGCGGTGGGTCCCCGCCGGGTCGTCCGTCGCCGGGCTGATCCGGGGTCCCTCTCGCGGGGTAAGAAGTTCTCACCGCAGGCCGGTGAAAGGTGTGAGAAGTGCGTCTCGTAAGGTCTGGACCACAGTGTGTGGTCGGCGATCAGAAAGATAAATGATGTTGCACGAAAAACTGGACTCGATCTACGACAGTGTCCTGCGCCGCAACCCGGGTGAGATCGAGTTCCACCAGGCTGTTCGTGAGGTGTTGGAGAGCATAGGGCCGGTCCTCGGTAAGCATCCCGAGTATGCCGAATCCAAGATCATTGAGCGGATCTGCGAGCCGGAGCGGCAGATCATCTTCCGGGTGCCGTGGGAGGACGACCAGGGTGAGGTCCACATCAACCGTGGATTCCGGGTTGAGTTCAACAGCGCGCTCGGGCCCTACAAGGGTGGACTGCGCTTCCACCCCTCGGTGTACCTGGGCATTGTCAAGTTCCTCGGCTTTGAGCAGATCTTCAAGAACGGACTGACCGGCCTGCCGATCGGCGGGGGCAAGGGTGGCTCGGACTTCGACCCGAAGGGCCGCTCCCAGCGCGAGATCATGCGCTTCTGCCAGAGCTTCATGACCGAGCTCTACCGGCACATCGGTGAGTACACCGACGTCCCGGCCGGGGACATCGGCGTCGGCCAGCGCGAGGTCGGCTACCTGTTCGGCCAGTACAAGCGCATCACCAACCGGTACGAGTCCGCGGTGATCACCGGAAAGGGGCTCAGCTACGGCGGCGCCCAGGTCCGCACCGAGGCGACCGGTTACGGCTGCGCGTTCTTCGTCGACGAGATGCTGAAGGCACGCGGCACCTCCTTCGAGGGCAAACGCGTCATCGTGTCCGGCTCGGGCAACGTCGCCGTCTACACGATCGAGAAGGTGCAGCAGCTCGGCGGCAAGGTGATCGCCTGTTCCGACTCCTCGGGGTACGTCGTCGACGAGAAGGGCATCGACCTCGACCTGCTCAAGCAGGTCAAGCAGGTCGAGCACCTCCGGATGGACGCCTACGCCAAGCGCCACGGCGGCAACGTGTCCTTCGTGGCGGGGCGGAGCATCTGGGAGCTGCCGTGCGAGGTGGCGATGCCGTCGGCCACCCAGAACGAGATCACCGGCAAGGACGCCGAGTCGCTGGTGCGCGGCGGGTGCATCGCGGTCGGCGAGGGCGCCAACATGCCCACCACGCCGGAGGGCATCCGGATCTTCCAGGAGGCGGGTGTCGCCTTCGGGCCCGGCAAGGCCGCCAACGCGGGCGGTGTGGCCACCAGCGCGCTGGAGATGCAGCAGAACGCCAGCCGTGACTCGTGGACCTTCGAGTTCTCCGAGCGCCGCCTCCAGGAGATCATGAAGGACATCCACGGCCGCTGCCTGGAGACCGCCAGGGAGTACGGCATGCCGGGCAACTACGTGGCCGGCGCCAACATCGACGGCTTCAAGCGCGTCGCCGACGCGATGCTCTCCCTCGGCCTGATCTGAGGTCTGATCCGAGTCCCGATCTGAGTCCCGATCTGAGGTTTGATCTGAGGTCTGATCCGGGCCTGACCTGAGTTGTCTGCCGTGACCGCCAAAGGCGTCGGTCATTGGCACACCTCCGGCCTTCCATCCTCCGGCCTTCCTAACCGGACGCCGCTCCCATCGCGGCCCCAGACGCCGAGCCCGCTGCCTCCGCTGTCACCCGCGAGGGCCTCTCGGACTCGGGGGCGGTAGCGCTCTCAGCTCGCGCCGGGAACGGTGACGTTCTTCTCCTTGAAGCCGAAGCCGTTCTGTGTCGCCTTCTGCTGTAGGTCGGTGAAGGCGTTCTTACTGGCGTTGAGGTCGGCCTCGGTGGCGGTGCCGTTCTTCAGCTTGGAGGTCAGCCTGTCGAAGCTGGCGGTGACCGTTGTGACGCCCTTGCACAACGTCGGGTTGGCCAGGGCGAAACGCTTGGCGACCTTCAGCTCGTGAACGGCGAAGAGACCGGCCACGGCCGCCTTCACGAAGGTCCGCTTCCGCTTCTCCGCTCCAGTCTTGAAGCCCCCGCTCCGCAGCGGTTTGTAGATGTAGCGGTAGAAAGCCCCGAGCGCGAGGCCCGCGTGCAGCGCGAAGCGGGTCTTGGCGAACCTCTTGACGTTGCCGGTGGCCGGGCAGTCGTTCGAGGGATACTCCTGGTCGGCCTCCGCGCCCTGCGGAGCGCCTTCGGCGGCCGGTGGAACGGCGGCGGGTGGTGCGGTCGTGGCCACCACGGCTTCGGGCTTCAGGGTGGTCGGCCTGTCACCGCCGCAGCCACCCACCAAGGTCACGGCCAGCAGCGCCGCTGCCGGGACGGCAAGGGATCGGGTACTCCGTGCAAGCATTTTCCCCCCCGGAGAACTTCGCGGTGTCGCGATTCGCACCTTTCCTCCCGGTTCTACCCTTTGTGATGGGTTCGATACTTTACGTGAGTCTGGAGTCTGGTGGCCGTCTGAGGCACCCCGAGGAGGCCGGAGCCGATCATTCCTGTGTCGATCGGTGTCAGTGCCCCCGGGCACTCCGGAGACGGGCCTGCCCGATCTCGAAGCGCAGCTGAATGATCTCCACATCACGAGCGTGAATGTGCTCAAGGGGCCGGGGCCGTGCCTTTCGCCACGGGTGGGGCCGCGGGCGGGGTCGGGGACGAGGCCGAATGTGACGTACGCGGGGAAGGGTGACGGGGCGGCTTCGGTGCGCGACCCGCTAATCGGTCGCGTGCCGCGGAAAACGTCGATCAACGGTGCGGGCACTCTGAAAGGCGGTCCCGGAATCCGTATCCGTCGTGATCCGGCGCCCGGGTGATTCGCGTCGTCGTTCCAATGCGCTTTCCGGGCCGGTGAACGCGAAGATGTCATCGATGCGTCAGGACGGTGCCCCGGTGGTCATCGGCGGGGGCGGCCACCCTCTTTTGAGAAAGTACGGTGGGGTGCGCATCCGATCCGGTCGCCGGGTGTTCTCCTGCCATCCGTTTCCTGGCCGAACCAGCCTTTCCTGGCTCGGTGCAGGAACGCGTCCCAGGCGTCGAAGCCGAGCAGGATGCCTGTCTGTCCCGGGGCGCTGATCCTGACCCCTTCGCGGGTGATGGTCACGATCACTCGCATGGAGGTGCCTGGTCGATCGCGCACCACACGGTACGGCCGAGATCTCCCCGGTCGTGAACTCCCCAGCGCTGCCGGGAGATCTCATCGACGATGTCGAGGCCGCGCCCGGACTCCCCGTCGGCCGGTACGGTTCCGGGCGCCCG
Organism: Streptosporangium sp. NBC_01810; assembly: GCF_035917355.1. Classification (NCBI taxonomy): domain Bacteria; kingdom Bacillati; phylum Actinomycetota; class Actinomycetes; order Streptosporangiales; family Streptosporangiaceae; genus Streptosporangium; species Streptosporangium sp. NBC_01810. Next base: position 4,389,804 of record NZ_CP109070.1, on the reverse strand, counting down.
GGGCTGCCAGGAGCCGCCAGGAGCCGCCACCCGGGTCCAGGACCTCCAGGCAGAGGGAATCCGCCCGCCGGGTGAGCGCGAGCATTATCAGATCGTCGGGACGTCTCCGCTTGGCGTGCAGAATCGCGTTCGTCACCAATTCGGAAGTCGCCAGCCGCACGTTCTCGTACGCCGGATGGTCGGCACCGATCCATTCCCGGACATACCCGCGGGCCTTTGCCGCGGACGCGGGATCGATTTTGAGATACGCCTTCCCGAGGACCTCGGATTCGTCATCCGGATATTTCTGCCAGAAGCCACTCGCGGGATTCATTGTCACCTGCTCAGACGGCCGGGTTCCGAATATGTCTGTGCAGCATCGCATTACTGGGCTACAGTCAGTAGTCAAACAGATGCGGTTCGTATTCAACGGTTCTGGTGAAACCGTAGATGAAACCGAGGTGATGTCCCATGCCACAGGCCAAGGTGCTCGATCCCACCACGTCACCGGTCGCCTTCTTCGGCTTCGAGCTCCGCCGATACCGCCAGGAGGCAGGTCTGTCCCAGGAGAAGCTGGCCAAGCTGATCGGATACTCGCTGGGCACGGTCTCCATGGTCGAGACCGGCCGCCGCCCGCCGACCGAGGATTTCGTCAAGCGATGTGACGAAGCCCTGGGAGTTGGCGGGGCACTCATCCGCATCAAGGAGATGATCGACAACGTCGCAGCCCAACTACCGGCCTGGTTCCGGCCATGGGCTGAGATAGAGCAAGCCGCCGAGAGCCTGCGAACCTGGCAGCCACTTCTCGTGCCGGGGCTGCTCCAGACGGCTGACTACGCTCGGTCGATCTTCAGTGGCGGCCCTCGGGCCTCAGCGGAAAGTGTGGAGCGAGACCTGGCTGCCCGGCTGGACCGTCAGCTCATCCTGGAGCGGGAGGATCCGCCCATGCTCTGGGTTGTCCTCGACGAGGGGATTCTGAGCCGCCTCGTCGGGAGTAGGCCGACCATGGCGGGCCAACTCGATTACCTTCTTGAGATGGCGTGCCGACCACACGTCACGATTCAGATCCTTCCCTTCGAGGCATGCAGCACCACAGGTCTTTTAGTCAGGGCCACGTCAGCGATCGGCCCAATGAAGTGGCGGACATCACGATCAAATACGAGGCGATTAAGGCAGAAGCCCTCCCGCAGCGGACATCGCTAGGGCTGATCGCAGAGATGAGGGACCGGTGGATCAGGAATTGAGTGAGGCCGTGTGGGTGAAGTCGCCGTTCTCCGGCGACAACGGCGGTGAGTGCGTGGAGGTCGCGAAGTTGTCCGGTGGTCGGGTCGGTGTTCGTGACAGCAAGGATCAGTCGGGTCCGGCGCTGGTGTTCACCTCGGCCGAGTGGTCGGCGTTCACCCGCTGGGTCCGCACCGACGACACCGTCTAGTTCCACGACGATCCGCAGCATGTCAGGCCCCGGCACCCAGGTGCGGGGGCCTGTTCACCGACTGCCGCAGGAGACGAGGAAACCGGTGGACCACGAACTGAGTGAGGCCACGTGGGTGAAGTCGCCGTTCTCCGGTGGTAACGGCGGTGAGTGCGTGGAGGTCGCGAAGTTGTCCGGTGGCCGGGTCGGTGTCCGGGACAGCAAGGATCAGGCGGTCGCGTCCGCGCAGGTGGTGTACGAGTGTTTGAGATCGGTACCTGCGTCGCGCCTGGCTGATCGCCGTTGAAAAGCGCGGCGTCGTCCGTGGGGAAAAGCGCGGCGAGGGTGGTGGAGTGGTGTGGGGCCGCTCGTCGGTGTCGCGTCGTGCGGGGTGGAAGGTCAAAAGCGCGGCGAGGGTGGTGGAGTGGTTGGGGGCCGCTCACCGGTGTCGCGTCGTGCGGGGTGGTGGCGGGCGTTGGCGGGTGTGGGTGACCGGGGGCGGGCCGGTGGAGCCTTCGGGAGGGGGCAAAGCGGGTCATGGCGGGCGTGGAGGCGGGGCCGTGGTGGTGACGATCGGGGATTTTCCATGATCTGGGTGAGTTGGCACGCTGGGGGCGTGCGGATTCACCCCGATCATGGAAGGCGCCACTGCCGCCCCCCTGGGTGGGCCGCTTTTCGTGGTGGAAGGCCCGATTCGTCCCTACGCCCGGCCGAGGGCGACCCCCGACCGGACGCCCCGCGGACCTTCGTACCCCGCACGGCGTGAGCCCCGCACGGCGAGAGCCCCGCACGAGGCGGCGGCGAGGAGCGGCCCCGGAATCCTGCCGCACCGCGGCGGACCTGTACCGATGGGCGGTCTTGGGCCATTCCACCACCCTCGGCGCGCTTTTGACCTTCCATCCCGCACGAGGCGACACCGGTGAGCGGCCCCCAACCACTCCACCACCCTCGCCGCGCTTTTCACCACGGACGACGCCGCGCTTTTCCACCGTGACCGGCTTACCGGATTCGGATGCTCGTACACCACATCCGTGGACGCGACCGATCAGGCGGGTCCGGCGCTGGTGTTCACCCCGGCCGAGTGGTCGGCGTTCACCCACTGGGTCCGCACCGACGACACCATTTAGCAGGGCCCCTTCCGTGTTGCCGGTGGCCGGATCCGCCGGTCCCGCCGCGCCCGTGTGAGCGACCGCGTCGGCGCCTCGGGCTGGAGCCTGTCGCCCCATGTTTCTCAGTCATGCCCGCCGTTCTCCACCCGGCCGGGTGGTTCTGCCGTCGGCCCCAACCTGTCTCTCAGGGGCTCGCAAGGGCGGGTTCCTAGCGTCCGTCTCGTAAGAGCGATCGTCGGGGACGAGCTTTGCGGGAGCGGGACGCGTGGACATGAGGTTGTTACTGGGCTCGACGGGCCGGAAGGGCCCGCTCGGACCGAGGTGAGGGCTGACTCCGCCCCCGCGAGGTCCCGACCTTCCAGAAAGCCCCATCCGTAAGAGATTCGTCAAAAAGGGGATGGATTGTGTATATTTTCCGTTGTTAGCTCTTGCTTGAAGGAGGATTTATCGTGAAGGCTCTTCCGCGGGTACTGTTCGACGAGGCTCACAGCGAGTCGTGGACCATCCGGCGGGACGTGGCCGAGACGATGAATCCCGGCCATCCCGACGACAGCGGCTACGCGCGCGCCGCGCGGCTGCTGCGCAGGCTGGGGCACACCGTGGACGCGCACACCGAGGGCCCGCTCACCCCGGCCCTGCTGAGCGTGCGGGACGTGCTGGTGATCGCGCACCCCTCCGCCGAGCGCTGGGAGCGGACCACCGGGCTGGGCAGCCCCGTTCTGCCGGTCGAGGAGCTGGACGCGATCGAGGAGTACGTCGCGGGCGGCGGTGGGCTGGTCGTGCTGGCCGAGTACGAGCAGGAGAAGTACGGCAGCAACCTCACCGAGCTGCTCGCGCGCTTCGGCGTCGGCGTCGAGCACACGCTTGTCCACGATCCGCAGAACGCGCACAACGGTGTGGCCGCCTGGGTCATGGGCGCCCCCCGGAACGTCGACGTCGCGGGGCAGGACCTACTGGCCGGGGTGCGAAGCGCCTGCTTCTACCGGGCCGGAGTGCTCACCGCCCCCGAGGACGCGGCGGTGCTGTTCGAGACCTCGCCCACCGCGACCCCCGCGGGCCGCCCGCTGGCGGTGGCCGTACGGCACGGCGAGGGCCGCGTGGTGGTCGTCGCCGATTCCGACCTGTTCGGCGACGACTCGATCGGCGACTACGACCACGCCGTGCTCTGGGGCAACCTCGTCACCTGGGTCGCCCGCGTTCCCTCCCCGGCGGCGACCAGGGAGTCCGAGGCCCGAGCCCTCTTCGAGGACCTGAAGCGGGCCGTCGAGGAGCTTCGGCCGATGCAGGCCAAGGACGGCTCGATCGAGGCCGGGGGCGACCACGAGCGGGCCGCAGAGCTGGTCGCCGAGATCGCCCGGCACGTCGAGCGGCTCGCGCCGCGCTTCCCGCACGACGCCGCCTACCTGGCCGCCGTGGTCGCCGACCTGTACAAGTGGGCGGACCAGGGCCTGGGCGTGCCCGACTTCCTCGACTCGCTGGACGCCTTCCACCCCGACGCCCAGAGGGTGAACGGGCTGGAGCATCTCGTGCTCTTCCCGATGTACACCCAGAACGGCACCACCTTCCGGCACATCGAGGCCGTGTGGATCCGGACGATCTGGCCCGAGTGGCTGGCCGAGCTGGAGCGGACCCGCTACGACAACCCGATGTTCGTGCCGATCGCCTTCGAGGACTTCACCTCCGGCTACGACACCAACTCCGCGGTGCTCTTCCCGGAGACCGTCGCGGTCCGCCAGACCCCGGCCCGCTTCACCTGGGGCGGCATCTTCGCCGACCGTGAGGCCGCCAGGTTCCGCGCGGTGAGCGGGGCGGCGGCGGACATGCTCAAGCTGGCGCTGCCGCCGGACGCGGCCAGGCTGATCGCCTCGCAGGAGCTGGCCCAGGACACCTTCGTGCTCTGGGACCTGATCCACGACCGCACGCACAGCCACGGCGACCTGCCGTTCGACCCGTTCATGATCAAGCAGCGGATGCCGTACTGGCTGTACTCCCTGGAGGAGCTCCGCTGCGACCTGACCGCGTTCGGCGAGGCGGTGAAGCTGGAGAAGGAGGGCGTGCCGCACGCCCGCTACGTCCAGCTCGCGGTGCTCTTCGACAGGCTGTTCCGCTTCCCGATCACCGGTGACCGGGTCCGTAACTACGACGGCCTGGGCGGGCAGCTGCTCTTCGCGTACCTGCACCGCAACGACATCGTCAGGTGGACCGACAACCGGCTGAGCGTCGACTGGGACCGGCTCGCCGACGGCGTGGCCGACCTGCGGGGTGAGGTCGAGAAGCTCTACCGGGACGGCATCGACCGCTCCAAGCTCGCCCACTGGCTGGCCGCCCACCAGCTGGTCGCCACCTACGTCGAGCCGCACCCCGCCTCGGTCTGGGCCCGCGGGGTGGAGGCCCTCCCGGTGGAGGGGTTCCCCAAGGCCGTGGTCGACGCGGTGCTGTCCGACGAGTTCCCGCTGAGCATGTTCTACGAGGCCCTGCGTCGTAAGCTCACAGATGTCATCGACTCCACGAAGGGCATCCGAGCATGATCATTCTCGTCGCCGGTGCGGCCGGCCCCGCCGGTCAGGCCGTCGTCCGCAGGTTCACCGGACAGGGCCACACCGTGATCGGTGTCGACAGGAGCGGTGCCGACGGAACCCTGGCGGTCGACCTGCTCGATTTCGACGCCGTCAAGGAGCTCGCGCGGGACGTGGCGGCCGAGCACGGTCACCTGGACGGGATCGTGCACCTGGTCGGCGGCTGGCGCGGGTCCAAGACCTTCGCCGAGACGTCGCTGGACGACTGGGCGCTCCTGCACGATCTGCTGATCCGCACCCTGCAGCACGTCACACTGGCTTTCGAACCGCTGCTCAAGGCCAGTGAGCGTGGCCGGTTCGCCATCGTCTCGGCCAAGACGGCCGCGCACCCGGGTCAGGGTGACGCGGTGTACGGCACGGCCAAGGCCGCCTCCGAGGCGTGGACCCTGGCCTTCGCCGACGCGCTGAAGGACACCGACTCCACCGCGAACATCCTGGTCGTCAAGGCACTCGTGCACGACGGCATGCGCGCGGCCGCCCCGGAGCGGAGGTTCCCCGGCTTCACGGACGTCGACGACCTCGCCGAGGCGATCGACAGGCTGTGGGAGAGCGACGCCAACGGCACCCGGATCGACCTCACCGCAGGGTGAAACGGCCGTGAACCGGCCGCCGGGGCCGGTACGGCGGTCGCTGGGACCGGTACAGGCAGCTGCCTGGGCTGGTGCGGCGGTCGCTGGGACCGGTACGGCGGTCGCCGGGACTGATACGGCGGCTGCCTGGGCCGGTAGGGCGGTCGCCGGGATCGGTACGGCGGCCACGAAGAAGTAAGGCGACGCCCGGCCGTGAGGCGGCCGGGCGCCGAGCAAGGGGGAAAGACCACGTGACGGACGCCATCCGCAGGCACGACCCGCTGGTGAAGGGCTTCGCCAGCGACAACTACGCCGGGGTACACCCGGAGATCCTCCAGGCGATCGCGCTCGCCAACGGGGGCCACCAGACCGCGTACGGCGACGACGTCTACACCGAGGCGCTGCAGGAGATCTTCAAAAGGCACTTCGGCCCCACGGCCGAGGCCTGGCCGATGTTCAACGGCACCGGTGCCAACGTGGTCGCGCTCCGCTCGATGACCGCCCACTGGGAGGCGGTGGTCTGCGCGGAGTCGGCGCACATCCATACCGACGAGGGCGGCGCCCCCGAGCGGTCGGCGGGGCTCAAGCTGCTGCCGGTCGCCACCCCCGACGGAAAGCTCACGCCCGAGCTGATCGACAGGCAGGCGTGGGGCTTCGGCGACGAGCACCGGGCCCAGCCCAGGGTCGTGTCGATCACGCAGACCACCGAGCTGGGCACGCTCTACACGCCGGAGGAGATCAGGGCGGTCTGCGAGCACGCCCACGATCTCGGCATGGTCGTCCACCTCGACGGCGCCCGTGCCACCAACGCCGCCGCCGCGCTGGACGTACCGCTGCGCGCGTTCACCACCGACGCGGGCGTGGACGTGCTCTCCTTCGGCGGTACCAAGGCCGGCCTGATGTTCGGCGAGGCGGTCGTGGTGCTCAACCCCGGCGCGGTCCGGGGCCTGCGCTACCTGCGCAAGAGCGCCATGCAGCTCGCCTCCAAGATGCGGTTCGTCTCGGTGCAGTTCGAGGCGCTGCTGGCGGGTGATCTGTGGCTGCGCAACGCCCGCAGCGCCAACGCCATGGCCCAGCGGCTCGCCGAGGCGGTGCGGGACGTGCCCGGCGTGGAGATCCCGCGCCCCGTGCAGGCCAACGCGGTCTTCGCGATCCTGCCCAGGGACGTGACCGAGCGCCTGCAGAAGCGCTTCCGGTTCTACACCTGGAACGAGGCCACCGGCGAGGTCCGCTGGATGACCGCGTTTGACACCACCGAGGCCGACGTGGACGCGTTCGCCGCCGCCGTGGCGCAGGAACTGGGCATGGTCCCGCGAATCCTGCCGTAGTAGGAACTGGGCATGGTCCCGCGAATCCTGCCGTAGTAGGAACTGGGCATGGTCCCGCGAATCCTGCCGTAGTAGGAACTGGGCATGGTCCCGCGAATCCTGCCGTAGTAGGAACTGGGCATGGTCCCGCGAATCCTGCCGTAGCAGGCGAGAGAACCGAGGGGCAGTGTCTATACTCGCCGGTATGAGCAAGCACGGTTTGGGTCTGTGGCGGGCCGCTGAGAGGCGGATCCGCTAGCCAGTCCCGACTGTGCACAGAAACGGCCGCCGTTCACCGGCGGTCGTTCTTGCTTTTCCCGCACGGCCGGTGCGCGACGGTCCCTCTTCCACAAGGAGTGACCATGACAAAGCGCGTCTTCACCGCTTTCAAACCGACCGGCCACCTCACGCTGGGCAACCTGCTTGGCGCGATCATGCCCGCCGTGCGGCTCCAGGACGAGGCCGACTGCGTCTACGCCGTCGCGGACCTGCACGCCCTGACGATCAAGCATGACCCGGAGCGGCTCCGCGTCCGCACCCGCGAGGCGGCGACCCTGCTGCTCGCCTGCGGTATGGACCGCTCTCTGGTCTACATCCAGTCGCAGGTGCCCGCGCACACGGAGCTGGCCTATCTGCTGGAGAGTACCGCCTACTTCGGCGAGATGCGGCGAATGATCCAGTTCAAGGAGAAATCGGCCAGCCAGGAGGAGGTGCGGCTCTCGCTGCTCACCTATCCCGCGCTGATGGCCGCCGACATCCTGTTGCACCAGGTGGACGTGGTACCCGTGGGGGAGGACCAGCGCCAGCACGTGGAGCTGACCAGGGACCTGGCCCTGCGGTTCAACCGCCTGTACGGCGAGGTCTTCACGGTGCCCGAGGCGGTGCACCAGCGGGTAGCCGCCAGGGTCATGGACCTGAGCGATCCCACCTCGAAGATGGGCAAGTCGGACGGCTCGGCTGCGGGAACCGTCTATCTGCTCGACCCTCCCGCCGACATCCGGCGCAAGGTCATGCGGGCGGTGACCGACTCGGGCACCGAGGTCCGCCACGACCCGGTGGACAAGCCCGGCGTCTCCAACCTGCTCACCCTGCTCGCCGCCTGCTCGGACCGGCCGATCGAGTCGCTCTCGTACGGATCGTACGGCGCGCTCAAACGGGACACGGCCGAGGCGGTGGTGGAGATGCTGCGGCCTGTCCAGGAGCGCTACGCCGAACTCTCGGCGGACCAGGCCGAGCTGTCGCGGCTCCTGGCGGACGGGGCGGCGCTGGCCACCCGGCGCACCGCCGGCCTGCTGGCCGGGGCCCGGCAGGCCATCGGCCTGCCATGAAGGCGGCCTGAAGCCGGGTTTCGCTTGCTGAGTTCGGAGCCTGCTGAGTTCGGAGCCTGCTGAGTTCGGAGCCTGCTGAGTTCGAGGACGGCCAGGCCGCGTCCCAGGTTCCGGCGAGCGGGACTCCCGGGGCTCGGGACGCGCCGGACCGGATCCGCCACACCGGCGGGCCGGGCTCAGTTCTTCTGACCCGTCTCGTGCTCGTACGCGGTCAGCTGCTGTTCGAGGGCCTTCATCAGCTCGAAGACCTGGCTAGGCGGGATGCGTATCCGGCTGACGATCCGGGTCGGCACGCTCACGAAGTGCTGCCCCGAGGAGGGGTCGTTGGCCAGCTGGGGTGGTCTGGTGATCACCGCGAAGTCCAGGACGAACCCATCCTGGGTGTGCCACACGGAGGCGAAGTTGGCGTACTGCCCCATTTCTACCTCTGCGGAGATGCTCACCTCCAGGCGGTTCTCCGGCTCGTCGTTCACCATTCTCTTTCCTCCGGCCAGGTTGGCTCCATGCTGCCCTGGCCGGAGACCGGCCGCACAGGGACGCGCCGACGCTATTAAAGGATGGAAGGCAGCCGCTGGGCGCCGCGCTGCCGCAACATATCGGTCATCAACTCGATCTCACCTGTCTGACCGTTGACGATGTGCTGCGCCATGGTGGCCACCTCGTCGCGGTCGGACAGTTTTAGCAGCCCCCGGCCCATCTGCACGCCGCCCTCGTGATGGCGGATCATGAGCTGCAGGAAGAGGATCTCCTGGTCCTTGCCTGTGGCCTCGTGGAGCCTTTTGAGCTCGTCGCCGGTGGCCATACCGGGCATCGCCGCGGACGCGCCCGGCGTTACAGAGTGGCCGCCGTGACCGGCCATCCACGCCATGACCGGCCGTTCGGTCGCCTGGTTCAACCCCCACTGCTGCAACCAGCCGGTGAAGATGCCGCGCTGGGCCGTCTGGGTGACGATGATGTCATAGGCCAGCCGCCGGAGCGCCTCGTCCTTGCTCCCGTCCCTGGCGACGAAGGACATCTCGACGGCCTGGGCATGGTGGACGGACATGTCGCGGGCGAATCCCGCCTCCGACGAGGCGTCGGTCGGGGTCGCCGTCCTGCCCACGACGAACAGCAGCGTGGCCGCCACGATCAGGCAGCCGAGCAGGATGCCGAGCGCCACGCCGCGCCTGGTCTTTGCGCTGTCTTTAATCGGAGTTTCCATTGCCTGCCCAGCGTACCCACTGCTGCGAATCGTCGCTCTATCACGTGTTATGAGCCCTTTATTCTCCACATACGCCGGTAGGGCATAGGGTGACCCGGAGTTGTTTGCTGGCTGGAGGGTTGATGACCAAGGAAAAGGCGCAGGCGAGGCGGGAGCACCTCGCCCGGATGCGTGCGGAGCAGCAGCGCAAGGAGCGCAGAACGGCATTCCTGATGTGGGGTGCCGGAGGCCTCGTCATCGTTCTGCTCGTCGGGCTCGTCGCCTTCTACATGGTCAACGAGCGGGCCGTGACCTCGCTGGACAACGTCACCAGCGCGAAGTACGTCGGCAGCCAGCACACCCAGACCAAGGTGGTGTACAAGGAGAGCCCTCCGCTCGGTGGTGAGCACAACCCGGCCTGGCAGAACTGCGGTATCTACGACCAGCCGATCAACAACGAGACCGCCGTCCACTCCATGGAGCACGGCGCCGTGTGGATCACCTACCGGCCCGACCTGCCCAAGGCCGAGCTGGACACGCTGAAGGACCTGGCCTCCAAGGACTACATGTTGCTGAGCCCGTACCCGGAGCTGCCCTCCAAGGTCGTGGCCAGCTCCTGGAACAAGCAGCTCAAGCTGGACAGTGTGGAAGACCCGCGCCTGCCCAAGTTCATCACCAAGTACAAGAACGGCCCGGATACCCCCGAGCTCGGCGCCTCCTGCAGCGGCGGGGTGGGCACCACCGCCGCCGAGACGCCCATCCCGGCGACCGCGCCGTCCACGGCGCCCAGCCAGAGCGCCCCGGCCACCGACGCCCCGGTACCCAGCAGCACCCCGGCGCCCTGACCAGATCCTGATCCAGGCCCGCGACCTAGGCCCGCGATTCAGGCCCGTGACCTAGGCCCGTGACCTAGGCCCGCGATCCCAGGCCCGCGACCTAGGCCCGCAACGCCCATTCCAGGGGCACCGCCTCCAGCCCGTGAGCCTCGGCCACGGGCCGGCTGGTCAGGTGCCCCTCGTGCGTGTTCAGGCCCAGGGCCAGCGCGGGGTCGCCCAGCAGGGCCTCCCGCCAGCCCAGGTCGGCGATCGCGAGGGCGTAGGGGACCGTCACGTTGGTCAGGGCGTACGTCGAGGTGTGCGGGACCGCTCCCGGCATGTTGGCCACGCAGTAGAACACCGAGCCGTGCACCCGGTACGTCGGACGGTCATGTGTGGTGGGCCGGGAGTCCTCGAAGCAGCCGCCCTGGTCGATGGAGATGTCCACCAGGACCGAGCCGGGCCTCATCCGCGAGACCAGATCGTTGTCGACCAGTTTGGGAGCTCTCGCACCCGCGATCAGCACCGCGCCGATGACCAGGTCCGCGTCCAGCACCGCCCGTTCGATCTCGTACGCGGTGGAGGCGACGGTCCTGCAGTGGCCCCTGTAGATCATGTCCGCCTGGCGGAGTTTGTCGATGTCACGGTCCAGCAGCAGCACCTCCGCCTGCATGCCCAGTGCGATGACCGCGGCGTTCATACCGGAGACTCCGGCGCCGATCACGACCACGCTGGCCGCGTGCACGCCCGAAACCCCGCCCATCAGCACACCTCGCCCACCGCCCTGGCGCATCAGGTGGTAGGCGCCCACCTGCGGGGCGAGCCGTCCGGCCACCTCGGACATGGGGGCCAGCAGAGGCAGGAAGCCGTTCGCGTTCTGCACCGTCTCGTAGGCGATGCCGGTGATCCCCGATTCGAGCATGGCCCGGGTGCAGGCCGCCGACGCGGCCAGGTGCAGGTAGGTGAAGAGCACCTGGCCCTTGCGCATCCGGTGGTACTCCTCGGGAACAGGCTCCTTGACCTTCAGCACCAGGTCGCCCTCGGCCCACACGTCGTCCGCGGAGTCCAGGATGGTCGCGCCCACGCATTGGAAGTCGGTGTCGGGAATGGCGGACCCCACCCCGGCGTCCTTCTCCACGAAGACCTCATGACCGTGCCGGATGAACTCGTGGACTCCGGCGGGAGTCAGGGCCACCCGGTACTCATGGTTCTTGACCTCGCTGGGAACAGAGATCTTCACGGCTCCTCCAGGGTGGGCGCGTGTCCTCTTCTTCACGTTGCGTTCCCCGAAAGGGAGCAATCACGCGCAAGGTGGCAGGAACGGGGCAGCACCGGTGGCATTCAGTCAGCGGTCGTCGACGCTCGACCCATCAGTATACATCCTGACTTGCGGGGTTACCGGCTCCCCGCGCTGATCGGTAGGCTCGCCGCGAACAGCTGCGAGGAATACGGGGATATGACGATGGGGATGCACGCGGGGCCGGGTGGGCCGCCCGTACCGCAGGGACCTCCGGCCGGGCCTGACGAGCCCGCTGGCGCGCCATGGGGACCCTCATCCTCCTACGACGCCTTCACACCGTCTGAGCGCGGTGACGCTTTTACGCCGTCTGAGCGCCGTGAAGCTTTCACGCCGCCCGAGCGCCCCGGTGCCTCGTCCGGACGCCACGCCCGTGGCCCCTGGGAACCGGGCGCCGAGCCCTCTGCCGAACCGGGCCCCGGAGGTCCTGGTGTCGGCGGTTCCGGTCCGGCCGATTCCGGCCCCGCTGCTTCAAGGCCCGGCGATCCCGGCTACGACGGTCCGGGATCCGGTGGTCCGGGATCCGGTGGTCCGGGATCCGGTGGTCCGGGATCCGGTGGTGATACGGGGTTCGCCGGTCCGGGTTTCGATGATCGCGGCCCGGGTGGCCCAGGTCCGGGCGGCCGGGGGCCGGGTGGTCAGGGGGGCCAGGGTCCCGGCAGCCAGGGGTCCGGCGGCCCTGGGGTGGGCGTGCCGGGGCCGGGCGGCCCCGGGATGAGCGTTCCGGGGGTGGGTGGGCCAGGAGCGGGCGTGCCGGAGGCCGGTGGCAGGCAGGCCGGAGGAGCGCCGAGCGGGGTGCCGGGGGTGCCCGGGGTGCCCGGGGTGCCCAGGGCGAGCCGGGTCACGACCGCGATCCTGGTGACCACCCTGGTCTTCGTCGTACTGATCACCGGCGTGCTCGGCACCATCGCGGTGCTCATGACCCGCAACCCCGACATGCCACTCGGCGCCAAGCCGCCCAGCCGGCTGGCGGTTCCCATCCACTTCGCCCCGGTGACCGAGGCGAAGGCCGGAGTCTGCACGCTTCCGGAGACCTACCCCGACGACCTTGGGCAGAACTGCTACGCGGTCGCCGCAGGGGTCACCGTGAACGCCGTGCGGAAGATCGAGACGATCCAGGAGAAGAACGGCACCTACTCGGTCAGGATCGCGTTCGCGCCTGCCTTCCGCGAGCAGATCAACGACCTGACCGAGGAGTTGGTCAAGGAGGGCGACCCGGTCAGGCAGCAGATCGCGATCATCGTGGGGGAGAAGGTGGTGGCGGCTCCCCGGGTCGCCCAGGCGATCACCGCCGACAGCCTGAGCATCGCCGGTTCCTTCACCAAGGAGCAGGCGGACGCGATGGTCGTCCGGCTGCTCGGCTCAAGTGGCACCGATACGGGATCGACCGCCGATCCTCAGCCGAACGACACGTCGGTCTTCACCCCACCGGCCGATCCGTCTACGGACTCGCAGCCCGGCCAGCCCGTGACCCCGCCGGCCAATGGCGCCCCGGACACCACGAATCCCACAGGAACGGGTCAGACGGTAACAAATCCGGCTGCCACCAACCCCAACACCACGAACCCAACAGGAACGGGTCAGACGGTAACAAATCCGGCTGCCACCAACCCCAACACCACGAACCCAACAGGAACGGGCCAAGCGGGAACTGGCCAGGCGGGAACGAACCCGACTGCCACCAACCCCAGCACCACGAACACCTCTCCGGCCACGTCAGGCGAGGGAAACCCCAACCCCAAGTACCGGACCTGCAAGGAGGCGAACGACAACGGATACGGCCCGTACCACAAGGGGATTCACCAGGAGTACGACTGGTACATCGACGGAGACAAGGACGGCATCGCCTGCGAGCTGAATGACAGGTCCTGAGAGCGGCTCCGCGCGATCCAGAGCGGGTCGTCTCAGAAGAACAGCGTTCCGATGCCGTCGACGCCGAAGTAGACCGCGAAGATCAGGCTGACCACCCAGAGCAGCCCCGGGAGCCTCCCCGCCCGGCCGAGTGCCGCCTGGATGACGGTGTAGGAGATCACGCCTGCGCCCACGCCGTTGGTGATGCTGTAGGTGAAAGGCATCAGCACGATCGTCAGGAACGCGGGGATCGCAATGGTCAGATCCTCCCAGGGCACCTTCCTGACCTGGGTCATCATCAGCGCGCCCACCAGGACCAGCGCGGGCGCGGCCGCGGCGGCGGGGACGACGGTGGCGACCGGTGTGAAGAGCAGGGTCAGCGAGAACAGGCCGCCGGTGACGATGGCCGCCAGGCCGGTCCTGGCCCCCTCTCCGACCCCGGCCGCCGACTCCACGAACACCGTGTTCGCCGAGGAACTCGTGAGACCCCCGATCGCCGCGGACACGCCGTCCACGGTGAGGATCGCCCCCAGCCGGGGCACCCGGCCCTGCTCGTCCACCAGGCCGGCCTCGTCGCTCACCCCGATGATGGTGCCCATCGCGTCGAAGAACCCCGACAGCACGAGCGTGAACAGCACGACGATGGCGGTGACCGCGCCGGCGCGGGCGAATCCGCCGAACAGGTCCACCTGGCCGACCAGCCCGAAGTCGGGTGCCCCGACCACCGCTTCCGGCATCTGGGGGACCACGACACCCCAGAGCTCCGGCGGGACGGTGGTGAACGTGTCGACCACGAGGGCGAGCACGGCGGTGACCACGATGCCGATCAGGATGGCGCCCCGGGTATTGCGCACGAAAAGGACGATCATCACCAGGAGCCCCAGGCAGAACAGCGCCACCGGCCAGCCCGTCAGGTGCCCGGTGGTACCGAGCTGGACCGGGGACCCCGTACCCCTGCCGACGAAACCCGCGTCCACCAGCCCGATCAGCGTGATGAACATGCCGATCCCCACGCTGATCGCGTGTTTCAGCGCCAGCGGGATGGAGTTCATGATGAGCTGTCGCAGCCCGGATACGGCCAGCAGCACGATCACCAGCCCCTCCAGCACCACCAGCCCCATCGCCTGGGCCCATGTCATGTGCGGCGCGGCCTGGTAGGCGACCACCGCGTTCAGCCCGAGCCCGGTCGCGACCCCGAGCGGTGCGTTGCCGATCACTCCCATGAGCAGCGTGCTCACCGCCGCCGCGAGGATCGTTGACGTGGTCAGCTGCGGGATGGACAGCTTGGCCCCCGTGACGTCCGTCGCCCCGCCCAGGATGATCGGGTTCAGCAGGATGACGTAGGCCATCGCCATGAATGTGGTTATCCCGCCACGGATCTCGCGGCCGACCGTCGTGCCCCTGGCCGAAAGCTCGAAGAAGCGATCCATGGATTCCCCTCCGGAGATGGAGGGGATGCGCGGTTCCTACCCGCTCAGGACGGTGTCATGGTGAGCAACCTGCCAAACAGGTGGATGCCGATTCCTCCCGCTCAGGGCGATGTCATGGTGAGCAACCTGCCAAACAGGTTCGTGCGGGGTGGGATGCCGGTTCCTACCCGTTCAGGGCGATGTCATGGGGGCGAATGGGCACCCGGGGCAGTGGTAGGCCGGTCGCGGCCCTTACCGCGGCGGCCACGGCCGGGGTGGACGAGAGGGTGGGCGGCTCGCCCGCGCCGCGCAGGCCGTAGGGGGCGTGCGGGTCCGGGTTCTCCAGGATCGACACCCGCATCGGCGGCATGTCGAGGATGGTGGGGATCAGGTAGTCGGTGAACGAGGGGTTTCGCACCAGCCCGTCGCGGACCTGGATCTCCTCCATGAGCGCCAGCCCCAGCCCCTGGGCCGAGCCGCCGTGGATCTGGCCCTCCAGCGCGAGCGGGTTCATGATCCGGCCCACGTCCTGGACCGCGGCCAGCTCCACCACCTTGACCAGGCCGAGCTCCACGTCCACGTCCACGACCGCGCGGTGCACGCACAGCGCGAGCTGGGTGTGGGAGTCGCCCTGCCCGGTGACCGGGTCCAGCGGGAAGGTGGGCCGGTGCCGGTACTCCCTGGTCTCCTCCACGGCCCCGGCCAGCTCCAGAGCCCGCACCAGCGACGATCCGTCGGCCCGCAGCTTGTCCAGCCGCTCCCGTACGGCCTGGCAGGCCGCCCTGACCGCGCCGCCGGTGACGTAGGACTGGCGGGACGCCGACGAGGATCCGGCCGACCCGACGGAGGTGTCCGCCCGCGCGACCGTCACCGTGTCGATCCCCAGCTCGGTCCTGGCGATCTGCTCCTGGACCATCAGCAGCCCCTGTCCCACCTCGGCCGCCGCCGTGTGCACCAGGACGTGCGGCTCCCCGCCGATCAGCTCCACCCGCACCCTGGCGGTCGAGTGGTCGTCGAAGCCCTCGGAGAAGCAGATGTTCTTGATACCCACGCCGTAGCCGACTCCGCGCCGCACGCCCTCGCCGTGGGTGGTCTGCGAGACGCCGCCCGGCATGTTCAGCAGGTCCGTCCGGCCCGTGCCCTCCGGGGCGTCAGGCGCGGCGGGCAGCGGCATCGCGGCGAGTTCCGTGAGCATCTCGGCCAGCGGCGCGGGCGAGTCGACCACCTGCCCGGTGGCCAGCCTCGACCCCTGGGAGACCGCGTTGCGGATCCTGACCTCGACGGGGGAGATCCCGCATGCCTCGGCCAGCCTGTCCATCTGCGACTCGTAGGCGTAGCAGGCCTGCACCGCGCCGAAACCGCGCATCGCCCCGCAGGGCGGGTTGTTGGTATAGACGCCGTAGGCGTCGATCCAGACGTTGTCCACCTCGTAGGGGCCGACCCCCAGCGAGGCCGCGTTGCCGACCACGGCCGGGGAGGTGGAGCAGTAGGCGCCGCCGTCCAGCAGGATCTCCGCCCTGACGTAGAGCAGCCTGCCCTCGCGGGTGGCGCCGTGCTCGTAGCGCATCCTGGCCGGGTGCCGGTGGACGTGGCCGTAGAAGGACTCCTCGCGGTTGTAGACGATCTTCACGGGGCGGCCCGTGCGCAGGGCCAGCATGCACGCGTGGACCTGCATGGACAGATCCTCACGGGCGCCGAACGCGCCGCCCACCCCGGCCAGCGAGAGCCGCACCTTCTCCTCGGGCAGTCCCAGGCACGGCGCGATCTGGCCCCGGTCGGCGTGCAGCCACTGGGTGGCGACGTACAGGTCCACCCCGCCGTCCTCGGCGGGTACGGCCAGCCCGGACTCCGGGCCGAGGAAGGCCTGGTCCTGCATGCCGACCTCGTACTCGCCGGTGACGACCACGGGGGCCTCGAACACCGAGCCGACCCGGACCGGCTGGTGGCGCAGCACGTTGCCGCGCTCGTGGACCGCGGGACAGGAGGCGTCGAAGGCGGCCCGGCGAGGGTCGGTGACGGGCTCGCGGACCTCGTACTCCACGATGACGGCCTCGGCCGCACGCCTGGCGCGCTCGGGGTGGTCGGCGGCGACCAGCGCGACCGGCTCGCCCTGGTAGCGGACCTGGTCGACGGCGAGCACCGGCTGGTCCCTGTGGTCCAGCCCGTAGAACTTCTCGCCCGGCACGTCCTCGTGGGTGAGCACCGCGTACACGCCGGGCATGGCCAGCGCGGGGCCGACGTCGATCGAGCGGATCCACGCCGACGGGTGCGGGCTGCGCAGGGTGACCCCCCAGATCATGTCCGCCAGATACAGGTCGGAGGAGTAGGCGAACTCACCCGTGACCTTCAGCGTCCCGTCGGGACGCAGGACGCTCTCGCCGACGCCCAGGCTCTGCCGTGTTTCGATGCCGCTCACTCCGGTAGTACATCAGCCGGGGCCGGGGCCGGACATGGCAGACACGGGGGAAGGCGGGGCACGGTCGTTAGCGACTCTTATGGTTGTGCCCGGCCGCGTGCGCGTGGTCGGGGCGGCGTCTCACGGGTTCGTGGTCCTCAGCGGGCATCATCCGGCCGGGGGCCGTGGACGGCTCTGGTCTCTTCCGCCCGCCGAGGGAGAGGGCAGGAAAGAATGGGTCATGTGCCCCTCATGAATGCGCTTGCTAGAACACACATGTGTTTCTCCGGGCAGGAGACGCCGTTCTCAGACTGGAATCCGACGGATTTCCGAGGCGATTCGCGATGCGGAAGGGGAGGTGCGTGGCACACGCGGTGGATCCGCCGTCGTACGCGCGTGAAGGGGAGTCGTCCACCGATCATCCCTCCGTCCTGCCGGGCCGTCCCGTGACTTCTCTCCGGGCGGGTCGCGCTCCCGGCTTCCCCCGGGGCCTTCCCTCGCCTGAAGTGGACAGGGCCGCTCCGCCTTCGGGGAAGTCGGCTGACCGGTTTAGGACATTGACTTGATAGCGGATTAGTTCAATGTATTTCTTAGGGTAATGGCTGGTTTAAAAACGAGGGGGCCGAGAGACGCGGTCGGCGACGCGGAGGACGGCGACATGGGTTTCGTGAGCCGGCAATCCCGCGGACCGGCCGGCGGCGCGGAGGTGACGGCACGAATTTCGCGAGCCGATCGGCCTGCGAGCCGATCGGCCTGCGAGCCGATCGGCCGACCGGCCTGCGAGCCGACCGACCGACCGGCCGACCGGCCTGCGGGCCGGTCGGCGAGAGAAGACAGACGGAAAGGCGTGACCGATGAGAGGAGGCAGGCGGGTGCCGCCGGCCCTCTCGGTTCGAGCCGTGACCTGCAATGAAATCTATACAGATGTAATGGGATCTATATGTAGGCGTTGCCTTCGGCCGGGATCCTCCGTGAAGAGTGATGGTCTTTCGCGGAAGGGTTCTGGATCCCGGCCCGGCGGCCACCCACAGATCCCGTCTGGTGGAACGCGCAGGCCGGATGCCCGTACGCTCACGCCGATGCGGGCCGCACCGGTTCCTCCGGGTGGAGGGGCTTGCTGGCTGGAAGCTCTCCACGAGGGCGGGAGGGGTTCTTTCCGTTCCCGGTCTTTCCGGCGGGCTGAGCCGTCGGTCAGTCCGGGAAGCCCCAGCCCAGGTAGGCCTGGGCGGCACTCGTCTGCAAAGAATACTTGCCGGTGTCCTTCGGGGGGGCAGACGAATCAGCGCTCGCGGTCGTAGCATTGCCAGTGACGGCAAAAGCAGCCGTAAATAGCATGGCGAGGGCAGACAAGGCAAGACGTCGGCGCACGGGGAGACTCCTGTCGTAGGTTCTGCTGCTCAAATGATATCTTTCAAGGGGTAACGTGACTGGTCAAGACTTGGTGGGGCAGCGCATCAAAACCGTCCGTCGGCAACGCGGTTTTTCCCAAGCGCAGCTCGCCCATCCAGAACTGTCGGACAGTTACGTATCTCTCATCGAGAGTGGCAAGCGTACTCCGACCCCTGCGGTACTGGAGCTTCTGGCCGAAAAACTCGACTGTTCCCTTACGTATCTGATCAATGGTGTCACGGCCGAGCAGATGCAGGAGATCGAGCTCGCGCTCAGCTACGCGCGGCTGGCCATGGACAACGGCGAGGTCGTCGAGGCCCGCACCCGCTACGCCGAGCTCCTCGCCGACAGCGGCCTGGCGGGTCTGCCCCAGATGAGGCAGGACGCCGAGTACGGCCTGGCTCTCGCGACCGAGGCCTGCGGAGACCTGAACCAGGCGATCGCCCTGCTCAACGGGCTGCGCGAGAACGACGCGGCGGCCATGAGCCCCGAGCGTCACGTCGCGGTGGCCGTGGCGCTCTCACGCTGTTACCGCGAGAACGGAGACCTGGCCCGGGCGGTGCAGGTCCCCGAGGAGATTCTCACCGGCGCGGTCCGGCCGGTCTGGACCGACAGCCTGATGCGGCTGGGCAGTCAGCTCCTCGCCGCCTACTTCAACCGCGGCGACCTGCTCCGGGCCCGCCACTTCTCCGCTGAGATGATCGCCGCCGCCGAGCTCCTCGGCAGCCCGCAGGCGCTCACCCTGGCGCACTGGGGCGCCGCGATCGTCGCCGTCGAGAGCGGTCACGCCGACGAGGCGGTCACACATGTCGAGCGTGCCCTGGCCATCCAGTCCGAGTACGGCGATGCGCGCCGGCTGGCCCGGCTGCGCAGCGACTACGCCCAGGTCCTGCTGATCGTGCGGCCCATGGAGGCCGAGACCTGGCGCGACGTGCTGTTGAAGGTGGAGAAGGAACTGGCGGAGAGCTCCGCCAGCTCGATAGACAAGATGCGCTGCGCGATGAACCTCGTCCGGGCGGAGCTGCTGCTCGCCCGGCCCGAGCGGGCCGAGGAACACATGCGCTTCGTCTGCGACCTGCTCGACGGCATGCCGAAGTTCATGCAGGCGGAGGCCCGTCTGCTGCACGGCGAGACCCTCGCGGAGCTGGGCCTGCAGGAACAGGCCTCGCAGGAGCTGCTCGCCGGGGCGGAATGCCTGAAGCAGGTGCCGGAGACCCGCTCCAGCGCCCACGCCTGGCTGACCGCCGCCCGGGTCCTGGAGCGGATCGACGAACCGGACCGGAGCGTCGACGCCTACAAGCGGGCGCTGGCCTGCGTCGGGCTGTAGGCCGGGGCGGAAGGTCGGGACGGAAGGCCCGCGCCGAAGACAGATCGGACAGGGGGCGAGACCGCGTGGTCACCTGGGTAGCCTTGGGGTTGCCATGAAGACTTCCCCTGTCGCGGTCGCCCTCGCGCTTCTCGCCGCCCTCGTTCTCGGCACGGCCTTCGCCTCGCCGGCCCTCGCCCATGACCGGCTCAAGAGCAGCGACCCGGCCAAGGGCGCCAAGGTCGAAAGCCTGGAGGAGGTGAAGCTGACGTTCACCGCCTCGGTGCGCTTCCCGAACGTCGTCGTACGTTCCGGAGACGAGAACCACCAGGACGGCAAACCCGTCGTCGACGGCGCGGTGGTGACCCAGAAGGTCAAGGGAGATCTCCCCCCCGGTGACTACGTCATCGCCTACCGCGTCGTCTCCTCCGACGGCCACCCGATAGAGGGTGAGATTCCCTTCACCCTGCTCGGCTCCGCCTCCCCGTCGGAGTCGCCGTCACCGTCGCCGTCCGAGGCCGCCTCCGAGTCTCCGGCGGCCGCCGAAAGCCCGGTCACCGCGGAGACCTCGGCCGAGCGCACGCCGGTCGCCGCGCTCAGCCCGGCCGCCGTGCTCAGGGACGAGGGGCCCGAATCCTCGCAGGGCGTGCCCGGCTGGATGTGGATCATCGTCGGAGGCGTGACCGGCGTCGGTATCGGACTGTTCTTCAGCATGCGCAACAAGAAGCGGCCATGAGCGGGCCCGCGCGGGCCGCGCAGACGGCGCAGACGGCGCAGAGCGAGACGCCGGGGAACGCCCGGGCCGTGAAGCTCGCCCTGGCGGGTGCGGGGGCGGCCGCCGTCGCCCTGGTGATCGCCATGATCGCCGGAGGCGCCGCGACCCCGCGCATCATCCCCGGTCTGCCCGACCAGGGAGCCTTCACCCGCTGGGGGCTGCCGCTGGCGAAGCTGGCGATGGACGCGGCGGGCGTGCTCACCGTCGGCACGCTCCTGGCCGCCACGATCCTGCTCCCCAACGACAAGGGCCTGCTGGGCAAGCCCGCCCTCGGTTACGTCAAGGCCGCCTCCTGGATCGCCCTCGCCTGGGCCGGGGCCGCCGCCGCCACGATGGTGTTCAGCCTCTCCGAGGCGTTCGGGATGCCGGTGGCCGACGTGCTCGGCGGCAACGAGCTCACCAGCTTCGCCAGCCAGGTCTCCCAGGGCATCGCGCTGACCCTGGTCGTGCTCTTCTCGGTCGCGATCGCGCTCTTCGCCCGAGGGGCGATCACCGCCGGCGCGGCCGGCGGCCTGCTCATCCTCGCGCTGGTCACCCTGCTCCCGCCCGCGCTGACCGGTCACTCCGCCTCCTCACCCAACCACGACCTGGCCACCACCGGCGTCGCGGTCCACCTCGTCGTCCTCGCACTCTGGGTGGGCGGCCTCGGCGTGCTCTGCGCGCACGCGCTGCGCCGGCAGTCGCACCTGGAGATCGCCGCCGCCCGCTTCTCGACCCTGGCACTGTGGTGCTTCATCGGAGTGGGGCTGTCCGGCCTGTTCAGCGTCCTGGCCAGGCTCACCTCGGTCTCCGAGCTCCTCACCTCCGCCTACGGCCTGCTGCTGCTGGCCAAGACCGCCGCGTTCGCGCTGCTCGGCGCCGTCGGCTGGTGGCACCGCAGGCGGACCCTGCCGTTGCTCGCCGCGGGCGGCTCCGGCACCTTCATCCGCTTCGCCACCGGCGAGATCGTCGTCATGTTCGCGGCCATCGGGCTGGCCGTCGCGCTCTCCCGCACCGCGCCGCCCCCGGTGGTCCTGCCCGTCGACAGGGCCTTCGAGGTGCTCGGCTACACCATGCCGCCGGAGATCTCGCTGGCCAACCTGGTCTCGCTGTGGTGGTTCGACCTGTTCTCGGGCACGCTCATCGCCCTGCTGGCCGGTCTCTACCTCGCGGGTGTCGTGCGGCTCGCCCGGCGTGGCGACTCCTGGTCCAAGGGCCGTACGGCCGCCTGGTTCACCGGCGTGCTGATCCTGCTGATCGCCACCCAGAGCGGCGTCGCCCGCTACGCCAAGGTGCTGTTCAGCGCGCACATGGCCGAGCACATGACGCTGTCGATGATGGTGCCGATCTTCCTGGTGCTCGGTGCGCCCGTCACCCTGGCCCTGCGCGCCCTCAAGCCCGCCGCACGTAGGGGCGACCGAGGACCCCGCGAGTGGCTGACCACGATCCTGCACAGTAGGTTCGTCCGCTTCGTCACCCACCCGGCGATCGCTACCGCGATCTTCATCGTCTCCACCTACGCGCTCTACTTCACCCCGCTGTTCGCCGCCGCGATGGAGGAGCACCTCGGCCACATCGTGATGACCGTGCACTTCCTGCTCAGCGGTTCCCTGTTCTTCTGGGTGATCATCGGTGTCGATCCGGCTCCCTACCAGTTGCCGCACGTGGCCCGGCTCATCCTGCTGTTCGTGACCATGCCGTTCCACGCGTTCTTCGGCATCGCGCTGATGAGCATGACCACCGTGCTGGCCTCCGACTGGTACGACCAGCTCGGCCGGACATGGGGCGCCTCCGCGGTCGAGGATCAGCAGACCGGCGGCGCCATCGCCTGGGGGTTCGGCGAGATCCCGACGCTCATCGTGCTTCTCGCCCTGGCCTTCCAGTGGTGGCGCGCCGACGACCGCAGAGCCCGCCGAGCCGACCGCCGAGCCGACGCCGCCGCGGCCCGCACCGGCGGCAGCGGCGACGCCCAACTCGACGCCTACAACGAGTACCTGGCCAAACTCAACAAGCGCGACGGCGTTAAATAGCCGGACAGCCACGGCCTGCTATCTTCCAGCCCCGGTACGAAACATCTCCAGGTAGCCTGGTGTTTCAGGGGAGCTCGTGCTCACCGCAGCGGGCGCAGCGCTTCGTCATCGCGCGCCACGCCCAGCCACATATCCGGTCGGGGGGCCGGTGGCTGCAATGTGCATCAGGAAGGTTAAGCAGTGTCCGAGGAACTGCGCATACGTGAGGGCCGGAGCCGGAGGCTGGCCCAGGCCCTGGAGGGGTATCTCACCGAATGGTCCGAGCACACCGGGATCACCGTCGAGATCTGGGCGCTGCCCACCGGCGACGTTCCGGCCGGGATCACCAGGGCGGTGATGTCCTCGCTCGCGGAGGCGCTCACCAATGTCGAGCGGCACAGCGGCGCGCATGTCGTGGCCGTCGCCGTCACCCTCGGCCGCAGCGGTCTGCGCATGACGGTGAGTGACAACGGCATCGGCTTCTTCGGCCAGGCCGAGGGCCGGGGCATCACCGCCATGCACGCCCACTTCGACCAGGTCGGCGGCGCGCTCAGCGTCAACGGCGTTCCCGGCGCGGGAACCACGGTCACCGGAGTGGTGCCCCGCCAGGACTAGCGGTACGGCGGCGGAGCGCGTCCCGGAACCGCCGGGGTCCCGCGAGGAGGTGGCTCGCAAGGAGGGGTCCCGCAGGGAGGGCTTCCGCGAGGAGGGGTCTCGCGAGAAGGGGACCCATAGGGAGGGGTCTCGCGAGAAGGGGACCCATAGGGAGGGGTCTCGCGAGAAGGGGACCCATAGGGAGGGGTCTCGCGAGAAGGGGACCCATAGGGAGGGGTCTCGCGAGAAGGGGACCCGCCGGGATTCCGCGTCCGGCCTTCGGGTGGGGGCGCGACCCCTGAGCGAAGGGGTCAGGGAAGTGTCAGGATCTCGTGGCCGGTCTCGGTCACCAGGATGGTGTGCTCGAACTGGGCGGTCCGCTTGCGATCCTTGGTGACGGCGGTCCAGCCGTCGGGCCAGACGTCGTAGTCGATGGTGCCGAGCGTCAGCATGGGCTCGATGGTGAACGTCATGCCCGGCTCCAGTGTGACCGTCAGCGACGGGTCGTCGTAGTGAGGGACGATCAGGCCCGAGTGGAACGTGGTGCCGATGCCGTGGCCGGTGAAGTCACGGACCACGCCGTAGCCGAACCGCTTGGCATAGGCCTCGATCACGCGGCCGGCCACGTTGAGCTGCCGGCCGGGGGCGATGGCCTTGATGGCCCGGTTGGTGGCCTCGCGGGTGCGCTCGACCAGCAGTCGCGACTCCTCGTCGACGTCGCCGACCAGGAAGGTGGCGTCGGTGTCGCCGTGCACGCCCCCGATGAAGGCGGTGATGTCGATGTTGACGATGTCGCCGTCGCGCAGCACGGTGTCGTCAGGGATGCCGTGGCAGATCACCTCGTTGATCGAGGTGCACAGCGACTTGGGATATCCCCGGTAGCCGAGCGTGCTGGGATACGCTCCCCGCTCGCAGAGGAAGTCGTGGCCGATCCGGTCGAGCTCGTCGGTGGTGACGCCGGGCGCCACGTGCCTGCCGACCTCTTCGAGCGCCTGGGCCGCCAGCTTGCCCGCGACCCGCATCCGCTCGATGATCTCGGGGGTCTTGACGTCGGCCTCTCCGGTCTTCGGGGATTTCCTCCCGACATACTCCGGCCGCTGGATGTGAGAGGGAACCTTGCGGATGGGAGAGATCCGCCCGGGCTGGAGCAGTGTCGTCATGGTCCCACAGTCTAGTTGCGCTTCCCACCGGGCAGGATTGCGGCATGAGTGACCAATGGTGGTTCTGCCTGAAGCACATGGCCGTCGAACCCGACGAGGGTTGCCCGAACAAGGACCGGATGGGGCCGTATCCGACGCGCGAGGCCGCGGCCAACGCGCTGAAGACCGCGGCCGATCGGAACGAGGACTGGAAGAAGGACGATCAGGCCTGGGAGGACGACGACTGAGGCCGAACGGGCGAAGGCCCCGCACCGAACCCGGAGACCCTCCCTCACCCGACCTCCGTGATCGGTGTGCCTAGTGCTCCGTTCCTCAAAGAGTGCTCCGTTCCTCAAAGGAGGGCACGACGCGCGGCCGAAAACCTGAGGCTGTCAGGGCGGCCTGTCCGGCCTCCTGGGCCGGTGTGGATCCGTGCTTCCGATGAGGAACGTCGCACCTAGTCGGCGACCTGTGGGCCGCTGACCCGCTCCAGCAGCCTGGCCAGGCGGTCACGCAGGCCGAGGCGCCGCTCGACCTCGCCCGCGGCCATGCTCACCAGGTGCTGTGCCCCGTCGAAGGAGAAGGGGGCCCGTTCCGGGATCGTCAGCGCGTCGTGGGCCAGGCCAGCCAGTTCCGTGTCACCGCCGTCCAGGGCCAGGATCGTCGTACCGGTCCTGCGGGCGTCGCTTACCCGCTCCAGCAGCGCCTCGGGGGCGCGCTCCTCGGCCACCACGAACAGGGTCTCGCCCCGTCCGGCCTGCCGGATCCGTTCCAGCCCGACCCGCAGGTGCGCGGGCGCGCCGGGGGTGGGCGCCCAGCGGACCAGTGTCGGGGCGAGCTGGGGCAGCCCGGAGAGCCTGGCCTCGTCGCTCAGATGCGCGGTCAGGTGCCAGGGCTCCTCCTCGGGCGTGCCGACCACCAGCAGCCCGCCGACCGAGCGTGTCGCGCGCAGGGCGAGGCCGAGCTCGCGGGTCCGCTCGACCCAGCCCGTCGAAGCCAGGATCTCGCGCAGCAGTGTCACCGACCCAGCGTCCATGCGGACCATCGTGCCCCAGATACCCTGCGATGATCCCGGGAATGCGCCCCTGAGAGGATTCCGGGCAGACGATATGGTCGATGGAGTCCGATCCTGAGGGGTCGGGGACGATGAGGAGCGGTGAGTGAGCACTGATATTCCAGACGTGAGCGGAATCTCGATCGGGATCCTGGGCGGGACCGGTGACCAGGGCAAGGGGTTGGCGCGGCGGTTCGCCCTCGCCGGGCACAGCGTGCTGATCGGCTCACGCAGCGCCGAGCGGGCTCAGCAGGCGGCGGCGAGCATCGGCGGATCGGTACGCGGCGCCGACAACCCGACCGTGGCGGCCGAGGCCGACGTGGTGATCGTGGCCATTCCCTGGGACGGGCACCGTTCCACGCTGGAGTCTCTCCGTGCCGAGCTGGCCGGAAAGGTCGTCATCGACTGCGTCAACCCGCTCGGCTTCGACAAGCAGGGCGCCTACGCGCTCGCGGTCGAGGAGGGTAGCGCCGCCCAGCAGGCGGCCGCGGTCCTGCCCGACAGCCGGGTGGTCGCCGCCTTCCACCATGTCTCCGCCGTCCTGCTGCTGGACCCCGAGGTCGACAAGATCGACCTGGATGTGCTCGTACTGGGCGACGACCGTGCGGCCACCGACACCGTCCAGGCGCTGGCGAGCCGCATCTCCGGCATGCGCGGCGTGTACGGCGGTCGCCTGCGCAACGCCCACCAGGTCGAGGCGATGACCGCCAACTTCATCTCGATCAACCGCCGCTACAAGGCCCACGCCGGCCTGCGCGTCACCGACATCTAGCGCGACGGCCGGTCATCTGACGATTTCGGCTGCTCCGTAAGTCTGCGGCACCGGGGTTGAGGGAAAGCCACCTGGCGCCGGTCGTGATCGGCGCTCCCGGTGTGCGCGGGCGAGGTGGCCTCGGTCGGATCCAGCCGGCATCCTCGGCGATCCCGACGGTGTCGGTCCCGACGGTGTCGGTCCTGATGGTGTCGGTCCTGTTGGTGTTGATCCTGTTGCGGGCGCCGGTCTTGGCGATGGCGCTCGTCAGGTGGTCGCGCACGCGTGGCCGAGAGCCAGAGGCCGTCGAGGTGGCCTAACCGGCGTCCCGGGTCGGGGGATTCGTGCTTTTGATGACGAACATCGCACCAACCGGATCTGACAAACAGTCGGTTAACCGAACATTCTTGTCTTATGGCCGATTTTCATCCAGAAACCCGTACCGTCCACCTCCCTCAACCGCCGCTGAACGGCAGCCGCCCCATCGCGGTGCCGCTCTACCAGACCTCAGGCTTCGTCTTCGACGACCCGGCCGTCTTCGCCGACGGGATGGGCCGCCCGGACGGGGCCTTCGTCTACGGGCGCCTGTCGAACCCGACGGTCCGCTCCTTGGAGGAGGCCGTCGCCGGCCTGGAGGGCGGTGTCGGCGCCGTGGCCACCGGTTCCGGGATGGGGGCCATCAACTCCGTGCTGTTCGCGCTGCTGGAGCCCGGTGATCACCTGATCGCGCAGCAGGCGCTCTACGGCGGCACCGCCTCGATGATCAACGATCTGGAGCGGCGCTTCCGGATCTCGGTCTCCTACGTCCCCGAGGACGATCCGGCGGCGCTGCGCGCGGCGGTGCGGCCGGAGACGAAGCTCGTCTACCTGGAGACCATCGCCAACCCGGTGACCCAGGTCGCCGACCTGCCGGGCATGTGCGCCGCGGCACGCGAGGCCGGACTCGTCTCCGTGGTCGACAACACCTTCGCCTCACCGATCCTGTGCCGGCCGCTGGAGCACGGGGCCGACATCGTGGTGCACTCCACGACCAAGTATCTGAGCGGTCACACCGACGTGCTCGGCGGGATCGCCGTCTTCGCCTCCGACGAGCTGTACCGCGAGGTGTGGGCCTTCAACGTCAAGCTGGGCGCCACTGCGGACCCGTTCGCCGCCTGGCTCACCCTGCGCGGCATCCAGACACTGCCGCTACGGATGGAGCGGCACTGCTTCAACACCCGCGAGCTGGCCACCCGCCTGAACGACCACCCCGCGGTCTCCGTCGTGCACTGGCCGGGCCTGCCCTCGCACCCCTCGTACGCGCTGGCGGCCAAGCTGCTGCCCGACTTCGGAGGCGTCTTCTCCTTCGACCTGACCGGAGGCCGGGCGGCGGGCGAGCGGTTCATGAGCTCGGTGCGGCTGGCCCTGCTGGCCCCGTCCCTCGGCGGTGTCGAGACGCTCGTCCTGCACCCCGCGACCACCTCCCACCGCTCCCTGACGGCCGAGGAGCTCGCCCGGCACGGAGTCGGCGAGGGCACCGTACGGGTGGCGGTCGGCATCGAGCACATCGAGGACCTGTGGGCCGACTTCGAGCAGGCGCTCTTCTGACGATGTCCATGGCGTCTCCTAGACTGCGGCAACGGGGCCGCCGGGAGGGCAGGGGCGGCCACTTTCCGAGCCGCTTTCTGGGAAGGGGGCGCGCGTGAGCGTGTCGATCGGGGACGTGGAACGGGCCGCCGAGCGCATCGCGGGGTACGTCCGGCGCACACCGGTGGTCGAGATGTCGCCGGGGTTGTTCTTCAAGCTGGAGGGGCTGCAGCACTCGGGGTCGTTCAAGGCGCGAGGAGGTTTCAACCGGGCCCTGTCCAGCGGAGAGATCCCCGAGGCCGGGCTGATCGCGGCGAGCGGGGGCAACCACGGCCTGGCGGTGGCGTATGTGGCGCGGAGTCTCGGCGTCCAGGCGGAGATCTTCGTGCCGACGGTGTCCAGCCCGGTGAAGGTGGCCGGTCTGCGCGCGCTGGGCGCGCGGGTGACCCAGATCGGTGCCGTCTACGCCGACGCCTACGAGGCGTCCGTCAAGCGCGCGGCCGAGACCGGTGCCCTGGACGTGCACGCCTACGACCAGGTGGAGGTGGTCGCGGGGCAGGGCACGGTCGGCCTGGAGATCCTGGAGCAGACCGGGGGAGTCGACACGGTCCTCGTCGCGGTCGGCGGCGGCGGGCTCGTCGCCGGGATCACCGTCGCCCTCGACGGCCGGGCTCGCGTGGTCGCCGTCGAGCCCGAGCTCATCCCGACCCTGCACCGGGCGCTGGAGGCCGGTGAGCCGGTCGGGGTCGAGGTCACCGGGGTGGGGGCCGACGCCCTGGGCGCGAGCCGGGCGGGCGAGATCGCCTGTGAGATCACGGGCGCGGCGGGGGTACGGAGCCTTCTGGTCTCCGAGGAGGCGATCGTCGAGGCGCGGCGCGAGATGTGGCGGAACCACCGGATCGCCGCCGAGCACGCCGGCGCCGCCGCGTACGCGGCCCTGCTGTCCGGCGTCTACACCCCGGCTCCCGGGGAGCGGGTGGCCGTGGTCGTATGCGGTGCCAACACCGACCCCGCCACGCTCGCCTGACCTCGCCACGCCTGCCTGACCTCGCCACGCCTGCCTGACCTCGCCACGCCTGCCTGACCTCGCCACGCCTGCCTGACCTCGCCACGCCTGCCTGACCTCGCCACGCCGCACCCGAAACGCCCCGGCGCCGTCAGGGTTTCCCGGAGCGCCGGAGCGGCGAGGTCCGTCAGCGGTAGCTGTGCTCGGCGGAGGGGAAGGCGCCGGTCGCCACCTCGTCGGCGAAGCTGCGCACGGCCCTGTCCATCTCGTGGGCCAGGTCGAAGTACTTCTTGACGAACTTGGCCGGGCTGGCGGTCAGGCCCATCAGGTCCTGCCAGACGAGGACCTGCGCGTCGGTGCCGGGCCCGGCACCGATGCCGATCGTCGGGATCGACAGGGACGAGGTGACCCGCTCGGCCAGCTCGGCGGGAACGCACTCCAGGACCACGGCGAATGCTCCGGCGTACTCCAGGTCCTTGGCGTCGGCCATCAGCTCGTCACCCGACTGGCCGCGGCCCTGTACCCGGTAGCCGCCGAACGCGTTGACCGACTGGGGGGTCAGGCCCAGGTGGGCCATCACCGGGATGCCCGCCGAGACCAGCGCCTCGACCTGGGGGAGCACCCTCCGCCCGCCCTCAAGCTTGATCGCGTGGGCGCCGGCCTCCTTCATGAACCGGGCGGCCGTCTCCAGGGCCTGCTGGGGAGAGGCCTGGTAGGAGCCGAACGGCAGGTCGGCCACGACCATCGCGCGGGAGGAGCCACGCACCACGGCCGCGGTCAGCGGCATGAGATCGTCCACCGATACGGGCAGCGTCGAGTCGTAGCCGTACACGACCATGGCCGCCGAGTCGCCGACGAGCAGCACGGGGATGCCGGCCTCGTCGAAGACCCTGGCGGTCATCGCGTCGTAGGCGGTGACCATCGGCCACCGCTCGCCGCGCTCCTTGGCGGCGGCGACGTCGCGCACGGTGATCCTTCGGCCGGCCTGGCCGCCGTAGAGAGAGGTCGGCAGGCTGTTGGCGGAAGAGGACATGGGACCTCCAGTGAAGTCTCGAGGCGCCCCTGATGGCGTCCCCGGACGGTTCCGATGATTGCACGCGTTCGGCAGGTTCAACAGACCCGACCGGTTTGGTAATCCGACGGTGGGGGTGTGGGTGGCGTACGGCACACCCTCCGAGGTAAATCCGGTGGCGGAAGTGTCGGGGGGGTACGGCACAATGCTGACGGAGGTAAGTAATCACAATGGCTGTAGAGCCTTACCGCCGCCTGTTGGCACTCCCAGGTGTGCGGTCGTTGCTGCTGGTGGGGCTGCTCGCCCGCATTCCCTCGACCGCGGTCGCCATCACGCTGACGATGCACGTCGTCGACCCCGGCGGACTCGGCCTCGGCTTCGGCGCAGCCGGTCTGGTGACCATGGCGAGCACCGTGGGCATGGCCGTCGGCTCACCCCTGGCGGGCAGGTTCGTCGACAGGCACGGCCTGCGCCCGGTGCTGGCGGTGACCACGCTCGCCCAGCTCGTCTTCTGGTCCGTCGCGTGGGCGCTGCCGTTCCCGGTACTGCTCGCGGCCGCGGTGCCCGCGGGCCTTCTCGCTCTCCCGGTGTTCAGCGTGATCAGGCAGTGCCTTACCGCGCTGGTCCCGGTCGAGCAGCGCAGAATGGGTTTCTCCCTCGACTCCATGATCGTGGAGCTCTCCTACATGGCCGGCCCCGCCCTGGCGATCGCGGGGGTGACCACCCTCGGCAGCATCGCCACCATGGGCATCGTCGCGGCAGGTCTGGTCGTCTCGGGGATGATGCTGATCGTGCTGAACCCGCCCGTCCGCTCGGCCGAGGAGCTCCGTGAACCGGTGCGGAGGGTCGCGCGCCGCCAGTGGCTCACCCCGGGCATGTTCGGACTGCTCGGCACCGTCGTCGCGGCGACCTTCGTGCTGGCCGCCACGGAGCTGTCCATGGTGGCGACGATGCAGCGGAGCGGCGACACCGCGTGGATCGGGCTGGCGATCGCCCTGTGGTGCGCCTACTCGCTGGCCGGTGGCTTCGTGTACGGAATGCTGCCTCGCGGACGCTCGCCGCTGGTCCTGATCGGAGCCATGGGGGTGCTCACCATCCCCGTCGGGCTGGTCGGCGGCGACTGGCACTGGTTGGTCCTGGCCCTGCTGCCGGCGGGCGTGCTGTGCGCTCCCGGCCTGTCCTCCTCGATCGACACCGTGAGCCGGTGGGTTCCCGCGGAGGCCCGCGGCGAGGCGATGGGACTGCACGGTACGGCGCTGCTGATCGGCGGCGCCTCCGCGGCGCCCATCGCGGGTGTGATCATCGACGGCCCCGGTCCCGGCTGGGCCTTCGCCGCCGCCGGGCTGGTCTGCGTGCTGATGGTCGGAGCCGCCGCGCCGTTCTGGCGGCGCACCGAGACCTCGATCAAGGAGCCGCTCCCGGTCGCGGCCTGAACCACTGCTCTGGGCCTCTGCTCCGGCCCGGCTCCGGCCCGGATCGCGCCCGGCCAGATCAGGATCCGGTCCCGGCCAGGATCCGGTCCCGGTCCGGACACGGCATTCTGCCCTGGCGGTTCGTGGCCGAATGTCAGTGCATGTCCTGATAGATACGAAACGCTACGGTTGCGTATCGAAAAAACCGGCGCTACGGTGATATTTCGAAACTTAGGCGTATCGAAAACGGGGTCCCCCAATGGAACAACAGCTCGGTCATCCGAGACGGTGGCAGATCCTGGGAGTGCTGGTCTTCAGCCTCCTGGCGGTCGTGCTCGACAACACCATCCTCAACGTCGCGCTGAAGACGATCGCCGACCCGGTGGAAGGCCTGGGAGCCAGCCAGAGCCAGCTGGAATGGGCGATCAACTCCTACACGCTCGTCTTCGCGGGCCTGCTGTTCACCTTCGGGGTGATCGGCGACCGTACCGGCCGCAAGCGCATGCTCATGGTGGGTATGGTCCTGTTCGGCCTGGCCTCGCTGGCCAGCGCCTACGCCCAGGACCCCATGCAGCTGATCGTCGCCCGGGCGTTCATGGGCATCGGCGGCGCCGCGATCATGCCGGCCACGCTGGCCATCATCTCCAATGTCTTCCCCCCGCAGGAGCGCGGCAAGGCGATCGGCGTCTGGGCCGGCGGCGTGGGCCTGGCCGTGGCGATCGGGCCGATCACCGGCGGCCTGCTCATCGAGCACTTCTGGTGGGGGTCGGTCTTCCTGATCAACCTGCCGATCGTGCTGGTCAGCATGGTGCTCATCAGCCTGGTCGTGCCCGAGTCGCGTGACCCGCACCCGTCCAAGCTCGACCCGGTCGGCGTGATCCTCTCCATCGTCGGTCTCGTCGCCGTCACCTACGGCATCATCCGGGGCGGCGAGCTGGCCACGATCGCCAGCGCCGAGGTGCTCGTCCCGACGATCCTCGGCGTCGTCGTGCTCGGCGTCTTCGTCTGGTACGAGCGCCGCATCGACCACCCGGCCTTCGACGTCCGCTACTTCCGCGACCCGCGCTTCGCCACCGCGGTCGGCATGGTCGGCATCGTGTTCTTCGCGATGATGGGCGCGATGTTCTTCCTGGTCTTCTACCTGCAGATCGTGCTGGGCTTCAGCGCGCTGCAGGCGGGCGCCCTGATGATCCCCTTCGCCGCCGCTCAGCTGATCTTCGCCCCGCTCAGCCAGCAGATGGCCGCGCGCTTCGGCGGCAGGCTGACCGCCACCGTCAGCATGGTCATCGTGGCCGGCGCGCTGGCCTCCTACTCGCTGATGGACCAGCACACCCCGATCCTCGTGCTGGAGATCGTGTTTTTCGTCCAGGGCGCGGCGATGGCCAACATCATGCCCCCGGCGACGACCGCGATCATGGAGGCGCTTCCCAGGGAGAAGGCGGGTGTCGGTTCGGCCATGAGCAACACCGTCCGCCAGGTGGCCGGCGCGCTCGGGGTCGCGCTTCTCGGCTCGCTGCTCTCGGCCACCTACCGCGACCAGATCGCCCCCGCGCTGACCGGTCTGCCCGAGCAGCTCAGGCACGTCGCCGGGGAGTCGCTGACCGGAACGCTCGGCGTGGCCCAGGGCCTCGGCGAGCGAGGTGCGGCGCTGATCGAACCGGCGAAGCTCGCCTTCGTCGAGGGCATGCACATCACCGCCCTCGTCTCCGCGGCCATCGCGCTGGTGGGAGCCCTGGTGGTGCTCAGGTGGCTGCCCGGCACGTCCTCCGCGACCCCCGCCCCGCAGGGTATCGATCGCGACAAGGAACCGGCAGTAGTGTAGGTGTGCGATGACGACCACCGACGAGACCCAGATGGCCGAGGTCCAGCCGGCCCCGGCTCAGACGACCCGCCCCGCGGGCCGTCCCCGCAGCGCCAGGGCGGAGAAGGCCATCATCGACGCGACCCTGGATCTGATCGGGGAGAGCATCGGCCTCTCCGAACTGTCGATCGAGGGCATCGCAGCTCGCGCGGGGGTCGGCAAGACCACCATCTACCGACGCTGGTCCAACAAGGAGGACCTGCTCGTCGACGCGCTGGCGACCCTCAAGAGGCCGTTTCCCGCACCGGAGGGCGTCTCGGTCCGTGAGGATCTGATCACCTACATGCGAGTCTTCCAGCGCGACGCGTGCGACGCGCGCAGCCGCTGCGTGATGAACATCGCGATGAACGAGGCCGAGCGGCACCCGCGTCTGGTGGAGCGCATCCGCCAGGCGACCATCGAGCCGCGCAGGGCGGCGATCGCCGCCCTGCTGCGGCGCGGCATCGCCACCGGCGAACTCCGGGCCGACCTCGACGTTCGCATCGCGATGGCGACCCTGGTCGGCACCGTCATGTGGTACATCCGCACCGAGGGCGAGGGCGGCGAACTCTCCCCCGACCTGACCGAACAAATCGTCGACCACCTCCTGGCAGGCCTCGGCCCCGGCTGAAACTCCTCTGCGTCCACGAGGGGGCTCTCTGTGACCCTGAGATCCGTCGCTCTCTCAACGGGGCCGCGATCGAGAGATCGCAGCTGTTCTGGTCCGATGACGCCGGACATGCCTCCTCACCTCGGCCCCGGAACCCCGGAAAATTCTCGATCTAACCCGTTTTACTCTCGTGGCGAGCGTGACCACATTGGCCTATCGCACCTGACCCGCGACCCGGCGCCGCGATGTGAACCTCAGCGCGAACCGATAGGAATCCCCAGCTTGCCGACCCTACGAGTGTCGTGGTGAGGCCCCCCGTACGCGGTGCACCGGGAGCCTCGCGCGTGCTCGTCAGTGGTCGAACTCGCCGAGCTTGACGCCGCCGACGAAGGCGTCCCATTCGGACTGGGTGAAGAACAGTTTGGGGCCTTCGGGATTCTTGGAGTCGCGGATCACGTGCAGGGGGCCGAGATCCGCCTTGTGGTCCGTGCCGGAGACGTCCACGACGGCCACCTCGACGCAGTCACTGCCGCTGGAACCACTAAGAGAGGATTTGTGCCAGGTCGCGCCGGTCAGGTCTGCTGCCATTCCTTTACCACCTTCGCTAAGAGGTCAACGCTGGTCCGCACGGGCAGGGCTTCCGAGCGGATCGCTTCGTAACGTTTGCAGATCGCCGTTACGTCCCGCGGGTGGTCTGTGACGTGTCCTGCGGCGGCGGATTCCACGAATACACTATCCGGGCTGCCCTCGGCACTGGCAATGAGGAATCCTCCTTCCAAGCCCACAATCGCTCTACTGGGGCCATCCAGTCCTCTGGGGACGACTTGTACAGAGATGTGATTATTCTCTGTCGCGGTGATCAGTGCAGCGATTTGGTCGCGCATGACCTCTGGCCCGCCTATACGGAGGTGTAGAGCCTCTTCGCCGATCACCGCCCAGAGCAGTAACGGATTTTCTCTCCTCAGTACCTTCTGGCGGTCCAAACGTCCGGTGACGAGTTCCTCGACCCGCTCGGCGGTTACCCCCGGCTCGGCGCTGAGGATCGCGCGGGCGTAGTCGGCGGTCTGCAGCAGTCCGGGAACCAGAAGCGGCTGCCAGGTCCGTAATGCATGGGCATGGAGTTCGATCTCCAACCAGGGTTGGAATTGCGTGGAGTAGGCGGTATTGGCCAGCAGCGGCCAGATCCGCATGAGCAGTCCGCCACTGTTGAGCCTCTCGTCGCAACGTCTGGTGAAGTCGCGGGACGGGTTGCGTTTCCCGGTCTCCACCATGCTGACCAGCGCGGTCGAGTAGGAGATCTCCTGGGCGAGCTGTTCCTGTGTCAGCTCGGCCTGCTCGCGCAGGCGGCGTAGCTCCATGGCGAAGAAGGCGAGTGGGCTGGACGCGCTGTCGAGCTCACGCGAAGGGGGCATCGCGGACTCCTGTCTCCCGCTGTCTGCTGTAGTTGAATCACTACTCAAAGTAGTTGTCGGTCGCCCCGACCGGAAGCTTCCCTCGGAACTCATTGAATTGACTTCCGATTTGTCTGCTAACTGTTTTCGCTGTTTTCTTCACACTCTCGGTTGTAGGGAAGTCGGGGTAACATGTTGAGGCTTTGTTATCCCAGCGTCTCTATCCGAGGAGACCAGGCGAAATGGTGGAGTTTGTCGGCATTGATCCGGCGGGGGCGCGACGCCTGATCACCGCCATGGGCGATGCCGCGCAACGGGGCCGGGTGTTGAGACCCTCGCTGGCCGCCTCCATCGCCGAAGCGGGCATCAACTGGCCGGCAGGTCCCGGTGCGGAGGTACTGGACAACGTCGGACGGTTTCTCGACGAGGCGCAGCGGGACCTGACCTGGCGGACCCAGACGATCGAGCGCGTCGAGGACACAGCACCGAAAAGCGGCCTCAAGACTGCCGAATTCGCTTTCGGTGACGCCACCACGTCCCAGCAAGCCGGGGCACTCGCCGGAAAACAGACCCTGGCGGCATGGCACGACTATCTGAAGGATCCCAGCGTTCAGAACTGGGCGATGGTCCAGGCGGCGCTCCGGGAGGGGCAGGGCAAGACCATCGACGCCGCCTACTCGACGGGGCTGCTGACAACGCTTGGCAGCGCCACCTTCGGAGCGATCTTCGCCGCCGTGAGCTCGCGGAACCAGAACGACCCGCGCGGTTACAGCCCCGGGAACCTGAAGAAGGCGGGCAAGGATCTGAAACCGCTGGCCGAGGCGTTCGCCTCGGCGGATGCGGCAGGTACCCTTCCCCGAGGTCTGCGCGACCACGCCCTGGGTGGCCTCCCCGTAGGCGACATGGCGGCACTGCTCGGCCTGGCCCGACAGTCGCGCGAGTTCGTCCTCGCGGCCGGCGCCAAGCTGCTCCAGTACAGCGGCTCACGCGTGTCGGGAAAGGATTGGAACATCTACTGGCTGGCCAAGGCGCTGAGCCAGGATGTGGGAGCGACCCAGCGATTTCTGGTCTCAGCTGAGAACGCGACGTTGCTGTTACGGCCCGAGGTGGTCAACGGTCTCGAAGGCACGGACTTCGAGCAACTACTCGCCACCGCTCTGGACGGGGCACTGGCTCCGGGGGCGGGAGACACGACCCTCCGCCGTGACTCCTGGCTCAACATCATCGATCTCTACAGCAGGAGGAACTTCTGGCCTGCGCTGTCCGCCCCGTCTCCGGTCGGCCAGATACTCGCCACACACATCTCACAGTACTTTCCCGAACTTATCGCGGTCTGGAATCAAGAAGATGATGTTGTAGATGCCGCTGCAGGTAAAGAGTGGAAAGGTGTTGACTCTGGAAGAATCGCCAGTTTTTTTGGAGGGTTATTGCAGAGTCCTGGAGCGCTGGTGCCGCTTAAGAACGGCTACGGTAAGTTTCTATGGAGCCTTGACCTGGGTAAAGAGCATCCTTTTGGTGATGCCTCGACGGAGGGTGCTCGACAGGAACAGCGTGATCGCTTCTATAGAAAAGCGGTGACATCGGGGGCCTTAGCGTCGATGTTGTTCAGTGGACTACACGCGGCTGATCTTTCCGCAGATGAAACCGATAAGATCATTACAGAGCTTCTGGTGCTTCCGCTGGATATTCTCACTGCAGGGGTCGGTGGTAAATTCATTAATGGCGTAGTACGTGATACATCATTCGGCAAGGCGCTCGATATAACTCAGAAGAATCCTTTGAAAGATTTCATCGAGGACTTCTTCGACGATACGAGAGCGGGGGATGCCTCGGACTTTTTCGACGCCCTCGTTGACGCTCAAGTATCCGCTTTCAATGTTTCTCGCCAATTCCATGGGAATCCGGCTATCGGCGATTCCGACCTAGGTCAGCTCAGGGCAGTGTTCTCTGGTCAGTTGACCCCGGTCTTGAAGTCCGCGCTCAAAGCACGTGGGGGGTAGTGATAATGGAGCCGACTGAGTTGATGCGCCAGGCTGAGGCGAAGGAAATGCTGGCTGACAGGTTTGATGGCTATATGAAGAATCTTGAAATGCTTCTTGATCGCATCAAGACCAGTTCGGTTGGTGACGGTCGGATTTGGGCGGGCCCTGCTGCTCAACGTTTTGACGATGACCTTGTTCGAAAGCGGTCAGAGATCGCTCGCCTCACCGATCAATGTCAGAGTGCCGCACGCAATCTACGGCAGAACGCGTTACAGCTCCGGGAGCGGGCTCACCTATTGAAGACCTCGCTCTAATGGGCTGGGCGCTGATAAGCAGTCGGTCTTTCCGATGATTTCTATATTAGGCTTGGAGGCTTGTACGAGAACAATAAGGGTGATTCCTGGATCGTTCTTTCGAAGTATTCCCACGCTTCGGCCGGGCTGTGCCCAGCTGGAATTTCGATCTATTTCGTAGCCGATCTCTTTTATCTTGTCACGTAAAGGTCGTCCAAACAGGTCGGCTCGCTCGGCAGGTGTGGACTGAATGTCTTCGCCGAAATCGCCGCTGATTTGATACAGGCGAAGCGCGGTATCGCTCTTTGAGCAGTTTGAGAAATCATCGTTCCCCTTGCCGGTCCTGTCGACCGTTTTCTTGTTTGTCGTCGGATAGAAGGGTTCGAGCTTCTTCATGTCCTGGGCCAGCACCTGGGCGGCCTCGTCGAGGGTGGGGCTGCTGTTTGTGCAGCCGGCCACCAGTAGAAGTAACAGAACGCATCCCGCGACATGACGCACCCTGTCGACTGTACTGATCATTCTCCTGGCAGGGGAGTGTGATACCCAGAAACGTTCCCAGACCTCGTCAGCTCTTCTCGCGCCAGCGGTTGGTGATGGGCAGGCGGCGGTCGCGGCCGAAGTTCTTGGGGGTGATCTTGGGGCCCGGGGGATACTGGCGGCGCTTGTACTCGGCCAGGTCGACCAGGCGGATCACCCGGGCGACCAGTGCGGGATCGTGTCCGGCGGCGATCAGCTCGGCCGAGCCCATGTCCTTCTCGACGTAGTCGTCCAGCAGCCGGTCCAGGACCTCGTACTCGGGAAGGGAGTCGGTGTCGCGCTGGTCGGGGCGGAGTTCCGCGCTGGGTTCCTTCTCGATCGAGTTCTCCGGGATCGGCGGCACCGCGAACCCGTGCAGGAACTCGCCCGAGCGGCCCGCCTGGGCGTTGCGCCAGCGCGACAGCTCCCAGACCAGGGTCTTGAGCACGTCCTTGATGGGCGCGAAGCCGCCCGCGGAGTCGCCGTAGAGGGTGGAGTAGCCGGTGGCCAGTTCGCTCTTGTTGCCGGTGGTGAGGACGAGATGGCCGTGCTGGTTGGACAGGCTCATCAGGAGCATGCCGCGCACCCGGGCCTGGAGGTTCTCCGCGGCCAGGCCGGAGAGCTCGATCTCCTTCTCGAAGCCGCTGACGATGTCGGCGATCGGCACGGTCCTGGCGTTGATCCCCTGCCGGTCGACCAGCTCCTGAGCATCGCTCAGCGAGTGGTCGGAGGAGTAGCGGGAGGGCATCAGCACCGCGTGCACCCGGTCGGGTCCGAGGGCGTCGGAGGCGATCGTGGCGGTCAGCGCAGAGTCGATGCCGCCGGACAGGCCCAGGATGACCGACCCGAAGCCGTTCTTGGCGACGTAGTCACGGACCGCGAGGACCAGCGCCGAGTAGATCTCGGCGGTGTCGTCGAGGTGCTCGGAGATCGTGGGGGGCTCCGGCTCGTACGGCTCCAGGGGGCGAAGCGACAGCTCCAGACGCTCCACCGTGATCACGCTGTTGTCTCCGGCGTCCACCTGGAACTCCCCGAGCCCCCCGTATCTGGCCTCGGGCAGCTCCAGGTCGGTGACCAGCAGCTCCTCGGAGAAGCGCGCCGCGCGCGCGATGAGCTCGCCGGAGGCGGAGACGATGAGCGAGTCACCGTCGAAGACCAGCTCGTCCTGGCCGCCGACCTGGTTGACGTAGGCGAGGGCGCAACCGGCCTCGCGGGCGCGCCTGGCCACCAGCGCCAGCCGCACGTCGTCCTTCTCCTTCTCGTACGGCGAGGCGTTCGGCACCACCAGCAGCCCGGCCCCGGCCTCGGCCGCCACCGCGACGGGGCCGCCCTCCTGCCAGAGGTCCTCGCAGACCGCGATCGCCACGTCGACGCCGTGCAGCCGGAAGATCGGCAGCCGGTCGCCGCGGACGAAGTAGCGGTACTCGTCGAAGACGCCGTAGTTGGGCAGGTGGTGCTTGGCGGTCTTGACGACCACCCGGCCCCGGTGCAGCAGCGCCGCCGCGTCGAGCGGTGCGCCCTTGGGCTGACCGACGCGCGGGGCGAGCCTCGCGCGGTCCACGTAGCCGACGACCACCGGGGTCTCGCCGAGTCCCGCCTCGTCCAGCCGCCGCGCGGCCTCCTCGATCGCGGAGATCGACGCCTCCACGAACGAGGTACGCAGCACCAGGTCCTCGACGGGATAACCGGTCAGGAACATCTCGGTGAAGACGACCAGGTGCGCGCCGCGGTCTGCGGCGCGCCGGGTCCACTCGACGAGCCTGTCGGTGTTGGCGGCCAGGTCACCGACGGCGGGGTTGCTCTGGGCCAGGGCGATACGGAGTTGAGCCACGCGCCCATCCTATTGGGACGTGCCCGGGGATCAGCGGAGAGATGTCAGTCGAGGATGCCGAGCAGCCCGAGGTTCCTCGCCCTCGCGGGCTCGGTCACCCGCTGGAGCTCCCTGCCCGAGTGGGAGAGGATCACGATCGTGTTGGCGGTCGTGCCCTTGACGCGGACCGCCAGGCGGCCGTCGCGCAGGTAACGCGCGCCCAGTAGCCGCCCCTTGACCGGGATGGTGATCTTCGCCCCGGTCTTGGTGTCGTAGATCGACGGGGAGAACGACAGGGGCCAGGAACCGTCACCGCCCGGGGCGTTCGCGCCGATGGCGTTGACCACCACCCTGCGGCTGTCGGGCGACAGGCTCTCCACGTGGTTGGCGAGCTTGATACCGGGAGTGCGGTTGGATCTGCGCCATCTGGTGTCCAGGAGGTAGACGCCGTTGACGTCGCCCGCGTACCCGGCGAGAGTCCTGCCATCGGCCGACCAGGTCAGGTGACAGGGGCCGAGGGTCTTGCCGGCGTTGAACCAG
Organism: Streptosporangium sp. NBC_01810; assembly: GCF_035917355.1. Taxonomy (NCBI): domain Bacteria; kingdom Bacillati; phylum Actinomycetota; class Actinomycetes; order Streptosporangiales; family Streptosporangiaceae; genus Streptosporangium; species Streptosporangium sp. NBC_01810. The sequence goes on along the minus strand of NZ_CP109070.1, from coordinate 4,349,604 downwards.
TCCTTGCCGTCGGTGCCGGCCACGGCCACGGTCGTGGCCGTGGCCGTGCCGCGCACCGGATAGGCGATCCGCTTGCCGTCGGCGGTCCAGGCGGGGGTCAGGCAGGGACTGCCGTAGGCGGCGTTCTTGGCGATCACCCTGTCCCCGGTGGCCGACTTGACGTGCAGCCTGCTCTTGTCGTCGATCCAGGCGACCTTGCCGCCGTCGGGTGCGACCGCGAACTGGCCGGAGAACGCCCCGTCTCCGGCGGTCAGGCGACTCCAGCCTCCCCGGTGGGTCAGCACCTCGACCCCGCTGCCGCCGTGGCGGAAGTAGACGGCGCCCGCCACGGGAGCCGCCGGGGATGAGGTCGTCCGAGGTGATGCCGTCGCGGGGGCGGTGACTCCGGTGGACCCGGCGAGCGCGGGAGCAGCGGTGGCAGACACGGCGAACGCGGCGCCGACGGCCAGTGCCCAGTACTTCAAGAAGATCTCCTCGGGTCAATTCTCTAACGGAGTTAGAGCCCCGAGAGGGGTAAAAGGTTTACAGGTGGCCGGCTGCGATCGGCAGCACGGCTTCCACGACCGTGCCGCCGCCGGGGGCCGCCCCGATCACGCAGGTCCCGCCCAGTTCGGCGGCGCGCTCGCGCATGGAGAGCATCCCGACCCCCGAGCGGGGGCCGGTGGGCAGCCCGTGCCCGTCGTCCTGGACACGCACCACCAGCGCCTCACCGAGTCGCAGCGAGATGACCGCGGAGCTGGCCTTAGCGTGCTTGCGGACGTTGGTGAGCCCCTCCTGTGCGATGCGGTAGGCGGCCACCTCGGCCGCCGCGGGCAGGTCGGAAAGGTTGCCCTCGGTCTCCACGGCGACCTGCGGCGTGCCCTCCTGGACGAGGGCCCGTACGGCCCCCGCCAGGCCCAGCTCGTCGAGGGTGGGCGGTCGCAGGCCGTACACCAGTTCCCTGATCTCCTCGCTGACCGTGTCCATGCCGTCGCGCAGCTCCGCCAGGAGCCGGTCGGCGGAGTCGGGGGCGGTGCGCAGGCTGATCCTGGCCATGTTGATGGCCATCGCCATGTCGGTCAGCGCGTGGCCGAGCCCGTCGTGCAGGTCCCTGCGCAGGCGGCGGCGCTCCTCCTCGCGGGCGGTGAGGATGCGCTCCCGGGAGTGCTGCAGGTCGGCGGTCATCCGCACCGCGTGCACCACGTCGGCCACGTACGGCGCGGTCACCGCGATCAGGCGATCGTTGTGCGCCGCGGCGAACCTGCGGGGGCCGGGGGAGCCCAGCAGCAGCAGCCCGACCGGCTCGCCGTGCCAGACCAGCGGTACGCCGCGTGGCGCCGTGCCCAGCAGGCCGACCTGTATCTGCCTGGCGCCGGGCTCGTACACCTCGACCGCGACCCCGGTGACGCTCAGCCCGTCCTTGACCACCGCGGCGACGGCGGCGAGCGCGTTGGTCGGCTCGGTCTCGCGGACCTCCCTGGCCAGGCGCGCGGCGAGCGCCCGCGGGTCGCCGTGCGTGCCGTACATGAGCCGGTCCACCAGGCCCCTGAGCCTGTGCCGGAGCGGATGGAAGATCACTCCGGCGAGCAGGGCCGCCACCAGGCCGCTGATCCGGTCATATCCCGACAGGGCCAGTCCGGCGACCGCGCCGACCGCGTAGATGACGCTGACCGCGGCGATCAGCCCGGCGGCGACGAAGGCGCGGCTGACCACGGTGTCGATGCCGTAGAGCCGGTAGCGCAGCACCGAGAAGGCGATGGCCACGGGGACCAGCCCGGCCCAGATCATGGAGGCCAGCAACCAGTCGGGTCCGGCGAGCAGGCAGGCGACGTGGACGGCGAACGCGAACAGCGGCCAGGCGATCTGGCGGCGCAGCACGGGGTCGGCCCGCCGGAAACGCAGCACCAGGGAGACCAGCGCCAGGACCACGAGGGCCAAGATCAGGAAAGAGGTCACCTGGCGTGCCGCCAGGTTGTAGGGAGCCAGGACATCCACTGCGAGCGGGTTGGGGATGATCCGCGGCCAGGGGTAGCTCGCCGGGTCCGGTGCCGGACGGATGAGGTTGAGCAGTGTGTCCGTCACCAACACGAGCACGGCGACCACCAGCACCGGCCGCCAGCGCCGTGAGGGCAGCCGGCCGTCGGGGGAGTAGAGCGGGAGCAGGACCGCCAGCATGAACGCACCCGTTCTTCCCGCGATCATGAACCAGCGGAGGTAGCCGGCGCCGGCCAGGTCGCCCGCCGCCGCGAGGGTGAACATGGCCGACGAGGAGAAGAAGTTGACAGCGCACATCAGGCCGCCCACGCACATCAGCCATGCCGTGGCCGGACGCGAGCGATGGGCCAGCAGGAAGGCACCCACCACGGGAAACATCAGCCCCGTTGCCAACTGGGACACGATGGTCGGTTCCGGCTGCCAGTCGGGCGGCAGATCGAGGTGGAGTACCACCCCGCCCGCGATAAGCCCAACGGAGAGGACGGCCATCGCCACGGCGGCGAGCCGCCGTGGCGAGCGCAGCAGGGCGCGCGCGAGCGGAACGGCGGGCTCGATGGGGAGGCCCGCGGTCACGGTGAGCGCGTCGACGGCCCGCCTGGGCACGCCGCCGACGCCGTCGAGCACCCGGCCGTGCTCCCGTGCCCGCGGGTGCATCGCTATCTGCCCACGTCGCCGGGGTTGACCAGCCCGGACTCGTACGCGGTGACGACGAGCTGGGCACGGTCGAACAGCCCGAGGTGGTCCAGCAGCTTGACCACCGACTGCGAGACCGAGTGCTCGGAGACCGCCAGGGTCGCCGCGATCTGCCGGTTGGTCAGCCCTCTGGCGACCAGCTTCATCAGGTCGAGGTCCGCGTCGCCGAGACCGGCCAGGCCGGGCGGCGCGGACGGGTTGGTGCGCCCGGCGAAGGCCGCGATCAGGCGGGTGGTGACGGCGGGATCGATCAGCGCGTCCCCTGCCTGCGCGGCTCGTATGGCGGTGATGAGCTGCTCGGGCGCCGACGTCTTGAGGACGAACCCGCTCACCCCCGCGCGCAGTGCCGCGTAGAGGTTGTCGTCCGTGCCGAAGGTGGTCATCATGACGACCTTCGGCGGTGTCTCGTCGGCCAGAATCCGCCGCGCGGCGGTCAGCCCGTCCAGCCTGGGCATCTGGATGTCCATCAGCACCAGGTCCGGAGCGGTCTCCCGGACCACGGCGATCGCCTGCTCGCCGTTCTCCGCCTCCCCGACGATCTCGAAGCCGGGCTCGCTGTCCAGTACCACGCGCAGGCCGGTGCGGACCAGTGCCTGGTCGTCCACCACCACGATCCGTAGCCCGGGCAGCGCCCGTGCCCGCTCTTCGGTGGTCGTCGCGCGCGGCGCCGCCGGTTCCGCCGCACGCGTGGCGACCGGCTCCGTGGGCGGGTCGAGGTGAACGGCCTGGGCCAGCATGTCGGACTCCAGGCGCTGCAGGGCGGCGCCGAGGTCGAGGCCGAGCTCGTCGCGGAGCATCCCCCTGGCCCGCCGGAGCGCTCCCAGCGCGTCCCCCTGCCTGCCGTTGCGGTACAGGGCCAGCGCGAGCAGCCGCCAGGCCTCCTCCCGCAGCGGGTGCGCCGAGGCGTGCGCCTCCAGGTCGGCGACCAGGGCGCCGGAGTGGCCGAGGAGGAGTCCCGCGTCGGCACGGCGTTCGACCGCGATCAGCCGCAGCTCCTCCAACCGGCCCGCCTCGGTCACCGCCCACGGCAGGTCGGAGAACTCGGCCAGGGCCGGACCCCGCCAGAGCGCGAGGGCGGCCTCCAGGCGATCCCACACCTCGGCGGGCTCGCCACCGGTCTTGACCGCGTTTTCGAACGTCCAGGTGTCCACCTGGTCCGCGGAGGCGCGCAGCGCGTACCCCGGCGGGGCGGAGACCAGCACCTCGGCCTCCTCCCGCGGCGCGCGGCCGGGTTCCAGGGCGCGCCGCAGCCGCGACACGTATCCCTGGATGGTCGACAGGGCTTGGGCGGGAGGCTCGCCAGGCCACAGCTCGTCGATGAGCATGGCGACCGGGACGGCGCGGCCACCGGCTACGAGGAGCCGGGCCAGCACCGCCATCTGGCGCTGGCCGCCGAGATCGAGCAGCGTGCCGTTGTGGCGCGCCTGGAACGGTCCGAGAGCACGAAATGTCAGCATTGCAGGCGCAAGGCTAGAGCTACCTGGGCCAACGTCATAGGGCAATACTCACCATCGTTCGCAGGCTGTAAGAAATCATCGGTGGTCAGATCTCCACATTCAAGTTCACCGGAAGTACGGCTTCGACCATGGTGCCCCCTTCGGGAGGTGTCGTGATCATGCATGTCCCACCGAGTTCGGCGGCTCGCTCGCGCATCGACGCCAGCCCGATCCCCGAGCGATGCTCCGCGGGGACGCCGACCCCGTCGTCGTGCACCCGGATGCTCAAGGAGTCCTCGCCGCGTTCCAGCGACAACCGCACCGTCGTGGCGCCGGCGTGCTTGCGGGTGTTGGTCAGCGCCTCCTGCGCGATCCGGTACGCCGCCACCTCGATGGCGGCAGGCAGCCCCGTCGGCTCGCCCCTGACCTCCACGGTGACGCCGGGGCCCGCCATCTCCGCCACCGCCCCGGCCAGGCCCAGCTCATCCAGGGCGGGCGGTCGCAGGCCGTACACCAGGTGTCTGATGTCGCTGGTGACGCTGTCCATCCCGGAGCGCAGCTCGCCGAGCATGCGCTCGGCCGTCTCGGGGGAGACGCGCAGGGAGTGCCTGGCCATGTTGATGGACATCGCCATCCCGCTGAGTGACTGGCCGAGACCGTCGTGCAGGTCGCGGCGGAGGCGGCGGCGCTCCTCCTCGCGGGTGGTGACGATCCGCTCCCGGGAACGTTGCAGCGCGCCGACCAGCCGGACCGCGTGGGCCGCGTCCGCCACGTACGGTGTGAGCGCGGCGATGACCCGTTCATTGTGCGTGGCCGGCAGGTGCCTGGCCCCCGGTGGGCCGATGAGCAGGCGGCCGACGGGCTCGCCGTGCCACACGAGCCGGATGTCGCGCGCCACCTCCTCCAGCGTCCCCGCCGTCGCATCCTTGGGCCGGCCGCCGGAGAAGCGCACGCCCGTACCGGTGACCGCCAGACCGTCGCGCAGCACCTCCAGTGCGGCGGCCAGCCCGCCCGCGGGATCGGTACGCTGCAGCCTGCGCCCGAGTTCGGCGGCCAGCGCCACCGGGTCGCCCTTGCTGCCGTAGAGCAGGCGGTCGGCGCCACGCTGGAGCACCCGCCGTATCGGGTGGAAGAACGCCCCCGCGCAGAGCGCGGCGATCAGGCCGCCGATCCGGTCCACGTCCGACAGGAACAGGCTGGAGGCGGTGCCCACCGCCACGTACACCCCGCCGATCACGCCGACCAGGCCCGCGCCGACCAGCGCCCTGGTGATGAGCGTGTCGATCCCGTAGAGGTGGTACCGCAGCACCGAGAAGGTGATCGCGATCGGGACCAGCGGGATCGTGAACGACGCCAGCCACCACACCGGGTTGCCGAACACCCAGGGAAGGATCACGGTGGCGATCGCGACCAGCGGCCACAGGATCTGCCTGCGCTCCTCCGGGCCCGCCCCCCGGAACCGCGCGGCCAGTGAGGCGAAGGCCAGGAGCATCACCGTGTTGGTGAGCATGTCCAGGAGGAACCTGAGGGGGGACGTGCCCTCCCGTCCGGGCAGGGACATGAAATCCGTGACGAGCACGTCGGCCGCCAGGACGGCGGCCGAGCCCCAGAGCAGCGGCCGCCAGCGCGGGGAGGGCAGTCTGCCGTCCGGGTAGAGCAGCGGCAGCAGCACGGCCAGGAACAGGATGGTCAGTCTCCAGCTCACCCCGGCGACGGTCCAGATCGCCTCGGGCGCGACAGCCCACTTCCGTATCGCGTTCAGCAGAACGAGGTTCGCCGTGAGGCTGTTCAACGCGGAGAACAGCCCGCCCAGGCAGAGTAGCCAACCGATGACCAGCCGGGGCCGCTGGAACACCAGCAGCACCCCGAGGACGGGGAACGCGGTGCCGGCCACGTCCTCCGGCGCGAACGGCAGCGGCGTGTAGGAGGGCTGTTGGAGCTGCGCCGTGACCCAGACGTTGACGCACACCATCGCGATGGACACGCTGGCGGCCAGCATCGCCGCGACCCGCCTCTGGATGGGCGTCACCCTTGGGATCGGCAGGTTCAGCCCGCGCATGAGAGTCCAGGCCCTTCATTTCGTACTTGAAAGGACCTTAACCGGCATTAGATGCAATCCAATCAATAAGCGATTAAAGCAGGAGGATCTTGTGGGGCGCCCGAGAGCCGGCCCGACCGCCGACAGGCCCGCCACACCGGACGGCGGGGGCGTGGGGCAGGGCGCCGTTCCCACCCGGACGGCGGGGGCGTGGGGCAGGAGGCCGTTCCCACCCGGACGGCCTCGGCGGGGTGGGAACGGCCAGGTCACGGCACGTCGTACCGGCTGGACTCCAGGAGCCATTCCAACTGCGCTCTCGGCGCCGCGAGGAACGCGCACGCGACCTTGCTGACCTCCCGGGCCTGGCCGGTCGACAGCTCGAACCGGTCGAACAGCGCCGGCAGCCGGCGCGCGGAGGTCCGCAGGTCCTCGGCGCGGGCGGCGATCCGGTCGTTCACCCAGGTGACGGCGGCGCCGTCGGAGAGCCCGAACGCGGTCGCGGCGACCGTCACGTAGTTGTGCACGTCGCCGTTGGCCCGTTCCTTGTGGTGCGAGGCGACGTCGTTGCACCACGCGGTGACGTCGTTGCAGGCGTCCAGCAGGGTCCGCCAGGTCGTGCTCTCCCGCAGCCCCGCGGGCACCTCCACACTCAGGCAGGGCTCCACCAGATCGAACAGGTAGGGGCCCGCCGTGCCCCGCCGCAGCCGCGGATACTCCGCGGGGGAGGGCACCCGGCCCGCGCACCGGTTCTCGGCCTCGGTGCGGCAGGCCTCGCCCTGCGCCGCCAGCCCCGCCAGAAACCGGTGCCGCCACCTGGTGCTCATCCGCCCCGCGGTGGTCTCCCAGAGGTCGGCGAAGGCGATCTCGACGGCTGAGGAGGCATGGGCGGGAGCGCGCGCGACAAGGTCGAGCCTGGCGAAGGCGGCCTCCACGATCTCGGTCGCGCGCCCGGCGGGCTTCTCGTCCCACTCGTCGTCGAAGTGGAACAGCCAGGTCAGCCATTTGGCGAACAGCAGCGTCGCCGCCATGCCGAACCCGGCGAAGGCACGGCCCGCCATCCGCTCGAACCCGGCGCGAGGGGAAGCCTCCAGCCCGGCCTCGCGGGCCCAGGCGGTGAGTTCGGCGCCGATCAGGTCGACCGAGGGATGCATCCGGCACGGTGCCGACATCGCCGGTACGAGCTCGGCGAGGGGCAGCAGCGAAGCCGCGGCCACCCCGGAGGGGCGCGGCGGCCCTGGGCAACCCGAGGTCCCGGAGGGCTGGGCGGCGAAGGGACGCGCGACGGGGGAGGGGGACGGGCGCAGGGAATGTGGCAAGGGTTGTGAGTGGGGTCGGGGAAAGGTCAGGGGATCGCCGAAAGTCGGGGTGAGAGCCACTACAGCGGACCGAACAGCCAGTTGCCGGCCACGTCCGGATCGGTGCTCGTGTAGAACTGCCGGGTCGCCTCGACCAGTTCGCCCACGGACACCATGCCGTCACCGTCGCCGTCGAGCCGCTCGAAGGCGGCCGCCACGTTCTCACGGGAGGTGCCGAACGCGGCCATCATGACCCAGAGGTCGTCCGGCCCGACGGTACCGTCGCCGTCGGCGTCGCACAGCCGGGCCGCCGCCTCGGCCGCGGGTCCGAACACCGCGTCGAACCGATCGCCCTCGACGAACGCGGAGGTCATGCCGGCGCGGAACTCCGCCGGGGAGATCGCGCGGTCGCCGTCGACATCGATCTCCGCGGCCAGCGTCCGCCAGATTCCCTCGAAGCCCTGGGCGAGCCTGCTGCCGGTCGGGGCGGTCGGCGACTCACCGAAGCCGACGAGGATCCGGGCCCCGAGACCGAGAAGGTCCTCGCGCTTGATGGATCCGCTGCCGTCGACGTCCATGTGCCCGAAGGCACGGTCAAGCTTGCGATTGAGGAGCCTGGTGCTCATCGTTTACCCCGTCGTTACTTGGTGAACTCGAACTGTTACCCTAAGTGACGATAGCGGGGTGTTTCCAGGAGCCACTCCAGATAAGCCCTCGGGATGGTCAAGAAAGCGCATGCCACCCGCGTCACCTCGTGGGAGGCGGCAAAGCCAAGGCCGTGCCGTTCGGTGAGCGCCGGGATCGCGCGGGCCGCCGTCCACAACTCCTCCATCCGGGTGGCGACGCGGTCGATCACCCACTCCTCCGTCGCCGTCCGGTTGGAGCGTTCCAAAAAGGCGCCTGCGGCGCCGTCGCGTCCGGCCGCCGCGTCCGCGCACCAGGTGGTCACGTCGCCGCTCGCCTCGACGAGTGCCTGCCACTGCGGGCTCCGCCGCACCGGGGCGGGCACCTCCACTCCATAGCAGGGCTCCACCAGGTCCAGCAGCAGGCAGCCGAAGGCGTTCGCGTGCTCGCCGACCGCGTGCTCGCCGACCGCGTGCTCGCCGACCGCGTGCTCACCGGCCGGGCGCGCGCCGGTGGACAGCCCGGCGGTGAAGCGCTCGCGCCACGCGTCGCTCATCCGGGGTGCGCACGCCTCCCAGAGGTCGGCGAAGGCCCGCGCGGGCGGCGTCGTGCCCGGACCGCCGCCCGCGGCCACGGCGAGGACCGGGGCGAGCGCCGCGGGCTCCGCGCGCAGCCGCGACATCCAGGTCAGCCAGCGGGCCAGCAGCGTGACCGCGCGGGTTTCGCAGCGGGCGAACGCCCGCCCGGCCAGCCAGGAGGCGGCGGGGTCGGGGGCCAGTCCGGCCGCGTGGGCCCAGTCGGACACGGCGGCCTCGATGAGGTGTATCGAGGGGTGGACGGGGCAGGACATGGCCAGCGCCGCGAGGCGTTCGGTGAGCCTGACCGGTGACGAGACCGTGTGCGGTGGTTCATGAACTTCGGTGCGCGTCATCGTTTTCCCCCGGATCGAACTTCCAGTGGTTCCGGTCGCACACTGTAAGAGGAGACGGGGCACGTCGTGCGGAGGCGCGACACGCGGCTCACTGTTCCTCCTCGTAACGTGTGCGAAACACTAAGAGGGCAAACTGATAGACCATCAGGCGTGTCGCAGCACGTCAGCAATGAAGGAGAAGCCTTGGACCGCCAGCAGGAGTTCGTTCTCCGCACCCTTGAGGAGCGCGACATCCGGTTCATCCGGCTGTGGTTCACCGATGTGCTCGGGTTCCTGAAGTCGGTGGCCATCGCTCCGGCCGAACTTGAGGGGGCCTTCGCCGAGGGCATCGGCTTCGACGGCTCGGCGATCGAGGGCTTCGCCCGGGTCTATGAGTCGGACATGCTCGCCAAGCCCGACCCGTCGACCTTCCAGGTCCTTCCATGGCGCAGTGAGACGCCGGGCGCGGCCCGCATGTTCTGCGACATCCTCATGCCGGACGGCTCGCCCTCGCACGCGGATCCGCGCTGGGTGCTCAAGCGCACCCTGTCGAGGGCCTCCGACATGGGCTTCAGTTTCTACACCCACCCGGAGATCGAGTTCTTCCTGCTGAAGAACCGGCCGGAGGGTGGCGGGCGGCCCGAGCCGATCGACGGTGGTGGCTACTTCGACCACACCCCGCACAGCTCCGGCCATGACTTCCGGCGTAACGCGATCATGATGCTGGAGTCGATGGGCATCTCCGTCGAGTACAGCCACCACGAGGGCGGCCCGGGCCAGCAGGAGATCGACCTGCGCTACGCCGACGCGCTCACCACCGCCGACAACATCATGACCTTCCGCCTGGTCATGAAGGAGGTCGCGCTGGAGCAGGGCATCTGGGCGAGCTTCATGCCCAAGCCCTTCACCGAGCATCCCGGCTCCGGCATGCACACCCACATGTCGCTCTTCGAGGGCGACCGTAACGCCTTCTACGAGCCGGGCGCCGACTACCAGCTCTCCAAGATCGGTCGCTCCTTCATCGGTGGCCTGCTGGCGCACGCCGCCGAGATCACCGCGGTCTGCAACCAGTGGGTCAACTCCTACAAGCGGCTCTGGGGCGGTGCCGAGGCGATCGCCGGAGCCGGCGGCGAGGCCCCAAGCTACATCTCCTGGGGCCACAACAATCGCTCGGCCCTGGTCCGGGTGCCGATGTACAAGCCGCACAAGGGCGGCTCGACCCGCATCGAGTTCCGCTCGCTCGACTCCTCCTGCAACCCCTACCTGGCCTTCGCCGTGATCCTCGCGGCCGGTCTGAAGGGAATCGAGGAGGGGTACGAGATGCCCCCAGGCGCCGAGGACGACGTCTGGGCGCTGACCTCGGCCGAGCGCAGGGCGCTGGGCATCCAGCCGCTGCCCCAGTCGCTGGACGAGGCCATAGCGGTCATGGAGCGCAGCGAGCTCGTCGCCGAGACCCTCGGTGAGCACGTCTTCGACTATTTCCTGCGCAACAAGCGTGCCGAGTGGAACGACTACCGCCGGCAGGTCACCGAGTTCGAGCTCGGCCGCTACCTGCCGGTCCTCTAGCCGCTCCCGCGGCGCCGGCACGGCGGGCGTCCGGGGCACCCACCGTGCCGGGAAGGGCCGTGGGACACGGTCGTGGGACACGGCCGCGCGACTCGTGCCGCGCGGCCGTGATGCGTTTCCAAGGCGGGTAATCCGATGCCGCGCGGCCGTGATGCGTTTCCAAGGCGGGTAATCCGATGCCGCGCGGCCGTGATGCGTTTCCAAGGCGGGTAATCCGATGCCGCCTGCCGAACGTCATACCGGCGTTACCTGGTGCGAACGAGGGCGTCATCGACCCCGGGTTGGCTGTATGTACAAGCAGTCCGATAAAATTGGTCAGTCCAAATACCATGATTTTTGAGGATTAATCGCCATAAAGGCGACAGGAGGTGCGGCATGACGACGACTGCCGAGCTGCAGACCGTGCTGACCGTTCCGGCGCGTTTCCGTGGCCCCGAGGGCTCCGCGAACGGCGGATGGATCGCGGGCACGGTCTCCGAGGCGTTGCGCGGCGCCCGGCACGACTCGGCTGTCGAGGTCACGCTGCACGCGCCCACGCCACTGGATACCGAGCTGTCCCTGCGCCATCTCGCCAACACCGCGACCCTCACCGACGGTGAGAGGCTCCTCGTCGAGGCCATCACGGTCACCGAGGATTTCGACGTACCCGCCTTCGTGCCCTTCAACGAGGCGGCGCGGGCCGAGGGCGGCTTCGCCGGCCTCGTCGAACACGCCTTTCCCGGCTGCTTCGCGTGCGGTCTGCGCGATCCCGGCGACGGCCTGCGGATCTTCCCCGGCAAGGTGCCCGGCACCGACCTGATCGCCGCCGGCTGGCGGGTCCCGATGACCGTCGCCGACGAGGACGGCGCCGTCCCCGACGCGATCGTCTGGGCCGCCCTCGACTGCCCCACCGGCTGGGCGCACTTCCAGCCGGGCGAGTTCGCCCTGCTCGGCAGGCTGACCATGCGGCTGCACCGCCGGATCTATCCCGGCGGCACCTACTCCGTCGTCGCCCGCGCCAATGGCCGCGAGGGCCGCAAGCTCTTCGGGGAGAGTGCCATCTACGAGGTCGACGGCACCCTGGTGGCCGCCGCCAAGGCCGTCTGGATCGCTCCCGCCTAGGTCCTGCCCTCGGACTGGATCGCTCCAGCTAGGTCCTGCCCTTGACCCTCCACACCACCGGTGCCCGCCCTCGCGTTCCACGTGGTCAGTGGGTGAGACGTCACTTATCCCTATTTCAGCCCATAATTTCCGTATGAGAATTATTGTCATCGAGCATGAGGCGGACGCGGGTCTCGGGTTCCTCGCCGGATGGCTGGCCGAGGCCGGGGCCGCCTGCGAGATCGTCCGGCCCTACCTGGGCGAGGCCGTGCCCGAGCGGGCCGCCGACGCGCTGATCGTCCTCGGCGGCGAGGCGGCGGCCTGGGAAGACGAGCAGTACCCCTGGCTGCCCGCCACCCGAGACCTGATCCGCGGCTGTGTCGAGGCGGGCGTGCCGACCCTGGGAATCTGCCTGGGCGCCCAGCTCATGACGCTCGCCTGCGGCGGCGCCGTCGAGCGCGGAGAGCACGGGCTGGAGGTCGGCGCGACCGAGGTCGTCCCACTGCCGGCCGCCGGAGCGGACCCGCTGTTCGCAGGTCTCACCCCCTCCCCCGCCGTCCAGTACCACCGCGACGCGATAACGAGGCTCCCCGCGGGCGCGGTGCCGCTGGCCACCGGCACCCCCTACCCCAACCAGGCCTACCGGCTGGGGGAGAGCGCCTGGGCGGTGCAGTTCCACCCCGAGGCCACCCCGGAGATCTTCGCCGGCTGGACGACCGGCTCGGCCGACCACCTGACCGACCTGGGTCACTCGGTCGAAGAGCTCAACACGCAGGTGAAGGAGGCCGGAGAACGCCTCGCCGCCGCCTGGAAGCCCCTCGCCGAGCGATTCGCCACCGCCGCCCAAACCGCGTGACTGAGTGATTACGTTCCGAATCCGCTAACGACGCCGCACATTTTCAGGATTAGCCTGTGCGGCGACGCTCCGAATGCCCGAGGTACGCGCCGAGGCCGACGCGACCGCGAGGGGCGTGCACCTTTGATCGCTCGGGGTAAGGACTGAGGAAGGGCACCCGTGCTTGTGATCGAAGACCATGGAGGGTCGGTGGAGACCGTGCCCCGGATGCAGACGACTGCCGGGCGCCTGGCCAGGCTCGGCTTCGCCGACGGGGCCAGGGCCGAGCGGCTGCTCGACGAGCTGGGGCCGGAGGCCTTCGGAGACATCGACCTGCTGACCTCGCTGGTCGCCGCTGCCGATCCCGACCTGGCGCTCACCTCGCTGAACCGGCTGGCCGAGCAGGACCCCAGCGTTCTTGGAGCGCTCCGCGCCGACCCAGGCCTGCGTGCCCGGTTGCTCGGCGTCTTCGGCGTCAGCGCCGCGCTCGGCGACCACGTCGTCAGGCATCCGGAGCACTGGCGTCTGCTCGGCGAGACATCGGAGGTGGAGCGCCCGGGCGAGAGAGAGCTCCGCGCGGAGCTGCTGCTCGCGGTCGGCGCCGAGCCCGACGATCCCGAGCCGAGGGCCGCCGACGCCTCCACCGCCACTCTCTCGGCGCTACGTGTCGCCTACCGGGGCCGCCTGCTTCACCTCGCCGCGCGTGACGTCACCGGGGCCGTATCGCTGTCGGAGGTGACCGCCGAGCTGTCCGACCTGGCCGGGGCCGCGCTGGAGGCGGGGCTCGCCATCGCCAGGTCGGAGCACCCGGAGGCGGGGGCGGTGCGATTGGCCGTCATCGGCATGGGCAAGTGCGGAGCACGCGAGCTCAACTACATCAGCGACGTCGACGTCGTTTTCGTCGCCGAGCCGGGAGAGGGGGGCGACGACACCCTCGACGAGCACGGGGCCATCAAGCTCGCCACCCGGCTGGCCCAGGGCATGATGCGCGCCTGCTCGACCAGTACCCCGGAGGGGGCGCTGTGGGAGGTCGACGCGGCGCTGCGCCCCGAGGGCAAGGCCGGGCCGCTGGTCCGTACCCTCGCCAGCCACCTGGCCTACTACCGGCGCTGGGCCAAGACGTGGGAGTTCCAGGCACTGCTGAAGGCCCGGCCGGTCGCGGGCGACGCCGAACTCGGCGAGCAGTACGTCGACGCGGTGAACGAGATGGTCTGGCAGGCCGCCACCCGCGACAAGTTCGTCGAGGACGTGCAGGCCATGCGCCGCCGGGTGGAGGAGCACGTCCGCGGCGGCGCGGCCGACCGCCAGCTCAAGCTCGGGCCGGGCGGGCTGCGCGACATAGAGTTCGCGGTGCAGCTGCTCCAGCTCGTCCACGGCCGTCTCGATCCGCTGCTGCGCCGCCGCGCCACCCTTCCCGCGCTCGCCGCTCTCTCCCGCGGCGGCTACGTGGGTAGGGACGACGCCAAGGCCCTCGCCGAGGCGTACACCTTCCTGCGCCAGGTCGAGCACCTGATCCAGCTGCACCGGCTCCGCCGCACGCATGTGGTGCCCGAGGGCAACGCCGACCTGCGCCGTCTCGGCAGGAGCCTGGGCATGACCGCCGACCCGGTGGGAGAGTTCACCACCAGGTGGCGGCGGCACGCCATGGAGGCACGGCGCCTGCACGAGAAGCTGTTCTACCGGCCGCTGCTGCAGGCGGTGGCCCGGCTGCCCGAGTCGGAGGACCGGCTCTCCACCGCCGCGGCCAAGGCCCGCCTGGAGGCGCTCGGCTACACCGACCCGGCCGGGGCGCTGCGTCACATCAGCGCGCTGACCACGGGCGTCTCCCGCCGTGCCGCGATCCAGCGCACCCTCCTTCCGGTCATGCTCGGCTGGTTCGCCGACGCACCCGATCCCGACGCCGGCCTGCTCGGCTTCCGCCAGGTCTCCGACAAACTCGGCTCCACCCCGTGGTACCTGCGACTGCTGCGCGACGAGACCGCGGTGGCCTCGCAGCTGGCCCGGATACTCGGCACCAGCCGCTACATGACGGGACTGCTGATGAACGCACCTGAGTCGGTCGCGATGCTCGGCTCGGACACCGAGCTGGCCCCCAGGCCCGCCGAGGCGCTGCTGTCGGAGGCACGGACCATGGTCGCCCGCCATCCAGGGGACGCCGAGGGCGCGGTGGCCGCGGTCCGGGGACTGCGCCGCAGGGAGCTGCTCCGCACCGCCGCCGCCGACCTCTCCGGCCTCATCGACATCGAGGAGGTCGGCCAGACACTGTCCGGGCTCAACGACGTGACGATCCAGGCCGCGCTCGACGCCGCGATCGACAAGGTCGAGATGGAACGCCGTACCCCGCTGGGCACCAGGTTCGCGGTGATCGCGATGGGCCGTCTGGGCGGGATCGAGTCCTCCTACGGCAGCGACGCCGACGTGATGTTCGTGCACTCTCCGCTGGAGGGGATGGCCGAGCGCGAGGCCACCGAGATGGCGTACGAGGTGGCCAACGAGCTGCGCCGCCTGCTGGCCCTGCCCGCCCCCGACCCGCCGCTGCTCATCGACCCCGGCCTGCGCCCCGAGGGCAAGGCCGGGCCGCTGGTCCGCACCCTGGCCTCGTACGCGGCCTACTACGAGCGGTGGTCCTCGCCGTGGGAGTCGCAGGCGCTGCTGCGCGCCCGCTTCTCCGCCGGGGACGCCGAGCTTGGGATCGGCCTGCTGCACCTGGCCGACCCGCTGCGCTATCCGCCCGGAGGCATCTCCGAGGCGGCCGTGCTGGAGATCCGCAGGCTCAAGGCCCGGATGGAGGCCGAACGGCTCCCGCGCGGCACCGATCCCGCCCTGCACACCAAGCTCGGCCCCGGCGGGCTGTCCGACGTGGAGTGGGTGGCCCAGCTCATCCAGCTCCGTCACGCCGGGCGTCTCCCGTCGCTGCGGACCACCCGCACCCTGGAGGCGCTGAGCGCGGCGGTCGCCGAGGGCCTGCTCGCGGAGGCCGACGAGGCGATGCTCGCCGAGGCGTGGCGGTTCGCCTCCCGCATCCGCGACGCCGTCGTCGTGGTCCGGGGCCGGGCCTCGGACACGATCCCGGTGGACGTCCGCGAGCGCATGCTCATCGCCCGCGCCCTCGGCTACCCGCCCGACGGTACGGAGGACTTCGTGGACGACTACCGCCGCGCCACCCGCCGTGCCCGCCGGGTCGTGGAGCGCGTCTTCTACGAGGGCTGACCGTTCTCGCGGCCGGACAGGGCCGGGACTTGTCCCGGCCACGCGAAGAAGCGGCGACCCACCAGAAGCCCGCGCGGCGGGCAAGGATCTCCGTCCCCCGGGGGGCGGAGTGGGTGTCGGTCACCTGACTCGGATCGTGAGGGTCGGTCCGCCTGCCCCCCGGGGTCACGAAAACCGACCCGTTTTGGTGATCTCGTTGCGCCGCCGGGGGAGGGCGTGTATCAACGGTCCGGGTGATCTTTTTGATATCGGTTTACATTGATCTGGCCATCGGCCTGATCCTGGCCTTCCTGCTCCTGTCGCTCCTGGTGAGCGGGATCAACGAGGCATTCGTCCGGCTGCTCGGGATCCGCAGCAAGTTCCTCTGGGCCTATCTCAGGGACACCCTGGACGGCTCCGAGGACGGCAGGTCGTGGATCCCGTCGAAGATAGCCGACGTCTTCGCGAAGCTGCCCTTCTCCGGCAATGATCCGCGCCCGGCGCACAGTCCGGATCCGGCGCCCGCGGTGGTCGAGCCGATGCCGGTCGCCCCCGCCGAGGTCCCGGCCGAGGTCTCGGCTGAACTCTCGACCGAGCTCCCGGCCGAGGTCCCGGCTGAACTCTCGGCTGAGGCCCCGGCTGAGGTCTTGGCTGCGGAGGAGAGCGCAGAAGGGGCCGAACCCGGTGAGGCGGGCACCGGTGAGCCCACCGCCGAAGATCTCGGGGGGCGGCCCGCGCCGCCGGTCGACATGACCGCACGGCTGTACGAACGGCTCCAGGAGATCGACCACCCCAAGGGCACCCGCACCAGCATCGCCAACATCCCGCCCGAGCGTTTCTCCGGCGCCGTGATGGAACTGGTCGCCGCCGAGGAGGGCGGGGTCGACGGCCTGCTCGCCAAACTGGAGGCCATCCGCAGCCCGCTCGCGGGCCATCTCAAGGGCATCTGGGAGGGTGCCCAGCGGGACGCGCAGAAGTTCCGGCAGGGCGTCGAGGACTGGTTCAACGGGGAGATGCATCGCCTGTCCACGCTCTACGCCCGCTACGTCAAGTGGGTGGTGTTCGCGCTGGGCATGGTGCTGACCCTGCTGTTCAGCATGGACGCACTGGAGTACGGCAAGACCCTGCTGCGCGACAACGCCTACCGTGCCGGGGTGACCGCCATCGCGGGAGGTGGCGGGGAGGGGTACGCCGCGCTGAGGGACAAGTGCGCCGGTGCCGAGGCCGGTCTCGCCGAGCCGTACCAGTGCGTGACCGAGTCCCTCAGCTCCCCGGCGCTGGTCAAGATCTTCGACCACGCGATCGTGAGCATCACGATCCCGCCCGACGGCTCCGCCGATCCTTCGTTCCACTGGAACGGCGAAGCCTGGTGGGACCGGCTCATCACCCCCGGCCACTGGCCGGGTTACCTGCTCACCATGGTGGCGCTGCTGTTCGGCGCCTCGTTCTGGTGGGACGTGCTACGCCGCCTGACCGGCGTCCGGGGCAACCGTTCCTAGCCCTGTTTCAGGGCACCTCAGAGGGGTCCCGGGTAGCGGAAGTAGCCGACGAGGTCGTCGAGGGCCGCGACGCGATCGATCCGCACCTCGGTCCCGGTCCTCCGTGCATTGATCATCTTTCCCCGGCCGACGTAGACGCCGACGTGATGAGTGCTGACCTTACGCTTGCCGATCTTGCCGTAGAAGACGAGGTCTCCCGGCCTGGCCACGGCGGCGGGGATCCTCTTGAGCCGCTTCACGTGGTCGTCGGTGTTGCCGGGTCCCAGCACGTCGCGCCCGTAGGCCAGGTGGTAGACCCAGCGGGTGAGACCGGAGCAGTCCAGTCCGAGGGTCTGGGTGGCCGGGCAGGGCTGGATCGCCCCCGTGTAGCCCTGGCAGGTGCCGAGGGAGGGGCCAGGCCTCTCGCCGTGACCGCCGCCCCAGGAGTACGGGATCCCGCCGCCCCTCCAGCCGGGTTGGCGCCATCCGGCTTCGATCGCGTACGCGATGGCGGTGGTCCGGTTGAGGGCGACCGGCCAGGTCGGCACCGAGGCGCTCAGCAGCAGGAGCATTCCCAGCAGCACGGCCGCCGCGGCCTGCTGCCGGTGTCCGAGAAGATCGCGAAGTCGGTGAGGGCCGGCCTCTGTCACGTCACCTCGCCTGATTTATCCGCATAAGTCACGACCAGTCTGCCCAACAACCCGGCTCCGCGCGTCTCATGAAGGCTTCGGGGAGACTCTTCGCCCGGTCACCTTGACGGCCGACCCGCGACCGTACGAGGCCCGTCGACTTCTCGCTGCCCGCAGGCTCCACGGGGCCACACGGCACCTACGTCAAGGAGTTCGACTTGTTGGTCGAGGCGCGCGGTCGCTGCCCGCAGGCTTATCTGTCGGTTAGGACACGGGGCTGCTGCCACGCAGGCTCTAGGCGGTCACCCGGGACATCCCGCGGCTTTGGCCCGGCTCTCGCCGGGCGCCCCCTCGCCTTGATGAGCTTTTGCGAGCAGGTGGGGAGGGTCGGCATGCCGCGACCCGCGTGCCGGGCATGCGGGTCGCGATGAGGCGGGCGACACTGCCCGCCGCCTCCGTGGTGATCAGTTGCCGTCCCCGTCGTCGTCCGCACCGCCGTCGTCGTCCCCACCGGGTCCGGTCGTGTTGACCACATCCGGGCTGTCGTCCCTGTCGTCGTCACCGTCACCGTCGCCTCCGCAACCGCCGACCAGGCCGACGAGCGCCGCCAGCGCCGCCGCGGCCAGCGCCGCCTTCCGCGTGGTCTGAGCAAGCATGCACAACCTCCAGGTAGTGATCTCCGACCGGACCCGTTGCCGCCCGGCCCCACCCCCTCTGTCCCATTCGTCGGCGATCTAACGGCAGGAGGGGTGCCGTCCTTGATCGTGAGGACTGTGGAACGCGCGGCCTCGTTACCGGCGCTCAATAGGTGATGTCGACTTGGGGGCTGTTCGCGCAGCACGACATCGCTCGTTCGAGTTCAGTGGCGGTGTCTCGTGCCGGTCATGGCCGGTGTCGTGTGATCGCGTAGGACGGCGTTGCCGCACGCAGCCGTTGTGCATCACCTTCGTGCACGCGACCGCGATGCCCCGGGGGCGCGGTCCGGGGCACCTTTCCCTGACCGGTCAGACGGCGCTCTCGCCGAGCCAGACAAGGTCGGAGCCCAGCCGATGCGCGGCCCGGTGGGCGTTCGTCCACCGGCCGAACCCGTACCCGTTCCTGCTGACGGTCGCCGCCGTCCCATCCGGCAGCGCCAGCCCGTACGCCACCACTTCCGGCGAACTCGCCCTGCCCCTCTCGTCGTCCTCGTCGAGCTCCTGGACCAGGGCGAACATGCGCGGGAGATCACCGGTCGGCATGCGCGCACTCGCGTACGCACTCTCCGGGCCCGTGCTCCGCGGGCAACGCTCGTCGAAGTCCGGGTCATGGCGGACGGATGGCTGGTCGGAACCAGCGTGATGCTCCATGTCGTGCTCCCTTCCGGTGCTGAACCTGAGTGGAGATTTGCTGGACGGCTCCGCTTCGATTTCTCTGCGTCTTCAAGTAAACGCATAGCGTGACCATCGATGCCTCGGTAGCGTGACATTGAATTTACGAGTGCGCAAGCTTGCTTGAAGAGCTTGTTGGACTTGTCCCGATTCATCCCTTATCGAATCAGCGACACGGACGTCGCGAGCTCGAAGGAGACGGCGATGGGCGCAAAACGAGGACCGACACTGCGGGCGCAGTGGCTCGGCAAACGCCTCAAGGAGTTCCGTGAGTCGGCCAAGCTGACGCTCAGGCAGGCCGGTGACTACCTGCAGCGTGACGCCGCGACCATCAGCCGACTGGAGGCCGGCATCATCCCGGCGAGGGTGTCCGACGTACTGGCTCTCCTTAACCTGTACGACGTTGGCGACCAGAAGATCCGCGACGGGCTGGAGCGGCTCAGCCGCGACATCTGGCGAAAGGGTTGGTGGGACGGCTATGCCACCGACTCCCTCGGTGGGATGTTCGACCACGTCTGGCTCGAAACCCGCACGGAGGGGATCCGCTCCTATGAGGCGATGGTCATCCCGGGCCTCTTTCAGACCCGGGACTACGCCCTGGCGGTCATCGCGGCAGGCGACGCGGATGCTCCGGGTGAGCAGATCGAGCGCTGGGTGGAGTTCCGGATGGCCCGGCAGCGCGTGCTCGACGCCGAGTCGGCTCCGAGCATAGAGATCGTTCTCGACGAGGCCGTGCTACACCGCATGATCGGCGGCCCGAAGGTGATGCGCGCCCAACTGGAACACCTGGCCAAGTCCATGTCGAGGCCGAACGTGACCGTCCGGGTCCTGCCATTCGCCACCGGGGCGCACGCCAGCCCGGAGGGTGCTTTCACGATCTTCGATATGCCGGAGCCTTACTCCGACGCGAGCTATGTGGAGACCAGAGGGGGTGCCGTCTACACCGAAGCGGAGGGTGCCGAGATCTTCGCACGAGCGTACGATTCCCTACGTAGCGCCGCGCTCACCCCGGATGAGTCCGCGACCGTCATCCGGACCGCGATCGGTCGTGCCAAACGAGCGAGAGGGAGCACATGATGATCAGCCCCGAGGAGCTGGCGGGCGTCGCCTGGCACATCAGCACCAGGAGCGCCAACGGTGGCGGGCAGTGCGTCGAGGCCGGTCCGCTGGCCGATGGCAGTGGGCGCGTCGCCGTACGGCACAGCCTCCGCCCCGACGCCGAGGTGATCGTCTACACCCGCGCCGAGTGGCAGGCATTCGTCGGCGGCGTCAAGAACGGCGAATTCGACTTCTCCGCCAGGTAAACCGGCACTTCGGCCTCCTGATCCGCAGGGCGTTCGCGACCACGCACCTGCCTACGGAATCCGACGACGTGTTCCCGGAGCCGGACGCCAAGCTCTGCTGCGACATAGAGGGTTTGGCACGCTATTCCGCGGAAGCGCTCGACAAGTGGTGTGGCAGGCCGTACGTGGACCTGGCGGAGAGCGCCGTCGCGGCATACGAGGTCAGTCGCGCGGCACCGCCCCGGCCAGCAGGCCGGCGCCGGTGGTGGTGACGATGGCGAATCCGGCGATGCCCAGGAGCGGGTTGGGGAATCCGAACACCTCCGCCTGCGGCGTGATCATCACCGAACCGCACGAAAGGATCGGATTGATGCTGCACGTGGGCACGTAGGCCGGATCTTTCAGCAGGGCGATCTTCTCGACGGAGAGCGTGAACGCCGCGCTCAGGCCGAGCGCGCCACCGGCCAGTAGTAGCCAGGCCAGCAGCCGGGCAAACGGCTCCCCGGGCCGGCCATGCGCCCGGAGGCCTGGGGGGACCGGCGGGGAGCGTCCGCGGACGCCGGTCGGGCAGCGGCCGGTTCCCCGCCGGCCTCAGCTGGCGAGTGCCGCATCGACGACGGCGCGGGCAGCGCGTTCGGCGTTGAAGTGGCCGGGCAGCGGGAAGTAACGCACGACGAAGGTCACCTTGCCTGCGTACTGCTCGTGCAGGTCCTCCACCACCGGGAAGGCGGCCCGGCAGGCTTCGCACTCGAAGTCGAGGAACTCCAGCTGTCCGGGTCCCGACCCGGGCGTGGGGGTACGACGGGCCGCCCATGAGCGGGACCGCTCTTGACACGTCGGCAAAACCACCCCAACCTTGCTCATATGAACACATATTCATATGAGCAAATATTGGCAATGGACGGTTGTGCGGCCAAGGTCGTCGACGCCGACCGGGCCGTCGCGGTGTGCGAGCGGATGCCGTCCGCGCAAGACCTGACCGACACGGCTGACGTCTTCGGGCTGCTGTCCGACACCGAGCACACCGAGGTCCTGCACTCCGAACGGGATGGGGTTTTGTGATGGGCACCGGACATGGCCATGGGCATGCCGCAAGCCGCCACCGCTGGCGCCTGGCGCTCTCCTTCGCCCTGATCGGCGCCTACTTCCTCGTCGAGCTCGCCTACGGCCTGATCTCCGGCTCGCTGGCGCTGCTGTCCGACGCCGGGCACATGGCCGCCGACGTCGTCACCCTCGGCGCCGCGCTGGTCGCCACCAGGATCGCCACCCGCCCCGACACCACCGGCCGCCGCAGCTACGGCTCCTACCGGGCCGAGGTGTTCGCCTCCCTGCTGGCCGTCGTGCTGATGCTCGCAGTCGCCCTGTACGTGGTCGCCGAGGCGATCGGCCGCATCGGCGGGTCGGCCGAGGTCTCCTCCGGGCCGATGCTCGTCGTCGGCGCCATCGGCCTGGTCGTCAACCTCGTCGCCCTGGTTCTGCTGCGGTCCGGCGCGAGCGAAAGCCTCAACGTCAAGGGCGCCTACCTGGAGGTCGTGGCCGACACCGCAGGCTCGGTCGGCGTCATCGTCGCCGGCTGGCTCATC
Organism: Streptosporangium sp. NBC_01810; assembly: GCF_035917355.1. NCBI lineage: Bacteria > Bacillati > Actinomycetota > Actinomycetes > Streptosporangiales > Streptosporangiaceae > Streptosporangium > Streptosporangium sp. NBC_01810. The sequence continues at coordinate 4,327,624 of NZ_CP109070.1, read as the reverse complement.
GCCGCCACCGGCCAGACCTTCTGGGACACCGTCATCGCTCTGGCCATTGGCGTCTTCGTTGCCGTACGCGCCGTCATGCTCGGCCGCCAAGTCTTCGCAGTCCTCGGCCAGCACGTCCCCGAGGGCGTCGACGCCACCGCCGTCGCGACCGACCTGGCCGTCATCAAGGGCGTACGCGACGTCCACGACCTGCACCTATGGACGCTGACCTCCGGCATGAACGTCGCCACCGCCCACCTCGTCACCACAGACCAGAGCGACAACCACGCCGTCCTGGATCAGGCCCGCGACCTGCTCCGCCGGCGCCACGGCGTCGCCCACGCCACCCTCCAAGTCGAACCCGCCGCCCACAACGGCTGCGACGAACTCGGCTGGTGAGCCCTTTCCAGGGCAGGTGATCCGCACTGCGGGGAGTGCGGGGGCAGCCGAGCTCTCAGCTGTACGGCGGACCGCCACCGCGCCCGGCTATGGCCCGGTGGGTGAACGCTGTCCACGCGCTGCTCGGCGCGGCCGCGGTCACCGTGGCGGCCGGGCTTGACCTGGCCGCCAAAGCCGTCGCCAAAGCCGCCGCCGAAGCGCGCTTGCCGGGTGCCGGCGTCGACCTCGGCCTGACCCAGCCCATGCCGGTGCCCAAGGACCTGGCCGCGCTGCTGGCGACCGCCTGACAGGCGCCTGGTCTGGGGGGAATCTGACCGACAGGCCTCGTCCAGCGCGCCTGTCGGTGACGAGAGCGCACGCCTCCTCCGCCCGCGACCTTGGAATCAGCGCCGATGGCGGCGTCGCCCTGGGGGCCGACCCGGGCGGCGTCTCCCTGTGGGATCTCAGGAACCTGGCCGAGGTCGTCGCCGACCCGGAGGAGGCGGCTTGCCGCGGCTACACCGGCGTGGAGCTCAGCAAGGCGGACTGGGCACGCTACACGGGCGGCGCGGAGTGGTCGGACTACGAGGTGGAGGGGATGGACGTCCATTTTCGTCTGCTCCATCAACCTGGGCTCCACATGACGCTCTTGCCGGGAGCGTGCGGTAGCGGAGGGGCCTCGCCGGGTTCCCGGCCACGAGAGACCGGGTTCACGCACCTGCGCGCACTTCGTGCCGTCGGGGGAGGAGCGCATGCGAAAGGCCGTCGAGCGTGCCCTCCTGGGAGGGACGGCCGACGGCCTTTCGCGAGATGCCCGTGCGCTTCCGCCGGTCACCGGGGTTTGCGCGGGTCGGGAGGCTCAGACGTCGTAGTAGAGCTCGAACTCGTGCGGGTGCGGGCGCAGCCGGATCGGGTCGATCTCGTTCTCCCGCTTGTAGGAGATCCAGGTCTCGATCAGGTCCGGCGTGAACACGCCACCCTCCAGCAGGTACTCGTGGTCGGCCTCCAGGGCCGCGAGCACGTCCGTCAGCGAGCCGGGGACCTGCGGGATGTTACGGGCCTCCTCGGGGGGAAGCTCGTAGAGGTCCTTGTCGACCGGCTCGACCGGCTCGATCTTGTTGCGGATGCCGTCGATGCCGGCCATGAGCTGGGCGGCGAAGGCGAAGTACGGGTTGCACGACGGGTCCGGGACGCGGAACTCGATGCGCTTGGCCTTCGGGTTGGAGCCCGTGATCGGGATGCGGATGCACGCCGAGCGGTTGCGCTGGGAGTAGACCAGGTTGACCGGGGCCTCGTAGCCGGGCACCAGGCGGTGGTAGGAGTTGACCGTCGGGTTGGTGAAGGCCAGCAGCGACGGGGCGTGCTTGAGCAGGCCGCCGATGTAGTAGCGGGCGGTGTCGGACAGGCCCGCGTAGCCGACCTCGTCGTAGAAGAGCGGCGCGCCGTCCTTCCAGAGCGACTGGTGGCAGTGCATGCCGGAGCCGTTGTCACCGAAGATCGGCTTGGGCATGAAGGTGACCGTGTGGCCGTACTCCAGGGCCGTGCTCTTGACGATGTACTTGTACAGCATCAGGGTGTCGGCGGCCTTGAGCAGCGTGTTGAACCGGAAGTCGATCTCCGCCTGGCCGGCCGTGCCCACCTCGTGGTGCTGCATCTCGACGTCGATGCCCGCGTCGATGAGGCGGCGCACCATCTCCGAGCGCAGGTCGGTGAAGTGGTCCATCGGCGGGACCGGGAAGTAGCCGCCCTTGAAGCGCGGCTTGTAACCGAGGTTGCCGCCGTCCTGGGCTTTGCCGCTGTTCCAGGCGCCCTCGATCGAGTCGATGTAGTAGTAACTCGCGTGCGCGTTGGTCTCGAACCGCACGTCGTCGAAGATGTAGAACTCGGCCTCGGGACCGAAGTAGACCGTGTCGGCGATGCCGGTGCCCTTGAGGTACTCCTCCGCCTTGCGGGCGACGTTGCGCGGGTCGCGGCTGTAGGCCTCGCCTGTCAGCGGGTCGTGCACGAAGAAGTTGATGTTGAGCGTCTTGTGCTGCCGGAACGGGTCGAGCACGGCCGTGGACGGGTCGGGCAGCAGCAGCATGTCCGACTCGTGGATGGCCTGGAAACCGCGGATCGACGAGCCGTCGAACATGAGACCGTCGGTGAAGACGCCGGCTCCGAAGTTCTCCGAAGGGAACGTGAAGTGGTGCGTCGTCCCCGGCAGGTCGGTGAACCTGACATCAACGAACTGCACCCCTTCGTCCTTGATGAACTTCAGGACGTCGTCGGCGGAGTTGAACACGCGAACCTCCCATGGGGCACGGGCTATCAGACCGAAAGTATGCCTGTGCCGTTACCGCCCCGTGTCTCGTTTGTTTCGCTCGTGTTAAGCGAAAGTCGCCCCCACGCTAGTTCTCGGGCCCCGGCTGGACGGGTATACCGAGCCTTCCTTTGCCCGGTTTTGCCGGATTTTCACGTGCCGGACTTCAGTGGCCTGCAGCCCTCCGGCGTCTCCTCCTCGAGCGAGTAGGGATCCACGGCGGGGCCGTCGGCCTTCACTTCCCGATCGGGAGTCGAGTCCGGATAGAACGGGTGGATGAAGCCGTCATCGACGTCGCACCGCGCCGGGGCGGTCCCCCCCGCCGTTCCACTTACCGACCCAGAAGCGCAGCCGGTCGCCGTCCCGCCTCGCCGGCCGGTCCGGGCGAGTACGGGGGCGGTACCCGGGGCGGATACCGTTGGGGCCATGAGCAGCAAGCAGCCGCGTTGGACCCAGACCTGGCTCGGTGGCGTCAGGTCGGCCGGAGTCGATCTCGGCTATCCGGGGGAGCGGCTCGGGCTGCCCGGAGAGGGCAGCGGCTCGGTGGCCGGATTCGGCCGCAGGCTCGGCGCCATCGTGGTCGACTGGCTGATCTGCACCTGGGCGATCACCCAGGGGCTTCTGCGGATCGACCCCGCTCATTCGGCCTGGGTCCCGATCCTGGTCCTGGCCGCCGAATACCTCCTGCTGGTGGGCACCATGGGGATGACCTTCGGGATGCGCCTGTTCGGCATCAGGGTCGCCGCGCTCGGCGGCGGCCGCCCCGGGTTCGTCTCCGTGCTGGTACGGACCGTCCTGCTCTGCCTGGCCCTGCCCGCTCTCATCTGGGACCGCGACCAGCGGGGCCTGCACGACCGCGCGGCGAACACCGTGGTCGTACGCCTCTGAGCCGCGTCCTCACGCCCGGTTTCGCGCTTGTACCCGAGTCTGGCCCTGTGTTCAGGTTTCACGCTCGCATCTGAGCTGTCCTCACGCCCGGTTTCGCGCTTGTACCCGAGGCCGGCTCTGTGTTCAGGCTTCACGCTCGTATTCGTGATCTCGCCCGCGCCAGGCTCCACGGGCGCCGATTCCTTTTCCTGTCGGCGGCCGTCATAACGGTGGGCGGCCGCGCTGGGCGGTCAGCCGTGAGGGAGGAACGACTTCGTGATCAAGGATGAGGCGGGTCCGGAGGAGAGCGCGGTCCTGGCCGCCGCGCTGGCGGGTGACGAGCCGGCGTTCGGCACGCTCGTCGAGAGGTACCGGCGGGAACTGCGGGTGCACTGCTACCGGATGCTCGGCTCCTTCGAGGAGTCGGAGGACCTGGTGCAGGAGACGTTCCTGCGCGCCTGGCGCAAGAGGGAGAGCTTCCAGGGGCGCTCGACCTTCAGGGCCTGGCTGTACCGGATCGCGACCAACGCCTGCCTGGACTTCCTGGACCGCCACCCGCGTCGCCCGCGCCCGCGCGAAGCGCCGGTGCTGGCCACTTCCGGTGTGTCCTCGCCGTCGCCGACCGAGGTCTTCTGGCTGAGCCCGTACCCGGACCGGCTCCTGGAGCCGCCCGCGCCCGCCGGCGCCGAGCCGGACGCCGAGGTGGTCGCCAAGGAGACGATCGAGCTGGCCTTCCTGGTCGCCATCCAGCATCTGCCTCCCCGGCAGCGGGTGGTGCTGATCCTGCGCGACGTGCTCGGCTGGTCGGCGCAGGAGGCCGCCGCGCTGCTGGAGGTGAGCGTCGCGGCGGTGAAGAGCGCTCTGCAGCGGGCCCGGTCGACGATGCGGGAGCACCTGCCCGCACAGCGTCTGGAGTGGGCGCCCTCCTCGGATCCGACCGGGGAGGAACTCGCGGCGCTGCGACGCTACATGGACGCCGTCGAGCAGGCGGATCCCGAGGTGCTGGCCGGGGTGCTGCGCGCGGACGCCTGGCAGACGATGCCGCCGGCCCCGATCTGGATCCTGGGTGGGGAGGCGATCGTCGAGTCGTGGCGCCCGGCCATGATCGGCCCCGAGGCGTGGGGTGACTGGCGCGTCCTGCCCACCCGCGCCAACCGGCAACCCGCCGCGGCGGCCTACCTCAGGCGCCCGGGCGAGTCCGAGTACCAGGGCTCGTGGCTCGGTGTCCTGCGGGTCGAGGACGGGCTGGTGACCCAGATCACCACCTTCGGCGCCGAGATCTTCCCGGCGTTCGGCCTCCCCTCGACGCTGTGACGGACACCGGCGAAGACCCGCCTCCCTCCTTCGCGGGGCGGTTCGGGCCGTCGTTCCAGGTACGGGCGGTCGTCGTCGAACCCGGCGGCTCGCTGGACCGGGCCGGAGCCGAATGGCGGGACGCGATCGTCCTGCTTGAGTGCGGACGGATCGAGCTCGTCTGCTCCGACGGTGATCGCCTGGCCTTCCGGTGCGGCGACGTGCTGTGGCTGGACGGGCTGCCGGTGCGAGCCCTGCGCAATCCGGGACGGGAACCCGCCGTCCTGCTCGCGATCTCCCGGAGGCCCGGGCGCCGCTGAGTCCCCGGCCCAGCGGGACGGGGGCCGGGCGGCACCGCACTTCCGAGAACCGGATCCCCGGAGCGATTCCTTTTGCGGTCTCCGGCCGTCGTAACGGTCACACACCGCATCACGGAAGGAATGATCATGAACGATATGCAGAAGCAGGTCCAGGAGGCGGTCGACAGGCTCGTGGAGTCCGGGACCGAGCGGGGCCTGCAGGTCGCCGTGTACCGGAACGGCGAACCGGTGGTCGACGTCGTCGCGGGCGTCGCCGACCCGGCCACCGGGCGTCCCGTCACGCCGGACACGCCGTTCTACAGCGCCTCGACCGGCAAGGGCGTCACCTCGACCGTGGTGCACGTGCTCGTGGAGCGGGGCGTCCTCGGCTACGACACGCCGATCGTCGAGCTGTGGCCGGAGTTCGGCGCCCACGGCAAGGAACGCGCGACGGTGCGGCACGCCCTGACCCACTCGGCGGGCGTGCCCGGAGTGCCCGCCGGGACCACGCCCGAGGACCTGTGCGACTGGGAGGGGATGTGCGCGGCGATCGCCGACGCCAAGCCCTGGTGGGAGCCCGGCACCAGGACCGGCTACCACCCCCACTCGTTCGGCTACATCATCGGGGAGATCGTCCGCCGGGCCACCGGCAGGCCGATCTCGCGGGTCCTGCGGGAGGAGGTCGCCGGGCCGCTCGGGGTGGCCGGCGAGCTGTTCCTCGGCGTTCCCGAATCCGAGCTGGGCAGGCTGGCCCGCCTGGAGGACGCGCCGAGCGATTTCGAGATGCCCGCGGAGATGTCCGCCGAGATGTTCGCCGACATACCGTTCTTCAAGGTGGTGGACGGCTACACGGCGGCGCCGATGGCGGCGATGCCGGATGCCGGTTTCGGCAACCGCGCCGACGTGCTGACCTCCGACATCCCGGCGGGCGGCACCATGTCCGCCCGCGCCGTGGCCCGCATGTACGCCGCCCTGCTGGGAGAGGTGGACGGTGTCAGGCTCGTCTCGCCGGAACGGCTGCGAGAGATCACCGAGGTTGCGGTCACCGGTGTGGACGAGGTCACCGGCACTCCGGTCACCAGATCCCTCGGGTACGCCATCGGGGCCACCGCGCTGCTCGACAGCCCCACCCTGTTCGGGATGGCGGGCAGCGGTGGTTCGGCCGCGTACGCCGACACGGCCACCGGGATCGCGATCGCCATGACCAAGAACATGTTCTACGGCGGAGACTTCGACACCTTCGACGAGATCGGGCGGATTGTCATGAACGCCGTTGCCGGCCGCTAGGCCCGCGTTCCGCAGGTGATCTGAACCGATCCGGAAAACGAGGCCGGGGTGCCGTTCGTGTCTCGGGGCAGGCGTCCGCCCCGAGACACGGCCTCCGCGCGGATCTCGCGCCGGCGGCCCGAGCGCGTCGAAGGCCTGAGCGTGCCGGTCGCCTGAGCGCGCGGGGCGCCCGAGCGCGCGGGTCGCCTGTCGGTGGACGCGTGCCTACCGGGTGCAGGTGAAGATCGCGGTGCCGGGCAGGTGGTGGCCGCGCAGCGGACTCCAACCGCCCCACTCGCGGTCGTGGCCCGGCGGCCACTCGGGCTCGGTCAGCTGCCGCAGCACCAGCCCGGAGGCGGTGATGAGGTGGACCCAGTCGGCCATCGTGCGGTGGTGCTCGACGTAGGACGGGCGCCCGTCCTCGCCGATCTCCACGTACGCGGACCGGTCGAAGTAGGAGCGGTCCGAGGTCAGCCCGCCAGGACCGGGGTCGTCGGGGAAGGCCCAGCGGATGGGGTGGCTCACCGAGAAGACCAGCCGGCCGCCGGGGCGCAGCACCCGGTGGACCTCGGCGAGGACGGCCCCGGCGTCGGCCACGAACGGCAGCGCGCCGAAGGCCGAGCAGGCCAGGTCGAACGCCCCGTCGGCGAAGGGCAGGATCTCGGCGTCCGCCTGGACCACGGGGAGCGCGGCGCTCGCGTCCAGGTCGATCCGGCGCGAATGCTGAAGCTGGCGGAAGGACAGGTCGAAGGCGGCCACCCTGGCGCCCTGGCCGGCCAGCCAGCGTCCGCACTGCCCGGCGCCGCAGCCGATCTCCAGCACGTCCTTGCCCGCGACATCGCCCAGCAGGTGGACGTCGGCCTCGTCCAATCCCTCGGGACACCAGACGAACCCGGAGTCGCGCAGGAACTCCCCGTGCTCGGCCTGGTAGTCGTCGGCGGCCCCGTCCCACCAGCCGCGGTTGGCCCGGGACGTGGCCGCGGAGTCCACCCGGTGGCGGCCCACCCCGGCGGAGCTCATCAGCGCATCTTCGGGCGGGGCATCTTCGCGCCGCGCGGCAGCGGGCCCTTGGGCATCGGCAGCGTCTGCGGCAGGGCCTTCAGCCGGTTGTTGATCTCGTACAGGGCGGGCTTCTTGAGGTTGCGGGGCAGCTTCATCAGGTGCCGCTGCAGTTTGGCCAGCGGGATCTGCCCCTCGCCGTCACCGGACTGGACGTCGTAGACGGGCACGTCCAGCGCGATCCGCTGGACGCGCTTCTTCTCGGCGACCAGCATCTTCTGCACGCGGCTGCCCGGCCCCTCGGAGACCAGGATGATGCCGGGGTAGCCGACCACGCGGTGCACGATGTCCTGGTCGCGGGTGACCGCGACGGCCGGGGTGACCTCCCAGTTGCCGCGCATGCCCTGCAGGATCGCGGCGGCGGCGCCGATCTGCCCGTGCAGCATGGAATACTGCGCCTTCTGGGCGAGCTGGCCGAACACCACAAGTCCGACGGTCAGGGCCAGCATGATCCCGATGAAAAGCAGATACCAGAACCAGCCCGTGACCAGGCCGATCACCACGCACAGCGCGAGCGTGCCCAGCGCCGAGGCGTAGACGATCGGCATCCCCTTGGGGTTGGCCTCCTTGATGATCTTCGCGATCATGCGGAGTTGCTTGATGCGCCCCGGGCGCTCTGAGTCTTCGGGCTTCTTGGCCATGTTCTGAAGGATACAAATCCATGGCTCAAGAAGTGAAAACGTGACCTGCCCGGTGCCGGTTCCGGCGCCGGGCCCGAAGGCCGCGGAGCGCCGGAAAGGCCGATACGACCGGGAGAAGTGCCCCTCGCCGACTATTTTACCGGGATTACACGGTCACGGTCGCGCTCAGGCGGCGGTCGGCGACGCTGCGGCCCGAGCTCTCCACCTCGGGGGCGATCGAGCCGCCTCGGGGGTGGTCGAGGCGACCACTATCGCCACATCGGCCGCCGAGGCGGCCTCCACTGGAGCGGCCATGCGAACCGGGCCGGTAAAACCGGAAGGACCCCGCTCGTCACGAGCGGGGTCCTTCCGGTTGGCGGGAGCCGGCTCAGGCGTGCTGACGGGCCTCGACCGCCTGCTTGTACAGGCGGCCCGCCCGGTAGGAGGAGCGCACCAGCGGCCCCGACAGGACCCCGGCGAAACCGATGGCCTCCGCCTCCTTGCCCAGCTCCACGAACTCCTCCGGCTTGACCCACCGGTCGACGGGGTGGTGGCGCGGGGTGGGCCGCAGGTACTGGGTCACGGTGAGCAGGTCGCACCCGGCCTCGTGCAGGTCGCGCATGGCCTGGACGATCTCCTCGCGCTCCTCGCCCATGCCGAGGATCAGGTTGGACTTGGTCACCAGGCCGGCCTGACGGGCCTTGGTGATCACTTCCAGGGAGCGCTCGTAGCGGAAGGCGGGCCGGATGCGCTTGAAGATCCGCGGCACGGTCTCGACGTTGTGCGCGAACACCTCGGGCCTGGCGGAGAAGACCTCCTCCAGCTGGGCCTGGTCGCCGTTGAAGTCGGGCACCAGCAACTCGACGCCGCAGCCGGGCAGCAGCGTGTGGATCTGCCGCGCGGTCTCGGCGTACAGCCACGCGCCGCCGTCGGGCAGGTCGTCGCGGGCGACACCGGTCACGGTCGCGTAGTTGAGGCCCATCTGCCGCACCGACTCGGCCACGCGGCGCGGCTCGTCGGTGTCGTACGCCTTGGGCTTGCCGGTGTCGATCTGGCAGAAGTCGCACCGCCGGGTGCACTGGTCGCCGCCGATGAGGAAGGTGGCCTCACGGTCCTCCCAGCACTCGGAGATGTTGGGGCATCCGGCCTCCTGGCAGACCGTGTGCAGCCCCTCGCGCTTGACCAGCGCCCGCAGCTCGGTGTGGTTCGGGCCCGTCCTGAACCTGGTCTTGATCCATTCGGGCTTCTTCTCGATGGGGGTCTCAGCGTTGCGGACCTCCAGGCGGAGGAGCTTCCGCCCTTCGGGTGCGACGGTCATGCGAGCTCCTTTGCCGGTCGCGGGACCGAGGTGTTGCACGTCGAGGTGTGGTAAAAGTCGTCACGCTCGCTCACGTCCCCAGCCTATGTCCCACCGCGAGCCGCGAGGTCCCGGGGTTCCCGGTGTTCAGCGCCGGAACAGGTCTTCCTCGGGCAGCTCGAAGGCCCGCGCGCCGAGCGCCTCCGCCAGATGCTTCTCGGCGTACGGCAGGACCTCGTCGACCACGATCCGCCGGCCGGTCTCGGCGGACAGCGAGGAGATCCCGGCATCGCTGATACCGCACGGGACGATCCGGTTGTACCAGCTCGGGTCGTTGGAGCAGTTGAGCGCGAATCCGTGCATCGTGACGCCGCCCGAGACCCGGATGCCGATGGCCCCGACCTTCCTGTCGGGCAGGCCGTGCGAGGGGTCTCCGGCCACCCAGACGCCGCCTCGCCCCTGAACTCGGCCCGCCTGCACCCCGAAGTCGGCGCAGACGGCCACCAGGGTCTCCTCCAGGAGCCGCACGTAGGCGTTCACGTCGAGCGTGCCGCCGAGCCTGACGATCGGGTAGCCGACCAGCTGGCCGGGACCGTGCCAGGTGATCCGGCCGCCCCGGTCGACCTCGACGACGGGGGTGCCGTCGGTGGGCCTCTCGTGCGGCGCGGTTCGTTTGCCCGCCGTGTAGACCGGCGCGTGCTCGAGCATCAGGCAGGTGTCGGGAATCTCCTCGGCCACACGGCGTGCGTGGATGCGCCGCTGAAGATCCCAGGCCTGCTCATAGGGGAAATCAACGCCAAGACGGACGATTGCCAGGTCACTCACGTCTCAAGAGTAGTTGACCCGTTCGTGGTCACGACGTGAGAAGCCGAGGCTCGATGCGGAACTCCTTGGCCCCACCTGCCCCGTCGTGCTCGACCTTGTAGGCGTAGGCGTCCGGGTGCACGCTGACGGCCTGGATGAACTCGGTGCCCACGTAGTGCAGCGCCACGCCCTCGTCGGCGGCGTAACCCTCCGGCAGCTCGCCCGAGGCCACCGCCTCGTGCAGCAGCGCGCGGCGCTGCGGGTCGGAGTCGTAGTGGACGCCGCACGAGTAGGGCAGCAGGCCCAGGCCCTCGGACCACACCCGCAGCGTCGGGCCGAAGGAGTCGGTGTTGCCGCCCACGTGCCAGCAGAGCGCCCCGGCGCTCTGGCCGCTCAGCACCACGCCGGCCCGCCACGCCTCCTCGAAGATCTCGTCCAGGCCGTGCAGCCGCCACAGGGCCGCCAGGTTGGCCACACTGCCGCCGCTGACGTAGATGACGTCCTGGCCGAGCACCCACTCGCGCGGATCCTCGATGTTGGGCATCGGGAACAGGGACAGGTGGCTGACCTCGACGTCCCACTCGCGGAAGGCGCCGTACATCTTCAACAGCCAGTCGGCGTCGTCACCGGTAGCGGTGGCGAGCAGGCCCAGCCGGGGCCGGTCCTGACCGGTGAGGTCAAGGGCGTACCGGAGCAGCGAGCTCGCCTCGATGGAGCCGTAACGTGCGGAAGCGCGGAACGAACCACCCCCGATCGCGAGGATGTGCGACTGCCCGGGCGTGCTCATATCGATCTCCCCAGTGCTGACAACGGCTGCAACAGGGACCCTAGAGTACGGCGGACAGTGCCTCGTCGAGACGGATATGCCGGAACGCGTAGCCGCTGTCGAGCAGGCGCCGCGGCAGCACCCGCTGGCCGGTCAGCGCACCCTCCTCGGCGAACCCCCCGATGGCCGTGCGCAGCACGAACCCCGGAACGGCCAGGGGCAGCGTGGGCCGGTGCAGGGCCGCTCCGAGCACCTTGGTGAACTCCGCGTTGGTGACCGGCTCGGGCGCCGTCAGGTTCACCGGCCCCGAGATCTCTGAATTTCTCAGTATGTGTTGTACGGCGAGAACCCAGTCGTCGATGGAGATCCACGACCAGTACTGCCGCCCGGACCCCAGCGGGGCGCCCAACCCCAACCTGAAGACGGGGAGCAGCCGGGACAGCATGCCGCCCTGCCCGCTCAGCACCAGTCCGGTACGGAGTCTCACCACCCGGATGCCCGCCTCCTCGGCGGGCGCCGTCTCCGCCTCCCACGGCACCACGACCTCCTGGGCGAGGAACCCGGCGCCCGCGGGCGCACTCTCGTCCACCGACGCCTCCCCGGTGTCGCCGTAGAAGCCGATCGCCGAGCCGGACAGCAGCGCCACGGGCTTCGCCGCCAGACCGGCCAGCGCGCCCACCAGGGTCCGAGTCCCCTCGACCCGGCTACGGACCACCTCGCGCTTGTAGTCGTCGCTCCAGCGCCGGTCGCCGATGCCCGCGCCGGCGAGGTGGATCACCGCCTCCGCGCCCTCCAGCGCCGCCGGGTCGACAACCCCCTTGGCCGGGTCCCAGAAGGACTCGTCGCCGTCTTTCGGCACCCGCCGCACCAGACGGACCACCCGGGCGCCGTCGTCCCGCAGGGCCTTGACCAGAGCCGATCCCAGCAGGCCCGAGGAACCGGTCACGATGATCGTCATATCGCCCAATGTAGTCGACCTCCCTTGAGGTCTTCGGAAACCGGAGGCCGACCGGATTCGCGCCGTGCCCCCGAGGTTCCCGCGCCGTGCCCCCGAGGTTCCCGGGAAGAGGTCCCCGGGAAAGCGCCCGTGTCCCTGCGATCGGCGCCTTCGGCGTACCGGGAGGACGAGGCGCGACACGCGGGCGAGAACGAGCAGGGCCGGCCCGCGGAGTCGCGGACCGGCCCGGTGGGAGAGAACGGGGGACTAGGCGTTGAGGCCCAGCTGGTTCTCGAAGCGGCCCTCCTCCAGGCGACGCTTGATCGTCGTCAGGAAGCGGGCGGCGTCGGCGCCGTCGACCAGGCGGTGGTCGTAGCTGAGCGCGAGGTAGACCATCGAGCGGACGGCGATGACCTCACCCTCGGCGGTGTCCAGGACGACCGGGCGCTTGACGACCGCGCCGGTGCCCAGCATGCCGACCTGCGGCTGGTTGAGGATCGGCGTGTCGAACAGCGCGCCCCGGCTGCCGGTGTTGGTCAGCGTGAACGTGCCGCCGCCGAGCTCGTCCGGGCTCACCTTGTTGGTGCGGGTGCGCTCGGCCAGATCGGCGATCTTACGGGCCAGCCCGGCGATGTTGAGGTCGCCCGCGTCCTTGATCACCGGGACGATCAGGCCGCGCTCGGTGTCCGTTGCGAAGGCCAGGTGCTCGGCGTCGAAGTAGGTGACCTCGTTGGTCTCGCTGTTGATCGTGGCGTTCAGCTTCGGGTGCTGCTTGAGCGCCTCGATCGTGGCGAGGGCGAAGAACGGCATGAACGAGAGCTTGACGCCCTCACGCCGCTGGAACTCTGCCTTCGCGCGGTTACGCAGCTGCGCGATCTTGGTGACGTCGACCTCGACCACGCTGGTGAGCTGGGCCGAGACCTGCAGCGACTCGACCATGCGCTTGGCGATGGTCTGGCGCAGCCGCGACATCTTCTCGGTGCGCCCGCGCAGCGTGGTGTCCACCGCGACCGGCGCGGGAGCCTGCGCGGGGGCGGCCGCCTGAGCCGGAGCCTGGGCGGCGGCCCGCGGGGCCGCCTGTGCCTGTGCCTGTGCCTGAGCTTGGGCCTGGGCCGCCGCGGCCCGCTCGCGCTGGTCGCGGGCCGCTTCCAGCACGTCCTGCTTGCGGATGCGCCCGCCGACGCCGGTGCCGCTCAGCGAGTCGAGGTCGACGCCGTGCTCGCCGGCGAGCTTGCGCACCAGCGGGGTGACGTAAGGGCTGTCACCGGAGAGCTGGGCGGCGGGCTCGGAGGCGGGTGCCGCCGCGATCGGGGCCGGCGGCGCGGCCTGGAGGGGCGGTGCCGGGGCCTGCGCGGGAACCGGCGCCGGCGCCGGAGCGGGAGCCTGCGCCGGGGCGGGAGCCTGCGGGGCGGGCTGCGGGATCGAGGAGACCGGCTGTGCCTGCTGCTGGGGGGCCGGCTCCGGCTCGGGCTCCGGCTGGGGGGCCGCCTCCTGCGCCGGGGCGGCGCCCTCGGTGCCGTTCTCGTCGATGACGGCGAGCTCAGCGCCGACCTCGACCGTCTCGTCCTCGGCCACCACGATCTTCGTGAGGATGCCCGCGGCCGGAGACGGGATCTCGGTGTCGACCTTGTCGGTGGAGACTTCGAGAAGCGGCTCGTCGGCCTCGACGCGCTCGCCCTCCTTCTTCAGCCAACGGGTGACGGTGCCCTCCGTGACGCTCTCACCGAGCTGGGGCATCTGTACGGACTTCGGCATTGGTGTCTTCTCTCGCGTTCCGAGTGAGGGCTTACGTTAGTTGTGGACGTGGAGCGGCTTGCCGGCCAGCGCCAGCATCGCCTCGCCGACGGCCTCGGACTGGGTCGGGTGGGCATGGATGAGCTGCGCGACCTCGGAGGGCAGGGCCTCCCAGTTGTAGATCAGCTGTCCCTCGGTCACGAGCTCGCCGACGCGACGGCCGACCATGTGCACGCCGAGCACCGGGCCGTCCTTCGCCGAGACGATCTTGACGGCGCCCTGCGTCTGCAGGATCTGGCTCTTGGGGTTGCCCGCGAGATCGTAGGTGAACTCGACGATCTCGTGACCGCGCTCCCTGGCCTGGGCGGAGGTGATGCCCACCGAGGCGACCTCGGGGTCGGAGTAGGTGATCCGCGGCACGCCGTCGTAGTCGATCGGCACGGGGTTCAGCCCCGCGATGTGCTCGGCCACCAGGATGCCCTCGGCGAAGCCCACGTGGGCGAGCTGCAGGGTCGGGATGAGGTCGCCGACCGCGTACACGCCGGGCACGCTGGTCTGGCAGAACTCGTTCACGGTGACGGTGCCGCGCTCGATGGCGACGCCCGCCTCCTCGAAGCCCATGCCCGCGGAGACCGCGCCGCGGCCGACCGCGACGAGCAGCAGCTCGGCGTCCAGGGTCTTGCCGTTGGCCAGGCTGACGACCACGCCGGTGTCGGTGGTCTTGACGCCCTCGAAGAAGACGCCCAGCTCCTGCTTGATGCCGCGGCGGCGGAAGGAGCGCTCAAGCAGCTTGGAACTGGACTCCTCCTCCAGCGGCAGCAGGTGCGGCAGGGCCTCGACGATCGTCACCTCGGCGCCGAAGGAGCGCCAGACGCTGGCGAACTCCACACCGATGACGCCGCCGCCCAGGACGACCACGGAGGTGGGCACCCGGTCGAGCTTGAGCGCGTGCTCGCTGGTGATGACACGCTCGCCGTCGATCTCCAGGCCGGGAAGGGACCTGGGCGCGGAGCCGGTCGCCAGCACGATGTTGCGGCCCTCGTAGATCCCGGAGCCCACGGACACCCGGTTCGGGCCCGCGAGACGGCCCTCACCCTCGATGATCGTGATGCCCTTGCTCTTGAGAAGGCCCTGCACGCCCTTCCAGGCGCGATTGACGATCTTGTCCTTGAACGCGTGGACCGCGGGCACGTCGATGCCCTCGAAACGGGCCTTGACGCCGTAGGTCGCGCTTTCCCGCGTCTCGTCGGCGACCTCCGCGGAGTGCAGAAGCGCCTTGGTGGGAATGCACCCCCGGTGCAGGCATGTGCCGCCGATCTTGTCCCTCTCGATCAGCGCGACCGTCTTGCCCAGCTCGGCTGCCCGCAGAGCGCAGGCATACCCACCGCTACCGCCACCCAGGACGACGATGTCGTAGGGGCCGCTGCCATCAGCCACAGGAAAGCTCCTTGTCGGATCGGAATACCGTGTTCACGGTCGCGCCCCTTCCGTGCCCTGGCCGGCCGTGCGGATCCTCGATCGCATCCACACCGCCGCCGGACCCGGCTTGGCGCCCAGTCGGTGCCCGCCCTTGGCCCGGCACCGACAACCGCATCTTTTCATCTGTCTGTGTTACTTGTGACCCGCATGCGCGGCCACGCCGACGACTAGGCGGGCTCGTTCGCATAACGCTCGGCCAGGCCGACGAGCGTCCGGGTGATCGCCCCGGTACCGCCCTTCGGCGTGTAGCCGTGTGGCTCTCCCTTGTTGAACGCGGGACCGGCCATGTCAATGTGTGCCCAACGGACACCGTCCGGCACGAATTCCCGCAGGAAGATCGCCGCCGTCAGCATCCCGCCGAAGCGCTCGGGGTGCAGGTTGGCGATGTCGGCCACGGGAGAGTCGAGCCCCTTGCGGAGCTCGTCGGGCAGCGGCATGGGCCACGCGGCCTCACCCTGCTCGCCCGCCGTCGCGACGATCTCGGCCCGGAGGTCGTCGTCGTTGGCCATGACGCCCGCCGTCCGCCAGCCCAGCGCGACGATCTGCGCGCCGGTGAGCGTGGCGACGTCGACGATCACGTCCGGGTCGTCCTGACCGGCCCGGGCGATGCCGTCGATCAGGACCAGGCGGCCCTCGGCGTCGGTGTCGAGCACCTCGACCGTCTTGCCCGCGAAGCTGGTGAACACGTCGGAGGGGCGCTGCGCGGTACCGCTCGGCATGTTCTCGGCCAGGCAGAGGTAGCCGACCGCGTTGACCTTCAGGCCCAGCTTGGCGATCGCGAGGATCGCGCCGAAGACGGCGCCCGCGCCACCCATGTCGGACTTCATCCAGTCCATCGCGGCCGACGGCTTGAGCGACAGGCCGCCCGAGTCGAAGGTGATGCCCTTGCCGACGTAGGCGAGCTTCTTGTCCGCCTCGGGGTGGCTGTAGGCGAGGCGTACCAGGCGGGGCGGGTTGGCCGATCCCTGGCCCACGGCGACTATGCCGCCGTAGCCGCCCTCCCTGAGCGCCTTCTCGTCCAGGACCTCCACCGACAGGCCGGCCTCGCCGCCCACCTGCTCGGCGATCTCGGCGAAGCGCGCGGGCCACAGGTCCGAAGGCGGGGTGTTGACCAGGTCGCGGACGAGTGAGACCGACTCGGCCAGCGTGCCGGCGCGCCCGACCGCCGCTTCGGCGCCCTCGGCGTCGGTCAGCACGGCCAGCTCGGCCACCGGGGTGCTCGGCTCCTGGGCGGTCCGGTACCTGGTGAAGGAGTACGCGCCGAGCAGGCCGCCCAGGGCGACGGCGCCGGCGTGCTCGGCGTTCGCGGTGGGCAGGGCCAGCGCCACACGCTCGGTGCCCGCCAGGGCGCGGACCGCGGTGCCTGCGGCGCGGCGCAGGGCCTCGGCGTCGTAGCCGCCCTCGGGGACGTCGCCCAGGCCGACGACGACCAGCAGGGGCGCGGTCAGCGCGCCGAAAGTGGGGATCTTGGAGATCTCGCCCGGCTTCCCCTTGGCGCCCACGCTGTCGAGCGTGGCGGCGAGCCTGCCGCCGAGAGCCTGGTCGAGGCCGTCGGCCCCGGGAGCGGGGAGCAGGCCGTCCGGTCCGGTATGGACGCCGACGACCAGTGCGTCGGTGTCGAACGAGACAGCGTTGTCAGTTGGGGTCAGCCGCACAGTGGTCACACAAGCCGATGCTAGTCGGGCTTGCATAGTACTCGTAAACGAGGGTTCGTCCTATGAATCGCGTCACCCGATGGTGCTATCGGGAGTGGCACCATCGAGGGGGTTGGTGCTAATGTCGCTAGCATCATGTTGCTCACCCTGGATATGAACGATCCTCGGCCACTGCACGAGCAGGTTGCCGAGGCGATCAGACGCGCTGTCGCCGAGGGTTCCTACGCTCAGGGAGACCGGCTCCCGCCGGCTCGCGATCTGGCCGTCGCGCTGGGCATCAACGCCAACACGGTGCTGCGCGCCCTGCGGGACCTGCGCGACGAGGGGGTGCTGGAGTTCCGCCGCGGCCGCGGCGTGAGCGTGCTCAGCCGCCCCAACCCGCGCAGCGTCATCGAGGAGAAGTTGCGCTCCCTGCTCGCCGAGGCGGTCCAGTACGGCTACCGCCATGACGACGTCATCGAGCTCATCAGAGAACTGTCCTGACCGGGTCTGAGACCCGCTCCTTCGAAGGGGTGATCGCCGTGGGCCTGCAAGCCCGATTCCTTTCCGTGACAGCCGGCTGGGCCGCGCTGGTGGCAGCCGCCCTGATCGCCGTACCACTGGCGCTGCGAGACCGGCTGCCCGACCCGATCGCCACACACTGGGGTCCGTCCGGTGCCCCCGACGGCTCGATGCCGTTCACCGTCTCGCTGCTGTTCCAGGCCGGTCTGTGGACGCTGATCGCGGGCGCCTCCTGCGCGTCCGCACTCGTCAACGCCGGGATGCTCAGGCGCAGGGCGAGTCGCATGGCGCTCGGTGCCCTGCTGGGCGGGGGCGGCATGTTCTTCCTGGGGCTGCAGGCGATCACGCTGTCGGCCAACCTCGACGCTCCAGGCTGGTGGCAGGCCGGTCACCTGGGGTGGGGGGCGCTGCTCGTGCCCGCCCTCCTGGTGCTGGGCGGCTGGCTCGGCGCCCTGCTGGGCCGTCCGGGGCCCGATGACCTCCCCGAGCGGGGAGCGATCTCCACGCGAAAGGTCCCGCTTCGTCCGGGCCAGCGCGCGGTATGGGTCTCCTCGGCGCGCAATAACCTGCTTGTCACGCTCGGCGGTTCCGTTCTGGCCGCAGGGGTGGGGCTCACGGTGCTTGCGCTGCTCGGTGGTGACGGCACACTGTGGATCCCCGCAGCGATCATGCTCCTGGTGGGCCTGGTGGGTGTGACCTTCAGTTCGGTGCGGGTGCAGGTCACCGAGGAGGGTGTCGTCCTCTTCTACGGACCACTCCGCCTGCCCCGCAAGCACATTCCGATCACGCAAGTGGAGCGGGCCTGGTCGGAGGAGCTGTTCCCATCCAATGTTGGAGGCTGGGGCATTCGAGGCCTGCCGGGTGCCGTGACGGTCATGCTCAGAGGCGGGGAGTGCCTTGTGGTGGGCTACGTCTCCGGCGGTCGCTTCGCCGTCTCGATCGATGACGCCGAGAATGGCGCCGCCTTGCTGAACACCCTCGTGGCCAGGGTTTCCACCGGTCCCGGCGCCCGCTGATCTCCACCTTCGCGGGCCTTTCCATCCCCAAAGACATCCCTCGAAGACCAAGCGTTCGAAGGTGATCTCATGCTCCGCAGATCCACTGACCTGTGGTTGTTTCTGCTCGTCGCGTTCGGCCTGTCCTGGTTGTTCGCCCTTCCCCTCTGGTTGATGGGCGAGTCGGCCGGTGTATTGGCGTTCACGGTGATCGGGGTGGCGATGATGTTCACCCCGGCACTCGGAGTCCTCGCTGTCCGGCTGCGCGGCAGACGGCTCGGGGAGCCCGCCACCGCCTGGCGTGAGTGGGCTGAGCGGACCGGCCTGTGGATGGGGGAGCGTCGCGGGCGCACGCTCGCGCTCGTCGCGCTGGCCTGGTTCGGGATTCCCCTACTGGTGATCGCCGCGATCGCGCTCAGCGCCGCCCTCGGCCTGCTCTCCGTCGACCTGCGGGGGCTCAGCCTGTTCCGCGAGACCCTGGCGGCGGCCTCTCTTGGCCGGCCGCTTCCGATGGAGCCCGGAGTCCTGGTGGCCGTGCAGGTCGCGACGGCCTTCCTGATCGCTCCGCTGATCAACTCGATCGCGGCATTCGGCGAGGAATGGGGGTGGCGGGGCTGGCTGCTGCCCCGCCTGATGCCGCTCGGCACCTGGCGGGCGCTCCTGGTGTCCGGGCTGATCTGGGGAGCCTGGCACTTCCCGCTCACCCTGCGTGGATACAACTACCCCGAGCTGGGCGCGTGGGCGGCGCCGATGTTCGTCGTCTTCTGCGTGGTCTTCGGTGCCCTGCTCGGCTGGTTCCGCCTCTACTCCGGGAGTGTCTGGCCCGCGGTCGTCGGGCACGGATCCCTGAACGCCTCCGGCGGCCTGACCCTGCTCGTCGGTGACGCGGCCGACCCGCCTAATCTGGCTGTCGTGGGGATCACCGGGCTGGTCGGCTCGGTGCTGCTGGCCGCGATCTCCGCGCTGGTGATCAAACGCTGGCCGATCGAGCCGCAGCTTCAGGCCACCGCCTGAGAGTCTGCGGAGAGGAAGATCCCCGGGCTTATCGCCGATGAGCCTCATCTGCCCGATTCGCGAAGTTCGGCTGCTCTGGTGAGGTCCGCAGGTTCAGCCTGGCCAGCGAATCTTCCGGATCTTCCGGATCTTCCGGAGCCGACGGAGCCGACGGAGCCGACGGAGCCGGCATGGCCGGGCGAGGCTGGGGGGTCAGCTCACGAGCACCGTGCTCACCAGCAGTGCCGTGACGGTGGCGATCTCGACCAGGGCTCCCAGCACGTCCCCTGTGATGCCGCCGAGCCGGCGCACCGCTCTGCGCCGCACCACCCAGGCCGCCAGCAGTCCGAGTAGCACGGCAGCCGGGAGCCCCCAGGAAGCGGAGAGGTTCCCCAGCCAGGGGACGAGGTCGCTGAGGCCGGCCACCGCGGTCCCGCCGGACGCTGAGATCGAGCCGATCTCCGAGATGAGCCGGTAGTTGTCCTCGTACGCGTCGAGGAACGGAAAGGAGGGCGACCAGACGTCGAGGACATCGGCGTCACGCAGGAAGGCCGGCGCCGCCGATCCCGCGAGCACCAGCGCGGTCATGCCCACCGCGACGCTCCGTCGCACGGTGCCCGCGACCATCGCGCCGAGCCCGTCGGGGCGGGCCGGGGGGATTCCCACCCGGCAGGACCAGGTGAGGGTCAGCCGCCCGGCCGCGCAGGCCGTGACCAGGACGACCGGCCCCATCCCCGCGCGGGCGAGCTCCGACAGGGCCGCCACCTGGAGCAGCAAGGTGCAGACCAGGGTCACCACCCCGAACGGGCCGATGTCGGACCGCTTCATGATCTCCAGTGCCCGTTCGGCGGGCTTTCCGCTGCCCAGCCCGTCGGCGAGGTCGGCCAGCCCATCCAGGTGCAGCCCCCGGGTGAGCAGTGCGAGGGCCGCCACGGCCAGCACCGACGCCGGAAGCGGCGTCATGCCCAGCCACAGCGCCACCGCCAGCACCAGCCCCGCGACGGCCCCGAGCGCCGCCCCCACCAGCGGGGCGATCGCCATCGCGACGCCCCCCGCGCGGCGGTCGACCACCCCGGGACGGACCGGGAACACACTCAGCGTGCCGATTGCGAGACGCACCCCGTCGGTGAACGTCGACGGCCTGTCGGAGGGCGGGGGCATGGGCACGACCGCAGATCATAGCTCGCGCCCCCCGCCTGCGGATTTCTCGGTACGCGCCCGGAGCCGGGGAGGCCCGGCAGGGCAGGGTGACCTCCTCCGACTCCGGCGGCGGGCAGCGGTTCAGCAGCCGGGGAGGCTCAGCAGGGCAGGAGCAGGAGGCGGCCGGCGACGACGAGGGCGACGTCCTCGGATTCCGCGGCGAGGCGCTGGTTCAGGCGGCCGAGGACGTCACGGAACATCCGGCCGCTGGCGGTGGCGGGCACCACGCCGAGGCCGACCTCGTCGGAGACCGCCACTACCCGGGCCCGGGTCTGCCGCCAGGCCGCCACCAGGTCGTCGCACCGGGCCGTGACCGCGTCCAGGCCGTTCCCGCCCGACCACGCCTCGCACTCGTCGAAGACGGAGGCGACCCAGGTGCCGAGCCCGTCGATCAGCAGCGGGGTCCCGGCGGACCGCAGCAGCCCGGCCAGGTCCGTGGTCTCGGCGGTCTCCCAGTGGGCGGGCCTGCGGTCACGGTGTGCCCGGACCCGGCGCAGCCACTCGGGGTCGCCGTCGCCGGACGGCCCGGTCGCGACATAGAGGACCTCGGGTTCGGACACCAGCCGCAGTTCGGCCTCCGCGGACTTGCCCGACCGGGTCCCGCCGAGCAGCAGGGTCCTTCGGGGTGGGGGAGCCGGAACCGGCGGGGGCTCGCCGATGTCGATGACCGTGCCATCCGGTACGGCGCGCACTCCCCACACAGCCGCCCGCCGGGACAGCTCCGCCTCCGTCGGTACCCGGTGGTCGACGTCGACGGCCACCACATGCGTCCGCTCGCCGACCAGCCCCCGCCGCCGCAGGTCCCCCAGCCGTTCCGGCCGGTCAAGCACATCCAGCAGCACCAGGTCCAGCGCCTCTCCCACGCAGGCGGGGTCTGGCTCCCCATCCGGGAGAGAGACGGGCGGGCAGGCGGCGGCGTAGAGGACGCGCCGGCCGCCGGGGGTGGTGACGGTGAGGCCGTCCGGGCCGGGTGAGGCGCGGTAGCCGGGCGGGAGCGGGCCGGTGGGCGGCAGCCGTACGGAGTCGCCGAGCACCACGGATGTGGGGCGGCGGCCGGAGGGGGCGCGGGAGCAGGAGGCGCACCCGCAGCCCGGGGACGGCCAGCCGGCCGCACCAGCCGTACCGGAGATCAGGACCTTCACGCCCGGTCTCCCATCGGGTTGAGGGGTTGAGAGCCTCCGCCTGCCGGCGGAAGCGGGTGACCTCCGCAGCGTACGGGGTCGGGAACAGCCGGGCGGCGGGGCGCGAGACCATGATCCTGCCTCCACGCTCGGGGGCACCCTGGAGAGGTAGGGTTCGCTGAGCCGCCGAACGGCACTGGCAGGATCCGTGAGAAGGAGCTATGGCATGACGTGGCGCTGGCGTTATGAAAACGCGAATGGCGGCGAGGTAGTCGAGGGGGTCGCGCCGCCGGAAACGTTCCCGAGCCAGGCCGATGCCGAGTCGTGGCTCGGTGAGAACTGGCGTGAGCTGCTGGAGGCAGGGGTTGAGAAGGTCACCCTGTTCGAAGGCGAGAAGATCGAGTACGAGGGAATGTCCCTGCGCCCGGAGTGAGCGCGAAACCCGCCGGAGGCGGCCCCCCGACCGGCCGGGTCACATGGTGAGCCGCACATCCCGCCTGGTGGAAGAGCCGGGCGCGAGCTGACGGTCACTGAGGAACGGCGAGCGGCTCACCGACCCCTCGCCCCCTCGGTGAGAGGGGGCGAGGGGTCTCCCCGTCCCGCGGTGACCGGAGACCTTCGCCGGGCCGGTGGTCACTGACCGTTCAGGTCAGCCGGCGAAGCCCACCGGATGAATCCGGCGAGCCTTTGCGGTCACAGCACTCAGGGACGCTGCCTGGGGCTGACGGTCTTGGCGGGGTCGCGCTCGACGACCGGGCCGAGGACGTCGTCGATCCTCTTGAGCACCTCGGCGTCCAGTTTCACCCCGGAGGCCCTGACGTTGTCGCGGACCTGCTCGGGCCTGCTGGCGCCGACGATGGCCGAGGACACGTTCGGGTTCTGCAGTACCCAGGCCACCGCGAGCTGGGCCATGCTCAGCCCGAGATCGGCGGCGATCGGCTTCAGCTGCTGGACGCGGGTGAGCACGTCGTCGTTGAGCATCCGGGAGATGAAGTCGCCCCCGGTGGGGTCGGTGGCCCGGGAACCGGCGGGGGGCGGCTGCCCCGGCAGGTATTTGCCGGTGAGCACGCCCTGGGCGATGGGAGAGAAGACGATCTGGCCGACGCCCTCCTTCTCGCTCAGCGGCACGACCTCGGCCTCGATGACCCGCCACAGCATGGAGTACTGGGGCTGGTTGGAGACCAGGCGGTCGAAGCCCATCTTGTCAGCGATCTTCAGTGCCCGGCTGATCTGCTCGGCGGTCCACTCGCTGACGCCGACGTAGAGGACCTTGCCCTGGCGTACGAGGTCGTCAAAGGTCTTGAGGGTCTCCTCAAGCGGCGTCTCGTAGTCGAAGCGGTGTGCCTGGTAAAGATCGACGTAGTCGGTCTGCAGACGGCGCAGCGAGCCGTGCAGGGACTCGGTGATGTGCTTGCGCGACAGGCCGCGGTCGTTGGGGCCCTGGCCGGTCGGCCAGTAGACCTTGGTGAAGATCTCCAAAGACCCGCGGCGGACGCCCGCGAGGGCGCGGCCGAGAACCTCCTCCGCTCTGGTGCCCGCGTACACGTCGGCGGTGTCGAAGGTGGTGATCCCCTCATCGAGCGCCGCCCGCACGCACTGATTGGCGGCGTCCTCCTCTACCTGGGAACCGTGGGTGATCCAGTTGCCGTAGCTGATCTCACTGACCATGAGACCGCTCCGGCCAAGGTGGCGGAATTCCATGGTCTGACATTAGTAGGTGCCCGATTCGGGATACTCTGCCGGGCGTGTTGCGGTTGATCACTTCTCGGAGAGTGCGGCTGGCGCTCGCCGCCGGGGTGCTGGCGGCGGTCGTCGTGGTGGTCGTCCGCCTGTGGCGGAGACCGGAGGCCGGCCCCCGGGGCTACTCCCCGATCAAGAAGGCGTCGATCGGCTCACCGGCGGAGAAAACGGCCTCCGGGGCCGGGCGCGTGCCGCGGTGGCCTCCCGCGCCGCTCCTCGGTGTCCCCACGGAGGAGGACCTCAGGCGGTACGCCGTGGGTCCCCCCTCCGCCTTCCGGTCCGCCGTCGAGCGGACGTTCGCGCGCAGGTCGCCGCACGAGCCGCTGGACGGGGCCACCCGGGGCCGCCTGGCCCGCTGGGGTGTCGTCGGGATCGGGCTGTTCCTGCTCGCCTTCGGCACGCAGGTCCTGGAGAACGCGGTCTTCTCGGAGGGGACGCGGGCCGTCGAGGAAATCGCCCTCCGGAGCCCTCCGGATGCGAAGGACGGGTGCGAGCCGGGGCAGGCGCTGGAACCGGGGATCCGCTACCCGGCGGAAGAGGGGCCGGTGAGCCGGTACACCGGCTCGTGCCGGGTTGTCGTGGTCGTTCCGGACTCCGCCGCGGCCGCCCCCGCCCCGCCGGACGAGTCCGTCGTGGCCGACCTCGCCCCGCCGCCGGACGGTTCCGCCGCGGCGGTTCCCGACGCGGCCTGCCGGCCGCAGGTGGGGGTCCCGAGGGTGCGGGCGATCGACCCCAGGGTGACCGGGGCGGTGAACCGCCAGTGGCGCCGCATCGAGAGGTGGCTCGCGGCCAACGCCCCAGAGAGCCTTCGCACGCTGGGCAGGCCCGCCAGGGCCCGCACGATCGCCGTCGCCGAGGCGCAGATGGGCCTGCGCTTCCCCGACGACCTGCGTGCCTCCCTGCTACGGCACGACGGGGCCCGCCTCGTGGACGACACCTGGCCGTTCGGCTTCATCGGTAACCGGAACCAGGGGGTTCGCGGGATCCGTGACACCTGGCGGCGGCTCTGCGGGACGGACGGGGAGGACATCGGCGTCGAGGTCGGCATCGACTCGCGGGCGGAATGGTGGGACGGGCGGATGATCCCGTTCGGCGCCAACGGAAGCGGTGACCACCTGGTGATCGACTCCGTGGCGCGCGACGTCGGGCGGACCGATCACGAGGGTCGGATGAGCTTCACGCCCGGCGGCATCCGGATCCGCTCGTACTACGGCCTGCTGAAGGCGACGGCGAACGCCCTGGAGACCGGCGGGTCCGTGGGCCACTGGAAACCCAAGGTGACCGGTGGCGAGCTGGACTGGGACGTCGTGCAGTCGTGATCGCCGCCGGACGGGCCGTCGCGGACCCCGGCTTCCGGGGAAGCCTCCAGAAAGGCCCCGGAGGCGGATCGATGTCCCTCCCGCCCGCGAGAGCAACACGCGGGGACTCCCAGGAAAGCCCCACGGACCCGCTTCGCGGCCATTGCGAAGAACATGAAGAACGAAGGACATGAAGAACGAAGGACATGAAGAACGAAGGACATGAAAAACCCCGCCCCTTCGAGAAAGGGGCGGGGTTCGAAAGCCGATGGGCCGTGCTGCTCCCGGGTGCCGCGAACTACTTCTTCGGCGGGACCGGCTTGCCGCCTGGCAGGACGGTGGGCGGGGGGAAGCGCAGCTTGCGGATCTGCAGCGCGCGCATGGCGGCGTAGAAGCCGACACCCTTGAGGCTCTCGCCGGGGAACTTCTCGGCGGCGAGCTTCTTCACCTTCCAGGACACCCAGATCGAGGTGAGCAGCACGCCGACCATCATGATCGGCCAGCCGATCGTGATCACGGCGACGTAGACGTAGCCGCGGACCTCAGTCGGGAAGGGGATCCAGGTGAGCAGCAGGATCAGCAGGGAGAACGGCAGGAAGTACTGGCTGACGACGCGGCGGGAGTCGACCCAGTCGCGCGCGAACTTCCTGACGGGCCCCTTGTCGCGGACGGGAAGGTAACGCTCGTCGCCGCGGAGCATCCCCTCGCGCGCCTTGACGCGGTCGTTCGCCTGGCGCTCGCGGAGTTGCCGGTAGGCCTCTTTGCGGTTGCTGGGGGCGTTCACCGGCTGCCGGCGACGGCCTTCGGCGTCCCGTCGCTTGGGTGTGGGACGCCCCTTGCCCGCAGGCTTAGGATCGTTAGCGGAGGCGGGGGAGTCGTCCGCGGTGGTCTGGGTACGTCGGAACACAACGTCAGCCTACCGGGACTGCAACTTAGTGACGCCCCCGCGCGTTATGCGTAGGGTGAACCCTATGGTGGCTCCGGTGCTTTTCGGGGGGCTGGAATCACTTGGGGTGACCCGAAGCGCACTTGAAGAAGGGGACGGCCGACGCGCATGAGCGTGATGAAGAGACTTTCGCTGATCTTCAGGTCCAAGGCGAACAACGCGTTGGACAAGATGGAGGATCCTCGCGAGACCCTGGACTACTCATATCAGCGCCAGCTGGAGTTGTTGCAGAAGGTGCGCCGGGGTGTGGCGGACGTCGCCACCTCGCGTAAACGCGTGGAGCTTCAGATCAACCAGATCGAGGCGCAGTCGCGCAAGCTTGAGGAGCAGGGCCGTAAGGCGCTCGGGGTCGGTCGCGAGGACCTGGCCCGCGAGGCGCTGACCCGCCGCGGCAGCCTGCAGACCCAGATCGCCGACCTCCGCGTGCAGCACGACAACCTTCAGGCCGAGGAGGAGAAGCTCACCACGGCCTCCCACCGGCTGCAGGCCAAGGTCGACTCCTTCCGTACCAGGAAGGAGACGATCAAGGCGACCTACACCGCGGCCGAGGCGCAGACGCGGATCAACGAGGCCTTCTCCGGCATCTCCGAGGAGATGGGCGACGTCGGTCTGGCGATCCAGCGCGCCGAGGACAAGACGGCCTCCATGCAGGCCCGCGCGGGTGCCATCGACGAACTGCTGGCCAGCGGCGCACTCGACGACTTCAGCGGGCAGCGTGGCGACGACATCCAGGCCGAGCTCGACCGTATGGGCGGCGGCCACGATGTGGAGCTGGAGATCGCCCGGATGAAGGCCGAACTCGGCCAGGGCGCCGGGCCCCAGGGGGCGATCACGCCCGGTCCGGCCCAGCAGCAGCCCGAGCCTCAGCAGCAACCACAGTCCAACCAGACGCAGCAGCTGCGCCAGCCAGGGGAGGGCCTGTGATCGTCCGCATCATGGGGGAGGGGCAGATCGACATCGCCCCCGCCGACCTTGACGTGCTCAACGCCCTGGACGCCGAACTGGAGGCCGCCATCGAGGCGGGCGAGGAGGAGGCATTCCGTACGCGGTTGCACGCCCTGCTCGACAAGGTCCGCCATGTCGGCAAGGCGCTGCCCGACGACAGCCTGGAGTCCTCGGAGCTGATTTTGCCTCCGGCCGACGCTTCCATGGAAGAAGTTCGGGAGATGCTCGGCAATGAGGGGCTGATTCCCGGATAGCCTGGTCATATGGTACAAACCCGGTTCGCCCCGGACCGGGGCCTGACCAGGCGCATGGTGATCACCATGTTCCTGCTGGGATTGCTCTACGTCGTCTTCGTGGCCGTGCTGATCGCGTTGGGCGTCCGTGCGGTCGCGGTGTTGCTGATCGCCGGCGTCATGCTCCTCGTGCAGTACTTCATGTCCGACCGCATCGCGCTGTTCGCGATGCACGGACGTGTCGTCTCCCCGCAGGAGGCGCCGGAGTTGCACGGCATGATCGACCGGTTGTGCGCTCTGGCCGACATGCCCAAGCCGCGGGTGGCGATCGCCGATTCGGACGTCCCGAATGCGTTCGCCACCGGCCGTAACCAGAAGAACTCCGTGGTCTGCGTGACCACGGGGTTGCTGCGCAGGCTCGACACCGGTGAGCTGGAGGGCGTGCTGGCCCACGAGATGTCCCACGTGGCCCACCGCGATGTCGCGGTCATGACGATCGCGTCCTTCCTCGGCATAGTCGCCGGGCTCATGACCAGGGTCGCGCTCTACAGCGGCCTGGGCGGGCGCGGGCGCGACGACAGGGGCGGACTGCCGATCGGCCTGATCATCATGCTCGTCTCGGTCCTGGTGTACGCGGTCAGTTTCCTGCTCACCCGGGCTCTGTCGCGCTATCGGGAGCTGGCCGCCGACCGCGCGGGAGCGCTGCTCACCCAGCGCCCGTCGGCTCTGGCCAGCGCCCTTGTCAAGATCAGCGGTGAGATGGCCCGCATCCCGACGAGGGACCTGCGTGAGGCCGAGCCGTTCAACGCCTTCTTCTTCGTACCGGCACTGTCCGGCAAGGCGAGCCTGAGCGCGCTGCTGGCGACCCACCCGCCGCTGGAGCGGCGCCTTGACCAGCTCGGCAGGATCTCCGCCCAGCTCGGGCAGGGGGGCTGACAGCAAGGCTCCGCGACGGGTGGCTCGTATCCGAGCGGAAGCAGGATCTCCGCCCAGCTCGGGCAGGGGGGCTGACAGCAAGGCTCCGCGACGGGTGGCTCGTATCCGAGCGGAAGCAGGATCTCCGCCCAGCTCGGGCAGGGGGGCTGACAGGGCGTATCGGTGGGAGGCGCCGCCTGCGGTGGACTACGGCGAGCGGACTACGGTGAGCGGTGAAGTGCCGTTCCGTGGAAGCCGTGAAGCCGTGAAGGGGAAGTGACCGGATGCGCTGGTGGGATGCTCTGCTGGGCCGCGGCAAACCGGCCAAGGCCGACCTGGACGCGCTGTTCGCGCTGCCCTCGGCCGCGGTGACCCTGCAGGCGGCCACCGATCTGGTGCCGACCGGGCTGGGAGCGGTCTGCTTCCGCTCGGCCGAGGGCGGGGCGTTCGCCGCGCTTGAGCGCGACGTCACCCAGCTGCTGGACGCCGGAGGCGGCCCCCCGGTGAAGGTCTCGAAGGACTCCTACGGCTACACGTGGCTGCTGGTGCGCCGCGCGCCTGACCTGCTCGGTGATCTGGTCACCGACCTGCACGCGGTCAACTCCTCCCTTGAGGCGGCGGGTTTCGGCCCCTCGCTGCTCTGCTCGCTGGTCTCCTTCGCGGCCCCCGACGGCCGCGGGCTCGCCATGGTCTACCTCTACAAGCAGGGCACCTTCTACCCGTTCGCCCCGCTGCCCGGGCAGGAGGGGCGCAGGGACAACGCGCTGGAGCTGCAGGTGCGCGGTGCGATCGGCGGTGAGCTGGAGATCGAGCCGGATCTCGGCCGCTGGTTCCCCCTCTGGGGCGCGCCCGGCCTCTGAGCGGTCCCGCCGCCGGGCGGCCTGGCCCGGTCCTTCTCACCCGAGATCGTCCGGCCTGCGAGCCGGCTCTCGCGCACGCTCTTCCGACCCTTCCGCGGATCCCGCAAGGTCGTCTGGACCGCGCTTTGGAGGTCCGCCCGGCTTGCGGTTTGATGTACGTCCTGTGACCCTTTGCCCCCACAATGGGACCGGAAGTTCATCACGGAAGAAGGGTGTGACCATGGCGGACCTCGCGTCCTTGCGGCCCGGGGATCCCGAGCATGTGCGGGAGTACCGGCTCACCGCCCGGCTCGGCGAGGGAGGCCAGGGAACGGTCTACCTGGGGGTCTCCCCGACGGGAGTCCGTGTCGCGGTCAAGTTGCTCCGCGCCGACCTCACGCAGGACGAGGAGGCGATGGAACGTTTCGTCCGTGAGGTCAGCACGACCCAGCGGGTCGCGCCCTTCTGCACCGCCGCGGTGATCGACACCGGGGTCGACCAGCATCGCCCGTACATCGTCAGCGAGTACATCGACGGCCCGACGCTCGACGCGGTCGTGGCCACCGAGGGCCCCCGAGAGGGTGCGGCCCTGCACCGCCTGGCGATCGGCACGGTCACCGCGCTCGTCGCGATCCACCAGGCGGGAATCGTCCACCGTGATTTCAAGCCCTCCAACGTGCTGCTGGCCCCCGACGGCCCCCGAGTGATCGACTTCGGTATCGCCAAGGCGCTCGACCGCACCTCCACGCTGACCGCGATGGCGATCGGCACCCCCTCCTACATGACCCCCGAGCAACTGGCGGGGGAGAACGCGGGCTCGCCCGCCGACATGTTCGCCTGGGGTTGCACGATGGTCTTCGCGGCCACCGGGCAGCCGCCGTTCGGTACGGACAGCCTGCCGGCGATCTTCAACCGGATCATGAACCTGGAACCCGACCTGGGGGCGATCGCCGATCCGGCGCTGCGCGACCTGGTCGGGCAGTGTCTGTCCAAGGACGCCGGACAGCGGCCCGCGGCGGGCGAGGCGCTGCTGCGGCTGCTCGGCCATGCGGGCGGGCCGACCGGCGCCGCGCTGCCCACCGCGCCCCGCGGCATCCTCGCCGAGGGCTCGGCCGCTGCGGCGCAGCGGACCGGCCCCGGCCCCGGCGGCTACCCGGCCGGGAGCGAACCCGGCCCCACCGCCTACGTGCAGCGGCATCCGGGAGGCGACGACCGCGTCCAGCAGGGCTACCCCCGCCACCCCGAGCCGCAGCCGTATCCCCAGCACGGAGGTCCCGGCGGGGGCTACCCGGCGCAGGGCCCGCAGGGAGGCCCGGTGGGCTACCCCCAGCACTCCGAACCACGTGGCCACACGCAGCCGTCCGCGTCTCACGGCTACACGCAGCCGTCCGAGCCCCACGGTTACGCCCAGCCGTCCGCGTCTCACGGCTACGCTCAGGCCGGTCCCCATTCCCAACAAGGACAGGGATACCCGCAGCAGGGATTTCAGGGGCCCCCGGGGCCCCCGTCCTACGGCGGTCCCGCGACCTATCCCTCCCATGACGGCGCCCCGTACCGGAACCCCGGATCACCGGCGTATCCGGGACAGCAGCCTGTCTCCGCCCGGAGCGGGCGCGGGGTGTGGTTCGCGGTCGTCGGCGGCCTGCTGGCCACCGCCCTCGTGGCCGGGGGCGTCGTGCTGGCGGTGCGCAGCGGCACCACCGAGACGCCGGGCGACCCTCAGCCGGGTATCACCCAGGCCGGCGGCACAAAAAGTTCTCCCACTCCCGCCGTGACCCCGTCCCCCAACGCTCCCACGGTGCCGCAGGCGACCAGCAGGATCAAGCTGCCCGGCAGTTCGATCACGCTCCACGAGAGTCCCCAGGACCCGATCAAGCTGAGTTCCTACAGCCTCGACTGGGAGAAGACCCTCTACGTCAGGAAGTCCGGCACCGATCGGTTCGCCAAGAACGGCAAGTACTTCCATTACACGCTCAACGCCGCGGGTACCCAGGCGCTGGGCACCGACCGGATATACGACGCGCAGAGCTACTCGATCGTGTCGGTCATCGACCAGCGTTCCGGCGCGGCGACCAGGATCAGGATCACCAAGGCGCCGGTCTACCCGACGCTGCCGCAGTGGTCGCCGGACGGCAGACGCGGCCTGGTGACGCTTTACGAGGCCGTGGACGACACCAGCAAGGAGTACGGCTTCGCGATCATCGACGTCGCCACGAAGAAGGCCAGGATCGTCCGTGTGAAGGAGAAGGACGCGGGCAAGTGGAGCTACTTCTGGCGGGGCGACGGCCGCGCCGTCGGCACCTGGGCGCTCACCGGCAAGACCCAGCGCATCCGCTTCTACGACCTGCAGGGCACCGTGCTGCAGACCCTGCTGGACGTGGGAACCCCGATCACCGTCGAGGGTGACGACATCTCCCCGTCGGGATCGTCGCTGCTCACGTACTGTAAGGGGACCGAGAAGGAGATCTGCGTCTGGTCCACCGGCTCCGACGCCCCGGCGAAGGTCCGGATCCCATTCGAGACCGAGCGGCTCATCGGCTGGTACGACGACGAGCACATCGCGGGCTGGCGGCGCAAGGGGTCGGGCTACGAGGCCGTGGTGTTCGACTTCGCGGGGCGGCCGCAGCGGGTGCTGGCCACCACCACCGATGCCAAGGAGTACGAGAAGCAGTTCATGCGCTTCACGCGAGAGGGCTGACATGAGGGAATGGACCCACGCCGAGCACGCCTCGGCGGTCGCCGCGGAGGCTGCCCGGATGGTCGACGTCCTGGGGGAGCGGGACATGTCCGCTCCCGTGCCGACCTGTCCTGGCTGGGATCTGGCCGGGCTTGTCACCCACATCGGTGGCGTGCACCGGTGGGTGGCCGCCATGGTCCGCGACCTGGCCGAGCGGCGCTACAGTCGCCGCGAGACGGACACGGGCCTGCCGGCTGACGCGAGCGGCTCCCCCGCCTGGCTCGCCGAGGGGGCCACCCTGCTGTCCGAGGCGCTGCTGTCGCGCGACCCGCGGGCGCCGATGTGGTCCTGGGGCGCCGAGCAGCGGGTGGGGTTCTGGTCGAGGCGCATGCTCCACGAGACCCTGGTGCACCGGATGGACGCCGAGCTCGCACTGGGCGTCCCGGTCACGGTCGACGAGGAGACGGCGGCCGACGGGGTCGAGGAGTTCCTCGACGTCCTGCCGTACGCGCGGTGGAACCCGGGCGTGGCCGAGTTGAGGGGCGGAGGCGAGACGATCTCCCTGCAGGCCGACACCGGGGCCGGATGGGTGATCACTCTTGACCCCGACCGCTTCCATCACCGGCGGTCTCTGCGGCCGGGGAGCGTGACCGTACGTACCGCCACGTCGGCCGACCTGCTCCAGGTCGTGTGGGGGCGGCGCAGTGCCGACGACTACGCCGTCGAGGGCGACGAGGGGCTGTTGGGCTGGTGGCGGGAGCTCGCCAGGGTCTGACCGGCGGAAGTTGAATACCCGCCCCGGGATTCGGCCAAGAAACAGCAGATCCCCGGGAGGGCTCGCCGCCGGGGCCGCCGCCCCGTGGTGCCATGCCCCTATGATCAAGATGTCTCAGGTGGTGGCCTCGACCGCGCTCGTCTCCATGAGCCTGTTCGGCGGTGCCGCGCTCGCGGACTCCGCGTCCTCCACGGTGGCGGTGGAGGGAGACCGGCCGCAGATCACGATCGTGGGTGAGGGACGCCTGTCCGTCACTCCCGACGTCATGAAGCTGGACGCCGGTGTCGAGGTGATTCGCCCCACCGCGGGAGAGGCGTTCACCGCCGCCCGCGCCGCCGCCGCCGCGCTGACGAAGGCGCTGCTCGCGGCCGGGATCGCGGCCAAGGACCTGCGGACCAACGAGCTGTCCCTGGGCCCCCAGTACAAGGACTACCCCACGATCTCCGGTTACCGGGCCGCGCAGGGCGTCGAGGCGGTGGTGCGTGACATCGACGCCGCGGACGACGTGGTCGACGCGGCGGTCGCGGCCGGCGAGGCGGTCCGGCTGGACAGCATCTCCTTCGAGGTCTCCGACAACCGCGCGCCGCTCAGGCTGGCGCGCGAGGCCGCCTTCAGGGACGCCAGGACCCGCGCCGCGCAGTACGCCAGGCTCGCGGGGCGCAGGCTCGGCCGCGCGCTGGAGATCAGCGAGGAGAACGTCACTCCGCCGCGGCCGTTCTTCGCCGCCGGTGCGATGGCGGACAAGGCGTCGATCAGCCCCGGACGCCAGGACATGTCGGTCAGTGTCAGGGTGGTCTACGAGCTGGATTAGGCCCCGCTCAGGCGGTGCTCCCCCGATCCCGGGTACGCGACAGGTTCCCGGCACGCGACGGGCCCCGGCGGGTCACCACCCACCGGGGCCCGTCCACCCCGCGGTCAGGGCAGCGCCAGCATCCGGTCCAGAGCGACCCCGGCCCAGTGGGCGGTGTCGTCGTCCACGGTGATCTGGTTGACGACCTGGCCGGCGGCGAGCGACTCCAGCGCCCACACCAGGTGCGGCAGGTCGATCCGGTTCATCGTCGAGCAGTAGCAGACGGTCCGGTCCAGGAACGTCACGTCCTTGTCGGGGAACATGGCGCCGAGCCGCTTGACCAGGTTCAGCTCGGTGCCCACCGCCCAGGAGGACCCGGCGGGAGCCTCCTCGATCTTCTTGATGATGTACTCGGTCGAACCGACATGATCGGCCTTGGTGACGACCTCGTGCCTGCACTCGGGGTGGACCAGCACGTTGACGCCGGGGATGCGCGCGCGGACGTCGTCCACGCACTCGGCGCTGAAGCGGCCGTGCACCGAGCAGTGCCCCTTCCACAGGATCATCTTGGCGCCCGCGAGCTGCTCCGCGGTCAGGCCTCCGTTCGGCCGGTGCGGGTTGTAGACGACGCACTCGCCTGGCGACAGGCCCATTTCCAGCACCGCGGTGTTGCGGCCCAGATGCTGGTCGGGAAGGAAGAGCACCTTCTCCCCGCGTGAGAAGGCCCACTCCAGGGCGCGCCTGGCGTTGGAGGAGGTGCAGACGGCGCCGCCGTTGCGCCCGCAGAAGGCCTTGATGTCGGCGCTGGAGTTCATGTAGGTGACGGGGACGGTGATGTCGGCGATCCCGGCGTCCTCCAGCGCCTCCCAGCACTCCTCGACCTGGTCGAAGGTGGCCATGTCGGCCATCGAGCATCCGGCGGCGAGGTCTGGCAGCACCACCTTCTGGGAGTCGGAGGTGAGGATGTCGGCGGACTCGGCCATGAAGTGCACGCCGCAGAAGACGATGTACTCGGCGTCAGGCCGGGCCGCGGCCTCCTTGGCGAGCTTGAACGAGTCGCCGGTCACGTCGGCGAACTGGATGACCTCGTCGCGCTGGTAGTGGTGGCCCAGTACGAAGACCCTGTCACCGAGCGCCGCCTTCGCCTTCCTGGCGCGTTCCACCAGCGCCGGGTCGGACGCGGACGGCAGTTCGCCCGGGCAGTCGACACCGCGCTCGCTGTGCGGGTCGACGCCCCTGCCCAGGACGAAGAGCGGAAGCCCGGTCTCGGTGGTCGTCATGGCCACACCCCCTTATCGTCGAAGTGACGACTAATGATGACACACGTCATTGGGGCTTTATTCCAGGGGAGGGAGTTTTGTCCAAAGGAGGAGGCGTGTGTTGTCTCAGGAATGTGTACCGGGGGACGGGTGTTGGTAGCGTCTGAGAAGGACGTCAGAAACAGACAGCCGTTCCCGGGGAGCGGCTGACGCAGACGCGGGAGTCACCACATGTCGGTTGAGAGCAGCGAGACCACGGCGCAGGGCCTGATCCTCAGTTCCGCGGCCGCCGCGAAGGTCAAGAGCCTGCTGGAGCAGCAGGGCGAGGAAGGCCTCCAGCTGCGCGTGGCCGTGCAGCCCGGCGGCTGTTCCGGCCTGCGTTACCAGCTCTTCTTCGACGACCGTTCGATGGACGGTGACGTCGTCTCCGACTTCGACGGCGTGAGCGTGGTCACCGACCGGATGAGCGCGCCCTACCTCGTGGGTGCCACGGTCGACTTCGTCGACACGATCGAGAAGCAGGGCTTCACGATCGACAACCCGAACGCCACGGGTTCGTGCGCCTGCGGAGACTCGTTCAACTAGGGACTCGCTCGACCGGGCAAGACCGGGAAGGCCCCGCGTGGTGACATCCGTCACCGCGCGGGGCCTTCGCGCGCCCGCAAGGTCGCGTATTCTTGCGTGGCTCAATCGCCCACGTTCCCAGAGATGCTGACAACGAGGAGAAGAACCCCGTGCGCATCGCCGTCACCGGCTCAATCGCGACAGATCACCTGATGACCTTCCCGGGCCGCTTCGGCGACCAGCTCATCGCCGATCAGCTCCATCGGATTTCCCTGTCGTTTCTCGTGGACGACCTGCAGATCCGCCGTGGCGGCTGCGCGGCCAACATCGCCTTCGGCATGGGCTGTCTGGGTCTTCGCCCCGTCCTGGTCGGCGCGGTCGGTGCGGACTTCGCCGACTACCGCTCCTGGCTGGAGCGCCACGGAGTCGACTGCGACTCCGTCCACATCTCCGAGATGCACCACACCGCCCGTTTCCTGTGCACGACCGACGACGACCACAACCAGATCGCGTCGTTCTACACCGGCGCGATGGCCGAGGCCCGTCTCATCGAGCTCGGCCCGATCAGCCAGCGGCTCGGTGGCCTGGACCTGGTGCTGATCAGCCCCAACGACCCCGAGGCGATGCTCAGGCACACCACCGAGGCGCGTCAGCGCGCGATCCCGTTCGCCGCCGACCCCTCCCAGCAACTCGCGCGCATGCCCGGCGAGGAGATCCGCGAGCTGGTCGACGGTGCCGCCTACCTGTTCGGCAACGACTACGAGAAGGGCATGATCGAGCAGAAGACCGGCTGGACCGACGAGGAGATCCTCGACCGGGTCGGCGTCCGCGTCACCACGCTCGGCCCCAAGGGCGTCGTCATCGACCGCAAGGGCGAGCCGCCGCTGCACATCCCCCCGGCGCCCGAGCTCGGCAAGGCGGACCCCACAGGCGTGGGGGACGCCTTCAGGGCCGGTTTCCTGGCGGCCCTGGCCTGGGGCATGTCCCTGGAGCGCTGCGGCCAGGTCGGCAACCTCACCGCCACCCACGTGCTGGAGCGCGTCGGCGGTCAGGAGTACGAACTCGGCCAGAAGGTCTTCCTGGAGCGCTTCGCCGACGCCTACGGCGCCGACGCGGCGGCCGAGGTGGTCGGCTTCGTGAAGTGCCACCACGCCTGAATCACCGCGTCTGATATCACCGCGTCTGAATCACCGCGTCTGATCCGGCACGCCTGATCCGGCGCCTGGACACCGGCCGGACGGCACCGGGCCCGCTGGGCTCCGCCGGGATCACCGGTGGCCTGAACCACCGCTGGGCCGGCGGGTGAGCCACGCCCGGCTGAGGCCGCCCGACATCGGGAGACCTCAGCCGGGCGGGATTGCCGGTATGGCAGGTGTCAGACGCCCGCGTAGACGCGGTGCACGAACTCGGCGAGCTTGTCGTCGGGCAGATGCCTGGCCAGGTCGGCCTCGCTGATCATGCCGACGATGCGGCCGTCCTCGATCACCGGCAGCCGCCGTATCTGGTTCTGCTCCATCTTGGCCAGCGTCTCGTCGACGCTGGCGTCCGACGACACCCAGACCAGGCCGGTCGCCAGCTCACCGGCGGTGACCTTGGACGGGTCCATGCCGTGGGCCACGCACTTGACCACGATGTCGCGGTCGGTGATGATCCCCTTCAGCCGGTCGTCGCTGCCGCAGATGGGCAGTGCGCCCACATTCATGTCGCGCATCATCTGTGCGGCCCGGTCGAGCGTCTCGTGCGCCTCCACGCACCGGACTCCGGTATTCATCAGACTCCTGGCGGTCTCACCGCTCATGCTGTCCCCCCGAACCGTTTGGTGGATTTTCGGGGAGGGTCATACCCAGTTTCAGGACAAGTCAGTAGTTGCGGCGCACGTGGATGGACCAGCCGCGCTCGGGGAGCTCGTAGCTGGCCACGTGGCGGTGCGACTTCAGCCGGCACCAGGCCGGGATGTCGGTGAAGGCGGCGGGGTCGTCGGCGAGGACCGCGACGATCGCGTTGAGCGGCACGTGGTTGATCTGCTCGGCCAGCATGATGATGGGAATCGGGCACTTCTTGCCCAGCGCGTCGATGGTCAGTGCCGGGCTCTGGGCCGATCCCGCCGGGGTGGCCTGACTGGACGTCATGGAGTCTTCACTTCCCAAATATTGATCACAGTTTAACTCCCGCCTCCTCGCGGATCCTGCGCACCGTGCCGGGCAGGACGGCGAGGAAGCGGTCGACATCCGCCGCCGAGGTGCCTCGGGGCAGTGACACCCGTACGTTCCCGTGCGTGAGCACGCCCATGGCCTCCAGAACATGCGATGGACGAAGCGTACTCGCCGTGCAGGAACTGCCGGACGATACCGAGAATCCGGCCTTGTCGAGTTCGGTGAGCAGCGCCTCACCCTCCACGTAAAGACACGAAAAGGTGACGATGTGCGGCGCTCGCACGACCGGATCGCCGATGACCTCGACGTCGGAGACCAGCCGGGGCACCTCGCTCCTGACGCGGTCCACCAGCGCGGAGAGCCTGGCCGACTCCACGGCCGACTCGGCCACCGTGGCACGCAGCGCGGCGGCCGCCGCGACGATCGCCGGCACGTTCTCGAAACCGGGGACCCGGCGGCGCTCGCGGTCGTCCTCGGGCAGCGGGCTGCGCCACCGGGTGCCCTTGCGGACCACCAGCACGCCGACCCCCGCGGGGCCGCCCCACTTGTGCGCGCTCGCGGCCAGCACCGACCAGCCGCCGGGCAACGGCATCCGGCCCGCGGTCTGGGCGGCGTCCACCAGCAGCGGAACCCCCGCCTCGGCGCAGGCCGCCGCCACCTCGGCGACCGGCTGGACGGTCCCGACCTCGTGGTTGGCGCTCTGCAGGCAGGCCAGGGCGGTGCCCTCGGCGAGAACCGCCTCGCGGAAGGCGCCGGCCTCGACGGCGCCGGTGATGCCGACGCCGACCGTCTCGACCGAGCCGCCGTCGCGCTCGTGGATGCCGGCGGCGTGCAGCACGCTGGAGTGCTCCACGGCCGAGGTGACCAGGCGGCGGCCGCTCCTGCGGCGCCCGTGCAGGGTGCCGAGCACGCCCAGGTGCACCGCCTGGGTGCCCGAGGAGGTGAACGAGACCTCGTCGGGCCTGGCGCCCAGCGCCTCGGCGACCTCGGTCCTCGCCTGTTCCAGTAACATCCTTGCCCGGCGAGCGGAACCGTACAGCCTCGCGGGGTCGGCCCAGCCGACGTCGAGGGCCGCGATGAGAGCCTCCCGAGCCTGGGGGTGCAGCGGCTCAGTGGAGGCCGCGTCGAAGTACGCCACGCTCCAATCGTCGCACCACGCACGGTGCGGGCGGGGGCTGCGCGGGGGGGCGACGGTTGTCCGCGCTAATGTGTCCCCCAGCGTGAAGCTGTGAACTACAAATCTTGAACGTGAACAAACGACCGCCCAGGAGTGACTCCTGGGCTTCATCTGTGGGGTAGGCGATCCGTGAGTCCGACCCGCCGTTCCGCACGGCGTCCGTTGGCCCGCCGCCGGGTGCCACGCGCTGCCGCTCTGGCGCTGCTGCTGGTTTCCCTGACGGCGTGCAGTGCCGAAGAATGGTCCCGAGGCGGCTTGCCCGAGGGCGTCACCAAGCAGTCCGAATCCGTCCAGAGCCTGTGGAACGGATCGTGGATCGCCGCCCTCGCCACCGGTGTGGTCGTGTGGGGTCTGATCCTCTGGTCCGTCGCCTTCCACCGTAAGAAGAAGAACTCCACGGAGGAGCTGCCGCCTCAGGTGCGGTACAACCTGCCGATCGAGATCCTCTACACGGTGGTGCCGATCATCATGGTCGGCGTGTTCTTCTTCTTCACCGCGCGGGACCAGAACTACATCAACACCCTGTCCGGCAAGCCCGACGTGAAGGTCAAGGTCGAGGGCTTCCAGTGGAGCTGGCGCTTCACGACGGAGTACAACGGCAAGACCGTCCAGGTCGTGGGCCTGCCCGCGGCCGACTACACCAAGGGCCCCGAGCTGGTGCTGCCGGTCGAGAAGAACGTCGAGTTCGATCTCCACTCGCCGGACGTCATCCACTCCTTCTGGGTCCCGGCGTTCCACTTCAAGCGCGACGTGATCCCGGGTGTGACCAACAAGTTCGAGGTCCAGACGCTGAACAAGGCAGGCGTCTACGCCGGTCGCTGCGCCGAGCTCTGCGGTGTGGATCACAGCCGGATGCTCTTCTCGGTGAAGCTCGTGCCCCAGGCCGAGTTCGACCAGTACATCGCTAGCCAGGCGGGTGCCCAGTGACCGCACTTAACGAGCCCCTTGTCCTCTCCCCGGCGCCGACCCGTAAGGGCTCGGTCGTCGTCAAGTGGGCGACGTCCACCGATCACAAGATCATCGGACATCTCTACCTGATCACCTCGTTCGTCTTCTTCCTGATCGGCGGCGTCATGGCGCTGATCATGCGGGCGGAGCTGGCGCAGCCGGGCCTCCAGCTGACCACGAACGAGCAGTTCAACCAGCTGTTCACCATGCACGGCACCGTCATGCTGCTGATGTTCGCGACCCCGCTGTTCGCCGGGTTCGCCAACGAGCTGATGCCGCTGCAGATCGGCGCGCCCGATGTCGCCTTCCCGCGGCTGAACATGGTCAGCTACTGGCTCTTCACCTTCGGCAGCACCATCGCCCTGTCGGGCTTCCTCACCCCGGGCGGCGCGGCCAGCTTCGGCTGGTTCGCCTACACCCCGCTGTCGAACGCGATCAGCTCCCCGGGAATCGGCGGCGACCTGTGGATCGTCGGCCTGACCATCAGCGGTCTGGGCACGATCCTCGGCTCGGTGAACTTCATCACCACGATCGTGTGCATGCGCGCGCCCGGCATGACGATGTTCCGCCTGCCGATGTTCACCTGGAACGTGCTGCTCACCTCGATCCTGGTGCTGATGGCCTTCCCGGTGCTGGCCGCCGCGCTGCTGGCGCTGGAGTCCGACCGCAAGCTCGGTACGCACATCTTCGACCCCGCCACCGGCGGGGCACTGCTCTGGCAGCACCTGTTCTGGTTCTTCGGCCATCCCGAGGTCTACATCATCGCGCTGCCGTTCTTCGGCATCGTGACCGAGATCCTGCCCGTCTTCAGCCGCAAGCCGCTGTTCGGCTACATCGGCCTGGTGGCCGCGACCATCGCCATCGCGGGTCTGTCGATCACGGTGTGGGCGCACCACATGTTCGCCACCGGCCAGGTGCTGCTGCCGTTCTTCTCCTTCATGACGTTCCTCATCGCGGTGCCCACCGGGGTGAAGTTCTTCAACTGGATCGGCACCATGTGGCGCGGCCACCTGTCGTTCGAGTCGCCGATGCTGTTCTCGATCGGCTTCCTGGTGACCTTCCTGTTCGGTGGTCTGACCGGGGTCATTCTGGCCTCCCCGCCGTTGGACTTCCAGGTGTCCGACTCCTACTTCGTGGTCGCGCACTTCCACTACGTGGTGTTCGGCACCGTGGTGTTCGCGATGTTCGCCGGCTTCTACTTCTGGTGGCCCAAGTTCACCGGCAAGATGCTGAACGACAGGCTGGGCAAGATCCACTTCTGGACGCTGTTCGTCGGCTTCCACGCGACCTTCCTGGTCCAGCACTGGCTGGGCGCGCAGGGCTTCCCGCGCCGCTACGCCGACTACAGCCCGATCGACGGGTTCACCGACCTCAACATGGTCTCCTCGGTGGGCGCGTTCCTGCTGGGCGCCTCCACGCTGCCGTTCCTCTACAACGTGTGGAAGACCCACAAGACCGCACCCCAGGTCACCGTGGACGACCCGTGGGGCTACGGCAACTCCCTGGAATGGGCGACGTCCTGCCCGCCGCCGAGGCACAACTTCACCTCGCTGCCTCGCATCCGGTCCGAGCGCCCGGCGTTCGACCTCAAGTACCCGCACGCACCGGCCCCCCGTGAGCTGGAGGAGAACGAATGAAGGTCCAGGGCTGGTTGTTCATCCTCTGCGGCGTCTTCTTCGCCGCCGTGGACGTCGTCTACTGGTACTGGTCGAAGGAGCCGGTAGGCACGACGGCGATGGCCATCTCGGTGGGCTTCGCGCTCATGATCGGCTACTACCTGATGTACACGGCCCGCCGGATCGGCGATCAGCCGGAGGACGACAAGCAGGGCGAGATCAGCGAGGGTGCCGGAGAGCTCGGCTTCTTCAGCCCGCACAGCTGGTGGCCGCTCTTCGTCTGCCTGGCCGTCTCGCTCGCCGGGGTCGGCCTGGTCATCGGCTGGTGGCTGTTCCTGATCGGCGTGTTCGCGATCATCATGAGCATGATCGGTTTCGTTTTCGAGTACTACCGGGGCAACTTCTCGCACTGACCCCGCGTATCACCGCGAAAAGCGGGCCACGGAAAAACTTCCGTGGCCCGCTTTTTGGCGTTTATTTGGGGCTCAGGGTGGATGTCTTATGTGGTGGACCGCTTACTCCGGGTAATAACTGAATCAGTGGTTCAGTCCGGGACAGGGGAGTTCATGTGGGGCACGCGATCCGTGGTTCGAGCCAGGGAGCGGGACTGCTGGCCCTCGTGCTGGTGACGACCTCCTGCTCGACAAGCACAGCCGTACGCCAGGACCGGACGCCGCAGGCGTCCCAGCAGGCGGAGTCCGCCGCCGCCGTGGTCACCGTGGCACCGCTCAAGGGGGCCAGGGGAGTGCCCACGGACACCCCCGTCCTGGTCGCGGTGGAGGGCGGCACCCTGAAGTCGGTCACCGTCAGGGCCGTGAAGGGCGCCAAAGGCTCTCTGCCGGGCGTTCTCAGCGCCGACGGTACACAGTGGCGCAGCCGCGGTACGGCGGCTCCAGGAGCCTCCTACGAGGTCTCGGTGACGGCGGTCAATCCGGCGGGCGCCGTCACCGAGACGACCTCGTCCTTCTCCACGGTGAAGAGCCGCGAGACCTTCGCGATCGAGAGCCTCATGCCGGACCGGGACATGACCGGTCTGACCGTCGGCGTGGGCATGCCGGTGATGATCACTTTCGACCGTGCCGTCACCGACCGCGTCTCCGTCGAGCGCAACCTGTTCGTCCGTACCTCCAGGCCGGTCCTGGGGGCGTGGCACTGGTTCGACGACCGCAACGTTCACTTCCGCCCGAAGAACTTCTGGCCCTCGGGCACCAAGGTCAGGGTCGAGGCCCGGCTGGCAGGGGTGCGCGGTGGCGCCGGCCTGTACGGAGCGGCGAACCGGACGGTCAACTTCAAGGTCGGCCGCTCGCAGATCACCCGGGGCACCATCCCCTCCCACCACCTCACCGTGCGGCGCAACGGCAGGGTCGTCAGGGAGATGCCGATGAGCGCGGGCCAGGGCGGTGTCTGGAAGTACCACACGACCAGCGGCGTGCACCTGGCCATGTCCCGGGAGAACGTCACGGTGATGACCTCTCCGGGCATCGGGCCCGGCTCGCCCGGCTACTACCAGCTGACCGTCTACAACACGGTCCGCATCTCCAACAGCGGCGAGTACATCCACAGCGCCCCGTGGTCGGTCGGGTCCCAGGGCTACTCCAACGTCAGCCACGGCTGCGTCAACGTCAGCCCGAGCAACGCCAAGTGGTTCCTCGACAACACCCTGATCGGGGACCCGATCATCATCACCGGCTCGCCCCGCGCCCTGGAGCCCACCAACGGCTGGGGTCACTGGCAGGAGAGCTGGCGGGAATGGCTCAAGTGGAGCAGCCTCAAGCACTTCACCACCGACGACGTCTGAGTCCGCGGTGCTGTGGCGAGGCGCGGAGGTGCCCGCCCGGTCCCACTGAGGGCAGAGGGCGACGTGGTGCCGGCCAAAGGGAACGCGCGGGGCCGGGAGGCCAAGGCCCTCCTGAGGACCCCCGAGGACCCCCGACCCCCGAGGACCCCTGAGGGCCTCGGGAGGGCCTTCTGAGGCCGGGGTCGGTGCCTTTTCCCGGAAAGGGCGCGAAAAGACGTAGGGGCCCGGACACCGTGCGGTGTCCGGGCCCCTCGTGTGGCGTCAGCCGCGGGTGGGTCAGTGGGTCAGGGACTTGTCGTCTCCGCCCTGGCCGACCGCCGCGTGCTCATCGTGGCCCTCACCGTGGCCGTGGCCGTCGTCGAGCGGGATCTTCTCGCCGCCGTAGGCCGTGCTCATCTTGGCGCGAAGCTTGCCAAGCGGGCCGCGCATCGCCTTGGACGGGATGCCGTCGTCTCCGCCGCCGCCGGCGGTGATGACCGGGATCGGCTCCTTGCCCCGCATGTGGGCCTCGATGGCCTCGTTGGGCGGGACGTGGACCTCGATGTACTCGCCGTGCGGCAGTCGCTTGATCACGCCGGACTCCACGCCGTGGCCGATGATGGCCGCGTCGGCGCGCTGCAGGCCCAGGCAGACCCGGTAGGTGACGTAGTAGGCGATCGCCGGACCGACGAAGATCAGGACCCGGCCGACGTAGGTCGTCCAGTTCAGCGACACCTGGAAGAACGCGGCGATCTCGTCGTTGGCGCCGAGCAGCCACAGGACCCCGTAGAAGGTCATCGCGGAAATGCCGATCGAGGTGCGGTGCGGGTTGTTGCGGGGACGGTCCACGACGTGGTGCTCGCGGCGGTCTCCGGTGACCCACTGCTCGATGAACGGGTACAGCGCCAGGCCCGTCATGATGATGCCCATCGGCACCAGCGCCGGGATCAGCACGCTCATCGGCAGCGTGAAGCCCAGGACGTTGATCTCCCAGGCGGGCATCAGACGGAGCGCGCCTTCGAGGAAGCCCATGTAGAAGTCGGGCTGTGAGCCCGCCGAGATGTCGGCCGGGGTGTAGGGGCCGTACAGCCAGATCGGGTTGATCTGGGCGAAGGTGCCCAGCAGCGCGATGACCCCGAACGTGAACATGAAGTAGGCGCCGGCCTTGATCATGAAGGCCGGGTAGAACGGCGCGCCCACCACGTTCTCGTTCGTGCGGCCCTTGCCCGGCATCTGCGTGTGCTTCTGGACCCACATCAGGATCATGTGAGCCGAGATGAGCGCCAGCAGGATGCCCGGGATGAGCAGGATGTGCAGCGAGTAGAACCGGGAGACGATGTCCACGCCGGGGTACTCGCCGCCGAAGAGGAAGAACGTGATCCAGGTGCCGACCAGCGGCAGCGAGATCGCCACACCCTCGGTGATCCGCAGACCGGCGCCGGAGAGCAGGTCGTCGGGGAGGGAGTAGCCGGTCAGCCCCGCGGCCAGCGCCAGCGTCAGCAGCAGCACGCCGATCAGCCAGTTCAGCTCGCGCGGCTTGCGGTAGGCGCCGGTGAAGAACACCCGCAGCGCGTGCACCATCATGCCGCCGATGAACAGCAGCGCGGCCCAATGGTGCATCTGCCGCATCAGCAGACCGCCGCGCACGTCGAAGCTGATCGCCAGCGACGACGCGTACGCCTCGGACATCATGACGCCCTGCAGCGGGCCGTACGAGCCGGTGTACTCCACGTGGCCCATGCTGGGCTTGAAGAAGAACGTCAGGAACGTGCCGGTCAGCAGCAGGATGATGAACGAGTAGAGCGCGATCTCACCGAGCAGGAACGACCAGTGGTCGGGGAAGATCTTCCGCAGGTTCCGCCGCAGGAAGTTCCCCGCCCCGATGCGGTCGTCGACGAAGTTGCCCGCGCCCGCGATGGGCTTCGGAACGTCCTGGGTGCTCATGATTGGGCTCCCTTCTCACGGGCCTCGGCCTCGGCGTCGCCACGTTCCCAGAAACTGGGACCGACGGGGACGGGGAAGTCCGCCGTCGCCACGAGGTACCCCTCGTCGTCCACGGCGATCGGCAGCTGGGGCAGCGGCCGGGCCGCCGGACCGAAGATGACCTTGGCTCCGTCGGCGGCGTCGAAGGTCGACTGATGACACGGGCACAGGATGTGGTGCGTGGTCTGCTCGTACAGGGCCGCGGGGCAGCCGACGTGCGTGCAGATCT
Source organism: Streptosporangium sp. NBC_01810 (assembly GCF_035917355.1). NCBI lineage: Bacteria > Bacillati > Actinomycetota > Actinomycetes > Streptosporangiales > Streptosporangiaceae > Streptosporangium > Streptosporangium sp. NBC_01810. The sequence continues at coordinate 4,283,215 of NZ_CP109070.1, read as the reverse complement.
TGGAGTACGCCACGATCCCGTCGTGGGTCCAGTTCAGGTTCGTCCCGGACTTGAGCTCTTCGGGGCGGAACTTGATCAGGATCAGGGTGGCCTTGGCCAGCGCGTTCAGGTCGTGCTCGTATCCCTCGGGCACCACGGAGAGGATGCCGCCGGGGGAGTTGAAGTCGGCAGCCCGGATGGGCGAGCCGCTGCCCTCGACGAGGAGCTTGCGGAACTTGCCGTCCTTGGTCTTCTCCCCCCAGACGGTGTGCCGCAGCTTGGCGGGGAAGTCCTTGTAGCTCGGGCCGAGGTCGCGCAGCAGGACCAGCGGGGCCAGGCCGAGCGGGGCGGCCGCCGCCAGCAGGGTGCGGCGCAGCAGCGGGCGCTTGGTGATGCCGCTCTCGGCCGCGCCCTGCAGGAAGGTCTCGCCGACGTAGGACCGGGTCTCGGCGTCGGAGGCCATCGGGTGGCGCTCCTGGACCAGGTTGTACTTGGGCATGACCATGCGGACCCAGGTCACCATGCCCGCGGCCAGCCCGAGCAGGGCCAGCGTGAGCGTGCCCCCCAGCGCGAGGTTGGAGACCTGCGTCTTCTCGATGTCGCCGACCTGGAAGACGACGTACGACACCACGAAGCCGATGCCGGCCAGGAAGGCGACGAGGAAGCAGAGGGCGGCGTACTTCTCGCCCTTCTTCGCGGTCGTCTCGTCCTGCGGGGTCACGCCGGGAACCCGCACGACGTCAGTCGCCGCAGGCTCCTCGGCGCCGAGCAGGGAGGTGCTCGCCGCGGGCGGGGGGGTGCCGATGACGCGCCTTGGCACGCGTTCCTCCGGCTGTTCGATGCCGTGATTGTTCTCAGTCATTTGGCCTGTCGCCTCTTCGCGGTGATCCAGATGGCGGCCAGGGAGAGGAGGCTGAGTCCGACGACCCAGGCCACCAGACCCTCGGTGACCGGGCCGATACGGCCCAGACCGGCGCCGCCCGGGTTGGGCTCCTCACGCACGCCCACGATGTAGGCGATCATGTCCCGCTTCTGCTCGGGAGTGATGATGCTGTCGTTGAACACCGGCATCGCCTGGGGGCCGGTGGCCATGGCCTCGTAGATCTGCGTCGGAGTGGACTGGTCGAGCGGCGGAGCGTACTTGCCCTGGGTCAGGGCGCCGCCGGAGCCGACGAAGTTGTGGCACTGGATGCAGTTCGCACGGAACAGCTCGCCGCCCCTGGCCTTGTCGCCCTTGGCGGGGTCGACCTGCTCGGCGCTCGGCACGGCCGGACCGCCGCCGAGTGACTGGATGTAGGCGCTGAGCTGCCTGACGGCGAGATAGGTGCCGTCGGGAAGCTTGGTCTTGGCGACCCACGGCGCCAGGGGTTTGCGAGGTGCCTGCGCGCCGGGGTTGGCCAGGGGCATGCGGCCGCTGCTGACCTGGAAGTCCACCGAGGCGGCGCCGACGCCGATCAGGGTCGGCCCCTGGGCGGTGCCCTCGGCGTTGAGCCCGTGGCAGCTGGAGCAGCTCTGCTCGAAGAGCTTCTTGCCCTCGGCCACGTCGTCGGCCCTGCCGGACGCGATGGCGGCGTCGGCCTGCCTGCTGGAGGTGACCGTCAGGGCAACGGTGTAGACCCCGCCGATCAGGGCCAGGGCCAGGAGCAGGACGGCGTATCTCGCGAGGGGATGCCGCCGCCCAGCGGTGATCCTATTCACAGAGATCCCCGATTCCTTATTGAATTCCATAGATGGTCACGAAAAGGGCGATCCAGACCACGTCGACGAAGTGCCAGTAGTAGGACACGACGATCGCGCTGGTCGCCTGCTCACGGGTGAAGCGCTTCGCGGCGTACGTGCGTCCCAGCATGAAGAGGAACGCGATCAGTCCACCGGTCACGTGGAGGCCGTGGAAGCCCGTGGTCAGGTAGAACACCGAGTCGTACGCGGTGTGCGACAGGGTGTGTCCCTCGTGGACCAGCTCGTTGTACTCGTACAGCTGGCCCGCCACAAACACGGAGCCCATCAGGAAGCTGACGATGTACCAGAAACGCAGCTTGGCGACCTGGCCCTTCTCTGCCGCCCACACGCCCAGCTGGCAGGTCACACTCGACAGGACCAGGATGATCGTGTTGCCCAGGGCGAAGGGGACGTTCAGGTGGGCCTCCGGCCAGGGCATTCCCTGGCTGAGGCTCACCGACCGGATGGTGAAGTACATCGCGAACAGCGCCGCGAAGAACATGAGCTCGGAGGACAGCCAGACGATCGTCCCGACGCTGACCAGATCGGGTCTGCGGGACGAGTGTGCTGTCGTCGTCGTTGAGATTGCGGATGCTGTCGCCACGGGCAGCATTATTGCGGCTCTGCTGCTCGGGTCGCCGCACGACCCCCCGATAGGAGGTGTACACGCCACTAAAAAGTGGACGTATAGGGCAATTTGCTCAGCTGTGGCTCCGGCCTGGGTCTCCAGGTCGGCTGACCGGTAGCATCCCAGGTGACCATACATCGACGAGGGATAGTGAGCGCGACCGTGAGCACCGACGACAAGATGAGGGTCCTCGTCTACAGCGACGACGCGAGCACCCGCGAGAAGGTGCGGCAGGCACTCGGCCGCCGCCCCGCCGACGACGTGCCCCTCGTGGAGATCGTGGAGTGCGCCACCCACGCCAAGGTCGTCCAGCACTTCGACTCCGGTGAGATCGACGTCGCCGTGCTCGACGCCGAGGCCCAGCCGGCGGGCGGCATGGGGGTGGCCCGCCAGGCCAAGGACGAGGTCCACGACTGCCCGCCGATCTGCCTGCTGATCGCCCGCCGTGACGACCGCTGGCTGGCCGAGTGGTCACGCGCCGAGGCCGTCGTGCCGCAGCCGATCGACCCGGTAGTCCTCGCGGAGACCGTCGCCGACCTGATGCGCCGCCGCCTGTCCACCCGTCTGACCGCCCGGTAAAACCTCCTGGAGACCTGCATGGACGCGCGCACCACCTGGCCGGCGCTGTTGTCCGCCCTGCTCGCGGGCGAGCACCTGACCGCGGACGAGACCGCCTGGGCGATGAACCAGATCATGTCCGGCTCCGCCACGCCCGCCCAGTTCGCGGGCTTCGCGGTGGCGCTGCGGGCGAAGGGCGAGACGGTCGCGGAGGTGACCGGACTGGCGCGGACGATGCTGGAGCTGGCCACCCCGCTGACGGTCGAGGGCCCCGTGGTCGACATCGTCGGCACCGGCGGTGACCGGGCACATACCGTCAACGTCTCCACCATGGCCGCGATCGTGGCCGCCGCGGCGGGGGCCAGGGTCGTCAAGCACGGCAACCGGGCCGCCTCCTCCTCGTGCGGCGCCGCCGACGTCCTGGAACACCTGGGAATCGTGCTCGACCTGCCCCCGGCCGACACCGCCAGAGTCGCGGTGGAGGCCGGCATCGCCTTCTGCTTCGCGCCGGTCTACCACCCGGCGTTCCGCTTCGCGGGCCCGCCGCGCAAGGAGCTCGGCGTCCCCACGGTCTTCAACTTCCTGGGCCCGCTGACCAACCCGGCCAGGCCCGCCGCCCAGGCGATCGGCATCTTCGACGCGGGCATGCTCCCCGTCGTCGCCGGAGTCTTCGCCGAGCGCGGGGTCTCCGCCCTGGTCTTCCGGGGCGACGACGGGCTGGACGAGCTCACCACCGCCACGACCTCCTCGGTCTGGGTGGTGCGCGAGGGCGGCGCGGAGCAGACCGTCTTCGATCCGGCGGTCCTTGACATCCCCCGGGCGGCACCCGACGCGTTGCGCGGCGGGGACGTGGCCTTCAACGCCAGGGCCGTGCACGATCTGGTCGGCGGGAAAGCCGGCCCGGTCCGCGACGCGGTGCTGCTGAACGCCGCGGCCGCGCTGGTCGCCCTCGACGGTGCCGCCGGCGACGGTGCCGCCGGCGACCTGAACGCCGGGATGGCCGCGGGCTACGAGCGTGCGATGCGGGCCGTCGACTCCGGTGCCGCCGCCGAGACCCTCGACCGCTGGATCGCGGTCAGCCGGTCGTCGAAGCAGTCCTGAGCCGCCCTCGCCTCGCGGGACGAGCCACCCGGCCGTCGTCGTGAGTCCTCCCGGGAGTGAGTCCTCCCGGGAGCGTCGTCGAACCTCCTTGGGCGTGGGCACCCGCCCACCGCTCCAAGGAGCGGCGGGCGACGTCCGGGCCGTCCCCGCACTGGACGTCTCTCCGCTCCCGGGGGGATGGAAGATCCGCCCGGGAGCGGATGTGACACCCGGAGGCGCCGTTCTAGATTGCGTTCATGTGGCGTGCTGACCCCCTGAGCGAGCAGATGTTTCCCGTCCTGCTGGCCTGTGTGGTGCTCGGACTGTGCGTGGCCGTCGCGAGCCTGGTGTGGGAGCGCAGGCTCCTGCTGCTGAGGCTCCGGTCCGTAGAGGCCAGGTTCGTCGGTCAGCAGGAGGCACTGGTCCGCGCCCAGTTCGCGGAGAGGCGGGCGCGCATCGCCCGCGAACTGAACGACGTGGTCGCCCACGGGATCAGCATGATGACCCTCGGCGTGGGCGCCGGACGGATGATCATGGACAAGGACCCCGAGCGGGCCAGGAAGACCCTGCGGGTGGCCGAGGAGTCGGGGCGCCAGACGCTCGTCGAGCTCCAGCGCACCCTGTCACTGCTCGACCTCGACGGCTCCTCCGCGGGCAGGACGCCCCAGCCCAGGCTGTCCGACCTTCGGGACCTGTTCGCCCGGGTAGACGCGGAGGGCCTGCCCGTGGACATGGTCGAGGACGGCAGGCCCATCGAGATCGGGCTCACCCTTGAGCTGGTGGCCTACCGCATCGTCCAGGAGGCGCTCGCCAACACCCTGCGACACGCCGGCGCCCGCTCGGCCCGCGTCACGCTGCGCTGGCGGCCGGGCATCCTCGACGTGCTCGTACGGGACGACGGCCGGGCCGATCCCTCGGCGACCGCGGGACACGGCCTGCTCGGCATGCGTGAGCGGGCCGCCCTGTTCGGCGGGACGCTGGCGGCCGGGACCCTGCCCGGAGGGGGGTTCGAGGTGCGGGCGAGGCTGCCCACCACGGGCGAGGTGGGCCCGGACGTCGCCCGCGCGGCCAAGGGGGACGTCACCGACCTCGAACCGACCCGCCCTCGCCCCCGCCCCGCCGGCGCGGGTCAGTCGGACTCGCCGAGGCCGATCGAGAAGGCGGCGTCCAGATCGTGGCGGGAGTAGGCGCGGAAGGCGATGTTGGTCTCGGTGTGCAGCACCCCCGCCACCTTGTTGATCCGGCCGGGGACGACCTCGGCGATCTCCTCGTAGGCGGTGACGCGGACCATGGCCATCAGGTCGTACTCCCCGGTTATGGAGTAGACCTCGCTCACCCCGTCGATCTCGGCGATCGTCTGGGCGACCTCGGGGATCCGGTCCACCTCGGCGTTGATGTGAACGATCGCGGTGACCACGAGCTTCCTCCTCGTTGAGTATTGCCTGCCGCCTTTGACGCTATCAGCGCAGCGGACGGCCCTCGCGCGCCCGGCGCGGCTCGGCAGCCTGGTAGGCGCGGTCGATGCGGGCCTTGAGCCGGCCGGCACCCGAGGCGGGCAGGCTCCAGGTCCCCTCCACCTGCACCAGCCGCACCCCGGGGGACTCCAGCCAGCGCAGGACGCACTCGGTCTCCTCGGCGCTGGCGGCGTGGACCGGCCCGGGGCCGGGCGGCACCGTCTCGGCGGTGGCCGTCAGCGCCTCGACGAACGGGGTGGGGTGGGCGCCCTTCGGCATCACCCCGGCCGAGGCGAGCCGCCCGTACCGGATGACGTGGATCTCCCAGTCGCCGCTCGCCACGGGGGCGGCCGCGACCATCTGGGAGATGGAGGTCAGCGACCGCAGCCGCTGCATGCGGGCCGAGGTGCGGACGTAGGCGGCGAGCCGGTCGCGGTCGGCCGCGGCCTCCTCGTAGCGCTGGTCGAGGGCCAGGCGCTCCATCCTGGCCTCCATGGCGGAGAAGACGCCGGCCGCGTCCAGCTCCAGTGCCCGGCGCGCAGCCACGACGTGCACCGCGTACTCGCCGGGGGTCTCACGCCCCTCGCACGGCGCGCCGCACCTGCCGATCTCGGCGAGCGCGCAGGCGGAGCGCCTGGTACGCGGAGTGATCCGCTCGGTGCACTGCCGCAGCGGGATCGTCTCGTGCAGCGCGGTGCGGGCGTCCTCGGCGGCGCGGGTGCTGGTGAACGGGCCCAGGTAGGAGGCCTCGTCGTCCTTGACCTCGCGGACCACCGACAGGCGGGGGAAGAGTTCGTCGGTCAGCTTGAGCCAGAACATCTTCTCCGGATGGCGCGACCTGCGGTTGTAGCGGGGCTTGGCCGAGCCGATCAGCCTGAGTTCCCTGACCTCCGCCTCCAGCGGGGTCGCGCAGGCGATGGACCTGACCCGCGCGGCGATGCCGATCATCTCGCGGACGCGGGGCCGGGTCTCGCTCGCGGTGAAGTAACCGCGCACGCGGTTGCGCAGGTTGGTGCTCTTACCGACGTAGAGCGGGTCGCCGCCGGAGTCCTCGAAGACGTAGACGCCGGGTCCCGTCGGCACCGAGTCGGCCAGGTGTCGCTTGCGGCGCTGCTCGGGGGTGGGCGCGCGGACGAAGCCCTTGAGCTCCTCCAGCGTCTGCACCCCGAAGGAGCCCGCCCGCTCCAGCAGGGCGTGCAGCACGTCGACCGTGGCCCGCGCGTCGGCGAGCGCCCGGTGGCAGGGCTCGGTGTGACTGAAGATCGCGGCCAGCGTGGACAGCTTGCAGTTCGGCGCCTCGTCACGGGTCAGCAGCTTGCGGGCCAGGTCGACGGTGTCGACCACCTGATGGGCGGGCGGTGGATACCCGTGCGCGGCGCAGGCCGCCCTGATGAACCCCAGGTCGAATCCGGCGTTGTGCGCCACCAGGGTGGAGCCCGCGGCGAACTCCAGGAAGGACGGCAGCACCGACTCGATCCTCGGCGCGGCCACGACCATGCTGTCGGTGATGCCGGTCAGCACCGAGATGAAGGGCGGGATCGGTGAACCGGGGTCGACCAGGGTGCCGAACTCGCCGAGCACCTCACCGCCCCTGACCTTGACCGCACCGATCTCGGTGATCGCGTGCTCGCCCGCCGAGACGCCGGTGGTCTCCAGGTCGAACACGACGAAGGTGACCTGGCTGAGCGGTGTGCCCAGCTCGTCGAGTGTTCCCTGTACGGCGTAGTTCACGATTCACGACCATAGAAGCCCCGACCGACATTCGCCGCACCGGGCTTTCCCGGCGCCGGCCGCGCCGGACACCCGTGGTCCTCGCGCGGGGAAGGCGTCAACTCCAGTGGCTCCCGTCCGGCATTCGTTCGGGTAACTCTTCGAGGTCGCAGGTGGATGTCCGCATGTCCTCGGCCTGCCGGCGCTGTCGGTCCATCGCGCTCTCCCGGGTGGCGTGCGTCACAAGGCGATCCGCACAGTCGTAACCTAAGAGCAAGCGCTTGTCCATAAACAGTTCACGGCAGGGTCGGCGGCAGGCCGTCTTGCGGTCAGGTCGGGGTCAGGGTGCGGTAGCCGTACCCTTGACGTGAAGACCGATCCGAGTAGGGGCCGTGATGAGTTCAGCCGGAGAGGGCCTGTCTCGTCCGTTACCCGAGCAGGTTCGCTTACATGTCGTGGAGCTGGCATCCCAGATCCTCGGCTCCATGCCCGCCGCCTCGGTGCCGCCGCCGCTGAAGGGGATCGCCAAATTCGACCCCCGCAAGCGCGCCAAGCTGGGTGGCGCGCCCATCGCCGCGCAGCTGGAGACCGACAAGAAGTTCCGCGAACTGGTCGCGGAGACCCTGACCACCGGCTGGCCGGAACTGGTCGCGAGCCTCGCCGAGGGCGCGGTCCCGCCGGCCGCGGAGCCCGTCATGGTGGCCGCGGCCGCCTACCTGACCCGGCCGCCCGGCTGGGTGGACATGGTGGAGGCGGCTCGCGCGGACCTGGAGCGGTCGGCCGTCGCCGCCGAGGGTTCCGCGCAGGAGCAGACGCTCTCCCGGCTGCGCGAGCAGCTGGCCGGTCAGAAGAGCGCGGCCAAGGAGGAGTCCGAGCGACTGCGCGAGCAGCTCAAGACCTCGCGCTCGGAGGTCTCCGACCTGCGCCGAAGGCTGCACGAAGCCCGGGAGCGGGCCAGGGCGGCCGAGGCGCGTGCCGCCGACGCCTGGGAGGCGGCCGAGGAGGCGAAGGCCGCCGCGCTCTCGGCGGGGGGCACCGTGGAGAGCGAGCTGCGCCGCCTGCGTGAGCGGCTGGCCGACGCCGAGCGTCAGCTGGAGTCGACACGCAGGGCGGCCCGTGAGGGCCGCAGCGTGGAGGACACCAAGGTCCGCATGCTGCTCGACGCCCTGCAGGACGCCGCCGCGGGGCTTCGCAGGGAGCTCGCCCTGCCCTCCGGCATCCACCGTCCCGCCGACTCGGTGGCCTCGGTGGCGCCGGGCAGGCAAGGTGTCCAGGCGGTTCCCGCGCGGGCGCTCGCCGACGACGACCCCGCACTGCTCGACCAGTTGCTCGCGCTGCCGCAGATCCACCTGATCGTCGACGGCTACAACGTGACCAAGACCGGTTACGGCACGTTCACCCTCGCCGACCAGCGCAATCGCCTTCTCACCGGCCTCGGCGCGCTCTATGCGCAGACCCGTACCGAGCTGACCTGCGTTTTCGACGGAGCCGAGTTGAACGGTCCGGTTCCCGTGTCGGCGCCCAGGGGGGTGCGCGTGATGTTCAGCGCCCCGGGGCAGATCGCCGACGACCTGATCCGCCAGCTGGTCCGCGCCGAGCCCACGGGACGCGCGGTGGCGGTGGTCTCCTCGGATCGAGAGGTGGCCGAGTCGGTCCGCAGGATGGGCGCCCGGCCGGTCCCCTCGCTGCTTCTTCTGAAACGTCTGGGCCGGGCGTAAACCTTTCCTGCCCGTGGCGCATCGGATCATCCGGGAGGTTTGATTCGATGAAGAAGATCATAGTGCTCGCCCTCACCGTCCTCGCCGTGGGTGCGACCGTCACCACACCCGCGGCGGCCGCGACGGCCGCCATTCCCAAGGGCTTCCTGCTGTACGAGAAGGACGCCGCGAAGAAGGACGACGACCCCGAGACCAACTGGAAGGTCGGCAACTCGGCGAAGGCCGGGCTGGCCGTCAACCCGTGCGGCAAGGCCACGCTGGCCAGGGCCGGCAGGGTGGTCGCGCGGACGGTGACCTTCACCGGTGTCCCGGACTTCATGAAGGTCGAGCAGGTGATTCTGTACCGCTCGAAGGCGGCTGCCGCCGGAGCCGTCGCCCAGGTGCGCTCCGCCCTGACCGCCTGCCGCTCCAACACCGACGCGGGCTCCGCCTACCGCTACGCCTCCTCGCGCCTGACCGGGCTCGGAGACGAGGCGCTGAAGGTCTCCGGGCAGGTCTACTACGGAGGGAAGGCCGGGGTCGGCGGTGAGCGGAGCGTGCTGGTCAGGAAGGGCAACGCGGTCCTGGTCTACCTCTGGGCCGGAGAGTACTCCAAGCCCGCGCAGAGCGACTGGGCCACCCAGTTGCGCGACGCCAGAAAGATGACCGGCAAGATCTGCGGCATCGCCGGTTGCTGAGACGTCGCCGGCTGCTGACCGGGTGATCCCGGCGCTCGCCCGGGATACCGGAGCTGCCACCTGCGGCTGTAGAGCAAAGCATGCGAAAAGGTGATCTAAACCTTACTTGTTCTGTACTATTCGCCGCAGGTCTGTGCAGTCTGGAGGCGTTGACGTGGCCGTGGCTGGTGTGCCGGTTGGACTGATTCGGATACCGGTGGCGGCCGGGCTCGCCCTCGCACTGCTGATGCTGCCGGTGGGCGGAGCGTCCGCGGAGCCGAAGCCGACACTCGCGCAGGCCAAGAAGAAGCTGGAGAAGCTCAACGAGCAGGCCGATCAGGTCGTCGAGAAGTACAACCAGGCCTCGGAGAAGTGGAAGCGGGCCAGGAAGAAGTACATGACGCTGACCGGCGAACTCGCCCGCCAGAGCGAGCAGGTCGCCGGGCTGCGCAAGGAGCTCGTCACGATGGCGGTCAGCACCTACCAGGTCGGTGCGATCAACGGCTGGGAAGGCATGATCTACCAGTCCGACCCCGGCGCGCTGCTGAGCGGCCTGGCCGCGGTCGACCAGATGTCGGCTTCCCGCGCCCAGTCGCTGGGCGCCTTCGACACGGCCACCAAGACGCTGCGGATCAACAGGAACCTGGCCAAGGGTGCGCTGAGCGAGGCCGACGAGACGCGCGACGAGCTGGCCAGGGAGAAGGCCAAGGCCGACAAGATGGTCAGGGTCCAGACGAAGCTCCTGCGCGAACTCAACGTCTTCAAGGCGGGCGACCCGGACAGCACCGGAATCCAGTACACCGGCCCCGCCTCGGGCAACGCCCGCGCCGCGCTGCAGTTCGCCTTCGCGCAGGTCGGCAAGCCCTACCAGTACGGTGGCACGGGCCCCGGCGGCTGGGACTGCTCCGGCCTCCTCCAGGCCGCCTGGCGCAGCGGGGGAGTCAGCCTGCCGCGGACCACCTGGGAGCAGTGGAGCTGGGGCGCGAGCCGCAAGGTCTCACTGAACGACCTCCAGCCGGGCGACCTCATCTTCAGCGAGGGCCTGGGGCACGTCAGCATGTACGCGGGCAACGGCCGGATCGTGCACGCCCCGCAGACCGGCGACGTCGTCAAGGTCGTCCCGCTGTCGGCCTACGGCCGTCGTCTCGCCGGAGCCGTCCGCCCCTGACGCACGGTGCGGGGTCCTGCCCCGCCGGCCGTGTACCCGACGCCTCCCGTGTACCCGGTGCCTCGCACCGGGTACGGCACCTTCCGCCGGCTCCTCGAAGCGATGCTCGACGCCGCCGGGTTCGAGATTCGTCGAGGCGGACTTCGGAGAGTCGATCACGGCGCCCGCACGTGCGTCCGGCGCCGACCCGCCTGCCGGCGACCGCAGCTGCGGGGCCTCTCACTAGATCACCCGATAATCCGGCAAGTGTGATGAATATTACAGAAATCACGATTTATCAGGTGTGATGTCAGAAGTGTGACGAGAGTCATATCTCGATAGCATAAATGGCTATTAAGCAGGGATAACGGTAAGATCAAGAAGACTTATCGATCTTCCTGCTCGGTGAATGCTTTGCCAAAAATTGAAGAATCGGGGTAACTTCTGGCATTGCGACGTTCAAGCCAGGTCGTCGCGGTGAATGTCGGTCTTCGGGCCGGTTTCTCGATAGAAATCCAACCGGCCGCCGTGCCCCTGCCGGGGGCGGACCTCATTACGGCGGCCCGCCGAATCCATACAGCCAGGAGGTATGGAACCGGGGACCCAAAAGGCCCGACACATCGTGGCCAGGGGGTGAATCGGCGCATTTGTGCCGTAGGGCATCTTCCAAGCCCGAACCCGTCAGCTAACCCGGTAGGCATCAGTGGAAGCACCAAGGAGAAATCCTGTCTACCACCCCGTTTAACACCCGTCTGTCGCGCCTTTTCCGCCTTTCCCTCGGCGGCATCGCCCTCACCCTGACCGCCTCAGCCGGAGCGGTCACCCTGGGATCCACGGCGGCCGGGGCGATGACGGACAGCACCCCTGAGATCCTGGTCAACACCGCGGCCGGCGTCTCCGAGCAGGTCGAGAGCACGAAGAGTACCGACACCCGGGCCGTGAACAAGACCAAGGCCGACGCCAATGTGAAGACCAAGATGAGCAGGGCGGCCCTGCAGAAGACTCGGGCCCGCAAGGCCGTCTCGGCGGCCAAGAAGCAGGTCGGTGATCCGTACCGGTGGGGCGCCTCCGGTCCGGGCGCGTTCGACTGCTCAGGGCTCGTCAAATACGCCTGGCGCAAGGCGGGCGTGTCCATCCCCCGGATCACGCACAGCCAGTACCGGGCGATCAGGAAGAAGGTCTCGTGGAGCCGACTGCGCCCCGGTGACCTGATGTTCTTCAGTGGAAAGGGCCACGTCGGCATGTACGTCGGCGAGGGCAGGATGGTCCACTCGCCGAGCAGCGGCAAGACGGTCCGGATCGTGAAGCTGAAGGGGTACTACAGGTCCTCCTTCGCCGGAGCGGTCCGGCCCGGAGCCTGAGCAGGGCGCAGCGGCCCCGTCCATGTCAACAGGGACGGGGCCGCTCCGTTTCCCGGCGAAGGTCGCGAGCGCGTGGCCGCGATGCGGGGCAGCCCGGTTCCGTGCTTCCTGGTTCCGTGCTTCCTGGTTCTGTGCTTCCGGCAAGGTGCGGTGCGATACCGGTCGAGTAACATCGACTCGCTATGTCCGTCCCGAAGGGGCGCCGCGCCGTGCTCGCCGGGATGCTGGCGCTGATGAGCGTCGGCCCGTTCGCCGGGACGGGACCTCTCCTGGCCGGAGCCGGGCCGCTCCCGCGCGACTCCCGGGACCCTCGGCACCTTTCCGCCCCCCACGATCCTCCCCGCGACGTCGGAGAACTCCCCGGCGACCTTCGTGACCTGTGGCCCGGCGCCGCCGTCGTCGTCCGGAGCGAGCACTCCCTCGTGATCGGTCACGGCGTCGCGCCCGCCGTCCTGCGGGACCTGGCCGCCAGGGCCGACCGGGCCCGCCGCGCGGTCGCGGCGATCTGGGGGCCGGTCCGGGCGGTGATCCTTTTTCCCGCCACCGATGCCGAGGCCGCGGTGCTCGCCGGGGCCGGGAGCACACACGGCCTGGCCGCGCTGGCGACCGCGGATCGGGTGATCGTCCTGCCCTCCGGCTACGCGAGGCTCACCACGGCCGGAAGGGACGTGGTGATCACGCACGAGCTCGTTCACGTGGCCACCGGCGCGACCCGTGGCGGCCGGGTGCCGACGTGGCTGTCGGAGGGCTTCGCCGACTACGTGGGTTACCGCGACGCCGGGATCTCCGTACGGAAGGCCGCCGCCGAGCTGGCCGCCGAGGTACGGGCCGGAGTCCTGCCCGCCCGTCTTCCCGGTCCCGCGGACTTCGCCCCCGGTGCCCCGCGGCTCGCGCAGGCATACGAGGAGGCCTGGCTCGCCTGCCGGTTCATCGCGGAGCGCTTCGGCGAGAAGGCCCTGGTGAGGCTCTACGGTGGCGATGTCGCCGGCACGCTCGGCCTGTCGCCGGCCGAACTCACCGAGGCGTGGCGCGACTACCTCGGAAAGGAACTCGCCTGACATTCTTGTGCCCTCCCCGTGATCAGGGGGCGGGGCTCCACGCTGGAGGTGTTTGATGACGCTGAGCACGAAGGACGCGCCCTCGGATGTGCGGCCGGCGGGGTGGGCGCTGGCCGTGCTGGGGGTGGTCACGCTGGCGGTCGTGGCGTTCACCACGCCCTGGCGGGCGCTGAGCAAGCGGGCCCCGGTCGTCGTCCCCGATCCGGCACGCGACTTCACCGCCGAGCAGATCGCCAGGTCCGAGGCGTTCGACAAGCTGGTCAGCGTACCGGGTTACCTCTCCCTCGGCCTGACGCTGGTGGTGGCGGGGGTGCTGGTGGGCACCCCGCTGGGCGCGCGGCTCGTCGGCCGGCTGCGGGGACCGTGGTGGTTGCGGGCGCTGCTCGGCGTGCTGGCGCTGTCGGTGGCCGTCGCGATGCTGCGCTGGCCGCTGGGGATGTGGTCGGAGACCTATCTGCGCGACTTCGGGCTGTCCACCCAGACCTGGCCGACCTGGACCGTCGACCGGATCAAGAGCCTGGGCGTCGGCACCGCGCTGACAGCGATCATGGTTCTGGCGGTGGTCGCGCTGGCGCGGCGCTACCGGCGCTGGTGGATCCCCGCGGCGGCCGGCGCGTTCGCGCTGACAGTGGCGGCCTCCTTCGCCTACCCGGTGCTCATCGAGCCGATCTTCAACGACTTCAGGCCGATGGAGGCCGGACGGCTCCGCGACGACCTGCTCGCCATGGCCGCCAGGGACGGCGTGCCGGTCGAGAACGTGCTCGTCGCCGACGCCTCCCGGCGGACCACCGCGCTCAACGCCTACGTCTCCGGATTTGGCGCGACCCGCAGGATCGTCGTCTACGACACGCTGCTCCGGGCGCCCGCCGACGAGGTCGAGCTGGTGGTCGCGCACGAGCTTGGTCACGCCAAGGCGGGTGACGTGCTCTCCGGTACGCTCGTCGGCGGTCTGGGCGCGGCGTTCGGGGCGTGCCTGCTCTACGTGGTGACCTCGGCGGGGGCCGTGCGGCGCCGCGCGGGGATCTCCTCCGTGGGCGACCCGAGGGCGGTGGGCCTGGTCATGGGGTTGCTCAGCCTGGCCACGGTGCTGTCAGGGCCGGCCCAGAACCTGGTGAGCAGGCACATCGAGGCTCGTGCGGACGTCCACGCGCTGGACCTGACCAGGGATCCGGCGACGTTCGTCGCCATGCAGAAACGGCTGGCGGTCACCAACATTTCGGATTTATCGCCTGATCTTATGGAATACGTGCTCTATGCCTCGCATCCCACCGCGCCGCAGCGCATCGCCCTGGCGCGCTCCTGGGCCCGGCTGAACGGTCTCTCCGAGCCGTGAGGCGCACGCTGGTGGTCACGAACGACTTCCCGCCCCGTGCCGGGGGGATCCAGTCGTTCGTGTACGGTCTCATCGCCCGACGCCCGCCCGGCTCGATCGTCGTCTACGCCTCCCGGTGGCCCGGTAGCGAGGACTTCGATCTGCGGCAGCCGTACCCCGTGGTGCGGCATCCCACCTCGCTGATGCTGCCCACCCCCGCCGTCGCCCGCCGGGCGGCCGGACTGGTCACCGAGTTCGGATGCGAGACGGTGGTCTTCGGGGCGGCGGCGCCGCTCGGGCTGCTCGCGCCCAGGGTGCGCGAGGCCGGGGCCCGCCGCGTCGTCATGGTCACCCACGGCCACGAGGCGGGCTGGACGGCGCTCCCGATCGGCCGCCGGGTGCTCGCCAGGATCGGCGCGAACGCCGACGTGGTCACCTACCTGGGGGAGTACACCCGGCAGCGGCTGGCCAGGGTGATACCCGAGGGCAAGCTGGTGCGGCTCACACCCGGCGTCGACACCGAGGTGTTCGCGCCCGAGACGGGGAGAGGGCCGGTGCGCGCGGCGCTCGGACTGGGGAATCGGCCGGTGGTGGTCTGCCTGTCCAGGCTGGTGCCGCGCAAGGGCCAGGACGCGCTCCTGCGAGCCTGGCCAGGCGTGCTGCGGGACGTTCCCGACGGGATCCTCCTGATCGTCGGTGGTGGCCCGTACCGCAGGACCCTGGAGCGACTGGCCAGGCCGATGGGCGGCTCGGTTCAGATCACCGGCCCCGTGCCGGAGGCGGCGCTGCCCGGCTACCTGGCGGCGGGCGACGTGTTCGCCATGCCGTGCCGCACCCGCCTGGGCGGTCTGGACGTGGAGGGGCTCGGCATCGTCTACCTGGAGGCCTCCGCCAGCGGGCTGCCCGTGGTGGCAGGCTCCTCGGGCGGCGCCCCCGACGCCGTGCTGCACGGGCAGACCGGCCTGGTCGTCGACGGCACCCGCCCGGACGAGGTCACGGCGACCCTGGTCGACCTGCTCAAGGACCCGGCCGGAGCGCGTGCCATGGGTGAACGCGGGCGCGAGTGGGTCGCGCGCGAGTGGAGCTGGGAACTCGCCGCATCCCGCTTCGCCCGTGTTCTGGAGTCCGCGGAGACCGTCTGACCGGGCACCTCCCCTTGGATCCTCTGGCCTGTCGCGGACGGCCACCGCGGCGCGCGGCGGCTCCCTCCTCCGCTCCTCGCCGCGGCGGGATCCGCGAGGCGTGGTCTAGCCGTAGAGGGACTCGACCTGCTTGGCGAAGTCACGCATCACGATGGCGCGCTTGACCTTCAGGGTCGGGGTGAGGTGCCCGCTCTCCTCGCTGATGTCGATGTCGAGCACCGTGAACTTCTTGATCTGCTCGGCCTTGGAGACGAACTTGTTGGCGTTGTCCACGGCCTTCTGCACCTCGGCGACGATGGCCGGGTCGGAACTGAGGGCGGTGAGGTCCGCGTCCGTCCTGCCGTTGGCGGCCTTCCACTGCTCCAGGGCCTCGGCGTCGAGCGTGATGAGCGCCGCGACGAACGGCCTGTCGTCGCCGACCACCATCGCCTGGCTGATCAGCGGGTGGGCGCGGATGTGGTCCTCCATCGGGGCCGGGGCGACGTTCTTGCCCGCGGCGGTGACGATGATCTCCTTCTGGCGGCCGGTGATGCGCAGGTAGCCGTCCCCGTCCAGCTCGCCGACGTCGCCGGTGTGGAACCAGCCGTCCTTGTCGATCGCCACGGCGGTGGCCTCGTCGTTGTTCCAGTAGCCCTCGAAGACGTGGCGGCCCTTGACGAGCACCTCGCCGTGCTCGCCGATGCCGATGGTGACGCCGGGGAACGGCTTGCCGACGGTGCCGATCTTGTTGGCCCCCGGCAGGTTGACCGAGGAGGGCGCCGAGGTCTCGGTGAGGCCCCAGCCCTCAAGCACCTCGATGCCCACGCCGCGGAAGAAGTGGCCGAGCCGCTCGCCCAGGGCGGAGCCACCGGACACGGCCGCCGTCAGCCTGCCGCCGGTCGCGGCGCGCAGCTTGCCGTAGACGAGCTTGTCGAACAGGGCGTGCTTGAGCTTCAGCCCCAGTCCCGCGCCACCCGTGGACTCCGCCCTGCTCCAGGCTACGGCGGTCTCCGCCGCGGCGTGGAAGATCTTCCCCTTGCCGTCGGCGGTGGCCTTCTGCTCTGCGGCGTTGTAGACCTTCTCGAACACGCGGGGCACGCCCAGCAGGAACGTGGGCTTGAAAACCTGCAGGTCGGGGCCGACGTTCTTCATGTTGGGGGTGTGCGCGAGGATCGTGCCCGTCTCGATCAGCACGATCTCGATGATGCGGGCGAAGACGTGCGCGAGCGGCAGGAAGAGCAGCGCCGCCCTGTCGTTCACCGTGAAGAGGCGCTCCAGTGGACCCTGCGCGACGTTCCTGGCGGTGAACAGCAGGTTGTCATGGGTCAGGCGGCAGCCCTTGGGCCTGCCGGTGGTGCCCGAGGTGTAGACGATGGTGGCCAGGTCGGCGATGCCGCGGCTGGACCTGCGCTCGGCGAGCGTGTCGTCGGTGACCTCGGCGCCGAGCATGGTCAGCTCGTCCAGGGCGCCGCCCTCGATGTGCCAGACGTCCTTGAGGCCGGGCAGCTCGGCGATACCCTCGCGGACCGTCTCCTCGTGCGAGTCCAGCTCGACGAACACGGCCTTCGCGCCGCTGTCGGAGATGATCCAGGTCGACTGGTCGGCCGAGGAGGACTCGTAGATCGGTACGCCGACCGCGCCGGCGGCCCAGATCGCGTAGTCGATCACGGTCCACTCGTAGCGGGTGCGCGACATCAGCGCCACCCGGTCACCGGGTTCGACGCCGGCCGCGATCAGGCCCTTGGCCACTCCGGCGACCTGGTCGCGGAACTCACGGGCGGTGACGGCGGCCCAGTCGTCGCCGACCTTGCGGCGCAGGGCGACGGCGCCCGGCTCCTCTTCGGCACGCCGGAACACCGTGTCGGTCAGGTTGGCGGAGGTGGGGACATCCACCAGCACGGGGACGCTGTACTCGCGCACGGATCACTCCTGGAGACGCACGGATCGATGAACTGCCTGGAAGCTATCGCGATAAGTTACGCCTGAGTAAATTCGTCACCCAGGCGTTATCAAGGGCGATTTCACCGTATCAACTGCCCTCGCCTGGAGCCGCTGACCGCGCCGTCGTGTGAAGTTTGTTACTTATGCCGGTATTTGCAGGTGATTAGGATGTCCGGCATGCGGGTTCATGTCGTCAGCGACGTACACGGGAGAGCCGACGCACTGGCCCGCGCGGGAGACGGCGCCGACGCCCTGATCTGCCTGGGCGACCTGATCCTGTTCGTCGACTACGACGACCACTCCCAGGGAATCTTCGCCGAGCTCTTCGGGGCGGAGCGGGCTGCGGAGTTCATCGCGCTCAGGACCGCCAAGCGGTTCGACGAGGCGCGGGCGATGTCCTCGGCGCTGTGGGCTTCGCTGGAGGGCGGCCCGCGCGAGCACATCGAGCGCTCCGTCAGGCGGCAGTACGGTGAGATCTTCGCCGCGATGCCGACCCCCGCCTACCTCACCTACGGCAACGTGGACCTGCCGATCTACTGGCCAGAGTACGTGCGCGAGGGCCACCACGTGCTCGACGGCGAGACCGTGGAGATAGGCGGCCTGCGCTTCGGCTTCGTCGGGGGCGGGCTGCGCACCCCCTACCGGACCCCGTACGAGATCGACGAAGAGGAGTTCGACCGCAAGGTGGCGGCCGTCGGCGAGGTCGATGTGCTCTGCTGCCACATCCCTCCCGCGATCCCCGAACTGCTCTACGACGTGGTGGCCCGGCGCTTCGAGCGGGGCAGCGAGGCCACCCTGGAGGCGATCAGACGGACCCAGCCGCGCTACGCCCTCTTCGGCCACGTGCACCAGCCCCTCGCCGCCCGCACCCGGGTCGGCAGGACCGAGTGCCTCAACGTGGGGCACTTCAGAAACAGGGGCGTCCCCTTCGCGCTGGAGTGGTAGCCGCCACCGGCCCCGCCGGCGTACACGGACGATCGTGAAGCAGTACGGTTGGCCCATGGCTGATCGCACCACCTCCAGCATCACGATCGGCGCGGACCGGTCGACCGTCATGACGGTCATCGCCGACTTCCCCTCCTACCCGCAGTGGGCGGGTCAGGTGAAATCCGCGCGGATCCTCTCCACCGGGGAGGACGGCCGGCCGGCCACGGTCGGATTCGTCCTCGACGCGGGCGTGATCAGCGACGAGTACACCCTCCGTTACACCTGGAACGGAGACGAGTCCGTCGACTGGAACATCGCCGAGGCGGGGAAGATGGTCTCCAGGCTCACCGGGAGTTACCGTCTCACCGACGTGGGCGGTGGCACCGAGGTGACGTACGAGCTCGCCGTCGACCTCAAGGTGCCGATGATCGGCATGATCAAGCGGAAGGCGGAGAAGGTCATCGTCGACACCGCCCTGAAGGGGCTGAAGAAGCGCGTCGAGACCCCATGAGGGAGCGGGGCGTGATCACGGAGCCGTCCCCAGGGAGGATGACGTGAGCCGGGTCCTGCTCTTCACCGGCAAGGGCGGTGTCGGCAAGACGACCGCAGCCGCGGCCACCGCCACCCTCGCCGCCCGGTCCGGCCTTAAAACCCTGGTGGTCTCCACGGACACCGCCCACTCGCTGGCCGACGCCCTCGGCGTGCACGCGGGGGAGGGGCCCACCGAGATCGCGCCAGGCCTCTCCCTGCAGCAGGTCGACACTCAACGGGCGCTGGAGCGCCAGTGGGGCGAGCTGCGCGACTATGCCAAGGGCGTCTTCGCTGAGCTCGGCCTCGACGAGGTGACCGCCGAGGAGATCACGGTGCTGCCCGGCGCCGAGGAGGTCGTCGCGCTGCTGGAGCTACGTGAGCAGGCGCGCGCCGGGCTGTGGGACGTCATCGTCATCGACTGCGCCCCGACCGCCGAGACGCTCAGGCTGCTGGCCCTGCCCGAGGCCCTCGACTGGCACGTGAACCGGCTGCTGCCCGTCGGCAGGCGGCTGCTGCGCACCCTCTCCCCGCTGATCCGCCGCCTGGCGCAGGTCAGCGTGCCGGAAGACCACGTGGTGGGTGCTGGGGAACGGCTCCACCGGGGGCTGATGGAGGTGCGCGAGCTGCTCACCGGGCCCGGCGCGAGCGTCCGGCTGGTACTCACCCCCGAGGCCGTCGTGCTGGCCGAGGCCCGTCGCACGCTCACCTCCCTCAGCCTGTACGGCTACCGCGTCGACGCGGTGATCGCCAACCGGGTCTTCCCCGCCGAGGGGGCCGACCCGTGGCGGCAGAGGTGGGTGCGGGCCCAGGCCCTGCACCTGGCCGAGGTCGAGGAGTCCTTCGCGCCGCTGCCCGTGCACACCGTGCCCTACCTTGAGGCCGAGCCCGTCGGCCTCGACGCTCTCGCCGGGGTCGCCGAGGCCATGTACGGCGAGGGCGACCCCTTCGCCCCGCCCTCCGTCGACCCGCCGCTGCGGATCACCGCCGCGGGGGAGCTGATCCTGGCCCTGCCGCTCGCGGACAAGAACGAGGTGGATCTGGCGCGCAAGGGCGACGAGCTGATCGTCAATGCCGGTTCCTACCGCCGGGTCCTGGCCCTGCCTGCCGCTCTGGCCCGCCGGCCGGTGCGGGAGGCCGCGCTCCGAGATGGGTTTCTCCGGGTACGGTTCGAAGCGGGAGGGCCTGATGACTGATAACACGAATGATGCAGAGAAGACCCCGAAGCCGCGTACGCCCAGAAAGCCGGGCAAGACCGCCGATGCCGTGACACCGAAGGTCGCCGCCGAGGCCGCTGGTGCTGCCGACGCCAAAGGCGCCGAGAAGGCCCGGAGGAGCCGACGCGCGAAGCCGGCCGAGGAAGCCTCGAAACCCGGGCGTGCCCGGCGTACCGGATCGGCCGAGTCCACCGGGCCGGTCGAGTCCGTTAAGTCGGCCAAGGCGAAGGGCGAGCCCGTCGAGGTTGTGGCCGAGGCTCCGGATTCCGGGCGGCCCCCGTCCTCGGAGCAGGCAGAGCGCGATGCGCGCGCCGCGTGGTTCGAGCGCGCCGAGCGGGTCCGGCGCGAGGAGCGGACCGGCTGGACCCCGTGGGCCCGGCCCGGCGAGCGCGAGGAGCGCGCCGGGCGAGACGAGCGGGTGCGCGAGGAGCAGGTGCGGGAAGAGCGGGTGCGGGAAGAGCGGGCCGAGGGCGGTAAGGACCCGCTGGGCACCGCCGCCGAGGAGGCGTTCAAACTTTTCGACACGCTGCAGCAGAAGGCGACCAGGGAACTGCGCAAGAATCTGATCAAGGGCACGATGACCGGTTTCGGCAGCGCGTTCTCCGGTGGCGGTCGGGGAAGAGAGCGGGACGTGTGGGAGGAGGCGGTCTCCGAGCACGAGGAGTACATCTGCCGGGCCTGCCCCGTCTGCCGTGCGATGGCCGCGCAGCGTGAGTCGGGAACCGCCGTCACCGACCACCTCATGCAGGCCGGCACCGAACTGTTCGCCGCCTTCAAGTCGGCGGTCGACGGGCTCGGTAAGTCCGCGCCCGGTCAGCGGACACGGGAGCGCGAGCGCAAGGACACCCCCGTGGAGCACATCGACCTGGGATGAGCCCAGGCGGAGAGGAAGAAACGGACAATGGCGCTGACCATCGGCGTGGACATCGGCGGTACCAAGGTCGCGGCGGGAGTCGTCGACGAGGACGGCCAGATCGTCACGCACCTGCTGCGGCCCACCCCGGCCGGGAACCCTGAGCAGGTCGCCCACACCATCGGTGACGTGATCCTGGAGCTCGCCAGGGATCGCGAGATCGAGGCCGTCGGTCTCGGCGCCGCCGGGTTCGTCGACGAGACCCGGTCCATTGTCCGGTTCGCTCCCAACCTCGCCTGGCGCGAGGAGCCCCTGCGGAAGAAGGTCTCCGACCTGGTCGGCCTGCCCGTCGTGGTGGAGAACGACGCCAACGCGATGGCGTGGGGCGAGGCCAGGTTCGGTGCCGGTCGCGGGGAGAGCCATCTGGTGTGCGTGACCGTCGGCACCGGCATCGGCGGCGGCATCGTGTTCGACGGCTCCCTCTACCGGGGACGCTGGGGGATGGGCGCCGAGTTCGGCCACATGCAGGCGGTCCCCGGGGGGCGCCGGTGCGGGTGCGGCAACCTCGGCTGCTGGGAGCAGTACGCCAGCGGCAACGCCCTGGTCAAGGATGCCAGGGAGATCGCCGAGGCCGAGCCGGACAGGGCCGTCAGGCTCCTGAAGATCGCCGGTGGTACGCCGGACCAGATCGAGGGCCACGAGATCACCGAGGCCGCCAGGCAGGGGGACCCGGCCGCGCTGGCCGCGTTCTCCTCGATGGCCCGCTGGATCGGTCAGGGCCTGGCCGATCTCGCCGCCGTCCTCGACCCCGGCTGCTTCGTTCTCGGCGGCGGTGTCTCGCGCGCCGCGGATCTGTGGATCGACGAGACCCGAGAGTTCTTCGCCACGCACCTGAGCGGCCGGGGGCACCGCCCGCCGGCCGACATCCGGCTGGCCGAACTCGGTGCCTCGGCGGGCCTGGTGGGCGCCGCGGATCTCGCCCGCAGGCGCTGACCGGAACCTCGGGCAGGCGCCGGGCCCGCACCGCCGCACGCATGCCGACGGCCCGTATACCGATTAGGGGTGGATAGCTGGCATGTCCGGCGGCGCGCGGTTACCCTCGCGTCACGCGTCGCGAAGTGAGGCAGCCGTGGTGCTCAGGATCGCCAGCTACAACGTGCGTTCCATGCGGGACGACATCCCGGCGCTGGGGCGGGTGGTCGCCGCGCTCCGCGCCGACGTGCTCTGCGTGCAGGAGGCGCCCCGGTTCCTCTGCTGGCGCCGCAGGCGCCGACGGCTGGCCGCCTTCGGGAGACTGGCCGTGGCGGCCGGCCCCCGCAGGGGCGGTGTCGCGGTGCTGACCGGCCCCGGCGTGCGGCTGCTGCACGGGGAGGGGCACCTGCTTGAGTCCTTCTTTCCCCTGGAGCGGCGCGCCGTCGCGATCGCCGTGGTGGAGGCGGAGGGGCGGCGGTTCGCCGTCGGCTCCATCCACCTGGACCTCGACGAGACCGCCAGGCGCCGTCACGCGGGCGAGGCGGTGAGGCTCCTGGGAGAGGCGGCCGACCGGTTCGGCGCGCTGCCGGTGCTGGCCGGAGACATCAACGAGCAGTCCGGGCAGCCGAGCTGGCAGCACCTCGCCGAGAGACTGACCGACTGCTACCCGGTCTCACCGCGCGGTGACGGCTTCACCTTCCCGGCCAGGGGTCCGCACAAGCGGATTGACGCGATCTTCGCGGTGGCCGGTCTCTCCGTGGTCTCCTGTGGCGGTGCCGAGGCCGACCCGGCGGACCTGGTGGCCGCCACCGACCACCTGCCGGTGGTCGCCGAGCTGGATCATCCGCGCCCCGGCGGCGGCGACCGTCCGGACCCCACTTCGGTAGAGGCCGGTTCCGGGAGCTGAGAAAACCGGTGGGATCAGGGTTTTCGTGACGAGCGGTAGGGCGTCTTTCCGGATCGCACCTATTAACTGGGGAGACCTGGACACGGGGAGGGGAGGAGCCCCGTACCATTTGAAACATGACCCGTCGCCTTCCGCGGCGTGCGCTGGCTCTCTGCGCGGGAGGCCTGCTCCTGCTGTCCTCGCACACATTTCCAGCACACGCCGATCCCGTCAGCCCGCCCGTGGCCGAGGCCTGGCAGGCTCCGGTCAGCGCGGGCCTGAGCAGTGACGGATCGCTCTCCGACGTGGTGGGCGTCTCGGCCGCGAGCGTGTGGGCGGTGGGCCAGCAGAGCGTCTGGGACGTCTGGCAGAGCCGCGGCGCGATCATCCACTGGGACGGTTCCTCCTGGAACGAGGTCGGCATCCGCAACGACCCGACAGGTGCGGGGCCCCTGCGTTCCGTCGCGGCGGCCTCGGCGTCGGAGCTGTGGGCCGTCGGTGAGGGGCACGATGGCCTCCCCTATCTGGCGAAGGGGGACGGGGCGTCCTTCGACAGGGTCGTTGTCGACAAACTGCACGCGGGCGACTGGCTGGGCGGGGTGGCGGCCGTCCCCGGCCGGATGGTCGCCGTCGGCCGCCGTGACAAGTCGCCCCTGATCGTGACCGGCACCGGTTCGAAGTGGAAGCTCACCCGGTTTTCCGGCAGGGGAATGCTGTACGGCGTGGCGTTGTCGGGCAAGAGCGACGGGTGGGCGGTGGGCGACGCCGCCGGCAGGCCGTTGATCATGAGGCAGTCCGGCGGGCGCTGGAAGCTTTTCAAGACCCCCGAGATTCCCGGCGGCTATCTGCGCGACGTCTACCTCGACGGGCCGAAGCGGGCACTCGCCGTCGGCGGTCTCTACCGGGAGGCCGGCGAGACCGTCCCGTTGATCCTGTCGTGGAACGGCAAGAAGTGGTCCCGGGTGTCCCTGCCCGCAGGTGACATCCGCCTGTACGGGGTGACCGGCGATCGCAAGGGGCACTTCTGGATCTCCGGGGTCGATCTGGACCGGCCTGGCGAGGCATTCCTGCTCCGCTACGACGGGCACAAGGTCAGGGCGTTGCGCGGTCCCGAGGCCACCGACTCCCGGACGGTGAGGCTCCAATCCGTGACCTATCTGCCGGGCACCGGCACCGTGTGGTCGGTCGGCCACGTGGTCGACGCCTCCGGCAAGTACACGGACGTGATCGAGCGCTTCGGCACCCCGGCGCGCGCCAAGTCGTAGGCGTCAAGTCGTAGGCCGAGCCCAGGGCTCAGATGACCGCGCCGTCGTCCCAGCCGGAGTCGTTGGGCGGACCGTCGCCCATGCGGACCACCAGCGCCACGAAACCGCCGATGAACGCGGCGACCGCGGTGAACAGCATCCAGCCCTGCAGGTTCCAGCTGAGCGCGGCGCTGAGCAGCAGGTAGGCGGGCCCGCCGAACAGGGCCAGCCATGCGATCTTGGTGGTGGCGTCGGTCTTGGGCAGCGGGGGTGGCGGCGGAGGCACGTAGTGCCCCTCCTCTTCCTCGCCGTCGCCCCGTTCGGTGTCGGAGTCGTCGGCCGGGTCGTCCTCCCGCAGGAGGTCTTCCTCGTCCGACTGCTTGATCACCCGTCGCGGAGGTTCGGCCGGGAGGTTCTCGCTGTCCGGCCACGGCTGATGTGCCAAGTCATGCTCGGCGGGATCGTTGAAGGACGCGACGATCTGACGCCAGACCTCGTCCTCGTCACTTTGAGGTGTCACTTAGCTGGGCCCATTGTTCATCGGCCGATCACTTTCTCCCGGAGACCGCGCATCCTCCGCTCGGGATCAGTCTCTCTGCAAGGGTACAGACGCGTTCGTCTTGACGAACTCCAGGCTCCCCGCAAAGATCCGATCCGCATCGTTGTCAAGAGTCGCGACGTGGTAGCTGTCGGCGAGCTCCACCACATTCAGATTCCCCCCGGTCACCTTCTCACGCAGAATACGCACACTCGCCGGTTTCACAACATGATCCTGCGGACTATGGAAAACCAAGACAGGTTGGGTGACCTTGCCCAGTTCCGACTGGGTCAGAGACCAGAGCCGGGGGAGGGTGGCCGCGGCCTTGATCGGCGTGCGCGAGTAACCGAGCTCGGTCGCCCCCTCCTTCTTGATGTCTCCCGCCACGCCGGGCACCGACGCGATCACGAGCCTGATCAGGGGTGCCAGCCTGAGCAGCGGCACGTCGTTGGTCACCGACGGGTTGACGATCACCAGCCCCCTGATCCCGTCGCCGTGCACCTCGGCCAGCCGCAGTGCCATGCAGCCGCCGAGCGACAGGCCCATGACGAAGACCTCGGCGCAGCTGCCGCGCAGGTCCGCCAGGGACTTGTCCAGCTCGGCGTACCAGTCCTCCCAGCGGGTGTGGTTCATCTCCTGCCAGGTGGTGCCGTGGCCGGGCAGCCGCGGTAGCGACACGGTCATGCCCGCCGCCGCCAGGTATTCGCCCCACGGGCGCAGGGACTGCGGCGATCCGGTGAATCCATGACAGAGCAGGACGCCGATCTGTCCTCCCGCATGGTGGTACGCCTCCGCACCGGGCATGACTGGCATCGCGGCTCCTTGTAAGGTTCGCCCGATCGTCGCACGACTGGGGCGTGTTTTGCGAGAGGTCGATTTGGGTGGTTCGGCGGGGTAGGTGACTGAGGCCGGAAGTGGGAGGATAACTCCAGGTCCTCGCCTGTCAACTGAAGGAGCATGGAGTGTTCTACTGGGTGGTGAAGGCGATCCTCGGACCCCTGCTCCACGTGATTTTCCGCCCGTGGGTGGAGGGCGTGGACAACGTACCGAGGCAGGGACCGGTGATTCTGGCCGGAAACCACCTGTCGTTCGCCGACCACTTCTTCGGCGCGCTCTTCCTGCGGCGCAAGGTGATCTCTCTCGGCAAGTCCGACTACTTCACCGGCCGCGGCCTCAAGGGCATGGTGAGCAGGGCCTTCTTCAGCGGTGTCGGCACCGTCCCCATCGACCGCTCAGGGGGCAAGGCCAGCGAGGCGGCGCTCCGTACCGGCAAACGCATCCTCAACGAGGGCCATGTGCTCGCCATCTACCCCGAGGGCACCCGCTCCCACGACGGCCGTCTCTACAAGGGCAAGACCGGGGTGGCCCGGCTGGCGCTGGAGTCGCGCGTGCCGGTCATCCCGTGGGCGATGGTCAACACCTTTGAGATGATGCCTCCCGGCCGCGTCCTGCCCAAGCTGGGCATCCGCCCGGGCGTGAAGTTCGGCAAGCCGCTGGACTTCACCCGCTACTACGGGATGGAGGAGGACCGACTCGTCCTGCGCGCCGTCACCGACGAGATCATGTACGCGCTGATGGAGCTCTCGGGTCAGGAGTACGTCGACAGGTACGCCGCGAGCGCCAAGGCCGAGGCCGCCCGCGCAGCCAAGGAGGCCACCGCTCAGGCGCGCAAGCGCCCCTGAGCGAGGTGTCCCCTCCG
This sequence comes from Streptosporangium sp. NBC_01810, assembly GCF_035917355.1. Lineage (NCBI taxonomy): Bacteria > Bacillati > Actinomycetota > Actinomycetes > Streptosporangiales > Streptosporangiaceae > Streptosporangium > Streptosporangium sp. NBC_01810. The sequence goes on along the minus strand of NZ_CP109070.1, from coordinate 4,256,909 downwards.
GACGGCCCGGGCCTTCGGAGGGGCGGCCGGAAGGCGAAGATCAGCGGGTCGACTCGCGGACGATCAGCTCGGGCTGGAACATGACCTGCTGGTGGGCGTGGGATTCCGGGTTGTCGCACTCGTCCAGCAGCAGTTCGGTGGCCGCCCTGCCGAGCCGGTGGGTCGGCTGCCGGACCGGCCTGTGGCTCCTGCAGGAGTGCATCCGCACCTGGGAGTCGGGTGTCGCTCCGGACGGAGGGCCGTCCACCGCGGTTCCGTCCGCTGCGGTTCCGTCCACGGAGCCCTTACCCGGTGCGGTTCCGCCGGGTGTGGCGTCGCCCGCCGCGGCGCCGGGCGGACGTGTCGACCTGGAGGCGCTGCTTGAGCAGGCCGCGCGGGAGGCGCCGTTCCGGTCGGTGGTGGACGCCGACAACCCGATCTTCCACGCGCCCGGCGACATGCCCGGACGCATCGCCGACTTCTGCCGCCGCAGCGGCCGGCCCGTCCCGGAGACCCGCGCGAGGACCGTCCGCTGCGTGATCGACTCCCTCGCGCCGGCACACCGGGCCGCGCTCCAGGACGCCGTGCGGCTCACCGGGCGGGCGGTGGACACGATCCACATCGTCGGCGGAGGCTCGCGCAACGCCCTGCTCTGCCGGCTCACCGCCGACGCCTGCGGTCTTCCCGTGGTCGCGGGCCCGGTCGAGGCCACCTCGATCGGCAACGTCCTGGTTCAGGCCAGGGCCGACGGCGTCGTCTCCGGCCCCCTGGCCGACCTGCGCGGCCTGATCCGGCGCACCCAGCACCTGGAGCGCTACAACCCCGACCCGGCCGCCGAGGTCCCGTCGGCGGGGACGTTCGGCCGGCCGGTGAGGTGACCGTTCAGGTCAGGTGGGCGCGGATCTGGCGGATGTGCTCCGGGGTGGTGCGGCAGCAGCCGCCGACGAAGGCGGAACCCGCCGCGGTCCACCCGGCCGCGGCCTCGCCGAACTCCACCGGGTCGGCCAGCCCGAGCCAGCGGCGGTTCGCCGAGTCCCAGACCTCGCCGGAGTTGGGGTAGACCATGGTGGGCTTGCCCTTGATCTGGGAGATCAGGTTGAGCACGTGGCGCGGTGCCGTGCAGTTGACGCCGATCGCGATCACCTGGGGGTTGCCGGCGAACAGGCCGGCTGCGGTCCGCAGCGGGGTGCCGTCGTTGATGTGCAGGCCGTCGCGGCAGGAGAAGCTCACCCAGGCCCGCATCCCCGGCGTCTCGGCCAGCAGCCGCCGGAGCGCCCTCGCCTCAAGGTAGGAGGGGATGGTCTCGCAGGCCAGCAGGTCGGCCTCGCTGTCGGCCAGGATGTGCCAGCGGTCGCGGTGCCAGTCGGTCAGACCGTCCTCGTCGAGGTCGTACTTTCCGGTGTACTCGGCGCCGTTGGCCAGGTAGGCGCCGTAGGGTCCGACGCTGGCGGCCACGGTCCCCGAGCCGTGGGCGTCCCTGGCCTGGGCGGCGAGGTGCACGGAGAGCAGGATCAGGTCCTCGGCCTCGGCGGCGCTCAGACCCCGCCTCAGGAACGCCGGGATGCTCGCCTGATAACTCGCCGTTATCGCCACCTCGGCACCGGCGGTGAAGTAGTCGAGATGCGCCTGCCGGATCACGGAGGGGTTCTCCAGCAGGAGCTTCGCCGACCACAGGTCGTCTCGCAGGTCCGCGCCCAGCTCCTCCAAATGGGTGGCCAGGCCGCCGTCCAGAATCACCATCCCGCTACTTTATGTGGAGTCGCGAGGCTGGGCGGCACTCTTGTCCGGCACCGGTCTCGCCGCCTTGCACCGGCCACCCGTCCCACCTCCGAGCCCGGCCGCCGATCCGCTCCGGTCGGGCCCGGAGGAGGTCACCGCTTCCAGAACGGTCGGCGCCCGCCGGAGCCCACCAGGGCTTCCAGCCCCTCCACGGCCCGCTGCCACAGGGCGTCCACGTCCCCGCCGGCCTGCAGTTCCTCGGCCAGGGCCGCCAGCTCGGCGTGGCCGCCGAGGTAGACGGCCAGGGCCGCGAGGCGGCTGCCCAGGTCCTCCAGGATGAGCAGCCGTTCGGTGGCGGGCAGGGACGCGGCGGCGCGCAGCCGCCTCAGCTCCTCGGCGAGCTGCTCCCTCGGCGGCTCCTGCGGCCTGCTCTGCGACCTGGGGGCCGGCATCGGGCGTGGCAGCATCCGGGCGCGGTCGTCGAAGCCGCCGGCCGCCGCCTCCTGCGGCAGGCCGCCGCCGATCGCGCTCGCCGCGAACTTCGGCGCGGAACCGGGTGCGGCCATCCCGGGCGGTCCCATCGGCGGGCTCGGGGCCGCGCTCGCGCTTGCCGGCGAGGTCAGCATCATCGGTGCGGCGGCGACGGGGCTCTCCCAGCCGCTGGGCAGCTCCACCGGCTGGATCACCCGGTGCCCGGGACCGCCCTCGGCGACCACCTCCGTGTCGACCGCGACGAAGGCGGTGAACCGGCAGAGCACCCCGTACCTGAGCGAGGTCTCCACGATCTCGGCCTCCAGTGACCGGTCGCCGGTCGCGTAGCGGTCCTCCAGGGTCCGCAGCCGCCCCCGCGCCCAGATCGCCCGTACCGCCGGGTTGTCCACCGTCGCGGAGGTGACCCGGCGCTCCCACGGCAGGCCGGCGGCGTCCAGGCCCCGGACGGTCAGCGCCCCCGAGGCCGTGCCTCGGTAGCGGCCGAGGACGGTGAGCGGGACGCCCGGGTAGATCGAGCCGACGTGGCCGATCGTCTCGGTGACCAGGTCGAGCCCTTCGGCGTGCAGGGCCAGGTCGGTGACCAGGGGGGCGCCGATCCTGCGGTGGATGTGCTCCATCGCCTCGTCCAGCCGGTCCTCGGACTCGACCAGCTCGCACCGGCCCCCGCCCAGCCCGGCGAGCCTGCCCAGGAAACCGGCGTTGACCGCTCGGTCGATGCCGACCGTGTGCACCCGGACTCCGGCCAGCCGGGATCCGGTCCGTTTCAGGATCTGGTCCTCGTTGCCCACCTGCCCGTCGGTGACGAGCACCAGCACCCGGTCCCTGCCGGAGTCGGCGAGCAGCGCGGCGGCCTGCTCAAGCGGGGCCAGCATCTCGGTGCCGCCGCGCGCCTCCAGCCTGGCCAGATGCTCCACGGCCCGGTAGCGGTTGCGGTCGGACGCCTCCGACAGTCCTTCGTCGAGCCCGTCCGGCTGCTCCACGACGGTGTCGAAGGAGAGCACCGCGAATCGGTCGCGGGAGGTGAGCGTGTCGACGATGCGGGCGGCGGCGCGCCGGGCGGCCACCATCTTCCAGCCGGTCATGCTGCCCGAACGGTCGAGCACCAGCACCACGTCCTTGGCCCTCGCTCCGGCGGGCGCCGGGTCGGGGACGACGGTCAGCGTGAACGTGCCCTCGCCGTTCTCGTCGTCGGGGGCCAGCGCCAGAGAGGTGGAGGCGCCCGTGGCCAGGCGCAGGATGAAGTCGCGGTCAAGCCGCTCGCCCGGCTGGAGGCGGATCGTGGTGTCCTCCTCCTGGAGGACCACGTGCAGGCTGGAGCGGATCTCGCGCAGCTCCAGGCCGGCCGGGTCGACGGTGACGGCCAGCGAGAGCCGGACCGGGTTGGGGAAGCCGGGCAGCAGCACCGGAGGGGTGATCCTGGAGGCGTCGGGGACCGCGTCGGTGTCCGGGGCCCACCCGTCGCCCGCCCGCTCGCCGTCCAGCGGGGCGCCGGGGACGTAGCGGGGGGCGACGACCAGCGGGAAGCGGAAGGTGGCCGCGCCGTCCTCGTACGGGAGCGGCTGGTTCAGCGTGAGACGGACGGTGACCCGCTCGCCGGGCACGATGTTGCCGACCCTGATGGTGAAGACGTCGGGGCGGTCCTCCTCGGCGATCGCGGCCCGCCTGCCCTGGGCGATCGCCTGGTCGTAGTCGGCCCTGGCCTGGCCGCGCTCCTTGAGCACGCCCTCGATGACCCGCCCGCCGGCCTCCATCCTGAAGGCGGTCACGGCGGCGCGGTCGGGCAGCGGGAAGACGTACGTCGCCTCCAGCGCCACGTCGTGCGGGTTGCGGAAGCCCTGGACCACCTCGACCCCGGCCATCAGGCCGGACACGGAGGCGGTCACGTCCACGCTCTCCAGCGGCAGGTTGCCGCGCTCGGTGCTGAGCGCCCCCAGTCCGGCGTCCGGGACGGGCGAGCACTCCTCCGGCGGCAGTGTTGTGATCGAGATGGTCATGAGTGCGTTCCTTCCGGAGGTGTGAGGCCGCGTTCGCGCAGGAGCGACAGGAGCCCCTGTGCCGCGGCGGTGATCTCGGCGAGGTCGTCGGGTGAGGGGGCGCGTCCGCCGTCGGCGCCGCCGTCGAGCAGCAGCGTCACGCCGTCCGCCAGGCGTACGCCGTGCACGATCACGGCAAGCACGGCAGGCGGGGCGGGTGGGGCGGGTGGCCGGGTTTCCGTGGCCGGCGCGGGAGGCGGGAACCGCGCGGCCGGATGGGGGGCCGGTTTCGGTGGTGGCGCGGGTTTCTGCGGTGGTGTGAGGCCGGTCTCCACCGGGGCCGAGGACGGCTCGGCCCAGAAGCGCGGGCGTGCCGTCCTGGGGGAGACCGTCTCGGCTGTGTGCTCGGGCGACCGCTCGGGGATGCGGGCGATCGACTCCAGGGTCTGGTCGGTGGCTCCGGTCAGCTCGGCCTGGATCTCGGCGATGGTCCGGCCGTCGGCCTGGCGCCGCTTGACCGCGATGAGCTGGAGCAGGTGGCGCCTGCCGTACAGGGCCACCCGGCCGCGTCGGGCCAAGGGGGGATCGAGTAGGCCGATCGTGGCGTACCACCGGATGAGCCGCTCGTTGGGCACGTCCCTGACCCGCCCGTTGAGCCGGGCGGTGGGGGCCAGCGCCGCGGACGCCCGCTCGGCCAGTTCACCGATGGTCCATTCCATATGTCGATAGTGACACTGTCATCATGACACTGTCAACATAAAAGCCTGGATAGGGATGCGGATAGATGGGTACGGACATTCCGTAGCAAATAGGAAATCGAGCTCGAAACAGGGGGAAAATTCCATGTCCTCGATCACCAGTCCACTCAAGCCAGAAGACAAGAAGGTCGTCGGCCAGGCGCTCCAGGGTGCGCTCGTCGACCTGCTCGACCTGTCGCTCCTGACCAAGCAGGCCCACTGGAATGTGATCGGTCATAACTTCCGCACACTGCACCTGCAGCTCGACAAGATCGTCTCGTCGGCCAGGAAGCACTCGGACACCGTCGCCGAGCGCGCGGTCGCCATGGGGTGCAACCCCGACGGCCGGTCCTCCACGATCGCGAGCCACACCGAGGTGCCGCAGCTGGAGGCGGGCTACATCAACGACGGCAAGGTCGTCGCCGCCATGACGGACATCCTCGGATCCATCATCCGCCGGATGCGCGAGCGGATCGTCGCCACCGAGAAGCCCGACCTGGTGACCCAGGATCTCCTGATCGAGATCACTCAGGACCTGGAGAAGCATCACTGGATGATCGAGGCCCAGCGCTAGATCGTCTCGCCGGGGCGCTCCGGCTCACCGGCCGGGGCGCCTTTGGTGTGCTTCGGGTTCCTTGGCGATGAGGTGGCCCCGCTGAAGGGGGGCGTTTGCCGGTGCGGGAGGATCAGGCCTGGCTTCTGAGCCGGGCGTAGGCGGCGGGTGGCATGCCGACCGCGGCGGTGAAGTCGCGGGTCAGGTGGGCCTGGTCGGTGTAGCCGAGCTCGGCGGCCAGCGTGGCGAGGTCGAGGCCCCGGTAGACCCGCTCCGCGGCCTCGTGCAGCCGGAAGCGGCGGATCACCCACTTGGGGCCGATGCCGACGTGGTCCCGGAACAGCCGCTGCAGCGAGCGCACCGACCGCCCCGACCTGGCGGCCAGCTCGTCGACCCTGGTCACGGACACGTCGCTCTCCGCCATCGCCACCAGCGCCGCGACCTCTTCCGCCGGCGGATCCTGATCCGGCCTCAGACTCAGCAGGAACGTCTCGGTGAGTGCGATGGCGGCCCGGGTGTCGGGCTCGGCCAGGACCTGCTCGACCAGGGTCGCGCCCGCCGCGCCGTACATCTCGTCGATCTCCACGAAGCGGCCGGTCAGCTGGGACACCGGGCCGCCGAGGAACGGCCGGAAGCCGCCGGGGCGGAAGCGTGTGCCGAGCACGCGGCCGCTGCCCCGCATCGTGTAGGAGAACCCGCCCTTGATCACTCCCGCGATCCGGTGGAAGTTCGGGGTGATCGTCATGTTCACGGTGGGGTGCGAGACGATGCGCTGTTCGTACGGCTCGGCGAGGTCGGTCCAGGTGACGACCCAGAAGTGATCCACATACGCCGAAATTTCGGGCGATGGCGCCTGACGGGCGAAATTGAAGGCGTTGAGCCCTGCGTACGGGTCGACCCAGCCGCGCTGTCGCGTTTCTACAAGCCGCGCCTCAGGTAGGCGGGGCAAGATGGCTGCCATGGACGACATGATGCCGCTGATGACGCACGCCACCGAACGGACCGCGGGATTGGTGCGCGCGGTACGGCAGGAGCAGCTCGGGTCCTCGACGCCATGCGCGAAGTTCGACGTCAAGGACCTGATCAACCACCTCGAGTGGGTGGCGGAGATGTTCGAGTCGCTGGGTCGCAAGGGGCCGAACGTCGAGCAGGGGCCTTACGCGGGCGACTTCCCCGAGCGGGCGGAGCGCATGCTGGCCGCCTGGTCGCGGCCCGAGGCCTGGGAGGGGACCAGCCCCGCCATGGGCCTGCCGATGACCATGCTGGCCCACATGTACCTCGTCGACATGGTCGTGCACGGCTGGGACCTGGCCAGGGCCACCGGCCAGGAGTACGAGCCGGACCCCGAGGCCGTCTCGCGGGCGCTGCACTTCACCGACCAGATGGCGGAGATGGGCAGGCAGCGCGGTGCCTTCGGGCCGCCGGTGGCAGTGCCGGACGACGCCCCGCGGTTCGACCGCCTGCTCGGCGTCATCGGCCGGGATCCGGCCTGGACGCCGTGATCTGTGCCGGTCGCCTGCGAATGCTGAGGGCGACCGGGAACGGATATCGCTCAGGCGAGCGGGCCGAGATCCTGAGCGCCGGAATTGTCCCGGCATCCGAGGAGATCGCGGATGCGCTGGGAGTCGAGACAGGGACCTCCGTCGTTCGGCGGCGCCGTGCGTACCATGACGACAGGGGTGCCGTCGTGGTGTCCACCTCGTGGCTTCCCGGCGAGCTGGGCGAGGCGGCATCCGAACTACTGGTCGCGGAGCCGCTCCCTCAGATGACCTTCGGGCTGGTCGAGGACCGGACCGGCCGAAGGGCCGTCCGGCGCCGTGACATCGTCGCCATCAAACCGGTCCCAGAGGACATCGCCTCGGTGTTCGGCGTGCAGAACGGCCTGCCGGTGCTCACCATGACCAACTTCTATTGGGATCAGTACGGTGACGTGACCGAGTACGCCGTGGATTTCCTCGCTCCTGGGCGCGAACTCGCGGCTGACCACGACCTGGAATAGTTCCGCCCTTCATTGGTGAGGTAGGTGGTCCGAGAGGCGCATGCTGCTGTCTGTCGCGTACCGACGGAGTGAATGCGAGCCGGGCATGGCAACCGGTCACCGTGGCCTCCTGGGCGAAACGGCGGAGCCGGTGGTCGTCACCAACCATCTCCAGTGTGGATGCCCCGTCCTTCAGCGCGGGGAGGAAACGCGGAACGGTCGGGCACGGTGGTCTCCCGGTTTTGTCGGTGGGGTTCGGTAGATTGATCGGCATGTCCCGCTTCCGGCTTCAGCCTTCGCCTGCCCAAGAGCAGGTACTGGCTGAGCACTGCGGGCACGCCCGATACGTGTGGAACCTCGCGGTGGAGCAGCACGCCCACTGGCGGCCCGGCATCAAGTCCGCGCCCGGTTTCGCCGAGCAGTGCCGACAGCTCACCGAAGCCCGCGCCGCGTTCGACTGGCTGCGCGCCGGGTCGATCATCGTTCAGCAGCAGGCGCTCAAGGACTTCGCTCACGCCATGAGCAACTTCTTCGGCAAAACCCACCGCAGGCCGACCTTCCGCAAGCGTGGGCAGGGCGAAGGGTTTCGGATCGTCGCGGTCAAGCCCGGTGATGTGCGCCGCCTGTCGCGCAACGTCGGCGAGGTGAGGATCCCCAAGGTCGGCTGGGTGCGGTTGCGCTGGTCTCGTACCGTCGCCGAGGCGAAGTCCTACCGGGTGACCCGCGATGCGGCCGGACGCTGGCATATCGCGTTCGCGACGATTCCCGAACCGCTCCCCGCACCGGGGAGGGGAGAGGTCGTCGGAGTGGACCGGGGCGTGAGCGTGTCGGCCGCCCTGTCGACGGGCGATCTGCTGAACACCCCTGCCCTGCACGATGGGGAGAAGAGGCGTCTGCTGCGGCTTCAGCGCAAACTCGCCCGCGCCAAGCGGGGGTCGAACCGGCGCGGCACGGTCAAGGCCGCGATCGCCCGCCTGAAGGCGCGTGAGAGCGACCGCCGCAAAGACTGGGTGGAGAAGACCTCGACCGATCTGGCCCTGCGGTTCGACGTCATCGCGGTCGAAGACCTGAAGATCGGCAACATGACCCGGTCGGTTCGCGGCACCATCGAGGCGCCCGGCAGGAATGTCTGTCAGAAAGCGGGCCTGAACCGGGGCATCCTCGCAGCCGGGTGGGGCCGACTCGTGACCCGCTTGGAGCAGAAGGCTCCTGGCCGGGTGCGGAAGATCAACCCGCGGTACACGTCGCAGACCTGCAACGTCTGCAAGCACATCGCCAGGGAGAGCCGCGAGAGTCAAGCTCTCTTCCTGTGCGTGGCCTGCGGGTGGCGGGACAACGCCGACGTCAACGCCGCGAAGAACATCCGAGATACCGCCGTTGGGCAGACGGTGGCTGCGCGGAGAGGCGCCGGGTTGCCGGAGCCTGCGAACCGTGAACCTCAACGCGACCTTCTCCTCGTGGGGTAGTCGCTGTTGGAATCCCACGCCTTCAGGCGAGGGAGGATGTCAACACCAGTAGGTGGGGTAGCGCGGTCGCACCCTTTCTCCCAGCGAGATCTCCTTCGTGTCCCCGATGGCCTGCGAATCGAGCCACGCGGTCTCCGGGCCCCCTCCCGGTCCGGACGCGTACGGCAGGAACGGCGTCGTCCACCTGCGCATCCGGCCGGCCGGGAAGAAGTTGCGAACCCCCATAGAAAATCTCCTGCGATCTCGACATCGGTGACCAAAGTCGCAGAACGTACTTGTGCCTCACTTGAAGGTCAGCGAAAACGCCCGGCCACCGGGCGAACGCTGGACGTGGTACACGGTTGGCACAGCCACTGGAAGACGCCACTCAGGCATGGATCGCGCAGCGCGCCGATGCACGAACTCGTCCTTCCTGTCGAGTTCGTAAATGAGACCACAGACGTGAGACTCAAACGACACGTGAGACTCATCGGCCGCACGGCCGCACGGCCGCACGGCCGCTCGCTCGCTCGGAAGGTCGCCGGGGCCCGGGCGCGCGGGCGGCGCGCCGCCACCGTCGGAAAACGGGGCCAGCCGGCTCACAGGAGGTAGCGGGCGAGGTCGGCGATGGGGTGGGGGCGGGTGAGCAGGTCGCGCAGGGAGTCCAGGTGGGTGCCGTCGGGGGTGTCGGGGTCGGTCAGGCCGGTCTCGTGGACGGCACGCTCCCAGCTCGGATCGTCGCTCGCGGCCTGCTCCAGGCGCCGCAGCGCGCTCACCCCGTCGTACTCCCTGGCCAGTGGTGACAGCAGGTGCGGCCACTGGACGGCCAGCGCGGCGAGCTTGGCGACCTCGCTGTCCGAGGCGGGGGGCGCCCCGGCGAGGGCGCGGCGGTAGGTCAGGAACGAGTAGAAGCGGAAGACGTTCACGTACCGCTTGATCTCACGCGGGTTGAAGAACGTCAGGGCCGGAAGCACGAACTCGATCGCCAGGTAGGCGTTCTCGTCGCTGTAGAGGTCGTCGAAGACCCGGTCGGCGGCCTCGCGGGTCGCCGCGCAGAGGCCGCCGACGGCGTCGGAGCACTCGATGCCCAGGGCGTCCTGGGCCAGCCGCGCCGCCTCGTCGAGGGTCGTCGTGGTCGGGCGCAGCGCCCAGATGGCGTCCTGCAACCGGCTCACCTGGACCGGGTCCGGCGGCTCGGCCGCCCACGCGCCCGAGGCGTGCGAGCCGCCCGGTGGTGCGTGCGATCCCGGCACGTCCGTCAGCGGGTGCGGTCCCAGCGCCTCCACCGGCGCCCACAGTTCCAGTCTCCGCGCGCCCACCGGCGGCACGGATGTACGCCGCCCCTGCACGGCCGCTCCCGACCGCGTGGCGGTGCCGGGCGGGCCCGGCGTGGCCGCGTCGTACGGGAAGGGCCGTGCGGGAGGCAGGGGACCGCGCGAACGCGGTCCGGCCGGATCCGGGGGCGGGTCGAGCCGTTCCAGGGCGGCTGGGGGACCCGCCGGACGCGGTCCGGCCGGATTCGGTGTCCATGCGGTGTCGGGGTCCCGCGGTCGTACGGTCTCCGTGCCGGGGAGAACGTCTGCGGGCCGGGTGGTGTCGGAGACGCCGAGCAGCGCCCGTACGAAGGCGGGCAGCCGGTCGGCGTCGTCAAGCAGCGGCACGCTCAGCGGTAGCTGCACGATCTTCTCCAGGAACCGCCAGCCCAGGCCGGACCGCCCGCCCGCGGGCAGCGTCCCGGCCAGCTCCGGGTAGGCGGCCTCGACGTGCGCGACGACCACCTCGGGTTCCATGGCCAGCACGAACACGCAGTTGGGGAACTCGCCGGCGAGGAACAGGTTGATCGCCTCGATGACCTGCGCCACCGTTCCCGACGAGCAGCGGTCCAGGTCGTCCACGAACACCACCAGCGGGCGCTCCCCGGTGGCGACCAGGTCGAGGACCTGCCGCATGTCGGTCTGCACCAGGTGCAGGAAGCCGGTCTTGGACCGGTACCCGGGGGTGGCCGCGCCCTCGCCGCCCGCCCCGCCGGCCGCGCCGGGGCCGAGCAGGTCGGGCTGGGTGACCAGGCCGCGGAACGCGTTGGCCGCCGACTCTCCGAAGAACCGTGCCAGCCGCAGCGCGCCCGCCCCCACCACCGCCGCCGAGCCGGCCGTGCCGACGGCCGCCGCGGTGTTCCCCAGGAGGGCGCCGAAGGCGGGCAGCAGCATGGCCGCGGCCAGTAGCGCCCCGGTGAGAACGAGGGTGGCGACCAGGCCGAGGGCCACCGGTGCCAGGCGGGTCATCGCCAGGTGGTAGGCGCGGCTGCGGACCGCCTCCCGGTCGACCCTGGACAGGTTCAACTCCAGCCAGAACCGCTCCCGTTCGGTGCGGGGCAGCCGCCCGGTGACCTGACTGATGATCTCGTGGGCCAGCCCGGCCCAGACCTGCTCGCCGTTCTGGTACATCCACGGGTTGAACCAGACCGTGGGCCGCCAGTCCGCCTGCCGCAGCGGAAGCGGATCCGGCTCCGCCCGCCCGGCGCTCTCCCTGGGGCGCCGGCCCGTCCTGGCCAGTACCTCGGCGTTGGTCAGCGCCCGCTCCGCGCGGGAGCCCGGCAGGTGGATCGGGACGGGGGTGTCCCCGGCGGCCCCGGGATCCAGCAGATCCTGGATCATCCGCATCAGGGAGGTCTTGCCGGTGCCCCACGGCCCCTTGACACCGATCGTCAGCGGGGGCCGGGTCTCGGGGTGGCGGACGAACGCGGCGATGGCCTCGGCGTAGACCCGGTGCCCGAGCTGGTCCTCCGTGGTCCACCGGTCGGCGGTGAGCCTGGCCCGGGGCCGTACCGTACGGAGCCCGGCCCGGCGGCGGCGGAGCAGCGCCGAGGTCTGCGCCCTCTCGGCCGCGGAGAGCCGCGAGTGGCCGAAGCTCCGCACGTCCGGATGGACGAACGTGGTCGTCTCGCCCAGCAGGCCCCACTGCCGCAGCTCGGCGGCGTCGCCGAGGATCTCGTCGATCGGCTCGCCCTCGTCGAGCAGGGCGGCCCTGCGCAGCAGCTCCCTGGCCGGGGCGCTCAGATGGAGTTCGTAGACCCGCCGTACGATCTCGATCCCGCAGCTGGGCGGGGCGTGATCGCCGAGCCGCGCCAGGACGCGGGTGAAGGCGGCGTGCGGCCCGGCGGCGGCGTCCCTGGCCGGGGTCAGGGCGACACCGGCGACGGCTCCGTAGGCGATCAGGATGGGGGTGCGGGCGGCCGAGGCCGCCGTGTAGCTGGCGAGCGCGTAGGCATGCAGGTCCCCGACGCTGATCGTCCCGTCCCCGTCGAGATCGGCGGCTCGCGTCATCAGGCCCTCCGCGATGACGTCGGTCAGCGTGCGCACCGGGCCCGGTACCGTCTCGTCGAGCCTCAGCGTGAGGGTCAGGGCCGCCGCCGCCACCCTCGGCTCCCCGGCCACCGCGAGCTGCCTGACCGGTTCGGCGGAGCCGTCCAGTGTGCTCCAGCCGAAGTCCACGATCAGCAGGACGGCGGCCGCCAGCGACTCGCCGACCTGCCGTCCGAACGTGCCGATCATCGATCCCAGCTGTCCCGAGGTCCAGCCGCCGTCGGCGGGCAGCCGGATCAGCAGCAGGTCGCCCTCCCGCGCCGAGCTCAGCAGGTGCCACACGCGCTCGCCGTCCGCGCCCGCTCCGCCGCTGGTCTCGGCGTCGACCGTGAACCCCTCGGCGCGCAGCGCGCTCGCCAGGCGCGCGTCCGGCCGCTCGGTGTGCGGCCCGGCGGCAGGGGGGCCCGAAGAGGGGGCCTGCCGAGGCGGCGGCCCGGCCCGACCCCGGTCGTGCGGCGGATAGGGGTGCCGGACGGGGACCTGAAGCGGGCCGGAGGGCAGCGGCGGGGGCGCGGTCGCGGTCGCGGGGGAGTCAAGGAAGACGAGAGCTCGGCGGGTGCCCACCCGGGGCGCGGTCTCGAAGACTGGATTCGCGAACGCGAGTCCCTCGCTCAACGGTCCTCCTGATCCGACGGCGGTGAGGATTCCACTGTGAACGCGTCCGGTGGGACAGATGGCGATCTTGGTGATAGGCCGACCTGGTTTGACGGATGTTTGTTCTCGGATTTGCGCAATGTTTGCGTCCGTGGAGTCTCGGCGTTCATGTGAGCTTGATCGGCTTGCGGCATACCGTGAGGGACGAGGAGGAGGGGACATGCTTCGCCGTACGTTCGTACGCACCGGAGGTCTGGCCGCCGGCGCGGTTCTCGCGGGCTCGCTCTGGCAGGGGGCCGCCGGCGCCGTCACGTCGCGTTTCGCGGGCCCCTACGGACCGCTCGGCGAGCCCGACTCCAACGGGGTGGCGTTGCCCGAGGGGTTCACCAGCCGGATCGTCGCCCGCACCGGCCGCAGGGTCGGCGGGACGCTCTGGCACCCGGCACCGGACGGCGGCGCGTGCTTTCCCGACCGTGACGGCTGGATCTACGTGTCCAACTCGGAGATCCCGCTGCTCGGCGGGGCGTCGGCCATCAGGTTCGGGCCGCAGGGAGCCGTCGTCGGCGCCTACCGCATCCTGTCGGGCACCGACCTCAACTGCGCGGGTGGCCGCACCCCGTGGAACTCCTGGCTGTCGTGCGAGGAGATCTTCCGCGGCCGGGTCTTCGAGTGCGACCCCTACGGCGCGCGGGCCGCGATGCCGCGCCTTGCCATGGGCCGCTTCAAACACGAGGCCGCGGCCTGTGACCCGGATCGGCGGGTGGTCTACCTGACCGAGGACGAGCCCGACGGCTGCTTCTACCGGTTCCGGCCGACCTACTGGGGCGACCTGACGACAGGCACCCTGGAGGTGCTCTGCACCGAGTCCGGCTCGGGTGCGGTGACCTGGCGGCGGGTGCCCGACCCCGGCGCGCTGCTGAAGGCCACCCGGGAGCAGGTCGCCGGCGCCCGGCGCTTCTCGGGCGGGGAGGGCTGCCACTACGCGGACGGCGTGTGCTTCTTCACCACCAAGGGCGACAACCGGGTGTGGGCGTACGACACGGAGAACGAGCACCTGGGCGTCGTCTACGACACCGACGCCCCGTCGGCCGGTGTCGACAACATCACCGGCACCTCGTCCGGCGACCTCTACGTCGCCGAGGACGGCGGTGACATGGAGATCAACCTGATCACCCCCGGGCGGGTCGTCACCCCTGTCCTGCGGATCGCGGGCCACCCCAGGTCGGAGATCACCGGACCCGCCTTCTCACCGGGCGGCGACCGCCTCTACTTCTCCTCACAGCGCGGCGCCCGCGGCGACGCCGCCGGCACCGACGGCGTCACCTACGAGGTCACCGGCCCCTTCCGCCGCTGAGCGACGCGACCTGTTTGACCACCTCGGTCGACTCCTCGTGTAACTCGGCGAGTCGCCGGGGGAGTGGGCCGGCTCCGTGGCGGTCGACAGGTAGTCCGTGAGCAGGGACTTGAGCTCGGCGGTCAGTTCTGCCGCGCGTTCCGGGGGTCCCGCCGCGACCAGCGGGAGCACCGCCTTGATGACGGCCAGCATCATGGTGGCGATCAGCAGGCGCCGGTTCTCGTCGAGGTGGGGGGGCGCGTACGGCGAGGACCTCGGCGACGCGCCGGGAGAGGCCCCGGTGGAGCCGCTCGGCCCCCTCCGCCGGCCGGTCGCCGGTGGCGGAGCCGTGCAGCAGGGCCCAGTAGGCGGGGCGGGAGGCCTTGTAGGCCACGATCTCGTCCACCACCTGGTTGATCAGGTCGGCCGTGGGCATCCGGATGACGTCGCCGGTGAGCCTGGCCTCCCAGTGCGCGCTCCGCCCAGACTGAGTCAACGAAGTGGAGAGAGGTTTTTCGAGGCGGGCGGCTGTGAGATCACCGGTTAACTGCGCTAACTTCGCATTTTGCCTTGGAACGGACAATGGGCTGGGGCGGCGCGTGCCGCGCCCGTGGCGGGAGCATGATGGCTGAGGTCGCGTACATCGGTGGATACACCCCGGACACCGAAGGGTCCGGGCCGGGAATCACCCTGGTGGAGCTGGGGAGTCTCGCACGGCTCGGGGAGACGCCCGCCTCCGGGCCGTCGTTCCTCGCCGTCCACCCCGCCCTCCCGGTCCTGTACGCGGTGGGGGAGGCCGAGCGCGGCACGGTAGGCGTCTTCGCCCGTGCCGGCGACGGCACGCTGAGCCCGCTCGCGCAGCGGCCCAGCGAGGGATCGGCCCCCTGCCACCTGGCGGTGGATCCCACCGGTACGCGCCTGGCGGTGGCCAACTACGGCGACGGCACCCTCAGCGTGCACGGCATCGACGGATCCGGCCTGCTGACCGACGTGTGGATCTTCCCCTACCGTGCGGGGGCCCACGCCCACCAGGCGGTCTTCGGCCCCGACGGCGTGCTGTACGTGAGCGACCTGGGCGCCGACGAGGTCCGTCGCTACCTGGTCGGGGACGAGGTGGTCCCACACCCGGAGGGGCCGGTACGGCTCGCGCCCGGCATGGGCCCCCGGCACATGGCCAGGGCGGGCGGCCACTGGTACGTGGCGGGAGAGCTGGACGGCACCGTGCGCGCCTACGACGACGAATGGCGCGAGATCCAGGTCGCCCCGGCCGGCGGGGGCGGGGGGCGGAACCAGCCCTCACACCTGGAGGTCAGCGGCGGGCTCGTCTACGTCGCCAACCGAGGCCCCGACACGATCTCGGTCTTCGCCGGTCCCCAGCTGAAGCCGGTCGCGGAGGTCGCCTGCGGCGGCGTCTGGCCGAGGCACTTCGCCATCGCCGACGGCCGCATGTACGTGGCCAACCAGCACTCGGGCACCGTCGCCGTGCTCCCGCTGAAGGACGGCGTCCCGCGGCCCGCGGGGGAGGTCTTCGCCGTCGGTACC
Source organism: Streptosporangium sp. NBC_01810 (assembly GCF_035917355.1). Classification (NCBI taxonomy): domain Bacteria; kingdom Bacillati; phylum Actinomycetota; class Actinomycetes; order Streptosporangiales; family Streptosporangiaceae; genus Streptosporangium; species Streptosporangium sp. NBC_01810. Next base: position 4,241,202 of record NZ_CP109070.1, on the reverse strand, counting down.
CCGTCCTGCGTGCTGCCTCTGCCCTGAGGCGTCCGCCTCTGCCCTGAGGCGTCCGCCTCTGCCCTGAGGCGTCCGCCGGTGCGCTGAGGTGCCCGCCGGTGCCCTGAGGTGCCCGCCGGAGGTGGGGCCGGCGCTTCCGGCTGGGTATGACTCATGAGATGCCGGACCGTGGTCTCCCCTCCGGGATCCCCGAGGCGCACCCGAGGTGCCCGCGACGTGCGCGACCCGCTCGGGTGCGGACCCCGGGCCAGGCTTCGGGCCCGGTGGGGGCGCTCACATGCCACCTCTCCGTTGATCGCGGGAAGCGGCATGTGAGGACTAATTCCATTTGGTCTAGACCACTGGGGCAACTGACGGCAGAATGCGTTCCATAGGTGGTGGAAATTCCGTCGCCGACCGACCGTGCCATTTAGTCTGATCATCTTGTCTCAGACTCAAATCGGAGGATGCCATGCGTATCGGAGTGCTCACCGGGGGCGGCGACTGCCCCGGCCTGAACGCCGTTATCCGCGCTGTCGTGCGTAAGGGAGTGGGCGTCCACGGGCATGAGTTCGTCGGGTTCCGCGACGGCTGGCGGGGTCCTCTTGAGGGCGACACCATGCCGTTGGACATCGAGGCCGTGCGCGGCATCCTGCCGCGCGGCGGGACGATCCTGGGCTCGTCGCGGACCAACCCGATCAAGATCGACGGTGGCGTTGAGAAGATCAAGGAGAACCTGGCGAAGGGCGGGATCGACGCGCTGATCGCGATCGGCGGCGAGGACACCCTTGGCGTGGCCAAGCAGCTCTTCGACAAGGGGGTGAAGGTCGTCGGCGTGCCCAAGACGATCGACAACGACCTCAACGCCACCGACTACACCTTCGGCTTCGACACGGCGGTCAACATCGCCGTCGAGGCGATCGACCGCCTGCACACCACCGCCGAGTCCCACCACCGCGCGCTGATCTGCGAGGTCATGGGCCGCCACGCGGGCTGGATCGCCCTGCACGCCGGCATGGCGGGCGGCGCCAACGTCATCCTCATCCCGGAGAAGCCCTTCGACATCGACCGGGTCTGCGCCTATGTCGAGTCCCGCTTCAAGACGAAGTACGCGCCGATAATCGTGGTCGCGGAGGGCGCGCACCCGATCGAGGGCCAGATGGCGCTGCAGGCGGGCGAACTCGACGCCTTCGGCCACGTGAGGCTCGGCGGCATCGGCGAGAACCTCGCCAGCGAGATCGAGAAGCGCACCGGCAAGGAGGCCCGCACCACGGTGCTCGGCCACATCCAGCGCGGCGGCACTCCCACGGCCTTCGACCGGGTGCTGGCCACCCGGTTCGGCCTGCAGGCCATCGACGCGGTGCAGGACGGCGACTTCGGCAAGATGGTCGCACTCCGGGGCACCGACATCGTGAGGGTGGGCCTTGACGAGGCCACCGAGGAGCTGAAGACCGTGCCGGCCGGCCGCTACGAGGAGGCCGAGGTCTTCTTCGGCTGAGATGTCCCCGCGGGCGCCTGCGGGGAGTCACCTTCTGCAAGCGTTCTGCAAGCGGCCGGCCCTAGCCTCCCGATCGGGCGGCCGGCCGCCCGCGATTCCCCTCCATGTACGGCCTGCGCCCTGAACGAGCGGCCCAGCGGGCGCAGGCCGTACATCATCGCTCGTGGGAGTCGAACAGGGACGGGCCCCTCGGCGCCGGACCGCTGGGCGGAGTGGGCGGCTCGTGGAGCCGGGCCTCGGTGCGGCGCTTCTCCAGCCTGGCCAGCATGGCGGCGTCGTTGTCCAGCTCCGGCTGCGACGGAGACAGGATGACGGTCAGCAGCAGGGTGAGGGTCAGCAGGCCCAGCACGGCCAGCGTGGGCAGCATGAAGTCGACGCCCCTGGCCCCTCCGAGCGGCGCCGGCGAGAGCCGAGGCCGTACCTCGAGCGCGAACATGCCGACGTAGTGCATGCCGCAGACCGCCAGGGCCATGATCATCGCGGCGCCGCCGGTGGCGAGCACGCCACTGACCCGCAGGCTGAACCAGAGCGCCACGATGGAGGCGGCGATGGCGATCAGGACCGAGAGCCCGACCAGCGCCGGATCGTAGGAGAGGTGGGCCGGCATGTTCATCGCGAACATGCCGATGTAGTGCATGCCCGCCACGCCGAGACCGGTGAGCACGCCGCCGAACACGAGCGGCAGGAATCTTTCGCCCCGGTAGGAGACCAGGAGCAGTCCCGCGCCCACGACGACGACCGCCAGGATCGCCGAGCCGACCGTCAGCGGTACGTCATAGCGGATCTGGCCGCCGCCGATGGAGAAGCCCATCATGGCGACGAAGTGCATGACCCAGATGCCGGTGCCACCGATGGACAGTGCCCCGCCCGCCAGCCAGCGGGCCCGTGCCGCGCCCACCGTCGCCTGGGCTTTGGCGGTGAGCAGGAGACCGAGCATGCATCCGATGCTCGACATGACGTAGGCCAGCACGGGAGTGAGAAGGCCATAGGAAAAGTGATCTACGTGGGACATGTTCCCGTTTTTCGTTAGAGAGAAATCGGTGGATTATTGCAGATAGCCCCTCTCTTACCGGGCGGTAGGGTCGGCGCGTGACGGGAATCGAGGGTCCGTTCTGGCGGGCGGTCGCGGTGTTTCGCGTCGCATCCCTCGCGTACGCGGCGGTTCTGCTCATCCGTGCCGGGGGGTACGCCCACCCGGCGATCGGCTGGCTGGTGATCGGCGTCATGGCGCTGTGGACCGCGGGGACGATCTTCGCCTACTCCGTCGAGGAGCTCCGCGGCCGGCCGCTGCTCGCCGCCGACATGCTCGTGACCGTGGGCTGCCTGCTCGCCACCCCGGCGGTGCAGGGCGCCTACCAGGAGGGCAGCCTGCCGATCACCGGCACCTGGATGGGCGGCGCGGTGCTCGCCTGGGGCGTGTACGGCGGGCGGCGGCTGGGGGCCGTGGCCGCGCTGATCGTCTCGCTGGCCGACCTGCGGCTGCACGGTGTTCCCGGGGGCGACTTCGAGACGCTGCCGATCAACGGCACCGTCCTGCTCTTCCTCGCCGGGACCGTCGTCGGGCACGTGGCCCGGCTGGCCAGGAAGGCCGAGGAGCGCATGCAGCAGGCGATCGAGCTGGAGGCCGCCGGTCGGGAGCGAGAGCGGCTCGCCCGGGGAATCCACGACTCGGTGCTCCAGGTGCTCGCGCTGGTTCAGCGGCGCGGGCAGGAGATCGGCGGTGAGGCGGCCGAACTGGGCAGGCTCGCGGGCGAGCAGGAGGCCGCCCTGCGCGAGCTGGTCAGGATCTCACCCGAGGCACCCGCCGCCGGCGCCGCGGACCTGTGTGCCCTGCTGCACAGGTACGGCTCGGCCACGGTCACCGTCTCGGCCCCGGCGACCCCGCTGATCCTGCCCGCGGCCACCGCGGCGGAGATGGCCGCCGCGGTCGGGGCCGCCCTGGACAACGTCGCCCGCCACTGTGGGGCGCGGGCACCCGCGTGGGTTTTCGCCGAGAGCGACGACGGACTGATCACCGTGACCGTCAGGGACGAGGGGCCGGGTATGGCACCCGGACGCCTGGAGGAGGCCGCCGCCGCCGGGCGGCTCGGCGTCGCGCAGTCCATCCGGGGCCGTGTCGCGGAGCTTGGCGGCACGGTCACGGTGATCTCCCATCCCGGCCGGGGCACCGAGATCGAGATGTCGGTGCCGATCGGCTAGAGGGCGTTTCGCGGCCGCCGTGGTGGGCGGTGCGGGCCTACCGGCCCGGAGGTGGGCCTACCGGCCCGGAGGTGCGGGCCTAAGGTAGGCCAATGCGCGTGATGGTGGTGGACGACCACCCGATGTGGAGGGACGGGGTGGCCAGGGACCTGGCCGAGGCCGGATACGAGGTGGTGGCCGCGGTCGGGGAGGGGCGGCAGGCGGTCCGAGTGGCCGCGGCGGTCCGGCCCGAGCTGGTCGTGCTGGATCTGCAGCTGCCCGACCTGCCGGGGGTGGAGGTGGCCAGGAGGCTGGCCACCTCGGAGCCGCCGCCCAGGGTGCTGGTGCTGTCGGCCAGCGGTGAGCAGGAGGACGTGCTGGAGGCCATCAAGGCGGGAGCCTCCGGATATCTCCTGAAATCCGCGAGCAAAGAGGAGTTCCTCGACGCGGTCCGGCGCACCGCCGGGGGCGACGCGGTGTTCACCCCGGGGCTGGCCGGGCTCGTGCTGGGGGAGTATCGGAGGCTGGCGGCCCGGCCCGCGCCCGAGGCGACGCCCCGCCTGACCGAGCGGGAGACCGAGGTGCTCCGCCTGGTCGCCAAAGGGTTGTCCTACAAGCAGATCGCCGAGCGTCTCGTGCTCTCCCACCGGACCGTGCAGAACCACGTCCAGAACACGCTGAACAAGCTCCAGCTCCACAATCGGGTGGAACTGGTCCGCTACGTGATCGAGCAGGGCCTCGACGAGTCGTAGTCCCGACTAAAGTAGCAAGGTCGAGACGTTGTCTTTGTGCGAACGCGCGAGAGACTTGACGAAACTCCACGACGAAGCTCTCATACCCCCTCGAAGCTCCACCGGAGGTTGCGCCATGACCATGTCCGCCTTGGGCGAGCCCTGCGTTCTGCTCAAACTGGGCGAGGTCGTCCTCAAGGGCAACAACCGTGAGCTCTTCGAGCGGAGGTTGCAGGCCAACATCAAGGCCGCTCTGAAGGACGTCGTCGTCAAGGTCGACGTGCGGCAGCGCCACGGCGTCATCGCGCTCTTCCTGCCGGAGGGCACCGGGGTCGAGGTCGCGGACGCGGTCGCCGAGCGCGTCTCGTACGTCCCGGGGCTGGTCTGGATCCACCGCGCCTGGCGGGTGGCCAAGGACCCCTCGGCGATCACCAAGGCCGCCGTCGAGCTGCTGGCCGACCGCGACGACGTCAAACGCGGTGTCTCCTTCGCGGTCCGCTCCCGCCGCCGCGACAAGCGCTTCCCGCTCACCTCGATGCAGCTGGACCGCTCGGTCGGCGGCGAGCTCAACGACGTCTACGGCCTGCCGGTCGACCTGAAGCGTCCCGAGCTGGTGGTCTCCATCGAGGTCGACCGCGACGAGGCTTTCGTCTTCACCGGCGGGCTGTCCGGCCAGGGCGGGCTGCCGGTCGGCAGCAGCGGCCGGGGCCTGGTCCTGATGTCCGGCGGCATCGACTCCCCGGTGGCCGCCTACCGGATGATGCGCCGCGGCCTGCGTGTCGACTTCCTGCACTTCTCCGGCATCCCCTTCACCACCTCCGAGTCCATCTACAAGGCGTACGCGCTGGTCAGGGCACTCGACAGGTTCCAGGGCGGGTCCCGGATGTGGGTCGTCCCCTTCGGCAAGGCCCAGCAGTCCATCAAGGCCTCCGGCCAGGACCGTCTGGCGGTGATCACCCAGCGCCGGCTGATGCTGAAGACCGGCGAGGAGGTCGCCCGCCGCCTGCGCGCCGGCGCCCTGGTCACCGGCGACTCCCTGGGCCAGGTCTCCTCGCAGACTCTGCAGAACATCACCGCCCAGGACGACGCGGTCGACATGCCGATCCTGCGTCCCCTCATCGGCCTGGACAAGACCGAGATCATGGCCGAGGCCCGCCGCATCGGCACCCTGGCGATCTCCGAACTCCCCGACGAGGACTGCTGCTCGCTGCTGGCCCCCCGCCGCGCCGAGATCGCCGCGAAGGTCGCCGACCTGAAGAAGATCGAGCGTCGCCTGGACGCCGAGGAGCTCGCCGTCCAGCTCGCCGGGTCCCTGCAGGAGTACCGGCTCGACGCCTGAGATCGGATCACCCGGTCCCGGGGACGTACCGGGGCCGGGTATCCGTGGCGAGCGGGTGGGTCAGGCCGGGGCCAGGGCGTCGACGGCCGCGACCTTGCCCAGCAGCGGCGGGAACCGCTCCAGCACCCGGGCCAGCTCGTCCAGATCGCTGTCGACCAGCGCCTGGGGGCCGTCGCAGAGGGCCTGCTCCGGGCGCGGGTGGACATCGATGATCACGCCGTCGGCGCCGGCCGCGATGGCGGCGCGGGTGAGCGGCAGGACCAGGTCGCGGTGGCCGCCGGAGTGGGACGGGTCGACGATGACCGGCAGGTGCGACAGCCGCTGGGCGAGCGGCACCGCGGAGACGTCCAGGGTGTTGCGGGTGGCGGTCTCGAAGGTGCGGATGCCGCGCTCGCACAGCACGATGTCGAGGTTGCCGCGCTGGGCGATGTACTCGGAGGCCATCAGCCACTCCTCGATGGTGGCGCTCATCCCGCGCTTGAGCATCACCGGCTTGCCCGCGGCGCCGACGGCCTGCAGCAGCGCGAAGTTCTGCGCGTTGCGGGTGCCGACCTGGAGCATGTCGGCGTAGGAGGCCACCAGCTCCACGTCGGCGGCGTCGACGACCTCGGTGACGACGGGAAGCCCGGTCTGCTCGCGCACCTCGGCGAGGATGCGCAGGCCCGCCTCGCCGAGCCCCTGGAAGGCGTACGGGGAGGTGCGGGGCTTGTAGGCGCCGCCGCGCAGCAGGGTGGCCCCGGCGGCCGCGGCCATCCGGGCGGCCTGAAGGGTCTGCTCGGGGGTCTCCACCGCGCACGGGCCGGCGATCAGGGTGACCGTGCCGGGACCGATCGGCACGCCGCCGACGCGGACCGTGGACCGCTCGGGGTGGTTGTCGCGGCTCACCAGCTTGTACGGCGCGCTCACCCGCATCACGTCGGCCACCCCGGCCATGCCCCGCAGGTCGAGAGCGGTGAACTGGGCGACATCGCCGACCAGGCCGATGATCGTGCGGCTCACGCCCCGGCTGACGAACGCCTCGCCGCCCGCCGTGCCGATGACCTCCACGATCGCCTCGACGTCGTTCTCCGTGGCACCGGGTCCCATGACGATGACCATGTCTCTCCCTCTCCGATGGCTCCGGCCGGTTCCGACCGGCTCCGGGGTCCTGGGTGTTTTCGATGAAAGGCCGGGAAAAGCAGAAGGCCCCGAGTCCGAAACCGGACCCGGGGCCTTCTGTTCGCCAGGCTGTCAGCGCAGCATCTGGTGGCGAACGGTCCGACTCACGGGTCCGTCGCCATAAAAAAACCAGAACGCAGTACGCATAGTCGGAAATGATAGCGCACGGCGAGAACACCTCCGTCCCGCAGGCCGGGAGAACGCTATTCGGTGGCCGCCGAGGCGTCGGGAAGCCCGCGATGGCAGGATTACCACGTGCCATAGGGGAAACGGCGGAGGGAGTGATGATGGAACAGTCCGAACCTTCGGGGGAGGAGCCTCGCCTGCCTCCGGGCCAGTACGTCCCCCGGGGCCGACCGGTGATCCACTACGGTCGGGTGCCCAGGTTCCGTCCGGAGACGTGGCAGCTGCACGTCATGGGGGCGACGGCCTCGGGCGAGCAGCACCGTTTCACCTGGCCCGAGTTCTCCGCGCTGCCACGTACCACGATCGTGGCCGACTTCCACTGCGTCACCAAGTTCTCGATCATGGGTAACGAGTGGGGCGGGGTGTCCGCGGCGACGCTGATGGCGGTCGCTCCGCCCGCGCCCGGTGTGAAGCACGTGATGATCTGGGGCGAGTACGGCTACAGCGCCAACGTGCGCATCGGCGACTTCGACCGCTCCCAGACGATGTTCGCGCTGGAATTCGACGAGAAGCCCATCGCCATGGAGCGCGGGTTCCCGGTGCGGATGATCGTCCCGCACCTGTACGCGTGGAAGAGCGTCAAGTGGGTGCGCGCCGTGGAGTACCTGCTGGAGGACAGGCGCGGCTTCTGGGAGGAACGTGGCTACCACAACATCGCCGACCCCTGGCGCGAGCAGCGCTACTCCTATCAGGAGGAAGCGGGCGAAGGCCCGCCCTGATCGGCTCGTGATCGGCGTTCACCCCTGATCACCGGGGCGGGTTGACTACGGTTTTCCACATGTCGACCACCGGCTGGGTGCTGCTCTGCGCCTTCAGCGCCCTTCTCGGACTCGTCCTTCCCCGCCCGCGCCGGCGACACCCGGACCGGCAGGGCGGCCCGACGGACGAGGCCACCTTTCTGACACTTCACATCGCGGCGATGGCGGCCCCCTCGCTGCGGGCCGGGCTCACCCACGAGTCCGCCCGCAAGGCGGTCCGCCACCTGCGTGCCCTGCTGGGCACCGGCGCCGTCGCGGTCGCCGACACCGGCGGCCTGCTCGCCTGGGACGGCGCGGCGGGCTGCCACCGCGACCACGCGCCCGAACACGCACACGAACACGCCAGGACCGTCCTCGCCTCGGCGCGCCCGCACGTGCTGACCGGGGACGAGCCGATCTGTGACACGCCGGGCTGTGCCACCAGGGGCGGGATCGTCGTACCGCTCACCGTCGACGGCCGGGTGGTCGGGGCGCTCGCCGCGTACGACCCCGTGGTGAGCCCGGCGCTGGTGCGGACCGTCACCGAGGTCGCCAGGTGGGTCTCGGGGCAGCTGGAACTGGCAGAGGTCGACTCCTCACGGCGGCGGACGATGGAGGAGGAGATGCGGGTGCTGCGCGCCCAGATGTCTCCTCACTTCGTCTACAACGCGCTGACCACCATCGCCTCGTTCGTTCGCACCGACCCCGAGCGGGCGCGGGAGCTGCTGGTGGAGTTCGCCGACTTCAACCGGTACGCGCTGCGCCGGGAGCGCGACTTCACCACCCTCGCCGAGGAACTGCACTGTGTGGACCGCTACCTGCTGCTGGAACGTGCCAGGTTCGGCGACCGGCTCCGTTTCACCCTCAGGGTCGCACCGGAGGTGCTGTCGGTCTCCGTCCCGTTCCTCTGCCTGCAGCCGCTGGTGGAGAACGCGGTCAAGCACGGCGTGGCCGCCGCCGGACGTCATGGAGAGGTGCGGGTGGTGGTCGGTGACGCCGGGTCCGAGGCCCACATCAGCGTTGAGGACGACGGCCCGGGCATGCCCCCCGAGCGGGTCCGAGGGCTCCTCGACGGCTCCGCGCCGCGGTCGGGAGAGGAGGGCGGGATCGGGCTGGCGGGCGTCGACGTGCGGTTCCGCCGGATCTACGGTGAGGACTACGGTCTGGTCGTGGAGAGTGCCCCGAACGCGGGCACGACGGTGCGGCTCCGCGTTCCCAAGCTCCACCCCGCCAATAGCTATTTGTAGTCAAACTATTACCTGAAGTTGTCATCAGGCTTGCGGCGGGTGTGGTTCAGAGGGCAGCGTGGGGTCATGTTGCGAGTCCTGGCCGTTGACGACGAGGTCCCCGCCCTTGAGGAGATCGCCTATCTCCTCCGCCAGGACCCCCGTATCGAGCACGTCTCCACGGCGGCGGGCGGGGTCACCGCGCTCCAGGACATGGTCCAGATGATCGGCACGGGCGAGCGGCTGGACGGGGTGTTCCTTGACATCCGGATGCCGGGACTGGACGGCCTCGACCTGGCCAGGCTCATCGCGGGGTTTCCCAACCCGCCCCGGCTGGTCTTCGTCACCGCCCACGAGGAGTGCGCGGTGCAGGCATTCGAGCTGGAGGCGGTCGACTATCTGCTCAAGCCGGTCAGGGCCGACCGGCTGGCCGAGGCGGTGCGGCGCCTGGAGTCCATGATTCCCGCGGCGGCCGACCCGGTGCCGGAGGACGTCATCCCGGTCGAGCTCGCGGGACGGACGAGGTTCGTGCCCCAGCAGGCCGTCTGGTTCGCCGAGGCGCAGGGCGACTACGTCCGGCTCCACACCGACGAGGGCAGCTACCTGGTCCGCATGCCGCTGGCCGCCCTGGAACGGCGCTGGGCGGGGTCGGGGTTCATCCGGGTGCACCGCAGCACGCTGGTCTCGGTGCGGCACGTGAGCGAGCTGCGCTTCGACGGTGGCAGGGTGATGCTCCGGGTGGGTACCGAGACGCTTCCGGTCAGCCGCCGTCACGCCCGCCAGGTCCGCGAGCGGCTGGTCCGCCAGTTCCGTGACCGTCCGGCCGTCCCCGGCGTGGTCCGGGCCAGGCCCCTGCCCTCCGCCGCCGCCCTGCGGTAACCGCGTCCGGGTCAGGCCCTGCCTCCGCCGCCGCCCTGCGGTAACCGCCGCACGCCTCTCCGGGCCCCCGCACGGGGATTCGAACCCGTGCGGGCTCCGGTCGCCCGCTCACGGTCGCCGTGCCCTTGGTCGGCTCACGGTCGCCGTGCCCTTGGTCGGCCCCCGTGCACTGTCCGACCTCGCGTGCCGTACGCCGTTTCGCGGTCGTCCGGCTCATCGGCGTTTCCCCGGGACGGGCGGGTCAGGCGGGTCCCAGGGGCCTCACGAGCCCCCGATCGACCGTTCGTCGCCCGCCGCGAGCCGTTCGTCGTGTCGACACTCTCCGCACATCGACAACTACGAACCGTTAATCGCGCTGGCGGGAAAGCGCCGCTCGCTCGTCTGGGCGCGCCTCTAGTGTTCCCTCATCGGAGAGCGAGACCCGCCGGGTCAGGGGGGACAGAGCCGGAAGGCTCACGCAGGACCTGATGCGCGGACACCGGGGGAGCACCGGCATCCGGCCACACGGCCGCCGAGTCCTTGACCGGAAGGGGGAGGGGTCGCCGATCTCCGATATGACGGGACGCCCGCGTTGGCCAGCGGGCCGGACCGTGATCCGGCCACACGGGGGCGGCCGGATCACGAGGACGGGCGTCCCGTCCGACCTCAGGTGAGCCGGGAACTCACCGGTCGCGGAGCTTCTTGAGCACCTCGATGTCCTCGCGGTGCTTCTCGGCGCCGCCCGGTGTCTCGATGCAGAACGGCACCCCCGCCATCACGGGATGGCGCAGCATGTCGGCGAAGGGCTCGGCGCCGATGTGGCCGGAGCCGATGTTCTCGTGCCGGTCCTTCTTGGAGTCGCACACGTCCTTGGAGTCGTTGGCGTGGACCAGCTTGAGCCGCCCGGGGGCGATCGAGTGCAGGGCGTCCAGAGTCTCCTTGACGCCCTCGGGGGTCGACAGGTCGTGCCCGGCGGCGAAGGCGTGGCAGGTGTCGAAGCAGATCCCCGCCTTCGGGTGCCAGTCGAGGGCCGCCAGGTAGGGCTCCAGATCCTGGACCGTCGCGCAGAGCACCGCGCCCTGCCCGGCCATCGGCTCCAGCAGCAGGTCGGGTCCGTCGTCGGGGATCTCCTCCAGGAGCGGCAGGAGATGTTCACGCAGCTGGCGCAATGCCTCGTCGCGGGACTGGCTCACCGCCGACCCCGTGTGGACGACCACTCCCTTCGCGCCGATCGCGTGGCCGCGCAGCAGGTTGTGCCGCACGGTGGCCACCGACTTCTCCAGCGTCTCGGCGCTGGGCGAGCCCATGTTGATCAGGTAGGGCGCGTGCACGAAGGAGAGCACGCCGGACTCGAGGAGCTTGGCGTCCTGGGCGGGGTCGCCCACGGCGAGTGCCCAGCCGCGCGGGTTGGTGACGAACACCTGGATCATCTCGGCACCGATGTCGGAGGCGTACCGCAGGCCGCCCTTGGCGAGACCGCCGGTGACGGAGACGTGTCCGCCGATGGGAGAGAGTGAAGTCATGATGACCGTAGTTTAGGCGTCGACCCCGGTGTCTCACAGGCGGCAGGCCGGTCGCGCGGCCTGGTCCCACACCGGCTCCGTCCGCCCCTGAGGCGACCGGTGACAGATGTCGGCGGTGCGCTCAGCCGTGTGTCCCGAGGAGAACCGAACGCTTGCCGGCGGTGCGCTCAGCCGTGTGTCCCGAGGAGAACCGAACGCCGGATACCGGCAGGTTTGGAGGATGTTGCGGAAATCTGCGGCAAACCCTTGGCACAGTTTGGGGCGCTTGTCGCTGGACTGTACGCGCCGATGGTGTGTGTACTGCTCACATGTCGAACGTGCACTCCGCGCCGCAGGTCGCGGGGCTGGCCGCCTTCAACGCGCTGGGCGCCGAGGAGGCCGAGGCCGAACTGCTGGCCTGCTGTGCCTGCCGGGGCTTCGCCGCGAAGGTGGCCGCGCTGCGCCCCTATCGCGACCCCGGCCGGCTGACCGAGGTCGCGGAGGCCACCGTGCGGAGCCTGGACTGGTCCGGTGTACGCGAGGCGCTGGCCGCCCACCCCCGGATCGGCGAACCGCCCCGCGAGAGCGACCCGGCGGCCGGTCACTCCGGAAGGGAGGCGGACTGGTCTCGCCGGGAGCAGTCGGGCGTCGAGACGGCGGGGCGGGAGGTCCTGGACCGGCTGGCGGAGGGCAACCGCGCCTACGAGCGGCGGTTCGGCCACGTCTACCTGATCTGCGCCACCGGTCTGCCGGCCGAGGAGATGCTGGCCCGTCTCACCGAGCGGCTCGGTAACGACGAGGACACCGAGCGAGACGTCGTCAGGGCCGAACTCGGGAAGATCACCCGTCTGCGGCTGGTGAAACTCCTCGAGAGCGGCCACCTGGCTCCCGTGCTTCCGCGGACGGCCACGTGAGCTCCGAGCTCCCGGGATCCGGGCCCGTACTCCTCGAACCCATGCTTGCGGAAGGTCCCGTATGAGCCTGTCCACGCACGTGCTGGACGCCGCCCTGGGCAGGCCGGCGGCGGGTGTCGCCGTACGCTTGGAGAGGGACGGCGAGGTGCTCGCCGAGGGCGTCACCGACGCCGACGGGCGGATCGCGGGGTGGACGTGCGGGGCGGGCGCCCACCGGCTGGTCTTCGACACCGGGGACTACTTCGCCGCCCGCGGGGTGGCCGCCTTCTACCCACGGGTCTCGATCGACTTCACGGTGGCGAACCCGGGGGAGCACCACCACGTGCCGCTGCTGCTCAGCCCGTTCGCCTACTCGACGTATCGAGGGAGCTAGCATGCCCGTCGTTCTCGGCCCCAACCGCTACGGCAAGGCGGAGATCCGCCTGGTCCGTGTCGTCAGGGACGGAGGCGTCCACCACCTCAAGGACGTCACCGTCGGCTCGGCGCTCTCCGGCGACATGGAGGCGGTCCATCTCATCGGCGACAACGCCGCGGTCCTGCCGACCGACACGCAGAAGAACACCGTGTACGCCTTCGCCAGGAAGCACGGTGTCGAGCAGATCGAGGACTTCGCGATCCTGCTGGCCCGTCACTACGTGGACTCCCAGCCCACGGTCCACCACGCCCGCGTGGAGATCGAGGAGTACTTCTGGGACCGGATCCCGGTGGACGGCGACTCCGCCCCAAGAGCCCCGGGAGCCCCAAGAGCCCTGGGAGCCCCGGGAGCCCCGGGAACTCCGGGATCCTTGGAAGCCGCCGAAGCAGCCCGGGAGGCCCGGGAGGGCCGAAAAGCCGAAGGCGGGCGGCACTCCTTCGTCCGCTCCGGCAGGGAGGTGCGCACCTGCGTCGTCCACCACGACCGGGACGGCACCACCACCGTGGTCTCCGGGCTGAAGGACCTGGTGGTGCTCAACTCGACGGGCTCGGAGTTCTCCGGCTTCGCCGAGGACGAGTACACCACCTTGAGACCCACCAGGGACCGCGTCCTGGCCACCGAGGTCTCGGCCCGCTGGCGGCACCTGCCAGGCGTGCCGCCGCGCGGGGACTCCCGCGGGGAGTCCCACTACGGGGAGTCCCACTACGGGGAGTCCTACGACGAGGTACGCCGCTGCCTGCTCGGCGCGTTCGCCGAGACCTACAGCCTGTCGCTGCAGCAGACGCTCTACGCGATGGGCGAGCGGGTGCTGAACGCCCGGGAGGAGGTCTGCGAGGTGCGCCTGGCGATGCCCAACAAGCACCACTTCCTGGTAGACCTCACCCCCTTCGGGCTGGACAACCCTAACGAGGTGTTCTACGCCGCCGACCGTCCCTACGGGCTGATCGAGGGCGGCGTGCTCCGTGACGACGCCCCCGACGCCCGCTTCGCCTGGGAGTGATGACCGTGGATTTCCTGCGCCCCGCCACCTGGGCGGAGGCACTGGCCGCCAAGGCGGACCGGCCTGAGGTGGCGCCCATCGCCGGCGGCACCGACATGATGGTCGAGCTCAACTTCGACGTGCGACGGCCTGCCGGGCTGCTCGACCTGAACCGGGTCGCCGAGCTCGCGACATGGAGCCGGGAGGCGGACGGCATGCTCAGGGTCGGCGCGGGCGTGTCGTACACCCGGCTGATCGCCGAGCTGGGCGACCGGTTGCCAGGGCTGGCACAGGCCTCCCGCACCGTCGGCTCGCCACAGATCCGCAACCGGGGGACGGTGGGAGGCAACCTCGGCGCGGCCTCGCCCGCCGGGGACAGCCACCCGCCGCTGCTCGCCGGTGACGCGGTCATCGAGGTCGAGTCCGCGGCCCGGGGCGTGCGTATGATCCCGGCCGCGGCCTTCTACCTCGGGGTCAAGCGCAGCGCGCTGGAGCCCGACGAGCTGATCAGGGCGTTCTGGATGAGCCCCGCGAGCGGCCCGCAGTACTTCTCCAAGGTCGGTACCCGCAACGCCATGGTGATCGCGGTCTGCTCGTTCGCGATCGCGCTCCATCCCGGACAGCGCAGGGTCGGCACCGGCATCGGCTCGGCCGCCCCGACCCCCCGGCGCGCCGTCGCGGCCGAGGAGTTCCTGGCCGCGGAACTCGACTGGGAGGCGCGGCTCGACCCCGCGGTGCTCGGGCGCTTCGGTGAGCTGGCCGCCGAGGCCGCCTCGCCGATCGACGACGTGCGCGGTACCGCCGACTACCGGCGCCACGCCATCGCGGTGATGGCGCGGCGCACCCTCACCTGGGCGTGGAACGAGTTACGCTCCGGGCACTTCGAGAGGAGGACCGGCTGATGCGCCTCACCTTCACGGTCAACGGACGCGGCGAGAGCGTCGACGATGTCTGGGAGGGCGAGAGCCTCCTGTACGTCCTGCGCGAACGGGTGGGCCTGCCGGGTTCCAAGAACGCGTGCGAGCAGGGCGAGTGCGGCTCCTGCACCGTCTACCTCGACGGGCTGCCCGTCTGCGCGTGCCTGGTCGCGGCCGGGCAGGTCGAGGGCCGCGTGGTCCGCACCATCGAGGGACTCGCCGACGGCGACCGGCTCGATCCGGTCCAGGAGGCGTTCGTCGAATGCGGAGCCGTCCAGTGCGGTTTCTGCACCCCCGGCCTCATCGTCCAGGCTCACGACCTGATCGAGCGGATTCCGCGGCCGTCCGACGCCGAGATCCGCGAGGCCCTGGCGGGCAACCTGTGCCGATGCACCGGCTACGAGAAGATCCTCGACGCCGTACGCCTCGCCGCGGCGCGCAAGGCCGACGCGGGCTCGGGACCGCGCGGCGAGGAGAGCGCTTGACCGCCCCGGCGAGGCCGGAACCGCGATCGGAACCGCGATCGGTTCCGGAGCGGGTCCTGGAAGCGCACGCGACCGCCTCCCCGCCGCCACGGGCCGGAACCCTCACGCCCAAGGAGTCTCGTTGAGCGCCATCCTGATCGAGAACGTGCACATCGCCCCGGTCGTGGGTCCGGAGATCCCCTCGGGACACATCCACGTCGAGGGTGACCGGATCGTGGCCCTCGGAGCGGGTCCCGCCCCGGTCGTACCGGGTGCGGCCAGAATCGACGGCACCGGCTGCCTGGCCACCCCCGGCCTGGTCAACACCCACCACCACCTCTACCAGTGGGCCTCCCAGGGGCTCGCCCAGGACGCCACGCTGTTCGAGTGGCTGACGGCGCTCTACCAGGTGTGGGCCGCGATGGACGCCGAGGTGGTGAAGGGCGCGGCGGGCGCGGGGCTGGGCTATCTGGCCCTGTCCGGCTGCACCACCTCCAGCGACCATCACTACATCTTCCCGTCCGGGCGCGGGGATCTGTTCGCCGCGGAGATCGAGGCGGCCAGGGAGGTCGGGCTCCGCTTCCACCCCGCCCGAGGCTCGATGGACCGGGGTAGGTCGCAGGGTGGCCTGCCGCCGGACGTGGTGGTCGAACGGCTCGACGAGATCCTCGACGCCACGGCCGAGGCCGTCGACACCTACCACGACCCGTCCTTCTCCTCCAGGCTCCGCGTCGCGGTCGCCCCCTGCTCGCCGTTCTCCGTCAGTGCCGACCTGATGACCGAGGCCGCCGCGCTGGCCAGGTCCAAGGGGGTACGCCTGCACACGCACCTTGCCGAGACCCTCGACGAGGAGGAGCACTGCCTGCGGCAGGTCGGGCAGCGCCCGGTCGACTACATGGAGAAGCTCGGCTGGCTCGGCCCGGACGTGTGGTTCGCCCACGCCGTTCACCTGAGCGACGGCGACATCGACATCTTCGCCCAGACCGGTACCGGCTCCGCGCACTGCCCGAGCTCCAACGGCCGCCTCGGGGCCGGGATCGCCCGCGTCTCCGAGATGCTCCGCAGGGGCGCGACCGTCGGCCTGGGGGTGGACGGCAGCGCCTCGGCCGAGCTGACCTCGATGTCGGGTGAGATGCGCCAGGCCCTGCTGTTCCAGCGGGCCAGGTACGGGCCCACCGCGCTCACCGCCCGCCAGGCCCTGGAGATCGCCACCCTGGGCGGGGCGAGGAACCTGGGCCGGCAGGAGGAGCTCGGCTCGCTGGAGGTGGGAAAACTCGCCGACATCGCCCTCTGGCGCACCGGGGCCTTCGCCTCCGCGGTCGCCGACCCGGTCTGTGCCCTGGTCTTCGGCACCCGGCAGCCTCCGCTGGCCCGGTTGCTGGTGGGAGGGGAGACCGTCGTCGAGGACGACGAGTTGCGCACCGTCGCCCAGGACGAACTCGGCCGCGCCGGTGGCGAGGCGCACCGCCGCCTCATGCGCCTGGCCGCCGAGCAGGGCTTCACCGCGAGCCAGGAGGTCGGCGCCTGATGTCCTCCCCGGAGCCGGAGCCCGGGGTCTCCACGCCCGGGAAGACCCGATGAGGAGAGCCCGGAGTCTCCGTGTCCGGCGGGATCACCGGCGGCCGCCGCGGGTGAGGCAGCGAAGCGTGCGGGTGGTCCCCGCCGCGGCCGGTGGTGTCGCGACCGGACCGGGCGTCGAGGACGCTCAGGGGGTGGATGTGATGATTGTTCTCCGTTTCATCGGGGTCAGGTATCCGGTCCCCGCCGGCTCACACGGGCGGGGGACACGTGCCGCCCATCCGCCATTAGGGGGCAGGGTTGTCTGAGTTGTCGGGACATGTGGTTATCGCCCCGGACAAGTTCAAGGGCTCGCTGACGGCTGCGGAGGTCGCCGAGCGGATCGCCGCGGGTCTCGGGCCCGGCGTCGCCACGGTCGCGCTGCCGGTGGCCGACGGCGGTGACGGCACCGTGGACGCGGTCGTGGCCTGCGGGTTCACCCGGGTCGAGGTCGAGGTCACCGGTCCCGTCGGCGAGCCGGTCCTCGCCTCCTACGCCTGGCGCGACGCCCTCCCGGGTGGGGACGTGGCGACCGCGGTCGTCGAGCTGGCCGAGGCGTCAGGGCTGCGGCGGCTACCGGCCGCCTCGGGGCCGGTCGTCTCAGCGGCGGGGTCGCTCGCGCACGAGGGCGTCGAGACGGCACCCCTCACCGCGACCAGCCACGGCACCGGCGAGCTGATCGCCCACGCCGTACGGCGCGGGGCCCGGCGGATCGTGCTCGGCCTCGGCGGCAGCGCCTGCACCGACGGAGGCACGGGCATGATGCGGGCGCTCGGCGTCCGCTTCCTGGACGCCGACGGGCAGGAGCTCCCGTTCGGCGGAGCCGCCCTCGGCAACCTGGCAAAAATCGATAAATCCGACTTTATCGAGATCGATGATGTCGAGTTCGTCGTCGCGGGCGACGTGGACAACCCGCTGCTCGGCACGCACGGAGCCGCCGCCGTGTACGGGCCGCAGAAGGGTGCGAGCCCCGACGAGGTGAGGCTGCTCGACGCCGCCCTCGCCAGGCTGGCCGCCGTCGCCGCGCACACCCACGGTCTGGTCGGGGCCGCCGAGCACGACGGCGTCGTCCGTTCGATGGGCGTGGCCGGGCAGCCGGGCGCCGGTGCCGCCGGGGGAGTGGGCTTCGCCGCGCTGGCCTTCCTGGCGGCCGAATTTCGGCCCGGCATCGACTACCTCCTCGACCTGCTCGGATTCCAGGACAGCCTTGAGGGGGCGTGCCTCGTCGTCACCGGTGAGGGCTCGCTCGACGAGCAGACGCTGCGCGGCAAGGCACCCGCGGGGGTCGCGAGCGCCGCGGCCAAGGCGGGGGTCCCCGTCGTCGTGGTCTGCGGGCGCCGCGCTCTCGGTGACGAGGAGCTGAGCGCGGCCGGCATCACGGCCGCCTACGCGCTCACCGACATCGAGCCCGACCCGGCCGTGTGCATGTCGCAGGCGGGCCCACTGCTGGAACGGCTCGCGCGCACGGTCGCCGAGAGGCACCTTTGAGCACCACTCCGGCACCACTCCGGCACCACTCGGGCACCACTCGGGCACCGCTCGGGCGCACTTTGAGCGCCACTCCGGCGCCGCCCGGGCGCGGCGAGGACGGGAAGGGGGCACGGGGCCGATGAGCGTGTGGGGTCCGGGCGCTCAGGCCGGCGCGTTCCGCGGTGAGAAGCAGGCAGGACGGAGAGCCGATGAGTGCGAGGGCTGAGGACGTGCCGGATCTGGTCATCCGGTCCCGCCGGGCCGTGCTGCCCGGAGGAGAGGGCCCGGCGGTCGTCGCCGTACGGGACGGGAAGATCGTCGGGGTGCGCGCCCACGACGCGGAGCTGAACGACGCCGAGCTGAATGCCGCTGAGCAGGTCGACCTCGGCGACGTCGCGCTGCTGCCGGGCCTCGTCGACACCCATGTGCACGTCAACGAGCCCGGCCGGACCCACTGGGAGGGTTTCGCCTCCGCCACCCGGGCCGCCGCGGCGGGCGGGGTGACCACGATCGTGGACATGCCGCTCAACTCGCTGCCGCCGACCGTGAACGTGGACGCCCTGGCCGTGAAGAGGAACGCCGCGGAGGGGCAGTGCGCGGTGGACGTCGCCTTCTGGGGCGGGGCGATCCCCGGCAACGTCGGGGACCTGAGGGCGCTGCACGAGGCGGGTGTGCGCGGGTTCAAGTGCTTCCTGTCCCCGTCGGGTGTGGAGGAGTTCCCGCCGCTGGACACGGACGGGCTGCGGGCGGCCATGGTGGAGATCGCCTCCTTTGACGGCCTGCTGGTCGTCCACGCCGAGGATCCCGCGCTGCTCGCCGACCCGGTGGGGCCGCGATACCCGGAGTTCCTCGACTCCCGCCCCGGAGAGGCCGAGCGCCGTGCCGTCGAGCGGGTCGCCGCGCTGGCGGAGGAGACCGGGGTGCGGGCGCACATCCTGCACGTGTCGTCCGCGCTCTGCCTGGAACCGCTGGCCAGGGCCAGGCGGGAGGGGATCAGGCTCACCGCGGAGACCTGCCCGCACTACCTCACACTGGTGGCCGAGGAGGTGCCCGAGGGCGCCACCCAGTTCAAGTGCTGCCCGCCGATCCGTGCCGCGGCCAACCGCGACGAGCTGTGGCGCGGGCTCGCCGACGGGGTGCTCGGCTGCGTTGTCTCCGACCACTCGCCCTCCACCCCCGACCTGAAGGTGCCCGACTTCGCCGCCGCCTGGGGCGGGATCTCCTCCCTCCAGCTCGGCCTGACCGCGATCTGGACCGAGGCGGCGCGGCGCGGGCACGGCCTGGGCGACGTGGTGCGCTGGATGGCCACCCGCCCGGCCGAGCTGGCCGGGCTGCACGGCAAGGGCGCCATCGTCGAGGGCGCCGACGCGGACCTGGTCGCCTTCGACACCGACGCCGTCCACACCGTGGACGTCTCCAGGCTGCACCACAGGAATCCGGTCACGCCCTATCACGGCAGGACGCTCACGGGTGTGGTCCGTACGACCTGGCTGCGCGGCCGGACCGTGGGGAAGGAGTCCAGGGGCGTCCTCCGGTAGCCGGCCCTCCCACAGCACGATCCGGGCGGCCGAGTCCGCTCCTCAGCACGATCCGGGCGGCCGAGTCCGCTCCTCGCGAGAAAGGTTCTCTCCTTGACCGAGTTCACCGCACTGCCCGACCTCGCCCTGCGCACCCTCGGCGGCTCGGTGATCTCGGCCAACGACGAGTCCTTCGCCGAGAGGGAGAGCCTCATCCGGCCGGGCCGCCCCGGCTTCCGGCCGCACACCTTCGGCGCCAAGGGGCAGGTCTACGACGGCTGGGAGACCCGCAGGCGGCGCGAGCCCGGCCACGACTGGGCACTGGTCCGGCTCGGCATGCCCGGGGTGGTCCGGGGGGTCGTGATCGACACCGCCTGGTTCAAGGGCAACTACCCGCCACACGCATCCGTAGAGGGGGCCGAGGTCGAGGGCTACCCGACGGTCGCCGAGCTGGAGGCGGCCCACTGGGTGGAGATCGTACCCAGGAGCGACCTCAATGGGGACGCCGAGCACTTCTTCGAGGTGTCCGGCGAGCACCGCTACACCCACGTGCGGCTGAACATGTTCCCCGACGGGGGCATCGCCCGGCTGCGGGTGCACGGCGAGGTCAGGCCCGACCTGTCGGTGTACGAGGGACTCGGCCTGGACCTGGCCGCGCTGGAGAACGGCGCGCTCGTCACCGCCTGCTCCAACGAGTTCTACTCCTCGCCCAACAACGCCATCTTTCCTGGCCTCGCCCGCCACCAGGCCGAGGGCTGGGAGACCGCCCGCCGCCGCGACGGTGGCAACGACTGGCTGGTGATCCGCCTGGCGGGTCCCGGGATCGTCAGGCTCGCCGAGATCGACACCACCAACCTGGTGTTCAACGCTCCCGCCGAGGTCTCCGTCACGGGCAGCACGGACGGCGCCACCTGGTTCCCGCTGCTGCCCAGGACCCGCCTGCTGCCCGACACCCGGCACCGCTTCCGCATCACCGACGCGCCCGAGGCCGGGTACGCCAGGGTGGACATCCACCCCGACGGCGGCCTCGCCAGGATCCGCCTGCACGGTCTCCTCAGCGGAGGCTGAGCACGCGGAACGCGGAGGTTCCCCCCGGCGTGGGCGCCGGGCGCCGAACCCGTCCCGGCCGTCAGTACCAGATGGTGACCTCGGTGCCGGGCGGGACCGCCTGGCCGGCCGGCGGGACCTGGGCCAGCACCGTGCCCTTGCCCAGGGTCCGCCTCAGCTTCACCGTGACCCCCGCGGCGCGCAGCTCGTCGCGCGCAGCCCTGAAGTCCTTGAAGACGATGTTCGGGATCACCACGACGTTTCCGCCGTCGCCGGGAGGTGCCTCACCGTTGTTCTCCCAGGGCCAGTGCCACTCGGCGGCGCACTGCGAAAGGGTCAGCCGGACCACGGCGCCCTTGTCGACCTCGGCCTTGGGCTGAGGATCCTGGGCGATGACCGTGCACGGCTGGGCGGCGTCGGTCTGCTCGACGAACTCGGGGGCGAATCCGGCCCCGCGCAGCACCCCGTCGGCCTGGTCGCGGGGCATGCCCCTGACGTCCGGCATGAGCAGGCCCGCGCTCACGACCAGGTCGACCTTGCTGCCCTCCTTGACCGGGTTCCCCACGGCGGGGACGGTCCGCATCACCTGGCCGCGCGGCACGGTCTCGCTGGGCTGCTTCCTGACCTTGCCGACGAGGAGCGAGGTCTCCGCCAGCCTGCTCCTGGCCTGAGGGTCGGTCATGCCCACCACGTTGGGCACCGCGACCCGCTTGGGGCCGGCCGAGGCGATCAGGGTCAGCTTGCTCCCCGGTTCGGCCTCGGTGCCCGCCACGGGGTCGGTACTGAGCACGTTGCCCTTGGGCACCTTCTCGTCGTGCTTGGGCTCGCCCTCCTCGACGGTGAAGCCGCGCTGCCTGGCCTCGCTGGTGGCGACCGTGATGTTCTTGCCCACCAGGGTGGAGGGCACCACGATGGTGGTGTTCTGCGAGAACAGCCAGCCGGTCACCCCCACCGCGATCACCATGACCACGGCCAGCGCGAGCAGGAACCAGCGGGCGCCGGACATCTTGCGCGCCTTGGGAGCGGGCGGGGGCTGATCGCCCACCGGGCTGGTGAGCAGTTCGACGCGGGGCTGGATCAGCGTGTGGTTGGCCGGGGCGGGCGGCGCGGACACGACCGTCTCGTGGGCGTGCGGCGGCCCGACGGGGACGGACTGCACCGGGCCGCTCTCCCTGGGCAGCATCCGGTGCGCGTCGACGGCGGCGACCAGCAGCGCGGTGGCGTCCGCGGGACGGCTCGCGGGATCGCGGGCCGTCGCCCTGGCCACCAGGGTGTCGAGCAGCGGGGAAGAGCCGGGGAGCAGCGCGGAGGGTACGGGCACCGTGTCGTGCACGTGCCGGTAGGCCACCGACATCGGGGTGTCGCCCTCGTACGGCTGGCGGCCGGTCAGGAGCTCGAACAGCATGATGCCGGCCGCGTAGACGTCGCTGCGGGCGTCGGCGGCCCCTGCGGTCACCTGCTCGGGGGACATGTAGCCGATGGTGCCGATCATGACACCGGTGCGCGTCTGGTTGGTCGCCTCGATCGCGCGGGCCAGGCCGAAGTCCACCACCTTGACCCGGCCGTCGTCGGCGAGCAGCACGTTCTCCGGTTTGACGTCCCGGTGGACCAGGCCCGACTGGTGGGCGGCGCCCAGCGCGGCGAGCACCGGGATCATGACTTCCAGTGCCTCGCGGGCGGGCAGCCTACCCCGCTCGCGGAGTACGTCGCGCAGGGTCCGGCCCGGCACGTACTCCATCGAGAGGTAGACGTTGTCACCGTCCGTGCCCTGGTCGAAGACGTGCACCACGTTGGGATGCGACAGGCTCGCCACTGATTTGGCCTCGCCGATGAAGCGCCGTACGAAGGCGGGGTCCTCGGCGAGAGAGCGGTGCATCACCTTCACGGCGACTGTGCGGTCGAGCCGGATGTCCAGGGCCAGATAGACGGTCGCCATCCCGCCCCGGGCGATCCGGGACTCGACGCGGTAACGCCCGTCGAGGAGTTTCCCGACCAGGGGGTCCGTAAGCGTCGTGTCCACGTGGCCGAGTTTACGGGCGATTTGACGCCGGCAGGATCCATGAATCCCAAACCGATGCCGAGACGTGGTCGTTTTCTATCGATGAAGAGGGGAGGAGGCCTCCGCGTAGCGACGCCGGGGTATCCGTCCGGCCAGGTGGGCCGCCCGGCCCGCCGAAACGGCCGCGCGCATCGCCTGAGCCATCAGCTCCGGGCGCCGCGCCCGGGTGACCGCGGTGGCCAGCAGAACCGCGTCGCAGCCCAGCTCCATGGCCAGTGCCGCGTCGCTGGCCGTGCCGATCCCAGCGTCCAGGATCACCGGCACGTTCGCGAACTCCACGATCAGCTCGATGTTGTGCGGGTTGCGGATGCCCAGCCCGGAACCGATGGGGGCTCCCAGCGGCATCACCGCCGCGCAGCCGGCCTGCTCCAGCCTGCGTGCCAGCACGGGGTCGTCGCCGATGTAGGGCAGCACCACGAACCCGTCGGCGACCAGTCGTTCGGCGGCGTCGAAGGTCTCGATGGGATCGGGCAGCAGGGTGCGCTCGTCGGCGATGACCTCAAGCTTCACCCAGTCGGTCTCCAGCGCCTCCCTGGCCAGCCTGGCGGTCAGCACGGCCTCCCCGGCGGTGAAGCAGCCCGCGGTGTTCGGCAGTACCTTGATGTCGCGCCGGCGCAGCACGTCGAGCACCGAGCCCCGTGCGGCCGGGTCGAGCCGCCGCATCGCGACGGTGGTCAGCTCGGTCCCCGACGCGGCGAGCGCCGCGTCGAGGATCTCCAGGGACGGGGCGCCCCCGGTGCCCATGATGAGACGTGAGGAGAACTTCTCGCCGCCGATGAGCAGATCGTCCGCCATGCCGGTCACCCTCCCTGAACCGCGGTGAGCACCTCGACCCGGTCGGCCTCCGCCAGCGCGGTGGCCTCCCAGGCGCCGCGCGAGACGACTTCGTCGTTCACCGCGACGGCCACCCCGCTCCGCATGCCGGTCAGCCGCTGCACGGCCTGCGCGACGGTCGCCCCCGAGGGCAACTCGTGCGCGGCGCCGTTGATGGTCACGTTCATGACAGCTCCTGCTGTGGGTGCTCCTGGAAGCGGAGGGGTGAGCAGATCGGGGAGAGCTCGGGGTCGGTCTCGCCCGAGCAGAGGTCGGCGGTGAGCGGGGCGAGGAGTACCCCGCCCCGGTGGTGTCCGGTGGCCATATGGAGGCCGGGCACGATCGTGGGACCGACCAGCGGCAGGTTGTCCGGGGTGCCGGGGCGCAGTCCCGCGGCGACCTCGGCCACCTCCAGCTCGGTCACGCCGGGGACGAGCTCCCGCGCGTCGCGCAGCAGCTCCCACAGCCCACCGGCGGTGACGCGGGTGTCGAAGCCCATCTCCTCCTGCGTGGCGCCGAGGACGATCTCGCCGTCGCCGCGTGGCACCAGGTAGACGTTCGAACCGTGCACGACCCCGCGCACGCATCGCCGCAGGATCGGCGTGGGGGAGCGCAGCCGCATGATCTGGCCCTTGACCGGCCGCACCGGGGGAAGTGCCTCGGGCGGCATTCCCGGCAGGGAGCCCGACCAGGCCCCGGCGGCGAGGATCACCTTCTCGGCCCCGACGCTCTCGCCGGTCGCCAGCCCTACCCCGGTGACCGCTCCGGCGGCCGTGAGCAGCTCGGTCACGCGGGCGCGCACCAGGGCACCGCCCGCCCGCTCCAGGGCGGCGAGGAGTGCGGTGGTGACCCTCCTGGGGTCCACCCAGGCGTCGCCGCCCGCCAGCAGACCGCCGCGGACAGCGGGGGCCAGCATGGGTTCCAGGCGGCGGCACTCGCGGCCGGTGAGCCGCTCGGCGGGCAACCCCAGCTTGGCGGCGAAGGCGGCGAGGTCGTCCAGCGCGGCCAGGTCGTCCGAGCCGAAGGCGACGTCGAGGGTGCCGTCGGTGCGGTAGTCGAGGTCGTGCCCGCCGGCGTCCGCCAGTTCGGCGGCGAAGGCGGGCCAGCGGGCCAGGGAGGCCAGGCCCAGCCGCAGGAGCGGCTCCTCGGTGTAGGTGACCTCGCTGACCGGGGCCAGCATGCCGGCCGCCGCGTGCGAGGCGCCGGAGGCGGGCGCGGGGTCGGCCACCGCCACCCTCAGGCCCCGGCCGGCGGCACGCCAGGCCACCGACAGCCCGATCACCCCCCCGCCGACGACGAGGAGGTCGAAATGGTCCGCCATAAGTGCTCCGCTCCCTTCGCCGGCATGACCCGGATCAGGTTCGTGGCGGTCGAGGGCCCGCTCGCGGTCGCCTCCGGACCTCGCTCGCCTCGTGCCGTGCGGATTTCCTCCTCGCGCACCACCTGGCTCGCGCAGGGTCCTTCGTCGTCCCGCGGCCCTCCTCTCAGCCCGGTGCGTTCCGGGCTCCCGCGCGTCTTCCCTTCACCCTAGTGGGTCCGGCAACACGCCTAGAGCGTCAGATGTGAGGTAAATACCATTTTCGTTATCAACGACCGTTGGTAGGAGTACGGTGCTGACGCTTATGGTCAGGAAGTGTGAATCATGTCGTAGTGGTAGGCGCCGGCTTGGCCGGTGTACGCAGCGTCGAGGCGTTACGGGCCCGCGGGTTCGGCGGCAGGATCACGCTGATCGGGGAGGAGCGGCACAGACCATACGATCGTCCACCCCTGTCCAAGGGGGTGCTGCTCGGCGAGACCGACTCCACAGTCGTCGACTCCGACCTCGACGCGCTTGAGGTCGACTTCCACGCGGGTGTCTCCGCCAAGGGGCTCCACCCCGGAGTGGTCGAGACCACCGAGGGCGAGCTGGCCTACGAGGGCCTGGTCATCGCCACCGGCGCGCGCCCGATCCGGCTGCGCGGGGACGGCCCCCAGCACGTGGTGCGCACCATCGACGACGCGCTCCGGCTGCGTTCCCTGCTCGGCAGGGGGACGAGGGTCGCCGTGATCGGCGCGGGCTGGATCGGCGCCGAGGTGGCCACCGCCGCTCGCAAGGCGGGGTGCGTCGTGACCGTCGTCGAGGCCGCGGCCACCCCGCTGTCCACCGCGCTCGGCCAGGTCGGTGCCTACACCGCCCCCTGGTACGCGGAGGCGGGCGTCGACCTGCGCCTGGGCACCATGGTCGCCTCGGTCGAGCACGGGGGGCTCATCCTGGCCGACGGCTCCGCGGTCGAGGCCGACGTGGTCGTCACGGGTGTCGGCGTGCGGCCCGCGACCGAGTGGCTGGCCGGCTCCGGCATCAGGCTCGACAACGGCGTGGTCACCGACGAGCACCTGCGCACCTCGCTGCCCGGCGTGGTCGCCGTGGGCGACTGCGCGGCCTGGTGGTCGCGCCGCTACGGCGTGCGCCTCCGCGTCGAGCACTGGGACACCGCCCTGGGCGCCCCGGACGTGGCCGCGGCCACGCTCGTCGGCGACGTCGCCGTCTACGACCCGGTCCCCTACTTCTGGTCCGAGCAGTTCGGCCACATGGTCCAGTACGCCGGGCACCACGACGGCGCCCGCCTGATCCGGCGCGGAGACCCGGCGGCCGAGGGAAAGCCCGGGTGGGCGGTGTGCTGGGTGACCGAAGACGACCGGCTCGCCGCGCTCCTGTCGGTCAACCGTCCCCGCGACCTCGTCCAGGGGCGCCGCCTCATCGAGGGCGGACGGCGCCTCGATGTCAATCGCCTCGCCGACCCTGCGATAGCGTTGCGCGACTGTACGGTGGCGTAACCTCGCCGCCAGGTGTTTGGCGAAGGGCTCGATGTGGTAGTGGTGGATTCGTGACGCTTTCTGTTGCGCAGATCGACCGGGAGACCGACCAGTTGGTGGGCGAGTGGCTCACCCTGACCGAGGTTGCCAGGAGGCTCAACCTGAGCGCCGGTCGCGCCAAGCAACTTCTCAAGGACCGCAAGCTCATCGGAGTGCGCAGGGGCGGTGGTGAGCCACAGGTCCCTGCGGCCTTCCTCGCCGGCGCGGACGTCGTCAAGGGGCTGCCGGGCACTCTCACGGTGCTCCTCGACGCCGGATACGACGACGTCGAGTCGCTCCGCTGGCTTTTCACCCCCGACGACACGTTGCCGGGCTCGCCGGTCGACGCGATCGTGGCGGGCCGCCACACGGAAGTGAAGAGACGTGCCCAAGCCCTCGGTTTCTGACGCCCGCCTGTATCTGTGCACCGACGGGCGACGTGACCGGGGAGACCTCGCGGACTTCCTCGACGCCGCCCTCGCGGGCGGGGTCGACATCGTGCAGCTGCGCGAGAAGGGCCTTGAGGCGGGTGAGGAGATCGACCTCCTCGCCGTCTTCCGTGAGGCCTGTGACCGGCACGGCAAGCTCCTGGCCGTGAACGACAGGGCCGACATCGCCTATGCGATCCGTCCCGACGTGCTCCATCTCGGCCAGGGCGATCTGCCGGTGCCCATCGTGCGCGACATGCTCGGCGACGACATCCTCATCGGGCGTTCCACTCACGCCCCCGAGGAGGCGTCCGCCGCGGCGGTCGAGCCCGGCGTCGACTACTTCTGCTGCGGCCCGATCTGGCCGACACCCACCAAGCCCGGCAGGCACGCTCCGGGCCCCGGCCTGCTCGGGCATGCCGCGGCCCTGGAGACCGAACGGCCCTGGTTCGGCATCGGCGGCATCGACCTCGTCAACCTGGACGAGGTCATCTCCTACGGTGTGCGCCGGGTCGTGGTCGTGCGGGCCATCACCGAGGCCGACGATCCCAAGGCGGCGGCCGAGGAGTTCAAGCGGAGGCTGGCGGCCGCCGCCTGAGCCCCTTCGCTCGGCGGCGAGGAGCGTGTCTGCCGGCGCGTCCCGGTGAGGGCGGGCGTACCGGCCGGGTGAATTCCTTCGCCCGGTGGCGAGGAGCGTGTCTTTGGCATCCCCTCTTTGGCATCCCCTCTTCGACGTCCCCGGCCTGGCGGGTGGGATGCCGGCCGGGGCACCGGTCCGTGAACCGGACCGGTGCGCAGACCGTGTGATCCGACCAGGTGCGCCGGTCAGGTGCGCCGGGAGGTGGCGGCCACCGCGAGGTCGGCCAGGGCCGCGCGGGCCTCGGGGCGGATCGGGGAGCCCTTCAGCGAACCGAGGGCGTTCTCCAGGTACCCCTTGATCAGGTCCTCGCAGGCCGCGAGCGCCCCCGTCTCCTTGATGATCCGGCGCAGCCGGTCGACCCCGGCCTCGTCCAGATCCGGGTCGCCGAGCGTGGTGCGTACCACCTGTTCCTGGGAGGCCGAGGCGACGGCGAGCGTGCGGGCGATGAGCATCGTCCGCTTGCCCTCTCGAAGGTCGTCGCCGGCCGGTTTACCGGTCTCGCCAGGGTCGCCGAACACGCCCAGGATGTCGTCGCGAAGCTGGAAGGCGATGCCCACGGACCGCCCGTACTCCTCGCAGAGCCGGTCGATCCAGGGTTCCCTGCCCTGGGCGGCCAGCACCAGCCCGAGCCGGAGCGGCTGTTCCACGGAGTACTTGCCGCTCTTGAAGAGGGCGACCCGCAGCGCGCTGTCAAAGGTGCCCTCGCCGTGCGCCTGCTCCAGCAGGTCGAAATACTGGCCGCACATCAGCTCGGTGCGCATGTCGTCGTGCACCTTCTGCGCCGCCGCCAGCGAGGCGGCCGGCAGACCGCTGTTGCGCCACATCTCGCCGGACCAGATGAGCATCAGGTTACCCAGCAAAATGGCCGCTCCCTCGCCGAACTGCTCGGCGGAGCCGTGCCAGCCCGCCTTTCTGTGCAGTGCCTCGAACCTGCGGTGCGCCGAGGGCATGCCCCGGCGCAGGTTGCTGGCGTCCATCACGTCATCGTGTACCAGGGCGCTTGCCTGGAGCAGCTCAAGGGAGGCGGCAGCGGAGAAAAGCGCGGGGTCGTCACCTCCGCCCGCACCACGCCAGCCCCAGTAGCAAAAGGCGGGCCGCAACCGCTTACCGCCCGCGAGGAAGTCCTCGGCCGCGGAGACAAGGGGGGCCAGCTCGGGAGCACTGACCTGCGGACGCTGCTGTTCGACGAACCGCCGGAGAGCATGGTCCACCTCGGACCGGATCATGTCCAGTGCGATCGCAGAAGTGGTCATCGAATACCTCCGGTGTGGAGACCCTGGGCTTCAGCTCTGGGGGGAAGAGACGGTGCGGTGCCGCACGTTCCGGCACCGTGTCCGGCGGCGATGACACCCCGGCCACCGTACGCATGATCGACATGGGCCTTCCCGCCGGGTCGGCGGAGAGGTGAAACGCTTGTGGAGCCGGGGTGAGACACGACACCTCCGGGTTTCCCGCGACTGACTGCGAGGCAGGAAACCCAATCTATGAAAGATGGGATCCTCCGGCTTCGGCGCCGGAAGGAGGTCAAGTAATGAGATTAACGGTC
The DNA here is from genome assembly GCF_035917355.1 of Streptosporangium sp. NBC_01810. Taxonomy (NCBI): domain Bacteria; kingdom Bacillati; phylum Actinomycetota; class Actinomycetes; order Streptosporangiales; family Streptosporangiaceae; genus Streptosporangium; species Streptosporangium sp. NBC_01810. The sequence goes on along the minus strand of NZ_CP109070.1, from coordinate 4,212,212 downwards.
CAAGGGGATATTTCGATCTAGCAGGGTGGTTGTTTTGCGCGGAGCCCACCCCATGGATGATCGTGATCTGATCGGTCACCCGAGCGGCCGGGTCGGTATCCTTGCCTCATGGCTCTGGGTCGCCCGTCCGTCCTTCCAGATCGTGTCGCCACCGTCCGCGAACTCCTCGCCGCCGGTGCCCACTCGTTCTCCTTCGAGTTCTCCCCTCCGAAGACCGACGAGGGGGAGCGCCAGCTCTGGCGTGCCGTCCGCGAGCTGGAGGCGCTGCACCCCACCTTCGTGTCCGTCACCTACGGCGCCGGCGGCAGCACCCGCGATCGCACCGTCGACATCGTCGAGCGGATCGCCCGTGAGACCACGTTGACCCCGGTCGCCCACTTCACGGCCGTCAACCACTCCATCCGCGAGCTGCGCCACCTGGTCGGCCGGTTCGCGGGGGCGGGCGTCCGCAACATCCTCGCCGTGCGGGGCGACCCGCCGGGCGACGTGACGGGCGAGTGGGTGCGCCACCCCGAGGGCGTCCTGTACGCCGAGGAGCTGGTCAGGCTCATCCGCCAGTCCGGCGACTTCTGCGTGGGCGTGGCCGCCTTCCCCTACAAGCACCCCAGGTCCGACTCGATCGAGTCCGACACCGAGTACTTCGTGCGCAAGTGCCGGGCGGGCGCCGACTACGCGATCACCCAGATGTTCTTCCGCGCGGACGACTACCTGCGGCTCCGTGACCGGGTGGTGGCCAGCGGCTGTGACACGCCGATCATCCCCGGCATCATGCCCGTCACGCAGGTGAGCACCATCGCCAGGTCGGAGCAGCTCTCCGGCGCGCCGTTCCCGCCCGAGGTGGCAGAGAGGTTCGCGGCCGTGGCCGACGACCCGGCCGCCGTGCGCAGTCTGGGCATCGAGCTCGCCGCCGAGCTCTGCCAGACCCTGCTCGACGAGGGCGCGCCCGGCATCCACTTCATCACCTTCAACCGCTCCAGCGCGACCCGCGAGGTCTTCCAGGCGCTCGACCACGGGCCGAAGGTAACCCCGCCGGCGGTCTGAGCCGGAGAGGTCCCCCGCCGGGAGGCTCAGCCGCCCAGCGGGAGGACCGTCCCGACGATCGCGTACCGCTCGTGCCCGCCGGGGAAGACGAACTGCGTGAGCAGGTCCACGAAGCCCATGCTCCGGTAGAGGTGCCGGGCCGCGGTGGGCCGGTCGCGGGTGGACAGCACGGCGGTGCGCTCCAGGCGGCCCGCGCACATGCCCGTGATCATCGACCGCCCGATGCCCTTGCCCTGGTAGTCAGGGCGGACGTGGATCTCGGCCAGCTCCAGCGCGTCGCCCAGCCAGCCGCGGGCGCTGCCCTCGCCGTGTTTCTCGGCGAGGGCCCGCCGGACCACGTCGTGCCACCACTGGCCGGGAACCCCGTGGAAGCCGTAGGCGATGCCCACCGGGGTGCCGTCGGAGAGCTCGGCGAACAGGCAGGTGAAGGCGGGATGGGTGGCGTGGTTTCCCATGATCGCTTTGCGGCCGGCGATCTGGTCGGCGGGCGGATTCATCGCCTTGGTGTAGACGTCGAGGACCGCGTCCAGACGGAGCGTGAACTCGTCGGGGCCGATCCGTCGCAGTCCGATCACGCGTCGCACCCTAGCAGGGAGGGCGTGACGCGGGTCATCTCCAGGGGCGGGAACGCCGCCCGGCGCTCACCGCCGGATCGCGGTCATTCGACCTCGACGGGGACCCCGCCGGTGATGCGGACGAGCTCGTCGAAGGAGGTCGGGAAGACGGTGTGCGGGTGGCCGGCGGCGGCCCAGACGACGTCGTACTTGCCCAGCCAGGTGTCGACCAGCGTCCTGACCGGGGCGGGGTGGCCGATCGGGGCGACGCCGCCGATGACCTGGCCGGTGGCCGCCCGAACGAAGGCGGGATCGGCGCGCTTCACCTTCGCCACGCCGACCGTCCTGGCGATCAGGGCGGTGTCGACCCGGTGTGCGCCGCTGGTCAGGACCAGGAGCGGCTCGCCGTCGGCGTCGAATATCAGGCTGTTGGCGATGGCGCCGACCTCGCAGCCAAGCTGCGCGGCGGCGCTGGCGGCGGTCGGGGTGGCCTCCGAGAAGGTGACGACCTCACCGGGGACGGCGTGCTCACGCAGCACGGCGGTGACTTTCTCAACGTTCGGATGCAACTTTTCTGGCACCTGGCCACTCTAAACGGGTTGACCGTTTATTGCCGCTTCATAACCGGCGGCTTGCATGGGGAACCCGTGCGCTATGGTCCCTTGACCTGATCCATAGTGATATGAGGAGTTGGTGGAAAGTGGGGGTTGGACAGCGGCTGGGAGCGGCCACGCTGATGACGGCGGGGGCCGTGCTCCTCTCTTCCGTGGGCGTCACCTTTTCCGCGGGCGCGGCCGAGGCCCGGGCCACGGTCTCGGCCGCGCCGGTCGTCGCGACGAGGACCGAGGTGTCCCGGTTCGCCGCCCCCGGCAAGACGCTCAGGCTCGGCGCGAAGGGCGCCGCGGTGAAGGTGCTCCAGGAGAGGCTGGCCGAGCTCGGCTACGCCCCGGGCAGGGTCGACGGCCGCTACGGCGGTGCGACTCTGACCGCGATCTGGGCCTTCCAGAAGGTCAACGGCATCTCGCCGACCAGCACCGTGGCGCGCAGGACCTGGAAGGCCCTGGAGAGCCCGCTGGCGCCGAAGGTGCTCGTCCCCAAGGGCAAGCCGACCAGGGTGGAGGTGAACCTCACCACCCAGGTGATGGTCCTCTACGTCAACGGCGCGGTGAAGCTGATCAGCCACACCTCCTCGGGCAGTGGAATCGCCTACTGCGAGACGGCCACCTGGGAGGGCAGGACCCAGCGGTTCTGCGGCGACGCCCGCACGCCGACGGGCGACTACAAGACCACCTGGCGCAGGGACGGCTGGCACAAGTCCTACCTGGGCCAGCTCTACAACCCGATCTTCTTCAACGGTGGCATCGCCTTCCACGGCGCGCTGTCGGTGCCGCTGGCACCCGCCTCCCACGGCTGTGTCCGGTTGCCGATGCACGTGGCGGAGGTCCTTCCCGGTCTGATCGGCACCGGGGTGCCGGTGCATGTCCGAGGCAGGTTCGCCCGGTAGTGCGGCGGAGCGGGCGATCCGGCGGGCACTGACCCGGCGGACGGTTCGGTGGCCGGAGGGCAGGGGCCCCGGGAGACGGAGATCTCCCGGGGCCTCCGTCATGTCCGTCATATCAGAAGATCGAACTTTTGTTCGTCGCTCTACTTGACAGCATTAGTGGTCGAATTTATGTTCGATGTAATGACGCGGGGCTCGCGGCCCGTGTCCAGGGTGGTCGACCGGATCCACGTCGTCGGAGGAGACGATCGGGCCCAGGTCGGGGCGGGCGGGGAGAGGGGAAGCTCCTCGTCCGGCCGCCCGGCGGATTTGTCGGTGGGGTCTGCGAATGTTGACACCGCCGGTGAAAACGCCGGGAGCCGCTTGCGACCAAGGAGGCTGACACACATGACCCCTCGGCTCGGCGATTCCGGTGGGCCCCGGCTGTCCCCCACGGTGCGGGCGCACCTCACAGACGCGCGCGACTGCCTCGAAGAGGCCGCCGCCGCCCGGACCTCCGCCGCTCGCTACGTCGCGGCCCACCTCGCGGCGCTCAGGGCGGCCGCCGCCGTCCTGGCCGCGCGACCCCGTCCAATGGAGGGCCGCAGGCGCAGGCTGCGCAGTGCCTGGGAGCTGCTGCCGCAGGCCGAGCCCCGGCTGGCCGGGTGGGCGCCCTACTTCGAGACGAGCGCGGCCAAGCGGGCCGCCGCGGAGGCGGGTCTGACCCGCACGGTGTCGTCGCGAGACGCCGAGGAGCTCATCTCCGAGGCGGAGCGCTTCGTCACCGAGGTCGAGAGCCTGCTCGGGCTGCCGGCGCAACCCGTGCTCCCCGGCCGAGTCCCCCTGGCGGGTTAGGTCGCCTCCGGCGGGATCCTGCCGTGGCGAGGGGCGGTCAGCCGGTCCTCGCCACGGCGGTGACCGGCGACAGCGCGGCGGGGCGCCGCTGACCGGCCGCGGTGGCAGCGGATCCAAGGGGGCCGGTCTGGCCTGGCCTGGTCTGGCCTGGTCTGGCTTTTACGCCGCCGAGGAGTTCTCGTGGGCGGCGCGCTGGCGCAGCAGGAGCATGGCGGCGTCATCGCCCAGCGGCCTGCCCACGTGGTGGAGCAGGTCCGCGCGCAGGGCGTCCAGCGCCCCTTGAGGGTCCTCGCCGTCCAGCAGGTACGCCCGCTCCGACAGCGGGTAGAACTCGCCGGTTCCGCTGCGCGCCTCGATGACCCCGTCGGTGTAGAAGAGGACCTGGTCCCCCAGCTCGAAAGGGATGCGGTGCGGCGACGGCTTGCTGACCTGGAGCGTGCTCATCCCCAGCGGTAGCGCCTCGTCCGGTGGGTCGGCGAACCAGATCACGCCGTCGGCGTCCAGCACCATGGGCGGGGGGTGGCCGCAGTTGATGACGGTGATGGTGGAACCGCCGCCGATCTCGGCCAGTACGGCGGTCACGAACTGCTCGCCGGACAACTCGCGGGTCAGCGCCTTCTCCAGCCGCTTCACGACGCCCTGGAGCTTCCTCTCGTCGTGGGCCGCCTCGCGGAAGGCGCCGAGCACCACGGCCGCGGTCTCCACGGCCTCCAGCCCCTTGCCCTGGACGTCTCCCACGATGATCCGGACCCCGTGCGGGGTGGTGACGACCTCGTACAGGTCACCGCCGATCCTGGCCTCGGCCGTGGCGGAGGTGTACGAGACGGCCACGCCTATGCCGGGACCGGCGCGGCGGGGCACAGGGCGCAGCAGCACCCGCTGGGCCGCCTCGGCCACCGAGCGCACGTCGGCGAGCTGGCGCTCGTGGCGCAGCCGTCCGGCGCTGGCCAGCACGCTGGCCACGGTGACACCGAGGATGGCGAACATGGTGATGTTGGTACGGGGCGTCCAGAGGATGTCGTTGTAGATGCCGAGCGCGACGCACAGCACCAGGGCGACGGCGCCGATCACGGTGGTGCGGCCCAGGCCGCAGGCCACGCTGGCGAAGGCAGGGCCGAGGGCGAGTAGCGGGAGGAGGCCGGAGGTGGGGCCCGAGCCGAAGTCGATCACGGCCACCACGGCCATGACGACGAACGGCAGCAGCTTCAGGGTGTCCTGGGTCCTGGTGGTGCCGATCGATGCCAGCAGGCGCAGGAAAGTGCGCGTCCTGGTTGAACCCAGCGACACCATGACGGAGTGGAGACGGTTTTTCGGGTGCGGTCGAGAGTGATCGAGCCGATCATCTCCCGAAGTCATGTCCACCGTATCTCGCCAATCGAATGTTTGCCTTTTCCTACCACAGCGGCCGTGGGCCGGGGCGGGATGAAGTCAACGTTCCGCTGAGAGCAAGATTTTCGGGAGCGGAGTGGGCACGCCGGTTCCGGCGCACCCACGACCGGTCAGGTGGTCAGAAGGACTCGACGGCGCGGCGCGCCTCGGGGTCCAGGACTCCCCAGCCGATGAGCTCCTCGGTGAGCTCGCCGGGGGACTTGTCGTAGATCACGGCAAGGGAGCGGAGGTCCTCCTGGCGGATGGACAGCACCTTGCCGTTGTAGTCGCCACGCTGGCTCTGGATGGTGGCCGCGTAACGGGCGAGCGCGCCGGCCTTCTCCTTGGGGAGCTGGGCAAGGCGCTCAAGATCGATCACAAGCTTCGGTGTCGGGCCGAGAGGGCTGGGAGCAGCCCCTCCGGGCAGCAACTCCGATACCGGCACCCCGTAGAAATCAGCCAGCTCGGCAAGCTTCTGCACGGTGACGGCACGGTCGCCACGCTCGTAGGAACCCACGACGACCGCCTTCCAGCGCCCGCGGGACTTCTCTTCGACTCCGTGCAGGGACAGGCCCTGCTGGGTGCGGATGGCGCGGAGTCGTGCACCCAGCGACTTGGCATACTCAGACGGCATGGTGTGGCCCCCCGGCTCTGTATGTACTGCTCTCAACTTGATTGTGCTACCTCGCAACTTATGCCCCGGTCACCGGGTTGGCGCCCGGGGTAGGTGTCTTCGGTGACCGGTGCGTCAGGGTTCACCCGATAACGCCACGAGGTGTGGTTACGGACAGTGACGGTAAAGCTGTGGGCGCCTAAGGTCAAGCTGATTGGAAAAAAGATGCCGAATCCGATCCGATGTGGTCCGCCTCAAACGCCGTACTTGTCCTACCGTGCATCGCGAAACCTCTGGTTTTTGCGGGATTTTCGCTAGCTTCAGGCTTCTTCTGGGGGATTCGGGGCAACATCATCGTCGGGTACGGCGGCAAGCGTATGATCTTCAATGACGCGGCCGCGAGGAATACCCGGTGCGACGATGCGGTGGTCAGATGCCGTCGCGTTCGAGCGGGCAGCTCATGCAGCGCGGGCCGCCCCGGCCCCTGCCGAGCTCGCTGCCCCGGATCGTGATGACCTCGATCCCGTTGCGGCGCAGGTGGTTGTTGGTGGTGGTGTTGCGCTCGTAGGCCACGACCACGCCGGGCCGCAGGGCCAGCACGTTGCAGCCGTCGTCCCACTGCTCCCGCTCGGAGGCGTACACGTCCTGCGTCGCGCTGAGAACCTTGATGTCGTCCAGGCCGATCGCCCGCGCGATGGCTCTGTGCATGTCCTCGGGGGGATGGTCGGTGATCTTGAGTTCCTTCTCGTTGTCGCCGGGCTCGACGGTGTAGGAGGGCAGCATGCCCAGCCCCGCGAACTTGGTGAAGACCCCGACGTCCACATTGGTCATGACCGTGTCCAGGTGCATGAAGGCCCGCGCCTTCGGCATGTCCAACGCGACGATCCTCGTCGCGGAGCCCTTCCCGAACAGGCTTCGGGCGAGCATCTCGACGGCCTGCGGCTGGGTGCGCTCGCTGATCCCCACCAGCACCGCGTCCCGGCCGATGACGAGCACGTCGCCGCCCTCGATGGTGGCCGGCGCCGCGGGGATGCCGGGCATCCAGACGTGGTAGCCGCCCTCGTCGGGCCGGTCGTAGCCGGGTGCGAAGGCGGGGTGGTAGCGGTAGATCGCCTCCATGTTGACCGTCTCGCGGCGGCGGGCCTTCTTCCTCATCGCGTTGATCGAGACGCCGTCGTAGATCCAGCAGGAGGTGTCGCGGGTGAAAAGGTGGTTGGGCAGCGGGGGCAGGACGAAGTCGTCCGGCCTGAGCGTGTGAAAGGCGAGGCTTTTGGGATCGGTGCCCATCTCCACCAGTTCGCGCTTGGTGATGCCGCCGGTGAGGTAGCGCTGGAGCACGCTGGACTCCATCGAGTCCAGCGCGTTGCGGATGGCGTCGACGGCCATCGGGCCGAAGTAGCGCTCGTCGGCGATGCCGTCCAGGATGTGCTTGCGCGCCTGGGGGATCTCGACGGTCTCGTGGAGCAGGTCGGAGAGCATGTGAACGGTGACGCCCTGGTCGACCAGGAGTCTCTGCCACTCCTCGTGCTCCTCCACGGCGCGCTGGACCCACAGCACGTCGTCGAAGAGGAAATCGTCCTTGTTCGACGGCGTGAGCCGTTTCAGGGCCAGTTCGGGCCTGTGCAGCAGGACCTGGTGGAGCCGGCCGACCTCGGAGTCGACGTGAAAGGTCATTTCTCTTCCTTCGCGGCTGGTGACGAGACCGTCGGGAGGGCTGCGCCCCGGATCCCCTGGGCGCGCTCGCCATACTTCACCTTTGTGCGGATCTAAAGCGCATACCCGTCCAGAACCATGGGAAGTCAGCGAAGATCACGATATTTATTTACCTTTGGGAAGATCGCTGAGGCGGGCGTCCGGCATCCGTCGAGGTGAGGCCGGGTGAGCCTGGGCAGAGGTGGACCGTCACGCGGCTGGTAACGTAAGAGCGCTGACTCCCTTTAAGACCCGTCCAGTGAGGCGGGAAAGGTGGTGTTACTCCTTGGCCGATGCCATTTCGCATGCGCTGAGCGGCGCGCGCGCCGTCCTTGAGGAGCCCGATATCAACCGGGCTCTGGTCCGCATCTCTCACGAGATCCTTGAACGGACCAAGGGGGGCGAGAACGTCGTCCTGCTGGGCATCCCCACGCGCGGTGTCCACCTGGCCCGCCGGTTGGCCGCCCACATCAAGCAGTTCGAGGGTCGTTCCGTGCCCGTCGGCTCCCTCGACGTCACGATGTACCGAGACGACCTGCGCCTGCGTCCCGCCCGCGCGCTGGGCCGCACCGAGCTGCCCGCCGACGGCATCGACGGCAGGACCGTCGTCCTCGTCGACGACGTCCTCTACTCCGGCCGCACGGTCCGCGCCGCGCTCGACGCGCTCAACGACCTGGGCCGCCCACAGGCCGTGCAGCTCGCCACCCTGGTCGACCGCGGCCACCGCGAGTTGCCCATCCGCCCCGACTACGTGGGCAAGAACCTGCCGACCTCCAAGTCCGAGAGCGTCAAGGTCTACCTGGAGGAGAACGACGGCCGCGACGCGGTCCTGCTGCTGAAGGAGGACGGCCGGTGAAGCGGCACCTGATCTCGGCGGCGGACCTGACCCGCGACGACGCCCTGCTCATCCTGGACACCGCGGACGAGCTGGCGAAGATCTCGGAACGTTCCATCAAGAAGCTCCCCACCCTGCGGGGCCGCACCGTGGTGAACCTCTTCTTCGAGGACTCCACCCGGACCAGGATCTCCTTCGAGGCGGCGGCCAAGCGCCTGTCGGCGGACGTCATCAACTTCTCCGCCAAGGGCTCCAGCGTCTCCAAGGGCGAGTCGCTCAAGGACACCGCGCTCACTCTGGAGGCGATGGGCGCCGACGCCGTCGTCATCCGGCACGGCGCCTCCGGCGCGCCCTACCGGCTGGCCGGCTGGGTGCGCGGCAGCGTCGTCAACGCCGGCGACGGCACCCACGAGCACCCCACCCAGGCCCTGCTCGACGCCTTCACCATGCGCCGCCGCCTGGGCTCGCTGGACGGCAGGAAGATCACCATCGTCGGCGACGTGCTGCACAGCAGGGTGGCCCGCTCCAACGTGCTGCTGCTGGCCACCCTCGGCGCCGAGGTGACCCTGGTCGCCCCGCCGACCCTGTTCCCGGTCAACGTCGGCTCCTGGCCGTGCGAGGTCTCCTACGACCTCGACGCGATGCTGCCCAAGTCCGATGTGGTGATGATGCTGCGCGTGCAGCGTGAGCGGATGAACGCGGCGTTCTTCCCCACCGAGCGGGAGTACAGCCGCCGCTACGGGCTCGATCGCGAGCGCGTCGTCAGGATGCCCGACCACGCCATCGTGATGCACCCCGGCCCGATGAACCGGGGTATGGAGATCGCGGCCGAGGTGGCCGACTCGCCGCGCTCGACGATCGTCGAGCAGGTCGCCAACGGTGTGACCGCACGCATGGCCGTTCTGTACCTGCTGCTTGGCGGCGCCGACCTCGGGGGAGAGATCTGATGAACGACCGCATCGGGGCCACGCGTGACGGCATCGTCATCAGGGGCGCCAGGATCCTCGGCGGGGAGCCCGCCGACATCCTGATCCGCGACGGCCTCCTGGTGGAGATCGGCCGGGGGCTGAGCGGCGGCGAGACCGTCGAGACCGTCGAGGCCGAGGGCCTGATCGCCCTGCCCGGCCTGGTGGACCTGCACACCCACCTGCGCGAGCCGGGGCGCGAGGACGCGGAGACCGTCACCACGGGCACCCGCGCCGCCGCCCTCGGCGGCTACACCGCCGTGCACGCCATGGCCAACACCGACCCGGTCGCCGACACCGCCGGCGTCGTCGAGCAGGTCTGGCGACTGGGCCAGGAGGCGGGCCACTGCGACGTGCAGCCCGTCGGAGCCGTCACGGTCGGCCTGGGCGGCGAGCGCCTGGCCGAACTCGGCGCCATGGCCGACTCCGCGGCGCGGGTCCGGGTCTTCTCCGACGACGGCAAGTGCGTCTCCGACGCGGTGCTCATGCGCCGTGCGCTGGAGTACGTCAAGGCCTTTGACGGCGTCGTCGCCCAGCACGCCCAGGAGCCTCGCCTGACCGCGGGCGCGCAGATGAACGAGGGCGCGGTCTCCGGCAGGCTGGGCCTGACCGGGTGGCCCGCGGTCGCCGAGGAGGCGATCATCTCCCGCGACTGCCTGCTCGCCGCCCACGTCGGCTCGCGCCTGCACATCTGCCACGTCTCCACGGCGGGCTCGGTGGAGATCATCCGCTGGGCCAAGTCCAAGGGCTGGGACGTCACCGCCGAGGTGACCCCGCACCACCTGCTGCTGACCGACGACCTCGTCGAGGACTCCCCGGTCGGCTCCTACAACCCGATCTACAAGGTGAACCCGCCGCTGCGCACCCGCGCCGACGTCGAGGCGCTGCGCGAGGCCCTGGCCGACGGCACGATCGACTGCGTGGCCACCGACCACGCCCCCCACCCGGTCGAGGACAAGGAGACCGAGTGGGCCGCCGCGGCCATGGGCATGATCGGGCTGGAGACGGCGCTCGCGGTGGTGCAGGAGGCGATGGTGGAGACGGGGCTGCTCGACTGGGCCGGCGTCGCCGAACGCATGTCCTGCGCACCGGCCAGGATCGGCAGGCTTCGGGGACACGGGCAGCCGATCGAGGTCGGCGCGCCCGCCAACCTCACCCTCTACGACCCGGCGGTGCGCGCCGCGGTCGACCCGGCGGGCTACGCTTCCAAGAGTCGCAACACCCCCTACCAGGGCCTTACCCTGCCCGGCCGTGTCGTGGCGACCTTCCTGCGGGGCAGGCCGACGGTCCTGGACGGGAAGCTCGCGTGAGGACCTCCCGCCGCGGCGTGTCGGGCGGGCGCGGGAGCGTCCCGCTCGGCGGGGAAACGGCGAACCAATGTGCCAGATATTTCATACTTTGCGGAGCTGTAGCCGAGATGATCGGGGTGTGTGAGTGACCGCAGTGCTAGTGCTGGAAGACGGACGCGTCTTCCACGGGACCCCCTACGGAGCCGAGGGCGAGACCTTCGGCGAGATGGTCTTCAACACGGGGATGACCGGCTACCAGGAGACACTGACCGATCCGTCGTACCACCGCCAGATCGTCGCGATGACCGCACCGCACATCGGGAACACCGGGATCAACGACGAGGATCCGGAGTCCTCGCGGGTGTGGGTGGCCGGTTACGTGGTCCGCGAGCCGGCCCGGTTGGCCTCCAACTGGCGCTCCAACCGTTCCCTGGACGACTACCTCAGGGAGCAGGGTGTCGTCGGCATCGCCATTCCCGGCACCCGCGCGCTGACCCGTCACCTGCGGGAGCGGGGGGCGATGCGGGCCGGGGTCTTCTCCGGCAAGGCCCTGGCGCCGGTCGAGGAGCTGCTGGAGCGGGTGCTGGGCAGCCCCGCGATGGAGGGCGCCGACCTGGCGGGGGAGGTCTCCACCACCAAGCCGTACGTGGTGCCCGCGATCGGCACGCGGCGGTTCACCGTGGCCGCGGTCGATCTCGGGATCAAGGCGATGACGCCGCACCGGATGGCCGAGCGCGGCTGCGAGGTGCACGTGCTGCCCGCCTCGGCCACCGCGGCGGAGATCCTCGCGCTCGGCCCGGACGGGGTGTTCTTCTCCAACGGTCCCGGCGACCCCGCCACCGCCGACGGGCCGGTCGAGGCGCTGCGCGAGGTCCTTGACGCAGGCGTCCCGTTCTTCGGCATCTGCTTCGGAAACCAGCTCTTCGGACGGGCCCTGGGGCTGGGCACCTACAAGTTGCGCTACGGCCATCGAGGTGTCAACCAGCCGGTACAGCACCGGGGCACCGGCAAGGTGGAGATCTCCGCGCACAACCACGGTTTCGCGGTGCGCGCGCCGCTGGAGGGCGTGTTCGACACGCCGTACGGCCCGGCGGAGGTCAGCCACGTCAACCTCAACGACGACTGCGTCGAGGGGTTGCGGCTGCTGGACCGCCCGGCCTTCAGCGTCCAGTACCACCCGGAGGCCGCGGCCGGCCCGCACGACTCCGCCGGCCTGTTCGACGACTTCTGCGCGTTGATGGCGGGGAAGCGGGGAACGGCCGACGGGGCGACCATAGGCACGGAGCGGTCCGGGGGACGAGCGGGCGGAGTGGCGGACGAGGGACGAGTCCTCCGCGGAGCCGGCGAGGAGCCGGGCGCGACCATAGGCACGGAGCGGTCCGGGGGACGAGCGGGCGGAGTGGCGGACGAGGGACGAGTCCTCCGCGGAGCCGGCGAGGAGCCGGGCGCGACCATAGGCACGGAGCGGTCCGGGGGACGAGCGGGCGGAGTGGCGGACGAGGGACGAGTCCTCCGCGGAGCCGGCGAGGAGCCGGGCGCGACCATAAGCACGGAGGGAAGCAAGGGTGCCTAAGCGCACGGACATCCAGTCGATCATGGTGATCGGCTCAGGACCGATCGTGATCGGCCAGGCCTGCGAGTTCGACTACTCCGGTACCCAGGCCTGCCGCGTGCTGCGCGCCGAGGGCTTCCGGGTGATCCTCGTCAACAGCAACCCGGCGACCATCATGACCGACCCCGAGTTCGCCGACGCCACCTACGTCGAGCCCATCACCCCCGACATCGTCGAGAAGATCATCGCCAAGGAGCGGCCCGACGCGCTGCTGCCCACCCTGGGCGGGCAGACCGCGCTGAACACCGCGATCTCCCTGTACGAGGCCGGCGTCCTGGAGCGCTACGAGGTCGAGCTGATCGGCGCCGACGTCGACGCCATCCAGTCGGGCGAGAATCGCGAGCTGTTCAAGGGCATCGTGGCCAAGGTCGCCGAGGAGCACGGCCTCAACGCCGAGTCGGCCCGCTCGTTCGTCTGCCACACCATGGACGAGTGCCTGGCCGCCGCGGGAGAGCTGGGCTACCCGCTGGTGGTGCGGCCCTCCTTCACCATGGGCGGGGTCGGCTCCGGCTTCGCGCACGACGAGGAGGGGCTGCGCCGCATCGCCGGAGCGGGCCTCGACGCCTCGCCGACCACCGAGGTGCTCCTTGAGGAGTCCATCCTCGGCTGGAAGGAGTACGAGCTGGAGGTCATGCGCGACCGGGCGGACAACGTGGTGATCGTCTGCTCGATCGAGAACATCGACCCGATGGGCGTGCACACCGGCGACAGCGTCACCGTGGCCCCCGCCCTGACCTTGACCGACCGCGAGTACCAGAACATGCGCGACGTGGCCATCGCGGTCATCCGCGAGGTCGGTGTCGACACCGGCGGCTGCAACATCCAGTTCGCCGTCGAGCCGCGCACCGGCCGCATGGTCGTGATCGAGATGAACCCCCGCGTCTCACGCTCCTCGGCGCTCGCCTCCAAGGCCACCGGCTTCCCGATCGCGAAGATCGCCGCGAAGCTCGCCATCGGCTACACGCTGGACGAGATCCCCAACGACATCACGAGGGAGACCCCGGCGTCGTTCGAGCCCTCGCTGGACTACATCGTGGTCAAGGTGCCCCGGTTCGCGTTCGAGAAGTTCTCCGGGGCCGACACGACCCTGACCACCCACATGAAGTCGGTCGGCGAGGCCATGGCGATCGGCCGGTCCTTCCCCGAGGCCCTGCAGAAGGCGCTGCGCTCGCTGGAGAAGAAGGGGGCCTCCTTCACCTGGGCCGGCGATCCCGGCGACAGGGACGAGCTCCTGGCCGCCTGCCGTACCCCGCACGACGGGCGCCTGTTCACCATGCAGCAGGCCATCCGCGCCGGGGCGGGCGCCGAGGAGCTGTTCGAGGCCACCAGTGTCGATCCGTGGTTCGTCGACCAGCTGATCGCGATCGACGAGATGGCCGCCGAGCTGCGCGAGGTGCCGCAGCTGACCGCCGAGGTGCTGACCAGGGTCAAGCGGTACGGCTTCAGCGACGCGCAGATCGCCGAGCTGCGCGGCATGACCGAGTCGCGGGTGCGCGACCTGCGCCACGCGCTCGGCGTCCGCCCGGTCTACAACACCGTCGACACCTGCGCCGCGGAGTTCGCCGCCCAGACCCCCTACCTGTACTCCACCTACGACGAGGAGACCGAGGTCCCCTACGGGGATCGCCCCAAGGTCCTCATCCTCGGTTCGGGGCCCAACAGGATCGGCCAGGGCATCGAGTTCGACTACGCGTGCGTGCACGCCTCCTTCGAGCTCTCCGCGGCCGGCTACGAGACCGTCATGGTCAACTGCAACCCCGAGACGGTCTCCACCGACTACGACACCTCCGACCGCCTCTACTTCGAGCCGCTCACCCTGGAGGACGTCCTGGAGGTCGTCCACGCCGAGCAGCAGACCGGCCCCGTCGCGGGCGTCATCGTCCAGCTCGGCGGCCAGACCCCGCTCGGCCTGGCCCAGGCGCTCAAGGACGCCGGCGTCCCGATCGTCGGCACCTCACCCGAGTCGATCCACCTCGCCGAGGAGCGCGGCGCGTTCGGCCGGGTCCTCGCCGAGGCGGGCCTGCCCGCTCCCAAGCACGGCGTCGCGGTGACCGAGGACGAGGCGCTGGCCATCGCCGCGGAGATCGGTTACCCGGTGCTGGTGCGCCCCTCCTACGTGCTGGGCGGCGCGGGCATGGCCATCGTCTACGACGACGAGACCCTGACCGCCTACATGGCCAAGGCGGGCGCGGCCAGCGACCACCCGGTGCTGGTGGACAAGTTCCTCGACGAGGCCGTGGAGATCGACGTCGACGCGCTCTTCGACGGCGAGGAGCTCTACCTCGGCGGCGTGATGGAGCACATCGAGGAGGCCGGCATCCACTCCGGCGACTCGGCGTGCTCGCTGCCGCCGATGACGCTGGGCGGCTACGACATCAAGCGCATCCGCGCCGCCACCGAGGCCATCGCCAGGGGGGTGGGCGTGCGCGGCCTGCTCAACGTGCAGTACGCCATGTCGGCCAACATCCTGTACGTGCTGGAGGCCAACCCCCGCGCCAGCCGTACCGTCCCGTTCGTCTCCAAGGCCACGGCGGTGCCGCTGGCCAAGGCGGCGGCCCGGGTGATGATGGGCGCCACGGTGGCCGAGCTACGCGCCGAGGGCCTGCTGCCCAGGAGCGGCGACGGCGGCACCATGCCGCTGGACGCGCCCATCGCGGTCAAGGAGGCCGTGCTGCCCTTCAACCGGTTCCGCGGCGTGGACATCGTGCTCAGCCCCGAGATGCGCTCCACCGGTGAGGTCATGGGCATCGACGAGTTCTTCGGCACCGCCTACGCCAAGTCGCAGGCCGCGGCCTACGGCTCGCTGCCCACCAAGGGACGGGCGTTCGTCTCGGTCGCCAACCGCGACAAACGCGCCATGATCTTCCCGGTCAAGGCCCTCGCCGACCTCGGCTTCGAGATCCTCGCCACCGAGGGCACCGCCGAAGTCCTGCGCCGCAACGGTGTCCGTGCCAAGATCGTGCGCAAGCACAGCGAGGGAGTCGGCCCCGCGGGCGAGCAGACCATCGTCCGGCGCATCCTGGACGGGGAGGTGGACCTCATCGTCAACACCCCCTTCGGGAGCCCCGGCCAGTCTGGACCCCGCCTGGACGGCTACGAGATCCGCACCGCCGCCGTGCTGCGCGCCATCCCGTGCATCACCACGGTCCAGGGCCTCGCCGCGGCGGTGCAGGGCATCCAGGCGATCGTCCGCGGTGACATCGGCGTACGGTCCCTGCAGGAGCACGCGAAGCGGTTGCGGAGCGGTTGAGGAGTGAGGCCGGCGCCCCAGCGGAGGTGAGGAAGACGCCTGTTACTCCGGTGCAGGTGACGGGCACGGTGCTGACGACGCGCCGCGTCGACGCCTACCATGCGCTCACCGTGGTGGCGCCCGGCATCGCCGAGCGCTTCCGGCCCGGCCACTTCGTCGGGGTGGCCGCGGGCGGGGCGCAGACGTCGATGCTGACGCGCCGTGCCTTCTTCGTCCACGACGTCAAGCCCGACTACGGCGGTACCGTCGAGTTCGTCTTCTCGGTGAGCGGGCCGGGCACGGCCTGGCTGGCCGACCGGCGCGCCCGCGACACCCTCGACCTGGTGGGCCCGCTCGGCCGCCCGTTCCCGCTGCCCAGAGACCCGGTGACCTGCGTCCTGGTCGGTGCCGAGCACGGCTCGGCGACGCTGTTCACCGTGGCCGACGCCCTGCAGCGGCGCGGCTGCCGTGTCGACTTCGTCCTCGGCGCGGCCTCGGCCGACCGGGTGTTCGGCGCCCTGCGCGCCAGGAGGATGGGGGAGACGACCACGCTGACCACCGAGGACGGCTCCCTGGGCATGCGCGGCCGGGTGACCGACGTGCTGCCCGGCGTGATCGCCGACGTGCGGGCCGACGCGGTCTACGCCTGCGGTCCGATGCCGATGCTGCACGGCGTCACCACGGTGGCCGTCGAGTTCGACATCCCCGTCCAGGTGGCGGTCGAGGAGCGGATGGCGTGCGGGATCGGCGTGTGCATGACGTGCGTGCTGCCGGTCATCGGGGACGACGGGGTGACCCGGATGGTGCGCTCGTGCGTCGAAGGACCGGTCTTCAGGGGCGAACGCGTCCGCTTCGACGACGTCGGGACGATCCCGTTCGACGCGCTGGGAGCGCCCGGTGGAGGAACGCGCAATGCCGGTTGACATGCGGACGTACCTGGGGCACGTGGAACTGGTCAACCCCGTCACCACGGCCGCCGGGTGCGCGGCGTCCGGCTCCGAACTCGCCCAGTTCTTCGACCTCGCCCGGATCGGCGCGTTGACCACCCGGTCGATCACGATGGCCCCTCGGGCGGGCCGACCGACCCCCAGGATGGCCGAGACGCCCTCGGGCATGCTCAACGCCGTCGGGCTTCAGGGGCCGGGGGTGGACGTCTTCCTGGAGCGCGAGCTGCCCTGGCTGGCCCAGCGGGGCGTGCGGACCGTGGTGTCCATCGGCGGCGGTACCGTGGCCGAGTACACCGCGCTGGCCCGCAGGCTCACCGACGCGCCCGGCGTCACCGCCGTGGAGGTCAACCTGTCGTGCCCCAACATCGAGGACCGGGGCCGGGTCTTCGCCCGCGACGGCGCGGCCTCCGCCGAGGTGATCGCCTCGGTGCGCTCGGTCATGCGCTACGACGTGCCCGTGGTGGCCAAGCTCTCCCCGGATGTCATGGACATCGTGAGCGTGGCCCGCGCGTGCGTGGACGGCGGTGCCGACGCCCTGTCGATGATCAACAATCCGCTCGGCATGAGCATCGACACCGAGGCCATGCGGCCCGTGCTCGCGGCGGTCACCGGCGGCCTGTCGGGACCCGCGGTCAGGCCACTGGCCGTACGCTGCGTGTGGCAGGTCCACGCGGCCCTGCCCAGCGTGCCCATCATCGGGATGGGCGGCGTGCTGACCGGCAGGGACGCCTTCGAGCTCATCCTCGCCGGAGCCTGCGTCGTCGCCGTGGGGACCGCGCTGTTCCACGATCCCTACGCCTGCCTGCGCATCCTCCGTGAACTGGAGGAGATCCTGGCGGCCCGGGGGTTCCACCGGCTGGCCGACGTGGTCGGGCTGGCACACCGCCCGCCGGGGGCGTCCACCCGGCACCGGATAGATCTTGAGGAGAGTTCCCTGTGACGCCCGCACCCATCGCCGTCGCCCTGGACGCGCCAGACCTCGAGACCGCGGCTCACTGGGCGAGCCTGGTCACCCCGCACGTCACCACGGTCAAGGTCGGGTTGGAACTCTACCTCCGCTACGGCCCCGACGTGATCGCCTCCGTCCGGGGCGCGAGCGGGGTGCGGGTCTTCCTCGACCTGAAGCTCCACGACATTCCCAACACCGTCGCGGGCGCCGCCAGGGCCGTGGCCCGGCTCAAGCCCGCCATCCTGACGGTCCACGCCACCGGCGGCCCCACGATGATCCGGGCGGCGGTGGAGGCCGTGCCCAACACCCAGATCGCGGCGGTGACGTTGCTCACGTCGCTCTCGGAGGCCGACCTGGAGCAGATGGGCGTCAGGGGCCCCTCCCAGGACGCCGTGCGCCGCCTGTCGGCCATGGCCGTCGCCGCGGGCGCCCAGGCCCTCGTCTGCTCGCCGCGCGAGGTGGCCGCGGTGCGCGCCGAGGTCGGGCCCGACATCACGCTCATCACCCCCGGCGTCCGTCCCGCCGGCGCCGAGAGTCAGGACCAGGCAAGGGTAGCGACTCCGGAGCAGGCTTTCGCCGACGGGGCGGATCTTCTCGTGATCGGCCGCCCGATCACCGGTTCCGCCGACCCCGGCGCGACGGCCGCGGGCATCGCCGCGGCCCTCCGGCGCACCTCCGCCGCCGCTGGACACGGCGCATGACACAACCCCGGAAAACTCGGCGTTGAGTGCAGTTTCGTCCACACAGAGCAACATTGTGATCACAGAAAGTCACGAAGTTGATTTTCTGGGGGGATAAAGTGGTCTTGACGTTGCTTGAAGCGCCATGACCAGCTAGTTTCCCTTCCCGTCCGAGTACATCGACAGGAAATTCGAGGTGACCCGGCGTGGCTCTTCCTCCCCTAACCCCTGAGCAGCGCGCCGCAGCCCTAGAGAAGGCTGCCAAGGCCCGCCGAGAGCGTGCCGAGGTTAAGAACCGCCTGAAGCACGGTGCGGTCTCTCTGACTGAGGTGCTCAAAGACGGGCAGGCCGACGACGTCATCGGCAAGATGAAGGTTTCGGCCCTTCTGGAGTCGCTCCCCGGCGTGGGCAAGGTTCGCGCCAAGCAGCTCATGGAGCGGCTTGGCATCGCAGAGTCCCGCCGCGTGCGGGGCCTGGGCACGAACCAGCGAGCTTCGCTCGAGCGTGAGTTCGGCGGGGCCGAGAGCTAATCTCGGTTCATACGACCACGTTCACCCCATATGGGGACAGCATCACGGGGGGTTTGGAGTGACCGGAACGTCGCGGTCCGACGAGAGTCGGACTCCGGAGGCAACCGCCGAGGGCGGAGCCGGTCGCTCCACATCCTTGGCCGGAGGTCCGAAGGGGGCGCGAGCCCTCGCCGGACTCCCGGCCGGTAGGCGCCTGACGGTCCTGTCCGGGCCGTCGGGCGTCGGCAAGTCCACGGTCGTCGCCGAGCTTCGGCGGGCACACCCCGAGGTGTGGCTGTCGGTCTCGGTGACCACCAGGAAGCCCCGTCCGGGGGAGACCCACGGGGTTGAGTACTTCTTCGCCGACGACGAGGAGTTCGACCGCCTCGCCGGCTCCGGCGAGCTGCTTGAGTGGGCCGAGTTCGCCGGAAACCGGTACGGGACGCCGCGCGGCCCGGTGCTCGAGAAACTCGCCGCCGGGGTGCCCACGCTGCTGGAGATCGACCTCCAGGGCGCCAGGCAGGTCCGTGCGACCATGCCCGAGGCCCTGCTGGTCTTCCTGGCCCCCCCGACCTGGGAGGAGCTGGAGAAGCGCCTGCGCGGCAGGGGGACCGAGCCCGAGGACGTCATCGCCCGCCGCCTGGCGGCCGGCCGGATCGAGATGGCGGCCGAGCGGGAGTTCGACCTGACGCTCGTCAACACGTCAGTCCAGGATGTATGCCATCGGCTGATAGCCTTGTTGGCTGATGCTCCCGAGGGTTCACGCCTCGGACGTTCACCTAGCTAGGGGAAATCACACGTGGCAACCAGCGCCGCCTACTCCGAAGGCATCACCAACCCGTCGATCGACGCCCTGCTCGACATCGTCGACAGCAAGTACAGTCTCGTGATCTTCGGCTCCAAGCGGGCGCGTCAGATCAACGCCTACTACTCTCAGCTCGGCGAGGGCCTGCTCGAGTACGTCGGCCCGCTCGTCGAGACCCACGCGCAGGAGAAGCCGCTCTCCATCGCGCTGCGCGAGGTCAGCGAGGGCCTGCTCACCTCCGAGCCGATCGAGGGCTGACCCACCTCGATGCCGACCGCAGGCGAGGCCGAGACCTCCGTGGTTCCCAGCAGGCCGAGAGTCGTCCTCGGTGTGAGCGCGGGCATCGCCGCCTACAAGGTGTGCGAGCTGTTGCGCCTGTTCACCGAGTCCGGCCACGACGTGCGCGTGGTCCCGACCAGGGAGGCGCTCCGCTTCGTCGGCGAGCCGACCTGGGCCGCGCTGTCCGGCAACCCGGTCACGACCGACGTCTGGGAGTCGGTGCACGAGGTGCCGCACGTCCGCATCGGACAGGGCGCCGACCTGGTGGTCGTCGCGCCGGCCACCGCCGACGTGCTCGCCAAGGCCGCCCACGGGCTGGCCGGCGACCTGCTGACCAACACGCTGCTCACCGCGCGCTGCCCGGTGGTGTTCGCCCCCGCGATGCACACCGAGATGTGGGAGCACCCCGCGACCCGCGCGAACGTGGCCACGCTCCGCGAACGCGGCTCGATCGTCGTCGATCCCGCGGTGGGCCGCCTGACCGGGGCCGATACGGGCCCCGGCCGCCTGCCGGACCCGAAGGAGATCTTCGAGGTCTGCCGCCGCGTCCTCTCCGGGCGCCCCGCCGACCTGGTGGGCCGTCGCCTGGTGATCTCCGCGGGGGGCACCCGCGAGGCCATCGACCCGGTCCGCTTCATCGGCAACCGTTCCTCGGGCCTGCAGGGTTACGCCCTGGCCCGCACGGCCGTCGCCCGGGGGGCCGAGGTCACCCTGGTGGCCGCCAACGTCGCCCTGCCCGACCCCGCGGGGGTCAGGGTGGTCCGGGTCACCTCGGCTCTGGAGTTGCGCGACGCCGTGCTGGAGGCAGTGGAGGGCGCCGACGCCGTGGTCATGGCCGCCGCCGTCGCCGACTTCCGGCCCTCGGCGCGGAGCGGGTCGAAGATCAAAAAGACCGCCGATGAGCCTGATGCCATCCATCTAGTGAAAAATCCCGACATTTTGGCGGAGTTGGGTGAGCGGCGCCGCGAAGGGCTCAAGCCGTACCCTCAGGTGATCGCGGGATTCGCGGCCGAGACCGACGACGTCCTCGCCAACGGGCGGGCCAAGCTCACCCGCAAGGGCTGTGATCTGCTCGTCGTCAACCAGGTCGGCGACGACCTCGCCTTCGGCACGCCCGACAACGCGGCGGTGGTCCTCCTCTCCGACGGGGAGCGGGTCGACATCCCGCGCGGCCCCAAGGAGGCGCTCGCCGAGGTGGTCTGGGACCTCGTCGCCGCGCGCCTGGCCTGACCACTTGCCGTAGGCCACCTCCCGGCGGATACTGCCTCCCAGATGCCCTGCCTCATCGCAGCCGGGAGGGGTGCGGATCATGCCGGTCGCCGCCGCTGTCAGGGCCCGATGCCGCGCGCTGCTTCCGCCGGGGGAGGAGATCCACTACGTCCTGCCGGCGCTGTCGGTGGGCACCCCGGGCATGGCGGCCTTCCTCATCGTGATCACCGACCGCACCATCTACCTGCTCTCCACCAAGTTCTTCGACCGCAACGCGCCGACCTCGGTGTACGCCACCCACACCCGGCGCACCCGGCTCGGCCCGCTGGAGTTCTCCGCGGGCGCGGCCATCGAGCTCGGCGGCATGGTGTTCGAGATCGAGGAGGAGTACGCCGCGGTGATCTCCGCCGCCGACGCCGAGGTCTTCGCCCCCGAGACGTTGCCGCCCGATCCGCTGCCCGACCTGTGAGCCTCGCTCCACGGCCGGCCGTGTTTCCCCGCGGCCGATTTCGGTGAACCCGCAGCTCTTCCACTACATGATCTGAACATTTAGGGTGACACGATCTGAGACGGTTTCGCGGCCCCGCATCAGGTGGGGCTAGAATTCGCCGGAGCGCTACTGGTGTCCTGCCGATGCCAGAGCCACAGACGCCAGCAGCCGCTGCATGAGGAGCCACTGACTTGTCCCGTCGCCTGTTCACCTCCGAGTCGGTCACAGAGGGCCACCCGGACAAGATCGCCGACCAGATCAGTGACGCGATTCTCGACGCCATGCTCAAGGGTGACCCCAAGAGCCGCGTCGCGGTCGAGACGCTGATCACCACCGGTCAGGTCCACGTCGCCGGAGAGGTGACGACGGAGACCTACGTCGACATTCCCGGTCTCATCCGGGAGAAGATCCTCGAGATCGGTTACGACGCCTCGCACAAGGGCTTCGACGGTGCCTCCTGTGGCGTGTCGGTGTCCATCGGCGCGCAGTCGCCCGACATCGCCCAGGGCGTCGACGACGCCTACGAGAACCGCGAGGGCGAGGCGGGCGACGAGTTCGACCGCCAGGGCGCCGGTGACCAGGGCCTGATGTTCGGCTACGCCTGCCGCGAGACCCCCGAGCTGATGCCGCTGCCGATCCAGCTGGCGCACCGCCTGGCCGAGCGCCTGTCGCAGGTCCGCAAGGACGGCACGGTGCCCTACCTGCGTCCCGACGGCAAGACCCAGGTCACCGTCGAGTACGACGGCGACAGGCCGGTCCGGCTCGACACGGTGGTCGTCTCCACCCAGCACGCGGCCGAGATCGACCTCAAGGAGATGCTCGCTCCCGACATCAAGGAGCACGTGGTCGACCCGGTCCTGGCCGGCCTGGAGATCGAGACCGAGGGCTACCGCCTCCTGGTCAACCCGACCGGTCGCTTCGAGATCGGCGGCCCCATGGGCGACGCCGGCCTGACCGGCCGCAAGATCATCGTCGACACCTACGGCGGCATGGCCCGCCACGGCGGCGGCGCCTTCTCCGGCAAGGACCCGTCCAAGGTCGACCGCTCGGCCGCCTACGCCATGCGCTGGGTCGCGAAGAACATCGTGGCCGCCGGTCTGGCGGACCGCGCCGAGGTCCAGGTCGCCTACGCCATCGGCAAGGCGCACCCGGTCGGCGTCTTCGTCGAGACCTTCGGCACCGAGAAGATCGAGGTCAGCAAGATCCAGGAAGCCGTGGTCAAGGTCTTCGACCTGCGCCCGGCCGCGATCATCCGCGACCTCGACCTGCTCCGCCCGATCTACTCGGGCACCTCCGCCTACGGTCACTTCGGCCGCGAGGGCTTCTCCTGGGAGTCCACCGACCGCGCCGACTCCCTGCGCGTCGCCGCCGGTCTCTGACGGCCAGCACGTTTCAAGACGGCCCCTGTGAGAACTCTTCACGGGGGCCGTCGCATGTCCGGACCCGCCGGTACCCGGTTGCCCTGTGCACTGGGGGATGATCTCAGGGTGTGCGCCGATCCCGTGTTGCCCTGTGCACTGGGGGATGATCTCAGGGTGTGCGCCGATCCCGTGTTGCCCTGTGCACTGGGGGATGATCTCAGGGTGTGCGCCGATCCCGTGTTGCCCTGTGCACTGGGGGATGATCTCAGGGTGTGCGCCGATCCCGTCAGAATTCCGTGCGTCCTGCCCCCGGCCCGGATCCTTCTGTCGCGCGCTCGGGAACAGTGGCAAGTGAGATCGCTTTGTGACTCGGCCGCGTCCGCGCAGGTGGTGTACGAGTGTTTGAGATCGGTACCCGCGTCGCGCCTGGCTGATCGCCGTTGAAAAGCGCGGCGTAGTACGTGGGGAAAAGCGCGGCGGGGGTGGTGGAGTGGTTGGGGGCCGCTCACCGGTGTCGCGTTGTGCGGGGTGGAAGGTCAAAAGCGCGGCGGGGGTGGTGGAGTGGTTGGGGGCCGCTCACCGGTAGCGCATCGTGCGGGGTGGTGGCGGGCGTTGGCCGGGTGTGGGTGACCGGGGGCGGGCCGGTGGAGCTCCGGGAGGGGGCAAAGCGGGTCATGGCGGGCGTGGAGGCGGGGCCGTGGTGGTGACGATCGGGGATTTTCCATGATCTGGGTGAGTTGGCACGCTGGGGGCGTGCGGATTCACCCAGATCAAGAAAGGCGCCACTCCCACCCCCTCGGGTGGGCCGCTTTTCGTGGTGGAAGGCCCGATTCGTCCCCGCACCCGGCCGGGGGCGACCCGTGACCGGACATCCCGCGGACCTTCGTACCCCGCACGGCGAGAGCCCCGCGCGAGGCGGCGGCGAGGAGCGGCCCCGAACCCTTCCACACCGCGGCGGACCCGTACCGATGGGCGGTCTGGGGCCACTCCACCACCCTCGGCGCGCTTTTGACCTTCGACCCCGCACGACGCGACACCGACGAGCGGCCCTGAACCACTCCACCACCCTCGCCGCGCTTTTCCCCACGGACGACGCCGCGCTTTTCCACTGTGACCGGCTTACCGGATTCGGATGCTCGTACACCACATCCGTGGACGCGACCTGTGGCTCTGATCACTATCCTCAAGGCATGAGGAAACTCCTCCTCCGAATCGATGACGATCTGCATCGGCGCATAATCCGAAGGGCCGGTCGCACCGGCCGTTCCGTCAACGCCACCGCCGTGGAGATCCTCGCTCGCGGTCTGTCCGATGAGGCGCGAGATGCCCGGGCGGAGCTTCGCGCACGTGCGCACCGGCTCGGCGTGCTCGCCGACCCTTCTCCCGCTTCCCCGGTGACCGAAGCCCACCGTGAGCGTGCACTTGCTGCCACCAGGGGAATCGGCCCTGTACTCGGCGACCTCTGGGCCGAGGGCCGCTGACCATCATGGCCGTCTACGCCGTGGGCGTTCGGAGGGGGGCCGAGGCTTTTCCGGTGCTGAACTGGGCCCAGACGGCGTGGCCGTGGGACTGGGTGCCTCGGCAGCCGACCTGGGAGGCCAGGGCGGTGACCAGGGGGAGTCCCCGGCCGCCCTCGCCGAGGAGGGCGGGATGGACGATGGCGGGGACGGAGCCCCGGCCGGAGTCGTAGACCGTCACCCGGGTGGCCTCGGGCCTGCGGACGACCTCGACGACGAACGTGCCGCACGGCCATCCGCTGGCGGTGTGGCGGACGGCGTTGGCGGCGAGCTCGGCGACGATCTGCTCCGCGTCCCGCTGAAAGGACGAGTCCGCCAGCAGGAACCTGACGAAGCGCCGGGCCTCGGGAACCTGGGCGGGCCGGCCGGGGAAGGTCCGTCGCCAGGTCATGCCGCCGGGGCGGAGCCGTACCATGGCGTCGATCAACTCCGGGGCCACGCCGTCGTGGGTAGCGGTCATGCGTGCTCTCCTGGTCTCCTGGTCGGCGGGAAATCGTCAGCAGAACAGTGGCCCGGCCCTCCCGCGCGGTAGCCCTCCGGGATACCGCCGGCGAGATACTCCGCGCACAGTGCCGTTGAACTGCGAGAACATCGCGCTCGACGGTCGAGGATCCCCACTTCCCCGCCCGGCTGTCATTCTCCGTGACCAGAGGCATACGATCCGTGTGTGTTCGGGGAAGGGAGTGCGGATGCCCGGAGAGGGATACCGGATCCTGCTGGGGTGCAGGCGGCGTAGTGAGGCGCTGCGGGCCTGCTGCCTCACGTTCGACCAGATCGCCGGGGTGTTCGCCCTCGATCACCAGGTCAGCCCGCTGCGGCTGTACCGCTACGCCCACGGTCGTACGGCGGGCGACGTGGTGGCGGCCTACAACGACCTCGATCCGGCGGGCACCGCCACCCTGCGGGCGGCGCGCTTCTACGACTACGAGGCCTGGCCGCAGGCCGGGCGGCGTCCCGGCGCCGGGGCGGTCACCATCTTCGCCCGCGTCTACCAGACCACCGCCCGACGCCTGGTCACCGACGAGGTCTACGCCTCATACGGGGTACGGGACCGGGACCTGATCGACCAGGTAGATCACCGTCACCTCGATGCGCACTACTGCCGCCAGGTGTCCGCACCGGCCATCCCGGGCACCAAGGGAACGAAGGCACTTTCCCCACTCGTTCCCGCGCCCGCGCCCGCCCGCTGTGCCGACCTGCTGCGCGCGGTCGGCGCAGAGGAGGCCGACGTGAAACGCCGCGAACTGCTCTTCGAACTGGCCCTGGTCCTGGGTGGGACGCCCGCCCTGGGGCTGCTCCGCCACCTCACCCCGCCGGAACGGGAACGCCTGGCCGCCGCCGCACGCCACCAGAACCCGATCGACGCGACCACCATCGACGTGCTGGAACGGCTCACCGCCCGGCTGTGGGCCATGGACGAGGCGTCCGGCCCCAGACAGGTTCTACCGGTCGCTGAGGCCAAGCGCGCGATGGTCGACGACCTCCTCAAACGGGGCTCCCTCACCCGGGCCCTGCGCGAGCGCCTACTGCGCGTCTACTGGAGCCTCAGCCACATGACGGGCTGGTGCCACTACGACCTGATGGACTACACGAGTGCCACACGTCGCTATCAGGAAGGGCTGGCTGCGGCTTACGAGCTGGGTACTCCTGCTCTCCTGGCTCATCTGCACGGGCTGATGGCTGACATGGCGATTTTTCACGGCAAGCCAACCATGGCCATAGATCATGCTTTCGCAGCCGAAGGGTGGGCCAAGAACAGTGGCAATGGTCTGCAGCAGGCCGCGACCTTCTCCATAGTCGCCAGGGTGCTCTCGAATACGCGACGTGACGGGGAAGGGCTTCGGATGCTCGACCGTGCTGTCAGATTGGCGGATAGCAGTCGGAACGGAGCGGAACTCCGGCACCTTTTCTGGCTTGAACCGGACCGCATCGCTCGCCATGCCGTGTTCTGCCTCATCAAGGCCGGGCAGTTCGACTGGGCGATAGTCGAAGTGGAGCAGAGGCTTGCGAAGATGGGGCCTGGTTCTGTCCGGGTCAAAAGCATCCTTCAGCTCGAATATGCGAGTGTACTGATCAAGAAGCAGGAGATTCCGGCGGCCGTCACCATGATTGACAAGGCTGCGCAGGCCGTCGTGGGGCACAGTTCCACTCGTCTGGTTCACTCCGTGCGACAGACTCGTGCTCGGCTCGCGCCGTGGGAGGGCAACAAGTACGTCCAGGACCTGGACGAACGGTTGCGTTCACTGGCCATCCTGGTCTGACGTGTTCCGGCACTTTTCCTGGGAAATGCTTGACCATCAGACATCATTGGAGCTGGGGATATTGGCCGGTATGAACGGAGAGTTCTGTGGCGCACTTTGCTTCCGCTGCTATTAGGTCGTGTCCATTCACGGGGTCTCGTGACCTGCGGCGCGACCTCGGTTTGATCGCCGGGACGTGATCCTCGATCATGCTGTCTTGTGTCCGACATCCCGCCCCCTACGGCCGAAGAGGCGTGGCGTGCTGCCAACGAGCAGCTGCGCCGGGTGGTGGAGCTCAAGGACGCCGAGATCGCGGTACTGAAGGTGCTGTTGGAGGAGGAGCGCGCGGCGCGCAGGCTTCTTGAGCTGCGGCTGGCCGAGCTGGAACGCCGGTTGGGGATGGACAGCTCGAACTCCTCCACACCGGAGTCGAAGGAGTCGATCGCGGCCAAGGCGCGTCGTAAGGCCGAGCGGCTGACCTCGCAGCGTGAGCGGTCGAAGGACCGCAAGCCCGGCGGGCAGAAGGGCCGCAAGGGGGTCGGGCTGACCCCGGCGCCGAAAGGCGAGCGGACGGAGAAGACGGCCGAGCCGCCGGCCGAGTGTTCCGGATGCGGCCATGACCTGGCCGGGGCACGTCAGGTCGGAGCCGATTGGGCGCAGGTGTGGGATATCCCGCCGATCACGGTGGAAAAGACGCATTGGCTGCTGCCGACGCCGGCGTGCTGCGGCTGTGGGACGACGACCCGCGCGGCTGCGCCGTTCGGCCAGGCGGGCAGCGTGGTGTACGGGCCGAACGTGAACGCAGCGGCGATCATGCTGCTGGCCTTGGGCGATGAGGCGATGAAGGCCGCCCTGCAAGGCGAGGACGTCCTTTGCGTCGACGAGACGCCGGTCAACGTGCTGCGCAAGAACACCGACGAGAGCGGGCAGCCGCTGCCCGGCCAACCGCACATCGTCAGCGTGCGCACCCCCGACGAGCGGCTGGTCTGGCTGAAGCCGATCGGCGCCCGCTCCAAGGAAGCGATCAAGGCCCTGGGTGTCCTGGACGGGTACGCGGGCTACCTGGTCCGCGACGACTACAAAGGCTGGGCTCAGTTCGACGAGCAACTGGCCGGAGTGCAGCAATGCGGAGCGCACATGATCCGCCACCTGGCCGGGGTCCGTGACCTGCACCCCGTCGAGCAGGGCTGGGCCGAACGCGTCCGCACGATCCTGCTCCAAGCGCTGGCCGCGGTCGGTCAGGCCGCCGCCGACGACCGGGACCGCCTCGACGATGATCTGCTGGTCGGCCTGCGAGCCCGCTACGACCACGAGGTCAACTGGGGAGAGATCACCAACCGGCACCGAGACTGGCATGACGGCAACCATCCCGGCTACCGGCTGGCCCGCCGTTTGAAGGTCAAAGCCGAGCAGGTCTGGCCGTTCACCACGAACTTCACTGTCCCGTTCACCAACAATGCCTCCGAGCAGGCACTCAAGGAGCCGAAACGCCATCAAGCGGTCTCCGGCCACTGGCACACCATGGCCACCCTGAGCCGGTACTGCCGCGTGCGCTCCTACCTGGTCACCACCAAGGGCCACGGCATCCGCGCGATCGACGCCATTCCCTGAGTTCCGCGTAATTCGCGGCTACTGGAGACTCCGAACGGATGAACTTCCAGCTCAGAAGGGTGAGGCTAGAGTCGGAGCCCGAAATCGCCTAGAGAAACGCCCACGTGAATTGCCCCGTTAGATCCCGGTTTGGGCGGGTATCGTCTAGAGACGATGTATGTGAAGACCACCAGCCGGAAGACCAAGAACGGCACGGCTGTCCGCTACCTGCACCTGGCCCACAACGAGTGGGACCCGGTCGCAGGCCGCTCCGTGCCCAAAATCCTGCACAGCTTCGGCCGGGAAGACCGACTCGACCGGGCCGCGATCACCCGGCTGGTCGCGTCTCTATCCAACCTGCTGAACCCGGCCGAAGCACTGACCACCACCACACCTTCGGACCTGGCGTTCCTAGAATCACGCCCTTACGGCGGCACCTACGCACTGGACCGGATATGGCACCGACTGGGCATCGACCAGATCCTCATCCGGCTCCTGCAGGGCCGCCGCGGCCGGCCCCGTGACATCTCGGCCGAGCGGGTGTTGTTCGCCCTGGTCGCCAACCGCGCCCTGGCGCCGTCGTCCAAACTGGCCGCCGCCGACTGGATCAGCAACGACGTGCACATCGACGGCCTGGCAGCCACCAGCGACGACGCCTGCTACCGGGCCATGGACTGGCTGCACGACGTCCGCGAACGAATGGAGGCCGAGGTCTACAACCAGGTCGCCAACCTGCTCAATCTGGAGGTGGACCTGCTGTTCTTCGACACCACCAGCACCTACTTCGAACTCGACGAGGCCGACGAGCCGATTGCTCGTGACGAGCGCGGCCTGCCCCTTCCCGGAGCCGAATCCGAATCCGAGTTCAACGACGAGCAGGACAGGACCGGGTTTCGCACCTACGGCAAGTCCAAGGACTCCCGCGATGACCTGCCGCAGATCGTCATCGGCATGGCCGTCACCCGCTCCGGCATCCCGGTCCGGGTATGGTCATGGCCCGGCAACACCTCCGATTCAGCGTTGATCCGGCAGGTCAAGGACGACATGCGGGACTGGACCCTGTCCAAAATTGTGTGGGTGGCCGACAGGGGATTCGCCTCCGCGGCCAATCGCCGCTACCTACGCCAAGGCGATCATCACTACATCATCGGCGAAAAACTCCGCTCAGACTCCCCTGAGATCACCACCGCGTTGTCGCGGCAGGGCCGCTACGCCGACATCGCCGCGAACATGCGCATCAAAGAGGTCAAGGTCAGCGAACACGAACGGTTCGTGATCTGCCACAACCCCGAGGCCGCCGCCCGCGACGCCCACGTCCGTGAGCAACTCATCACCCAACTGCATGAGCTGATCGACGGCTCCGACACGCTGAGCGCGATCAAACGGGCCGAGCTACGCGGGAAGATCAGCACCAGGCCCGCGCTGAACCGTTACCTGCGCACCACCCCCGGCGGACGCCTGCGGATCAACGCCCGCGCGATCAACGCCGAGGCCAACCTGGACGGCAAGTACCTGCTGCGCTGCTCGGACCCGCATCTGCCGGCCGAAGACATCGCGGTCGGCTACAAGCAGCTTCTGGAGGTCGAGCGCGGCTGGCGTGACATGAAGTCGATCATCGATCTGCGGCCCGTCTACCACCGTCGTGAGGAACGTATCCGCGCCCACGTCATCTTGTGCTGGCTGGCCCTGTTGCTGGTCCGCATCATCGAAAACACCGTCGGTGAGACCTGGATGGGCATCCGCCGTCACCTCAACCGTCTGCAGATCGGTACCTTCCACGGTCCCGCGGGCCGCTTCCGTCAGCGCACCGAGCCCACCAAGGTCCAACGTGACCTGCTGGCCAAGCTCGGCATCACCCCGCCTCAGCAG
Source organism: Streptosporangium sp. NBC_01810 (assembly GCF_035917355.1). Taxonomy (NCBI): domain Bacteria; kingdom Bacillati; phylum Actinomycetota; class Actinomycetes; order Streptosporangiales; family Streptosporangiaceae; genus Streptosporangium; species Streptosporangium sp. NBC_01810. The sequence goes on along the minus strand of NZ_CP109070.1, from coordinate 4,182,234 downwards.
ATCATCGAGCTAGCCACCCCCTTCTGACCTCGGACCCGTGCTCGAACTCCTAGAGACACGCCCACTCGGCGTGTCTCCGTATGTTTTCCCAGGTCAGATGCCATTTTCGAGCTCTAGCCGCTCCGAATTACGCGGAATGCAGGCATTCACGCCGTCCTCGCTGGACACACCTGGCTACCCACGCCCATTGCCGCTTGACGCGGGCTCACCCCCGTGAATGGACACCCATTAGGGCTTGCAAAAATCAATACCTCATCCAACACTCAGTAAACATCAAGCACTCAATGGTGAGCGGCGGAAACGGATTAGTGGATGTCTATACAGGGTCTCTCGCCGTTCCGACTGGGCTAGATGACGGGGACATCTATCTGCGTCTGGAGCTTCACGAGTCGGAGCCGCCACTTGATCTTGAGGCTTGGGATGAGATCGTCGACGTCAGTTTCCACGCAGAGGAACCACTCTTTTTGGAACAGCTTTTCGGTGGCGGGGCAGAAGACTTTCCTCTACTGAATTCCAAAGGGCAGAGCGACTACAGAATCAGAGTATGTGCTCGAGGGCGAGATGAGGCTAATCGCACATTTGAATCGGTTGAGTTTCATGTAATTCAGGTTTGGTCAGATGGCGGTATCAATCGGTGGAAGCAAGTTCGGAGAGCATCTCGGCGAACACTTCGGCTGGCGTTCTGTAGTCAAGTATACGCCTCGGGCGAGTGTTGAGAGATTGAGACACGGAATTCAGAAAGGTGGGATCGTTTGAAATCTTTGTCCCTTTAGGAATGTACTCCCGAATGAGCCCGTTCGTGTTCTCGTTGGTTCCACGCTCCCACGGCGCATGCGGGTGAGCGAAATAGACATCGATATCAGTCTTGACCGATAGCGCGGCATGCCTGGCCATCTCCGAGCCCTGATCCCACGTAATCGACTTCATCAGCTGGGACGGAACATCCCGGACCGTGTCGATCAACGCATCGCAGACCGCCTCGGCCGTCCTGCCGAACGGCAGCGGGACAATAAGAGTGAACCGGCTCTTCCGCTCGACCAGCGTTCCAGCCGCACTTGCCCCCCTCGCGCCAACAATGAGATCCCCCTCCCAATGTCCGGGAATCTCACGACCTTCCACCTCGGCCGGACGCTCGTCGATGGAGCGCATCCCCACAATCCGGGCACCGGGCGAGCCCTGCCGCCCACGAGGTCTGCGGCGCTCGCGGCCCGACCGCAACTCGATACCGAGCCGGCTCAGCTCTCCCTTGGGCAACGCGTACATCCAGGTGTAAATCGCCTCATGAGACACCGTGTCCACCGTCTCCCCGAAACACCGGTCATACTTCAGCCGGCCCGCGATCTGATCAGGCGATCACCCATGCCGCAACCGCGACACCACCGCCCGCTTCAGGCAGGGGTCACCGTCCAGCTTCCGGTCTTTTGGGCGGCGCCTCCCCGCCTCGGCGCGTCTTTGCGCCGCGTGAGCACGATACGTTTCACGACCACCGTTACGGAGGATTTCCCGACATACCACCGACTCACTCCGGTCGATATGCCGCGCTATCTCCTTGTTCGAGAGACTGACGGCCAGGCATCGCGAGATTTCCTAGCGATCTTCCAACGTCAATGGACGTCGCTGTTCCCCCACGGACCACTCCTCAACGATCGGTCCGTCGAGGCTCCCAAAAGAAAAAGCTCAACGAGGGCCGGGTGCCTACTTCTCCCTGTAGGTCCCGAACTCATCGATTCTCCGAAAGGTCCGATTGCCTTCACCCCTTGGGATCAAGGCGCCATCAGCTTTTCCCGAGGGGACCGTCGCCTTCAGGCGACAGGGGAATCGGGAGCGGGAGGGCCGCCCAGGCCCGAGCGTGCGGTGACCTGTCAGGTCTGCGCATTCCGCGTCGCCTCTTTTCGACATTCGATACGGTGGGAACAGGAGTTCCAGTGAGGGTGGTGGTGTGATGCGCAGGTCCTACAAGTTCCTGTTGCGTCCCACCGCAGGGCATGCGATCGCGTTGACCGCCTGTTTGGACGATCACCGCGCCCTGTACAACGCCGCGCTGGAGCACCGCCGCACCGCCTACGCCAAGGCGGGGGTGAGTGTGAGGTACGGCGACCAGTCGGCGGAGTTGAAGGACATCCGCGCAGAGGACACCGGTGGGCAGGGCCGGTGGTCGTTCTCCTCTCAGCAGGCCACCCTGCGCCGCCTGGACAAGGCGTTTCAAGCTTTCTTCCGGCGTCTCAAGACGGGCGGGAAGGCGGGCTTCCCCCGCTTCAAGGGCAAGGGATGGTTCGACACCGTCGAGTGGCCCAGGGACGGTGACGGCTGCGGCTGGGACTCCCAGCCCGAACACCCCAGCGCCACCTACGTCCGCCTGCAAGGTGTCGGCCACGTCCGGGTGCACCGGCACCGGCCAGTACGCGGCACAGTGAAGACGATCAGTGTCAAGCGGGAGGGGTCGCGCTGGTATGTGATCCTGTCGTGTGACGACGTGCCTGCCGAGCCGTTGCCCGCGACCGGGAAGGCGGTGGGCATCGACCTGGGGGTGGCGTCGCTGGTCACCACCAGCGACGGCGACCTTTTGGACAACCCGCGGCACCTGGCCGTCTCCGCCGGTCGGCTCGCCAGGGCACAGCGGGACCTGGCACGTAAGAAGCGCGGCTCGACGCGACGCCGCAAGCAGGTGGCCCGCGTCGCCGCATTGCACGCCCAGGTGCGCCGCAGGCGTCTGGACGGGGCGCACAAAGCCGCACTGACCTTGGTCGGCGGCTATGACGTGATCGTGTGCGAGGACCTGCGTGTCACGAACATGACCAGGCGCGCCGCCCCGAGGCCCGATGGCGAGGGTGGGTATCTGCCCAACGGCGGTGCGGCGAAGTCGGGTCTGAACCGCAGCATCCTGGACGCGGGGTGGGGGGTGTTCCTGACGATTCTGTCGTACAAGGCTGAAAGCGCCGGTCGAGAGCTGATCGCGGTGAATCCCGCCAATACCTCCCGCACCTGCTCGCGGTGCGGGCATTGCACGAAGGAGAATCGCCGTACCCAGGCCGAGTTCGCGTGTAGGGCATGCGGGCACGGCGCGCACGCCGATGTGAACGCGGCGATCAACATCCTGAGGGCAGGGCTTGCCCTTCGTGAGGCTGCGCGAGCGGCTTAGCGAGAAGCCGCTCTCTTCAGGGAGCGGAGGAGTCACATCGAAAGTCTCCTACCGAAGGCAATCCCCAATTTTACCTTAGACATCGGGATTGCCGTCAGATAGGAGTTTGATCGGCAGGGGGGTCGCGGAAGTGGTGTGGGGGACCGGAGGTGAGTGACCAGCGGCTATCCGCCTAAAGTCGGTCTTATGTCCTCTCCCTCTTCTCGCCTGCTGCTGCGCAACGCGCGGATCGGTTCCGGTGGTCCGCTGCGCCATGTCCTGATCGTCGACGGCCGGGTCGCGGAGGTGGCCGCCGAGCCTCCTGCCTGCGACGAGTTGGTGGACGTCGGGGGCGCCACCCTGCTGCCGGGGCTGTGGGACGCGCACGTGCACTCCGTGCAGTGGGCGCAGGCCCGGCGCAGGATCGACCTGACCTCGGCGCGGTCGGCGCGGGAGGCGGTCGATCTCGTCGCTCCGCGGGCGGGTACGTCCGGGTTCACGGCCGGTTACGGGTTTCGCGACGGGCTGTGGCCGGACACGCCGGACAAGTCGCTGCTGGAGGCGGCGGCGCCCGGCAGCCCGATCGTCTTGGTGAGCAACGACCTGCATACCGCCTGGTTCAGCCCGGCCGCGCTGGCGGCGATCGGCAGGGGGGACCACCCGACGGGGGTGCTGCGCGAGCGCGACTGCTACGACGCGATGGCCCAGATGCCGCCGCCACCGGAGGAGGAGCTGGACCGCTGGGTGGCCGAGGCCGCCACCGCCGCCGCGGCCAGGGGCGTCGTCGGCCTGCTGGACTTCGAGTTCGCCGACAACGTCACCGACTGGACCCGGCGAATCTCGCGGGGGCGCCTCGACGTCCGGGTCAGCTGCTCGATCCCGGTGAACCGGCTCGAAGAGGCGATCGAGCGAGGGTTGCGCACCGGGGAGCCGGTCGCGGGCTCGGGGGGCCTGCTGGAGGTCGGGCCGGTGAAGACGTTCGTGGACGGCTCGCTGAACACCAGGACCGCCTACTGCGCGGACCCGTACCCCGGCGGCGACGCGCGCGGGCTGCTGGAGACACCGCCCGATGAGCTGTACGGCGTGATGGCCCTGGCCGCCGGGCACGGGATCGACCCGGCGGTGCACGCCATCGGCGATCTGGCGGTGGGCATCGCGCTGGACGCCTTCGAGCGGGTCGGCTGCCCGGGGAGGATCGAGCACGCGCAACTGGTCCGCCCGGAGGACTTCGGGAGGTTCGCCAGGCCCGGTCTGGTCGCGGGCGTGCAGCCCGCCCATGCGCCCGACGACCGGGAGGTGGCCGACCTGCACTGGCGGGGGCGTACCGGGCGGGCCTTCGCCTACGCCGACCTGCTGGCGGCAGGGGCGAGGCTGGAGCTGGGCTCCGACGCTCCGGTGGCGCCGCTCGACCCGTGGGACGGGATCGCCTCCGCCGTGGCCAGGACCGACGACGAGCGGCCGCCGTGGCACCCGGAGCAGGCGATCTCGCTGTCGGCGGCGCTGGCGGCGGCCGGCCGGGGCCGCGCCGGAGTGCGCCCCGGCGACCCCGCCGACCTGGTGATCACCGAGTACGACCCGGTGGGGCTGGACGGGGACGGTCTCCGTCGGATGCCGATCCTCGGCACCCTGCTCGGGGGCCGCTGGACCCACCGCCGCGCCATTTGACCCAGCAGAACGGGTGCGGTGGTGGTCCGCCCGACCCGCCCGGCCGGATCTACCGCCGTGCCGCCCGGTCTACCCGACTCGTCCGTCTGGACTCGCCGGCCGATCCAGCCGGCCGGGCTCGGTGGTGGTCCGTCCGGTATGCCGTTCCATGTCCGGTGCCTCCAGCGACCGGTGCCGTACCGCCGACGGGCCGACCGTCTGGGCGGGCGCCGACGTCTGGTAGGACAGGCGGGTGACCCACGCCAACCCCTCACCGGATGACGACGCCCTCCTGCCGCTCGACGCCGTACGCGAGCGGCCCGCGCCCGGCCGGGCCGCGAGGGCGCGGGCCGGGGCCGTCGGAGCGGCGGGGGTGACCAGGGCCTCCGGAGTGGCCGAGCAGGTCAGGGGGGTGCCGGAGCCGGCCGCGGAGCTGCCGGTCGCGCGGGTCGTCGTCGACACCCCGTTGCCGCACCTCGACCGGCTGTTCGACTACCTCGTCCCCGCCCCCCTGGACGCCGCCGCGGTGCCGGGGTGCCGGGTCCGGATCAGGTTCGCGGGCAAGCTCGTCGACGGCTTCCTGCTGGAACGGGTGGAGAGCACCGAGCACCAGGGCAAGCTGACCCGCCTGGAGAGGGTCGTCTCCGCCGAGCCCGTGCTCACCCCGGAGATCGCCGCGCTGGCCCGTGTCGTGGCCGACCACTACGCCGGGACCATGGCCGACGTGCTGCGCCTGGCCGTCCCGCCCCGCCACGCCAGGGTCGAGGCGGAGGCCGCCTCCGCCGATCCCGCTTCCGAGACCGGTAGGGACTCGCGGGAAGGGAGCGACGAGGCTGAGGCCCCCGGAGAGCCCGGAACCGAACAGACGGCAGGAGAGCCGGAGACAGGAGAAGCGGGGCTGAGGCAGACGGAACCGGGAGGGGAACACGGGCCGGGTGAGGAGCAGGGGAGTGTGCCGGAGCCGGGACGAAGAGGCGAGAGCGGACCGGGTGAGGGCACAGGGGCCGTGCCGGGGCGGGAACAGCGAGGCGAGAGCGGACCGGGCGAGCATCCGGGGGGCGAGCCGGAGCGGGAACCGGGGCCGTGGGCGGACTACCGGGAGGGGGAGGCGTTCCTGGCGGCTCTGGCGAAGGGCGGCTCTCCCCGCGCCGTGTGGACCGCCCTGCCGGGCACCGACCAGGACGGGCCCGGGTGGCCGCGGGCGGTCGCGGTTGCCGTACGGGAGACCCTGCACGGTGGCAGGGGAGCCCTCGTGGTGCTTCCCGACGGCAAGGACGTGGCCCTGGCCGACGCGGCGCTGAGCGCCGTCCTGGGACCCGGTGCGCATGTGGCGCTGACGGCGGACCTCGGGCCCGCGGAGCGCTACCGGCGGTGGCTGCGCCTGTCCAGGGGCCAGGTCCGGGTCGCCGTCGGTACCAGGGGGGCGGCGTTCGCCCCGGTCGCCGATCTCGGGCTGGCGGTGATCTGGGACGACGGCGACGATCTGCACTCCGAGCGGCTCGCCCCCTACCCGCACGCCAGGGAGGTCCTCGCCCTGCGTGCCCACCGGGCGCGCGCGGGCCTGCTCGTCGGTGGGTACGCCCGCACGGCGGAGGCCACCCAGCTCATCGCCACGGGCTGGGCGGGCCCCATCGTCGCGGCCCGCCAGACGGTCAGGGCCAGGGCGCCGAGAGTCCGTCCGGCGGGGGAGGACCCGGAGCTGGCCAGGGACGAGGCGGCCAGGGCCGCCCGGCTGCCCAGTCTCGCCTGGCGGATCCTGCGCACGGGGTTGGAGAGCGGTCCGGTGCTGGTGCAGGTTCCCCGGCGGGGCTACCTGCCCGCGCTGGCCTGCCAGGGCTGCCGGGCACCCGCCCGCTGCGGGCACTGTGGCGGGCCCTTCGCGCTACGCGGTGGCCACGTGGCCCCGTACTGCCGCTGGTGCGGCCGGATCGCGGGCGAGTGGCGCTGCCCCTCCTGCGGTGGGGTGCGGGTGCGGGCCCAGGTGGTCGGTGCCCGCCGCACCGCCGAGGAACTGGGGCGGGCCTTCCCCTCCGTACGGGTCAAGACGTCGGGCAAGGACGGGGTGCTGGCCACGGTCGGCGCGGCCCGGGCACTGGTGGTGGCCACCCCGGGGGCCGAGCCGGTGCCCGAGGGCGGATACGCGGCGGCGGTGCTGCTGGACGGCTGGGCGCTGCTCGGCAGGCCGGACCTGCGCGCCGCCGAGGAGACGCTGCGCCGGTGGATGAACGCGGCGGCGCTGCTGCGGCCCTCGGCCGAACTGGTCGTGCTGGCCGATTCCTCGTTGCCCGTCGTGCAGGCGCTGCTGCGCTGGGATCCGGTGACACATGCCGAGAGAGAACTGGCCGACAGGACAGAACTCGGTTTCCCCCCGGCGGTGAAAATGGCGACGCTCACCGGATCTCCCTCGGGGGTCAGGGAAATGCTCGGTGAGATGGCGCTGCCGCCGGAGGCGCAGGTGCTCGGCCCGGTCCCCGTGGCCTCGCCCAGGGGCGACCAAGTGCGGGAACGTGCCATGGTGCGGATCAGCCGAGGTTCCGGATCCGCGCTGGCAGCGGCTCTGAAAGGGGCCGTGGGGGTGCGCTCCGCACGCAAGGCCGCGGAGGTGGTCAAGGTGTGCATTGACCCGCTAGATGTGATTTGAGTTGTTTCCCCGATTCGCGGTGCTGGCAGTAAGCCGTTAATTTTCCCCTGTGTCGATCGAATGGGTGAATCGGGCCGTAGACGACCTGCGCGCGTGGGGGCGTGCGCGCGGCCTGGACGTTGACGTGGACGAGGTGCGGCTGCTCTGCGACTACGCGAGTGACTATCTGGACGTGAACGAGCTGGGTGACTTCACCCCGGTCGCCTTCGAGGAGTTGCTGCTCAACATCTATCCACGCAAGGTCATCGCCCCACCGGAGAGCGCCCCCGAGACCGTCGCCGCCGCACGCACCCTGGTCGACTTCCTGCTCTCGACCGAGGAGATCGGCGGCAAGATGGCCGTCCGGATGAGGAACGTCCTCGACCGGATCGAGCCCGAGATGCCCATCGCCCTCGCCGACACCTCCAGGTTCGGCATGGCCAAGAGCCTCTTCAGCGCGATGGGCGCCGACTCGCTGGAGCGACTGGATCGAGACACCGAGAGCGTGGTCGTCTCCGTCTCGGCGGTGCGGGAGGAGCCCGCCGTCGAGCACTGCGACTGCCCCGGCTGCTCGCCGCTTCCCCCGGTACGCCTGGCACCCCGCGAGACGCTCGTCCAGAGCGCTCTGCGGGTGCCGCTGCTGACCGACGCGCGCAGGCTGGTCCAGTGGATGCTCGCGGGAGGGCGCACCCTGACCGTCAAGGGCAGGCTCAGGGTCCGCGACGCCACCGAGGCGATCGCCCAGCTCTCGGTGACCGACCCCGGTCTGCTCTGGGAGCTCGCGATCCACACCGGCCTGGTCACCGTCGAGGGCACCGCCATCTTCGACGGCGAGGACTTCGACCCGCTCGACATCTGGGCCGCGACCGTCGAGTTCGTCGTCGAGAAGGAGACCGGCGGTGCCGTGACGGGCGAGGCCTCCCTCGACGAGGAGCTTTACGGCCTGTGCGACATGCTCTACCGCCTCCAGGCACCCGTGCCGATCCCCCTGGTCAGGGACTACCTGAACGAGATCGGCCTGGTCGAGGAGGGGGAGATCGACATCCCCGAGGTCGTGCGGCGGCTCGCGTACTGCGGGATGGCCGAGCCGGGCGACGAGCTCCTGGAGCTCACCCCGCTGGCCCTGTGGGGGTTGCACAGGCTCTACACCGACCTGGGCATCGAGGCGCCGCAGGCGGCCGACCTGGCCTTCGCCGACGCGCCCGAGCTCATCGAGGGGCTGCTGTCGGGGATGCCCGACGAGATGGCCGAGGCCGACATAGAGGGCTGGCTGCGGCACCGGAGCCCGGCGCAGGCGGTCACCGAGCTGCTCGGCTCCGTCTCGGGCGCGCCCTCGGTCGCCAGGGGCGTCGCGGTGACGATCGTCGACCGACTCGGCCCCGACGCCGAGGAGGCGGTGCGCGCCTTCCTGGAGGAGCCGGAGCTGCGCCCGCACGCCATCCACTGGCTGAGCGCGCGCGGCCTGGCGGCCCCCGCGCTCACCTCGGAGGAGGTGCTCTGGATGAGCGTGGACATGCTCGTCCTGGCCATGCCCTCCGCCGAGGAGGATCCGGAGACGTTCGCCGAGAACATGTCCGCCTCCGGCCCGCCGCAGAGCGTGATCGAGGAGATGTGGCGGGTCGACCATCCCGAGGTCGTCGAGGTCCTTGAGCTGCTCGGACGCTCCCTGAGAGACCACAACGCGGCCAAGGCGGCGCGCAAGGCGGCCTTCAAGGCGCGTTCCCGCGCCATCGGCTGAGCCGTGTATGCGTGAGGCGCGAGTGCAGTAAGTTTCACGGGTGGCAAAGAGCGGGAACAGTGGGAACGTCTTCGACATCGGCGAGCTGCGCAGGCTGGTCGATGAGCTGGGAACGGCACCCCGCGAGCTGCGAACAGCCGTTCTGGAGGAGTCGGTCACCGCTTCGGGCCGTGACTGCCCCCCGCGCGGTGACGCGCTGAGCTTCCCGCCGGTCGACCTCTCCCCGGACGCCGAGCTGGCCGCGTCCGTGCCGCCGGTGCCGCTGGTGCTCGACGCCCAGCGGCTGGCCGCCTGGACCGGCACCCGCGCGGTGACCCCCGAGGGACTGCTGCCCGACCCGTTCGCGCCGTGCGCCGAGCTTGGCCTGCCGGGCCCGGCGCGGCTGCACCTGCTCTGGGTGGTCGCGGTCAACACCGGCATGCTGCGCATCTCCCGCGGCCGGGTGGCCCCCGGCCCGCTGACGCTCTCCGCCGACCTGCCGTACCGGGCCGTACTGGGGTTCTGGGACGGCGTGGTCATGGACATCCTCGACCGTGCGGACGACGACCTGACCGGGTCTCCCGTGATCGACGATCACCTGGCCGAGATGCTCGCCACGCTGTACGCCGTGCGCGAAGGGCTGTCCACCGCGACCCTGGTCAAGGGCATCCTGCAGTCGCACCGGGTGGCCTGCGGGGCCGGTCCGGCGGAGATGAGGACGCTGACCGGCACGCTGCCCGCCCAGCTGGAGTCGGCACTGTCGCTCCTGGGCTACTGCGGGCTGGTCGAGACCTCGCGGGCGGGCAGGCCCCGGCTGACCCCGCTCGGCATGTGGGCCGTCCGCCAGGATCTCATCAGGGAGGGCCACGACGCGCCGACGGGTGCCGAGGTCGCCGTCTTCGCCGACCTCGGCGCGCCCGAGCTGGTCGAGGAGATCATGAAGGGTTCCGCCGCACCCAGCGCCGTCACCATGTGGCTGGAGTCCCGCCATCCCGAGGCCGCCGCGCGCGAGCTGGTCAAGGTCGCCGCCTCGGGCACGGCAGGCCGGCGCGGTGTCGCGGGCGCGATCCTGGAGGAGCTCGGCCCCGAGGCCGAGGCCCCGCTCAGGGAGGCGCTCTCCGAGCCCGCCATGTGGCGCTACGCCGCCTCCTGGCTGCACATCCGCGACCTGTCCGCGCCCGCGCTCACCCCCGCCGACAACACCTGGCTCGCGGTCGACTCGCTCGCCTCGCTGCTTGAGCGGGGCGAGGCCTCCGAGGCGATCTGCGAGTTCGACGCGCTCGAACCCGGCGAGGACCTGGTACGCGTGGTCGAGGAGATGGCCCTGGTGGACCACCCCGACACGTTCGCGGTCCTCGACCTGCTGGGCTCCCGGCACGGCACCGCCGCGGTGGCCAAGTCCGCACGCAAGGCCGCCATGAAGGCCCGCTCCCGCTGACCCCCGCCCGCCGGGGCCGGAAGAAGGCCCGGGGGAGGCGGCGGGCGCCCTTAGACTGGGGCGATCCCCTGAAGCGTGAGGAGACCCCTGTTGGCCATTCAGTCGATCCGCCTTTTCGGCGACCCGGTGCTGAGCACTCCGGCCGATCCGGTCAAGGACTTCGACAAGGAGCTGCGCAAGCTCGTCAAGGACCTCACCGACACGATGATGGACGCGCCGGGAGCCGGGCTGGCGGCACCCCAGATCGGGGTCGGACTGCGGGTCTTCACCTACTACGTGGACGACCGGCTCGGGCACCTGATCAACCCCAATCTCGACCTGTCGGACGAGAAGGACGAGGAGGGCGAGGAGGGCTGCCTGTCCTTCCCCGGCCTGTCCTTCCCCACGCCCAGGGCGCTGCGGGCCGTGGCGACCGGTTTCAACATGCACGGCGAGCCGGTGACCCTGGAGGGCACCGATCTGATGGCCCGCTGCTTCCAGCACGAGACCGATCACCTCGACGGCGTGCTGTTCATCGACCGGATGGACGTCAAACAGCGCAAACTCGCCATGAAGGCGATCCGCGAGGCCGACTGGAGCGGTCTGTCGGCCCCCGCGGTCAAGTTCTCCCCGCACGCCACCCAAGGGAAGGCTCTGTAGGAACTTGCGCCTGGTCTTCGCCGGAACCCCGGACACAGCTCTGCCCGCGCTGCGGGCTCTGATCGACTCGCCCCGCCACGACGTCGTCGCCGTCGTCACCCGGCCGGACGCCCAGTCGGGCAGGGGCCGCAGGGTCCACCCGAGCCCGGTCGCCGAGCTCGCCGAGGAGGCGGGCATCGAGGTGCTCAGGCCGCAGAAGGCGGGTGACCCGGCCTTCCTCGACCGGCTCGCCGAGCTCTCCCCCGACTGCTGCCCGGTGGTCGCCTACGGTGCGCTCCTGCCCCAGGCCGCCCTGGACATCCCCCGGCACGGCTGGGTCAACCTGCACTTCTCGCTGCTGCCTGCCTGGCGCGGCGCGGCACCGGTGCAGCATGCCGTGCTCCACGGTGACGCGATCACCGGCGCGGCCACCTTCCGGATCGTCAAGGAGCTGGACGCGGGCCCGGTCTACGGCGTGGTCACCGAGGAGATCCGCCCCGCCGACACCAGCGGGGAGCTGCTCGCCAGGCTCGCCGAGTCCGGTGCGGGGCTGCTGGCGGCCACCCTCGACGGGATCGAGGACGGCAAGCTGGAGGCCGTGCCGCAGCCCGCGGAGGGGGTGAGCCTCGCCCCGAAGATCAGCGTCGACGACGCCAGGGTCGACTGGTCCGCGCCCGCCATGCGCGTCGACCGGCTGGTCCGTGCCTGTACCCCCGCCCCGGGCGCGTGGACCGAGTTCCGCGGCCTGCGGGTCAAGCTCGGCCCCCTGCGGCCGGTTCCCGACGCCTCGGGCTTGGCCCCCGGCCAGATCGCGGTGTCCAAGAACTCCGTCCTGGTCGGCACCGCCACCTACCCGGTCGAGCTGGGCGAGGTGCAGCCGCAGGGCAAGCGGGCGATGGGGGCGGGGGAGTGGGCCCGCGGCGTGCGGCCCACGGACGAGGATCGGCTGGCTTAGAGATCATGAGCAGTGGTGGTGACGGCCGTAACGCCGCACGCGGCGGGCGCGGCCAGGGTGCCGCCCCGCGCGGCCAGGGGTCCGGCGGGCGTGGTCAGGACGCGGCTTCGCGCGGGCAGGGGTCCGGCGGGCGTGGTCAGGACGCGGCTTCGCGCGGGCAGGGGTCCGGCGGGCGTGGTCAGGACGCGGCTTCGCGCGGGCAGGGGTCCGGCGGGAAGCGAGAGGGGTCCGGCGGGAACCGAGGCGGAGGCGGCGGAGACGGACGCCCGGCCAGGGCCGGGCGTCCGCCCAAGCCGGTCCGCGACGAGGCCCGCAACGCCGCCTACGACCTGATGCGTGCCGTCGACGAGCGGGACGCCTATGCCAACCTGCTGATGCCCGCGCTGCTGCGCGAGCGCCGCCTGTCGGGGCGCGACGCGGGGCTGGCCACCGAGCTGGCCTACGGCACCCTGCGTGGCCTCGGCACCTACGACGAGATCATCGCCGCCTGCAGCGACCGGGCGCCGGAGGACGTCGACCCGCCGCTGCTCGACGCCGTACGGCTGGGCGTGCACCAGCTGCTCAAGACGCGGATCCCCCCGCACGCCGCCGTCGGCACCACGGTCGATCTGGTGCGGCTGCGCGTGGGCATCGGCGCCTCGAAGTACGCCAACGCGGTGCTGCGCAAGGTCTCCACCCGGTCCCTGGAGCAGTGGGTCCCGATCGTGGCGCCCGACCCCGCCGACGACCCCGTCGGCCATCTGGCGGTGGCCCACAGCCATCCGAGGTGGATTGTCGAGGCGCTGCGCGACGCCGTGGGCGGCGACTTCGACGAGACGGCGGCCCTGCTCGCCGCCGACAACGAGCGTCCCCGGGTGACCCTGGTCGCCCGTCCAGGCCGCTCTTCGGTCGCGGAGCTCCTCGACGCGGGTGCCGAGCCCGCCGGATACTCCCCGTACGCGGCCTACCTGCCCGAGGGTGACCCCGGCGCGATCCTCGCCGTGGCCGAGTCGCGCGCCGCCGTCCAGGACGAGGCCAGCCAGCTCGTCGCGCTGGCCCTGACCCGGGTCCCGGTGGACGGCGCCGACTCGCGCTGGCTCGACCTGTGCGCGGGCCCCGGCGGCAAGGCCGGCCTGCTCGACGCCATCGCGACCCACGGCGACGAGGCGGGTCTCGCGGTGAGCGCCGGGCCGGCGGCCTTCCCCGGCGGGGCGCACCTGCTCGCCGCCGAGCTGCAGTACCACCGGGCGCGGCTGGTGTGGCAGACGACCCGGCAGGCCGCGGTGATCACTGCGAACGGCACCGTGCCCGCCTGGCGGCCCGGAGTCTTCGACCGGGTCATGCTGGATGCCCCCTGCACCGGCCTGGGCGCGCTGCGCCGCCGCCCCGAGGCCCGCTGGCGCCGCGATCCCCGGAACCTTCCCGAGCTGGGCAGGCTCCAGCGCGACCTGCTCGCCTCGGCGATCGAGGCGGTCCGTCCCGGTGGCGTCATCGCGTACGTGACCTGCTCGCCGCACCTGGCCGAGACCGACGTCGTGGTCGGCGACGCCCTGCGCCGCCGTGACGACGTCGAGGTGCTGGACGCCCGCGCCTACCTCCCCGAGGTCGAGGGGCTGGGCGAGGGGCCGTACGCGCGGTTCTGGCCGCATCGGCACGGCACCGACGCCATGTTCCTGGCCCTGCTGCGCCGCCGCTGAGCGGCCCTCGGGGGCGCGGCGTCGCAGGGAATATCGCCGCAGGTCAGGGCATATATGGATGCCGCACGTCGTTCGACTGGGCATAACTGCTTCCAAAGGGACGCGGGGGTGTCGAAATGTGCGGAATCTGCGGATGGGTGGACTTCGAGGGCGATCTCCGGCAGTCATCGGACATCGCGAAGGCCATGACCGACACCATGGCCTGCCGAGGGCCCGACGACGAGGGGATCTGGCTCGCCCCGCACGTCGCGATAGGTCATCGGCGCCTGGCCGTCATCGACATCGAGGGCGGCCGCCAGCCGATGGTCGTCGCGGAGGAGGGGCTACCGCTCGCCGTCCTCACCTACAGCGGCGAGATCTACAACTTCGTCGAGTTACGCGCCGAGCTGGCCGCCCACGGCCACCGCTTCCAGACCCGGAGCGACACCGAGGTCGTGCTGCGGGCCTACCTCGAATGGGGTGAGGACCTCGCCGACCGGCTGAACGGCATGTTCGCCTTCGCGATCTGGGACACCCGCCGTGAGGAGCTGCTGCTCGTCCGTGACCGGATGGGGATCAAGCCGCTGTACTACCGTCCCACCGCGCAGGGCGTGCTGTTCGGCTCCGAGCCCAAGGCGATCCTCGCCAACCCGCTCGCCGGAACGCCTACGGTCGACGCCGACGGGCTGCGCGAGCTGGTCGCCTTCGTCAAGACCCCCGAACACGCCGTCTACCAGGGCATGTACGAGGTCCGCCCAGGCCAGGTCGTCCGGGTGAACCGCGACTTCCTGTGCCGGCGCCGCTACTGGCAGCTGAACTCCCACGAGCACGTCGACGACCTCGCCACCACGGTCGCGGGCGTACGCGACCTGCTGGACGACATCGTCGGCCGCCAGCTCGTCGCCGACGTGCCACTCTGCGCCCTGCTCTCCGGCGGCCTCGACTCCAGCGCCGTCACGGCACTCGCCGCGCTGGGGCGCAGGGAGCGGGGGGAGGGGAGGATCCGATCGTTCTCCGTTGACTTCGCCGGATACGTCGAGAATTTCCAGCCCGACGAGATGCGCGACACCCCCGATACGCCGTACGCGCACGAGGTCGTGCGGCACGTCGACGCCGACCACACCGACATCGTCCTGGACGCAGCCGACCTCATGGACCCGGTGGTGCGCGGCGCGGTCCTGCGGGCACGTGATCTGCCGATCGGCATCGGTGACATGGACACCTCCCTCTACCTGCTGTTCCGCGCCATCCGGGGCCGCTCCACCGTGGTGCTGTCCGGTGAGTCGGCCGACGAGGTCTTCGGCGGCTACCGGTGGTTCCACGATCCGGAGGCGGTCGCCGCCGACACCTTCCCGTGGCTTGTCTCCCCGGGGATGGCGCGGTTCGACGGGGTGGGGTCGCTTCTCGACGAGGACCTGATGCGCAAGCTGGACATCCCCGCCTACCGTGCGGACAGCTACCGGCACGCGCTGGACGAGGTGCCCCGGCTGCCGGGTGAGGAGGGGCTGGAACGGCGGATGCGGGAGATCTCCTACCTGCACCTCACCCGGTTCGTGCAGATCCTGCTGGACCGCAAGGACCGGATGAGCATGGCCGTCGGGCTGGAGGTCCGGGTGCCGTTCTGCGACCACCGGCTGGTGGAGTACGTCTTCAACGCCCCCTGGTCGATGAAGACCTTCGACGGACGGGAGAAGAGCCTGCTCCGCGCCGCCACGGCGGACATCCTGCCGTCCTCGGTCGTCCACCGCCGCAAGAGCCCCTACCCCTCGACGCAGGACCCCTCCTACGCCGAGGCGGTCCGCGCGGAGGCGGCCCGGCTGCTCGGCCACCGGGACTTCGCCGCCGCGCCGCTGATCGACAGGGAGAAGGTACGGGCGGTGATCGACCGGCCGGAGGCGAACGGCGGTCCTGCGGGAGGCCGGGCGGAGCTGGAGGGCCTTCTCCAGTTCAACGCCTGGCTGGAGAGGTACCACGTCCGGGTCGACATCTGACGGTGAGGATGACGCTGAGGATGTAGGTGAGCGCCTCCAGGCGGGGTCTGCCCCGACCTCTGACCGACCTCCGGTCCCGGCTCCTGGAGAGGAGAGCGCGACGGGTGCCCTCTCCCGTCGCGCTCCTGAGTCCTCAGCGGGGTACGTAGAAGAGCTTCACCCCGTCCCGGCCCGTGGAGCTGCTCCTTGCCAGGTCGGTCGTGATCTGACCGTAGAGATCCATCACACTGGCGGCGTGGCCGTCAACGTAGCGGTGCCAGACCAGCAGGTGGTCCTCGTCGTACCACCGGATCGGATACCGCAGGTCCGCCTCGATCCGGGCGAGCAGCGTTCCGGTGGTGGCGTCGCGCACGCAGAGGTCCTCGGGGCGGTCCGGGCACCATCCCACCAGCCGTCGCCTGCTGGGGGAGTACGGGTCGAGGATCTCGTCGTCCGGCTTGCCCTGTCCTGACAGGGTGGACAGGACGGTGCCGCCGGTGCCGTACGTGCGCAGCGCGAAGGAGGCGTAGATCCTCTCGCCGTCCGGCAGGGAGTCGAAATCGCCGATGCCGAAGTGGCTGCTCGCCCCTGACTCGTCGGCGCTCCACCGGTACGGGTACTCGTAGGTGTCCTCGTCCTTCTCGGTGGAGGTGATCTCGAACGTTCCCCGTGCCGGGTCCACGACGACGAACCCGATCGAGACGCTGTAGTCCTCATGGTTGCGCCACAGGGTCAGCAGCAGGCGTCCGCCCGAGGACCATACGGGGGTGTTGTTCATCAGTGGGGCCTTCACCGTGGTGATACGCCGGATCCTCCCGCTGTGCCGGTCAAGGAGGACGACGCCGTCATGGCCGTCGACGTAGTCCTTGAAATCAGCCGCCGCCCACCGGCCGTCCGGGGAGACCGCCTTCATGCGCTCGCGTCCCGGGGTGAACCCTTCGCCGTCCCTGAGATAGGTCGGGCCCCGCTCGTCGACGTTGTAGGCGGAGAGCGTGACCGGGGCTTCGGGGTCGTCGTGGATCTGGAACCGTGTTCCCGGCAGCCGGCTTGTCCGGCCTGACGGCGGCTCGCCGTCCGCCGCCACGGGGGACCAACTGGCCGGCACCGCCCATCTCAGTGAGCCAAGCCGTTCGGCCACGGCGCGGGCGACGGGGACCAGCCTGTCGCGCACGGTGAGGTAGGGCGATCGGATCCGGGCCAGGTCACGGCCGGCGCGCACGATGACCGCCCGCCCTCCGTGCACGCCCACCACCCGAGCCTCGTCACCCACCCCGAAGACGGGCTCGCCCTCGTCGGCCGCGCCGAGGCCGGCCAGTACGCGGGCCGCCCCGGCCTCGGTGGGCAGGCGCCAGAACTCGGCGGTCATCGGCTCTCCGCCCGCTTCGCGGAACTCGCACGTGGTGAACGAGGGGACCGCTCGCCTCCGGTGCCGTGCCTCGCCGAGCACGGTGAACCCGGCGGTGCGGAGCAGGTCGCACAGCTCGGCTCCGGGCACCGCGACCGGCTCGGCCGCCGGAGCGGCGCCGGTGAGCCGGTCGGGGACGCGCAGCGCGGTGATCCGCAGGCGCGAAGGGCGGGCGGCCGATCGCACCGTCTGGAGGACGTAGAGCCGGTCGCCGTCGGCGTCGAACGGTTGGCCCGCCGTCGGGACCGGCATCCGCCGCAGGTCTCCCGTCGAGGGCTGGATCACGTCCAGGACCCGGCCCAGGTCGTCGCCGGACGGCGTGGCGTAGACCGTTGCGCCGACTCCGGCGAGCCAGTCGTAGCGCGGACCGTTCCGCTGGACCCTTGTCCACTCGGCCGAGCCGTCGGCGGGGTCGATCCCCTCGACGGTCGAGGCGCCGTCCTGGTCGCGGGTCACCACGATCCGTCCGCCGATGTGCACGGCCGCGCATCCGTCCCAGCATCCCACGCGCTCGGCGATCACCTGCCCCGTCACGGCGTCGTGGATCAGCAGGTTCTCAGGGCGGGAGACGACCACGACTCCGCCCCGGACGTACAGCTTGAAGAAGCTGGTGAGTCCTGTGCTCCACCGCTCGGTGCCGTCGTCCGGGTCAAGGGCGATGACCCGGATGCTCTTCTCACAGAGGGCGACGATCGCCGTGGTCCGCGCGCCCGAGCTCGCCGTGTGGATCCGGCCGCAGGACGGGGGGAGCCGGAAGGCCCAACGGGTCCGCCCGGTCTCGGGAGCCAGCCCGAGCAGGGTCCGCGCGGCCGCGTCCCAGGCGAGCCCGACGGGCGGGGTCTCCTCCGCCTCGGTCCAGGTGGACAACGGGCTGCCGAGGTCGAGCCGTTCCCTGCTCCAGAGTGGCGTGCCGGTGGCGCGGGAGAGCCCGGTCAGGGCGACGACGTCTCCGGACGGCGACGGGCGGAGGGTCTTGACGATCAGCGTGGCTCCCGCCGACGCCCACCCCTGTACGGATGCTCCGGCCGGGGCGTACCGCCACCGCTCGGCGCCGGTGGCGGAGTCGTGGCTCCGCAGCGCGGTACGGGTGCGCACGAAGACGTCTCCGCCGAGCAGCTTCACCGTTAAGTCGTTCAATGGAGCGTGTGTCTCCAGACTCCAGACCTCGGAGAACTCCGCCCCCGTCGAGTCGCGGTCGGGAGAGGCCGAGCGGGGCACGGTGACGAGCAGGGCGAGGAGGGCGAGAATCGCCGCCCGCCTCAGCATTTCTTGATATTTCTGCCGACTTCACGAAAATTGGTGATCGCGGGATTGCCGTAGGCGATGGCGTATCTGCGGGCGGGGCCGGTGAGCTGGAAGGGCCGGCCGTCCTCGGGGGTGAAGTACGCGTGCTGGACCCGGGCCGAGTCGCCGTAGGCGTAGGAGACCTCGATGTCCCATGCGTAGCGGCGCTTTCTCGCCGTCACGGTCAGTTCCACCGATGCCCGTTCCCCGTAGGCGAGGTCGAGGTTCTTCTCCAGGAGCCGCCCTGAGGGACCGCCGCCGGTGGAGGCGAGCCGGTCGAGGTCTGCCTTCACCGGAAACACGGGCGAGTCTCCGGCGCTGTGCAGGGAGAGGCACGTGCCGGCCGCCACGGGTCCCGAGGACAGGATTCGGGGGCGGACGTCCACCACGCGGATCGGGTCGTTGCGCCGCCCTCGCAGCACGAGGAGGACCTTCATCTCGCCGATCCGCGCGCCACCGTGAGAGCGGAGCACCGGCAGGTAGTCACCCTTGAGCAGGAGACGGCGATCGAGGCCCGAGGTGATGGCGTCGGGGAAGGCGAACGATATCGCCTCGTTCTCCGGGGAGTAGACGATCGCGCTGATCCGGGGTTCTTGCTGGAAGTCGCGCCACTGGTCCTGGACCCATGACCAGCCGGTCACGACGGCGCCCGTGATGATCGTCGCGAGCCCTCCGGCCACGGTGACCCCGAACCACTTGAACGGCCGGGACGCCTTCGCGAGGGGGGTCTCCTCGGTGTTCTCCAGGGTCTGCTGCTCGGGGGGCGTCTGCGCTGTCATGGGCTCCCTTTCCGGGACGGGTACAGCTCACGCAGCTGCTCGCCGGTGATCCGGCCGGCCTGCCGGAGCAGGGTGCGGTCGCCGAAGGCCTCCACCGTGACGATGACGCGGCCATGCCTGATGGTGACCGCGTCCCGCTCGTCGTCGAAGTAGGAGGCGTGCTCCGCCACGTCCGGGGCGGCTTTCTCGCCCGAGAGGGTCTCCATGGCCTCGGTGGCCTCCTTGACCGACGTGTACACCCGGACGACGGAGACGGTGACGAGCGTTCCCTTCCGTTCGGGAGTCAGTTCGCAGGCCAGTGGGGTGGTCAGGCCCAGCTCGGGGGGCGCGGCGATCGGGGTGGTCACGTACCCGCCGGTGCCGGGACGCGAGGTGAGTTCGGCGGGAGGGAGCAGCGCGCAGGCGTCGGGCCAGTCGGCCGCGGGCACCCCTCCACGGACGCCCCAGCCGGGTGGGGCGGCGAGGGCGGCCTCGATGTCCTTCTCGGTCAGCGGTGCCGAGAGTGTGACGAGCGTGTGCCCGTCGGCCGGGTCGAGGACGATCAGTGCGTTCTCGGACTCCACGTGGATCTTTCCCGCGGCGGTGCCGACCTCCCCCAACAGGTCGGGGCGGGACCACGTGATCTGTCCCGACGACCGGCTGATCGATCTGACTCCCGATCCATTGCCACTCCAGTCCCCATCCGAGATGATCACTGCTCCGGCAGCGATCACCCAGGAGGGAGAGCGGTAGACGAGATCGTCGGCGAGGATAAGACCGCCCTTGTCGATGATCGTGACGGAATTGGGGTGGCTCAGGATGGAGACCCCCTCCTCCAGGCTCAGCTCGGGGAGGCCGGACGGTGGGAACCGCCTTTCCCAGCGGACGCGCCCCGTGGCGGGATCGATGCCGATGAGTGAGGTGCGGCGATCCTCGCAGCGAGTCATGGCGACCGCCAGGTTCCTGTCCGCCAGCGAGTACACCTGGATGGGATCGTCCTCATCGGCCTGTGGATCGGCGGATGGCAGGGCGGCGCTCACGCAGTCGCCGGGCAGGTCCGTCTCCCACAGGATCGTTCCGTCCAGCGGGTCCAGCGCGCGAATCGTGCGGAGCGCGGGAACATCGATGATGATCTTTCCTGGCGCCGCGCCCATGAGATAGAAGAACGGCCGTGCCCGGCCGCCGCCGGGGTAGCCGGACAGGATGCTCCAGGTCGGCAGGCCGGTCAGGGCGTCGATCACGGTGATGCGCCGCTGGGTGTCAGGGTGGTTCGGGTTGCCCGACTCGATCTCGGTTTCGGCTGCGACGTAGCGGCCGGTGGAGACGGCGGCCTTTCGCTCCTCGTCTTCAAGATCCTCTGGTAACTCCGCCCTGCTCTCGGATTCGGTCGTCAACAGGTTGGTTTGATCCAGCAACCCGCTGGTCTGGGTGCTCTTCCAGAGCGTCCGATCGCTGCTGGAAATCTTTGCGGTGACGGTCCCGTCCTTCCCGGAAATATGGATCCCCGTGATCGGAGCAGGTGTGGCGAGGGAGGAACGGAGCACCGGGGTTGCGGCGGGTACGACGAGGAGGGCGACGGCGGCGATCGCCGGGGAGAGAACCGAGTGCAGAGGGCGGCGAAAGGACATCGCTATCCGATTTCAAGGAAGGTGGAAGGTCGGTTTGGAGCGTAGGTCCCCGGCCCTCGCGCACCGTCTCACTCAATAACTCTGATGATTCCGGAAGGAAATTACTCCGGCAATCCCCTGTTCGCTAGAAAAGTTATGAATTCGCGTCCTCTGATATTCCTGGCCGCATGCGAGTTCGGTGCGGGAGGCGCGGTGATGCGAGTGGCGAAAAGGGATAGCGGACAGCCATATCCGATATTTCGTGCGTCATGCGGCGCGCATCGAGCCGTGGATGACACGGGGCGCGGGCCGCCCGGTGGACGGCGGGTGGCAGGGGGCAGGGCGCCGCCTCGTAGAATCGGCCAATTATGGCCGTACAGATCTCGCCCAGCATCCTGTCCGCTGACTTCGCCCGCCTCGCCGAGGCGGCCGAGGCGGTCCCCAACGCCGACTGGCTGCACGTGGATGTCATGGACAACCACTTCGTCCCCAACCTGACCCTAGGGCTGCCGGTCGTCGAGTCCCTGCTCAAGGTGACCTCGACGCCGATCGACTGCCACCTCATGATCGAGGACCCGGACCGCTGGGCCCCGTCCTACGCCGAGGCCGGTGCCGGGAGCGTGACCATCCACGTGGAGGCGGCCGCCGCTCCGGTGCGCACGCTGCGCCAGATCCGCGCGGCCGGTGCCCGCGCCGGCCTGGCGCTCAACCCGGCCACCCCCGTCGAGCCGTACGAGGACCTGCTCGGCGAGCTCGACATGCTGCTGCTGATGACCGTCGACCCCGGCTTCGGCGGGCAGAAGTTCCTCGACATGGTGCTGCCCAAGATCCGCCGGGCCCGCGGTCTGGTCGACCGCCACGGCGGGCAGGTCTGGCTGCAGGTGGACGGAGGCGTCTCCGACACGACGATCGAGCGCTGCGCCGAGGCGGGCGCCGACGTCTTCGTGGCGGGCAGCGCCGTCTACGGCGCCGAGGACCCGGCCCGCGCGGTCGACGGCCTGCGCGCCCTGGCCGCCGGCCGCTGAGCCGCGCTTCTCGCCGGCCGTCCTCGGTCACAGGTCCCCGCCGGGGGCGTGTCACGTGGGCCGGGTCCGTTCAACGGCGGAGGGCGGACCTCGTTACGAGGTCCGCCCTCCGCCGTTCGTCACCTGGAGCCGGGGATCACCGGTCGGGAGAACCGGAGACGGCCGGTGTCAGCTCTGCAGCGCCGGATCCAGCACCACGTCCTGGCCGTGTACGGTCGGTTCCTCGGGGAAGTGGCAGGCGGTCAGGTGACCTTCCCTGTTGCCCTCCAGCCTGACCAGCGGAGGCTCCTCGGTCGCGCACCTGTCCTGGGCCTTCCAGCAGCGGGTGCGGAAGCGGCAGCCGGACGGCGGGTTGATGGGGGAGGGCACGTCCCCCGCCAGGCGGATGCGCTCGCGCGGCTCGTCGTCCTCCAGCACCTCGGGCACCGCCGACAGCAGCGCGTGGGTGTAGGGGTGGCGAGGACGCTCGTACAGGGAGGCGCGGTCGGCGACCTCGACGATCTTGCCGAGGTACATCACCGCGACCCGCTGGGAGAAGTGCCGCACGATCGCCAGGTCGTGCGCGATGAACAGGAACGCGATCCCCATGTCCCGCTGGAGCTGCTGGAGCAGGTTGACCACCTGCGCCTGGATGGAGACGTCGAGGGCCGAGACCGGCTCGTCCGCGATGATCAGCTTGGGGTTGAGGGAGAGCGCGCGGGCCACCCCGATACGCTGCCGCTGGCCACCGGAGAACTCGTGCGGGAAGCGGTTGTAGTGCTCGGGGTTGAGCCCGACGATCTCCAGGAGCTCCTGGACCCGCTTGGTCCTGCCGCCCGGCGGATCGATGCCGTTGATCTCCATCGGGCCGCCGATGATGGTGCCCACGGTGTGCCGGGGGTTGAGCGACGAGTACGGGTCCTGGAAGATCATTTGGATCTCGGCCCGGATCGGCTTCAGCTCCCTGCGACCGGCGCGGCCGATCTCACGGCCGGCGTAGCGGATGCCGCCCTCGGTGGGTTCGAGCAGCCGGGCCGCCAGCCGTCCGGCGGTGGACTTGCCGCAGCCGGACTCGCCGACCAGGCCGAGCGTCTCGCCGGCGTGCACGGTCAGGTCGATGCCGTCCACCGCGTGGACCCGGCCCACCTGCCGTTTGACGACGAGCCCGCCCATCACCGGGAAGTGCTTCTTCAGGCCGGACAGCTCCAGCAGCGGCTCGTGGGGTGTCTCGCTCACTTGTGGATCTCCCGCTTCTGGGCGAGGGTCAGGTAGCACGCGTCGCCGTGGCCGCGGTGCGGGGACAGTTCCGGCCGTTCCGAGCGACACAGCTCAGGGCCTGCCACCTCCATGAAGTCGCACCGCGGGTGGAAGGGGCAGCCGGGCGGGACGTTGATCAGGCTCGGCGGGGTGCCGCGGACCGGCCGGAGCCGCACGTCCACCGGTGCGCTCAGCCGGGGCATGGAGGCCAGCAGGCCCCAGGTGTAGGGGTGGCGGGGTTCGCGGAGGACCTCTTTGACGGTCCCGCGCTCCACCGCGCGCCCGGCGTACATCACCAGCACCTCGTGCGCGGTGTTGGCGACCACGCCGAGATCGTGGGTGATCAGGATGATCGAGGTGCCCATCTGGTCCTGGAGGTCCTTGAGCAGGTCCAGGATCTGGGCCTGCACCGTCACGTCCAGCGCGGTGGTGGGCTCGTCGGCGATCAGCAGGTCGGGGTCGCAGACCAGCGCCATCGCGATCATCGCGCGCTGCCGCATGCCGCCGGAGAACTGGTGGGGGTAGTCGTCCACCCTGGTCTTCGGCTGCGGGATGCCGACCCGGGTCAGCATCTCGATCGCGCGGGCCCTGGCCTCGGCGCGGCTCGCGCCGGTGTGCTTGCGGTAGACCTCGGAGATCTGCTTGCCGATGGTGTGGTACGGCGAGAGCGAGGTCAGCGGGTCCTGAAAGATCATCGCGACCTTGTTGCCGCGCAGCCGCTCCATGGTGGACCGGGAGGCGCCGATCAGCTCCTCGTCGTCCAGCCGGATCTCCCCGCTGATCGTGGTGGTCTCCGGGTTGTGCAGGCCGAGCACGGTCAGGTTGGTCACCGACTTGCCCGACCCGGACTCGCCGACGATGCCCAGCGTGGTGCCCTTCTCCACGTCGAAGGAGAGCCCGTCCACCGCGTGGACGACGCCGTCCTCGGTGTGGAAGTCGACGGTCAGGTCACGGACCGAGAGGAAGGGAGTTGCCACTTTCTTCAGAACTCCTAGCTCAGCCGGACACGAGGGTCGATGAAGGCGTACAGGATGTCGACGACGATGTTGAAGAAGACGATCGCCCCGGCCGCCACGAGCACCGTGCCCATCAGCAGGGGTAGGTCGGAGTCCCAGACGGCCTTGATGGAGAGCCGTCCGAGTCCCTGCAGCCCGAAGGTGGTCTCGGTGATGATCGCGCCGCCGATCAGCGTGCCGAGGTCCACGCCGAAGATCGTGATGATGGGCGTCAGGGTGCCGCGCAGGGCGAATCTCAGCACGACGGTCCGTCCGGACATGCCCTTGGCCCGCGCGGTGCGGACGTAGTCCTCACTGAGCTGTTCCACCATCGTCGAGCGCGTCATACGGGTGTAGTTGGCGGTGAAGATGATCGCCAGCACCACCCAGGGCAGCGCCAGCCCGCTCGCCCAGGCGATGGGATTCTCGGTGAACGGCAGGTACTGGGGCCGTTGGAGGATCTGGTTCTTGTAGACGAAGAAGTAGAGCGCGAGCGTGCCGATGAAGTAGATCTGCACGGAGGCGCCGATGAGGGACGACACGCTGGCGATCTTGTCCAGCGGCTTGCCCTGGCGCAGGGCCGCGATGATGCCGGTCGCCATGCCGAAGAGCAGGAAGACGACCGCCGCGCCGATGGTGAGGGAGACGGTGACCGGCAGCCGGTCCAGGATCGTCTCGAACACCGGCTCGCGGTTGACGAACGAGTAGCCGAGGCAGGGAGCCGGGCAGTGGCCCAGGTTCTCATAGTCGCGGCCGACGAAGATGCCGGCCAGCCAGGCCACGAACTGGGCGAACAGGGGCTGGTCCAGTCCCAGGTTGTGCCGCGCCTGCTCCAGGAGATCGGGCGGGCAGACCTTGCCGCAGGCTAGCCTCGCCGGGTCGGCGGGCACGGCGAAGAAGAGGAAGAACGTGACCGCGGCGATGATCAGAAGCGTGACCGCGGCGCCGAGCGTGCGGCGAGTGATGAATGGAAGCATTGCCTGTTTCCCGAGGTGGCTGGGACCGCTGCCGGGGCCTGACGGCCCCTTGGCCGTGGCCTCGCGGGGGAGGTGTCTCCTCCCGCGAGGCCACGGCCGCCGGTGTCTCCTAAGGCTTCGTGGGCGTTACGGCTTCACGAAGATCCTGTTCGGCTGGACGACCCACGACTGCGGGTCGATCTCCGCGCCGCCGATCTTGGAGCCGTGCAGGGTGTTGGCGATCCGGTTCTCGGCGACGACCAGCGGGGTGATCGTCTCCTGGATCTTCTTGTCCAGCGCCATCCACGCGGCGTTCTGCGCGTCGATGTCGGT
Organism: Streptosporangium sp. NBC_01810; assembly: GCF_035917355.1. Taxonomy (NCBI): domain Bacteria; kingdom Bacillati; phylum Actinomycetota; class Actinomycetes; order Streptosporangiales; family Streptosporangiaceae; genus Streptosporangium; species Streptosporangium sp. NBC_01810. Next base: position 4,156,900 of record NZ_CP109070.1, on the reverse strand, counting down.
CATGGCGGTGATCTCGTCCATCTCCTTGGTGATGGCCTCGTCCTTCAGGTGCGAGTAGTTCGGCGCACCGTCGGCGATCGGGCCGAAGATGACGGGCATGACCGTCGAGCCGGACGGCCAGTCGGCGCCCCAGCCGCCCCAGTACAGGTCGAACTCGTTCTTCACCAGGCCGATGGAGTCGTAGTAGGTCTTGCGGTCCAGCGGCTTGGCGACGACCTTGATGCCGGCCTTCTCCAGGGCGCTCTTGATCACGACGGTGACCTGCTCCTGGACCGGCGTCTGGTTGTAGGCGTAGACGATGGTCGGCGTCGGGTTGCTCGACTCGGCCAGCAGTTGCTTGGCCTTCTCGATGTCGCCCTCGGGCTTGGTCGTCTTGCCGAACAGGTCGTAGGGCTGGTAGCCGACCGTGGTGTTCTCGTTGAGGATCGTGGTCGGCAGCGCGGCCGCCTGCGGGCCGCCCATGGTCTGCTGGATCTGCTTGGAGGGCCACGCGTGGTTGATGGCCTGGCGGATCTTGGGGTCCTTCATCCGGTCAAGGTTGAAGTAGTAGTAGTTCCCGTACGGCGAGGGGCTCTTCATCAGGCGGGGCGCCAGCGCGGGGTCGCCGAGCACCTGCTGCAGCCGCTCCGGGGGAACGGTCGCGTAGAAGGTGAAGGCGGTCTGGTCCGGGCCCGCGTCCGCGATCAGGCGGTCGGTGATCTGCAGGTTCTCCTGGCCGAACTCCAGCCGCCACTTGTCCGGGTAGGCGCCGCGGATCGGGTCGGTGGCCGGGTCCCAGTTCGGGTTGCGCTCAAGGTCGATGGACTTGTCGACCACGTGGTTCTTGATGATGTACGGGCCGCTGGAGACGGGGGCCTTGTCGTACTTCTCCTTGGTGTCCTTGGCCTTGGGCACGATGCCGTAGCCGCCCATGGCGAAGGCGTAGTTGGCGTCGGCGTGCGGCGTCTTGAACTTGTAGACGATCGTCTTGTCGTCTGGCGTCTCGATGCTGTCCAGGCGCTTGCCGTCGTAGGGGCCCTGGTAGGCCTTCTTGTGGTCGACCTCGGTCAGCCACTGCTGGATGTAGGTCGGGCCCTGGGTGACGAAGGAGGCGAACGTCCGCTCCATGCTCCACTTCACGTCCTCGGACGTGATGGGCGTGCCGTCCTCCCACTTCACGCCGTCCTTGAGGGTGAAGGTCCAGGTCTTGCCGCCGTCGGAGGGGGTGCCCGTGTCGGTGGCCAGGTCGCCGACCAGCTTGTACTCGCTCTTGGCGGTGCGCTTGTAGCCGGTGAGGGTACGCGCGATCAGGAGGGAGAAGTTCGTCTCGGTGTTGACGTAGAGCTGGGCGGGGTCGAGGTGGGAGAAGTCGTCTCGGTCGATCATCGTGACGGTGCCGCCCTTGACGACGCCCTCCGGCTCGATGGCGGGCCCCTTGGAGTCCTCCGCGGTGCCGACCGTGATGGTCGGCGCCTTGAAGGGCTCCACTGCGGGGGCGGACGCACCGGCGGAGCCGCTGGGGGCGGCAGGGGCGCCCTGGTTGCCCTCGGCGCACGCGCTGGTGAGTGCGAGCGCGCCTATGGCGAGTACGGCCATCGCTGACCGCGTACGGACTTTCATCTCTCTCCTATCGGATCTAACGCTTGAGTTTGGGGTCGAAGGCGTCGCGGACCGAGTCACCGAGAAGGTTGAACGCGATCACGAAGAGCAGCAGAGCCGCGCCGGGGAAGATCAGGTAGGTGATGTCGTTCTGGTAGACCTGGGTGCCCCGCAGGAACATCCGGCCCCAGTCGGGGATGGGCTCGATCATGCCGACGCCCAGGAAGGACAGGGCCGCCTCGGCGGTCACCATCGCGGGCAGCAGCAGTGTCGACTGGATCAGGATCGGCGTCCACAGGTTGGGCAGCAGCTCCTTGAAGATGATCCGGGAGGGTGAGGCTCCGGTCACCTTGGCGGCCTCGACGAACTCCCGCTCGCGCATGGAGAGCACCTGGCCGCGCAGCAGCCGGGCGATGCCGGCCCAGCCGAAGGCCGTCAGCAGGGTGATGAGCGTCACCGCCCGCAGCCAGACCGGGGTCTCCTCGGAGGGGTCGACGAAGAGGTTCTCCACCACCGGCATGAACGCGATGATGAACAGGGTCGAGGGGAACGACAGGACGATGTCGATCAGGCGGCCGATGAAGTAGTCGGTTCTGCCCCCGGCGTACCCGGCGACGATGCCCATGACGATGCCGATCGCCGAGATGAGGACCGTCGCGACCATCGCGATCAGCAGCGAGGTCCTGATCCCGTAGACGAGCTGCATGAACACGTCCCGGCCCAGGCCAGGCTCGATGCCGAACCAGAAGTCCGAGCTGATCCCGCCGTTGGGCAGCACCGGGTAGCCGAAGTCGTTCAGCAGTCCCGGGGTGTCCTGGCCGTAGAGGGTGTAGGGGTCCTTCCCGTAGAGCCAGGAGATGACCGGCGCGAGGATCGCGACGAGGAAGAAGAAGATCACCACGCCGGCCGAGGCGATGCCGGTGGGGTCGCGGCGGAAGCGCAGCCACATCAACTGGCCGGGGGAGCGGCCCACCGTCTCCGGTGTCTTCACCGCGGGGGGTTCCCCGGCGGTGGTCGCTGCTGGTGCAGGGATGGTCATCGTGCGGGCGCTCCCAACGAGCATGGCTGAGCCTGATCCTTGGAACCATCGCAAAACAGTCAAGGTCAAATCAATGGCCTGGTCCTTACTCATTTTATTGTTGTGTAATTTCCACCGGTTTGTAGCTTCAATTCCGTTGACGCGGCGGGGGGGTGGAGTGAAAGAATCGGGGCACTTAAAAGCCGCTTTTCACGGATCTGTGACACTTTGATGACCTGGTCGTGACACCCCGGTCTGGATCCTGTTCCGCTTGTGTCACAGACTCGGGACATGCGCGTCCGGACCCCCTCTCGTAGCGTAATTAACCATTTACCGGGGAGGCGGCGTATGGATCACGGGTTGTTCGGACCGGATTCGGTGACTCGGCGACCTGGAAGGTGATCGCCGGGCGCGCCGCGTGGCTGGACCAAGTGCTCGCTCGGTCCATATGCTGGAGTGGTGTGTGGTGCGGTTTGCCGGACATGGCACACTGGTGTACGGGAAGCGGGCCGCCTGTGGCGCGCCTCCCGAAGCAAGACAGAGCAGCGTGCTCCGGGGTCGGTGAAATTCCGAGCCGGCGGTTACAGTCCGCGACCCGGTCGAAGCCATCGACCGGTTGACCTGGTGAAACTCCAGGACCGACGGTTAGAGTCCGGATGGGAGGAAGCGCGCGAGCGGAGAGTGCCCTCTGGCACCCTCCGCTGATCGGGTGTACGCACCCATCGAATTCCCCGGGGCCCGCCGTGGCAGACAGCTACTGGCGAGTAGGAGACCTCGGGTGACTGATCGGACGCGGACGCGCCCAGTGGCCGGGTGCGCCCCCCATGGGCACGGCACCGCCGGCCCCCACCATTCCCTGACCGGGCACGTCGGCTTATCCCGCTCTCCGAGCGCATGCCCCGTCAGCCCTCGCGCGGCTTTCCGCCCGCCGGCGACGTTCCGCCTCCGGTCCCGCGACACCTCGGCCGCCCGCCTTCGCGCGGTCCCCTGCAAGGAGCTGTGAATGTTCACCGGAATCGTCGAAGAACTGGGAGAGATCGCCGGGATCGAGCAGCTGAGGGACGCGGCCCGGCTGTCGATCCGCGGCAGGACGGTCACCTCGGACGCCGGGCACGGCGACTCGATCGCCGTCAACGGCGTCTGCCTGACCGTGGTGGACGTGGACGGTGAGGTGTTCACCGCCGACGTGATGAAGGAGACCCTCGACCGCAGCTCCCTCGGCACGCTGAGGCCCGGCTCCCCGGTCAACCTGGAGCGCGCGGTCCGCGCCGACCAGCGACTGGGCGGCCACATCGTGCAGGGTCACGTGGACGGGACGGGCGTCCTGCTGTCGCGGGAGCCCGGCGAGCACTGGGAGGTCGTCCGGATCTCCCTCCCGCCCGACCTCGACCGCTACGTGGTCGAGAAGGGGTCGATCACGGTCGACGGCATCAGCCTGACCGTCGTGAGCGTCGGCTCCGGCGGCTTCACCGTCAGCCTCATCCCCACCACCCTGAGCCTGACCACCCTCGGCGCCAAGCAACCTGGAGACCCGGTGAACCTGGAGGTCGACGTGATCGCCAAGCACGTCGAGAAGCTCGTCGGCGCGTACGCCCCGGCAGATCGGGAGGAGCGGCGGTGAACCTGGCGAAAGCGGGATTCGAGGCCCTCGTGCCCGTCCCGGTCGGATTCGTCAACTGGCTCAAGGAGCACAGGCCGCAGGCCGTGCTCGTCCCCGAGGAGGCCGTGTGATCAAGCTGGACCCGATCGAACGCGCGATCGCCGACACCCGCGAGGGCAAGGCGGTCGTGGTCGTCGACGACGAGAACCGCGAGAACGAGGGTGACATCATCTTCGCCGCGTCCAAGGCCACGCCGGAACTGCTGGCCTTCACCATCCGGCACAGCAGCGGCGTGGTCTGCGTGCCGATGCGCGGTGAGGACCTCGACCGGCTCGGCCTGCCGCTGATGGTGCACGACAACAGGGAGCGCCTGCGCACCGCGTACACGATCAGCGTGGACGCCAGGGACGGGGTGAGCACCGGAATCTCCGCCGCCGACCGGGCCCGCACGATCCGCCTCCTGGCCGACTCCGCGACCGACCCGTCCGAGCTGGTACGGCCCGGTCACGTCTTCCCGCTCCGCTACCGGGAGGGCGGTGTCCTGGTCAGGCGCGGCCACACCGAGGCTGCCGTGGACCTGGCCAGGCTCGCCGGGCTGAGCGAGTCGGGGGTGCTCGCCGAGGTCGTCAACGACGACGGGACCATGATGCGCCTGCCCGAGCTGCGCGTCTTCTGTGACGAGCACGACCTGGCGCTCGTCTCGATCGAGCAGCTGGTGGAGTTCCGGCGCAGGACCGAGCGGATGGTGACCAGGGTCGCCGAGACGCGGCTGCCGAACAGGTTCGGCGTGTGGCGCGCCTACGGCTTCGCGAGCTCGGTGGACGGCGGCGAGCACCTGGCCCTGGTCTTCGGTGACATCGAGGACGGCGAGAACGTCATGGTCCGGGCGCATTCCGAGTGCCTGACCGGTGACGTGCTCGGGTCGCTGCGGTGCGACTGCGGGGTGCAGTTGGAACACGCGATGTCCCGGATCGCCGCCGAGGGCCGAGGCGTGATCGTCTACCTGCGCGGGCACGAGGGGCGTGGCATCGGGCTGCTGGCCAAGCTGCGGGCGTACAGCCTCCAGGACGCCGGTAGTGACACGGTCGACGCCAATCTGGAGCTCGGGCTGCCGGTGGACGCGCGGGAGTTCTCCAACGCCGGGCAGATCCTCGCGGACCTGGGGGTGAAGTCGATCCGGCTGCTGACCAACAACCCGGCCAAGCTGCGCGGCATGGACGGCTACGGCATCAAGGTGATCGGCCGCGAGCCCATGCCCGTGGTGATGAACCCGTACAACGAGAAGTACCTGTCGGCCAAGCGCGACCGCCTTGGTCACGACATTCCGCAGGAGAGCGAATGAGTGAGCGTGGCGAGAGAGCCGGTGGATACGGGGTGTTCGCGAATGCGAACCGCGAGCGGAGCGAGCTGATCAGATGAGCGGCATGGGACGACCGGTGGCGTCGGCAGTGGACGCGCGAGGGCTGACCGTCGGCATCGTGGCCGCCAGGTGGCATGAGAAGATCACCGATCAGCTCGTGGCGCGAGCCGTGCGGGCAGGCGAGGACAGCGGCGCGGCGGTGACCGTGGTCCGGGTGGCGGGATCGCTGGAGATCCCGGTCGTGGTGCAGGCCCTGGCCGGGCGCTGTGACGCGGTCGTCGCCCTCGGAGCCGTGATCCGCGGTGAGACCGCCCACTTCGACTACGTCTGCGACTCCGTCACCTCGGGCCTGACCCGGATCTCCCTCGACGAGCGGGTCCCGATCGGCAACGGTGTGCTGACCTGCGAATCCATCGACCAGGCCGTCGACCGGTCGGGTCTGCCCGGCAGTCACGAGGACAAGGGCTATGAGGCCACCGTCGCCGCGCTGGAGACGGCGCTGCTGCTGCGGGAACTCCGCTCCTAGAGCATCGCCGGACTCACCCCCGCCGCGCCGCGTGATCGGTGCGGCGGGGGTGTGCGATAGGTTTCCATCGGCACCGTGACCAGCTGTCGCAGCCGTTTTGACCGGTGGTTTCCCGAAGGATCGTGATCTGAAAGTGAGCCCGGAGAGCGTCTCCCCGCCCCCGTTGCCCGTCGTCTGGCGCCCCAAGAACGGGCGGATCGTGGCATACGGCTTCGCGGGCGTGATCGCGCTCGGCGCGCTCCTGATGGCGATCTTCCTGCCGCCGCCGTTCACGCTGGCCGACAGGATCGGGATGCTCGTGCTGGGCGCCTTGGTCGTCGGGGCACTCCACCTGCTGGGGCGGTGCCGCGTGGAGGCCGACGAGCGAGGGATCACCGTCGTCAACCCGCTGCGGGTACGCCGCTACGAGTGGGCCGAGGTGCTCGGGGTCACCCTGACCGACCACGAGCCCTGGGCGAAGATCGACTTCGCCGACGGAATCACGGTCGGTGCCATGGGCCTGCAGGGGTCGGAGAAGAAGCGCACGGCGCGCCAGGTCCGCGAGCTCGCCGCCCTCATCAGGGAGCGCGGGGAGGCTGACGAGGCCCGCTGAACCGCCGGCGGTCCTGTCGCCTGGACGCCGTCGTCACCGCCTGGACGCCGTCGTCACCGCCTGGACGCCGTCGTCACCGCCTGGACGCCGTCGTCACCGCCTGGACGCCGTCGTCACCGCCTGGACGCCGTCGTCACCGCCTGGACATCGCCGTCACCGCCTTGGACGCCGCCGGATCCGGCGAGACCCGCCGGGCCACCGTGCCCGGGTCCTTCTGGCCGAGGTTCTTCGTGCCCGGGTCCTTCCGCCGAGGCGCTCCGTGCTCAGGTCTCCTCGGCGAACCGCTCGGTCTTGTCGGTGTCGCCCGCGACGAGCAGGATGTCGCCGCTCTGGACCACCGTCTCCGAGGTGGCGTAGGTGAACCCGCCGCCGGGCTTCTTGATACCGACCACGGTGACCCCGTACTCGCCGCGAATGCCCAGCTGTCCCAGGCTCTTGCCGTCCGCCCACTCGGGCGCCATGGTCTTGATCAGGGCGTAGCCCTCGTCGACCTCCAGATAGTCGAGCATCCGCCCGATGACCAGGTGCGCGACCCGCTCGCCCATGTCGTGTTCCGGCTGTACCACGCGGTGCGCGCCGACCCGCTGCAGGATCCGGCTGTGCTGCAGGCTGATCGACTTGGCCCAGATGTCCGGCACCCCCAGGTCGGTCAGGACCGAGGTGGTCAGGATGCTCGCCTCGATGTCGGTGCCGATGCCGACCACGGCCCGGCCGAACTCCCCGATGCCGAGCTGCCGGAGGGTGTCCGGGTCAGTGGAGTCCGCGCACACCACGTGGGTGAGCCTGCCGGAGAAGTGCTGAACGTTCTTGGGGTCGTTGTCCACCCCGAGCACCTCGACGTCGCGGCTCACCAGTTCCGCCGCGAGAGCGCCGCCGAACCGCCCGAGACCGATGACCACGACCGCTTCGCCGCGGCTCTTCTTGTCAACCAACGAGGGGACGCTCCTCTGGATATCGGAACCGACGGGTCTGGACGTGCAGTGCCAGCGCGGCGCCCAGGGTCACCGGGCCGAGCCGCCCGACGAACATCAGGACGGTCAGGATCAGGTGCCCCGCGGTGCCGACGTCGGCGGTGATCCCCGTCGACAGCCCGACCGTGCCGAAGGCGGAGATCACCTCGAACAGTACGCGGTCGAGCTTGAAGGGGGTCACCGTCATCATCGCGAACGTTCCCACCGCGACCGACGCCACGCTCAGCAGCGCGATCGTCAGGGCCTGGCGCTGGAGCTGCTCGGGGACGCGGCGGCGGCCCGCCGAGACGTCGGGCTCGCCGCGCAGCTCGGCGAGGATCACGAAGCCCAGAAGTGCGAACGTCGTCACCTTGATGCCGCCCGCGGTGCCCGCGCTGCCCGCACCGATGAACATCAGCACGTCGCTGATCAGCCAGGAGTTCTCGCTCATCTGGGAGGTGTCCACGGAGTTCAGGCCGCCGCTGCGGGTCATCGTGCTGTGGAAGAACCCGGCCATGATCCGTAGTCCCGGAGAGAGGCCCCCTATCGTGCCGGGGTTGTTCCATTCGATGACGGTGACGGCCAGCGTCCCGCCGAGCAGCAGCACCGCGGTCATCCACAGCGTGATCTTGGTGTGCAGCGTCCAGCGCGACGGGCGACGCCAGTTCTCCCGCAGGACGGCGTAGACCGGGAAGCCGAGACCTCCGGCGATCACCGCCAGCGCGAGCGGGAGGCAGATCCACGGGTCGGTGACGAACCCCATGACGCTGTCCGACCAGAGGGCGAACCCGGCATTGGTAAATGCTGAGATTGCATGAAAAATCCCGTAATAGATGGCGAGGCCGACAGGATCCCCGTACCCGATCACGAAGCGGGCGGCGAGCGCCGCGGCGGTCAGCACCTCGGCTACCAGCGTGATCTTGGCGACTCCCACGATCAGTCGTCGCACGTCGCCGGCCCCGAGGGTCTTGGTCTCGGCCTGGGTGTTGAGGCGGGCGCGCAGGCCGAGCTTGCCGGAGACGATCAGGGCCAGGATCGAGGAGAGCGTCATGATCCCGAAGCCGCCGATCTGCATCAGCACCATGAGCACGATCTCGCCGAAGAGCGACCAGTGCGCCGCGGTGTCGTGCATGGCCAGCCCGGTCACGCACACCGCGGAGGTGGCGGTGAACAGGGCCGATGTCCACGAGGCGTGCTGGCCCCCCTCGACCGCCACCGGCAGCGACAGCAGCACCGTACCGGTGAGGACCACGGCCAGGAACGCCACCACGACGACTCTGGACGGGGTGTTGATCTGGTCGAGGAGGTTCTTCACAGGGGGTGAGGATACTTCTTCGAGGGGCGGCGATAGGCCTGTCGGCCCTCGATACCCGACGCCGTCTCGCCGGATCGGTTCATGACGCCGTCTCCCGGTGCCGCGGATGCGGCGCGGGAACGCGGGAACGCGGGAACGCGAGAACGTGGCCACCGGGCGTAACCTGAGGTGGTGGCGGTCAGGCGGACAATCGAGGCATCTGATGTGCGGTCACCCGCGCAGCTGGCGGAGCTGCTCGACGAGCAGTCGTATCTGGCCGACACCGGGCTCGCCACGGCTGCCTTTCTCGCGCTGCGGATGGGGCGCCCGTTGCTCCTCGAAGGCGAGGCCGGCGTCGGCAAGACCGAGCTGGCCAGGACCCTGGCCACGCTGCTCGGGGCGCCGCTGATCCGCCTGCAGTGCTACGAGGGGCTGGATGCCTCCCAGGCGCTCTACGACTGGGACTTCGCCCGCCAGCTGCTGCACCTGAAGGCGGCGGAGGCCGGTGGGATCACCGACGCCGCCCGGCTGGAGGGGGAGGTCTACGACCGGAGGTTCCTGATCGCCAGGCCGCTGCTGAAGGCGGTCGAGACCCAGCCCTCGGTACTGCTCATCGACGAGGTCGACCGCGCCGACGTGGAGTTCGAGGCGATCCTGCTGGAGGTGCTCTCGGACTTCGCGATCTCCATCCCCGAGCTCGGCACGGTCCGCGCCGCGAGGCCGCCGGTGGTCGTACTGACCTCCAACCGCACCCGCGAGGTACACGACGCCCTGAAACGGCGCTGCCTCTACCACTGGCTGGAACACCCCTCCTTCGAGCGGGAGGTGGCGATCCTGCGCAGGCGGCTCCCCGGCTGTTCCGCGATCCTGGCCGAGCAGGTCGCCCACGCGACGGGACGGCTCCGCGAGGTCGATCTGATCAAGTCGCCGGGGATCGCCGAGACCCTCGACTGGACCGAGGCCCTGCTGGCCCTGGGGGCTCGCGAGCTCGACCCCGATCTGGCGGCCGCCACGCTGGGCGCCCTGCTCAAGCACAGGGAGGACCACGCGGCGGTGCTCGGGAACGGATTCTTCGGTGCGGCCCGGCGCTGACGGCCCCGGTTTCCCCGCCGGTGCGATCGGTCCCGCGGTGGGCCTGAACGGTGCCCCGGCGGATCGGGGCCCCGGTCGGCCGCCCGCCAGGAGCGACGGCGCCTTCCCCGTCGCGGGGATCGGCGAGGATCTGGTCGCGGTCATGACCGGTTTCGCCAGGACCCTGCGGGCCGCGGGGGTGCCCGCCGACCACGAGCGGACCCAGGGCCTGCTCCGCGCCCTGTCCCACCTGGACGCGATGGAACCCGCCGGCGTCTACTGGGCGGGCAGGCTCACGCTGTGCGCCTCCGCCGATGACCTGCCCCGTTATGACCGGGTCTTCGCGGCCTACTTCGCAGGGCGGCGCGCGGTCCGCGCGAGATCGACGGCGATCACCGTCACCCGGAACGTCGCGACATCGCCGCAGACCGGTCCCGATCCAAAGGAGGGCGACGAGAGCCCCGCTCTCGCGGCGACCGCGAGCGCGACGGAGGTGCTGCGCACCCGGAACGTGGCCAGGATGACGGGGCCGGAACTGGCCGAGGTGCACCGGCTGCTCGCCCTGCTGCGGGTGGGCCGGGAGCGGCGTCGGTCGCGACGTTTCAAACCCTCGCGCCGAGGGCGACTGGACGGCGGGGCGACGATCCGCGAGACCCTGCGCAGGGGCGGCGAGATCGCCGGGCTCCGCTACCGCGCGCACCGGACCAGGCCCCGCAGGGTGGTGCTGCTGGTCGACGTCAGCGGCTCGATGACCCCGTACGCGGACTCGCTGCTCCGCCTCGCCCATGCGCTGGTCAGGTCGGAACCCCGGGCCACCGAGGTGTTCAGCGCGGGTACCCGGCTGACCCGGATCACCGCCGAGCTGCGCCACCGTGATCCGGCCGCCGCCATGAACGCCGTCTCCCACGCCATTCCCGACTGGAGCGGCGGCACCCGGCTGGGTGAGGAGCTCCGGCGGCTCCTGGCGCTGAACGACGCGGCCGGCGCGACAGTGGTGATCGCCTCCGACGGGTGGGAGCGCGGCGACGTCTCGCTGCTGGGAGCGGAGATGGCCAGACTGTCGCGGACGGCACACCGGGTGATCTGGGTGAACCCGCACAAGGGGCAGGAGGGCTACCAGCCGCTCACCGCCGGTATGCGTGCGGCCCTTCCGCACATCGACGACTTCGTGGCCGGGCACAGCCTGGCCGCCTTCGAAGAGCTGGCAATGCTGCTGGGAGGCACACGTGCGTGATGTTCTGTCGCAGGTCCTGCGCTGGTGGGAGACAGGAGAGACGTTCGGCCTGGCCACCGTGGTCGACACCTTCCGCAGCGCCCCCCGGCCGCCGGGGGCGTCCATGGCGGTGCTCGGTAACGAGGCGGAGGGCAGCGTCTCGGGCGGCTGCGTCGAGGGAGCCGTCTACGAGCTGGCCCAGGAGGTGGTCTCCTCCGGCACACCCGTCCTGCAGCGGTACGGCGTGAGCGACGACGACGCCTTCTCCGTCGGCCTGACCTGCGGCGGCATCCTGGACGTGTTCGTCGAACCGGTCTCCAGAGAGACCTTCCCCGAGCTGGGCTCGGTCGCCGCCTCGGTGCTCGGGCACGAGCCGGTGGCGGTGGCGACGGTTCTGTCCGGGCCGGGCACGGTGGGTACCCGCCGGGTGATCTGGCCGGACCGTTCCTCGGGCTCGCTGGGGGGGAGCCGGCTGAACGAGGCGGTGGACGACGACGTACGGGGCATGCTGGCGCAGGGGCTGACGGGCGTCCGCAGGTACGGGGCCCGGGGGGAGCGGCGGCTCGACGAGCTGTCGGTCTTCGTCCAGTCCTTTGCGCCGCCGCCCCGGATGCTGGTCTTCGGCGCGATCGACTTCGCCGCCGCGGTCGCCAGGATCGGCAAGTTCCTCGGCTACCACGTGGTCGTGTGCGACGCCCGGCCGGTCTTCACCACGGCCAAGCGCTTCCCCGAGGCCGACGAGGTGATCGTCAAGTGGCCGCACGACTACCTCACCTCGACCACCGTGGACGAGCGGACCGCGATCTGCGTGCTCACCCACGACCCCAAGTTCGACGTCCCCCTGCTGGAGGTGGCCCTGCGCACCCCGGCGGGCTATGTCGGCGCCATGGGATCGCGCCGCACGCACGAGGACCGGCTGGCCCGGCTCGCGCAGGCGGGGCTGGGGGAGGCCGAGCTGAAACGGCTCCGCTCGCCGATCGGCCTGGACCTGGGGGCGCGTACGCCCGAGGAGACCGCGGTCTCCATCGCCGCCGAGCTGATCCAGCTGCGCTGGGGCGGCTCGGGCCGGCCATTGACCGGCGGCTCCGGCCGGATCCACGGCGATGGCCCGGTTCACGGTGCCGGCCCGGTTCACGGTGCCGGCCCGGTTCACGGTGATGGACCCGGCGCATGAGTACGGCCGGAGAGGTGCCGGGGGAAACCACCGAGGAGGGATCCGCGGGAACGGCGAGCGCGGGGCTGCTGCTGGCCGCCGGGTCCGGCTCGCGGCTCGGCACGCCGAAGGCACTGGTGGAGTTCGGCGGGGAGCGGCTGGTGGACCGGGGGGTCAGGGTGCTCCGGGACGGCGGCTGCCGGCCCGTGGTCGTGGTGCTCGGGGCGGCCGCCGTCCGGGTGCCGGGGGCAGTGACCGTCCGCAACCCGGAGTGGAGTTCGGGGATGGGCTCCTCGCTCAGGGCCGGTCTGGGCGCGATCCCCGTCACCGCCGAGCATGTGGTGATCACCCTGGTGGACCAGCCGTTCGTCGGCCCGGCGGCGGTGGAGCGGCTCATCCAGGCCGCGCGGCAGGGCGCCTCGGTCGCCGTCGCCACCTACGGCGGGGCGCGGCGGAACCCGGTGCTGATCGCCAGGGAGCACTTCGAGGAGGTCTTCCGGCTCGCGACCGGCGACGCCGGAGCCCGCCCGTTCCTGAAGGCCCATCCCGAGCTGGTCGTCGCGGTCCGCTGCGACGATGTGGCGGACCCCGCCGACATCGACACCCCGGCGGACCTGCTGGCGTTACAGGCCCGTTCCGACCTCGCCGCCCGAGCCGCCCGACCCCGCTGACCCCGGCAGGTCCGCCGGGGTCACCTGCCGGCGCCACCTGCCCGTTCCGGCCTCATTGGTCTCATCGGCCTTACCGGCCAAGACCCCGATCCCGCTGAGTCCCGAACAGGCGGACCTGTCGGTGCTACGGGGCCGTTCCTGTCTCGCCGCCCGAGCCCGCTGGGTGTTATTTATCTGGTTCGTCTGATCTCTGTGGGCTCAGGCGCAGCGAGGCGACGGCGGCGCGGTGGTCGCTGCCCGCGGCCCGCTCGACGCCCGCGCCGGTGGCGGTCAGGCCGCGGTAGAGGATGTGGTCGGGGCGGGTGACGGGGAAGGACGCGGGCCAGGTGAAGCCGAACCCCGTACCGGCCTCCTGCTGGGCGTCCGACAGCGGCGGCACCAGGCCGGAGCGCTTGCGGTCGGTGGTGGCGGTGTTGAGGTCGCCGAGCAGGAGCAGACGCGCGCTGTCGTCCCTGTCGATCATCTTGCGGGCGTGGGCGAGGGTCTCGTCACGCTGCGCGGTATGGCCCGGCCGGGCGGAGGCGAGGTGCATGACGTAAACGGTCAGCCTCCCCTTGGGGGTCACGACCACGGCCCGAAGCGCCCGCGCCCAGTCGAGGCCGATGTCGGCCTTGCGGGCCTCGGCGATCGGGAATCGGCTCCACAGGCCGACCGTGGCGATCCGGTAGCGGTGGGGGAAGCGGTCGTCGAGGACCTTCGCCGCCGGGCCTCCGGGGGTCAGCTCCTGCACCGCGACCAGGTCACGGCCCTTGGAGACCGACCGTACGGCCTCGGCCGAGTCGGCGTTCGCCGCGCCCACGTTGAGCGTGGCGACCGACAGGTCGCTGGGGCCGCCGGGCGGGCTGCGCAGCAGCGCCGGGCCGAACATGAGGCCCCAGACGGTCGCCGGGAGCAGTGCCGCGAAGATCACCTGCCACGAGCGGGTGGCCAGCGCGCAGACCAGCAGGACGGGTACGGCGACGCCGAGCCAGGGAAGGAGGCTCTCCAGCACGGGGGTGAATCCGCCCAGCTCCGGTAGGAGCCGGTGCCCTCCGAGGGTCAGGGCCAGCACTCCCGCCACCACGACGATCGATCGCCTCAGCACACCCCTCCTCGTCCCCCTCGAAGATCCCCTACCCCGGAATGCGTAGGTTACCGGCCCGGCGGTGCGGGGCTTGGTGCTTCGGCGGTGAGTCGATAGCCTTTGTTACCGAGGCAACGGAACAACATTCGGTTTCGTCGGCGCTGCGGAAGGACGATCTCACGATGCGTATCGGTATGGCCCTGAGCTACTCGGGGGGCTTCAAGGAGACGGTGGCCGAACTGGCCGACTACGAAAAGGCCGGTCTCGACATCGTCTTCGTCGCCGAGGCCTACAGCTTCGACGCGGTCAGCCAGATGGGCTACATCGCGGCCAAGACCGAGAGGCTGCAGATCGCCTCCGGCATCCTGCCGATCTACTCCCGGACCCCGGCCCTGCTGGCCATGACCGCGGCGGGTCTGGACTACGTCTCCGACGGCCGCTTCACCCTCGGCCTGGGCGCCTCGGGGCCGCAGGTCATCGAGGGCTTCCACGGTGTCCCGTACAACGCCCCGCTCGGACGCACCCGCGAGGTCATCGAGATCTGCCGTCAGGTGTGGCGGCGTGAGCGCCTGAACTACGAGGGCAGGCACTACACCGTGCCGCTCCCCGCGGGCCAGGGGACCGGCCTCGGCAAGCCGCTGAAGCTCATCAACCACCCGCTCCGCGACCGCATCCCCGTCGTGATCGCCGCCATCGGCCCCAAGAACGTCGAGCTGGCCGCCGAGCTGGCCGAGGGCTGGGAGCCGATCTTCTACATGCCGGAGAAGGCCGCCGACGTCTGGGGCGCCTCCCTGGCGGCGGGCCGGGCCAAGCGGGACCCGGCCCTGGGCGAGCTGGACGTGATCGCCCAGGCATCGCTGGCCATCGGCGACGACGTCTCGGACTGGCTGGAGCTGGGCCGCCCGATGGCCGCCCTCTACATCGGCGGCATGGGCGCCAAGGGCAAGAACTTCTACAACGACCTCGCCCGCCGCTACGGCTACGAGAAGGAGGCCGAGCAGATCCAGAATCTCTACCTCGACGGCAAGAAGGACGAGGCCGCCGCGCTCGTCCCACAGGAGCTGCTGGAGAAGATGTCCCTGATCGGCTCCGAGGGGCACGTCCGCGAGCGCCTCCAGGCGATGCGGGAGTCGGGCGTCACGACGATCAACGTCGCCCCGCTCGGCCGTACGCACGAGGAGCGCGTCCGGCTCATCGAGAAGGTCAGGGGCCTCGCGTCCTGACCTTTCACGACCGCGCCGGTGGCGTAAGGCGGGCGGGCGAACCCGACCTGGTCCACCCTGGTGAATCCGGTGGTGTCGTCGGCCGCGGCGGGACTCCCGGCTGACACGAGTGCGAAGAGGGCTACGGCGGCGAGAATGCGTCGCATCGGCGCTCCTGGTAGGGGGGAAAGTTAGGAAAGCTTCCTAACGTTCCTTGGGAACGTAACGACACCGGCGTAAAGGGTCAATAGCATGCGGGACATGAGCCTCACCCATGCCCTGCGCCGTGAGCGTCTGACCACCCTGCTCGCCGCTCACGAGGCGGACGCGATCCTGGTCACCCACGGCGTCAACGTGCGCTACCTGACCGGCCTGGACAGTTCCAACGCGGCCGTGCTCGTCCGGGCCGACACCGCTGCCACGCTGGCCACCGACTCGCGCTACTTCGAGACCGCCCGGAGGGTCTGCTCGGGCATCGAGGTGATCGAGGAACGCGACGTCGCCGGAGCCCTGGCCACGCTGGCCGGCCGGGTCGCCGTCGAGGCCGACCACATGCCCGTCGCCGACTACTTCCGGCTGGGCGGGGACCTGCCGCGCCTGTCCGGGCTGGTGGAGTCGGTGCGCCAGATCAAGGACGAGGCCGAGATCGATCTCATCCGCACCGCGTGCGAGCTCACGGACCGGGCCTTCGCCGAGGTCCTGCCCGAACTGCGTCCGGGGCTGACCGAGAAGGAGGTCGCCAGGGCGCTGGAGCGCCGGATGGTCGAGTCGGGCGCGGACGGACTCGCCTTCGAGTCGATCGTCGCGAGCGGGCCCAACGGCGCGATCCCGCACCACTCGCCCTCGGACCGGCCGCTGGAGCGTGGAGACCTGGTCACCATGGACTTCGGGGCGCTGTACCGGGGCTACCACGCCGACATGACCAGAACCGTGGCGATCGGCGAGCCCGCCGGTTGGCAGCGCGAGCTGTACGACCTGGTCCGAGCCTCCCAGCGGGCCGGCCGCCGGGCCGTGCGGATCGGCGCGGCATTCCACGAGGTGGACGCCGCAGCCCGCGACCTGATCGCCGAGGCGGGATACGGGGAGTTCTTCAAGCACGGTCTCGGTCACGGAGTCGGGCTGGAGATCCACGAGTTGCCGTTCCTGTCTCCGCGAAAGCCAGAGCCTGACCACGAGCACGCTAGAATAGAGGACCGAGTTCCGGTCACGGTTGAACCCGGGGTATATCTTCCCGGCAAGGGTGGTGTCCGCATCGAGGACACGCTCGTGGCGCGTGATGGCGGGCCGGAACTTCTCACCCGGACGACCAAAGAGCTGCTCGTCCTCTAAGAGCGGCCGTACGCAGGAGAGAACTAGTGGCGACGACGAACGACCTCAAGAACGGCCTGGTGCTCAAGCTCGACGGCGGTGAGCTCTGGGCTGTCGTGGAGTTCCAGCACGTCAAGCCGGGCAAGGGCGGCGCGTTCGTCCGCACCAAGCTCAAGAACGTGCTATCGGGCAAGGTCGTCGACAAGACCTTCAACGCGGGTGTCAAGGTCGAGGTGGCCAACGTCGACAAGCGCGAGATGCAGTTCTCGTACATGGACGGCGACGACTACGTCTTCATGGACACCGAGACCTACGACATGCTCCACGTCACCAGGGCCGCGGTCGGCGACTCCGCCAACTACCTGCTGGAGAACATGCTGGCCACCGTGGCGATCAACGAGGGCAACGTCCTCTACGTCGACCTGCCCGCGGCCGTCGAGCTGATCGTCGCGGAGACCGAGCCCGGCCTTCAGGGCGACCGCTCCACCGGCGGCACCAAGCCCGCCAAGCTGGAGACCGGCGCCGAGATCAAGGTGCCGCTGTTCATCACCACCGGCGAGAAGGTCAAGGTCGACACCCGCACCGGCGATTATCTCGGCCGCGCCTGATGTCGGCACGTGGTAAGGCGCGCAGGCGCGCGCTGGACATCCTCTTCGAGGCGGAGGCCCGGAACGAGGACCCGCTCAGCGTTCTCGCCGAGCGTCTGGAGCGGGCCGAGCCGCCCGTCAACGAATACACCTCGACGATCGTCGAAGGCGTGTGCCGGCACCGGTCGCGCATCGACGAGCTGATCACCACCTACGCCGACGGCTGGACGCTCGACCGCATGCCCGCGGTCGACCGCAACCTCCTGCGTGGCGGCACCTACGAGCTGCTGTGGATGCCCGACGTCCCCGAGGGCGTCGTCATCAGCGAATGGGTCAGCCTGGCCTCGGAGCTGTCGACCGACGAGTCGCCGCAGTTCGTCAACGGTCTGATGGCCCGGTTCAAGCAGCTCAAGCCGTCCCTGACGCTCTAGCCGCGCCCCGCGGGGAGTCGTCCCTCGTCTCCCCGCCCCGGAGCGTACTCCCGCGCGCGCTCTCCTCGCGTACCTGTGCGGGACCCTGTGCGGGACCGCCTCATTGCGAGTACGGGCCCCTACCCGCGGCCCGGAAGACGGCTCGGAAGACGGCCCGGAAGGACGCCACCCCTCTCCGCGGATCCGACCGTCCTCCTCGGGACGCGCCGGCCGGATCCCCCCGCGTCGGGAAAAAGACTCGATCAAGCAGGAGTATGGATAGTCCTTGGGGCGTGCCTGGGGGGCGCGCGGCGTAGGCTGGGCTCGTCACGTATGAGGAGGCGATCTGAAGTTGCACGCCGTAGGCATCTCACGGCACGCAGGCACCCCGGCGGTCCGCACCGCGGTCGTATGGGACGTCCTGAGCGCCGTGCTGGTCGAACGGGTGGCCGCGACGGGCCGTGATCGGCTCGACATCGTCGACGCCGGGGGTGGCACGGGTGGTTTCGCCGTTCCCCTGGCCGAGAAGGGCCACGCCGTGACGGTCGTCGACCCCAGCCCCGACTCGCTCGCCGCGCTGGAGCGCCGCGCGGCCGAGGCGGGGGTGGAGGTGCGCGCCCTGCAGGGCGACGCCGCGGACCTGGGGGATCTGCTCCCGGGCGGCGGCACCGACCTGGTGCTCTGCCACAGCGTGCTGGAGTACGTGGAGGACCCGATCGGCGCGGTGAGGGCCATGGCCGGCCTGCTGCGCGAGGGCGGCGTGATCAGCGTGCTCGCCGCGAACCCGCTCGCCGCCGCGCTGCACCGTGCCTTCGCCGGCCGCTTCGACGAGGCCCGCCAGGTCCTGGACGACCCCGAGGGCCGTTGGGGCGACCGCGACCCCACACCCAGGCGCTTCACCCGCGAGGCACTGGAGCGGCTTCTCGTCACGACGGGCTTCGCGCCCGGCGAGGTTCACGGCGTGCGGATCTTCGCCGACCTGGTGCCCAGCAGGCTGCTCGACGGCGAACCCGGAGCCGCGCGCGCCCTGGTCACCCTGGAGCAGGCGGCGGCGGCGCACCCGGTGCTCCGCGACATCGCGACCCAGCTGCACGTGCTTGGCCACCGGTGAGCACCACATCGAACGCGTGTTCTCGTAGAATGGCGTCGTGTCGAGAAAGCAGCAGATGCCGCGCCCGGAGTCGGATCTGGGGACGGACGACACCGGCTGCCCGATCCTCCATGTCGACATGGACGCCTTCTACGCCGGTGTCGAACTGCGCGAGCGCCCTGAGCTCCGGGGCACCCCCGTCATCATCGGCGCGCCCGGCGCGCGCGGGGTGGTGCTCAGCGCCACCTACGAGGCCCGGAGATTCGGGGTGCACTCGGCCATGCCCATGACCCGGGCCCGACGGCTCTGCCCCCACGCCGTGATCATCCCGCCGAGCCGCGGCAAGTACGCGGAGGTCTCCCGGCGTGTCATGGAGATCTTCCAAACCTTCACCCCCGAGGTCGAGCCGATAGCCTCCGACGAGGCGTTCCTCGATGTCGGCGGGGCACGCAAACGTCTCGGCCCCCCGGCGGCGATCGCCCGGATGATCCGCGAACAGGTCGTGCGCGAGCAGGGTGTCACCTGTTCCGTCGGAGTCGCAGGCAGCAAGTTCGTGGCAAAGCTCGCCTCGCGCCACTGCAAGCCGGACGGGCTGTTCGTGGTTCCCGCCGACAGGGTGGTCGACTTCCTGCACCCGCTCCCCGTGGCGGCGCTGTGGGGCGTCGGGGAGCACACCGAGCGGTCACTGGCCCGGCTCGGTATCAAGACGGTCGGCGATCTCGCCGGGGTCCCGGTGGACACGCTCCGGCGCGAGCTGGGCCAGGCGGCGGGCACGCACCTCGCGGCGCTGGCCTGGGGGCGTGACGAGCGCCCCGTGACCCCGCACGTTCCCGACAAGAGCATCGGCGCGGAAGAGACATTCGCCACAGACATCGCCGACCCCGTGGAGATCCGCAGGGAGCTGCTCCGGCTCTCCGAGCGGGTCGCGGCCAGGCTCAGGCAGGGAGGCAGCGTCGGCCGCACGGTCAGCGTCAAGCTCCGCCGCGCCGACTTCACCACTCTGTCCCGCTCCCGGAGCCTGCGCGAGCCCACAGACGTCGCCAAGATCCTGTACGACGTCGCCTGCGCCCTCTACACCGACTCCGGTCTGGAGAACGTCCAGCTGAGGCTGGTCGGAGTGCGGGTGGAGAACCTCAGCCCGGCCGACGGGGCGAGCAGGCAGCTCGGCCTCGGAGAGCGTGAGACGGGCTGGCGGGAGGCCGAGCAGGCGATGGACAGGGCCGCCCGCAGATTCGGTCACAATGCGGTGCTCCCGGCCTCCCTTGTTCGCCCGCCGTTTGATGGAATAGATCCATGACGCGGCCTCCGGTTTGGACTACGTTGGACGTTTTCTTTCGTCTACGTCTACAGCCTCGTATTCTGGGGATAACCGACCGCGAGGTTCGGACACCCCGTGTCGTCCGTCACCGTCTTCCCCGTCCTGGGGCTGTCCTTGGGAGGCGCCGTGCCGCTCTCTGAGCACGAGCAGCGCTTGCTCGACCAGATCGAGCAGGCACTCTACGCCGAGGACCCGAAGTGGGCCAATACCGTCAGGATCAGTGATCCCCGCAGCCACTACAGGCGTCGCCTGGTGAAGGCCTCCATCGGCTTCATCCTGGGCGTCGTTCTGCTGATGGTCGGCGTTGTGATCATCAACATCCCGCTCGGCGTCGGCGGTTTCGTGGTCATGCTCGCCGCGTGTCTGTGGGGTCTGTCCAGCTGGAAGAGGATGAACGGGTTCGGTGAGGCCGGCGCGGCCGTGCCGTCCGATCAGCCGCGAGGCAGGGGGGGACGCCGCGGCGGCTCCCGCCAGAGCTTCATGGAACGCATGGAGGAGCGCTGGCGCCGTCGTACCGACGAGCACTAGGTTCCCCCTGACGACGAGGGCCGCTCCCGAGTGGAAGCGGCCCCTGCCATCCGGCGAGCTCGCCTTTCCATGCCCCCCGGGCGCTCAGGCGCCCTTCCCGGCCGGTCTGCGGAACCGGATGTTCTCCAGCCGGTCGAAGCCGTCCAGCGCCCGCCCGCCGAGCCTCCGCATCCGCAGGAGCGTGGAGGGCGGCAGCAGCACAGCCCTGATCCGCCTGCCGCGGGTCACGGTGGCGGCCAGCGCCCGCCGCACGCTCCGCAGGTCCTCGCGGAGCACGCCGGTCTCACCCGAGGTCCTGGCGTAGAGCATCCGCTCCACCGCCGAGGTGATCCTCCCCAGCGCGGCGGCGGCCTCCGGTTCGAACCCGTACTGCTCCGTCAGCCGCCCGGCCAGCGCGCGCGGGCTCTCACTCGCCTGTCGTGACATTCCGTAGTCGCACAACGCGTCGTCCAGTTCGGCCCAGGACGCCATCACCGCCGACTCCCGCCGGAAGGCTCTGAGTGGCGTGGCGCCGGTCGGATCCTCGCCGCCGGGATCCCCGGACCGTCGGGCGTGGTACCTGCCGCGGCGGGCCCGCAACTGCCAGCGGATCATCGCCGGGATCAGCGCGACCAGCAGCGCTGTCAGGATCCCGATGCCGATCCACGCGGCCGGCGGCATGCCCTCGTCCAGCGCGATCGGCACGCCGCCGAAGTCGGGGTCGAGCGTCCGGTCACGGCGGCCGGCCGCCGCTCCGCCGGGAATGTCGGAGTCATCGGGGCTCGCCGACGGGGCCGTGATCGGCTCTTCGGGGGTGGCCGGTGTCACCTCGGGCCGGGTGTAGGACGGCACCGTCGCACTGCCCTGGCCCGCCCCGCCCGTCGGCGTGGGCTCGAAGCGGAGCCACCCGGTTCCCTCGAAGTACAGCTCGGGCCAGGCATGCGAGTCATGGGTGCGCACCTGCCACTGCCCGGAGAGGTTGCCGCCGCCGGTGTAGCCGATGGCGACCCGGGCGGGGATGCCCAGGACGCGTGCCAGCACCGCCATGGAGGCGGCGAACTGCTCGCAGTAGCCGGTCCTGTTGCGGATCAGGAAGTCGGTCAGCGCCGGGCCGTCGTGTCCCTGGGTGGCCAGGCTGTAGGTGAACCCGCCCTTGCCGGTGAAGAACTCCTGCAGCTGGATCGCCTGCTCGTACTGGCTGGAGCCGCGCTTGGTCACCCGCGCGGCCAGTTCCCTGATCTCCCCGGGAAGGCTCTCCGGCAGCTCCAGGTACCGCTCCCTGATCGCCGGGGCAGCCGGACCCGTCGCCTTGAGCGCCTCCGCCGTGGGCTCGGGCTCGGCGGTGACCACCTGGTAGGTCAGGCCCTCGGCGGTGTTCCTGGTGGAGAAGACCATGAGCGTGTCGCGGTCGGGCCGCCAGTCGCCCTCCACCGTGACCCTGGACGCGGGATAGGGCATCGGCAGGAAGCTCAGCCTCCTGACCTGCTCGCTCACCGTGATGTCGAGGGTCGCCGGCGTGACGGGCACGCTCGCGTCCTGGCCGGGGGGCGGTGGCATCGGTGCGTCGGAGGTCCGGTCCTCGGGGCGGCCCCTGGGCTCCGACATCGTCCACTGCTCGCCGTCGAAGATGTCCAGGGAGTACATCCGCAGGTAACGCGGCGCGCCGTCGCTGACCGTGTAGGTCAGCACCGTGGAGTTCTCCGGCAGCGAGAGCTGGCCGCGCAGGTTGACCATGGGGTTCGGGATGCTGATCGAGTTGCCGCCGCCCTTGCCGTTGCCCACGCCGAACGAGAACAGCGGGTCGGGCTCCAGGGTGGGGAGCAGCGCGGGCAACAGGACGGCCAGCGCGATCGCGGCGAAGCCGATGCGCCTGCCCGACAGCCGTAGCGTCCCGGAGTCGGAGGAGGGGCGCGTGACGGTGAAGGACGACGTGCGGCGCACCAGCACCGCCCGGCCCCAGTGGCTGACCCGCTCCCGCCCGTCGGCGACGAGCACCCCGAGATAGCCCAGGGCACCGATGATGAAGGCCGGCCAGCTGATCGGCTCGGCGACCACCGCCGCCGGGACGGTGAACAGCACCAGCAGCGGCAGCCCGGTGAGGGCCGCCCTGCGCAGTCGCGCGGCCAGCAGGTCGACGGAGATCACGATCAGGCCGACGCCACCGCAGGTGAGCAGGACGATTCCGTCGCTGTCCGGCACGGGGGCGGCGAACCGCTGGATGTCGGCGAAGCCCGTCTCCAGCAGCTTGGCCAGCGCGAGGACCGAGTCCTCGGTGGGCACCAGCTTCGCCCACGCCTCGTCGCCGGCGAACACCGCGGTCAGGTAGATCCAGACCGCGAGCACCTGGGCGAGCGGCACCAGCCAGCCGGGCAGCCTGTAGCGGCCGGCCAGCACGCCGATCCCGGTCACGACACCGATCACGCCGAGGCTCGTCCAGAACCAGGCGCCGCCCTGGAAGAGGGGGTAGAGCGCGATCGCGACCGCTCCCGTGGCCACGCCCGACGCGATGGAAAGTCTCATATGCCGCCCCTGCTCGCCACGGATCGCCCGCGCTGCGCGGCGTCCTGCCACACGCTTGCGACGGAGGCGCCGGCGGCCAGTCGCACGACGCGCCAGCCCGTCCCCGTCAACACCGCCCGCGCCGCCTGGAACTCCTCGTCCTCGCCGAGTTCGGGATGCTCCCATCCCGCCACGTCCAGCATCACGGCCACGCCGGTCACGTTGCCGTGCCTGGCCCTGGACAGTTCCTGGGCCTGGTCGAGGTCCATCCTGCCGAGCACTGCCACGATCAGCCCGTCGCCGCCGCCCTGGCGCAGCGCGCCGACGCCGTACTCCAGCGACCGTGCCCCGCTGGTCCGCACGACGGCCAGGGTGTCCAGCAGCGACAGGCTCAGCCCGCTGTCGGTGAGGTGCTCGGCCCCCTGATCGGTGACCAGGCGCAGGCCGAGCCCCTCGTGGGCCAGGTGCACGCCGATGGAGGCCGCGGCCGAGACCGCGGCCTCGAACGACGAGCGTGGACCCTCGCCCCGGTGGGCGTATCGCCGTGTGTCCAGCAGCAGCGCACCCCTGCTCTGCCACTGCTGCTCCTCGCGCCGCACCATCAGTTCGCCGTGCCTGGCGGTCGAGCGCCAGTGCACCCGCCGCAGGTCGTCGCCCTGCCGGTACTCGCGCGGGGCGACGTCGTCGTCCCCCGCCGCCGCGATGCTTCTGGTACGGCTGTCACCGCCGCCCGTCCACTCGCCGGACAGACGGACGTGGGGCAGTGCCACCACCTGGGGCGTCACCATCAGCGTGTCGCTGATGGTGAACGACCTGGTCAGCTCGACCAGGCCGAAGGGGTCGCTGATCCGGATGGAGAGCGGGCCGATGGTGAAGCGGCCGCGCAGGTCGGAGCGGACCCGATAGTCGATCTCCCGGATGCCCTGCGACTCCACCCGGTCCAGCACGAACCTGGGCCGGGCGCCGAGGGCGTAGGGAACGGTGTCCTCGATCATCAGCAGGCCGGTCGGCAGCCGCGTGACGTTCTCCAGACGCAGTGTCACGGTGGCCTCGCTGCCCACCTCGGCCCTGGGCGGATCCAGACGCCGCGCGCAGCTCAGCCGGTAGCGGGTGCGGGCGACCACCATGGCCGCCAGCAGCGGCAGCGAGACGATCAGTACACCGATCCTGAGTAGGTCGTGCTCGCCGAGGATGAAGGCGCACAGCAGCGCCGCGACGCCGGACGCGATGAAGGACCGGCCACGGGCGGTGAGCGCCTTGAGGCCGGAGGTCACCGGGCCTGGACCTCGGGGACGGGAACCCGGCGGACCAGGTCGGCGACCACCTGCTCGGGGAGGCGGCGCTGCCCCTGGGCCTCGATGCTGGGCAGCAGCCGGTGCGCCAGCACGGGGACGCACAACTCCTGCAGGTCGTCGGGGATGACGTAGTCGCGGCCGGCGAGCGCCGCGTGCGCCCGCGCGGCCCTGACCAGTTGCAGGGTCGAGCGAGGGGAGGCGCCCAGCCTCAGGTCGGGGGACTGGCGGGTGGCGGTCACCAGGTCGATCGCGTACTTCTTGATCGGCTGGGAGACGTAGACCCCGCGCACCGCCTCGATCAGCGCACGCACCTCTTCCGTGGTGGCCACCGGCTCCAGCTTGTCCAGCGGGGAGGCGGCGCCGTGCACGTCGAGCATCTCCAGCTCCGCGGAGGGGGCCGGATATCCCATCGCGATCCTGGCGGTGAACCGGTCGCGCTGAGCCTCGGGCAGGGGGTAGGTGCCCTCCATCTCGATCGGGTTCTGCGTCGCGATCACCATGAAGGGGGAGTCCAGCCGGTAGGTCGCCCCGTCGACCGTGACCTGGTGCTCCTCCATGCACTCCAGCAGCGCCGACTGGGTCTTCGGCGAGGCCCGGTTGATCTCGTCACCCACCACGATGTTGGCGAAGACCGGGCCCGGCTTGAACTCGAACTCCCTGGTCTGCTGGTTGTAGGCGCTCACTCCGGTGATGTCGCTCGGCAACAGGTCGGGGGTGAACTGCACGCGGCGCACCGGGCAGTCGATGGAGCGCGCCAGCGCCTTGGCGAGCATTGTCTTGCCGACGCCGGGCACGTCCTCGATGAGCAGGTGGCCCTCGGCGAGTAGTACGGTCAAGGTCAGGCGGACGACGTCGCTCTTGCCTTCGATCACCGATTCGATCGACTGGCGGATCCGGTGCGCGGTGACAACAAGATCATCGAGCTGCGGTGAGACGTCATGGGTTACTGCCACCAGGCCTCCATGAGGGTGCGGCGGTTGCGCGCCGGGGGTTGCCGTTGCGAAATCTTTGCGATCCCGTTACTCATTCTGTTTACCGACACTACGGCGCCGCGCGTCCCAGCGGCGACCTTATGTGGTCGTCAAGGATGATTTCGGGTGAACAGCCACAGTGTGTGCCACGGTCGTCGCGTTCCTGTACGGGTGACGTGTCGATCCCGTGACGGGTGTGGTGCTGTTCACCTTCCACCATTCTTCACTGCCTTACGGCTCATTCCATGATCTTTGGACTATTTGGCAATCTTCCCGACACGCCCGTGACGTATGCGGGGCCGCCTACCCCCTCCACTCCGCACCACCCCATTTGAGCTGGGGAAATGTCGGCGAAACATGCCTGGCGGAGGCCCGGAATCAGTTGACGGTGGGGAGAAGTGGAGTATGGTGGTGCCCAGTGGAGGGCAGGGCTGCGACGCCTGGCGTTCCGCTGGGCACGGGAGGTGGAGCCGATGTTCCTCGGCACTCACCACCCGCGTCTTGATGAGAAGGGACGGCTGTTCCTGCCGGCGAAGTACCGTGAGGAGCTGGCGGAGGGTCTGGTGATCACCAAAGGCCAGGAGCGTTGCCTCTACCTCTTTCCCGTAGAGGAGTTCCAGCGCATAACCGAGGCTCTGCGCAACGCGCCGGTGACCGCCAAGGCGGTCCGTGACTACAGTCGCGTCCTCTTCGCCGGCGCATCCGACGAGGTCGCCGACAAGCAGGGGCGGATCACCGTTCCGCAGGCTCTGCGCGAATACGCCGGCCTGTGCCGTGACTGCGTGGTCATCGGAGCCAACACCCGGCTGGAGATCTGGGACGCGCACGCCTGGAGCATCTATCTGGCCGACCAAGAGCAGGCTTTCGCCGATCTGTCGGAGGAGGTGCTGCCAGGGATTTTGTGACTCCACGGTCGACTCATCGGTAAAACGTCGTTCGGCGAGGTCTCCACCCGCAACCACCTGCCCGTCAGCTGATGCACCTTCCCCGGTGTCAGGTGACGGGCGGATACTCGGGTGCGGATGGGGACCTGGCCGGACGGCCCCGGGGGTGGGGGCCAGTTTCAAGACACCGGTGAGCGTCCGCCGCACGTCCGTGGGACGGGGCGGGAAAAAGGAGGGTTGCGCTTCATGCGCGCCGAAAACCACAACCATGATCTCCATACGCCGGGGGGACACGTCCCCGTCATGCTCGACCGGGTGCTGGAGTTGCTCGCTCCGGCGCTGGCCCGCCCCGCCCCGGTGCTCGTCGACGCCAACCTCGGACTCGGCGGCCACGCCGAGGCACTGCTCGCCGCGCACCCCTCGCTCCATCTGATCGGGATCGACCGCGACCCCACCGCCATCGAGCGCTCCACGGCCAGGCTCGCGCCGTACGCGAATCGGATCACGCTGGTGCGCGCCGTCTCCGACGAGCTTTCCGGGGTGCTGGCCGACGCCGGCCACCCCCGCGTCGACGCCGCCCTGTTCGACCTGGGCGTCTCCTCGCCGCAGCTGGACGAGGCCGAGCGTGGTTTCGCCTACTCCTATGACGCGCCGCTGGACATGCGGATGGACCGTGACGAGGAGCTCACGGCCGAGATCGTGGTGAACACCTATCCGGCCGCCGAGCTGATCCGGATCCTGCGGGATTACGGAGAAGAACGATTCGCCCCGCGTGTCGCGCATCTAATTCTCAAGGAAAGGGCCAGGGAGGCCATAACGTCTACCAAGAGGCTTGCGGAGATCGTCCGGACGGCGATCCCCGCTGCTACCCGTAGGACAGGGGGAAACCCCGCTAAAAGGACTTTTCAGGCGTTGCGGATCGAGGTGAACGCGGAGTTGACGGCGCTGGAACGCGCGCTCCCAGCCGCGCTCGACGCATTGACGCTGGGCGGGCGCGTCGTCGTGCTCGCGTACCACTCCCTCGAAGACCGGCTGACAAAGCAGGTCATCACCGCGCGGACCAGGGACACCGGTCCTGTTGGCCTCCCTGTCCCGCTGCCGGCTCACCAGCCGCGGTTCGCGCTCCTGACGAGGGGGGCCGAGCTTCCGAGCGAAGAGGAGGTGGCCCGCAACCCGCGGGCGGCCTCTGCCCGGTGTCGGGCGGCAGAGAGGATCCGTGAGGCAGTTGACGAGGAGTGAGACAGACGTCCGACGTGCCGCGCCCAGCCGTGCGGTACCCGGTCGCGGCGCGCGCCCCGCGCGTGTCCCCCGTACGACGCCGCAGGGACGCCGCACCGGTCCGGTCAGGCCCGTCTCCGGTCCGGCCGCGCCGGCCCAGGCGGCTCCCGCGGCCCGTCGCGCGCGGGCGCCGAGGGCTCCCTTCCTGCTGCTCGTGGTCGGCCTGCTCTGCGGCGGCCTGGTCAGCCTGCTGTTGCTGAACGCCGTGCTCGCCAAGGACTCCTTCAGGGCCAACGGGCTACGCAAGGAGATCAGCGGTCTGCGCATCGAGAAAGAGGCGAAGCAGAGCGAGAACATGCGGAGGGAGATGCCCGACGCGGTCGCGAAGAGCAACGAGTACCAGGGGCTTGGGCCCGACTGGGGCACCGCACGCGTCATCACCCCCGACAAACCCGCCAGCAGGACCGCCAGTGACGGTCAGACGCCCGCAGGGCAGGAGCGAGTGCCGGGCACGGGCCAGTGAGAGAGAGCGGCGGGCGAGGGCCGGGACAGGGCCGCGGCGGCTCCCCGGGCGGAGCGTCCGGAAGCTCCGGCCGCCGGTCTCCCGGCGGTCCCGGCCGGACGGGCAGGCCCGGTGGCGCCCCGGACGCCCCCGGCGGTCCCGGCTCCGACGGCACCGGGTCCTCCGGGGCCCCCGGCGTCCCCGACAGCCCTGGCGGGTCTGCCTCCCCGGGCAGGCCCCCGGCGTCCGGCAGGTCCGGTTCTTCGGGTGGGTCGTCCGGTTCTTCGAGGTCGTCTGGTTCGTCTGGTTCCGGTCGTGCGGGTTCTTCGGGCCGGGCACAGGGCGCCGACAGGCCGAACAGGTCCCGCTCGCAGGGCGTGCCGGGTTCCTCGGGCAGACCATCCGCCGCGGGCTCCGGCCGGGCGGGTTCTCCGTCCAGGAGACAGGGGGGCGAGGGGGCGGCCGGTTCCTCCAGGGGGCGGTTCCCCGCCGAGGGCCCCGGCCCGGGCAAGGGGCAGGGGGCAGGGCGGACCGGCAGGCCGGGCTCCGCGGCGAGGCCGTCCGCCCCGGGCGGCTCCGGCCGGGCGTCCGCCTCCGGCGGACCTGGCAGGACGGGCTCGCCCGGCAGGCCGACGGCCTCGGAGGGCACCGGCAGACCTGACAAGCCTGACAAATCTGACAAATCTAATAAGCCTGATGGGCCTGCCAGGTCCGGCTCACCGGCGAGGCCGTCGGCCGCGGGCATGTCCGGCGGGTCCGGTTCTCCGGGTGGGCAGGGCCCCACCGGCAGGCAGGGTTCCACCGGCAGGCAGAGGCCCACCGCGCGGCCACCCGTCCCCGACGCGCCAGGCAGGGCGGGAGCGCGTCCGGGCAGGGGCGCCTCCGGGGCGCCGGGCGGATCCTCCGCACTCCGGGCGACAGGTGGCCCCGGCAGGCCCCCGGGCACCTCGGCGTCGCGCAGGTCGACCGGTTCCGAGGCCGCGCGCGGGCCGACGCGGCCCTCAAGGACCCAGGAGCCACCCGGCCCACCGGGTCCGCCGGGTCCGCCGGGCCGGGTGCGGCCCGCGCCGAGGCGCGGGGATGAGCGGCCGCAGGATCAGGAGTACACGCGCGTGACGGGACGTGGCGGCGGCAGGCCACCGCGGCCTCCGGCGCGCCCGTCCGCGGTACTGCGCCTGGGCAACCCCCGCAGGCGCATCGGTATCGGCCTGATGGCGATGACCTTCGTGCTGTCCATCTTCGCGGGGCGGCTCATCCAGCTCCAGGGCCTCGACTCGAAGGTCTACACCGCCGAGGCGGCCAAGCAACGCGTACAGGGTGAGAAGCTGCCCGCGAGAAGGGGCTCGATCACCGATGTCAACGGCAACGAGCTCGCGCTGACCCTGGAGGCGCGCGAGATCTTCGTGGACCCCTCGCAGGTCGTCGCCGCGCAGCGCGACCGGGTGGCCACGGTCCTGGCCAAGGAGCTGAACGAGCCCAAGGATCCGATCGCCGCCAAGCTGGCCGACGGCACCAGCCACTACGCGCAGGTCGCCGCGGCCGTCGACCCCGCGCTCGCCCAGCGGATCATGGCGTACGAGTTCAAGGGTGTCGGCAGCAAGCACCGCTACCGGCGTGACTACCCGGGCGGCAACCTGGCGGGCAGCCTGCTGGGTTTCGTCGGCACCGACGGCACGGGGCTGGCCGGGCTGGAGAGCACCTACGACAAGCTGCTCGCGGGCCGAGACGGCGAGCAGATCATCGAGACGGGCGCCAGGGGGCAGCGCATCCCGATGACCCGCAGCACCCTGCGGGCGCCCGTCGAGGGCAGGGACGTGCGGCTGACCATCAACCGCGACGTCCAGTGGGCCGCGCAGAAGGCGATCAGCGATCAGGTCCAGGCCACCGGGTCCCGCACCGGCAGTGCCATCGTGATGGACGTGCAGACCGGCCAGGTGATCGCCATGGCCAACGCGCCGGAGCTCGACCTGAGGAACTGGATGGACTCCCCGCTGGAGGACCGGGGCAACCGGTCGGTCACGGACGTGTTCGAACCGGGCAGCACCAACAAGGTCATCACCGCCGCGGCGGCACTGGAGTCGGGGGCCGTGCGGCCGGAGACCCTGTTCACCGTCCCCGACCGGATCAGGTGTGCCGACCGGGTGCTGAAGGACTCCCACCCGCATGCCACGGAGCGCCTGACCTTCTCGGGCGTCGTGGCGACGTCCAGCAACGTGGGCACGATCCTCGCCACCCAGAAGATCGGCGATGAGAAGCTCCACTCGATGCTCCAGCGCTTCGGTTTCGGCGCGAAACCCGGCAGCGGGCTGCCGGGAGAGGAGGCGGGGCTGCTGCCCGACTGGAAGGACTGGTCGGGCAGCCAGCGCTGCACGATCGCCTACGGCCAGGGCATCTCGGTGACGGCGCTTCAGACGGCGAGCGTCTACCAGACCATCGCCAACGGCGGGGTGCGCGTCACCCCGCAGATCGTGGCCGGTACGACCGGCGAGAACGGCGCGTTCACGCCGTCCGCGCCGGGTAAGCGGACCCGGGTGGTCGGTGAGCGTACGGCGAGGGAGGTCGCCGCCATGCTGGAGGCCGCCGTGAGCGAGCAGGGCACCGGCAACCTCGCCGCGATCGACGGCTACCGGGTGGCGGGCAAGACGGGTACCGCGATGCGCTATGACACCAAATGTCAGGGCTACTGCGGATATACCGCGACGTTTGTTGGTTTTGCGCCGGTGGACAAGCCCCGTCTGGTCGTCCTGGCGGTACTCCAGGACCCCCAGCAGGGCTACTACGGTGGGGAGATCGCCGCCCCGGTCTTCAAGCAGCTGATGACGTTCGCGTTGAAGAGCGGGAAGATTCCCCCGACCGGAACCCGGCCCTCCCCGGTGCGGATACGCGCAGGGAGGTGACGAGTGAAGGTACGCTCTCGCCGTGCATCCCCCGTCGTCCATGCGACCCGCAACCAGTTCACCCCGTCCGCTCTCCGGGCTGGCGAGCCTCATCGGCGCGCCCTCGGGCACGTCACGAGCGCCGCTTGCCGCGGTGTCCGGGATCACCATCGACTCGCGCCAGGTGTGTCGTGGAGATCTCTACGTCGCGCTGCCGGGGGCCACGGCCCACGGGGCCGACTTCTCCGCGCAGGCCCTCGCCGCGGGTGCCGCCGCGATCCTGACCGACGAGGCGGGCAGGCAGGCCGCGGTCGCGACCGGCCTGCCGGTCCTCGTCGTGCCCAACCCACGCCGCCTGCTGGGACAGGTCTCCGCCTGGGTGTACGGCAATCCCGCGGCGGATGTGATGGTCATCGGCGTCACCGGCACCAGCGGCAAGTCCACCACCGGTTTCCTGCTGGAGGCCGGGCTGCGGGCCGCGGGACACCGGCCCGGGCTGATCGGGGGCGTGGAGATCCACGTCGGTGAGCTGCGCTTCGCGCCGAAGCTCACCACACCGGAGGCCAGCGACCTGCAGGGCCTGTTCGCCCTGATGCGCGAGCGGGGCGTCACCGCCGCGGCCATGGAGGTCTCCAGCCACGCGCTGGCGCTGGGCCGGGTCGACGAGGTGTTCTACGACGTGGCGCTGTTCACCAACCTGTCGCAGGACCACCTCGACTTCCACCGGGATCTCGACGACTACTTCGCGACGAAGGCCCGGTTGTTCACCCCCGAGATGAGCAGGGTGGGCGTCGTCAACATCGACGACGCCCACGGGCGGGAGCTCCTCGGCTTCGCGAAGATCCCGATGATCACCTTCTCCGCCGAGGGCGCCGTGGAGGCCGACTGGCGGGCGGTGGACGTGCGCCTGGAACCCGAGGGCAGCACCTTCAAGATCGTGGGTCCCGGCGGCGTCGAGGAGGCCGCGGCGATCGCCCTGCCCGGCCCCTTCAACGTGGCCAACGCCCTGGGGGCCGTCGTCGCACTGGTGGAGGCCGGTGTGCCACTGCGAGCCGCGCTGACGGGCATAGGTACGCTGGCAGGAGTTCCGGGCCGGATGGAGCGGGTTCCCGGCGGGGAGGACTTCCAGGCCATCGTCGACTACTCGCACAAGCCCGGCGCGGTCGAGTCCGTTCTGCGCTCGCTGCGCGAGGTCACCGCGGGCAGGCTCATCGTGGTCCTCGGCTGCGGGGGTGACCGTGACCGTGGTAAACGCCCAATGATGGGAGAAGCCGCCGCAAGGCTGGCAGATGTGGCTATTCTCACCAGCGACAACCCCCGCTCTGAGGATCCTCTGCGGATCCTCGCGGAGATGATGGACGGAGTTCTCGGTGTGTCCCAGGACGGACGCGCACATGTGATCATTGAGCCTGATCGTGCTGCGGCCATCGACCTGGCCATCGGCCGGGCGGGTTTCGGCGACGTCGTCGTCGTGGCCGGCAAGGGTCA
Source organism: Streptosporangium sp. NBC_01810 (assembly GCF_035917355.1). Classification (NCBI taxonomy): domain Bacteria; kingdom Bacillati; phylum Actinomycetota; class Actinomycetes; order Streptosporangiales; family Streptosporangiaceae; genus Streptosporangium; species Streptosporangium sp. NBC_01810. Next base: position 4,124,656 of record NZ_CP109070.1, on the reverse strand, counting down.
CGAGCAGGGCCAGTACATCGGCGACCAGGTGCTTCCTTTCGATGACAGGCAGGTCGTGGCCGACGCGATCGTCAGGCGCCGGAACCGCACCGGGCGCCGAAGCACGTATGGAGAGTAGGGAAGACGCATCATGATCCCGTTGCCGCTGGCCAGAATCGCCGAGATCACCTCGGGGGCCCTCGGGGGCATGGCCGACCCACGCGCGGTGGTGCGCGGCCCGGTCGTCATCGACTCCCGCGCCGTCGAACCGGGGTCGCTGTTCGTCGCGATCAAGGGTGAACGGGTCGACGGGCACGACTTCGCCGCCCAGGCCGTCGAGGCAGGGGCGGTCGCCGTGCTGGCCGCCCGGGCCGTCGACGCCCCCGCCGTCATCGTCGGCGACACCGTGACGGCCCTGGCCGGCCTGGCCACCGCCGTCTGCGCCGAACTGCCGGCGACCACGGTCATCGGCATCACCGGCTCGGCGGGCAAGACCACCACCAAGGATCTGCTGGCCAGGCTCACCGCCAGGATCGGTCCGACGGTCGCCCCCGTCGGATCGTTCAACAACGAGATCGGTCACCCGCTGACCGTGCTGAAGGCCGACGAGGACACCCGCTACCTGGTGCTGGAGCTCAGCGCACGCGAGGTGGGGCACATCGCCCACCTGACCCGTATCGCCCCGCCGAGGATCGGCGTGGTCCTCAACGTCGGCACCGCCCACCTGGGCGTCTTCGGCGGCAAGGAGGAGATCGCCAGGGCCAAGGGCGAGCTGGTCGAGGCGCTGCCCGCCGACGGCGTCGCCGTGCTCAACGTCGACGACCCGCTGGTGGCCGCCATGGCCGGCCGCACCCGCGCCCGCGTCACCTGGTACGGCCGGGCCTCCGGCGCCGACATACGGGCCGAGAACGTGACCGTCGACGGCCGGGGGCGAGCCTCCTTCACGCTGCGCACCCCGTCCGGCGCCGCCCCGGTCGGCCTCCGCCTGTACGGCGAGCACGCGGTGGAGAACGCGCTGGCGGCCGCCGCGGCCGCCTACGAGCTCGGCCTGCCGGTCGCCACCATCGCCGAGGAGCTGTCGGAGGCCGAACCCCGTAGCCGCTGGCGGATGGAGGTCACCGACCGCGAGGACGGGGTGACCGTGATCAACGACGCCTACAACGCCAACCCCGACTCCATGCGCGCCGCCTTCGGCGCCCTGGACGCGCTCGCGGGGGATCGCCGACGCTTCGCGATCATCGCCGCCCTGCGCGAGCTGGGCGAGGAGGGTCCCGCGCTCAACGAGGAGCTGGGCCGGCTGGCCGGGGGCGCGGGTCTTGTGGGCCTGTTCGTCGTCGGCCCCGACGCCGCCCCGGTCCTGGCCGGGGCGGAGGCCGCCGTACGGGGGGCCGACGCCCCCGCCGCGTCTACCGGACCGACCTCGCATGGAGAGGCCTCGCACGCGGGGATCTCGCCCATAGGGGCCTCGCCCATAGGGGCCTCGCGCGATGCGGGAGGCCCGCCGGGCGCGGGAGAGCCGCCGGGCACCGGTTCGGCGGCCCGCCTCTCGCCCGTCGTCGCCTTCGGTGACGCCCCGGCGGCGGGGCCCCGGGGCGTCACCCGGGTCTCGCACGCCGCCGACGCGGCACAGGCGGGCGCGGAGCTGTCGGCGCTCCTGGCCCCCGGCGACGTCGTGCTCATCAAGGGACCGCGCGCCGCGGGCCTCGAACGCGTGGCCGCGGCGCTGCTCGGGGGTGATCGCCGATGAGGGAGATCCTCGTCGCGGCGGCGGTCAGCCTGCTGCTGTCCATGCTGGGCACGCCGCTGGCGATCCGGCTGTTCTCCCGGCGAGGCTACGGGCAGAGCATCAGGGAAGAGGGCCCCTCGGGCCACCACGACAAGCGCGGCACCCCCACCATGGGCGGCACCGTGATCGTGATCGCCGCGCTGGTCGGCTTCGCCTGCGCCCACCTCTACAGCTTCACGCCACCCACGGTCTCCGCGGTCCTCGTGCTTTTCCTGATGACGGGCCTGGGCGCGGTCGGCTTCCTCGACGACTTCATCAAGATCTACAAGCAGCGCAGCCTCGGTCTGCGCAGCGGTGCCAAGGCGCTGGGCCAGCTCATCGTCGGCGCGGTCTTCGCGATCCTGGTGACCCGCTTCCCCAATGCCTACCTGATCACCCCGGCCGAGACGCGCCTGTCGTTCCTGAGGGACTTCGGCCCCTCCATCGGGCTCGTCGGGTTCGTCATCTGGGTGCTGATCATGATCGTGGGCTTCTCCAACGCGGTGAACCTCACCGACGGCCTCGACGGCCTGGCCAGCGGCGCCACCGGCGTGGTGCTGGCCTCGTACGTGCTGATCGGCAACTGGCAGCTGCGCAACAGCTGCACCACCCAGCTCGGACCCAACTGCTACTGGGTCCGCGACCCGCTGGACCTGGCCGTGGTCGCCGCGGCGGTGCTCGGCGCGCTGGTCGGCTTCCTGTGGTGGAACGCCCCACCCGCGAAGATCTTCATGGGCGACACCGGCTCGCTGGCCCTGGGCGGCGTGCTCGCCGGACTGGCCATCACCACCAGGACCCAGCTGCTGCTGATCATCCTCGCCGGGATGTGCGTGCTCATCACCATGTCGGTGATCATCCAGGTCGGCTCCTTCAAGATGACCGGTAAACGGGTCTTCAGGATGGCCCCGCTCCAGCACCACTTCGAGCTGAAGGGCTGGGCCGAGACGACCATCGTGGTCCGCTTCTGGTTGATCGCCGCCCTGTGCGCGGCCGCCGGGCTGGGGATCTTCTACGTGGAATGGATGCCCAGGCTGTGAGTGGGAAAGGCCATGTGATCTGCGTCGCGGGGCTGGGGGTCTCGGGCACGGCCGTGGCTCGCACGATGGCCGCGAGGGGCGAGAAGGTGATCGTCCTGGAGGGCAGGGACGGCGAGCGGGCCAGGGCGATCGCGGGCGAGCTCGCCGAGCTCGGCGTCGAGGTCCGCTTCGGTGAGCCCGCCGAGCCCCCGGCGGGCACCTCGTTGATCGTCACCACCGGCTGGCCACCGCACCACCCGCTGCTCGCCGCCGCCGCGGCGGCGGGGATCGAGGTGATCGGCGAGGTCGAGCTGGCCTGGCGGCTCCGCACCGAGGGCGCCGCTCCCTGGCTGGCGCTGACCGGCACCAACGGCAAGACCACCGTGGTCCGGATGCTCACCTCGATGCTGCTGGCCGCCGGGCACCGGGCGCTCGCCGTCGGCAACGTCGGCACCCCGGTGGTGGAGGCGGTCGCCGGAGCCGGCGACGTGCTGGCGGTGGAGCTGTCCAGCTTCCAGCTGCACCGCTCGCCCAGCATCGCCCCGTACGTGGCCGCGGTGCTCAACGTGGCGCCGGACCACCTCGACTGGCATGGCTCCATGGAGGAGTACGCCCGGGTCAAGGGGGAGATCTTCGCCAGGGCCGGGATCGTCGTGTACAACGCCGACGACGAGTGGGCGACCCGTCTCGCCGCGCCGTACGAGAGCGCGGCCGGGCGCGGTGCGGCGGTACGGAGCGTGGGCTTCACCCTCGGCGTGCCCGCACCGGGCCAGCTCGGCGTGGTCGAGGACCTGCTGGTGGACCGGGCGTTCGTGGCCGATCCCGCGAGCAACGCCGAGGAACTCGCCTCGTTCGGCGACGTCCGCCCGTTCGCGCCGCACAACGTGGCCAACGCGCTCGCCGCCGCGGCCCTGGCCAGAGCCTACGGGGTGAGCGCCGCCGCGGTGCGTGCGGGCCTGCTGGACTTCGTGCCCGACCCGCACAGGATCGCGCACGTGGCCAGGATCGCCGAGGTCGACTACGTGGACGATTCCAAGGCCACCAACCCGCATGCCGCCGCCGCCTCGCTGGCCGCCTACCCGTCGATCGTCTGGGTGGCCGGTGGGCAGCTCAAGGGTGCGGACGTCGGCGCGCTGGTACGTCGCGCCGCGCCCCGTCTGCGCGGCGCGGTGCTCCTGGGCGCCGATCGTGAACGAATTCGCGAGGCTCTGGCGCGACACGCCGGGAATGTTCCGGTGGTGGAGGTGGCCGGGCAAGACACTGGGGTCATGGACCGTGTCGTCACCGAAGCCGCCAGGCTCGCCACCCCCGGAGACACCGTGCTGCTGGCCCCGGCCGGAGCCTCCCTGGACATGTTCGCCGGTTACCCCGCCCGAGGGGAGGCGTTCGCCCGAGCCGTGCACCGTCTCGCCGCAGGGCAAGACGGGAGACGGGCGTGAGCGCGACGGCGCAGGAGAGCGCGCCCCGGGGTCAGGACGGCTTCCGCGAGCACCTGCTCGCCTTCCGCGAGCTGCTCAACCGGCCGTTGACCTCGTACTACCTGATCCTGGGGTGCAGCGCCCTGCTGCTCGTCCTCGGCCTGATGATGGTGCTTTCCGCATCCAGCATCGAGGCGTTGCAGGAGATGGGCGATCCCTTCTACTGGTTCTTCAAGCAGTCGATCTCGGCCGCGCTCGGTCTCCCGCTGATGTGGGTCTGCGCGCAGCTGCCACCCCGGTTCTTCAGGCTCGCCGGATACCCGCTGATGGCGCTGTCGATCCTCGGGCTGGTGCTGGTGCTGTTCGTCGGCACCTCACAGCTCGGCGCCCAGCGGTGGATCGACCTCGGCCCCATCTACCTGCAGCCGTCCGAACCCGCCAAGCTCGGGCTGGTCCTCTGGGGTGCCGACCTGCTGGCCCGCAAGGCGCGCAACGGCCTGATCGAGTGGCGCAACCTGTTCATCCCGCTGATGCCGGGCACCGCCATCCTGGCCGTCATGGTCATGCTGGGAAGCGACCTCGGCACCACGCTGGTGCTGCTGATGATCTTCCTGTCGCTGCTGTGGGTGGTGGGGGCGCCGCTGCGACTGTTCGGCGGGATCCTCGCGGTGGTGGTGCTCGCGACCGTCGTCATGATCAGCACCGAGGGTTACCGCTCGGACCGGATCACGGGCTGGCTCGACCCGTGGGGCAACGCCCAGGGAACGGGCTTCCAGGCCGTGCAGGGGCAGATCGCGATGGGCAGCGGCGGCTGGTTCGGGGTGGGGCTGGGGTCCAGCAGGCAGAAGTGGAGCTGGATCCCGCACGCGGAGAGCGACTTCATCTTCTCCATCCTCGGTGAGGAGCTCGGCCTGATGGGCACGCTCGTCGTGGTGGCCCTGTTCGGACTGCTGGGCTACGCGGGGCTGCGGGTGGCCACCCGGGTCAAGGACCCGTTCGTCCGGCTCGCCTCCGCCGCCGCGGTCGCCTGGATCGCCGGCCAGGCGATCGTCAACATCGGCGCCGTCATCGGGGTGCTGCCCATCACCGGGATCCCGTTGCCGCTGGTCTCCTACGGTGGGTCGGCCCTGCTGCCCACCCTCGCCACCCTCGGCATGCTCCTGTCGTTCGCCAAGCACGAGCCCGGCGCCCGCGAGGCTCTCGCGGCCCATGGCCCCGGACCGGTGGCGCGGGGCCTAAGCTGGCTTGGCCTGGGTGGTCCGGCCAGGAAACGACGGCCGGGCCGTGGAAGACGATAAGCGAAAGGACCGACATGAGGGTGGTCCTCGCCGGCGGCGGGACGGCCGGTCATATCGAACCGGCGCTGGCTCTGGCAGACGCGCTGCGCCAACTCGACCCCAACATCGGGATCACATGCCTCGGCACCGAGAGAGGTCTGGAGACCAGGCTGGTTCCGGCCAGAGGGTATGAACTGCAGCTGGTGCCCGCGGTGCCGCTGCCCCGGACACTGACGCCCCAACTGCTGAGCGTGCCGGGCCGCCTGGCGGGTGCCATCAGCACGGCCGCCGCCATCATGGACCGCGTGCAGGCCGACGTCCTGGTCGGCTTCGGCGGCTACGTGGCGACCCCCGCCTACCTGGCGGCGCGGCGCCGCGGCGTGCCGATCGTGGTCCACGAGGCCAACCCGCGCCCCGGCCTGGCCAACCGGCTGGGCGCGCGCCTCACCGACCACGTGTTCACCGGCCACCCGGACACGCCGCTGAACAACGCCGAGTACATCGGCATCCCCCTCCGCCGTGAGATCGTCAACCTCGACCGGCTCTCCATGGGCGACAAGGCCCGGTCCTGGTTCGGCCTGGAGGCCGATCTGCCCACGCTGCTGGTCACCGGCGGCTCCCAGGGGGCCCGCTCGCTCAACCAGGCGGCTCTGGCCGCCGCCCCCGCGCTGCGCCGGGCCGGGGTGCAGGTGCTGCACGTCATCGGCCTGAAGAACACGCTGGAGGAGGAGCCCCCGCCCGGCGACCCGCAGTACGTCGTGCTGCCGTACGTCGACCGGATGGACCTGGCCTATGCCGCCGCCGACTTCGCCCTGTGCCGCAGCGGTGCGATGACCTGCGCCGAGCTGACGGCGGTGGGCCTGCCGGCCGCGTACATCCCGCTGCCGCACGGCAACGGTGAGCAGCGGCTCAACGCCATGCCGATCGTGCGGGGCGGCGGCGGCCTGATGATCGACGACGCGGAGCTGTCACCGGGGTGGATCATTCAGAGTGTGCTGCCCATCCTGTCCGATCCCGAACGCGTGGTCACCATGTCGGAGGCGGCATCCAGGATGGGCAGGAAGGACGCCGACGTGGCGCTGGCGCGCAGGGTGCTGCAGGTCGCGGCGCGGGGGAGAGGCTGAATGGGCGCGGAGCGGATCCGACACGGTGAGCGCGGGGCCGCCCGTGCTCGCCTCCGGCGAGAGGGCCGGGCGGGACGAGGCCGCCCACGCGGCGAACGAGGAGAGGTGAGCGGCCGATGAGCCTGGTCAAGCTGGTCGATCCGGTTGCGGCCGGAGATCTGGGACGGGTCCATTTCATCGGGATCGGCGGTTCTGGAATGTCCGGAATCGCGCGCATTCTGCTCAAGCGGGGTGTGCAGGTCTCCGGCAGCGACGCGCGAGGTTCGGAGATGGCGACCGAGCTGCGGGAGCTGGGGGCCAGGGTCCATATCGGCCACGCCGCCTCGCACATCAAGCACGTCGACACCGTGGTGGTCTCCACCGCGATCCGCGACTCCAACCCCGAGCTGGGCGAGGCACTCCGCCAGGGCCTGCGGGTCATCCCCAGGGCCGCCGCGCTCGCCTCCGTCATGGCGGGCAGGACCGGCGTCGCGCTGGCCGGCACCCACGGCAAGACCACCACGACCTCGATGCTCACCGTGGCGCTGCAGAAGTGCGGCGCCGACCCCTCGTACTGTGTGGGCGGACAGCTGGTGACGACGGGGCTGGGCGCCGACGAGGGCTCGGGCGGGGTGTTCGTCGCCGAGGCCGACGAGAGCGACGGCTCCTTCCTCATGCTGGCCCCCGACATCGCCGTGGTGACCAACGTCGAGCCGGACCATCTGGACAACTACGGTGATCCGCGCGCGGTTCACGATAGCTTCGCCCGGTTCGTGGAGCGCGTCACCAGCACCATGGTCGTCTGCGCCGACGATCCCGGCTCCGCCGCGCTGATCCCGATAGCCCGCGCCCGCGGCCTGAAGGTGATCACATACGGCGAGGCGGAGGACGCCGACCTGCGGGTGGGCGAGATCTCTCCCGAGGGGCTGGGCATCACCTTCACGGTCTACGGGCACGGGGAGGTCAGGCTCGCGGTCCCGGGCCGCCACAACGCGCTCAACGCGGCCTCCGCCATCGCCGTGGCGAGGGAGCTGGGTGTCACCTTTGGTGAGATCCGTGACGGCCTGGCGGCCTTCACCGGCGCCAAGCGCCGTTTCGAGGCCAAAGGCGAGGCGGGCGGGGTGGCGGTCTTCGACAGCTACGCCCACCACCCGACCGAGCTGGCCGCCGACCTGCGCGCGGCGCGGGACGTGGTGGCGTCCTTCTCGGGAGACGGCAGGGTCATCGCGGTCTTCCAGCCGCACCTGTACTCACGCACCAGGTTCTTCGCCGACGATTTCGGCGTCGCGCTCGGGCTGGCCGACGAGGCCATCGTCCTGGACGTCTACGGCGCCCGCGAGGATCCCGAGCCTGGCGTGTCGGGGGCGCTGGTGGCGGGCAAGGTGCCGCTGCCCGCGGAGCGGGTGGCCTACGCCCCCCAGAGGGAGAGCGTTCCCGCCCTGGTCGCGAGCCGGGCCAGGCCCGGCGACATCGTCCTGACCATGGGCGCGGGCGATGTGACCGAGCTGGGGCCCAGGATCGTGGCGGAGCTGGCCGCGAGGTGACCCATGCCAGCGGGCGCGGGTCGCCGGAGGGGGAGTGGCATTGAACGGCGTGTGGCGGTCGGCCTTCCTGGCCCTGCTCACCGCGGGAGTGGTGGGCATCGCCGCGTGGCTGGTGTTCTTCTCCCCGGTGCTCGGGGTGCGGGAGATCCAGGTGGTGGGCAACGCGGCCCTGTCCACCGAGCAGATCCGGCGGGCGGCGCAGGTGGCCGGTGGCAGGCCCCTCGCCACGGTCGACCTGGCCGAGGTCGAGGAGCGAATAGGCCGGATCACGCAGATCGAGTCGGTGACGGTCAGCCGCGCCTGGCCTGGGACCCTGTGGGTGAAGGTCGTGGAGCGCAGGCCGGTGGCGGTGGTGCCGGTCGGTGGCAGGTCCGCGCTGATGGACCGGCACGGGATGGTCACCGAGGTCAAGGATATCGCGCCCCCGGCGCTGCCCGTGCTGCGGGTGGACCGGCCGGGGCCGGGGGACCCGGCGACCGCGGCGGCGCTCACGGTCATCGCCGCGCTGCCGGAGAATCTGGCCCGCCGGGTCGCGGAGGTGCTCGCACCGTCGGCGGAGACGGTCTCGTTGCGGCTGAAGGACGGCCGCGCGATCGTGTGGGGTGGCGGTGACCGGCCCGCGGACAAGGCACGGATCCTTGTTACGCTGCTCAAGCGTCCGGCCGACACCTATGACGTCAGTTCGCCTGACGTCGTGACGGTTAAGTGATCTCATCGGATGGCGGGCGTTCCCGGAAAAGGACGGCCCGCGACACGCTGGACGTGCTTGCGGCGCGGTTAGTTGACCCGCCAGGAGCGTAACTCCTACTGTCCGTATCACTCCTCAGGTTGACATAAAGCTAAATCTCAACTTGAGGGTGAGGGTTTTGGAAACGACGGCACGGGCCCCGTGCCGCATGAAATTGCAAGTCAACGAGCGGAAAGGCCCCTCGTCGTGGCAGCACCGCAGAACTACCTCGCGGTCATCAAGGTTGTAGGAATCGGCGGAGGCGGAGTCAACGCCGTCAACCGGATGATCGAGGAGGGACTCAAGGGCGTCGAGTTCATCGCCATCAATACCGACGCCCAGGCGCTGCTGATGAGTGACGCCGACGTCAAGCTCGACGTCGGGCGCGAGCTCACTCGCGGCCTCGGCGCGGGAGCCAACCCCGAAGTCGGGCGCAAGGCGGCCGAGGACCACCGTGAGGAGATCGAAGAGGTCCTCAAGGGCGCCGACATGGTTTTCGTCACGGCCGGTGAGGGCGGTGGCACGGGCACCGGAGGTGCCCCGGTGGTGGCCAACATCGCCCGCACCCTGGGCGCGCTGACCATCGGCGTCGTGACCCGGCCCTTCAGCTTCGAGGGGCGGCGCAGGGCGATGCAGGCGGACGCGGGCATCGAGACCCTCCGAGAGGAGGTCGACACCCTCATCGTGATCCCGAACGACCGGCTGCTGTCGATCTCCGACCGGCAGGTGAGCGTGCTGGACGCCTTCAAGGCGGCGGACCAGGTGCTGCTCTCCGGTGTCCAGGGCATCACCGACCTGATCACCACGCCCGGCCTGATCAACCTCGACTTCGCCGATGTGAAGTCGGTCATGTCCGGTGCCGGCTCGGCCCTGATGGGCATCGGCCACGCGCGCGGCGACGACCGTTCGGTCGCGGCGGCCGAGATGGCCGTGTCCAGCCCGCTGCTGGAGGCCAGCATCGACGGCGCGCACGGCGTGCTGCTGTCGATCGCCGGCGGCTCCGACCTCGGCCTGTTCGAGATCAATGAGGCGGCCCAGCTCGTCTCCACCGCCGCGGCACCGGACGCCAACATCATCTTCGGTACGGTCATCGACGACGCCCTCGGCGACGAGGTGCGCGTCACCGTGATCGCGGCAGGGTTCGACGAGCCCGCTCCCGAGCCCAAGCAACTCCCGCAGCCGGCGGCCCGCACGCAGCCCGCCTCGCGTCCCGCCCCGCCACCGCCCTCGGCGGCCCCCCCGGTCCGCCCGCTGGCGCCCACGGTCAAGGCGGAGCCCCGTCCGGAGCCCAGGGTGGAGCACGCGCCGCCCCCACCGGTGCGCTCGGTCGTCACCCCGCCGCCCGCGCCGGTGGAGCCGACGCCTCCGCCCCAGCAGATCCACCCGGTCCACCCGGTGGAGCACTTCGAGCCGCACTCCCCTCCGCTGTCGATCCCGCGTCCGGCTCCCGAGCCCTCGCAGCCGACGCCGATCTCCGCGAGGGTCACCGACCCCGCCCGGCGCCGACCGGTGATCTTCGAGGAGCAGGAAGAGGAGTTGGACGTCCCCGACTTCCTGAAGGAGCGGTGATCTTCGAGGAGCAGGAAGAGGAGTTGGACGTCCCCGACTTCCTGAAGGAGCGGTGATCTTCGAGGAGCAGGAAGAGGAGTTGGACGTCCCCGACTTCCTGAAGTGATATCGCTCACGGTGGGGGTGGGCGAAGAGCCTCCCGACCGTGCCGGGAAGAATGGGCTCCGCCGGTTTGCCACTGTCCGAGCGGCGGAGATGTGACGGAAACAACACGACGAGATGAGATAGCGGCCGGACTGGCCCGGGTCGAGGCGGAGATCGCCGAAGCCTGCCGGGCCGCCGGCCGCGGTCGCGAGGAGCTGACGCTCGTCGCGGTGAGCAAGACCTACCCCGCCTCCGACGTGCGACTGCTGGCCGGGCTCGGGATCGCCGACGTCGGGGAGAATCGCGACCAGGAGGCTTCGGTCAAGGCGCGAGAGTGCGCCGACCTCGGCCTCCGCTGGCACTTCGTCGGCCAGTTGCAGACCAACAAGGTCCGCTCGGTGGTCGGCTACACGGACGTCGTCCACTCGGTCGACCGCCCGCGCCTGGTCACCGCCCTCAGCCGGGAGGCACTCGGGGTGGGACGCCGGATCACCTGCCTGGTGCAGGTCGCGCTCGGCGGTGACCCGGCCAGGGGCGGCGTGCCTCCAAAGGAGGCCGAGGCGCTGGCGGACGCCGTGGCCGGGGCGCCGGGGCTGGAGTTGGGCGGGGTGATGGCGGTCGCGCCGCTGGGGGAGGAGCCGGGCAGGGCGTTCGCGAGGCTGAGGGAGATCGCGCGGTCCGTCCAGGAGGCCCACCCGGGCGCCGACGTCATCTCGGCGGGGATGAGCGGGGATATGTCCCAGGCCATTGCCAACGGTGCGACACACCTGCGTGTTGGTACGGCGTTGCTCGGTCGCAGGAAGCCCTTCGTCAGGTAATGTCCATTCAAGTGGACCTTGGCGTCCGCGTACCCGGACAGCGGTCGAACGGTGGTGAGCTCAGGGCGGTCGGGCTGTCCCTCGGGCACATCGAGGTAAGACGGAGGAAGAAGTAGCGATGGCCGGCGCGATGCGCAAGATGGCGGTCTACCTCGGTCTTGTCGAGGACGACCGCTACGAGAGATACGACAGCTACCCCGACGACGAGTACGAGGAGTTCGACGACCCTCGCAGGGAGGGCGACGAGCGTCCTGGCACGGTCCACGACCTCTCGGACGACACCGATCCCGGCGTACCCGCTCCGAGGCCCGCGACGGCTGTCCTGGAGCGCCGCACGACCGATCTGGCGCGCATCACCACCCTCCATCCCCGCACGTACAACGAGGCGCGGACCATCGGTGAGCACTTCCGTGACGGCACTCCTGTCATCATGAATCTGACCGAGATGGTTGACAGTGACGCAAAGCGGCTCGTTGATTTCGCGGCAGGTCTCGTCTTTGGCCTACATGGCAGCATTGAACGTGTTACCAACAAGGTGTTCTTGTTGTCCCCAGCCAATGTCGAGGTGACCGCCGAGGACAAGGCTCGAATCGCGGAACGCGGATTCTTCAACCAGAGCTAGAGTTCCACTATGAACAGTGACCGGCCCGACGGGTCCCGATGGGACGAAGGACGGCAGAGCGGAGTGGAGGCGAGGACGGACCGTGGGGATCGTTAGCGGGATCTTGGTCTTCGTCCTGTCCATCTATCTCGTTCTGCTGATCGGCAGAATGATCTTTGAGACGGTGCAGGCGTTCGCACGTCAGTGGCGCCCCACAGGCATCGTCCTGGTGCTGGCGGAAGCCGTATACACGGTGACCGATCCACCTCTCAAGTTCCTCCGCCGTTTCATTCCACCACTCCGGTTGGGTACGGTGGCCTTTGACCTAAGCTTCACAGTGCTGTTCATTGTGGTCTTGGTCTTGATCCAACTCGTGTCCGCGCTTCGTTGATCGGGTACCGTCCCCCCGGACAGACTCCAAGCGCGCCAAGGAGACCGAAATGCCGCTGACTCCCGCCGATGTGCGGAACAAGCAATTCAGTACGACCCGCCTTCGGCCGGGTTACGACGAGGAAGAGGTAGATGCCTTCCTCGATGAGGTCGAGTCCGAGTTGGACCGTCTCATTCAGGAGAACGAGGAGCTCCGCGCCAAACTGGCGGAGTGCCTGCGGGGCAAGGTCCCCGGCGGGATGGGCATGGCCATGGCGCCCGCCCCCATTGCCGAGCCCAAGCCCGAGATGATGATGCAGCAGCCGGAGCCGATGCGCGCTCCCGAGCCGGTGCAGCATCAGCAGCCCGTTCCCGTCGGAATGGGAATGCCGCCGGCCGAGGACAACATGGACACCGCGGCACGCGTGCTCGCCCTCGCGCAGCAGACCGCGGACCAGGCCATCGCCGACGCCCGCCGGGAGGCGGACGAGACGGTGACCCGGGCGCGCCGCGAGGCCGACGACATCCTCGGCAAGGCGCGTCGCCAGGCCGAGCAGGTCATCGGTGACGCTCGTGCCCGAGCCGAGACGCTGGAGCGCGACGCGCAGGAGCGGCACCGCCAGGCCATGGGCTCGCTGGTGCAGACCCGTGACGAGCTCGAACGTAAGGTCGAGGAGCTCCGTAGTTTTGAGCGCGAGTACCGTAGCCGCCTGAAGCTGTATCTGGAGAACCAGCTGGCCGAGCTCAACGTGGCTGCCGAGAGCAGCGGCGGGTTCCCGATCGTGAGCGGGCCTCCGGCCATGTCCCACGCGGTGACCCCGGGTGGTCAGCCGACGCTCCAGAGTGCGCCCAACCCGTTCGGCGGCGACCCGTCGCAGCACTCGGGCGCCTTCCAGGGCGTTGACGGTCCGCACAACGACCGCCGCTAAGGTGTCGGGTCACCCCCTTTGACCCGCATCCGGGAGTCTTTCTGTGATCCTTATCAGCGCCGGTTTGGTACTCACGGCCATCGTCCTGCTCATCGTGGGATTCGTGTTGGCCAAACCGTTTCTGGTCATGTGGTCGATCGCGGTCAGCGTGCTGTCCGCCGTCTTCCTGGTGATCGGGGCGTTGTTGCGGCGCCACGAGCTGTTCCCCGGTGCTCCCGCCGGGGCCGCTCCGCCCCTTCCCCCGAAGGGACCGATGCCGGCCGGGTCCGTCCCCGCGCCGCACGGCATGCCGAACCAGCCTTCCGCTCCACCGCACATGATGGCGCAGCACGGGATGCGGCAGCAGGTGCCCGCGGCCCCGACCCAGCCACGCCGCGGCCCGGTGGCCGGGCCGGCCACCGCCACCGCCGCGAGGCGGGGTGCCCTGGACGCCGAGGCGATCGTTCTGGTCGTCCCCGGCCGCAAGCGTTATCACATCGCGGGGTGCCGCCAGTTGGCCGGCAGGGATCATGAGGAACTCACCCACGAGGAGGCTCGTGAGGAGGGCTTCACGCCCTGCACCACCTGCCTGCCCGAACCCGCCGCCGGAACCCGGCCGTACCAGACCCCGCCAGGGGCGCGGGAGGCCGCCGAGCCCCTGAGCGCCTCCCGGGAGTCCGGGTCCTTCGACGGCGCCGGTGAGCCCGGCCCGCACGAGGCCACGGCCAGATTCACCGCCCCGTACCGGCCCGCGCGGCCCGCGGCCCCCTCCGGCGGGCAGCAGGCCCCCGGAACGCGGTCCGAATCCCAGCCCAGGCCGGACACTCCCGCCGCCAGGCGAGAGAGCACCGTGTCCCGGCAGGAGGCCGTGTCCCGCCACGAACCCCCGCGTTCCCCGCAGGAGCCCGTCACCCCGGCCCGGCCCTACATCCAGTCTCCCGAGCCGCAGGCACGGCCCCAGGAGCCCGTGAGCCCTCCGCTCCGCGCCGCGGAGCCGCCGACCCCCTCGGTGCCGATCCGGCTGCCGAAGATCCCCGAGATCCCGCACGCCGAGTCCGAGGCCACCAGCTGGTTCAGCCGTGACGTGGTCGTCCAGGCGTCCAAGCCCAAGCCGGAGACCCCGGTGGCTCCGGCCAGGCCCGAGCCCGAGGCGGCGGAGCCCGCCAAGCCCGGACCGGCCGTGGGCGGCGCCTCCGCGAGCCGGGGAGGGGCGCCTGAGAGCGCCAAGCCGGAAACCGGCGAGGCCGAGCGCACCGGCCCCGGGGCCGTCGAGCCCGAGAACGCCGCGTCCGAGAACGCCGCGTCCGAGAACGCCGCGTCCGAGAACGCCGCGTCCGAGAACGCCCCGTCCGGGGCCGCCAAGGCCGGGGCGCAGGCGAAGGCCGAAGCCGGGCCCTCGGCGCCCGGGACCCGCCCAGGGGCCGAGACCGCCGGGCGAGACTCCGCCCCGTCGGAGCCGTCCCCCTCGGGCAAGTCCGGAGCTGCCGACTCAGGCTCCGCGGAGCCTGAGAGGTCCGAGGAGCCGGGCCCCCGAGAGGCATCGGATTCCGGGCGCCGGTCCACCGCCGATGGCACGACACCTGATCCGGTGGAGCCGGCCGAGACCGTACCCGGGCGCGCCGGGCAGGTAGCGGCCGACTCCACCTCGGCGGAGTCCGCAGCCGACCCCTCTCCCGAGAACCGTGATGCCGGCGACCCCGGGGCCGAGAAGCAAAAGGCGGGCGATGGGACTGTCATGGTCATCATCGGCACCCGTCGCTTTCATGACCCCGCCTGCCCTCTGATCAAGGGTGCGGGCGACGGCGGCACCGAGGTCATCTCCCTGGTCGAGGCCGAGGGAGCCGGCCTGATCAACTGCTCGATCTGCCTGAACGACCACCGGGACCAGAGCTGACACCTGGCGTGACCACCGCCCGCCTCGCTCACCGTTCACCACGAGGAGTCGGGTGTGTCACGGTGCCCGCGGACCGCCGTCCGCGGGCCGGGTCCGCCGCTCCCGTGCGGTGACGGTCCTCTCCGGGCCGCGACGGACACCGAGCACCACCTGAGGCGCCGGGTTGGCCCGGTGTGAACCGGGACTGCCGGGCTCTCTGGGAGCCCGGCAGTCCCGTGACGCCGGAACGCTCCGCCGTCAGGCCGTCCCGTGACGCCGGAACCGCCGTCAGGCCGTGGCCGTCGCGCGACGGAGCTGGAAGGTCAGGCCCAGTTCGGCGTCGCTGTGAGCGGGAAGGCCGTCGGTGCCGCCCTCGGTGAGGGAGACGGCGAGGACCTCGTCGGCCACCGCCCGGCCCTGGGTCCGCAGGGCCTCGGCCAGGTCGGCGTCATCGGTGGACCACCACACGTCGATCCGGTCGGAGATCGACAGGCCGGTGGACTTGCGGGTGTCCTGGAGCAGGCGGACGACGTCGCGGATCAGGCCCGAGCGGCGCAGCTCGTCGGTGATGGTCAGGTCGAGGGCGACGGTCTCGCCGGAGGCGGCCTCCACCGCCCAGCCGGACCTGGGCTGCTCGGTGACGATCACGTCGTCGGCGCCGATCTCCACCGCCCCCAGCTCGCCCGCGTCGACCAAGACCGCCGGGCCGGTACGGAGCGCGCGGGCGAGCTCCGCGGGGTCGGCGGCGGTGACGGCCGCGGCGACCAGCTTGGTCTGCGAGCCGAA
Organism: Streptosporangium sp. NBC_01810; assembly: GCF_035917355.1. Lineage (NCBI taxonomy): Bacteria > Bacillati > Actinomycetota > Actinomycetes > Streptosporangiales > Streptosporangiaceae > Streptosporangium > Streptosporangium sp. NBC_01810. The sequence continues at coordinate 4,108,819 of NZ_CP109070.1, read as the reverse complement.
CCGCTTGCCCAGTGCCCGGAAGTTGGGCTTGACCGTGAAGGACACCAGGTCCGCCCCGATCCCGGACAGGTCCTCCAGCCCCTTGACGTTGAGCTCGTCGGCGATCAGCTCACGCAGCTCGGGGGGGAGCGCGGCCCAGCCGGGGGCGCCGACCAGGGCGCGACCGAGCGGCTGGCGGGTCTTCACCCCGCTGGAGGCGCGGGCCGAGCGGCCCAGCTCCACCAGACGGCGGACCAGGGCCATCCGCTCCGACAGCTTCTCGTCCAGCAGCTCGTCGTCGACCTCGGGCCAGGTGGCCAGGTGGACCGAGGTGGGGGCGTCGGCGTCGCGCAGCACGTCCCAGACGTAGTCGGTGGTGAACGGCACCACCGGCGCCATCAGCCGGGTGACGGTCTCCAGGCACTCGTAGAGCGTGGCGAACGCCGCGGTGTCACCGGCCCAGAACCGGCGGCGGGAGCGTCGCACGTACCAGTTGGACAGGTCGTCGAGGAACTCCGCGAGGCGCCGCCCGACGCGGGCGGTGTCGAAGACGTCCATCGAGGCGGTGACCTCGGCCACGGTCCGGTGCAGCTCGGCGAGGGCCCAGCGGTCGATCAACGGGCGCTGGGCGTACGCGGGAGCCTCGGCGAGCCGGGACGGAGACCAGGACTCGGCGCCTGCGTACAGGGTGAAGAAGGAGGTGGTGTTCCAGTAGGTGAGCAGGACCTTGCGGACGATCTCCTCAAGGGCGCCGTGCCCGACTCTGCGGGCCGCCCACGGCGAGCCGGAACAGGCCATGTACCAGCGCAGCGCGTCCGCGCCGTGCTGGTCCATCAGCGGCATCGGCTGGAGCACGTTGCCCAGGTGCTTGCTCATCTTGCGGCCGTCCTCGGCCAGGATCAGGCCGAGACAGAGCACGTTCTCGTACGAGGACCTGTCGAAGACGAGCGTGCCGACCGCCATCAGCGAGTAGAACCAGCCGCGGGTCTGGTCGGTGGCCTCGCAGATGAACTGCGCCGGGTAGGCCTTCTCGAGCATCTCCTCGTTGTGGTGCGGCGCCCCCCACTGGGCGAACGGCATCGAGCCCGAGTCGTACCAGGCGTCGATCACGTCGGGAACCCGCCTGGCCTCGGCCCCGCAGGTGGGGCAGGACAGTGTGACGTCGTCCACGTAGGGGCGGTGCGGGTCGAGCGCGGAGACGTCCTGGCCGGACAGCCGGCTCAGCTCCTCCAGCGAGCCGACGCAGGTGACGTGCGACTCGTCGGCGGTGCAGATCCACAGCGGCAGCGGGGTGCCCCAGTAGCGCGAGCGCGACAGTGACCAGTCGACGTTGTTGCGCAGCCACTCGCCGAAGCGGCCCCACTTGATCGTCTCGGGGTACCAGTTGGTCTTCTCGTTCTCGGCGAGGAGCCGGTCCTTGATCGCGGTGGTGCGGATGTACCAGGCGGGCAGGGCGTAGTAGAGCAGCGCGGTGTGGCAGCGCCAGCAGTGCGGGTAGCTGTGCTCGAAGTGGCCGCCCCGGTAGAGCAGGCCGCGCGTCCGCAGGTCGGCCGTGAGCCCCTCGTCGGCGTCCTTGAAGAACTGGCCGCCGACCTGGGGCACGCTGCCGAGGAACCGGCCGTCGGGTCCGATCGGGTTGACCACGGGCAGCCCGTACCGCTTGCAGGTCGTCATGTCGTCGGCGCCGAAGGCGGGCGCCTGGTGGACCAGGCCGGTGCCGTCCTCGGTGGTGACGTAGTAGCCGAGCACCACGTAGTGCGCGCCGGGGATGTCGACCAGGTCGAAGGGGCGCGAGTAGGTGGTGTGCTCCAGCTCGGCGCCCTGGAAGGAGGCCAGGATCTCGGCGCCCTCGCCCAGCGCGGAGACGACCAGCGGCTCGGCCACCACCAGGACCTCGTCGGATCCCGCGGGACGCGCCGCGACGTAGGTCACGTCGGGATGCACGGCCACGGCGGTGTTGGAGACCAGCGTCCAGGGCGTGGTGGTCCAGATCAGCAGCGAGGCGCCGAGGTCGGCCAGCGGCCCTGAGGTGGCGGGCATGCGGACGTGGACCGACGGGCTGGTGACGGTCTCGTAGCCGCCCGGCTGGCCCAGCTCGTGATCGGACAGGCCGGTGCCGCAGCGGGGACAGTAGGGGGTGATGCGGAAGTCGCGGGAGAGTAGATCCTTGTCAAAGATGACCTTGAGCGACCACCAGACGGACTCCACGTAGGCCGGGTCCATCGTGCGGTAGGCCTGGGACAGGTCGATCCAGTACCCCATCCGCTCGGTCATCTCCTCGAAGGCGTCCACGTGCCGCAGCACGGACTCGCGGCACCTGGCGTTGAACTCGGCGACGCCGTACGCCTCGATGTCCTTCTTGCCGGAGAGCCCGAGGGTTTTCTCGACGGCGACCTCGACGGGCAGTCCGTGACAGTCCCAGCCCGCCTTGCGGGGCACGCTGTAGCCCCGCATCGACTTGTAGCGGGGGAAGACGTCCTTGAAGACACGGGCCTCGACGTGGTGGACGCCGGGCATGCCGTTGGCGGTGGGCGGGCCCTCGTAGAAGACCCAGGTGGGGCCGTCGGCGTTCTGCTCGACCGAGCGCTCGAAGATCTTGCCGTCCCGCCAGCGGCCGAGCACCTCGTGCTCAAGCGCGGGAAGGTCGACCTGCGCAGGAAGAGGGCGGAAATAGGCGGACATGATGGGCTGGACCTCCACGCTGGAACCGGCTGCGGCGTGGAGGGACGAGGCCGCCTGGGCCCCGCGGTACCACCCTCCTTGGCCTTCGCATGCGAGAAGGCCCTCTTCCTTTGGTCTGCTGCCGGGTCTACTTGGCCGTCACGGCCGTTCTTCCGGCGGCTCCGGGGTGATCTTCCCTCCGCGCCTCGCCCCGGGCTCGCACCGTCCCCGGGTCGCTCGTGCGAGGGGGTGCAGAGGTGGCTGTCCCCATCAACGCCGTGCAGGCTCAAACGATAACGCACCCGCCTGCCGGAAGCTTCCCCATATCAGAAGCGGCTGGGCGGAATCAGGGGGAAGTGACCGGATGTTACTGGATTGGCAAACAGTGCGGCGGGTCGTTTGTCGTTCTGTTACGAGAGACCTAGGCTGCCCGCACCGTTTACCACATTGGATACGGTCCGATCGAGCAAGGAGGTCGCCATGGCCGCGACCGTGCGCGCAGACAACAGTGCGGCAGCGCCGTCATCCGACGGAGCCGTCGTCACCTGGTCCGCCGGGGAACTCGCGGAGGTCCGCGGGCGGCTGGCCGCGGAGAGCCGCGAGCTCACCGAGGAGATCGCCAAGGCCGAGATAGAGATCGCGTCAAGCGACGTTACCGACGGTGCCGGCGACGACCAGGCCGACGCCGGGGCGCGGACGTATGAACGTGAGCGCGAAATCGCCCTTACCCTGAACTCGCGCGACCTGGTCGCGCAGAACGAGCGAGCGATCGCCCGGATCGACGCGGGGACCTACGGAGTGTGCGAATCGTGCCATCAGCCGATCGGAAAGGAGCGCCTTCAGGCGTTTCCGAGGGCGACGCTGTGCGTGGCCTGCAAGCAGCGGGAGGAGCGCCGCTGACCGGCGACACCGAGGACGGGGCGGTCTCGGCCGCCCCGCTCGCTGCGCGGCGGATCGCCGTGCTCGCGGTGATCGTCCCCATCGTCTACGCCCTCGACCTCGCCACGAAGACCCTTGTGCTGAAGACCCTGGAGGGCAGGGAACCCATCGTGGTCATCCCCGACGTGCTCCAGTTCCGGGTGATCTTCAATTCCGGTGCCGCCTTCGGCCTCGGCACCGGAATGACGATCGTCTTCACCTGTGTCGCGGCCGCCGTCGTGGTGGCGATCCTGCGCACCGCGCGCAACCTGCGCAGCCTGCCCTGGGCGATCACGCTGAGCCTGCTGCTCGGCGGGGCGCTCGGCAACCTCACCGACCGGATCTTCCGCTGGCCCTCGGGCTTCGGCTCCGGCAGGCCCGCACCGCTGCAGGGACACGTGGTCGACTTCGTGGAGACCTTTCCCGGCCACTTCCCGGTCTGGAACATCGCCGACTCGGCGATCGTCTGCGGCGGCATCCTGGCGGTCATCCTCGCCTGGCGGGGCTACCAGATCGACGGCACGCGCGACACGGGAGCCAAGAAGGAAGCGAAGGAGAACGACAATGGCTGATCGGCGGAGTCTCCCCGTCCCCGACGGGCTGGAGGGCGAGCGCCTCGACGCCGCCCTGTCGCGCCTGTTCGGCCTCTCCCGCACCCGGGCGGCCGAACTGATCGTCGCCGGTGACGTGCTGGTGGACGGCTCGACCGCGGCCAAGTCCGACCGGCTCCACGGGGGCGCGTGGCTGGAGGTCACCCTCCCGCCGCCGCCCACCACGCCGATGCCGGTGGCCGAACCCGTGCCAGGCATGCACATCGTGTACGAGGACGACGACATCGTCGTCGTCAACAAGCCCGTCGGCGTGGCCGCCCACCCGACCACCGGCTGGACCGGCCCCACCGTGATCGGCGGCCTGCTCGGCGCCGGCCACCGGGTGGCCACCAGCGGCGCGGCCGAACGCCAGGGCATCGTGCACCGGCTGGACGCCAACACCACCGGCGCGATGGTCATCGCCAAGAGCGAGCACGCCTACTCCCACCTGAAGCGGGCCTTCAAGGAGCGCACCGTCGACAAGCGCTACCACGCGCTGGTCCAGGGCCACCCCGACCCGCACCGCGGCACCGTGGACGCGCCGATCGACCGCCACCCCGTCGGGGACGGCCGCTGGGCGGTCGTGGCGGGGGGCAAGGAGTCGGTCACCCACTACGACACGATCGAGGCCTTCCGCGCGGCGTCGCTGCTGGACATCAAACTGGAGACGGGCCGGACCCACCAGATCCGGGTCCACATGTCGGCGCTGCGCCACCCGTGCGTCGGCGACATGCTGTACGGGGCCGACCCGACCCTGGCCGCGCGGCTGGGCGTGAGCCGGCAGTGGCTGCACGCGGTCTCCCTGGCCTTCGAGCACCCCAGCACCGGCGAGTGGGTCTCCTTCACCACGGCCTACCCCGAGGACCTCGCCCACGCCCTGACGGTCGTCGCCGCCGAGTCCTAGCGCGGTCGGCCGGTCCTTCCGGCCGGACCCGGCCCTCCCACGGCGGGCATGCCTTCGCGCCGGTGGCCCTACCGGCGTGTCCGGCCGTTGCCGGGTTCACAGCGAGGGAGCGACCCTGCGGGGTTTCGTGCGGGCTCGCCGGCCCGGCGGATTACTTCGCGGCGATCAACATCGGTCGGCGGCAGCGGACCGTCCTCCCTGATCACCGCTCCCAGCGTGCGGGAGTCGACCAGCTGCATGACGATCCAGGGGCGCCCGTGCTCCTCGATCACGTCGTACACCGTGGCGACCCCCGGATGCCCGATCCGCCCGGCGGCCCGGGCCTCCCTGAGCGTCCGCACGGTGAACACCTCGCGCTCGGGATCGGTGAGGTCGGGGGAGGGGATGACCTCCTTGACCGCCACATCGCGGCCCAGCACCTCGTCCCGTGCCCGCCAGACCGTCCCCATGCCCCCTCGGCCGATACGTTCGAGCAGGCGGTAGCGGGCTCCGATGATCCCCTGAGAATCGGTCATGCGCCGACGCCTACCCAGGATCGACCACGGCATTCGGAACGGGTCACACGGGCTCCTCAGCTCAGGACATGACGCAACGCGGCGGTGACGACGGCCGCCGCCGCGAGGACCACCAGGAACGGTGCGCGCAGCAGCAACGCCACCACGGCCGCGCCCATTCCCACGGTGCGCGGCCAGTCCAGATGCAGAGCCTGCCCGTGCCCGAAGGTCTGCACGGTGATCAGCGCCGCCAGCAGGGCCACCGGGATCAGCGTAGCGAAGCGCTGCACCCCCGGGTGGTCGAGGATCCGGCGCGGTGCCGACAGCCCGGCGAGCTTCAGCGCGTAGCAGGCCGCGCAGGTGGCGACGATCGCCCACCAGATGGTCACTTGGGTCTCCTCAGGACAACCGCGAGCACGGCCGCGGACGCGAGCAGCACGGGCACGCCCGGCGGGGTGAGCGGGGTCGCGGCCAGCGCGATCGCCGCGCCGCCGCCCGCGATCAGCCGCAGCGTACGGGCCTCGGGGCCGCTGCCGGTGAGCCGGGGCCACAGGATGGCCAGGAACGTCGCGGGGCCGACCGCGTCCAGGCCGAACACCGCGGGGTCGGCCACCCAGGAGGTGCCCAGCGCGCCGAGAAGGGTGGTGGCGTTCCAGGTCAGGTAGAGGGTGACAAAGGTGACCAGGAACGCCGTCCTGGACGACTCCTCGTCCGGCTGGGCCAGGGCGACCGCCGCCGTCTCGTCGATCACGCCCTGGGCCGTCAGCGGCCTGCGCCAGCCCCGGATGTCGAGCACGTCGGCCATGCGCAGGCCGTACAGGCTGTTGCGGGCGCCCAGCAGCATCGCGCCGGCCGTGCCCGCGACCAGGTTGCCGCCGCCCGCGACGACTCCGACGAGGGCGAACTGCGAGGCGCCGGTGAAGGTGAACAGGCTCAGCACGGATGCCTGCGCGACGCTCAGTCCCGCGGTGACCGCCGCGGCGCCGAAGGCCACCCCGGACAGCCCGACGGCGATCCCCACGCCCAGTCCGTCCCTTATCGCGGAGGAGCGAGTGGTTGTATCCATGGAAAGGGAGCTTATGTCTGGTTTTAAGTTCCGGTCTTGTACGTTCCTGCGCGTTGGTACGCGGCAGGGGGAACGCCCACCATCCGTTTGAAGTGCCTGCTCAGGTGGGCTTGGTCGGTGAACCCCACGTCCCCGGCGACCTGCGCGGGAGGCGTGCCCGCCTGGAGCAGCCGCCGGGCACGCATGATCCGCAACGTGTTCAGGTAGGCGTGCGGGGGCAGCCCGGTGGCCGCCTTGAAGGCCCGGATCAGGGTGAACGGCCTGGCGTCCACGGCCCGTGCCAGGTCCTCGATCGTGGGCGGGTCGACGAGCCGCTCGTGCAGGATCTCCCTGGCGCGCCGCACCGCCGGGTCCTGGTCGTGGGAGCGCGCCTCCGGGGGGGAGCGGGTGGCGTGGCGCCGGAGCAGGGCGGCGAAGGCGGTGCGGGCCAGCGTCGAGGAGGCGAGGTCGTCGCCGTGCTCCGCGGCCTGGTGCGCGGTCCGCAGCAGCTCGACGGTGGGCCGGTGGTAGGTGAGGGTCTCGGGGAAGCAGGGGGTGCCGCGTCCGGTCATCACCTCGGCGGCGATCCCGGAGACGAACTCCACAGACGGGTAGAGAACCCGGTAGGTCCATCCCTCGGGGACGCCCGCGTGGCCGTGGTGCACCTCCTGGGGGTTGAGCGTGCTCAGGCTGCCCGCGCTCGCGTGGTGGCGGGCGCCCCGGTAGCCGAACTCCTGCATCCCGGAAAGGACCAGCGCGATCGTGTAGCTCTCGTGCGCGTGCGGGGTGAAGCGGTGGGTCACGTACCTGGCCTTGAGGAGGTCCACCCCCGGCAGTCCCGGGCTGCGCCAGAAGCGCGCCCTCTCCGGCCCGTTCACGAGCTGAAGGTCCTGGTGAAGTCGTCGAAGAGGGATCGGTCCCACTCCGACTCCGGGCTCTCCCAGTAGATCGCGTACGGCCTGCCGGCGAGGGTGCGGAAGCCCCGGTCCAGGACGTGGGTGCGGACCCCGTTCTTGAGGTAGGTGAACTCCCAGTCGGCGGCGGGCACCCCCCGGTATCTCAGCGAGGTGATGCCGATCCGCTCGTAGCCCGGCCAGACGTTGTCGGCCGTCCCGGCCCGCTCCACCTTCTCCCAGTGCCTGACCGGATTCTTCTCCGGGTCGTCCGTCGACTCGATCCACAGGAAACCGCTCGCCCCGGGGGCGCGGAACTCCACCCGGTCGCGGCCGGAGAACCGCTTGACCGTCCAGCCCCTGGGCACCGCGACGGAGAAGCCCATCGGGTCGCGGTGCCACCGCCAGCCCGCCGGAGCCGTCCGGCTCGGACGCGGGGTCGCCGTCGTCGCGGGGGTGGGGGCCGGGGTCGTCTCGGCCGGGGGGGTGGGGGTGGTGTCGACGATTGTGGTCGTGACCGTCGGCAGGCCGGAACCGGGGTCGGCGGTGCCGTCCTGGTTCCGCACGATCAGCCACCCGCCGACCCCGATGGCCACCGCGAGCGCGGGAACCCCGGCCAGGAGCGCCAGCCGCCCCGCCCCTGCCCGCCGCACGGTGGGCCCGCCCCCGCCCCCGGTGCCGGTGGGCTGCTCCTGCAGCGGCCAGGAACCCGGACGCAGGGGTTGGGAGCCGTATGCTCCGTGCCCGGGGTGCGTGTAGGGGGACTGCCCGGGGTGCGTGTAGGGGGACTGCCCGGGGTGTTGGTGCGTGGCGGGGTGTTGGGGCTGGTCGGGGTGGGTGTGTCCGCCCGGGTACGGGGACTGTCCGGGGGGCGGCTCCCAGCCGGAGACCGGCCCCGCGGATGACGTGGGAGGGGAGGAGGCGGCAGGGGAGGAGGCGCGGCTGAGCAGGGCCTCGACCTGGTCGGGCACCATCCGGGCGGCCGGGTCCCTGGCCATCAGGCCGAGGATCGCCATCGCCAGGGGACCCGAGTGGGTCATGGAGCTCGGCTCGCCGTGCAGGACGGCCATCATGGTGGCGGCGGCGGTGGCCCGCTCGAACGGGGGCCGGCCCTCGGCCGCCGCGTACAGAGTCGCCCCGAGCGACCACAGGTCCGACTCGGGAGTGGCGCTCAGCCCGTGCAGCCGCTCGGGGGGCAGGAACGCGGGTGTGCCGACCATCCCGCCCGTACGGGTGATGCCGGTCTCCTGCGTCATGGAGGCGATGCCGAAGTCGGTCAGCACCACCCGGCCGTCGTCGGCCAGCAGCACGTTCTCCGGCTTGACGTCGCGGTGCAGCACCCCCGCGGCGTGCGCGGCCCGCAGCGCGCCCAGCACGTGCAGTCCCACCGAGGCCACCCGCTCCGGCGGGAGGGGCCCGCGCTCGCGGACGATCTCCCCCAGCGACCGGGACCTGACCAGCTGCATGACGATCCAGGGGCGCCCCTCCTCCTCGACCACGTCGTGCACGATGATCACGGAGGGGTGGTCGAGGCGCCCGGCGGTCCTGGCCTCGCGGATCGTGCGCCGGTTCAGGTCGACGCGCGCGGCTTCGTCGACTCCCCGGTAGCGGACCTCCTTGACCGCGACGACCCGGTCGAGGAGCTCGTCATGGGCCCGCCAGACGATGCCCATGCCGCCCTCGCCGAGGTGTTCGAGCAGCCGGTAGCGGCCCGCCACCTTTCTCTCCGCCATCCCCGTCCCTCCCAAGCTCACTGATCGCGGCCGGTGGGGATCCCGCTCACTTTTTCGAGGAGAAGGTCGCGGTGAACCCTTCGAAGAAGTGCATGTTCTTCTTCCAATTCTTGGCCAGGGTATGCCAGTAAATCGCATATCCCCGGCCGCCCTTGGTGACGAACCCCCGGTTGATCACCCGGGCCTTGCCCGAACTCGTCTGCCAGGTGAACTCCCAGTCGGCGGCCTTCACCATGTAGTCGACCTTCGCGATCTTGACCCGCTTGTAGCCGGGGAAGTTGCCGCGGCTGTACCCCTCCTGGTTCTCCCAGTCCCCCTTGGGGTCGGGACCCGCGCGGTCGACGTACTCGACGAAGACGAAGCTCGTCCGGTCGGGGCCGCGGAACCATACCTGCTGGCCGGGCCGTTTGTCCACGTTCCAGCCCTTGGGCAGGCCGATCGAGAAGCCGTTGGAGTCCTTGTGCATCCGCCAGCCGGAGGGAAGATCGGACTTCTTCTCCGTCTTGGTGGGGCTCGGGCTGGGCGGCGCGGAGGAGGGCGCCGGCTCGGGTGAGCCCTGCGGGGTCGTCTTGGCGCCGCCGCTCGGGGCGCTCGGCGCGTTCGGCGTGCTGGACGCGCCCGGCTTCCCCGAACCGGTCCGAGAGGCGTCCTCGTTCTCGCGGCTGCGCATGCCGAGCCAGCCGGCGACCCCGCCGACGACCAGCAGCGCGGGCAGCAGCACCAGCAGCCCTCGCTTCATCTGAGAGCCGCCCCGCTTCTGCGAGGCGAGCGTGGCCGTGGCCGCTCCGTAGTCATGGTCGGCGTAGGAGGGCGCCACGGGCTCCTGCCAGTGGGCGGGTGCGGGCTCGGCGGGCTCCTTTGCCGGCTCAGGTCTGGGCGAGGGTTCGCGTCCCACGGGTGGGAAGGGGTTGGGCCGCGAGACGGGGGTGGGCCTCTGACGCGCGAATCCCCGCCCGGCCACGGTGGGAGGGGCGTCCTCGCGGCTCGCCGCGGGTTTCTCCTCGGGCGCGCCGGCGGGGGAGGCGGCAGCGGAAGGGGGTGTGGCACGGGACACGTCGGCGGGCTTCGCCTCCGAGACCGGTGTGGCCGTCGGTGCGGTGGAGGGCTTCGCCTCCGAGACCGGTGTGGCCGTCGGTGCGGTGGCGGGTTTCGCATCGGCCGCCCCGGCCGCTGCGGCCCCGGCGCCGGAGGTGACCCTGTTCGTGGGCCGGTTCGCCTCGAAGCCGCCCGGGGCCTCCGGAGCGGGACCGCTCCCGGCGCCGGGAGCGGCCTTGGAAGCGGGCTTCGCCGCCGCCTTCGCCCCGGCACCCGGCTCCTGCCGTACGTCTCCGGCGGGCGTTTCCGCGGCGGCCTTCGACGGCCTCTCGCCCCGCGCGGGCGCCGCCTTGTCCTTGGCGCCGGCGGGTGCGGCGTCCAGCTTCGCGCCCGTCTCGGGGAGGGCGCCGGCCTGGAAGCGGGCTCCCGGATCGGTGTCGGCCGCCGGGCTCACGGCGGGCATGAGGGCGGTCCTGGCGGGCCGGTCGAGGTTGCCCGCGCCCTCGGCCACCCTGCGCAGCAGCCGCTCGGCCTCCTTGTAGGGCATGCGCAGCGCCGGATCCTTGCGGAGCAGCCCCTCCAGGACCGGGGCCAGCGGCCCGGCGTGGACCGGGGTCTCGGGCTCGTCGTTCAGGATGGCGTGCATGGTCGGCAGCGCCCCGCCCCGGTCGTGCGGGGGCTTGCCCTCGACGGCGGCGTACATGGTCGCGCCGAGCGACCACAGGTCCGACTCGCGCTGCGCGGCGCCGCCCTTGATGCGTTCGGGAGGGATGAACGCGGGGGTGCCCGCGATGCCGGTCATGGTCAGCGCGGTCTCGGCTTCGAGCGTCGCGATGCCGAAGTCGGTCAGCACCACCCGGCCGTCGTCGGCCAGCAGCACGTTCTCCGGCTTGACGTCGCGGTGCAGCACTCCCTGGGCGTGGGCGGCGCGCAGCGCATCCAGCACCTGCAGGCCGATCTCCGCCACCCGCTGCGGCGGCAGCGGCCCGTCCTGCCTCAGCACCTTGCCGAGGGAGCGCGACTCCACCAGCTGCATGACGATCCAGGGACGCCCGTCCTCCTCGACGACGTCGTGGACGACCACCACGTTCGGGTGGGTCAGACGCCCGGCGGCACGCGCCTCGCGCTTGGTGCGCCGGTTGAAGTCCTCCTGGTTGTCCTCGCCGAGCATGTCGGCGTAGCGGACCTCCTTGATCGCGACCTCGCGGTCCAGGAGCTCGTCGTGGGCCCGCCACACGATGCCCATGCCACCCCGGCCGATGGCTTCGAGCAGGTGGTAACGGGAGGCGATAAGGCGCCCCTCGGGCTGTGCTTCGGCCATCAACCGGCTTACCTCCTTCGGAACCTCCGAATACTCTCATAGCCCGGTAAAGTGATCGACTCACTCGCCGGGGAAAAAGTCCATATCTTGAGATGCGCTGTCCAGTACGTGGCGGGGGGTTGGGATATGGCCTAGGATCGGGTACGTGACCTGTTATTTCGCGTTTACCAGCCCGGCTCCGGAGAGCCGGTCGTGACAGCGTGATCTAGCGACCAGCCGGAGCCGACACGAGGCGGAGACGTGAAGTCTCTGCCTTTTTCATTTCGAACGTCTCTTTCCGAACGTCTCTTTCCGAACGACCACCGGCTCGCGGGACGCGCGCCGGCCGAGCATGGGGGAGCCTCATGTCGTCCACCGCACATCTGGAACGCGCGACGGTAGGGCTGGGCGCGCTCACGGTGGGTGCCGGACCGGCCGTGGTGATCGGCGGACCCGGTGCGGACGCCCGCTGGATCAGTCTGCGAGACCGGCGCGGTGGGCTCCCCGCCGCGGAGTCCGTGGTGGCGGTCCGCGCCGAGGGAACGGGGCCGGTCCTGGTGGAGCCGTCCTCGGCGGAAGACCTGCCGGTGATCGCCGAGAGGGCGGACGGCGTGCTGGTCGGCGCGGCCTGGATGCGGGACTCCGCGCTGGTGCGCGCCGCCGCCAGGCTGGGCCTGCCGGTGCTCGTCCAGCGGGCCCCCTCCGCGACGCTGGAGGAGTGGCTGGCGGTCGCCGGCCACTGCGCGGCGGAGGGCAACGACCAGATCATGCTCTGTGAGAGCGGCCGTACCCACCCGGACGGCGCCACCTTCGACCTCGCCCTGATGCGCGCCGCGCGGATGAGGTCGGACCGTCCCGTCCTGGCCGACCTCGGCGCGGACCCCGCGCTGGCCGCCGCCGCGATCGCCGCCGGTGCCGACGGCCTCCTGCTGGACCCCGGCTCCACCGAGCAGGACGCGCTGGCCGCGCGGGAGGCCACCAGGATCGTCGGTGCCGTCACCCGCAGGGAGGTCCCCGACTCGGTGCCCGCCGCCCGCGACGCCATCGACCGGGTCGACGCCGCCCTCGCCGTCCTGCTGGAACGCCGCGCCGAACTGGCCGGCACCATCCAGCGCCTCAAGCCCGTCGGAGGCTTCGCCGGCCGCGACGCGGCCCGCGAGCGCCAGGTGGTCGCCGAGATGGCCCGCCGCGCCCCCGTGCTGGGCGAGGCCCGGCTCGCCCCCATCATGAACGCCGTCATCGAGGCGGGCCTGCACCTCGCCGAGGAACGCCGGTCGGTGCCCTCGGACTGAGACCGGGGAAGGGACGACCTGGAGCGCACGGGTCACTTCGGCAACTCGGATTTGGATACGCTTTCCCCGCCGACGGTGCGACTAGGGGAGGACGGGGCCGCATGTCAGACTCGTTTGTGCATCTGCATGTTCACACGGAGTACTCCATGCTGGATGGAGCCGCCCGTTTGAAGCAAATGTTCAAGCAGGTCGGCGACCTGGGCATGCCCGCCATCGCGATCACCGACCACGGCAACATGCACGGGGCCTACGACTTCTACAAGCAGGCGACCGGGGCCGGGATCAAGCCGATCATCGGCATCGAGGCCTACGTCGCCCCGGCCTCCCGGCACCAGAAGAAGCCGGTGCTGTGGGGTGAGCCGCACCAGAAGCGCGACGACGTCTCGGCGGGTGGCTACTACACCCACATGACCATCTGGGCGAAGAACGCCACGGGCCTGGGCAACCTGATGAAGCTCTCCTCGCGCGCCTACACCGAGGGCTTCGTCCGCAAGTGGGCCCGGATGGACGAGGAGATCCTCGCCGAGCACGCCGAGGGGCTGATGGCCACCACCGGCTGCCCGTCGGGTGAGGTGCAGACCCGCCTGCGCCTGGGGCAGTACGACGAGGCGGTCGCGGCGGCGGCCAGGTTCCAGGAGCTGTTCGGCAAGGACAACTACTACCTGGAGATCATGGATCACGGGCTCGACATCGAGCGCAGGGTCCGGGACGGCCTGACCCGCATCTCGCGCGAGCTGGACATCCCGCCACTGGTGACCAACGACTCCCACTACACCTACGAGTCGGACGCGACCTCCCACGACGCGCTGCTGTGCATCCAGACCGGCAAGCAGCTGTCCGACCCCGACCGCTTCCGCTTCGACGGCAGCGGCTACTACATCAAGAACGCCGACGAGATGCGCGCGGTCGACTCCTCGGACCTGTGGGCCGAGGGCTGCCGCAACACCCTGCTGGTCGCCGAGAAGGTCGACCCGAGCGGCATGTTCGGTTTCAAGAACCTGATGCCCACCTTCCCGCTGCCCGAGGGGGAGAGCGAGGAGAGCTGGTTCCGCAAGGAGATCTGGCAGGGCATGGAGCGGCGCTTCCCCGAAGGCGTCGACGAGGAGCACCGCGCGCAGATCGAGTTCGAGATGGGCGTCATCCTGCAGATGGGGTTCCCCTCCTACTTCCTCGTGGTCGCCGACTTCATCATGTGGGCCAAGAACAACGGCATCCGGGTCGGCCCCGGCCGAGGCTCGGCCGCCGGGTCGCTGGCCGCGTACGCGCTGGGCATCACCGACCTCGACCCGCTGCCGCACGGGCTGATCTTCGAGCGGTTCCTCAACCCCGACCGCGTCTCCATGCCCGACGTCGACATCGACTTCGACGAGCGTAGGCGCGGCGACGTGATCCGCTACGTGACGGAGAAGTACGGGGCCGACAAGGTCGCCATGATCGCCACCTTCGGCACCATCAAGGCGAAGGCTGCCATCAAGGACGCGGCCCGCGTCCTGGGCCACCCGTACGCGCTGGGCGACAAGGTCTCCAAGGCGTTCCCGCCCGCGGTGATGGGCAAGGACATCCCGCTGTCGGGCATCTTCGACAAGGATCACCCGCGCTACAACGAGGCCGGCGAGCTGCGCAGGCTGTACGAGGAGGACGTCGACGTCAAGTCGGCCATGGACCTCGGCAAGGGCCTGGAGGGCCTGATCCGGCAGACCGGCGTGCACGCCGCCGGGGTCATCATGTCGGCGGAGGTGCTGACCGACTACATCCCGATCATGCGCCGCGACTCCGACGGTGTGATCATCACGCAGTTCGACTACCCGACCTGCGAGACGCTCGGCCTGCTGAAGATGGACTTCCTGGGCCTGCGCAACCTCACGATCATCGACGACTGCCTGAAGATGATCGAGGCCAACACCGGCGAGCAGATCGACCTGCTCAAGCTGCCGCTGGACGACCGCAAGACCTACGATCTGCTCGGCCGGGGCGACACCCTGGGGGTGTTCCAGCTGGACGGTGGCGGCATGCGGTCGCTGCTGCGGCTGATGAAGCCCGACAACTTCGAGGACATCTCCGCCGTCGGCGCGCTGTACCGGCCTGGACCGATGGGCGCCAACTCCCACACCAACTACGCGCTGCGCAAGAACGCTCAGCAGGAGATCGTCCCGATCCACCCGGAGTTCGAGGAGTCGCTGCAGGAGATCCTCGGCACCACGTACGGCCTGATCGTCTACCAGGAGCAGGTCATGGCCATCGCGCAGAAGGTCGCCGGGTTCTCGCTCGGCAAGGCCGACCTGCTGCGCCGCGCGATGGGCAAGAAGAAGAAGTCGGAGCTGGACAAGCAGTTCGAGTCGTTCGAGCAGGGCATGAAGGACAACGGCTACTCCGCGGCCGCGATCAAGACGCTCTGGGACATCCTGCTGCCCTTCTCCGACTACGCCTTCAACAAGGCGCACAGCGCCGCCTACGGCCTGGTCTCCTACTGGACCGCCTACCTCAAGGCCAACTACCCGGCCGAGTACATGGCCGGGCTGCTGACCTCGGTCAAGGACGACAAGGACAAGTCGGCCCTCTACCTCAACGAGTGCCGCCGGATGGGCATCAAGGTGCTGCCGCCGGACGTCAACGACTCCGACTTCGACTTCACACCGCGCGGCACCGACGTCCGGTTCGGCCTGTCGGCCATCCGTAACGTCGGCGGCAACGTGGTCGACGGGATCATCGCCGCCCGCAGGGAGAAGAGCCGCTTCGCCGACTTCAAGGACTTCCTGCGCAAGGTCCCCATGGTCGTCTGTAACAAGCGGGTCATCGAGTCACTGGTCAAGGCCGGTGCCTTCGACTCGTTCGGGCACGTGCGCAAGGGCCTGGTGATGGTCCACGAGCAGGCGGTCGACAGCATCATCGGCATCAAGAAGAACGAGGCCCAGGGGCAGGACTCCCTGTTCGGCGCCGTCGAGGGCGCCGAGGACCAGACCTTCGACGTGCAGATCCCGATGGGTGAGTGGGACAAGAACACGCTGCTGCAGTTCGAGCGGGAGATGCTCGGCCTGTACGTCTCCGACCACCCGCTCTTCGGCGTGGAGCACATCCTCGCCTCCGGCGCCGACTGCTCGATCGCCTCGCTCCAGGACGAGCACCGTCCCGACGGCCAGGTCGTCACCGTCGGCGGCATTCTGAGCGGCCTGCAGCGCAAGGTCACCAAGAAGGGCGACACCTGGGTGCTGACCCAGCTGGAGGACCTGGAGGGCGCCATCGAGGTGATGATCTTCCCCTCGGCGTACCAGCTCTGCGCGACGGTGCTCGCCGAGGACGCCATCGTCTTCGTCAAGGGCCGCCTGGACAAGCGCGAGGACGTGGGAAAGATCATCGCCATGGAGGTGACGGCCCCCGACCTGACCCGCGAGGCAGGCGGTCCGCTGGCGGTCAGCCTCGCCCTGACCCGCTGCACCCCGCCGGTGGTCGGCCGCCTCAAGGAGGTGCTGACCGCCCACCCGGGCACCACCGAGGTGCACCTGCAGGTGCACAACGGCCCGAAGACCACCATCATGCGCCTCGACGACCGGCTGCGGGTATCGCCCTCCCCGGCCCTGATGGGCGACCTGAAGCAGCTGCTCGGACCCGCCTGCCTCGGAGCCTGACCCGGCGCGACGCGGGCAGGGCCGCGAGCGATCCCGACGCGGTGACGGCGGTGGTGTCGCGGTGGGCCGGGTCAGCGGTGGCGGGGGCGGGCGGGCCACTGCGCGACACGGCCTCCCCGGGGCCCGTGGTAGGCGCCGTACTCGCTGTCACCGCGGCGCCTGCGATCACCGCGCCCCTCGCGGTCCCGGTGGCGCTCGCCGCGCTCGCCGTCCCTGCCCGCCTTGCGCTCGGCCTCCAGTGCCTCCTTCATGCCGGGGGTGAACCCGCCGCCGAAACGGCCCATGTCCGGGTGGTGGAAGGAACGCGGCGAGACGTCCCGCAGGGCGGCGGACATGGACGACACCCAGATCGGCCCCGGCAGGGAGGCCCCCTGAACCGCTCCGTAGTACTCGCCGCCGATCTCGACATCGCTCAGCGGGTAGCGGTACGAACCGCGGATGTCGCCCACGCTGACCGCCGCGGCCAGATCGGGGGTGTAGCCGGCGAACCAGGCGGACGTGTAGCCGTTGTTGGTGCCGGTCTTGCCCGCCGCGGGGCGGCCGATGCTCTGACCGGTCATGGTGCCCTTGGTGAACACCCCGGACAGCAGGTAGTTGACCGCGTCGGCCACGTCGCGCTCGATCGCCTGCGCGCAGCTGGGCGGGACGCGGAAGTGCCTGCCGTTCCGCTCGACGATCTCGACGATGGACAGCGGGCGGCAGTAGCGGCCCCGCGCCCCGAACGCGGCGAACGCCGCCGCCACGGTCACCGGGTCCATCTCGTTCACCCCCAGGGTGAAGGTCGGCACCTCCCGCAGCGGGGCGCCGTCGGCGCGGGCGATGCCCATCGCCTTGGCGGTCCTGACGACCGGGCACAGGCCCACCCGCTGCTCCAGCATCATGTAGAAGATGTTCACCGACTTCCAGGTGCCGGTGGACAGGCTCTGCGGGCCGCCCTTGCCCTCGCCGCTCGCGTTGAAGATCTCCGCGCCGGGGTCGTTGACCTTGCGCCCCCGGCAGTCCTTGAAACCGCCGGCGGGCACGAAGCTGCCGGGTGTCATGAAACCCTGGTCGAACCGCCAGCCCTGGCTCAGCGCGGTCGCCAGGGTGAACACCTTGAACGTCGACCCCGCCTGGAATCCCTGACCGCCTCCGTGCGCGGTGTCGGCGACCAGGTTGTAGGTGGTGCGGGGGCCGTTGTTCTTGTCGCCGGCGTTGCGGCCGTACTTCTTGCTCGCCGCCATGGCCCGGATCCGCCCGGTGCCAGGCTGGATCATGGCCTCGGCCGCGACCTCGGTGTCCTTGGTACCGACGCGCGCGGCGATGGCGCGTTCCGCGGCCCGCTGGGCCCTCGGCGCCAAGGTGGTGCGCAGCACGAGGCCGCCCCTGGCCAGGCGGCGCTCCCGCTCCACGCGGGTATGGCCGAAGACCGGGTTGGTCAGCAGCTCCCTGTGCACGTACAGGCAGAAGTAGGGGTAGACGCTCCCGTCGCAGCCGCCGGGCATCGGCTGCAGCCTGAGGTTCAGCGGCCGTCTCATGGCGGCCTCCGCCCGGGGCCGGGGAACGTAGGACAGCTGGGCCATCCGCTCCAGGACGATGTCCCTGCGTTCTCGCAGCCTCTTTCTGCGCGCCGCGTCCAGCGACGGGTCCGTGATGTACGGGGTGCGGACCGCGCCGGCCAGCGTCGCCGCCTGCGCCAGGGTCAGCCGGGAGGCGGCGACGGAGAAGAACCGCTGGGCGGCGGCCTCCACCCCGAAGGCCCCCGCGCCGAAGTAGGCGATGTTGAGGTAGCGCTCCAGGATCTCCGCCTTGGTGTACTTCTTCTCCATCGCCAGCGCGTACCGCAGCTCGGTGATCTTGCGCTGGATGCTGGGCGCGCGGGCCTGGGCGCGCTCGGTCTCGCTCTCGGAGTTCTCGACCAGGATGTTCTTCACCAGCTGCTGGGTGAGCGAGGACCCGCCCTGGCGCACCCCGCCCGCCTTGGTGTTGGTCACCAGGGCGCGCAGGGTGCCCTTGAAGTCCAGGCCCGCGTGCTCGTAGAAGCGCGAGTCCTCGATCGCCACGATCGCCTCACGCATGACGGGGGCGATCTGGTCGAGCCGAACGACGGTCCGGTTCTCCGTGTAGAACTGGGCGAACCGCTTGCCGTTCCGGTCCAGGAGCACGGTGCGTTGGGCGAGCGGATTCTCCCGTGGGCTCGGCGGCAGGTCGGTCAGGGTCCTCGTGACATTGTTGACGGTGACCCCCACCGTGCCGACCAGCGGCAGCGCGGCCAGGGCGGCCAGCAGCCCGCCGAGCACCCCGCAGGCCGTCAGCGCGCGCAGGCACGCGCCGGGTCCGCGTCTCACCTCCGGGTGCGATGTCACGCAAGGTAACGTGCAACCGGATGATCACCCATAAACACCCGGTTGCCAATCCTTACCCCTCCTGCACCTTTTCTCGACTGATCTTCAGCCCGAGCGAGGCGAACTGCTCGAACGGCCGGTGGTAGCCCCGCTCGATGTGGTGCACCCCGCGCAGCGTGGAGACGCCCTCCGCGGCGGCCGCCGCCAGCACGGCGGAGAACCCGGCCCGGATGTCGGGCAGCGTCACGTCGGCGCCGCTCAGCCTGGACACGCCGCGCACGACCGCCGAGTGCTTGGCGTTGGTGTCGTGGTAGCGGCAGGCCGGGCCGCCCAGACAGACGTCGAACACCTCGATCTCGCAGCCCATCTTCTGCAGCGCGGGCACGTAGACCAGGCGGTTCTCGAACACCGTCTCGTGCAGCACCGACATGCCCTGGGCCTGGGTGAACAGCACCATCAGGGGCGTCTGCCAGTCGGTCATGAACCCCGGGTGCGTGTCGGTCTGCACCGCCGCGGCCCGCAGCCCGTGCGGCGCCGACGCCGACAGGTAGTCGTCGGTGATGTCGACCTCGGCGCCCATCCTGGCCAGGGTGGTGATCGCGGTGACCAGCCGGTCCTGCGGGCAGCCGTGCACCCGCACCTGGCCGCCGGTGATCAGACCGGCCGCCAGGTAGGAGAACGCCTCGATGCGGTCGCCGTTGAGCCAGGTGGAGGCGCCGTGCAGGCGCTCCACCCCCTCGATCACGATGCGCCGGTCCGGGCTCAGCTCTATGCGCGCGCCCATCCGCTGCAGGAACAGGGCGAGCTCCACCACCTCGGGCTCCATCGCCGCGCCCTTCAGCACGGTCTTGCCCTCGGCCAGCACCGCGGACATCAGGATCGTCTCGGTGGCGCCGACGCTGGGGTAGGGCAGCTCGATCCGGCTGCCGCGCAGCCGCTTGGCCTTGGCGTACACACCGGTGTCGCTCACCTCGACCTCGGCGCCCATCGCGCGCAACGCCTCGACGTGGAAGTCGACGGGCCGGCGGCCGATCGGGTCGCCGCCGACCAGCGGTACGAACGCCTCGCCCGCCAGGTGCAGCAGCGGGCCCAGCATCAGGATCGGGATTCGGTTGAGGCCGGTGAACGCCGCCGGGACATGCGGGTTGATCTTCTCCCCGGGAGAGACGGTGATCTCCCCGGAGCTGATCTCCACGTCGATGCCGAGCGCCCTCAGCATCTGCGCGGTGATCCCCACCTCACCCACGTCCGGGGCGTTCTGGATCGTGCTCTCACCGGTGCCGAGCATCGCGGCGACCATGTGCTTGGAGACGCCGTTCTTGGAACCGCGGACCTCGACGTCACCGCGGAGCGGCCCGGAGGGTTCGATCAGCCATGCCTCTTCGTTCACCCCGCAAGCGTAACGGGGTTCGGTGGGAACCTCGGGTGGCGCCGGGCGGGCGGATGGGTAACATCGGGCACATCTGCACAGAGGGTGAGGGGGCCGTGGTGCGCGGTGCGCGTGACTTTGTGATCACCGTGCTGGTGCTCGCCCTGGCCGGAGTCGTCGCCGGGATCCTGTGGTCGCTGGCCGCGCCGCGACCGCCGTACGTCGTGACGGGCAAGGGGCCGCTGCCGGCCGATCCCTCCACGCAGGCGCTGATCGCCGCCGACGGCTGGTTCGCCGTCATCACGGGCGTGCTCGGGCTGGTCTGCGGGGTCATCGGTTACGGCGTGTCGCGTGGAGGCCGCCCGCTGCCGGTGGTGGTGGGCCTGGCGGCGGGCGGTCTGCTCGGCGCGCACCTCGCGCTGCTGGTCGGCGCGGCGGCCAACCTCGGCGCGGTGAGCATCGCCGCCTCGGGGAGCTCCATGGGGAGCTCCATGCCGCTGGTCCCGGGGCCCCTGGCGCTGACCGCCAGGGGCGTGCTGTACGCGTGGCCGACGCTGGCCGCAGGTGTCTTCTTCGTCCTGGAGGGCGTCGCGGGCTACCGCGACTCGCCGCTGCGCAACCCGTTCGGCGAGGGCGAACCCTACGGGCCGCTGTCGTCGTACGACATCGACGGCCGGTAGTGACCCGGCCGCCCGGTCGCGTCAGAGGGGCGGCCTGCGCGTGCCGTGCCCGGTGGCGCGCTCGAAGGCGTGGGCCAGCCGGAGCACCGCCATGTCGGCGAAGGGACGCCCGACGATCTGCACGCCCACCGGCAGCCCGCCCGAGGTGAACCCGCACGGCACCGACGCCGCGGGGGTGTGCAGCACGCTGACCCAGTAGGCGGAGCGCATCCACGCCAGGTAGTCGGGCAGCGCCTGTCCGTTGATCTCCGAGACGTACGGGGCGTCCACCGGGAACGGCGGCACCTGGCTGACCGGGGCGATCAGGAAGTCGTAGGTGCCGAAGAAGGAGTCCATCCGCTGGTACAGCCCGCTGCGCAGCCGCTCGGCGCGGGCCAGGTCGGCCCCGGTCACCTCGTGGCCCCGCTCGACGTTCCAGCGCACGTTCGCCCCCAGGCGCTCCTGGGGCAGGTCGCCGTAGCAGAGCGCGTAGTACCAGGCCCGGTAGATCCGGAAGGCGTCCTCGGCGTCCGACAGGTCCAGCTCCACCCGGTCCACCCGCGCGCCCAGCTCCGCGAGCACGGCGGGGGCGTCCGCGGTGACCTTGGCGGTCTCCGCGTCGACGGGCAGCCCGCCCAGGTCCGGGCTCCAGGCCACGCGCAGGCCGGTCAGGTCCAGCTCCAGCGGCCCGGCGAAGGCGGTGCCGCTCTCGGCGATGGACAGGGGGGAGGAGGCGTCGAACCCGGCCACCGCGCTCATCAGCAGCGCCAGGTCCCCGGCGGTACGGGCCATCGGCCCCGGCACGCCGAGGGTGAACCAGGCCGCGACGGCGGAGGGCGCCGGCACCCGCCCGGGGGTGGGCCGCAGCCCCGCCACGTTGCAGAAGGAGGCGGGGTTGCGCAGCGAGCCGCCCATGTCGGAGCCGTCGGCCAGCGCCACCATGCCGGTCGCCAGCGCGGCGGCGGCCCCGCCGCTGCTGCCCCCGGCCGACCTGGTCAGGTCGTAGGGGTTGCGGGTGGCGCCGAAGATCTCGTTCACGGTGTGCGAGCCGGTGCCGAACTCCGGGGTGTTGGTCTTGCCGACCGTGATCGCCCCGGCCTCGCGCATCCGCCGCACGATCGGCGCGTCGGTGCCGGGGACGTGGTCGGCGAAGAGCGGCGAGCCGTACGTGGTGCGGATCCCCGCGGTGTCGGCCAGGTCCTTGTGCGCGACCGGCAGCCCGTGCAGCGGTCCCCGCCATCGGCCGCGCGCCAGGTCCAGGTCGGCCTCCCTAGCCTCCCGCCTGGCGCGCTCGGCGGTCAGCGTGACGATCGCGTTGACCTCCGGGTTGACCTCCTCGATCCGCCGCAGGTGCGCCTCGAGCAGCTCGGCCGCGCTGATCTGCCTGGTGCGCAGCAGTTCGAGCATCTCGGTAGCGGTCAGGTAGTGCATCTGTCCCCCGATCGGTACGGCCTGTCGCAGACGAGTCTGGCCGAACGCCGCCGCGTGCCGCGTCGGCAACCTTCGACAGGGCGGTGGGGGGAGCTCCGGCCCACCTTGTGCGACGAGATCTTCGGCCCGCCTTGTGTGACGAGATCTTCGGCCCACCTTGTGTGACCCTTGTGCGACGAGATCTTCGGGCCGACGCACAGGGGGGCCGAAGATCTCGTCGGCTCTCCGGGCCGGAAAGCCCTTGCTAGCCGTTCTTGCCGATGGGCGCGGTGACGGCTCCGGTGAGGCGTACCAGCTCCGAGGGGGAGGCCTCGATCTGCAGCCCGCGCCGACCGGCGGAGAAGTAGATCGTCGGAAAGTCCAGCGCGGAGGCGTCGACCACGGTCGGCAGCCGCTTGCGCTGCCCCAGCGGGCTGATGCCGCCGACCACGTAGCCGGTGACCCGCTCCACCTTGGCCGCGTCGGCCATCGCGGCCCGCTTGCTCCTCAGCGCCGCCGCGAACGCCTTGAGATCGAGTTTGCCCGCCACCGGCACCACCGCGACGGCCAGCCCGCTCTCCACCTCGGCCACCAGGGTCTTGAAGATCTGCCCGTACGGCACGCCGAGGGCGTCGGCCGCCTCCTCGCCGTAGGCCTGCGCGTTCGCGTCGTGCTCGTAGGGGTGCAGGGTGAAGGCGGCTCCGGCCTGGGTCAGGGCCACGGTCGCGGGGGTTCCCTGGCCGCCCTTGCTCTTGCTCTTGCTCACGGGGCAAGCGTAGCGGCTGGTTAAAATCTACATAGTAAAGGCGCTGTCCGGATAATGGACGTGACGATACCGGGTGGCGGACCTCCGTAGACTGAACGGGTGATTTCGCGTACCGATCTGCGCGGGCCTCTTCCCGAGGACCTGCGCGACGTGCTGCCCCGCGCCGACCTCGACGTCGAAGCCGCCCTGGAGAAGGTGCGGCCCATCTGCGACGACGTGCATCATCGTGGGGTCGCCGCGGTGCGGGAGCTGACCGCCAGGTTCGACGGCGTCGAACTGGAGTCCACCCGGGTGCCGGTCGAGGCGATCTCCGGGGCACTGGAGAGGCTCGACCCGAAGGTCAGGGCGGCACTGGAGGAGTCGATCCGCCGCGCCCGCCTCGTCCACCGTGACCAGCGGCGCACAGACGTCACCACCCAGGTCGTGCCCGGCGGCACCGTCACCGAGCGCTGGGTGCCCGTCGACCGGGTGGGACTGTACGTCCCCGGCGGCCGGGCGGTCTACCCCTCCAGCGTGGTCATGAACGTCGTCCCCGCCCAGGAGGCGGGGGTGGGCTCCCTGGCGGTCTCCTCGCCCGCGCAGCGCGAGTTCGGCGGCCTGC
The DNA here is from genome assembly GCF_035917355.1 of Streptosporangium sp. NBC_01810. Lineage (NCBI taxonomy): Bacteria > Bacillati > Actinomycetota > Actinomycetes > Streptosporangiales > Streptosporangiaceae > Streptosporangium > Streptosporangium sp. NBC_01810. Next base: position 4,085,223 of record NZ_CP109070.1, on the reverse strand, counting down.
CGCACCCGGCCATCCTGGCGGCGTGCGCGCTGCTCGGTGTGGACGAGGTCTACGCGGTCGGTGGCGCCCAGGCGGTGGCGATGTTCGCCTACGGCACCGAGGAGTGCCCGCCGGTCACCATGGTCACCGGTCCCGGCAACATCTGGGTCGCCGCGGCCAAGCGCCTGCTCAAGGGCCGTATCGGCATCGACTCCGAGGCCGGTCCGACCGAGATCGCGATCCTCGCCGACTCCACGGCCGACCCGGTGCACGTCGCCGCCGACCTGATCAGTCAGGCCGAACACGACACGATCGCCGCCGCCGTGCTCGTCACCGACTCGGTGGAGCTGGCCGAGGCCGTCGAGCGGGAGTTGCCGGCGCAGGTCGCCGCCACCAAGCACGCCGAGCGGATCACCGAGGCGCTCTCCGGGCGCCAGTCCGGCATCCTGCTGGTCGACGACATGGAGGCGGGGCTGCGCGTCGTCGACGCCTACGCCGCCGAGCACCTGGAGATCCAGGCCGAGGGAGCGTCCGCGCTGGCCGCCCGGGTCCGCAACGCCGGGGCGATCTTCGTTGGAGCCTACGCGCCGGTCTCGCTCGGCGACTACATGGCCGGTTCCAACCACGTGCTGCCCACCGGCGGCTGCGCCTGTCACTCGTCGGGGCTGTCGGTGCAGACGTTCCTGCGGGGCGTTCACGTCGTCGACTACAGCCGCGAGGCCCTCGCCGGGGCCGCCGCCCACGTGTGCGTGCTGGCCGACACCGAGGACCTGCCGGCGCACGGTGCGGCGATCAGGGCGCGGTTCGACTGGGAGGTGCCCTCGTGAGGGTTTTTTCCATGCTTACCAGCCAGGTGGCTCGACGGGTCCCCGCGAGAGCCGCAGGGGTCTGCCCGTCCGTGCGAGACGTGGCCGTCCGTTTCCGGTTCGAGGTGGAGATCCCGTCGTGAAGCTCGAAGACCTGCCGATCCGAGACGATCTCCGGGGGCGCACGCCGTACGGTGCCCCGCAGATCGACGTCCCGGTCAGGCTCAACACCAACGAGAACCCATACGGGCCCTCGGCGTCGCTGGTCGCCGACCTGGCCGAGGCGGTGCGGAGCGTCACCGCCGAGCTCAACCGCTACCCCGACCGCGACGCGCTCGGCCTGCGCCGGGAGCTGGCCGGATACCTCGGTCACGGCCTTGGACCGGAACAGCTCTGGGCTGCCAACGGCTCCAACGAGGTGCTCCAGCAGATCCTGCAGGCCTTCGGCGGTCACGGCCGCACCGCGATGGGCTTCGAGCCGTCCTACTCGATGCACCCGATCATCACCACCGGCGCCTCGACCGAGTGGATCTCCGGGGCGCGTGAGGAGGACTTCGGGATCGACCCGGGCAAGGCCGTCGCCGCGATCGAGGAGCACCGGCCCGACGTCGTCTTCCTGACCTCGCCCAACAACCCGACCGGCACCGCCCTGGAGCCGGAGGTGATCGCCCGGATCGTCGAGGCGGCGCCGGGCATGGTGGTGGTGGACGAGGCCTACTTCGAGTTCGCCCGCACCGGCACCCCGTCGGCGCTGACCCTGCTGCCGGGCAATCCCCGGCTGATCGTCACGCGGACGATGTCCAAGGCGTTCGCCATGGCCGGCACCCGGGTTGGCTACCTGGCCGCCCACCCGGCGGTGGTCGAGGCGTTGCTGCTGGTCCGTCTGCCGTACCACCTGTCCACGCTCACCCAGACGGCGGCGCGCGTCGCGCTCGCCCACCGCGCCGAGCTGCTCGGCGCGGTCGACGCGCTGCGGGCCGAGCGCGACGCCGTCGTGGACTGGTTGCGCGCCCGGGGGCTGAAGGTCGCCGACTCGGACGCCAACTTCGTGCTGTTCGGGCTTTTCGAGGACCGGCGCGCGGTGTGGCAGGGCATGCTGGATCGCGGGGTGCTGATCCGCGAGGTGGGACCGCCCGGGTGGCTGAGGGTTTCGATTGGCACGACCGAGGAGATGGCGGCGTTCCGCGCCGCCCTGGAGGAGATCCTGTCAACGACCCCCTCCTGAGGGAGGGGGCTCGAGGTGCAGCGATGCGCTTTGAAGCCCCGCGTTGACCAGCCCTGGCCGTCAGCTCAAGGAGGTGCGTTTTGATGGCTACGTTGAACATGAGATCGCAGACCCACCGGCGGGTGCTTCCTCAGCCTGCCGCTCTGGAATCCGTGGGAGCAGACACGCCCGAGGGTGGGCACGAAACGGCTCACGGACACCGCCTGGCGGCGGTACCTGGTGTTCAACCTGGGCGAGGGGAGATCGAGCGGACCGGCACCCGGTCTGCTCGGCGTCACCCCGAGGACGCTTCGGCGTCCGAGGGAGCGAACCGTGAGGTTCACCCGGTCGTGTTCGTCCTGGACGTCCGCGGCCACCCGCTCGACCCCTGCCATCCTGCCCGTGCCCGTCGCCTGCTGGCGGCCGGGCGGGCGGTCGTGGCCCGTCGCACCCCGTTCGTCATCCGTCTCAAGGACCGGTCGCTGGCCGATTCCACCGTGGCAGGCGTGCAGGTCGGTATCGACCCCGGCAGCAAGCACACCGGCCTGGCGGTGTTCACCGACCATGAGGGGAGCCGGGCCGGACGGTATGCGATCCGGCTCGACCATCGGGGCGCACTGATCCGCGACAGGCTTGCCTCGCGGGCCGCGTTGCGCCGGGGCCGCCGGGGGCGGAACCTGCGCTACCGCGCCCCCCGATTCCTCAACCGCACCAAGCCGAAGGGGTGGCTCGCGCCATCCCTGCGACACCGCGTCGAGGGCACCATGTCGCAGGTGGCGCGGCTGACCCGGTGGGCGCCCGTGACCGCCGTCCACATGGAGAAGGTCTCCTTCGACACCCACGCCCTGTCGGCGGGCAAGCCGTTGGAAGGCGTTGAGTATCAGCAGGGCACCCTGGCCGGGTACGAGGTCCGCGAATACCTGCTGGCCAAGTGGGGGCGCACCTGCGCCTACTGCGGCGCGAGCGGCGTACCGCTCAACCTCGACCATATCCACCCCCGCAGCCGGGGCGGCTCCGACCGGATCAGCAACCTCACCCTGGCCTGCGTCCAGTGCAACCAGACCAAGAACGCCACCCCCGTGCGGGAGTTCCTGAAAACCAGCCCCGCACTCCTGGCGAAGATCCTCAAGCAGGCGAAGGCTCCACTGCGGGACGCCGCCGCCGTCAACGCCACCCGGTGGGCGCTGTGGCGGGCACTGGAAGCGACCGGCCTGCCCGTTCACACCGCCTCGGGCGGTCGTACGAAGTGGAACCGCTCGCGCACCGGCGCGCCGAAGTCGCACACGTTGGACGCGTTGCACGTCGGAGAATTGGAGACCGTGACCGCCTGGCCGCCGGTGGTCCTGGTGGTCGCGGCGACCGGTCGCGGCGCCTACGCCCGCACCACCCCCGACCGATACGGGTTCCCCCGCCTTCTCCGGCCACGGATCAAACTGCGCCACGGCTTCCAAACCGGCGACCTGGTCCGGGCGAACGTTCCGGCGGGCAAGAAGGCCGGGGTTCACGCCGGGCGAGTCCTGGTCCGCTCCTCCGGTTCGTTCGACATCACCACCCGGCACGGTCGCATCGCCGGGATCAACCACCGGCACGTCCGTCATCTTCAACGCGCGGACGGCTACGGCTACACGACTCAGAAAGAAGCTGATCGAAATGACTGACCGGTCAGGGCACGCTCGGGCCTGGGCGGCACTCCCGCTCCCAATGCCTCCCCGGCCTGAAGGCCGGGGCATCCTCGGGAGGTTCTGGTGAGTATCACCGCACCGCGTCGCGGTCGCGTCGAGCGCGTCACCAAGGAGACCTCGGTGCTGGTCGAGGTCGATCTCGACGGCACCGGGAAGGTTGAGGTGTCCACCGGTGTCGGGTTCTTCGATCACATGCTGAACCAGCTCGGCAAGCACGGGCTGTTCGACCTGGTCGTGAAGACCGAGGGGGACCTGCACATCGACGCCCACCACACGATCGAGGACACCTCGCTCGCGCTGGGCGCCGCGTTCCGTGAGGCGCTGGGCGACAAGTCGGGCCTGCGGAGGTTCGGTAACGCCTCCTGCCCGCTGGACGAGTCGCTCGCGGAGGTCACGGTCGACCTGTCGGGGCGGCCGTACCTGGTGCACAGCGAGCCCGAGGGTATGGCTCCGATGATCGGCCCGGAGTACGACACGACGATGACCAGGCACATCCTGGAGTCGTTCGTCGCTCAGGCCGCCGTCTGCCTGCACGTGCGCGTCCCCTACGGCCGCAACGCCCACCACATCGTGGAGGCGCAGTTCAAGGCCCTGGCCAGGGCGCTGCGGGCGGCCTGCGAGCGCGACCCGCGCGCCACCGGGGTGCCGAGCACGAAGGGTGTGCTGTGATTTCTGCCGGGGAGAGGGGGAGGCGACGGTGAGCGACAACTGGTCGGCCATCGCGATGGCGTTCATCGCGCTCTTCTTCGTCGGTGGGATTGTCTCATTCCTCAAACAGGGTCTGAAGAAGGGCGCGGTGCTGCTCGCCGCCCTCGCGGCCCTGGCGACCACGGCGGCGGTGCTCTGGTGGTGAAGAAGGTAACCGTTCTCGACTACGGATCGGGCAACCTCCGTTCGGCGGAGCGCGCGCTGGCCCGGGTCGGTGCGGAGGTCACGGTGACCGCCGACTACGAGGCGGCGATGGAGGCCGACGGTCTCGTCGTCCCCGGCGTGGGGGCGTTCGCCGCGTGCATGGCCGGGCTGCGCGAGGTGCGGGGGGAGCGGATCATCGCCCGGCGCCTGTCGGCCGGGCGGCCGGTTCTGGGCATCTGCGTCGGCATGCAGATCCTCTTCGAGACGGGCGTCGAGCACGGCGTCACGACCGAGGGCTGCGGGGAGTGGCCGGGCACTGTGGAGTCCCTGGAGGCGCCGGTCCTGCCGCACATGGGGTGGAACACGGTCAAGGCGCCCGCTGAGAGCGTGCTGTTCGCCGGGCTCGACGCGGATACGCGCTTCTACTTCGTGCACTCGTACGGCGTGCGAACCTGGGAGCTCCAGCCTGGGCCCGGGTTTGCCGATCCGCTGGTCACCTGGGCCGAGCACGGGGTGCCGTTCGTCGCGGCGGCGGAGAACGGCCCGCTGATGGCCACTCAGTTCCATCCGGAGAAGTCGGGCGACGCCGGAGCCCGGTTGCTCACCAACTGGCTCGGGATCGTCGGCTGAGTTTTTGATGGGCCTTTGATGAGTAGGGAACGGGCCAGGCGCAGGGCCGAGCGGGAGGCCGAGCAGGTGCGCTTGGCCGCGCTGCGCGCCGAGCGGGAGGCGCGGCTGGCGCGGCGGCGCGAGCGCGTCGGCAGGGTGACCGCGTTGCTGCCGGGCAGGCCCGTCCGGATCGTCTCCCAGGGCGGCATCATGGCCCGCCGCCGCCGGGCGCAGAACGGTGTCGCGGCGGTGCTGTTCCTGATCGTGCAGGTGATCGTCTGGCTGCTGTGGTCCTCGTGGGCGGCACGGTTCGGCGTGCTCGTGCTTTCCTTGCTGTTCGTTCCGCTTTTTCTCACGCTTGTCTTCGACCGGAGGTCTTGAACAGATGTCGCTTGAGCTGCTCCCCGCCGTGGACGTCGCCGACGGTCAGGCGGTCCGCCTGGTCCAGGGCGCGGCCGGCACCGAGACGTCGTACGGCGACCCCCTGTCCGCGGCGCTCGCCTGGCAGGAGGCCGGCGCCGAGTGGATCCACCTGGTCGACCTCGACGCGGCCTTCGGCCGGGGCAGCAACCGTGAGTTGCTCGCCACGGTGGTCGGCGCGCTGGATGTGAACGTGGAGATGTCCGGGGGCATCCGTGACGACGCCTCGCTGGAGCTCGCGCTGGCCACCGGCTGCCGCCGGGTGAACATCGGTACCGCGGCGCTGGAGAACCCCGCCTGGTGTTCTAAGATCATCTCTGAGTACGGTGACCGGATCGCGATCGGCCTCGACGTCCGGGGGACCACCCTGGCCGCCCGGGGCTGGACCCAGGAGGGCGGTGACCTGTGGGAGGTTCTGGCCCGGCTGGAGAAGGACGGCTGTCCCCGGTACGTCGTCACCGACGTCACGAAGGACGGCACGCTGCGCGGCCCGAACCTGGACCTGCTCCGCGAGGTCTGCTCCCGTACCGACAAGCCGGTGGTCGCCAGCGGCGGGGTCTCGTCCCTGGAGGACCTGCGCGCGCTGGCCTCGCTGGTCCCGATCGGCGTCGAGGGGGCCATCGTGGGCAAGGCGCTGTACGCGCAGGCCTTCACCCTCGAAGACGCCCTTGCCGCTGTGCGTTCCTGAAGGAGTTGTCGATGAGTGTCGCGGTGCGTGTGATTCCCTGTCTGGACGTGGACGCCGGGCGGGTGGTCAAGGGCGTCAACTTCGAGAACCTCCGCGACGCCGGAGACCCGGTCGAGCTGGCCCGTCGCTATGACGCGGAGGGGGCCGACGAGCTGACGTTCCTGGACATCACTGCTTCGAGCTCTGACCGGTCGACGATGTACGACGTGGTCAGCCGGACGGCCGAGCAGGTGTTCATCCCGCTGACCGTGGGCGGGGGAGTGCGCTCGGTCGAGGATGTCGACAGGCTGCTGCGGGCGGGCGCGGACAAGGTGGGGCTGAACACGGCGGCGATCGCGCGGCCTGAGCTCTTGACCGAGGCGTCGCAGCGGTACGGGGCGCAGTGCATCGTGCTGTCGGTGGACGCCCGCCGGGTCGTCGACGGGCCGCCGACGCCGTCCGGTTTCGAGGTGACCACGCACGGCGGTCGCCGGGGGACCGGGATCGACGCGGTGGAGTGGGCTCGGCGGGGCGCGGAGCTGGGGGCGGGGGAGATCCTGCTCAACTCGATGGACGGCGACGGGACCCGGGACGGCTACGACCTGGAGATGATCCGGGCGGTGCGGGCCGTGGTGTCGGTTCCGGTGATCGCCAGTGGTGGTGCCGGTGCCGTTGGGGATTTTCCCCCGGCGGTGGAGGCGGGGGCGGACGCGGTGCTGGCGGCGTCGGTGTTCCACTTCGGGCAGCTCAAGATCGGCGATGTGAAGGACGCTTTGCGGGGGGCGGGGTATCCCGTTCGCTGACGTCGTTCGTTGTTTTTGATGCTGGTTCCTGGTTCCTGTGGGCTGGTCGGGGGCGCGGGGTTGGTGCGCGCTGCGGCGGGCCGGTGGTCCGGGCGGCCGTCTCAGTTGCTGTCCGGTGGTTCAGGCCTCCGGCCTGTTCGGGCGCTCGGGGTTGCGCTTTTTTATACGCCGCCCGGACCACCGGCCCGCCTCCGCGCACATGTTCCTGTTCTCACGGGGTGCGGGCCGTAGCTGCTTTCTTTCCGGCCGTCCAGGGGACTTTCCGGTGCTGAAGCCTTCGTACGGGCTGCTTTTAGGGGTGGTCGCCGTAGCTGAAGCGCTGCTGCGGGAAGGAGCTCAGGGTTGGGCTCCAATGCGAAGCGGCCGTAGCCTCAGGCGAGGGTTGCGGGGTCGATGGTCAAGGGGACGGGGCCGGGCAGGAGGGCGGCGGTGCCGGGAGTGAGGGCGGTCACCTGTCGGTAGAGGTCGCCGTCGAGTTGGTAGACGTCGATGACGAGGGTGTTCTGGTCGATGATCCAGTACCACTCACACTTGGTGCGGGCGTAGCGGTTCATCTTGGTGAGGCGATCGCGGTTGGAGTTGGTGGAGGTGACCTCCGCGAGGATCTCGATCTCGTGTGGTTCCACGTAGAGGTCACTGTCGGTGTCGCGCCGGAAGACGGCGATGTCGGGGGCGAACACGGTGTCGGAGTTGAGGCGGTAGTTGACCGGCCCTTCCACATCCAGGCCCAGGTTTTCGGCCTGCAGGCATGCCTCGATGGCGTTGATGAGGCGGCGGGCGATGCGCTGGTGCCGGATGGAGGGCGCGGGGGTCATCACGATGCAGCCGTCCTCAAGCTCGAAGCGGCGGCCGATGTCGCCGAAGTCGTAGATCATGAATTCGTCGGAGCCCCAGTAACGCGGAGCCCATGGAAGCGATCCGTAAGGCTCGGACTCATGCGCAACGGTCATAGGTACCAGATTATCGGGGGGCCTGGGCGTCTCATAGCACGGTTTCCTGAGCCGGACAGCGTGTTCACCGGCGTGCGGGCTCATGCTGCTGGATGGGCTGATTGTGAACTCCTACTGATTCGTGACGATTGGGCGCGAGGCGCCGGGCCGGGCGTGGTTCGCGCTGCGGCGGGCCGGTGTTCCGGCGGACGTCGTGGCGGAGGTCTGGTTCTTCAGGCCTCCGGCCTGCTCGGGCGTTGGGGTTGCGCTTTTTATACGCCGCCCGGAACACCGGCCCGCCTCCGCGCACTGTGGTTCCGTCGTGTGGGGCGCGGGCCGTAGTCACTCTGTTTCGGGCTGCCCAGGGGGCATTCCGGTGCTGAAGCTCTCGTACGGGCTGCCCAGGGGGCATTCCGGTGCTGAAGCTCTCGTACAAATTCGGATGCATGCCTCGGGGAACCGGGGAGTTCGTCGGCGGCGGCACCTTGCCGACGGAGGGCATGCAAAGGCCCTCCCGGTATCTCTTGGCGGAGTCGCCCGGGAGGGCCGTGTAGCGCTCGGAGGCGCTGTGCTCACGGTAGGGGCGAACCCGGAAAAGGTCGAGCGGCAACTGTCTGCCCGACAGCTGGCGTGCCCGGATTGCGGCGCGCCGTTGAAGCCGTGGGGGTGGGCCAGAGCGCGGAGGTTGCGTGGCGATGCGACGGCGACGGTGGTGCGTCCGTGGCGGGCCCGCTGCCTGGGGTGCGGCGTGTCCCATGTCCTTCTTCCTGCGTTCGCGGTGGGCGGCGTTGTATCTGGCGTAGATCTCGTCGGTGAGCAGGCTGCGGGCGGTGGTCTGGTAGATGCGGGAGAGGATGACGATGGTGCGGGCGGGGACGCGACGGCCGGTGGCGGGCCAGGCTTCGTAGTCGTAGAGGCGGGCTTCGCGCATGACCCCTCCTTGAATCGAATGTGAGCGAATCGTATCCAAGTGATTACTTAGCGCGATAGTGCTATGGGAAAGGGGATGTCGGAGAGGTGGAGTTGGCATCTGCGCAGGTCAATTGGGGTGGAGAACGGAGTGGTGTGGTGTTTCGGGGTCGGAGGTTACCTGGTTGGGCGGGGCGGGTCACCCTGCTGGAGGTGAATTTCCCTGCTCCCCGCAGGAGATGATGTGGCCGTTGTCTGGAACGATGTGGCTCCGGCGTTGATCGAGGAGATGGTGGGGCTGCGCCCCGGGGGCATGACCTACCGGCGGGTCTTTCCCGGCCGTCCGGATCGGATCCCGGCGGTGCGGCGGTTCATCCGGTTTCTGTTGGAGGACTCGACGTGCCGCGATGACGCCGAGCAGATCGTCGCCGAGCTCGTGGCCAACGCCGTCGCGCACACGAGCAGCGGGCGCGAGCGGGGAACGTTCATCGTCGAGTTGACCCGCAGGACCACGCTCGTCCGGGTCACCGTCTACGACCGTGGCTGGGGCGCCACCCCCAGGTTCGGCACGCGCCGCGACGCCGACCCGCTCGCCGAGCACGGCCGGGGACTGGCCGTCGTCACGGCCTTGGCCTCCAAGGTCGGCTTCCGCGGCACCCAGAGAACAGGCCACGCGGTCTGGGCCGAACTCTTCCCGGTCTGATCGCGGTGTGCACCTCGGCCGCCATCACGGTAATGCCTTCTGCGGGCGCGTTCCCGGTTGGAGCCCGATGGTCTACGGGGTCTGCGGAGGCGGCCGTGACCACCATGGCCCGACGATGATCTGGGGCATGCGCCAGACCACCCCGTTCGCTGACATCATTGGATGTAGGTGCGGAGAGAAGGGGCCGAGATGTCAGACGATTCGAGGACGTTCAGCGAACTCCTCGCGTTGGCGGCGGAGCGCGACGGGTACAAGGTCGAGTGGTACGCCGGGAAGATCGTGATGCAGGCGTCCGCGTCCGCCTTTCATAACCTGATCGTCAGTGAGACGATCCGGCAGATTCCCTCCGACGCGTGGTGGGCTCTGCCTGACATGGGGGTCGGGACCCCCGGCGACCACCGGGGGCCACAGCCTGACATTGTGATCATTCCGGCTGGGAGCCTCAGTGATGACGAGAATCCGGTTCGGAAGGAGATCGTGGCGGCGGTCGTCGAGGTGGTGTCGAAGAACACCCGCTCCGAGGACTACGGCGACAAGCCGGAGGCGTACGCCTTGATGAGGATTCCCGTCTACGTGATCATCGATCGTAAGTGCGAGACCATCAGGGTGTTCAGCGAGCCCGACGGCCACCGCTACACACGCGAGAGCGTGAGTTCCTTCGGCAAACCGTTCACGCTGCCGGAGCCGGTGCTGCTGACGATCGACACGGGCGGGTATCCGGCCGCTCTGTAGGGCGTGGCGGTCTCGCCGAGGCGCTCACCCCGGGGTGTGACGTCTTCGTGAACGCTCTCAGTGCCGCTCAGAAGACCCGGAAGTGGTGGAAGAGTTCGTAGGCGGTGTTGTGGGCCGCGAAGGAGCGGGCCTCGGAGCGTTTGACGGCGAGGTAGGCGGAGGCGCGCAGCGGGCCGAGGGCGTGCATGAGGACGTCGTCGGCCTCTAAGGCGTCCAGGGCCTCGTCCAGGGTGGTGGGAAGGCGGGAGACGCGGCCGGCGGGGAGGGTGGCGGGGTCGACGTTGACGGGGTCGCCGGGGTCGAGTTCGCTGCGGATGCCGTCCAGGCCGGCGTGGATGACGGCGCCGAGCGACAGGTAGGGGTTGGCCGAGGAGTCGGAGGGTTTGAGCTCCAGGTTGGTGGATGCCGCGGCGTCCCGGCCGGTGGGGGAGCAGATGCGCACCGCGGCCTCGCGGTTGTCCATTCCGTAGCAGGCGTACGCGCTCGACCATGCCCTCGGGGTGAGACGCCGGAAGCTGTTCACCGAGCCGCAGGTCAGCGCGGTGAGCGCGGGCAGGTGGGCGATCAGGCCGCCGATGAAGCGGTAGGCCGCGGCCGACAGGCCGTACCGGTCGGAGGGGTCGGCGAAGAGGTTGGTCTGCAGGGCGGGGTCCCAGAGGGAGAGGTGCAGGTGGGTGCCGTTGCCCGCCTGGTCGGCGAGGGGTTTGGGGGCGAGGGAGGCCCACATCGACATGCGGGTGGCGACGCCCCTGACGGTCTCGCGGTAGATCAGGTGGTTGTCGGCGGCGCGCAGGGCGGGGGCGTGGTGGATCGACAACTCCTGCTGGCCGTGGCCGAGTTCCGGGTGGTAGTGCTCGACCCGCAGGCCCTGGTTCTCCAGGGCGTGGATCAGACTCGTCGCGTAGTCGTGGGCCTGGTTGAAGCCGACCGTCGAGTAGCAGAGGCTGTCGTCGGCGGGGATCAGGCGGTCCAGGCCGCCCTCGGGGTCGGGTTGGCGGCGGCCGAGGGTGAACTCGGGTTCGAAGGCGGCGACGAGGGCATGGCCCTCGCCGGCCAGGGTGGCGACGGCCTCGCGCAGGAAGGTGCGCGGGCAGGCGGGCCAGGGGGAGCCGTCGACCTGGCGCAGGTCCGACAGCATGGCGGCCGAGCCGGGGGCGTAAGGCAACTGGACGAAGGTGGCCGGGTCGGGGACGAGACGGACCTCGCCGACCGGGCCGAGCCCCTTGACGTTCTGGAGTTCGTCGAGCATGTTCATCGCCATCATCGCGACGGTGTGCCCGATGCCGGTACGGAGCCGTTCGGCCAGCAGGGAGCGGGAGGTGGCCTTACCCCTGATCACGCCGCCGTGGTCGGCGTACAGGAAGCGGATCAGTTTGATGCCGTCGGTGTTGACGCGTTCGGTGACACGTTCGATGACGCGTCGTGTCGCGGAGTCGAGCGTGTCGGCTCCGCCGGCGTCGTGATGATCTCCCACGCTTTCTGCGTAACACGTCTTCGGGGAGAGTGGAAGCACTTCGGCATTTCCCCCGGACCGGTTCGGGGGGGTCCAGTAGTCTTTGACCTGTTGTTATGTGCTGGGACCGCGCTGCTGGGGCGTTGATCTCGCGGGGTCGCGAGCGGTCTTGCCGGTCGGTTCGGCGTCGTGGGGTCAGCCGGGTGAGCGAGCCGGGCCGGAGGGGGAGGAGGCCGGGGCCGTGGCCGTGGGGAGCGGGCCGGCGCAGCGGCAGGTGATGGTGATCGTCACCGTGCCGGTGGTGCAGGCGCCGGAGGGGGCGCACGCCTCGATGGGGACCGTCCAGGTGCCGGGCACCCGGGAGGCGCCGCCGAGCAGGCCGTCCGCGTCGAGTGTGATCCCGGCGGGCAGGAGGGTGGGGTCGGCCACCCTGAAGCCGAGCGTCTCGCCGGTCGGGTTGGCCAGGGTGATCCTGCCTCGCAGCGGCCGGTCGGCGGGGGCGCCGAAGTGGCCGAGGGACGGGTGGGCGGAGGGCGGCGGGGGGTCGGCGTCGTCCACGATGGGCCGCTCGGGTTTCACGGCGGGTCGTTCGACACCGTCGTCGGCCGGTGTCCGTACCGGTGCCGGGCCCTTGGAGGCGGCTGCCTGGACGGAGGCCGGGGTCGCCAAGGTGACCTGTGGGGTCGCCGGTGGGCCGAAGGTGACGGCTCCGGCGACGAGCGACCCGACCAGGGAGAAACCCCGCGTGCCCCGCATGAACGATCCTCCCGTACGAGAAACGGACCTCCCTCTCAAGGTGCCGGAAAGATCATCAAGGGAGTGCCGTGATGTTTCCCGTGGTCATCCATGATCGGGTCAGACCGTTCGCCGTACCACTCTGTACGGCGGGGCCGCGCGGCTCTGGGCGGCGGGTGGGGTTTCGGTCGGTGGCTCGCGGGTAGGGGGTGGCGGCCTACGGCGATCCTCGTGATGCGTTCCCGGGATCGGTGAAGTAGGTGGTGCGGCGTTCTGGTGTCGGAGGGGACGCTCCTCCGTGGATCGGTCAGGAGCGCGGGTGACATGGTTCGGGGCGGGGGTTCCCGCCGGGCGGTCAGCTAAGTACTCGTGTCACGAACAGAGCCAATTGGTCTGCTCCCCTCACGATCCCGTCGAAGACTCCGTTGACCGCGCCCGCCGCCTCGGCGGGCTTGGTGAACAGATAGAAGACCACGAACGCTACCCCGAGGTAGGTGAGGACCTTCTTGACCTGCATGGGGGCCTCCTGGCAGTTCCAATCCCAGCCGTATATACCCGAATTTTATCGATCTTTGGCATCTGCGGCCCGGGTGGCTCCCGGATTTTGATGATCATACCCATCCCACAGGGGCAAACCATGGTCTGGTCGCGAGTTTGACATAGGTCACATCAGCCATCGTGCGGTGGCGAGGCGCTCCTGTCCAATCCTCACTGCCAGGTATACCGGTAGGGCTAGGGATAGGCGGTGGGATCGCGAATACCGGTGTGCGGGAAGCCGCCGGAAAAACTAAGGAAACTCGGTGTCCGGTGGCATCCGGTCACCCCGGCGTGCCGCCGCCGGGGGGCCGGTCAGGCTCAGACGCCCAGGGGGGCGTCCATCAGCTTGGCCACCGCCTCGTCGTCGCCGCTCAGGTCGACCTTGGCGTGGGATTGGCGGCCGAAGCAGAACAGCAGCAGCTCTCCGGCCCGGCCCGTCACCTCGACCTGCCGCGGGGCGTCCTTGGGGCCGCCGATGGCGACGCCCCCGCCGATGCGGTGCAGGACCACCCGGACGGGGGAGCGGCGAAGGAACACCCGGATGCCGCCGCGGATCTGCTTCCAGAACCTCTCCTCAAGGTCGGCGGGCAGCTCGCGCGGCTCCCAAACCCGCTGCGCGCGCCGCACGTCCTCGTGGTGGATGAAGAACTCCGTCGCGTTGACGGTCTGGTCGAGGCCGGGAAGGCGGTAGAGCCCGGACGGCCCTGAGCGCACGAGCTCGACGAGGCCCGGGTAGCCCTTCCCGGTCTTCAGTGACTCCTGCACCCTGTCGGTGTATCCGGCCAGCGGCTTGAGGAGGATTCCGCCGAGCGCGTCGGCGCGGCGCTCGCGCAGCACGAGGTGGGCGGCGAGGTCGAAGGTGGTCCAGCCCTCGCAGAGGGTAGGGGCATCCGGGCCGAGCTGGGCGAACAGGTCGCTGAGCGCGGCGCGTTCGGCACGGGCGTGATTCATTTGATGATCCTAACAATATCGTTGTGTGAGCAATCAGAGGTGTATGTGTGATCTTGTCGGGGTTGCTTCGGGAATAACCGCATGATCCAGCTTGATAGGGACTTAGGTAGAAATGTTTCCCGTCGAAAGGACACCTCCCGCGTGGCGAGCAAGGTGACCACCGCAGTCATGCGTCAGGGGCTCGGTGTCCTCGGGGTGGCGATCCGAGCGGAAAAAGCGATCTTCGCCGCCGCGGTGCTGTCCAGCGCCCTGTACGGCCTGATGACCGTCGCGGCGGCGTGGGCGCTCGGCTGGGCGACCGACCACGTCGTGCTGCCCGCCTTCGAGAACGGGCGGATCACGACCGGCGCGCTGACCTTCGGCGCGCTGATCATCCTCGGAGTCTCCCTGCTCAAGGCGCTGGGCGTGGCGGGACGGCGGTATTTCGCCGGGGTCATGCAGTACCGGATGCAGGCCCGCTCCCGCCGGGACGTCACCCGGCAGTATCTGAGGCTTCCGCTGGCCTGGCACCACAGGCACCCGACCGGGCAGCTGCTGTCGAACGCCGGCTCCGACGTCGAGGCCGCCTGGGCGCCGCTCGCGCCGCTGCCGATGGCGGTCGGCGTCGTGGTGATGCTGGTCACCGCGGCCGTCGCAATGGTGATCACCGACCCGATCCTCGCCCTCGTCGGTTTCCTGGTCTTTCCCGCGATCGCCGTGCTCAACCTGGTCTACCAGCGAAGACTCAACCCGCTGGCCACCCGCGCCCAGCAGCTGCGCGCGGAGGTCAGCGAGATCGCCCACGAGAGCTTCGACGGCGCCCTGGTCGTCAAGACCCTCGGCCGCGAGGACGATGAGACCGCCAGGTTCCTGGCCAAGGCCGATGAGCTGCGCGACGCCAACATCGCCGTCGGCCGGGTCCGCGGCCTGTTCGACCCGGTGCTTGAGGCGCTGCCCACCCTGGGTGTGCTCGCCGTGCTGCTGATCGGCGCGATGCGGCTGGAGAGCGGCGCGATCGGCTCCGGCGTGCTCGTCCAGGTCGCCTACCTGTTCACCCTGCTGGCCTTCCCGATCCGCGCGCTGGGCTGGGTGCTCGCCGAACTGCCCCGGGCCGTCGTCGGCTACCGGCGGATCCGGGAGGTGCTCGACGCGACCGGCTCCATGGAGCACGGCGCCGTCGAGCTGGCCGGCACCGCCCCCGCCAGGCTGGAGGTCCGCGGCCTCGGCTACGCCTACGGCGGCGGTGACGGTGACGGTGACGGTGACTTCCCCGTTCTGCACGACGTGAGCCTGGAGGTCGACCCCGGCCGCACCGTCGCCCTGGTCGGCCCCACCGGTTCCGGCAAGTCCACGCTCGCCCAGACCTTCGTCCGCCTGGTCGATCCGGTACGGGGCAACGTCCTGGTGGACGGCACGGACCTGCGCGAGGTCACCAGGGGCGGGGTCAGCGACGCGGTGGCGCTGGTGCCGCAGCAGACGTTCCTGTTCGACGACACCGTACGGGGCAACGTCACCCTCGGCCGGCCGGTCGGCGACGAGGACGTCTGGGAGGCGCTGCGCCTGGCCCAGGCCGAGGGGTTCGTCAGCGCCCTTCCCGCAGGGCTGGACACCAAGGTCGGAGAGCGCGGCACCACCCTCTCCGGTGGCCAGCGCCAGCGGATCGCCCTGGCCCGCGCGCTGGTGCGCCGCCCGCGGCTGCTCGTCCTGGACGACGCCACCTCCAGCGTCGACCCGCAGGTCGAGGCCAGAATCCTGTATGGGCTGAGGGACGCGGCCCAGGTCTCCACGGTGGTCGTCATCGCCTACCGGATGGCCACCATCGCCCTGGCCGACGAGATCGTCTATCTGGAGCACGGCCGGGTCGTCGACAGGGGCGGCCACGCGGAGCTGCTCGCCCGCTGCGAGGGCTACCGCAACCTGGTCACCGCCTACGAACGTCAGGAAGCCGAACGCGACGCGCTCGACGCGGAGCAAGAGGAAGAGGTCAGCGCTTGAGCTCGTTTCAGGGGGTCGAGCGTTCCGGGGTGGCCACCGTCAGGCATGGGCTCTCGCTCACGCCGGAATTCCGCAAGGGGCTGGCCGGGACGCTCGCACTGGCCGTGGTGGCCACGGTCGGCAAGATCATCGTACCGATCGCGGTCCAGCAGACCATCGACACCGGGCTCGGCGGAGCGGCCCCCGACCTGGCCTACGTCCGCACCGCGGTGCTGCTGTGCGCCGCGGCCGTGGTGCTCACCGCACTGTGCGCGTACCTGATGAACGTCCGCCTCTACCGGGCCACCGAGTCCTCCCTGGCCACCCTCAGGGTGCGCGGCTTCCGGCACGTGCACGACCTGTCGGTCCTCACCCAGAACTCCGAGCGGCGCGGCGCCCTCGTCTCCCGGGTCACCGGCGACGTGGACCAGATCAGCACGTTCATGCAGTGGGGCGGGCTGATGATCATCATCGCCCTGGGGCAACTCCTGGTCTCCACCGTGCTGATGTTCGTCTACTCCTGGCAGCTGGCCCTGGTGGTGTGGGCGTGCTTCCTGCCGCTCATGGTCGTCCTGCCGCGCTTCCAGCGGTGGCTGTCCGGCGCCTACACCCGGGTCCGCGAGCGCACCGGTGACATGCTCTCCGCGGTCAGCGAGTCGGTGGTGGGCGCCGCGGTGATCAGGGCCCACGGCTCCGAGGCCCGTACGGCGGAAAGGCTCGACGCCACGATCGACGCCAACAAGGCGGCGCAGGCCCGCACCCAGCGGATCGTCGCGACGGTGTTCCCGCTGACCGAGATCGTCGCCTCGGTGGCCCTGGCCGCCGTGGTACTGGTCGGAGTGCGACTCGGCCTGGCCGGTGAGATCACCGTGGGGCGCCTGGTCGCCTTCCTGTTCCTCATCACGCTGTTCGTCTCGCCGATGCAGGTCGCCACCGAGGTGCTCAACGAGGCGCAGAACGCCATCGCCGGATGGCGGCGCATCCTCGGCGTGCTCGACACCCCGCCCGACGTCGCGGACCCGGGTCCGGAGGGTGTCGAACTGCCGCGCGGTCCAATCTCCGTCTCCTTCGAGGACGTCGGATTCTCCTATCCCGGCGGGGTGCCGGTGCTGCACGAGGTGTCGGCGAACATCCCGCCGCGCTCGCGGATCGCCGTGGTGGGGGAGACCGGTTCGGGCAAGACCACCTTCGCCAAGCTGCTAACCCGTCTGATGGACCCCGTCTCGGGGCGGATCACGGTGGACGGTCACGACCTGCGGACCGTCAGGTTCTCCTCGTTGCGTCGGCGCATCGTGATGGTCCCGCAGGACGGGTTCCTGTTCGACGGCACCCTGGCCGAGAACATCGCCTTCGGCCGCCCCTCGGCGACCGAGGAGGAGATCCGGCTGGCCATGACCGAGCTGGGGCTCACCGACTGGCTGGAGGGGCTGCCCGCCGACCTGTCGACCAGGGTGGGCCAGCGCGGTGAGTCGCTGTCGGCGGGCGAGCGCCAGCTCGTCGCGCTCGCCCGTGCCTACCTGGCGGACCCCGACCTGCTGCTGCTGGACGAGGCCACCTCCGCGGTGGACCCGGCGACGGAGGTACGGCTGGCCCGCGCCCTGGAGGGCGTCACCCGGGGCCGCACCGCCGTCTCCATCGCCCACCGGCTCTCCACCGCCGAGGCGGCCGACGAGGTGCTCGTCTTCGACCGGGGCCGGATCGTGCAGCGCGGCCCGCACGCCGAGCTGGTGGCGCGGCCCGGCGTCTACGCGGACCTGCACGCCTCCTGGGTCTCGTCCGCCCGTTCCTAGGAGCCGGTCGTCCGCGATTCACCGCGCCCGCCGATGTCCGGCGAACGTCCTTTTCGACCGCGAGCCGAGTGCCGGGGAGGCGTTCGCCGGAATGGCCGGCGGGCGGTGGCACGGTCGGCCCTGCGCTTCCCGGATGGTCTTCTCGAAGGGGGGCCTTTGCGCGGCGCCGGGTCGGATCGGTACAAATCGGGCAGCCTGCCGATGATTAGCCTGCTCAAAGCGAGGTAGGGGGCAAGTTGGGGGTGGATTCGATGTCCGCCCGAGGGGAAGGGAACGATGGCAGAGGCGGAGCACGCGGAGAAGCGGCCCCCCGTTGTGGACCTCCGTTCGGCGCTGGCCCGCGGGGGCCTGCTCGACGACCTGTCCAACCTGCGGGTCGACGACGATGACGACGACGACCCCGTTCTGGTCCGCCTGGACGGTACCCCCATCGACACCTGGCGGGAGAGGTATCCCTACGGGGAACGGATGAACCGGATCGAGTACGACCGGCTCAAGCGGCTGCTCCAGATCGAGCTGCTCAAGCTTCAGTACTGGATCAAGGACACCGGGGGGCGCCTGGTCATCCTCTTCGAGGGGCGCGACGCGGCGGGCAAGGGCGGCACGATCAAGCGGTTCATGGAGCACCTCAACCCCCGGGGGGCGAACGTGGTGGCGCTGGAGAAGCCGAGTGAGCGCGAGAGCACCCAGTGGTACTTCCAGCGCTACGTCTACCACCTGCCGTCCGCCGGAGAGATGGTCTTCTTCGACCGCTCCTGGTACAACCGCGCCGGGGTCGAACGGGTGATGGGCTTCTGCAGCCCCGGGGAGTACCTGGAGTTCCTGAAACAGACACCCGAGTTCGAGCGGATGCTCGTTCACGACGGCATCCACCTGGTGAAGTTCTGGTTCTCGGTCTCGAGTTCCGAGCAGCGCACCAGGTTCGTGATCCGCCAGGTCGACCCGGTGCGGCAGTGGAAGCTGTCGCCGATGGACCTGAAGTCGCTCGACAAGTGGGAGGAGTACACCGCCGCCAAGGAGGACATGTTCGTCCACACCGACACCGAGGAGGCCCCGTGGACGGTGATCAAGAGCAATGACAAGAAACGGGCCAGGGTCGAGGCCATGCGCCACGTCCTTAGCCTCTTCGAGTACGAGAACAAGGACCACGAGGTCGTCGGCACCCCCGACCCCAGGATCGTCGTCCACGCCGCCGACGTGCTCGACGACGACCGTGCCCGCTGAGCCGCGCCCGCTGTGCCTGCTGAGCCGCGCCCGCTGTGCCTGCTGAGCCGCGCCCGCTGTGCCTGCTGAGCCGCGCCCGCTGTGCCTGCTGAGCCGCGCCCGCTGTGAGCCGCGCCCGGCCCGCTCACCGACGCGCCCCGGTACCTGGAGTGGCGGCCTCCACCACCGCGAGGCATCTCGCCGGATCGGTCTTCAGGGGAGCCCCCGGCCTGCTCGCGAGGCCATGCCGGACGCCACCCCTCTCCCTGGTTACGGCACAATTGCCGCATGCCCCTTGACCCTGCCATCGCGGCCCGGCTGAAGCGCACCGCCGACGGGCTGGTTCCCGCCGTCGTCCAGCAGTACGACACCGGTGAGGTGCTCATGCTCGCCTGGATGGACGACGAGGCGCTGCATCGTACGCTCACCACCGGCAGGGCCACCTACTGGTCGCGCAGCCGAGGGTCCTACTGGGTGAAAGGCGACACCTCAGGCCACGTCCAGCACGTCAGGTCCGCCGCGCTCGACTGTGACGGCGACACCATCCTGCTCAAGGTCGACCAGGTGGGCGCCGCCTGCCACACGGGCGACCGGACCTGCTTCGACGCCGACGAGCTGGCGGTGAACCGGGCGTGACGGCCAAGCGGGAGCTGTGGACCTGGCTGGCGGCGTGTGTGGCCGGCGCCGCGCTCGTGCTGCTCGCCGCCGGGCGCGACTGGTTCACCGTGACGTACGGCACCCGCGAGGTGGCGGTCCCCGCCGCGGAACTGGCCCCCGCGCTGGGGCCCGCGGCCTGGGCGGCACTCGCCGCCGTGGTCGCCGTGCTCGCGACGGCGGGCGTGTGGCGCAGGGTCGTCGGCGTGGTGATGGTGTTCTGCGGGGCCGGGATGGTGGCCGCCTCCTGGTGGGGGAGCGGCGCGAGCGCCGCGCTGCGGATCTCCGCGGCGCAGGCACCGATGGCCGTGGACTCCGTGCCGCGGGTCGCCTCGGCCGTCGTCTGGCCGATCCTCGCCTCCGTGGGAGGGCTGCTCCTGCTGGCCGGGGGGGTGACGGCCCTTCTGCGGGGCGGCCGATGGCCGGGCATGTCCGACCGCTACCACCGCAAGGGACACGCCTCCGGTGGCACGGGCTCCGTCGCCGCCGAGAGCGCCCCCAGCGAGCGGGCGCTGTGGGACGCCCTCGACGAGGGCACCGACCCGACGGTCGACCCGGACCCCAGGGAGCGCTGACCCATCGGACGGTCGACCCGGACCCCCGGGAGCGCCGACCCATCGGACGGTCGACCCGGACCCCCGGGAGCGCCGACCCGGCGGAGCCGCGGCCTCCGCGTACTCGGTGCGTCGTCCTTGATCCCGTACTCCGGGGTCCGGATCCGGGGGTGTGCGCCCCGGCTACGACTTGCTCACGACGTGCTTACAGGCGTGTACGGATCCCTTCGGCCCAGGAGTGTTTTCGCTAGGATTTCGCCCGCAACTCAGATAATCGGGAGTCATTCATGAGTTATGGCAATCAGCCGGGTGGTTACGGGCAACCTCCGGGAGGTGGTGGCTATGGACCCCCGGGTGGCTATGGCTCGTCCGGCGGTTACGGTCCGCCGCCCGGTGGCGGCTACGACGCCTACGGTGGTTATGGCGCGCCGCCTCCTCGGGGTAACAACGGCATGGCCATCGCCGCGCTGATCATGGGCATCGCGGGGCTGTTCCTCTGCGGCCTCACCTCGATCGTGGGCGTGGTGCTCGGCCACATCTCGCTGGGGCAGATCAAGCGGACGGGCGAGGAGGGGCGGGGCATGGCCGTCGCCGGCCTGGTCCTGTCCTACTTCGGGATCGCCTGCTGGCTGGCGGTGCTGGCCTGGCTGGTCGTGGTCGGCGCCCTCGTCGGCAGCGCCTCCCTGACGGGTGTCTGACCTGACCTGACCTGATCTGGCGACCTGACGGGCCTGTGCGGCGGGTTCGCGTCCGGCGCAAGTAGGGTGGCCGGTGAGGGGGTGCCGACGGCCATGCCCATGGGGAAGATCGCTGGTTCGCGTGCGCAGGCCATGTCGGCGCCGCTCGGCGCCGCGCTGGTGGCGGGCGCCGCCGTCGCGTTCGTGGGGACGGTCGATCCGAGCGAGCCGGGCCACTACCCGACCTGTCCGTTCCTCATGCTCACCGGCCTGTACTGCCCAGGCTGCGGCGGCCTGCGGACCGTGCACGCGCTCGTCCACGGCGATCCCGTGACGGCCCTGGGGCTCAACCCGCTCGTCACCCTCATGATCCCGGTGCTGGTCGTGCTCTGGGGGCGCTGGGCGCTGCGTGCCTGGCGGGGGGCTCGGTCCGGAGGGGAATCGAGTGGGCCGTCCGTGGCGAAATCCATACGCCCCGCCTATGTCTGGTTATTTCTTGCTTTAATGATCGTGTTTTGGATAGTACGAAATCTCCCTTTTGGGGAATTCTTAGCCCCATAGTCACCTTTGTGCTTCACCCAGTGGCGGGGCGACCCCGGCCGGGCCGATAGCATCGGCGAGACAAGGGCAGTCGATCGGGAGGGGCCTTACTCGTGAGCGAGCGGAGCGAGCGAACCACGGACACGGCAGCGTTCGCGAACCTGGCCTCTGAACTTCGCGGGGAGGGCAAATGAGCGTGCTTGAGGAAATCCTCGAAGGAGTCCGCGCCGACCTGGCCGAGCGGCAGGGGAGGGTGACGCTGGCCGAGCTCAAGGAGCGGGCCGGGCGGGCGCCCGCCCCCCGTGACGCCTACGCGGCGCTGGGCGGCGACCAGGTGGCCGTCATCGCCGAGGTCAAGCGTTCCAGCCCGTCCAAGGGCGCGATGGCCGCGATCGCCGACCCCGCCGCGCTGGCCGGCGACTACGAGTCGGGTGGCGCCCATGTCATCAGCGTGCTCACCGAGCGGCGCCGTTTCGGCGGCAGCCTCGACGACCTGGCCGCCGTACGCGCCGTCGTCGACATCCCGGTGCTGCGCAAGGACTTCATCGTCACCTCGTACCAGCTCTGGGAGGCCCGCGCCTACGGCGCCGACCTGGCGCTGCTGATCGTCGCGGCGCTCGACCAGAACGCGCTGGTCTCGCTCATCGAGCGGGCCGAGTCGATCGGGCTGACCCCGCTCGTCGAGGTGCACACCGAGGAGGAGCTCGACCGGGCGCTCGCCGCCGGAGCCAAGATCATCGGTATCAACGCGCGGAACCTCAAGACCCTTGAGGTGGACCGCGACGTGTTCGCCAAGCTCGCCCCCAAGGTTCCCGACGGGATCATCAAGATCGCCGAGTCGGGCGTGCGCGGACCCCACGACCTGCTCGCCTACGCCAGGGCGGGCGCCGACGCCGTCCTGGTAGGCGAGAGCCTGGTGACCGGCAAGGATCCGCGGGCCGCCGTGGTCGACCTGGTCACCGCCGGTGCCCACCCCGCATCCCGACCCGAGGGGCAGTAAGCAGTGACAACGCACGAAGGAACCGTCCTCACCGCCGCGGATCTCGCCGGGAACGGCCTTCACGGCAACGACCCGGACATCCACGGCAAGTTCGGCATCTTCGGTGGCCGCTACGTGCCCGAGGCGCTCATCCCGGCCCTGGACGAGGTCGCGGCGGAGTACGACAAGGCGAAGAGCGATGTGGAGTTCCTTCGGGAGTTCGACCATCTGCTGCGCACCTACGCCGGGCGGCCGACCACGCTGACCGAGGTGCCCCGCTTCGCCGAGCAGGCGGGGGGCGCCCGGATCATCCTCAAGCGTGAGGATCTGACCCACACCGGCGCACACAAGATCAACAATGTGCTCGGCCAGGCCCTGCTGACCAAGCGCCTGGGCAAGACGCGAGTGATCGCCGAGACCGGTGCCGGCCAGCACGGCGTCGCCACCGCGACCGCCGCCGCCCTGATGGGCCTGGAGTGCGTGATCTACATGGGGGCCGTCGACTGCGAGCGTCAGGCGCTCAACGTCGCCCGGATGAAACTGCTCGGTGCCACGGTCGTCCCGGTCACCAACGGCAGCCAGACCCTCAAGGACGCCATCAACGAGGCCTTCCGCGACTGGGTCGCCAACGTCGACCACACCCACTACCTCTTCGGCACCATCGCCGGGCCGCACCCGTTCCCGGAGATCGTCCGTGACTTCGCCCGCATCATCGGCGTCGAGGCCCGCCGCCAGATGCTGGAGCTCACCGGCAGGCTGCCCGACGCGGTCGCCGCGGCGGTCGGCGGCGGTTCCAACGCGATCGGCATCTTCCACGCCTTCCTCGGCGACCAGGACGTCCGGCTGCACGGCTACGAGGCAGGTGGCCGCGGCCTGGAGAGCGGCGAGCACGCCCTCACCCTCACCGCCGGCTCCATCGGGGTGCTGCACGGCTCGCGCACCTACGTGCTGCAGGACGACGAGGGCCAGACCGTCGAGTCACACTCGATCTCGGCCGGGCTCGACTACCCGGGCGTCGGCCCCGAACACGCCTGGCTCAAGGACACCGGCCGCGCCACCTACCACGGCATCACCGACGCCGAGGCGATGGACGCCTTCTCGCTGCTCGCCCGCACCGAGGGCATCATCCCCGCGATCGAGTCCTCGCACGCGCTCGCCGGAGCCCTCAAGCTCGGCCGCGAGATGGGGCCCGAGGCGACGATCCTGGTCAACCTCTCAGGACGGGGCGACAAGGACATGGGCACCGCGATGAAGTACTTCAACCTCTGACTACCGACTTGCCTTCCCTCCGGCGGGCCGGAGGGGACGAACCGCAACGGAAACAACGATGACGACTCTTCAGACGGTGTTCGCCAAGGCCAAGGCAGACGGCCGCGCCGCCCTCATCGGATACCTCCCCGCTGGGTTTCCCAGCAAGGAGGGGGCGATCGCCGTCGCCGCCGCCATGGTGGACGCGGGCTGCGACGTGATCGAGATCGGCCTGCCCTACTCCGATCCCCTCATGGACGGCCCGACGATCCAGGACGCCGTCCACCGGGCGCTGACCAACGGCACCCGCATCGCCGACGTGCTGCGCACCGTCGAGGGCGTGGCCAAGACCGGTGCCGCCACCCTGGTCATGACGTACTGGAACCCGATCGACCGTTACGGCGCCGACCGCTTCGCCCGTGACCTGGCGAACGCGGGCGGGGTGGGTACCATCACCCCCGACCTGACCCCCGAGGAGGCCGGGCCCTGGCGCGAGGCCAGTGCCGGGGCCGGGATCGACACGGTCTTCCTGGTCGCGCCCAGCTCCACCGAGGCCCGTATCAAGGCGGTCGTCGACAGCTGCACCGGCTTCGTCTACGCGGCCTCGCTGATGGGTGTCACCGGTGCCCGCGACTCGGTCGGCTCGGCCGCGCAGGGCCTGGTCGAGCGCACCCGCCCGCACACCTCCCTTCCGGTCTGCGTCGGCCTGGGCGTCGGCACCGGCCGGCAGGCCACCGAGGTGGCGGGCTACGCCGACGGCGTCATCGTGGGCTCGGCGTTCATCCGCCGCGTCCTCGACGCGCCGGACGAGGCCTCGGGGCTGGCGTCGGTCCGTGAGCTGGGCGCCGAGCTGGCGGCGGGCGTCCGCGGCTGACGAGCCCGTTGGAGGGCGGTTCCCTTCCTCGGCGAAGGGGCCGCTCCCGCGCACGTGCCTGCCAGGCAGGCTTATCCGATGCTTATCAGGCTCGTGATGAGGTTTTCCTGGGATACCGGGCATTCGCCGGAGACGCCTGTGGCCGGGGCTTGGAATAGGAGAATGGTGCTCGTGACCTCTGATAACCCCGCGCCCAATAGGTCGCGTATCGTGATTTCGGCGCTACCCTGGGTAGCGACCGTCTCGCGGCTGGTGCTGGCGGGCGTGCTGATCGTCGCGGGTTGGGGCAAGATCGGCACTCCGGTGCTCTCGGTCCAGGCGGTCGAGGCATACGAACTGCTCCCCAAATCGCTCGCCACGGCGGTCGGCTACGGCCTGCCGATCCTGGAGATCGTCGTTGGGGTGTTGCTGGTCGTCGGGCTGCTCACCCGGGCGGCGGGTGTCATATCGGCGCTGCTCATGCTGGCGTTCGTCATCGGCATCGCCTCGGCGTGGGCGCGCGGGCTGCGCATCGACTGTGGCTGCTTCGGCGGCGGTGGTCAGCTGGCGGCCGGGGTGGAGCCCGACTACCTCATCGACATCCTGCGTGACTTCGGTCTCTTCGGGCTCGGCGTGTTCGTCGCATTGTTCCCCCCGGGCCGCTTCGCGCTGGACTCCGTGCTCGGGCTCACCCCGGGCGAGGAGTCGTACGACGAGGACGAGAGCGATGACGAGGAGCTCCAGGAGAAGGAGACTTACTGATGGGCAAGGCCGGGCGGGATCAGTCGGCGCGCGATCGGATCAAGGCGCAGCGCGAGGAGCAGCGGCAGAGGGAGAAGCGCAAGCGCGTGGCGACCATCGTGACCGTGGCCGTCGTCGCGATCGCCGCCGTCGGGGGTGGCTGGTGGTTCGCCGCCCAGAGCAGCAAGTCCGAGGAGGCCGGCGGTGCGCTCGCGCCGATCACCGTCGCCGCGGACGGTTCGGTGGTCATGGCCAAGGCGGGTGTGGAGAAGCCGGTCCTGGACGTCTACGAGGACTTCCAGTGCCCCGCCTGCAGGGCGCTGGAGGAGACCAGCGGCCCGACGATCAAGAACCTGGCGGCCGAGGGCAAGGCCAAGGTGGTCTACCACCCGATCACGATCTTCCAGGAGCAGACCAACAAGGGGATCACCCGGGCCAACTCCCTGCGCGCCGCGTCGGCGGTCCGCTGCATCCCCGGGGGCGCGGCCTGGAGCGTCTTCCACGACAAGCTGTTCAAGGAGCAGCCCTCGGAGCTCGTGGAGGGTTTCAAGATCCCTGACCTGATCGCCTGGGGCAAGGACGCCGGGGTGACCGACCCCGGCTTCGAGAAGTGTGTGACCAGCCAGGAGAAGGCGCCCGCGCACATCGCCTACAGCACCAAGGTCATGGAATCCCAGAAGCTCACGGGCACTCCGACGCTGAAACTCAACGGCGTCGAGCTGGACCCCGACGTGGCTTTCAAGCCGGCCCAGCTACGCCAGACCGTTCTTGATGCGGCCAAGTAGCTCGCGACACGGTAACGTCACCTGACATGCCCCTCGCCTCGATTCCCAGCCCCTCCCAGGGGGTCTGGTATCTCTTCGGCGTGGTCCCCATCCGGGCCTACGCACTGTGCATTGTGCTCGGCGTCGTCGTCGCGGTCGTCATCGGCGAGCGCCGCTGGCGTGCCCGCGGCGGTGAGCCGGGAACGATCGTGGACCTCGCCGTCTGGGCCGTGCCGTTCGGCCTGGTCGGCGGTCGCCTCTACCACGTCATCACCGACTGGCAGCTCTACTTCGGGCCGGACGCGCCCAACGAGCCGATCGAGGCGCTGTTCATCTGGAACGGCGGCCTGGGCATCTGGGGTGCCGTCGCGCTCGGCGGGGTGGGTGTCTGGCTGGGCTGCCGCGGCAGGGGCATCTCCCTGTCGGCGGTGGCAGACACCGTGGCCCCCGGCATCGCGGTGGCCCAGGCCATCGGCCGCTGGGGCAACTACTTCAACCAGGAGCTGTTCGGCAGTCCCACCGACCTGCCGTGGGGTCTGGAGATCGACCCCGACCGGCCGGGCACGGTGCCCGGCGAGGACACCTACCACCCGACGTTCCTGTACGAGTCGATCTGGGACCTGGGCCTGGCGCTGGTCCTCATCTGGGCCGGGCGCAGGTTCGCGCTCCGCCACGCTCGCCTGTTCGCGCTCTACGTCGCCGGCTACACCGTGGGCCGCTTCTGGATCGAAGGGCTGCGGGTCGACAGCGCCCACCACATCCTCGGCCTGCGGCTCAACCAGTGGACCTCGATCGTCTTGTTCATCGGGGCGATGGCCTACTTCTGGTACGCCAGGAACAAGAGCAACGCCGAGCTGGTCCGTCCGGTGCCCGATCCGGCCGCCGAGCCCGCGCAGGACGGGATCGACGGCTCGGACAAGGGCGAGGCCGAGACCGATGTCGAGCCGGCCGTCGCCCCGACCACCTCGGACGGGGAGGATCCGTCCGATCCAACCGACCCGTCCGACCTGGCTGACCCGTCCGATCCGTCCGATCCGTCCGACCTGGCCGACCGGGACGAGAGCGGCGGCGCGGCAGGGGAGGACGATGAGCCACGGCTCACCTCCGGCACGCTCGCGGCCGACGACTCGGCCGATCCGGCCCACCCGTCTGACCTGGCCGACCAGGAGGAGAAAGGGTCCCGGTGAACGGCGACGACTCGGGGGGGCGCGTCGAGATACATCACCGGCATCGTGACGTCAACGGCGGCTGGCTGCGGCCGTCGGTGTTCGGCGCGATGGACGGCCTCGTCTCGAACTTCGCCCTGATCGCCGGCGTCGCCGGTGGCACCGCCAGCACCGAGGTCATCGTGCTGGCCGGGGTCGCGGGGCTGGCGGCGGGCGCGTTCTCCATGGCCGGGGGTGAGTACGTCTCGGTGGCCAGCCAGCGGGAGCTCGCCCTGGCCGAGATCGACGTCGAGCGGCGCGAGCTCGAACGCCACCCCGAGGCCGAGCAGGAGGAGCTCGCCAAGCTCTACGAGGACCGGGGCGTCGATCCCGCCGTGGCCGCCGAGGTGGCCAGGCAGATCTCGGCGGACCCCGCCAGGGCGCTCGAGGTGCACACCCAAGCCGAGCTGGGGGTCACCGCCAAGGGCCTGCCCTCGCCCAGGATCGCCGCGATCTCCTCGTTCCTGTCGTTCGGCGTGGGCGCGCTCCTGCCGCTCCTGCCGTACCTGTTCGGGGTCACCAGCCTGTCGACCTCGGCGGTGATCTCCTGCCTGGCCCTGTTCGGCGCGGGCGCGCTGGTCTCCCGGGTCACCGCACGCAGCTGGTGGTACAGCGGGCTGCGCCAGCTCCTCGTCGGTGCGGTCGCCGCGGCCCTGACCTTCGGCCTGGGCACCCTTCTGGGCGGAGTCGGGCTGTGACGCCTCCGGCCGGCCCGCCCTCCCCCCCCGTGCGCAAGCGCCGCCGCGCCTCCGCCAAGGCGCAGCCCCAGACCGAGGACATCACCCGGCTGGACGAGTGGGGGCTGACCCGATCCCAGCAGCGGCTGCTGATGGTCTTGGGGGTGGTGGCGGGCGTGCTGGTCGCCGCGGTCGCCCTCACCCTCGCGATCTCCGCGATCGGCAACGACTTCGTGCCGGAACAGGCCACCGCCCCGGTCATCGGCACCGAGCCGAGGCCCGACGTCTACAAGGGCTGGCCCTCCTCCAAGGTGTTCGCGCCGATCGCGCAGAGCAAGGCCGACCCCGGACCGCTGACGGTCAAGGAGCTCTTCGCCGCCAGGACCCTCAAGGAGGGCAGGATCACGCTGAGGCTGGCGGGCACCCGCCTGGAGGCCGACTGCGCGATGGCGACCTGGGGCCAGGGGCTGGCCGACCTGCTCGCCCAGGGCGGCTGCACCCAGGTGGCCAGGGGCCTGTACGTCAGCGCGGACGGCCGCTACGTCGCCCAGTACACCCTGTTCAACCTCCGCGACACCGCCTCGGCCGACACGCTGGTGAACGCGCTGACCACCCTGCACCGGGGCGGCTGGGTCCGGCCGCTCCAGGCGACCAGGGCGGTCTTCCCCGCCGAGGGTCACACCGAGGCCGGCGGGCACGCCATGGGGCACTACGCGGGGCTGGTCTGGATCGGCAGGACCGACGGCGCCGAGCCCGGTCCCAGGGACGACTTCGTCTCGCTGGCCCTGACGATCCGCAGCGTGGAGAAGACGATCTTCCGCCGTGTCGTCGCGGCCTCTCCCGCGCCCGCCCCGTCCAAGTAGTCCCGGTCCGAACAGTCCCGGTCCGAACAGTCCCCGCCGCCCCCGTGTTCGCCTCGGCTCATTATTCCCTGGCGCCCCGCCTGTCAAAGTAAGCTCTTTCCTCATGCGCAAGTGGATCGCCGTCACCGTCGCCGTGCTGGTCGTGGTCGCCGGGGTGGCGGCCTTCCTCCTGCTGGGGGGCAGGCCCGACCCACGCGCCGCCGTCCTTCGGGTGGAGCCCAGCACGGCCCACTACGCGCCCATCGCGACCCGCGCCCTCGACCCCCGGCCGTTGACCGTCGCCGAGATGTTTCCCGGCCCCTCGGTGTCGGCGGGCACGACCACGCTCGCGCGCAAGACCACCGAGACCCTCGCCGACTGCGCCGAGGCGGCCTGGGGGAGCGCGCTGGACGCGCTTGACGGGTGCACGCAGGCGCTGCGGGCCCGCTACGAGACCGAGGACGGCGCGGTCTCCGGGCAGTTCCTGATCTTCAATCTCGCGGACTCGGCCGCCGCGGACAGGCTCGTGGCGGCGCTCGGGAGCGGCGGCTTCGTCCGGCCCGCCCCCGGCACGCCCGAGGGTTTCGACGGCTCGCGCAGCTGGGCACAGGCCCGTGCCCTGGGGCACTACGCCACCGTCAGCTGGGTCGCCCCCGTGGCCGAGGGGGGCCGGGTGGATCTCACCTACCCGCAGGTCGCCGTCGACGGCCTCAGCCTGGTGATCCAGCGTCGGCTGGTGCGCTGAGGGAGCTCTCCACCGCGGCCCGGAGCTCCAGCAGCCGGTGGACGGGCAGTTCGAGGACCGTGACGTCGTCCGCCCACCGGGCGACGGCGGAGATGACCGCCCTGGCCTGCTTCTTCGTCAGGTCGCCCCGGACGCTGATCAGGGCCTCGCGCCAGGTGTTGGCGAGCTTGCCGTGCGCGTTGTCCAGAACGCGGCGCAGGATCCGGGCCGCGTCCCCGGTGGGGTGCGCCACCCGTACGGCGCGTACGGACGTGCCCTCGGCGGTGAGGTCGTAGACGGGGGCGAGCAGGTCGGCGGGCAGGTCCTTGGGGGCGGAGGCCAGGGTGACCCGGACCTCCCCGGCGCGGGTGGCCAGCAGCAGCCGGGGCAGCGCGGCCTCCAGCCCGGCCGGTACGGAGATC
The DNA here is from genome assembly GCF_035917355.1 of Streptosporangium sp. NBC_01810. Classification (NCBI taxonomy): domain Bacteria; kingdom Bacillati; phylum Actinomycetota; class Actinomycetes; order Streptosporangiales; family Streptosporangiaceae; genus Streptosporangium; species Streptosporangium sp. NBC_01810. The sequence continues at coordinate 4,055,426 of NZ_CP109070.1, read as the reverse complement.
GCCACCCTGGCCGGGGCGCTGGCGTAGGGCTTGGCCAGCCAGGTCGCCAGACGTGCCCTGGGGGCTCTGGGCAGCACGTCGCGGGGCCATTCGCCCACCAGCACCTCCGGGGTGAACCCGTCGTCGAAGTCGGCGGCCACCTCGGCGGGGGCGGTCGTGGACTCCACGGACTGGGGACCCTGCGTGTAGATGGCGGTGCCCAGGGAGCCGGTGCGGGCGGCCGCGGCCGGCCAGGTCCTCGTGGTGGGGCGCAGGACGTACAGGTCGGCGGCCGAACCGATGGCCTCGGCGCCGAGGTAGCGGTTGAAGTCGGGGTAGATCGCCTCGTTGACCAGGTTGAGCTGGGACAGAGCCTGCTGCACCTTGAGGGCGAGCGCGGGGGTGCGCTCGCTCGCGCCGTACGCCAGCATGATCCGGCCCTGCTCGCGGTCGCGTAGCCCCTCCGCGCAGCGGGCGACGAACAGCCCGACCCCCTCGGGGGTGTAGGGCGGGTCGGTGATCGCCAGATCGGCCCATCCCTGTGCGGAGGCGGGAAGTCCCAGACGCAGGTCGGCCCAGCGGGTCCGGATCGGCAGGCCGAGCCGGTCGGCCTGGCCGCCGATGTAGGCCAGGATGCGCTCGTCGACGTCGACGACCGTCACCTCGACGCCGGGGTGCAGCATCGCGGTGGCCAGCGAGGTCAGATCGTGGTCGCCCACGCACAACAGCCGGGCGCCGTCCAGCCAGAACCGGGCGTTCAGCAGCAGTGCCCGCCGGACCACGGTGTCGCCGGTCGCGGCGACGTGGTCCAGCGTGTGGCGGCCTCGGGGGGCCTTGGCGATCAGCTCGTCCATGCGGGTGACCAGGTCGGCCCGGCCTTCGAGCAGGTGCGCCACCGGGTCGGCCGGTGCGAGGGTGCTCACCTCATGCCCGGCCCAGGGGGCGGAGAGCCTGAAGCGGTCGCCGGAACGCTCCAGCTCCCCGTCCACCTCGCGCAGCAGCGCCTCGACGGTCCGCCGCGACGTCGCGGTCCGCCTGACCAGGTCGGCGAGCGTCCACCAGCGGCCCTCGCCCAGCGCCGCCAGCGCGATCCTCAGCCGCCTGCCGTCGACGCCCAGCCGGGCGACGAGCGCCATGACCCCTTCGCGGGCGGCCGGGCCACTTGACACCTCTGGCGCGCCGGTTCGATCCGACACGCCCGGGATGTTCGCAGTGTTGATGTCTGTCAGGCCGGTGGGGTCGCCCGGTTCGGCGGGGGCGCTTGGTTCCATTGAGCCACCTTAGAGTCCGGACCTGGAATGTTGCGCCACCGTCGCGCGTTAAACGAACCGGGCGAATAGGGGCCAAATCAGTAAGTCCTGACCGGGTAGGCCGGTATCCGGCAGGGTACGGTACCCTCTACCCACCACGCAGCAGGGCCAACGTCGTCCCTTGCTTGTTCCAAAGAAGCAAGACGACGGGAGGGATTCGATGCCCGCTGCCCACCTCGGTTTTCCCGAGCCCCAGGGCCTGTACCACCCCTCGCACGAGCACGACGCCTGTGGCGTCGCCATGGTCGCGGACGTGGCCGGCCGCCGCAGCCACGACATCGTCGCGAAGGCGCTGACCGCCCTGTGCAACCTCGATCACCGGGGGGCACAGGGGAGTGAGCCGGACACCGGTGACGGCGCCGGGATCCTGACGCAGATCCCGGACACCTTCTTCCGCACCGCGGTGGACTTCCCCCTGCCCATGGCCGGCGCCTACGCCGCCGGTATGGCATTCCTGCCCGCCGACGCACCGGCCCGCGCCAGGGCGGTGCGGCTGATCGAGGAGATCGCCGCACAGGAGGGCCTGACGGTCCTCGGCTGGCGCGACGTGCCGACCACCCCCGACCTGCCGGGGCCGAGCGCCCGCGCGGTGATGCCGTTCTTCGGTCAGCTGTTCGTGACCTCCCCGAACGGCGAGACCGGCCTGGAGCTGGACCGGCTGGCCTTCTGCCTGCGCAAGCGGGCCGAGCACGAGGCGGACGTCTACTTCCCCTCGCTGAGCTGCCGGACCATCGTCTACAAGGGCATGCTCACCCCGCTGCAGGTCGAGCAGTTCTTCCCCGACCTCACCGACGAGCGCTACGAGACCGCGATCTCGCTGGTCCACTCGCGTTTCTCCACCAACACCTTCCCCTCCTGGCCGTTGGCGCACCCGTACCGCTACGTCGCCCACAACGGTGAGATCAACACGGTCAAGGGCAACCGCAACTGGATGCGCGCCCGCGAGGCCATGCTGCGGACCGCGAACCTGCCGGGAGACCTGTCGCGGCTCTTCCCGATCTGTGACCCGGCCGGCTCCGACACCGCCTCCTTCGACGAGACCCTGGAACTCCTCCACCTCGCCGGACGCCGGCTGCCGCACGCGGTGCTGATGATGATCCCCGAGGCGTGGGAGAACCACACCGAGATGGACCCCGCCCGGCGGGCGTTCTACGAGTTCCACTCCACCCTGATGGAGGCCTGGGACGGCCCGGCCTCGATCACCTTCTCCGACGGCACCCTGGTCGGCGCGGTACTCGACCGCAACGGCCTGCGCCCGGGGCGGTTCTGGGTCACCACCGACGGCCTGGTCGTGCTGGCCTCCGAGGCCGGCGTGCTCGACATCGCCCCCGAGGACGTGGTCCGCAAGGGCCGCCTGCAGCCCGGCAGGATGTTCCTGATCGACACCGCCCTCGGCAAGATCATCGAGGATGACGAGATCAAGGCCGAGCTGGCGGCCGAACTGCCGTACGCGGACTGGCTGCACGCCGGGCTGGTCCGCTTCGAGGAGCTGCCCGCCCGCTCGCACGAGGCCCCGACGCACGAGGCGCTGATCAAGCGGCAGCAGACCTTCGGCTACACCGAGGAGGAACTGCGGATCATCCTGGCGCCGATGGCCAGGGTGGGCGCCGAGCCGATCGGCTCGATGGGCACCGACACCCCCGTCGCGGTGCTCAGCGAGAAGCCCCGGCTGCTGTTCGACTACTTCAGCCAGCTGTTCGCGCAGGTCACCAACCCGCCGCTGGACGCGATCCGCGAGGAGCTCGTCACCTCCCTGGCCAGCACCATCGGCCCCGAGGGCAACCTGCTCGACCCGGGCCCGGCCTCCTGCCGCCAGCTCGTGCTGCCCTACCCGGTGATCGACAACGACGAGCTCGCGAAGATCGTCCACATCAACGACGAGGGCGCGCTGCCGGGCTTCCGCCCGCACGTGGTCCGTGGCCTGTACGAGGTCGCGGGCGGCGGCGAGGCACTGCTCGGCCGCATCGAGGAGATCCGCACCGAGGTCTCCGAGGCCATCGAGAGCGGCGCGCGGATCATCGTCCTCTCCGACCGGGGCTCCTCCGACGCCCTGGCGCCGATCCCGTCGCTGCTGCTCACCGGCGCCGTCCACCACCACCTGATCGCCGAGAAGACCCGCACCAGGGTCGGCCTGGTCATCGAGACCGGCGAGGCGCGCGAGGCGCACCACATGGCGCTCCTCGTCGGCTACGGCGCGGGGGCGGTCAACCCGTACCTCGCCATCGAGACCGTCGAGGACATGGTCGACTGCGGCGCCCTGCAGGTCGACAGGCACAAGGCCGTGCGCAACCTCATCAAGGCGTACGGCAAGGGCGTGCTGAAGGTCATGTCCAAGATGGGGGTGTCCACCGTCGCCTCGTACACCGGTGCGCAGATCTTCGAGGCGCTCGGCCTGAGCCAGGAGGTCGTCGACGCCTGCTTCACCGGGACCACCTCCCGGCTGGGCGGTATCGGCTTCGACGTCCTCGCCGAGGAGGCGGCGCTGCGCCACCGGCGCGCCTACCCCCGGGCCGAGAACGCCCACCGCCGCCTGGAGGTCGGCGGCGAGTACCAGTGGCGCCGCGAGGGCGAGCCGCACCTGTTCAACCCCGAGACCGTCTTCAAGCTGCAGCACGCCACCCGCTCGCGCCGCTACGAGATCTTCAAGGAGTACACCGGCCTGGTGGACTCCCAGGCCGAGCGCCTGATGACGCTGCGCGGCCTGTTCAAGCTGAAGGAAGGCGTCCGCGAGCCGGTACCGATCGACGAGGTCGAGCCGGTCGGCGAGATCGTCAAGCGGTTCTCCACCGGCGCCATGTCGTACGGCTCCATCTCGATGGAGGCGCACGAGACGCTCGCCATCGCGATGAACCGGCTGGGCGGCAAGTCCAACACCGGTGAGGGCGGTGAGGACCCCGAGCGGCTCCACGACCCGGCTCGCCGCTCGGCCATCAAGCAGGTGGCCTCCGGCCGGTTCGGCGTGACGTCGGAGTACCTGGTCAACGCCGACGACGTGCAGATCAAGATGGCCCAGGGCGCCAAGCCCGGCGAGGGCGGCCAGCTGCCCGGCCACAAGGTCTACCCGTGGATCGCCAAGACCCGGCACTCCACCCCGGGCGTCGGCCTCATCTCGCCGCCGCCACACCACGACATCTACTCCATCGAGGACCTCGCCCAGCTCATCCACGACCTGAAGAACGCCAACCCCGCCGCCCGCGTGCACGTCAAGCTGGTGGCCGAGGTCGGCGTCGGAACGGTCGCGGCGGGCGTGTCCAAGGCCCACGCCGACGTCGTGCTCATCTCCGGCCACGACGGCGGCACCGGCGCCTCCCCGCTGACCTCGCTCAAGCACGCGGGCGCCCCCTGGGAGCTCGGCCTGGCCGAGACCCAGCAGACGCTGCTGCTCAACGGCCTGCGCGACCGGATCACCGTCCAGGTCGACGGCCAGCTCAAGACCGGCCGCGACGTGGTCATCGCCACCCTGCTCGGCGCCGAGGAGTACGGTTTCGCCACGGCACCCCTGGTCGTCTCCGGCTGCGTGATGATGCGCGTCTGCCACCTGGACACCTGCCCGGTCGGCGTCGCCACCCAGAACCCCGAACTGCGCAAGAGGTTCACCGGCAAGCCCGAGTTCGTGGTCAACTTCTTCGAGTTCATCGCCGAGGAGATCCGCGAGTACCTCGCCGCGCTGGGCTTCCGCAGCCTGGAGGAGGCCGTCGGCCACGCCGAACTGCTGGACACCACCTCGGCGGAGAACCACTGGAAGGCCGCGGGTCTTGACCTGTCGCCGATCCTGCACCAGCCCGAGCTGCCCGCCGGCGCCTCGCTCCGCCGCGTGGTGGAGCAGGACCACGGACTGGCCAGGGCACTGGACAACACACTGATCCAGCTCGCGGAGGGCGCGCTCAAGGACGGCTCCCCGGTCACCCTCGAACTGCCCATCCGCAACGTCAACCGCACCGTCGGCACCATGCTCGGTCATGAGGTGACCAAGCGGTACGGTGGCGCGGGGCTGCCCGACAACACCATCGACGTGCGCTTCACCGGCTCCGCGGGCAACTCCTTCGGCGCCTTCCTGCCCAGGGGCGTCACGCTGCGGCTGACCGGCGACGCCAACGACTACATCGGCAAGGGCCTGTCCGGCGGCCGGGTCTCGGTCCGGCCGCACGAGGTCGCCTCGCTGGAGGGGCACATCATCGCCGGCAACGTCGGCCTGTACGGCGCGACCTCCGGTGCGGCCTTCATCCGCGGCGTCGTGGGGGAGCGGTTCTGCGTCCGCAACTCCGGCGCCACCGCGGTGGTCGAGGGCGTCGGCGACCACGGCTGCGAGTACATGACCGGCGGCAAGGTGGTCGTCCTCGGCCCGACCGGCCGCAACTTCGCGGCCGGCATGTCGGGCGGCGTCGCCTACCTGCTCGACCTCGACGTCGAGCGGGTCAACCGCGAGATGGTGGAGATCGAGGAGCTCGACGAGGCCGACTCCGAGGCGCTGCGCGAGATCGTCGAGGCGCACCTGGCCGAGACCGGCTCCACGGTGGCCAAGGCGCTGCTGGCCGACTGGGACCCGTCCCGCTTCGGCAAGATCATGCCGACGGACTACAAGCGGGTCCTGCGGGCCGCCGAGTCCGCCCGGCTGGAGGGCCGCGACATCGACGAGGCGGTCATGACCGCCGCGGTCCAGGGGTGAGGCCGATGTCCACGCGCACCCCGGCCGGGAACCCCCGGCGACTCGTCCAGACCGCTCAGGTTGTTCAGGGATAAGGGAGGTACGACCGATGGCCGACCCCAAGGGTTTCCTCACTCACGGACGCGAGCTGCCGGCGCGCCGCCCGGTGGACGTGCGCATCCGCGACTGGCGGGAGGTCTACGAGGACTTCCCCAAGCCCGCGCTGACCAAGCAGGCGGCGCGATGCATGGACTGCGGCATCCCGTTCTGCCACAACGGCTGCCCGCTGGGCAACCTGATCCCCGAGTGGAACGACCTGGTCTACCGGGACGACTGGCAGGAGGCCATCGAGCGCCTGCACGCCACCAACAACTTCCCGGAGTTCACCGGCCGCCTGTGCCCGGCTCCGTGTGAGGCGGCATGCGTGCTCGGTATCAACTCCGACCCGGTCGCGATCAAGCGGGTCGAGGTCGAGATCATCGACCGGGCCTTCGACGAGGGCTGGGTCACCCCCCGGCCTCCCACCTCGAAGACCGGTAAGCGGGTCGCGATCGTCGGCTCGGGCCCCGCGGGCCTGGCCGCCGCACAGCAGCTCACCCGCGCCGGGCACGACGTGGTGGTGTTCGAACGCGCCGACCGGATCGGCGGCCTGCTCCGCTACGGCATTCCCGAGTTCAAGATGGAGAAGCGGCACATCGACCGCCGGCTCGCCCAGATGCGGGCCGAGGGCACCGAGTTCCGTACCGGCGTCAACGTCGGCGTCGACATCACGGCGGCGCGGCTGCGCGAGGAGTTCGACGCGATCGTCCTGGCAGGTGGCGCGACCCAGTGGCGGGATCTGCCCGTCGCCGGGCGCGACCTGAAGGGCATCTACCAGGCGATGGAGTTCCTGCCGCCCTCCAACAAGGTCCAGGAGGGTGACTACCCGGTCTCGCCGATCAGCGCCGAGGGCAAGCACGTCGTCGTGATCGGCGGCGGCGACACCGGTGCCGACTGCATCGGCACCGCGATCCGTCAGGGAGCCGCCTCGGTCACCCAGCTGGAGATCATGCCCCAGCCCCCGGCGGAGCGCCCCGGCAGCCAGCCGTGGCCCACCTTCCCCATCCTGTTCAAGATGGAGAGCGCCCACGAGGAGCTGGCCGACGGCGGCGGCGACCGGGTCTACGCGGTCTCCACCACCGAGTTCGCCGGCGACGCCGACGGCAACGTCAGGGCGCTGCGCCTGGTCGAGGTGGAGGGTCCCGCGGCCGGATTCAAGCCGGTACCCGGCTCGGAGCGGGAGATCCCCGCCGAGCTGGTCACCCTGTCGATGGGCTTCGTGGGCCCGGAGAAGAAGGGCCTGCTCACCGAGCTCGCCGAAGTCGCCGAGGGCGAGTTCTTCGACGCCAGGGGCAACGTCGCCAGGGACAGGGGCTACATGTCCTCGGTCGACGGTGTCTTCGTCGCCGGGGACATAGGTCGCGGCCAGTCCCTGATCGTGTGGGCGATCGCCGAGGGCCGCTCGGCAGCCTCGGCCGCCGACCGCTACCTCACCGGCCAGACGGCCCTGCCGGTGGCGATCCCGCCGACCGCGAGGCCACTGGTTTGAACGCGGCTGGTCTGAACACTAAGTAGGTTGTAGTTGGTCCGTGTATGTCACGGCCGGTATGAGCACGTCAAGGCGTTCCCGGGTGCGGCACCGTCCGCCGCACCCGGGAACGCCTTGTGTACCGGCCGTTCCACTGGCCCCTTCACGGAAAAATGCGCAGAGCGGATATTGAGTTCGCTTTGTCGTACGTACGGCTGAAGGATAAATTTTCTTGATCGGGCCAGGTGCGGAGGATCGATGAGACGCGGGATCAGAAGCCTGACGGGCGCGGGAACGGTGCTCGCCCTGGCGGCGACCCTCACGGTGGGAGCCCTGGACGGCGGGGCCGCCACGGTCGCGAGCCAGGCCCGCGAATACCTGGTCTTCTACGCCGACGGCGCCCACGACCGCGCGATCGACGCGATCGACGCGAGCGGCGGCACCGCGCTGTCCACGGAGACGAGGCTCGGCTACATCGTCGCCGGCGGCCCCGGTTCCCGCTTCGTGGAGGACCTCGCCGACAGCGACGCCGTCGTGGGCGTCTCCTCCGACCGCAGGATCGGCTCCGCCACCGCGCTCCCCGTGACAGGAGCCCCCGCGCTCCCCGCGACAGGAGCCCCCGCGGCCCTTCCGCCCTCCGACGCCCTCGGTCAGCGGGGCACTCCGGACGGTCGGGCGTCCGCCACCGGCGCATCGGAGCCGCTGGCCGGACAGCAGTGGGACATGAAGATGATCGGCGCCACCGCGGACGGCTCCCACGCCACCGCCCCCGGCAGCAAGCAGGTGCTGGTCGGCGTCATCGACACCGGCATCGACGGCAGGCACCCCGACATCGCCCCCAACTTCAACTACGCCCTGAGCCGCAACTTCGTGACCGACCGGCCCAAGGACCCGGCCGGCAAGACCGTCGACGGGCCCTGCGAGTTCAAGAACTGCAAGGACCCGGTCGACTGGGACGACGACGGCCACGGCACCCACGTGGCCGGCACCATCGCCTCGCCGGTCAACGGCCGGGGCGTCGCCGGAGTCGCCCCCGCGGTCTCCCTGGTGAACCTGCGCGCGGGCCAGGACTCCGGCCTGTTCTTCCTCAAGCCCAGCATCGAGGCGCTCACCTACGCCGCGGACGCCGGGATCGACGTGGTCAACATGAGCTTCTACGTCGACCCGTGGCTGTTCAACTGCAAGGCCAACCCCGCCGACTCCAAGGCCGAGCAGCTGGAGCAGCGCGGCGTCGTCACCGGCATGCAGCGCGCCCTCGACTACGCCCGCAAGCGGGGCGTCACCCTCATCAGCGCCATCGGCAACGGCTCCACGGACCTCGGCAGGCCCAGCAAGGACGACACCAGCCCCGACTACCCCAAGGACGTCGAGCGCACCCGCAAGATCGACAACTCCTGCCTCAACGTCCCGGCCGAGTCCAAGGGCGTCATCTCGGTCTCCGCGGTCGGCCCGAGCAAGCGCAAGGCCTACTACTCCGACTACGGCATCGAGCAGGCCGACCTGTCGGCACCCGGCGGTGACGAGTTCGACGGCGGCACCGGCTACGACATCACCAAGGGCATCCTGGCCCCCGCCCCGGAGAACGCGCTGCGGGCCAAGGGACAGCTCAACGCCGACGGCACCCCGAAGTACAAATCAATCATCCGGGAGTGCCGCGACGACGTCTGCGCCTACTACCAGTACCTCGTCGGCACCTCCATGGCCGCCCCGCACGCCACCGGCGTGGCCGCCATCCTGATCAGCCGCTTCGGCAAGCCGGACAAGAGCGGCCTCACCATGGCCCCCGGAGAGGTCCAGCGCCTGCTGTACGCCACCGCCACCGAGAAGGCCTGCCCCTCGTCCCGCAAGTACGCCTACAAGATCGACCTCGTCGCGGACGAGGTTCACAAGTGCGAGGGTTCGAAGGCGCGCAACGGCTTCTACGGCCGGGGCATCGTCGACGCCGCCGGGGCGGCCTCCGTCACCCGCTGAGGCCGCACCGGGGCTCCATCCGCCCGGGCCCCGTCCCGACAGGCCGCGGCTCGTGCCGCGCCCACCGGCCGCAGGTACAGCCGCCACACGGCGCGCGTCCATGGCCACACCCTGTGGAAACCGTCTCAACGCCCGCTTGGCGCCCGATGAGGATCCGATGAGAACGCCGGCCACCGGGGCGGGCTCCGGAGGGGCGCCCCGACGGAAACAGCGCCCCGTTATGTTCGTTTTGTCACGTTCAAAAGAGGATCAACAGGCGGGTGGAGCGGTCAGGCCGGGGAACAGGGGCAGAACCGGAGGGTCACCGGTACCTCCGGCGGAACGGCCTGACTTTCGTGACAGGCCGAACCCGCGCTCTAAACCCGCGCTCCAGAGCCTGAGGTCGCCAGGGAGCGGCCCGGGAAAACGGGGATCTGTGTCCCTGATGAGCAAGGTTGCGGTGAATGTGACGTGAGGGGCGATTCGCAACCTCCCGTTCACCAAGGGTAGCGTTTATGTCACCGAATTTTTCATTGCCGCCATGACCAACGTCACGACCAAGTGGTCTGTACCAATTAGGGTGGGATCCGTGACTCGTCGCGCGAAAATCGTCTGCACTCTCGGCCCCGCCACCTCCTCTCCCGAACGTCTCCGCGAGCTGATCGCGGCCGGGATGGACGTGGCCCGTTTCAACCTCAGCCACGGCAGCCACGAACTGCACAAGGAGGTTTACGACAGGGTGAGGGAGGCGGCCGCCGAGCTCGGGCGTGGCGTAGGTCTGCTGGCCGACCTCCAAGGCCCCAAGATCCGGGTCGGCAAGTTCGAAGAGGGCCCCGTCCGCCTCGGCTTCGGTGACGTCTTCACGATCACCACCGAGGATGTCCCCGGAGACCGCGAGCAGGTCTCCACCTCCTACCAGGGACTCCCCAAGGACGTCCACCCCGGAGACAGCATCCTGGTCGACGACGGCCGGGTCCGCCTGGAGGTGACCCGGGTCGAAGACCAGCGCGTCACCACCCGCGTGATCATCGGCGGCATGATCTCCGACAACAAGGGCCTCAACCTGCCGGGCGTCAACGTCAGCGCCCCCGTCCTCACCGACAAGGACGAGACCGACCTGCGCTGGGCCCTGCGCACCGGCTTCGACCTGGTCGCGCTCTCCTTCGTCAGGCGTCCCTCCGACGCCGACGTGGTACGCAACATCATGGAGCAGGAAGGCATCCGCCTCCCACTGCTCGCCAAGATCGAAAAGCCGCAGGCGGTGGAACGGCTCCCCGAGATCATCGAGGCCTTCGACGGCATCATGGTCGCCCGCGGCGACCTCGGCGTCGAACTGCCCCTCGAAGAGGTGCCCATCGTGCAGAAGCGGGCCATCGAGCTCTGCCGCGAGAAGGCCCGCCCGGTCATCGTCGCCACCCAGATGCTCGAATCGATGATCACCGCACCGCGCCCCACCCGGGCGGAGGCCTCCGACGTCGCCTACGCCGTCATGGACGGCGCCGACGCGGTCATGCTCTCCGGGGAGACCTCGGTCGGCAACTACCCCATCGAGGTCGTCGAGACCATGAGCCGCATCGCCACGACCGCGGAGAAGAGCTCACTCCAGGCCACCCACAGCCTCGACCGGCTGCCGGAGACCACCGGCGGCGCCATCGCCCGCGCCGCCGCCGAGGTCGGCGCCATCGTGGGCGCCAAGGCGCTGGTGGCGTTCACCATGTCCGGTGAGACCGCCCGCCGCCTGGCCCGCTACCGCTCCCCGATCCCGCTGCTGGCCTTCACCTCCGCCAGCCACGTCCGCAACCAGCTCGCACTGACCTGGGGCGTGGAGACCTTCGAAGTGCCGTTCGTCCACCACACCGACGACATGGTCCGCCAGGTGGAGGCCGCGCTGCTGGCCCACTCCCGGCTGGAGAAGGGCGACAAGGTGGTCATCGTCGCCGGTTCGCCTCCTGGCACCGCGGGCTCCACCAACGCCCTGCGCGTGCACACCATCGGAGCGGCGGTCTCCAACCCCTCCTGATCGACACCCGAGCATATCGACACACGAGCATACGGCCACCGCTCCGGCGGTGGCCGTACCCGTCTTCGAGCCAGGCGTCCATGAACGACCCCGCGCCCCAACCGGCGAACCCCAACCGGCGGGCCTCAGATCCCAGGAAACACCCGGCGAAGATCGTCCAAGGTGATGCCGTCACCGGTGACGGCCACCGACGCAGGGGTGTGCTCGCCAGCCAGCCTGCCGCCGAGCAGACGCACCCACGCCTCGGCCGGAAGCGACAGGGTGACATCGGCCGCCTCAGGCGCCTCACTGAAACCGACGGTCTCGCCAAGGGTGAGACCCAGCACGCGCGCGGGATCGGTCGTCTCGACCCGGAGCGTCGTGGCACGGCGCGGATCGTCGAGAGCATCGGACCTGCCAATGAAGCCGATCATGAAATCAAGCGGCCCGGAGTACAGATCGGTCAGCACCCCACCCGTCTCCGACGCCACGGTGGCCGCCGGGTCGAAGGCGACCCGGACGTCCCAGGCATGCAGGGCGGCCTCGTTCAGCCGCATCCCGGCCACCAGCGCGACATCGCCGGGCTCGGGCAGGAATCCCAGCTTGATCCGGAGCCGCTCGCGAGAGCCGGCGTCGAGCCCCTCGTAGGCGGAGACGATCTCAGCGTCCGCGACGAGAAAGTCCTTGCACTGCCCCTCGGGATCCTTCGCGTTCCAGCGGTCCCAGACCTCGTGGTTGAAATCCTGGCCGGGAGCCTCCTGGCCGTCCAGCGCCGCCCGCAACGTCGCCAGGCCGATCTCGGCGCCACTGCCGAGATGACTGAGCACCTGAGCGACGGTCCACTCCGAGGCACCCGACTGCCGGTCGAGGTCGGCGGAGTCCAGGCCGCGGACGAAGGCCGCCAGCCCGTCATGGGTGGTGCGCAGGGCCGCGATGGCCCTGTCAGCGAGTGTGCTCATGATTCTCCATCCTCGTACTCCCACGTCCGCAACGCTATCGGCCGCCCCTTCTCCTCCGAGGGAACCGGCGGCGCGTCCGTCAGCCGGTACCCCGACGCGCGGGCCACCGCCACGCTCGCCGCGTTACCGGCCTCGATCTCCAGCAACAGCCGCGACACCCCGACAGACTCGCGGGCGAACTCCGTCATCACCCGCACCGCCCTACTCGCCAGCCCCTGGCCCCGGTAGGCGGCCCCCACGCTGTAACCGATCTCCGCGACATCCAGGCCAAGACCGCTCAACATCAGCAACACCTCACCCACCGGCTCACCACCGTCCACCGTGATCGCCAACTGCAGCCGCTCCCCGGCCGCCCGCCGCTGCCGGGCCCGTTCCAGATAGGCCCGCGCAGCCTGCGGGCCGAACGGCGAGACCAGCGGCGTCCAGTACGCCACCTCGGGGTCGTCGAACAGCTTCACCATCGCCCCCAGATCGCCGTCCTTCCACTCCCGCAGCACCACCCCGTGCCCGCGAAGCCGCACCTCCTCCGGAAGACACACCCGCCCGACACCGGGACCGCTCAGCTCCGCCTGGCCGTTCTCCATGATTCCCACGCATCCCCCTCGGTCACGCCGTCTTCCGAGCAACCTACTCGCCCACCGGGGCGCCCCCACCGAACCACCTCAGTACTTCGGCCCCACGAACTCGTCCAACCGCTCAACGGCGGCTCGCCTGGCCACGGAGATGGTGTTGGGCTTGGAATAACGCCACGCCACATCCAGCAGGTCGAGCGCTTCCCCGCAGAGAGCGAGGATGTCCCGGGACTCGTTCACGAAGAGGTAGCGCGGGTACTCGTACCAGTGTGTCTCGCCGGGTGGCTGCCGTTGAACACGGTTGATGACGCGACAACCATCGGAGTGCATCAGCCCTCGAACGAGATGGCCCGGATTCGCTGCGACGATCTGGCGTTGCCAGGCTTCCAGTTCGATCAGGCGAGTGTGCTTCTTCCCTGGCCCATGTTGTGGGAACAGATGCGGCCAATGCTTGGAGAAGGAATTGATTTCGGTACAGCCCTGTCTGGGCAGCATACGGACCCTATTGTCCGGTCTGATGGATAGAAGTGCCTGAATGCACTCTTCCTGTAGTCCTGGCCATGTATCGGCGCACATGATGCGCAATGACCAGACTTGCTTGGAAGGGTCGCCGACGGTGCTGATGTAGCCGTCTCCAAGGTAGAGGCCGAGAAGGTAGGCGTACTTGTCTTGCGGGTCGGGAAGTTCCGGAATCTCCAGGCATCGAGGACAGGAAGCCACACGTCGGACCAGGTGATCCGGACGTTCCTGCCATGCCCTGACGGTCGACCGTGAAATGCCGGTGCGGCGGCTGACCGAACTGATCGTCTCGCCCGACTTGAGGAGGTCACGAACTCTTTCACGGATGGTTACGTCGTACATACGGAAAGTGTTTCAGCTGGGTACGACAAAACCGCCCGGCCATGTGGCCGGGCGGTTGAAGCGTGCCCCGGGTGGGACTCGAACCCACACTGTACGGGTTTTGAATCCGCTCCCTCATGCCAATTGGGGTACCGGGGCAGGAATCCGGACATGTCCGAATCTATCCAAAACGCTTGTCGTGCATCCTAACCGATGACGATCGCTTGACCGGAACCGGCGTGGTCCTAATCTAGCGGACGTCGGTACTCTCTTGCTCGTGAGTATGCAGCGGCGAGTGGTGATCGCGGAAGATGAAGCACTGATCCGGCTCGACCTCAAGGAGATGTTAGAGGAAGAAGGGTACGAGGTTGTCGCGGAGGCCGGGGACGGGGAGTCGGCGGTCAAGCTGGCGATGGAGCAGCGGCCCGACCTGGTGATCCTGGATGTGAAGATGCCCATCCTGGACGGGATCTCGGCGGCCGAGCAGATCGTGTCGCAGCGGATCGCGCCGTGTCTCATTCTCACGGCCTTCTCGCAGCGTGATCTGGTGGAGCGGGCGAGGGACGCCGGTGCGATGGCGTATCTGGTGAAGCCGTTCACGAAGTCGGATCTGGTGCCGGCGATCGAGATGGCGGTCAGCAGGCACCAGGAGATCGCCGCGCTGGAGCGGGAGGTCGGGACGCTCTCCGAGCGGCTGGAGACGCGCAAGCTGGTGGAGCGGGCCAAGGGTCTGCTGATGGAGCGGCACGGGTGGAGTGAGCCGCAGTCGTTCCGGTGGATTCAGAAGGCGTCGATGGATCGCAGGTTGAGCATGCGGCAGGTTGCGCAGCTCGTGGTCGCGGACGCGGGCGCGGGTGATGGCGTGGACAGGGGTGGGGGTGGCCCTGAGGTGGGGGCGGAGGAGCCCTGAATCGGACTCTCCGCTTCTTTCCGTAAGCCCGTACCTGTCGGGGTGTAGCTCGCGGAGGAGGCGATATGGGCTTTCCGGGGGCCGGGGTGATGGCCGTGGAGGTGGCGAAGTCGCCAGTGACCACGGCTTTTGTGTCTGATAGCCGAAAAGGATCGGTGTTGTAAAGAAACGGTAACGGCGGGCCGTCCTGTATCGACCCGTGACATCGGCTGGCTGTACTAACCGACACAACCCCTGGCCACCCGCCAGGGAGGGCATCTGTGAACCCGGTCCTGACGAGGGAACGGGCGAAAGGAAGGCAACCTTGCGGCCTAAGACTGCACGCCTCGGTGGAGTGCTTGCCGCCGGTGTGGCGCTCACCCTCGGTCTCGCTGCCTGCGGTGACGGTGGTACGGAAGCCACGCCGGCTGAGGGTGGCTCCAGTGCTGCCGCCCCCGGTACCATAAAGCTTGGTTTCATGGGAGACCTGACCGGCGCCAATGCCGGCATCGTCATTCCCCCCAGGAACGGTGCGAAGCTCGTCATCGACGAGTACAACAAGACCAACCCGGCCGTGAAGATCGAGCTGGTCGAGTACGACAGCCAGGCGGACCCGTCGAAGGCGGTCGCGCTGGCTCAGCAGGCCATCAAGACCGACAAGATCGTCGGCCTGATCGGTCCGGCGTTCTCCGGTGAGTCCGCTCAGGTGGCGCCGGTGCTGGAGGAGGCGAAGCTGCCGAGCATCTCGGCGTCCGCCACCAACGCCGCGCTGTCGACGAACGGCTGGAAGTACTGGCACCGCGTGCTGCCGAGTGACAATGTTCAGGGTCCCGGTATCGGTGACTTCATTGCGACGGGTCTCGCGGCGAAGAACGTTTTCGTCATCGACGACAAGTCCGAGTACGGCAAGCCGCTTGCCGACGCGGTCAAGGGCGCGCTTGAGGCCAAGAGCGTGAAGCTGACGACCGACTCGCTTGACCCGACCGAGAGTGACTTCTCCTCGGTGGTGAACAAGGTCGTGGCTGCCAAGCCTGACGCGATCTTCTTTGGCGGTTACTACGCCGCGGGTGGCAACCTGCTCAAGCAGCTCCGCGACAAGGGGGTCAAGGACGCGAAGTTCCTGTCCGGCGACGGTTCGCTGGACAAGGGTCTGATCGACGGTGCCGGTGCCGCGAACGCCGAGGGCGCGCTGGTCGGTTGCCCGTGCTACATCGCGACCCCGGATGTGACCGACGCCAAGGTGAAGGCGTTCGCCGACGCCTACAAGGCCGCTTACAGCGCTGACCCGGCGATCTACGCGGCTGAGGGTTACGATGCCGCGACGGTCTTCGTCGAGGCGATCAAGGCGGGCAACACCACGGCTGAGAAGATCAACGAGTTCATCGCCACGGTGGACTTCGCGGGTGTCTCCAAGCAGGTCAAGTTCGAGGCCAACGGTGAGGTCTCGGCGAAGGACATCTACATCTACCAGGTCAAGGACGGTGCCATCGGTCTGCTGGGCAAGGCCACCGAGGCCAAGCTGGGTTAGTCCGGCGCTGAAGAAGAGTAGGTAGTCGGCGCGCGGGGAGCGGGAAGGCGCAGTGTGTTCCCGCTCCCCGCGCCCTTCCAGAGAGTCCACGAGGTTCTGCTGGAGGCGGTGTGCTACCCGAAAGTGCAGGCGACCCCCGCTGGAAGTGGTAAACCCTAGTGCTCAATGACTTCATCAATCAGTTCTGGCCGGCGACGATCGACGGCCTGGCCTTCGGCTCGATCTACGCTCTGATCGCACTCGGTTACACCATGGTGTACGGCGTGCTGCGGCTGATCAACTTTGCACATTCAGAAGTTTTCATGATCGGTACGTTCGGCGCGATGCTGGTGCCGTTCGTGTTCGGCATCAACTCGCCGCTGACCGGCATCGCGCTGGTCGGTGTCGTGGTGGCGATGATCCTGGTCGGCATGCTCGCCTCGGCGGGTACCGCGATCGCGCTGGAGCAGATCGCCTACCGGCCGCTGCGCAAGCGCGGCGCGTCCCGGCTGGCGGCGCTGATCTCGGCCATCGGTGCCTCGATCTTCCTCCAGGAGTTGTTCGCGCTCCTGGTGATCCCGGAGGTCTTCAACCGTCCGGAGCAGGGTCGTATTCAGATGGCTCTGCCCCGGCTGATGGAGCGGAGCGAACTTTTCTCGATCTTCGGGCACTCCGTCCGGATCGACCAGATATTCGTTATCCTCGCGGCGATCGGCATGATGATCGCGCTGGACGCCCTGGTGAACCGCTCGAAGATCGGCCGGGGTATTCGCGCCACCGCGCAGAACCCCGAGGCGGCCGTGCTGATGGGCGTCGACATCAACAGGATCGTCCGGATGACCTTCCTCATCGGCGGCGGTATGGCCGGTGTGGCGGGTGCGCTCTATCTGATCTCGTACGAGAACACGCACTACTTTGTCGGATTCCTCTTCGGTATCAAGGCGTTCACCGCGGCGGTCCTGGGTGGCATCGGCAACCTGCGCGGCGCCCTGGTCGGTGGAATCACGCTCGGGCTGGTGGAGAACTACGGAGCCATCTTCTTCGGCTCCGACTGGAAGCATGTGATCTCCTTCACCATCCTCGTCTTGGTCCTGATGTTCCGCCCCACCGGAATCCTCGGTGAATCACTCCAGCAGGCGCGCGCATGAACCAGAAGAATTCCCTGGCAGGTTTCCGTAATGGTCTCGGTCGCTTCGGCGACGCCATGCACGATCGCTGGCTGAGCACTCCGGGCTGGCAGCGCTGGGTGCTGTACGTGCTCCTGATCGTCGGGGCGCTGCTGCTGCCTTCGGAGAGTCTCGCCCCCTTCATGTCGCCCTACACCGACTGGGCGAGCATCCTGTTCTTCCCGATCGGGACGTATGTGGTCCTGGCGATCGGCCTGAACGTGGTGGTCGGTCAGGCGGGCCTGCTCGACCTGGGTTTCGTCGCGTTCTACGCCGTGGGCGGTTACGCGATGGCGCTGATCGGTACCCGGCTGGGCTGGAACTTCTGGCTCATCCTGGTGGTCGGCATCGGGATCTGTGCCCTGTCGGGCCTCACGCTGGGCGCTCCGACGCTGCGGTTGCGCGGTGACTATCTGGCGATCGTCACGCTGGGCTTCGGTGAGATCATTCGTATCACCGCCCGCAACACCGACGAGATCGGTGGCCCGAACGGCGTCCGCGGCATTCCGCACCCGCCGAGCGTCGAGGACTTCAAGCTCTTCGGGGTGAACTTCTCCGAGGTGTTCGGGGTGGATCCCCTCAAGTACGGGGTGCTGGACCCGCGCCCCTACTACTATCTGCTGGTCGCGCTGGCCGTCATCGTGATCATCCTGGTGAAGCGCTGGGAGAAGAGCCGGGTCGGGCGTGCCTGGGCGGCGATTCGTGAGGACGAGGACGCGGCCGAGGTCATGGGCGTGCCGACGTTCCGCTTCAAGATGCTCGCCTTCGCGATCGGTGCCTCCATCGGTGGCGCGATGGGCGTGCTGTGGGCGGCGAAGGCCATCTCGATCAACCCGAACGACTTCCAGTTTCTGCTGTCGGCGACGATTCTGGCCGCGGTGGTCATGGGTGGTTCGGGCAACCTGCCGGGTGTCATGCTGGGTGCCTTCCTGGTGGCCTGGCTGCCTGAGCGGTTCCGTGGTCTGCAGGAGTACCGCATGCTGATCTTCGGTGCGGTGCTCGTGGCGCTGATGATCTTCCGTCCGGAGGGTCTGCTGCCGTCGCGTCAACGCAGGGCGGAGTTGCAAGAGGGAACAGGCGGGATGGGTACGCTCGGGGCCGAGGTTCCCGGGCCCGATTCGCAGGTTGAGGAGGTGGCTTCCAAGTGAGCGCCGAGGTGAATCCGGCCACTGTGACCTCGGAGGTGGCACAGGCGGAGCGGAGTGGCCGCACCATGTTGGAGCTGCGGAACCTCGTGATGCGGTTCGGCGGTGTCACGGCGCTGCGCGAGGTCGACCTGACCATCAAGGAGGGGGAGATCTTCGCGCTCATCGGTCCGAACGGCGCCGGCAAGACCACGGTGTTCAACGTGGTGACCGGGGTCTACCAGCCGACCGAGGGTGAGGTCCGCTTCCTGGACGAGAAGATCAGCGGCGTCAAGCGCTTCAAGATCACAAAGCGGGGTATCGCCCGCACGTTCCAGAACATCCGCCTGTTCCACAACATGACGGCCATCGAGAACGTCATGGTGGGCGCGGACGCGCACCACAAGTCTGGCATGGTCAGCGTGGCGCTGGGGCTTCCCTGGCACCGCAGGGCCGAGCGCGACGGGCGTGCGCTGGCGATGGAGCTGCTCGACTTCGTCGGCATCTCGCGCCGTGCGCAGGACCACGCCAAGAACCTGCCCTACGGTGACCAGCGCCGTCTGGAGATCGCCCGCGCTCTGGCGACCAACCCGAAGCTGCTGCTGCTGGACGAGCCCGCCGCCGGTATGAACCCGGCGGAGAAGGTGGCGCTGCAGCAGCTGATCCGGGACATCCGCGACGCCGGGCGGACGATTCTGATCATCGAGCACGACATGAGCCTCATCATGGGCATCAGCGACCGCATCGCGGTGCTGGACTTCGGCCAGAAGATCGCCGATGGCCTGCCGGACGAGGTGCGGACCGACCCTCGGGTCGTCGAGGCGTATTTGGGGGCTCCCGCCGATGCTTCTTGAGGTCAAGGACATCCATGTCCACTACGGCAAGATCGAGGCGCTCAAGGGCATCTCGGTCGAGGTGAACGAGGGCGAGATCGTCACGCTCATCGGGGCGAACGGGGCGGGTAAGACCACGACCCTGAAGACGATCTCGGGCCTGCGTCCGCTGTCGTCGGGGGGCATCACCTTCGACGGCAATGACATCAGCAAGATGCCCGGCCACAAGCGGGTCGTCGCGGGTTTGGGGCAGGCGCCCGAGGGCCGGGGTGTGTTCCCGGGCATGACGGTGCAGGACAACCTGCTCATGGGTGCCTATACCCGCTCGGGTGATTTCAGCACCGACCTGGACGAGGTCTACGAGCTGTTCCCCCGCCTGAAGGAGCGCAGGACCCAGATGGGCGGCACGATGTCCGGAGGTGAGCAGCAGATGCTCGCCATCGGCCGCGCGCTGATGGCCAAGCCCAAGCTGCTCCTGCTTGACGAGCCGTCGATGGGCCTGGCGCCGCTGATCGTGCAGCAGATCTTCTCGATCATCGAGGAGATCAACCGCCGGGGCACCACGGTGCTGCTGGTGGAGCAGAACGCCCAGCAGGCGCTGAAGCTGGCCCACCGCGCCTACGTCCTGGAGACCGGGAAGGTGGTCAAGAGCGCGCCCGCGGACGAGCTGCTCAACGACCCCGCCGTGCAGGCCGCCTACCTGGGCGGTGGAGTGTCGCAGGACCTGGTCGAGGAGGGGGCGGGTGCTCCCGCCGCTGCCTCGGCTCCGGAGGAGCAGGCCTGACCCGGCGCCTTTCATGGCAGATGGACGGGCCCGCCGCGCGTCGGCGCGCGGTGGGCCCGCACATGTCGGGGAGGCTCAGGACAGCGGTACCCGCACGCCGTCGGTGGTGCCCCCAACGCCGAGGGGCGGGTCGCCGAACAGCATGATCGCGGAGACCTTCGCCTCGGCGGGGATGTCGTACCACAGGTCCATTTCGATCCTGACCTGGGCGCCGAGCGGAAGCGTGTCCGGCTGCCGCTTGATGGCCTGCGCGAACTTGTCGATCGCGTGGACGGTGCCGTCGGCGGTGATGAGCTTCTGCCGCTTGGCGTCGAAGCGGGAGTTGGTGCGGCCGGGGTTCTCCACGAGGATCCGTACGACCACGTATTGGCCCTTGGCCTGCCACTCGGCGTGGCTGCCGAAGAAGCCGCTCAGCCCCTTCTGCAGGCCGATCACCTGGAACCGGGTGTCGCCGTCGGTCACCGGCGCGGCCCTGACGGGGCTCTCGCCCGGCCGTACCGGGCGCGGCGGGAGCTCGTAGGTCGGGGTGGGGGTGGCCGAGGGGGAGGCGGATGCGACCGGTCCCTCTCCGGTGCAGCCGGACAGGACGGTGGCGGTGAGAGCGGCACCGCTGAACAGGATCATGAGGGCACGCATATCGGGCAACGTAACCGAGTCCGGCTCCGAGGTTCAACGGCTCGCCCGGATGGCGTTGGCGATCAGGCAAGTGCTCGCATCCCGATCCGTACCGGAGCAGGGTGTGGGACGGGGGGCTCCTGACACGGTTGTTGTCCGAATTGTGTCATACCGGTGATCTGCACGATTGTGCAGGTGATGGAGCATGACCTGCACTGAGGTATCCATACAAGAAGCGACATTGACCGTAAGGAGGCCTTTGTGGGCCTAAGTTTTGTTTCCCGTCGTGCGCTTACGGTGGGCGCGATGGTCGTCGCCGGTGCGCTCGGCCTCGCGGCCTGCGGTGGTGGCGAGGCCACCACCGCGAGCCCGAGCGATGGTGCCTCGGCGAGTGCTCCCGCGGCCGCGGCCGGCCCGCAGGTGATCACCCCTGGCAAGCTGACCACGTGCACCAACCTGCCCTACGAGCCGTTCCAGTTCAAGGAGGGTGACAAGGTCGTCGGCTTCGACGTCGACATCGTCGACCTGGCGGCCAAGAAGCTCGGCCTGACACAGGAGATCGTCGACATCGACTTCGCCGTCATCAAGAGTGGCGCGGCGATGGCGGCGGGCAAGTGTGACGTGGCCGCCGCCGGTATGACGATCACCGAGGAGCGCAAGGCCAACATCGACTTCTCCGAGCCCTACTTCGACGCCACGCAGGCACTGCTGGCCAAGAAGGGCGCCGGCGTCGCGACCCTGGAGGAGGTCAAGGCCAAGGGCCTCAAGCTCGGCGCCCAGGCCTCGACCACGGGCCTCGACTACGTCAAGGGCAAGGGCATGGACCCGAAGGAGTTCGCCGACTCTCCCAAGGAACTGCTCGGCCTGCAGTCCGGCCAGGTCGACGTGATCGTCCAGGACCTTCCCGTCGTCCTGACCTGGCTGAAGAAGCCCGAGATCGCGGAGAAGTTCGAGCTGGTCGCCAGCCTCGACACCGGCGAGCAGTACGGCGTCGGCCTGAAGAAGGGCGCCGACCCGGTCCTGCTCAAGGCGATCAACGACGCGATCACCACGGCCAAGTCGGACGGCACCTACGAGCAGATCTTCGTCAAGTGGTTCGGTAAGAAGCCCGGGGAGCTCGGCTAACCGATGACGGACCAGCCAACGACGACCGAGCCCACTCCCGGTGGGGGCGCCCCCGCCGGGAGTGGGCTCAGTCCCCGTAAGAGACAGCAGATCAGCCGGGCCGTCCAATACGTCGTACTGGCGGCCGTGGTCGTCTTCCTGGCCCTGAGCATCGAGTGGGCCGAACTCGGCAAGAACTTCGCCAGACTCGACGTCGCGGAGAAGACGCTTCCCGAACTGTTCACGATCGCGCTGAAGAACACGATCATCTACTCGGTCGGCGGTTTCGTCTTCGCCTTCCTGCTCGGTCTGCTGTTCGCGCTGATGCGGATGTCGTCGGTGCGGCCCTACCGGTGGATCGCGATCGCCTACATCGAGATCTTCCGCGGCCTGCCCGCGCTGCTGATCTTCCTGCTCATCCTGTTCCTGCCCCTGGCCCTGAGCGGCTTCCAGGTGCCGGGCGGCACCTACGGCGAGGGCATCCTGGGTCTGACGATCGTCGGTTCGGCCTACATGGCCGAGACGCTCAGGGCGGGACTCCAGGCGGTGCCCAAGGGGCAGATGGAGGCGGCGCGCTCGCTGGGCATGTCGTACACGCGGGCCATGATCTCCATCGTCATCCCGCAGGCCGTGCGCATCGTGATCCCGCCGACGACCAACCAGTTCGTGTCCCTGCTCAAGGACTCCTCGCTGGTGCTGTTCCTCGGTGTCTCCGGTGACTACGTCGAGCTCACGAAGTTCGGCAACGACATGGCCTCGACCCATGCCAACGCCACGCCCATCCTGGTCGTGGGCGTGACATACCTTCTGGTCACCATCCCGCTGGGCTATCTCGCGTCCCGGCTGGAGAAGCGCCAGGCGAAGGGACGGTGACTCCGGTGAACCACGCGGTCGAGATCCGTGACCTGCACAAGCGCTTCGGCAAGCTGGAGGTTCTCAAGGGCATCGACTTCGCCGTCGACCCCGGCCAGGTGGTCTGCGTCATCGGCCCCTCGGGGTCGGGCAAGTCCACGTTGCTGCGCTGTGTGAACCTGCTGGAGCAGCCGACGTCGGGGAGGGTGGTCGTCCACGGAGTGGAGCTGACCGACCGCGACGTCGACATCGACGCCGCCCGCCGCGGCATCGGGATGGTCTTCCAGCAGTTCAACCTGTTTCCGCACATGACAGTCCTGCAGAACGTGATCGTCTCGCAGCGCCGGGTGCTGAAGCGGGGCAAGGCCGAGGCCGAGAAGATCGCCAGGGAGAACCTGGACAAGGTCGGCATCGGTGAGAAGTGCGACGCCTATCCCACCCAGCTCTCCGGCGGCCAGCAGCAGCGGGTGGCCATCGCCAGGGCGCTGGCCATGAGCCCGGCGCTGATGCTCTTCGACGAGCCCACCTCGGCGCTCGACCCGGAACTCGTCGGTGACGTGCTCACTGTCATGCGCAAGCTCGCCGAGGAGGGGATGACGATGCTCGTGGTCACCCACGAGATGGCGTTCGCCCGCGACGTGGCCGACCGGGTGGTGTTCATGGACGGCGGCGTGATCGTGGAGGACGGCACCCCGGAGCAGGTGATCGGCGCTCCGCGGCACGAGCGCACGAAGACCTTCCTGCGCCGCGTGCTCGACCCGACGCACACGGATATCTGAGCCTCACCTCGCACGGCCCGTGCCCGCTCGGCGCGGGCCGTGCGCGTTCACGCGGTACGGGCGGTACGGGGCGGTTGCGCGGGTGCCCGCGAGCCCACCGGACGCGGAGGGGCGGCGCACCGGAGCGTGATCGGGGCGGGCCGTTCGGAGAGGTCGACGGGGCGGCCATCTCACGAGCCCGGGGGAGGCCTTTGGCGCCGTATGGAGCTTCCCCGACCCCGTACGTTTTCTACTCGGCCTCCCCGCGGGCATCGCCGTCACCCACCGTAGCGGAATCGTCGCCCGACAATGGCAAAAAGGCGATCCGGGTGTGTTCAGGCGTCGCGCAGCATGCAGCTGAGGCGCGCGCTGCACACCCGGCGGTCCTGCTCGTCGACGATCTCGATGTCGTAGCTGGTGAGCGTCCGGCCGCCGTGCAGCCGGGTGGCCACGCCGGTGACCAGCCCCGAGGTGGCCGAGCGGTGGTGGGTGGCGTTGATCTCGATGCCCAAGGCGATGCGTCCGGGGCCCGCGTGCAGTAGCGCGCCGATCGAGCCCAGCGTCTCCGCCAGCACGCACGAGGCGCCGCCGTGCAGCAGGCCGCGCGGCTGGATGTTGCCCTCGACCGGCATCGTGCCGACCACCCGCTCGGGAGTGGCATCGGTGATCACGATGCCCATCCGTTCGATCAGCGTGTTCCGGTGGGCGGCGCTCATCTGCTCTTCGATGGGCAGGGTGGCCTCGTCGGGGTCGGTCATGGTCAAGGGGATGTCTCCTGTCAGGTGAGTCAGGCTTTCTGTCGTATCAGGAGACTAGGCTTTCGCTGTGCCGAAGAACGAAGCGACCCCCACTCGTCCGTGTCTCCTGCTGCTGGATGGGCATTCACTCGCCTATCGGGCCTTCTACGCCCTGCCGGAGGAGAACTTCTCCACCACCACGGGCCAGACGACCAACGCGGTCTACGGTTTCACCTCGATGCTGGTCAACGTGCTCCGTGACGAGCGGCCGACCCACGTGGCGGTCTGCTTCGACCGTTCCGAGCCGACGTTCCGCCACGAGGAGTACGCCGACTACAAGGCGAACCGGAGCGCGAGCCCCGACAGCTTCCGCAGCCAGATGAGCCTGATCCACGAGGTGCTCGACGCGGTGCGCGTGCCGCACCTGTCGCTGGCCGGATACGAGGCCGACGACCTGATCGCCACCCTCGCCACCCGTGCCGCCGGGCAGGGCATGAACGTGCTGATCGTCACCGGCGACCGGGACGCGCTGCAGCTCGTCGACGAGCGGGTCACCGTGCTGATGACCCGCGTCGGCATCAGCAACATGACCCGTTTCACCCCCGAGGCGGTCCTGGAGAAGTACGAGCTCACCCCGGCGCAGTATCCCGACTTCGCGGCCATCCGCGGCGACTCCAGCGACAACCTGAAGAACATCCCCGGCGTGGGGGAGAAGACCGCGGCCAAGTGGATCCGCGAGTTCGGCTCGCTGGAGGAGCTGGTCAACCGGGTGGACGAGGTCAAGGGAAAGGTCGGCGACAAGCTCCGTGACCACCTCGACCAGGTGCTGATGAACCGGCGCCTCACCCAGCTGATCCGCGACGTCCCGCTGGAGCACGAGGTCTCCGAGCTGACGGTCGGCGCGGCCGACCGCGACGAGATCAACAAGATCCTCGACACGCTGGAGTTCCGCGGCGAGATCCGCGACCGGCTGTTCAAGACGATCGGCTCGCCCGAGGCGGCGACGGAGGAGGGCTTCGAGGTCGAGGTCGTCACCCTCGGCCCCGACGAGGTGGACCCGTGGCTGCGCGCGCTGCCCGAGGGCCGCGTCGGCCTGGCCTTCAAGGGCGAGTACGGCAGCGGCACCGGCCGCGTCGACAGCATCGCCATCGCGGCGGCCGGGGCCGGGGCCGCGTTCATCGACCCGACCACGCTGACCGAGGCCGACGAGGCGGCCCTGCGCGAGTGGCTGGCAGACTCCTCGAAGTCCAAGGCGGTGCACGACGCCAAGGGCCCGATGCTCGCGCTGTGGGCGCAGGGCATGGAGTTGCGCGGCCTCACCTGCGACACCGCGCTGGCCGCCTACCTGGCGACGCCAGGGCAGCGCTCGTTCCCGCTGGAGGACCTGGTGCGGGTCTACCTGCGGCGCGAGCTGCGCGGCGAGGCCGACAACGGCGGCCAGGCCAGCCTCTTCGACGACCAGGACGACGACGCCGCCCAAGACCTGGCCCTGCGGGCACTGGCGGTCGGCGAGCTCGCCGACGCGCTGGAGGCGTTCCTGGAGCCGCTGGGCGGTATTCACCTGATGCGAGACGTGGAGCTGCCGCTCGTCACCGTGCTGGCCGAGCTGGAGCGGGCCGGCATCGCCGCCGGCCGGGAGTATCTCAGCGGCCTGGAGGCCGAGTTCGGCGCCGCGGTCAAGCAGGCGGTCGAGGCGGCACACGCCTCCGTGGGCGGCGAGCAGTTCAACCTGGGCTCGCCCAAGCAGCTCCAGGAGATCCTGTTCGTCAAGCTCAACCTGCCCAAGACCAAGAAGACCAAGACGGGCTACACCACCGACGCCGGCGCGCTGGCCTGGCTGGCCGCCCAGACCGAGCACGAGCTGCCGACGATCATGCTGCGCCACCGCGACCAGGCCAAGCTGAAGGTCACGGTCGAGGGCCTGATCAAGGAGATCGCCGACGACGGCCGCATCCACACCACGTTCAACCAGATCGTGGCGGCCACCGGGCGGCTCAGCTCGGAGAAGCCCAACCTGCAGAACATCCCGATCCGCACCGCCGAGGGCCGCCGCATCCGGCAGGGCTTCGTGGTCGGCAAGGGCTTCGAGACCCTGCTGACCGCTGACTACAGCCAGATCGAGCTGCGCATCATGGCCCACCTGTCCGGCGACGAGGCGCTGATCGCGTCCTTCGAGTCCGGGCACGACTTCCACAAGGCCACCGCGGCCCGGGTCTTCGACACCGAGCCCGAGCAGGTCACCGGGGAGATGCGGGCCAAGATCAAGGCGATGAACTACGGCCTCGCCTACGGACTGTCCGACTTCGGGCTGTCGGAGCAGCTCAACATCCCCGTCTCCGAGGCCAGAGCGCTCAAGGAGGGGTATTTCGAGGAGTTCGGCGGCGTCCGCGACTTCCTCAACGCGATCGTCGCGCAGGCCAGGAACGACGGCTACACCGAGACGATCATGGGTCGGCGCCGCTACCTGCCCGACCTCAACAGCGACAACCGCCAGCGCCGCGAGATGGCCGAGCGGATGGCGCTCAACGCGCCCATCCAGGGTTCGGCGGCCGACATCATCAAGGTCGCCATGCTCAACGTGCAGGGCGCGCTCAAGGAGGCGGCGCTCGGCTCCCGGATGCTGCTGC
Source organism: Streptosporangium sp. NBC_01810 (assembly GCF_035917355.1). Lineage (NCBI taxonomy): Bacteria > Bacillati > Actinomycetota > Actinomycetes > Streptosporangiales > Streptosporangiaceae > Streptosporangium > Streptosporangium sp. NBC_01810. Next base: position 4,028,609 of record NZ_CP109070.1, on the reverse strand, counting down.
AGGTCCACGACGAGCTCGTCTTCGAGGTGGCCCCCGGTGAGCTGGAGACGTTGCGCGACCTGGTCACGGACCGGATGAACGCCGCCTACGCCCTGCGCGTCCCACTGGCCGTCTCGGTGGGCGTCGGCCGCACCTGGGAGGACGCCGGGCACTGACCGGACGCCTCCAAGACGCCGGGCACTGACCGGACGCCTCCAAGACACCGGGTACTGACCGGACGCCTCCAAGACACCGGGTACTGACCGGACGCCTCCAAGACACCGGGCATTGACCGCCGCCTTCAAGGCGCCGGGGACCGCGCGTGAGCCGGTCGCCGGCCGGATGAACATCGCTCGCTCCCCGCGGGTCTCGCTGGGCGCTGACGACCACCTCCGAGCGGGCGGGTGACCGCCCCTCAGGCAGGGCCGGACTCCGCCGATTGGTCGGGCCTGTCCGAGTCTGTTCTAGGCTGGTGATCCAGTCCGAATAAGCTCGATGGGCCGGGAGTGCTGTGCGGAGTCCAATCCCCCTGACGCAGATCATCATGCTCACCAATGTGGTGGTCGTCGCGGTGGCGGTGGTGGTGCTCCTCGTGCTCCCCGCTCCGCCTGCCCCATCCGGCGCCCCGGGCGCCTCCGGGGCGGGCAAGGCGGCGCCCGGTCCGTCCCAGCCGCCCGCGGCCCCCTCACCGACGCCCGACCTTCCCTCGGCCGAGCTGCCGCCGCCGGTCACCGCGTCGCCGGAGTTCGCACGGCAGGTGAAGGCCAACGAGGCCGGCATGGTCCCGATCCTGATGTACCACCGGATCATCGGCAAGCGGCTGGCGTCGATCGACCGCACGCCCGCCCAGTTGCGCAAGGAGCTGGAGATGCTCGCCAGGGACGGTTACGTGCCGGTCACCGCGCGGGAGTTCGCCATCGGCAGGATGGACATCCCCGCGGGCAAGTACCCGGTCGTGCTGACCTTCGACGACGGTCACCACAGCCACTTCGCCCTGGAGGCGGACGGCACGCCCGCCAAGGACACCGCGGTCGGAATCATCTATCAGGTGGCAAAGAAATACCCGGGGTTCCGGCCCGTCGCCACCTTCTGGGTCAACCGACAGCCCTTCGGCCTGCGAAACGGTGAAGATCAGGCACAGGCCGTGCAATGGCTGACCTCGCGGGGGTTCGAGGTGGCCAACCACACCTGGGGCCACCCCTACCTGCCGAGCCGGCCCAAGAAGAAGATCGCCGAGCAGCTCGCCAGGGTCGAGCGGCTGCTGAAGCAGCTCGGCGTTCCCCCCTCGGAGACGATGGCGCTGCCGTTCGGCGCGATGCCGCGTAAGAGGTCCACGGTGCAGTCGGGGAAGTGGCAGGGTGTCCCCTACCGGTTCAAGGCCATCTTCCTGGCCGGCGCCGAGCCGTCGGTCTCGCCGTTCGTCAAGGACTACGACTGGCGTTCCGTCCAGCGGATCCAGAGCAATGGTAAAAAAGGCGAGTGCCGGAAATGGTGCTCCCAATACTGGCTGGGGTGGCTGAACAAGCACCCCCGCCAGCGCTACACGGCGGACGGCGACCCCGAGCGCATCTCCATCCCACGGGGGCTTCGGGGTAGTATCAGAGCCGACCGGAGACAAATGATCAACACCTATTAGGTGAGATCGTTATCCTTTCGGCACGCGGGAGCGTAGTGTCGTCGGATTGACCATACCCGTCTGGTCTCATATGCTGATCGCTGCGTTGTGGGCTCGCGCGTGTCTCGGACGGAGTGGGCTCGCGCTCGATCACGCCGATGTGAATTCTTCGGCTGACGGTAAGAGGCCTGCCGCGCGTTCGCCACATCGACATCTGTCCGCGTTCGGAGCAACTCCACACATGACGAGCAGCACTGAGGCCACCTCGAGCACCCCGCAGGTAGCGGTCAACGACATCGGCTCCGAGGAAGACTTCCTCGCAGCGATCGACCTGACCATCAAGTACTTCAACGACGGCGACATCGTCGAGGGCACCGTCGTCAAGGTCGACCGAGACGAAGTTTTGCTCGACATCGGCTACAAGACCGAGGGGGTCATCCCCTCGCGTGAGCTCTCGATCAAGCACGATGTCGACCCGGCGGATGTCGTCGAGGTTGGCGAGCACGTCGAGGCCCTGGTTCTCCAGAAGGAGGACAAGGAAGGCCGCCTGATCCTGTCCAAGAAGCGCGCTCAGTACGAGCGGGCCTGGGGCACGATCGAGAAGATCAAGGACGAGGACGGCATCGTCACCGGCACCGTCATCGAGGTCGTCAAGGGTGGTCTCATCCTCGACATCGGCCTGCGTGGCTTCCTGCCGGCGTCCCTGGTCGAGATGCGGCGCGTCCGCGACCTCCAGCCGTACGTGGGCCGCGAGCTCGAAGCGAAGATCATCGAGCTCGACAAGAACCGCAACAACGTGGTTCTGTCCCGCCGTGCCTGGCTTGAGCAGACCCAGTCCGAGGTTCGCCAGACGTTCCTCAACACCCTGCAGAAGGGTCAGGTCCGCAAGGGCGTCGTCTCCTCGATCGTCAACTTCGGTGCGTTCGTCGACCTCGGCGGCGTCGACGGTCTGGTTCACGTCTCAGAGCTCTCCTGGAAGCACATCGACCACCCCTCCGAGGTCGTCGAGGTCGGTCAGGAGGTCACCGTCGAGGTGCTCGACGTCGACATGGAGCGCGAGCGCGTCTCCCTGTCGCTCAAGGCGACGCAGGAAGACCCCTGGCAGCAGTTCGCCCGTACCCACCAGATCGGTCAGGTCGTCCCGGGTCGCGTCACCAAGCTGGTGCCGTTCGGTGCGTTCGTCCGCGTCGAGGAGGGCATCGAGGGCCTGGTCCACATCTCCGAGCTGGCCGAGCGCCACGTCGAGATCCCCGAGCAGGTCGTCCAGGTCGGCGACGAGATCTTCGTGAAGATCATCGACATCGACCTGGAGCGCCGCCGGATCTCGCTCTCGCTCAAGCAGGCGAACGAGGGTGCGATCGGCGCCGACGTCGAGTTCGACCCCACGCTGTACGGCATGGCGGCGACCTACGACGACTCGGGCAACTACATCTACCCCGAGGGCTTCGACTCCGAGACCGGCGAGTGGCTCGACGGCTTCGACAAGCAGCGCGAGGAGTGGGAGCGGCAGTACGCCGAGGCCCAGACCCGCTTCGAGGCTCACAAGAAGCAGGTCGAGGAGGCTCGCAAGGCCGAGGCCGAGGCGGGCGAGGCTGCCCCCACGTCCTACTCCGGCGAGACCCCGTCCCCGGCTGCCGGCAGCTCCAGCAGCGGCTCCACCGCTCCGGCGGCGGGCGCCCTCGCCTCCGACGAGGCTCTCGCGGCCCTGCGCGAGAAGCTCGCGGGCGGCCAGAGCTGACCTGTGCGGTAGACGGTTCCAACGGAAGGGCCCCGCTCCGGCGGGGCCCTTCCCGCGTTCCCGACGCCTTTTTCCGGTATGGCGCCCGTGGGCGCCCGCTAGGGTGGCGCCGTGGCCGTGATCGAGTGGGCGGAGCCCGAGGACGCGGGCGAGATCCTGACCGTGCAGCGCGCCGCCTACGTGGGCGAGGCCCAGCTCTACGGCGACCCGTTCATCGCGCCGCTGGTGGAGTCGGCCGGCCAGGTCCGCAGGGCGGTCGAGACGGCCATCGTGCTCGTCGCCCGTGACCGGTCGCGGATCGTGGGCGCGGTCCGCGGCCGGATGTCCGGCACGACCTGCCTGGTCGGCCGCCTGGTGGTCGCCCCCGACAGGCAGGGCGCCGGCATCGGCGGCGCGCTGCTGGCGGCACTGCACGACGAGGCCGCCGCGGCACTCGCCTTCGACCTGTTCACCGGGCATCTGTCGGAGGGCAACCTGCGGCTCTACCGCCGCCACGGCTACCGCGAGACCCGCAGGGAACGGATGAGCGACCACCTGACGCTGGTGCACATGCGCAGGGAGCTGTAGGGACGCTCAGACGCCCTCCCGTACCACGGTGGCCCGTTGGGGCCGTTCTCCGCATGGCGGCCGGAGGCGCGACCTCCGGCGCCGCGAAGGGTGGTTCCGGCCCGCTGCCGACGGGCGACTCGCACCGCGTATGCTGCGGATCATGTTGAAGGTGGGTCTTACCGGCGGTATCGGGTCGGGCAAGAGCGAGGTCTCCCGGAGGCTGGCCTCCCGTGGCGCCATGGTCATCGACGCCGACAAGATCGCCCGGGAGGTGGTCGAGCCGGGGACCCCGGGTCTGGCGCGCGTGGTCGGGGTCTTCGGCGCCGAGGTCCTGCACGAGGACGGCTCGCTCAACCGGGAGAAGCTCGGCTCGATTGTCTTCGCCGACTCCGAGAAGCTGGCCTCGCTCAACGCCATCGTCCACCCGCTGGTCGGCGCGAGGGTCGCCGAGCTGCAGCGGCAGGTGGCCCCCGGCAGCATCGTGATCTACGACGTCCCGTTGCTGGCGGAGAACAAGCTCGCACCCATGTACGAGGTCGTGGTCGTCGTGGACGCCGCCGACGAGGTGCGCGTGGCCAGGCTGGTCGAGCTGCGCGGCATGAGCGAGCAGGACGCCAGGGCCAGGCTCGCCGCCCAGGCGACCCGCGAGGAGCGCCTGGAGATCGCCGACATCGTGGTACCGAATGAGGGAACCCTGGAGGAGCTGGAGGCCAGGATGGACGGCCTCTGGAAGGACCTCGTCGCCCGCGCCACGGCCTGAACGAGAGGGTCGACGGGGTGACACGCGCACCCGGCTAAGATGCGCGGTCATCCTGGCGAGCCGGACCGTGCGCCTCGTATCGCTGGACCAGCCCAGCCTGAGCGGCACGCGGATGGTACGCGTCCCGTTCGACGCCGCCGACCCGTTCCACCACTACACGGTGGAGTATCGCCGACAACATGATGGGGGCCGGTCGCTGGACGGACCCGTACGGGTCGCGCACCTGCATCCAGGGCTACGTCTGGCGTGAGGCGTTCGCCGGTGACAACATCTGCGTGACACCCGACCGGCGCGAACGCGCCCTGCGTGACACGCACACCTCCTGGGAACGGGTCCTGCGCCCAGCGGGTTAGCGCGGTAAGTTGAAGCGGTCGGGTGCGGGTGATTCTCCGGAGGGGCGGAATCTCTGACCAGGTGCTCGGAACCGGTGGCAGGTCAGTCGAAGTGGCCGGATTTTACGGCGTTGAGGAAGGTGTGCCATTCGGCCGGGGTGAAGGTGAGGGCCGGGCCGGTGGGGTTTTTGCTGTCGCGGACGGCGACGGCTCCGGGGAGGTTGCCGGCGACTTCGACGCAGTTTCCGCCGCTCTCGCCGCTGAGGGAGCTCTTCATCCAGGCGGCCTTGGAGAGGTCGAGGCCGGTCAGGTCTGTTGCTTCCATTGGTCCCTCGCTTCTTTGATCATCTCTAGCGACTGGCTGGGACGAAGTGCCTCTGCTCGGATCCTGTCATATCTACCCCAGACGACGCTTACCAGATTGTGCTCCGCTGACACTTCACCTTCCCCGGCAGACTCTACGGAGACGGCGGTCGGCGCGTCCGGCATTTGGGCGAGCACGAATCCGGACATCAGGCCCGCAGTGCAGAAGGTGTCGTGGGGGACGAGTTGCACCTTCACGTTCTGCCAGCCTGCGATGGTAGCGAGATGGTCGAGCTGTTCGTACATGACCTCCCAGCCGAGGACGCCGAAGGCGGCCGTGGGCTCTGGCTGGTCAGCGAGGTGGCCCTGTCCTGGGGCTGGCACGAGGGCACGGCGGGCCGGATCGTCTGGTTCCAACTGGCGCGACGATGACCGACGCATCAGGCGAGGAAAAGGGCTTGCCGGGGACGATCGCCATCCTGATCGTCCGGTACGGCGGGCACTGGCTCATCTCCGAGGCGGCCGGAGGCGGCTATTACGCCGTACGCCGGCACAGCCTGTCCGAGGAGTTTCTCGGCGGGAATGACCTGTCCAACGTGATGTGCGCGGCGACCCTCGGCGAAATGGCACGCCGCCTGGCCGCCGAGAGGAAGCGCGAGAGTAGACCCTGAAATCAAGCGGGCGAATCATCGACCCTCATTCAATCGCCCGATCCGGCACGGCCGACCCAGCGATTTAAGCGGAGGAGTCACGTGCAGAAACGGAAAACGGGTGTGCCCCGGTGACCGGAGCACACCCGTACAGAGAGGAAGGTCAGAACCAGCCGCGCTTCTGGGCCATGGCCTGGAGGCCGCCGCGCAGCGACTGCTCCACCTGGCCCGGGTGGTCGTTGTAGTGGACGGTGAAGTGGCTGTAGCTGTCGTGGCCGGAGCTGGCGAAGCCGCCGCGCTTGTCGGCCTCCAGGATGACGCCCATTGACTGGGGGCCGGCGATGAAGGTCAGCTCAAGCTCGTTGAAGTGGCGCTGGTACTCGCCGCCCGCGTAGTACTCGATCTCCTGGAAGAACGGCATCTGCGAGCCGTGCAGGGTGCCCCGCTCCAGGTCGGCCTTCTTGAAGCGGAAGCCCATCCGGTCCAGCGCGCTGAGCAGGTTGTCCTGGGCGGGGAGCGGGTTGACGAACAGCGGGTCGAGGTCGCCCTTGTCGAGCGCGCCGGCCAGGGCCAGCTCGGTGGAGACGCCGAGCTTCATACCGCGCAGCGGGTGGCCGCCGATGGCGCTGATCGGGGTCTCCCAGGGGACCTGGATCTCGAAGGGGGCCGACTGCGGGGCACCGGCGGCCAGGTGGAACGGCCCGGTGATCTGCTGACGCAGGAAGCTGTAGTTCGACTTGTACTCGTTGTCACCGCTCTCGACCTCGACCACGGCGGTGAAGTCGATGAAGATGCCCTCCACCTTGTAGTCGGAGCCGCCGCCGCGGAAGTTGACCTGCCCGCGCAGGACCTCGCCGGGCCGCACGTGCGAGTTCTGCAGGACCGTGTCGACCTCGACACCCGCCCCGAACGCGGCCATCAGCTTACGGAACACCATTTTGACTCCCAGGGATTGGAGGTTTTTCTCAGGGGACTTGGTTCGGAGGGGTGACCTGGCCGTTGCCGCCGCCCAACTGGGGGAGGAGCTGGGCCAGAAGCAGGGTGGACAGCGCGGAGGTGTCGCCGGAGGCGCCGGTGGTGCGGACGACGACGGGACGTGGGGCGCTCTCCGCGAGCTTGGCGCCCACGTCGAGCCTGCGGCGGGCCAGCTCGTACTGGAGCACGGCGCGGTTGTCACGGTAGGAGTCGGCCAGCCTGCGCAGCCCCTTCGCCTCGTTCTCGGCGGAGGTGAGCTCGGCACGGCCCTTGGCCTCGATCTCCCAGCGCACCCGCTGCGCCTCGGTCTCGTGCTCCTCCAGCATGCGGGCGACGTCCTTACGCGCTGTGTTGGCGGCGGCTCGTACCTCGACGATACGTGCGTCACGCGTCTTCTTGGAGCGTTCGATCTCCATCAGCAGGGTGTCGATCCGGCGCTTGCGGGTGAGCTCCCACTCGCGCTCGAAGGCCGACAGCTCCTTGGCGACCTTCTCCCGGGTGGCCAGGTGCTGCTGGTACTGGTCGGGCAGCTGCACGTCGGGGATGTTGGCGCCGGTGATCCGCACGCCGTACCGGCCGAGCTGGCGGGTGAGGAGTTCCTGCATGTCGCCGACGTCGGAGCCGCGCAGGTCGTAGGCGCGCTCGGTCCGCACCAGGCGGCTGCGCTGGCGGATGGCGTCCTGTACGGCGCTGCTGAGCACCAGGTCGAAGTTGCCGGCGCCGATCGTACGGACGAAGGCCACCGGGTCGACGATGCGGAACTTCAGGAAGAACTCGATCGACTTGAGCGGGACGTTCTCCGCGGTCGGGCAGGCCACGATCGGCGCGGAGTAGGGGATCTCGGTGGAGGTGTCCACCACCGCGTCCACCCGGTCCCACGGCAGCCACAGGTAGTGGCGCCCCGGAGGCAGCGTGCCGACGATGGCGCCCCACCGGCTGCGCACGCCGGTGGTGCCCTCCTCGATCTCGATGATCGCCCGGCGCCAGAGCCAGACCAGCGCCGTTATCAGGAAGAACACCGCGCCGACCGCGGCCGGCAGGGAGAGCACCCCGTCGGCGAGCACCGCGGTACCCGCCAGGTAGAGGGCGAAGAACAGCAGCGTCACCCAGGCGAAGCCGCGCCGGTCCTTGGGGATCACCACCGGGACGAGCCGGCCCGACTCGCCGCCGCGCAGCAGCTGGCGGATCTCCGACCAGGCGGCCAGGGATTCCTTGATCTTGGAGAACTCTCCGGCGCTCACCGAGACCTCACCATTCCTCTCAACGAACCTTCAACGTTTCGCGTTCGCCGTACGTCCCCGTTCACGTCATCCCTCTTCCCGTACCGGAGCGGCGACGTCGGCGGGCGGGTTGAGCAGGGCGGCGATCTCCGCCCCGCGCTCCTCGATGCGGCCGCCGATCTCGGCCATCCGGGCCCTGATCGCGGCCATGTCCGCCTCGGAGAACAGCTGCGCCTCGCGGCTGCCGACCAGCTGCCTGGCCAGCGCGAGCAGGTCGAGGTCGACGTTCTCGCCGACCTGCACCAGGCGCGGCAGGTGCGAGGCGACGGACTCCAGCTTGTCGAGCAGGTCCTGCTGGAACCGGTAGTCGAGGATCTCTGGCGCCTCGGCGGCGCTCAGCGCGCGGATGTCCAGCGCCTGGGCCTCCAGCAGCGCCGCGTTGGCCTTGGCGGTGGACTCCGCCTCCACCAGCCGCTGGCCTCCCTGGGCCTTCGCCTGGTGCGAGGCGCGCTCCAGCGCGGTGTCCATCCGGGCCTGGTATCCGGCGATCTCGGCGTGGATGGCGGACAGCTGCTCCTGCAGGCCGGCGAGCTCCTTGATCAGGTCGCCCTCGTTCTGCTCCTTGCGCAGCTGGAGCTCGTACTCGTAGGTGTACGCCTCCTTCGCGACCCTGATCATCTCGGGGGCGGCCAGGTCCATCCGGTACTCCTGGCTGGACGGCTCGGCGTGCGTGATGTTGACGTCGGTGAGCCGTACGGCGGGCAGGAACTGCTGGTTGAGGTTGTCCAGCATGCCCATCGTGCTCTCGCCGACCAGGTCGTAGATCTCCTCGGCGCGCTGGGAGTAGATCAGCGAGCGGGTGACCTCGCTGATGGCGTTCTGCAGCTTGGCCTGGAAGCCGCCGACCGAGCCGAGCACGAAGATGAACTCGGCCGGGTCCTCGATCCGGAACTGCAGGAACAGGTCGACGCTGGCCTTGACGCCCTGCTGGGTGGGAGCCTCGCGGATGGGCGCGTTGAAGGGGTACTCGCGGGTGGTGTTGACGATGTAGCCGACCTGCTTCCACGGGTTGAACAGCGTCACCCGGCCCGGCTCGGCGATCTGCACGAGCTTGCCGAACTTGGTGACCAGGGCCTTGCAGCCCTCGGGCACCATGACCACGCTCCTGCGCCACCACAGGAACGCCGCGGCCAGCACCAGCACGGCCCAGTAGTGCGGGCCGAACAGCACCCGCGCCCCGTCGGGCAGCCCGGTGGCGACCAGACCGACCAGGCCGAGGCCGGCCAGCACCACCAGCGGGATGATCACCTTGGCGGCGCCGCTCTTGGGGATGACCACCGGGGAGATGACGTGGACGGGCTCGCCGTGCTGGCCGTTGCCGCTGAAGCTCCGGTTGACGATCTCGCCGGCCTCGTTGAGCGGCGCGCTGCGGGCCTCGATGATCGTGCCCGGGGAGGCGCCGTGGTCACGGGCGGCGGCGAAGTCGGAGGGGTTGAGCGCAAAGCCCTCGTTACCCGAGCCTCCGGAGTTACCCGGCCCGCCGGGGCCGTCGGCGGGCTGCCCGGCCATCTGGCCCGCGAACTGTCCGACGGCCTGCCCGACCACCTGGCGCATGTCGCCGCCCTGCCCTACCGTCTGGGCCGCGGCCCTCGCGTACTGCATGGCTTCTCTTGGCCGGGACATCACACCTCCTGGATAGTCGTATGTCGAAAGCTCGATATATCACGCTTTGTGAGCACAGGCACGTCGGTCAGTAAAGGGGATGCCGCTTGCGGTTCACTTGCTTCGCGGTTAAGCCTGGCCGCCCCGGCGGAGACCGTACGGAGAAGGATTGTCGGTCACGCCGCCTACAGTGGAACAGGTGAGGCCGGTAACAGATTTGCAGCGCAAGGTGGCCCCCTTCGAGGTCGTCACCGACATGACCCCTTCGGGCGACCAGCCCACCGCGATCGCCGAGCTCGAACGGCGCGTCAAGGCGGGTGACAAGGACAACGTCCTGCTGGGCGCCACGGGCACGGGCAAGACCGCCACGGTCGCCTGGCTGATCGAGCGCCTCCAGCGGCCCACCCTGGTCATCCAGCCCAACAAGACGCTCGCCGCGCAGTTCGCCAACGAGCTGCGCGAGATGATGCCCAACAACGCGGTGGAGTACTTCGTCTCCTACTACGACTACTACCAGCCCGAGGCGTACGTCCCGCAGAGCGACACCTACATCGAGAAGGACTCCTCGATCAACGAGGAGGTCGAGCGGCTGCGCCACTCGGCGACCAACTCGCTGCTGACCCGCCGCGACACGATCGTGGTCGCCTCGGTCTCGTGCATCTACGGCCTGGGCACCCCGCAGGAGTACGTCGACCGCATGGTCAGGCTCAAGGTCGGCCAGGAGGTCGAGCGCGACAGCCTGCTGCGCCGCCTCGTCGACATGCAGTACACCCGCAACGACATGGCCTTCACCCGGGGCACCTTCCGGGTGCGCGGCGACACCGTCGAGATCATTCCCAAGTACGAGGAGCTCGCCGTCCGGATCGAGATGTTCGGCGACGAGATCGAGAAGCTCTCGACCATGCACCCGCTGACCGGCGAGGTGATCACCGAGGACAGCGAGCTCTACATCTTCCCCGCCTCCCACTACGTCGCGGGCGCCGAGCGGATGGAGAGCGCGGTCCGGGGCATCGAGGCCGAGCTGGCCGAGACGCTGGAGACCATGGAGCGCCAGGGCAAGCTCCTTGAGGCCCAGCGGCTGCGCATGCGCACCACCTACGACCTGGAGATGATGCGCCAGATCGGCACCTGCTCCGGCATCGAGAACTACTCGCGCCACATGGACGGGCGCTCCCCGGGCAGCGCGCCCAACACCCTGCTCGACTACTTCCCGGAAGACTTCCTGCTGGTCCTGGACGAGTCCCACCAGACCGTCCCGCAGATCGGCGCGATGTACGAGGGGGACGCCTCCCGCAAGCGCACGCTCGTCGACCACGGCTTCCGCCTGCCGTCCGCGATGGACAACCGCCCGCTGAAGTGGGAGGAGTTCCTGGAGCGGATCGACCAGACGGTCTACCTGTCGGCCACCCCCGGCTCCTATGAGCTGGGCCGCTCCAAGGGCGACGTGGTCGAGCAGGTCATCCGGCCGACCGGCCTGATCGACCCCGAGGTGATCGTCAAGCCGACCAAGTCGCAGATCGACGACCTGATCCACGAGATCCGCACCCGCACCGAGAAGGACGAGCGGGTCCTGGTCACCACGCTGACCAAGAAGATGTCCGAGGACCTCACCGACTACCTGCTGGAGCTCGGCATCCGGGTCCGCTACCTGCACAGCGAGGTCGACACCCTGCGCCGCATCGAGCTCCTGCGCGAGCTGCGGATGGGCGAGTTCGACGTGCTGGTCGGCATCAACCTGCTCCGCGAGGGCCTCGACCTGCCCGAGGTGTCGCTGGTGGCCATCCTCGACGCCGACAAGGAGGGTTTCCTCCGCTCGGAGACCTCCCTGATCCAGACCATCGGCCGCGCGGCCAGAAACGTCTCCGGCCAGGTGCACATGTACGCCGACCGGATCACCCCCTCCATGGAGCGGGCGATCGACGAGACCAACCGCCGCCGGGCCAAGCAGACCGCCTACAACGAGGCCAACGGCATCGACCCGCAGCCGCTCCGCAAGAAGATCGCCGACATCCTCGACTCGCTCAACCGGGAGGACGCCGACACCGCCCAGCTCCTCGGCGGCAGCGGTCGACAGCAGTCACGTGGCAAGGCACCCGTCCCCGGTTTCGCGGTCAAGCAGGCCGGCCAGCACGCCAGGGCGATCGCCGGAGAGATGCCCAGGGCCCAGCTGGAGGCGCTGATGGAGTCGCTCACCGAGCAGATGCACCAGGCAGCCGCGGACCTGCAGTTCGAGGTCGCCGCCCGGCTCCGCGACGAGATCAAGGAGCTCAAGCGAGAGGTCCGCGACATGCGCGAGGCCGGCGTCTCCTGACTCGCCCACCCTCGGCCGTTCCTCGCGTGATTCGCTGCGGGGGCGGCCTGGGACGACCAGCATCAAGGACGGTGGAAAGGGGCACGCGGGGAGCGAAGCCTCTGAGGGGCGCGGCTCGGGCTCTACGACGTCCTCACGGACCGATGAACGTGCCGAGGTCGAGGTCGAGGTCGATCTCGAAGCCGATGTCCGTCTTCAACCGCCCCCGGTGGATGCCCGTCGGAACGTATGCCTTGACGGAGGGTTCCAGCTCGAAGGTGTAGACGACGGGCTTGTCGTCCTCCTGCTCCACGCGCCAGAGATATCTGATCCCGGCGTCGGAGTATTTGATCGGCTTGGTGGTGCGGTCTCGTTCCAGCGACTCGGGGGACACCACCTCGACCACCAGGTGCACGTCCTCCGGCTTGAACGAGGTGGTTCTCAGGCTCGTCAACGCCGAACTCGCCACCAGCATGATGTCGGGTTCCGGCCGTTGCCTGATTCCCAGGGTCACGGTCATCTCACGGACAACCATGAGATGAGCCGGTGGTCGTATACCGCGTTGCTGATCGATCATCAGGTTGATGACAAACATGTGGAAGGCGGTCTGCGGAGACATCATGATGAGCGACCCGTCGATCAGTTCGACATGCCGGGGCGCGTCGGGAGGGAGATGATCGAGCATGTCGGCGGTCCATCCACCGGCTGGCCCAGGGTAGAACCACTCGGGGAAAACGGCTGTCATCAGAGAACCTCCTTCGGCGACACCCCGGAACATTACCTGACGGAGTCATTCTGATACTTAACGTGTCCGGCCCGCAGGTCATCCGGAGCCGCTGACCGGCTGCGAGCAATCGGTCAGCGGAGGTCGTCGGGGAGGGGGCGGTTGATCATGGTGCGTTTGTAGAGCTCGTCGATCTGGTCCAGCGGGTCGGGGGCACGGCGGCGGGCCTCGATCTCCAGGTCGGTGCGGTCCTGGATCTGGTCGATGCCCCCGGACGAGTGGGCCATCTGGTCGTTGCGCAGGTCGGCCCTGATCCGGGCGCAGGATGTGGTCAGCTTGGCGTGGTGCTCGCGCAGGCGGTCCAGCGCCGTGTGGTCGATGTAGGGCGACACCCGTCGCTCCTGGGCATAGTGGGCGAGCTGGGCGTCGAGCTGCTCGGCGTGCGACGTGATCTCTCCCACCAGCTGGGGCAGATCGCCCAGTCCCCACCCGCCGCGCAGCGCGTGGTCCACCGCCTGGCGGGTCAGGGAGATCTCACGCCGCAGGTCAAGACGCATCCGCTCGGTCTCCGCGGCGTCGCCGGTGCCCATCGCGGCCATGTGGGAGGCGACCCGGGTGGAGACGCTCTTGGCCTTCTTCGTGGCCTTCTTGCCTATTTTGACCAGCAGGTAGAGCCCGATCCCTCCCAGGAGAAGGAAGAACAGCAGGATCACCAGCAGGATCATGAGTAGATCGCCGATCGGAACCACCTCCCCATGGGGGTTGGACGGGACGTTTCGAGCATAGTCCGCACGGGCCTCGGGTAGCGCGGCCTCATCGCAGGCTCGGGCCGGCCATCCGGCTCCGCCTCCGTCGTCGGATCCGGCGAGTCGTCCACCAGGCGAGCAGTGCCAGCCCCGCCAGTACCAGGATGACCAGGACGGGCAGGAAGATAGCCACCAGGCTGATGCCCAGCGCCCCGGCGTCCTCGACGGTGCTGACCACGGGCGCGCCCACCCCGCCCGTGGTGGCGTTCACCACGGGCCTGGCGGTCGTCTTCATGACGTGCACGGCCAGCGCGATCCCGATGCCCAGCACCCAGCTGAGCCAGGGGTTGTGGCTCATCCAGGTCGAGCCGTCCAACCGGGCCGCGGCCTCGGTGGCGCTGAAGACGACGCCGCCGGAGGCCGGGCGGACGACGGTCTGGATCATGTCGTTGACGCTGTCGACCACCGGGACCTTGTCGAACACGAACTCCACCAGGAGCAGCACGCCGATGATCCCGAGCACCCAGCCGTTGGAGAGCCAGGCGAACTCCTGCGGCAGCCGTACCTGATCGGTGAAGTTGGCGAGCAGGCCGACGACCAGCAGGGGAATGTAGGCGTTGAGCCCGGCCGCTGTGGACAGGCCGACACCGGTCAGAGCCGCGAGCATCGTGTCTCCGTCATGTCATGTCTGCGCTGTGTGCCTTCTTCACTGATTCTCCAACGACTCCCGGAGCCCGCGCGTTCCGGAGATGGGCCACTGGACATGCGGTCGGCGGACATGAGGGGGACATGAGGGGGACATGAGGTCGGCGGACATGAGGCGGACATGAGCATGGGGCGGATATGAGAACGACGAGGGGCGCGCCCCCTCGTGGGACGCGCCCCTCGTCGTTTTCCAGTGCTACTCGGAAACAGTGCTAATCGGAAACGGGGACTCGGAGCACCTCGCCCTTCCCCGGGGCCATGGCCTTGTTGGACACGTAGACCGCGCCGTCGGGACCGACGGCCACGCTGAGGGGGCTGACCAGCGTGCCGGGCTTGAGGATTTCGGTGCGGCTGCCGTCGGACTCGATCCGGTAGACGGCGCTCTTGCTCATGCCGTCGGCCGGGAGAGGTCCGACCGAGCCGAGGACGACCAGCCGGCCCTGGGCGTCGAAGGCCACGTCGGCGACGGTGGTGAAGCCCTTGGCCGCGGTGGTGACCTTACCGTTCTTCAGGCGGAACACGCGCGCCATGCCCTCGGGGTTGGGGAACCCGCCGTGCTCGGCGACGTAGTGGGCGCCGTCCGGGCCGGCGACGATGCCCATCGGCACCGACTGCATCGGAATCTTGCTGCCCTTGGGCATCTTGAGGAGCGGCGGGGCGGCCACGGATCGGGCATGGAAGACCACCTCGGTGCTGACGCCGCCCTTCTTGCCCACCCGCAGCACGGAGTTGCCCCCGGTGTCGGTGACCAGCGCTCCGCCTCCGGGTAGCGCGGCCACTCCGAAGGGGTAGGAGTCGACCATGCTGCCCTTGTCCTTGCGGTCGGGATTGTGCTTGGTCTCGTGAGCGGCCAGGTCGGCGACGGAGACCTGCCTGCCCTTCTTTGACAGGGTCAGCAACGTGCCCAGGCCCCGGGCCTTGGGGCCGAGCTTGGCGCGGAAGGCGGTGTCGCCGGAGAAACCGATCGTCACCAGCAGATCGCCCTTCGCCGTGAGCGCCACATCGTGCGGACCGAGCGCGAACGGACCGCTGGCCGCCGAGGGCAGGCCGTCGATCAGAACCGAGGACTTGCCGTCCTTGAGTGTGCTCACCTGGCCGGTCAGGCCGAAGCACATCTTCTCCGGCTTCTCGCCGGGCAGCGCGGGAGGCGCGGCGCACTTGATCTTGCCGCCGTGGCCGGACTCGGCGATGTAAAGCGTGCCGTCGGGGCCGAACGACAGGCCGCGTGGGCTGTCGAGGTTCTTGACGAGGACCTCGACGGTGTCGTCGGCCGCCTGTGCGGCCCCGCCGGGCACGAGCGTCAGGGCCAGCGCGGTGACCGCCCCGGAAGCCGCCGCCAGCAAGCGACGAACACGAATTTCATTCACAATGATCCCCTCCGCGGCCACCTCGCCACAGGGGCGGCGAGGACGAACGAGGGAGAAGCTATGAGCGGCGCCCGCGTGCTCACAAGGGAAGTTCCCCTAAATCCACCTGCGCCGATGCCGATTTCCGTCCAGCGGGTGACACGGCTTCCGCCGTCAGGGGGACGATGTGCGGTCCGGAGACGGACACGCCGTTACTGTGAGGCGGTAGCCAGCCCTGGCCCGGTACGTAGTGGCGTACCACCTTGGCGGGGATGCCCGCGATCACGCTGTGGTCGGGGAACTCCCCGCGCACCACGGCCCCGCCCGCCACCACGCACTGCCTGCCGATCCGGGTGCCCGGCAGGATGATCGCACCGGTGCCCAGCCATGATCCCGACCCGATGGAGACGGGGTTGTTCCGCGGCCACTGGCGGCCGATCGGTGCCTCGGGGTCGTCGTAGACGTGGTTCTGGTCGGTGATGTAGACGTAAGGGCCGGTGAAGACGTGGTCGCCGATGTCTATCGACTGGTGGCCCACGATGTGGCTGCCCCGGCCGATGGAGCAGCTTCCGCCGATCCGTACGATCGAGTTCGGGCCCAGGTCCATCCCGAGGCCCATGCCCGCGGAGACGGAGACCCGCTCGCCGATCAGGGTGTGGTCGCCGATCTCGATCCAGGCCTCGCCGAAGATGGCCCCGACCGGGAACGACAGGCAGGCGCCCTCGCCGAGGCGCCGGAACCGGTATCCGGCCGGACTGGTGGGACTGACGGCGCCGGCCGCGCGGACCGCCGCCCAGAGTCGGTGGATCAGGCTGCCCAAGGCACGTCGTACCACCCCACGAAGTGACATAACGGATCAAATTACCGCTTGGTCGGGTTTTAGAGGAATGAGGGTGGGGGTCGTTCGGGCACTTCGCCGGTACCGTTTGATATTCTGAGAGCCCGTGGACCTGTAGGCCATTCATAAGGGTGTGCCGACTGATCTTCAACGACCACGGGAGCATTCTTGCGCAGCGCCGCACACACCAAGCATCTGTTCGTCACAGGCGGCGTCGCCTCCAGTCTGGGGAAGGGACTGACGGCGTCGAGCCTCGGGCGTCTTCTCAAGCTGCGCGGCCTGCGGGTCACCATGCAGAAGCTCGACCCCTACCTCAACGTCGACCCCGGCACCATGAATCCGTTCCAGCACGGCGAGGTCTTCGTCACAGACGACGGCGCCGAGACCGACCTCGATGTCGGCCACTACGAGCGGTTCCTCGACACCGAACTGCACGGCTCGGCCAACGTGACCACCGGCCAGGTCTACTCCAACGTCATCGCCAAGGAACGACGCGGCGAGTATCTCGGTGACACCGTGCAGGTCATCCCGCACATCACCAACGAGATCAAGGACCGCATCCGGTCGATGGCCGGCCCCGACGTGGACGTGGTCATCACCGAGGTCGGCGGCACCGTGGGCGACATCGAGTCGCTGCCCTTCCTGGAGGCCGTCCGCCAGGTCCGCCACGAGGTCGGCCGCGACAACGTGTTCTTCCTGCACGTCTCGCTGCTGCCGTACATCGGGCCGAGCGGGGAGCTGAAGACCAAGCCGACCCAGCACTCGGTCGCCGCGCTGCGCAGCATCGGCATCCAGCCCGACGCGGTGGTCCTGCGCTCCGACCGCCCGGTCACGAACGCGATCAAGCGCAAGATCAGTCTCATGTGCGACGTCGACGAGGACGCGGTCGTCTCCGCCATCGACGCCGCCAGCATCTACGACATCCCCAAGGTCCTGCACTCAGAGGGCCTGGACGCCTACGTGGTGCGCCGCCTCGGCCTGCCCTTCAGGGACGTCGACTGGAAGGAGTGGGAGCAGCTCCTGCGCCGGGTGCACCGCCCGGCCAACGAGGTCACGATCGCGCTCGTCGGCAAGTACATCGACCTGCCCGACGCCTACCTGTCGGTCACCGAGGCGCTGCGCGCCGGCGGTTTCGCCAACGACGCCCGGGTCAACATCCGCTGGGTGAAGAGCGACGACTGCGAGACCCCCGAGGGGGCGGCCCGCGAGCTCGACGGCGTCGACGGAGTCCTGGTCCCCGGCGGCTTCGGCGTGCGCGGCATCGAGGGCAAGGTCGGCGCGATCCGGCACGTCAGGGAGAACAAGATCCCGCTGCTCGGCATCTGCCTCGGCATGCAGTGCATGGTCATCGAGGCGGCCCGCAACCTCGCGGACATCGAGGACGCAGGCAGCACCGAGTTCGACGAGGAGACCGCCCACCCGGTCATCTCCACCATGGCCGACCAGCAGGACGTCGTCTCCGGCGAGCGCGACATGGGCGGCACCATGCGGCTGGGCCTCTACCCGGCCAGGCTCGGTGAGGGCACGCTCGCCCGTCAGCTGTACGGCATGACGAAGGTCGACGAGCGCCACCGCCACCGTTACGAGGTCAACAACTCCTACCGCGAGCGGCTGGAGAAGGTCGGCATGGTCTTCTCCGGTCTCTCGCCGGACGGCCGCCTGGTGGAGTACGCCGAACTGCCCACCGACACCCACCCCTTCTTCATCGGCACCCAGGCGCACCCGGAGTTCCGCTCCCGGCCGACCCGCGCGCATCCGCTGTTCAAGGGCCTGATCGGCGCCGCCCTGACGTACGCGGAGATCCGCGGCACCGTCGCCAAGGCCGGGCGGGGCAAATGAGCGGTACGCGAGAGGGGGAGAACGGGGGCGTCCTGGAGGTCATGGACGTCCCGGAGGAGTGGAAGGTCACCTCCTCCACCGAGCACTTCCGCGCCCGGGTCATCACCGCGGTCACCGACGCGGTGGTCATGCCGGAGGGTGAGGTCGTCAACCGCGACTACGTGGTCCACCCCGGCTCCGTGGTCGTCGTTGCCCTCGACGACCGGGAGCGGGTCCTGCTGATCCGCCAGTACCGCCACCCCGTCAGACGGCTGCTGTGGGAGCTGCCCGCAGGGCTGCGCGACGTCGACGGAGAGTCCCTGCGCGCGGGGGCGGCCCGCGAGCTCGCCGAGGAGACGGGCTACCGGGCGGGCACCTGGCACACCCTCGTCGACGCCTTCCCCTCGCCGGGAATGAGCGACGAGCGCACCCGGATCTTCCTCGCCAGGGACGTCAGTCCCATTCCCGAGGGGGAGCTGGACTTCGTCCAGCGGCATGAGGAGGCCGACATGCCGGTGGTCTGGATCCCCCTGTCCGACGCGGTTCGGCGTGCCATGGCGGGAATGATCCACAATTCCCAAGCCGTGGCCGGTATTCTCGCCGCATACGCCGCTTCGGCGGATGGATTCGCCTCGCTGCGGCCCGCCGACGCACCGGAGGCATGACAGGAGGACACCCTGAGCGAGAAGGAGGCCGTCCTCTTGCGCTACCTCGCCCACCTGGCGGGGGAGCGGGGCCTGGCAGCCAACACACTGGCCTCCTACCGCCGTGACCTCCTGCGATACGTGGAACACCTGGAACACCGCGGCCGTGTCACTTTCGCCGAGGTCGCCGAGGACGACGTCGCCGCCTTCGTGGCGGCCCTCAGGGAGGGCGACGGGGAGCATCAGGCCCTCGTCGCCGCCTCGGCGGCGCGGGCCGTCTCCGCGGTGCGTGGTCTGCACCGCTTCGCGCTGAGCCAGGGTATCTGCGGGCACGACCCCGCCCACGAGGTGCGCCCGCCGCGCCAGCTCAGGCGGCTGCCCAGGGCGATCAGCGTCCGCGACGTGGAGCGTCTGATCGCCGCCTCGGGGCCCGACGGCGCTCCACTCACCCTGCGCAACCGGGCACTGCTCGAACTGCTGTACGGCACCGGCGCGCGCATCTCCGAGGCCGTCGGGCTCACCGTCGACGACGTCGAGTTGGGGGCCGAGGCCCAGCGGGTGCGCCTGCGGGGTAAGGGCGGGCGCACCCGCCTGGTGCCCCTGGGCGACTTCGCGGGGGCGGCGCTGGGCGCCTACCTCACCCGTGCCCGCCCCCGCATCGCCTCCCACGGCCACGGCACCTCGGGGCTTTTCCTCAACGCCAGGGGCGGCCGGCTCACCCGCCAGGGTGCCTGGGAGGTCCTCCAGGGCGCCGCCGAACGCGGCGGGCTCGAAGGAGTGTCACCACATATGTTGCGACATTCGTTCGCAACCCACCTCCTTGACGGCGGTGCGGACGTTAGGGTGGTTCAAGAACTACTCGGCCACGCCTCGGTGACCACCACCCAGGTGTACACACAGGTCACGGTCGACAAGCTCCGCGAGGTCTATGCCGCCGTGCATCCGCGCACGCGGGATTGACCTTCCTTATGTCCGGGCGTGCCGCCTTGCCGCATACGTGTTGACGCCATAGTGTCCGTCCGGACGGTCCGGTTAGAGGCCGTCAGGGAGGTTCGACTGGTGACTGTGACCACCGACGGTTCTATCCGGGGAGCGGCCCCGGCAAACCCCGAGAATCCCTGGGGCGACACCAAGACCGCCGGGACCCCTCGCAGTGGGGGAGTCCTCGGCCCGACCGGGCGTCCCCGACCCGTTTTCCCCGACCCGCCCCCTCGCACCGTGCACGGACCGGCGAGGGTCGTCGCCATGGTCAACCAGAAGGGTGGCGTCGGCAAGACGACCACCACGATCAACCTGGGCGCCGCGCTGGCGGAGGCCGGGCTCAAGGTTCTGCTGGTCGACTTCGATCCGCAGGGTGCCCTCTCGGTCGGTCTCGGGATCAACCCCCTCCAGCTCGACCTGACGGTCTACAACCTCCTCATGGAGCGGCAGATCACGGCCAGGGACGTGCTGCTGGAGACCGGCGTCGAGGGCATGGACCTGCTGCCCAGCAACATCGACCTGTCGGCCGCCGAGGTCCAGCTCGTCACGGAGGTCGCCCGCGAGCAGGTGCTCGGCCGGGTCATCAAGCCCCTCCTGCCCGAGTACGACGTCTGCCTGATCGACTGCCAGCCCTCGCTGGGGCTGCTCACGATCAACGCGCTGGCCTGCGCGCACGGCGTCATGGTGCCGCTGGAGTGCGAGTTCTTCGCGCTGCGCGGTGTCGCGCTGCTCATGGACACCATCATCAAGGTCCAGGAGCGCATCAACGACGAGCTGGTCATCGAGGGCCTGCTCGCCACCATGTACGATGCGCGCACCCTGCACGGCCGCGAGGTGCTGGCCCGGGTCGTCGAGGCGTTCGACGACAAGGTCTATCACACGGTGATCAACCGGACGGTCCGCTTCCCTGACGCGACCGTGGCAGGTGAGCCCATCACCAGCTTCGACTCCTCCTCGCTCGGCGCCAGTGCGTACCGCGAGCTCGCCAGGGAAGTTCTCGCCAGGTGGGCCGCGCTGGAGCGGTGATCCCGCCTCCCGGTGCGGGACAATGGAGGGATGACCGAGCAGTCGAAGATCGCCGATGACACCTTCAAGGTGCATCTGGAGGTCTTCGAAGGCCCTTTCGACCTCCTGCTCGGTCTGATCTCCAAGCACAAGCTGGACATCACCGAGGTCTCGCTCAGCCAGGTCACCGACGAGTTCATCTCCTATATCCGGGGCAGGGGCCCGGAGTGGGACCTGGACCAGACGAGTCACTTCCTGCTCGTCGCGGCGACCCTGCTCGACCTCAAGGCGGCCAGGCTGCTGCCCGCCGGCGAGGTCGACGACGAAGAGGATCTGGCCCTTCTGGAGGCCCGCGACCTGCTCTTCGCCCGCCTCCTGCAGTACCGGGCCTACAAGGAGGTCGTCAAGGTCTTCTCCGCCAGGATGGCCGAGGAGGTGCTGCGCTTCCCGCGTACCGTGCCGATGGAGGCCCAGTTCGCGGGCCTGCTGCCCGAACTGATCCTCGGTATCGGTCCCGACCGCCTCGCTGAGATCGCCCGGCGGGCCTTCGCCCCCAAGGTGCCCCCGTCGGTTTCCGTGGCCCACATCTACCAACCGCTCGCCAATGTCCGCGATCAGGCGGTTATCCTTGTTCAGCGGCTGCGGCGGTTGCGCAGGGCGACCTTTCGGGCCCTCACCTCCGACTGCGCCGGAACATTCGAGATCGTCGCCCGTTTCCTGGCGGTTCTGGAGCTCTACCGGGAGGCGGCCGTCTCCTTCGAGCAGGTGGAGCCTCTCGGGGAGCTGCACGTGACCTGGACCGGCAGTGACGACGGTGACGTCGCCGTGGCCGACGACTACGACGAGACCCCGGAGGGAGAACCCGCCGATGACTGACACGGCATCCGAGCCTGATCTGCGGGCCGGGCCTGATCTGAGCGCCGGGCCTGACCTGCGCGCCGGGCTGGAGGCCGTCCTGCTGGTGGTCGACGAGCCCGTCGCCGAGGTGACCCTCGCCCAGGTGCTGGAGCGGCCCGTCCATGAGGTCGGCAGGGTGCTCCGGGAGCTCTCGGCGGAATACACCGAAGCCGGGCGGGGTTTCGACCTGAGAGAGGTCGCGGGCGGCTGGCGGTTTTACACGCGGGCCGAGTGCGCGTCACTCGTGGAGCGGTTCGTCCGCGACGGCCAGCAGACGCGTCTGACCCAGGCCGCGCTGGAGACCCTGGCCGTGGTCGCCTACCGGCAGCCGGTGAGCCGGGCCCGGGTGGCGGCCATTCGCGGTGTCAACAGCGACGGCGTCATGCGCACGCTGATGACGAGGGGGCTGGTCGAGGAGGCCGGCACCGAACCGGAGAGCCAAGCCGTGCTCTACCGGACAAGTTCGTATTTTCTCGAGAGGATGGGCCTGCGGGAACTCGGTGAGCTTCCCGAACTGGCGCCCTTCCTGCCCGACGACATGGAATCCCTAGAGGAGCAGAAGTAGTGAACAACAGCCGTAGCACCCCGTCCGGTGAGGGACGCGGTCAAGGCCGTGGCGGAGCCCCGCGCGGTGGCAATCCCCGTGGGGGCTCGCAGTCCGGTGGATTCCGGGGTGGATCCACCCGAGGTGGATCCTCCCGAGGCGGATCCTCATCCGGCGGGTCCCGTGGTGGTTCGCAGGGCGGTTTCCGTTCGGACGGTCCGCGCCGTGATGACCGTGGTGGTTCGCAGGGTGGTTTCCGCGCCGAGCGTGACGGTTCGCGTAGCTCGTACGACAGGCCCTCGGGTGCTTTCCGCTCCGACGGCCCGCGTCGGGATGATCGTGGTGGTTCGCCGGGTGGTTTCCGTTCCGACGGTCCGCGTCGGGATGATCGCGGAGGTCCGTCGTCTGGTGGGTCCCGTGGCGGTTTCCGTTCGGACGGTCCGCGTCGGGATGATCGCGGTGGTTCGTCGTTCGGCGGGTCTCGCGACGGTTCGCGCGGCTCGTACGGCAGGCCCTCGGGCGGTTCGCCGGGTGGTTTCCGTTCCGACGGTCCGCGTCGGGATGATCGTGGTGGTTCGCCGGGTGGTTTCCGTTCGGACGGTCCGCGTCGGGATGATCGCGGTGGTTCGTCGTTCGGCGGGTCCCGTGACGGCTCGCGGAGCCGGTACGGCAGGCCCTCCGAGGGCTCCCAGGGCGGCTACCGGTCCGATGCCCCGCGTCGGGATGATCGCGGTGGTTCGTCGTTCGGCGGGGCCCGTGACGGCTCGCGGAGCCGGTACGGCAGGCCCTCCGAGGGCTCCCAGGGCGGCTACCGGTCCGATGCCCCGCGTCGGGATGATCGCGGTGGTTCGTCGTTCGGCGGGGCCCGTGACGGCTCGCGGAGCGATTTCCGGTCCGATGCCCCGCGCCGCGACGACCGCGGCGGTTTCCGCGCGGACCGGGACGGCTCGCGTGGCAGGCCCGGCTCCGACCGTGGTCGCGGCGGCGCGCCCGCCGGTGGTTCCCGTGGCCGCTTCGGCAGGACCGGCCGCCGGGACGACGTCCAGACGATCGGCGGTGACCGCGCCGGGGCGTACGGCGAGCGTCGCGCCTCCGCAGACCGGCCCACCGGCCGCGCCCCGGAGGCGAAGGCCGCGAAGGCCCCGCTGCGGCCCGGCACGATCGCGAACGACAGGTTCAAGACCGCCCGCCAGCCCAAGCGTGACTCCGACTTCTACGACCGCGACTACGTCGACGAGCGCGACACCACCGAGGTCCCGGACGGCGTCCGGCTGCAGAAGGTCCTCGCCCAGGCGGGTGTCGCCAGCCGCCGGGCCTGCGAGGACATGATCGGCGACGGCAGGGTGACCGTCGACGGCCAGGTGGTCCGCCGCTTCGGCGCCCGGGTCGACCCCGCCAAGCAGGTCATCCACGTCGACGGCAAGCGCCTGCCGACGATGCCCGACCTGGTCTACCTCGCGATCAACAAGCCGATCGGCGTTGTCAGCACCATGTCCGACCCGGACGGCCGCCCCTCGCTGGCCGACTTCGTGGCCGACCGCACCGAGCGCCTGTTCCACGTGGGCCGTCTCGACACCGAGACCGAGGGCCTGATCCTGCTCACCAACGACGGTGAGCTGGCCAACAGGCTCACCCACCCGAGCTACGGCGTCCAGAAGAAGTACTGGGCCAAGGTCCCCGGCCGGATCGAGCGTGACCTCGGACGCCGCCTGAAGAAGGGCGTCGAGCTGGAGGACGGCCTGGCCAAGGCCGACTCCTTCGGCCTGGTTCAGGAGCACGGCCAGCAGGCCCTGGTCGAGATCGTGCTGCATGAGGGCCGAAAGCACATCGTCCGCCGCATGCTGGAGGAGGTCGGGCACCCGGTCATCGACCTGGCCCGCATCGAGTTCGGCCCGGTCAAGCTCGGCCGCCTCAAGCCTGGCACCGTCCGCGCGCTGACCCTCACGGAGGTCGGGGAACTCTACGCCGCCGTCGGGTTGTAGCCTTCCCTGACATGCGCGTTCAGGATGCGCCGGATCACCCCCAGGGGTGGTCCGGCGTGGGTGGATATGGAGGAACGACGATGGTGCGGGCGATCCGCGGTGCGATCCAGGTCGAGGCGAACGACCGGGACGCGATCCTGTCCGGGGTTGCAGAACTGGTCACGGAGGTGATGGGGCGAAACAGGCTCACCACCGAGGACGTGATCAGTGTGATCTTCACGGCCACGCCCGACCTCACCGCCGAGTTTCCCGCTCTGGCCGCCCGCAAGCTCGGCTTCCACGACGTCCCGCTGATCTGCGCGTCCGAGATCGACGTGCCGGGCGCCCTGCCCCGAGTGGTGCGGCTGATGGCCCACGTCGAGGTCGACCGGCCCCGCCAGGATGTCCAGCATGTCTACCTGCGTGGCGCGGTCGCCCTTCGCGTGGACATCGCCCAGTGAGTCCTTTAGACATCATGATCTCGGGGGAGTGGGGGTGAGCGCTCTGGAGAGCGTCCTGGTCGTCGGTACGGGGCTGATCGGTACCTCGATCGCCCTGGCCCTGCGCGAGCACGGCGTCGCCGTCCATCTGGCCGACCGTGACGAGGGCTCCCTGCGGCTGGCGCGCGAGCTGGGCGCCGGTGTGGAGTGGGCCGAGGGCGTGCGGGTGGACATCGCGGTCATCGCGGTCCCGCCGCACGCGGTCGCGGGGCGGCTCGCCGCCCTCCAGAAGGTCGGCGCCGCCTGTTTCTACACGGACGTGGCCAGCGTCAAGGCCCTTCCGCTCAGGGAGGCCGCGAGCCTCGGCTGTGACCTGACGAGCTACGTCGCAGGGCATCCGCTCGCCGGCCGCGAGCGCTCCGGGCCCGCCGCGGCGCGGGCCGACATCTTCCTCGGGCGCCCGTGGGCGCTCTGCCCGACCGAGGAGACCTCGCCCGACGCGGTGGAGGCCATGTACGGCCTCGTCAAGCTCTGCGGCGGCGAGGCGGTCAGGGTCGGCGCCGAGGAGCACGACAGGGCCGTCGCGATCGTCTCGCACGCCCCCCACGTGACCGCCTCCGCGGTGGCAGCCCGCCTCGCGGACGCGTCGGCCACCGCGCTCGGCCTGGCCGGACCCGGGGTGCGCGACGTCACCCGCATCGCGGCGGGTGACCCGAGGTTGTGGACCGGGATCCTGTCGGGCAACGCGCTGCCGGTGGCCGAGGTGCTGGAGGCGGTGGCGGCCGACCTGGCCGCCGCGGCCGCCGCGCTCAGGGAGGCCGCCGATCCCGAGGCCATGGCCCGCGTCACCGAACTGCTGTACCGGGGCGTCACGGGCACCGGCAGGATCCCCGGCAAGCACGGAGGTCCCGCGCGCGCCTACGCGACGGTCCAGGTCATCATCGGCGACCGTCCCGGCGAGCTGGCCCGGCTGTTCCAGGTGGCCAAGGAGGCGGGTGTCAACATCGAGGACGTCCGGCTTGAGCACGCCCCCGGTCTGCCGCTGGGCGCCGCCGATCTCTCGGTGCAGCCGGAGGAGGTGCCGAGGCTGTCCGAGGCCCTGCGCGCGCACGGCTGGCACCTGCCGTAGGCGCCTGCCGCACTCCGTGCACGGACCGTCATGATCGTCCGGCGCGGCTGCCACTTCGGCGTCTGGGGCGGTCTGCCACAGGGGCCACCCTCGCGGCGGTCCGCTCGCTCGATGCGCGGTTCCTGCCCGGCTCCCGGTAGCCTCGTACGGACAACTGAAGCGGGCTGTAAGGGAGAAGGCGTCGTGACCGGACTGGTCGTCGCCATGGACGGTCCTTCGGGATCGGGCAAGTCGAGCGCGTCACGAGGGGTGGCGCGGGCGCTGGGGCTGCGTTATCTCGATACCGGGGCGATGTACCGGGCGATCACCTGGTGGATGCTCCAGCGGGGCGTCGATCTCGCCGACCCCGGGGCGATCACGGCCAGGGCGCTCGACCCGATCCTCACCCTGGGCACCGACCCCGACGCTCCCGCGGTGGCGGTCGACGGCATCGACGCCGCCGCGCCGATCCGCACCGCCGAGGTCACCGCGGCCGTCTCGGCGGTCAGCGCGGTGCCCGAGGTACGGCGCCGCCTGGTGGCCGAGCAGCGTGAGATCATCGGTTCCGGCGGCATCGTCGTCGAGGGCCGTGACATCGGCACGGTGGTGGCGCCCGACGCGGTGGTCAAGATCTATCTGACCGCGAGCGCGGACGCCAGGGCGCTGCGCCGCACGGCGGAGCTCACCGGCACCACGGTGGAGGCACAGCGGGCCGCGATGGCTCGCCGCGACACCCTTGACTCGACCAGGAAGGCAGACCCGCTGGCGAAGGCGGCCGACGCCGTCGAGCTCGACACCACGGCGCTGAACCTCGAAGAGGTCATCGCCGAAATACTGCGTGTGATTAAGGAAAAGGCGTGACCGGGGAATACGACGACGACAACGGCTGGATCGACGCGGAGCTCGCCGATTCAGGGACCGATCACAGCTCTCAGGAGGCGGGGCCGGACACCGCCCCGCAGCCGGTCGTGGCCGTGGTGGGCCGCCCCAACGTGGGCAAGTCCACACTGGTCAACCGGATCATCGGCCGCCGCGAGGCGGTCGTGGAGGACGTGCCGGGGGTGACCCGCGACCGGGTCACCTACGACGCCACCTGGCGCGGGCGCCGGTTCACGGTGGTCGACACCGGTGGGTGGGACCCGGACGCGACCGGCATGGCGTTGAAGATCGCCGAGCAGGCCCAGGTGGCGGCCGAGCTGGCCGATGTGATCCTGTTCGTGACCGACGCCGTGGTGGGCGTGACCGACGCGGACGAGATCGTCGGCCACGTGCTGCGCGCGTCGGGCAAGCCGGTCATCCTCGCCGCCAACAAGGTGGACAACCAGCAGATGGAGCTGGAGGCCGCCGGGTTGTGGTCCCTCGGCCTGGGCGAGCCGCAGCCGGTCTCCGCCCTGCACGGCCGCTCCAGCGGTGACCTGCTGGACGTGATCCTCGACAAGCTGCCGGACACGCCCGAGCAGCGGTTCGGCGCCGAGCGCGGGCCGCGCAGGGTCGCCCTGGTCGGCAAGCCCAACGTGGGCAAGTCCTCGCTGCTGAACCAGCTCGCCGGCCAGGAGCGCGTGCTCGTCGACCCGATGGCGGGCACCACCCGAGACCCGGTGGACGAGCTGATCGAGCTCGGCGGCAAGCCCTGGCGCTTCGTCGACACCGCCGGTATCCGGCGGCGCGACCGTGAGCTCAAGGGCGCCGACTTCTACGCGAGCATGCGCACCAGGGCCGCGCTGGAGCGCTCGGAGATCGCGGTGGTGCTCATCGACGCCAGCGAGGTGCTGACCGAGCAGGATCTGCGGATCATCTCGCTGGTGATCGAGTCAGGCCGGTGCATGGTCGTGGCGTTCAACAAGTGGGATCTGCTGGACGAGGACCGCCGCTACTACCTGGAGAAGGAGATCGACCGCCAGCTGGTCCGCGTGCCGTGGGCGCTGCGGGCCAACATCTCCGCCAAGACCGGCTGGCACGTCGAACGGCTCGTCCCGGCGATCGAGAAGGCGCTCGACTCCTGGTCGACCCGGGTGCCCACCGCCCGCCTCAACGCCTTCCTGACCGACCTGGTCGCGGCCACCCCGCCACCGGTCCGCAGCGGCAAGCAGCCCAAGATCCTCTTCGCCACGCAGGCGTCGACGGAGCCGCCGAAGTTCGTGCTGTTCACCTCGGGCTTCCTGGAGGAGACCTACCGTCGCTTCATCGAGCGCCGGATTCGCGAGGAGTTCGGCTTCGCCGGATCGCCCATCGAGGTCACCATGAAGATCCGCGAGAAGCGCCAGGGGCAGAAGAAGAAGTAAGAACCCCATCACGAACGGCCCGGCCCGCGCCGGGCCGTTCGTCGTTTCCGAGGTCCCGCCGTTTCCGGGGTCCCGCCGCGCGGATCTCCCCTGCCTGCCGGTGAAGGACGGACTCGCACCGGTGAACGGGCACCGAAACCGTTCGCCATTCTTTGATCTTGAACCAGAAGCTGTTTCGCGCTCGCGAACAGGCTCCGGACAACCTCGTCGGCCGTCGCGCGTTGTTCGGAAACGCCTGCCCCCGTCCTCACTTGACGAGGCGCTACCGGGGGTGCGACACGAGTTGATTACCTGACGTAGTTGGTCGCTACGTTGGGTGATTCGTGTTATCAAGGGTTTGTTGATCTTTAAGGAGTATCTCGGGAGGTTCGATGAGACTCGTTAGCGTCGGCCAGGTCCTGGCTCTCGCCGCGACCCTGCTTGTCGTCCCGTTCGCCGGCGCGCCGGCGGCGGATGTCGTGGCCGCCGGTGCGCCGGGGCGGGTTGAGGGGAGGTTCAGGGCCAACCTGGTGGCCCGGCACAGTGGCAAGTGCCTGGACGTGGTGGCCGGTGGGATGGAGGACGGGGCCAACGTCCAGCAGCGGACCTGCGACGGGAAGGAAAGTCAGGACTGGAGCCTGACGGCGACGGGTGGTGGCTACTACACCTTCAAGGCCATGCACAGCGGTAAGTGCCTGGACGTCGTGGGCGACAGCAGGAGCATCGGAGCCGGCATCCAGCAGTGGACCTGCATGATCGGGGCCCGTAACCAGGAGTGGGGGCTCAGCCAGAGGGACGACGGTTACTTTGTTCTGGTGGCCCGCCACAGCGGCAAGTGCCTGCAGGTGATGGACGGTGACGTGCGTGATGGTGCCCGACTCCGGCAGTGGACCTGCGTCAGGGGATGGAAGAACCAGGAGTGGCGGCTCGCGTGACTCGACGGTGCGGACTCGCCTGAGCTGAGGGTCCCCGGGACGCGACACGATATCGATTACTTGGCGTAGCGAGTCGCTACGTTGGGTGATTCATGTTATCAAGGGTTTGTTGATCTTTAGGGAGCGTATCGGGAGGTTCGATGAGGCTTTTTCACGCTGGTCAGGTGTTTGTCCTGGCGGCGGCCCTGCTTGCCGCTCCGGCGGCCGCGCGGGCGACGGCCGGTGGGGTCGCCGGTGTGCAGGGAGGGCTCCGAGCCAAGTTCGCCGCGATCCTGGTGTCCCGCAACAGTGGCAAGTGCCTGGACGTGCTGCACTCCGCCATGAAGGACGGGGCCGACGTTCAGCAGTGGACCTGCGACGGCGGCGCCAATCAGGAGTGGAACCTGACGGCGACCAACGCTGGTTACTACACCATTCGGGCCGCGCACAGCGGTAAGTGCCTGCATGTGATGGACGGTGACCTGCGCGCTGGGGCCAACGTCCGGCAGTGGACCTGCACGAGCGGGCGCTACAGCGAGGAGTGGTGGCTGGGCCAGAGGGCCAACGGTTACTTCGTCCTGGTGGCCCGCCACAGCGGCAAGTGCCTGGACATGCAGGGGAGCGGCACGGGGGATGGGACCAACGCCCTGCAGTGGACCTGTGTCAGGGGGCGGGCGAGCCAGGAGTGGCGGCTTGCCTGAGCGGGATTTCCGCCGGTGGTGATGGTCTGTCGCCCGAGGACGCGACACGATATCGATTACTTGGCGTAGCGAGTCGCTACGTTGGGCGATTCGTGTTATCAAGGGTTTGTTGATCTTTAGGGAGCGTATCGGGAGGTTCGATGAGGCTTTTTCACGCTGGTCAGGTGTTTGTCCTGGCGGCGGCCCTGCTCGCCGTTCCGGCGGCCGCGCGGGCGACGGCCGGTGGGGTCGCCGGTGCGCAGGGAGGGCTCCGAGCCAAGTTCACCGCGATCCTGATGACCCGTCACAGTGACAAGTGCCTGGATGTGTTCACCCTGAGTGATGAGCTGAAGTTGGGGGCCGATGTCCAGCAGTGGCCCTGTAGCGTCGACCATCAGGGCCAGGAGTGGAACCTGACGGCGACCAGCGACGGCTACTACAACTTCAGGTCCACAGACAGCGGTTTGTGCATGGAGGTGGTGCCGAACGACAGGCACAGTGGTGCCGGCCTCCGGCTGTGGACCTGCGTACCCGGACATCGCAACCAGGAGTGGAAGCTCGTCCAGAGGGACAACGGTTACTTCGCGGTCGTGGTCCGGCACACCGGCATGTGCCTGGACGTGCAGAACGGTCTGATCGTGGACGGGGTCAACGTCAAGCAGGTGACCTGTGTAAGGGGACGGAAGAACCAGGAGTGGCGGCTCGTCTGAGCCGGTGGCATCGGCTCCCGCCAGGTGGTCGCGGGTCAGGCGTTGGCCGGGATGCCGAGGAGCCAGGGAAGGGTGAACTCGCCGTCGTGGGTTACGCCGTCGAGGAAGGCGTGCCATTCGTCGAGGGTGTAGTGGACGGTGGGGGTGTCGTTGTCTCGCACGGTGATGTGTTCGCCGTCGAAGCCGATGAGCAGGAGGCCTGCGAGGAGGGTGGGGGAGTTCAGTTTCTGGGGGGTGAGGTTGCCCGCTTGAACCTGGTCGAGGAGGGTGAGCCAGGTCTTCGGGGTGATGGCGATGGTGGGGCCCTGGGGGGAAGGGTTGTTGGAGTTGTGCAGCCAGACGGTGGTGCCGTCGAATCGGGCTTCGACGCAGTTGCTCTGGGCGCCGCTGCGAGTGCTCTTACGCCAGATTCCGCAGGAATACCGATCGCCAACCATCGTTGAGCGTCCTTCCTGGATAAATCA
Organism: Streptosporangium sp. NBC_01810; assembly: GCF_035917355.1. Taxonomy (NCBI): domain Bacteria; kingdom Bacillati; phylum Actinomycetota; class Actinomycetes; order Streptosporangiales; family Streptosporangiaceae; genus Streptosporangium; species Streptosporangium sp. NBC_01810. The sequence continues at coordinate 3,997,750 of NZ_CP109070.1, read as the reverse complement.
TGCCATTTAGAGCGTAACGGCTATCTCGCTGAGAAAGGAGTCTGATTTATCGGGACTCAGGGCAAGGCCGCAGAGGTGATCGAAAGCCCGTAGATACTGCTCGACGCTGTGTTCGTCCTCGATGTAGGCGTCGGTGTTCATCGTTTCGACATGCGCGACGTCCAAGCTGGGAAGACGCAGGATGGTGAAGGCGCCTGACATTCCAGGATGAGGTTGGCTGGTGAACGGCAGAACCTGCAGTGTGACGTTGGGCCACGCCGCGCACTCGCGTAGATACTCGATCTGATCACGGAAGACCTCGGGGCCGCCGATGGGGTGGCGGAGAGCGACCTCGCTGATCAGGGCGCGTAGGGTAACCGGTTCCTGCCTCCTGAGGATGGTCTTGCGTGTCGTCCGGACGGCGACGAACTCCCCGAGCTCGGTGGCGCTGCTCAGACCTTGCATGGCGGACACGAACGTCCGGGCATACGCCTCCGTCTGTAGTAGCCCCGGCATCAGATAGGCCTCGTAAGTTTGGATCTCGGTCGCCGTCGATTCGAGCCGTATCAGGTCTACGTACGAAGGCGCCAACGCGTCGCCGTGCTCGACCCACCAGCCGCGCCGTTCCTGCTGTATCTCAGCTGCGACGACCATGAGCTTGTCGCGGACGTTTAGGTCGGTGACTCCGTAGGCGTCCAGGATCGGAGGCACGTCGCGGGGTGGGATACCGACGATGCCGTTTTCGATGCGGCTGAGTGAGGCCGTGGAGCGTTTGCATTTGTCTGCTGCTATGGCAAGTGAGGGGATTCCCGCCGCCGCTCGAAGTTCTGCCAGCTTCGCGCCGAGCCAGCGCTGCCGAAGTGACGGTATGTCTGTGTTCATTTTCCCTCCCGCAGTGATGAGCCTGATCAAGGTGAGCCGAAATTGGAACTTGGCGTAACTATTTCGCTCAACCAGCTTGCGCACCGGAACCGCGAAGCTCACTGTAGACCTCAGCAGTCGGTCACCAAGGGAGATCGACCAAAAGCGTTTCGTAATCAAGGTCGAGCAGGCTCGGTGCCTGAAGTGTCGGGGACGCCGCTCTCGTCGCGGGAGGTGACGACCGTGAGGATCTGCCGGGCGGTGGCGCACCGCCATGGAGTCGAGCCGTGTCAGGCGGCCATGGAACGTTCCCGTGCCGATCGGCGCCGTGGACGAGGGAAGGGACAGGGATGATCGTGAAGCGTTCGCGTGCTCTGATCGTCGGCGGGATCTCCGGATTGTTCCGGGGTAGACGGTTCAACGGCGCTGATCGGAGGTTCTCGGGTTTGGACTGGCAGCTGTTCGCGCTGGACGTGCTGTCCGCCTCCCCGAGCTTTTCCCGCCGGTTCGCGGCCACGGCCTCGCAGAGACCCGCACGCACCTTCGTCGCCGACCTGCTGGGGGAAGAGCACCCCCGTAGGGACGACGCCGTCCTGCTCACCAGCGAGCTTGCCGGGAACGTGATCCGGCATGCCGTCCAGCGGGAGTTCCTCGTCTCGCTGGCGTTCGCGACCGGCGGCGTGCTGGTCGCGGTCCGGGACTGCGGTTCGTCCAGGATCCCCTACCCGAGGCAGGCGGAGGAGGAGGCCCCGAGTGGCAGAGGGCTCGCCCTGGTCGACACACTGGCGGCACGCTGGGGCTTCCACCGATCCCCCGGAAGCACGAGCGTCTGGTTCCAGCTCGCCACGCCCTCGCCCGGCCTGGGCGGCGACGGCTGATCATGCGGGGTTGTTCCCGGAGGCGTGACCGGCGTCGAAGGTGTTCATCCGCAGCTCTCCGGTGGCTGAGGCGCCGTTGCGGGACAGCACATGGACGCGGCGGCCGTGCGGGTGGATGGGGTGGACATCCGCCGGGGCGGCCCCCTGTGGCGAGTCTCGAAGCGGTACGGGCAGACTCTGGCAGGTGAAGCGAATCCTCATCATCGGCATCGGTGCCGGTGATCCCGACCATCTCACCCTCCAGGCGGTCAAGGCCATCGCCCGTACCGACGTGTTCTTCGTCCTGGACAAGGGTGAGGCCAAGCATGACCTCGTCCAGTTGCGGCACGACCTCGTCGACGCGCACGCCCGCCCGCCGTACCGGATCGTCGAGGCCGGTGACCCCGAGCGTGACCGGACCACCCCCGCCTACGCCCCCGCGGTCGAGGACTGGCGCTCGCGCCGCGCCGACATCTGCGAGCGGTTCATCCGTGACGAGCTCGACGAGGGGCAGACGGGTGCCTTCCTGGTGTGGGGGGATCCTGGCCTGTACGACAGCACCCTGGCCATCGTCGAGGAGATCCACCAGCGGGGCTCGGTCCGGTTCGAGCACGAGGTGATTCCCGGTGTCAGCAGCGTGTCCGCACTCACCGCCCGGCATCGCGTCAGCCTGACCCGGGTCGCCCGGCCGGTGCACATCACCACCGGCCGGCGTCTCGCCGAGGAGGGGCCCTCGGCCGACGACGTCGTCGTCATGCTGGACGCCCACTGTGCCTTCGCCGATCTGGGCGCCGATCTGGGCGACGACTTCGACATCTACTGGGGCGCCTACATCGGCACCCCGGACGAGATCCTGGTCGCCGGACCGGTGTCCGAGGTCGCCGACCGCATCCGCGAGCTGCGTGCCGAGGCGCGGGCGCGCAAGGGCTGGATCATGGACACCTACCTGCTCCGCAGGGTGTCCCGCTGAGCACCTGCCGCGGCGGCCTCCGGAGGCCGCCGCGCGTCCGGCCGGTGTCCGGAGGCCGATCGCACCGGCTTTCTCGGTCCGCCGTCGCCGTCACGGTCGTATGGCTCGCGAAGAAGAGGCTCACCTCCAGAAACCTCGTCCATCCCGGGCCGGTGAGCGGGTCGTGACGGCCGGATCGGCAGACGGAACCGGATCCGGCATGCCGCAATGAATCACCTTATGTTGACTATCCACTACAAAAAGAGTTACATTTCGGACGATTTCGCGGTGGTCCGAGGGAAGTCCGGTGAGAAGCCGGTGCGGTCGCGCCACTGTATCCGGAACGCGAGTTCCGGGAGCCAGGTTACTTGGCCGCCGCGTCCTCATCTGTCGGGACGCGTCATCCCCAAGGAGGCTGCTCATGCGTGAGCTGTCCGTTTCACAGCCCGTTCCCCTCTCCCACCTGGCCCGCTGGCTCGTGGCGGTTCCGCTGCTCCTGCTGGTGGCCTACCTGGTCACCTTCGACCAGGGGGTCGTGTCGCAGGCGGGCGACTATCTGCACGAACTCATGCACGACGGGCGCCACCTACTCGGCGTTCCCTGCCACTAGGCCGCGCGTCGTGATACGTACCCTGCTGCTCCGCGGCCTGCTCGTCGGGCTGGTCGCCGGGCTGATCGCCGCCGTGTTCGCCTACCTGCTCGGCGAGCCGAACATCGACCAGGCCATCGCGCTCGAAGAGGCCGCCGCGCACGCCCAGACCGCGGCCGGGCACTCCCACGGGGAGGAGGCGCTGGTCAGCCGGTCCGGCCAGCAGGCCGGGCTCTTCCTCGCCCTGGCCCTGTACGGCATGTCCGTGGGAGGCATCTTCTCCCTCGTCTTCGCCGGGCTGCGCGGCCGGATCGGACCCCGTTCCGACGTGGTGCTGGCCGCGACGATGGCCGCCACCGCGTTCGTCGCGATCGTGCTGGTGCCGTTCGTCAAGTACCCGGCCAACCCGCCCGCCGTCGGTGATCCGGACACCATCGGCAGCCGGACCACGCTGTACCTGGTCCTGGTCGCCATCGGCCTGCTGTCCGTGGCGCTGGGTGTGGCCTGCGCCCGCAGGCTGCCGGCCCGGCCCTGGCTCGCCGGCGCGGCCGGCTTCCTGGTCCCCGTCATCGTCACCCTGTTCGTGCTGCCGACGATCAACGAGGTGCCCGACGGCTTCCCCGCCCAGTTGCTGTGGGACTTCCGGGTGTCCTCCCTCGGCACGCAACTCGTGCTCTGGTCGGCCATCGGCGTCCTGTACGGCGTCGCCGTCCAACGCGCCGTCCGCCGCGACGCGCTCGCGGTGGCCCCGAACTGAACGTTCGGCGGGTCGGGTACGTCAACAGGATCTCGCAGAAAGAAACCTCGTGATCGGTGCCTATCCGTTCAGTGCCGTCGTCGGTCTCGACGACCTCAAGCTCGCGCTGACACTCAACGCGGTCTCCCCACGGGTGGGTGGTGTGCTGGTCCGAGGGGAGAAGGGGACCGCCAAGTCCACGATCGTCCGCGCGCTCGCCGCACAGCTCCCCGCGGTCAAGGTGATCGCCGGCTGCCGCTTCTCCTGCGACCCGGCCGAGCCGGATCCGGCCTGCCCCGACGGCCCGCACGGCGCGGGCGAGAGTGGGCAGGAGCGTCCGGCCGCGCTGGTGGAGTTGCCCGTCGGCGCGTCGGAGGACCGGCTGGTCGGCGCGCTCGACATCGAGCGCGCGCTCACCGAGGGGGTCAGAGCGTTCGAACCCGGCCTGCTCGCCGCCGCGCATCGGGGTGTCCTCTACGTCGACGAGGTCAACCTGCTGCACGACCATCTCGTGGACCTGCTGCTCGACGCTGCCGCGCTCGGCACCTGCTTCGTCGAGCGCGAGTCGGTCTCGGTACGGCACGCGGCGCGGTTCCTGCTGGTCGGCACGATGAACCCCGAGGAGGGCGAGCTGCGGCCACAGCTTCTGGACCGGTTCGGGCTGACCGTCGAGGTGCGGGCGTCCAGGAATCCGGACGAGCGGGCCGAGGTCGTACGGCGCCGCCTGGCCTTCGACGCCGATCCCGCCGGGTTCGCCGCCGGGTGGGCGGGACAGGAGGCGGACCTGGCACGGCGGATCGCCGAGGCCAGGGAGCGGGTCCCGAAGGTCGTGCTGCCCGACGCCCGGCTGCGCCAGATCGCGGCGGTGTGCGCGGCCTTCGAGGTGGACGGGCTCAGGGCCGATCTGGTCACGGCCAATGCCGCCATCGCGCACGCCGCCTGGCGCGGCGGCGCCGAGGTCACGGCCGAGGACGTACGCGAGGCGGCTCGCCTCTCGCTGCCGCACCGCCGCCGCCGCGACCCGTTCGACGCGCCGGGCCTTGACGAGTCCCGCCTCGACGACCTCCTGGCGGAACACGGCGGCGACGACCCGGACGACCCGGACGGAGGGCCGAGCGGTTCCGGCGGTCCGGGCGATTCGGGCGGTTCGGGTGGTTCGGACGGTCCGGTGAACTCAGGGGACGGTCCCGAGACCGGCTCCGCGGAAAGTCCCGCGCGTGATGGTTCCGGTGCGGGTGGCCCGCACGGGGGCGCGGACGGCGATGGCGTGGACGGCGGTGGTTCGCACAACGGCGGTTCGCGCGACGGTGATTCCGGGACCGGTGCCTCCGATGTCCCGGATGCCTCCGACGGGATCGGCGCCTCGCCGGACCGTCCCTCCGCCGAGCGGGTGATCGCCGCCGCCGAACCGTACCGGGTGCGCCCCTTCCAGGTGCCGGGCCTGGGTGACGGCGCCTCCGGACGGCGGTCGCGGGCCCGCACTTCCAACGGGCGGACCACCGGATCGCGGGTTCCCGCCGGGCGGCTCCAGCGGCCGCACCTGTCGGCGACGCTCCGCGCCGCCGCGCCGTACCAGCGTGAGCGCGGACGCACCGGCCCCGGCCTGCTGGTCCGTGACACCGACCTGCGCGAGGCCGTCCGCGAGGGCAAGGAGGGCAACCTGGTGCTCTTCGTGGTGGACGCGAGCGGTTCCATGGCGGCCAGGCAGCGCATGCGCGAGGTCAAGGCGGCCGTGCTCAGCCTGCTGCTCGACGCCTACCAGCGGCGGGACAAGATCGGGCTGATCACCTTCAGGGGATCCACGGCGGATCTGGTGCTGCCCCCGACCTCCTCGGTCGAGGTCGGCGCGGCGCGGCTGCGGGAGCTGCCGACCGGCGGCCGTACCCCGCTGGCCGCCGGGCTGCGCCGGGCCGCCGAGGTGCTCAGGGTGGAGCGGCTACGCGACCCCACCAGGAGGCCGCTGCTCGTGGTGGTCACCGACGGCCGGGCCACCTCGGGGTCCGACCTGGCGGCCACCGCCGCGCTGCTCGCCGGTACGGCGGGTGTCGTGGTCGACTGCGAGAGCGGTCCGGTACGGCTCGGCCTGGCCCTCGACCTCGCGGCCAGGCTGGGCGCGCCCGCCGTGAGGCTCGACGCGCTGGCGGCGGGCGGCGGGCTCGGCGGGCTCGTCCGTGACCACCGGACCGACTACAGGAAGGCGGGCTGAGATGCCGCAGGGCAAGCCGGAGACGGTGCCCGAGGACGGGCTCACCACGCGTCAGCGCCGCAACCGGCCGCTGCTGATCGTGCACACCGGGCCCGGTAAGGGGAAGTCCACCGCGGCCTTCGGGATGGCGCTGCGCGCCTGGAACCAGGGCTGGCCGGTCGGGGTGTTCCAGTTCGTCAAGTCGGCCAAGTGGCGCATCGGTGAGGAGCGGGCGCTCGTGGTGCTCGGCGAGTCCGCCGAGGGCGGCACCGTGACCTGGCACAAGATGGGCGAGGGCTGGTCGTGGATCCAGCGGCCGGGCAGCGAGGAGGACCACGCCGCCGACGCCCGCGAGGGCTGGGAGCAGATCAGGCGCGACCTGGCCGCGGAGACCTACCGCTTCTACGTACTCGACGAGTTCACCTACCCGCTGAAATGGGGCTGGCTGGACGTGGACGACGTGGTCGCCACCCTGGTCGCGCGGCCGGGCAACCAGCACGTTGTGATCACCGGCAGGGACGCCGACCCGAGACTGGTCGAGGTCGCCGACCTGGTGACCGAGATGGGGAAGGTCAGGCACCCGATGGACGCCGGGCAGAAAGGCCAGAAGGGCATCGAATGGTAGTGCCGCGACTGGTGATCGCCGCGCCGTCCTCGGGCAGCGGGAAGACCACCGTCGCGACCGGCCTGATGGCGGCACTGCGCACGCGGGGCCTGCGTGTCTCACCGCACAAGGTGGGACCCGACTACATCGACCCCGGCTACCACGCGCTCGCCACCGGGCGCCCCGGCCGCAACCTCGACCCCTGGCTGACCGGTGAGGACCGGGTCGCGCCGCTCTTCCTGCACGGCGCGCGGGACGCCGACATCGCCGTGGTCGAGGGGGTGATGGGCCTGTACGACGGCGCCGGGAGCGAGGACTTCGCCTCCACCGCGCACGTGGCCCGGCTGATCGGTGCGCCGGTGGTCCTCGTGGTGGACGCCGCGCGGCAGGGCAGGTCCGTGGCCGCGCTCGTGCAGGGCTTCGCCTCCTTCGACACCCGGGTACGGCTGGCCGGGGTGATCCTCAACCGGGTCGGCTCGCGGCGGCACGAGGAGATCTGCCGCGCCGCGCTGGACGAGAGCGGCATCTCCGTACTGGGCGTGATCCCGCGCGTGGACGGCGTGGCCACCCCTTCACGCCATCTCGGGCTGATCCCGGTGGCCGAGCGCAGCGGGGACGCGGTGGCGGCGGTGGAGCGGATGGGCGCTCTGGTCGCCGACTCCTGCGACCTCGAAGAACTGGTGGCCCTGGCGCGCTCGGCGCCGCCGCTGCCCGCGGATCCCTGGACCCCGGCCTTCGCCGGGGCCGCGCCCCCCTACGGCAGGCGGCCGGTCGTGGCCGTGGCGGGCGGGGCGGCGTTCACCTTCGGGTACGCCGAGCAGGTCGAGCTGCTCGCGGCGGCGGGGGCCGAGGTGGTGACCTTTGACCCGCTCAGGGACGAGCGCCTACCGGAGAACGCCGGTGCCGTCGTCATCGGCGGTGGCTTTCCCGAGATGTACGCGGCGGAGCTGTCCGCCAACGAGCCGCTCCGCCACCGGGTGGCGGCCTTCGACGGCCCGATCGTCGCCGAGTGCGCCGGGCTGCTCTACCTGGCGCGCGAGCTCGACGGCCATCCCATGTGCGGAAGGCTCGACATCACCGCGACGATGACCGGCCGGCTCACGCTGGGCTACCGCGACGCCGTGGCGACCGCCAAGTCCGTGCTCACCCGAGAGGGCGAGCGTTACCGGGGCCACGAGTTCCACCGCACGGCCACCGATCCCGGACACGCGACGCCACCGCTGTTCCGCTGGAAGGGCGCGGCCGACGGCTTCGCCGAGCCCCTTCTGGCCGCGTCCTACCTGCACCTGCACTGGGCCGGCAGCCCTGAGCTGGCTGAACGCCTGGTCGCGGCCATCGGTTGAACCCGCTCCTCGCGGGCTGGGCGGAGGCGTATGTTCGCGCCGGTCCGGCAGCCCCGAGTCGGGCGGAGGCGTACGTCCGCGCCGGTCCGGCAGCCCCGAGTCGGGCGGAGGCGTACGTCCGCGCCGGTCCGGCAGCCCCGAGTCCGGCGGAGGCGTACGTCCGCGCCGGTCCGGCAGCCCCGAGTCCGGCGGCCGTCGGCTGAGCCGTCCTGCCCTCGGGGGCGGCGTGGAAAGCGGGTCAGCGGTCCTCCAGGTCGCCCTCGACGGTGAGGTACGCCTCCCGTAGGGCCGTCATGATCTCGGGGTCGGGGTGCTCCCACATCTTCCTGTCGGCCGCCTCAAGCAGCCGTTCGGCGATGCCGTGCAGCGCCCACGGGTTCGACGCGGCCATGAACGCCCGGTTCTCCGGGTCCAGGACGTAGGCGGCGGCCAGCCTGTCGTACATCCAGTCGGCCATCACGCCCGTTGTGGCGTCGTAGCCGAACAGGTAGTCCACGGTGGCGGCCAGCTCGAACGCGCCCTTGTAGCCGTGCCTGCGCATCGCCGCCAGCCAGTTGGGATTGACCACCCTGGCCCGGAAGATCCGCGCGGTCTCCTCGTGCAGGGTCCTGGTCCGCACCGCGTCCGGGCGGGTGCTGTCGCCCACGTACGCGGCGGGTGCCCGGCCGGTGAGCGCCCGCACGGTGGCGATCATCCCGCCGTGGTACTGGAAGTAGTCGTCGGAGTCGGCGATGTCGTGCTCGCGTGTGTCGACGTTCTTCGCGGCCACCGCGATCCGCCGGTAGGCGCTCTCCATGTCCTGCCGCGCCGGTGTCCCGTCGAGGTCGCGGCCGTAGGCGAAGCCGCCCCAGACCGCGTACACCTCGGCCAGGTCGGCGTCGTCGCGCCAGTTTCCGCTCTCCATCAGCGGCAGCAGGCCCGCGCCGTAGGCGCCAGGACGGGAGCCGAAGATCCGCAGGGTGGCCCGCCGCTCGTCGCCGTGCGCGGCCAGGTCGGCTTCGGCGTGCGCCCGCACGTAGTTCTCCTCGGCGGCCTCCGCAAGGCCCGCGACCAGCCGTACGGCGTCGTCCAGCATGGTGACGACGTGCGGGAAGGCGTCCCTGAAGAACCCGCTGATCCGTACGGTCACGTCGACGCGGGGCCGGCCGAGCTCGGTGAGCGGGACCGGTTCGAGGCCGCTGACCCGGCGGGACGCCTCGTCCCACACCGGCCGCACGCCGAGCAGCGCGAGCACCTCCGCCACGTCGTCGCCCGCCGTGCGCATGGCGCTGGTGCCCCAGACCGACAGCCCGACGCTGCGCGGCCACTCACCGGTGTCGGAGCGGTACCGCTCCAGCAGGGAGTCGGCCATGGCCTGCCCGGTCTCCCACGCCAGCCTGCTGGGCACCGCCCGGGGATCGACGGAGTAGAAGTTCCGCCCGGTCGGCAGCACGTTGATCAGCCCGCGCAGCGGCGACCCGCTCGGCCCGGCGGGGACGTAACCGCCGTCGAGCGCGTGCAGCACCGCGCCGATCTCGTCCGTGGTCCTGGCGAGCCGGGGCACGATCTCCTCGGCTGCGAACCCGAGCACCTTCTCCACGGCGGCCAGGACTCCGGGGGCGCGGTCATTGGCGGCCAGGACTCCGGGGGCGCGGTCATTGGCGGCCAGGACTCCGGGGGCGCGGTCATTGGCGGCCAGGACTCCGGGGGCGCGGTCATTGGCGGCCAGGACTCCGGAGTCGTGGTCACTCCTGCCGGCGAGGACGGACGCGGTGACGGGGGAGACGGCGAACGGGTCCCAGCCGCGCTCCTCCATGCCCTCGACGAGGGCGCGGGCCAGCGACTCGGCCTCGTCCACGCTCACCCTCGCGGCGCCGCCGTCCTCGGCCAGGCCGAGGGCCTCACGAAGGCCGGGGAGTGCCTCCTGACCGGCCCAGATCTGGCGGGCGCGGAGCATGGCCAGCACGAGGTCGACGCGGGCCTTCCCCTCGGGGGCGCTGCCGAGCACGTGCAGGCCGTCGCGGATCTGGACGTCCTTGACCTCGCAGAGCCACCCGTCGACGTGCAGCAGGAAGTCGTCGAACCCGCTGTCCTGCGGCCGGTCGTCGACGCCCAGGTCGTGGTCGAGCCTGGCGGCCTGGATCAGCGTCCAGATCTGCGCCCGGATGGCCGGCAGCTTGGCCGGGTCCATGGCCGCGATCGAGGCGTGCTCGTCCAGCAGCTGCTCCAGCCGGGCGATGTCGCCGTAGGTCTCCGCGCGGGCCATCGGCGGCACCAGATGATCGACCAGTACGGCGTGCGCCCGCCGCTTGGCCTGCGTGCCCTCACCGGGGTCGTTCACCAGGAACGGGTAGACCAGCGGCAGATCGCCGAGCGCCGCGTCGGGGCCGCAGGAGGCCGACATCCCCGTCGACTTGCCGGGCAGCCACTCCAGGTTGCCGTGCTTGCCGACGTGCACGATCGCGTGCGCGCCGAAGTCGTCGGCCAGCCACCGGTAGGCGGCCAGGTAGTGGTGGCTCGGCGGCAGGTCGGGGTCGTGGTAGATGGCGACCGGGTTCTCCCCGAAGCCTCGCGGCGGCTGGACCATCACCACGAGGTTGCCCGCGCGCAGCGCGGCCAGCACGATCTCGCCATCGGGATCGCGGCTCCGGTCGACGAACAACTCGCCCGGCGGCGGCCCCCAGTGCGCCTCGATGTCGCGGCGCAGGTCCTCGGGCAGCGTCTCGAACCACGCCCGGTAGCGCGCGGCCGGGATCCGCACCGGGTTCGCGGCCAGTTGCTCCTCGGTGAGCCAGTTCTGGTCCTGGCCACCCGCCGCGATCAGTGCGTGGATCAGCGCGTCGCCGTCCTGCTCCGCCACGCCGGGGAAACCGTCCCCGAGGTCGTACCCGGCCTCCGCCATGGCCGTGAGCAGCCTGACCACACTGGCCGGGGTGTCCAGGCCGACCGCGTTGCCGATCCTGGCGTGCTTGGTCGGGTACGCCGACAGCATCACCGCGATCCGTCGTTCCGGCGCTCGGACATGCCGGAGCAGGCCGTGCCGTACGGCGATGCCGGCGACGCGCGAGGCCCGCTCGGGGTCGGCCACGTACACGGTCAGGCCCTCGTCGTCGACCTCCTTGAAGGAGAACGGCACGGTGATGATCCGCCCGTCGAACTCGGGGATCGCCACCTGGGAGGCGGCGTCGAGCGGGGACAGGCCGTCGTCGTTCTCCCGCCAGGCGTCCCTTCCCGTGGTCAGGCAGAGGCCCTGCAGGATCGGCACGTCCAGCTCGGCGAGCGCGCCGACGTCCCACGCGGAGTCGTCCCCGCCCGCCGAGGCGGTCGCCGGGCGGGTGCCCCCGGCGGCGAGCACGGTGACCACCAGGGTGTCCGCGGCTCGGAGCGTGTCGAACAGGCCGGGCTCGGCGGTGCGGAGGGAACCGCAGTAGACGGGCAGGGCCTGGCCACCCGCGTCCTCGATGGCCAGGCAGAGCGCCTCGACGAAGGCGGTGTTGCCCGCGACGTGGTGCGCGCGGTAGTAGAGCACGCCGATGACGGGGCCCTCGGTGCGCCGTGCGACGCGTTCGAGGGGGCCCCAGCTCGGGGTGGGCACGGGCGGCGCGAAGCCGTACCCGGTGAGCAGCACCGTGTCGGAGAGGAAGGCGTGCAACTGGGCCAGGTTCGCGGGGCCGCCGTGCGCGAGGTAGGCGTGCGCCTCGGCGCAGACGCCGCCGGGCACCGTGGACAGCTCCATCAGCTCGGCGTCGGGGGCCTGCTCGCCGCCGAGGATCACGACGGGCCGCCGGCCCGCGAGCAGCGCGTCCAGCCCGTCCTCCCATGCCCGCCGTCCGCCGAGCAGTCGCACGACCACAAGGTCCGTGCCCTCGGTCAGCGCGGGCAGGTCCTCGGCGGACAACCTCGCCGGGTTGCCGAGCCGGTAGTCCGCGCCGCTCGCCCGCGCGCTGAGCAGGTCGGTGTCGGAGGTCGACAGCAGCAGGACGCAGGGCGGCGCCGAAGGCATGGGCGGCGCCGGCGACACGGGCGACACGGGTGACACAGCGGCCTGCGACGCGGGTGGCGCGGGAGATCGGGGGGTGGGTGACACGGCGGCCTGCGACGCGGGCGACACGGGGGATCGGGGGGTGGGCGGCACGGAGCGCATGGAGAAGTCCTCCCTCGGGGTCCTCGCCCCGGGTCGTCGTCATCGCGACGGCAGGAGTCTCCTGGCTCCCGGATCAACGCTCACCCCGGCCTTCCCGTCCGTTGCCGGACCGTGGCCTTCGGTGGGGTTCGCTCCCCGGTTACAGTGGCGGGACCGCGCCGGTTTCACACCGGCTTCCTCCCTGCGCCGTCGCCTAGGGTCACACTATGCCAGGCGGACATCCGTAAAGAAATGGGAGCTACCATCCACTGCGTGTCAATAACTGACCCTCCCGGAAGAACCCGGACAGACGCGTGTCCCGGAGCGCTCCAGGTGCATGCTGCGGCCGATGGCGGCCTGGCGCGGATCCGGGTTCCCGGTGGGGCGCTCACGGCGCGTCAGCTCCGCGTGGTCGCCGCCGCCGCCCGGGAGCTCGGATCCGGCGTGATCGAGCTGACCTCCAGGGCGAACCTCCAGGTACGCGGCCTGCCACCGCAGCACGGCGAGCCCCTTCCCGCCGTGCATCCGTCACGCGACGACGCGCACGCCCCGGACGGTGAGTCTTCTCCGGTCGGGGTTTCCGTACGCGGTGACGTGGGCGTTCCGGACGGTGAGTCTTCTCCGGTCGGGGTTTCCGTACGCGGTGACGTGGACGGTGACACGCGCGTTCCGGACGGCGGGCGGCGGCTTTCCCCGGCACCTGACTTCGCCGCGCGGCTGGCCGCCGCCGGGCTGTTGCCGTCGGCCACGCACGAGCGGGTACGTAACATCGTGGCCTCCCCCCTGGCCGGGCGGGCACCCGCGAGCATGCTCGACGTCCGTCCGCTCGTGTCCGAGTTGGACGGGGAACTCTGCGCCCGGCCCGCGCTCGCCGACCTGCCCGGTCGGTTCCTGTTCGCGCTCGACGACGGCTCGGGCGACATGGTGGCTCTCGGCGCGGACGTCACGCTGCTGCCGGTCGATCCGGCGGACGCCTCGGTGGACGTCTCCGAGGTGGCGCTGCTGCTCGCCGGTGCCGACCACGGGCTGCGCACGCCCGTCTCCTCCGCCGTCACCGGTATGCTCGCGGTCGCCGAGGCGTTCCTGGCCGAGCGCGCCGAGCAGGGGGCGGGCGCGTGGCGGCTCGCCGAGCTGACCGACGGCCCAGGCCGGGTCTCGGCCCGCGCGCTCAGGGCGGAACCGGATCTGCGCCAGGCCGCCGCCCCCGCCGTACGGCGGGGGCGGACCGTGCACGGCGGCACGGTCGGGGTCATCGCGCAGCGTGACGGAAGGTCGGCCCTCACCGTTCTCGCCGCGCTCGGGCGGCTCACGGCGGCCCAGCTGGAGGTGCTCGCCCAGGCGGCCGAGCACGGCGGGGGAGAGGTCCGGGTGACACCGTGGCGGACGATCGTCGTCCCCGATCTGCCGTCGCCGGAGGTCGACGGCCGGCGGGCGACGCTCACGGCCGCGGGCCTGGTCGGCGATCCGGCGTCGCCGTGGCTGGGCCTGACCGCCTGCGCCGGCCGCCCCGGATGTGCCAAGGCCCTCGCCGACGTTCACGCCGACGTCCATGCGGGTGTTCACGCCGACGTCCACACCTACATCCACGCCGACATCCACGCGGGTGTTCACCCGAACGCCGGCGACACCGGCTCCGAGGCCGGTGCGGACGGTCCTGACGACGTCCACCCCTCGCGAGGCCTCACCCGTGCGCTCCCCGTGCACTGGTCGGGCTGTGAGCGGCGGTGCGGACGCCCGCGCGGCCGGGTCGTGGACGTGGTCGCGACCGGAGACGGATACCGCGTCGAGGCGGACGATGTGAGCCGTACGTTCGCCGACGCCGAGCAGACGAGCGCCGCGGTGGCGGCGACCAGAGAGGGAACGTGATCGACTACATCAGGGACGGGGCGGAGATCTACCGCCGCTCCTTCGCCACCATCCGCGCGGAGACCAACCTGGGCGGCATGCCGCCGGGCGTCGCCCAGGTCGCGGTCCGCATGGTGCACGCCTGCGGCATGGTCGACCTCGTCGACGACCTCGCGTGGTCGCCGGGAGTCGTCACGGCGGCGCGCGAGGCGCTACGCGACGGCGCGCCCGTGCTGTGCGACGCCATGATGGTCGCCTCCGGCGTCACCAGGCGACGGCTTCCGAAGGACAACGAGGTGATCTGTACGCTCGGCGACCCACGGGTCCCGGAGCTGGCACTGCGGCTGGGCACCACCCGTAGCGCCGCGGCGCTGGAACTGTGGCGCGACCGGCTCGACGGCGCGGTGGTCGCGATCGGCAACGCGCCGACCGCGCTGTTCCGCCTGCTCGAACTGGTCGAGGAGGGTGCCGGACGCCCGGCCGCGGTGCTGGGCGTGCCTGTCGGCTTCATCGGGGCCGCGGAGTCGAAGCTGGCCCTGGCCGAGCATCCGGCCGGACTCGACCACCTGGTGGTCCACGGCCGCAGGGGCGGCAGCGCGATGGCGGCGGCCGCCGTCAACGCGATCGCGAGCGAAGAGGAGTGAGCGGGTTGAGCGGGGATCTCGGGTGCCTGTACGGGGTCGGTCTGGGGCCGGGAGATCCGGAGCTGGTGACGGTGAAGGCGGCCAGGCTGCTCGGCGCGGCCGACGTGATCGCCTACCACAGCGCCAGGCACGGGCGGAGCATCGCCAGGTCGGTGGCCCTGCCCTACCTGCGGGGAGACCAGGTCGAGGAGGCGCTGATCTACCCGGTGACCACCGAGACCACCGACCACCCCGGCGGATACCAGGGCGCGCTCGACGACTTCTACGCCGACTGCGCCGTGCGGCTGGCCGCGCACCTGGACGCCGGGCGCGACGTGGTGGTGCTCTGCGAGGGCGACCCGCTCTTCTACGGCTCCTACATGCACATGCACAAGCGGCTCGCGCACCGGTACCCGACCGAGGTGGTGCCGGGGGTGACCTCCGTCAGCGGGGCCGCCGCGGTGCTCGGCCGCCCGCTGGTCGAGCGGGACGAGACGCTGACCGTGCTGCCCGGCACGCTCCCGGCGGACGTGCTGGCCGAGCGGCTGGCCGCCGCCGACTCGGCCGCGGTGCTGAAACTCGGCAGGACCTTCGAGAAGGTCCGCACCGCCTTCGCCGAGGCCGGTCGCCTCGACGACGCCTGGTACGTCGAACGGGCCACCACCGGTAAGCAGCGCATCGAGCCGCTGGCGGACGTCGACCCGGCGTCGGTCCCGTACTTCTCCCTCGCCCTGCTGCCCAGCCCGCTCACACCTCTGACGGCGGAGACCACGGGCGACCACCGTCAGGAGGCCTCCCGCGACCCGCTCACAGCCCGGGCCGACACCACCCCGCTCCTGGCGGAGGCCGGGAACGGGCGGCGCGGCGAGGTTGTCGTGGTGGGGCTCGGCCCCGCCGGGCGGCCGTGGCTGACCCCCGAGGCGCAGGACGCCCTCGCCTCGGCCGACACGCTGGTCGGCTACGGGCCCTACCTCGACCGGGTGCCCCCCAACCCGCGCCAGCGCCGCCACCCCACGGACAACCGGGCCGAGGCCGAGCGCGCCGCGCACGCGCTGGAGCTGGCCGTCGCCGGATCACGGGTGGCCGTGGTCTCCTCGGGAGATCCGGGGGTGTTCGCCATGGCCAGCGCGGTGCTCGAGGTCGCGTCCGAGCCGAGGTTCGCCGACGTCGACGTGCGCGTGCTGCCCGGCCTGACCGCCGCGCAGGCGGTGGCGAGCCGGGCGGGGGCTCCGCTCGGCCATGACTTCTGCGTGCTGTCGTTGTCCGACCTGCTCAAGCCGTGGGAGGTCGTCGCGGATCGGATCACCGCCGCCGCCAGGGCCGACCTGGTGCTGGCGATCTACAACCCGGCCTCGCGGAGCCGTACCTGGCAGGTGGCCGCCATGCGCGACCTGCTGCTCGAACACCGGTCGCCGCACACGCCCGTCGTCATCGGACGGGACGTCGGCGGCCCGCGGGAGAGCGTCCGCGTCGTCGAGCTGGCCGGCCTCGACCCCGCCGAGATCGACATGCGCTGCCTGCTGATCGTGGGCTCGTCCACCACCCGGCTCACCGAGCGTGGTGGACGGCCCGTCGTCTACACCCCGCGCCGCTATCCCAGCTGAGATTCCACCCAGGCTGCGGCCTCCTCGGCGGTGCCGGTCAGCGGGACGCCGCCGGGGATCGGCGGCCGCCGTACGATGACCACCGGAATCCCCAGCTCCCGCGCGGCGGCCAGCTTGGCGGTGGTCATCTCGCCGCCGCTGTCCTTGGTCACCAGCACCTCGACGCGGTGCTCGCGCATCAGCTCCAGCTCTCCGCGCAGGGTGTACGGCCCACGGGAGAGCACGATCACCGTCCGGCCGGGCAGCGGCGGCTCGGGCGGATCGACGGACCTGGCCAGGAACCACAGGTCAAGACCGGTGAACACGGCCAGGCTGCGGCGGCCGGTGGTGAGGAACACCCGTTCCCCCAGACCGGGCAGCAGACAGGCGGCGGCCTCAAGCGTGGGCACCCAGCGCCAGTCGTCGTCCGGACCCTGGTGCCAGCCGGGACGGCGCAGCACCAGCAGCGGCACCCCGGTGCCCGTGGAGGCCGCGACGGCCGAGGCGGTCATCCGCTGGGCGAACGGGTGGGTGGCGTCGACGACCACGTCGATCGCGTGCTCTCGCAACCAGGCGGCGAGCCCCTCGGGGCCGCCGAATCCACCCTCGCGTACCTCACCGACCGGGAGCCTGGGGTTGGCCACCCTGCCCGCCAGGGAGGAGACCACTCGCAGATCCGGCCGCCCGGCCAGCCGGGCGGCCAGTGCCCTGGCCTCCGCGGTGCCTCCCAGGATCAGCAGGCGTCTCATCGGCCGCTCACCTTCGCCCCGCGGAGCGGGTTGTCGCCGGTCAATCCCGGCACCTGTCCGCCGAGTAGAGGTGGCTGTCGGGGAACGCCGAGGCCGTCAGCACCCGCCCGACCACGATCACGGCCGTGCGCAGTACCCCGGCGGCTCTGACCCGCTCGGCGACGTCGGCCAGGGTGCCCCGCAGGATCACCTCGTCGTCCCGGCTCGCCCGGGCCACCACCGCCACCGGGCAGTCGGCGCCGTAGGAGGGGAGCAGCTCCGTGACGACCGCCTCGATCCGCTGCACGGCCAGGTGCAGCACCATGGTCGCCCGGCTCGCGCCGAGCGTGGCCAGCTCCTCGCCCTCCGGCATCGGCGTGGCACGCGCGGACGTACGGGTGAGGATGATCGACTGCCCGACTCCCGGCACGGTGAGCTCCCGCTTCAGCGAGGCCGCCGCGGCCGCGAAGGCCGGGACGCCCGGCACCACGTCGTACGGGATGCCGAGCGCGTCCAGCCGCCGCATCTGCTCGGCCATCGCGCTGAAGACGGAGGGGTCGCCCGAGTGCAGCCGGGCGACGTCCAGTCCGGCCGCGTGCGCGCCGGCCATCTCGGTGATGATCTCATCGAGGGTGAGCCCGGCCGTGTCCACCAGCCGTGCCCCGGGCGGGCAGTCGTCCAGCAGCTCGCGCGGTACCAGCGACCCGGCGTACAGGCACACCGGGGACGAGGCGATCATCCGCAGACCGCGCACCGTGACGAGGTCGGCGGCTCCGGGGCCCGCTCCGACGAAGTGCACCCTGGCCGTCAAGACTCCTCCTCCTTGACCGATGACCAGACGGTCACCGGCATCATCGTCCGCCAGCCGGTGAAGCCGCCGACCGGGGCTGCGCGGCCGATCGCGAGGCGTACCAGGTCTCCGCCGTGCCTGCCGTACCAGTCGGCCACGACCGCCTCGGACTCCAGGGTCACCGCGTTGACCACCAGCCTGCCGCCCGGCCTGAGCGCCGCCCAGCAGGTGCTCAGCACGCCGGGGGCCGTCGCGCCGCCGCCGACGAAGACGGCGTCGGGCACGGCCAGGTGGGCGAGCGCCTCGGGGGCCGCTCCGACGACGATCTCCAGATCGGGCACCCCCAGGGTGGCCGCGTTGCGCGCGGCCCGCTCCGCCCGGTCCCGGCGGCTCTCCACCGCGACGGCCCGGCACGCGGGATGGCAGCGCATCCACTCGATCGCGATGCTCCCCGCGCCCGCGCCGACGTCCCACAGCAGCTCGCCGGGGACGGGCGCCAGGCGGGACATGGTGACCGCCCTCACCTCGCGCTTGGTCAGCTGCCCGTCGTGCTCGAACGCCTCATCCGGCAGCCCGGGGACGCGGGGGAGCGGGACCACCCCGATGTCCCCCGGGCCAGGTATCGCCTTGGACGTCGCCTTGGACGTCGCCTTGGACGTCGCCTTGGACGTCGCCTCGGACGTCGTCTCGGACGTCGCCTCAGACATTGCCGAGCACCTGGGTGACCCGGATCTCAATCACGACACGTTCGGGGTTCACCCGGGGCGCGCGGTAGCGCAGCGCGTACCGGCGCTCGGCGTCGGCGACCTCCTCGGGGGTGTCCCGGAGCACCGCACGCCCTTCCAGGGTGGACCAGCGCCGCCCGTCGACCTGGCAGACGGCGGCCGGCACGCCCGCCGGACCCCCGGCGGCCACCAGCCGGGCCTTGTACGACCCGCGCGAGGTGATCACCCGGGCGATCGCCGTGCCGGCGTCGAGTGTCACCCCGACGGGCACCACGTGCGGCGTCCCGTCGGAACGGACGGTGGTCAGCGTGCACAGGTGCCGCTCACGCCAGAAGGCGCCGAACCCTTCGCCGAGTCCGGCCAGGTCCGGCCGCGTGGCCCCCACAAGCATCACGTCACCCCAAGTAGTCGTCGGTGCGTTCACCGATGAATCGAACCCCGTGCGTACCGTCGCGGGATGCTCCCTCCCGGTGCCGGGTGGGGCGCGCCGCACGTCACCCGTGGCGGGGCCAGAGTGTAGTCGGAGACGAAGGCGGCGGCCGAGACCAGGTGCCTTCACAGCGGGCCGATCACGGTGTGGGCGTAGCCGCCGGGCTGTTCCGCCGCCCGGGTCAGACCGGGTCCGCGGACCCGGATCCGCGCGGCGGCAGCAGCAGCGCGACCAGCACGCCCACCCCGCACAGGGCGGCGGTGATCAGGAAGATCTCGCTGTACTCGGTGTGCAGCGCCGCCCTGACCTTGCCCTCGTACTCGGCGAGCCGGGTGGCGTACACGGCGGGCTCCACGCCGAACGGCAGCGGCGTGTCCAGGTCGGCGGTGAGGGACTGGAAACGGTGGAAGCCCCACGCCGACAGCCCGGCGACGCCGAGCAGCATGCCCATCATCCGGGCCACGACCACCGCCGCCGAGGCCACCCCGTGCTGGGCGGAGGGGACGGCGCGCAGCACCGCGGAGGAGACCGGCGCGATCACCAGGCCGAGGCCCAGGCCGGCGACGATCAGATCGGCGTCCATGCGGTATCCGGCCGAGGCGAGGTCCAGCGGCCACTGGCCGATGCGCACGTATCCGATCGTGGCCAGTGCCAGCCCGATCACCGTCACCGTGCGCTCGCCGTACCGGCGGGCCGCCGGCCCGCCCGCCAGGGCGGCCACGGAGAGCGCGAGGAGGAAGCGCGACAGCACCAGGGCGCCGTCCAGGGTCTCCAGCCGCAGCAGAGTCTGGGCCGACAGTTGCACGTCGACCAGGGTGACGAGCAGCGCGGCGCCGGTCAGGAAGCTGACGCCGAGCGTGGCGAAGAACGGGCCGCGCAGCACCCCCGCCATGTCGATCAACCGGGTTTTGGCACGTATCTCCCAGACGACGAAGACGACGCCGGACACGACGCCGGCGACGATCATCGGCAGGCCCCACGGCGGGAGGACCGACCCGCTCGGGTCGGGGTTGTAGAGACCCGCCACGAGCAGGCCGAGCGCGAGGGCCAGCAGCAGCCCGCCGACCACGTCGACGCGGCCGCCGCTCCCGCCGGCCCGGTCACGGGCGGGCGGCGGCACCGACCGCTGTACGGCGATCGCGGCCAGGGCAACCAGCGGGATGTTCAGCCAGAAGATGGACCGCCAGCCGCCGAGCTGCACCCCGCCGAGCTGGAGGGTGGGCGGGATCAGGGTGGCGAGGGCCGCGCCGTACAGGGGGCCCAGCACGCTGCCGAGCTCCTGGGCCGACCCCACGGCGCCGAGTGCCACCGGGCGTTCGTCCTCATCCCACAGGTCTCCGATCAGAGCCATGGTGATGGGCAGCAGCGCGCCGCCCGCGACCCCCTGCAGGGCCCGCCCGGCGACCAGCCAGGGCACCGTCTCGCCCAGCGCGGTGACCACCGAGCCCGCCGCGAAGCCCGCCAGGCAGAGCTGGATGAGCGGGCGCCTGCCGTAGCGGTCGGAGAGCTGGCCGAGCAAAGGCATGGCCGCGATGTAGCCGAGCAGGAAGCCGGTGACGATCGGGGTGGCCCGCTCCATGTGGTTGAGCGGGACGTCGACGTCCTTGGCGATGTCGATGAGGACCGTGACCACGACGTACGCGTCCAGCGCCGCCAGCAGTACCGCGGTACCGCCGACGCCGAGAGCGACCCGCCGCCGGGCCGCACGGCCGCCGCCCGTAACGGCGGTGCGGGTCACCATCACTGGGCCGGGGCGGTGACCTGGACCGGGACGTCGTAGTCGCCGAAGAGCACGATCACCTTGCCGCCGGTCAGTGGCAGATCCGCCTTGAGCAGGTGGCTGGTGGCCTTGTCGATCCAGAGCGTGCCGTCGACGCTCTGCGCGAGGCCGGGCACCATCGTGGCGAGCACCTGCTGGGAGAGCGTCGCCGAGACCCGGTAGGCGTCGGCGCCGTTCACCTTCTCGGCCGCCTGGGTCTTCGGGTCCAGCGCGTTGCTCAGCAGCTGTACGACGCCCTTCTCCGGGTTGAGGATGGCGGACGGGTCGTAGATCGCCGCCAGCTGGCTCCGCGACATCTTCTGGAAGCCTCCGGTCACCCCCTTGAAGTGGACGGTCTCTCCGATCAGTACGAAGCTGATCTCCTGGAGACTGCCCGCCACGTCGATCTGGATGGTGCCGTCCGCGTCGCCGGTCCCGCTGAGGCGGCCGGAGGCCTTCTTGACCGGTACCGGGGGGGCGCCCTCGGTCTCCATGGAAAAGGTCGCGGACTTCACGGCACGTGTCGCCTCCGCGGACTTCTTGACCAGTTCGGCTCCGCTGGGAAGAGCCGCCGTGGCGTCGGAGGCGCCGCCGCTGCAGGCGGTGACCAGGGAGCACGCGGTGATCACCGCGGCGATGAAGATCCGGCGAGCTGACATGGGCGGATCGTAACGACAGTGCGGTCTACTAAGGGAGTACGGGCGGTATCGGTTTCGCGTCAGCGAATGTTTTTGAGATGCTCCACCACCGGAGCGTAGGCGGTTTCCAGCTCGATCAGCTGATCGTCGGTGAGCAGGTCGATGAAGTGCCGGCGCACGCTGGCCACGTGGTGCGGCGCGACCTTCTTGATGGTGTCCCAGCCCTGTTCGGTGAGGACGGCGAAGGTGCCGCGCCTGTCGTCGGCGCAGGTCTCCCTGGCGACCAGGCCGGCGGCCTCCATCCGGGAGATCTGGTGTGACAGCCGGCTGCGGGACTGGATCGTGGCGTCCGCCAGATCGCTCATCCGCATGCGGTGATCGGGGGTCTCCGACAGGTTCACCAGGATCTCGTAGTCGTTCACCGAGAGCCCGAAGGGCTGGAGTTCGCGGTCGAGGCGGTGTTCGAGGAGCTTGTGCACGGCGAGGTGGGCACGCCACGCCCGCTGCTCGATCGGCGACAGCCAGCGGTGCCTCTCGTCGTTCACCGGTCGCTCACCACTCTCGTTCCCCGCGGCGGCGGCGGTCGCGGTGACTTCGGCGGATCCATCTCCCGGCCGTCCGCTCCGCCCGCCGGGCGGAGCCTGCTTCAGGGGCATGGATCAGAACCTACCTCAGAAGGCATCGATCACTCGTGGTAGGTGGTGTGATGTCCGGTGAGCCCGAGTCGGCGACCGGTCAGGAAGGCGTCCACAGGGACGCGCCCTCACACCTTCCTGAGGGACTACCCGTGAGGCCGCGCCGGCGACTGGACTGAGGAGAGCGGGGTTGCGAGGAACGAGCGGCCCCGGTCGACGAGGGAAGGAGCCGGGTCTGAGCGGCCTCACCGCGACGCGTTAGCGTCGCATTCAACAAGATCTAGCCAGGAATCCCGGCCGTTCAGGGCCGGGAGGAATGGCTTCCCTTCCTGCGTCCGGACGTTAGTCCGGGCGTTTCTGGCTCTCGATGTACTCGCCGATGATCTCCAGTGGTGCGCCGCCGCACGAGCCGGCGAAGTACGACGGCGACCACAGGTGACCGTGCATGATGTGCCGGTCGATCCGGCCGGTGAACTCCTTGCGCAGGTAATGCGCCGAGACGCCCTTGAGCCGGTTGACCAGAGTCGAGATCGACAGCTTGGGCGGGTAGTGCACAAGCAGGTGCACATGGTCTTCCTCGCCGTTGAACTCCCGCAGGGCCGCGCCGAGCTGGGCGCACACCTCCCGCATGACCTCCTCGCAGCGGACGAGCATCGCATCGTGAAGGACATCACGCCGATACTTAGTGACGAAGACAAGATGAACATGAAGGTTGTAGACGACGCTACGACCCCTCCTCACATCAGGGTCTGGCTCCCATCGAGGTGACATAGACAAGATGATACCCATCATAAAATCCCAGGGATGAAGCTGGTCGTACAGGTGAAGCTGCTCCCCGACGCCGCCACCGAGGCGGCGCTGCGGGAGACGCTGACCCTGTGCAACCGGGCCGCCAACCACGCATCCCGCCGCGCCTTCGACACCGGCACCAAGAACAAGACCTCCCTTCAGCGCCTCGTCTACGGCGACCTGAAGGCCATGGGCCTGTCCGCGCAGCCCGCCATCCACATCACGCGGAAAGTCGCCGGGGCCTACGCCACCCTGAAGGCCAACCTGAAGGCCGCAAACCACGGCCCGAACGGTTCCACGCGGCGCACCAAGGCCGAGAGCAAACCGATTCGGTTCCGCAAGGACGCCGCGCAGCCCTACGACGACCGGTGCCTGTCCTGGCAGTATGACGCCCGTACGATCTCGATCTGGACCGCGCGCGGACGCTTTGGCCGCATCCCCTTCGCCTGCTCGCCCGAACAGATGAAGTTGCTGACCGCCTACCGCAAGGGCGAGTCCGACCTGGTGTTTCGGGGCGGCTCCTGGTACCTGTACGCCACCTGCGAGGTGCCCGAACCCGAGACCTTCGAGCCGGAGGGGTTCCTCGGCGTGGATCTCGGCATCGCCAACATCGCCACCACATCCGATGGCATCGCCCACGCCGGCAAGCACCTGAACCAGGTACGGCACCGCAACCGGCGGCTGCGCCGACGCCTGCAATCCAAGGGCACCAAGGCCGCCAAGAGGCTCCTGCGCAAGATCTCCGGCCGGGAAGCGCGCTTCGCGGCCGACACCAACCACCGCATCTCCAAGACCATCGTGACCGAGGCGCAACGCACCTCGCGCGGCGTCGCCCTGGAAGACCTGGGCGGCATCCGCGCAAGGGTACGGCTCCGCAAGCCCCAGCGGGTCACGCTGCACTCTTGGAGCTTCCAGCAGTTCGGCTCCTTCATCGCCTACAAGGCGGCCCGGGCAGGGGTGCCGGTGGTGTACGTGGACCCGGCCTACACCTCGCAGGGGTGCTCGGCATGCGGCCACGTCTCGAAGAAGAACCGGCCCGATCAGGCCACCTTCCGATGCATGTCGTGCGGCTTCGCTGAGCACGCCGACGTGAACGCGGCCCGCAACATCGCTGTGCGCGGTGTCGCGGGCTGGGCAGTGAGTCACGCTGCCGACGACGCGGCCTGAACCGTGCACCCCATGCACGGTGAGGAGCTGCAAGCTCGGCCCTTCAGGGCCGAGAAGCTGACTACCGCATCCACTTCTCGATCTCGTCCGGGTGGCGGGGCAGTCCCGCCGACATGAGGCGGGCGCCGTCGGCCGTGATGACGAGGTCGTCCTCGATGCGCACCCCGATGCCGCGCAGCTCCGGCGGCAGCGTCAGGTCGTCGGGCTGCAGGTAGAGGCCGGGTTCGACGGTCAGCACCTGCCCCTCCTCCAGTACGCCGTCCAGATAGACCTCCGCGCGGGCCCTGGCGCAGTCGTGCACGTCCATGCCGAGCATGTGGCCGCTGCTGCACAGCGTGTAGCGGCGGTACAGGCCGCTGCCCGGCTCCATCGCCTCGTCCGCGCTGATCTTCAGCACACCCCAGTCACGCAGTCCCTCCGCGATGACCCGCATGGCCGCACCGTGGAAGTCGCGGAAGCTCGCACCGGGCCGCAGGACGGCGATCGCCGCCTCCTGGGCCTCGTACACCAGCTCGTAGACCTGGCGCTGGACCGGGTTGAAGCGCCCGGACAGCGGCAGGGTCCTGGTGATGTCGGCGGTGTAGAGGTGGTCGGTCTCCACGCCCGCGTCGAGGAGGAGCAACTCGTTCTCGTTCAGCCGCCCGTCGTTGCGGATCCAGTGCAGCACGCACGCGTTGGCGCCGGAGGCCACGATGCTGTCGTAGCCGACCGCGTTGCCTTCCAGGCGGGAGCGGAGGCCGAAGATCCCCTCCAGGTAGCGCTCGCCGCGCCGGTGCCCCAGGGCGGCGGGCAGGGCCCGCACCACGTCCTCGAATCCGCGCGTGGTCGCGTCCACCGCGAACTGCAGTTCCGCGATCTCCCAGTCGTCCTTGAGCAGCCGCATCTCGGACAGGAACGTCTCCAGCTCCTCGTCCCCGTCGCCGGGCGCGACCCGCCTGTCCACCGACGCGTCCACCCCGCGCAGCACCCGCGCGGACCCGCCGAGCACGTCGTCGAGTCTGTCGATCGGCGCGCAGGCGATCTGGTGCAGCGCCTCCGCCTCGGCCAGGTCGGGGCGGCGGCCGACCCAGAACTCGCCGTGGCGGCGGTCGCGGTAGAACTCCTGCCCGGCCTGCCCCGGCTCCGACCGCGGGGAACGGGGGCGCAGGAACAGGGTGGCCTCCCCGGAGGGCTCGACGACCAGCACGTCGTCGGGCTCCTGGCCGCCGGTGAGATGGGCGAACGCGCTGTGCGCCCGGAACCGGTGGTCGCTGTCGTTGCTGCGTACCTTGAGCGTGCCGGACGGGATGACCAGCCGCTCGCCGGGGAAGCGGGCGGCGAGCGCGGCGCGTCGCTTGGCGGTGTAGGCGGCCTGCGGCAGCGCGGCCAGGTCGTCGCGGTGGGTGTCGGCCCAGCCGGTGTTCATGAACGCGGCGAGGGCGTCGGAGACCGGCAGGTCGTGGCTGCCGGTGTTGAGCTTCTGGGTCATTGTGTCCCCGGGCGCGAAGGTCTGTGGTTCCTCTCACGCTAGCCCGGAGCGGCAGCGCCCCGCACCTCCGCCGCCGGGGGGGCGGGGCGCTGCCGTGAAGCGCGGGTCAGCCCACCGGGACCTGATACTCCTTGGCCGGATCGGAGGTGGCGGCCTCCTTCTCGTTCGATGCGGTTGCTGTGGCGGATGCGCCCCGACTACGAGGTGTCGGCGGTGGTGCTGCTGCACGACGCGGACATGGGCACGCCCGCTCGACATCGTCGAGCTCACCCTGGCCCTCGACGCGGTTCGGCTGCTGCCCGTTACGCGGTTCGGCTGCTGCCCGTTACATGACAGTCACACCTTTTGCCGTCTTGGTGGCTTAGCGTGAGGCCCGATTGGGCAGAGAAAAGAGATACCCGCGCCCGGCTGAACCGAGGTGGTGTCAATGCTGATCGGTACGATTCTGCGAGGCAAGGGAACAGAGGTGACGACTGTACGCCCCGGCGCGACGGTCGCGGAGCTCCTGGCCGTCCTGGCCGAGAAGAACATCGGCGCCGTGGTGGTGTCCGAGGACGGGTCCTCCGTCGAGGGCATCGTCTCCGAGCGCGACGTGGTGCGGCGGCTGCACGACCGGGGCGCGCGCGTGCTGGAGGACACCGTGTCGTCCATCATGACGACCGAGGTCCGCACCTGCCCCCCGGACACCGACGTCGACGATCTCCGCCAGACCATGACCACGCACCGCATCCGGCACGTGCCGGTGGTGGACGCCGACCGGCTGGCCGGGATCGTGAGCATCGGCGACGTGGTCAAGAGCTCCATCGAGGCGCTGGAGACCGAGAAGGCATACCTGGTCGACTACCTTCACCGCTGAGCGCCCGTTCCGGAAGTCCGCTGGGCGCCCGTTCCGGAAAGTCCCCTGGGCGCCCGTTCCCGGAAGTCCCCCGTGAAGGCCCGATGGGCCCGGCGCGTCGCGCCGGGCCCATCGGGTCCCCTCCGTTCCCGCTACTGGACGGTTATCTTGTCCACCTCGATGGTCACGCCCTTGACCTGCGGTGTCGACGTTCCCGTCGTCACCTTTCCGATCCCGGCGCTGACACCCTTGATCTTCATCGTGTAGGTCAGGCTGCCACCCGGGGCACCGGGCGTGCTGGTCACCCGGAGGTCCTCGGTCGGCGGGCCGGTGATCTGGCCGCCCGCGGTGCCGTCACCGTTCTCGGCTCCCACGGTCAGGCCGTAGCCCGCCGGAGGGTCGCCGGGCAGGTTGGCGGGGTCATAGGTGTAGGTGATGTCCTCGGTCCCGTTCAGCCCGATCCACTGCTGGAACACCTTGGTGTCTGTCGTGCCGTAGAGGTTGACCCGCCACTCGATGACGAGCCAGTCGTTGACGCCGTCGGTCAGCGTCCCGGCGTAGACGCCCGGCGTGCCGGTGCCGTCCAGGTCGGTCCAGTAGGGGGCGAGCACGTTGTTCGGGGTCGAGGGATCGGGCAGGGTCTGCGGTTCGAACGAGATGTCCGTCGACCCTGAGCTTCCTCCGGCGATCGTGTAGCCGTTGGAGACGACGCCGATCCTGGTGTAGGTCCTGCCCGCGAACTGGAACGCGGGGACCGTGAAGTTGATCGCCTGCTCGTCGCCGATCGGTGTCGGTGTGATGCCGAAGGCGTCAAGCGGCAGGTAGGGGGCCGGACCGGTACCCGGGGCGATGCCCGGCCTGTCCGGCTGCCTGGCCGCGAGGGTGGTCTTCGCCGTCGCGATCTGGGAGCCGATCTTGGTGGCGCCGGTCACCGAGTTCAGGCGCAGCTTGCCGTCCAGCGTGCTGACCGCCGTGACCTCGGCGTTCTGGAGCGTGTCGTTCCGCACGGTGACGGTGCAGGTGGACTCGCCGGTGTTACGCGGGATGGTGGCCGGAGCGCAGGTCTGCTCCACCGGGACGGCACCCTGCTTGCGGACGAACGCGACCGGCAGGTGCAGGTTGCGCGAGCCGCCCACCTGCTTGAGGTTCACCTGGCCGAAGTACTGCCCCTCGGGCAGGTCGGGTGCGGTGATCACCACGCTGAACTTGGCGGTCTTGCCCGCCTTCACGATGAGCAGCGGTGGCAGTACCGAGATGTTCGCGCCGGCCACGGTCGTGCCCGTGGCGGTGAAGGTGAGTGTCTTGTCCGTGACGTTGGTGACCGTCCGCTTGGCGGTGATGAGACCGGGCATGATCGGGGCGTTCACCGACGGCAGGTTCAGGTCGATGCGGTTCAGCGGGTCGTCGGCCGCGGCCAGGAAGTTCGCGCCCGTCTCGTCCAGGGTCAGGCCGGGGTCGCCCGCCTTGGTCAGGTCGATGCGCCCGCCGCCGGTGTCGAACGGGTCGGCCGGGGTGACGCGGTCCTGCTTGGTGACCGACGTCTTGGCCGTCGTCTCCAGTGCGGACTTCACCTGGCCGGGAGTCCAGTCCGGGTGCAGTGCGAACACCAGGGCCGCGGCGCCCGCGACGTGCGGCGCCGCCATCGACGTGCCCGAGATGACCTGGTACAGGTTGTTCTGTGGGCCACCGGCCGGATCCTCCAGCGTCGGCGTCTGCCCGGCCACGATGTGCAGGCCGGGGGCGGTGACGTCAGGCTTGAGGAAGTCGCCGCCGGGGCCGCGCGAGGAGAACGTGGTGATCGCGTCGCCCTGCCAGGAGGTCTTGGTGCCCTGGGTGAACGAGGCGGTCGCGCCGGGGTTGGCCGACAGGAACGCCAGCAGGGCGTCCGTCTCCGGCTTGTCGATGTGCACCGACGGGACCCAGTGGTTGTCCGTCATCACGTCGAGCGGGCTGGAGTTGTACAGGATCATGCCGGCCGCGCCGCCCTGCTTGACGTTGAAGCCCTTCAGGATCCGGTTGGGGCCGCGCTCACAGAGGACGATCTTGCCGATGAACAGGCCCGGGGGCGCGGGCACGTCGCACAGGGGTCTGGAATACGGCGGCGCGGAGGCCCGCACCAGCGGTAGCGCGGAGGCGAGGCCCGCCGTGATGGAGGCGCCCTTCAGCGTGGCCGTCGCGCCGCCGGAACCGGAGAGCGTGATCGTCGACTGGAAGGTCCTGGTCTGCGTGGAGGCCGCCACCGTGGTCACCCACGGGGCGACGTGGTTGACCGTCGCCGCGCCGGGACCGGCGTTGCCCGCCGAGGCCGAGACGAGCACGCCCGCCGCGTAGGCGTCGAGGAAGGCCAGCTCCACCGGGTCGCTGTAGGGGGAGGTGCCGCCCGAGATCGAGAAGTTGATCACGCGGACGCCGTCGAGGATGGCCCGGCCGACCGCCTGGGCGGAGTCGGAGGGGAAGCAGCCCTCGACACCGCAGACCTTGTAGACCGAGACGTGCGCCGCCGGGGCGATGCCGTGGATCGGGCCGCGGCTGATGCCGAGCGGGTTGGCGTCGGCCACCGGGCCGCCGGCCGAGGTGGTCGCGGTGTGGGTGCCGTGGCCGTTGGAGTCGCGGGCGCTGGTCGGATAGACCTCGCCGGGGTAGATCGCGTTGTAGGTCTCAAGGAACGGGGCGCCGCCGATGACCTTCCGGTTGCACGCGAACGGGTCGGCCGCCGGGGTGAGCGGGTTGTCGCCGAAGTTGCAGGCGCGCGGAGTGCCGTCCTTGGTCGCCGGCACGGCGGGCAGCGTGCCGGGGTCGGCGAACTGGGGGTGCTCCGGCCAGACGCCGGAGTCCAGGATGCCCACGACGACGCCCTTGCCGGAGGAGGAGCTGCCGCCCAGCTTGCTGTAGATCGCGGGTGCCCCGATGAAGTCCGG
This sequence comes from Streptosporangium sp. NBC_01810, assembly GCF_035917355.1. Classification (NCBI taxonomy): domain Bacteria; kingdom Bacillati; phylum Actinomycetota; class Actinomycetes; order Streptosporangiales; family Streptosporangiaceae; genus Streptosporangium; species Streptosporangium sp. NBC_01810. Next base: position 3,968,612 of record NZ_CP109070.1, on the reverse strand, counting down.
GCTGGAGTCGGTCAGCAGCTGCTCGGGCTTGTCCTCCTGGACGGCGGCCACGCCGGGCAGCTTCAGCACCGCGGCCGCCTTGTTGGCGGGGATGCGCAGCGCGATGCCGCCGTAGACGGTCCGCAGCCTCTGGCCCGCCGTGGCGCCTGGCACGTTCCTGGCCAGTTCGGCGAGGAAGGCGTTCTCGACGTCCTCGATGTGTTTCTGGTACTTCTTCGCGTCGCCGCTCTTTATATCAAGAGCTTTTCCGGTCTTTGCCGGGCTTGTTGCGGGGAGTCCCTCAAGGCCGCCCTGATATGCGGCGAAGGAGTCGTAGTCGAGCTTGACCATCACGTTGACCGTGGCGCCCGAGGTCGACTTCAGTAGCCCCTCGTCACTGCGGGCGAGCTTTCCGGTGGGGGACTTCGCGCCCTGGACCGGCTCACCCCCGGCCAGGGGGGTCGCCGTCCACTTGGCGGACGGCGCGGGGGTGGGGGTGGGATCCGCGCTCGCCGGCGGCGCCATCGCCGCGACGAGCCCGAGGCCGGCGGCGAGCGCCACCACGCGTCTGATCCTCGGTAGGTAGGGCTTCCTGGTCAACGAGACCTCCCTTTCGGCACGCATGAACCGCTCACGTGACAGGGAGGGGGACCACCCGCGTGCCCGGGGGAGGGCATGCCGGAAAAGGCCGCGACCCTCCCCGGCGGGTGACGTGCGATCGGCCACCCGGTAAGGGCGGCCGATCATGACAGGGAGCCTAACTAGTGACCATTTGTTTGCCTAGATCATGAAATTGACACAATCATCGTCTGAATTAGTCAAATTTCATTGCTGACTCTGCCCAGCGTTTCAGGAGAACGTCGTCATGACTGATAGCCAGCACCCCGGCGCCCGTCCTGTCCCGGTAGCCGTTGACGACGGCGACCAGGTGCGCCTGGGTCGAGGCGTCCAGCATCGTGGTCATCTCATCGCAGATCAGGTAGCGCGGTTCCAGTGACAGTGCCCTGGCCAGGCAGGCCCGCTGGAGCTGGCCGTCGGAGACCTCGTGCGGGCGCCGGTTCAGCAGATCCGCGGTCAGCCCGACCTCGGCGGCCAGCGCGGCCGTCAGGTCCTGGTTCGGCCTGCCCGCGGCGGCGCGCGGCTCGGAGATGACCTCGCTGAGCGTGAACCGGGGGTCCACCGCGAGCCGGGGCTGCTGGTAGACCAGCGCCACGGCGGTGCGCAGCTCACGGCTTGCCCGCTGCCGCCACCCCCTCACCGGGTGCCCGTCCACGGTCACCGTCCCGGAGGCGGGCCTGAGCATCAGCGCCAGCACCCGGGCCAGTGTCGACTTGCCGCAGCCGCTGGGCCCGCCCAGGCCGGTCACCCGGCCCGGTTCCAGGGCGAGGCAGACGCGGTCCAGCACCACCTGCCCGCCGTAGGAGACCGTGACCTCCCTGGCCTCAAGCATGGTTGCCCTCCAGGACGTGGTGGCACGCCACGCCGCCCGACAGCGGCGGTGGGACCTCACAGGCGGCGCTCGCCAACGGGCAGCGCGGGGCGAAGGCGCAGCCCTCCGGCAACCGGGTCAGCTCGGGCGGCATCCCCGGGACGGGGACGAACGCCCGGTCGGGCTGGGCGTCGAGGAGCCCGGCGGTGTACGGGTGGCGCGGGCGGCCCAGGACCTCCCCGGCGGGACCGAGCTCGACCAGGCGCCCGGCGTACATCACCGCGATGTCATCGGCCACCCGCTCGGCCGCCCGCAGGTCGTGGGTGATGAGCAGGACGGACCTGCCCTCGTCGCACAGCTCGCGCAGCGAGGCCATCGCCCGCTCCACCAGCGGCCGGTCGAGCCCGCTGGTGGGTTCGTCGGCCAGCAGTAACCACGGGTCGCCGGCCAGTGCCATCGCGTTGGCCACCCGCTGGGCCATGCCGCCGGACAGCTCGTGCGGGTAGCGGCCGAGGTCGGTGGGGCGCAGCCCGTGCCGCTCGGCGAGCTCGTCCGCCCTCTCCCGGACCTGCCCGGTTGGCGTGCCCAGCTCCCGCAGCGCCTCCTCCAGCTGTGCCCGCGCGGTCCGCACCGGGGTCAGGTGGGTGGCGGGGCTCTGCGGGATCAACCCGATCGAGCGGCCGCGGACCCGCCGGGCCAGTACTACCTGCGAGGCGGCGAGCAGCTCCACCCGCTCGCCGTCCTGCTCCAGCCATGCCTGCCCGGAGACCGTCGCGTTGCCGGGTAGCAGACCGAGCAGCGCGTGGGCCAACACCGACTTGCCGCAGCCGGACTCGCCGACCAGCGCCAGGCAGCGACCGGGCCGCGCCTCGAAACAGGCCCCGGACACGGCCCGCACCGTCGCCCCCGGGATCCGGAAGGAGACCGTCAGATCCTCCACGACGAGTGCGTTCACAGCGACAGCTCCGATCGACGGCGAGGGCTGAGCCGGTCGCGCCAGTGCTGTGCGAGCACTGCCACGGCCAGCGTCGGGACCAGGACGAACAGGCCGGGTACCAGGCTCGACCACCAGTCGCCGGTCAGCAGCGAGGGCCGCCCGTCACTGATCATGTTGCCGAGCGAGGCCAGGTGCGCGGGGAGCCCCAGGCCGAGGAAGCTCAGCGCGGTCTCGTGCCAGATCGCGTGCGGCACCATCAGCACCGTGGCCAGCAGCAGATGCGGGAACAGGTGCGGCAACAGGTGACGGCGGACCACCCGCGACCGGCTCGCGCCGCCGGAGATCGCGGCCTCGACGAACGGCCGCGACCGCAGCGACAGCACCTCCGAGCGGACGATCCTGGCCGCCGTCGTCCAGTGCGTGACGCTCACCGAGACCACCACCGCGGCCGGGCTCGGCGAGAACAGCGCCACGATGAAGATGCCGAACAGCAGGTGCGGCACCGCGTTGAAGCCGTCGACGACCCGCATGAGCAGCCGGTCGGGAGTGCCGCCGAGACTGCCCGCGGCCAGGCCCACCAGGCCGCCGATCACCATGCTGACCAGCGCGGCGAACATGCCCACCAGGAACGACACCCGAAGGCCGTAGACGGAGCGCAGCAGCACGTCCCGGCCGACCGGGTCGGTGCCGAACGGATGCGCCAAGGATGGGGGAAGCCCCGCCGAGCGCAGGTCTACCAGTTGCTGGTCCAGCTGGACGAGCGGCGGCACCAGCAGCACCACCAGGCCCAGGACCGCCAGCGTGGCGGCGGCGAACCGTACCGGACGAGGCATGTCAGCCCACCCCCAGAGTGCGGACGCGAGGGTCGGCGATCGTGTAGGCCACGTCGGCCACCAGGTTCCCGCAGAGCACCGCGAGGGTGCCCAGCAGGGTGAGCGCGGCCAGCAGCGGGAAGTCCACGGCGAGGGCCGCCTGCACCGAGGCCGAGGCGACCCCCGGCCAGGAGAAGACCGTCTCCACCAGGATCGCCCCGGTGACGAGCTCGGGGATCCGCGCGCCAAGAAGGGTCAGGAAGGGCAGCAGTGCCGAACGGAGCGCGTGCCGGACGAGCACCGTCCGCTCCCGCAGGCCGCGGGCACGGGCGCCCGTCACGAAGTCCTCGCGCAAGGTGCCGATGACCGACTCGCGAACGTACAGGACCAGCCACGACGACTGGGAGACCGCCAGGACCGTCACCGGCAGGATCATGTGCGCGGCCACGTCGCCGAACTCCACGCTCGTCGACCTGGCGCCGGTCAGGCCGCCCGCGGGCAGCCAGCCCAGCTGTACCGAGAAGACCCAGACGGCCAGCAGCCCGGTCCAGAAGACCGGGGCCGCCTCGTTGGCGAACGCGCCGCCGGTGATCAACCGGTCCGGCCACGATCCCTGCCGCCACGCCGCGAGGGTGCCCAGGAGCAGACTCCCGGCCAGCATGAGTACGATCGCCGCCGAGGTGGCAAGCATGGTCCACGGCAGGCGCTCGGCGATCACCTGGGCCACCGGCAGATGCAGCGAGCGCGAGTCGCCCAGATCGCCGCGGAACAGATTGCCCGCCCAGGCGGTGTACTGCTCCAGGACCGGCCGGTCGATGCCCCAGTTGGCCCGGATCCGCTCGACCACCTCGGGGTCGGTGACCATGGCCCGCTCTCCCAGATACTGACGGACCGGGTCGAACGGGGATGCCTTCGCCAGGGCGAACATGCCGGCCGTCACCGCGACCAGCAGCGGCACGGCGAACGCCAGCCGCCAGGCCACGATCCGCAGGATCACCGCCGCCAGGCCACCGGCCGGGGCACGTCTCCGTCTCGGCTCGCCGGGGCCGGGCCGGTCAAGGGTGCGCTCGCCGGTAGGTGTCCGCCGCTTCACGCGGCGGGCTTCCAGGTGTGGATGTCGCGGAACAGGCCGCCGGTGGCGTGCTCGTGGGCGTCCACACTGGGCCGGATCCCCGAGATGTTCCCGCGGACCACGTAGACGTGCTTGAGGAAGACGAGGTAGGTCCAGACCTCGTCGTCGTACACGATCTTCTGGAAGTCGGAGTAGGCCTGCTTGCGGACGGCGGGGTCACCGGACTCGCGGCCGGTCTCCAGCAGCCTGTCCACCTCCGGGTTGTCGTACCTGCCCGGGTTGAAGAAGCCCTTGCCCGCGTAGGAGGAGTGGAAGAGCTCGTAGTTGAGGTAGTCCGGGTCGTACGGGGTTCCCCAGCCCATGATCAGGGCGTCCCCGTCCATGCGCGGCTCGATCGCGTCCCAGTCGAGGCCGGCGAGCTTGACGTCGATGCCGATCTTCCCGGCGTCGGAGGCCACGGCCAGCGCGAGCTCCTTGCGGAGCGTGTCGCCTGCCGGGTACATCAGGGAGAACTCGGCACGCCTGCCCTCCTTGACCCGGACACCGTCGTCACCTACTTTCCAGCCGCCCTCCTCCAGGAGCCGCCTCGCGGCCTCGGGGTCGCCGGCCGGCTCGCCGGTCACCGCGGGGTTGTACCAGGCGGTGTCGGGGGAGACGGGACCGAAGGCGGGCGTACCGGCCCCGGCGAGGATGGTGTCGACCATCGCCTTGCGGTCGATGGCCAGGCCGAACGCCTTGCGGATCGTCCTGTCGCCGGTGACCGGCTGCTTCAGCGGGAACATGATGCCGCGGTAGTCGGCGCTGGGCACCTGGTGGACCGTCACGTCTCGCTGCCCGTCGAACCGCGCCGCGGCCTTCGGGGGCAGGATCGTGGCGTCGAACTCCCCGGCCGACATCCGTGTCGCCCGGACGTTGTCGTCCTCGGCGAAGGCCAGGACCAGCGTGGTGATGGCGGGCGCACCCGCCCAGTAGCTGCTGTTCCCCTCAAGCACGATCTTGTCGCCGGGCGTCCGCGACACGAACACGTAGGGACCCGCGCCGACCGGCGCGTCACCCGTCAGCGGGCTGTCCTTGGGCACGATACCGAGTGTCGTGCGCTGCACCAGCGGCGCGTACGGATACCTCAGCGTGAACACCACGGTGCCGGCGTCGGGGGCGGCCACCTTCGCGATCGCGGAGTAGTCGCCCCGGATGGGGGAGTTGTTGGCCTCGTCGAGCAGCGCCTCGTAGGTGTACTCCACGTCGGCGGCGGTGACCGGCCTGCCGTCGTGGAACGTCACCCCTTCGCGCAGCGTGAAGGTGACGGTCCTGCCGTCCTCGGAGATCGTCGGCGCGGCCGAGGCCAGCGCGGGCTTCATCGACAGGTCGGGTTCCCGGCTCATCAGCCCCTCGTAGATCAGCGACCCCCCGTCGGGGGAGTAGCCCATCACCGGGTTGAGGGTGTCGAACTCCGAACTCAGGCCGATCACGAAGGTGCCGTCGGGAGCGGCCGGGCCTGTGCCGGGCGCGGAGCAGGCCGCCGTCATCAGACCGAACGCGGTGAACAGGGCGGCCAGGTGCCGGACCAGCCTCATCTAATCCCCCAAAGTCATCGAAAACCCCCGAAACATAGCGCTTATTGCGAGCAAGTTGCAACTAACAATAAGGTGCGATTTGTGCCTGGATCCCAGATGATCATGAGGAGTCGGTGAGACCGGGGCTGGACCCGCGCGATGCGAGCCAGGGGCGCGAGAGGCTCGGTCCGCTCCGGCGTGTGGACCGGGTGCGGCCTGTCCACGACGGACCCGAAGGACGTAACCTGGGGGGCGCCGGTCTCGGCACGGTCGACTACCCGAACTTCCCGTCGAAGGGGATGGTTTGAAGCTCAAGCTGGATCTGCACCCCATCTACAACCGGGGCGGGGAGATCGACAAGGCACTGCGGGGCGTCATCGACGAGGCCATCAGGAAGAAGGCCACCGAGGTCGAGATCATCCCCGGCAAGGGCTCGGGCCAGCTCAAGAAGAAGGTCCTGCGCTTCCTGGAGCAGAAGGAGATCAAGGCCCTCTACCACCGCATCGACAAGGACGCCAAGAACCACGGCCGCCTCTTCGTCTACTTCCGCTACAAGTAAGAGGGGTAGGTCTCCGACCTGCGGATACCTACCCTAAATCCCCTCTGACTTGGGATTTCTTATCCTGCTGGATCTCATTGGATCGCGGGAAATCTTGGCGTGATGTGCCCTCTGAGTGCCCTGATCATGAGCCCTTCTTGGGGGGCTTCGCGTCGTCCTCGCTGACGTATTGGCGCCATAGCTCGATGGTCACTTTCGACAGGTTCCCGTCCGGGGCTTTCTCGCGCACTTTCTCGACGAGTTCCTCGGGGGCTCCCCGGATTCCCACAAGCTTGTGTTTGTGCTGGCTCGGCACGTCTCCTCCTGTGGTGGTTGACCACCTGAGGCTAACACCCTATGTTGGTGGTTAACCACCTTTCGGGGTGGAGGTAGGCGTCAACGAAAGCGGGCCCGCCCGGTGGTTGCACACCGGAACGGGCCCTTGATCACCACCTGCGTAAACAGGAAGTAGATCCACCATGCACGGTACCAAGCTCGACCGCACCCCTCCCGCTCTTCCCGTGAACCTGCGGACCCGTTCCACTGGCACCGTCCACGCGGCCACCGCCGACGGCACCCCCCTGTGCCCGACCCGCGTCACCGCGGCCGCGCTGGAGTTCACCTCCGAGCCGGTGTCCTGCCGCTCCTGTCTGAAGCTCCACTCTCTCGAGGTCGTTGAGCACCAGGAGCAGCCCGCGGCCGACGAGTCGCCGGCACCCCGTGAGACCGGGGTGCGTGGCACCGTCCGCACCGCCGAAGGCATCGGGCCGCGCGTCTACCCGGGCGAGAACGTCGCCGAGCTGCTCGACACGCTGAAGGGTGTTCAGAGGCGCGGTGGCTTGCCCGTGGACGGCGAGGTCGTGTCCCGCGCCCCTGGGGGCGTCTGGGAGCTCCTGAAGCCCGGCCCCGCCCCTTCGGTCTCGCCCTGCCCGCCGTGGTGCCGTACCGATCACGTCAACGGTGTCGATGTCGAACACGAGTCGGGCCTGGAGCACGTCGACGAGCACACCGAGCTCATGACCGGGTTCCGCCAGGACCCGGGCGGGCCGGTGCTGATCGTGCTGTCCGACGACGAGCGCAGCGACGGCACTCTCACCCTGGAGCAGGCCGAGCACCTCGCGGCCCACCTTCAGACCCTCATCACGGCCGCCCGTACGGGTGCCCGTTCCTCATAGCAGAACGGCCCCCGACCGGTGCGTCAACACCGGTCAGGGGCCTGGACCACCAACCCCTGATCTGAGCAGGAGATGCGATCGTGGAACCGACCGTACCCAACCCCAGGCCCGGCTGGCAGCCCTGCCCCCTGCCCTGGTGCGACTCCACCCACAACCCCGACCCTGACGTCGAGCACACCCGGCAGATCGCCGACCTCGACCTCGACCGGCACACCGTCGAGGTCATCTACTGCCAGCCGCAGAAGGCCGGCCACCTGAAGGACCCGCTGATCCGCGTCACCTGGGGTGCGGACTTCGCCCCGTACGGCGTCCTCGACATCCCGGTGCATGCGGCCGAGGCGCTGGGGAGCATCTTCGAGCTGCTGACCGTGCAGACGTACATGGAGTTCGGTGCGGCGCTGGCGCGCGGCGCGAAGGGCCCCGGCCCGGCTCGGCGGGTGCAGTGGTGATCCGCTTCGTCACGACCGTCGCGGTCGTCCTCCTGGCCGCGGTCGCCGCAATCGTCAGCTACCAGCACGCCTATGAGGTCGTCACCGCGAACGGGGAGAGCGGCCTCACCGCGTACCTCGTTCCGCTCACCATCGACGGCGCGATCTTCGCCAGTTCCATGGTGCTGCTGGACGCGGCCCGCCGGGGGCTCCCTGTGCCAGCTCTGGCGCGGTGGACGCTCGCTCTGGGCATCCTGGCCACCCTCGCCGCGAACGTCGCGACCGGGTGGGCTCACGGCCCCGTCGGCTCGATCGTCGCGGCCTGGCCGGCGGTCGCCCTGGTGCTGTCCTATGAGTTGCTCATGGGGATGATCCGCCGCGGCGCCGTCCCTGCGGTGGTGCCGCTCGAGGTGGCGGTGCTCGACGAGGTCGAGCGGGCATGGCGGGATGTCGAGGAACTCCTGAAGATGACCGAAGCGAGCGAGGTACACATGCCCGCTGTACCTGTGCAGGTCACCGGGGTGGCGTCGCCGGGGGATCCGCGCGGATCCGCCCTCGCGCCTGTCGACGGCGCGGAGGGCGAGGTACAGCCGGAGGGCGTACCTGACCCCGATGCGGACCTGTACCCGCTCGCCCTGAGCCACTTCCTCGGTGACGTGACCATGGGCAAGGTTCCGCCCGTCCGAACGATCAAGACGCGGATGTCGGTGGGCACCGACCGGGCGCGGAAGCTCCAGGCGTACCTCGGCCAGCTGGTCGCGGTCGCGACGTAGGCCGGCCCGCTGTAGGCGACACCCTCACCCGGGCACAGGCCGGGGTGAGGGTGTTCGCATGCGTCAGTTCTGGTCGGCGACGAACGATCCCATGGCCGGCGTCGTGATGATCAGCCCGTCCTCGCGCAGCTGCGCTGTCACCTTGCGGATCGTGATGCGGGCAACGCCGAACTCCGCTTCCAGCTTCACCTCGGAGATGAGGGATTTCGGCGGGTACTCGCCGGTCTCGATGCGCTGGCGGATGACGGCGTAGATCTGTCGCCACTTCGGTTGGGTGGGGTCGAACTCGTACATGATCGTGACTGTACGTAGGAGCTGAGCGGCGCTCATAGAAGCTCATAGGTATAGACAGGCATGGTTAGGCCAACGTACGGTTACCGCATGACTACGCCCTCCGAGTCATCCGCGCTCGCCGCGGTCATCGGCCACGCCTTCCCCAGGTGGGCGGTATGGACGCTGAACGATCACTGGTACGCGGCCGGCCCGTATCCGAACAGCATGTGCTCGCGCACCCTGCACGCTGACGGCCCGGCCGACCTGTGCCGCCAGCTCGACCACTGCGAGCAACTCCCCCTGGCCCTGCAGAAGGCGCCGCTATGACCCCCGGAGAGCTGGACAAGCTGCACGCCGAGGCGGTGAAGCGCGGCGCGGACCCTAAGAAGCTGGACCGTCTCCGCCAGGAAGCCCTACAGGAGTGCGGCAGCGTCGAGGAGATGGCGCGGTGGGCCACCTGGTTCGAAAAGCTCGCCTACTACTACATGGATTTGCGGGGCGAGATCCCCCGCGACCGGTTCTGATCTTCCGTCCGGGCGGCACTCCTGCGTTACCAGGGCCCGGCGCGGAACCGATGGCCTCACCCTCGGAGGGGGGTGAGGCCATCGGCATGTCCGGCAGGTAAGCCGCTTCACACCTATTGAGCTGGTGTTTCATCACTTCCGAGACGGTTGCTGCTCGTGTGACTCAGGAGGATGGTGAGCACATGACTCCTTCCCCGCGGCAGGTCTCCGCGCAGCGCAGGATCGCCGCGAACAAGTCGTGGGCGATGACGCCGAACCGGACCGAGCGCACCGCGCGCGGATATGAGGCGTCGCCCGCGTCCCTGGAGTTCCACATCGCGCGTCTCCGCGCTGAGGGTGTCGTCCGCGAGGAGGACATCGAGAAGAACGCGGCGTCCGCGCGGCGGGCGTACATGCAGGAGATCCGCGCCAAGGGCGCCCAGAAACAAGCCACCCAGAGGACCCAGCGCGAGCAGGAGCGCCTTGAGGGGTTCCGGGCCCGACGCTGAGCTGTCGTGGTTGGGCCACTCGCGTCAGGCGGCCTTATTTGTGCAGGTCAAGGCCCGATTTATCGGGCGGGGACACTAGCGGGTTCGATCTATACAGTGCGAGGCATGGCACTCACATGTCCGCACTGCGGTGCGCAGCAAGTCCAGGTTCAGTTCGAGGTCCCGTCGTCGGGCGACTCCCCGATCTACAAGTGGTCTGGTGCGATCTGTCCAGATGGTCATGACCCGTGGCCGCTTCGTCCCACGGGGCAGATTGAACCTGCCGTTTCCGAGGAACTGCTCCGATACTAGATATCCAGCCGCCGGACATGACGACGGCTCCGTTCTCCCCTCTGCGGAGAACGGAGCCGTCGTCATGTCCGGGACTACCGGATCGGTACGCGGACTGTGGCGGGCCCTGCCGCGCCGTCCCACGTCACCAGGATCTGGTGAGGGATCCGGGTGGCCAGCGATCCCTCCATCACGAACTCCACTGATGCGCCGGCCTCTACAGCCACGTTCTCAGGGACATTCGTGATCGTGCCGCTGGAGTTGTCCACGGTCACCCCAGTTGCGGTCTCAGTCCCGGCGTTGGTCAGCAAGTAGCCGTGCCCGGCAGATTTGGAGAGCTCCCAGCTCACCGTAGGCCGCATGTTGCGGTCCGCTTCGATATCGGCGACCTGCTCGGCTGCGGCGGCGGACCGTTCGGAAGCGACAGCGGAGCGGGCGCCAGCCTCGGCGGATGCCTCAGATGCGTCCGCCGAACGCGCAGCTTCACCGACTGCGCGCTGCGTAGCCTTGGCGGATTCCCGCTGGTACTTCAGGGAGACCAGGGAGACCACGAGAGCGATGGTTGAGAACGCGAGGGCCACGATGATGCTGATCCATGCGGCGGTGTCTCCTGCGTCGATTTGCATGCCGAACTCCCTACGAACCTAGAGATCAGGTTCGACGTGTCGAAGGGTGGGCGGGATTGGCCAACGTTCCCCCGTTGGCTCTTTCGTACGGCAGCAGCTTCCTGATTCCCCCGAGCTCCTCCTTGACCTTCTCCAGCATCTTCACTCCGTCGTGAATGTTCTTCACATGGATTTGCTCAGTGCCCTCGTAGATCCGCAGGTCAATCTTGTACGTCATTGTCTCGACTGGCCGGTCTCCTGGCCCGTCGCAGTCCACCGTCACGGTGTACTCCTTGGGCAGATCCGAGTTCAGGCGATTTGATCCGAGGTCGAAGAACAGCTCGATTCGGCGTCCGGGCGGCATGGCGGGGATCCCGTTTTTGAAGAGAAAGGATTCCGCCAGGATGAACCTGCTCGGGTCGCCGATCTCCTCGAACCGTTCGATCTGCGGATCGAAGGTGATCCGGACGTTCCTGGCTACGGTCGGCCCTGTGTTCTCGATCACGACCAGGAGCACGCTGCTGACGAAGGCCGACGGCTGGATATCAACGACGATGTACGGCTCCTGCTGCTCGCGGTGGACCTGCTGCTCAAGCTCAAGCTGACGCAGGGCGACGTCAAGCTGGTCCTTGCCGAGAGAGACCTGCTCATTGGCTGCATCGGCGGACCTGCGAGCTTCGGCCGCCTGATCCTGCGCCATCTTGGCCTGCGTATTCGCCGCCAGCCAGGCCAGGATGGCCACGATCAGGGCGCCGATCGCGATCAGGACAGTAATGATGGCGATCAGGTCGGGACCGCTTTCTACGGGAGGCATAGGCCCTACTTGCGTTCGGCGATGAATAAGTTGCCGAGCGTAAGTGCGAACACATGTACGCCTATTCCCGAATGTCAACAGAATGACATGAAATGACTACCTTCGGTCGCAATTGGTGGTGAGGGGAGTTAACTCGCATAGCTCCGCAGTGCTACGAAGCGTGTCGCGTACATCATCCATACCGACTGGCTACTCAGCGCCGGGAGCCCAGATACAGCTGTGCTCCGCCTCAGTGAAGTACCGCGACAAGCCGACCGGCTCGACCGGCTCCAACCGAGCGTTCAGCAGATCTCCGCCCCCCAGGCCGAGACGACCCTCGGTGGGCAGGAGCTCGTGCACCTCGCGCATCAGCCGGGCCTGCACGGCGAGGTCGAGGTGACGCCACACGTTGCGCAGCAGGGCCACATCACACGCGGGCGCCGGATCTGCGCCGAGCTCCCGCACAGTGAAGGTGACACGCTCACGGATGTGCGGAGCGACCACAAGCCCGCCATGGACAGGCCGGAAGTGCTTGGCGACCTGGGCCCGGGACAGCCGGCCCTCACGGAGATTCGTGTCGATGTTCGCCCGGTCATACCGGCCGCGCTCCGCGACCTTCAGAAGATCGGCGTCCAGATCGCTGGCCAGAACCTGCCCCGGGATGCCGTGATCGTGCAGAAGGATCGCCGCGGAGTAAGCCTCCTCGCCCGTCCCGCACGCCCCCGACCACACGGTGACCGGCCGACCCAGCCCGGCGAGCGTCGCGGCCAGGAGCGGCCACACGGCCGGGATGCGGAACCACTCGGTGACGATCTGCCTCACGCGCTGGCCTCCCTGATCGCGAGATACCCCTCAAACAGCAGATGCCGGTGCACGACTTCCACACTCTCGAGCCCGGCCCGGTGCAGCATGGCCACGTTCTGAGCGGACGTCAGCGGGGTCAGCACGCCCCGGAGACTGTGAGCCTTGGCGAGGATCTCCGAAGGGCTGTAGCCGCCGCTCAGCTTGTGCTCGGCGTACGCCTGAGCGGCGAGATCCTGCATGCGCGCGGTCGCGGCGAGCGTCTTCTCGAACACGAGCAGAGCCCCGCCGGGGCGTACGGCCGCGGCGAGCCGAGCGACCAGGGCCGCGCGCCGCTCGACCGGCGTGAACTGAAGCGTGTAGTACGCCACGACCAGATCAGCGCGTTGGAAGTCGTAGCTGGCCGCGTCCGCATCGACCACCTCGGCGCCCGCAACCTCGGCCAGGCGCAACCGAGCCACCGCGGTCATGTCCGGCTCGACGTCCACTCCGACCACCGTGGCGGACGGGTGCCGGGCGGCCAGGCGAGCGGTGAGGGCACCGGTGGAGCATCCGACGTCGTAGACGCGGCCACCGGGGCGAACGAAGAAGTCCGACAGGCTGACGATCAGGTCATGGCCGAGGGTGTAGGCCGGGATGGACCGGGCCGCGTGCTCGTCGAAGTGATGGGCCGCGGCCCCGGAGAATCTCCATCCTCCGGGACGCGCGGCGATGCCATCTCCTACAGGGAGGGGAGCCACCATGGGTCAGGCATCCCGCCGGATCGTCGCGCGCAGATCCACCGGCCTGCTGGCCGTGCCCTCGTACCAATCGCCCTTGTCGGTGACCTCCTGGTCGATGTAGCACTTCAGGAACGGGCGCGGGTACGGCGACATGACGCGGAAGATGGTCGCGCCCACGAACTTCCCAGCCACCAACGGCCGGTAAACCTTCCGGTCGATGGTGACGCTTCCGTTGCTGATCTCGCGGGAGAACCCCTCCGGCCCGGCCTGCTCGCCATGGGTCGGAGCGATGCCCGCGGACCCGATCATCCGAGACCACCGGGTGACGCGGTCGTTGTGCTCCTGCAAGGTCTCGCACAGGCCCCTCAGAGCCGCCTCGAAGGTGTCCAGCGCCGCGACGATGTCCGCGCTGCCGTCGAGGTCGCCGGCGGCTTCCTCACGGATCCGGGCACGGATGGTCTCCCACTCGGCGTGCTTGCGCTTCTCCCGCACCTCCTCGGTGCGGCGCTCGGCAGCGGAGACGCGCATCTGGGCGAGGTCGACGGCCGCGCGGAGCTCGACCAGCCGGGCCGGGGTGACGTCCGCGGCCTTCATCGCCAGCCCCGCCGACGGCGCCTCACCGCGCGCCATCGCCTCGGCCTGCTCGACCGCGCGGGCAGCCCGCTCGGCATCGGCCAGGGCATCGCCGACGATCGCGTCTACCTCGGCCTCGGTCATGGTCAGGTCAGGGTCCGCGGGCGTCTTCGTCTTCGTCATAGGTGTGGTCCTGTTCATCAGCGGAAGGTGGGGTTGAGGCGGGCGGCCTGGGCGCGCTGCTGTGCCTGCCGCTCGGCCGCGGTCCGCAGGCCGGGGAGCGTGTGCACCTCTTCGGGCCGCCGGGCCGCCTGGAACGCCTGCGCGGCCCACCCTCGCCCGGGGCCGCGGCCCTCGATCTCCTCACGCAGGGCGCGAATCTCCGACAGGACCTCGGTCTTGCCGGCCGCCTGCGCCCACGCGTCGATGAGCTTCATCTGTCCGGCGTCCGCCGCGGCCGTCAGCACGGCGCGCAGCGTGGGGGCGTCACCGAACCGCAGCGCGTCGGCGAGCATCTGACCGCGCTGCTCAGGGGAAGCGGCGCGGGCCTCACCGAGGGCGGCACGGAACGCGGTCGTCATCACCGCGGCATCGGCCGGGGAGGCGTCAGCGGGAACCCCCGGCCCCTGGGGAATCTGCGCCTGAAGGTAAGTGAGCCGAGCGGTACGCCGCTCATGCAGGTCCACGGCGAGCTTCTCCAACTGCGCGCCGTGCTGCTCGTGGGCGGCAACGACAGCCTCGGCCTTGGCCAGATCCGAGAGGTTGGGGTCGTTGCGGATCGCGTCCAGCCGGGCCCCGTAGGAGCCCTGGAGGGCCTGCCCGCTGGTGACGGCGGGGTCGGTCTGCGCCGCCGGGAGCGGCGCGGGCGGGCGCTTCATCGGCTGGTAGGAGGAGACCAGCGGGGCGGGCTCGGCGCCACCGGGAAGCCACCCGGGCGGGATGACGGGCGCGGGCGCCGGCGGGGGTGTGGGCTCGTCGGCCACGGGTTACCTCCGTGCTCTGGCCACCTCCAAAGCGGTGGCGTCGTCTGCATGCCACAGGCCCCGGGCCACCGGCTGAACATGCCTGTCCCGGGCGATGTTGCGGGCCTGCCGCGGGGACACGCCGAGACGGGCGGCCAGCTGGTCGGTGGTGATCAGCGCCTGCTCTGGTGAGGATGCGCTGATTTCCGCAGACTTCCGCGAGGGCCTTCCGCGACCGGAAGCGATGAGGTGCAGATGGCCGGCGGCACGCAGCACCTCCAGGGCGGTGACGATCTCAGGGAGAACCTGGCCGCCGTCGGCCTGATGCTTGGCGAGGTAGGCACGCAGCACCCGCCAGATCGGATCGCAGACGCTCCCGGGCAGATATGCGCCGGTGGCGATGAGCGCCGGGCCCGGCTCGTCAGGGGCGCTCACCACACCGCCTCAGACGAATCCTCACGACCTTCAGGCATCCGATACGAATCCAAGTGCCACGGAACCGGCCGAGCCTCAACCGGCACCCGCACACCCCGCCCAGTCACCACATGCTCAACACTCGAAGGCTGCACCCCTGAAGGGCCACCCGAAACACCCACACCCCACGGGCGAATACAAGAAACCGCCTGCATGAGCGCCATCGCCACGTCGTCATGCCCCGCCCGCTCCGGAACCGAGATCTTCAACGAGCCGCCCGAAGTCTGCTCGAACTCCAGACTACGAAGCTGCTTCAGCAACTCCGGGTGCCGAGGAAGCACCAGCCGGCCACGCTGAAGCAACGCCTTGATCTTCCCGAACCCGGACTGCTTACGGCGCACATCCGTCCACACAGGGAACACGTGCGCGCCCGCCCGCGCGGCATGCAGACGCTGACGCAGATCCTCGGTTGGGTACGCGCCCACACCGTTCGTCTCCGACGCGATCACCCGCAACTGGTAGGCGCGCGACACCTCGATGATCCGATCAATCCAATCGCCGTACCCGCACCGATACCGGAACTCCAGATGCGGCACGAAGTAGCGCAACCCCTCGCCCGGATCGTTCATGCCCTGATCATCCAAGGCAGCGACCAAGCACAGGGATTGGGCGTCACGGGCCATCCCCCAGTCGACCCCGGCCGCCGTGACGAACGCACCCCCGGCCGCGGCCGACCGCGCCAGCACCTCCGGAGAGAGAAGCCCATAGTCCGCGACCGCGTCGTCAATCTCCCGGTCGGTGAAGTACGCGCCCGACTCATCCGTCCACTCGGCCAGGAACTCCCGCCGGAAATAGGTGTCCGACTCCCGCGCCCGGATCTCCTCCAACAGCGCCTTGTCCACCAGAGGAGACGTGCTGCTCGGCCAGTGCCACCCGGCGTGCATCTCGTCGGGCCGGTCCAGGCCGCGCTGCCACAACACCCGGAAGAAGTGATCCCGGGCACCCCACGGGGTCGAGCACAAGATGATCCGCGACCCCGGGCGGGCGATGATCGCAGGCTCAGCCGCCCGCCAGATATCAGGGTCGATGAACGCCGCCTCATCCACGATCAGCAGGTCCACCGCCCACCCGCGGATCTGCCGCTGTGAGGCCGGCACGCTCATGATGGTGCTGCCGTTCGACAGGGTCACCTGCGACTTGGTCTCATCCAGCACCGAATCCCGCAGCAACGGGGACGCCTGAGCGAGCGCGGCCACGTCTTCCAGAAGGCGCTGGGCGGCCACCTCGCCCGCGCTGACAATGAGCACCAGGGCGCCCGCCGAAGTGAACGCCTTGTGCAGGGAAAGGATGGACAGCAGCCGCGACTTGCCGACCTGACGGCCCGCGCAGATGATCCGGTACCGGGCGGGGGACCGGGCCACCTCCCGCTGATGGGGCCACAGGGCGTGCCCTACGAGGTGACGGGCGAAGGTGTCGACGTCGCGCAGCCGGTCAAGGTCGGTCATCGGTGCTTCCTTCGGAGTCGAGGCCGGACAGCAGCCGGGCCATGTCCACCTGCGCGGACGCCGTGTCCTTACCGAGGCGGGCCCGGGAGGCGGGGTCGAGGCCGAGGCGCCCGCGGTGGGTGCCGGCCGCGCTCTCCCACTTCCTGAGCTGCTCATCCCAGCGGGCGCACTTGTCGCAGCCCCGGCACCCGCCCGCTTCGTGCTCGGCGAGGTGCTCGGCGAGCAGCTGCACGCGCGCCTCGGCTCGGCCCCATGCCCACAGGGCGGGGCGGTAGGAGGGCTGACGGAGGTAGGGGATCGCGTCGTCGGCGAGGGCCTGGTCGACGAGCTCGGCGGCGAGCGGGTCGACGCGGCGAGGGGAGTAGGCGGCGTGCTTGGTCGAGAGGGTGTGGCCGGGCTCGAAGGGAGGCCAGGTGTAGCCGCGCGCCGGGGTGCCTGCGGTCGGGGATGCCTGCTCGGTCACGGGCACACCTCCCGGGGGTCGTCGAGCGGCTCAGGGGGGCGGAGGTGGAGCGGTGGATCCCACACCGTGGGGTCGTGGGGGGCGGGGGCGTAGTCACCGAGGAAGGCGCTCAGGGCGCGGCGTAGGTTCTCGGCGACCGGGGGCAGGGTGCCGTCTGCTCCGAGGTCTTCGAGCTGGGTGAGGACGTGGCCGAGGCTGTGGGTGATGGGCAGGGTGAACAGGGCGGTGTGGGTGCGGGTGTGGGCCATCCGAGGCGCCTTCCGGTCGAGGGAGATCTCACGGTTCGTGACCAGAGACCGGTCACTGAGCGTGAAATGAACGGGATAAGACTGGACAAGTTGGACACTCAATCGGGCGACACAAACGCATCACGTCGTGACCTGCGGAAACGTGTTTCCGATACCAGACAGAACGAATGCACTGTTCGGTATAAGCCGAGCCTCGTCACACCGCGTCACCCGCTCGGCCGCCTCGTGCGCGCGCATCATTCCCGCCGATCCAGCACGCCGCACGAACCACCAGGCGCGCGCTTCGAGATACGTGTACGCCTTCCTTGTGGGTTGACACATCGAGGCGTTCACGGCTGACCTCAGCGAGCCTGTCGAGCACGTAGGGCGGGGCATGTGTCGTTGTGGTGGACGACGAGATGGGTGATTCGGCCGACCTGGGTGAAGGTCATCTCGGCGTCGCAGTCGTTGCAGGGTGCGGGACCGTCGAGGGGGATGGTGATGTCTCGGCTCATGACGCGTCCTTCGGGGTGTTCTGGGCGCGGAGCGCTTCGTTGTAGGCCCTGGTGTAGGCGGCGTCATCCGCCTGTCCCGCTTTCTGCTGGCGCGCGTTGAACGCGCGGGCGTGTCGGTCCTGACGCGGGAGGTGGGAGTTGGCGACCTTGTCGGCCTGCGGGGAGTCGCAGGACTGACCGGGGCCGGCCTCGCAGCGAGGACAGGTGAAGTCGAGGATCTTCGGCTCGGGGTGAGCTTCGAGGTAGGCGGCCTTGGCGGCTCGGCCGATGGCGGTGGCGTGATCTTCGATCGAGGTATTCATGGGGTCCTTCGGTGGCGGGTGACGGTGCTGGGGACATGGGGACATGGAGGGGCGAGTGAGGGTGGTCCTCGGGGTGAGAGCACGTTTTCCCTGGTGATGAGGTCCGGGGAGACAAGAAAGAAGATCATCATGGGGGCTTTATGTGTTGTGCTCTCGACCGCTCCTAGGAGGGGGACGCGCGTGACCACGGCAAACCAGGTCCCCAATGTCCCCAACGTCACGGAGAACGTGTCTGAGCTGCTGTTTCGCTGGGGACATGCCATGTCCCCACATGTCCCCAGGTCCCCAGCATCGAGGGGTCACGTTGGGGACCTGGGGACATGCTGGGGACATCAGGGTCCCCAGCACCGCGCCGCGCTTCACCGGTCACTCCGGACGATGAACGCGCCGGTCTTCTGCCGCCTGCCCGCACCGTCGAGGCGCGCGTGACTGGAGAGCAGCCGGGCCCTGACGAGCTCGCATAGGGCGGCATGGAGAGCTTCCTTGGAGTACCAGGACGTGGCGCGCTTCGCGGCCTGTTGGGCGTCGCGCACGGTGAACTCTTCCCGGCCGGTGCGCTCCAGCCATCCCAGGACCCACGCCACCCCGGGCGCCGTCGTCTCCGTGTTGGAGCGCCATGCGGCGTAGACATGCTCGGCGTGTTTCAGGGCCCACAGGCCGAAGGCGATGGCCTGGTTCATCGTCACTTCGTCGATGGGCCGGGTGATCGCGTGTCCGTCGGCCAGGTGGAAGATGACGGCGAGGCGGAGCACCTTGCCGGCCAGCTTCCCGGCCCAGTCGGTCATGTGGGCGTAGCGGCCGACGATGGGTTCCAGGTGCGGTTCCAGGTGCATCCGAAGTCCGCGGAGCAGCTGGTGGGCGCCGTCATCGATGCCGACGACATGCTGAACGTCTTCCTGGGTGGTGCGCAGGTTGTAGGCGTAGGTGACGGTGGTGTTCCAGTCGTCGGCGATGGTCGAGTGCAGGGCGGGCGTGTCGATGAGCCGCTTGCCCATGGTGGACTCGGGGACGGCGAACCAGAATCGCCCCATCAGGCCGCGCTCCATAGCGCCGTCGATGCTGGCGGCCTTGTCGAGCACATGAGGTTGAACCAGCAGACCGATGGCCAGGGACGGCCGGGTGAGCATGATGGAGCCGCGCTGGACGCGGTCCACTCTGACGGGGCTCTGGTCGTAGCTCTTGAGGTACAAGTCCAGGTTGGGGGCCTTGTCCTTGCTGTACCGGCCGGAGATGAGGGAGAACAGACCGCCCTCGTCGGAGATGACTCCGAGGGCCTGGCCGTTCTCGTCGAGGCGCTGGGAAAGAGCTTCGACGGTGATGTCTTCGACAAGGAGCGCGGGCATCGGGCGGGTTTCGTCGGGGAGATCTTCCAGCGCCTTACGGACGTCGTCGAGATCCTGCTCGACCTGCTCCCGTTCGGATCCTTTCGCGCCCTTCAGGTCTTTCTTCAGGTCCTTCTCGGCGCCCATGAGCTCTCCCCTGAGCTTCTGAGCGTTCTTGACCTTGTCGAGGTGCTCGGCGATCAGGCGGCGTTCGATCTGGCGTAGCGGGGCCGCTGCGAGGCGTACGACGTCGGTCTTGCGTTCGCCGGAGTGCATGGTGGTCGTGGTCCACACCTGGGCGGATTGCGTCCATCCGTTGCGGCCGTCGACGACAACCCGACCGCCGGTCGCGGTCGACAGCACGCTGATCGCGACGAGGGCGGGGGCTTCCGCGGGGACCTGGAGGTGCTCAGCGACGTTCTGGACGAAGGTCCGCATCCGGGCGGGGAGCATCGTGGAGACGTTCAGGGGCGGTGGCTTGGGGTCGTTGCCGTCCAGCTCGCCGACGGCCTCGATGAAATGCGCCCGCGCTGTGGAGGCGTCGGCGTACAGCCCGCTGAGGATGTGCTCGTCAGTGACGTCGTCGACGGTGGGGAGTGCCTGGGCCACGGTGGGCGTCGGCGCGGGGGCGATGAGGTCGCTCGGGTCTCGGGGGTCGCGATCCGGCGGCGCGGGGGTGGCGTCCGGCTGTGGGTTGTAGACGAACGGCGGGATCTGGGGACGGTTCGTCTCCACCCATGTGCGTGCTTCGGCTACGGCTTCCGGCCTGCTGGCCTGTCCGACCGCCCACGCGGCGATGCCGTGGAACTCGGCGCGGGCCTGCTGTGCGGTGCGGATGTGGCCGGTCGGGTCCCGGGGGTGCTGTCGTGTGGCGAGGTGCTCGAACAGGGTCTGAATCTCGCTGTAGGCGTCACCGGCCGGGTAGTAGCCGGCGGCGGCTTCCTTGAAGGCGAGCACGGTTTCCCTGAGGGTCGAGACGTGCCGGGCCGCGCCTTCCTGTACCTGCTTGGCGATTCGGTCCATGCGCTCGGTCAGCAGCTCGGGGCGAGAGAACGCGTCGTGCTTGTCGAGGAAGGCGCGCACCTCGGCGTCGGTGACGGCCCCTTCCCCCGGGGACCCATCGGGCAGCAGGGCGGCGAGTTCTTCGGGCAGCGTGGCCAGGGGTCCGGTGCGCGCCCATTCGTAGCGACCGCCGTGCGGGTGGAGCGAAGGGGAGACGACGATGATGCCGTTCCTGCCGCGAACCTCACCCCATTTGCTGCCGAGGCGCCCCCCGCCGTTGCCGAACATGCGGCCGGGCGGCACTGCATACAGGTAGTGGCCGCGCTCGACCTCGTCGGCGCGAGTCGACTGGAACGCGGCGTCGCCCGCCAGTGCGCGTAGTTCGGCGGGCATGAGGGCGGGCTTGTCGACGTCGAAGGCGATCGCTCCGGAGCGGCCGACGTGGAGCGCGAGCAGGTCGTTGGATCCGGCGAACCACGCGACGACGGTCTGGGGGTCGCGGGACGTCTTGTCCGGCCACCCCTTGCCGAGGACTGACCCGGCGTGCTTGCCCTCGGGGCTGAGCGGTAGGACGTACCATCCGGCTTCGATGTAGGCCAGGGCGGCGCTGACCGTGTCGTGGTCGGGGGTGATGTCGGGGACGTGGAGCGTCACACGCCCTCCCGGGCGGCCGGGGGGTGCGCTACCTTGGCCGTGGTGATGGCGCTGGTGAGCGTTGATCTTGTGGGGCGGTTCCTGTGGCGGGGGCCGCCCTTCGCCATGCCAGGCGGCGAGATCTGGTTCACGCGGACCGCCGGGCCGCCTGCTGGTCGAGCCACTTCTCGATGTCGCTCCACCGGTACCTGACGTGCCGCCCGACCTTGGACCAGCGAGGGCCGGTCCCGAGGTAGCGCCACTGAGTCAGCGTCCTCTCGGGCACCTGAAGGTAGGCGGCGACCTCGGGAGGCTTGCCGAGAGACTTCTCAGCCATCGGGGACCCTTCGCTTTCGATTGATTCCCCTATCATTTCGATAGGAGATGCGATCAACCCTGATGGTGAGGGGCGTGTCATGTCAATACGCTTCGATGAACTTTCGAGATGTATTGCAGGCATATCAAAGTGATGCCATCGTGGGGTGGTGACAGAGAAGACATCGAAGAACCCGCTCGACGTGACGGGTGAGCAGCTCCGCGCCAACGTGAAGCGGATCCGAGAAGCGCGCGGGCTCTCTTACCAGAAGCTCGCCGACCGACTTGCGGAGGTGAACCGCCCCATCCCCACCCTTGGTCTGTCGAGGATCGAGAAGGGCGAGCGGCGTGTGGACGCGGACGACCTGGTTGCCCTGGCGCTCGTGCTCAGGGTGAACGTGTCGGCCCTCTTGCTCCCGCCGACCGCTCGCGGAACCGGGAAGATCGCGGGCATCGACCACCCTGTGAGCGCATTCAGGTTGTGGTCATGGGCCGCGGGCGAACTTGCGCTCGCTCCAGAGGATGACCCGACAGTGGACGACGAAGAGCGCGCCCGGCTGAAAGAAGACGACTTCGGGGCGTGGTCGGACTACTGGGACAAGCGGCACCGGGAGTGGGACGAAGAGTGCCGGCCGCATCATCGGATCGACCGGACCCGGGACTGGGCGCGACACGCCGAAGCCCTCAGCAAGGCGTCCAGCGTCGCCCAGGAGGCGGTCAACGGTGGGATGTCGATCCCGGCTGTGCTCGATTTCATGCAGGAGTTCTTGCAGCAGCCTGCGATGTTCGAGCGGGTCGATGGCAAGGAGCGCGTGCTTTGTACCGTCGGAGATCTGGAGTACAACCGCATGGTCGTCTCGGACAACTGGCGACAGCTCTCGGATGAGGAGACTCGGGCGCATCTCGCGAAGCTGCGGACCCGGGCGTCGAAGACGGGGGAGTAATGGCGGTCGCGGATCGGTGGCACAAGTCCCGGCCTCGGCCGGGCGAGGAGAAGTGCAAGTGCCGTCCGGCGAAGGTGCCGACCGCCGAGCACGGCCAGGGCAAGCGGTGGCAAGTCCGCTGGCGTGATGATGCGGGCGAGCCGCAGAAGCTCAACTTCGAGAAGCTGCCCGACGCGCAGAGCAAGGACGCACAGATCAAGGCGAGCCTCGACCGGGGCGACTACCTCGACCCGAAGGCCGGCCAGGTCACCCTCGCCGCGTACGCGAAGCAGTGGCGAGACGGCCTGACCTCTGACCAGGGCACCCTGACGCAGATCGACAGCCGCCTGTCCAAATGGGTGTTCGGCAAGAGCATCAGCGCGCACACCATGGGCATGCTCGCCAAGCGACCATCCCTCGTGCAGGCGTGGGTCAAGGAGATGGAGGGCGCAGGGCTTCAGCCGTCCACGATCAAGCTCATCGTCGGCACGGTGTCGGCCGTCTTCAATGCCGCGATCGACGACCAGATTATCGGCCGGAATCCGTGCGCCACGAAGTCGGTACGGCCGCCGGCGCGCGCGCCGAAGAAGGTCGTCCCCTGGACGCTCGGTCAGGTCGAGGCTATGGGTGAAGCGCTCCCGTCTCCGTACCGGGCCATGGCCTACCTCGGTGCCGGGTGCGCACACCGGCAGGGAGAGCTGTTCGGCGTCGCCCTGGGGGACGTCGACTTCCTCGGCCGGGCGGTTCAGGTGCTCCGGCAGGTGCGGATTATCGATGGCCAGCTCGTGTTCGCTCCGCCGAAGCGCGGCAAGACCCGCACGGTGCCGCTGCCTGAGTCGGTTGCGCTTCGGCTCAGCGCGCACATCGCCGCGTACCCGCCGGTCGAGGTGACGCTTCCGTGGAAGGTGCCGGATGGCGAGCCTGTCACGGCCGCCCTGCTCTTCACCGGCCCGCGCGGGGGCGCGCTGCACCGCAACACCTTCAACTACACGTGGCGTCTAGGCCTGGAGGTCGCGGGCATCGTCCCGGCGCCCGTCGCGGGGGAGAGGCGCAAGCCGTACCGGGAGCACGGGTGCCACGCGCTTCGGCACACCGCGGCATCGGCCTGGCTCGGCGCCGGGGTCGACATCCGGACGGTGGCCGAGTACCTCGGGCACAGCGATCCGGGCTTCACGCTCCGGACGTACACGCACCTGATGCCGGACGCTGCGGACCGCGCCCGGAAGGCCATGGACGCCTTCTTTGCCGAGGGCACTGCGGATGTGTCGAGTGCCCTGGTTGTGCCCTCCGGATGATCGTTATGGGCATTGACCCTGGTAGACGCGATGGTCGCATAATTCCGCTACAAGTAGGCCGGTGAGCGCAACGGCGAACGCCTCATGAACGGCATTGGATCATGATCGCTCCGCCAAGGAGTCGGCGACATGCGACTGCACCAACGTGGCGTGCCGGGCGGCGCAGCCGTTAATTGATCACGGCTACGCGTATCCGGCCGTGCGGCGGGGCGCTGGAGGGCACGCCCTGCCCGGCCACCACCCTCACCTGGGGCGACCGGGAACCGGTCGCGGCGGATCCGATCTCCGGGCGTGACGCTGCCTCAATGCTTCTGGACTGTTAAAGAGCATATTTGTGGATCGACGGCGAGTAGGCGGGTGCGGCACCATTATGTGACGCATGACGGCAATGTCCTCTCCGGCGATCGGTGGAGCCTTCGGCAGGTCGCGGATCGCGGCGGGGGACTGCCCGGGCGGCGGCCCGATCCCGGCTCGAACGATGCTCCGACGAGTTCACCGCCGCCGTTCGCGTACCCTCACCATCTCCGAAAGGCCCCCCATGAGCGATATCAAGGCACTCCTCGCCCAGCGCGCCGAACTGGACCGTCTGATCGAGGAACTCCAGTCCGGCGACCTGAAGGAGCGCGAGAACACACTCGGCGACATCCTCGCGGCCGTCGCCAAATGGGCGATCGCACACGGTCACGAGGCACTCAGGAGGGACCTCAAGAACTGGGAGTACGTCACCTTCGCCGGCATCGAGGTCGGCGTCGGCCACGACGGCGGCGAGCGCTGGGGCCTGCCGCCCAACTCGGTCACCGTGATGGACTCCGTCAGCGGGACCGACGTGGAGTTCGGGACCACCCCCCCTCCGATCCCGGCGGTCCTCGGACTCCTGGAGGGTCTGCTGGCCACGCGCTAGCCCCGCGTCGCGGATGCCCGTACGGTCCGCCGCCGAGAACGGCCCGCACGGGGCCGACGGCTCCCCGGCCCCGCACGCGGAGCCGGTCGCACGGCTCGCCGCGACCCGCACGGAGTCCCGGCGAGCCGTGCGCGGGATTCGTGGTGGCCGGAGGAGGCGTTCCGAGGACACCGAGCCTCTCACCCCCCTTCCTCGCGGGCGCGAGAGGGGGGCTGGGAGGAGGGAGTGGCTGAGGTACGGTTCAGCCATGGCTGAGATCGTGTACCCCCCGGTCATCGGGGCGGCGTTGACCCTGTTCCGCGCGCTGGACCTCAAGATCCGCATCGAGGGGGCCGAACGCATCCCGCGGACCGGCGGAGCCGTGCTGGTCAGCAACCACATCAGCTACCTCGACTTCATCTTCGCCGGTCTGGCCGCGCGCCCCTCGGGGCGCCTGGTGCGCTTCATGGCGAAGAAGGAGGTCTTCGACCACAGGATCTCCGGCCCGCTGATGCGCGGCATGCACCACATCCCGGTCGACCGCGGGGCGGGCGCCGCCGCGTTCGGCGCGGCGCTGAAGTCGCTCAGGGGCGGAGAGGTCGTCGGCGTGTTCGCCGAGGCCACGATCAGCCGGTCCTTCACGATCAAGGAGATCAAGAACGGCGCGGTCCGGATGGCCGTCGGCGCCAAGGTGCCGATGATCCCGGTCTCCCTGTGGGGCACCCAGCGGCTGTGGACGAAAGGCCACCCCAAGAAGCTGTTGCAGCGGCACGTGCCGATCACGATCCGGGTCGGCGAGCCCATGCACCCCAAGCGCGGCGACGACTACGACGCCGTCACCGCCGACCTGCGCGGGCGTATGAGCGAGATGCTCGACCAGGCACAGCGGGGCTACCCGGAGATCCCGCAGGGCGTCTGGTGGCAGCCCCGCCACCTCGGCGGCACCGCGCCCACTCCAGAGGAGGCCGACAAGCTCGACGCCGAGGAGGCGGAGGTCAGGGCGGCCCGGCGCGAGTCATGAGAACCCGCACGGGGTCATGACGCACGCGCGCACCGCGACCGGGGTCATGACGCGCGCACCGCGACCGGGGCCGGGTTCGCGGACCCGGATGCCGTGCGCGCCGGGCCGAGGTCATCGCCTGCCGGGAAAAGGTCGCGAGCCATGAGCATCCTCTACAAGTCGCGAGCATGTCATTCGCAAGCGGCCTACCCCACCCTGTCCGCATGAGCAACGCATTCGAGGACATGGCGAACGCCTTCCAGCCGGCGCCGGCCCCCGGTCCCGGTCGCGCGCCCGGGCGGGTCGGCATGGCGATCCTGCTCCTCCTCTGGGTGGGGCTGGGCGTGCTGCCCTTCGTGTTCGCGGTCTCCGGCCTCAAGCTCGCGACCGGCTCCGTCGGCACCCCCGGCACCCTCACGGTCATCTCGTGCGAGGAACTGGGCAGGGGCCGCTACGACTGCAAGGGCAGCTTCGCGCCCGACGGCGGCGGCGCCGCGATCCCGGTCGACGCCTCGCCCGACTCCACGGCCGGTGATGTCAGGCGGGCACAGCTCACCCCCGAGGGCGACCGTGCCGTCGCGACCGGTACCTCGGGCATCCTGGCCGCGCTGACCATGCCGTTCCTCGGTGCCGGAGTGTTCGCCTTCCTGCCGTACGTGCTCCTCTACGTCTCCAGGGTGCGACGTGGCAGGCGGGCCGCGGTCGTCCTCGGCTGCGTTCTCACCTCGGTCTCGCTCGCCGGTGTCGTCGTCGGCATGGTCGCCGCCTACTAGGTGTATACGTCGTCCTGAAGGCCGACGTGGTGCCCGGCGGAGAACGCCCTACCCTGTGTGGCAGATGACCACTGGAAAACCGTTTTAGGTAGGGGGGACGAGAACCATGGCACGTACCGCATCACGAGGTGGCCCCCGGGGCACCTATTCTCCCGCGGAGACGCGGCGGGCGTTGCTGGCAAGTGCACTGAAGCTTTTCGAGGTCGGTGGTTACCACGCGACGTCCGTCGAGGACATCGTGAAGGAGGCCAACCTGACCAAGGGGGCCTTGTACCATCACTTCTCCGGTAAGGAGGAGATCCTTCAGCAGATACAAGAGGAATACATCGACGATCGGCTCCGGAACTGCCGCCGCATTCTCGAGTCGTTCGAGGGCCCGACGGAACGGCTGCGGCAGCTCATCCTTGAGTCATTGGTGGTCATCGACCGGTTCCGCGCCCATGTCACCGTGTTTACTCTGGAGCGTCGTTTCCTTACCGAGGACCGTTTCGCCGAGATAAAGAAAAAGCGCGACGAGCTTGACGCGATGTACGAGTCGGTGATCCGTCAAGGTGTCGAGGAAGGGGTCTTCAATCCGTCCCTGCAGCCGCGTATCGCCGGCTTCGGAGTTCTTGGCATGCTGACCTCGGCGTACGACTGGTATCGCCCCGACGGCCTGCCGGCCGTCTCCGAGGTGGCCGACCAGCTCTCCGAGCTGGTTCTGGAGGGGCTGACCTCGTCGCCGAGCAGGGCTTCTTCCAGCCGGTAACGTCCCGACCGGTCGGTGTGGGAAAACGGGCGCCGTCGCGTGCCCGGTTCCTCGCGGGGCCGCCCGCTCTCACCGAAGGATCGCCGAGGCGGCAGCCGGACGCGGTCCGGGGGGTGAGACTCAGCTCAGCACGTCGACCACGGTCTTGTCGCCCGACAACTCGACCGGCTTCCGGTGGAAGCGGACCGTCGCCGCGCCGTAGGCGTCCAGGCCGTCGGCGGCAAGTGCCTCCGCGACGTAGATCTTTGAAGTCATCGTGTAGGGGCGGCGTCAAATCTCGCCGCTACGCCGTATGGAACACGTCAAGAAGTGCCATAAGGGGGGGAAATTGGCGTTTTGCTTACCTGTGTGCCGCTCATCTGACGGCAGGAACTTTTCCGGATTCGAGGAGTGGGGATGGCTGACGTCATCTTCGTCGCCCTGACGATCGCGGTTTTCGCGATCCTCGGGCTGGTCGTCAAGGCGGTGGAACGGTTGTGAGCGCCGTCAATGCCACTGGTCTCATCGTGGTCGTCGGTCTGGTGATCTTCATGATCGTCGCCCTGCTGTTCCCGGAGCGCTTCTAATGTCATCAACCCTGGCAGGGGTTCTGTTCATAGTCTCCCTCGTCGTCGCCCTGGCGGTCACCTACCGCCCGCTGGGCGACTACATGTACCGCGTCTACAGCGGCACCAGGCACCTCGCCGTCGAGCGGGTGATCTACCGGCTGGCCGGGGTGCGGCCGGACGTCGAACAGCGCTGGAGCGTCTACGCCCGCAGCGTGCTGGCGTTCTCGGTGATCTCCGTCCTGTTCCTGTACGGCCTGCAGCGCCTGCAGGACAAGCTGTTCCTGTCGCTGGGAATGTCGCCGGTCACCGACCACGTCGCCTGGAACACCGCGGTCAGCTTCGTGACCAACACCAACTGGCAGGCCTACTCGGGTGAGTCCACCATGGGGCACCTGGTGCAGATGGCGGGCCTCGCGGTGCAGAACTTCGTCTCGGCCGCGGTCGGCATAGCGGTGGCGATCACGCTGGTGCGCGGGTTCGCCCGCCGGCAGAGCGAGGAGCTGGGAAACTTCTGGGTCGACCTGGTACGCGGCTCGATCCGCATCCTGCTGCCGATCGCGTTCGTCGGCGCGCTGGTGCTGGTGGCGGGCGGTCTGGTGCAGAACTTCGCCTCCCCGCACGAGGTGGCGACGCTGACCGGCGGCACCCAGGCCGTCACCGGCGGCCCGGTGGCCAGCCAGGAGATCATCAAGGAGCTGGGCAACAACGGCGGCGGGTTCTACAACGCCAACTCCGCCCACCCGTTCGAGAACGCCACGAGCTGGACCAGCTGGGTGGAGATCTTCGCGATCCTGCTGATCCCGTTCGCGCTGCCCCGCACCTTCGGCCGCATCGTGGGTGACAACCGGCAGGGTTACGCGATCGCCGCGATCATGGCGACGCTCGCCCTCGCCAGCGTCGCCGTACTGACCGGCCTCGAAATCGCGCACAACGGCACCGTGCCGCAGGCCGTCGGCGCCGCGATGGAAGGCAAGGAAGTCCGCTTCGGCGTGCCCAACTCCGCCACCTTCGCCGCCGCCACCACCCTGACCAGCACCGGCGCGGTCAACTCCTTCCACGACTCGTTCACCGCGCTCGGCGGCATGGTCACGATGTTCAACATGATGCTGGGCGAGGTCGCGCCCGGCGGCGCGGGCGCGGGCCTGTACGGCATGCTGGTGCTCGCGGTGATCACGGTGTTCGTCGCCGGGCTGATGGTCGGCCGCACCCCCGAATATCTCGGCAAGAAGATCGGCGCCAGGGAGATCAAGCTCGCCTCGATGTACTTCCTGGTCACCCCGGTCCTCGTACTGGTGGGCACGGCTTTCGCCATGGGCTCGGCGGAACAGAGGGCGAGCATGCTCAACAGCGGCCCGCACGGGTTCTCGGAGGTGCTGTACGCCTTCACCAGCGCCTCGAACAACAATGGCTCGGCGTTCGGCGGACTGACCGTCAACACCCCGTGGTACGACATCGCGCTGGGGCTGTGCATGGCGTTCGGCCGGTTCCTGCCGATCGTGTTCGTGCTGGCGCTGGCGGGCTCGCTGGCCCGGCAGGCTCCGGTTCCGGTGTCGGCGGGCACACTGCCCACGCACCGGCCGCAGTTCGTCGGCATGGTCGTCGGCGTGACGGTCATCCTGGTCGCGCTGACCTTCCTCCCCGCCCTGGCGCTCGGGCCGCTCGCAGAAGGAATCCAGTGAACATGTCCACCTCAACGCTTCAAGCACCCGGTCACACTCCGGTACCGCAGAAGAAGGACGGCCGGGTCGGCGGTGGCCTGCTCGACCCCAAACAGCTGATCACCTCCCTGCCGGACGCGTTGCGCAAACTCAACCCGGTCACGCTGTGGCGTAACCCGGTGATGTTCATCGTGGAGGTCGGTGCGGTGTTCACCACCGTGCTCGCTCTCACCGACCCGTCTTTCTTCGCGTGGGCCACCGTGGTGTGGCTGTGGCTGACCGTGGTCTTCGCCAACCTGGCCGAGGCGGTGGCCGAGGGCCGCGGCAAGGCCCAGGCCGCGACCCTGCGCGCCGCCAAACGCGACACCACCGCCCGCCGGATCACCGGCTGGAAGCCGGACGCCGCCGTGACGCGATGGGACACCGTGGGCGCGCCCGAGCTCAGGCAGGGCGACCACGTGGTCGTCGAGGCCGGGGAGATCATCCCCGGCGACGGCGACGTGGTCGAGGGCATCGCCAGCGTCGACGAATCGGCGATCACCGGCGAGTCCGCGCCCGTCATCCGCGAGTCCGGCGGTGACCGCTCGGCGGTGACCGGCGGCACCAAGGTGCTGAGCGACCGGATCATCGTGCAGATCACCCAGAAGCCGGGAGAGAGCTTCATCGACCGGATGATCGCCCTGGTCGAGGGCGCCAACCGGCAGAAGACGCCCAACGAGATCGCGCTCAACATCCTGCTGGCCGCCCTGACGATCATCTTCCTGGTCGCCACCGCCACCATGCAACCGCTGGCGATCTTCTCCAAGGCGAACAACCCCGGCGTTCCCGACTCGCTCGCGCTGACCGCCGACGGTGTGAGCGGGATCGTGCTGGTGGCACTGCTGGTCTGCCTGATCCCGACCACGATCGGCGCGCTGCTGTCGGCGATCGGCATCGCCGGTATGGACCGCCTGGTGCAGCGCAACGTGCTGGCGATGAGCGGACGCGCGGTCGAGGCCGCGGGGGACGTGTCCACGCTGCTGCTGGACAAGACCGGCACCATCACGCTGGGCAACCGGCAGGCGTCGGAGTTCGTGCCGGTGCACGGCGTCTCCACCGAGGAACTGGCCGCCGCCGCGCAGCTGTCCAGCCTGGCCGACGAGACCCCGGAGGGGCGCTCGATCGTGGTCTACGCCAAACAGGCCTACGGCCTGCGCGAGCGGCAGCCGGGCGAGTTGACCCACGCCGAGTGGGTGCCCTTCACCGCCCAGACCCGTATGTCCGGGGTCGGGGTGGACGGCCGCCAGGTCCGCAAGGGCGCGGCGACCGCGGTGATGAAGTGGGTCCGCGACCACGGCGGCCACCCGACCGACGGGGTCGGCGCGATCGTCGACGCCATCTCCGGCTCCGGCGGCACCCCGCTGGTCGTCGGCGAGATCGCCGACGGCACGGCGCGGGTGCTGGGCGTGATCCATCTCAAGGACGTCGTCAAGCAGGGCATGCGCGAACGCTTCGACGAGATGCGCCGGATGGGCATCCGCACCGTCATGATCACCGGTGACAACCCGCTGACCGCCAAGGCCATCGCCGACGAGGCCGGCGTGGACGACTTCCTGGCCGAGGCCACCCCCGAGGACAAACTCGCCCTGATCAAGAAGGAGCAGCAGGGCGGGCGGCTGGTCGCGATGACCGGCGACGGCACCAACGACGCCCCCGCGCTGGCCCAGGCCGATGTCGGGGTGGCGATGAACACCGGCACCTCGGCCGCCAAGGAAGCCGGCAACATGGTCGACCTGGACTCCAACCCGACCAAGCTCATCGAGATCGTGGAGATCGGCAAGCAACTGCTCATCACCCGGGGCGCGCTGACCACCTTCTCCATCGCCAACGACATCGCCAAGTACTTCGCGATCATTCCCGCGATGTTCGCCGCGGTCTACCCGGGCCTGGACACCCTCAACATCATGCGGCTGGCCAGCCCCCAGTCCGCGATCCTGTCGGCGGTCGTCTTCAACGCGATCATCATCGTCGCGCTGATCCCGCTCGCGCTGCGCGGGGTGCGCTACCGGCCCTCCAGCGCCTCCAAACTGCTCAGCCGCAACCTCTACGTATATGGTCTGGGCGGCATCATCGTGCCGTTCATCGGCATCAAGCTCATCGACCTGCTCATCCAGTTCCTTCCGGGGATGTCGTAATGGAACGCCTGCCCAGCTGGCTGCGCCAGCATCTCGCCGCGCTACGCGCACTGCTCGTGTTGACCCTGATCCTGGGGGCGGCCTACCCGCTGCTGGTCACCGGGGTCGCCCAGGCCGTCTTCAACAACGACGCCAACGGCTCAATCGTCCAGAAGGACGGAAAGGCCGTGGGCAGCGCCCTCATCGGCCAGAACTTCACCGACAAGGACGGCAACCCGGTCAGGAAGTACTTCCAGAGCCGCCCGTCGGCGGCCGGGGACGGCTACGACCCGCTCTCCACCGCGGCGAGCAACCTGGGCCCCGAAGACGTCCTGGACGTCCTTCCCATACCCGGCGCCAAGGACGACGAGGGCAACCCCGACGAGGGCAGGCAGAGCCTGCTCACCCAGGTCTGCGCCCGGTCCAAGGCGGTCGGGGAACTGGAGGGCGTCTCCGGGGCCAGGCCGTACTGCACGCCGGACGGCGTCGGCGCGGTGCTGAAGGTCTTTCCCGCCGTCGGCACCCCGACCAGGGCGGTCAGCGCCAACCAGGCCTGCCCCGCCACACCGTTCGCCGCCGAGTACCGGGGGGTGAAGGTGGAGTGCGCCAAGCCGGGCGAGGACCTGGCCGCGGGCCGTACGGTCCCGGTCCGCGGCCCGGCGAAAGCGGTCGTGCCCGCCGACGCGGTCACCGCCAGTGGTTCCGGACTGGACCCGCACATCTCACTCGCCTACGCCGAACTGCAGGCCCCCCGGGTGGCCGGGGAGCGCGGTCTCGACGTGGCGAGGGTCAAGGCCCTGATCCAGCAGAACACCACCGGCCGCGCGCTCGGCTTCATGGGCGAACCGGCGGTCAACGTCCTGGAACTCAACCTCGCTCTCGACGGGGGATGACCGCCGCCGCGAGCGGGCCGTACGAGGACGGGCGGCCCGCTCGCCCGATGAGGAACGATCGCCATGAGCACAGCGAACGCGCTGAACAGGGGCCGTGGGCACCTGCGTGTCTACCTGGGGGCCGCCCCGGGGGTCGGCAAGACCTACGCGATGCTCAGCGAGGGGCAGAGGCGCCTCGCGCGCGGCACCGACGTGGTCGTGGGACTCGTGGAGACCCACGACCGGCCCCGCACCGCCAATCTGATCGAGGGAATGGAGGTGATCCCCCGCAAAACGATGAGCCACCGGGAGAGCACCTTCACCGAACTCGACGTGGACGCGGTCATCGCGCGCGGGCCCAGGGTGGCGCTGATCGACGAGCTGGCGCACACCAACGTGCCCGGCTCGCGCAACGCCAAGCGCTGGCAGGACATCGAGGAGATGCTCGACGCGGGCATCGACGTCATCTCCACGGTCAACATCCAGCACCTGGAGTCGCTCAACGACGTCGTCCAGCAGATCACCGGAGTGCCGCAGCGCGAGACCGTGCCCGACGAGGTCGTACGGCGGGCCGACCAGGTCGAACTGGTCGACATGGCCCCGGAGGCACTGCGCCGGAGGATGGCCCACGGCAACGTCTACCTCCCGGAGAAGGTGGACGCGGCGCTGTCCAACTACTTCAGGGTCGGCAACCTGACGGCCCTGCGGGAGCTGGCGCTGCTGTGGGTCGCGGGCAAGGTCGACGAGCAGCTCGACCGCTACCGCGCCGAGCACGGCATCGCCGGGACCTGGGAGGCGCGCGAGCGCGTGGTGGTCGCGCTGACCGGCGGTCCCGAGGGGGACACTCTGGTCCGGCGGGCGGCCAGAGTCGCCGCCCGGAGCAAGGGCGCCGACCTGCTGGCCCTCCACGTGACCCGCTCCGACGGGCTGGCCGGGGCGGACCTGGCCAGCCTCGCCAGGCAACGCACGCTGGTGGAGAGCCTGGGCGGCACCTACCACCAGGTCGTCGGCGACGACGTGCCGCGCGCGCTGCTCGACTTCGCCCGCGGCGTCAACGCCACCCAGCTGGTGCTCGGCGCCTCCCGCAGAGGCCGCTTCGCGCAGATCTTCTCCCGGGGCGTCGGGGTCACGACCACCGCGCTTTCCGGCTCGATCGACGTCCACATGATCACCCATCCCGAGGCGAAGAAGGGGCGCGGCCATACGACGTCGCGGGCCGCGCTGAACCGTACCCGCCGCGTCACCGGCTGGATCCTCGCGATGCTGGGACTGCCCCTCCTGACGGCGACCCTTCTTCCCTACCGTGACGCCGTCAGCCTCCCGATCGACATCCTGCTCTTCCTGCTGCTGGTCGTCGGGGTGGCGCTCGTCGGCGGCATGTGGCCCGCGGTCACCGCGGCCGTGGCCGGATTCCTGCTGCTCAACTACTTCTTCACCCCACCGGTCGACCGGTTCACCATCTCCGATCCGGAGAACCTGTTCGCGCTGGCGGTCTACGTGCTGGTGGCCGTCATGGTGAGCGCGGTGGTCGATGTCGCCGCCCGCCGTACCCGGGAGGCGGCGCGGGCCCGGGCCGACGCCGAGGTACTGTCCACGCTGGCCGGGCACGTGTTGCGCGGAGAGCACGCGCTCAACTCACTGCTGGGACGGTTGCGCGAGATCTTCGGCCTGACCTCGGTCACCCTGCTCGAACGGATCGGCGAGCCAGGCCCCGACGACCAGTCGGACCCGCAGTGCTGGCGGATCATCGCCACGGCGGGCGAGGCGCCCTGCACCTGCCCCGCCGGAGCCGACACCGACGTGACGATCGACGAGCAGCTGGTGCTCGCCGTGCGAGGCAGGCTGCTGGAGGCCTCCGACCGCCGGGTGCTGGAGGCCTTCGCCGCCGAAGCCGCCGTCGCCCTGCGGCAGAACCGGCTGGAGGAGGAGGCCGGGCAGGCCAGGCCGCTGGCCGAGGCCGACAGGATGCGCACCGCACTGCTCGCCGCCGTCAGCCACGACCTGCGCACACCGCTCGCCTCGGCCAAGGCCGCGGTCGACAGCCTGCGCAACACCGACATCGACTGGTCTCCCGAGGACCGCGACGAACTGCTGGCCACCGCCGACGAGTCCCTGGCCAAACTCGACCGTCTCGTCGCGAACCTGCTCGACATGAGCCGCCTGCAGGCGGGCGTGCTCGGCCTGGCCCTCCAGGCGATCGCGCTGGAGGAGATCGTGCCCAGGGCCGTCGACGATCTCGGGCCGCTGCGCGACCAGGTTGAGGGGGACGTCTCCGTCGACCTGCCGGAGATCGTCGCCGACCCGGCCCTGCTGGAACGAATCCTGGTCAACCTCATCTCCAACGCCGTCCGCTACAGCCCGCCCGGCCGGAAGGTCCTCATCACCGCCAGCCGACACGGCGACCACGTGGAGATCCGGGTCGTCGACCGAGGCCCCGGCATCCCGCCCGAGGCGCACGACCGGGTCTTCCTGCCCTTCCAGCGCCTCGGCGACCGTGACAACCACACCGGTGTCGGCCTCGGCCTCGCACTCTCCAGAGGACTCGCGGAGGCGATGGGCGGCACCTTGCTACCGGAGGAGACACCAGGGGGAGGTCTCACGATGATCCTGACACTGCCCGTCTCCGCACAACCGCAGGCCGTACCCGTCATCGTGGAGAACAGCGGGGAGAAGGTATGACACGTATTCTCGTCGTCGACGACGAGCCGCAGATCCTGCGCGCGCTCCGGATCAACCTGGTCGCCCGCCGCTACGAGGTCGCGGTGGCCACCGATGGGGCGTCGGCACTGCGCGAGGCCGCCGACTGGCACCCGGACCTGGTCGTCCTCGACCTCGGCCTGCCCGACATCGACGGAATCGACGTCATCCACGGACTGCGCGGCTGGACCTCGATCCCCATCGTCGTGCTCTCCGGCCGCGCGAGTGGCGCGGACAAGGTGGACGCGCTCGACGCGGGTGCCGACGACTACGTCACCAAGCCCTTCGGCATCGATGAATTGCTCGCCCGCATCCGCGCGGTGACCCGGAGAAGCGTGTTCCACGAGGCCGAACTCGCCAGCATCCGGGTCGGTGACCACGTGGTCGACCTGACCCGCAAGAGCATCTCCGGCGAGGTACGGCTCACGCCGACCGAATGGCAGCTGCTGGAGATCCTGCTGCGCAACCCCGGAAAGCTGATCAGCCAACGTCAGCTGCTGACCGAGGTCTGGGGCGTCAATTACGTCAAGGAGAGCCACTACCTGCGCCAGTACATGGCCCAGCTGCGAAAGAAGCTGGAGCCCGATCCCGCCCACCCGGTCCACCTGCTGACCGAACCAGGCATGGGCTACCGCTTCCAGTCCTGAGAGCGCTGAGAGCGCCGGTGGAAGAGAGTACCGGGCCGGCGCCGGCCTGAGCCACCCGGTGCTCCCGAGGATTCGGTGAACGATCGGCCTCAGCCACTGCCGGCGATGTCGAGCGCGGCGCCCGCCTGATCGGACAGGGTCACCGCGACCAGGCGGGCCTGCAGGGGCGGGACGATCCCGGGCGTGGGATCGAGCATGAACCGGCCGTAGAAGCGGCCGTTGCCGAACGTGCGCAGTTCGACCTCCTGGCCGGGCAGGCCCAGCCGGTCGACGTCCCAGTGTCTGTGGCCCCAGATCACGGTGCCGTCCCGTTCGAGCCGGGGCGGATGGCCGATCAGGGCTCCGTACTCGAAACGGCACCCGCGTAGCTGCAGCAACGTGGTGAGCTGGTCCGTGACGTGGTCGACCACCGTGCCGGGTGCTTTGGCGGTCTGGGCCAGCTCGGAGGTGTCGTGGATCCGGGCCAGGTAATCGGCGTCGGTGATGGCGACCACCTGTAGCCGCCGGGCGCGGGCGGCCAGCTGAGAGACCGCCAGGCCCACGACGAGCAGAAGAACCGCGGTCTGGACGTCCACGGGCCTGGTGACGGTGAAGTGCTGGTAGGGCCGGGTGAAGAGGAAGTTGAACCACAGTGCGGCCGAGATCGCCGCGAGCGCGCCGGCCAGGCGGTGGCCGGTGGCGGCGACCGCGACCACGATCACGACCAGGACGAGGGCGACGGTCGTGTTCGGCAGTCCGGCGCGGAATGGCAGGAGCGCCGCCGCGACGGCCGGTGGGGCCACCAGGGCGGCCACGAGCGCGATGCGATCTCTGCCGAGATAGTCGAGATAGCGGGGCATCGCTGCCGCACCTCCCCCCTCACGTCATGTCTCCATGTCTTCATGTCTTCCGAGGTCAACGCCCTACCTCTACCCAGCTGCGCGTGATCGACCAGGTATCGGCCCGGCTTCGAGTGGACACCCGCCGACGGTTGCCACCTCAACCCGGGGGATGAATCGATCTCCGCTGGGGGCCGAGGTCGCGCCCTGGAGAGGGCGGCTGCTTCCGGCGGTCCTCCAAGCTCCGTCACGGTGAGCGAGAAGCACGGCCTCGACGGGAATCCCCGAAGGACGGAGGCCTGCCGCGGGTCGTGGGTGAACCGCGATGCGATCTCGATGCCGCCTGCCGGGTGGGGCCTCGTCGCAATCCATACGTTTTCTTGACGCTCTTCGGGCGTCTTCGATCCCTTTGGGCTGAATAAAGTCACATCATCTTTATGTGTTTTTGACGGTGGAGGTAGCGCGTTGGGTCGGTCAACCCAAAAGGGGGCGGACTCGCCGCGGACCTGGCTGCTTCACGGTCTGCAGGCCGACCGCAGGCAGATCGAGCACGACCCGGACAAGAAGCACTCGTGGTGGCAGGTCATGTGCCTGACGGGGGTCGACTACTTCTCCACGCTCGGTTACCAGCCCGGCATCGCCGCGCTCGCCGCCGGCGCGCTGTCCCCGGTCGCCACGCTGCTCCTGGTCCTGCTGACCCTGTTCGGCGCGCTACCCGTCTACCGCAGGGTGGCCGAGGAGAGCCCCAACGGCCAGGGCTCCATCGCCATGCTGGAGAAGGTGGCGCCCAAGTGGTGGGGCAAGCTGTTCGTGCTGGCCCTGCTCGGCTTCGCGGCCACCGACTTCGTCATCACGATGACCCTCTCCGCCGCCGACGCGACCGCTCACATCCTGGAGAATCCCTTCGTCCCCGATTTCCTGGACGGCCAGCGGGTCCTGGTCACGCTCGTGCTGCTCGGCCTGCTGGGCGGGGTGTTCCTGCTGGGCTTCAGCGAGGCCATCGGCCTCGCGGTGGTCCTCGTCGGGATCTATCTCGTGCTCAACGCGATCGTGGTGACGGTCGCGGTCCTGCACGTGCTGGACAGCCCCGACCTCGTGGTGGACTGGGGTCATGCTCTGACCACCAACTACACCAGCCCCCTGGCGATGGTCGCGCTCTCCATGCTGGTCATGCCCAAACTCGCGCTCGGCCTGTCCGGGTTCGAGACCGGTGTCGCGGTGATGCCACTGGTCAACGGGGACCTCCAGGCACGGATCAAGGGCACCAAGCGGCTGCTCACCACAGCCGCTCTGATCATGAGCGTCTTCCTGGTCTTCAGCAGCTTCGCCACCACCGTCCTGATCCCGCACCACGAGTTCGAGGAGGGCGGCAAGGCCAGCGGCCGGGCTCTGGCCTACCTCGCCCACCTGTTCCTCGGCGACTTGTTCGGCACGGTCTACGACGTGAGCACGATCGCGATCCTGTGGTTCGCGGGCGCCTCGGCCATGGCCGGTCTGCTCAACCTGGTGCCGCGCTACCTCCCCAGGTACGGCATGGCGCCCGACTGGACCCGGGCGGTCCGGCCGCTGGTGCTGGTCTTCTCCGTCATCGCCTTCGCCATCACGATCATCTTCGACGCCGACGTCGAGGCCCAGGGAGGGGCGTACGCCACCGGCGTGCTGGTCCTGATCCTGTCGGCCGCGGTCGCGGTGACCATCTCCGCCCACCGGAACGGCCGGCGCGGTGCTCGGACGGTGTTCGGTGTGATCGCGGCGGTCTTCGCCTACACGCTGGTGGCCAACGTGATCGAGCGCCCGGACGGCGTCAAGATCGCGTTCTTCTTCATCGTGGCCGTCATCGCCACCTCGCTGATCTCCCGTGCGACCCGGTCCACCGAACTGCGGGTGACCGAGGTGACCCTCGACCCGCTCGCCGAGGAGTTCGTCAACGACGCCTGCGGCGACATCCATCTGATCGCCAACGAACCACACCAGCGCAACCAGGCCGAGTACAACGACAAACGCCGCGAGCAGTGGCTCAACCACCGCCTCCGCAGCGAAGAGCCGATCATGTTCGTCGAGGTCACCGTGGTCGACGCGTCGGAGTTTGAAAGCGAACTGCGCGTCCACGGCGAGGAGCGGTACGGCCACCGCATCTTCCGCATCGAAAGTCCCACCGTGCCCAACTCCCTGGCGGCCTTCCTGCTCCATCTGCGTGACCGCACCGGCCGGGTCCCGCACATCTACTTCCACTGGGCCGAGGGCAACCCGATCTTGGCCATGCTCCGCTATCTGCTCTTCGGCGGAGGAGACGTTCCTCCGCTCACCCGCGAGGTCCTCCGCCAGGCCGAACCCGACGTCACTCGCCGTCCCCACGTCCACGTCGGCTGAATACGGGCTTCGCGGGCGCGACCTGGCACCGCCGGCCCGCCCAGGGAGAGAACACGACGCCCGGGACTCGGATTCATGAGTCCCGGGCGTCGCCGCTTCAACCGTCGCTATCCGTTGTCCGGGTAGCCGAGCTTCCTCAGGTCGGGCTCCTGCCAACCGGCCTGCGGGATGTCAGCCCATGTGCTAGCCGAGCTTTCCGAGATCGGGCTGCTGCCACCCGCTCTGAGGGATGTCACCCCTATATGGTCCCTGAACAATCGGTGGAACGAGCGTCTCCTTGATCGTCCGGGCGTTGACCCAGCGGATCAGGTTGAGGATCGACCCGGCCTTGTCGTTGGTGCCCGAGGCGCGGGCCCCGCCGAAGGGCTGCTGGCCGACGACCGCGCCGGTCGGCTTGTCGTTGATGTAGAAGTTGCCCGCCGCGAAGCGCAGCCGCTCCGACGCCGAGGTGATCGCGTAGCGGTCCCGGGCGATGATCGAGCCGGTCAGCGCGTACGGGGAGACGCCCTCCATCTGCCCCAGCACCGCGTCGAAGTCCGCGTCGTCGTAGACGTGCACGCCGAGGATCGGCCCGAAGTACTCCTTGACGAAGATCTCGTCGGTGGGGTCGGCCGACTCCAGGATGGTCGGCCTCACGAAGTAGCCGGTGGAGTCGTCGTACGAGCCGGTCAGCACGTTGATCGAGTCGAGCGAGCGGGCCCGGTCGATCGCGGCCCTGTGCTTGGCGAACGCCCGCCCGTCGATGACCGCGCCCATGAAGGTCGACAGGTCGGCGGCCACGTCCCCGACGGTCAGCGACTCGGCGGTGCCCACCAGCTCGTCGCGGATCACCGACCAGACCGAGCGCGGCACGTAGGCCCGGGAGGCGGCCGAGCACTTCTGCCCCTGGTACTCGAACGCGCCGCGGATCAGCGCGGTGGTGAGCACGGCGGGATCGGCCGAAGGGTGGGCCAGCACGAAGTCCTTGCCGCCGGTCTCGCCGACCAGGCGCGGGTAGGACCGGTAGGAGGTGATGTTGGCGCCGACCGTGGACCACAGGTGCTGGAAGGTCGCCGTGGAACCGGTGAAGTGAATACCCGCCAGATCCGGGTGGGGCATCGCGACCTCGGAGACGGCGGCGCCGTTGCCGGTCACCATGTTGATGACACCCGGCGGGAGCCCGGCCTCCTCAAGCAGGCGCATGGTGAAGTGCGCGGCGAACTGCTGGGTGGGGGAGGGCTTCCAGACGACCACGTTGCCCATCAGGGCCGGAGCCGACGGCAGGTTCCCGGCGATGGCCGTGAAGTTGAACGGGGTGATCGCCAGGACGAAGCCCTCCAGCGGCCGGTACTCCATCCGGTTCCACACCCCGGGCGACGAGATCGGCTGGTCGCTGAGGAGCCTGCGCGCGAAGTCCACGTTGAAGCGCAGGAAGTCGATCAGCTCGCAGGCCGAGTCGATCTCCGCCTGCTGCGCGGACTTGGACTGGCCCAGAATCGTGGCGCCGTTCAGCGTCTGCCGGTACGGCCCGGCCAGCAGGTCGGCGGCCCGCAGGAAGACGGCGGCCCGCTCGTCGAAGGGCAGGGCACGCCACGCGGGCGCCGCCCGCAGCGCGGCGTCGATCGCCGCGCGCACGTCGCCGGCGTCGGCGTCGGCCGTGCGGCCCAGCACCGAGGCATGGTTGTGCGGCTGGACCACGTCGATCGGGGCGCCGCCGCCCATCCGCTGCTCGCCGCCGATCGTCATCGTCAGGTCCAGCTGGGCCCCGGCCAGCTCCTTGACGCGCTTCTCCAACGCGGCACGCTCGGCGCTGCCCGGCGCGTAGCCGAGCACCGGCTCGTTGGTCGGGGCGGGAACCGTGGATATGGCATCCATCACTTGCCTCCAAGGGCACGAAGAAAGAAGGCGATG
Source organism: Streptosporangium sp. NBC_01810 (assembly GCF_035917355.1). Taxonomy (NCBI): domain Bacteria; kingdom Bacillati; phylum Actinomycetota; class Actinomycetes; order Streptosporangiales; family Streptosporangiaceae; genus Streptosporangium; species Streptosporangium sp. NBC_01810. The sequence goes on along the minus strand of NZ_CP109070.1, from coordinate 3,927,935 downwards.
TTCGCCGGGCGCTCGGCCAGCCGGCGCATGAAGTAGCCGTACCAGTCGTCGCCGTAGGGGACGTAGACGCGCACGACGTGGCCGGCACCCGCCAGGGCCCGCTGCCTGTCGGTCCTGATCCCGTAGAGCATCTGGTACTCGTAGTCACCACGGGAGCGGCCGAACCGGTCGGCGAGCGTCTCGGTGATGGAGATCAGCCGGTCGTCGTGCGTCGCCACCATCGGGTAGCCGCCACCCGACATGAGAACGCGCAGGCAGCGCACGTAGGCCAGGTCGACCTCGTTCTTGTGCCGGTGGGCCACCGAGGCCGGCTCGGCGTAGGCGCCCTTGACCAGGCGGACCCGCGAGCCCGCCTGCGCCAGGTCACGGCAGTCGGCCTCGCTGCGGAACAGGTAGGACTGCACGGCCACGCCGGTGGAGGGGAAGTCCTCTCGCAGGGCCCGCAGCGTCTCCAGCGTGGAGTCGACGGTGGTGTGGTCCTCCATGTCGAGGGTCACGCTCGCCCCGCGGGCGCGGGCCGCCTCGCAGATCCGCCGCGCGTTCTCCAAAGCGATCTTGTCGCCGTCGGCGCCCAGCGCCTGACCGACGGCCGAGAGCTTCACCGACACCTCGGCGCGGTCGCCGAGCCCCAGTTCGCCCAGCGCGCCGAGCAGTGTGACGTACGCCCCGGCAGTCCGGGCGGCGGCACCGGCGTCCCGAGTCTCCTCGCCCAGGTGGTCGACACTGACGGCCAGGCCCACGGCGGCGAGGCGGCGGATCGCCTCGACCGCGTCCTGGGGCGTCTCACCCGCGACGAAGCGGTCGACGACCCTGCGCGTCAGCGGCACACCGGAGACCGCGCGCCGCACCAGCGGCAACCGGGACACGCCAAGAAGGAGAGAACCGAGCATGTCTTCACACTAAAACCCCGCCCGGGCCGACCATCATGTGCATCTGCCACGACCGGCGGGAAGAGTGTTCATACACATGCACAACAATGGTGAGGTGCTACAGGAGACAGTCGACGAGATCGCCGCCAGGCTCGGTGCCTCCGCCACCCTGGAGGACCGCTCGTTCCAGCTCCTGGCCTATGCCGCGCAGAGCGGTGACATCGACATGGTGCGCCAGGAGTCCATTCTGCGGCGCCGCGCGACCGACCAGGTGCGGGCCTACTTCGAGGGATACGGCATCGCCGGCGCCCACGGGCCGGTACGCATCCCCGCCGACGCCGACCTGGGAGTGCTCGCCCGGGTGTGCGTGCCGCTGCGGCACCGTGAGGTGACCTACGGTTACCTGTGGCTGCTCGACGACGGCACGCTCGGTGACGACGTCCTGGCCTCGGTCGGCGACCTGGTCTCCCGGGTCGCCGCGGTCCTCGCGCAGGAGGCCCGCAGCCGCCAGGACCTGGGAGCGAACCTGCGGGAGCTGTTCTCCTCCGACGCCGAGGAGCGCTCCTGGGCGCTGTCGAGGCTGGACATGCGGGGCCCGGTGGCGGCGATCGCCGCCCGCAGCTCGCCGGACCGGGTCGCCGCCCTCTGGACGCTCCCGCGCGGCGTGCTCGCCGACCCGGCCTTCCCCGTCGGGGACGAGCCGCTGGTCGCGCTGCTGGTCCCGGCAGGCCAGGCGGGGGAGCTGGCGGGCCGGGTCCAGAGCATGTACGGCACGATGGCGGGCGTCGGCGCGCCCCGGGACGATCCCGCGCAGGCCTGGCGGAGCTGGCGGGAGGCAGTGCACGCGCTCGGCGTCGCCGCCCGGGTGCCCGCGCTGGCCCCCGTCGCCCTCTGGTCGGGACTGGGCGTCTACCGGCTGCTCGCCCGGACGTCCTCGGCGGGGCTGCGGGAACTGGCGGCGGAGATCGCCGTGCTGGCCCGGGACCCGGAGCTGGCCAGGACCGTGGAGACCTACCTCGACCGCGCGGGTCACGTCCAGCAGACCGCCACCGCGCTCGGCGTGCACCGCCAGACGCTCTACTACCGGCTGGCCAAGGCCGAGCGGCTCACCGGCCGCGACCTCGCCGACGGCGAGAACCGCCTGCTGGTCCACCTCGCACTCAAGGCGGTCCGCCTGCTCTGAGCGCGGTGCCTCTCGCCGGATCCGCGGAGCGGGCCCGGACGTCCTCGGGGGTGACCGCCGGCAGGCCCGCCGCCCTGGCGGGCAACCGCTCCGGACGGCGGCCGGGTAGATCTTCACCCAGCGCTCTGGACGGCGGTCGGGTAGATCTTCACCCAGCGTTTTAGACGGCGGCCCGGTAGATCTTCACCCAGTCCACGTACATGCTGACCGTCGGGGGAGTGGAGCGGTTGCGGCACGGCGACCACTCGTTGCACGTCACATCGTTCTGGAGCGTCAGGTGCATGGAGCGGCCCGTCGGCACGTTCGGACCGCGGTAGTCCCACACCTTCCTGCCGTCCAGCCAGAAGGTCAGCCGCCCGGGCGGCATGGGGATATCAAAGCAATGATCGCACTCCAGTAACGGAGGTATTCCTTTTTCGCATCCGTCCCACGCATCCGTCCCACGCATCCGTCCCACGCATCCGTCCCACGCATCCGGAGGGTGCCGCCCCGAGCCCGACTGTGCCACGATTTCGGACATGAACGACGTTGATGCCATACGGCAGGCGCTGGCCAAGCTGGTGGAGTCCGGTGAGCTCCGCCCGGAGCAGGTGGAACCGGTCAGCCTCGCCGTGGGTGAGGCGCTGCGCGACCGGGGCGCCGGGGACCGGGTCGGATGGAGCGAGATCCTCGCGTACGTCGGCGGAGGGCTCGTCCTGGCCGGTGCCACCGCCTTCGTCGCTCTGGGCTGGGACCGGATGACCCAGCCGACGAGAATCACCGTCCTCGCCGTGGTCACCGTCCTGCTGCTGGCGGTGGCCGCCGGGCTCGGCCGGACCGCCCGGTCCGCGACCGGCAGGACGGCCGCGGTGCAGGGCAGGGTCGCCGCCACCCTCGCCGCGCTGGGCTCGGGTACGGCAGCCCTCTGCGCGGGGGTCGCCGCCGACCGCTACGAGGGACTCATCGCCGGCGCGGCCGGGCTGGTGGTCGCCGCGGTGGCCTACGTGCTGCTGCCCACCGCGATCGGCCTGCTGGCCTGCGGCGGGTTCGCCCTGCTCACGGTGACCGGCCTGCTGGACGTCTTCGCCGGACAGGAGGGCGGCGGCTGGGGCCTGGCCTACATCGCGCTGGGCGTGGTCATCCTGGTGCTCGCCCTCGCCGGGCTGCTCGCCCCCCGTGACCTGGGGCTGGGCATGGGCGCCGCCATCGCGCTCTTCGGCGGGCAGTGGCCTGTCCTGTGGGACGGGGACGCCTGGGGATACTGGCTGACCGCGGTGATCGCGCTGGCCTGCCTGGCGCTGTACGGGCGCCGGCGTACCTGGGTGCTGATCGTCAGCGGCGTGGCCGGGCTGACGCTCGCCGTCCCCGAGGCGGTCTGGGACTGGACCGACGGAGCCGTGGGCGGCGCGGTGATCCTGGTCCTGGCCGGGGCCGTCCTGCTGGCCGCGAGCGGCCTCGGGGTCGTGCTGCACCGCCGCGCGTCCCAGCAGTAGGGCCGCCTTCCGGCACGCGGCCGGCGGCACCTCGTACCCACCAGATCGGTCGGGTCGTCCCGGGGCGCGCCGCAGGGCCGCCTTCCGGCACGCGGCCGGTGGTAGGGACCCGTCACACGCGAAAGACCGGGGGTTCCCGTGGGAACCCCCGGTCTCGAAGCGTGTTCGCGTGGCCGGCGGCGCTTGGCCGTCGCGGTGGGCGCGGTCAGCGGAGGGAACCGGAGAGGGCGACCTCGTAGACGTGGACGAGTTCCTGGCTGATCCGCTCCCACGAGTAGCGGGACCGGGCACGGTCGGCGCCGGCGAAGCCGAGCGCGGTGCGGCGGGTCGGGTCGGCGAGAAGCTCGCGGGTCAGGCGGGAGGTCTGCGCGGGACGGTCGGCGGGCACCAGCAGGCCGGTCACCCCGTCCACCACGGAGTCGAGGTGGGCGCCCACCGCCGAGGCGATGACAGGAACACCGCAGGCCATGGCCTCCAGCGCGACGACGCCGGCCGGAGCCTCCTGGGGCAGGGAGACGACCACGTCGGCACTGCGCATCAGCTTGGCGACCGCGGAGTGCGGGATGTGCCCGAGAACGGTGATCCGGTCGTCTACGCCGATCTCCTTGGCCAGCAGCATCATGCGGCGCGCGTCGGCGTCGTGCTCCAGGTCCGCGGCCGCCGGGCCACCGGCGATGATCAGCTCGGCGTCGGGGATGCCCTCCAGGGCGCGGATCGCGGTGTGCACGCCCTTTTCCGCGGTGAGCGGTCCGACGTGCAGCAGGCGGGGGCGGGTACCGCGGGCGGAGGCCGGACCCTGACGGCGGAACCGCTCGACGTCGACACCGCACGGGATGACCGAGATGTTGCGGCGCGGCACACCCAGCCGGATCAGCGAGCTCTCCTCGTCGCCGCACCCGGCGATCACCGCGCTGGCCCGGCGCCCGATGGCCCGCTGCAGCCGCACCCTCTTGGCGTCGCGGGGCTGCTCGCTGGTGAACGTCTGGGTGAACGGCACGTTCAGGCCGTTCGCACCGGCGATGGCGGCCAGCCCGCCGGTCCAGGAGTGCGCGTGGATGACGTCAGGGCGGTTCTGCCCCCAGCGGTGCATCAGCTGGTCGCCAAGGTCGGAAAGGTAGGGCAGCACGCCATCCTCAGGAAGATCCTGCGCCGGCCCGGCGGTCAGGTGCTCAAGCGTGACGCCCTGCGACACGCGAACTTTGGCCTTGTCCAGGTCGGAGTTTCTCCGGGCGTAGATCGTGACCTTGTGCTCCCTGCCGAGTTCACGGGCGACGGCCATCAGGTGAGCGCGCTGAGCGGCAAGGTCGGACTCGTCCTGGGTGGAGGAGAGAACCTCGGAGGAGACGAATGCAATGTTCACGGCACACCTCTGGGAGGAGATAGGCATGAAAAGCCTGTGATTCCTTCAGGGGTGCCTGCGTCTTAGGCACACGTCTGCATTGCCCTAACCATACCCCGATCTCCGTCGGAGCCAAACCCGCGGTTTCAGCACCTCCTGCTCTGCCGTGACTCCTCGGCCCTGGTGCCCGGGACGGTGCGGTTGGATCACGCATCCATCGATCGTTGTGGATGTCGAGGCGGTCGCACAGCTGCGCTCGGCGAGACCGGCAGGCCACGCCGAGTTGGCCAAGCTATACGACACGCAGGGCGAGTATCACGATCTCATCCCAAACCCTCCCGCCGGAGAACACGTGCCGATCCTCCTCCACCGTTTTGACGATCTCGGAGGGAGACTGCGTCACGCAGCGTGCCAGCACGTCGGCCAGCCTGGTCTCGCCGTAGGACTCGCCGAGCTCGTTCTGTGAGGCGACCAGACCGTCGGAGTAGAAGACCAGGGTCTGGCCGGAGGCCGGCGTGAGCTCCTCGGTGAACATCTCGGCCTCGGGGGCGATGCCCAGCGGTACGCCGCCTCCCGCGGTGAACCGCACCCCGCCGTCGGGCTGCAACAGTGCGGCGGGGTGGTGTCCCGCGCTGGCCAGCCTGATCTTGCGTGCCCGGATGAAGCCGGTCACGGCCATCACGAACATGCCGTTGTGCTGGGCGATCAGGGCCTGGTTCAGCTTGCGCATCACCTCACCCGGGTCGGACTCCCAGACGCTGAGCACGCGCAGGCCGTTGCGGACCATGGCGCTGACCGACGCGGCCTCCTCGCCCTTGCCCACGGCGCCGCCGAGGGCGAAGCCCCATCCCTCGTCCGTGGGGAAGACGTCGTAGAACTCGGCGCCGACCGGGCTGGAGCCCGCGTTGTAGATGGCGGCGGCCTCGAATCCGGGGATGTCCGGCAGGCTTCGGGGCACCACGCTGGTGCGCAGCGCGTCGGCGGCCCGCGAGCGGGTCTGGAAGCTACGCCGGGCGCGCAGCGCGAGCCCCAGATGGACGCCGATCTCCTCCAGCAACCCCAGATCGGCCAGTGAGAACGGCTCACGGTCGCGCAGGCGGACCAGGGTCAGGGCGCCCAGCACGCCGTCCGCGCCGCCGATCGGCACGATCAGCACCGAGGCGGCGCCCATCACCCGCAGCAGGGACGGCCCGCCGGGGACGTCACCGAGCAGCCCCTCGTCCTCCAGCATCTCGTGCACCATGCCCGAGCCGCCGGTCAGCACGTGCGCGACGGCCGGTGCGGTCAGCGGGTTCATCTGTTCGGCGAGGCGGACCAGCTGGGTCACCGGCTTGTCGCTCGGGCCGAGCACGCAGGCCCGGACGGGCACGTCGTCACGGACCACGTCGGCGATCACCCAGTCGGCCGACTCGGAGGCCAGCAGCCGCGCGGCCCTGGTGACGGTCACCGGCTGGCGCAGGCTCTCCTCATCGAGCAGCAGGCGGGTCATCCTGGCCAGCAGCTCCTGCCGGCGCGCCGCGGCCATGACCAGGGTGGCGTCCGACCGGTCGGCGGGGCCCTGGGGCGGCCCCGCCACCTGCGCCTCCAGCGGTAGGATCACGACCGCGACCATCTCCTGCGGCTCGCCCGGCATCGTCAGCCGGGTGACGGCCAGTTGCACCGTGTGCGCGCGGCCCTGGTGGGCCAGCCGCGTCTGGAACGTCGCGGTCTGACCGCCCTGCTGGACCGCCGTCAGGTGCGAGCGGAACGCCGCCCGGCGAGAGACGTCGACGAACAGCGGGAACGAGCGGCCGATCAGATATCCCGCCGGGCTGCCGAGCATCCGGGATGTCTCGGCGCTGACCCGCCGCACCACCCCCGAGGTGTCCAGCACCACCACGGGGACGGGGAAGGTACGGAACACCTGCCGCAGTAGTTTGAGTTCCCGCTGAGCCCCGTTCTCCCGCTGACCCGACCGCTTGGGCGCCTTGCGCAGCTCGCGCACGGAGGTCTCCAGCAGCTCGCGGGCGGTGTCGAGCTCCGCGAGCGCCGCGTCAAGCGTGGACCGGGGGTCGGCGGGGTAGGCGGACTTCGCCTCGCGCAGGGAGGAGACCCTGGCGCTCAGCGCGCTCAGCGCCTGCTCCAGGCTCTGAAGGCCAATGGCGTCGGTCAATGCTCGTCCTCGTCCGGGGCCGGAGTGGGCTGGTCCCGTCGTAGACGGTACGCCACCAGGTAGGTCGAATCGATGCGTGGTCGGATAGTGGTTAAGTTAGCGACACAGGGAAGGGGAGTTGAGATGGACATGGTCACTCCCGTTCTGGCTCGGGATCTCGCGGTCCTCGGCAGGGTCAGCGAGGAAACGTCGAGCGAGGGCGTGCTGCGCGGGCTCACAGCCACCCTCGCAGGTGGTGTGCCCGGTTGCGCGGGCGGGTCCGCCGAACTCTGGCGCCAGGAACGCATGGTCGTCTCAGCCTCGCACAGCGAGCTCATCGTGCTCCTCGACAGCGAGGGGGAGTTCGGTGAGGGGCCTTCGATCGAGGCCCGTGCCACCGGACGTCACGTGGTCGTCCAGGACGTCCTGCACGAGTCGCGCTGGCCGGCGTACGTCGGCATGGCGGTCCGCTGCGGTGTCCGCTCGGTTCTGGTGATGCCGATCACCGTCGAGCACGCCGTCCTGGTCCTCGGCCTGTACGGCGTACGGCCCGGCGTCTTCGCCGCCAGGAACGTCCCACCGCTGGCCGACATGCTCGCCGAGCAGGTGGGGGTGGCGCTCGCCAACATGTGGGACTACGACGAGGTCCGTACCGATGCCGCCCAGATGCAGGAGGCCCTGGCGGGCCGGGCGATCATCGACCAGGCCAAGGGCATCATCATGAAGTCCAGCGGCTGCTCGGCCGAGGCCGCCTTCGACGAGCTGCGTCGCATCTCCCAGCATCACCAGGTGAAGGTCGCGGACCTGGCCAGGTTGCTGGTCGACGAGCACCAGCGCAACGAGGGAAACCGATGATCCGTCGACGGAGTGGGGGAGTGGGTGGCTGATCTTCTGCGTGTCTCTGTCGCCGAACTGGCGGACGGCGCCGCCGACGGACCGTTGCTCGACATGTCCGCAGGGGTGTGCGAGCCGATCGTGGGGGTGGAACTGGACGGCGGCGCCGACGCGGCGACGCTGGGCCGGGCGGTGACGCGCGCACGCGCCTGCGACCGGCTGCTGATCGGGATCGCCGGAAAGCCGCTGCCCGAACAGGCGGTTGATCTGACGCGCGCACTGGATCTGACCCTTGTCGGGCCGGCCGTGCCGGCCGGGTACGAGTGCGTCGCCGTTCCCGATCCCGAGGAGCGGCTCATGGCCGTGCACGGCGCGGCGCTGCGCAATCCGCAGGCCTCCGTGGTTTTCGGCGCCGTTCTCAGGATGACGGAGGCGCTGGAGGTCACCACCGCGTTGGACGTCGAATCCCTTGCCTACTCGACTCTGCTCGGTGGCCCCGAGTTCCGTCGCTGGCTCGATGGCCGCCGTCGCCGGCCGGTGCCCGCGGCGCCGGCACCACCGGTGCTGGTCGACCGGGTCGACGACCACCTGCTGATCACGTTGAACAGACCGGAGCGGCGGAACGCCTACGGGCGTGAGGTTCGTGACGCCCTGGTCGAGGCCATGCGCCTAGCGGTGCTCGACGACACCGTTACCCGGGTGGTGATCGACGGTGCCGGGCCGTCCTTCTGCTCCGGCGGCGACCTCGACGAGTTCGGCACCACTCCTGATCTTGTCACCGCCCATCTGGTCCGCACCCGCGGCGGTGCCGGGAGGTTCATCCACGAGCTCGCGGACCGGGTCGAGGTGCGCGTGCACGGTAGCTGCGTCGGCGCCGGGATCGAGCTTCCGGCCTTCGCCGGAACCGTGATCGCCGATCCCGGGGCCACCTTCCGCCTGCCGGAAATCGGCATGGGGCTGATCCCCGGCGCGGGCGGCACCGTCGGCATCCCCCGGCGTGTCGGCCGCTGGCGCACCCTCTACCTCGCCATGACCGGTGAGCGCCTCGACGCGCCGACCGCTCTGTCCTGGGGGCTGGTCGACGACGTGATGCCGTCAGGGTGATCAGACGGGCCACCCGGCCCTGCCCGCGCGTCTGGAACGCGTCCGGCGCGCGGGCCGCCCTAGCCGCAGGCGGCGATCGCGTCGTCGATCGTGTCGTACAGAGGCAGCCGCTGGGCCAGACCGGTGATCCACATCACCTTGGTCTTGGCGTACTCCACTCCGATGAGGGCGAACTTGGCGTCGGCGGTGGTGCTGGCCTGCCACTGATGGACGATCAGCCCCAACGCCCGCGAGTCCATGAAGGTCACCCCACCCAGATCCAGTGCCATGTCCAGGCCGTGCTCGCTCGTCTCCGCCGCCAGGTAGTCGGCGAACTGGTCCCGCGTCGTCGCGTCCAGCAGGCCCGTCACCCGGATCACGTTGATCCCACTGACGAGCGCCGACGTGAGAGTCAGGGCTGCAGATCTCTCACCGTTCTCCGACACCGTCACCCAGAGCCTCCTCGCACCATTCGATTAGCAACCTTACTGTTACCTGGAGGCGAGTAATACTCCCGGATTCAGGGGAATGGTGGAACCAGAGGTCCAGCAGAGGGCCCGCCTTGAAAATTGGTCGAGGCGATGCCGTCTGCCCGGATGTTGCTCCGTGGTCGGCTCGCTCGACGGTAATACCAGGGAGCAGCAATGTCTGTTCAGGCACTCGAGATCACCGACACGACCGCCGAGGACCTCCTTGCCGAGATGTCCCTGCCTGAGGTCTCCGAGCACCGCGCCGAGCGCCTGCGCGAGCGCATCGTCGAGATGCACCGCCACCTCGCCATGGAGATCGCTCGCCGCTACCGTTACCGCGGCGAACCGCTGGAGGATCTCCTGCAGGCCGCGTACGTGGGGCTGATGAAGGCCATCAACGGCTTCGACCCGACCCTCGGGCACCCCTTCCGCGGCTACGCCGTGGTCACCATGACCGGTGAGGTCAAGCGCCACTTCCGCGACCGCACCTGGGCCATCCGCGTCCCCCGCGTCTACCAGGAGCGCAGGGCCGAGCTGAACCGCCTGGTCGCCGACCTCAGCCAGGAGTTCGGCCGTGTCCCCACGGTCGCCGAGCTGGCTGTGAGGATGCGCATCTCCGAAGAGGATGTCCTGCTCACCCTCGATGCCTCCGCCGCCTACAGCGCGCTCTCGCTGGACGCCCCTCTCGGCGCCGACGACGACGCAGCGGCACTGGGCGACGTCATCCCCGAGGAGGACGACGCGCTGGGCACACTCGTGGACCGCGAGGCGGTCAAGCCACTGATCGACAAGCTGCCGGTGCGCGAGAAGAACATCCTGCTGCTGCGCTTCTTCGGCAACATGACCCAGGCCGAGATCGCCGCGGAATTCGGGATCTCCCAGATGCACGTCTCCCGTATCCTGCGGAAGGTGCTCGACCAGCTCCGTGCGGAACTTGTCGCCGAATGCTGAATACACAGTCCGGTACCGGGCACCTCAGTCGGCGACAACGGATGTGGCGTCAGGTGCGTTTGATTGAATCCCGGACGCTGAGGACGACAGCGAAGCCGGGCAGGGGAGGCGGATCTCGGGTGAACGAGGACGGTGTTCGTCCGGCACGCTTCACGGCGAGTGGCGCCCGTTCCCGGACATCCCCCGCGAGGGCCGCCGTCGCCGAACTCGCCTTCTGCCTTCCCGACCTTCCCGACGTGCGCGACTTCGCCGCCGCCCAGGCGGTGCGGAGCGGCATGTCGCAGGAGGGACTCGCCGATTTCCTGGTGGCGCTGAACGAGGTGGCCACCAACGCCGTCACCCACGGCCACACCAGCGCCAAGGCCGTGCTGCGGATGTGGATCGTCGGCCGGACCCTCGTCGTGGAGATCCACGACGAGGGTCGCTGGGACCCGGGGCCGGCTCCGGGGGAGACGCCCCCCGGGCCTCACGCGACCAGCGGTATGGGCCTGTGGGTGGCCCGGATGGTCAGCTCCGACATCAAGTTCGAGACCGGGGCCGCGGGTACGTTCATCACCATGTCGTTCAAGGTCTAGCCGTACTGACCGCAGAGGTTGAGGACGCGGGCGACACGAGCTCGACGGCTGACGCTCCGAGCCGTTTTTCGAGGTTCGAACGGGAAGGGGCCCGTCCATGTGGACGGGCCCCTTCCCGTTCGACAGCCGTACCTCCGAAAGGTCAGCGCCTGCGGCGCCAGCCTCCGCCCCCGGTGGTGGTCCGAGGGCCGGCCGAGCCGATCCCGGCCTGGTGCAGAGCGAGGAGCAGGAGTCCGAGGAGCAGGAAGGCGGTCCCACTGATCCCGCCGATCCTGGTGTTGATCAGGTCGAGCAGGAGTCCGTGCCCTCTCCCAGCACGTCGCCCCGCAGGTCGTCCGCGGCGCTCCCGGGGAGGCCGGGGAGGCCGGGGGGCACCGGGGTGCCGCGCGAGGCGTCACCGTGGTGTGGCTCCTGGAACCCGGGCGCCACGTCCTCGGTGTGCCGGGGTGCGTTCGGGTCGTTCTCGTCGGCCTTGTGGACCAGCCGGTCGTTGTCCGGGTTGAATCGATTGTTCACGTCGGGTCACCGTCCTTGGGGATCGCGTCGGTGGGCTCGCTCGTTGCCGTCTGTGGTCTCGGGGGCTGCGGCACCCGTCTGCCGGGGATCACGGTGATGGAGGTCGCGGTCGGCGAGATCGGCCTGCCTCCGGTCGGAGGGGGCAGCGTGCCGGGGATTCCGCTCACCGTTGACCTTGCTCCCGGGAGCCGCGAGCAGCTCCTCGAACAGGGCGCGGTAGTGCACCATGGCCTGCCGGAGCTCCTCGGTGGAGGCCTCCTTGTGAGCGGCCCTGGTGCTGATCTCGTGGGCCTGCCGGTAGTGGTCGAGAGTGCGGCCGTGCGCGACGGACAGGTCGGAGAGCCGCTGCTCGAAGTCCTCGGTCGGGTAGCCCCGCTCGGCCATCACGGAGGTCACCAGATGATCGGCCTCTGTCACCGCGAAGCCGGGAGCGTCCACAAAACGCTCCTGGACCTCCATCCACTTCTTCGCGTAGATCTCACGTGTCTGAGCGTCCAGAGTGCGGATGTCGAGGGAGCTGAAGCGCTGCTCGCGGGCTCTGAGCTCCTGCTCGGCGTCGCGCCTGCTGTCACGCTCCTGCAGGGTACGTTCGTATTCGGGGCCGAAGCGGTCACGAAGTCGGTGCCGGCGTTGCTGCTGCAGTACGAGATAGCCGACTGCGACGATCGCCACCACCGCGACCACGACGACGGCCACCCAGATCACGGTGGACATGTCTGCCTCCGGTTGTGTAGGCGTTTGTCCCCGTGCGCTGCCCTGGGGTCAGGCCTCGAAACCGGCTGCCGACTTTTATGGTCGTCCCGCTACTCGGTCTGGATTTGATGTTTTAGCAGGCCATGTTGGGTGTTAGACGTTCTTTTGCCACGTTTTCGAATGCGGTTCCCGGCTCCGGCGGCCGCGGGGGAATTCCCGTGGCAGGGGCCCCGGATCCGATCTTCGGCCTCCATCTCCGATCTCCGATCCCCGATCTACCGGGATGCGGGCCGGTGGCCGGCCCCAGGCTCGGAGATGAGGGCTGCCCCTCATTCAGGCCGTTCGCCTTGCTCCTCGGCGGGATCGAGAGCCCTGCGGGCCTCGGCCAGCACCCTGGCGGCCAGCCAGTCCTCCGCGGAGGCGGGAACCTCGGTGAACCCCCTGCCGGACTCGTACGAGATGTCCAGCCCGGCGGAGACCAGCCGCCCGGCCCAGCGCAGCGCCGTGTTCAGCTTCTCGGCGGGGATCGCCCGACCCTGGGCCACGGCCGACAGGTTCCGCAGGTTCGTCGCGGGCCCCGACTGGTTGTGTGTGCGGTCCAGCTTCCACGGGATGGCCCGGGAGTGATCGAGCATCGGCTTCGAGAGCCCGGCGGCCCGTTTCGCCTGCAGGATCCCGGACTCGCTCACCCCAAACCGCGCCGCCAGCTCCGCGTTCGACAACCCCCGCCCGGCCAGCCGCCGCAGCTCCTCCTGGTCGATCAACGCCTTGCGTCCCACGTACCCCTCGCCTTTCACCCGATCGCCTGCCCACGCGGGCGTCGCCGTGTGCGAAGCCTGCCCGATCTGCGCTAAGGTTATGACGTCCACCCCGAGAGGGCGCGGACAACCGGGACGTAGCGCAGCTTGGTAGCGCACTTGACTGGGGGTCAAGGGGTCGCAGGTTCAAATCCTGTCGTCCCGACCAGGTTTCAGCTGGTCGGCAAGGGTGTCACCCGAAAGGGAGACACCCTTTCTGCATTCTGAGTGATCAACTGAGTGACTATCGCTCCCGTCACGTGAAGATCCGGTCCATCGCCTCCGCGCCGCCGAGCAGGACCGGGCGGATCTGCTTTCGATAGACCGCCTCCGTCACGGCGTCTCCGCTGAGGTAGCGCCCGGGTGAGGTGCCGACGGTACGACGGAACGCCGCGAGGAAAGCGCTCGGGGTCGCGTACCCCACGGCGTGCGCGGCTTGCGACACCGTCCGGCCTTCGGCGAGGAGAGGCAGGGCGGCCCGCAGCCGCATGTGGGTGCGCCAGCGGTCGAAGCTCATGCCCGTGTCGCGGACGAACAGCCGGGTCAGGGTGCGTCGGCTCACCCCGAGGGAGCGTGCGTGGGCGTCAAGGCTCCGGGAGTCGGAGGGGTCGGCGAGCAGGGCGTCGGCCACGGCGCGTACGCGTTCGTCCACGGGAAGCGGGACATCGATCGGCAGGGTCGGCAAAGGGTGCAACAGGTCCAGCACCACCGCCTCGGCCCGCAGTCGCGCGTCATCGGCGAGGTCCTCACGGGCGAAGGGTGTGTCCTCATGACGATATTGTGTGGCCCCATCGCGGATTGTGGCCAGTTTCGCCGGCGCATAGCGTCGTCGAGTGCTGATCAATCCTTTTCCTCACCGCCGAACGAATGTGCCGCCCTCGCCGACGGGACGCCTGTCATGACGCCGGTGTCTCCCGCGGTCACCGGCCGCCGCCGGGCGGCGCTGGTCGTGCTGTGCTTCGTGCAGTTCATGCTGGTCCTGGACGACACCGTGGTGAGCGTCGCCCTCCCCAGCCTCCGCGACGACCTGGGTTTCAGCGGCCCGGGGCTGGCCTGGGTCGTCAACGCGTACTTCCTGGCCTTTGGCGGGCTGTTGTTGCCGGCCGCGTGGCCGACCTGCTGGGACGGCGCCGCGTCTTCCTCATCGGGGTGGCGCTGTTCGGCATGGCGAGTCTCGCCTGCGGGCTCGCCCAGCAGCCCTGGCAGCTCGTGGCCGGGCGGTTCACCCAGGGCGCGGGCGCGGCCATGGCCAGCCCCGCCGCACTGTCCGTGATCACCCTGTTGTTCCCCGGCACCGAGGAACGCACCAGAGCACTGGGCATCTGGGGCGCCATCGCGGCCCTGCTCCTGGCCGCCGTCCTGGCCGCCGGGTTCCTCGTGGTGGAGCCACGGACGGCCGAGCCGCTGGTGCCGATGTCGTTTCTGTCCGATCGGACGCGTGCCGTCGCCAACGGCGCGACCCTGCTGTTCTCCGTGGCCATGTACGCGATGGCCTTCCTGCTGATGATCCACCTGCAGACCGTGCTCGGATACGGTCCGCTTCAGGCCGGCGTCGCCTACCTGCCCTACGGCGCCGGAATCCTGTTGGGCATGCGGTTGTCCACCCGCGCGATGACGAGGGTCGGAGTGCGCTGGACGCTGGTCCTGTCATTCCTGATCGGCTCGGCTGGGCTGCTGCTGCTGTCCGGCGTGGTGGCGGGTGACTCGTACGCGGCGGGCGTGTTGCCGGGCATGCTCGTCACGAGCCTGGGATGCGGGCTGGGCCTGTCGGTCTTGACAGTGGCCGCGCTCACCGTCGCCGCCGCCCTCCTCGCCCTCGGCGCCGTCCTCATCGCCGCCCTGCTCCGAACCCGCCGCTCGGGCTCCGCGTCCGATGGATACTTAAGTACGTCCCCTTGACCGCCGGCGGCCGACTTTGGTCACCGCACTACCCTCCTAAGCCTGATTCCGCGCCGGGCATCACCTGCCTACCGTGGAGCCATGACCTCCACCAACCCGAAGTCCCCCCTGGCGACCCTGTCGGGTCTGCTCTGCTTCATCCTTGTCGCCGGCGGCGGGAGCGGTCTTCTGCACGAGTGGTTCGGCTGGATCCATTTCATGGGCTTCCTCCGGTTCCTCGCCCCCGAAGGCTACGAGATCTACAGCTACGTCTTAATGATCGTCTTCGGCTTCGCGATAGGCGCGGCCGGCAACGCGCTCACCCGACGAGGCCGCAGATGAACCACTCCGGGCGACTGTCCCGGGCTCGGGAACAACGGCGCAGGAAGCGACGGATACGCGGGTCAGCGGTCCGTCCTAGGCCACTCGCCGAGTTCGTCCGACGCTGCTTGTAGCGTCTGCGTGTGACCGAGGAAGAGTGGGCCGAGCATCGGCCGGCGGTGTTCGGGGCGGCCTATCGGCTGCTCGGCAGTGTCGGTGACGCCGAGGACGTGGCGCAGGACGTCTGGCTGCGCGCGGCCGGTGCCGACCTGTCCGGGGTGGAGAATCCGCGGGCCTGGCTGGTGACGGTCGCCGCCCGCAGGTCCTACGACATCCTCCGGTCGGCCCGGGTGCGGCGTGAGACGTACGTCGGTCCGTGGCTGCCTGAGCCGTTGCTGACCGGTCCGGACGCCGCCGAGCCGGTGCTCGTCGACGAGTCGGTGAGCATGGCGATGCTCGTCGTCATGGATCGGCTCACGCCGCCCGAGCGAGTCGCGTTCGTGCTGCATGACGTCTTCGAGGTGCCCTTCGATCGCATCGCCCGGGTGCTCGGCGTCACTCCCGCCGCCGGCCGTCAACTCGCCTCGCGGGCGCGGCGCCGGGTGGCCGCGACGAAGCAGCAGCCACGCGCGAGTCGCCCGGAGCGCGAGCGGGTGCTCGCGGCGTTCCGCGCCGCGTACGAGGCGAGCGACCTGAAGGCCCTGGTCGAGCTCCTGCATCCCGACGCGGTGTACGTCACCGACGGCGGCGGCAAGGTCTTCGCCGCGCGCAAGGTCATTTCCGGTGGTGAGCGGATCGCCACGGTGCTGTCCCGGGTGGCCGGGCGATGGGGGCTCTTCCCGCTCGTTCCCCGCGAGGTGGGCGGGGAGCTCGCGCTGGTGGCGTACCGAGACAAGCGGATCGTCCTGGTCGACACCTTCGACGTCGCGGCCGACGGCCGGATCCTGGCGATCCGGCGGGTGCTCAATCCGGACAAGCTCTCGTATATCGACCCGGCGCGCTGACTCTTCGGGAATCTTTCTGGCAAAAGCCGTCACAGCGGCGGGTGCCATCTCGTCTCCCTGGTGAGAACCGGGAGAGAGACCGAGAAAGGTGGGAGCACGATGTCACGCTTGAACATCGCCGAGGTGGCGCCCGAAATGTACAAGACGTTCATCCAGGCCGAGCAGGTGATCTCGAAGGGGCCGCTGGATCCCGCGATCCGCGAGCTCGTCAAGATCCGTAGCTCGCAGATCAACGGCTGCCTCTTCTGCATCGACATGCACGTCCACGAGGCGCTGCGACTCGGCGAGAAGCAGGATCGGATCTACCAGCTGTCCGCGTGGCGGGAGTCGGAGCTGTACACCGATGCCGAGCGAGTCGCGCTGGCCTACGCCGAGGCTGTCACGGAGCGGCCCGACGGCGTGTCGGATGAGGTCTGGGGCGCGGTGGCCGCCGCGTTCAAGCCGGAGGAGGCCGCGTACCTGGTCGCCCAGGTGGCGCAGATCAACCTGTGGAACCGCATCGCGTCGCCCATGCACACGCGCCCGCCGAAGCGGGGCTGACGGGCGCGCGATCCAGCCCGAGGGCGTGATCGACGGGGATCGCAGCTCGGACCGGTGGGGTCGGGGGAACGGATGGAACGACGCGACTCAGGGCACGTTTCCCGACACGCTGACCGTCGACTTCGCCGCGTCGGCGCCGGTAGGGCGGGTCGACCTGTACACCATCGACTCCGCGGCGTACCTCGCGAAGAACCGGGGCATCCGTGATGCCGACGTGCAGTTGCCGGTCGGCGACGAGTGGCGCACGGTCGCCGAGATCCGCGGCAACACCGAAGGCCTGGTGCGCCGGACTTTCGAGCCGGTCACCGCAAGCGCGCTGCGCGTGGTGGTGCGGTCCGCGAACGACGGCGCCTATTCCCGGATCGTCGAACTGGAGGCACACCCGCGATGACACCTCGTACCGGACGCGGCGCCGGTCGCTCGCGGTGGCCGTGCTTTCGCGGGGCCTGCCCGGACACCCTCGCCGACTCCCCTGAGGTCTTCACGTAGGCGGTGACCCCGCCGACCACCCGATTCGTCGACGTCGCTCCCACTGAGCGGGAGGCACACCGCCGCCGGTGTCCCGCGACTGGAATCTTTGATTGCGGGCGCCCCGCCGATCCGGGTGCGGCGCGGCGTGATCTCAGGAGGATGTGGATGCTGGAACCGGCACAACGCGTGTCCGCGGCCGACCGGTTGTGGGCGGCGGAGCGGGACAGGGAGCCGATCGCGCCGCTGACGGAGTCCTTCCCGGACATCGACGTCATCGACGCGTACGAGATCCAGCTCATCAACATAGGCCGGCGGCTCGTCGCGGGCGCCCGGGTGCGCGGGCACAAGGTGGGCCTGTCCTCTCTGGTGATGCAGCAGATGATGGGCGTCGACGAGCCCGACTACGGGCACCTGCTCGACGACATGGTGCTGTCGGAGGACACCCCCATCACGACCTCCGCGTACTGCTACCCGAGGATCGAGGTCGAGATCGGGTACGTGCTCGGATCGAGCCTGCCCGGTGAGGGGTGCACCGAGGAGGACGTGCTCGCCGCGACGGAGTACATCGTGCCGAGCATCGAGCTCATCGACAGCCGGATCAGGGACTGGAAGATCGGCCTGGCGGACACGATCGCGGACAACGCGTCCTCGGCGGGGGTGCTGCTCGGTGCCGCCCGGGTGAGCCCGGCGGAGCTGGACCTGGCCGCCATCGAGGCCGTTCTCTACTCGGGTGACACCGAGGTGGCACGCGGTGACACCGGCGCGGTTCTGGGCAACCCGACCACCGCCGTGGCCTGGCTGGCCAGGAAGGTCGCCGGGTTCGGGGTGAAGCTCGAGGCGGGGCACGTCATCCTGCCCGGGTCCTGCACCCGCGCCGTCGACGTGCGCCCCGGCGACACCTTCCGCGCCGAGTTCGCCGGACTCGGCTCCGTGACCGCTCGATTCGAATGAGGGTGAGACAGTGACCAAGGCGACCGCAGCGATCGTCGGTTCGGGCAACATCGGGGCCGACCTGATGTACAAGTTGCTCAGATCCGAGCTGATCGAGCCTCGATGGATGATCGGCGTCGACCCGGACAGCCCCGGCCTGAAACGGGCGGAAGCGCACGGCCTGGCCGTCTCCGCCGAGGGGGTCGACCCGTTGCTCGCCCAGGGCGAGCGCCCAGACCTCGTCTTCGAGGCCACTTCGGCGTACGTGCACCGGGAGAACGCGCCGAAGTACGCCGCACTCGGCATCCAGGCCGTCGACCTGACCCCGGCCGCGCTCGGTCCGGCGGTGGTGCCGGCGGTCAACCTCGGCGCGCACCTCGACGCGCCCAACGTCAGCCTGATCACCTGCGGTGGGCAGGCCACCATCCCGATCGTGCACGCCGTCTCCCGGGTCACCGAGGTCTCCTACGCCGAGATCGTCGCCAGCGTCGCCTCTCCATCGGCGGGCCCCGGCACGCGGGCGAACATCGACGAGTTCACCAAGACCACCAGCCGTGGCATCGAGACGATCGGCGGCGCCGCGCGCGGCAAGGCGATCATCATCCTGAACCCGGCCGAGCCGCCGATGCTCATGCAGGACACGGTGTTCTGCGCGATCCACGAGGAGGCCGACCGGGACGCGGTCGCCGCCTCGATCGCGGACATGATCGCCAGTGTCGCGTCGTACGTGCCCGGCTACCGGCTGCGCGCCGAGCCGCAGTTCGACGACCCCACGCCGGTGAGCGGCGGCCTCGCCCGGGTGGCGGTCTTCATCGAGGTCGAGGGGGCGGGGGACTTCCTGCCGCCGTACTCCGGGAACCTCGACATCATGACGGCCGCCGCCACCAAGGTCGGCGAGGGCTTCGCGCAGCGCATCGTCTCCGCGCGCCTGCCCTCCTAACCCCTCCTCGTCACAAGGAGATCCATCCATGCCCTACAACACCGACCTCGACATCAGAGTCACCGACTCGTCGCTGCGCGACGGCTCCCACGCCAAGCAGCACCAGTTCACCGTCGAGCACGTCCGCTCCATCGTGGGCGCCCTCGACGACGCGGGCGTGCCGGTCATCGAGGTCACCCACGGCGACGGCCTCGGCGGCTCGTCGTTCAACTACGGGTTCAGTCACACGCCCGAGCAGGAGCTGATCAAGGCCGCGGTCCAGACCGCTAAGCAGGCCAAGATCGCTTTCCTCATGCTGCCCGGCCTGGGCGTCCAGGACGACATCCGCGAGGCAGCCGCGAACGGCGCGAGCATCTGCCGGATCGCCACCCACTGCACCGAGGCCGACATCTCCGTGCAGCACTTCGGGCTGGCCAGGGATCTCGGCCTGGAGACCGTCGGTTTCCTGATGATGGCGCACAGCCAGCCGCCCGAGGTGCTCGCCGGGCAGGCGCGGATCATGGCCGACGCCGGCTGCCAGTGCGTGTACGTCGTCGACTCCGCCGGCGCGCTGATCATGGAGCAGACGGCCGACCGGATCTCCGCCCTGGTGGCCGAACTCGGATCGGACGCCCAGGTCGGCTTCCATGGCCACGAGAACCTCGGCCTCGGCGTCGCCAACTCCGTGCTCGCCGTACGCGCGGGAGCCCTCCAGATCGACGGCTCGACCCGCAGGTTCGGCGCGGGCGCTGGCAACACCCCGGTCGAGGGGTTCGTCGCCGTCGCGGAGAAGCTCGGCATCCGCACCGGCATCGACACCCTGAAGATCATCGACGCGGCCGAGGACGTGGTCCGTCCGATCATGGATGACGAGTGCCTGCTCAACCGGCTCTCGCTCACCATGGGCTACGCCGGCGTCTACTCAAGCTTCCTCAAGCACGCCGACCGCCAGGCCAGGAAGTACGGCGTCTCCGGCGCCGAGATCCTCATCGAGGCCGGGCGCCGCAAGCTCGTCGGCGGGCAGGAAGACCAGCTCATCGAAATCGCCGTCGCACTCGCGGGAAAGCGGGAACGGTCATGACCGGCCGGATACTCCACTGCCCGGGTGGTCAGGGCACCGCCTACCTGAGCGGGGGAGAAAGCCGCGCCTGATGGGGCAGACGGTGCCGCCGTGTTCCGGTCAGCGGTGCCGCTGCCGGTTGTCCTGGCGATCACGGCGGTGCCGCCGCCGACCGTGGCCCTCGTCGGCTCCGGCCTCCAGGGCCGGAGCCGGCGGTCGTCTCCCGGGTGGGCCACGTCGGCGGAATCCGGATGAACTCCCAGCAAATAGGGCTTTACCGAACAAGATTCGGGAAGGTAACGTCGGAGGCGTGGCTGTGCCGGGTCGGCGGGTGGCCGGGCATCCATCCGGAGGTGGCATGTCGATGCCCGAATGGGAGAACTTCTGGTTCAAAGACTACTCGCCCGTCCATTAAATCTCGGATGCGAGCTGATGGGAGCCAGGCTCGGGTTTCGGGCCGGCCGACCCCCGAAGCACGTTCCCCGCGCCTGACCCATATGCCACGCGGTGACTTGATGGAGCGGGATGGTGACCCATGGCGGGACGGATCTTCTACGGCGAGGTCACGCCGGTGGGCCGGGAGGTGGAGTTCCGCACGCTGGTGTCCGGGCTGGACAAGGCCGCGGAGGGCGGGGCACGTCTGATGCTGGTGCGGGGGCCCGCCGGCTCGGGCAAGACCGCCTTGCTGAACGCCCTTGAGCGGTATGCCCGGCGTGTCGGAGTGATGACCATGCGCGGCTCCTGCTCACCCGCCGGGGCCCGCCTGCCCTGGCGCGCCGCGGAAAGCCTGTTCGGTGGAGCGCTGTTCCACCTGGAAGGCAGCACCGTGCCGCTGTCACACCGGTTGTTCCGGCGTGTCAGCGAGGCGACCATGTCGGGGCCGGTGGCCGTCATGTTCGACGACGCGCAGTGGTGCGACGAAGAGTCGTTGACCTGGCTGGACTTCCTGATGAACCGCGGGCACCATCTGCCATTGTTCGTCCTGCTCGCCCAGCATCGCTCCGGCCTGTCGAACGGGCGGCGGGCGGTTCCCGGTGTCGCCGCGCGTGGGCACCGCATCGTCGACCTTTGGCCGCTGTCCGAGGAGGACGCGGGAAGGATGGCCCGGCGGTACTGGGACGCCGTACCGAAAGAGCCGTTCGTCCGCGTGTGCAGCAGTGCTTGCCGGGGCAATCCGGCACTGCTCGCGCGGCTGTTCAAGCGCCTGAGCAAGGAGGGCGTGCCACCTGACGCCCGGGGCGAGTTCAGGGCCGCCGAATTCGGAGCCGAGCTCTACGTCGGACATCTGCTGGCGACGCTCGACCGGCAGCCCGAGTACGTGCGCGGCGTCGTGGAGGCCTTCGCGGTGCTGGGGAACCCCGACGCGGAACTGGTGGGCATGCTGTCCGGGGTCTCCGAGCCGCTGGTAGCCGCCGCGGTCGACATCCTGCGCGATGAGAGGATCATCGACGTCGGCCTGGCCGAGCTGAACGAGGATCATGTTCGCGCCGCGGTGTTGAGCGGCAGGCCGGCCGCCACGCTCGACCGGCGGCGGGAGCTGGCCGCCAGGCTGCTCAACGACGGAGGCCGGCCGGCCGAGGAGATCAGTGCGCAACTGGCGCTGCTGCCCGGGCTTCCCGAAACCTGGATGCGGGATGTGCTCCGGGAGGGGGCACGCCGTGCCGAGCTGAACGGGGCACCGGAGGTGGCGGCGCGCTACCTGGGCCGGATGGTCGTGGCCGATCCCGCCGACATCGACGCGCAGGCCGACCTCACGCGACTGATCGGACATGACGATCCGGCGAGAGCGTACGCGATGCTCTGTGATGGCCTGCGGGAGACCGGCGACGTACGGGGGAGAGCGCGCCTGGCGATCCAGCTGGCCAGGGTCGCACCGCCCTTGGGAAGGGAACCGGAGGCGGTCTCGATATTGAACGGCATCCTGGCGGAACTCGACGGCGTGGACACCGAGGACCACGAACTGCGGGTGCCGGTCGAGTCGGCGCTGCTGCTGATCGGATGGAACCACAGGTCCACCGCCAAGATGATCTTCGAATGGGCGATGACGATGCGGACACCGGAGGTGCCCGTCGAGGGCGAACGCGAACTGCTTGCCGGGCGATCCATGATCTCCGCTATGTCCGGTTCCTCGTCCCGGACCTGCCTGGCGCTGGCCCGCCAGGCGCTCAGCGGTCCAGATGAAACCTCCTGGGACCGGGCATTCGGTGCCGCCGCGTACGTACTCTCGCTCGCTGACGAGGTTGAGGAAGCGGTGCAGGTCGTGGACCGGATGATCTCGCGTGGCGCGGAGCACGGGGACACCTGGGGCCAGGTGATGGCCCTGTCCAGGCGGTCGTGGATCCTGGGCGAGGCGGGTAACCTCGACGGGGCGCTGGTGGACGCGATCAGGGCCATGAAACTGGCGGATGGGCAGCCGTGGTCGAGAAGCGCCACGGCGCCGCGGACGGCTCTGTCGGCGGTGCTCGCCTGGCGGGGCGACCTCGGCCAAGCCGCTTCCGTGCTCGGCCAGATGACCTCGTCGGCGGTGGAGGATTCTCTCCCCGACTATCCACGGGTGCTGATGACGAGGTCGTACCTGGCGGCGTCGCGAGGTGACCACGGAGGCGCGCTGTCGTCCCTGACCGACTGTGGCGCGCTGCTCGCCGAGGTCGGCATCAGGAATCCGATGTTCGTGCCGTGGTGGCTGGAGGCGGCCTGTCTCCTTGCCGACCTGGGCCGCGGGAACGAGGCGGGGGAGTTCGCCGAGCACGGTGAGGAACTCGCCGAGGCCTGGGGGAACGCGTCCGCCCGAGGGCTCGCCCTGCTGGCGAGGGGGGCGGCCGCCGAGGGGAGCGATGGGGTGGAGACGCTCACCGAGGCGGTGGAGACACTGACGGGGACCCAGGCGCGCTGGTATCTGGTCCGGGCCGAAAGCATGCTCGGCGAGGCGCTGCTGCGGATGGACGATCGCGAGGGTGCCCGCGGGCATTTTCGCCGCGCCGTGCATTTGTCGGTGCGGTGCGGATTTCGCGGGCTGGCCGAGAAGGCCCGCGGCCGGCTCGTCGCCGCGGGCGGCCGGATGTACCGGGGGACCGGTGGAGTCAAGAACGTACTGACCACGGGAGAGAGGCGCGTCGCGGAACTCGCGGCGACCGGCGCGACCAACCAGGAGATCGCCCAGACCCTGCGCATCACGCTGCGCACTGTCGAGACCCATCTCACCAGCGTCTTTCGCAAGCTGGATGTGAGTGGCCGAGCGGATCTGGGGTGGGCACTGGAAACGCTGGGCAGAGCGGGCCGGATCACGCCGACGGTCAGATGACGCGCGGGCCGGGCCGGCTTGACCGATGTGTGATCAGAAGTTGACTCGCCGTGTCATCCACCGGGGCCGCCGGTGCGACGACAGTCGTTATACAAGGCACTTCCCCCTGCTGGGGAATTCGCAGAATACTAAGCAAACACCTAGGAATTCGGTGAGGACAATCAGCAGACCCCGCAGGGGCGACGGCCGCGCGACGAAATCGCGGGGGGTGACGGATGGCGATGATCTCAGGGGGGTGCTCATCTTCAATCATCGCACGATCTCGATGCCAGATGATCTTTCGAGAGTAGGTGAGATCCCCGCGATGTCCATCAGCAGGAGGCGACGACGGCGAGACGCCGACAAACCGAAGTACCATTCTTCCGCCTTCGGCGGCTGGGGTGACTACAGGCTCTGGGCCGAGAACCAGTTTCTGCCCAAGCCCGTGGAAGAAGTGGAAGAGGAGGACGACGACACTCAGGATGTCGAGGCGGACGACGACACACGGGATGTCGAGGCGGCCGTCGTCGACGTCGGCCGGGAAGAAGCGCACGACGACCCGGAGGAGTTCTGGGCCGATGTCGACGATCACCACGTCGGGATCTCCCCGGATACGGTGCCTCGTGTCAGCCCCGCACCGATACCGGCCCCGGACTGGCCGCCACCGTACCCCGCGCCGTACCAGCAGGACTCGCGGCCGGTCGGACCACGGCCGTACGTGCTCACCGGGGGGCGTACGAGCGGTGATGGTCTGCTGCGCATGGACTCGCTGATCTCGGTGACGCCGACGGGCATGCTGAGCGTCGACAATCCCGCGCTGTCTCCGGAGTATCGCTGGATCTGCGACATGTGCCAGGAGCCCATGGCCGTGATCGAGATCGCGGGGCGCATCAGGGCGCCGCTCGGGGTGGCCATCGTCCTGATCAGTGACGCGATCGGCTGGAACCTGCTCAGGGTGCATTCCCCCGCCGAGGTCGACGGTCAGCCGTCCATCGAGTTGATCGTGCGCGTGCACGAAGGGCTGCGCCGGCTGCGCTGATGCGAGGCGTTCGCAGGCCGATCGGGGGGGCCGCGGCGCATGCGAGGAGGGGACGTGCGGGCACCGGCCGTTCCGGGATCGGGCGGCCAAGACTAGGGGTTTTCCCGGCGCCGCCGCTGTTCACTTACGGTTCGGACAACGGGCGATTCGCAGAGGTGAGCGATGACATTTCCCTCAGTGGCTGTGGCGGACCGAGATGAGTCGTCCCTTGACCATCGCGACCCGACGGTTCGGATGTCTCGGCTGTTGGATCCAGACTCGCTTGAGATCATCCACCGGCGCGAAGGCGTGGGGGTGGTGGTCGCCTATGGACGGGTCAACGGTGTGAGAGTGGTGGTCTACTGCACCGACGCCACGCTGAAGGGCGGCGCGATCGGGGTCGACGAGTGCCCGCTGATCGCCGACGCCATTGATCTCGCGGTGCGCGAACGTTGCCCGGTGATCGGTGTGTGGCACTCCGGCGGCGCGAAGCTCCACGAAGGCGTGTCGGCGATGCACGAGATCGGGGAGATGTTCGCCGCGATGGTCCGTGCCTCGGGCGAGATCCCGCAACTGTCCGTCGTGCTCGGTCCCGCGGCGGGCGGTGCGGCCTATGGTCCGGCGCTGACCGACATCGTGATCATGTCTGATGCCGCCCGCGTCTTCATCACCGGTCCGGACATCGTCCGATCGGTCACCGGCGAGCAGATCGACATGGAGAGCCTCGGCGGGCCGGACGCGCACAGCCGGAAGTCCGGGGTGGCTCACATCGGCACGGATTCCGAGGAGGCGGCCTTCGCCCGCGCCCGTCAGCTCGTCACGTTGCTGGCGAAGCCGGGATTCGTCGACCTGGATTCGGTGCGCGAGGAAATGCCGCTGCGCCACCTGCTCCCCGACTCACCCCGGCGCGCGTACGATGTGCGCCCGCTGGTCAAGGCGATCCTGGACGAGGAGAACGGAGAGTCGGGATTCGTCGAGTTGCAGCCCAGGTGGGCGCCGAACATGGTGATCGGGTTCGGCCGGCTCGCCGGGCGGACGGTAGGGGTGATCGCGAACAATCCGCTGCGCAAGGGCGGTTGCCTCGACTCGCTGTCTTCGGATAAGACCTCCAGGTTCGTCCGGATGTGCGACTCGTTCGGCGTGCCCCTGCTCGTGCTGGTCGACGTCCCCGGCTACCTGCCCGGCGTCGGGCAGGAGTGGGAGGGCGTGGTCCGCCGAGGAGCGAAGCTGCTGCACGCGTTCGCCGAGGCCAGCGTTCCACGGTTCACGCTGGTCACGCGCAAGTCCTACGGTGGCGCCTACATCGCGATGAACTCCCGGTCTCTCGGTGCCACCACCGTATTCGCGTGGCCGGAGGCCGAGGTGGCGATCATGGGTGCGAAGGCGGCGGTGGAGATCCTGCACCGCAAGAAGCTCGCCGCTGCGGCACCGGACGAGCGCGAGGAACTGCTGTCCAGCCTGGCCGCGGAGCACGAGAAGATCGCGGGGGGTGTGGCCAGGGCGGTGAGCATCGGCGTCGTCGACGAGGTGATCGACCCGGCGCACACCCGGCTGCGGCTCGGCGAGGCGCTGGCCGCCGCTCCGGCACGCCGAGGCCGCCACACCAACATCCCCCTGTAAGCCAGGTCGTCGGCACCCTGCCGTGCCGACCCGGCGTGGGGTCGCCCGGGGTGCCCCTGCCTCCCCCTGCGCCCCCTCTGTCCCTCCTGCTCGTCCTCCGGGAGGCGTCCGCTTCCCGGAGACGCCGTCCCCGTGTTCCCGGTCGCCGCTAGGAGAAGCGGACAGACCATCGAACACAGGTAAATAAAGACAATCACAGGCAAATCCAAGGTAAACGCTTGTAAACCAACATGGTGGTGATTAAGGTCTCCTCAGTGGGCGATCGGAGTGCTTGAGATCAGGCACGTGCGTCGTCGATTCGAGGTGCGAAATGTTCAGCGATACCGGACACAGGGTCGAAGCCAAGGTCACGGTCGGATCGGTTGGGCTGAACGGCGGAGTTCTTGTGCCCCTCCATGGCGCTGATGCGCCCGTGGTCGAGGCTCCGAACCTTCGCCGGAGGGCTTCGGTCTGTTCTCGTGCCATGGCAGGCTCCGGCAGGGGTTCCGAAACGGTCTCGTTGACCGTGGGCGAACCGGTGTCGAGCACACGGTGTTAGCGGAGGGGCCGCACGGGCCGACACGCACGTGGTCGGCGGGTGTCACCGAGCGAGGCGCTCGCTGGAGGGACGACGCACCGGAGTTCCTGGCCGACCGGGAGAGGCAGATAAGCCTGCTGGGCAAGCAGGTGACCGTGCTCCGGCGCGGCCGGCCGGGTGTGGTGACCGTGCTCGGAGAGCCGGGTATGGGAAGGAGCGCCCTGCTCAGGGTGGTCGTCGCCCGCGCCAGGGAGGCCGGCTTGCTGGCCGTCCTCGCCCGCTGCTCGCCCGCCGAGGCCGATCTCCGCTACAGTGTGCTCTCGCAGATCACCGCCGGATTGGCCGGTGCCGGATATCCGGCCTTCGCGCGGCGGTTGTGGGCGGAGGAGCAGCCGGCCGCGACCTTGATTCCGGCGCTGTGCGGGGAGTTCGTGGCGCTCGCCAGAAACCGCCCGTTGCTGATCGCCCTGGACGATGCCCGGTGGGCGGACGAGGGATCGAAGGCATGGCTGGCGGCCATGACGCACCGGCTGCGATACGCCCCGATACTCCTGGTTCAGGCCGGTGCTCCCGGTGAAGGCTGTGCGGTCGGACCGGTCACCGAGCCCGGATCGGTGCCCCGCAGCGTGATCCATGTGCCGCCGCTGCGCGAGCACGGAGTCTGGCAGGTGATCGTCTCCCGGTACGCCGGGCACGTCGACGGAGCATTCGTGGCCGCGGCCACCGAGGCCACGGGGGGCAGCCCGGCGGCCCTGCTCGCCGTACTGGATCATTTCGTGGGCGCCTCCCTGCCGCCTGTCGCGCGGTACGTCCCGGTCCTGCTGGAGCGGGCCGCAGAGGTGAGCGGCGACCGGGTGGCGACGGTCATCTCCCGTCTGCCCGCGGACGCGCTCGCGCTACTTCTCGTGATGGCGGTCTGCGGGGACGGCCTCGATTTCGACCTGCTCACATCCCTGGCGCCGCTGAGGACGATGTCCTCCGAACAGGCACTGTCCGTCCTCGTACGACTGGGTCTGGTGACCGACGGGAAAGAGCCGCGGCCGGCTGGCCCTCTCGTCGCCGACAAGGCGCTGGCCGGGATGGAGGTCGGGGAGCGGCAGGCACTGGCGATGCGCGCCGTCCAGCTCGGCTACCGGGCGGCGATTCCAGAGGAACGGCTGGCCCGGTTGCTGCTCAACACCCGGCCGGTCGGTGCCGAGTGGGTGGTGAGCCTCCTGAGCCGGGTGGCCACGCAGCGCCGTCTCGACGGGGATCACGAGGGCGCCGCGGCCCTGCTCGGCCGAGCGCTCCGGGAACCGGTGAGGGACGAGCAGCGGCAACGGCTGCTCATCGAGCTCGCGATGATGGAGGTGGACCGCAGCTCGGAGACGAGCGACCGGCGACTGCAGCAGGTGCTGCTGAACAGCGGAACCGAGGTGCCGGTTGTGGAACTCATCCGGGCGGCCGATCTGCTCGCCTCAAGAGGCGACGCGTCCGCCACGTACCGCGCGGTCGCGACGGCCTACGCGCGGCGAGAGGCGGGTGGAGCGGACCTCGGGTCGCTGGCGGCCATCGGCTGGCTCGCGGAGAACGACTGCACGATCGACGACTCGGCACTGCCCGTGCACTCGTTCCCGGACCCGTCCGACCAGCCGGGAGATCCTGTGCGGGCGGGCATCGCGGCCTGGATGCTGGCCATCCGGGGTAAGCGCCTGCCCCGGGTGCGGGAACTGGCCAGGACGGCCTTCCAGGTCAGGGGCGAGGACCAGCCGTTCGGCCCGAGGATCCACGCGGCCAAGGCGCTACTCCTGGCCGACGAGGTCGCCGAGGCGGTGATCGGGCTGGACGAGGTCCTGGCCGACGCCCGACGCTGCGGCGCACGGGCACCGGCCGCGCTGGCGCTGATCCATCGCGGCCGATGCGAGATACGGCGGGGCAACCTCGGGCAGGCGGCGTGTGACTTCGAGGCGGCACGGGCGGAGTTGCCGCTCACCTCGTGGCATCCACGACTGGTTCCCTTCCTCGTCGCGATGGAGGCGTACCTGCATCTCGCCGGCGGGTCCGTGGAAAAAGCCGAGCAGTCGCTGGCTTTTGAGTTTCCCTCGGGAGCGGACCAGGGCGCGGCCTGGGCGGTGCTGCTGTACATGCGTGCCAGAGTGCGCATGGAACTGGCCGACCCAAAGACCGCGCTGCGCGACATCAACGAGTCCGGGCGTGTACTGCTGGCCAGGGGCTGGACGAATCCCGCGGTGCTGCCGTGGCGATCGGTGGGCGCCGCGGCGCACAGCGCGTGCGGGAATGCCGAGGCCGCCAGGCGGCTGGCGATGGAGGCGGTGGAGCGGGCCCGGGAGTGGGGCGCCCCCAGCGCACTGGGGATGGCGCATCTGTGCGCGTCACGCGTGCTGAACGGTGCCGAGGCGATGAGCGAACTCGAACACGCCGTGCGGGTTCTGCGAGACTCGGTATCGCGCGACTGCTATGCGATGGCGTCGGCCGAGCTGGTCGCGGCGTCGGCGGTGGCGAGGAAACACGCCGGGACACCGAGTCTGACGGAGGCGGCAATGAAGAAGATCGACATGCCTCCCGGTGGGCTCACCGAGCGGTCCCGGCGCCCTGCCACGAAGGCTGTCGAAACGAGGTACCTGCTGACCAGCCAGGAGGAACGGGTCGCGGGGCTGATCGCCGCAGGCCACTCGAACACCTACATCGCAAGCATCCTGTCGGTGAGCGTCCGAACCGTGGAGCTGCGGCTGACCGCGATCTATCGCAAGCTCGCCGTCACCAACCGTAACGAGCTCGCCTCGCTCCTGGCCTCGATCCCGGCACCCCGAAACATGGGGGACTGAGCCATGCTGCTGGAACGAGAAAAGGAACTGGCCCGGGCGGAGCAGGCGGTCCGCGCGGCCGTGGCCGGCAACGGATCCATGATGGCGATCATCGGCCCGCCCGGCGTCGGCAAGTCGGCACTGCTGCGTACCCTGGTCGACGCGGCCGCCCCGCACGTGCGGGTCCTGCGCGCCAGCGGCACGCTCCTCGAACAGGACTTCACGTTCGGCATCGCCCAGCAGTTGTTCGAGCCGCTCCTGGCCGGAGTGGAGAAGGCTCACTGGGCGACCTGGTTCCAGGGCGCGGCGAGCCTGGTGCGGGGGATGCTCTTCGGCGACTCGTGTTCCATCGGGCTGAATCGGTCGCTCAGACAAGAGACGATTCTGCAGGGGCTGAACTCGCTGATCACCAACCTCAGCGAGGACAAGGCCCTGCTGATCGCGGTCGACGACCTCCAATGGGCGGACGCGGCGTCCCTGCGCTGGCTGGCGTACCTCGCCAGGCGGCTGGACGGCGCGCGGGTTCTGGTCGCCGGGGCTTTCTCCGAGGAATGCGAGGCCTCCGACCATACGCTGCTCAGGGAGATCGCCACCTCGGGGGCTCGCACGCTGCACCCGATGCCGCTGTCCGTCGGGGGAGTACGCCAGTTGATCAGCGAGGAGTTCAGGGAGTCCTGCGACTCCGAATTCGCCCGGGCCTGTCATGAGGTGT
The DNA here is from genome assembly GCF_035917355.1 of Streptosporangium sp. NBC_01810. Classification (NCBI taxonomy): domain Bacteria; kingdom Bacillati; phylum Actinomycetota; class Actinomycetes; order Streptosporangiales; family Streptosporangiaceae; genus Streptosporangium; species Streptosporangium sp. NBC_01810. The sequence goes on along the minus strand of NZ_CP109070.1, from coordinate 3,897,948 downwards.
CCGGTGGGAACCCCGCTTCACTGGCCGAGATGCTGCACAGGTTACGCACGGCCGGCTTCCAGCCGGTCGCGGCACAGGCCGGTGAGATTCACGCCGCGAGCCAGCCGTTCCTGCGCGACCGGCGGATGTTCTGCCTCGGCATCCAGCCCGTGGTCGTCCGGGATCTCGCGCAGGCGATGGTCGTGCTCGGAGACCTGGCGGAGCCAGAGCTGATCAGTGAGCTCGCCGGCCTGGACAGCATCGACTACAAGTCCGCGATGCAGACCCTGGACCATCTCGGCCTGCTCGCCGACGGCGAGTCTCCGCGATTCGTCCACCAGAGCGTACGGTACGCCATCGAATCGGAGATGAGCACCGACACGCGAGCTTTGATGCACCGCCGGGCGGCGTCACTGCTGCACACCGTCGGGCACCCGGCCGAGCACGTCGCCGACCAGCTCCTGCAGGTCACCTCCGGGTACGATGCCTGGGAGATCGGCGTCCTGCGTGCGGCCGCCGGCGCCGCGCTCGAACGCGGTGCCGTGAGGGAGGCGGCCCGTTATATCCGGCACGCGCTGCTGCACAGGCCGCCTGACAGTGAGGCTCGGGGCCGGCTCCTGGTCGACCTGGCCGCCGCCGAGCGGGGATTCGACCTCGCGTTCTCGGTCACTCACATCGCGCAGGCCGTGCCGATGCTCACCTCGGTAACGGAGCGCGCGGAGGCGGTGCTGTGGATCCCGCCCGCGCTCGGCGTGGTCAACCAGTCGTTGAGCGCGCTCGTCCAGGACGTGGCGGGGCAGTTCCACGGCCGGGGATCGGCGCACGCGCAGGGAGACCTCGGCCTGCGGCTGGAAGCCCGTACCCGCTGTCTCCGGATCCAGGACGCCGCGCATCTCGGCGCGGCGGCCGACCGGTTGCGGGGGTTCGGCGCGGCGGTGCCGGTCTCCACCGGCTCCGGACGGGAGCTGCTGGCCGTGCTCACGTACGCGGCGACCATGACCGGCGGCGTCACGGCCGGTGAGATCTCCGCCCTGGTCACCCGGATCCTGGAGCGAGAGCCGCCGCGCGCCGGGCACGCCTACACCACTCTTCCGCTGCTGGTCCAGGCCCTGGTCCTCGCCGACACGGCGGCCTCGGTGACCCCGTGGCTGGAGGCGATGCGAGAACAGGCTCAGCGCCAGGCCCTCGACGGGGTCACCGCACTGGTCAACGCGGAGCGGAGCATGATCCTTCGCGCGTCCGGGCATATGGCCCAGGCGAAGAGCATCGCGCTGAGCGTGGTCGACAATGCCGACTCGGCCTGGCCGGAGGCCAGGACACTGTCCGTCTGGACGCTCGCCATGATCGCGCTCGAGACACGGGACGTCGAGCTGGGCGAGCGGGTGATCCGTATCAGCCCGGAGAGCGGTGACCTCCGGGTGGTCGTCGCGCATCGCATGGTGCGGGGGATGCTGGACGTGGTGCGCGGCGATCTGCCTGCCGCACTGGACAGGTTCCTCGATAGTGGCAGGCAGCTGTCGCGCTGCGGATGGACGAATGCGGCGTTGTACCCCTGGCGTGTGTGGGCCGCGGCGGTGAACCACCGGCTCGGGAGGGTGCAGGCGGCGGCCGAGCTGGCCGACGAGGAACATGCCTTCGCACGGGCATGGGGCGCACCCTCGGCGTACGGCCGCGCGCTGCGGCTGCGTGGCATGATCGCCCCGGGTGAGGAGGGCATCGATCTCCTCCGGCAGGCCGTCGACGTGCTTCGCCGTTCTGAGGATCGGATCGAGCTGTCCCGGACGCTCACGCTTCTCGGCAGAAGGCTCGCCGAAACAGGTTCCGCCGATGCGGAGGAGTTCATCTCCGAGGGCATGCGGGTCGCCCGGGAATGTGGCGTGTCCTGGGCCGAGGGCGACAGGGACTCGGAACTGAACGGCCCGGCGCTGCGGCTGTTCGCGCCGGAACGCGGTGAGCTGACCAAGGCTGAGGAGACGGTTGTCGCCTTCGTGCTGCGGGGCTGGACGAACCAGCGGATCGCCGACTCTCTCGGGGTGACCCGGCGCGCCATAGAAAAGAGCCTGACGAGCACCTATCGCAAGCTCGGGGTGAGCGGCCGGGCGGCGCTCGTCGAAGAACTGGGCGCGCGGAACGCGGACGAATAGGTCGTACGACGGCCACGCCGCCGGATCCTGCTCAACGGATCGGCACAGCCGGGCGTCCGGTGAATCGCCGTCGACCACCCCCGATGACGGTCTCCCGGCCGCGGCACCGGTTCCCGCCGCCGTCCGGCGAGGCCTCCGCCGACCAGGCGGTCGAGGGGCTCGGAGTCGGCATAAAGGTCATCGCTTTAATTCGGTCGGCAGAAACCCACGTCGAGGCGCCGGTCAACGACGGGCATCGCGGTTCGCCGGCCCGAGGTGAGCTGGATCGCGATGTGCAATTTCAGCTGTCCGGCGCGGCGCCGCCTGCCGACCCGGCCCAGGGTGCCCAGCCGCACGGCACATTATTAGTGCAGGATGTGAACTATATTGCCCGGGGCGGGCGCAGGGGAGTTCGGTACCGAACGAGACCGGGCCACCGCACCGCAAGGTCCGAACCAGACGCCTCACATACCACAGTCTTTTACTGTTCGTGCTGGACTTATGTTGACCGACTTTCGGGCGGGTTAATACCATGTAAATAAGTGGATTCGGTCGTTACTCTGTAGTTATCGGGTCATCGTCTCGTCTGCTGGAGGAGAGGAATGGTCACCAGGTGAGTATTGATATCGGCACCGCCCTGGTCGATGAGGAACACGGGCTTCTGTTAGTCGGTAAGCCCGCTGACAGGATAGATCAATACCGTTCTTTTTTCGACCAGTCAGGGATTTGCGTGGCGAATCTCGACCATACGACCAGGATTATCGAGGCGAATCTCGAGTTCACCCGGCAGTTCGGACGCTCCCTGGCGGACATTCGAGGGCTGGCGTTCTGCGAGCTGCTCCATCTGAGCGTCCGCGACAAGCTGGGACAGCAGTTCACCCATCTGACGGACCACCAGCGCGCCCGCTTCGAAGAGCGGGTGATCGCCGTACGGCCGGATCAGACCGTGCTCGGCGGTGAGTTGACCGGAATCGCGCTGCACGGCGAGGCCGGCCACGTCGAGAGCATCATGGTGCTGGTACGGCCCGACCGGGAGCAGCGTGATGACCTGCTGACCGGGCGAAAGAGGTTGCTGAGCAGCATGGAGGCGCGCGTACTCGAAGGGGTGGCGGCGGGTGTGTCGACAGTGCAACTCGCGTCGATGCTGTACCTCAGCCGCGGCGGTGTGGAATATCACGTGACGATGCTGCTGCGAAAGCTGAAGGCCACCAACCGCCCGGCTCTGGTCTCCAAGGCGTACTCCATGGGTATCTTCCGGCTCGGCTCCTGGCCGCCCCGGATTCTGCCCGACTACGTGAAATAAGTCCGGGTAATCGGCCCACGGTCGCGTGGTGATCTGGATGACCGTGTCATCGGATCCCGGAGACCAGTGGGAGGACCGGTACTCGGAGCGGTCGGCGACGCCGGTGTGAAAAGCCATTGAGCCAACCGTTCCGTGATGTTCATATATTCTGGTACAGCGATTCCAGGGTGACCTCGATTGGGTTTTCCCGGCCGGTTTCACCGATCATCGCCGCCGATCCCGATCGTGTTCTTCAAAGGAACCGTAATGGTAAAGGGAGGTGTCATCGTGACCAGTGCAAAAATTGTGCTCTCCGGTGGGCCGGAGCGTTTTTCCGGTCGCGGTCACGTTCGAAGTTCGGTCGAGCCGGAGGAGAAGGTGAAAATTCTCTTCGGCGCGGGATACGAGCATTTCGTACACAACGGTGAGTTTCTGACGGTCGACGGAGAGAGCCTTCCGATCTTCCAGTGGTCCGGACGTACCAAAATAGCCGAGTAAATATAGTCGGCCAGCTTTAGAAACGTGCGGGGACTCATACGTCAGATAGCCGCTGTGGCGCTCCTCGGCTGAGCCGCGAGCGGATTCCGGTGGTTGTGACGAATGGTTCTCCGGGCAGTACTCCCCAATTCGGGAACTGTGGCTCTGGTGAGGTGTGGTGTGGTGGTAACGGGCAAACTCGTCAGTTTCGATGAATTTCGTGGGTTCGGTTTTATCGCCCCTGACTCAGGTGGCGAAGACGTTTTCATGCATGTCAACGACCTGGACAGTGACAAGCGTCTCATCTCGATCGACACGAGGGTCGAATTCAGGGTCGAGAACGGCGGCAAGGGGCTGAAGGCGTCCCAGGTCCGCGTGCTCGACAGGCCCGGCCCACCGAAGGTCCCACTGCTCTCGTCCGCCGTGCCGAGACCCGCCCCGGCACCCGCGTCGATCGCGCCGGCGGTGTCATCGGAACCGGCCGCCCCCACCCCCGACCGTCAGGGCAACGACGTCGGCTTCTGTGACGTGCTGTCCGTCAGGGAACTGACGCAGGAGATCACAGAGGCCATGCTCGCGGCCGTGCCGACGATGACGGCGGAGCAACTCCTGGGCGTCCGCAAGTGCCTCGTCGGCCTCGCTCAGACGCACGGCTGGGTCGAGGAGTAGCGCTTTCAGTCCCGGGCCGCCGATCCCGTCATGCGGATGGCCCGGGCGCCGGTCACGCTCCCGCGGATGATTCCGGTCGAGGGTTCGAGGGGAGCCCTCCAGTTCCCCGAAGTCTCTACAATTCCTTGGCGTTTTTCGGTCTCCTTGACTCTGGTGGCAGGCCACTGCCACTGTCGATCATCTGACACCCCGACAGATTCTCTGCTCGGTCGTGGGCCGGCGATCTGCCGGTTCAACGGACTCGATTCCCGCTGTGGGCACGCCGTCGGCGTCTTCGCGGTCGCGATGGTGTCCGGTCGGAACCTGTCCACGGTGCTGAAAGGAAAGTGCATGTCCAGGCGCGCGCTGATCACCGGTATCACCGGCCAAGACGGCTCTTATCTGGCTGAGCATCTACTGTCCCTGGGATACCAGGTTTGGGGGTTGATCAGAGGACAGGCGAATCCCCGGAAATCCCGCGTCAGCCGCCTTGTCAGCGATCTGTCATTCGTCAATGGCGATCTGTTGGACGAGGGGAGCCTGGTTACCGCAGTGGACAAGGTTCAGCCCGATGAGGTGTACAACCTCGCGGCCATCTCCTTCGTCCCGATGTCCTGGGATCAGGCCGAGTTGACCACCGAGGTCAATGGCATGGGCGTGCTCCGGATGCTGGAGGCGATTCGCCTGGTATGCGGGCTGGACAAGTCCCGTGACGGCAGTAGTGGTCAGATCCGCTTCTACCAGGCGTCGTCTTCGGAGATGTTCGGCAAGGTCGTGGAGAGTCCGCAACACGAGACGACGATCTTTCACCCGCGCAGCCCCTACGGGGTCGCGAAGACATACGGCCATTTCATCACCCGGAACTATCGCGAGTCGTTCGACATGTACGGTGTCTCCGGCATTCTGTTCAACCACGAGTCGCCGCGCCGGGGTACGGAGTTCGTGACCCGGAAGATCTCCCTCGGTGTCGCCCAGATCAAGCTCGGCCTGCAGGACAAGCTGTGTCTCGGAAATCTCGACGCGGTCCGTGACTGGGGATTCGCCGGCGACTACGTCCGGGCGATGCATCTCATGCTGCAGCAGGACGAGCCCACCGACTACGTCGTGGGCACCGGCTGCATGCACTCGGTGCGCGACGCCGTACAGATGGCCTTCGAGTACGTCGGACTGGACTGGCGGGACCACGTCGTCATCGATCCGGCGCTGGTGCGTCCCGCCGAGGTGGAGACCCTCTGCGCCGATCCAAGCCGCGCCAGAGTCGAGCTCGGCTGGGAGCCGAGCGTCGGCTTCGAGCAGCTCATGCACATGATGGTGGAGTCCGACCTCCAGCACGCCTCGCGCGAGCGGGACTTCGGAGACCTCATCCTCGCATCGAGTTGGTGAGCTCACCGGAGCTTCTCATGTCCGGTGTACGGGTGTCCGGTGTACGGAGGAGAAGTGGCCCGTGAAGCATAGGGAAAGGCCAACCCGAACCGTTATGTGAGGCTCAGGGGTGAATGAAGTGAAAGATGTCCGTCTGGGGGTTCTTGGGGCCGGGGTAATGGGCACCGGGATCGCGGTCGTGGCGATCGGCCACGGCATCCCGGTCGTGCTCGTCGACGTGTCGGAGGACAAGCTCGCCGACGCCCGGCACCGCGTCGACCTCCAGCTCCGGCACGCGCGGCTCATGGGCACGGTACCGGCGAAGGGCCCGGTGGCCGACCTGACGACGACCATGGAGCTTGCGGCCGTCGCCGACGCCACCGCGGTCATCGAGGCGATCATCGAGGACGCCGAGATCAAGGCGAAAGTGCTGGGCGAGGCGTCGAGGCTGGTCAGGACCGGAACACCGCTGGTCTCCAACACCTCGGGCATCCCGATCGGGGAGCTGGGGAGATTCACCGGCCGCCCGCACGAGCTGGTCGGCATTCATTTCATGAACCCCGCCTACCTGATCACGATGGTGGAGGTGATCAGAGGCGCCCTGACGAGCGATGAGACGATGACCGCGGTCACCGATCTGCTGACGCGGATGGGGCGCCGCGGGATCGTCGTTCAGGATGCTCCGGGGTTCGTCACGAGCAGGCTCCTCCACCCGATGATCAACGAGGCGGCGCGGATCGTCGAGGCCGGCGTGACCACCGTCGATTCGGTGGACGACCTGATGCGAGGCTGTCTCGGACATCCCACCGGGCCGCTGCGCACAGCCGACCTGATCGGACTGGATAATCTGGTCGACGCGCTGCGAATGCTCTGGGAGCGCACCGGCAACGCGAGTTTCCAGCCCTGTGAGCTGCTGCTGGAGAAGGTGTCCGCGGGGCACCTCGGACGCAAGTCAGGTAAGGGCTTCTACGATTACAAGAAGGTGCTCTCGTGAACACGAAACCAGAAGAGATGCTTCAGCCGACCCTCGACACCGTCCAGCAGCAGATCCGTGACTTCCTCGAAGAGCGGATCAAAACGGATGTCGCCGTCGACAAGGATCTGTTCGACTCCGGGCTCGTCAACTCGATGTTCGCCATGGAGCTGGTCGTCCACCTGGAGCAGAGGTACGGCGTCGCCATCCTCGGGGAGGACCTGAAGCTGGACAACTTCCGCACCGTCGAGCGGATGACCTCCCTCGTCCTGCGGCTGCTGGACGCACCGGTGGCGGACCATGCCTGAGTGGTTAGCCGAGGCGCGTGAAGGGGTCACCCACCTGGTCGGGGATCAGGCAGCGGCATGGGACCTCGAAGGTCTCCTCCCCGTGGAGACGCTCCGGACCCTTGGCAAGCTGGGCCTGCTCTGCGCCGAGGTACCACTCGCATACGGCGGCATCGGCGGGAAGAGCTCGGACAACGGCGCCTTCACCGCACACGTGGGCAGCCTGTGCAGTTCCCTGCGTAGCGTGATGACGTCACAGGGAATGGCGGCATGGACGATCCAGCGGCTTGGTGACGCCCGCCAGCGGCAGGAGTACCTCCCAAGGCTGACCAGTGGCGAGCTGGCCGCCGTCGCCTTCAGCGAACGTGACGCCGGCAGCGATGTGACGGCGATGGCCACCAAAATACGTGCCGACGGCGACACGGTGGTGGTCGACGGGCAGAAGGCGTGGACCACCGTGGCCCGCTACGCCGATTCGATCGTCGTCTTCGGACGATACGGCGACGGCGGCGCCGCCGTCGTCGTGCCCGCCGACGCTCCGGGAGTCACCATACGGCCGGTGCCCAACCCGAGCGGCTGCCGGGCCGCCGGGCACGCCGACGTCAGCCTCGACGCCGTCCGGCTGCCCGCGAGCGCCGTGCTCGGCGGCGGCGGACAGCAGCTCCAACTGCTGGTCACCACGGCTCTGGCCTACGGCCGGATATCGGTGGCCTGGGGCTGCGTCGGGATCCTGCGTGCCTGCCTTTCGGCGGCAGGCTCGCACGCGGGAACCCGTCGGCAGGGCGGCCGGCCACTGGCCGAGCACCAGCTCGTGGCCCGATACCTCGCCGAGCTCATGGCGGCCGAGCAGGCGGCGACACGGGTCTGCGAGCACGCGAGCCGTTGCTGGGACGCGGGGTCGCCGGAGATGGTGATCGCCACGGTCCTGGCCAAGTACGTCAGCTCGACCGAGGCCGCACGCGGTGCGGCGGCGGCCGTACAGGTGCTGGCGTCGGCGGGGGCGCAGGACGGCCACGTGGTGGCGCGGGCCTACCGGGACGCGAAGCTCATGGAACTCATCGAGGGCAGCACTGAGATCTGCCAGCTCATTCTCGCCCAGCACGCCGTCGCGCAGTCGCGCTGACCGAGACGAGGAGAACAGGTGCCCGACAAGACCACGATGGTGAAATGCCTGGTGTGGGATCTGGACAACACGCTGTGGCAGGGAACCTTGCTGGAGGACGACGAGGTACGCCTGCCGGAGTCCACCCGTGAACTCATCCGGGTGCTCGACTCCCGAGGCATCCTGCAGTCCGTCGCGAGCAAGAACGATCATGACCATGCCTGGGCGAAGCTTGAGAAACTGGGCATCGCGGAGTACTTCGTGCTGCCCCACATCAGTTGGTCGCCCAAGTCCGGCGCGATCCGGCACATCGCGGAGGAGCTGAAGTTCGCCCACGGCACGATCGCGTTCGTGGACGACCAGGCCGCGGAACGGGCCGAGGTGGCGTTCCACCTTCCCGACGTACGGTGCTACTCCGCCGATCAGGTCACCGAGCTGGCCGGGCTGCCGGAGTTCAGCCCGGAGACGGTGACCGAGGACGCCCGGCGCCGGCGGCAGATGTACCAGGCCGGTTTCCGGCGGCAGACCGCGAAGTCCGGCTTCACCGGTTCGGATGAGAAGTTCATCCGCTCGCTCGGCCTGGTGATGCACATCGAGCACGCGACCGTGGAGCACGTCGCCCGGGTCGAGGAACTGACCCTGCGCACCAGCCAGATGAACGCCACCGGCGTGCACTACTCACAGGAGATGCTGGTCCGGCTGCTCGACGACCCCCGGCACCGCGTCCTGGTCACCTCGTTGAGCGACCGTTTCGGACCGCACGGCGCGGTCGGGGTCGTTCTGCTGGAGTTGGGCACGCATGTGTGGCACCTGAAGCTGCTCGCCACGTCGTGCCGGGTCGTGTCCTTCGGCGCGGGCACGGTGATCCTGCGCTGGCTGGCCGACCAGGCCGCGCTCGCCGGCGCGCATCTGGTGGCCGACTTCCGCCGCACCGACCGCAACCGGATGATGGAGATCGCCTACCGGTTCAGCGGATTCACCGGCGAGACCTGCCCATGCCTCGGGAGGCTGCCCGCCCCCGGCGTCAGCGGCCTGCAACGGCTCCATCTCGTCCCGACCCCGCAGGACCCGCCCACCACGATGGACCTCATCGCGCGGGACCTCAGGCCTTCGCCTTCCAATGTCCTCAGCCCTTCGCCCGTCGCCTAGTGCGACGTTCCTCATCGGAAGACAGACCCTCCCCGGCCCAGGAGGCCGGGAGGCTGTCAGGGCGGCCTCAGGTTTTCGGCCGCGCGTCGCGCCCTCCTTTGCGGAACGGAGTACTAGCAGGGCGGTTCCGCCGGGCACTTCTTGCGCACCAGGGTGATGCCGTCCGCCATCGGCAGCAGTGAGATGTCCACCCGAGGGTCCTCCCGGAGGAAGGTGTTGAACCTGCGGATGGCGTCGGTGTCCGCGTCCTGTGCCGCCGGGTCGGCGACCTTGCCGAAGAACAGGGTGTTGTCCACCACGATCAGCCCATTGTCCTTGAGCAGCGCGAGGCCGGCCTCGTAGTACTTCGGATAGTTTGTTTTGTCGGCGTCGATGAACACGAAGTCGACCGACCCCGGCCCCTCGTCGAGCAGCAGCATGGCAAGGGTGTCCGACGCGTCGCCGACCCGCAGGTCGATCCGGTCGAGCACGCCGGCCCGGCGCCAGTAGGGCACTCCGAAGCTGGGCCACCGCTCGGTGATGTCACAGGTGATGACGCGGCCTCCGGGAGCGACCGCGCGGGCCAGGCAGAGCGTGCTGTAGCCGGTGAAGGTGCCGACCTCCAGCACGGTCCGCGCGCAGGTGAGCCGGGCCAACAGCGCCAGCAGTTGCCCCTCCTCGGCCATGACCTGCATCGCCCTGCCCGCGGGCAGGGCCGCGGTCTCCTCACGAAGGGAACGTAGGATCTCGTCCTCCCGCGCCGACATCTCGTGAACGTACTCTGACAACTCTGATGTGATGTGAAGTTGACCGGCCATTGCGCGAGCGTAAGATCCCGCGGGCTGGTCATTTCCCCAGAGTCACGGGCCGTTCGGGAACGGGCGGGTGTACGGCTCGGGAACGGGCGGTGTCGTACGGCTCGGGAACGGGCGGTCGTACGGCCTCCACACACGCCGGGGCGTAGGCGCGCCGGGACGCGCCGCTGAGCCGTCACCAAGAAGGTGACCGGCCAGGACGGCGGTGCCGCGACCGCAGTTACTAATGATTTTCAGGGAGCGCCGGGCCGAAACTGGGCCGATGTGGATGGAGCCTGTGAACTCGACGCGGCGGTAGGTGGTATGAGGCCGGATGGCGTGGCGCGCGGTGTCGGTGAAGGTGCCAAACCCCCTGACTCCCTGCCCCCCTGCCCGTACCTTCCGGCGTGGCGCGGATCCGTGCACCTCACCGGCGCCGGTTAGCGACCGCCGGCGAGGTGCACATGGGGGCGCTGTGATCGCCGAACTCGATTGCGAAGCATTCGAGGCCCGACGAGTTGATGAGTTCGTGCTGGTCGTCGAAAAAGGGTTGAGCTGATATGGACAACGAAGCGAAACTCCGGGAATACCTCAAGCGGGCGACCGCGGATCTGCGGCGCACCCGGCAACGCGTCCACGACCTTGAAGAACAGCACCTGGAGCCGATCGCGATCGTCGGGATGACCTGCCGGTACCCGGGCGGCGTGTCCTCACCGGAGGACCTGTGGCGCCTGCTCGCGGAGGGTGGTGATCCGGTATCCGGGCCGCCCGCCGATCGTGGCTGGGACCTTGACAGGCTTCGGGACGAGTACGGCGGCGCCGTCCCGCAGTCGTTGTCCGGTGGGTTCCTGCGTGACGCGGCGGACTTCGACGCCGGCTTCTTCGGCATCTCCCCCCGGGAGGCGCTGGGCATGGATCCGCAGCAGCGGCTGCTGCTCGAAGCCTCCTGGGAGGCCGTCGAGCGAGCGGGCATCGACCCGATCACGCTACGGGGCAGTCAGACCGGGGTGTTCGTCGGCGCGATGTCACCGGACTACCGCGACAGCCTGCCGCGCGACATCGACGCCTTCGGGCTCACGGGCACGGCGAACAGCGTGATGTCCGGTCGGCTGTCGTACACGCTCGGCCTGGTCGGCCCGGCGGTGACGGTGGACACGGCCTGCTCGTCATCCCTGGTCGCGCTGCACTGGGCCGCTCACTCACTGCGGATGGCCGAGTGCACCCTGGCGCTCGCGGGCGGAGTGACGGTCATGTCGACGCCCAGCACCTTCATCGAGTTCAACCGCCAGGGTGGCTTGTCGCCCGATGGGCGATGCAAGGCGTACGCCGACAGCGCCGACGGCACGGGCTGGTCGGAGGGCGTGGGCGTGCTGGTGCTGGAGCGCCTGTCGGACGCGCAGCGTAACGGGCACCAGGTGCTGGCGGTCATCCGTGGCTCGGCGGTGAACCAGGATGGGGCGTCGAACGGCCTGACCGCGCCGAACGGTCCGTCGCAGCGGCGGGTGATCCGTGAGGCCTTGGCCGGTGCGCGGCTGTCGACGGCGGACATCGACGTGGTGGAGGGGCACGGGACGGGTACGACGCTGGGCGACCCGATCGAGATCGAAGCGTTGATCTCCACGTTCGGCGAGGACCGGGAGCGGCCCTTGCTGCTGGGTTCGGTGAAGTCGAACATCGGTCACACGCAGGCGGCGGCGGGCGTGGCCGGTGTGATCAAGATGGTCATGGCGATGCGGCACGGGGTGCTGCCGAAGACGTTGCACGTGGACGCGCCGTCGTCGCGGGTGGACTGGTCCGCGGGCGTGCTGGAGCTGCTGACCGAGCAGCGGGCCTGGCCGGAGACCGGGCGGCCGCGCCGGGCGGGGGTGTCGTCGTTCGGGGTCAGCGGCACCAACGCCCACGTGGTGCTGGAGGCGGCGCCGCCGGCCGAGGCGGACGCTTCCGCGGAGGATCAGGCGCCCTCGGACGCGGGCCGGGCGCCCTCGGACGCGGGCCGGGCGCCCTCGGACGCGGGCCGGGCGCCCTCGGACGCGGGCGTGGTGCCGGTGCTGGTGTCGGGCCGGACGGAGGAGGCGCTGCGCGCTCAGGCGGCGAGCCTTCTCACGCACATGGACGGCGTGCCCGAGACGGCCGTGGTCGACGTGGCGTTCTCACTGGCCACGACGCGGTCGGCGTTCGAGTATCGGGCGGGGGTTCTCGCCGCCGATCGCGCCGAGCTGCGCGCGGGGTTGACGGCGCTGGCGGACGGTGCCGCCGCCGCCGGAGTGATCAAGGGCCGCGGCAGGCAGGCCAAGTCGGCGGTGTTGTTCACGGGGCAGGGCAGTCAGCGGGCGGGGATGGGCCGGGAGCTGCATGCGCGGTTCCCGGTGTTCGCGAAGGCGTTGGACGAGGTGATCGCGGAGCTGGATCCGCTGCTTGACGGGCGCCTGCCCGAGTGGGTGGGGCGTTCGGTGCGGGAGGTGATCTTCGCCGAGCCGGGTTCGGTCGAGGCGGGGTTGCTGGATCGGACGGGGTGGGCGCAGCCGGCGTTGTTCGCGGTGGAGACGGCGCTGTTCCGGTTGGTGTCCTCGTGGGGGGTTCGTCCGGAGGTGCTGGCCGGTCATTCGATCGGGGAGATCACCGCGGCGCATGTGGCCGGGGTGCTGTCCCTGAGCGATGCGTGTGCGTTGGTGGCCGGCCGGGCGCGGTTGATGCAGGCGTTGCCGTCCGGTGGGGCGATGGTGGCGGTGCAGGCCTCGGAGGAGGACGTCGAGCCGTTGCTGGCCGGGCGCGGGGGCGAGGTGTCGGTCGCTGCGGTGAACGGCCCGGCCTCGGTGGTGATCTCCGGGGCCGAGCAGCCGGTCCTCGACATCGCCGCCGTCCTGGAGGAGCGGGGGGTCAAGACCCGCCGGTTGCGGGTGTCGCACGCGTTCCATTCGCCGCTGATGGATCCGATGCTGGCGGACTTCCGGGTCCTGGCCGGCACGCTGACCTACAACCCGCCGCGGGTTCCGGTGGTGTCGAACGTGACCGGAGAGACGGCCACGGCCGAGCAGTTGTGCTCGCCGGACTACTGGGTGGACCAGGTGCGTGGCGCGGTCCGGTTCGCCGACGGGGTGCGCACCCTGCGCGCCCAGGGCGTCCGGGCCTATCTGGAGCTGGGCCCGGACGGGGTGTTGACCGCGATGGCCCAGGACACCCTGGCCGCCGAACCGGACCCGCGCGACACCGACTCGGCGTCGGATTCGCAGCCACGCGCCCAGAACTCCGGGTGGGAGCCGGACGAGGTGCTGGTGCCGGCGCTGCGCAGGGACCGGGACGAGCAGCGCGCGGTGATGTCGGCGCTGACCGCTCTGCACGGGCGCGGGGTGTCGGTGGACTGGCGTGCGGTGTTCCCCGGCGCCCGCCGGGCGGAGCTGCCCACATACGCCTTCCAGCGCGAGCGGTTCTGGCCTGATGGCGCGGGCTCGCGGGTGGGAGACGTGACGGCGGCGGGCCTGAGGGCCGCCCGGCACCCGCTGCTGGGGGCCGCCGTGGGGTTGGCCGACTCCGATGAGGCGCTGCTGATCGGGAGGTTGTCGCTGGGGTCGCATCCGTGGCTGGCCGATCACCTGGTGGGCGGGATGGCGGTGTTCCCCGGCACCGGGTTCCTTGAGCTGGCGGTGCGGGCGGGTGATCAGGTCGGCTGTGACGTGGTGGAGGAGCTGACCTTGACCGCGCCGCTGGTGCTGGGCGGGGACGACGCCGTCGCGGTGCAGGTGCGGGTGGGACCCGCGGACGGGGCGGGCCGCCGGGAGCTGAGCATTCACGCTCGGCCGACGGAGGCCGACGATCATGATGTGTGGGTACGGCATGCCGGCGGTGTGCTGGCGAGCCGTGCTCACACCGCCGGGGTGGGCGGGGCCGGCACGCACTTCGATACGGCGGTGTTCGGTACGGCGGTGTTCGGTACGGCGGTGTTCGGTACGGCGGTGTTCGGTACGGCGGTGTTCGATACGGCGGTGTGGCCGCCGCGGGACGCGTCGGTGATCGAGCTGGACGGGTTGTACGACCGGCTGGCCGAGGGCGGGCTGGGCTACGGGCCGGTGTTTCGGGGGTTGCGGGCGGCGTGGCGGGGTGCGGACGGTGAGGTGTTCGCGGAGGTTGCCTTGCCCGGGCAGGTGGTTGACGCGGGGTCGTTCGGGTTGCATCCGGCGTTGCTGGACGCGGCGCTGCACGCGGTGACCTTCGCCGGGCTGGACGATGCCGAGGGCGGCCGGTTGCCGTTCTCCTGGGGTGAGGTGTGCCTGCACGCCGGTGGCGCCTCGGTGCTGCGGGTGCGGCTGGCCAGGACGGGCGCTGACAGGGTGTCGCTGGTGGCGGTGGATGCGGCGGGGGAGCCGGTGCTGTCGGCGCGGTCGCTGGCGCTGCGTTCGTTCTCGGCCGATGACCTGCCGGCCGCCGGTGGCCGGGTGCCGGGGCGGGATGCGCTGTTCCGGGTGGAGTGGACGGCGGTGCCGGAGCATGCGGTGATCGACGGGGTGCCGGTGGCGGTGCTGGGTCGAGGGGCGTTGGGCCTCGCTGCGGCGTGGCGGCCGGGTGGGGATCTGGTGCAGGTCCATGCGGATCTGCCGTCGCTGGTGGAGGCGGGTCCGGTGCCGGGTGTGGTGCTGGCGGAGGTGGTCTCGGATCCGGCGGGCGGGGTGGTGGAGTCGGCACATGAGCTGACCGCTCGCGTTCTGGATGTGGTGCAGGCGTGGCTGGCCGACGACCGGTGTCGTGATTCGCGTCTGGTGTTGGTGACCAGAGGTGCGGTGGCGGCCGGTGACGGCGAGGTGGTGGCTGATCTGGCGGCTGCGGCGGTGTGGGGTCTGGCGCGGTCGGCGCAGTTGGAGAATCCGGGCCGGTTCGTGCTGGTCGACGTGGATGATCAGGGGTCTTCGCTCGCGACTTTGTCCGACGGGCTGTCCGCGGTTCTGGCGTCGGGTGAGCCGCAGGTGGCGGTGCGCGGCGGTGAGATGTGGGTGCCGCGCCTGGCGCGGGTGACGCCGGGTTCGGGTGTCGGCGATGACCTGGACGAGGACGGTGCCCGCTCGTGGGATCCCGAGGGCACGGTGTTGATCACTGGTGGTACCGGTGGTCTGGGCGGGTTGTTCGCGCGGCATGTGGTGGCCGAGCGTGGGGTGCGGCGTCTGCTGCTGGTCAGCCGGCGGGGAGCGGATGCGCCGGGGGCGGTGGCGTTGCAGGCGGAGCTGATCGCGCACGGGGTCGAGGTGGAGATCGCGGCGTGTGATGTGGCCGATCGGGATCAGGTGGCGGCGCTGCTGGCTCGGGTCCCGGCCGATCATCCGTTGACGGCGGTGATTCACACCGCGGGTGTGCTGGACGACGGGACGATTCCGTCGTTGTCGGCGGAGCGGCTGGATGTGGTGTTGCGGCCGAAGGTGGATGCGGCCTGGTATCTGCATGAGCTGACCCGGGGTCTGGATCTGGCGGCGTTCGTGGTGTTCTCGTCGGTGGCGGGGACGTTCGGTGGGGCGGGTCAGGGTAACTACGCGGCGGCGAACGCGTTCTTGGACGTGTTGGCGCAGGTGCGGCGGGCGCAGGGGCTGGCGGGGTTGTCGCTGGCGTGGGGTGCCTGGGCGCAGGACGCCGGGATGACCGGTGGGCTGGACGACGCTCAGACGCGCCGGTTGACTCGCGCCGGGATGCCGGCGATCACTCCGGAGCAGGGGGTCGCGCTGTTCGAGGCGGCCGTCCGCTCGGGTGAGCCGGCCGTGGCTCCGGTCCGGCTCGACCTGGCGGCGGTGCGGGCACAGGGTGAGGTGCCGCATCTGCTGCGCGGGCTGGTGCGAGACCTGCGCCGGTCGGCGGCGTCGATGGCCGCGGCCGGTGACGGCACACTGCTCCGGCGGCTGGCCGGCCTGGAGCGCGCCGATCGTGTCGAGGTCTTGGTGGACCTGGTGCGGGCCGAGGTGGCGCTGGTGCTGGGGCACGCCTCGCCGAAAACGGTGGACGTCCGGCGGGAGTTCCGCGAGCTGGGCTTCGACAGCCTCACCGCGGTGGAACTGCGCAACCGGCTGAACGTGGCGACGGGGTTGCGGTTGCCGGCGACGTTGGTGTTCGACCATCCCACGCCCGCCGTACTGGCGGAGTTCCTGCTGGACGAGATACTGGGTGGGCAGGACGACGTGGCCGTTCCGGCCACGATCGCGCCGGTCACCGACGACCCGATCGTGATCGTCGGGATGAGCTGCCGTTACCCGGGTGGTGTCGCCTCACCGGAGGACCTGTGGCGGCTGGTGGCCGAGGGCCGTGACGCGATCACCGGATTCCCGGCCAATCGTGGCTGGGACCTGGACGCGCTCTACCATCCGGACGCCGACCACGCGGGCAGCTCGTACACCAGACAGGGCGGTTTCCTGCACGACGCGGCGGAGTTCGACGCGGACTTCTTCGGGATGAGCCCGCGGGAGGCCCTGGCGACGGACACGCAGCAGCGACTTCTGCTGGAGACCTCCTGGGAGGCGGTCGAGCGGGCCGGAATCGACCCGGTCACGCTCCGGGGCAGCCGGACGGGCGTGTTCGCCGGGGTGATGTACACCGACTACAGCGGGATCCTGGGCGCGGGTGAGTTCGAGGGCTTCCGGGGCACCGGGACCGCCGCGAGCGTCGTCTCCGGCCGGGTGTCCTACACGCTGGGACTGGAGGGCCCGGCCGTAACGGTCGACACGGCGTGCTCGTCCTCGCTGGTCGCGGTGCATCTGGCGGCACAGGCGCTGCTCTCGGGGGAATGTACGCTCGCGCTGGCCGGCGGTGTGACCGTGATGGCCACCCCCGGAGCGTTCGTGGAGTTCTCCCGGCAGCGGGGGCTGTCCGCGGACGGGCGGTGCAAGTCGTTCTCGGACGGCGCGGACGGTGTCAGCTGGGCCGAGGGTGTCGGGGTGCTGGTGCTGGAGCGCCTGTCGGACGCCCGGCGCAACGGTCACGACGTGCTGGCGGTGCTGCGGGGCTCGGCGATCAACCAGGACGGTGCGTCCAACGGGCTGACCGCGCCGAACGGCCCCTCCCAGCGGAGGGTGATCCGCCAGGCCCTGGCCGGAGCGCGTCTGTCCCCGGCCGAGGTGGACGTGGTGGAGGGGCACGGGACCGGGACCACCCTGGGCGATCCGATCGAGGCGCAGGCGCTGCTGGCCACCTACGGTCAGGACCGGCCGGAGGACCACCCGCTGCTGCTCGGGTCGATCAAGTCGAACATCGGTCACACCCAGGCGGCGGCGGGCGTCGCGGGCGTGATCAAGATGATCATGGGCATGCGGCACGGCATCGTGCCCAAGACCCTGCACGTCGACGCGCCGTCCTCGCACGTGGACTGGACCGCGGGTGCGGTGGAGCTGCTGACCGAGGCGCGAGAGTGGCCGGAGACGGGTCACCCGCGCCGGGCCGCCGTGTCGTCGTTCGGCTTCAGCGGCACCAATGCCCACCTCATCATCGAGCAGGACACCGTCGAGCGGACTCCGTCGGCCGGGGGGGAGGCCCCCTCGGACGTCAGGCCGCCGATGGCGGGTCTGCCGCTGCCGCTGCCGGTCTCGGGCAGGACGGAGCAGGCGGTGCGGGAGCAGGCCGCGCGGCTGCTGTCCCACCTGGAAGGCCGTCCCGAGGAGCCCCTGGCCGACGTCGCGTTCTCGCTGGTGACCACCCGTTCCCCCTTCGAGCACCGGGCCGCCGTACTGGCCGAGGACCATGCCGGAGCGCTGGCCGGGTTGCGCGCGCTGGCCGGCGGCCGGGCCGCGCCGGGAGTCGTACGCGGCCAGGCCAAGTACGACCAGAAGGTGGCGTTCCTGTTCACCGGCCAGGGTGCTCAGCGAGTGGGCATGGGCCTGGAGACCTACGAGCGATTCCCGGTGTTCGCCGAGGCGCTTGAAGGCGTGCTCGCGGCGCTGGCCCCCCAGATGGTCTCTCACCTGGACCGCACGCTGCGGGAGGTACTGTTCTTCGACGCTGAGCTGCTCGACCGTACGGAGTACACGCAGCCGGCGCTGTTCGCCCTTGAGGTCGCGCTGTACCGGCTGGTGGAGTCGTGGGGCGTGCGCCCGGCCGCGCTGGCGGGGCACTCGATCGGGGAGCTCGCCGCGGCGCACGTCGCCGGGGTGCTGACGCTGGAGGACGCCTGCGCGCTGGTGGCCGCGCGGGGCCGGTTGATGCAGGCGCTCCCGGCCGGCGGTGCGATGGCGGCGATCCAGGCCGGCGAGGAGGAGGTCCTGGAGTCGCTGGCCGGGCGCGAGGGCGAGGTTTCCGTCGCGGCGGTCAACGGCCCGGCATCAGTGGTGATCGCCGGGGTCGAGGCCGCGGTGCTGGAGATCGCCGCCGGGTGGGCGGCCCGGGAGCGCAGGACCAAGCGGCTGCGGGTGTCGCACGCCTTCCATTCTCCGCTGATGGAGCCGATGCTCGCGGAGTTCCAGGCGGTCGCCGAGACGGTGTCTTACGCGCCCCCGCGGATCCCGATGATCTCGAACGTGACCGGCGGGTTCGTCACGGACGAACTGTGCTCACCGGCCTACTGGGTGCGGCACGTTCGGGAGGCGGTCCGGTTCTGCGACGGCGTGCGGGAGCTGCACGAGGCGGGCATGACCGCGTTCCTGGAGATCGGGCCGGACGGCGTGCTGACCGCGATGGCCCAGGACGCCCTTCCCGAGGCGGCGGATGCGCTGCTGCTGCCCGTGCTGCGCGGCGACCGCGACGAGAGCGCCGCCCTCATGACCGCGCTGGCCGAGCTGCAGGTGAACGGCGTACGCGTCGACTGGCCGCCCCTGCTCCGCGGGGCCCGCCGGGTGGACCTGCCGACGTACGCGTTCCAGCATGAGTCGTTCTGGCCGGAGCCGCCGCCGGCCGTGAACGACGCGGTCGCCGATCCGGCGGACGCGCGGCTCTGGGACGCGGTCGGGCGCGGCGACGCCGGGGACGTGGCCGCGATCCTCGGCCTGCGCGACGAGCACTCCTCCTCGCTGGACACCCTGCTCCCGGCCTTGTCGTCGTGGCGACGGAGCCGGAGCGAGGCGTCGACGCTCGACTCCTGGCGCTACCGGGTGGAGTGGAAGCCCCGCCGTACGCCCCCTCTCGCCGTGCTGGCGGGCACCTGGCTGGTCGTGACCGCCGACGGGATCTCGGACGGCGACGTGATCGCCGCGTTGAACGGTCACGGGGCGCGAGTGGAGCGGCTCGTGCTGGAGGGGACGGACGCCGACCACACGTCGCTCGCGGTCCGGCTCCGGGAGATGGACGAGATCTCCGGTGTGGTGTCGATGCTCGCACTGACGGAGGCGCCCGTCGCGGACGGTGGGGCGGTGCCGGGCGGTCTCGTGCTCACGATCGCGCTCCTGCGGGCGCTCGGCGACGCGGAGATCGACGCGCCGCTGTGGTGCGTCACCCGTGGCGCCGTGTCCGCGACTCCCGGCGATCGAGTGACACGTCCGGTCCAGGCGCAGGTATGGGGTATGGGCCGGGTCGCGGCCCTGGAGCATTCGAAGCGGTGGGGCGGCCTGGTCGACCTGCCCGAGGTCGTCGAAGGGCGCGCCGCCCAGGGGTTGGCGAGCGTGCTGGCGGGCCTGGACGGCGAGGACCAGGTGGCGGTGCGGACGTCGGGCGTGTTCGGCCGGCGGCTGCGGCGTCACCCGGCCGCGCCCGATTCGGTCGGCTCGTCCGGCGGTACCGCGTTGAGTCCCGGCGGGACGGTACTGATCACCGGTGGGACCGGCGCCCTGGGCGCGGCCACCGCGCGGTGGCTGGTACGCGGCGGCGTCACGCACCTCGTGCTGACCAGCCGGCGCGGCATGGACGCCCCCGGGGCGTCGGAGCTGCGCGACGAGCTGCTCGCGCTGGGTGCCGAGGTGAGCGTCGTCGCCTGCGACGTGGCCGATCGCGACGCGCTGGCCGCCGTGCTGGCCACGATCCCGGCCGAGCACCCGCTCACCGGGATCGTCCACGCGGCCGGGGTGGGGGAGGCCGTCGCGCCCCTTGAGCAGGCGGACGCCGTCACCTTCGCCGAGGTGATGACGGCGAAGGTGGCCGGCGCCGCCAACCTGGACGACCTGCTCGGAGATCGCGAGCTCGACTTCTTCGTACTGTTCTCCTCGATCGCCGGGGTGTGGGGCAGCGCGGGGCAGGGCGCCTACGCGGCGGCCAACGCCTACCTCGACGCGCTGGCCGAGCACCGGCGTGCGCGCGGTCTCGCCACGACGTCGGTGGCCTGGGGCGCGTGGGCCGAAGCCGGCATGGCCACGGCGGAGAACATGGCCGACTACCTGCTCAGGCGCGGGTTGGCCTTCCTGCCGCCCGATCTCGCGATCGGCGAGCTGAGCCGGGCGGCCGGCGGCCGGGACGCGGTGGTGACGGTCGCCGACGTCGACTGGGACCGGTTCTATCCGATCTTCACCTCGACCCGGCCCAGCCACCTGTTCAGCGAGCTCGCGGAGGTCAGGGCACAGCACGAGAGCGAGGACGGGGCAGGGGCCTCCGGCGACCCCGAATTCGTCGCGCGGCTGCGGCACCTGGCCGGGAAGGAGCAGCGGCGCAGGCTGCTGGATCTGGTACGCGCCGAGGTGGCGGCCGTGCTGGGGCACGCCTCGGCCGAGTCGGTCTCCGAGCGGCGTGCCTTCCGCGAGCTGGGTTTCGACTCACTGACCGCGGTGGAGCTGAGAAAGCGGCTTGTCGCGGTGACCGGCCTGGCGTTGCCGAGCACGCTGGTGTTCGATCACCCGAACCCGGCGGCACTGGTGGAGTTCCTGCGGTCGCAGGTCGTGGGCTCGGCGGACGCGGTGGGCGCGGACGCCGCCGGGGTTCCGGTCGCCGTCCACGCCGACGAACCGATCGCGATCATCGGGATGGCCTGCCGGTTCCCCGGTGGCGTCGGCTCTCCCGAACAGCTGTGGGAACTGATGGCCGACGGGGTCGACGCGATCTCCGGATTCCCCGCCGACCGGGGCTGGGACGCGGAAGGGCTCTACGACCCCGACCCCGATCACTCCGGCACGACGTACTCGGTCGAAGGGGGGTTCCTGCACGACGCCGGCGACTTCGACCCCGGGTTCTTCGGGATCTCACCGCGCGAGGCGCTGACCATGGACCCGCAGCAGCGGCTGCTGCTGGAGACCGCGTGGGAGGCCATCGAGCGGGCCGGGATCGATCCCTTGGCGCTGCGCGGCCACTCGACCGGCACGTTCATCGGCTCCAGCTACCAGGAGTACGGCTCGGACGCCGCCGATGCCGAGGGATACCAGGTCACCGGCACCATCCCGAGCGTGCTGTCCGGCCGGCTGTCGTACGTACTCGGCCTGGAGGGGCCGGCGGTCACGGTCGACACGGCATGCTCGTCGTCGCTGGTGGCGCTGCACCTGGCCTGCCAGTCGCTGCGTAACGGCGAGAGCTCGCTCGCCCTGGCGGGCGGCGTGACGGTGATGACCACCCCGGCCGCCTTCGTGGCGTTCAGCCGCCAGCGGGCCCTGGCCGCCGACGGCCGGTGCAAGGCGTTCTCCGACGCGGCCGACGGGATGAGCCTGGCGGAAGGGGCCGGCCTGCTCCTGGTGGAGCGGCTGTCCGACGCGCGGCGCAACGGCCACCCGATCCTTGCGGTGGTGCGCGGTTCGGCGGTGAACCAGGACGGTGCGTCCAACGGGCTGACCGCGCCCAACGGCCCCTCCCAGCAGCGGGTGATCCGGAAGGCCCTGGTAGGCGCGCGGCTGTCCCCGGCCGAGGTCGACGCGATCGACGCGCACGGCACGGGTACGGGCCTGGGCGACCCCATCGAGGTCCAAGCCCTCCTCGCCACGTACGGGCAGGACCGGGAGCACCCGCTGCTGCTCGGGTCGATCAAGTCGAACATCGGCCACACACAGTCCGCGGCGGGCGTGGCCAGTGTGATCAAGATGGTCATGGCGATGCGGCATGGGGTGCTGCCCAAGACGTTGCACATGGGCACGCCGTCGTCCCACGTGGACTGGACGGCGGGCGCGGTCGAGCCGCTGACCGAGGCCATGCCGTGGCCGGAGACCGGACGGCCGCGCCGGGGGGCGGTGTCCTCCTTCGGGATCAGCGGCACGAACGCCCACGCGATCCTCGAACAGGCGCCGGACGCGGAGGAACCGGCCGGCGACGTCGTGCTCGCCGGTCCCGGTGCCCATCCGGATTCCAGCGCGACCGCAGGCCCCAACGCCGATGCCGCCGCTTCCGTTCCCGTTCCCGGTGCCGGTGCCGGTGCCGGTGCGGGGGCGGGTGCCGGTGCGGTGCCGTGGGTGGTGTCGGGCAGGACGGCGGAGGCGCTGCGCGCACAGGCGCGGCGGCTGGCCTCGCACGTGGCCGACCTCGGTGAGCTCGATCCGGCCGCCGTGGGCTTCTCGCTGGTGACGTCGAGGTCGGCGTTCGAGCACCGCGCGGTCGTGGTGGGCGGTGACCGCGACGCGCTCTCCGCCGCGGTGCGGGCGGTGGCCGCGGGCGAGCCCGCGCCGGGCGCGACCCAGGGAGTGGCGGACGTCGAGGGCAAGACGGTCTTCGTGTTCCCGGGGCAGGGCGCGCAGTGGGCCGGTATGGGCGCCCTGCTGCTGGAGCAGTCCCCCGTGTTCGCCGAGCGTATCGCCGAGTGCGGCCTGGCCTTGAGCCGGCATGTCGACTGGTCGCTGATCGACGTGCTGCGCCAGGCGGAGGGCGCGCCGTCGCTGGACCGGGTGGACGTCGTGCAGCCGGTGTCGTTCGCGGTGATGGTCTCGCTGGCGGCGATGTGGCGTGCCCATGGGGTGGAGCCCGACGCGGTGATCGGGCACTCCCAGGGTGAGATCGCCGCCGCCTGCGTGGCGGGCGCGCTGTCTCTGGACGACGCCGCCCAGGTGGTGGCGGTGCGCAGCCAGGCCATCGCGCGGCGGCTGGCCGGCGCCGGAGGGATGATGTCGGTCTCGCTTCCGGTGCCGGACATCGAGGAGAGGCTGCGCCCCTGGGGCGAGCGGATCTCGATCGCGGCGGTCAACGGGCCGCGTTCGGTTGTGGTGTGCGGCGACCCCGACGCGCTCGATGAGCTGTCGCGGCGGTTGACCGAGGAGGGCGTGCGGACCCGGCGGGTCGCGGTCGACTACGCGTCGCACTCGGCCCATGTCGAGCGGCTCCAGGAGGAGCTGCCGCAGGCCCTGTCGGCGATCCGGCCGGAGCGGGCCGAGGTGCCGTTCCTGTCCACGGTGACCGAGGACTGGCTGGACGGCACGGAGCTGGACGCGGACTACTGGTACCGCAACCTGCGGCAGGCCGTCCGGTTCGAACCCGCTGTGCGGTGCCTGCTGGACGCCGGGTACCGGGCGTTCATTGAGGTCGGCCCGCACCCGGTGCTGACCGGCGCGATCCAGGAGACGGCCGAGGAGGCAGCTGGGACCGCGGCGGGCACAGTGGTCGCCGGGACTCTGCGCCGCGACCAGGGCGGCGCGGAGCGCTTCCTGACCTCCCTGGCGGAGGTGTTCGTGCGCGGCGTGCCGATCGACTGGCAGGCGGCCTTCGACGGCACGGGCGCCCGCCGGGTGGAGCTGCCGACGTACGCCTTCCAGCGGAAGCGGTTCTGGATACAGCGCGCCGAGGCGCGGACGACCGGCGCGGCGGACCCGGCGGACGAGCGCTTCTGGGCGGCGGTGGAGCAGGAGGACCTTGACTCGCTGGCTTCGGGGCTGGACGTGGGCACGGGGGCACTGGCCGCGGTGGTACCCGCGCTGTCCTCCTGGCGTCGCCGGCAACGGGCCCGGTCCACCGTGGACTCCTGGCGCTACCGCGTCGCGTGGCGGCCGGTGACCGGCCTCGCCTCCACCCCCCTGTCGGGCACGTGGCTGCTCGTCACCACAGAGGGTCTCGCCGGGGATGACGTCGCCGACGCGCTGACCGCGCACGGCGCGCGGGTCCGCAGGGTCGTGCTCGACGAGTCGTGCACGGATCGCGTTCTGCTGGCGCGCGCGCTGACCGGCGTGCCGGCCGGTGCGCCGGGCGATGCCGGGGCACCGGGCGCCGGGCCGGACGCCTCGCTCGACGAGGGGGAGCACGTCTCCGGCGTGGTGTCCCTGCTGGCCCTGGCCGAACAGCCCACCGATCGATACCCGGAGCTGGCCACCGGCCTGGCACTGACCGTCGCGCTCGTGCAGGCCCTGGGCGACGTGGACATCGACGCGCCGCTGTGGTGTCTCACCCGCGGTGCGGTCTCAACCGGCAGGTCGGATCCGGTGACCAACCCCATCCAGGCGCAGGTCCACGGCGTGGGCTGGACGGCCGCGCTGGAGCACCCGCGACGATGGGGCGGCCTGGTCGACCTGCCTGGGACGCTCGACCAGCGCGCGGCGCGGCGCCTGGCGAGCGTCCTGGCCGGCGGCGGCGGCGAGGACCAGCTCGCGATCCGGCCCGCCGGCCTGTTCACCCGACGGGTGGTGCCGGCGCCGGTATCGGCGGCGGACCGGGAGCCGGCGCGCAGCTGGACGCTGCGCGGGACCACCCTGGTGACCGGCGGCACCGGAACGCTCGCCCCGCACCTGGCCCGCTGGCTCGCGGCCGAGGGGGCCGAGCACGTGGTGCTGACCAGTCGCCGTGGCATGGACGCTCCCGGCGCGGCCGAGCTGCTGGCGGAGCTGGCCGAGCTCGGCACGGCCGCCACGATGATGGCGTGTGACGTGTCCGATCGCGAC
This sequence comes from Streptosporangium sp. NBC_01810, assembly GCF_035917355.1. Lineage (NCBI taxonomy): Bacteria > Bacillati > Actinomycetota > Actinomycetes > Streptosporangiales > Streptosporangiaceae > Streptosporangium > Streptosporangium sp. NBC_01810. Next base: position 3,873,142 of record NZ_CP109070.1, on the reverse strand, counting down.
TCCGTCGCCGACCTGCTCGCACGGTTGCGGGCGGAGGGCCACGTCGTCCGTGCGGTGGTGCACGCCGCCGCCTCCATCGAGCTGCACACCCTGCAGGACACCACCGTCGAGGCGTTCGCCGAGGTGGTGCGGGCCAAGGTCACCGGCGCCCGGCACCTGGACGAGCTGCTGGACACGGACGAACTCGACGCCTTCGTGCTGTTCTCCTCGACGGCGGGGATGTGGGGCAGCGGGCGGCACGCGGCGTACGTGGCGGGCAACGCCTTCCTCGGCGCGCTGGCGGAGAACCGGCGTGCCCGGGGACTGCCGGCCACGTCGATCTCCTGGGGCATCTGGTCGGACGACCGCGAGCTCGGGCGGGTCGATCCCGAGCAGATCCGGCGCAGCGGGCTCGTGTTCATGGAGCCGGCCCTGGCGCTCGAAGGGTTCCGGCAGGTGCTGGCCGGCGAGGAGACCGTGCTGGCGATCGCCGACATCGACTGGGAGCGGTACTTCCCGGTCTTCACCTCCGTACGGCCGAGCCGGCTGTTCAGCGAGGTGCCCGCCGTACGGCGGCTGGCCGAAACCGCCGAGCGGCCGGCCGTCGCCGCGAGCGATGGGGAATTCGTCACCCGGCTGCGCGGGCTGCCGGCGTCCGAACGGGACCGCCTGCTGCTGGAGCTGGTGCGGGCCCAGGCGGCGACCGCGCTGGGCCACGCCTCAGCCGACGCCGTCGCCGGGCGGCAGGCGTTCCGCGACATGGGCTTCGACTCGGTGACCGCGGTCGATCTGCGCAACCGGCTGGCCAATGCGACGGGCCTGACGCTGCCCAGCACGCTGGTGTTCGACCACCCGAACCTGGAGGCGCTGGCGGAGTTCCTGCGCGCCGAGATCGCCGGGACGCAGGCCGGACCGGTGGCCGTGGCCGGCCCGGCGCGGGGCGCCTCGGACGAGCCGATCGCGATCATCGGGATGGCCTGCCGCTACCCGGGCGGGGTCCGGTCGCCGGAGCAGCTGTGGCAGATCGTGCTCGACGGCGTCGACGCCGTCTCCGAGTTCCCCGGCAACCGTGGCTGGGACGCCGAGGGGCTTTACCACCCGGACCCGGAGCGCACCGGCAAGACGTACTCGACACAGGGCGGCTTCCTCCACGACGCGATGGAGTTCGACGCCGACTTCTTCGGGATCTCGCCGCGTGAGGCGCTGGCGATGGATCCGCAGCACCGGCTGGTGCTGGAGACGGCGTGGGAGGCCGTCGAGCGGGCCGGGATCGCCCCCTCGGCGCTGCGGGGCAGCCTGACCGGCACCTTCATCGGTTCCAGCTACGCGGACTACAGCGCGGCGATGACCGGGCAGGGGGAGGGCCTGGAAGGTCACCTGGTCACCGGCACCGTGCCGAGCGTGCTGTCCGGCCGGGTGTCGTACCTGTTCGGGCTGGAGGGCCCGGCCGTCACGATGGACACGGCGTGCTCGTCGTCGCTGGTGGCGCTGCACATGGCCTGCCGGTCGCTGCGTGACGGCGAGAGCTCACTGGCACTGGCCGGTGGGGTGACCGTGATGTCCACCCCCGATGCCTTCATCGGGTTCAGCCGGCAGCGGGCCATGGCCCCCGACGGCCGGTGCAAGGCGTACTCCGACTCGGCGGACGGGATGTGCCTGGCCGAGGGCGTCGGCCTGCTGCTGGTGGAGCGGCTGTCCGACGCCGAGCGCAACGGGCACCCGATTCTCGCGGTCATCCGCGGGTCGGCGATCAACCAGGACGGCGCCTCCAACGGACTCACCGCGCCCAACGGCCCGTCGCAGCAGCGGGTGATCACGCAGGCGCTGGCCAACGCCGGGGTGTCGCCGACGGAGGTCGACGTCGTCGAGGGCCACGGGACCGGGACGGCGCTGGGCGACCCGATCGAGGCGCACGCGCTGCTCGCGACCTACGGCCAGGACCGGGACGCGGACCGTCCGCTGCTGCTGGGGTCGGTCAAGTCCAATATCGGGCACACCCAGATGGCGTCCGGTGTGGCCGGCGTGATCAAGATGGTCATGGCGATGCGGCACGGCCTGCTGCCCAGGACGCTGCACGTGGACGAGCCGTCCTCGCACGTGGACTGGTCCAGCGGCGCCATCGAGCTGCTCACCGAGCCGAGGGAATGGGTGCGCGCCGGGCACCCGCGCCGGGCCGCGGTGTCGTCGTTCGGACTCAGCGGCACCAACGCCCACGCGGTGCTCGAAGAGGCGCCGCCCACCGCCGCCCGGGTCCGGGAGGCCGAGCCCGTCGTCGTCCCCGTGCTGGTGTCGGGCAAGAACGAGCAGGCCCTGCGCTACCAGGCGGGGCGGCTGCTGTCCCTGCTGGAGGAGTCGCCCGGTCTCCACCCCACAGACGTCGCCTTCTCCCTGGCGACCTCGCGGTCGCACCTTGACCAACGCGCGGCGCTGATCGGGCGGGAGCGCCAGGAGATCATCGACGGGTTGCGGGCGCTGGCCGAAGAGCCGCTGGACGGCGCCGTCGTTTCGGGGGCCGTCGTCCACGGCCCCCGAAACGACGGCGCCGCCCGCGGTTCCCTGGCCTTCATGTTCACCGGCCAGGGCGGCCAGCGCGCGGAGATGGGCCGGGAGCTGTACGACCGCTTCCCGGCGTTCGCGGACGCGCTCGACGAGGCGCTGTCCCACCTGGACGCGGATCTGGATCGCCCGCTGCGCGAGGTGCTGTTCGCCCCGGCGGGTACGGCGGAGGCCGCCCTGCTGGACGAGACCGGCTACACCCAGCCGGCGCTGTTCGCCTTCGAGGTGGCCCTGTTCCGCCTGCTGGAGTCCTGGGGAGTCAGGCCTGACTACCTCACGGGGCACTCGATCGGGGAGATCACCGCGGCGCACGTCGCCGGAGTGCTGTCACTGCCGGACGCGTGCACCCTGGTGGCGGCCCGTGCCCGCCTGATGCAGGCGTTGCCCGCCGGTGGGGCGATGGTCGCGCTGGAGGCCGGCGAGGAGGAGGTGCTCCCGCTGCCGGCCGGGAGCGAGCAGCAGGTCTCGATCGCGGCGGTCAACGGCCCGGCGTCGCTGGTCGTCGCCGGCGAGGAGGAAGTCGTCCTGAAGATCGCGGCGCGGTTCACCGCCGAAGGACGCAGGACCAGGCGGCTCCAGGTCTCCCACGCGTTCCACTCCCCGCGAATGGACGCCATGCTCGACGACTTCGGCCGGGTCGCGCGAGGCCTGTCGTACGCGCCCCCGGAGATTCCGGTCGTCTCGAACGTGACGGGTGAGGCGGCGACCGCGGAGCAGCTCTGCTCCCCCGAATACTGGGTGGCGCACATCCGCCGGCCGGTCCGCTTCGCGGACGGCGTGCGGTGGCTGGCCGAGCAGGGTGTCGCCACCTTCCTCGAACTCGGGCCCGACGCCGTTCTCACGGCCCTCGCCGCCGACTGCCTCACCGACCGGCCCGGCACGCATCCGATCCCGGTGTCGCGCCGGGATCGTGCCGAGGAGCAGGCCATCACCACCGCGATGGCCCGGCTGCACGTCCATGGCTTCGCCGTGGACTGGCGAGGGTTCTTCACCGGCACCGGCGCCGAGACGGTCGACCTGCCGACCTACGCCTTCCAGCACCGGCGGTTCTGGCCGGACACCGTGGCGTCCGGCACACGCGCGCCCGGCGGTACGGCGGACGCCGGCTTCTGGGACGCCGTCGAGCGCGGCGACGTGGCGGCGCTGTCGGAGGGGCTGGACGTCGACGGCGACGCGCTGGAGGCGTTGCTCCCGGCGCTGTCCTCGTGGCGCCGTGACCGCCGGGAGCGCTCCGCCGTGGACGGCTGGCGGTATCGGACCGTCTGGAAGCCGCTGTCCGAGTCGGCGCCCACCTCGACGGCCACGCCCTCCGCGCGGGTACGGGGCCGGTTGCTCGTGGTGGTCCCGGCGCGGCCGGCGGGTGATGAGTGGGTGACCTCGCTGGCGGGCGCGCTGGGCGCGGAGACCGACCGGATCGAGGTCGGCGACACCGACCGGGCGGAACTGGCCGCGCGCCTGCGAAAGCTGTGTTCCGACGGTTCCAGGCCCGCCGCGGTCGTGTCGCTGCTGGCACTGGACGAGCACGACCTCGCCGGGTATCCAGGGGTTCCGGCCGGTCTCGCGCTGACGGTCGCGCTGGCGCAGGCGCTCGGTGACGCCGGGGCCGACGTCCCCCTGTGGTGTGTGACCCGTGGCGCGGTGTCGGTGGGGCGTTCGGAACAGGTGTCCAGGCCGGTGCAGGCCGCCGTGTGGGGTCTCGGCCGGACCGCGGCGATGGAGCAGCCGAGGCTGTGGGGCGGGCTGGTGGACCTGCCGGAGACCCTCGACCCCGTCACCGTCTCCCGCCTGGTCGGCGTGCTGTCCGATGCTCAGGGGCACGGCGAGGACCAGCTCGCCGTACGTCGCTCCGGGGTGTTCGGCCGACGGCTGGTGCGCGCTCCGCTCGGCGAGGAGCTCGCCGGGCGGGAGGCCGCCTCACCGGGCGCCGCGCGGATCGCCGCGGGCACCGTACTGATCACGGGAGGCACGGGAGGACTGGGGACCCACCTCGCCCGCTGGGCGGCCGGCGCCGGTGCCGCGCACGTCCTGCTGGTCGGCCGCCGCGGACCGGACGCCCCGGGCGCGACCGAACTGCGGGACGAGCTGGCCGGCCTCGGCGCCCAGGTCAGCGTCGTGGCCTGCGACGTCGCCGATCGCGACGCCCTGGCCGCCGTGCTGGCCGGGATCCCGCAGGAACGGCCGCTGGTCGCGGTCTTCCACGCGGCGGGAGTGGTCGACGACGGAATGCTGGACGGAATGACGCCGGAGCACCTCTCCTCGGTCCTGCGGGCGAAGGCCGTCGCCGCACTCAACCTGCACGAACTGACCGAGCGGCTGGACCTGCCGGCGTTCGTGCTGTTCTCGTCCACGGCCGCGACCTTCGGCGCCGCGGGCCAGGCCAACTACGCGGCCGCCAACGCCGTGCTCGACGCGCTGGCGGAGCACCGGCGCGGGCTGGGCCTCCCGGCGACGTCGATCGCCTGGGGCCCGTGGGCCGGGGCCGGCATGGCGGCGGACGACGCCGTGGTGGAGAACCGGATGCGCCGGGTCGGCCTGGAGATGATGCCTCCGGACCTGGCGATCCGTGCGCTGCGGCAGGCGATCGAGCACGAGGACACGACGCTGACCGTCGTCGACGTCGACTGGCCTCGCTTCGTCGCCGCCTTCGCCGCGATCCGGCGCCATCCGCTGGTGAGCGACCTGCCTGAGGTGATCGCGGCCGCCGGGGCGACCGAGGGCGGAGCCATCGGCACCGGGGCGGACGGGGCCGTCACGACGGAGCGGGCGTTCCGGCGGCGGCTGGCCGACCTGCCCGCCGCCGAGCGGAGCCGGGCCGTACTGGACCTGCTGCGCGGCCGGGTGGCCGCGGTACTCGGCCACGCCGACACGGACGGCGTCGCGCCGGACCGCCCGTTCAAGGATCTGGGGTTCGACTCGCTGACCACGGTCGAACTGCGCAACGCGCTGGCGGCGACGACGGGGCTGACCCTGCCCGCGACGCTGGTGTACGACTATCCCACCCCCAGCGCGCTGGCGGATTTCCTGCTGGCCGAACTGCTCGGCTCGATGCCGCACGAGGAGTCGCGGCCCGGGTCGCGGGCCGTGACGGCACACGCCGCCGACGACCCCATCGTGATCGTCGGCATGAGCTGCCGGTTCCCCGGCGGGGTGAGCTCCCCCGAGGAGCTGTGGCGGCTGCTGGTGGACGGAAGGGAGGGCGTCTCCTCGTTCCCCGATGATCGGGGATGGGACCTGGAGGCGCTCGCCGGAGGGATGTCGGCCACGAGCCTCGGCGGCTTCCTGCGGGACGCGACCGAGTTCGACGCCGAGTTCTTCGGCATCTCACCGCGTGAGGCGCTGGCGATGGATCCGCAGCAGCGCCTGGTGCTGGAGGCGTCCTGGGAGGCGCTGGAGCGGGCCGGCATCGATCCCCTCGACCTGCGGGGCAGCGACGGCGGCGTCTTCGTGGGCACCAACGGCCAGGACTACGTCGGCCTGCTCAAGAGTTCCGGCGCGGACGTGCAGGGGCACGTGGCCACCGGCACCACGGCGAGCGTCATGTCAGGGCGGCTGTCCTACACGCTGGGGCTGGAGGGGCCCGCGATCACCGTCGACACCGCGTGCTCGTCCTCCCTGGTCGCCCTTCACTGGGCCGCGCAGGCCCTGCGCGGCGGGGAGTGCTCGCTGGCACTGGTGGGCGGTGTCTCGGTGATGTCGACCCCGGACTCGTTCGTCGAGTTCAGCGTCCAGGGCGGTCTGGCCCCCGACGGGCGGTGCAAGGCGTTCTCCGATTCGGCTGACGGCACCGGCTGGTCGGAAGGCGTCGGCGTGCTCGTGCTGAAACGCCTGTCGGACGCGCGGCGGGGCGGTCATCCGATCCTCGCCGTCGTACGCGGGTCGGCGGTGAACCAGGACGGGGCGTCGAACGGGTTGACCGCGCCGAACGGCCCGTCGCAGCAGCGGGTGATCCGGCAGGCACTGGCCGCGGCGGGGCTGTCCCCGGCAGAGGTCGACGCGGCCGAGGCGCACGGCACCGGCACGGCGCTGGGCGACCCGATCGAGGCACAGGCCCTGCTGGCGACGTACGGCCAGGAGCGGGACCACCCGCTCCTGCTGGGGGCGATCAAGTCCAACCTCGGCCACACGCAGGCGGCGGCGGGTGTCGCCGGTGTGATCAAGATGGTGCTGGCCATGCGGCACGGCATGCTGCCCAAGACGTTGCACGTCGAGGTGCCGACGTCGCACGTGAACTGGTCGTCCGGGGCCGTCGAGCTGCTGACCGAGCCTCAGCGGTGGACGCGGAAGGAGCGACCGTTGCGGGCCGGCGTCTCCGCCTTCGGGATCAGCGGCACCAACGCCCACGTCATCCTGGAGCAGGCGCCCCTGGACGAGCGGTCCCCCGATGAGCGGTTCCCCGGCGAGGGGTTCCCCGGTGAGCGGTCCCCCGGTGAGCGGTCCCCCGGCGAGCGGTCCCTCGACGAGCAGGGCGAAGGACAGCCGGCCGAGCGGCCTGACGAGCGGAAGGTTCCCGCGGTCGTGCCGTGGGTCGTCTCCGGCCGGACCCGGGAGGCGCTGCGGGCCCAGCTCGATCGGGTACCTGCCGCCGACCGCGACCTCGATCCGGTGGACGTCGGCTACTCGCTGGCGAGCCGGTCGATGTTCCGGCACCGCGCGGTGCTGCTGGCCACCGCCGACGGAGTGTCGGAGATCGCGCGTGGCGAGGCCACCGCCGTCGCGGGCAGGTCGGCGATGCTGTTCGCCGGTCAGGGCTCCCAGCGCCCCGGCATGGGCCGGGAGTTGTACGCCAGGTTCCCGGTGTTCGCGCAGGCACTGGATGCGGTGCTCGCGCAGCTCGACATCGAGCTGGACCGCCCGTTGCGGACGATCCTGTTCGCCGAGGCGGGCTCGCCCGAGGCCGAACGGCTTGACCAGACCCAGTGGACGCAGCCCGCGCTGTTCGCGATCGAGGTGGCTCTGTTCCGCCTGGCGGAGTCGTGGGGGCTGCGCCCGGACCTGGTGGCCGGGCACTCGATCGGTGAGATCGCCGCGGCGCACGTCGCCGGTGTGCTGACGCTGGCGGACGCGTGCACCCTGGTCGCCGCCAGGGGGCGCCTGATGCAGGTGCTACCGGCCGGGGGCGCGATGGTCTCCGTACAGGCCACCGAGGACGAGGTTCTCCCGATACTCGCCGGGCACGAGCACGAGGTGTCGATCGCCGCGGTCAACGGACCGTCGGCGGTGGTGATCGCCGGGGTGGAGGGGCCGGTCACCGAGGTCGCCGCCCGGTTCGCGGCCGAGGGCCGTAAGACCACCCGGCTGGCCGTCAGCCACGCGTTCCACTCGCCGCTGATGGACCCCATGCTGGAGGAGTTCCGCCGGGCCGTACGAGGGCTCGGGTTCTCACCGCCGGCCATCCCGCTCGTCTCCGGCCTGACGGGCGAACCGGTCGTCGCCGAGTGGCTCTGCTCACCCGACTACTGGGTCGACCACGCTCGGCAGGCGGTCCGCTTCGCCGACTGCGTGCGCACCCTGCGCGGTTCCGGCGTGAGCACGTTCGTCGAGCTCGGCCCGGACGGCGTGCTGTCCGCGCTGACCCAGCACTGCCTGGCGGCCGACGGCGCCGAGGCCGGCACCCTGGTCGTGCCGGTGCTGCGTAAGGACCGTGGCGAGGAGGCGTCGGTCGTGGACGCGCTGGCCCGGCTGCACGTCCACGGGCTGCCGGTGGACTGGCGGTCCCTCTTCACCGGATGCGGCGCGCGCCGCGTCGACCTGCCCACGTACGCCTTCCAGCGCCGGAGGTACTGGCCTGAGGCCGTCGCCCCGGCCGTCGCCTCGGCGGGGGACCCGGTGGACGCCGAGTTCTGGGCCGCGATCGAGCGTGCGGACCTGACGTCCGTGGCGGCCACGCTGGATCTGGAGGCGGACTCGCTGTCCACGGTGCTGCCCGCGCTGTCATCCTGGCGCCGCTCGCGCCGCGAGCACACCCTGCTGGACTCCTGGAGCTACCGGGTGGTGTGGAAGCCCCTGGCCGCCGTGCCGTCCGCCGTCCCATCCGGGAGGTGGCTGGTGGCCGTCCCGGCCGGCCGGTCGGAGGAGGGGGCGTGGGCGGAGGCGCTCGACGCCGTGGGCGCCGCCCTGGCGGGCCCCGATGCTCTGATGCGTCTCGACGTCACGCACACCGACCACGCGAGGCTGGCCGCACAGCTCGTCGAGCTGCTCGGCGGCCCGGACGCCGACGGCCGGGCGCCGGCGGGTGTGATCTCCCTGCTGGCGCTCGCCGGGACGGGCGGTGCCGGCCTGCCCGAAGACGGCCTGCCCGAGGTGGCGTTGACGGCCGCGCTGGTGCGGGCGCTGGGCGACGCGGGTGTCGACGCGCCGCTGTGGTGCGTCACCCGAGGCGCGGTGTCGGTGGGCCGATCCGACTCGCCGCCGAGCCCGGGTCAGGCCGCGGTCTGGGGCCTCGGCCGGGTGGCGGCGCTGGAGCACCCCCGACGCTGGGGCGGCATGATCGACCTGCCCGAACCGCTCGACCGGCGGGCCGTCGCCCGGTTCGCCGGCATGCTGGCCGGCGGCCCGGACGGCGAGAGCGAGGTCGCCGTGCGCGCCTCCGGAGTGTTCGGCCGCCGGCTCGTCCCGTCCCCGGCCGGGGACGCCGACCGGTCGTGGCGGCCTCGTGGCACGGTACTGGTCGCCGGGGACACGGGAGTCTCCGGCGAGCGCATCGCCCGCTGGCTGGCCGACACGGGCGCCGACCGAGTCGTGCTGGCCGGGCGCCCCGCCTTGACGGAGCCCGCGGAGCCGCTGGGGGCCGCCGATCGGGTGGAGCCCGCCGGCGCGGATCCCCGGGTGACGATCAGGCACTGCGACCTGGCGGATCGGGAGGCCGTGGCCGCCCTGCTGGCGGAGTTCCCGCCGGACGCGGTCATCTACGCCGAGGAACCGGCCGAGGCCGCCCCCCTGGAAGGGGCCGAGCCGGCGGACATGGCCGCGACCGCCGCGGCCTACGCCGCCGGGGCGGTGCACCTGGACTCCCTGCTGGAAGACCGGGAGCTGGACGCGTTCGTTCTGTTCTGCTCGCTCTCCGGCGTCTGGGGGGTCGCCGGCCGAGGGGTCGCCGCCGCCGCGGAGGCGGTCCGGGACGCACTGGTCGAAGCGCGCCGCGCCCGAGGCGTGGTGGGAACCACCGTGTCCTGGTCGGCATGGGCGGACAGCGGCGTGACCACAGACAGGGGAATGGACCTGCACCTGCGGGTGAACGGGCTGCCCGCCCTGGCGCCGGAGCTCGCACTCAGCGCGCTGGGCCGGGTCGTCGCGAACGGCGAGAGCGCGGTGACGGTCGCCGACGTGGCGTGGGACCGGTTCGCCCCGGCCTTCCTCGCGTCGCGGCCGACCCCGCTGCTGGACGAGCTTCCCCAGGCCCGGCGGGCGATCGAGGCGGCGGGCGGCGGCGCCCACGACGGCGAACCCACCGTGGCGGCCGCGCTCCGGGACCGTCTTCTCGGGGTGCCGGCGGCCGAGCGCGCCGGCCTCGTCCTCGAACTGGTGGTGACCAGGGCCGCCGCGGTCCTCGGGCACACGGACGGCGCCGCGATCGAGGCCGACCGGGCCTTCCGGGACTTCGGGTTCGACTCTCTCACCGCGGTCGACCTGCGTAACCAGCTCAACGCCGCGACCGGGCTGACCCTGCCCGCCACGCTCGTCTTCGACCACCCGACACCGGTGGAACTCGCCGAACACCTGGCGGGCCGGGTGCTCGGCGAGGAGAGCCTCGGCGAGGAGAGCCGAGCACCCGTGCCGGCCGCGCTCTCGGACGACCCGATCGTCATCGTCGGCATGAGCTGCCGGTATCCGGGTGGCGTCCGCTCACCGGAGGACCTGTGGCGGCTGGTCACCGGCGAGGTGGACGCGGTCGGCGCGTTCCCCGCCGACCGGGGCTGGGACCTGGCCGCTCTGTCCGGTGGGGACGCCGACGGGCGTGGCCGCAGCACGGCGGCCGGAGGCGGTTTCCTCTACGACGTCGCCGACTTCGACCCGGGTTTCTTCGGCATCTCGCCCCGTGAGGCGATGGTGATGGACCCGCAGCAGCGACTGGTGCTCGAAGCCGCCTGGGAGGCGTTCGAACGGGCGGGCATCGAGCCCGCCGGCCTGCGGGGCAGTGATGTGGGCGTCTATGTCGGCGCCACCGGTGGTGACTACCAGCCACCCCGCGATCATCACGGCCACGCGCAGACGGCCCAGGCGGCCAGCGTGATCTCCGGCCGGCTGTCCTACACCTTCGGCCTGGTGGGACCCTCGGTGACCGCGGACACCGCCTGCTCCTCGTCGCTGGTGGCGTTGCACCTGGCCGCGCAGGCGCTGCGGTCCGGGGAGTGCTCGCTGGCTCTCGCCGGTGGGGTCGCCGTGATGTCCACCCCGGTGGGCTTCGTCGAGTTCGGCGAGATGGGGGCACTGTCCCCGGACGGCCGGTGCAAGGCGTTCTCCGACGCCGCCGACGGCACGGGCTGGGCGGAGGGCGTCGGCATGCTCGTCGTCGAACGGCTGTCGGATGCCCGGCGCAACGGCCATCGCGTGCTGGCGATCCTGCGCGGTTCGGCCGTCAACCAGGACGGCGCGTCCAACGGATTCACCGCGCCGAGCGGCCCGTCACAGCGGAAGGTGATCCACCGTGCCCTGGCCGGTGCCGGGCTGGCCCCGTCCGACGTGGACGTGGTGGAGGCGCACGGCACCGGCACCAGGCTGGGCGACCCGATCGAGGCGCAGGCCCTGCTGGAGACCTACGGTCAGAACCGTGAACGGCCGGTGCTGCTCGGGTCGATCAAGTCCAACATCGGGCACACTCAGGCGGCGGCCGGAGTCGCCGGACTGATCAAGATGGTCATGGCCATCAGGAACGGGGTGGCGCCGAGGACGCTGCACCTGGACGCGCCGTCGTCGCACGTGGACTGGTCGGCGGGCGCGCTGGAGCTGCTGACCGAGGCCAGGCCGTGGCCGGACTCCGGACGCCCGCGCCGGGCCGGGATCTCGTCCTTCGGAGCCACCGGCACGAACTCACATGTGATCATTGAGGAGGCGCCTCCCGCCGACTTCACCGGGTCGTCCAAGTCCGCCGAGCCGCCAGGGTCCGCCATGGGGCTTCGCGGGATGCCCGTCGCGGCGGTTCCCGGCCTCCTGCCGGTCCCGCTGTCGGCCAAGACTCCGGCCGCGGTACGGGCACAGGCGCTACGCCTGCTCGATCACCTCGTCGAACACCCCGATCTCGGCCTGGCCGACCTCGCGTACTCCCTGGCCACCAGCCGGTCGAGCTTCCGGCAGCGGCTCGCCGTCCTGGCCGGTAGCCGTGCGGAGCTGGTGGACGGCCTGACGGCGGTGGCGGACGGAGACCCGGCTCCGCACGTGATCGATGGCCGGATCGGGCGACCGGGCAAGACGGCGTTCCTGTTCACCGGCCAGGGCAGCCAGCGGGCGGAGATGGGCCGCGAGCTTTACGACCGGTTCCCGGTCTTCGCCGATGCGCTCGACGCCGTACTGGCGCATCTGGACGCCAGGCTGGACCGCCCGCTGCGGGAGATCCTGTTCGCCCCGGCGGGCACCCCCGAGGCCGGGCTGCTCGATGGGACCGGGTGGACCCAGCCGGCGCTGTTCGCGGTCGAGGTGGCCCTGTTCCGCCTGCTGGAGTCCTGGGATCTCACCCCTGACCTGCTGATCGGACACTCGGTCGGCGAATTGGCCGCGGCGCACGTCGCGGGCGTGCTGTCACTCGGGGACGCCTGCGCGCTGGTGGCGGCCAGGGGCGCGCTCATGCAGCGGCTTCCGGCCGGCGGCGCGATGGTCGCCGTCCAGGCCGGCGAGGAGGAGGTGCTGCGGGCGCTGTCCGGACACGAGCACCTGGTCTCCGTCGCCGCGGTCAACGGCCCGGAGTCCGTGGTGATAGCCGGGGCGGAGCAGGCGGTGCTCGACGTGGCGGGCGCGCTGGCGGAGAGCGGGCGCCGGACGAGGCGGCTGCGGGTCTCGCACGCGTTCCACTCGCCGCTGATGGAGCCGATGCTGGCGGACTTCCGGACGGTCGCCGAAGGCATCTCCTACTCCGCACCGCGAATCCCGGTGATCTCGAACGTGACCGGCGGCGTCGTCACGGCCGAGCTGTGCTCCCCGGACTACTGGGTGGCGCACGTACGGAGCGCGGTACGGTTCGCCGACGGGATTCGGGCGGCGCACGAGGCGGGGGTGACCCGCTACATCGAGATCGGCCCGGACGGGACCCTGACCGCGATGGTCCGTGACACCATCCCCGCGGAGGCCGAGGTGGAGCTGGTCCCCCTGCTGCGCAGGGACCGCGACGAGCACCGGGCCCTCGTCACCGCACTCGCCCGGCTGCACGTACACGGGATGAGCCCCGACTGGGCCTCGCTCTTCGCCGGTACCGGCGCCCGGCCGGTGGACCTGCCGACGTACGCGTTCCAGCACGAGCGGTTCTGGCCCGACGCGGGCCACCCGGGCCGGACCCGCGCGGCGGACCCGGGCGGCGCGGTGGACCCGGTGGACGCCGAATTCTGGGCGGCCGTCGAGGAGGAGGACGCCAAGGCGCTGGCGTCGCGGCTCGACGTGGACGATGAGGCGCTGACCAAGGTGCTGCCGGCGCTGTCGTCGTGGCGGCGGGAGCGGCGCCGGAGATCCACCGTGGACGCCTGGCGGTACCGGATCGTCTGGAAGCCCCTCACCGGTGACGACGCGGTCGCGCTCGGCCGGACCTCACAGGCCGGCCCGGCCGGCCCCTGGCTGGTGGTGCTCCCCGAGGAACTGCGCGCGGACGCCTGGACGGGCTCGGTGATCGACACGCTCGGTGCCGACGTGGTCCGCATGGAGGTGGCCGACCTCGCCGCCGTAACCCGGGATCGGGCCGCGCTGGCCGAGTGGCTGGGCGCGCACGCCGGCGCCCGGCCGTTCGCCGGAGTGGTCTCGTTCCTGGCATTGCGGGAGTCCGGGAACACCGGGGAGTCTGGGGACACCGGGGACACCGGGGACACCGGGGACACCGGGGACACCGTGAACAGTGGAGGCATCGGGGACACCGGGCTTCCCTGCGGGCTCGCCCTGACGACCCTGCTGATCCAGGCGCTGGGCGATGCAGGCATCGACGCGCCGCTGTGGTGCCTCACCCGAGGCGCGGTCGCGGCCGATCCCGGCGACGTCCTGCGCGATCCGGCGCAGGCCGCCATCTGGGGGCTCGGCCGAGTCGCCGCGCTGGAGCACCCGCAGCGGTGGGGCGGCCTGATCGATCTGCCGGACGGTTTCGACCGGGAAGCGGCGCGGCGGCTGGCGAGCGTGCTGGCCGGGCTGGACGGCGAGGACCAGATCGCCATCCGGGCCTCCGGCACGTACGCCCGGCGGCTGGTGCAGGACCCCGTCGGCCAGGCCGACGGGCCCGACGAGTGGACGCCGTCCGGAACCGTACTGATCACCGGCGGCACCGGCGCGCTCGGTGGACATCTGGCCCGCTGGCTGGCCCGGCATGGTGCGGAGCACCTGGTGCTGGTCAGCCGGCGGGGGATGGAGGCCCCCGGCGCCGCCGAGTTGCGCGACGAGGTGGCGAGGCTGGGCGCCCAGGTGACCGTCGCGGCCTGCGACGCGGCCGACCCGGACGCACTGGCCGCCGTACTGGCCGGCATCCCGGCCGAGTTCCCGCTGACCGGTGTGGTGCACGCCGCGGGCGTGGTCGACGACGGCGTGGTGGACGGCTTGACCCGGGAGCGGTTCGAGACGGTGTTCCGCGCCAAGGTGGCACCGGCGGTCGTGCTGGACGAGCTGACGCGAGACCTGGATCTGCCGGTGTTCGTGCTGTTCTCGTCCGCGGCGGGGACGCTCGGCAGCCCCGGCCAGGGCAACTACGCCGCCGCCAACGCGGTGCTGGACGGCCTGGCCGAGCGGCGGCGCGAGCGCGGGCTGGCGGCCACGGCGGTGGCGTGGGGGGCCTGGGCCGGCGGCGGTATGGCGGAGGTGGCCGCGGCGCAGGAGGCGTCCCGGCGGATGGGCGTGCGCCCGATGGACCCCGAGCTGGCGGTCGCCGCGTTGAGCGGCCTCGTCGCCGGAGGCGAACCGGTCGCCGTGGTCGCCGACATCGAGCACGAGCGGTTCGTCCGCTCCTACACGGCGGGCCGGCCCAGCCGGCTGCTGCGTGAGCTGCCGGGATATCATGAGCTGGTCGAGTCGGCAGGCTCGGGGCAGGAGGCCGCGCAGTCGGCGTCCGCCCTGCGGGACAGGCTGGCCGGCCTTGCCGGCTCCGAACGGCTTGGCGTGCTGCTCGACCTGCTGCGCGGCCAGATCGCCATGGTTCTCGGGCACTCCGGTCGCGAGGCGATCGGCGCCGATCAGGCGTTCCGGGACCTCGGGTTCGACTCCCTCAGCGCGATCGAGCTGCGTAACCGGCTCACGGCCTTGACGGGGCTGAAGCTGCCCTCCACGCTCATCTTCGACTACCCGACTCCGGAGGCCCTCGCCGGTCACGTGATCGCGCAGCTCCTGCCGGAGACGGGCGCGGCCTCGGGCGTCGATGAGGAGGAGTCGCGGGTGCGGGCGATGTTCGCCTCGCTCTCCATGGCCAAGCTGAGGGAGATCGGCGTGCTGGACGCGCTGCTGCACCTGGCCGGCGACCCGGAGGCGACGTCCACCGAGACGGATGAGGACGCCGATGACGCGCTCGACTCGATGGGGCTCGACGAGCTGGTGCGGGCGGCCCTCGACGGCGGGCTCCAATGAGCCGCGCCGTCCCGCCGGACGTCCCGCTGTCATGGTCTCGCCGTCCCGCCGGACGTTCCGCCGTCATGGTCCCGTTTCGTGGGCGCGGGACCATGACGGCGGGACCCGAGGTAGTGGGACGGTCCGGAACGCCAATTGACCCGGCCGGGTGTGCGTCCACCCGGCCGGGTCGGATTCGTGCGGTCAGCTCGCGGTTACCCGCTCGGTGCGGTTCTCAGCTTTCGGCCAGCGAGATGGACCTGGACGGGCAGGCCACGACGGCCTCCCGCATAACGGCCTGAGCCGAATCGTCCAGGTCTTCGACCAGAACGATGACGGTTCCCTCGTCGCTCTGGTCGAAGACCTCCGGCGCGATGAGCACGCACTGGCCGGCACCGATGCAGCGCTGGGCGTTCACATTGACACGCATGACATTCCTCATTTTTGAAAGACCGGGTCTGACAGGTGACCGGCCGGGGCCTGCCGCTCCGTCACCAACGGACCGGCAGCGCATGCAGCCCGAACAGCACACCGTCGTACTTGAACGGCAGGTCCTCGACCGCGAGATCGAGCTGAAGGGTCGGAATCCGCTGGAATAGGGACGTGAAGACGGCCTCCATCTCGACCCTGACGAGGTTCTGCCCGAGACACTGGTGCACGCCGTACCCGAACGCGACGTGGTGGCGGGCCGAACGGCTCGGATCGAACTCGTCGGCCCGCTCGAACGTGGCATGGTCGTGGTTCGCCGCGGCGCCGAGCGGCACGATGCCCTCGCCGGCCTTGATGACGTGCCCGCCGATCTCGATGTCCTCAATGGCCACGCGGAGAGCCACCCGGTCAGCGACGGACAGGTAGCGCAGCACTTCCTCCACCACCCCCGGCGCGCCGACCCACTGCCGGTTCAGCAGCAGCATGACCACGCCGAGCGCGATGTTGTTCGCCGTCGTCTCGTGCCCGGCGATCAGCAGCAGCAGGGCGACGCCGGAGATCTCCTTGGGGGTCAGCACCCCGGCGGACAACAGCCGGCTGGTCAGGTCCCTGCCGGGGAACCGCTGCTTCATGGCGATCAGCTTGGAGATGTACAGCAGCAGGTCCCTGGTCGCGGACTCGCGTTCATCGTCGGTCGACGTGAAGGTCACCAGGATGCGCGTCCTCGACTCGAAAAGCTCGCGGTCCGTACGCGGCACGCCGAGCAACTCACAGATGATCAGCGACGGCACCGGCAGCGCGAACGCGGACACCAGGTCGGCGGTGGTGCCGGTGGCGAGCATGTCGTCGATGCAGGTGTCGACGACCCGCTGGACGGCCGGGCGAAGCTCAGCGATCCGCCGTACGGTGAATTCAGGGATCAGAGCCTTGCGGAAGCGGGTGTGCTCCGGCGGGTCGTACGCGACGAACCAGCCGGGAATCTGGTCGGGCGGCGGCACCGTCCCGTTGCGCCCGATCGTCGGAAAGCCCTCGTGCAAGGGGCTGGCACTGATCCGGGGATCGGTGAGCACAGTGCGCACGTCATCATGTCGAGTGACCAGCCACACGGTGCTGCCGTTGGGCAGCGCCGACTTGACCAGTCCCGACTGCTCCCGGAGTGAGGCGTATTCGTCCGGGGGAGAGAGCTGCCCGCGTCGCCGCCTCGGGAACTCGATGGATATCGGATCGCCATTGTGCGTTTCCATGCTGTCGCCACGTCCTTCGGCAGTACCTGTCGGATCATTTCAGCGCCGGGTTGCCCAGGATCAGATCGGCGGCTGCTCGGACGCCTCCCGCCTCATGCTGCACCTTGGCGAAGAATTCGGCGCGCTCACGGAAGGCAGGGTTGCCCAGCACTTGGGTGATCTTGTCGATCACATCATCGACGTCGATGGTCTGCGGATCGTTCACCGTGAGGCTGACCCCGCTGTCCACGCCGCGCACCGCCTGGTCATAGCAGTCGACCCAGAGCGGCCGGATGACCTGCGGCTTGCCGAAGTACAGGCCCTCGTGGAACGCGTTGCCGCCGCCGTGGTTGAAGAAGAGCTTGACGCTGGGATGGGCCAGCACGTCGAGTTGCGAGGGGACCCAGCTCTCGATCCTGAGGTTCGGTGGCAGCTCGTCCCTGGGGGGCAGCAGGTGTTGCTGCCCGGTCGGCAGCTTCCACAGCACGGCATGCCTGCCGTCCAACCGGCGGGCGACCTCCACCAGCGCGTGTACTTCGTGGCGGGTCAGCCGTGTGATGGTGCCGAGTCCGATGTAGACCACGGAGGGGTTGGCGTCGAGCCAACCGGACAGGTCGTCGTCGTCCGGCGCCTCCGGCAACGGCGGGATCATGGCGCCGACCAGGTGGAACTTATCCGGAACGGGAAAGGGATACTCCAGCCCGAAGACCGTGTAGCACAGGACGAGATCGGCGTGATCGACTTTCGCCGATAGACCGAGAATCTCCCGTGGCAGCAGACCTTGTCTCACCTTTGAGGCGCCTTCAAGAACGCGCCTCAGCATCTTTGGGTGCAGGAACATCATCCCGGCCCGGAGCTTGAACACGGTGTTGCGGACCCGTTGCGGAAACGACATATTCAACGGCAGGCCGGTGTGCAGCATGGGGAACCCACGCGGAATAAGCAGATTGCTCGGCATGAAAGGCGAGCTGAGGGCGAATGGGATCTTCCTCTTGAGCGCTACCAGGAGCGCGACGGAGTGTAGGCTATCGAAGATCATGAGGGCTGGGTTGAGCTCTTCGACCAGGGCGTCGAGTGCCAGATACTTCTGCTTTCCGCTCTCCGGGGAGAACCCGCGCCGTACCACCGCGCGGTGCGCCTTCCACCGGGACCGCTGGGTGACCTGCCGGTACATCTCGTCGTCCCAGTCACTGGGGGACTGCTCTGGATCGGTCTCGCCGAGCGAGGCGAATCGCACGCCGCTTCCCTCGTCGATCTTCTCGACCTCGGCCCTGCGGGACTCGTCCGTCGCGAACCACAGATCCTCCGTACCACGCCGGGCCAGCTCGGCGGCGATCACGCACAGGGGATTGAAGACACCGACCCCCGCGTTGCTGACAAACAGCAGTGGCTTGCGGCCCTCGCCCATCACACACACCTCCATCGCGGGAGCCCGGCTGCCGAACAGCCGGTGACACGCGGGTGTCTGCTCCGGTGCGGATCCGTCGTCGCCGTGAACGTCTCTGTGTCCTGCACATCGGCGTGCCCGCACGGTATCGCGGCGATGTTAGGGGGATCACTAGTTTTCCCGGGGCCCCGGCCCGTGGGCGCGGCCGGCTCGCCAGGCCCTCTAAAGACTAGGAGTTTGCCGAGTCGCCATCGGCCTAACTTCACCGAATGAATGGCATGCTCGACGACCTTCCTCTTAACGGGAGCCTCGTCGTGCATACCGTCAGTCATCCTCTTCAACCATGCGGAGACCCGTGCTACGGCCTCCCCTTCCTGGCGGGGACGCCCCACCAGGCGAGAGCACCGGGTGCCGGTGTGCGCGGAGAGGGATGTGGTGACTGACGCGATCGACGCGGCGGCGGTGGGTGTCCTGGTACCGGTGACGTCGGCCGTACGTTTCCCGACCCCGCCCGATGTACGGAGGCTGTGATGGATACGCCCAGTGAGAAGGTCGTACAGGCGCTCCGGACCTCCATGAAGGAGGCCGAACGGCTACGGCGTCAGTACCAGAAGCTGGTCGCGGTCACAACCGAGCCGATCGCCATCGTGGCGATGAGCTGCCGGTTCCCCGGCGGGGTGTCCTCCCCTGAGGATCTGTGGCGGCTGATCGTCGAAGGTGGTGACGCCATCTCGGGCTTCCCGTCCGATCGCGACTGGGATCTCGACATGCTGTCGGGTCATGATTCGGACGGCCGGCCTCGAAGCGACACCGACAAGGGAGCCTTCATCCGCGACGTCGCGGACTTCGACCCTGGGTTCTTCGGGATCTCGCCGCGTGAGGCGCTGGCGATGGATCCGCAGCAGCGGCTGCTGCTGGAGGTGTCGTGGGAGGCCGTCGAGCGGGCCGGGATCGACGCCGCCCGGCTGCGCGGCAGCCGTACCGGGGTCTTCGTCGGGATGAGCGGTCAGGACTACTCCTACCTGATGGTGAACTCGCTGGCCGATCTCGAGGGCAACGTCGGGACCGGGATGGGCGCGGGCGCGGCCTCCGGTCGGCTTTCGTACACGCTGGGCCTGGAGGGTCCGGCGGTGACGGTGGACACCGCGTGCTCGTCATCCCTGGTGGCGTTGCACCTGGCGACGCAGGCGCTGCGCAGCGGCGACTGCTCGCTGGCGCTGGCGGGTGGGGTGACCGTGATGAGCACCCCTGGCGCGTTCGTGGAGTTCACCCGGCAGGGTGGGCTGGCGGCTGACGGCCGGTGCAAGGCGTTCGCCGACGCGGCGGACGGCACGGGGTGGGCCGAGGGCGTGGGCATGCTGGTGCTGGAGAGGTTGTCGGACGCTCAGCGCAACGGCCATCAGGTACTCGCGGTTCTGCGCGGGTCGGCGGTGAACCAGGACGGCGCGTCGAATGGCTTCACCGCGCCGAATGGTCCGTCGCAGCAGCGAGTGATTCGCCAGGCGCTGGGCAGCGCCGGGCTGAACCCCGCTGATGTGGACGTGGTCGAGGGGCACGGCACCGGTACGACGCTGGGTGACCCGATCGAGGCGCAGGCGTTGCTGGCGACCTATGGGCAGGATCGGCCGGAGGATCGGCCGTTGCTGCTGGGGTCGGTGAAGTCGAACATCGGTCACACCCAGGCGGCCGCCGGTGTGGCGGGTGTGATCAAGATGGTCATGGCGATGCGGCATGAGGTGTTGCCCAAGACGTTGCATGTGGATGCGCCGTCGTCGCATGTGGACTGGGCCTCGGGTGCGGTGGAGCTGCTGACCGAGGCCAGGGCCTGGCCTCGGGTGGATCGGCCGTGGCGGGCCGGGGTGTCGTCGTTCGGGCTCAGCGGCACCAACGCCCACGTGATCATCGAGCAGGCACCGGAGAACACACCAGTCGAGGCGAGGGCGGAGGACCAGGGCCCGGCGGCGACCGCAGGTGTGCCCCCGATGCTGATTTCGGGTCGTACGGCGGAGGCGCTGCGGGCGCAGGCCGAGCGGCTGGTGTCATACCTGGACGCCGAACCTGATCTGGATCTGGCCGACATGGCCTTCTCCCTTGTCACGACGCGATCGGTCTTCGAGCACCGGGCGGCGGTGCTGGCCGGTGCTCGCGAGGATGTCGTGGCCGGGCTGCGGGCCGTGGCCGAGGGCCGGTCGGGTGCGGGCGCCCTGCTGGGGCAGAGCGGGCGGCGAGACAAGATCGCATTCCTGTTCACCGGTCAGGGAAGCCAGCGGGCGGGGATGGGCCGGGAGCTGTATGAGCGGTTCCCGGTGTTCGCCGAGGCGTTGGACGCGGTGCTGGAGCAGTTGGACGGGGAGCCGGCCGGGCGGCCGGGTGGCGAGTCGGCCGAGCGGGTGGGCTGTTCGGTGCGTGAGGTGCTGTTCGCCGAGCCGGGTACGGCTGAGGCGGGGTTGCTGGACCAGACGGGGTGGGCGCAGTCGGCGCTGTTCGCGCTTGAGGTGGCGTTGTTCCGCCTGGTGTCCTCGTGGGGTGTCAAGCCGGATGTGCTGGCGGGGCATTCGGTGGGGGAGTTGGCGGCGGCGCATGTGGCGGGGGTGTTGTCGCTTGCCGATGCGTGCGCGTTGGTGGCCGCTCGGGGCCGGTTGATGCAGGCGTTGCCCGCGGGTGGGGCGATGGTGGCGGCGCAGGCCTCGGAGGAGGAGGTCGCCGCTCTGCTGGAGGGCCGTGAGGGTGAGGTGTCGATCGCGGCGGTGAACGGCCCGTCCTCGGTGGTGATCTCCGGGGTGGAGGAGCCGGTTCTCGGTATCGTCGCGGTGCTGGAGGAGCGGGGGATCAGGACCCGGCGGTTGCGGGTGTCGCATGCGTTCCATTCGCCGTTGATGGAGCCGATGCTGGCGGACTTCCGCGCTGTGGCTCGGACGTTGACCTACAACGCGCCGCGCGTTGCGATCGTGTCCACGGTGACCGGTGGGCCGGCCACGGCGGAGCAGTTGTGCTCGCCGGATTACTGGGTGGAGCAGGTTCGCCAGGCCGTACGCTTCGCCGACGGCATCCGCACGCTGCACGGCCAGGGCGTGCGGGCGTACTTCGAGCTCGGCCCCGACGGGGTGCTGACCGCCATGGCTCAGGACACCCTTGCCGCCGAGGAGCAGCCCGTCGCGGACCTGGTGGCGGGGTCTGACGCGGTGGTGGTGCCGGTGCTGCGCAGGGACCGGGACGAGCAGTGGTCGGTCATGTCGGCGTTGGCTCAGCTGCATGTGTGCGGGGTGGTGGTGCATTGGGAGTCGGTGCTTGCGGGTGGGCGCCGGGTGGAGTTGCCGACCTATGCGTTCCAGCGTCAGCGTTTCTGGCCTGATGGTGCGGGTTCGCGGGTGGGGAATGTGGCGGCTGCCGGGTTGGCGGCTACGGGCCATCCGTTGCTGGGGGCCGCGGTCGGGCTGGCCGGCTCCGATGGGGTGTTGCTGACCGGCCGGTTGTCGCTGTGGTCGCATCCGTGGCTGGCCGATTACGTGGTGATGGGTTCGGTACTGGTGCCGGGTTCGGCGTTCGTGGAGCTGGCGGTGCGGGCGGGTGATCAGGCCGGATGTGATGTGGTCGAGGAGCTGACCTTGACCACGCCGCTGGTGCTGGGTGAGCGGGATGCGGTCGCGGTGCAGGTGTGGGTGGGGGCGGCGGACGGGTCGGGCCGTCGTGGTGTGAGCATCTATGCCCGGACGACCGAGGCCGCCGATGAGGAGCCATGGGTTGAGCACGCGACCGGTGTGCTGACGGCCGGAGGCCGCGTCGCTGAGCGGTTCGAGACGGTGGTGTGGCCGCCGCAGGGGGCTTCCGTCATTGAGCTGGACGGGTTGTACGACCGGTTCGCCGCGGGCGGGTTCCACTACGGGCCGGTGTTCCAGGGGCTGCGGGCTGCCTGGCGGGGTGCTGACGGCGCGGTGTTCGCCGAGGTCGTTCTGCCTGAGCAGGCCGCGTCGAGCGCGGGTTCGTTCGGGTTGCATCCGGCGCTGTTGGATGCGGCGTTGCACGCGGTGTCGTTCGCCGGGCTGGACGGTGCCGAGGGCGGGCGGTTGCCGTTCTCCTGGGGTGGAGTCTGCCTGCACGCGAGTGGTGCGTCGGTGCTGCGGGTGCGGCTGGCCAGGACCGACGCTGATGCGGTCTCGGTGACGGCGGTGGACGCGGCTGGGGAGCCGGTGCTGTCGGCACGTTCACTGGTGCTGCGGCCGGTCGCAGCCGAGCTGTTCGCCGCTGCGGGAAGCGGCCGAGGGGTGGAGCGGGACGCGCTGTTCGGCTTGGAGTGGACGCCGCTGACAGATCTCCCGACCGCCGATCCGCTCCCGGTGGCGGTGCTCGGCCTGGACACGTTGGGTGTCGCTGGGACGCTGCAGGCGGCTGGGGGTTCGGGCGGGGATTCGGCGCCGGTTTATGCGGATCTGCTGTCGCTGGTGGAGGCGGGTCCGGTGCCGGGTGTGGTGGTGGCGGAAGTGGTCTCTGGCCGAGACAGCGGGGTCGTGGAGTCGGTGCACGAGTTGACCTCGCATGTTCTGGGCTTGCTGCAGGGATGGCTGGCAGATGACCGGTTCGCCGATTCGCGCCTGGTGTTCGTCACCCGGCGCGGGGTTGTGGCCGGTGTCAGTGCGGACGGTGCAGCGGCGCCGGACCCGGTCGTGGCGGCGGTACGAGGGCTTGTCCGCAGTGCTCAGTCGGAGAATCCGGGCCGGTTTGTGCTGGTCGACGTGGATGATCAGGGGTCTTCGCTCGCGACTTTGTCCGACGGGCTGTCCGCGGTTCTGGCGTCGGGTGAGCCGCAGGTGGCGGTGCGCGGCGGTGAGATGTGGGTGCCGCGCCTGGCGCGGGTGACGCCGGGTTCGGGTGTCGGCGATGACCTGGACGAGGACGGTGCCCGCTCGTGGGATCCCGAGGGCACGGTGTTGATCACTGGTGGTACCGGTGGTCTGGGCGGGTTGTTCGCGCGGCATGTGGTGGCCGAGCGTGGGGTGCGGCGTCTGCTGCTGGTCAGCCGGCGGGGAGCGGATGCGCCGGGGGCGGTGGCGTTGCAGGCGGAGCTGATCGCGCACGGGGTCGAGGTGGAGATCGCGGCGTGTGATGTGGCCGATCGGGATCAGGTGGCGGCGCTGCTGGCGCAGGTCCCGGCCGATCATCCGTTGACCGCGGTGATTCACACCGCGGGTGTGCTGGACGACGGGACGATTCCGTCGTTGTCGGCGGAGCGGCTGGATGTGGTGTTGCGGCCGAAGGTGGATGCGGCCTGGCATCTGCACGAGCTCAGCGCGGGTCTGGACCTGGCGGCGTTCGTGGTGTTCTCGTCGGTGGCGGGGACGTTCGGTGGGGCGGGTCAGGGTAACTACGCGGCGGCGAACGCGTTCTTGGACGTGTTGGCGCAGGTGCGGCGGGCGCAGGGGCTGGCGGGGTTGTCGCTGGCGTGGGGTGCCTGGGCGCAGGATGCCGGGATGACCGGGGCGCTGAGCCAGGCGGATATGCGGCGGATGGCGCGGGCGGGGATGATGCCGTTGTCGCCTGAGCAGGGTTTGGCGTTGTTCGAGGCGGCGGGTGTGGTGGGTGCTGCGGTGGTTGTGGCGGCGCGGTTTGACGTGTCGGCGGTGCGGGGGAGTGGTGAGGTGCCGCATCTGCTGCGCGGGCTGGTGCGTGGGGTTCGCCGGTCGGCGGTGTCGGTGTCGTCGGTGGGTGATGGGGTGTTGGTGGGGCGGTTGGCCGGTCTGGGGCAGGCCGATCGGATGCGGTTTGTGGTGGAGTTGGTTCGGGGTGAGGTGGCCACGGTGTTGGGGCATGCTTCGCCGCAGCTGGTGGAGGTGCGGCGGGAGTTTCGCGAGCTGGGGTTTGACTCGCTGACCGCGGTGGAGTTGCGCAACCGGTTGAACGGTGTGACGGGGTTGCGGTTGCCGTCGACGTTGGTGTTCGACTATCCGACGCCGGTGGTGCTGGCGGAGTTCCTGCTGGGCGAGCTGCTCGGCCGGCAGGCCGACGTGATCATCCCCACGTCCGTTGTGCCTGTGGCGGACGACCCGATCGTGATCGTGGGGATGGCGTGCCGCTATCCGGGCGGGGTGGGTTCGGCCGAGGATTTGTGGCGGCTGGTGGCCGAGGGCGGAGACGGGATCAGCGAGTTCCCGACGACCCGCGGTTGGGATCTCGACGGGTTGTACAACCCGGATCGGGAGCGCCGGGGGAACAGTTATGTGCGTGAGGGGGGGTTCCTGCACGAGGCGGGGGAGTTTGATCCGGGGTTCTTCGGGATCTCGCCGCGTGAGGCGCTGGCGATGGATCCGCAGCAGCGGTTGCTGTTGGAGGCCACGTGGGAGGCGATCGAGCGGGCGGGGATGGATCCGGTTTCGCTGCGCGGCAGTCGTACCGGCGTGTTCGCCGGGGTGTCGTATCACGACTATGCGTCGAGTGTGGAGTTCCCGCCGGATGTGATGAGTTTCTTCGGCACCGGTAATGCGGGGAGTGTGTTGTCGGGTCGGGTCTCCTACGCGCTGGGCTTGGAGGGTCCGGCGATGACGGTGGACACGGCGTGTTCGTCGTCGCTGGTGGCGATGCATCTGGCGGCGCAGGCGCTGCGTTCGGGTGAGTGCAGTCTGGCGTTGGCCGGTGGTGTGACGGTGATGGCGTCGCCGGGGGCGTTCATCGATTTCAGTCAGCAGGGTGGGCTGGCTCCTGATGCGCGGTGTAAGGCGTTCGCCGAGGCGGCGGACGGTACGAGTTGGGCCGAGGGTATCGGTGTGGTGGTGCTGGAGCGGTTGTCGGACGCTCGGCGCAGTGGCCACCGGGTACTCGCGGTTCTGCGTGGGTCGGCGATTAATCAGGATGGGGCGTCGAATGGTCTGACCGCGCCGAATGGTCCGTCGCAGCAGCGGGTGATTCGTCAGGCTCTGGCCGGTGCGGGTTTGAACCCGTCCGAGGTGGATGTGGTGGAGGCGCATGGGACGGGGACGACGCTGGGTGACCCGATCGAGGCGCAGGCGTTGCTGGCGACGTACGGTCAGGGTCGGCCGGAGGGTCGGCCGTTGCTGCTGGGGTCGATCAAGTCGAACATCGGTCACACGCAGGCGGCGGCGGGCGTCGCCGGTGTGATCAAGATGGTCATGGCGATGCGGCATGGGGTGTTGCCCAGGACGTTGCATGTGGATGCGCCGTCGTCGCATGTGGATTGGGCCTCGGGTGCGGTGGAGTTGTTGACCGAGGCCAGGTCGTGGCCTCGGGTGGATCGGCCGTGGCGGGCGGGGGTGTCGTCGTTCGGGATCAGTGGCACCAACGCCCACGTAATCATCGAACAAGGACCGGAGGCCGAAACCGAGGAGGCGCCACGGGGACCGGAGAGTCCGCAGAGCGAAGCCGAGCAGGGTGTGGTGCCGGTGCTGGTGTCGGGCCGGTCGGTGGAGGCGTTGCGGGCGCAGGCCGGGCGGCTGGCGTCGTTCCTGGACGGTGAGCCTGGTCTGGGGCTGGCCGATGTGGCGTTCTCGCTGGCCACGACGCGGTCGGCGTTTGAGCATCGGGCGGTGGTGCTGGCCGATGGCCGTGACGGGGTGCTGGCCGGGCTGGGTGCGCTGGCCGAGGACGGTCCGGGTGCGGGTGTGGTGCGCGGGGTGGCCGGGGCGGAGCCGCGGCTCGCGTTCCTGTTCACCGGTCAGGGGAGCCAGCGGGCGGGGATGGGCCGGGAGCTGTATGCGCGGTTCCCGGTGTTCGCGGCGGCGTTGGACGAGGTGATCGCGAAGCTGGATCCGCTGCTGGACGGGTCGGTGCGTGAGGTGCTGTTCGCCGAGCCGGGGTCGGTCGAGGCGGGGTTGCTGGATCGGACGGGGTGGGCGCAGCCGGCGCTGTTCGCGGTGGAGACGGCGTTGTTCCGGCTGGTGTCCTCGTGGGGGGTGCGGCCGGATGTGCTGGCCGGGCATTCGATCGGGGAGATCACCGCGGCGCACGTGGCCGGGGTGTTGTCGCTGGCCGATGCGTGTGCGTTGGTGGCGGGCCGGGCGCGGTTGATGCAGGCGCTCCCCGCGGGTGGGGCGATGGTGGCGGTGCAGGCCTCGGAGGAGGAGGTCGCCGAGCTGTTGGCCGGGCGGGAGAAGGAGGTGTCGGTCGCGGCGGTGAACGGCCCGGCCTCGGTGGTGATCTCCGGGGTGGAGGAGGCGGTGCTGGAGGTGGCCGCCGCCCTGGAGAAGCGGGGCATCAGGACGAAGCGGTTGCGGGTGTCGCACGCGTTCCATTCGCCGTTGATGGAGCCGATGCTGGCGGACTTCCGTGCCCTGGCGGGCGGGTTGACCTACAGTGCGCCGCGTATCGCGGTGGTGTCGAACGTGACCGGCGAGGTGGCCACGGCGGAGCAGTTGTGCTCGCCGGACTACTGGGTGGATCAGGTGCGTGGCGCGGTCCGCTTCGCCGACGGCGTCCGGACGCTGCACGCGCAGGGTGTGCGGGCGTATCTGGAGCTGGGGCCGGACGGTGTGCTGACCGCGATGGCCGCCGACACCCTCACCGCGCTCGCCGACTCGGACTCGCGGGGTTCGGACGCTCGTTCGCTTGGGGCGGATGCGTACGCGGATCCAGATGCGGTGCTGGTGCCGGTGCTGCGCAGGGGCCGTGATGAGCAGGCGGCGGTCATGGCGGCGCTGGCCGAGTTGCATGTGCACGGGGTAGCGCTCGACTGGCGTGCGGTGTTGCCGGGTGGGCGGCTGGTGGAGCTGCCGACCTACGCCTTCCAACACCAGTGGTACTGGCCCCAGGGCGCCGGTGATCGTGCGAGGAATGTGGCGGCGGCGGGCCTGGCGGCTGCGGGGCATCCGTTGCTGGGCGCGGCGGTGGGGCTGGCCGGTTCCGATGGGGTGTTGCTGACCGGCCGGTTGTCGCTGCGGTCGCATCCGTGGCTGGCCGATTACGCGGTGATGGGTTCGGTGGTGGTGCCGGGTACGGCGTTCCTGGAGTTGGCGATCCGGGCGGGTGATCAGGTCGGCTGTGATGTGGTGGAGGAGCTGACGCTGGCCGCGCCGTTGGTGCTGGGTGAGCGGGACGCGTTGGCGGTGCAGGTGTGGGTGGCTGCCGCCGCGGAGTCGGGTCGTCGTGGTGTGAACATCTACGCGCGGCCGGCGGAGGCGGCTGAGGATGAGCCGTGGGTGGAGCACGCCGCGGGGATTTTGGCGGTGGATGGCCGGTACGCGGGGGCCGGTGGCCGGAGTGTGGAGTTCGACACCGCGGTGTGGCCGCCGCAGGGCGCGATCGCGATCGAGCTGGACGGGTTGTACGAGTGGCTTGCCGGGGACGGGCTGAGCTATGGGCCGGTGTTCCAGGGGCTGCGGGCTGCCTGGCGGGGTGCTGACGGCGCGGTGTTCGCCGAGGTCGCTCTGCCTGAGCAGGCCGCGTCGAGCGCGGGTTCGTTCGGGTTGCATCCGGCGCTGTTGGATGCGGCGTTGCATGCGGTTTCGTTCGCCGGGCTGGACGGTGCCGAGGGCGGGCGGTTGCCGTTCTCCTGGGGTGGAGTCTGCCTGCACGCGGGTGGTGCGTCGGTGCTGCGGGTGCGGCTGGCCAAGACGGGCGACGATTCGGTTTCGGTGAGCGCGGTGGACGCCACCGGGGAGCCGGTGCTGTCGGCACGTTCGCTGGTGCTGCGGCCGGTCTCCGCCGATCAGCTCGCGGTCGCCTCCGGCGGTCGCGGGGCGGGGCGGGACCCGCTGTTCGAGGTGGAGTGGTCGCCGCTGACGGAGCTTTCGACGGCCGATGCGGTGCCGGTGGCGGTGCTCGGTCTCGACCTCCTAGGGGTCGCCGCCGCCTGGGAGACGGTCGGTCAGCCGGCTCAGGTTCACGCGGATCTGTCGGTCCTGGCGGATCCGGTACCCGGCGTGATAGTGGCCGAGGCGATCTCGGACCCGGCGTGCGGAGTGGTGGAGTCGGCGCATGAGCTGGCCGCCCGGGTGCTGGATGTGGTGCAGCGATGGCTGGCCGATGACCGGTTCGTCGACTCCCGCTTGGTGGTTCTCACCAGTGGTGCGATTGAGGCGCGGGAAGGGGACGCGGTCACCGATCTGCCGGCCGCCGGGGTGTGGGGTCTGGTGCGCAGTGCGCAGCTGGAGAACCCGGGCCGGTTCGTGCTGGTGGACGTGGGCGGGCGGGAGTCTTCACTGTCGGCGCTGCCGGGGATGTTGGCCGGGGTGCTGGCGTCGGGTGAGCCGCAGGTGGCGGTGCGCGGGGGTGAGATGTGGGTGCCGCGCCTGGCGCGGGTGACGCCGGGTTCGGGTGTCGGCGATGACCTGGACGAGGACGGTGCCCGCTCGTGGGATCCCGAGGGCACGGTGTTGATCACTGGTGGTACCGGTGGTCTGGGCGGGTTGTTCGCGCGGCATGTGGTGGCCGAGCGTGGGGTGCGGCGTCTGCTGCTGGTCAGCCGGCGGGGAGCGGATGCGCCGGGGGCGGTGGCGTTGCAGGCGGAGCTGATCGCGCACGGGGTCGAGGTGGAGATCGCGGCGTGTGATGTGGCCGATCGGGATCAGGTGGCGGCGCTGCTGGCGCAGGTCCCGGCCGATCATCCGTTGACCGCGGTGATTCACACCGCGGGTGTGCTGGACGACGGGACGATTCCGTCGTTGTCGGCGGAGCGGCTGGATGTGGTGTTGCGGCCGAAGGTGGATGCGGCCTGGCATCTGCACGAGCTCAGCGCGGGTCTGGACCTGGCGGCGTTCGTGGTGTTCTCGTCGGTGGCGGGGACGTTCGGTGGGGCGGGTCAGGGTAACTACGCGGCGGCGAACGCGTTCTTGGACGTGTTGGCGCAGGTGCGGCGGGCGCAGGGGCTGGCGGGGTTGTCGCTGGCGTGGGGTGCCTGGGCGCAGGATGCCGGGATGACCGGGGCGCTGAGCCAGGCGGATATGCGGCGGATGGCGCGGGCGGGGATGATGCCGTTGTCGCCTGAGCAGGGTTTGGCGTTGTTCGAGGCGGCGGGTGTGGTGGGTGCTGCGGTGGTTGTGGCGGCGCGGTTTGACGTGTCGGCGGTGCGGGGGAGTGGTGAGGTGCCGCATCTGCTGCGCGGGCTGGTGCGTGGGGTTCGCCGGTCGGCGGTGTCGGTGTCGTCGGTGGGTGATGGGGTGTTGGTGGGGCGGTTGGCCGGTCTGGGGCAGGCCGATCGGATGCGGTTTGTGGTGGAGTTGGTTCGGGGTGAGGTGGCCACGGTGTTGGGGCATGCTTCGCCGCAGCTGGTGGAGGTGCGGCGGGAGTTTCGCGAGCTGGGGTTTGACTCGCTGACCGCGGTGGAGTTGCGCAACCGGTTGAACGGTGTGACGGGGTTGCGGTTGCCGTCGACGTTGGTGTTCGACTATCCGACGCCGGTGGTGCTGGCGGAGTTCCTGCTGGGCGAGCTGCTCGGCCGGCAGGCCGACGTGATCATCCCCACGTCCGTTGTGCCTGTGGCGGACGACCCGATCGTGATCGTGGGGATGGCGTGCCGCTATCCGGGCGGGGTGGGTTCGGCCGAGGATTTGTGGCGGCTGGTGGCCGAGGGCGGAGACGGGATCAGCGAGTTCCCGACGACCCGCGGTTGGGATCTCGACGGGTTGTACAACCCGGATCGGGAGCGCCGGGGGAACAGTTATGTGCGTGAGGGGGGGTTCCTGCACGAGGCGGGGGAGTTCGATCCGGGGTTCTTCGGGATCTCGCCGCGTGAGGCGCTGGCGATGGATCCGCAGCAGCGGTTGCTGCTGGAGGCCACGTGGGAGGCGATCGAGCGGGCGGGGATGGATCCGGTTTCGCTGCGCGGCAGTCGTACCGGCGTGTTCGCCGGGGTGTCGTATCACGACTATGCGTCGAGTGTGGAGTTCCCGCCGGATGTGATGAGTTTCTTCGGCACCGGTAATGCGGGGAGTGTGTTGTCGGGTCGGGTCTCCTACGCGCTGGGCTTGGAGGGTCCGGCGATGACGGTGGACACGGCGTGTTCGTCGTCGCTGGTGGCGATGCATCTGGCGGCGCAGGCGCTGCGTTCGGGTGAGTGCAGTCTGGCGTTGGCCGGTGGTGTGACGGTGATGGCGTCGCCGGGGGCGTTCATCGATTTCAGTCAGCAGGGTGGGCTGGCTCCTGATGCGCGGTGTAAGGCGTTCGCCGAGGCGGCGGACGGTACGAGTTGGGCCGAGGGTATCGGTGTGGTGGTGCTGGAGCGGTTGTCGGACGCTCGGCGCAGTGGCCACCGGGTACTCGCGGTTCTGCGTGGGTCGGCGATCAATCAGGATGGGGCGTCGAATGGGTTGACCGCGCCGAATGGTCCGTCGCAGCAGCGGGTGATTCGTCAGGCTTTGGCCGGTGCGGGTTTGAACCCGTCCGAGGTGGATGTGGTGGAGGCGCATGGGACGGGGACGACGCTGGGTGACCCGATCGAGGCGCAGGCGTTGCTGGCGACGTACGGTCAGGGGCGGCCGGAGGGTCGGCCGTTGCTGCTGGGGTCGATCAAGTCGAACATCGGTCACACCCAGGCGGCGGCGGGTGTCGCCGGTGTGATCAAGATGGTCATGGCGATGCGGCATGGGGTGTTGCCCAGGACGTTGCATGTGGATGCGCCGTCGTCGCATGTGGACTGGGCCTCGGGTGCGGTGGAGTTGCTGACCGAGCAGGTGGAGTGGCCGCGGGTGGATCGGCCGTGGCGGGCGGGGGTGTCGTCGTTCGGGATCAGTGGCACCAACGCCCACGTGATCATCGAACAAGCGGTGGAATCTCCGGAAGCCGCGGACGAGGACGCTCCGCAGGACCACGCACCGGTTGCCGGTGTGGTGCCGGTGCTGGTGTCGGGCCGGTCGGTGGAGGCGTTGCGGGCGCAGGCCGGGCGGCTGGCGTCGTTCCTGGACGGTGAGCCTGGTCTGGGGCTGGCCGATGCGGCGTTCTCGCTGGCCACGACGCGGTCGGCGTTCGAGCATCGGGCCGTGGTGGTAGCCGCCGACCGTGAGGGTGTGCTGGCCGGGCTGGGTGCGCTGGCCGAGGACGGTCCGGGTGCGGGTGTGGTGCGCGGGGTGGCCGGGGCGGAGCCGCGGCTCGCGTTCCTGTTCACCGGTCAGGGGAGCCAGCGGGCGGGGATGGGCCGGGAGCTGTATGCGCGGTTCCCGGTGTTCGCGGCGGCGTTGGACGAGGTGATCGCGAAGCTGGATCCGCTGCTGGACGGGTCGGTGCGCGAGGTGCTGTTCGCCGAGCCGGGCAGTGCGCAGGCGGAGGCGGGGTTGCTGGATCAGACGGGGTGGGCGCAGCCGGCGCTGTTCGCGGTGGAGACGGCGTTGTTCCGGCTGGTGTCCTCGTGGGGGGTGCGGCCGGATGTGCTGGCCGGTCATTCGATCGGGGAGATCACCGCGGCGCACGTGGCCGGGGTGCTGTCCCTGAGTGATGCGTGTGCGTTGGTGGCGGGCCGGGCGCGGTTGATGCAGGCGCTCCCCTCCGGTGGGGCGATGGTGGCGGTGCAGGCCTCGGAGGAGCAGGTCGTCAAGCTGTTGGCCGGGCGGGAGAAGGAGGTGTCGGTCGCGGCGGTGAACGGCCCGGTCTCGGTGGTGATCTCCGGGGCCGAGCAGCCGGTCCTTGAGGTCGCCGCGGCGTTGGAGGGGCGGGGGGTCAGGACGAAGCGGTTGCGGGTGTCGCACGCGTTCCATTCGCCGTTGATGGAGCCGATGCTGGCGGACTTCCGCACGCTGGCGAGCAGGCTCACCTACGGCGCGCCGAGGGTTCCGATCGTGTCCACCCTGACCGGGCAGGCGGCCACGGCCGAGCAGCTGTGCTCGCCGGACTACTGGGTGGATCAGGTGCGTGGCACGGTCCGCTTCGCCGACGGCGTCCGGACGCTGCACGCGCAGGGTGTGCGGGCGTATCTGGAGCTGGGGCCGGACGGTGTGCTGACCGCGATGGCGGCCGACACCCTCGCCGTCGACTCGGATCAGCTCATTGCGGATGCGGTCTCGGGGGCGGATGCGGTGCTGGTGCCGGTGCTGCGCAGGGGCCGTGATGAGCAGGCGGCGGTCATGGCGGCGCTGGCCGAGTTGCATGTGCACGGGGTAGCGCTCGACTGGCGTGCGGTGTTGCCGGGTGGGCGGCGGGTGGAGCTGCCGACCTACGCCTTCCAGCGTCAGCTGTTCTGGCCGGCCGGCAAGCGGATCGGGGATGCCCGCACTCTGGGCTTGGCCGCGGCGGAGCATCCGCTGCTGAGCGCTTCCGTTAACCTGGCCGACTCCGACGGTGTGCTGCTGACCGGCCGGTTGTCCGTGCGGTCGCATCCGTGGCTGGCCGACCATGTCGTGGGCGGGATGGTGGTGTTCCCCGGCACCGGGTTCCTGGAGCTGGCGATCCGGGCCGGTGACCAGGTCGGCTGCGACCTGGTCGAGGAGCTGACGCTGGCCGCGCCGCTGGTGCTGGGTGCGGATGACGCTGTCGCGGTGCAGGTGTCGGTGGGTGCCCGGGACGAGTCAGGCAGGCGCCTGCTCAACATCTACGCCCGCCCGGCCGAGGCTGAGGATCACACACCGTGGATACGGCACGCCACCGGCATGCTGATGACCACCGGCCCTGCCACCGAGGCCGGTGGCCCGGTCGCCGGGTTCGACGCCACGGTGTGGCCGCCGCAGGGCGCGACCGCGATCGAGCTGGACGGGCTGTACGACCGGCTTGCCGAGGGCGGGCTCGGCTATGGGCCGGTGTTCCAGGGTCTGAAAGCGGCCTGGCGGGGCGGGGGTGGCGAGGTGTTCGCCGAGGTCGCTCTGCCGGAGCAGGTCGCTGACGCCGGTTTGTTCAATATGCATCCAGCGTTGCTCGACTCTGCGCTGCACTCGGTGCCGTTCACCGGGCTGGAGTCGGCGGGGGGCGGCAGGTTGCCGTTCTCCTGGAGCACTGTGAGCCTGCAGGCCGGAGGCGCGTCGGCGTTGCGTGTGCGGCTGGCCACGATCGGCGTCGATTCGGTGTCGCTGACCGCGGTGGACGCCGCCGGGGCGCCGGTGCTGTCGGCGCGCTCCTTGGTACTGCGTCCGGTCTCGGTCGACCAGCTTGCGGCGGCTTCCCAAGACCGTGGGGTGGAGCGGGACGCGCTGTTCCAGTTGGATTGGATCGCCGTGCCGATGACGGTCTCCCCGGTGGACGCCGTGATCGGGTTGGAGGTGGCCGAGCTCACCGGCGACCTCGATTCGCTGGAGCTGCCGTTCGGCAGGGCGCCTGAACTGGTGACCGTCGAGGTCGACGTGGCTGACTCCGCGGACGTGGTGGAGTCGGCGCACGCGCTGACCACGCGTGTGCTGAGCCTGCTGCAGCAGTGGCTGGCCGATGAGCGGTTCAGCGACTCGCGCCTGGTGTTCGTCACCCGGGGCGCGGTCGCGACCGGTGCCGGCGAGGCTGTGTCGAATCCGGCTGCGGCCACCGTGTGGGGACTGGTCCGTAGCGCCGAGGCGGAAAATCCGGGCCGCTTCCTGCTGGCCGATGTGGAGGAGCAGGAGACGGCCCTGTCGGCGCTGCCCGTCCTGCTGGCCTGCGGTGAACAACAGGTGGCGGTGCGCGATTACGAAGCACGGGTTCCCCGCCTCGCCCGGCTGTCACCGGATGAGCACGGTGCACGGGCCTGGAACCCTGAGGGCACGGTGTTGATCACCGGTGGGACCGGCGGCCTGGGCGCGCAGTTGGCTCGGCATCTGGTGACCGAGCATGAGGTACGGCACCTGCTGCTGGTGAGCCGCCGGGGTCTGGATGCTCCCGGTGCGGCGGAGCTGCGGACGGACCTGGCCGCGCAGGGCGCGCAGGTGAGCATCGTCGCGTGTGACGTGGCCGACCGGGACGCGGTGGCGGCGCTGCTGGCGCAGGTGGACGCCGGGCATCCGCTGACCGCGGTGGTCCACACCGCCGGTGTGCTGGACGATGGGACGATCGCCTCGCTGACACCCGAGCGTTTGGGCGAAGTGTTGCGTCCCAAGGTGGATGCCGCCTGGAATCTGCACGAGCTCACCCGTGACGAGGACCTGGCCGAGTTCATTGTGTTCTCGTCGGTGGCGGGCACGTTCGGCGGGCCCGGGCAGGGCAACTACGCGGCGGCCAACGCGTTCCTGGACGCGCTGGTCCAGCACCGGAGGGCCGCGGGATTGCCGGCGCTGTCGCTGGCATGGGGCCCGTGGTCGCAGGACGTCGGGATGACCAGCCGGTTGTCGCAGGTGGACGTTCAGCGGCTGAGCATGAGCGGCCTGCTGCCGATCTCGCCCGCACAGGGCATGGCGTTGTTCGACGCGGCCGTGGCGTCCAGTGAGTCGGCAGTGGCTGCGGTCCGGTTGAACATGTCGGCGTTGCGGGCGCATGAGGAGCTGCCGCCGATGCTGACCGGGCTGGTTCCCGCCGTACGCCGCTCGACGGCCGCCGCCCCGCAGGTACGGAGCAAACTGCCGCAGCGACTGGCTCCGCTGGGTGCCGCAGAACGCCTCGAGGTCCTGCTGGATGTGGTGCGGATCGAGGTGGCGCTGGTACTGGGGCACGCCACGCCGGACACGGTGGAGGTGCGGCGGGAGTTCCGCGAGCTGGGGTTCGACAGCCTCACCGCGATCGAGTTGCGCAACCGGCTGAATGCCGCGACAGGGCTGCGCCTGTCGGCCACGCTGGTGTTCGACTACCCCACGCCGACCGTGCTGGCCAAACACCTGCTTGACGAGCTGATGGGTGCGCAGGCGGATGTCGTGGACACGGCACCGCCGGTGCTGCCGCCGGTGGCCGACGACCCGATCGTGATCGTGGGGATGGCGTGCCGCTATCCGGGCGGGGTGAGTTCCGCCGAGGATCTGTGGCGGCTGGTGGCCGAGGGCGGAGACGGGATCAGCGAGTTCCCGACGACCCGCGGTTGGGATCTCGACGGGTTGTACAACCCGGATCGGGAGCGCCGGGGGAACAGTTATGTGCGTGAGGGGGGGTTCCTGCACGAGGCGGGGGAGTTTGATCCGGGGTTCTTCGGGATCTCGCCGCGTGAGGCGCTGGCGATGGATCCGCAGCAGCGGTTGCTGCTTGAGGTGTCGTGGGAGGCGATCGAGCGGGCGGGGATGGACCCGGTCTCGCTGCGCGGCAGTCGTACCGGCGTGTTCGCCGGGGTGATGCACCATGACTACACATCGAGTCGTCTGGAGTTCCCTCCGGACGTGATGAGCTTCATGGGGACCGGCACCGCCGGAAGTGTGCTGTCCGGCCGGATCTCCTACCTGTTCGGGCTGGAGGGCCCGGCGGTGACCGTGGACACCGCGTGCTCGTCGTCGCTGGTGGCGACGCATCTTGCGGCGCAGGCGCTGCGCGGGGGTGACTGCTCGCTGGCGCTGGCCGGTGGTGTGACCGTGATGGCAACCCCGGGAGCGTTCATCGACTTCAGCGCCCAGGGCGGGCTGGCCGGCGACGGCCGGTGCAAGTCCTACTCGGATGCGGCCGACGGGGTGAGCTGGTCCGAGGGTGTGGGCGTGCTGGTGCTGGAGCGGTTGTCGGACGCGCGCCGCAACGGCCACCAGGTGCTGGCGGTCGTGCGCAGCTCGGCGATCAACCAGGACGGTGCGTCGAACGGTTTGACCGCGCCGAACGGCCCGTCCCAGCAGCGGATGATCCGCCAGGCGCTGGCCGGTGCCGGGTTGTCTCCGGCCGAGGTGGACGTGGTGGAGGGTCACGGGACCGGGACGACGCTGGGTGACCCGATCGAGGCGCAGGCCCTGCTGGCGACGTACGGTCAGGAGCGGCCGGAGGGTCGGCCGTTGCTGCTGGGTTCGGTGAAGTCGAACATCGGTCACACGCAGGCCGCCGCCGGTGTGGCGGGTGTGATCAAGATGGTCATGGCGATGCGGCACGGGGTGCTGCCCCGGACGTTGCATGTGGACGAGCCGTCGTCGCACGTGGACTGGGCCTCTGGTGCGGTGAAGTTGCTGACCGAGCCGGTGGAGTGGCCGGAGACCGGTCGTTCGCGCCGGGCGGCGGTGTCGTCGTTCGGGATCAGCGGCACCAACGCGCACGTGATCATCGAGCAGGGCCCAGTGGAGCAGGACGCGGAAACTCCGGATGTGGCGGCCGAGGGCCCGGCGCCTGTAGCGGATCAGGACGTGCCGGTGCCGGTGCTGGTGTCGGGGCGGACCGATCAGGCGTTGCGGGCGCAGGCTGAGCGGCTGGCGTCGTACATGGCCGGCGAGCCTGATCTGGGGCTGGCCGATGCGGCGTTCTCGCTGGCCACGACGCGGTCGGCGTTCGAGCATCGGGCCGTGGTGGTAGCCGCCGACCGTGAGGGTGTGCTGGCCGGGCTGGGTGCGCTGGCCGAGGACGGTCCGGGTGCGGGTGTGGTGCGCGGGGTGGCCGGGGCGGAGCCGCGGCTCGCGTTCCTGTTCACCGGTCAGGGGAGCCAGCGGGCGGGGATGGGCCGGGAGCTGTATGCGCGGTTCCCGGTGTTCGCGGCGGCGTTGGACGAGGTGATCGCGAAGCTGGATCCGCTGCTTGACGGGTCGGTGCGCGAGGTGCTGTTCGCCGAGCCGGGCAGTGACCAGGCGCAGGCGGGGTTGCTGGATCGGACCGGGTGGGCGCAGCCGGCGCTGTTCGCGGTGGAGACGGCGTTGTTCCGGCTGGTGTCCTCGTGGGGGGTGCGGCCGGATGTGCTGGCGGGGCATTCGATCGGGGAGATCACCGCGGCGCACGTGGCCGGGGTGCTGTCCCTGAGTGATGCGTGTGCGTTGGTGGCGGGCCGGGCGCGGTTGATGCAGGCACTTCCCTCCGGTGGGGCGATGGTGGCGGTGCAGGCCTCGGAGGAGCAGGTCGTCAAGCTGTTGGCCGGGCGGGAGAAGGAGGTGTCGGTCGCGGCGGTGAACGGCCCGGTCTCGGTGGTGATCTCCGGGGCCGAGCAGCCGGTCCTTGAGGTCGCCGCGGCGTTGGAGGGGCGGGGGGTCAGGACGAAGCGGTTGCGGGTGTCGCACGCGTTCCATTCGCCGTTGATGGAGCCGATGCTGGCGGACTTCCGCACGCTGGCGAGCAGGCTCACCTACGGCGCGCCGAGGGTTCCGATCGTGTCCACTCTGACCGGGCAGGCGGCCACGGCCGAGCAGTTGTGCTCGCCGGACTACTGGGTGGATCAGGTGCGTGGCACGGTCCGCTTCGCCGACGGCGTCCGTGCTCTGCACGCGCAGGGTGTGCGGGCGTATCTGGAGCTCGGCCCCGACGGCGTGTTGACCGCGATGGCCGCCGACACGCTCGCGGCCGAGTCTGATGCGGACGCGCACGAGTCGGACGCTGTGCTGGTGCCGGTGCTGCGTAAGGACCGCGACGAGCGGATCGCGTCCATGACGGCGCTTGCCGAGCTGCACGTGCACGGGGTGGCAGTGGATTGGCAGGCCGTCCTCCCCGGCGCTCGCCGGGTCGACCTGCCGACGTATGCCTTCCAGCATCAGCGGTTCTGGCCCAAGGGGCCGGCATCTCGCGTGGGCAATGTGGCTGCGGCCGGGCTGGCGACAGCCGGCCACCCGCTGCTGGGCGCCGCCGTGGGCCTGGCCGACTCCGACGGTGTGCTGCTGACCGGGCGCCTGTCGGTGCGGTCGCATCCGTGGCTGGCCGATCACGCGGTGGCCGGGACGGTGATCTTCCCGGGTACCGGGTTCCTGGAGCTGGCGATCCGGGCGGGTGACCAGGCCGGTTGCGACCTGGTGGAGGAGCTGACCCTGACCGCGCCGCTGGTGCTGGGCGAGACCGACGCCGTCGCGGTGCAGGTGTGGGTGGGCGCCGCACAGGAGACGGGCCACCGGAGCGTGAACGTTTACGCCCGGTCGGCCGAGGCCGCGAACGACGTGCCGTGGGTACGGCACGCCACCGGCACCTTCGCGACAGGCACCCCCACCATCGGTTCTGCGGACGCCGCGCCGTTCGACGCGGCAGTGTGGCCCCCGGCCGGCGCGACCGCTATCAAGCTGGACGGGTTGTACGAGGAACTGGCCGCGGGCGGGTTCGGATACGGCCCGGTCTTCCGGAATCTGCGCGCCGCCTGGTACGGCGCCGACGGTGAGGTGTTCGCCGAGGTCGCGCTGCCTGAGCAGGTCGGTGACGCCGGTTCGTTCGGGCTGCATCCGGCGTTGCTGGACGCGGCGCTGCACGCGGTGCCGTTCGTCGGGCTGGAGCCGGTGGAGGGGGGCCGGTTGCCGTTCTCTTGGGGGCAGGTGAGCCTGCGCGCGGGTGGTGCGTCGGTTCTGCGGGTGCGCCTGGCCAAGACGGGTGACGATTCCGTGTCGCTGATCGCGGTGGATCCCGCCGGGGAGCCGGTGCTGTCGGCGCGTTCGCTGGTGCTGCGGCCGATCGCGACCGACCAGCTCGCCGTCGGCGGCGGTCGTGGTGCGGAGCGGGATGGGCTGTTCCGGCTGGATTGGACCGTGCTTTCCGAGGTTCCGGTGGCTGGTCCGGTGCCGGTGGCGGTGGTCGGTTTCTCGGGGTTCGAGCCGGATGCCTTGGGGTTTGCGGCGGTGTGGGGGGCGGCCGGGCAGTCGGTGATGGTTCATCGGGATCTGTCGGTGTTGGGCGAGGCGGGGCCGGTGCCGGAGGTGGTGCTGGCCGAGGTCGCGGCCGGGTCGGCCGGGGATGCGGTGGTCTCGGCGCATGAGGTGACGGCCGGGGTGCTGGGTCTGTTGCAGGGGTGGCTGGCCGATGAGCGGTGTGCTGGTTCGCGGCTGGTGGTGGTGACGCGGGGTGCGGTGTCCGCGGGTGAGGGTGAGTCGGTGGCGGATCTGGGTGCGGCCGGGGTGTGGGGGTTGGTGCGTAGCGCGCAGTCGGAGAATCCGGGCCGGTTCGTGCTGGTCGACGTGGACGGGCAGGAGTCCTCGCTGTCGGCATTGCCGGGGATTCTGGCCGGTCTGCCGGCTTCGGGTGAGCCGCAGGTGGCGGTGCGTGACGGTGGGGTGCGGGCGCCGAGGTTGGCGTCGCTGGTGTCGGGGGCGGGTCTGCTGCCTCCGGCCGGTGAGGTGGCGTGGCGGTTGGGCAGCCGGGCCAAGGGCAGTCTGGAGGCGCTGGAGTTGCTCGCGTTCCCGGAGGTGGCCGAGCCGTTGGGAGCGGGGCAGGTGCGGGTGGCGGTGCGTGCGGCGGGGGTGAACTTCCGGGATCTGCTGGACGGGTTGAACGCGCTGGGCTGGTTCCAGGACAAGGTCGGGCTGATGGGTGGTGAGGCCGCCGGGGTGGTGCTGGAGGTCGGCCCCGAGGTCGACGACCTGCGTCCGGGCGACCGGGTGGTCGGTCTGGCCGAAGGCTCGTTCGGCCCGGTGACGGTCACTCACGCCCGAGCCCTGGCCAAGATTCCTGACGGGGTCTCGTTCGAGCAGGCCGCGACGATTCCGGTGGTGTTCCTGACGGCCTACTACGGGCTGATGGACCTGGCCGGGCTGCGGGAGGGCGAGCGGCTGCTGGTGCACGCCGGCACCGGCGGTGTGGGCATGGCGGCGATTCAGCTGGCCCAGCGGCTGGGGGTGGAGGTGTTCGCCACGGCCAGCCCGGCCAAGTGGGAGGTGCTGCGTTCGCTGGGCATCCCGGACGATCACATCGCCTCGTCGCGCACCCTGGAGTTCGAGGAGCGGTTCCGCGCGGTGTGTGGTGAGCGGGGCATCGACGTGGTGCTCAACTCGCTGACCGGGGAGTTCATCGACGCCTCGGCGCGGCTGCTGCGTCCGGGTGGCCGGTTCGTCGAGATGGGCAAGCTGGACATCCGTGACCAGGAGCGGTTCCCCGGGCTGGTGTATCACTGGTTCGACGTGCTGGACGCCGAGCCTGAGCGGTTGCGGCAGATCCTGGCCGAGTTGATGGAGCTGTTCGCGGCCGGTGAGTTGCGGCCGTTGCCGTTCACGGCGTGGGATGTGCGCCGGGGCCGGGATGCCTTCCGGTTCATGAGTCAGGCCCGGCACACCGGCAAGATCGTGCTGACCATGCCCCGGGTCTGGAACCCGGAGGGCACCGTGCTGATCACCGGTGGCACCGGTGGTCTGGGTGCGGAGGTGGCCCGGCATCTGGTGGCCGAGCGTGGGACGCGGCATCTGCTGCTGGCCGGACGCAGGGGCCTGGAGGCTCCGGGTGCGGTGGAGTTGCGGGCCGAGCTGATCGCCCATGGGGTCGAGGTCACGGTCGCCGCCTGTGATGTGGCCGACCGGGATCAGGTGGCGGCGCTGCTGGCGCAGGTCGATCCCGAGCACCCGCTGACCGCGGTGATCCACACCGCGGGTGTGCTGGACGACGGCACGATCACCTCGCTGACGCCGGAGCGGCTGGACGCGGTGCTGCGGCCGAAGGTCGACGCGGCCTGGTATCTACACGAGCTGACCCAGGGCCTGGATCTGGCCGGGTTCGTGGTGTTCTCCTCGCTGGCCGGGCTGATGGGCGGCGGCGGTCAGGGCAACTACGCGGCGGCCAACGCCTGGCTGGACGCGCTGATGGCGCGGCGGCAGGCACAGGGGCTGCCGGGGCTGTCGCTGGCCTGGGGTTTGTGGGCGCAGGCCACCGGGATGACCGGGGACATGTCGCAGGCCGATGTGCAGCGGATGGCCGCCGCCGGGCTGCCGCCGATCACCACCGAACAGGGACTGGCGCTGCTCGACGCCGCCCTCGGCTCGGACTCACCGCTGGTGATCCCGGTCCAGCTGAACCCGCCCGCACTGCCGCAAGAGCAGGTGCCGCCGCTGTTCCGCGGGCTGGTGCGCGGCACCCGCCGTACGGCCGCCGCGCTGTCGGCAGCCGGAGGTGGTGGCGCGGGCGAGGCACTGTCCCGGCAGCTGGCCGGCCTGGCCCACCCCAAGCGGATCCGCATGCTGTCCGACCTTGTTCGCACCCAGGCCGCCGCCGTCCTCGGACACTCCGACTCCGCGGCGGTGGAAGTACGGCGCGAATTCCGCGAGCTGGGCTTCGACTCGCTGACCGCGATCGAGCTGCGCAACCGGCTCAACGCCGCCACCGGGCTGCGCCTGCCGGCCACCCTCATCTTCGACTACCCCACCCCCGCTGTCCTTGCCGAACAACTCCTCGCGGAAATCGCTCCCGGGGAACCCACAGCCGCGAAGCCGTCGTTGCTGGCCGACCTCGACCGATTCGAGGCCGCACTTTCCGAGGACGCGCTCGACGAAATCACTCGGAACGGTATCGCGACACGGCTCCGGCAGCTGCTGGGGAAGGTGAGCGAGAGTGACCCAGGAACTAGTGAAATCGCTGTCGTAGACATGCTCGAATCAGCGAGTGCCGAAGACATCCTCGGCATCATCGAAAGCGAACTGGGCTACCTGAAAGACCTGTGATCCCGGCTCGCCTCGGAACACTTCGGAGGGCCGCCCCGATGCCGGAAGACCGCAAGCTCGTTGAATATCTCAAGTCGGTCGCCGCTGATTTGCGTGAGACCCGTCGGCGACTCCAAGAGGTTGAGTCGGGCAGGCATGATCCGATTGCGATTGTGTCGATGGCGTGCCGCTTTCCGGGTGATGTCAACTCTCCTGAAGACTTGTGGCGGTTGGTGGCCGAGGGCGGTGATGGGATCGGTGAGTTCCCGACGTCGCGTGGCTGGGATCTTGGGATGGTGTACAACCCGGATCGGGAGCGCCGGGGCACCAGCTATGTGCGTGAAGGTGGCTTCCTGCACGAGGCCGGGGAGTTCGACCCCGGGTTCTTCGGGATCTCGCCGAATGAGGCTTTGGCGATGGACCCGCAGCAGCGGCTGCTGCTTGAGGTGTCGTGGGAGGCGATCGAGCGGGCCGGGATTGACCCGGTCTCGCTGCGTGGCAGCCACACGGGCGTGTTCGCCGGTGTCATCTACCACGACTACGGTCCGAGTGCCGAGTTCCCACTGGAAGTGAGGAGCTTCGTCAGCACCGGGACCGCCGGAAGCATCGCCACCGGGCGTATCGCCTACGCGCTGGGCTTGGAGGGCCCTGCGGTCACGGTGGACACCGCCTGTTCTTCCTCTCTGGTGGCGTTGCATCTGGCGGCGCAGGCGCTGCGCTCGGGCGAGTGCGGTCTGGCCCTCGCGGGAGGCGTGACCGTGATGGCCACGCCCGGAATGTTCATTGACTTCAGCGCCCAGGGCGGGCTCGCGGCCGACGGACGATGCAAGGCGTTCGCCGACGCGGCGGACGGCACGAACTGGTCCGAAGGCATAGGCATGTTGGTGCTGGAGCGGTTGTCGGACGCCCGCCGCAATGGCCACCAGATCCTGGCCGTCCTGCGCGGCTCGGCGGTGAACCAGGACGGTGCGTCCAACGGGTTGACCGCGCCGAACGGCCCTTCTCAGCAGCGGGTGATCCGCCAGGCCCTGGCCGGTGCGGGCCTGACCCCCGCGAACGTGGACGTGGTCGAGGCGCACGGCACGGGGACGACGCTGGGTGACCCGATCGAGGCGCAGGCCCTGCTGGCGACGTACGGGCAGGACCGACCGGAGGACCGGCCGCTGCTGCTCGGCTCGGTGAAGTCGAACATCGGTCACACCCAGGCCGCCGCCGGTGTGGCCGGTGTGATCAAGATGGTCATGGCGATGCGACACGGGGTGCTGCCCAGGACGCTGCACGTGGACGAGCCGTCCTCGCACGTGGACTGGTCGGTGGGCGCG
This sequence comes from Streptosporangium sp. NBC_01810, assembly GCF_035917355.1. Classification (NCBI taxonomy): domain Bacteria; kingdom Bacillati; phylum Actinomycetota; class Actinomycetes; order Streptosporangiales; family Streptosporangiaceae; genus Streptosporangium; species Streptosporangium sp. NBC_01810. The sequence continues at coordinate 3,830,307 of NZ_CP109070.1, read as the reverse complement.
GTGGAGCTGCTGACCGAGGCCAGGCCCTGGCCTCAGGTGGATCGGCCGTGGCGGGCCGGGGTGTCGTCGTTCGGTTTCAGCGGCACCAACGCGCACGTCATCATCGAACAAGGCCCGGGAGCCCCTGACGCTGAGCCGGGTGCGGAGGAGCGGGCGCCGTCAGATGCGGCCGCGGGTGTGGTGCCGGTGCTGGTCTCGGGCCGTACGGCGGGGGCACTCCGAGCGCAGGCCGGGCGAATGATGTCGTTCCTGGACGGTGAGCCTGGTCTGGGGCTGGCCGATGCCGCGTTCTCGCTGGCGACGACGCGGTCGGCGTTCGAGCATCGGGCCGTGGTGCTGGCCGATGGCCGTGAGGGTGTGCTGGCGGGGCTGGGTGCGCTGGCCGAGGACCTGCCGGGTGCGGGTGTGGTACGCGGGGTGGCCGGGGCGGAGCCGCAGCTCGCGTTCCTGTTCACCGGTCAGGGGAGTCAGCGGGCGGGGATGGGCCGGGAGCTGTATGCGCGGTTCCCGGTGTTCGCGGCGGCGTTGGACGAGGTGATCGGCGAGCTGGACCCGATGCTTGACGGGTCGGTGCGTGAGGTGCTGTTCGCCGAGCCGGGCAGTGCGCAGGCCGGGTTGCTCGACCAGACCGGCTGGGCGCAGCCGGCGTTGTTCGCGGTGGAGACGGCGCTGTTCCGGCTGGTCGAGTCATGGGGCGTGGTGCCGGAGGTGCTGGCCGGTCATTCGATCGGGGAGATCACCGCGGCGCACGTGGCCGGGGTGCTGTCGCTGGCCGATGCGTGTGCGTTGGTGGCGGGCCGGGCGCGGTTGATGCAGGCGCTCCCCGCGGGTGGGGCGATGGTGGCGGTGCAGGCCTCGGAGGAGGAGGTCGCCGCCCTGCTGGCCGGGCGGGAGAAGGAGGTGTCGGTCGCGGCGGTGAACGGCCCGGCCTCGGTGGTGATCGCCGGGGCTGAGCAGCCGGTCCTCGACATCGCCGCCGCCCTGGAGGAGCGGGGCATCAGAACGAAGCGGTTGCGGGTGTCGCACGCCTTCCATTCGCCGCTGATGGACCCGATGCTGGAGGACTTCCGCACCCTGGCCCGGACGCTGACCTACAGCCCGCCGGAAATTCCGGTGGTCTCGAACCTGACCGGGGAACCCGCCACCGACGAGCAGCTGTGCTCGCCGGACTACTGGGTGGACCAGGTCCGCGGCACGGTCCGCTTCGCCGACGGCGTCCGCACGCTGCACCACCAGGGCGTACGGGCCTACCTGGAGCTCGGCCCCGACGGCGTGCTGACCGCGATGGCCGCCGGCACCCTCGCCGCCGACGCGGATGTGCACGAGTCGGATGCCGTGCTCGTGCCGGTACTGCGTAAGGACCGCGACGAGCAGACGGCATCCATGACGGCGCTGGCCGAGCTGCACGTGCACGGGGTGCCGGTCGACTGGCAGGCGGTGCTCCCGCGCGGACGCCGGGTCGACCTGCCCACCTACCCGTTCCAGCACGAGTTGTACTGGCCCCGCGAACGGCGAATGGGTGACGCTCGAAACCTGGGGCTGGCCGCGGCAGGGCATCCTTTGCTGGGCGCCGCTGTGGCGCTCGCCGCCTCAGACGGCGTACTGCTGACCGGCCAGCTGTCGTTGCGGTCGCAAGCGTGGCTGGCCGATCACGTCGTGGGCGGGAGAGTGCTGTTTCCCGGCACCGCGTTCCTGGAGCTGGCCATCCGGGCCGGCGACCAGGTCGGCTGCGACCTGGTGGAGGAGCTCACCCTGGCGGCGCCGCTCGTACTGGGCGAAACCGACGCCGTCGCGGTGCAGGTGTGGGTGGGCGCGGAGGAGTCGGGCAGACGCGACCTGAGCATCTATACCCGGCCGGCTGAGGCCACCGACGACGAGCCGTGGGCACGGCACGCGGTCGGCGTCCTTGCCGTCGGCGGTCAGACCGCCGAGCGCCTCGATACCGAGGTCTGGCCGCCGCAGGGCGCGTCCGCGATCGAGCTGGACGGGCTGTACAACCAGCTCGCTGAGGGCGGGCTGAGCTACGGGCCGCTGTTTCAGGGCTTGCGGGCGGCCTGGCGGCGTGATGATGAGATCTTCGCCGAGGTGAGCCTGCCGAGTCAGCTCGAGTCGGACGCCGGTTCGTTCGGCGTGCACCCGGCCCTGCTGGACGCGGCGTTGCACGTGGTGACGTTCGCGGGGCTGGACGATGCCGAGGGCGGCCGGTTGCCGTTCTCCTGGGGTGAGGTGTGTCTGCACGCCGGTGGCGCGCCGGCGCTGCGGGTCCGACTGGCCAGGACCGAGGGCGATGCCGTCTCGCTGGTGGTGGCCGATGTAGCGGGTGAACCGGTGCTGACGGCGCGGTCACTCGTACTGCGCCCGATCACGGCGGCCACCGGCGAAGGCGGCCGTAAGGGCGAGCGGGACTCCCTGTTCAGGCTGGAGTGGACGGCGTTGCCGTCGGCACGGGTGGCGCCGACGGCAGACTCCTCGCCGCCGACGGTGGCGGTGGTCGGCATCGACACGTTCGACCTCGCGGATCCATCGGTGTTCGGGGATACGGGCCAGGCACCGGGTGTCGTGGTGACCGAACTGGTCTCCGACCAGGTCGGTGCGGTGGTGGACGCGACACACGAGCTGAACGCGCGCGTTCTGGCCGTGCTGCAGCAGTGGCTGGCCGATGAGCGGTATCGCGATTCACGGTTGGTGTTCGTGACGCGGGGTGCGGTCGCGGCCGGAGACGGTGAAGTGGTGTCGGATCTGCCGGCCGCTGCGGCCTGCGGACTGGTGCGCAGTGCCCAGTCGGAGAATCCGGGCCGGTTCGTGCTGGTCGACGTGGATGAACACCAGGCGTCGCTGCCGGCCTTGCCGGGGATGCTGCCCGCGGTGCTGGCTTCGGGCGAGCCGCAGGTGGCGGTGCGTGACGGTGGAGTGCAGGTGCCGCGGTTGGCGTCGCTGGCGTCGGGGGCGGGTCTGCTGCCTCCGTCCGGTACGGGGTGGCAGCTGGGCAGCCGGGCCAAGGGCACCCTGGACGCGTTGGAGCTGCTCCCCTCTTCGGGGATGGCCGAGCCGCTGGAGGCCGGGCAGGTACGGATGGCGGTGCGTGCCGCGGGGGTGAACTTCCGGGATCTGCTGGACGGGCTGAACGCGCTGGGCTGGTTCCAGGACAAGGTCGGCCTGATGGGCAGTGAGGCCGCCGGCGTGGTGCTGGAGGTCGGCCCCGAGGTCGACGACCTGCGCCCGGGCGACTGGGTGGTCGGTCTGACCGAGGGCGCGTTCGGCCCGGTGGTGGTCACCGGCGCCGGCGGGTTGACCAAGATCCCTGACGGGGTCTCCTTCGAGCAGGCCGCGACGATTCCGGTGGTGTTCCTGACGGCCTGCTACGGGCTGATGGACCTGGCCGGGTTGCGGGAGGGCGAGCGGCTGCTGGTGCACGCCGGCACCGGCGGTGTGGGCATGGCGGCGATCCAGCTGGCCCAGCGGCTGGGGGTGGAGGTGTTCGCCACGGCGCATCCGGCCAAGTGGGAGGTGCTGCGTTCGCTGGGCATCCCGGACGATCACATCGCCTCCTCCCGGAGCCTGGAGTTCGAGGAGCGGTTCCGGGAGGTGTGCGGTGAGCGGGGGATCGATGTGGTCCTCAACTCGCTGACCGGGCAGCTCATCGACGCCTCGGCGCGGCTGCTGCGTCCGGGCGGCCGGTTCATTGAGATGGGCAAGCTGGACATCCGTGAGCAGGTCCAGTTCCCGGAACTGGTGTACCGGTGGTTCGATCTGATGGACGCCGGGCCTGAGCGGCTGCGGCAGATCCTGGCCGAGTTGATGGAGCTGTTCGCGGCCGGTGAGTTGCGGCCGTTGCCGGTCACGGTGTGGGATGTGCGGCGGAGCCGGGATGCCTTCCGGTTCATGGGCCAGGCCCGGCACATCGGCAAGATCGTGCTGACCATGCCCCGGCTGTGGAACCCGGAGGGCACGGTGCTGATCACCGGCGGCACCGGTGGTCTGGGCGCGCTGTTCGCGCGGCACGTGGTGGCCGAGCGTGGGGTGCGGCATCTGCTGCTGGCCGGCCGCCGGGGCCTGGACGCGCCGGGCGCGGTGGAGTTGCGGGCCGAGCTGATCGCGCACGGGGTCGAGGTCACGGTCGCCGCCTGTGATGTGACCGATCGTGATGCGGTGGCGGCCCTGCTGGCCGGGGTGGACGCCGAGCACCCGCTGACCGCGGTGATCCACACCGCGGGTGTGCTGGACGACGGGACGATCCCGTCGCTGACGCCGGAGCGGCTGGACACCGTGCTGCGGCCGAAGGTCGACGCCGCCTGGCATCTGCACGAGCTCACTCGTGACGAGGACCTGGCCGACTTCATCATGTTCTCGTCGGTGGCAGGCGTGCTCGGAGCTCCAGGTCAGGGCAACTACGCCGCGGCCAACTCGTTCCTCGACGCGCTGGTCCAGCAGCGCCGGGCCATGGGGTTGCCCGGGGTGTCGCTCGTCTGGGGTGCGTGGGCTCAGGACAGCGGGATGACCGGCACCTTGGGCGATGGCGACATGGAGCGGTTGGCCCGTGCCGGTACGCCGCCACTCGCACCGGAACAGGGCATCGCCTTGTTCGAGGCGGCGATCCGTTCCAGCGAACCGGTCGTGGCCCCGGTCCGGCTGGATATGCCGGTGCTGCGCGCACAGGGCGAGATTCCGCCGCTGCTGCGCAAGCTGGTACGCGGAAGGCGCCGGTCTGCCGTCGGGAAGTCGGCGACGGCCAGCACGCTGCTTCAGCGGCTGGCTCCGCTCGCGGCGGCCGAGCGCGCCGAGGTCCTGGTGGACCTGGTGCGTACCGAGGTGGCCATGGTGCTGGGGCATCTCTCACCGGAGACGGTGGAGGTGCAGCGGGAGTTCCGCGAGCTGGGATTCGACTCGTTGACCTCGGTGGAGTTGCGCAACCGGCTGAACGGTACGACCGGGCTGCGGTTGCCGGCCACGCTGGTGTTCGACTACCCGACGCCGGCCATGCTGGCGGAGTTCCTGCTGGCCGAGCTGCTCGGCGAGTACGCCGATGTGGTGGTTCCCGGCGAGGTCCGGCCGGTGGCCGACGACCCCATCGTGATCGTGGGCATGGCGTGCCGCTATCCGGGCGGGGTCACCTCCCCGGAGGACCTGTGGCGGCTGGTCACCGAGGGCGCGGACGCGATCTCGCCGTTCCCCACCACGCGAGGTTGGGATCCGGCGGCCTTCTACAACCCGGATCGGGAGAATCGCGGGACCAGCTATGTGCGTGAGGGCGGGTTCCTGCACGAGGCCGGGGAGTTCGACCCGGGGTTCTTCGGCATCTCGCCGCATGAGGCGTTGGCGATGGATCCGCAGCAGCGGCTGCTGCTGGAGACGTCATGGGAGGCGATCGAGCGGGTCGGGATCGACCCGGTCTCGTTGCGGGGTAGCCGTACCGGGGTGTTCGCCGGGGTCATGTACCACGACTACGCGACCAGTGTGTCGTTCCCGCCGGAGGTGATGGGGTTCGTCGGTACCGGTACTGCCGGAAGTGTGGCGACCGGCCGCCTGTCCTACACCTTCGGGTTGGAGGGTCCGGCGGTGACGGTGGACACGGCGTGTTCGTCGTCGCTGGTGGCGATGCATCTGGCCGCGCAGGCGCTGCGCGGAGGTGACTGCTCGCTGGCGTTGGCCGGCGGTGTGACGGTGATGGCGAACCCGGGGCCGTTCATCGATTTCAGTGCGCAGGGCGGGTTGTCCGGTGATGGCCGCTGCAAGTCCTATTCGGATGCGGCCGACGGGGTGAACTGGTCCGAGGGCGTGGGCATGCTGGTGCTGGAGCGGCTGTCGGACGCGCGCCGCAACGGCCATGAGGTGCTGGCGGTGGTGCGTGGGTCGGCGGTGAACCAGGACGGTGCGTCCAACGGTCTGACCGCGCCGAACGGTCCCTCGCAGCAGCGGGTGATCCGCCAGGCGCTGGCCGGGGCAGGACTGTCTTTCGCGGATGTCGACGTGGTGGAGGGGCACGGGACCGGTACGACGCTGGGTGACCCGATCGAGGCGCAGGCGCTGCTGGCCACCTACGGCCAGGACCGCGACGAGGATCGACCGCTGCTGCTGGGGTCGATCAAGTCGAACATCGGTCACGCGCAGGCCGCGGCGGGTGTGGCCGGTGTGATCAAGATGGTCATGGCGATGCGGCACGGGGTGCTGCCCCGGACGCTGCACGTGGACGCGCCGTCGTCGCATGTGGACTGGTCGGCGGGTGCGGTGGAGCTGCTGACCGAGCCGGCTGAGTGGCCGGAGGCCGATCGTCCGCGCCGGGCGGGGGTGTCGTCGTTCGGGATCAGCGGCACCAATGCCCACGTGATCTTGGAGCAGGGGCCGCAGGCGGTGGAACCGGAGGCCGGTGAGCCTGCCGGCCCGGCCGCTGGTGTGGTGCCGTGGGTGGTGTCGGCGAAGACCTCTGAGGCGTTGCGCGAGCAGGCGCGCCGTCTGGGCGCGCAGGTGGAGGCGGCCGGCGAACTGGGCCTGGTGGATGTGGGGTCGTCGCTGGTGTCGTCGCGGTCGGTGTTCGAGCACCGGGCCGTGGTCATCGGCGGCGGCCATGAGGAGCTGCTGGCGGGGCTGGGCGCGGTCGCCTCGGGTGAGTCCACGGCGGGTGTGGTTCAGGGTGTGGCCGATGTCGTGGGGAAGTCGGTGTGGGTGTTCCCTGGTCAGGGGGCGCAGTGGGTGGGGATGGGTGCGGCGCTGCTGGAGGAGTCGGCGGTGTTCGCGGCTCGGATGGCGGAGTGTGCGGCGGCGTTGCAGCCGTTCGTGGAGTGGTCGTTGCTGGATGTGGTCCGGCAGACCGAGGGTGCTCCGGGGCTGGATCGGGTGGATGTGGTGCAGCCGGCCTCGTTCGCGGTGATGGTGTCGTTGGCGGCGGTGTGGGAGTCGCTGGGGGTTCGTCCGGATGCGGTGGTGGGGCATTCGCAGGGGGAGATCGCGGCGGCGGTGGTGGCGGGTGGTCTGTCGTTGTCGGATGGTGCGCGGGTGGTGGCGTTGCGCAGCCGGTTGATCGCCGAGCGGTTGGCCGGGCTGGGGGCGATGGCGTCGGTGGCGTTGCCGGTCGAGCGGGTACGCGAGTACGTGGCGGCTTGGGACGGGCGGGTCTCGGTGGCGGCGGTGAACGGTCCGAACTCGGTGGTGGTGGCCGGTGAGGTCGCTGCGGTGGAGGAGCTGGTCGAGCGCCTTGCCGCTGAGAATGTGCGGGTGCGGCGGATCGCGGTGGACTATGCCTCGCATTCGGCGCAGGTGGATCTGATCGGGGAGGAGTTGGCCGGGGTTCTGGCGGGGGTGGCGCCGGGGCCGGTGCGGGTGCCGATGCTGTCGACGGTGACGGGTCAGTGGGTGGAGGGTGCGGAGCTGGGGGCCGGGTATTGGTGTGAGAATCTGCGGCGTACGGTGGGCTTCGCTCCGGCGGTGGGGGTGTTGCTGGAGCAGCGGTATCGGGTGTTCGTGGAGGTGAGCCCGCATCCGGTGCTGACGGTCGGGGTCCAGGAATGCGTGGATGCGGCCGAGGTGGAGGCCGTGATCGCCGGGACGTTGCGGCGTGAGGACGGCGGGCTGGATCGGGTGCTGGTCTCGGCGGCCGAGCTGTTCGTCCGTGGGGTGGCGGTGGACTGGCGGCAGGTGCTGCCGGGCGGGCGCCTCGTCGACCTGCCGACCTACGCCTTCCAGCACCAGTGGTATTGGCCCGCGAGGGCGGGTTCCCAGGTTGGGAATGTGGCCGCGGCGGGGTTGGCGGTGGCGGGTCATCCGCTGCTGGGCGCCGCCGTGGGCCTGGCCGATTCCAATGGGGTGCTGCTGACCGGCCGCGTGTCGCTCTCGTCGCATCCGTGGCTGGCCGATCACGCGGTGGCCGGGACGGTGATCTTCCCGGGTACCGGGTTCCTGGAGCTGGCGGTGCGGGCGGGTGACCAGGTCGGCTGCGATGTGGTGGAGGAGCTGACGCTGACCGCGCCGCTGGTGCTGGGCGAGACCGACGCCGTCGCGGTGCAGGTGTGGGTGGGCGCCGCGGAGGAGACGGGCCACCGGAGCGTGAACATCTACGCCCGGTCGGCCGAGGCCGCCGATGACGTGCCGTGGGTGCGGCACGCCACCGGCACGCTGGCCGTCGGCACTCCGGCCACCGGTGCTCCCAATGCCGAGCCGTTCGACGCGGCGGTGTGGCCTCCGCAGGGTGCGACCACGATCGGGCTGGAGGGGTTGTACGAGGGACTGGCCGCGGGCGGTTTCGCCTACGGCCCGGTGTTCCGGGGGCTGCGGGCGGCCTGGCGCGGCGCCGACGGTGAGGTGTTCGCCGAGGTCGCGCTGCCCGAGCAGGCGCAGTCGAGCGCGGGCGCGTTCGGGGTGCACCCGGCTCTGCTGGACGCGGCGCTGCACGCGGTGACCTTCGTCGGGCTGGAGCCGGTGGAGGGTGGCCGGTTGCCGTTCTCCTGGGGGCGGATGAGCCTGCAGGCCACCGGGGCGGCGATGCTGCGCGTGCGACTGTTCCGGACGGGCGACGACGCTGTGTCGCTGACGGCGGTGGACGCCGCCGGGGAGCCGGTGCTGTCGGCGCGTTCGCTGGTGCTGCGCCCGTTCAGCCCTGAGCAGCTCGCCGCCGGTGGTGGTGGTCAGGTGACGGAGCGGGATGGGCTGTTCCGGCTGGATTGGACCGTGCTTTCCGAGGTTCCGGTGGCTGGTCCGGTGCCGGTGGCGGTGGTCGGTTTCTCGGGGTTCGAGCCGGATGCCTTGGGGTTTGCGGCGGTGTGGGGGGCGGCCGGGCAGTCGGTGATGGTTCATCGGGATCTGTCGGTGTTGGGCGAGGCGGGGCCGGTGCCGGAGGTGGTGCTGGCCGAGGTCGCGGCCGGGTCGGCCGGGGATGCGGTGGTCTCGGCGCATGAGGTGACGGCCGGGGTGCTGGGTCTGTTGCAGGGGTGGCTGGCCGATGAGCGGTGTGCTGGTTCGCGGCTGGTGGTGGTGACGCGGGGTGCGGTGTCCGCGGGTGAGGGTGAGTCGGTGGCGGATCTGGGTGCGGCCGGGGTGTGGGGGTTGGTGCGTAGCGCGCAGTCGGAGAATCCGGGCCGGTTCGTGCTGGTCGACGTGGACGGGCAGGAGTCCTCGCTGTCGGCATTGCCGGGGATTCTGGCCGGTCTGCCGGCTTCGGGTGAGCCGCAGGTGGCGGTGCGTGACGGTGGGGTGCGGGTGCCGCGGTTGGCGTCGCTGGTGTCGGGGGCGGGTCTGCTGCCGCCGGCCGGTGAGGTGGCGTGGCGGTTGGGCAGCCGGGCCAAGGGCAGTCTGGAGGCGCTGGAGTTGCTCGCGTTCCCGCAGGTGGCCGAGCCGCTGGGAGCGGGGCAGGTGCGGGTGGCGGTGCGTGCGGCGGGGGTGAACTTCCGGGATCTGCTGGATGGGTTGAACGCGCTGGGCTGGTTCCAGGACAAGGTCGGGCTGATGGGTGGTGAGGCCGCCGGGGTGGTGCTGGAGGTCGGTCCGGAGGTCGACGACCTGCGTCCGGGCGACCGGGTGGTCGGTCTGACCGAGGGTGGCTTCGGCCCGGTGGTGATCACCGGTGCCGGTGGGGTGACCAAGATTCCTGACGGGGTCTCGTTCGAGCAGGCCGCGACGATTCCGGTGGCGTTCCTGACGACCTACTACGGGCTGATGGACCTGGCCGGGTTGCGGGAGGGCGAGCGACTGCTGGTGCACGCCGGCACCGGCGGGACCGGGATGGCGGCGATCCAGCTGGCCCAGCGCCTGGGGGTGGAGGTGTTCGCCACGGCCAGCCCGGCCAAGTGGGACGTGCTGCGTTCGCTGGGCATCCCCGATGATCACATCGCCTCGTCGCGGAGCCTGGAGTTCGAGCAGCAGTTCTCCCAGGTGTGCGGAGATCAGGGCATCGATGTGGTGCTCAACTCGCTGACCGGGGAGTACATCGACGCCTCGGCGCGGCTGCTGCGTCCGGGCGGCCGGTTCATTGAGATGGGCAAGCTGGACATCCGTGACCAGGAGCGGTTCCCCGGGCTGGTGTATCACTGGTTCGACGTGCTGGATGCCGGGCCTGAGCGGTTGCGGCAGATCCTGGCCGAGTTGATGGAGCTGTTCGCGGCCGGTGAGTTGCGGCCGTTGCCGTTCACGGCGTGGGATGTGCGCCGGGGCCGGGATGCCTTCCGGTTCATGAGTCAGGCCCGGCACACCGGCAAGATCGTGCTGACCATGCCCCGGGTTTGGAACCCGGAGGGCACCGTCCTGATCACCGGTGGCACCGGTGGTCTGGGTGCGGAGCTGGCCCGGCATCTGGTGGCCGAGCGTGGGATGCGGCATCTGCTGCTGGCCAGCCGCCGGGGGTTGGACGCGCCGGGCGCGGTGGAGTTGCAGGCCGAGCTGATCGCGCACGGCGTCGAGGTCACCGTCGCCGCCTGCGACATGGCCGACCGGGATGCGGTGGCCGGCCTGCTGGCCGGGGTCGACACCGAGCATCCGCTGACCGCGGTGATCCACACGGCCGGGCTCCTCGATGACGGGACGATCGCCTCGCTGACGCCGGAGCGGCTGGACGCGGTGCTGCGGCCGAAGGTCGACGCGGCCTGGCATCTGCACGAGCTCACCGCAGATCTTGATCTGGCCGGGTTCGTGGTGTTCTCCTCACTGGCCGGGCTGATGGGCAACGCGGGGCAGGGCAACTACGCGGCGGCCAACGCCTGGCTGGACGCGCTGATGGCGCGGCGGCAGGCACAGGGGTTGCCGGGGTTGTCGCTGGCCTGGGGTTTGTGGGCGCAGGCCACCGGGATGACCGGGGACATGTCGCAGGCCGACGTGCAGCGGATGACCGCCGCCGGGCTGCCGCCGATCACCACCGAACAGGGACTGGCGCTGCTCGACGCCGCCCTCGACTCGGACTCACCGCTGGTGGTCCCGGTACGGCTGAACCTGCCGGCAATGCCCGCTCAGCAGGTCCCGCCGCTGCTGCGCGGTCTGGTGCGGGGCACCCGCCGTACGGCGGCGTCGGTGTCCGCCCCCGGCGAGGGTGCGCTGTTGCGGCAGTTGGCCGGGCTGACGCAGGCCGAGCGGGACCGGTTCGTGGTCGATCTGGTCCGCACTCAGGCCGCCGCCGTCCTCGGGCACCCCTCGCTGGAGGCGGTGCAGGTTCGCCGGGAGTTCCGCGAGCTGGGCTTCGACTCGCTGACCGCGATCGAGCTGCGCAACCGGCTCAACGCCGCCACCGGGCTGCGCCTGCCCTCCACCCTCATCTTCGACTACCCCACCCCCACCGCACTCGGCGAGTACCTGCTGAGCGAGGTGCTCGGCGCGCACGGCGACGCCATCCTGCCGGTGGCCGCGGTCTCGGTCGGGGACGACCCGATCGCCATCGTCTCGATGGCCTGCCGCTACCCCGGAGGGGTGAACTCCCCGGAGGATCTGTGGCGGCTGGTCATCGAGGGGCAGGACGCCATCACCCCGCTGCCGACCGACCGAGGCTGGCAGGTCCATGGCGACCTCGACCTGAAGGGCGGGTTCGTCTTCGACGCGCCCGAGTTCGACTCGGAGTTCTTCAGGATCTCGCCGCGTGAGGCGCTGGCGATGGACCCGCAGCAGCGGCTGCTGCTGGAGGCCGCCTGGGAGGTCCTCGAAGGCGCCGGCATCGATCCGGACTCGTTGCGAGGCAGCGACACCGGCGTGTTCATCGGCTCCGTCGGCTCGGGCTACATGCCCGGGGAGGAGTCTCGCGGTCACATCATGACCGGGCAGCTGGCCAGCGTGGCCTCCGGCCGGATCTCGTACACCCTGGGCCTGGAGGGTCCGGCGGTGACGGTGGACACCGCGTGCTCGTCGTCGCTGGTGACCATCCACATGGCGGCTCAGGCCCTGCGTAACGGGGAGTGCTCGCTCGCGGTGGCCGGCGGCGTCACCGTCATATCGACCCTCGCGGCGTTCGGGGAACTCGGTGAGCAGGGCGGGCTGGCGCCGGATGCCCGGTGCAAGGCGTTCTCCGACGCGGCGGACGGCATCGGATGGTCCGAGGGTGTCGGCCTGGTGATGCTGGAGCGGCTGTCGGACGCGCGGCGCAACGGCCACCAGGTGCTCGCGCTCGTTCGCGGGTCGGCGATCAACCAGGATGGCGCGTCCAACGGGTTGACCGCGCCGAACGGCCCCTCGCAGCGGCGGGTGATCCGCAAGGCACTGGCCGTCGCCGGGCTGTCCCCTGCTGAGGTGGACGCGGTCGAGGCGCACGGCACCGGCACCACGCTGGGTGACCCGATCGAGGCGCAGGCCCTGCTGGCCACGTACGGCAAGGACCGGCCGGAGGACCGGCCGCTGTTGCTGGGTTCGGTGAAGTCGAACATCGGTCACACCCAGGCCGCCGCGGGTGTGGCCGGTGTGATCAAGATGGTCATGGCTCTCCGGCATGACATCCTGCCCAGGACGCTGCACGTGGACGAGCCGTCGTCGCACGTGGACTGGGCCTCGGGCGCGGTGGAGCTGCTGACCGAGCCGACCGAGTGGCCGCGGACCGGTCGTCCGCGCCGGGCGGGTGTGTCGTCGTTCGGGATCAGCGGCACCAACGCACACATGATCCTGGAGCAGGGGCCGGAGGTCGTGGAACCGGCGGCCGATGAGCCTGCCGGTCCGGCAGGCGGTGTGCTGCCCTGGGTGATCTCGGCCCGTACGGCTGACGCGGTGCGGGCACAGGCCGGGCGATTGACGGCGCATGTGCAGGCCCGGGGCGAGCTGGGGCCGGCGGATGTGGGCTTCTCACTGGTGTCGTCGCGGTCGGTGTTCGAGCACCGGGCCGTGGTGGTCGGCGGGGATCGCGAGGGTCTGCTGGCGGGGTTGGCCGTGATCGGCTCGGACGAGTCGGCGCCCGGTGTGGTCCAGGGTGCGGCGGATGTCGAGGGCAGGACGGTTTTCGTGTTCCCTGGTCAGGGAGCGCAGTGGGTGGGGATGGGGGCCGCTCTGCTGGAGGAGTCGGCGGTGTTCGCGGCTCGGATGGCGGAGTGTGCGGCGGCGCTGCAGCCGTTCGTGGACTGGTCGTTGCTGGACGTGGTCCGGCAGACCGAGGGTGCTCCGGGGCTGGATCGGGTGGATGTGGTGCAGCCGGCCTCGTTCGCGGTGATGGTGTCGTTGGCGGCGGTGTGGGAGTCGCTGGGGGTTCGCCCGGACGCGGTGGTGGGGCATTCGCAGGGCGAGATCGCGGCGGCGGTGGTGGCGGGTGGTCTGTCGCTGTCGGACGGTGCGCGGGTGGTGGCGTTGCGCAGCCGGTTGATCGGGGAGCGGCTGTCCGGGCACGGGATGATGCTGTCGGTGATGGCGCCGGTGGAGCAGGTGCGCGCGGCGCTGGCCGAGGGTGATCTGCTGGATCGGATCTCGATCGCCGCGGTCAACGGGCCCCGGGTGGTCACCGTCGCCGGCGACGGGGAGGCCATGCGGGTGCTGGAGCGGCGGTTGTCGGCCGAGGGCATCATGCGCTGGCAGTTGGCCGGTGCGGACTTCGCCGCGCATTCGCCTCAGGTCGAGCGGTTCCGTGACGATCTGCTGGTGGACCTGGCGGAGGTGGCGCCGCGTGCGGCGCGGGTGCCGATGCTGTCGACCGCGACCGGGCAATGGCTCGACGGCACGGAGCTGGACGCCGGCTACTGGTACGAGAACGTGCGGCGCACGGTGGAGTTCGCGCCGGCCGTGGGGCTGTTGCTGGAGGAGCGGTATCGGGCGTTCATCGAGGTCGGTCCGCACCCGTTGCTGACGTTGGGGATCGAGCAGGCGGTGGACGAGGCGGGGGTCACCGCGGTGGTCGCCGGGACGTTGCGCCGTGACGAAGGCGGGCTGGACCGGGTACTGGTCTCGGCGGCCGAGCTGTTCGTCCGCGGTGTGGCGGTGGACTGGCAGGCGGTGCTGGGAGGGGGCCGCCAGGTCGACCTGCCCACCTACGCCTTCCAGCACCGGCGTTACTGGCCGAGCGGAGTGCGGATCGCCGATGCCCGAGGGCTTGGCCTCGCCGCGGCGGGGCATCCGCTGCTGGGCGCCGCTGTCGGGCTCGCCGACTCCGACGGCGCACTGCTCACCGGCCTGATGTCGGTGCGCCTGCACCCCTGGCTCGCCGATCACGCGGTGGCCGACACGGCGCTGTTCGCCGGCACCGGGTTCCTGGAGCTGGCGATCCGGGCGGCGGATCAGGTCGGCTGCGACCGGGTGGAGGAGCTCACCCTGGCCGCCCCGCTGGTGCTCGCCCCGGACGGCGCCGTCGCCGTCCAGGTGGTGGTGAGCGCATCCGACGAGACAGGCCGCAGGAATCTCGCGATCTACGCGCGGCTCGCCGACGCGCCGGACCAGCCCTGGGTGCGGCACGCGGCCGGAGTGCTGGGGGTCGGAGCGCGTACGGCGCGGTTCGACACGGCCACCTGGCCGCCCGTGGGCGCGACGCCCATCGCATTGGACGGGCTGTACGACGACCTGGCCGAGGGGGGCGTGGTCTACGGGCCCACCTTCAAGGGGTTGCGGGCGGCCTGGCAGCGTGACGGGGAGATCTTCGCCGAGGTCGAGGTGCCCGAGGAGGTCGGCGGCGCCGGCCTGTTCGGCCTGCACCCCGCACTGCTGGACGCGGCGTTGCAGCCGGCCTCGTTCATGAATTTGACGGAGCCGGGCCAGGGGCGGCTGCTGTTCTCCTGGGGCGGCGTCTGCCTGCACGCCAATGGCGCTTCGGCGTTGCGGGTGCGGCTGGTCAAGACCGGAAGCGGTTCGGTGTCGCTGGCGGCGGTGGACGCCGAGGGCGCGCCGGTGCTGACGGCGGAGTCGCTGGTGTTCCGGCCGGTGTCCGCGGACCAGATGCTCGCCTCTGGCGGCCAGGGGCTGGAGCGGGACGCGTTGTTCGCGCTGGAGTGGGTGGTCGCGCCCACGATCGTCTCCCCGCTGGACGCGGTGGCCGGGCTGGACTGTGTCGAGCTGGACCGGTCCGAGCCGGGCCGGCCGGGACTGGGCGACCTGCGCTGGGCCGAGCCGGGTCAGGCCGAGCCCGCGGGCGGTCGCGTCTCGCTGGACCGGGTGCCGGACGTCGTGGCCGTCGAGATCGGCTCGCCCGTCGAGGCGGGCGGGGCGCAGGCGGCACAGGAGCTGACCGGCCGGGTGCTGGAGCTGCTGAAGCAGTGGCTGGCCGATGACCGGTTCACCGAGTCGAGGTTGGTGCTGGTCACCCGGGGCGCGGTCGCCGGCGGGGAAGACGAGACGGTCACGGATCCGGCGGCGGCCGCGGTCTGGGGGCTGGTACGCGTCGCGCAAACCGAGAATCCCGGCCGCTTCGTGCTGGTCGACGTGGACGAGCGGGAGAGCGGGCTGTCGGCGCTGCCCGAGGCGCTGGCCTGCGGCGAGCCCCAGGTGGCGATTCGCGAACACGTGGCCCGCGTTCCCCGGCTGGTCCGCCTGACGCCAGGCGGAGACGGCGCGCGGCGGCTGGATCTCGACGGCACCGTTCTGATCACGGGTGGTACGGGTGGTCTGGGGAGCAGCCTGGCCCGGCATCTGGTGGCCGAGCACGGGGTCCGGCACCTGCTGCTGGCCGGCAGGAGGGGGCTGGACGCTCCGGGTGCGGTGGAGTTGCAGGCCGAGCTGATCGCGCACGGGGTCGAGATCACCATCGCCGCCTGCGACCTGGCCGACCGGGACCAGGTGGCGGAGCTGCTCGCCGGCGTGCCGGCGGAGCACCCGCTCACCGCGGTCATCCACACCGCGGGCGTCCGTGACGACGGCATGATCCCGTCGCTGGACGCGCAGCGGCTGGCCAACGTGTTCGGCCCCAAGGCCGACGGCGCCTGGCACCTGCATGAGCTGACCCGGGATCTCGATCTGGCCGCCTTCGTCGTGTACTCCTCGATGGCCGGGCTGGCCGGCGGTGCGGGGCTGGGCGGTTACGCGGCGGCCAACGCCTACCTGGACGCGCTGGCCCAGCACCGCCGGGCCCAGGGCATGCCGGGCCTGTCCCTGGTGTGGGGGCCGTGGGCAGCGGATGCCGGTATGGCCGGAGAGCTCTCCGAGACGGACCTTCGCCGGCTGACGGCCGCGGGATTCCACCTGTTCTCCTTCGCCGAGGGCCTGGCGCTGTTCGACGCGGTCCTGGGCTGCGACACGCCGGTGGTCGCACCGGTTCGGCTCAACCTGCCGGCGTTGCGGGCGTTCGGTGAGGTGCCGCCGCTGTTGCGCTCGCTGGTGCGGGGCACGCGCCGTACGGCGGCGGCCCCGGTGTCGGGTGCGGACGGGGCGTTGCTGCGGCAGCTGGCCGGGCTGGCCCCCGCCGACCGCAGCCGGCTGCTGATCGAGCTGGTCCGGGCCCAGGCCGCCACGGCGCTGGGACACGACTCCCCCCAGATGGTGGAGGTGCGGCGGGAGTTCCGCGAGCTGGGCTTCGACTCCCTCACCGCGGTTGAGCTGCGCAACCGGCTGAACGTCGCGACCGGGCTGCGGCTGCCCGCCACCCTGGTGTTCGACTACCCGACCCCCGTGGTGCTGGCGGAGTTCCTGCTGGCCGAGCTGCTGGGTGAGCACGGTGACGTCATTGTGCCGACGGCGATCGCGTCGGTGGCAGACGACCCGATCGTGATCGTGTCGATGGCATGCCGCTATCCGGGCGAGGTGCACTCTCCCGAGGATCTGTGGCAGCTCGTCACCGAGGGACGCGACGCCATCTCCCCGCTGCCGGTCGACCGGGGCTGGCAGGTGAACGGCGACCTGGACTTCCAGGGCGGCTTCATGTCCGACGCCGCGGAGTTCGACGCCGGGTTCTTCGGAATCTCGCCACGTGAGGCCCTGGGGATGGATCCGCAGCAGCGCGTTCTGCTGGAAACCACCTGGGAGGCGTTCGAGCGCGCCGGAATCGATCCGCTGTCGCTGCGGGGCAGCGACACGGGTGTCTACGTCGGCGCCGGCGGTTCCGGCTACATCCCGTCGGACGAGGCCCGTGGCTTCATGGTGACGGGCCAGGCGGGGAGCGTGACCTCGGGCCGGCTGTCCTACACGCTGGGTCTGGAGGGCCCGGCGGTGACGGTGGACACCGCGTGCTCGTCGTCGCTGGTGGCGATGCACCTGGCGGCGCAGGCGCTGCGCGCGGGTGACTGCTCGCTGGCGCTGGCCGGTGGTGTGACCGTGGTGGCCACGCCGATGGGGATCATGGAGTTCAGTGCTCAGGGCGGGCTGGCCGCCAATGGGCGGTGCAAGTCCTACTCGGATGCCGCCGATGGCACCAGCTGGGCCGAGGGCGTGGGCGTGGTGGTCCTGGAGCGCCTGTCCGACGCGCGGCGCAACGGCCACCAGGTCCTGGCCGTCCTGCGGGGTTCCGCGGTGAACCAGGACGGTGCGTCCAACGGGTTGACCGCGCCTAACGGTCCTTCGCAGCAGCGGGTGATCCGTCAGGCCCTGGCCGGCGCGGGCTTGACCCCCGCCGAGGTGGACGTGGTGGAGGGGCACGGCACGGGCACGGCGCTGGGCGACCCGATCGAGGCGCAGGCGCTGCTGGCGACGTACGGGCAGGACCGGCCGGAGGACCGGCCGCTGCTGCTCGGATCGCTGAAGTCGAACATCGGTCACACCCAGGCGGCCTCCGGCGTGGCCGGTGTGATCAAGATGGTCATGGCGATGCGACACGGGGTGCTGCCCAGGACGCTGCACGTGGACGAGCCGTCCTCGCACGTGGACTGGGCCTCGGGCGCGATAGAGCTGCTGACCGAGCCGGCCGAGTGGCCGCAGGCCGATCACCCTCGCCGGGCGGCGGTGTCGTCCTTCGGGATCAGCGGCACCAACGCCCACATGATCATCGAGTGGGTCGAAACGCAGGACGCGGAGTCCGAGGGCCAGGAGTTCGAGAGCCGCCCACCCGCGTCGGACGCTGCCGTGCCGGTCCTGGTCTCCGGCCGGTCGGCGGAGGCGTTGCGGGCGCAGGCCGGGAGGCTCGCGGCGTACCTGGACGGCGAGCCCGGTCTGCGACTGGCCGATGTGGCGTTCTCGACGGCCACCACGCGCTCGGCGTTCGAGTATCGGGCGGCCGTGGTGGCCGCCGACCATGCCGGTGTGGGGGCCGGTCTGCGGGCACTGGCCGAAGGCCGGCCGGGTGCGGGCGTGCTGCAGGGGCAGGCCGCGGCCGAATCGAAGCCGGCGGTGCTGTTCACCGGTCAGGGCAGCCAGCGGGCGGGAATGGGCCGGGAGCTGTACGACAGGTTCCCGGTGTTCGCGGCGGCGTTGGACGAGGTGATCGCCGAGCTGGACCCGATGCTTGACGGGTCGTTGCGCGAGGTGCTGTTCGCCGAGCCGGGTACGGCCGAGGCGGAGTCACTCGACCAGACCGGCTGGGCGCAGCCGGCGCTGTTCGCGGTGGAGACGGCGCTGTTCCGGCTGGTCGAGTCATGGGGGGTCCGGCCGGAGGTCATGGCGGGGCACTCGATCGGGGAGATCACCGCGGCGCACGTGGCCGGGGTGCTGTCCCTGTCGGACGCGTGCGCGCTGGTGGCGGCGCGCGGCCGGTTGATGCAGGCGCTGCCGCCGGGCGGGGCCATGGTGGCGGTGCGGGCCTCCGAGGAGGAGGTCGCCGAGCTGCTGGCCGACCGTACGGTGTCGGTCGCGGCCGTCAACGGCCCGGCGTCCGTGGTGATCTCTGGGGATGAGCAGGCCGTTCTTGAGATCGTGGCCGCGCTGGAGGAGCGTGGGGTCAAGACGCGGCGGTTGCGGGTGTCGCACGCGTTCCACTCGCCGTTGATGGACCCGATGCTGGAGGACTTCCGTGCCCTGGCCCGGACGCTGACCTTCAGCGCGCCGCGGATTCCGATCGTGTCCACGGTGACCGGTGAGATGGCCACGGCCGAGCAGCTGTGCTCGCCCGACTACTGGGTGGAGCAGGTGCGGAGCGCGGTGCGCTTCGCCGACGGGGTACGGACGCTGCACCGGCAGGGGGCCACGGCCTACCTGGAGCTCGGGCCGGACGGAGTGCTCACCGCGATGGCCCAGGACACCCTGGCCGAGCTCACCGCGCACGACTCACCGGCCCAGCTCTCCGGCACCGATGCGGTACTGGTGCCGGTGCTGCGCGGGGACCGGGACGAGCACAGCGCGATCATGGAGGCGCTGGCGCGGCTGCACGTGCGTGGAGTACCGGTGGACTGGCAGGCGGTGCTCCGGGGCGGGCACCGGGTCGATCTGCCGACGTACGCGTTCCAGCGCCGGCGTTTCTGGCCCGACGAGGCCGGCTCCCGGCTGGGGAACGTGGCGGCCGCGGGTCTGGCCTCCGCCGGGCATCCGCTGCTGGGCGCCGCGGTCGGGCTGGCCGACTCGGCCGGAGTGCTGCTCACCGGAAGGTTGTCGTTGCGGTCACATCCGTGGCTGGCCGATCACGCGGTGTCCGGCATGGTGATCTTCCCGGGTACCGGGTTCCTGGAGCTGGCCGTACGGGCCGGTGACCAGGTCGGCTGCGACCTGGTGGAGGAGCTGACCCTGACCGCGCCGCTGGTGCTCGGCGAGCGGGACGCCGTCGCCGTACAGGTGTGGGTGGGCGCGGCGGCGGAGTCCGGCCGCCGCAACCTGAGCGTCTACGCCCGCCCGGCCGAGGCCGCCGACGAGGAGCCGTGGGTACGGCACGCCACCGGTGTGCTGGCCGTGGCCGATGGTCGGTCTCGCGCACTCGCCGACACCGCGGCCGGCTTCGACGCGGCGGTGTGGCCGCCGCGTGATGCGACGGCCATCCAGCTGGACGGCCTGTACGAGCAGTTCGCCGCAGGCGGGTTCCACTACGGGCCGGTGTTCCAGGGGCTGGGAGCGGCCTGGCGGGGTGCGGACGGTGCGGTGTACGCCGAGGTCGTCCTGCCCGAGCAGGCGCAGTCGAGTGCGGGTGCGTTCGGGGTGCATCCGGCCTTGCTGGACGCGGCGCTGCACGCGGTGACCTTTGTGGGGCTGGACGATGCCGAGGGCGGCCGGATGCCGTTCTCGTGGGGTGAGGTGTGCCTGCACGCCGGTGGCGCGTCGATGCTGCGGGTGCGGCTGGCCAGGACCGGTGGCGACGCGGTCTCGGTGATCGCGGTGGACGGCGCAGGGGAGCCGGTGCTGTCGGCGCGCTCGCTGGTGCTGCGGCCGGTCGCAGCCGACCAGCTGGCCGCCGGTAGCGGCCGCGACCCGTACCGGGACTCGCTGTTCCAGCTGACCTGGACGGCGTTGCCCGAGACACCGGCGGAGGCCGGCACCGGGCTCGACCCGGTCGAGCCGACCCTGGATCTGGCATCGGATCCGGAGGCGGCGCTGGCGGCGCTGGAGACGGTGCCGGAGACGGTGACCGTCACGGTCGGCTCCGCGGAGCAGGGCGACGTGGTCACCGGGGTTCACGAGTTGACCACCGCGGCGCTGGGCCTGCTGCAGGCGTGGCTGGCCGACGATCGCTGCCGCCGCTCCCGGCTGGTCTTCGTGACCAGGGGCGCCGTCGCGACGAGCGAGAGCGAGGCCGTCGCGGACCTGGCGGCCGCCGCGGTGTGGGGACTGGTGCGGTCGGCCCAGTGGGAGGAACCGGGCCGGTTCGTGCTGGTCGATGCCGACGGTGAGTTGTCCTCGTCGGTACTGGCCGGGGTGCTGGTCTCGGGTGAGCCGCAGGCGGCGGTGCGCGAGGGCGGAGTGCGGGTTCCGCGCCTGGCGCGGGTGGCACCGGCCGATGAGGCCGGACGGCCGTGGAACCTGGATGGCACGGTACTGATCACCGGTGGGACCGGTGGGCTGGGCGCGCAGTTCGCGCGGCACGTGGTGGCCGAGCGTGGAGTGCGGCACCTGCTGCTGGCCGGCCGCCGGGGTTTGGACGCCCCCGGCGCGATGGAGCTGCGGGCGGAGCTGATCGCGCACGGCGTCGAGGTCGGGATAGTGGCCTGCGATGTGGCGGACCGGGACGCGGTGGTGGAACTGCTGGCAGAGGTGCCGGCCGAGCATCCGCTGACCGCCGTGATCCACACCGCCGGTGTGCTGGACGACGGGACGATCCTGTCACTGACATCGGAGCGGCTGGACACGGTGTTGCGGCCGAAGGTGGACGCCGCGTGGCACCTGCACGAGCTGACCCGGGGCCTGGACCTGGCGGCGTTCGTGGTGTTCTCCTCGCTGGCCGGGGTGATGGGCAACGCCGGGCAGGGCAACTACGCCGCTGCCAACGTCTTCCTGGACGCGCTGGCCCAGCACCGGCGGGCCGCGGGACTGCCCGCGCTGTCGCTGGCCTGGGGAGCCTGGACCCAGGACGTCGGGATGACCAGCACGCTGGACGACACCGACATGCGCAGGATGGCGCGGGCGGGGATGCCGGCGCTGTCACTGGAGCAGGGCCTGGCCCTGTTCGAGGCCGCCACCGCGCTTGAGCACGCGGTGCTGGTTCCGGTCCGGCTGCACCTGCCGTCGCTGCGGATGCAGGGTGATGTGCCGGCGCTGTTGCGCGGTCTGGTGCGGGGTGGGCGCCGGTCGGCGGCGTCCGGTTCGGTGGTGGCCGCGACGTTGCTGCAGCGGCTGGCCCCGCTGGGCCTGGCCGAGCGCGTCGAGGTCCTGCTGGATCTGGTGCGGACCGAGGTGGCGGTCGTGCTCGGGCACGCGTCGCCGGAGACGGTGGAGGTACGGCGGGAGTTCCGTGAGCTGGGCTTCGACTCCCTCACCGCGGTCGAGCTGCGCAACCGGCTGAACGGGGTGAGCGGATTGCGGCTGCCGGCCACGCTGGTGTTCGACTACCCGACGCCGGCCATGCTGGCGGAGTTCCTGCTGGCCGAGCTGCTCGGTGAGGACGCCGACGTGGTCATCCCCGCGTCGGTGGTACCGGTCGCGGACGACCCGATCGTGATCGTGGGCATGGCCTGCCGTTACCCGGGTGGGGTCACCTCGCCGGAGGATCTGTGGCGGCTGGTCAGTGAAGGCGGGGATGCGATCTCCCCCTTCCCGACGACGCGCGGCTGGAGCCGTGGCTCCCTTGAGGGGAGCACCGAGGGCCGAGCCGTCAACTATGTGGAAGCGGGTGGCTTCCTGCACGAGGCCGGGGAGTTCGATCCCGGGTTCTTCGGGATCTCGCCGCGTGAGGCGCTGGCGATGGACCCGCAGCAGCGCCTGCTGCTGGAGACCACCTGGGAGGCGGTCGAGCGGGCCGGGATCGACCCGACCTCGCTGCGCGGCAGCCGTACCGGCGTCTTCGCCGGCGTCATGTACCACGACTACGCGACCAGCCTGCCGTTCCCGGCGGACGTGCTGGGCTTCATGGGTACCGGTACCGCGGGAAGCGTCGCGACCGGCCGCATTTCGTACACGCTGGGCCTGGAGGGTCCGGCGGTGACGGTGGACACCGCGTGCTCGTCGTCGCTGGTGGCGCTGCATCTGGCCGCGCAGGCGCTGCGCGGCGGTGACTGCTCGCTGGCCCTGGCCGGCGGCGTGACCGTGATGGCCACGCCGAGCCCGTTCATCGACTTCACCGGGCAGGGCGGCCTGGCCGGCGACGGGCGGTGCAAGTCCTACTCGGACGCGGCCGACGGCGCGGGCTGGTCCGAGGGTGTGGGCATGCTGGTGCTGGAGCGGTTGTCGGACGCCCGCCGCAACGGTCATGAAGTGCTGGCGATCGTCCGTGGTTCGGCGGTGAACCAGGACGGTGCGTCGAACGGGTTGACGGCGCCGAACGGTCCGTCGCAGCAGCGCGTCATTCGTCAGGCGCTGGCCGGTGCGAGGTTGTCGCCGGCCGAGGTGGATGCGGTCGAGGGGCACGGGACCGGTACGACGCTGGGTGACCCGATCGAGGCGCAGGCGCTGCTGGCCACCTACGGTCAGGACCGCGATGAGGATCGGCCGTTGCTGCTGGGGTCGATCAAGTCGAACCTCGGTCACACCCAGGCGGCGGCCGGTGCGGCCGGTGTGATCAAGATGATCATGGCGATGCGGCACGGTGTGCTGCCCCGGACGTTGCACGTGGACACGCCGTCCTCGCATGTGGACTGGGCCTCGGGCGCGGTGGAGCTGCTGACCGGGCAGGTCGAGTGGCCGCAGACCGGTCGTCCGCGCCGGGCGGGGGTGTCGTCGTTCGGGATCAGCGGCACCAACGCGCATGTGATCATTGAGCAGGGGCCCGAGGTCGCGGTGGTGGCTTCTCCGCAGGGCCCCGATGCGCTGCCCGGCGCCGGGACGGAATCGCCGGTGGTTCCGGTGGTGGTGTCGGGTCGTACGGGTGAGGCGTTGCGGGCGCAGGCCGGGCGGCTGGTGTCGTATCTGGAGGGTGAGCCTGGTCTTGGGCTGACCGATGTGGCGTTCTCGCTGGTGTCGTCGCGGTCGGTGTTCGAGCACCGGGCGGTGCTGGTCGGGCGCGATCGTGAGGGTCTGCTGGCGGGTGTCGATGCGCTGGGCGCGGGCGAGTCGGCGCCGCGCGTGGTTGCGGGTGTGGCCGATGTCGTGGGGAAGTCGGTGTGGGTGTTCCCTGGTCAGGGGGCGCAGTGGGTGGGGATGGGTGCGGCTCTGCTGGAGGAGTCGGCGGTGTTCGCGGCTCGGATGGCGGAGTGTGCGGCGGCGTTGCAGCCGTTCGTGGACTGGTCGTTGCTGGATGTGGTCCGGCAGACCGAGGACGCTCCGGGGCTGGATCGGGTGGATGTGGTGCAGCCGGCCTCGTTCGCGGTGATGGTGTCGTTGGCGGCGGTGTGGGAGTCGCTGGGGGTTCGTCCGGACGCGGTGGTGGGGCATTCGCAGGGCGAGATCGCGGCGGCGGTGGTGGCGGGTGGTCTGTCGTTGTCGGACGGTGCGCGGGTGGTGGCGTTGCGCAGCCGGTTGATCGCCGAGCGGTTGGCCGGGCTGGGGGCGATGGCGTCGGTGGCGTTGCCGGTCGAGCGGGTGCGTGAGTACGTGGCGGTTTGGGACGGGCGGGTCTCGGTGGCTGCGGTGAACGGTCCGAACTCGGTGGTGGTGGCCGGTGAGGTCGCGGCGGTGGAGGAGCTGGTCGAGCGCCTTGCCGCTGAGAACGTGCGGGTGCGGCGGATCGCGGTGGACTATGCCTCGCATTCGGCGCAGGTGGATCTGATCGGGGAGGAGCTGGCCGGGGTCCTGGCGGGGGTGGCGCCGGGGCCGGTGCGGGTGCCGATGCTGTCGACGGTGACGGGTCAGTGGGTGGAGGGTGCGGAGCTGGGGGCCGGGTATTGGTGTGAGAATCTGCGGCGTACGGTGGGTTTCGCTCCGGCGGTGGGGGTGTTGCTGGAGCAGCGGTATCGGGTGTTCGTGGAGGTGAGTCCGCATCCGGTGCTGACGGTCGGGGTCCAGGAATGCGTGGATGCGGCCGAGGTGGAGGCTGTGATCGCCGGGACGTTGCGCCGTGAGGACGGCGGCCTGGATCGGGTGCTGGTCTCGGCGGCCGAGCTGTTCGTCCGAGGCGTGGCGGTGGACTGGCAGAGCGTGCTGACCGGTGGCCGGCGGGTCGACCTGCCCACCTACGCCTTCCAGCACCGGTGGTTCTGGCCTGATGGCAGTGCGGGTACCGGTGCGGGGAATGTGGCCGCGGCGGGGTTGGCCGCGACGGATCATCCGCTGCTGGGTGCGGCGGTGGGTCTGGCCGACTCGGACGGGGTGCTGCTGACCGGGCGGTTGTCGCTCTCGTCGCACCCCTGGCTGGCCGATCACGTGGTGGCCGGGATGGTGTTCTTCCCGGGTACCGGGTTCCTGGAGCTGGCGGTGCGGGCGGGTGACCAGGTCGGCTGCGAGGTGGTCGAGGAGCTGACGCTGGCCGCGCCGCTGGTGCTGGGCGAGGATGACGCGGTCGTGGTCCAGATCGCGGTGGGTGCGCCGGAGGAGACCGGCCGACGTGCGGTGAACGT
The DNA here is from genome assembly GCF_035917355.1 of Streptosporangium sp. NBC_01810. NCBI lineage: Bacteria > Bacillati > Actinomycetota > Actinomycetes > Streptosporangiales > Streptosporangiaceae > Streptosporangium > Streptosporangium sp. NBC_01810. The sequence goes on along the minus strand of NZ_CP109070.1, from coordinate 3,805,519 downwards.
CTATTCCCGGCCGGCGCAGGCCGGTGACGATGTGCCGTGGGTGCGGCACGCCACCGGCACGCTCGCCACGGGCAGCCGGACCGTCGCGCCGTTCGACACGGCGGTGTGGCCCCCGGCCGGCGCGACCGCGATCGCGCTGGACGGCATCTACGACGAGCTGGCCACCCGAGGGCTGGGGTACGGTCCGGTGTTCCAGGGGCTGCAGGCCGCATGGCAGCGCGATGGAGAGATCTTCGCCGAGGTCGCGCTGCCCGAGCAGGCGGCGTCGAACGCGGGTTCGTTCGGAGTGCATCCGGCTCTGCTGGACGCGGCGTTGCACGCGGTGAGCTTCGCCGGCTTGGACGTGGTCGAGGGTGGTTGGCTGCCGTTCTCCTGGGGAGAGGTGTGCCTGCACGCGAGTGGGGCGGCACTGCTGCGGGTGCGGCTGACCAGGACGGGTACCGACTCGGTCTCCCTGACGGCGGTGGACCTGGCGGGGGAGCCGGTGCTGTCGGCGAGGTCGCTGATCGTGCGTCCCTTCACGCCCGACCAGCTTGTCGGCGCCGGCGGCAGCCGTGGAGTGGAGCGGGATTCCCTGTTCGGGCTGGACTGGATCTCGCTGCCGGAGGTGCTGGACTCGAAGACCGATGCGAGTGTGGTCGAGCTGACCGGAGAGCTCGCCTCGCTGGATTCGGTGCCGGATGTGGTCATGGTCGCCGTGGGATCGGCCGATGCCGAGAACGTGGTGGAGTCGACGCACGCGCTGGTCGCAGATGTCCTGGGCCTGCTGCAGCGGTGGTTGGCCGATGAGCGGTTCGAGACGTCGCGGCTGGTGTTCGTCACCCGGGGTGCGGTCGAGGCGCGGGAAGGCGATGTGGTCGCCGATCTGGCGGCCGCGGCGGTGTGGGGCCTGGTCCGGTCGGCCCAATGGGAGAACCCGGGCCGGTTCGTGCTGGTCGATGCCGACGGTGAGTTGTCCTCGTCGGTACTGGCCGGGATGCTGGTCTCGGGTGAGCCGCAGGCGGCGGTGCGCGAGGGCGGGGTGCGGGTTCCGCGCCTGGCGCGGGTGACACCGGCCGAGGAGGCCGAACGGTCGTGGGAGCCCGAGGGGACGGTTCTGATCACCGGTGGCACCGGCGGCTTGGGCGGCAGTCTGGCCCGGCATCTGGTGGCCGAGCGGGGGGTGCGGCATCTGCTGCTGACCAGTCGCCGGGGCCTGGATGCTCCGGGTGCGCTGGAGTTGCGGGCCGAGCTGATCGCGCACGGGGTCGAGGTGGACATCGCCGCCTGTGACATGGCGGATCGGGATCAGGTGGCGGCCCTGCTGGCCGGTGTGGATGCCGGGCATCCGCTGACCGCGGTGATCCACACCGCCGGTGTGCTGGAGGACGCGACGATCCCGTCGCTGAGTCTGGAGCGGCTGGGCAGGGTCCTGCGGCCCAAGGTCGACGCCGCCTGGCATCTGCACGAGCTGACCCGGGATCTGGACCTCGCGGCGTTCATCACGTACTCATCGCTGTCGGGTGTCATGGGAGCACCCGGGCAGGGGAACTACGCGGCTGCGAACACATTCCTCAATGCCTTGGCGCAGGCGCGCCGGGCCGAGGGGCTGCCCGCATTGTCGCTGTCCTGGGGTGCCTGGACCCAGGACACCGGAATGACCGGAACGCTGAGCGACGCCGACATGCGGCGGATCACCCGGACGGGCATGCCGCCGCTGTCGGTGGAGCAGGGGCTGGCGCTGTTCGACGCCGCCGGTCGGGTGGCCCGGCCGGTGGTGATCCCGCTCCGGCTGGAGCTGGCGGTGCTGCGCGCGCAGGGTGAGGTCTCGCCGCTGTTGCGGGGTCTGGTGCGGGGCGGTCGGCGGTCGGCGGCGTCCGGTTCGGTGGTGGCGGCGACGTTGCTGCAGCGGCTGGCTCCGCTGGGGGCGGCCGAGCGTGCCGAGGTCCTGGTGGACCTGGTGCGCATCGAGGTGGCCATGGTGCTGGGGCATGTCTCGCCGGAGACGGTGGAGGTGCGGCGGGAGTTCCGCGAGCTGGGCTTCGACAGTCTTACCGCGGTCGAGTTGCGCAACCGGCTGAACGCCGCGACCGGGCTGCGGTTGCCGTCCACGCTGGTGTTCGACTACCCGACACCGACCGTGCTGGCGGACTTCCTGCTGGCCGAGTTGCTCGGCGAGCACGCCGACGCGATCATTCCGGCGCCCGTCATGCCGCTGAGCGACGACCCGATCGTGATCGTGGGCATGGCCTGCCACTTCCCGGGTGAGGTCGACTCTCCGGAGGATCTATGGCGGCTGGTCTCCGAGGACGGGGATGCGATCTCCGAGTTCCCGACCACGCGCGGCTGGGATCTGGGGGCGCTGTACAACCCGGATCCGGAGAGCCGGGGTACCAGCTATGTGCGCGAGGGTGGCTTCCTGGAGAGCGCCACGCAGTTCGATCCGGGGTTCTTCGGGATCTCGCCGCGTGAGGCGCTGGCGATGGACCCGCAGCAGCGCCTGCTGCTGGAGACGTCGTGGGAGGCTTTCGAACGGACGGGCATGGACCCGGTCTCGTTGCGCGGCAGCCGTACCGGTGTGTTCGCCGGCATCTTCTACCACGACTACGGGATGAGCGCCGAGTTCCCGCCGGAGGCCATGGGCTTCATTGGTACCGGTACGGCGGGAAGCGTCGCGACCGGCCGCATTTCGTACGCGCTGGGCCTGGAGGGTCCGGCGGTGACGGTGGACACCGCGTGTTCGTCGTCGCTGGTGGCGCTGCACATGGCGGCGCAGGCGCTGCGTTCGGGTGACTGCGATCTGGCGCTTGCGGGTGGCGCGACCGTGATGGCCACCCCGGTGGCGTTCATCGACTTCAGCACTCAGGGAGGGCTGTCGCCCGATGGCCGGTGCAAGTCCTTCGCTGACACCGCGGACGGCACCAGCTATTCCGAGGGTGTGGGCATGCTGGTGCTGGAGCGGTTGTCGGACGCCCGCCGCAACGGTCATGAAGTGCTGGCGATCGTCCGTGGTTCGGCGGTGAACCAGGACGGTGCGTCGAACGGGTTGACGGCGCCGAACGGTCCGTCGCAGCAGCGGGTGATCCGTCAGGCGCTGGCCGGTGCGAGGTTGTCGCCGGCCGAGGTGGATGCGGTCGAGGGGCACGGGACCGGTACGACGCTGGGTGACCCGATCGAGGCGCAGGCGCTGCTGGCCACCTACGGTCAGGACCGCGATGAGGATCGGCCGTTGCTGCTGGGGTCGATCAAGTCGAACCTCGGTCACACCCAGGCGGCGGCCGGTGCGGCCGGTGTGATCAAGATGATCATGGCGATGCGGCACGGTGTGCTGCCCCGGACGTTGCACGTGGACACGCCGTCCTCGCATGTGGACTGGGCCTCGGGCGCGGTGGAGCTGCTGACCGGGCAGGTCGAGTGGCCGCAGACCGGTCGTCCGCGCCGGGCGGGGGTGTCGTCGTTCGGGATCAGCGGCACCAACGCGCATGTGATCATTGAGCAGGGGCCCGAGGTCGCGGTGGTGGCTTCTCCGCAGGGCCCCGATGCGCTGCCCGGCGCCGGGACGGAATCGCCGGTGGTTCCGGTGGTGGTGTCGGGTCGTACGGGTGAGGCGTTGCGGGCGCAGGCCGGGCGGCTGGTGTCGTATCTGGAGGGTGAGCCTGGTCTTGGGCTGACCGATGTGGCGTTCTCGCTGGTGTCGTCGCGGTCGGTGTTCGAGCACCGGGCGGTGCTGGTCGGGCGCGATCGTGAGGGTCTGCTGGCGGGTGTCGGTGCGCTGGGCGCGGGCGAGTCGGCGCCGCGCGTGGTTGCGGGTGTGGCCGATGTCGTGGGGAAGTCGGTGTGGGTGTTCCCTGGTCAGGGGGCGCAGTGGGTGGGGATGGGTGCGGCTCTGCTGGAGGAGTCGGCGGTGTTCGCGGCTCGGATGGCGGAGTGTGCGGCGGCGTTGCAGCCGTTCGTGGACTGGTCGTTGCTGGATGTGGTCCGGCAGACCGAGGACGCTCCGGGGCTGGATCGGGTGGATGTGGTGCAGCCGGCCTCGTTCGCGGTGATGGTGTCGTTGGCGGCGGTGTGGGAGTCGCTGGGGGTTCGTCCGGACGCGGTGGTGGGGCATTCGCAGGGCGAGATCGCGGCGGCGGTGGTGGCGGGTGGTCTGTCGTTGTCGGACGGTGCGCGGGTGGTGGCGTTGCGCAGCCGGTTGATCGCCGAGCGGTTGGCCGGGCTGGGGGCGATGGCGTCGGTGGCGTTGCCGGTCGAGCGGGTGCGTGAGTACGTGGCGGTTTGGGACGGGCGGGTCTCGGTGGCTGCGGTGAACGGTCCGAACTCGGTGGTGGTGGCCGGTGAGGTCGCGGCGGTGGAGGAGCTGGTCGAGCGCCTTGCCGCTGAGAACGTGCGGGTGCGGCGGATCGCGGTGGACTATGCCTCGCATTCGGCGCAGGTTGATCTGATCGGGGAGGAGCTGGCCGGGGTCCTGGCGGGGGTGGCGCCGGGGCCGGTGCGGGTGCCGATGCTGTCGACGGTGACGGGTCAGTGGGTGGAGGGTGCGGAGCTGGGGGCCGGGTATTGGTGTGAGAATCTGCGGCGTACGGTGGGTTTCGCTCCGGCGGTGGGGGTGTTGCTGGAGCAGCGGTATCGGGTGTTCGTGGAGGTGAGTCCGCATCCGGTGCTGACGGTCGGGGTCCAGGAATGCGTGGATGCGGCCGAGGTGGAGGCTGTGATCGCCGGGACGTTGCGCCGTGAGGACGGCGGCCTGGATCGGGTGCTGGTCTCGGCGGCGGAGCTGTTCGTCCGTGGCGTGGCGGTGGACTGGCAGAGCGTGCTGACCGGTGGCCGGCGGGTCGACCTGCCCACCTACGCCTTCCAGCACCAGCGGTTCTGGCCGAACGCCAAACAGAGCGGTGATGCCCGGGGGCTGGGTCTGGCCGCGACGGATCATCCGCTGCTGGGTGCGGTGGTGGGTCTGGCCGACTCGGACGGGGTGGTGCTGACGGGCCGCTTGTCGCTCTCGTCGCAGCCGTGGCTGGCCGATTACGTGGTGGCGGGCTCGGTGGTGGTGCCGGGTGCGGCGTTCGTGGAGCTGGCGGTGCGGGCGGGTGACCAGGTCGGCTGCGAGGTGGTCGAGGAGCTGACGCTGGCCGCGCCGCTGGTGCTGGGCGAGGATGACGCGGTCGTGATCCAGATCGCGGTGGGTGCGCCGGAGGAGACCGGCCGCCGAACCTTGAGCGTGTACGCCCGTCCGGCGGACGTGGCCGAGGAGGTGCCGTGGGCGCGGCACGCGACCGGCACGTTGGCGACCGGGGTGGCGGAGGTCGTGCCGTTCGACGCGGCGACATGGCCGCCGGCCGGGGCGACCGCGATCGAGCTGGAGGGGCTGTACGAGGAGCTGGCCGAGGACGGCTTCGCCTACGGCCCGGCGTTCCAAGGACTGCGGGCGGCCTGGCGACGCGACGGTGAGGTGTTCGCCGAGCTGAGGTTGCCGGAGCAGATCGGTGGGGCGGTTTCGTTCGGGCTGCATCCGGCTCTGCTGGACGCGGCGCTGCACGCGGTGGCCTTCGCCGGGCTGGAGCCGGTGGAGGGCGGCCGGTTGCCGTTCTCGTGGGAGCAGGTGTGCCTGCACGCGGGTGGTGCGTCGGTGTTGCGGGTGCGGCTGACCAGGACAGGGCCGGACGCGGTGTCGCTGAGCGCGGTGGACGCGGCCGGGGAGCCGGTGCTGTCGGTGCGCTCGGTGGTGCTGCGGCCGGTCCCGGCCGAGCGGCTGGCGGTCTCCGATGGTCGCGGGGTCGGTCAGGACGCGTTGTTCCGGGTGGAATGGGTGCCCGTGAGCGGTATGCCGGAGGCCGCCCAGGTGCCGTCGATGCCGGTGGCGGTGCTGGGTGCGGACGCGTTGGGGGTTGCCCCCGTATGGCGGGCGGCCGGGGAAGCAGGCGGTCTTGCGGTGCCGGTGCACGCGGAGCTGTCGTCGCTGGCTGAGGCGGGTGCGGTGCCGGCGGTGGTGCTGGTGGAGGTGGTCTCGGATCCGGTGGGCGGGGTGGTGGAGTCGGCGCATGCGCTGACCGTCCGCGTGCTGGATCTGTTGCAGGGGTGGCTGGCCGAGGAGCGGTTCGCCGACTCGCGGCTGGTGTTCCTCACCCGGGGCGCGGTGGCGACCGGTGCCGGTGTGGAGGATGAAGCGGTGCCGGACCCGGTCGTGGCGGCGGCGCGAGGGCTTGTCCGCAGCGCTCAGTCGGAGAACCCGGGCCGGTTCGTGCTGGTCGATGTGGACGGGCAGGAGTCCTCGCTGCTCTCCTTGCTCGATGTGCTGCCGGGGCTGCTGGCGTCAGGTGAGCCGCAGGTGGCGGTGCGCGGGGGCGAGGTGCGGGTGCCGCGCCTGGCGCGGGTGACGCCCGGCTCTGAGCACGGCGTTGACCTCGAGGCTCGCTCCGGCTCTGGTCTGGATGAGGATCGGGCCTGGGATCCGGAGGGGACAGTGTTGATCACCGGTGGTACCGGTGGTCTGGGCGCGCTGTTCGCGCGGCACGTGGTGGCCGAGCGGGGTGTGCGGCATCTGCTGCTGACCAGCCGCCGGGGCCTGGACGCTCCGGGTGCGCTGGAGTTGCGGGCCGAGCTGATCGCGCACGGGGTCGAGGTCGAGATCGCGGCCTGCGATGGGGCCGACCGTGACCAGGTGGCGGCGCTGCTGGCTCGGGTGGACGCCGGGCATCCGCTGACCGCGGTGATCCACACCGCCGGTGTGCTGGCCGATGGCACGATTCCGTCGCTGACGCCGGAGCGGCTGGATGCGGTGCTGCGGCCGAAGGCGGACGCGGCCTGGCACCTGCACGAACTCACCCAGGACCGGGACCTTGCGGCGTTTGTCGTGTTCTCCTCCATGGCGGGGGTGATGGGCAACGCGGGTCAGGGCAACTACGCGGCGGCGAACGCGTTCCTCGACGCGCTGGCCCAGCTGCGCCGGGCCGAAGGGCTGCCGGGAGTGTCGCTGGCGTGGGGCTTGTGGGCGCAGGAGACCGGGATGACCGGCAGCCTCGGGGCGATAGATCTGCAGCGGATGGCGCGAGCGGGGATGCCGGCGCTGTCGGCCGAGCAGGGGCTCGCGATGTTCGAGCTGGCGGCCGCATCGGATCACGCGGCGGTGGTGGCGGCGCGGCTGGATCTCTCGGTCCTGCGTACGGTCCCCGAGCTGCCGCATCTGATGCGGGGCCTGGTGCGTGCGGGGCGCCGGTCGGCGGTCTCCGTCCTCGCGGGCGGGGATTCGGAGCTGGTGCGGCGGCTGGCGGGGCTGGAGGAGGCCGAGCAGGTGCGGCTGGTGGTGGAGCTGGTGCGCGCTCAGGCGGCGGTGGTGCTGGGGCACGCCTCGGGGGAGGACGTCCAGCCCGGACGCGAGTTCCGTGAGCTGGGCTTCGACTCCCTGACCGCGGTGGACCTGCGCAACCGGCTCAACATCGCCACCGGGTTGCGGTTGCCTGCGACGCTGGTGTTCGACTATCCGACGCCGACCGTGCTGGCGCGGTTCCTGGTGTCGGAGCTGCTGGGCCGGCAGGACCAGGCGGCGGTCTCGGGTGTGGTGGCCGGGCCGAGGGCGTCGACGGCGGACGACCCGATCGTGATCGTGGGGATGAGCTGCCGGTTCCCCGGTGGGGTGAACTCGCCGGAAGAGCTGTGGCGGTTGCTGTCCGAGGGCGAGGACGCGATCTCGCCGGTCCCGGCCGATCGAGGCTGGAATCTGGAGACGCTGTCCGGGACGGGCCTCGATGTTCAGGGTGGGTTCCTGGCGGATGTGGCGGGGTTCGACGCGGGGTTCTTCGGGATCTCGCCGCGTGAGGCGCTGGCGATGGACCCGCAGCAGCGGCTGCTGCTGGAAGGGGTGTGGGAGGCGGTCGAGCGGGCCGGGATCGACCCGGTCTCGCTCAAGGGCAGCCACACCGGCGTGTTCGTGGGCACCAACGGCCAGGACTACATGAGCCTGATGATGAACACCCGGGCAGACGTGGAAGGCCACGCCATCACCGGTATGTCGGCCAGCGTTTTGTCGGGCCGCCTGTCCTACACGCTGGGGTTGGAGGGTCCGGCGGTGACGGTGGACACCGCGTGTTCGTCGTCGCTGGTGGCGATGCACATGGCGGCGCAGGCGCTGCGCTCGGGCGAGTGCAGCCTGGCGCTGGCCGGCGGTGCCACGGTGATGACCACCCCAATCGGGTTCATCGGCTTCAGCGCGCAGGGGGGATTGGCGCCCGATGGGCGGTGCAAGGCATTCGCCGACACCGCGGACGGCACCACCTGGTCTGAGGGCTTGGGCATGCTGGTGCTGGAGCGGTTGTCGGATGCCCGCCGTAACGGTCATCAGGTGCTGGCGGTGATGCGCAGCTCGGCGATCAACCAGGACGGGGCGTCGAACGGGTTGACCGCGCCGAACGGTCCGTCGCAGCAGCGGGTGATTCGTCAGGCGCTGGCCGGTGCGGGGTTGTCGCCGTCCGAGGTGGATGCGGTGGAGGCGCACGGTACGGGTACCAGGTTGGGTGACCCGATCGAGGCGCAGGCGCTGCTGGCGACCTACGGCCAGAACCGTGAAGCCGACCGGCCGCTGCTGCTGGGCGCGATCAAGTCGAACCTCGGTCACACCCAGGCCGCCGCGGGCGTGGCCGGTGTGATCAAGATGGTGCTGGCGATGCGGCACGGCGTGTTGCCCAAGACGTTGCACGTCGATACCCCGTCCTCGCATGTGGACTGGGCCTCGGGTGCGGTGGAGCTGCTGACCGAGCAGGTGGAGTGGCCGCGGACGGGTCGTCCGCGCCGGGCGGGGGTGTCGTCGTTCGGGATCAGCGGTACCAACGCGCACGTCATCCTCGAACAGGGGCCGGCGGCTCCGCGGATCGAGGCCGGAACGGCGGCGCGGGACGATGCGCCGGCCGCGGGTGCGGGTGTGCTGCCGGTGCTGGTGTCGGCCCGTACGGCAGGGGTATTGCGGGAGCAGGCGGATCGGCTGGCCTCGCATGTGGCGGGCCATCGTGAGGTGGCGCTCGCCGATACGGCGTTCTCGCTGGCCACGACCCGTCCGGTGTTCGAGCATCGGGCGGTGGTGCTGGCCGCTGATCGTGAGGGTGTGCTGGCCGGGCTGGGTGCGCTGGCCGAGGATCTGCCAAGCGTGAGTGTGGTGCACGGAGCGGCGGGAGCGGAGCCGCGGCTCGCGTTCCTGTTCACCGGTCAGGGGAGCCAGCGGGCGGGGATGGGCCGGGAGCTGTATGCGCGGTTCCCGGTGTTCGCGGCGGCGTTGGATGCGGTGATCGGCGAGCTGGATCCGCTGCTGGACGGTTCGCTGCGCGAGGTGCTGTTCGCCGAGCCGGGCAGTGACCAGGCGCAGGCGGGGTTGCTGGATCGGACCGGGTGGGCGCAGCCGGCCCTGTTCGCGGTGGAGACGGCGTTGTTCCGGCTGGTGTCCTCGTGGGGGGTGCGGCCGGATGTGCTGGCGGGGCATTCGATCGGGGAGATCACCGCGGCGCATGTGGCCGGGGTGTTGTCCCTGTCGGATGCGTGTGCGTTGGTGGCGGGCCGGGCGCGGTTGATGCAGGCGCTCCCCTCCGGTGGGGCGATGGTGGCGGTGCAGGCCTCTGAGGAGGAGGTCGCCGCCCTGCTGGCCGGGCGGGAGAAAGAGGTGTCGGTCGCGGCGGTGAACGGCCCGGTCTCGGTGGTGATCTCCGGGGTCGAGCAGCCGGTCCTTGAGGTCGCCGCCGCCCTGGAGGGGCGGGGGGTCAGGACGAAGCGGTTGCGGGTGTCGCATGCGTTCCATTCGCCGTTGATGGAGCCGATGCTGGCGGACTTCCGTGCGCTGGCGAGCAGGCTCGGCTATGGCGCGCCGAGGGTTCCGATCGTGTCCACCCTGACCGGGCAGGCGGCCACGGCCGAGCAGTTGTGCTCGCCGGACTACTGGGTGGATCAGGTGCGTGGAGCGGTCCGCTTCGCCGACGGCATCCGCACCCTGCGCGCGCAGGGTGTGCGGGCGTATCTGGAGCTGGGCCCCGACGGGGTGCTGACCGCCATGGCTCAGGACACGCTGATGGCGGACTCGGGCCCGAGTGCCGCGAATCAGGCCTCAAAGTCCGGCTCGGACGTGGAACCGGCCTCCGGGCCGGATTCGGACGTGGTGCTGGTGCCGGTGTTGCGCGGGGGCCGGGACGAGCAGGAGGCCGTTACCGAGGCGCTGGCTCGTCTGCACGTGCACGGCGTGCCGGTGAACTGGCAGACGGTGCTTCCGCGCGGGCGCCGGGTCGATCTGCCGACCTATGCCTTCGAGCACCAGCGGTACTGGCCTGAGGGGGCCGGTTCCCAGGTGGGCAACGTGGCCGCGGCCGGGCTGGCGACAGCCGGTCATCCGCTGCTGGGCGCCGCGGTGGGGCTGGCCGACTCCGACGGTGTGCTGCTGACCGGGCGCCTGTCGGTGCGGTCGCATCCGTGGCTGGCCGATCACGCGGTGGCCGGGACGGTGATCTTCCCGGGTACCGGGTTCCTGGAGCTGGCGATCCGGGCGGGTGACCAGGTCGGCTGCGATGTGGTGGAGGAGCTGACGCTGACCGCGCCGCTGGTGCTGGGCGAGACCGACGCCGTCGCGGTGCAGGTGTGGGTGGGCGCCGCGCAGGAGTCGGGCCGCCGGAGCGTGAACGTGTACGCCCGGTCGGCGCAGGCCGCGGACGATGTGCCGTGGGTGCGGCACGCGACCGGCACTTTGGCTGCCGGTGTGCTCGCGACCGGCACGTCTCCCGCGGTGCCGTTCGACGCGGCGGTGTGGCCGCCGCAGGGCGCGACCGCTATCGAGACGGATGGGTTGTACGAGGGAATGGCCGCGGGCGGGTTCGCCTACGGTCCGGTGTTCCAGGGGTTGCGGGCGGCCTGGCGGGGTGTCGACGGTGCGGTGTTCGCCGAGGTCGTCCTGCCCGAGCAGGCGCAGTCGAGTGCGGGTGCGTTCGGGGTGCATCCGGCGTTGCTGGACGCGGCGTTGCACGCGGTGCCGTTCGTCGGGCTGGATCCGGTGGAGGGTGGCCGGTTGCCGTTCTCCTGGAGTGAGGTGAGCCTGCAGGCGGCAGGTGCGGCGATGTTGCGGGTGCGGCTGCTTCGGACCGCTGCCGACTCGGTCACGCTGACGGCGGTGGACGCGGCCGGGGAGCCGGTGCTGTCGGCGCGGTCGCTGGTGCTGCGTCCGTTCTTGCCCGGTCAGATCGCCGCCGCGGGTGGTGGCCAGGTGATGGAGCGCGATGGGCTGTTCCGGTTGGAGTGGACCACGCTCTCCGAGGTCACCGTGGCCGACCCGGTGCCGGTGGCGATGGTCGGCTTCGCGGCGTTCGAGCCGGACGCGCTGGGTCTTGCGAGGAGGTGGGAGTCGGTCGCGGTTCATCGTGATCTGTCGGCGCTGGCGGAGGCGGGGTCGGTGCCGGGGGTGGTGCTGGCCGAGGTCGCGGCCGGGTCGGCGGTGGAGGTGGTGGCTTCGGCGCATGAGGTGACGGCCGGGGTTCTGGGACTGTTGCAGGGCTGGTTGGCCGAGGAGCGGTTCGCCGAGTCGCGGCTGGTGTTCGTCACCCGGGGGGCGGTCGCGGCGGGTGATGGCGAGGTGGTCGCCGATCTGGCGGCCGCGGCGGTGTGGGGATTGGTGCGTAGTGCCCAGTCGGAGAATCCGGGCCGGTTCCTGCTGGTCGACGTGGACGTGGACGAGGAGTCGGTGCGGCTCGGTGCGCTGGGTGGGGTGCTGGCTTCGGGTGAGCCGCAGGTGGCGGTGCGCGGGGGCAGGGTGTGGGCGCCGAGGTTGGCGTCGCTGGTGTCGGGGGCGGGTCTGCTGCCTCCGTCCGGTACGGGGTGGCGGCTGGGCAGCCGGGCCAAGGGCAGCCTGGACGCGCTGGAGCTCATTCCCTACCCGGAGACGGCTGAGCCGTTGGGAGCGGGGCAGGTGCGGGTGGCGGTGCACGCGGCGGGGGTGAACTTCCGTGACCTGCTGGACGGGTTGAACGCGCTGGGCTGGTTCCAGGACAAGGTCGGCCTGATGGGTGGTGAGGCCGCCGGGGTGGTGCTGGAGGTCGGCCCCGAGGTCGACGACCTGCGCCCGGGGGACCGGGTGGTCTGTCTGACCGAAGGCGCATTCGGCCCGGTGGTCACCAGCGCCCAAGTCCTGGCCAAGATCCCTGACGGGGTCTCGTTCGAGCAGGCCGCGACGATCCTGGTGACGTTCCTGACGGCCTACTACGGGCTGATGGACCTGGCCGGGCTGCGGGAGGGCGAGCGGCTGCTGGTGCACGCCGGCACCGGCGGTGTGGGCATGGCGGCGATCCAGCTGGCCCAGCGCCTGGGGGTGGAGGTGTTCGCCACGGCCAGCCCGGCCAAGTGGGACGTGCTGCGTTCGCTGGGCATCCCGGACGATCACATCGCCTCCTCCCGGAGTCCGGAGTTCGAGGAGCGGTTCCGCGCGGTCTGCGGTGAGCGGGGCATCGACGTGGTGCTCAACTCGCTGACCGGGGAGCTCATCGACGCCTCGGCGCGGCTGCTGCGTCCGGGCGGCCGGTTCATCGAGATGGGCAAGCTCGACATTCGCAGCCAGGAGCAGTTCCCCGGGCTGGTGTATCACTGGTTTGACATGCTGGATGCCGGGCCTGAGCGGTTGCGGCAGATCCTGGCCGAGTTGATGGGGTTGTTCGCGGCCGGTGAGTTGCGGCCGTTGCCGTTCACGGCGTGGGATGTGCGCCGGGGCCGGGATGCCTTCCGGTTCATGAGTCAGGCCCGGCACACCGGCAAGATCGTGCTGACCATGCCCCGGGTCTGGAACCCGGAGGGCACGGTGCTGATCACCGGTGGCACCGGTGGTCTGGGTGCGGAGCTGGCCCGGCATCTGGTGGCCGAGCGGGGTGTGCGGCATCTGCTGCTGACCAGCCGCCGAGGCCCCGACGCCCCCGGTGTGACAGAACTTCACCGGGAGCTGAGCGATCGGGGTGCCCGGATCACCATCATCGCCTGCGACATGGCCGACCGGGATGCGGTGGCGGGTCTGCTGGCCGGGATCGACGCCGAGCATCCGCTGACCGCGGTGATTCACGCGGCTGGAATCGTGGATGACGGGACGATCGCCTCGCTGACGGCGGAGCGGCTGGACGCGGTGCTGCGGCCGAAGGTCGACGCGGCCTGGCATCTGCACGAGCTGACCCGGGAGATGGATCTGGCCGGGTTCGTGGTGTTCTCCTCGCTGGCCGGGCTGATGGGCAACGCGGGGCAGGGCAACTACGCGGCGGCCAACGCGTGGCTGGACGCGCTGATGGCCCAGCGGCAGGCGCAGGGACTGCCGGGACTGTCGCTCACCTGGGGTTTGTGGGCGCAGGCTACCGGGATGACCGGGGGACTATCGCAGGCCAGCGTGGAGCGGATGACCGCCGCCGGGCTGCCGCCGATCACCACCGAGCAGGGGCTTGCCCTGTTCGACACGGCCATCGGCTCGGACTCACCGCTGGTGGTCCCGGTGCGGCTGAACCTGCCGGCGATGTCCGCCCAGCTGGTGCCACCGCTGCTGCGCGGGCTGGTGCGGGGCACTCGCCGTACGGCCGCCGCGCTGTCGGCAGCCGGAGGTGGTGGTGCGGGCGAGGCACTGTCCCGGCAGCTGGCCGGCCTGGACCACCCCAAGCGGATCCAGATGCTGATCGACCTGGTCCGGGCTCAGGCCGCCGCCGTCCTCGGGCATTCCTCCTTGGAAGCGGTGGACGTCCGGCGGGAGTTCCGTGAGCTGGGCTTCGACTCGTTGACCGCGCTCGAGTTGCGCAACCGGCTCAACGCCGCCACAGGGCTGCGCCTGCCCTCCACTCTCGTCTTCGACTACCCCACCCCCACCGTGCTCGGTGAGTACCTGCTCAGTGAAGTGCTCGGCGTGCACGGCGACGCGATTCTCCCGGTGGCCGCCACCTCGGTGGTGGACGACCCGATCGCCATCGTCTCGATGGCCTGCCGCTACCCCGGAGGGGTGAGCTCTCCAGAGGATCTGTGGCGGCTGGTCGCCGAGGGCCAGGACGCCATCTCCCCACTGCCACGGGACCGAGGCTGGCAGGCGCGTGGCGAGCTGGACTTCGACGGTGGTTTCGTCATCGACGCGACCGACTTCGATCCGGGATTTTTCGGCATCTCGCCGCGTGAGGCGCTGGCGATGGACCCGCAGCAGCGGCTGCTGCTGGAGGCGTCCTGGGAGGCGGTCGAACGAGCGGGCATCGACCCGGTCTCGTTGCGCGGCAGTCGTACCGGCGTGTTCGCCGGAGTGATCTACCACGACTACGGGACGAGCGCTCAGTTCCCGCCGGATGTGATGACTTTCGTCAGCACCGGTAACTCCGGGAGCATCGTCACCGGCCGTGTCGCCTACGCGCTGGGGCTGGAGGGTCCGGCGGTGACGGTGGACACCGCGTGTTCGTCGTCGCTGGTGGCGATGCACATGGCGGCGCAGGCGCTGCGCTCGGGCGAGTGCAGTCTGGCGCTGGCCGGTGGGGTGACCGTGATGGCCACGCCGGGGGTGTTCATCGACTTCAGCGCCCAGGGCGGGTTGGCGTCCGATGGTCGGTGCAAGGCGTTCGCCGACACCGCGGACGGCACCAGCTGGTCCGAGGGCGTGGGTGTCCTGGTGCTGGAGCGGTTGTCGGACGCCCGCCGCAACGGGCACCAGGTGCTCGCGGTGGTGCGTGGATCGGCGATCAACCAGGACGGTGCGTCGAACGGGTTGACCGCGCCGAACGGCCCGTCGCAGCAGCGGGTGATCCGTCAGGCGCTGGCCGGCGCGGGGTTGTCGCCGTCCGAGGTGGACGTGGTCGAGGCGCACGGCACCGGTACGACGCTGGGCGACCCGATCGAGGCGCAGGCGCTGCTGGCGACGTACGGCCAGGACCGGCCCGAGGACCGGCCGGTGCTGCTGGGCTCGGTCAAGTCGAACCTCGGGCACACCCAGGCCGCCGCGGGTGTGGCCGGTGTGATCAAGATGGTCATGGCGATGCGACACGGCGTGCTGCCCAAGACGCTGCACGTGGACGCCCCGTCGTCACACGTGGACTGGTCCATGGGCGCGGTGGAGTTGTTGACCGAGGCCAGGGACTGGCCGGAGGCCGGTCGCCCGCGGCGGGCGGGGGTGTCGTCGTTCGGGATCAGTGGCACCAACGCGCACGTGATCATTGAGCAGGGTCCGGAGGCTCCTGAGACGGAGTCGGGTGGCGAGGGCCAGGCTCCGGCTGCGGATGTGGTGCCGTGGGTGGTGTCGGGCAAGACCGAGGAGGCGCTGCGGGCGCAGGCGCGCCGTCTGGCGGCGTTCATGGACACACACGGTGAGCTGAACCCGGTGGATGTGGGGTCGTCGCTGGTGTCGTCGCGGTCGGTGTTCGAGCACCGGGCCGTGGTGGTCGGCGGTGGCCATGAGGAGCTGCTGGCGGGGCTGGCGGCGGTGACTTCCGGTGAGTCGGCGACGCGCGTGGTTGCGGGTGTGGCCGATGTGGAGGGGAAGTCGGTGTGGGTGTTCCCTGGTCAGGGGGCGCAGTGGGTGGGGATGGGTGCGGCTCTGCTGGAGGAGTCGGCGGTGTTCGCGGCTCGGATGGCGGAGTGTGCGGCGGCGTTGCAGCCGTTCGTGGACTGGTCGTTGCTGGATGTGGTCCGGCAGACCGAGGACGCTCCGGGGCTGGATCGGGTGGATGTGGTGCAGCCGGCCTCGTTCGCGGTGATGGTGTCGTTGGCGGCGGTGTGGGAGTCGCTGGGGGTTCGTCCGGACGCGGTGGTGGGGCATTCGCAGGGGGAGATCGCGGCGGCGGTGGTGGCGGGTGGTCTGTCGTTGTCGGACGGTGCGCGGGTGGTGGCGTTGCGCAGCCGGTTGATCGCCGAGCGGTTGGCCGGGCTGGGGGCGATGGCGTCGGTGGCGTTGCCGGTCGAGCGGGTGCGTGAGTACGTGGCGGTTTGGGACGGGCGGGTCTCGGTGGCTGCGGTGAACGGTCCGAACTCGGTGGTGGTGGCCGGTGAGGTCGCGGCGGTGGAGGAGCTGGTCGAGCGCCTTGCCGCTGAGAACGTGCGGGTGCGGCGGATCGCGGTGGACTATGCCTCGCATTCGGCGCAGGTGGATCTGATCGGGGAGGAGCTGGCCGGGGTCTTGGCGGGGGTGGCGCCGGGGCCGGTGCGGGTGCCGATGCTGTCGACGGTGACGGGTCAGTGGGTGGAGGGTGCGGAGCTGGGGGCCGGGTATTGGTGTGAGAATCTGCGGCGTACGGTGGGTTTCGCTCCGGCGGTGGGGGTGTTGCTGGAGCAGCGGTATCGGGTGTTCGTGGAGGTGAGTCCGCATCCGGTGCTGACGGTCGGGGTCCAGGAATGCGTGGATGCGGCCGAGGTGGAGGCTGTGATCGCCGGGACGTTGCGCCGTGAGGACGGCGGCCTGGATCGGGTGCTGGTCTCGGCGGCGGAGCTGTTCGTCCGTGGGGTGGCGGTGGACTGGCGGCAGGTGCTGCCGGGCGGGCGCCGGGTTGACCTGCCGACCTACGCCTTCCAGCGCCAGCGGTTCTGGCCGAGCGAGAGGCAGAGCGGTGATGCCCGGGTGCTGGGCCTGGCCGCGACGAGGCATCCGCTGCTGGGCGCGGTGATGCCTCGGGCCGACTCTGACGGGGTGGTGCTGACCGGGCGGTTGTCGTCGGCGTCGCACTCGTGGCTGGCCGATTACGTGGTGGCGGGCTCGGTGGTGGTGCCGGGTGCGGCGTTCGTGGAGCTGGCGGTGCGGGCCGGTGACCAGGTCGGTTGCGATCTGGTGGAGGAGCTGACGCTGACCGCGCCGCTGGTGCTGGGCGAGGGTGACGCGGTCGCGGTACAGGTGTGGGTGGGCGCCGCGGAGGAGTCGGACCGCCGGGCGGTGAGCGTGTACTCGCGGTTGGCCGACGCGACCGATGAGGTGCCGTGGGTGCGGCACGCGACCGGCACGCTCGCGACCGGTGCTCCGCAAGCCGCGCCGTTCGAGGTGGAGGTGTGGCCCCCGGCCGGGGCGACCGCGATCGAGCTGGACGGCCTTTATGACGAGCTGGCCACCCGAGGGCTGGGGTACGGTCCGGCATTCCAGGGGTTGCGGGCGGCCTGGCGGCGCGATGGTGAGATCTTCGCCGAGGTGAGGTTGCCCGAGCGGGTCGGCGAGGCGGATTCGTTCGGGTTGCATCCGGCGCTGCTGGACGCGGTGCTGCACGTGGTGCCGTTTGCGGGGCTGGACGATTCCGAGGCTGTCCGGGTGCCGTTCTCCTGGGGTGAGGTGTGCCTGCACGCGGCCGGGGCTTCGGTGCTGCGGGTGCGGCTGGCCAGGGTGGGTGGCGATGCCGTGTCGCTGAACGCGACGGATGCGACGGGTGCGCCGGTGCTGTCGGCGCGGTCGGTGGTGCTGCGGCCGATTTCCACCGGGCAGCTGGCGCTCTCCGATGGTCGCGGGGCCGGGCAGGACACGCTGTTCCGGGTGGAATGGGCTGCGGTAGGCGGTCTGCCGGAAGCCGACCAGGTGCCGGTGGCGGTACTCGGCCGGGACACGCTGGGTGTCGCGGTGGCGTTGCGGGTGGCCGGGGACGTGGTGCCGGTGCATGCGGATCTGCTCGCGCTGGCCGAGGCGGATCCGGTGCCGGCGGTGGTGCTCGCGGAGGTGGTCTCGGATCCGGTGGCCGGGGTGGTGGAGTCGGCGCATGCGCTGGTCGCTCGCGTTCTGGATGTGGTGCAGCGGTGGCTGGCCGATGACCGGTTCGCCGATTCGCGTCTGGTGTTCGTCACCCGGGGCGCGGTCGCGTCGGGTGACGGCGAGACGGTGGCTGATCTTCCGGCTTCCGGGGTGTGGGGGCTGGTCCGCAGTGCGCAGTCGGAGAACCCGGGCCGGTTCGTGCTGGTCGACATGGACCAGGACCAGGCCTCGCTGTCGGCCTTGCGCGGTGTACTGCCGGGGGTGCTGGCCTTGGGTGAGCCGCAGGCGGCGGTACGCGAGGGTGACGTTCTGGTCCCGCGCCTGGCGCGGATAGCGCCAGGATCTGACGTTGGCGACGCGCCGGGCCGGGTCTGGGACCCGGAGGGCACGGTGCTGATCACCGGTGGCACCGGTGGTCTGGGCGCGCTGTTCGCACGGCACGTGGTGGCCGAGCGGGGTGTGCGGCATCTGCTGCTGACCAGCCGCCGGGGCCTGGACGCTCCGGGTGCGCTGGAGTTGCGGGCCGAGCTGATCGCGCACGGGGTCGAGGTCGAGATCGCGGCCTGCGATGGGGCCGACCGTGACCAGGTGGCGGCGCTGCTGGCTCGGGTGGACGCCGGGCATCCGCTGACCGCGGTGATCCACACCGCCGGTGTGCTGGCCGATGGCACGATTCCGTCGCTGACGCCGGAGCGGCTGGATGCGGTGCTGCGGCCGAAGGTGGATGCGGCCTGGCACCTGCACGAACTCACCCAGGACCGGGACCTTGCGGCGTTTGTCGTGTTCTCCTCCATGGCGGGGGTGATGGGCAACGCGGGTCAGGGCAACTACGCGGCGGCGAACGCGTTCCTCGACGCGCTGGCCCAGCTGCGCCGGGCCGAAGGGCTGCCGGGAGTGTCGCTGGCGTGGGGCTTGTGGGCGCAGGAGACCGGGATGACCGGCAGCCTCGGGGCGATAGATCTGCAGCGGATGGCGCGAGCGGGGATGCCGGCGCTGTCGGCCGAGCAGGGGCTCGCGGCGTTCGAGTCAGCTGCCACGACGGGTCACTCGCCGGTGGTGGTGGTGCGGCTGGATCTCTCGATCCTGCGTACGTTCCCCGAGCTGCCGCATCTGATGCGGGGCCTGGTGCGTGCGGGCCGCCGCCTGGCGGTCTCCACCTCGGCAAGCGGGGATTCGGAGCTGGTGCGGCGGCTGGCGGGGCTGGAGGAGGCCGAGCGGGTTCGGCTGGTGGTGGAGCTGGTGCGCGCTCAGGCGGCGGTGGTGCTGGGTCACGCCTCGGGGGAGGACGTCCAGCCCGGACGTGAGTTCCGTGAGCTGGGCTTCGACTCCCTGACCGCGGTGGACCTGCGCAACCGGCTCAACATCGCCGTCGGGTTGCGGTTGCCTGCGACGCTGGTGTTCGACTATCCGACGCCGACCGTGCTGGCGCGGTTCCTGGTGTCGGAGTTGCTGGGCCGGCAGGACCAGGCCGTCGGGTCGGGTGTGGTGGCCGGGCCGAGGGCGTCGACGGCGGACGATCCGATCGTGATCGTGGGGATGAGCTGCCGGTTCCCCGGTGGGGTGAACTCGCCGGAAGAGCTGTGGCGGTTGCTGTCCGAGGGCGGGGACGCGATCTCGCCGGTTCCGGCCGATCGGGGCTGGGATCCGGAGTTGCTGTCCGGGACGGGCCTCGATGTTCAGGGTGGGTTCCTGGCGGATGTGGCGGGGTTCGACGCGGGGTTCTTCGGGATCTCGCCGCGTGAGGCGCTGGCGATGGACCCGCAGCAGCGGTTGCTGCTGGAGGGGGCGTGGGAGGCGGTCGAGCGGGCCGGGATCGACCCGGTCTCGCTCAAGGGCAGCCACACCGGCGTGTTCGTGGGAAGCAACAGCCAAGACTACACGAGCCTGATCATAAGTACCCAGACGGATGTGCAAGGCCATGGCGTCACCGGTCTCTCGGCCAGCGTTTTGTCGGGCCGCCTGTCCTACATGCTGGGCTTGGAGGGCCCGGCGATGACGGTGGACACCGCGTGTTCGTCGTCGCTGGTGGCGATGCACCTGGCGGCGCAGGCGCTGCGGCAGGGGGAGTGCTCGCTGGCGCTGGCCGGCGGTACGACGGTGATGGCGTCACCGTTGGGGTTCATCGGCTTCAATGCGCAGGGCGGGATAGCAGCCGACGGGCGATCCAAGGCGTTCGCCGACAGTGCGGACGGTACCGGCTGGTCTGAGGGTGTGGGCGTGCTGGTGCTGGAGCGGTTGTCGGATGCCCGCCGTAACGGTCATCAGGTGCTGGCGGTGATGCGTGGGTCGGCGATCAACCAGGACGGGGCGTCGAACGGGTTGACCGCGCCGAACGGTCCGTCGCAGCAGCGGGTGATTCGTCAGGCGCTGGCCGGTGCGGGGTTGTCGCCGTCCGAGGTGGATGCGGTGGAGGCGCACGGTACGGGTACCAGGTTGGGTGACCCGATCGAGGCGCAGGCGCTGCTGGCGACCTACGGCCAGAACCGTGAAGCCGACCGGCCGCTGCTGCTGGGCGCGATCAAGTCGAACCTCGGTCACACCCAGGCCGCCGCGGGTGTGGCCGGTGTGATCAAGATGGTGCTGGCGATGCGGCACGGCGTGCTGCCCAAGACGCTGCATGTGGATGCGCCGTCCTCGCATGTGGACTGGTCGGCGGGTGCGGTGGAGCTGCTGACCGAGCAGGTGGAGTGGCCGCGGACGGGCCGTCCGCGCCGGGCGGGGGTGTCGTCGTTCGGGATCAGCGGCACCAACGCGCACGTCATCCTCGAACAAGGGCCGGAAACATCGGCGGAAGAAGACACTCCGCAGGACCGGGTGCCTGCCGCGGGTGTGGTGCCGGTGCTGGTGTCGGCGAAGACGGGTCAGGCGTTGCGGGCGCAGGCCGGGCGGCTGGTGTCGGTCCTGGACGGTGAGCCTGGTCTGGGGCTGGCCGATGCGGCGTTCTCGCTGGCCACGACGCGGTCGGCGTTCGAGCATCGGGCGGTGGTGCTGGCCGCTGATCGTGAGGGTGTGCTGGCCGGGCTGGGTGCGCTGGCCGAGGATCTGCCAAGCGTGAGTGTGGTGCACGGAGCGGCGGGAGCGGAGCCGCGGCTCGCGTTCCTGTTCACCGGTCAGGGGAGCCAGCGGGCGGGGATGGGCCGGGAGCTGTATGCGCGGTTCCCGGTGTTCGCGGCGGCGTTGGATGCGGTGATCGGCGAGCTGGACCCGATGCTGGACGGTTCGCTGCGCGAGGTGCTGTTCGCCGAGCCGGGCAGTGACCAGGCGCAGGCGGGGTTGCTGGATCGGACCGGGTGGGCGCAGCCGGCCCTGTTCGCGGTGGAGACGGCGTTGTTCCGGCTGGTGTCCTCGTGGGGGGTGCGGCCGGATGTGCTGGCGGGGCATTCGATCGGGGAGATCACCGCGGCGCATGTGGCCGGGGTGTTGTCCCTGTCGGATGCGTGTGCGTTGGTGGCGGGCCGGGCGCGGTTGATGCAGGCGCTCCCCTCCGGTGGGGCGATGGTGGCGGTGCAGGCCTCTGAGGAGCAGGTCGCCGCCCTGCTGGCCGGGTACGAGGACCAGGTGTCGGTCGCGGCGGTGAACGGCCCGGCCTCGGTGGTGATCTCCGGGGCCGAGCAGCCGGTCCTTGAGGTCGCCGCCGCCCTGGAGAAGCGGGGCATCAGGACGAAGCGGTTGCGGGTGTCGCATGCGTTCCATTCGCCGTTGATGGAGCCGATGCTGGCGGACTTCCGCACGCTGGCGAGCAGGCTCACCTACGGCGCGCCGAGGGTTCCGATCGTGTCCACCCTGACCGGGCAGGCGGCCACGGCCGAGCAGCTGTGCTCGCCGGACTACTGGGTCGACCAGGTGCGTGGAGCGGTCCGCTTCGCCGACGGCATCCGCACCCTGCAGGCGCAGGGCGTGCGGGCGTATCTGGAGCTCGGCCCCGACGGGGTGCTCACCGCCATGGCCCAGGACACCATCGCGACCGAGCCGGAGGCACATGTGCACGAGTCGCACACGGTGCTGGTGCCGGTGCTGCGCAAGGACCGCGACGAGCACGGGGCGTCCCTGGCGGCGCTGGCCGAGCTGTATGTGCACGGGGTGCCGGTCGACTGGCGGGCAGTGCTGCCGGGTGGGCGCCGGGTCGACCTGCCGACCTATCCCTTCGAGCATCGACGGTTCTGGCCTGATGGCAGTGCCGGTGCGGGGAACATGGCGGCGGCGGGTCTGGCCACGGCAGGGCATCCGCTGTTGGGCGCCGCGGTGGGGCTGGCCGATTCCGATGGGGTCGTGCTGACGGGACGGTTGTCGGTGCGGTCGCATCCGTGGCTGGCCGATCACGCGGTGGCCGGAACGGTGGTCTTCCCGGAGGCCGGGTTCCTGGAGCTGGCGGTGCGGGCGGGTGACCAGGTCGGCTGCGACCTGGTCGAGGAGCTGACGCTAGCCGCGCCGCTGGTGCTGGGCGAGCGGGGCGCGGTCGCGATGCAGGTGTCGGTGGGGGCTCCGCAGGAGACGGGCCACCGGAGCGTGAGCATCTACGCCCGGTCGGCTGATGATGTGCCGTGGGTACGGTACGCGACCGGCACGCTCGCGACCGGTGCTCCGCAAGCCGCGCCGTTTGAGGTGGCGGTGTGGCCGCCGGCCGGGGCGACCGCGATCGAGCTGGAGGGGTTGTACGAGGAGCTGGCCGAGGACGGTTTCGCTTACGGTCCGGTGTTCCAGGGGTTGCGGGCGGCCTGGCGGGGTGTCGACGGTGAGGTGTTCGCCGAGGTGGCGCTGCCCGAGCAGGCGCAGTCGGACTCGGAGGCGTTCGGGGTGCATCCGGCTCTGCTGGATGCGGCGCTGCACGCGGTGACCTTCGCCGGGTTGGAGCCGGTGGAGGGTGGCCTGGTGCCGTCTTCGTGGGAGCAGGTGTGCCTGCACGCGGGTGGTGCTTCGGTGTTGCGGGTGCGGTTGGTCAGGACGGGGCCGGATGCGGTGTCGCTGAGCGCGGTGGACGCGGCCGGGGAGCCGGTGCTGTCGGCGCGCTCGGTGGTGTTGCGGCCGGTCTCGGCCGAGCAGCTGGCGCTCTCCGGTGGTGTCGGCGTGGGCTGGGAGTCGTTGTTCGGGGTGGAGTGGGCGCCCACGGGTGCTTTGCCGGAGCCCGGTGGGGTGTCGGTGGCGGTGCTGGGTGCGGACGCGTTGGGGGTTGCTCCCGCGTTGCGGGCGGCCGGGGAGCCGGGTGGCCTTGCGGTGGAGGTGCACGCGGAGCTGTCGTCGCTGGCGGCGGGCACGGTGCCGGCCGTGGTGATGGTGGAGGCGGTCTCGGATCCGGTGGGAGAGGTGGTGGAGTCGGCGCATGCGCTGACCGCCCGGGTGCTGGACCTGTTGCAGGGCTGGCTGGCCGAGGAGCGGTTCGCCGAGTCGCGGCTGGTGTTCCTGACCCGGGGCGCGGTCGCGGCGGGCGACGGCGAGGTGGTCACCGATCTGGCGGCCGCGGCGGTGTGGGGTCTTGTCCGTAGTGCCCAGTCGGAGAATCCGGGCCGGCTCCTGCTGATCGATGTGGATCTGGAATCCCCGCTGTCAAGGCTGCTGGGGATGTCGGTGTCCGAGGAGCCGCAGATGGCGGTGCGCGGGGGCGAGGTGCGGGTGCCGCGCCTGGCGCGGATGGCGCCCGGCTCTGACCTGGGCGACGTGGCGGGCCGGGTCTGGGATCCGGAGGGGACGGTGTTGATCACCGGTGGTACCGGTGGTCTGGGCGGGCTGTTTGCGCGGCATGTGGTGGCCGAGCGGGGTGTGCGGCATCTGCTGCTGACCAGCCGCCGGGGCCTGGACGCTCCGGGTGCGCTGGAGTTGCGGGCCGAGTTGATCGCGCACGGGGTCGAGGTCACCATCGCGGCGTGCGACATGGCCGACCGGGACGCGGTGGCGGCCCTGCTGACGCAGGTCCCGGCCGAACATCCGCTGACCGCGGTGATCCACACCGCGGGTGTGCTGGCCGACGGGACGATTCCGTCGCTGTCGGCGGAGGGGTTGCATGCGGTGTTGCGGCCGAAGGTGGATGCGGCCTGGCATCTGCACGAGCTGACCCGGGGCCTGGACCTGGCGGCGTTCGTGGTGTTCTCCTCGCTTGCGGGTGTGGTGGGAGCGCCTGGTCAGGGTAACTACGCGGCGGCCAACGTGTTCTTGGACGCGCTGGCTCAGGTGCGCCGGGCTGCGGGGCTGGCGGGGTTGTCGCTGGCGTGGGGTGCCTGGGCCCAGGACGCGGGGATGACCGGCACGCTGGGTGAGATCGAGATGCGGCGGATCAGCCGGACGGGTATGCCGGCGTTGTCGGCCGAGCAGGGGCTCGCGGCGTTCGAGGCGGCGGTGGGGTCGGATCGGGCGATGGTGGTGCCGGTGCGACTGGAGCTGTCGGTGCTGCGGGCGATGGGCGAGGTGCCGCATTTGATGCGGGGCCTGGTGCGTGCGGGGCGCCGGTCGGCGGTCTCCGTTCTCGCGGGCGGGGACGCGGAGCTGGTGCGGCGGCTGGCGGGCCTGGAGCAGGCCGAGCAGGTGCGGCTGGTGATGGAACTGGTGTGCACTCAGGCGGCGATGGTGCTGGGGCACGAGTCGGTGGACGCGATCCAGCCGGGACGGGAGTTCCGCGAGCTGGGCTTCGACTCCCTGACCACTGTGGAGCTGCGCAACCGGCTGAACGCGGCGACGGGGCTGCGGCTGCCCGCCACCCTCATCTTCGACTACCCCACTCCCGTGAGCCTCGCCGAATACCTCCTGGAGGAAATCGCGCCCGGAGCGAACAAGGCCACGGAGTTGTCATTGCTGGCCGATCTCAACCGGTTCGAGACCGCTCTTTCCGATACCGCGCTCGACGAGCTCGCCCGGAACGGCATCGTCACCCGGCTGCGGCAGCTACTGGCGAAGATGAGCGAGAGCAGCACGGAAACTAGTGAAATCGCTGTCGCCGACGTGCTCAACTCTGCGAGTACCAAGGACATCCTCGGCTTCATCGAAAACGAACTGGGCCGCCTCAAAGACCTGTGATGTCCCGGCTCATACGCGAATACCCTGGAGGGCTTCTCCCATGTCGGAAGACCTGAAGCTCGTTGACTACCTCAAGTCGGTCGCCACCGACCTGTACGAGACCCGTCGACGGCTCGAAGAGGTGGAGTCGGGCAAGCGCGAGCCGATCGCCATCGTGTCGATGTCATGCCGCTTTCCAGGTGGAGTTGGCTCTCCTGAAGATTTGTGGCGATTGCTGGCTGAGGGTGAGGATGCGATCTCGCCGGTCCCGGCCGATCGGGGCTGGGATCTGGGGATGTCGTCAGGGTTGGGATCCGATGGCGGGGGTGGTAGCGCGGCCCAGGGTGGGTTCCTGGCGGATGTGGCGGGGTTTGACGCGGGGTTCTTCGGGATCTCGCCGCGTGAGGCGTTGGCGATGGATCCGCAGCAGCGGCTGCTGCTGGAGACGTCGTGGGAGGCTTTCGAGCGGGCCGGGATCGACCCGGTCTCGCTGAAGGGCAGTTCCACCGGGGTGTTCGTGGGCACCAACGGCCAGGACTACATGAATCTGATCATGAGCACCCAGGTGGATGTTCAGGGCCATGGCGTCACCGGTCTGGGAGCCAGCGTGCTGTCGGGCCGCCTGTCCTACACCCTGGGCCTGGAGGGCCCGGCGGTGACCGTGGACACCGCGTGCTCTTCGTCGCTGGTGACATTGCACCTTGCGGTACAGGCGCTGCGGTCGGGGGAGTGCTCGCTGGCGCTGGCCGGCGGTATCACGGTGATGACGTCGCCGATGGTGTTCGTCGGCTTCAGCGCGCAGGGCGGAATGGCGCCCGATGGGCGGTGCAAGGCGTTCTCCGACACCGCGGACGGCACCAGTTGGTCCGAGGGTGTGGGCATGCTGGTGCTGGAGCGGTTGTCGGACGCCCGCCGCAACGGGCACCAGGTGCTGGCGGTGGTGCGTGGATCGGCGATCAACCAGGATGGTGCGTCCAATGGGCTGACGGCGCCGAACGGTCCTTCGCAGCGGCGGGTGATTCGTCAGGCGCTGGCCGGCGCGGGGTTGTCGTCGTCCGAGGTGGACGCGGTCGAGGCGCACGGCACCGGCACGGTTCTGGGTGACCCGATCGAGGCGCAGGCGCTGCTGGCGACCTATGGGCAGGACCGGGACGAGGATCGGCCGCTGTTGCTGGGGGCGATCAAGTCGAACCTCGGTCATACCCAGGCCGCGGCCGGTGTGGCGGGTGTGATCAAGATGGTGCTGGCGATGCGGCATGGCGTGCTGCCCAAGACGCTGCACGTGGATGCGCCGTCGTCGCATGTGGACTGGTCGGCGGGTGCGGTGGAGCTGCTGACCGAGGCGGCCGAGTGGCCGAAGAGCGGTCGTCCGCGCCGGGCGGGGGTGTCGTCGTTCGGGGTCAGCGGCACCAACGCGCACGTGATCCTCGAACAAGGACCGGAAACGCCGGAAGGAGAGGACGCGCCGCAGGAACAGGCATTGGCCGCTGATGTGGTGAGCGGTGTGGTTCCGGTGCTGGTGTCGGGCCATACGGCGGGGGCGTTGCGGGCACAGGCCGAGCGGCTGGTCTCGCACGTGGAGGGCCATCGTGAGGTGGCACTGGTGGATACGGCGTTCTCGCTGGTGTCGTCGCGGTCGGTGTTCGAGCACCGGGCGGTGGTCATCGGCGGTGGCCATGAGGAGCTGCTGGCGGGGCTGGGCGCGGTCGCCTCGGGTGAGTCCACGGCGGGTGTGGTTGCGGGTGTGGCCGATGTCGTGGGGAAGTCGGTGTGGGTGTTCCCTGGTCAGGGGGCGCAGTGGGTGGGGATGGGTGCGGCTCTGCTGGAGGAGTCGGCGGTGTTCGCGGCTCGGATGGCGGAGTGTGCGGCGGCGTTGCAGCCGTTCGTGGACTGGTCGTTGCTGGATGTGGTCCGGCAGACCGAGGACGCTCCGGGGCTGGATCGGGTGGATGTGGTGCAGCCGACCTCGTTCGCGGTGATGGTGTCGTTGGCGGCGGTGTGGGAGTCGCTGGGGGTTCGTCCGGACGCGGTGGTGGGGCATTCGCAGGGCGAGATCGCGGCGGCGGTGGTGGCGGGTGGTCTGTCGTTGTCGGACGGTGCGCGGGTGGTGGCGTTGCGCAGCCGGTTGATCGCCGAGCGGTTGGCCGGGCTGGGGGCGATGGCGTCGGTGGCGTTGCCGGTCGAGCGGGTGCGTGAGTACGTGGCGGTTTGGGACGGGCGGGTCTCGGTGGCTGCGGTGAACGGTCCGAACTCGGTGGTGGTGGCCGGTGAGGTCGCGGCGGTGGAGGAGCTGGTCGAGCGCCTTGCCGCTGAGAACGTGCGGGTGCGGCGGATCGCGGTGGACTATGCCTCGCATTCGGCGCAGGTGGATCTGATCGGGGAGGAGCTGGCCGGGGTCCTGGCGGGGGTGGCGCCGGGGCCGGTGCGGGTGCCGATGCTGTCGACGGTGACGGGTCAGTGGGTGGAGGGTGCGGAGCTGGGGGCCGGGTATTGGTGTGAGAATCTGCGGCGTACGGTGGGTTTCGCTCCGGCGGTGGGGGTGTTGCTGGAGCAGCGGTATCGGGTGTTCGTGGAGGTGAGTCCGCATCCGGTGCTGACGGTCGGTGTCCAGGAATGCGTGGATGCGGCCGAGGTGGAGGCTGTGATCGCCGGGACGTTGCGCCGTGAGGACGGCGGCCTGGATCGGGTGCTGGTCTCGGCGGCGGAGCTGTTCGTTCGAGGCGTGGCGGTGGACTGGCAGAGCGTGCTGACCGGTGGCCGGCGGGTCGACCTGCCCACCTACGCCTTCCAGCACCAGGAGTTCTGGCCCAAGGGAACGGGTACCGGTGCGGGGAATGTGGCCGCGGCGGGGTTGGCCGCGACGGATCATCCGCTGCTGGGTGCGGCGGTGGGTCTGGCCGACTCGGACGGGGTGCTGCTGACCGGGCGGTTGTCCCTGCGGTCGCATCCATGGCTGGCCGATCACGTGGTGGCCGGGATGGTGTTCTTCCCGGGTACCGGGTTCCTGGAGCTGGCGGTGCGGGCGGGTGACCAGGTCGGCTGCGAGGTGGTCGAGGAGCTGACGCTGGTCGCGCCGCTGGTGCTGGGCGAGACCGCCGCCGTCGCGGTGCAGGTGTGGGTGGGCGCCGCCCAGGAGTCGGGCCGCCGGAGCGTGAACGTGTACGCCCGTCCGGCGGACGCGGCCGACGATGTGCCGTGGGTACGGCACGCCACCGGCACGCTTGCCACCGGTAGCCAGGCCGTCGTGCCGTTCGACACGGCGGTGTGGCCGCCGGTCGGCGCGACCGCGATCGCGCTGGACGGTTTCTATGACCGGCTGGCCGAAGGTTCGCTCGTCTACGGCCCGGTGTTCCAGGGGTTGCGGGCGGCCTGGTGGGGCGAGGGTGGCGAGGTGTTCGCCGAGGTCGCGCTACCCGAGCAGGCGGCGTCGGGTGCGGGTGCGTTCGGGGTGCATCCGGCGTTGCTGGACGCGGCGTTGCATGCCTCGACGTTCGCCGGGCTGGACGACACCGAGGTGGGTACCCGGTTGCCGTTCTCCTGGGGAGAGGTGAGCCTGCACGCCACCGGGGCGGCGATGTTGCGCGTGCGGCTGAGCCGGACCGCTGCCGACTCGGTGTCGCTGGTCGCGGTGGACGTCGCCGGGGAGCCGGTGCTGTCGGCGAGGTCGCTGGTGCTGCGCCCGTTCTCGCCTGACCAAGTCGCCGCCGCGGGTGGGGGGCAGGCGACGGCGGGGAACGGGTTGTTCCGGTTGGACTGGACTCCGCTGTCGGAGCTCCCCAGGGTCGATCCGGTGCCGGTGGCAGCGATCGGTTTTGCGGGGTTCGAGCCGGACCCGCTGGGCTTTGCCGGAGTGTGGACGTCGGTCGGCCAGTCGGTCGCGGTTCATCACGATCTGTCGGCGCTGACCGAGGCGGGGCCGGTGCCGGAGGTGGTACTGGCCGAGGTCGGGACCAGGCAGGCCGGGGACGAGGCCATCTCGGCGCATGAGGTGACGGCCGGGGTGCTGGGTCTGTTGCAGGGGTGGCTGGCCGATGAGCGGTGTGATGATTCGCGGCTGGTGGTCGTCACGCGGGGTGCGGTGTCCGCGGGCGAGGGCGAGGCGGTCACCGATCTGGCGGCCGCGGCGGTGTGGGGTCTGGTGAGGTCGGCGCAGTCGGAGAATCCGGGCCGGTTCGTCCTGGTCGACCTGGATGATCAGGAGTCCTCACTCGCGACTTTGCGCGATGTACTGCTCGCGATGCCGGCGCTGGATGAGCCGCAGGTGGCGGTGCGTGAGGGTGGAGTACGGGCGCTGAGGTTGGCGTCTCTGGCGTCGGGGGCGGGCTTGGTGCCGCCGGCCGGTGAGGTGGCGTGGCGGCTGGGCAGCCGGGCCAAGGGCAGTTTGGACGCGCTGGAGCTGCTCGCGTTCCCGCAGGCGACCGAGCCGCTGGGAGCGGGGCAGGTACGGCTGGCGGTGCAGGCGGCGGGGGTGAACTTCCGGGATCTGCTGGACGGGTTGAACGCGCTGGGCTGGTTCCAGGACAAGGTCGGCCTGATGGGCAGTGAGGTCGCCGGGGTGGTGCTGGAGGTCGGCCCGGAGGTGGCGGACCTGCGTCCGGGGGACCGGGTGATGGGTCTGGCCGATGGCGCGTTCGGCCCGGTGGTCGTCACCGAGGCCATGATCCTGGTGAAGATTCCCGATCACTGCTCGTTCGAGCAGGCCGCGACGATTCCGGTGGCGTTCCTGACGACCTACTACGGGCTGATGGACCTGGCCGGGCTGCGGGAGGGCGAGCGGCTGCTGGTGCACGCGGGCACCGGCGGGACCGGGATGGCGGCGATCCAGCTGGCCCAGCGCCTGGGGGTCGAGGTGTTCGCCACGGCCAGCCCGGCCAAGTGGGACGTGCTGCGTTCGCTGGGCATCCCCGATGATCACATCGCCTCGTCGCGGAGCCTGGAGTTCGAGCAGCAGTTCTCCCAGGTGTGCGGCGATCAGGGCATCGATGTGGTGCTCAACTCGCTGACCGGGGAGTACATCGACGCCTCGGCGCGGCTGCTGCGTCCGGGCGGCCGGTTCATCGAGTTGGGCAAGCTGGACATCCGTGACCAGGAGCGGTTCCCCGGGCTGGTGTATCACTGGTTCGACGTGGCGGATGCCGGGCCTGAGCGGTTGCGGCAGATCCTGGGCGCGCTGACGGAGCTGTTCCAGGCGGGTGAGTTGCGGCCGTTGCCGTTCACGGCGTGGGATGTGCGCCGGGGCCGGGAGGCGTTCCGGTTCATGAGCCAGGCCCGGCACACCGGCAAGATCGTGCTGACCATGCCCCGGGTCTGGAACCCGGAGGGCACCGTGCTGATCACCGGTGGCACCGGTGGTCTGGGTGCGGAGCTGGCCCGGCATCTGGTGGCCGAGCATGGGACGCGGCATCTGCTGCTGGCCAGCCGCCGGGGCCTGGAGGCTCCGGGTGTGGTGGAGTTGCGGGCCGAGTTGATCGCCCACGGCGTCGAGGTCACGGTCGCCGCCTGTGATGTGGCCGACCGGGATCAGGTGGCGGCGCTGCTGGCGCAGGTCGATCCCGAGCACCCGCTGACCGCGGTGATCCACACCGCGGGTGTGCTGGACGACGGCACGATCACCTCGCTGACGCCGGAGCGGCTGGACGCGGTGCTGCGGCCGAAGGTCGACGCGGCCTGGCATCTGCACGAGCTGACCCGGGACCTGGACTTGGCCGGGTTCGTGGTGTTCTCTTCGTTTGCCGGGGTGATGGGCAACGCCGGGCAGGGCAACTATGCGGCGGCCAATGTATGGCTGGACGGGTTGATGGCGCGGCGCCGGGCGCAGGGGTTGCCGGGGTTGTCGCTGGCCTGGGGGTTGTGGGCGCAGGAGACCGGGATGACCGGCAGTATGTCGCAGGCCGACGTGCAGCGAATCACCTCAGCCGGGCTACCGCTGATCACCACCGAACAGGGGCTGGCCCTGTTCGACGCGGCCCTGGGGTCGGATGCGCCGCTGGTGGTCCCGGTGCGGCTGAACCTGCCGGCGATGCCCGCCCATCTGGTGCCGCCGCTGCTGCGCGGTCTGGTGCGGGGCACCCGCCGTACGGCAGCGGTGGCGCACGCGGCCGACGAAGGAACGTTGGTGCGGCAACTGGCCGGGCTGACGCAGGCCGACCGGACCCGCTTCATGACCGATCTGGTCCGCACTCAGGCCGCCGCCGTCCTTGGACACTCCGACTCCGCGGCGGTGGACGTCCGGCGGGAGTTCCGTGAGCTGGGCTTCGACTCGCTGACCGCGATCGAATTGCGCAACCGGCTCAACGTGGCCACCGGGCTGCGCCTGCCTTCCACTCTCGTCTTCGACTACCCCACCCCCGCCGTGCTCGGTGAGTACCTGCTGGGCGAGGTGCTCGGCGCGCACGGCGACGCCGTCCTGCCGGTGGCCGCGGTCTCGGTCGGGGACGACCCGATCGTCATCGTCTCGATGGCCTGCAGCTACCCGGGCGGGGTGAACTCTCCACAGGACCTGTGGCGGCTGGTCGTCGAGGGGCAGGACGTCATGACCGCGCTGCCGGCCGACCGCGGCTGGGAAAGCTATAGCGGTCTGGGCCTGAAGGGCGGGTTCGTTTCCGACGCACCCGGGTTCGACGCGGAGTTCTTCAGGATCTCGCCGCGCGAGGCGCTGGCGATGGATCCGCAGCAGCGCCTGCTGCTGGAGACAGCCTGGGAGGTCCTCGAACGCGCCGGCGTCGATCCGGACTCGTTGCGGGGCAGCGACACCGGCGTCTTCATCGGTGCCTCCGGATCGGGCTACACGCCCGGGGAGGAGTCTCGCGGTCACATCATGACCGGCCTGATGGGTAGCGTGGCCTCCGGCCGGATCTCCTACACCTTCGGGTTGGAGGGGCCGGCGATCACGGTGGACACCGCCTGCTCGTCGTCGCTGGTGACCATCCACATGGCGGCCCAGGCGCTGCGCAGTGGGGAGTGCTCACTGGCCCTGGCCGGTGGTGTGACGGTGATGACGACCCTCGCGGCGTTCGCGGAGTTCGGTGAGCAGGGCGGGCTGGCGCCGGATGCCCGGTGCAAGGCGTTCTCCGACTCGGCGGACGGCATCGGATGGTCCGAGGGTGTCGGCCTGGTGATGCTGGAGCGGCTGTCGGACGCGCGGCGCAACGGGCATCAGGTGCTGGCGGTGATACGTGGTTCGGCGATCAACCAGGACGGTGCGTCCAACGGGTTGACCGCGCCGAACGGCCCCTCGCAGCGGCGGGTGATTCGTCAGGCGCTGGCTGTCTCCGGTTTGTCGCCGTCCGAGGTGGACGTGGTCGAGGCGCATGGTACGGGGACGACGCTGGGTGACCCGATCGAGGCGCAGGCGCTGCTGGCGACGTACGGTCAGGATCGGCCGGAGGGCCGGCCGTTGCTGCTGGGATCGATCAAGTCGAATCTCGGTCACGCGCAGTCGGCGGCGGGTGTGGCGAGCGTGATCAAGATGGTCATGGCTCTCTGGCACGGGGTGCTGCCCCAGACATTGCACGTGGACGAGCCGTCCTCGCATGTGGACTGGTCCATGGGCGCGGTGGAGCTGCTGACCGAGACCAGGGACTGGCCGGATATGGGCCGCCCGCGCCGGGCGGGGGTGTCGTCGTTCGGGATCAGCGGCACCAACGCACACATGATCTTGGAGCAGGGGCCGCAGGCGGTGGAACCGGAGGCCGGTGAGCCTGCAGGTCCGGACGCGGGTGTGGTGCCGTGGGTGGTGTCGGCGAAGACCGCTGAGGCGTTGCGCGCTCAGGCAGGCCGTCTGGCGGCGTTTATGGACACGCGTGGCGAGTTGGGTCTGGCGGATGTGGGCTTCTCGCTGGTGTCGTCGCGGTCGGTGTTCGAGCACCGGGCGGTGGTGGTCGGCGGGGATCGCAAGGGTCTGCTGGCGGGTGTCGGTGCGCTGGGCGCGGGTGAGTCGGCGCCGCGCGTGGTTGCGGGTGTGGCCGATGTGGAGGGGAAGTCGGTGTGGGTGTTCCCTGGTCAGGGGGCGCAGTGGGTGGGGATGGGGGCGGCTCTGCTGGAGGAGTCGGCGGTGTTCGCGGCTCGGATGGCGGAGTGTGCGGCGGCGTTGCAGCCGTTCGTGGACTGGTCGTTGCTGGATGTGGTCCGGCAGACCGAGGACGCTCCGGGGCTGGATCGGGTGGATGTGGTGCAGCCGGCCTCGTTCGCGGTGATGGTGTCGTTGGCGGCGGTGTGGGAGTCGCTGGGGGTTCGTCCGGACGCGGTGGTGGGGCATTCGCAGGGGGAGATCGCGGCGGCGGTGGTGGCGGGTGGTCTGTCGTTGTCGGACGGTGCGCGGGTGGTGGCGTTGCGCAGCCGGTTGATCGCCGAGCGGTTGGCCGGGCTGGGGGCGATGGCGTCGGTGGCGTTGCCGGTCGAGCGGGTGCGTGAGTACGTGGCGGTTTGGGACGGGCGGGTCTCGGTGGCTGCGGTGAACGGTCCGAACTCGGTGGTGGTGGCCGGTGAGGTCGCGGCGGTGGAGGAGCTGGTCGAGCGCCTTGCCGCTGAGAACGTGCGGGTGCGGCGGATCGCGGTGGACTATGCCTCGCATTCGGCGCAGGTGGATCTGATCGGGGAGGAGCTGGCCGGGGTCCTGGCGGGGGTGGCGCCGGGGCCGGTGCGGGTGCCGATGCTGTCGACGGTGACGGGTCAGTGGGTGGAGGGTGCGGAGCTGGGGGCCGGGTATTGGTGTGAGAATCTGCGGCGTACGGTGGGTTTCGCTCCGGCGGTGGGGGTGTTGCTGGAGCAGCGGTATCGGGTGTTCGTGGAGGTGAGCCCGCATCCGGTGCTGACGGTCGGCATCGGGGAATGTGTGGACGAGACGAACGCCGTCACGGTGATCGCCGGGACGTTGCGGCGTGAGGACGGCGGGCTGGATCGGGTGCTGGTCTCGGCGGCGGAGCTGTTCGTCCGAGGCGTGGCGGTGGACTGGCAGAGCGTGCTGACCGGTGGCCGGCGGGTCGACCTGCCCACCTACGCCTTCCAGCACCAGCGGTTCTGGCCGAGCGAGAGGCAGAGCGGTGATGCCCGGGTGCTGGGTCTGGCCGCGACGGATCATCCGCTGCTGGGTGCGGCGGTGGGTCTGGCCGACTCGGACGGGGTGCTGCTGACCGGGCGGTTGTCGCTCTCGTCGCACCCCTGGCTGGCCGATCACGTGGTGGCCGGGATGGTGTTCTTCCCGGGTACCGGGTTCGTGGAGCTGGCGGTGCGGGCGGGTGACCAGGTCGGCTGCGAGGTGGTCGAGGAGCTGACGCTGGCCGCGCCGCTGGTGCTGGGCGAGGATGACGCGGTCGTGATCCAGATCGCGGTGGGTGCGCCGGAGGAGACCGGCCGACGGAGCGTGAGCATCTACGCCCGGTCGGCGGACGCGGCCGAGGAGGTGCCGTGGGTGCGGCATGCCGCCGGCACGCTCGCCACGGGCAGCCGGGTCGCCGTGCCGTTCGACACGGCGGTGTGGCCCCCGGCCGGCGCGACTACGATCGCGCTGGACGGCCTCTATGACCGGCTGGCCGAAGGTTTGCTTGTCTACGGCCCGGTGTTCCAGGGATTGCGGGCGGCCTGGCGGGGTGCTGATGGCGCGGTGTTCGCCGAGGTCGCGCTGCCGGAGCAGGCGCAGTCGGACGCGGGTTCGTTCGGGGTGCATCCGGCTCTGCTGGACGCGGCGTTGCACGCGGTGAGCTTCGCCGGGCTGGACGCCGCAGCGGGTACGCGGTTGCCGTTCTCCTGGGATGAGGTGTGCCTGCACGCGGGTGGGGCGGCGCTGCTGCGGGTGCGGCTGGCCAAGGTGGGCGAGGATGCGGTATCGCTGAGCGCGGTGGACTTCGCCGGGGAGCCGGTGGTGTCGGCGCGGTCACTGGTGCTGCGCCCGGTCTCAGCCGACCAGCTCGCCGCCGCCGGTAGCAGCCCGAGAGTGGAGCGGGACGCGTTGTTCGGGCTGGAGTGGACGCCCTCGGTTCAGACGCCGGTATCCGACGCCGAACTGGACGTGGCCGAACTCGCCGGAGAAGCCCTTTCGGACCTGGCCCTGCTGGATTCGGTGCCGGATGTGGTCATGGTCGCCGTGGGATCGGCCGATGCCGAGAACGTGGTGGAGTCGACGCACGCGCTGGTCGCAGATGTCCTGGGCCTGCTGCAGCGGTGGTTGGCCGATGAGCGGTTCGAGACGTCGCGGCTGGTGTTCGTCACCCGGGGTGCGGTCGAGGCGCGGGAAGGCGATGTGGTCGCCGATCTGGCGGCCGCGGCGGTGTGGGGCCTGGTCCGGTCGGCCCAATGGGAGAACCCGGGCCGGTTCGTGCTGGTCGATGCCGACGGTGAGTTGTCCTCGTCGGTACTGGCCGGGGTGCTGGTCTCGGGTGAGCCGCAGGCGGCGGTGCGCGAGGGCGGGGTGCGGGTTCCGCGCCTGGCGCGGGTGGCACCTGCGGAGGAGATCGAACGGTCGTGGGAGCCCGAGGGGACGGTTCTGATCACCGGTGGCACCGGTGGTCTGGGCGGCAGTCTGGCCCGGCATCTGGTGGCCGAGCGGGGGGTGCGGCATCTGCTGCTGACCAGTCGTCGGGGCCTGGATGCTCCGGGTGCGCTGGAGTTGCGGGCCGAGCTGATCGCGCACGGGGTCGAGGTGGACATCGCCGCCTGTGACATGGCGGATCGGGATCAGGTGGCGGCCCTGCTGGCCGGCGTGGATGCCGGGCATCCGCTGACCGCGGTGATCCACACCGCCGGTGTGCTGGCCGACGGCACGATTCCGTCGCTGACGTTGGAGCGGCTGGAGACGGTGCTGCGGCCGAAGGTCGACGCCATCTGGCATCTGCATGAGCTCACCCGGAATCTGGACCTCGCGGCGTTCATCACGTACTCGTCCCTGTCGGGTGTCATGGGCTCCGCTGGGCAGGGCAACTACGCGGCCGCGAACACGTTCTTGGACGCCTTGGCGCAGGCGCGCCGGGCCGAGGGGCTGCCCGCGCTGTCGCTGGCCTGGGGGCCCTGGACCCAGGACACCGGATTGACCGGAACGCTGGGCGATATCGATATGCAGCGGATCACCCGGACGGGCATGCCACCGTTGACGGTGGAGCAGGGCCTGGCGCTGTTCGAGGCCGCTACCGCGTTGAAGCACGCGGTGCTGGTTCCGGTTCGGCTGGATCTGCCGTCGATGCGCACCTACGGTGAGGTGCCGGCGTTGTTGCGTGGGCTGGTGCGGGGTGGGCGCCGATCGGCGGCGTCCGGTTCGGTGGTGGCGGCGACGTTGCTGCAGCGGCTGGCTCCGCTGGGGGCGGCCGAGCGTGCCGAGGTCCTGGTGGACCTGGTGCGTACCGAGGCGGCCATGGTGCTGGGCCATGTCTCGCCGGAGACGGTGGAGGTGCGGCGGGAGTTCCGCGAGCTGGGCTTCGACTCTCTCACCGCGGTTGAGCTGCGCAACCGGCTGAACGCCGCCACCGGGCTGCGGTTGCCGTCCACGCTGGTGTTCGACTACCCGACACCGACCGTGCTGGCGGACTTCCTGCTGGCCGAGTTGTTCGGCGAGGACGCCGATGTGACGGTTCCCGCGATGGTGGTGCCGGTAACGAACGATCCGGTCGTGATCGTGGGCATGGCGTGCCGTTTCCCAGGTGAGGTCGCCTCTCCGGAGGATCTGTGGCGGCTGGTCTCCGAGGGCGGGGACGGGATCTCCGAGTTCCCGACGTCGCGGGGCTGGGATCTGGGGGCGTCGTACAGCCCGGACTATGTGCGCGAGGGTGGCTTCCTGGAGAGCGCCACGCAGTTCGATCCGGGGTTCTTCGGGATCTCGCCGCGTGAGGCGTTGGCGATGGACCCGCAGCAGCGCCTGCTGTTGGAGACGTCGTGGGAGGCTTTCGAGCGGACGGGCATGGACCCGACCTCGTTGCGCGGCAGCCGTACCGGCGTGTTCGCCGGTGTGATGTATCACGACTACGGGGTGAGCGCCGAACTCCCGCTGGAGGCCATGGGCTTCATCAGCACCGGTTCGGCGGGAAGCGTCGCGACCGGCCGCATTTCGTACGCGCTGGGCCTGGAGGGTCCGGCGGTGACGGTGGACACGGCGTGTTCGTCGTCGCTGGTGGCGATGCACATGGCGGCGCAGGCGCTGCGTTCGGGTGATTGCGATCTGGCGCTTGCGGGTGGGGTGACCGTGATGGCCACCCCGGCGGTGTTCATCGGCTTCAGCGCGCAGGGTGGGCTGGCAGGCGATGGCCGGTGCAAGTCCTTCGCTGACGCGGCGGACGGCACCAGCTATTCCGAGGGTGTGGGCATGCTGGTGCTGGAGCGGTTGTCGGACGCCCGCCGCAACGGTCACCAGGTGCTGGCGATCGTCCGTGGGTCGGCGGTGAACCAGGACGGTGCCTCCAATGGGTTGACGGCGCCGAACGGCCCGTCGCAGCAGCGGGTGATTCGCCAGGCGCTGGCCGGGGCCGGGCTCTCGGTGTCCGAGGTGGACGCGGTCGAGGCGCACGGTACGGGGACGACGCTGGGTGACCCGATCGAGGCGCAGGCTCTGCTGGCCACGTACGGCCAGGACCGGGACGAGAACCGTCCGCTGCTGCTGGGGTCGATCAAGTCGAACCTCGGCCACACCCAGGCGGCCGCGGGTGTGGCGGGTGTGATCAAGATGGTCATGGCTCTCCGGCATGGGGTGTTGCCCAAGACGTTGCACGTGGACGTCCCGTCGTCGCATGTGGACTGGTCGGCGGGCGCGGTGGAGTTGCTGACCGAGTCGGCTGAGTGGCCGCAGACGGGTCGTCCGCGCCGGGCGGGTGTGTCGTCGTTCGGGATCAGCGGTACCAACGCGCACGTGATCCTGGAGCAGGGACCGGAGGCCGAGCCGGCCGGGTCGGGTGCGGAGGACCGGGCTCCGGCCGCGGGTGTGGTGCCGTGGGTGGTGTCGGCGAAGACCGAGGAGGCGGTACGGGCGCAGGCCGGGCGACTGCTGGCGCACGTACGGGCGGCCGGTGAGCTTGAGCCGGTGGATGTGGGGTCGTCGCTGGTGGTGTCGCGGTCGGTGTTCGAGCACCGTGCGGTGGTGGTGGGCGGCGGCCACGAGGGGCTGCTGGCGGGGCTGGCGGCGGTGGCTTCCGGTGAGCCCACGGCGGGTGTGGTTCAAGGTGTGGCCGATGTCGTGGGGAAGTCGGTGTGGGTGTTCCCGGGCCAGGGGGCGCAGTGGGCGGGGATGGGCGCGCGGCTGCTGGAGGAGTCGGCGGTGTTCGCCGGGCGGATGGCCGAGTGTGCGGCGGCGTTGGAGCCGTTCGTGGAGTGGTCGCTGCTGGATGTGGTCCGGCAGGTGGAGGGGGCGCCGTCTCTGGATCGGGTGGAGGTGGTCCAGCCGACCTCGTTCGCGGTGATGGTGTCGCTGGCGGCGGTGTGGGAGTCGCTGGGGAGCCGGCCGGATGCGGTGGTGGGCCATTCCCAGGGGGAGATCGCCGCAGCGGTGGTGGCGGGCGGCTTGTCGTTGCAGGACGGCGCGCGGGTGGTGGCGCTGCGCAGCCAGGTGATCGCGCGCAGGTTGGCCGGGCTCGGGGCGATGGCGTCGGTGGCGCTGCCGGTCGAGCAGGTGGGCGAGCAGGTGGCGGCCTGGGACGGGCGGATCTCGGTGGCGGCGGTCAACGGCCCCAGTTCGGTGGTGGTGGCCGGTGAGGTCCAAGCCGTTGAGGAGCTGGTCGAGCGCCTTGCTGGTGAAAACGTGCGGGTCCGGCGGATCGCGGTGGACTACGCCTCGCATTCGGCGCAGGTCGACCTGGTTCGAGATGAGCTGGCTGAGGTGCTGGCGGGGGTGGCGCCGCAGCAGGTGCGGGTGCCGATGCTGTCGACGGTGACCGGTCAGTGGGTGGAAGGGCCGGAACTCGACGGCGGGTATTGGTGTGACAACCTGCGGCGCACGGTCGCCTTCGCCCCGGCGATCGGACAGTTGCTGGAGCAGCGGCATCGGGCGTTTGTCGAGGTGAGCCCGCATCCGGTGCTGACGGTCGGCATCGGCGAATGCGTGGATGAGGCCGGGGTGGAGGCCGTGATCGCCGGGACGTTGCGCCGCGACGACGGCGGGCTGGACCGGGTGCTGGTCTCGGCGGCAGAGCTGTTCGTCCGTGGGGTGGCGGTGGACTGGCGGCAGGTGCTGCCGGGCGGGCGTCAGGTCGACCTGCCGACCTACGCCTTCCAGCACCAGCGGTTCTGGCCGAACGCCAAGCAGAGCGGGGACGCTCGGGTGCTGGGTCTGGCCGCGACGAATCACCCGCTGCTGGGCGCGGCGATGCCGCTGGCCGATTCCGACGGGGCGGTGCTGACGGGTCGGTTGTCGGTGAGTGCGCAGCCGTGGCTGGCCGATTACCAGGTGGCGGGCTCGGTGGTGGTGCCAGGCAGCGCATTCGTGGAGCTGGCCGTGCGGGCGGGTGACCAGGTCGGCTGTGAGCTGGTGGAGGAGCTGACGCTGGATGTGCCACTGGTGCTGGGTGCGGGCGAGGCGGTCGCGGTGCAGGTGTGGGTGGGCGCCTCTCAGGAGTCGGGCCGCCGGACGGTGAACGTGTATGCCCGGTCGGCGGATGCGGTCGATGATGTGCCGTGGGTGCTGCACGCGACCGGCGCTCTCACCACGGGTGCCTCGCCTGCCGAGCCGTTCGATGTGGCGGTGTGGCCTCCGGTCGGCGCGGCTGCGATCGAGCTGGAGGGGCTGTATGAAGAGCTGGCGGAGGAGGGCTTGGGGTACGGCCCGGTGTTCCAAGGGTTGCGGGCGGCCTGGCGGCGTGATGACGAGGTGTTCGTCGAGCTGAGTTTGCCGGAGCAGGCCGGTGATGCGGCTTCGTTCGGGTTGCACCCGGCGCTGCTGGACGCGGCGCTGCACGTGGTGCCCTTCGCCGGGCTGGACGATGCCGCGGGCGGCCGGTTGCCGTTGTCATGGGGTGGGGTGTGCCTGCACGCGGGCGGGGCGTCGGTGCTGCGGGTGCGGCTGGCCAGGACGGGCGGCGATGCGTTGTCGCTGAGCGCGGTGGATGCGGCCGGGGCACCGGTGGTGTCGGCCCGGTCGGTGGTGCTGCGGCCGATGGCCGCCGAGCACTTGGCCGGCTCCGACCCTCGCGGGGCCAGGCAGGACGCGCTGTTCCGGGTGGAGTGGCCTGCCGCGGGTGGCCTGCCGCAGGCCGACCAGGCGCCGGTGTCGATACCGGTGGCGGTGCTCGGCTTGGACGCCCTGGGTCTTGCCCCCGCGTTGCGGGTAGCCGGCGATCTGGTCGGGGAGCCTGGCGGGCATTTGGTACCGGTGCATGTGGATCTGCCCGCGCTGGCCGAGGCGGGTCCGGTCCCGGCGGTGGTGCTCGCGGAGGTGGTCTCGGATCCGGCGGCCGGGGTGGTGGAGTCGGCGCATGCGCTGACCGCCCACGTGCTGGATCTGCTGCAGCGGTGGCTGGCCGATGAGCGGTACGCCGATTCGCGCTTGGTGTTCGTCACCCGGGGCGCGGTCGCGACCGATGATGGTGAGGTGGTGGCTGATCTTCCGGCCGCTGGGGTGTGGGGCCTTGTTCGCAGTGCTCAGTCGGAGAACCCGGGCCGATTTGTGCTGGTCGACGTGGATGATCAGGAGTCCTCGCTGCCGGCCCTGCTCGATGCACTGCTCGGGGTGCTGGCCTCGGGTGAGCCGCAGGCGGCGGTACGCGAGGGTGCGGTGCGGATGGCGCGGATGACGCGGGTGGCGCCGGGATCTGACCTGGGCGATGTGGCGGGCCGGGTCTGGGATCCGGAGGGGACGGTGTTGATCACCGGTGGTACCGGTGGTCTGGGGGCGTTGTTCGCGCGGCATGTGGTGGCCGAGCGGGGTGTGCGGCATCTGCTGCTGACCAGCCGCCGGGGCCTGGACGCTCCGGGCGCGGTGGAGTTGCGGGCCGAGCTGATCGCACACGGCGTCGAGGTCACCATCGCGGCGTGCGACGTGGCCGACCGGGACGCGGTGGCGGCCCTGCTGACGCAGGTCCCGGCCGAACATCCGCTGACGGCGGTGATCCACACCGCCGGTGTGCTGGCCGACGGGACGATTCCGTCGCTGACGCCTGAGCGGCTGGACAGCGTGCTGCGGCCGAAGGTGGACGCGGCCTGGCATCTGCACGAGCTGACCCGGGACCTGGACCTGGCCGGGTTCGTGGCGTTCTCTTCGTTCGCCGGGGTGATGGGCAACGCCGGGCAGGGCAACTACGCGGCGGCGAATGCGTTTGTGGACACATTGGTCCAGGCGCGTCGGGCTGCGGGACTGCCGGGGTTGTCGCTGGCCTGGGGCCTGTGGGAGCAGGAGACCGGGATGACCGGCACGCTGGGCGCAGTCGACCTGCGCAGGATGGCGCGGGCGGGGATGCCGGCGCTGTCGGCGGAGCAGGGGCTGGCGGTGTTCGAGGCGGCCACCGCGTCGGGCCGGGCGGCGGTGGTGGCGGTGCGGCTGGATCTGTCGGTGCTGCGCACGTTCCCCGAGGTGCCGCATCTGATGCGGGGCCTGGTCCGGGTGGGGCGCCGGTCGGCGGTCTCCATCCCGGTGGGCGGGGATTCGGAGCTGGTGCGGCGGCTGGCGGGGCTGGGTGAGGCCGAGCAGGTT
The DNA here is from genome assembly GCF_035917355.1 of Streptosporangium sp. NBC_01810. Classification (NCBI taxonomy): domain Bacteria; kingdom Bacillati; phylum Actinomycetota; class Actinomycetes; order Streptosporangiales; family Streptosporangiaceae; genus Streptosporangium; species Streptosporangium sp. NBC_01810. The sequence continues at coordinate 3,764,303 of NZ_CP109070.1, read as the reverse complement.
CGGCTGGTGGTGGAGCTGGTGCGCGCTCAGGCGGCGGCGGTGCTGGGGCACGCCTCGGCGGAGACCGTCCGGGCGCGGCGGGAGTTCCGTGAGCTGGGCTTCGACTCCCTGACCGCGGTGGAGCTGCGCAACCGGCTCAATGCCGCCACCGGGCTGCGGCTGCCCGCCACTCTCATCTTCGATTGCCCCACCCCCGTGAGCCTCGCCGAACACCTTTTGGCGGAAATCGCGCCCGGAGCGAACACCACGGTAGAGCTGTCATTGCTGGCCGATCTCGACCGGTTCGAGACCGCTCTTTCCGGCTACACACTCGACGAGCTCGCCCGGAACGGCATCTCGACCCGGCTGCGGCACCTGCTGCTGAAGGTGAGCGAGAGCGGTACGGAAACTAGTGAAATCGCTGTCGCCGGCATGCTCGAATCGGCGAGTACCGAGGAGATTCTCAGCTTCATCGACAACGAACTGGGCCGCTCGAAAGATCTGTGATTCGAGCCCGCGTCTGAACAATGTGAAGGGCCACTCTCATGTCCGAAGACCGGAAGCTCGTCGAGTACCTGAAGTGGGTCACCACCGATTTGCACGAGACCCGCCGACGGCTCGAAGAGGTGGAGTCGGGCAGGCAGGAGCCGATCGCCATCGTGTCGATGGCGTGCCGCTTTCCAGGTGGGGTCAACTCTCCTGAGGATCTGTGGCGGTTGCTGATCGAGGGTGAGGACGCGATCTCGCGGGTTCCGGCCGATCGGGGCTGGGATCCGGAGTTGTTGTCAGCGGTGGGTGCCGGGTGCGAGGGCGGGTTCCTGACGGATGTGGCGGGGTTTGATGCGGGGTTCTTCGGGATCTCGCCGCGTGAGGCGCTGTCGATGGATCCGCAGCAGCGGTTGCTGCTGGAGACGTCGTGGGAGGCGATCGAGCGGGGCGGGATCGACCCGGTCTCGCTGAAGGGCAGCTCCACCGGTGTGTTCGTGGGCACCAACGGCCAGGACTACATGAGCCTGATCATGAGGGCTCCGGCGGATGCGCAGGGCAATGGCGTCACCGGTGTGGCGGCCAGCGTGTTGTCGGGCCGGCTGTCCTACACGCTGGGGTTGGAGGGCCCGGCGGTGTCGGTGGACACCGCGTGCTCGTCGTCGCTGGTGACATTGCACCTTGCGGCGCAGGCGCTGCGGTCGGGGGAGTGCTCGCTCGCGCTGGCCGGCGGTATCACGGTGATGACGTCGCCGATGGTGTTGGTCGGGTTCGGCCTACAGGGCAGCGGGATGGCGCCCGATGGGCGGTGCAAGGCGTTCTCCGACGCCGCGGACGGTACGAGCTGGTCCGAGGGTGTGGGCATGCTGGTGCTGGAGCGGTTGTCGGACGCCCGGCGCAACGGTCATCAGGTGCTGGCGGTGATGCGTGGCTCGGCGATCAATCAGGACGGTGCGTCCAATGGGTTGACGGCGCCGAACGGCCCGTCGCAGCGGCGGGTGATCCGCCAGGCACTGGTCAGCGCCGGTTTGTCGTCGTCCGAGGTGGACGCGGTGGAGGCGCACGGGACCGGCACGGTTCTGGGTGACCCGATCGAGGCGCAGGCGCTACTGGCGACCTATGGGCAGGACCGGGACGAGGGTCGGCCGCTGTTGCTGGGGGCGATCAAGTCGAACCTCGGTCATGCGCAGGCGGCAGCGGGTGTGGTCGGTGTGATCAAGATGGTGCTGGCGATGCGGCACGGTGTGCTGCCCAAGACGCTACATGTCGATACTCCCTCTTCGCACGTGGACTGGTCCGCCGGTGCGGTGAAGCTGCTGACCGAGCCGGCGGAATGGCCGGAGACCGGTCGCCTGCGCCGGGCGGGGGTGTCGTCGTTCGGGATCAGCGGCACCAACGCGCACATAATTCTTGAACAAGGACCGGAAACGCCGGAAGAAGACACTCCGCAGGACCAGGTGCCTGCCGCGGGTGTGCTGCCGGTGCTGGTGTCGGCGAAGACAGGTCAGGCGTTGCGGACGCAGGCCGAGCGGCTGGTCTCGCACATGAAGGACCGCGGTGAGACGGCGCTGGTCGATACAGCGTTCTCGCTGGCCACGACGCGGTCGGCGTTCGAGCATCGGGCGGTGGTGCTGGCCGATGGCCGTGAGGGTGTGCTGGCCGGGCTGCGGGGTGTGATCGAGGATCTGCCAGGTGCGGGTGTGGTGTGCGGGGTGGCTACGGAGCCGCAGCTCGCCTTCCTGTTCACCGGTCAGGGCAGTCAGCGGGCGGGGATGGGCCGGGAGCTGTATGAGCGGTTCCCGGTGTTCGCGAAGGCGTTGGACGAGGTGATCGCGAAGCTGGACCCGATGCTGGACGGTTCGCTGCGCGAGGTGCTGTTCGCCGAGCCGGGGTCGGTCGAGGCGGGGTTGCTGGATCAGACGGGGTGGGCGCAGCCGGCCCTGTTCGCGGTGGAGACGGCGTTGTTCCGGCTGGTGTCCTCGTGGGGGGTGCGGCCGGATGTGCTGGCGGGTCATTCGATCGGGGAGATCACCGCGGCGCATGTGGCCGGGGTGTTGTCGCTGGCCGATGCGTGTGTGTTGGTGGCGGGCCGGGCGCGGTTGATGCAGGCGCTTCCCTCCGGTGGGGCGATGGTGGCGGTGCAGGCCTCTGAGGAGGAGGTCGCCGAGCTGTTGGCCGGGCGGGAGAAGGAGGTGTCGGTCGCGGCGGTGAACGGCCCGGCGTCGGTGGTGATCTCCGGGGCCGAGCAGCCGGTTCTCGACATCGCCGCGGCGCTGGCGGAGCGGGGGGTGCGGGCGAAGCGGTTGCGGGTGTCGCATGCGTTCCATTCGCCGTTGATGGAGCCGATGCTGGCGGACTTCCGCACGCTGGCGAGCAGGCTCGGCTATGGCGCGCCGAGGGTTCCGATCGTGTCCACCCTGACCGGGCAGGCGGCCACGGCCGAGCAGCTGTGCTCGCCGGACTACTGGGTGGACCAGGTGCGTGGAGCGGTCCGCTTCGCCGACGGCATCCGCACCCTGCAGGCGCAGAGTGTGCGGGCGTATCTGGAGCTCGGCCCCGACGGGGTGCTGACCGCCATGGCCCAGGACACCATCGCGACCGAGCCGGAGGCACATGGGCACGAGTTGCCCTCGGTGCTGGTGCCGGTGCTGCGTAAGGGGCGGGACGAGCCCATGGCGGCGATGACGGCGCTGGCCCAGCTGCATGTGCACGGGGTGCCGGTCGACTGGCGATCGGTACTGCCGGGCGGGCGCCGGGTTGACCTGCCCACCTACCCCTTCGAGCACCAGCGGTTCTGGCCCGAGAACACCGGTTCCGGTATAGGGAACGTGGTGGCGGCAGGATTGGCCGCGACGGGTCATCCGCTGCTGGGCGCGGCGATGCCGCTGGCCAACTCCGACGGGGTGGTGCTGACCGGTCGGTTGTCGGTGAGTGCGCAGCCGTGGCTGGCCGATTACGTGGTGGAGGGCTCGGTACTGGTGCCGGGTTCGGCGTTCGTGGAGCTGGCGGTGCGGGCGGGTGACCAGGTCGGCTGCGACCTGGTCGAGGAGTTGACCCTGGACGCTCCATTGGTGCTGGGTGCGGGTGGCGCGGCCGTGGTGCAGGTGTGGGTGGGTGCCAAGGAGGAGTCGGGCCGTCGGAGCGTGAACGTGTATGCCCGGTCGGCGGGCGTGGCTGATGAGGTGGCGTGGGTGCGGTACGCGACCGGCACGCTCGCGGCCGGTGCTCCGCAAGCCGCGCCGTTCGAGGTGGCGGTGTGGCCGCCGGCCGGGGCGACCGCGATCGAGCTGGAGGGGTTGTACGAGGAGCTGGCCGAGGACGGTTTCGCTTACGGTCCGGTGTTCCAGGGGTTGCGGGCGGCCTGGCGGGGTGTCGACGGTGAGGTGTTCGCCGAGGTGGCGCTGCCCGAGCAGGCGGTGTCGGACTCCGGTGCGTTCGGGGTGCATCCGGCTCTGCTGGATGCGGCGCTGCACGCGGTGGCCTTCGCCGGGTTGGAGCCGGTGGAGGGTGGCCTGGTGCCGTCTTCGTGGGAGCAGGTGTGCCTGCACGCGGGTGGTGCTTCGGTGTTGCGGGTGCGGTTGGTCAGGACGGGGCCGGATGCGGTGTCGCTGAGCGCGGTGGACGCGGCAGGGGAGCCGGTGCTGTCGGCGCGCTCGGTGGTGTTGCGGCCGGTCCCGGCCGAGCAGCTGGCGCTCTCCGGTGGTGTCGGCGTGGGCTGGGAGTCGTTGTTCGGGGTGGAGTGGGCGCCCGCGGGTGCTTTGCCGGAGGCCGGTCAGACGTCGTCGATGCCGGTGGCGGTGCTGGGTGCGGACGCGTTGGGTGTTGCTCCCGCGTTGCGGGTGGCCGGGGAGCCGGGTGGCCTTGCGGTGGAGGTGCACGCGGAGCTGTCGTCGCTGGCGGCGGGCACGGTGCCGGCCGTGGTGATGGTGGAGGCGGTCTCGGATCCGGTGGGCGGGGTGGTGGAGTCGGCGCATGCGCTGACCGCCCGGGTGCTGGATCTGTTGCAGGGCTGGCTGGCCGAGGAGCGGTTCGCCGAGTCGCGGCTGGTGTTCCTGACCCGGGGCGCGGTCGCGGCGGGCGACGGCGAGGTGGTCGCCGATCTGGCGGCCGCGGCGGTGTGGGGTCTGGTGCGTAGTGCGCAGTCGGAGAACCCGGGCCGGTTCCTGTTGATCGATGTGGATCGGGAGTCCCCGCTGTCAGGGCTGCCGGGGGTGTTGGCCGGGGCGTTTTCCTCAGGTGAGCCGCAAGCCGTGGTGCGCGATGGTGAGGTGTGGGTGCCGCGCCTGGCGCGGGTGGCGCCCGGCTCTGACCTGGGCGACGTGGCGGGCCGGGTCTGGGATCCGGAGGGGACGGTGTTGATCACCGGTGGTACCGGTGGTCTGGGCGGGCTGTTCGCGCGGCATGTGGTGGCCGAGCGGGGTGTGCGGCATCTGCTGCTGGCCAGCCGCCGGGGTCTGGACGCTCCGGGTGCGCTGGAGTTGCGGGCCGAGTTGATCGCGCACGGGGTCGAGGTCACCATCGCGGCGTGCGACATGGCCGACCGGGACGCGGTGGCGGCCCTGCTGACGCAGGTCCCGGCCGAACATCCGCTGACCGCGGTGATCCACACCGCGGGTGTGCTGGCCGACGGGACGATTCCGTCGCTGTCGGCGGAGGGGTTGCATGCGGTGTTGCGGCCGAAGGTGGATGCGGCCTGGCATCTGCACGAGCTGACCCGGGGCCTGGACCTGGCGGCGTTCGTGGTGTTCTCCTCGCTTGCGGGTGTGGTGGGAGCGCCTGGTCAGGGTAACTACGCGGCGGCCAACGTGTTCTTGGACGCGCTGGCTCAGGTGCGCCGGGCTGCGGGGCTGGCGGGGTTGTCGCTGGCGTGGGGTGCCTGGGCCCAGGACGCGGGGATGACCGGCACGCTGGGTGAGATCGAGATGCGGCGGATCAGCCGGACGGGTATGCCGGCGTTGTCGGCCGAGCAGGGGCTCGCGGCGTTCGAGGCGGCGGTGGGGTCGGATCGGGCGATGGTGGTGGTGGTGCGGCTGGAGCTGTCGGTGCTGCGTACGTTCCCCGAGGTGCCGCATCTGATGCGGGGCCTGGTGCGTGCGGGCCGCCGCCTGGCGGTCTCCACTTCGGTGGGTGGGGATTCGGAGCTGGTGCGGCGGTTGGCGGGGCTGGAGGAGGCCGAGCGGGTTCGGCTGGTGGTGGAGCTGGTGCGCGCTCAGGCGGCGGTGGTGCTGGGTCACGCCTCGGGGGAGGACGTCCAGCCCGGACGTGAGTTCCGTGAGCTGGGCTTCGACTCCCTGACCGCGGTGGACCTGCGCAACCGGCTCAACATCGCCGTCGGGTTGCGGTTGCCGGCGACGCTGGTGTTCGACTATCCGACGCCGCTCGTGCTGGCGCGGTTCCTGGTGTCGGAGTTGCTGGGCCGGCAGGACCAGGCGGCGGTCTCGGGTGTGGTGGCCGGGCCGAGGGCGTCGACGGCGGACGATCCGATCGTGATCGTGGGGATGAGCTGCCGGTTTCCCGGTGGGGTGAACTCGCCGGAAGAGCTGTGGCGGTTGCTGTCCGAGGGCGGGGAGGCGATCTCGCCGGTTCCGGCCGATCGGGGCTGGGATCCGGAGTTGCTGTCTGGGATGGGCCTCGATGTTCAGGGTGGGTTCCTGGCGGATGTGGCGGGGTTCGACGCGGGGTTCTTCGGGATCTCGCCGCGTGAGGCGCTGGCGATGGATCCGCAGCAGCGGTTGCTGCTGGAGGGGGCGTGGGAGGCGGTCGAGCGGGCCGGGATCGACCCGGTCTCGCTCAAGGGCAGCCACACCGGCGTGTTCGTGGGCACCAACGGCCAGGACTACACGAGCCTGATCGTGAGCACTCAGACGGATGTGCAAGGCCATGGCGTCACCGGTATGTCGGCCAGCGTGTTGTCGGGCCGGCTGTCCTACACGCTGGGGTTGGAGGGTCCGGCGGTGTCGGTGGACACGGCGTGTTCGTCGTCGCTGGTGGCGATGCACCTGGCGGCGCAGGCGCTGCGGCAGGGGGAGTGCTCGCTGGCGCTGGTCGGCGGTACGACGGTGATGGCGTCACCGATGGGGGTCATCGGGTTCAGCGCGCAGGGCGGGTTGTCGCCCGATGGGCGGTGCAAGGCGTTCGCCGACGCCGCGGACGGTACGAGCTGGTCTGAGGGTGTGGGCGTGCTGGTGCTGGAGCGGTTGTCGGATGCTCGGCGTAGCGGGCATGAGGTGCTGGCGGTGATGCGTGGGTCGGCGATCAACCAGGACGGGGCGTCGAACGGGTTGACCGCGCCGAACGGTCCGTCGCAGCAGCGGGTGATTCGTCAGGCGCTGGCCGGTGCGGGGTTGTCGCCGTCCGAGGTGGATGCGGTGGAGGCGCACGGTACGGGTACCAGGTTGGGTGACCCGATCGAGGCGCAGGCGCTGCTGGCGACCTACGGCAAGGACCGTGAAGCCGATCGGCCGCTGCTGCTGGGCGCGATCAAGTCGAACCTCGGTCACACCCAGGCCGCCGCGGGTGTGGCGGGTGTGATCAAGATGGTGCTGGCGATGCGGCACGGCGTGTTGCCCAAGACGTTGCATGTGGATGCGCCGTCCTCGCATGTGGACTGGGCCTCGGGTGCGGTGGAGCTGCTGACCGAGGCCAGGTCTTGGCCTCGGGTGGATCGGCCGTGGCGGGCGGGGGTGTCGTCGTTCGGAATCAGTGGCACCAACGCCCACGTAATCATCGAACAAGCGGTGGAATCTCCGGAAGCCGCGGACGAGGACGCTCCGCAGGACCACGCACCGGTTGCCGGTGTGGTGCCGGTGCTGGTGTCGGGCCGGTCGGTGGAGGCGTTGCGGGCGCAGGCCGGGCGGCTGGCGTCGGTCCTGGACGGCGAGCCTGGTCTGGGGCTGGCCGATGCGGCGTTCTCGCTGGCCACGACGCGGTCGGCGTTCGAGCATCGGGCGGTGGTGCTGGCCGCTGATCGTGAGGGGGTGCTGGCCGGGCTGGGTGCGCTGGCCGAGGACGGTCCGGGTGCGGGTGTGGTGCGCGGGGTGGCCGGGGCGGAGCCGCGGCTCGCGTTCCTGTTCACCGGTCAGGGTAGCCAGCGGGCGGGGATGGGCCGGGAGCTGTATGAGCGGTTCCCGGTGTTCGCGGCGGCGTTGGATGCGGTGATCGCCGAGCTGGATCCGCTGCTGGACGGTTCGCTGCGCGAGGTGCTGTTCGCCGAGCCGGGGTCGGTCGAGGCGGGGTTGCTGGATCAGACGGGGTGGGCGCAGCCGGCCCTGTTCGCGGTGGAGACGGCGTTGTTCCGGCTGGTGTCCTCGTGGGGGGTGCGGCCGGATGTGCTGGCGGGTCATTCGATCGGGGAGATCACCGCGGCGCATGTGGCCGGGGTGTTGTCGCTGGCCGATGCGTGTGTGTTGGTGGCGGGCCGGGCGCGGTTGATGCAGGCGCTTCCCTCCGGTGGGGCGATGGTGGCGGTGCAGGCCTCTGAGGAGGAGGTCGCCGAGCTGTTGGCCGGGCGGGAGAAGGAGGTGTCGGTCGCGGCGGTGAACGGCCCGGCGTCGGTGGTGATCTCCGGGGCCGAGCAGCCGGTTCTCGACATCGCCGCGGCGCTGGCGGAGCGGGGGGTGCGGGCGAAGCGGTTGCGGGTGTCGCATGCGTTCCATTCGCCGTTGATGGAGCCGATGCTGGCGGACTTCCGCACGCTGGCGAGCAGGCTCGGCTATGGCGCGCCGAGGGTTCCGATCGTGTCCACCCTGACCGGGCAGGCGGCCACGGCCGAGCAGCTGTGCTCGCCGGACTACTGGGTGGACCAGGTGCGTGGAGCGGTCCGCTTCGCCGACGGCATCCGCACCCTGCAGGCGCAGAGTGTGCGGGCGTATCTGGAGCTCGGCCCCGACGGGGTGCTGACCGCCATGGCCCAGGACACCATCGCGACCGAGCCGGAGGCACATGGGCACGAGTTGCCCTCGGTGCTGGTGCCGGTGCTGCGTAAGGGGCGGGACGAGCCCATGGCGGCGATGACGGCGCTGGCCCAGCTGCATGTGCACGGGGTGCCGGTCGACTGGCGATCGGTACTGCCGGGCGGGCGCCGGGTTGACCTGCCCACCTACCCCTTCGAGCACCAGCGGTTCTGGCCCGAGAACACCGGTTCCGGTATAGGGAACGTGGTGGCGGCAGGATTGGCCGCGACGGGTCATCCGCTGCTGGGCGCGGCGATGCCGCTGGCCAACTCCGACGGGGTGGTGCTGACCGGTCGGTTGTCGGTGAGTGCGCAGCCGTGGCTGGCCGATTACGTGGTGGAGGGCTCGGTACTGGTGCCGGGTTCGGCGTTCGTGGAGCTGGCGGTGCGGGCGGGTGACCAGGTCGGCTGCGACCTGGTCGAGGAGTTGACCCTGGACGCTCCATTGGTGCTGGGTGCGGGTGGCGCGGCCGTGGTGCAGGTGTGGGTGGGTGCCAAGGAGGAGTCGGGCCGTCGGAGCGTGAACGTGTATGCCCGGTCGGCGGGCGTGGCTGATGAGGTGGCGTGGGTGCGGTACGCGACCGGCACGCTCGCGGCCGGTGTTTCGGAGGTCGCGCCGTTTGAGGTGGCGGTGTGGCCGCCGGCCGGGGCGACCGCGATCGAGCTGGAGGGGTTGTACGAGGAGCTGGCCGAGGACGGTTTCGCTTACGGTCCGGTGTTCCAGGGGTTGCGGGCGGCCTGGCGGGGTGTCGACGGTGAGGTGTTCGCCGAGGTGGCGCTGCCCGAGCAGGCGGTGTCGGACTCCGGTGCGTTCGGGGTGCATCCGGCTCTGCTGGATGCGGCGCTGCACGCGGTGGCCTTCGCCGGGTTGGAGCCGGTGGAGGGTGGCCTGGTGCCGTCTTCGTGGGAGCAGGTGTGCCTGCACGCGGGTGGTGCTTCGGTGTTGCGGGTGCGGTTGGTCAGGACGGGGCCGGATGCGGTGTCGCTGAGCGCGGTGGACGCGGCAGGGGAGCCGGTGCTGTCGGCGCGCTCGGTGGTGTTGCGGCCGGTCTCGGCCGGGCAGCTGGCGCTCTCCGATGGTCGCGGGGCCGGGCAGGACACGCTGTTCCGGGTGGAATGGGCTGCGGTAGGCGGTCTGCCGGAAGCCGACCAGGTGCCGGTGGCGGTACTCGGCCGGGACACGCTGGGTGTCGCGGTGGCGTTGCGGGTGGCCGGGGACGTGGTGCCGGTGCATGCGGATCTGCTCGCGCTGGCCGAGGCGGGTCCGGTGCCGGCGGTGGTGCTCGCGGAGGTGGTCTCGGATCCGGTGGCCGGGGTGGTGGAGTCGGCGCATGCGCTGGTCGCTCGCGTTCTGGATGTGGTGCAGCGGTGGCTGGCCGATGACCGGTTCGCCGATTCGCGTCTGGTGTTCGTCACCCGGGGCGCGGTCGCGTCGGGTGACGGCGAGGTGGTAGCGGATCTTCCGGCTTCCGGGGTGTGGGGGCTGGTCCGCAGTGCGCAGTCGGAGAACCCGGGCCGGTTCGTGCTGGTCGACATGGACCAGGACCAGGCCTCGCTGTCGGCCTTGCGCGGTGTGCTGCCGGGGACGTTGGCGTCGGGTGAGCCGCAGGCGGTGGTGCGCGAGGGTGACGTTCTGGTCCCGCGCCTGGCGCGGGTGGCGTCCGGCAACGTCCCGACCGATGTTCCCGTTGATGTCTCCGGTGATGACGCCGGCCGGGTCTGGGATCCGGAGGGGACGGTGTTGATCACCGGTGGTACCGGTGGTCTGGGCGGGCTGTTTGCGCGGCATGTGGTGGCCGAGCGGGGTGTGCGGCATCTGCTGCTGGCCAGCCGCCGGGGTCTGGACGCTCCGGGTGCGCTGGAGTTGCGGGCCGAGTTGATCGCGCACGGGGTCGAGGTCACCATCGCGGCGTGCGACATGGCCGACCGGGACGCGGTGGCGGCCCTGCTGACGCAGGTCCCGGCCGAACATCCGCTGACCGCGGTGATCCACACCGCGGGTGTGCTGGCCGACGGGACGATTCCGTCGCTGTCGGCGGAGGGGTTGCATGCGGTGTTGCGGCCGAAGGTGGATGCGGCCTGGCATCTGCACGAGCTGACCCGGGGCCTGGACCTGGCGGCGTTCGTGGTGTTCTCCTCGCTTGCGGGTGTGGTGGGAGCGCCTGGTCAGGGTAACTACGCGGCGGCCAACGTGTTCTTGGACGCGCTGGCTCAGGTGCGCCGGGCTGCGGGGCTGGCGGGGTTGTCGCTGGCGTGGGGTGCCTGGGCCCAGGACGCGGGGATGACCGGCACGCTGGGTGAGATCGAGATGCGGCGGATCAGCCGGACGGGTATGCCGGCGTTGTCGGCCGAGCAGGGGCTCGCGGCGTTCGAGGCGGCGGTGGGGTCGGATCGGGCGATGGTGGTGGTGGTGCGGCTGGAGCTGTCGGTGCTGCGTACGTTCCCCGAGGTGCCGCATCTGATGCGGGGCCTGGTGCGTGCGGGCCGCCGCCTGGCGGTCTCCACTTCGGTGGGTGGGGATTCGGAGCTGGTGCGGCGGTTGGCGGGGCTGGAGGAGGCCGAGCGGGTTCGGCTGGTGGTGGAGCTGGTGCGCGCTCAGGCGGCGGTGGTGCTGGGTCACGCCTCGGGGGAGGACGTCCAGCCCGGACGTGAGTTCCGTGAGCTGGGCTTCGACTCCCTGACCGCGGTGGACCTGCGCAACCGGCTCAACATCGCCGTCGGGTTGCGGTTGCCGGCGACGCTGGTGTTCGACTATCCGACGCCGCTCGTGCTGGCGCGGTTCCTGGTGTCGGAGTTGCTGGGCCGGCAGGACCAGGCGGCGGTCTCGGGTGTGGTGGCCGGGCCGAGGGCGTCGACGGCGGACGATCCGATCGTGATCGTGGGGATGAGCTGCCGGTTTCCCGGTGGGGTGAACTCGCCGGAAGAGCTGTGGCGGTTGCTGTCCGAGGGCGGGGAGGCGATCTCGCCGGTTCCGGCCGATCGGGGCTGGGATCCGGAGTTGCTGTCTGGGATGGGCCTCGATGTTCAGGGTGGGTTCCTGGCGGATGTGGCGGGGTTCGACGCGGGGTTCTTCGGGATCTCGCCGCGTGAGGCGCTGGCGATGGATCCGCAGCAGCGGTTGCTGCTGGAGGGGGCGTGGGAGGCGGTCGAGCGGGCCGGGATCGACCCGGTCTCGCTCAAGGGCAGCCACACCGGCGTGTTCGTGGGCACCAACGGCCAGGACTACACGAGCCTGATCGTGAGCACTCAGACGGATGTGCAAGGCCATGGCGTCACCGGTATGTCGGCCAGCGTGTTGTCGGGCCGCCTGTCCTACATGCTGGGGTTGGAGGGTCCGGCGGTGTCGGTGGACACGGCGTGTTCGTCGTCGCTGGTGGCGATGCACCTGGCGGCGCAGGCGCTGCGGCAGGGGGAGTGCTCGCTGGCGCTGGTCGGCGGTACGACGGTGATGGCGTCACCGATGGGGGTCATCGGGTTCAGCGCGCAGGGCGGGTTGTCGCCCGATGGGCGGTGCAAGGCGTTCGCCGACAGTGCGGACGGTACGAGCTGGTCTGAGGGTGTGGGCGTGCTGGTGCTGGAGCGGTTGTCGGATGCTCGGCGTAGCGGGCATGAGGTGCTGGCGGTGATGCGTGGGTCGGCGATCAACCAGGACGGGGCGTCGAACGGGTTGACCGCGCCGAACGGTCCGTCGCAGCAGCGGGTGATTCGTCAGGCGCTGGCCGGTGCGGGGTTGTCGCCGTCCGAGGTGGATGCGGTGGAGGCGCACGGTACGGGTACCAGGTTGGGTGACCCGATCGAGGCGCAGGCGCTGCTGGCGACCTACGGCAAGGACCGTGAAGCCGATCGGCCGCTGCTGCTGGGCGCGATCAAGTCGAACCTCGGTCACACCCAGGCCGCCGCGGGTGTGGCGGGTGTGATCAAGATGGTGCTGGCGATGCGGCACGGCGTGCTGCCCAAGACGCTGCATGTGGATGCGCCGTCCTCGCATGTGGACTGGTCGGCGGGTGCGGTGGAGCTGCTGACCGAGCAGGTGGAGTGGCCGCGGACGGGTCGTCCGCGCCGGGCGGGGGTGTCGTCGTTCGGGATCAGCGGCACCAACGCGCACGTCATCCTCGAACAAGGGCCGGAAACATCGGCGGAAGAAGACACTCCGCAGGACCGGGTGCCTGCCGCGGGTGTGGTGCCGGTGCTGGTGTCGGCGAAGACGGGTCAGGCGTTGCGGGCGCAGGCCGGGCGGCTGGTGTCGGTCCTGGCCGGCGAGCCTGATCTGGGGCTGGCCGATGCGGCGTTCTCGCTGGCCACGACGCGGTCGGCGTTCGAGCATCGGGCGGTGGTGCTGGCCGCTGATCGTGAGGGTGTGCTGGCCGGGCTGGGTGCGCTGGCCGAGGATCTGCCAAGCGTGAGTGTGGTGCACGGAGCGGCGGGAGCGGAGCCGCGGCTCGCGTTCCTGTTCACCGGTCAGGGGAGCCAGCGGGCGGGGATGGGCCGGGAGCTGTATGCGCGGTTCCCGGTGTTCGCGGCGGCGTTGGATGCGGTGATCGCCGAGCTGGATCCGCTGCTGGACGGTTCGCTGCGCGAGGTGCTGTTCGCCGAGCCGGGCAGTGACCAGGCGCAGGCGGGGTTGCTGGATCGGACCGGGTGGGCGCAGCCGGCCCTGTTCGCGGTGGAGACGGCGTTGTTCCGGCTGGTGTCCTCGTGGGGGGTGCGGCCGGATGTGCTGGCGGGGCATTCGATCGGGGAGATCACCGCGGCGCATGTGGCCGGGGTGTTGTCCCTGTCGGATGCGTGTGCGTTGGTGGCGGGCCGGGCGCGGTTGATGCAGGCGCTCCCCTCCGGTGGGGCGATGGTGGCGGTGCAGGCCTCTGAGGAGGAGGTCGCCGCCCTGCTGGCCGGGCGGGAGAAAGAGGTGTCGGTCGCGGCGGTGAACGGCCCGGTCTCGGTGGTGATCTCCGGGGTCGAGCAGCCGGTCCTTGAGGTCGCCGCCGCCCTGGAGGGGCGGGGGGTCAGGACGAAGCGGTTGCGGGTGTCGCATGCGTTCCATTCGCCGTTGATGGAGCCGATGCTGGCGGACTTCCGTGCGCTGGCGAGCAGGCTCGGCTATGGCGCGCCGAGGGTTCCGATCGTGTCCACCCTGACCGGGCAGGCGGCCACGGCCGAGCAGTTGTGCTCGCCGGACTACTGGGTGGATCAGGTGCGTGGAGCGGTCCGCTTCGCCGACGGCATCCGCACCCTGCGCGCGCAGGGTGTGCGGGCGTATCTGGAGCTGGGCCCCGACGGGGTGCTGACCGCCATGGCTCAGGACACGCTGATGGCGGACTCGGGCCCGAGTGCCGCGAATCAGGCCTCAAAGTCCGGCTCGGACGTGGAACCGGCCTCCGGGCCGGATTCGGACGTGGTGCTGGTGCCGGTGTTGCGCGGGGGCCGGGACGAGCAGGAGGCCGTTACCGAGGCGCTGGCTCGTCTGCACGTGCACGGCGTGCCGGTGAACTGGCAGACGGTGCTTCCGCGCGGGCGCCGGGTCGATCTGCCGACCTATGCCTTCGAGCACCAGCGGTACTGGCCTGAGGGGGCCGGTTCCCAGGTGGGCAACGTGGCCGCGGCCGGGCTGGCGACAGCCGGTCATCCGCTGCTGGGCGCCGCGGTGGGGCTGGCCGACTCCGACGGTGTGCTGCTGACCGGGCGCCTGTCGGTGCGGTCGCATCCGTGGCTGGCCGATCACGCGGTGGCCGGGACGGTGATCTTCCCGGGTACCGGGTTCCTGGAGCTGGCGATCCGGGCGGGTGACCAGGTCGGCTGCGATGTGGTGGAGGAGCTGACGCTGACCGCGCCGCTGGTGCTGGGCGAGACCGACGCCGTCGCGGTGCAGGTGTGGGTGGGCGCCGCGCAGGAGTCGGGCCGCCGGAGCGTGAACGTGTACGCCCGGTCGGCGCAGGCCGCGGACGATGTGCCGTGGGTGCGGCACGCGACCGGCACTTTGGCTGCCGGTGTGCTCGCGACCGGCACGTCTCCCGCGGTGCCGTTCGACGCGGCGGTGTGGCCGCCGCAGGGCGCGACCGCTATCGAGACGGATGGGTTGTACGAGGGAATGGCCGCGGGCGGGTTCGCCTACGGTCCGGTGTTCCAGGGGTTGCGGGCGGCCTGGCGGGGTGTCGACGGTGCGGTGTTCGCCGAGGTCGTCCTGCCCGAGCAGGCGCAGTCGAGTGCGGGTGCGTTCGGGGTGCATCCGGCGTTGCTGGACGCGGCGTTGCACGCGGTGCCGTTCGTCGGGCTGGATCCGGTGGAGGGTGGCCGGTTGCCGTTCTCCTGGAGTGAGGTGAGCCTGCAGGCGGCAGGTGCGGCGATGTTGCGGGTGCGGCTGCTTCGGACCGCTGCCGACTCGGTCACGCTGACGGCGGTGGACGCGGCCGGGGAGCCGGTGCTGTCGGCGCGGTCGCTGGTGCTGCGTCCGTTCTTGCCCGGTCAGATCGCCGCCGCGGGTGGTGGCCAGGTGATGGAGCGCGATGGGCTGTTCCGGTTGGAGTGGACCACGCTCTCCGAGGTCACCGTGGCCGACCCGGTGCCGGTGGCGATGGTCGGCTTCGCGGCGTTCGAGCCGGACGCGCTGGGTCTTGCGAGGAGGTGGGAGTCGGTCGCGGTTCATCGTGATCTGTCGGCGCTGGCGGAGGCGGGGTCGGTGCCGGGGGTGGTGCTGGCCGAGGTCGCGGCCGGGTCGGCGGTGGAGGTGGTGGCTTCGGCGCATGAGGTGACGGCCGGGGTTCTGGGACTGTTGCAGGGCTGGTTGGCCGAGGAGCGGTTCGCCGAGTCGCGGCTGGTGTTCGTCACCCGGGGGGCGGTCGCGGCGGGTGATGGCGAGGTGGTCGCCGATCTGGCGGCCGCGGCGGTGTGGGGATTGGTGCGTAGTGCCCAGTCGGAGAATCCGGGCCGGTTCCTGCTGGTCGACGTGGACGGGCAGGAGTCCTCGCTGTCGGCATTGCCGGGGATTCTGGCCGGTCTGCCGACGTCGGGTGAGCCGCAGGTGGCGGTGCGTGACGGTGGGGTGTGGGCGCCGAGGTTGGCGTCGCTGGTGTCGGGGGCGGGTCTGCTGCCGCCGGCCGGTGAGGTGGCGTGGCGGTTGGGCAGCCGGGCCAAGGGCAGCCTGGACGCGCTGGAGTTGCTCGCGTTCCCGCAGGCGACCGCGCCGTTGGAGGCCGGGCAGGTACGGCTGGCGGTGCACGCGGCGGGGGTGAACTTCCGTGACCTGCTGGACGGGTTGAACGCGCTGGGCTGGTTCCAGGACAAGGTCGGCCTGATGGGTGGTGAGGCCGCCGGGGTGGTGCTGGAGGTCGGCCCCGAGGTCGACGACCTGCACCCGGGCGACCGGGTGGTCGGTCTGGCCGAAGGCTCGTTCGGCCCGGTGACGGTCACTCACGCCCGAGCCCTGGCCAAGATCCCCGATGGGGTCTCGTTCGAGCAGGCCGCGACGATCCCGGTGACGTTCCTGACGGCCTACTACGGGCTGATGGACCTGGCCGGGCTGCGGGAGGGCGAGCGGCTGCTGGTGCACGCCGGCACCGGCGGTGTGGGCATGGCGGCGATTCAGCTGGCCCAGCGGCTGGGGGTGGAGGTGTTCGCCACGGCCAGCCCGGCCAAGTGGGACGTGCTGCGTTCGCTGGGCATCCCGGACGATCACATCGCGTCCTCGCGGAGCCTGGAGTTCGAGGAGCGGTTTCGCGCGGTCTGCGGTGAGCGGGGCATCGACGTGGTGCTCAACTCGCTGACCGGGGAGTTCATCGACGCCTCGGCGCGGCTGCTGCGTCCGGGCGGCCGGTTCGTCGAGTTGGGCAAGCTCGACATTCGCGACCAGGAGCGGTTCCCCGGGCTGGTGTATCACTGGTTTGACATGCTGGATGCCGGGCCTGAGCGGTTGCGGCAGATGCTGGGCGGGCTGATGGGGTTGTTCGCGGCGGGTGAGCTGGAGCCGTTGCCGTTCACGGCGTGGGATGTGCGCCGGGGCCGGGATGCGTTCCGGTTCATGAGCCAGGCCCGGCACACCGGCAAGATCGTGCTGACCATGCCCCGGGTCTGGAACCCGGAGGGCACGGTGCTGATCACCGGTGGCACCGGTGGTCTGGGTGCGTTGTTCGCGCGGCATGTGGTGGCCGAGCGGGGTGTGCGGCATCTGCTGCTGGCCAGCCGTCGGGGTCTGGAGGCTCCGGGTGCGCTGGAGTTGCGGGCCGAGTTGATCGCGCACGGGGTCGAGGTGGAGATCGCCGCCTGTGACATGGCGGATCGGGATCAGGTGGCGGCGCTGCTGGCCGGTGTGGATGCCGGGCATCCGCTGACCGCGGTGATTCACACCGCGGGTGTGCTGGCCGACGGGACGATTCCGTCGCTGTCGGCGGAGGGGTTGCATGCGGTGTTGCGGCCGAAGGTGGATGCGGCCTGGTATCTGCACGAGCTGACCCGGGGCCTGGACCTGGCGGCGTTCGTGGTGTTCTCCTCGCTTGCGGGTGTGGTGGGAGCGCCTGGTCAGGGTAACTACGCGGCGGCCAACGTGTTCTTGGACGCGCTGGCTCAGGTGCGCCGGGCTGCGGGGCTGGCGGGGTTGTCGCTGGCGTGGGGTGCCTGGGCCCAGGACGCGGGGATGACCGGCACGCTGGGTGAGATCGAGATGCGGCGGATCAGCCGGACGGGTATGCCGGCGTTGTCGGCCGAGCAGGGGCTCGCGGCGTTCGAGGCGGCGGTGGGGTCGGATCGGGCGATGGTGGTGCCGGTGCGACTGGAGCTGTCGGCGTTGCGGGCGATGGGCGAGGTGCCGCATCTGATGCGGGGCCTGGTGCGTGCGGGGCGCCGGTCGGCGGTCTCCGTTCTCGCGGGCGGGGACGCGGAGCTGGTGCGGCGGCTGGCGGGCCTGGAGCAGGCCGAGCGGGTGCGGCTGGTGATGGAACTGGTGTGCACTCAGGCGGCGGCGGTGCTGGGGCACGAGTCGGTGGACGCGATCCAGCCGGGACGGGAGTTCCGTGAGCTGGGCTTCGACTCCCTCACCACCATGGAGCTGCGCAACCGGCTGAACGCGGTGACGGGGCTGCAGCTGTCGGCGACCATCATCTTCGACTACCCCACTCCCGCCAGCCTCGCCGAATACCTTCTGGAGGAAATCGCGCCCGGAGCGAACACCGCGGTAGAGCTGTCATTGCTGGCCGATCTCGACCGGTTCGAGACCGCTCTTTCCGGCAACGCGCTCGACGATCTCACCCGGAACGGCATCGCGACCCGGCTGCGGCACCTGCTGGCGAAGGTGAGCGAGAGCGGCACGGAAACCAGTGAAATCGCTGTCGCCGACATGCTCGAATCGGCGAGTACCGAGGAAATCCTCAGCTTCATCGACAACGAACTGGGCCGCTCGAAAGATCTGTGATTCGAGCCCGTGTCTGAATACTGAAGGGCCATTCTCATGTCCGAAGACCGGAAGCTCGTCGAGTACCTGAAGTGGGTCACCGCCGATTTGCACGAGACCCGCCGGCGGCTCGAAGAGGTGGAGTCGGGCAGGCACGAGCCGATCGCCATTGTGTCGATGTCATGCCGCTATCCGGGCGGGGTCGACTCTCCTGAGGATCTGTGGCGGTTGCTGTCCGAGGGACAGGACGCGATCTCTTCGTTCCCGGCCGATCGGGGCTGGGAGGAGGAGGCGATGTTGATGATGGGCCTGGAGTGTCAGGGCGGGTTCCTGTCCGATGTGGCGGGGTTTGACGCGGGGTTCTTCAGGATCTCGCCGCGTGAGGCTTTGGCGATGGATCCGCAGCAGCGGCTGCTGCTGGAAGGGGTGTGGGAGGCGGTCGAGCGGGCCGGGATCGACCCGGTCTCGCTGAAGGGCAGCTCCACCGGGGTGTTCGTGGGCACCAACGGCCAGGACTACGGGCATCTGTGTCTGCAAACCGGGACAGACATGGCGAACTATGTCCTCACCGGTGCAACGGCCAGCGTGCTGTCGGGCCGCCTGTCCTACACCCTGGGCCTGGAGGGCCCGACTATGACGGTCGACACCGCATGCTCGTCGTCCTTGGTCGCCATGCACCTGGCGGTGCAGGCGCTGCGCTCGGGCGAGTGCAGCCTGGCGCTGGCAGGCGGTGTCAAGGTGATGACCACCCCGTTCGGGCTCTTCGGCTTTGGTACGGAGAGCGGGTTGGCGTCCGATGGTCGGTGCAAGGCGTTCGCCGACACCGCGGACGGCACCAGCTGGTCCGAGGGCATGGGCATGCTGGTGCTGGAACGGTTGTCGGACGCACGCCGCAACGGCCACCAGGTGCTGGCGGTCGTGCGTGGGTCGGCGATCAACCAGGATGGTGCGTCCAACGGCCTGACCGCGCCGAACGGCCCGTCGCAGCAGCGGGTGATCCGTCAGGCGCTGGCCGGCGCGGGGTTGTCGCCGTCCGAGGTGGACGCGGTCGAGGCACACGGCACCGGCACGATCCTGGGTGACCCGATCGAGGCCCAGGCGCTGCTGGCCACGTACGGCAAGGACCGTGAAGCCGACCGGCCGCTGCTGCTGGGCTCGATCAAGTCGAACCTCGGTCACACCCAGGCCGCGGCCGGAGTGGCGGGTGTGATCAAGATGGTGCTGGCGATGCGGCACGGTGTGCTGCCCAAGACGCTGCACGTGGATGCGCCCTCGTCGCATGTGGACTGGTCGGCGGGTGCGGTGGAGCTGCTGACCGAGCCGGCGGAGTGGCCGCGGACCGGTCGTCCGCGGCGGGCGGGGGTGTCGTCGTTCGGGATCAGCGGCACCAACGCGCACGTGATCCTCGAACAAGGGCCGGAAACGCCGGAAGAAGACACTCCTCAGGACCGGGCTCCTGCCGCGGGTGTGCTGCCGGTGCTGGTGTCGGCGAAGACAGGTCAGGCATTGCGGGCGCAGGCTGAGCGCCTGGCGTCGTACATGGCCGGCGAGCCTGGTCTGGGGCTGGCCGATGCGGCGTTCTCGCTGGCCACGACGCGGTCGGCGTTCGAGCATCGGGCCGTGGTGCTGGCCGCCGATCGTGAGGGTGTGCTGGCCGGGCTGGGTGCGCTGGCCGAGGACGGTCCGGGTGCGGGTGTGGTGCGCGGGGTGGCCGGGGCGGAGCCGCGGCTCGCGTTCCTGTTCACCGGTCAGGGCAGTCAGCGGGCGGGGATGGGCCGGGAGCTGTATGCGCGGTTCCCGGTGTTCGCGGCGGCGTTGGATGCGGTGATCGCCGAGCTGGACCCGATGCTGGACGGTTCGCTGCGCGAGGTGCTGTTCGCCGAGCCGGGCAGTGCGCAGGCGGAGGCGGGGTTGCTGGATCGGACCGGGTGGGCGCAGCCGGCGTTGTTCGCGGTGGAGACGGCGTTGTTCCGGCTGGTGTCCTCGTGGGGGGTGCGGCCGGGTGTGCTGGCCGGGCATTCGATCGGGGAGATCACCGCGGCGCATGTGGCCGGGGTGTTGTCCCTGAGTGATGCGTGTGCGTTGGTGGCGGGCCGGGCGCGGTTGATGCAGGCACTTCCCTCCGGTGGGGCGATGGTGGCGGTGCAGGCCTCTGAGGAGGAGGTCGCCGCCCTGCTGGCCGGGCGGGAGAAGGAGGTGTCGGTCGCGGCGGTGAACGGCCCGGTCTCGGTGGTGATCTCCGGGGTCGAGCAGCCGGTCCTTGAGGTCGCCGCGGCGTTGGAGGGGCGGGGCATCAGAACGAAGCGGTTGCGGGTGTCGCATGCGTTCCATTCGCCGTTGATGGAGCCGATGCTGGCGGACTTCCGCACGCTGGCGAGCAGGCTCACCTACGGCGCGCCGAGGGTTCCGATCGTGTCCACCCTGACCGGGCAGGCGGCCACGGCCGAGCAGTTGTGCTCGCCGGACTACTGGGTGGATCAGGTGCGTGGCACGGTCCGCTTCGCCGACGGCATCCGCACCCTGCGTGCGCAGGGCGTACGGGCGTATCTGGAGCTGGGCCCCGACGGGGTGCTCACCGCCATGGCGGGAGACACCCTCGTGGCAGGGGCGGACGTGGTGCTGGTGCCGGTACTGCGCAAGGACCGTGATGAACAGACTGCCGCGATGACGGCGCTGGCCAAGCTGCACGTGCGCGGGGTGCCGGTGGATTGGCGAGCGGTGCTTCCAGGCGGGCGCCAGGTCAAGTTGCCGACGTACGCTTTCCAGCGCCGACGCTTCTGGCCCGAGGCGACCGGTTCCCGTACGGGGGACGTGGCGGCGGCGGATCCCCCGCTGCTGGCTGCCGCGGCGGGTCTGGCCGTGTCGATACCCGAGGCCGACACGGCGTGGGATCGGTTGCGCGGGCTTAGTGGAGCACAGCAGGACGAGGGGCTGCAGGAACTGGTGCAGCATCATGCGGCTGCCATTCTCGGCCACGGCGACTCCTCGGCCGTCGATCTCGAACGTGATTTCTTCGAGCTGGGCTTCGACTCGTTCACCGCGGCCGAATTGCGTAACTCCCTTGCCAGGGCGGTTGGTTGGGAATTCCCGCTGATGGCGGTGTTCGAGAACAAGAATTCCACTGGCCTCGCCCGTTGGCTGCGGCATGAACTCGTCACCCGGATGAATGCCGGCCAGGCGACTGCGACCTCGGCGGCCCAGGTGGACGACACCTTGGCAGAGTTGTTCCGCGGCGCTTTCCGCTCCGGGAAAGCGCAGGAGGCGTTCGGACTGCTTTATGCCGTGGCGCGGACCCGGCCCATCTACGACGCACCTGTCGACCTGCGGGAAATCCCTCAACCGGTGACATTGGCCAGTGGCGCGGCTCGGCCTCGCTTGATCTGCGTGAGTTCGTCCACGGTGACCGGTGGCGTTCATCAATATGCTCGGTTCGCCGCGCACTTCCGCGGGGAAAGACACGTCTCGGCGCTTCCCCTGCTCGGCTACGCCTTCGGTGAGGGCCTGCCCGCCACGATCGACATCGCCCTCGAAAGCATCGCGGAAAGCATCGTGCAGGCCAGTGCGGGGGAACCGTTCACGCTCATCGGTCATTCGGCCGGCGGCATTCTCGCTTACGGCGCAGCCGGTGTACTGGAGAAGTCAGGGATCTCCCCGGAGGCGGTGGTGATGATGGATTCCTTCCCCCCCCGAGCAGGTGGCGATTCTCAGATGCTGTCCGAGCAGGTGCTGCAGTACATCTTGCAGATGGAGACGGTTTTCGGCGAGTTCAACAGTGCACGACTGTCCGCTATGGGATATTGGTCTGCCATTATGTCCGACATTAAACTGGTGGATGTGAATGCGCCGGTGCTGTTCGTGCAGTGCACCGAGCCGTTCTCTGACGTCGAACCCGAATCGGATTACTGGCGGGCGACGCCGTTCGACCCGTCGCATGCCGTACGGACGATCGAGGCGAACCACTTTTCGATGCTCGCCGAGAAGGCAGCGGACACGGCCCGGCTGATCGACGACTGGTTCCGATTGGCGCACTGACCGTCGCGAAAGACACTGGTGGCCACTAGTGATTTTGCGAGTCGCTTCTGCGGTTCACTGTGTCCCGTGGCATCGGCACGGCGAATCGACGACCTCGGCATCCTGGCCGACAGGATCGTCGATGAGCTGATCCCGGTGGCCACTTCTTCCTTACCGGACATCGGCAGGTAGTGAACGAAGAGATCGCTCGGGAACTCGCCGGATGGCGCGATACGTGCGGCAGGAGGGCTTGTCAGACCAATGGATCGTGCAGCTCGGCCCAGTAAAGAGCCCAGTGAAGAACAGACGGATCGTCGGCCGGTGGATGGCGGCGCAGCGGGTCTCGAACTGTCCACGTTGCGGCTTGAGCAGTCGGGCCGGGTGCTGACGGCGTGGGTGGACGCCCCGCCGTTCAACTACATGACCTTGCCGATGCAACGGGACTTCATCCGGCTCGTCGAGGCGGTGGAGCACGACGTTTCGGTCGGCGCGGTCGTCGTCACCGGCGCGCGGCCCGGCCGGTTCATCACGCACTTCGACATCGCCCACATGTCTTCGCAGGCGGATGGCACGCCGGAGATTTCCCATGCGGTCGCTCAGAACCTGTACCGGAGTGTGCGGGCCATGACTGGCTGGGCGGGTGAACGTCTGGTCGCCCGTTCCTCGCTCAAAGAACTGCTTACGGTAACCCGGTTCCATGACACGGCGCTGCGGTTGATGTATTCCCCGGCGGTGTGGATCGCCGCGGTGAACGGGCCGTGCGGCGGCGGTGGCCTGGAGATGTCGGTCTTCTTTGACATGCGCGTATCGGCTGACCGTGATGCCTGTTTCGGCCTGCCCGAACTGTCGGTGGGGCTGACCACCTCCCTGGGCGGGCAGCGACTCGTCCAGCTCGTCGGGCCGTCCCGCGCTTTGGAGATGATGCTCGAAGCGCGTTTCTACGCACCGCAGGAGGCTCTGGAGCTGGGTTTGGTGAACCGGGTGGTGCCGGCCGAGGATCTGCTGGACACGGTCCAGCGGATGGCGGAGCGCTATGCCAGGCGGCCGCGGAAGGCGGTGGCCCTGCAGAAGCGGATCTTCAATGACGCCCATTCCACCTCGGCCCGGGCCGGTCTTACCCAAGAGGCCATCGCCGCATTGATGAGCATGTCATCACCGACCACCCAGGCCGCTATGCGGCGGTGGGTGCAGATGCAGGAGGGCACCGACGGCGACTCGGTGTTCCTGACGCAGCCGGAACCCTGGATCGAGGGCACCGCGCTCGACATGAACGTTCCTGTGCGCGGACCGACGCCGCCATGATCGGTGCTTTCCCCCGCCGCGGCGGGGAAAGCACGGTCAGCGGATCTCGCGATTGAAGGTTCGAGTGCCCCACCAGAGTGACATCACGGTTATCGGGCGCTTCGATCTTGAGGGTGAAGTGCCAGATTGCGGGGATGCGTGCGGACGCCGGTCTTATGGCACCACGCCGGCTCCCCGGAGCATCAGGATGTGACGAGGAACTGGGTCGCGGCAAGCTCGCGGTAGAGGTCGTCGGCGTCGACCAGCTCGTCATGAGTGCCGTAGGCGCGGACCCGGCCTGCCTCCATGAGGATGATCCGGTTGGCGCCGGTGACGGTGGACAGCCGATGGGCTATGACCAGGACCGTGGTCTCCCGCGCCACCTCGGCCACCACCTCGCGCAGGCGCAGCTCGTTCACGGCGTCGAGCTGCGAGGTGGCCTCGTCGAGCAGCAGCAAACGGGGTCTGCGGAGCAGCGCCCTGGCGATGGCCACCCGCTGGCGCTCCCCGCCCGAGAGCAGGACGCCGCGGTGGCCGACAGGTGTATTGAGGCCTTCGGGCAGGCGGGCGACCAGATCGTCCAGGCGGGTGCGGGTCAGGGCGTAGGCGATCTCCTCCTCGGTAGCGCCAGGCGCCCCGAAGACGAGGTTCTCCCGGAATGTGCCGGCGAGGACGGGGGCGTCCTGCTCCACGTAGCCGAGCGAAGCGCGCAGCTCGCCCAGTGGCCACTCGCGGATGTCTCGGCCACCGATGAGGATCGTCCCGGCCTGTGGCTCGTAGAACCGTTCGATGAGCCCGAAGACCGTGGACTTGCCGGCTCCCGAAGGGCCGACCAGGGCCGTCATGCCACCCGCGGGCACCTCGAAGTTCACCTGGTTGTGGATGATCGGCCGGTCTTCGCCGTACCGGAAGACCACGCCGCTGAAGACGAGGCCGACGGGGTCACCGGTCTCCGGCTCCCGCGTCTCGGGGGTGGGTGGCTCGGACGGAAGCTTGGAGATCTCCTGGATGCGGGTTATCGCGGCCAGGCCGTTCTGCATCTGGGTGAGGTTCTGGATCAGCGTCCCGATTGGGGACACCAGGTAGAACAGGTAAAGAAGGAACGCGACCAGCGACGAGATCTCCATCGACCCGTCGGCGACGCGCGCGCCGCCCACTCCAAGCACGGCGAGGAACGCCAGCTGGGTGGACATCCAGGTGCCGACGCTCGTGACCGAGGTCCACGCGGCGGCGGCCACGCCGCGGTCACGTGCCTCGGCGGCCGCAGCGCCCACCACCGCGATCTCGCGTGACTCGGCCCCGCTGGCCTTGACCGTGCGGAACGCCTGGAGAGCGCGGTCGAGCACGGAGCTCATCTCGCCCAGGGCCACCTGGGCCTGGAGCGACGCCCGGCCGATGCGCGGCACGATCGACGCCGCTATGAGGCTGATCAGGGCGACCACCACAAGCGTGACCATGAGGAGCAGGCCGTCGATGATGGCCATCAGCACCACTGCACCCAGGAACATGAAGATCGCGTTCACCGAGCTGGCCAGCGCCTCCGTGCAGACGGCGCGCAGCAGCGTGGTGTCGGAGCTGACCCGGGAGAGCAGGTCCCCCGGCTTGAGCCGGTCCACGTCGGCCACCTTGAGCCGCAGGATGCGATCAACGAGGCTCATGCGCGAGGCCAGCACGATTCCCTCGCCCATCCGCTCGAGCAGGAAGCGCCCCACCGCCAAGATCAGGGCCGCCACCAGGACCGCCACCGACAGCCCGAGCACCGGGCCGACGAGGTCGCCCCCCTTCCCGAAGGTGTCGATCACGCCCTTGGCGAGGATCGGCATCGCCAGCCCGGCGAAGCTGCCCACCAAAGTGAACACGCCACCCAGCAGCAGCACGCGCTTGTGCGGGCGGACCAGGTCGAACAGCAGCCGCCACGAGCTCCGCCTGCCCAGGCCGCTCAGTCGCACCCGCCCGCGAAGAACCTCCTCCATCCGAAGCGCTTGTGTACCGCCTGCTTGCTGACCCCGAGGGCCTCCGCTATCTGCAGCCATGACATCCCCTGTACGCGTACCCGGCGCACCTGGACGGTGGCCAGCCGATCGATCTGGCGGCGCAACTCGGCGGCGCGTAGCGCACGCAAAGGGTCGTCCCCTTCTGCTCGGTCACCAGAGCCACGAGTTCCCCATTCATTAGGTCAACGTACGTTGACCACCCAAGGGGGCGTTCACATCGATGTCGACACCGTTGACCGCGTCGATCCGCTGACCGTCCACGTGAAAACTGCGTGCCGGTCCACGGGTTGTGATCATGAAAATCCCTCTCGCCGCCCATGGCCAATAGTGACATTAGATGTCGAAAGACCAGGAAATCACTGGAGTCCGTAGCGTATGGACCGTTTGGCGGCCTCGGGCCGGGGCTCCCGGCGCAGCTTCTAGTGGTTTTGCGAGTCGTTGCCGGGGTTCACTGGTCCGAGTGGCATTCGGCGCGATGAAGGGGCAACGGATCGTGAGTACCGCGGACGACGTCAGCACCGCTTGGGTCCGTCGCTATCATCCGGCGGCGGGGGCGGGTAAGCGCCTGGTGTGCTTTCCGCACGCGGGTGGATCGGCCAGTTTCTTCCGTCCGGTCTCGGCCAGGTTCTCGCCGGATGCCGATGTGGTGGCCGTTCAGTATCCCGGGCGGCAGGATCGGTTGCGGGAGCCGTGTATCACCGACATCGGCATCCTGGCGGATCGGATCGTCGACGAGCTGGTCACGTTGTCGGAGAAGCCGACGGTCTTCTTCGGTCACAGCATGGGGTCGGTGATCGGCTTCGAGGTGGCCTGCCGGCTTGAGCGGAAGGGTGTCAACGCGCCCCACACGCTGATCGCCTCGGGACGTCGCGGGCCGTCCACCTGGCGGGACGAGTCGGTGCACCGGCGTGATGACGACGGTATCGTCGCCGAGCTCAAGCTGCTGAACGGCACGGATGCGGGGTTGCTCGGCGATGAGGAGATCCTGCGGATGGCGTTGCCCGCGCTGCGAGGTGACTATCGTGCGATCGAGACCTATCGCGGAGATCCGGAGCGGAGCATGAGTGGTTCGATCACCGTGCTGACCGGGGACGCCGATCCGAGGACGACGGTCGAGGAGGCGGAGGCCTGGAGTCGGCATACCGCGGGGCGGTTCCGTATCAGGGTGTTCTCCGGCGGTCACTTCTTCCTCACCCGGCATCAGCAGGCGGTGAACGAGGAGATCGCCCGGGAACTCGGGGCGTAGCGCGGGCGCCCGTGCCTGCCGACGACGTATGGCAGGCACGGGCTGACCCTGAACCCGAGCCTCGACCGCACGGCTGTCCGTATCGCCATCCCCGAACCGCATCGTCAGGCGTGCCAGGTGCTCCATGCGTCGGCGATCAGCTCGGTAAGGCCTGATCGCTCGGGAAGCCATCCGAGTTCTTTCACCGCGCGGCTGTTGTCGGCCGTGAGGGTCTGCGGTTCCCGCTTGGGGGGCACCTTTCGGACCGGTACCGGGAGGCCGGTGACAGCTTCCGCTGCCGCCACGACCTGCGCCATGCTGGACGCGGTGCCGCTACCTATGTTGTAGACGCGGTGCTCGCCTGCCTTCACGGCGGCGAGCGATAGCCGCACCGCTGTCGCCACGTCGAGGATGTGGACGAAGTCGCGGACCGCGGATCCGTCGCCGTTGAGTGTGATGTACGGCAACTCGCCGGTGAGCGCGCGGAATACATTCGGGATGATACGCGCGGTGTCGGTGTCGGTGCGCCCATTGGCCGCCCCGGCGATGTTGAAGCACCGCAGCGTGACTGCGCCAATCGCTCCAGTGGCGGCGTACGCCGCGACGAGCTGCTCCGCACTGACCTTCGATGCCGCGTAGGGGCTTTCCGGGTGGGGCTCCAGATCCTCGCCCAGGGCACCGACGTGCTGCGAGCCGTAAACCTTGTCGGTCGATGCGAACACGAATCGAGCCGACGGCACCGATTCACGGATGTTGTCGAGCGCCATGAGGAGGTTGAGGGTGCCAACCACATTTACGTCGTAGTACGTCAGCGGGTCGGCGAACGAGTCACGCCCTCGGGACACTGCGGCGAGGTGGCATACCGCGTCGAAGCGCCCGGCGGCGACTATTTCCCGGATTCGGGCGCGGTCCCGGATATCGCCTTCCACCAGGCCGACGCCGGCGTGCCGCCCCGCGTCCGGGTGGCCCCGGGTCAGGACGGTGACCCGGTGACCGGCGGCAAGAAGATCGTGGGTGACCGCATGGCCGAGATAGCCCAGGCCTCCAGTGACCAGGACGTGCACGTCAGTTCCTCCAGCGGTTCGCGGCCGTTTTAACCACTTCAACTGATGGACAGCTCCGGGAACGGCACGACGAACGCGCCGCCGGCTGCCGTGAACGCCGCCGACCGGGCGCGGATGCTGGCCTCGAAGTTCCAGGCGAACAGCACGCAGTAGTCGGCCGCGTTCGCGGCCAGCCGCTCGGAGCTCACAATGGGGATACCGTCGCCCGGCGTGAACTTGCCCACCTTACGTGGGTTGTCGTCGACGATCCAGGCGATCTCACCGCCCACTCCGGCCTGGGAGAGCAGGGTGACGGCCCGCGCCGACGCACCGTACCCGCAGATTTGCCGACCGACTTTCGACAGACCGCTCAGCACGTCGTTGAGGGTCGTGCAGACCCGGTCGATGCGATCCGCGAAGCCGTCGAGAAAACTGCCGTCGGGCACCCCCGCGTCGACCTCGGCCTGCAGGATCCGGTCGAATCCGGCCGTCGAAGGGCGGGCATCGTCATCGCGGCCTATCCAGCACCGCAATGAGCCTCCCTGGGTCGGGATGAGTTCGGCGTCGAACACCGCGAGCCCGTTCGCCTTGGCCGCCTGTGCCAGCACATGCAGGGAGAAGTAAGAAAGGTGCTCGTGGTAGACGAACTCGAAGATACCGTGCTGGACCATCGGCAGGACGTGTGCGACCTCGATGACGGCGCAGCCACCCGGTTTGAGGAGCAGGCGGGTCGCGCGGAGAACTCCGTTCACGTCGTTGACATGGGCGAGCACATTGCTGCCCAACACCGCGTCAACGGGTCCGATGTCACTCAATATCTTCTCGGTCGATTCCACACCGAAATGCGTGGTCAGCGTCGGAATTCCCTGCTCCTGCGCGTAGACCCCCAGTTCGACCGCCGGGTCGACACCGAGCACCCGCATGCCGCGCTCGGCGAAGAAGCTCAGCTGCGTGCCGTCGTTCGAGCCGATTTCGAGCACCTTCGCCCCGGCGGCCAGCCCCAGTCGATCCGTGACCCGGGTGGCCAGCGCACGGCAGTGGTCGACGAGGGCAGGAGCGGCACCCGTGGCGTACCGGTAGTCGGCGAACAGTACCGATCGGGGGATGACGTCCACCAGCTGGACCAGGCCGCACCCGGCGCAGCGCACGAGGTCCAACGGGTACCGGTCCTGAGATCGGGCCGCCTCGGCCGTGGGCGCGATGTCGTTGGCGGGCGGAGTCGGGGTGAGCGAGACCACTCGTTCCAGACGGTCGGTCCCGCACACCAGGCATCGGCTGGTGGTGTCCATCAGCGTTCTCTCCCTCCACCTGTCGGGTTGCCCAGCCGCCGTGGCCACCGCGCTCGATCTGCCGGAAGGCATTTCGACAGCTCACGACAAGTCCTCGATCAGCTGGCGCTCGGAGCTTACGGCCGCCAACACTAGGGGAATTACCTGATCGGCTGAGGCACAATCACCTGAACGAAACCCCTTGATCTAGGGGAATTACATGATCGCCGACACCGTGTTTCCGTCCGAGTTGTCCGCCAGAGGCGAGGCAGGTAACGCGGATGAAGGAGTATCAGATGCGAATCCTGGTTACTGGCGGAGCTGGGTTCATCGGATCCCATTTCGTACGGTCAATGTTGGACGGCCGATATCCCGGCCACGAGGACACTCGAGTCACCGTTCTGGACAAGTTGACCTACGCCGGCAGGACGGAGAACCTGCCCGAGGCGCATCCGAGGTTGACCTTCGTGCGCGGCGACATCTGCGACCGGGAGCTGCTGGCCGATCTCCTGCCAGGACACGACGGAGTCGTGCATTTCGCTGCCGAGTCGCACGTCGACAGGGCGGTGAATGACGCGGAACCGTTCGTGTGGGCCAACGTGATGGGCACCCACCGCCTTCTCGAACAATGCGGGATGAGTGGAATTCAGCGCGTCGTGCACGTGTCCACCGACGAGGTGTACGGGTCGATCGATAAGGGGTCATGGACGGAACAGTTCCGGCTTGAGCCCAACAACCCGTACTCGGCGTCGAAGGCGGCCAGCGATTGCCTCGCTCGATCGCACTGGCGCACTTACGGCCTGGACCTGTCGATCACCCGATGCTCCAACAACTATGGACCCCGGCAGCATCCGGAGAAGATCATTCCCCGCTTCGTCACCCGCCTGCTCCAGGGGCGTGACCTCACGCTGCACGGCGACGGCGGCGCCGTCCGCGAATGGCTGAACGTCGACGACCACTGCCGCGGCATTTCCATGGTCTTTGACAAGGGCCGCGCCGGCGAGATCTACAACATCGGCGGCGGGATAGAACTCACCAACCGTGAGCTGACCGGCCTTCTGCTCGAACTGGCCGGGGCCGATTGGGACCGAGTCCGCTATGTGGCAGACCGGCGGGTTCAGGACCACCGGTACTCGATCGACTACGGGAAGATAACCGAGGAGATCGGGTTCGAACCCATGATCGATTTCAGAGAAGGTCTCGCGGGCACCATCGCCTGGTACCGGGAGAATCGATCCTGGTGGGCAGCTCTTGACGCGTAGTGGTCGCGGGCGGAAGTCCAGGTGACGGTTCGCGGGCCGTGGTGCAGAACCTCCGCGCGGTGGTGCGTTTTCTGACGGTCCGCCGCACGGGGACATGTGGGTACTCTCGGTGACTTCGGTCAGTATCTCTGCACCACGGTCCGTGACCACGGCCAACAACGCGATCGCGCGAGGTCATGCGCCTCGCCGTACGGTTTTCGTATCCGGTGGGGATGGCATCGATGTCCTGGCCTGTCTCCGGGGCGGTGATGGTGGATCGGCGGGGACGACCACGACGGGTCTGCCGGTCCCGGCTGGACTTGGGAGCACGCCACGCCAGGTTGCCGTCCGCGCCGGTCCATACCGCTGGACCCGCACCTACCGCGATACCTGTACTCCTGGCAGATCCCGCAACCGCGGTGGCGCGCTGTCGGCGAAGACCGCCCGCAGGATCCTCATCCCGTCCTGCCCGACCTGGAGAGCACATGGGCGGCCTGCTCATCCTTCTCCCGCGGGATCCGGCCACAGCGGACCGGGTGGCCATACCGGCGGCCCACTGCGCTGTGACCAGAGCGCCAAACCACTCTCTGTGCCTGAGCCGCTTTTACGTGGCCACGGACACCTCCTCGATCGCGCGAACCGCCATACCCACCCCGTCTTCTTCACGGA
Source organism: Streptosporangium sp. NBC_01810 (assembly GCF_035917355.1). Taxonomy (NCBI): domain Bacteria; kingdom Bacillati; phylum Actinomycetota; class Actinomycetes; order Streptosporangiales; family Streptosporangiaceae; genus Streptosporangium; species Streptosporangium sp. NBC_01810. The sequence continues at coordinate 3,733,779 of NZ_CP109070.1, read as the reverse complement.
TTGCGATGCCGAGCGCCCGAGCGCGGGTGGCCATACCGTTGTCGGTGAGCAGACGATCGAGCGTGCCTCGCAACCAGCCGGTGTTGAGAGCGCGGTGGGGACGAGGCGGAGGCCCGACGCCGAGCTGCGCGATCTTCCTTCCCCAGTGGAGCTGATCACCTTGGAGCCACACGACCGCCTGCGGGATACCAGCCCGGAACGCCGCCGCGGTCGTCCCGGCCCCCCCGTGATGGACGACGCACGCGGCGCGGGCATAGAGCCACCCGTGCGGGACGAAGTCTGCCAAAAAGATGTTGGGTGGCAGCTCCTGATCTCCGAGCCCGGCCCAGCCGGATTGCAGGACGACACGCCGGCCCAGGCCGCGAACCGCCTCAAGCAGCTGCTTTGTGACCGCGCGGGCGTCAAACCCGGTATTCGAGCCAAAGCCGATCACGATCGGCGGCTCGTCGGCTATGAACGCCGCGAGGTCGTCCGGGGGTACGTACTCCGGTTCGTCGAGAAACCAGTATCCCGTGGTGCGGTAGGTGGAGTCGAAGAGCGGATCGTGCTTGAGAATGTGCGGGCTGATGGCGATGAAGTTGAGCAGGCGCGAATGGCTCGCGTCGAAGAGAACGTCGCGCCAGGGCGGAAGGCCGGCTGCGACGACGATGGGGTTGAGAAGCTTGTCGGTCGCGCGCCTGACCCCCGAGCCAACGATCGACCATGCGAGGGCGTTGCCCGCGGGCCCGAGATTGACATTGGTCGGGCCATAGCCGCGCGCTCGGTGCAGCGGCCAGGTGTGGTGCACGCTCACGTGGGGCGTGCCGACCGCACGCGCCGCGGCGGCCGCGGCGATGGACAGCGGCGAGTGGACGACGATGTCGGCCTCAGGTGCCAGCGCCATCAGCTCCGGTACCGAGGCATGCTGCTCCTGCGCCAGGAATTCCAGCATGACCGTCAGTTGCCGCAGTTTGTTCTTCTCGTTGATGACACGGATGTAGTTCGCCTGGAATTCCGTCTTACTCCAAGTCGGCCTGCCGACGAAAGGAACACCGACAGCGTCGGTGCGCGCTGCGTAACTGTCGGAGGCCGAGAACGTAACGTCATGGCCCTCCGCGAGCAGACGCTTTCCGAGGGCAAGAAAAGGCTGGATATCCCCCTCCGAGCCGACGGTTACTATGAGGGCACGCATCGTATCAAAGCCGAATCTACGAGGGTCGGATCAGTGGCGGTCGGAGGTGGGGCCACTCTTGATTGCCTCCCTGGATCGGCTGCCGAAGTGACATGTGTGACGGACCCGAGCAGCGATCTTGTTTTCCTGTCCGGAACATCCTGGTGCAGCCGATTCCCGGAAATCATTAGAATCACGGCGTCGATGCGGGTTCGAGGTGGTGGGTCGTGACGAACGTGGTCCGGCGCAGCGGTCGCCACCAGCCCTCGGCCAGATTCAGCCGGCAGGTGGTGCTGAGCGCGGAAGATCTATCCGATTCAGCGGAGATCCCGATGTGCGGCTGGAGTACCGGCTTCTAGTGGTTTTGCGAGTCGTTGCCGGGGTTCACTGGTCCGAGTGGCATTCGGCGCGATGAAGGGGCAACGGATCGTGAGTACCGCGGACGACGTCAGCACCGCTTGGGTCCGTCGCTATCATCCGGCGGCGGGGGCGGGTAAGCGCCTGGTGTGCTTTCCGCACGCGGGTGGATCGGCCAGTTTCTTCCGTCCGGTCTCGGCCAGGTTCTCGCCGGATGCCGATGTGGTGGCCGTTCAGTATCCCGGGCGGCAGGATCGGTTGCGGGAGCCGTGTATCACCGACATCGGCATCCTGGCGGATCGGATCGTCGACGAGCTGGTCACGTTGTCGGAGAAGCCGACGGTCTTCTTCGGTCACAGCATGGGGTCGGTGATCGGCTTCGAGGTGGCCTGCCGGCTTGAGCGGAAGGGTGTCAACGCGCCCCACACGCTGATCGCCTCGGGACGTCGCGGGCCGTCCACCTGGCGGGACGAGTCGGTGCACCGGCGTGATGACGACGGTATCGTCGCCGAGCTCAAGCTGCTGAACGGCACGGATGCGGGGTTGCTCGGCGATGAGGAGATCCTGCGGATGGCGTTGCCCGCGCTGCGAGGTGACTATCGTGCGATCGAGACCTATCGCGGAGATCCGGAGCGGAGCATGAGTGGTTCGATCACCGTGCTGACCGGGGACGCCGATCCGAGGACGACGGTCGAGGAGGCGGAGGCCTGGAGTCGGCATACCGCGGGGCGGTTCCGTATCAGGGTGTTCTCCGGCGGTCACTTCTTCCTCACCCGGCATCAGCAGGCGGTGAACGAGGAGATCGCCCGGGAACTCGGGGCGTAGCGCGAGACATACGGCAAGGCAGAAGCGGATCTTCAACGAAGCCTTCTCCGTCTCGACCCAGGAGAGCCTGACCCGGGAGGCGATCGTCACGCTTGTGAACGTGTCGTCACCGGGGCCACCAAGGCGGCGCTGCGGCAGTGGTCGCGGATACGGGAGGGCGCCGGCTGCGACTCAGTGTTCCTGACGCAGCCGGACCCTGGATCGAGGGCACCGTCCTCGACATGAACGTTCCCGCGCGGGGACCGACGGCGCCACCCAGATCGCCAGGGAACTGGGCGGCCGGCGCCGGGCGCAGGTGATGACCGCCGCGGTGTCCGCCATCGGAATGGTCGTCAACGGTCACCTCCTGGCCACGAACGCCTTCGACGCGTTCCTGTGGCCGGGGTTCCGGCGGTTGACCATCTGAAGCGACGCACCGGCCGACGCGGTGACCATCTGAAGCGACGCACCGGCGGCGACGCACGGGCAGACGGATGACCTCTGGAGCGACCGGCGGGCAGGGGCCCGGAGGCGTACCGACCGGGGACGCGAGAGGATCCGACCGGTCAGGCCGCCGAAGGGTCACATGCGTGTGCGCCCCGTGGCCTGACCCTCCAGGTAGAACTCGCGTACCTTCCCGATCACCCACTCCTGGTCGGACTCGGCCAGCCCGGGGTCGGTGGGCAGATAGAGACCGTCGGCCGCGAAGCGGGCGGCGTTCAGCGCCGGCCAGTCGGGGTTGAAATACATCGGCTGACGGCTCATGGGCTGGAAGAACGGCCGGGTCTCGATCCCCGCGTCGGTCAGGAACTCCCGAAGCTCCTCCCGCCGCTCCGCCCGGATGTCGTACATCCAGAGGACGTCGCGAGACGGCATGATGGTGATCCCGTCGATGCCGTCGAGCCCGCTGTCGTAGTGCTTCTCGATCCGCTTGCGGATGGCGAGTATCTCGTCGATCTGCTCCAGCTGGGCCAGGGCGACCGCGGCCTGCATGTTCGTCATGCGGAAGTTGTAGGCCAGCTTCTTGTGAATGAAGTCGTGTTCCTTGCTGAAGGCCATGCTGCGCAGGTGGGCCATCTGCTGAGCGAGATGCTCGCTGTTCGTGACGCAGACACCCCCCTCACCGGCACTGATGATCTTGTTGGCGAACAGCGAGAAACACGCGATGTCGCCCACCGGGCGCACGCCGTGCGCCTCCGCCGAATCCTCCACCACTCTCAGGTTGTACTCGTGAGCCAGCTTCATGATCGCGTCCATGTCGCACCGCCGGCCGTAGACGTGCACCGGCATGATGACCTTGGTACGGGGGGTGATCCGAGCCTCGATCAGCGAGACGTCGATGTTGAGGTCGTCGCCGCAGTCCACGAACACCGGCACCGCGCCGGTGTAGGTGACCGCCCACGCGGTGGCGACCATGGTGAACTCGGGAACCAGGACCTCGTCGCCGGGGCCGACTCCGAGCGCCCGCAGCGCGAGGGTGAGAGCGGTCGTGCCAGAGGAGCACGCGACGCCGTACGCAGTGCCGTTGTACTGGGCGAACTCCTCCTCGAAGCGCCTGACGAAGGGGCCCTGCGAGGATATCCAGCCGGAGTTGACGGCCTCGGTGAGGTACTCCAGTTCTCGTCCTGCGAGGTACGGCTTTGAAACCTGATATTTGAACGCCATGGAGTTCCTCACTCATCAGCCAGCCGGCTCGTCGGCACGGGGCGATAAGAGGCGCTCAGAAAGTCCCGCCTTCCCCGCCGCACTGCGACGCGGGACTCTCCGGACACGCGCCGGGTCAACTACAGAAGAACCCGGGCGGCACTCGTGAAAACACTAGGATCCGCGCGCTATGAGGCATGAGACCGGGTCGGCTCAGGTCGCCGCGGTGAACAGGGCCGGGGGCGTGGCAGGTGGGACGTCTGGCATGCTGAGGTACCGGAGGCGACTCCCGTTGTGTCACCGGGTTACGGTCACGCCCGCACCGTCTTTTTCGCGTCGCACAACCGGTGACCCGCACCGTCTTTTTCGCGCCGCACAACCGGTGACCCGCACCGTCTTTTTCGCGCCGCACAACTAGTGAAACGCGCAGCGTGTGCTCGGCATAGTTCGTGCTGGCCGTGAGGCCACGAGCCGGATGCGGCGATTCGAGCACCTGCCCTTGCCGGGCGGCGAATCGAGTCTCCGCATGTCGGCATTACGACGTGTATGGGGAGCGGTGCGTGAATCGATCCAAGTTCATGCCTGGCCATGACTCCGGCACGAGTGACGATCGCATCGCGATCGTCGGAGTGTCCTGCCGGTTGCCCTCCGCACCAGGTCCGGCGGAGTTCTGGCGGCTGTTGTGCGACGGCGTGAGCGCCGTGTCCACGGTGCCGCCCGACCGCTGGAGCGCGGATACGGAGTTCGGTTCCAGCGCGCACGGCGCGTTCCTGGACGGGATCGACCGGTTCGACGCCGGGTTCTTCGCGATCTCACCCCGTGAGGCCCGCACGATGGATCCCCAGCAGCGGCTGATGCTGGAGCTCGGCTGGGAGGCTCTGGAGAACGCGCGTATCGCGCCCACTCCCCTCCGCGGCACCGACGTCGGCGTGTTCATCGGTGCGATGGCCGACGATTACGCGTTGCTGAGCCGCCAGAGCGGCGCTGCGGGAATCGGCCATCACTCGCTCACCGGCGTCAACCGCAGCATCCTCGCCAACCGGGTGTCGCACTTCCTCGCCCTGACCGGCCCGAGCATGGCCGTGGACACGGGCCAGTCGTCATCGCTGGTGGCGGTGCACCTCGCCTGCGAGAGCATCCGCAGCGGCGAGTCCAGCATGGCCCTCGCGGGTGGGGTCCAGCTCAACCTCGCCGCGGAGAGTGCCCTGGCGGCCGCGGAGCTCGGCGCGCTCTCCCCGGACGGCAGGTGCTTCACCTTCGACGCGCGGGCGAACGGTTACGTCCGCGGCGAGGGCGGCGCCATCGTCCTCCTCAAGCCGCTGTCGCGTGCCCTCGCGGACGGCGACCACGTGTACTGCGTCATCGCGGGCAGCGCGGTCAACAACGACGGTTCCGGCGAGACGCTCACCACCCCGAGCTCCCGAGCGCAGGAGCGGGTACTGCGGTCGGCGTATCGGCGCGCCGGCGTGGACCCGGCGAGCGTCGGCTACGTCGAGCTGCACGGTACCGGCACCAGAGTGGGCGATCCCATCGAGGCCGGCGCGCTCGGCGCGGTGCACGGCACGGGCCGCTCGAACGCGCCGCTGTGGGTGGGATCGGCCAAGACCAACGTCGGCCATCTGGAGGGCGCCGCCGGCATCGTCGGGCTGCTCAAGACCGTGCTGGCCATCGAGCACCGGCTGCTGCCGCCGAGCCTGAACTTCGAGCGGCCGAACCCCGCGATCCGCTTCGACGAGTGGAACCTGCGGGTGGTGGAGTCTCCGATGTCGTGGCCGGTGAGCCACGGTGACGGGCGGATCGTCGCGGGCGTCTCGTCGTTCGGCATCGGCGGCACCAACTGCCATGTCGTGCTGACCTCCGCCCCGGAGCGCACCTCCCCGGCGCCGGTGACCGGGCCTGCCCTGCCGGTCGCCGTACCCGAGGAGCTTGGGGAGCGCCCCGGGGCAGGGCCGGAGACATCGTCACCGGTGTCCTGGCCGCTGTCCGGCCACACCGAGAGCGCGTTGCGGGCACAGGCGGCCCGGCTTGCCCGCCACGTCAGGGAACGGGAGGACCTCTCGACCGGCGACGTGGCCTTCTCTCTGGCGACGACGCGGGCCGGCCTGCGCCATCGAGCGGTCGTCATCGGGGACGGACGCGAACAATTGCTCCACGGGCTGGACGCGCTGTCGGAAGGGCGCTTCGCGTCAGGGCTGGTGCGCGGCAGGATCGACGTCGATCCCAGTTCCGGCGGCGTGCTCTCCGACCGGGTGGAGCTCCTCGATCAGATGCGGCTGGTCTTCGGGCTCGGTCAGCACACCGCGCCGCTGGCCCGCGTATGGCAACGCCCCGGCCAGCAGGTCTTCGTCTTTCCCGGCCAGGGATCGCAGTGGGCCGGGATGGGGGTGGAGCTGCTCGACTCGTCGCCGGTGTTCGCCGCCGCCATGGCGGAATGCGAGGCGGTGCTGGCGCCGTTCGTCGACTGGTCGCTGACGAGCGTCGTGCGGGGGGAACCCGGTAGCCCGCCCAGGGAACGCGCCGACGTGATCCAGCCGGTGCTGTGGGCGATCATGGTCTCCCTGGCGGCGCTGTGGCGGTCGTACGGCGTGGAACCGGCCGCGGTGGTGGGCCACTCGCAGGGGGAGGTCGCCGCCGCGTGTGTCGCGGGCGCGCTGTCGCTGGAGGACGGCGCCTGGCTGGTGACCGCCAGATCGAAGCTGATCACCGAGGTCCTCTCCGGCAGAAGCGGCATGGTCTCGGTGGGACTCCCTCTGGAGGCCGTGGAGGACCGGCTGGCACGCTGGGCGGGCCGCCTGTCCGTCGGCGCCGTGAACAGCCCGTCCTCCACGGTGGTGTCCGGGGACAACGAGGCGCTGGCCGAGATGATGGCCGAGTGGGCGGACACGGTGCAGATGGGCCGGGTCAACATCGACTACGCCTCGCACTCCTCCGTCGTCGAGCGGATCGAGGAGCGCCTGGCACCGCTGCTGGCGTCGATCCGGCCGCGCAGTTCGGAGATCCCCTTCTACTCGACGGTGACCGGCGCCCCGCTGGACACGGCGGAGCTTGACGGTGACTACTGGTATCGCAACCTGCGCCGGCCGGTCGACTTCCAGGGCGCGGTCGGGCGGTTGCTGGCCGACGGGTTCGGTGCTTTCATCGAGGTGAGCCCGAACCCGGTACTGGTCGGCAGTATCCAGGAGAGCGCGCGGATCGCCGGCCGCCCGGCGGTGGCCGTCTGCACCCTCCAGAGGCACAACGCCGGGATCTCCCGCTTGATGACCTCGATCGCCGAGCTCTACACGAGCGGGGTGGAGGTCGGCTGGGAACGGTTCCTCCCCGCCGCGTCCCGAGTCGAGTTGCCGACGTACGCGTTCCAGCGTGTCCGCCACTGGCTGGAGGGGGCCGGCCCGGAACGAGAGCGGGAGGAAGCGGGACCGCGGGCGCGGGCAGGATCGGCATCGGCGGCCGATGGGAGACCGGACGGGCCGGACGGGCCGGACGCCGTCCAGCGGCTCGGCTCCGGCAGCCCGCTGGACCTGGTCCGCGACGCGTGCGCGGCGGTCCTCGGGACGTACGATCCTGATGGGATCGATCTCGGCCTGCCCTTCAAAGAGCTCGGCTTCGACTCCGCGATGCTCGTCGAGCTCACCACCCGGCTTGATTCGGCCGACGGGCCGGCGCTGACCGCCACCGCCCTCTTCGATCACCCCACACCGGCGAGACTCGCCGCCTTCCTGGGGTCCACAGCCGCCACCGGTTCCGGATCCCAGCCGCTGGAACCGGTGGCCTCTCCTCCGGTGGCCTCTTCCCCGATGGCCGACGAGCCCATCGCAATCATTGGGATGGCCTGCCGCTACCCAGGCGGGATCGACTCCCCGGAAAGCCTGTGGCGGCTGGTCGACGCCGGTGTGGACGCCGTGTCGGCGCTGCCCGCCGACCGCGGATGGCGGATGGGGGCCCTCGCCGCGGACCATCCCGGAGGCTTCCTCCACGACGCGGGAGACTTCGACGCCGCGTTCTTCGGGATCTCGCCGCGTGAGGCGCTGGCGATGGAGCCGCAGCAGCGGCTGGCGCTGGAAGTGGCCTGGGAGGCGGTGGAGCGGGCCGGAATCCCGCCGTCGTCGCTGGACGGCACCCGGACCGGCGTGTATCTCGGTGCGATGGCGCAGGACTACGGCGCCCGGATGCACGAGGCGTCCGGTGACGCCGAGGGCTACACGTTGACGGGCACCTCGCCGAGTGTTCTGTCCGGCCGGGTGGCGTACACCCTGGGGCTGGAAGGTCCCGCGATCACGGTGGACACCGCGTGCTCGTCGTCGCTGGTCGGCCTGCACCTGGCCGCGCAGGGGCTGCGGTCGGGGGAGTGCTCGCTGGCGCTGGCGGGCGGGGTCACCGTCATGTCGACGCCGGGCATCTTCCTGGAGTTCGCCAAGCAGGGCGGCCTCTCTCCGGACGGGCGGTGCAAGGCGTTCGCCGACGCCGCCGACGGCACGGGATGGGCCGAGGGCGTCGGCGTGCTGGTGCTGGAACGCCTGTCGGACGCCCGCCGCAACGGCCACCGGGTGCTCGCCGTGCTCCGTGGATCGGCCGTCAACTCCGACGGCGCCTCCAACGGCCTGACCGCTCCCAGCGGCGTCTCCCAGCAGCGGGTGATCCGGCAGGCCCTTGCCGGCGCCGGGCTCTCCCCCTCGGACGTGGACGTGGTGGAGGCGCACGGCACGGGCACCAAGCTGGGCGACCCGATCGAGATCCAGGCCCTGCTGGCGACGTACGGCCAGGACCGGGACCGGCCGCTGCTGCTCGGGTCGATCAAGTCGAACATCGGTCACACCCAGGCGGCCGCAGGGGTCGCGGGCGTGATCAAGATGGTGATGGCCATGCGGCAGGGGATCGTGCCGCGGACGTTGCACGTCAACGCCCCCACATCGCACGTGGACTGGTCGGCCGGCGCGGTCGGGCTGGTGACCGAGCGTGCCGAGTGGCCGGAGGCCGGACGGCCCCGCCGGGCCGGTGTGTCGTCGTTCGGGATCAGCGGTACCAACGCGCACGTGATCGTCGAGCAGGTGCCGGACCCCGTGTCCGGGCCGGGGCGGCCGTCCGATCCTGCCGCTCCGGCTGCTTCGGAGCTTTCCACTTTGGAGGCTCCGGCTGCTTCGGAGCTTCCCGTTTCGGAGCTTTCCGTTTCGGAGGCTTCGGCCGAGTCCTCCGAGTCCTCCGAGCTTGGTACGACATCGGGTAGGGCGCCTGTCGTGGTGCCTTGGGTGGTCTCGGGTAAGAGCGAGGCCGCGCTCGGTGCTCAGATCGATCGGCTGATGTCTTTTGTGGCCGAGAGTGGGGCGGATCCGGCCGATGTCGGCTACTCGCTGGTGAGGGCACGTTCGGAGTTCGCTCACCGGGCGGTGCTGCTGGCCGATGGTGAGGGTGTGGCCGAGGTGGCACGCGGTGTCGCCGGTGTGCCCGGCGGGCTGGCGGTGCTGTTCGCGGGACAGGGCGCGCAGCGGCTCGGGATGGGCCGCGAGCTGGCCGCCCGGTTCCAGGTCTTCGCCCGCGCGTTGGAGGAGGTGTTCGCGCGGCTGGCCGGTGAGCTGGAGCGCTCGCCGCGTGAGGTGGTGTTCGGTGCGGATCCCGGGCTGCTGGATCGTACCGAGTTCGCCCAGCCGGCGCTTTTCGCGATCGAGGTGGCGCTCTTTCGCCTGGTCGAGTCGTGGGGTGTGGTGCCGGACCTGCTGGTGGGGCACTCGATCGGTGAGATCGCCGCCGCCCATGTGGCCGGTGTGCTGTCGCTGGATGATGCCTGCGCGCTGGTCGCGGCCCGGGGCCGGTTGATGCAGCGCCTGCCCGAGGGCGGGGCGATGGTGTCGGTCCAGGCCGGTGAGGCGGAGGTGGAGCCGCTGCTGGAGGACGGGGTCGTCATCGCCGCGGTGAACGGCCCGTCGTCGGTGGTGATCGCCGGCGCCGAGGACGCCGTCCTGCGAATTGCCGCGTGTTTCGGCAAGGCCACCCGCCTGCGGGTGAGCCACGCGTTCCACTCGCCGTTGATGGAGCCGATGCTGGCGGAGTTCCGGGAGATCGTCGAGGGGCTGACCTTTCACGAGCCGAGGACGCCGATCGTCTCCACCGTGACCGGCCAGCCGGTCGACGCCGCCTACCTGTGCTCGGCGCAGTACTGGGTGGACCATGTCGTGCGGCCGGTGCGTTTCGCCGACGCGATCCGTGCCGCCGGGGCGGCGGGGGCCAAGGTGTTCTTGGAGCTTGGTCCGGATGGCGGGTTGTCGGCGCTGGTTCACCAGAACCTCTCCTCGCCGGCCGGTCGGACCCCGGCCGAGACGTCGGGGCCGGTGGGGCTGGTGGGGCCGGTTGCCTTGCCCGTCTTGCGTAAGGATCGCGGCGAGGCGGCCGCGGCGCTGGCGGCGGCCGCCCGGTTGTATGTGCACGGGGTGGCGGTGCGCTGGCCGGAGTTGTTCTCCGCTAGGGCGGCTCGCCGGGTGGATCTGCCGACGTATGCCTTCCAGCGGGAGCGGTACTGGAGCGAGCCCTCGGCGGCCGGGGGCGATGTCACCTTGGCCGGGCTGGATCGGCCGCGGCACCCGCTGCTGGGTGCGGCGGTGGAGCTGCCCGATACCGGTGGGTTCCTGTTCACCGCTGTGGTCTCGACGGCGGCGCATCCGTGGCTGGGTGATCATGTGGTGGCCGGGCGGGTGTTGTTGCCCGGTACGGCCTTCGTCGAGTTGGCCGTGCGGGCGGGTGCCGAGGTCGGTTGCGGTCTGGTGGAGGAGCTCACGCTCACCGCGCCGCTCGTGCTGCCCGAGCGGGGTGAGGCGCGGCTGCAGGTGGCGCTCGGCGCCGCCGACACCGACGGCGGCCGGACGATCGGTGTGTATTCCCGGCCGGTGGACGAGCCGGAGGCGCCGTGGGTTCGGCACGCCACCGGTGTGCTGACCCCAGGCGTGCCGAGCGTTCCCGATCCCGGCCTGGGCGAGTGGCCCCGCGCGGACGCCGTCGCGGTGGACCTCGACGACTTCTACGAGCGGCGGGCGCGGGTGGGCTTCTCCTACGGCCCCGCCTTCCAGGGGGTGCGCGCCGTCTGGCGTACCGACCGGGAGGTGTTCGCCGAGGTCACCCTGCCCGAAGACCTGGCGGCTGACGCGGGTGCGTACGGGCTGCACCCGGCCCTGCTCGACGCCGCGCTGCAGGTGGCCTCTTTGGCCGGGCTTGAGGAGGCGGGCGGTGGGCTGCTGCCGTTCGCCTGGAGCGGGGTGTCCCTGCACGCCTCCGGCGCCTCGACGCTTCGGGTGCGGGTGAGTGAGGCCGGTAGGGATGCGATCACGCTGGTCGTGGCCGATACCGAGGGTGGTGTGGTCGCCTGGGTGCGTTCCTTGGCGATGCGGCCCAATGATCTGCGGTCTGCGGCGCGCACCGGTGGGCCGCTGTTGCGATTGGACTGGCCGCTCGCGCTGGAATCGGGGAGTGGGGAGCGTCCGGTCAGGCGCTGGTCGGTGCTGGGCTCTGATGAGTGGGGTCTGGTCGATGCTTTGCGTGCGGCCGGGCAGGTGGCGGACCTCGTGCGCGAGCCGGACCCGGCCGCGGACGTGACACTGATCGGAGTCCCGGTCCCGGTCTCGGCCGTGGATGTGACGCTGGTGCCGGTCTCGGTGCCGGCCGGGGGCGATGTTCCGGACGCTGTGCGGTCGGTGACCTCGGCGGTCCTGACCCGGCTGCGGGAAGGCGGAAGCGACGAGCACACCGACGCTCCGGTGATCTTCGTGACCCGTGGGGCGGTGGCCGTCGATGCCGGGAGCGCGCCCGACCCCGTCGCGGCGGCGGTCTGGGGCCTGGTGCGCTCGGCGCAGGTGGAGAGCCCGGGGCGGTTCGTCCTGCTTGACCTTGATCTTGATGTCGATCGGGTGAGCGGTGAGACGCTGGCCTGGGCGTTCGAGTCCGCGGAGCCGCAGATCGCGGTACGCGATGGCCTGCTCCGGGTGCCGCGACTCGTCACAGTCGAGGACGATGACGACGCTGCCTCGTCGGCGCCGAACATCTTCCGGGGGGCTGGTGGCGCGGTGCCTGTGTGGGGTGCCGATGGCACGGTGCTGGTCACCGGCGGTCTGAGCGGGCTGGGCGCGCTCGTGGCCCGCCACCTGGTGAGCGAGCACGGCGTGCGTCACCTGATGCTGGTCGGCCGTCGCGGCCCGCAGGCCGAGGGCGCCGCGGAACTGGCCTCGGAGCTGACCGCCCAGGGCGCCGAGGTCACGGCCGTCGCCTGTGATGTGTCCGATCGCGACGCGCTGGCCGAACTGATCGCCGCGATCCCACCGCAGCATCCGCTCACCGGGGTGGTGCACGCCGCCGGCGTGCTCGACGACGGGCCGATCGGCGCGCTGACGCCCGGGCGGATCGACGCCGTGCTGCGGCCGAAGGCGGACGGCGCCTGGCACCTGCACGAACTCACTCGCGACCTCGGCCTGACCGCGTTCGTGGTGTTCTCCTCGGTGTTCGCGACGCTCGGCAACGGCGGCCAGGCGAACTACAGCGCGGCCAACGCCTTCCTCGACGCCCTGGTAGGCCGGCGCGTCGCTGAGGGGCTGGCGGGTTTGTCGATCGGGTGGGGGCCCTGGCAGCAGGACACCGGCATGACCGCCGCCCTGACCGAGACCGACATGCGGCGCATGGCCCGGTCCGGGCTGCGCCCCATCTCCGCCGAGCAGGGACTCACCTGGTTCGACGCCGCGATGACGGGCGCTGAGCCGGTGGTGGTGGCCGCCCGGCTGGACCGGGCCGCGCTGCGGGCACAAAGCCGTATCCCGGCGCTTTTGCGTGCTTTGGTGCCCGCCCCCCTGCGGCAGGCGGCCATCACCTCCTCCGGCTCTGAGGCACTCAGCGCCCTGTCGGGGCAGGCGCTGGGCGAGGCCGTGTCCACGCTGGTGCTCGGGCAGGTGGCCGCCGTGCTGGGGCATGCCTCGGCGAACGCGATCTCGCCGGAGCTGACCTTCCAGGACCTCGGTCTTGACTCCCTGACCTCGGTGGAACTGCGTAACCGGCTGATCGAGGCGACCGGGCTGCGGCTGCCGGCCACGCTGGTGTTCGATCAGCCCACCCCGGCGGCGGTGACCGGCTTCATCCAAGGGCGACTCGACGGCGACGGCGCCGACGCGGCCTCCGCGCCGCCCCTGCCGGTCGCGGCTCCGCTCAGCGGGGACCCGATCGTCATCGTTGGCATGGCCTGCCGGTATCCGGGCGGCGTCACCTCTCCGCAGCAGTTGTGGGAGCTGGTCAGCCAGGGCAGGGACGCCATCTCGGGCTTCCCGGCCGACCGGGGCTGGGAGCTTCCGGACGCGTCCTTCGCCCGTGCGGGCGGATTCCTGTATGACGCGGCCGAGTTCGACCCGGGGTTCTTCGGGATCTCACCACGTGAGGCGCTGGCGACCGACGCCCAGCAGCGTCTGCTGCTGCAGACCTCCTGGGAGGCCGTCGAGCGGGCGGGTATCGACCCGCTCACCCTCAAGGGCAGCCCGACCGGTGTCTTCGCCGGGATGATGTATCACGACTACCCCTCAGCGGGGAACGGCGCGCCGGAGGAGTTGCGCGGGATCGTGGTCAACGGGACCACCGGCAGCGTGACCTCCGGCCGGGTGTCCTACACCCTGGGGTTGGAGGGTCCGGCGGTGACGGTGGACACGGCGTGTTCGTCGTCGCTGGTGGCGTTGCACCTGGCGGCGCAGGCGCTGCGCTCGGGCGAATGCTCGCTGGCGCTGGCCGGTGGGGTGACCGTGATGTCCACCCCGAACACCTTCATCGACTTCTTCCGCCAGGGCGGTCTGAGCTCTGACGGCCGCTGCCGGTCGTTCTCCGAGTCGGCCGACGGGGTCGGCTGGTCGGAGGGCGTCGGGGTGCTGGTGCTGGAGCGGTTGTCGGACGCCCGCCGCAACGGTCATCAGGTGCTGGCGGTGGTGCGCGGGTCGGCGGTCAACCAGGACGGGGCGTCGAATGGGTTGACGGCGCCGAACGGTCCGTCGCAGCAGCGGGTGATCCGGCAGGCGCTGGCCGGGGCGGGGCTGTCTTTCGCGGATGTCGACGTGGTGGAGGGTCACGGTACCGGTACGACGCTGGGTGACCCGATCGAGGCTCAGGCGTTGCTGGCGACGTACGGGCAGGACAGGTCGGCCGACCGGCCGCTGCTGCTGGGTTCGGTGAAGTCGAACATCGGTCACACCCAGGCGGCGGCGGGTGTGGCGGGGATCATCAAGATGGTCATGGCGATGCGTGAGGGTGTGGTGCCGCGCACGTTGCATGTGGATGCGCCGTCGTCGCATGTGGACTGGAGCGAGGGCGCGGTCGAGCTGGTGACTCAGGCGCGGTCGTGGCCGGAGGCCGGGCGTCCGCGTCGGGCGGCGGTGTCGTCGTTCGGGATCAGTGGCACCAACGCGCACGTGATCATTGAGCAGCCTCCGGTGCCGGTGGACGCGGTGGAGGCCGGAGGCGGCGAGGCTGACGGCGGCTCTGATGGCGGAGCGGTTTCGTGGGTGGTGTCGGCGCGCAGTGAGGTGGCGTTGCGGGCGCAGGCGGCCCGGTTGTTGTCGCATGTGGAGAGCTTCCCCGGTCTGGGGTTGGCCGAGGTGGGGGTGTCGCTGGCGACGGCTCGATCGGCGTTTGAGTATCGGGCGGCGGTGGTGGGTGCTGAGCGGGCGGAGTTGGTGCGGGGTCTGGCCGCGGTGGCCGAGGGTGCGCCGGCCGCGGGGGTGGTGACCGGTTCGGCGCGGGGCGCGGCCAAGCCGGCGGTGCTGTTCACCGGTCAGGGCAGTCAGCGGGTGGGGATGGGCCGGGAGTTGTATGAGCGGTTCCCGGTGTTCGCGGCGGCGTTGGATGCGGTGATCGCGGAGTTGGATCCGCTGCTGGAGCGGTTGGAGCGGGAGCCGGCCGGGCAGCCGGATGGTGGGTCGGTCGAGTGGGTGGGGTGTTCGGTGCGGGAGGTGCTGTTCGCCGAGCCGGGTTCGGTCGAGGCGGGGTTGCTGGATCGGACGGGGTGGGCGCAGCCGGCGTTGTTCGCGGTGGAGACGGCGTTGTTCCGGTTGGTGGAGTCCTGGGGGGTGCGGCCGGGTGTGCTGGCGGGCCATTCGATCGGGGAGATCACCGCGGCGCATGTGGCGGGGGTGTTGTCCCTGTCGGATGCGTGTGTGCTGGTGGCGGGCCGGGCGCGGTTGATGCAGGCGCTCCCCGCCGGTGGGGCGATGGTCGCGGTGCGGGCCTCTGAGGAGGAGGTCGCCGCCCTGCTGGCGGGGCGGGAGAAGGAGGTGTCGGTCGCGGCGGTGAACGGTCCGGCCTCGGTGGTGATCGCCGGGGTGGAGGAGGCGGTGCTGGCCATCGCCGCCGAGTTGGAGTCTCGGGGGGTCAGGACGAAGCGGTTGCGGGTGTCGCATGCGTTCCATTCGCCGTTGATGGATCCGATGCTGGAGGACTTCCGGGCGGTGGCGGGCGCGCTGACCTACAGCCCGCCACAGATTCCTCTCGTGTCGACGGTGACCGGGCAGGCGGCCACCGCCGAGCAGCTGTGCTCACCGGATTACTGGGTGGATCAGGTGCGTGGCGCGGTGCGGTTCTCCGACGGTGTCCGGACGTTGCACGCTCAGGGGGTGCGGGCCTATCTGGAGCTGGGGCCGGACGGTGTGCTGACCGCGATGGCCCAAGACACCCTCGCCGCGGAAGCCGAAGCCGGTTCTGATCCGGTTGCGGTGTTGGTGCCGGCACTGCGCGGGGGCCAGGACGAGCAGACGACGATCATGATGGCGTTGGCCGGGTTGCACGTGCGCGGGGTTCCCCTTGATTGGCGTGCGGTGTTGCCGGGTGGGCGGCGGGTGGAGCTGCCCACCTATGCCTTCCAGAAGGAGCGGTTCTGGCCGACCGGCCGGCGGGGCGGGGACGCGCGAGGTCTGGGGCTTGAGACGGTGCTGCACCCGCTGCTGGGGGCGGTGGTGGTGTCGCCGGAGTCGGACGGGGTGGTCTTGACCGGGCGGTTGTCGGCGTCGACCCATCCGTGGATCTGCGACCACGAGGTTCTGGGCCGGGTACTGCTGCCCGGGACCGGATTCGTGGAGCTGGTGGTCCGCGCGGGTGACGAGGTCGGCTGCGCGGTGCTGGAGGAGCTGGCGTTGCAGGCGCCGCTGATACTGCCCGAGACCGGCGGGGTGCGGGTCCAGGTGGTCGTCGACGGCCCCGGTGAGGCCGGCCGGCGCGCGGTGCGGGTGTATTCCCGAGCCGATGAGCACGAGGGCGGTGAGTGGACGCTGCACGCCCAGGGAGTGCTCGCGGAGCGGGCGGCCGAGCCGGGATTCGATCTGGTGCGGTGGCCGCCGGCGGGGGCGGCCGAGGTGGAGGTGGCGGGGGCCTACGAGCGGCTGGCCGAGGTCGGCTATGGCTACGGGCCGGCGTTTCAGGCGTTGCGCGCGGCGTGGCGGCGGGGGGAGGAGTTGTTCGCCGAGGTCGTGCTGGATGAGCGGGCGGCTGCGGAGGCGGGGCGGTTCGGGGTGCATCCGGCGCTTTTGGACGCGGCGATGCACGTGTCGCTGATCGATCCCTCGGGTGTGGCGAGCGGCGGGCGGGCGGTGTTGCCGTTCGTGTGGCGGCAGGTGGTGCTGCACGCCTCGGGCGCCTCGACGCTGCGGGTGCGGGTGCGGCATTCGGGTGAGCACACGCTGAGCTTGGACGTGGCCGATGAGAACGGCCGGCCGGTGCTGTCGGCGGGGGCGATGGTGGGGCGCCCGGTGTCGGCGCGGCAGCTGGGCGCGGCGGGAGGGGAGCAGTCCCTGTTCCAGGTGGCGTGGAACCCGATCGAGACGCCCGCCACCGTCGGTGCGGCGCCGGTGACCGAATGGCCCGCGGTCGCGGATGACCGCTCTCCCGATGCGGCTGTCGATGCCGCCGAGCCGGTCGTGGTGGTGGACTGCGCGGCGCGGCCGGCCGGTGAGACGCCGGAGGTGGTGCGTTCGGTGGTCGGCGGCGTGCTTGAGGTACTGCAGGCGTGGCTGGAGCGGGAGAGCCCGGGGTCGGCGCCTTTGGTGGTGGTGACCCGGGGTGCGGTGTCGGTGGGTGAGGGCGCGGACGTGGATGTGGCGGTCGCGCCGGTGTGGGGGTTGGTGCGGGCGGCGCAGGCCGAGCACCCGGGGCGGTTCGTGCTGCTGGATCTGGACGAGGGCCAGGAGCGGGACGCGGCGGTGCGGGCGGCGGTGGCCTGCGGGGAGCCGGAGCTGGCGGTGCGCTCGGGGGCGTTCCTGGTGCCTCGGCTGGTCAGGATGGCGCAGTCTGAGCGGGCCGTTCTGGGCTCGGCCGAGCGGCCCGGCGGCTCCGTCGCCGTGATCGCCGACGGCTCGGATTCGGGCTTGGATTCGGGCTCGGATCTGGGCTCTGCCGAGCGGCCCGGCGGCTCTGTCGGGTTGGCGGCGGGGACGGTGCTGGTGACGGGTGGTACGGGCGGGTTGGGGGCGTTGCTGGCGCGTCGTCTGGTGAGCGATCACGGTGTGCGTTCCCTGCTGCTGGTGAGCCGGCGCGGGCTGTCGGCGCAGGGTGCCGAGACGCTGGTGGCGGAGCTGACCGGGCTGGGGGCGAAGGTCGGGGTGATGTCGTGCGATGTGGGGGATCGAGACGCGCTGGCACGGGTCGTGGGGTCGGTTCCGGATTCGGCCCCGCTGGTGGGTGTGGTGCATGCGGCGGGCGCGGCGGACAACGGTGTGGTGGAGGCGTTGTCGCCAAGCCGGTTGGATGCGGTGCTGCGACCGAAGGCGGACGCGGCCTGGCATCTGCATGAGCTGACCCGGGATCTGCCGCTGGCGATGTTCGTGCTGGTGTCCTCGGCCGGTGGGCTGGTCCTGGCGGCGGGGCAGGGCAATTACGCGGCGGCCAACGTGTTCCTGGACGGGTTGGCGGCCTATCGGCGGTCGCGAGGGCTGGTGGCGACGTCGCTGGCGTACGGGCTGTGGGATGCGGCCACCGGGATGAGCGCCGAGCTGTCCGACGCCGACCGCGACCGGCTGGCCCGGATCGGGTTGCCGGCCCTGTCTGCCGCCGAGGGGCTGCGGCTGTTCGACGTGAGTGTGCGGACGGATGCGGCGATGACGGTGCCGCTGCGGGTGGAGGTGGAGGTGTTGCGGGGCCGCGGCGGTGAGGTGCCGGCGTTGCTGCGGGGGCTGGTACCGGCGGCGAGGCGGATGGTTCGTGCGGTCGCCGGCGTTGGCGAAGAGGGCGGGCTGCGGCGGCGCCTGGCCGGCCTGGACGTGGGCGAGCGCGGGCGGGTGCTGGAAGAGCTGGTACGGCGGCAGGTGGCGGTGGTGCTGGGCCACGCGTCGGGGGATGCGGTGGAGCCCGACCGGGCCTTCAGCAAGATGGGCCTGGATTCGCTGGCCGCGGTGGAGTTGCGCAACCAGCTGGCCACGGCGACGGGGTTGTCGTTGCCCGCGACGCTGGTCTTCGACTACCCGACCTCGCACAGCGTGGCCGAATTCCTATACGGGGAGCTGTTCGGCTCGGTGGACTCCGAGCAGGTCGCGGATCTGCCGGTGGTGCGTTCGGTGGCCGACGATCCGATCGTGATCGTGGGGATGGCGTGTCGTTATCCGGGCGGGGTTTCCTCTCCGGAGGATCTGTGGCGCCTGGTGATCGAGGAGAGCGACGCGATCACTGGTTTCCCGACCAATCGCGGTTGGGATCTGGAGGGTATCTATGATCCGGATCCTGGTCGGGTGGGGACGTCGTATACGCGTCATGGCGGGTTCCTGCACGATGCCGATGAGTTCGATCCGGGGTTCTTTGGGATCTCGCCGCGTGAGGCTCTGGCGGTTGATCCGCAGCAGCGGCTGCTGCTGGAGGTGTCGTGGGAGGCGGTGGAGCGGGCCGGGATCGAGCCGGGGACGTTGCGGGGTAGTCGGACCGGGGTGTTCACCGGTCTGATGTACAACGATTACGGTCTGGCGCTGGGTAATGCGGCCGGCCGGGTACACCAGGCCGTTGTCGGTGAGGTGGTCGAAGGGCTCGGCCAGCGCGATGCCGTCGAGGGCTACGAAGGTACCGGAACCGCGCCGAGTGTGGCCTCGGGCCGGGTGTCGTACACGCTGGGGCTGGAGGGTCCGGCGGTGACGGTGGACACGGCGTGTTCGTCGTCGCTGGTGGCGGTGCATCTGGCGGCGCAGGCGCTGCGGGCGGGGGATTGTTCGCTGGCGTTGGCGGGTGGGGCGACCGTGATGTCCACTCCGAACACCTTCATCGGGTTCGCCCGGCAGCGTGGTCTGTCGGTGGATGGCCGGTGCCGGTCGTTCTCCGAGTCGGCCGACGGGGTCGGCTGGGCCGAGGGTGTCGGGGTGCTGGTGCTGGAGCGGTTGTCGGACGCGCGGCGCAACGGTCATCAGGTGCTGGCGGTGGTGCGCGGGTCGGCGGTGAACCAGGACGGGGCGTCGAACGGGTTGACGGCGCCGAACGGTCCGTCGCAGCAGCGGGTGATCCGCCAGGCGCTGGCCGGTGCCGGGCTGTCGGCGTCGGATGTCGATGTGGTCGAGGCGCACGGCACCGGAACGCGGTTGGGTGATCCCATCGAGGCGCGGGCTCTGATGTCCACCTACGGACAGGGCCGCGATGCCGCACAGCCGTTGCTGCTCGGCTCGATCAAGTCGAACATCGGTCACACCCAGACGGCCGCCGGTGTGGCGGGGATCATCAAGATGGTCATGGCGATGCGTGAGGGCGTGGTGCCGCGCACATTGCATGTGGATGCGCCGTCGTCGCATGTGGACTGGAGCGAGGGCGCGGTCGAGCTGGTGACCGAAGCGCGGTCGTGGCCTCGGGTGGAGCGGTCGCGTCGGGCGGCGGTGTCGTCGTTCGGGATCAGTGGCACCAACGCGCACGTGATCATTGAGCAGCCTCCGGTGCCGGTGGACGCGGTGGAGGCCGGAGGCGGCGAGGCTGACGGCGGCTCTGATGGCGGAGCGGTTTCGTGGGTGGTGTCGGCGCGCAGTGAGGTGGCGTTGCGGGCGCAGGCGGCCCGGTTGTTGTCGCATGTGGAGAGCTTCCCCGGTCTGGGGTTGGCCGAGGTGGGGGTGTCGCTGGCGACGGCTCGATCGGCGTTTGAGTATCGGGCGGCGGTGGTGGGTGCTGAGCGGGCGGAGTTGGTGCGGGGTCTGGCCGCGGTGGCCGAGGGTGCGCCGGCCGCGGGGGTGGTGACCGGTTCGGCGCGGGGCGCGGCCAAGCCGGCGGTGCTGTTCACCGGTCAGGGCAGTCAGCGGGTGGGGATGGGCCGGGAGTTGTATGAGCGGTTCCCGGTGTTCGCGGCGGCGTTGGATGCGGTGATCGCGGAGTTGGATCCGCTGCTGGAGCGGTTGGAGCGGGAGCCGGCCGGGCAGCCGGACGGTGGGTCGGTCGAGTGGGTGGGGTGTTCGGTGCGGGAGGTGCTGTTCGCCGAGCCGGGTTCGGTCGAGGCGGGGTTGCTGGATCGGACGGGGTGGGCGCAGCCGGCGTTGTTCGCGGTGGAGACGGCGCTGTTCCGGTTGGTGGAGTCCTGGGGGATGCGGCCGGGTGTGCTGGCGGGCCATTCGATCGGGGAGATCACCGCGGCGCATGTGGCGGGGGTGTTGTCCCTGTCGGATGCGTGTGTGCTGGTGGCGGGCCGGGCGCGGTTGATGCAGGCGCTCCCCGCCGGTGGGGCGATGGTCGCGGTGCGGGCCTCTGAGGAGGAGGTCGCCGCCCTGCTGGCGGGGCGTGAGAAGGAGGTGTCGGTCGCGGCGGTGAACGGTCCGGCCTCGGTGGTGATCGCCGGGGTGGAGGAGGCGGTGCTGGCCATCGCCGCCGAGTTGGAGTCTCGGGGGGTCAGGACGAAGCGGTTGCGGGTGTCGCATGCGTTCCATTCGCCGTTGATGGATCCGATGCTGGAGGACTTCCGGGCGGTGGCGGGCGCGCTGACCTACAGCCCGCCACAGATTCCTCTCGTGTCCACGGTGACCGGGCAGGCGGCCACCGCCGAGCAGCTGTGCTCACCGGATTACTGGGTGGATCAGGTGCGTGGCGCGGTGCGGTTCTCCGACGGTGTCCGGACGTTGCACGCTCAGGGGGTGCGGGCGTATCTGGAGCTGGGGCCGGACGGTGTGCTGACCGCGATGGCCGATGACACCCTCACCGCGCTCGCCGACGCGAACGCGGACATGGATGGGGCAATGCGTGTGGCTGCGCCTGCGGGTTCGGCGCGCGATGACGAGGCGGGGGCGGCGGCGGATCCGGACGTGCTGCTGGTGCCGGCCCTGCGCAGGGGCCAGGACGAGCAGGCGACGATCATGGCGGCCCTGGCTGCCCTGCACGTGCGCGGGGTGCCGGTGAGCTGGCCGGCGGTGCTTCCCGGTGCTCCCCAGGTGGAGTTGCCGACGTACGCCTTCCAGCGCGAGCGGTTCTGGCCTGATGGCGCCGGCTCACAGGTGGGAGATGTGACGGCGGCGGGGCTCGCGGCTACAAGTCATCCGCTGCTGGGAGCCGCTGTGGGAGTGGCCGGTTCGGATGGGATGTTGCTGACCGGTCGTATCTCGCTGGGGTCGCATCCGTGGCTGGCCGATCACATGGTGGACGGGATGGTGGTGTTCCCCGGCACCGGGTTCCTGGAGCTGGCGGTGCGGGCGGGTGATGAGGTCGGCTGTGATCTGGTCGAGGAGCTGACCTTGACCGCGCCGCTGGTGCTCGGCGAGCGGGATGCGGTGGCGGTACAGGTGTGGGTGAGGGCACCGGATGGGTCGGGTCGGCGCGAGGTGAGCATTCACGCCCGGCCGGCGGAGGCCGGGGATGAGGAGCCCTGGGTACGGCACGCGATCGGCGTGCTGGTGGCCGGCGGCCAGGCCGGGGAACGGTTCGATACGGCGGTGTGGCCGCCGCGGGGTGCGTCGGTGATCGAGCTGGATGGGTTGTATGAGCGGCTGGCCGAGGGTGGGCTGGGTTACGGGCCGGTGTTTCAGGGGTTGCGGGGCGCTTGGCGGGGTGCGGACGGTGTGGTGTTCGCCGAGGTCGGCCTGTCTGAGCAGGTTGCCGATGCGGGGTCGTTCGGGTTGCATCCGGCGTTGCTGGATTCGGCGTTGCACGCGGTGGCCTTTGCCGGGCTGGAGGGTTCCGAGGGTGTGCGGTTGCCGTTCTCGTGGGGTGGGGTGTGTCTGCACGCGGGTGGTGCGTCGGTGTTGCGGGTGCGGTTGGTCTGGACGGGTGACGATGCGCTGTCGCTGAGTGCGGTGGACGCGGCTGGGGAGCCGGTGTTGTCGGCGCGTTCGCTGGTGTTGCGGCCGATCGTGGTCGATCAGCCGGCCGCCGGTGGCGCTTCGCTTGGGGACTCGCTGTTCCAGTTGGCCTGGACGGTGTTGCCCGAAGTGTCGGAGGTGGCCGGTGTCGAGCTTGATGTGGTTGAGCTGAGTCTGGACCTGGAATCGGGTTCGGAGGCGGGGCCGGCGGTGCTGGAGGTGGTGCCGGAGGTGGTGACCGTCGTGGTCGGGTCGGCCGGGGACGGGTCCGGGGACGGGGACGTGGTGGGGTCGGTGCATGCCTTGACCGCCCGGGTGCTGGGGTGGATGCAGGGGTGGCTGGCCGATGAGCGGTGTGCTGATTCGCGGCTGGTGATGGTGACGCGGGGCGCGGTCGTGGCAGGTGCGGGGGAGGCGGTCACCGATCTGGGCGCGGCGGCGGTGTGGGGGTTGGTGCGGTCGGCGCAGTCGGAGAATCCTGGCCGGTTCGTGCTGGTGGATGTGGAGGAGGGGGTGTCTCTGTCGGCGCTGCCCGGGGTGTTGTCGGGGGTGCTGGTCTCGGGTGAGCCGCAGGTGGCGGTGCGCGGGGGTGAGGTGCGGGTGCCGCGCTTGGCGCGGGTGACGCCTGGCTCCGGCTCCGGCTCCGGCTCTGGTTCCGGTGATGGCCTTGGCGTTGGGTGTGGTGTTGACCTCGCGGTTGGCTCTGGCTCTGGTCTGGGTGAGGATCGCGTCTGGGATCCGGAGGGGACGGTGTTGATCACTGGTGGGACCGGTGGTCTGGGCGGGTTGTTCGCGCGGCATGTGGTGGCCGGGCGTGGGGTGCGGCGTCTGCTGCTGACCAGCCGCCGGGGCCTGGACGCTCCGGGCGCGCTGGAGTTGCGGGCGGAGCTGATCGCGCATGGGGTCGAGGTGGAGATCGCGGCGTGTGATGTGGCCGATCGGGATCAGGTGGCGGCGCTGCTGGCGCGGGTCCCGGCCGATCATCCGTTGACGGCGGTGATTCATACCGCGGGTGTGCTGGACGACGGGACGATTCCGTCGTTGTCGGCGGAGCGGCTGGATGTGGTGTTGCGGCCGAAGGTGGATGCGGTCTGGTATCTGCATGAGTTGACCCGGGGTCTGGATCTGGCGGCGTTCGTGGTGTTCTCGTCGGTGGCGGGGACGTTCGGTGGGGCGGGTCAGGGTAACTACGCGGCGGCGAACGCGTTCTTGGACGCGTTGGCGCAGGTGCGGCGGTCGCAGGGGCTGGCCGCGCTGTCGCTGGCGTGGGGGCCGTGGGCGCAGGACGCCGGGATGACCGGTGGGCTGGATGAGGTCGATCTGCGGCGGATGACGCGGGCGGGGATGTCGCCGTTGTCGGTGGAGCAGGGGCTGGCGTCGTTCGACGCGGCGGGTGCGGTGGATCGTGCGGTGCTGGTGGTGGCGCGGTTCGAGGTGGCGGCGGTGCGGGCACAGGGTGAGGTGCCGCATCTGCTGCGCGGGCTGGTGCGGGGGGTGCGCCGGTCGGCGGTGTCGGGGTCGGCGTCGGGTGATGGGGCGTTGGTGCGGCGGTTGGCCGGGCTGGGTGAGGCTGATCGGGTGCGGTCGGTGGTGGAGTTGGTGCGGGCGCAGGTGGCGGTGGTGCTGGGGCACGCTTCACCGGAGTCGGTGGAGGTGCGGCGGGAGTTTCGTGAGCTGGGCTTCGATTCGCTGACCGCGGTGGAGTTGCGTAATCGGTTGAATGCGGCGACGGGGTTGCGGTTGCCGGCGACGTTGGTGTTCGACTATCCGACTCCGGTTGGTCTGGCGGATTTCCTGCTGGGTGAGTTGCTGGGTGAGCGGGCCGATGCGGGTGTGCTCTCGCCGGTGGTGCGTTCGGTGGCCGACGATCCGATCGTGATCGTGGGGATGGCGTGTCGTTATCCGGGCGGGGTTTCCTCTCCGGAGGATCTGTGGCGCCTGGTGATCGAGGAGAGCGACGCGATCACCGGTTTCCCGACGTCGCGCGGCTGGGATCTCGGGGCGTTGTACAACCCGGATCGGGAGAGCCGGGGGACCAGTTACGTGCGTGAGGGCGGCTTCCTGCATGACGCGGGGGAGTTCGACCCCGGTTTCTTCGGGATCTCGCCGCGTGAGGCGCTGGCGATGGACCCGCAGCAGCGGCTCCTTCTTGAGGCGTCCTGGGAGGCGGTCGAGCGGGCCGGGATCGATCCGCTCTCGCTGCGCGGCAGCCGTACCGGCGTGTTCGCCGGGGTCATGTACCACGATTACGCGACCGGTGTGGAGTTTCCACCGGAGGTGATGAGCTTCTCCGGTACCGGTAGCGCCGGTAGTGTCGCGACCGGACGGCTCTCCTACACCCTCGGCCTGGAGGGGCCGGCGGTGACGGTGGACACCGCGTGCTCCTCCTCGCTGGTGGCACTGCACTTGGCCGCACAGGCCCTACGCGGTGACGAGTGCTCGCTGGCGCTGGCCGGTGGCGTGACGGTGATGGCCACGCCGAACTCGTTCATCGACTTCAGCGCCCAGGGAGGGCTGGCCGCCGATGGGCGATGCAAGGCGTTCGCCGACAGCGCCGACGGTGCGGGTTGGGCCGAGGGCGTGGGCATGCTGGTGCTGGAGCGGTTGTCGGACGCGCGGCGCAACGGCCACCAGGTGCTGGCCGTGGTGCGCGGGTCGGCGATCAACCAGGACGGGGCGTCGAACGGGTTGACCGCGCCGAATGGTCCGTCGCAGCAGCGGGTGATCCGGCAGGCGCTGGCGAGCGCCGGGTTGTCGCCGGTCGAGGTGGACGTGGTGGAGGGTCACGGGACCGGGACGACGCTGGGTGACCCGATCGAGGCGCAGGCGCTGCTGGCGACCTATGGGCAGGACCGGTCGGACGATCGGCCGCTGCTGCTGGGGTCGATCAAGTCGAACATCGGTCACACCCAGGCGGCCGCCGGTGTGGCAGGTGTGATCAAGATGGTGCTGGCGATGCGGCACGGGGTGCTGCCCAAGACGCTGCATGTGGACGCACCCTCGTCACATGTGGACTGGGCCTCGGGCGCGGTGGAGTTGCTGACCGAGCCGACGGAGTGGCCGGAGACCGACCGTCCGCGCCGGGCGGGTGTGTCGTCGTTCGGGATCAGCGGCACCAACGCGCATGTGATCGTCGAGCAGGGGCCGGAGCTTCCGGAGACTGAGGCCAGGGGTCGCGCAGAGGGTCATGTGCCGGGTGCCGAGATGGTGCCGGTAACGGATGTCGCCGTGGGGCCGCCGGTGGTTCCGGTGGTGGTGTCGGGTCGTACGGCGGAGGCGTTGCGGGCGCAGGCCGGGCGGCTGGCGTCGTACGTGGGCACCGATCCGGGTCTGGTGTTGAGCGATGCGGCGTTCTCACTGGTGGCGACGCGGTCGGCGTTCGAGCATCGGGCGGTGGTGCTGGCCACCGATCGTGATGGGGTGCTGGCCGGTTTGGGGGCGCTGGCCGAGGACCGTGCGGGTGCGGGTGTGGTGCGCGGGGTGGCCGGGGCGGAGCCGCGGCTGGCGGTGCTGTTCACCGGTCAGGGCAGTCAGCGGGCGGGGATGGGCCGGGAGTTGTATGAGCGGTTCCCGGTGTTCGCGGCGGCGTTGGATGCGGTGATCGCGGAGTTGGATCCGCTGCTGGAGCGGTTGGAGCGGGAGCCGGCCGGGCAGCCGGACGGTGGGTCGGTCGAGTGGGTGGGGTGTTCGGTGCGGGAGGTGCTGTTCGCCGAGCCGGGGTCGGTCGAGGCGGGGTTGCTGGATCGGACGGGGTGGGCGCAGCCGGCGTTGTTCGCGGTGGAGACGGCGCTGTTCCGGTTGGTGGAGTCCTGGGGGGTGCGGCCGGGTGTGCTGGCGGGGCATTCGATCGGGGAGATCACGGCGGCGCATGTGGCGGGGGTGTTGTCCCTGTCGGATGCGTGTGTGCTGGTGGCGGGTCGGGCGCGGTTGATGCAGGCGCTCCCCGCCGGTGGGGCGATGGTCGCGGTGCGGGCCTCTGAGGAGGAGGTCGCCGCCCTGCTGGCGGGGCGTGAGAAGGAGGTGTCGGTCGCGGCGGTGAACGGTCCGGCCTCGGTGGTGATCGCCGGGGTGGAGGAGGCGGTGCTGGCCATCGCCGCCGAGTTGGAGTCTCGGGGGGTCAGGACGAAGCGGTTGCGGGTGTCGCATGCGTTCCATTCGCCGTTGATGGATCCGATGCTGGAGGACTTCCGGGCGGTGGCGGGCGCGCTGACCTACAGCCCGCCACAGATTCCTCTCGTGTCGACGGTGACCGGGCAGGCGGCCACCGCCGAGCAGCTGTGCTCACCGGATTACTGGGTGGATCAGGTGCGTGGCGCGGTGCGGTTCTCCGACGGTGTCCGGACGTTGCACGCTCAGGGGGTGCGGGCGTATCTGGAGCTGGGGCCGGACGGTGTGCTGACCGCGATGGCCGATGACACCCTCACCGTACTCGCCGACGCGGAGGAGGCTGCCCGTTCGCGGGTGGCCGCCGAGGAGTCGGATATTCATCGCGTCATCATGGGCGGGTATGCGGACTCGGACCCGGTGCTGGTGTCGGCGCTGCGCAGGGGCCAGGACGAGCAGGCGACGATCATGACGGCGCTGGCCGCCCTGCACGTGCGTGGGGTGCCGGTGAGCTGGCCGACGGTGCTTCCCGGTGCCCGCCGGGTGGAGTTGCCGACGTACGCCTTCCAGCGTCAGTGGTTCTGGCCGAGTGGCAGACGGGCCGGAGATGCCGAAGGTCTCGGACAGGTCGTGGCGGGGCATCCGCTGCTGGGTGCTGCCGTGGGGCTGGCCGATACCGATGAGGCGCTGCTGACCGGTCGTATCTCGCTGGGGTCGCATCCGTGGCTGGCCGATCACATGGTGGACGGGATGGTGGTGTTCCCCGGCACCGGGTTCCTGGAGCTGGCGGTGCGGGCGGGTGATGAGGTCGGCTGTGATCTGGTCGAGGAGCTGACCTTGACCGCGCCGCTGGTGCTGGGTGCGGACGACGCGGTCGCGGTGCAGGTGCGGGTGGGACCTGTGGACGGGGTGGGCCGGCGTGAGGTGAGCGTCCACGCCCGGCCGGCCGGGGCCGGTGATCACGGTGCCTGGGTACGGCATGCCGGTGGTCTGCTGGCCAGTGGCGGGAACAGTGGTGAGGTCGCGGGGTACTTCGATACGGCGGTGTGGCCGCCGCGGGGTGCGTCGGTGATCGAGCTGGATGGGTTGTATGAGCGGCTGGCCGAGGGTGGGCTGGGTTACGGGCCGGTGTTTCAGGGGTTGCGGGGCGCTTGGCGGGGTGCGGACGGTGTGGTGTTCGCCGAGGTCGGCCTGTCTGAGCAGGTTGCCGATGCGGGGTCGTTCGGGTTGCATCCGGCGTTGCTGGATTCGGCGTTGCACGCGGTGGCCTTTGCCGGGCTGGAGGGTTCCGAGGGTGTGCGGTTGCCGTTCTCGTGGGGTGGGGTGTGTCTGCACGCGGGTGGTGCGTCGGTGTTGCGGGTGCGGTTGGTCTGGACGGGTGACGATGCGCTGTCGCTGAGTGCGGTGGACGCGGCTGGGGAGCCGGTGTTGTCGGCGCGTTCGCTGGTGTTGCGGCCGATCGTGGTCGATCAGCCGGCCGCCGGTGGCGCTTCGCTTGGGGACTCGCTGTTCCAGTTGGCCTGGACGGTGTTGCCCGAAGTGTCGGAGGTGGCCGGTGTCGAGCTTGATGTGGTTGAGCTGAGTCTGGACCTGGAATCGGGTTCGGAGGCGGGGCCGGCGGTGCTGGAGGTGGTGCCGGAGGTGGTGACCGTCGTGGTCGGGTCGGCCGGGGACGGGTCCGGGGACGGGGACGTGGTGGGGTCGGTGCATGCCTTGACCGCCCGGGTGCTGGGGTGGATGCAGGGGTGGCTGGCCGATGAGCGGTGTGCTGATTCGCGGCTGGTGATGGTGACGCGGGGCGCGGTCGTGGCAGGTGCGGGGGAGGCGGTCACCGATCTGGGCGCGGCGGCGGTGTGGGGGTTGGTGCGGTCGGCGCAGTCGGAGAATCCTGGCCGGTTCGTGCTGGTGGATGTGGAGGAGGGGGTGTCTCTGTCGGCGCTGCCCGGGGTGTTGTCGGGGGTGCTGGTCTCGGGTGAGCCGCAGGTGGCGGTGCGCGGGGGTGAGGTGCGGGTGCCGCGCTTGGCGCGGGTGACGCCTGGCTCCGGCTCCGGCTCCGGCTCTGGTTCCGGTGATGGCCTTGGCGTTGGGTGTGGTGTTGACCTCGCGGTTGGCTCTGGCTCTGGTCTGGGTGAGGATCGCGTCTGGGATCCGGAGGGGACGGTGTTGATCACTGGTGGGACCGGTGGTCTGGGCGGGTTGTTCGCGCGGCATGTGGTGGCCGGGCGTGGGGTGCGGCGTCTGCTGCTGACCAGCCGCCGGGGCCTGGACGCTCCGGGCGCGCTGGAGTTGCGGGCGGAGCTGATCGCGCATGGGGTCGAGGTGGAGATCGCGGCGTGTGATGTGGCCGATCGGGATCAGGTGGCGGCGCTGCTGGCGCGGGTCCCGGCCGATCATCCGTTGACGGCGGTGATTCATACCGCGGGTGTGCTGGACGACGGGACGATTCCGTCGTTGTCGGCGGAGCGGCTGGATGTGGTGTTGCGGCCGAAGGTGGATGCGGTCTGGTATCTGCATGAGTTGACCCGGGGTCTGGATCTGGCGGCGTTCGTGGTGTTCTCGTCGGTGGCGGGGACGTTCGGTGGGGCGGGTCAGGGTAACTACGCGGCGGCGAACGCGTTCTTGGACGCGTTGGCGCAGGTGCGGCGGTCGCAGGGGCTGGCCGCGCTGTCGCTGGCGTGGGGGCCGTGGGCGCAGGACGCCGGGATGACCGGTGGGCTGGATGAGGTCGATCTGCGGCGGATGACGCGGGCGGGGATGTCGCCGTTGTCGGTGGAGCAGGGGCTGGCGTCGTTCGACGCGGCGGGTGCGGTGGATCGTGCGGTGCTGGTGGTGGCGCGGTTCGAGGTGGCGGCGGTGCGGGCACAGGGTGAGGTGCCGCATCTGCTGCGCGGGCTGGTGCGGGGGGTGCGCCGGTCGGCGGTGTCGGGGTCGGCGTCGGGTGATGGGGCGTTGGTGCGGCGGTTGGCCGGGCTGGGTGAGGCTGATCGGGTGCGGTCGGTGGTGGAGTTGGTGCGGGCGCAGGTGGCGGTGGTGCTGGG
Source organism: Streptosporangium sp. NBC_01810 (assembly GCF_035917355.1). Lineage (NCBI taxonomy): Bacteria > Bacillati > Actinomycetota > Actinomycetes > Streptosporangiales > Streptosporangiaceae > Streptosporangium > Streptosporangium sp. NBC_01810. The sequence goes on along the minus strand of NZ_CP109070.1, from coordinate 3,704,461 downwards.
GCACGCTTCACCGGAGTCGGTGGAGGTGCGGCGGGAGTTTCGTGAGCTGGGCTTCGATTCGCTGACCGCGGTGGAGTTGCGTAATCGGTTGAATGCGGCGACGGGGTTGCGGTTGCCGGCGACGTTGGTGTTCGACTATCCGACTCCGGTTGGTCTGGCGGATTTCCTGCTGGGTGAGTTGCTGGGTGAGCGGGCCGATGCGGGTGTGCTCTCGCCGGTGGTGCGTTCGGTGGCCGACGATCCGATCGTGATCGTGGGGATGGCGTGTCGTTATCCGGGCGGGGTTTCCTCTCCGGAGGATCTGTGGCGCCTGGTGATCGAGGAGAGCGACGCGATCACCGGTTTCCCGACCAACCGCGGTTGGGATCTGGAGGGTATCTATGATCCGGATCCTGGTCGGGTGGGGACGTCGTATACGCGTCATGGCGGGTTCCTGCACGATGCCGATGAGTTCGATCCGGGGTTCTTCGGGATCTCGCCGCGTGAGGCGCTGGCGGTTGATCCGCAGCAGCGGCTGCTGCTGGAGGTGTCGTGGGAGGCGGTGGAGCGGGCCGGGATCGAGCCGGGGACGTTGCGGGGTAGTCGGACCGGGGTGTTCACCGGTCTGATGTACAACGATTACGGTCTGGCGCTGGGTAATGCGGCCGGCCGGGTACACCAGGCCACCACCGATGAGGGGATCGCTCAGCGCGATGCCGTCGAGGGCTACGAAAGCACTGGAACCGCGCCGAGTGTGGCCTCGGGCCGGGTGTCGTACACGCTGGGCCTGGAGGGTCCGGCGGTGACGGTGGACACGGCGTGTTCGTCGTCGCTGGTGGCGGTGCATCTGGCGGCGCAGGCGCTGCGGGCGGGCGATTGCTCCCTTGCGCTGGCGGGTGGGGCGACGGTGATGTCCACTCCGAACACCTTCATCGGATTCTCCCGGCAGCGTGGTCTGTCGGTGGACGGGCGGTGCAAGGCGTTCGCCGACAGCGCCGACGGGGTCGGCTGGTCCGAGGGCGTCGGGGTGCTGGTGCTGGAGCGGTTGTCGGACGCGCGGCGCAACGGTCATCAGGTGCTGGCCGTGGTGCGCGGGTCGGCGATCAACCAGGACGGCGCGTCGAACGGGTTGACGGCGCCGAATGGTCCGTCGCAGCAGCGGGTGATCCGTCAGGCGCTGGCGGGCGCCGGGTTGTCGCCGGTCGAGGTGGACGTGGTGGAGGCGCATGGCACCGGGACGACGCTGGGTGACCCGATCGAGGCGCAGGCGCTGCTGGCGACCTATGGGCAGGACAGGTCGGAGGATCGGCCGGTGCTGCTGGGGTCGATCAAGTCGAACATCGGTCACACCCAGGCGGCCGCCGGTGTGGCGGGGATCATCAAGATGGTCATGGCGATGCGCGAGGGCGTGGTGCCGCGCACGTTGCATGTGGACGAGCCGTCCTCACATGTGGACTGGAGCGAGGGCGCGGTCGAGCTGGTGGCCGAGGCGCGGTCGTGGCCGGAGGCCGGGCGTCCGCGCCGGGCCGCGGTTTCGTCGTTCGGGATCAGTGGCACCAACGCGCACGTGCTCCTCGAACAGGGGCCAGAGGACGAGCAGGTCACGGCCGAAGCGCCCGGACAGGACCGGATGCCGGGTGCCGAGATGGTGCCGGTAACGGATGTCGCCGTGGGGCCGCCGGTGGTTCCGGTGGTGGTGTCGGGTCGTACGGCGGAGGCGTTGCGGGCGCAGGCCGGGCGGCTGGCGTCGTACGTGGGCACCGATCCGGGTCTGGTGTTGAGCGATGCGGCGTTCTCACTGGTGGCGACGCGGTCGGCGTTCGAGCATCGGGCGGTGGTGCTGGCCGCCGATCGTGATGGGGTGCTGGCCGGTCTGGGGGCGCTGGCCGAGGACCGTGCGGGTGCGGGTGTGGTGCGCGGGGTGGCCGGGGCGGAGCCGCGGCTGGCGGTGCTGTTCACCGGTCAGGGCAGTCAGCGGGCGGGGATGGGCCGGGAGTTGTATGAGCGGTTCCCGGTGTTCGCGGCGGCGTTGGATGCGGTGATCGCGGAGTTGGATCCGCTGCTGGAGCGGTTGGAGCGGGAGCCGGCCGGGCAGCCGGACGGCGGGTCGGTCGAGTGGGTGGGGTGTTCGGTGCGGGAGGTGCTGTTCGCCGAGCCGGGGTCGGTCGAGGCGGGGTTGCTGGATCGGACGGGGTGGGCGCAGCCGGCGTTGTTCGCGGTGGAGACGGCGCTGTTCCGGCTGGTGGAGTCCTGGGGGGTGCGCCCCGATGTGCTGGCCGGCCATTCGATCGGGGAGATCACCGCGGCGCATGTGGCGGGGGTGTTGTCCCTGAAGGATGCGTGTGTGCTGGTGGCGGGTCGGGCGCGGTTGATGCAGGCGCTACCTGCCGGTGGGGCGATGGCGGCGGTGCAGGCCTCTGAGGAGGAGGTCGCCGCCCTGCTGGCGGGGCGCGAGGAGCAGGTGTCGGTCGCGGCGGTGAACGGTCCGGCCTCGGTGGTGGCCGGGGTGGAGGAGGCGGTGCTGGAGGTGGTTGCCGCTCTGGAGGCTCAGGGGATCAGGACGAAGCGGCTGCGGGTGTCGCACGCGTTCCATTCGCCGTTGATGGATCCGATGCTGGAGGACTTCCGTACCCTGGCGGGCACGCTGACCTACAGCCCGCCACAGATCCCGCTCGTGTCCACGGTGACCGGGCAGGCGGCCACCGCCGAGCAGTTGTGCTCACCGGACTACTGGGTCGACCAGGTGCGTCAGGCCGTCCGGTTCTCCGACGGCGTCCGGACGCTGCACGCTCAGGGGGTGCGGGCCTACCTGGAACTGGGCCCCGACGGCGTACTGACCGCCATGGCGCAGGACGTCCTGACGGCGGATGCCGGCGCCGGTGCGGATGCGCCCGCGGTTTCGGCGCGCGACGCCGAGGCGGGGGCGGCGGCCGATCCGGACGTGCTGCTGGTGCCGGTGCTGCGCGGAGGCAGGGACGAGCGGAACACGGTGATGACGGCGCTGGCCGCCCTGCACGTACACGGAGTACCGGTGGACTGGCGGGCGGCGTTCCCCGGCGCCCGCCGGGTGGGGCTGCCCACCTACGCCTTCCAGCGTCGGCGTTTCTGGCCGGGGCCTTCGCTCACCCGCGTCGGCGATGTGACCGACGCCGGGCTCGGAGCGCCGGACCATCCCTTGCTCGGAGCCGCCGTCGAGCTGGCGGGCGGCGACGAGGTGCTCTTCACCGGCCGGTTGTCGGTGCGCTCCCAGCCGTGGCTGGCCGATCACGTGGTGTCGGGCCGGGTGGTGGTACCGGCGACGGCGTTCCTGGAACTGGCGATCCGGGCCGGTGACGAGGTCGGCTGCACGCGAGTGGACGAGCTGACCCTGGCCGCGCCGTTGACGCTGCCCGAACAGGGCGGCGTCCGGATACAGGTACGGCTGGGCGAGCCCGACGAGAGGGGACACCGGCCGCTGAGCGTGTACGCGCGGCCGGAAGGCGAGGAGGAGCGTCCCTGGACACGGCACGCGAGCGGGCTCCTGGCAGTCGACGAGCCCCTTACCGCCCCCGATGCCACACCGCCGTTCGACACGACTGTGTGGCCACCGGCCGGTGCGGCGCCGATCTCGTTGGAAGGTTTCTACGAGGGGCGGGCGGCGGACGGCTTCGACTACGGGCCGGTGTTCCGCGGCCTGACCGCGGCTTGGCGATGCGACTCGGACATGTATGCCGAAATCAGTCTGCCCGAGCAGGATGCGGCCGAGGCGGGGGCGTTTGGTGTGCATCCGGCGCTGCTGGACGCGGTGCTGCACCTGTGCCTGCTCCTGGACCAGAGCGAGGAGGCCCGGCGTAAGGTGCCCTTCGCGTGGGAGGGCGTGTCCTTGCACGCGTCGGGGGCATCGGCGGTCCGGGTGCGGATGTCCTGGGCCGGACCTGACGCGATGTCGATCGCGATCGCCGGCGTGGACGGTCCGGTGGCCTCGATCAGGTCGGTGACCCTGCGCGTCCTTTCGGACGGACAGGCCGCCGGCCCGCGAGCGATCGGAAGGGACTCCCTGTTCCGGCTGGACTGGGTCCCGCTGGTGGCCCCGGCATCGCCGGTGTCCGCGGTGTCGCCGAGCACGCTGGCAGTGGTGGGCCCGGACGGGTGGGGGCTCACCGAGGCCCTTGCCGCCACGGTGGGCGGTCCCATCAGGGTCGGTGCCGACCTGCGGTCGCTGGGAGAGGCGTACGACGGCGATGTGCCCGTGCCGGGCACGGTGCTGGTCCTCGTCACCGGAGACCCGGGCGACGAGGTGCCGGCGGCCGCCCACAGCCTGGCGTCGTCCGTGCTGGACCTGGTGCGATCCTGGCTCGCCAATGAGCGGTTCGCCGGTTCGCGGCTGGCGTTCCTCACCCGGGGCGCGGTGGACGGCGATGACGTGGCGGCGGCGACGGTGTGGGGGCTCGTGCGTGCCGCCGAGACGGAGCATCCGGGCCGGTTCGCGCTGATCGACCTCGACATCCGGGAAAGCGGCGACCGTGACCGGAGGGGGGTGCCGGCGACGTCGATCGCCGCGCTGCCGTCGGCCCTGGCCGCCGCCGAGCCGCAGCTGGTGATCCGGGATGGTGCCGTGCTGGCCGGTCGGCTGGCCCGCGTCTTCCCGCCCGCCGAGCTACCGGGCCTGGCTTGGGACCCCGAGGGCACGGTGTTGATCACCGGCGGCACCGGTGGCCTGGGCGGCATGCTGGCCCGTCACCTGGTGGCCGAGCACGGCATCGGGCACCTGACGCTGGCGAGCCGTCGCGGTGACCGGGCGGAGGGCGTCGACGAGCTGGTGGCGGAGCTCACCGGACTCGGCGCTCGGACGACCGTCGTGGCATGTGACCTGGCGGACCGTGACGCCGTCGCCGGTCTGCTGGCCGGGATAGCAGCCGAGCACCCGCTGACCGCGGTGGTGCATACCGCGGGCGTGCTGGACGACGGTGTGATCGGCGCGTTGACGTCGCAGAGCCTGGAGAGGGTGTTCCGCCCCAAGGTGGACGCGGCCTGGCATCTGCACGAGCTGACCCGAGACGAGAATCTGTCCGCGTTCGTACTGTTCTCGTCGGTGGCGGGGACGTTCGGGACGGCCGGGCAGGCCAACTACGCGGCGGCGAACGCCTTCCTGGACGCGCTCGCCCGACGCCGCCGGGCCGAGGGGCTACCGGGGCTCTCGCTGGGATGGGGTCCGTGGGACCAGGCGGGTGGCATGACCAGCGCCCTGAGCGAGGCCGAGATGGGCAGGCTCGCCAGGCGCGGGATGCTCCCGCTGTCCCCGGATCACGGTCTGGCACTGTTCGACGCGACGGTCACGGGCGACGGAGACGGACCGGCTCTGCTGCCCGCACGTCTGGATCTGGCGGCATTGCGCACCGGCCAGGACGTCCCGTTCCTGCTTCGAGGGTTGATCCGCCCGTCGGTCCGTCGGCAGATCACGGCCGCGGCGTCGACCGCACTCGTCGACCGCCTCGCGCCGCTCGGGGCGGGTGAGCGGACGGCCACCCTGCTGGAGCTGGTCCGGGGCCAGGTGGCGCTGGCGCTGGGCCACGCGGACGGCGACGCGATCGAGCCGTTGAGCAGCTTCCAGAGCATGGGCTTCGACTCGCTGACAGCCGTCGAGGTGCGCAACCGGCTGGCCGCGGACACCGGGCTGCGGCTGCCCGCGACGCTGGTGTTCGACTACCCGAACGTCACGGCGCTGACGGAGTTCCTCCTGGCGGAGTTGCTCGGCGAGCACGACGGCGCGGCGCCCGAGAGGACGGCCGCGCAGACGGTCACGCCGGTCGGTGACGATCCCGTGGTGATCGTGTCGATGGCGTGCCGGTACCCGGGCGGAGTGACGTCCCCCGAGGAGCTGTGGCGGCTGGTCGATGAAGGTACCGACGCGATCTCGGCGTTCCCGACCTCTCGTGGCTGGGATCTGGAGTCGCTGTACGACCCCGACCGCGAACGCCGGGGCACCAGCTACGTCCGCGAGGGCGGCTTCCTGCACGACGCGGGAGAGTTCGACCCCGGTTTCTTCGGGATCTCGCCGCGTGAGGCGCTGGCGATGGACCCGCAGCAGCGGCTCCTTCTTGAGGTGTCCTGGGAGGCGATCGAGCGGGCCGGCGTCGACCCGCTCTCGCTGCGCGGCAGCCACACGGGAGTGTTCGCCGGGTTGATGTACCACGACTACGCGACGAGCGCCGAGTTCCCGCCGGACGTGGTGAGCTTCATGGGCACCGGTACGGCCGGCAGCGTGCTGTCCGGGCGGCTGTCCTACACCCTCGGCCTGGAGGGGCCGGCGGTGACGGTGGACACCGCGTGCTCCTCCTCGCTGGTGGCGTTGCACCTCGCGGCGCAGGCGCTGCGCGGCGGTGAGTGCTCGCTGGCACTGGTCGGCGGGGTGACCGTGATGGCGACCCCGGGGGCGTTCATCGACTTCAGCGCTCAGGACGGGTTGGCCGTCGACGGCCGGTGCAAGTCCTTCTCCGACGCCGCCGACGGTGTCGGCTGGTCCGAGGGCGTCGGGACGCTGGTGCTGGAACGGCTGTCCGACGCGCGGCGCAACGGCCATCAGGTGCTGGCCGTCGTACGCGGGTCGGCGGTGAACCAGGACGGTGCCTCCAACGGGTTGACCGCGCCGAACGGTCCCTCGCAGCAGCGGGTGATCCGCCAGGCACTGGCCGGTGCGGGTTTGAACCCGGCTGATGTGGACGTGGTGGAGGGCCACGGAACCGGGACGAGCCTGGGCGACCCGATCGAGGCGCAGGCGCTGCTGGCGACCTACGGCCAGGACCGGCCGGAGGACCGCCCGCTGCTGCTGGGCTCGATCAAGTCGAACATCGGTCACACCCAGGCGGCGGCGGGCGTCGCCGGTGTGATCAAGATGGTCATGGCGATGCGCCACGGGGTGCTGCCGGGCACGCTGCACCTGGACGCGCCCTCGTCGCACGTGGACTGGGAGCAGGGCGCGGTGGAACTGCTGACCGAGCACCGCCCGTGGCCGGAGGTCGGATGGCCGAGGCGGGCCGGGGTGTCGTCGTTCGGCATCAGCGGGACCAACGCACACGTGATCCTGGAGCAGGCGCCGCCGATCGCGGACGCGCCGGCCGAGCGTCGGTTGCCGGACGGGTCGTCGTATGGGGAGACCGGCTCGGCATCAGGCGTCGTGCCGGTGCCGGTGCCGGTGCCGGTGCCGGTGCCGGTGTCGGGGAAGACGGGTGACGCGCTACGGGCACAGGCGGCACGCCTGCTGTCGCGGGTCCAGGACGATCCGGACGTCTCCCCCGTGGACGTCGGCTTCTCGCTGGCGACGGGCCGTTCGGCGTTCGAGCATCGGGCGGTGGTGCTGGCCGATGACCGGGACGGGTTGCTGGCGGGCCTGGCGGCGGTGGCGGATGGGCGGCCGGCGCCTGGAATGGTCCGGGGACGTGGTGCGCGGCCGGGCAGGCTCGCGCTGCTGTTCACCGGACAGGGCGCTCAGCGGGCCGGAATGGGCAGTGGGCTGTACGAGCGGTTCCCGGTGTTCGCCGACGCCTTCGACGCCGTGCTGGCACACCTGAATCCCGAACTGGACCGCCCGCTGCGCGAGGTGATGTTCGGCGACACCGAACTGCTGAACCAGACCGGATACACCCAGCCGGCGCTGTTCGCACTGGAGGTGGCGCTGTTCCGGCTGGTGGAGTCCTGGGGCGTCAAGCCGGACTTTCTGGCGGGGCATTCGATCGGGGAGATCACGGCCGCGCACGTGGCGGGCGTGCTGTCGCTCCAGGACGCGTGCCGACTGGTGGCGGCGCGTGCCCGGCTGATGCAGGAGCTGCCGGCGGGCGGCGCGATGGTCGCCGTACAGGCCCCGGAGGAGGAGGTGCTGCCGCTCCTCGCCGGGTACGAGGACGAGGTTTCCATCGCCGCGGTGAACGGGCCCGCTTCGGTGGTGATCGCCGGTGCCGAGGAAGCGGTCGTCCGGATCGCCGCCCGGGTGGAGGCCGAGGGGCGCAGGACGACGCGGCTGAGAGTGAGCCACGCGTTCCATTCGCCGCTGATGGAGCCGATGCTGGCGGAGTTCCGGAGGGTGGCCGAGGGCCTGGTCTTCGCGGCACCGCGGATCCCGGTGGTCTCGACCGTGACCGGCGAGCCCGCATCGGCCGAGGAGCTGTGCTCACCGGACTACTGGGTGGAGCAGGTACGGCGCGGGGTCAGGTTCGCCGACGGCATGGGGACACTGCGCCGGTGCGGGGTCACCGCGTACCTCGAACTGGGACCCGACGGGGTGCTGACCGCGATGGCCGAGGACACCGTCTCGGACGAGGCGGCGGTGCTGGTCCCGGCGCTACGCGGGGACCGCGACGAGCAGAATGCGATCATGGCGGCGGTGGCGACGTTGCATACGCACGGTGTCGCGGTGGACTGGTCGGCCGTGTTCGGGACCGTGTTCGGCGGTGCCCGCCGGGTGGACCTGCCGACGTACGCCTTCCGGCATCAGTGGTTCTGGCCGAGTGGGCGGCGGCTCGGGGACGTCCGGGATCTCGGGCTCGCGGCGGCGGCGCATCCGCTGCTGGGGGCCGCGGTGCGGCTGGCCGGGTCGGACGGGGTCGTGCTCACCGGCCGTCTCTCGCCGCGATCGCACCCGTGGCTTGCCGACCACGCCGTCGGCGGGATGGTGGTCTTCCCCGGCGCGGGACTGCTGGAACTCGCCATCCGGGCCGGAGACCAGGTCGGCTGTGACCGGGTGGAGGAGCTCACCATGGCCACCCCGCTCGTGTTCGGCGAGCAGGACGCGATGGCCGTACAGGTGTCGGCGGGCGCGCCCGACGCGTCGGGTCACCGCGAGTTCGGCGTCTACGCGCGGCCTGCCGGCGCCGCCGATGACGAACCGTGGACACAGCACGCGGCCGGTGTGCTCTCCGGTGGCGGCCGCGCGGCCGCGGGCCGGGCCGTGGCCTTCGACGCCGAGGTGTGGCCGCCGCAGGGAGCGTCCGCCGTCGAGCTGGACGGCCTCTACGACCGGTTCGCCGAGGGCGGGTTCGTATACGGTCCCCTGTTCCAGGGGCTGCGCGCGGCCTGGCGGCGTGACGACGAGGTGTTCGCGGAGATCGCCCTGCCGGAGCAGGTCGGTGACGCCGGCTCGTACGGCCTGCACCCGGCGCTGCTGGACGCCGCCTTGCACGCGGTGCCGTTCCTGGAGGCGGCCGAGCCCGAGGCGGGACGCCTGCCGTTCGCGTGGGGCGGAGTGCACCTGCACGCCGGCGGCGCGACGACGCTGCGCGTGCGCGTGACCAGAACCGGCGAGGACACGGTGTCGGTGACCGCGGTGGACATGGCGGGAGCGCCCGTGCTCACCGCCGAGTCGCTGGTGTCGCGTCCGGTATCGCCTGGCGGCCTGGTCGTCGGCGGTGGGCGCCGGGCAGCGGGGGACGGGCTGTTCCAGCTGGAGTGGACGCCTCTGTCCGAGGCGCCGGCCGACGTCGCGGAGCTGGATGTCGCGGAGCTGGACGTGGCGTTGCTGGACGTGGCGGTGTCGATCGGGGATCTCGCCACGCTGGACGGCACGCTGGACGCGCTGCGGGACGGTGCGCCGCGTGCCGCGGCCGCGGGCCCGTTCCTTGCGGGGGACTCCGTGGACGTCATCGCCGCGACGCGCGAGTCCACCGCCCGTGTTCTGGGCCTCCTGCAGCGCTGGCTCGCGGAAGAACGGTTCGGCGACACCACCCTCATCGTGATGACGTGCGGTGCGGTCGCGGTTCAGGACGACGACCGGGTGACCGACCTGCCGGGTGCCGCCGTGTGGGGACTGGTCCGTGCCGCGCAGGTGGAGAACCCCGGCCGGTTCGTGCTCGTCGATCTCGATGCGCCGCTGGAGCCTTCCGGGGCGCTGCTGTCGGCCGTGCTGGCCTGTGGTGAGCCGCAGGTGGCGGTACGTGACGGGGTGCTGAGAGTGGCGCGCCTGGTGCCGGCGGCGCCGGGCGGGGACGGCGTACGGCAGTGGGACCCCGAGGGCACGGTGTTGATCACCGGCGGTACGGGCGGCCTCGGCGCCGAGGTGGCGCGACATCTGGTGAGCGAGCACGGAGTACGGCGGCTGTTGCTGGCCGGCCGCCGGGGGCTGGAGGCGCCCGGCGCCCCCGAGCTACGGGCCGAGCTGGCCGCCCGCGGTGCCGAGGTCACCGTCGCCGCGTGTGACGTGTCCGACCGGGGCGCGCTCGCGGACCTGCTGGCCACCGTACCCGCCGGGCATCCGCTGACCGCGGTCGTCCACGCGGCGGGGGTACTGGACGACGCGACGATTCCCTCCCTGAGTCCCGAGCGGCTGGACACCGTGCTGTCGCCCAAGGCGGGTGCCGCCTGGCATCTGCACGAGCTCACCCAGGGAGTGGATCTCGCCGCGTTCGTGCTCTTCTCGTCGGTGGCCGGCGTGGCCGGCGGCGCGGGGCAGGGCAACTACGCCGCGGCCAACGCCTTCCTCGACGGCCTGGCCCACCACCGGCGGGCCGCCGGCCTGGCCGCGATGTCGCTGGCCTGGGGGCCCTGGGCGCAGGACGCCGGGATGACCGGTGGCATGACCGGCGGGCTTGACGACACCGATCGGCGGCGGATGGCGCGCGCGGGCATCCTTCCGCTGTCGGTGGAGCAGGGACTGGGGCTGTTCGACGCCGCCGGCGCCGTGGACCGTCCGGTGCTGGTACCGGTCCGGTTCGACCTGCCGGCGCTGCGGGCGCGTGAGGAGGTTCCGCCGCTGCTGAGGGGCCTGGCGTCCGGCAGGCGCCGGACGGCCACGGGCAGGCGGGAGGAGCCGGACACCCTGCTGCGCAGGCTGACCGCTCTCGACACCGCCGAGCGCGCCGAAGTGCTCCTGGATCTCGTGCGTGGCCAGGTGGCGGCCGTACTCGGGCACGCCCGAACCGACTCCGTCGAACCGGACCGGGCCTTCAAGGATCTGGGCTTCGACTCGCTCACCGCCGTCGAGCTGCGCAACCGGTTGACCGATGCCACCGGGCTGCGCCTGCCGGTCACCCTGGTGTTCGACCACCCCACACCGCTCGCTCTGGTCGACCACCTGCTCGACCGGCTCGGCCTGACCGAGCAGACGGGGTCCGCGATGCTGCTGGCCGAGCTCGCGAAACTGGAGAAGGCTTTCACCGAGATGACCGTCGACCTCGATGTGCACAAGCAGGTCGCGGCGCGCCTGGACATTCTGAAGACCAAATGGGCGGCACTTTTGCACGATTCCAGCGGTACAGAGTTCGATCTCGACTCGGCCACGGACAGCGAGATGTTCGAAATGCTCGACAATGAACTCGGCCTGTCGTGATTTCATCACCATCTCAGATCGTGCGGGAGCCGACCACATCATGAAGGCACGAAATCTGCTCGCGGTAAGCGACCTGCATGTCGTCTACGCAGAGAATCGAAACTTCGTCGAGGGGTTCCGGCCCAGGTCCGATGAGGACTGGCTGATTGTCGCGGGTGACGTCGGCGAGCGGATCGAGGACATTGAATGGGCGCTCGGCCTGCTGGCAGAACGCTTCGCCCAAGTCATCTGGGCGCCGGGCAACCATGAACTCTGGACGCCGCGGGACGATCCGATTCAGCTTCGCGGTGAAAACCGGTATCAGTATCTTGTGGACATGTGCCGCAGCCTCGGAATCCGTACGCCGGAGGATCCTTACCTGATATGGGACGGGCCCGGGGGGCCGGTTACCATCGCGCCGCTTTTCCTGCTGTACGACTATTCTTTCCGTGTTCCCGGCACGGCCACGAAGGCGCAGTCGCTGGCCCGCGCGTACGAGGCCGGAGTGGTGTGCACGGACGAGATGCTGCTGCATCCCGATCCATATCCGAGCCGCGAGGAATGGTGCTGGGCCAGGCTGGAGTCGACCGAGCGCCGGCTGGCCGCCTGCGATCCCGACCACCCTGTCGTCCTCGTCAACCACTATCCGCTGGTGCGTGAGCCCACCCGCGTCCTGCGTCATCCGGAGTTCGCCCAGTGGTGCGGCACCCAGCTGACCGCCGACTGGCACCTGAAGTACCGGGCGGCCGTGGTCGTGTACGGCCACCTGCACATACCACGCACGACCTGGTACGACGGAGTTCGCTTCGAGGAGGTTTCATTGGGATACCCGAGGGAGTGGCGTCGACGGGGCGGGACACCCCGTCCGGCGCGGTCGATCCTGCTGACCTCCGAACGCGTCTCATGATCGAGGATCTGCTGCCCGGGGAGGTCATGTCGTCGGAGGCGTTCGACGACTCGCGGCCATGTGCCCTGTTCCTCGCGGAGGAGGCAGTGATCAGCAGGTCGGTGGAGAAGCGCCGCCGCGAGTTCACCACGGCGCGCTGGTGCGCCCGTGACGCCCTGGGCAATCTGGGGTACCAGCCGGTGCCCGTGCTGCCGGGTGCGAAGGGCGCGCCGATCTGGCCCTCAGGTGTCGTCGGCAGCATCACCCACTGCGCCGGATACCGTGCCGCCGTCGTCGCCCGATCCGGTGACATCACGACCCTGGGGATCGACGCCGAGCCGAACAAGCCGCTGCCCTCCGGCATCCTGGAGGTCATCACAGCCGGCGAGGAGCTGCGCCGGGTGATGGATCTCCTGCGGCGCGACCCGTCGGTGAGGTGGGACCGGCTGCTGTTCAGCGCCAAGGAGTCCGTCTACAAGGCCTGGTTCCCGCTGGCCCCGCTGCGGGAACCAGGCCTCGACTTCACGGAGGCGTCGATCACCTTCGATCCGGTCTGTGGTGGTTTCCAGGCCCGGCTGCTGGTCGAGGGGCCGAGGCTGAGTGACGGCGTCGAGTTGAAGGAGTTCTCCGGTCGCTGGCTGGTGGGCCGGGGTCTCATGATCACGGCTATCGCGGTCGTGGCGGCTCCCTCCGTCACCGGGGACACCTCGGGCGCTCCGGACGTCGCGAATGCCTCGGACGCCCCGATCGCCTTCGCCGCTGACAGCGCCGCCCGCACGTTGCCCATGGCCACCGGAGACCATCACCTGTCTGATCGCCGCTGAGGTCGCCGCCGTGCCCCGGTGCGTGGGCGCAGTCTCGTGTCGCCCACGCACCGGGGGTGCCGGCTCAGGTGAGGGCGCGCCGGAGGGCGTCGATCCGGCCGGCCCAGATTCGCCGGGAGAGTGCCGCCTCGACGGAGACCACGACGGCACCGACCGGGTCGCAGATCATCGTCGCGTTGGCATCCTCCCCCGCGATGTCGCCGAGGATCATGCCGCCACCGTGGATGTATTGAACTCCTCCCCGGCCTGGGGGCCGGAGACTCTCCCGTCGCGTCGCGGTTAAGCGGCGCGCGGGGGTTGACGTTCGGTAGAAGTAGGCCAGGCTCTCCACATCCACCCGGGCTCCGGGATAGCGGTTCCAGTACCAGGTGCCGCCGCCGCGGGGGCGGACTTCAGCACGGTGATCATCATGGCGAGCGGCAACCGGGAACTGCAGACCCACGTCGACCTGGTGGTCACCCGTACCCAGCGGGTGCTGGCCCTCACCGCCGAGAGCGAGGTGTGGCGCGTGTGGCTGGACGGCTACCGGCAGACCCTGGAACTGCTCGAACGGGGCGACCGCGCCGGGGCCGTCGAGCGGTATCGGCAGATCTACCGCGACTACCGGCAGCGGGTGGAGACCCTGCTGTTCGACGAGGATCACTGACGCCGGTAGGCGGCCAGGACCTGTCGGGCGTGGGCCTCGCTCGTGATTGGCTAGCTAGATTCTGACTCTATGTTCAGGGCGGTGTCCGAGATGCGGGTGAGGATGCATTATCTGTGCAGGTAACAACTTGATCCGTGCTTCCTCAAGCGTCTCAGGTATTGACAGTAGTAGAATCTAATTTCACTATAGCTTCACGGAGTCTCGCCTGCTGCGCCGGCCGCCCCCCGGGCGTGGCCACCGTGGCCGGCGTGTCCCAGGTACTGATCGTCCGGGCTATCGCCCGCATGCGACAGGGAGTGGAGAATGAGCCTCATCGCCGGGACCGAGGACAGTTCGTCATCGCGCTTGGACAACGACGCTTCTGGGAGGCATCCGCTCGATTCGATGTTTGCGCCGCGCGGGATCGCGATCGTCGGGGCGAGTGATCGTTCGGGTTGGTCCCGTTACACCTACGCCAACCTCGTGCAGGCGAAATACCCCCACCCCATCCATCTCGTCAACCACAAGGGTGGTCTGGTTCACGGGCAGCAGGCCGTCAAATCCCTTGATGACATTGACGGCCATGTCGATCTGGCCTACGTGCTGACCGGCCCTGACTCGCTGCCGGGCATCATGGAGAGCGCGGCGGCGAAGGGGATCGTCAATCTCGTCGTCATCGCCGCCGGTTTCGGGGAGATGGGCGAGGAGGGAGCCGAACGCGAGCGCGCCCTGGCCGCCCGTGCGAACGAGCTCGGCCTGCGCATCCTGGGGCCGAACAATCTCGGTTTCATCAACGCGACCGCCGCGACGATGCCGTGGAGCCAGATGCTGCCGTGGCCGTTGGAGACCGGTGGTGTCGGGGTCCTCTCGCAGAGCGGCGCGCTCGGCATCTTCCTGCTCAACTACCTGCAGGGCCGGGATGTGGGCATCAGCCATCTGGTCACGCTGGGCAACGAGGCGATGATCACGATCGCCGAGGGCATCGACTACCTGCTGGCACAGGAGTCGACGAAGGTCATCGCGCTGTATCTGGAATCGGTACGTCACCCCGAGGCGTTCATCGACGCCGCCCGCCGGGCGTTGGCGGCCGGTGTGCCCATCGTCGCCTACAAGGCGGGGTGCGGCGAGGTGGGCGCCAAGGTGACGGCGGCGCACACCGGAGCGCTCGCCGGTGACGACAAGGTGTTCGACGCCGCCTTCCGGCAGCTCGGGGTCATCCGTGTCGACTCCATCGAGGACCTGGTGGCCACGGCCGGGCTGCTCGCCGAGTACGGGGAGATTCCCGGGCGCAGGGCCGCCTTCGTGACCGGGTCCGGAGCGATGTGCGGGGTGATCGGCGATGTCGCCGAGGCGAGCGGCGTGCTGCTGCCCGACCTCGCCGACTCCACGGTGACGGGGCTGCGGGAGAGCGGGCTGCCGGAGTTCGCGACGGCTCAGAACCCGCTCGACACCACCGGGTACGTCGTGATCAAGCCGGACCTGCTGCCGCTGTGCGAGAAGGTCGTCTCGAAGGACCCGGGCATCGACGTCCTGGTGATCAATGGATCGGTCCCGGCCACCCCCGAGGCGGCCGCCTTCATGGCCGGGAGCGTCGAGTGGCGCAAGGAACTGGCGGACACGAGCCCGGTTCCCGTCATCCCCATGGAGTTCCTGCCCACCGAGCGCACCCTGTTCGCGCGTGAGTTCCGCCGGTCGTCGGGCAGTTCGTACGTGCTGGAGTCCTTCGCCCGGGGCATCCCCGCCCTGGCCAAGGCGATGTGGTGGTCGGAGAAGCGCAGGGAGATCGTGCGGCCGCGGGCCGGCTCCTCGCCGGTCGTGGAGATCGAGGGCGGCGCCGGCGGTCGCTGGTCCGAGCGCCAGGTCGTCGAGCTGCTGGCCGGCGCAGGGGTGCCCGTCGTTCCCCAGCGCCTGGTGCGGACCGCACAGGAGGCCGAGAGTGCGGCCGGAGAGATGCCGCTTCCCCTGGTCATGAAGGTCTCGTCCGCCGATATCGCGCACAAGACGGACGTCGGCGGGGTCGTCCTCGGCCTGAACTCGCCGGATGAGGTGCGCGGGGCGTTCGAGCGGATGATGGACACGGTGCGGTCGCAGGCGCCGGACGCCGACATCGAGGGCGCGGTCCTCAGCCCGATGCGTCCCGACGGCGTCGACCTGCTGGTGGGCTTCGTCCGTGACTCCGTATGGGGCCTCACACTCGTCGTCGGCCTCGGCGGCGTCTGGGTGGAGGTTCTCAAGGACACCGCGATCAGGCTTCTCCCCGTCAACCGGGACGAGGTCAAGGCCATGCTCACGGAGTTGAAGAGCTATCCCCTGCTCACGGGTGCTCGTGGGGGAGCGGTGGTGGACCTGGAGAAGCTGGCCGACGTCATCTGCCGGCTCGCCGACGTCGCGGCGGCGCTCGGCGACCGGATGACGGAGATGGAGGTCAATCCGCTGCGGGTCTCCGGCGAGAGCGTCGAGGTCCTGGACGCGATGGCCGTCTGGGACGAGGGCTGACATTCCGGCCCCCCCTGCCGCTCCGGCAGGGGGGCCGTTTCACTGCCGGTTGATGTCCTGCCATGCCTGAAGGACCGCGACGTCGGTCGACGGCTCGTACGGCATGCGTACGGCCTGTGTGCCTCCATCCTTCAGGTCGTCAGGGGTGAGGTCGGGGGAGCCGAACACGACGTGGTCGACCCCCACTCCGTGGGTGAGCCACAGGCCCGCGCCGCCGGGTGTCTCCTCGCGCTCGCGGACGAGCAGGTTACGGCCGGTACCCCAGCTGATGAGGAACCATCCCCGGCCCACCTGGCGGACGTGACCGCGCAGCTGGTCCGCGAACAGCGTCCTGGCGGTGTCGAGCGACGCCACGGTCAGGCCGACCCAGGAGATGGCGCACGGTTTCCCGGCGGACTCGGGGAAGCCCTCGGGAGCGGGTGAGGTGAACCCGCCCACCAGGTCCTTGTCCGACTCGGCAAGCTGTATCAGTGTCCCCATGCCCGCCTGTTTCGGGTGCAGGAACGCCTCTTTCCAGTAGGTTTCATTCCGGCCACCCAGGGTGTCGATCCCGATCGCCCGTAACCGGTCCAGGGCGTCGACCAGGGAAGGGACCTGGAAGGTGAGATGGTGCGGGCCGGGGCCGTTCCTGTCGATGAACCGCCGCATGAAGCCGCCGGGCCGGGCGCCGGGGGAGATGAACTCCAGCCTCATGTCGTGGGCGTAGATCAGTTGGTAGGGCGCGAACTCGCCCGCGTCACCTCCGTGTGACCATGAGCCGCCCAGGTGAACGGCGAAACGAGGGTAGGCGTCCTCCCATGACTCGACCCCGATGGCGAGGTGGTCGAAGATGACGACGTCTGACATGTGCGTCCTCTCCCGTGCGGGAATCTCTGGAAACGGCGGCGGGCCCGGACGGCATGTCGTCCGGGCCCGCGGGCCTCGGTCTGATTCGGTCCGGCTTGGCCCGGTCCGGTTAGGTCTGACTCGGCCCGGTTTGGTTCGGCCTGGCTCGGTCCGGTTCAGGCCGGCAGCCGGGTGGCGAGTTCGAGACCGTTGTCGCGCATCACGCGCCTGCTCTGCTCCACCGTGTACTGGAAGTTCTCCAGGTCCTTGATGTAGGAGCCGGGGTTGGCCAGGCCCTCGACGTGCGGGTAGTCCGATCCCATCAGGATCCGGTCGACGCCGACGAGGTCGCGCAGCGCGCCCAGTTCGTCCTCGTAGAAGGGGGCCACCCAGATGTGCCGCCTGAACGTCTCGCGAGGGTCCTCGGGATACAGGTACGGAGTCTGGCCGAAGGACTTCTTGAGCTTGTCGAACAGGTGGAAGACCCAGTCGGAGCCCACTTCGATCGAGGCGATCCGCAGCCGGGGGAAGCGCTCGAACAGCCGGTTGGCGAGCATGCTCGCGATGGTGTCCTGAAGCGAGTTCGCCGAGACGAGGCCGCGGAAGGGACTGGCGCGGAACGCCTCGGTGAACTCGCTCTCACCCCAGTCGGCCAGGTATTTGCTGTAGTAGGAGTCGCCGCCGTGGTAGAGCACGGTGATGCCGGCCTCGTTCGCCCGCGCCCAGAAGCCGTCGAACATCGGGTCGGCGGGTGACCTGCCGCCGCTGGGGGTCATGACGGGCCCGCCCACCATGACGACGAAGCGGGCGTCCTGCTCAAGTGCCCACTCCAGTTCCCTGACCGCGTTGTCGGGGTCGACCAGCGTGATGTACGGCGCGGCGAAGATGCGCTCCCGGTAGGCGAATCCCCAGTCCTCGGCGAGCCAGCGGTTGAAGGCGCGGAAGGCCGCGGTGAGCGCGGGCACGTCGTGCAGGAGCGCCTGCTCCATGCCGACGCCGAGGGTGGGCAGGAAGATCGCGCCCTGCATGCCCTGCTCGTCCATGAGTGCGAGCCGCGCGTCACGGTCGCGGTACTCGGGCCGGACGGGTTCCAGTTCGCCGAAGAGTTCGAGTGTCCCTGCGGACTTGGGGTTGCGGCCGCGGAAGTACTCGTCCATGGCGCCCGGCTTGGCCACCGGGTCGAAGGTCGGGTTGGGGATGAACTTGTTCACCCGGCCCCCGACCAGGAGCCGGGTCCTGCCGTTGATCGTCGCCCACTGCATCGTTCGCTTGGCGAACTCGGGTTCCAGGTGGCGGGTGAAGGCGTCGAGTGCCTCGTAGTAGTGGTTGTCGCAGTCGAAGTACCTGAAGGGCAGGTCAGCCACGGGTTCGTACCTCCCGGTCGTCGCACACGGCACTCTTGGGCCGCCGCATGCAATGTAGAACGGGATTTCAGTTGTTGCAAGCATGGTTCATACCTATGACCATTGGGGAAGCTGTCATCGACCTCTTGACGAAACTGAAATCCTGTTTCAGAGTACCGAGCCAGGACTGAAAAGGAGCTCGCGATGGCCATGCCGTCCGGAGTGCCCGTCATCGACACGATGATCGGATTCCCGCAGAAGGACTTCTCGCAGTACGACTTCATCCGCAGGCAGACCAGGGACCGGGGGTCGCTGGAGGAGATGCAGTTCCCCGCGGAGTACATGTTCAAGCAGGTCCCCAAGGACCTCCCCGCCGACGACCCGATCGGCACCACCCTGGAGCAGATGGACCGCTACGGCATCGTCCAGGGCCTGATCGGAGTCTCCGACGAGGTGTCCCGGGCGGCCTTGAAGCGGTACCCCGACCGTTTCATCCCCTCGGGCAACGTCGACGACCCGAACGACGTCGTGGGCAGCGTGCGCGCCCTGCGACGTGACTACGAGGAGTACGGGATCCGTGCCGTCGGATCGTTCCCGGCGGGGACGTTTCCCCAGGTCGCCATCGATGACCCGAAGATGTACCCCATCTACGCGACCTGCGTGGAACTCGACATCCCCATCTTCGTGTGCGCGGGTATTCCCGGGCCGAGGCTGAAGTTCGCCCCGCAGGAGGTGTCGCGGATCGACACCGTCATGTACGACTTCCCCGACCTGGTCATGGTGACCCGCCACGGCTGTGAGCCCTGGGAGCGGCTCGCGGTGAAACTGATGCTCAAGTGGCCGAACCTGTACTACTCCACCTCCGCCTTCGCCCCCAAGCACTACCCCGAGGCCATCATCAGGTACGCCAACACCCGGGGCGCCGACAAGATCCTCTACGCCGGCTACTTCCCGATGGGGCTCTCCCTGGAGCGGATCTTCACCGACATGCCGGGCGTGCCCTTCAAGGACGAGGTGTGGCCGAAGTTCCTCTCCGGAAACACCCGGCGCATCCTCAAGCTGGACAGGTGAGGTGACGAGACGATGTCGATCGCACTGACCGAGGACCAGCAGGCGCTCGCCGAGTCCATCGCCGGTTTCACCGCCCGCCACGTGAGCTCCGGGTCGACCCGGGCCGAGTTCGAGGACCTGGCGGCCGGGGTGTGGCCGTCGGTCTGGGGCCATCTGGTGGAGCAGGGCGTTCTCGCCATGCACCTGCCCGCCGAGTACGGCGGTGACGACGCCGGGCTCGTCGAGCTCGCCGTCGTCCTGGAGGAGACGGGGCGGGGGCTGATGCCCGGCCCGCTGCTCCCCACCCTGCTGACCAGCCTGGTCGTCGCACGGCACGGTGGCGGCGACCTCTGCGCCCGGGCACTGCCGCGCTTCGCGGGCGGCTCCACCGGCGCGTGCGCCACCACACCGAAGGGCCTTGTCGCAGTGCGCAGGCGGGGCGGCTGGCAGGTGAGCGGCACAACCGAGCCCGTCCTCGGCGCGCTCAGCGGAGAGCACCTGGTGCTCGGTGCCGAGGCTCCCGAAGGCACCGTCTGGTTCCTGCTGGAGCCGGCGGAGCGGGACGCGGTCAAGGTCTCCCGGCAGTCGGGAGTCGACCTCTCCCGTGACATCGGATCCGTCACGGCCGAGGGGCTGCTCGTGCCCTTCGACCGGGTGCTCGCCGTCGACAGCACCGAGTTGCGCTCGCTCGCGGCCGTGCTGTTCGCCGCGGAGGCCGTCGGCATCGCGCGCTGGTGCCAGGAGAGCGGGCTCGGCTACGTCCAGGTGCGCGAGCAGTTCGGCCGGCCGATCGGTTCCTTCCAGGCCATCAAGCACAAGTGCGCGAAGATGTTCATCCAGAGCCGGCTCATGTCGGCGGCGGCCTGGGACGCGGCCTCGGCCGTCGACCAGGACAGGGAGCAGTTCGCGTTCGCCGCCGCCTCGGCCGCGGTCACCTGTCTCGGCGGCATCGCGGAACTGGGCCTGGAGACGGTCACCCTGTTCGGCGGCATCGGCTACACCTGGGAGCACGACGCCCATCTGTACTGGCGCCGCGCGATGAGCCTGGCGACCCTGCTGGGTCCCGCGCACGAGTGGGAGGAGGGCGCCGGGCGGCTCGCCCGCGTCACCGAGCGGGTCAGGACCGTCGATCTCACCGGCGAGCCGGCGGGACTGCGCGCCCGGATCGCGGAGGCGCTCAGCGAGATCGCCGCGGCACCCGAGGCCGAGCGGCGTCGCCTGCTGGCGGAGGCCGGCCTGGTCTCCCCGCACTACCCCAGGCCGTACGGGCTGGCGGCGGACCCGACCTCGCAGGTGGTGATCTCCCAGGAGTACGAGCGCGCCGGCCTGACCCAGCCGTCGACGGTCATCGGCGAGTGGGCCCTGCCCACGGTCATCGCGCACGGGACCGAGCGGCAGCGCGAACGCTTCGTCATGCCCACGCTCCTCGGCGACATCGTCTGGTGCCAGCTGTTCAGCGAGCCGGGTGCCGGGTCGGACCTCGCCTCGCTGAAGACCCGGGCCGAGAAGGCGGACGGGGGCTGGGTGCTCAACGGCCAGAAGGTCTGGACGTCGAGCGCGCACGAGGCCGACTGGGGCATCTGCCTGGCCAGGAGCGACGCCGAGGCCCCCAAGCACAAGGGCCTGAGCTACTTCCTGGTGGACATGCGCTCCGCCGGGGTGGAGGTCCGGCCGCTGCGCGAGGCCAACGGCGGCTACCTCTTCAATGAGGTTTTCTTCGACGGGGTCTTCGTCCCCGACGACTGCCTGGTCGGCAAGCCCGGCGAGGGATGGCGGCTGGCCCGCACCACGCTGGGCAACGAGCGGGTGAGCATGGGAAGCGGCATGTCCGGCCCCCGGGAGAATCCCGCCCGCACCGCCGAGGCGCTGGGCGTCGACGGGCCGGCGGTGGTCCGCGACATCGGGGTGCTGACCGCGAAGGTCAACTCCTTCGAGGCGCTCGCCCAGCGCGTGTTCCTGCGACAGCTCTCCGGCCTGCAACCGGGTGCCGAGTCGAGCGTGCTGAAGGTCGTGTCGGCATGGAACGCCGCGGAGATCCGCGGCAGGCAGCTGAGCTGGCTGGGTTCGAGTGCCGGTGTCCTCACCGGTGAGGCCGGCGACGCCGCCCAGGCGCTGCTCTCGGTACCGCCCCTGCTGATCGGCGGCGGGACCAGCGAGATCCAGCTGAACGTGATCGCGGAGCAGGTCCTGCGCCTCCCCCGTGAACAGGTTCGATGAGCACCGGTTCACAGTGATCAAACCAGAGTTCAGGGAGACACCCATGGCAGAGCAGGAATCGCGCTACACCGTCATATCGTCGGACACCCATGCCGGGGGAAGTCACGCGATGTACCGGGAGTTCCTGGAGCAGAGGTACCACGACGACTTCGACGCCTGGCGGGGCCGGTACAAGAACCCGTTCAGCGATCTCGGTGACACGCGCCGGTACCGCAACTGGGACGACGAGATGCGCGACTCCCAGCAGGACGCGGACGGTGTCGTCGGCGAGGTCATCTTCCCCAACACGGTTCCCCCCTTCTTTCCCAGTTTCGTGCTGTTCGCACGGCCGCCCAAGCCGGACGAGTACCAGCACCGCCTCGCCGGAATCCGCGCTCACAACCGCTGGCTGGAGGCGTTCTGCCGGCGGGCGCCGGAACGACGGGCGGGCATCGGCCAGATCTTCCTCAACGACGTCGACGACGCCATCGCCGACGTTCGCTGGATCAAGGAGCACGGGTTGCGCGGGGGAGTGCTGCTGCCCACGATCCCGCCGGACGTCGACTGGATCAAGCCGCTGAACCATCCCGACTACGACCGGCTGTGGGCGGTGTGCGAGGAGCTCGAGGTTCCGGTGAACGTGCACGGCGGCACCGGCTCGCCCGCGTACGCGCCGCTGCCGTCGTCCGCCCTCATCATGCTCTCCGAGATCACCCACTACTCGCGGCGGCCCCTGCTGTTCATGCTGCTCTCCGGCGTTTTCGAGCGCTTCCCGAGGCTCAAGGTCGTGCTGACCGAGCAGGGTTGCTCGTGGCTGCCGCCCCTGCTGGAGCAGCTGGACTCGACCCTGGCGGCGATTCGCGACAGCGGCGCGATCGGTGAGCTGAGGTTCAAGCCGGAGCACATCCTGCCCAGGTCGGCCACCGAGTACTTCCGGCAGAACGTCTGGCTGGGCGTGAGCTTCCCCCAGCGTGCCGACGCCGCCGCGGCCCGCGTCCTCGGCGTCGACAAGTTCATGTGGGGCAGCGACTACCCCCACGACGAGGGCACCTACCCGTACACGACCCTGTCCCTGCGCCAGCTCTTCCACGACTGGCCGGAGGCGGACCTGCGGAAGATCCTCGCGGAGAACGCGGCCGACGTCTACGGCTTCGATCTGAACGCTCTCGCGGGTCCGGCGTCGCGCCTCGGTCCCAGGGTCTCCGAAGTCGCCCAGCCGCTCACCGAGCTGCCGGACAACCCCAACGAGGCCCTGGTCCGCAACGTGACAGCGGCCTGACCCGCCACCACCGCAACGTGACAGCGGCCCGACCCGCCACCTGAGCCGAGGTCGCGCGGCGGCCACGGCCGTCGCGCGACCTCGGCGCGCTCCAGCTCATCTCTTTGAAACGAGGTTTTCGTTCATATCTCAAACCTCTGCCCGGCCGTCGTACTCCAAGTGTGATCACAGTTGCCTCGGTGAAGCACAGGCTTCTGAGCTGGCTAAACATGACATCTATTGTCAGAGTTCGGGCCGTGGGGCTTAGGCGCGTCGAGCCCTTGGAAACCTTGACGAAACAGGAATCTTGTTTCAGGATCAGACCCAACCTGATCGCCGGACCGGCGAGGGCATCCGGTGAATCCCACCCCTCGAACGTTGTCCCGACCGACTCAGATGTCCCGACACGTGCCCGATTCGAAAAGTGTCACCGAGGAAGGGGCGGTTCCATGATCGCCTACAGTCCACCCACCCCCCAAAGCAGCGGAGGCCGTTCATGAGCCTCCTTGACGTACAGGACCTGACCTTGCGGTTCGGCGGTGTACGCGCCCTGGACGGCGTGTCCTTCGCCGTGGAGGAAGGTGCTCTCGTCGCCCTTGTCGGCCCCAACGGTGCCGGGAAGAGCAGCGTGTTCAACTGCGTCAGCGGCCTGTACCGGCCGAATGACGGCAGCATCGAGTTCGCCGGCGAGAACATCCTCACGCTGCCCTCCCACGCGCTCGCCTCCCGCGGGATCGGACGGACCTTCCAGAACCTCGCCCTGTTCCCGCGCCTGACCGTGTTGGAGAACGTGCTGCTCGGAGGCCATACCGCGCACCGCTCCAACGCCCTGGCGTGCGCCCTGCGCTGGCCGGGGGAGAGGCGCCGAGAGCGAGAGGCGCGAGGACGCGCCCTCGAGGTGCTCACCGAGCTCCGGCTCGCCCATCTCGCGGACCAGCCGGCGGCGGGGCTTCCCTTCGGCACGCTGAAGCGCATCGAGATCGCCCGCGCCGTCATGAGCGGCCCGTGCCTGCTGCTGCTGGACGAGCCCGCCGCGGGCCTGACCCACGGCGAGGTCGAGGAACTCGGCACGACGATCCGCTCGCTCCGCGAGACGCACGGACTCACGGTGCTTCTGGTGGAACACCACATGGGCCTGGTCATGACCATCTCGGAGAGGGTGATCGTGCTCAACCTCGGACAGGTCATCGCCCAGGGGCCGCCCGGCGAGGTGTCGACGGATCCGGCCGTGGTCGCCGCCTACCTGGGAGCCGCCGCATGACCGCCGCACTGGCCGTCACCGGCCTCACGGCGGGCTACGGATCGCTCATCGTGCTGCGGGACCTGACCTTCCATGTGGACCCCGGCGAGATCGTCGTCATCCTGGGGGCGAACGGCGCGGGCAAGACCACCACGCTGCGGGCGCTCAGCGGAGAGATCCCGGCGGAGGGGACGATCGAGCTCGCCGACCGGCAGGTGGGCGGGCTCCGTGCGGACCAGCGGGCCCGGCTCGGCATCGGACACGTGCCCGAGGGACGTGGCACCTTCGTGGACCTCACCGTCGAGGAGAACCTGCGGCTCGGCGCGTACCACCGGCCGGCGCGGGAGGTGCCCGGCGCGATGGAGCGCTGGTTCGAGGTCTTCCCCCAGCTGGCGGAGCGACGCGGACAGCTCGCGGGCAGCATGAGCGGAGGCGAGCAGCAGATGCTCGCGGTGGCGCGGGCCCTGATGGGCGCACCGAAGCTGCTGCTGCTGGACGAGCCCTCGATGGGACTGGCGCCGATGCTGGTCGCGGAGCTGTTCCGGAACCTGGCCGAGATGAACAGGCGGACCGGCACCGCGATGCTGCTCGTCGAGCAGAACGCCGAACTCGCGCTGTCGATCGCCGATCGCGCGTACGTGCTGGAGCACGGTCGGATCGTCTCGACCGGCACCGCCGAGGAACTGCGCGGCGACGACTCCATCCGCCGGGCCTACCTGGGAGTTTGACACCGCAATGGAATTGTTGATCCAGCGCCTGGTCGACGGAACGTCGAACGGGTTCCTCTACGGGGCCGTGGCACTGGCCCTGGTGCTCATCTATCGCTCCACCGGACTGATGAACTTCGCCCAGGGCGAGATGGCGATGTTCAGCACCTTCGTGGTCTGGAAGCTGGCGGACCAGACCCTGGGGCTGGGGCTCGCCCTGGTCGTCGCCATCCCGGTCGGCATCCTTTTCGCCTTCCTGCTCGGGGCGGTCATAGAACGCGTCGTGATCCGGCCCTTCGAAGGGGGGACCAACAACCACCTCAGGCTGCTGATCGTCACCCTCGGCCTCTTCCTCGCGATCAACGCCCTGGCCGGATACATCTTCAGCACCGACACCGAACGGCTGGAGTCGCCGTTCCCGGTCGGCGGCCTGAACCTCGGCGGCGTCAACATCAGCTACCTGGAGATCGGCACGATCGTCGTCTTCCTACTCGTGGCGCTGCTCATCCGGCAGCTCTTCATGGGCACGAAGCTCGGCCTCGGCCTGCGCGCCGCCGCCATGAACCCCTCCTCAAGCCGTCTGGTCGGGATCGACGTGAGCCGGATGATGATGATCGGCTGGGGGCTGGCATCGGCGATCGGAGCCCTCGCGGCGGTCCTGGTGGCCCCCGTCGTGTTCGTCAGCACGAACATGATGGCCACCCTCCTGCTGTACGGATTCGCCGCGGCGGTGGTGGGCGGCTTCGAGAGCGCGCCCGGCGCCCTGGTGGGCGGCGTGCTGGTGGGCCTCATCCAGTCCCTGTCCGCCGGTTACCTGCCCTTCATCGGTAACCAGCTCCAGCTCGCGACCGCGTTCGCGGTGATCCTTCTCGTCCTGCTGATCCGCCCGCAGGGGCTGTTCGGCCGAGTTCCGGTGGAGCGGGTATGACCACAATGCGAACGACCGCCGGCGCGGCGCCCTGGCTCGTCGGCCTGGTCCTTCTCTTCCTGGCCCCGTTCGTCCTGGGAGTCACCGGCATCCGGGGCCTGCTGGAGGTGTTCTTCCTCGCCGTCGCCGTGATGAGCCTCAACCTGCTGACCGGTTTCAACGGGCAGCCGTCGATCGGCCACAGCGCGCTGATGGGCCTCGGCGCGTACACCACGGCGCTGGCGGTGCAGAACTACGGCTGGTCCTACTGGACGGTGCTGCCGATCGCGATCCTCATCGCCGCACTGGTGGGCGCGGTGGCCGGCATCCCGGCCCTGCGGATCCGCGGCATGAACCTGGCGCTCGTCACGATGGCACTGGCCCTGGTCTTCCCCCAGATACCGGTGCGTTTCACCGACTGGACCGGTGGCACCGCCGGGCTGACCGTCGACCGGAACCTGAGCGCCCCCGTCTCGCTGGGCGTCTCCGACGTCGCGTGGCAGTACTGGGTGCTGCTGACGATCACCGCGCTGATCTTCCTGCTCATCCGCAACGTCATGCACAGCTCGGTCGGCCGCTCCCTCATCGCGATCCGCGACCAGCACGTGGCGGCACACACGGTGGGCATCAACGTCAAGGCGACGAAGGTGGCCGTGTTCGCCGCCAGCGCCGCGGTGGCCGGCGTGTCCGGATGGATGTTCACGGTCACCAACCAGTTCGTCAGCCCCGGTGACTTCACGGTCCTGGTATCGATCAACCTGCTGCTCGGCATGGCCATCGGCGGATCGGGAACCCTGGTGGGCCCGATCCTCGGCGCGGTGTTCCTGCACTACGTCCCCGAACTGCTGGCCGCGGCCGGCGTCAACCCCCAGCTCACGCCCGCGGTGTACGGCGTGCTGCTGATCCTGCTCACCTTCTTCCTGCCTCAGGGCCTCGCCGGAGGCGCCAGGACCGTGATCCAGCGGCTCCGCGGGCCGCGCGGCGGAGCCGTCACACCGGAGAAGGAATCCCAGTCCCCCCGTCCCGTCGCCGCCTGACTCCGGCCCTCCGCGCACCACACGAAGGAGAACCGATGACCCCCAGACCTCATGTACGACTGCTCGCCGTCATGGCCGTGCTCTCCCTTTCCGCCACGGCCTGCGGCGGCAGTGCCATCTCGGCCGCGGGCGCCGGCCAACCCGCGCCCGCGGCCGCCGGGGCGGCGGCCGGCTGCCCCGACAACGGCACCGAGGGGCTGACCGACACCACGATCAAGCTCGGCGTGTCACAACCGCTGTCCGGACCACTCGTCGCCGTCGGCGGGGGCTTCGTGGTCGGCATGAACGCCTACTTCAACTACGTCAACAGCAAGGGCGGCATCCAGGGACCGGACGGTAAGAGGCGCAAGGTCGAACTGATCGCCAAGGACGACCAGTACGTGGCCACCAAGACCAAGGCCAACGTCTCCGCGCTGATCTCCCAGGACAAGGTCTTCGCGATGCTCGGCCTGTTCGGCACGTCCGGGAACCTGGCGGCGCGGCCGTTGCTCGCCAAGGAGTGCGTGCCCTCGCTGTTCCCCACCTCGGGAGCGCCCGAGCTCGGCAACCCGGACTATCCCTGGGGCGGGCCCGCGGGAAGCATCTCCTACCTGCTGGAGGCCAAGGCGACCGGGGAGTACCTGAAGTCGGTCAACCCGAACGCCAAGGTCGCGATCCTGCACCAGGAGGACGACCTCGGCCGCGCCTACCTGCAGGGTTTCAAGAAGGGCATCGCCAACTCGAACATCGAGATCGTGAAGACGGAGTCCTTCGAGTCCACCGACCCCGATGTCGCCAACCAGATCACCAGCCTTGCCGCGTCCGGCGCCGACACGTTCTACGACATCGCCATCGGTCTGCAGGCGATGCAGGCGCTGAACCACGTGCACGCCAGCGGGTGGAAGCCACGCATCCTGCAGGCGGCCCAGCTGGGCCTGTCACTGCTCAAGAAGCTGCAGCCGGGAGCGGGCGACGGCCTGGTCATCTCCACCACCGCCTACGACCCCGACCTGCCGGAGAACGCCGACCTACCGCAGATCAAGCTCTATCTGGAGTGGTTCGAGAAGACACCCGGGCACGAGAGGCAGGTGCCGTCCACGGCCGTCGGCGGCTGGACGGCCGGGATGCTCGCGACATGGGCGATCGAGCACGCCAAGACCATGGACCGGGTGGGCGTGATGGAGTCGGCGCACAACATGGAGGTGACCGAACCGACCGTCTACCTGCCGGGTGTGAAGGTGCGCACCGGTGACGGCGACGACTTCCTGCTCGAAGGGGTCCTGCAGCAGCGGCTGGACCGCGCCGCGGGCAGGCTGATCCCCATCGGAGAGGTGCAGGACTTCGACGGCACCACCGAGTACGAGAAGATCACAGGATGAGGGCCCTGCCATGTTGCTGACCGGATTCGAAGGCAGGGTCGCGCTCGTCACAGGAGCGGCGCGGATGCGATCCATCGGCCGCTCCATCGCCCTGGGCCTGGCCGAGGCGGGCTGCGACGTCGCCGTGACCGGCACCAACCGGCCGCCGGAGGCATTTCCCGCACACGAGCGGGACGCCGGATGGCAGGGGCTGGCCTCGGTCGCGACGGAGATCGCGGCGCTGGGACGGCGATGCGTGACCATAACGACGGACGGGGCCGCGAACGAGGAGAACGCCGGCCATGTCCTCGACGAGGTCGTACGAGGGCTCGGCCGGGTCGACATCCTCGTCAACAACGCGGCCGCGTCACGGGGCGCCGACCGGGTGAGCGTGGCCGGACTGGATCCGGCGGTGTGGGACACCGTGATCGGCACCAACCTCACCGGTTCCTTTCAGCTGAGCCGGGTGGTCGCGCGACACCTGCTCGCCAGGAAGGAGGGCGGAAGCATCGTCAACATCTCGTCCATCGGTGGCAAGCTGATGGGGGCCAGGACGGCCGCGTACTCCGCCTCGAAGGCGGGACTGCACGCGCTGACCTCGGCGATGGCCCAGGAGCTGGGGCCGGAGGGGATCCGCGTCAACGCCGTGTGTCCCGGGATAGTCCGGACCTCCCGGCTCGACGACCTGCCGGACGAGGCATGGGACCGCATCATCGAGACCACGGTGCCGCTCCGGCGGGCGGGTGATCCCGGTGAGGTGGCGAACCTGGTCGTGTTCCTCTGCAGCGACCAGGGCTCGTGGGTGACCGGACAGGCGTGGAACATCGACGGAGGTCAGCTGACGATCCACTGACGGAGTGGCCGGTGGCCGGTGGCGGGCTGAGGGCCGGTCACCGGCCACTTTGAACCCGGAGTTCTCCCACTTTGCGAACCAGGAAACAGAGAATTAACCCTGTTCACTCAGTCTGATCAGATCAACGAGTGGAATAGAGCTGTATTCTAGGTCAGTGTCCAGCGGGTCGAGGGGAACTGCCGGTGATTACTGACGTTTCGGGTCCGGTCGCGCCCGAGTTACTCCGCCGAGACCAGCGTGAGCGCCGGGAGCGAATCGTGCGCACCGCGCTGCGAAGCCTCGCGAGTAGTGATTACGAACGGGTCAAGGTGTCCGACGTGGCCCGGGACTCGGGTGTGGCGCTGGGCACGCTCTACAGGTACTTCACCTCCAAGGAGCACCTCTTCGCGGCCGCGTTCCGGGAGTGGCAGGAAGGGCTCAAGCGCAAACTCGACAAGTCCGCCCCTGCCGGAGAAACGGAGCGCGAGCGCATCGGTGATGTGCTTCATCGCACGGTTCGCGCTTTTCAGATGCAGCCCCAGTTCTATCGGGTTCTCATCGTGCTG
Source organism: Streptosporangium sp. NBC_01810 (assembly GCF_035917355.1). Classification (NCBI taxonomy): domain Bacteria; kingdom Bacillati; phylum Actinomycetota; class Actinomycetes; order Streptosporangiales; family Streptosporangiaceae; genus Streptosporangium; species Streptosporangium sp. NBC_01810. The sequence goes on along the minus strand of NZ_CP109070.1, from coordinate 3,675,081 downwards.
GAGACGGCGTCCGACCCTTATGTCGCGGACATCTACCACTCGCTCGACGGGATCTTCGTCGATATCGTGAGATCCGGGTTCGCGAGCGAGGAAGCTCTGGACGAGGACCACCAGGCGATTTTCAGCGTCCTCACGGCCGTGCTCAACGGGGAGCTGCGCGCCTGGATCATGGGACGCCGGACCATCGACAATGTGTACAAGGCCATCGACGACGCCATCCGCCTGATCTACGAGTTTCCGGCGGGACGCTGAAGAAGCCCGGACCGGAGAGGGCGTGAGCGGGATTCGGGGTAATGCAATCGCTCGTACGCGGACCGGCCGTTGAGCCGAAAACCGCTGAGGTGTGGTTCACGACGAGATCCGTGAGCGTTACCTTCCACCGGGTCGTGAAACACAATCGGCTTCCCCTTCAGGAAGCGTCTGATCGCGTGTTCCCGGGTACGCCGTGCCATGGTCTGCCATCTTGAGATCGACGGTGCGGCCGACCGAGTGGTCTGTCACCTGTGTATGGCGATCCGTATGGGACACGGGCCCGCTCATACCGGTTAAAGAGAAAACAAGCTGAAAGATCAAGGCGGGTCGAGCCGTCGATCGCACCGCGCGATATGACGAGACGGGAGAGCGGATCGTCGATTTCTCGGCGCACTTGTTCGCGGCCAACGATTATGCCGATACCGGCTGCACCGAAACAGGCGACGAGATCAACCCGGCCGGTGGCGCACCGTACCACCGCCTACCACTACGGGTCGAAGGGCGCCAGGCCAACAGTCGTGGTGTTTCCAGGATGACCAGCGGATATCGTGTCGGATGTGTCGGAATCCCGTTCCCCCCTGCCCGCTGTCGACCTTGCCCGTACGGTCGTCTTCGCCGCCTTCATCGCGGTGCTTGGGATCTTTCCCGGAATCTACGCCGGCGGTTCGAGCGTCCCCATCGTGCTTCAGAACGCCGGGCCGTTGCTGGCCGGCAGCATCCTGGGCGCACGCCGTGGCGCCGCCTCCGTCGTGCTGTTCCTCGGGCTGGTCGCGATCGGCCTGCCGCTGCTCTCCGGCGGGCGGGGCGGCATCGGCTCGTTCTTCGCCCCGAGTAGCGGCTTCCTGATCGGCTGGGTCCTGTCCGCGCTGGTCGCAGGTCTGATCGTGTCGCGCGCCAAGCGCGTCGGGCTGCCGGTGCTGCTGCTGGCCAACGCGGCCGGGCTGGTCGCCGACTACCTGATCGGCATCCCGTTCCTCGGCGTGTACATCGGAGACCTGCCGGCGGCCGCGGTGCAGTCGCTGATCTTCGTGCCGGGTGATCTGATCAAGGTGGTGGCCGCCTCGCTGATCGCCGCCGTGGTGCATCGCGCCCTGCCGGGTCTGTCGGCGAGAGCGGCGACGCGAACCGGATGATGCTCGCGACTCCCCGCTCCCGAACGAGATGGAAGGCGGTTCCATGATCGAGTTCGAGGGTGTCGGGCACAGCTACGGCGAGCGGGTCGTGCTGTCCGAGGTGAACCTCCGCCTGCCCGAGCGGAGGGTGGCCTTCGTCGGCGCGAACGGCTCCGGCAAGTCCACCCTGGCCCGCATGATCAACGGCCTGGTGCTGCCGAGCACGGGCCGGGTGCTGGTCGACGGGCTCGACCCGAGCCGCAAGGGCCGTGAGGTACGGCGGCGCGTCGGGTTCGTCTTCACCAATCCGGACAGCCAGATCGTGATGCCGACCGCTGGGGAGGACGTCGCCTTCTCCCTGCGGCGCAGCGGGCTGCCCGCCGGGGAGCGTGCCGCGCGGGCGGCCGAGATCCTGGCCGAACACGGGCTCGGCGGCTACGCGGACCATCCCGCGCACCAGCTCTCCGGCGGGCAGAAACAGCTACTCGCGCTGTGCGGGATGCTCGTGCTCGACCCCGACGTGCTCGTCTGCGACGAGCCGACGACGCTGCTCGACCTGCGGAACAAGAGGCAGTTCTGCACCCTGATCGCGGGGCTGAGGCAGCGGGTCGTGCTGGTGACCCATGATCTTGACCTGCTCGGCGGCTTCGACCGGGTGATCGTGCTCGACGAGGGCCGCGTCGTGGCCGACGACGAGCCGGAACCCGCGCTGCGTCACTACCGGAAACTCGTCGGCTGATGGTCGGCGGATGGTACGAACCGGGGTCGAGTCCGCTGCACCGGACACCGGCCGGCTGGAAGTTCCTCGTCCTGCTCGGGCTCGCGGCGGTGGTGTTCGTCCTGCGCTCTCCCGCGTGGCTCGGCGGTATCTGCGCCGTCATGGTCCTGGGATACATGCTGGCACGGGTCTCACCCGGGCGCTGCCTGCGTCTCGCCCGCACGCTCGGGCTGCTGGTGGCGTTCATGTTCGCGCTGCAGTGGTGGCTGCTCGGCCTGGACGCGGCCGTGCTGGTGTGCCTTCGGATCGTGGCCGCGCTGACCGCGGCGAACCTGTTCACGATCACCACCAGGGTCGACGACGTGGTGTCCGCGGTCGAGCGCGGGCTGCGGCCGCTGCGGCGGTTCGGAGTGCGTCCGGACCGGGTCGGCCTGCTCGTCGGGCTCACCCTGCAGTCGGTGGCCGCACTGTCCAAGATCGCCGCTGAGGTGCGCGAGGCGGCGAAGGCCCGCGGCGCGCAGCGCTCGGTCACCGCGTTCGCGGTGCCGTTCCTGGTGCGTACCCTGCGTCACGCCGACGAACTGGGCGAGGCCCTCGCCGCGCGCGGCGAGGGCGACCGCTGAGTCGAGGTCATCCGCACGCAGGCTGGGCATCTCCCGGCGGAGGGTGCCTCCGATCACCCGTTCGGAGGCACCCCGCTCCCGGCTCCCCCCGTTGGAGCCGGGACCGGGAGGCTCAGCCGGTCGCCAGGTGCTCGGCCTCGTGGTGCAGTACCTCGACCAGGAGCAGCTCCAGATGGAGGTCCTGGTCCGCGAGCGTTTCGGATGGTGTCATCGAATCCCTCCAGCCTTGCTGGTGGGGACGCTTCGCTCACCTCGGGGGTTACCTGCCATAGCGGGCCGGCATGGACGCCCCCTCGGGGGTTATGTGCCACAGCAGGCCGGCATGGACGCCACTCCTGGGGTTACCCGCCACAGCGGGCGGTATGGACGCCCCCTCGGGGGTTACCTGCCACAGCAGGCCGGCATGGACGCTGAGGAGCCCTCGCCCGGCGAGGGCGCGCTCGCCCTCGTGCAAATCGACGATCGCCCGCGGGAAGAGGTGGATCCCGGGCGGGCCGGGCAGGGCGGGCCGGGCAGGCCTGCCGGCCGGGGAGCCGATCAGGGGCCGGTCAGGGGCCGGTGGCGAGGACGGCCGCGCGCATGAGCCGTCCCGGATCGGTGTCGGGGTCGTCGCGGACGACCGCCACGTCCAGACCGGCGGCGGCCAGGCGGCCGAGTGACGCGGCGGCGTCGGCCGCCGTCCCGGCGGCGGTGAACAGGTCGAGCAGCGCGTCGTCGACGAGGTCGGTGCGCGGAGCGTCGGCGAGCCACCCCTCGCGGAACGCGGCGCACAGCCCCGCGTCGAGCCCCGCGGTCCTGGTGATCTCATGGTCGCCGTGCACGCCGAGGTAGGTCGCCACCATGGGGCGCAGCCGGTCGCGGGCCGCGCGCGCGTCCTCGCCCACCGACAGCCCGACGTAGGCGGCCAGCTCCACCCCGGCTCCGACGCGTTCGCGGACCGAGGCGACGTAGGGCGCGGAGGAGAGGATGGACAGCAGCAGGCCGTCCGCCCGCTCGGCGGCCAGGGCCAGCGCCCGCGGGCCCTTGACTCCCAGCACGATCGGCGGGGTACGGCGCGGCGGGGTGAAGGACAGCCCGGCCGACACGCGGAAGTGCTCCCCCCGGTGGTCGACGCGCTCGCCGGTCATCATCGCCCTGACGACGTCGACCGCCTCGGCCAGGCGGCCGATCGGCCGGTCGAAGGGGATGCCGATAGCCGTCGACGCCGTAGGGGATGGACCCCACCGGCGGGTCGGCGTGCCCGGACATCGCCAGCCAGCCACGCTCCTCGACGAGCCGCCGCATCAGGCGCCACCGGTCCGGGGGGTTTTCCAGGGCGACGACGCGGGCGCCGTACACCTGTATGAGGGTCTTCATCGTGGTCGGCACCGACGCCACGGTCAGCACCACGCAGGGCAGCCCCGCGCGCGCCGCGTAGGCGGCGACCGCCGCCCCGTGGTTGCCGGTGCTCGCCACGACCACCGCTTCGACGCCCAGTCCCACGGCCTTGGTGACCGCCACGGCGGCCAGCCGGTCTGGGCGTCGGCCAGGGCCGAGCGCGGCCCGGTGGTCGCCACCACGAAGCGCGGCTCCGCGCCACCGGCGACCATCGTGGCGGCCACCGCCCGGGCGAGTTCCTGCTCGGTCACCCCATCCGCGGCGATCTCCAGGGCGGCGCGTACCCCGGCCTCGGCGAGCCGGGCGGCGTGGCGCAGCAGCATCACCTCGCCGGGGAGTTTCACCCCGCGGACCAGGCTCGCCCAGCCGGTGGCGTCGGCCGCGGCGGGGTCGCCCGCGGCCTCGCGCAGGGCCGAATCGCCGTCGAGCCCCTCGACGCCGTAGCGGAGCCCCGCCCCGGCGGCCCGGGCCGCGGTGGCGAGCGCCGCGTACAGATCGGGGTGCCGGTCGGCGGCGCCGGTGAGGGGCGTGGGGCCGGACGACTCGAATTGGCGGCCACGACCGGGTTGCGGAACGGCAGCACCATGATCGCCGTGGCCAGCCGGATCCGGCTGGTGAGCGCCGCGACGTAGCTCAGGTAGGCGAACGGGTCGTAGTAGCGGGGCGGGGTGTCGAACTCCTCGCGAACGTAGCCCTGCGTGGTCACGTGGTCGTTGCCCCAGACCGAGTCGAATCCCAGCCGCTCGGCCTGGACGGCCAGCTCGACCGCCTCACCGGCGTCGGCGTAGGGGACGGGGTACATCAGTCCCTCGGTGCCCGTGGGCACTCCCAGACCGAATCTCATCGAACATCTCCTTCCCGTGCGTCGGCCACGACCGCGACCTGTGTGCTCCGTCTGAGGGCGGCCACCGCCCAGCCCAGTACGGCATAGCAGACGAACCCGTAGACCAGCCCCTCGATCGCGTCGGTCAGCAGGACGTCGGTGTACTTCGCCAGCACCGCCGCCACGACCCAGGCCGCGAGGGCCTCGATCCGCACCGTCGGCGCCGACTCCAGCAGCTGGTCGCCCGTGCGGCGGCGGGCCAGGATCCAGAAGTGCGCGATGAGCACGCCGGCGAACGGCGGCGCGACGACCGCGATGACGTTCAGGAAGACGAGGAACTGGGCGGCCAGGCCGGCGAAGGCGACCAGGACCGCGATGACGATCGAGATCATGGTCCAGACGGGTTTGCCGACGCGCAGCCCCAGGGTGTTGGAGGCGTTGGTGAAGGCGAGCGAGGCCGAGTAGAGGTTGTTGTCGGCGGTGTTCCACAGGGCCAGCACCAGCATCACCGCGGCCGGGGCGAGCAGGCCCAGTCCCTGCATGACCAGCACGAAGTTGCTGTTGCCCACGGACATGGCCGAGATGGTGGCGATGGTCTCGAAGACCCCCGCGCCCACGACGAACCCGACGAAGCAGGAGATGATCACGTCACGGCCGCGGGAGGCGAAGCGCGTCACGTCCCCGACGAGCGCGGCGCCGGTGACCCACGTCGAGATGACGGCGCCGACCGCGACGGCGAAGCCGATGGGCACCGCGGGCTGCTGGGTGACCACCTCGGCGAACCCGCCGTCCCCGCCGCCGATCTTGAAGAGCGCCAGCAGCGCGATCGCGACCTCGATGGGCACCGCGATCGCGGAGAACTTCGCCAGCCGTTCGCTGATTCTCAGTGTTTGTCGTTGAGGATCAGCGAGCCGCCGCGTTGCCGCAGCGGCGTTCCCCGTTTTCGGGGTTCCCGTTTCACCGGTGCGCGCCCGGCACAGGTGCCGGGTCCTACCGCTCCTCGGCGGGCGTTTACCGTCTCCCCGCAACTCTGGGCGACGTCGGCCGCGAGCGTGGCCAGGTTACGGGCGGCGTTCAGATCCCGATCCAGGACCAGACCACACCCGCCGCATTCAAAAATGCGTTCGGACAGGGCGAGCTTGGCTTTCACCACACCACAACCCGAACACGTCTTACTACTGGGATACCAGCGGCTCGCCACCACCAGCTGACCACCACCCCAGCCGGTCTTGTAGGTGAGCTGCCGTCTCACCTCACCCATCCCGACGTCGGCGACCGCGCGGGCCAGGCGCCGGTTGGCGAGCATGCCCGACACGTTCAGGTTCTCGACCACGACCGTGCCGTAGAGGCGGGCCAGTTCGCTGGTGAGCTTATGTAGGCCGTCGCGCCGCTGCCGGGCCGCCCTCGCGTGCGCCTTGCCCAGCGCGGCCTTGGTCTTGCGCCAGCGTGCTGACGGCTCCCGGCGACCACCAGCAGAAGTGCGCGGCCCTGCCTGGCGGGCCAGTTGCCTGTTGAGCCGCCGCAACCGCCGCAACGCCGAACGGTGATGTCTGGGGTTGTCGACGACCTGGCCGGTGGACAGCACCGCCAGCGCCTTAACTCCCAGATCCACCCCCACCACCGCCCCCGGCCGGGCCGGAACATGCTCGGCGCGGTCGATCTCGCAGGTGAACGACACAAACCACCGGCCCCCCTCCCACCGGATGGTCGCCGACAGAATCCGGCCCGTACCCCGCTCCAGGTGACGGGCGAGCTTCCGAGTGGACTCACACGTGCGGATCGTGCCCAGCCGCGGCAACGTGACATGCCGACGATCGGCCTCCACGCGGATGGTGCCGGTGCTGAACCGGCAGGCCGGGGTGGTGCGGTGCTTGGACTTGAACCGGGGAAACCCGACCTTCTTTCCCTTGCGCTTGCCGGTGCGCGAATCGGCCCAGTTGCGCAACGCCCGCGCCAGCGCCTCCAGGCCGCTGTTGTAGGCCTCCTTGGAGTTCTCACCCCACCACGGCGCGACACCGTCCTTGGCCACGTTCCACCGTCTGCGCAACGCGTACAGCGACCAGGGCACCTCGGTCAGCAACTCAGTCGCCACTCCGTAGGTCTTCTCCGCCTCCCGCTGCGACAGCGCCGCCTTGACCAGGCCCAGCGCCCAGTTAAACGCGAACCGCGCCGCCCCGCCATGTGAGAACAACGCACCGGCCTGGGCCGGAGCGGGGTCGAGGGCAAAGCGGTAGGCCTGCTGAACCCACACCACCCCACCCCCTGCCCTTTACCCACCGCTGTCGAACGACGACGGCTAGCTTACCCTCAGGGATGATCGACAGCTCCCCAATCAGCAGGAAAGCCCGCCAACGGCACGGGACCCAACCCCGACAGCGCGTACCGCCTCCTGCCACACCTCGGCCCGCCGGACAGAGAAGGCCAAAGGAGAACTGATAACCACTGATGAAGCAATCAACAGCCCATAGCCCCCTCGACGCCCGCCGCCTGGTGGACACGGTGCTGACCCCGTTGCGGCCCAGCCCGGCGCTCATCGAGACCCTGCGGGCCTATCTCGCCTGCGGCCTGTCGGTACGGCTGACCGCGCAGCACCTGTCGATCCACGAGAACACCGTCAGCTACCGCCTGCGCCGCATCCTCGGGCTCCTGGAACTGGACGGCTCCTCCCGGCTGCTGCGCCCCGACGTCCTCCTCGCGCTGCGGGCCGACGAGCTCGGCCAGGGCCGACGGGACGCGCGCCTCACCGACCGCGGCACGGAGTGACCGGCCCGGTTCGTGGGCGACGGCCACGGGCCGGGCCGTCGACCGCCCTCTCCCGTCCACCCTGCGGACGCGGGGTGGACGGGGACGGGGAGCCTGCGGTAGCCGGGGTCGGCGGCCCGGTCACGGTGTGGCGGGTCAGCCGACGCCGGGTTCAGCCCAGAAGATCGTTCCGGGGCCGCGCAGCTCAACCGCGCCATAGGAGGCGGGGACGAAGGCGGACTCGCCCGACCGTAGAACCTGCCCGCCGACCTCGACCTTGCCCTCGGTGCACACCAGGATGCGCGGTATCCCCCCCTCCAGGGGGAGCCCGGAGCCCGGGACGGCCGTGCCGAGGCGGAACTCCGGGGCGAGCGTGTGGTAGAGGTTGCCGACCGGCTCGACCGGCAGGGGCGAGATCGAGGGGTCGGTGACGCGCAGCAGCTCGTCGACGTCCATCGGCTTGCCGGTCAGCCCCGCGCGGAGCACGTTGTCGGAGCTGCCCATGATCTCCACACCGAAACCGCTCAGGTAGCAGTGCAGGACTCCCGCGTCCAGGAACAGCGCCTCACCGGGCCGCAGCTCATGGCGCTGCAGGAACAGCGGGGCGAGGCAGGCCGGGTCCTCGGGGTGGATGCGGGCCAGGCGTACGACCGGTTCGTTGTCGGGGCCGCCGGCGGCCGACGCGGCCCGCGCGATCGCGGCCACAAGATCCCCCCTGCCCTCCTTCGGCCACTCCACCAGCGCGTGGAGCGCGGCGGAGGCGTCCCCGGCCGCCAGCGGCGCCACGACGGGCTCCAGGTCCGGCACGCCCAGCCCGCCGATGAGCGCCGCGGCCTCTCGCGGCGGACGGAACCCGGCCAGCGCGGTGAACGGGGTCAGTGCGCAGATCAACTCGGGCTTGGGGAACGGGTCGACGTAGACGCCCCTGGCGTAGCCCTCCTCCGCCTGCCGCCGCGACGGGTGAACCTGCAGTGACAGCGGCAGGTCCACGGCGATCAGCTTCAGCAGGTACGGCAACCGCGTGCCGAACCGCTTGACGGTCTCCTTCCCCAGTTCGGCCATCGGGTCGGCGGCCACCGTCTCGGCGAGGGAGTGCCAAGCTCCCTGACGCAGCACCGACGAGGAGCCGGACGGGTGGGTGCCGAGCCACATCTCCGCCTCGGGCCGCTCCGCGGGGGAGGGACGCCCGGCCAGCGTGGCGATGGCCGTGCGCGATCCCCAGTCGTAGTTCTTCACGGGATTGCGCAGCAGATCCGTCATGACGTCTCCAACAGAGCGGTTCCGCGCGGTCCGCCGCCGTTCCCCGGCAGGGGGGACCGTCGTGACGCGGGGACGTCGCCCGGCCCGGTCGTGCCGGCCGCCGCGCGGGCGGCGGGGATGAAGGAGCTGTTCATGACCCTCCGTGTCCGTGAATCCGAGCGGGAAACGAATGAATGCCGCGAACGCCGATGCTACGCGTCTTCGATGTCTCTCGACCGCGAATACGCGGCCAAGATCGGGTGAACAGGTCCGTCGACCGCGAGGTGACGGATGACGGCACCGGCAGGGGCACTCCCGACATCCGGGGCCGCGCGCTATGTCCGGGGGTGGCACGTTATGGAGGCCGCCACCGAGTCGGGCGGTGCGCTTGGTGCGGGTGGGCACTCCGGCGGTGGACGGCGGTGCCGAGTGTGATCCGGCCCGCGGCCGCGGTCCACCGGCGACCGGCCGGAAGAGCACGAAGCCGCCAAGGCCCCGAACCGGAACTTTGACGGCTGTTCGATCTGATCCGCTCATGGTCGCCATGAGCGATGGTGGACGATACAGGGATTGAACCTGTGACCTCTTCCGTGTCAGGGAAGCGCTCTCCCGCTGAGCTAATCGTCCTCGCTGCGAACCAGAGGTGGAGACGGGATTTGAACCCGTGTACACGGCTTTGCAGGCCGTTGCCTCGCCTCTCGGCCACTCCACCGAGTGGGGGGACCGGAGTCCCTTCCGAGCGGAAGACGGGATTCGAACCCGCGACCCTCACCTTGGCAAGGTGATGCTCTACCACTGAGCCACTTCCGCGTGCCTCCGGGACCTGCCCGGACTCACTGCGAGAACTCTAGCGAATACCCGGCCACTCCCCAAACCGAGCGCTACCGGTATCGTGAGATGTAAGGAGCCAGCAATGGGTTCACCAGTTACCAAGTTCAACCTACGCGAGAGAGTGACAGCATGCGCGACAACGAGGTCGTGAACGTCGGGCCGGAGCCGCTGAGCTTCGAGCAGGTCGTCGAGGTCGCCAGGTACGGTGCCACCGTGCGTCTCACCGACGACGCCGTGGCCGCCATGGCCGCGGCCCGCACGCGCGTGGACGAACTGGCCGAGAGCCCCACCCCCGCCTACGGCGTCTCGACCGGGTTCGGCGCCCTGGCCACCCGGCACATCGACCCGGCGCTCCGCGCACAGCTGCAGCGCTCCCTCGTCCGCTCGCACGCCGCCGGATCCGGCCCCGAGGTCGAGGTCGAGGTGACCCGCGCGATGATGCTGCTGCGCCTGCACACCCTGGCCACCGGCCACACCGGCGTGCGCCCGAAGACGGCCAAGGTGCTGGAGAGCCTGCTCAACGCGCGGATCACCCCCGTCGTGCACGAGTACGGCAGCCTCGGCTGCTCCGGCGACCTCGCGCCGCTCTCCCACGTGGCCCTCACGATCATGGGTGAGGGCGTCGTCCGGGACGCCGCCGGCGAGCGGGTCGACGCCGCGGAGGCGCTCAAGCGGGCGGGCATCGAGCCCGTCGAACTGGTGGCCAAGGAGGGGCTCGCGCTCATCAACGGCACCGACGGCATGCTCGGCATGCTCATCCTGGCCATGGACGACCTCGCCCGGCTGTTCAAGGTCGCCGACATCGGCGCGGCCATGAGCGTGGAGGCGCTGCTGGGCACCGACCGCGTCTTCGCCGCCGACCTGCAGGCACTGCGCCCGCACCCCGGGCAGGCGGCCAGTGCCGCCAACCTCAGGGCACTGCTCGCGGGCTCGCGGATCATGGAGTCCCACCGGGACGGCAACTGCACCCGCGTCCAGGACGCCTACTCCCTGCGGTGCGCCCCGCAGGTCGCCGGTGCCGCCCGTGACACCCTGGCGCACGCCGCCTCGGTCGCCGGACGGGAACTCGCCTCGGCGATCGACAACCCGGTGGTCCTGGCCGACGGCCGGGTGGAGTCCAACGGCAACTTCCACGGCGCCCCCGTCGGCTACGTGCTCGACTTCCTCGCCATCGCGGTCGCGGACATGGCGAGCATCTCCGAACGCCGCACCGACCGCATGCTGGACGTGGCACGCAGCCACGGCCTACCGGCCTTCCTCGCCGACGATCCCGGTGTCGACTCCGGCCACATGATCGCTCAGTACACCCAGGCGGCGGTGGTCTCCGAGCTCAAGCGCCTGGCCGTGCCCGCGAGCGTCGACTCGATCCCGAGCTCCGCCATGCAGGAGGACCACGTCTCCATGGGCTGGTCGGCCGCGCGCAAGCTGCGCCGCTCGGTGGACGGCCTCACCCGGGTGCTCGCGGTGGAGATCCTCACCGCCGCGCGGGCCCTGGATCTGCGCGCCCCGCTGCGGCCCGCCCCGGCGACCGGAGCCGTGCTGGCCGCACTGCGCCAGTCCGTCCCCGGCCCGGGGCCCGACCGCTTCCTCGCACCGGAGATCGAGACGGTGGTCGGGCTCGTCGCGGGCAACGCGGTCGTCGCCGCCGCCGAGACGGTCACCGGCCCCCTGTCGTAACCGCCGAGACGGTCACCGGCCCCCTGTCGTAACCGCCGAGACGGTCACCGGCCCCCTGTCGTAACCGCCGAGACGGTCACCGGCCCCCTGTCGTAACCGCCGGGACGGTCACCGGACCGCAGCCCCGGCCCGATCGTCGGCATCTCCGCGACCACGGTTCCGGCCCGCAGTCCCGGTACCGCGTCCGTGAGCATCCGCCGCACCGCCGCCGTACCGCCCGATCCGGTGCTTCGCCCCCCGGCGAGCTCGCCCCCGGCAGGACCGTTTACGCGGCCCTGCCGCCCGTTCCGCTGCCCGCACCCTGGTGTGCCTGCTGACCGGACGAGCGAGACAATAGGGCGGTGCATGACTCTTTTGCGCATGTCACCGGATATCTGGCCACGGGGCTCCGAGATGTCACCACAGACCTGGCCGCACTGGATGGTGCGGGGTGGTGGGCCGTCGTGGTCGACTACGAGGGCAAGGTGACGTGCGCCAAGTTCGACGACGTCCGCCAGGCCCCGCTGCCCGTGCCACGCGGCCCCTGGCGCGGGCCGCACCCGTCGTCGTGGCGCGGCTCCCTGGACCGGGCCGCGTATGAGGACGGCGTGCGGCGCATCCGCTCGTACATCGAGAGGGGAGAGGTCTACCAGGCCAACCTGTGCCGGGTGCTGAGCGCGCCGCTGCCCACGGGGGAGGAGCCGGACCCGCTGGCACTGGCCGTACGGTTGGCGGAGGGCAACCCCGCCCCCTACGCCGCGGCGGTGAGCCTGCCGGGGCTGAGTGTTGTGTCGGCCTCTCCCGAGCTCTACCTGTCCAGGGACGGCGACGTGGTCGAGTCCAGGCCGATCAAGGGGACCGGAGCCACCGAGGAGGACCTGCAGGAGAAGGACTACGCGGAGAACGTGATGATCGTCGATCTCGTCCGTAACGACCTGGGCAGGGTCGCCGAGGTCGGCTCGGTGAGCGTGCCCGCCCTGTGTGAGGTGGAGGAGCATCCCGGTCTGGTGCACCTGGTCTCCACGGTCAGGGCGCGGCTCGCGCCGGGGTGCGGGTGGCCCGAGCTGTTCGGTGCGACCTTCCCGCCGGGGTCGGTGACGGGGGCCCCGAAATCCTCGGCCCTGCGTATCATCGATCAGCTCGAACCCGAGCCGCGCGGGCCGTACTGTGGGACTGTGGGCTGGGTCGACGCCGACCGGCGGCGGGCTTCGCTGGCCGTGGGAATCCGCACGTTCTGGCTGTCGTCCGGTGAGATCCGTTTCGGTACGGGCGCGGGCATAACCTGGGGTAGCGATCCGCGCCGCGAATGGGACGAAACCGAGCTGAAGGCCTCCCGGCTCATCGCTCTGGCATCAACATCAGGTTCAGAAGGAGTCGCATGAATGTACCTATATGGCTCAACGGGGCACTCGTCTCTCCGGATCAGGCCACCGTTTCGGTTTTCGATCATGGTCTGATGGTCGGGGACGGGGTGTTCGAGACCATCAAGTGCGTGAACGGCGCCACGTTCGCGCTCACCCGCCACCTTGACCGGCTCACGCTCTCGGCACGGCGCATGGAACTGCCCGACCCCGACACCGACGCGATCGCCGACGGGATCCGCGCCTGCCTGGCCGAGGCTCCGCCGTGGCGGCTCGGCCGAGTCAGGGTCACCTACACCAGCGGCCCGGGGCCGCTCGGCTCCGACCGGGGCGACCAGGGCTGCACGACCGTGGTGATCGTCGACGAGCAGAAGCCGTTCCCGGCCACCGCCGACGTCACGGTCGTGCCCTGGCCGCGCAACGAGCGCGGCGCGCTCGCCGGGGTGAAGAGCACCTCCTACGGAGACAACGCCAGGGCGCTGTTCCACGCCAAGGCCGCCGGCGGCAGCGAGGCGATCTTCGAGAACACCGTGGGAGACCTCTGCGAGGGCACGGGCAGCAACGTCTTCGTCGTGCGCGACGGCCGGCTGGTCACCCCCACGCTCGCCTCGGGCTGCCTGGCCGGGGTCACCCGCGCGCTCGCGCTGGAGTGGTGCGGGGGAGCCGAGGAGGACGTCCCGCTCTCGGCCCTGTACGAGGCCGATGAGGCGTTCCTGACCTCCACCACCCGTGACATCCAGCCGATCCGCGCGGTCGGCCAGACCGTGCTGCCCGCCGCGCCGGGTCCGATCACCGCCAAGGCCATGCAGGTCTTCGCCGAGCGCTCCGCCGCCGACCTCGACCCCTGAGGTTTCGGGTTTCGGGTTTCCGGTTCCGGCGAGGGCACACCCCCGCCGGAAGGCCGGTCGTCCGGCGGGGGACCGGCTGGGGTCGTCCGATGGGGGACCGGCTAGTAGGACACCTGGGTCTGCGCGTTCAGCTCCTTGAGCCTGACCTTGGCGGCGGGATCGGTCAGCGGGTCGTTGACGCGGAGCACGTCCAGGCCCCTGGTGATGTCACTGGAGTAGATGTGGCCGTTGTAGTAGTACGCCGACCACGAGCCGCCGACTCCCGAGATCGGGCCCCGCTCGAAGAAGCCGATCTCCCGGGGGGCGGTCGCGTCGGTGAAGTCCCAGATGGACACCCCGCCCTGGTACCACGCCTGGACCATGATGTCCTTTCCCGGCACAGGTAGCAGCGACCCGTTGTGCGCGACGCAGTTCTCGTCGGACCTCTGCTCCCTCGGGATCTTGAAGTAGCCGCGGAGCGTGAGCCTGCGGTTCTTGCCGAGGTCGTACACGGCGCTGGCGCCCTTGGTCCTGGGGGTGCCGGAGTCGCAGGTCGCACTCACGCCGCCGCCCAGCTCGTCCCCGAAGACGACCTTGGTGGCGTCGTTGTTGAACGTCGCCGAGTGCCAGATGGCGAAGTTCTCCCGGTCGCTCACGTGCTGGAGCACCTTGGGATTGACCCGGTCGGTGATGTCCAGCAGCACCCCGTCGCCGAAGCAGGCCGCGGCGGCCAGGTTCTTCTCGGGGTAGGCCGTGATGTCGTGGCAGCCGCCGAGGCCGTCCTCGCCGGGCTTGTCGGAGAGCACCGGCTTCGAAACCACCTTGGCGGTCTCGGGGGCCTCGACGGGCACCTCGACCACGGAGATCTTGTTGTGCGGCGCCGAGCAGGTCGTCGACCGCGGCTCGGGGCCGGGTGAGGAGATGTAGAGGTAGACCCTGTCGGCGTTCTCGCCGGGGACGAGGGTGTGGGTGTGGGAGCCGCAGTCGGTGCGGACCGCCGAGACGAACCTGGGGTGGGACTTGTCCGCGATGTCGAAGATCCGGATGCCCTCCCAGCCGTCCGACTCCGGCTCGCCGCGCTGGGCGTCGCACTCCGGGCCGACCCGGGCGGAGTCGATCGACAGGAACAGCAGGTTCCCGCTCACCGAGACGTCGTTCTGCTCGCCGGGGCAGAGCACCCGGCTGACCACCGAGGGGCGGGAGGGGTCGGAGATGTCGAAGACGCTGAAGCCGTCGAAGTTGCCGGCGAACGCGTAGTCGCCCTGGAAGGCCAGGTCGGTGCCCCACGCCTGGGGCCCGTCGAGCGGGGCGCCGAACGGCACGTTGGCCAGGTGCGTGACGTTGGCGCTGTGGGTGCCGTCCCCCGAGATCCCCGGAGAGGGGGTCTCGTCCGTCCGCTCGGCACTCGTGCTCCCCTCCGGGGCGGACGAGGCGGCCGCGGGCGGTGGGGCCGAGGGGGTTGGATCCGCCCCGCATCCGGCCACAAGAAGTAGCGCGGCCAGGCCGAACGCCACGGTCGATCGCACGGTGCCCCCATTACGTCGGTCCACTTGCCCCATTATTGAAGCTATGCGGAGGATGCGTATGCCAGGTCAGGTTATCGCGGTGATCTTGGCGGCATCGGTCCTTGGCGGATGTACGGAGGCGGGGCCGGGACGATCGGCACCGCTCGTCGCGGAGACCGGCGCCCCCGTGATAGTCCCGGGCGGCCCCGGCGAGGCGGGCCGTACGGCGAGGCCGGGCGAGAGTCTCGGAGAGTCCGAGGCCAGGGTCACGGCGGCCGACGTGCGGTTCGCCGAGGGCATGATCCCGCACCACCGGCAGGCACTGGAGATGGCGGAGCTGGTCCCGGCCAGGTCGTCCTCGCCGGTCCTGCGGAGACTCGCCGAGCGGATCACCGCTGCGCAGCGGCCGGAGATCGCGGCCATGACGTCATGGCTGGAGGCGGTCGGCCGGGCACCGCGAGGGCATGTGGGGCATGACGATCACGCTGTCACGCTGGAGGAGATGAACCGGCTCAGGGGGGCCAGGGGAGCGGCCTTCGACAAGCTCTTCCTGACCCTCATGATCGCTCACCACGAGGCGGCGGTCGCGATGGCCGGGCTCCAGTTGCGCGAGGGCACCGACCGGGCCATGTTGGCCACCGCCAAGGACGTCGTCTCGGGCCAGGGCATCGAGATCGCCAGGATGCGGAGTCTGCTCGGGACCGCGGCGTAGACCGGCGGCTCCGTCGCGGGAGGGGGTGGCCCGGGACGGGTCAGGAACTCCAGAGCATGTTGCTGAGCTCGGCGTCCAGATCCATGAAGTCGGTCTCGCGGCCCGCGGGCACCAGCTCGTACGTCCGGTGCAGGAACTCCGTGAGCGGAGCCAGCGGCACCTCGAACAGCGCCTGTCCGAACGGCGAGGTGAGACTGATGTGCAGCGTGCGCTCGCCGTCGGCACGCGCCGGCCACACCTGCACGTCGCCGTCGCCCACCCGCCGCACGATGCCGACGGTCAGCAACTCGCGGGCGAAGATCCACTCGACCGGTTCGTCGTTTCCTACGTGGAAGGCCATTCTGATCGCGTAAGGATCACCGGCCGTGTAGCTGAGTCCGGCGAGCAGGGGGACGGTGGTACGGTCGGGGACCACAAGCCGAAGGCCTAGCTCGGCAGAGACGGTGGCGCTGTTCATCGTCAGCCAAACCTTTTCGTCGTCGGTCCCCTCTTCGGGGCTTTCACTGCTCTCAAGCGGACTTCGCTCCGCATGAGCCATCACGCGGAACAAAGAAACCTGTAGGAAAGATTCCGCCTCAACGCCCTTCTGTAACGCACATCACAGCGCGACATTTGGGCATCTACCGGGCTAAACATCACCAACAGGGCCGTATTTGCAAGGGTTTTGCGTCTCGTTTTGGTCACCGTCGACTCCCTGGTAGGGCGTCTCGGGTGATTCGGGTCGAGCCTGGGTCGTTCGGTGCTTCTGCGGATCAGGATGATGCTATGACACCGTAGCCCCCCGTCGGATGCATCCCCAGGGCTTTGCCTCCCGAGCGCGTCATCTCTCAAGATCACTTTAGTGGCGGACACCGCTTCGCGAGCACTCCCGGATTGCTGTATGGTTTTCCACGTCGGCACCGCAAGGGGCTGGACAGGGCGGGCGATTAGCTCAGCGGGAGAGCGCTTCGTTCACACCGAAGAGGTCACTGGTTCGATCCCAGTATCGCCCACGCTATTTTCCCAGGTCAGAAGCCGGTTCGCAACCCAGCGGGCCGGCTTTCTCGATCATCTGACCATGATTTGACCGTGGGGCCGGTGCGCGTGCGCTCCCGGCTGCTCGCCGTCGACCTGCGGGCGACTCGCGCAGGACGGTCCGTGACCGCCCCCACTCCCTCGCCGCTTCTCGGCAGGGAGGCCACGTTCCTCACCATCGAGACGGCGATCAAAGGCATGCGCCCTGACGTCGGCAAGCTCCGTGAGCTCGTCGGCGGTGCCATTTCCAGCATCGGCCGGCGCGACGGGCTCCGCAGCGTGGTGAGCACGGCCGTGCAGCCGGTCGTGCAGCCGGTCGTGCCTGGGGGCGCCGGTGCTCCGTGACGGTATGACCGCCCGGGTGCGGGTCCGGCAGGTCGTCGACGACGCCTGCCCGGTGCGCGATGCCAGGAGCCGAGCGCGGTCCGACTCGCGACGATGCGGCGCCGGCCGTACCCGCCCAGCCTTACCAGGTGTCACGGTCGGCGCCGCAGCCGAGGATCGAGGTGGTCGAGCCGCCTCCTGCCCCCTCACTCGCCGGAGCCGAACCCGCCGCGGCGGCACTGCCGCACCTCAACGGTCGGCCGGTGCCGGCAGGGTCGACTCGCGCTCAGCGGAGTGTTCACGCCGGCGGGCGGATCTCCGGGCGAGTCCCCACCCCGCCTTTTCGGTGAGCGGGCGAGTCCCACGCCTTTTCGGTGCGGAAGAACTTTCCCGAAAAAGAGTGACATGTCGGGTGTTTCGTCGGCATGAGGGCCGATTCGCGCCCGGGGGGTCGGGGGCGAAGTGGCAGTCCGTTTCGACCCGTTGACGGCGCCGTAGCGCGTATGTAACATTTGGCCAGCACAATGCAAAAATATTGCAAGCCTCTGTTAAATTCTCTCCGTTCTTTGCAACTTGTGCCGGTGGTGTACCCGGCGACCAGCACCCCCCAGCGACGAACAGGCCAGGGCTCGCGAACCGGTCCCGCGAACCGACCCCGCGGACCACACCGGTCGGCCCGCCCGCCGGAGTCCGGGCATCCGGAGTCCGCATCTTGCGAGCGAGGCGCCCCCCGCAGGTGCCGAGCACGTCGCGCGACGGAGGCCGCGGCCTCCCCCTGACCCTGTCGTTCCAGCCGAGAGGTAGAGGAACGCGATGAGAAAGCAGTACCTGGCGTTAAGGCTGTTGGCGGCGATGGCCGCGACCAACCTGCTCATCCTGGCCGGGGCGGCCTCACCCGCCACGGCGGCCGGCCCCAACCTCGCGGTGGGTAAGGCGACCTCGTCAAGCAGCACCGCCGCCCCCTACGGCGAGGCCAACGCCACCGACGGCAATGCCAACACCTACTGGGAGAGCGGCAACAACGCCTTCCCACAGTGGCTCCAGGTGGACCTCGGAGCCGTCACCAACGTGGACCAGATCATCCTGAAGCTGCCCCCGGCGGCGGCCTGGGCCACCCAGCCGTTCTTCGTCGGTCGCGGCGCCAACATGCCGTACGACATGTACGAGGCCGAGGACGCCGTCGTCGGCGGCGGGGCGGCCGTGATCGGCCCGAACCGCAACATCGGCGACCTGGCGGGTGAGGCGTCGGGCCGCAGGGCGGTGACGCTGAACACGGCGGGCAGCTACGTCGAGTTCACCACCAAGGCCAGCACCGACACCCTGGTCACCCGCTTCTCCATCCCCGACTCGGCCGGTCTTGTGGCCGGTTCATCCCCGGCTGTCGGGGGTGCCTCATACAATGATCCGATGCCTTTCCCCGAGAACGACCCCGAGGTGAGCGACGCGTCGCGGGTCCTGCAGCGCGTCTTCGGCTACGACTCGTTCCGGGCGGGCCAGCAGGAGATCATCGACCACGTCGTGGCCGGCGGCGACGCCCTGGTGCTCATGCCGACGGGTGGCGGCAAGTCGCTGTGCTACCAGATCCCCGCGCTCGTGCGTAAGGGCACGGGAGTGGTGATCTCGCCGCTCATCGCGCTCATGCAGGACCAGGTCGACGCCCTGACGGCGCTCGGTGTGCGGGCCGGGTTCCTCAACTCCACGCAGGACTTCGAGGAGCGTCGCCAGGTCGAGTCGGCCTTCCTCTCCGGCGAGCTGGACCTGCTCTACCTGGCGCCGGAGCGTCTGCGGGTCGACGCGACGCTGCGCCTGCTCGACAGCGGGACGATCTCGTTGTTCGCCATCGACGAGGCGCACTGCGTGGCCCAGTGGGGGCACGACTTCCGGCCCGACTACCTCGCCCTGTCCGCGCTGCACGAGCGCTGGCCGGACGTGCCGCGCATCGCGCTGACCGCCACGGCCACCGAGGCCACCCACGCCGAGATCGCCTCCAGGCTCAGCCTGGAGCGGGCCCGCCACTTCGTGGCGAGCTTCGACCGCCCCAACATCCAGTACCGCATCGCTCCCAAGAACGAGCCCAAGCGGCAGCTGCTCGAACTGCTTCGCGCCGAGCACGCAGGGGAGGCGGGCATCGTCTACTGCCTGTCGCGCAACTCGGTCGAGAAGATCGCCGAGTTCCTGGTGGAGAACGGCATCCGCGCGCTGCCCTACCACGCGGGCCTCGACGCCCGCACCCGCGCCGCCAACCAGGCGCGCTTCCTGCGTGAGGACGGCCTCGTCATGGTCGCCACCATCGCGTTCGGCATGGGCATCGACAAGCCCGACGTGCGGTTCGTCGCCCATCTTGACCTGCCCAAGTCCATCGAGGGTTACTACCAGGAGACCGGCCGGGCGGGGCGCGACGGCCTGCCCTCCACCGCGTGGCTCGCCTACGGCCTCCAGGATGTCGTGCAGCAGCGCAAGATGATCGACACCTCGGAGGGCGACGACGCCCACCGCCGCCGCCTGGCCACCCATCTGGACGCCATGCTCGCCCTGTGCGAGGCGGTCGAGTGCCGCCGCGCGCTGCTGCTCGCCTACTTCGGCCAGCAGGCCGCCGCCTGCGGCAACTGCGACACCTGCCTGTCGCCACCGGAGTCCTGGGACGGCACGGTCGCCGCGCAGAAGGTCCTGTCGACGGTGTTCCGGCTCATGCGCGAGCGCCGTCAGAAGTTCGGCGCGGGCCAGATCATCGACATCCTCCTCGGGAAGAAGACGGCCAAGGTCATCCAGCACGACCACGACGGCCTGACGGTGTTCGGCATCGGCACGGAGCTGGGCGAGGCCGAGTGGCGCGGTGTGGTACGCCAGTTGCTGGCCCAAGGGCTGCTGGCCGTCGAGGGCGACTACGGCACGCTGGTGCTGACCGAGGCGAGCGCGGAGGTCCTGGGGCGCAGGCGTCAGGTCCCGCTGCGGCGCGAGCCTACGATGGCGGCTCGGGCCGCCAGGGCGGCGAAGAGCTCCACTTCGCGCCGGGCCGAGCCCGCCGAGCTGCCCGAGGAGGCGGTGCCGGTGTTCGAGCTGCTCCGCGCCTGGCGCGGAGCGGTCGCGAAGGAACAGGGCGTGCCCGCGTACGTGATCTTCCATGACGCGACCCTGCGCGAGATCGCGACCCGGTCCCCCTCGTCCCTGGCCGAGCTGGGCACGGTGAGCGGGGTCGGGGAGAACAAGCTGGCCAAGTACGGCCTGCAGGTTCTCGACACCCTCGCCGCCTCCGGATCCGGTCCCGATCTCTCCGGATCCGGTCCCGATCCCGCGGGGAACGAGGAAGACCTCTTGGTGTTCCCCTGAGGTAGAATCGGGCGAATCCGGGTCTGAGCGCCCGCCGGTGACACGCAGGTAGGAGCCTGGAGGCTGTCGTCCACCTCCGGGCTCTTCGCGTTGACGGACCCCCGCGGCTGCGGACTTCCGAAAGAGGACGATCGTTGGCTGACAGAAGAAACGATCCCGTGGTGGTCGTCGGGCTCGGCCGCTTCGGCGGCTCCCTCGCGCTCGAACTCTCCCGGAGGGGAACCGAGGTGCTGGCCATCGACAGCCGCCCCAAGGTGGTGCAGAGCCTGGCGGGAAAGCTCCCCCATGTCGTCGTCGCCGACTCCACGGACATCGAGGCGCTGCGGCAGATCGGGGTGCCCGACTTCTACCGGGCGGTGGTCGCCATCGGCACCGACCTGGAGTCCAGCATCCTCACCACGTCCCTGCTCGTCGAGCTGGAGATCGAGGACATCTGGGCCAAGGCGATCAGCCGCGAGCACGGCCGCATTCTGGAGCGGGTCGGCGCCCACCACGTGATCCTCCCCGAGCACGACATGGGGGAGCGGCTGGCCCACCTGCTCAACGGGCGGATGCTCGACTACATGGAGGTGGACGGTGACTACGCGGTGGTCAAGACCCGGCCGCCCCGCGAGTACGTCGGCGTGCCCCTGGGCGAGTCCAACCTGCGGCGCAAGTACGGCGTGACGGTGGTCTGCGTCAAGGGCCAGTACGACGAGTTCACCTATGCCGACTCCGGGACCGTGCTGAGCTACGGGGACGTGATCGTCATCGCGGGCAAGATCGAGCAGGTGGAGCGGTTCACCGAACTCCCGTGACCGGATGCCTGTGTGCGATCACCGTCGTCGATCTGCACTGGGCGGAGCTTACGAGAGATGGAGTTCGGTAGCGATGCGATTCGGACTGTTGCTCAACGAACCGAAGGAACCGGACGTGCTCGGCAAGCTGCGGGAGCGCATCGCCCGCGCGGCCGATGACGGTTTCTCCTCCGTTTGGATGTCCAACATCTTCGGCCTCGACGCGCTGACCGCGCCCGCCCCGCTCAGACGCCGAAGGCGCTCAGTGCCGCCCAGGCCGTTCCGGCGCCGGTCACGGCTCCGGCGGCGACCTGGGCGGGCGTGTGGTGGGTGAGCCGGACCCGCGCCCAGCACACCGTCGCCACCACCAGCGCGCCCGTGACCAGGGTGGGCGCCGCGGGTAGCACATGGGCCAGCACCACCACGGTGCCCGCGGACACGGCCGCGTGGAAGGAGATCTTCCACCTGAGGGTGATCGGGACCGTCACCGTGAGCGCGGCCAGCATCGCGGTCACCGTGGCCACCAGCAGGCGGGGCGCACCCAGGGAGATCAGCAGCACCAGCGCGACGACCACCGCCGCGACCGCCACCAGCAGCGGCCTCGTCCGGCTCGCCCGGTCGACCAGATGGTAGGAGTCCAGCCGTCCTGAGCGGACTCCGGTCAGGATCACCAGGGCGGGAATGCCGCCGCACAGGGCCGAGGCCACCAGGCCCCATGCCCCTCCCCGCCATCCGTCGGCCATCAGCCCGACGACCGGGGGCAGCCCGATGACCAGCACCTGCGGTGCGAACAGCCCCGTCACCCACCGGGCCGCCGCCGTCGCGCCGCTCCCGTCGCCCGCCATCTCCTGACCGGTCATTTGAATCCTTCCAGCGCGGAGACCTCGGTCCCGAGATCCGGGCAGGAGACCGGAGGCGACCGCTCCGGTGTGAGGTCCGTGGGGCCACCCTGCCAGCTGGGAGACCCGGAGACGAACATCCGCGGGGCCAAGGCCTTCGGCACGCCTCCGCGGGCGCGGAGGCGTGCCGGTGATCAGTCGTTGGCGTGCAGGATGCTGTTGAGCTCCACGCCCGTCCCCCGGCGGGGCACGGCCTCCACCGCGCCCGAGGTGGAGTTGCGGCGGAACAGCAGGCCGGAGGCGCCGGAGAGCTCGGCAGCCTTGACCACCCGGCCCTCGGGCAGGACCACCTTGGTCCCGGCGGTGACGTAGAGGCCCGCCTCCACGACGCAGTCGTCACCGAGGGAGATGCCGATGCCGCTGTTGGCGCCCAGCAGGCAGCGCCGCCCGATGGAGATGACCTGCTTGCCGCCGCCGGACAGGGTGCCCATGATCGAGGCGCCGCCGCCGACGTCCGAGCCGTCGCCCACCACGACACCCGCCGAGATGCGGCCCTCGACCATGGAGCCGCCGAGCGTCCCGGCGTTGAAGTTGACGAAACCCTCGTGCATCACGGTCGTGCCGCTTGCCAGGTGCGCGCCCAGACGGACCCGGTCGGCCTCGGCGATCCGGACGCCGGTGGGCACCACGTAGTCGACCATCCTGGGGAACTTGTCCACGCCGTAGACGGTCACCTGGCCCCGGGCGCGCAGGCGGAGCCGTACCTGCTCGAAGCCCTCGACGGCGCACGGGCCGTGGTTGGTCCACACCACGTTGGAGAGCAGGCCGAACAGCCCGTCCAGGTTCAGGCCGTGCGGCTGGACGAGGCGCGCCGACAGCAGGTGCAGGCGCAGGTAGGCGTCGTGGGCGTCGGCCGGGGCCTCCGACAGCTTGGTGATCTGAGTCCGCACCGCGACCACCTCCACGCCGCGGTCCTCGTCGGGGCCGAGCAGCGCGGCGACCCCGGAGCCAAGCTCCTGGGCGGCCTCCTGCGTGCTCAGCCGGCTGGTGCCCGGCGAGGAGGGCTCGCCCAGCTGCGGGGACGGAAACCACGTGTCGAGCACGGTTCCGCCGGAAGTTATGGTCGCGATACCGGTCGCGTACGCGCCGGAGATCTGAGCTGCTGCGTTCACGCCAACCAAGCCTAGCCAAAGCGGTCGCAACGGCAGCATGCCGAGGGAGCGTCGGGCGTGTGCCCGCGGTGTCGTCCGGTTAGCGTGGCCGCCATGCTGCAGGGGATCGATGTGTCGAACTGGCAGGGCGCCGTCAACTGGGGCGCGCAGGCGAAGAGCGGGGTCTCCTTCGCCTTCGCCAAGGCGAGTGAGGGGAGCACCTTCACCGACAAGTGGTTCGGCACCAACTGGAACGGCATGCGCGAGAGCTGGATCGTCTGCGGCGCCTACCATTTCGCCCGCCCCGCAGGCGACCCCGAGGTGCAGGCGGTGCACTTCTTGAAGATCGTGCAGCGGGCCGGAGGGCTGCGCAGGGGCGATCTGCTCGCCCTCGACCTGGAGACCAACGACCACCTGCCCGCCGCCAGGGTGGCGCGGTTCGCCCGCAGCTGGTGCCAGGCGGTCATCGCGCTGGCCGGGGTGAAGCCGGTGATCTACACGTTCCAGGCGTTCGCGCAGAACGGCAACTGCGCCGGGCTGGATGCCTACCCGCTGTGGATCGCCGCGCCCGACCAGCCCCGGGGCAGGCCGCAGGTGCCCAGGCCGTGGCAGAGGTGGACCATCCACCAGCACTCGCAGAAGCCGCTGGATCGCAACGTCTTCCGCGGCACCAGGGCCGAGCTGACCTCGCTGGGCTACCGCCGGAGCCGCGACGCCTGAGAAATCGCGTCGCCGACACCGGTAGCATCGATTTCGGACCATCCATCGACGTCTCCCAGGGAGCAACCGTGTCGGCCGTGCCAGAAATTCGTATCACCCTCGCCGGAGCCGCGCGTGTGGTGGCGAAAGGCACGACGTACGGGGAGGTGCTGGAGGCGGACGGCCGCTCCGTGGTCGCCGCCCGCGCGGGCGGCGAACTGAAGGACCTCGCGGCCCCGGTGGCCGAGGGCGACGTGATCGAGCCGGTCCCGGCGGCCGGCCCCGACGGGCGTGCCATCGTCCGCCACTCCACCGCGCACGTCATGGCCCAGGCCGTCCAGGAGATCTTCCCCGAGGCCAGGCTGGGCATCGGCCCGCCGGTCGAGAACGGTTTCTACTATGACTTCGACGTCAAGAACCCGTTCACCCCCGACGACCTCAAGCGCATCGAGAAGCGGATGCGCGAGATCGTCAAGCAGGGGCAGCTCTTCTCCCGCAGGCCAGTCTCCGACGACCAGGCGGCCGAGGAACTCGCCGCCGAGCCGTACAAGCTGGAGCTGATCGGTCTCAAGGGCGGGGCCGCCGACGAGGAGAGCGTCGAGGTGGGCGGTGCGGAGCTGACCATCTACGACAACCTCGACCCCAAGACCGGCGAGCTGTGCTGGAAGGACCTGTGCCGCGGTCCCCACGTGCCGACCACCCGGTCCATCCCGGCGTTCAAGCTGATGCGCACCGGCGGCGCCTACTGGCGGGGCAGCGAGAAGAACCCGCAGCTCCAGCGGATCTACGGCACCGCCTGGGAGTCGCGCGAGAAGCAGGACGAATACCTCGACCGCCTGGCGGAGGCCGAGAAGCGCGACCACCGCAAGCTGGGCGCCGAGCTCGACCTGTTCTCCTTCCCCGACGAGCTGGGCTCCGGCCTGCCGGTCTTCCATCCCAAGGGCGGCGTGATCCGCCGCGTCATGGAGGACTACTCGCGCAAGCGGCACGAGGAGGCGGGCTACTCCTTCGTCAACACCCCGCACATCACCAAGAGCAAGCTCTACGAGATCTCCGGCCACCTCGACTGGTACAAGGACGGGATGTTCCCGGCCATGGAGCTGGAGGGGGCGGAGTACTACCTCAAGCCGATGAACTGCCCGATGCACAACCTGATCTTCAGGTCCCGCGGGCGTTCCTACCGGGAGCTGCCGCTGCGGCTGTTCGAGTTCGGCACGGTCTACCGCTACGAGAAGTCCGGCGTCATCCACGGTCTGACCCGGGTGCGCGGCATGACGCAGGACGACGCGCACATCTACTGCACTCACGAGCAGATGCGCGACGAGCTCAAGTCGCTGCTGCGCTTCGTGCTCGACCTGCTCCGCGACTACGGGCTCGACGACTTCTACCTGGAGCTGTCGACCAAGGACCCGGAGAAGTTCGTCGGCTCCGACGAGGTGTGGGAGGAGGCGACCGAGACGCTGCGCGAGGTCGCCGAGTCCGAGAAGCTGGAGCTCGTCCTCGACCCCGGCGGCGCCGCCTTCTACGGTCCGAAGATCTCCGTGCAGACCCGCGACGCCATCGGCCGCACCTGGCAGATGTCGACCATCCAGCTGGACTTCAACCTGCCCGAGCTCTTCGAGCTCGAGTACCAGGCCGCCGACGGCACCCGCCAGCGTCCCGTCAAGATCCACCGGGCGCTGTTCGGCTCGATCGAGCGCTTCTTCGGCGTCCTGGTCGAGCACTACGCGGGCGCGTTCCCCCCCTGGCTCGCCCCGGTTCAGGTGGTCGGCATCCCGATCTCCGAGGCACACGTGCCCTATCTTCAGGACGTCGCCAAGAAGGCACGCGAGCGGGGTATCAGGATCGAGGTCGACGCCTCCGACGACCGGATGCAGAAGAAGATCCGCAACGCGCAGAAGTCCAAGGTGCCCTTCATGCTGCTGGCGGGCGACGACGACATCGCCAACGGTGCCGTCTCCTTCCGCTTCCGCAACGGTGAGCAGAAGAACGGGGTCCCGGTCGACGAGGCGATCGCCGAGATCGTCGACGCGATCGAGCGCCGCCTCCAGGTCTGAATCCCCTCCAGGGCGTCCAGGTCTGAATCCCATCCAGAGTGTCCGGGGCCGGCTCCTCGCGGGGAGCCGGCCCCGCTCCTTTACGGGGTCCGGCCCTGTGGGGGAGCGCGGCGGGTGGCCTGAGTCGCCTCGCCGCGTCCGGAGGTCTTCGTGTTCCTACTCGTGTCTCGCGGGCTCGGCGGGTGCCTCAGGCCGGGTCTCGCCCGGCATGCGGACGTCCTCCACGTCGACGTTGACCTCGACGACCCGCATGCCGAGCATCCGGCTGATGGTCCGGGCCACGTTGGTCTTCACCTCGTTGGCCACGTCCATCACCACGTGCCCGTACTCCGCCACGATCGACACGTCCACCGCGGCCGTACGGTCCTGCACGTGGGCGCTGACGCCCCGGGGGCCGCGCCTGGCACCGGTGCCGGCCCGTTCACGCACCGGCTCCACCGCGCGGGGCGCGTCGCCTCCCAGTTCGGCGACGCCCGTGACCTCAAGGGTGGCTCGGTCGGCTCCTCGACGGAGACGTCGATCATGGGTACTCCTCGGCTGTCGGTGGTCATGCTGGGGGGATTCTGCCGGAAATTTGCGGCATTCGTCCGTTAATACGGTGAGACAGGGGTCGGAATCCCGTCCAGCCGCCGGATCCCGGCCGGTTCCGGTGCCCCGGCGGGGGAGGTGCCAGACCGAAGGGATCGGCTTGGCAATATGCTGGCGACCATGAGCAACGAGCCGGAGGCGCAGTACGGAGCGGGAACACCGGACGCGTTCCAGAGACTCTGGACTCCTCACCGGATGGCCTACATCAAGGGGGCCAGCAAACCGACGGGTTCGGGGCCCGAGGACGGCTGCCCGTTCTGCGAGATCCCCCGGATGAGCGACGAGGACGGCCTGATCGTCGCCCGAGGTGACGCGGTCTTCGCGCTGCTCAACCTTTACCCGTACACCTCCGGCCACCTAATGGTCTGCCCCTACCGTCACGTGCCGGACTACGCGGACCTGGACGAGGCCGAGACCACCGAGCTCGCCGACTTCACCAAACGGGCACTGGTCGCCCTGCGCAAGGCCGGCGGCGCGCAGGGTTTCAACGTGGGCATGAACCTGGGCGGTGTGGCGGGCGCCGGAATCGCCGCCCACCTTCACCAGCACGTGGTGCCCCGCTGGGGCGGCGACACCAACTTCATGCCCGTCGTCGGCCAGACCAGGGTGCTTCCTCAGTTGCTGCGTGACACCAGGGAACTGCTCGCCGGCTCCTGGCCCGCCTCGTCGTAGCGTGAGGCTCCGCCGCCCAGGGTCCTGATGCCCGCCGACAGCGTCAGCGGCACGGCGAGCGCCAGCGCCATGGAGAGCACCGCGGCGCCCGAGTCGTTGACCAGCATGCCGACCACCCCGCTGACCAGGGTGCCGATCAGCCCGGCCCGCAGCGCGGGGGAGTGGGCGAACGCGGCGGGCAGCACTCCGGCGGTCGCCTGCTCCGGCCGTAGCAGCGCGTAGACGAGGAACGCCGTCGCAGCGATCACGACCGGCATCAGGTTGGGGCTGAGCAGGGTGCCCAGCATCGCGCCGAGCTTGCGGCCGATCACCTCGGTGGCCTCGCCGGTGAACACCTGGCCGACGAAGCGCCCCAGATGCGTCTGGAAACCCGGCGGGCGCAGGTAGTCGAGGTAGGCGATGCCCATCACGGTGACACCGCCCGCCACGCAGAACGCGCCCAGTTTGACGATCGAGACCCGCCTGCCCGCGATCAGCAACGCGGTCACCGCGATGCCCGGCACGAACGCGATCACGCCGCCGAAGTCGCTGCCCACGCCCGGCCAGCCGCCCAGGATCATCGCGAAGCCGCCCAGCACCGCCACGGCGGTGACCGCCGCACCCGTGTGGCCTCCTCGCATCAGCCGGTGCGCGATCGCGGCGGCCAGCAGCAGCACCGAGGTGGCGAAGAGCGCGAAGGGGATGTTACCCAGGCCGTAGTAGCGGGCCCCGACCACGGCGCTGTAGCCCATCACGCTGTTGAGCTGCAGGTTCGTCCCGGTCAGCAGGTCGCCCGCGAGTACCGCCGCGGTCACCCCCGCCACCACCGTCAGCGGTCCGAGCGGCGCCCGGCGCCATGGCCCCGCCAGTGCCGTCGCCGCCAGCAGCAGCGCGCATCCGGCGATCCCGCCGACCAGCGCGAGCACCGGCGTCTGCGCGCCCTGCCAGGGGGTGAGGTTCACCAGGTACGTCGAGGTGGGCAGCGAGGCCAGTGCCACCGCGGCCACGCGCACGTGCCGTAGTGCCCGCCTGCGGCGCAGCAGCAGGAATGCCGTCAGGTAGAAGGCGACCTGCAGCACGGCGACCGAGGTGAAGAAGATCCCGCCCACGTTCCTGATCGTCTGCCCGGCCACGTCGGCCTTCATCAGCTCGGCCCGCGCGGCCTCGGTGGTGCCGGTGCGCCTCTCGCTCGCCTTCCAGGGGACCCCGACCACGCTCGGCGGCACCTCGACGCCGGTCAGGGAGAGCATCGTCGCGGTGACGTCCGGCAGGATCGTGATGTCGTCGCGGTGGGTGGAGGCCGCTCCCAGGAAGCGGCCGGAGGCGTTTTCACCGCGCATCATGGCGACCCGCAGGTGTGGATTGCCGCCGTGGTCGGACAGCCCCGCCAGCAGCACGCTCGCGTCCTTGGGCAGCACGCTCAGCACCGCTCCGGCCTTGGCGTCGGCCAGGCGCAGCGCCGCCGCCCGCTGCTGCGGGGTGAGCCGCTCCTCGGCCCCGGGCAGCCGTCCACCGGTGATGTAGGGCCTGACCAGGTCGTCGACGTCGACGGCGATTACGCGGCACCTGGTGAGCACGCCCGAGCGGATCTGCGCGGCGGAGGGAGCGTACAGGTCGACCCTGCCCGATCTGTCGGCCAGTGCCAGCGCGGCCCCGGGGCCGATCGCCAGCGTGCACTCCCCGGCGGCGTGCACGGCCTCGCCGAGGGCACCGGCGTTGCGCTGCCCGGCGACGTCGCGCAGGTATCCGTAGCCGGAGATGACCGCGCCCCTTCTGTCGGCCTCGGGCAGCGGGGGGAGCCCGCAACCGTAGCCGACCGCGGACCTCACCCCGGCCGAGACCGTCAGCCACCCGTCATAGGGACAGGTCACCCGGCCCACCGCGCGGACCGACAGTGAGCCGATCGCGCTCTGCCCGGCCAGCCGCCACAGATTCGGGGTGCCGCCGGGACTGAGATCGCTCCACTGCAGGCCGGGAATGCCGATCAGCACCACCCGTCCGTCCACCTGTGTGGCGGACTGCGCGACACTCGGCCACAGCAAGCCCAGGACCAGCGCAAACGCGAAAAGCGTCCGCTTCACCGACGACCTCCCCTTTAGCTTCTGCCAGGTGCCTCGCACCGTAGGGGAAGATCGTGTCACGGGTCCAGCGGATCCGGGGGCCGACGGAGGGTACGGCGAGCCTCGCGGGTCGCGCGGGGGGCTCACCGCCTCGCCTCGCCTCGCCCGTCCCGCGGCCCGCCGACGCCCTCGCGGCCGCGTGTCCGAGAGGGCGTAGGCGTGGCTCGAGGTCAGCTCCCGGCGGGCGCGCTCTCGTTCTGCAGGCGGTCCAGGGCGGTGACCAGGTAGGTGCCGCCGCCCGTCGCGGTGAAGGTCTGGCGGTCGCCGTCCACCGCGGGCACGACCGCGACCAGGTTTCTGGCGTCGGCGGTGGCGCACTCACCGGGCTTGCCGGAGGCGATCCGGTAGACCGCGTACGAGCGGGCCTCCGGGGAACTCTTCCAGCTGAGCGAGGTGCCCTGGAGCCGCACGTCGGCGGGCTTGGCCGGGGCCTGCCCGCCGCGGTCCTTCATCAGCGGCAGCAGCGCCGGGCGCGAGTAGTTGCTCTTGACGATGCGGTCCAGCACACCCAGGGGGTTGGTGGACAGCTGCTTGGCGCTGAAGTAGACGTCGCCCAGGACCTGCTTGTGCTTGCGGTTCCGGGTGAGATGGGAGGGCAGCTCGCCGGGATTGGTCCATGCGGGGGTGTCGGTGGCGCCGACCCGGTACAGGGCCTGGCCGATGTAGAGGTGCACGTCGGTGCCCTTGACCTCGTTCGCCCACCAGGGCATCAGCACGTCGTAGTCGGCGACCTTGAAACCGCGTGGCCAGTACAGCTGCGGCATGACGTAGTCGACGGTGCCCTTGCGGATCCAGTGGCGGGCGTCTGCGTAGATGGAGTCGTACGCCGACATGCCGCCGGTGGCCGAGCCGGTGGAATCCTCGGACTTGTTGCGCCAGATCCCAAACGGGCTGACGCCGAACTTCACGCTGTTCCTGACCTCGTGCACCGCCTTGTCGACCTGTGCGATCAGCTTGTTGACGTTGGCGCGGCGCCAGTCGGCGAGCTTGGCGCCCTTGCCGTACTTGGCGAAGGCGGCGTCGTCGGCGAACTTCGCGTTCCCGGAGGGGTAGGGGTAGAAGTAGTCGTCGAAGTGGACCCCGTCGACGTCGTAGCGGGTCACCACGTCCTTGACGACCTTGGTGACGTGGTCGCGGACCGCGGGCAGGCCGGGGTTGTAGTAGGCCAGATCACCATGCCTGACGATCCAGTCGGGGTGGACCCGGGCGGGGTGGTTCGCGGGCAGCCTGGACAGATCGCCGTCGGCGGAGGCGCGGTAGGGGTTGAACCACGCGTGGAACTCCAGGCCGCGGCGGTGGGCCTCGGCGACGAGGAAGGACAGCGGGTCCCAGCCGGGGTCCTTGCCCGCGGTTCCGGTCAGATACTGCGACCACGGCTCAAGGTCCGACCTGTACAGCGCGTCGGAGGCCGGGCGGATCTGGACGAACACCGCGTTGAACCGCCGCTTGACCGCATTGTCGAGGATCTTGACGTACTCCGCCTGCTGCCGGGCGGCGGACAGGCCGGGCCGCGAGGGCCAGTCGATGTTCTTGACCGTGGCGATCCACACCCCGCGCAGCTGTCGCTTGGGATATCTCACATCCACCGGGCAGCGCGCCGAGGTGGAGGTCGTCGCGCCCGCCGTTTCGGCCGAGACCGCCGAGCTCTTGGCGGCCTTGGGCCGGGCGGGCGCGGTGTCGGGGCCGAAGGTGTACGCGGCACCCGTGGTCAGAACGGCGAGGGCGGCAGCGGCCAGAAGAGGGCGTCCGTTTCGCATGGTTCCCAAGTCTGGCACCTGGACCGGTGTGCTCCGACCGAAAAAAAGAAATCACTTCGTGATGACTTTGTTACACAAGTGTGTACTGGGAGGCGTGTGCCCGATGGGGTGCGTCGCACCCGATGGCGACGTGCCACGGGCACACGCCTCATCGCCCTGTCAGCCGGTGACTTTCTCCACCAGGTGTGACGGGAGCGGCTCGTAGCGGAGGAAGACCCGCTGGAACGTCCCCGTGCCGTGTGACATGGATCTCAGATCGATCGAGTATCGGGTGATCTCCAGTTCGGGCACCTCGGCCCTGACCAGGGTACGTCCCACCCCCACCGGCTCCGTGCCGAGCACGCGGCCCCTGCGCGAGGACAGGTCGGACATCACCGCGCCCACATGGTCGTCGGAGACCAGCACGGACACCTCGTCGACAGGTTCGAGCAGCAGGATGGGCACCTTGGCCGCGGCCTCCTTCAGCGCGAGCGCCCCGGCGATCTGGAAGGCCATGTCGGAGGAGTCGACCGAGTGGGCCTTGCCGTCGTACAGCGTCACCCGCATGTCCACCATGGGGTAGCCGGCGAGGACCCCGCGCTGCATCTGGGTGCGTACGCCCTTCTCCACCGAGGGGATGAACTGGCGCGGCACCACGCCACCGACGATCTTGTCCACGAACTCGAAGCCGCCGCCGGACGGCAGGGGCTCGACCTCCAGGTGGCAGACGGCGAACTGGCCGTGGCCGCCGGTCTGCTTGACGTTGCGGCCCAGGGCCTGGCAGCTGCCGCCGAAGGTCTCCCTGAGCGGCACCCGCAACTCGATCTTCTCCACCTCCACGCCGTGCCGCCTGCTCAGCCGATCCAGCAGCACGTCGGTGTGGGCCTCGCCCATGCACCACAGCACGAGCTGGCAGGTCTCGGGGTTGTTCTCCAACCGGAGCGTGGGGTCCTCGGCGACCAGCCGCTGCAGCGCCTGGCCCAGCTTGTCGTCATCGGCCTTGGACCTGGGCTGGATCGCCACGGGCAGCAGCGGCTCCGGCATCGTCCAGGCCGTCATCAGCAGCGGGTTCTCCCGGTCCGACAGGGTGTCGCCGGTCTCCGCGCGCGACAGCTTGGCCACCGCCGCGATGTCCCCGGCCACGCACTTGGCGGTCGTCCGCTGGAGCTTGCCCAGCGGTGAGGAGAGCGCTCCGATGCGCTCGTCCACGTCGTGGTCCTCGTGCCCGCGGTCGGCGAGACCGTGCCCCGAGACGTGCACCGTCATGTCGGGGCGCAGCGTGCCGGAGAAGACCCGCACCAGGCTGATCCTGCCCACATACGGATCACTGGTCGTCTTGACGATCTCCGCGACCAGCGGCCCGTCGGGGTCACAGGTGATGCCGGCGACGGGCCGGCCGTCGATCGAGGTGATCTCCGGCATCGGGTGCTCGGGTGGCGAGGGGAAACCCTGGGTGATGAGTTCCAGGACCTCCAGCGCGCCCACGCCGGTCCCCGCGGCCAGCACCGGGTAGAAGCCGCCGCGCGCGACGGCCTTCTCCAGGTCCCCGATGAGGGCCTTGGTGTCGATCTCCTCGCCGGAGAGGTAACGGTCCATCAGGGACTCGTCCTCGCTCTCCTGGATGACGCCCTCGATCAGGGCGCCGCGGTGGGTCTCGATCTGGTCGGCGTAGGCCGGGCCGGGGGAGTTCTCCGTCCTGGTGCCGGTCGCGTAGTTGTAGAACTTCTGGCTCATCAGCCCGATCAGGCCGTTCACCCTGCCGTTGGTCACCACCGGCAGGTACAGCGGTGAGACGCCGTCGCCGAAGGCCTCCTGGCAGGCGGCGAGGACTTCCTCGAAGTCCGCCCGCTGGTGGTCGATCTTGGTGATCACGACCGCGCGGGGCATCCCGACGACCGCGCACTCCTCCCAGAGCATCCTGGTCAGGCCGTCCACGCCCTCGGCGGCCGAGACGACGAACAGCGCCGCGTCGGCTGCGCGCAACCCGGCGCGCAGGTCGCCGACGAAGTCGGCGTAGCCGGGCGTGTCCAGCAGGTTGATCTTGATGTCATTGTGGATCACAGGGGCCACGGTGAGGTTCACCGAGCGCTGCTGGCGCATCTCGACCTCGTCGAAGTCGCTGACCGTGGTGCCGTCCTCGACCCTGCCGGGCCGCTGGACGGTCCTGGTCGCGGCCAGCAGCGCCTCCACGAGCGTTGTCTTCCCGGCGCCGGAATGGCCGACCAGCACGACGTTTCTTATCTTGTCCGGCTGATCGGCCGTGGGTGCCCTCCCCGCGGCTCCCGCTGTTCCGCCGGTTGCTCTCTCCGCCACATCGCCTCCCGCGTCGTTGCCGAAGGGGCGCGGCCTGGCGGGGCCACACCCCCGGGATCCGCTGCCGCGTCCACACACCGCATGGACGCGGTGTGTTCACCAAATACCCATGTGGCGAATATCACAAGAGGGGTGGAGCGATCCTCTTGCGAGACGGAAGTCTGATCGCTAGACGCCCGAGCCGCCTCCGGTGCCCCCTCGCCGCGCCGAGAACGCCTTGCCGCACGGCTCGTCGATGCGCGCCCGCAGACCGGGTGGCCTACGATCGGAGCGCGATGCTGAAACTTCTGCGCCCCGCCGTCACACGAGTCTTGACCCCGCTGGGCAGGGCACTCACCCGCCACGGGATCAGCCCCAACGCGGTCACCGCGGTGGGCACGCTCGGCACCGTCGCCGCCGCGCTGTTCTTCTACCCCCGGGGCCAACTGTTCGCGGGCACGGTGGTGATCACTTTCTTCGTGCTGGCCGACCTCCTCGACGGGGTCATGGCCAGGATGACGGGCCCGGGAAGCACCTGGGGCGCCTTCCTCGACTCCACGCTCGACAGGGTCGGCGACGCGGGGATCTTCTCCGGGCTGGTGTTCTGGTTCATCGTGAGCGACCAGTGGACACTGGCGGGGGTCGCGCTGTTCTGCCTCGTCGCCGGAGCGGTGGTGTCCTACGTCAAGGCCAGGGCGGAGGCGCTGGGCATGACATGCGACGTCGGTCTCGCCGAGCGACCGGAGCGCCTGGTGGTGGGCCTGGTCTCGGCCGGCCTCAGCGGCCTCGGCGTGCCGTACATCCTGGCCGTGGGGCTCTGGCTGCTCGCGGTGGCCAGCGCGGTCACGGTCGGCCAGCGCCTGCTGCACGTGCGCCGGCAGGCCGTCTCCGCCTCGCCCCGGACCCTCCGCTGATCGGAAAGATCGATGACAGACAAGCCCTCCTCCCAGGACCGTCTCGTCGCGGCCGCGTTCGGCGCAGGATGGACGATCGTGCCCCGGCTGCCCGAGCGGCTCACCGCCTGGGCCTTCCGCGCCGCCGCCGACCGGCTGTGGAAGCGCCGAGGGAGGTCGGTGCTCAGGCTGGAGGCCAACCTCGCCAGGGTCAAGGGCACCTCGCCGGGCGACCCGGTGATCCGGGAGCTCAGCCGCGACGGCATGCGCTCCTACTTCCGCTACTTCCACGAGGTGTTCCGGCTGCCCTCGATCCCCATCGCCGAGATCGTCTCCCGCATGCACGTGGTCGGGGCGGAGCCCGTCTACGACAACCTCGCCGCGGGGCGCGGCGTGGTCCTCGCCCTGCCGCACATGGGCAACTGGGACCAGGCGGGTGCCTGGTTCGCCGGGACGGGACACCCCTTCACCACGGTCGCGGAAAGACTCAAACCCGAGTCGCTGTTCAACCGCTACACCGCCTTCCGTGAGGGGCTGGGCATGGAGGTGCTGCCGCTCACCGGCGGTGACGGCCACACCTTCGGCACCCTGGCGCAGCGCCTGCGCGCCGGACTCCCGGTCGCCCTGCCCGCCGAGCGCGACCTGACCGCGAACGGTGTCGAGGTGCAGTTCTTCGGCTCGTCCACGCGGATGCCCGCCGGCCCCGGCCTGCTGGCCGTGCACACCGGGGCCGCCCTCATCCCGGCGATCCCCTACTTCGAGGGGACCGGCTGGGGCCTGCAGTTCCACGAGGAGATCGTGATCCCGGCCGAGGGCACCAGGAAGGAGAAGGTGGCCGTCGTCATGCAGAGCCTCGCGAACGTCTTCGAGAAGGGCATCACCGAGCACCCCGAGGACTGGCACATGCTCCAGCGCCTCTGGCTGGAGGACCTGGAGCCCCGGCAATGAGGATCGGCATCGTCTGTCCCTACACATGGGACGTGCCGGGCGGCGTTCAGGTGCACATCCGTGACCTCGCGGAGGCGCTCATGGAGGAGGGCCACCACGTCTCGGTGATCGCCCCTGCCGCGGACAACGCCCCGCTGCCCCCGTACGTGACCTCGGCGGGCCGCGCGATTCCGGTGCCCTTCAACGGGTCGGTGGCCAGGTTGTCGTTCGGGTTCCTGTCGGCGAACCGGGTGCGCCGCTGGGTGCGCGAGGGCGGTTTCGACGTGCTGCACGTGCACGAGCCGGCCATCCCCTCGCTGGGACTGCTCGCCTGCTGGGTGGCCAGGGGGCCGATCGTGGCCACCTTCCACGCCTCGTACGGTAACTCCCGTTCCTTCTCGGTCACGGCCTCTGTGCTCATGAGCGCGCTGGAGAAGATCACCGGCCGGATCGCCGTGTCCGACGCGGCCAGGAAGACCCTGGTCGAGTTCATGGGCGGGGACGCCGTGCTCATCCCCAACGGGGTGACGGTCGGCCGCTACGCCGAGGGCGAGCCGTTGCCCGGCTGGGACGAGGGCGAGGTGATCGGCTTTCTCGGCAGGATGGACGAGCCGCGCAAGGGCCTGCCGGTGTTGCTGGAGGCGTTCGTCCTGCTGGCCGCCGAGCGGCCGGCGCTGAGACTGCTCCTGGCCGGGCCCGGTGACGCCGCCGAGGTGCTGGAGCGCGTCCCGGCCGCCTTCCACGACCGGATCGGCCTGCTCGGCATGGTCAGCGAGGAGGACAAGGTGCGTGCTTACCACACGGTCGACGTCTTCTGCGCGCCCAACCTGGGGGGTGAGAGCTTCGGCATCGTGCTGACCGAGGCGATGTCGGCCGGTGCGGCGATCCTGGCGAGCGACATCCCGGCCTTCCGCAAGGTGCTCGACGACGGCCAGGCGGGAGCACTGTTCGAGACGGGCAACGCCACCTCGCTCGCCCGCCGGGCCGCCGAGCTGCTCGACGATCCCGCGCGCCGGGCCAAGCTGTCGGAGGAGGCCCGCGACGCCGTGCGGAAGTACGACTGGTCGACGGTCGCCCGCGACGTCCTGCGGGTCTACGAGACGGTGGCGAGCACGGCCGGGGTCGAGGAGGACGCTGACGGCACTGACGGTACTGACGGCGCTGGGGGCGCTGGGGGCGCTGGGGGTACGGTGGCGAGCACGACCGCCACCGAGGGGGACGAGACGCTGTGACGACCACGCTGATCCTGGTGGTGGGCGCGATCGTGGTGCTCTGCGCCGTCTACATCTCCTGGCGGGCGGGCAGGCTCGACCGGCTGCACATCCGGCTGGAGCTGGCCCGCGAGTCCCTGGACGCCGCCCTGGTGCGGCGGACCGCCGTCAGCCTGGAGTTGGCCGCCTCCCGGCTGCTGGACCCGGCGACGAGCCTGGTGCTGGCCGCGGCCGCCCACGAGGCCCGCACGGCCGGCCCCGAGGAGCGCGAGCACGCCGAGAGCGACCTGTCTCGCACCCTGCGAGCCGTCGTCGACCAGGAGCGCTTCCGCGACCGGCTGGCCGACACTCCGGCGGGTGCCGACCTGCTGGAGGAGCTGGGGGCCGCGGTGGCCAAGGTCCTCTACTCCCGGCGTTTCTACAACAACGCGGTGGGCGTGACCCGCGCGGCACAGCGCCGCCGGCTGGCCCGCACGCTGCGGCTGGCCGGGCACACCGAGTATCCGGGCTTCTTCGAGATCGACGATGCGCCGCCGAAGGCCCTGGCCGCCGAATAAGCCACACATGACTGGAGTATCTGACAAGTCAGACACCGGTAGGCTCATGGCGGTTCGTGGCCAAGAGGCTGAGTGGCTGACTTGAGGAGATGAGTCGTGCGGGTGTCTCGGATGATCGCCGTCGGGCTGGCGGGAGTCGCGGTCCTCGTGCCGACCGCGGCCTGTTCCTCCGACAAGCCCACGCCGGCGGGCAACCCCGCGGCCGGCGAGCCGAGTGCGGCCCCGACCCCCACACCAGAGCCGACGCATCCCTTCACCGGCCTGCCGGGCGCGGCCCGCAGGCCGGTGATCGCGGCGAAGATCGAGAACACCTCGGCGGGCAAGCCGCAGCTCGGCCTCAAAAGCGCGGACATCGTCTACATCGAGCAGGTCGAGGCGGGTCTGACCCGCCTGATGGCGATCTTCTCCTCCAAGATCCCGGCCAAGATCGGCCCGGTCCGCAGCGCCCGCGTCTCCGACCTGCACATCGTCCCGCAGTTCGGCAAGCCCGCCTTCGCCTACTCGGGCGCGCAGACGAAGATGCTCCCCCTCATCGCCGCGGCGCCGCTGTTCGACGTCTCCGACAGCCGGGTACCGGGCGCCTACTTCCGTCAGCCCGGACGCTTCGCCCCCTACAACCTGTTCGCCAACACCCGGCGGCTGCTGACCGAGGCGCCCAAGGCGAGCAGGGCCAAGGAGATCGGATTCACCTTCGGCGACGCTCCCGAGGGCGGCGTGCCGCGGAAGGCGTACAGCGTGAAGTACCCGGCGGCACGCTTCACCTTCACCTGGTCACAGGCGGCGGGCAAATGGCTGATCTGGCAGGACGGCAAGAGGGACATGGCGGCCGAGGGCGGTCAGCTCGGCGCTCCCACGATCGTCGTGCAGTACACCAAGACGGAGCGCTCGGAGTTTCACGACAAGAACCAGAGCTACACGCCGCTGGTGCACAGCACGGGCAAGGGCAGGGCGGTCGTGCTCCGCGACGGGCAGGCCTTCAAGGCCCGCTGGTCGCGGGCCACGGAGAAGGACGGCACCGTCTTCACCACGGAGGCGGGTGAGCCGATGAACTTCGCCCCCGGTCAGGTCTGGATCGCGCTGGCCTCCGCCAAACCCGTCATTCCCTGACGCGCAAGTCCTACATCATGTCCAAGAAGATCAGCTAAGAGCGACAAGACGGCGTGTAGGGGGCATCCTGCCCAGCGCCTACGATGGAGACGTAGTGGCCGTCCGTCACGGGCGGCCCGTGATCCGCAGCCGTCGTGAGGTAGAGACCGTGTCCAGCAGCACGCCCGAAGTCAGCGATACCACCGTCACCGGAACCGCCCGGGTCAAGCGCGGCATGGCAGAGATGCTCAAGGGCGGCGTCATCATGGACGTCGTCAACGCCGAGCAGGCCAAGATCGCCGAAGACGCCGGTGCCGTCGCCGTCATGGCCCTCGAACGTGTGCCCGCCGACATCCGCGCCCAGGGCGGCGTTTCCCGGATGAGCGACCCCGACATGATCGACGGCATCATCGCCGCCGTCTCGATTCCGGTCATGGCCAAGGCCCGCATCGGCCACTTCGTCGAGGCCCGCGTGCTCCAGTCGCTCGGCGTCGACTACATCGACGAGTCCGAGGTGCTCACCCCGGCCGACTACGCCAACCACATCGACAAGTGGCAGTTCACGGTGCCCTTCGTCTGTGGCGCGACCAACCTGGGAGAGGCGCTGCGCCGCATCACCGAGGGGGCGGCGATGATCCGTTCCAAGGGCGAGGCGGGCACCGGCGACGTCTCCAACGCCACCACCCACATGCGCAAGATCAGGGGCGAGCTCAAGCGCCTGACCTCGCTGCCCGCCGACGAGCTCTACGTCGCGGCCAAGGAGCTCCAGGCGCCGTACGAGCTGGTCGCCGAGGTCGCCAAGACCGGCAAGCTGCCGGTCGTGCTGTTCACCGCCGGTGGCATCGCCACCCCGGCCGACGCCGCGATGATGATGCAGCTCGGCGCCGAGGGCGTGTTCGTCGGCTCGGGCATCTTCAAGTCCGGAAACCCGGCCGAGCGCGCCGCCGCGATCGTCAAGGCCACCACCTTCCACGACGACCCCGATGTCATCGCGAAGGTCTCCCGCGGTCTGGGCGAGGCCATGGTCGGCATCAACGTCGACGACATCCCGGCCCCGCACCGGCTGGCCGAGCGCGGCTGGTAGCGGAACTCGGGAACTCAGGGGAACCCAGGGGAACCCGGGGAAATCGGTGGAGAGGCGGCATCCTTCAAGGAGGCCGCCTCTCCGGCGGTAGAAGGGCCGTCCAGGAAAACCCTGGGCTGGTTATGAACCAGTTTGGGGTGATCCGAGAGGTGGCCATACGCTGAAAGGGACATTTCTTTTCCAGGGGAAGGACCATCGGTGACCATCGTCCCGACGATCGGCGTGTTCGCGCTCCAAGGCGATGTGCGCGAGCACGTGCGCTCCCTGGAGGCGGTGGGCGCCAGAGCGGTCGCCGTACGGCGCCCCCGCGAACTGGAGGCGGTCGACGGCCTCGTCATCCCGGGCGGCGAGTCCACCACGATGTGGAAGCTCGCCGAGACCTTCGAACTGCTCGAACCGCTCCGGATGCGGATCAAGGCCGGTATGCCCGCCTACGGCTCCTGCGCCGGGATGATCATGCTGGCGGACCGGATCGAGGGCGGCGTCGAGGGCCAGCAGACGATCGGCGGCATAGACATGGTCGTCCGGCGCAACGCCTTCGGCCGCCAGGTCGACTCCTTCGAGGCCGATATCGACTTCGCCGGCCGCGGCGGCATGCGGGCGGTCTTCATCCGCGCCCCCTGGGTGGAATCCGTGGGTTCGGGGGTCGAAGTGCTGGCGTTGGCCGAACCTGGAGATAGGATCGTCGCGGTCCGTCAAGGACCGCTGCTCGCCACATCCTTTCATCCGGAAATTACCGGGGATGTTGGTGTGCATTCATATTTCGCTGAGATGGTGAGGGAGCTCTAGGGGATGTCCGGCCACTCCAAATGGGCGACGACGAAGCACAAGAAGGCGGCGCTTGATTCCAAGCGCGGCAAGCTGTTCGCCAAGCTCATCAAGAACATCGAGGTCGCGGCGCGGACGGGCGGCCCCGATCCGGACGGCAACCCGACGCTGTACGACGCCATCACCAAGGCGCGCAAGAGCTCGGTTCCGATCGACAACATCGAGCGTGCCCGCAAGCGCGGAGGCGGCCTGGAGGCCGGCGGCGCCGACTGGCAGACCATCATGTACGAGGGCTACGCCCCCGGCGGCGTCGCGGTGCTGATCGAGTGCCTCACCGACAACCGCAACCGCGCGGCCTCCGAGGTCCGGGTCGCGCTGACCCGCAACGGCGGCTCGCTGGCCGACCCGGGCTCGGTGTCCTACATGTTCAACCGCAAGGGCGTCGTGCTCGTCCCCAAGGGGGAGCTGGGTGAGGACGACGTGCTGACCGCGGTCCTCGACGCGGGGGCCGAGGAGGTCAACGACCTGGGCGACCAGTTCGAGGTCGTCTCCGAGGCCACCGACCTCGTCCCGGTCCGCAAGGCCCTGCAGGAGGCCGGGATCGACTACGACTCGGCCGAGTCCGGCTTCATGCCGACGATGAACGTCCCGCTCGACGAGGACGGCGCCCGTAAGGTCTTCCGGCTGATCGACGCCCTCGAGGACAGCGACGACGTGCAGAACGTCTGGGCCAACTTCGACGTCTCCGACGAGGTCATGGAGAAGCTCGACGCGTGATCTCGTACCTCGGCGTCCCCGTCGAGGAGCTCCGAGCGGTGGCCGCCTTCACCGTGCCCCGGGTACCCGACCGCTTCTGACACTTTCCGCGGGCCCCGCGAGGGCCGTGCGCGATGTGCTCTCAGGCGGTAGAGTCTGGCACCGAACAGGTGTTCGGCGAGCGGAGGCGTGTCGGTGCGGTTGCCCGAACTGCGGGTCATAGGGGTCGATCCCGGGCTTACCCGATGCGGGCTCGGTGCCGTCGAGGGGAGACCCGGCGCACCACTGAGCCTGGTCAAGGTCGGAGTGGTCCGCACCCCCGCCGACGACGAGATCGGCGCCCGGCTGGTGGCGATCGAGACCGGCATCGAGCAGTGGCTCGACGAGCTCGCACCCGACGCGGTGGCCGTGGAGCGGGTCTTCGCCCAGCACAACCTCAGAACCGTGATGGGCACCGCGCAGGCCTCCGCCGTGGCGATCCTGTGCGCTTCCCGCAGGGGGCTGCCGGTCGCCCTGCACACGCCGTCCGAGGTCAAGGCGGCGATCACCGGCAGCGGCACGGCGGACAAGCGGCAGGTCGGCATGATGGTGACCCGGCTGCTGCGGCTGGACGCCATGCCCAAGCCCGCCGACGCCGCCGACGCGCTCGCCCTCGCGATCTGCCACGTGTGGCGGGGCGGAGCCCAGAGCAGGCTGGCCGAGGCCGCCGCGAAGGCCATGAGCGGCCCCGGCACGACCGCCGCGGCCTACTTTCGCGGCCGGGGCAGGGCCGGATATCCGAGAGGAACCACGAAGTGATCGCCTCGGTGCGAGGACAGGTGACCGCGGTCGCCCCCGACGGGGCGGTCGTCGAGGTGGGCGGGGTGGGAGTGCTCGTGCACTGCACGCCGGGCACGCTGGCGACGCTCAGAACGGGCGAGGAGGCCAGGCTGGCCACCTCGCTGGTGGTCCGTGAGGAGTCGCTGACGCTGTTCGGCTTCGCCACCGACGACGAACGCGGGATCTTCGAGATGCTGCAGACGGCCAACGGGGTCGGCCCCAAGGTCGCCCTGGCGATGCTGGCCGTGCACACCCCCAACGCGCTCAGGATGGCCGTGGCCACCGCCGACGTCAAGGCGCTGACAAGGGTCCCCGGGGTGGGCCCGAAGGGCGCCCAGCGGATCATCGTCGATCTCAAGGACAGGCTCGGCACGCCGGAGGAGGCGGTCGGCGCCGTGCTCAACGGACGCGTCGCCGCGCCCGCCTGGCGAGACCAGGTCCACTCCGGCCTGGTCGGTCTGGGGTACTCGGTGCGGGACGCGGACGAGGCGGTCGCCGCCGTCGCGCCCCGGGCCGACGCGGAACTGGCCGAGGGCCGCACCCCGCAGGTGTCGGCGCTGCTCAAGGCGGCACTCAGCGCGCTGAGCACGCGATGAGAGGCTCGGCCGGGAGAGCACGGCAGCCGGGAGAGCGCGGGCGCCTCCGCCGTGCGGTGAGCAGAGATGGGGCGGCGTGAGTTCCGAACGGGATCTGGTGTCGCCGGACGCCGAGGGCGACGAGAGGAACATCGAGGCGGCGCTGCGGCCCAAGCGGCTGGAGGAGTTCATCGGCCAGGCGCGGGTGCGCGAGCAGTTGTCCCTGGTGCTGCAGAGCGCGCTGCGGCGTAACCGGCCGCCGGACCACGTGCTGATGAGCGGCGGTCCCGGGCTGGGCAAGACGACCCTCTCCATGATCATCGCGACCGAGCTGTCCGTGCCGCTCCGGATCACCTCGGGGCCCGCGCTTGAGCGGGCCGGTGACCTCGCGGCGATCCTGTCGACCCTCTCCGAGGGCGAGGTCCTGTTCATCGACGAGATCCACCGCATGGCCAGGCCCGCCGAGGAGATGCTCTACCTCGCGATGGAGGACTTCCGCGTCGACATCGTGGTGGGCAAGGGGCCGGGGGCGACCGCGATCCCGCTGGAGATCGCCCCGTTCACCCTGGTCGGGGCCACCACCAGGGCGGGCATGCTCCCCGCGCCGCTGCGCGACCGCTTCGGCTTCGTCGCGCACATGGACTTCTACGGGGTCGCCGAGCTGGAGGAGGTGCTGCACCGCTCCGCGCGTCTGCTGGGCGTGACGCTGCCGGGCGACGCCGCCACCGAGATCGCCGGCCGCTCGCGGGGCACGCCCCGCATCGCCAACCGCCTGCTGCGCCGCGTCCGCGACTTCGCCGAGGTGCGCGCGGAGGGCGTCGTCACCAGGGACGTCGCCGCCGCCGCGCTCAACCTCTACGAGGTCGACGCCGAGGGGCTCGACAGGCTCGACCGGGCGGTGCTCGGAGCGCTGCTGCGCAAGTTCGGCGGCGGCCCGGTGGGGCTGTCGACGCTGGCGGTCGCGGTGGGGGAGGAGCCGGAGACGGTCGAGGTGGTCGCCGAGCCCTTCCTGGTGCGGCAGGGACTGCTGGCCCGCACCCCCCGCGGCCGGGTCGCGACCGCCGCGGCCTGGACCCATCTTGGGCTTGTGCCCCCGCCGGACGCCTTCGGCGCCTCGTTCCTCGTCGATCTTGGGGATGATGCTCAGCAAATCTAGCGTTGTGCATCGGTAGGGGAGACGTACAAGCTTGATCACAGATAGATGACAAGTGTATCGAAATGGGAACTTCCCTGCGCGCCGAATCGTGACCTCGTTGCCGCGCTTCTAACAACTCGCCTAAACTCCGAGCCTTGGCCGGCTGTGTAGGCTGGCGTGCTGAGCGGCGTGGTCGTATATGACGTCCGGTTTCGCGCCGGTCATTCTCAAGAGAGGGAGCGGCCCTGTGGGCGGCAACTATTCAAGCCTGATCATGATCGCTCTCATGGTCGTGGTGTTCTATTTCCTGCTTATCCGGCCGCAGCGCAAGCGGCAGCAGGAGCAGGTCAAGATGCAGAGCAGTCTCACGCCGGGAACCGGTGTCATGACCACGACGGGTCTTTTCGGGACCGTGGTGGCGATCGACGCCGACGACGTGATCCTGGAGATCGCCCCCGGCGTGGAGACCCGCTGGGTGAAGGCGGCGATCGGTCGCGTTCTGGTTCCCGTCGACGACCCGGAGGAGGATGTCAAGGCCGTCGACCACGACGTCGCGGAGACCGCCGAGGAGCAGAGTGAAGACCGCGACTCGGCGAGCAAGAAACTGTGAGTAGGTTCACCACCAATCCCCTATAACCGAAAGTCGACCAGTGGCCCGACCGACCAGCGGCCAGAGCAAACCGGGGCGCATGCTCCTGGTGCTTCTGGCGATCATTCTCGCCATGGGAGGG
Source organism: Streptosporangium sp. NBC_01810 (assembly GCF_035917355.1). Taxonomy (NCBI): domain Bacteria; kingdom Bacillati; phylum Actinomycetota; class Actinomycetes; order Streptosporangiales; family Streptosporangiaceae; genus Streptosporangium; species Streptosporangium sp. NBC_01810. Next base: position 3,631,187 of record NZ_CP109070.1, on the reverse strand, counting down.
GTGATGCTCCTCAACAAGGCGTACACCCCGGAATATGGCCTCGACCTCGCCGGCGGCACGACAGTGACGCTGCAGCCCATCACCCCGAACGGAAGCGCTCCCTCCCAGGAGAGCCTCGACCTGGCGGTGAACATCATCCGCGAGCGGGTGAACGGCAGCGGTATCTCCGACGCCGAGGTCGCCAAGTCCGGTGACAACATCGTCATCTCCGTCCCCGGAGTTGGCCAGGAGGAAGTCGTCAAGCTGGTCGGCACCACTGCGGAACTACGGTTCCGGCAGGTGCTGGCGATCGGGGCCGGGTCGCCTCCGCCCCCCGGGGAGCTGGCCACCCAGCCGCCGACGCCGTCCCCCTCACCCGCCACCTCCGGGGGCAAGGGGACCAGGGCACCCAGGCCCACCGAGTCCGCGACGCCGAAGCCGGCCGCGACCGCCGCCCCCGACACGAACACCTCGCCCGCCGGGCGAGCCCTGTCGTCGGGGTTGCTCAAGCCAAGCCCGGGAGCCGGCTCCGAGTCCAATACGGAGCCTGCTCAACCCGGCGACCAGTCTTCCAATACGGAGCCTGCTCAACCCGGCGACCAGTCTTCCAATACGGAGCCTGCTCAACCCGGCGACCAGTCTTCCAAGCCGGGTAAGGGCACCGCCGCGCCGGACGCCGCCGCCGTCCCGACGGCCCCGCCGACGGCGGCCGACGACATGGCGGGCGTCGACCCCACCGGGATCGACCCGGCGGCACTCAAGGAGTTCCAGACGCTCGACTGCGCCAAGCAGACGAACCGAGGGGCACAGGACGCGCCGGACAAGCAGTACGTCGGCTGCAGCACCGACGGCAGCACCAAGTTCATCCTCGACAAGGCGGCCGTGACCGGCACCTCGATCGACAGCGCCTCCTCAGGCGTCGACCAGACCACCGGCGAGTGGCTCGTCCAGCTCTCCTTCAAGGGCCAGGGTCCCGACCAGTGGTCGAAGGTCACCACCACCGCCTTCAACTCGCAGGCACCCCGCAACCAGGTCGCCATGGTCCTCGACGGCATGGTCATCTCCGCGCCCGTCATCCAGGAGCCCATCACCGGCGGCCGTGCGCAGATCTCCGGCAACTTCACCCAGGTGAGTGCCGACGAGCTGGCCAACCAGCTCAAATACGGCGCGCTCCCGCTGAAGTTCGAGAAGAGCTCCATCGACGAGGTCTCCTCCACACTGGGCGCCGACCAGCTGCGCGGCGGCCTCATCGCGGGCGCGATCGGCCTCCTGCTGGTCGTGATCTACTCGATGCTCTACTACCGGGGCCTGGGCGTCGTCTCGGTGCTGAGCCTCCTGGTGGCGACGATCGTGACCTACCAGTCGGTGGTGCTGCTCGGCACGTTCGCGGGCTTCCGCCTCTCGCTGCCGCACATCATCGGTCTGATCGTCTCGATCGGCATCACCGCCGACTCGTTCATCGTCTACTTCGAACGCATCCGTGACGAGATGAAGGAAGGCCGCCGCTCGCTGCGCACGGCGATCGAGGTCGCCTGGGTCCGTGCCCGGCGGACGATCCTCATCGCGGACGCCGTCATGTTCATCGCCGCCTTGGTGCTGTACTTCCTGGCGGTCGGAGGTGTGGCCGGGTTCGCCTTCGCGATGGGCCTGACCACGCTCATCGACATCGCGGTGGTGTTCATGTTCACCAAGCCGTTCGTCGCGGTACTGGCGAGGTTGAAGTTCTTCGCCAAGGGTCACAAGCTCTCCGGTCTCGACGCCGAGCGCATGAGCGAGACCGTCGCCGCTCCCAAGTCCGCTCCGCAGGAGGCCTGATGTCCGGCATCGCGCGCCGGTTGTACCGGGGCGAGGTCAACGTCGACTTCGTCGGCCGTCAGAAGCTCTGGTACGGCCTCTCCGCAATCCTGTTGGTGATCTCCATCGCCGGTCTGGTCTTCAACGGCCTCAACCTGGGTGTGGAGTTCAAGGGCGGGTCCGTCTTCTCCTTCAAGGCCCCCGCCTCGGTCAACATCGAGCAGGTGCGAGGCACCTTCACCGACGCCGGTGTGCACCAGGTCATCGCGCAGACGACCCAGAGCGGCTGGCGGGTCACCACCGAGAGCCTCCCGGCCGAGCAGGTCACCACGGTCCAGAAGGCGGTGGCAACCGAGTTCAAGCTGCCGCAGAACGAGGTCAACCTGCAGGTGATCGGTGCCTCGTGGGGTGGTCAGGTGGCCAACAAGGCCATCATCGGACTGATCGTCTTCATGTTGGCGATCATCCTGTACCTCACGATGGCCTTCGAGTGGAAGATGGCGCTGGCCGCCATCGTGGCGCTGCTGCACGACCTGGTGATCACCGCCGGTGTCTACGCCTGGTCCGGCTTCGAGGTCACCCCGGCCACCCTGCTGGGCTTCCTGACGATCCTCGGATACTCGCTGTACGACGCCGTCGTCGTCTTCGACATGATCAAGGAGGTCACCGCCAAGCTCGGCACGACCTCCAAGATGACCTACACCGAGGCCGCCAACAACGCGCTGAACCACACGCTGATCCGGTCGCTGAACACCACCCTGGTGGCGATCCTGCCGGTCGCGGCGATCCTCTTCATCGGTACCACTCTGTTCGGCGCCGGTACCCTGAAGGACCTGTCGCTGGCCCTGTTCGTCGGCATGATCGTCGGAACCTACTCCTCGCTGTGCGTCGCGACGCCACTGCTGGTCACGCTGAAGGAGCGCGAGCCGCACTACCAGGCGATCGCCCGCAGACTCGCCGCCCACGGGGGTGGCTCCGGGGGCCGGAGGGCACGTCAGGCGGTCACCGCCGGAGCCTCCAACGGGTCCTCCAACGGGTCCTCCAACGGGGCCGCCACCGTGGCCAACGGGGCCGCGGCCGGCGGCGACAAACGCAAGAAGAAGTAAGCTCCGAGCAGTTCGCGCCTCCGCTCCCCGCCCAGGGAGCGGAGGCGTTTTCCTTACCTCTCCCCAAGGAGTGCCGACCATGACCGAGCTGAGCAGGCTGATCCTCGATCACATCCGAGACGTGCCCGACTACCCGAAGCCAGGGGTGATGTTCAAGGACATCACCCCGCTGCTCGCCGACCCGGTGGCGTTCGCCGCGGTGACCGAGGCGCTCGCCGGGCTGTATCAGGTGGACAAGATCGTCGGAATCGAGGCGCGGGGGTTCATCCTGGCCGCCCCGGTCGCCTGCCGGGCGGGCGTGGGCTTCGTCCCGGTACGGAAGAAAGGCAAACTGCCCTCTGAGACGCTTGAGGCGTCCTACGATCTGGAATACGGCTCCGCCATCATCGAGGTTCACCGGGACGCCTTCATCCCCGGAGAGCGCGTCCTCATCGTCGACGACGTGCTCGCCACGGGAGGGACGGCGAGCGCGGCGGTGGAGCTGGTCCGCGAGGCGGGCGCCGATGTCGTCGGCCTCGCCGTGCTCATGGAGCTGGCCTTCCTCAAGGGCCGCGAGCGCCTGACGGACGTCGAGTTGCACTCCCTCGTCGTCGTTTGATCGACCCGCGGACAAAAGCACACAACCCCGTCTGGATACACTGAGGGATCTGGACTCGAATGTGAGGAGTCTGAGTGCCCCGTGATGTGGTCGTCCCCGACACGACCGCCAACGGCGGCGGCCCCGAGATGGCCGTCCCAGCAGGCGACGCCGGCTCCGCCATGTCCGGAGCGACCGAGGAGAAGCCGGCGGTAAGGCGAAGGCTGGCACGTTTTGGGGGGCAGTGGGGTGGCGGCATGAATCCGGTTCTGGAGCCGCTGTTCCGGACGGTCCGCGCGACCCATCCGAAGGCGGACCTGCGGCTCATCGAACGCTCATACGACGTGGCGGCCTACCATCACCGCGACCAGAAGCGCAAAAGCGGTGACCCTTACATCACCCACCCGCTGGCGGTGGCGACGATCCTGGCCGAGCTCGGCACCGACGACGAGACGCTGTGCGCCGCGCTGCTGCACGACACCGTCGAGGACACCGCCTATGGCCTGGACGAGCTGCGCTCGGACTTCGGCGACAACATCGCCCTGCTGGTCGACGGCGTCACCAAACTCGACAAGGTCAAGTTCGGTGAGGCGGCCGAGGCCGAGACCGTGCGCAAGATGGTCGTGGCGATGTCCCGGGACATCCGGGTGCTGGTGATCAAGCTCGCCGACCGGCTGCACAACATGCGCACCATGCGCTACCTGCCCGAGCACAAGCGGCACCAGAAGTCCCGCGAGACGCTGGAGATCTTCGCGCCGCTCGCCCACCGGCTGGGCATGAACACCATCAAGTGGGAGCTGGAGGACCTCGCGTTCGCCATGCTCTACCCCAAGCGCTACGACGAGATCGCCCGGATGGTCTCGGAGCGGGCGCCGCGCAGGGATCTGTTCCTGCAGGAGGTCATCGAGAAGGTCTCCGGCGACCTGCGTGACGCCAAGATCCGCGCGGCCGTCAAGGGCCGCCCCAAGCACTACTACTCCGTGTACCAGAAGATGATCGCCAGGGATGTCGCCTTCGACGACATCTACGACCTGGTCGGCATCCGGGTGCTGGTCGACACGGTCCGGGACTGCTATGCGGCGCTCGGAACGATCCACGCGCGATGGAACCCGGTGCCCGGCCGGTTCAAGGACTACATCGCGATGCCCAAGTTCAACATGTACCAGTCGCTGCACACCACGGTCATCGGCCCGGAGGGCAAGCCGGTGGAGCTGCAGATCCGCACCCACGGGATGCACCACAGAGCCGAGTACGGTGTGGCGGCGCACTGGAAGTACAAGGAGGACATGACCACCTCCGGTCCTGGGGGGGCGAAGCTGAAGCCCGCCAGCGACATGGCGTGGCTGCGCCAGCTCCTCGACTGGCAGAAGGAGACCGCCGACCCGGGGGAGTTCCTGGAGTCGCTCAGGTTCGACCTGTCGGTCTCGGAGGTCTACGTCTTCACGCCCCGAGGCCAGGTCATCGCCCTGCCCGAGAACGCGACGCCCGTCGACTTCGCCTACGCCGTGCACACCGAGGTGGGTCACCGTTGCATCGGAGCCAGGGTCAACGGCCGCCTGGTGCCCCTGGAGTCACGGCTGGGCAACGGCGACACGGTGGAGATCTTCACTTCCAAGTCGCCCGACGCGGGCCCCTCGCGTGACTGGCTGAAGTTCGTCAAGTCGGGCCGGGCCCGTAACAAGATCCGGCAGTGGTTCTCCAAGGAGCGCCGCGAGACCGCGATCGAGGCGGGCAAGGAGGCGATCGGCCGCGCCATGCGCAAGCAGGGCCTGCCGCTGCAGCGCCTGATGTCGGGAGAGTCCCTTCTGGTCCTCGCCAGGGAGCTGCGCTACCCGGACGTGTCCGCGCTCTACGCGGCCGTGGGAGAGGGCCACATCGCCGCGCAGGCGGTCGTGCAGAAGCTCGTGACGTCCATCGGGGGAGTGGACGGCGCGGAAGAGGACATCGCCGAGACCTCCGTGCCGACCAAGCTGCGTGGCCGCCCCCGGGGCAGTGGCGGCGCCGGAGTGGTCGTCGCGGGCGACTCCGACGTCTGGGTGCGCCTGTCGCGATGCTGCACTCCCGTGCCCGGCGATGAGATCGTCGGTTTCGTCACCCGCGGGCATGGCGTGTCGGTGCACCGCACCAACTGTCCCAACATGGATCAGCTCAAGTCCGAGCCCGACCGCCTGGTCGAGGTCGCCTGGTCCGCCGCGGACGACTCGGTGTTCCTGGTCGCGCTGCAGGTCGAGGCGCTCGACCGGCCACGCCTGCTCTCCGACGTGACCCGCACGCTCTCCGATCAGCATGTCAACATCCTGTCGGCGTCGGTTACGACGTCCAGGGACAGGGTGGCGATCAGCAAGTTCACCTTCGAGATGGGCGACCCCAAGCATCTGGGCCACGTCCTGAAGGCCGTCCGCAACATCCAGGGCGTCTACGACGTCTACCGGGTCAGCGGCGCCGGTTCCTGAGCTTCGGGCTCGCGCCCTCCGTCACGTGACAGCCCCGGCTCCTCCGGGGCTGCGGGAGGGCGTCGACGCCTCATCGCAGACGTCAGGGCCGCGGAAGGCGCTCCATGGTCGGAGCCCACCGCGGCCCTGTCGGTCCTTCAGATCGCGTCAGCCGCTCGTGAGAGGGGTCAGGAGAACTCGGCGAGCGTGCGCTCGGCCTCCTCCAGCCAGGAACGGCGGGCGGCCAGCGCCTCCTCGGCGTCCTTGACGTCCTTGTCCCGGCCCGCGTCCCTGGCCTTGACCAGGCGGCCCTCCAGCTGTGCGATCGACTTGCGCAGCTGGTCGACCGTGTTCTGGGCGCGGGCGCGTGCCTCTGGGTTGGAGCGCTTCCACTCCGTCTCCTCGGCCTTGCGGACCGCGTCGTCGATCTTGCGCAGGCCACCCTCCAGCCGGTCGCGCTGCTCGCGCGGGACCGGGCCCGCGGCCTCCCAGCGCTCCAGGATGCCGCGCAGGGCGCTCCTGGCCGCACGGGCGTCGGTGACCGGGAGGATCTTCTCGGCCTCGGTCAGAAGCTGCTCCTTGGCCTCGGCGTTGGCCGCCAGGGAGGCGTCGCGCTCGGCGAAGACGGCCGAACGCGCCTGGAAGAACTGGTCCTGAGCGCCCTTGAAACGGCCCCAGAGCTCGTCCTCGACCTCCCGGGAGGCGCGGCCCGCCGTCTTCCAATCCTGCATCAGCTCGCGGTAGGCCGACGCGGTGGCACCCCAGTCGGTGGACGAGGCCAGCGCCTCCGCCTCGGCCACGATGCGCTCCTTGGCGGAGCGCACGCCCTCGCGCTGTTCGTCCAGCCCCGCGAAGTAGGCCTTGCGCCGCTTGGCGAAGGCCGTGCGGGCCGCCGACAGACGCTTCCACAGCGCCGCCTCGGTCACCCGGTCGATGCGCTCGGCGGCCTTCCACTCCTCGATCAGCTGGCGCAGCCGCTCACCACCGGTCTTCCAGTGGGTGGTGTCGTCGGCGATGCGCTCGGCCTCGGCGACGATCCGCTCCTTGATGCCCTTGGCCTCGGCCCTGGCCACGTCGCGAGCGGCCTTGACCTCCTCCCGGCGCTGGGCGACCAGCTTGGTGAGGGTGCCCAGACGGTTCAGCAGCGCGTCGAGGTCGCCGACGGCGTGCGCGTCTGTGATCGCCTCACGGAGCTTGACGATGGTCGCCTCCGCCTGGGCCGGCGGCAGGTCGGTACCGCGGACCCGCTGTTCGAGCAGGGCGACCTGCCCTGCCAGCTCGTCGAACTTGCGATGGAAGTAGGCAAGAGCCTCCTCCGGTTCGCCGGCCTGCCAGGACCCGACGGCCCGTTCTCCCTCAGCCGTACGTACGTAGACGGTGCCGTCGTCGTCTACCCGGCCCCACGGGTCGGTGCTCACCGTGTCCTCCCGCACTTTCATCAGCCTTTCGGGACTTACCGCCCCTTGTATGTATTACGTCAGCTCTTGCTGGACATTGTCACGTCTTTGATTTCGAGGGTTTCCTTCGGTGCCCCGGTGCCGTCGGGTCCTGGAGCGATGACGCCCGCCTTGTTCACCTTGTCGAGGATCTCAAGGCCCTTGGTGACCGTACCGAACGGTGTGTAGTCCGGGGTCAGCGGGGCGTCGCCGTATACCAGGAAGAACTGGCTGCCGTTGGTGTCGGGACCGCTGTTGGCCATGGCCACGACGCCGCGCGTGTATTTGGCGCCCTCCAGGTTCTCGTTCACGAAGCGGTAGCCGGGGCCGCCCTGGCCGTCGGTCTGGCTCTTGCCGTCGGCCTTGGCCAGCGGGTCGCCGCACTGCAGCATCGGGAACTGGTCGGAGCCCAGCCGGTGACACTTGGAACCGTCGAAGTACTTCTTCTGCGCCAGGAAGGCGAAGGAGTTGACCGTGCACGGCGTCTTGTCGGCCGCCACCTTGATGACGATGTCGCCCTGGTTGGTCTTCAGGGTCATCGTCGTGGGAGTCTTGTCGACCTTCGCCGGGGGCAGGCCCACGTCCTTGGTCGCACCACCCTCGGAGGCGACGTAGCCGCAGGTGCCGCCGGCCGGGTCGAAGGCCGTCGGCTGCGTTCCGGCCTCCGCCGCCTTCTCCGACGTGCTCTCCGAAGGGGCCGGATCGGCGGTCGCCGTCGTGTCGGAGCCCCCGAACACGTTGGTCGCGACGATCACACCCGCCACGGCCAGCACGCCGACCACGCTGGTGCCGATGAGCGCGATGCGCTTGGCCCTGGCGACCTTGGCCTCGTGTTCGATGCGTCGCTTCGTCTGCCGCTCGTAGTGCTCGCGCGCCAACTGCTTCTGGCGCTCCCTGCCGCTCACCGCTTCGCCCTCCCGAGTGCCGAGTCGTACTTAATGAGGTGGGCGAATCGTATCGGCCAATGGGTAATGGTTCGCAGCCCGCCGACCCGCACCGGTACCCTTCGGTTACATTCCCATCCGCATTCTTGACGAGATCAGCTGAGGCAGATGCTCATCGCCGGCTTTCCCGCAGGGTCCTTCCAGACCAACTGTTACGTCGTCGCTCCCGCCGCGGGCGAGGAGTGCGTGGTCGTCGATCCCGGCCAGAACGCCGTCGGCGCCCTCGATGACCTGCTGCGCGAGCACAGGCTCAAACCGGTCGCGGTGCTGGTCACCCACGGGCACCTCGACCACATGTGGTCGGTCGCCCCGGTCTGCGGCGCGCGTGACGTCCCCGCGTGGATCCATCCCGAAGATCGCGGACTGCTCTCCGATCCCGGCAGGGGGATGCCGCTGTCCGCGAAACAGCAGCTGTTCGGGGGACTGACCTTCACCGAGCCGGACGACGTGCGCGAGCTCGTGGACGGCGAGGTGCTGCGGCTGGCGGGCCTTGAGCTCACCGTCGACCACGCTCCCGGCCATACCAGGGGGTCGGTGACCTTCAGGTTGCCCAGCACCGAGGAGATCCCCGACGTGCTGTTCTCGGGCGATCTGCTGTTCGCCGGCTCCATCGGCCGCACAGATCTTCCGGGCGGCGACTATCCGACCATCCTGCGCAGCCTGGCGGCCAAGTGCCTGCCGCTGCCGGAGGACACGGTGGTGCTGCCCGGCCACGGACCACAGACCACGATCGGCCAAGAGCGTGCCACCAACCCGTATCTCGCGGAGGCGGAGCAGGCCGCAGGCCCCGCGGGCCTCGGGCACGACCGCGGCCCCGGCAGGGGACTCTAGACAATGACTTTGCAGGCGCCCAAGGGCACCTTCGACTGGCTCCCACCGCGCTCGGAGCGGGCGCTCGCCGTGCGCGAGGCGCTGACCGCCCCCGCCCGCCGGGCGGGCTACGGCTACATCGAGACGCCGGTCTTCGAGGACACCGCGCTGTTCGTGCGCGGCGTCGGTGAGTCGACGGACATCGTCTCCAAGGAGATGTACACCTTCGAGGACAAGGGCGGGCGCTCCATCACGCTGCGCCCCGAGGGCACCGCCTCGGTGGTGCGCGCGGTCCTCCAGCACGGCCTGCACAACGGGCAGCTTCCGGTGAAGCTCTGGTACTCGGGCAGCCAGTTCCGCTACGAGCGGGCACAGAAGGGCCGCTACCGCCACTTCTGGCAGGTCGGCGCCGAGGCGCTGGGCTCCGAGGACCCGGCGCTCGACGCCGAACTGATCCTGCTGGCCGTCGACGGCTACGCCGCGCTGGGGCTCACCGGGGTCCGGCTGCTGATCAACACGCTGGGCGACAAGGAGTGCCGCCCCGTCTATCGGGCCGCGCTCCAGGACTTCCTGCGCGGCCTCGACCTCGACGAGCCCACCCGGCAGCGGATCGAGATCAACCCGCTGCGCGTGCTCGACGACAAGCGCCCCGAGGTGCAGGAGCGGCTGGCAGGCGCGCCGCTGGTCGTCGACCACCTGTGCGGGGCGTGCAAGGCGTACCACGAGGAGGTCCGCTCACTGCTGACCGCATCCGGCGTGGCCTACACCGACGACCCCCGGCTGGTCCGCGGCCTCGACTACTACACGCGGACCACGTTCGAGTTCGTCCACGACGGGCTCGGCTCCCAGTCCGCGGTCGGCGGCGGGGGCCGCTACGACGGGCTGAGCGAGATGCTCGGCGGCCCCGCCCTGCCCAGCGTCGGCTGGGCGCTCGGCGTCGACCGTACGGTCCTGGCCATGGAGGCCGAGGGCCTGTTCGCGGGCGACGGCGAACAGACGCGCGTGCAGGTGTACGGTGTGCCGCTGGGCACCGAGGCGCGTCACCGGATGTTCCTCCTCGTCACCGAGTTGCGCCGGGCGGGCCTTGCCGCCGACATGTCGTTCGGCGGCAAGGGGGTCAAGGGTGCGATGAAGGGCGCCGACCGCTCGGGGGCGAGCCACGCGGTGATCCTCGGCGATCGAGACATCGCCGCGGGGACCGCGCAGGTCAAGGACCTGGTCAGCGGAGAGCAGACCGCCGTACCACTCGCTGAGATCGTCACGACGTTGAAGGAGAGACTGGACAAATGATCCGCACGCACGAAGCGGGATCACTGCGCGAGGAGCACGCAGGGGAGCAGGTGACGCTCGCCGGATGGGTGGCGCGACGCCGCGACCACGGCGGCGTGGTCTTCATCGACCTGCGTGACGCCTCCGGCTCCGCCCAGGTGGTCTTTCGCGAGGAGGACGACGCCCACGGCCTGCGCGCCGAATACTGCGTCAAGGTCGTCGGGCAGGTGCGGGTCCGCCCCGAGGGCAACGAGAACCCCGACCTGCCGACCGGGGCGATCGAGGTCGTCGCCTCCGAGGTCGAGGTGCTCAGCGAGTCCGCGCCGTTGCCGTTCCCCATTGAAGGCGCGGCCGGTATCTCAGAGGAGGCCAGGCTCAAGTACCGCTACCTCGACATCCGCCGCCACCATGTCGCGCACGCCATGCGCACCCGTTCCAGGGCCACCTACCTCGCCCACGAGGTGATGAACGAGCACGGGTTCACCTACGTCGAGACCCCGACGCTGACCCGCTCGACCCCCGAGGGCGCCCGCGACTTCCTCGTCCCCGTCCGGCTCCAGCCGGGCAGCTGGTACGCCCTGCCCCAGTCGCCCCAGCTGTTCAAGCAGCTTCTCCAGGTCGCCGGGCTTGAGCGCTACTACCAGCTCGCCAAGTGCTATCGGGACGAGGACCTGCGCGCCGACCGGCAGCCGGAGTTCACCCAGATCGACGTTGAGATGTCCTTCGTGGACCAGGACGACGTCATCGCCCTGGGCGAGACGCTGATCGGGCGCATCTGGAAGGAGACGGTCGGCTACGACCTGCCGGTGCCGCTGCCCCGGATGACCTACCGCGACGCCATGGCCCGCTACGGCTCCGACAAGCCCGACCTGCGCTTCGGCCAGGAGCTCGTCGAGATGACGGAGTTCTTCGCCGACACCACCTTCCGCGTGTTCCAGGCGCCGTACGTGGGCGCGGTGGTCATGCCGGGCGGCGCCTCGCAGACCCGCAAGGAGCTGGACGGCTGGCAGGAGTGGGCCAGGTCGCGCGGTGCCAAGGGCCTGGCCTACGTGCTCGTCGGCGAGGACGGCACGCTCGGCGGGCCTGTCGCCAAGAACCTGTCGGAGAGCGAGGCGGCCGGCCTGGCCGCCAAGGTGGGCGCCGAGCCCGGCGACGCGATCTTCTTCGCGGCGGGTGCGGCCTCCCACTCCCGCGACCTGCTCGGCGCGGCCCGCCTGGAGATCGGCCGCCGCTGCGACCTGATCGACGAGTCGGCGTGGAACTTCCTGTGGATCGTCGACGCCCCCATGTTCGAGGAGGACGGCGAGGGCGGCTGGACCGCGGTTCACCACCCCTTCACCGGTCCCAAGCCCGAGTGGGCGGACAACTTCCAGGACCACCCCGGCGAGGCTCTGGCCTACGCCTACGACATGGTCTGCAACGGCATGGAGATCGGCGGCGGTTCGATCCGGATCCACCGTGCCGAGATGCAGCAGCGCGTCTTCGACGTGCTCGGCATCTCCAAGGGGGAGGCGGAGAACAAGTTCGGCTTCCTGCTGGAGGCGTTCAAGTACGGCCCGCCGCCGCACGGCGGCATCGCCTACGGCTGGGACCGGATCTGCATGCTCCTCGCGAGAGGTGACTCCATCCGCGACGTCATCGCCTTCCCGAAGACGGCCTCGGGCTTCGACCCGCTGACCGGCGCGCCCACCCCGATCACGGTGGAGCAGCGCAAGGAGGCCGGCGTCGACGGCAGGCCCAAGGCCGACGCCTGATCCGAGGTCCGCACCAGGTGTGACCGAGGGCCCCCGGATGACGTTCCGGGGGCCCTCGGCATGCCCGGGGCCGAACCCCGGTGACGCTCCCCGCGCGCCTCGTGGGCGGCGGGCCGCCGCGGGTCCGGCTAGGAGAGCCGCACGCTCTTGATGATCACCGGGATCTTGGGGGCGTTGGAGCCACCGTCACCGGTGATGTCGTCGGGGTTGGTGATCCAGCCGCCCTTGTAGATCTTTTCGAGGATCTCCATGCCCCGGGAGACCACACCGAAGGGGGTGTACGCCTTCTCCACCTGGTCGGTCTCGTCCGCCAGCGAGATCCAGAACTGGCTGCCGTTCTGGTTGACGGCGTCGATCGCCTGGGCCACCGCGACCGTGCCCTTGGTGTACGGGATCCCGCCGAGGTTCTCGCTGTCGTAGACGTAGCCCGAGCTGCCCTGGCCGTCGGTGGGGTTCTTGCCGTCGGCCTTGGCCTGCGGGTCACCGCACTGCAGCAGGCCCAGACCCGAGTTCTCCGGGGTGGCCAGGCGGTGGCACTTGGTGTTGTCGAAGAAGCGCTTCCCGGCCAGGAAGGCGAAGGAGTTGACCGTGCAGGGGGCCTGCGCGGTCGCCAGGTCGATCACGACGTCACCGTGGTTGGTGGTGATCGTCATGGTCTTCAGCCTCAGGTTGGGCTTGCGCGGCGGCATGCCCACGTTCTTCATCGGGCTGCCGCTGGTGTCCTTGCGGTAGGAACATCTCGTGCTGGCCGGGGCGGCCGTGGGGCTCGGTTCGGGCGTCACGGCGGCGCTTGCCGACGGTGTGCTGCTCGGCTTGGGCGTTGCGGCGGCATTGGCCTCCTCGCCGTCACTCCCGAGGAGCTGCACCCCGGCGAACAGGCCTCCCGCGACGACGACCACCGCGATGACCGCTCCGATGACGGCGTTCCGCTTCGACGTGCTCTTCTGCTGCTCAGCACGCTTCGCCTGCCGTTCCTTGTGCTCCCGAGCCAGCTGGCTCTGGCGGTCCTCGGCGCTCACCGCTATGTCCTCCAGGATTGTTGTTACATGACTACGGACTGGCGGAAAGCGTACCGGCCTTAACGTGTGCTGCATGTAAGTGGCGAAATTCGTCAGATGGGACAGAGGGGAGTGAAGGCGGAGATCTCTTCACACTCTCCATAACTCGTTCATGGTGGGATCCGTACTTGCCGATGACGAGCCACGCACCACCGGAGCCCCCATGTTCGACGAGATCCTTGGCCTGCCCGTCCACCCCCTGGTCGTCCACGCCGCCGTGGTCCTGACCCCGCTCCTGGCGGTGCTCGCCGCCGCCTACGCGCTGCTGCCCCGTACGCGGCCCGTGCTCACCTGGGCGGTGGTCGGGCTCGCCCCGATCGTGCCGGTGAGCGTCTTCGTGGCACGGGGAAGCGGGAATTCGCTGAAGGAGAGCCGTTTCGCCTCCGCGGGCGGGCAGCTCGGTGAGCGCATAGCCGAGCACGCGGGCTTCAGCACCCCCCTGCTGCTCGTCGCCCTCGCCCTCGGGGTGATGTCGCTGGCTCTCGTCTACGTCTCGCGCGGTGACCGGTTCGGCCGCCCGGCAGGGCTGGCGGTCTCGGCGCTGACCGTGGTCCTGGCCGCCGTCGCGCTCTACTACGTGGTGCGGGCCGGGCACAGCGGGGCCGTCGCCGTCTGGGCGAACTGAGGCGTGGCCGGGCGGCGGTACTGTCTCAGGAGTGGACAGCCTGTTCGATTCGGCGGCGGAGGAGGCCCATCGCGGCCAGGAGCCCCTGGCGGTGCGGATGCGCCCCAGGAGCCTGGACGAGGTGATCGGCCAGCGGCACCTGCTGGGCCCCGGCACGCCGCTGCGCCGCCTCGTCGAGGCCGAGGCGCCGATGTCGCTCTTCCTCTGGGGCCCGCCGGGCACCGGCAAGACCACTCTCGCCTACGTGGTGGCGGGCGTCACCAAACGCCGCTTCGTGGAGGTCTCCGCGGTGTCGGCGGGGGTCAAGGAGGTCCGCGCGGCCATCGAGCAGGCCCGGCGCGAGCTGGGCATGTCCGGCCGCCAGACCGTCCTGTTCGTCGACGAGGTGCACCGTTTCAACAAGGCGCAGCAGGACGCCCTGCTGCCCGCCGTGGAGAACCGCTGGGTCACCTTCATCGGCGCCACCACGGAGAACCCCTTCTTCTCCGTCATCTCGCCCCTGCTGTCGCGCTCACTGCTGCTGACCCTGGAGTCGCTGTCGGAGGACGACATCCGGGTGGTGCTGGAGCGCGCCGTCACCGACCCGCGTGGCCTGGACGGGAAGACGCGGCTGGCGCCCGAGGCCGCCGAGCACCTGGTGCGGCTGGCCGGCGGCGACGCCCGCAGGTCGCTCACCTACCTGGAGGCCGCCGCGCTGATCACCGACGGCGAGGTCACCGTCGAGGTGGTGGAGCGGGCGGTGGACAAGGCGGCCGTACGCTACGACCGCCAGGGTGACCAGCACTACGACGTGATCAGCGGTTTCATCAAGAGCATGCGGGGTTCCGACGCCGACGCGGCGCTGCACTACCTCGCCCGGATGGTCGAGGCGGGCGAGGACCCCAGGTTCATCGCCCGCAGGGTCGTCATCTTCGCCTCCGAGGACGTCGGCATGGCCGATCCCACCTGCCTGCAGGTCGCGGTGGCCGCGGCCCAGGCGGTGGAGTTCATCGGCCTGCCCGAGGGGCGGCTCAACCTGGCCCAGGCGGTCATCCACTGCGCGCTGGCCCCCAAGTCCAACGCCGTGATCAACGCCATCGGCGCGGCCTCCGAGGACGTGCGGCGCGGCAACATCGGCCACGTCCCCGACCACCTGCGCGACGCCCACTACGCGGGGGCCAAGAAGCTCGGCCACGGCAAGGGTTACAAATACCCCCACGACTTCGAGCACGGCCTGGTCCGCCAGGAGTACGCGCCCGAGGAGCTCAGGGACCGGCGCTACTACCGGCCCACCCGGCACGGCGCCGAGGCGGGCTTCGCCGAACGCTGGTCCAGGATCCGCACCTTCCTGCGCGGAGAGTGACCCGCCGTAGCCCCTCGCGGACGGTCGTCGCGTACGAGCTCGCACGTCGTCCCGCTCCCGCCGCGCGGCTTCACCCATACGGCGCGGAGGGCGGGCCGGGCACGCAGGCACCGTGAATCCCGGCTCCCGGGACGCGGGCACCCCCGGGAAGACCCGGTCCGGCCCGAAGGCATGCGCCGACGGCGCGCGGTAAGTGAGGATGAGTGATATCGGGCACGATAGGGTCTTGCCAATCCACCCGACCACGGCCGGGGTCACCTATGAGGGGACGGGTCCGCACATGCTTACCGCAGGAGAGGTCGCGGGGCTGATCGTCGCGATGGCCTGGGCGATCCTGGTCTGTTTCATGGCCGTCGTCATGGTCAGGCTGGCCCGCCTGCTCACCGAGACCACCAAGATGGTCTCCCAGCTGGGTGACCGCGTCGTGCCGCTGCTGGAGGACGTGTCGGCCGCCGTCGGCGAGACCAACCGCCAGCTGGTCGCCATCGAGGCGATCACCAGGGACGTCAAGCAGGTCAGCGGGCATGTGGCCAAGGTCAGCGACGTCACCCAGAACCTGGTCACCGGACCGCTGATCAAGGTCGCGGCCCTCACCCACGGCGTCCGCCGGGCGGTGGGCGCCCGGCGGCGCGCCAGGCCGGCCGCGCAGGCGCTGGACGGGCGGCGACGGTGATCCGCAGGCTGTTCTACATGGGCCTGGGCGCGTTCGGCACGCTGTGGGTCATGCGTAAGCTTCAGGCACTGCACCCGAACCACCTGGCCCGCCGGGCCGTACGCAACGCGGGCGGGGTCCTGGAGCAGGCGCGAGATCTCGCCGAGGACGCCCTGCGGGGTGCGGCCGAGCGGGAAACCGAGTTGCGATCCAGGTTCGGGCTCGACACTGTGGAAAACCCCTATCACTCCAACGTAAAGGATGGCCGCTGACATGGAGTCGGCAGAGATCGCCCGCCGCTTCCTGCGCTTCTTCGAGGAGCGTGGGCACACCGTCGTGCCCTCGGCCAGCCTCATCGCCGAGGACCCGACGCTACTTCTGGTGAACGCGGGCATGGTGCCCTTCAAGCCCTACTTCCTGGGCCAGCAGAAGCCGCCCTACAAGCGGGCCACCAGCGCGCAGAAGGTCGTCAGGACCCTCGACATCGACGAGGTCGGCAAGACGACCAGGCACGCCAGCTTCTTCCAGATGCTCGGCAACTTCTCCTTCGGCGACTACTTCAAGGAGCAGGCGATCCCGTTCGCCTGGGAGTTGCTGACCAGGCCCGAGTCCGAGGGCGGGTTCGGCTTCCCCGAGGACCGCCTCTGGGTCACCGTCTACCTCGACGACGACGAGGCCGCCGACATCTGGCACAGGAAGGCCGGAGTGCCGCTGGAGCGCATCCAGCGCCGCGACCTGGCGGACAACTACTGGCACATGGGCGTGCCGGGCCCCGGTGGGCCGTGCAGCGAGATCTACTATGACCGCGGTGCCGAGTACGGGCGCGAGGGCGGCCCGGTCGTCGACGAGAACCGCTACCTGGAGGTGTGGAACAACGTCTTCATGCAGTACCAGCTCGGCGCGGTCCGCAGCAAGATCGACTTCGACATCGTCGGTGAGCTGCCGGCCAAGAGCGTCGACACGGGTATGGGCCTGGAGCGCATGGCGGCGATCCTGCAGGGCGTCGACAACATCTACGAGATCGACACCACGTACAAGATCCTTGACCGGGCCGCGGAGCTCACCAAGACGCGTTACGGCCGTGACGAGCGCGCCGACGTCTCGCTGCGGGTCGTCGCCGACCACGTCAGGACCGGCGTGATGCTCGTGGCCGACGGAGTGCTGCCCTCCAACGAGGGCCGGGGCTACGTGCTCCGCCGCATCCTGCGCCGCGCCATCCGTAACCTTCGCCTGCTCGGCGCGGGCGAGGAGCGCTACATGCACGAGCTCACCGCGGTGACCGTCGATGTCATGGGCGAGCAGTACGCGGAGCTCAAGGCCGACGCCCCGCAGATCCACGGGGTCATCGACGCGGAGGAGGGGTCCTTCCTCGGCACCCTCCGCACCGGCACCGCGATCTTCGATGTGGCGGCCGAGGAGACCAAGCGCAAGGGGCGGGGCACGCTCGCGGCCGACCAGGCCTTCCAGCTCCACGACACCTACGGCTTCCCGATCGACCTGACCCTGGAGATGGCCTCCGAGCAGGGGCTGCAGGTCGACGAGGAGGGCTTCCGCCGTCTGATGAAGGAGCAGCGCGACAGGGCCAAGGCCGACGCCGCCTCCAAGAAGACCGGCAACGCCGACATCTCGATCTTCGGGCGGATCCTGGAGAAGACCGGCAAGGTCGAGTTCCTCGGCTACGACCACGTGACGGCCGAGGCCGAGGTCGTCGGTCTCCTCGTCGACGGTGCCTCCGTCGCCGCGGCGGGTGCCGGCGCGACGGTCGAGGTCGTGCTGGGTCGAACCCCGTTCTACGCCGAGGGCGGCGGCCAGCTCTCCGACCAGGGCCTCATCCGCACCGGCGGGGCCGAGGTGGAGATCGTGGACGTGCAGTCCCCGGTCGCCGGCGTCGTCATGCACCGGGGCAAGGTCCGCACCGGGGAGATCCGGGTGGGCGAGACGGCCCAGGCCGAGATCGACGTCGAGCGGCGCCGGGCCATCTCCCGCAGCCACACCGCCACCCACCTGGTGCACCGGGGCTTCCGCAACGCGCTGGGCGAGACCGCGGCGCAGGCCGGTTCCGAGAACTCGCCGGGCCGCTTCCGCTTCGACTTCACCGCCGCGGGCGCCGTGTCGCCCACCGTGTTGCGCGATGTCGAGGACGAGGTCAACGCCGTCCTGATCAACGACCTGCGGGTCAACGCCTTCCACACCTCCCAGGCCGAAGCCCGCGCGATGGGCGCTCTGGCCCTGTTCGGCGAGAAGTACGGCGACACCGTCCGCATCGTCGAGGTCGGTGAGTACTCCCGCGAGCTCTGCGGTGGCACCCACGTCGCCAGTTCCGGGCAGCTGGGTCTTGTCAAGGTGCTGGGCGAGGCCTCGATCGGTGCGGGCGTGCGCCGCGTGGAGGCCCTGGTCGGCCTCGACGCGTTCCGCTTCCTGGCCAGGGAGAGCGTGCTCGTCGCCCAGCTGTCGGAGCAGCTCAAGGCCCGCAGGGAGGAGTTGCCCGAGCGCATCGAGGGCATCGTCACCCGGCTGCGCTCCGCGGAGAAGGAGCTGGCCGGGCTGCGCTCGGCCCAGGCGCTCGCCGGTGCGGGCGAGATGGCGGGGAATGCCCGTGATCTGCATGGAGTCTCCGTTGTGACGCACCGTGCGCCTGATGGCACCTCCCCTGATGATCTGCGTAAACTCGCACTCGAGGTGCGCGGCCGGTTCCCGAGCGAGCGCGCCGCGGTCGTCGTCGTCGCCGGTGTCCCCAATGACCGGCCGGTCGTCGTGGCCGCTGTCAACGAGGTGGGACGCGACCGTGGCCTGAAGGCGGGCCGCCTGGTCGGCGTCGCCGCGAAGGCACTCGGAGGTGGTGGTGGCGGCAAGGACGATGTCGCTCAGGGAGGCGGTGTGCGTCCCGAGGCGATCGACGAGGCGCTCGCGGCCGTCGAGCAGGCGATCACGCAGACGCTCACCTGATGAGGGACGACACTCTCGCGCCGGGTCCGGTATGAGGGTGGAGACAGGGATGATGAGAAACGGCATTCGGCTGGGCGTCGATGTCGGCTCGGTCCGTATCGGCGTGGCCAGAAGCGACCCTTCGGGGGTGCTGGCCACGCCGGTGGAGACCGTCCGGCGCGGCAAGGGCGACCTCGACCGGCTCGCGGAGATCGCGGCCGAGTACGAGGTCGTCGAGGTGGTGGTCGGCCTGCCGACCTCGCTCTCCGGGCGTGAGGGGCAGGCGGCGGTCGTCGCCCGGGACTTCGCGAACCGGATCTCACTGCGGCTGGCGCCCGTTCCGGTGCGGCTGTTCGACGAGCGGTTGACCACCGTCACCGCCCAGCAGGGACTGCGGGCCAGCGGGGTGAAAGCGAAGAACCAGCGCGGAGTGGTGGACCAGGCTGCCGCCATCGTGCTGCTCCAGGCGGCGCTGGACGCCGAACGCGCCACCGGCAGACCTCCCGGCAGCCCCGTTGAGCCACCAGGCGAAAGGCCCGGTGAGAGGCCCACCGAGCGGCCGGGCGGCGGGACCGTTCGGTGAGCCGCCTGCGGCCGGGGTGTCGGCGCTCGCCGTTCGCAGACCTGGCCTGCCTCTCGGACCCATCGCGAACCCCGGGGAGCAGGCGTTGATCGCGGCGCTTCGGCCAGATCAAGGTGGTTGGTTCTGGTTTGTAACCATCGATCCGGAGCATAGAATCACGAAATTCACTGACAAAGAGAGTGGGTTTGTGAAATACCGGGAAGAGCTGAACAGATACCTCGGGAAGCGTTGATGTCCGGCGGAACACCCCCCGTTCCGCCGCATGCGGCGACCCATACCCGCGGACCAGACGACGACTCCCGGAGCACCGGGACGTCTGGCCGGGTGCTTTCCTTCGGTTTGGCACACCCGCTTGACGCCAGGCCGTCCCTAGCGGGAGATTGGCCGGGGCCTCTATGAACGATCTCGATATGGACTTTCTGGTCGGCTCCGACGACGAAGGTCGGCCGGGCCGAGGATCTCGCGCGTCCTCGGGGCGCGACTCCGGCGGCCGGCGTGGCCGGCGCAGGAAGCGCCGCCGCAACCGGGGCGGTTTCCTCGCCCCCATGCTCGCGATCATCGTCCTGATCGGCGGTGTCGGCGCCGCCGGCTTCTACGGCTACACCTGGGTCCGCGACGTGATGACCCCGGACGACTACACCGGCCTGGGGTCCGGCGAGGTCGTCGTGGAGATCAAGGACGGCCAGAACGCCTCCGACGTGGCCCAGACCCTGCAGGAGCAGGGCGTGGTGAAGAGCGTCAATGCCTTCGTCAACGCCGTCGCCCAGGCGGGCAAGAGCTCCTCCCTGCAGCCCGGCGAATACACCATGCGCAAGCAGATGGCGGCCGCGGAGGCCGTCAAGCTTCTCGATCCGGGAAAGCGGCTGCTGGAGAGGGTCACCCTCAAGGAGGGGCTGCGCCTGAGCGACACCCTCAAGCAACTCGCCGAGAAGACCGGCAAGCCGCTCAGGGAGTTCCAGCAGGCGGCCAGGAACGGCCGGAAGCTCGGCCTGCCGTCCTATGCCAGGGGCAAGCTGGAGGGTTACGCCTTCCCGGCCACCTACGAGATCAGGCCCAAGATGACGCCCTCCGAGATCCTGGTCGCGATGGTCGACCGCTTCACCCAGACGGCGGAGAAGGACGACCTGCAGGGTAAGGCCAAGGAACTCG
The DNA here is from genome assembly GCF_035917355.1 of Streptosporangium sp. NBC_01810. NCBI lineage: Bacteria > Bacillati > Actinomycetota > Actinomycetes > Streptosporangiales > Streptosporangiaceae > Streptosporangium > Streptosporangium sp. NBC_01810. The sequence continues at coordinate 3,610,752 of NZ_CP109070.1, read as the reverse complement.
GGCACACTCCGCACGAGATCATGACGATTGCCAGCATCGTCCAGGCCGAGTCCGGTACAAAAGATGACATGGGCAAGGTGGCCCGGGTCATCTACAACCGGCTCGACGGCAATCCCCGCCGCAAGCTGGAGATGGACAGCACGGTGATGTACGGGCTGAACAAGTACGGCATCGAGTCCTCCAACAAGGATCTTGAGAGCACCTCGCCCTACAACACCTACAGGTTCGAGGGCCTGCCTCCCGGGCCGATCGCCAACCCGGGAGACGACGCCATCCAGGCGGCGCTCAACCCCACCAAGGGCGACTGGGTCTGGTTCGTGACCACCTGCCCGGCGAAGCAGATCACCAAGTTCGCCTCGACGGAGACGGACTTCTTCGAGCTCAAGGCCGAGTACGAGAGAAACAAGGGGAACGGATGCTGAGGGCGGCGGTCCTGGGGTCACCGATCGTCCATTCGCTCTCCCCGTACCTGCACCGTGCCGCCTACGAGGGTATGGGCCTGCACGACTGGCGGTACGAGGCGATCGAGTGCGACGAGGCAGGGCTCCCCGGCCTCGTCGACGGGCTGGACGCCGACTGGGTGGGGCTCTCGCTCACCATGCCGCTCAAGCGGGCCGTGCTGCCGCTGCTCGACACCGTCTCGGACCTCGCACTCCAGGTGGGCGGGGCCAACACGGTGATCCTGCGCGACGGCGCCCGGCACGGCGACAACACCGACGTGTACGGCATCGTCCAGGCGCTCGCGGAGGCGGGCGTGACCACGCCCGCCTCCGCGACCGTCCTCGGCGGGGGCGCGACGGCGTCCTCCGCGCTGGCCGCCCTGCGCGAGCTGGGCCTGGGCGAGGCCACCCTCGTGGTCCGTGACCCGTCCAGGGCGGCGGAGACCGTCGAGGCCGCCGAGCGGCTGGACATGAGCCTGGCGGTGCAGACCTTCGACAAGCTCGACATCGCGCTGGAGGTCGACCTGGTCGTCTCGACCCTGCCCTCCGGTGCGGCCGACGGCTTCACCGAGTCGCTGGCGGACGTGCCGGCGCTCTTCGACGTGGTCTACGCGCCCTGGCCCACCCGGCCGGCGGCGGCCGTGGCCGCGCGGGGCGGGATCGTCGTCGGTGGCCTCCCGATGCTCCTGCACCAGGCGGTCCGGCAGGTCGAGATGATGACCGGCCGTGCGGACGTGCCGGTGGAGGCGATGCGTGAGGCGGGGAAGGCCGAGATCGTCAGGCGTGCCGCCTCGACGGAGTGATCGTCTCCGGGGCCGGGATGATTCTGGGTGAGCGTGCTGCTGTGGTAGAGTGACTAATCGATCGGTCCGGCGTTCCTGCTGGACGCGCAAGCGGAGGTCATCCTCCCACCTCGTCGGCCGCAAGGCTGACAGGTCAGGATCACACCGGGTAGGTTTCCGGCGAGCTTAACGGCATAAGCCTTCGAGTTCATGTGGCCCCGCATGCGTGACGTGCGGGGCATTTTGCGTTAGGCGCGCCTTCACAGAATGTGCGTTCTGCGACCTCCCGGCACGATCGAGCATGTTGCGGCCTTTCGTAGGGAGGGCCGCGGATCGCAACCTAGGAGGCCCCATCAGCGCCGAGCCCCGCATCAATGACCGCATTCGCGTGCCCGAGGTCCGCCTCGTTGGCCCGAACGGCGAACAGGTGGGCATCGTCTCCATCGGCGATGCCTTGAAGCTGGCTCAAGAAGCCGACCTCGACCTGGTCGAGGTCGCGGCAACGGCTCGCCCGCCAGTGTGCAAGCTCATGGACTACGGCAAGTTCAAGTACGAGTCCGCGATGAAGGCACGCGAGGCGCGCCGTAACCAGGCGTACACCATCATCAAGGAGATCAAACTCCGGCCGAAGATCGACCCGCACGACTACGAGACCAAGAAGGGTCACGTGGTGCGGTTCCTCAAGGCCGGCGACAAGGTCAAGGTCACCATCATGTTCCGTGGTCGGGAGCAGTCCCGGCCCGAGCTGGGTTTCCGGCTCCTGCAGCGGCTGGCCGAGGACGTGACGGAGCTCGGCTTCGTCGAGTCCCAGCCCAAGCAGGACGGTCGAAACATGATCATGGTGATCGGCCCGCACAAGAAGAAGGCCGAGGCCAAGGCCGAGAAGGCGGCGGCCAAGGCGCGGCATGACGAGAACCCCTCGGGTGACAGGTCACCGGCAGCCGACGAGACGCGCGTCAATGACGAGGTGTCCGTCAACGGAGCAGTGGCAGCCCCGCAGGAGTAACTCGCATAGCCTGGATCGTCAGGTAGTCGCGATATCACGTCGAGGCCGGGTCCGGTCTCGTAGTCAGGCATGCCCTTGACTTGGGTTACCGGCCCGGGACATCGGCACGATCGAGGGAGAGACGGCTGAGATGCCGAAGATGAAGACGCACAGCGGTGCGAAGAAGCGGTTCAGGCTCACGGGTTCCGGCAAGCTTGTGCGCCGCCGCGCCAACCGTGCGCACTACAACGAGCACAAGCCGTCCACCTTGACGCGTCGTCTCAAGCCCGAGGTCGTGCTCTCCGACGCCGACTCCAAGAAGATCAAGAAGCTGCTCGCTAAGTAACCGCCCCCGGGGAGATAGATACACATGGCACGCGTGAAGCGGGCGATCAACGCCAAGAAGAAGCGCAAGGTCGTTCTCGAACGGGCGAAGGGCTATCGGGGTCAGCGTTCCAGGCTGTACCGCAAGGCCAAGGAGCAGATGCTCCACTCGATGACGTACGCCTACCGCGACCGCAAGGACCGCAAGGGCACCTTCCGCCGTCTCTGGATCCAGCGCATCAACGCCGCTGCCCGCCAGAACGGCATCACCTACAACAGGCTCATTCAGGGCCTGCGGCTCGCCTCCATCGAGGTCGACCGCAAGATCCTCGCTGACCTCGCGGTCAACGACGCCGCCACGTTCGCGACGCTGGTCGAGGCCGCCAAGAAGGCGCTCCCGGCCGACGTGAACGCGCCGGTCGCCGGCTGAGCGAGACACTGACGAACATGCGGCCCGCAGCGATGACGCTGCGGGCCGCATTCGCATTCTTGGGGGACGGGCATGGCCGGGTCTGAGCTGACCAACATCAAGTCACCGCGGGTCAAGGCCGCGCGGCGGCTGACCAAGCGGGCCTTCAGAGACCGCGACCGTTCCTTCCTGGCGGAGGGGCCACAGGCGGTCCGTGAGGCGCTGGCGCTGGACGGCGTCGTGGTGGAGCTGTTCGCCACGGCCGAGGCCGAGTCGCGCCACGCCGACATCGTCGCCGCCGCCGTCGCCGTGGGGGTGCCCCTCTTCCGGGCCAGCGGCGAGGTCATGGCCGAGCTGGCCCAGACCGTCACCCCCCAGGGGCTGCTGGCCGTGTGCCGCTTCGTGCACGTGCCCCTGGACGCCTCCGTCACCTCCGGCACCAGGCTGGTGGCCGTGCTCGCCCACGTCCGTGACCCGGGCAACGCGGGCACGGTGCTGCGTACCGCCGACGCCGCCGGTGCAGACTCGGTGGTCTTCACCGATGCCTCGGTCGATCCCTACAACGGCAAGTGCGTGCGGGCCAGCGCGGGCAGCCTGTTCCATCTCCCGGTCACCACGGGTGTCCATGTGACTCGGGTCGTGGAACATCTGAAGGGTTCCGGTCTGCGGGTGCTCGCCGCCGATGGCGCGGGCAAGCAGACCCTGGACGACGTGGATCTGTCCGGCCCGACGGCCTGGATCTTCGGCAACGAGGCATGGGGGCTTCCGGAGGAGATCCTGACTCTGGCCGACGACGTCGTCCGGGTTCCGATCTACGGGCGGGCCGAGAGTCTGAACCTCGCGACCGCCGCCGCGGTCTGTCTGTACGCATCTGCCCGGTCTCAGCGCATCGGTCCCGGCGCCAGGTGACGCCCCCCGCCCCGAGGCTGCCGTACGACGCGGGAAACCCGCTATTGTCGGCGATGTAGCGTCGAGGAGGCGGGGTCGTGCACGGCGAACACACCGGCGAGCGGAGCACCGATCCCGCTTCTGTGATCGACGTCGACGAGCTTCCCGACGGCCTCGTGGTGACCGACGGAGACGGCCACGTGCTGACCGTCAATCGGGCCGCGGCCCGGCTGACCGGGGTCACCCGCGAGCAGGCCGCGGGGCGGCACCTGCGCGACGTGTTCTCCTTCCACGACCATGACGGGCGCGACTGGTGGAAGTGGCTGGACGCCTGCGGCGGGTTGCCCACCCGCGCCCGCCAGCCCGAGCTGCCGCTGCGCACCCTCGGTGGCCAGGAGATGCTGCTGGCCGCCCGGCTGGTGCGAGAGCCACGGCGGGGCGGTGAGGTCGTCCGGGTGATCATCACGCTGCGTGACACCGGGGCCCGTGCCCGGCTGGAGCGCAGCCGCGCCGACCTGGTCTCCACGGTCGCCCACGAGCTCCGTTCCCCGCTGACCAGCGTCAAGGGTTTCACCGCGACCCTGCTGGCCAAGTGGCCCCGTTTCACCGACGACCAGAAGCTCGTCATGCTGGAGACGGTCAACGCCGACGCCGACCGGGTGACCAGGCTGATCACCGAGTTGCTCGACGTCTCGCGCATCGAGTCGGGGCGACTGGAGATCCATCGCCAGGTGGTCGACATCCCGGCCAGGGTCTCCAGGATCATCGCGGGGCGGGTGGCGGCGGGTGAGCCGGACGACCGCTTCCTGCTCCAGGTGCGCGGTGAGCTGCCCGAGACCTGGCTCGACCAGGACAAGATCGATCAGGTGCTCGCCAACCTGATGGAAAACGCGGTGCGCCACGGGCGCGGTACGGTGACAGTAATCGTCGAACCGAGTGAGTGGGGAGTGACTGTGTCCGTCCGTGACCAGGGGGAGGGCATCCCGCCCGAGCTGGTCACGCGCGTCTTCCGGCAGTTCTGGCGGGGCAACGCCCGCCGCCGCGGCGGCACCGGACTCGGCCTGTTCATCGTCAAGGGGCTGATCGAGGCTCACGGCGGAACCATCACCGTGCAGCGTGGACCCGAGGGCGGCGCCGAGTTTCGATTTATGGTGCCCACCGGCGCTCCTGACTTCGCCTGAGCGCGAATGCCAGCCCGGTGGGCTTACCCGACTAGACTCATGGCCGCTCAAGCCCTGGATTCGGAGCTCTCTCTTGTCAAACTACGACCCGGTCGAGGTGACCCCGCTGCACGCCGACGAGATGGCGCGCATGCAGGCCGACGCGCTCGACGCCGTCAAGGCGGCGCGCGACCTCGAAGAACTCAAGCAGGTGCGCCTCGCGCACACCGGTGACCGCTCACCGATCGCCTTGGCCAACCGCGAGATCGGCGCCCTGCCCCCGGCGGCCCGCGCCGAGGCGGGCAAGCGCATCGGCGGTGCCCGCAAAGCCGTCGCCGACGCCCTCGCCGAACGGCAGGCACAGCTGGAGGCCGAGCGCGACGAGCGGGTCCTCGTCGAGGAGACCGTCGACGTCACGCTGCCCTCGGGCCGCGCCTCCCGGGGCGCCAGGCATCCGCTGACCACCCTTCAGGAGCGCATAGCCGACGCCTTCGTCGCGATGGGCTACGAGGTGGCGGAGGGTCCCGAGCTGGAGGGGGAGTGGTTCAACTTCGACGCGTTGAACATCTCCACCGACCACCCGGCGCGCTCGGAGCACGACACCTTCTTCGTCGAGTCCGTCGACTCGGGCAAGGTGCTGCGCACCCAGACCTCTCCCGTCCAGATCCGGGCGCTGCTCAGCAGGGAGCTCCCGGTCTACGTGATCTCGCCGGGCAAGGTGTTCCGCACCGACGAGCTCGACGCCACCCACACCCCCGTCTTCCACCAGGTCGAGGGGCTGGCGATCGACGAGGGCCTGACCATGGCCCACCTCAAGGGCACCCTCGACCGGTTCGCCGAGGTCATGTTCGGTGAGGGCATCACCACCCGGTTCCGGCCCAACTACTTCCCGTTCACCGAGCCCTCCGCCGAGATGGACCTGAAGTGCTTCGTCTGCCGCGGTGCCTCCGCGGTGCCGGGAAACCCGCCCTGCCGCACCTGTAAGTCGGAGGGCTGGATCGAGTGGGGCGGCTGCGGCATGGTCAACCCGCGGGTGCTCATCGCCTGCGGCGTCGATCCGGCCCGATACAGCGGCTTCGCCTTCGGCATGGGCGTCGAACGCACCCTGATGTTCCGCCACAACGCCGAGGACATGCGCGACATGGTCGAGGGAGACGTCCGCTTCACGCTCCCCTTCGGAATGGAGGTCTGATGAAGGTCCCGCTTTCATGGCTGCGGGAGTACGTCGATCTCCCCGCCGTCACGGCGCACGAGATCGCCGAGAAGCTCACCGCGGCCGGGCTCAAGCTCGAGTCCGTCATCTCCTACGGCCACGACATCAAGAACGTCGTCGTGGGCGAGGTGCTCTCCATCGAGACCCTGGAGGGTTTCAAGAAGCCCATCCGCCACTGCCAGGTCGAGGTGGGGGAGGCCGCGCCTCGCGAGATCGTCTGCGGCGCGACCAACTTCGAGGCCGGCGACCGCGTCCCGGTCGCGCTGCCCGGCGCCGTGCTGCCCGGCGGGTTCGAGATCGCCTCCCGCAAGACCTACGGACGCCTGTCGGACGGCATGATCTGCTCGGAGGCGGAGCTCGGCGTGGCCGACTCCTCACCCGGCATCCTCGTGCTGCCCGGTGACACCCCGATCGGCGCCGACGTGGTCGAGCTGCTCGGCCTGCGCGACGACGTGATCGAGCTTGAGATCACCCCGGACATCGGCTACGCGCTCTCCATCCGGGGCGTGGCCCGCGAGGCCGCCACCGCCTTCGACTCGGCGTTCATCGACCCGGCGGACGTCTCCCCGCCCACCGCGTCCGGTCCCTCCTACCCGGCCTCGATCGCCGACGCGTCGGCCTGTGACCGCTTCGTGCTCCGCGAGATCCGCGGGTTCGACCCGTCGGCGAGCAGCCCGCTGTGGCTGCGCGCTCGGCTCACCCGGGCCGGTATGCGCCCGGTCTCGCTGGCCGTCGACGTCACCAACTACGTCATGCTGGAGCTCGGCCAGCCGCTGCACGCCTTCGACGCCGCCAGGCTGACCGGCGAGATCGTGGTGCGCAGGGCCGAGCCCGGAGAGACGCTGGAGACCCTCGACCACGTGGTCCGCAAGCTCCACCCGGACGACATCCTGATCACCGACGGGTCGGGCGTGATCTCGATGGCCGGCACCATGGGCGGCCTGCACACCGAGATCTCCGATGCCTCCACCGACATCGTGATCGAGGCCGCCCACTTCTCCGCCAGCGGCATCGCGCGCATGTCGCGCCGGCACAACCTGGTCAGCGAGGCGTCCAAGCGCTTCGAGCGGGGCGTCGACCGGGAGCTTCCGCTGCAGGCCTCCTGGCGTGCGGCCCAGCTGCTGGCCGAGCTCGGCGGCGGCACGATCCAGCCGGGCGTCACCCACGCCGAGGTGGGGGGCGAGCCGGTCCGGGTCGCCATCCCGAGCGGTTACCCCGGCCGCGTCGCGGGCACCGCCTACGACCGGGAGACGGTGATCCGCCGCCTGGAGCAGGTCGGCTGCGCGGTCGAGAGCTTCGTCACCGAGACCGGCGGCACCGCCGCCGACGAGATCACCGCGAAGCTCGCGGTCACCGGTGACGACATGCTGATGGTCACTCCACCCTCGTGGCGGCCTGACCTGACCGATCCGAACGACCTCGCCGAGGAGGTCATCCGGCTGGAGGGCTACGAGAACCTGCCCTCGATCCTCCCCGCCGCCCCCGCGGGTGCCGGTCTCACCGAGAGCCAGCGCCTGCGCCGCCGGGTCGGCCGCTCACTGGCCGCCGCCGGCTACGTCGAGATCCTCTCCTACCCGTTCAACGGGGAGCGCGACTTCGACAACCTGCAGCTGCACGCCGACGACGCGCGCCGCCTGGCCGTACGGCTGGCCAATCCGCTCAGCGAGGACGAGCCGCTGATGCGGACCACCCTGCTGCCCGGCCTGCTCAGGACGCTGGTCCGCAACGTGGGCCGGGGTTTCGGCGACGTGGCGCTGTTCGAGACGGGCCTGGTCTACCGGCCTTCGCCGGACGCGCCCGCCGTCGCCCCCGTGCTGGGCGTCGGCCGCAGGCCGAGCCCGGAGGAGCTCGCCTCGATCGAGGCCGCGCTGCCGGCCCAGCCGCTGCGGGTCGGGGTCGTGCTGGCCGGGGAGTTCGAGCCGTCCGGCTGGTGGGGCAGGGGCAGGGGAGCCGACTGGGCGGATGCCGTCGAGGCGGCCCGGGTGGTGGCCGCCGAGGCCGGCGTCACCCTCGATGTCCGCGCGGACCGGCACGAGCCCTGGCACCCGGGCCGCTGCGCCGCGCTGTACGCCGGTGACGTGCTCGTCGGTCACGCCGGCGAGCTGCACCCCCGTGTGGTCGAGGCGTACGGCCTGCCCCCGCGCACCTGCGCGATGGAGCTGGAGCTGACCAGGCTGGAGGGGCTGCCGGTCGGCCGGCCGCAGGCACCGGTGATCTCCGGCTACCCCGTCGCGAGCCAGGACGTCGCGCTCATCGTCGACGCGGTGACCCCGGTGGCCCCGGTGGAGGCGGCGCTGCGTGAGGGCGCGGGCGCGCTGCTGGAGTCGATCCGGCTGTTCGACGTCTACACCGGCGCCCAGGTCGGTGAGGGCAGGAAGTCCCTCGCCTACTCCCTGCGTTTCCGGGCTGCCGACAGGACGCTAACGGTGGAGGAGACCACCGCGGCCCGTGACGCGGCCGTGGCCCTGGCCGCCGAGCGCACCGGGGCGCAGTTGCGCGGCGTCTGACCGCTCCACGAAGGGGGCTCGGGGCATGCCCCGAGCCCCCCTTTTTTTCACAGCGCGTTACCGCGCCTCAAGCCCCCTCCTTCAGGAGGGGGTCGTTGACTGCTTTCGTGGTCCGTGACCTCGGCTCCGGACGGACCTTCGTCCTGCGGGGCACCACCTGACCGATCCCCGCCATGGCAGGATCCGCGAGAAAGGGCTTAGAGCCGGTCGATCTCCGTCAGATCGATGTCGATGTCGAAGGGGGCCGAGATCTTGAGCCGGTCGTGGTGGATGCCGGTGAGAACGTAGGACCGGGCGAGCGGGTCGAGCTCGTAGACGTAGATCGCGGGCCTTCCCGACTGGTTCTCGACCAGCCAGAAGTGTGCGATGCCCGCCTCGGCGTACAGCGTCGGTTTGCGGTCGCGGTCGCGCCGCTCGGAGTCCGGCGAGATGACCTCCACGGCCAGCACGACGTCCTCCGCCCGGTAGAAGGTCTGTTCCGGGCTGTGCTCGGCGGAGGCGTGGATGACGCTCACGTCTGGTTCGGGCCGTTGCTGCCTGCCCAGCACGACGCTCATCTCCCGGCGCGCACGGAGATCGGCGGGCGCGGCGTGACGGAGGGCGCCGACCAGTAGATCCACCGCTCGCATGTGAAAAGAAGCCTGAGGACTCACGAAGACCAGGCTTCCATCTATTAACTCTGTGTGTGTAGGTAATTGCGGAATGCGATCGAGATCCTCGGCGGTGAACCCCTCCGGCGGGGGGAACACCCAGTCGGGCAGCGAGGACTCCGTCATCTCGGGGCTCCGTACGTCGACCGTCATGACCTCACAGTAGCAACAGGATTCCATTCTGTGAGGGTGGTTGCGGGTGCCTTATTCCTGGACGGGAGTGACTTTCTCGCGGTGGGCGCGTTCTCTGAGCGCGTGCTCGTCGGTGCGGGCGTCGTAGTCGCGGAACCTCGGTAGCAGCGCGGTCATCGCGGCCACCGCGCCGACGCAGAGCAGACCGCCCGCGCCCAGGGAGAAGCGGGTCCCGCCGAGCTGGGCCATCAGGCCGGCTCTGGCGTTGCCGAGCATCGGGCCGCTGGTGTAGGAGAGCAGTTCGATGCCCGCCAGGCGGCCGCGGAGCTCGTCGGGGATGGTCTGGTTCCAGATGGTCTCGCGGAAGATGCCGCTGATCATGTCGGCGGCCCCGGCCACGGCCAGGAAGGCGAAGATGCCCCAGACGCTGGGCATGAGCGCCGCCAGTGCCACCGCCACGCCCCACACGGCCGCCGCGACGATCACGCCGAGGCCGTGGCGGTGCACGTGCCTGGTCCAGCCGGAGGTGACCGAGGCGATCAGCGAGCCGACGGCCGAGGCGGAGAAGAAGAGCCCCAGGGCCTCGGGTACGCCGAATTCGTCGGCGAGGAACGGGTACAGCGCGGTGGAGAAGGCGAAGACCATCGCGGCGACGTCGACCAGGTAGGTGCCCATCAGGTCGGGGCGGCCCACGGCGTAGCGGACCCCGTCGACCAGTGACCTGATCGAGGCCGCGGGAGCGTTCTCCGGCTGCGGCCGGGTCCGCACCATCCGCAGCAGGACCAGGGAGACCAGGAAGGTCGCCACGTTGACGCCGTACGTGACGGCGACGCCGAACCAGGCCGCGATCAGGCCGCTGAGGCTCGGGGCGACGATGGCGCCCAGGTTCCACCTGAAGCCGCTGAGCGCGGCGGCCGCGGCCAGCTGGTCGTGCCTGACCACGCGTGGCATCAGCGCCTCCAGGCTGGGCCGCTGCAGGCTGCCCAGCCCGGCCGAGAGCGCGCCGACCACGTACAGCACCCAGACCTGTGGCTTCGGCAGCAGTGCGTTGACGGTCAGGATCAGGGCCGTGAGGCAGAGTCCCACCTCGGTGTAAAGGATGATCTTGCGCCGGTCGAGTGCGTCGGCGATCGCACCGCCCCAGAGCCCGCACACCACCATCGGGACGAACTCGGCCACGCTGACCAGGCCGACCGCCAGGTAGGAGCCGGTGAGCTCCTTCATTTGCAGCGGGACCGCGACCAGTGTCAGGAAGGTGCCGAACATTGTGACGACGCCGGAGCCGAAGAGCAGTCGGAAGTCGCGGGAGTCGCGGAGTGGGCTGAGATCCATCGCCAGGTGGCGGAGCAGGGTTCTGGCGGACCGATCGGCGTTCTCTGGCACGAACAGGTAGTTTCGGTGGTGACCTGCACGGAAGGCAACTCATTTTCCGGCAGGTCACCGCCGGGGCGGGCGCGGCGGGCGTCAGGAGCCCAGGACCTCCCTGCGCAGGTGGGTTTTGAGGATCTTGCCACCGGGGTTGCGAGGAAGTGTCGCGGGGGCGTGCTTCCAGGTTTTGACGGTCCCGCCGTGGCCGGAGACATCGTCCATCTCGAAAAGCTGTCCGGGGCCGGTGAGCCGGGCCTGGACCTGGTCATGGGTGACAGTCATACGTTCGCACTCCCGAAGGGGGGAAGGACCGGAGAACGCCACGATACTGACCAGTAGGTATGTGTAACAGTGCCGAAATGCCGACGATTGCCTCGTGCCCGCTATCGCGAGCCGAAAAGCATGATTTTTGCGACTTTCCTGCTGCTCTGAGGCATTTCAGAGTCCGGTAACCCTCACATAACCGGCTTGCATGACAATCCCTGGAGATGCATAATCTCTCTAGCAAGAGCATGAGTGAGTGTGTATGAACATGCAGAGATCACGGAGGGGCCGATGAGAGCGGCGATCGCGGGTGCCAGCGGCTATGCCGGAGGTGAGCTCCTGCGCCTGCTGCTGTCCCACCCCGGCATCGAGATCGGCGCGCTGACCGCGGCCTCAAGCGCAGGTACGGCCCTCGGTGCCCACCAGCCACACCTGACCCCGCTGGCCGGCCGGATCCTGCTGGAGACCACCCCCGAGACCCTCGGCGGCCACGACGTCGTCTTCCTCGCCCTGCCGCACGGCCAGTCGGCCGCCGTCGCCGAGCAACTCGGTGACGGCACCCTCGTCGTCGACTGCGGCGCCGACTTCCGGCTCACCGACCCCGCCGCCTGGGAGCACTTCTACGGCGGAACCCACGCCGGCACCTGGCCCTACGGGCTGCCCGAGCTGCCGGGCCGGCGCGAGGAACTGCGCGCGGCCACCAGGATCGCCGTACCCGGCTGCTACCCGACGGCGGTCACCCTGGCGATGTTCCCCGCCTTCGCCGCCGGCCTCGTCGAGCCCGACGTGGTGGTGGTCGCCGCCAGCGGCACCAGCGGAGCGGGCAGGGCGCCCAAACCGAACCTCCTGGGCAGCGAGGTGATGGGATCGGCCGCCGCGTACGGCGTCGGCGGCGTCCACCGGCACACCCCGGAGATGGAGCAGAACCTCTCCCCGCTGGCGGGTGAGCCGGTCACCGTCTCCTTCACCCCCGTGCTGGCGCCGATGAGCCGCGGCATCCTCGCCACCTGCAGCGCGCCCGCCGGAGCGGGCCTCACCCCGGCCATCCTGCGCGAGGCGTACGAGGTCGCCGCCAAGGACGAGCCGTTCCTACGGCTGCTCCCCGAGGGCCAGTGGCCCGCGACCTCGATGACCCTCGGAGCCAACACCGCCGCCCTCCAGGTCGTCCTGGACGAGCGTGCGGGCCGCGTCGTCGCCGTCGTCGCCATCGACAACCTGACAAAGGGAACGGCGGGCGGGGCCATCCAGAGCGCCAACCTCGCCCTCGGCCTGCCGGAAGAGCTAGGCCTTCCTCTCAATGGAGTCGCCCCATGAGCGTGACCGCCCCCCTCGGCTTCCGGGCGGCGGGTGTCGCCGCCGGAATCAAGTCCGGTGCCGCCCGCGACCTGGCACTGATCGTCAACGACGGTCCCTCCCGCGCCGCGGCGGGAGTCTTCACGGCCAACAGGGTGAAGGCCGCACCCGTCCTGTGGTCCGCACAGGTGCTGTCCGGGGGCCGGGTCCACGCGGTGGTCCTCAACTCCGGTGGCGCCAACGCCTGCACCGGGCCACTGGGGTTCCAGGACACCCATGCCACCGCGGAGAAGGTCGCCGGGGCACTGGGAGACTCGGCCGGCGAGATCGCGGTCTGCTCCACCGGCCTGATCGGCGAGCGTCTGCCGATGGAACCGCTGCTGGCGGGGGTCGACCTCGCGGTCTCCCAGCTCGCCAGGGACGGCGGGCTGGCCGCCGCCGACGCCATCCGCACCACCGACACCGTCTCGAAGATCTCCTTCAGGAAGGGAGCCGGCGGCTACATGGTCGGCGGCATGGCCAAGGGCGCCGGCATGCTCGCCCCCGGCCTCGCCACCATGCTCTCGGTGATCACCACCGATGCCGACCTGCCCGCCGAGCGGCTCGACGAGGTGCTCCGCAAGGTGACCCGGGTCACCTTCGACCGGCTCGACGCCGACGGTTGCATGTCCACCAACGACACGGTGCTGCTACTGGCCAGCGGCGCCTCCGGTATCGCTCCCGACCTCGCCGAGTTCGAGCAGGTCCTCCTTGCGGTCTGCGCGGACCTCGCCCGCCAGCTGCTGCTGGACGCCGAGGGCGCCTCCAAGGCGATCGCCATCGAGGTCGTCGGCGCCGTCTCCGAGGAGGACGCGGTCACCGTCGGCCGTACCGTCTCCCGATCGAATCTCCTCAAGTGCGCCATCCACGGAGAGGACCCCAACTGGGGCCGGGTGCTGTCGGCCGTCGGCACCACCGACGCCGTCTTCGAGGCCGACCGGCTCAACGTGGCCATCAACGGCATCTGGATCTGCCGGGGCGGTGCCGCGGGCGACGACCGCTCCAAGGTCGACCTCACCCCGCGCGAGGTGACGATCACCATCGACCTGTCGGCCGGCCCGCACTCGGCGACCATCCACACCACCGACCTCACCGCCGAGTACGTCCACGAGAACTCGGCGTACTCCTCATGAGGCAGGCCGAGGCACTGGCGAAGGCCACCACGCTGATCGAGGCGCTGCCCTGGCTCGCCAGCTTCCACGGTGCGACCGTCGTCATCAAGTACGGCGGCAACGCGATGACCGAGGAGCACCTGCGCGAGAAGTTCGCCGCCGACGTCGTCTTCCTGCGCTACGCCGGGCTCAGGCCGGTGATCGTGCACGGGGGAGGCCCGCAGATCAACGCGCACCTCGACCTGCTCGGCATCGAGTCCACCTTCACCGCAGGGCTCAGGGTCACCACCCCCGAGGCCATGCGGGTCGTCAGGATGGTCCTCGTCGGCCAGGTCAACCGCGACGTGGTCGGCCTGATCAACAGGCACGGGCCGTTCGCCATCGGCATGTCCGGCGAGGACGCCCACCTGTTCACCGCCGTACGCAAGCACGCCGTCGTCGACGGCGCCAACGTCGACATCGGCCAGGTCGGCGACATCGTCAACGTCGAGGCCGGAGCCGTGCGGGCGCTGCTGGAGGACGGGCGGATCCCGGTGATCTCCTCGGTCGCGCGCAGTGACGACGGCACCGTCTACAACGTCAACGCCGACACCGCCGCCGCCGCGCTCGCCGTGGCGCTCCAGGCGTCCAAGCTGATCGTCCTGACCGACGTCGAGGGCCTGTACCGCGACTGGCGTCCCGACGCCGTTGAGAACGAGGTCATCGACGAGCTGTCCGCCACCGAGCTGGAGAGGCTCCTGCCGACCCTGTCCAGCGGCATGATCCCCAAGATGGGGGCGTGTCTGACCGCCGTGCAGGGGGGCGTGCCGCAGGCCCACGTGCTCGACGGCAGGGTGCCCCACTCGGTGCTGCTGGAGATCTTCACAGACAAGGGCATAGGAACCATGGTGCTGCCGGACGCCCCCGTGGCGGCGGTCACCGCCCAGCCGAAGGGGAGCGACACGTGAGCCCGCAGGAAAGTCCCGCCACAGAGGCGCTCGCCACGCGCTTCGAGGCCGCCTTCATGGCCAACTACGGGGTACCCCCGGTGGCACTGGCCCGAGGCGAGGGCACGAGGGTCTGGGACGTCGACGGCCGCGAGTATCTCGACCTGATCGGCGGCATCGCGGTCAGCTCGCTCGGGCACGCCCACCCGGCGCTGGTGGAGGCCGTCTCCAGGCAGGTCGCCGTCCTCGCCCACACCAGCAACCTCTTCCTGCACGAGCCCGAGGTACTGCTCGCCGAGCGCCTGCTCGGCCTGCTCGGCGCCCCCGCCAGGGTGTTCTTCACCAACTCCGGCACCGAGGCCAACGAGGCCGCGCTGAAGCTCGCCATCAAGTACGGCAAGTCGAACGGCCGGACCTACTTCGTGGCCGCCGAGAACGCCTTCCACGGCCGGACCCTCGGTGCGCTCGCCCTGACCGGAAAGCCCTCCATCCGCGACCAGTTCGGGCCCTTCCCGGTTGATGTCCGTTTCGTTCCGTACGGTGACGCCGACGCGCTCAAGAGCGCGGTGACCGGCGAGTGCGCCGCGGTCTTCCTCGAACCCACCCAGGGGGAGGCGGGGGTCGTGCCCCCGCCCGAGGGCTACTTCACGGCGGCCAGGGAGATCTGCGACGCCGCCGGCGCGCTGCTGGTCGCCGACGAGATCCAGTCGGCGATCGGCCGTACCGGGCACTGGTTCGCCCACCAGCACGAAGGCATCCTGCCCGACGTGCTCACCCTGGCCAAGGGCCTCGGCGGAGGCATGCCGATCGGCGCCTGCATCGGCTTCGGCGCGGCGGCCACGGTCTTCACCCCGGGTGACCACGGGTCCACCTTCGGCGGCAACCCCGTCTCGACCGCCGCGGCGCTCGCTGTGCTCGACACGATCGACACCGACGGCCTGCTGGAGCACGTGCGCACCGTCGGCGCCGAACTCGCCGACGGCATCGCCGCGATCGACCACCCGCTGCTCGCCGGTGTCCGCGGCAGGGGCCTGTGGCTGGCCGTCCTGCTGACCGGCGACCGCTCCGCCCACTTCCAGACCGCCGCGCGGCGAGCCGGCTTCCTGGTCAACGCCCTCCAGCCCCACGCGGTGCGGCTCGCGCCCCCGCTGGTGATCACTTCCGCCCAGGTAGCCGCCTTCGTGGCCGCGCTCCCAGCCATTCTCGACGAGGCCGCCGATGTCCAGTAACCTCTCCGCACAGGCGCCCGTCAGGCACTTCCTGAAGGACGACGACCTCTCGTCCGCCGAGCAGGCCCGGGTACTCGACCTGGCCGAGGCCATGAAGAAGGACCGTTACGGTTACCGCCCCTTCGAGGGTCCGCGGACCGTCGCAGTCCTCTTCGACAAGCCGTCCACCCGCACCAGGGTCTCCTTCGCCGCCGGCATCGGCGAGCTCGGCGGCCTTCCTCTGATCATCGACGCCGGATCCTCCCAGATGGGCCGGGGTGAATCGATCGAGGACACCGCCCGGGTCCTGGAGCGCCAAGTGGGCGCCATCGTGTGGCGCACCTCGGGCCAGGAGAGGATCGAGGCCATGGCCTCGATCTCCTCGGTGCCGGTGGTCAACGCCCTCACCGACGAGTTCCACCCCTGCCAGATCCTCGCCGACCTGCAGACCATCAGGGAGCACTTCGGCAGGACCGCCGGCCTCACCCTGGCCTACTTCGGTGACGGCGCCAACAACATGGCCCACTCCTACCTGCTCGGCGGTGCCGTCGCCGGCATGCACGTGCGGGTCGCCGCTCCCGCCGGATACCTGCCGGACCCGAAGATCCTCCGGCAGGCCGCCAAGGTCGCCGAGGGGACCGGGGGATCGGTCGCCGTACTCGCGGACCCGGCCGAGGCCGCCGTGGGCGCGGACGTGCTCGCCACCGACACCTGGGTCTCCATGGGCCAGGACGGCAAGGAGCAGCGGATCGCCGACCTCATGCCCTACCAGGTCAACGCCGCGCTGGTGGACCGGGCGGCGCCCGGCGCCATCGTCCTGCACTGCCTGCCCGCCTACCGAGAGCTGGAGATCTCCGCCGAGGTCCTCGACGGCCCGCGGAGCCTGGTGTGGGACCAGGCCGAGAACCGGCTGCACGCCCAGAAGGCACTGCTGCACTGGCTGGTCTCGGCCACCGGTCCGGACGCGCCCGGAGGCGGGGCGGCCACGTGACGATCCCGATGACCAAGGTCGCCCGCCAGGCCAGGATCGCGGACCTGTTGCAGCGGCAGCCCGTCAGATCCCAGCCGGAGCTGGCCAAGCTCCTGCTGGAGAGCGGGGTCGAGGTCACCCAGGCCACCCTCTCCCGGGACCTGGACGAGCTCGGTGCGCTCAAGCTGCGCGCCGAGGACGGCTCCCTGGTCTACGCCCTGCCCGGTGAGGGCGGCGGCAGGATAAGACTGGCCAGGCTAGGCACCGGCGAGTCCCCGGCCGCCCGGCTCGGCCGGCTCGCCGAGGAGTTCCTCGTCTCGGCCGAGGCCTCCGCCAACCTGGTCATCCTCCGCACGCCACCGGGCGCCGCGCAGTTCCTCGCCTCCGCCATCGACCACGCCGACTGGGAGTCCATCCTCGGCACGGTCGCCGGAGACGACACGATCCTCGTCATCAGCCGTGACCCGGCGGGCGGGGCAGCGGTCGCCGAGGGGCTGCTAAGGCACGCCGACCGACGTATTTAGCCCGCTCAGGCGGGCGACGCCGGCACCATCTGAGACTTGTGACGAACGAATACCTTGGAGAGATCAATTATGACTGACCGGGTCGTACTCGCCTTCTCCGGCGGCCTCGACACCTCCGTGGCCATCCCCTTCCTCGCCGAGAAGACCGGCGCCGAGGTGATCGCGGTCGCCGTCGACGTCGGCCAGGGCGGCGAGGACATGGAGATCATCCGCAAGCGCGCCATCGACTGCGGCGCCGTGGAGTCCGTCGTCGTGGACGCCCGCGAGGAGTTCGCCACCGACTTCTGCGTGCCCGCCCTGCAGGCCAACGCCCTCTACATGGACCGCTACCCGCTGGTCTCCGCCCTGTCGCGGCCGCTGATCGTCAAGCACCTGGCCGCCGCGGCCAAGGAGTTCGGCGGCACCCACGTCTCGCACGGCTGCACCGGCAAGGGCAACGACCAGGTCCGGTTCGAGGCCGGTCTGGCCGCGCTCTACCCCGAGCTCAAGGTCATCGCTCCGGCCCGCGACTACGCGTGGACCCGGGACAAGGCGATCGCCTACGCCGAGGAGAAGAACCTGCCGATCGAGACCACCAAGAAGAACCCCTACTCGATCGACCAGAACATCTGGGGCCGGGCCGTCGAGACGGGCTTCCTCGAGGACATCTGGAACGGCCCCATCGAGGACGTCTACTCCTACACCGCCGACCCCGCCCAGCCGCGCGAGGCCGACGAGGTCGTCATCAGCTTCGTCAAGGGCGTCCCGGTGGCGCTGGACGGGCGGCACCTGACCCCGTTCCAGATCGTCGCCGAGCTGAACCAGCGCGCGGGCGCCCAGGGCATCGGCCGCCTCGACATGGTCGAGGACCGGCTCGTCGGTATCAAGTCCCGCGAGGTCTACGAGGCGCCGGGCGCCATCGCTCTGATCACCGCGCACATGGAACTGGAGAACGTCACGGTCGAGCGCGACCTGGCCAGGTTCAAGCGGTCGGTGGACCAGCGCTGGGGCGAGCTCGTCTACGACGGCCTCTGGTTCTCCCCCCTCAAGAAGGCCCTGGACGTCTTCATCACCGAGGCGCAGGAGCACGTCACCGGCGAGATCCGGATGACCCTGCACGGCGGCCGGGCCACGGTCACGGGCCGGCGCTCCGAGGCGTCGCTGTACGACTTCAACCTCGCCACCTACGACACCGGCGACACCTTCGACCAGTCCCTCGCCAAGGGCTTCGTCGAGCTGTGGGGCCTTCCCTCCAAGATTGCCTCCGCCCGGGACGCCCGACTGGGCCGATTGGGCTAAGGTCGCGGATTGAATGGGGAGGGAGAACAACGGTGACTGATGGTGGTAAGCCGATGCGGCTGTGGGGCGGCCGGTTCGAAGGAGGTCCGGCCGACGCGCTGACCAGGCTCTCTGTGAGCGTGCACTTCGACTGGCGGCTGGTTCCGTACGATCTGCTGGCCTCGCGCGCGCACGCCCGGGTGCTGCACCGCGCGAACCTGCTGACCGACGACGAGCTGGCTCGCATGATCGGTGCTCTGGACGACCTGGAGCGAGCCTGCAAGGAGGGTGAATTCCGGCCGACCGTCGCCGACGAGGACGTCCACACCGCGCTGGAGCGCGGCCTGCTGGAACGCCTCGGCACGCTCGGCGGCAAGCTTCGAGCCGGCCGAAGCCGCAACGACCAGGTCGCCACCGATCTGCGGCTCTACCTCCGCGATCATGTCAGGCACATCGTGTCCCGGCTGGTGGAGCTGGAGACCGCGCTGATGAGCCAGGCCGAGGAGCACGCCGAGACGGCGGCCCCCGGCATGACCCACCTGCAGCACGCCCAGCCGGTCTCCTTCGGCCACCAGCTCCTGGCGCACGTACACGCCTTCGCCCGCGACATCGAGCGGCTGCGCGACTGGGACAGGCGCGCGGCCGTCTCCCCGCTCGGTGCCGGGGCACTGGCCGGATCCTCCCTGCCGCTCGACCCGCAGGCCGTGGCCAGGGAGCTCGGCTTCGACTCCGCGGCGCCCAACTCGATGGACGCGGTCGCCGACCGTGACTTCGCCGCCGAGTTCCTGTTCGACGCGGCGATGATCGGCGTGCACCTGTCCCGGCTGGGCGAGGAGATCGTCCTGTGGGCCTCGCAGGAGTTCCGCTGGATCGAGATGGACGACGCCTACTCCACCGGCTCATCGATCATGCCGCAGAAGAAGAACCCCGACGTGGCCGAGCTCGCCAGGGGCAAGAGCGGCCGTCTCATCGGCAACCTCATGTCGCTGCTGACGACGCTCAAGGGCCTGCCGCTGACCTACAACCGGGACCTGCAGGAGGACAAGGAGCCGGTGTTCGACTCCGTCGACAACCTGCTGCTCGTCCTCCCCGCCATGGCCGGGCTCGTCGCGACCATGCGCGTCAACACCGCCAAACTGGAGGCCTCGGCCCCCGACGGGTTCGCGCTGGCCACCGACCTGGCCGAGCTGCTGGTCCGCAGGGGGGTCGCCTTCCGTGAGGCCCACGAGGCGGTCGGACACCTGGTCGTCTGGTGCCAGGTCAACGACAAGGACTTCGGCGAGCTCACCGACGACGAACTGGCCAAGGTCTCGCCGCACTTCACGCCCGACTCCCGCGAGGTCCTCTCGGTGCCGGGCGCGCTGGCCGCCCGCAAGGCGCACGGCGGTACGGCGCCGGACCGGGTCCGCGACCAGCTCGTCGCGCTCCGCGAGATCGTCGACGCCCAGGCGGCCTGGGCAATTGGGAACTGATGCCCGCTGACGAGCACGGCGGGCACTCGCTCGCCGCGCCCGCGCCGCTGGCGCGCGACTTCTTCGACCGGCCCGCTCACGAGATCGCTCCGGACCTGCTGGGACGGGTGCTCGTGCACGGGCCGGTCGCGCTGCGTCTCACCGAGGTCGAGGCGTACGGCCTGCCGGGGGAGGATCCCGCGTCGCACACCTACCGAGGCCGGACACCGCGCAACGCGGTGATGTTCGGCCCGCCTGGCCACCTGTACGTCTATTTCACCTACGGCATGCATTTCTGTGCCAACCTCACGTGCCTTCCAGAGGGGACGGGTTCCGGGATACTGCTCAGGGCCGGAGAGGTGATCTCCGGTGTCGGGACCGCTCTGACCCGGCGGAGCGCCGGAAGCGCCCGTGCCGTCCGGGAGGTCGATCTGGCCCGAGGGCCGGCACGTCTGGCGGTGGCGCTCGGCTTCACCCTCAAGCACAACGGGCTCGATGTCTGCGCCCCGGGATCGCTCTCCGTGACCGAGGGCGAGCCCGCCAAGGCCCCGTCCGTCCGGTCGGGGCCGCGTACCGGGGTCTCGTCGGGGAAGGAGACGCCGTGGCGTTTCTGGATCGACGGCGATCCCACCGTCTCGCCCCATCGCCCGCACGTCCCGCGCCGCCGGTAGGCCACCCGCGGATCCCTCCTCGCCTACCGGCTGGTCGACTCGTGCGTGAGGAGGGTTTCGCTGCGCTGAGCGGCCCATCGGCGGCCCATCTGGGCACATCGGGGCCCATCGGCGGTACAAGCGCGGTCGACTCGCGCGAGGAGGGTTTCGAGTGGCGCGACGGTGCTGCGATCGGGCAGGGTGTACGAGAGCGCTAAATGTCCCTTCGAGCATTGGAAAGCAAGGATCGTGACCGACATTCTGGATGACCTCGCCTGGCGCGGCCTGATCGCGCAGTCCACCGACATCGACACCCTGCGCGGGGCGATGGCCGAGGGTCCGATCACGGTCTATTGCGGCTTCGACCCGACCGCGCCCTCGCTGCACGTCGGCAACCTGGTCCCGTTGCTGACCCTCACCCGCCTGCAGCGGGCGGGCCACCGGGTCGTCGGCCTGGTGGGCGGCGCGACCGGCCTGATCGGCGACCCCAGTGGCCGGAGCACCGAGCGCTCGCTCAACTCCTCCGACGTGGTGGCCGAATGGGTCGCGCGGATCCGCGTCCAGCTGGAGAAGTTCCTCGACTTCTCGGATGAGACGGGCGGGATCCTCGTCAGCAACCTCGACTGGACCGAGGGCATGTCCGCGATCGACTTCCTGCGTGACGTCGGCAAGCACTTCCCGGTCAACCGCATGCTCGCCCGCGAGTCGGTCTCCGCACGACTGGGAGGGGAGGGGCTCAGCTACACCGAGTTCAGCTACCAGATCCTGCAGGCCAACGACTACCTGGAGCTGAATCGGCGCTACGGCTGCACGCTCCAGATCGGCGGCAGCGACCAGTGGGGCAACATCACCGCGGGAACCGACCTCATCCGCCGGGTGACGGGTGGCCATGTGCACGCCCTCACCGTGCCGTTGATCACCAAGGCGGACGGGACCAAGTTCGGCAAGACCGCCGGCGGCGCGGTCTGGCTCAACCCGGAGATGACCTCCCCGTACGCCTTCTACCAGTTCTGGCTGAACTCGGATGACCGGGACGTGGTGAAGTTCCTCAAGATCTACAGCTTCAGGTCCCGTGAGGAGATCGAGGAACTGGAGAAGACCGCCGCCGCGAGGCCCGCCGCGCGCGAGGCCCAGCGAGCACTCGCCGAGGAGTTCACCACGCTGCTGCACGGTGCCGACGAGTGCGCCGCGGTGATCGCCGCCTCGGCGGCCCTGTTCGGCCAGGGCTCCCTGGAGGAGCTGCCCGCGCGCACGCTTGGTGAGGCTCTCGCCGAGGTGCCGCGTGCCGAGGTCCCCGCACTGGGGGCGTCCTTTGTCGACCTGCTCGCCGAGAGCGGTCTGGTCAAGTCGAAGTCCGAGGCACGCCGCACTGTCAAGGAGGGCGGCGCCTATCTCAACAACAGCAAGGTCACCGACGAGGCGTACGTGCCGTCGGCCGATGATCTGCTCCATGGGCGCTTCCTGGTGCTCCGCAGGGGCAAGCGTTCGGTCGGCGGCGTCGAGATCGTCGAGGCCTGACCCCTCCTGCACTGTTGCCCTGCTCTTCTGCCAGGTCAAGGCGATGATTACCAGGGATGGGCGCCCCGGCTTCGGCCGGGGCGTCCGCTGTCCCACTGCGTAACTTTCCGGTAGCAAACATGCCCAGGTTCCTTAAGGGACCCCTCTGACCTGCGGTTTTACCAAGCGCGGCTGATTTGACGATGTTTCGGAAGGGGCATAGTCTTTTTAATGCCCCGGGAGCGAGCCGGACGCCCGAGTCGGCGGACGGGCCCCAGGGACACTCCACTGAACGAACTTGAGAGTTCGAGCCCCACGCAGACCACCGGAAAACCGGTTGATTCGCTGTGGCCCGGATGACACGGTAGGTTCAGCGGGTTGCCTCGAAGGTAGGGCAACGAAAATCCTAGTGAACTTGCAGGGTTTGTGAAAAATGGCTGAGAGCTAGCGATTTGACACGATCTTGACAAGCTGTAGGATTTAAATTACGAAACAGAGCGCCCCTGGTTCTCCGATCGAGTCCGGTCGGGACGACGGTGTACGCGTCCGTTTCTTGAGAACTCAACAGTGTGTTAAAAGCCAGTGCATGAAGCACAACCCTGTCCGACCTGCCCTTTGGGGTGGGAGGACGGATTCCTTTGGTTGAACATCCATCATGTGAGATGGGTGCTTTCAGCCGGGAGCAACTGTTCAGACATTGTTTGGAGAGTTTGATCCTGGCTCAGGACGAACGCTGGCGGCGTGCTTAACACATGCAAGTCGAGCGGAAAGGCCCTTCGGGGTACTCGAGCGGCGAACGGGTGAGTAACACGTGAGTAACCTGCCCCTGACTCTGGGATAAGCCCGGGAAACTGGGTCTAATACCGGATACGACACCTCCCGGCATCGGGTGGGTGTGGAAAGTTTTTCGGTTGGGGATGGACTCGCGGCCTATCAGCTTGTTGGTGGGGTAACGGCCTACCAAGGCGACGACGGGTAGCCGGCCTGAGAGGGCGACCGGCCACACTGGGACTGAGACACGGCCCAGACTCCTACGGGAGGCAGCAGTGGGGAATATTGCGCAATGGGCGAAAGCCTGACGCAGCGACGCCGCGTGGGGGATGACGGCCTTCGGGTTGTAAACCTCTTTCAGCAGGGACGAAGTTGACGTGTACCTGCAGAAGAAGCGCCGGCTAACTACGTGCCAGCAGCCGCGGTAATACGTAGGGCGCAAGCGTTGTCCGGAATTATTGGGCGTAAAGAGCTCGTAGGTGGCTTGTCACGTCGGGTGTGAAAGCTTGGGGCTTAACTCCAGGTCTGCATTCGATACGGGCTGGCTAGAGGTAGGTAGGGGAGAACGGAATTCCTGGTGTAGCGGTGAAATGCGCAGATATCAGGAGGAACACCGGTGGCGAAGGCGGTTCTCTGGGCCTTACCTGACGCTGAGGAGCGAAAGCGTGGGGAGCGAACAGGATTAGATACCCTGGTAGTCCACGCTGTAAACGTTGGGCGCTAGGTGTGGGGACCTTCCACGGTTTCCGCGCCGTAGCTAACGCATTAAGCGCCCCGCCTGGGGAGTACGGCCGCAAGGCTAAAACTCAAAGGAATTGACGGGGGCCGCACAAGCGGCGGAGCATGTTGCTTAATTCGACGCAACGCGAAGAACCTTACCAAGGCTTGACATCGCCCGGAAACACTCAGAGATGGGTGCCTCTTCGGACTGGGTGACAGGTGGTGCATGGCTGTCGTCAGCTCGTGTCGTGAGATGTTGGGTTAAGTCCCGCAACGAGCGCAACCCTTGTTCAATGTTGCCAGCACGCTCCTTCGGGGGTGGTGGGGACTCATTGGAGACTGCCGGGGTCAACTCGGAGGAAGGTGGGGATGACGTCAAGTCATCATGCCCCTTATGTCTTGGGCTGCAAACATGCTACAATGGCCGGTACAGAGGGTTGCGATACCGTGAGGTGGAGCGAATCCCTAAAAGCCGGTCTCAGTTCGGATTGGGGTCTGCAACTCGACCCCATGAAGTCGGAGTCGCTAGTAATCGCAGATCAGCAACGCTGCGGTGAATACGTTCCCGGGCCTTGTACACACCGCCCGTCACGTCACGAAAGTCGGCAACACCCGAAGCCCGTGGCCCAACCAGCTTGTCTGGGGGGAGCGGTCGAAGGTGGGGCTGGCGATTGGGACGAAGTCGTAACAAGGTAGCCGTACCGGAAGGTGCGGCTGGATCACCTCCTTTCTAAGGAGCATCGGCTGCGGTCGTCTTCGGGTGGTCGTGGTTCAGGTCGTGTCTGCAGGCGTATGTTCTGCACACGGCGCGCTCATTAGTGGAGCACTGGCTATTCGGTTCGGCGGGATCGCTGATCGGTTAGTACCGCCTTGGTTCTTCGGAGCTGGGGAGTGGGAACGGCGGTTGCGGGGTTTCGCTGGGGTGAACACACTGTTGGGTCCTGAGGAAACGGACTTTGAGGTGGGCCCGCTTGCGGCGGGCTTGCTGTCTGTTTGGGCCTCATGCGGGACCGATCATCTGTCATACCGGCTCGTTCGTGGCGCACCGTGGGTGCGACCCGGGTGGGTGTTGGTGGCGGGTCTGGTCTGGTCGCTGTTTGTTGTTTGAGATTTGCATAGTGGACGCGAGCATCTTTGTGGCCAAGTTTTTTAGGGCACACGGTGGATGCCTTGGCATCAGGAGCCGATGAAGGACGTGGGAGGCTGCGTTAAGCCCCGGGGAGTCGCCAACCAGACTTTGATCCGGGGATGTCCGAATGGGGAAACCTAGCACCAGTCATGTGGTGTTGCCTCCGCCTGAATGTATAGGGCGGTTGGTGGTAACGCGGGGAAGTGAAACATCTCAGTACCCGTAGGAAGAGAAAACAAATAGTGATTCCGTGAGTAGTGGTGAGCGAAAGCGGATCAGGCTAAACCGTAGGCGTGTGATAGCCGGCAGGCGTTGCGTTTGCGGGGTTGTGGGACCCTCTGGGAGGGGCTGCCGTTCCTCCGGACAGTAAGAAATCCTTTCGATAGCCGAAGCTTCTGGGAAGTGGCGCCGTAGACCGTGAGAGTCGGGTAGGCGAAATCGGTTGGACTGTTGGAGGGGATCCCAAGTAGCACGGGGCCCGAGAAATCCTGTGTGAATCTGCCAGGACCACCTGGTAAGCCTAAATACTCCCTGATGACCGATAGTGAACAAGTACCGTGAGGGAAAGGTGAAAAGCGCCCCGGTGAGGGGTCGTGAAATAGTACCTGAAACCGTGTGCCTACAAGCCGTAGGAGCGTAAACATTCTTCGGAGTGTTTGTGATGTGACTGCGTGCCTTTTGAAGAATGAGCCTGCGAGTTATGGTGTGTGGCGAGGTTAACCCGTGTGGGGGAGCCGTAGCGAAAGCGAGTCTGAATAGGGCGTTTGAGTCGCATGCTGTAGACCCGAAGCGGAGTGATCTAGGCATGGGCAGGTTGAAGCGCGGGTAAGACCGCGTGGAGGACCGAACCCACCAGGGTTGAAAACCTGGGGGATGACCTGTGTTTAGGGGTGAAAGGCCAATCAAACTCCGTGATAGCTGGTTCTCCCCGAAATGCATTTAGGTGCAGCGTTGCGTGTTTCTTGCCGGAGGTAGAGCACTGGATGGCTAATGGGCCCGACAAGGTTACTGACGTCAGCCAAACTCCGAATGCCGGTAAGTGAGAGCGCAGCAGTGAGACTGCGGGGGATAAGCTCCGTAGTCGAGAGGGAAACAGCCCAGACCACCGACTAAGGCCCCTAAGCGTGTGCTAAGTGGGAAAGGATGTGGAGTCGCAGTGACAACCAGGAGGTTGGCTTAGAAGCAGCCATCCTTGAAAGAGTGCGTAATAGCTCACTGGTCAAGTGATTCTGCGCCGACAATGTAGCGGGGCTCAAGTACACCGCCGAAGTCGTGGCATTCACACGTATACTGAGCCTTTGTGGTTTAGGTGTGTGGATGGGTAGGGGAGCGTCGTGCGGCCGGTGAAGCAGCGGAGTGATCCAGCTGTGGAGGCTGTGCGAGTGAGAATGCAGGCATGAGTAGCGAATCAGAAGTGAGAAACTTCTGCGCCGGATGACCAAGGGTTCCTGGGGCAGGCTAATCCGCCCAGGGTAAGTCGGGACCTAAGGCGAGGCCGACAGGCGTAGTCGATGGACAACGGGTTGATATTCCCGTACCCGCTACGATGCGCCAATACTGAATCCAGTGATACTAAGGGTCCTTAACCCCTCCGAGCCTTCGGGTTTGGGGTGAGGGTGAACGCCTGGCCTGAATTGGTAGTAGGTAAGCGATGGGGTGACGCAGGAAGGTAGCCCAGCCCAGGCGATGGTAGTCCTGGGGTAAGCATGTAGGACGTGTTGTAGGCAAATCCGCAGCACATTAAGTCTGAGATGTGATGCCGAGCCGATTGTGGCGAAGTGGGTGATCCTATGCTGCCGAGAAAAGCCTCTAGTGAGTGTCGTGGCGGCCCGTACCCTAAACCGACTCAGGTGGTCAGGTAGAGAATACTAAGGCGATCGGGTGAACTGTGGTTAAGGAACTCGGCAAATTGCCCCCGTAACTTCGGGAGAAGGGGGGCCTTCGCTGGTGATGAGTTTTGCACTCTGAGCTGGTGGGGGTCGCAGAGGCCAGGGGGAAGCGACTGTTTACTAAAAACACAGGTCCGTGCGAAGTCGTAAGACGATGTATACGGACTGACGCCTGCCCGGTGCTGGAACGTTAAGGGGACCGGTTAGTCGCACGTGTGTGGCGAAGCTGAGAACTTAAGCGCCAGTAAACGGCGGTGGTAACTATAACCATCCTAAGGTAGCGAAATTCCTTGTCGGGTAAGTTCCGACCTGCACGAATGGCGTAACGACTTCCCCGCTGTCTCAACCGCAGACCCGGCGAAATTGCACTACGAGTAAAGATGCTCGTTACGCGCAGCAGGACGGAAAGACCCCGGGACCTTCACTATAGCTTGACATTGGCGTTTGGAACGTCTTGTGTAGGATAGGTGGGAGACGGTGAAGCTATCACGCTAGTGGTGGTGGAGTCATTGGTGAAATACCACTCTGGTCGTTTTGAACGTCTAACTTCGGTCCGTGATCCGGATCAGGGACAGTGTCTGGTGGGTAGTTTAACTGGGGCGGTTGCCTCCTAAAGAGTAACGGAGGCGCCCAAAGGTTCCCTCAGCCTGGTTGGCAATCAGGTGTCGAGTGTAAGTGCACAAGGGAGCTTGACTGTGAGACCGACGGGTCGAGCAGGAGCGAAAGCTGGGACTAGTGATCCGGCGGTGGCATGTGGAAGCGCCGTCGCTCAACGGCTAAAAGGTACCCCGGGGATAACAGGCTGATCTTCCCCAAGAGTCCATATCGACGGGATGGTTTGGCACCTCGATGTCGGCTCGTCGCATCCTGGGGCTGGAGTAGGTCCCAAGGGTTGGGCTGTTCGCCCATTAAAGCGGCACGCGAGCTGGGTTTAGAACGTCGCGAGACAGTTCGGTCCCTATCCGCTGCGCGCGCAGGAGACTTGAAAGGAGCTGTCCCTAGTACGAGAGGACCGGGACGGACGAACCTCTGGTGTGCCAGTTGTTCCGCCAGGAGCACGGCTGGTTGGCTACGTTCGGAAGGGATAACCGCTGAAAGCATCTAAGCGGGAAGCTCGCCTTGAGATGAGGTCTCCCACCCTGTGAGGGGGTAAGGCTCCCGGTAGACGACCGGGTTGATAGGCTGGAAGTGGAAGCGCAGTAATGTGTGGAGCTGACCAGTACTAATAGGCCGAGGACTTGACCACAAAGCAACATGCTTGATCTGTGCAGCGCTCTGTCCCTTCGCCGGGTCCGGAGCAGCGCCAGATCAAGGTCTTGCTCGCGTCCACTAGGCAATTCTGAGACAGCAAACAGTGGTTTGTGTGTTTCATAGTGTTACGGCGGTTATGGCGAAGGGGAAACACCCGGTTACATTCCGAACCCGGAAGTTAAGCTCTTCAGCGCCGATGGTACTGCACCGGGGACGGTGTGGGAGAGTAGGTCGCCGCCGGACAATCTTTCATGTGAGGGCCCTCACCATTCGTGGTGGGGGCCTTCGTGTTTTCTGCCGGGAATCCGGGTGGCCGGTTGGTGGGATTCTCATGTTTTCCAGGGGAGTCCCGAAACGGGGCTGATCTTGGGCCTCGCCATCTGGGGGGGTTTTGGTGTTTTCTGCCTGGAACCTGGGAAGGGTCCCTGCGGGCTGTCCGAAAGGCTCTTCTGAGGGATTCCGGAAAGCACCCCAGGAGTAGGGGGCTGAGAGAAAAACTTGCCTGTACGGGTGGCTTTCATATTTTAGTTAGGGCCTCCAGGGGCTGCTGGGGGCTTTTCTCCATATGTAAAACGTCCGCTGAGCAGCCTTCGGCTTCACTGAACCTGCGATGGCCGGCGGGAGCCGGACGCTCCGCAGCGTTCTGAAATCCAACGATGGGTCGCGCCAAGATGTTCGTGATCATTTATGGATACCGAGGCAGGGCGTAGGGACTTTCAGGGGCTTGCTAGGCTGGAGAGGCCGGGCACCCCACCAGCGGGTGGCCTTCGTCGCGCCAGACCACGATAGGGCGGGGCAGCGATAGCGAACGGGGCGCACCCCGCGGCCGGAGACCGCCCGCATAGCGAATCGTCCCATCCGATCGAGGAGACGGGACGCGCTCGCAGAGTGAGCCAACGAATGGACCAGAAGTGAACAGTGACAACGGGCCTGAAGGCGCGGGTCGACGCGAAGAGGGCGAAAACCGCGGATCTGGCGGTCAGGGAGGTCACCGCGGCGATCGCGCAGGTGGCTACAGGGGACGTCCGGGAGACGGTCCCCGATATGGTGAGCGCCGAGAAGGGCGCACGGGCGGTTCGTACGGATCTCGTGACCGCGGGGACAGGCCGCCCTACAATCGTGACGACCGTGGTTCCGGTCGTCCTCCCTTCAATCGCGACGACCGACCGGGCGGCGGGCAGAGATCTTCGGGGCCGCGTGGTGAGAACCAGCGTTCCTACGGCGATCGTGACCAGTCCCGAAGTGGTTCCTCCGGGGCACGTGACCGCGGCGACAGGCCGTCGTTCAACCGTGACGACCGTGGTGAGCGCAAGCCCTTCAACCGCGACGATCGTCCCGCTGGGGATCGTCCGTCCTTCAACCGCGACAGCCGCGGTGGGGATCGTCCGTCGTTCAACCGTGATGATCGTGGTGGTGAGCGTCGCTCGTACGGTGATCGTGATCAGTCGCGTGGTCAGTATGGTTCGCGTCCCGGCAGTGGTGAGCGCAAGCCCTTCAACCGTGATGATCGTCCTGGTGGGGATCGTCCGTCGTTCAACCGTGATGATCGTGGTGGTGAGCGTCGCTCGTACGGTGATCGTGATCAGTCGCGTGGTCAGTATGGTTCGCGTCCCGGCAGTGGTGAGCGCAAGCCCTTCAATCGTGACGATCGTCCCGGTGGCGGTTATCGGGGAGATCGCGGCGACAGGCCGTCGTTCAACCGTGACGACCGTGGTGAGCGCAAGCCCTTCAACCGCGACGATCGTCCCGCTGGGGATCGTCCGTCCTTCAACCGCGACAGCCGCGGTGGGGATCGTCCGTCGTTCAACCGTGATGATCGTGGTGGTGAGCGTCGCTCGTACGGTGATCGTGATCAGTCGCGTGGTCAGTATGGTTCGCGTCCCGGCAGTGGTGAGCGCAAGCCCTTCAATCGTGACGATCGTCCCGGTGGCGGTTATCGGGGAGATCGCGGCGACAGGCCGTCGTTCAACCGTGACGACCGTGGTGAGCGCAAGCCCTTCAACCGCGACGATCGTCCCGCTGGGGATCGTCCGTCCTTCAACCGCGACAGCCGCGGTGGGGATCGTCCGTCGTTCAACCGTGATGATCGTGGTGGTGAGCGTCGCTCGTACGGTGATCGTGATCAGTCGCGTGGTCAGTATGGTTCGCGTCCCGGCAGTGGTGAGCGCAAGCCCTTCAATCGTGACGATCGTCCCGGTGGCGGTTATCGGGGAGATCGCGGCGACAGGCCGTCGTTCAACCGTGACGACCGTGGTGAGCGCAAGCCCTTCAACCGCGACGATCGTCCCGCTGGGGATCGTCCGTCCTTCAACCGCGACAGCCGCGGTGGGGATCGTCCGTCGTTCAACCGTGATGATCGTGGTGGTGAGCGTCGCTCGTACGGTGACCGCGACCAGGCCCGTAGCCGTTACGGTTCGCGTCCCGACAGTGGCGAGCGCAAGCCCTTCAACCGCGATGACCGTGGGGATCGTCCGTCGTTCAACCGTGACGACCGTGGTGAGCGCAGGCCGTTCAATCGCGATGATCGTCCCGCTGGCGGTTACCGGGGAGATCGCGACGGCGAGGGGTCACGCACCCGTTATGGCCGGGATGACCGGCCAGGCGGCCGCGATGAGGCCCCCATCCGTCAGCGTGAGGAATTGCCCGAGCTTGCCCCGGACATCACCGCGGAGGAGCTCGACAAGGAGATTCGCGAGGAACTGCGTTCCCTTCCGCTTGACCTCGCAGAGTTGATCTCTCGCCACCTCGTGGCGGCTGAGAGGGCTCTGGGCGAGGACAACGCGGAGCGGGCGTACGAGCACGCCAAGGTCGCCCGTCGCTTCGCGGCCAGGATCGGGGTGATCCGTGAGGCGGTCGGTATCGCGGCCTACCGTGCCGGCCACTTCTCTGAAGCACTCAGTGACCTGCGCGCGGCCCGTCGGATGACGGGTTCTGACTCGTTCCTGCCGATCATGGCGGACTGCGAGCGTGGTCTCGGCCGTCCCGAGCGCGCCCTTGACCTGGTCCGCTCCAAGGAGGCCGAGCGGCTCGACCGAGTCGGCAAGATCGAGCTGGCCATCGTGGAGTCCGGCGCCCGGCGTGATCTCGGTCAGAACGATGCGGCGGTCATCACCCTCCAGCGCCTTCCCGAGTTGCGCGACACGCGTCCCCAGCCCTGGTCGGCCCGTCTCGCCTTTGCCTACGCCGACGCGCTGTTCGAAGCGGGCCACGAGGGGCCCGCCATCGAGTGGTTCGGCCGGGCGATGGCTTTCGACGAGGATGGCGAGACCGACGCGGCCGAGCGCTATGCGGAGCTGACCGGGGCCGTCATCGAGGATCTCGAAGAGGACGACGACGAGGTCGGGGAGGGCATCGACGACGACCCCCGCTTCCTGGACGATGCCGATGCCGAGTTCGACGACGACGTCGTTGACGAGGACGATGAGGCCGACGTCGACATCGACGACGCAGCGACTCTGGACGCGGAGATCGAGGACGAAGACGATCTCTACGAGGACGCGTTCGGCACGGGCAGGTCCGTGGCCGGTGACGCCCTGGACAACGGCTCTTCCGACAAGGGCAGCTCTTCCGAGAACGGAGCGGCCGGTACCGAGCGGAAGATCCAGGAGAAGGTGGGAAAGGTCGATCTAGCTGTCGGGCCGGCCTTCATCGAACCTGACTTCGGCGACATTCTCAGCGACGCGCCCGATGTCGACTCCGATGTCGACGGCGACCGGGACGAGAATGACCGGGACGAGAATGACCGGGACGAGGACGGCGAGCAGGGCCAGAACCACCGGAGCAAGCCCGAGGAGAAGTAGTCCCGGGGACTTCTAGCACATTTCGGGTGAACGAGCCGTTCACCCGAAATCGCGCTTCCAAGGCCGTCCCGGATCTAAGGGGACGCGTCCTTACGGCTGTAGCCGGTCCAGCCAGTGCAGGATTCCGGCCACGTTGGACGGGGCGCCGCTCAGCAGCTCGAACTGCTCGGCGGTCGCCTCGTCCGCCTTCAGTGCCGCGTAGCGGTCGCGGGTCCGCTCCCTGACCATGGCCACCGCGTGGTCCAGGTCCATGGCCTGCGCGCGAGCCTGACGGGTCAGGTCAACCCAGACGCGCAACTCCTCGGCGGAGCGTCCCAGGATCTCTTCCACGTCCGTGACCGGCCCGTAGTGGCTGAAGAGCAGTCGTTGCGGGCCCAGCGCCTCGAACAGGGCGATCGAGTCCAGCGCGGTCTGCAGGTCGAAGTCCGGCGGAGGTGTGGCGGGGCGTAGGTCACCCGTCTCCGGAAGATAGACTCCGGCCGCGTCGCCGACGTAGAGGTCGCCGGTGCCGGAGTCGATGAGCCCCACGTGATGTCTGGCGTGTCCGGGGGAGTAGTGGCTGCTCAGCGTGCGCCCGTTGCCGAGGTCGATGCTGCCCGTGTCGCCGAGCGCGCGAATTCGTGAGGCTTCGGTGGGGGAGAGCTCGCCGAACAGGATGTCCAGCTTGTCGCCCCAGACCATTCGCGCGCTGGCCATCAGCCTGGACGGGTCGGCGAGGTGCCGGGCGCCTTTCTCGTGAACCACGATCTCCGCGTCCGGGTAGAAACCGGCGATGTCCCCAACCCCACCCGCGTGGTCCAGATGGATGTGCGTGACAACGACCGTGGCGAGATCTGCCGGGCCGACGCCCAGCGAGGTCAGGGCGTCGCGTACCACGGGAGCCGAGGTGGAGGTGCCCGTCTCCACCAGGCAGGGGCGATCTCCGAGAATCAGATATCCAGCCGTGATGCTGGAGTATCCGGCCATCCTCGTGTCGATCTCATAAACGTCTCCGCCGAGGGCGGTGATGTTGTCCACAGGTCACCTCATAGCTGGAACCGGCGTCCCCAGAACGGTATTCGGCCATTCCGGTGCAGCTGACATCGTAGAGAGTCGTTCTCGATCGCTCGAGCCGCCCCCGCCGGTGTGTTCACTTCCGTACGCGAAGAATGGCGTCGGAGGCAGAGGGCGGAGCCGAAGCCCGCCTGGAGCGAGCCGGTGCCGTTCGTGCGGGCTGCGGAGTCCTCTCCAGGGTGAAGGGGATGTCCTCTCCAAGGTGAAGGAGGCGTTCTCTCCGGGGTGGGCAGGTTATACCCGTCATTGTTTCCCAAACCGTTGGGAGTCCGAGATGTCAGAGTCTCTCCAAGCCCCGGCCTCCTGGGGAGCCGGACCACTCGTGGGCGGAGCCTGTGCCGGGGTGGTGAGCAGACGCAGGACCAGACCGGTTCGGGGCTTGGGGCCGAAGGAGGTGGACTTGCGGGGCACCCGTTCTCCCCGGGCCGCGATCGAGAGCACATCGTCGACCGCCAGCGGGCGCAGCAGCACCGCCGTCCCGCCGGAGGCCCGTGCGAGCTGTACGGCGGCCTTCGGATCATGGTGGACGACGCGCACCGAACGCTCGTCGTCCTGCATCCCCCATACCTTCGGCAGGAGGAACTCCGCGAGGATGGAAGTGTTCAGCGCACGCCATCCGGTCGAGCGGTCGGTCGGCATGGCGTGCGCGAGCCGGTCGGGGTCGGGATCGGTGAGCAGGTAGGTGAGATCCCCGCCGGACAGCAGGTAGGCGGGTCCGGTGCTCTCCTCCAGTGCGGCCAGCCCCTCGGTCAGGTCCGCGTGCTCCCGTACCCGCCACGAGCCGCTGGCCTTGGCCAGCGCCTCCCTGAGCGGCAGTTCGGGAATGACCCGATGGATGGCCTTCAGATGCGGGGGGTAGGCGCTGGAGTCCACCAGGAGCGCGAGACCGAAATCCCAGGGCCCCGGCTCTGTGGGTCTCGCGGCGCGGTGTTCCCGCTGGAGCGCGAGGTAGGTGGCGTAGCGGTGGTGCCCGTCGGCGATGAGGGCCTGGCGGGGGCGGAGATCGGCGTTGATGGAGGCGAGTTCACCGGTGTCGGTGAC
The DNA here is from genome assembly GCF_035917355.1 of Streptosporangium sp. NBC_01810. Taxonomy (NCBI): domain Bacteria; kingdom Bacillati; phylum Actinomycetota; class Actinomycetes; order Streptosporangiales; family Streptosporangiaceae; genus Streptosporangium; species Streptosporangium sp. NBC_01810. Next base: position 3,577,049 of record NZ_CP109070.1, on the reverse strand, counting down.
GGCCCACAGCCGGTGCCTGACCCCGTCGTTGGTCACCGCCTCCGCCAGCGGTGGCCGGGATGCGGCGATCCGGTCGACGAGGCGGGTGGCGGCGCCGCCCGCGCCGTCGTAGAGCAGGAAGATCGGCTCCAGGTTGGCTTCCGTGGTGCGCATCAGCGCCAGCCGGTTGGCGACCGGTCCGGGCATCACGTTCTCGTGAGGCAGGACGATGTGCAGTTCCGGACCGGCCAGGCCCACGTCGCCGATGAGCCCGCGCTGCAGGATCCCGGGCCCCGACTGCTCGTAGACGTAGATCGCGGGTGTCTCGTCGGCGGCCAGCACTCCGGAGGAGAGCCACTCCTGAAGCGTCTCCCGCGCCTCGGCGCACCTGGGACGGACGATGCCAGGAAGGATCAAACGCACTACGTTGTTGGGGTGGGTGTCGAGTAACTCCCGTAGGCCCGCCTCGTCGATGAGATCGTAAGGCGGTGAGGTGACCCCTGCCAGATCGTCGACCGTGAACCGTACGCCGCGGAACGGGCGTAGCACCAGCCCGTCGGGCACCGGCAGTTCAGGATTCGCCATAGAGGGCATGCTGCCATAAAGGCCTGAAACGGCCGGGTGTCGCCTTGAGGCTGCGGTGGTGCCCGGTCCCGTCAGGGAGTCGGCCAGATCTGTCGTCTGTCGATGAAGGAGGCCTCACACGATGGTCCAAGGACGTGGCGGTCCGTCTGATTCCCCCAACCCCGAGACGGGCGCTCCGGTCGGGGACGTCTACGAATGGTTTCAACGAGGGATGAGATTGCTGGCCGAGGGGAGCCCGGCGGCGGCCTCCGCGCTGCTGGAGCGGGCGGCCGACGCTGAGCCGGAGTCGCGGAGCATCCGTGAGGCTCTCGCCCGGGCGCAGTTCAACTCCCGGCAGTACTCTGACGCGGTCGACAGCTTTCGCTGGATCATCGACGCGAATCCGGCCGAGGACTACGCGTATTTCGGGCTCGGGCTCGCCCTGTGGCGGACAGGGGACATGGAGGGAGCCCAGGAGCCACTGGCCATCGCCGTCGCGATGCGGCCCGACCAGCGGCACTACGTCTCCGCTCTGAAAAGCGTGCGCGCCACGTTACGCGCACGCCGAACGTGATCCGTGCGGATCTGCCGGCCTGATCTATATGTGATCTGTGCGAGTAATGAAATGTGGGTGATGAAATGGGGGAGTGGACACAAACGCGCTGATCGACCTGTATGACACCCTCCTCCTTGATCTCGATGGGGTGGTGTATCTCGGGCGCAATGCCGTACCCGGGGCGCCCGAGGCACTACGCCGGGCGGCGGAGCGTGGCGTGCGCCTCGCCTATGTCACCAACAACGCCTCACGTACCCCCGGCGCCATCGCCCAGCATCTGAGCGCGCTGGGCGCTCCGGCGACCCCCGACGACGTCGTCACCTCCGCCCAGGCCGCCGCACGGCTCGTGGCCGAGCGGGTCGAACCGGGTGCCGCGGTGCTGGTGGTCGGCGGGATGGGGCTGCGCACCGCGTTGCGCGCCCATGGTCTGCGTCCGGTCAGTACCGCTCTGGACGCACCGGTCGCGGTCGTCCAGGGCATAGCCCCCGACCTCTCCTACGGCCTGCTGGCCGAGGGGGCACTCGCCGTGAGAGAGGGGGCACTCTTCGTGGCCGCGAACGCCGACTCGACCATGCCGACCGGCAGGGGCGAGCTTCCCGGCAACGGCGCGATGGTCAGGGTCATCGCCACGGCGACCGGGGTGGAGCCGATCGTCGCGGGAAAGCCCGAGCCGCCCCTGCATCGGGAGTCGATGCTCCGCACCGGATCGCGGCGGCCCCTGGTGGTCGGCGACCGGCTCGACACCGACATCGAAGGGGCGACCAACGCGGGAGTCGACAGCCTGCTGGTCCTGACAGGGGTGGCGAGCGCACTCGACGTGCTGACCGCCGCTCCCCGGCACCGGCCAACCTATGTCGCCGGCGATCTGTCCGCACTGCACCGGCCCTATCCCGAGGTGCGGCGGGCCGGGGACGGGTGGGCCTGCGGGGGGTGGACGGCCCGCTGGGAGGAGGGCGCTCTCACACTTGAGGGTGGAGGTGAGCCACTCGACGGGCTCCGCGTCGCCTCGGCCGCGACCTGGGAGGCCGCGGGGGAGGGCCGGGCGGATGAGGACGCGGTGAAGACGGCACTCGACTCCGCGCTCTCGCCCGCCGGCTGACAGGGCCGTCTTCGTCCAGGCGGCCTCTCCCTCACGTCGATCCCGCCTTCGGGCGGGATCTTCAGATGACAGGGTCGTTTTCGTCCAGGCGGCCTCTCCCTCATGTCGATCCCGTCTTCGGGGGGATCTTCAGAGCAGCTTGCGCAGGCGGAGAAGGTCGCCGAAGCTGGCGTCGACCCTGACCCGGCCGCCGAACACGGCCCGTCCCATGTCGAGTTCCCCGTTGACCAGGGCGACGAGGTCATCGCTGCCGATGGTCAGTTTCACCTCGGCATCCCTGTCGTCGTCGGAGGGCAGATCCTCGAAGGGGCCGAGGCCGCCATGGTGGATGCGGCCGTAAAAGGTCACGCCGAGATCCTTGATGTGGCAGCTGATACTGCGCTCGACCACGTGCTTGGCACGGCTTACCTGGTCAACCTCGTCGAACTGCTCGCCGAGTTTGCGCAGTGCCGCCCGGCACTCGTCGACGGTCGCCATCGCGTGGCGCTCCCTTCTCTTCCGGACCGGCCTGAATCCCTTTCAGGTACGGACGGTAGCGTTCCACATGGGTACGGCATGCAATCCGGCGCGGGGGTGCGCCGGAGAAAGAGGCGTACGCCATGGCGTTCGAAACACCACGGGGTGCCTGTGGGCGGCCTCCGAGCGTAACGAGATGACAACGTGCGAGCCCCCTGCGATAGTTCGCGCTTTACCCACCTTTGAAGAATCCGCTCTCCCCTGACCCGCGCCGGGCCGGAGAGGGTGCCAAGGGGCGGCCGAGCTCGGAGCGCGGCGCGGGAAGGGCGACGGAGGCGGGAAGGCCCGCCGGGGCGACGGGGGACGTGGGTTCCGATACGGTCGGGGAGTTCACGGGCACGGGGTCGGTGAGTGTCGCGGCCGTGCGGCGGCAAGGGGTGCCGAGACGGCCACGGCGGCCGAGGCGGCCAGGAGAGGTTCCGGAGGGGGCGCATGACGGACCTGCTGGAGGAGACGGGCGACGAGCGGGCGGATGCCGCGCTGGGCGGGCTCGCCCGGCTCGGTGCCCTGCCCGTCTCCGCGCACGCGGACGTCTTCGAGGAGGTGTTCACCGGGCTGGAGCAGGCGCTCGCCTCGGTGGACGACGCCCCGGGCCGGCGCCCGTGAGCCGGCGGGCACGCCTCGACAGCGAGCTCGTTCGCAGGAGGCTGGCGCGGTCCAGGGAACAGGCGGCCCAGCTCATCGAGGCCGGCAGGGTCAGCGTCGGCGGCCAGGTGGCGGCCAAGCCCGCGACCCAGGTCGACACCGCCTCGGCGATCGTGGTCGTGGAGGAGGCCGAGGGCCCCGACTACGTCTCGCGGGGGGCGCACAAGCTTCTCGGCGCGCTGGAGGCCTTCGGCCCCCTCGGCCTCACGGTCGCCGGGCGCCGCTGCCTGGACGCGGGCGCCTCCACCGGAGGTTTCACCGACGTGCTGCTGCGTGGCGGTGCGGCCCATGTGCTGGCCGTCGATGTCGGCTACGGCCAGCTCGCGTGGTCACTGCGGACCGACGACAGGGTCACGGTCATGGAGCGGGTCAACGTCAGGGAGCTGACGCCGGACATGGTCGGCGACGCGCCCACCCTGGTCGTCGGAGACCTCTCCTTCATCTCGCTGCGCCTCGTGCTGCCCGCCCTGGTACGGTGCGCCGCCGAGCGGGCCGACTTCGCGATGCTGGTCAAGCCCCAGTTCGAGGTCGGCAGGGAGCGGGTCGGCGCGGGTGGCGTCGTCCGCGATCCCGCGCTCCGCGCGGAGGCCGTTCAGGACGTGGCCGAAGCCGCGCGAGCGCTCGGTCTGACCGTGCGAGGGGTCACCGCGAGCCCGCTGCCCGGCCCGTCGGGCAACGTCGAGTACGTCATCTGGCTGGGCAAGGGTGAGGGGGCTCCGCCGGTCGCCGATCTCGGTGCCGAGATCGAGCGAGCGGTGGCGGAGGGCCCTCGGTAGCCGATGATCCGGGAGAGTGAGACCTGACATCCTGCCCGGAGCCGAAACTCGGGGCACCCACACTGGAAGAGCTGAGTTGACTTCCTCCCCGGAGCCAGAGCTCGGGGTCTCCACGCTCGAGGAGATGAGATGACTGCCAAGCGCGTCGTGCTGGTCACAGCGCACACCGGGCGGCCGGCGGCCGTCGACAGCGCCCGGATGGTGATCCAGCGGTTCCTGGACGCCGGCTTGACCGTGCGCGTCCTCAGCGCGGAGGCCGACGAGATCGCCTGTGCCGGGACCGACGTGGTGCCCGCCGGTTCGACGGCGGTCGACGACGCCGAGATGATGATCGTGCTCGGCGGTGACGGGAGCCTCCTGCGGGCGGCCGAGTTCGCCCGCCCGGCCGGCGTGCCGCTGCTGGGCGTGAACCTCGGACACGTGGGTTTCCTGGCGGAGGCCGAGGTGGAGAACCTGGCGGTCGCGGTCGACAGCGTGGTGGAAGGCCGCTACGACGTCGAGGAGCGGATGACCATCGAGGTGACCGCCCGCCTCAACGGCAAGTTGCTGGCCGACAGCTGGGCACTGAACGAGGCCACCGTCGAGAAGAGCGAGAGGATGCTCGAGGTGGTCGCCGAGATCGACGGGCGCCCGCTGTCGCGCTGGGGGTGTGACGGGGTGATCTGCGCCACGCCGACCGGTTCCACCGCGTACGCCTTCTCCGCGGGAGGGCCGGTCGTCTGGCCCGAGGTGGAGGCGCTGCTGCTGGTGCCGATCAGCGCCCACGCGCTGTTCTCCCGGCCTCTGGTGGTCTCGCCCCGCTCCAGGCTCGCGCTGGAGGTCCAGACGGGGACGGCGGGGGCCGTACTGTGGTGCGACGGGCGCCGCAGGTTCGACCTGCCCGCCGGGGCGAGGGTGGAGCTGCGGCGGGCCGAGCTACCGGTACGACTGGCGCGGCTGCACGGTCTTGAGGACACGGGGGCACCGTTCACCGACAGATTGGTGGCCAAGTTCGATCTCCCTGTACAGGGATGGCGCGGCCGTGTGAGGCCCTAGTACGGCCGGGCGGGTGACGTCTCAAGCGCGTAGGATCGTGCCCGCGCACCGCACTGATGTTCGGTGAATTCGATGTGACGGGAGGGACCAGTGCGACCTAGGGTCGAGGAGGTCCGCATCCAGGGGCTCGGCGTGATCGACGAGGCCGTCCTGGTGCTATCGCCGGGATTCACCGTGGTCACGGGCGAGACGGGCGCGGGCAAGACCATGGTGGTGACCGGTCTGGGGCTGCTGTTCGGAGGGCGGGCCGACCCCGCCCGGGTCCGTCCCGGCTCTGAGCGGGCCACCATCGAGGGCACATTGATCGTCGACCCGGTGGGACGGGTCGCACAGCAGGTGCAGGACGTGGGCGGCGAGGTCGAGGACGGCGAGCTGATCATCTCGCGGACCGTCTCCGTCGAGGGACGCAGCCGTGCCTGGCTGGGCGGGCGCACCGTCCCCGTCGGCACGCTCACCTATCTGGCCGAGGACCTGGTGGCCGTGCACGGCCAGATGGACCAGCAGCGGTTGCTGCAGCCCGGCCGCCAGCGTGCCGCCCTCGACCGTTACGCGGGCGAGGAGCTGGTCAAGCCGTTGCGCGCCTACGAGCAGGCGTACAAACGGCACAGGAAGATCGCGGAACAGCTGGCCGAGCTGACCACCAGGGCCAGGGAGCGCGTCCAGGAGGCCGACCAGCTCAGGTTCGGGCTCGGTGAGATCGAGAGGGCCGATCCCAAGGCCGGTGAGGAGACCGAGCTGCGCGAGGAGGAGGAACGGCTCTCCCACGCCGACTCCCTCCGGAGCGCCGCCGAGACCGCGCACCGGGCGCTGCTCGGTGACCCGATGTCCGGTGAGCAGGCCATGCCGGACGCCATCGCGCTGGTCGGCGAGGCCCGCGCGGAGGTCGAGGCGGTGCGCGACTTCGATCCGGCGCTCGCCGGGATCGCCGAAAGGCTCGCGGAGGCGGGTTACCTGATCTCCGACGTCGCCACCGAGCTGGCCGCGTACGCCGAGTCGATCGACGCGGATCCTGGCCGGCTCGCGGCGGTGCAGGAGCGGCGGGCCGTGCTCATCCACGTCATCCGCAGGTACGGCCATGACACCGCCGAGGTGCTCGCCTGGGCGGCTCGGGCCGCCGCTCGCATCGCGGAGCTCGACGGTGACGACGACCGCATCGGCGAGCTCACCCGCGAGCACGAGGAGCTCACCGGGCGCCTCAGTGAGCTGGCCGCCGACCTGACCCGGGTCAGGTCGGTGGCCGCGGAGCGCTTCGGGCAGGCCGTGACCGAGGAGCTCACCGCGCTGGCCATGCCGCACGCCAGAGTGGTGGTCGGCATCGCCGCCGCCTCGGAGTTCGGCCCGCACGGTGTCGACGAGGTCGAGTTGCGGCTGTCGCCGCACCCCGCCTCGCCTCCCCTGCCGCTGAACAAGGGCGCTTCCGGCGGTGAGCTGAGCCGGGTGATGCTCGCCATCGAGGTGGTGTTCGCCGGTGCCGACCCGGTTCCGACGTTCGTCTTCGACGAGGTCGACGCGGGCGTGGGCGGCAAGGCCGCGGTGGAGATCGGCCGCAGGCTGGCCCGGCTGGCCCGGACCTCCCAGGTGATCGTCGTCACCCACCTCCCGCAGGTCGCGGCTTTCGCCGACCAGCATCTCGTCGTGGAGAAGGCCGATGACGGGAGCGTGGTGCGGAGCGGCGTGATCGCCCTCGACAAGGACGGCAGGGCGCGGGAGCTCTCCCGTATGCTCGCCGGGCTGGAGGACTCCGAACTGGGGCGTGCGCACGCCGAGGAGCTGTTGTCGATCGCCGCCGCAGACAAGGCGTGACCGGACGAACCGGACGGAGGGCTGAGGGAGTAAGTAGAGGTTCGCAGGAGTAATCCGTATGTTCCGGGGGAGCCGGTGACGGGGGTCACGGGTGACGTATCTGACACGCTGCCGACTGTTTGGCTCTCCTGGTCGTTCCCTCTGGCAGGATGGTCGTGATGAAGGTGCCGATTGACGGGCTTCAAGACAGGCTCAACGGGTACCTCCGCCGCAGGAAGGTCACGGACCTTCCCGGGGTGACGGCAGTGGCGAGAATCGATCGGCGGACCAAGAGGCTGACCAAGCGCCTCAGGGCCGGGGAAATCGCGATTATCGATCACGTTGACGTTGACCGGGTTAGCGCGGAGGCCCTTGTCGCGTGCGGTGCGGCAGGCGTTGTCAACGTCGCCGCGGGCATCAGCGGCCGTTACCCCAACCTGGGCCCGCAGATCATCGTTGACGCCGGGGTGCCGTTCGTGGACAACGTCACCCCCGAGCTGTTCGAGCGGATCAAGGACGGAGACCTGGTCCGGCTGCACGAGGGCGTCGTCTACCTCGACGAGGAGACGGTCGGCAAGGGCGACGTGCAGACCACCGAGTCGGTCGAGGCCGCGATGAGCGAGGCGCGGGCCGGGCTGACCGTGCAGATCGAGGCGTTCGCGGCCAACACCATGGAGTACGTCCGCCGCGAGCGCGACCTCCTCATCGACGGGATCGGCGTTCCGGACATCCGGACCGTCATGGAGGGCAGGCACGTCCTGATCGTGGTGCGCGGCTACCACTACAAGGAGGACATCGCCGCCCTCCGTCCCTACATCCGCGAATACCGCCCGATCATGATCGGGGTGGACGGCGGCGCCGACGCGCTGCTGGAGGCCGGTTACCTGCCGGACATCATCGTCGGCGACTTCGACTCGGTCTCCACCAAGGCGCTCACCACCGGTGCCGAGCTGGTCGTGCACGCCTACCGCGACGGCAGGGCGCCGGGTCTGGAACGGGTCCAGCAGCTCGGTCGCAGCGCGGTGCTCTTCCCGGCGATCGGCACCAGCGAGGACATCGCCATGCTGCTCGCCGACGACAAGGGCGCCGATCTCATCGTCGCCGTCGGCACCCACGCGACGCTGGTGGAGTTCCTCGACAAGGGCCGCTCCGGCATGGCCAGCACCTTCCTCACCCGCCTGCGGGTGGGCAGCAAGCTCATCGACGCAAAGGGCGTCAGCCGGCTCTACCGCAGCCGGATCTCCACCCCGTCCCTGCTCCTGCTCGTCGCCACCACGCTGATCACCATGGGGGTGGCGATCGTCGTCTCTCCGGTGGGCAAGATCTGGCTGGACAGCGTCCGCGACGTCTGGAGCGGCTTCATCTTCTGGCTGGTCGGACTCTTCTCGTGATCGATTTCCGCTATCACCTCGTCTCCATCGTCGCGATCTTCCTCGCGCTGTCGGTGGGCATCGTCCTGGGCACCACCCTCCTCGAAGACCCCGTCATCAAGGCGAGCGAGGGCCTGGCCAACCAGCTCCGCGAGGGCAACAACGAGCTCCGCGACCAGGTGGAGGCCCTGCAGCGGCGCGAGGCGGGCAACGACGCCTTCGTGGTCGCCGACACCCCCCGGCTGGTCCAGGACGAGCTCGCGGGCAAGCGTGTCGTGGTCGTCGAGGCGCCGGGCGCCACGGTGAGCGTGCGTGAGTCGGCGCAGCAGGTGATCGAGGAGGCCGGGGCGATCGTGACCGGCCGGATCACCCTCACCGAGAGGTACGTCGACCCCGCCCAGACGGGTTTCGTCGACAAGCTGGCCGTCGGGGCCAAGGCCGCCGAGACCGTCTTCCCCGTCGAGGACACGGCATACGACAAGGCGGCCCAGGTGCTCGCCGACGCGATCGTGACCAGCGACCCCGTCCAGGTGGGCAAGGAGCATCCGGCCGGCGCGGGCATCCTCGACGCCTTCCAGCGAGCCGGCCTGCTCACCGTCACCGACGAGCCCGCCAAGCGCGCGGAACTGGCCCTGATGATCGCCCCCGCGGAGGCGTACGCCGGAGAGACCGCCGCCGGGCGGGCGGGCGCGCTCGTGGCACTGGCGCTGGGCCTCGACGAGGTGGGCCAGGGCACGGTGCTGGCCGGTACACAGACCTCCGCCGCGGCCGGCGGGGTCATCACCGCGCTCCGTGAGGACACCTCCTTCACGGAGAAGGTCTCCAGTGTCGACACCGCGGATATGCCCGCGGGGTGGGTCGTGGTGGTCTACGCTCTCCGAGAGCAACTGGCCGGGCTCGCCGGCCAGTACGGCATAGGCTCCGGCGTCTCTGGTATCAAACCCAGCGCGACGCCCACCCCCACGGCCGTCACGGCCACCTCCGGAGGATGACCCGATGGCTCGTCGCGCTTTTCTCGGTGCCCTCACCGGTGCGCTCCTCGGCGCGGTCGCCGCGCGTGCCGCGTACGCCGCCTTCACCCGCAGGCCTCCGGTCGGCGACGTGGAGACCTGGGCGCGCACGAACCACCGGGGCGAACCGATCACCCTGCTGGAGGGCCCGGCGTTCGTCGCCGGTGCCGGTGCCGCGGCGGCCGTGATGCCCGGCCTGCCCGGCAGGGTCCGGGCGGCGGCGCTGCTGGCCGCCGCGGGGGCCGGCGGCCTCGGCGGCTACGACGATCTGTACGGCGCGACCTCCTCCAAGGGGTTCAGGGGGCATCTGAGCGCCCTGGCCAAGGGGGAGATCACCAGCGGGGCCGTGAAGATCCTCGGTATCGGCGTGACCGGCCTGGCCGCCGCGGCCGTCACCTCCCGCGCGCCCCTCGACGTCGCCGTCAACGGCGCGCTGATCGCCGGAAGCGCCAACCTGGCCAACCTCTTCGACCTGCGTCCCGGGCGTGCCGTCAAAGTGGGCCTGCTCGCCGGCGCACCCCTGCTCGCCGCGGCTCTGCTCAGGGAGGACCCGGTCCCGGCCACCCTGGCCGCGCTTCCCATGGGCGCCGCCGCCGCGCTGCTGCCCGAGGACCTCGGCGAGCGGGCCATGCTCGGCGACGCGGGGGCCAACGCGCTGGGCGCGCTTGTCGGCCTGGCCGCCGCCGTCACCCTGGGCCGCCCGGGACGCCTGGCCGTGCTCGGCACGGTGGTCGCGCTGACCGCCGCCTCGGAGAAGGTCAGTTTCACCAAGGTGATCGCGGGTAACCCCGTCCTGCACCGTGTCGACATGCTGGGCCGTCGCCCTGTGGAGCAGGCACCCGCCACCCGATGAGCAGCAGGATCGCCCAGGGGATCGCGGGAGCGGCACTTCTCATCGGGATCGTCACCGTTCTGGCCAGGCTCGTCGGGTTCGGCCGCTATCTCGTCCAGTCGCAGACCGTCGGCAACCTCTGCCTGAGCACCGCCTACAACACCGCCAACTACGTGCCCAACATCGTCTTCGAGCTGGTGGCGGGCGGCGCGCTGGCCGGGATGGTGGTGCCGGTGCTGGCCTCGGCGGCCTCCAGAGCCGGCGACGACCCCGAGGCCAGGGCGGAGGCCGGCCGGATCACCTCGGCGCTGCTCACCTGGGTGATGCTCGTCATGGTGCCGCTGGCGCTGCTCATCGTGGCGTTCGCCGGGCCGATCGTCTCGCTGCTGGTCGGCGATCCCGCTCCGTGTGACCTGGCCGAGGTCGTCGAGGTCGGCACCGGCATGCTCGTCCTCTTCGCCCCTCGCATGATCTTCTTCGGGCTGGCGGTGGTTCTGTACGGCGTGCTTCAGGCACACCGGCGGTTCATGGGTCCGGCTCTGGCTCCGCTGGTCTCCAGTCTGCTCATCGTCGCCTCCAACCTGCTGTTCGGCGCGGTCAACGGGAAGGCCGCCGACCGGCTGACGGACCTGACCACCGCCGGGCAGCTCTCGCTCTCTCTCGGCGCGACCGTCGCCGCCGCCGCGATGGTGCTCACCGTCGTCGGCCCGGTGGCCAGGCTCAGGCTCAGGTTGCGGCCCACCCTGTCGTTCCCTCCGGGGGTCGCGGCCCGGGCGCGGCGGCTCGCCACCGCGGGCATCGCCGTGCTGATCGCGCAGCAGGTCACGCTGATCGTCGTCATCTTCCTGGCCAACAACCTGGGCGGCGAGGGGGCGCTGGGCGTCTACACCTACGCCTGGGCGTTGTACCAGCTGCCGTACGCGGTGCTGGTGATGCCGATCGCCACCAGCTCTTTCCCGGTGCTCTCCGTCCGGGCGCAGGAGGGCGATCTGTCCGGTTTCAACACGCTGGCCTCCTCCACGACACGGGCCGTGCTGCTGGTGACGGGGCTCGCGGCAGGGGTGATGGCGGCGGTCGCCGTGCCGGTGTCGCGGGTCTTCCTGGAGGGAACCCCCGGTGGAGCGCTCGCCGAGGCCGAGATGGCCAGGGCGGTCGCGCTGTTCGCGCCCGGTGTGGTCGGGTACGCGCTCATGCTGCACCTCGCCCGCATCCTGTACTCCTGCGGCCTGGGCCGGTCGGCGGCCGCCGCCTCGGTGGCCGGATGGGCCGTCGCGCTGGTGGCCCAGGTCGTGCTCGCCCATGCCGCCGAGGATCCGGCGGACGTGGTCGGGCAGCTGGCACTGGGCAGCACGATCGGCATGACCGTCGGCGGGTCGCTGCTGGTTCTCGCGGTGCTGCGCGCCAGGGGGAGGGCGGCGCTGGAGGGTACGCCGCGCACCTTCCTGGCGGCCCTGGTCGGCGGCGTCGCGGCCTGGGGGGCGGGCCTGGCCCTGGTCAACGCTTTCGGAGCGGTGTCCAGGTGGGCCTACGTGGCGGTCGGGCTGGCCGCCGCGACGGCCGGGGTGGCCGCGTTCGCGGCCGTGGCGGTGACGGTCGACAGGCGAGACGCCCGGGCGCTGCTGGCAAGGCTGCGCCCGGGCCCCGTGAAGGAGGGGAGCCGTTTCGATGGCTGATCAGGGGACGCGCGTGGCGTTCGTACTGGGGACGAGTGCGGGCGGGGTCGGTCGGCACGTCGCCATGCTGGCCGGAGGGCTGGTGCGGGGTGGCCACCGGGTGGTCGTGGCGGGCCCTCCGAGCACGGAGCGTGCCTTCGGTTTCGCCGCCCTCGGCGCGCGCTTCGCGCCGGTGCCGATCTCCGACCGGCCCCGCCCACTCGACGATCTACGGGCGGTCATGGCGCTCAGGACGCTGCGCGGGGCGCATGTCGTGCACGCCCACGGGCTGAGGGCCGGGGCGCTGGCGGCGATCGCGCTGGCCGGAACCGGGACCGGCCTGGTGGTGACCCTGCACAACGCCGCGACCGCGGGCGGCGTGGTCGGCGCGATCTACGGCCTCCTGGAACGGATCGTGGCCCGCCGCGCCGACCGGATCCTGGTCGTCTCCCCCGACCTGGGGGAACGGATGGCACACCTGGGGGCCCGGCACGTCGAGGCCGCCGTCGTCCCGGCGCCCGCGTTGCCCCCTTCCGGGCGCGGGGCCGGGGACATGCGGCGGGAGCTCGGCACGGGAGAGCGGGTGATCTTCCTGACGGTCGCCAGGCTCGCCCAGCAGAAGGGGCTGGAGACCCTGCTCGATGTCGCGAAGGCCCTGCCGGAGGTTCGCCGGGACACGGAGCCCGCGCCGGGACCGGTGTTCCTGGTGGCGGGGGAGGGGCCGCTGCGGGCGGAGTTGCAGGAGCGGATCGACAGGGAGAACCTGCCGGTGCGGCTGCTCGGTGCCCGTACCGATGTGGGGGACCTGCTCGGGGTGGCCAGGGCGCTGGTGGTGCCGAGCCGTTGGGAGGGGCAACCGCTCACCGTGCAGGAGGCCCTGCGGGCGGGTACGGCGGTCATCGCCACCGCGGTGGGGGGCATCCCGGCGATGGTGGGCGAGGCGGGGCTGCTGGTGCCGTACGGGGACGTCGCCGCGATGCGCGACGCGGTCGCGAGGGTGCTCGCCGACGACGGTCTCGCGGCGGAACTGGCCGGTGCCGCCGCCAGGCGAGGCCGTGGGATGCCGGGCGAACCGGAGGCGCTGGAGGCGGTGCTCGTGGTCTACGCCGGGCTTTCACCGAGGGGATGAAGGGGTGTGCTCGTGGTCTACGCCGGGCTTTCACCGAGGGGATGAAGGGGTGTGCTCGTGGTCCGCGTCGCGTTTCCGAGGGGGTGCGGGTGCCCGCCGGCAGGTGAGGCCGGAAGCCCTGTGGAACAGGCGGAGAGGTCGTGATGTTGGATTAGGTGCCACCATGCCAGAGACCTATACTGGCGTGTTTAGGGGGGGAGTATCCCTTCGCGGCAGTCTCGTCATCACGGTGTTGTCTCGCTCCACGAGGCCCCCGGGGCTGTCGGTCCGCACAGTCGACATATCTCAGTCGACGTCTTCACGCGGGCGGGAGAGACCTCCGGCAGTCTGTCGTGCGCACCGCCGGAGGGTTATCAGTCGTGATTGTTCCTGTCTGGGTATGGCTAGCCGTTATTGGCGGTCTGCTCGTCGTTCTCGCCTTCGACCTTTGGATAGTCGACCGGGGGGAGCCGCGAGAGTTCTCCCTCAAGCAGGCCGGGTCCTGGGTCGGCTTCTACGTCACGCTTGCGGTGATCTTCGGTATCGTTCTGTGGGTCTTCGCGGGTCCCACCCCCGCGGGGCAGTTCTTCGCCGGATACATCACCGAGTACAGCCTGAGCATCGACAACCTCTTCGTTTTCTACATCATCATGACCCGCTTCGCGGTGCCGAAGATCTATCAGCACAAGGTTCTGCTGATCGGCATTCTGATGGCGCTGGCCATGCGCAGCATCTTCATCGCCGTCGGCGCCGCCGCCCTGGCCAACTTCAGCTGGCTGTTCTACGTCTTCGGCCTGTTCCTGATCTATACGGCGGTTCAGCTCGTCCGCCAGTTCGGCCAGGAGGAGCACCTTCAGGAGAACGCGGTCCTGCGCTGGGCCCGGCGGGTGCTGCCGCACACCGACGACTACGTGGGTTCCAAGATCGTCGTCAAGGTCGACGGCAGGCGTATGGTCACCCCGCTGCTGATCGTCATGATCGCCATCGGTACCACCGACCTGCTGTTCGCGCTCGACTCGATTCCGGCGATTTTCGGCCTGACCACCGACGCCTTCATCGTCTTCACCGCGAACGCGTTCGCCCTGATGGGTCTGCGCCAGCTCTACTTCCTGCTGGGAGGCCTGCTTCAGCGGCTGGTCTACCTCAGCTTCGGTCTTGCGTTCATCCTCGGTTTCATCGGGGTTAAGCTGATCCTCGAGGCGCTGCACTCCAGCGGCGTCTCCTGGGCTCCCGAGGTGCCGATCTCGGTGTCACTGTCGGTCATCATCGTCACGATGGTCGTCACCACCGCGATCAGCCTGGCGAAGGTCCGGCGTGATGCTCGTGCGGGCAAGGAAAACACCGCTCCGGCGAGTGTCGAGCAGGGCTAGCGAATTGGCGTGTGAGGCGCTTTGCTTGTCTCATTGCGCCTTATAAGGGCTAAGAGATGGGTAGCATCCTGCCTCAGAGCAGGTAGACATACCGGTCTAATGCCGCAAGACATCACAAAAGGTTTCCTGTGTCCCACGATTCAGCAAGCCACCGGCCAGGTCCGCTGGGCCTGGCACGTGGCGTCTCCCCGTGGTTGCTCCCGGCCGTGGCCGCCGCCACCGTGACCTCCTTGCTCAGCCGCCGTGACCGGCGCTGGGCACTGGCGGCGGTTCCGCTGACCGCGCTCACCGGTGGGATGCTCTGGTTCTTCCGCGATCCGGATCGCACTCCGGGCACCGGGCGGATCCTGTCGCCCGCGGACGGCGTGGTGCAGAGCATCGATCCGTGGCCGGACGGCCGGACCAGGGTGGCGATCTTCATGAGCCCACTCGACGTGCATGTCAACCGGGCGCCACTGGCCGGCACGGTCACCTCGGTGGAGCACGTTTCCGGGGGGTACCTGCCCGCGTTCAACAAGGACAGCGACACCAACGAGCGGGTCGTCTGGCACCTGGACACCGCGCTCGGCGACATCGAGCTCGTCCAGATCGCCGGCGCGGTCGCTCGCCGTATCGTGCCCTACCTGGCCGAGGGGGCGAAGGTCGCCAGGGCCGAGCGGATCGGCCTGATCAGGCTTGGCTCGCGGGTCGACGTCTACCTCCCCGAGGGGATCGCCCCGGCTGTCTTCGTGGGCCAGAAGACCGTTGCGGGGGTGACCGGTCTTGACCACGGCTGACGCGAGCTGGCCGATGGACGAGACGGACGACGAGCCACAAGGACCCGTGGGCAAGGCGTTCCGCCTGTCGGCCGCCGACTCCCTCTCGCTCGGCAACGCCCTCTGTGGCTTCCTGGCGGTCTGCGTGCTCTCCTGGTCGGCCATCAACGCGCTGCAGGAGGGCAAGCCCTTCGCGGCCGACCCCCGGTTCTTCGGCACCGCCGTGGTGCTCCTGCTGATCGGTGCCACCTGTGACCTGTTCGACGGCCTGGTGGCCAGGAAGTTCCGTGCCTCGGCGATGGGCGCCGAGCTGGACAATCTCGCCGATGTGATCAGCTTCGGCTTCGCCCCCGCCTTCATGGTGGTCATCTGGGCGGGGTTCAACCAGCAGATCCCGTTCGTGCTGGTGATGGCCGCGGCGGCGTCGGTGCTGCTGGCCGGGGTCATCCGGCTCGCGCGTTTCGCCTGCGTGAAGACCAAGAGCGGCGACTTCATGGGCCTGCCCATCCCGATGGGCGCCATGACCGTGGTCTCGGTCGTACTGCTGTTTCCACCGTCGACCTGGACGATCCTGCCCATCTTCGGTGTGGCATATCTCATGGTGAGCCGGATCGAGTACCCCAAGCCCAAGGGCAACGTGGCCGCCGGGGTACTCGCCTGGATGATGATCAACGTCGCCTGCCTGACCATCTGGGTCGCGGGCCTGGCCGGTGGCGACACGCTGATCAAGGTCGGGGCCGTCATGCAGATGACGATCGTGGCGGCCATCCCGCTGCGTGTCCTGATGTTCAAGCGGGAGAAGCGCAAGGAGCAGCGCAAGGCGTCCGCCGGAGTCGGCTGACCGCCGGAACCGCCCGTCGTGGCCGGTCCCGGCGGGCGGTGGATCGATTCCTCAGGCTCGGCGGCGGCGCGGGCGGCTGAGGCCCCCGCCGCCGTGAGCGGTCACCAGCCCCGCTCGCGCCACTCGGGCAGGCAGGGGCGCTCGGCGCCGAGCGTGGTGTCCTTGCCGTGGCCCGGATAGACCCAGGTGTCGTCCGGCAGCCGGTCGAAGAGCCGCTCTGACACGTCGGCGAAGAGCCGGGCGAACCGCTCGGGGTCCTTGTTGGTGTTGCCGACACCGCCGGGGAAGAGCGAGTCGCCGGTGAACAGGTGGCCGGGGTGGTAGAGGGCGATCGAACCCGGGGTGTGCCCGCGCAGGTGGATCACCTCCAGGCCGACCTCGCCGACGGTGATCTCCTCGCCGTGCCCCACCTCCAGGTCCACCGGAACCGGAAGCCCCGGCGCGTCGAGCGGGTGGGCGATCACCGAGGCACCGGTCGCCCTGGCGACCTCCTCCAGGGCCTGCCAGTGGTCGCCGTGCTGGTGGGTAGTGATGATCTTGCTGATCGGCCGGTCACCGATGAGCTCCAGCAGCCGGTCGGGCTCGGCGGCCGCGTCGATGAGCGCGCCGTCGCCGGTCCGGGTGCACCGGATCAGGTAGGCGTTGTTGTCGAACGGGCCGACGGCCAGCTTGGCGATCGTCAGGGCGGGCAGCTCACGCAGGTCTGCGGGGCCGCCGACCCGCACATCACCGGTGTACGTCACGGATTCTCCTCGGATGGTGTCGCGGGGGAGTGGGTGGTGCCCGTCCCCACCCTCATCATTGCCGCCCGGCGGGTGGTGCGGGGCATAAGGGGGGTGTCCACGCCGTTGAAACCGAGGACGACCTGCCATGTCCAAGGGAGGACCGTAGTCTGGAGAGGCGGGGAACCCCTCAGCCCCGGATGCCGGCCCGGAAAATTGTCGGTCCCTCTCGCTAGTCTTCCCGCGACCGCTTCCAACCCTCTACAACGACGTCGGGACTACTGTGGCTGACCGCCTCATCGTGCGTGGTGCACGTGAACACAACCTCAAGGACGTCTCGCTGGACCTTCCGCGAGACTCTCTGATCGTCTTCACCGGGCTGTCCGGCTCGGGTAAGTCCAGTCTGGCCTTCGACACGATCTTCGCCGAAGGCCAGCGCCGCTATGTGGAGTCGCTGTCGGCGTACGCGCGGCAGTTCCTCGGGCAGATGGACAAGCCCGACGTCGACTTCATCGAGGGTCTCTCGCCGGCGGTGTCGATCGACCAGAAGTCGACGAGCCGCAACCCTCGCTCCACGGTCGGCACGATCACCGAGGTCTACGACTACCTGCGCCTGCTCTGGGCGCGCATCGGCAAGCCGCACTGCCCCCGCTGCGGGCGGGCGATCGCCAGGCAGAGTCCCGAGCAGATCGTCGACCGGGTGATGGAGCTCGAAGAGGGCACCCGCTTCCAGGTGCTCGCCCCGGTGGTCCGCGGACGCAAGGGCGAGTACGCCGAGCTTTTCAGTCAGTTGCAGGCCAAGGGCTTCGCCCGTGCCCGCGTCGACGGCACGGTGGTCCGGCTGGATGAGCCGCCGACGCTGAAGAAGCAGGAGAAGCACGACATCGAGGTGATCGTCGACCGTCTGGCGGTGAAGGAGGGCGCGAGCAGCCGCCTGACCGGCTCCGTGGAGACCGCCCTGCAGCTGTCGGGCGGGACGATCACCCTGGAGTTCGTCGACCTGCCGGAAAACGACCCGAACCGCGAGCGCTTCTACTCGGAGCACCTCTACTGCCCCTACGACGACCTGTCGTTCGAGGAGCTGGAGCCCCGCTCGTTCTCGTTCAACTCGCCTTTCGGCGCCTGCCCCGAGTGCACAGGCCTGGGCGTCCGCATGGAGGTCGACCCCGACCTGATCGTGCCCGACCCGGAGAAGCCGCTGGGCGAGGGCGCGATCTCCCCGTGGGCCGGTGGCCACACCAGTGACTACTTCGTCCGCCTCGTCGAGGCGCTCGGCCTGAACATGGGATTCAGCCTCGACACCCCGTGGGAGCGGCTCCCGAAGAAGGCGCAGAAGGCCCTGCTCTACGGCCACGACGAGCAGGTCCACGTCCGCTACAGCAACCGCTACGGCCGCGAGCGCTCCTACTACACCACCTTCGAGGGGGCCATCCCCTGGGTGCAGCGCCGCCACGGCGAGTCCGACAGCGACGGCATGCGCGAGAAGTACGAAGGCTACATGCGGGAGATCCCGTGCCCGGCCTGCGAGGGGGCCAGGCTCAAGCCGGTCTCGCTGGCCGTCACGGTCGACGGCCGCTCGATCGCCGAGGTCTCGGCGATGTCGATCGGCGACTGCGCGACGTTCCTGGCGGGGCTGAGGTTGTCGGACCGCGACATGCACATCGCCGAGCGGGTGGTCAAGGAGATCAACGCCCGGATGGGTTTCCTGCTCGACGTGGGCCTCGACTACCTGACCATGAACCGGGCCTCAGGCACCCTCGCCGGTGGTGAGGCCCAGCGCATCCGGCTCGCCACCCAGATCGGCTCCGGCCTGGTCGGTGTGCTGTACGTGCTGGACGAGCCCTCCATCGGCCTGCACCAGCGCGACAACCAGCGGCTGCTGGAGACCCTGATCAGGCTGCGCGACATGGGCAACACGCTCATCGTGGTCGAGCACGACGAGGACACCATCGCCGCCGCCGACTGGGTGGTCGACATCGGCCCGGGGGCGGGCGAGCACGGCGGCCAGGTCGTCGTCTCCGGCACCGTGGCCGAGCTGCTGGCCTCGGAGGAGTCGATGACCGGCGCTTACCTGTCCGGCCGCAAGACCATCGCCATTCCCGCCGTACGCCGCAAGCGCGACAGGAAGCGGCAGCTCACCGTGAAGGGCGCCCGCGAGCACAACCTCAAGGGCGTCGACGTGGAGTTCCCCCTCGGGTTGCTGACCGCGGTCACCGGGGTCTCGGGTTCCGGCAAGTCCACCCTGGTCAACGACATCCTCTACAACGCGCTGGCCAAGGAGCTGAACGGCGCGCGCACCGTCCCCGGCCGCCACGCGCGGGTCAACGGGATGGACCTGGTCGACAAGGTCGTGCACGTGGACCAGTCGCCGATCGGCCGCACGCCCCGTTCCAACCCGGCGACCTACACCGGGGTCTTCGACAAGGTCCGCGACCTGTTCGCGCAGACCACCGAGGCCAAGGTCCGCGGCTACCAGAAGGGGCGCTTCAGCTTCAACGTCAAGGGCGGCCGGTGCGAGGCGTGCTCGGGAGACGGCACCCTCAAGATCGAGATGAACTTCCTGCCGGACGTCTACGTGCCCTGCGAGGTCTGCCACGGGGCGCGCTACAACCGGGAGACCCTGGAGGTCCACTACAAGGGCAAGACGATCTCCGAGGTGCTCGACATGCCGATCGAGGAGGCCCTGGGCTTCTTCGACTCCATCCCGTCCATCAAGCGTTACCTGCAGACGCTCCACGACGTCGGCCTGGGGTACGTCAGGCTCGGCCAGCCCGCCACGACCCTGTCCGGCGGTGAGGCCCAGCGCGTCAAGCTCGCCTCCGAACTGCAGCGCCGCTCCACCGGCCGGACGATCTACGTGCTCGACGAGCCCACCACCGGCCTGCACTTCGAGGACATCCGCAGGCTGCTGGGCGTCCTGGGCAAGCTTGTCGACGGCGGCAACACGGTCATCGTCATCGAGCACAACCTCGATGTGATCAAGACCGCCGACTGGCTGATCGACATGGGTCCGGAGGGCGGCTCCAGGGGCGGCAGCGTGCTCGCCGTCGGCACGCCCGAGGATGTCGCCCTGATCGACGAGAGCCACACCGGCCGCTTCCTGCGCAAGATCCTCGGCACCTGAGGATAGTTTTATGGCGCTGTGTTTAATAAAGGGATGGATTGTCGGATTCAGGGTGTGATGTGGGTTTCCTGGCTGCCGTAATCAGGTGATCGCCGAGGAGCGGTGGGGTGTAATTCTTCACAGTCTCTTGATGCCTTGTACGGCATGCTGAACCGTCATCGGGGTGCAGTCATACCTGAACATGATGATCCTGGAGGAGATACATGACTGAGACGACACGTCGTACGGTGATCTTGGGTGCCGGAGGGGCAGGGGTGGCCGCGGTGCTGACCGCGTGCGGGAGTTCGGAAGAACCCGCGGCGGTCGGCGCTGACACCTCCTCGACCGCGCCCTCACAGGCGCCGGCGGCCGTCGCGGGCGACTCCGGGGCGAACGCCCTGGCCAAGACCGCGGACATCCCCGAGGGGGGCGGCAAGGTCTTCAAGGACCAGAAGGTCGTGATCACCCAGCCGGCCGCGGGCCGGTTCAAGGCGTTCACCTCCGTCTGCACGCACCAGGGATGTGACGTCGACAAGGTCGTGGACGGCACCATCGACTGTCCGTGCCACAACAGCAAGTTCAAGATCACTGATGGTTCCGTGGTGGACGGCCCGGCCACGAAGCCGCTGGAGGAGAAGGCGATCAAGGTGGACGGCGACTCCATCAGCCTCGCCTGAGTTCGGTCATGGCTCCGCCGCCGGGACGGATCGTCTCGGCGGCGGGGCCGCGCGTCACCGGTTCTCAGGCGCGGCAGGGCGTGCCGTGTCCGGGCAGGGTGGTCCGCCCACGGGGGTGAGCCAGGTGGCGTGCGGTGCGAGTCGCGATGCGCGTCGTGCCGGGAGAGCGGTGCCGGGAGAGCGGTCAGGTGGCGTGCGGTGCGAGTCGCGATGCGCGTCGTGCCGGGAGAGCGGTGCCGGAAAAAGCTGTAAGGAAACCTGTCGGTCCGGGCAGATAGGCTTTCCGTGTGGCGAGATCTGTGGGTGGTCCGGCGAGTTTCCGGCCGAAGCCGGGGTCGATCCCCGAGTCCCCCGGCGTCTACCGGTTCAAGGACGCCGGCGGCCGGGTCGTCTACGTCGGCAAGGCGAAAAGCCTGCGCCAGCGGCTCAACTCCTACTTCGCCGACTTCGCGAGCCTGCATCCGCGCACCCAGACCATGCTCACGACCGCCGTGGACGTCGACTGGACCGTCGTCGGCACCGAGGTCGAGGCGCTCCAGCTCGAATACTCCTGGATCAAGGAGTACGACCCGCGGTTCAACGTCAAATACCGCGACGACAAGTCCTACCCCTACCTCGCGGTGACCATGGGGGAGGAGTTCCCCCGGGTCCAGGTGCTGCGCGGGGCCAGGCGCAAGGGCATCCGCTACTTCGGCCCCTACTCCCACGCCTGGGCGATCAGGGAGACGGTCGACCTGCTGCTACGGGTGTTCCCGATCAGGAGTTGCTCGACGGGGGTGTTCCGGCGGGCCGCGCAGGTCGGGCGCCCCTGCCTGCTGGGTTACATCGACAAGTGCTCCGCCCCCTGCGTCGGCCGGGTCACCGCCGAGGAGCACCGGAAGCTGGCCGAGGACTTCTGCGAGTTCATGGCCGGCAACACCGGCCGGTTCGTCAGGCGGCTGGAGCGGGAGATGCGCGAGGCCGCCGTCGAGCAGGAGTACGAGCGGGCGGCCAGGCTGCGCGACGACATCCAGGCCCTGCAGCGGGCGATGGAGAAGCAGGCGGTGGTCCTGGGCGACAACACCGACTGCGACGTGATCGCCCTGGCGGAGGATCCGCTGGAGGCCGCCGTCCAGGTCTTCTACGTCCGCGACGGGCGCATCAAGGGCCAGCGCGGCTGGGTGGTGGACAAGGTCGAGGAGGCCACGCCGGGCGAGCTGGTCGAGCAGTTCCTCCTGCAGATGTACGGTGACGCGGCCGCCGAGGCGTTGCCCAGGGAGGTGCTGGTTCCCGTCCTGCCGCCCGACGCGGAGGCGGTTTCCGAGCTGCTCGGCGAGCACCGCGGGGCCAGGGTGGAGATCAGGGTTCCGCAGCGTGGCGACAAGAGGTCGCTGATGGAGACCGTCGAGCGCAACGCCGCGGAGTCCCTGAAGCAGCACAAGCTCAGGCGGGCCGGCGACCTGACCGCGCGGAGCAGGGCGCTGCAGGAGGTCGCCGACGCCCTCGACCTGGATCAGGTGCCGCTCCGCATCGAGTGCTACGACGTCTCCCACATGCAGGGCACCAACGTGGTGGCCTCCATGGTGGTGTTCGAGGACGGCCTGGCCCGCAAGAGCGAGTACCGCAGGTTCTCCGTGCGCTCCGCCGAGGGCGACGTCGCCTCCATCTACGAGGTGATCTCACGCCGCTTCAAGCGCTACCTGGAGGAGCGCTCGGTCACCGGGGATCTCGACGCCGACGCCCTGGCAGGACCGGACGAGGGACCAGGGGAGGGGCCGGAGGAGGGGCAGCGGGCGCCGGGCATCGACCCGGAGACCGGCAAGCCGCGCAAGTTCGCCTATCCGCCCAACCTGGTCGTCGTCGACGGCGGCCCCGCGCAGGCCGCGGCGGCCCGCAGGGCCCTCGACGAGCTGGGCGTCGACGACGTGGCGGTGTGCGGCCTGGCCAAGCGGCTGGAGGAGGTCTGGCTGCCCGGCGAGGACCTGCCGGTGATCCTCGCCCGCTCCAGCGAGGCCCTTTACCTTCTCCAGCGGGTGCGCGACGAGGCTCACCGCTTCGCCATCACCTACCATCGATCCAAGCGGTCGAAGAGCATCAAGGAAAGCGCTCTGGACGAGGTTCCCGGACTCGGCCCGGCCCGCAGGCAGGCGTTGATCAAGCATTTCGGATCGGTGAAACGGCTGCGGGAGGCGACCGCGGTGCAGATCTGCGAGGTTCCCGGGATCGGCCCCTCGACGGCCGAGACGATCGTGTCGGTCTTGAAGGGGCAGAACCCATGAGCGAAAGAGAGTCTGCGTTCGTCCTCGTCACCGGAATGTCGGGGGCGGGGCGGAGCACCGCCGCCAAGGCTCTGGAGGACCTGGGGTGGTTTGTCATCGACAACCTGCCACCGGGGCTGCTGTTCGCCATGGCCGAGGAGGCGGGACGGGTCAAACTGGCCGCCGACAAGGTGGCCGCGGTGGTCGACGTGCGCAGCCTGGCCTTCACCAGCGACCTCAACAGTGCCATCGAGGAGCTGGAGGGGCGTGGCGTCGGCGTGCGCGTGGTGTTCCTGGAGGCCAGTGACGAGGAGCTGGTCCGCAGGTTCGAGAACGTCCGCCGCCCGCACCCGCTGCAGAGTGACGGCCGGCTGGTCGACGGGATCGCCCGCGAGCGCGGCATCCTGCGCGAGGTCCGGGCCAACGCCGACCTGGTGATCGACACCTCCAACCTCAACGTCCACGAGCTCCGGGGGAAGATCGTCGCCTTCTTCGGCGGCGAGGACCGGCCGGGCCTGCGGGTCAACGTCGTCTCCTTCGGCTACAAGTACGGCCTGCCCGTCGACGCGGACATGGTCGTCGACTGCCGGTTCCTGCCCAATCCCCACTGGGTTCCCGAACTTCGCCCCATGAACGGTCTGAACACCCCCGTACGGGAGTACGTTCTCAACCAAGCGGGTGCGAAGGAACTTCTCGACGCCTACGACGAGGTGTTCGCCATCATCGCCTCCGGCTACACCCGCGAGGGCAAGAGCTACGCCACGCTCGCCGTCGGCTGCACCGGGGGCAAGCACCGCAGTGTCGCCATGGCCGAGCAGATCGGCGGCCGGCTGCGGGATCGGGGTGGCATGGAGGTGCAGGTAAGCCATCGGGATGTGGGCCGGGAGTGAATGAAGGTCTCAAGGTCGTCGCGCTGGGTGGAGGACACGGGCTGTACGCCTCGCTGTCGGCGCTGCGGAGGGTCACCTCCCGGCTGACGGCGGTGGTCACCGTGGCCGACGACGGAGGCTCCAGTGGCCTCCTGCGCCGTGAGTTCGGCGTGTTGCCCCCGGGAGACCTGAGGATGGCGCTGGCCGCCCTGTGCGGTGACGACGAGTGGGGCCACACCTGGAGTGAGGTCGTCCAGCACCGCTTCCGCAGCGACGGTGACCTGAACGGCCACGCGATCGGCAACCTGCTGATCGTGGCGCTGTGGGAGCGCCTGGGAGACACGGTCGCCGGACTCGACTGGCTCGGCCGGCTGCTCGGCGCGCACGGGCGGGTGCTGCCGATGTCCTCGGTGCCACTCGACATCGCCGCCGAGGTGGAACTGGACGGCCTGGTGAGCACGGTGCGCGGCCAGGTGGCCTGCGCGCTCACCCCCGGCAGGGTCCGGGCCATCTCGCTGGTCCCCGAGGAGCCGCCCGCGTGCCCCGAGGCCGTCGAGGCGGTCCTCGACGCCGACTGGGTGGTGTTCGGCCCCGGCTCGTGGTTCACCAGCGTGCTGCCCCACCTGAAGGTGCCCGAGCTGGCCGAGGCGTTGCACACCACCCGCGCGCGGCGCCTGGTCGCGCTGAACCTCGCCCCCCAGCCGGGGGAGACCGACGGCTTCTCCCCCCAGAAGCACCTGGAGGTGCTGCGCCAGCACGCACCCTCCCTGGAGGTCGACGTGGTCGTCGCGGACATCGGGGTGGCCGACGACTCCGAGGAGCTGGAGAAAGCCGTGGCCGGCCTCGGCGGGCGGCTGGTCCTGGCCTCCGTGGCGGATGAGGACGGCTCGCCGCGACACGATGCACAACGTCTTGCCTCCGTCCTGGACGAGATTTTCCGTGAGAAGCGTTGATCCTGGTCAGCGGTGCTCAGGAGTGCGAGAAACTTCTGTGAGCCCGATTTATCTCGGGCCGCATGGGGTCTGTATGGGGGAGGACGAACGCGCATGGCGATGACAGGTGTGGTCAAGGACGAGCTGAGCAGGCTGACGGTCCTGAAGCCTTGCTGCCGTAAGGCCGAGGTGTCGACGCTGCTGCGGTTCGCGAGCGGGTTGCACCTGGTGAGCGGCCGGATCGTGATCGAGGCCGAGCTTGACACCAATGTCACCGCCCGGCGGCTTATCAAAGACATCGGTGAAGTTTTCGGGCACAAGGCGGAGGTGCTCGTGCTGGCCCCGGCAGGGTTGCGCAAGGGGTCGCGCTACCTCGTGCGGGTCTACCGCGACGGGGAGGCGCTGGCCCGCCAGACCGGCTTGATCGACAACCACGGGCGCCCTGTCCGTGGCCTGCCCCGCCAGGTCGTCGCCGGGGCGGCCTGCGATGCCGAGGCGGCCTGGCGGGGGGCGTTCCTGGCGCACGGCTCGCTCACCGAGCCTGGGCGCTCGATGTCGCTGGAGGTCACCTGCCCGGGGCCCGAGGCGGCGCTCGCGCTGGTCGGGTCGGCGCGGCGGCTGAAGATCCACGCCAAGGCCCGTGAGGTGCGCGGCGTCGACCGGGTGGTGGTCCGTGACGGCGACGCCATCGGCGCGCTGCTGACCAGGCTGGGCGCCCACGACAGCGTGCTGGCCTGGGAGGAGCGGCGGATGCGCCGCGAGGTCCGGGCGACGGCCAACAGGCTGGCCAACTTCGACGACGCCAACCTGCGCCGCTCGGCCCGCGCCGCGGTCGCCGCCGGAGCCAGGGTCCAGCGGGCGCTGGAGATCCTCGGGGAGGAGGCCCCCGAGCACCTGGTGATCGCCGGCCGCCTGCGGGTGGAGCACAAGCAGGCGTCCCTGGAGGAGCTCGGCCAGCTCGCCGACCCGCCCCTGACCAAGGACGCCATCGCCGGTCGCATCCGCCGTCTGCTGGCCATGGCCGACAAGCGCGCTCAGGACATCGGCATCCCCAACACCGAGGCCAACCTCACCGTCGACATGCTGGCCCCCTAGAGAGCCGGTCAAGTAACCGCACAGAGCGTTGATCAACACCAGATGCGGCCAGGCCGACCTGTTGCGACCCGCGGTTTACCCGAAGGCCGGACACCGCTTGGTCCTTACTTGACCGGTGCTCTAGAAGGGGCCGGTGACAGTCCGGCTCAGGGCTGCTTCCTGGGGGTGAAGTAGTCCACTGACAGTCCGGCTCAGGGCTGCTTCCTGGGGGTGAAGTAGTCCACTGACAGTCCGGCTCAGGGCTGCTTCCTGGGGACGAAGTAGTCCACGCGGTCGGCCTCGTCCGACTGCGGGACGGACGAGGCGGCGTGGGCTTCGCGGGCGGCCTTGACTCTTCTGCTCACGAAGCCGAAGCCCGCGTAGGCGGCGATCGCCCAGAACAACAGTGACTTGGGGGCGCGCCTGAGATCCTCGGGGAAGGCGCTGAGAATCCGGGGCAGGGCCGAGCCGTAGTCGTCGCCCGAGGCTCGTACCCGCTGAAGCCGATGAGCGCGCCGTAGGCCGCGGCACCGACCAGGGCGGCACCGAGCCCGGTAAAAATACCTGGTAGAAGCCCATTTGCCAGATGCGGATCGTTATCTGCCGTGGCAGCTCCTCAAGGGACCGAAGGGGGTTTACGGTGACGAGTCGGGCACTTTACTTGAATGGTGCGATACCTGTTCATGGGGTAAGGAATAACGGACCTCCCCCCTCCGGTGGTCTACACCAATTTAGGTCCGATAAGGTTCGTGGTTGAGGTTTCAGCCCGCCCCAAGTCGCCGGTCCCGATGGACCGGCGCATCGACGTACGAGGAGATCGGCACCGTGACCATCCGCGTAGGCGTCAACGGATTCGGCCGCATCGGCCGCAACTTCTGGCGCGCGGTCGCTGCCAGCGGCAAGGACATCGAGATCGTGGCGGTCAACGACCTGACCGACAACGCCACGCTCGCCCACCTGCTGAAGTACGACAGCATTCTGGGCCGCCTGCCGTACGAGGTGAAGAGCACCGCCGACGAGATCATCGTGGACGGCAAGACCATCAAGGCCTTCGCCGAGCGCGACCCCGCCAAGCTGCCCTGGGGCGACCTGGGCGTGGACGTCGTGGTGGAGTCGACCGGCTTCTTCACCGACGCCAACAAGGCCCGCGTGCACGCCGAGAACGGCGCCAAGAAGGTCATCATCTCGGCTCCGGCCAAGAACGAGGACGTCACCGTCGTGATGGGCGTCAACCACGACAAGTACGACCCGGCCAAGCACACGGTCATCTCCAACGCCTCCTGCACCACCAACTGCCTGGCGCCGATGGCCAAGGTCCTCAACGACACCTTCGGTATCGAGAAGGGTCTGATGACCACCATCCACGCCTACACGCAGGACCAGAACCTGCAGGACGCCCCGCACAGCGACCTGCGCCGCGCCCGCGCCGCCGCGATCAACATCGTGCCGACCTCGACCGGTGCGGCCAAGGCCATCGGCCTGGTGCTGCCCGAGCTCAAGGGCAAGCTCGACGGCTTCGCACTGCGCGTGCCGATCCCCACCGGCTCGGCCACCGACCTCACCGTCGAGGTCGGCCGCGACACCACGGTCGAGGAGGTCAACGCCGCGATCAAGGCCGCGGCCGAGGGCGAGCTCAAGGGCTACCTCACCTACACCGAGGACCCGATCGTCTCCTCCGACATCGTCACCGACCCCTCGTCCTGCATCTTCGACTCCGCCCTCACCAAGGTGATCGGCAACCAGGTCAAGGTCGTCGGCTGGTACGACAACGAGTGGGGCTACTCCAACCGTCTCGTGGACCTCATCGAGCTGGTCGGCGCCGACCTCTGATGAAGGACATCTCCGAGTTCGACGTGGACGGTCGGCGCGTCCTGGTACGCGCCGACCTCAACGTCCCCCTGGCGGGGGACGTCATCACCGACGACGGCCGCATCCGCGCCTCGGTGCCGACGATCGAGGAACTCGCCCGCAGGGGCGCCCGCGTGATCGTCGTCGCGCACCTGGGGCGCCCCAAGGGCAAGCCGAACCCGGAATACTCCCTGGCCCCCGTCGCAAGGCGGCTGGGTGAGCTCCTGGGCGCGGATGTCGCCTTCGCGACCGACGTGGTCGGGAAGTCGGCCCAGGACGTCGTGGAGGCGCTTCAGGACGGCCAGGTGGCCCTGCTGGAGAACCTGCGCTTCGAGCCCGGCGAGGAGTCCAAGGACGACGCCGAGCGGGCCGAGTTCGCGGCCAGGCTGGCCGCCCTCGCCGACCTCTACGTGGGCGACGGCTTCGGCGCGGTGCACCGCAGGCACGCCAGCGTCTACGACGTGCCCGCTCTGCTGCCGCACGCCGCGGGCCGGCTGGTCCTGGCCGAGGTCGAGGTGCTCAGGAAACTGACCGAGACCACCGAGCGGCCGTACGTCGTGGTGCTGGGCGGCGCGAAGGTCTCCGACAAGCTCGGGGTCATCGGCAACCTGCTCACCAAGGTCGACAGGCTTCTCATCGGCGGCGGCATGGCCTACACCTTCCTGAAGGCCCAGGGGTACGAGGTGGGCGGGTCGCTGCTTCAGGAGGACCAGCTCGACCAGGTGCGGGGCTTCCTGAACGAGGCGGCCAAGCGCGGCGTGCAGCTCATCCTGCCGGTCGACGTGCTGGCGGCCACCGAGTTCGCCGAGGACGCCGAGTACGAGGTGGTCGACGCCACCGCGATCCCGGCCGACCGCCAGGGCCTCGACATCGGCCCGCGCACCCGCGAGCTGTTCGCGGGCAAGCTGGCCGACGCCGAGACCGTGTTCTGGAACGGCCCGATGGGCGTCTTCGAGTTCGAGGCGTTCTCCGGCGGAACCCGTGCGGTCGCCGAGGCGTTGATCGGTTCGAAGGCCTTCACGGTCGTCGGCGGGGGAGACTCGGCCGCCGCCGTGCGCAGGCTCGGCCTGCCCGAGGACGGGTTCTCGCACATCTCCACCGGTGGCGGGGCCAGCCTGGAATACCTGGAGGGCAAGACCCTCCCCGGACTCGTGGCGCTGGAGAGGTAGAAGTAAGATGAGCACAGTTCGCAAGCCGCTCATGGCCGGCAACTGGAAGATGAACCTCAACCACCTTGAGGCCATCGCCCACACCCAGAAGCTCGCCTTCGCGCTGGGTGACAAGGACTTCGACAGGGTCGACGTGGCCGTGCTGCCGCCCTTCACCGACCTGCGCAGTGTGCAGACCCTGGTGGACGGTGACAAGCTGCGGATCCTCTACGGTTCCCAGGACCTGTCGCAGCACGACGGCGGCGCCTACACCGGCGAGATCTCCGGGGCCATGCTCGCCAAGCTCGGTTGCACCTTCGCCACGATCGGGCACTCCGAGCGCCGCCAGTACCACCGCGAGGACGACGACGTCGTCAACGCCAAGGTGCAGGCGGCCTACCGGCACTCGCTCACCCCCATCCTGTGCGTGGGGGAGGGGCTGCCGGTGCGCCAGGCGGGCGGCCAGGTGGCCTTCAGCGTCGCGCAGCTCGAAGGGGCGCTTCGCAAGGTCACCACCGAGCAGGTCGCCTCCATCGTGCTCGCCTACGAGCCGGTATGGGCGATCGGCACCGGCGAGGTGGCCACCCCTGACGACGCGCAGGAGGTCTGCGGGGCGCTCCGGGAGCGACTCGCCGAGCTGTACGACGCCGAAGTGGCCGCTGGGGTCCGTATCCTTTACGGTGGGTCGGTCAAGTCTGACAACATCGCGGGCATCATGGCACAGCCCGATGTCGACGGTGCCCTGGTCGGTGGCGCGAGCCTCGACGCCGGGGAATTTGTCAAGATTTGCCGTCTTGGCGAATTGTCGAGTTGACTGGTCCATTCGGGGGGCGTGATTTGACAACACGTCATACCCTCTTAGAGCAGGTTTGAATCGTCACGCCTCTGGCGTACACAAGGGTCGTGCCCGGACGCGGGACACGCGCACATAGGGAACAGGTCAACGGTGACAATCGGAATCTCCATCGCCCTCATCCTGTCGAGCTTGCTGATGATGCTGCTCGTCCTGCTCCACAAGGGCAAGGGCGGCGGTCTCTCGGATCTGTTCGGTGGCGGTTTCTCGTCGTCGTTCGGAGGCTCCTCCGTGGTGGAGCGCAACCTTGACAGGCTCACCGTCATCACCGGTGTGGTCTGGTTCATCTGCATCATCGCGCTGGGCCTGCTCCTGAGGCCCTGACCTGGCTTCGACAGGCGTGACAGTGGTTCAGTCCCCGCATCCCCAAGCGGCGGGGCCATCGAGCGAGGAGTTCATCCGTGGGTAGTGGCAACGCGATCCGTGGCAGCCGTGTCGGTGCCGGCCCGATGGGGGAGGCGGAGCGTGGCGAGGCGGCCCCCCGCGTGCGGGTCCCTTTCTGGTGCGCGAACATGCATGAGACGCGCCCCAGTTTCGCCAGCGACGCGGCCGTTCCCGAGTTCTGGGACTGCCCCCGGTGTGGTCTCCCCGCAGGTCAGGACGAGGCCAACCCGCCCGCGCCGCCGCGTAACGAGCCTTACAAGACGCACCTCGCGTATGTGAAGGAGCGTCGCAGCGACAAGGACGGTGCGCAGATCCTGGCTGAGGCCCTGGAGCGGCTGCGCTCCTCCTCGCGCCCGATCTACTAGCCGCTCGGTCACAGCACGACCCCGGAAGGCCCCCGTGGAACTCATCCGCGGGGGCCTTCCGCATGCCCGGCGGCTCACCGAACGGTCGGTCTCGGAACACAGGCGCAGGTGACCGTCCGAGATCGTCGATCCGGACAGACCCGCTGTGGCGCCGGCGCGGGTGTCTGTCAGGCGGGCCACTCGGGGGTCCGCCCGCTGTAAGTGATGACGAGCAAGATATCTTTGACCTGTTCCTGCTGGAAGAGGGCGGTCACCGGTTCCTCGTTCGGAAGCGCAAGCTCCCATATGCCGGTGGGGGTTCGGCCGACCATGCCGGACCAGCTTCCGGCATTGCCGCGGCGAGTGCTGACGATCCCCTCGACCGACACGGCGCCACCGCCCACAGGTCCTGCCGCGTCGCTGTCGGTGAAGCGCAGATGGGTCACCGGTATCTCGTCGGTCACGCCGTCGGCACGGGCGAAGTACAGCGCGATCTGCTGGATCCTGAGCTCGTCGATGTTAGGTGGGAAGTCATCGCGCGCGGTGGCGAAACGCACGACCATCGGTGTGCTGCTCAGCTCGGGGTTGTTGAGGTCGTACCACTGATCGCTGAGTTCGTGGCGGAAGCTGAACGGGCGGTCGGCGCTGAACGTGCGGTTGATCGTCGACAGCACGCGCTGCCGATGGTCACTGCTGTCCAGGGCGGTGTATTCGATGGTGAGCAGGACATCCGCGATGGAGCGGTAGTCGAACCGGTTGGCCGCTCGCGGCATACGCAGTTCCCAGGTGGTCTCGACACCGATGCCCTCGAAGGGATTGCGTAGGGCGCTCTGTGCTTCCAGTTCGAAGAGCCCGGTGGCGTCGCGGGGGGAGGTCAGCGCGATGGAATCAGGGCCCTGCTGGAGGGTGACGGTCTGGAAGGCCGGGGGCCCGAGGACGACACGGGAGGAACGACTCGAGGTGAGGGTGGCGTGTATCCCGTCGACCGCGGGGACGAGCGCGATCACAGAGAGTCGCACGCGGTGGACGAGACACAGGTAGTGTCCGGGGAAATCCTGGTCGAACAGGGTGAGGGGAGTCGCGAAGAGCAGTACTCCCGTGTTGAGGAAGCGCTGGAACTCTGCGGGAGCCAGGCGGCTGAGTGAGATCGTCTTGGTGAGTTGGAGTTTGCGGACGGCGGTTTCGAGGGCGTACTGGTCCAGGCGGGTGATGTCGGCTGCCAGCCGGAGTGAACCGGTGATACCCCGCCGATCTGGACCGTCTCCCGGGCTCACTGCGGTGCCGGTGTCGTGCGAGGGCTCCCAATAGTCGGCCTGGATCACCGGTGGCGGGGTCTCCTGGCGTTCGAAGGCCAGTTGTTCGGCCGCGAGTTGAGCCGTGGCGGTGGCCTGTTGGAGGAAGTAGCGGTAAACGCCTTCCAGCGTTCGGCCGAGCCAGTCGTAGAACTCGACGTTGGTGAACTTGGTGGCGAGGAACTCGGCGGTGGCCTCGGCGTGCTCGGTGTGCAGCTCCGCGATTACGCGTTCCTGGCCGAGCACACGCACGTGGTCCTCGGCCAGACGGATCTGCTGTTCGCCGATGCGCACGTCCTGCATGGCAAGCGTGCGCTGGAACGCCCAATCCTGGGCTCGCCGTTCATAGCTGGCCAGCGTGGACAGGATGGAGGCGGTGGTGCTGCTGCTCGCGGCGAGTGAGGACAGGCCGCCGGCGACGGCCCCGGCGCTCCCCTGCGGGCTGTAAGCGATCGACACCCCGGACGGGAAGCCGGCGGATATGGATGCCGGTAGCGCCGCCGCGACGAAACTCGTGATCGACGAGGCGAGTTGTAGCGCGGCCGTGGTGTACAGCAGACCGAGACTTGCCTGCTCCAGGCCGGTGACCCCCTCCT
Organism: Streptosporangium sp. NBC_01810; assembly: GCF_035917355.1. NCBI lineage: Bacteria > Bacillati > Actinomycetota > Actinomycetes > Streptosporangiales > Streptosporangiaceae > Streptosporangium > Streptosporangium sp. NBC_01810. Next base: position 3,545,080 of record NZ_CP109070.1, on the reverse strand, counting down.
CCAGCAGGCTGTCGAAGTGATCGGCCTGGAGCTGCGCACGCTGTTGCTGCAACTCGGCCAGCCGGACCCCGTCCTGTGCCTCCCCGACCCGCAGGTCCTGCAAGGTGACCCCGGCCCTGGCCATGGCGATGTCCTGCCGGGCCTTGAGCAGGTTGTACGCCTCGGCGTCACGCTTTTCGACAGCCGCCAGCAGCGCCGACTCGACCTGCTGGGCCTGTGCGACGAGCTGTTTGGCCCGCTCGACAAGGGTCGCGTAGCGGTACGGTGTCGGAGTCCGCGGGCGAACCGATGGAAGAACGAGCTGACCTCCCGCACCGATGGCGGGCAACCCGCCGACGGCATCCGTGGGAGCGGCGTAGGGCTCAAGCCTGCGCAGCGCGCCGGAGATGTTCCGGCAGTTACGCAGCTTGTAGAGATTCAGCTCGGCGTGCAGACGCAATGCCCGTAGGACCGGATTGGGTGGTACGCAGAACCGGAACGAAGGCGCGGGCACGAGCACAGATATCAGATATCGGCTGGAGATATCTCTCTTGACCTTGGCCAACGGGCTGCCGCGTAGGACTGTGCCGATGAGCCGCTCATACGTCGATGACGTCGCCACGGCGTCGTCCACCGGCACCGTCGTCAGCGGAGCCGCCAGCCAGGGCAGTTCCTCCTGTTCGAGCGCCGCCGCATCCTTGCCGGTGGCCTGCTCGACGGCCTGCCGGTAGGCACTCGCTGCGGCTTCCGCCGTGCGGCGTGCGGCCGGCTCAAGCTCCGGCACGGCCAGCAGGGCGAGCTGGAGCCGCGCGTGATCGACGGCCTTGCCGTCCAGCACCTGTCCCAGATCGAGGGCGGAGGGCATCGCGGCCTTCGCGGTGTTCACGGCGTCCATGGCGGCGGAGACGCGTTCCGCGAGCGTCCCCGCCCCCGACATGGCGGTGCGAACATCCGAGACCGCTCTGCGCAGGATCTTCATGTCACCGATGGAGGACAGTTCCCGGCGAATTGTGATCCACACGGTCTCCCACTCGGCTTCCCCGACCTCGATGTCGAGAGTGCCGACAAGCTCGTCGCATGCTCCTGGCGCCTGCCGGAGCTCCGGGGCGTCAAGCAATTCCAGCACTGTCATGTACAGGGTGCGGGCTCGGGGAATCGACTCGGAGGTGTCTCGGGTGAATTCCGCGTCCGCGAACTCCAGCAGGCAACGGATGATCGACAGCAACGTGAAGCGGGTGGCCGTGCCGGCTCGGACCCCGGCGATCGCGTGGGGGTCGAGCGGGTCCAGCAGCCAGTCGTCGGCTCGGCCGTAGACGGCCGACAGCGACTCCTCCCGAACGAGACCGGGATAGATCTTCCGCTGTCCGGAGGGCGCTGTGAAGTCGTACACCGTGCGGAACCAGTCGAGCGCCGAGACGTGCTGACCGTGTCGCTGCAGTTCCTGGGCAAGCAGGATCGGGATGTGATACCAGGCCTCCTGTAGGTATGTCAGGATCGAAGCGGAATGTCCGGTAGTGGCGTCGAACACCGACGACATCGTGGCGGCACGCAATCGCAGCTCTTCGCTGGAAAGCCGTTCCGTGAGATGGAAAGGCCCCGCTACGGCCGGGTTGACGGTGACGGGCGCCTGCTCGGCCAGCGTATCGCCGCCGCGTTCGAGGCGGACGAGGGTGATCCCGGCCTGTCCTAGCTTCTTCTGCCGAGCGTGCAGGCGGCCCGGGTTGCCGCCCGCCGCGGGAGCGATGCGCGGTGCCCCGGTCGCGTACCCGAATTCGGCACCTTTTTCGCGGTAGCCGCGGTTGGGGAACGGAACCGGGGCCCGAACGCTCGCGGCGTCCTCCCCCCTGGGATAACCGAAAATCCGCAGGATGACCTGGCTGAGTGACTGCTTGGCGAACTCCCGGACGAGATCGTCAGCGTGCTTCCAGGCGCGCCAGGCGGGTTTGTCGAGCCGTGCCTCCACCGCCTGTACGTAGACCCTGGCGCGTTCCCGGTAGTAGCTGCCGAACAGCGTGCCGAGCAGGCCCTGGAACATGCTTGAGGACTGGGGGAGGTTGAGGAACTGCCACAGGGTCAGGCCCTGGAACAGGGATCCGTCGGTGATCACGATGTTGTTCAGTGATACCCCGGGTACCTGTGTCAGCCATAGTTGCAGGTCGCTGAGCCGCCAAATGCCGATGCCCAGATCAGGTGTCGACCCGGCGCTGATCCGGACGCCGGCTGTCGCGGATCCCTGCTGAAGGAACAGGAAGAGATCTCCGTTCGGCCAGGGGACCGCCCCGGCGAAGCGCCCGGATCCGCCGGACCGCCACCGGCCGTCGTCGCCGCGCCCATACAGCCGGTACCAGACGGTGTTGCCGTACTGCTGCAGCCTGCCGGACTCGACGATCAAGTAGAACTGGTCCGGGCTGGTTTCGATCATCGCGCTGATCGCGCGGAACTCACGCCCGCGGCTTGGCGTGACCAGCAGTCTCCAGTCGTCCTCGGCCCAGCCACCGAGGTCCAGGTCGAGGCGGTGACTCCACACCGACCCGTCGGGCACCCGCATGACCAGCCGGGGTGGCAGGGAGTCGTCGGTGCTCTGCGCGACCACGGCGGTGAAGTAGACCGCTTCCTGTCCGTCGTCCCGGTCGCACAGGTCCAAGGGCACCGCGTCCGACCACGTCCCCGAGGACAGGTCGAGCTTGACCAGCTTCAGCGCCTGCCTCGCGTTGTCCTGGACCCGCGCGAACAGGCAGACGAAGCGCTGGTCCGGCCCGACTCGCGCCGGGGCCGCGCCGACCAGGTCGATCACATGGTCGAGGCCCTCGACCTTTCGCCAGAACGTCTGCGCGTCACCGTCGGGCGCGGCCGGGTCGTAGACCGACCAGTACACCGCGCCGGTCTTGCCGCCCCGGGCGAACAGGTGCGTCATGCGCCGGTCGTCACCGTCCACCGGTTCCCGGCCGACCGCCCGTAACGCCGTCACGGCATGGCAGATCGGGCCGAGCCGCAGCGTGCACACGTCCTGGAAATAGCCCGCGTACGCCGACGCGGCCTCGCGTGCCATCGGCGGTGTCAGACGGCGGCCCGCCCGAAGCTGGGTGACGATCTCCCGGAAGGCGGGGGTCTGACGGCGTCGCAGGGTGGGAATGAGGACGTTCTCCGGGTACATGTGCACGAACATGGCCGCCCGCCAGGCGGCGTAAGAACCGATCCACCTCCATTCCTGGTCGAAATCGTCGGCGACCGGCAGCAGGCCGGGGTAGGTGTCACGGAGCTGACCTGTTCGCAGCCCGAACAGCATCCCCTGCAGGGTCTCGATCGCCTGGGCGACGCGTGTGGTCTTCTGACAGCCCGCGACGGCGGCGTCGATCAGCAGCCGGTCGGTGACGGCCTTGGCCTTGCTCGACAGATCGTTACCGGGCAGGTCGGAGGCGAGGACGAGCGCATCACGCAACCGCGGCAGGGTGGCCTCCTCCACGGCGTCGACGACACGCGAGAACCCCCTGCGGGCGGACAGCTCCTGGTCGACGCGGGCGCCGAGGACGGCTTCCCAGGCGCGGCGGTTCGCCTGGGACGACAGCCACGCGGGCAGCTCGGGTGTGCCGGAGCGGATCACGAAATGATCGGGGCCGACGAACAGGCCGGCTGCCTGTTCCCGCGCACGCCATTCGGCGCGGCGGCGAAGCTTCCCCACCTGGGCGAGGATCGCGTCCACCCCGGCCCATTCGGCATCCAGGACGGGCAACCCGGCGAGCACCAGATCGCGGACCCGCAGGAGATGGGCCAGGCTGCCGGGGGTCAGGTCCAGCTGGGCGAGCCGCGTCCCCACCGCACCACCGCTTTGCCGTTCGGCGGCCAGCGCGACCAGCTCGTCCAAGGGAACGCCGACCGCACGGAGTACCGCGTCGGAGAGCCCCGTCATGGGGTCGGCGGCTCCTTCCCGCACTGTTCTCAGGCCGCTCAACTCGCTGTCCACCCACGTACGGCGTGCCCGCCAGATGTCGTACGGCAGCTGCCCGGCACGTGGGTCACGCAGATCGGCAGGTCCGATCAGGTCAGGGTCGACGGAGGGGGGCCGGGTCCGGGTGCGCAGGGCGCGTTCCCAGTCGGCGCGGGACTGAGCGGTGGCTCGCCACGGCGGCAGCTTGGCCTTGCGCGTCTGCCAGGGCTGTAGACCGGCCGCCGTCTCGGCCGCCGTCCAGCCGGGTAACTCACGCCTGTCCTTCTGGGCGCGGGTGAGCAACGCGACCGCCTCATTCCACTCGGCCGCCGTCGGTCGCTGCGCGGGCGTCGCCGACAGGGCCTTGGCTCTGATCAGCATCAGCCGGCCGAAGTTCTGCACGGTCAGGTGCAGATCTTGGACGACGTTCCGCTCGGCGGCGGCGACCACGGCGGGGTCGGGACTGCCGAGCCGGTTCTGCAGGGCGTCGAGGTCGTGCGGGAGGGGATCGCCCGGGTCGGGATCACCGAGCGCGTGGCTCAGCATGGCGTCGATCCCACCCGTCTCCCGGGCGCCCAGCAGTTCTTCGGCGATCTCCTCAAGGCGGGTGCCGCGCTGCCGCCACAGCGCTCGCGCCTTCCGGCCTGCCGTGACGTCGGGCAGATCGTCGATCGCCACCACGGTGGGGTCGACCATCGGAAGCCCCGCGGGAGGGATGGGCGGCCACTGCCCCTCCTCCGGCGGGCGCGCGGCCGGCCAGAAGTCCATGCCACCGAGCCGGATCGCGACCGCCTGTTCCTCGTCGCACCAGGCCGTCGCCAATGCCGTCTTCCGCGCCTGTACCAGGATGGACCGCACGTCGCCGCACAGCTCCTCCGTCACCGGCGTTTCCCGCTGGTCGGTGCCGTTGAGCGCGTCCTGTGCGTAGATCTGTGCGAGCCTGGTGAACGCCTCGGGGGGCAGACGTAGATCAGTGGCGATGCGCCGACGGGCCGCCGCCGCGTCGGCGGGCCGGGCCAGGGCGCGCAGCAGAGCGGGGAAGTCACCCGGCAGAGTGGTCGCCGCCCATGGGACGACACCGATGTCCCCGCCCGCGGCCGGATAGCCGACCTGCTGGTACATCGCCGCCAGCATGGCGGCCAGGTCGGGGACCTGCTGTCCACGTCTGTCCGTGGTCATCGCCAGAAAGGCGGCCAGTTGATCCGTCACCCATGTGTGGCGCCGCAGCCATAGGTCGAACGCACCGTCCTGTGCCGCGACTCCCGCCTTGGCCTGCGGGGAGCGGAAGTCGTCAGGGCCGACGACGTCGGGATCCACGACCGGCGTGTCCTCAGGAAGATCGGCAGGCCACTCTTCCGCCTGCCACAGCACACGCAGGTGGGCCAACTGCCAGACGAGCAGTTCGGGATCGGGGCGGGCGACGAGAGGATCGCGGGTGGTATCGGCCAGACCGAACAGCCGTTCAAGGACCTCTTCGGTAAGCGCGTTGGCGGTGCCTGGAGCGGCGGCGGGGTCGCGGAGCAGCCGGTCGAGGGCATCCGGCCGCGGACCCGTCAAGGTGATGCCCAGCCGATCGGCCAGCGCCGCGCGACGCGCGGATTCAGCGGTGCGGGCCAGGCGGATCTCTTCGAAGCTCGACCCCCATCTGCTCAGCAGCTCCTGGTAGGCGGCCAGCCTCCAAGCGCGTTCCGCGCCGTCCAGCACCGCGCGGCTTCCAGGGGCCGGCGGGTGGGCGGCCAGGTAGGCCCGCATCACCTCGACGCAGATCCGGGCCTGCCGTACCTCCTCATCGGCGGCAGCGCAGTCAGCGGGCAGCCGTGCGAAGGGCTGCAGGAACGTGTCCGCCAAGTAGTCGCGAGTGATGGGCTTGCCGTCGAGTTCGACGTGCGCCAGGACATAGTCGAGGAGGTCGGCCAGGTAGGCCAGTGGGCCGACAGCGGTCTCGCAGTCCCGGCAGCCACAGGCGGCCTTCTCCGCCGCATGGGACGCGGCCGTCTGAGCGACGGCCGTCAGCCGGCTCGACTGCCCGCCCGCCACCGTGCCGAGGAGATCAAGGACCACGTTGCCGGAGAAGCCCGTCCAGGCCTTGGCCGCGGCATGCAGCTGCACCGCTTTGAAGGAGCCCATGATCTCGGCGGAGGCCTGGACGAAGCCGGTCCTCGACGCCGCGGCGATACTCGCAGGCCCGGTGTAGCCCTTTTCGATCAGAACGGCGTTCACCTTCATGTCCGGCGAGATCGCATGTAGCGAGGCGTGCGCGTCGAGGAGTGACACCGACGAATCCCCCTCAGGCACCGGAAGGCCGGCGAGTAGCCCCAGTCCGCCTGCTCGGCGGATATCCGCCAGACCGTGCACGTCCCTGTTCGCGAGATCATCCAGCAGGCCGTCAGGCAGATCGATGTGGAGCGTGCCCGCCAGATCCGCGAGGGGGACATCCGGCCGGACCTCTTCCGGTACGGCCACCCTCACGTCGAGCGCGACCTCCTGCACCACCGGGAAGGAGATCTCCGCCGCGTACCGCTCGACTCCGTCAAGGTCGGTGACATACAACGCCAGCCGACGGGTGGCGCCAGGCGCGTCACCCAGCCCGGGGGGCGCGTTGTAGGTGAAGGCGAACACGCCGCGGTTCCCGCTCGTGTCCCGCCCGAGATCACGAGGTGGTGACGCGTCCAGGTCATGGGCCTGTACGGCGAAGCCGGCCAGACCGGCATCCGACCGTTCGCCGACCAGCCGTCCCACCGCCTGGTAGGCGGCCAGCCGCTCCTGCTCGGTCACCTTCGGTGTCGCCTGCGACCGCCGCAGGATGTCGATGATCTCATCGAGGCGGTGTCGCAGTTCCTGCGGAACGATACCGCCGGTGATCGCGTTCTCCAGCGCCGCTCGCAGCTCGCCGAGATCGTGTTTCAGCAAGGACCCCAGCTCGGTGGGCAGGCCCACCCGGCCGAAGCCGTAGCACGCCTCGACCGGAATGCCGGCCTCCCCGGCCATCCCGGCCGCGTGGACGAGCAACTGCACCTGATCTCTGGGGACGCCGGTCTCGCCCACCAGGAACTCCACGTCCTCGGTGGTGAGCTCGGCGGGGTCCACACCGTCCAGCACCGGATCGAGCAGCTCACGCAGTTCCTCGTACTCGGACCGAGGGGCGGCGTCCCGCACACTGATGATCACGTTGAGGACGGCATCGGCGGGCGCGTCGAAGAGGGTCTCGGAGTGGCCGATCTCGTTTCCCCGCTCATCCAGAACGCGGACGACCAGGTCGGCGCTACCCTCCTCGCCCTGGATGAACCGATCGGCCTGGTAGGCGATCCGGTAGTGCCCGCCGTCCGCGGACACCGTCTCCCCGAGCGGTTCCTCTCGGCGTAGATCCCGGTCGGCGGCCCGCACCCGGACCGCGTCGACCGGCTCTCCGGACTCCCGCAGCACCTGCCCCCGGACGATCAGACTTCCCCGTTCGTCGACCGCCGCGTTGATCCGCCGGGCGGTCTCCACGTCGACCCGTCCCGTCACGGTGAGCCCGGCATCGCGCTGGAGCTGCGACACCGCGCTCCGCGTTGACTTCCCGAACTGCTTCTCCGCGATTTCTCCGGAGCCGATGTCGAACCCGAGAAGTTTCAGCTCCTGATGGAGCAGAGCCACATCATCGCCGTGCAGCCCGAATTCCAGCTCTCGCCCTTGCAGATTCATGATGCTCCGTGTCGGTTCTCATCCACGGCCGAATGCGTTGACCTGCGGCAACGGATAATCACCCGCTGGTGACACGCCGCCCATTTGATTGTTCTCAAGCAGATGAATTTTGACGTCAATATGTGCGGATATGTCTTGATATTCCTCATCGGATAGTGGCTCCCACCGATCATTTGTCAGCAGTGAGGCGCCGCCTTTTGCGATGTTATCCGGATGGTTGGTCTGCCAGCCATGGTGGGCCTTGTCCAAAAAGGACTTGATGCCCTTCAGGGAGTCAGGAGTACTGCTTCGGGAGATTAGCTCGTCAATATAGAGGAACTTCCCCTGGTAGGGAGAAGGCCTTCCTGGGCGTGCGGCCTCCAGACCGGACTGATTGCCTTCGATTCCCGCCGTGGCACCCGATGTCGGGCCGCGGATTATTCTGATGGACTTGCTGTACCATTCATTGCGCCAGAATTTCTGCCAGTCCGTATCGAATCTCTTGAAACCCTCTCTGATCTCGGCCCATCTGTTCAATTCCCCGATGATATCGAGAGCGGCGCCGATCCTGATTCCTCTCCTGCTTCCCATCGACGGTAAGGCCGGACCCGGTGAAGCGCCGATCGGCAAGCCGCCGGAGTTTATGAAGTCGCCTGGAAGTTCGGGCCCGTATATGGGGATTCCAGGAGAGGTGGATCCACCGGATCGCCGCGCTGCAGGTGAGGGTGGAGCGCTTCCGGCAGGCTTGGGTAAGGCGTTCAGGTGTTGTTCGAGATTTTGCTTCTCAGATTTTTGCTGGCCGTTGTCAACTCGACCCTCGGCCCAGCGGATCACGCGAGACCTGGAGCGATCTACGTCTGTTTCCCCCCGCCCATCTTCGTCGATATTCCTGAGCGTGTTCGCATTGACGAACTGGTAGAGATTCAAGTGGTCTGCTGGACCTGAAGGATCTGGAGAGACCCACCTCCCGAGCCACGGGGCGTAGTAGCGGGCGCCGTGATAATTGAGGCCGTTTTCCAGGTCGCGCTCCTTGCCGGTGAAGCGGTAGCGCTTGCGGAAGAAGCCGCCGAAGCTGGTCTCGCCCCAGGGGGTGTACTCCTCCCGGTTGATCCACTGACCGGTGTCATCCACGACCACGTTGCCGCTGCCGAGATGGTCACCCAGGTGATACGTGGTCGCCGGGGTGTGGTCGCCCGCGGGGGCGGGGCCGAGGCGGACGATCGCGATCCGGTGGCGGCCGTCCATGACATGAACGAGCGTGTGCTCGTCGGTCAGCTGACCGGCCCGGAGTGTGCCGTGGTGTTCGAAGGCGGTGCCCGCGTACGTGGTGGTCCGCACGGTGCCGCCCTGCTCACGGACGATCTTCTTCACCCGGCGCCCGGCGCTGTCGTACAGGTAGTGGGCGTACGGTGTGGGCTCGCCGGTGCCGTCCTGGTTGCGGAAGGAGCGCAAGCGGTCGGCATGGTCCCATTCCAGACACCGGGAGAGCGTCTCGCCGACGAGGTTCCCGGCCGCGTCGTAGGCGTAGTCGGTGGTCGTCTGGCCTGAGCTGACGGTGCGGAGGCGGTTGTCGTCCGGCTGGTCGGGATCGGTGCCGGTGAGCTGGAATCGCCGGACGAAGGTGGTCACTCCCTGCTGGGGCAGACCTGCTCGATGACGGAGCTCACGTAGGTTGCCCGCGGCGTCGTACCGGTAGCTCTCCAGGTAAGGACGGGTGGCGGTCGGATCGATGCCTCTGGGCGTGTCGAGCCACGGTTCAGGAGCGCCGGGCAGGGCCGCCTCCCGGCCGCTGGCCGTGCTGAGCCGGTAGATGGGTTCGTAGGTGAAGTCCCGGTTCAGCCAGTTCTGTGCGTTGATGCCGCCGAGAGCAGGCCGGCCGGGGACGCCGCTGCCCGGCGTACGGTCGCGGAGTCGCAGCAGATTACCCGCCAGGTCGTAGGAGTAGCTCAGGTCCTGTAAGGGGGCTCCGGCCGGGTGATGGTCACCGTCGGTGAGAACCGTGAACGGCTCACTGCGCAGCCGGGAGAGCCGGAAGGTGACGGGGTCGTAGGCGCAGCGGGTCATCAGGTCGTTGCCGTAGGCGATCAGGACCCGCTGCCCCCTGGCGTTGTGGGCGATGCGCCTGACGAGCGTGGCCCCGTTGAGCTCCAGCCCTTCCAACGCTCCGGCCCGGTTGTAGGCGTGGGTCAGCTCGGCGGCCGGGCCGGCGGCTCCTCGCTCGTGCCGGATCACGCGGGGACGGTTCAGCGCGTCGAAGGTCGTCGTGGTGCGCAGCGCGGCATCCTCGGGATCGAGAAGTGCCGCCGCGTGCTGGGCGAGGGTGTTGCCCGGCGGTGGCTCCCAGTCCATCCGCCAGGTGCTGACCCGCCAGTCGGCCGGTGGCGGGTCGAAGACCGTCAGGATGGTGCTGTCGGCCACCGGGCGGCGGGTTTCGGTGACGCGATTTCCCTTGAAGTCATAGGCGGCGACGGTTACCAGGCCCGCCTCGTCGTAGTGCCGGTGCACCCGGCCCAGCAGGTGCGAGGAGGCGGCGTCATCAAGACCGGTGTCGACGGCGTCCCCATACATCACCAGCTCGCGTAAGGTGACGGGCTCGGGGGTGGCGTCACGTGCCCACATCCGCACTCGTCGCTGTCGTACGTCGTAGGCGTACAGGGTCAGGGGGCCTTTGTTCCCGTCGGCGACCGACTCCTCGATGACGTTCCCGGCCGCGTCGAGAACCCGGTGACGCTGCCCGGAGTCGAGACCGTCCATGCGTAATCGGTGTCCGGCCAGGTCGTGGATCTGGGTCAGCGCCGTGCGGCCGAGTGGATCGACGAGAGCCACCAGGTCGCCCCTCAGGTCATAGACGGAACGGGTGACCAGCCAGTCGGCCGGGTCGGTTCCGTTGCGCTCCACCACCTCGACGGTGCGGCCGAGCGCGTCGATCACCTGACTGGCCGGCGTGTCGTGGTGGTCGGCGTAGGCGTTCGCGGCGACGGGATGGGTGCGCCCGGCGTTGTCGTTCGGATCGTAGGTCCAGGTTTCCCACGGCGTCGGGGCGGAACGTTCCGGCGTGGCGAGGTCGTGCGGCACGCCGTGAACGATCAGCGTCTCCGATCCGTCCGGGTGGCGTGTCCGCACCGGTCTGCCCAGCGGGTCGTAGTGAATCGCGATCTTCTGGCCGTTCTCCGCGTCGCCAGGCGGAGCGAAGTCCTGACCGGCGGAGAAGAACGGTTCGTAGCGTTCGATCTCCCGGCCCTTGTTGTCATAGACACGCCAGCCGCTGACGACGACGCGGTCCGACACCGTCCGGGCCACGGCATCGGCGTTGGACCCCTGATCGGCGGGGAGTCCCGAGTCGCCGAACGGGGAGTCGCCGAAGGTGTCATCCTCCGCCTGAACGCGCGACTGCACGATGCGGTCGAACCCGTCGGAGAACTCGATCGTTTCGATCGTCTGGTCTCGTTCGGTGGGCGATACGGATGGATCGGCGATGTGATGGACCCGTTTCACCGTGCGTGCTGATATCGGAAGGCCACGCTCGGCGAACGCGAGATGATCGTAAACGAACCGGGTGCCGGGTTGTTCCGGGGTGTCGCCCGCGTTCTCATCCGGTCGCCCGAGGGCGGCCACGCTCTCCAGGAGTCCAAGCGGGGTGTAGGCGTACCGGGTGCGCTCGCCGTTGGGGCCGGTGATCTCTTCGGGCTGCAGTGTCCGATGATCGTATTCGGCGGTCGTGACGAGGTTCGTCCCACCGGTCTCCTCGATCACCTCGGTGATGAGCAGGGAGAACTCATGGCCGCAACGGATCTCGCCACCCAGCGGATCGCGAGTGGCCGTGACGAGCCCGCGTCCGGCGGGATCGTCGTGGACGTCGAGACGGCGGCGCTCGACAGCGCTGAACCAGCCCCGTTCGGCGGTTCCGCCGGGCTCGAACCTGAGACCCGCCTGGGCGGGCAGCGAGTCGCGGAACGCCTGCGGATACTCGGCGGTCCATGCCACCGCCGTGCCGTCGGTCAGATAGGGCGGAGAGTCCGTTCCGTATGCGGCCTTCCAGCGTTTCGGGGTGAGAACCAGCCTTTCTGTACGGACCAAGGCGCCATGATCACCCAGCTCGCCGAGGTCCCGGCCGTGGAATGCCGGCCCGTCGTAATGGTTCAGTGTCTGGGCGAGCACCTCGCCCAGCGCGGATCCCTCCCCGGCCGCGGCGAGCAGTTCGGACAGGGCGGGGCCGCCGTCGTTGGCGACCTCGTATGTCGTCGTCTTGGCCACCCGGTTGGTGATGTAGCGTTCGTCGTCATCCCGCACCGCGTAGGTGGTGATGGTGTGGGTGGCCAGGTAGGGCGCGCTCGCAGCCGCGGCGACGCGAAAGTCCCTTCCCCTCGGCACCGCGACCGACGTCAGCGCGCGAGGCTGCCCGTACGCGTCGTGGTCACCGTTGAAACGAAACCGGTGCAGAGGATCATCGCCGCGCTCCCACTGGGTGGCCCGTTCCGCCGAGGTCCAGGGGAAGAACACCCGTGACCGCCATCGCTCGGGTGCGGTGGGCAGGGGCACGCCACCCGGTAGCGGGCCGACCTCATGAACCTGCTCGGTTACGGTGTACGGCCGGATCGCACGGGCTGTTCCGTCGAGGGCGTACAGCTCGGTGCGCACGACCCGTCCGCGCAGCGCCCGCAACGCGTCCCGCCGGGCATCCGGCGTGAGACCTGCCAGGAAACGAGTGACCCCGGCGGGGCGTGCCGGCGCCTGGGGGTCCTCCGGCCAGAACTCGGCACGATGGTCGGCTTCCGTCCAACCGCCGTGCCCGTCGCCGACCGCCCCCTGGTGGAACCAGACGCGAGTCTCCGTCGGGGGAGACAAGCCGTATTTCGGCGCGGAGAAAGTCTGAGTGTCGCGCTGGTCGACGCGGCCGAATCCACGGAACTCACGCTCGACCCCATCCCAGTATCCGTGGTGGTAGCCGTACTCGGTCGTCAGTCTGCCACCGGAGATCGCGTCAACCGACTCCACCTGGGCCACCACCTGGACGGGGAAAGGCAGCGGTGTGCGCCAGCGCGTCGCCGGACGACGCTCGTCTTCGAGATAGAAGCGGGTGGAGGGGGCATAACCGATACGTGTGACGGCGCCGGTGCGGTCGTCGATCTCCTCAAGCAGGTACGGCTTGACGCCCCCGATGAGATCCAGGAACCACGCCCGGGTACGGCTCGCCCCCGCGTCCATGGTCCACAGAACGCCCCGCACGCCTGTACCGAGCAGGTCGGTCAGCCGCACGGCGGTCATGTCGGTGACAGGTGGAGTGCCGGGGATCTCTATGGGATCGCCCCATCGATTACCTGACTGGTTGATCCAGACGGTGACCGACGTGTCACCGACCAGCACGAGGTCATCCAGGCCGTCCCCGTCGACGTCGCCGAGAAGTATCCGGCGAACATCGACCCGGTCGGGTAGATCGAGTTCGCCCCGCATCGTGATGCGCCGTCCCCAGGAGCCACGGCCCCGTGCGGGCCAGTACGACACGGAGCCGCTGCCGATCAGCACGATGTCCTGAAGCCCGTCGCCCGTCATGTCGGCCAGCTTCACGCGCTGATCCGAGAAACTGACATCGGGGAACTCCGCTGCCCCGCCTCGCTCGACCTGGGTGGTCTGCCACCAGCCTCGGCGTGGATCGTTGAAGAAGCATTCCATTCTCGCGCCGGAGCGGACGGCATCGGTGACCCCGTCGCCGTCCAGGTCCACCAGCCGTACCTCGGGATCTTCCAGGTCGAAGCTTGGCGCAGCCTGGTAGGCCTGAAATGATCGCCGATCCCACAGCCCGCCGAGGGACATGGGGTGGTACCCGCTCTGAGCACCGGCTGTCACCAGCAGGTCCGCGCGCCCGTCACCGTCCGCGTCAAGGAGCTGCACACCCCGGTCCGCCAGGCTGAGCCCGGCAGGAATGTCGGCCGTCTTCCGAGACGGCGCGAACCGCCCGTTCCCGAGATTGCGCCACCAGCGGGCGACCCCGTCCAATTCCAGGATGTCGGGAAGCCCGTTGCCCGTCAGATCCACAAGCTCGAACTCGGGCCGGGCCAGCGAACCAAGCGGCAGATCCGATCCGGAGACCGTGAGCAGAGCCCGCCGGTCAGGCTGGAATCGGGTGTAGCCGAAGGTCATCGGGGCAAGCGTCTCGGTCTCGTCGCCGTTGTGGCCGCGAACGGTGATCCGCGACAGCAGGGACACCCCGTTCGGCGTCGTGTCGTCGAGGTAGCCGAGCTCGTACGATCGCCCCAGGATGTCCTGCCCTGTAGCGGGGTGGGTGTGCACCTCGATGCGCGTGCAACGCCGTGCGGTCCGGATCTCGAAACCGGCGCGATAGTCCGAGAACATGTCAGGTCGCGGTTCGTAAACGAACCTGATGCCGACAAGGAAGAGCGGATCATCCTTGTCACCGTGGTCCGCGTAGCGGATTTCCTTCAGATAAAGCTGGTCCCAGCGGCGGGAACCCTCTCGTTGAACGGGATCGGTCTCGTACACGTACTCGATCCGGTTACCGAACGGATCCGTCGTACGGGTCAGCCGCCAGGCAAAGGTTCTGTGTTGCCGATCAGGATCGGCAATGGTCGCGAGGTCGCGCCAGTCGGCCTCGGCATCCTCAGGACGGCGACTTCCATATCTGCTGATCAGGCCGTCGCCGGTATGGACATCCCAATAGTCGTCCGTCTTATCGTGAATGTGTTCGATCCGTGCGAACAACCCTTCGGTTCTGGGCCTGTATCGAATGGCGGAGCCGGTCGACCCGACTGGAACCAGATCCTCGGCACCGGAAAGCAGGAATGTGTCCCTGGAGTCGTCATAGGTGGGAACACCACGGGAAGTCTTGCGCGTCACTCCCGGAACGGAAAGCGACCAGCCGAGCCCGAACGGGCCGTTCCCGGTGCCCGAACCGTACGCCAGTCTCAGGTCTGGCCACAGTCCATTGCGTCCTGGCGGAACGGTGATGGGAACTGTGAAATTCCCGGTTCCGGTATACAGGTCGGGAGTGAACTTCTCGCCGATCCCACGCAGGGCCCCGCCACCCTTCGGCGGGGAAATAATTTGCCCTACGGCGCTTGACCGATCGCCCACGAGTCCACCTCTTGAGGCTCAATCAGGAATAATTTATCGCGGCAGCTGAATCAAGAGTCGGACAGGACGTCCAGGATGAGGGGCGATATCAGTGGTCGACAGATTATCTGCATGATTCAGCACGGTGAGTACTATCCAGCTGGATACAGGTCCTGACCAGGTGGGCGTCGAGAGCCGTTCCTGTCGGCCACGCGTTTCCGGCCGGGTGTACAGCCGCCGGTAGTTCGTTGAATCAAGATGACCTGGCGAGACGCAAGCCATGACCTTGCGACGGAACTCCGGGGGCGGCTCCCGGGCACGCTGACCTCGCTTGAGGATTCAGGCACGCGAGTCGACCAAAGTGACTCCACGAAAGCCGGGGAAATCGGTGCCGCGCTTCCCCTGCGGAGTGGAGGCGGGCAGGTCAGCCCGCGGCCTCGAAGAACAGGGCGACCGCGACGGCTCCGGGATCGGGAGCTCCCAGGGCGGCCTCGCCGACGTAGCTGGCCCGGCCCCGGCGGGCGATGATCGAGGAGGTGGAGTCGGCTCCGGCACGGGCCGCCTCCGCCGCCAGCCGCAGCGCCTCCACGGCGGGGACGTCCTTCCCCGCGGCCTCGGCCAGGGCATCCATCGCCGGGGCCATGGCGTCGACCATCGTCCTGTCGCCCACCGAGGCGGAGCCCAGCCTGCGGACCGTGGCCACCCCGTTCCTGGCGGCGTCGGCGAGCAGGGCCGTGGTGAGGACCGGACTGCCCTGCCCGGCCAGTGCGAACTCGCGGAACCACATGCCGAACAGTGGCCCGCTGGTACCGCCGGAGTGTTCGAGGAAGGCCGTCGAGAGGCTGGAGAACGGCGCCCCGGCGTCGGCGGGGGCGGGGGAGAGCTTCGCCTTGGCCCTGGTGAGCGCGGTGACCATGTTGGTGCCGAAGTCGCCGTCACCGCTGCGGCGGTCCAGCTCGGTCAACTCCTGAACCCGGTCGTCGATCCGGATGATGAATCGCTCGATCCACGACAGTACGGCCTGCGGTTCGAGGTCGCGCATGGCTGTCTCCTTCGAGTGCTACCAGGTGAGGGCCGCGGTACGCGCCGGGTCGTCCCACAGGCCGACGAGCTCCTCGTCGGCGCGGATCAGGGTGACCGAGCAGCCCGCCATGTCGAGGGCGGTGACGTAGGAGCCCACCAGCTGCCGGGCGACCGTCACGCCCCGCGCGTCGAGGAGCCGGGTCACCTGCCGGTAGGCCGTGAGCAGCTCCAGCTGGTGGGTGGCGCCGAGGCCGTTGACGATCACGAAGACCGCGTCGCCCCTGCTCAGGCCGAGATCGTCGGCGACCGGATTCGTCAGCGAGGCCACCAACTCGTCGGCGGGGGCGACGGGGATCTGCCGGATTCCCCGCTCGCCGTGGATGCCGACGCCGAACTCGACCTGGCCGGGGGCGAGATCGAACGAGGGTGCGGACTGGCCGGGGTGGGTGCAGGCCCGCAGGGCCAGGGACATGGTCCGGGCGTTGGCCGCGACGCGGCGGCCGAGCGCGGCCACCGTGGACAGGTCGGCGCCCCGCTCGGCGGCGGCGCCGCAGATCTTCTCGACGGCGACGACGGCCGCGGTGCCCCGCCGCCCCGGGCCGCCCTCGACGGAGGTGTCGGTGGCCAGGTCGTCGTCGACGAGCACGGTCTCCAGCCTGATGCCGGTGGAGATCTCGGCGGCGATGGTGAAGTTCAGCACGTCGCCGGTGTAGTTCTTGACCACGTGCACGACGCCCCGGCCGTTGTCGACCGCCTCGGTGGCGGCCTTGATCTGGATCGCGGTGGGGCTGGCGAAGATCGCTCCCGGCACCGCGGCGTCCAGCATGCCGTACCCGACGAAACCGGTGTGCAGGGGTTCGTGCCCGGAGCCGCCGCCGGACAGCACACCCACCTTGTACGGCCGCCGATCGTCGGTCCTGATGACGAAGCTGGGGTCGCGGTTCCAGCGCAGCCGCCCTCTCTGACTGAGCTCCAGTCCTTCGAGCGCCTCGGTGACGAGCTCCTGCGGGTCGTTGACCAGCTGATGTGCGGCCACCTGGCCCCTCCTTACGTCGCGAACGCTGTGTTCCTACCCGGCTTCACCCCCTTGACGCGAAGGCTTATCGTCGGCATGACCCCATGGATGATCCGGGATGTCCTGGGTAAGGGCTGGGAGATGCCCCCCTTGCATAGGTATGGGCAGGTGGGGAGATCGGTATTGCCCCGGAGGTGGTCTCATGAAGGAGCAGTCGGGAACACATGACCATCCGAAGAGCGCGCTGAATCTGCGGCTCGCTCTGGCGATCTTCGGCCTGGTGGTCTGTACGGTTCTGGCGGTCTTCGCGGCACAGGCCGGCATCACCGCGCTCGCCGTGGCCCTGGCCGTGCTGGCGGCCATCGCCGTCGTGGACATCGTGGTGGTCGGGATCCGGATCGTACGGAGACGTCGGCGCGGTGAGCGGCACACCCTCTTCGAGTAGGTCATCCGTCCTGGCCGCGCTCGGCCGCGTCAATGGGGTCCGTCAGCCGGAGACGGACTGAACGGCGGCCCAGGCGCAACAGGGGCGGGCAGGTCAGTCGGATGCCCGAACGGGTCGGCAGGGCGAAGGCGATGGCCTTGGCCGGTGCTTCGATGGCAAAGGTCGTCGTGGCGTAGGCGCGGCAGTGCCCCTGGGAGAGTTCGCGGACCAGGAGTAGCCCACGGCCGTTCTCGGCGAACAGGTCCAGGGCGGTCTGCGGCCGGGACTGGTCGAGGGGCGTCCGGAGTTGGCGCGGGCGCGTCGGCGGATGGGGATGAGTCAGCGCGAGATCTCGGCGGCACTGTGGGTGTCGTCGACGACGTGGAGCCGGTGGGAACGGGGATGTCAGGAGATCCGTCCGGTGTATCGGGCGCGGATGGCCGAGGTGTTCGGGGTGGACCCGGCCGAGGTCGAGCGGTGGATCGAGGGCACCGTCCCGGTCGATACGGAAGCCTGGCTGATTCCGGACTTCAGCGACTTCTCACTCGGAACTACGGTCAAGACGGCAGACCGACTGTGGAGGTGCGACGTGGATCCGGAGCGGCGTCATGTGCTGGCCGCGCTGCCGTTCGTACCTGCGGCCTTCGGCAGCTGGCTGTCGGCGTGGAGCTATGGCACTCCGGAGGTATCAGCGGCCTACCAGGGGTCGGGGCCGATTGTCGGACTCTCCGACGTTCGGCGAATCGTCGAGGCCCGAATGACTCGCTGACGGCTGCCCGGGTGATGACGAGCATGACGGATCAGGCGATTCACCTAGGACAACCGGCCCAGGCGGTATGGCTTGCTCGCGCTGCCGTGGACACGGCGCGCCGGGTGGAGGCGCCACCACGCGCCATGCCGCTGCTTTGACTGTGCACCCCCGCCGCCCCTCGTGGAGGCGGTTAGAACGGGGGCGGCTTGAAGGCGGGTGTCCCGTACAGCACCGGCGGGGCGGTCCTTCGCCGCCGCACCGATGCCACGTCGACCTATGGCCTGTTGGGGAAGTCCGGCCGGTTGGGCATGTCCGGCCTGTTGGGTATGTCTGTCCTGTGTGGCATGTCTCCGCGGTGGGACATGTCTCCCTTGTGTCCCATACCGGGCATTCTCTTGGAGCCCACCGCCACCGCTCCCACCCCGAGCAGGAAGATGACGACGCCGGTGACGACGTTGTTCCAGATGTTGGCCGTCGTCGCCGAGCCGGTGACCCAGGGAGCGATGATGGTCCAGATTCCGATGATCGGCACGATCCAGCTGATCCCGTACGTCCGGCCGTAGGCGGACGCGAATCCCAGGGCCAGTGCGGCGACCGCGATGCCGGTGACGAGGTTGCTCACGGTGAGCCTGGACAGGCCGTTGAAGCCGACCACCCATGGGGAGATCGCCAGATACAGCCCCGCCAGGAGGCCCAGTCCGTCGATGACCTGCGCCACCGAACTGGAGCCCGCCCGTTCGTACCGCGCCCGCATCTCCATGAGATCGGGGTGTTGCTCCAGGCTTGCGGGTCTCATCATGACCCATGCCCCCTTCCGATTCCACGCGAAATTCGATTTCATGCGAAAGCGAATTTCTACCGGTATACCCGACATAAGCTCCGAACAGCCCAAAGGATGACAAATCTAACTAACGAAATCCTTTGGACAGGGGCAATCCAGTGACCGCCCCGTCCAGCACGCTCCGCCGACACCGAGACACGGCGTCCCGGAATGTCCGCCAAGCAGGCCGGGGCCGCCGTTCACCATGCTCTACAGCCCGGTCATCGCCAGGCTGAGCAACTCCCGCAGCCCGCCCAGGCGCGCTCAGCCGCATGCTGTGACCCCTCTCAAGGGCGATGAGGACGTTCACCCTGGCGCGAGTCGGAGCCCAAGCGGAAGGTTTTGCGACCCCTCTCAGGGGCGATGAGGACCTCCCCACGGTAAAGTCCCAGGTCAGCGGCGTTGCGTTGTCTTTGTTCACGCGGTCACCCAGCCGAAGCCCGCTGAGTTGGCCTGTCCCAGGCCCCAGCTCCAGATTGCCTGGAGTGTCTCCGGCGGCCCGGTCAGCTCGACCTCGATCGGCGCTCCCACTTTCAGCCCCTGACCAACCGCGAAGGAACGCTTCGACCCCACCCAGGAGATCTCCGTCAGCGACACCTCGGGATCCAGCTCCAGGATCTCGGCCTTGCGCCGAAGGTTGCGCTGGAAGAACACCGGGAACTCCGGGTCCGCCGGCAACAGCCACGCCTGCCGGGTGGTCCGCTGCCCCGACTCCTCGCGGCCGGTGCCCTTCATCACCACCGGGGTACTCGTCCTGAACCGGCCCCGCCCCGATTCGCACCCCGGAGGCTCCACGACCGCGACGCTCAGAACCCGGAACGCCGCGCCGCCCCAGTCCAGCAGCTCACGCTGCTTGACCCCCTGGGCCAGCACGGTCACCACGTCGAAGAGCGGGCTGCCCAGCTCTACCCATCCTCGGCCACCCACGGCGTACGCCCCCGGCGCCGCTTCGCCTGCGGGAAAACCGGCACCCCATGCCCCAACGGCACCATCCCGTACGGCCCGGCCCCCTCACTGTGAAGGGAACGCATCCGCAGGCGCGGATGGTGACGGTGACCCGCTGCGCCGCCCCGGCGACACCGATCAAGCCGTGAACGACCTGCTCGGCGACCTCGCCGCCCACCCGCGTAACCGGATCGACCGAGGACGGATCGGCCCGCGTACCGTCAAACAACACCAGACCCAACGCGGCATTGTCGGCCGGCTTTCCAGCACCACAGTGGCGTGCGAGCCCGCCGGTCATCGATGGACGATCATCCAACAGCCGGCGGCCAGCTGATCAAATCTCATACACCCTCTCACATCGGCTTCTCGGCGACGGCGATGACGTAGTCCAAGTCGGCAAACTTTTGTCGCATGCGCGTGTCGTCGGCCAGCTCACGATGCAACCAGCGGCGGTAGCCCCAGGTGGTGCTCTGCTTAAACGCCGGGTCATCCAGCTTCCGTGCCGCCCATCTGCACCACGGTTCGTACACGTGGGTGCGGATGGAGGTCAACTGGGCGTTGACGAACCCGGCGGCCTGGAGGCGGGCAACGTACTCGTTGCTGTCATACGAGTTTTCGCTGGGGACTGAAGTGGAGAAAAGCTCTCGGCGGTCGGCCTTGTCGGTGTTCAACGGCACGATATCGGCCGTCGCGAGCACCCCGCCGGGTCGAAGGACGTGGTGAGCCTGGCGGAAGAATTCGTCCCTGGTCCGGAAATGCAAGGCCGACTCCAGAGCGACCACCCGGTCGAAGCTGCCGGGTTCGAACGTCATCGCGGTTGCCGACCCCTCCTGGAAGATCAGCCGATCGTCCAGACCACGTTCGTGGGCCTTGGCCTGAGCAATCCGCACATGCGTTGGCGTTACGTTCAATCCAACGATCTTTGCCGGATTGTGCCGTTTCAACCACATAAAGTCCTGGTCGCCATATCCGAACCCGGCATCAAGAATGCGGTCGCCCTCCTGAAATCCTGCGGCGTCCGCCAACTTCTCCGCCAGCGCCTGGCAAGCGTCGTCGAGCGTGTCGGCCTCATCGTGCCAGTAGCCGAAATTGAGGTACGAACTGTGCTCGTTCAGCGCGGTCCAGGTGCTCGGTGGAAAGATCTCATAGGCGTGTTTGGCGCGGTTCTCGGGTGACGACATGGTGAGCCTAATGCTCCGGCCAACGGCGAGCACGTCATGCCAGACTGAGGGGCGCTGCGGGGTGGTCACGGAGACCTCCTGGGTATGTTCGTACTTCAGGTACGACGGGGCGACAGACTTGATATTGGCTAATATCGTTGATTGATGCCTTGACGGGATGAGTGATCGCGAACGCCGGCAATCAGTTGGACGCGGTGTACATTACCCCTCGCCGCTCCGCCTGGTAGATCTTCTTGCATGCGTTTCAGTCAGAAGCGTGATCGTAACTCGAGATTTTCATTTCCATTAAAGAATCTGACTCTGAAAATTCACGGGCGTGGCAATCGATGATTTACGCCAGATAATCCATCGTCGGGAATGCTGAACATGAAAGCTCAAAATTACATGCGATCATGCCGCTGACCTGCGGTGATAGATGGCCTTCGTGTAACGTCCACCTTTGATCGTCGGTAGGTACAGGTGGTAGGGTAAGGCGGGAGTCCCGACCGGTGGGTCGAGTGGTTGCTGGTCGGCCTGGTTGGGGCACAAACTGTGACGTTTTTATCTATGCCGCCTATGCTGCGTCAAGTGGTCTGTGCACAAGACTGGCGTGGTGAACTTCGGTGCACACTGATGCTAAGGATTTCCATAGACATTTGAGCTGCCCCGCACACAGGCGAGCTGATTACTGATCGTTATCAGGTGTTGCCCTGCATTTCCCCGCGTGAGGCGAACCGATGAAGCCCACGCCGCCGGCACCGCTCTCGGATGGCCGAGAACTCTCGGAATGCACGGGGCTTTCCGCCGGCAGCCGCGCCTGTGGCTGCCGGCAATGTCATCCGGGTAGGTCGGTGGGCCTGTACCGGTTCCCCGCGCTCATGTTCGCTCTGAGCGGGAGCGGGAGCGGGAGGGGCGAGATCGGTGGGTTCGCCGAGCTGAGCCAGGCCCGGTGGGAGGCCGCCGTCGCGCTGCTGGACGCGGGGTCGACGCCCTCACCCGGCTGCGAAACGGCGCTTGTGACCCCTATGAGATTCCCGCCGGCCGCCACGGACTCGACCCGCTCACCGCAGTGCGCTCGCTTCGTGCCGCACTGGACCGCCTTCGCATACTGAGGCCCGGTTTCTACACGGCCAACGTGACCGTCCACCTGGAGCGGGGAGAGTTCTTCCCCGCGCTGATCGCCCACACCGCCCGTGATCTCGGGCTCGACTCCACGACGACGGAAAGGTTCATCCGGCGGATCATCCGGCTCGTTTCGTCGGCGGGCCTGGAGTGGGCAGTTCGGGCGCTCGTGAAAGAAGCCGATGCTATTGACCCCTGACTTCTGTTTTCATAGTGTCTGTCGTCACATCATCAGTTTCATGCCAAGGGGAGACCCGATGACCCCTCGAAGGCTCCATCCGCTGAGCCGTGTCGACCACTACACGCAGTCCGGGCTCTGGACCGACGACACCGTCGACGCGCTGCTGCGTGGTCAGGTGACGGCGCGTCCGGACGCGCTCGCCGTCGTCGACGCGCCCAACAAAGCCGAGCTGACCGGTGGGAGACCACGCAGGCTCACCTGGCGCGAGCTCGACGCCGAGGTCGACCGGGTGGCGGCGGTGCTGCTGGAGCGGGGCCTTCGCCACGGCGATGTGCTGGCCGTCCAGATGCCCAACACGGTCGAGCTGTGCGTCACCTTCTTCGCGGCCTTCCGAATCGGCGTCGTCGTCACGCCCTTCCCCGTCCAGTACCGCGAGTACGAGCTGTCCCAGCTGCTGCGGCTGGCCGGCGCCCGCGCCTTCGTCACCGCCACCCGCATCGGCGACAGACCCAACGCCGAGATCGCCCGCGACATGGCGGCCGACATCGACGGGCTGCACACGGTGGCGGCCTGGGGCGACGGCGTCGCCGACGGCCTGGTCTCGCTGGAGGAGGCGCGGGGCGACATGGACGCGCTGGCGGCGTACCTCGCGGAGCTGACCGTCGACCCGGGCGAATGCCTGACGATCTGCTGGACCTCCGGTACCGAGGCCACCCCGAAGGGCGTGCCCCGCTGCCACCACGACTGGCTGGCCACCGCCCGGGTCTGCACCGCCGCGCCGACGCTCACCGGCGACGACATCGTGCTCAACCCGTTCCCGATGGTGAACATGGCGGGCATCGCCGGCGTCTTCCTGCCCTGGCTGATCTCCGGTTGCACCCTGGTGCAGCACCAGCCGTTCGACCTGCCGGTCTTCCTCGGCCAGATCGCCACGGAGAAGGTCACCTACACCCTGGTGCCGCCGGCGCTGCTGACCATGCTGCTGCAGCGCAAGGAGGTGCTGGCGGCCACCGACATCTCGTCGCTGACCCGCGTCGGCTCCGGCTCCGCGCCGCTCCCGCCGTCGATGGTGCAGGGCTGGCAGGAACAGTACGGCATCTCCGTCATCAACTTCTTCGGCTCCAACGAGGGCGTCGCGCTGCTGTCGGACCCGGTGTCGATCCCCGACCCGGTCGAGCGCGCCCGCTTCTTCCCGCGCCCCGGGCTGCCCGGTGTGGACTACCCCAGCCCGGTGCTCGCCGGGACCCGGACCCGGCTGGTCGACGTCGCCACCGGGGAGGAGATCACCGAGCCCGGCCGCCCCGGGGAGCTGCTGATGCGCGGTCCTACGGTGTTCTCCGCCTACCTGCCCGGCACGGCCACCCGCGAGTCGGTCGACGAGGACGGCTGGCTGCACACCGGTGACGTGTTCGAACTGGCCGGGGACGCCGGGCAGTACCTGCGCTACGTGGACCGCGCCAAGGACGTGATCATCCGGGGCGGCATGAACATCGCGCCGGCCGAGATCGAGTCGCTGCTGGCCGGGCACCTCAAGGTGGCCGACGTCGCCTGTGTGGGCTACCCCGACGCGGTGCTCGGCGAGAAGGCCTGCGTGTTCGTCGTCCCCCGCGCGGGCGAGCAGGTCACCCTGGAGGAGCTGGTGGACCACCTCAAGGAGCGCCGCATCGCCTCCTACAAGCTGCCCGAGCGGCTGGAGGTGGTCGAATCGCTGCCCCGCAACCCGGTCGGCAAGTTGCTCAAGCGCGAACTGCGCTCGACGTGGGAGGTGGCCCGATGACCGTCCACGTGCTCGGCGGACACCAGACCGACTTCGCCCGTAACTGGACGAAGGAGGGGCTCGGCATCTACGACCTGCTGCGGGAGAGCGCGCTCGGCGCACTGGCGGACACCGGGATCGACCCGGCGGAGGTCGAGGTGGCGCACGTCGGCAACCTCGCGGCCGAGCTGTTCTGCGGTCAGGCGCAGCTCGGCGGCATGGTCGCCGCCATCGACCCGGCCTGGGCGATGCTGCCCACCTCCCGGCACGAGGCCGCGTGCGCCTCGGGCAGCGTGGCGGCCCTGGCCGCGATGGCCGACATCGAGGCGGGGCGCTACGACCTGGCCCTGGTGACCGGCGTGGAGCTGATGCGCGGTGTCGGCCCCCAGGAGGCGGCCCAGAACCTGGGCTCGGCCGCCTGGGTCGGGCGTGAGGCGGTCGGCGCGGCCTTCCCCTGGCCCAGCCTGTTCGCCGAGCTCGCCGACGTGGTCGCCGAGCGGGACGGCCTCGACGACGAGCGCCTCGGCGCGAACCTCGCCCGCATCGCTGAGATCAACCACGGCAACGGCCTGCGCAACCCGCTGGCCCAGACCCGCGGCTGGTCCTTCCCCGACGGGTGCTTCGGCCCGGACGACGTGCTCAACCCCCCGGTGGAGGGCCGGCTGCGCAAGTACGACTGCGGCCGCATCACCGACGGTGCGGCGAGCGTGCTGCTCGCCTCGCCCCGGTACGCCAAGGAGTACGCGCGCCGCCACGGCCGGTCCGCGGACGACCTGCCGAAGATCACCGGTTGGGGGCACCGCAGCGCGCCCATGCTGCTGGCCGACAAGCTCGCACTCGCCGAAGGGCGGCCCTACCTCTTCTCGCACCTGCGGCAGGCGGCCCTCGACGCCTACCGGCGCGCGGGCGTCGCCGGCCCGGAGGACCTCGACGTGATCGAGACGCACGACTGCTTCACGATCACCGAGTACGCGGCGCTGGACCACCTCGGGCTGACCCCGCCGGGCCAGGCTCACCGGGCGATCGAGGAGGGCATGATCGAGCGCGACGGGCCGCTGCCGGTCAACCCCTCCGGTGGGCTCATCGGCCTCGGCCACCCCGTCGGCGCGACGGGCGCCCGCATGCTCCTGGACGCCGCCCACCAGGTCACCGGGGAGGCGGGGGAGTGCCAGGTGGAGGGGGCGCGCACCGCTCTCACCCTCAACATCGGCGGAAGCTGCACCACCGTCGCGATCTTCGTCGTCTCCCGCTGACCCGTCGGCCGAGCTGACCCGTCGGCCGAGCGGATCCGCCGGTCCTCATGTCAGCCTTCGGCCACCGGCGGCCGAAGGGCCGCGAGGGCCGCGAGGGTCTTCTCCCCGCCTGGGTCGGCCTCGACGCCGGTCGGCACCAGGGCCACCTCGTCCACGCCGGCGCGGCCGTAATCGGCGAGCCGGTCACGGACCGTCGCCTCGTCGCCCACCAGGCCGACCGACTGGATCAGCTCGACGGGGACGGCGGCCAGCAGCTCCCTCGGGTGCGGCCTGGTGCGGGCGAACTCGACGACGTCGCCGAACCCGGCCTCGGTGAACATCTCGCCGTAGCCGGGGGCGGCCAGGTAACCGACCACGGCGCGGCGCAGCTGCTCGACGGCGGCCTCGGTGGGGTTCACCGCGGCGCAGACCCAGGCGGCCACCCGGGGGACCTCGCGCCCGGCCACGGCGGCGGCGTCACGCAGCCGCCGGACCAGGGCCGCCGCCGAGGCCGGGGTGATCAGGTTCAGCACCATCCGGTCGGCGAGGGTGGCGGCGACGCCGACGGCCGCAGGGCCGAACGCCGCCACGGTCAGCTCCGAGTGGGGAGCGTCCAGCCGCAGGTGGTAGCCGCGGGTGCGGACGGTCTCCCCGTCGAAGGAGGGCTTGCGCCCGTTGAGCAGCTCCCGCAGCACCGTGGCCGACTCCCGCAGCCTGGTCGCCGGGCGGCTCCGGTCGCGGCCGTGCCATTCGGCCACGACCAGGGGGCTGGAGGTGCCGACCGCGACGCCGACCCGGCGCCCGGTCAGGTCGGCGACCGACGCCACGCCGCGGGCGATCGTCATCGGGTCGCGTACGGCCACCGCCAGCGGGCCCACGGTCAGCCCGATCCGCTCGGTCCGCAGGCCGATCGCCGTGGCGAGTGCGAAGGCGTCGTAGGTGGCCATCTCGCCCACCCACAGCTCGTCGTAGCCGAGCCGGTCGGCGGCGCGGGCGGTCAGCAGGGCCTCGCCGGGCGGCCGGTCCTGCCAGAACCCCAGCGACACCGCCAGCCGGGGGACCTGCGGGAGGCCGGCGGCTCCGGCCGGACCGGTCACGTCGGTCGATCGGGTCATGGCATGCGCTCCAGCACGGTGGCGCTTCCGGTTCCGGCGGCGCCGCTGACCGCGATCACGCCGTAGCGCCCACCGGTCCGCTCCAGCTCGTCCACGCAGGACGCCAGCAGGATCGGGCCGGTGGCGCCGAAGGCGTGCCCCATCGCGATCGTCCCCCCGTTGAGGTTGAGCTGCTCGTCGGTGACGCCGAGGTCCCGCTGGAACTTCAGGCAGGTCGCGGCGAACGCCTCGGCGATCTCGAACACGTCGACGTCGCCGGGCGCCAGCCCCGCACGCTTCAGGGCCTTCTCCGCAGCGGCCTGCCCGGCGGTGAGCATGATGACCGGGTCCACCGCGGCCGTGGCGGCGGCGACCACCCTGGCTCGCGGGCGGAGCCCGGCCGCCGCCGACGCGGCGGCGTCACCGAGCACGGCGATCCCGGCGCCGTCCGCGATCGCGGGCGAGGACCCGGCGGTGTGCAGGTGCCGGATCTCGCCGACCTCGGGGCGCCTGCGCCGGACGAGGTCGTCCTGTCCCTTGGCGCCGAGCGCGGCGAAGGCAGGCTCCAGCGCGGCGAGGCTCTCGGCGGTGGTGCCCGGCCGGACGGTCTCGTCATGGTCGAGCACGACCTGGTCGCCGTGCCGTACGGGCAGCAGCGAGCCGGCGAACCTGCCCTGCTCCCAGGCGGCGGCGGCGCGGCGCTGGCTGCGCAGCGCGTAGCCGTCGAGTTGCTCGCGCTCCAGTCCTTCGAGGGTGGCGATGAGGTCGGCGGCGATGCCCATCTGCACCGAGCCGACCCGCTCCACGACCTCCCGGTCACACCAGATCGGCGCCTGGTCGGCGAACATCGGCACCCGGGACACCGACTCCACGCCGCCGGCGGCGATCAGGCCCGCCGAGCCGAAGGCGATGTGCGCGGCAGCGGTGTTGATCGCGTCGACGCCGGAGGCGCAGAACCGGTTGAGGGTCATCCCGGAGGCGGACTCGCCCCAGCCGGCCAGCACGGCCGCGGTGCGGGCCAGGTCGCCGCCCTGCTCCCCGGTCTGGGTGGCCGATCCGACGATCAGGTCCTCGACCAGGCCGGGCAGCGCCGCGGCCCGGTCGCCGACGCCCGCCAGCAGCCGGGTCAGCAGCTCCAGCGGGGTTGTCCCGGAAAGGCCGCCGCCCGGACGTCCCTTCCCTCGCGGGGTGCGCAGGGTGGCGAGCACGTAGACGTCGGTCATCGGGCGCCTCCCGCGGTGCGCAGCTGGTCGGCGCGGACCCAGGTGGCGTGGAACCCGGTGGGAACGCGCCGGGGCAGCAGTACTCTGCCGACCGGCCCGGCCGTGACGTCGGCGGCGTCGAAGATCGCGACCTCGGCGCGCTCCGCCCGCTCGTCGTTGACGAAGCTGACCAGGTAGCCGTCGGTCTCGCCGGTGGAGCCGTCGCGGGGGGCGAACGGCGCCTCCGAGCCCCACCGCCCGGGGCCGAACCTGTGCTCCTGCTTCTCCCCGGTCGCCGAGTCGAACCGGACGAGCCCGTCGAACAGCAGGGTCTCCTTGGTGGCGAGGTGCATGTTGTAGGAGTAGCGGTGCGGCCGGCCCATGACGCGCGAGTCGACGCTGGGGAATTCGATGTTGTCGTCGTCCAGCGGGCCCTCGGACGTCCGGCCGGTGCGCAGGTTGAACCGGTAGCGGTAGATGTGCGCGTTGAGCCGCAGGTAGGCCAGCATCTGGGCGATCTTCGAGGTGTAGGTCGCCTGGTGTTGCGGGTTCTTCACCCGGCAGACGTCGAGGACGATCTCGTCGCCGTCCTCCCAGGAGTTGATGACGTGGTAGATGTAGCAGGGCTGGGCGTCGAACCACCGGATCGTGTCGCCGGCGCCGTACCGGGGGAGCACGCCGAACCTGGCGGGCAGCGAGCGCTCGAAGGAGATGCGGTACTTCCCGGCGGCGCGGGCCTGCTGGTCCTGGATCAGTGGCAGGTCCATCAGGATCGTGTGGTTCGGGGTGATGGCCATGTCGTGCGGCAGGCGGGGCCCCGGCAGGTCGATGTCGGTCACGTGGGTGACCGTGCCCTCCGGGCCGACGACGCCGTAGCGCATGTACGGCGGGCCGTCCGGGCCGTAGTCGAACCACAGCAGCTCACCGGTGGCCTCGTCGACCTTGGGGTGGGCCATCATGTCGCCGTTCAGGGTGCCGAGGAAGTTCTCCGCGCCCAGGGTCTCCAGCGACAGCGGGTCGATCGCGTAGGGGGTTCCGCACAGGTACCAGGTGGCCAGCACCTTTCCCCGGTGGTAGATCACGTCGGTGTTGGCGGAGTCCTTGATGCCCAGGCCGTGCCCGTTGCCGAACGGGTTGCCCTTCGGATTCTCCATCACGCCGGTCCACAGCGCCTCGCCGGCCGCGGACTCCTCGTGGTAGGCGGTGGTGCGCACGTAGCGGTTGCGGTAGCGCGCCCGGCCGTTCTCGAAGTGCATCGCGTGGATCATGCCGTCGCCGTCGAACATGTGGTAGCGGCCGGGCGCCTCGAAGCGGCGGTTGGGCCCGTTGCGCAGGAAGACCCCGTTGAGGTCCGCGGGGATCTCGCCGACCACCTCCAGGTCCTCGACGGTCAGTTCGTCCTGGACGGCGGCGAACACTCCCATCAGGTACGGGTTCGGCTCGTCGCCGTTCTCGGCGACCGCCCGGGCCACGGCGATCGGCTGCGGTTGCTGTGTCATCTCGACGCCCCTTTCGTGCGACGACCACACACTTCTATAAGAGAAGTCAGAGGCCAAAGTAGCATGACCGTCTGACGACGGAAAGCAGGGAAAGGCGGAACGGGTGGCGGAAGACCGACGACCCAGTGCGATCGGGCAGGCGTTGCTGGCGATCAGCGACCAGTGGACGCTGCTGATCCTGCAGCGGGCCTTCCTGATGCGCACCCGCCGGTTCGCGGACTGGCGTGACGAGCTGGGCATGTCGGAGTCGGTGCTGGCCAACCGGCTCAAGGAGCTCGTCGCCGGAGAGCTGCTGCGCCCGGCCCCCTACCGCGAGCAGGGCCGCACCCGCACCGAGTACCTGCTGACCGAGCGCGCGCTGGAGTTGTGGCCACTGCTGGTGGAGATCTGGTCCTGGGAGCGCAGCTGGGTGCCTCGGCGCCGCGGGCTGCCGGAGCTGATCCACGAGGGCTGCGGCAGGCGCACCGACGTCGAGCTCGGTTGCGCGGCCTGTGGCCGGGCCCCGGTCACCGCCCGCGACACCGAGACCCTGCGGGGCTCGGCCACCTTCGCTCAGGTGGCGGTGCCGCGCCACCATCGCAGGACGGTCCGCGACGACGTCGAGCGCGACCCGCTGTCGTACTTCCCGGAGACGTTCGAGCTGCTCGGCGACCGATGGAGCACCGTGATGCTCGCGGCCACCTTCCTCGGGGTGCGCCGGTTCGCCGACTTCCAGTCCGAGCTCGGCATGGCTCCGTCCGTGCTGTCCGACCGGCTGCGGCGGTTCACCGAGCTCGGGGTGCTCAGCGCAGGGGAGAGCGACGGCGGGCGTCCCCGTTACCTGCTGACCGACAAGGGCCTGGCCTTCTTCGGGGTGTTCGCCTTCATCGTCGACTGGGCCCAGCGGTGGTACGCCGGCCCGCCGGGCACCGACCTGCTGATCACCCACCGCGCCTGCGGCCGGCCCTTCCGGCCGTACCTGCGCTGCCTGTCGTGCGGTACGCCGCTGGACCGTACCGAGGTGCGCTTCGCGCTCGGCGACGGGCAGGCCACGACGACCGCCGCCTCCCACGCCCCGGCGAGTGGCGACGATCACCGACTCCCGCCTCCTGGCGAGTGGCGACGGCCGCCCCTGACCCGTCGATGACCGGCGGCGCCGGGGTTCCCGTCCCCGCCCGCCGGTGACCGGTGCCTGCCGGTGACCGGTGCCCGTCAGTGACCGGTGACGGCCGGCCGTCGCGACTGGGTGACGCGGAACCGTCCGGTGACGAAGGAGTCATCGGTGAGCGAGGCGTTGCCCGCCGGATTGAGCCCGGTGACGTGGTAGTCGCTGTAGGCGGCGGAGAAGTTCAGCGGCATCGGTCCGGTGAGGTTGCAGGTCACCGCGGCGCCGGCGGTCGCGTAGCCGGCCTCCACCCGGTCCAGGTACGCCTCGTCCGTGGCGTAGGCGAACGCGGTGATCGCCCCCCGTTCCCGCGCGTCCCGGGTGGCCCGCTCCAGCGCCTGGTCGGCGTCGTCACAGCTGATCACGAACGCGACCGGCCCGAACCGCTCCTCCCCGTACAGCTCGTGGTCGGCGATGTCCACCTGCGCCAGCAGCGGCCCGCTGGTACGCGCCTTCGGGTGGTCGGGATGCTGGTAGGGGCGCGGTTCGAGGACGATCCGGCCACGCGCGGACGCCCGGTCGTGCACCTTCTCCAGCAGCCGCAGGGTGTTCGGCGACTGGACGGTGGCGAGCACAGCGGCGGCCCGCCGGGGCACCGTGCTGATGGCCTGTACGGCCTCGGCGAGCCCGGCCGCGAAGTCCGCGGCGCTCACCGTGCCTCCGGTGGTGGGCACGCCGCCGCGCGGCAGGTAGATGTTCTGCGGGCTGGTGCACATCTGCGCGGAGAACAGGCACAGCGAGCCGGCCAGCGCGCGCAGCACCGGCTGCAGCTCCCCGACCGAGTGCACCAGCACCGAGTTCGCCCCCGAGGTCTCGGTGTAGGCGACGGCTGGAAAGGCGTTGGCCTCCACCCAGGAGCCGAAGGCGGCCGAGCCGGTGAAGTCCACGATCCGGGTCGCCGGATGCCGCACCAGGAGCTTGGTGACCGGCTCGGCCGCCGTGTCCACGGCCAGCCCCACCAACTCGGGGGAGAAACCCGCCTCGGCGAGGACCTCACGGCAGACGCGCACCGCCAACGCCATCTGCAGCACCGAGCTGGGATGCGGCTTGACGATCACCGGGTTGCCGGTGACCAGGCTCGCGAACAGCGCAGGGTAGACGTTCCAGGCGGGGAAGCTCGCACAGGCGATCACCACGGCGACCCCCTTGGGCATCAGCCGGTACCGCTTCACCATCTCCACGGTGGTGGTGCCGAACGCGCGCGACCACCGCGCCGTGCCGGGCACCCGGGACATCGCCGCGTACGCCTGCGCGATCGCCTCGACGCCGCGGTCGAGCGCGTTGGTTCCGCTGCCGGTGTAACTCATCCCGAAGCTCTGCCCGGCGGTGTGCATCGTCGCGTGCGAGAACTCGAAGGAACGGAGGTAGATCCGCTCGCAGATCTCCAGGCACACCCCGGCCCTGGTCCGCGGGTCGGCCTCCCGCCAGTTCGGCCACGCCCGGGTGGCGGCGGCGAACAACTCCTCGACGTCCGCCCGCGGGTAGCACACGCCCAGCGGCTCACCGGTGTAGGGGGAGACCTCGTCGGGCTGCGCCACAGGGGCGCCGGGCCCGCCGAGGTCGAAGGGACGGCCCAGCAGCGCCTCGAACGCGTCCCTCCCCTCCGCCCGGGCCCGCTCCCCGCCGGGGTGGTCGGCCGGCGACTCGCCGAACGCCGTCCAGCTCTCGCGGGAGCGGCACGCCTCGATCGCGCGGTCGAGGGTCGCGCGGTGCTTGTCGAACAGATCCGTTGCCATGTCGCCATTCCATCCGGCTCGTGCGGGGGTCACCCCGGCTCCATCTCTTGACCCGCGATTTCTTCGAGCGAGATGCGCGGTGGCATCTCGTGATCCGCGGTTTTCCTCCGGTGAGGTGCGCGGTGGCCGCGCGCACGGCCGGGCGGGGTCTACGGCCATATGATCATCTGGGTACACCGCACCAGCGCGATCGTCCGGCCCGAGTCGCCGCTCACCACGGCGTCCCACACCTGGGTACGGCGCCCGCCGTGCGCGAGGGCGGCGACGGTGCGCACGGTCCCCTCTCGGGCGGTGCCGGTGTAGGAGCTGGTCAGCTGCACCGTGGTGAACCCGCTCGCGCCGTCCGGCAGACTCAGCCGGCAGCCGATCCCGCAGGCGGTGTCGGCCAGTGCCACCACCGTCGCGGCGTGCAGGTAGCCGTTGGGAGCCAGCAGGTCCGGCCGCACGTCCAGCTCGGCCGTCACCGACCGCTCGTCCGCCGCCACCACCCGGAAGCCCAGCAGTCCCGGCAGGCGGCCCTCCGTCATCCGGGTGAGGTTCTCCGGGGTCGGCCGGTCCGGGGTCGCCCGCGGCGCCCGGTCCGGGGGAGCGGCGGGGGCGGTGGTGCCGCCGAGGTCGCCGGTGCCGCCGGGGTTGCCGGGGTCGCCGGGGTCGCCGGGGGAGTCCACTCAAACCTCCAGGACCACGGCGATGCCCAGCCCGACGCCGACGCAGGCCGCGGCCGGCTCGTTCACCCGCACGCCGGAGAGCCCGCCCCGGCTCCTCCCGAACGGGGTGCGCAGAGCGTCCAGCAACAGAACCTCGTTCACGCGGCTCCTCCCTATCTGACTTCGTTTATAGTACCAATATCTCGTCGGCGAAACCCCGGAGGTGATCGTGGCCATCGGCTTGCTCCCGCACCGGGCGGCCGCCCGATTCGGTGACCGGCCCGCGCTGCTGGGCCCGGATGGGACGCGCGGCTTCACCCAGCTCGCCGACCGGGCGAGCAGGCTCGCCCGCGGGCTGCTCCGGCTCGGACTCTCACCAGGTGACCGGGTCCTGGAACTCCAGCCCAACGGCTGCGCCCTGATCGAGTGCGACCTCGCCCTGGCGATGGCCGGCCTGGTGCGCGTCCCGCTCAACCCGCGGCTGGACGCCGCCGAGTGGGAACGCATCGCCGACGACTGCGGAGCGAGCGCGATGCTCTACGACGCCCGGTACGCCGAGGCGACCGAGGCGCTGCGCCACGGGCTCGGCGCGGCGCGCACCGTGGTCACCGGGGACGGCCCCGGCCGCCCGCTGGACGCCCTCATCGCCGATTCGCCCGGCGGGCCGCCGCACACCGGCGCCGCCCTCGACGACCTGGTGGGACTGGCCTACTCCTCCGGGACGACTGGACGCCCCAAGGGCGCCAGGCGCACCCACCGCAACCGGATCGCCTCCGCGCTGGCCATGACGCACGAGGTGCTCGGCGGGCCGCCGGACCCCGACTCGGTGTACCTGCACGCGGGCCCGGCGATCCACACCAGCGGGCTCTTCGTGCTGCCGTTCCTGATGGCGGGCGCCCGCCAGGTGCTACTCGACCACGCCGACGCACCCGCGATCCTGGCCGCCGTCGACGAGCACCGCGTCACCCACACCGCCCTCGTCCCCACGATGGTCGGCCGGTTGACGGAGGCGGCGAACGGGGTGCCACTTGACTCGCTGCGAATGCTCGCCTACGCCGGCGCGCCGATGCCCGCCGACCACATCCGCCGGGCGAGCGAGCGGCTGACCCCCCACCTGGTGCAGTACTACGGGCTGGTGGAGGCGATGCCGCCGCTCACCGTGCTCGACCAGGCCGACCACGCCCGCGGCCTCGCCGGAGAACCGGAGCTGCTGACCAGCGCGGGCCGGATCTGCCTGGCCGTCGACCTCCGCGTGGTGGACGAGCACGGCTCCCCGCTGCCCGACGGCGAGCCGGGCGAGGTGGTGGTGCGCGGCGACCCGGTGACCCCGGGATACCTCAACGCCGAGAACCGCGACGACCTGGGCAAGGCGTTCACCGGCGGCCGGCTGCGCACCGGGGACATCGGACACCTCGGCGACGGCGGCCGGCTGTGGCTGACCGACCGCGCCAACGACATGATCATCACCGGTGGCTACAACGTCTACCCGCGGGAGGTCGAGGACGCGGTCACCCGCGTCGACGGGGTCGCCGACACCGCGGTGGTCGGGCTCGCCGACCCGCAGTGGGGCCAGCGGATCACCGCGGTCTACACCTGCTCCGGCGACCGCCGGGTCGAGCCGGAGGAGGTGCTGTGGCACTGCCGGGCCGTACTGCCCCCGCACAAGCGGCCCAAGAGCGCGCACCGGGTCACGTCCCTGCCGCTGAACGCGACCGGGAAGATCAGCCGCCGGGAGGTGATCCGGCGCCTCGAAGCGGGCGAATCCTGGTGACCGCGGTGGCCTTCCCGGCCGGAGGACCGCCGCCGTCGTCGCCCGTGCCGGGCCCGGTGGAGCGGGCCGGTGCCGTTTCTAGGCGGACGTTCCGGCCTCAAGGATCGAGACGATGGAGAAGAGACTGAAATCCGGCAGCGGCGGTCGGGTCGGGCGGGGGCCCGAGCAGGTGGGCGGGACCTCGTCATGGGGGCACGCAGGTGAGGCCGATGACATTCTCGCGCCTGGCCCCCCGTTCGAAGGCCGCGGTATAGGCGCGCGTACCGAGTGCATGCCGTACCAGGCGGTCGGCCTCGGCGTGGGCGTCGTGAAACGGCCGCAGCCCGATGAGCGCCACCCCGGTCGTGTGCCGCAACCGGTGCGCGGCGCCGAACAGTTCGGCGGCGTGGTCGTGCCGACCGGCGGCGGCGACGGTCCAGGCGAGCGTCTCAAGGCCCCACACGGGCCCCCAGCGGTCGTCGATGTCGTACTGGCGACGCAGGGAGTCGCGGAAAAGCGCGGCGGCCCGTACCGGGTCGCCGTGCCGCAACTCCGCGAGACCGAGGCCCCACAGCCCCCAGGAGTAGGCCCAGGCCCCGCCGTGTGCCTCGGCGTCGGCCAGGTAGGCGTCACCGGCGGCGACGGCGGTATCCCGGTCCCCGAGGAAGGCACAGGCCATGGCCCAGAGCATCGTCGCCATGTGGGCGTCACCGGTCGCGCCGTCCGCCAGGAACCGGTCCTTCGCCTCCGCCAGCAGCGGGATGGACCGCGGATCGCCGTGGGTGAGCAGCGCGTGGGCGCCCTCGACGTAGGTGAGGGCGGTGGGGGCGTCACCATCGGGGAACCGCGAGGTCAGACGGCGGCAGCGGGTCAGGAACTCCTCGGCGCCCCGCTTGTCGCCCTGGCAGAGGGCGATCCAGGCGGCCAGGGCCACCGCGCCGATCTGGAGCGGGTCCGGCGGGCCCGGAGAGAGCGCGAGCCCGCGCTCCAGCCAGTGGCGGCCCTCGCCGATGGTGCTGCTGAAGAACCAGAATCGGGTCCGGGTGAGGTTGGTGGTGATCTCCAGCCCGCTCCGGGCCTCGCCGGGCTCGGTGACGCAGAAGTCCAGTGCCGTGCGGAGGTTCGACAGTTCCTGCCGCAGCCGCGACAGCCACTCGACCTCGCGGGGACCGCACCAGTCGGCCGCGGCCCGTGCGACGGTGCTCCGGTAGTGGTCACGGTGGCGTCGCCGCACCGCGGTTTCCTGACCGAGGTCGACCAGACGCTGCCTGCCGTACTGGCGGATGGTCTCCAGCAGGCTGTAACGCGTCCTGCTGCCCCGGGTGCTCACGACCAGGATCGACTTGTGCGCCAGGGCCGCCAGAACGTCGATGATGTCGTGGCGGTCGATGCCCGCACCGGAGCACACCGCCTCGGCAGCCTCCAGGTCGAACCCGCCGGAGAAGACCGACAGTCGTGCCCAGAGCAGCCGCTCGTGCTCGGTGCACAGGTCGTGGCTCCAGCCGACGACGCCTCCCAGAGTCCGGTGATGGCGGGGCGCGTTCCCGGCGTCGTTGTCGGCCAGCAGCCGGAACCGGTCGTCGAGCCGGTCGAGGATCTCCTCTGCCGAGAGCGTCCCCAGCCGGACCGCCGCCAGCTCGATCGCCAGCGGGACACCGTCCAGCCGCCCGCACAGCTGCGCGATGACGCCGCGGTTGTGTCGTGTGATCCGGAAGTCCGGGGCCGAGGCCGCGGCGCGGTCGGCCAGCAGCGCCACCGCCTCGTAGCGGGTCAGCGGCGGCTCGGCCTTCTCCCCCGGAGGGGTTATGGGCGGTACGGCGAGGGGTGGCACCGGCAGGACGTGCTCGCCCTGGACACCGAGCCGCTGCCGGCTGGTGGCCAGCACGCGCAGACCGGGCACCGCGCGCAGGAGCGTGGTCACCAACGTCGCCGCAGCCTTCACCATGTGCTCGCAGTTGTCCAGTACCAGCAACGTCCTGCTGTCACGCAGATGCTCGATCAGGATGTCCACGCAGGGGCGTGCGGACTGGTCGCGGATTCCGAGAGCCTGCGCCACCGTCCGGTCGAGCAGTTCGGGCTCGGCCAGCGGGGTGAGGTCGGCGATCCACACCCCGTCAGGGAAGGTGGGTGACACCTGCGTGGCCAGCCGCAGCGCCAGCCGGGTCTTGCCCACTCCGCCCACCCCGGTCAGCGTGACCAGGCGGCTGGTCCCCAGTAGCCGTCCGGCGTCGGTGAGCTGCCGTTCCCTGCCCACGAACGTCGTCATCTCGCTGGGGAGATTGCCGGACGGTCCCTTGGCGGTGAGTGCGGGATCGTTGTTGAGGATCCGCCGGTGCAGCTCCCGCAGTTCCGCGCCGGGGTCGACGCCGAGTTCCTCGACGAGGATCTCCCTGACGGAGTGGTGGCAGCGCAGGGCCTCGGCCTGGCGGCCCGACCGGTACAGCGCCAGCATCCGCTGTGCCCAGAAGCGCTCCCGGAGCGGATGTGCGGCGGTCAGCCTCCGCAGCTCGGGGAGCACCTCCTCGTGGCGGTCCAGCGCCAGGTCGGCCTCGATGCGGGACTGGAGCGCGTCCAGCCTGCGCTCGGCCAGCACGGGCGCGACATCCCGTCGCAGCGTCTCCGACGGGATGTCCTGTAGCGGTTCCCCGCGCCACGATCGCAGTGCCTCTGCCAGCAGCGCCGCCGCCTGTTCCATGGAGCCCGCCGCGGCCGCTGCCCTGGCGCGGCCGGTCAGGGTGTCGAAGCGGTGCAGGTCGAGCCGGTCGTCGTCCACCCTGAGCAGGTAGCCGCGCGGGCAGGTCAGCAGGGGAGCGGCGCACCCCAGCAGGTGCCGGCAGCGCAGCACGTAGTTCTGCAGGGTGTTCCGGGCACCGCCAGGCGGGGCCTCTCCCCACAGGTGGTCCATCAGCGTCTCGACGGGGACCGTCTTGTTGGCGTCGAGCAGCAGTGACACGAGCAACGTCCGCAGCTTGGCTGCCCGGATCGGCACGGGAACGCCGTCCCGCAGCACCTCGAACGGCCCCAGAACCCTGAACTCGAAACCCGAGCCTGCCGTTTTCACTACCCAATGTAATCACAATATTTCTCTCCGCGATCGGGTGTGTGCGCCAAGTGCGCCTCGAAGGGGTGCCACCGGAATTTCGGGTAGGGCTTACCAACGCCCCGCTACGGCAAGTGCTCACCGGCCGGCGGCGTCCGGATGTTCGTCAAACACGAGGATCTGAACCACACCGGCTCACACAAGATCACGAACGTCCTCGGGCAGGCCCTGCTCGCCCGGCGGATGGGCAAGCCGCGGGTGATCGCCGAAACGGGCGCCGGGTCGCATGGCGTGGCGACGGCCACCGCCTGCGCCCTGTCCGGCCTCGAATGCGTCGTCTACATGGGCGAGGTCGACATGGAGCGCCAGGCGCTGAACGTCGCCCGGATGCGGATGCCCGGCACGAAGGTCGTCCCGGTGACGTCCGGATCCCGCACCCTGAAGGACGCCATCAACGAGGCGTTCCGGGACCGGGTCGCCAACGTCGAGTCCACGCACTACCTGTTCGGCACCGCGGCGGGTCCGCATCCGTCTTCCCCGTTCATCGGCCGGCCAGGTCATGTAGGCGGTGGACGAGCCGGAGCGCCGCCGGCGAGGTGGCGGCCTGGCCGAGGTTCTCGGCGTTGTCTGGCCGGGAGGGCCTGTTCACCATCGCCACCACCTGAACCTGTCGGCGCCCGCCTGGACATCCTCGGTCACATGCTGTCGGCGGAGAGCGTCTTCATGGTGACGTAGCTGGCCACCGCGGCCACGCTGGGCAGGTTGGCCAAGCGGTTGGCGTGGAAGTCCTCGTAGGCGGCCAGGTCGGCGACCTCGACCTGGAGCAGGTAGTCGTAGTTGCCGGTGACGTGGTGGCAATGCACCACTTCGGACAGCCGGACGATCGCGCGCTCGAACGCGACCACATCCGTGCGGCTGTGCCGCATCAGCCGGACACCGGCGAACACCCGCAGGCTGCGGCCGACCGCAGCGGGATCGATCAGCGCCCGGTAACCGCGGATCACCCCGGTCTCCTCCAGCCGCCGCACACGCCGGAGGCAGGGAGACGGCGACAGGCCGACCCGGGCGGCGAGTTCCGCGTTGCTGATCCGACCGTACTTCTCGAGCACGGCCAGTATCGACCGGTCCACGTCATCCACGTGAGCAGATTATTGCCCAACTGCCGCGCTTACCACATCGGATGGCCGATTCGAGGCGCTACTTGCTGCCAAAGTTGCCGGGACCGACCCCGAGGTGGCATGCCGGTCGGTCACGCTTGTGACATCACCTCGGGTGGTCATCGGAAGGGGAACAACCATGTCGGGCAGCAGCACAGTTGCCGTTCACGCCGACCGCGACGTCCATCCCAGTCGCGCAGTGGCCCGGCCCATCTACCAGACGGCGACGTTCTGGGCCGAGGACGCGGAGCAGTTCACGCAGGCCGCCGTCGAACGGCGGGGCCAGGATTTCTACACCCGCTACGGCAACCCGAACCACGCGCAGGTCGCGGCGGTGGTCGCGGAACTGGAGCACACCGAGGCGGCAATGGTCACCGCGTCCGGGATGGCCGCGCTCACCACCGCGGTGCTGGCCCTGGTGTCCGCCGGCGACCACGTGATCGGGCAGAAGTCCACCTACGGCGGCACGGCGTCGGTGTTGCTGAACCTGCTGCCGCGGCTGGGCGTGTCGGTCACGCAAGTGGACCAGACCGACCCGGCGGCGTTCGACAAGGCGCTGACCCCGCAGACCCGCCTGATCCTGGTGGAAACGCCGAGCAATCCGCTGTTGCAGATCACCGACCTGCGCGCCGTCACGGATCTGGCCCGCGCGCACGACGTGCTGACCATGGCGGACAACACCTTCGCCACTCCGATGAACCAGCGGCCGGTGGAGTTCGGCATCGATCTGGTCTGGCACAGCGCGACCAAGTACCTCAACGGCCATTCCGACGTGTCCGCCGGGGTGCTGGCTGGCTCGGCGGAGATCCTGGACCGGATCTGGGATGTCGCCCTGCTCACCGGCGCCACGCTCGGCCCCTTCGACGCGTGGTTGCTGTTGCGTGGCATGCGCACCTTGCCGCTGCGCATGCCACGGCACAACGCCAACGGCCAGGCGCTCGCGGAGGCGCTGCAGGACCACCCGGCCGTGGCTCGGGTGCACTATCCCGGCCTGGCCACGCACCCGCAGCACTCGTTGGCGGCAAGCCAGATGAGCGGTTTCGGAGGAGTGCTCGCAATCGAACTGGCCGGCGGTTTCGAGGCGGCCGACGCGTTCCTCGGCCGGCTGCACTACGCCCGTCGAGCGGCCAGTCTCGGCGGTGTGGAGTCGCTGGCCGTGCATCCGGCGGCCATGTGGCAGGGCATGCTCAACGAGGAACAGATTGCCGCGTCAGGGGTTCCGCTCGGCCTGGTCCGGTTGGCCGCGGGCACGGAGGACACAGCCGACCTGGTTGCCGACGTGCTCGCCGCGGCCGACGCGGTGGTCGCCACGACGGCGAGCTGCTGACCACTCGGCGGCACCGGGCTCCCGCCACAACCTGATGTTGGACAATCCGAAGACGTTCGTGGAGGCACGTATCCAATGAGGACCCTGATTACCGGCGGCACCGTGGTCAGCATGAACGCGGCCGTCGGCGACTTCGACCGCGGCGACGTGCTGATCGAAGACGGCGTGATCGTCAAGGTGGCCGAGCGGATCGACGCGCCGGACGCGGCGGTGATCGACGCGACCGACCGGATCGTGCTGCCCGGCTTCGTCGACACCCACCGGCACACCTGGCAGACCGCGTTCCGCGGTGTCGGCGCGGACTGGACGTTCGCCGACTACGTGGTGGCGGTGCACGGCACGTTGAAGCCCCATTACCGGCCTGAGGACGTCTATCTGGGCAACCTGATGGGCCGGCTGGAGGCGCTGTACTCCGGCGTGACAACGATGCTGGACTGGTTCCACGCCGCGCAGAGCCCCGAACACGCGGACGCCGCCCTCGCCGGCCTGCGAGCCGTGCCAGGACGGTCGATCTTCTGCTACGGCGCGGGGTACCGCACCGATGACCAGATCGACGCCGAGGTCCGCCGCGTCCGGTCCGACGTTCCGGAGGACGGCCTGGTCACCATGGCCTTGGGGCTGCGCGGTCCGGGTGATGTCACCATGGACGTGGTCGCCGCAGACCTGAAGCTGGCAGCCGATCTCGGACTGCGGACCAGTGTGCACGTCGACGGCCTGACGGGCGGCCGCCCGATCGCCGAGCTCCACGAGCACGGTCTGCTTTTCGACACCACGACCTTCGTGCACGCCAACGGGATCAGCGACGACGAACTGCGGATGCTCGCCGACGCCGGCAGTTCGGTGTCGATCAGCCCGGACGTCGAGCTGAAGATGGGCTTCGGCTGGCCGATGACCGGACGCATGCTGGCGGCCGGCCTGCACCCGACGTTGTCCATCGACGACTGCCCTTCGGCCGGCGGCGACATGTTCGCCACCATGCGCACCGCCTACGCCGTGCAGCGCGGCCTCGACGGCGGCCTGAACTCCCGGGACCTGCTGAAGTTCGCCACCGTCAACGGCGCCCGGGCGTGCGGACTCGCCGCCCGAACGGGCAGCCTCACCCCCGGCAAGGACGCCGACATCATCCTGCTGCGCGCCGACGACCCCACCGTGTTCCCGGTCACCGACCCCGCCGGCACCATCGTCGCCGCCGGCCATCCCGGCCTGGTCGACACGGTTCTGGTGGCCGGCCGCGTGGTCAAGCGCGACGGGCAGCTGGTGGGCGTGGACCTGCCGGCATTGCAGACCAGGTTGCTGGAATCGCGCAACCGGATCGCGACCGCCGCCGGCATCTCGCTCGACGGAACCTGGCGTCCCCGCACAGAATCGGAGTAACCGCACCTGGGGGAAGAGCTCGCCCGGCGCGGCAATTATTGGCGGCCGAGGAGCACGAGCGGGCTGTCCACACGAAGTGTCTCCGAAGCCGTCCTCGGCGCGATCCTGCCCTCCGACGAACAGAGCCGGCTGGGCTCGCTGGCCTGGACCGCCTACTACACCGCCGCCCTCACCGACCCGGCGCTCGCCGCGGCCGCGCTCACCCGACCCGACGCGCTGGAAGACTTCCTCACCACCCGGCTCACCACCGCGCAGCGGCCGCCCCCGGGCCGAGCCGCACCGACCCGGGCGACGACCACTCTCCGTGACGACCACGAGCTCAACCACAGCCGAATAGGCGACAGTTGATTACGCGAGGTCGCCAGAGTGGCACCCCTCGAATGCGTGGTGCGACGGGTCCCGGGGAGTGCCAAGCATGACACTGAGTGACTGTCGGGTGACCGGTGAGTGAGTGGCCGGCGGCACGGTGTGTGGTGACGGCGGGGCGACGCGCCCGGCTGATCTTCACCCGACAGGAAGGGCACTTCATGTTCAAACGTGTAACCGGGATCGTGGCGGCGGTGATCGCGGCGGCGGTGATGCTCACCGCCGCTCCCGCCACCGCCGACGCGGCCTCGTTCTCCCGGGAGCTCACCGCCGTGGCACAGGCCGCGGGCGTCTCGGAGGAGACCGTCTACTCCATGGCGGTGTCGCTGGTGAGCAGCGACCCGGAGGACGAGTATCGCTTCCCCGATGAGGAGTTCCAGGACGCCCCCCGCTCCTGGAGCGCGGTCCTGGCGTTCGTCAAGAGGTTCTGGCGCCAGATCGTCGACGCGGCCAAGGCCGCCGGTGAGTGGGCGTGGTGGAAGGCGGGCAAGTGCGCCACCGGCGCCGTGACCGAGGTCTGGAACAAGTTCGGCGGAGACCTGACGGATCCTGAGGCGGTACTGGCCGTGGCCGTCTACGGCTGCCTGAAGGGCCTGCGCGGCTGATCGTCCCGCCTGGCGGGCGGCACTCCCGATCATCGGATCGGGAGTGCCGCCCGTAGGTCCGTCCCTCCTCTGGTCGGCCTCACGCTTCCAGCGGAAGGTGGCCCGAGTGGAGGAAGGACGGACCTGAACCCGTCTCCGGGGCGGGCGTTCAGCGGCGGACGGCCTCGGCGCCGTCGGTGTGCGCGACCCGCCTCCACCAGCCGCCGTAGACGCGGCCGAAGGCGTACGGCTTCAGGAGCGACAGGGCGCGGCGGATCGTGGCGGGGCGTTCGGGGATGTCACGGTTCCCGGTGGAGACGGGCCGAGCGGCGGCCAAGGTGCAACAGCGGCGGGCAGGTCAGGCGGGTGCCCCAGCGGGTGGGGAGGGCGAAGGCGACCGCCTTGGCCGGGGCGTCGCCGGTGAAGGTCGTCGTGGGGTAGGCGCGGCAGTACCCCCGGGAGAGCTCCCGGACCAGCAGCAGGCCACGGCCGCTCTCCGCGAGCGGGTCCGGTGCGGTCTGCGGACGGGAGTGGTCGAGGATCGCGGGGATCCACCCCAGGTCGGGGTCGCCGTCGACGAGCTCGCACCACGCGGGGACGCCCGCCAGGCTGAAGACGCGGATCTCGTACGGTGGACAGGCGTGCCGCTCGCAGTTGGCGGCCAGCTCGGCCGCGATCGCCTCGGTGTCGGTGACGTCGTCGCCGGGCAGGCCCTCGGCCAGCAGCACCTCGCGCACGATGGCGCGGGCCCGGCGGGAGGCCGAGCCCGGGTACAGGACGGCCACCAGCATGCCGACCTCGCCGAGGGCCTCCTCCGGGGCTCCCACACTGGTGACGGTGATCCCCTCGCGGGGGACGCCCGGGACGCCGGACGGGTCCGCCGCGCCGTGGAAGGTTGGCCGCATGTGCGCACTCCATAACTTTCGGTGACTGTTCCAGCAGGAAACGCCACGGGATGGGCGGTGGCCAGGTTCGGGCGCGGGCGTTGCGACGCGCCGTGCGGGGTGCGCGGGAGGGTCGCCGCCGCCGCGCGCCGTTCGGATCGTCCTGTCGGCTGGTCGTTTCCTGGTCGTTTCCGTCGGCGGGCGAGCCGCGCGAGCCGCATTCGTCGACAATGGGTTGATGATTCGTCGCTCTGGGTGATGGAGGTCGTCGTGGGTGGTGAGGGACGTCCCGAACTGGTGCGGGCTCGCCGGCGGATGGGCATGAGCCAGGACGAGATCGCGGCGGCGCTGTGGGTGTCGGCGACGACATGGAGCCGGTGGGAGCGGGGACGCCAGGAGATCCGGCCTGTCTACCGGGCGCGAATGGCCGAGGTGTTCGGGGTGGACCCGGTCGAGGTCGAGCGGTGGATCGAGGGCACCGTCCCGGTCGATACGGAAGCCTGGCTGATTCCGGACTTCAGCGACTTCTCACTCGGAACTACGGTCAAGACGGCAGACCGACTGTGGAGGTGCGACGTGGATCCGGAGCGGCGTCATGTGCTGGCCGCGCTGCCGTTCGTACCTGCGGCCTTTGGCAGCTGGCTGTCGGCGTGGAGTTATGGCACTCCGGAGGCATCGG
The DNA here is from genome assembly GCF_035917355.1 of Streptosporangium sp. NBC_01810. Lineage (NCBI taxonomy): Bacteria > Bacillati > Actinomycetota > Actinomycetes > Streptosporangiales > Streptosporangiaceae > Streptosporangium > Streptosporangium sp. NBC_01810. The sequence continues at coordinate 3,501,533 of NZ_CP109070.1, read as the reverse complement.
CGGCGTATCAGGGGTCGGGGCCGGTTGTCGGGCTCTCCGACGTTCGGCGGATCGCCGAGGCACGGCAGGCGTTCGGGCAGATGGACCGCCAGTTCGGCGCCGGATTGGTGCGTCCGGCGGTGGTGGACTATCTGAACACCGCTGTCGCGCCGTTACTGCGGGGCCGCTATGACGACAAGGTCGGTGCCGAGCTGATGACGGCGGCTGCGGCGATGACCCAGATGGCAGGCTGGACCGCCTTCGATCTGAACCATCACGGCCAGGCCCAGCACTACCTCGGCCAGGCGCTCAAGCTGGCGAAGATCGGTGACGACTCGTTGACGGGTGCCTGGGTGCTGGCGACCATGACCCATCAGGCGGTTCACCTGGAGCAGGGTGCCCAGGCGGTCTGGCTCGCCCGCGCCGCCGTGGACACGGCCCGTCGGGCACAGGCACCTCCCCGAGTCATGGCGATGCTGCTGATCGGTGAGGCGCGGGCGATGGCCATGCAGACGAGACCGGCCGAGACCGGTGACGCGCACAGCGCCAAGCAGGTCGAGCGGCTGCTCACCGAGGCCGAGCGGGCGTACGCCCAGGGAGCCACCGACCGTGACCCGGCCTGGGTCGCCTGGAACGACGAGTCCGAGCTGACCGCGAGGATGAGCAGGTGCTGGAAGCTGCTCGGCGACTACCGGCGGGCGGCCGACTGCGCGGAGTTCGCGGTACGTGAGTTCACGGAAAACCGCCCTCGGTCGGCCCAGCTCAACCGGATGAGCGCGGCTGAGGCATACCTCGCCATGGGTGAGGTGGAACAGGCGGTCGACTCGGCGAGGGCCGCGATCCCGATGGCCAAATCACTGACGTCGGCCCGCTCCGTCGAACGCATCCGGAAGTTCTCCGGCCGCCTTGAGCCATACGACACCATCCAGGTCAGGGAGTTCCGTGCCTACCTGGACAGTGAACTCGTCTCCTGATCGACCGCTGGACAGCAGAGGGGCTCCGAGGCAATCGGGGCATCTTTTTAGGAAATGTCGGTGGTTATGGTCGCGACCCTTGGGTGAAGTCTCGCGTCACTGGCCGAACTCACCTCCGCCAAAATGGCGAACCTGACGCCGGGGGGCATACGTTGTGCACACCCGCCTTGATCAGCGTCAGCCTGTCGACTTGCGATAGCTGTGTCAGGTAGCCGGTCCTGGCATGAGCACGCGGTGAGACATGAGTGCCACCGAGCAACCCGGTGGCGCGATCGGACGCATCTGGAAGCTCTCTGACCATCAGCATTCATGTCCGGGAGTTTCGCGCCTGCCTGGACAGCGAACTCGTCTCCTGGCCGACTGCCGGACCGAAGTCGACCGAAGCCGGGGGAAACGGGGCTCGTCTGGAGGCAGCTCTCCGGCCAGGCTGAACCGCTATCGTGGTGAGGCCGTTTTCCCGGCGGAACGCAGGCAGACGCTGATGAGGACTGCCGTCACCGAACAGATCGACATGGCGGGGAGTGCGATGGGGCAGGCCATACCGTTTCTGCGGCGCGTGAGGGTGAAAAACTACCGAAGTATCGCGTCATGTGACGTCAGCTTCACGCCTCTTCTGGTTCTGCTCGGCCCCAACGCCGCAGGGAAAAGCAACTTCCTCGACGCGCTCAGGTTCGTGGTGGACGCGTTGGAGACGACACCTACCGACGCGGTGATGAAACGCGGTGGCCTGGATGAGGTGAGCCGACGGGTTCAGAGGGATACGGAGGCATTCGGCATCTTTCTGGAGTTCGTGATCCAGGCGGATGAAGAGCCACTGTCGGTCACGTACGGCTTCACCATAAACCGGGACCCCACCGGTCGCCGTTCACTTCTGGTGGTCGGGGAACAGTGCACGGTCCGCGGTACCCAGCCGCGGTCGAGTTTTGAAGAAGCCAGTTTTTTCATGACCCATGGCCTTTTCAACCAGACAGGTGATGGCGGTATCGAGCCGGACCGGCTCTACCTGCCGCTGGCCGCCACCCAGGGCATTTTCAGCGAGGTCTACCGCAGGCTGCGGAGCATGCTCTTCTACCACCTGGATGTGGGACTCATGCGACGGGTCCAGCCCCGGTTCGCCGGGACTGCGCTGGACGATGCCGGAGGGCGACTGGGATCGGTGCTCGGGACCCTCGCACACCGGTATCCGGTGTTCAAGAAACGGATCGACGACTACATGTGCGCCATCGTTCCCGGAGCCGTCGGCGTCGACGAGCGGGTTCTGGACACCTACTCGACCGTCGAATTACGTACGCGTCATGGAGATCAAGAGTTGGCCTTCGGGCCGGAGGCGATGTCCGAGGGAACCCTGCGTGCGGCGGGGCTGCTGACGGCGCTGTTCCAGCCTGCCGTACTGGGCGGTGACGTAAGTCTGATCGGCATCGAAGAACCGGAGACGTCGCTGCACCCCGCAGCCGCGGGTGCGCTCTTCGACGCACTCAGCGAGGCGAGCGAACGTGTTCAGCTGGTGGTCACCACGCAGAGCGCGGACCTGCTTGACCGCGATGACTTCGATCCGGCGTCCGTGCGTGTCGTGACGATGGCGGATGGGCTTACCACGATCAGTGAGATCGACGAAGTGAGCCGCCGCATCATCGATGACGGGCACGCCACGCTCGGTGAGCTGATGCGGAGCAGCCAGCTCCGGCCCAAGGAGACGGAATGACCGGAGCGATCTCCATTGCCACTGTCGTGGAAGGGGAGGGCGAGGTCGCCGCACTCCCGATTTTGCTCCGCAGGATCGCGCATGATCTCTCGGTCTGGAACATACGGATTCCTGCCCCACTCCGCGTCCCACGATCCAAACTGGTCGCCCCCGGGGGTGTCGAGAAGGCAGTTCTTCAGGCTTCCTACCGGGTCGACGGTCTCGGTGGGATTCTGCTGCTGATCGACGCGGATGACGACTGTCCTGCCACGACCGGGCCGGCACTCCTGGAGCGGGCGCGGCAGGCCCGTGGGGACAGAGAGATCTCGATGGTTCTTGCCAATCGGGAGTTCGAGGCGTGGTTCCTCGCCGCAGCCTCCTCGCTCGCGGGCCACAGAGGGCTGGCGGACCCTCTCGAAGCGCCCACCGATCCCGAAGGACCCCGCGATGCGAAGGGATGGCTCTCGACACGGAAGATCGACGGCACCTCCTACCGCCCCACGGTTGATCAGGCGGCCCTGACCACGCAGTTCGACATGGCTCAGGCACGCAAGAACGCACCCTCCTTCGACAAGTTCTGGCGTGATGTCGAACGCCTGATACGGGGCGCTTCCAGGTGACATGCCACGGCGAAGGGAACAGGATGGCGGTTGACCAACCGGATCGCCTCCGCCGTACCGGACTGGCCCGTGTCGTCCCAGGTCAGCGCCGGTAGACCTGCTCGCCGCCGACGAAGGTCATCGCGACCCTCGTCCGCCAGATCTCGGATCGCGGCTCGGTGAACGGGTCGCGGTCCAGGACGACCAGGTCGGCGCGGTTGCCGGGGACGATGGTGCCGGCGTCGTCGTCGTGGTTGATCCAGGCCGAGCCGGCGGTGTAGGCGGTCAGCGCGGTGGCCAGATCCAGGCTCTGGCCGGGCAGGAACGGGGTCTGCGCCGTCGGGTAGCCCGCGTGCACCGAGCCGGGCGGCTCGGTGCGGTTGACCGCCACGTGCAGGCCCTGGATCGGGTCGGCGCCGGAGACCGGCCAGTCGCTGCCCGCGCAGAAGTGGGTGCCGGCCCGCAGCAGGTCGGCGAACGGGTACTGCCAGCCGGAGCGCTTCTCGCCCAGGAACGGCAGGGTCAGCTCGTCCATCTGGGCGTGATGGGTGGCCCAGAGCGGCTGCAGGTTGGCGGTCACGCCGAGCTTCGCGAAGCGCGGCACGTCGGACGGCTCGACGATCTGCAGGTGCGCGATGTGGTGCCGGTTGGCCGGGTCGGTCCCCTCGAAGCTGTCCAGCGCCTCGCGGACCGCCCGCTCACCGATGGCGTGGAAGTGCACCTGGAAGCCGTGCCGGTCCAGCTCGGCGACGTACTCCCTCAGCAGCGTGGGGTCGACGTACGACAGGCCGGTGCCGCCGCAGCGGCAGTAGGGCTCGATCACCGCGGCGGTGAAGTTCTCGGCGATGCCGTCCTGCATGATCTTCACCGAGGTGGCGTGGAACCGCTCCAGTCCCGTGGCCGACTCGCGCCGCTCCAGCAGCTCGGGGATCTGCTCGGCGCCGCGCGCCCGGTCCCACCAGAGCGCGCCCACGACGCGGGCCCGCAGCGCGCCTGAGGCCGCCGCCGAGACGTACGTGGACAGCTGGTCGTCGTAGCCCGCGTAGGAGCCGACGATGGCGTCCTGCCAGCCGGTGACGCCGAGGGAGAACAGGTGTTCCTGGGCAGCCAGCAGCGCCTCGTGCATGTCCCGGGCGCTGGGGCGGGGGGTGAGCAGGCCGACCAGGTCCATCGCGCCCTCGTGCAGCACGCCGCTCGGCGTGCCGTCGGCGTCGCGCTCGATCCTGCCGTCGGCGGGGTCGGAGGTGTCGCGGGTGATCCCGGCCAGCTCCAGCGCCCGGCTGTTCACCCAGGCGGCGTGGTGGTCGCGCTGGATCAGGTAGACCGGGCGGTCGACGAAGTCGAGCTGGGAACGGTGCGGGAGGCCGCCGGGGAAGGCGGACATGTCCCAGCCTCCGCCGTCGATCCACTCGTGGCCGGGGTGGGAGTCCGCGTAGGCGGCGATCTTCTCCACGTACTCCGGCAGGCCGTAGACCTCGGACAGGTCGCACCTGGCCCGCTCCAGGCCCGCCTGCACCGGGTGGATGTGCGCGTCGGTGAACCCGGGGGTCAGCAGGCGCCCGTCCAGGTCGACGATCTCGTGGCCGGGGGCGGCCAGGCCTGCGACGTCGGACTCCGCGCCGACGGCGGCGATCCGGCCGTCACGGACCAGCACCGCCTCGGCGAAGGCGTCGGCGGCGAGGAAGACCCGGCCGCCCCGGAAGAGCAGGTCGCTCACTGTTGCACCATTCCTGTCGTCGGTGGCCCGGAGGCAGCTGGAGCCCCCGGGATGCCGCTTGATCACCTACATTGCACGCTCGACCGGCCGAGGTCCAGCGTGAGTTTCTCCGGGCGTCGGCCGAGGCCCGGGAGACGTCCGCCGACACTCGCCGGCGTTCACCGCCCGTCCATCGACACCTACCGCCGTCCGGGGCGTCTTCCCGGCGCTCAGCGTCCGGTGATGGAGTCGGCGACGCGGGCCAGCACCGAGGTGCGGCCGAGCCCGGCCTTCTCCCTGGCGTCGGCCCGCCGGTAGAGGTCGTACATGGTGTGCACGCCGATCCACCGCAGCGGTTCCACCTCCCAGCCTCGCACCTTGCGGTCCACCCAGGGCAGGGAGGCGAGCTCGCTCTCCTCGCGCAGGATCAGGTCGCGCAGGGTACGGCCGGCGAGGTTGGTCGTGGTAACCCCGTGGCCGGTGTAGCCGCCCGCCCAGCCGATGCCGGTGGCGTGGTCGACGTGCACGGTGGCGCACCAGTCGCGCGGCACGCCGAGCACACCGGACCAGGCGTGCGCCACCTTCGAGGCCTTGACCGCGGGGAACATCCCGGTCAGCAACTCCCAGAGCGCCTCGATGGTCCACTCGTGGGTGTGGCCCCGGTCGTCCACCCGGGAGCCGTACAGGTAGGGCTTGCCGCGCCCGCCGAACGCGATCCGGCCGTCGGCGGTGCGCTGGGCGTACATGTAGTAGTGCGCCATGTCGCCGAGCAACTCGTGGCCCTCCCAGCCGATCTCGTTCCACAGCCCGCCCAGCGGCTCGGTGACGATCATCGAGCTGTTCATCGGCAGCCAGGCGCGGTGGTACTGCTTCAGCTCGGCGGTGAACCCCTCGGTGGCGCGGATGACGTAGTCGGCGCGGACCGTGCCGTACGGCGTGCGGGCCTCGCGCGGGGCGATCTCGGTTACCGGGGTGCGTTCGAAGATCTCCACGCCGAGGTCCCGCACGGTCTGGGCCAGGCCGCGGGCCAGCTTGGCGGGCTGGATCCTGGCGCAGTGCGGGCTCCAGATCGCGCTGACCGCGCCGTCCACCCGCAGGCGCTCCTCCCGCTCCGCCGGGTCGAGCAGCCGCACGTCATCCTCGGTCCAGCCCCAGTGGCGCTCGTGGGCGAGCAACCGGTGCAGCCGCAGGTCCTGGGCGGCGTTGGTGGCGACCGTGGTGACGCCGCCCTTGACGATGTCGGCGTCGATGTTCTCGTCCTTGGCGACCGTGATGACCTCGTCGATCGCCTCGAACATCACCCGCTGCAGCCGCTTGGCCGCGTCCGCGCCGTGCGTCCTGGCGTAGCGCTCGGGGGTGCCCGCCAGCTCGCCGACCAGCCAGCCGCCGTTGCGCCCCGAGGCGCCGTAGCCGGCGAACTCCTTCTCCAGCACCACGATCCGCAGGGTGGGGCTGGCCTTCTTCAGGTAGTAGGCGGTCCACAGACCGGTGTAACCGGCGCCGACGATGGCCACGTCGGCGTCGAGATCGCCGCCGAGGGGAGTGCCGGCCGTGGGGATGCCGAGGGAGCGATACCAGAAGGAGACGTCTCCGTTGACGAAATCCCCAGCCAGGGGAATGCGCGTGCTCATGGCCTCATATCCTGCTATATCCGTCTATTGAGGTACGCCTGTCAACGGAAACCGTTGCAGAAAAGCTGTCTTGCCACGTAATGAGCGATACGCCCAGATGTAACGGTGGGCTCACTCATGTGTAGCAGTCCCGTAACAGGGTCAGGTAAGGCTATCCCCCAACAGAAGGGGCTTTCTGATGGGGTTTCTGAGGATCCGTACAACCGTTGACGAGCGGCCGGGGCGTCTCGCCTCGCTGACCGCCGCGCTCGCCGCCAAGGGCGGCAACATCCTGGGCCTGAGCGTCCAGACCGACGCGGACGGCACGGTCGACGAGTTCGTCACGGACATCCCCGCCGGCGCCGAGGCGGTGCGCGAGGCGCTGGAGGCGGCCGGTGGACGCGAGGTCCTGGTCGTCCCCGCCACCGCGCACGAGCTGACGGACGAGCCCACCCGAGTGCTCCTGCTCGCCTCCCGGCTGCGCACGACCCCCTGGCGCCTGCCCGAGCTGCTCGGGGAGCTGTTGCGCGCCGACGACTCCCGCTGGGTCTACGGTGCCGAGATGAGCGACCTTCCGGACCCCACGTTGCTCACCGTGCCCGTGGCCCCGCGCCGCGCGATCAGGGTGCGCCGGGCCGAACTGCCCTTCACCCTGACCGAGGCCGCCCGCGCGGCCTCCTTCGTGCGGCTGGCGCAGCCCCCCGCCGAGCAGTCGGGAACCGACCGCGACATCACGCTCTCCAACGGCGTCGAGGTCCAGATCCGCCCGCTCACCCGGCTCTACCGCGTGGCCGTACGCGACCTGCACGACCGCTGCTCGCCCGAGGCCCGCAGGTTCCGCTACTTCACCGCGATGCCCGTGCTGCCGCCGAAGGTCTTCGACCGGCTCTGTGACCGCACGAAGGGGTACTCCATCGTCGCCGGGCACGACGGCCAGGTCGTCGGCCTCGCCAACCTGTTGTTCACCCCCGACCCCGGCATCGCCGAGATGGCCTTCCTGGTCGAGGATCGCTGGCAGGGCAGGGGGCTGGGCATGTCACTGGCCCAGATGCTCGTCGGCCAGGCCCGGGACCTGGGCTTCGCCGAGGTCAGAGCCACCCTGTTCGCCGACAACGTGCGCATGCGCAGGCTCCTGGTCTCGCTGGGCGCGACCCTGAGCCGCACCGAGGACCCCGGCGTGCTGGAAGCCAGGGTGGCCGTGGGAGTGGTGGCGACGGCATCCCCGAGTTGAACCCGTCACCATCCCCGAGTTGAACCCGTCACCCGGCCTCCCCGTTTCGAGATCGCTCAGGGATCCCGAAGCGGGGAGGGCTCACCCCTGTGCCCTCTCACGAGGGCGGGCGCGGGCCGTCTTGCCGAGATCCCGGCGCCGTTACGGTCTCCAGGCGCCCCCCGCCCGGTCAGCACCCGGGCGGCCAGTCCCTCGCCCTCGCGGATCAGACCGAGCAGGATGTGCTCGGTGCCGATGTAGCCGTGGTGCAGGCCGAGTGCCTCCCGCAGCGACAGTTCGAGCATCTTCTTGGCGCGCGGGGTGAAGGGGATGTGGCTGCCGGGGGCGGACGTGCTGGGAGGTCCTCGACCACCTGGGCGCCGAGCGGATCGGCCACGGCATCGCCTGCATGGACGACCCCGCCTGGTCGCCCACCTGCGCGAGACACAGATCCCGCTGGAGGTCTGCCCCACCTCCAACGTCTGCACCGGCCAGGTCGCCCGCATCGAGGAGCACCCGCTGCCCCGCATGATCGAGGAGGGCCTGTTCGTCACCCTCAACAGCGACGACCCGCCCATGTTCGACACCACCCTGAGCGGCGAGTACCGCGTCGCCGCCCAGCACCTGGGCCTGGACCGGCAGATGCTGACCACCCTGGCCCGCAACGCCGTGCAGGCCTCCTCCCTCGACCAGGCGGGCAAGAAGAAACTCCTCGACGAGATCGCCACCATCGCCGACCAGCCCACCGCAACGGCCCCCTGACCTGCCCGGGGTGGTATTCCGCCACGCGAGTGATCAGGGGGAGGAGATCCGGCCCAGCGAAGAGGGGATCTTGGAGGCGGCGGCCCGGTCCAGCAGGAAGAGGGTTCGCCGGCTACCTCGGGCGCCGGCCGCGGGGACCTGCATCGTTCCCGAGTCCGACAGCGCCAGCCGCACCGCTCCGGCCTTCTCCTCACCGGCGGCGATCACCCACACGTCGCGGGCGCCCTGGATGACCGGCATCGTCAGCGAGACGCGGGTGGGCGGCGGCTTGGGCGAGCCGTGCACCGCCACCACCGGGCGGGTGTCGTACAGGGCGGGCATGCCGGGAAAGAGCGAGGCCACATGGCCGTCCGGGCCCATGCCGAGCATCATGAGGTCGAACGACGGCGCCGGGCCGTGGTCCTCGGGGCGCGAGGCCCTGCGAAGCTCCTCGGCGTAGGCGTCGGCCGACTCCTCGGCGGTCATGCCCGAGTCGGGGCCGCGCATCACGTGCACCCGCTCGGGGTCGACGTCCACGTGGTCCAGCAAGGCCTTGCGGGCACCGGTCTCGTTGCGCTCGGGGTCGCCGGTCGGCAGGAAACGCTCGTCGCCCCACCAGATGTCCACCTTGCGCCAGTCGACGGCGTCCCTGGCCGGGGAGGCGGCGATCTCGGCGAGGGTGGCGAGGCCGACGGTGCCGCCGGTCAGGACCAGATGGGCCGAGCCCTTGGCGGACTGGGCGTCGATGGCGCGGATGATCACCCGGGCGGCGACGGCCTTGGCGAGCACGTCGGCGTCGCGATGGATGATCACAGTGGGAACGCTCACGGAACTTCTCTTTCGAAAGGAGGCGCCCCGCGGCAGGCCGCGGGGCGCTCACGGCTCAAGACTTGCGGGTCCGGGCGAGCCGCTGGATCGCGGACGCGTAGATCTCGTCGGGGTCCAGCCGCCGCAGTTCCTCGGCGAGCAGGTCCGCCGTCGGGCGCCGGGTCAGTGCGACCCGGCGGTCCGGCTGGCCGGGGCGCGCAAGCATGGCCTGACGGCCGTCGCCCCGGGTGATGGCTATGTCGCCCTCACCCGAGACCAGCTTGACGGCGGTCAGGCCCGGCCCGGGAGAGTCGGAGACCTTCATGGACGCGCCGAGGCGATCCCCGAGCCAGGCCGCCAGCAGCAGGGCGCTGGCATGGCCGGCCGCGGCCTCCACCGTGCCCCGCTTGACCTTGCCCACCGGCTGGTCGAACGCGGCGGCCAGCAGGCTCCGCCACGTCGTCAGCCGGGTCCAGGCCAGGTCGGTGTCGCCGGGCACGTAACCGCGGGCCCGGCTGATGATCGCCTTGACCGAGTCGGGCGCGGACCGCGCGTCGACGATGCGGCGCTGGGCCAGCATGCCGATCGGATCCGCGGCCGGGACCTCGGGGCACTCGCTGGGCCACCAGGCGACCACCGGGGTGTCGGTGAGCAGCAGCGGGCTGACCACCGAGTCGGCGTGCCTGGTCAGCTCCCCGTACAGGCGGAGCAGTATCACCTCGCCCGGGGTCGACTCGCCGAACCGGATCTCGGCGTCGAGCCGGTTGGGCTCGTGCGGGTCGCGAGGAATGACGACCAGTATCCGGGAGGGATGCTCCCTGGCCGCCTCGGTCGCCGCCCGGAGCGCGTCGTACTGGTCGCTCTCGCCACAGACCACCACCAGGGTCAGCACCATGCCGACCGCCGGGGTGCCCATCTGGTGGCGCAGGTGGGTGAGCTGGGAGGAGATCTTCGAGGCGGTCGTGCCGCTGAGCATGAAGCTGGTCATCTACAGCCGCCTCCAGGCGCGCCCGTCGCGGGCCATCATCTCGTCGGCCGAGGCCGGCCCCCAGGTGCCCGCGGGATACTCCTCCGGCGGGCCCTGGCGGCTCCAGAAGTCCTCGATCGGATCGAGGATCCTCCAGGACAACTCGACCTCGCGTTGGTGCGGGAAGAGCGGCGGGTCGCCGATCAGCACGTCAAGCAGCAGCCGCTCGTAGGCCTCGGGAGAGGACTCCATGAACGACTCGCCGTAGGCGAAGTCCATCGAGACGTCCCTGACCTCCATCGCGGTGCCCGGCACCTTGGAGCCGAACCGAACCGTGATGCCCTCGTCCGGCTGCACCCGGATGACCAGGGCGTTCTGCCCCAGGATCTCGGTGTCGTCCTTGCTGAACGGCAGGTGCGGCGCGCGCTGGAACACCACGGCCACCTCGGTGACCCGGCGGCTGAGCCTTTTGCCGGTGCGCAGGTAGAACGGCACCCCCGCCCAGCGCCGGTTGGCGATCTCCAGCTTGATGGCGGCGTAGGTCTCGGTGATCGAGTCGGGCGGGATGCCCTCCTCCTGCGTGTAGCCGATGACCGGCTCGCCGCCCTGCCAGCCGGCCCCGTAGCGGCCGCGCGCGGTGGCCGGCGACAGGTCGGAAGGCAGCCGCACCGCCTTGAGGACCTTCTCCTTCTCCCTGCGCAGCGAGTCGGCTCCGAACGACGTCGGATCCTCCATGCCGACCAGGGCCAGCAACTGCAGCAGGTGGTTCTGGATCACGTCGCGCGCCGCGCCGATGCCGTCGTAGTAGCCGGCCCGGCCGCCGATGCCGATGTCCTCGGCCATCGTGATCTGCACGTGGTCGACGTAACCCCGGTTCCAGATCGGCTCGAACAGGTTGTTGGCGAACCGCAGCGCCAGGATGTTCTGGACGGTCTCCTTGCCCAGGTAGTGGTCTATGCGGAACACCGAGCTCTCCGGGAAGACCGCGCTGGTGATCGCGTTGAGCTCCTGGGCGCTCCGCAGATCGTGCCCGAAGGGCTTCTCGATCACCACCCGGCGCCAGGAACCCTTGGGGCCGTCCGCCAGGTTGGTCCGCTTCAGCTGCTGGACCACGACGGGGAAGAACTTCGGCGGCACCGACAGGTAGAAGCCGTAGTTGCCGCCGGTGCCCCGGGTCTCGTCGATCTCCTTGAGCATCATCGCCAGCGCGTCGAAGGCGCCGTCGTCGGTGAACTCGCCGCGGCAGAAGAAGATGCCCTCCGACAGCTGCTTCCAGACCTCCTCGCGGAACGGCGTGCGCGCGTGTTCCTTGACGGCGTCGTGGGCCAGCTGCGCGAAGTCCTGGTCCTCCCAGTCACGGCGGGCGAAACCCACCAGGGAGAAGCCCGGGGGCAGCAGCCCCCGGTTCGCCAGGTCGTAGATCGCCGGCAGCAGCTTCTTACGTGCCAGGTCGCCGGTCACGCCGAACAGCACCAGCACGCACGGCCCCGCCACGCGCGGCAGGCGCTTGTCGCGCGGGTCGCGCAGCGGGTTGGACTCGATCAGGGCCTCGGTGATGCCGGCGGTCGAGGCGGCGGTGGCCGTGGTGGCCATGTCCACCGCCCCCTCGTGCGCGATGCCCGTCGTGGTGAGCTCTCCCGCCTGGGCCTGGTCGGCCTGTGGCGGGGAGTTCTCCCTGCTCATTCGAACCTCCGGCGGCACATCAGACCTCCCGTGAGGCGGCGAGCAGGTGAGCGACACCGGCGACGCGGTCGGTCAGGTGCAGCCGCACGGCGGGGCGCCCCCGGCTGGTCAGGGCGCCCAGGTCGCCCAGCGCCTGGGCGAGCTGGAGGCGGCCCAGGGTGTAGGGCTTGCCGGGAACCTCCAGGTCGTTCTCGACGACCCCGGTGATCTGCAGGAACACCCCGTTCTGCGGGCCTCCCTTGTGGTACTGGCCGGTGGAGTGCAGGAAACGGGGGGCCCACCCGAAGGTGACCGGTCGCTCGGTGCGGACTGCGAGCCTCCCGCGGAGCGTGGCCGGATCGGCCTCGCTCCACACGTCCGTCATCTCCTCGAACGAGGCGCCCTCGGGGTACGGGGCGTCGAAGGCCGCCTCCCGGTCGAGGTAGGCCATCACCGCGAGGTAGCCGTCGGAGGGGACCGCCTCCAGCAGCCCGGTGAGCACGTCGGACAGGTCCTTGGGAGCCTCCGCGCCCGGCGGCAGTTCGCCGTAGACCTCCACCGGGCCGTCGACGAGGATCGGCGTGCCGACCGGCAGCTCGCTCCGGTCGAGCAGCTTGGCGGTGTTCTCCTTGGACTCGGCCACGTTCGGCTGGTTGAACGGGTCGATGCCCAGGACGCGCCCGGCGACGGCCGTGGCGTACTCCCAGACGAGGAACTGCGCGCCCAGCGGGCCGGCGACGGTCACCACGCCGTCGGTGTCGATCCCGACGAGCAGCTCGTCGTCGGCGTCGCCGGGGTCGGCGCCCACGACGGGCAGGATGCCCTTGCCGGACTTACCGGTGGACTCGGCGACCAGCTGCTCGATCCAGTCGGGCAGACCGTTGATCTCCGACAGGCCGTCCTCGATCACGAGCTTGTCGCGCCCGGCGACCGCCGCCGCCCCCAGGGCGGCGCCCAGGTCGAGACCGGGGTTGCCCTCCGAGCGCGACAGCAGCGGCAGCACCTCGGCGGCGTCGTCGAGCAGCCGCTCGACGTCGGCGCCGGCCAGCGCGCTGGGCACCAGCCCGAACGCCGTCAGGGCGCTGTAGCGGCCGCCCACGGTCGGGTCGGCCAGGACCACCCGGTAACCCGCCTCGCGGGCGCTGAGCTCCAGCGGCGAGCCCGGGTCGGTGATGACGACGATCCTTGTCGCCGGGTCGACTCCGGCGTCGCGGAAGGCCTTCTCGTAGATCCGCCGGTGGCTGTCGGTCTCGACGGTGCCGCCGCTCTTGCTGGCGACGACCAGGAGCGTGCTCTCCAGCCGGTCCTCCAGCGCGCGGCGCACCTGGCCGGGATCGGTGGTGTCGAGCACGGTCAGCGGTACGTCGGCGGAGCCGGTGATGACCTCGGGAGCGAGGGAGGAGCCGCCCATGCCCGCCAGGACCACGTGGTCCAGGCCCTCGGCGCGGGCCCACTCCACCAGCTCGCCGATCTCACCGAGCAGCTGCCTGCTCGTCAGCGGGAGGTTGAGCCAGCCGAGGCGGACGGCCGCCTCGGGCTCGGCCTCCGGGCCCCACAGCGTGGGGTCGCCGGCGGCCAGGGACTGGGGGACCCCCTCGGAGGCGAGCCGGCCGATCGTTTCGGAGGCCTGCTCGGTGAGGTCGTCCCCGCCGAATGTTACGGACATTGACATGTGTTCCCTCATGCCTTCTTCAGCTCGGTGGCGACGGTCGCCAGAAGCTCGGTCCAGGAGGCCTCGAACTTGTCCACGCCGTCCTCCTCCAGGAACCTCACGACGTCGTCGTAGTCGATGCCGATCTCCTTGAGCGCGGCCATGGTGTTCCAGGCGTCCTCGTAGGAGGGGCGGACCGTGTCACCGGTGATCCTGCCATGGTCGGCCGTCGCCTCGAGGGTCTTCTCCGGCATCGTGTTGACGGTGCCGGAGGTGACCAGCTCATCGACGTAGAGGGTGTCGGGGTAGTCGGGGTTCTTCGTACCGGTGGAGGCCCACAGGGGGCGCTGCGGCCGGGCTCCGGCCAGGGCCAGCGCCTGCCAGCGCGGGGACTCGACGACCTCCTCGAAGGCGGCGAAGGCCAGCCGGGCGTTGGCGAGCGCGGCCTTGCCCTTCAGCGCCAGGGCCTCGGGGGTGCCGATCTTGTCCAGGCGCTTGTCGATCTCGCCGTCCACCCGGCTGACGAAGAACGAGGCCACCGACTCGATGGCCGACAGGTCAAGGCCCTTGGCCTTGGCCTGCTCAAGGCCGCTCAGCCAGGCGTTCATCACGGCGCGGTAGCGCTCCAGGGAGAAGATCAGCGTGACGTTGACGCTGATGCCCTCGGAGATCGCCTGGGTGATCGCGGGCAGGCCCTCGGCGGTGGCCGGGATCTTGATGAACAGGTTGGGCCGGTCGACCATCCACCACAGCGCGCGCGCCTCGGCGACGGTCTTCTCCGTCTCCCTGGCCAGGCGCGGATCGACCTCGATCGACACCCGGCCGTCCACGGTGCCGCTGGCGTCGTAGACCGGCCGCAGCACGTCGGCGGCCCAGCGGATGTCGTAGGTGGTGATGGCGCGCACCGCCTCCTCGACGTCGACACCGCGGATCTTCAGATCGTGCAGCTGGGTGTCGTAGGCGTCGCCTTTGCTCAGCGCGGAGGCGAAGATCGTCGGGTTGGAGGTGACCCCGACCACCTGCCGGTCGCGGATCAGCGACTGGAGATTGCCGGTACGCAGGCGCTCGCGGCTGATGTCGTCCAGCCAGATGGAGACGCCCTGCTCGGAGAGTTTCCTCAGGATCTCACTCATGATCGGTTTCCTGTCGTCTCGCCCTTGTCGGCTCCGGCCTTGGCGAGGCTCGCCTTGGCTGCGGCGACCACGCGCTCAGCGGTCAGGCCGAACTGCTCGTAGAGGGTCTTGTAGGGAGCCGAGGCACCGAAGTGCTCCAGGCTGACCACCGCGCCCTCATCTCCAACGAACTCCCGCCAGCCCATCGCGATTCCCGCCTCCACCGCCACGCGCGCGCGGACCGAGGGGGGCAGCACCGTCTGCCGGTAGGCCGCGTCCTGGGCGTGGAACCACTCCACGCACGGCATCGAGACGACCCGGGTGGCGATGCCCTCCGCCTCCAGGATCTCGCGGGCCTCGACGGCCGGCTCGACCTCCGAGCCGGTGCCGATCAGGACCACCGCGGGCTGCCCGTTGGAGGCCTCCCGCAGGATGTAGCCGCCACGGGCGACCTTCGTCGCGTCGCGGGTGCCCTCGTAGACCGGCAGGTTCTGGCGGGTCAGCGCCAGCGCGGCCGGGCGGTCGTTGTGCTCCAGCACGACCTGCCATGCGGCGGCGGTCTCGTTGGCGTCGGCGGGGCGGACCACGTCGAGACCGGGGATGGCGCGCAGCGCCCACAGGTGCTCGACGGGCTGGTGCGTCGGGCCGTCCTCGCCCAGGCCGATGGAGTCGTGCGTCCACACGTAGGTGACCGGCAGCTTCATCAGCGCCGCCAGCCGCACGGCCGGGCGCATGTAGTCGCTGAAGACCAGGAACGTGCCGCCGTAGGGGCGGGTGCCGTTGTGCAGCGCGATGCCGTTGAGGATCGCCCCCATGCCGTGCTCGCGGATGCCGAAGTGCAGCGTGCGGCCGTAGGGGTTGCCGGGGAAGTCCTTGGTCTGGAACTCCTCGGGGATGAAGGACGGCTCGCCCTTCATCGTGGTGTTGTTGGACTCGGCCAGGTCGGCCGAGCCGCCCCACAGCTCGGGCAGCACCGGCGCGAGGCTGTTGAGCACCTCACCGGAGGCCTTGCGGGTGGCGATGGAGGCACCGGCCTCGAAGACCGGCAGCGCCTCGGTCCAGCCCGCGGGAAGCCGCCGCGCGGAGATGCGGTCGAACTCGGCGGCCCGCTCGGGGTTGGCCTCGCGCCAGCTCTGGTAGAGCTTGTCCCACTCGGCCCGCACGGCGTGGCCGCGCTCGACGACCTTGCGGGAGTGCTCCAGGACCTCGGCGGGGACGTCGAAGTTCTTGGCCGGGTCAAGACCCAGGACCTTCTTGGTGGCGGCGACCTCGTCGGCGCCCAGCGCCGAACCGTGGATCTTGCCGGTGTTCTTCTTGTTGGGGGCGGGCCACCCGATGATCGTGCGCAGCCGGATGAACGACGGCCTGCCGGTCTCGGCGCGGGCGGCCTCCAGCGCCTGGTGCAGCGCCTCGACGTCCTCGACGTAGTCGCCGCCTCGCGTCCAGTCGACGGTCTGGGTGTGCCAGCCGTACGCCTCGTAGCGCTTGACGACGTCCTCGCTCAGCGCGATCTGGGTGTCGTCCTCGATCGAGATGTGGTTGCTGTCGAAGATGACGGTCAGGTTGCCCAGCCTCTGGTGGCCCGCGAGGGCGCTGACCTCGTGGCTGACGCCCTCCTCGATGTCCCCCTCGGAGGCGATGCACCAGATGTTGTGGTCGAACGGGCTCGCGCCCTGCGCCGCGTCCGGGTCGAACAGGCCGCGCTCGCGGCGGGCGGCCATGGCCATGCCGACCGCGTTGCCCAGGCCCTGGCCCAGTGGCCCCGTGGTGGTCTCGACGCCCACGGTGTGGCCGTGCTCGGGGTGGCCGGGGGTCAGGCTCTCCCACTGGCGCAGAGCCTTGAGATCGTCCAGGCTCAGGCCGTAGCCCGACAGGTAGAGCTGAATGTAGAGGGTCAGACTGGTGTGGCCGGCCGAAAGGACGAACCGGTCACGGCCCACCCAGGAGGGGTCTGACGGATCGTGCCGCATCACCTGCTGGAACAGCAGGTACGCGGCGGGCGCCAGGCTCATCGCGGTGCCCGGGTGACCCGAGCCCGCCTTCTCGACCGCATCCATGGCCAGGGCTCGTACGACATCGACCGCGCGGCGGTCCAGGTCGCTCCATTCAAGGGCTGGCACGAGTTCGCTGCTCAACTGCTCGGTCTCCGGATCTAATAGTGTGATGGTGGCGCCGGTCTGGTATTTCCCGCCCACATTGGACCCTAACGGTTTCGGCCGCGTTAGCTGAGTACAGGCCAGCGCTCCGGGCTTCGGGGCGGGGAAGGTTTGCGCGAAAGTGCCTGCCAGGGTGCAAGCGTGCCTTAACCGTCCGCGTTCCGCTCGGCGGTCGGCGCGTTTCCGCGGCACGGCGGGTGTCGCCTCGTGAGGCTTCCGCACCCCGTGCCGGGACCGGCCCCCCCTGCAACTACAGTGAGTCCTCAAGACTGGCTGGTGCCCGCATCCATGGATCCGCTCTAATCAGAGGTTACGCGTTGACCCCGCACGTGCTGGAAGCGCCTTAGATGGTGCTCACCGACAACCAATCGACGGTCCCGCCCGAGGCGGGCACGGCCGCAGGCGCCGTGCCTCGCTCCTTCGGTGACGTCGTGAAGGCGTACGTCGCCCTCACGAAGCCGCGGATCATCGAACTGCTGCTGATCACGACGCTCCCGGTGATGTTCCTGGCGGCCAAGGGCCTGCCGCCGCTGTGGATCGCCGTCAACACCCTGGTGTTCGGCACCCTGTCGGCCGGCAGCGCGAACGCCCTGAACTGCTACATCGACCGTGACATCGACGCGGCCATGCGCCGCACCCGGCGCCGCCCGCTCGCCCGCGACCTGGTGCCGCCGACCAACGCGCTGATCTTCGGGATCATCCTCGGGGTGCTGTCGACCCTTGGCCTCGGGCTGACCGTGAACTGGCTCGCCGCCGGACTGTCGCTGGCCGCGAACCTGTTCTACGTGCTCGTCTACTCGATGATCCTCAAGCGGCGGACCTCGCAGAACGTGGTGTGGGGGGGCCTCGCGGGCTGCATGCCGGTGCTGATCGGCTGGGCGGGTGTCACCGGCAGCCTCGCCTGGGCTCCCGTGGTGCTCTTCGGCGTGGTGTTCTTCTGGACGCCTCCGCACACCTGGACCCTGGCCATGCGCTACAAGGAGGACTACGCCGCGGCGAAGGTCCCCATGCTCCCGGTGGTGGCCACCGAGCGCCGGGTGGTGCTGGAGAGCATCGTCTACACCTGGGCCACGGTGCTCTGCTCGCTGCTGCTGTGGCCGGTGGCCGGAACCACCCTTCTCTACCCCGCCGTCGCCGTCGTCCTCGGCGCCGCCTGCCTGTGGGAGGTTCACCGCCTCCTCGGCCGGGTCAACGCGGGCAAGACCGGTGTCGACCTGCGCCCGATGCGCTTCTTCCACTGGTCCAACGCCTACCTGGCACTGCTGTTCCTGGCCGTCGCGATCGACTCGATGTTCGTCTGAGTCCTCCCGCGAATACGCTCTCCTGCCACATGCCCGTTTCCGCGTCTCCTGTGAGGGGGAGACGTCTCCCGGGTGGGGAACACGTTTTCTTTGCCGGCCCGGGCCGGGCCTGGTCGTGGGGAGGGTAGCTCATGGTCGTCGGAAAACCTCAGGAGCCGGATCACGGCTCCGGTTCCGTGACCGTTCCAGCACTCGGTATGGTCTCCGGATCCGGGGCGTGCAGGTCTGGCCGCCAGGCGCGGATCGCAGACCCTCGCGCTGGAATATCCCGGTTTGATTCGTGGGGTGGAAGTCAGCGGTTACGGTTGCCTCATGGCCAGCCGTGACCCCCGGTGGGTGCTCAAGGACCGTCCGTCGCTCGCGCTGATCACCGGGCTCGTCCTGACGGGGCTGTGCGGCCTGGTGTCGCTCTCCTTCGACGTGCTGAACGGCGACCCGGTCTACTTCTTCATCGCCCTGATCCTCGCGCTGGCGCCTGTCCCCGTGCTGCTGGCCGCGGTGCTGGCCCTCGATCGGATCGAGCCGGAGCCGCGCGGCAACCTGATCTTCGCGTTCGCCTGGGGAGCCGGCGTGGCGGTCCTGGTCGCCGGGGTGATCAACTCCTTCAACCTCGTCTACATCGAGAACGCCGCCGGGCTCGGCTACGACTACGCGCGCAACATCGCCGCCACGTTCGGTGCCCCCGTGGTCGAGGAGACGATGAAGGGCCTGGTCCTGCTGGGCCTGCTCAAATTCAGGCGCGCGGAACTCGACGGGCCCACCGACGGCATCATCTACGCCTGCATGGTCGGCCTCGGCTTCGCCATGAGCGAGAACGTCAGCTACTACGTGGCCGCGCTCGACGACATGGGCGCGCAGGGCCTGGCGGTGACCGTCGTGCTGCGCGGGATCCTCTCACCGTTCGCCCACCCGCTTTTCACCTCCATGATCGGCGTCGCGGTGGCCTACGCGGCGCAGCGCCGGGGGCCTGGCCGGATCTTCGTCATCGCCGCCGGATGGATCGGCGCGATGCTGCTGCACGGCATCTGGAACGGCTTCGCCTCCTATGTCGGCATCGCCGGCCTGGCCATCGCCTACCTGCTGCTGATGATCGTGCTGTTCGTGCTGATCTGGATCATCTTCCGCGACCGCAAGCGGATCATCGGGCTCATCCAGACCTACCTGCCCGCCTACTGGGCGACGGGGCTGGTGTCCTCGTACGACATCGCGATGCTCTCCTCCCTGCCGGGGCGCCGCCATGCCCGGCAGTGGGCCAGGACCAACGGAGGCAGGATGGGACTGCGGGCGATGAGTGACTACCAGCTCGCGGCCACCGAGCTGGGCCTGCTCCACGAGCGGGCCAGGGGCCACGTGATCGACGAGCGCACGTTCAACGAGGAGCAGCGGGCGTTGCTGGAGTGCATGGCCGCCTCCCGCGCCCAGTTCCCCCCGCAGCCACCGCCGCCGCTGCCGTCTCCCGGCGGAGGCGACCTCCCGCCGGGGTACGGATCCGGTGCCCGGCCACCGGGCGGCTCGCCGTACCCGCAGGGGGGCGCCTCCTCGCGGCCGTTCCCCGGGCACGGCATCCGCCCTGACTGAGCGCGACCCGAACGCGGCGTGTTCCCTCCGGGGCAGTGAACGCGGCGTTCCCTCCGGGGCAGTGAACGCGGTGCGTTCCCTTCGGGGGTCAGTGAACGCGGCGTTCCCGCCGGGGTCAGGCCGGGACCCGGTCGAGCTCGTTCGCGTTCCCGACGGCCGTAGTGCCCGCCGGGCCGCGCGAGCGTGTCGCGAACACCAGCCGCAGCGTGTAGACCCAGACCAGGGCCGAGCCGAGCACGTGGAGGTTGACCAGGGTCGCGGGCACGCCCAGGAAGTACTGGACGTATCCGATTCCCCCCTGCGCCACCTCCACGCCGAGCAGCGTCCAGGCGGCGCGCCGGGCGTGCCCGGGCGCGTCGGTGATATGCAGCGCGAACGCCAGTGCGAAGGTGAGGCCGACCACCACGTAGGCGACGTCGGCGTGGATCCTCGCCACGGTCTCGATGTCGAAGTCGAACCTGGAGGCCATCGCGTCCCCGGAGTGCGGCCCGGTGCCGGTCACCACCACGCCCATGACGAGCAGGACGAACACGGCGGCGGTGAGCACGAAACCGAGCGTGCGGACGTGGCGGTGGACCAGGCGCAGCGGTGGGCCCGCGCCCTCGCCGGAGCGGGCGTACAGCGCGTACGCCGCGGCGATCATGCCGATGGAGACCAGGAAGTGCACGCTCACGGTGACCGGGTTGAGCGCGGTGCGCACGACCAGGCCGCCCCAGAGACCCTGCACGGCCACGCCGATCGGCTGCAGCCAGGCCAGCCTGACCAGATCGGGGCGGCGGGGCAGCAGCCGCAGGGCGGCGAACAGGCAGGCCAGGCCGACGGCGAGGACCAGGAAGGTCAGCAGCCGGTTGCCGAACTCGATCGCCATGTTGATCGGCGAGATGTCGTCGTGGACCACCGGGATGAAGCTGTCCGGCGTGCACCTGGGCCAGGTGGGGCAGCCCAGGCCGGAGCCGGTGACCCGCACCGCGGCGCCCGTCACCGTGATGCCGATGTTGACCGCCACCGACGCCAGCGCCCAGCGGCGCAGCGTGAGGGAGGTCGGCGGCCCCACGATCCACGTCAGTCTCGCGGCCTGCCGGCGGGTCTGGTCAAGGAGGTGCTTCACGGCTCACATGCTAGGTGGCGAGGGCTGCGGTCCCGTCGCGGACCCCTGGTGCCGACGCCGGTACGGAGGCTCGGGCTCCGACGCCCGGCACTCGCGGCACGCGATGGCGATCCACCCGGGCTGGTTCGACCGCTCGCCCTGCGGCACCGGCACCAGCGCCAGGATGGCCCAGCCGCACGCCAGGGACGAGCTCGGCCTGGACACCGATTTCGTGAACGAGTCGTTCATCGGCACCCGGTTCGTCGGGCGGCTCGTCGGGGAGACGGAGGTGGCGGGTCTGCCCGCGGTGGTCCCCGCCGTCACCGGGCGGGCGTGGATCACCGGCACCGCCCAGTATTTTCTCGACCCCCGCGACCCGTTTCCCGCGGGTTTCCTCCTCTGAACCGCTGACACGCCGACCTGACCTGACCGGCGGCCCTGACCGGCGGCCCTGACCTGCCGGTCTCCGACCGGCCGGCCTGAGGTCGGCCGCGCCGGGCCTGAAGGTCGGCTGCACCAGGCCTGAGGTCGGTTGTATCCGGCCTGAGGCCGGCCGCGCCGGGCCCGAACAGCGAGGATGCCGCCCTCTCCGACTCCGATGGCGATTCGTTTACCGATGGGCCGCGGCTTGCGGAAGAAGCGATGTCCTAACGCCAACGATCTTTTTGGGTCTTGACGTGTCCTCCGAACTACACGTGCAATGTCACACGTCGCCAGATGTGAGGAGCAGCACATGCGTGCCATCCCCCTGAAATCCTTCACGTCGCTGGCCGTTCTCGGCCTCCTGGTCACCGGGTGTGGCCAGGGACTGCTCGGTGGTGGTGACGGCGCCGGGCAGACCGCCGCCGGAAAGGACGAGCCGATCGTCCTCGGCATGCTGATCCCGCAGTCGGGCAGCGAGGCCGCCACCGGTCCCTATATGAGCAACGCGGCGCAGCTCGCGATCGACGAGATCAACGCCAAGGGCGGCGTGCTCGGCCGCAAGCTGGAGCTGAAGACCGCCGACGACGCCTGTGACGCCCAGTCGGCCGCCGCCGGCGCCAACAAGCTGGTCACCGAGGGAATCGACGTCTCGGTGGGCGGCTACTGCTCCGGTGCGACGCTCCCCACCCTGCCGATCTTCGGAAAGGCCGGCATTCCCATGATCATTCCGGCTGCCAACTCCCAGGAACTGGTCGACCAGAAGCTCAAGCACGTCTTCCTGATCAACGGCACCGGCTCCCAGCAGGCCGCGGCCGCGGAGAAGTGGATCACCAAGCAGGGGTCCAGGAGCGTCGCGCTGATGCACGACAACACCAGCTACTCCAAGGACATCGCGCTGCGCACCCAGGCCCTGCTGGAGGCCCCGGGCGGGGCCGAGGCGGCGATCACCGAGGCGGTCACCCCGAAGGAGAGCGACTACAGCGCCAACATCACCAACGTGCTGGCCAAGAAGCCCGACTTCGTCTACTGGACCGGTTACTTCCAGGAGGGCGGCCTGATCGCGCGCCAGCTCCGGCAGGCCGGGTACAAGGGTTCCATCATGGTCGGCGACGGCTCGGTCTCTCCCAAGCTGGTCGAGATCGCCGGAGCCGAGGCCGCCGAGGGCCTCTACGCCACGATGACCCAGACCCCCGACACCCTGGAGGGCGCCGAGGGCTGGATCGACGCCTACAAGAAGAAGTACGGCGCCGAGCCGGGCCCGTACTCCAACCAGGCCTACGACGCGGTGCGACTGGCCGCGGAGGCGGTCACCAAGGCGGGCGCCACCGACGGAACCAAGGTCATCGCGGCGCTTGAGGCGATCGACGGCTTCCCGATGTTCTCCGGGCCGCTGAAGTTCACCCCCGAACACACCCTGGCCAACGGCGGCTTCCAGATCCTCGTCGTCAAGGGCGACAGGTTCGCCCTGCAGGACTCCCTGAAGTGACGCAACTCATCTGGAACGGGCTTTTCGTCGGCTCGTTCTACGCCCTGGTGGCCCTGGGTTACAGCATGGTCTACGGGATCATCAAGCTGCTCAACTTCGCCCACGGCGACCTGTACATGCTCGGCGCGTTCGCCGGCTTCGCCATCCTCGGCGCGGTCGGCGGCGTGTCCTCCGCCATGGCCCTGCCGCTGCTGCTCGCGGTGCTCCTGGCGACCATGGTCGTCACCGGCCTGGCCGGGGTGGCGCTGGAGCGGATCGCCTACCGGCCGCTACGCCGCGCCCCGCGGCTGTCCCTGCTGATCACCGCCGTCGGCGCCTCCTTCGCACTGGAGTACGGGATGCGCGCGATGGCCGGGGCCGACCCCCGGGTCTACCCGGTGCGGCTGGGCGGTACCTCGCTGGAGGTCCTCGGTGCCAGGATCACCCTGCAGCAGCTCGTCCTGATCGGCGTGGCGGTGCTCCTCATGGCCGGGCTCAACCTGCTGGTCACCCGGACCCGTGAGGGCAGGGCGATGCGGGCCATCGCGCTGGACCCGCGCACCAGCGCGCTGATGGGCATCGACGTCAACGCGGTGATCTCCCGCGCCTTCTTCGTCGGCTCGGCTCTGGCGGGGGCCGCGGGCGTGATGGCGGGGGCCTACTACGGGAAGATCGACTTCATGATGGGCTTCCTGATCGGCCTCAAGGCCTTCACGGCGGCGGTCATCGGCGGCATCGGCAACATCCCCGGCACCATGCTCGGTGGCCTGCTCCTCGGGCTGCTGGAGTCGTTCGGCACGTTCTGGCTGGGTGGCGAGTGGCGCGACGTGTTCGCCTTCGGGGTGCTGATCCTGTTCCTGACGGTGCGGCCCACCGGCCTGCTCGGCGAGCGCGTGACGGAGCGCGTGTGACCGAGACCAAGGTCCGCCGTCTCGGCACGGACCGGCCGCCCAGCAGAATGTCGAGGCTGCTGCAGAACCGCTGGGCCGGGCTGGCCGGACTGCTGGTCGCGCTGCTCGCACCCTTCGTCGACGCCACGCCGTACGCGCTGTCGGTCATGACCAGCGCGGCCATCGCGGTGATGCTCGCCGCCGGTCTGAACATCGTGGTCGGCTACTGCGGCCTGCTCGACCTGGGCTACGTCGCCTTCTTCGCGGTCGGCGCCTACACCAGCGGGGTGCTGGCCACCCACCTGGAGTTGCCGCTGCTCGCCACGGTGCCCGCCGTGATCGTGGTCACCGTCGTAGCCGGGATCGTCATCGGCGCGCCGACGCTGCGGCTGCGCAGTGACTACCTCGCCATCGTGACGCTCGGCTTCGGTGAGATCATCCGGATCACCGCCAACAACCTGGACGTCACCGGCGGACCCTCGGGCATCTACGGCATCCCGCACCTGGTCGAGGGCCCGGTGGCCTTCTACTACCTTACGGTGGCCGTCGTCTCGCTGGCCGTCCTCGGCGCGGCCAGGCTGGGCCGCTCCCGCCTGGGCCGGGCCTGGCGCTTCGTCCGCGAGGACGAGGACGCGGCCGAGGCGATGGGCGTGCACACCTACCGGGTCAAGCTCGCCGCCTACGTCGCGGGGGCGGTCTGGGGCGGCCTGGCCGGGGTGCTGTTCGCCGCGCACCTGTCGGCCGTCTCGCCGGGCAGCTTCACCTTCCTGTCGTCGGCGCTGGTACTGATGGCCGTGGTCCTCGGCGGCATGGGCTCGGTGCCCGGCGTCGTCGTCGGAGCCGTCGTGATCAGCATCCTGCCGGAGATCCTGCGCGACCTCGCCGACTACCGGTTCTTCCTTTTCGGTGTCCTGCTCATCGCCTTCATGCTCCTGCGCCCGCAGGGGCTCTGGCCGGCCCGTTCCAAGGAGGTCCCTTGAGCCTGCTGACCGTGGCCGACCTGCGCCTGTCCTTCGGCGGGCTGGTGGCCATCGACGGCCTGTCGTTCTCGGTGGGCGAGGCGGAGATCGTCTCCGTGATCGGGCCCAACGGGGCGGGCAAGACATCGGCCTTCAACTGCGTCACCGGCTTCTACCGGCCCACCTCGGGCCGGATCACCCTGCGCGGAAGGGACCTGCCCGGGCTGCGGCCCTCGGCCATCGCGGGCCTGGGCGTCGCGCGGACCTTCCAGAACCTGCGCCTGTTCGGCGAGCTGTCGGTCCTGGACAACGTGCGCGCCGGATCGCACCTGTGGTTGCGCCAGAGCGTCCTGGACGCCCTGCTGCACACCCCGCGCTACCGGCGCTCCGAGCGCGAGTGCACCGAGCAGGCACACCACTGGCTGGACTTCGTCGGCCTGCGCGGCGACCGGTACGGGCAGGCCAGAGCCCTGCCCTACGGCGAGCAGCGTCGCACCGAGATCGCCCGCGCCCTGGCCCGCCGGCCCGACCTGCTGCTGCTGGACGAGCCCGCGGCCGGGCTCAACCACGGGGAGAAGGCCGAGATGCTCGACCTGATCCGGCGCGTCCAGGCGCTCGGCGTGGCCATCGTGCTCATCGAGCACGACATGGGCCTGGTCATGGAGGTCTCCGAGCGCGTGGTCGTGCTCAACTTCGGCAGGGAGATCGCCGACGGCCGCCCCGAGGACGTCCGGCGCGACCCGGCGGTCATCGAGGCGTACCTCGGCGGCGACCCCGCCGCCTCGCCGGGGAAGACCGCAGGGAAGACCGCAGGGAAGACTGTGGGAAAGACTGTGGGGAAGACCGCGGGGAAGGACGCAGGGAAGACCGCGGGGAAGGACGCCCTCGGGAAAGACAGTGCGGGGACAGAGGACCCGGCCGGGAGTGACGCGAATGCTTGACATCGACGGGCTGGACGTCCACTACGGCGGCGTGCACGCCCTGCGCGGCCTGTCCCTGGGCGTCGCCGAGGGCGAGATCGTCGCCCTGCTGGGCAACAACGGCGCGGGCAAGACCACCACGCTGGCCGCGGTCTCGGGGCTGCTGCGGCCCAGCGGCGGCAGGGTGGTCTTCGACGGCAGGGAGATCACCGGCCGGAAGCCGCACAGGATCACCGCCCGCGGCCTGGTGCACGTCCCCGAGGGCCGCAGGATCTTCAGCACGCTCAGCGTCCACGAGAACCTCCAACTGGGCGGTTACCTGGTCCGTGACCAGGCGGAGATCCGCAGGCGGATCGAGCACGTGTACGAGCTGCTGCCCCACCTGGCCGAGCGGCGCGCCCAGCAGGGGGGCACGCTGTCGGGCGGCGAGCAGCAGATGCTCGCCATCGGCAGGGCGCTGGTCACCGGGCCCCGGCTGCTGCTGCTGGACGAGCCGTCCATGGGCCTGGCGCCGCTGGTGGTCGCCTCGGTCATGAAGCTCATCGCGGGTATCAACGCCGAGGGCACCTCGGTGCTGCTCGTCGAGCAGAACGCCGTCGCCGCCCTCGGAATCGCCCACCGCGGATACGTGATCGAGAACGGCGAGTGCGCCCTCGACGGGCCCGCCGCCGAGCTCCGCCGGGACCCCCGGGTGGTCGAGGCCTACCTCGGCGGGGTCTGAGGAGGCGGGAGGGCCGATCGACGTAGTGGCGCGGCCGGCGGAGGTCAGCGCGAGCCGCGGGTGGCGCCGACGCTGGCGATGACCACGCAGCCGATGGCGGCCCACTCGCGCACCTGGAGCACCTCGCCCAGCACCAGCAGGCCGACCAGCGCGGCCGCCGCGGGCTCCATGCTCATCAGGATGCCGAAGACCCGCTTGGGCATCCTGCGCAGGGCCTCCAGCTCTATCGAGTAGGGGATGACCGACGACAGCAGGCCCACCCCGACGCCGATCAGCAGCAGTTCGGGCCGGAGCAGGTCGGCGCCGCCCGAAGCGATCCCGAAGGGGGCGATCAGCACGAAGGAGAGGATCATCGCCAGGGAGAGGCCGGTCGCCCCGGGGAAGCGCCGGCCGACCGAGGCCGCCAGCAGGATGTAGCCGGCCCAGCAGACCCCCGCGACCAGGGCGAAGGCGATTCCGGCCCAGCTGATCCTGGACGCCGACGTGCCCCACGGGGCCAGCAGCAGCACACCGGAGGCTGCGAGCACGACCCAGAGCAGGTCGAGGCGGCGGCGTGATGCCGCCACCGCGACACCGAGCGGCCCGAGGAACTCGATCGCCACCGCGATGCCCATGGGCAGCCGGGCCAGCGCCTCGTAGAACGACAGATTCATCACGCCCAGCGTCAGGCCGAAGGCCGCGCCCACCGCGAGGTCCTTCCGGGTCAGCCCTTTCAGCCGGGGCCTGGCGATCACTCCCATGATCAGCGCACCCGTCGCGATCCGCAGGAACACCACGGCACTCGGCGGCAACTGGGAGAACAGGTCCTTGGCGAAACCCGCGCCCACCTGTACCGACAGGATGGCCAGCAGCACCAGCCCGGATGGCGGGATGGCATCGGAGGCGGCCCTCAGCAGCGCTCCCGGTCTGCGGGGCTCAGCGGGCCCGTGCAGGGCTTCGGCGGTCACGACACTCCTTGTGCCAGGCACGAAATAGTTAATGGCACCTTACTGATCGGGGCTCCCGCTTTCAGTGATGTCCGCGGTATGAGACGGGCTCGCGAAAGAGGAGGCACTATGTGACAGGCCGTTATGAGACGGGCCGTTATGAGATGGGCCGTTATGAGATGGGCCGTTACGAACCGGAAAAGTCAGTTCATTCCCAGCGGAAGGTCCGCGAGGTCAGGAAGAGCGACACCGCCGCCCACGCCGCGAGGACCGCCAGGGCGGTGAGCGGCGGCCCCGCCCCCTCGCTCAGGACCGCGCGGAGCCCCCCGCTCAGCGCGGAGATCGGCAGCGACTCCAGCACCGGCCGTACCGACTCGGGGAACCTCGCCAGCGGGAAGGCGATCCCGCCGCAGGCGAGCAGGACCAGGTAGACGAGGTTCGCCGCGGCGAGCGTCGCCTCGGCACGCAGCGTGCCGGCCATCAGCAGGCCGAGCCCGCTGAACGCGGCGGTGCCCAGCACGACCAGCAGCAGCACCGCGAGCGGCGAGCCCGCCGGGCGCCAGCCCAGGGCGAGCGCCACCCCGCAGATGACCGTGACCTGGATGACCTCCACGGCGATCACCGCGAGCGTCTTGGCCAGCATCAGACCGGTCCGCGACAGCGGGGTCGCGCCCAGCCGCTTCAGCACGCCGTAGCGGCGCTCGAAGCCCGTCGCGATGGCCTGCCCGGTGAAGGCGGTGGACATCACGGCCAGCGCGAGCACCCCGGGGGCGACGAAGCCGATCCGGGAACCGCCGCCCACGTCGATGA
Organism: Streptosporangium sp. NBC_01810; assembly: GCF_035917355.1. Taxonomy (NCBI): domain Bacteria; kingdom Bacillati; phylum Actinomycetota; class Actinomycetes; order Streptosporangiales; family Streptosporangiaceae; genus Streptosporangium; species Streptosporangium sp. NBC_01810. The sequence goes on along the minus strand of NZ_CP109070.1, from coordinate 3,473,608 downwards.
TCGGGGCGACCGAGAGGCCGACGAGCAGCAGCACCGGGATGATCATCGTGAGCAGCAGCTGCTCGCCGTTGCGGAGCATCGCCTGGATCTCCGCGCCCGCTTGGGCCGCCACCATCCGGTGCAGCGGCGCGGCTCCGGGGGCCGGGGTGAGGTCCAGGGTGGTCAAACGGCTCTCCTGTGCTCTGGCTCGGGCCGCGCCCGGATCCGTGCGTGGTGAAGGGGTGGGGGCCGGGGGCGTCAACGGAGCTCGCGCCCGGTCAGCTCCAGGAAGACGTCTTCCAGGGTACGCCGCTCGATGCTGAGATCGTCGGTGCTCACACCCTCGGCGGCGCACCAGGTCGTCACGGTGGCCAGCAGGCCGGGCGCTACCTGACCCTCGATGATGTAGTGCCCCGCCGGCGACTCCTTGGCCGAGCTGCCGTCGGGCAGCGCGGCGAGCAACTCGTCCAGGCAGAGCCCGGGGCGGGCGCGGAAGCGCAGCTGCCGCTCGGCGCCGGTGAGGGAGGAGGGCGTGCCCTCGGCGACCACCCTGCCACGGTCGATGATCACGATCTGGTCGGAGAGTTTCTCCGCCTCGTCCATGTGGTGGGTGGTGAGCACCACCGAGACCCCGCTCGCGCGCAGGTCACGCACCAGCTCCCAGCAGGCGTGCCTGGCCTGCGGGTCCAGGCCCGCGGTCGGCTCGTCGAGAAAGACCAGTTCGGGCCGGCCGATGACCGCTCCGGCCAGCGACACGCGCTGCTGCTGGCCGCCGGAGAGCCTCCGGTACGGGGTGCGGGCGTGCTCGGTCAGCCCCAGCCGTTCCAGCAGCGCCGCGGGGTCGAGCGGGTGGGCGTGGAAGCGGGCCATCAGCCGCAGCCACCGCCCGCAGCGGGTCGCCGGGGGAACGCCGCCCGCCTGGAGCATCACGCCGACCCTGGCCCGCAGTTCCGGCCTGGACGGATCGAGCCCGAGCACCTTCACACTGCCGCCGTCGGCCCGGCGGAATCCCTCGCAGATCTCCAGGGTGGAGGTCTTGCCGGCCCCGTTGGGGCCCAGCACGGCGGTGACCGCGCCTCGGGCGGCGTTGAAGGTCAGGCCGTCGATCGCGGTCGTTCCGCCGTATCTCTTGACCAGATCGACGATCTCGACGGCTGGGGATTCCATGGCCACGAGTTTAGGGACTGCGGTCACCGGTCACGTTCTCGGATCACGCGTCCGGGTCGCTCAGCACCGGCCCGGAGTTCCGGCCCCGGCCCGCCGGACGCTCCCAACGGTCTTTCGCTGATCAGCGCTTTGGGATTCTTTCCCGGAAATTTCCGTAATCAAGGAATTCGGATGACCTGTCGATGGTTGGGACGCTTCGGCCCCTGTGGGCCCATCGTGGCCTGAGATCAAAAGGGGAGTAACGGGTATGACCGCGGTCGTCGGCGAGTCGTCGGAGGTGGCGCCGAGCACGCGGCGCAGGGGGCTGCTGCTGATCATACTGGGCGCGCTTTCCGCGATCGGCCCCCTGTCGATCGACATGTATCTGCCGGCCTTCCCCGCCATCGCCGCCGACCTGGGCAGCGGGCAGGCGCAGGTGCAGCTCACCCTCACCGCCTGCCTCATCGGGGTCTCCGTCGGGCAGGTCATCGCCGGCCCGCTCAGCGACATGCGCGGCCGACGGGGGCCGCTGCTGTTCGGCATCTCCGCCTACGCCGTCGCCTCACTGCTGTGCGCCTTCTCGCCCTCGGTGTACGGGCTGGTCGGGTTACGCCTGCTCCAGGGCATCGCGGGCGGCGCCGCGCTGGTGATCGTCCGCGCGGTCGTCCGGGACCTGTACGAGGGGGCGGCCATCGCCCGCATCTTCGCCACCCTCATGCTCGTGACCGGCCTCGCGCCGATCCTGGCCCCGATCGCGGGCGCGCAACTGCTCAACCACACCTCCTGGCGGGGCGTCTTCGTCGCGCTGAGCGTCTCCGGCCTGCTGCTGCTGGCCGCCGCGCTGTCCGGGGTGCGCGAGACGCTCCCCGTGGACCAGCGCGAGGGCGGGGGGCTGCGGCACACCCTCGTCACCTTCTGGCACCTGCTCGGCGACCGGTCCTTCATGGCCTCCGCCCTGGCGGGAGGCCTGGGCTTCGCGGGCATGTTCGCCTACATCTCCGGGTCGCCCTTCGTGCTCCAGGAGGTCTACGGCACCTCGGCGCAGACCTTCTCCCTGGTGTTCGGCCTGAACGCCCTGGGCCTGACCATCACCGCGCAGATCGGCGGGCGCCTCGCCGGGCGCCGGGTGGACCCCGCCCGGCTGGTCCTCATCGGGCTGTTCACCAGTCTGGCCGGGGGCGTGACGCTGCTCGTCACGGCGCTGCTCCAGTTGCCCCTGCCGGTGCTGGTCGCCGCCCTGTTCGTGATCATGTGCGGTGCGGGCTTCGTCATGCCCGGCAGTGCCGCGCTCGCCCTGGCCGGCCAGCCCCCGCAGATCGCCGGGAGTGCCGCCGCGCTGACAGGCGTGCTGCAGTTCGCGCTCGGCGCGCTCGCCGCACCGCTGGTGGGTCTGGGGGGCGAGGGCTCGGCCCTGCCGATGGCCGTCGTCCTGGCCGCCTTCACCCTTGCCTCGCTTGTCGCCTTCACCGGGCTGCGAAGGGGCGCGCGGAATGTTTCCGCAGGTTAGGTAAGGCTTGCCTGCGTGACAAATCGCATTTGGGGCGACTGAGCATTCGTTTGTAACTCGGGAAGCAATTACGGCACACTGATGTTGTGAAATACGTGACCGGGATGCAGGGCACCGAGGGAGCCGCCGACGCGCGGCCCTCCGTCGTGTCCGCCGAGCGCAGCACGCGAGCGCGTGTCGCCCGGCTCATCCTGGAGCACGGGCCCGTCACCGCCGCCGCTCTCGGCGAGCGGCTGGGTCTCACTCCCGCCGCGGTCCGCAGGCACCTGGACGCGCTGCTGGCCGAGGGAATGGCCGAGACGCGCACCGCCAGGCCGCGGGGCCAGCGCGGGCGTGGCCGACCGGCCAAGCTGTTCGCCATAACGGACGCCGGCCGGAGCGCCTTCGAGCACGCCTACGACGGTCTCGCCGGGAGCGCGCTGCGTTTCCTGGCCGAGCGCGTGGGTGAGGAGGCCGTCGCGGAGTTCGCCCGATCACAGGTGGCCGGCCTGGTCGCCCGCCTGCGGCCGGAGATGCGCGAGGTCCCCGCCGACCAGCGGGTGCGCGTCCTGGCCGAGGCGCTGTCGGCCGACGGCTACGCCGCCTCGGCGAGCAAGGCCAGCCTCGGCGGCGAGCAGCTGTGCCAGCACCACTGCCCGGTGGCGCACGTGGCCGCGGAGTTCCCGCAGCTGTGCGAGGCCGAGACGGAGGCGTTCGCGCGCATCCTCGACACCCCCGTGCAGCGGCTCGCGACCATCGCCCACGGCGATGGCGTGTGCACCACACATGTGAGTCCCCACCGGGATTCCGGGCCGGGCGCGAGGGAGCGCGCGACGAACTCCCCGGCATCCGCGCCGGTGCAATCACCAGCAACCCACGAAACGATCGACATATCGAGCAAGGAGACCGGAAGGTGACTGTCACCGACCGCCCGGAGCTGGAAGGCCTCGGGAATTACAAGTTCGGCTGGGCCGACTCGGACGCCGCGGGAGCGACGGCCCGACGCGGCCTGTCCGAAGAGGTCGTCCGCAATATCTCCGCGCTGAAGAACGAGCCGGAGTGGATGCTGGACCTTCGCCTGAAGGGGCTGCGCCTGTTCGGCAAGAAGCCCATGCCGAACTGGGGCTCCGACCTCAGCGGGATCGACTTCGACAACATCAAGTACTTCGTGCGCTCGACCGAGAAGCAGGCCGCCTCCTGGGAGGACCTGCCCGACGACATCAAGAGCACCTACGACAGGCTCGGCATCCCCGAGGCGGAGAAGCAGCGCCTGGTCGCCGGCGTCGCCGCCCAGTACGAGTCCGAGGTGGTCTACCACAAGATCCGTGAGGACCTTGAGGAGAAGGGTGTCATCTTCGTCGACACCGACACCGCCCTCAAGGAGCACGAGGAGATCTTCAAGGAGTACTTCGGGACCGTGATCCCCGTCGGCGACAACAAGTTCGCCGCGCTGAACACGGCGACCTGGAGCGGCGGCAGCTTCATCTACGTGCCGCCGAACGTCAACGTGGAGATTCCGCTCCAGGCCTACTTCCGGATCAACACCGAGAACATGGGCCAGTTCGAGCGGACCCTGATCATCGTGGACGAGAACTCCTACGTCCACTACGTCGAGGGCTGCACCGCGCCGATCTACTCCTCGGACTCGCTGCACAGCGCGGTCGTGGAGATCATCGTGAAGAAGGGCGCGCGCTGCCGCTACACGACCATCCAGAACTGGTCGAACAACGTCTACAACCTGGTCACCAAGCGCGCCGTGGCGTACGAGGGCGCGACCATGGAGTGGGTCGACGGCAACATCGGTTCCAAGGTCACCATGAAGTACCCGGCCATCTACCTGATGGGCGAGCACGCCAAGGGCGAGACCCTCAGCGTGGCCTTCGCCGGTGAGGGCCAGCACCAGGACGCCGGCTCCAAGATGGTGCACCTCGCGCCGAACACCAGCTCCTCGGTGATCTCCAAGTCCGTCGCCAGGGGCGGCGGCCGCACCTCCTACCGCGGTCTGGTCCAGATCGAGGAGGGCGCGTACGGCAGTGCCAGCACCGTCAAGTGCGACGCGCTGCTCGTCGACCAGATCAGCCGCTCCGACACCTACCCCTACGTGGACGTGCGTGAGGACGACGTCTCCATGGGGCACGAGGCCACCGTCTCCAAGGTCTCCGACGACCAGCTCTTCTATCTGATGAGCCGCGGCATGGGCGAGGACGAGGCCATGGCGATGATCGTCCGGGGCTTCGTCGAGCCGATCGCCCGCGAGCTCCCGATGGAGTACGCCCTGGAGCTGAACCGCCTGATCGAACTGCAGATGGAAGGAGCCGTCGGCTGATGGGTCTCGACACCGCAAAACCCTTGTCGACGCTCCACGAGAAGGCCTCGTACGACGTGGCGGACTTCGCGGTACCGACCGGCCGGGAGGAGGAGTGGCGCTTCACCCCGCTCTCCCGGCTCAAGGGGCTGCACGAGGGCGTCGCGGCCTCCGCGAACGTGGTCGTGCACGTCGACGCCGCCCCCGAGGTCACCGTGGAGACCGTCGGCCGCGACGACGCGCGGCTCGGCCGGGCCTACGTGCCCGCCGACCGGGTCAGCGCCCAGGCCTACGCCTCCTTCGAGAAGGCCACCGTGATCACGGTGGCGCGCGAGGTCGTCGTCTCCACCCCGACGGTGGTCACCCTCACCGGGTCCGGCCGGGGCGCAGCCTACGGCCACACGGTCGTGAAGCTGGAGCCGATGGCCGAGGCCGTGGTCGTCCTCGACCACCAGGGCAGCGCGCTCTACGCCGACAACGTCGAGTTCGTCGTGGGCGAGGGCGCCACGCTCAAGGTCATCAGCCTGCAGGACTGGGCGGACGGCGCCGTGCACGTCTCCCACCACCACGCCCTGCTCTCCAAGGACGCGACCTTCCGCAGCTTCGTGGTCACCCTCGGAGGCGACCTGGTCCGGCTCTCCCCGTCGGTCTCCTACGACGGTCCCGGCGGCGACGCCGAGCTGAACGGCCTCTACTTCGTCGACGCCGGCCAGCACCTGGAGCACCGCCTGCTCGTCGACCACTCCCGGCCCGGCTGCCGGAGCAACGTCGACTACCGCGGCGCGCTGCAGGGCCAGGACGCCCACGCGGTCTGGATCGGCGACGTCATCATCCGGGTCGAGGCCGAGGGCACCGACACCTACGAGCTCAACCGCAACCTGCTGCTCACCGACGGCGCCCGCGCCGACTCGGTGCCCAACCTGGAGATCCTCACCGGAGAGGTCGCCGGTGCCGGCCACGCCAGCACCTCCGGCCGCCTCGACGACGAGCACCTCTTCTACCTGCAGGCCCGCGGGATCCCCTACGAGGACGCGCGTCGCCTCGTCATCAGGGGCTTCTTCGCGCAACTGGTGGAGAAGATCGAGGTCTCCGAGCTTCGCGAGCGAGTGCTCGCCCGGGTCGAGGCGGAGCTTGAGAAGTGACGTTCGAGAAGGTCTGCAAGCTCGCCGACATCCCCGACGAGGGCGTGATCGGCATCGAGGTGGGCGAGACTCCCGTCGCCCTGGTCCGCCGGGGCGATGAGGTCTACGCGCTACACGACGTGTGCTCCCACGCGGAGGTGAAACTCAGCGAGGGGGAGGTCTACGACGGCACCCTGGAGTGCTGGCTGCACGGTTCGTGCTTCGACCTGCGTTCGGGCAAGCCCACCGGTCCGCCCGCCATCAAGCCCGTCCCCGTCTACCGAGTCAAGATCGACGGCGATGACGTCCTCGTCTCGCTCTCGAAGGAGTCATAAAAGTGTCTGACACGAGCCGAGTTCCCTCGGGTTCCACCCTGGAGATCCGCGACCTGCACGTCAACGTCGCCGACAAGGAGATCCTGCGCGGCGTCAACCTGACCGTGCGGGCCGGCGAGACCCACGCCATCATGGGCCCCAACGGCTCGGGCAAGTCCACGCTCGCGTACGCGATCGCCGGTCACCCCAAGTACACGATCACCGGCGGCCAGGTCCTGCTCGACGGGGTCGACCTGCTGGAGCTGACCGTCGACGAGCGCGCCCGCGCCGGACTGTTCCTCGCCATGCAGTACCCGGTCGAGGTCCCCGGTGTCAGCGTCTCCAACTTCCTGCGCACCGCGGTCACCTCCGTCCGTGGCGAGGCCCCCAAGCTCCGCCAGTTCGCCAAGGACCTCAAGTCCGGCATGGACGCCCTGTCCATCGACGCGGCCTTCGCCCAGCGCAATGTCAACGAGGGCTTCTCCGGCGGTGAGAAGAAGCGCCACGAGATCCTCCAGCTGGAGCTGCTCAAGCCGAAGATCGCGGTTCTCGACGAGACCGACTCCGGCCTCGACGTCGACGCGCTGCGCGTGGTCTCCGAGGGGATCAACCGCTTCCGCTCGGGCGGCGAGACCGGCGTGCTGCTCATCACCCACTACACCCGCATCCTGCGTTATGTGAAGCCGGACTTCGTCCATGTCTTCTCCGCGGGGCGGATCGTGGAGCAGGGTGGCCCCGAGCTCGCCGACAGGCTTGAGGACGAAGGCTACGAGGCGTACACGAAGGCGTCGGCCTGATGGTGGACACCGGCTTTGACGTGGAGAGGATCAGGAAGGACTTCCCGGTCCTCTCCCGAGAGCTTCCCGGCGGCAGGCCGCTGATCTATCTCGACTCGGGGAACTCCGCGCAGAAGCCCACCCAGGTGGTCGAGGCGATGCGCGAGCACATGGCGATGCACTACAGCAACGTCGGCCGCGCCATGCACGCGCTGGGCGCCGAGTCCACCGAGGCGTACGAGAACGCCCGCGACAAGGTCGCCGCCTTCATCGGCGCGCCCGACCGTGACGAGGTGGTCTTCACCAAGAACGCCTCCGAGGCGCTCAACCTGGTGGCGTACGCCTTCGGCAACCCCATCGGCGAGGACCCGCGCTTCCGGCTCGGCCCCGGCGACGAGATCGTCATCTCCGAGATGGAGCACCACTCCAACATCGTGCCGTGGCAGATGCTCGCGCAGCGCACGGGCGCGACGCTGCGCTGGTTCTCCGTCACCGACTCCGGCCGGCTGGACCTGTCGAACCTCGACGAACTCGTCACCGAGCGCACGAAGATCGTCTCGATCGTGCACCAGTCGAACGTGCTGGGCACGGTCAACCCGGTCGCCCCGGTGCTCGCCAGGGTCCGCGAGGTCGGCGCGCTGATGATGCTCGACGCCTCGCAGTCGGTGCCCCACCAGAAGGTGGACGTGGCCGCGCTGGGTGTCGACTTCCTGGCCTTCACCGGCCACAAGGTCGTCGGCCCCTCGGGGATCGGCGTGCTGTGGGCCCGCGGTGAGCTGCTTTCGGCCATGCCCCCGTTCCTGGGCGGCGGCGAGATGATCGAGGCGGTCTGGATGGATCACTCGACCTACGCGCCCGCGCCGCACAAGTTCGAGGCGGGCACGCCGCCGATCGTCGAGGCCATCGGTCTCGGCGCCGCGGTCGACTACCTGTCCGAGATCGGGATGGACGCCGTCGTCCGGCACGAGCACGAGCTCACCGCCTACGCGCTCGGGTCGCTGGGGGAGATCCCGGGTCTGAAGGTGATCGGCCCGCTGGACCTCGCCGACCGCGGCGGCACCGTCTCGTTCACGCTGGAGGGGATTCACCCGCACGATGTCGGGCAGATCCTGGATGACAACTTCGGCGTGGCGGTACGCGTGGGGCATCACTGCGCTCGTCCGCTCCACCTGAGATTCGGGATTCCCGCGACCACGCGGGCGTCCTTCTACCTGTACAACACACCGGCCGAGATCGACGCTCTGGTCCGCGGCCTCCACCACGTGCGGAAGGTGTTCGCCTAGTCATGCCCGAGCAGTCGAGCCGGCGGGCGAGCGAACGGCGGGCGCCACACGCCCACGGCACGGCGTCCGGCGACGCGCGAGCGTACGGCGCAGCGAACGAGAAGGTGAGCACGACCCTATGATCGCCGAGTCCATGTACCAGGAGCTGATCCTGGAGCACTACAAACACCCGCAGGGGAGGGGTCTTCGCGACCCGTACGACGCCGAGGTCCACCATGTGAACCCGACGTGCGGCGACGAGATCACCATGCGGGTGAAGCTGGGCGACGGCGGCAAGGTCGAGGACGTCTCCTACGACGGGCAGGGCTGTTCCATCAGCCAGGCCGCGGCCTCGGTGCTGCACGAGCTGGCCACCGGCTCGACCGTCGACGACTCGCTCGGCGTCGTGGAGGAGTTCACCCGGCTCATGCAGGGCCGGGGGAAGGTCGAGGCGGACGAGGACGTGCTGGGCGACGCCGTGGCCTTCGCGGGGGTCGCGAAGTTTCCCGCTCGGGTGAAGTGCGCGCTACTGGCCTGGATGGCCTACAAGGACGCGGTCGTGAGGAGCATGAAATGAGCAAGGCTGTTGAGACGCCGACCACGGCGTACGACGGGGACACCACCCATGACGAGGTCATGGAGGCCCTCAAGGACGTCGTGGACCCCGAACTCGGCATCAACGTGGTCGACCTGGGCCTGATCTACGGGCTCCACCTGGACCCCGCCGAAGGGGGCGAGGGGGACGCGTTGCCGGTCGCCACCATCGACATGACGCTGACCAGCGCGGCCTGCCCGCTGACCGACGTCATCGAGGACCAGGCGCACTCGGCCCTGAACGGTATGGTCTCCAATGTGAAGATCAACTGGGTCTGGCTCCCGCCGTGGGGCCCGGACAAGATCACTGACGAGGGTCGCGAGCAGCTCAGGATGCTCGGTTTCAACGTCTGAGACGCGGTTTTCGGTACGGCTCGCACCCCCCGGGTTCGGGCCGTACCCGATTGTGTGAGAGGATCTCCGAGGCCGGGAAGAAAAGCCCGGCTGGGAGTGTTAACTCCAACCGACGGACAAGCGGCCGGCTGATGCCGGACGCCCCGACCGAACTCGGCACTGCGAACGCCGGGTATGCTTGATCGTGGTTTGACTGCGTGCGGGTAATGCTAGACCCGCCCCGTGCGGTGCGCCTCGACTTGCACCGCACTACCACCCCCATGTGGGTGTTGATCAAGCGCGGCCTCAGGCCGCGCGTTCCAGGCTCGTCCTTTCGCAGAAGTGACGTGCCCCGTTCTTCTATCGAAAGGCACGAGTCTTCGTGACCATGCTTGACGCTGTTCTGCCCGAAATCACCGAAATCTCCCAGGTCTCCGCAGGCACGTCCGAGTTCACCCTCCTCGGTCTGCCGAAGCCGCTGGTGACCGGTCTCTCCCGTGCGGGCATCGACAGTCCCTTCCCCATCCAGCGGGCCACGATCCCCGACATCCTCGCCGGCCACGACGTCCTCGGCCGCGGCCAGACCGGCTCGGGTAAGACGCTCGCCTTCGGCCTGCCCATGATGACTCGCATCGCCGGAGCCAAGGCCCGCCCCGGCCACCCGCTGGCCGTCGTGCTGGTGCCGACCCGCGAGCTCGCCATGCAGGTGACCGACGCGCTGGAGCCCCTCGGCCGTGGCCTGTCGCTGCGGATGAAGACCGTTGTCGGCGGCATGTCCATGGGTCGTCAGATCGAGGCGCTGCGCCGCGGCGTCGAGGTCGTGGTGGCCACCCCCGGCCGCCTGACCGACCTCATGCAGCAGGGTGAGTGCATGCTGGACGAGGTCCAGGTGACGATCCTCGACGAGGCCGACCACATGTGCGACCTCGGCTTCTTCCCGGTCGTCAGCGCGATCCTGCAGCAGACCCCGGCCGACAGCCAGCGCCTGCTGTTCTCCGCGACCCTTGACGGTGACGTGGACAAGCTCGTCCGCCGCTTCCTCACCAACCCGGTGACCCACTCCATGGCCCCGGCCGCCTCCTCGGTCGACACCATGGAGCACCACGTGCTGGAGGTGCACCGCGACGACAAGTTCCCGGTGACCGCCGAGATCGCCAACCGCGAGGGCCGGACCATCATCTTCGTGCGCACCCAGCACGGCGTGGACCGGCTGTGCAAGCAGCTCGCCCAGGTCGGCATCAAGGCCGGCGGCCTGCACGGCGGCAAGCGCCAGAACCAGCGCACCCGCATCCTGGCCGAGTTCAAGGAAGGCACGATCAACGTCCTGGTCTGCACGGACGTCGCGGCCCGTGGCATCCACGTCGACAACATCAGCCTTGTGCTGCACGTCGACCCGCCCCAGGACCACAAGAGCTACCTGCACCGCGGCGGCCGCACCGCCCGCGCCGGGGAGAAGGGCACCGTCATGACGCTGGTGCTCCCCAACGAGCGCCGCTCCACCGACGCGATGACCCGCCGCGCGGGCATCAAGCCGTTCCGCGTCAAGGTCACCCCGGGCCACCCGCGCCTGGAGGAGGTCGCCGGTGCGCGTACCCCCAGCGGCGAGCCGATCCCGGTCTGGGAGCCCTCGGCTCCGGCCGCCAAGCAGCGCCAGGGGCGCGGCGGTTTCGGCGGCAACGGCGGCGGGCGTGGCCCGCGCCGCTTCCGCTCCGAGCGTCCCGCCCACGGCGAGGGCCAGCAGCCCCGTGAGCGTGCCTTCGGCGACGACTCCCGCGGCGGCCAGTACCGTTCCGAGCGCCCGGCCGGCGGCGGTTTCCGCTCCGACCGTCCCGCGGGCGGCGGCTACCGCTCCGACCGCGGCGAGCGCCCGGCCGGTGGCGGCTTCCGTTCCGAGCGTCCGGCGGGCGGTTACCGCGGTGGCGAGCGGCGCGAGCCGTTCCGCGCAGACCGTCCGGCCCCGGCCGGCGGCGGTTTCCGCTCCGAGCGTCCCGCGGGCGAGCGCGAGCCCTTCCGCGGTGACCGTCAGGGCGGCGGCTTCCGCGGCGGCGAGTTCCGCGCCGACGGCCGCGGCTCCGCCCCGCGCGGCGGCAGCCGCTACGGCCGCTGATCACCTCGTAGGGCCTCCAAGAGATAACCCGGTGAGAACCCCGAAGGGGCCGGTACGGCGCACGCCGTACCGGCCCCTTCGGGGTTCTCCGGCCGGAGTCGTCACCGACTCGGTCGCGGGACGGTCGACCGGAGTGGTGATCTCCGGAGAGCAGCCGGCGGCTCGCGGCACGCGCGGGTGGACCCGCACACGTTTGGGTCGGCGAGCCCGTTAGGCTTGACGCGCACATCCGACGACGCCGAGAGAGATCATGAAGACCTTCGAAGAGCTGTACGCCGAGCTGTCCGACAAGGCGCGCACCCGGCCCGAGGGCTCGGGCACCGTGGCCGCGCTGGACGCCGGGGTCCATGCCATCGGCAAGAAGGTCGTGGAGGAGGCCGCCGAGAGCTGGATGGCGGCCGAGCACGAGTCGAACGAACGGGCGGCCGAGGAGATCTCCCAGCTCCTCTACCACGTGCAGGTCCTCATGATCGCCAAGGGGATCGGGCTGGACGAGGTCTACAAGCATCTGTGAGCCGGTGCGCCCGGCTTCCGGTCCGTAGGCAGATCCCGTCCACACATAAGGAACCCAGCCATGCTTCGCATCGCCGTACCGAACAAGGGCGCCCTCACCGAGGCCGCCCAGACGATACTCAAGGAAGCCGGATACCGCGCCCGCAAGGACAGCAAGGAGCTCGTGGTCGTCGACCCGGAGAACTCCTGCGAGCTGTTCTTCCTGCGGCCCAAGGACATCGCCGTCTATGTCGGCGAGGGCACCCTGGAGGCCGGGATCACCGGCCGCGACATGCTCCACGACTCCGGGGCACAGGTCGAGGAGATCATCCCGCTCGGTTTCGGCCGCTCCACCTTCCGCTTCGCCGCGAACCCGGGTGACTTCGACTCCGCCGCCGACCTCAAGGGCAGGCGCATCGCCACCTCCTACAAGGGCCTGCTGGAGTCCTACCTGGCCGAGCAGGGCGTCGACGCCCGGGTGATCAAGCTGGACGGCGCCGTCGAGACCGCCATCCGGCTGGGCGTGGCCGATGCCGTGGCCGACGTCGTGGAGACCGGCACCACGCTGCGCAACATCGGCCTGGAGGTGTTCGGCGAGCCGATCGCCCACTCCGAGGGTGTGCTGATCAAGCGGATCGGCGCCGTGCAGACCCCGGGCCTGCAGCAGCTCGTCCGCCGCCTGCAGGGCGTGCTGATGGCGCGTGACTACGTGATGATGGACTACGACATCCGCGCCGAGCGGATCGAGGAGGCCATCGCCCTCACCCCCGGGATGGAGGGTCCCACGGTCTCCCCGCTGCACCGGGAGGGCTGGGTCGCGGTCCGGGCCATGGTCCCGCGCAAGGGGCACCAGCAGGTCATGGACCAGCTCTGGGAGATCGGCGCCAAGGCCATCCTGGTGACCGCCATCTTCGCCTGCCGGATCTGACCCGGCGCGCCGCGGGGACGCCCGCCTCACGGCGCGCCTGACCGCTGTCCCTGCGGTGCCTGTCGGTCCGGGTCTGCGGCGGTGTCCCGGATCTGACAAATGTCACTTCCAACGGCGGGACGGACGAGCGTCCGTCCCGCCTCCGGCGGCTGTCGGGGATCTCCATCGGCCTGGTCTACCGGTGCTTCCCGGTGCTTCCCGGTGCTTCCCGGTGCTGGAGATCGTCGCCGGCGAGCTGGACGGCGCCCGTGCCGCCCTGGAGGCGGCGGGGACGCGGCTGACGATTCCGTAAGACGCACGCCCGCAACCGCATCGAGGCGGTCGAGCGCGCCCGCACCCAGGGCCGGCTCTGAGGCGGGTTCACGAGGAGAGTGCCGCGGCCTCCTCGGCCTCGATCTGCTCGTTCCACTCGCGCTTGGAGGAGCGCCATGCCTCGTCGTCGCGGCCCAGGCGCCAGTAGCCCGAGATGGACAGCTGGGACAGCGGGATGCCGCGCTCGGTGCGCAGGTGGCGCCTGAGCTCGCGGACGAAGCCCGCCTCGCCGTGGACGAAGGCGTGCACGGTGCCGTCGGGGAAGTCCAGTTCACGGACCGCCCTGACCAGCCGCTCACCGAACGGGGCACCCATGCGGTGTAGCCAGACGATCTTCACGTCGCCAGGGGAGTCGAGTCGCTGCTCCTCCCCGGGGTCCTCGATCTCGATGAAGGCCCAGGCCCGAGCCCCGGCGGGAAGGTGCCCCAGGGAGGCGGCGATGGCCGGCAGCGCGCTCTCGTCTCCCGCGAACAGGTGCCAGCCGGCTTCCGGATCGGGGGTGTAGGCCCCACCCGGGCCGAAGAAACAGATCTCCTCACCCGGTTGGACCCGGTCGGCCCACGGCCCCGCGAGGCCGCTGTCGCCGTGGTGGACGAAGTCGATCGTCAGCTCGCCCGCGTCGGCGTCCCAGTGGCGGACGGTGTAGGTGCGGGTGGTGGGCCACTGCTCGCGGGGCAGGTCACGGCGGATCGCCTCCAGATCGAACGGCTGCGGGTAGCTCACCCCCGCCGGGGCGAACAGCAGCTTCACGTAGTGGTCCGTGTACTCGTCCGCGTGGAAACCGGCAAGCCCCTGGCCGCCGAGCACCACCCGGATCATGTGCGGGGTGAGCCGTTCGACCCGCTGGACCCGGACGCTCGTCACCTTGCGCGCGGGTTTCTCGTCTGCCATACGCCACTCCGGGGGAGTCAAAGTTAGGTGAACCTAACTCGTACCATACGTCACCGAAGTGCGGTGATGGTGTCCGCCGCCCGGCCTGTCCGCTCCGGGGCGGTGATCGCTGCTGTGAATCTACTTTGTAAAGGCGTCGGGGCCGGTGCGGAAACCCCACGATCCCGGATGCCGGCGAGCCGGGCCGTGCCTCAGTGGCGCATGGACGCGACCTGGCGGATCAGGTCGGAGACCCGCACGATGCCCATGCAGCGGCCGACCTCGTCGGTGACCACCAGGTCGTCGTAGACGCGCTCGGCGTCGCGCCCCGCGACCTGCATGGCCGCGATGGCGGAGGTCGTCTTGGGAACCGCGCGGGCGGGGTCGGCCAGCCGTCCGGCGGGTTTCCTGCCGTGCAGGGCGTGGCCGAACCGGCCGGAGATCGACAGCAGGAAGCGGCTACGGTCGAGGCTGCCCCTGGGACGCTGGTACTCGTCGACGAGGACCACGCTGGTGATGGACGGCTCGCCGCCGAAGGCGTTGATCACGGCCTCGGCGGTGGCCTCGTAGGGCAGGGTCACCGCGGGTAGCAGGAACTCCTGGACGCGTGGACCGAGCGTGAACCGAGACGGCTCCTGCTCGACGACCGGGAGCGGCACGTGCACCCGGCCGGACGGTCCGGGGGTCAGCAGCGGGCCCTGTGCGAGCCGTACCCCCCAGCCGCGGAGTGCGGAGAGCTGGGCCTCGTCGCTCACGCCGGAGGCCAGCACGTGCGCGCCCGCCTCCCTGGCGAGCCGGGCCAGACCCTCGCCGATCGCGGTGCGGCGCGGGTCGCGGGGCACCTGGGCGATCAGGTCCGGGGAGATCACCGCCAGGTACGGTGCGGCGTCGGCGAGAAGGTCCAGCGGGATGTGCCCGGTGCCCAGGTCGCCCACCGCGATGAGGTAGCCGATGGCGCGCAGGCCGTCCAGGCCGACGATCAGGGAGCGGCGCTCGAACTGGGCGAAGTCGCCCCGTACGGTGAGGATCACCTCGCGGGGTCGCCGCCCGGACGCGCGGAGGGCCTCGTGGAGCGGTGCCAGTGCGGCCGTGCCGCCGATCACCGCGACCGTCGGCAGGGTCAGCACCAGCGGGAGCAGGGTCTCGCCGGCGGCGGCGTCGTGCACCGTCTGGATCGTGGTGGAGATGTTCCCGCGGCCCTCGCCTCCCGCCTGGAGTGCGATGACGCCTCCGGTGTCGAGGTCGACGACAGGCGTGAGGCTCGCGGGGGCCGCTGCGGAGGCCTGCGGGTTGACGTGCGCTCTGGTCGTCACATTCAGAAGGATGGGGGTTGCTGTGGCATCACAGAAGCAACGTGCAGCGATGTTCACTGATATTTCGCTGTTCGTTGGATTTGGTCGGCGAGATCGTGTGTTCCGCGAGGTCAGCCGGTAGTGTCGCGTTTCATGACGTCGCGACCGGCCAAGGGGGGAGGCCGCTGGGTCTCGGTGGCGCCCGACCGCCTGAACCGCTGGATCGACGGTTTCGTCGACAGGCACGGCCCGTCGGGGGTGACGGCCTCGGTCTCGGTCGTACGCCTCGAAGGCGCGGACGGCGCGGTCGCCGAGTGCCAGGTGCCGTTCCCGCCGCTGACCCCGTCCGGGGGCGGTCCGCTGGCGCGTCTGGTCACCCACGTGCGCACCGAGCGCAGGGTCGGGGTGCTGCTCGTCCGGCTGGGCGGCCACGCGGCGGGGATCTTCCAGGGTGAGGAGCTGCTCTCCTCCAAGGTCGGTTCGCGGCCGGTTCACGGGCGCAGCGCGGCGGGTGGCTGGTCACAGCGGCGTTTCGCCCGGCGCAGGGAGAAGCAGGTGGACCAGGCGCACGAGGCGGCGGCCGAGGTGGCGCTGCGCGTCCTGGGGCCGTGGGTGGGCGAGCTGGAGGCTGTCGTGCTTGGCGGAGACCGGCGCGCGGTCGACGCGTTGCGCTCCGACCGCAGGCTCGCCCCGGTCTTCGCGCTGGAGGCCGAGCCCTTCCTGACGGTCCCCGATCCGAGGCTGGTGGTCCTCAAGGACACCCCCGCCGGGTTTCGCGCGGTCCGCATCAGGGTGAGCGATCCCACGTAATCGAGGAGAGCCCAGGTGTTGCCGCGCCGTACACTGATCGGTATGCGCACTCCCGATTGACCGTCGTCCCGATGAAGGCGAGACGGCCGAGCCGAGAGCCGGGAGACACAGGGCGCGGCGGGTTCGGCCACAGTGAAGTGAGCCTGTGTATTTCCTGCTGGGAGTGTTCTCCAACCATGATCGTAGCTTCTGACATCGAACTGCGGGCCGGGGCCCGCCTGCTCATCGAGGGCGCGTCGTTCCGGGTGAACCCCGGTGACAAGATCGGGCTCGTCGGCCGTAACGGGGCCGGAAAGACCACGCTGACCCGGGTGCTCGCGGGGGAGGGGGCGGCGGCCTCGGGCACGGTCTCCATCAGTGGCGAGGTCGGCTATCTGCCGCAGGACCCGCGCACCGGTGATCTGCACGTGCTGGCCCGCGACCGCATCCTGTCGGCCCGCGGGCTGGATGAGGTGCTGCGCGAGCTGCGCGAGGCCGAGCTGGGCATGTCCTCGGCCGACGATCGCACCAGAGACCGCGCCGTGCGCGCCTACGGGCGCCTGGAGGACCGTCTGCACGTGCTGGGCGGGTACGCCGCGGAGTCGGAGGCCGCCTCGATCGCCTCCAGCCTGGGGCTGCCGGACCGGGTGCTCGGCCAGCCGTTGGAGACCCTCTCCGGAGGGCAGCGCAGGCGGGTGGAGTTGGCTCGGATCCTCTTCAGCGGGGCAGAGACTCTCCTTCTTGACGAGCCGACAAACCACCTAGATGCGGACTCAATCGGGTGGCTTCGTGATTTTTTACGATCTCACCAGGGCGGCTTGATCATTATCAGCCACGACGTGGGTCTTCTTGAAGCGACGGTAAACCGCGTCCTGCACCTCGACGCCAACCGTTCGGTGATCGACACCTACAACGTCGGCTGGAAGTCCTATCTGGCCCAGCGGGAGACCGACGAGAAGCGCAGGAGGCGCGAGCGCGCCAACGCCGAGAAGCAGGCCTCCGCCCTGATGTCGCAGGCCGACAAGATGCGTGCCAAGGCCACCAAGGCCAAGGCCGCGCAGGACATGCAGCGCCGCGCCGAGCGCCTGCTTTCCGGCCTGGAGGTGGAGCGGCGCAGCGACAAGGTCGCCAAGCTGCGCTTCCCCCAGCCCGCTCCGTGCGGGCGCACCCCGATCATGGCGGAGGGGCTGTCGAAGTCGTATGGCTCCCTGGAGGTCTTCACGGACGTCGACGCCGCGGTCGACAGGGGCAGCAGGGTCGTGATCCTGGGTCTGAACGGCGCGGGAAAGACCACTCTCCTGCGCATCCTGGGTGGCGTCGAGGAGCCCGACACCGGGGCGGTCAAGGCCGGTCACGGGCTCAAGCTGGGCTACTACGCGCAGGAGCATGAGACGATCGACCCCGGCCGCAGCGTGCTGGAGAACATGCGCTCGGCCGGGGGAGAGCTTCCCGACGTGGAGTTGCGCAAGGTTCTGGGCTCGTTCCTGTTCACCGGCGACGACGTGGACAAGCCTGCGGGGGTGCTGTCGGGAGGGGAGAAGACGCGGCTGGCACTGGCCACGCTGGTGCTGTCGGCGGCCAACGTCCTCCTCCTCGACGAGCCCACGAACAACCTCGATCCGGCCAGTCGAGAGCAGGTTCTTTCGGCGCTAACGTCCTATTCTGGGGCGATTGTGCTTGTCACGCATGATGAGGGTGCTGTGGAGGCTCTACGACCCGATAGGGTGATCTTGCTGCCTGACGGAGTTGAAGACGCATGGAGCGACGAATTTTCCGATCTTGTGGCACTTGCGTGATCTTAATTTGAGCGGGTACGGATCTTTTCCCGTGGAGTAGGTAGCCGATCTCGCTGAAATGACTGATCATGGCGTGTGTAACGCTGCGGAAGTCTGGCACTACAGGAGGTACTCGTGGCCGAGACTCTCAAGAAGGGCACCCGGGTTACCGGGGCCGACCGTGAAAAACTGGCCTCCGATCTCAAGAAGCGCTACAGCGCGGGTGAAAGCATCCGTGCTCTGGCCGCTTCGACCGGCAGGTCGTACGGGTTCATCCACCGCATCCTGAGCGAGTCCGGTGTGACTCTGCGCGGGCGTGGTGGCGCCACCCGAGGCAAGTCCAAGCGCTGACTCCACCTCGGAACGCGCGACCGCAGCCGCTCGTCCCCCACACGCCGCAGCCGTTCCCGCCCGAGCCTATAGAACCTCATTCTGGAGAGTCGATAGGGTCGGGCGAGGCGGAAACGGAAGGTGGGAGAACGGGCGATGGTGGAAGCGGTGTTCGGGGGGAGTGCGGAGGAGATCTCTCTCAAGGAGGTCGGTCTGCGCTACGAGGTGGACGGCGAGATCGCGACGATCACGCTGGACCGTCCGGAGAAGCGAAACGCTCAGACGTTCGCCACCTGGTCGGCTCTGGCTCATATCGGTAACAACCTGCCGCAGCAGGTGAGGGTCGTCGTGATCAGAGGTGAGGGGCCGTCCTTCTCGGCGGGGATCGATCTGAGGATGTTCACACCGG
This sequence comes from Streptosporangium sp. NBC_01810, assembly GCF_035917355.1. Taxonomy (NCBI): domain Bacteria; kingdom Bacillati; phylum Actinomycetota; class Actinomycetes; order Streptosporangiales; family Streptosporangiaceae; genus Streptosporangium; species Streptosporangium sp. NBC_01810. The sequence goes on along the minus strand of NZ_CP109070.1, from coordinate 3,454,988 downwards.
AGGGGGTACCAGGGCAGGGGACGTTCACGTCCCTGGCGACACTCGAGGAGACGGCTTTCGTCGACCGGGTGGCGTCGGCCCAGCGGGGTTTTCTCTGGCTGAGGCGTCCCGACATCGTCTCCGTGGCAGCTGTGCAGGGCCACGCGGTAGGCGCGGGGTTTCAGCTGGCGCTCGCCTGTGACCTGCGGGTCCTGGCGGACGACGCCAAGCTGTGCATGAAGGAGCCGGCTCTCGGGCTGGTCCCCGACCTGACCGGCACCAAGCCGCTGGTCGATCTGGTGGGCCTGTCCCGGGCCATCGAGATCTGCCTGACCGCCCGCGTCGTGGGGGCGCAGGAGGCGGCCAGGATCGGCCTGGCCGAGCTGGTCGTCGCACCGGGAGAGCTGACGGAGGCCGTGCGCGACCTGACCGCCGCGCTGCTGGCGACCAACCGCGACGCCGCGACGGCGACCAAGCGGCTGCTCCAGGGTGCTTCGGGGCGCACACTGGAGGAACAGGCCGCGGCCGAGGCACGCGAGCAGGAGGCACGTATCAAGGCGCTTTTCGGGTAGCCCGTCTGGCTTTCACGCGAGAGACCCGACCCGAGACGGTCGCGACCTCCGGGGCTCAGCCGTGGGGAGAGGTCAAGCGGCCCATTCGGGCGAGCCGCGGGTGTTCGCCTCAAGCTGATGAGGGAATGAGTGTGCCTCTCCCGGTGCTCGCACCGGGAGAGGAGGCCAGATGGCAATGATGGGTGGGGGCTTCGGCCCCCAGATGATGCACTCGCTCCGGCGTGACAGCTCGGTGACCAAGGAGCGTCTGGCGCCGGGCACGGTCAGGCGCATCGCCCGCTACGCCAGGCCGTTCTCGCGGCATATCGCGGCCTTCCTCGCGCTGGTGGTGGTCGGCTCGGTCATCGTGATCGCCAACCCGCTGCTGATGAAGGCGATCATCGATGACGGCATCGTCGCGAGGCGCCAGGGGGTGGTGATCGCCCTCGCGCTGGTCATCGCGGGCCTGGCGGTCGCGGACGCGGTGCTCACCCTGGCCCAGCGCTGGTTCTCCGCGCGGATCGGTGAGGGCCTCATCTACAACCTGCGCACCGAGGTCTTCGACCACGTCCAGCGCATGCCCGTGGCCTTCTTCACCCGCACCCAGACCGGCGCCCTGGTCTCCCGGCTCAACACCGACGTCATCGGAGCCCAGCGCGCCCTGACCAGCACGCTGTCATCGGTCGTGGCCAACGTGGTCATGCTGGTGCTGGTCCTGGGCGCCATGCTGGTGCTCTCGTGGCAGATCACCCTCGTCGCCCTCGTACTGCTGCCGATCTTCGTCTTCCCCGCCAAGTGGGTCGGCAGGAAGATGTCCGGGCTCACCCGCGAGCAGATGGAGCTCGACGCCGAGATGAGCTCCATGATGACCGAGCGGTTCAACGTAGCCGGTGCGATGGTCGCCAAGCTGTACGGCCGCCCGGACGACGAGGCCGACGCCTTCGGCGGCAAGGCGGGGCGGGTTCGCGACGTCGGCGTCACCGTGGGCATGTACGGGACGGTCTTCCGGGTCGCGCTCGGCCTGGTGGCGGCGCTGGCCACCGCCCTGGTGTACGGCCTGGGCGGCGTGCTGGCCGTCTCCGGCGTCTTCGAGCTCGGAACCCTGGTGGCCCTCGCCGCCCTCCTGATGCGCCTGTACGGCCCGCTGACGAGCCTGTCGAACGTGCACGTGGACGTGATGACCGCGCTGGTCAGCTTCGACAGGGTCTTCGAGGTGCTCGACCTGCGGCCCATGGTCGCCGAGCGGTCCGATGCCAGGCCTCTTCCCGAGGGGCCGGTCTCCGTCGAGTTCGACGACGTCCGGTTCAGGTATCCCTTGGCCTCGGAGGTGTCGCTGGCCTCACTGGAGGCGGTGGCCCGCCCCGACACCGGGCCCGGCCACGAGGTGCTGCGCGGCGTCACCTACACCGCCCGCCCCGGCCAGATGGTCGCCCTGGTCGGCCCCTCCGGAGCGGGAAAGACGACGATCACCGGCCTGCTCTCACGCCTCTACGACGTCAGCGGGGGTGCGGTCCGGATCAACGGCCTGGATGTGCGCGACGCCACCCTGGCCTCCCTGCGCGACACCGTGGGGGTCGTCATGCAGGACGCTCACCTGTTCCACGACACCATCGGGGCCAACCTCCGCTACGCCAGGCCCGAGGCGAGTGAGGAGGAGATCTGGGAGGCGCTGCGGGCCGCCCAGATCGCCGAGTTGGTCATGGACATGCCCGAGGGGCTGGAGACCGTGGTGGGCGACCGGGGCCACCGGCTGTCCGGCGGGGAGAAGCAGCGGCTGGCCCTGGCGAGACTGCTGCTCAAGGCGCCTCGCGTGGTCATCCTCGACGAGGCCACCGCGCATCTGGACTCCGAGTCCGAGGCCGCCGTCCAGCAGGCGCTGAAGGTCGCGCTGGCCGGACGCACCTCGCTGGTCATCGCCCACCGGCTGTCCACGATCCGCGAGGCCGACCAGATCCTGGTGGTGCAGGACGGCCGCATCGTCGAGCGGGGCCGGCACGAGGAGCTGCTGAGCAGGGGGGCGGTCTACGCCGAGCTCTACCGGACTCAGTTCAGTCAGGCGTCCTGACCGTGTCCACGGCGCCGGCGGCACGCCTTCGAGTGGCTCTTCCAGCGCGGATGGTGTAGATCATGGTGGCGTGGAAGACCGGCTTAGACGTGATGACCTGACCGACGACGAGTGGGCACGGCTGGCGCCGTTACTGCCCGCTCACGCCAGGCAGGGGAACCGGTGGGCCGATCACCGCACGATCATCGACGGGGTGTTCTTCCGTACCAGGACCGGCTGCCCCTGGCGGAAGCTGCCCGAGGTCTACGGCAAGTGGAAGACCGTCTACAACCGGCACCGCCGCTGGTGCCTGGACGGCACTTGGGAGATGATCCTGGACACGCTGCCGAGCGGCGGTGACAGGGCGGCGGGCGGCGGTGCCGAGAGTGCCCCGGCCCTGAGGCCCGCCCCGTCCGGGGACATCCGTCCAGGTGCGATGTTCGAGGTCGCGAACTGGTGACCGGCGGGCCGGCCGTCAGGGTGAGGGGACGTAGCCCAGGCGGGTGAGCTCCTCGCGGGCGACCTTGGCCACCAGTTCGGCGTCCTGGCCGCGCAGGCGGGTGTGCCAGACGCCGACCCTCGGCATGTTCCCGCCCAACAGGGCGATCTTGGGGACCCGCGTCTCCAGGAAGTCGGAGAGCTCGCCTGTGGCCTTGGCCGGGGAGGCGACCAGGTCCTCGTAGCGCAGGGTCAGCAGCTGCGCGCGGGGTAGCTCCTGGTGGAGCGAGGCCGCGAGCCGGACCGCGCTGCGCCAGCGCAGCGCGCACTTCCCCGCCGTGGGCATCGCCTTCCAGCGTTCGCGGTGCTCGCCGGAGCTGACGCCGAGGAAGGGGTTGGGGAACTCCGTCTCGTCGCTCAGCATGGCCGGTTTGAACCACGTCAGGGCGGCGGGGTCGGCCAGCATGTCGGCGGCCACGTCACGGCCGTCCCTGATCAACTGGACGAAACGGGCGTCGGGAAAGGCCTGTAACAGCACCGAGGCGCTGTAGAGCAGGTCGGGGCTGGCGTCGCCGAAGCGGGCCACCGAACCCGAGGCCACGCAGGGACCCGCCCCGGTCACGCCGCCCGCTTCCCGGCACGGGGCCGGGCACTCCTCGCAGGCGCCGGGGACGATCTGCCAGGACTCGGCCATGGCGTCGCGGAGCACACGGGTCGCGCCCATGCCCCGCCCCGCGATCGAGGGCCGCCGGGCGAAGGCGTAGACGACGTGCGCCACCGCCGCCCGTCCCATGGTGACGTGGAAGCCCGGGGAGCGTTTCAGGGCACGGGCCAGCAGGTCCGCGCCGGAATGCGGGGCGGCGAGCACGAACACCGGGCGGCGGACCTTGATGCCGTTGACCACCAGGATGTGAGGCGGAGGTCGCATATGAAAGCCCAGTGTGGCACCGTTTGGGGAGTGAAAGAACCGGCTGCCGGCATACCGGTCCCGCCCCCGCCGCGCTCGGGTGACACGGTGGCGGTGGTCGCACCGTCGGGACCCCCCGATTTCGAGAGGCTGGCGCGCGGCGTCCGTGTTCTGGAAGGGCTCGGTCTGAAGGTCGTCATCGGTGCTCATGTCCTCGACAGGGACCGCTACCTGGCGGGCTCCGACGCCGACCGCGCCCGCGATCTGCAGGACGCCTGGTGCGACCCCGCGGTGAGCGCGGTGTTCTGCGCTCGCGGCGGTTACGGGGCCACCCGGCTCCTCGGCCTGCTGGACTGGGACGCGATGCGGGCCGCCGACCCCAAGGCTCTGGTCGGCTCCAGCGACGTCACCGCGCTGCACAGCGCGTTCGCCGTGGAACTGGGCGTCGCCTCCTGGTTCGGTCCGATGCCGGCCTCTGCCACGATCAGCGACCCCGCCGGACCCGAGCCGCGCACCTTCGAGAGCCTCACGGCCGCCCTGGCCGGAGCGCCGCCGCCGATCACCGGTGACCGGGTGATCGTTCCAGGTGAGGTCACGGCACCGGTCACCGGCGGTAACCTCAGTCTGCTGGCCGCGCTCTGCGGCACGCCGTACGCGCTGTCGGCACGGGGGCGGATCGTCCTGCTCGAGGACATCGGCGAGGCGCCGTACCGGATCGACAGGATGCTCACCCAGCTGCTGCAGGCGGGGGCGCTCGACGGAGCCGCCGGGTTCGTCCTGGGCTCCTGGATCGACTGCGGCGACCCCTACCCCGTGCTGGAGGAGCTGCTCACGCCGCTCGGAGTGCCCGTCATCGCGGGGCTGCCGATAGGGCATGGAGAGCCACAATTTTCAGTATTGCTTGGGACACTTGGTGCTATTGATGCAAAATCGTGCTCTCTTGCCTACTCAACAGGGGGCGCCGACGAGGCACTCTAGGTGCGAACCTAGGAGGAAACCGGCAGAGGGGACGCACGCGTGAGATTGTTCCGGCGGCACCGTCACCGGCGAACCGAGGCGCTGCCGCGCCCGATCGAAGAGGTCGATCTCGACTCCCTGCTCGCCCTGGTCGCGGACAGTCTCGGTTATGCCTGCGCGTTCGACCCCGGCGGCGGCGTCCTGACGCTCACCGGCCCGCGCCGGGTCGTGGTGCGGCTGGCGGGGCTGCGCGCCGAGGCCCTGAGGCGCTCCCGCGAGGACTGGCCGATGCTCGTCTCCGAGCACCTGTCCCACGTCCTGGCCACGCTGGACGAGCCGCTCGACGCCTGTGACCTGGACCAGATACGCCCGATGCTGCGGACCCGCATCCAACTCGACGACGACCTCGACTCGACCCGCGTGGTCGGCCGTCACCTCACCGCCGACCTGGTCGAGGTGCTCACCATCGGCTACGGCCCCGCCGGTCGCCCGGTCCGCCCCGAGGAGGTCGGCTGCTGGCCGATCACCGCGGCCCAGGCGCTCGACGTGGCCCTGGAGAACGCCCGCCAGGACGAGCGGCTCTCGGTGACGGAGGGCGATCTCGGTGGGGTGGCGGTCCGCAGGCTGACCGGGCCCACCGCCGGCGCCGCCGCCCACCTGCGCAGGCTGGGCGACTACCTGCCGGTCCCCTCCGACGGGGTTCTCGTCGCGCTGCCCGACCCGGCGACGCTGATCGTCCACCCGGTCGAGGGCATCGGCGTGGTCCGCGCGATCGAGCGGCTCCGGCTGTTCGCCCAGCGGGAGTTCGACATGCGCGCCGAGGCACTCAGCCCGCAGGTCTACTGGTGGCACGGTGGCCGCCTCTCCCTGATCAGGGCCGATCTGGTCAGCCAGGGCGGGCAGACCCGGCTGGTGGTCGCACCCCCACCGGACTTCGCGCGTGTCCTGGCGGCCATGGCCGTCCGCCCGGAGGCCCATTCCGACGGTGAGTCCGGCGTCGGCTGACGCGCCGATCACCCGAAGCGGAGGAGGTCCCTCGCCCCGAAGGACTCCGTCGGCCGATTCTCGGATCGGTCCCGGCGCTCCCGCCCGCGCCCTGGCAGTGGTCGCGGGATGGGGCATGATGGGGTCTGGATCTACCGAACTGTGGGCCAGTGCCCCGGTGTTCACGCCGGAGGTGAAGACCCACGCGGGAGTGCCCGCCAGGGCGCGAGCGTGCCCTGGCCTTCCGTGCCCGTGAGCAGGTCGGCTCACACGGGTCGTTTCCGCTGTTCGATGTACTGCTTGAGGACCGCGAGCGGTGCGCCGCCCACGCTTGCGGCGAAGTAGGAGCCGGACCAGAAACGCCCGCCGCACAGGTATTGGCGGACGTGAGCGCCGTATTCCTTGCGCAGCATCCGCGCCGAGACGCCCTTCGGTTGAGTTGACGAGCTTGGACAGGGCGACCTTTGGCGGGTAGTGGACCAGCAGGTGAACGTGGTCGTGGTCGCTGTTGAACTCGCGAGGTTCGACCTCGAAGTCGGCGCGGACCTCGCGCATGAGTTCCTCGCAGCCGACCGGCATCGGGCCGGTGAACACCCCATGCCGGTACTTCGTCACGAACACCACGTGTGCGTGAAGGCCGCGGACAACATGGCGTCCGGTGCGTACCTCGGGGTTTGGATTCCACCGCGGTGACGTAAACCAAACGATACGATCACGGTGTGGAATCGGTGAGGCAGACTCGTGCGCACGTGGCGCGACTCGACCTCGGCGCGGACCAGGTGGCCGTGCTGGACGCTCAGGCGCACACCGCCCGCGCGCTGTGGAACCTGCTGCATGAGTACTTCACCTTCCGCCAAGGCCGGTTCGCGACGGTGAAGGACTGCGACGCGGCGATCCGCACAGCCCGCCGCGAGATCGACTGGATGGGACAACTACCCGCCCAGGCCGCGCAAGCGGTGCTGAAAACGTACCGGCAGGCGTGGGCGAACTTCTTCAACCCCGACCATCCCGCCAAGCGGCCCACGTTCAAGGGCCGCCTACGGACCCGGTTGGCCGTGGACGTCCCCCAAGCCCGCGATCTGCAGATCAAGCGGGTCAACCGGCGGTGGGGCGCGATCAATCTCCCCAAGGTCGGGCGGGTGCGGTTTCGATGGACCAAGGACCTGCCCGGCCTCACCAGGGGCGGTGCTGCCGGGCGGATCACGGGAGCGCGGCTGGTCAAGGACGCCCACGGCTGGCAGGTCGTGTTCCGTACCCAAACCCTCACCGCGCCGGCCCCTGCCGCCCGCCCGGGCCCCACGGTGGGGATCGACCGGGGGATCACCGTCGCCCTGGCCCTGTCGGACGGCACCATGCGTGAGCACGCACCCTGGCTTCGCAACGGCGAGAGGGAACACCTGCGCCGGCTGGAGAAGAAGGCGGCCCGTCAGCGGCGCACCCGCCAGCGCGCGGAGCCGACCTCGCATCGGCTGGCCCGCACCTACGACCAGATCGCCCGGCTGCGCGCGAGAGCCAAGCGCCGAGCCGTCGACTGGCAGCACCAGACCACCACCGAACTCGCCGCCACCTTCGGCGTGGTCGTGGTGGAGGACCTGAAGATCACGAACATGGTCCGTTCGGCCACGGGCACGGTCGCAAACCCCGGCGTGAACGTCGCGCAGAAGGCCGGGCTGAACCGCTCGATCGCCGGGGAGGCGTGGGGGCGGACGGTCACCCTGTTGGAGTACAAGACCTCCGACCGGGGCGGCCAGGTCGTGAGAGTCCCCGCGCGGGGACCTCGCAGATCTGTCACCGGTGCGGCCGTCGTGACCCGGCGGCCCGGGACGGGATAAGGTACGCCTGCGCCAACCCCGTGTGCGGTTGGGTCGGGCATGCCGACACCAACGCCGCGATCAATATCAAGAACGCCGTCGGAATGCCGGTGTCAGGACGTGGAGACCTCGGGATTACCCGGTCTGCGAAGCGTCAACCCCCGCGCGCCGCTTAACCGCGACGCGACGGGAGAATCTCCGGCCTTCAGGCCGGGGAGGAGTTCAAGAGGAGTGGGACATGGCGCAGTGGTGCCTCGGTGTCGATCTGGGGACGAGTTTCTCCGCCGGGGTGATAGCGGCCGAAGGGCGCTTCGACGTCCTGGAGGTCGAGGGAGAGCGGCGCATCCCCTCCGCCGTCATGCTGGACGAGCGGGGGACGCTCGTGGCGGGCAGGATCGCCCAGCGGGGCATCGCGATCAGCCCCGAGCGGGTCGAGCGCAACCCCAAGCGTTACGTCGGCCGGGGGCGGATGCTGCTCGGCGGTGTCCCGGTGGACGTGGCCGACGCCATGGCGGCACTGCTGGAGCTGTTCGTCAGCGAGGGGCGGCGACGGTTCGACGGCGCCGATCCCGACTGCATCGCGCTGACCCACCCGGTGGCCTGGGACGCCGGCCGTAAGGCGGTGCTGCTGGCGGCGGCCAGGAAGATCGTCAGCGGCGTGCGGATCGCGCTCATCGACGAGCCCGTCGCCTCGGCCCGCTACTTCGCCTCCGCCGGGCGGGCGGACGGCGGGTCGCGGCTGGCCGTCTACGACCTTGGCGGCGGCACGTTCGACGCCGCGGTGCTCACCGTGGACGGCGGTGACTTCGCGGTCGTCGGCGAACCGGGCGGCAGCGACGAGATCGGCGGCGAGGGGTTCGACGAGCAGGTCTTCGCGTTCCTCGGCGCCCAGATCGAGCGGCTCGACGCCGACTGGTGGCAGCAGGTGACCACCAACCCCGAGCGCCGTTACGTCAGCTACGCCGCCGACCTGCTCAAGATGGCCAGGGAGGCCAAGGAGACGCTGTCGAAGTTCGAAACCTCCTCCCACTACGTGGTCGGCATCAACGAGGACGTGCACATCACCAGGGCCGACCTGGAGGATCTCATCGGCGAGGAGATCGTCAGGACGGTCGACATCCTGGACGAGACGATCCGCGGCGCGGGGGTCGAGTCCGGCGAGCTGGCCGCGGTGTTCATGACCGGTGGCCCCAGCCGGATGCCGCTGGTCCAGAAGGCCGTGCGCGAGCGTTTCGGCGACCGGGTGCGGACCTACGACGACCCGAAGATCGTGGTCGCCTACGGTGCCGCGCAGCTGGCCTGGAAGCTCAAGGTCGAGCACCGCGGGCCCGGCGCGGACTCCGCCACCGCCGGCGGCCACCGGGCCGCCGGCGGTGCGGCGGGCATTCCCGGCGCGGGGCAGGTTCCACCCGCCTCCGGTACCTCCGGCGCTCCAGGTACGGGGCAGCGGGCCTTCACCGGCCCGGTGCCCGGCCAGGCCGCGGGCCACCAGATGCCCAATGCGGCCAACGCGGCCGGTGCGGCCGGTGCGCCGGTGGCGGTTCCGACCGGCGGTCACCGGGCCTTCACCGGTCCCGAGGGAGGTGCCACCGGTGGCCATCGGGTGCTCACCGGTCCCGGCGACGGCGCCACCGGCGGGCACCGAGGGCTCAGTGGCCGGCCCGCGGGCCGCGGGGGCACGGCGGGCGGGGACGGACCCGGCGTCCAGGGGATCGAGAAGGTGATGGACGGCGTGCTGGAGGCGCGTGCCGAGGCGGGCCGGGTCTTCGTCCACCAGGCCTTCGAGCACGGCCACCTGCTGCGCAGGCTCGACGGGATCGAGGGCCGGCACGACCGGGAGCTCGGCTTCGGCAGGCTCGTGGAGTGGGCCGCCTCCAGCGAGGGCGTCGTGGCGGTGGAGCAGGTCGGGCCCGCGCAGGTGCTGGTCCGCGCCCTCACCCGCGACCTCGCCATCCGCGCCACTCACCCGCTGCAGATGTGGGGCAACCCCACCGCGATCGCCCACGGCCGTACGGCGTGGGTCTTCTTCCACTCCCGCCAGGCCGCCGGTGTCGACACCTCGATGGGGCTGCCCTGGGGGGAGACCGGGCAGCTGGCCATGATCGAGCTCGATCTGGGCGGGGGCTTCGCCTTCCAGGCCCCCCAGCCGCGCGAGCTGGGCCCCTACGCCCAGTGGTTCCTGAACGAGGACAACAGGTCGCGCCGGCTGCTCGACCAGGAGGCGCCCAGCGGCAGCGAGCCGTCGTCCTCGGTGGGCGCGCCGGGCTGCACCGTGGTGCTCGGGCAGTTCAGCAGCAACAAGCCGATGTTCCAGAACCGGCACCAGGATTTTCGGCCGTGGCAGGTTCTGTGCCTGGTCGATCCCGGCGGCGTGGTGCGCCCGACGGTGCGCGAGCCGGGGCGCGGCTGGCTGCACCAGGTGGTCCTGCACCGGGGCAGGTGGTTCACCTCCGGCTCGGCGGGGCTGGAGGCCGACACCGCGGACGGCAGGACCAGGCTGGTCATGCCGCGTCCCCGGGGCGGCGCGCTGCGCTGGTTCTCCGCGGGCAACGAGATCTACGCGGTCGGCACCGACCAGGTGAGCCCGGCCAGGGGCTGGTCGGTCGGGATCTTCGACCAGCGTTCCCAGACGCTGGAGTTCCTGATGGGCAAGCAGTCGGCGACTCTGGCCGGTCACCTCACCTCCCGCCACCGCTGGGAGCGGCCGAGGCTGGTCGCCGACGGCGACTCGATGTGGATGACCATGCAGGACGCGGGCCGTAGCAGGCTGCTGCACGTCACCCCCGGCGGGGCGCGGGAGGTGCACCGCACCCCGGGGATGTTCGAGCCGGTCGCCCGGGTCGCCACGGGCCTGCTGTGCCTGCACCGCCCCGCCGACGCGACCGGCGCCACCCGTGACCGGCCCGCCACCCTGGTGCACCTGCCGCTCTGACCGTTCCCGCCCCTGACCCCGGCCAGGGGCGGGAACGGCCGTCGTTCCGGCACTCTCAAGGCCGGAACGACGGCCATGAGAGTGCCGGACCCGGGTGACCGGCGGAGCGGCCGCCCGGTCAGGTTCCGGCGGGGACCGGCTGCTCGGCGCCCAGGGCGGCCACCGCTCCGGCCAGTTCCCTGCGGAGTTCGTGGCCGCGCCGGGTGAGGGCGCCGATCGCCGCGATGCGCTCCTGGCCCGACTTGCGGGCCTTGAGGCGGTCGGCGGCCGAGCGGGCGGAGGCGGACTTCAGCTCGGCGCGCCTGGTCTCCAGTTCCCTGCGCCGCCGGGCCAGGGTGTCGTCGGCGGCCTGCTCGACGCTCACCCGCCAGGTGGCCACCATCCGCTCCAGGTCGAGTGTCATCTCCCTGGTGATCACGGCGAACTGGTCGCGCAGTGCTCCTCTGATCGCCGCCTGGCTGCGCTGCACCTTCTCCATCGAGCGCCGCCCCATGAAGATGGCCGCGCCGATGGCCGGGGCGACCAGGATGAAGCCCACCGGGCCGAGCAGGGCCGTGGCGAAGCCGCCCAGGGACAGCCCGATCGAGGCCGAGGGCAGCACGTCCCGGATGAGGTCCACGCTTTCCGGGGCTTCGGCGGCCGTGTCGCCCCTGACCTGCACCTGCGACAGGCTGGGCATCGCCTGTCTGTCGGTGGTCAGCTCGACCGGGTCGAGGCCGAGATCGCGGGCGAAGGCGTCCAGCGTGGTCCTGGCCAGCTTCTCCACGTCGTAGACGATCTGCGACCAGGCGGCCTCCAGGGAACGCTGGACGCTGACCGGCAGCTCCGCCATGTACTGGTCGATCTGGGCCTGCTTCTTCAGCGTGGCGATCGTGTTCTCGTACGGCTGGCGGATCTCGGCCACCCGTGCGCCCACGATGCCCCCCACCTCCCGGCCGATGAAGGTGTTGGCCACCATGCCCGCCCTGCGCCGCGCGGACAGCTCGGCCAGGCCGGCCAGGTCGGCGTCCACCTCGGCGAGCCTGGCGGTGACGTCGCCGTCGTCGTCGGAGCCCGCGGCGACGTCGTCCTTGGCGCCGGTCGTCAGCGAGCCCAGCACCGACAGGGCGGCGGCGACCACCGTGGCGCCCCGCGCCGAGTCCCTGCCCTCGGCGAAGGCGCGCAGGTGCCGCTCCAGCGCGTCCATGCCGCTGCGCGCCCGCAGCGTGTTCGCCCGCTCCTCGCGCCCCTCGCGCCGCTTGACCTCGGCTGCCTCGGCGAGCTTGGCGCTCACCGGGATCCAGGGTGCCTCCAGGAGCGGGGCCAGTGTCGCCGCCCTGGCGGGGTCGGCGGCGATCGCCTCGGTGACGAACGTCCTCAGGCGGGTCTTGTTCTCCTCCTGGAGGTTTCGCCAGTTGGTCGAATCCTCCACCTTGGTCAGCACGAACACGATCGCCTGGACCCGCTCGGCGGCCTCCGCGAGGAACTCCAGCTCGTGCCTGAGTACCGGCTGGTCCTGCGCGCTGAGCGCGAACAGCAGCGCGTCGGCCCGCTGGAGCATGGCCACGGTCACCTGCCGGTGCCCCACCGTCAGGCTGTCCACGCCGGGGGTGTCGAGCAGCCGCAATCCGTCGAGCAGGGGGTTGTCGAGGGTGATGTCCACGCTGACGACGTCACGACGCTTGCCCGCGTCACCGCGCATCGAGGCGTAGTCGGGGATCGACTCGATGGTGATCGGCGTCTGGAGCGGCCCCGAGTCGGTGCTGCGGTGGACGACGGCGGCCAGACGCGGGCCGCGCCGTAGCGACAGGAAGCAGTTGGTGGCGACGTCGGCGTCGACCGGGAGCAGGTCGGGGTGGCCCACCAGCGTGTTGAGTAGCCGGCTCTTGCCGCGTTTCTGCGCCCCGGCGACCACGATGTCGGTGCACTCGTCCTTCCAGCGGCCCGCGCACGCGGCCAGCACCTCAGCGAGGTCCTGCCTGCCGCACTGCCCGGCCAGCGCGTGGACCTCGTTGGCGTAGCGCAGCAGCCTGGCCACGGGGCCGGTCGGGTCGGAGGTCGTCATGATCCTTTTCTCCTGTCGGGGATGGATGGGGATGGGCCGGTGCCGTCTTCCGGCGGCGTTCCCTCTCAGGAAGCGCCGGTGCCGTCTTCCGGCGGCGTCCCCTCTCAGGAAGCGCCGGCGTGGTGCGACCAGATGGTCTCGTACGCCTCGCAGAGGGTCTCGGCCGCCCGCCGCTGCCGCAGGGAGAGCGGCCGGTGGGTGAGGGAGCGGAACCGGGCGCTCAGGGCGGCGGCGTAACCGGCGATCTCGGCGCTCGGGGCACCGGGCGGCGCCCCGAGCTGGGTGGCCAGCTCGGCACCGGAGAGCAGGAGTTCCAGCGCCCGCCGGTCGTCGAGCGGGACCATGGGGGAGGCCCGCAGCGCCTCGATCGCGGCGGGGTCCACCCGGATCGGCGGGAGCCTCCCGCCGCCGCCCCCGGTGTCGGTGGGGGCCGCCTGCTCCTCCAGCGCCGCTGAGACGAGGTCCTCCAGGACGGTCAGCACGTCCCTGGCCCGGTGCCCGCCGGCGCGGCCCTCGCTCATCATGGCGAGCGTGCGCCAGCGCATCGACGCCGCGGTGGCGGCGGCGGCGACCTGTTCGGGGGAGGCCCCCGCGGGCAGGCCGAGCTGCTCGGCGGGCTCGTCGTGGCGGGCCAGTCGCAGCAGCTCGGCGGTCATCTCCTCGTTCAGGACCAGCGCTCCGCGGCCGAGCGCCTCGGCGGCGGTGAAGATCCGCAGGCCGCCCAGGGAGGTGGCGATCGGCCGGTTCTCGTCGAGCTGGGCCGCCAGCGCGTCCAGGGTGGCGCGGTCGGCACCCATCGCCGGCGTCCTGGCGAGTGCGCGGAGCCGGGTCAGCGCGTCGAGCGCCTTCAGCTGGTCGGCGCGGCGGGCGAAGTGGGCGATGCCCGCGGCCACCGAGCCGGTCGCGGCCCGCCCCGCGGAGGAGTAGCCGGAGCGTTCCAGCAGGTGGGAGGTGAGCGCCTCGGGGGAGGCGGTGCCGGCCGCGCGCACCGCCTCGACCGCGCTGGTGATGCCGTAGCGGTGCAGCCGCTCCACCAGCCGGTGGCGCACCTCGGCCGGCACGGGCAGCTCGGGCGCGGAGCGGAAGTCGTCCAGGTCCAGGAGGTAGTCCTCCAGGTCGTCCTCGTCGAGCCCGGCCAGCGTCGCCAGGGCCGCCACCTCCTCACCGTCCAGCGGGCGGGCCCGCGCGGTCTCGGCCAGCAGGCCGATCACCGGGACCACGTCGAAGACGGAGGTGCGCAGGTCCTCGTACCCCTTGGCGGCCAGCCGCCTGGCGGTCGGCCACGGGTCGCCCTCGTCGCCGCGCCGGTCGACCTGGCCGAGTACGGCGAGGGTGTTGACGCAGCTCATCCCGCAGGCGTCGGTCAGCCCGCGAAACTCCGCGAGGGTGGTGTCGTCGAACTTCTGGACGTAGCGCAGCACGTAGATCATCGCTTGTGCGCGGTCGTCCTCGTCGCCGGAGCCGAACAGCATGCTCCTGGCCGCCCGCTCGTTGGCGGCCGTCACCGTGTTCATGCCGGGGGTGTCGACGATGGTGATCGTGCGCAGCGACGGCAGGTCCAGGGCGACCCGCAGACGCCGGATCCGGGCCACGTCGACGCCGAGTTCGGAGGGGAGCCGGTGGCCTGGCAGCAGCCGGGAGTGGGCCACGCCGCCGTCGAGGAGCTCGATCGTGATGCGGCCGTCGTCCTCGCCGTACTCGTACTGGGTGACGACAAAGGTGCACTCGCCGGCGTCCACCGGGGCGACGGGCAGTCCGAGCAGCGCGTTGACCAGTGTCGACTTGCCGCTGCTGACCGCGCCCGCCACCGCGACCCGCAGCGGCGCGTCGAGGTCGGCGCGTACCTGCGCCACCCGCTCGCGCAGCTCCGCGCCGGAAAGCCTGGCCGAGGTGGTGTCGCACAGGCGGCGCAGCAGGTCCGCGGGTCCGGTGCTCACGCGTCACCGCCCTGGCCGTCCGATGTGTTCCCGTGTTCCGCCGCGCGGGCCGGGAGAGGTCGCGGAGCCGGCTGAGGGGCGGGATCGAACCGTGCGCCTGTCGTGAGGTCCGGCGCGCTGTTCTCGCGGGGAGCCGAGCCGCTCACCGTTCCGCCCCGGGGCCCGGTGAGACGTGGCGGTAGACGACGACCTGCGGTACGCGGATCACGTGTCCACCGTCGGCGTACCCCCGCCTGACCGTCTCGGCGACGATGTCGTGCAGCTCGGGGCTCCCGGCCGGCGCGGTGCCGAACGCCTCGTGCAGGCGCGGGTCGAAGCGCTGCCCGTCCGCGACGATCTCCTGGACGCCGGCCCGGTTCAGTGCCTCCAGCAGCGTTCCCGCCAGCCGGGGGTGGCGCTCGGCGAGCTGGTCCCGGTAACCGACGCAGGCCCCCACCAGGGCCTCCCGCCCGGGGTGACCCTCGGAGAAGAGCCTTTCCACCTGCTGGGTGAGCGCCGGACTGATCCCGCTTCCGGAGACCTGAGCCAGTGCCTCGGACAGCGGATCGGCGGGTGGTCCGGCGGGTGGTCCGGTGGGTGGTTCGGCCGGTGGGCCGGTGCGGCCGGCGACGGGCCGGACCGGCGTCGAGCCCGCCTCGCCCACCGGGAACGGCACCGTCCCCTGCGGTGCCGTCCCCGGTCGAGGTGTCCCGTACGGGGCCGCCTGCCAGGTGCCCGGCACGGGTGCCTGGGCGGGGGCGGGGCGGCGGTTGCGGTGCCACAGGTACAGGCCCGCGGCCGCCGCGGCCAGGGTGCCCGCCGCCACCGCGAGCACCAGGGGCAGCGGGAGGAGTCCGATCGGTGTTCCCACCGTGACGGATCCGGCCTCCCCGGGGCGCAGGGAGCCGACACCGTCACCTCGCAGGGGGGCCGAGGACGCGGTGGCGGTCTCCCCGCGAAGTCCCGCCACCGCGCCGCAGCCGGTCAGTGCCGGCCAGGCCAGCAACAGCAGGGGAAGGAACACGCGTCGGTCCCTCATCGGTCGCCTTTCTCGTCGGCGGCCCTTGTGACCCGGATCCGAGTCCCCCTCTCGGTGAGGTCACGCGGGCTCACGCCGGTTCTTTCCGTCAGACGGTCGGGAAGGGACCCGCGACCTCGGTGTAGTCGGCGACCCCGTCGCCGTTCAGGTCGACCAGGGTCTCGTCGATGTAGCCGTCGCCGTCGTTGTCGAGGTAGACGACGTCGGTGACGCCGTCGCCGTCGACGTCGTAGCGCTCCTCGTCGGCGAGGCCGTCACCGTCGGTGTCGATCAGCTGGGCGTCGGTCCCTCCGTCGCCGTCGTAGTCGACCAGGTCGGTGGTGGTCACGTCGAAATCGCTCATTGGCTGGTTCCTTTCCGATGGTGTTACAGGGGATGAGAGTCACGTTCGCACCGGATTGTTGCAGCCGAATCCCAGATTTCTTGATGATTTTTAAGAAATCTCTGAGCTTGGTCGTCTCATCGGGACTAAAGGTCATAAAAAGGTACAAAAAGGCCAGCTGGGTGCCGTCTCAGCTGAGTGCGCGGGCGGTGTGGATCAGCGGCACGTGGCTGAAGGCCTGTGGGAAGTTGCCGACCATCCGGCCGTAGCGGGGGTCGTACTCCTCGGCGAGCAGGCCGACGTCGTTGCGGAGCGACAGCAGGTGCTCGAACAGCTCGACCGCCTCGTCCTTGCGGCCGATCATCGCCAGGACCTCGGCCAGCCAGAAGCTGCACGCCAGGAACGCCCCCTCACCGCCGGGCAGGCCGTCCACCTCGTTGTCGGTCGAGACCGGGTAGCGCAGCACGAAGCCGTCGACCATCAGCTCGCGCTGGATCGCCTCCACCGTCCCGATCACGCGCGGGTCCTCCGGCGGCAGGAAGCCGACGATCGGGATCAGCAGCAGGGCCGCGTCCAGCTCGTGCGAGCCGTAGGACTGGGTGAAGGTGCCGCGCACCGGATCGAAGCCCTTGTCACAGACCTCGGCGTGGACGCGGTCGCGCAGTTCCCTC
Organism: Streptosporangium sp. NBC_01810; assembly: GCF_035917355.1. Lineage (NCBI taxonomy): Bacteria > Bacillati > Actinomycetota > Actinomycetes > Streptosporangiales > Streptosporangiaceae > Streptosporangium > Streptosporangium sp. NBC_01810. Next base: position 3,438,393 of record NZ_CP109070.1, on the reverse strand, counting down.
CAGCGCGCCAGCGGGCCGGGCTTGGCGAAGGTCTCCATGTGCTTGACGGCCCGGTCGAGGGCGACCCAGCACATGACCTTGGAGTGCACGAAGTGCCGGCGCGGGCCGCGGACCTCCCACAATCCCTCGTCCGGCTCGTCCCAGTGCTCCTCGACGTAGGAGATCAGCTCGAACTGGATGGTCCAGGCCCGATGGTCGGACTCCAGACCCGAGACACGAGACAGGTACAGGGAGTTCAGGACCTCGCCGTAGACGTCCAGCTGGAGCTGGTCGACCGCGCCGTTGCCGATCCTGACCGGCCGGGAGTCCTCGTAGCCGGGCAGCCAGTCGAGCTCAAGCTCGGTGAGCCGGCGCTCCCCGGCGACGCCGTACATGATCTGCAGGTCCTGACCGCGGCCCGCGATGGCCCGCAGCAGCCAGGACCGCCACGCGCGGGCCTCGTCCAGGTAGCCGGAGCCGATGAGGGCGTCCAGGGTCATGGTGGCGTCGCGCAGCCAGCAGTAGCGGTAGTCCCAGTTGCGCACGCCGCCGAGGTCCTCGGGCAGCGAGGTGGTGGGGGCGGCGACGATGCCGCCGGTGGGGGCGTAGGTGAGCGCCTTGAGCGTGATGAGCGAGCGGACCACGGCCTCGCGCCACGGGCCCTGGTAACTGCACCGCTCGACCCACTCGGCCCACAGCTCCTCGGTCGCGGTCAGCTGCTCGTACGGGTCGATCTCCTCGGGCCTGGGCTCGTGCGAGGGGTGCCAGGTGAAGACGAACGCCATGCTGTCGCCCTCGGAGACCTCGAACCTCGCCGTGTGGGCGTAGTCGCCGCCCCGGAGCGGGACGGGGGAGTGCAGCCACACGGAGTCGGGTCCGCCGACGGCCTGCAGGAGGCCGTCGCTGCGGCGCACCCAGGGCACGATCCGGCCGTAGTCGAAGCGGATGCGGATCTCGGTGGCCATCTCCACCGTCCCCGACACGCCCTCCACGATCCTCACCAGGTCGGGGTTGGTGTGCCGGGTGGGCATGTAGTCGGTCACCCGGACCGTGCCGCCGGGGGTGTCCCACTCGCTCTCCAGGATGAGGGTCTCGCCCCGGTAGCGGCGCCGGGTGGCATGGGGCCGCCCGGCGTCCGCGGGGCCGATCCACCACCGGCCGTTCCGGGCGTCGCCGAGCAGTGCGGCGAAGCACGAGGGCGAGTCGAAGCGTGGCAGGCAGAGCCAGTCGACGGAGCCGTCCCTGCCGATCAGGGCCGCTGACTGCATGTCGCCGATGAGAGCGTAGTCCTCGATCCACATGCCTCGAAGCTAACGCCTCGGCGCGCTCCCCGGGGGCCTGGAGCGCAACCGCGCTCCAGGCCGGGTCCGCGGCATGAAGAACTGAGTCAGCGGCCCGATGGCGAGGGCGAACACCAGCGTGCCCAATCCCACGGTCCCGCCGAGCAGCCAGCCCGCGGCCAGCACGGTGACCTCGATGACGGTGCGGGCCGAGCGGATGGACAGGCCCAGGCGGTTCAGGCCGGTCATCAGGCCGTCGCGCGGTCCGGGGCCGAGGCCGGCGCCGATGTAGAGGCCGGTGGCCGCGGCGGTGGCGACGACGCCGAGCAGCAGGTACGCCCAGCGCGCGGCGAGCGCGTCCGGGGTCGGGGCCAGCCAGATGGCCGCGTCGGCGAACAGTCCGAGCAGGACGACGTTGCTGAGGGTGCCCAGCCCCGGCTTCTGCCGCAGCGGGATCCACAGCAGCATGACCAGGGCGCCCACGATGATGATCCAGGTGCCGACCGACAGGCCCAGATGGATGGAGAGCCCCTGGTGGAACACGTCCCAGGGGCTGTTGCCCAGCTGGGACTCGATCTGCAGGCCGATGCCGACGCCGTAGAGCACCAGGCCCGCGTACAGACGGGTGAGCCGGTTGGGCAGGGAACCGAGGGTGGGCAGGGGGAGTTCGCTCATGATGGCCCCAATCATCCAGGCCACCGATTCCGGATAAAAGAGCCAATCATCAAAAGTGGCCTTATGGTGGTTGGTATGGACCGGTATCTCAGTGGCCCCCAGCTCGCCCGTCTCCTGGCGATCGACCCCGGTGCCAGGCCGTACTACCGGGTTCTGGCCCGGAGCGTGCGATCGCTGGTCCTCGACGGGCGGCTGCCGATGCGGGTGCGGGTGCCCGCCGAGCGCCACCTCGCCGAGGCGCTGGGTGTCAGCCGCACCACCGTGACCGCGGCCTACGACCTCCTTCGCGAGCAGGGGTACCTGGAGAGCAGGCAGGGGGCGGGAAGCTGGACGGCGCTGCCCGACGCGGGCTCGCTGGGCGCGGACAACCCGTGGATCGCCGCCGAGGACGACGGGCTGCTGCCGCTGCACGCCGCGGCCCCGAGCGCGATCTCGACGCTGCCCGAGGCGATCGCCGCCGCCACCGGCCAGTATCCCCGCTACACGCTCGGGATGGGCTACGACCCGCTCGGGATCGCCCCACTGCGCCAGGCGATCGCCGCCCGCTACAGCGCGCGAGGGGTGGCCACCCGGCCCGAGCAGATCCTGGTGACCACCGGAGCCCAGCAGGCCATCCACCTGGTGACCACGATGCTGCTCTCGCGCGGGGACCCGGTGCTGCTGGAGTCGCCCACCTACCCGCACGCCATCGACCTGGCCAGGATGCGCGGCGCCAGGATCGTCGGAGTCGGCATCCCGGACGACGGCTGGCGCCACCTGGACCTGCTGACCTGCGCGATGCGCCAGTCGGCCGCCCGCCTCGCATATGTGATCCCCGACTTCCAGAACCCGACGGGGCATCTGATGGACGACGCGGCGCGGGCGGCCCTGGCCGGCGCGGCGCGGCGCTACGGCACGGTCCTGGTGGTCGACGAGAGCTGGTGTGAGCTGGCGCTCGACGAGGAGGCCCGCGCCACGCCGCTGGCCGCCTTCGACACCGACGGGAGGGTGATCACCATCGGCTCGGCGTCCAAGCTGTGGTGGGGCGGGCTGCGCATCGGCTGGATCCGCACCACCGCCGCCACGGTCCGGCGCCTGGCCGTGCTCCGCGCCTCCATCGACATCGCCAGCCCGCTCTTCGAGCAGCTGGTGGTGGCCAGGTTGTTCGAGGACATCGAGCGGGCCAGGGCCGAGCGCGCCCGCCTGCTCGGCGCCTCCAGGGACGTCCTGGCGGCCGAGCTGGCGGCTCGGATGCCCGACTGGAGCTTCATCCCGCCCAGAGGTGGCGGATCGCTCTGGGTGCGGCTGCCGGAACCTTCGGCCACCTCGCTGGCCGACGCGGCGGTCTGCCAGGGGGTCCGGCTGGCCCCCGGGCAGTGGTTCGGCGTGGACGGCACGCTGGAGGGGCGGCTGCGCCTGCCCTTCACCCAGCCGCCCAGAGTCCTCGTCGAGGCGGTGCGGCGCATCGCCGAGGCCAGGCTCAGGGGGGCGTACGGCACCCGGCCCGCCGAGCCCCTCACCCCCGCCCTCTGACCCGGTCGGGGCGGCTCACTCGGAGGTGACGCCCCTGGCCAGCGGGGCCCGCAGCTTCAGCCGCATGGCCACGATGCGCAGCCCGAAGGCGAGGAAGGCGGCGGCCAGCGTGGCCGGCCAGCCGTGCAGGTTCAGGGTGTAGAGCAGCGCCATCATCGCCGAGCCGAGCATGGCGGGCACCGCGTACAGCTGGCGGTCGTACAGCAGGGCGGGGATCTGCCCGGCGAGGACGTCGCGCAGGATTCCGCCGCCGACCGCGGTGATGACCCCGAGCAGGGCCGCGTGCAGGGGGGTGAGGCCGAAGTACATCGCCTTCTCGGTGCCGACCGCGCAGAACAGGCCGAGGCCCGCGGCGTCCAGCACGTTCACCGCGGGCATCACCCGCTCCACCTGCGGGTGCCAGAAGAACACGATCATCGTGGCCAGCAGCGGCACGACCACGTAGCCGATGCTGGAGAAGGCGGCGGGCCGTACGTTCAGGATCAGGTCGCGGGCGACTCCGCCGCCCAGTGCGGTCATCTCGGCCAGCACGGCCATGCCCACCACGTCGAGCCGTCTGCGTACGCCGACCAGGGCGCCGGAGAGGGCGAAGACGAAGATCCCGACGAGATCGAGCACACTATTCACGGATAAATCATCCCATGACCGGATATATGGGATTTCCATTAGCGTGGCGGGGTGGTGCTCGGCGCCCGGTGCTCGCGCATCATCGCATGGAGCCTGCCGGCGAACGCGAGCAGCACCAGCGACGCCACGACGGCGATCAGCGCGAGGGTCAGGAAGTACGCGGGCTCCGACATGTGGTTCTTCAGCCGCCCGGTCTGCCCGCCCACGGCGTCGCCCACCGAGATGGAGATGAACCACAGTCCCAGCATCTGACTCTTGAACGCCTCGGGGGCGAGCTTGGTGGTGACCGAGAGCCCGACCGGGCTCAGTGACAGCTCGCCGAAGACCTGGACGAGGTAGACCAGCACCAGCCACCAGACCGAGATCCTCCCGCTCTCGGCCAGCCTGGCGGCCAGAGCCATGATCATGAAGCTCAGGCCGTTGATGAACAGTCCCACCGAGAACTTGTGCGGAGCGGTCACCCGGTTGCCCAGCCTGACCCAGAGCATCGCGAAGACCGGCACGAAGATCATGATGAACAGCGGGTTGAACGACTGCGTGGTGGCCGGGGTGATCCGGATGCCGAACAGCGACAGGTCCGTCTTGTTCTGGGCGAAGAACAACAGCACGGTCGGCGCCAGGTCGTAGATCATCCAGAAGATGGCGGCGGCGATGAACAGCCAGATGTAGGCCTTCATCCGGGAGTGCTCGTCGTCGGTCAGGTTGTGGCTGCCCAGCAGGATGTAGCCGAAGTAGAACACCGGCACGGCCACGATGAACAGCGTCATCAGGAGTGCGAAGGTGTCGAGGCTGAAGGTGCCCGACGCCACCCAGACGGCCAGGCCGCCAACGGTCACGAGCGCGGCGACGGCCACCGCGAGGCCGAAGTGCCTGCGCTCGCGCGGGGTCAGCCGGTGTCCCGGCCTCTCGCCCACGCCCTTCAGGTGCCGCCTGCCCAGCACGTACTGGCCCAGGCCCAGGGCCATGCCGACCGCCGCCGCGCCGAAGCCCAGGTGCCAGCGGTTGCCCGTGGCGAGCCAGCCGACGACGAGGGGGGCGATGAAGGCGCCGATGTTGATGCTCATGTAGAAGATCGAGAACCCCGCGTCCCTGCGCGCGTCGTCGTCTCGCGGGTAGAGCTTGCCGACCATCGTGGAGATGTTCGGTTTCATCAGCCCGGTCCCGGCGATGATGAGCAGCAGCCCGAACGCGACGAAGACGCCGGTCTCGGCGGGGATGGCCATGCTGATGTGGCCGCACATGATGACGGTGGCACCCCACAGCACGGACCTGCGGGCGCCGAGCACCCGGTCGGCGATCCAGCCGCCGGGCAGGGCGACGAGATAGATGAGCGCGCCGTAGATGCCGACGACCGCCTGGGCGGTCTGCTCGCTCAGGCCCAGGCCGCCGATGGCTGGGGAGGCCGCCATGAAGGTGGCCAGGATGGCCCGCAGGCCGTACCAGCTGAAGCGCTCCCATATCTCGGTGCCGAACAGCGTCGCCAGGCCGCGTGGGTGCCCGAAGAAGGTCTTCTCGCGGGCTCGTCTCCCCGATGGCATGCGACCCCCAAGACGTCAAACTGTGATCAACCTGTAACTCTACGTAAGCATCATGTTGAGAGGCCAATGGTGGCCGTGCATTGTGACGTTTCTTCTCCCTTTCAGGGGCTTGTCCGGGGGGAACGGCGTGTGGTGCGATGCATGCCACTCGTGCAAGTAAGCACTTTCAGGAGGCTCTGTATGACCGGTGTTCTTGAGGAGCGGGCGGCCATCGAGAGGGAGATCGCGGGCCGTACGGTCTGTGGTCAGCTGAAGGAGGCGGCCGAGGACAACCCCGACGCCCCGGCGTACTCCGACCCGGTCGAGGGGGGCTGGTCCACCCTGACCTACTCCGAGGCCCGGCGACGAGTTCTGGAGATCGCCGCGGGTTTCGCCGCCCTTGGACTGGAGCCCGGCGAGGCGGTCGCGCTCATGATGGTGAACCGCAGCGAGCACGTGCTGGCGGACCTGGGCGCGGTGCACGCCGGCGCGGTGTCGTGCTCGGTCTACTCGACCTTCACCCCCGAGCAGGTGGCCTTCGTCGCCGACGACGTCAAGGCGAGGATCGCGGTGCTCGGTGGACCGGCGGAGCTGGCCAGGTGGGAGCCGATCCTCGACGACCTTCCCGAGCTGCGCAAGGTCATCATGTTGGAGGGCGCCCCGGCCGGTGACCGGTTCGTCTCCTGGGACGACCTCCTGGCCCTCGGCCGTGATCGGCTCGCCGCCGATCCCGCCGCCGTCGACGCCCGCTGGCAGGCGGTGACCGCCGACGACGTTCTCACGGTCCTGTACACCTCAGGCACCACCGGCAACCCCAAGGGCGTGCCGCTGACCCACTCCAACGTGTGCTTCGAGGTCGTGGCCACCAACAGGATGGCCAACCTGCCCGTCAAGGGCACCCAGATCTCCTACCTCACCTACGCGCACATCGCCGAGCGGGTGCTCAGCCTCTACCTGCCGCTCTTCAAGCTCTCCCACACCCACTTCTGCACGGACCTCGCACAGCTCGGCGCCACCCTCGGCCAGGTCAAGCCGGTGCTGTTCTTCGGCGTCCCGCGGGTGTGGGAGAAGATGATGGCCCGCCTGCAGGCACTGCTGGCCACCCAGCCCGAGGAACAGCAGGAGGGCGTGCGCAAGGCCATGGCCGCCGGTCTCGCCTACATCGAGGCCAACCAGCACGGGCGTACCCCCTCGCCCGAGGTCCTGGCCGCCTACGAGCAGGCCGACGCGGCACTGCTGTCGATCATCCGGTCGATGATCGGCTTCGACAACGCGGGCTGGCTCGCCACCGCGGCCGCGCCCATGCCGCTGGAGGTCCAGCGCTTCTTCGCCGGTCTCGGCCTGCGGGTCCTGGACGTGTACGGGATGACCGAGACGACCGGCGCGTTCACCGCCAACGCCCCCGACAGCTTCAAGCTCGGCACGGTCGGCCAGGCGGGTCCCGGCGTCGAGGTCCGCATCGCCGAGGACGGCGAGATCATCACCCGCAGCCCGGCCAACACCTGCGGCTACCTGGGACGGCCGGAGGCCAGCGCCGAACTGCTCGACGCCGACGGCTGGCTGCACACCGGTGACGTGGGCTCCATCGACGCCGACGGCTTCGTCAGCATCCTCGACCGTAAGAAGGAGCTCATCATCACCGCGGGAGGCGAGAACATCTCCCCGGCCAACATCGAGAACCACCTCAAGGAGCACCCGCTCATCGGTCAGGCCCTCGCCTACGGCGACCGCAGGCCCTACCCGGTGGCGATTCTCACCCTCGACGGCGAGGTGGCACCCGGCTGGGCGCAGGCCAACGGCATCACCTTCACCACCCTGGCGGACCTCGCCGAGCACCCCGACGTCCTCAAGGCCGTCGAGGGTGCCATCGCCGTCGCCAACGAGAAACTGGCCCGTGTCCAGCAGGTCAAGCGCTGGCGCCTGCTACCGGTGGAATGGACCGCCGAGACCGCGGAGCTCACCCCGAGCCTGAAGCTCAAGCGCCGCATCATCCACGCCAGGTACGCCGAGATCATCGACGGCATGTACGAGGACTGACCGCGGCCCGCCGGCGCCGGATTCCGACCTCGGTCTCCGGCACCGGCCCCCGGCGGCCGGGCGCCGCTTTGCCCAACGGGGCGTGTGTCCTCTACCTGCCTGTTACCGGTGGACTCCTAGCCTCCTGATCATGACGTTGAGAGTCCTTCTCGCATCCCTGGCGGCGGGGACCGTGGTCCTGCCGGTACCGGCAGGAGCTCCGGCGGCCGCCGCCGAGGACCTGACGATCCGCTCGGTGACCCTGCGTCCGGCGAATCCCGTGGTCGGACCCGCCGACGCCGTACGCATGGTGATAGAGGTGGTGGCCCGAGGCGTCACCGGCCCCGAGGGGGTGACGATCAAGGTCGAACCGGGTGCGACCCCCGCTTCGAAGGGAACCTCCTTCCCCGTCACCGCGTCCCGCCCGGGCGGCCGTCCGGACAGGGGGCCCGCTCCGGCCACCCGGCCGGGTCCCGGCCCCGCCCTCGCGCCCGGCCCCGTACCCGGCCCGACCGTGTCCGCCCGCCTCGCCTCGGGCGCGGTGGGCAGGACGGAGGGAACGGCCCCGTTCCGCCCGGGGGAGGGGTGGGAGACCTGGCGGTTCGCGCCGGAGAAGAGCCTGAGCCGCTGGTATCCGGCGGGACCCTGGACCGTCTCCGTGACCGCCAGGGGCGCGGACGGTGCCGAGGTCACCGGGCACAGGGGCTTCCTCCTGAAGCGCCTGACCAGGTTCGGTGGAGTCCAGGCGGTCAGGGGAGGCTCGGGGGTGCGCGTGACGGGCGCGCTGAACCGGGTCGACCCGCAGGGACACCTCGACTACGCCCCCTTCCCCGGCCAGCCCGTCGAGATCATGCACAGGGCCGGTAAGGACGCCGGCTGGACGAAGGTGGCAGATGCCACGACCGACGCCCACGGACGCTTCACCAGGGCGGTCGCGGGGCGTACGGGCGGTGAGTGGCGGCTCAGGTTCCAGGGCACGACGCACTACGCCCCCAGGCTGGGGGTCGTCCACAAGGTCTCGCCACGCTGACGCGAGGTCGCCCACCGGCCCAGGGCGCCGAGGGTGGTGCAAGCCGCCCCGACGACCGCGCGTTCGCGACCTCCGTCCGGGAAAGGTCTCCGTCCGGGAAGGCAGCACCGGGGAGCCAGGTCGCCGGGTCAGGCCAGGGCATGGACCGCCGCGCCGAACAGGGCGGGCATCCGCCGGGCGGCCGGGACGATCAGCCGCCCGGCTGCCCGGTAACGGCGGCTGCCCACCAGCGCCCCGGTGAGCAGCCGGTGCCGTCGCGACAGCCGCAGCCAGGCGGCCTCGTACGCCTCGGGGGCGCCGGCCCTCAGGCAGTCGACCAGCAGCCGCGCGGACGTCAGCGCGAGCGACACCCCCTCCCCGGTGAGCGCGTCGACGTAGCCGGCCGCGTCGCCGACCAGCAGCACTCGACCCGCCACCCGGGCGCGGACCCGCTGGCGCAGTGGCCCCGCCCCGCGCACCGGGGTCGCAGCCGGTCCCTCCAGCCGCTCCAGGAGTGCGGGGAAGTCCGCCAGGTGCTCGGGATAGCCGCGCCGTCGCGAGCTCAGCACGGCGACGCCCACCAGGTTCTCGCCCACCGGCGTCACGTACGCCTCTCCGTCCGCCGCCCAGTGGACCTCGACGAAGTCCGTCCACGGTGCGACCGGGTAGTGCCGTCGAAGCCCGTACCTACGCGGCCCGCGGCAGGGCAGTTCCAACCCGAGCAGGGTGCGCAGCGGGGAGTGCAGGCCGTCCGCGGCCACCAGCCAGCGGGCTCGCATCCCCGCCGCCTCGATGAGACGGCAGTCCTGCCGCACGCCGTCCACCTTGCCGGGGACGATCTCCACGCCCAGCTCCCGCGCCCGCCTGGACAGCGCGGTGTGCAGCGCGGTCCGTCGTATGCCCAGGCCGGATCCGTCGCGGAACGCCGCCTGTGCCTCGTGGCGGCCGTCCAGATAGCGGATGCCGCGCAGCGGCCTGCCCTCGACCCGTACCCCCAGCGACCGCAGGGCCGCGACCCCGGTGGGCATCAGCCCCTCGCCGCACGCCTTGTCCACCGGTACGGCCCTGGGCTCGACGACGACGGCCTCCATCCCGGCCAGGGCGGCGTGGATGGCCGTGGCCAGCCCGGCCGGTCCCCCGCCCGCGATCAGGACGTCGATCACGCCGGCGCCCGCCCGGCGGAGGGCGGTGCGTCGGCCACCGGCGTGACGGTCGGCGACGCGTTGTCCGACGCCGGGTGAGTCGGGGTCACGGTGGCCGCCGGCGCGCCGGCCGAAGGCGCCGTGACGAGCGAGGCCAGTGCGTCCTCCTCGCAGTGGATCCGCACCGTCATCAGCGCGGCGTTGAGCACCGTGAACGCCAGCGCGGTGACCCACGCGCCGTACACCAGCGGCAACGCCGCCCCCTCGACGGCCACCGCCACGTAGTTGGGGTGGCGGAGCAGGCGCAGCCGGTAGGGCCCCCGCTCCACCAGCGGCAGGCCCGGCACCACAATCACCTGGGTGTTCCACTGCGGGCCCAGCGAGACCACGCACCACCAGCGCAGCCCCTGCGCGGCGACCACCAGGGCGAGCATCGGCCAGCCGAGCGCGGGCTCGAAGGGCCGGTCGGCCAGGCCCGCCTCCAGCAGGCACCCGGCCAGCAACCCGGTGTGCAGGGCGACCATCCACGGGTAGTGGCCCCGCCCGTACGTCACCCCGCCGCGCGCCGTGCTCCAGCGCGCGTTGCGGCGGGCGACGACCAGTTCGGCGACGCGCTCAAGGCCGACGAGCAGCAGAAGCAGCAGGTACCAGGACGACAGATGCCAGGACATCGGGCTCCTACCAGCGCAGCAGTACGAGTTCGGAACAGAAGCCCGGCCCCATCGCCAGCAGAAGTCCCGGCGTGCCCGGCGGTGGTGGCCGCAGGGCGAGCGTGTCCCGCAGGACGTGCAGGACCGAGGAGGAGGAAAGGTTTCCGATCGCGGCGAGCGAGCGCCAGGTGAGGTCCAGCGCGTCCTCGGGAAGCCGCAGCGTCTCCGCCACCGCCTCCAGGACCTTCGGGCCGCCCGGGTGGCAGACCCACGCCGTCACGTCCTCGCTGCTCAGGTCGTGGTCGGCGAGGAAGTCGTGCACGTCGTCGGCCAGATGAGTGCGCACCACCTCGGGGACACTCGCGTCGAGCACCACACGGAAGCCGGTGTCGCCGACGTGCCAGCCCATCACGTGCTCGGAGCCGGGATACAGACGGCTGCGCGAGGCCACCACCGCCGGAGCCGCCGGTTCGCAGAGCCGGTGGTGCGTCGCGGGCGCGCCGGTCGAGGGAGAGGAGCCTGCGGGGCCCGCGGGCCAGGGGGTCGCGGGAGCGCCTGCCGCCGGAGAGGACCCCGCGGGTCCTGCGGGCCGCGTCGTCGCGGACGCGCCACTCGCCCCACCGGGCCGGGCGGTCGCGGGCGAGCCGGTACGCCGGGGGCGCCACTCGTCACCGCGGGCCACCACGGCCGTCGCCCCGTCCCCGAACAGGGCGCTCGCCACCATGTTGGCGATGGAGGTGTCACCGCGCTGCAGGGTGAGGGAGCACAGCTCGACCGAGAGCAGCACCGCCAGCTGCTCGGGCCAGCCGTGCAGGTAGTCGTGGAGGCGGGCGATCCCGGCCGCCCCCGCGACGCAGCCCAGACCGAAGATCGGTATTCGCTTGACGTCCTGGCGCAGCCCGAGCCGTCCGGCCACCCTGGCGTCCACCGAGGGCGTCGCGACGCCGGTCACCGAGGTGAAGAGGATCATGTCCACGTCCTCGGGGAGGACTCCGGCCTCCTCCAGCGCGCCGCCCAGTGCCTCGGTGCCCAGCTCCACCGCCATCTCCACGAAGGTGTCGTTGGCCGCCCCGAAACCGTCCAGCTTGGCGTACTGCTCGAGCGGTAGCGTCAGGTGTCGTGACTCCACCCGCGCGGAGGCGTGCAGCCGGTCGAGCAGCCGGCGGTTGGCGCCCTCGGGCAGGCACGCCCGTGCGAACGCCTCGGTGATCTCTGCCTGGGAGTGCCGGTTCGGCGGGAGCGCGCCGCGGACAGCGATGATTCGCGTCATAGGACAGACCCCCGGCTCGCGAACAGCGGACACCTGCCTTTTGCCCAGCTGGGTCTGTGGCATGCGTTGCAACAGCCTTGGTATTCACTTCTCGGGGCAACTCACCTCGTAACGCTGTCTGTTTCTTGTAGTGGTGTCCGCTTTTTTGAGATGTTCGGTACCTGCTTTCCCAGGCGCCTCGGCCTACGATCGATCAGTGACGACGAGCCGGCCGACGTGCCCGGGGACAGGGCCGGTGCTCAGGGCCGCGCGGGGGTTGCCGCTGGCCTGCCACCCCGGGCCGAGCGCGGCGGTCACCGTCCTGGTGACCGCGCTGGCCGCGCTGAGCGGGCGCGACGCGGCCGGGTGCGTCCTGGTGGCCGCTGCGGTGCTGACCGGGCAGCTCTCGATCGGCTGGTGCAACGACGCGGTGGACGCGGCGCGGGACGCCGCCGCGGGCCGCACCGGCAAGCCCGTCGCCGGTGGCGCGGTGAACGTCCGCACGGTGTGGGTCGCCGCGATCACGGCGCTGGCGCTCTGCGTGCCGCTCTCCCTGGCCTCGGGGCCGGCGGCAGGTGCGGTCCACCTCGTCGGCGTCGCCGCGGCCTGGGCCTACGACCTCGGACTCAAGGCGACCGCGCTCTCCTGGCTGCCGTACGTGGTGGGCTTCGGCTCGCTTCCCGGGTTCGTGACCCTGGGCCTGCCGGGACATCCGTGGCCCGCCTGGTGGGCGGTCCTGGCCGCGGCGCTGCTCGGCTGCGGGGCGCACCTGGCCAACGTGCTTCCCGACGTCCCCGCGGACCTCGCCGGTGGGGTCCGGGGCTGGCCGCAGCGGCTCGGTGTCGCCCGCGTCCGCGTCCTGATCCCGCTGCCGCTGCTGGCCGCGACCGCCCTGCTCGTCTTCGGCCCCACGGGGTCGCCGGGCGCGGAGGGGTGGGCGGCACTGGCGGTGGCCGGGGCCTTCACCGCCTGCGGGGTGGCGCTGGGCCGAAACTCGCCGCGCGTTCCCTTCGCCGTGGCGGTCGCCGTCGCCGCGGTCGCCGTCGTCCTGCTCCTCGCCCGCGGCACCGCCATCACCGCGTCCTGACCCTGCCGGTCGCCTGCCGCTCCCGTTGCGTCTGCCCTGCTCCACGATCCGTTCCACCCGCTCTCGCCGCACTGCCTCGAAGGCGGCGAACGCGTCGCGGGTGCCGGGGATGTCGCGCAGGCATTCGGCCAGCACCACCGCGTCCTCGATCGCCATGGACGCCCCCTGGCCCGACGAGGGTGAGGTCGCGTGCGCGGCGTCGCCCAGGATCACCATGCGCTCGTTGAACCACTTCGGCACGGTCGGGAAGTCGTAGGTGTTCCAAAGGAGCGGCGCAAGGACGACGTCGTCAACGTCGCGCAGCGCAACAGCGTCTACCAGACCATCGACCGGCTGCTCCGCGACGGGCTCATCGCGGTCCGCGAGACCTCGCGCGAGGAGAACCGGCCCGAGCGGACCGTCTACCAGCCCACCGACGCGGGCCGTGACACGCTGCGGCAGTGGATGCGGACGATGCTCTCCGCGCGGGCCCGTGAGTTCCCGGAGTTTCCCGCCGCGCTCGCCTTCATGCCCGTGCTACCACCCGATGAGGGAGGGGTGACCGCGTCGCCCGGAAAGCCTTTCGGATGAGCGGTGGATATTGATTCGGTTGCACGGAAAGTGCTGCGGCATCATTTCCGCCGCCCGGAAAGTTTTTTCCCAAACATTGGTAAGGTGTCGGCCGAAATCGGGGTGTCGAGCGTCGGCCGGGAGTGGAAATGGGAAACACCTCCGGTCGGCGGTGACATTCATTCCTGATTTTCGAGTTTTATTATAGGTTTTGTGGGTTTTTCTGCCCCAAGGTCAATTCGTCATTATCGGTCTCATGGCATTTCCCCCATTGACACCCTCCGGACATTTAGGGAACATTCAAAAGATTTTCCTTGGCCGACAATGTGATCAATAAGCCACTCGGACTCGCCGGACGGACCCTCGGAAGAATCGGCTCCCGTAGTTTCCCGGACGACCACCAGCGCAGTTTCCGGTTCGCTCCAGCCCTGCGGCCGCAGCGGGGGAGCGACGGACAAGTTCACCGCCGCCACCTTCGACGCCACCACCACCGCGCCGGCGGTGGTTATCACGCCTGCCCGGAAAACATCGACGAGAAAACCAGCCAGCCAGTAACAAGGAGCTCGACGGTGAACAGAAATAAGGAGGGTCCGGCGCCGGTACGGCCGTTGCCGGAGACCGGACGGAGCGAGGACCCGCGGCTCGCCGTGAACGGCGGCGACCCCGTCCGGCGCACGCCCTGGCCGACCTACGACAAGGGCGCCGTCTTCGTCCATTCCGAGGACGAGGAAGCGGCGTTACGCGCCATCCGCAGCCATCTCTACTTCCGCTACGACTACCGATCCCAGCAGGACACCGAGTGCGGCAAGTTCGAGGAGGAACTGTGCCGCTACTTCGGCAGCAAACACGCGCTGGCCGTGTCCAGCGGCACCACCGCGCTCGCGCTCGCCATCATGGCGGCGGGGATCCCGCCGGGCTCGCTGATCGCCTGTCCCGGCTTCACCTTCGTGGCCACCCCCAGCGCCATCGTGCTCGCCGGATGCACGCCCGTCCTGGTGGAGGTGGACGAGAACCTCCACATGGACGTCGACGATCTCCGTCGCCGCTGGACACCCGAGATCAAGGGAATCCTGGTGGTCCACATGCGCGGTTTCGCCGCCGACATGGAGGCGGTGACGCGCTTCGCCGCCGACATGGGCGTGCCGGTGTTCGAGGACGCGGTCCCGGCCCTCGGCGCGGAACTGAAAGGCAGAAAACTCGGTACCTTCGGCCTCGCGGGCGCCTTCAGCACCCAGTCCGACAAGTCGCTCAACTGCGGCGAGGGCGGCTTCCTGGCCACCGACGACAGCGTGCTCTTCGCCCGCGCCGTCGTGCTCTCCGGCGCGTACGAGGGACGCTTCCGGCGGCACTTCCCGGACGGCGAGCCACCGATCGCCACCGATCTCGACCTGCCGCTGTTCAGCTTCCGCATGGACGAGATCCGCGCGGCCCTGCTGCGCGCCGAGATGACCCGGCTGCCGATGCGCCTGGAACGCTTCCGCGGCAACTACGCCTACGTGGCCTCGGCCCTTTCCGACCTCCCCCAGATCGCGATCCGCCAGCCCGTGGACCCCGGCGCCTATCTGGGCGAGGCGTTCATCTTCCGCGTTCCCGGCGTGGACGCGAAATGGTTCGCCCGCGCGCTCTGCTGCGAGGGCATCGACGCGCGCAACCTCGGCTCCGACGAGGACACCAACGTGCGGGTCTTCTGGAACTGGCGATTCGTGTTCGGCACCAGGGGCGTCGAGGAGATCAAGGCGTTGCTGCCGAACACCACGCGATACCTGGAACAGGCGGTCGACATCCCGCTGTCCTCCAACCTCTCGGCGCAGGACTGCGACCACCTGATCAGGGCGGTCCGCAAGGTGGCGGCGGCCGTCGCGCCGGATCGCCACCCGCGACCCCCCCTGGTCGACGGGTACGCCTCCGTCGACCAGGGTTCCGCCCGGCCGGCGGATCCGGTCACCGGACTGGCCGGCACCGCGCCCGTCGGGCAGTAGCGATGGAAGCCCCCACGGAGAAGAGCGCGATGCCGCGTCTCGCCCTCGCCGGGGTCTTCGGCGGACTCTTCTGCGGTTACCTGGGCCTCACCGCGGCGATCCCGGTGCTGCCGGGCTTCGTCAGGGAGAGCTTCGGCGCCGGCGATTTCGCCGTCGGGCTGGTGGTCATGGCGACGGCGCTCACGGCCCTGCTGGTGCGGCCCGTCTCCGGCCACCTGGCCGACCGGTACGGCCATCGCCTCGTCATGTGGGCGGGCGCGCTGATCATCGCCGTCGGCGGGCTGCTCTACTTTCTGCCGCTCGGCCTGAGCGGCCTGGTCGCCGTCCGCCTGCTGGCCGGCGTCGGCGAGGCGTCGCTCTTCACCGCGGGCGCCGTCTGGGTCGTCTCGCTCGCGCCGCACGACCGCCGCGGACAGCTGATCGGGCTCTACGGCGTCAGCATGTGGGGCGGGATCTCGGTGGGGACCTTCCTCGGCGCGCTGCTGCTGAACTTCGGTTACGGCGCGGTGTGGGGCTTCAGTGCCGCCGCCGCGCTGGTCGCCCTCCTGCTGATCGGCGCGGTTCCCGCCCCCGCACGCGCGGGGCGGCCGGGCGAGGTGCGGCAGAGCGGCGGGCACACCCTGCTGCCACGCCCGGTGCTGCTGCCGGGGCTGGCCCTCGGGCTCGCCGCCGCGGGGTACGCGGGCCTCGCCGCCTTCGTCGTGCTGCACCTCCAGGCCCGCGGCGTCCAGTCGGGCGTCGTGGTGCTCAGCGGCTTCAGCGCCGTCTACGCCGGCACCAGGTTGTTCATCGGCCACCTACCGGACCGGCTCGGGCCGCGCAGGGTCGCCGTCTGGTCCGGCATCGGCGAGGCCACCGGCCTCGCGATCATCGCCCTGGCGCCGAACCTGCCCGTCGCCGTGTTCGGCAGCCTGGTCATGGGGGCCGGGTTCTCGCTGCTGCACCCGTCGCTCGCCCTGATGGTGATGGACCGCACCGACCCGTCGAGGCAGGGGGCCGCGATCGGTGCCTACACCTCCTTCTGGGATCTGGGCCTGGCCGTCTGGGGGCCGCTGATCGGAGTGGTCGCCGCCGGTTTCGGCTACCCCGCGGTGTTCGTCGTCGGCGCCGTCTGCGCGATGTCGGCCGTGGCCGTGGCGCTCTGTGTCCGCAGCCCGGCGGCCGTGAGTTGAGTCAGGAGTACGTCATCAACGGATCCAACCTCTCGAAGACACCTCTCAAGATCCTCTGTATCACCGGATGGTGCCGCAACGGCAGCACCATCATCGGCAACATCCTCAACGAGGTCCAGGAGGTCTTCCACGTCGGGGAACTGCACTTCCTGTGGAAGAACGCGGCGGGCAGGGGAGCGAACAGCTCGTGCGGCTGCGGCAGGCCGCTGACCGAATGCCACATCTGGTCGAGGATCCTCCCGCTCGGCCGGCCGGCCGGGGTCTCCGCGCAGGCCCACGCGGACGCCGTCATCCGCCGCCAGCTGGCCTGCGTACGGACGAGGCACACCTGGCGCGTGCTCGACCGGGGGCTGCACTCCGAGGAGATCCGCGAGCACGCCGCCCTGATGACGCGGACCTACCACGCCGTCGCCGAGCTGACCGGCGCCCGGGTCCTGGTGGACACCACCAAGATCCCCGGTGAGGCGGCCCTGCTGCCGCACCTCGACGGGGTGACGCCGTACTACGTCCATCTCGTACGCGACCCCAGGGCGGTCGCCCAGTCGTGGAGCCGGGAGAAGCAGTACTGCTACGTCATGTCGTCCAGGAAGAGCACGGCCTACTGGCACGGTTTCAACGTGGCCTCGCAGGCGATCGTCCGCCGTCATCGGGACCGATCGATGTTCCTGCGCTATGAGGAGTTCATCGCCGACCCGGCGAGAACGATCGACGCGCTGCTGCGGCTCTGCGGCGAGGACTCGGCCGCCAACCCGATGCGGGGCCAGACGATCGAGCTTCGTACCAACCACACGGTCACCGGCAATCCCGATCGCTTCCACACCGGCACCACCATCATCCGGGACCGGGACGACTCCTGGCGAACCGATCTGCCGCTGCCCGCCAGGCTGGCCGCGGCGACGCTGTCATGGCCGCTGTTCCGGCGTTATGGCTACCGCTATGGCGGCACGCCTCCCACCGGTTCACGGCGGGCCGGCACCGCGCCGCCGCGGGCGACCGGGGAGCGCTAGGAGCCGGATGTCGAACAGCCCGTACGGCAAGGAGGAGGGCGTTTGGAACTGGGGCTTGAGAACAAGGTCGCGCTCGTCGCCGGCGGATCCAGCGGCCTCGGCCTCGCCGCCGCCATGGAGCTGGCCAGGGAGGGCGCGCATGTCGCGATCGGCGCACGCGACCGCGACCGGCTCGCGGAGGCCGAACGCGGCCTCAAGGAGGTGGCGCGCGGCCGGGTCCACGCCACGAGCGTCGACGTCACGGACGGGGAGGCGGCGCGCCGCTGGGTCGACGAGGTCGCCGCCGACTTCGGCGTCCTGCACATCGTGCTCGTCAGCGGCGGCAGCCCGCCGATCGGCACCGCCTCGCAGTTCGAGCAGGCCGAGTACCAGGCGGCCATCGACAAGGTGCTCTCCCCGGCGCTGACCCTGGCTCTCGCGGCGCTGCCGCACCTGAAGGCCGCCCGGTGGGGCCGGTTGCTCTTCGTGGCCTCGGAGACGGCAAGCGTCCCCATAGCCCAGCTGGCGCTCTCCGGGGTGACCCGCGCCGCCATCGTGCGCTTCGCCCAGTCCCTGGCCTCCGAAGTCGGCCGCGACGGCATCACCGTCAATGTGCTGGCACCCGGCACGACCCGTACCCCGCCGGTGGAGCGGGCGGCGGCGAAGCTGGCCGAGGACGGCGACGCCGAAGCCCGGCTGCGTGCCATGGGCCGGCACAACGCCCTGGGTCGCGTCGGGGACCCGGCCGAGTTCGCCGCCGTCGCGGCCTTCCTCGCCGGAGAGCGGGCCTCGTTCGTCACCGGCGCGCTCCACCTGATCGACGGCGGCGCCAGCGTGGTGGGGCCGGAACCGGCGCACCTCACATCCGCGCGCAAGGACACCTACACATGACGACCCAGGCCAGCTCCGCCGAAGGAAGGACCCCGTGATGTCAACGACCGGCCACACCTACACCGAGAGGGACGTCGGCGACTTCTTCGACCAGACCCTCCAGACCTACCTGAGCTTCTGGGACGGTGACGGAGTCCTGCACACCGGCTACTTCGCGGACGCCGCCGACGACGACTACCGGGCCGCCGCCGAGCGGACGTCCGACATCCTGGCGGCGGACGCCGGAATCGACGGTTCGTCGTTCGTGCTCGACGTCGGCTGCGGCTGCGGCAACTTCCCGATCCACCTCGCCAGGCGGTTCGGCTGCCGCTGCGGGGGACTCGACCTGAGCGCCGAGCGCGTCAGGTTCGCACGGGAGGCCCTGACCGCCGAGAACGGGCTCGACATCGAGTTCCGCCAGGGCTCGGTCACCCGGATGCCGTACGAGACCGGCACCTTCAGCCATGTCGTCAGCCAGGACGCGCTCTGCCTCGTGCCGGACAAGCCGCGCAGTCACCTCGAAATCCATCGCGTCCTGCGGCCCGGGGGCATCTTCGCCTTCTCCGACTTCCTCCAGCCCAAGAAGGAGATCGGCGAGCGCGCCCGCAAGCACGTCTACGACCGGGTGAGGTGGAACGGCGGCTACTCCTTCGTCGGCTACCAGGCCGCCCTGGAAGAGGCCGGGTTCGAGATCCTCCTCGCCCGCAACCTGGAGAGCCACATCCGGCAGACCTACCGCGTGCTGGGCAGGACCGCCCGCGAGCGGGCCGAGGCGACGCCGGACGCCTCGGCCCGCGACTGGATGCTGGCCTTCTCCGAGTCCTGCGCGGAGATCCAGATCGCCATCGACGACGGCGAGTTCGGCTGGGGGATGTTCGTCACCCGCAAGCCCGGCAACGCCACGCCCTAGTGCCGGACCACCAGTAGCGAGGAAGCCATGCAGCGCACAGAAGGCATGAAGTCGACGATGGCGGAAGTCGTCGCCGAGCGGAAGAGGCAGATGTCGCCGGGCCGGCTGTTCGTCGAGGCCTGTGCCGCCAAGGGACTCGAAGCCTCCGTCGAGTACGACGTGACGATCACCGACTCGCTGACGAGTTCGCGGCGCAAGCCGCGCTACCCGGCGCGCAACATGCTCAAGGTCGTCGACCTCTCCAGGGACCCCCGGCGGTTCTACTGGCACGAGAGCCCGCCCCTTCCCGGCGACCCCCAGGTCACCGAGGCCGACCTGAGGCGCGAGGCGGCCAACCGCTTCCACCGGTCGCCGATCCCCGAGCTCTACCCCACCACCGCGTGGGTGCAGGTCCCGCCGGACCTGTGGGAGGACCCCGAGACCTTCGAGTCGTTCGTCAACTACCGGCTGATCGTCCGTCTCGGCACGGCCGAGAACCACACGATCATCCGAGGCAGGGGCGGGCTGCTGAACATCCCGGGGGTCATCCGGATGACCTCGAAGGGGCCGTTCGGCTCGACGATCCTCGCGGCGTGCAACGAGGCGGAGCAGATGGGAGGCACCGCCGACGGCCTCATCATCAATCCCGCCGACTACTACAGGTTCATGGGGCAGGGCCGCCTGATGGACGACCTGGAGCAGAACGGCGTCTTCATCGTGCGGACGCGCCTGGTCGATCCGGGAACCGCCATCGTCGGCGACTTCGGGCACGGCGCCCAGCTGTTCGACGCGGGACGCTCGGTGATCCGCTTCGCCGAGCCGCCGCCGGGGACCTTCGCCGAGCCCGGCATCGCGCTCATGGCCGAGATCTACGAGCGGGTCGTGATCAACCTGCTGACCAACTTCTTCATCGTGACCCTGTAGCCGCGCCCCCGTGATCGCGCCGTAAAGGACAGCAGATGCCGACGATGCCCTCCCCGAACCCGGCCCCCCTCCGGTACGACCCTGACGTCCTCGTCATCGGCGGCGGCGTCGTCGGCCTGTTCTGCGCCTACTACCTGCGCCGCGCGGGCAACAGCGTGACCGTCGTGGAACGCGGGCCGGTCGGCGGCCTCCAGTCCTGTTCGTATGGGAACACCGGCTTCGTCGGCACGCAGGGCGCGCTTCCCCTCGCCGAGCCCGGCGTGATGGCCCAGGGACTGCGCTGGCTGCTGAACCCGGAAAGTCCCTTCTACATCAGACCGCGCCCGGACCCCGAGCTGTTGTCGTGGCTCTGGCACTTTCGCCGTGCCTGTAACGAGCGCGACGCGAAGGCCGGTTTCCAGGTACTGGTCGACATGAAGAAGCGGAGCCTCGGGATCCTCCGCGAGCTCTGCACGTCGGACGGCCTCGCCTCCACCTTCACAGCCCAGGGCATGCTGCTCGTGTACCGGACACGGCAGGGATTCGAGAAGGCCTGCCGGACGGTGCCGGGAACGGTCGCGAGCGGCGTGCCGCTGCGCGTCCTCGGCCCGGGGGAACTGCGCGCGCTCGAACCGGACGCCGAGTTCGACATCCACGGTGCCCTGTACAACGAGGAGGGCGCCTACCTGCGTGTCCCCGACTTCGTCAGCGAACTCGCCCGGACGCTCGGCGACATGGGCGTGGAGATCCACGAGCACGCCGAGGTCGTCGGTTTCGAGGTCGCGGGAGCCGAGGTCAAGCGGGTCAGGACGGTCCACGGGGACTTCAGCCCTCGCGAGACGGTCATCGCCGCCGGGACCTGGTCGGCGGAATGCGCCCGCGAGCTGGACATCGGGCTCAAGCTCCAGCCCGCCAAGGGCTACTCCGTCACGGTCAAGGCACCGGGCAACGCGCCCCGGCTGCCGGTGCTGCTGGGCGAGGGGAAGGTCGCGCTCGTACCGCTCGGCGACCGTCTCCGCTTCGGCGGAACCCTGGAGCTGTCAGGCATGGACACCGCGATCTCCCGCCGCCGGGTGGACGGCATCCTGCGAACCGTCCAGGTGTACCTCCCGAAGATGGAGAGCACCGAGACCCTCGAAACCTGGAGCGGGTTTCGTCCCTGCAGCCCGGACGGCCTCCCCTTCCTGGGGCGTGCCGCCCCCTACCGCAACCTCTCCGTCGCGTGCGGTCACGGCCACATCGGCATGGGCCTCGCACCGGTCAGCGGCAGGCTGATCGCCCAGCTCGTCGCCGGAGAACGACCCGAGATGGACCTCACCCCGCTGCGCCCCGGCCGCTACGGTGGCGGGCCCCCTCGCCGCCTCCGCCCGCGTCCCGGGCCATGAGAGGTGCCCCCGGCCTTCGCACCGGGGCGCGTCCCGCCCCCCGCCCCCCGCCCCCGCCTCCGGCGAAGGGACACCGGACCTCGCGCCGGGACCGGCACGGGTCCCGGCACCAGACGACACGACCGCAACATCCGACGGGAGAGAAGCGCCATGGTCACCGGAGCGGAAACGGAGCGCGACGTCGCGATCGGCGTCCTGTGCTGCGACACCAACTTCACCAAGGTCCCGGGGCACATCCGCAACCGGGCCACCTTCGACTTCCCCGTCATCTACCGGGTCGTGGACGGTGCGACCGCCGAACGCGTGGTGACCCAGGCCGACCCGCGCCTGCTCGACCCGTTCATCCAGGCCGCGCGGGAGCTCGAAGCGCGAGGCGCGGCCGCCATCACCGGCGCCTGCGGCTTTCTCGTCATCTTCCAAAGGCAGCTGGCCGACGCGGTCAACGTCCCGCTGCACGCCTCAAGCCTGATCCAGCTGCCCATGGTGCACCGCATGATCCGCTCGGACCAGAAGGTCGGGCTGCTGGTCGCCAGGAAGCCCTCCCTCACCCGGCGCCACCTGGCGGCCGTCGGCGCCGAGCAGGTCCCGGTCTGCGTCGCCGGCTTGGAGGACCAGCCGGAGTTCCGTGAGGTCATGCTCGAAGCCCGGCGCCCAGACCTCGACGCCGATCGCCTGGGCCGCGAGGTGCTGGGCCGGGTCGAACAGCTGGCGAAGGAGAACCCCGACATGGGGGCGCTCGTCATCGAATGCACCGACGTGGTGCCCTACGCCCACCAGATCCAGGCACACCTTGGCATACCGGTCTTCGACATCGTGACCCTCACCGAAATGGTCCACCGGAGCCTGACCCGCCGCCCCTTCGGCACCTCCGGGGCGGTCTAGCGCCTGTTCCCCGCCGACGGTGGTGACCGCGCGGTTCTGAATCCGGGTTCTCGGGCGGCCTGGGCCATGGGAATCCGTACCCCCATCCGATGAGAGCGGGCGGGCCGACCCACCGGCCGAGGTGTGGGCCGCCGCTCGGCTCCCGGGAGCGGGATGAGGGGGTCAGACGTCTGGTAGGAGGCGATCGAATCTATCGGGCCTATTGGGGCCGACACTAGGCTCTAGATCATGAAGCGTCTGATTGTCGTGGTGCTGGTGGTCGGTGGCCTTGCTGCTGCCGCCGTCGTAGGCGTCCTGGGGGCCGGCAGTTTCGTGGTGGATCGCCTGGGCTTGTTGTTGATGCCCCGCTCGCCGTTTCCCCGTTGTACCGACGATGACAAGCGGCTTGCTTCGGCTCTTGTAGTGCTCAGCATCCTTGATGCCCGTCCGGTCGAGGCGAAGCCGGACGGGAAACGTCTCGGGGGGTGCAATGACGATGACCGGCTCGCGTATGCCGAGCAGTCCTACCAGCTTTCAGCATCGCGTGCCGATGTGCCGTCCTTCTACCGCGAGGCTGCGATCAAGGACGGCTGGAAGTAGGCGCCGGTGCCGAAGCAGGAGGAGAGTGCAACGCAGGTCTGCCTCACTAAGGTCATCAACAGCCGGAATGTCTATCTGTCGGTGGGGTACTCCGACAGGCCGGAAGAGAAGGACAGCGATGACTACTTCTTGCAGGTCAGTTCTGGCCCCAGCGGGAGCAACCTGTGCTGATGCCTGGGAGGGGTGTTCGGCCGGTCTCGGTTCTGGAACGTGAGGGCTGACGACAACGGTGACGACAACGTCGGTCACCACGAGCACACGGCGACAGCCGTCCACCACCCTCTGACCTCGTGTTCGTTGAGCGGAACAGGGTGATCGTTCCGCCTGAAAAGCGGACGGTCGTATTCCTGTTTGCTGGAGGCGTGGCGGCGCAGGTCCCTCCAGATCCCACGCCGCCGCGCCCGTCTTACCGGGCTCTTCCGGACAGCAGCGCCGTCCAGATCACCCGAGCCTCATTGATTGGCCAGGGAAGGGTCTCTTGGACCTGGTGGCCGCTGTCGAGTTGAATGGTTCGCCGGACGAACGCCCGACCGGCGCCCTCGTACAGTTCGTAGACCGTGGCACGGCACCGACAGGTCCAGGTCACCGAGCGCGCCCGCTCAAGTGTCGGGTAGGGCTGCTGCCAGTCCAGTCGGATGTGGTCTCGCTGAGGCATTGCCACATGCGGACTCAGGCACTCGTCGAGCAGGGTCACGACGTGCGCTCCGCGACGCCTCCACACCGGTAGGCCGCTTTGAGGAGTTCCTCGTACCGTTGGGCGACGGAGTGGGCGACGGTGATCGGGCTGTCCACGCCGTGGACCCGGTACAGACGGCGGCCCGTCTTCACCGAGGTCTTCCCCGTCCACCAGCGGTAGGCGAGCCCGTCCGTCCAGACCAGGAGGTCGGTCCAGACGGAGACCAGGGCGACGCCGTGGCCCTCGTGGACATCGGCCGAGACGCCGCAGTGTTCGAGGCCGATGCGCAGGCGCTCAGCAGCCAGGGCCGCCGGGCATCGTTGAGTCGGCCCTTTCCGGCCGAGGGCGCTCATGACTCCAGCCCCTCCTGGTCGCGGAGCTGCTGGGCGAGTTCGGTGACGTCGTCGGCGTCGATTGTCCGGTAGAGACCCCGATTTATCTCTTCGTCGGTGAGGTGCCGGCCATTCCGAGTTGCCCACAAACGGCCCGCAGAACTACGCCAAATACACCATCCGGGAAATGCTGCCTGGAGGTCTTCCGGAATCACGGGTGTTGACATGGAGTAAGCGTCATTCCATTTGAGTGACGAACCCGCCGCGTTCCAGAGACGTCCAGGACGTTTCGAAGTTAGAGTTTAAAACGTCCTTGACGTCCTCACTCTCCGAGGTGCACCGTGGCCAACGTCCCCTTACGCCGCGCCATGCTCGATGCGAAACTGAGCAACCAGAACCTGGCGGACCGCTGCGAGGTGGATGTTAAGACGGTGGAACGTTGGTTACAGGATGAGGCGCGAGTCCCGCACCTCCGGCACCAGTTGGCCGCCGCTGAGGCAGTAGGAGTTGATACGTCCGTGTTGTGGCCAGAGGCTATCCGTAACACCGTGAAGACCGGCCCGGATCGAGAGGTTCTGACCGTCTATCCGTACCGGTCGGCGTGTCCCAAGTCGATCTGGCGCAACCTGATCACCTCGGCTCGCAACGAGATCGTCTTCGCCGGGTACACCAACTACTTCCTGTGGCTGGAGCACCCCAACCTCGCCAAGGTCCTCAAGCGCAAGGCCGAGCAGGGGTGCAAGATCCGGTTCCTGATCGGCGACCCGGACAGCGAGGTCACCCGCCGCCGCGAAGAGGTGGAGAACGTTCCGCTGACCGTCTCCACCCGCATCCGGATCACCCTTTCGGAGATCGAGCAGGTTCGGGACGTGCCCGGCATCGAGGCACGCTTCGGAGACGAGCACATCGCGATGAGCGTCTTCCGCTTCGACTCGGAGATGCTCGTGACCCCGCACCTGGCCAAGCTCGTCGGCCACGACTCGCCCATGATGCACCTGCGCCGCTACCAGGACGACGGGCTGTTCGACCGGTTCGGCTACCACGCCTCCGAGCTATGGAGCAACGGGCGGGACGTCTGGGCGGGAGAGCCGCGGAAGCCTGCGGAGAACGCGAGTTCTGGGTGACTAACTGGGTGACAACGACCACGGACAATGGTGGACGGTCGTGGACCGTACGCCCAGGTCAGGACCGGTATCGGCCCCGGCCGTGCTCCTGCTCGGATCGCCTTACAAGCGAGATGTCACTGATTTGGACCCAACAGTGCCCACTAGCCAGAACGCCCCGTGTCCGATTTTAGCCCTTGTAGTTGAACACCTGGCGCAGAGTGTGCTGGATCGCGACCAGGTCCTTCTGGTCCGCCATCACCTGGTCGATCGGCTTGTACGCCTGCGGGTGCTCGTCCACCAGGGCGGCGGCGCGGTTGGCGTTCCAGGTGCGGCCGCGCATCGCCTCGGTCAGGGACGCGGCCGTCAGCTCCCGCTTCGCCCGGGTGCGCGACATCCTGCGGCCCGCTCCGTGGGAGCAGGAGTTGTACGACATCGGGTTGCCGAGCCCGCGCACGATGTATGAGCGCGTCCCCATCGAGCCGGGGATCACGCCCTCGTCGCCGGTGTCGGCCTTGATGGCTCCCTTACGGGTGATCCACAGGTCCTTGCCGTCGTACGTCTCCTGCTGCGTGAAGTTGTGATGGCAGTTGATCGTCCGGAGCCGCTGACCCTTGCCGACGACCTGGAACAGGGCGTTGCTCAGCACCTTGTCCATCTGGGCGCGCGAGGCCATGGCGTAGTGCTGCGACCACAACATGTCCTCGATGTAGGCGGTGAACTCCGGGGTGTCCTGCACCAGGTAGGCCAGGTCCGGGTCCTCCAGGCCGATGGCCTGCTTCTTCATCATCTTCTTGGCATCGACGATGTGCTTGGTGGCGAGCAGGTTGCCGATGCCGCGCGAGCCTGAGTGCAACACCGTCCAGACCCGGTCACGCTCGTCGAGGCAGACCTCGACGAAGTGGTTGCCGGACCCGAGGGTGCCGAACTGCAGGGACACCTTCTTCTCCTGATGAGGGGTCAGGTCGGTGTGCGGGCGGCCGAGGTCGCTCAGCGCGCGGTCCATGGACGGGTCGTCGTGGCCCTTGCCGACGCCGGCGGGAATTCGCTTCTCCACCAGGGGCATCAGGGCGTCGAGGGTGTCGGGGAGGTCGGCGGCGGTGAGGGTTGTCTCGGTGGCGACCATGCCGCAGCCGATGTCGACGCCGACGGCGGCCGGGATGATCGCTCCTTCGGTGGGGATCACCGATCCGACCGTCGCGCCGATGCCGATGTGCGCGTCGGGCATGAGAGCGACGTGTCCGGAGACGATGGGCAGGCGGGCGGCTCGCGCGGCCTGCATGATCGTACCCTCGTCGATCTCGCTGGCCCACGACACCAGGTTTGGTGCGGGCTGGTTCGGCATCATGGTCTCCTTCTGTTGCGAGATCCAGTTTGCCCACCTCTGAGAGGAGATCCCACTCATTTTATCGGGCGCCGTAGATCATGGTTGCTCGCCGTACCTCCCCCGCTCCCGCTCGGGTAGCGCTAGTGTCCCTCGGTCGGCGTCAATTCCATCTGAATCGCCTGACTTCGATGGAGGCACGAGGTGGTCGCGCACCTGCGGCAGCTGGTCTGCGTCAAGGGCTGAGCGATCGGTCTGCGACCAGGGCGTGCGGGGCCGTTTCGAGGGACGTGAGGACGCAGGGATCTCAGGGACCGTGAGGGGCTGAGATCATTCCTGACAGATCTGACGATCTCCCAAGGAATCAACCATCCCGTGATGATGTTGGAGTGGTCAAGGCCCGTTTAGGGCTGGGTGGGGGGCCGGCCATAGGCTGGCCCCCTGCTCAATAGATGACCGACTGGGAGGTGGCGCCCCGTGTTGCAGGATTCGTTCGGTCGTGTGGCGACCGATCTGCGGGTGTCCCTCACGGACCGTTGCAACCTGCGCTGTTCCTACTGCATGCCGGCCGAGGGCCTGGAATGGTTGCCCAAGCCCGAACTGCTGACCGCTGACGAGATCGTCCGGCTGGTCGCCATCGGGGTGGAGCGGCTGGGCATCACCGAGGTCCGCTACACCGGCGGCGAGCCACTGCTCCGCCGAGAGCTGGTCGACATCGTGGCCCGCACCACCGCGCTCAGCCCCACCCCGCAGGTCTCGCTGACCACCAACGGGATCGGGCTGAGCCGGACGGCCGCCGCGTTGGCCGACGCGGGCCTGCACCGGGTCAACGTCTCCCTTGACACCCTCGACCGCGAGACCTTCAAGAAGCTCGCGCACCGCGACCGGCTGGCCGACGTCCTTGAGGGCCTGGAGGCGGCTCACACCGCCGGACTGCGCCCCCTCAAGGTCAACACCGTGCTGATGCGCGGGGTCAACGACCACGAAGCCGTGCCGCTGCTGCGCTACTGCCTGGAGCGAGGTTACGAGCTCCGGTTCATCGAGCAGATGCCGCTGGACGCCCAGCACGGCTGGCGCCGGGAGAACATGATCACGGCTGACGAGATCCTCGCCCGGCTCAAGGCCGCCTTCGACCTGACCGACGACGACCCGGTGGAACGTGGCAGCGCCCCGGCGGAGCTGTTCCTCGTCGAGGGCGGCCCGGCCAGGGTCGGCGTCATCGGCTCGGTCACCCGCCCGTTCTGCGGTGCGTGCGACCGGGTGCGGCTCACCGCCGACGGCCAGATCCGCAACTGCCTGTTCGCCACGGACGAGTCCGACCTGAGGATCGCGATGCGCTCGGGGGCGAGCGACGACGAGATCGTCGAGCGCTGGCGGTCCGCGGTCCGGATCAAGAAGGCCGGTCACGGCATCGACGATCCCGCCTTCCTACAGCCCTCCCGCCCTATGTCCGCCATCGGCGGATGACCGCCCGCCACGACGCCTGCGTCCTGGCGGGCGGTCTCGCGAGACGGCTCGGCGGGCGGGACAAGCCCGCCCTGCACGTTTCCGGCCGCCCGCTGGTCGAGTCGGTGGCCGCCGCCGTGCCCGGCGCGGGAAGGCTGGTCGTCGTCGGGCCGCCCCGCCCCGGGCTGCCGCGCGCGATCTTCCGCCGTGAGGATCCACCCGGAGGCGGCCCCGTTCCGGCGTTGCGGGCGGGGCTGGCCGAGGTGACCGCGCCGTGGGTGGTGCTGCTCGCCGCCGACCTCCCGTTCCTGACCGCCGAGCACGTGTCCGCGCTGCTGGACGCGGCCGGTGCGGGACCGGGGACGGCGCCCTACGCCGAGGGGACACGGGTGGGAGCGGTGCTCGTCGACGACGCCGGTCGCGAGCAGTGGCTCGCCGGAGCCTGGCATACGGCGAGTCTGGTGCGGGCGCTCGCCCGCTACGAGGGGCGGTCGCTGCACGGGTTGCTGGCCCCGCTCGCCCCGGTCACGCTTCGTCTCGCCGGGCAGCCGTGGTTCGATTGCGACACCATGGATGATCTGCAGCGGGCCAGGGCGCGGGCTGAGGAGGCCCGGGACGGGCGCTACCGCGGAGAAGGAGCGAGAGTTGAACGTGCTGACGGAGTGGACCGCGCTGGTCTGCCGGGAACTGGGCATCGATCCCGCGACGGTCGACCGTGACGAGGTGCTCGACCTGACAAAGGAGGTCGCGCACGGGGTGGCCCGGCCGGCCGCGCCGCTGACGGCCTATCTGCTCGGCATAGCCCTGGGGGCGGGCACGGCGCCGCCGGACATCGTGGAAAGGCTGACCGCGATGGCGCGTAACTGGGAGCAGACAACCGATACACAGGGCGAGAAATAACGCCGGAGAAAAGGCGGAAACAAGTAAAAGTTTGAGAAAAGGGCGACGCCGGGTGGTTACGGGGGCAAACCACCCGGCGTCGCTTCATCGGCGTTCCGACGGGGGCCCGGAACGCCGGCACCAGTGCCCCGACGGGGGACCAGGGCACTTGGCTAAAGCGTACACCTACAACCCTTAGAGTGCGTCAAGACTTAGTCACGACCCGATCTCGCGTCGGTGGCGTGGAATCTCGCTCTGTCTGGAATCTTCCACGTCAGGGGCTGCTGTCGCCCCACGTGGTGGCGCGTTGGCCCCGATCACGGCAATGTACGGTAAAAAGATCGCACCGGCGAAGAGCAGTAGTCGGACGGGCAGCGGAGCGGGCACGGTGAAGGCGAGGATCAGGCAGATCAGCCGGATCCCCATCTTGATGAAGTAGCTCTTCTCCCGCTTGCCGATGTCGGCACTCAGGGAGGGCTGGGCATCCGTCACCTGATGAACTACCGGGCGCTTGTGCCATCCCCTCACGATTACCAATCTAGGCCTCATATCGGCTGGTGGCGAACGGTCATGTAATCATCGCTTTCCGGGAAGAAGCATGAGATGACAGATCGAACGTATCGGGTGACCGAGATAGTCGGCACTTCGGGTGAGAGCATCGAGGCCGCCGTGCGTAACGGGGTCCGCCGCGCCTCCCGGACCCTGCGTCACCTCGACTGGTTCGAGGTGACCGAGATCAGAGGGCACATCGAGGAGGGGGAGATCGGTCACTTCCAGATCGGGATGAAGGTCGGATTCCGTCTGGAGGGCGACTGAGCCCGTCTGCGGCGTGGCCCCGGTGGCGCGGCCCCCTCCTCCGCCCCGCGAGGCGCCGTCCGATCGATCCTCGCCACGGCAAGATCCGCCAGGCAGGGCCTAGTTGGCCTGGCTGACCGTCGACATGTTGAAATCGGGCACCCGGATCGCCGGCATGATCGCGCGGTTGAAGTAGTCGCCCCACTCGCGCGGCAGGGTCTGCTCGGAGGCGCCGACCTCGGTGAGGCGGCGGAGCAGGTCCACCGGGCTCTCGTTGAAGCGGAAGTTGTTCACCTCGCCCACGACCTCGCCGTTCTCCACCAGGTAGACGCCGTCGCGGGTCAGGCCGGTCAGCAGCAGCGTCTGCGGGTCGACCTCGCGGATGTACCACAGGCAGGTGAGCAGCAGGCCACGCTCGGTGGAGGCGATCATCTCCTCCAGTGACCGGCCGCCCTCGGGTCCCCGCATGATCAGGTTGTCGATGGCCGGGGTCACCGGCAGGCCGGTCAGCTCGGCCGAGTACCGGGTCTGCAGCAGGTTGGCCAGCTTTCCGTCGGAGATCCAGTCGGTGGCCGCCAGCGGTAACCCGTTGTCGAACACCGAGTTCTCCCGGCTGGAGGCGTGCGCCACCACGAACGGCGGGCACTCGACGCCCGGCGCGGCGGGGTCACCGTACAGGCGGATCGGCGACTCCGAGAGGGTCTCGCCGACGCGGGTGCCGCCGCCGGGCCGGGAGAAGACGGTGCGTCCCTCCAGGGCGTCGCGGGCTCCGGCCGTCCAGTACAGATAGATCATCAGGTCGGACACGGCCGTCGGTGGCAGCAGCGTCTCGTACCGGCCCGCGGGCAGGTCGACACGGTTCTTCGCCCACTCGAGTCGCCGGGCCAGCGTGGCGTCCAGAGCCGCCACGTCGATGTCGGAGAAGTCGCGGGTGGACACGCCGATCCACGCCGAGCGCTTCATGTCCAAGGACTTGGCGTTGAGCTCCAGACGGCCGGTGGGCTGGGCGTGCCGCAGCCTGGTGCCCGTGGAGGTGCCCACGAAGGTCGTCGTGACCGTGTGCTCGGCGAACCCGTACAGCCTGCGCCCGCTCGCCTCGGCCGCGGTGAAGGCCTCGCCCAGGGCGGGGGCGAAGGCGCCGAACACCCCTATCGAGGTCGGCTCGGCGAGGTCGTCCCAGTCGCTGGAGCGGGCGCCCTCCAGCAGCGGCCGGGCGTCCTCGGACGGCTGGGCGTCCTCCGCGGCGTGGTCGGCGGCCGCCACGACGTCGTCGAGCTGGTCGGGGTGGACCGCCGCCCGCGACACCACGCCCACACCCCGGCCCACGATCGAGATCACGGTGAGCTGCGAGGAGCGGGACACGCCGTTGGTGGTGAGGGTGTTGCCCGCGAAGCGCAGGTTGGCGCTCGTCCCCTCGTCCACGATCACAACGACCTCGTCGGCCGTGGAGAGCTCAAGAGCCTTCTCGATCATCTCCTGGGGGCTCATCCCACTCCTCTCCTGCCGGCTCGCCCGGCCGCCGCCTTCTGCTGTCCGCTCGCCGTACGCGCTCAACTGCCACTCTCCTGGGCGGTGTTGAGGACGCGCACGCCGCGGAAGAGCGCCGACGGGCAGCCGTGGCTGACCGGGGCGACCTGGCCAGGTTGCCCCTTACCGCAGTTGAACGCCCCGCCGAGCACGTACGTCTGCGGCCCGCCGACCGCCGCCATCGACCGCCAGAAGTCGGTGGTCGTGGCCTGGTAGGCGACGTCGCGCAACTGCCCGGCGAGCCTGCCGTTCTTGATCAGATAAAACCGCTGGCCGGTGAACTGGAAATTGTAACGCTGCATGTCGATGGACCAGCTCTTGTCGCCCACCACGTAGATGCCCCGGTCGACGCCGGAGATCAGTTCCTCGGTGGTGGGGCCGTCGGGTGCCGGTCGCAGTGACACGTTCGCCATGCGCTGGATCGGGGTGTTGCCGGGGGAGTCGGCGAAGGCACAGCCGTTGGAGGCGCCCAGGCCCTTCAGCAGTGCCATCCGCCGGTCGAGCTGGTAGCCGACCAGTACGCCGCCGGAGACGATGTCGAACTCCCTGGTCGCAACCCCCTCGTCGTCGTAGCCGATCGTGGCCAGGCCGTGCTCGACGGTGCGGTCGCCGACCACGTTCATCACCTGCGAGCCGTACACCAGCTTGCCGAGCTGGTCGAAGGTGGCGAAGCTCGTCCCGGCGTACGCCGCCTCGTAGCCGAGGGCGCGGTCGAGCTCGGTGGCGTGCCCGACCGACTCGTGGATCGTCAGCCACAGGTTCGACGGATCGATCACCAGGTCGTACGGCCCGGCCTCGACGGAGGGGGCCTTGAGCTTCTCCTCAAGGAGTTCGGGAACGCGCGCGAGCTCGCCGGGGAAGTCCCAGCCGGTGCCGGTGAGGTACTCGTGCCCCCGGCCCGCGGGTGGGGCGAGCGTCCGCATCGAGTCGAAACGGCCGTCCAGCACCCTCATCGCCTGCAACTGGGGGTGGACGCGCACCCGCTGCTGCGTGGTGGAGGTCCCGGCCGTGTCGGCGTAGAACTTCTGCTCCTTGACCTGCATCAGCGACGCCTGGACGTGGTCCACCCTGGGATCTGCCAGCAGGCCGCGTGACCAGTCGGCGAGCAGCGCCGCCTTGTCACGCATCGGCACCTCGAACGGGTCGAGTTCGTAGGAGGAGACCCAGGTGACGTCGGAGTGAACCGGCTCGGGCGCCAGTTCGACGGGCTCGCGGTTGATCGCCGCGGAGACGAGCGCCACCTCCACCGCCTGCTCGGCGACACGGGCGGCCGCCTCGGGGGTGAGCTCGATGCCCCCGGCGAAGCCCCAGGTGCCGTTCCTGACGACCCGCACGGCATAACCCAGGGTGTCGGCGTCGATGGAGCCCTCAAGGGCGGCGTCGGACAGGCGTATGGTCTCTCCGCGGATGCGTTCCAGCCGGAAGTCGGCGTGCTCGGCGCCCAGGTCCCGGGCGCGCTGCAGGGCCGCGTCCGCCAGCCGCCGCAGCGGCAGGGCGAGAAAGTCGGAATCGATCTGGCGCATGTCAACGATCCTAACCCTGCGATCTTGTCCTTCCCGGACAAGAGGGTTACTCCTAAGTAGCCGATACCTTCTGACCATGGCTCGATCTGTTCTCGTAACCGGCGGCAATCGCGGCATCGGCCTCGCGATCGCCCGCGAACTCGCCCAGGCAGGCGACGCCGTCGCCGTGACCTACCGTTCCGGACAGCCCCCCGAGGGGCTGTTCGGCGTGCGCTGCGATGTGACCAGCACGGCCGACGTGGACGCCGCGTTCGCGAAGGTCGAGGCCGAGTACGGCCCGGTCGAGGTGCTCATCGCCAACGCGGGCATCGCCAAGGACACGCTGCTGCCGATGATGAAGGAGGAGACCTTCACCGATGTCATCGACGCCAACCTGACCGGCGCCTACCGGGTCGCCAAGCGCGCCACCCGCGGCATGCTGCGGCTCAAGCGCGGGCGCATCGTGCTGATCTCCTCGGTGGTGGCCATGCTCGGCTCGGCGGGGCAGAGCAACTACGCCGCCTCCAAGGCCGGGATGATCGGTTTCGCCCGGTCGGCGGCCAGGGAACTGGGCTCGCGCAACATCACGGTCAACGTGGTCGCCCCCGGCTTCGTGGAGACCGACATGACGGCCGAACTCGACGAGTCATACCAAGAGCAGATCAGAAAGAACATCCCCCTGGGTCGCTACGCCAGCCCTGAGGAGATCGCACGCGTGGTCAGGTTCCTGGCCGGCGAGGACGCCGCCTACATCACCGGGGCTGTCATCCCCGTTGACGGCGGCCTTGGAATGGGGCACTGACGTGGGAATTCTCGAAGGCAAGCGGCTTCTCGTCACCGGGGTGCTCACCGACTCCTCCATCGCCTTCTCGGTGGCCAAGCTGGCCCAGCAGGAGGGCGCCCAGATCGTGCTCACCGGTTTCGGCCGGCTCAGCCTGGTCGAGCGCATCGCCAAGCGCCTGCCGGAGCCGCCGCCGGTGCTGGAGCTCGACGTCACCAGCACCGAGCACCTCGACTCCCTGGCCGACCGGGTCGGCGAGCACCTCGGCGGCCTGGACGGGGTGGTGCACGCCATCGGCTTCGCCCCCCAGACCGCCCTGGGCGGCAACTTCCTGAACACCTCCTGGGAGGACGTGGCGACCGCCGTCCAGGTCTCCACCTACTCGTTCAAGTCGCTCGCGGTGGCCGCGCTCCCGCTCATGAAGGAGGGCGGCGCGATCGTCGGCCTCGACTTCGACGCCACCAAGGCCTGGCCGGTGTACGACTGGATGGGGGTGGCCAAGGCCGGCCTGGAGTCCTGCTCCCGCTACCTGGCCCGCGATCTGGGCAAGCACGGCATCCGGGTCAACCTTGTCGCGGCGGGTCCGCTCCGGACCATGGCCGCCAAGAGCATCCCCGGCTTCGGCGAGTTCGAGGACAGCTGGCCCGCCAAGGCCCCGATCGGCTGGGACGTCAACGACCCGATCCCGGCGGCCAAGGCGTGTGTCGCCCTGCTGTCGGACTGGTTCCCCGCCACGACCGGTGAGATCGTCCATGTCGACGGCGGCGTTCACGCCATCGGCGCCTAACCAGGCCCTGTCCCGCGGGCCGGGCGGTGCCTCGCGGGGCGGGAGGAGCCGCGGCGTTCCGCGGTGACCGACGACGCGGCGGGGGCGCCGCCTTCACCACCTGGCCGCACAGGTACGACCATCACCGGGGACACACCGCACTTGGAGGCTTCCACCCGCCGGCCGCGTCACCGACCTGCCTGGGCAGTACACCTAGGCCACCCGGTGATGGCTCGGCGGCACCGGCTCGAAGGGTATCGACTCCTTGACCTTCCGCCTGCTGTACAGCAGGCGGACCGCGAGGATGGCCAGGATGAGCAGCGCGGTGGTGAGCACGGTACCCACCGTGTCGGACGACCGGCTGGGCGTCACCGGCCGTTCGTTCGACATCTGCCGCTGGAGCTCCTGTATCAGCGGAGCCGGCCAGAGCAGTTCCACCCGGGGCGCCTCGGCGTCGACCACGGGTGACGGCACCACGGGTGACGGCTCGGAGGCCACCGGTGCGCCCGCGTCGGTCGCGGGTGTGTCGGCCTCCGGATACGGCGATTGTGAGGGCTTTCGCGTCCGGCCGGTCGGCACTGGTTCCTTCCGCGCGGGCTCGTGGTCGTGGTCGCGTGAGGGGCTCGGCGACGGCGTGGACAGGGCCGTCCCCTGCGGGAGGGAACTCGCCGACGGGTCCGGGCACTTGGGGGAGGCCGCCGCGGACCGGCAGGCATCGGCGGGATCTCCGGGACGCGGCACGTCGCCGGAGGGAGTCTCCTCTCCCGTCGTGGGGGGAGCGTCGGTGGCCGAGGTGTCCGGTGCCTGTGTCGCCCTCTTGGTGTCGGCGGGCGTCTGAGCCGTGGTGGCGACGGTGTCGTCGTCGGCGGGCGAGGATGAGAGCGGGGAGGTGTCGCCCGTGAGGCTGCTCACCACGTTGTCCACGGTCCGGCAGATCCCGCCCGTCACGGTGCCCAGGAGCCCTCCGTGATCGCAGTCGTTCACCTGCGTGACGGCACTCGCCCGAGCGGTGTCCACCGATCCGGCCGCCGGGATCCCGCTGCCCAGCACCAGCGCCAGGGCGCCTGCCGACATCGCGGTTCGCACTCGTCTCCCTTCCCCGGATCGGATGTCGGCCATGGTGTCCTGCCGACATCCGGGTGCCCCACCACCTGTTCGACAGTCTTGTGGGGAGGCCCGGTTTTTTCACGGAAAGTTGCTATTCGGTATCGAGTAGTGATACGCGAGGCGAATTCTCGTTCGGTTTCCGTCCGGGGTGCCTCAGTCGGCCGACACGTCGTCGAGTGCTTCCCTGATCTCCACCGGCAATGTCAGATCCTCGGCCTGGAGCACCCCGGACAGCTGCGAGTGGGTGCGGGCGCCGACGATGGCGGAGGCCACCCCCGGCTGGTCGCGTACCCACGACAGGGCCACCGACAGCGGTGAGACGCCGAGCCCTTCGGCGGCGGTCGTCACCGACTCCACGACCCGGCGGCACCGCTCGTCGAGGTAGGGCATGACGAAATCGGCGAAGTGCGGGGTCGCGGCCCGAGAGTCGGCGGGGATGCCCGTGCGGTACTTGCCGGTGAGGACCCCGCGCCCGAGCGGCGACCAGGCGAGCACCCCGGCGCCGACATACTCGGCGGCGGGGATCAGCTCGCGCTCGGCCTCTCTGGCCAGGAGCGAGTACTCGACCTGGGCCGCGACGATCGGCACCCGCCCTGGAACCGCACGCTGCCCCGCGGCGGCGGTCGCCAGCTGCCAGCCCGCGTAGTCGCACACCCCGGCGTACGCGGCCCGCCCGGAGGACACGATCGCGTCCACGGCGGCCAGGGTCTCCTCCAGCGGGACGTCGGGATCGAAGGCGTGCAGCTGCCACAGGTCGACCTCGTTGACGCCCAGGCGGGTCAGGGAGGCGTCGATCGCGGCGACCAGATGCTTCCTGGAGGCGTCACGGGGTCTGCGCCCGGCCGGGGTGAGCACGGCCTTGGTGGACAGCACCAGCTCCGAACGCGGCACCGAGTCGCGCAGCAGCCGCCCGAGCAACCGCTCGGCGTCGCCGCCCGTGTAGACGTCGGCGGTGTCGATGAGCGTGCCGCCGGCCTCGGCGAACATGCGAAGCTGCGCCGCGGCCTCCTCGGCGCCGGTGTCACGCCCCCACGTCATCGTCCCCAGTCCCAGGCGGGACACCGACAAGCCGCTCCGGCCCACATAGCGCTGCTCCATGATCCGGCCAGATTACCGCCCGGCCCCTTAAAAGTAGTGGAGTGAGGGCTGCAAGACTTGCCCGCGTGACGACCTTGTTGCTGGCCAGACACGGCCTTACCCACCTCACCGGTCCGGTCCTCGCGGGCTGGACCCCGGATGTTCACCTCAGCGACGCGGGACAGGCCCAGGCGAAGGCCCTCGCCGCCCGGCTGACCTCGCTGGAGCTCGACGCGATCGTCTCCAGCCCGCTGGAACGCTGTCAGGAGACCGCGCAGGCGGTCGCCGAGGGGCGAGGGGAGGCGGAGGTGCTGACCGATGAGCGCTTCGGCGAGTGCCGCTACGGTGACTGGACGGGCCGCCCGATCGCCGAACTCGTCAAGGACCCTCTCTGGCCGGTGGTGCAGGCCCATCCGAGCGCGGTGACGTTCCCCGGGGGAGAGTTCCTGCCGGCCGTCCAGTACCGCGCGGTGGCGGCGGTCAGGGAATGGAACGAGCGTCTCGGCCCGAAGGCGGTCTACCTCGTCTGCAGCCACGGAGACGTGATCAAGGCCATCGTGGCCGACGCCATGGGTCTGCATCTGGACCAGTTCCAACGGATAGTCGCTGATCCGGCCTCGCTCACCGTCATTCGCTACACCCCCTTGCGCCCTTTCGTGCTCAGGCTCAACGACACGGGCGGAGATGTGGCCGGATTGCGCCTCGCGGAGGGTTCGGAAGGCGAGGACGGGGGAGAAAATCCCACCGGGAGTGATGCCGCAGTCGGCGGCGGATCCGGGACCACGTAAGGTCGGGCTATGCCGGTCTTCGACTACGATCCACCCGAGAGATTCGTGGCCGGTGCCGTGGGGCAACCGGGATCACGAACCTTCTTCCTTCAGGCGCGGGGGCAGGGCAGGCTGACCACCGTGGCGCTGGAGAAGTTCCAGGTCGCCGCACTGGCAGACCGCCTCGACCAGCTGCTCGACGAGGTGCTGCGGCGTGGTGAGGCCGACGCCCCGGTGCCCGCCGTCGCTCCGGCCGCGCCGGCCGACAACGCCCCTCTCGACGTGCCGATCAGTGAGGACTTCCGCGTCGGCACCATGGCCCTGGCCTGGGACTCCGAGGCCGCCCAGGTGGTCATCGAGGCACAGGAGGCCGGGGTCGAGGAGGAGTTCGAGCCGTCCACGCTCGCCGAGCCCACGGCACTGCGTGTGCACATCAGCCCAGACGCTGCCAGGGCCTTCACCAAGCGGGCCATGGCACTGGTCGCCGCCGGGCGCCCGCCCTGCCCGCTCTGCGCCCAGCCTCTCGATGCCGAAGGGCATATTTGTGTGCGGCTCAACGGTTACCGGGGTAGTAGCGCTTCATCTGGTGGAGGAGGCGAATGAGCGCTGAGAGCGAGCCGACGCTGAGTGCGGTGCCGGCCACGGGGCTGGATGACGAGACCGCGATGCGTCTGCTCCGTGACGGCCGGTTGGATGTGGCGGGTCGCCTGGTCGAGGCGACCAACATGACGCTTTACTGTTCGGTCCGGCTCGGTGAGCTCGCGGCGGCCTGCGTGTACAAGCCGGTACGGGGTGAGCGCCCGCTCTGGGACTTCCCCGACGGAACCCTGGCTGCTCG
This sequence comes from Streptosporangium sp. NBC_01810, assembly GCF_035917355.1. Lineage (NCBI taxonomy): Bacteria > Bacillati > Actinomycetota > Actinomycetes > Streptosporangiales > Streptosporangiaceae > Streptosporangium > Streptosporangium sp. NBC_01810. Next base: position 3,400,536 of record NZ_CP109070.1, on the reverse strand, counting down.
CGAGGTCGCCGCCTACGAGGTCTCCGCGGCGATCGGCTGGCGGATCGTGCCGCCCACCGTCTACCGGGACGGCCCGTTCGGCCCGGGAATGTGCCAGCTCTGGATCGACACCGACCCCGAGGTCGACCTGATGGTGCTGATCCGCAGCCGCCAGCCCTCGCTGCGGCGGATGGCCGTCTTCGACGCCGTCGTCAACAACGCCGACCGTAAAGGGGGCCACCTGCTGCCGCTCGCCGACGGCCATGTCTACGGGGTTGACCACGGGGTCTCCTTCTCCGCCGAGGACAAGCTCCGCACCGTGCTCTGGCAGTGGCGCGGCAAGCCCCTGTCTCGCGAGGCCATGAACGTCCTGACCCGCCTCGAACGCGACCTGGAGCAGGGGCGGCTCGGCCGCCGCCTCCGGGAACTCCTCACTCTCCCCGAGGTTGAGGCCACCTGGTCACGGGTCCGCAGGCTCCTTGACACCGGCCTGCACCCCCTCCCCTCCAAGGAGTGGCCGGCCCTCCCGTGGCCGCCGATCTGAGTTCCCGCGCGGTGGAGATCGCGACCTCGGACTTCTCGCCGGCGAAGGACCCCGATCCGAGCCCGCTCGCGGCGGGGGCGTAGCCTCCGGGCATGTGCACGGTTGTCGTCAGCATCGATCCGAGCGCGGAGATCCCCCTGATCGTGGTCGGGGTGCGCGATGAGTTCACCGGCCGGCCCTGGGTTCCTCCGGCGGGACACTGGCACGAGGACCGGCCCGGCCTGATCGGCGGCCGAGACCTTCAGGGGGGCGGAACCTGGCTGGCCGTCGACCCCCGGGCCAGGAGGGTTGGGGCCCTTCTCAACGGGCGCGGTGTGCTCGCCCCGGAGGAGACGCGCCGCTCACGGGGCGACCTCCCGCTCCTGGCGGCGGCCGGAGGCGGGCCGGTGGAGAGCGACCTCGGCCGCTACGACCCCTTCCACCTGCTGCGGGCCGATCCCGCCGGGGCCTGCCTGTGGCACTGGGACGGGGCCGCGCTGGAGCGAGACGTCCTTCCTCCGGGAACCCACATGATCGTAAACAGCGGCTGGGAACGCGGTGCGGAGAACGAGCGCGTCGCGTTCTTCCGCCCCCTGTTCGCCAAGGCCGGCCGCCCCTCGGAGCTTGACGGCCCCTGGGAGGAGTGGCGGGAACTCGCCACCGGGGCAGGGGTTCCCCCGGAGGACCCCCGGACCATGATCATCTATCATGAGCTGCCCGACGGGCGGATCTTCGGCTCCCTTTCCGTCACCCTGCTCGCCCTGGCGCCGGGCGGTATCCGCTACGACTTCACCGCCGCTCCCCGTGATCCGGGTGCCTTCCGCGAAGTTCTCATGGAATGATCTGGGCCGCTCGCGGAGTTGAGACGAATGCCTCTGTATCCACCACTCCGAGCCGATCGGGGTGGTCTGTCTGCTCGATAGGCTCACTTTATGAGATCGTGGTCTGCGCCGAAGGTTCCTCGGCTTCCCGGTGGCGGTGTCCCGCTGCGGCTTTTCGACACCGCCATGCGAGATGTCGTCCCCACAAAGCCGGGTCCCACAGCACGGATGTACGTCTGCGGCATCACGCCCTACGACGCCACCCATCTGGGCCACGCCAACACCTACCTCGCCTTTGACCTGGTCAATCGGGCCTGGCGGGATGCCGGGCACGAGGTGCACTTCACCCAGAACGCCACGGATGTCGACGACCCCCTGCTGGAGCGCGCGGAGCAGACCGGCATCGACTGGCGTGACCTGGCCGAGCGCGAGATCGAGCTGTTCCGGTCGGACATGGAGGCGCTGCGCATCCTCCCGCCGCGCGACTACGTCGCCGTGACCGAGGTGATCGATCAGGTCGCGGACCTGATCGCGTTGTTGCGCGACAAGGGCGCCACCTACGACCTGGAAGGCGACGTCTACTTCGACGCGGCCGCGGCCCCCAAGTTCGGTGCCGTCTCCGGTTACCCGGAGGAGCGAATGCTCGACCTGTTCGGCGAGCGCGGAGGGGATCCGGAGCGTCCGGGCAAGAAGCACCCGCTCGACTGGCTGCTCTGGCGTGCGGAGCGCCCGGGGGAGCCGTCCTGGCCCTCGCCGTTCGGTCAGGGAAGGCCCGGCTGGCACATCGAGTGCACCGCGATCGCTCTGGCGAACCTGTCCAGTGGCTTCGACGTCGCCGGCGGAGGCTCCGACCTGATCTTCCCGCACCACGAGTGCGGCGCCCACGAGGGCCACGTGGCGTGTGGTGAGTGGCCTTTCGCCAGGGCCTACGTGCACGCGGGCATGGTCGCCCTGGAGGGCGAGAAGATGTCCAAGTCGAAGGGCAACCTGGTTTTCGTCTCCCGCCTGCGCGGGGAGACCGACCCGATGGCCATCCGGCTGGCCCTGCTGGCGCACCACTACCGCTCCGACTGGGAGTGGACCTCCGGCCAGCTTGCCTCGGCGGAGGTGCGGCTGGCGCGCTGGCGCTCGGCGGTGGGCCTGCAGACCGGCCCCGACGCCGGTGTCGTGCTCGACAGGGTCCGCGCCCGGATGGCCGACGATCTGGATGCTCCCGGCGCGCTCGCGGTCATCGACGACTGGGCCGAGCGTGCCCTGTCGGAGGGCGGCAGCGACCCCGGCGCGCCGGTCCTTGTCGGGCGGATCGCGGACGCGCTGCTCGGAGTCGCGCTCTGAAGGGCCTTTCGAGGACCAGTCGCGCTCTCTGGGCCTTTCGGCCTTTCGGGGACGGGGGCGCCCGTGTGTGCCTTCTGGCGCCGCTCGGGGGCTCTCAGCCGCGTTGAGGGCTGCTCTGGACGGGAGTGCTTTCCGGGCGACCGCCCGGAAAGCACTCCCCGGCGGCGAACCGGCACCGGAAAATGACTGAGCCCGCACCGCTTGCGCGGTGCGGGCTCAGCCCGAAGCCTTTGAGGTCAAACCAGGTCAGATGAGCTCGACCTTGTCGGCCTGCGGGCCCTTCTGGCCCTGCGTGGTGACGAAGCTGACACGCTGGTTCTCCTCCAGGCTGCGGTAGCCGCTGGAGTTGATAGCCGAGTAGTGCACGAAGACATCGGCGGTGCCGTCATCCGGTGCGATGAATCCGAAGCCCTTTTCGGCATTGAACCACTTAACGGTGCCCTCAGACAAAACTACTTCTCCTCATTGGGAGCCTCACCGAACCACCAGGTCGGCGGCACGGGGCTGCGTTGCGGACCCTACCATGCACCCGCGGAAACCATCCGGAGAAACTGTAACGTCCGCTGTCGGCGGACTTCTCATAAGCACTTGAGATGATAAGGCTAAGCTGAGAATTACGACTGCAACCACTCAACTCTATCGGACAATCGCGCGGTGTGCAAGTCAGGAGATCGAGGCGAGGAAGCGCTCCCGCTCCTCCTCGGGGAGGCGGTCGACGAAGAGGGTGCCGTCAAGGTGGTCGGCCTCGTGCTGGAGGACGCGGGCCAGCATGCCCAGGGCACGGACGGTGACGGGTTTGCCGAACATGTCGCGACCACGGGCCGTGACCATGTAGGAGCGTTCCAGCGGCCACCAGTGGCCGGGAGCGGACAGGCATGCCTCGTCGGCCACGATCCTCCGCTCGGACAGCTCCAGACGCGGATTGACCAGGTGGCCGGACTTGCCGTCCAACTCGTAGACGACGACCCTGAGCGGGACGCCGATCTGCGGGGCGGCGAGCCCTGCGCGGCCCGTGCCGGCGCGCATCGTGGTCTGGAGCGACTTCACCAGGACACGCAACGCGCGGTCGAAGGTGGTCACGGGCTCGGCCACCGTGCGGAGCACGGGGTCGTTGAACAGTCGGATCGGCTGGACGGCCACGCGTACTCCCCGAGGCGGACGAATCGGCACCGGAAACGGTTCCCGCTGTCGCCCTGGCTCAACCATTACTTCCGTCCCCCCATGTTTCCGGAGTGTTGCGAGCGTGCGGCGTGTGCATTGCGCATTTCCGGGGTTAGTCACACGTAACCGGCGCACCATCACAGACAGTGAATGTGCGTAACGCCGCCCTCCTAGTTTTGGGGCTCGAAGCCCCCCGAAACCAGCAGGAGGACAGACGATGAAGCCCTGGATCAACGACTGGCGGCCCGACGACCCGGATTTCTGGCAGGAGCGCGGCCGGAAGGTGGCCCGGAGAAACCTGGTCTTCTCCATCTTCGCCGAGCACCTCGGGTTCACACTGTGGACCGTCTGGAGCATCGTGGCCGTGCAACTCGGCTCCTACGAGTTCTCCACCGACCAGCTCTTCTGGATCGTCGCCCTGCCCAACCTGGTCGGCTCGGCGCTGCGCATCCCGTACACCTTCGCCCCGGCCAGGTTCGGCGGCCGGAACTTCACGGTGGTCAGTGCTCTGCTCCTGCTCGTGCCCGCGGTGCTGCTGGCCATCGCGGTCGGCGATCCCGGCACCCCCTACTGGGTGTTCCTGGCCATCGCGGCCACGGCGGGGCTGGGCGGCGGCAACTTCGCCTCCAGCATGGCCAACATCACCCACTTCTACCCTCGGGACAGGCAGGGGGCCGCACTCGGGCTCAACGCGGCCGGCGGCAACATCGGGGTCAGTTCCGTCCAGCTCTTCATGCCGCTGGTGATCGGTGCGTTCGGGCTGGCCGCCGCGGGGCTGTTCTGGATCCCTTTCATCCTGGCCGCCGCGGCGGGTGCCTACTTCTTCATGGACAACCTGACCTCGGCCAAGGCCAGTCCCGTGGACCAGTTGAAGGTCGTCGGCCGGGCCCAGACCTGGATCATGTCGGTCCTGTACATCGGTACGTTCGGCTCCTTCATCGGCTACTCCACCGCGCTCCCGCTGCTCATCAAGAGCCAGTTTCCCGAGCAGGCCTCCCTGGTCTGGCTGGCCTTCCTCGGCCCGCTGCTCGGCTCCCTGGTCCGCCCGGTGGGCGGCTGGCTGTCGGACCGGCTCGGTGGGGCGCGGGTGACGCTCGTCAACTTCGCCGCGATGGCGGGCTCGGCGGTGCTGGTCTGGCAGGGCCTGTCCCAGCGTGGCTTCGCACTGTTCTTCTGCGCCTACATGCTCCTGGTCGCCACCACCGGCGTCGGTAACGGCTCCACGTACCGGATGATTCCGGCGATCTTCCGGGCCAAGGCGGTCGCGGGCATCACCCCGGGCACGGCAGCCCATGACGACGCCGTGGCAGTCGGGAAACGGGATGCCTCCGCGGCGATCGGGATCATCTCCGCGATCGGCGCCTTCGGTGGATTCTTCATCAACCGCGGATTCGGCAGCTCCATCGCCGCGACCGGTGGAGCGGGAGCCGCGCTGGCCTCCTTCGCCTTCTTCTACCTGGTGTGCGCGGCCGTCACCTGGGCCTGCTACCTGCGTACCGCCGGCACCGCGCCGAGCATGGCGGCGGCCCGGGTGTGAGTGCCGCCGCCATGCTCGGCGACCGCTTTGCTCACATCCGGCACCTGCCTGGCCGACGGATAACTCACATCCGGCACCTGCCTGGCCGACGGATAACTCACATCCGCCTCATTGCAAATGTGAACACGGTTAGCGGCTTGTAGCACATCGGTAACAGGGGAGACCTCGCGGTGAAACCGCCTGAAAGCACCATCGGACCCATGCCGGTCTCACTTTCCCCTCAGCAGCCTGTGAAGGCTGGGACAGCGACGCACTGCCCCTACTGCGCTCTGCAGTGCGGCATGAACGTCGCGGTGGGTGAGACCATCACGATCACTCCACGTCACGACGTCCCGGCCAATGGGGGAGGACTGTGTCAGAAGGGCTGGACCGCCGGTGAGCTTCTCACCGGCGAGCGGCTCACCACCCCTCTGCTGCACGGCGAGGAGGTCGGCTGGGACGAGGCGCTCGGCTTTGTCGCCGGCCGGATACGCGCGATCCAGGCCGAACACGGCTCCGACGGCGTGGCGGTGTTCGGCGGCGGCGGCCTCACCAACGAGAAGGCGTACCAGCTCGGCAAGTTCGCCCGGGTGGTGTTGCGGACCAGCCAGATCGACTACAACGGCCGGTTCTGCATGTCCTCGGCCGCCGCGGCCACCAACCGGGCCTTCGGTATGGACCGTGGCCTGCCCTTCCCGATCACCGACCTCGCCCGCGCCGACGCGGTCCTGATCGCGGGCGGAAACGTGGCCGAGACCATGCCGCCGTTCGTCCGTCACCTCACCGCGATGCGCGCGGCGGGCGGCCGGCTGATCGTCATCGACCCGCGGGCCACCGCGACCGCCCGGCAGGCCGACCTGCACCTGCAGCCGACCCCCGGCACCGACCTGGCGCTGGCTCTGGGCCTGCTGCACATGGTGGTCGCCGGGGGCGATGTCGACGAGGACTACGTGGCCGCCAGGACGAGCGGGTTCGACGCGGTCCGCACCTCGGTCGCGGCCTGGTGGCCCGAGCGAGTGGAACGGATCACCGGTGTGCCGGTCGCCCGGATGCGCGCCGCGGTCGCGATCCTCGCCGGCGCGAGCCGGGCGGCGATCCTCACCGGGCGCGGCGCCGAGCAGCACGCCAAGGGCACCGACACCGTCAGCGCGTTCATCAACCTCGCGCTCGCCCTCGGGCTGCCGGGGCGCGAGGGGTCGGGCTACGGCTGTGTCACCGGACAGGGCAACGGGCAGGGAGGCCGCGAGCACGGCCAGAAGGCCGACCAGCTCCCCGGCTACCGCAGGATCGATGATCCGGCGGCCCGCGCCCATGTCGCCGCCGTGTGGGGTGTCGACCCCGATGACCTACCGGGGCCCGGCCGCTCCGCCTACGAGCTGCTGGACGCGCTCGGCGCCGGCGGCGGCCCCCGGGCGCTGCTGCTGTTCGGCTCCAACCCGCTGATCTCCGCGCCGCGTGCCGGGCACGTCGCCGAACGGCTCGGCTCACTGGACCTGCTCGTGGTCTCGGACCTGGTCCTGTCGGAGACGGCCGCGATCGCCGACGTCGTGCTGCCCACCACCCAGTGGGCCGAGGAGAGCGGGACCATGACGAATCTGGAAGGCCGGGTGCTGCTCCGCCGCCAAGCGGCCGCTCCGCCATCAGGGGTGCGGAGCGACCTTGAGATTCTCCGGGGGCTCACCGCGCGACTGCGCGGGACAACCGGAGCCGAGGGTTTCCCCACCGATCCGCGCGAGGTCTTCGACGAGCTGCGCCGGGCCTCGGCAGGTGGGATCGCCGACTACGCCGGCATCACCTACGAGCGGATCGCCGCCGAGACCGGAGTGTTCTGGCCCTGCCCGGCCGAGGATCACCCAGGTACTCCCCGGCCTTTCCTGGACGGCTTCGCCACGCCCGACGGGCGCGCCCGTTTCGTACCGGTCGAGCACCGCCCGCCCGAGGAGGACATCGACCCGGAGTATCCGCTCTATCTCACGACGGGACGGGTGCTCGCGCACTATCAGAGCGGCGCGCAGACCCGGCGGATCGCCGCGCTGAACGCGGCGGCACCCGAGGCGTTCGTGGAACTCCACCCCGACCTCGCCGAGCGTCTGGACGTGGCCCCGGGGGAGATGTTGCGGGTGGTCAGCCGGCGCGGCGTGACCGAGGCACCGGCCAGGGTCAATCCGGCGATTCGGCCGGACACCGTGTTCATGCCATTCCACTGGCCGGGCGTCAACCTGCTCACCAACCCCGCGCTGGACCCGGTGTCGAGGATGCCGGAGTTCAAGGTCTGCGCGGTCAGAGCGGAGCGTGCCGGATGACCCGGATCGTGGTCGTGGGCAACGGGATGGCGGGCGCCCGCCTGGTGAGCGAGATCCGGGCCCGTGATCGGCACGTCGGGCTGACCGTGTTCGGGGCCGAGGAGTCGCAGCCCTACAACCGGGTACTGCTGTCGAACGTCGTGGCCGGGACGATACCGGCTGACCAGGTGCGATTGCTCGACCCTGGCTGGTACGCCGACCATTCGGTGACGGCGCTGCCCGGCGTCGAGGTGACCGCCGTGGACCGGGAGAACCGGGCCGTGCTCACCGCCACCGGCAGGCGCGAACCGTACGACGTCCTGGTGCTGGCGACGGGTAGCGAGGCGGTCGTGCCGCCGATCGCGGGTGCGGACAGGGCCGTCACGTTCCGCACGATGGACGACTGCAGGAGGATTCTGCGGGCCGCGGGTGCGGCGCGGCACGCCGTGGTGATCGGCGGTGGTCTGCTCGGAATCGAGGCTGCGCGTGGCCTGGCCGGGCGCGGCCTGCCGGTGACACTGCTGCACCTGGCCGGGCACCTGATGGAGCGTCAGCTGGACGCCGAGGCCGGGCTGGTGCTCGGCCAGACCCTGGGCGGGCTGGGTGTGCGGACCAGGACCGGCGTCGTGATCGAGGAGATCCTGGAAGGCGGCGTGCGGCTCGCGGGAGACGAGGTGGTCGATGCCGATCTGGTGGTGCTCGCCTGCGGGGTCCGCCCGGTGACCGGGCTGGCTCGCGAGGCAGGGCTGGAGGTGGCGCGCGGGATCGTCGTCGACGACGAGATGCGCACCGACGACCCGTCGGTCTTCGCGATCGGAGAGTGCGCCGAGCACCGGGGCAGCGTCTACGGGCTGGTCGCACCCGCCTGGGAGCAGGCCGCGGTGGTCGCCGACATCGTCACGGGGGCCGACAAGGCCGCCCGTTACCGGGGGTCGCGGCTGGTGACCCGCCTGAAGGCCAAGAGCGTGGAGCTGGCCGCGATGGGGGAGACCCATCTGACCGAGGACGACGCCGAGGTCGTGCGGTTCAGCCACCGGGCGGCGGGCACCTACCGCAAGCTCGTCATCCGCGACGGCCGCCTGGTCGGCGTGATCCTCCTCGGCGAGACGTCGGCGGTAGGCAGTCTCACCCAGCTGTTCGACCGGGGCGGGCCACTGCCGGTGGACCGGACGGGACTGCTCTTCCCCGGCCTGCCGGGCAACACGGTGGCCGAGAGCCCGGTCAGGATGCCGGACGCGGCGAAGGTCTGCCAGTGCAACGACGTGACCAAGGGGCAGATCAGGGCCTGCTGGGAGTCGGGCGCCAGGGACGTCGCGGCCGTGGCCGCCGCCACCCGCGCCACCACCGGCTGCGGCGGCTGCCGCGACGCGGTCGAGGGCATCGTCGGCTGGCTCTGCGAGCAGGAAGGGGTCTCGGCGTGACCGGCGCGAGAGGCGAGGGGCCGGCTCGGCGCCGGACGGACGGCCAGATCGGGACGGAAACGGAGCCGCCCGGCCCGGTGAGCGGAGAGATCCACCGGGGACGGGCGAGCGGAGCGGACAGAAGGGTGAGCGCGATCATGTCAAGGCTTGTCGTGGTGGGGAACGGACCGACGTCGCACCGGCTGGTCGAGGCCCTGGTGGCCAAGGGCTTCGAGGGCCGGATCACGGTGCTGGGGGAGGAGCCCAGGCCGGCCTACGACCGGGTGGCGCTGACCTCCTACCTGGCGGGCAGAAGTGTCGAGGATCTCACCTACCCGGTGCCGGAGGGAGTCGTGCTGCGCCTGTCGTCCAGGGTCGTCGGCATCGACAGGGGGGCGAAGGAGGTCACCACCGCGGACGGCCATCGCGAGCCGTACGACGTGCTGGTGCTGGCCACCGGGTCCAGCCCGTTCGTGCCGCCGGTGCCGGGCAGGGAACTGGACGGCTGCTTCGTCTACCGCACGATCGACGATCTCGACGCGATCAGGGAGGCCGCCTCGACCGCCACGAGCGGTGTCGTGATCGGCGGCGGGCTGCTGGGGCTGGAGGCCGCCGACGCCCTGCGTGGCCTGGGCCTGTCGACGCACGTCGTGGAGATGGGGGGCTGGCTCATGCCCCGGCAGGTCGACGAGGGCGGCGGTGCCGTCCTGCGAGGTCACGTGGAGGCACTCGGCCTGAGGGTACACACCCGGGCGGGGGTCAAGGAGATCGTCGCGGGCCCGGACGGGCGGGTCGCGGGCCTGGTCAAGCCGGACGGGGAGGCCGTCGAGGCGCAGATCGTGGTCTTCTCCGCGGGGGTCAGGCCCCGTGACGAGCTGGCCGGGCAGGCAGGCCTGGAGGTGGGCGGGCGCGGTGGGATCGTCGTGGACGACCGGATGCGCACCGGCGACCCGGCGATCTACGCGATCGGTGAGTGCGCTTTGCACGAGGGCGTGGTCTACGGGCTGGTCGGCCCGTGTTTCACGATGGCCGAGGTCGCCGCCGACCGCATTCTCGGCGGTGAGGCGGTCTTCACCCGTGCGGATCTCTCCACCAGGCTCAAACTGCTCGGTGTGGAGGTCGCCCAGTTCGGCGCCATGGACGGCGCGCTGAACGTTACCTTCATGGATCCGGTGGGAGGGGTCTACCAGAAGCTGTTCGTCAGCGACGACGCACGCACCCTGCTCGGCGGGATCTGCGTCGGTGACGCCACTCCGTACAACACCCTGAAGCCCTTCGTCGGCCGCGACCTGCCGGGATCACCGAGCGAGCTGCTGTTCAGCGGTGGTCCGGCGAGCATGGAGCTTCCCGACGACGCGCAGGTCTGCTCCTGCAACAACGTCACCAAGGGGCAGGTGTGCGCAGCCATCGCCGACCACGGTCTCACCGACGTGGCCGGGATCAAGGGCTGTACCCGCGCGGGCACCACCTGCGGCAGCTGCGTCCCGATGCTCAAGGAGATTCTCGTCAAATCGGGCGTCGAGGTCTCCAAGGCTCTGTGCGAGCACTTCGCGTACAGCAGGGCGGAGCTGTTCGACATCGTCCGCGTGCGCGCCATCACGACGTTCTCGCAGCTCATCGCCGATCACGGCACCGGGCGCGGTTGCGATGTGTGCAAGCCCGTCGTCGCCTCGATCCTCGCCTCGCTCGGCAACGGCCACATCCTCGACGGAGAGCAGGCCGCCCTGCAGGACACCAACGATCACTTCCTGGCCAACATCCAGCGCAACGGCACCTACTCGGTGGTGCCGCGCATCCCCGGTGGGGAGATCACCCCGGACGGCCTCATCGTGATCGGCGAGGTGGCCCGCGACTTCGGCCTCTACACCAAGATCACTGGCGGGCAGCGGATCGACCTGTTCGGGGCCCGGGTGGAGCAGCTCCCGCTGATCTGGAAACGCCTGGTGGACGCGGGCTTCGAGTCCGGGCAAGCGTACGGCAAGGCGCTGCGCACCGTGAAGTCCTGCGTGGGCTCGACCTGGTGTCGATACGGCGTGCAGGACGCCGTCGGCCTGGCCATCGCGCTGGAGCTGCGCTACCGGGGGTTGCGCTCGCCGCACAAGCTGAAGTCGGCGGTCTCCGGCTGTGCCCGCGAGTGCGCCGAGGCCAGGAGTAAGGACTTTGGCGTCATCGCCACCGAGCGGGGCTGGAACCTCTACGTCGGTGGCAACGGCGGCTTCACCCCGCGCCACGCCGACCTGTTCGCCTCCGACCTGGGCACCGAGGAACTGGTCCGCGTCATCGACCGGTTCCTGATGTTCTACGTCCGTACCGCCGACCGCCTGCAGCGCACCTCCGCCTGGCTGGAGGCACAGGGGACGGCCTACGTCAGGGAGGTCGTCCTGGACGACTCCCTCGGGATCTGCGCCGAACTGGAGGCGCAGATGGAGCGGCACGTGGCCGGCTACGCCGACGAGTGGCGCGCCGCGATCGAGGACCCGGAGAAGCTGCGGCGGTTCGTCTCCTTCATCAACGCCCCCGGGACGCCGGACCCCTCGATCGCTTTCGAACCCCAGCGTGACCAGGTGAAACCGGTCCTCATCCCGCTGGAGGTGGTCCGTTCCTGACCCGCCGCCCCGTGTCCCGTGTCCCCGCCGTCGCCAACCCCCGAGGAGAGGCTCTCAACGATGACCGTCCTGAGCGAAGATCTGAAGCGGACCGGCTGGACGCCGGTCTGCTCCTACACCGACCTGCTGCCCGAGCGCGGTGTGTGCGCGCTCGTCGGTGGTCACCAGATCGCGTTGTTCCGTACCTTTGACGGCGCCCTGTTCGCGATCGGCAACCGCGACCCGTTCAGCGGTGCCCACGTCCTGTCCCGCGGGATCGTGGGCACCAGGGCCGGCGAGCCCGTGGTGGCCTCTCCCATGCACAAGCAGGCGTTCTCCCTTGCGACGGGGGTGTGTCTGGACGACCCCGCGACGGCCGTGCCGACCTACCCGATCCGTCTCACCGGCGAAACGGTGGAGGTGGGCGCGGGGTGAGCCCGCAGCCGGCCGGATACCGACAGAAGATCAAGCGAGGAGTGGTGAACGACAGATGAGCATCGCCGTGCTGGACGGTCCCGTCGACTCTCCCGAGACCGCGTCCGACGCGCTGGCCGGGTTCACGATCGGGGTCACCGCCACCCGGCGGCGCGAGGAGTTCTGCGCGCTGCTGGAACGCAGGGGCGCCAGGGTGGTGCGCGCCCCCGCGATCCGTCTGGTACCCCTGGCCGAGGACGCCGACCTGCTGGCCGCGACGCGCGCCGGCCTGTCCGCCCCGATCGACGACGTGGTGGTCACCACCGGTGTCGGCTTCCGGGGATGGATGGCCGCCGCCGAGGGCTGGGGGCTGGCGGGCGACCTCGCCGAGCACCTGGCCTCCGCACGGCTGCTGACCCGCGGGCCCAAGGCCCGCGGCGCGGTCAGGGCCGCCGGGCTGAACGACCACTGGACCCCGTCCACGGAGTCGTGCGAGGAGGTCAAGCAGCACCTGCTCGCCCAGGATCTGCGCGGCCGCCGCATCGCCGTGCAGCTGCACGGGGAGCCGCTGACCGACTTCGTGGCCGCGCTGCGCGAGGCCGGCGCCGAGGTCCTCGAGGTGCCGGTCTACCGGTGGCTGCCCTACCGGGACGTGTCGCCACTGCGCCGCCTGGTCAGCCAGGCGATCTCCGGCGGGGTGGACGCGGTGGCCTTCACCAGCGCCCCCGCCGTGCTGGCCATGCTCAACTCGGCCCGCGCGGACGGCCTGGAGGACGCACTGGTCGCGGCCTTCGCCGGGCCGGTCGTCGCCGCCTGCGTGGGCCCGGTCACCGCCGCGCCCCTGGAGGCACGCGGGGTGCCCACCGTACAGCCCGAGCGCTCCCGCCTGGGCACACTGGCCCGTACCCTCGCCAGGCACCTGCCCGAGCACAGCGTCACCCGTCTGGTCGCGGGCGGCCACCGGCTGGAGATCCGCGGCCACGCCGTCGTGGTGGACGGCGAGCTGAAGCCGCTGCCGCCGGCGCCGATGGCGGTGCTCAAGCGGCTGGCCGACAAACCGGGGCACGTGGTGGCCCGCTCCGACCTGCGGACGGTGCTACCCGGAGGCCCGTCGCGGGACTCGGCCGAGCACGCGGTCGAGATGGCCATCACCCGCCTGCGCCGGGCTCTCGGGCCCTCGGGAATCGTCGAGACGGTCGTCAAACGCGGTTACCGCCTGGCCTGCGACCGGGGCGAAGGCCTGTGACGACGCTGGTCCTCGCCGGGCACGGGACGCGCAGCGCGATGGGTGAGGAGACCCTGGCCGGACTGCGTGACCTGGTGCGCGGTGGCCGCCGGGGAACGCGCGTCGAGCAGGCGTTCCTGGAGATCAGCTCACCCTCGCTGGCCGACGTGCTCGTCGAGGTGCCCGGCCCCGTCGTGGTGGTCCCGCTGCTGCTGGCGGGCGGCTACCACGTCCACATCGACCTGCCCGAGGTGGTGGCCACGACCAGGCCGGACGCCACGGTGACGGCCCCGCTGGGGCCGCACCCGCTGCTCGTGGCCGTCCTCGCCAGACGACTGGCCGCCGTGGGACTGCGGGCGGCCGACTCGGTGATCCTGGGAGCCGCGGGGTCGTCCGACCCCGCGGCGCTGGCCGACGTGCGGGCGGCGGCCCGGCTGCTTTCGGTCCGGCTCTCCCGCCCGGTCACCGCGGCCTTCGCCGGGACGGGCGCCCCCACGGTCGCCGAGGCCCTGGAGCGGCTGCGCTCAGGACCCGCGCCGCGGATCGCGCTCGCCTCCTATCTCCTGGCCCCGGGCTTCTTCCAGGACCGCCTGGAGGCGTCCGGTGCCGACCTGGTCACCGCTCCCCTGGGGGTGGACGCCGATCTGGCCGCGCTGGTGTGGGCCCGGTTCGACCAGGCATGCCCGGCGTCCGTGGCCTCCGGTGCGGGCGCCGGAAGCCCGGTCTTCGCGCGTCCGGTCCAGGCGGAGCGGAGCGGCCGGCGGTAACCCCCCGTCGTGGGCTCAGCCGTCGGAGTCGTGGCCACGCCGGCGCAGGTAGCGCTCGAACTCGGCGGCGATGGCATCGCCACTGGCCTCGGGCAGCTCGGCGGCGTCCTTGCGCTCCTCCAGCTCCTTGACGTATTCGGCGACCTCGCTGTCCTGCGAGGCCAGTTCGTCGACACCGTGCTCCCAGGCCCGGGACTCCTCGGCCAGTTCGCCCAGCGGCATCGGGATGTCGAGCAGGTCCTCCATCCGGCTGAGCAGTGCCATGGTGGCCTTCGGGTTGGGGGGCTGGGCCACGTAGTGCGGCACCGAGGCCCACAGCGACACGGCGTTCAGCCCGGCTGCGCCCAGGGACTGCTGGAGCACGCCGACGATGCCCGTCGGCCCCTCGTAGCGGCTCAGTTCCAGATTGATCGCCCTGGCCAGGCCCTCGTCGGTCGCCGATCCCACGATCGGCACCGGGCGGGTGTGCGGCGAGTCGTTGAGCAGCGCGCCGAGCAGGACCGCCAGCTCGACCCCCAGCTCCCGGCAGACCAGAACGATCTCCTCGCAGAAGGCGCGCCAGCGCATGTTGGGCTCGATGCCGCGCAGCAGCACCACGTCGCGGCCGACACCCGGTGGCCTGGCCACCGACAGCTTGGTGGTCGGCCAGCTGATGGAGCGCGTCAGCCCCTCGCCCATCTCGACGATGGGGCGGGTCACCTGGAAGTCGTAGTACTCCTCCGGGTCCAGGGAGACCAGCGGGGTCGCCTTCCACTCGCCCTCGAGGTGCGCGATCACTCCGCTCGAGGCCTCACCCGCGTCGTTCCACCCCTCGAACGCGGCGATCATCACCGGGTCGACGAGCTCGGGCAGACCTTCGATCTCGATCACGCGTCCCTCCTTCTCACCGCACCGCCCTCTCCGGCTAAGCCTATGCCGTGAGGGGGCCTTCACGTCACCTTCCAGATGTGGTGTGGACGATCAGGACGTCGTAGCCCGGTCGCCTTGCAGGAGAGGTCGCCGAGGGCGCCGGCGGCGGTGTTGCGGTCGCGCTCGCGCATGGGGGAGTAGAGCGCAGGCCGGGATCAGGCCGGCGCCGGTGGCGGCGAGAGAGGCGGCCGAGGAGACCGCGCCGAAGGAGGAGGAGGAGGCGCCGTCGGTGCCGACAAGGATGGTGCGGTAGGTCGCCATCGGTGCCGCACAGGGGTGATCGGAGTAATTGGATGAAAAGTCCAATTGCTGTCAACAACAATAACGGCCAAGCGGATCCCAGTACTCTTGTCCCATGACAAGCACCCCGTCTTTCCGTGAAGTCCTGGCCGAGCGCGTGATGGTCGCCGACGGGGCCATGGGGACGATGCTTCAGGCGCACGACGTCACCATGGACGACTTCCAAGGCCATGAGGGCTGCAACGAGGTGCTGAACGTCACCCGTCCCGACATCGTCCGCGCCGTGCACGAGGCCTACTTCGAGGTGGGGGTCGACTGCGTCGAGACCAACACCTTCGGGGCCAACCTTTCGGCTCTCGGCGAATACGACATCTCCGAGAAGGTTTTCGAGTACTCGGAGGCCGGTGCCCGTGTCGCCCGGCAGGCGGCCGACTCCTGGTCCACCCCCGAGCGGCCGCGCTTCGTGCTCGGCTCCATCGGCCCCGGCACCAAACTCCCGACTCTCGGGCACAAGCCGTACGCCGAACTGCGCGACGCCTACTACGACAACGCCGCGGGGCTGGTCGGCGGTGGCGCCGACGCCCTGATCATCGAGACCTCCCAGGACCTGCTCCAGGTCAAGGCGGCGGTGATCGGCGCACGCCGGGCCATCGCCGACGCCGGCCGGGACGTGCCGGTCATCGCCCAGGTGACCATCGAGAGCAACGGCGCGATGCTGCTGGGCTCGGAGATCGGCGCGGCACTGACCGCGATCGAGCCGCTCGGCGTCGACGTGATCGGCCTGAACTGCGCGACCGGTCCCGCCGAGATGAGCGAGCACCTGCGCTACCTGGCCCGCCACGCCCGCGTCCGCCTCTCGTGCATGCCCAACGCCGGGCTGCCCGTGCTGACCTCCGACGGCGCCTACTACCCGCTGACCCCCGGGGAACTGGCCTCGGCGCACGAGAACTTCACCCGCGACTACGGCCTCTCCCTCGTCGGCGGCTGCTGCGGCACCACGCCCGAGCACCTGCGCCAGGTCGTCGAGAGGGTACGCGGGCAGGAGACGGCCTCGCGCCGGCCCCGCCCCGAGGCCGGTGCCTCCTCTCTCTACCAGAGCGTCCCCTTCCGCCAGGACATCTCGTACATGGCCATCGGCGAGCGCACCAACGCCGTCGGTTCCAAGGCCTTCCGAGAGGCGATGCTCGCCGAGGACTGGGAGGAGTGCGTGGAGATCGCGCGGGCGCAGGCCCGCGACGGCGCGCACATGTTGGATCTCTGTGTCGACTACGTGGGACGTGACGGCGTGGCCGACATGAAGGAGCTGGCGTTCCGCTTCGCCACCGCCTCCACGCTGCCGATCGTCCTCGACTCCACCGAGCCCGCCGTCCTGGAGGCCGGGCTGCAGATGCTCGGCGGGCGGGCGGTCGTCAACTCGGTCAACTACGAGGAGGGCGACGGCGTCGAGTCGCGCTTCCACAAGAACATGACGCTGGTCCGCGAGTACGGCGCGGCAGTGGTGGCCCTGACCATCGACGAGGAGGGCCAGGCCCGCACCGCCGACTGGAAGGTCCGGATCGCCCTCCGCCTCGTCGAGGACCTGACCACGAAGTGGGGCATGAACGTCGAGGACATCCTCGTCGACGTGCTCACCTTCCCCATCGCCACCGGCCAGGAGGAGACCCGGCGCGACGCGCTGGAGTCGATCGAGGCGATCAAGGAGCTCAAGCGGCACCACCCCGGTGTGCAGACGGTCCTCGGTCTGTCGAACGTGTCGTTCGGCCTCAACCCGGCCGCCCGCATCGTGCTCAACTCGGTCTTCCTCAACGAGTGCGTCAACGCCGGCCTCGACGCGGCGATCGTGCACGCCTCCAAGATCCTGCCGATGGCGCGCATCCCCGAGGATCAGCGCCAGGTCGCCCTGGACATGGTCTACGACCGGCGCAGGGAGGGCTACGACCCGCTGCAGCGGTTCATGGAGCTGTTCGACGGTGTCGACGCCGCCGCTCTCAAGGCGAGCAAGGCCGAGGAGCTCGCCGCGCTGCCGCTGTGGGAGCGGCTCAAGCGCCGTATCGTCGACGGCGAGCGCAAGGGTCTGGAAGCCGACCTCGACGAGGGCCTCGCCCAGCGTCCCGCCCTGGAGATCGTCAACGACGTGCTGCTCGACGGCATGAAAACCGTCGGCGAGCTGTTCGGCTCCGGCCAGATGCAGCTGCCGTTCGTGCTCCAGTCGGCCGAGGTGATGAAGATCTCGGTCGCCTACCTGGAACCGCACATGGACCGGGTCGAGGGTGAGACCAAGGGGCGCATCGTGCTCGCCACGGTCAAGGGCGACGTGCACGACATCGGCAAGAACCTGGTCGACATCATCCTCTCCAACAACGGCTACGAGGTCGTCAACCTCGGCATCAAGCAGCCGGTGTCGGTCATCCTGGAGGCCGCGGAGGAGAAGAAGGCCGACGTCATCGGCATGTCCGGGCTGCTGGTGAAGTCCACGGTCATCATGAGGGAGAACCTGGAGGAGATGAACTCCCGGAGCATCTCCGACAAGTTCCCCGTGCTGCTCGGTGGGGCCGCGCTGACCCGCGCCTATGTCGAGCAGGACCTCGCGGAACTCTTCCACGGCGAGGTCCGCTACGCCCGCGACGCCTTCGAGGGACTGCGTCTGATGGACGCCTTCATGGCTGTCAAGCGCGGCGAGGAGGGGGCGAGCCTGCCGCCGTTGCGCGAGCGCCGGGTCAAGAGCGGAGCCACGCTGGTCAGGACCCCGGTGGAGGAGCTGCCCGCACGCTCCGATGCGGCCGCCGACAACGCGGTGCCGACGGCGCCCTTCCTCGGCGAGCGTGTCATCAAGGGCGTGCCGCTCGCCGAGTACGCCGCGTTCCTCGACGAGCGGGCGACGTTCATGGGGCAGTGGGGCCTCAAGGCCGCCCGCGGCGGCGACGGGCCCTCCTACGAGGAACTGGTCGAGACCGAGGGCCGACCGCGCCTGCGGATGTGGCTGGAGCGGATGCAGACCGAGGGCCTGCTGGAGGCGGCGGTCGTCTACGGCTACTTCCCGTGCGTCAGCGACGGCGACTCGCTGATCATCCTGGATGACGGGGGCAACGAGCGCACCCGGTTCACCTTCCCGCGCCAGCGGCGCGACCGGCACCTGTGCCTGTCCGATTTCTTCCGTTCCAAGGACTCCGGCGAGGTCGACGTCGTCGCCTTCCAGGTCGCGACGATGGGCAACCGGGTCTCCGAGGCGGCGGCCGAGCTGTTTGCCAAGGACGCCTACCGCGACTACCTGGAGCTGCACGGCCTGTCGGTGCAGCTGACCGAGGCCCTGGCCGAGTACTGGCACGCGCGGGTGCGCACCGAACTGGGCATCGGCGGTGACGAGTCCCTGGAGGACATGCTCAAGGTCAACGTCACGGGCTGCCGCTACTCCTTCGGCTACCCGGCCTGCCCCAATCTGGAGGACCAGGTCCAGCTGATGGGGTTGCTCGACCCGGCCAGGATCGGCGTCGAGCTGTCCGAGGAGTTCCAGCTCCACCCCGAGCAGTCGACGTCCGCGCTGATCGTCCATCATCCTGAGGCCAGCTACTTCAACGTGTGACCGTCTGCCGGAAGGGCTACAAGGGTATGGAAGCGGTTCTCTTCGACATGGACGGGCTTCTCGTCGACAGCGAGAAGATCTGGTTTCAGGTCGAGACCGAGGTGATGGAGCGGCTCGGCGGTGAGTGGGGGACCGCCCATCAGGAGAACATGGTGGGCGGCTCGATGTCGGCGGCCGTGGCCTACATGCTCCAGGTCTCCGGCGGGAGCGCCGCTCCCGAGGAGGTGGAGACATGGATGCTGGAAGGCATGATCTCCAGGCTCGCCGGTGGTGTGGAGATGATGTCCGGCGCCGCCGAACTGCTGGCGGGGGTGCACAGGGAGGGCCTGGCCACCGCCCTGGTCACCTCCTCGGCACGATCGATAGCCGAGGCGTGCCTGCAGAGCATCGGCAGGCACCACTTCGACCACGTGGTCACCGGTGACGACGTCGCGAGGAGCAAGCCCGATCCCGAGCCCTACCTGACGGCGGCCCGTTTGCTGGGTGTGGATCCGGCCCGCTGCGTCGCGCTGGAGGATTCCCCGAATGGGGTGACCTCGGCCACCTCGGCGGGCTGCCGGGTGGTGGCGGTGCCGAGCGTGCTACCGATTCCCGGTGCGCCGGGCCGACTTGTCGTCGGGTCGCTGCGTGAGATCGATGTGGAGGTCCTGCGCTCACTGTCCGCCGGTGCTCTCTGAGGCGGGCTCGCCGCGTTGGCGGGGCGGACGGCATGAGGGGCCGGTGCGCTCCTCCCGTGAGAGTGCGTGGCCGGGGATCGTCCCTGATCTTTCCTGCGATCCGGGCCGTATCCCCTAGGGGATGATCCCTCCTTGAGAAGGAGGACCCGGTCCGATTCGACGTGCCAGGATGGATGTCGGATAGGTCAACGTGAGGGGGCGGTCCGCTGTGTCGTTCGATCAGATCGCGTGGTTGCCGCTCTGCGCCGGGGTCACCGGTGTGGGGCTGGTGCTGAGTTTCCTGCTGATGCGGCGCCGTGGCGTCGCGGCGGGGTTGCGTGCCGCGGCCTGGTCGCTGCTACCCGTCGCCGCCTTCCTGACCGGCGCGCTTCCCACCCTGTGGCAGATCGGCACGGCGATCATCGGTTTCTTCGCAGGTCTGGTGTTCAACCCCGTGGTGTGGTCCGGGGTGGCGGTGACCGGGCTCGCCGTGGTGCTGTTCCTGGTCTCCGGGTTCCTGCGCGGCCGTCGCCTCAGGGCTGTGGCGTCCCCGGCGGCCTCTGTGCCCGCCGTAGCCGCGGCGGGCCCTGGTACGCGGGGCAGGACCGCGGCGCCTGCCGCGACGGCCGCCACGCAGCCGTTGCCCAAGCGCGAGGCCGCGCCCGCGCCCACCTCCGGGCCCGACACCTCCAAGCCCGCCGCGAAGCCGGCCGCCGACGACGACTTCTCCGATATCGAGGACATCCTCAAGCGTCGCGGGATCGGGTGACGCTGAGTGACCGGCTCATTCCCGTGTCACGAATTCAAGACAGAAGCGGAACGGCTTCCGGACATTAGCTCAAAGATCAAAACGAATGAATTTCGCGTGAATCACAGTTAAGCCACATAGCGCCCCAGAGGACTAGTCAGCGCAGTTCAGCCCATAGATTCTGCGCACGGGGCCGCGAACTACTGGCCCGTAGACTTACGGCGCGCTACCCGACCCGGGAAACGCGTTGACGGACAACGTCGTCTGGGATCCAGGGGGCCAACTGTATGACCGCACCGCTCGATGCCCCCGGTAAGACCACCGAGGGCTCGCCGGAGGCAGTGCTCGCGGGAGCGGGCGTGAAGGCCGTCCAAGGCCGCTCGCTCGGGCAGATCGCGTGGATGCATCTGAAACGCGACAAGGTCGCGCTCGTCGGTGCCGGCGTGGTCGTTCTGCTGATCCTCACTGCGATCTTCGCCCCGCTGATCGTGGACCTGTTCGGTCATCCGCCGAACGAGTTCCACCAGGAGATGATCGACACCTCCACCATGACGCCCAAGGGCGGCACGGGCATCGGAGGGGAGTTCCTGTTCGGGGTGGAGCCGGTCAACGGTCGTGACCTTTTCAGCAGGGTTGTCTACGGAGCGCGGATCTCGCTGCTGATCGCGGTTCTCGCCACCCTGCTCTCGGTGGTCATCGGCACGGTCATGGGAGTGATGGCCGGTTACTTCGGTGGCTGGGCCGACACCCTGATCAGCCGCACGATGGACGTCTTCCTCGCCTTCCCCCTGCTCGTCTTCGCGATGGCCCTGGTCGGTGTCCTCGGCCAGTTCGAGAAGGACCTCGGGGTGACGGGCGACACGCTGCGCGTCGGTCTGCTGATCTTCGTGATCGGTTTCTTCAACTGGCCGTACATCGGCAGGATCATTCGCGGCCAGACACTGTCACTGCGGGAACGTGAATTCGTCGACGCCGCCCGTAGCCTGGGCGCCCGCGGGCCGTACATCCTGTTCCGTGAGATCCTGCCGAATCTGATCGCACCGATTCTTATCTACGCGACGTTGCTCATTCCGACGAATGTCATGTTCGAGGCGGCGCTCTCGTTCCTGGGAGTCGGTATCCAGGCGCCTACGGCGACCTGGGGAGGCATGATCTCGCAGGCGGTGAAGTTCTACAATGTGCCGCATTTCATGTTCTTCCCCGGTATGGCGATTTTCATCACGGTGCTGGCCTTCAATCTTTTCGGCGACGGGCTGCGCGATGCCCTCGACCCGAAATCGTCCCGCTGACCCTCAACCTCCCGTTCTCCTGGAATTAACAAGGGGTGCAAGTAAATGAACAAGAGATCCGCACTGGCCTTCGCGGCTGCGGGTGCCGCTCTCTCCCTGGGGCTCTCCGCCTGCGGCGGCGGCGGCAGCGAGACGAAGCCGGCCGATGGTTCGTCGGCCGCGCCGGCGACCGCGGACGCGTTCAACGCCGGACTCGAGGCGGTGTTCAACCCTTCCGACAAGAAGGGTGGCGTCCTGAAGATGGCCATCTCCGAGGACTGGGACTCGGTGGACCCCGGTGACACCTACTACGCGCTCTCCTGGAACCTCGTCCGGATCTACGGTCGTTCGCTGGTGACCTACACCCCGGCTCCCGGTGCCGAGGGCCGCAAGCTCGCCCCCGACCTGGCCGAGAACCTGGGCGAGTCGAGCGACGGTGGCAAGACCTGGACCTACAAGCTTCGCGCCGGTCTGAAGTTCGAGGACGGCACGCCGATCACGTCCAAGGACGTCAAGTACGCGGTCCTGCGGTCCATGGACAAGGAGACCCTGGTCAACGGCCCGACGTACTTCAACGACTGGCTGGACCTGCCGAAGGACTTCAAGAGCGTCTACAAGACCCCGGACGTCAACACCGACTCCGCGATCGAGACGCCGGACGACCAGACGATCGTCTTCCACCTGAAGAAGGCCTACGGCGGCTTCGACAACTTCGCGGCGCTGCCCGGCACGATCCCGGTCCCCAAGGCCAAGGACACCGGCGTCAAGTACCGCGAGCACGTGATGGCCTCCGGCCCCTACAAGTTCGACAAGGTCGAGGCGGGCAAGCAGTACACCCTGGTCCGCAACGAGCACTGGGACCCGGCGACCGACCCGATCCGCAAGGCGCTGCCGGACAGCTACGAGATCTCCCTCGGGGTGAACGCCGACGACCTGGACAACCGGATCATCTCCGGTGACCTGCACATCGACCTCGCCGGCTCGGGCGTCCAGCCCGCCGCGCTCGGTCGCGTGCTGGGCGACCCGGCGCTGAAGGCCCGGTCGGACAACCCCACCGGCGCCCGCACCTGGTACACCTCGATCATCTCCGACGTGGCCCCGCTGGACAACGTGGAGTGCCGCAAGGCGATCATCTACGGCGCCGACCGGGTGGGCCTGCAGAACGCCTACGGCGGCGAGTTCGCCGGTGGTGAGATCGCGACCGGTCTGATGCCGCCGTCGATCGGAGGCTGGAAGAAGCTGGACCTCTACCCGTCCGGCACCGGCGACGCGGAGAAGGCCAAGGCCGCACTCGCCGCCTGTGGCAAGCCTGACGGCTTCGAGACCATCATGGCCTACCGCGCCGACCGCCCCAAGGAGAAGGCGACCGCCGAGTCGCTCCAGCAGGCGCTGGCCAAGGTCGGCATCAAGCTGGAGCTCAAGGGTTACCCCACCGGTGACTACTTCGCGCTCTACGCCGGCAAGCCGGACTTCGTGAAGAAGAACGGCATCGGCCTGGCCACCAACGGCTGGGGCGCCGACTGGAACGACGGCTTCGGCTTCATGTCGCAGATCGTCGACAGCCGCACCATCCGCGAGTCGGGTGGTAACTACAACCTCAGCATCAAGGACAAGGAGGTCGACGCGAAGATCGACCAGATCTTCACAGAGACCGATGTCGCCAAGCGTGACGCGCTCTGGGGTGAGATCGACCAGAGGATCATGGAGCAGGCCTACGTGCTGCCCTCGGTCTGGTCCAAGGGCGTCATGGTCCGCCCCCTGGGTGCGACGAACGTCTTCGTCACCGGTGCGTTCGACATGTACGACTACCTGAACCTGGGCGTCCAGTAACCGTCGGAAATCCTGTTCAGTTAGTCGAGGCTTGAAGGGACCGGCCCACAAGGCCGGTCCCTGGAGCCGGGGGGACTGTGGTCACTTACATCATCCGGCGCCTGATCGGCGCGGTGCTCATGCTCGTCATCGTGAGCATGGTCACGTTCTCGATCTTCTTCGTGGTTCCCCGTATCGCGGGCGCCACGGCTGAGGACTTCGCCAGCCGTTACATGGGCAGATCCGCCAACACGGAGATGATCGCGGTCACGGCGGAAAAACTCGGGTTCAACGACCCGATCCCCGTGCAGTACGGCCGCTGGATCTCAGGTGTCTTCGTCGGCTCGGAGTTCGACACCGGCGCCACCATCGAGGAGTGCCCCGCTCCCTGTTTCGGCTACTCCTTCATCAGGAGGCAACCGGTCTGGCCCGACCTGGTGGATCGCATCCCGGTGACCCTCTCGCTAGCCCTGGGCGCGTCGGTCATCTGGTTGCTCTGCGGCGTCGCGACAGGCGTGCTGTCCGCGCTGCGAAAAGGCACGATCTTCGACCGGGCGGCGATGAGCATCGCGCTCGCCGGGGTCTCCCTGCCGGTCTTCTTCACCGGCATCGTCTCCCTCGTCGTCTTCAGCTACGGGTTAGGTATCACCGCGCCGGGCGGTAGCTTCACGCCGTTCCTGGAGAATCCGGTGGAATGGGCCTACGACCTCCTGCTGCCATGGATCACACTCGCATTCCTCTATGCCGCGTCCTACGCGCGTCTGACCAGGGCGGGAATGCTGGAGACCATGAGCGAGGACTACATCCGCACGGCCAGGGCCAAGGGCATGAAGGAGTCCAGGGTGGTCGTCAAGCACGGCCTGCGCGCCGCGCTGACCCCCATCCTGACGATCTTCGGCCTGGACCTCGGCCTGCTGCTCGGTGGCGCGGTGCTCACCGAGAGCACGTTCTCGCTGAAGGGCATCGGCGACTACGCCGTCCAGGCCATCGTGACGAACGACCTTCCGAAGATCATGGGTGTCACCATGGTCGCGGCGCTCTTCGTCGTGCTGGCCAGTCTGATCGTCGACCTGCTGTACGCGGTGGTCGACCCGAGGGTGAGGCTGGGATGAGCGCTCCGTCGAGCTTTCTCGAACTGAGGGACCTGCGGATCCACTTTCCGACGGACGACGGCCTGGTCAAGTCCGTCGACGGGCTCTCCTTCCAACTGGAGCGCGGTAAGACGCTCGGCATCGTGGGCGAGTCCGGATCCGGCAAGAGCGTCACCTCGCTGGGCATCCTCGGTCTGCACAAGGGCGGCCGGGCGAAGATCTCCGGTGAGATCTGGCTGGACGGCGAGGAACTCGTCACCGCCTCCGCCGACCATGTCCGGACGTTGCGCGGCAAGAAGATGGCGATGATCTTTCAGGATCCGCTCTCGGCGATGCACCCCTTCTACACGGTGGGCGCGCAGATCATGGAGGCGTACCGGATCCACAACCAGGTCAGCAAGAAGGTCGCGCGCAAGCACGCCATCGACATGCTGGGCCGGGTGGGCATCCCGCAGCCGGAAAAGCGCGTCGACAGCTATCCGCATGAGTTCTCCGGCGGTATGCGCCAGCGTGCGATGATCGCCATGGCGCTCTCCTGTGACCCGGAACTGCTGATCGCGGACGAGCCGACCACGGCTCTCGACGTGACGGTCCAGGCACAGATCCTGGACCTGATGCGCGACCTGCAGCGTGACTTCAACGCCGCGTTGATCGTCATCACCCACGACCTGGGTGTCGTCGCGGAGCTGTCGGACGACATCCTGGTGATGTACGGCGGAAAGGGCATCGAGTACGGCACGGCGGAGGACATCTTCGAGCGGCCCGAACATCCCTACACGTGGGGCCTGCTGGGATCGATGCCACGCCTGGACCGGGAGCGGACCGAACGGCTGCTGCCGATCAAGGGCACTCCTCCCTCGCTGATCAACGTGCCCACCGGATGTGCCTTCCACCCGCGCTGCGCCTATGCCGACCGCACCGGAGGGAAGTCGAGCACCGAGGTGCCCGAGCTGTTCGAGAGCGACGGCGGCCATCTGGTCCGGTGCCACCTGTCCCGCGAGGTCAGGCGGGACATCTGGGAGAGCGAGATCAAAGTGAACCTGGAGTCCTCGTGAGCGAGCGAGAGGCGCGTTCGACGAACGGAAAGTTTGTGACCGAGCCAATTCTGTCAGTGCAAGGGCTGGAGAAGCACTTCCCCGTCACCAAGGGCCTGTTCAAACGCCAGGTCGGTGCGGTCAAAGCGGTCGACGGGATCAGCTTCGACGTCCTCAAGGGGGAGACCCTCGGTCTGGTGGGCGAGTCCGGCTGTGGCAAGACCACGACGGGTCGCATGATCACCAGGCTCATCGAGCCGACCGGCGGGAAGGTCGTCTTCGAGGGCCACGACATCACTCACATGTCACAGTCCAGGATTCGGCCACTCCGGCGCGACATGCAGATCATCTTCCAGGACCCCTACTCCTCGCTCAACCCCCGCCACACGGTCGGCGCCATCGTCGGTGCGCCGTTCCGTATCCAGGGGATCAAGACCGAACAGGGGATCAAGAAGGAAGTCCAGGACATCCTCGCCCTGGTCGGTCTCAACCCCGAGCACTACAACCGTTACCCGCACGAGTTCTCCGGGGGCCAGCGCCAGCGCATCGGCATCGCCCGCACGCTCGCGCTCAAGCCCAAGCTCATCGTCGCCGACGAGCCGGTGTCCGCGCTGGACGTGTCGATCCAGGCCCAGGTCGTCAACCTGCTGGAGGATCTGCAGAACGAGCTCGACCTGACCTATGTGGTCATCGCGCACGACCTGTCGGTGGTCCGGCACATCAGCGACCGGGTCGCGGTCATGTACCTCGGCAAGATCGTCGAGCTGGCGGACCGTAAGAACCTGTACGAGTCGCCCATGCACCCCTACACCACCGCGCTGATGTCCGCGGTCCCGGTCCCGGACGTCAAGCGGCGCGAGGGGCGCGAGCGCATCCGCCTCCAGGGCGACGTGCCCAGCCCGCTCAACCCCCCGCCCGCCTGCCGTTTCCACACCCGGTGCTGGAAGGCCCAGGAGATCTGCAAGGCCGTGGAACCGCCGCTGGCAGAGCTGGCAGCGGGCCACCGGGTGGCCTGTCACTTCCCGGAGAACGCCCCCAAGGAGCAGCCGCCCCTGCAGGCCGTCCCCGGCTGACAGACCGTATCCGGCTGATCGACCCCGGCCCGCGCCCTCTCCGGCTTCCCGCCCATCGATGCGATGATCCGGTCGGCCGGTGCGCGGGCGCGCCCGTTCGCGCCGGGGCGCCGGGGTCAGGGAAGCGCACCGGGGGTGATCAGGCCGGTCTCGTACGCGAGGACGACGGCCTGGACGCGGTCGCGCAGGCTCAGCTTGGTGAGCACGTTGCCGACGTGGGTCTTGACCGTCGTCTCGCTCACCACCAGCTCGGCGGCGATCTCCGCGTTGGACATGCCCTTGGCGATCAGCTTGAGCACCTCCAGCTCACGCTCGGTCAGCCGCTCCAGGCGAGCGGGGGTGGACTCCCGGTGGGTCGGCAGATGTGCGCCGAACTTGTCCAGCAGCCGCCTGGTGATGCTCGGCGCGACGATGGCGTCGCCGGCCGCCACCACCCGGATGGCCTGCACCAGTTCCTCCGGCGGGACGTCCTTCAGCAGGAAGCCGCTGGCTCCGGCACGCAGCGCCTCCACGATGTACTCGTCCAGGTCGAAGGTGGTCAGCACCAGCACCCGGGGCACATGCGCGCCCCCGGCGGCCTCCCGTACGATTCGACGGGTCGCCTCGATGCCGTCCACGCCCGGCATCCGGATGTCCATCAGCACCACGTCGGGCAGCAGAGCCCGCGACTGGTCCTGTGCGGCCTTGCCGTCCCCCGCCTCACCGACCACGGTGAGATCGGGTTCGGCCTCGAGGATCAGGCGGAAACCGGTGCGCAGGAGTGGCTGGTCGTCCACCAGCAGCACTCTGATCGTCATCATGTGTCCTTGAGGGGGAACCGGGCATCGACCTCGAATCCGCCCTCGGGACGTGGGCCGATCCTCAGAAGTCCACCATAGAGGGCAACGCGTTCGCGGATGCCCACCAGTCCGTGACCGGTCTCCCCCTCGCCCGCTTCGCACGCTCCCTGGCCGAGGCCGTCGTCGGTGACCTTCACGGCCAGCTCGCCAGACTCGTGCCGCACCGTCACCCAGGCCCGTGCCTGCGGCCCCGCGTGCCGCAGGCTGTTGGTGAGGGCCTCCTGCACCAGCCGGTACGCGGCCAGATCGACCCCGGGAGGCAGCGCCGCCGCCCCCGCCGTCCCGCGCTCGTCCTCGATCCACAGCTGTGTCCGCAGCCCCGCCTCTCGCATCTGGTCCACCAGGGCGGGAATCTCACGCATCCCCGGCTGCGGATTGCGCTCGGCGGGCATCGCGTCGGTCCTGAGCACGCCCACGAGGCTGCGCATCTCCGACATCGCGGTCCGGCCCAGCTCCTCGATCGCCGACAAGGCCTCCCGCGCTCCCTCGGGGTTGCCGGCCAGCACCCGGCGTGCCGCGGCGGCCTGGACGGTCATCACGCTCACGTGGTGGGCCACCACGTCGTGCAGCTCACGGGCGATGCGGGAGCGTTCCTCGGCCCTGGCCGCCCGGGTGTCGGCCTCCCGGATGCGCTCCATGCGCCGTGCCCGGTCGTGCAGCTCCGCCTGGTAGGCCCGGCGCAGCCGTACGTTCCGGCCGGCGATCCACAGGGAGACGGCGAAGACGACCATCGGCAGGTGGGTGCTCCACCCGCCGAGCCCGCCGCCGACCGCGGTCGCCAGGAAGTGACCGGTCAGGGCCAGCGCCGGCGCGCACAGGCTGAGTGCCAGGCCGCGCCGGACGGCGATCGTGTAAACCAGTACCAGGGCGGCGAGCCAGAGCAGGGAGGAACTTCGCCCCGCCGCGGCCAGCGTGATCTCGGTCAGGCAGACCAGGCAGAGCAGCAGGAAAGGCCAGTGGCGGCGCAGCGCCACCGACAGGCAGCCGGTCACGATCAGGCCGAGGCTCATCGCGTCCGGCTCGCCAAGACGGGCCGGGTCGCCGAAAACCTGGGCGACGTGAGCGAAGGGAACCGCGGCGGCCGCCAGCGTCGCCCCGAGGAGCAGATCAGGGATCAGCGGATGCCGGTGAAACCACGCCCGCAGGCCGCCGATGGTGTTGCGCACACAACCAACTTAGGCGCCCTCCCCATCAATCCACCCTGCCACAGGCGGATATCCACCCTCATCCCCAGGGAGGACTGTGTTGATTGCGACGCGTGTTGTTGGCGACGCTGCGCGCAGCGTCGCCAACAACACGACTGCTGCGGATGGTGTCGCCCGGCTGCCGTTCGGGGACCGGTGGGGGAGTGCCGCCGAACTCCGGGCACAGGTCCTTGTAGCTGCACCAGCCGCACAGCCTGCTGGGCCTGGCACGCCACTCGCCCGTCTCCAGTGCCCGCTCGATGGCCTGCCACAGGGCCTGGACCTTCCTCTCGGTGGCCAGCAGGTCGGCCTCGTCGGGGGTGTAACGCAGGACCTCGCCACCACCCCCCAGGTACATCAGCTGGAGCAGGCGGGGCACCACGCCGCGCAGCCGCCACAGCACCAGCGCGTAGAACCTCATCTGGAACAGCGCCTTGGCCTCGAAGGCGGGCCCCGGGGCGCTGCCGGTCTTGTAGTCGACGACGCGGACCTCGCCGCTGGGCGCCACGTCCAGCCTGTCGATGTAGCCCCGCAACATCAGGCCGCTGCCGAGCACCGCCTCCACGTAGAGTTCCCGCTCGGCGGGCTCCAGGCAGGTGGGGTCCTCAAGGGTGAAATAGCGTTCCAGCATGACGCGGGCCTGGCCCAGCCACTCGGCGCGGTCGTCGTCGCCGGTGAACATGTCGGCGTACGAGGGATCCTCCTGCTGTAGCCTGCGCCACTGCGGCTCCAGCAGGTCCTGGGCCGCGGCGACCGTGCGATCGGGGGCGGGCAGGTCGTACAGCCGTTCCAGCACGGAGTGGACCATCGTGCCGCGCACCGCGGCCGGCGACGGCGGCTCGGGGAGCCTGTCGATCACCCGGAAGCGGTAGAGAAGCGGGCACGTCATGAAGTCACCCGCTCGCGACGGCGACAGGGCTCCGATGATCGTGGGCTCGGTCAGCGACATGACCGCACTGTAGGTCACGGTGACGACAGTTTGCGCCGCAGGTGTCCTCGTGGCGTCTGCCGGTGGTCCGGCGGCGCGTACCATCGAGGCTTGAGGGTGGATTGAACACGGGTTGAACGAGGAGTGGTGAGCCAGCGGTGAGCAGCGACAGCCCACGCCGGGACAGTACAGGGCTGCGGATGGGCCGGCCGTTCGGCATCCCGGTCTACGTCTCGCCGACCTGGCTCATCGTGGCGGCGTTCATCACCTACTCGTTCCAGAGTGTGGTGGCCTACTGGCTGCCCGACCTGAGCATCCCGATCACGTACGTCGTCGCGTTCGTCTTCGCGGTGCTGCTGTACGTCTCGGTGCTCCTGCACGAGCTGGCGCACTGCGTGGTCGCCAGGATGTACGGCCTGCCGGTCCGGCGCATCACGCTCTACCTGCTCGGCGGCGTCTCGGAGATCGAACGCGAGCCGGAGACCCCCGGCAGAGAGTTCATGGTGGCCTTCGCCGGGCCCCTGCTCTCGCTCGGCCTGGCCGGGCTCGGTTTTGCCGCCTCCCGGGTCATCGACCCCGGCACGATCCCCGGGATCCTGGTCTTCCAGCTCTGGGTCGCCAACCTGATCGTGGGCATCTTCAACCTGCTGCCGGGCTTGCCGCTCGACGGGGGGCGGATGCTCCGCGCCGGCGTCTGGAAGGTCACCCGCAAGCCCGGTACGGGCACGATCGCCGCGGCCTGGGCGGGGCGGGTGCTGGCCGTGGCCCTGGTCGCGATCCCCATCGGGCTGGCGCTGGCGGCCGGGCAGGCACCGGACCTGACGCTCGCCTGGTCGGTGCTGCTGGCCGCCTTCATCTGGTTCGGCGCCACCCAGGCGTTGCGCGGCGCCCGGGTGCGTGCCCGCATCCCCAAGGTCAACGCCCGCGCCCTGGCCAGGCGGGCCATCGCGGTGACCGGTGACGTGCCGCTGGCCGAGGCCCTGCGCCGGGCCGCAGAGGCGCAGGCGGGGGCGATGGTGGTGGTCGACCATGAGGGCCACCCCACGGGCATCGTCAACGAGGTCGCAGTGGAGGCCACTCCGGAGAGCCGCCGCCCCTGGGTGACGACGGGTTCGCTCTCGCGCAGTCTCGAACCGTCGCTGGTGCTGGCCGCCGATCTGGAGGGGGAGCCGCTGATCGACGCCATGCGCGAATCCCCCGCGGGGGAGTATCTCCTGGTGGAGCGCGGTGGCGAGATCTTCGGTGTGCTCGCGACGTCGGACGTGAATCGAGTATTCAGCGGGGTTTAAGCGAACCACATGTCGTTTGCAGGCGTCTCACTGAATACTCGCCGAGGATAGGACGACCAGGGAAAATCATGCCTGTTTGTCCCACTCGTTTTCGGCTCGTACCAGGACTAGGGTTTTGGCTAGCGAACTGGCTGGTCATGTAGCTTAAGGGACGTCAATTGGCACCCCCCCAAACACCGGCTCCGGCCGGCGATCTGACGCCGGATCTCCTCGGCGCGCCCGAATGGACCGACCAGATGGTCGCTGCCGCGGGCATCCCCATGTACGATATTCCGTTCCTCACCGTCGGTGGGGGTATGGGATCCTTCGTGACGCTCGACTATCTGAGGATCTACGGCGTCCCCACCTCACAGATGCGGGTGGTCTCCAATATCGATCACCCGTGGCAGACCTACGAGTTCCTCACCAGGTGCTCGCAGATCCCCCGGGGGGAGCGGATCCGCTCCGACTCCTCCTCCCGCCCGGACAACCTGTGGGGCTTCCCCTCCTACGCCCTGGAAGAGGCGTGGAAGGAGAAGAAACCGTCGTACCTGTGGCAGATCCTCACCGAGCCCCTCCTGAACGACTACTGGACCCCGCGCGCCGGCACGGTCTTCGAGAACCTCGAGCGCGAGGCCAAACGCATCAACTACTGGGACATGCTGGTCAAGGGGCAGGTGCGGATGGTCCGCCGCCGGGCCGGTGGCGGCTACTTCACCGTGGTCACCCCACCGGACGGCGCGGCGGCGACCAAGCGCATCATCTTCCGCTCGCGCTTCGTGCACGTCGCGATCGGCTACCCGGGCCTGAAGTTCCTGCCCGACCTGCAGGAGTTCCGGACCAAGCACGGTGACTACCAGCACGTCGTCAACGCCTACGAGCCGCATGAGCAGGTCTACGAGTTCCTGAAGACCAGGCCGGGCACCGTGGTCATTCGCGGCGGCGGCATCGTCGCCTCCCGGGTGCTTCAGCGGCTGTTCGACGATCGGGAGCGGCACGGCCTGCAGACCCAGATCATCCACATCTTCCGCACGTTCATCAGCGGCTCCCACGGCCCGCACATCTGGTCACGCCGTAAGGGCGGGGACGGCTGGGCCTACCAGGGCTTCAACTACCCCAAGTCGGTGTGGGGTGGTCAGCTCAAGGCGCAGATGCGCAAGCTCGAAGGCGCCGACCGGGCGAAGAAGTACAAGGAGATGGGCGGCACCAACACCCCCTACCGGCGGCGCTGGCAGGAGCAGATGCGCGCGGGCCGCAGCGGAGGTTACTACCACCCCGTGCAGGGCACCGTCGACCGCGTGGAGCACAGCCAGGACGGGCGGCTGGTCAGCTACGTGCGCAGCAGCGACGGCATCGTCCGCGAGCCGGTCTCCGACTACATCATCGACTGCACCGGCCTGGAGGCCGACATCGCCGAGCATCGGATCTTCGCGGACCTGCTCCAACACGGCGGGGCGTTCCGCAATCCGGTGGGCAGGCTCGAGGTGGAGCGCCACTTCGAGGTGAAGGGGACGGCCAATGGTGACGGTGCCCTCTACGCCTCTGGATCGGCCACGCTCGGGGGGTACTTCCCGGGTGTCGACACCTTCCTTGGCCTGCAGATCGCGGCTCAGGAGATAGCCGACGATCTGGCGAGGCGGGGGTTCGTCAAGAAGATGGGGCCGCTGCGCTCGACCTCGCAGTGGTTCAAATGGGCCTTCAACTCGTCGGTATAAGGAGTAATCCCCTGTGGTTCCGACCCTGTGGGGCCGTATTCAGACGCGCCTCCTCATGCTCGCCACCGTTGGTGCGATCATCACCCTGCTGATCGTGCCGGTGCTTCCCGGCTCCTCCGGGCCGCTCTCCGAGCGCTATGTCAACGGGTTCCTGGTGCTCGCGGCGGTAGGCGTGCTGGGGATCGTCTGGGAGCTGATATATCACTTCCTGATGCAGTTCAGATGGGAGAAGGACTGGCCGACCCTCTTCGGTCTGCTGACGCTCGTCCCCGAAGGCCTTGTACTGTACTTTTTGCTACGGTCCGGTGCAGTCGATGTTATCGATCCGGTTCCGTCGGCTGCCTTCTGGACGCACTTCACGGTCGTCTGGGTATGCATCTGGCTGGTGACGAACGGTCCCATGCGGGTGCCGTTCATCCGGTGGCGTTTCCGGGGAGGGAGAGTTCTGTGACCGACCAGGGCTTCGGGGTGGTGCGTCCGCTTCCGGGCAACGGGCTGGTGGCCTACGTGGGCGGCCTGCTGCTGGTGTGCGACGCGGCCGAGGCCGTCGTTGAGGATCTGCTGGGGGCACTGCGGGAGACCGCGGCCTCGGGCGGCGACGGCCGGTCGCTGGCCCGCCGGGTCGCCCGGATCCTCGCCGTCGTGATAGGCGAGCCGGTGGCGTGTGCCGTCGCCGGCCCGGTCAGTGGGGGAGTGGCCGTCCTGGTCAGCGGCCCGGCGTTCGCGGCGGTTACCGGGGTGGCCGGTGAGATCCAGCTCGCCGGGCGTGACGCGCTCACCTGGTCCGACCGGCTGGTTCCCGGCCCGGTGACCCGGGTGGAGTTGAGCCTGCCGGATGCCGGGGCCGCGCACCCGCTGTCCCGGCTGGACGCCGGGGTGATCGTCGCAGGCGGCGTCTGGTGCGACCTGACCGAGGATGGGGCCGCCCCGCAGGCGATGTCGCGGATGGAGCCCGCCGCGTCACAGGTCCAGCAGGCGGCGCCCCGGATGGAGCCCGTGGCCCCCGCGCCCACCCCGATGCCCGCGCCGTCCGAGCGGCCGGCCGCCCCCGAGTGGTCGGCCCCTCAGGAGGCCGCCCCGCCGGCGCCCTACCCCCTGGGCCCGGCGGATCCGTATCAGCCGGTCACCGCTCCGCCGATGATGGAGCCGCAGCCGCAGGCATGGCACTCCGAGCCGCTGCCCGTGGTCTCCCCGCAGGGGCCGGTGCCCTCCGGCGGACCCGCCCCCGCGATCATCCACCACGAAGAGGTCCATCACGAGGACATCGACACCGCCAGGGCCAGCGGGATGGGCGGGGATCCCGTTGACGTCCGCGACCAGCCGTTCGAGTACGAGCTGCTGACGCCCGGCGGTTCACAGTCCGCGGCCGAGTCCCTGGCGCCCGCGCCGAACTCCGGGGCCGAGCCCGAGGCGCGGCCGCTGGTCTACGGGGTCGACTGCAAGAACGACCACTTCAACGACCCCCGCGTGCCCTACTGCGCGGTCTGCGGTATCGCGCTGGTCCAGCGCACCCTGGTTCCCTACAAGGGGCCGCGCCCGCCGCTGGGGGTCCTGCTCCTCGACGACGGCCTCACACTGCGGCTCGACACCGACTACCTGGTGGGCCGCGACCCCGAGCGGGCACCCGAGGTGGCCGACGGCTCCGTGCGCCCGGCCAAGGTCACCAGCCCCGACGGCTCGGTCTCCCGTCGGCATCTGCGGGTGGCGCTGGACGGCTGGGACGTCAACCTGGTCGACCTGGGGTCTGTCAACGGAACCCAGATCCAGCCGCCCGGCGACCCCAACTTCTACGACATCCCGCCGAACGAGCCGGTTGCGATCCAGCCCGGCACCACCGTGCGGATCGGCGTCTCGCGCACCATGCGCTACGAGTCGCATCGCAACCGCTGAGACCGTCTTCCGGGCGGTACGGCCACGGCCGTAGCGCCCGCGTGTTCTCCGGGGTCGCGGAGATTTTCTCCGTGGCGCCGTGGCGCTCGCGCGCCGGATCGGTGTGCGATCAGAGCCGCCGGATCGGGGCACGCAGGGCGGCGACGGCCTCGGCCCAGTCGACCGGGTCGGGGTCCTGCTCGGTGCGGACCAGCAGGTGCGCGCCCTCCGGGGCGGTCGCGGTGTCGGCGGCCACGATCAGCGCGCCCTCGGGGATCGCGCCCGATTCGGCCGCCACCCCGAGTCTGGACAGCCGCTGGGCCAGAGCGGAGGCCCGGTTCCCGCCGGTGACGACCAGCGGCCGGTCCCACAGCATCGCGAGGGTGAGCGCCACGTGGGCGGCCGCGTCGTCACCGGAGCCGTAACGCACCGCGACCGCTCCCGGCTCGGAGCCGGGCTCGGCCTGCTCAGGCAGGGGCAGCGACACGGTCACCACGCGGCAGGCCGAGCCGTCGCGCACGGCGGCATGGCCGGGGACGTCGGCGGGCAGCACCAGCAGGTCGGCTCGGGCACCGGAGGCCAGCTCGGGCAGCTCG
The DNA here is from genome assembly GCF_035917355.1 of Streptosporangium sp. NBC_01810. Classification (NCBI taxonomy): domain Bacteria; kingdom Bacillati; phylum Actinomycetota; class Actinomycetes; order Streptosporangiales; family Streptosporangiaceae; genus Streptosporangium; species Streptosporangium sp. NBC_01810. The sequence continues at coordinate 3,365,721 of NZ_CP109070.1, read as the reverse complement.
CCCGCCACATCCGCGCTGAACCGGCTCACCACCCTGGTGGCCGAGCCGCGCTCGCGGGCGGTACCGGCCAGCGCCTCCAGGTCGTGGAGGGTCTCGGCCAGCTCGGCCAGCTCCGAGGAAAGGCCGCTGCCGACCTCCAGGCGGCCCGCAGGGTAGGGCCGCAGGTGGCCCAGGACCACCTCGGACGGCGACCTGGACAGGGCCAGGGTGATGGTCAGGCCGACCAGCGGGACCTGCTCGGCGGGGGGATCGGGGACGATCAACAGCACCCGGTGGGCGGCGGTCACGCCAAGGGCGGCACGTTCGGCTTCGGCGATGTCGCGGGCCACCCGCCTGTCGGGGTAGATCCTGCGTACCAGCGGGCCGGTCATCGCGGTCGTGACGAGGGCCATGACCACCATCAGCGAGTAGAGCTCGTCGTCGAGCACGCCCTTCTGCAGGCCGACGGTGAGGATGACGATCTCGGTGAGCCCTCGCGTGTTGAGCAGGGAGGCCAGTGCCCAGGACTGCCGGGCGGGCAGCCGCTGCGTCCGTGCGGCGGCGTAGGAGCCGAGCAGCTTGCCGCCGATCGCGACGACCAGGATCGCGGAGAGCGTGCCGAGGCTGGACAGGTCGAGCTCGCGCAGGTTGACGTTGAGCCCCGCCACGACGAAGAACATCGGCAACAGCAGCAGTACGGCGAGCTGTTCCAGCCGTTCCAGGATCTCGTGGTTGAGCCGTTCCGCCCCCTCGCGGGGCATCACCGTGCCGAACACGAACGCCCCGAAGATGAAGTGGACGTGCATCCACTCGGTGGCCCAGGCCGATCCGATCAGACCGAGGAGCACCAGGGAGAGCAGACCGGGCGTCAGCCGCCCGGCTTTCTCGTACGCGGGCACCATCCGGGCCAGCAGGGGCTTGACGACCAGGAACATCACCAGTGCGTACGGCAGGGCGAGCAGGACCTTCCACTGCCCTTCGGACTCTCCCGCCCCCGCGATGCCCACCACCACCGCCAGGACGGTCCAGGCGAGCACGTCGATGACGGCCGCCGAGGCCAGGGCAAGACCGCCGAGCGTGATCCGCTGCATTCCCCGGTCGGTGAGGATCCGTGCCAGCACCGGGAACGCGGTGGCGGCCATCGCCGCGCCCATGAACAGCACGAACGGCAGGGTCTTGTCGCCTCCCACGTGCTCGTCCGCGATGGCCAGCGCGAGCACGCAGCCCAGCACGAACGGCACCACGGTCGAGCCGAGTGCCACGGTCACCGCGATCCGGCCCTTGCCCCTGACCAGCTTCTGGTCCAGTTCCAGGCCGACGACGAACATGAACAGCACCAGGCCGACGTTGGCCAGGGCCTGCAGCGGGGGCCGCATCTCGGGGCCGAACAGCTTGTCACCGATCAGGGGGCCCAGCAGGGTGGGGCCCAGCAGGATGCCGGCCACGATCTCGCCGATGACCGGTGGCTGGCCGAGCCATCTGGCCAGCGCTCCGAAAAGCCGCGCGGCCGCGAGGACGATGACGAGGTCGAGTAGGAGCAGATCCATCTGCAGCAATTGCGAGCACGCTTTCCGTATGCCAAGAAAAGCCCCGAGAATGGCGAAGGCGACGTTACCGTGTGTGGGATGTCGTCGCGAACGTTGCGCAGGCATGGAGGGAGATCGTTGTGGAGGGCATCGCCGACTATGAGTTCATCCGGTCGCTGGGGGCGGGTAATCACGGTGAGTTCTATTTGGCGAAAAGGCCCGAGCGGTTACCCGTCGAGGCGGATCTGGTAGCGGTGAAGGTGGTGGGGGGCACGGGGAGCGACGCCTTCCGCCGCGCCACGAGAGAGTTGAAGGCGTTCGCCGCGGTGCGCTCTCCGTACCTGGTGCGGCTCTACGACGCCGGCCAGCAGGGCGGGGTGTTCTACTACTCGATGGAATATCTGCCGGACGGCTCGCTGGCGCGTCCTGCGGCGCGGCCGTCGCGGGAGCAGGTGCTGCGCTCGATCGCCTGCGTCTCCCATGCGGCGCAGGCACTGCACGAGGAGGGCATCGTCCATCGCGACATCCGCCCCGGCAACGTGCTGCTCGCAGACGACGGGGGCAAGCTCTCCGACCTGGGCCTTTCGCAGGTGCTGACGCCGGGCGCGACGGTGACCGGGATGGGAGACATCGGTTCGGTGGAGTTCACCGACCCCACGCTGCTGCAGGGGGAGACACCCACGCCCGCGGGCGACGTGTGGTCGCTGGGCGCGACGCTGCACTGGGCGGTGAGCGGTGTCGGGCTCTACGGGAGGCTGCCCACCCACGACCCGCTGCTGACCCTTCGAAAGGTGTACAGCACGTCGCCGTCGATCGATCCCGGGTTGGAGCCCGAGCTGTCGGATCTCGTCCAGGCATGCCTTGGCGACGTGGCCAAGCGGCCCACCGCGCGAGGGGTGGCCGACCGGCTCTACGCCCTGCTGGCCTGAACCTCCGCCCGCGTGCCGCGCGGGACCGTGGCGTCGGCTCCCGGGGTGTACGGGAGCCGAGTGGGGCGCCCGAGCGGGCACGGGGTGGGCCGGGCACTTATGTGCCGGTGGGGCGCAGGCGGTCCAGTTCCGCGTTGAGCACCCGCTCCAGGCGTGCGGTGCCGAGCCTGTCGGGGTAGAGCAGGCGGTGCGCACTCAGCCCGTCGACCAGGGCGAGCAGCCGCTCGGTCACGGCGTCGAGGCCGCCGCGGCGCAGGCGGAGTGCGACGTCGCCGCGATCATCGTGACGCCGTTCAAGCATGACTCGTTCGAGGACCAGGAACTCGTCGCCGCGGAGTTCGCCAGGGGGGTGCGGGCGCTGGCCGACCGGATCGGCGCCGCGCTGGTGATCGACGACGTGCGCGGGGGCTGGCGGATCGACCTGGGCGGCTCCTGGGAGCCCCTGGGTGTGCGCCCCGACCTGTACGCCTTCAGCAAGGCCATGGCCAACGGCCACCCGATCGCCGCCGTCACCGGTGTGGACGCCCTGCGGGGCCCGCCCAGACGCTCTACTCCACAGGTTCCTTCTGGTTCAACGCCGCTCCGATGGCCGCGGCCAAGGCCACCATCGAGACGCTGCGCGACATCGACGGCATAGCCCTGATGGAGCGCGCGGGCACCCGCCTGCGCGATGGCCTCGCCGCCCAGGCCGCCTCCCATGGCTTCGCGGTCAACCAGACCGGCCCGGTGCAGATCCCGTGGCTCTCCTTCGAGGGGGACGCGACGCTGGACAAGAGCATGTTCTGGGCGGCGGCCTGCCTGCGGGAGGGGGTCTACCTCCATCCGTGGCACAACTGGTTCCTGTCCGCGGCCCACACCGACGCCGACATCGACCGGGTGCTGCAGGGCACCGACGCGGCCTACGCCAGGCTCAGGGCCCACTTCGGCGCCGACTGAACGCGCGGCTAGCGAGGGGGGCGTCCCGCAGCCGGTACCACTGCAGGTCGTCCAGGCGGGTGCCGTCGGGGCCGGGCAGCAGTCCGCGCAGCAGCGCCTCGCGGGTGAAGCCCGCGCGCTCCAGCACGTGCTGCGAGGCGACGTTGGCGGGGGAGGTGCCCGCGATGATCCGGCTCAGGGGGGTGTGCTCGAAGGCCCAATCGACCAGCAGGTTCACCGCCCTGGTGGTGAAGCCCCTGCCGCGGAACGCCGGTAGCAGGCTGTAGCCCGTCATGGCCTGCCCCAGCGGCGGGATCAGGTTGGAGAGCTGGATCTCCCCGGCGAACGCGCCCGTCGCGGCGTCCATGATCACCGCCTCGACCCCCCTGCCGGCCAGCCGGTTCGCGCCCGCCGTGCGGCACCGCTCCTCGACCTGCTCGGCGCTGTGCGGCTCGGGCGGGACGCTGTATCTCACGACGTCGGGCAGGTTCTGCAGCGCCAGGTAGTCGGCGGCGTCGGCGGGGGTGAGCGTCCTGAGCCGCACGATCCCGTCGGTCAGCGAGTCGCCGGGGAAGCCCGGCAGGAACGGTGTCACGCGCTCGCCGGAGTCGCCGCGCAGGCGTGCGAAGGAGACCAGGTCGCGGCGGGTGCCGCCACGATGCTGTTCGGCTCCGCGCCGCACGCCCTCGTGCCGGAAACCGGCGGCCAGGGCGACACACTGGCTGGCCAGGTTCTCCACGTCGGCGAGCAGTTCGACGCGTTCGACCCCGTGGGTGAAGCCCCACCCGGCCAGCGCGGCGGCGGCGGCCGTGGCCACCCCCCGGCCCCGCGCCCACGGCGCGACCAGGTAGCCGATCTCGTTGGTGCTCCGCAGACGGGAGGGCTTGAGGCCGATGTTGCCCAGCCACTCGCCCGTCACAGCGTCCGCGATCGCGAACGCGGCTCCCCCGCTCCTCCAATCCTCCTCGGCCATCTCCAGGTACCGGAGCGCGTCGTCTCGGGTGTAGGGCACGGGCACGCGGGGGAGGAACCGGACGATCTCCGGGTCGGCGCAGGCGCGGACGATCGCCTCGGCGTCCGTGGGGGCGAGCGGCCTCAGGACGACGGGACCTGCCGGAATCACATCTTGGGGAAACACATGACAACAGCTACCAGTTCCTTCGTAGTACGGCGAACTATTTTGCGGATCGTCCCGGTCTGTTTGATCTAGAGAACCGCGTCCGTTCTCTTCCGGCCGACCATCGGCCCCGGCCCGAGGCGGGACCGGCCGTGGTCGCGCGCCGTTAACCTTGCGGTCATGGGTTTTCGCAGGCATGGGCCGTTTCAGGCCGGGGATCAGGTTCAGCTCACCGACCCCAAGAACAAGCGTCATACGGTGACGCTGAAGGAAGACGGCGTGTTCCACACGCACAAGGGAGGGATCCCGCACAGTGAGCTGATCGGCCGGCCCGAGGGCTCGGTGGTGCGTTCGTCCGGCGGCACCCAGTATCTGGCGTTCAGGCACCTGCTCCAGGACTACACGCTCTCCATGCCGCGCGGCGCGGCGGTCATCTATCCCAAGGACTCGGCGCAGATCGTGGCCATGGCCGACATCTTCCCGGGTGCCCGGGTGGTGGAGGCGGGGGTCGGTTCCGGCGCGCTCACCTGCTTTCTGCTGCGCGCGGTGGGCTCCGAGGGCACCGTCACCTCCTACGAACGGCGCCAGGACTTCGCCGAGATCGCCACCAAGAACGTGGAGAGGTTCTACGGCGGCCCGATGCCGCAGTGGCGCCTGGTGGTCGGCGACTTCGTCGCGGACCTCGACGAGAGCGACGTCGACCGGATCATCCTCGACATGCTCGCCCCGTGGGAATGTGTCGACGCCGCGTCCAAGGCTCTCACCCCTGGCGGTGTGATCTGCTGTTATGTCGCGACCACGACCCAGCTGTCGCGTACGGTCGAAACTCTCAGGGAGCACGGGAGTTTCACCGAGCCCCATGCGTGGGAGACCCTGGTTCGTGACTGGCATGTCGAGGGGCTCGCGGTACGGCCCGACCACAGGATGGTCGGTCACACCGGCTTTCTGGTCACGGCCCGCCGCATGGCCGACGGGGTGACACCACCACCTCGACGTAGGCGCCCGGCGAAGGGGGCACAGGGTGAGGAGTCCACGTCTTCCGCCACATGATGACGATTCGGACACGACGGTCCGTGAGGGAGTGACACGGGGGTTGACCTTCGTGTTCTTATGCTTCTAGTACTAAAAGCATCAAAAGGGATTAATCATCACGCACTTAATGTAGTTATACGAACACTGCTCAGCCAGGTAAGGGACAGCCCTTAGATGGGTAGGGTTTCGAGTAGTTCGGTCTCGACTGGGAAGGAGGTGACGCCGTGGCAGCTCGCGACGACGCTGAGGCTCGAGCCGCGCAGCGCGAACGGGAGGTCGCTGACCTCACAACACAGGTCTCCTTCCTGCAGGAGGAGATCACCGTGTTGCGTCGGAAGCTGACGGAGTCTCCCCGGCAGGCCAGGATCCTTGAAGAGCGTCTCCATGACGTGCAGGCGAACCTCGCGGCCGTAACCGGCCAGAACGAGCGTCTGGTGGCCACCCTCAAGGAGGCCAGAGACCAGATCGTCGCCTTGAAGGAGGAGGTAGACCGGTTGGCGCAGCCGCCATCCGGGTTCGGCGTGTTCCTCGAAACCAGAGAAGACGGCACGGTGGAGGTTTTCACCGGTGGCCGCAAACTCAGAGTGAACGTCAGTCCGGCGGTGGATGTCGACTCGCTGAAGCGTGGCCAGGAGGTCATGCTCAACGAGGCGCTCAACGTGGTCGAGGCCCTCGGCTTCGAGGAGCTCGGCGAGATCGTGATGCTCAAGGAGCTCCTTGAGGACGGCCAGCGCGCGTTGGTGATCTCGCATGCCGACGAGGAGCGGGTGGTGAAGCTCGCCGAGTCGCTGGTGGGCCAGCCGATCCGGGCAGGCGACTCCCTACTGCTCGAACCCCGTTCGGGCTACGTCTACGAGCGCATTCCCAAGTCCGAGGTCGAGGAGCTCGTCCTGGAGGAGGTGCCCGACATCTCCTACGAGGAGATCGGCGGGTTGATGCGGCAGATCGAGCAGATCCGGGACGCCATCGAGCTCCCGTACCTGCACGCCGACCTCTTCCGTGAGCACAAGCTCCGCCCGCCCAAGGGCGTCCTGCTCTACGGGCCGCCCGGCTGCGGCAAGACGCTCATCGCCAAGGCCGTCGCCAACTCCCTGGCCAAGCAGGTCGCGGAGAAGACCGGCCAGTCCGGCAAGAGCTTCTTCCTCAACATCAAGGGTCCCGAGCTGCTCAACAAGTACGTCGGCGAGACCGAGCGGCACATCCGCCTGGTCTTCCAGCGGGCTCGCGAGAAGGCCTCCGAGGGCACCCCGGTGATCGTGTTCTTCGACGAGATGGACTCGATCTTCCGGACCCGAGGTTCGGGCGTCTCCTCCGACGTCGAGAACACCATCGTTCCCCAGCTCCTGTCGGAGATCGACGGTGTCGAGGGCCTGGAGAACGTCATCGTGATCGGCGCCTCCAACCGTGAGGACATGATCGACCCGGCGATCCTGCGGCCCGGCCGCCTGGACGTCAAGATCAAGATCGAGCGGCCGGACGCGGAGGCGGCCAAGGACATCTTCTCGAAGTACCTCATAGCGGAGCTCCCACTCCACTCCGAGGATCTCTCCGAGCACGGCGGCAACCGCCAGGAGACCATATTCGGGATGATCCAGCGGGTCGTCGAGCGGATGTACACCGAGAGCGAGGAGAACCGCTTCCTTGAGGTGACCTACGCCAACGGGGACAAGGAGGTCCTGTACTTCAAGGACTTCAACTCCGGTGCGATGATCCAGAACATCGTCGACCGCGGTAAGAAGATGGCGATCAAGCAGTTCCTGGAGACCGGGCAGAAGGGCCTGCGGATCCAGCACCTGCTGGCGGCCTGCGTGGACGAGTTCTCCGAGAACGAGGACCTGCCCAACACCACCAACCCCGACGACTGGGCCCGCATCTCCGGCAAGAAGGGCGAGCGGATCGTCTACATCCGCACCCTCGTGACGGGCAAGCAGGGCACCGAGGCCGGGCGTTCCATCGACACGGTGGCCAACACCGGTCAGTACCTGTAACGGCGGCACGTGCCGACCGGCGGCGCGGCCCTCCTCGTGGGGGCCGCGCCGTCCGCGCAAACCCGTCGCCACTCGTATCCCCGGTCACACCCGTCACGAAAGTGACCGGAAATCAACAGCCGTCACAGGGAACCCGAATGATCGAAACGCCGTCCAAGTGGCGTGCGTGAACATTCCGGCCCGGCCGTCAGGTGACCGGCACGAGGTCTCGCGAGGCGCTTCGGGGAAGCGGCCGCCTCGCCGAACTCGACCTCCTGCGCTTCGCCGCCGCCATGGCGGTGCTCGCCTTCCACTACTTCATCGCCTTCGCCTCGGTGTGGGGCGACCGTCCGGCCGAGCTGTTCCCGGCCATCTCCACGATCTCCGGGCTCGGCATCCTCGGTGTCGAGCTGTTCTTCATGATCAGTGGCTTCGTGATCCTGATGAGCATCTGGGGCCGGGGCCTGGGGGCGTTCGCCCTCTCCAGGCTGGTGCGGCTCTTTCCCGCCTACTGGGTCAGCGTGGCCGTCACCGCCGCGGTCTACGGGCTGACCGCGGCCACGGCCCTGGACCCCAAACTCAGCCTCGGTGAGTACGGCGTCAACCTCACCATGCTCCAGCGGGCCTTCGGCGTCTACGACGCCAACGGCGTCTACTGGTCGCTCTGGGTGGAGCTCCGCTTCTACGTGCTGATCTCGATCCTGGTGATCACCGGGGTGACGCTCAACCGCTGCCTGGCCTTCATGGGAGTCTGGTTGCTGGCGGCCGGTTTCTTTGCCGGAAGCGAGGAGGCGTGGGTCGAACTCGTGGTCATGCCCAAGTACGCGGCGTACTTCGTCGGTGGCATGGCGTTCTTCCTGATGACCAGGTTCGGCCCCAGACTCGTGCTGTGGTGTCTGGCCGGGATCAGTGGCGGCCTGGCCGTCAGCTCGGCGCTCGACCGGGTGGCCGGGCGTATCGAGAAGGTCGGCTACGCCGCGATGCCCGTGCCCGAGTGGGCCGTCGTCGCCACGGTGGTCGGCTTCTACCTGCTCATGGCGATGGTGGCGCTCGGATGGCTACGGTGGCTGCGCCGGCGTGGCCTGGTCGTCCTGGGCGCGCTCACCTACCCGCTCTATCTCTTCCACACCACGGCCGCCGTCCTGATCGTCCCGGCCCTGCGGGACACGCTGCCGCCGCCGCTGACCGCCCTGGTCACGGTGCTGGCCGCGATGGCGTTCTCCTACCTGGTGTACCGGGTGGCCGAGCGCCCTCTTCAGGAGTTCGTCAAGTCGAGGAGGCAAGGGAAGGCCGTACCGGCGCCGCCGGCACAGCCCCCCGCGCTCTCCTCGATCCCCCTCGCAACGGGCGAAAAGGCTTCGGTGCCATAACTGTCCGACCACCGGGCATAGTGAAGGGTCTAGGGTCGGGAATAGATACCTCGAAGAGAAACAGTCCCTGATGAACAGAGGGTGCGCATGACGGTACGGCGGGTGATGGGCATCGAGACCGAATACGGCATCTCCGTGCCCGGACAGCCGGGGGCCAACGCGATGGTGACCTCCTCTCAGGTCGTGAACGCCTATCTGGCGGCCTCGGCGGCCAGAGCGCGGCGCGCGCGGTGGGACTTCGAGGAGGAGAACCCGTTGCGCGACGCGCGAGGGTTCGACCTCGCGCGGGAGGTGGCCGACCAGAGCCAGCTGACCGACGAGGACCTCGGCCTGGCGAACGTGATCCTCACCAACGGGGCCCGGTTGTACGTGGACCATGCCCACCCCGAATACTCCACTCCCGAGTGCACCAACCCTCGGGCGGCGGTTATCTGGGACAAGGCGGGCGAGCGGGTGATGCACGACGCGGCGGTTCGCGCCTCGGCGATGCCGGCCAACGCCCCGATCCAGCTTTACAAGAACAACACCGACAACAAGGGCGCCTCCTACGGCTGCCACGAGAACTACCTCATGCGCCGGGCGACCTCGTTCGCCGACATCGTCAGGCATCTGACGCCGTTCTTCGTCTCCCGGCAGGTGGTCACCGGCGCGGGCAAGGTCGGCATCGGCCAGGACTCCCGAGGTGAGGGTTTCCAGATCAGCCAGCGGGCCGACTTCTTCGAGGTCGAGGTGGGCCTGGAGACGACGCTCAAGCGGCCGATCATCAACACCCGGGACGAGCCCCACGCCGACCCGGAGAAGTACCGCCGCCTGCACGTCATCATCGGCGACGCCAACATGTCGGAGATCTCGACCTATCTGAAGCTGGGGTCCACCGCGCTGGTCCTGGCCATGATCGAGGACGGCTACTTCACCCGTGACCTCGCCGTGGACAACCCCGTCCAGGCACTACGCGCGGTGTCGCATGACCCGACGCTCAAGTACGAGATCTCCATGCGCGACGGCCGCAAGCTGACGGCGGTGCAGCTCCAGATGGAATACCTGGAACTCGCGCGCAAATATGCCGAGGAACGCAGCGTCAACGGCCTGGACGAGCCCACCAAGGACGTTCTGGAGCGCTGGGAGTCGGTTCTCACCCGCCTGGCGGAAGACCCGATGCAGCTGTCCGGGGAGCTTGACTGGGTGGCCAAGCTGGAGCTCCTGGAGGGCTATCGCACCCGCGACGGCCTTCCCTGGTCGCACCCGCGCCTGCAGCTCGTCGACCTTCAGTACTCCGACATCCGCCCCGACCGGGGGCTCTACAACCGGCTGGTCGCCCGGGGCCGCATGCAGCGCCTGGTCACCGAGGAAGAGGTGCAGAGGGCCGTCGAGGTGCCGCCCAACGACACCCGCGCCTACTTCCGCGGACGATGCCTGAGCCAGTACAGCGAGTCGGTGGCCGCCGCCTCCTGGGACTCGGTCATCTTCGACATCCCCGGCCGCGAGTCGTTGCAGCGTGTTCCCACCCTTGAGCCGCTGCGCGGTACCAAGGCCCATGTGGGTGAGCTGTTCGACCGCTGCCGTACCGCCGCGGAGCTGGTGACGGCGCTGACCGGCGAGTAGCGACGCTCCCCGAGGGGGAGGCGTCCGCCGTGGCGGCCTCCCCCTCGATCCGGACCGCCCGTACGGCGGCAGCGGGCCCGTCGACTCCAGGCGGACGGTCCGGCCCGGTGGTGACCGGTACGGTGCCGTACGGCCCGCCCGCCTGGTGAAAGGCCACGCGAGGCGCTACGTGTAGGCGTCCGGTGGCAGCCGGGCCGCGGGGAGTCGCGGCGGGGCCAGGGCCACACCCTCCGCATGGAGGACCGCCGACAGCATGCGACCGGCCTGACCCGTGCTGATACGGGCCGCCGGGTCGCGCTGGAGCAGCCCTTCCAGCACAGGGCGCAGCGCTCCCGCCCGTACCATCCCCTCCGTGGGCCGGTCGGCGGCCGAGCTCCGGGACGTCGGCGCGCGGTGACCGGAGCGCGGCGGCCGGCCCTCCAGCGCGAAGTACAGACTCGCCCCGAACGACCACAGGTCGCCGGCCGGGGTCGGTGAACCGCCCTGTAGCCGCTCCGGCGCGATGAAGGCGGGGGTGTGGGTGAGCGGCAGGGTCGTGGAGGTGCTCGCGTCGCGGTGCAGCGCCGCGATTCCGAAGTCGGCCAGCACCACCCGGTCGCCGGTCAGCAGAATGCTGCGCGGGTTGATGTCCCGGTGCAGGATGCCGGCCCCGTGCGCGTGGCGCAGCCCGCCCAGCAACTGGAAGCCGATCCATGCCACCCAGTGGGGCGGCAGGTGGCCCATGTGCCGTACCGTCTCCTTGAGCGTGAGGGCCTCCAGCAGCTCCATGACGATCCAGAGCCGCCCGTCCTCCTCAAGCAGGTCATGCACGGAGATCACCGCCGGGTGGTTCAGCCGCCCGGCCGAGCGAGCCTCGCGCAGGGCCCGCCGCCGCGCGTCGCGCATGTCCGCCCCGTATTCGCCGAACCGCGGCTGGATCTCCTTGATTGCCACATTCCGCCTGAGCAGGGAGTCATGGGCCCGCCACACGATGCCCATACCGTCCTGCCCGATCGGCGAGGTCAAGTGATAACGATCACCCAGTGGACGTGCCCTTCCCGCACCTGTTCCCATGAATCACCTGTTGCACATAGAAGCCGAGCCCCTCAGCTGATTCATATTTTCACCTGGAACGGTGCACCGTGTGGTTACTTATGGTGATTGTGGATAACAATTCAGTCGCACAGACACGATGGAATTTTGTTCCGCGTCCTTAAATCCCTACCCTGGGATCAGAAAAATTGCTCCGAAGTCGGCGAACACGCTGGAAAAAACGCCCGGAAACGCGTCAGGCCGCACTGAAACAGCGCACGTCCTCCAGCATCTTCGACGTCCGCTCGGCACTCAGTCGCGCCCGTGGATCCTTGCGCAGCAACCCCCGCAGCACCGGCTCCAGAGCGCCCGCCCGCTTCGGCGCGCGTGGCTGCTCTCGCAGCGCAGCCACCAACGCCGCCATCGAGTTCACCGTGCGGAACGGGGTCCTACCCTCCACCGCCATGTAAAGCGTCGCGCCGAACGACCACATGTCCGCCTCGCGGGTGCCGCCCCTGCCCTGCAGCGCCTCCGGCGCGATGAAAGCCGGTGTGCCCCGCGTCGAGGTCGTCGCCGCACCCTCCGGCGCCGCGAACCCGAAGTCGGCCAGCACCACCCGGTCACCGGTCAGCATGATGTTGGCCGGCTTGATGTCGCGGTGGATCACTCCGCCGTCGTGCGCGTGCCGCAGCGCCTCCAGCAGGCGGCAGCCCATCGCCGCCACCAGGTCGACCGGGAGCGGGCCTGCCTGCACGAGCGTGTCGTGCAGCGTGAGGGCCTCCAGGAACTCCATGACGATCCAGAGGCGCTCGGCCTCCTCGGTCAGGTTGTGCACCGTCACGATGCCGCGATGGCTCAGCCGTGCCGCCATCCGCGCCTCCCGGACCACCCGCCGCCGCTGCTCGGCCGCGGCGGGTCCAGGTGGCAGGGGTATCTCCTTGAGGGCCACCTCTCGCTCCAGAAGCAGGTCGTATGCGCGCCAGACGACGCCGGTCGCCCCCTGGCCGACGCGGGAGACGAGCTTGTACCTGCGCGCGATGATGGTGCTCACCCCTCAATGATCGCAGTTTTCAGCCCGGTAGGCCTACCTGGAACGTTCCTTACCTTCTCATGGGCTTCCGGATAAGGCCGGATTCGAGGGTGATGGTGGTCACACAGGGCCGACCAGGGCGGCGGCATGCCCGAGTGCGGCGGCATCCCGCCCGGGAGAACGGGGCGAAGGGGGGTTTGCCGAGGAGTCCCTGGGGAGGTTCCTTGACGGGGAGCACCTCGGAACGGCCCAGGGAAGCTCCCACAAAGATCACGGGACGATCCGCGCGCAATGTCGTCCGGTTCGGGGAAGATATGAGTCAGATGCGTCCCCCAAGCGGAGGTGCCACACATGGCAAGTAAGGACACCGGCGGCCAGAAGCAGACCGGCCGGACCGACAAGGAAGTCGAGGAGACCGCCGCGGCGGAGACCTCCGACGTCCAGGAGCGTCACGAGAAGCTCTCCGACGACGTCGACGCGATCCTCGACGAGATCGACGAGGTTCTTGAGGAGAACGCGGAGGAGTTCGTTCGAAGCTACGTGCAAAAAGGCGGGGAGTAGGGGACCGCGCGGGAAAAGCCGCCAAGGAGCGGCCGGAGGTTTCCGTCGGCCGTGAATATCGTTCGAGATACGAGGCGACCAGGCCGTAGGCCGAATTCAGCCGTGACCGAGCGCGACCAGATGGACTGACTTCTCATCGCAAACCCTGTCGCACCTGGATGAAACCCGGATGCAAAGGGTCGGCGAAGTCAAGAACCACGAAGGCGAGCGCGACTACCGGCCGAAACCGGGTCACGGCACTACCGAGAGGCGTCACCGAGGTGGACGTCGATCGGACGTTCGCCGAGCAGGACGGCTTCCGCTCGATCCACCGGGCGGGAGAGCGGAGTGGTGGGAGGAGGGGCTCGGGCACCGGGTGGGTCTCCGGCCCGCCCGCCCGCGCGCCCGGAGGCGGGCCGAGGGGACGGCATGTCGCGACGACTCCGCCACTACACGGATGTAGTCACCCGTAAAGATTCAAAAGCCCGGCGGAGGTGGTTCGCGCTGAGCTGATCCAGGGAAGTGCAAGCAGGACGGCAAGATGAGTAAGGTCGGGCCTTAAAGGACTGCACCTTTGGAGGGAGTCGCGTGGGATCGCACAGGGACCTGCCCGCCGGCATGGTGAATCATATCTTTACCGACACCGGGAGCTCCTCGTTCACCGAGTTCGTCAGGTCCCATTCGCCGGACTTGTTGCCTGTCCGTAACGAGACTCTGGCGACCCCGGTTGGTGACCAGATTCCGCATGCCACCACGATCGTCGCGGCGATGTGCGCGGGTGGCGTGGTGATCGCGGGAGACCGCCGGGCGACCTCGGGAAACATCATCTCCCAGCGAGACATGGAGAAGGTGTTCCGCACGGACGACTACTCGGGCATGGGCATCGCGGGGACGGCGAGCACCGGGATCGAGTTGGCCCGCCTCTACCGGGTGGAACTCGAGCACTACGAGAAGCGGGAGGGCCGCACGCTCTCGGTGGCGGGCAAGGCCAACCGGCTCGCCACGATGATCCGCGGCAACCTGCCGATGGCGATGCAGGGGCTCGTGGTCGTGCCGCTCTTCGCCGCCTACGACCCCGATATCGACGGCGGCCGGATCTTCAGCTACGACGTGGGCGGTGGCCCCTACGAACAGCGGCAGCACCACGCGATCGGGTCCGGCTCGATCTTCGCGCGGGGTGCGCTGAAGAAGCTCTACCGGGAGGGCGCCTCGCCCGAGGACACCGTGCTGACGCTCATCCACGCCCTCTACGACGCGGCCGACGACGACTCGGCGACCGGTGGCCCCGATGTGATCCGCAAGATCTGGCCCGTCGTCGCGGTGATCACCGCCGACGGATACCGCCGACTCCCCGACGAGGAGGTGGGCGAGTTCGCCCGGGTCGTGATCGACTCCAGAGCGAACTTCCCCGACGGCCCCACCGCCCCGCTGCGCTAACACGAGAGGATCACCCCAGGTGTCCATGCCTTTTGGATATGTCTCGCCCGAGCAGCAGATGCGGGACAAGGCGGACTACGCGCGCAAGGGGATCGCGCGGGGCCGTAGCGTCGTCGTCCTGCAGTACAAGGACGGCATCCTGTTCGTCGCGCCCAACCCGTCCCGTGCCCTGCACAAGATCAGTGAGATCTACGACAAGATCGGTTTCGCCGCGGTAGGCCGCTACAACGAGTTCGAGGCGCTGCGTCTCGGCGGCATCCGCTATGCCGACATCAACGGCTACACCTACGCCCGTGACGACGTCACCGCCCGTGGCCTGGCCAACCTCTACGCGCAGAACCTCGGACAGATCTTCACCGAGTCACTGAAGCCGTTCGAGGTGGAGATCGTGGTTGCCGAGGTCGGCGATTCCTCCGACGAGGACCACATCTACCGGCTGACCTTCGACGGCTCGGTCTTCGACGAGGCGGGCCTGGTGGCCATGGGCGGCCAGGCCGAGGCGGTGGCCGGCCGGCTCAAGGAGCGTTACCGCGACGGCCTGTCACTGACCGAGGCGCTGGAGGCGGCACTGTTCGCGCTGACCGAGCCGGGCGGCGAGCGCTTCCCCGCGGGCCAGCTGGAGGTTGCGGTCCTCGACCGGAACCGGCCGCACCGCAAGTTCCTGCGGCTCAGCGGCCCGAGACTGGAGCGCCTGCTGGCCGACGGGGCCTCCGCGGCCGAATCCGCGGCCGAATCGGCGGCGCAGGCCACCCAGACGGCCCAGACGGAGAGTCCCCTTTCCGCGCCCGAGACGCCCGGTGCCCCGCCGACCGCGCCCGACGGCGACATCGACACCGGGGCGAGCGGCTGATCGGGTCCGACGACGACACCGGCACCGCGTCCGGCGACTGACCGCACGACGGGAGAGCGCCGCCCTGCCCGGGGCGGCGCTCTCGGTGTGTTCTGGATCACACCCTTTCCTGACAACCGAACCGGCTCACCGATGGTCACAGTCTGTGTGAAAAACGCCACCCCTCTAGCCCGGACCGGGCTCACCCTCCGCTCGGCCGGTCCCGCCACGCTGGCACTGCTCGCAGCCGTGGCACTGACGTCCGGCTGTAGCGAGACGCCGGCTCCGGCCTCCTCCCCGGGAACGACCGCCTCCGCCGCCCCCTCGACCGGCGCGCCTGACGCCGCCCCCGAGTCCGCCCCCGCCTCCCGGCCCGCGGCCACCCCCGAGCTCTTCGGCACCGAGTTTCAGGCCGCTCCCGAGCACGACTGGAGCAAGGGCAGCCCGCCCCCCTTCGAGGGTGTCCTGCGCGGCTGGCTCACCGGCGTGGACGACAACGGCGTGGCCGAGTACCGGCCGATCCGTTTCGCCCAGAGCGGTGGCGAGGACGGCCACTTCGACGGTCCCGAGGAGGGCGACGTGACCCGCTACCTGGCGCCCATCGCCGAGGACGTGCTGTTCCTCGCGGACAGCGGCTGCGACGGCTCGTCACAGACCTATGACAAGGCCACCAACCTCGGCACCGAGAAATGCGGCCGCCAGACGCTGATCGACAACGTCAAGGAGGCGGCATCCCTGGCCGGGGTGGAGGGTCTCTACCGGCCGGCCCTGATCACCACGGAGAACGGCAGAATCACCAAGGTTGTCGAGATCTTCTGGCAGGGCGGCGGCTGATCCGGCCCATCGGGCCCGACGCCCTCGCATCGCTCGCATCCGGCGATGCCCCGGGTGCGAGCCGCGTCCGCGCTTAGCCGCTCGCAGCCCGGGGCATAAGCCGTACGACCGAAAACCCCATGATCCCTCCCACGAGAGGGGTTCGGCGAATAGTGTGAGGCAATGGATCGTCGCATCTTCGGGCTTGAGAACGAGTACGGCGTCACCTGCACATTCAGGGGGCAGCGGCGGCTGTCACCCGATGAGGTAGCGCGTTATCTATTCCGCCGTGTCGTCTCCTGGGGCCGATCGAGCAACGTCTTCCTCCGCAATGGGGCGCGCCTGTATCTCGACGTGGGCAGCCACCCCGAGTACGCCACCCCCGAGTGTGACAACGTCGTGGAGCTCGTCACCCACGACAAGGCGGGCGAGCGCATCCTGGAGGGCCTTCTCGTCGACGCCGAGAAGCGTCTTCGCGAGGAGGGCATCGCCGGCGACATCTACCTGTTCAAGAACAACACCGACTCCGCGGGCAACTCATACGGCTGCCACGAGAACTACCTGGTGGGCCGGCACGGCGAGTTCGGCCGACTGGCCGACGTGCTGATCCCGTTCCTGGTCACCCGGCAGATCATCTGCGGGGCCGGCAAGGTGCTGCAGACCCCGCGTGGAGCGGTCTACTGCGTCTCCCAGCGGGCCGAGCACATCTGGGAGGGCGTATCCAGCGCCACCACCAGGTCACGCCCGATCATCAACACCCGTGACGAGCCGCACGCGGACGCCGAGCGGTTCCGCCGCCTGCACGTCATCGTCGGCGACTCCAACATGAGCGAGACGACCATGCTGCTCAAGGTCGGCGCCACCGACCTGGTGCTGCGCATGATCGAGGCGGGCACCGTGATGCGTGACCTGTCCCTGGAGAATCCGATCAGGGCCATCCGAGAGGTCTCCCATGACATGACCGGGCGGCGGCGGGTGCGGCTGGCCAACGGCAGGGAGGCGTCCTCGCTGGAGATCCAGGAGGAATACCTCTCCAAGGCCCGTGAGTTCGTCGAGCGTCGTGGCGGCGACGAGATCAGCCACCGGGTGCTGGAACTGTGGGAGCGCACGCTCAACGCGGTCGAGACCGGCAACCTAGACAAGGTCGCCCGCGAGATCGACTGGGTGACCAAGTACCAGCTGATCGAGCGCTACCGCAGGAAGTACGACCTGCCGCTGTCGAGCCCCCGGGTCGCCCAGCTCGACCTGGCCTACCACGACGTGCACCGCCGCCGTGGCCTGTTCTACCTGCTACAGAAGCGCGGTGCGGTGGAGCGGGTGGCCTCCGACCTGAAGATCTTCGAGGCCAAGTCGGTGCCGCCGCAGACCACCCGTGCCCGGCTGCGCGGGGAGTTCATCCGCAAGGCGCAGGAGAAGCGCCGTGACTTCACGGTCGACTGGGTGCACTTGAAGCTCAACGACCAGGCACAGCGCACGGTGCTGTGCAAGGATCCGTTCCGCAGCGTCGACGAGAGGGTGGACAAGCTCATCGCCGGAATGTGATGGTCACGCTTCGGCAAGCTCCTTCCATGCTTACCTCCTCTGTATGCCGGTACGGGTAGTGTGGCGCGAACCTGACGTCTGCTTGAGGGATACCTATGCGCCGCCGCAGCATGGCCGTACTGGCCGCAGTGCCTCTGATGTTCGCCGCAGCATGCGGCTCCGGAGGGGACGTGGCCACTGGCTCCTCCAGTCCCGCCGGCAGCGGAGTCACCGAGCTACAGGTGACAGGGGCGGTCGGCGCCAAGCCGAAGGTGGCCTTCCCGGCCAAGGTCGTCGAGACCTCCTCCTACAAGGTGCTCACCCCCGGCAGCACGGGGGAGGCCGCCAAGCTCGGCACCAACGTGGTGGCCAACTTCACGGTCTTCGCCTGGGACGGCAAGGAGAACAAGCTCGCGGGCTCGACCTATGACGAGGGCGGGCCGCAGGTCATCACGCTCAACGAGCAGGTCCCGGAGATCCTCAGAAAGGGCTTCGCCGAGACCAAGGGCGGCGGCAGGTTCATGTCCGTCGTCGCCAAGGACGCACTGCCCAAGGAGCAGCAGGCGCAGGCCCCCGCGGGCCAGTCGCAGGTCTTCGTGGTCGACGTGATCGGCGTCCCCGAGGGGAACGCGGCCAAGGGCACCGCGACCGACCCCGGCCTCGCCGGCGTCAAGGTGGAGAACCCGGGCGGCGAGGCCGCACCGAAGCTCACCACCAAGACCAAGGAGAAGGCGCCCAAGGAACTCGTCGCCAAGACCGTGATCAAGGGCGCGGGGCCCGAGGTCAAGACCGGTCAGTCGATCCTGGTCCAGTACGCCGGGAAGGTCTGGGGTTCGGACGTCGAGTTCGACAGCAGCTGGTCCCGCGGCGGCCAGCCGATCATGTTCCAGATCGGCACCGGCAAGGTCATCAAGGGCTGGGACCAGGGTCTGGTCGGCGTACCCGTGGGCAGCCGGGTGCTGCTGAGCATCCCGCCGGACCTCGGTTACGGCAAGGCGGGTTCCGGCGACAAGATCAAGGGAACCGACACCCTGGTCTTCCTGGTCGACGTGCTGGCCGCCTACTGACGCTCCGCCGCCGGGGCGACGCAACGGCGAGAAAGAACACCTGCGCCGGCTGGAGAAGAAGGCGGCCCACCAAGCTACCAGGCACCGAGTCTGCCCGAACAGCAGAACCGGTAGCTCCCATTAGGACGTGGAGACCTCGGGGTTACCCGGTCTGCGAAGCGTCAACCCCCGCGCGCCGCTTAACCGCGACGCGACGGGAGAGTCTCCGGCCTTCGGGCCGGGGAGGAGTTCAAGACAGCAGCGAGGCCGTGTGGCGTCCGGCGGCGGCCGAGGCCAGGAAGTAGGCCAGGTCCTCGTCCAGGCCGCGGCCCATCGTCGACAGCCTGACCGGAGACTCCCGCAACGCCGCGTACAGCCCGTCCACCGGCACCTCGACCAGTTCGTGCCGCGCGGCGAGCGGGCGCGACTGCTCGGTCACCCGCCTGCCGAAGTCGCCGGGCAGCACGGGCACGGCGATCTGGGCGGGAGCCAGCGCCACCCGGCCGTAGGCGGTCAGCGAGTGGTGTGAGACCCCGATGTGGCGCTCGCGCAGGTCGCCTTCGCTGACCCGCAGCGCCGCGACCGGGCGGCCCCCGAGGACGGCGGCGGCGTTGACCGCCTCGCCGGCCGAGACGCCGGAGAAGCCCCAGCGGGTGCCGCTGCCCAGGTTGCCCGGCCCCTGGGTGACGATCGCGACGTCGGCCCCCAGGACGTGCCGGGCCGCCAGCAGGCCCGTGTGCGGCGTCACCGCCTCCACGTCGCCGCCGAAGGCCTGGCCCACCGTGACGACCCCGCACAGCCAGCCGGCCTCCCGCAGTCGCGCGCACGACATGGAGAACCAGGCGGGCAGCGCGCCCCCGTCGAGCATCACGTAGGCGACCCTGACGGGCCGGCGCCCGCCGTTGGATCCCCGCTCGTCGCCGGTCTCCCCGGTAGGCGGGGGATTCGAGCCGTACAGGCCGCAGAGAATCGCCGGCAGGGCCGAGTGCAGGTCGGCGACGATCACCGGCATGCCGTCCACGGAGTCGGCGTCGCGCAGCAGGTCGTGGAAGGGCGAGTCCTGCTCGTCCGCGCCGAGTACGGTGGTCTGCAATGGGGTGTAGCGTGCCTTCACCAGGTGTCCGGGACCTTGAGGATCTTGTGGCAATCGGTCGGGAACAGCCACCACCATGGCGTAACCTCCCGTACCGAGACCCATCGCGAGCGCGGTCGTGTTAAGCAGTACCCCATCACCGGGCTCCGGGCGCCCCACCAGGGCCGGGTAGGCGAGCGCGCGCGCCTCACCGTCCTCGGTGGTCACGTCGAGTTCCACCGCCCCCGGCCATTCGCGCCGGATCCGTACGACCTCGCCCCTGCGCCATCTGATCACGGGGGAAGGGTAGCGTCACTTGAACAGGGAGGAGGCCGGATGTCGCGCCGGAAGACCGAGCGGCTGCTCAATCTTGTGATCTGCCTGCTGGCCACGCGGCGGCCGCTCAGTGCCGAGCACATCCGCCAGGCGGTGCCGGGCTACGACGCCGACAACGACGAGGCCTTCCAGCGGATGTTCGAGCGGGACAAGAACGAACTGCGCGAGATCGGCATCCCGATCGAGGTCCACAAGGACCCCTGGGAGGAGGATCCCGGCTACCGGATCGTCCGCCAGGCCTACGAGCTGCCGGAGATCACCCTGGAGCCGGACGAGGCCGCGGTGGTGGGTCTGGCGGCCCAGGTGTGGCAGCGGGCCAGCCTGGCCGAGGCGGCCAGCGGCGCGCTGCTGAAGCTGCGCGCCGGGGGCGTGGAGACCGACGAGGCGTACGGGGTGCTCGGCGGGGCACTGGAGTTGCGCGTCGACACCCAGGATCCGTCCTTCCCCGCGCTCTGGGAGGCCGTGCGCGACCGGCGGGCGGTCCGCTTCGCCTACCGGGCGGCGGCCAGCCAGAACGTACTGACCCGCACCGTGGAGCCGTGGGGCGTGGTCAGCCGCCGCGGCCGCTGGTACATGGTCGGTCACGACCGCGACCGGGACGCGCCGAGAGTCTTCCGGCTCAGCCGGATCGGCGGGGCGGTCACCACCGTCGGCCGCCCGGGCTCCGTGACGGTGCCCGAGGGCGTCGACATCAAGTCCATGGTCGTCTACAGCGACGCCGCGGTCCGGGAGCGTACCGCCCTGGTCCGGGTCAGGCAGGACACCTGCCAGGGGCTGCGCCAGGTGGCGAAGGCGGTGCGGCCCGCCGGCGACGGATGGGACGAGCTGGAGGTCGAGTTCACCGACCCCGGCCGGCTGGCCGGGTGGATCGTGGGCTTCGCCGCCGACGCCGAGGTGGTCGGCCCGCCGGACGCCCGCGACGCGGTGATCTGCCGCCTGAAGGGAGCACTCGCGTGAGTACCGCCGATCGCCTGCCCAGGTTGCTGGCGCTGGTGCCCTATCTGATGTCGCACCCCGGGGCACAGGTGCCCGAGGTCGCGAAGATCTTCGGCCTGACCGAGAAGCAGCTCATCGACGACCTGCAGCTGGTGTGGATGTGCGGGCTGCCCGGTCACACCCCCGGCGACCTGATCGACGTGTCGTGGGACGGCGGGGAGATCGTCATCGACAACGCCGACACCATCGCCCGCCCGCTGCGGCTGGGGGTGGACGAGGCCAGCGCCCTGCTGGTCGCGCTGCGCCTGCTCGCGGAGATGCCGGAGTTCGGGGAGCGCGACGCGCTGACCCGGGTCATCGCCAAGTTCGAGCAGGCCTCGGGCGAGGGCGCGGCGGCGGTCAGCAGCCAGGTCGCGGTGGAGGTCGACGCCGCACCCGACGCGCTGCCCGTCGTCAACGAGGCGCTGCGGCGCCGTAGACGGCTGTCGCTGCGCTACTACGTGCCGGGGCGCGACGAGGTCACCCCGCGCGAGGTCGACCCGATGCGCCTGGTCGTCGTGGACGGCCGCCCCTACCTGTCGGGCTGGTGCTACCGGGCCGAGGCGGTCCGGCTGTTCCGGCTGGACCGGATGCTCTCCGTCGATGTGCTCGACGTGCCCGCCGACCCGCCCGCCGACGCCGTGCCGGACGAGGTGACGCCCGGGGTGTTCCGGCCCTCGCCGACCGACGAGCTGGTGGAGCTGGAGCTGACCGCCGCGGGCCGCTGGGTCTCCGAGTACTACCCGTGCGAGCAGGTCACCGAGCTCGGCGAGGGCCGCGTGCGGGTGACGTTGCGCGCCAGGGACCAGGGCTGGGTGGTACGTCTGGCGCTGCGCCTGGGAGACACCGGCAGGGTGATCTCGCCCGCCTCGCTGGACGCGAGCGTGCGCGCCGCCGCGACGGCCGCGCTGAATCGTTACGAGTCGATCTCCTGACGCGCGGAGCTAGGATCTCCCGGTATGAGCTGGATCATCGCCGCGCTCTCGCCGGCTCTCGCGGGGCTGGCGGTCCTCGGTTTCCTGGCCGTTCGCGTGCTGCGCGCGGCCACCGAGCTCGGCCGCGAGATCGACCGCGCGCACGGGAGGCTGGAGCCCGTCCGGGTGCTGTTCGGTGAGAGAGCGGGGACGATACGCGTTCCGCGGGGATGAGTCTGTCCTCGGGGCAGCGTACGATCGGAGCAGAGACCGCACGTCGTTCGGCGTAAGGATGTGTAATGCCAAACCTCGGACCCACTGAGCTGATCATCATCGGCTTGATCCTGGTGCTGCTTTTCGGTGCCAAGAAGTTGCCGGAAGCCGCCCGCGGGCTCGGCCGGTCGCTGCGCATCTTCAAGTCGGAGACCGCCAAGCTCCGCGATGACGACGAGGCAGCCGGCACGACCACCACGGTCGTCCAGGCCCATGCCCAGCCCGCCACCCCGGCTCCGCAGCCGATCCCGCCGGCGACTTCGGCGCCGGCCTCGGCGCTGAGCGCCGAGGAGCAGGCCCGCCAGCTTGAGGAGCAGGCCGCCAGGCTGCGAGCTCAGGCCGGAGCGCCCAAGACGCAGTGATCGGCGGTAGCCTGAAGATCTACCCTGATCAACCGACTCGTCACCCCAGGATTCGTGAATGGCGCTGCTGAAGTGGCCTAAACCGGGCCGGAATGGGGCGACACCGCCCGTTGACTCCGTTGACTCCGTTGACTCGGGCGACGGCCGGATGCCGCTCATGGAGCACCTGCGCGAGTTGCGCAACCGGCTGGTCATCGCCATGCTCGGCCTGGTCGCGGGCATGGTGGTCGGTTTCATATTCTTTGGCCCGATCTGGCAGTTCGTGTCCGCCCCTTACTGCGGGCTTCCCCAGGCGCAGGAGTTGCGGCCTGGACAGTGCACGATGCTGATCCTCGGCGTCTTCGACTCCTTCTTCGTGAACCTCAAGGTCGCGGCGATGTTCGGCCTCGTCGTCTCCTCGCCGATCTGGCTCTGGCAGATCTGGGGTTTCGTCACCCCGGGCCTGTATCGCAATGAGAAGCGCTACTCGATCCTGTTCGTCGTGCTGGCCGTCCCGCTGTTCCTCGCGGGCGCGGCTCTGGCCTACTTCGTGATGGACACGGGGCTGTCGATCCTGCTTGGGTTCGCCCCGCCGGGGACGCTGACCGGCATCACGATCGACGAGTACCTCAGCTACGCGCTGATCATGCTCATCGTGTTCGGCATCTCCTTCGAGCTGCCGCTGCTCATGGTGTTCCTGAACGTCATCGGGGTGTTGCCGCGCGCGCTGGTGGCCAAGCACCGCCGCATGGTCATCTTCATCATGTTCGTCTTCGGCGCGGTCGCCACCCCGGGCGGCGACCCGTTCACGATGATCGCGCTCGCCCTGCCGATGGTGGCGCTGTTCGCCCTGGCCGAGGGATTCATGTACCTGCGGGAGAAGCGGCAGCCGAAGGGTGATGACTTCTCCCACCTCTCCGACGACGAGGCATCCTCGCTCGACGACGACGCCTCGGCCCTGGGCGATGTGGCTCCCGTCGATGATCCGGCTCCTATCGATTCGAAAACGACCGACACCGATCCCGGCAAATAGGGGATAAGTTCCGGTCTGTGCCCGCAGAGATCGCAGTCCTCGTCAATCCCGCCGCTCGTGGCGGCCGCTCGCGGGGACTGCTCTCCCCGGTGCTCGACCGGCTGCGGCAGGGCGGTCGCGAGGTCTCGGTGATCCTCGGAGACTCCGCCGCCGACGCCCTGGACCGAGCCTGCACGGCCGTCGCCGAGGAGCCCGAGGCGCTGGTGGCCTTCGGCGGTGACGGCCTGGTCCACCTGGCACTCCAGGCGGTCGCGGGCAGTGGCGTGCCGCTGGGCGTCATCCCGGTGGGCACCGGCAACGACATCGCGAGCGCGCTCGGCATCCCGCTGAAGGCGCCCCTGGCCGCCGCCGACATCGTGCTGCGCGGGCGGGTGCGCACCGTCGACGCCGCCAAGGTGGGCGAGGACGAGTGGTTCGCCGGGGTGGTGGCCTGCGGCTTCGACTCCCGTGTCAACGAGCGGGCCAACCGGATGACCTGGCCGCCCGGCATGGCCAAATACCTGCTCGCCCTCGCCGGGGAACTGCGCTCCTTCCGCCCCATCCCCTTCCGGATCGACCTGGACGGCGAGATCGTCGAGCGGGAGGCCATGTTGGTCGCGGTCGGCAACACCCGTTCGTACGGCGCGGGCATGCGGGTGTGCCCCGATGCCGTGCCCGACGACGGCCTGCTGGACGTGACGATCCTCGGTGCCGTCCCCAGGGGGGAGTTCCTGCGCACCTTTCCCCGCGTCTACCGGGGCACCCACGGGAGCCACCCCGCCGTCACCATGCGCCGCGCCCGCCGTGTGCGGGTGGAGGCTCCCGGAGTGATCGTCTACGCCGACGGCGAGCGGGTCGGTCCCACCCCGCTGACCTGCGAGATCGTTCCCGGGGCGCTGACGGTCCTCGTTTAGGCCCGCTCGGGCGCTCCGCGGGGAGGGACCGCCGCCCTCGGACCGCCCACGCGATCGGCCAGAGCGCCGGGTAAAAGGGGGGACAGACCGGAATCCCGATATCGGTAGGCTGGGAGGCATGACGACCCCAGCGGAACGATACGCTGCTTTCCGTCAGAGCCAGGCTGAGAGCGGGCCGGCGCTGACCTCGTTCCGCGGCCTGTACGACTTCGAACTGGATGACTTCCAGCTCGACGCCTGCCGGGCGCTGGAGGCGGGCGACGGGGTCCTCGTGGCGGCCCCCACCGGCTCGGGAAAGACGGTCGTGGGCGAGTTCGCCGTGCACCTGGCCCTGGCGGAGGGCCGCAAGTGCTTCTACACCACCCCGATCAAGGCGCTGTCCAACCAGAAGTACAACGATCTGGTCAGGCGGTACGGTGCGACCAAGGTAGGGCTGCTGACCGGCGACAACAGCGTCAACGGCGAGGCTCCCATCGTCGTCATGACGACCGAGGTGCTGCGCAACATGCTCTACGCCGGATCCGGCACCCTGGCGGGGCTCGGCTTCGTCGTCATGGACGAGGTCCACTACCTCGCCGACCGGTTCCGCGGCGCGGTCTGGGAAGAGGTGATCATCCACCTGCCGGAGTCGGTGCGGCTGGTCGCCCTGTCGGCCACGGTGAGCAACGCCGAGGAGTTCGGCGAGTGGATGGGGGAGGTCCGCGGCGACACCAGTGTCATCGTCGACGAGCACCGTCCGGTCCCGCTCTGGCAGCACATGCTCGTCGGCAACCGCATCTACGACCTGTTCGTCACCGGCGACGGGGACCGCCGCCCCCAGATCA
Source organism: Streptosporangium sp. NBC_01810 (assembly GCF_035917355.1). NCBI lineage: Bacteria > Bacillati > Actinomycetota > Actinomycetes > Streptosporangiales > Streptosporangiaceae > Streptosporangium > Streptosporangium sp. NBC_01810. The sequence goes on along the minus strand of NZ_CP109070.1, from coordinate 3,340,396 downwards.
ACCCCAACCTGCTGCGCATCGCCAAGGACGAGGAGCGCCAGGCGTACGGCAGGGGCCGCCGAGGCTACTCGCGGCCCCGCAGGAGCGGTCCGCCGGACCGGGCCGCGGCCATCGAGCGCCTGGACACCGACGCCCTGCTGCCCGCGATCACGTTCATCTTCTCCAGGGCCGGCTGTGACGCCGCCGTCATGCAGTGCCTGCACGACGGCATCCGGCTCACCACCGACGCCGAGCGCCACGAGATCCGCCAGATCGTCGACGAGCGCACCGCGCACCTGCCCGACGAGGACCTGGCCGTGCTCGGCTACCTCGAGTGGCGTGACGCCCTGGAGCGGGGTCTGGCCTCCCACCACGCGGGCATGCTCCCGGCCTTCAAGGAGGTCGTCGAGGAGCTGTTCACCCGCGGTCTGGTCAAGGCCGTGTTCGCCACCGAGACCCTCGCGCTGGGCATCAACATGCCCGCCCGCTCCGTGGTGATCGAGAAGCTCGACAAGTGGAACGGCGAGACCCACGCCGACCTCACACCCGGCGAGTACACCCAGCTCACCGGGCGGGCCGGGCGCCGCGGCATCGACGTGGAGGGGCACGCGGTAGTCCAGTGGCAGCCGGGCACCGACCCCCTCCAGGTCGCCGGCCTGGCCAGCACCCGCACCTACCCGCTGCGTTCCAGCTTCCGCCCCTCGTACAACATGGCGGTCAACCTGGTCGGCCAGGTGGGCAGGGAGCGGGCCAGGACGCTCCTGGAGTCCTCGTTCGCGCAGTTCCAGGCCGACCGGGCTGTGGTGGGCATCGCCAAGCAGGTGCGCCGAGCCGAGGAGGCCCTGGAAGGCTACCGCCAGGCGATGACCTGCCACCTGGGCGACTTCGAGGAGTACGCCGCGATGCGCAGGGCCCTGTCCGACAGGGAGGCCGAGCTGTCGCGCCAGCGCGGCGCGGCCCGCAGGACGCAGGCGCTGCGCTCGCTGGAGGCGCTCAAGCCCGGTGACATCATCCGGGTTCCGGGCGGGCGCCGCGCCGGCCTGGCCGTCGTTCTCGACCCCGGCCTCAACTCCCGGGGGGAGGGGCCGTCCCCGCTGGTGCTGACCATCGGCAAGCAGGTCAAGAAGCTGTCGCCGGCCGACTTTCCCGTCCCGGTCGAACCGGTCGAGCACCTGCGCATCCCGAAGAACTTCAACGCCCGCTCGCCGAAGGAGCGGGCCAACCTGGTCTCCTCCGTGCACGCCAAGATCGGCGACCGGGACTTCGGCAAGCCCGTCAGGGCACGCGACCACGCCGCGGAGGACGAGGAGATCATCCGCCTGCGCCGGGAGATCCGCCGGCACCCCTGCCACGGGTGCGACGAGCGCGAGGACCACGCCCGCTGGGCCGAGCGCTACCACAAGCTGCTCCGCGAGACCGAGGGCCTGCGCCGCCGGGTCGAGGGCCGCTCCCACGTCATCGCCCGCACCTTCGACAAGGTCTGCGGGGTGCTCGACCAGCTCGGCTACCTCGACGGTGAGAGCGTCACCGCCGAGGGCCGCCGCCTGGCCCAGCTCTACACCGAACTGGACCTGCTGACCGCCGAGTGCCTGCGCGCCGGGCTCTGGAACGACCTGGACCCGGCCGAACTGGCCGCGTGCGTCTCCTCACTGGTCTTCGAGTCCAGGCAGGCCGACGATGCCCGCCAGCCCAGGATCCCCGCGGGCGGCGCGCAGAAGACGCTGGCCGACATGGTCCGTCTCTGGGGCGAGCTGGAATCGATCGAGAGCGACCACGGCCTGTCGTTCATCAGGGAACCCGACTTCGGCTTCGCCTGGGCGGCCTTCCGCTGGGCCAAGGGCCACACCCTGGACTCCGTGCTCCGCGACGGCGCCGGCGGCGCGGAACTGGCCGCGGGAGACTTCGTACGCTGGATCAAGCAGCTGCTCGACCTTCTCGGCCAGATCTCCAATGCCGCCCCCGGGGGGAGCAAGGTCAAGCAGAGCGCGGGCAAGGCGATGGACGCCCTACGCCGCGGTGTGGTGGCCTACTCGTCCCTGACCTGAGCCCGTCGGCGGCACGGCTCTGGTCTGAGCCGTGCCGCGGCGGGGCGGACCTCGCGGGTGGCGTGGTGTCAGGCCAGGCCGAAGCGGACCTCGCGGGTGGTCGGGTCGGCGCGCGTCAGCCGCACGCGCACGACCTTGCCCAGCCCAAGCCCCTCGCCGTCGCAGCGGGCCGTCACCGCCGGATCGGTGAGCTGCACCTGGCCCCACGGCTGACCCTCGGTCACGTCGATCACCACCGCGTCGAACGTCTGGCCCACCCGCTCGCGGAGCACGAAGGCCTCCACCAGGTCCACGCACGCCCGCTCGACGCCGTTCACGCGCCGCCCGGTGGTGCGCATGATCTCCGGCAGCTCGCCCATGGCCTCCTGGACGTCCTGCGGCACCGGCTCGCCCGCCGCGATGGCCAGGCAGATCTCCGTGGCGTAGCGGTCGATGAGCCGGCGCAGCGGCGCGGTCACATGCGCGTACGGTGCGCCCACCGCGGCGTGCGCCGCCTGCGAGGGGGGCTCGCCGTTGAAGGCCACGTAGCCGGCGCCGCGCAGCAGCACCGTCGACTCCTGCAGGAACGCGGCCTGCTCGGGAATCTTCGGGTCGAGGGCGTGCACGACGTCGCCGTACCCCGCACCCTCCGGCCAGGGCACGCCGAGTGCCGCGGCCACCCTGCGGACCTGGGCGACTCTCTCGGCGGGGGCGGGCGGCAGCACCCGCAGCAGGCCGATCTCCGCGTCCAGCATCATCGAGGCGGCGGCCATGCCCGTCAGCAGCGAGATCTGCGCGTTCCACGCCTCGGCCTCCAGCGGGGCGCGCAACTCCAGCCGGTAGCCGTCCCCGTCCGGAACGACCTCCTGGTCGGGGGTGGGCAGCGTGACGCCGCCTCTGGCCCGCTCCAGGGCGAGCCTGAGCCGGCCGATCTCGGCCAGCAGCCGCAGCGTGCCGTCGGCGGTGCCGGTGTCGATCGCGGCCTGCACGTAGTCGTAGTCGAGCCTCTCGCGGCTGCGTACCAGCGCCCTGGTCACGTCCGCGCCCACGATCCGGCCCTCCGCGTCGAGGTCGACGCACCACAGCGCGGCGGGCCGGGTCACGCCCGGCAGCAGGCTGGCGGCGGCCTCCGACAGCAGGGGCGGGTGCAGCGGCACGCGCCCGTCGGGCATGTAGATCGTCTCGCCCCGGGTGCGGGCCTCGGTGTCGATCGCCCCGCCGGGCCTGACGAACGCCCCGACGTCGGCGATGGCGTACCAGACGCGGTAGCCGCCGGGCTGCTCCTCCAGGTGCACGGCCTGGTCGAGGTCCATCGCCCCCGGAGGGTCGATGGTGATCAGTGGCAGGTCGGTCCGGTCCAGCCGGGGCAGGGTGGGCACCTCGGCGACCCACTCGGCCTCGTCGACCACCGCTCGGGGAAACCCCTCGGGCAACTTCATCTCACGGCGGATCCGTTCGAAACCGTCGTCGAGCCGCGGATGGGACTCTCCGGGCACCCGGATGCTCTTGTGAGGCACAGGGAGCAACCTACCGGCTTGCGGCGGGGCCGCCCCACCGACTAGGGCGAAATGGGCAGACCGGACATTCCATGGGATGGGTCAGAGCGCGGAGGTCAGCCGTTCCAGCGGCCCGCCCAGGCCGTAGCGCTCGCTCAGCGCGGCCAGGGCCTCCGGGTCGCGGGGCTTGGCGGGGAGCGTGAGGTCGGTCTCGGGCAGGGGCACGTCGCGGGCGACCCAGACCACCTCGGGGGCCACCCGCAGGTAGTCGCGGGCGGCCGACAGCCTGGCGCGCTGCCCCGAGGTCAGGTCGCCGTCCCCGTCGAAGGCCCGCAGCAGCGCCTCCAGGGAACCGAATCGGGTGATCAGAGCCGCCGCGGTCTTGTCGCCCACCCCCGGCACGCCCGGCAGGCCGTCACTCGGGTCGCCGCGCAGGGTGGCGAAGTCGGCGTAGCAGCGGCCGGGGATGCGGTACTTCTCGGCGACGACGGTCTCGTCGACCAGCTGGAGGTTCTTGACCCCTCTGGCGGTGTAGAGAACGCGGACCGGCCGGGAGTCGTCGACCAGCTGGAACAGGTCGCGATCGCCGGTGACGACGTCGACCTGGCCGCCGGCCCGTGCGGTGAGCGTGCCCATCACGTCGTCGGCCTCGTAGCCGGGCACGCCGATGCGGGCGATGCCCACCGCGTCGAGCACCCGCTCGATCACCGGCACCTGCGGGGCGAGCGTGTCCGGGGTCTCCTCGGCGCCGCCCTCGGCGACCCTGTGGGTCTTGTACGTGGGGATGGCCGCCACCCGGAAGGCAGGGCGCCAGTCGGCGTCCATACAGGCCACGAGCTCGCGGGGAGAGTGCCTGCGGACCAACATGGCGATCATGTCGATGACGCCGCGCACCGCGTTGACGGGCATACCGTCGGGCGAGGTCATCGACTCGGGAATCCCGTAGAAGGCGCGGTAGTACAGCGACGGAGTGTCAAGAAGCATCAGGCCGGGCATGGCGACCATTTAACCAATCAGCCGAGCACTCCGATGGCCAGAACGCAGGTGTCGTCCTCGGGATTGGGGCCGCCGATCACCTCGATGAGCTGGTCGAGTCCGTCGTTCGGATCTCCCCTCAGCAGGGCCGCGGCCTCCATGGTCAGCGCCAGGCCCTCGTCGATGTCGCGGGTGCGCCGCTCCACCAGCCCGTCGGTGAACAGCAGCAGCAGGTCGCCCTCCCGCAGCTCGACCCCGGCCAGCTCGTACGGCTCGTCGGGGGTGGCGCCCAGCAGCACCCCGGCAGGCGGGTCGAGCTGGGTGGCGGTCCCGTCGCGGACCAGGATCGGCGCCGGGTGCCCGGCCTGCCCCCAGGTGAACATCCTGGTGGCCGGGTCGAGGTGGCCGACGATCATGGTCGCCGTCGTCTCCGGCATCCGGTGCAGCACGAAGTCGTTGAGCCAGGCCAGCAGCCGGTCGGGGGAGTGGCCGGTCATCGCGAGGCCGATCAGGGCGTGCCGCAGCTGTGCCATCTGGGAGATCGCGGACATCCCGTGCCCGGAGACGTCGCCGATGGCCAGCAGCACCCTGTCGTCGGGCAGGGGAACGGCGTCGTACCAGTCGCCGCCGAGGCTGGGCTTGACACCCGCCGCCACATAGCGGACCGCGATGCGAGCGTGAGGCAGGTCGATGGTCTCTCCCAGGCCGGGCATTATCGCCTCGCGCAGCGCGAGGCTCATGTGGTGTTCCTCCGCGGCCTGCTCGCGGACCCGCAGCAGCTTGCTCCGCGACTCGGACATGATGCGCTCGGCACGACGTCGACAGGTGATGTCCTGGACGACGCCGTGCACGGCGGCATGGCCGCCGGTCACGACGGGGTCGAGCACGGCGCGCAGGTGGCGGAGCTCGCCGTGGCGGCGGATGCGGAACTCGACCTCCCCGGACTCGGCCCGGTGCATGACGGACCACAGGCGCAGGTCGAGGTCGGGCCGGTCGGTCGCCTCGACGTGGCCGGCCAGATCGCGCAGGTGAATCGGGCCGTCGCCGGGATCACGGCCGAATATGGTGTACACCTGATCGGACCAGGTGGACTCTCCGGTCTGAAGATTCCACTCGGTCCAGCCCATATCGCCCAGGCGTTCCGCGTGCGCCAGGCGGGTGTTGAGGAGTTGTCGCTCCACGGCCATGTGCTCGCCCGGCTCGTCTCGCAATCGCTGCGCCATCTCAGCGGTGGCCGACGGGGCCGAAGCGGTCACCTGGTCGTTTCGTGGGTGGAGGGGGGGCTGGTGGCCGCCCACTACGCCGACCATGTAGCTCGCTCTCGAAATGTATGGCTGTGTGGACATTTTGCCAACAAATTGTGATCGTACTTCAACAGATTGTAGTGGCAGGGTCGCCGCGGTGCCTTCCTTTCCCTGACTTTCGGTCCCGGGGCCGCTCCCGGATGCGTCGCTGCTCCGGCCGGGATTAGATTGGGCGGCGTGACGACGGAGCCATCTGATCTCTATCCCGTGACCCGCCTGGCGGCCGCCCGCGAGGTGGCCGCCACCGCCGGGCTCGACGCGCTGCTGCTCACGCCAGGTCCCGACCTGCGTTACGTGACCGGTTACGAGGCGCTGCCGCTGGAGCGGCTCACCTGCCTGGTGCTCCCGGTCGTGGGGGAGGCGTTCCTGATGGTGCCCCGTCTGGAGCTGCCCGCCGCCGAGCGCTCTCCGGCGTCCCGGCTCGGCGTCGAGTTCGTCCCCTGGGACGAGACCGACGACCCGTACGCGGTCGTCGGCAGGCGCCTGGGCGAGGTCGGGAAGGTGGGCCTCGCCGACCGGATGTGGGCGATGCAGTCGCTGCGCCTGCGCGAGGCGATCCCCGGAGCCGAGCAGGTGCTCGCCGGGACGGTCCTGCGCGGGCTGCGGATGCGCAAGAGCCCGGCCGAGGTGGCGGCGCTGCGCGCGGCGGGCGCCGCGATCGACGCCGTCCACGCCCAGGTGCCCGGCTTCCTGCGGGCCGGCAGGACCGAGCGGGAGGTCGGCAGGGACATCGCCGAGGCGATCATCGCGGCCGGCCACTCCACCGTCGACTTCGTCATCGTCGGCTCCGGCCCCAACGGCGCCAGCCCGCACCACGAGTTGTCGGACCGGATCGTCTCCGAGCGCGAGCCGATCGTGGTCGACATCGGGGGCCAGATGCCCGACGGCTACTGCTCGGACTCCACCCGCGTCTACGCCATCGGCGAGCCTCCGGCGGGCTTCCTGAAGTACTACGAGGTGCTCAGGCGCGCCCAGCAGGCCGCCTGTGACGCCGTGCGCCCCGGGGTGCCGTGCGAGGAGATCGACGCCGCCGCGCGAGACGTGATCACGGCCGAGGGTTACGGCGACTACTTCATCCACCGCACCGGCCACGGCATCGGTCTGGAGACCCACGAGGAGCCCTACATCGTCGCGGGCAACTCCGAGCCGCTGGCGCCCGGGTTCGCCTTCTCCGTCGAGCCGGGCATCTACCTGCCGGGGGCCCACGGCGCCCGCATCGAGGACATCCTCATCTGCACGGAGGAGGGCGGCGAGCGGGTCAACCACCGCACTCGCGAGCTCGTGGTCGTCTGACGCCCGCCACGACCGGCCCCTGTACGGCCCCTGTACGGCCCCTGTACGGCCCCTGCCACGACCGGCCCCTGTACGGCCGTGCCGTGGCGATCACCCCCGGCGCGAACCCGCGGTCGTCCGGCGGGTGCCAGAATCGGGGTGGCCGGCGATCCCGGCCGCCCCCTTCGTCGTCCGCGCCAGGACCTGGAGCACGCGGATGCGGTCCCCTCCCATGAGCCCGAGGGTGGGGTCTTTCACGTTGGAAGGAGTCAGATGACCGTTGAGCGCGTTCTGCCGACCGGCGATGCCCATGACCTGCTGGACCTGGTCCGCGATCTGATCGGCAAGGAGGTCGCCCCCCGTGCCGCGACCGACGAGTCCGCCGCGCGCTTTCCCCGGGAGGTGTTCACCACCCTGGGCCACGCGGGACTGCTCGGCCTGCCCTACCCGGAGGAGCACGGCGGGGCGGCGCAGCCGTACGAGGTCTACCTGCAGGTGATCGAGGAGCTCGCGGCCGGCTGGCTGGCGGTCGGGCTCGGCCTGTCGGTGCACACCCTGTCGTGTTTCCCGGTGGCCGCCTACGGCACCGCCGAGCAGCGCGCCGCGCTGCTTCCCCGGATGCTGGGTGGTGAGTGGCTGGGCGCCTACTGCCTGTCGGAGCCGCAGTCGGGGTCCGACGCCGCCGCGCTGGTGACCCGGGCGGTCCCCGGTGAGGACGGTTACACGGTCGACGGGGTCAAGGCCTGGACCACCCACGGCGGCGTCGCCGACTTCTACATGCTGATGGCCCGCACCTCGGCCGACGGCGCGCGCGGCATCTCCTGCTTCCACGTGCCCGCGGAGACGGAAGGGCTGTCGTTCGGCGCGCCCGAGCGGAAGATGGGGATGAGGTCGTCACCGACCGCCCAGGTCCGCTTCGACGGGGTGCGACTGGGGCCGGAGGCACTGCTGGGCGCCGAGGGGGAGGGCTTCAGGATCGCCATGGCCGCCCTGGACGGCGGCAGGCTCGGTATCGCCGCCTGTGCCGTCGGCGTGGCGCAGGCCGCCTTCGACGCCGCCACCGCGTACGCCGCAGAGCGTCGCCAGTTCGGCTCGCGGATCATCGACTTCCAGGGCGTCGGCTTCATGCTCGCCGACATGGCCACCCAGATCGCCGCCGCCCGCGCCCTCTACCTGGACGCCGCCCGGCTGCGCGACGCGGGCCGGCCCTACGGCACGCGGGCGGCGATGGCGAAGCTCTTCGCCACCGACATGTGCATGAAGGTCACCACCGACGCGGTCCAGATCCTCGGCGGCTACGGCTACGTGGAGGACTTCCCGGTCGAGCGTCACATGCGGGAGGCCAAGGTCCTGCAGATCGTCGAGGGCACCAACCAGGTCCAGCGCCTGGTGATCAGCCGGGCCCTCGCCCGTTAGCGGGAGTCCTCGCCGGTTTCCCGGGCGGGTCCGGCCGGGGTCGTCTCCGAGGCGCCCTGCTGTCCGGTGAACGTGGCCGGGGGCCAAAACCGGGTCTTCCCCGCCGCGCCGGACGGCGCGGCGGGGAAGACGCCCAGGACCTGGCTACAGGCCGTAGGCCTCGAGCAGCCGCAGCCAGATCTCGCTGACCGTGGGGAAGGACGGCACGGCGTGCCAGAGCCGGTCGAGGGTCACCTCGGCGGTGACGGCGATCGTCGCGGCGTGCAGCAGATCGCCCACGGCCGGGCCGACGAAGGTCACCCCCAGCAGGACGCGGCGCCGCTCGTCCACGACCGCCTTGGCCATGCCGTGGTAGCCGTCGCCCTGTAGATAGGCTCCCGACACCCTGCCCAGGTCGTACTCGACCACGCGGACGTCGAACCCCTCGGCGCGGGCCTGGGCCTCGGTCCGGCCGACCGCGCACACCTGCGGGTCGGTGAAGATGACCTGCGGTGCGCCGTAGCCGTCCGCCACGTCGCGCAGTCCTGGCAGGTCGTCGGGCTCGTCCTTGGCCCGCGCCGCGATGACGTCGCCGCACAGCCGCGCCTGGTACTTGCCCATATGGGTGAGCAGGGCGCGGCCGTTGACGTCGCCCACCGCGTACAGCCAGCCGCCGGAGACGCCGGTCGCGCGCATGCTGTCGTCGACCTCCACCAAGCGCCCGGTCTCCAGGCCGACACTCTCCAGGCCCAGGTCGCCGGTGGCGGGGTACCTGCCGGTGGCCACCAGTAGCTCGTCCGCCTCGACGGGCGGGCCCTCGGACAGGTGGAGTGTGACCGGGCCCCCCGGCCTGGGCCGCTCGACCTTCGTCACCTGGACGCCCTGGCGCACCGTGATGCCGGCCCTGGCGAACGAGGCGGCCACCAGCTCCCCGGCGAACGGCTCCATCCTGCCGAGCAGTCCGCCGCGCGCCAGCAACGTCGTCTCCACCGCGCCGAGTCCGTGCATGGCCTGGGCCATCTCGCAGGCCACCACGCCGCCGCCCAGCACGGCCAGCCGCTCAGGGACGCTCCTGGCCGCCGTCACCTCATGGCTGGTCCACGGCGAGGCCTCCGCCAGCCCGGGGATCGGCGGGACGGCCGCACCGCTACCGGTCGCCAGCACGACCGCGTGCCTGGCGGTCAGCGTGCGGACCGAGCCGTCCTTCGAGGTCACCACGACCCGTCTGGGGCCGTCCAGCCGCCCGTGGCCGCGTACGAACTCCGCGGGCACGCTCCTGAGCCACTCGACCTGGCCGCTGTCGTCCAGGTGGGACACCGCCTCGTCGCGCCGGGCGAGCACGGCGGCGGTGTCGATCGGGCCCAGCGTCAGGCCCGGTACCCGGGCGACCTCGGCGGCCAGCTCCACCGGGCGCAGCAGCGCCTTGCTGGGGATGCACGCCCAGTACGCGCACTCGCCGCCGGCCAGGTTCCTCTCGACGATCGCGGCGGTCAGCCCTCCCCTGACCGCACGGTCGGCGACGTTCTCGCCCGCGGGGCCCGCGCCCACAACCACCACGTCGAACTCGTCCGACACGACTTACCTCCCAGGCAGAACCGGTCATGGACCCGCACCGCTCCCGCGGCGCGGGTCGTACCAGCTTCGCACCGTTCGGCCGGGGCCGAAGTCATGTGGGGGCTCCGGCGAGGCGCGGGGCCTCGTGATGGGCGGGGCGTCTCGCGCGAGAAGCCCTTGTCAGCGGCGGCGTCCGCGCGCCTTCAGGGTGGTCAGCGGAAGTTCGGGAGCGGGCAGCGGGGCGACTCCGCCGGGCACCGTGCCGAACTCCGTACCCTCCATCCACTCCCGCCGGAGCCGGGCGATCTCCTCGTGGCTGCGGCCGACGAAGTTCCACCACATGACGATCCGCTCCTCGAACGGCTCGCCGCCGATGAGCAGCAGCCGGCCGGCCTCCTGGGCCCGTATGGCCAGCTGTGAGCGCCCGCTGCCCAGATAGAGCAGCGGCCCGGGGGCCAGGTCCGTCTCGTCGACCCGCACGGTGCCGGACAGGGCCAGCACGGCGTACTCGAAGCCGGGACGGAGCGGGACGGAGGTCGTCGCGCCGGCCTCCAGTCTCACCTCGGCCCCGACCAGCGGGGTGTGGGCCGTCGCCGGTGACGTGACGCCGCCCAGTTCGCCCATGACGACGGTCACCCTGGCGCCCGGCAGGGTCAACTCGGGCAGCACCGGGTGGTGCTCGAAGGCCGGAGCCGTCTCGCGGGCGTCGGAGGGGAGCGCCACCCAGAGCTGGACCCCGTGCAGGACGGCCTCGGCGGCCGCCACCTCGGAGTGGGAGATGGCACGCCCGGCGGTCATCAGATTGAGCTGGCCCGGCCTGATCAGCTGCTCGCTGCCGACGCTGTCGTGGTGCAGGATCTCGCCCTCCACGAGCCAGCTGACGGTCTGGAGTCCGGTGTGCGGATGCGGGGGGACGTTCATCGTCGTCTTTTCCGGGCCGTAGTGGTCGACGAAGCACCAGGCGCCGACCATTCTGATGTCCCGGTTCGGCAGGGTTCTGGTGACCTTCATCGCCCGCGGGCCGCCCAGCACCACGTCCCGGCCGGCCAGCACTTCGGTCACCGGCTCCGTCGCCACGTCCGCGAGGCCGCCGCACGCCGACTCCTGCGGATTCGTTTCCAGGTTGCTCATCTCGTGACTTTACGGTCTGATCCGGCCTCCCCGGGTCACCGGACCGCGGGGCTGCCCGTGGTTGGGACCGTGCCGTGACATCCGGGCGGTGCGTGTGGTCCCCGGTGCCGTTACCGTTACCGGATGGAGGAGATCGACCGCTGTATCGTCACGTTGCTGGCCAGGGATGGTCGGATGAGCTTCACCGATCTCGCCAGGGAGACCGGGTTGTCGGTGTCGGCGGTGCACCAGCGGGTGCGCAGGCTGGAGAAGCGCGGGGTGCTGCGGGGTTACGCGGCGCTGGTCGACTACGACGCCATCGGGCTTCCGCTCACCGCGTTCGTGTCCATCAAGCCGATCGACCCGGCCGCGGCCGACGACGCACCGGAGAGGCTGGCCCACCTGAGTGCCGTCGAGGCCTGCCACAGCGTGGCCGGGGACGAGAGCTACATCCTCAAGGTCCGGGTGGCCTCGCCGATCGCGCTTGAGGAACTGCTGAACCAGATCCGCACCGCCGCCAACGTCTCCACCCGCACCACCGTCGTACTCAGCACGCCGTATGAGCACCGCACCCCGGAGCCGGCCGGCACCGAGGCCGGCAAGCCCGACGAGCGCGCCTGATCCTCCCGGTGCCTGCGAAACGCCCCGCCCCCTGCGGTGGGCGACCAATCCCGACTTGCCGGATGTGAGGTAGTCAATCCAGGCTGGACGGGCGCCTCCCAGGAAGATCATCCCGTCTACGCGCGGGTCGCGGAGTCGATCGAACGCCGGGAGAAGCGCGTCGGACATCGACCGGGAGACCTCCGGCGGGATGCCCGGTCCGGGGAGAGGTCGGACCGGGCATCCCGGGCTACGGCGACACGACGTCCACGAGGGGAGGTGGGCGGTCGCCGGTCACGTCGGCCGGTCGGTGCGTCAGACGCGCTGCCACAGGGCCGGTACGTTCGGCGGCTCCCATCCGGCGTAGGCCGTGTGCCCCTGGAGGCAGCGGTAGGTCACGCCACCGTAGGTGACCTGGTCGCCGGCCTTGTAGTTCGTTCCGGCCTTCCACGTCCCGCCCCCGTTGGGTGGTGAGTACCGGCCGGTTCGGGGCCTGGACCTTGACGTGGATGTGCCGGGTGCGTCCGGGATACAGGCCCGGAACGATCGTGGTCAGCTTGAACGCGCCCTGGGCGTCGCTGAACCGGTGCCCGCGGAAGCCGAATCCGCTGTTGTCGTAGGCGCCGTTGGTGTCCGCCTGCCAGAAGTCCAGAAGCGCGTTGGCGATCGGCCGGCACGAGCGGCCGAACACGTAGCCGCGGACGGTCAGCGGGACGCCCGGTGTGCCGGGCCCGACCAGTGAGGTGCGCCGTGGCGAGTTGGGCCTGAAATAGGGGCCCTCGGTCTGGGCGGTCGTCGGGTCGTCGCCGTCGTCGCAGAAGGGGGTGGGGTCGAGCAGCCCGTCCGTCCGCTGCGCGTCGCGGGCCAGCGCGGGAGCCCGGCCGACCAGCAGCGGAATCGGGGCGATGAGAGCGGCCTTCAGCAGGGTCTTGCGGCTGATACCGCCGCTCTCGTCGCCGGTATTCTGGTGGTGGGTGTTCTCGGCGTCCACAATGGCCTCCTTGGCCTTCGGGGGGACGTGCCTGGACGCGATCTGTCGAACGCGTGCGGCGCCGGGGCGGCCGGTCGAAAACGGCGCCGTGCGACACTGCCGCGGGGAATCGGCGGGACCTGGCAGCCTGGACGTGCACAAGGCTGACATCGGACGTGAGGCCGCGGCACCCTCCATGTTTCTATAACTTCGCCATATGGCTACCGTGGTAATAATCATGCAGGTGAGGGCCGCCCGAATAAGGCTTTAGTCACGTCATACCAAATATTTATGACAAGAATGGAATGACATGACCGGCGAAATTCCGACGAGGTGATTCACCTCGCGGATATCTCCGTTTTACCGCACGGGGACGGGGCGCCTCCGCGGCGGTCAGGTCCTCCGCATGGAGCCCGGGCGGCGACGGTTGTCTACAGCGTTCGACGCTGGGCAGGTACTTCTTGTGGACACTGGCGAAAGGAGCCGGCTGTGCCTGACAACGACGCACTGATCATCCGATTCCATCCGGTGGGAGGTGAGGACGTCTCCGTGACGAGCGGGGATTTCGACGGGGAGTCCGAGGCGTTGGAGGCGATCTCCCGTGCTCTGGACGAGCGGCGCAGCCTGGTGCTGACCCAGGTGAGATACGGCCCTGAGACCGAGATGATCGGCATGGTCGTCAACCTGGCCAACGTGGTGTCGGTCCGGGTGTCGAAGACGAACGGAGTCGAAACCGGCCAGTACCTGTGACACCGCCTCGCGGATCATGTCGCGGTGTGGAAGTGGGCGCGCAGGCGGGCACTGGCCTCCTCGGGGGCGCCGAGGGCGTCCAGCCCCAGGAGGGCGGCACCCATGATGGGGGCGACGTCGGCGACGATCGGCTTGGCCTGCGGGGCCCGCTCGGCGAAGCCCCGCTCCAGCAGCTCGCTCATCAGCGGGTCACGGGCGGTGAGCACGCCACCGCCCAGGACCACCTCCATCGGGACGGTGAGCAGGTCCAGGCGGCGCAACGCGACCACCGCGAGCACGACGACCTCCTCGGCCATCCGCGCCACCAGCGAGCGGGCCACCCCGTCACCCTGGGCGGCGACGGCCATCAGCACCGGTACCAGCTCGTTCAGCCTGCCGTAGGGCAGCTCACCGAAGTGGATGGCCAGGGACACCTCCTCGACGGTGCGGGTGCCGAAGTGCTCGCGGATCGCGGAGGCCAGCGCGCTGGCGGGGCCCCGGCCGTCCTCGGCCCGTACGGCGTGCCAGAGCGCCTCCTCGCCGAGGCCGAGACCACCGCCCCAGTCGCCGGTGAGCCGCCCCAGGGCCGGGTATCTCGCCACCTCCCCCGAGGGGGAGACCGCCACCGCGTTGATGCCCGCGCCGCACACCACGGCCACGCCCGTGGGGCCCGAGGCCCCGGCGCGCAGCAGCGCGAAGGTGTCGTTGCCGACGGTCACCTCCGTGCCGTACCCCCGCAGGAGGATCTCCGCGCGGAGCGCGTCCTCCTCCACCGGCAGGTCCGCGCCCGCCACATAGGCGGCCACGTGGTCGGCGTAGGGTGTGACCGCCTCCTCGCCGAGCGCGGAGCGCACGGCGTCGCCGATCACGTCGATCGCGGCCCGCACCCCCGCGGTCTGCGGCTGGAAGGCACCGCCGCGCCCGGTGGCGATGACCGAGCCGTCCTCGCCGACCAGCGTGACGTCGGTCTTGCTGTTGCCGCCGTCGACGGCCAGGATCGTCCTCACGCGTTCGCCCAGGACAGGTGCCCGCGGTTGGCCTCGATCAGGCGCCGGGCCAGGTCTTTCGAGAGTGTGGCCTGCCCGATCAGCGGGTGGGCCAGCAGCGCGTCGGCGACGCGGCCCTCACCGCCGTGCAGCGCGGCCGCGAGCGCCAGCGTCTCGTACGCCGTGACGTGGGCGATGAGCCCGGCGAAGAGCGGCTCCACCGGGTCCACCGGCAGCGCGGTCGCGCCCGCCGCGGTGATCGTGGCCGGGACCTCGATGACCGCCTCGTCGGGCAGGAACGGCAGCGTGCCGTCGTTGCGCAGGTTGACCACCTGGGTGTCGCCGCGGTCGCCGACCAGCGAGGCGATCAACGCCACCGCGGCCTCCGAGTAGAAGGCTCCGCCGCGCTTTTCCAGCAGCTCGGGCTTGGTGTCCACGGTCGGGTCGGCGTACATCTCGAGCAGCGCCGTCTCCATCGCCGCGACCTCGGCCGCACGCGACGGCCTGGTCCGCTGCTCGGCCACCACCAGGTCGTGCTCGTAGAAGTAGCGCAGGTAGTAGGAGGGCACCACGCCCAGGTGGCGGATCAGCGCGGCACTCAGGCCGACGTCCTCGGCGATCTCCTCGGCATGGCTCTCCAGCAGTTTCGGCAGCACGTCCACCCCGTCCAGGTGGACGGCCCGCTCCCAGGTGAGGTGGTTCAGGCCGACGTGGCCCAGGGAGATCCGCTCGGGGGCGACGCCCAGGTTCGCGGCGAAGCGGCGCTGGAAGCCGATGGCCACGTTGCACAGGCCGATGGCCCGGTGCCCGGCCTTCAGGAGTGCCCTGGTGACGATGCCGACCGGGTTGGTGAAGTCGACGATCCAGGCGTCGGGCGCGTGCTTTCTGATCTTCTCGGCGATGTCCAGCACCACCGGCACCGTGCGCAGCGCCTTGGCCAGCCCGCCCGCCCCGGTCGTCTCCTGGCCGACGCAGCCGCACTCCAGCGGCAGCGTCTCGTCCACGTCGCGCGCCGCCTGGCCGCCGACGCGCAGCTGCAGCAGGACCGCGTGCGCCCCGGCGACGCCCTCCTCGACCGAGGTGGTCGCGACGACCGTGGCCGGATGCCCGGCCCGTGCCAGCATCCGGCGCGCCATGCCGGACACCGGATCCAGCCGGCGGGCGTCCGGGTCGACCAGTGCGATCTCGGTCAGTGGCAGCTCGTCGCGCAGCCGCGCGAACCCGTCGATCAGCTCCGGCGTGTACGTCGAGCCGCCCCCGACAACGGCGAGTTTCACCCTTTTACTCCTGTCAGCGTGACGCCCTCGATGAAGACCTTCTGGGCGAAGAAGAACACGACGATCACCGGGGCCATGACGAGCAGGGTCGCCGCCATGGTGAGGTTCCACTGCACGCTGTGCAGTGCCCGGAAGGACGCCAGCCCGAGAGAGAGCGTCCAGTTTTCCTCGTTTGTCTGGGTGTAGAGCAGCGGACCGTAGTAATCGTTCCAGCAGTAGAAGAACTGGAACAGCCCCACCGCCGCTATCGCCGGACGTGCCATCGGCAGGATCACCTTGATCAGGGTCCGGAAGTCCGAGCAGCCGTCCACCCGGGATCGACGACAGCAGCCAGGGCGACATCCAGAGGAAGGTCTGGAAGTTCGGGTCCTTGTCCAGGTCCGGTGACTCCGGCGAGGCCTTGGTGGTCGGCACGTTGCGCAGTGCGTTGGAGAGCGTGACCAGCGCCGAGGTGTCGGTGGTCAGTACTTGACCAGCTCCCAGGCGGCCTGCGGGTTCTTGGCGCCCTTGGGCACACCGATCACGGTGCCCGCGGTGAAGCCGCTGCCGTACAGGTCGGGCTTGGCGTCGGAGACCGGGAGCGGCGCGGTGCCGTAGTCGAGGCCCTTGGCCTCATTGGCGATCATGGCGTTGCGCCACTCGCCGTCCAGGACCATGGCGATCTTGCCCTTGTGGAACGGGTGATCGGCCGACCATTCCTGGCCCAGGCTCTTGCGGAACTTCTCCAGCTTGTCGTAGCCGTACCAGTCGACGAGCTCCTTCTGCCAGCGCAGCAGTTCCTTCCACGCCGGGTCGGAGCCGACCGCCGAGGTGCCGTCTGGGGGGTGGGGGTATACGAGAGGGTCAGGAGGGGACTGTGGAGCCGAAGACCTCGTCGCGCACGGTGGCGAGGGCCAGGTCGAGCGCGCCGGCGAGGACGGGATTGCCCTCGACGGTCGACAGCAGCAGCGGCGGCCGGGGGATGGTCAGCGCGTGGAGCTCGTGCTCGACGAGCTCGCGCAGGGTGTCGCCGCCCGCGAGCAGGGTCCCGCCGGTCAGCACGATGATCTCGGGGTCGACGACCGAGGTGATCGAGGCCAGCCCGACGGCCAGCCGGGAGGCGATGTCGCGCAGCCCGGCACGGGCGTCGTCGGCACGCCTGCCGGTGGAAGCGGCGGCCCGCACGGCGTTCAGCACCGCCTGCGCGGGGGCGCTGCCACGCACGCCGTACGACCGGAGGATCTTGAGCACCGCGGGGCCACCGGTCAGCGCCTGGTAGCCGTGGTTGGCGTAGCGGCCGGTGTCCCCGGCGGTCGGCGCGCCGGGGGTGGGCATGTAGCCGATCTCGCCGGCGCCGCCGGTGGCGCCCCGGTGCAGCCGGCCGCCGAGGACCAGCGCCGCGCCCAGGCCCTCGTCGACCCAGAGCAGCACGAAGTCCCGGTGGCCCCGGCCCACGCCGTGCGCCTGCTCGGCTTGGGCGACGAGGTTGACGTTGTTCTCTATCGAGACCGGTATGCCCAGCCCTTCGCCGAGGGTGCGGACCAGATCGGGGATGTGCCAGCCGGGCATGTCCTTGCTGGTGGCGTAGGCCAGCCTGCCGGTGCCCGGGTCGATCGCGCCCTGCACACCGATGACCGCGCACCGCGGCGTCGCCGGGGGGCCCGCACCCTTCAGCGCGGCGGCGACCCGCTCCACCGCGTCGCCGCCGGAGCGGCCTGGAGTGGGCAGGTGGTGCTCGCCGACCACGGTGCCGGTGATGTCGGCGACCCTGACGTCGATGCCCGCGCGTGTGACGTCCAGCGCGGCGGCGTACGCGGCGGCCGGGTTGAGCCGGTAGACCTCGGCGGTGCGGCCGGGCAGTCCCTCGCGGATGCCGTCGAGCACGACCAGGTCCGCCTCCTGCAGGCGGATGAGGAGCTGCGAGGCGGTGGGCTTGGACAGGCCGGTGAGGGCGCCGATCTCCGGGCGGGTCAGCGGACCGCGCTCCAGCAGGGCCTGCAGGGCGGCGCGGTCGTTGATCGCGCGTAGCAGGCTGGGGGTGCCCGGCGTCGGCTGTTTCACTGGCCCTCCGCGTGCGTCCTCGCGTTCACTGATGAAGCGAAGTTAGGAAGCTTTCCTAACTTCGAGTGAATGTAAGGAGCCCGGCGGATCCTCGTCAAGCAGGCAGGGGGTGCCTCAATCAAGCTGTGATGGCGCAGAGGGCGGGTAAACTTCTCAACGGACCTGCTAGGGTGATGGTTTGTCATAACAACTAGCGCAATGGTCCGGAGTATCCCATTACTAGCAACGATAATGGAGCGACGGCAACCCGTCAAATCGAGCTGGCCAAGGAGCAGGAGTACGTCTCAGGTCTCTACGCGCGGCTCGATCTGCTGCGCGAGCGCACCCAGCGGCAGCTGGACGGCGTCCTCGCGCAGGGAGGGAGCGGCGGCACGCACCAGAACCGCTCCGAGCGCGACACCTTCGCCGGGATGTACGCCGAGCGTCTGGGCCGTCTGTGGGCTGTCGAGAACGGCCTGTGCTTCGGCAGACTCGACAACGCCGACGACACCTCCCTCTACATCGGCCGCATCGGCATGGCCGACGACGACCAGCGTCGGCTGCTGATCGACTGGCGTGCCCCGGTCGCCCAGCCCTTCTACGGTGCCACCCCCGCGGTCTCGATGGGCGTCACCCGCCGCCGCCACCTGCAGACCAAGGGCCGCAGGGTGATCGGGATCGACGACGACCTCCTGGACCTCGACAACCTCACGGACGAGGACGTGGCCACCCTCAACGGGGAGGCCGCCCTGCTGGCCTCCCTGGCCGCCCGGCGCACCGGACGGATGCGCGACATCGTGGCCACCATCCAGTCGGAGCAGGACCGCATCATCCGCTCGGACCTGGGCGGGGTGCTGGTCGTGCAGGGCGGTCCCGGCACGGGAAAGACCGTGGTCGCGCTGCACCGCGCCGCCTACCTGCTCTACACCCACCGGGAGAAGCTGGCCCGCAGGGGTGTGCTCATACTCGGGCCGAACCTGACGTTCCTGCGCTACATCGAGCAGGTGCTGCCCTCCCTGGGGGAGACCGACGTGCTGTTGTCGACGGTCTCCGAGCTTTACCCGGGGGTCGTCCCCGGGCGCAGGGAGCGTCCCGAGGTGGCGGGGCTCAAGGGTGACTCCCGGATGGGCCAGGTCATCGCACGGGCCGTGCGCGAGCGGCAGCGGGTGCCGCGTAAGCCGATCGAGATCCGCCTCGACCGCTACACCCTCAGGCTGGAGGGCAACGTCCTGGAGGCCGCGCGGAGCAGGGCGGCCCGCTCCAAGCGGGCGCACAACGAGGCCCGCTCGATCTTCGTCCGCCACCTGCTCAACGCGCTCGCCCGCCAGGCCGCCAGGCAGCTGGGCAAGGGGATGATCGACGACGACGAGCTGGCCGACATCCGCGAGGACCTCCGTACCGAGCGCCCCGTCAAGGCGGCCCTGAACCGCCTGTGGCCCTACGTCACGCCACAGCAGCTCCTGATCGGGCTGTTCACCTCCCGCGAGCGCCTCGACCACGCCGCCGCCGAGTTCGGCGAGGCCGAGCGGGAGCTGATGCTGCGCGAGCCGCCCCGCAAGGGGGAGAACTGGTGGGCCGAGTCCGACGTGCCGCTCCTGGACGAGGCCGCCGAACTGCTCGGCGACATCGACCCCGCGGTGCTGCGGGCCGGAGCCTGGATGGCCGAGGAGGAGCAGGCCGCGCAGCGCGCCGCCGCGCTCGACGAGCGGCAGCACCAGCTCGCCTACGCCAAGGAGGTCCTGGAGCTGACCGGGCTGTCCGACATCATGGACGCCGAGAGGTTCGCCGCTCGCCACCTCGGCGACGACGTCTTCCTGACCACCGCCGAGCGCGCCGCGGCCGACCGCGGCTGGGCATTCGGCCATGTCATCGTCGACGAGGCGCAGGAGCTGTCGCCGATGGACTGGCGAATGCTGATGCGACGCTGCCCGACGCGGTCGATGACGATCGTCGGCGACCTGGCCCAGACCGGATCCTCGGCCGGGGCGCGCTCCTGGGGCCGGGTCCTCGACCCCTACGTGGCCGGGCGCTGGCGCGAGGAGACCCTCAGCGTCAACTACCGCACCCCGGCGGAGCTGATGGCCGTGGCCGCCGACGTGCTCACCCTGGTCGATCCGGCGCTGAGCGCCCCGGCCTCGGTCAGGGAGACCGGGGCGCACCCGTGGGCGGTCTCCCCGACGGCCTCCCTCGGAGACGTCGTCAAGGCCGAGGGCGTCGAGGGTGGGCGACTTGTCGTGATCGTCCCCGAGTCGCGCGCGCGGGAGTTCGGAGAGGCGGTGGTCCGTTCCGTCGACGGCGCGGTCGCCGGTCCGGGGGCCGCGGCCCTGGACGCACAGGTGGCGGTGCTGACCGTCGCCGAGGCCAAGGGGCTGGAGTTCGACGCGGTCATCGTGGTCGAACCGGAGTCGATCCTGGGCGAGTCCCCGCGCGGGGCCAGCGACCTTTACGTGGCGTTGACCCGCGCGACCCAGCGGCTTGGCGTCGTGCACGACGGTCCGCTTCCCGATGCCCTCGCTCGACTTGAGAGACATCGGATCACATGAGACCATTGGCGGCTCTCGTCGATCATGTCCCAGCTGCGAAAACTTGATGTTTCCGCTGTTAGTGACACGGTTGACATCTGCGCTGGGCTCGGTAGTTTGCTGCCCAGTCCAGCACGGGACTGGCCGGTCGGCCGCCTTTCGACATCGCCGTTTCCTGCGCCCGTGACGGGGGTGACCCCGTCCGTTCAGCCAGACGCAGGGCCGGCAGTCCGTCGAGGCGGGGCACTCCTTCCGGGCGGGGGGTTGGACCCAGGAGGGGTCCGGGCACCCAGTAGACAACGGCAATCCGCGCTCGCCGCCGACGGGACGGAACCGGTCCGAAGGGTTGCCCGGGCTCTCTTCCCGCTCCCGTGCGAGCGCCGCAAGCGTCGGGGCGGTCCGGGGTGTCGAAAGGACACCCCGGACCGCCCCGTTGCCGTGACCGGGGCCGCTCTGGTGGTTTTGCTGGTTTCAGGGCTCTTTGCTGAGCTTCTGGAGAATATGTCAGGGAACTTTTTGGGGGCGTGCCCACTGGGCGGTAGCGTTCGGGCTAGGAGGACCGGGCGTCGCCGGCCCGTACGACATGGCAAGGAGCCCCGCCCGTGGTGCAGGAGAAGACGGCCGCCCCGGTGCCGGAGGTGTCCGTGACGGACGGCTCGTCCAGTGAGACGGCCCCGCCTCCCCCCTCCCGCCTGGAACTGCCCGCCCGCGTCGCGGGTGCGGTGATCGGCGGCCTGCTGATGTTCCTCGCCTTCCCACCGCTCGGGCTCTGGTTCCTCGCGCCGCTCGGCATGGCCTCGGCGATCCTGGCGGTGCACGGCACCCGCCCGCGCCGTGGCGCGTGGCTGGGCCTCCTGGCCGGGCTCGCCCTGCTGCTGCCCGGCCTGCACTGGGTGAGCCCGATCGGCATCGATGCCTGGCTGGGGCTGGTCGCCATGGAGAGCGCCTTCTACGCCGCCTGGGGTGCCGGGGCCGCCCTGGTGGCCAGGCTGCGCCTGTGGCCGCTGTGGGGCGCCGCGCTCTGGGTGGCGGCCGAGTGGGCCAGGGGCCGGTTCCCCTTCGGCGGGTTCCCCTGGGCGCGGGTGGCCTTCAGCCAGGGTGAGTCGTTCTTCACCCCGTACGCGGCACTCGGCGGGGCACCGCTGGTGAGCTTCGCGGTGGCCCTGTGCGGCGGCCTGCTCGCCTCGGCTGTGTCGCGGTCGTTTCCGGCTCGGCTCGCGTCCCGGGCCCCGCGCACGTCTTCGACCCCGGCCGGGTCCCGGGTCCCGCGCTGGGGACGGGCCGTCGCGTGGCCGCTCGCCGGAGCGCTGGCCGTGCCGGCCGGGGCCCTGGCCGTCCCCCGGTACGGCGACGAGGGCAGGAACGTGATCGTCGGCGTCATCCAGGGCAACGTCCCCGGCCGGGGCATGCACCCGCTGGGCGACGAGCCGGCCGTGGTGCTCGGCAACCACACCCGGATGCTCCACCAGATGGCGCGGGACGTCAGGGAGGGCAGGACTCCCCGGCCCGACCTGGTCGTGCTGCCGGAGAACTCCACGGACATCGACCCGCTGCGCAGTGAGTTCGCCAGGAACGAGATCGACGCGGCGGTCAAGGACGTCGGGGTACCCGTCCTGGTCGGCGCGGTGGTCGGGATCGGGAAGGACAAGCGGGCGACCCGCAGCCTGGTCTGGGACCCGGTCACCGGGCCAGGCGCCCACTACGACAAGCAGCAACTGGTCCCCTTCGGGGAGTACACCCCGCTCAAGGACCTCGTGCTGACCCTGTTCGAACGCGCGTCACTGGTCGGCAAGCAGTCGGTGCCGGGCACCCGCGACGGCGACCTCCGGCTGGGACCGGTGACCATCGGCGCGATCAACTGCTACGAGGTGGCCTTCGACGGCATCGTGGGCGACACCGCCAGGACGGGCGCCTCGCCGCTGGTGGTGCAGACCAACAACGCCACGTACGCGCTGACCAACCTGCCGCCGCAGCAGCTCGCCATGTCCCAGCTGCGGGCCGTGGAGCACAATCGGGCGGTGATCACTTCCGCAATTACTGGTATATCGGCATACGTGACCCCCAGCGGCTCGATCGCCTGGCGCACCGGGGAACTGGTGCCCGCCATGAACGTCCTGACCGTCCCGGTCAGGACCGCGCAAACCATCGCCACACGCGTGGGCGCGCTGCCCGAATGGGCCTTGATACTTGTGGGTGCGGGCGCGCTGGCCGCCGCCTGGCGGCGCCGGACGCATGGCGTGGGGCACCCCGTGATCCGGAAAGGCGATCAGCAGGTGGGAGACGCGTGATGGAGCGGATGCTTGGTCGGGTGCTCGTCATCGTCCCGACGTACAACGAGCGGGAGAACCTGCCGGTGATCACCCGGCGGTTGCGCGAGACCGTGCCCGAGGCGCACCTCCTGGTCGTCGACGACGACAGCCCCGACGGCACGGGGGCGGTCGCCGACAAGCTGGTGGCCGACGACGACCACGTCCACGTGCTGCACCGGCCAGGAGGCAAGCAGGGCCTGGGTGCGGCCTACATCGCGGGTTTCCGCTGGGGTCTGGGGGAGGGCTTCGGCATCCTCGTGGAGATGGACGCCGACGGCTCCCACCGGCCGGAGGAACTGCCCAAGCTGCTGGACATGCTGGTCGACGGGGCCGACCTGGCGATCGGCTCCCGGTGGGTGCTCGGTGGCAAGGTCGTCAACTGGCCGGCCTCGCGGGAGCTCCTGTCGCGCGGCGCCAACCTCTACACCCGGTTCATGCTCGGCCTTCCGGTCCGCGACGCCACCGCGGGGTTCCGTGCCTACCGTGCCGCCACCCTGGAGAAGATCGGCCTGGACGACGTCGAGTCGCAGGGCTACTGCTTCCAGGTGGACCTGACCCTGCGCACGGTCCGCAACGGGCTGCGCGTCACCGAGGTGCCGATCACCTTCGTGGATCGCACCATCGGGGCCAGCAAGATGGGCCGCGGCGTCGTGGTCGAAGCCTTCTGGCGGGTCGCCGCCTGGGGTGTCATGGGCCTGCCCGCGCGGCTGCGCCGCCGCCGTGGTCGCTGACCTCCGGGGTACGGCGAGAGCGTGCTCCCGAGACTCCGCCGAGGACGCGTCCACGCTGAGCGAACGTGGAACGCGCGGCCGCTCCGCGGCGTTGTCATGTCATACGGCTGTCGCATGAGTTGAGGCAAAGATGCGCTTTCTGCTGGTCCTGACCTTCCTTGTAGTGCCGGTCCTTGAGATGTTGGTGCTCATTCAGGTCGGTCAGGTCATCGGTGGCTGGCCGACGCTGGCCCTCCTGCTCGCCGGCGGCCTGCTCGGTTCCTGGATCGTGCGCCGCGAGGGCCGCCGGGCCTGGCGTAACCTCCAGAGCGCGCTGCAGACCGGGCGGATGCCCGACCGCGAGCTCGCCGGCGGCGGCCTGATCATTGTGGGTGGCACGTTGCTGCTCATCCCCGGATTCCTCTCCGACGTGCTGGGTGTCCTGTGCCTGCTGCCCTTCACCCGGCCGATGGTCCGCAGGCTCGGAGCCTGGTTCTTCGCCCGCCGGGTCCGCACCGTCATGGCCAGGAACGCGGCGGGCGCCGGGCTCGGTTCGCCGTTCGGCGGCGACGGCTCGCCCTTCGACGTGTTGCGCGACGCCGGGAGGTCGCCCGGCTCGGGTCCGGTGCTGCACGGGGAGGTCATCCGTGACGAGCCGGCCGCCCCCGGTGGTGCCGGAGCCCCTGACGGTGCCGTCGGCCCCCGAGGCCTCACCGATCGCTGAACGCGGCCAGACGGCGCGGAGACGGAGCGAGGGAGAGGGACTGTTATGACCGCGTTCGCGGAGGGAACCGGCCTGGCCACGGTCAGGTCCGTTCCCTGGGACGACGACGCGGCCGTGGCGCTGCGCCAGGCCATGACCGAGGAGATGCACGCTCGCTACGCCGATCTGCTCGCCGCCACTCCCGACCTGCTGCCCCGGGGCATGGACGTCGAGCCCGAGACTGTCGCCTACACCGGGATCGCGTACTCGGCGGAGGGCCTTCCCGTCGGGCACGTGGCGCTGCGCAGACTCGGCGAAGAGCTGGAGCTCAAGCGGATGTTCGTGGCACCCTCGCACCGGGGCACCCACGTGGCGCGCGCCCTGCTGGCCGCGGCCGAGGACGCGGCCCGCGCGCTGGGCGCGCCCCGGATCGTCCTGCAGACCGGCGACCGCCAGCCGGACGCGGTGAGGCTGTACGAGAGGGAGGGCTACGCCCCTGTCCCGATCTTTCCTCCGTACGAGCGGCTCGCGGGCTCCCACTGCTTCGAGAAGCCTCTGTCAGCTTGATCCGCCCTGTTCCTGAATTTCCCAACGGAGTCCTGAAGGCCCGAGGTTCCTCGCAAGCACTGCACTCCTGGGCTTTCCACCAGCTCGGGGCCTTCCTTGAGTACAAAGCGCGGCGGGCGGGCGTCCCGCTGGTGCGCGTTGATCCGGCCTGCACCAGTCAGGAATGCGCCGACTGCCACCACATCGAGAAGAACAACCGGGTCAACCAGGCCCTCTTCGTCTGCCGGAACTGCGGGGTCGTTGCCCACGCCGACCGGAATGCCTCCCGCAACATCGCCGCACGCGGCGAGGCTGCGTGGATTGCGGGGCGTGAGTCACGCGTCCCAGCCACCCCATAGGTGGTCTGGACGGAGGAGGCCACACCACAGCCAGTGGTGCCCTACCTCCAAGCCTGGTCCTTTAGGGCCGGGTCAAGTTGACAGGGCGGGGAAGTAGGGGCTCTCGCCGTCCCGGATAGCGGTGAGCATCCGGGCCGTGTACGCCTGCACGGCCCCGTGCAGACCGTGTCCGAAGCTCACCCGGGCCACCCCGAGGGAGGCCAGTTCGCCGAGCGACGGCGTACCTGGACGGAACAGGATGTTGATCGGCCCCCCGATCCGCTCGGCCAGTGCGCGGATGGCCTCGGCCTCGGCCGCGAAGATCGGGTAGACGCAGTCGGCACCCGCCTCCAGGTAGCTGCGGCCCCGCCGCACCGATTCGGCCAGTCGCTCCCCGGCGTCTCCCGTGCCGTGCATGTAGGTGTCGACCCGGGCGTTGATCACCAGGTCCACGCCGGCGTCGACCGCGGCGGATCGGACGGCACCGAGGAAGGCGGCCTGCTCGCCGGCGTCGATCATCGCGCCCGTATGAGGGTCGGAGTCCTCCAGGTTGCAGCCGGAAGCCCCGGCGGCGGCGAGCCGTTCGACCAGTTCGGCGGGCTCCAGTCCGTAGCCGCGTTCCATGTCGGCGGTGACGGGCAGACCGACCGAGCGGCTGATCCTGGCGATCGCGGCCAGCATCTCCTCGACCGGTGTCTCCTCACCGTCGTCGTACCCGAGCACCGGGGCGACGGCGGCGCTGCCGGTGGCGATCACCGGGAACCCCGCGGCCTCGACGGCGCGCGCCGACGCGGCGTCCCAGACGTTGGGCACCACCAGCGGGCGGCCCGGCACGTGCAGCGCCCGCAGCGCCGCGGCTTTCTCACCGGCCGTCGTCAAGGTGGTGCCGGTGGTTCCTTTGCTGGTCTGACTGGTCATGGGAGTGACCTTAGGCAGAAAATGGACCGACCCCAAGGACCAATTCCGCATCAATCAGTTGAGCCACTTCCAGTTGAGCCACTTCGCGTCCCGGTCGCCGCCGGGACAGGTCACCACCGGGCAGATCGTCATCGGGACAGCAGGGAAGACGGAGACCTTCGGCCCCCTTGTGAAGGGGGCCGAAGGTCTCCGTCTCTTCGAATCGGTCAGGCGCTCTTGCGGCGCTGGGCGCGTAAAATCGCCAGGCGCTCGTTGAGCACCTCCTCCAGGTCCTCGATCGTGCGGCGCTCCAGCAGCATGTCCCAGTGCGTCCGTGGGGGCTTGGCCTTCTTGGCCTCCGGCACCTCGCCGTCCACCCGGAGGGCGGTCGCGCCGCACATGCGGCACTCCCAGGTCGCCGGGATCTCGGCCTCAGCGGCAAGCGGAACGTCGAATCGATGGCCCTTCGGGCAGGTGTAGGACACCTCCTGGCGCGGGGCCAGATCGGTGTTACGGTCGTTCTCGTAGCTGGTCGCCCCGAGCCGGGTACCGCGTAGCGCACGCTCGCCCATGTCTGAATGCCTCCTGAGGGCCCCGTCGTGAGGGGTTCATCTCCCACGGCGTACAACGCTTGATACCGTGTGTGGATTCCCACAGACAGGGTGATCCAATCGCACGTTCTTGACCCGGTCTGTGAAGGAACCCTTTTCCGGGGCGTTCTCAGAGGCGTTCCGGCACCTGGTTTCCGGCCGCTCTGATGGCCTTGGGCAGGTCGATGAGGGCGAGCAGCACGAAACCGAGCACGAAGAAGATCACCAAAGAGATGATGCCCAGCCGGTAGCTGTCGGTCAGTTGGAGCGCCAGGCCGAGGGTGAACGAGCCGAGGAACGTCGATCCCTTGTCGCTGATCTCGTACAGGCTGTAGTACTCTGCCTCCTTGCCTCGCGGGATCACGTGTGAGAACAGCGACCGCGACAGTGCCTGCGTCCCGCCCATCACGATCGCGATGGCGAACCCCAGCGCGAAGAACGGTCCCGCCGACCCCTTGGGCAGGAAGTAGGCCACGGCCACCACGGCGACCCAGGCGATCAGCGCGACCATCACGACCCGCTTGGCCCCGTACGAGGCGGCGAGCCGGCCTAGCAGTAGTGCCCCGAAGAAGGCCACGAACTGCACCATCAGGATCGCCGCGATCCGCACCTCCTGGTCCAGCCCGAGTTCCTTGTCGGCGTAGGTGGCCGAGAAGGAGATGACGGTCTGCACGCCGTCGTTGTAGATGAGGTAGGCGACCAGGAAGCCCAGGGTCAGCGGGTAGCGCCGTAGCTCCCTGATGGTGCGGCCCAGTTGGCGGAAGCTGCCCGTCACGGCCTGGCCGGCTGTCTCGGCGCCGGAGGCGAGCGCCCGCCGGTTGCGCAGCCGCAGCAGCGGGATGATCGTGAACCCGCCCCACCACAGGCCCGCCGAGGCCAGGGCGATGCGCACGGCCTCGCCCTCGGTGACGCCGAAGGACTTGTGGTTGAGGAAGAGCGCCAGGTGGAAGGCGAGCAGCAGGCCGCCGCCGAGATAGCCGAACCCCCATCCCTGGGCGGAGACCTTGTCGCGCTCGTCCGGCGTGGCGATCTCCGGCAGGAATGAGTTGTAGATCACGAACGCGGCGGCGAAGGCGAGGTTGGCCACCAGGAACAGCGCGCCGCCCAGCAGGTAGCGTCCGTCGGCGACGAACCAGAAGCAGAGGGTGGCGCCGGCGCCGAGGTAGGCGAACAGCCCCATGAGCTCCTTCTTGCGGCCGGTGTGGTCGGCCAGGGCACCCGCGACGGGCATCAGGATGATCTGCAGGATGGCCGCGCTGCCCACCACGAAGGAGTAGTAGGCGCTGGGCCGCACGTCGAACCCGAGCACGTCCACGTAGGGGCGCCCCTGGGCGGCGGTCTCCGCGATCGTCGTCAGGTAGGGGCCGAGGAAGACCGTCAGGACCGTGGTGGGAAAGGCGGAGTTCGCCCAGTCGTAGAAGTACCAGCCACGCTGTTCGCGACGGCGGGCCTGGGGGGTTTCCTCGACGACCTGTTCGGAGGTCATGGGGGTCCTCGGTTCGCTGGGGGGCGGGGGAACGGGGCGCTTACGTCGTCATGCGCTTACGTCGCCACAAGACGGAACGCGCGTGGCGGCCGGGCCGGTGCTCTCGCGGGGCCGCGCGTGTTCCGGCGGTCAGGCGCCCGCGCGCCGTTCATGTCGTTCATGCGGTTCATGTCGTTCATACAGCTCATACAGCTCATGCGGCTCATGCGGCTCATACAGCTCATGCGGCTCATGCGGCTCATGCGGCGAGACGGCCGGGGTGCCACTGGCCACGGGCCTCCAGCACGTCGCGCAGCCCGGAGATGTTGTCGGTCATCAGGCCGTCCACACCCGCGTCGAGCAGGCGCTCCATCACCACGGTGTCGTTGACGGTCCACACGTGGACCTGCATGCCGAGCGCGTGCGCCGTGCGGACCAGGGCGGGCGTGGTGATACGCAGGCCACGGAAGCCCACCGGAACCTGCGCGCACGGCACCCCGGCGCGGGCCAGACGGGCGAGCAGCCGGCCGTACCCGGAGGTGGTGGCGGCGGCGCGCAGGGCCGCCACACCGCGCGGTCCGAGCGAGGAGCACACCTCGCGGCCGATCGCGGCACGGGCCCGGGCGAGTCGCTCCTCGGAGAAGGAGGTGAGGCAGATCCGGTCATGGGCGGCGGTCCGCCTCACCGTCTCGGCGAGCGGTGCGATGGCCGCCGCCTCCTTGACGTCGATGTTGAAGCGCGCCTCCGGCCACGAGCCCAGCAGGTCCTCCATCAGCGGGATCTCGTCGACGCCACCGATTCGCGCCTCGCGCACCAGCCGGTACGGCAGCTCGGCGATTCGTCCCCGGCGGTCGGTCACCCGGTCCAGCGTGTGGTCGTGGAAGGCCAGGAGCACTCCGTCGGAGGTGGTGTGCGCGTCGGTCTCCAGGTACGTGTAACCGAGCTCGACGGCTCGCTCGAAGGCGGCGAAGGTGTTCTCCCTGCCCTCGGCGGCCCCGCCGCGGTGGGCGAAGGCCAGCGGGGCGGGATGGTCGAGGAAGGCGTAACGACGCTGCACGTGCAGGAGTATGCCCCCTGTGAGCCGGGCTCGTCATCGCGAGCAGGTGAACATTTGGGTCACAAGACCCCGGAACGGAGCCGATCGGCGAGTCTTTGCCTCGGCTTGTTCACCGGCTTGTTCACCGCCATGGATGATGAGAAATACCTGGTCATCCACGGCAGACCTCGCCGTTTCACCTGGTTCTCGGTCCCCGGGAGCACGACATCGAGACCGAGGTCCACGAGAACGGAGGCCGCGCATGGGCACCGGGAACATTCCGAAATCCGTGGCGGGCGTCGGCGGTTTCGCCGACGACCGCCTTGGCGCGGCCTCCTTTCTCAAGCGCAACATGCGGAAGCTCTTCCCTGACCACTGGACGTTCCTGCTCGGTGAGATCCCGCTCTACTCGTTCATCGTCCTGCTGCTGACCGGGGTGTTCCTGACGTTCTTCTTCAGGCCCACCATGGGTGAGATCACCTACGACGGCTCCTACGGCCCGCTGCGGGGCGTCATGATGTCCGAGGCGTACGCCTCGACGTTGCGCATCAGCTTCGACGTGCGCGGTGGTCTGCTGATGCGCCAGATGCACCACTGGGCCGCCCTGCTGTTCGTCGCCGGGATGATGGTGCACATGCTCCGGATCTTCTTCATGGGCGCTTACCGCAAGCCCCGGGAGCTGAACTGGGTGATCGGCGTGCTGCTGCTGACGCTGGCCCTGGCCGAGGGGCTGACCGGCTACTCTCTGGCCGACGACCTGCTCTCCGGCGCCGCCCTGCGGATCACCGCGGGTGTGGCGATCTCGTTTCCGGTGGTCGGCACCTGGCTCACCTTCTTTCTCCTCGGCGGCGAGTATCCCGGTGAGGACGTCATCTCTCGCTTCTACTCGTTGCACATCCTGCTCATCCCGGGCGTCCTGCTGGCGCTCATCACCGCCCACATGATCCTGACGTGGGTGCTGAAGCACACGCAGATGCCGGGCAAGGGCCGCACCAACGAGAACGTGGTGGGCGCGCCGTTCTACCCGGCCTTCATGATCAAGTCGGGCGCCTACTTCATGTTCACGTTCGGCGTCACCGCGCTGCTGGGCGCCTTCGCCCAGATCAACCCGATCTGGCTGTTCGGTCCCTACACCCCGGCCGACATCTCGGCGGGCTCTCAGCCCGACTTCTACCTGGGCTTCCTCGAGGGCTCGCTCCGTCTGATGCCCGCCTGGGAGATCAATGTCCTGGGCTTCACGCTGCCGCTGAGCGTGCTGATCCCGGCGCTGCTGCCGATGGGCATCATCATGACGGGCCTGGCGCTGTATCCGTTCATCGAGCAGTGGGTCACCGGAGACCGCCGCGAGCACCACGTCGTGGACCGTCCCCGCAACAACCCGCACCGCACCTCGATCGGCGTAGCCGCGATCACGTTCTACGGGATCCTGTGGTTGATGGCCTCGAACGACGTGATCGCCGCGTTCTTCCACCTCTCGCTGAACACGCTGACCTACATCGGCCGCGTCATGATCTTCCTTGGGCCGACCCTGGCCTACTACATCACCTACCGGATCTGCCTGGGCCTGCAGCGCCGCGACGCCGCGCAGATCGGCCACGGCGTGGAGACCGGCGTGATCAAGCGGCGGCCGTTGGGCGACTACATCGAGGTGCACGTCCCGCCCAACGAGGGCATCGAGGCTCTCATCCGAGGCAAGAGGCCGATCCCGACGATCCCCGCGGCCGTCGAGGACAAGGAGGGGATCCCCGCGAACGGGAGGCACCGCCGGCTCGCCAGGCTTCGCGCCAGGATGAGCAGGATCTACGGAGGCGAGAAGGTCCCGCTCCACGGTGACCAGGGGCGCGACGGGCACAGGCAGGACGGGCAGGACGGGCAGGACGGGCGCGCGGCCATCGGATCGGGCACGGACTCGGGCACGGATTCGGGCGCGGATGAGGGCGGGCGCCCGTCCCCGTGACCGGCTCAGTCCTCCGGCAGCGCCTTGCCCGACCACTCCTGGCGGCGGGCCTCCGCCACCGCGATCGCCGCCGCGACCGAGACGTTGAACGAGCCGACCCGGCCCACCTGCGGGATGTAGCAGACGCCGTCGGCGGCCTCCAGCAGTGCGGGGGAGCAGCCGTGGTCCTCGCTGCCCACCACCAGGCACACGTCGCCGCCCAGCTTGGCCTCAGACAGGGGTACCGCGTCGCCGGTCAACTCCACCGCGACCACCGTGAACCCGTCGTCCCTGGCCGCCCGTACGGCCTCCAGGGCGGGCACCGGCTCCTCCCAGGCCACCAGGCGGTCGGTGCCCAGCGCGGTCTTCTGCGCCTTGGGGTTGGTCGGAGGGGTGGCGTTGCCCGCCAGCCAGATCCGCTCCACCCCGAAGGCGGCGGCCGTGCGGAAGATGGAACCGATGTTGAACGGGCCGGTCACCGACTCCAGGATCAGAGCGATCCGCCCTTCGGTGTTTCTCCGCCAGGTGCGGTTGAGGCGCTTGACATCGGTCGGGCGCAGCTGCCTGCGCGGGTTCGCAGTCATCGGTCGTTCACCGTTCCTCGTTCGTCTCTCGGGCGGTTCGTGTCCCGCACGCCGGGATGACCGTGCTCATCGCGGCGGGCCCGCCTGCGGCCCGGCCTCCACTCGGAGGATCCGGTACGCCGAGCGGGAGGCCACCCGCTCGGTGGGCCAGCCCCGCTCGTTCAGCCAGCGCTGCAGGGAGTCCGAGCCCAGGTGCTTCTGAACCACCAGGTGGGCGACGCCGTCGGGGGTGAGGCGTGACAGCCAGCGGGTCAGCATCTCGTGCATCGCGGTCTTGCCGATGCGGATCGCCGGATTGGACCAGATGGCGGAGAACCGCAGCTGGGGAGGAACCTCGTCGACATGCATCGACCTCACGTTGCCGAGGGAGGCGGACCTGGCGTTCCTGGCGCACAGCTCCACGGACCTGCGGTTGACGTCCACCGCCCAGACCGTCGCCTCCGGGGCGCGCGAGGCCATCGTCAGCGCGATCGGCCCGTAACCGCAGCCCAGGTCGAGCAGGTCGCCACCGGGCGGTGGAGGGGGCACGCTCTCCAGCAGGATCCGGGTGCCCACATCGACGCGCTCGGCGGAGAAGACCCCGCTGTCGGTCTCCAGCTTCAGATGAAGGTCGGGGAGCACGAGCGTGACCGAGCCGGGACGGCCGGCGGTCTCGGGACGCTCCTCGAAGTAATGTGCCACGTCGTAGAACGTTACCAACGGCCGGGACCGGTTCAGGGCAGCCGCGACCCCAGCAGCAGGGCCACCCCGGCGGTCACCAGCCCGGTCAGGATCGCCGTCACCACGAACCACTGGGTGACCTCCTGGTTGACCGTCCGGTAGCCCAGCGAGGTTCCGATCTGCTCGTACACCTCCCGCAACTGGCTGCCGGACTCCGCCTCGTAGGCCCGGCCGCCCGTGCCGTCCGACAGGGTTTGCAGGGTGGTCTTGTTCACCGGCACGTTCACGTCGCGCCCGTCGATCGAGACGGTGCCCTCCTGGGTGCCGTAGGCGATCGTGGAGACCGGCACGCGCGAGCTCATCGCCGACTCGATCGCCTCCGCCACCGAGCGGCCCGAGGTGTTGTCGCCGTCGGACAGCAGCACGATCGCCGCCGGCGGGGGATCGGTCACCGCCTGCTGGTCGAAGGAGCGCAACGAGTCCAGGGAGCTGAACACCGCCTCGCCGATCGCGGTGCCCGCACGGGTGCTCAGGTTGCCGAGGGAGGTCACCACCGCCTGGTGGTCGGTGGTGGGGGAGACCACGACGGAGGCGGAGCGGGCGAAGGCGACCAGCCCGACGTTGAAGCGTTCCGGCAGGTCCGCGACGAACTTCTGGGCCGCCTCCTTGGCCGCGGTGATCCGGTTCGGCCGGACGTCGTCGGACTCCATCGACAGCGAGACGTCCAGCGCGATGATGATCGTCGCGCGGTCGCGGGGAATCCGTACCGAATCGGCGGGACGGGCCGCGCCCACGATCAGCAGGCTCATCATGACGAGGAACAGCAGCGGGGCGACGTGTCGCCGCCAGCCGGGCCCCGAGGGGGCCACCAGCGTCAGCAGCGGCAGGTTGGTGAAGCGCAGCGCGTAGCGGCGCCGGGCGAACTGGGCGGCCACATAGCCCGCCACGAGCAGTGCCGGCGCGGCGAACAGCCACAGCCAGGCCGGAGAGAGGAAGGTCACCGTGTCGCTCCCGACCTCGGGTGCCGATGGGTCAGGTACGCCATGCGTCGCTGCCGCAGCACGAACTGGGCGATGTCGAAGATCCAGTCGCGGTCGGTGCGCAGCACCAGGTGGGCCACCCCGCAGCGGCGCAACGCCGTCTGGTTGGCCGCACGCTGCACGGCGGCGGCCTCCGCGTACGCCCGGCGGACCTTGGGCGTGAGCTGGATCTGGCGGCTCCGCCCCGACTCCGGGTCGGTCAGGTTGACCAGTCCGACCGCCGGTAGCTCCAGCTCGCGAGGGTCGATCACCTCGACGGCCAGTACCTGGTGGTGAGCGGCCAGCCGGCGGATCGGCCGCTCCCAGGGCAGCTCCAGGGTGGGGTCGAGAGTGGGTTCGGGGTCGAGGAAGTCGGAGACGATCACTCGCAGGCCGCGCCGCCGCCGTGCCGAGGCCAGCACCTCGATCGCCTCGGCCAGGTCGGGGGCGTCGGCGACGGCACGGCCCCTGGGGGCCTCCATCAGCGAGTGCAGCAGGCCGTACAGTGCCGGGCGGCCGCTTCTGGCGGGCATCCGGTGAACGTACTCGTCGTGCAGGACGTATGTGCCGAAGCGGTTTCCGATCCGGCCGGACAGGAAGCCGATCGCCCCGATGGCGGCCACGACCAGGTCCCGCTTCTCCATGCCGACGGTGCCGAAGTCCATGCTGGGCGACAGGTCCGCCAGCGCCCAGGTCTCCAGCTCCCGGTCGGCGACCAGGTCGCGTACGTGCGGGACGGTCGTGCGGGCGGTCACCGCCCAGTCCATTCGCCGGATGTCGTCCTCGCCCGGCACGTAGACCCGGCTGTCGCCGAACTCGCTTCCAGGACCGGGAAGGAGCCCCTGGTACGCGCCCTGCAGCAACCCGTCCAGGCGCCGCACGATGGTGAGCTCCAGCCGCCGTAGCGCCTGCTCGGCAGTGCCTATGGCGACGCTGCGCGTCGCGGTTCGGCCGCTGGGATCCGGCTCCTTCCCTCGTCGAGAGGGGTCGCTCGTTCCTCGCGACCCCTCTCTCCTCAGTCCAGTCGCCGGCGCGGCCTCACGGGGGTCCCTCGGGGTGGGCGGGGGCACGTCCCCACGGCGATCCTTGGAGTGGGTCATCGGCGTGTCCTGATGGGGCTCCTTGGGACCGGTCACCGGGGGCCCTGGTTCCAGACGACGAGGGGGGGTGGAACGGCGGCGAGGATCTGGCGGATCACGTCCTCGGGGTCGATCCCGTCGGCCAGGGCGTCGAAGGTGAGCATCAGCCGGTGGGACATCACGTCCACCGCCACGTCGCGGATGTCGTCGGGGAGCAGGTAGTCGCGGCCCCGCAGCAGCGCCAGGCCGCGCCCCGCGGAGACCAGGCCGAGAGTGGCCCGGGGGCTGACGCCGATCTCAATGTTCT
Source organism: Streptosporangium sp. NBC_01810 (assembly GCF_035917355.1). Lineage (NCBI taxonomy): Bacteria > Bacillati > Actinomycetota > Actinomycetes > Streptosporangiales > Streptosporangiaceae > Streptosporangium > Streptosporangium sp. NBC_01810. Next base: position 3,306,005 of record NZ_CP109070.1, on the reverse strand, counting down.
CCTCCAAGTCGGCCAGGCCGTAGTCGGAGGGGGAGCGGGTGGCCATCACGAGCCTGACCACGTAGTCGGCGACGAGCTGGTGGACCGAGACCTGATCGGCCATCGACTGCAGCGCGGCCAGCCGCGCGGGGTCGAGCACCGCCCTGGGGGTCGGCGGCGTGACGCTCATCCGGTGCAGGATCTCCAGTTCCTCGTGGGCACTGGGATGGGTGACGCGAACCTTGAACAGGAACCGGTCGCGCTGGACCTCGGGGAGGGGGTAGACACCCTCGGACTCGATCGGGTTCTGGGTGGCCAGCACGATGAACGGCCTGGGCAGCGGGTGGGTCTCCCCGGCCAGGGTCACCTGCCGCTCGGCCATGACCTCCAGCAGCGCCGACTGCACCTTGGCCGGAGCCCGGTTGATCTCGTCGGCGAGCAGGAAGTTGACGAACACCGGGCCGAGCTCGACGTCGAAGGCCTCGCGGGAGGGGTGGTACACCCGGGTGCCCACGATGTCGCTGGGGACCAGGTCGGGGGTGAACTGGATGCGGGCGAAGACTCCGCCGACCACGGTGGCCAGGGTCGAGGCGGCCAGGGTCTTGGCCACTCCGGGCACACCCTCCAGCAGGCAGTGGCCGCGGGCGAGGAGTGCCACGAGCAATCGCTCCACCATGTGCTCCTGCCCGACGATGACCCGCCGGACCTCGGTCAGGGCGTCGCGCAGCAGTCCGGTGTCGATCTCGCTCGGCAGTTCTTCGGCGACGGTCATGTCGATATTCCATCACGTTCGGCAAGGGGACCGCCGGGTTGACCCGGCAGGTGAATCGCCTTCCCTGCCATGACTCCCGTGTTCGAAAGGGCCGGGGTCCGGCCGTCGCCCATCTCGGCAGAGGAAGGCGAGAAATCATTCCTCTCCGGAGGGGAGGGACTCACCAGAACGCGCTGTCGGCTCGCACGGTGTGCTTGATCTCGCAACCCGTGCGGCGCGGTGTGATCACCCGGGTGTGCTTTCATGTCAGACGTGGCCACTCCACTCCAGTACGGTGACCCGCCCCAGCTGGGACCCTTCGTCGTGCAGGCACGTCTGCGGGTGGGGCCCGCCGGGCTGGTCTATCTCGGGCTCGCGCCCGACGGCAGGGCCGTCTCGGTCGCGGTGCTGACCAGGGGGGCCGCGCTCGATCCGGCGGCTCGCGACCGCTTCGTCACCGGGGTCCGCGACGCGGCGGCCAGCCGCTCCGGCGTCCGGGGCTGGATGGTCAGGGCGGCACGCGGGCGCACCGCGGTGGCCGGCATGGTCCCACAGGTGCTGGCCATGGACGGCGGGAGCGCCCCGTGGGTGGCCACACCGTACGAGCCCGACAGGGCGGGGGCGGAGCGGTTCCTGGAACCGGTGCTGGTCAGCGGAACGCTGATCGGCGAGCAGCACGGCCCCGACTTCGCGCCGCACTGGGTGGGCGACCGCTCGCCCGCGCTGCCCGCGCCGCCCAAGGGTGCGCCGCCGCCGACCGAGACCCGCCGGGCCGTGATCGTCGCGGGGGTGGTGCTGACCCTGCTGCTCGTGCTGCTGGCCGTGACGGTCTGGCTCCTGCTGCGCAGGGAGGACGATTTCAAACCGCCGCCGAGGCCGCTGCCGCCCACGGTGTTCGTGCCGACCCCGCCGCCGGTCCCGGCGACGCCGGATCCCGGCCGGCCCACCCCTTCGCCGTCACCGAGCCAGAGCGGGACCGGCCCCCCCGGCCAGGAGGAGGGCGACGAGAACGAGGGCGAGCCCATCTGAGGGCGGCGGGTGCGCAGAACGCGCGCGATCGCCGCCCCGATCCCGCCGCCGCCCCGATCCCGCCTCCGGCGCCGGTGACCGGCGCGAGGCGGGCCGACGGTGAATCCTTTTCGCCCCCGGCCGGGCCTCGACGCGGCTAAAGCATTGCCCCTTAAAGCATTGTCCCTGTTCATGGAGATTATTCCCTTTATCGCTATAAAGCGCTCTGTGCCGGATAAGGGGACTGTGCGCCGATATGGAGTGGTGCGCCGAAAACGACCGCGGCAGGGAAGGAATCGTCATCATGACGGATGTGTCGAGCGTGGGGCCCCAGCCGGGCGATGACCGTCCAATCCTGACCAATCGACAGGGGCACCAGGTCTACGACAACCAGAACCAGCGCACGGTCGGCGCGAGGGGGCCGGCCACGCTGGAGAACTACCAGTTCCTGGAGAAGATCAGTCACTTCGACCGCGAGCGCATCCCCGAGCGGGTGGTGCACGCCCGAGGGGTGACCTCCTACGGCTACTTCGAGGCCTACGGCAAGCTCGGAGACGAGCCGATCGGCCGCTACACCCGGGCGAAGCTCTTCCAGGAGCCCGGAAAGCGGACCGATGTGGCCGTCCGGTTCTCCACGGTGATCGGTGGCAGGGACTCCTCGGAGACCGCCCGTGACCCGCGCGGGTTCGCGGTGAAGTTCTACACCGAGGACGGCAACTGGGACCTCGTCGGCAACGACCTGGCGGTCTTCTTCATCAGGGACGCCCTCAAGTTCCCCGACGTGATCCACTCGCTCAAGCCGGACCCGGTGACGTTCAGGCAGGAGCCCGGCCGGATCTTCGACTTCATGTCGCAGACGCCGGAGAGCATGCACATGATCGTCAACCTGTTCAGCCCGCGCGGCATCCCGGCCGACTACCGGCACATGCAGGGATTCGGGGTCAACACCTACAAGTGGGAAAACCAGCAGGGCGACAGCCGTCTGGTGAAGTACCACTGGATCCCCAAGCAGGGCGTGCGCAGTATGACCGCCGAGGACGCCACGGCCGTACAGGGCCAGGACCTCGGGCACGCCACCAAGGACCTGCACGAGGCGATCGACCGGGGCGACTTCCCCGAGTGGGAGCTGCGGGTGCAGATCATGAGCGACGACGACCACCCCGAGCTGGACTTCGACCCGCTGGACGACACCAAGGTGTGGCCGGAGAACGACTTCCCGCCCCTGCCGGTCGGCAGGATGGTGCTGAACCGCAACGTGGAAGACAACTTCGCCGAGAACGAGCAGATCTCCTTCGGGACCGGCGTCCTGGTCGACGGCCTCGACTTCTCCGACGACAAGATGCTGGTGGGCCGTACGTTCTCCTACAGCGACACCCAGCGCCACCGGGTGGGTCCCAACTACCTGCAGCTGCCGGTCAACCAGCCCAAGCACGCCCAGGTGCGCACCAACCAGCGCGACGGCCAGATGGCCTACCGAGTCGACGAGCAGGGCGCCAACCCGCACGTCAACTACGAGCCGTCCATCACCGGGGGGCTCAGGGAGGGGCAGTACCCCACCTACGACGAGCAGGGGCCGGTCATCTCCGGGAGGCTGACCCGCAAGCGCATCCCGCGTACCAACGACTACACCCAGGCCGGTCAGCGCTACCTGCTCATGGAGCAGTGGGAGCGCGACGATCTGGTGCTGAACTTCGTCGACATGCTCTCCCAGGCCACGCGCCCCGTTCAGGAGCGGATGGTCTGGCATTTCCTGATGGTCGAGGACGACCTCGGGCTCAGGGTGGGAGAGGGGCTGGGCATCAGCCCCGGGGACGTCTCCCACCTGAAACCGTTGATCGGCCAGGACCTGACGGAGGAGGATCGCGAGCGGTTGTCCAAGCTGGGCAAGAACGGGCCGCGCGACGTGAGCGGCCTGAAGATGACCCACTGCGTGCCCAACGAGCGGGCCCGGGTGGAGCGGTAGGGAACGGTCACCGGCCCGGTGGGAGCGGCGGTCGTCGAGACCGGAGCGCGCGGAGGTGATCCGCTCGTTGCGCGTCGCCGGGCTCGATCTGCTGACCGGAGTCTTCCGGCAGGGAAGAAACCATCGGTCAAGGCTGTCCGATTTTTCCGCTTAAAAGGTATGAATACCATTACAGCGGGCACGCGATCCTCAAACTGAGCCGCCGATATCTGAGCCGTTCTCACTCCCATTTGGATTGCCATGCCTGTTGAGAGCAACGTCATTCCGATCATCAACTGGTCCCGCCGCTCCTCCTGCCTCAACGAGGACCCCGAGCTCTTCTTCCCCGTGTCCTACGAGGGACCGGGCCGTGAGCAGTACGAGCGCGCCAGGGCTGTGTGCCGACGCTGCCCGGTGCGCGGGCGTTGCCTGGAGTACGCGTTGAACACCCAGCAGATGGACGGTGTGTGGGGAGGCACCACACCCGACGAGCGCAGGGCAACCATGACCAGGGCGAGGCGCCAGGTCAGGTAGCGGCACTCCCGGCCGGCCGCCCAGAGCCCGAGTTCCGCCTCCGGGTACTGGAAGAGCACCGCTCCCGGTTTGCCGCCTCGTGCAGCGGCTCCAGCGTGCCGAGGAATCGCCGCCGGACCTCGTCGGTGATCTCCGGCGGCACGTCCCTGAGGTGGAGGTCGCGCTCCGGCGGCGCGCCGAGCCTCTCCCGCGGGTCCTTGTGGAGGGAGGCGGGCCGGGTGGGGTGCCCGGTCAGCGACGAGGTGACGGCCAGGGGTTGGGGCGGCAGCCGTACAGGGACTTGGTCTGCTGGAGCATCACCGGTGCCCGCCTGCCGGGCCCGGGGCAGGACACGTGGCCGTGGCCGAGGCCGTGACCGACCTCGTGGCTGATGACGTACTCGCGGTAGGAGGCCACGTCGCGGCCGTAGCCGCGCGCCCCGCTGTTCCAGCGGACCGCGTTGATGATCGCGCGCTCGCCGTTCCAGCAGGACAGCGTGCCGTTGGTCCGCATCGGCAGACAACGCCGGTCGGCCGTCTCCGGGCTGCTCAGCGAGACCCTGAGCTTCACGGGGCCGCGCGCCACCCGCTTGAACCGGTGCCCCCAGCCGCGCGGGTCGTTGAGGATCCGGTGCACCTCGGAGGCGAACTCCTCCACCTCGAACGGCAGGCCCCGCTCGACCTCCACCGCGTACCGGACCACCCTGCCCTTGCCCCTGGGGGGTCTGGCCTCGCCGGGGGCGACGGCGTAGCGGCCCTTGGCGGCCCGGGGCACCTTCAGCCTCAGCGGTTGCTGCCGGCCGTTGGCCAGCAGGAGTGGCTTCTTGGCCTGGCCGGAGGGATCTGCCGTCCCCTGAGGCTGCGGTGGCGGGGTCGGTGTCACCGGTGTCACGGGTATCTGGGGCAGTGCGGCGTCCGGGGGTGGGGGAATGTCGGGAACCGGTTCGAGGTGACCGCTCAGCAGGGTGACCGCTCCGGCCGTGAACGTGACCATGACGCTGAACGCGAGAAGCCACATAACGGTTTTGGAGTCACGTCGACTTTCGTTCCTGGACATAGTCCGTAAACCATATTGCCCTACGGCGGTAACTGATCAAATCGGGGGAAAATCATCATGTGCTGACATCACGGAGAGCTACGGGTTGGGTACGCCAACGGCGGCCGCGTATGGCGGCCGCCGTCGGATCAGCGGATGTCGAGCCTGGAAAGGGCGGGTGAAGGGGTTCTCCGTCCACCCGCGCCGGCGTCTCGGCGCTTTCCGTCAGGAAGACCGGTGATTTCACCGATGCGCACCGGGGAAACGGGCCGGATGTGGGAGCCGGGCCGGAGAAGGGTGTCTCCGGCCCGGCTCGGGGATGGGGAGGGGCCCTCACCATCCCAACCCGGGGATGGGGAGGGGATGGGAAGAGGGCCCCTCCCCATCCCCGGCCCGGGGATGGTGAGGGTGATTGGGAGGGGGCCACTCACCAGCCCGGGACGATCAGCTTTCTGGCCTGTTCGGGGTCGTCCGAGCCCAGGGCGATCTGAGCGTTGTCGCGGCACTGCGCCAGGGAGTGGGCGGCGAGGCTCTCCCGTACCGCGGGGACGCTGGGCGCCGACATCGACAGACTGGTGACGCCCAGCCCGACCAGGACCGTCGCCAGGAGCGGGTCCGCCGCCGCCTCGCCGCACACGCCGACGGGCTTGCCCACCGACTGCCCGGCCGCCGCGCAGTCGGCGATCAGCTGGAGCAGCGCCGCCTGCCAGGGATCGAGCAGGTCGGCGAGATCCCCGTGCTGCCGGTCGGAGGCGAAGGTGTACTGGCTCAGGTCGTTGGTGCCGATGCTCAGGAAGTCGAGCTCCTTCAGCAGGCGCCCGGCGTGCAGCGCGGCGGCGGGGACCTCCACCATCGCCCCGACCCGGGTGATTCCCCGGGCGCGGGCCCGCCCGGCGAAGTCGGCCGCCTCGCCCGCCGTCGTCACCATCGGGGCCATCACCCATGGCTCGGCTCCGCTCTGGCGCGCTGCCTCGGCGATGGCGTCGAGCTGGGTGTCGAGCACCTCGGGCCTGACCCGGGAGACCCGCAGCCCCCGGATGCCCAGCGCCGGGTTGGTCTCGTCGGCCAGCCCGAGGAACGGCAGCGGCTTGTCGGTGCCCGCGTCGAGGGTGCGGACCACGACGTGCCCGCCGGGGACGGCACGGAAGACCGCGGCGTAGGCGGCCACCTGCTCCTCGTAGCCGGGCTCCTCGCGCCGGTCCAGGAAGAGGAACTCCGTGCGGAACAGTCCCACTCCCTCGGCGTCCACCCCCTGCGGCGTGAGGTCGGCCGCGGAGCCGACGTTGAGCAGCAGCTTGACCGGGTGGCCGTCGGAGGTCCGGCCGGGACCCCGGCTCGTGCTCTTCCGGCGGCGCTCGGCCTCCGCCAGGCGCTGGATCTCGGTGGCGGCCTCCTCACCGATACCGACTTCCACCTCGCCCCGCAGACCGTCGACGGACACCCACGTCCCCTCGTCGACCTCGCTCATTCCCCGGCAGGCGACCACGGCGGGCAGGCCGCGGGCGCGGGCCAGAATGGCGGTGTGGCTGGTCGGGCCGCCCTTCTCGGTGACGAGGGCGAGGACGGTGTCGGGGTCCAGGTTCACCGTGTCGGCGGGGGAGAGGTCCTCGGCGACCAGGACGAAGGGATGACCGGGAGTGGGCACCCCGGGAACGGGCAGGCCGAGCACCGCCGCGACGGCCCGGTTACGGATGTCGTCGAGGTCGGCGGCTCGCTCGGCGATGTAGCCGCCCGCCGCCAGCAGCGCGTGCCGGTGGTGGGCGCACGCCTCGTCGATGGCGTGCGCGGCGTCCGCACCCGCCCTGACACTCGTCTCCACGGACTCGTGCAGACCGGGGTCGTCGGCGATGAAGGACTGTGCCTCCAAGATCGCCTGAGCTTCGGCGTCGGGCGCCTTCTCCGCCCGCTCCGCCAGTTCGGCGGCGGTGGCCCGCAGCGCGTCCAGCGCCAGGCCGAGCTCGGCGTCGGTGTCGGCGACCGGGTGGCGGGGCGGCAGCTCCGGCGGACCCGCCATCCGGCAGACCCGCCCGGCCGCCCGGCCGGAGCTCACGCCCAGGCCCTTGAGCGCCTCAGCCATGAGGTGCCTCTTCGGCGTCGAGGTCGCGGGCGAGCAGCTCGGCGAGGGAGTCGAGCGCCTCGCCTGCCCCAGGCCCCTCCGCCTCCAGCGTGACCTCCGTGCCATGTTTCGCGCCCAGTGCCAGCACGGCGAGCATGCTGTTGGCGGGTACGGGCTTGCCCTCCCCGACGCGGATACGGACGGGCACTCCCTGCCTGGCCGCGGCCTGCACGAAGATCTTTGCGGGACGGGCGTGGAGGCCCGTGCTTGAGGCGACGACCACTGTCCTCTCCGGCATCTCCGGTTCTCCTTCTGCGCGTTCTGCGAGTGGTGTGAGTTTGCGCCGGCCTCCACCGGATCCGGCGGGAGGCCGGCGCACTCTGGTGTGGATCGGCGGATCTTCCGGCGGCTCCCCGGCATGACCTTTTGCTGCTGTCCGGCCCGAAGGCCGGTAGCTCCGGGGGCCGGGTCGGTCAGGGTTCGATGGTCACCTTGATGGCCTCGCCCCTGCTGACGATGTCGATCCCCTCCAGGACCTCCGCGAGCGGCAGCCGGTGCGTGATCAGGTCGGAGACCGGCACCGAGCCATCGGCGATCAGCCGCAGGGCCTGGGCGTTGTGCGCGGGGCTGGACCCGTTGGCACCGACGATGGTCAGTTCCCGGTAGTGGACCAGGTTGGAGTCGCACCGGATGATCGGGTTGTCCTTGGGCAGGCCTCCGAAGAAGCTGACCCGCCCCTGGCGGGCCGCCATCCGCAGCGCCTGCTCCTGGGCCGCTCCCGAGGCGGCGGCGGTGATGACGACGTCGGCGCCCCTGCCGTCGGTCAGCTTGAGCACCTGCTCGACGACGTCCTCGCCGTGCACCGACGCGTCCGGGTGGACCAGCCCGGCGGCCATCTCCAGCCGCTCGGCGTTGATGTCGACGAGGAAGACCCGCGCCGCGCCCCGCGACCGCGCCAGCCGCACGTGCAGGCAGCCGATCGGGCCGGACCCCATGATCACCACGTCGTCGCCCTCGCCCACCCGGGCCAGTTCCTGGCCGTTGAGCACGCAGGCCAGCGGCTCGGCCACCGAAGCCTCGGCGAAGCCGACCTCGTCGGGAATGCGGTTGACGCCGTTGACCGCCAGGATCTTGGCCGGGATGACCATGTACTCGGCGAAGCCGCCGTCGTAGTGGTAGCCCATCGACTCCTGGTTCGGGCAGACGGTCATCCGGCCCCGGAGGCACTCCTCGCACGTCCCACAGGGAATCGCGGCGATCACCTGCACTCGGTCACCTGGGGCCCACTCGCCGGCGTCGACGGCGTCGACCACCTCGCCGGCGATCTCGTGGCCCATGACCCTGGGGGGCTTGATGTGGTGGTGGCCGTACTTGGAGATCTTCGCGTCGGTACCGCAGGTCGAGCAGTTGCGCACGCGTATCTTGATCTCGCCTGGTCCGGCGGCGGGCTCCGGCGCATCCTCGACGCGGATGTCGCCGGGAGCGTAGAAACGGGCGACCTTCACTGTGCTTCGTCCTCTTCGTTGGGTTGCAGCAGCCGGACCACATCGGCGACCTCCGTCGCCTCGCGAAGGGCCTGGGCCTGCTCGGGATCCATCAGGATCTGGGCGAGTTCGGCGAGCAGCCGTACGTGGCCGTCGCCCTTGGCGGCGATACCGATGCACACCGTCACCTGGTCGCCGTCCCAGTCGACGCCGTCCGGGAAGCGAACGACGCTGATGGCGTCGTGCCGGACGGCGTCCTTGGCGGCCAGGGTGCCGTGCGGGATGGCGACCCCCTCACCGACGTAGGTGGAGATCGAGCGCTCCCGTTCGAGCATGGCGTTGATGTAGGGGCTCTCCACCGCGCCGACGGAGAGCAGGGCCTGCCCGCACTGGCGGATCGCGTCGTCGCGGCCGGTGGCCGAGGCCGCCAGCAGGATGGCGCGCGGGTCCAGCGGCAGCGGCGCTGTCTCAGGCATCGACGGTGCCGCCGTTCTTGATGGTGTTGACCAGCTTGGTCACCGCCGGGTCTCCGATGAAGACCTGGAAGGGGATCAGCACCTTGCCGGGTGCGCCGGCCCTGGCCCGGTCCGCCAGGCCGACGTGGCAGACCACCACGTCGGCGTCGGCGGGGATCGAGTTGACCGGGGTGTGCTCCACCTGGACGTTCTGGCTCTTCAACTGCTTGCGGAGCTGGCTGGCGAGCATGACGCTGCTGCCCATACCCGCGTCGCAGGCCACGATGATCTTGTGGATGTCCTTGCTCTCGATACTGGCCATGCGTTAAGCCTCCTTGGCGGCGGGTGCGGTTTCGGATCCCGCAGCGGCTTCCTCGGCCCCGTCCCCGTTGCGCCGGCCGAAGCCGAGGAGCACCGAGGCCACGGCGAAGGAGACGGCGGTCGCGGCGAAGACGCCGGCGAGCACACCGAACCAGCCGCCCTTGGGCGTCACCGCGAGGTAGGCGAAGATGCTGCCGGGCGAGGCCGCGGACACCAGGCCGGCGCCGGTCATGATGAAGACCAGGATGCCGGTGGCGCCACCGGCGATGACCGCGAGGATCAGACGGGGCTTCATGAGCACGTAGGGGAAGTAGATCTCGTGGATGCCGCCGAGGAAGTGGATGATGATCGCGGCGGGGGTGCTGGGACGGAGCAGGCGCGGGCCGAAGAACATGTAGGCCAGCAGCAGGCCGAGACCGGGGCCGGGGTTCGACTCCAGCATGAACAGGATCGACTGGCCGAACTGGGTCACCTCGTTGGCACCCAGCGGGGTCAGCACGCCGTGGTTGATGGCGTTGTTGAGGAACAGCACCTTGGCGGGCTCGATCAGGACCGAGGCCAGCGGCAGCAGGTTGGCGTCCACCAGCCAGCCGACCGCGTTACCGGCGGCGGTGGTGATCGTGGAGACGACGGGGCCGATGGCCCAGACGCCCACCAGGGCCGTGGCGCCGCCGACGATGCCGGCGGTGAAGTTGTCCACCAGCATCTCGAAGCCGGACTTGGTGCGGTCGGCGGTGAAGCTGTCAACGAGTTTCAGCAGGAACGCCGCGAGCGGTCCCATGATCATCGCGCCGAGGAACATCGGGTTCTCGGCGCCGACGACAACGCCCATGGTGGCGACGGCGCCGACCACGGCGCCGCGCTGGCCGTGGACCATCCGACCGCCGGTGTAGCCGATCAGGATGGGCAGCAGCGACGTGATCATCGGCCCGACCAGGGCGGCGAGGGTCTCGTTGGGCAACCAGCCGGTGGGGATGAACAGGGCCGTGATCAGACCCCAGGCGATGAACGCGCCGATGTTCGGCATGATCATTCCGGCGAGATATCCGCCGAAACGCTGGATTTTCGCTTTTACCCCGGTTCCGGTGACGGTGGGGGTGTACTCGGTGCTCATATGGTGTTGCTCCTTCCGGGGTGGCCGGCGGGGGAGCCGGCCAGGGGGGTGGATCCGCGTCGCTGTCAGCCCCCGGGCTGCAGCGGCAGGGTGGGATCGGCTCCGGTGACGCGAACGTCATCGCGCCGGATGTCGTGCGGGGAGGGCATTCGGCTGCCCGGCAGCCCGACCGCGGCGGTAGCCCAGGCCAGCGCCTCGACCAGTGCGCTCTCGCCCTGTGCGCCGCCGGCGAGGAACCCGGCGAGCATGGCGTCGCCGGCGCCGACGGTGCTGCGCGGCTCGGCCACCGGGCATTGGCCGTACCAGACCTGGTCTCCCTGGAGGAGGATCGCGCCGTCGGATCCCAGGCTGGCCAGGACGGTTCCCGCGCCTCGGGCCCGCAGGTTCTCTGCGGCCTTGATGGCGTCGCCCAGCGATGAGAGAACCATCCCCGTCGCCTCGCTCAGCTCCTCCCGGTTGGGTTTGATCAGGGAGGGAGCCTCGGCGAGCGCGTGGACGAGCGCGGGGCCGCTGGTGTCGACCGCGACGTTGATGCCTGCGCCCTTGAACCGTTCGCACAGGCGGGCGTAGACATCGATCGGCACCTCGGGCGGGAGGCTGCCGGAGGCGACCACCCAGTCCGCGGAGCTTGCCGCACTGAGCACGGCCTCGGCGATGGTGTCGAGGTCGGCCGCCGACAAGGCGCTGCCCGGCTCGTTGATCTTGGTGACCGTGCCGTCGGGCTCGGCCAGCGCGACGTTGGACCGGGTGGCCCCGGCGACCGGTACGGTGATCATCTCGATGCCCTCGGCCGAGAGCAGGCTCACCAGCCGCCGTCCCTCGTCGCCCGCGAAGGGGACGACGGCGCAGGAGCGGACCTGGTTGGCCAGCAGCGCACGGGAGACGTTGACGCCCTTGCCGCCGGGGTCGAGGTGTGTGGCGGCGGCGCGGATGACGGCCCCGCGGGTAAGCGACCCGACCTCGATCGTACGATCCAGGCTGGGGTTGAGGGTCAGGGTGACGATCATGCCCGGATCACCTCGGGCCCGGCCGCGGCCATCTCGGCCGCGACCTCGGTGTCAAGTCCCATGTCACTGATCACCACATCTATCTCCTGGACCGAGGCGAAGCGGGCCAGGTAGGTATTGGCGAACTTGGTGTGGTCGGCCAGCAGTACGCATCGCTGCGCCGCGTCGACCATCGCCCGCTTGATGGCGGCCTCGGCGGGGTCCGGTGTCGTCAGCCCCTTGGCCACCGAGCATCCGTTGGCCGCCATGAACGCCACGTCCACGTGCAGGTCGGAGAGGGGCCGCAGCGCCCAGTCGTCGACGGTGGCCAGGGTCCGCCCGCGCACCCGGCCACCCAGCATGATCACCGTCAGGTTGACGCGGGTGGCCAGTACCGTCGCCAGCGGCGGGGAGTTCACGATCACGGTCAGCTCCCGGTCGGTCGGCATCGCCTGCACCAGCCTGCCGGTCGTCGAGCCGGCGTCGATGATGATCGCGCCGTCCTCGGGGAGCTCGGCGAGCGCCGCCTTGGCGATACGCTCCTTTTCCGAGATCATTACCTCGTCGCGGGCGGCAAGTTCAGGTTCGAACCCCAGCCGCTCGACCGAGATCGCACCGCCGTGCACGCGCCGCAGCATCCCCAAGCGCTCCAGCGCGGTCAGGTCGCGGCGGATGGTCTCGGTGGTGACGGCGAACTCCTCCGCGAGCGTTACCACGTCTACCCGTCCGACCGTACGCGCCCGGCGCAGGATCTCCTGTTGCCGCTCCTCGGCGTACATGCTGTTGATTCACCGCCGTTTCCATGTTGTTTCAGCTTTATTTACACCCGAATCTGTTGGAACGTCAATGGGTGACTTCTAGCTAAGCCAGGTAAAACATGAAAAACCCCAGGTATGTACCTGGGGTTTGGGACTGTATGTGGATTGTGAGGAGAGTGTGGCCGCAGGCCGCCGAAAATTTGGATCGCGTTGGAAACGGTGTCCCTCGGCCGGAGATCCCTCGGTTGGAGATCCCCTCGGCCGGAGATCCCTCGGTTGGAGATCCCCTCGGCCGGAGATCCCTCGGCGGGAAACGGGATGCTGTCGGACGCTTCCGGGGCACTGGGAAGGGATCGTGGGTGGGCCCGCGGCCTTCGGTGTGCTCGGCCTTCGGTGTGCTTGGTCCTCAGTGCGTTCGGTCCTCGGCGCGCTTGGTCCTCAGGGTCCTCAGCCGTCGGCGGCCCAGCCGTGGGTGCGCTTGAGTACGACGGCCACGCGGGCGAAGCGCTCGGCGTCGAGGATGGAGCCCTCGCGCCGGATGTCGTCCTCATCGAGGGCGAAGATCCGGTCCAGGCGCAGGTAGGAGACGCGGTTCTCCCGGTCCCAGCGGCCGGGGCCGAGCTCCAGCCAGTCGCTCGGGTCGCCGTTGCCGCCCCGGCTGGAGAGCATCAGCGCGAGCAGCTTGCGCCCGTGGCGGCCGACGACCAGCAGTGGCCGGTCCTTGCCACGGTTCGGATCCTCCTCGTAGGGGACCCAGGCCCAGACGATCTCGCCGGGGTCGGCGAGCCCGTCGAGGTCGGGGGAGTAGTCCAGGGTCGCCGCCCGGTCGACACGGTAGACCTCGCTGACCGCGCCTCGAGCCGGCCGGGGGTCCTCGCCAAGATCACGCACAGGTGCAGCCTATTGCAGGCAGGCGGCATTCTTCAAAGGGAGGCGGGCCCCGCGGGCGGGCAGGCGGGCGCCGCCCGCTGGCCGGACGCCAGCCGGGCGGCGGTCGGTCCGGAGCATCCGGACTCGGTTCGGAGTGCGGCTCAGCCGCCGCTCTTGCGGCGGAAGGAGCGCTTGGCCGCAGCCGGGCCGTGAGCACCGTGGATCTTGGAGGCGTTCTTCCCCTTGCCTCCGGCGCTCGCGTCCGCCTGGGCGAGCTTCTTGCGCTCCAGGGCCTCGCGGAACTTGCGCTTCAGTTCGTCGTCGGAACTCTCGGGCTCCTCCGGCGTGACGTCAGACATGCAGACCTCCTGATCTGGGCGGACGGTCCCACCCCGGCCAACCGGACCATCATCCTCTCATGTTTCGAACATGGGTCCGGCTTGCTGGAACGCGTCACGGGCCTGACCGCGGAGCCGGTCGCCGGCAGCGGCCGGGACGAGCAGGGCGGGGGGACCCTAGTTCAGATCCATGGCCATCAGCAGCAGTAGTCCGGCGAGGTGGCCGACGACCACGAAGACGATCACGAAGATGAAGACGAACTTCGCCGGGCCGTGCTCGAAGTGCTGGCCCTCCTTGAGTGCGGGGCGCTCCGCCTGGCGCTCGGCGATCCGTTCCTCGATCGACTTGCTGTGAAACATGGGGATCCTTTGCTCACCAATGCTTGGGGCGATAATAGTTTGTGTAGTAACTATCGTACTATGTCGGGTGGAGGTACGTGTGAGTGACATGCCCGATCCCCTAAGTCTGGAGAGCCAGGTGTGCTTCGCCCTGGCGGTCGCCTCGCGCAACGTCATCGGGGTCTACCGGCCACTGCTGGAGCCGATGGGGCTGACCCACCCCCAGTATCTGGTCATGCTCGCCCTCTGGGAGCAGGCGCCGCTGTCGGTCAAGGAGCTGAGCAAGCTACTGAGACTCGACCCCGGTACGCTGTCCCCGCTGCTGAAGCGTCTCGAGGCCGTTGGCTACATCCGGAGGCAGCGTGACGGCCAGGACCAGCGTGTCCTGGCAGTCTCGCTCACGCCGGAGGGCCGAAGGCTACGGGACGAGGCGGAGAAGGTTCCGCCGGCGATCGTCAGGCGTCTGGGAATGAACCTGGAGGAGCTCCGGGAGCTCCACCGGTCGCTGAACCGGGTGATCGCCGCGGCGGACGGCGCGCATCACTGATTCACGTGGAGAGGAAAGGCTCATGGCTGGAAGCCACGGAGGAAGCCCCAAGTCTTGGCTTGCGGTGATCATCATTCTGCTGGGGTTCACCGTGGGAGGCGTGGCCCTGTGCCTCGGCCCCAACTGGATGTTCTTCTGGATCGGGGCCGGGATCATCGCGGTCGGCGGTGTGGTCGCCCTGGCGGTCGACATCTTCTCGGATGTCATCACCGACGCCCCTCGGGTGCCGCTGAACAACGGCAGCAGCTGATCAGGCCTTCTGCAACGCCTCCTCGACGGAGGTGAAGACCTCGAAGGAGGGTCGCAGGCCGGTGATGGCGAGAATGCGCTCCAGGGTGCCGTGCACGCCGACGAGTGCCAGGCGGACACCCAGGACGCGGCTTCGCTGGAGCGCCAGGATCAGCTCTGCGACCCCGGTGGAGTCACAGAAGGTGAGCCCTGTGACATCGGCCACGATCATGGAAGGTGCTTCGACCTCCCACGCCTTCTCCATCTCCAGGCGGAAGGCGGAGGCGTGCCGGTAGTCGAGCTCTCCGAGCACCCGGACGACGAACACCTTCCCGAGCAGGCTCGATGAGGTCGTGAAGAAGGTCATGCTTGGCTCCTTTGCCCGCGGGTGGCAGGGCGGGCTGTCCTTTTTCCTACCAGTTCCGGGGCCACCGTGCTCCCGCCGGGCCTCAAACGACCTCAAACGACCTGGTAGAGCAGCTCGGGCCGTCCGACCCCGCCGTACTGGGGAACCCGGCGGGTGATTCCGTTCTCCGTCAGGTGCTCCAGGTAGCGGCGGGCGGTCACCCGGGAGACGCCGATCGCCGTGGTGGGGTCGAGCCCCAGGCCGCTGTCGGCCACGCTGATCACGAAGGCCGTCTCGTCGGTGCGCAGCCGTACCTCCACCCGCGCGGGCCGGGTTCCCGCCATGGCCGCTTCGGCCGCGTTGTCCATCAGGTTGCCGACGATCGTCACCAGATCGCGGGTGTCCGGGCCAGACTCCAGCCGCGCACCTGTCTGGAAAGCTCCCGCAAGTTCACGAACGAAATGTACGCAACGGTGACTCAGATCACAGCGTCGGCGCATAGTCACTCGACCGGATTTTTCTTCTACCGCGGTGGAGACACGTATGAGCGCGGCTCGAGACAAAACGCACTACCTGTACCTGGCCGTGATCGCCGCCGTGGTCGCAGGAGTCACGATCGGGCTCGTCGCCCCCGATCTCGGCAAGGAGCTGAAACCACTCGGCACCGCCTTCGTCGCCCTGATCAAGATGATGATCAGCCCGATCATCTTCTGCACCATCGTGCTCGGCGTCGGATCCGTCACCAAGGCCGCCAAGGTCGGCGAGGTCGGCGGTCTCGCACTCGGCTACTTCCTCGCCATGTCGACGGTCGCCCTGGGCATCGGCCTGCTCGTGGGCAATCTGATCGACCCCGGACAGAGCCTCGCGCTCACCGACGAGCTCCGCAAGGCAGCCGAGGCCGAGGCGGCCAAGGGCGGCGAGAGCGACACGGTGACGTTCCTGCTCGGGATCATCCCCACCACGCTGGTGTCGGCGTTCACCGAGGGCGAGGTGCTGCAGACCCTGCTCGTCGCGCTGTTCGCCGGGTTCGCCCTGCAGGCGATGGGCGAGCGCGGCAGGCCCGTGCTGAACGGCATCGCGCACATCCAGCGGCTCGTCTTCCGGGTCCTCGCCATGATCATGTGGGCCGCCCCGGTCGGCGCCTTCGGTGCGATGGCCGCGGTCGTCGGCGCCACCGGCGTGGACGCGCTCAAGAGCCTCGGCGTCATCATGCTCGCCTTCTACGTGACCTGCCTGCTCTTCGTTTTCGCCGTCCTCGGTCCGATCCTCTGGCTGGTGGCGCGGATCGGCCTGCTCTCGCTCCTGCGCTACCTGGGCAGGGAGTTCCTGCTGATCCTGTCGACCTCGTCGTCGGAGTCGGCACTGCCGCGCCTGATCGCCAAGATGGAGCACCTCGGCGTGAGCAGGCCCGTCGTCGGGATCACCGTGCCGACCGGCTACTCCTTCAACCTGGACGGCACCGCCATCTACCTCACCATGGCCACGCTGTTCGTCGCGAGCGCCACCGGCGCGCCACTCGCCTTCGGCGAGCAGATCTCCCTGCTGGTCTTCATGATGATCGCGTCGAAGGGCGCCGCCGGGGTCACCGGCGCCGGCCTGGCCACCCTCGCCGGAGGCCTGCAGTCGCACCGCCCCGACCTGGTCGACGGCGTCGGTCTCGTCGTCGGCATCGACCGCTTCATGTCCGAGGCGCGGGCGCTGACCAACTTCGTGGGCAACGCGGTCGCCACGGTCCTGGTCGGCACCTGGACCGGCGAGTTCGACAGGGAGCGCGCGGCCGAGGTCCTGGCGGGGAGTGCCCCGTTCGACGAGACGACCCTCCTGGACGACGACGATGACGGCGGTGCCACCCCGCCGCCCGCCACACGCTCTGACGACCCGGTGATGTCACCGGCCTAGCGGCGGAAACCCTCCGGCAGGTGGACGGGCCGGCGGCGGACGTTCAGGAGGTTCCGCCGAGATGGACCTCCCCGGCCAGCTTCGTCGTCTGGCCGGTGGAACGCCGCCAGGTGGACCCCGCCGGATGGGCGGTCAGCAGGACCATGATCCAGCGTTCCTTGGGGCCGACGAGACCGGTGGTGTGCAGTACGGGACGGCCCAGGTCAGGTACGACGCCGGCCCCGGCGGGTGCCGCCGTCGTGACTCCGCCTGGGGCGGTGGCGGAGCCTCTCCGGCTCGCGGTGGCGCCCAGGGCCACCGGAGCCGGAGAGGCGGACACGGGAGACGCGGAGGTGAAGGCGGCGGAGGCGGTGCGGGCGGCGGGGGAGGTCGCCGGGCGGCAGCGGACCGGGGGTGTGGAGCCGTACCCCGACCAGCCCTGCTTGACCGCCCACGGCCCGCGCACTCCGCGGGGGATGCCGAAGTACTGGTCGAAGCCATCGGAGCCGCACTGCCCGGCCCTGCGCAGGTGGCCCAGGATCAGGCCGCTGACCTTGGGGTCGGCCCGGTCGAGCAGGTAGCGGTAGGTCTTGACGACGTCCATCGCGCTGAGCGAGGCGTAGCCCCAGAAGCCGGGTTTGTCGGCCGGTGGGGGAGCGGTGTCGGTGAGTTGCAGCTTGCGCGCCATCCGCTGGATGATCCGTCCCTGACCGCCCCTGCTCCAGAAGGAGGTCGCGGCGGCGTCGTCGCTGACCCGCAGCATGACCTTGAGCAGCGCCAGGTCCTTCTTGGAGACGCCGCTGTGCGACTCCAGATAGTCGATCGCGATGAGGATCTTCACCACCGAGGCCGACCGGAACCTCCGGTGCGCGTTGCGGTGCTCGGTCACCTTCGCGGTCTGCCGGTCGAAGACCAGGTAACCGGCGGTCACCCCGGCCGGGACATGCGGCTTGCCGGGGGCGGTGGCCGAGGCCGGGGTGGTGGCCGCCAGGAGGGGGAGGGCGGTCGCGAGGACCGTCAGCAAACGCATCACGGGACAAATACCTACCAGATCCCGGATCGGTGACGGACCGGGCACGCGCAGCTCGCGGATCCGGGTCGGAGCGGAGTGCGGCCGGCGTCGAGGAACAGTGCCCCCGACGCGCACGGGCAGGTCGCCGTACGGAACCTGGTCGCCAGGGATTGTATAGGAAACTTTCCTATTGAATACTGCGATGAACAGGTCAATCCTCCTCAATCTCACTCCTCGCGTCCTCGGTACACCGCCCGGTGTGCCGCCGCGCCGGACCGGTTGCCCACCCGGGGACTGGGAGACCCGTACCTGGCGTGCAAGTATCTGACCGCCGACGTGGTGATGAGCGCCCTGCCCGGCCCGTACGAAGCGCTGCTCTGCCGCGTGATCCGCTGACCCCTCGCCTTCGGACCGGAGGTGTCCGAGGAGACCGGCATGCTGACCCCGCACCTCGCCGGAGGCGGGAACGTGCTGGTCTGCCCCAAGCCCGGCCACGTCCCGGCCTCGTACACCATCCTCGACTTTCCGGTCGACGACATCGACGCCGCCGTCGACGGGAGGGTCAGGCGCGTTTGGCGATGGCGGTGATGAAGGGCTGCAGCACCCGGGCGGCCAGCGGGCCGAACGCGGCGAGGATGAGGACGTACGCGGCGGCCAGCGGGCCCAGGTCGGGATGGACCCCTGAGGCCACCGCCAGCCCGGCGATCACGATGTTGAACTCGCCCCGGGGGATGAGCGCGATTCCGGCCCGGGCCTGTCCGGCCCTGGCGATGCCCGCCCGGTGGGCGGCGTAGGCACCGGTGAGCAGCTTCGTGATCATGCTGATCACGGCGAGGAGTACGGCCAGCCCGGCAACCGGGAGGATCTTGGTCGGATCGGTCTGAAGGCCGAAGAAGACGAAGAACACCGCGGCGAACAGGTCGCGGATCGGGGTGAGCAGTTCCTGCGCGTCCTCGGCCAGCTTGCCGGAGAGGGCGATGCCGACCAGGAAGGCGCCGACCGCGGCCGAGACCTGGAGCTGCTGGGCCACTCCGGCGACCAGCAGCGCGAGACCGATGACCTTCAGCAGCAGCACCTCGGAGTTGGGGCTGGAGACGAACGCCTCGATGAACCTGCCGTAGCGGAGTGCGACCAGCAGCACGACGCTCACCGTGGCCAGCGCGATCGCCACGGTGACAGCGCCGCTGGCGAAGCTCAGCCCGGCCAGCACCGCAGTGAGGATCGGCAGGTAGACGGCCATCGTCAGGTCCTCGAAGACCAGCAGCGACAGCACCACCGGTGTCTCGCGGTTACCGATCCACCCCAGGTCGGACAGGACCTTGGCGGTGATGCCGGAGGAGGTGGCGTAGGTGACGCCGGCCATGGCGATGGCGGCCACCGGACCCCAGCCCAGCAGCAGCGCGGTGATCGCGCCCGGCGCGGCGTTGAGCACCAGGTCGACGACGCCCGCGCGGGCGTTGCCCTTCAGGCTCGTCACCAGCTCGTCGGCGTTGTACTCCAGGCCGAGGGTGAGCAGCAGCAGGATGACGCCGAGCTCGGCGCCGACGGAGGTGAACTCCTCGCTGGTGGCCAGGGGCAGGATGCCGCCGGTGCCGAAGGCCAGTCCGGCGATGAGGTACAGGGGGATGGGCGAGATGCCGACTTTAAGGGCCAGTGCGCCGAGGATGCCGAGCCCGAGAAGGACAGCACCGAGCTCAAGAAAAAGAATAGCCGTATGCACCAGGTTTCCTACCCGCCGGACAGGATGTCAGAGACGGCGGAGGTGCTCTCCGGGCTGCCCACCACGACCACCACGTCGTTGCCGAGCAGACCGAAATCGGGGGCGGGGCTGGCGAACACCTGGCCCTCGCGAACCACGGCCACGATGGAGGCGCCGGTACGGGTGCGGACGCGCGCGTCACCCATCGGCCGGCCGGCGTACGGCGAGCCGGGCGTGATCGGCAGTTGCAGGCTGACGAGCCCCTCGACCTCGCTGTGCAGGGCGTTGAGGCGCTGCACGATGCGGGGGGCGCCGAGCAGTTCGGCGAGCGCGTCGGCCTCCTCGTCGTTCAGTTTTATGGTCTCGCATGCGCGATCGGGATCGTCTGGGTCGTAAAGCACCAGGTCACGGCGGCCTGTGCGGTGAGAGACGATTCCAATGCGCCTGCCCGACCGCGTCGTGAACTCGTGCCGCAGTCCTATCCCGGGCAGTGCCGTCTGCTCGACCTCCACCGTGTCAGCTCCTCGGGTGCGTGTTCCAATTGTCCTTCCAAAGAACTTACCAACCTGGACCTTCTGGGGGGATATCGGCAATAACCGGTATTGCCGATTAATGCCGCCGTGGCGATGGGCGACGCGCTGATCGGCCGCCTGGTGCGGGCGGGCATCGTCGCGTGACGTCGTTGACGACAGATGGTCTGACCAGGGCAGACAGCCGGCCGTCGCGTGGCGTCACGCGGAGATCATCACTAGCCGCATGACGGGGTCGCCCGGACGCCGCTGGCCGCCTCGATCCGTTCCAGCGTCGGGCGTACCTCCTCGAACCTCGCCAGCCTGGCCGGGAGCGAGCTCCAGATCCGCGTGGTGAGTTCTCGTGCCTCGGCTCGGATCGCCGCCTCGTCGACCGTTGTCACGGTTCCGTCCACGAGTACGGGCGCGCCGTCCACGTACACCTTCCGCACCGCCGATCCGAGCTCGCCGTAGGTGATCTGGTGCCGGAGCTGCGCCGCCGGGGCCGGCCACACGTGATCGGCGTCGAGCACCGTGAGGTCGGCGAGGGCGCCGACCGCGATCCGGCCCAGATCGGCACCGAGCGCGCGCGCACCACCTGTCCAGCACATGGTCAGCCCGTCGATCGCGGTCGGCCAGGTCGCCGGCGGGCCCTGCACCCGGTGGACGATGGTGGAGAGCTTCAACGTCTCGAACATGTTCTGGGTGTCGTTGCTGCTGGCCCCGTCCGATCCGAGGGCCACTCGCGCGCCGGCCCGCAGCAGAGCGGGAACCGGTGCCACACCGGCACCGAGCTTGAGATTGCTCGCGGGGTTGTGGACGGCGACCGCGTCGGTCTCGGCGAACATCGCCACCTCGCGCTCGTCCAGCCAGATGGCGTGCGCGAAGGAGGCCCAGTCCTCCAGGGCACCCATCTTCCGCAGGAACTCGACGGTCGATCCCCCGAACCGCTCACGCGCCACATCGATCTGCGAGCGGGCGGACAGCAGGTGGGTCTGCATCCGAGTGCCCCGCGCCCGGACGAGGTCGACGGTGGCTCCGAACAACTCGGTGGAACAGCGCGGCAGGGAGGAGGGGCCCAGGATCGGCCGCACTCGGGGGGACGTCCCCTCCCAGCGGTCCAGGAAGCGCGAGGCCGCGGCGAGCACCTCGTCCGGCCGCGCCGACGGAGGCCGCCTCAGCGCCGCTCCGCCGGGAACGAGATCGATGGGGAGGGAGGAGAAGAAGTCCAGGTCGGAGAACTGGATCGCGACCGACGCGCGCAGACCCAGGTCCAGGTACGCCTGCATGATCGCGTCCATGCCCTCGTCGATCCACTCCAGGTCCGCGCGGGCGCAGTCGAGGACGGAGGTGGTGCCGGTGCGGATCATCTCCAGGCCGCCGACCATCGCCGAGACGTACAGGTCGCGAGGGCTCAGCCGGGCACCCGCTCCGCCGTAGCTCGCCACCACCATCCACGCGTCGAGGGGCAGCGCGTCGCACAGTCCCTTCTCGATGCTCTGGTTGGAGTGGGTGTGGGAGTTGACGAGTCCCGGGATGAGGATGTCGCCGCCGAGGTCGACGATCTCCACGGACTCCGTTTCCGCGGGCACGTGTGCCGCGCCCGCTCCGGGGCCGACGGCCACGATGCGCCCGTCGGCGACGACCACGTCCCCCATCGATCCGTCATGGTCGAGGTCGAGCAGTCTGGCCTGGCGGAGGATGAGGGTTGTCATCGGTTTCCGTTCTCGATCATGTGGTCCCATGCCTGGAACCGCTGCTGGAAGACGGCCCTGGCCTCGCCGCCGGAATGCGGTCCCGGGCCGCCGTACGGTGACGGTTCGACGTCGACGCGGACGACGAGCAGCGCCGGGGCGCGGGCGGCCAGCAGCGCCGTGACCGCCGCCGCCAGGTCCTCGGCCGTCGCGTCACGCTCGACGGTGCGGGTCCAGCCCCAGCCGGCGGCGGCCGCGAGCGCCGCGATGTCGGCCAGGCCGGCCGCGCTGAGCGGCTGGCCTCCACCGGTCTCGTAACGGCCGTTCTCGAAGACCACGACGCGCAGGTTGCCCGGTGCGGCGCCGGCGAGGGTGAGCAACGATCCCAGGCCCATCGTCAGGTCGCCGTCGCCCTCCAGGAGCACGAACTCCCGGTCGGGCCGGGCCAGGGCCGCGCCCAGGGCGAACGCCGGGGCGGCGCCCATGGGGTCCGAGCCGTAGAACGTGGGGTTGGTTCCACCGTGCTCGCGCCACGCGCGCCCGGCGCTGCCCAGACTCGTGATCACGACGTGTTCCGTGGCCGCCGCCGCGACCGCGCGGGCCACCTCGGCGCGTTTCACGATGCCTCCCCGGTCAGTCCGGCACGTGAGCACAGCAGGACGACGGGGCGACGGTGCAGGGACGCCTGCTCGAAGGCCCGCTCGAAAAGCCAGTCGTCACGTTCGCTCTCGACGCGATGCCAGGGCAGGCCGAGAGCCGTCAGCACGCCCGGCGTGACCTGGCCCTTGTAGGCCTGGTAGAAGAACCCGTCCTGTGGGCCGCCACGGTCGGCCGCGACCACGACGAGCGGAATCTCGTGGTGGTGGGCGTAACCGGCCAGCACGTTCGCCGCCAGCAGCACTCCGGCGTTCTGGCAGAGCAGTACGGCGCGGCGGCCCATGAGCGACGCGCCGGCACAGATCGCCACCCCCTCGTCCTCGCGGGTCACCCGCACGTGGGTGATCTCCGGGGTGCGCGCGACCGTGTCGATCAGCGGGCTCAGCCAGCTGTCCGGCAGCGACGCGGCGACGCCGGCACCGCCGGCCCTCAGCCGGTCGACGATCCGCGCGGCCCGGGCGTCGCCGGGGGTCGCGCTCGAAGAACTCATCGACGTCATCGCTCCCTGTCTCATCGGTCTGCCGCGCCCAGGGCCATGGCGGCGCGCCGGAGCAGGCCCGCCGCGGCGTCGAGCTTCCACTCGTTGCGGGCCAGGGGATGGGCGTGGTGCTCGAACTCGTGCTCGGTCAGGGAGAGGAGTTCCCGGACGGACGGGTGCCGTCCCTCGATCGCCCGTTCGACCGTGGTCGGACGCCACGGGACCGGGGCCAGCGCGCCGAAGACGATTCTCGGCCGGTGCCAGGCGCCCGCCTCGTCGACGTCGGCGGTCATCGCGAGGGAGACGACGGCGAAGTCGCCGTCCCACTGCCGCAGCTTCTCGAAGACGCCGCGCCGCTCCCTGCCCGGCTCGGTGAACGACCCCGGCTCGGTGAACGACCCCGGCTCGGTGAACGACACCGACTCGATGAACTCGCCGGGGCGTACGCGCAACTCGCCGGGGCCGCGGTACAGCTCGCCGATCGGCACCTCCCGGCTGCCGGCGGGCCCGGTCATCCGTACCCGTGCGTCGAGTGCGGCGAAGACGGTCGCCAGGTCCGAGGGGGTCACCGCCTGGCAGCGATGCCCGCCGATGACCGCGTGCTGGAACCGGTGGTCGCCGGTGACGGCGTAGCACGGGCAGGTGGAGCCACCGCGCTTGTAGCAGTCGAACCCGTTACGGAAGAACCAGCACCGCTTGGCCTGCGCCAGGTTGCCCCCCACCGTGGCCATGTCACGGATCTGCGCCGAGGCGATCATCCCGACGGCGTCGGCCAGCATCGGTACGCGCCCGCGAGCCCACCGGCCGAGTTCGGCGAGGGTCACCGCCGCGCCGATCTCGGCCACCCCCGCGTCGGAGTCGAGCCGGCGTAGCGATGCGACCGAGGACGTCGACACCAGGGTGTGTGGATTCGCCAGGTTCTGATCCCGTTGCGGCAGGAGGTCGGACCCGGCGCCGATGACCGCCACATCGCCGCGCGGCCCGCTCCCGAGCGCGGTCACCACCTCGGGAACGCTCGCCGGGGAGAGGACCTCCCGGACCGGCCGGGGGGTCAGGCGACGGGCGAACCGGGTTCCGGCGCGGTGCAGCAGCGCGTGGACGCCGACCGGGTAGAGCCGGCGAAGCAGCTCGATCTGCCAGCGTGAAGGGCGGCGGAGCAGGTGATAACGCCGCTCGCGGGTGCCGTGGGACTCGCGCAGTGCGCGCAGCACGACGTCCGGTGTCAGTGGCACCTGGTGGAACCGGATGCCGATGGCGTCGTACACGGCGTTGAGCACCGCCGGCGCCGGCGGGACGATGGACATCTCACCCACGCTCTTCGCGTCGAACGGCCCGGCCTCCTCGGGGCCCTCGATGAGCACCGCGCGCACCGACGGTGCCGTCGTCGAGCGCGGCAGCGGATAGTTCAGGTACGACGGGTTGACGACCCGTCCGCCCTCGTAGATGAGGTTCTCCCCCAGGACGGCGCCCAGTCCCTGCACGACGCCCCCGATGATCTGTCCCTCCACCAGCCCCGGGTGGATCGCCCGGCCGATGTCATGGGCCGCCACATAGTCCAGTACGCGGATCTCGCCGGTGTCCGGATCGACCTCGACCTCGACGGCGTGCGCGGCGAAGGTGTAGCTCGGTGAGATGTTGGGGGTGGGGATACCCGTCCAGTACGGCTCCATTCGCTCTTCGAGGTACTCCAGATCCAGTCGCAGCCGCCCGTCGACGGCCTCCGGTGCCGTCGCGGCGAGCTCGCCGATCTCGATGGCGTCCTCGGCGGACTCGACGCGCCCCGCGCGCAGCGTGACCTCGGGGCCCCCGAGTTTCGCCGCGCCCAGCTCGCGCAACCGGTCGGCCATCGCCTCCGCGGCGCGCTTGACGGCGTGCCCGCCCATGTGCGTTCCCCGCGACGACCAGGCGCCCATGTCCGGCGGCGTCTCGTCCCAGTCACCCATGATCACTTCGACACGGTCGATCGGGACGCCCAGCACCTCGGCGGCGATCTGCCCGAGCACGGTGCGCTGGCCCGTCCCGGCGTCGGACCCGCCGAAGCGCACCACGACCTCGCCGGTCGAGGTCACGTCGATCCCCGCCGCGCTGACGTTGCCGCCCGGGTAGGCGTAGGAACCGCTCGCGTGCATGCCGACCGCCACACCGAGACCGCGAAGGGGACGTGCGGCGGCCTTCTTCTCGTCCCACCCGATCAGCTCTCGTACCGACTCCAGGCACTCCACCAGCCGGGCCGAACCGATGCGCGCGCCCGCGAGCGCGACCGAGCCGGGCTCGTTGGCGTTCCTGATCCGGAACTCGATCGGATCGGTCCCGGTCCGCTCGGCCAGCTCGTCGACCAGGCACTCGATCGCGAGCGCGGTCTGCGGAGCGCCGTACCCGCGGAACTGACCGCCCGGAGGCAGGTTGGTGTCGACCAGACGGCCCGTCCAGCTGACCGCGTCCGGACGGTAGAGGGAGCCGATCTGCTTGATACCCGCGCGGATCACGGACGGGCCGTAGTGGTTGAACGCGCCGTTGTCGGCGTCGACGTCGGCCTCGAACCAGCAGATCCGCCCGGTGTCGTCCGCGTGCGCGCGCATCGCGGTGCGAAAGGCGTGCCGGGGCTTCGTCGCGGCGATCTCCTCCTCGCGGCTCAACTCGACGAGCACCGGTAGTCCGCTGCGCATCGACAGCAGGCCCGCGACGGCCTCGTGCTCCGACACCTTCGACTTCGACCCGAAGCCACCGCCGACCGCGACGTCACGGCAGACGACCTGGTCGACCCGGAGGCCGAGGACCCGGGCCAGCTCGTGTACCACGAAGTGCGGGGCCTGGGTCGACGTCCACAGTTCCAGGCGGTCCCCGTGCCACCAGGCGAGCGTGGTGTTCGGCTCCATGCAGGCGTGGGTGACCCGCGGGTAGTCGAACGACCCGCCGACCGTGATGGCCGAGTTGAGGCGCGCGAGTTCGGCCGAACCCCAGACTCCGGACACGGTCAGTGACACGTTGTCCCCGCTCGCCCGGCGTTGCACCCTCGGCGCTCCGGGGGCGAGCGCGGCGGCGACGGAGAGCACCGGCTTCAGCCGCCGGTAGCGGATGTCGATGAGGCTCAGTGCCAGTTCCGCGGCCTCGACGGTGTCGGCGGCCACCGCGGCGATCTCCTGGCCGACGTAGGTGACCCGGTCGACGGCGAGGGGCGGGCGGTCGGAGTACGGCTCGCCGCTGTGCTCGTAGACGGTTCCGGGAGCGAGGTCCCGGTGCGTCACGACCGCGTGCACTCCCGGGACCCGTAGCGCCCGGCCGGTGTCGAGCCTGGTGATCCGGGCGTGTGGGAGGGGGGAGCGCAGGATCCGTCCCACGAGTGTCCCCTCGGGCAACGCGTCGGCCGAGTAGGGGGCGGTTCCGGTGGTCTTGCCGGTCCAGTCGAGCGGGCGGACCCGCGTGCCGACTACTGAGGTACGCAATCTGATCCCTCGACTCGCCGCTTCTCCATCGTGTCCATGATCGCGTCGATGATCTGCACGTATCCGGTGCAGCGGCAGACGTTTCCGGCCATCGCGCGGGTGACCTCCGCACGGGTCGGGCAGGAGCCCTCGCGCAACAGGGCCTCGGCGCGGACGATCTGGCCGGGTGTGCAGAATCCGCACTGGAACGCGACATGGTCGGCGAACGACTCGCGCAGGTCGTCCGCCGCGAGCCCGGCGGCCGTGGTCACGTCGGCGGTGACCGCGGCCGCGAGCACGGTGCACGACATGACGACGCGATCGCCCAGCAGCACCGTGCAGGCGCCGCACTCACCTCGGCCGCAGGCCGACTTGGGCGCCGTGCGGCCGTTGCGGCGAAGCACGGTGAGCAGCGACACACCCAGATCGGTGAGCGAATCCTCGACCACCTCGCCGTCGACGCGGATCCGGATCCGCCGCGCTTCCCAGCCGGAGTCCGGTCGTGCGCCGTCGGGTCGTGCGCCGTCAGGTCGTGGCATCCGCATGTCAGGCGCCCAGTGCCCTGGTCAGGTCGGTCATGGTGGTCACCACGCCATGGAACCGGTCTATGCAGGCCAGGGTGGCGGCCTGGGCCGCGTCGTCGGAGTCCGCGACGCATTCGGCGGGCACGATGACGTCAAAGTCCCTGGCGTAGGCGTCACGGATGGTGGAGTCCACGCAGAAACTGGTGGTCGTCCCGGTCACCACCAGAACCTGCACCGCGCGCATGCGCAGCTCGCACTCCAGCGTGGTCGAGTAGAAGGCACTCGACCGGTGTTTGACGACGATCTCGTCCTCCGGGCGGCGGACCGCCTTCATCTCGTCGAGCAGTTCGGCGTCCCAGGTCCCGCGCCGGCAGAGTTCGAGCTTCACGCCGCGCCGCTCCAGATGGGACGGGATCCTGCGTCGCGTTCTTCCGGCGTCCTCGTTGTAGTGCACCTGCTGGGTGAACCAGACCGGGATGTCGAGCCGGTGCGCGAGGCCGACCATGTTGACGACGTTCGGGATGATCTCGCGTGGCCGGCGGACCGCGCCGGGGCCGAACGCCTTGCCTCGGGCGCCGTCGGGATGGCAGAAGCCGTTCTGCATGTCCACGACGAGAAGCCCGACGTCGGCCGGATCGAGTTGGGTCTCAAGCCGCATGCCAGTTCCTTCCCCCGCCGGCGTCCGCCGGGTTCTTCTCGACGATCTGACCGCTGCCCGGTTCGGCGAGCACCTTGCCGTCACGGAAGATCACCTCACCGCGCCGCATGGTGAGCACGGGCCAGCCCTTCAGCGGAGTCCCCTCGAACGCGCTCGGGAACTCGCTCTGCGTGACCTCGGGCCCGACCACGGCCTCCCGCTCCAGGTCGACCAGCACGAGGTCGGCGTCCGAGCCGACCTGCAGCGCGCCCTTGCGCGGGTAGAGGCCGAACAGCCGCGCCGGGTTGTAGGACATGGTCTCGGCGACCTTCTCCAGGGTGATCCGGCCGCGCAGGACGCCTTCGGTGAGGACGACCGGCAGCATCGTGGCCAGGCCGGCGAACCCCGGGGCCTCCTCCCAGAAACCGCGCCCGTTCTTGGCGATGGGCACGTGATCCGATCCGATGGTCGAGATCCAGCCCTCCCGGAGGCCGCGCCACAGCTCGGCCTGGTGGTCGTGGTCGCGCAGCGCGGGCGCCACCTTGCCCACGCCGGGGCCCTGGCAGGCCAGCCGCGCGTCGTCGGCGGTCAGCGCCAGGTAGTGCGGGCAGGTCTCCAGGACGACGGTGCGTCCCTTGCGGCGGGACTCCGCCGCCGCGTCGACCGCCATGCCCACAGTGGTGTGCGGCACGTAGAGCGGGCACTCCTGCAGGTCGGCCAGCCAGATCGCGCGCAGCAGGTCCTGCTCCTCGACGAAGGCCGGCCTGGACTCGGTGTAC
The DNA here is from genome assembly GCF_035917355.1 of Streptosporangium sp. NBC_01810. Taxonomy (NCBI): domain Bacteria; kingdom Bacillati; phylum Actinomycetota; class Actinomycetes; order Streptosporangiales; family Streptosporangiaceae; genus Streptosporangium; species Streptosporangium sp. NBC_01810. The sequence goes on along the minus strand of NZ_CP109070.1, from coordinate 3,277,646 downwards.
GCGGCCAGGTCGTTGCCACCGCGAGCCTTGACCTGGTGGGTCAGGTGGCTGACCAGTGAGTCGTCCTCGCAGTGGACCATGCACCAGCCGTAGGGCCCGAGCTCGCGGATGCGTTCCATCGCCGCGTAGAGCAGGGCGTCGTTCACCGTCACCAGCCCGATGGGATTTCCCGGCTCGTAGCCGCCCATGTAGAACTTGAAACTGGTGACGCCGAACTCGGCCGCGTACTCGGGGATCTGCTCGACCTGGTCCATCGTCCCGATGATGAAGTGGAACTGGGTGTCCACGATCATCCGGGAGCGGGCGAGTTCACGTTCGGCGGGGAACGTCTCGAAGAACGACGTGCCGCTGCGACGGTACTGCAGTACCGTCGTCACGCCGCCGATCGCCGCCGAGGCGGTCTCGGAGGCGAAGATCTCCGCCAGGGGCCGCCCTCCGCCGAGATGCACATGGGGGTCCACCAGGCCCGGCAGCACGTGCTTGCCGGCGCAGTCGATCACCTCCGCCGCCGCCGGCAGCGAGTCCTCGTCGCCGATCGCCACGATCCGCCCGTCTCGTACCGCGATGGCCGCCTCGACGACGCCCTGCGGCGTGACCAGCCGTCCACCCTTGACCAGGGTGTCCACTTTCATAGATCCTCACTTCTCCGGTGCTGCTCGGCCACGACCGGCGACGCCGGAACGATCCACGGGCGTCGCCGGATCACCACGTTCTCGTCAGCTCTTCTTGACGACGTAGGACGGTACGAAGGTGTCGGGCGTGGGCGGGTCGGGGAGCATGCCCTGGTCCTTCAGGAGCTGAGCCATCTGCTCAAGCGCGCTCGTGTCCACCTCGGCCAGGTACGGGTTCTCCTTGATGGTCTTGAGCATGCTCACCTCCTGCTTGCAGTGCGAGGACGACAGCGCGAAGCGCTCGTCCTGGTTCTCCGGCAGCTTGATCTGCTCGTTGGCCTCGATGAGCGCCGCCTGGAACCCCTTCATCGCCGGCTCCAGCGTCTTCGACTTCTCGGTCGTGGCCACGTAACCGGCGAAGACCAGCGACTTGCCGTTGCCGGCGGCGACGAACGGGTCGCCGAGTGACTTCAGGCCCAGCTCCGGCTTGAGGTTCTGCGCCGAGACCTGGGAGGCCGCGATCTTGCCGCTGGCCACCGCCGACGCCAGTTCGGCGAATGGCAGCGCCACGAACTTGACGGTCGACGGGTCGGCTCCCTTCGCCTTGAGCCAGGCGGTGGTGATGATCTGGTTGATCCCACCGACCTCGTTGACCCCGATGGTCTTGCCTTCGAGATCCTTCGCACTCGTGATCCCCGAGTCCTTGGAGATGGCGATCGAGTTGGTCCCGTCGTCCTCGGAGGTGGGGGTGCCGTACGCGGTCGCGATCCACTGCAGGCCGATGCCCCGTGAGATCGCGAGCATGGTCGAGAACGGGTTGGTGAAGGCGAGGTCGACGTCACCGCTCTGCAACGCGGTCAGACCGGCGGCTCCACCGGCCGACTTCACCAGCTCGATCTTCACGCCGTGCTTGGTGAACAGTTCCTTCTCCTGGGCCCAGTACACGGAGATCTCGTTGCACAGTCCCAGCGTGGTGAGCTTGAGCGTCTGCGGTCCGGTCGCCTCCGGCGAGGCGCCGGAGGTCTCCTCCGAGGTCGCCCCGCACGCGGTGACCAGAACCAGGGCACCGGCCAACGCCATGCCGCCGAGAGTCCGCCGGTGCCGGACGCGCCGAGTGATCGAATCTATCTCCACGATGTCTTCCTTCTTGGAACCGATAGCCATGGACAGAGCACACCCTCGCCGGTGTTGCGATAGCGGACCGGAGGCGGCCGGCGGCGGTTGAGCCGTGCCTTCTCCGGCCAGGAGTGGGGAAGAGGATCAGCCGACCTTCTGCGTGGCGCCGGGCCGCATCACGAGCTGGAACACCTGGCTGCGCAGGGCCGCGAAATCCGGGTCGAGCTTCGTCTCGACCTGGTCGCGTGGTTTGGGAAGGCTGACCGGGATGTCGTTGAGGATCCGCCCCGGGTTGGCGGCCATCACGACGACCCTGTCCGCGAGGTAGACGGCCTCGTCGATGTCGTGGGTCACGAACGCGATCGTGACCCGGTACTCGTCCCGTACCCGCAGCACGAGGTCCTCAAGGTCGGCGCGGGTCTGCGCGTCCACCGCCGCGAACGGCTCGTCCATCAGCATGACGGTGGGCTCGACGACCAGGGCGCGGGCGATGGCGACCCGCTGCTGCATGCCGCCGGACATCTGGTACGGATACAGGTTGCCCGATCCCGGCAGGCCCACCGACTCCAGGGCGTGCTCGACCCGGTGCCCCAGCTCGGCTTTGGGCAGCTTGTAGGCCGCCGCCGCCATCGTCAGGTTGCGCCGTACGGTCATCCACGGGAACAGCGACCGGCTGTAGTCCTGGAACACCACGGAAAGCCCCATCGGCGGCCCGTCCACGACCTTCTCGCCGAGCGTCACCGTGCCCGAACTCGGCCGCAGCAGTCCAGCCATGATCATCAGGAGGGTGGACTTACCGCATCCGGACGGTCCCACGATCGACACGAGTTCCTGCGAGCCGACGGTCATCGCCGCACCCGTCAACGCGACGCGAGCGCCGGAACCGTTCCCGTAGGTCTTGCTGACGGAATCTACCCGCAGGTCCATCGGGTTCCTCTCGTGGTCGGCGCCGGCATCACAGATCCGCCATGCCGGAGCGGCGCTCCCAGCGCAGTACGCGCCGTTCGATGAGCGTGAAAATCGAATTGAGCAGGATCCCGATCAGGCCGACGAGGACGAAGGCGGACCACATGTCGGCGTACAGGAAGTTGTTTCCGGCGACCACGATCTGGTAGCCGAGCCCGACCGTCGTGGCGTAGAGCTCTGAGATGATCATCAGGATCAGGCCGGTGCCGAGGCTGACGCGCAGGCCCGTCATGATCCGTGGCATCGCGGCCGGGATTATCACCCGCCGGTAGTGGGTCCAGCGGCCGAGTTGGAGGCTGCGCGCACTGCGCAGCCACATCGGGTCGACCCCCGCGACCCCGTCGGCGGTATTGATCATGATGATCCAGACGGTGCCGAGGAAGACGAGAGAGATGTTCATCTGCGAGGTGACGCCGAAGAGCTGCACCGCGATCGGCAGCAACATCGTGCTCGGGACGGCGATGAAGAAGCGAACCGTCGGGTTGTACATGCTCGACGCGATGGGACTGCGCCCGAGCAGCACCCCCACGGCCGTGCCGACGAGAACCGAGAGCGACCATCCCGCGGCGAACCGGCCGAGACTGATGCCGGCCTGTTCGAGGAGCAGGTCCGACATGAAGAGCTTCCCGGGATCCGAGGAGAGCCAGAGGGTTCCGAAGTTGGCCAGGACCTCGCTGAGCGGAGGGAAGAACACCGACGGCCGGAGCCGGGCGTAGACCTCCCAGATCAGGAGCACCAGGGCGACGAGCCAGCCACTCGACAGCGCACGCGGTACGGCGAGAACCACCTGCCGCAGTGTGATACCTTTTTTACGCACATCGGCGGTTTGAGTGGTTTGTTGAGGTGTGTCGACGGCCCGGGGGGGCTGTTCTACGATCTGAGGCTTCATGGCGTTCATGTCGTCTGGCCGGCGGGGGCCCATTTGACCAGGCGACGCTCACCGCGGACCATGAGGCCGAACAACACCGCTCCGAAGACGCCGAGGAGTAGTACGCCGGCGTACACGACGTCGGGCCGGAATGCCTGCGTGTACTGGACGAGCACGGTTCCCACTCCCGTTCGAGCTCCCAGCAGCTCGGTGCTGATGATGACGATCAGGCCGACGCCGGTGGCGATGCGGATGCCGGTGAGGATCGAGGGAATGGCGCTGGGCAGGATGACGAACACCTGGCGGCGCCACCAGGGCCAGCGCATCGATCGGGCCGCGTCGATGCGCATCGGTTCGGTCGCCGCGACACCGTAGACGGTGTTGATCAGAATGGGCCAGAAGATCGCGTAGAAGGCGATCGCGATCTTCATTTGCGAGCCCAGCCCGAAGAGCACGATCCCGACCGGGATGAGCGCGGTGGCGGGCACCGACCGGAACGTGTTCACCGCCACGCTGGTCGGGCGTCGGAGAAAAGGAATGCTGCTCGTCACGAGCCCGATCGAGACGGCAGCGAGGGAGCCGAGGACGACCGTCGTCATCCAGCTCGTCACGGTGTCGGCCGCGCCGCTCAGGAAGTCGGCGTCGGTAAGCAAGGTCGGCAGCGCTCGCAGGACGGCCAGTGGCTGCGGAATGGACGCCTCGGAAACGAGGCCAACTGAGATGATCAGTTGCCATCCGATAAGCAGGCTGGCGCTGCCAAGAAGCGCGAGAGCTACGCTGTGAAGTCTGTTTTTGCTGGTCAAGTGCCCTCCTTCCATAATTGATCTTGGTTGGCGGCGTGCTCGAAAATCTAGGCGAGCGCCTTAAGGCGTGTCAAGTATGCGGGATGCCGTCTCGCATACCGAAAAATTAACTTCTTCTCGCTTTTTGGGGCCGACGCCCGTGCGGAGGAGCCCCGGTGGCGTGGAGCCCGGGACGCCCCGAGCCGTCGCGGGTCCGGCGTGCCGGCCGGCCGCCGGAGACGGGGGACATTGACCCATCGGATGACGGGAGTTCGCCGAAAGCGGTCAATCGTCGCACGAAAACGAATTCGGCATCGGGGGTCCCGGCGGCGGGCGATGCGGAATGCCGTCGATTCTCATTTCGGGTGGACATGGCCGGTCAAATAGCATGACCAGAAAATTCATGAGCGTTTTTCGCCCTGGTAAGGAATGTGCGCCATCAATGTGGCGGCGCCGGTGAATTCGGGGCCGACCGTTCTTCGCGGAGAGGCGTTGCCCGGGGGAGCCTTATGTGGACTCGGTCTCGAAACTGAACCCGCATGGCGTTTGACATGGGAGGACTCCGGTGACCCATCATGATCGCCAGCCGTCGGGGGTGCCTGGCGCGACCTCGGGACTCGTAAGTCGCTGATCGAATCGGTGGGGCCTGACGGCCGTTTTCCGGGCCGGGGCGGGTGTCGTTCGGCACGCTGCTCTCCCGATCGCGAAGGTCCGCCGGAAGCCGCTCTTGGAGAAGCCTTGGAGCCCGGATGGGCGTGACGGTGATCCGGGCGCGGTACTAAACCGGATAGTCCGCGTGCTGGAACGGGGACCGTGTCATGTCCGACTCGTGAGTGCAGGAAAACCATGATGAGGACCTGACGGCCCAAGTGCCGGCCGGACGCGTTGGCATCGCCGCGCGGTGACACCGAACAGACCGTTGGGCGACAGGCCCCGACGGTGGCTGGTCGCGTCCGGGGCCGGCCCGAGTCCTAGGAGAGGTCGGCCATGAAGATGCCCGCAGTCAACGAGTGCCAGGTCGACGCGTGCGCCTACAACGCGGAACACGTCTGCCACGCGCTGGCCATCACGGTCGGCAACAGTCATCACGCGGAGTGTGAGACCTTCTTCAAGGTCGACGTGAAGGGCGGCGACCCCGCCGCCACCGGCCGCGTCGGCGCCTGCAAGATGTCCGACTGCCAGCACAACGTCCAGTACGAATGCCAGGCCTCCGGCATCGTCGTCGGCTACGCGCAGAAGGACATCGACTGCCTCACCTACGCGCCCGCCTGACCGCCCTCGCTCTCAGCGGAGCCCGGCACGCCGGGCGGTGACCACGTCGACGACGGCCACGACCAGCGAGACCAGTACGAAGGCGATGGCGACCAGCAGCGAGTGCTGGAACGCCATCGCGTAGTCGCCGTGGGAGGAGGCGACCTCGGCGAAGAAGGCCGAGCCGATCGCCGCGATGCCGATGGCCGTGCCGATCCGCTGCCCCGTCTGGAGCACCCCGCCGGCGGTGCCGGCCATGGCGACCGGCACCTCCGACAGGGCCAGCGTCTGGTTGGGGGAGATCACCAGGCCGCTGCCCACGCCGGCGAGGAGCAGCGGCAGCGCGATGGCCCAGGCCACGTGCTCGCCGGGGACCAGCCGTACGGCGAGCACCGTGACGCCCAGCGCGGCCGCGACCAGCAGCAGCCCCCACACCACCAGTGGCCGGCCCAGCCGGGTGACGATCCGGCCGCCCAGCGCGGCGGCCACGGCCGATCCCGCCGCGAAGGGTGTGGTCGCCAGCCCTGCCTCCAGGGCCGAGTAGTGCAGGCCGTTCTGCAGGTACAGGGTGAGAATGAAGAAGATCGCGGTAAAGCCGGCGAAGTAGAGCGTCCCGAGCAGGGCACCGAGCGCGTACGAACGCCTGCGGAACAGGGACAGGTCGACGACCGGCTGGCGGCGCCGCCCGTACCGGCGCTCCCAGGCCACGAAGGCGGCGATCACGACGAGCCCGGCGAGCAGCGTCGGCCACTTTCCCGCGCCCTGCCGCTGCTGCCCCTCGACGAACGGCAGGAGCACCAGCACGACGCCGAGGGCGAGCAGCAGCACGCCCACCGGGTCCATGCTCTCCCGGGGCCGTCTCCCACGCGCGGGGGGCCGGATGTAGCGGTACGCCAGGACCACGGCCAGGACGCCGATCGGCACGTTGACGTAGAAGACGAGGCGCCACGCGTCGGGACCCCCGCCGAGCTGGATGAGCGCCCCGCCGAGCAGCGGGCCGATCGCGGTCGAGACGCCGATGACGGTGCCCAGCATCCCGAACGCCCGGCCCCGCTCCGCTCCCCGGAAGAGCTGCTGGATCAATCCGCTGACCTGCGGATTCAACACCCCGCCCGCCATCCCCTGGATGAGTCTCGCGATGACCAGCAACGTCGGGTCCCCGGCCATCCCGGCCGCCGCGCTGGACAGGGTGAACAGGACGACGCCGAGGACGAACGCGTTGCGCCGGCCGTGCATGTCGCCGAACCGCCCGGCGGGGACCAACGCCAGCCCGAAGGTGAGCGCGTATCCCGACACCACCCACTGCAGGTCGCTCTGCGGGGCGTCCAGCCCGCTGCGGATGGCGGGCAGCGCCACGTTGACGATGCTGACGTCCAGCAGGGTCATGAAGCCGGCGACGAGGCAGACGGTCAGTGCCTTCCAGCGGCGCGGGTCGGCCCCCTCCTGGTCCTTCAGGGCCGTCGCCTCGCCGCTCATCCGGTCGCGCGGTGCAGGGAGGCCACGGCCCGAGTGGCACCCGGACCGCGGTCAGCAGATCTTCCCCTCCCGCTGTGCCCCGGTTCTCCGGACGGTACGGGTGGCCGGCCGAGGACCATCATGCCGCCCCCGTTCTCCGCCTGGCTGCTCCATCTTTCAGCAGCGCATATCTACCCCTTTCGGATATTCAAATCACAGTCCGGGCCCCGGCGACTCGCCGGGGCCCGGACCCTGGCTTATCGTCGGAGCCGGGAGTCGCCCGGTGCTACGGGCACGTCACCTCACCGCTCGCGAGCGGGACGTTCACCGCGGTCCAGGCGGCCTTGACCGCGTTGACCTCGACGCAGCCGCTCGGGAAGAGCGCCTTGGCGGCGGCCACGGTGGCCTGCCGCGCCTTGGCGTGCGTCCACGGTGCGGTCTTGGTGTTCAGCCCGGCCTGGAAGATCTGGCCGGCCTTCTGGATGCCGATGCCGGTCAGGGGCGTCGGGCCGGAGCAGACGGTGCTGGCCGGCTTGCCGACACGAGCAACCGAGGGGTGCTCACGCTCTCCACGACGGACACGTGCGCGCGGGCGGTGGCGGTCGCCGCGGCGGCGTCCACCTTGCTCGTGACGTCGACCGTGATCCTGGACTGCTGGCCCGAGCTCACGGACCCGACCAGCTCGCCGGCCCGGTCGGTGGACACGATCACGTCACCGCCGTAGACCGGCAGCCCACGGTAGGTGCGCGCGTAGGTCAGGTGCTGCAGGCCCTGGGCGCCGGAGACGTTGGCGGTCAGGGTGAACTTCTCGTTCTGCCCCTTGAGGAGGGCTTCCGACCTCATGGCGACGGTGGCGTTGGCCGTGGTCACGGTGCGGTGGCGCGCCTCCGCGTTCGGCGGTGCGTACGGCGGAGGGTCGGCGGAGACGGTGCGGGCGGCGATGTCCGCCGGTGCGGACGCGGCGCTCACCGCGGTGGGGGTGATCAGGGCGGTGACGGCCAGTACGGCCACGGCGCCCAGCTTGGCCTTCGGATTCACTGGGGGGGGGGTGACTCCTCTCGGTGTCCCTTGGGGGTGGGAGGGATACACGGAGCCCTGAGAGTCAGGGCTACCCCAAAGCTGACACCGAGCGAGGCAGACGAATACCTCACAAAGTTCCATACCGTCGTGGTATGGGTGGCCGCGCGTATCGGGAGACACGGCTCACCGGCGCGGGCAACCCTCTCTCCGTGCGCCTCGCATTTAACCTAATATAAATTAAGCAAGGACGTGGAGGCAGAGCCGCGCCGTGTTCACCCCGGGTGAGGACGAGGTCGCCCAGGCTCGCGCGGTGCTCGGCGCGTTGCGGGAGACCGGGGCGGGCGCCGTGGAACCGGACGGAAAGATGATCGACGAAGCGGTGGCGGCCAGGCGGGTCCTGACGCGAGCAGAGGGAGCGAACCGATGACGGTGACCGTGGAAGGCCCGTACTTTGACGAGCTGACGGTCGGGCAGGTGTTCGACGGCGCGCCCGGAGTCACCCTCACCGCCGGGCATGCCGCGGCACACCAGGCGATCGTCGGTGACCGGCTCAGGCTCCCCCTCGACGCCGATCTCTGCCGGGACGTCACGAAAGGGGAGCCGCCGGCCCATCCGGCGCTGGTCTGGGACGTGGCGATCGGCCAGTCCACCCTGGTCACCCACCACGTCAAGGCGAACCTGTTCTACCGGGGCCTGGTCTTCCGCCGGATGCCCCTGCTCGGCGACACCCTGCGCACCTCCACACAGGTGGTGGCGCTGCGCCAGAACCGGGCGAAGCCGGGCCGCCGGCCGACCGGGCTGGCGGTGCTCCGGATCACCACCGTGGACCAGGCCGGACGCCCGGTGCTGGACTTCTGGCGCTGCGCGATGCTGCCGCTGCGCGACCCCGAGGCGCTGACCGGTCACCAGGCCGATCTCGACTCGGTGGGCGTGGCCGTCACCGACGAGGACCTCGCCGAGACGGTGACCGGGATGCTGGCGGGCTGGCGGCTAGACCGCTTCAGGGAACGGGTCGCGGGCCGGCACTTCGCCGGCGTCGCCGAGGGCGAGAGGCTTCGGGTGGGTGGGGGAGACGTGGTGTCCGGTGCTCCGGAACTGGCCAGGCTCACCCTCAACGTGGCGCAGGTGCATCACGACGTGCGGGCCGCGGCCGAGCGGCGGCTGGTGTACGGCGGGCACACCGTCGGCCTCGCGCTGTCCCAGGCCAGCCGGGCACTGCCGAACCTGGTCACGGTCGTGGCCTGGGACGGCTGCGACCACGTCGGCCCGGTCCACGAGGGCGACACGCTCTCCAGCGAGGTGGTGGTCGAGCGCCGCCAGGCGCTGCCGGGAGGCGGCGGGCTGGTCCGTCTCCGCTCGCTCGTCCAGGTGGTGGGCGGTGACGGGCCGCGGGACGTCCTTGACTGGCGTTACGTCGCGGTCATGGCGTAGGGGCGCGCTCCCCTGCGCCATGACCGCGACACCCGGGACCGGTGAACCCGCGAGGGGTCGCCGGTCCCGCCGCGTCCGGGGCCGGCCGCCTCGCTCGGGAGGCGGCCGGCCGGGAAACCTAGGTCCTGTCCTTCGCGTCGTCGGTGGGGACCTGCACCGCCGCTCCGGACTCGATCAGGGCCGCGGCGTCGACGCCCCAGGCGCCGAGCACCTCCACGGTGTGCCGGCCCGGCACCGGAGGGGGTGTGCCGAGGGCGGTGGGGGTCAGGGAGAAGCGGGGCGCGGGCGCGGGTTGCAGCAGCCCGTCGTGCTCCACGATGGAGCCGCGCGCTCTGATGTGCGGATGGTTCGCGGCTTCGCGCAGGCTCACCACCGGTGCCACGCAGGCGTCGGACTCGGCGAAGATCGCCGACCACTCGGCCTGGCTCCGGTCGGCGAAGGCGGCCGCGATCCGGGCACGCAACTCGGGCCAGCGGCTCCGATCGTGCTGCTTGCGGGGGTCCTCGTCGAGGCCGAGTCCGGCGAGCAACTCGACGTAGAACTTGGGCTCAAGGGCACCGACGGCCATGTGCCGGCCGTCGGAGGTCTCGTACACGGAGTAGAACGGCGCGCCGCCGTCAAGGAGGTTGGCGCCGCGCTCGTCCGTCCAGGCGCCGGTGGCCATGATCATGTGCGTTCCGGCCAGCAGGTGCGCGGTGCCGTCGACGATCGCGGCGTCGACGACCTGACCGCGCCCGGTGCGGTCCGCCTCGCGCAACGCGGCGAGCACTCCGATCACGAGGTAGTTGCCGCCCCCGCCGAAGTCACCGAGCAGGTTGAGCGGGATCTGCGGCGGCCCGCCCGCCTCGCCGATGGCGTGCAGGGCGCCGGTCAGCGCGATGTAGCCGATGTCGTGACCCGCCGTCTGTGCCAACGGGCCGTCCTGTCCCCAACCGGTCATCCGGCCGTACACCAGCCGGGGATTGCGCGCGTGGCAGACGTCGGGGCCCAGCCCCAGTCGCTCGGCGACCCCCGGCCGGTACCCCTCGATCAGCACGTCGGCCTCGGCGGCCATGGCCAGTACGGCCTCCACCGCCTGTGGCTGTTTGAGATCGAGGAGGATGGACTTCTTGCCCCGGTTCAGCAGATCGAGTTGTTCGGCTCCGGGGAAGAACCCGCTGCCTCCCGGCCGGTCGACGCGCACGACCTCGGCCCCCAGGTCGGCCAGCGCCATCCCGGCGAACGGGGCCGGCCCGATCCCGGCGAGTTCCAGTACTTTGACTCCGGACAGTGGCCCGCCACTCATCACGACTCCAGGTGATCATGCAGATATTATCTAATCAATATTAGATAATAAGCGGATGGCGTGCTGCCGGCTGCCCGGGGGTCAGGAGGTGCGCTGAGTCGGATTCCGCCGGGGGCGGGGGGTGGTTTCCTCGGTTGGCTGGTCCGGCGGTGTGGTGCTGAGGCCGTGGCGGATGAGGGACTGGGCGGTGCGGACGACGGCTTCGAAGGTGTCGCGTTTGGGGTTCCACCATTCGGCGGCCCAGTTGAGGGCGCCGACGACGAGGAGGTGGGCGACGCGCAGGTCGAGGTCGGGGCGGAGCTGGCCGGCGTTGTCGAGGGCGCGGAAGAGGTCGCGCCAGAGTTTGCCGTATCCGGCCTCTTCGGCGAGTTGGCGGGTGCGGAGGTCTTCGGGGATCTGGCCGGAGTTGCGGATCAGGGCGGTGGCGAAGTCGGAGAGTTCGAGTTCGACGTGCAGGTGGGCTTCGACGGCGGCGCAGATGCGGTCCATCGGGGTGGTGTCGGCGGGGAGTGCGTCGAGGACCTGGGTGACGTGTTGGCGGACGCGTTGGGCGCCGGTCCACATGACCTCTTCGATCAGTTCTTCGCGGGATCCGAAGTAGTAGTAGATCGCCGGTGCCTGGAGCTGTGCCTGGTCGGCGATGTCACCGAGTCGTGTCCCTGAGTAGCCCTTACGGCTGAGGACGTGCGCCGCCGCGTCGAGAATCCGCTCGCGGGTACGGCTGGACTTCGGGCCGGCGCCGTCTTTCGAGACGGACCTGTTTCTGGCTTTACTGGGCACCGATCGATCATACGGGTGGGTTCCTTCGCCCGCCGGGACCACTCGTCGGCGGCCCCGGCGGCTCGAGAGGTGCTCTTCGGTCAAAGATCCAGACCTCCCCTGCTGACGAGCTGTGCCGCGATGACGTTGCGCTGGATCTCGTTGGTGCCCTCGCCGACGATCATGAGCGGGGCGTCGCGGAAGTAGCGTTCGACGTCGAACTCGGTGGAGTAGCCGTATCCGCCGTGGATGCGCACGGCGTTGAGCGCGATCTCCATCGCGGTTTCCGAGGCGAAGAGCTTGGCCATGCCGGCTTCCAGGTCACAGCGCTGCCCGGTGTCGGCGCGCTCGGCGGCGTGCAGGACCAGCTGGCGCGCCGCGGTGAGCTTGGTGGCCATGTCCGCGAGGTAGTTGCCGATGGACTGGTGCTTCCAGATCGGCTTGCCGAAGCTCTCGCGCTCCTGGGCGTAGCGCAGGGCGTCCTCGAACGCGGCCCGGCCCACACCGAGGGCGCGGGAGGCGACCTGGATGCGGCCGGTCTCCAGCCCCTTCATCATCTGCGCGAACCCGCGGCCCTCGACGCCGCCGAGCACCGCGGAGGCGGGGGCGCGGTAGCCGTCGAAGGAGAGCTCGCAGCTCTCCACGCCCTTGTAGCCGAGCTTGGGCAGGTCACGGGAGACGGTGAGGCCGGGCCCGTGCTCGACGAGCAGGATGCTCATGCCGCTGTGCGCGGGTTTCGCGGCCGGGTCGGTCTTGCAGAGCAGCGCGATGAGCTGGGAGCGGCGGGAGTTGGTGATCCAGGTCTTGGCGCCGTTGACCACGTACCCGTCGCCCTCTCGCCGGGCGACGGTGGTCATGGCCTGCAGGTCGGAGCCGCCGACCGGCTCGGTGAGCGCCATCGTGGCGCGGACCTCGCCGGTGGCCATCCGGGGCAGGTAGTGTTGCCGCTGCTCCTCGGTGCCGAAGGTGGCGATGAGCTTCGCGACCACCGTGTGGCCGCCCATGGCCCCGGCCAGGCTCATCCAGCCGCGGGCGAGCTCCTCGGTGACCATGACGTAACAGGCGGTGGAGACCAGCACGTCGCCGTAGGGTTCGGGGACGGCGAGCCCGAAGATGCCGAGCTGCTTCATCTGCTCGATCAGTCTCTCCGGATACTCGTTGGCGTGCTCCAGTTCGCGGACGACGGGCCGGACCTCCCGGTCGACGAACTCCCGTACGGTCGCCACGACCGCCTGCTCCTCCTCGGACAGCGCTGTCACTTCGGTTCCTCTCGTGTACGGCCGGCCCGCGTGGGTTCGGGCCGGCTACTCTCCTTTATCTTAATATAGATTAAAAAACTAGGGCGGCATCCTCCGGGGAAACCGGGATGCGAGGCCCCGGCCGAGAGGTGGATCCGCAGCGTAGGCGAAGATCCACAAAACGCGCCCTATGGCCGTGCCGCGAGGTCCCGGCCGATGATCTCCTTCATGATCTCGGTGGTGCCACCGTAGATGGTCTGGACCCGGGTGTCGACGAAGGCCCGGGCGACCGGGTACTCCAGCATGTAGCCGTAACCGCCGTGCAACTGCAGGCACTGGTCGACGACGCGCTTCTGCAGCTCGCTGATCCACCACTTTCCCTTGGCCGCGTCCACGGCCGTCAGCTCTCCCGCGTTGTAGGCGAGCACGCACTTGTCGGTGTAGGCCTCGGCGATGTCCAGCTCGGTGGCCATCTCCGCCAGCGCGAAGCGGGTGGCCTGGAAGTCGCCGATCCGCTTGCCGAAGGCCTCTCGCTGGAAGCAGTATTCCCTGGTCATCTCGTAGACGGCCCGGGCGCCCGTGATGGACTGTGCGATGATCCCCAGCCGTTCACGGGCCAGATGGCTCATCAGGTACCGCAGCCCTTGTCCCTCGACGCCCAGCAGGTTGGCATCCGGCACCCGGACGTCCTCGAAGAACAGCTCCGCGGTGTCCTGGCCATGCAAGCCGATCTTTTCGAGCCTGCGGCCTCGGGTAAAGCCGGGCATCCCGTCCTCGACCACGAACAGGCTGAACCCACGCGAGCCCCCCTCCGGGTCGGTCCGGGCGGCGACGATCACCAGGTCCGCGGTGATGCCGCTGCTGATGAACGTCTTCTGCCCGGTGAGCACCCAGGAGTCACCGTCGCGGCGGGCGGAGGTCCGAATGCCCTGCAGGTCGCTGCCGGTGCCCGGCTCGGTCATCGCCAGCGCGCCGATCACGTCGCCACCGGCGAACCCGGGCAGCCAGCGCCGCTTCTGCTCCTCGGTGGTGAGGTCAAGCAGGTAGTGCAGGACCAGGTCGTCCTGGAGCCCCAGGGTGACGGTAAAGGTCGTCGCCTGGGCTCGGGCCACCTCCTCGCACACCACCATGCGGTAGCGGTAGTCGCTCACCCCGGCGCCGCCGTACTCCTCGGGGACCTCCAGGCCTGCGATGCCCTGCGCACGGGCGGCGGCGAGAACCCTCCGATCGATGCTGTGCTCCTCCTCCCACCGGAGGTAGTGGGGGATCACCTCGCGGGCCAGGAACTCCCGTACGGTCTGCCGGTACTGCTCGTGGTCGTCGGTGTAGAGATCGCGTCGCATCCTCAGCCCAGCCGTTCGATGACGGTGACGTTGGCCTGGCCACCGCCCTCGCACATGGTCTGCAGACCGTACCGGCCGCCGGTGCGCTCCAGCTCGTGCAGCAGCGTGGTCATGATGCGGGCGCCGGATGCGCCGATCGGGTGGCCCAGAGCGATGGCGCCGCCGTTGACGTTCACCCGTGCGGGATCGGCGCCGATGTGCTTCTGCCAGGCCAGCACCACGCTGGCGAACGCCTCGTTGACCTCGGCCAGGTCGATGTCGCCGATGGTGAGGCCGGCCTTGCTCAGCGCGTGCTCGGTGGCGGGAAGTGGGGCGACCAGCAGATTCACCGGGCTGGCGCCGCGCACTGCCAGGTGGTGGATCCGGGCTCGGGGCACGAGACCGTAGGCGCGGACGGCCCGCTCGGAGGCGATCAGCAGTGCTGCGGAGGCGTCGGAGATCTGGCTGGAGACCGCCGCGGTCAAGCGGCCGCCGTCGGTCAGGGGCTTGAGCCCGGCCATCTTCTCCAGCGAGGTGTCCGCGCGAGGGCCCTCGTCGTGCTCGACGCCCTCGTACACCAGGATCTCGCGGTCGAAGCGGCCCTCCTGACGGGCCGTGAGGGCGCGCCGGTGGCTCTCGAGGGCGAACTCCTCCATGTCCTGGCGGGAGAAGCCCCATTCCTCCGCGATCATCTCGGCGCTGCGGAACTGGGAGATCTCCTGGTTGCCGTAACGCTCCTCCCAGCCCTTGCAGCCGGTCCACGGGTCGACCGCGCCGTACGGCTCGCCGACGGTGAACGACGACAGGAGGGGGTACTGGCTCATCTGCTGCACGCCGCCGGCGATGATCAGGTCCGAGGTGCCGCTCATCACCGCCTGGGCGGCGAAGTGCACGGCCTGCTGCGACGATCCGCACTGCCGGTCGATGGTCACGCCGGGAACCGACTCGGGCAGCCCGGCGGCGAGCGCCGCGGTGCGGGCGATGTCGCCGGCCTGCCCGCCGATGGCGTCCAGGCAGCCGTACACGACGTCGTCGATCGTCTCCGGGTCGATGTCGTTGCGCTCCACCAGGGCGCGGATCGGTGCGGCGCCCAGGTCGGCGGGGTGGACGGCGGCGAATCCGCCGCGGCGCCGGCCGGTGGCGGTCCTGACGGCGTCGACTATGTAGGCCTCGGGCATTTCTTTCCTCCATGGAACGAGCGGATGGTGCGGGTCCGGGTAGACAGTGGGCGGAGGGGCACGCGGCTCAGGGCATCGCGTAGCCCCCGCTGACCGAGATCACTTGCCCGGTGACCTGGCGGGCGGCCGCCGGTGAGGCGAGCCAGAGAACGGTGCCGGCGATGTCCTGAGCCGTGGTCAGCCGGCGCAGTGGGGTGGCCTTGAGCATGTATTCGACCTGCCGGTCGTTGAAGATCGCATCCTGACCACCCGCCCACAGGCTGGTGGCGCCGACGGCCTCGGGCCCCTCGGGGATGACCAGGCCGGGGCAGACCACGTTGGAGCGGATACCGTGCCGGCCGTGCTCCTTGGCGGTCGTCCTGGCCAGGGCGAGGATCCCCGCCTTGGAGGCCCCGTAGACGGCCTGCCTGATCTCGCCGAACGCGGCGTCGCTGGCAATGTACACCAGGGCCCCTGCGCCTGCCTCGCGCATCGGCACGAGCACGGCCTGGGTGCATTCGATCGCCGCGAAGAGGTTGACCTCGAAGGTGCGTTGCCACTGTGCCCGGTCGGTGTGCTCGGCGACGAAGCCGGGGATGCTGATGCCCGCGTTGTTCACCATGACGTCGATGCCGCCCCAGGCGTCCAGTACCCGGTCGACGGCGCGGGTGGCCGCTCCCGCCTCGGCCAGATCGGCCTGCACCACCTCGGCCGCGGCGGCTCCGCGTTCCAGTGCCTCGCCGCGGACCCTGTCGGCCTGGTCCCCGTCGAGGTCGCAGACGGCGATCCGCGCGCCCTCGGCGGCGAACCCGTGCACGATGCCCCGCCCGATGTTGGAGGCGCCGCCGGTCACCAGAACCCGAGCGCCGGTGAGAGCAAGATCCATATGTTGCCGCGGTCCTTTGCGCTGGGGCCGGATGTTCTCCGACCGGATGGGCCGAGGCCGCTCCGGGTCGTGACAGGACCCCGGCCTTGAAGTCGAATTATTATCTAATCTAGATTAGAACAGATGGTTGGTGCGGAGGCATCCCATCCGAGGAGGGAATATGAGGATCTTCAACGGTCTCGACGAGCTCGTCGGCGCGAGTGGTGAGGTGCTGGGCACCAGTGACTGGATCACCGTCGAGCAGGAGCGTGTCGACGGGTTCGCCGACGCCACCGATGACCATCAGTGGATTCACGTCGACGTGGAGAGGGCCAAGGACGGACCCTTCGGAAGGACGATCGCGCACGGATTCCTCACGCTGTCCCTGCTTCCGGTGTTCTTCCAGCAGATCTACCGGGTCGACGGCCTCCGGATGGCGGTCAACTACGGACTGAACAAGGTGCGCTTCCCGGCGCCGGTCCCGGTGGGCTCCAAGCTCCGGGCGACCTCGCGGCTGGTGGAGGTCACCCCGCTGGACGGTGCGACCCAGATCGTGCTGTCCACCACCATCGAGGCCGAGGGTGTCGGGAAGCCGGTATGCGTGGCCGAGTCGGTCGTGAGGTACTTCGCGTGACGGGGGCGGGGCCGGTGGCGGGGCTGCTGGCGGGCCGCACCGCGATCGTGACGGGCGCGGCGCGGGGCATCGGGCTGGAGATCGCCCGGCTGCTGAGTGAGAACGGCGCCCGGGTCGCCCTGGCCGACCGGGACGCCGATGAGGCGGCCGCGGCCGCGGCCGGGCTCGGGGACGAGCGGAGCGTCTGGTCCTACGGCTGCGACGTCACCGACGAGGCCCAGGTCGATGCGCTCGTCACGGGAACCGTCGAGCGGTTCGGATCGCTGGACATCTTCGTCAACAACGCCGGCATCACCAGGGACGCCTCACTGAAGAAGATGACGGTGCAGGACTTCGACGCGGTGATCACCGTCCATCTGCGCGGCACCTGGCTGGGCGTGCGGGCCGCCTCGGCGGTGATGCGCGAGGCCGGATCCGGCTCGATCGTCAACATCTCCTCCCTGTCGGGGAAGTCCGGCAACCCGGGCCAGACCAACTACAGCGCGGCCAAGGCCGGCATCGTCGGTCTCACCAAGGCCGCGGCCAAGGAACTGGCACACCGAGGCGTCCGGGTCAACGCCGTGCAGCCGGGCCTCATCAGGACCGCGATGACCGAGGCCATGCCGCCCGAGGTCTTCGCCGCACGCGAGGCCGACATCCCGATGAAGCGGGCCGGTGAGCCGCGCGAGGTTGCGGGGGCGGTGCTGTTCCTCGCCTCCGACCTGGCGAGCTACATGACCGGCGCGGTGCTCGAGGTCGGCGGCGGGAGACTGATGTGAGCGAGCGGACCGGTGGACGCGGCAGCGTGCTCGCGCGTCCGGCGAGCGTCGGCGAGGAGGCTACGTGAGCGGGGTCGTGCTGAGCCGGGTGGACGGAGGGGTGGGGCACATCACCCTGAACCGGGCGGAGGCGATGAACGCGATCACTGTCGAGCTCGGCGCCGAGCTGGAGCGGGCACTGGTCCGGCTCGCGGACCACGTGAACGTCGTCCTGCTGCGAGGGGCGGGCGGGAACTTCTCGGTCGGCGGTGACTTCAACGAGCTCGAACGGCTGCGTGTCGCCGGGAGGGAGGCGATGCGCCCGCTGTTCTCGAACTTCGGCCGGGCCTGT
Source organism: Streptosporangium sp. NBC_01810 (assembly GCF_035917355.1). NCBI lineage: Bacteria > Bacillati > Actinomycetota > Actinomycetes > Streptosporangiales > Streptosporangiaceae > Streptosporangium > Streptosporangium sp. NBC_01810. Next base: position 3,259,797 of record NZ_CP109070.1, on the reverse strand, counting down.
GCCGCCATCGCGGAGCTGCCGGTACCGGTGGTCGCCGCCGTCGAGGGGTACGCGATGGCCGGTGGCTTCGAACTCATGCAGGCGTGCGACGTCGTGCTGGTGCACGAGAACGCGAAGATCGCCGACAACCACGCCAGGTTCGGGCAGGTGCCCGGCGGTGGCAGCACCCAGCGGCTGCCCCGGCTGGTCGGCCGGCAGCGTGCCCTCGGGCACATCCTCAGCGGCGAGCGGCTGACCGCGGCCGAGGCGGTCGCCTGGGGGCTGGCCTACCGGTCGTTGCCCGCGGACGGTTTCGACGATGCGGTGAACGCGTTCGTCACCCGGGTGGCAGGCCACAGTCGTGATGCCCTGATCCGGATCAAGCACCTGGTCCACGCCGGGCTGGACCTGCCTCCATCGGAAGGGCTGGCGCTCGAACTGGAGACCGTACTCGACCACCTCGGCGGGGAGGCCGCCGCGGCGGGCATCGCCGCCTTCAAGGGAGCCTGAGATGACACGTGAACTGATCGATTCCGGCCCGGTGCTGCTGGACCTCGACTCCGGCGGGGTGGCGCGCCTGCGGCTCAACCGCCCCGAGGCGGCCAACGGGATGGACGTGCCCTTCCTGCGGGGGCTCTACACGGCGGTCATGCGCTGTCACGGTGAGCCGGACGTGCGCGCCGTACTGCTCACCGGAGAGGGGCGTAACTTCTGCGCCGGCGGTGACGTCAAGACCTTCGCGACCAAGGGGGAGGGGCTGCCCGACTACCTGCGCGAGGCCACCTCCTGGCTGCAGATCTCGGTCTCGGCGCTGATGCGGCTGCAGGCCCCGGTGGTGGCCGCCGTGCACGGCTTCGCGGCCGGCGGCGGCGGGTTCGGCCTGGTGTGCGCGGCCGACCTGGTGGTCGCCGCCGAGTCCGCGAAGTTCATGGCCGGGGCCACCCGGGTGGGCATGGCGCCCGACGCCGGCGTCTCGGTCACCCTTCCCCGGCTGGTCGGGCTGCGCAAGGCGATGGAGATCACCCTGACCAACCCGGTCCTCACCGCCGCCGAGGCCCTCGAGATCGGCCTGATCACGAAGGTGGTCGCCGACGACACCCTGCTCGACGAGGGACTCGCGCTGGCGCGCGCCCTCGCCGCCGGTGCCCCCAGGGCGCTGGCCGCCACCAAGCGGCTGCTCTGGGACGGTCTCGGGGCGAACGTGGAGGCCAGGCTGCCCGAGGAGGCCCGTACGGTCGCCGACCTGTCCGGTACCGCCGACGCGCGCGAAGGGCTGGCCGCCGTCATCGAACGCCGGAGCCCGCTCTTCACCGGACGCTGACCCCCGTCCGAAACCCGCGCCCCCGCGGGTTTCGGACGGACGGCGCTCAGGACGGAGCATAGGCGCGGACGCCGTCGTCCAGGTCGGCGGCGACGAGCACGCCCTGGTCGGCCAGCACGTCCAGATGGGCGCCGGTCTCCAGCACGGCGAGCATCTGGCTGAACAGGTCGAGGTCGTCCAGCCTGCGCCGGCGGCGGGTCCACGGCATGGCCACGGCCACCTCGTACGCCGTCCGAGCCCCGGCCTTGATCTCGTGCGCGCAGGCGTCCAGCCGCTCCTCGTGGTGGGCCAGCAACTCCTCGACCCGGGTGTGGACGCTGAGGGTGACCGGGCCGTGCGCGGGCAGCAGCAGGGTGTCGGGCATCCCCCGGACCAGCCGCAGGGAGTCGAGATAGCTCCGCAGCGGCTTGGGCTCCGGGACGGTCTCCAGACCGAGGGACGGGGTGATGTGCGGGAGCACGTGGTCACCGGCGAACAGCAGGCCGGCCGTGGCGTCGCGCAGCACCACGTGCCCCCTGGTGTGTCCCGGCGTGGCGAACACGTCGAGTTCGACCGGGCCCAGGGAGATCCGCCGGCCGTCGTCCAGCCAGCCGTCGGGCTGCTTCTGCGGCAGGTCGCGCTCGTACTCGTAGCTCTCGGTGGCGGCGACGCGGCCGGCGATCTCCGGGGCCCCGCAGCGGCGCAGCAGCTCGATCTGGCGAGGATAGAACCCTTGCTCCTCGTCGAACGCGTCGATGGAGGGCTGCTCGCCGCGGCCGATCCGCACCCGGGTGCCGAAGGTCTCGCGCAGCCTCAGGGCCTGGGAGTAGTGGTCCCAGTGAGCATGGGTCACCAGGATGTGGGCGACGTCCGCCAGCCGGTGTCCCAGCGTTCCCAGTGCCTGGGCCAGTGCCTTCTCGGTGTCCGGCATCGCCCATCCCGGGTCGACGACCACCGGGCCCTCCGGGCTCTCGATCACGTAGGCGTTCACCGCGTGCAGGCCGTTGGAGGGGAGTGGCAGCGGCACCCGATGGACCCCCGGCCGTACCGGATGGGCGCCCGGCTCGGTCCAGTCCTCGGGTTGCTCTGCGATCGTCATGCGTCGTCTCCTCAGCATCGGTGGCTTGTCTCGAAGTCCGAATCGCCCCTACTCTATTATTTGAAAATAAATTCAAAAACTTAGGGTGGGGAACATGTCACAGCAGGCCGGTGAGATCACCGAGGGTGACTGCGTCCTGGTGGGGGAGAACGGTGCCGTACGGGTGCTGACCCTGAACCGGCCGCGCCTTCGCAATGCCATCGACCTTGAGTTGCGGATCACGCTCGCCGAGCGGATCGAGGAGGCGATGACCGACGGCGCGGTGCGGGTGATCGTGCTGACCGGGGCGGGCGGCACGTTCTGCTCCGGAGGTGACATCTCCACCATGCGCCGCCGGCCGGCCGAGGAGACCAGGCCCAGGGCGGAGGCGGCGCAGCGCATCGTGCGCGCGATCTGGTCCGGCCCCAAGCCCGTGCTGGCCGCGGTCGAGGGTTTCGCCTTCGGGGCGGGGGCGTCGCTGGCCCTCGCCTGCGACCAGGTGGTCGCCGCCTCTGACGCCGTCTTCAATCCGACCTTCACCAAGGTCGGTCTCGCCGGTGACCTGGGAATCTTCTGGTCGCTGAGCCGGCGTGTGGGGCCGGCCAGGGCGCGGCGGTTGCTGATGCTGCCCAGGGGGGTCAAGGGGGCGGAGGCGCTGGAGATGGGCCTGGCCGACGTCCTGGCCGAGCCCGGCGCCGCACTGGAGACCGCGCTGGCCGATGCCGAGAGGCTCGCCGCGGCGCCGCCGCTGGCCCTCGCCACGATCAAGGCGATGCTCGTCGAGGGGCCGTCCGATCCGTACGAGGTGCTGGCGCGCGAGGTCGACAACCAGATCCGTCTGTTCGACACCGACGACTTCGCCGAGGGGGTGGCGGCGTTCCGGGAACGCCGGCCTCCGGTCTTTCGCGGCAGGTAGCCGATCCCGCCTCCGCGGTGAGCACCCGAGGCCGGGGCTCCCGCCCCGCGGGTGTCCCGGCTCACCTGCCTTCGCAGATAACTCACAGAAGGTCTTATTTTTTTAATTTAGATTAGGTAGCGTTGGTCACCCTTGCGGCGAGATCGTTCGTTCCGTGAGAGCGGCTTCACATTTCGGAGGTAGGAACCCGTGACCACTGACCAGATCACCAGCCCGTCGGTCACACCGCCACTGCGGGAATCCTTCTGGCCGCGTGACTCCAGCGTGCCTCTGATCGAGCACACGGCCGGCTCGCTGCTCGCCGAGCGGGCCAGGACCCACGCCGGTTCGCTTGCCCTCGTGGCCGGCGCGCACGGCACGGGCGAGGAGCGCAGGCTCGGCTACGAGGAGCTGTACGCCGAGGCTCGGCGAGTGGCCGCAGGGCTGCTGCGGCTGGTCGAGCCCGGTGAGCACGTCGCGCTGTGGGCGCACAACGTCGTGGAGTGGCCGATCATTCAGTACGGTGCGGCGCTGGCCGGGGTGACGCTGGTGGCGCTGAATCCGGTGCTGCGCCCGGATGAGCTCCTGTACGCCCTGAACCACTCGCGCGCCGCCGTGCTGCTGCACGCCGATCGCAGCCGCGACTACGACCTGGCCGCGGTCGCCGCCGAGGTCGGTCCGCGGTGCCCGGCACTGCGGCACACGATCAGCCTTTCCGCTCCCGAGCGCTGGACCGCCGACCCCGGGGGGTCAGCCGCGCTGCCGGAGGTCTCTCCGGACGCGCCGGCCATGCTGCAGTACACCTCGGGCACGACCGGCAGGCCCAAGGGTGTGCTGCTGTCCCACCGGGCCCTGGTCAATGTGGCGAAGCTGACCGTGGAGGTCGCGGAAATGCCCTCCGGGGCGGTGTGCGTCGCGCCCCTGCCCATGTTCCACACCGCCGCCTGTGTGATCTCGACGCTCGGCCCGCTGTGGCTGGGGGGCACCGTGCTCCTGGTCGAGCGGTTCGAGCCGGCGGTCGTGCTGCGGCTGATCGAGCGGGAGGCGGCCACGGCACTGTTCTACGTGCCGACGATTCTGATCGCCGTGCTCGAGGCGGCGCGGGCCGGAGCCGGGCCGATGCCGAGGTTGACCGCCGTGGTGGGCGGCGGGGCGAACGTCCCCGGTGCGGTGATCGATGCGGTGTCGCGGGAGTTCGGTGCCTCGGTGCACAACCTGTTCGGGCAGACCGAGCTTGCTCCGGTGCTCACCCTGACCCGCAAGACGGACACGCCGGAGGACCTGGTGAACACGGTGGGGCGCCCGATCCCACAGGTGGACTGCAAGATCGCAGACCCGGTTACCAGGGCGGTGCGGCCGCTCGGCGTCGAGGGTGAGATCTGCGCCCGTGGCTACCAGCAGATGATCGAGTACTACGACGACCCCAAGGCGACCGCGCTCGCGGTCGACGCCGACGGCTGGGTGCACACCGGCGACCTCGGCACGATGGACGAACGGGGTGTCATCACCGTCACCGGCCGGATCAAGGACCTGATCATCCGTGGCGGGGAGAACATCGCGCCGGCCGAGATCGAGTCGTTCCTGGTCGCGCATGAGCTCGTGGTGGACGCCACGGTCGTGGGGGTCGCGGACGACCGGTGGGGCGAGACGGTCGGCGCGGTGGTCGTGCCGCGCGAGCCGGGGCGGCCCGGGCTCAGGGAGGAGCTGATCACGTACTGTCGGGAGCGGCTCTCGCCGTACAAGGTCCCACAGCACTGGTTCTTCGTCGAGGCCCTGCCGCTCACCGCCACCGGCAAGGCGCACAAGCCCACGATCAGGTCGTCCATCGCCGACGGCGAATTGAGGCCGGTGGAGTGACGGTCCCACGGGGCCCGGCGCGTTTGACGAATTAATCTAATTAATATTAAATAATCCTAGGAGGTTCCCAGGTGATCCCGAGCGTCGAAGAGCGTCGTGCGCGGCTGAGTGAGCGTTTCCCCGAGTGGACGCCGCTCACCCTTGACGGTCGACTGGAGCGCTGCGCGCAGGAGTTCGGCGACCGTCCCCTCGTGCTGACCGACGAGCGGACCCTCGGCTACGCCGAGGCCGCCGAGTGGTCGGCGCGGCTGGCGGACGGGCTGGCGGCGCTCGGGGTCCGGCCGGGTGACCGGGTCGGTCTGCTGATGGCCAACTACCTGGAGTTCGTCCCGCTGAAGTTCGCGATCGCCAAGGCCGGCGCGGTCGCCATCCCCTTCAACTACCTGTACCGGCAGGATGAGCTCGCCTACGTCCTGGCCCAGTCCGAGTGCAACGTGCTGATCACCATGACCGGTTTCGCCGGGCTGGACTATCTGGACATGCTCGACGCCGTCGCCCCCGGCTGGGAGCGCGAAGGCGGCGAGACGCTGCCGGAGCTGCGCCAGGTCGTGCTGCTCCCCACCGACGGGCGGACCCGCGAGGGGGTGCTGACCGTGGACGGCCTCGGCGAGCTGGGCGCGGGCGCACCCGGCGCGGCCGCACCCGGAACGCGGACCCCCGACGATCTCGGGGACATCCTCTACACCTCGGGCACCACCGGCTCGCCCAAGGGGGTGATGGTCACCCACGACGCGGTGCAGCGCACCGCCTACGCCTCCGCGCTGAGCAGGGCCTTCGAGGACGGCCGGCGCATCCTGTTCTCGCTGCCCTGCTACCACATGTTCGGCTACGTCGAGGGCCTGCTCGCGGCCATGATGGTGGGCGGGGCGATCATCCCGCAGACCGCGTTCAGCCCGGCCGGCTACTTCGAGGGGATCGAGCGCCACCGGGCCACCGAGATCCTGTGCGTGCCGACCATGACCGTCGCGCTGCTCGAGCACCCCGACCGGCTCACCCGTGACCTGTCCTCGCTGTTCGCCATGCTGTCCGGTGCCGCGCCCTCGCCGATCTGGCTCTGGGAGCGGGTCCGCGCCGAGCTCGGCGTCACCGAGCTGGTCACCGGCTACGGCATGACCGAGTGCGGTGGGGCGATGACGATGTCCCTGCCCGAGGACCCGCTGGAGCGCGCCTCCGCCACCGTCGGCCGGCCCAAGCTCGCCGGCGTCGCCGGGCTCCCCGGCGACGTCTGCGTCTACCGGACCGTCGACCCGGTGACGGGGGAGTTCCTGCCGGCCGGCACCGAGGGCGAACTCGTCTCCACCGGGCCGACGCACATGCTGGGCTTCTGGAACAAGCCCGAGGAGAGCGCGCTCGCCCTGCGGGACGGCTGGGTGTACTCGGGTGACCTCGGCATCGTCCGAGAGGACGGCTACCTGGTGCTCACCGGCCGCAGCAAGGAGCTCTACAAGAGCGGTGGCGAGCTGGTGATGCCCAAGGAGATCGAGGATCTGCTCACCGCGCGGCCGGGGATCAGCCAGGCGTACGCGATCGGCGTGCCCGACGACAGGTGGGGCGAGACCGGCTGCGTCTGGATCGTTCCAGAGCCGGGAGCGAAGCTCGACGCGGACGAGATCATCGCGTTCTGCAAGGAGAACCTGGCCCGTTTCAAGGTGCCCAAGCACGTGCTCTTCGCGGAGCCGTCGGAGCTGCCGACCACGCCGACCGGAAAAATCCAGAAATTTCGGCTTGTTCAGCAGGCCAAGGCACGTATTGAAGGAGGGAAATCGTGACCGTCCAGTACTCGGAGCTGATCCAGCCCGAGAGGGTGCACGGTTCGCTGTACACCGACCCGAGCATCTTCGCGGAAGAGCTCGAACGGATCTGGTACCGCACCTGGGTGTGCGTCGGGCACGTGAGCGAGGTGGCGCGGCCCGGCGACTACGTGCGCAAGAACGTCGCCGCCCAGGACGTCATCATGACCAGGAGCACGGACGGCGAGGTCGGCCTGCTGCTCAACCGGTGCGCGCACCGGGGCAACCTGGTCTGCGAGGACCGGCGGGGCAACTCCAGCTCGTTTCGCTGCCCCTACCACGGCTGGACCTACCGCAACACCGGTGAGCTGCTCGGCTACCCCTACAACCAGGGGTACGGCGGTAAGAACAAGCTCGAACTCGGTCTCGGCCGGGTGCCCCGGGTGGACACCTACCAGGGCTTCGTGTTCGCCAGCTTCGCCGCCGAGGGGCCGACCCTGAAGGAGCACCTCGGCGCCGCGGCGGGCGAGCTGGACCGGCTGGCCAGGCTCTCCCCGGAGGGAGAGGTCGAGCTCACCGCCGGCTGGCTCAGGCACCGTGCCAAGGCGAACTGGAAGCTGCTGGTCGAGAACGAGACCGACGGCTACCACCCGCAGTTCGTGCACGGCTCGGTGTTCAGCGTCACCGGCAGCCCCATCGGAGCCCTCTACAGCGACAAGTCGACAGCCGTCACCCGTGACCTCGGCGGCGGCCACAGCGAGAACGACCTGCGCCCGGAGTTCCGCAGGGCCGCCCGCCCCATGGGCTGGTTCGGCACCTCCGAGGCCAGGGTTCCCGACTACGTGGCGAAGATGCGCGCGCTCCACGGTGAGCAGGCCGAGGAGATCCTCATCGAGGGCGCGCCGCACGTCATGGTCTTCCCCAACCTGTTCATCGCCGAGATCAGCGTTTTCACGATCCAGCCGACGGCGGTCGACGAGACCGTGCAGAACGTCACCGCGGTGCAGCTCAAGGGCGCCCCGGAGATGAACCGCAGGCTGCTCTCGCAGTGCGTCGGCTCGGTCGGCCCCGCAGGCATGCTGCTGGCCGACGACTCGGAGATGTACGAGCGCAACCAGCGCGGCATGGCCGCCCGGCGGCCCGAATGGCTCGACATCCGCCGCGGTGTGGGCCGCGAGCGCATCGACGAGAACGGTTTCCGGATCGGCGCCGCCAACGACGAGACCGGGATGCGCGGCTTCTGGGCGCACTACCGGGGCCTGATGGAGGAGGGGGCCGCGCAGTGAGCAGTCTGGAACCCGGTGAGATCGAGCGCTTCCTTTATCGCGAGGCACGGCTCGCCGACGAGCACGACTACGACGGATGGGAGGCCCTGTGGACCGACGACGCGCTCTACTGGGTACCCGCCGGAGGCCCCGACGTGGACCCCGAGTCGCAGATGTCGGTCATCTACGACAACCGCAGCCGCATCAGGACGCGAATCAGCCAGCTCAAGACGGGTAAGCGCTACTCCCAGTCGCCGCCGTCGAACATGCGGCGGCTGATCTCCAACGTCGAGGTGGTCGCGGTCGAGGGGACCGACACCGTGGCCGAGGCGAACTTCGTGCTCGTCGAGTCCCGCGAGCGGGGGACCACCCTGTGGTCGGGCCGCGTCACCTACCGGCTGCGCCGCGTCGAGGACGACATCCGGCTGGCCTACAAGAAGGTGGTCCTGGTGAACAGCGCGGAGGCGCTTTCCACCCTGGCCTTCCTCATCTGAAGGAGTCCGGCAGTGGATCAGTGGATCATCGCCAGCGAGTTCGCCGAGGTGGCCGTGAGCCTCGACACCGACGCCAACGGGCCGCGGCTGCGCGTCGAGGACCTGCGCGGCGGCCGGGTGCGCTACCTGGACGCGCTGGAACTGGAGTCCGTCGTCTGGCTCTCCGACGAGCGGGTGCGCGAGTTGCTGGACCCCTCGGCCGGTCGCTGGAGCGACAGGCCCGCCGATGGCTGAGATCCTCGAAGGGGCCGGGCGGCTGGACCTGGTGGCCCACATCCGGCCCGGTGACGCGGTCATCTGGGGACAGGCCTGCGCCGAGCCGCTCACCCTGACCGAGCGGCTCATCGAGCAGCGTGCCGAGATCGGCGGCCTCCGGTGCTTCCTCGGACTGCCCGCCTCGGACACGATCCGCCCGGAGCACGCCGACCACCTGTCGTTCCTTTCCTACTGCGGTGGCGGCGGTAACCGTGCGCTGCACCGGGCCGGCGTCCTGGACATCCTGCCGTGTCACTACTCGACACTGCCGGATCTCATCGAGAGCGGGGCCCTTCCCGTCGACGTCGCCCTGGTCCAGCTCTCGCCCGCGGACGGCGCCGGGCGCCACAGCCTCGGCATGGCCGACGACTACCTGTCCGCCGCGATCGACAGGGCCCGCGTGGTCATCGCGGAGGTGAACGACCAGGTGCCCTGGACGCACGGGACGCGCACGCTGACCGCCGCCGACCTGGACGTGATCGTGTTCACCTCCCGGCCGCCGGCCGAGATCGTCAAGAGTGTGCCCGGTGACGCGGAGGAGCGTGTCGCCGGGCACGTCGCCGGCCTGATCGAGGACGGTGCGACCCTGCAGCTCGGGCTTGGCGCCCTGCCCGAGGCGATCGTCGCCCGGCTGGCCGACCGCCGTGACCTCGGTGTCCACTCCGGCCAGATCGGGGACGCCGTCGCCGACCTGATGGAGGCCGGAGTGATCACGGGCGCCCGCAAGACCGTCGGCCGGGGCCGTACGGTCACCGGAACGCTGATGGGAACGTCGCGGTTGTTCCGTTATGCCGACGGCAATCCGGCGATCGAGCTGCGCGACACCCGCCACACCCACGACCCCGAGGTGCTCGCGGCTCAGGAGCGCCTCGTCGCGATCAACTCGGCGATCGAGGTCGACCTGTCCGGTCAGATCAACGCCGAGGTCGCGCGCGGCTCGTATGTCGGCGCCGTCGGAGGTGCGATCGACTTCCTGCGCGGGGCGGCCCGCTCCCGGGGCGGCCTGCCCATCGTGGCGCTGACCTCCACCGCGAAGAGCGCCAGCCGGATCGTGGCGAACCTGAGGGGGCCGGTCAGCACGTCCCGCGCCGACGCCGGGATCATCGTCACCGAGTACGGAGTGGCCGACCTGCGCGGGCTGTCCCTGGAGGAGCGGCGCGCCCGGATGCTCGCCATCGCCCACCCCGACCATCGCACCGCGCTTGAGAAGGAGAGCTGTCCATGAGAAGAGCCGCGATCGTCGCCCCGGTCCGCACGCCGGTCGGTGCCTTCGGCGGGACCCTGCGCCCGGTGCCGGTGGAGGATCTGGCCGCCACGGTCATCAGGGCCGTCGTCGAGCGCTCGGGCATCGACCCCGAGCGGATCGAGGACGTGGCGATGGCCCAGTCCTACGCCAACTCCGAGACGCCGTGCGTGGGCCGCTGGGCCGCCCTGCACGCGGGCCTGCCGGTCGCCATCCCCGGCTTCCAGATCGACCGGCGCTGCGGCGGCGGGCTGCAGGCCGTGGTCACCGCCGCGATGATGGTGCAGACCGGAGCCGCCGACGTGGTGGTGGCCGGTGGCGTGGAGAGCATGAGCAACGTCGAGCACTACTCCACCCAGGTCCGCTGGGGCAGCCGCTCCGGCGGTGTGCGGTTGCACGACCGGCTGGATCGGGGCCGTGAGCGGTCCCAGCCCGAAGGGCGCTTCGGCCGGATCTCCGGGATGATCGAGACGGCCGAGAACATCGCCCGCCGGTACGGGATCACCCGCGAGGAGGCCGACGACTACGCCGCGGGCAGCCACCGCCGGGCCGCCGCGGCCTGGGAGGCCGGAGTCTTCGACGACGAGATCGTCGGGGTCCAGGTGCCGGTGCGGCGCGGCGATCCGGTCATGTTCGAGCGCGACGAGGGCATCCGCCCGGACAGCACCCCCGAGACGCTGGCCGGGCTGCGGACCCTGATGCCGGGCGGGACCGTGACCGCGGGCAACTCCAGCCAGCAGAACGACGCCGCCGCGGCCTGCCTGGTGGTGGCCGAGGACAGGCTGGACGAGCTCGGGCTGGAGCCGCTGGGATTCCTGGTCGGCTGGGCGGCGGCCGGCTGCGAACCGGCCACCATGGGACTCGGCCCGGTGCCGGCCGTGGCCAGGCTGTTCGCCGCGACCGGCGTGACGTTCGACGACATCGACCTGGTGGAGCTGAACGAGGCGTTCGCCTGCCAGGTGCTCGGCGTCGTCAAGGGCTGGGGGTTCTCCGGCCCGGCCGAGCTGAGCGACCGGCTGAACGTCAACGGCTCCGGCATCTCGCTCGGGCACCCGATCGCCGCGACCGGGGTGCGCATGCTCACCACGATGCTGCACGAGCTGCGCCGGAGGGGTGGCGGGTACGGCCTGGAGACCATGTGCGTCGGCGGCGGCCAGGGCATGGCCGCCCTCTTCGAGGGAGTCTCGTGAACACGCCGAAGGGGATCGTGGCGTACGCCACCTACCTGCCCAGGCACCGGCTGCGGCACGCGGACCTGGGCGCCGCGCTGGGCACCGGGGGCGGCACCGGATCACGGGTGGCCGCCTCGTTCGACGAGGACAGCACCACCCTGGGGATCGAGGCCGCGCGACGGCTGCCGCGCGGGGGAGAACGGCCCGGGGCGATCTTCTTCGCCACCACCTCGCCCGCCTACCTCGACAAGACCAACGCCGCGGCCGTGCACGCGGCCCTCGGCCTGGGCGCCGACGGCTTCGCGGTGGACCTGGCCGGGTCGGCGCGGTCCGGCACCGGCGCGCTGCTCGCCGCCGCCGCGAGCGGGGGCCTGGCCGTACTCGCCGACGTGCGGACCGGCCTGCCGGGCTCGGCCGACGAGCGCGACGGGGCCGACGGGGCCGCGGCGTTCCTGTTCGGCGACCCCGATGAGGCGATCGCCGAGATCGTGGCCCGGGTGTCGGTGACCGCGGAGTTCCTTGACCGCTGGCGCACGCCGGACGAGCCGGCCGCCCGCCGCTGGGAGGAGCGTTTCGGGCTGGAGAGCTACCTGCCGCTGGTGACGGAGGCAGGACGGCGGGCCCTCGCGGAGGCGGACGTCGCCGTCCCCGACCACGTGGTGCTCTCCTCGCCGAACCCGCTGGTGGCCAGGCGGGGGGCCGCGCTGTTCCCCGCGCGGGTTCCGGCGGGAAGGACGCCGGGTCACGCGGGCGCGGCGGACGTCGGGCTGAGCCTGGCGGAGGTCCTGGACCGGGCGGCGCCGGGCGAGACCGTCCTGCTGCTCGCCGCCGTGGACGGCTGCGACGCGCTGGTGCTGCGGGCCACCGACCGCATCGAGGGCGGGCGCCAGGCCCACCCGATCTCGGCGCAGCTCGCCGCCGGGCGAGATGTCTCGTACACCGCCTATCTCACCTGGCGCGGCCTGCTGGACCGGGAGGCGCCCCGGCGACCGGAACCCGAGGTGGCCGCGGGGCCGCCCTCGGCCCGGTCGCAGGCCTGGAAGTTCGCGTTCACCGGGTCGCGGTGCCGCGGCTGCGGTTTCGTCCACCTGCCCCCGGCGCGGGTCTGCAAGGGCTGCGGAGCCGTGGACGAGATGGAGCCGCACCCGCTGTCGGGCGTGCGGGGCACGGTCGTCACCTTCACCGCCGACCGGCTGGCGTACTCTCCCTCGCCGCCGCTGATCGACGTCGTGGTCGACTTCGACGGCGGCGGGCGGTACACGATGGAGCTGGCCGACGCCGCCCCGGACGAGGTGGAGATTGGGATGCGGGTGGAGACGACGTTCCGCAGGCTCCACACGACCCAGGGAGTGCACAACTACTTCTGGAAGGCACGGCCCGTGGAGGACGAGCGATGAGCGCAAGGGGAATCAAGGACCGGGTCGCGATCGTGGCCATGGGGTGCACCAGGTTCGGCGAGCACTGGACCTCCTCCACCGACGATCTGCTGATCGACGCCGTGCGGGAGTGCATGACCGCGGTACCGGGCACGGACCTGGCGGATGTGGAGGCGTTCTGGCTCGGCACGCTCGGCTCGGGGCAGTCCGGCCTCACCCTCAGCCGCGCGCTCGCCCTGGACTACCGGCCGGTCACCCGGGTGGAGAACTACTGCGCGACCGGTTCGGAGGCATTCCGCAACGCCTGCTACGCGGTGGCGTCCGGAGCCTACGACCGGGTCATGGCGGTCGGGGTGGAGAAGCTCAAGGACTCGGGTTTCTCCGGGCTGACCCGGATGGACCCGCCGGGAGACGGCACGGCCGCGGAGAACACCCTCACCGCACCGGCCGCCTTCTCGCTGCTCGACCCGGCCTACTGCGCGAGGTACGGCGTCGACCCCGCGGGGATGCGGGCGGCCATGACCCATGTGGCCTGGAAGAACCACGCCAACGGGGCGCTCAACCCCAAGGCGCAGTACCGTGCCCAGGTGTCCAAGGAGAAGATCGCCGCGGCGCCGCTGGTGGCCGGGCGACTCGGGGTGTTCGACTGCTCGGGGGTCTCCGACGGCGCCGCCTGCGCACTGATCGTCCGTGCCGAGGACGCCCACCTCTACACCGACCACCCGGTGTATGTGAAGGCATTGGCGCTGACGGCGGCGCCGGGACGCGCGGCGATGGATCCCGGCTACGACTACACGACCTTTCCCGAAGTGGTGCGGAGCGCCCAGGACGCCTACCGGCAGGCCGGGGTCACCGACCCGCGCACCGAGATCTCGCTGGCCGAGGTGCACGACTGCTTCACGCCCACCGAGCTGGTGCTGATGGAGGACCTGGGCTTCGCCGAGTGTGGCGAGGCGTGGCGCGACGCCCTCGACGGCGCCTTCGAACTCGGCGGACGGCTGCCGGTCAACCCGGACGGCGGCCTGAAGTCCTTCGGCCACCCGGTCGGCGCGAGCGGGCTGCGGATGCTCTACGAGTGCTGGCTGCAGTTCCGCGGTGAGGCCGGGCGGCGGCAGTTGAGCGACCCCAGGCTCGCTCTCACCCACAACCTGGGCGGTCGCCCGGGCGGCTGTGTGTCCTTCGTCTCGGTGGTCGGTTCCGAGCTCGGCTGATTGGCATCAGGACATTTTTTAGTTTAGATTAAATTAAATCAGTGGAGGATTCCATGGTGAACGAAGTACAGGTGGCTCGCGATCTCTACGTCGCCCTGAAGGCCGGCGACCGGGATCGGCTGTCGGAGTTGCTGCATCCGAGCTTCGTGGCCAGGACCACCGAGGGCCTGCCCCTGGGACTGGGCGGTGTTTACCACGGCGTCGAGGAGACATGGAGGGAGTTCTGGGGCCGTATCGGAGAGAACTTCCGCGTTCGCGCCGAGCCGCAGGGTTTCCACCCGCTCACCGACGGGGGCCTCCTCGTGACCGGCGGATACGTGGGGAAGGCCCGTGCCACCGACGCCGGGGTCGACGCGGCGTTCGCCCACCTACTCCGGTTCACCGGGGATCAGGTCTCCGAGCTGATCCAGTACACCGACAGCGCCCGCTGGGCACAGGCGCTGGACGCGGGCCCCAAGGCGGAAGCGGCTCCCCGCAGGGAACTGTCGGTCGTCGACTTCGAGCTGAACGACGGCCTGGCCAGGATCCGGCTCAACCGGCCGGCCGCGCGCAACGCCCTCGACCTCGACATGGCGCTCGACCTGAATGAGGTGTCCCTGCGCTGTGCCGAGTCCTTCGACCTGCGCGCGGTGCTGCTGACCGGTGAGGGGCCGGCCTTCACCGTGGGCGGGGACGTCAAGCTGTTCGCCTCGACCGAACACGCGGAGCTACCCGCGCTGGTCCACCAGATGATCGGGCCCTACCACGAGGCACTCGACCGGCTGGCCCGGCTGGACGCGCCCATCGTGTGTGCTGTCCACGGCGCCGCGGCCGGGGGCGGGCTCGGCCTGATGCACTGCGCGGACCTCGTACTCGCGGCCGAGGGCACCAAGTTCGCCCTCGGCTTCAGCGCCCTCGGTCTGTCCGGTGACGGAGGCAGCACCTGGTTCCTGCCCCGGATGATCGGATCGCGGCGGGCGGCGGAGCTGTTCTTCCAGCCGCGTGTGCTGACCGCCCGCGAGGCTGAGGAGTGGGGGCTCGTCTCACGTGTCGTCGCGGACGACGCGCTCGAGGGCGAGGCTCTCACCGCCGCCAGGCGGCTCGCCGCGGGCCCGACCCGTGCCTTCGCGGAACTGCGGCATCTCCTGCGCGCCGGCTGGGACAACACTCTGACCGAGCAACTGCTCGCCGAGCAGGGGGCACAGGAGCGGACGGCTGCCACAGCCGACGCGGCCGAGGGCGTGGCCGCCTTCAAAAGCAAGCGCGAGCCCGACTTCCACGGACGGTAAAGAATGATCATTGACAGTGAAGACCAGCGGCTGCTCCGGCAGAGCGTCGGCAAGATCGCGGAGCGGTACGGCCACACCTACTTCGCCGACCGGGCACGTGCCGGTGGCCGGGTCGACGAGCTCTGGGCCGAACTGGGCGAGGGAGGCTTCCTCGGCGTGCACCTGCCGGAGGAGTACGGCGGTGGCGGAGGCGGCCTGGCCGAGTACGGCGTGGTGCTGGAGGAGCTGGCGGCACACGGCATGCCGCTGCTGATGGGGGTCATCTCGCCCGCCATCACCGGCTCGATCGTCTGGCGGCACGGATCGGCTGAGATGAAGGACGAGTGGCTGCCCGGTATGGCGGCCGGGACGAAGAAGATGGCGTTCGCGCTCACCGAGCCCGACGCCGGCTCCAACAGCCACCAGGTCACCACCGGCGCGCATCGCGACGGCGACGGCCGGCGGCTGACCGGCACCAAGTACTACATCTCCGGCGTTGACGAGTCCGACGCGCTGCTGGTGGTGGCGCGCGACGGCGAGCCGGGCCTGTCCGGGCGCGCCCCGCTCTCGCTGTTCGTGGTGCCCACCGATGCCCCCGGCCTGGGCTTCCAGGAGATCGTCACCGAGCTCGTCGTCCCGGAGAAGCAGTTCACCGTCTTCTTCGACGACGTACGGATCGGTCCCGAGGCACTGATCGGAGAGGCGGGGCGGGGCCTGCGCCAGGTCTTCGCCGGCCTCAACCCCGAGCGCATCCTGGCCGCCTCGCTCAGCAACGGCATCGGCCGCTACGCC
This sequence comes from Streptosporangium sp. NBC_01810, assembly GCF_035917355.1. Lineage (NCBI taxonomy): Bacteria > Bacillati > Actinomycetota > Actinomycetes > Streptosporangiales > Streptosporangiaceae > Streptosporangium > Streptosporangium sp. NBC_01810. The sequence continues at coordinate 3,243,903 of NZ_CP109070.1, read as the reverse complement.
CTGGACAAGGCCGCCCGCTACGCCCGCGAGCGGCAGGTGTGGTCCACCCCGATCGGCGCCCATCAGGGAGTGTCGCACCCGCTCGCGGAGGCCTACATCGCTGTGGAGCTGGCCAGGTTGGCCACCGCCCGCGCAGCCGAACTCTACGACTCCGGCCAGGACGCCGCCGAGGCGGCCAACATCGCCAAGTTCACCGCCGCCGACGCGTCGCTGAAGGCACTTGACCAGTCCATCCAGACGCACGGTGGCAACGGGTTGTCGCGGGAGTACGGCTTGGCAGACCTGTGGTTCGCGGCCCGGCTGTTGCGCACCGCCCCGGTCAGCCGGGAGATGGTGCTCAACTACATCGCCCAGCACAGTCTGCGGCTTCCGCTCTCCTATTAGTTCCGTTTTCGACTTTTCGCCGTAGAACAGAGAGGTTTACCGATGGCAGGTGTACAGGATCGCGTGATCGCTGTGACCGGAGCAGGGGGAGGGCTCGGCCGCGAGTACGCGCTGTTGCTCGCCCGCTCCGGCGCGAAGGTCGTCGTCAACGACCTGGGCGGGGCGCGTGACGGTTCCGGCTCGGGTACGACCATGGCCGACGCGGTGGTCGCCGAGATCACCGAGGCCGGCGGGCAGGCCGTGGCCGGCTACGACAGCGTGGCCTCGGAGGAAGGTGGCGCGGCCGTCGTCCGCACGGCGCTGGAGGCCTTCGGCCGCATCGACGGAGTGGTGAGCAATGCCGGCATCCTGCGCGACGTGGCCTTCCACAAGATGACCACCCAGCAGTGGGATGCGGTGCTCCAGGTCCATCTGCACGGCACCTACCACGTCGTCCGTGCGGCCTGGCCGTACTTCCGGGAGCAGGGGCACGGCAGGATCGTGGTCGCCACCTCCAACACCGGCCTGTACGGCAACTTCGGTCAGGCGAACTACGGTGCCGCCAAGCTCGGCATGGTCGGTCTGATCAACAGCCTCGCCATCGAGGGCCGCAAGTACAACATTCTGGCCAACGCGATCGCGCCGCAGGCCGCGACCCGGATGACCGAGGACATCGCGCCGGCCGAGCTGCTGGCCAAACTTCCGGCCGCGCACGTCGCGCCGGTCGTCGGCCATCTGCTCAGCGACGAGTTCGCCGACAGCGGCACCGTGGTCGTCGTCGGTGGCGGCCTCTGCACCCGGGTGCAGCTTTTCGAGTCCAAGGGCGTCACCTTCGCCGACGTGCCGACCATCGAGCAGGTCGGCGAGCGCTGGGCGGAGATCGTCGACATGGACGGCGCGGTGCCTGCCGTCAACAGGGTGGGCTGAGAGGATGGAGACGACCGTGGACGACTTCGACGCCCTGGTGATCGGGGCAGGAGCGGGTGGCCTGTGCGCCGCCGCCAGGCTCTCCCACCTCGGCTACCGCACCCTCGTGGTCGAGCGGCTGGACCGGGTCGGTGGCCGGGCGTCCACCTACGAGATCGACGGCTTCAAGGTCAACAACGGCGCCATCGTGCTGGAACTCGGCGGCGTCACCGAGGAGACCTTCGCGACCGTCGGCGCGCCGTACGACGTCCGGATGCCCGCACCTCCGCTGCTCTACCGGATCGGCGGCAAGGACATCGACGTGACCGGTGGCGGCTGGGGGTTCCTGCTCGGCAAGCTCACCAGGCAGGGCGCCAAGCTGGTCAAGGGGCTGGGTGCGGCCAGGGAGGACAGCGGGCTGCCCGAGGCCGAGCTCAGCACCGCCGAGTGGGTGTCGAAGTACACCGGGAACGAGAACGTGCACGGGATGTTCCGCAACATGTGCGGCTCCATCTTCGCGGTCGGCTCCGAGGAACTGCCCGCCCGGGTCTTCCTCACCTACTTCACCCGCAAGAGCGCCTTCAAGAAGTTCGGCTTCCACCCCGAGGGCACCATCGGCGCCTGGCGGGCGCTGGCCGACGTGGTGACCGGGAACGGCGGCGAGGTCTGGCTGGACAGCGAGGTGCGCTCGCTGACCGTCACCGACGGTCTGGTCACCGGCGCGGTGATCTCCCGTGACGGCGAGAGCGTCGAGGTGGGCTGCCGGATCGCGGTCAGCAACGCCGGACCGGCGGCGACCGTCGAGATGGTCGGCGCGGACAATCTGCCCGCCGACTACCGCGACGAGGTGCGGCGCAAGGACCGCCCCTGCGCGATGATCACCGTGAACATCGCCAGCCAGGAGCGGCTCATCGAGGCTCAGGGCATGCTGAGCTTCGGCAAGACCCGGCGGCTGTGCTACATCGCCAACTTCACCGACCTCTGCCCGGAGATGGCGCCGCCGGGCTGGCACCTTTACTCCGCCTCCGGCGTGCCCAAGCCGGCCGTCGGTGACTTCGACGAGCGGGCCGAGACCGAGCTGATCATGGAGGACCTGCGCGAGCAGGTGCCCGGCTTCGAGCGGGCGCGCGTGCTGTCCACCGTGGTGACGCGTGACGGCTGGCCGCCGCAGCGCGCCGTGGCCGGCTTCGACCTGGCCCCCACCACGCCGATCCCGAACCTGTGGAACGTCGGGGACGGGGTCAAGGAGTACGCCAACGGCGGCACCACCGCGTGTGCCGAGACCGCCAAGCTCATCGTCGAGCAGATCACCGAGCGGCACCCCGTCGGCGCCGGCCGCTGAGCCCGCGTCTCACCCAAGGAGGAACAATGAAGATCGTCGTCGACTACGCCAGGTGCACCGGCCTCGGTATCTGCGAGTCACTGGCACCCGGCGTCTTCGAGGTCGACGATTCCGGTGACCTCATCATGCTGACCGAGACGATCTCCGCCGACGACCTCGAAGGGGTCCGGCAGGCGATCGAGGGCTGCCCGACCGAGGCACTGCGGCTGGAGCCATGAGCAGCGGGCGGCACCTTGTCGTCGTCGGAGCCTCCCTGGCGGGTCTGCGGGCGGTCGAGGCCGCCCGCAGGAGCGGCTTCGACGGCCGGATCACCCTGATCGGCGCCGAACCCCATCTCCCCTACGACCGGCCCCCGCTGTCCAAGACCTTCCTCGACGGCGAGGACCTGCCGCCCTTCCGCGGCGAGGAGGTGCTCCGCGAGGAGCTGGGTGTCGAGCTCGCGCTCGGCGCCGCGGCGACCGCGCTGGACATCGGGGCCAGGACCGTACGGGCCGGGGAACGGGAGTTCGGCTACGACGCCCTGGTGATCGCGACCGGGGCGGGCGCCCGCGCCCTTCCCCGCACCGGCGGCCTGCGCGGCGTCCACACCCTGCGCACCCGTGACGACGCGCTGGCCGTACGGCGGGCGCTCGACGCGGGCGCCAGAACGGTCGTGGTCGGCGCCGGTTTCATCGGCTCCGAGGTCGCCTCCGCCGCACGCAAACGGGGCCTGGACGTGACGATCGTCGAGGCGCTGCCGACCCCGCTGGTACGCGCCGTCGGCGAGACCATGGGCGGGGCGTGCGCCGCCCTGCACGCGCGGGGCGGCACCGAACTGCGGTGCGGGGTCGGCGTGAGTGCGGTGGAGGGCGACGGGAGGGTCGAGCGGGTCAGGCTCTCCGACGGGACCGTGCTCGCCGCCGACCTGGTGGTGGCCGGCATCGGGGCGGTGCCCGCCACCGGCTGGCTGGCCGGCTCGGGACTGACCCTCGACGACGGCGTCGTCTGCGACGAGACCCTGTTCACCGGGGCCCCGGGGGTGTACGCGGCCGGAGACGTCGCCCGCTGGCACAACCCGCTCTTCGGCCGTCACATGAGGTTGGAGCACTGGACCAGCGCGGCCGAGCAGGGCGCCGTGGCGGCGCGCAACGCGCTGGATCCGGCCGACGCCAAGCCCTACTCCACGGTCCCCTACTTCTGGTCGGACTGGTACGGTGCCCGCATCCAGTTCGTCGGGGTCCCCGTGACCGACGAGGTCCGCGTCGTCGACGGTGATCTCGCGGGGGAGCGCTTCGTCGCACTCTACCGCGCGGGCGACCGCCTGGTCGGTGCGCTCACGCTGAACGGCCAGCCTCAGGTCATGAAATATCGTGGGTTGATCATGCGGGGTGCCTCCTGGGCCGAGGGCCTGGAGTTCGCCGACCGTCGCCGGGCCGCGGCCAAGGAGAGCGTGTGACGGACCACGAGGAGCGTCAAGGAGCGTTGCCGACATGACCGTCGAAGAGGCCGGCCGGGACGATCCGGTCATCAGGCTCGACGACGCGCTGGAGCGGATCCTGACGGCGCGGCACAGTTGCCGCGCCTTCCGCCCCGAGCAGGTGCCGGCGGAGCTGATCGAGCGGATGTTCGCCCTTGCCCAGCGCACCGCCTCCTGGTGCAACTCCCAGGCCTGGCAGGTGATCCTGACCAGTGGTGAGGCGACCGAGAGGTTCCGCGCCGAGCTGTACGCCGCCGCCTCGACCCGGCCGATGCGCTCGGACATCCCCGGACCCGAGGAGTACCGCGGCGTCTACCGGACGCGGCGGCGGGAGGCGGGCCACGGCCTCTACAACAGCCTGGGCATCGACCGCGAGGACCATGAGGGGCGCGACCGCCAGCTCCTGGAGAACTTCCGCTTCTTCGGCGCGCCCCACGTCGCGGTGATCACCTCGGACCGGTCGCTCGGCCCCTACGGCTACATCGACTGCGGTGGTTATGTCGCCACCCTCCTGCAGGCCGCGGAGAGCCTGGGCATCTCGGCGATCCCGCAGGCCGCCATCGCCATGCAGTCGGACACCGTGCGCGCGCACTTCGAGATCCCCGACGACCGGGTGATCGTCTGCGGCGTCTCCTTCGGCCACTCCGACACGGAACACCCGGCCAACTCCTACCGAGCGGGCCGCGAGGAGCCGGCGAACGTCGTCGACTGGCGCGACCGGTAACCGCCGAACGGTCCGGCGGCCACCGACGAATGCTCCCCTCCGACGCATGCTCCCCTCAGGCGGAGGGGAGCATGCCGATCGCCTTATTTCGGGGAGATCGTCACCAGCGGCGTCACTCCCGCATGGCGTGCCGCGCCGTAGGCCGGTGCCCGGTCGAGAGGTGTCACCCGTGCGCTCGTCCGTGCGCTCGTCTGTGTGGTCACCTCTTCATCTCCGACTCGGTGGCGAGCCTGATGTCGAACGTGACGTCCAGGTAGGGCCCGCCCATCCCGTACCGCTCGATCGAGGTCTGGTCCTCGCGGGGTTCGAAGTCGACGATGATCTCCGGTTTGACCGCGAAGGCGGCGTCGGAGTCCAGGTAGGGATCGTCGTTGACGAACACGTGGGTGGTCAGCGTGTGATGGCCGGGTGCCTCGACGCGGATGTGGAGGTGGCCGGGGCGCATGGGATGACGTCCCATGGCGCGGAGCATGTCGCCTCCCGGGCCGTCCATCGGCACGGGGTAGCTGGCGGGCTTCACGGTGCGGAACCAGTACTCGCCGTTCTCGTCGGTGGTGAACAGGCCGCGCAGGTTGCCTTCGGGCTGCTCGTCGTCCTGGGTGTCGTAGTGGCCCCTGTCGTCGGCCTGCCACACGTCGAGGGTCGCACCCGGCAGACGGTTCCCGTGGCAGTCCTGCACGGTTCCGTGGATCACGGCGCTCTCCGCCCGGCCCCACTCGGGGCCTGCGGCGATGAGGTCGCCCAGTTCGCGCGGCGGGGCCGCGGAGTGGAAGGGCCCCTCCACCGAACTCGGCGTCATGTCGGCCGGTCCCTGGTTGTTCACGTCGTCGACGAGCGTGGTCAGTCCCAGCATGTCCGAGAGCAGGACGAACTCCTGCCGGGTGGGCGTGCAGAACGAGCCGGTACGCGCGAGGAAGGCGAGTCCCGCCTCCCACTCGGCCGCCGTCGGCCGCACGTCCTCGACGAAGCCGTGCAGGTGACGGATAAGGCTCTCCATGATGGTCATCAGTCGGGTGTCCGCACCCCGGAGCTGGTCGACGACCTGCTCGGTCACGGGGTGGCCGCCGGCCAGGCCGTGCCCGGTGGTCACGGTCTCACTCATGCGAGTCCTCTGCGTTCTCTGCGTTGATCACTGGAGTACGGACGCTGCCCAGCTTCTCGACCTCCACCTCGACGACGTCGCCGTCGTGCAGCAGCCACGGGGGGGTACGCGCATAGCCGACCCCGGACGGCGTTCCGGTGGCGATGACGTCGCCGGGCCGGAGCGTGAACGTGCGGCTGATGAACGAGAGGATCGCGCCCACGGAGAAGATCATCTGGTCGGTTGAGCCGTCCTGGGTGATCTTACCGTTGATCTTCGTGGTCACCCGGAGACCGGCGTTGGGGTCGCCGACCTCGTCGGCGGTGACCAGGTCCCCGAGCGGGCCGCTGTTGTCGGCGTTCTTGCCCAGGGTCCACTGGGTGGTGAGCTTCTGCGCGCGACGGGCCGTGATGTCGTTGAAGGTCGCGTAGGCGAAGACACCGTCGAGCGCCTCGGCCTCGTCGGCCATCCTGAGGGGGCGTCCGATCACGGCGGCCAGTTCGACCTCCCAGTCGAGGCCGTCCTCGTCGACCGGAACGCTCACGGGCGTGCCGTCCACGGACAGCGACTGGGTCCATCGACCGAAGATCGTGGGGTGATCGGGGACCGTGAACGGTCCCTCGTCCACGTGGGCGCGGTAGTTCAGGCCGACGCACAGGACGCGGGCGGACGGCGGCACCGGGGGCGCGAGTCGCAGATCGTCCTGCTTGAGAGGAACGCCGCCGGAGGCCTTCGACACGGCCGGATAGGGGTCCCGCCAGAAGGAGAGGACGTCTCCCAGGGGTTCGATGAGGCCGTCGTCGAGGCGACGCCCGACATGGACGGCATCGCCCTGGTGATAGCCGATGAGCCGCATGGGCCTTCCTTCCTGGCCGGTGAGGGCCACGAGCATGATGTCCGTATGTCATAGCAGTGTTCATGCTCGAACGCTTCAGCGAGGTGTCGGCGGCGACCCTCGCCGGACTGTTCGTCGGCGTGGAGGCCCTCGCATCGCCGGTCGCCCTATGGCGGCGGCGCAGGAGATCACGTACGAGGAGCCGGACCACCTTCTCGCGCAGTCGGAAGAGGGCCGCCTGGCACACGGGGAGGTGAAGAACTGAGCGCACCGACGGAACGACCGGCAGTTCACAGCCCCCGGATGAGGCTCGTGGCCTCGTGCCCCTCCGGTGCCGGGGATCTCCAGGTGGACCGCCTCCTGGCTGTGTCCCGCCGCCATGTGCGAGCGGCCCGCCCCATCCGCCTGAGGACGGGGTCGCCTTCCGCGCTGCGGATCTGCAGGGTGATCTCCGGCGGCAGCCGCAGCGAGTTGTGCACGGTGCTGTGCTCGACGACGGTGATGAACGATTCCCGAAGTCCTTCGGGGAGGCCGGGAGCGTCGACGACCAAATCGATCCGGCTGACCCGTGCCGGGCGTAGCCCCAGGTCGTAGTGGGCGGTCACGGTGACGCCGGCGGGTAGCTCGCATCGGTGAAGGTAGCGTTCGGCGCGATGGGCGACGCAGGCCGCGAGACTCCCGACGAACAGCTCGACCGGGACGGGACCGGTGTCGCCTCCGCCGAAGTCCGTGGGCTGGTCGATGCGGACGGCATGGCGGCGTATCTGAACGTCAAAGCGGTCGCCGCCGTGCCAGGCGGTCTTCACCGTGCCGTTCCGGTTCTGTTTCATCAGATACCTCCAGCGTGGATACCCCCGCCTTCAGGCGGGGGAGGAAACGCGGCACGGTGCCGCGCTTCCGGATGGGTGGTGTAGCCGTAGCCATCGGCTCGTTGGAGCAGGCGGACGTGGCGGTGGCCGATGCCCTGCACGGTGCCGTGCCGGGTGGTGATGTTGAAGCTTCCGGTGGTGCGGACCGCGACCCGTCCGGTGTGGACTCCGGCCTTCTTGCCGGTCGGGACGGTCGCGCGGACCAGGTCGCCGGTGGCGAACCCCTTGACGTGCTTGATCCGGGGGAGTCGTAGCCGGGGGAAGCCGTAGCGGTCGGTGCGGGTACGGCAGTAGGTGCCGCGCCCGGTCGCCTTGACCACCAGGACCGTGGACGGCCAGGCGGTCACGGTGTCGAGCGAGCCGACGTGCAAAGCGTCCAACGTGTGCGATTTGGCGGCGCCGGTACGGGACCGGTTCCACTTCGTACGACCGCCGGAGGCGGCTGCCACAGGTAGGCCGGTGGCCTTCAGTGCCTGCCACAGCGCCCAGCGGGTGGTGTTGACGGCGGCGGCGTCGCGCAGCGGAGCCTTCGCCTGCTTGAGGATCTTCGTCAGGAGGGCGGGCTTTCCCTTGAGGAAATCCTCGATCGGAGTGGCGTTCTTGGCCTGGTTACACCGGATGCAGGCCAGGGCGAGGTTGCTGACGCGCTCGGAGCCGCCCCGGCTGCGGGGGTGGATGTGGTCGAGGTTGAGCGGTACACCGCTCGCGCCGCAGTAGGCGCAGGCGCGCCTCCACTTGGCCAGCAGGTATTCGCGGACCTCGTACCCGGCCAGGGTGCCCTGCTGGTATTCCACCCCTTCGAGGGGCTTGCCCGCCGAGAGGGCGTGGGTGTCGAAGGAGACCTTCTCCACGTGGACGGCCGTGACGGGCGCCCACCGGGTCAGCCGCGCCACCTGCGACAGGGTGGTGTCGACGCGGTGTCGCAGGGATGGCGCGAGCCACCCCTGCGGTTTCGTGCGGTTGAGAAACCGGGGGGCGCGGTAGCGCAGGTTCCGGGAACGGCGGCCCCGGCGCAACGCGGCACGGGCGGTGAGCCTGTCGCGGATCCGCCCGCCCCGATGGTCAAGCTGAATGCTGTACAGGCCGGTGCGGCTCCCGCCATGGTCGGCGAACACGGCGAGGCCGGTGTGCTTGGAACCGGGGTCGATACCGACCTGCACGCCGTGGACGGCGGAGTCGGCGGCCACGCGGTCGCGCAGCCGGATGACGAACGGGGTGTGGCGGACCACCACCGCCCTACCGGCCGCCAGCAGACGGCGGGCGCGGGCGGGGTGGCAGGGGTCGAGCGGGTGGCCGCGGGCGTCCAGGACGAACACGACCGGGTGAACCTCACGGTTCGCTCCCTCGGACACCGCAGTGTCTTCAGGGTGACGCCGCGGCAGACGGGTGCCGTCTGCCGTGGTCTCCCCTCGCCCAGGTTCCACGCCGGTTACCGCGCTGAAGCGGTGTCCGCGTCCCGTTTCGTGCCCACCCTCGGGCGTGTCTGCTGACGCGGATTCCAGAGCAGCCCGCTGAGGAAGCACGGACTGGTGGGTCTGCTGACCTACGTGAAACGTAGTCAATCGAATGCACCTCCTTCAAGACGATCGACTTGGGCTGGTCAACGCGGGGCTATCAGTGCGCGGTGTGGCACCTCAAGCCCTGGCCTTTAGGCCAGGGTCGTTGACGGGTGACTCCACGGGTGTGTTCGGGCTCCGTAGGCCGGGTACGAGGTGCCGCACGGTCGTTCGTCGCCTGTGCCCAGGCCATGTATCCGCGCTCTCGCAAGGCGCCTGCCTTCAGCCGCCCGTCCGGTGACATGATGGCCCTTCCTCCTCTGCTGACCGGGCTGTCCGATCGAATGCTGTGGCTCATCGGAATCAGTGGTGCCGGGTACGTCTCCCGTGACGGGGCGGAGTTCGAACTGTCTGGATGTGTGCCGCGACCGCCCCGGTGTCGAGGAATGCCGGGGGAAAGGGGCGCGCCGTCCGCGGGGGCGTGGCCGAGGCGGACGGCGCGGTCATGCTGATTCCGGTGGCCCGAGGCGAGGGGGCGTCACCATGAGGTGGGCCCGGTGGCCTGGGCGATGTCCTCCGTGGTGACGGTACGTAACTTGTCCGCCAGGTCGGCCAGCGCGCGGGCGGCCGCGAGTTCGTCGCCGATCTCTGGTACCGGCTGGTCGACCGGGCTGCGACGCGCGTGACCGACCCCGGTCAGCTGGGTGTCGTCCTTGGTGGACAGGACTGCCCGGGCGGAGGTGTCGTCGCCCTCTTCGGTGATGTGGATCTGTACGGTCCATTGCTTGGCTTCCATGGAAGGAACCTCCGATCGAATGGGTGTTCGTGGTGTCCTGCTCCTGTGCAGGTGGCGAGCCCGATCGAGCCCGATCATGTGCCGACCGCCCGGGTGGTCGGGCGGTCGGGCGGTCGGGCGGATCATCCGACGGGTGTCGCGATCTCGGTGGTCATCGGGGTCCAGCGCCTCGCCGACCGCGGGCAGCCCGAACTGGCAGCGGACGATCATCACCGGGTCATCCTTGCCGACGTCCTTGCCGGCGACGTGACCGTCGATGAGCAGACCCGAGGCGGTCGCCCGGTCGATCTCACAGCGGGCCTCGGCCATCATGTTCGGGTGCACCGCGGAATGACCGACGAACCCCCCGGTGTCGGCCTTGATGACACTTAAAGTGATCACGACGATCGCCCCCGTGGATTGTCCTGCCTTCCACGCTGGTCAGGGACCCCGTTTACGGATAGGGCAGAAGGCCCCGACCAGGTGGGACTTCCGTACCTGCCACTCCTGCCGGGCGACGGGCGGGTGCCGGTGACCAGTTCGGATCCCCGCACGCGGAAGATCACCGCGAGTCGTGAGCGGACCCGCGTCATGCCAAGTGGGTCCGCTCGATCCGTCAGGACTCTTACTTGGACGTGGACTCGATCTGGATGTGCTTTCCCTCCTGCGTGGTGTCGGCGAGTTTGACATTGATCTCCAGGACGCCCTTGTCGTAGGAGGCCCTGACATCGCTCTCGTCTATGCCACTGGGCAGCGTGATCGACCGGGTGAAGGAGCCGTAGCGGAACTCCGTCCGCTGCTGCTCCCTCTGCTCCTCATGCCGCTCGGCGTGGACGGTCAGGACGCCGTTGGACAGGGTGATCTCGACGTCCTTGTCAGGGTCGACTCCCGGCAACTCGGCCCGCAGCACATAGCGGCCGTCCTTGACGTAGTCCTCGAACTTGATGGGCTGCGCCACCGGCGACCGCAGGGCGGCGAGGGGAGCGTCCAGCCAGTCGAACAGATCGGGGACGAGGCCTCGCTGCTCGCGGCGCATCGGCATGCTCATGGTGTCCTCCTTGTCTCCTGGGGGGCTTCCCACATCTCCATCTCATCACCGGGCAGGACTCGGAGACAGCAGCCAGAGGTCCCTAACGCGTAGGTCTTTTGGCCGCCGTGCCGACGCCGGAAAGCCGCCGACATCGTTCGAACCGTGGCTCAGGCGCGATTCGAGTGACGCGGTGACCCAACATCATGATCGACAAAGCGCCCGCCGATAACCGACTCAAGGATCGACTCGATGTCACCGTTGAGGTGGGGGAGCGGCTCCACCTCGACCCAAAGAAGCTCCGGCATGGTCATGCGCAACAGCGTAACGCGCTGTTGTCAGCCGGGTCGTCCCCTGGTAGCGACCGTATGGGGCCCGCCGTACTTCGGCCCTACCTCACCGGAAGATCCCTCGGCAGACTCTGTGGTCGACCGCAACTGTCACGAGCGGGTCTCCGCGGCCGTCCGGGTCTTGCGGGGCGGCTCGGCACGCTCGGCGTCGGCGCCGGGACCGGTCGGGTTGAGCGGCCCGTCGTCCTCACGCAGGACGTCGTCGGCCATCTGGTCGTACTCGGCCACCCGGGTCCTGCCCGCCTCGCCGAGCTGCTCGACCACGGCGGCGACCAGCGTCTCAAGCAGTGCGACCGCCGGGGTCAGCGAGTCGAACGGTGAGGGCGAGCGGACCTGGGCGGGCAGCACGACGTCCGCCACGGTGGCGGCGGGCGACAGCCACGGGTCGGTCAGCAGCACGATCTTCACGTTGCGCGCCGCGGCGGCTCGGGCGAAGGCGATCGTCTCGCGCTGGTAGCGCCGGTAGTCGAAGAGCACCAGCACGTCACGGCGGCCCATGTCGAGCAGGTGGGCGGCGTGGTCGGCGGTGGACCCGGCGATGTACGTCGCGTGGGGGCGCAACTGGTGCAGGTGGGCGATGAGGTAGTGGGCCAGGATGGTGCTGAACCGGCCACCGGCCGCCGAGATGCGGCGGCCGGGGTCGGCCAGTAGTTCCGCGGCCTTGACCAGCTCCCCCTCGGGAAGCTGGTCGAAGGTCATGGCGGTGGCGTCCATCAGCACCCGGCGGGATCGGCTCAGCACCCTGCCGGTGTCCTCCTCGGCACTGCCGTACTGGGCCAGGGGAGAGGAGTAGCGCTGCTGGGTCTCGCGCTTGAGCGCCTGCTGCAACTCCGGGTAGCCCTCGAAGCCCAGCCGGTAGGCCAGCCGCAGCACGGTGGCCGGGCTGGTCTGGGCCTGACTCGCGACGGTCGCCAGCGGCTCCAGACCGGCGGTCGGGTAGCCGGCGAGCAGGGTGCGGGCGACCCGCTGCTCCGCACGGGGCAGCTTGGGCAGCACGTCGCGGAGCTGGGCCGCGACGGTGCGCGGCTCAGGGGTGCCGAGCATGTTGCCTCCTCCGGGACGGCCGCGGGCTCGCGCGGCGTGTCGCCAGGTAGGGATCATGCCACGAACCGTACGAAATGAGAACGCCGCTCTCAGGCCACGCACCGTCCTCAGGTCGCGCACCGATCGTCCGCGATCCGCCCGGCGGCCGTCCGTCGCGCACCGCCCGCGCACCGATCGCCCGTGATCCGCTCACCGGCCGTCCGTCGCTCATCCGCCGTTCGCGGCCCATCGCCCACCGCCCACCGGCGGTCTCCAGCCTCGCGGCCGTCCGGTGCTCACCGCTCGTCCGAGAGCCCGCACCAGTCGATCGCGGTCAGCGCGTAGGTCTTCGCCGACTGCACCAGCTGGGCGATCTCCACGTACTCGTTCTCCGCGTGTGCGGTGTAGCCGACGCCCGGACCGTACACCAGGCCGCCGATGCCCTTGCGGTCCATCCAGGTCAGGTCGCACACGCCCATGAAGCCGGTCGTCAGCGGCGGCTGCCCGCCGGTCGCCGTGGTGTGCGCGCCGACCAGCGCCGCGCTCAGCGGGGCGCCCTCGGGCAGCGAGTACGGCGGCCAGAGCAGCTTCCACTCGAACACCGGCGGGTGCTCACGCAGCCACGGGTCGGTGCGGCAGGCGTCCATGACCCGGGACTCGATCTCGGCCATGACCTCCTCGTTGGACCGGTCGGGGTGGTGGTAGACGCAGTACTCCACGACCAGCTCGTCGGCGAGGAAGAAGGGCACCAGGATCCCCGAAGGGTTGGCGCGCAGCACGCCGGGCAGCAGGTTGAAGTAGCCGGGTGGGAAGAGCGGGTGCCGGTTGTGCCGGGCCCAGTCGTCCTCCAGGGCACGCAGCGCCTGGTAGATCACCCAGAACTTGTCGACGGTGTTGACGCCGAGCGCGTCGCCCTCCAGGGTCGGGTGCACGGTCATGCCCCGCAGCCCCGAGTGCGCGGTCTTGCCCTCCAGGGAGATGCTGAACCAGAGCAGGCCGGGTGTCACCGGCACCGACGCCGGCAGGGTGCCCGCCTGCCCGGACGGCTCGCAGACGATGGCCGCGTCCGCGCCGAACCCGGCCTCCAGTACCGCGGTGGTGCCGGCCTCGTGGTCGCCGACCTCCTCGCCGACGACGCCCTGCAGGACCAGGTCGCCGGCCAGGCGCACACCGGCCCTGCGTAGTGCGAGGGCCGCGTAGGCCGCGGCGACCAGGCCGCCCTTCATGTCCGTCGCGCCGCGCCCGATCACCGCGTCATCGGTGACCTGGGCGCGGAACGGGTCGCCGCGCCACCGGTCGAGGCGGCCCGGCGGTACGACGTCGACGTGCCCGTTGAGCAGCAGCGACCGGCCGCCGCCGGTGCCGGGCACGACGCCGCAGGCGTTGTCGCGGCCCCGCTCCACGGTGACCTTGGTGACCTCGGCCCCGGCCTCGGCGTACAGGTTGCCAAGCAGCGCGCTGACGTCGCCCTCCGCGCCGACGATCTTTTCGTACTCCTGGCCGGGGTAGCGCGGGTTGACGCTGGGGATGGCGATCGCGTCGGCCAGGCTGGAGACCATCCGTTCGGCGAGCAGGTCGACCTGCTCCAGCACCTGGCGGGTCACGTCGTGTTCGGTGGTCATGCGGTCTCCTTCGCGGTGGTGGGGAGGGGCTCCGGAGCAGGCAGGCGGGGGCGCCGGAGCGAGGTGAGGACAGAGTTGGCGATGCCGGCCAGGCCCTTGGGGGCGATCCAGAGCACCACCAGGATCAGCATGGCGATCACCATGTCGCGCCAGGCCCCGGCGTCCTGCAGCACGTCGGAGACCAGGGTGACGACCACGGCGCCGACGATCGGCCCGTAGACGCTGCCGCTGCCGCCCAGGAAGATCATGCTGAGCAGCAGGGTCAGGTAGCCGAAGCCGAAGACGTCGGTGCTGACCACGCCGTTGAGGAAGGCGTTGAAGCTACCGGCGACCCCGGCCACGGCCGCGCCGATCATGAAGACGATCAGGTGCTGACGTACCCGGGAGACGCCCCGGCTGGTGGCCAGCGCCTCGTTGTCGCGCAGTGCCAGCAGCGACATGCCCAGAGTCGAGCGGGTCAGCACCCGCACCAGCACGGTGACCGCGAACAGCAGCGCGGCGCCGAGGAAGTAGTAACCGATCCGGCCGTCGGCCCGCAGGCTGGTGCCGCCCAGGCTGAGGCGGGGGATGCCGACGATGCCGTTGGAACCGCCGGTCAGGCCCGCCTGCCCGAGCACCAGGTAGATGCAGAGCTGGGAGAAGACGTAGGTGGCCAGGCCCACGTAGATGCCGCGCAGCCGCAGCACCGGCAGGAACGCCACCAGCGAGGCGAGCAGGGCCGACAGCCCCGAGATCGGCAGGGCCAGCCACGGGTCGATGCCGGTGCGGGTGGCCAGGATGCCCGTGGTGTAGGCGCCGATGCCGAAGAAGCCGATCTGGGCGAAGTTGAAGATGCCGGCGAAACCGAGGGTGAGGTTCCAGCTCATGGCGAGCACGCCGTACATGGTGAAGAGGATCAGCAGCAGCCGGGCGTGCGGGTCGGTGAAGACCAGCGGCAGGGCCACCAGGACGAGCGCGTAGGCGGGCCAGCCGGCCCAGGAGCGCAGATTGGTCATGACGTTCACGCGCTCCTCACCTTGGTCCGCAGCAGTCCCTCGGGTTTGACCAGCATGATCACGATCATTGCGAGGAAGACCAGGACCGGGCTCCAGGAGAGCCCGAAGTAGTAGGTGGTGACGGCCTCGAGCAGACCGATGGCGTACGCGCCGGCGATGGTACCGGCCAGGCTGCCGGCCCCGCCGAAGGCGAGCACCACGAAGGCCCGCAGCAGCGGGTCGCCGCCCATGCCCGGGGAGATGAACTGCATGCTGCCGAGCAGCGCCCCGGCCACGGTGGCCAGGCCGACCGCGACCACGACCACGAAGACGTAGACCCGGCGGGGTGCGATGCCGAGCAGCTGGGCGTGCTCGCGGTTCTGCTCCAGCGCCCGTACGGTCAGCCCGATGCCGGTGCGTTTGAGGACCAGGGCCAGCAGGCCCACCAGTAGCGGGGCCAGCAGGATCGTGACGAGCTGGGTGCCCTGGGCGACCGCCCCGGCCGCCTCGACGCGCGCGCCCCCGAACGGCGGGAGCTGCTTGATCTCCGGCCCCCAGATCAGCTGGGCGCCGCTCTGCAGCAGCATCGTGGCCGCCAGCGTGGCGACCATCACCAGCATGTCGCCATTGGGGCGCCGAATGAACGGGCTGACCAGTAGGAACTCGTAGGCCACCCCGATCAGCGCCATCGCCGCCACGGCGCCGATCAGCGCCACCGCCACCGGCAGCCCGCTAGTGTCCAGCAGCGTCCAGGTCAGGTAGGCGCCGAACATCATCACCGCGCCGTGCCCGAAGTTGAAGACTTTCAGCGTGGACCAGATCAGCGTCAGCCCCGCCGCCATGAGCATGTAGAGGCCGCCGAGGACGAGCGTGCTCGTCACGATGACACTAATGCCGTCCATCGGCGGTCCCTCCCAGGAAGAGCGACATCATCTCGTCGCGGCTGCGGCTGCCGTCCGACACGCCGCTGTCCACCACGTCGCCGTGCAGGACGACGTGGTAACGGTCGGTCAGGTCGAGCACCAGGTCCATGTCGCCGTCGATCAGGATGACCGACGACACCTCGGCGCGGACCCGCACGATGCACTCGCTCAGCTCGTGCTTGACCTTCGGCGACAGGCCCAGCGTGGGCTCGTCGAGGATCAGCAGCGTGGGCCGGGCCATCAGGCCCATGCCGAGGCTGGCCATCTGGCGTTCCCCGCCGCTGAGCGTGCCGGTGAGCTGCCGGCGCCGCTCCTTGAGCTTGGGAAAGACCGAGAACACCTGGTCGATCCCGTCCCGCCAGGTCGAGGAGTGCCCGCTGGAGGACGCCGAGAGCCGCAGTGCCTCCTCCACGGTCAGCTGCGGGAACAGCCGCGAGCCCTGCGGCACGTGGATGAGCCCGCGCCTGACCAGGCTGCCGGGGGACTCGCCCCGGGTGTCCCGGCCGGCGAAGGTGACCGTGCCGGAGGTGGTCCGGTGCAGGTTGGAGACGCAGCGCAGCAGTGTGGTCTTGCCGTGGCCGTTCGGCCCCAGCAGCCCGACCGCCTCGTTCTCCCCGACACGCAGTGAGATGCCGCGCAGCACCTTCGCCTGGCCGTAGCCTGCGGTGAGGTTCTCCACGGTCAGCAGATCGCTCATCGCGCGGCCCCCGGTCCCAGATAGGCTTCGACGACCCTCGGGTCGGACAGGACCTCGGCCGGTCGGCCGGTCACGATGATCCGGCCGCTGTCGAGGACCGCCATCCGGTCGGCGAGCGCCTCCAGCACCGACAGCACGTGCTCGATGATCACCATGGTGACGCCCGTGCCGTGCACCCCGGCCAGCAGGCGGATCAGCGCGTCCTGGTCGGCCGGGTCGAGGCCGGCCGCCGGCTCGTCGAGCAGCAGCACCGAGGGGCCGCTGACCAGCGCGCAGGCGATCATCAGGCGCTTGCGGTCGATCAGCGACAGCCCGTCGGCCGGGCGGTTCAGGTCGCCGCCGAGCTCCACCGCGTCCAGCGCCTCCCGGCACCGGGCGGGGTTCCAGCGCGCGGCCCTGCCCGCGCCGCCGTACGCCGAGCCGATGCGGACGTTCTCCCTGACGCTCAGCGACTCGAAGACGGCCTCGGTCTGGAAGGTGCGCTTGAGGCCGGCCTTGGCGATCCAGCGCGGCGAGCGGTTCTGGATCTCCTGGCCATTGAAGATCACCTTTCCGGAGTCGGGCCGGATCGGGATACCGGTGAGCAGGTTGAACAGCGTGCTCTTGCCCGCGCCGTTGGGACCGGCCAGGCCGAAGACCTCGTCGCGCGTCACCGACATGGAGACGCCGTCGACGGCCTTGAGGCTGCCGAACGACTTGCCGACCTCGTGCGCGGCAAGGATGACCGGCGCGTTCTCACTCACGACGCGACCTGTCCCGCCGTCATTTCCTCATCCACGGCGGGAGCCGGAAGGAGCCCGACTTGTACTTCTCCGGGGCGATCAGCACCCGCTTCTCGGCCTGGAACTGGAAGGACTGCAGCGGCACGTAGTCGTCGCCCTGCTTGGCCAGGTGCGTGGCCTGGTCGAACGCGATCCGCCCGGACGCCCGCTCGCTGTCGCTCTTGCCGATGGCGGCACCGATCGCCAGCGCGTCGTCGGGGTCGCCGACCTCGCGCAGCGCATCGGCGTAGATCATGGTCTCCACGTACGTCATCACGCCCTGCGGGTCGACGTTGTCGGTCCCGTACGCGGCCTTCCAGTCCTTCTGCAGCTGCGCGGCCGGCGCGTAGCTGGGCGAGGGCACCATGCCCGCGAGGTTGTTGAACAGTACGCCCTCGGCCTGCTGCTTGGTCAGCTCGAAGAACTGGGGCTGGTTGGGGCCGTACTGCATGAAGACCAGGGACTCGGTGGGCTTCTGCAGGAACTGCTGCAGGAAGCTGGCCTCGTTGGAGACCTGGTAGTCGGTGTTGACGATGAAGTCGGGGTCGGCGGAGCGGATCTTCCCGAGGACCGTGCCCCAGTCGTTGACCGTGCCGAACGGCACCTTCTCCTGGCCGGCGATGCTCCAGCCCTTTGCCTTGAAGTGCTTGACCAGGCCGTCGGCGATGTTCTCGCTGTAGGGGTTGTCGGAGCGGACGATGAACGCCGACTTGTTGCGCGGCTTCCACAGCCCCTGCTCGGCCCAGGAGTCGGCCAGGTCGACCGGCTCGGTGCCGTAGGCGTCGTAGTCAGGGGTGATCGACCAGACCGTGGGGTACTTCGCCGGGTCCTTCTCGATGATCGCCTGGGTCTGCGCGGTGTTGCCGCCGATGAGGTAGAGCTGCTCCGCCGCGGCGAACTCGTCGATCTCGAAGTTGGACGTGGACGCGTAGCCGGTGACGACCGCCTTCACCGACTCGTCGTCGGTCAGGGTCTGCACCCCCTTGGTCACCGCGTCGTTGGACTGGCTCTGCACGTCCACGACTTTGAGCTTGAACGTGTATCCGTTGACGCCACCGGCCTCGTTGAGCTGCTTGATGGCCAGCTCGGCCCCCTGCTTCATGCCCAGGCCGTCGGATGCCAGGCCCCCGGTCAGCGGGGCGAGCAGGCCGATCTGGATCTCCTTCGTACCGGCCTCGCCGCCGGTCTCCGCGGCGGAGGTGGCGGGGGAGGCGGAGGAGGAGCACGCGGTGAGCGCCGCCAGGGCACCGGTGACCGCGATGGCGGTGACCGCCCTGACGGGCGTCCGGGGACTGAGGAAGGGGGAACGGGCCACGGTGAAGCCTCTCTGCGTCTGTGGGACGAGGGGACGAGGGGACGAACGCATGCGGGATATGCCGGAGGGCATCACATGTCGGTTATGTAACGTTCTGTCACTGTCGACAATTGAAACGTACGTTGCATCTTGCGGTAAAGACTAGCCCCGCAAAAGGTTTGTTACTTAAACTCGATCCGCCGCGCCGCTGTGATCTCGTAAAACACGGATCAGCTCGGTGGCAGGGCCGTTCCGGCCAGGAAGTCACCGTCCACGTCGAGAACACTCCCCGTGATGAAGGAGGAGTCCGGATCGGCGAGGAACACGCACGCCCGCGCGACCTCCGCCGGCGTGCCCATGCGGTGCACCGGCTGCCCGGCGACCGGTGTCGCCACACGGGAGTGGTCTCCTGCCGGCTCGACACATGCGACCTGGCCATTTCTGTCAGGGCTGCCAGGTAACACGCATGCTAAGTTTCATATCGCCGTCTTGACCATACATGTGAATCGTATGTTTCACTTAGGGCTGCCGGGACGCGGGGTGCGGACCGGACTGGGAGGAGAGAGCCGATGACGACAGGGAGCGCCTTCGTGGCGACCTGTGACCTCGCGGCCCAGGTGCGGGGCCGGGCGATCCCGGTGACCCGGCTGGACCAGACGTTGCGCACCGGGGTGGGGTGGGTCCCCGCCAACCTCGCGCTCACCTGCTTCGGCCACCTGGCCGACGACAACGTCTTCGGCTCGGTGGGTGACCTGAGGCTGCTCCCCGACCCCGCGACGGCCGTCGACCTGCCCGACGACGGCCCGGTGCCGGGCACCCGGCTCTACCTCGCCGACCAGACCGGCCTGGACGGCAGCCCCTGGCCCGGTTGCCCGCGCGGCTTCCTGACCCGCGCGTTGGCGGACCTGAAGGAGATCGCGGGCCTGGAGATCAACGCCTCCTTCGAGCACGAGTTCATGCTCGCGGGCCAGGCCGAGGCACCGCCGTTCTCCTTCCAGCGCCTGCGCGGCGCCGAGCCGTTCGGCACCGACCTGGTCGCACTGCTGGAGGCGGCCGGGCTGGAGCCGGAGAGCTGGCTCCCCGAATACGGGGACGGCCAGTTCGAGATCACCCTGCGGCCCGCCTCCGGAATGGTCGCCGCCGACCGGGCGGTCCTGCTGCGCGAACTCGTCCGCGACCTCGCCCGCCGCCGGGGGCACCCGGTCACCTTCGTCCCGCTGGCCGAGCCCGACGGCGTCGGCAACGGCGTCCACGTGCACTTCTCGCTCCGCGAGGTCGGCGGCGACCCGGTGATGTTCGATGCCGGAGCCCCCGGCAGGCTCTCCTCGACCGCGGCCAGGTTCGCGGCCGGAATCCTGCGGCACGCCGGTGCGCTGGTGGCCGTCACCGCTCCCAGCGTCGGCTCCTACCTGCGGCTCACCCCGCACCGGTGGAGCGCCGGCGGGGTCTTCCTCGCCGAGCGCAACCGCGAGGCGCTGCTGCGCATCGCGCCGACCGTCGAGATCGGTGGCGCGGACCCCGCGGCCCAGCTCCACCTGGAGTACCGGGCGGCGGACGCCACGGCCAACCCGTGGCTGGTACTCGGCGTCCTGATCCGCGCGGGCCTCGCGGGACTGGCCGGGGCCGAACCCGCCCGGGTGTGGCCGGAGACCGCCACCGAGGCCGACCTGGCCGAAGAGCCCGCGCTCCCCGGCTCCCTGCCGGAGGCGCTCGCCGCGCTGGAGGCCGACGAGGTCGCCCGCGGC
This sequence comes from Streptosporangium sp. NBC_01810, assembly GCF_035917355.1. Lineage (NCBI taxonomy): Bacteria > Bacillati > Actinomycetota > Actinomycetes > Streptosporangiales > Streptosporangiaceae > Streptosporangium > Streptosporangium sp. NBC_01810. Next base: position 3,223,640 of record NZ_CP109070.1, on the reverse strand, counting down.
TGGTTCCCCCACGAACTGCTCCACACGTTCCTCACCGTGCGACGGGCCGAGCTGGCCTGCGTCAAAGGACTGCCCGACCACGAGCTCTGCCGGAAGGTCGCCGATGTCTACTGAGAACTCCCCCGCCGGCCCAGAGGACGCGATCGGCGGTCTGGAGAGCGTGCTCGCCACCCTGCCGCTGGTCGACCACCACGTGCACGGTGCCTCCTCGGGAGACCTCGGCCGCGGTGAGTTCGAGACGCTGGTGACCGAGTCCGACCGGCCGATCCCGGCGTTCATGACGCAGTTCGACTCCCAGCTCGGCTTCGCGATCCGCCGCTGGTGCGCGCCGGTCCTCGGCCTGCCGGCCCACGCCTCGCCGGAGGAGTACCTGGCGCGCCGCACCGAACTCGGCGCGGCCGAGGTGAACCGGCTGCTGCTGGCGGCCAGCGGCATAGGCCGCTTCCTGCTGGAGACCGGTTATCGGGGCGACGACGTCCTGGACCCGGTTGGGATGGCGGAGGCGTCGGGGCGGCCCGCGCACGAGGTGGTCCGCATCGAGCGGGTGCTGGAGCAGGTGGCGGCCTCGGGAGTCTCGGCCGCGGAGTTTCCGGGCCGCTTCCGCGAGGAACTGGAGCGCCGCACCGCCGACGCCGTCGGCCTCAAGAGCATCGTCGCCTACCGGCACGGCTTCGCCTTCGACCCGGCACCACCCGGCGACCGGGAGGTCGCCCTGGCAGCGGGCCGCTGGCTGTCCGCAGGCGAGGCGAGCGGCCGGTGGCGGGTGGACGACCCGGTGCTGCTGCGCCTCGGACTCTGGGCCGGGGTGGAGCGCGGGCTGCCGCTGCAACTGCACGCGGGCTACGGCGACCCCGACGTCGAGCTGCACATGTGTGACCCGCTGCTGCTCACCCGCTGGCTGAAGCTCATCGAGCCGCACGGCGTGGACATCCTGCTGCTGCACTGCTACCCCTACCACCGCAACGCCGGTTATCTCGCGCAGGTCTTCCCGCACGTCTACTTCGACGTCGGCCTCGGCGTCAACTACACCGGCAGCCGGTCGGACGCGCTGATCGCCGAGTCGCTGGAACTCGCGCCGTTCGCCAAGATCCTGTTCTCCTCGGACGCCTGGGGCCCCGCGGAGCTGCACATGCTGGGGGCGCAACTGTTCCGCCGCGGGCTCGGCCGGGCACTACGTGGGTGGGTCGACGCCGGCGAGTGGGCCGAGGAGGAGGCCGTCCGGGTGGCCACCATGATCGGTGTCGACAACGCCCTGCGCGTCTACGGTCTGGAATCGGCCGAATGATCGAGCCTCTCTCCGCCCCCGCCCCCGCCGACTCCACCCCTGCGGATTCCACACCTGTGGATTCCGTCGCCGCCAGGCTCCTGCCCGCGCTGGAACGGCGGCTGCCCGCCGCGACGGCGCTACGCCGCAGGCTGCACGCCCTCCCGGACCTGTCGGGCGAGGAGGGGCCGACCCGCGACCTGATCCTGGCCGAGCTGCCCGGACACCCCGTGGACGCGGTGGCCGGTACGGGCGCGCTGGTGCGCGTGGGCGGCCCCGGGCCCGCGGTCGCCGTACGGGCCGAACTCGACGCGCTGGCGGTGACCGAGCGGACCGGCGCCGACTGGGCGTCCAGGAGGCCGGGCCGCATGCACGCCTGCGGGCACGACGTGCACCTCGCCGCCCTGGTGGCGCTCTGCCACGCGGTCGGCGACACCCCCGGTGCGACCCCGCTGGTCGCGATGCTCCAGCCGCGCGAGGAGACCTATCCCTCCGGCGCCCGCGACATCGCCGGGTCACCGTCGCTGGCGGAGCACCAGATCACCGCGATCATCGGCGCGCACGTCCAGCCCACCCTGCCGCGAGGCGAGGTCGCCGCCACCCCCGGCACGGTGAACGCCGCCGCCGACGAGTTCACGGTCGTGGTCAGGGGCCGCGGCGGGCACGCCGCCTACCCCCACCTGACCAGCGACCCGGTCCTCGCGCTCGCGCACGTCGTCGTCGCCCTGCAGCGGGTGGTCAGCCGCGACGTCGACCCGACCAGCTCGGCGGTCCTCGGCATCTCCACACTGGCGGCCGGCAGCGCCCCCAACGTGGTCCCCGACGAGGCCACGGCCGGCGGTACGGTCAGGGCGCTGAGCGAACGCATCCGCGACCAGGTGCACGCCCGGCTGGAGGAGGTCGCGGACCTGGTCGCGCGGGCCCACGGCTGCGAGGCCGAGGTGAGCATCATCCGGGGGGAGCCGGTCCTGTACAACGACTCCGGGCTCGCCGGCCGCGCCGGTGCCCACCTGACCCACCTGGGCCTCACACTCTCGCGGCCGCTGCTGTCCTTCGGCGCCGACGACTTCTCCTATCTCTCCGCCGTGCTGCCCGGCCTGATGATGTTCGTCGGGGTCGGTGACGGAACGGACACACGCATGCACAGTGCCGGCTTCCTGCCCGGCGACGAGGCGGTGCGCGACGTCGCGCTGGCCATGCTGGCCGGTTACCTCGCGGCGGCGGAGCGGGGGTAGCCGCGAAGGACGCTCAGCCGGTGGCGTGTTCCCAATAGGGGTCGCGGTAGAGCATGACCGAGGTACCGCGCAGGAGTTCGTCGGGGGCGGAGAGCAGCACGAGCTCGCCCCTCGCCTCCAGGGTGCGCAGGATGTCGCGGACGCGCGGGCCGACCGGCAGGCGGCCCACCGGGAGGTTGAGGGTGTCGCGGACCAGGTCGGCCACCTCGGAGAGCCGGAACGGCTCGGTGAGGTCGGCGATGAGCTCGCGGACGAACTCGACAGTGATCACGGTCTCGGCCTCGGCGTGGGCGAGCTGCCAGGTCAGCTGTGCCCTGCGCCGGCCGGTGCCGGCGCAGGCCATGCACTGCTGGGAGAAGTCGGGCACGATGTTCTCGACGGTGCTGCCCAGGCAGGTGGTGCACTGGTCGGTCTCGGACGCGTGCAGCTCGGCCGCCGCCCTGTCGGCCAGCGGCCTGCCGCACAGGCACAGATAGACCCGGAACCCGCCGCGTACCAGGACGAGGTCGTCGGCATCGTCGGGTATGTCTTCCCAGAGCGCGGTGATCGTGTGCATTCTCATCGTTGTGCGACTCTACCGAACTGTGGGTCGGTGCTCCGGTGTTCACGCCGGAGGTGAAGACCCACGCGGGAGTGCTCGCCAGGGCGCGAGCGTGCCCTGGCCTTCCGTGCCCGTGAGCAGGTCGGCTCACACGGGTCGTTTCCGCTGTTCGATGTACTGCTTGAGGACCGTGAGCGGTGCGCCGCCCACGCTTGCGGTGAAGTAGGAGCCGGACCACAAATGCTCGCCCCACAGGTACCGGCGGACCTGAGCGCCGTATTCCTTGCCGAGCATCCGCGCCGGGATGCCTTTCAGTTGAGTTGACGAGCTTGGAGGGGGCGACCTTCGGCGGGTGGTGGACCAGCGGGTGGGCGTGGCCGAACTGCGCCGTTGAACTCGCGAAGTTCGGCCTCGAAGCCGGCGCGGACCTCGCGCATGAGTTCCTCGCAGCGGGTCGGCATCGGGTCGGTGAACACCCCACGCCGGTGCCTCGTCACGAACATCAAGTGTGCGTGGGGGGTGCAGACAACATGGCGTCCGGTGCGTGCCTCGGGGTTTGGATTCCATCACGGTGACGCAAACCGAAGGACACGATCACGGTGTGGAGTTGGTGAGGCAGGCTCGTGCGCACGTGGCGCGACTCGACCTCGGCGCGGACCAGGTGGCCGTGCTGGACGGTCAGGCGCACACCGCCCGCGCGCTGTGGAACCTGCTGCATGAGTACTTCACCTTCCGCCAAGGCCGGTTCGCGACGGTGAAGGACTGCGACGCGGCGATCCGCACAGCCCGCCGCGAGATCGACTGGATGGGACAACTGCCCGCCCAGGCGGCGCAAGCGGTGCTGAGAACGTATCGGCAGGCGTGGGCGAACTTCTTCAACCCCGACCATCCGGCCAAGCGGCCCACCTTCAAGGGCCGCCTACGGACCCGGTTGGCCGTGGACGTCCCGCAGGCCCGCGATCTGCAGATCAAGCGGGTCAACCGGCGCTGGGGCGCGATCAATCTCCCCAAGGTCGGGCGGGTGCGGTTTCGGTGGACCAAGGACCTGCCCGGCCTCACCAGGGGCGGTGCTGCCGGGCGGATCACGGGAGCGCGGCTGGTCAAGGACGCCCACGGCTGGCAGGTCGTGTTCCGCACCGAGACCCTGGCCAAACCCGCTGTCGCCCACCAGGGCCCGCGGGTCGGCATCGACCGGGGGATCACGGTCGCGCTGGCCCTCTCAGACGGCACTATGCGTGAGCACGCACCCTGGCTTCGCAACGGCGAGAGGGAACACCTGCGTCGGCTGGAGAAGAAAGCGGCCCGTCAGCGGCGCACCCGGCATCGCGCGGAGCCGGCCTCGCATCGGCTGGCCCGCACCTACGACCAGATGGCCCGCCTGCGCGCGAGAGCCAAGCGCCGAGCCGTCGACTGGCAGCACCAGACCACCACCGAACTCGCCGCCACCTTCAGCGTGGTCGTGGTGGAGGAGTTGAAGATTACGAACATGATGCGTTCGGCCAGGGGCACGGTCGAGAACCCCGGCGTGAACGTCGCGCGGAAGGCCGGGCTGAACCGCTCGATCGCGGGGCAGGCGTGGGGCCGGACGGTCACCCTGCTGGAGTACAAGACCTCCGAGCGGGGCGGCCAGGTGGTGAAGGTCCCCGCGCGGGGGACCTCGCAGACCTGTCACCGGTGCGGCCATCGTGACCCGGCGGCCCGGGATGGGATACGGTACGCCTGCGCCAACCCCGCGTGCGGCTGGGTCGGGCATGCCGACACCAACGCCGCGATCAATATCAAGAACGCCGCAGGAACTGTGGTGTCAGGACGTGGAGACCTCGGGGTTACCCGGTCTGCGAAGCGTCAACCCCCGCGCGCCGCTTAACCGCGACGCGACGGGAGAGTCTCCGGCTCCCAGGCAGGGGAGGAGTTCAACCATTTCGCCGTAGCGTGACAGGGACCAGTCTCATCGGAGCGCTCCACAGCCACTCCTCGGTGATGTAGGTGGAGGTCAGCAGCGTCATCAGACCCAGGGCGCGCTCGGTCGCGGTGGAGGGGTGGGCGCCGCAGTCACCGAAACGGCACATCCACAGTTCGACCATGCTGCTGTCGGAGAGCTGCTCGTGCACCGAGGGCCGTCCGGCGGGGAACCCGTCCCGCCAGATGTCGACGGACGTGCTGGCGAACGGGAAGGCACCGGCCAGCACCCCGCCGCCCGAGGTGACGGCACGGCCGACCCCGTCGTGCACCGGCAGGATGCCGTTGGACTGGAAGAGCACCACCCCACCCCCCGGCGGGCTGGCCACCCGCATGACCTCCACGAGGGAGGCCTGCTCGGCACTCCACAGCTCACCGGCCGAAAGCGGCGGGCATGACTCCGGCACGGCACCCAGGCGGCGGATGACCTCGTCCTCGGTCACCTCACCGACGAAGGCGACGCACAGTCCCTCGTTGTAGTCCTCGTACGAGAACATCATCGCGTCGACGGTGTCCTGGAGCTCGCGGAGCCTGGGGCTGACGGTGGGGGCCCCGGGCAGATGGGCGAACAGGTCGGCCAGTTCGGTGAAGAGCGCCTGGGAGCCGGGGGATCGGCCCGCGATGCACGGCCGCCAGGGGTCGGCGCCCGCGGCGAGCAGGACCCGCACGGCGTCGTCCCAGCCGTGGCGCACGGCCTCCCAGAGCGGGGTGGCACCGTCGGCGTCGACGGGGTCGACCTTCGCGCCCGAGGCCAGCAGCAGCTCGATCACCTGGACGGCACCCTCCTGAGCGGCCCGGTGCAGGGGCGTCGTGCGCAGCCACGGTAGCCACTGCCCGGGATCAAACCCGCTCGCCAGCCGCCGGCGGATTTGCGCCAGGTTGGTGTCGCGCCACGCGTCGATGTCCTCGGCCCACTCGTTGTCGCTCACTTTCATCCCATTTCATCGTATTGAGCGGATCCAATCAGGTCCGGACGACAGTTTTCGATCAGTGCCTCGCGTGAGAGGCGGTCGGCGGCTCGGGTCGTCTCGGGAAGGCGGTAGCGGGGCGTCAGGTTGAGTACGTTGTGGCAGGCCGTGGCGAGGTCGACGCGGTGTCCCGTGGAGACGAAGACGGGCTTGACCCCGTGCCGGGTGCGCAGCACGCGACCGACGACGTCGCCGTCCAGCGTCAGGTCGGTCCACGATCCTCGCTCGGGCGCGGGCTCGGGATAGGTGCCGACGAAGGCGGTCTTGCCGACGACGTCCACTCCCGCGACCTTGGCCGGACTGCGGGGACCGGGGCCGGTCAGGTCGAGCAGTGCGCTGAGCTCGTCCTGGATGGCTTCGGCCTCCATGATAGTGCGCGGCATTTGTGCCTTCATGACTACATGATCGCTACTTTTAGTGTATGACGTCATATTTCTGGATTGTTCATCTTCTTTAGTGACCGGTTGCGTCGCCGCGCGATGTCTTGATCCCAGCGGTGCCCTCTGGTCCCGGGGGTTTCGTGATGCTGGGCGTGGGTCTCGCTCAGGAGGTGACGGGAACAGCGGCGGAGTCGAGATCGTTCTGCAGGCACTGGCGACTTCAGGAGCGTGGGCCGCATGGCGGGCAGCAGATCGATCGGGCGTCTCCTCGTGGGCGGGCTGGCACTGGCCGCCGCCGGATGGGCGTTGAAGGACATCCCCGCGGAACTCGGGGGCAGGGCCAAGGGGGAGCGGCTGGAGCGGATGCGCCGCTCGCCACAGTTCCACGACGGCCTCTTTCGCAACTCCACGCCCGGCGTCTTCGCGCCCTCGGCGCAGACCGCGCGGAAGACCGCCTGGAACATGCTCCGCAACCGAGAGGAGCGCCGCCCGGCCACGCCGGTCCCGGTGGTGACCTCACCGGCCGGCGGGCCGTCCCCGGCTGGGCTGAGCGTCATCTGGTACGGTCACGCCACCGCGCTGCTGGAGATCGAGGGCCGTCGCGTGCTCGTCGACCCGGTGTGGAGCAGGCGTGCCTCCCCCACCCGGCTGGTCGGTCCGCGGCGCCTGCACCCGGTGCCGGGGCCGCTGGCGGGCCTTCCGCCGCTCGACGCGATCGTGATCTCGCATGATCACTACGACCACCTCGACCGCGCGACGGTACGCGGGTTGCTCGCGCTGCAGACCGCGCCCTTCCTGGTGCCGCTGGGGATCGGTGCCCATCTGGAGCGGTGGGGCGTGCCCGCCTCGCGGATCGTCGAGCTCGACTGGGACGAGGAGGCGAGCGTCGCGGGCCTGCGGTTCGTCGCCACCGCCGCCCGTCACTTCTCCGGTCGCACCCTCAGGCGTGACGTCACCCTGTGGGGCTCCTGGGTCATCGCCGGCCGGGAGCGGAAGGTCTTCTACGCCGGCGACTCCGGATACTTCGACGGCTACGCCGGGATCGGCGCCGCGCACGGCCCGTTCGACCTCACGCTCATGCCGATCGGCGCCTACAACGCCGCCTGGCCCGACATCCACATGAACCCGGAGGAGGCGGTCGACGCCCACCTCGACCTGGGCGGCAGGCTGCTCCTCCCGGTCCACTGGGCGACCTTCACCCTGGCCACGCACCCCTGGGCCGAGCCGGTCGACCGCCTCTGGCGCGAGGCCAAGGCCCGCGACGTCCGCCTCGCCGTCCCCCGCCCGGGTGAGCGCGTCGACACCGCCGACGTCCCCCTGCTGGAGAGCTGGTGGGAGCTGCTGCACGGCGGCGAGACAGGCCGCCGGCCGCGACAGGTGCCGCTCGCTCCCTCTCCGAGACTCTGAACGCGGAGCTCACATACCGGTGCTCCGGCGGCCGTCAGGCCCTCGCGGTTCTCGTTGAGAGACGGACGCGGACGACGAGGTTGTGTACCGCGTCCGCCGACGGCGCGTGTCGGGAAGGCGGGAGACGTCCCGCGCCTCCTCCAGTTCCCCGGTCCGCAGGCCGACCACCTCCTCCAGCGGCAGCAGGTGAACGCCGCGCAGGTCGACGTCGGAATCCTCGCTCTCCAGCCCGTACGCCCGCGAGCCGACCACCACCGACAGCACCGAGTGATCCGGGATGTACCGTACTTCCATCCGCGCAGCCTGCCAGGCCCGCCCCCGGCGCCGGTACTGGTTTTCCCGGACGCTCGTCGACCAGGTGCGGAGCGCACGCCTCCCGAATGGCTCCGGTTGAAGTCCGCCCTTCTCGTCCGCCGTGTCCGACGGGCGTACGGGCATCCCGCGAGCGGCCGGGGGAGCAGGTGGGAGGAGCCGGGGGGCGACCGATCCCCGAATACACACCGGAACTCGCGCTTAAGACGAGATAGTCGCCTATTCGATATATCTTCGATCTTGCAGGTCAAGATTGCTTCGCAGGAGATTGACCGGAGTTGTCAGATTTTATGCGACCCTCTGGGAGTTTTCCGCCAATGAACAGATGGAAGACGATCATCGTCGCGCTGGCGGTCATCCTGCCGGCCGGTGTCCTACCGGTCGCCGCGTCACCCGCGGCGGCCACCCGATCCGCAGCCACCCTGATGGAGAACGGCGAGACCCAGCCGGTCTACTCGCGCGCCGACGCGCTGACCGAGACCGTGTTCGTCGAGGTCGCCGGGGTCGACAGTGACGCCGACGGGCTCCCCGACCGGGTCGCCGTCGACATCATGCGCCCCAAGGAGACCGACTCGGGGCTGAGGGTTCCGGTCATCATGGAGGCCAGCCCTTACTACGCGGGCGGCAACGACGTGCCCAACCACGTCGTGGACCTCGACGGCTCCGACCCCGCGGGCATGGAGTACCGGCGCAACAAGTTCAACGACCTGAGCGACGAGATGTTCGGAGAGGGCTTCGACGCGAGCCGCGCGGTCGCTCCGCCCTTCCGCGGTTACTACGACAACTACTTCGTGCCGCGCGGCTATGCGATCGCACTGGTGGAGAACCTCGGCTCGGGGCGGGCGACCGGCTGTCCCACGACCGGCCTGGACAACGAGACCGCGGGTCCCAAGGCGGCGATCGACTGGCTCAACGGCCGCGCCCGCGGGTTCGACGCGGCGGGCAACGAGGTCAGGGCCGGCTGGTCCACCGGGAACGTCGGCATGATCGGCGTCTCCTACAACGGCACACTGCCCAATGCCGTCGCCGCGACCGGGGTCAAGGGCCTCAAGGCGATCGTGCCGATCGCGGCCATCTCCTCCTGGTACGACTACTACCGGGCCAACGGCGGAGTGCTGGCACCCGGGGGCTATCAGGGGGAGGACGCCGACGTGCTCGCCCGCTACGTCCTGACCCGTCAGAACGCCCAGCAGGTCTGCGGCGTGCTCATGGACCGGATAGAGAAGGACCAGGACCGGGTCACCGGTGACTACTCCGACTTCTGGGACCGGCGTAACTACCTCAACGACGTGCGCAAGGTCCGCGCGGCGGTCTTCCTGGTGCACGGCCTCAACGACTGGAACGTCAAGACCAAGCAGGCCGTCCAGTGGTGGGACGCCCTCGCGCAGCGGAACGTGCCCCGTAAGATCTGGCTCCACCAGGGCGCGCACTTCAACCCGTTCTCCTTCGCCGGGCGCAACGCCGAGTGGCTGCGTCAGCTCCACCGCTGGTTCGACTTCCACCTGTACGGCCTGCGTAACGGCATCATGGACGAGCCGCAGGCGGACGTGGAGTCGGGGCCGGGGCAGTGGGCGCGGCACGCCTCCTGGCCGCTTCCGGGCACCCGCGACGTGCGGCTCCGGCTGGCCGCCGGGCAGGACGGCCGCAACGGCACCCTGGACGCCGACCGCCCCCGAGGCCGCGCCGCCGCCGCCGGATCCGCAGCCGACTCCGCCGCCACGCGCGCCGTCGAGTCCTTCGTCGACCAGAGCGCCCGCGGCGCCGAACAACTCGTCGAGAACATCGAGACCAGCGACCCCAACCGCCTGGCCTACCTGTCGAGTCCGCTGGCCCGTGACGCGCGCCTGTCCGGCACCCCGGAGGTCTCGGTGCGGGCCGCCTTCAAGGGCGGGCGCTCGCCGTATCTGACGGCGCTGCTCGTCGACTACGGCACCGACGCTCGCGCCTACGGCGACGTCGCCTACGGTGCCACCCAGGTCTGCTACGGCCAGGGCGTGCCCGGCGACACCGGCTGCGCCCGGCTGGCCGAGCACGTCCCGGTGACCGCCCCCTACAAGATCATCACGAGGGGCTGGCTCGACGTCCGTAACCGCGTCTCCGCCGCCAGGACCGAACTGCTGCGCGAGGATCGCCTCTACGACTTCCGCTTCGACCTCCAGCCCGGCGACTACGTCGTCAAGGCCGGTCACCGGATCGGTGTCGTGCTCATCTCCACCGACCGTGACTTCACCCTGCGCCTGCCTCCGGGCACCGCCGTCTCGGTCGACCCCCGCGCCGGCTCGGTCACCCTCCCCCTCGTCGGCGGCCGCTCCGCCCTCGGCTGAGACTCCCCGGCACCGGTCCGGCCCGAAACCGCGGGACCCCCGTCCAAGGCCGGGGGTCCCGCGGCACTCGGAGTCGCGCCGGATCAGTAGTGCTCGAACACGCAGTGGGCGGTCGCGACTCCGCTCGAACCGTCCGGCCGCACGCCGGTGATGCGCTCGGCCAGCGCCGGCGCCTCCGGCAGGTCACCCTCGGAGTCGTCGCCCACGAGGCCCTTCAGGAGGGGGTCGTTGACGGGAGGCCCGGTTCTCTTCGGTGGATGGATCGAGAGGATCCTGACATCCGGCCCCGGCAGAATTCGAGGCCCTTACCGAGGAACCCTGAGAAACGAGGAACGGAGAACCCTGGCTTGTCCCTGACATCGGCTCGCGGGCCTGCCACCGGGCACGGCCAAGGCCTAGCGTTGAGGGCATGGGACGAATTCTTCTGATCGTGGCGGCCGTGGTGATCGCCTTCATTCTGCTGGGCTCGGTTCTGGGCTTCCTCTTCACGCTCCTCAAGTGGGCTCTGATCATCGGCCTGGTGGGCGTGGTGGTCATGTTCGCGAGCAGGCTCTTCCGCTCCTCGAACGTGCGCGACTGACCGGCGCCGGAGAAGATCGGCAACCGGTACGGACGCCCCGGTGCCGAGGTCTCGCCGATGGCGCGTCCCGTGTCGTCGGCGAGCGGGCGGGCGTCTCCGGTCAGTCCTGGGACACCTGCTTCAGCGGAAGGTCGTCGAGCAGGGCCCGGGTCGCGGCGGCCACCGCGTCCACGGCCCTTTCGAACGCTTCGGCGTTGCGCGTCGAGGGGGAGCGGAAGCCCGACACCTTGCGGACGTACTGGAGTGCGGCGGCTCGTATGTCGTCGTCGGTCACGTCGCTGGCGTAGGGCTCACGGAGGGTCTTGATGCTGCGGCACATGACAGGACGGTACTCCGTCCGATGGCTCTCCCGGTCCGTCCGCCCCGCTCGCTCAAGGAGATTTGGCGGACCGGCCCGCCAGGGGGCGTACCCCCGGGGGTCGAGCGGGCCGGTCCGGGATCATGAGGTGGCGCGGCGCAGGGCCACCACGTCCTGGCGAACCTTCGCGGGGGCATGGCCGTCGATGAGCAGGCGGCGCATCAGGGTCGCGACCTCGCCCATGGTGTCCGGGCCGAAGCCGCGGCGGGTCACCTCCTGGGTGCCGATCCGCAGGCCCCGCCTGGGCTCCTCGGCGGGTCGGCCGGGCAGGCCGACGCCGCTGAGATAGACGCCCCCCTCGGCCAGCAGCCGGGCGGCCTCGTCCCCGCCGCCGAACGCGCCTGCGTCCACCGCCACGTGGTGCGAGACGGTCCAGCCCCGATGGGCGGCGATCACGGCGAAGCCCTCGCCGTCCAGCGCGGCGGCCAGCGCCCCGGCGTTGGCGACGCAGCGGTCGGCGTACGCGCTACCTCCCGCGGCGTGCTCCGCGGCGACGACGGCCAGCGGGGCCAGGCGGGAGGCGTCGTAGTTGGCGGTCAGGCCCGGATAGGCCGCCGCCGACACCTGCCGGGCGAGATCCTCGTCGCGGGTCACGACGGCCGCGCCCGGTGGCCCGCCGAAGGACTTGTAGGTGGACATGGTCATCAGATGCGCGCCCTCGTCCAGCGGACGCTGGAACCGGCCGCCCGCGATCAGCCCCGCCACGTGCGAGGCGTCGTAGAGCAGCAGGGCATCGACCTCGTCGCACGCCGCCCGCACTCGCGCCACGTCGTGGGGGAACAGCATCAGGCTCGCTCCGAGGACCACCAGCGCGGGCCGATGCTCGCGCAGGAATGCCGGGAGGGCCGCGTGGTCGACGTCGAGCCGTCCGGCGTCGTAGGGCAGGTCGGCGACCCGCAGGCCGCGGATCCCGGCGGCGCCGTGGGCGTGGTGGCTGGTGTGGCCTCCGGCGGTCCGCGGCAGCACCGCGATCGTGTCGCCGGGGCCGGCGAACGCGCTGTAGCAGGCGAGGTTGGCCAGTGTGGCGCTCTGTAGCCGCACCTCGGCGAACTCACCGCCCATCAGCGCCGCGATCTGGAGCGGGACCAGCACCTCCAGCACGTCCAGCTCCTCCAGGCCGGTCTGGTGTTTGTCCCCCGGCCAGCCCATCGAAGGACGGCAGCCCAGGGAGATCTCGTGGGCGGCCCTGGCACGCTCGCTCATCGTGTTGGTGCCCGCGTACAGGACCACGCCGTCCTCGTCGAGGCGGCCGCGGTGCTCGGCCAGCACCGCGTCGACCAGTCTGGTCACCGCCTCCAGGTCCAGCCCCGACACCTCGGCTTCGAGTTCGGCCAGGCGCGGCTGTGCCTGGGGCGGCGCCCACGGGGCGACGCGGCTGCGCTCCTGCACAAGATTCCTTTCACAGGGTTGTCAGGCGGCTCTCACGAGGTGGACCCCTCCGAAACGAATACTGTGACGCTACGGCCCGTGCCGGAGGGAGTCATCGTTCCGCCAGTGGAGATACTTCCTACATCTGTAGGATTAGCGCGTGATCGCGGATGATGTTCAGGATCTGCTGGAGGCGCTGGCCGCGACCGTGGGCAGGGGCATGTCCGTCGACGATCTGGAGGGTCGGGTCGTCGCGCACAGCGCTCACCACGGGGAGGTCGACCAGGTCAGAGCCCACGCCATTCTGTCACGGTCGGTTCCCGTGGCGGTGGGGGCCTGGCAGGAGGCGCACGGGGCGGCCTCGACCCGAGAGCCGGTCAGGGTTCCGGAGAATCCCGCGCTGGGCATGGCGGCCCGGCTCTGCGTGCCACTGCTCCACCAGGACCGCCGTGTCGGCTACCTGTGGATCATCGAGGGCCCGGGCCCGCTGAACCCGCAGGAGCAGGACAGGGCCGTGCGCGACGCCGCCGCGATCGCGGCCCTGCTCGACGACGGCGGCAGCTCCCACACCCTGAGCCAGCTGCTCACCGGTGAGATCGGTGTGCGGCGTGCGGCCGGCGTGCTCGGGGAGGGGCCGTTGCGTGTCCTGGCGTTGCGGGGCGACCCGGCTTCCCTGCGTGAGGCGGTCGGCGCGGAGCTGGCCAAGACGCGCCGGTCGCCGGCCTTCACGATCCTGGACCGGCACGCCGTGCTACTGCTCAACCGTGGCGAGGACGTGACGGCGCTGGGGGAGCGGCTGGCCGCGCGGACCCGCGCCGGCGCCGGGGTCAGCGCGCTGCACCCAGGGCTGGAGTCAGCCGTACGGGCACACGAGGAGGCGCTCACCGCGGCCAGGGCGGCGGCGGCGGAACCGGCGCTGCGGCCGGTCGCACACTGGCCGGATCTGGGTGTCTACCGGCTGCTCGCCGAGCCGGTCGCCGGTCCACCAGGCGCTCCCGGCTCGGTCGGCGGTCCGCTCGACGCTCTGCGAGAGCATCCGGCGCTCGTCGTCACCCTGGAGACCTACCTGGACAGCGGGGGAGACGCACAGGAGACCGCCCGGCTGCTCCACCTGCACCGAACCAGCCTCTATTACCGTCTCACCAGAATCGAGCAGCTGGCCGGCCGCAACCTCAAGAACGGAACCCACAGGTTAGAACTCCATCTCGCGCTGAAGCTCGGTCGGTGGAATACGGTGTAACGGCTGGACAATCCGGGCACAGCTCTGCGATGTCCCAGTTGATCAGCGAGATCATGACCCTCGTCATCGTGCTCATGCTCATCCCGCTGTCGTTGGTCATCGTGTCCGTGGCCGTCCTCGTCGCCCTCGCGGCGCTGGCTCTGGTGACCTCACGGGAGCAGGATGGAAGAACGACTTCCCGGAGGTAGACGATGCGGCAGCTCAGTGCGGTGGACACGCAGTTCCTGAATTTCGAGACCTCGACGAACGTCGCGAACATAGGGGGGCTCGCGATCCTGTCGGGCAGGCTGTCGCGGAGCGACCTGGTCTCGCTGCTGGCCCGGCGGCTCCACCTGGCCGCACCCTTCCGGATGAGGCTCGTCTCGGTCCCCTTCGGCCTGGACCATCCGTACTGGACCGAGGACTCCAGGATCGACCTCGACTACCACGTGCGCGAGATCGCGCTGCCGGCCCCGGGCAGCGACGAGCAGCTGGGTGAGCAGGTGGCCAGGCTGCACGCCCGCTGCCTCGACCGGCGGCGGCCGCTCTGGGAGATGTATCTGATCCACGGTCTGGCCGGAGACCGTACGGCCCTCTACACGAAGGTCCACCACGCCGCGGTCGACGGCGTCACCGGCGCCGACGTGCTGGCCAGCCTGCTGGACACCTCCCCCGAGCCCGCCGAGGTCGAGATGGCGCCCGCGGCCGAGCCCGAGGAGCGGATCGACACGCGGGAGATGGTCGCCAGGGGGATCGCCAAGGCGGTGGTCAACCCGGCCAACACGGTACGGTTCCTGATCAACGCCGTCCCGCACCTGGACGAGATCCCCCTGATCTCCCAGGTGCCCGGGGCCGGGCTGGTCTCGCGGGTCACCCGGCAGCTGGCCAACCGCCTGTCAGGTACCGCGGAGGTGCCCGCCATGCCCAGGATGACCGTCCCGCGTACCCCCTTCAGCGGCCGGATCAGCGCGCACCGCAGGTTCGCCTACGCCGCCCTGCCGCTGGAGGACGTCAAGCTGGTCAAGAACGCCCTCGGCGTCACGGTGAACGACGTGGTGATGGCCCTGTGCGCCGGGGCGCTGCGCCAGTGGCTGCTCAAGCACGACGCGCTGCCCGAGCAGCCTCTCGTCGCGGGGGTGCCGTTCTCGCTCCGCGTCCCCGGTGACCGGCGGGTGGGCAACCAGGTCACCATCATGATCACCACGTTGGCGACGCAGGTCGCCGATCCGCTGGAACGGCTGCTGGCGGTACGGGACGCGATGCGGCTGATCAAGGATCGCTCGTCGCTCGCCCCGGTCAGCTGGATCCAGGAGCTCAGCGACATAATGCCCTCCGCGCTGACCGGCCTGGCCTCCCGTGCTGCCTTCAACCTCTTCGCCGACAGTGCGGGTCCGATCAACGTGATGATCTCCAACGTGCCCGGCCCGCAGCTCCCTCTCTACGTGAGCGGTGCCCGGCTGCTGTCGTACCACCCGGTCTCGGTGGTGACCGACGCCAGTGGCGGCCTCAACATCACGGTCTTCTCCTACGACGGCTCACTTGACGTCGGCGTGATCGCCTGCCGGGAGATGGTTCCCGACGTCTGGGCCGTCACCGACTATCTCCGGGACGCCCTGCTGGAGCTGAAGCTCCTCGTTGAGGAGCAGTGACAGGCCCGGGGCACCCTTGACGAAGCGCAGGGCCTTCTCCAGGCAGACGATCGAGCCCCGCTCCTTCCTGCCGACGAAACGGATGTCGTCTGCCAGGGCGCGCATGATCAGCAGGCCCCGGCCGTGTTCGGAGGTGAGGGCGGGAGAGACGGGGCCTGAGAAGTCGAAGCCGTCGCCCGTGTCCACCACCTTGATCACACAACGGTCCCCGGACAGCTCGGTGCTGACCGTGTAGTCGTCGCTGGGGGTGGCGTGCTGGATGACGTTGGAACACGCCTCCGAGAGCATGAGCTGGATGTCCTCGCGAATCTGGGGCACCACGCCAAGGGCGCGGAGCGAGGCGTCGAGAAGTTGCCTGATCACGGGAACGCTGGCAGCGTCACGCGGCAGACGCAACGCGATCGTGGCCTCCACGGTGCCCTCCTTTCACAGCCGATCCCTAAAGGCTTGCCCCGCACGTCCTGTCCTAACCGGGGGCGGGTGATCGTGACTTTGGATACCGGAAAGGCACGGCGAAGTTCCGTGGACGGGAAAACCTGGCATGGCGGCAGAGAACAGCCGGGCGCGAGGTCCTCCGGGGCCACGAGGAAGGCGATCGTCTTGCCGTTCAGCATGTCATCCCCTTTGTGACATGCGGTGATGTCTTCAGGGGGGCGTCATGCCCGGGGCTCGGGAATCTATGCGAGAGCTACTGATTCCAGGACGAACCTTGCGGCGGCGGAGGCCGGAGCCGATGAGCCGGGTGATGAGCTCGCGTGAGGAGACGGCCTCGGCGCCCAGCGCGACGGCCCGCTCGTAGAAGGTCTCGGGAACGTCGTAGTGGTCGCGGTCGAACGCCCGGGGCGGCACGCCCAGCAGCTCCGCGAAGGCGTGCAGCTCCCTGGTCGAGCTGTCGCTGACCAGGTGCGACCAGAACAGACCGTGCGGACCCGGCCAGTTGGGCGGGTCGATGAGCACGCTCACCGCCGGACGAGGTCGAGCGCGACCTCCAGGGCGGCGGCCCGGCGCTCCTCGTCGGAGATCGTCTCGTCCCTGAGGAGGAACCACGCGGCGTGCAGCGCGAACAGGGCCATCGAGTTTTTCAGCCGGGTGGCGGTGGGGTCGTCCGGCTCGACGAGGAAGTTGAGCAGGTCCAGCATCCGGTGGCGGGTCTTCTCCATCGTCGGATGGTTCTTGAGCGAGGTCTGGTTGCGCTCGAAGAACCGCATGATCTCGTGGTGCCGGTCCCGGTGCAGGTCGTCGGAGTAGCGGCGGATCAGCTCGCGTCTCGTCTCGTCGGTGCGCGGCTGGGACGAGGCCCAGGCGATCAGCTCCTCGACCGCGCGCACCCGGCCTTCGGCCAGGCTGGCGACGATGTCGTCCTTGGTCTTGAAGTGGTAGTAGAGGGCCGCCTTGGTCACGCCGAGGGCCTCGGCTATCTCGCGGAGCGAGGTGGCCTCGTAGCCCTGCTCGACGAAAAGAGTCAGGGCGACGTCCTGAATGCGCGTCCGGGTATCGGCGTGTTCCCTCATGGTTCCCTTACCGAGAAATCAGCTTGACGGCCGACAAGTAAGCGGCCTACATTTCCAGCATATCCGACACTAGCCGGTCGGCAGGTAAGTAAGATCTTTTCATAGGGGGCGAAGTGAAGGAGACCGCGGCCGTACCGGCGCGGCGCCGTGAGGTCATGGTAGTGCTACCGGGTCTGATGCTCGCGATGGTGCTGGCCATGCTCGACAACATGATCGTCGGCACCGCCATGCCCCGCATCGTCGGCGAGCTCGGCGGGCTGACGCACCTGTCCTGGGTGGTGACCGCCTACGTGCTCGGTGCCACCGTCTCGACCCCCATCTGGGGCAAGATCGGTGACCTGTACGGCAGGAAGAACATCTTCCTCGCCTCCATCGTCATCTTCATGATCGGCTCCGTGCTCTGCGGCATGGCGGGCTCGGAGATGCTCGGCGGCCCGTCCGACGGGATGACGCAGCTCATCGCGTTCCGCGCGTTCCAGGGCCTCGGCGCGGGCGGCCTGATGGTCAACGCCATGGCCATCATCGGCGACCTCGTCCCGCCCCGCGAGCGCGGCCAGTACCAGGGCATCATGGCCGCCGTGATGTCACTGGCCATGATCGCCGGCCCGCTCGTCGGCGGATTCATCACCGACCACCTCGACTGGCGCTGGGCCTTCTACGTGAACCTGCCCATCGGGTTCGTCGCCCTGGCCCTGCTGGCGATCAAGCTGAAGCTGCCCAGATACCGCAACGAGCACCGCATCGACTGGCTCGGCGCCGCCCTGCTCTCCGTCGGCATCACCGCACTGGTCCTCATCACCACCTGGGGCGGCAACGACTACGAGTGGAACTCGCCGCAGATCCTCGGCCTGGCGGTCCTCGCCGCCGTCACGCTGGCGCTGTTCATCCCGGTGGAGCGCCGCGCCGCCGAGCCCATCATGCCGCTCAACGTCTTCCGCGACCGCAACTTCAGCCTGATCTCGGGCGTGGGCTTCCTGCTCGGCTTCGCCATGTTCGGCGCCATCAACTTCCTGCCGCTGTTCCAGCAGACGGTCCAGGGGGCCACGGCCACCAACTCCGGCCTGCTGCTGCTCCCGATGATGGGCACCTCCATGGCGATCTCACTCTTCGTCGGCCGCGCCATCACCCGGACGGGCAAGTACAAGATCTACCCGGTCCTCGGCGGCGCGGTCATGGCGATCGCCATGTGGCTGCTCTCCCTGATGGACGTCCACACGCCCGCCTGGCAGACCGGCCTGTTCATCGCGGTGCTCGGCATCGGCATGGGCTTCCTGATGCAGACCACCATGCTGATCGCCCAGAACAGCGTCGAGCAGAAGGACCTCGGCGTCGCCAGCAGCGCCTCGACCTTCTTCCGCTCCATCGGCGGCTCGTTCGGCGTCTCGCTGTTCGGCGCGATCTTCAACAACCACCTCAGCACCAACCTGGAGAGCAAGCTGGGCGCCGCGGGCGAGCAGCTCGCCTCCGGCGGCGCCCAGTTCAACCCGGCAGCCCTGCACGAGCTGCCCGAGGGAGTGCGGATCGGCTTCCTGGAGTCGCTGGCCGACTCCATCTCCGGTGTCTTCTGGTGGGCGATCCTTTTCGCCGTCCTGGTCCCGCTGCTGGCGGCCTTCATCAAGGAGATCCCGCTGCGCGGCGGCCCCGAGAGCACCGAGGAGGCCGAGGCTCAGGTCCCGGTGCTCGACTGATCAGAGATCCTGGGCGCGGACCCCCGCCTTCAGACGTGGGGAGGATGCCGGCAACCGGTCCCAAGCTCCGACCCAGCGATTCCCAACCCGCCCCCGTCACGATGAGGGGCATGAAGACGACCATCCCCGCCGCCGGGTACCTCACCCGGCGGCCTTCCGCCGCCGACGCCCACGAGATCCACGAGCTGATCTCGCTCTGCGACACCCAGGTGATCGGCAAGGCCGACATGACCCTCGACGATGTCGCCGACCAGCTGAACGACTCCGCCTTCGACGTGGAGTCCGACGGCTGGCTCGTCCACGACGAGAGCGGGCGCCTGGTGGCCTGGGCCTGGGCCTGCCGCAAGGGCGCCAGCGACAACGTCGACGTCGACGTCGTCGTGCACCCCGGCGCGCCGGAGCTGACCGGCCCGCTCTGGGACACCGTGACCGAGCGGGCCAGGCAGATCGCCGCCGAGCTGGGCCACGACCGGGCCGTGGTGGACATCGGCCTCTACCGCGAGGACAGCGGCAAGCGCGCCGTCGCCGCCGCCCGTGGTTTCAGCGCCGCCACCAGCTTCATCCGGCTCCGCGCCGACCACACCGGGCCGGTCGGCAGTCCTGACCTGCCGGCCGGGATGACCCTGCACGACGGGCTCGCCGAGGAGGTGCGCCGCCAGGGCCACGCCGTGGAGCAGGCCGGCTTCGCCGACCACTTCGGGTTCGCCCCGAAGGACTATGACGAGTGGTACGACGAGCTGAGCTCCTCGGTCAACACCGACTGGTCGCAACTGGTGGTAGCCCGCCTCGACGGCGAGCCCGTGGCGATGCTGCTGGGGACCAACGCCTTCCTCGGCGACGAGAACTGCGGCTATGTGCGCCGGCTGGCGGTGCTCCCCGCCTTCAGGGGCCGCGGCCTGGGCCGGTTCATGCTGCGCCGGGCGTTCGCCGACGACGCCCGGCGCGGGCGGGTCGGCACCTACCTGCACGTCGACGCCAACAACAGCACGCCCGCCCTCGACCTCTACCTCTCGGTGGGCATGCGCCAGGTGCTGGCCATCGACGTCTGGCGGCGCACGATCTGAGCCGTGCGATACGGCACCGCACGGTCCCGCACCGCACGGTGCCATCGAGCGGGGAAGGCGCTCTCAGCGGCGCCGGAGCAGCGCCGGAAGGCGATCACCGGTGGGAGGTCAGTCGTCAGGAGTCACCCGGTGCTTGGAGAGGTGGGCCAGGACCGCCTGGTTGGCCTCCCAGCCGTCGGGGAACTTCACCGGCACGCCGAGCTGGACCGGTTCGGCCGACGGGTGGGCGTCCAGCAGTTCGGGAATGCCCGCCCTGGCCACCACGACGCAGGCGTGGCGGTGCCGGGAGGCGAGCACGCACAGCCGCCCCGACTCCAGGTGGAACGCGGTGGCGTCGCGGCGCCCGGAGAGGGGATGGAGCACGATCGTCACGTCGTACTCCCGGCCCTGCAGGCGGTTGGCGGTATCCACCGTGATCTCCGGCGGTACCCCGGCGGCCCTGATCGCGGCCACCTGGTCGCGGTGTGCGGCGCCGATGGCGATCCGGCCGGCCGTGACGGGGTGGCCGCCGCGCTCGGAGTGCGCGACCGGACTCCGCTGGAGCAACCGCGTCGCCAGGCCCGCGGTCGCCAGTACGGCTTCCGCGTCGGTGCGCACCGTGTGGCGGCTGGGCAGCTCGTACAGGGCCCAGCCTGACGCGGCCGCCTCCTCCAGCGCCAGGTCGAAAGGGGTGCGCATGCCGTTCACCGTGAACTCCAGCGACCGGTCGGCGGGGCCCGTCCCCGCGCGGAATCCGGTGAAGGGATAGAACGCCTCGGAGACCACGGGCGCGGCCGAGGCGGGCAGCCGCCAGGAGACCGGCAGCCGGTGCACCGGCAGGTCGGGGTTGTGCCGCAGCAGCACCGAGACCGCGCTCTGCACCGGGTCCCACGACAGGCCCGCCCAGCGGTCTCCGTCCACGATCGAGAACGGGTCGAGCTGGCCGGGGTCGCCCACGAACAACGACCGCTCGAACAGCGAGGCGATGCGCAGCAGCTTGTCCGAACGCATCTGGTAGGCCTCGTCGACGATGGCCCAGGGCCAGGTGCGGTCGCCGATCCAGGCCCACTTGTCGGCGGTGGCGATCACCACGGCCGGGTCCCCCAGGTCGGGCAGCTTGCCCGCGACCGAGACGTTGGGCAGGGCGAGGATGCGGCCGGGCGTGATGTAGCCGCTCGCCGACAGCCGGCCGACCCCCAGATCGGGGTGCTCGGCCGCGAGCCGTTCCACCAGGTCGTCCACCTGCTCGTTGGTCTGCGCGACGATCATCAGCGGCTCGCCTGTCTCGGCGATGTGCCCCGCGGCCTTGACCACCAGGGTGGACTTGCCCGCGCCGGGCGGCGAGTCCACGACCACGCCGCGATGGCGGGGCAGATCGGCCAGAACGGCGTCCACCACGGCCGCCGCCTCCTGCTGCGGCGTCATGCCACGCCTCCGCCACGGCCTGCCACGTCCGTGTCGCGGCCCGTCATCCAAGCGCCACGGCCCGCCGCCCCGGCTTCGGCAGCCTGGTCCTCCGGTGCCGCCGCCGAACGGGGAGCACGCACGGCCGGGAGAGACGGCGGCCGGTCGTGCGGGGTCCGGTGAACGCTCAAAGCCATTCCTCCTGTGCGTCGTCGTCACCGGGCTCGTACTCCTCCGGCGGTCCGCCGTGGGTCCACGGCGTCTGCTCGGGGTCGGGCAGCGCCGCCGAAGACTGGAACTCGTCCGTCAGTGAGGTGTACGAGACCCGCTCGCCAGGCTCGGGCACCGAACCGGGAGCCGGTGTCCTGCCCCGCCCCATCCCCTTGGTGACCTTAAGGGTGATCTCCCCGTCGACGATCTCGACGATCTCGGCCGCGTGGCCACGCCGGTCGGGGCTGCCGACGACGGTGCCGGGCGTGAGCCGTACCGGGTCGCCGGTCCTTACCGTGATCAGGGGTCGGAGCTTGCGCGAGCGGCCCTCGCCCTCGCTGTGCTCGGGGTCCGCGGCGGTCACCGTCCCGGCGAAGGCCTCACCGGTCAGCCGGTACTCGGCCATGAGCAACGGGTCGTCGTGGGCCCGCTGCACGTCGTAGCTCGCCCGCGCCCGCTCCAGTCCCGCCAGCCTCGCGGCGGCGCTCACCGCGCCGTCCCTGCGCGCCTGCGGCGGGCTCCCCTCGGCGATCCGCTCGACGAACCGGGTGAAGGACCCGCGGTCGATCTCCCAGCGGTCCTTCACCCGCGAGCCCTCCGGCAACGACCGCAGCAGTTCGACGGCCCGCCACATCAGCCGCCAGGTGGGGTCGAGCTGGGTGCGCAGCGCCTGGCTGACCCGGTCGACGGCGCGGTCGGTCGGTGCCTCCTCGTAGGCGCGGATCGCGGGAGCGAGCACCTCGTTGTCGAAGCCCGGGTCGGTGGTGGGGCCCGCGGGAGGCCAGAGCAGCGGGTCCTCGGCCTCCTCGGCCGCCCGGCGCCCGGACATCCCCGGCGGCGGGTCGATCCACCCCAGCAGCGCCGCCAGGTTGGCGTCCTCCAGGCTGCTCTGCCCGGTCGCCCAGTGCAGGCTCAACGCCTCGGTCACTGTGAGCAGCACCGAGGAGCCCGGCTGCTGGGACCGGTCGGCGAAGTAGGTCAGCCACCGGCCGAGCAGCGGCACCGAAGGGTGCACCGGGTAGGGACCCTCGGCCCTGCGGAACCGGGTGGAGCGGCCGAGCAGCCCGGTGAACGAGGCGGCGGACCGGTTCGGCACCAGGATCTGCGGCGCGTCCAGGCACCGCTCGTACGGCTCGCCGCCCTTGCGCTCGACCGTCTCGGTGCTTTTCTCGAACCCCTCGATGTAGGGCAGCAGCACCTCGGCCAGCCCGGCGGCGAAGGTGAATCGCAGGTCCCGGTTGCGGGGCTGGGGGACGACCAGCAGCCGGGGGTGGTTTGGGGCGGTGCCCACCATGGCGGCCAGCGGCGCGGCGGCCTCGCCCGCGAGCTTGAGCGGGATGAACACCAGCGGCTGGGCGGAGATGTGGCAGTGCCTGACCGTGGTGATCCGCTGCGCGACGCCGTCCCTGACGGCCCGCAGTCGCGCCAGCGCCGTCAGCGCGCTCACCTGCCGCCCACCCTCGCTGCGGCGGCCCCCGGCGCGGGCGGCCCGGTGGCCTCGACGATCCTCACCGCAGCGACTCCTCGCGCAGCCGGTCCGCCAGCCGGAGCAGGCGGGCGATCTCCTCCTGGCCCTCGGCCGCCTCGCGGGTGCCCTCGGCCAGGCCGAGCGCCTCGTGCATGCCGGAGACACCGCCCAGCTGGTCACGGATCTGACGCCCGAGCAGGTCGGTGGATCCGCAGGCGCGGGCCTCGTGACGGCAGAACATGCACATGTCGCAGGTGGACAGGCAGTCGGGCGCGTAGCGGGCGGGTACGGAGAGCAGAGCCTGGGCCAGCTCGTCCACCGAGCGGGTCGGCACGCCGTCCTCGCCGGGGGCCAGGTCGAAGGTGAGGCCGTCCGGCAGACCCTCCAGCAGGTACTCGACCCTGGTCATCCTGGTGAGCTGGCGCCCCAGTACCGACAGTTGCTTGCGCACGTCGACCAGTGCCGCTGTCGGGTGGTTGGCGAAGTTCTCCGGGCAGACGAGCACCACGTCGTGGGAGACGCGCTCCGGGTCGTGCCCGAGGTCGGCCATGAGCGTGCGCAACGCCAGGACGTAGACCGCCGCCTGCCGCGCCGCCGCCGCGACCTTGTCAGGCTCGGCCTGGCCGTCGATCATGCCGAACGACTTGATCTCGACGATGTGGAAGCGCCCGCCGATCTGGAAGGCCACCACGTCCGGTTCGAGGTAGGAGGTGTGCCCGGCGATCTCCAGGCTGAACAGCGGATGGTCGTAGAACACCGCGGTCCCGTCGTCCTCGCGCGCCGCGCGGTCGATCAGCGCCCGGGTGTGCGAGTGGCGCAGGTGGGAGCCGACGCTCTCCACGTCCCGGTAGCCGACCTGGGCGACGGACAGGCCGAGCAGCTCGCGCAGCAGCCGCAGCAGCTCGGCGCAGCCGTTCTCCTTGACCAGCGCCTCGAAGACGTTCCCGCGGGTGATCGCGAACTGGGACTGGCCGAACGGGGCGGGGAAACCGACGCGCCGGGCCGTGCGGTCCTTGTCCACGCCCGCGGCGTCCATCACCGCCCGGCGCGCACAGCCGGGGTTGGCGGCCAGCGCCGCGATGGCCCGCGCATCGTGCGGGCGGGAGGGCATCGGCCCGCGCAACTCGTCAAGCCTGTTCAGGAAGGCCCTCTCCCGAAGGCTGTTCATGCGCGGGTCCCCTCATCCAGCCTGGTCTTCAACAGGCCCCCCTCAAGGTGTTCATCGCGGTGACGCCGAACAGACGCTCGGCGTCCGGTAGTTGCCTCGTCGCCCGCGCCGCGACCTCGGCACGCTGCGTGCTGTCGGCGGCCCGGTGCACCTCCAACTCGGCCCGCGCCGCGCGGATCGCGGTCACGGGGTCGGCTGGGGCGAAACCCTCGACGGCGCCCGGGATGTTCTGCGCCATCCGCGACAGCAGCCGCACCGCCCCTGCCGGCGGCTCGGCCAGCCGCGCCAGGTGCTCGGCGATGCGCAGGGTCGAGGTGAGGAAGTCGACGCGCGGGCTCAGCGGTCCCAGCACCCGCGACTCGGCCGGCCAGGTGCTGTCGGCGAGTAGCCCCCGGGCGGGGGAGAGGCGGTCGGTCAACGCGGCGCACAGGTAGTACGGCCTGGCGTAGGGGTCACCGCGGAACGAGCGCTCCTCGTCTCGGCGCAGGCTGGTCAGCTGGGAGCCACGAAGCTCGCGGGAGAAGAACGCGTCGTTCACCGCCACGATGAGCTTGGCAGAGGTCGGCACGCCCAGCATGGCCAGCGCCTGGTGCACCTGCTCCCTGATGGGCAGCAGCGAGGTCTCGGACTCGCGCACGGGCGTCGGCGCCTCGGAGGTTATCGCCGCGTCCCATGCCTGCTCGGCCCTGCGCAACTCCCCGCGCAGCGACCGGGCGAGCGAGTTCTCCTTCGCTTTGACCGCCCGTCGCACCTCGGCGCGGAGGTCGGCTATTCGCCGTTCCAACGCGTCCAGTGAATCACTCACGGCCCGGAGCGTAACAGGAGTTCCACTGGTCTCCTTTCAATTCCAGTGAATTCCAGTATTAAAAAGCGGCCATCGCATCGCTATAACGGGGCAAAAAGGGCATTTGATGCATAACTCGCTGCTGGATATGGGGAACCTGACAGGTGCCGCGTGCCCCGCCAGCCGAGATGTCCGGACCATGATGAGCCAGGAGGGCCCAGGATGCCAGGAGCCGACCGTTGACGTCCGACGGTTCCGGCGCCCCGGTGGCCGGGCGCTCCCGATCACCCCTGAACGTCGGCCGGCGGTACGAGCCAGGCGGGCAGTGGGCGGGTGTGCAGTACGTCCAGTCGTGAGACGGCCCGGGTCAGCACGACGTAGAGCCGGTTGAGTCCTCGGGTCTCGGCTTCGGCGATCTCGGCGGACTCGGCCACCACCACGTGGTCGTATTCGAGACCCTTGGCCATTGCCGCGGGGACGGCGGTGACGGCGGTGACGGCCGAGCGAGCCCACCCCTCGGCCGTCGCCGCCGACCACGCCTTCGCCCTGCTCCCGGAACTGGGCTGAACGCCGATCAGGCCGGACCGGCACGGCCCCCCGGCACCGCAGCGGCCGGCCGTAGTCGAACGGCCCGGCCACGGGAGGGGCGGCGGGACCTTCCGCCGCCCGCCGGGGATGTCAGCTCTCGATCTCCGTGCGGTCGCCCGACCACAGGGTGTGGAAGGAGCCCTCGCGGTCCACCCGCTGGTAGGTGTGCGCGCCGAAGAAGTCACGCTGCCCCTGGATCAGGGCCGCGGGCAGGCGCTCGGCACGCAGCCCGTCGTAGTAGGCCAGCGCGGTCGAGAAGCCCGGTGCCGGGATGCCCAGCTCGGCCGCCTTCGCCACCACCCGCCGCCACGAGTCCTGCGCCAGGGTCAGCGCCTCGGCGAAGTAGGGGGCGGCGAGCAGGGTGACCGGCTTGTCCGGCGCCGCGTACGCCTCGCGGATACGGTTCAGGAAGACGGCGCGGATGATGCAACCGCCCCGCCAGATCGTGGCCAGCACGCCGGGGTCGACGTCCCAGCCGTACTCGGCGCTGCCCGCCCTGATCATGTCGAACCCCTGGGAGTAGGCGACGATCTTCGAGGCGTACAGCGCCCGCCGCACGTCCTCGGCGAAGTCCTCACCGACGGCCCCGGCCGGAACACCCGACGGGCCCGGCAGGCCGCGCGCGGCCGCGCGCAGATCGGCGTGGCCGGAGAGGGAGCGGGCGAACACCGCCTCGGCGATGCCGCTCACCGGAACACCCAGGTCCAGGGCGATCTGCACGGTCCACCGGCCGGTGCCCTTCTGCTCCGCCCGGTCGGCGATCACATCGACGAGCGGCCTGCCGGTGGCCGTGTCGACCTGGCGGAGCACCTCGGCGGTGATCTCGATCAGATACGACGACAGCTCGCCCTCGTTCCATCCCGCGAAGATGTCGGCGAGCTCCGCCGGGGTCAGGCCGAGCCCCTGCCTGAGCAGGTCGTAGGCCTCGGCGATGAGCTGCATGTCGGCGTACTCGATACCGTTGTGCACCATCTTCACGAAGTGCCCGGCACCGTCGGGGCCGATGTGCGCGCAGCAGGGCACTCCGTCGACCTTCGCCGCGATGTCCTCCAGCAGCGGGCCCAGCGCCTGGTACGACTCCTTCGAGCCGCCCGGCATGATGCTCGGCCCGAGCAGCGCGCCCTCCTCCCCGCCGGAGACCCCCGCGCCGACGAAGTGCAGGCCGCGCTCACGCAGCGCGGCCTCGCGCCTGCGCGTGTCGAGGAAGTGCGCGTTCCCGCCGTCCACCAGCATGTCGCCCGGCTCCAGCAGGGGGGCGAACTCCTCGATCACCGCGTCGGTCGCCGCCCCCGCCTTGACCATGATCAGGATGCGCCGGGGACGCTCCAGTGCCGCGACGAGTTCCTCGGGAGTCTCGCAGGGGACGAAGGTCCCCTCGTCCCCGTGCTCCTCGACCAGCGCCTTGGTCCTGTGCGGTGACCTGTTGTGTACCGCTACCGAATGCCCGTGCCTGGCCAGGTTACGGGCGAGGTTCGCCCCCATGACGGCCAGCCCTGTCACACCGATCTGTGCCTGAGTCATTCTGTGACACCCCTTTTTCCTGTCCCAGAGTGCCAGTCTGGCCTACCGGCGGATCACCGGAGGCCATTGTCGCCCTGGAGCGTCTGCGTGCCCGACCGCTGCTGGGCGGGCGGGTTCTGGTCGCGGTTCTCGACGTACATGAGCCCGACCCCGGCCAGCAGCAGGATCACGAAGGCCACGGCCACCGCGACGAAGACCCGCGTGTTCGACGAGACGGGATGCTCGGGCGGCCTGGTACCGGAAAGTCCTCTCACCCCAGGAGAGGTCAGATGCGACCGCACCGGCTCCCTGCCGGGCCCGCCCTGGACCGGCGGCGTGCCGTACGGCGGTGGCGCTGTGGCGTACGGCGGCGAGGGGGCGGGGGCAGCAGAGACGGGCCGCGGGGCACGAGGCGGGGAGGCCGGGACGTCATCCCCCGGACGCAGGCTCGTGAGGGCGTCCCGCAGCGCGGCCACCGAGGGGGTGCGCCGCGCGGGGTCGGCGGCCATGGCATCCCTGAGCACGGCGGTCAGTTCCGGCGGCACCCCCGGGATCTCGGGGACGGGCAGGCGGTGCAGGGCCATGATGACCGCGATGTTGACCACGCCGCTCTCCGGGAAGCGCGGGGGGCGCCCGGAGAGCAGCGCGTACAGCGTGGCGGCGAGGGAGTAGACGTCGCCCGCGGGGGCGGGTTCGGTCAGCTCGAACGCCTCGGGTGGAGCATAGGCCGGAGTAAGGGACTCCCTGGTCACCGATGCCTCGCTGCCCGACGAGGGCATGGTGGCCAGGCCGAAGTCGGAGAGCACCGCATTGCCGTATCGGTTGATCAGGATGTTGGCGGGCTTGATGTCGCGGTGCAGCACCCCGGCGGCGTGCGCCGCCGACAGCGCGTCGGCGATCCGGATGCCGATGTCGGTGACCTCGGCCGGCGGCAGCCGCCCCTCGGCGCGCATCCGGTCCAGCAGCGACCCGCCAGGGCACAGCTCCAGGACCATGTACGGCCGGCCGTCGGGCAGGACCCCGGCGTCATAGACATGGGCGACGTGCGGGTGGCCGGAGAGGGCGCCCGCCGAGGTCACCTCGCGCATGAAACGGCGCCGGTCCCGTTCCGAGACCAGCACCCGGTTGTCCACCTTGAGCGCGACCTCGCGCTCCACCGCCAGCTGCCTGGCCCGGTAGACGATCCCGAAACCACCCTGGCCGAGCACCCCGGACACCTCGTAGCCCGGTACGGCGACGGCACCCGCTCCGGCCACCTGCCACCTCCTGAAGACCAGCGGCAGATTACCGGAGTTTCACCCGCGAACCGCGTGTTATCCGGGCAGTCGAAGCTCACCACCGGCACGCCTGCTCCCGGTGCCGGGCGTGATCAAGCCGAGGAGCATGTGCAGGGTCGTCGACTTGCCGGCGCCGTTGGGGCCGAGCAGTCCGACGATCTGGCCGGCCTTGACGGTAAGACTCACCTTCCGGACAGCGGTCGCCGAACCGAACCTCTTCGCCAGCGCCACAGCCTCGAGAATCACCGCCACGTAAGCGTGTGATCCATCGGTCTCCCGGGCAGTCGGTTTTCTCCGGTGGCGTAGGTCGATTTGACGATGCGGGACGAGGTTCGTACAGTTCACCAGACCCGAGGGAGACGGCGGTGGCGCCGGGGTCTCGGGAACCTCTCTAGCGATCTTCACTCCAAGGGGATATTTGTCTCCAAAGGAGCCTGATTCGACATGAATCAGGTGGTCGAGTAAGTTAGAAGGGTTGCTCCGGAAACGGGGTCGTCGAATTCCAGCAAGACCTGCAAGATCAAGTCAATCGCTTCAAAACGAGCCGGTTTGACACGGAAAAGCGGGCCTGAAAGAATAACGGCACAACGAAAGAACAGAATAAAACGAACCGCCCCTGGTTCTCCGATCGAGTCCGGTCGGGACGACGGTGTACGCGTCCGTTTCTTGAGAACTCAACAGTGTGTTAAAAGCCAGTGCATGAAGCACAACCCTGTCCGACCTGCCCTTTGGGGTGGGAGGACGGATTCCTTTGGTTGAACATCCATCATGTGAGATGGGTGCTTTCAGCCGGGAGCAACTGTTCAGACATTGTTTGGAGAGTTTGATCCTGGCTCAGGACGAACGCTGGCGGCGTGCTTAACACATGCAAGTCGAGCGGAAAGGCCCTTCGGGGTACTCGAGCGGCGAACGGGTGAGTAACACGTGAGTAACCTGCCCCTGACTCTGGGATAAGCCCGGGAAACTGGGTCTAATACCGGATACGACACCTCCCGGCATCGGGTGGGTGTGGAAAGTTTTTCGGTTGGGGATGGACTCGCGGCCTATCAGCTTGTTGGTGGGGTAACGGCCTACCAAGGCGACGACGGGTAGCCGGCCTGAGAGGGCGACCGGCCACACTGGGACTGAGACACGGCCCAGACTCCTACGGGAGGCAGCAGTGGGGAATATTGCGCAATGGGCGAAAGCCTGACGCAGCGACGCCGCGTGGGGGATGACGGCCTTCGGGTTGTAAACCTCTTTCAGCAGGGACGAAGTTGACGTGTACCTGCAGAAGAAGCGCCGGCTAACTACGTGCCAGCAGCCGCGGTAATACGTAGGGCGCAAGCGTTGTCCGGAATTATTGGGCGTAAAGAGCTCGTAGGTGGCTTGTCACGTCGGGTGTGAAAGCTTGGGGCTTAACTCCAGGTCTGCATTCGATACGGGCTGGCTAGAGGTAGGTAGGGGAGAACGGAATTCCTGGTGTAGCGGTGAAATGCGCAGATATCAGGAGGAACACCGGTGGCGAAGGCGGTTCTCTGGGCCTTACCTGACGCTGAGGAGCGAAAGCGTGGGGAGCGAACAGGATTAGATACCCTGGTAGTCCACGCTGTAAACGTTGGGCGCTAGGTGTGGGGACCTTCCACGGTTTCCGCGCCGTAGCTAACGCATTAAGCGCCCCGCCTGGGGAGTACGGCCGCAAGGCTAAAACTCAAAGGAATTGACGGGGGCCCGCACAAGCGGCGGAGCATGTTGCTTAATTCGACGCAACGCGAAGAACCTTACCAAGGCTTGACATCGCCCGGAAACACTCAGAGATGGGTGCCTCTTCGGACTGGGTGACAGGTGGTGCATGGCTGTCGTCAGCTCGTGTCGTGAGATGTTGGGTTAAGTCCCGCAACGAGCGCAACCCTTGTTCAATGTTGCCAGCACGCTCCTTCGGGGGTGGTGGGGACTCATTGGAGACTGCCGGGGTCAACTCGGAGGAAGGTGGGGATGACGTCAAGTCATCATGCCCCTTATGTCTTGGGCTGCAAACATGCTACAATGGCCGGTACAGAGGGTTGCGATACCGTGAGGTGGAGCGAATCCCTAAAAGCCGGTCTCAGTTCGGATTGGGGTCTGCAACTCGACCCCATGAAGTCGGAGTCGCTAGTAATCGCAGATCAGCAACGCTGCGGTGAATACGTTCCCGGGCCTTGTACACACCGCCCGTCACGTCACGAAAGTCGGCAACACCCGAAGCCCGTGGCCCAACCAGCTTGTCTGGGGGGAGCGGTCGAAGGTGGGGCTGGCGATTGGGACGAAGTCGTAACAAGGTAGCCGTACCGGAAGGTGCGGCTGGATCACCTCCTTTCTAAGGAGCATCGGCTGCGGTCGTCTTCGGGTGGTCGTGGTTCAGGTCGTGTCTGCAGGCGTATGTTCTGCACACGGCGCGCTCATTAGTGGAGCGCTGGCTATTCGGTTCGGCGGGATCGCTGATCGGTTAGTACCGCCTTGGTTCTTCGGAGCCGGGGAGTGGGAACGGCGGTTGCGGGGTTTCGCTGGGGTGAACACACTGTTGGGTCCTGAGGAAACGGACTTTGAGGTGGGCCCGCTTGCGGCGGGCTTGCTGTCTGTTTGGGCCTCATGCGGGACCGATCATCTGTCATACCGGCTCGTTCGTGGCGCACCGTGGGTGCGACCCGGGTGGGTGTTGGTGGCGGGTCTGGTCTGGTCGCTGTTTGTTGTTTGAGATTTGCATAGTGGACGCGAGCATCTTTGTGGCCAAGTTTTTTAGGGCACACGGTGGATGCCTTGGCATCAGGAGCCGATGAAGGACGTGGGAGGCTGCGTTAAGCCCCGGGGAGTCGCCAACCAGACTTTGATCCGGGGATGTCCGAATGGGGAAACCTAGCACCAGTCATGTGGTGTTGCCTCCGCCTGAATGTATAGGGCGGTTGGTGGTAACGCGGGGAAGTGAAACATCTCAGTACCCGTAGGAAGAGAAAACAAATAGTGATTCCGTGAGTAGTGGTGAGCGAAAGCGGATCAGGCTAAACCGTAGGCGTGTGATAGCCGGCAGGCGTTGCGTTTACGGGGTTGTGGGACCCTCTGGGAGGGGCTGCCGTTCCTCCGGACAGTAAGAAATCCTTTCGATAGCCGAAGCTTCTGGGAAGTGGCGCCGTAGACCGTGAGAGTCGGGTAGGCGAAATCGGTTGGACTGTTGGAGGGGATCCCAAGTAGCACGGGGCCCGAGAAATCCTGTGTGAATCTGCCAGGACCACCTGGTAAGCCTAAATACTCCCTGATGACCGATAGTGAACAAGTACCGTGAGGGAAAGGTGAAAAGCGCCCCGGTGAGGGGTCGTGAAATAGTACCTGAAACCGTGTGCCTACAAGCCGTAGGAGCGTAAACATTCTTCGGAGTGTTTGTGATGTGACTGCGTGCCTTTTGAAGAATGAGCCTGCGAGTTATGGTGTGTGGCGAGGTTAACCCGTGTGGGGGAGCCGTAGCGAAAGCGAGTCTGAATAGGGCGTTTGAGTCGCATGCTGTAGACCCGAAGCGGAGTGATCTAGGCATGGGCAGGTTGAAGCGCGGGTAAGACCGCGTGGAGGACCGAACCCACCAGGGTTGAAAACCTGGGGGATGACCTGTGTTTAGGGGTGAAAGGCCAATCAAACTCCGTGATAGCTGGTTCTCCCCGAAATGCATTTAGGTGCAGCGTTGCGTGTTTCTTGCCGGAGGTAGAGCACTGGATGGCTAATGGGCCCGACAAGGTTACTGACGTCAGCCAAACTCCGAATGCCGGTAAGTGAGAGCGCAGCAGTGAGACTGCGGGGGATAAGCTCCGTAGTCGAGAGGGAAACAGCCCAGACCACCGACTAAGGCCCCTAAGCGTGTGCTAAGTGGGAAAGGATGTGGAGTCGCAGTGACAACCAGGAGGTTGGCTTAGAAGCAGCCATCCTTGAAAGAGTGCGTAATAGCTCACTGGTCAAGTGATTCTGCGCCGACAATGTAGCGGGGCTCAAGTACACCGCCGAAGTCGTGGCATTCACACGTATACTGAGCCTTTGTGGTTTAGGTGTGTGGATGGGTAGGGGAGCGTCGTGCGGCCGGTGAAGCAGCGGAGTGATCCAGCTGTGGAGGCTGTGCGAGTGAGAATGCAGGCATGAGTAGCGAATCAGAAGTGAGAAACTTCTGCGCCGGATGACCAAGGGTTCCTGGGGCAGGCTAATCCGCCCAGGGTAAGTCGGGACCTAAGGCGAGGCCGACAGGCGTAGTCGATGGACAACGGGTTGATATTCCCGTACCCGCTACGATGCGCCAATACTGAATCCAGTGATACTAAGGGTCCTTAACCCCTCCGAGCCTTCGGGTTTGGGGTGAGGGTGAACGCCTGGCCTGAATTGGTAGTAGGTAAGCGATGGGGTGACGCAGGAAGGTAGCCCAGCCCAGGCGATGGTAGTCCTGGGGTAAGCATGTAGGACGTGTTGTAGGCAAATCCGCAGCACATTAAG
Source organism: Streptosporangium sp. NBC_01810 (assembly GCF_035917355.1). Lineage (NCBI taxonomy): Bacteria > Bacillati > Actinomycetota > Actinomycetes > Streptosporangiales > Streptosporangiaceae > Streptosporangium > Streptosporangium sp. NBC_01810. Next base: position 3,190,956 of record NZ_CP109070.1, on the reverse strand, counting down.
TCTGAGATGTGATGCCGAGCCGATTGTGGCGAAGTGGGTGATCCTATGCTGCCGAGAAAAGCCTCTAGTGAGTGTCGTGGCGGCCCGTACCCTAAACCGACTCAGGTGGTCAGGTAGAGAATACTAAGGCGATCGGGTGAACTGTGGTTAAGGAACTCGGCAAATTGCCCCCGTAACTTCGGGAGAAGGGGGGCCTTCGCTGGTGATGAGTTTTGCACTCTGAGCTGGTGGGGGTCGCAGAGGCCAGGGGGAAGCGACTGTTTACTAAAAACACAGGTCCGTGCGAAGTCGTAAGACGATGTATACGGACTGACGCCTGCCCGGTGCTGGAACGTTAAGGGGACCGGTTAGTCGCACGTGTGTGGCGAAGCTGAGAACTTAAGCGCCAGTAAACGGCGGTGGTAACTATAACCATCCTAAGGTAGCGAAATTCCTTGTCGGGTAAGTTCCGACCTGCACGAATGGCGTAACGACTTCCCCGCTGTCTCAACCGCAGACCCGGCGAAATTGCACTACGAGTAAAGATGCTCGTTACGCGCAGCAGGACGGAAAGACCCCGGGACCTTCACTATAGCTTGACATTGGCGTTTGGAACGTCTTGTGTAGGATAGGTGGGAGACGGTGAAGCTATCACGCTAGTGGTGGTGGAGTCATTGGTGAAATACCACTCTGGTCGTTTTGAACGTCTAACTTCGGTCCGTGATCCGGATCAGGGACAGTGTCTGGTGGGTAGTTTAACTGGGGCGGTTGCCTCCTAAAGAGTAACGGAGGCGCCCAAAGGTTCCCTCAGCCTGGTTGGCAATCAGGTGTCGAGTGTAAGTGCACAAGGGAGCTTGACTGTGAGACCGACGGGTCGAGCAGGAGCGAAAGCTGGGACTAGTGATCCGGCGGTGGCATGTGGAAGCGCCGTCGCTCAACGGCTAAAAGGTACCCCGGGGATAACAGGCTGATCTTCCCCAAGAGTCCATATCGACGGGATGGTTTGGCACCTCGATGTCGGCTCGTCGCATCCTGGGGCTGGAGTAGGTCCCAAGGGTTGGGCTGTTCGCCCATTAAAGCGGCACGCGAGCTGGGTTTAGAACGTCGCGAGACAGTTCGGTCCCTATCCGCTGCGCGCGCAGGAGACTTGAAAGGAGCTGTCCCTAGTACGAGAGGACCGGGACGGACGAACCTCTGGTGTGCCAGTTGTTCCGCCAGGAGCACGGCTGGTTGGCTACGTTCGGAAGGGATAACCGCTGAAAGCATCTAAGCGGGAAGCTCGCCTTGAGATGAGGTCTCCCACCCTGTGAGGGGGTAAGGCTCCCGGTAGACGACCGGGTTGATAGGCTGGAAGTGGAAGCGCAGTAATGTGTGGAGCTGACCAGTACTAATAGGCCGAGGACTTGACCTCAAAGCAATTCTTGCTCGCGTCCACTAGGCAATTCTGAGACAGCAAACGGTGGTTTGTGTGTTTCATAGTGTTACGGCGGTTATGGCGAAGGGGAAACACCCGGTTACATTCCGAACCCGGAAGTTAAGCTCTTCAGCGCCGATGGTACTGCACCGGGGACGGTGTGGGAGAGTAGGTCGCCGCCGGACAATTTTTCATGTGAGGGCCCTCACCATTCGTGGTGGGGGCCTTCGTGTTTTCTGCCGGGAACCCGCACCGCCGACGCCACCGGCTACCGCTGACCGGCGCCGAGGCCGTCGTGAGCGGTTACCGGGCCGGCGTGCCGATGTCGCCCGAGGAGCCGTACAGGTCATGCAGGCGGGTGGCGGCACCGGCGACGCGGGCACGGAGATCGGGGGGCGTCGCGCAGGCCGGGAGAGAGCGCGGCCGAGGCCTTCAGGCGCGCCGTGGCGGCCACTTCGCCCAGTCCCATCTCCCGCAGCGCCTCCGGCACGCCCAACAGGAACAGTGCCTCGGCCTCGGCGCGGTCCAGCCCGGTGAGGCGGGTGCGGTATCCGTCCAGCAGCCGGTAGCCGCCGCCCCGCCCCCGGTCGGCGTAGACCGGCATGCCGGCCTCCGACAGGCCTGGGTTCCGCAGCTAATCAGGGTTCTGGGCCACGGCTGAAGGTGTAGATGCTGGTCAGAGGGGTGGGGACTGGTCGGATTCTCGATTCTGCCTAGATACACGCATATTCGCCGTTTCCTAGGCCTGCCAAGGGTTATGGCGTTATCGTCTAGTCCATGTATCTGCGGTCGACGCCTCGCCGGAACAAGGACGGGACGGAAGTCCGATACCTGCAGCTCGCGCACAACGTGTGGGATCCGGTGTTGAAGCGGTCGAAGGTGCAGGTCGTCTACAACTTCGGCCGCGAGGATGCCGCGAACCGGGAAGCCTTGCAGCGCCTGATCGCCTCGGTCACCCGGTTCCTCGATCCCGACGCCGCCTTGTCGGCGGCGACCGACGGGCTGGCGTTCACCGAGTCCCGACCTCTGGGCGGCACATGGGTGCTGGATGCCCTCTGGCGGCAGTTGGAGATCGGCAAGGTGATGAAACGGCTGCTCAAGGGCCGCCGGCTCGACCCGGCCGCGGAGCGGGTGCTGTTCGCGCTGGTCGCCAACCGGGCCCTGGCCCCCTGCTCCAAGCTCGCGGCGGCCCGCTGGGTGAACGAGGACGTGGCGATCGACGGCCTGCTGCCCGCGACCAGCGACGACGCCTGCTACCGGGCGATGGACTGGCTGATCGAGATCTCCGGAAAGCTCGAGGAAGAGGTGTTCCACCAGGTCGCAAACCTCCTCAACCTCGAGGTCGATCTGCTGTTCTTCGACACCACCTCGACCTACTTCGAGACCGAAGACGCCGACGAAGCCGTGCCTCGCGACGCGTTCGGCCAGGTCGTGCCCGAGCAGGACGCCACCGACGATCACAAGCGCAAGGGGTTCCGGTCGTTCGGCAAGTCCAAGGACCACCGCGATGACCTGCCGCAGGTCGTGATCGGGATGGCCGTCACCCGCACCGGCATCCCCGTCCGGGTGTGGTCCTGGCCCGGCGCGACCGGCGACTCCGCGCTGATCCGGCAGGTCAAGGACGATATGCGGGACTGGACGTTGTCGCGGATCGTGTGGGTCGCCGACCGCGGCTTCGCCTCCGAGCGCAACCGGCTGCACCTGCGCAAGGGCGACCACCACTACATCATCGGAGAGAAGCTCCGCTCCGGATCGGCCGAGGCCACCGAAGCACTCGCCCGTCAGGGCCGCTACCAGGAGATCCGCGACAACCTGCGGGTCAAGGAGGTTCGGATCCGCGAGGACGAGCGGTTCATCATCTGCTTCAACCCCGAGGCCGCGCAGCGGGACGAGAAGGTCCGGGAACGACTGCTCGCCCAGCTCGCGACCTTGATCGAGGGCACCGATCGGCTGAACGCGACCAAACGTGCGGAGCTGCGCGGGGTGATCTCCACCAAGCCCGGCCTGAACCGGTACCTGCGGACCACGCCCGGCGGGCTGCTGCGCATCGACGCCGCGAGAATCAAGGCCGAGGAGAACCTCGACGGCAAGTACCTGCTGCGCACCTCGGACCCGAAGATGACTCCTGAGGACATCGCGCTCGGCTACAAGCAGCTCCTCGAGGTTGAGCGGGGCTGGCGCGACATGAAGCAGATCATCGATCTGCGGCCGGTCTTCCACCGCAAGGAGCAGCGCATCCGCGCGCACGTCCTGCTCTGCTGGCTGGCGCTGCTGCTGGCCCGGATCGCCGAGACCTCCACCGGGCAGACCTGGCCCGCCCTGCGCCGCGAGCTCGACCGGATCACTCTGGGCACCTTCACCGGCCCCGCCGGCACCTTCCGGCAACGCACCGAGATCACCAAAGCCCAGCGCGATCTGCTCCACGCCCTCAAAATCGATGCCCCGCCCAGGATCTACCAGCTCACCCCGCCCAGCCGCTGACCAGGCCGAACCCCAGCCCCTAGATACACGCCGTCCCGCCAGCAGACGGCATGTTTCCGCATGTCAATCCCCAGATTCGCGGACTATCCCGCTACATCAACTGCGGAACCCCGGACAGGGCGAGCACGTCACGGTGGACGGTCCGCTCGGAGACCTCCAGCTCCCGGGAGAGCTCCACCGCGGTCATCCGGCCCCGCGCCTGGAGCAGCAGCACCAACGACATCAACCTGGCCGCGCGCACACCCCGACCCTAGACCCTGTCCTGTAGATCTTTTGCTCACTGTGGTCGGTCAGGGCGGGTACGTCGCGTGGCCACGTTGCATGATCACGGTTGTCGCCGGTACTGTGGCGACATGCGATACCCGGTTGCCCTTCGGTGGTGGCGCCGCTTCTAGGCGGCGCAGGTTTCGCATTCGCGAGCAGACAGACGGCCGCCCAGGGAGGCGGCCTTTTCTGTGTCCGCTCCCTCTGGGCATCAGGGAAATCAAAGGGGCGATAACGCAGTGGAGACGAGCCGATATACCACCGCCGGCGGCGTAGGGATCGAGGTCACCGCGTCCGACGTGCCGGAGACGGTGCTTGAGGACGTCGTCACGACGCTCGGTGAGCGTCGTGGTGGAGTGCTCTCCTCCGGGATGGAGTATCCCGGCCGCTACAGCCGATGGCACCTCGCCTACGTCGATCCCTGCCTGGAGATCGTGGCCAGGGGGCGCAGGATCTCCGCCCGCGCGCTGAACGCCCGCGGCAGGGTGGTGCTGCCCGCCGTCGTGTCCTGCCTGCTCGCGGCGGGCAAGCCCGTCGAGGAGCCGACGGGCGATTTCGTCGAGGTCCACGTGGCGGAGTCCGAGGACATCCTCCCCGAGGAGATGCGCAGCCGCCGCCCCACGGTCTTCACCGCGATTCGCGAGGTCATCGCCGTGTTCAAGGGCGAGGACGAGCACCTGGGCCTGTACGGCTCCTTCGGCTACGACCTGGCCTTCCAGTTCGAGCCGATCAGGCAGGTCCTGCCGCGGGGCGCCGACCAGCGTGACCTCGTGCTCCACCTGCCCGACCGGGTGATGGTGATCGACCGCAAGCGGGAGACCAGCAAGGAGTTCCGCTACGAGTTCACGGTGGACGGTCTCTCCACCCACGGGCTCGCCCGCGAGGGAGAGGTCGTGCCGCTGCCCCCCGCGCCCTCCGAGCTCCCGGCCGACCCCGAGAAGGGCTCCTACGCCCAGGTGGTGGCCGCGGCCAAGGAGAAGTTCGTCCGCGGCGACCTGTTCGAGGTCGTTCCAGGTCAGGTCTTCCACGCGCCCTGCGCCGACCCGGCGGCCTTCTACCGGGAGCTGCGCAAGATCAACCCAGCGCCGTACGAGTTCCTGTTCAACCTCGGCGAGGGCGAGCACCTGGTCGGCGCCTCCCCGGAGATGTACGTCCGGGTCAGCGGCGACCGCGTCGAGACCTGCCCCATCTCCGGCACCATCGCCCGGGGGAGCAACCCGGTCGAGGACGCCGACGCGATCCGCACCCTTCTGTCCAGCGTCAAGGAGGAGTCGGAGCTGACCATGTGCACGGACGTGGACCGCAACGACAAGTCGCGCATCTGCGTGCCGGGGACGGTCCAGGTGATCGGCCGGCGCCAGATCGAGATGTACTCCAGGCTGATCCACACCGTCGACCACATCGAGGGCAGGCTGCGGCCGGAGTTCGACGCGCTCGACGCCTTCCTCACCCACATGTGGGCCGTCACCGTCACCGGTGCACCCAAGACCTGGGCCATGCAGTTCATCGAGGATCATGAGGCCACCACTCGCCGCTGGTACGGCGGAGCGGTCGGCTACATCGGTTTCGACGGCTCGATGAACACCGGTCTGACCCTGCGCACCGCGCAGATCCGCGGCGGGGTCGCCACCGTCAGGGCCGGGGCCACGCTGCTGTTCGATTCCGACCCCGCCTCCGAGGAGCGGGAGACCGAGCTCAAGGCCAGCGCCCTGCTGGGGGCTCTGGCGGCGGTCGGCGTGGCCCCGCAGGAGCAGACCGAGCCCCAGGTGGCCGCGACGCCGCAGGGAAGCGGGATGAAGGTCCTGCTCGTCGACCATGAGGACTCCTTCGTCAACACCCTCGCCGACTACTTCCGTCAGCAGGGCGCCGAGGTCGTCACGCTCCGGCACGGCTTCCCCGTCTCGATGATCGATGAGATCGCGCCGTCCCTGGTGGTGCTGTCGCCAGGACCCGGCTGGCCCTCCGACTTCGGCCTCCTGGCCCTGATCGGCGCCCTCTATGAGCGCGACCTGCCGGTGTTCGGCGTCTGCCTCGGCCTGCAGGGCATGGTGGAGCAGGCGGGCGGCACGCTGGAGTTGCTGTCCTATCCCGAGCACGGCAAGCGTGGCCGGGTCCGGCGGCTGGGCGACAGCGCGCTGCTCGACGGGCTCCCCGAGGAGTTCACCGCCGCGCGCTACCACTCGGTCCACGCCAAGCGGACGGGTGTCGCCGGCTTCACCACCACCGCGCTCACCCCCGACGGCGCGGTGATGGCGATCGAGGACGTGGAGCGGCGCCGCTTCGCCGTGCAGTTCCACCCCGAGTCGATCCTCACCGCCGAGGGGGGAGCGGGAGCGAAGGTCATCGCCAACGTTCTCCGGCTCTGCCGCACGTCCGGGTAAAGAACCGGTATTTCGAACCCGGCACTCACCTCGGGTGACCATCATGTTCAGCGAGGGGATTGCCGGGTTCATCCGGCAGGTGAATCGCTGCTCCGTTACGGTTCTTGGGATCGAAACGGTCAGGGCCTGGCCGTCGCCCACCTCGGCCGAGGGAGACGAGAAACCGCTCCCTTCGGGGAGCGGAGGAGTCACAGGGGTCTCCCCGTCGCAAGGATCGCAGGGGTGACGGCCGGATCTGGCCGCCGCCCCCGCGACCGGGGGAGGAGTGGGCATGAGGTCGGACGGTGTGCTGCCCGTCGAGCTGCCCGACGCCGTACGGGAGGCGCTGCTGGCGCCGCTGGTCGACCAGAACTGTCACGGCGTGCGCCGTGACGACCTGACCAGGGCCCGGTTCGAGACGCTGCTCAGCGACGCGGGAACTCCGGCGCCCCCGGGTACCACCCACTTCGACACCCCCGTCGGCACCGCGGTCCGCCGCTGGTGCGCGCCCGTCCTCGGTCTCGCCCCGCACGTGCCGCCGGCCGTGTACCTGGCCCGCAGGGCGGAGTTGGGCGCCGCCGAGGTGAACCGGCGACTGCTGGGCGCCGCGGGGATCGCCACCTTCCTGTTCGACGGCTTCGACCGCTTCGACGGGCTGGACGGGCTGGACGGGGACCTCGACGGGCCCGAGGTGCTGCCGCCGGCCGAGATGGGCCACGCGGGTGGCGCCGACACCGCTCGGGTCGTCCACATCGAGCGGGCCGAGGAGGGGGTGGCCAGGACCGCGGTCTCGGGGGTCTCCTACATCTCGGCCCTCGCCCAGAGCCTCGCCGCGCGGGCCGTCCGCGCCGTCGCCCTGAAGTCGGTCACGGCCCACAGGTCCGGGCTCCATCTCGACCCGGCCAGGCCGAGCCGGGGAGCGGTGATCGCGGCGGCCACCCGGCGGCTGGCCTGCCCGGGCGAGAGGCTCGTCGATCAGGTGCTCCTGCGCCACCTGCTCTGGACGGCCGTCGACGTGGCCAGGGAGTACGGACGGCCGCTGCAGTTCCACACCGGTCACACCCGTTACGGCGGCGGCGCGCGTCAGGGGGTTCATGCCGGTCGCGGCGGCCGTACGGTCTACGGCGGTCGCGATGCTCACAGCGGTTCCGCGGGGGGCGCCGGTTTCGGAGGTTCCGGCGCCTTCGAAGGCCGTGCGGGCCCCGGCCCGTACGGCGCGGGTCCGGCGACGATGACCGGCTTCATCGTGGCCGTGCAGCCGGTGGGTGTGCCCGTCGTCCTGCTGCACTGTCACCCGTTCCACCGCCGGGCGGCCTACCTCGCCGGTGCGCTTCCGAACGTCTACGTCGACGTGGGAGCGGCGCTGACCCGCAGCGCCACTGGTTCGGCCGCGGTCATGGCGGAACTGCTTGAGCTGGCACCGTTCCACAAGCAGTTGTTCGGCTCCGGTGGCCACGGCGTGGCGGAGACCTGTCACCTTGGGGCCCTGCACTACCGGCGAGGGCTGGCCGGGGCGCTCGCCGCGCGACTGGCAGACGGAGAGTGGAGCACCTCGGACGCCGTCCGGGTGGCCCAGATGATCGGCTCCGGCAACGCCCGCAGGATCTACCGGCTGTGAACGGTGCCGGTCTTCGGGGCGGCCGGGCTCCCCGCGCCGTTACGGTCTACGATGTTGCGCGACCGACGACGCGACGAGGGGGAGCCAGTTGACGGGCGATGAGGCAGGGGCACGTTTTCTTGACGACGTGACCGTGGAGTTGATCAAGCACAGCGCCTCCGACTCGGACGTGCTCTGGGCGGCACGGGTCTCGACCGCGGGGGAGCAGTCCCTGGAGGAGATCGGCAAGGATCCCGCGCGGTCCAGAGGTCTGATCAACTTCCTGATGCGCGACCGGCACGGCAGCCCTTTCGAGCACAACTCGATGACCTTCCTCGTCAGTGCGCCGATCTTCGTTTTCCGTGAATTTCACCGCCATAGGGTCGGATGGTCATATAACGAAGAAAGCGGGCGTTACCGCGAGCTTCAGCCCAACTTCTATGTTCCGGGGACGGAACGGAAGCTGGTTCAGGAAGGCCGGCCGGGTAAGTACGTCTTCGCCGAGGGCAGTGCCGAGCAGCACAAGATCGTTACCGAGGCGATGGAGGCGTCCTACCGGCAGTCCTACGCCGCCTACCGGGAGATGCTGGAGGCCGGCATCGCCCGCGAGGTGGCCAGGGCGGTGCTGCCCGTCGGGCTGTTCTCCTCGATGTACGCCACCTGCAACGCCCGTTCGCTCATGCACTTCCTCTCCCTGCGAACCAAGAACGAGCAGGCCAAGGTGCCCTCGTTCCCGCAGCGCGAGATCGAGATGGTGGCGGAGAAGATGGAGGCCGCCTGGGCGACGCTGATGCCCCTCACGCACGAGGCCTTCGTGGCCGGCGGCAGGGTCGCGCCCTAGAAGTGCACTGAAAATCTTGCGTTCTGGTCCCGCCTCGGATGATTCGGGGCCAGACTCGTTGCGTGCAGGGTGAATGGGCTGGAGAACCGGTAGGGCCGGATGTGTGGCAGACCTGCCGGGAGCTGATCCCAGCCGGGAGCGTTTTCGCGTTCCTGGCCGAACATCGGCAGACGCTGTTCCCAGCAGACATGTTCACGGACATGTATCCCTCGGCGAACGGGCGGCCGAGCATGCCGCCGCAGGTGCTCGCCACAGTGATCGTCCTGCAGAGCCTGCACGGGCTGTCGGACTTCGAGACGGTTCAGGAACTGCGTTGTGACCTGAGGTGGAAGGCCGCCTGCGGCCTGGGTCTGTACGACACCGCGTTCGACCCGTCGCTGTTGACCTACTTCCGACGGCGCCTGCAGCGCTCGGCCGATCCGAACCGGCTGTTCACCAAGGTCAGGAAGTCGTCGCGGCCACCGGCGTCCTCAAAGGCAGGCAGCGCCGGGCGTTGGACTCCACCGTGCTGGACGACGCGGTCGCCACCCAGGACACCGTCACCCAGCTCATCGCCGCGATCCGCCGGGTCATCCGCGACGTCCCCGGCGCCGAGCCGGTCGCCGCCCAGTGGTGCACCGCCCACGACTACACCGACCCCGGCAAGCCGAAGATTGCCTGGAACGACCAGCAGGCGCGGGACACACTGGTCGACGCCCTGGTCACCGACGCCCTTAATCTCATCGCTCACGTGCCCGGCCAACCGCTCGGCGAGACGGCGGCAGGCGCCCTCGGACTGCTGGCACTGGTCGCAGGACAAGACGTCGAGCCCGCCGACGGCTCCGACGGCCGATGGCGGATCGCCCGGCGCACCGCCCACGACCGCATCGTGTCCACGGTCGACCCCGAGGCCCGCCACATCCACAAGAACCGCACCCGCCACCAGGACGGCTTTCGCGCACATGCCGCGTTCGAGCCCGAGGCGGGGCTGTTCACCGAGGTCGCCCTCACCGCGGGCAGCGGCGCGGACAACCACGAGGCCGCCGTCGCCCGAAGCCTCCTCGCCGGCGACGACGATGCCCTGACGGTACTGGGCGACACCGCCTACGGCACCGGCGACCTGCGACAGACCCTCCAAGCCGACGGCCACACCCTGGTGATCAAGCCGCCGCCGCTACGCCAAGCCGTCCCCGGCGGCTTCACCACCGACGATTTCCAGGTCGACACCCAAACCGGCCGCGTCACCTGCCCGGCAGGCCACACCAAAACCCTCGGCCGCCCGCTGGCAGGTGGTAACCGCCAGGCCCAGTTCAAGATCCTGTGCCGCACCTGCCCACTGCGCGAACGCTGCACCACGTCCAAGACCGGACGCACCTTCAACGTCCACCCCCACTATGACCTCCTCAAAACCGCCCGGCAGCAGGCCGCCACCAGTCAGCGATGGCAGCAGGAGTACCGCCGCTGGCGACCACCCGTCGAACGCGCCATCGCCTGGCTGGTCGCCAAAGGCAACCGTCGCGTTCCCTACCGCGGCGTCCTCAAGAACAACATCTGGCTCCACAACCGCGCTGCCGCACTCAACCTCCGCCGCCTCATCAACCTCGGACTCACCCACACAGGCGGCGCCTGGGCACTGAACCCCGCCACTGCATAAGCCGCCGGGGCGCCTGCTCCGCGCCGATATCCACTCAAACCAAGATCTTCAGTGCACTTCTAGACGAGAGGTTCCGAATCTGTCGGCCTCGGGCAGCGCGTGGAGCGTGGCCTCGAACTGCTCCACCGGCCACGGCTCCACCGGCTCGTACGGGTTGCGCAGCGCCCAGATGGCCGGGGCGTCCAGGGCGGTGCGGGCGCGGGCGGTCAGCTCGTGGTCTCCTGGCGGCGTGAGAGGGTGGGCAGGACGAGGATCTCGGCCCCCGGGGGCAGCGCGCAGTCGAGGCCGCCGAGATGCCGGGCGTTCTCGCCGCAGACGAACATGCTGATGTGCCGGCGGATGCTCCCGTAGTCGTCGCGGAGCCGCTGCTCCAGCGACGGGTGCATGCGGCGGAGCATGTCGAGAGCGGAGCCCAGCGTGGGGTCGCCGTCCTCGCGGTCGGCGACGGCGAAGACGCGGACCTCGGTGCTCTCGCCGGCCCAGTGCCGCAGGGCGCTGGGAAGCATGAAGGTCACGAGCGTGACGGGTCTGGCCATCGGTTCAGAGCGCCGCGCGGCGCGGGGTGGGCACGACCGGTGGACCCGACGGGCGGGTGCCGCGGCCGGGGGTGGCCGCGTGCCGGCGGCGGGTGTGGCCCTGGCCTCGGAGGAGCCGCCGGTGGAGGGGGCCGGGGGCGGATTCGTACGGATGGACGGCTCCGGCCGAGGGGCCGTGCGGGGAACGGGGGCGGCGGTCGAGAGGGGGGCACGGGCTGTGAGGGGGGCAGTCGTGCATGACCATCTCCTTTCGGATTGGGCCTCATGCTGCCACGCCATGCCGTGTCCCGCCGGGCTCTATGGAATTTGCGTAATCATTTTGGGGGATTAATCCTGATTGTCGTTCAGGGCTCGCCCTGCACGATGTCCCGGCGGATGTCGGCCAGGGGCACTCCGCCCCGCTGGAGCCTGTGGACCGTCTCGTTGACCATGGCGATCGGACCGCAGACGTAGGCCTCGTGGCCGGCCCAGGAGTGGAACCGCTCCATCACCTCGGCCACCTGGCCCCGCATGCCGTCGTACCCCGGTTGTCCGGAGACCACCGGCAGCACCCGCAGCCGCGGGAAGGCCGACGCCATCCGGAGCAGGTCGGCCAGGTCGTAGAGCTCCTCGGTGGTGCGGGCGCCGTGGAGCAGGTGGATGTTCGGGCGACGTCCGGAGCCGATCACATGCTCCAGGATGGCCTTGATCGGTGCCAGGCCGGTGCCGCCGGCCACGCACAGGATGTCGCGTCCGGAGTCGGTGGGAACCATGGTGCCGATCGGGGGCCCCACCATCAGGGTGTCGCCGATCCGGGTGCGCTGGACCAGCGTGGTGGAGACCCAGCCGCCGGAGATCGCGCGGACGTGCAGGCGGACCGTGTTGTCGTCCCGGGGTGCGTTCGCGATGGAGAACGTGCGCCAGACGCGCGGCCAGCGTGCGGTCTGCACGCTGACGTACTGGCCGGGGAGGTAGGGCAGGTCCCGGTCGAGCCGTAAGGTGATCACCGCGATGTCCGGAGTGCGGAGTTCGTGGTCGACCACCTCGGCCAGCCACCAGGCGGGCGACACCCCCGCGTCGGACTCGGCCGATTCGATCATGAGATTGGCGGCGGCGGTGTAGGCGGCGGTCCACGCCGCCTCTATCTCGGTGTTCCAGATCTCGGCGGCGAAGCGCCTGACCGTGGCCAGGAGCGCGTTGCCGATCGCGGTGTAGTGCTCGGCGACCACGCCGTACTTTCGGTGGTCGCGGCCGAGTTGTCCCAGGAACGAGGCCAGGCTGTCGGGACTGTCCAGGCTCCAGACGATCCTGGTCAGCGCGCCGAACAGGCGGTCGCGCTGGACGTCCATCGCCGGAGGGAACATCGTCCGCAGGTGCGGATTCTCGGCGAACAGGCGGCCGTAGAAGTATGCCGCGGCCTTGTCCGCGACGGGTTCGACGACGGCGAAACTTTCCTTGACGAGACGCGGATTCAAAGACATTTAACGAACCCACCCTAATTGACCGGCTCAAAGTCCGATCACGCAGATCCACCTCCCTGACGGTTCCGGGTGACGAGCGACCGGTTGGCCCCGGCTCACCGAGTCGCTCAAATTCAAGTCTTCCATCACCGTGTAGGCGTCACAACCGTTTCTCGGCAATATGGTGGGAAATCTAACTATCCGTAATTGGCGGGCTATTGTGCGCGACCAGGCAATCCGCTCCGAGTAAAATAAGCGAATAATAATCACGTTCGTCCTGAGTCACGGTCCCACCCTTCGAGAGATTTTCCGGCATTCCGGAGTTTCGGGTTGCCAGGGGGTTCGGGTTGCCGGGGGGTACGACTCTTCTCGTATTCCCGCGCTGGGGGCGGGCGCTTCCGGTGAGGCGAGACCGACGCCGCAGTGCCTTCCGCGGCTGACCGGACCCGGCGGGTAAAGTGCCGGTCATGCCGTTGCACCCGCAGGCCGAGGCCTACCTGAAGACCTTCCCGACAGACCTCGGAGTCCCGCGCTCCACGCTCACACCCGAGACGATCGCCGCGATGCGGACCCTCGACGCCTTCGCCGAGCAGCGTGGTCCGATCACCCCGCTCCCGCTGGTCAGAGATGACGTCGCCGCGGGCGTACCGGTCCGCGTCTACCGGCCCGAGGAGGGCGACCGTCCCCTCCCCGCGATCGTCTACTTTCACGGTGGAGGCTGGGTCTTCGGAAGCGTCGACCGCAACGACGCCCTCGGGCGTGACCTCGCGGTGCGCAACGGGGCGGTCGTGATCTCGGTCGACTACCGGCTCGCGCCTGATCACCCCTTCCCCGCGGCCGCGGACGACGCCTGGAGCGTCGTCCAGGACGTCTTCGCTCACCCCGGCGCCTACGGGGCCGACCCCGAGCGCGTCGCGGTCTGCGGCGACAGCGCCGGGGGCAACCTCGCCGCCGTGGCCGCCTGGCAGGCCAGGGACGCCGGGCTCGAACTGGTCCACCAACTGCTCGTCTACCCGATAGCCGACGTGGCCATGGAGACCGGGAGCTACCGCGCCTACGCCAACGGCTTCGGGCTCGACGCCGACGAGATGGCCTGGTTCGTCGCGCAGTACGGAGGGGACCCGGCCGACCCCAGGCTGGCTCCCGTCCAGCTGGCAGACAAGGCCGGTCTGGCCCCGGCGACAGTGATCACCGCCGAGTGCGACCCGCTCTGCGACGAGGGTGAGGACTACGCGGCCCAGCTCGCCGCGGCCGGGGTGCCGGTCGAGGTCAGAAGGTACGAGGGAGCGATCCATGGCTTCTTCGGCTTGCCGGGCTTCTTCGACCAGGCGACCGAGGCGCGCGAGTACGCCGCGGCCCGTCTCGCTGAGGCTTTCAGCTGAGCGGGTACGGGCGGGACCAGGGAGGCGTCCCGCCCGGCTTCAGCCGAGCGGGCGCATCCGGCGATCCGGTCAGAAGCTCCTGGGAAGTCCGAGCACCTGGGTGGCCAGGTAGTTGAGCAGGAGCTCCTCGGTGACGGAGGCGACCTTGCCGATGCGGGCGTCGGCCAGCAGACGGGCCACCGGGTACTCCAGCGAGTAGGCCATGCCGCCGTGCGTCTGGAACGCGTGGTCGGCCGTCTCCTAGGCAGCCTGGGAGGCGGTCAGCTTGGCGATATTGGCCTCGGTGCCGCAGGGCAACTGCCTGTCGAACAGCCAGCCGCCCTTGGCCAGATCCTGCCAGACCTCCTCCGGCCAGCGTTTCTCGCTCTCGCACCGCTGCCAGTAGTCCAGGTCGTAGCGCGCGCAGATGTCGCCGACGCCGCGTTGGACGGCGAGGGCGCTCTCCGGAAGTGTGAAGTCCACGGTGACCAACTCCATTCTGGTTGCGCGCGCAATCGTAGAACGAAGTTCGGTAAGCCTCCAGGGTCACCGGGACACGGGGATCAGTTCTGCTGGACGGCATCCAGGCGCGGCCTGCGCGTGTGGTAGACGAAGGCGGGCGGCACGTTGCCCCACACCGTGCGGCCCGTGACGACCTCCTCGAAGGTGTCGATCAGGCGCTTCCTGAAACGCCGCGCGGGAGGAAGGCGCTTGGCGAAGCTGTAGGCGAAGGTGGTGAAGGCCGTGTGCGGACCCATGATCGCGGTGACCGCGTCCAGCAGGCGGCCCTGTGTCTCCGCGGAGAACGAGGCCCAGGGGAGCCCGCTCACGATCGCGTCGGCCTTGGAGAGACCGCGCTCCCGCAGCAGTTCGGGCAGCCGTGCCGCGTCGTCGGCCACGACGTCCACCCCCGGGTTCCTGGTGGCGAGGAAGTCGGCCAGCCTGGGGTTGATCTCGACGGCCATGTGGTGCCCCCGGCCCCCCAGCCGACGCTGGATCTCCGCGGTGAACACGCCGGTGCCGGGGCCGAGCTCGACGATCACCGGATCCCCTCGGTGGGGGACCGGCGAGGCCACCGCCTCGGCAAGCCGCCGCGAGCTCGGCGCCACCGCTCCGACGGTGCCCGGCGAGCGAATCCACTGCCCAAGAAAGAGCGTGGTGTCATTGGTCATATTGTGAAGCGTAAGGGGTGCGCCGGTGCTGCGGGCACGTCAGCCGATACGGGTTTCGGCCAGGTGGGAAGCCTCGGTGCCCTGGGGGAACGGCCGGGTGCCGCGCGACCCGCGTGGCACCGTTCCCCTCGCCCGCCCCTGCTGCGGCCCTGGGCGCCCCCGGTCCCATGCCCGATGTCCCGGCGGCCCGTGTGCCGCCGGGTGCCCGTACGGCCCGTGTGAGCTCCGCACGGGTAGGGTCGGCATCAGGCGCGGGGGAGGGAGACAGACCGGTGAATCCGGAAGCATCGGGAACCGAAGATCGAATCTGGACGGTTCCCAACGCGTTGAGTCTGGCCAGGCTCCTGGGGGTGCCGGTCTTCCTGTGGCTGGTGCTGGGCCCGAGGGCCGACGGCTGGGCCGTCGCGCTGCTGATGCTGGCCGGGTTCTCCGACTGGCTCGACGGCAAGATCGCACGCGCGTGGAACCAGACCAGCCGGCTCGGCCGCCTGCTCGACCCGCTGGCCGACCGGCTCTACATCCTGGCCACCCTGTTCGGCCTCGCCATGCGTGAGATCATCCCCTGGTGGCTGGCGCTGGCCATCCCGCTGCGCGACGTGATGCTGCTGGGCATCCCGCTCATCCTGCGCCGTCTCGGGTACGGCCCCGCGTTGCCCGTGCACTTCCTCGGCAAGGCCGCCACCGCCAACCTCCTCTACGCCTTCCCCCTGCTCTTCCTCGCTCACCACGACGCCTGGTACGCCGATCCCGCCCGGATCGTCGGCTGGTCCCTGGCCATCTGGGGCACAGGCCTGTACTGGTGGTCCGGAGTGCTGTATTGGGTACAGGTGCGTCAGCTGACAAGCGAGGCCAAACGCCTTAAGAGGTGATCTGTGAAGGCCGTCGTCATGGCGGGCGGGGAAGGGACACGGCTCCGGCCGATGACCGCGAACCAGCCCAAGCCTCTCCTGCCTGTGATCAATCGGCCGATCATGGAGCACGTACTGCGCCTCCTGAAACGGCACGGTTTCACCGAGACGGTGGTCACCGTGCAGTTCCTGGCGGCGCTGGTCCGCAATTACTTCGGTGACGGCGACGAGCTCGGCATGAGCCTGTACTACGCCACCGAGGACACGCCGCTCGGCACCGCGGGCAGCGTCAAGAACGCGGCGGACAGGCTCCGCGACGACCGCTTCCTGGTCATCTCCGGCGACGCGCTGACGGACATCGACCTGAGCGACATGATCCGCTTCCACCGCGAGAGCGGCGCGATGGTCACCATCGGGCTCAAGCGCGTCCCCAACCCGCTGGAGTTCGGGATCGTCATCGTCGACGACCACGGGCGGGTGGAGCGCTTCCTGGAGAAACCCACCTGGGGCCAGGTCTTCTCCGACACCGTCAACACCGGCATCTACGTGATGGAACCCGAGGTACTCGACGAGATCGCGGCGGGGGAGTCCGTCGACTGGTCGGGAGATGTGTTCCCCCGGCTGCTGGAGCGCGGAGCCCCGCTGTACGGGTACGTGGCCGACGGCTACTGGGAGGACGTCGGCAACCACGAGAGCTACCTCAAGGCCCAGGCCGACGTCCTGTCGGGCCGGGTCAAGGTCGACATCGACGCCTTCGAGGTCTCGCCGGGCGTCTGGGTGGCCGAGGGGGCCTCGGTCGACGCCGACGCCATCCTCAAGGGCCCCCTCTACGTCGGCGACTACGCCAAGGTCGAGGCGGGGGCCGAGCTGCGCGAGTACACCGTGCTGGGCAGCAACGCGGTGGTCAGGGAGGGAGCCTTCCTGCACCGCGCGGTCGTCCACGACAACGTGTACGTCGGGCCCGGCGCCCACCTGCGCGGCTGCGTGATCGGCAAGAACACCGACCTGATGACGGCGGCCAGGGTCGAGGAGGGCGCCGTCATCGGCGACGAGTGCATCATCGAGGCCGAGGCGTACATCTCCTCCGGGGTCAAGATCTACCCGTTCAAGACCATCGAGGCCGGGGCGGTGATCAACAACAGCGTCATCTGGGAGCCGCGTGCCCAGCGCAACCTGTTCGGTCCCCGAGGAGTCTCGGGGCTGGTCAACGTGGAGATCACCCCCGAGCTGTGCGTGCGGCTCGCCAGCGCCTACGCCACCACCCTGAAGAAGGGGGCCTCGGTCATCACCTCCCGCGACTCCTCCCGCGCCGCGCGGGCGCTGAAACGGGCCGTGATCAGCGCCCTCAACGCCAGCGCGATCAACGTGCTCGACCTGGAGGCGTCCCCGCTCCCCGTGGCGCGCTTCCACACCGCCAGGGAGAACGCCGTCGGCGGCATCGCGCTGCGCACCACCCCCGGTGACCCGCAGAGCGTCGACATCGTCTTCATGGACGAGCACGGCGCGGACCTGTCACCGCCGGCCCAGCGCAAGCTGGACCGGGTCTTCTCCCGGCAGGAGTTCCGCCGCGCCTTCCCCGGTGAGATCGCCGAGCTGAGCTTCCCCGCCAGGGCGGTGGAGGACTACACGCACGAACTGCTACGCCTGATCGACATCAGCGGGGTCCGCGACGCCGACATGAAGGTCGTGGTCGACTGCGCGGGAGGCACCTCCTCGCTGGTGCTGCCCAGCCTGCTCGGCCGGGTCGGGGTGGACGTGCTGACCGTCAACAACCGGCTGGACGACGCCTCGCCCACCGAGACCCTCGCCGAGCGCCGCCGCGACCTGCAGCGCCTGTCCGAGCTCGTCAGCTCCTCCAGGGCGGCCTTCGGCGTGCGCTTCGACCCGGTGGGGGAGCGGGTCGCGCTGGTGGACGAGATGGGCCAGCTGATCAGCGAGGAGCGCGCCCTGCTGGTGGTGCTCGACCTGGTCGCGGCCGAGCGCCGCGGCGGCAGGGTGGCACTGCCGGTCACCACCACCCGGGTGGCCGAGCAGGTCTGCAGGTTCCACGGGGTTCAGGCCGAGTGGACGTCCACCGCGATCGACGCGCTCACCGCCTCCGCCAGGGGTCCAGAGATGATCTTTGCGGCCGACGGGCGCGGCGGTTTCATCGTGCCCGAGTTCGGCCCCACGGTGGACGGCCTGGCGGTGTTCCTGCGCCTGCTCGGCCTGGTCGCCAGGACCCGGCTCTCGCTCAGCCAGATCGACGCCAGGATCCCCGAGGCCAAGCTGCTGCGCCGTACCGTGCCGACCCCGTGGGCGGCCAAGGGGGCGGTGATGCGCTCGGTCATCGAGGCCGCCGAGCATCACCGCATCGATACCACCGACGGGGTGCGGGTCGTCGCGGAGGACGGCAGCTGGACCCTGGTGCTGCCCGATCCGACCGAGGCGGTCACCCACCTGTGGGCCGAGGGGTTCGACGTCGACTCCGCGCAGACCCTGATCGAGCGCTGGGCGCGGGTGGTGGAGGAGGCCGCCGGCGGTTGAGGCGGCCTGTGCGACAAATACAGCGCGGCGCCATGGACCAGGGGCAGCGTCCCCTGTAACTTTGTCACCGACCGTACCCGCGGTTCAGCGTCAACCTTGACCTTCGCGCCTCATCGCTGTATGTTGCGGCATTCGCAGTCCGAGAAAACACTTGAGAAGCGAAGAAGCGAGGCGCGCATCACTGAGCACCGTTGCCGCGTCTTCGCGGTAGGAGGCCGAGCCGATCGATGCCGAGCGTCTACTGCACGCAGTGCGGTCATGCCAATCCTGAGGATGCCCGTTTCTGTTCACGATGCGGGTCGCCGCTTACCAGGTCCGACACCCCCGGAGACAGCACATCGACAATCTCCCTCTCCGGGATCGAGGCCTACGAGGCGGAGACCGGTGAGACGCTTCTCGCCGAGCGGCAGGCCGTCGAGCAGTTGCCGGCCGGTAGCGCGTTGCTGGTCGCGATGCGCGGCCCCAACGCCGGCAGCCGGTTCCTGCTCGACAGCGACCTCACCACCGTGGGCCGCCACCCCGAGAGCGACATCTTCCTCGACGACATCACGGTCTCGCGCCGCCACGTGGAGTTCTACCGGCGCGGCGGCGGGGTCTTCACGGTCCGTGACGTCGGTAGCCTGAACGGCACGTACGTCAATCGTGAGCGCATAGAGGAGGTCCCGCTGTACGGCGGGGACGAGGTGCAGATCGGCAAGTTCCGCCTCGTCTTCCTCACCCGCGGTGCCGCTGGAGGATGATGAGCTCGCAGGCCGCTCGTGCGCACATGAGCATCGGGGAGGTGCTCGCTCTCCTGCAGGGCGAGTTCCCCGATGTCAGCATCTCCAAGATTCGCTTCCTGGAGGGCGAGGGGCTGATCGAGCCGGAACGCAGTCCCTCCGGCTACCGCAAGTTCAGCTACGCCGACGTCGAGCGGCTCCGCTACATCCTCAGCGAGCAGCGTGATCGCTACCTGCCGCTGCGCGTGATCAAGGATCATCTGGAGGCGGCCGACCGGGAGGAGCGTCCGGCCGCCCGGCCACGCGCCGTCCCCGACGACGCGCCCCCCGAGGTCCGCCTCACCCGTGAGGAGTTCCTCGCCGCCGCCGAGCTCGACGAGGAGACCCTCACGGAGCTGGAGGACTACGGTCTCCTGGCCGCCGTGGCCCGCTACTACGACGCCGAGGCGCTGATCGTGGCCCGCAGCGTCGGAGCCCTGGCCGCCTTCGGCTTGCGCGCCCGCCACCTGCGGGCGGTCAAGGCCGCCGCGGAACGCGAGGCGGGGCTGGTGGAGCAGGCCGTCGCCCCGCTGCTGCGCCGTCGCGGCCCCGGCGCGATCGACCAGGCAGACGAGACGGCGAGGGAGATTTCCGGCCTGATGCTGGAATTGCACGCCTCACTGTTGCGTTCCGGAGTCCGTGGGGCACTGGGCCGGTGAGAGCCTGACCAGGCACTCGTACCTCTACGGGTGTTACGTTGAACAAACCGGTCGGAATCCAGCGAAGACGGAGCAGCCCGTGTTGCAGATGGAGGTCGTGGGCGTTCGAGTTGAGATGCCCTCCAACCAGCCGATCGTCTTGTTGAAAGAGACGCATGGGGAGCGTTACCTACCTATCTGGATCGGCATGACGGAAGCCACGGCGATCGCCATGGCCCAGGCCGAGGAACCACCACCTCGGCCACTCACCCATGACCTGTTCCGGGACGTGCTCGAAGGACTCGGAGTCAGGTTGAGCACTGTCAACATCGTCGCTTTACGCGATGGCATCTTCTTCGCGGATCTCGTGTTCTCGAACGGGGTCGAGGTGAGCGCGCGGCCTTCCGACTCGATCGCCTTGGCACTTCGTACCGGCGCACGTATCTTCGCGAGTGAGGATGTGGTCCGGGAGGCGGGGGTCATCATCCCCGACGACCAGGAGGACGAGGTGGAGAAGTTCAGGGAGTTCCTTGACACGATCACGCCCGAGGACTTCGGCCGCGCGGGGTAGGAATTTCGGTGCATTTACGCTTCACGACGCGCCGGGTGGGGTCGTTGACTGGACTTGGCCCCAGTCCTACGGTGCAAGTGAAACCCGCGGTCATGCGTAAACCCCCAGATCAGGCCGTGGGATGAGAGAAAGCCGGAGGTCCGCGTGGCGGTCAGCAGCGGCGAGGGTAGAAACGCCGACCAGGATGACCCGGAACGGCGCCAGTCGGCACGTCAGCGCGCGGGTGAAGAGGGTCTGCTGTTCGACGGGCAACCGGTGAAAGTGCCCGCCGACATCGGCTACAGGGGGCCGACGGCCTGTTCGGCGGCCGGAATCACCTACCGGCAACTCGACTACTGGGCGCGCACCGGCCTGGTCGAACCCACCGTGAGAGCGGCCCACGGCTCCGGTTCCCAGCGGCTGTACGGCTTCCGTGACATTCTGGTCCTCAAGGTTGTCAAGCGCCTTCTCGACACCGGCGTCTCCCTTCAGCAGATCCGCATCGCCGTGCAGCACCTGCGGGAGCGGGGTGTCAACGATCTGGCCCAGATCACCCTGATGAGCGACGGGGTGAGCGTCTACGAGTGCACCTCGCCCGACGAGGTCATCGATCTGCTCCAGGGTGGCCAGGGAGTCTTCGGTATCGCGCTGGGACGGGTGTGGCAGGAGGTGGAGGGCTCTCTTGCGGATCTTCCCGGCGAACGCGCGGAGTTGGGCGGGGGCCCTTTAGACGATCATCAGGCCGATGAGTTGGCCCGCCGTCGCCGAGTACGACGAACCGGGTAAACTCGGACTCGCCACTGACCCTGTGCGGGAGAGACCCCGGCACGATCGGGGCGCCGAAGGAGCAACCTCCCCGGAATCTCTCAGGCACCCTGTACCGCACGGACGAGGCAACTCTGGAAAGCAGGCGCGCCCGCCAGGTGCGTCTCACCGACGGTGCAAGCCTCCCGGCAAGGGCAGGTGAAGCTCTCAGGTCGCGACCACGTGATGACAGTCGTGATGACAGAGGGGGAGACCCGGCATACGCCCGCGCCCAGCGCCGGTCTCCACCCCGCCCTGAGAGGCTTCCCATGACCGATCTGCCATCGCTCAGCGAGCTCGTCCCCCCGCCGTTCGCGACCCGTCACATCGGACCCGACGACGCCGGCCAGACCCGCATGCTGGAGGCGGTCGGATTCGCCTCCGTCGCCGATCTGGTCGCGGTGGCCGTGCCCGAGGCGATCCGCTCCTTCACCCGGCTGGGCCTGCCCCCGGCGGCGGGGGAGTCCGAGGCTCTCGCCGAGCTGCGGGTCCTCGCCGGGCGCAACACCGTCCTCACCTCGATGATCGGCCTGGGCTACCACGACACGATCACCCCGGGTGTCATCCGCCGCAACCTCCTGGAGAACCCGGGCTGGTACACCGCGTACACGCCCTACCAGCCGGAGATCTCCCAGGGCCGGCTGGAGGCCCTGATCAACTTCCAGACCGTCGTCTCCGACCTGACCGCCCTCGACGTCGCGGGGGCCTCCCTGCTGGACGAGGCCACCGCCGCGGCCGAGGCGATGACCCTGGCCCGCCGCGCGGGCCGCACCCCGTCGAAGGTGTTCGTGGTCGACGCCGACGCGCTGCCGCAGACCAAGGCGGTGCTGCGCACCCGTGCCGAGCCGCTCGGCATAGAGCTGGTCGAGAGCGACTTCACCGGGGGGCTCCCCGAGTGCTTCGGAGTGCTCGTGCAGTACCCCGGCGCCAGCGGCAGGGTCCGCGACTTCCGCGCCATCGCCGACGCCGCCCACGCACGAGGTGCCCAGGTGGTCGCCGCCGCCGACCTGCTCGCCCTCACCCTCCTGGCCGCGCCGGGCGAGCTCGGCGCCGACATCGCGGTCGGCTCCTCGCAGCGCTTCGGCGTCCCCCTCGGCTTCGGCGGCCCCCACGCCGCCTACATGGCGGTCCGCGAAGGTCTCCAGCGCCAGCTGCCCGGCCGCCTGGTCGGCGTCTCCCAGGACGTCGAGGGGCGTCCCGCCTACCGGCTCGCGCTCCAGACCCGCGAGCAGCACATCCGTCGCGAGAAGGCCACCAGCAACATCTGCACCGCGCAGGTGCTGCTCGCCGTGATCGCCGGCATGTACGCCGTCTACCACGGCCCCGAGGGCCTGCGCAGGATCGGCCGCCGCATCCACCGGTACGCCGTCGTGCTCGCCGAGGGCCTGCGCCAGGGCGGCGTCGAGGTGGTACACGACACCTTCTTCGACACCGTGCTCGCCCACGTGCCCGGGCGTGCCGCCGAGGTCGTCGCCGCGGCCCGGGAGAACGGGGTCAACCTGCGCCTGGTCGACGCCGACCACGTGGGCGTCACCTGCGACGAGAGGACCGAGGTCCTCCACCTGGAGCAGGTCCTGGCCGCCTTCGAGGTCAGCGGCACGGTGCTGGCAGACCTGGACGCCGCCGCGCACGACGCGCTGCCCGGCGCGCTGGCGCGCGTCAGCGACTACCTCACCCACCCGGTCTTCCACAGCCACCGCTCCGAGACGGCCATGCTGCGCTACCTGCGCAGGCTCCAGGACAAGGACATCGCGCTGGACCGCTCGATGATCCCGCTGGGCTCCTGCACCATGAAGCTCAACGCGACCACCGAGATGGAGCCGATCACCTGGCCGGAGTTCGCCGGGCTGCACCCGTACGCGCCCGAGGACCAGGCCGCGGGCTACGTCGAGCTGATCGGGGAACTGGAGCGCTGGCTGGCCGAGGTCACCGGTTACGACGCCGTGTCGATCCAGCCGAACGCCGGCTCCCAGGGCGAGTTCGCCGGTCTCCTGGCGATCCGCGCCTACCACACGGCACGCGGCGAGTCGGGCCGTGACGTCTGCCTGATCCCCTCGTCCGCACACGGTACCAACGCCGCCAGTGCCGTCATGGCGGGCATGCGCGTTGCCGTGGTCGCCTGCGACGACAACGGCAACGTGGACCTCGACGACCTCGTCGCGAAGATCGAAAAGCACCGTGACCGGCTTGCCGCGATCATGGTGACCTACCCGTCCACGCACGGCGTGTACGAGGAGACGATCGTCGACGTCTGCGCGCTGGTGCACGAGGCCGGCGGGCAGGTCTACGTCGACGGCGCCAACCTCAACGCGCTGGTCGGCCTGGCCAGGCCGGGTGAGTTCGGGGCGGACGTCTCCCATCTCAACCTGCACAAGACCTTCTGCATCCCGCACGGCGGCGGCGGCCCCGGTGTCGGCCCGGTCGCGGTCCGCGCCCACCTGGCCGACTACCTGCCCGGCCACCCGCTGCGCGGCGGCTCGGCGGTCGGCCCGGTCTCGGCCGCCCCGTACGGCTCCGCGGGCATCCTGCCCATCTCCTGGGCCTACATCAGGATGATGGGCGCCGACGGGCTGAAGGCGGCCACCGAGCAGGCCATCCTGTCGGCCAATTACCTGGCGCGCAGGCTCGACCCCCACTACCCGGTCCTCTACACCGGCCGCGGCGGCCTCGTCGCCCACGAGTGCATCATCGATCTGCGACAGATCACCAAGGAGACCGGTGTGACGGTCGACGACGTGGCCAAGCGCCTCATCGACTACGGTTTCCACGCGCCGACCATGTCCTTCCCGGTGGCCGGCACGCTGATGATCGAGCCGACCGAGAGCGAGGACCTGGCCGAACTCGACCGGTTCTGCGAGGCGATGATCGCGATTCGCGGTGAGATCGAGAAGGTCGCCTCCGGCGTCTACGACAGGGGCGACAACCCGCTGAGCAACGCCCCGCACACGGCCGGCAGCCTCGTCACCGACGAGTGGGGGCATCCCTACACCCGTACCGAGGCGGCCTACCCGCTGCCCTCGGTGCGCGAGGGCAAGTACTGGTCGCCGGTCCGCCGCATCGACCAGGCCTACGGCGACCGCAACCTGGTGTGCTCCTGCCCTCCCCTGGAGGCCTACGAGGACTGATTCTCTCCGCGGCCCGCATCTCGCGAGAACCGCGTATCCGTAGGGAATGCGGGAGGACGGACGGCGCCCCGAGTGGTTAGGCTCGGGGCGTCTCCGTATCCGGGAAGGACCCTGCATGCCTGAGGTGGACACCCGTCCCTTGGACACCGCGCGAAGACTGGCCGAGTCCGGCGACCTCGACGGCGCCGCCGTGATCTTCGCGGAGCTGGCCGCCGACCCCGACGAGCCCGATCGGGCACAGGCGGCGGTGGGCCTCGCCGTGGTGCGACAGGAGCGCGGAGACGTGCCGGGCTCCCGCGCGGCCGCGCGCACCGCGCTGGCGACGGGGCACCCGGAGTTCGCCGCCCAGGCCGCCTGCCTGCTCGCGGGGAGCTTCGAAAGGGAGGGGCTGGCCGACCAGGCCCGCGCCGCCTGGCAGGCCGCGCTGGGCGTCGGCCACCCCGCCTACGTCCCGTCGGCGCACATGGCCCTCGCCAGGCTCGCCACGGGCGCGGAGGAGGCCGAGCGGTCGTTGCGTGACGCGCTGGCCACCGGCGACCCGGAGATCGCCCCACGTGCCGCTCAGCGGCTGGCGGAGGCGTTCATCGAGGAGGGGGAGCCCGAAGAGGCCGCCCAGGTGCTGCTGGAGGCGCTCTCGGTACCGGACGTGGCCGAGGTGCCGAGGCTACGGGTGATGCTCGGCATCGCTCACCTGGAGCTGGCGTGCGCCGAGTTCTCCGGCGCGATCGAGGAGGGCGGCGACGTCGAGACCGGCGCGCTGGCCATCGAGCTGCTGGCCCGCACGTTCCCGCTCAGAGGGCGCGTCGAGGACGCCGAGCGCGTGTGGCGCTACGGCCTTGACAGCGCCGACGCCGACCTCGCCGCTGAGGTCCGCCTCCGCCGGGGCCGTGACGTCTGAACCCCGTGGAGCGCGGGCGGGGACGGGCGTCAGTCGCGCTCTCGCCAGCGGCTCAGGGCGTGGGCGAAGTTGATCGCGATGATGCCTCCCCAGGCCAGCAGCAGCCCGGCGGTGCCCGCCTCGGCCGCTGCGATGGCGGTCAGCGGGATGCCGATGCCCATCGAACCGAGCGCGATCGGGATCGAGGGGTTCCCGGTCCTGCGGGGCCGCGTCCGAGGCATCTCGGCGACGTGCCCCCCGGCGGCGTACATCTCGGCGCGCACCCGTTGGGCGATGGTCGCGTCGAGGCGCGACACGAACGACTCGATGAGGGCGGTCTCGTAATCCGGGCCGAGATCACGGCGGGCCTCGACGGTGGCGCGCATGTCCTGGCGGATATCTTGGTAATCCTGCACCCCTCGATTGTTCTCCTCCGCCGGCCGCCCGGCATCAGTCGTTAGGACGAGATCCGTGTCCGTCTCCAAGCCCATGCCCCTCGCGGGCGCCGTTCCGCCCCTGGAGATCGCGACTCCGCACGGTCCGGCCCTGGTGGAGATCGACGAGGTGGCCTCGCCGCGCTTCCTGCTGGTGCTCACCCACGGCTCGGCCGGGGGAGTGGACGCCCCCGACCTGCTGGCCGTACGGGACGCCGCGACGGCGATCGGCGGGACCGTCGCGCGGGTGCTCCAGCCGTTCAGGATGCGCGGCGCCCGCGCGCCGGGCTCGGCGGCCAGGCAGGACGAGGCGTGGGAGACGCTGGTGGCCGCCCTGCGTGAGCGCTACCCGGGGCTGCCGTTGGTACAGGGCGGGAGGAGTAACGGGGCCAGGGTCGCCTGCCGTACGGCCCGGCGGGTCGAGGCCCGCGCGGTCGTCGCGCTGGCCTTCCCGCTGCACCCGCCGGGCAAGCCGGAGCGGTCACGCGCCGGGGAGCTGCGCGCGGCGGGTGTGGATGTGCTGGTGGTGAACGGAGACCGTGACCCGTTCGGCGTGCCCGAAGCGGCGGATGCCGCGCGCCTGGTGGTGCTGCCGGGGCAGGGCCACGACCTCGGAAAGGACCCCGCCAGGGTGGGCGAGGTGGTCGCCGAATGGCTCGACGCGAGGATGCGGCCGGGTCCGATGTGAGTTCGGCGTGAGTGCCGTCAGGCGACGCCGGCCAGTGGCCGGTGTGGCTCGATGACGGCGCCGTCGGGGAGGAGCTCGCCGGTGTCTTCGAACAGCACCACACCGTTGCAGAGCAGGCTCCAGCCCTGCTCGGGGTGGGCCGCCATGGTGCGGGCGGCTTCGCGGTCCAGCGCGTCAGCGGACGGACAGGACGGCTCGTGCGGGCACATCGGCGTGCCTCCGGATCTCTCGTGTCGGCTCGCCCTTGTCACGCCGGGCACGGGGCGGGCATCGGGCATCCGGCGGGCACCGTCACCGATGGGTTTCCGTTCCCACGCATGACGGGGGGACGAGCATCTGAATGTTGACATGTGGCCATGCGGGCTCTGGCGGAGCCAGGATCGCATATCAAGCAGGTCAAGTGTGCGATCGATCGCACCTCGGCGACATAGCCCGTTAGGACTGTTTACGAACTGGTAGAGGACCAGTCCGTCAGGGCTTTATCAGGGGATGTGACCTATAACACAGCATGCCTCATATAAGGATATTCGACCAAGGGCGACACGCCGCGCGTCGGGTAAACGATCGGTTACGGCTTTCTGACGTGCGCCGATACGGCTCTCTCGCCCTTGCCGTCTATCGCGCGCCCAGGCCGGCCAGGAGTGCGCCCAGTCCGTGCTCGAAATCGGCGTCCGCCCCTGGGCTGCCGCCTCCCCTCGAAGGCGGGCGCCAGGGCTCGTCCTCGTCGCCGGAAGGCTCGGCCCAGCCCGACTGCTGCACCTCCACCGCCACCGCGCCGAAGACGTAGGCCCGCAGCGCCCTGACCGCTCCCGCCGCGTCGGCCAGCCCCGCGTCGGCCAGCTGGTCGGTCTGCTCCCTGATCGCGATCGCGGCCCGGCCCCTCGGGGGCTTGGTCAGGGCCAGCGCCAGCACCCCGGGGTGCTCCCTGAGTGCGGCGCGGCTCGCCCGGCACCAGGCCTTCGCGCTCTCCTGCCAGCTCTCGCCGGGCTCGGCGTGGACCGTGGTGACATGCTCGGCCAGCGCGTCCATGAGGGCGTCCTTGCCGCGCGGCAGGTGGTGGTAGATGGCCATCGCCTCCACCTGGAGCGCGTCGCCCAGCCGTCGCATGGTCAGGCGCCGGAGCCCCTGGCCGTCGGCGATGTGGAGGGCGGCGTCGATGATGCGCTCCCTGGAGAGCGGGACGGGTGGTCGCTTGGCAGGCATGGGGGCATCCTGCCACCGTTGACCTTACTACGTAAAGGAAGGCGCGCCGGGGAGATCGCTCCGTTTCGCGCGCGACCACTCCGCCCGCGACCGGTACCCCGAGCCGGTCCCGGGTACGGCTGATGCCCGAGTACCTGAGGTGGGGGCGAACGGCGTAGGCTACGACCGGTGACCTGCCGGAGGCGACCCGGCGACCGGTGAGAGAGGGTAGAAGATGGCGTTTTTCCGACCGAGCGTGAGCCGGGAGGCGGAGGTTCGCTACCACGCTGACCAGGAGGTCGGGAAGGGCTTCCCCGGGCTTCTGGAGAAGGCGCGTGCGGCCGAGGCCGACCTGCGCCGGGCGCAGGCCGATCTGGCTCCCGTGCAGGAACTGCGGGCCGCCGGGCTGGCTTTCGACAGGGCGCTGACCGAGGCCCTGCGCGCGGCCGAGGCCAACCAGCGCGCGACGTTCGGGATCAAGTCGTACGACGACCGGATCCGCCGCCGCAAGGGCCGGGCCACTCCGAAGGGCGCCGAGTGGACCGCCGAGGTCAACCGCCTGCGCACCCTGCGTGAGCAGAACCGCCTGACCGGTATCCCCCGGGTCCCGCGCCCGGTCGCCGCCGCCCGCTGAGCCGGGAGGTGCCGCCCCGCTCAGCGTGCGGCGTGTGCGGCGGAGGCGGTGAGCAGCCGCCGGACGCGGACGGCGGCCAGCATCGCCGCGCACCGCTCGGCCGCGTAGGTCTGGGCCATCCTGTGGTGCTCGGCGGAGAAGTCGGCCACCCCGTCGGTACGCAGCACGCCCGCGACGTTGACCAGGACGCCGATCGGTCCCAGCTCGTTCTCGATCCGGCCGACGACGGCGTCGACCTGGCCGGGATCCCTGACGTCGGCCAGGTGGCGGGTGATCGGCTCTGCCCGGCCCTCCCATGGCTCGTCGCGCACGTCGACTCCGGTCATGATCATCCCGACCCGGCCGAGGGCTGTCGCGACGGCGGCTCCGATGCCTCTCGCGGCGCCCGTGACGAGAGCCACCGTTCCGGGGAGGCCGGGATGGTCTTGCCTGTTGGTCACATATACCTCACTAAAAATTTAGGTTAGGCTTGCCTCGCTTGCATTGAGTGTCAGGGATTCGCCAGGCGGGCGTGGAATGTGATCTGGTCATGATGATAAGCCCCTTGACGTCGGCGTCAATAAGGGAGATCTTAGGTGAGCCTTGCCTAAGTAAAACCTGTCTCAGGGGCCTCTCCGGCCACTCGTTCGGTGTCGTGGCCAGGTCTTCCTCCGAGGGTGCCGAGTGATCCTTCGTCTGCGCCCTCGGAGGATCTCCGGATCTGGGGGACGACGGTTCTCACCCGGCCCGCCCGGTGGGTGACATCCGTGAGAGGGCCACACGATTCCGATCTCCGGGCCAGGTGCCCGGGGTGTTCCCGCTGGAGGTATCCGATGACCAATCCGTTCGACGACGAGAGTGCGCCCTTCCTGGTGCTGGTGAACGCGGAGGGACAGCACTCGCTGTGGCCCGCGTTCGCCGACGTCCCAGCGGGCTGGGAGGTCGCCCACGGTGAGGACTCCCGTGCCGGGTGCCTGGCCTACGTCGAAGGCTCCTGGACCGACATGCGCCCCAGGAGCCTCGTCGACAAGATGGGCGGCTGACCGGCCGGGCCTCCGCGGGGCCGGGTGATCTTCAGGGGCCGCGGAGGCCCGGTCCCTCCGGGGAGGGCCTCCGTGGCGATCCGGAGACGGCGAAGGGCGCCGCCGCGGACCGGGAGGTCTCGCGGGGCGCCCTTCGAGGCAGGTCAGCTGGCCCAGTCGAGCAGCGGGCGCGTGTTGCTGGGGTGGCGGAGCTTGGAGAGCGACTCCTTCTCCAGCTGGCGGATGCGCTCGCGCGTCAGGCCAAGGTGCTTGCCGATCTCGTCGAGAGTGTGTGGCTTACCGTCGACGAGGCCGAAGCGCAGGGCCATGATCTTGGCCTCCCTGGGGGAGAGGTTGCCGAGCACGCCGCGCAACTGCTCACCCAGCAGCTGACGGTCGACGACCTCCGAGGCCTCGGGCGAGTCGACGTCCTCGATGAGGTCGCCGATGGTGGTCTCGCCGTCCTCGCCGATGGTGGCGTTGAGGCTGATCGGCTGGCGGCTGGTGCGCAGCAACTCCTCGATCTGGTCGGGGGTCTTGTCCAGCTCAACGGCCAGCTCGTCCGGCGTGGGCTCGCGGCCCAGGCGCTGGTGCATGTCACGCTCGATGCGCGACAGCTTGGAGAGCATCTCCAGCACGTGCACCGGCAGCCTGATGGTGCGGGCCGAGTCGGCGAAGCCACGCTGGATGGCCTGGCGGATCCACCACATGGCGTAGGTGGAGAACTTGTAGCCCTTGGTGTAGTCGAACTTCTCCACCGCGCGGATCAGGCCGAGGTTGCCCTCCTGGACCACGTCGAGCAGGGCCATGCCCCGGTCCGTGTACTTCTTCGCCACGGAGACGACCAGGCGGAGGTTGGCCTCCAGCATGTGGTCCTTGGCCCGGCGGCCGTCCTCGGCGATCCACTCCAGATCGTCGCGCACGACCGCGGACAGGCCCGGCTCGGACTCCAGCTTGGACTCGGCGTACAGGCCGGCCTCGATCCGCTTGGCCAGCTCGACCTCCTGCGCGGCGGTGAGCAGGGTGCGACGGCCGATCGACTTCAGGTAGGTGTGCACGGAGTCGCCCATGACGGAGGACTGGTCGTCCAGGTCGAAGATCGGCTCCGCCTCCACCTCTGTCTCCGTCTCCTCCGGGGGGTTCCACTCGTCGTCCGTCTCCGCTGCGGCGTCCTTGGTGGTGTCCTGGCCCTTGGCCGCGGTCTCTGTCCTGGCCGACGTCTTCTTCACGGGTGCGGGCTTCGCCTTGCGGGTGGCGGTCTTTCGGGTGGTCTTCGCCGCCTTGGCGGTGGCCGCGGAGAGCACGGGCTCGTTCTCGGCGGCCAGGTTGACGCCGGCCTCGGTGAGCTCCCGCAGGATCGACCTGCCCTCGGTGGGGCTGATGCCTGCCTCGGCGAAGGCGAGGCGCAGCTCCGCGAGTGAAAGGTGGCCCTGAACTCGCCCTCGGTCAATGAGCTGTTCGAGGGTCGTCGGGGCTGCAGATGAGGCCGCCACGGCGGTTGGGGGCATGAGGACACCTCCTCCATCACGGAGTCGTCTGACTACGATTTTCAGTCGGGTGGGGCGGTCATGGGGCCGCTCGGCGCACCAGTACCAATAACCACAGTCAAGAACTTTCTGTTCCCGACTTGACGCGGAAAATATGATGGATGGATCGCCCTTCTCGGCGATCCACCCGCGTATGGGCGCCTGCTACGGCCTACTCGGTCACGTCCAGAGGACCCTCGACCATGGGCATCGGGAAGGGCTCGGCCTCTTCCATGCGGTGCTCCGTCCAGTAGCCGATGACCTTCTCCGGGTCAGGGTTGATCTTCTCGGAGATCACGTGTTCCTCCGCGGGCGGGGGCGACGCGGTCGGCGACGGCTCCTGCGAGTACGGGCCGTCCGAGGACGGGGCGGGGTCGTGCGGAGCGACCGGCACCGGCTCGCCCGACGGTTTCCCGGTCTTCCCGATGCCTCCCGAGGCGGCGGCCGCCGTGACGGAGATGCCGCCGGCCAGGACCAGGCTCACGATTCCAGCCGAGACCCATGTCTTCCGGGTGACGTTCATCGAGATTGTCCTCCTGCTTCGGCTATCCCTTGGACGTGTGACAGCGCCTTCACGGTTCCCGGTCACGACCATAACGAAGAGTTTCCAGATCCGGCTTGCCGTTGGCCAAAAGTGGCATTTCGGCCATGACGATCAGCTCGGCGGGGGCCGCGTAGGCAGGTAGCCGCTCCTTGACGAAGGCGCGCAGCTCGGTCAGGGACGGAGGGGCCTGCGAAACGACGAAGGCCACCACCCGCTCGCCCCACTCGGGATCGGGGCGGCCGACCACGGCGACGTCGATGATCGCGGGATGCTCGGCCACCACGGCGGCCACCGCCGCGGCGACGACCTTCTCGCCCCCGGTGTTGATGACATCGTCGGCCCGCCCCAGCACGCGCAGCCGCCCGCCTTCCAGGGCGCCCAGATCGGAGGTGAGGAACCAGTCACCGTCGCGCACGGCCTCGGTGAGGCCGGGCCGGAGCCGGTAGCCGGAGAACAGCACGGGTCCGCTCAGGCGGATCCGGCCGTCGCCGCCGATGCCGACCCCCACCCCGTCGAGAGGCTCGCCGTCATAGACGCACCCGCCACAGGTCTCGCTCATGCCGTACGTGGTGATCACCCGTGCGCCGGCCGCGCGGGCCGCGTCGAGCAGGTCGGGGGGAGCGGCGGCGCCGCCGAGCAGGATCGTTTTGAATACCGACAGATCCGCATGGAGCAGTCGGCGCAGCTGGGTGGGCACCAGCGAGACGTGGTCCGCGCCGCTGGCGAGCACCGCCTCGGGGGAGAAACCCCCGTGCACGATCGGGTCGGTCCCGCCCAGTAGCGACCTCACCAGGACCTGCAGGCCGGACACGTGGGAGGGGGGCAGGCAGCAGAGCCAGCGCTCGCCCGCCCCGGCGTCCATGCGCCGCAGCGAGGCCGACGCCGAAGCCCTCAGGGCCTCGGCCGACAGTTGCACGCCTTTGGGAGTGCCGGTCGAACCGCTGGTGGCGATGACCACCGCCACCTCGGCGGGCACACCGACGCCGTCCGCGCGCCGGACCCCGTCGACGTGGGTCGGGCGCAGCGCCTCCAGCGTCGCCCGCAGCGCGGGGGCGGGCAAGGCGGGGGAAAGGGGCAGCACGGCGGGGCCGCGGCCGTCCAGTGCCGAACCGACGGCCCGGAACAGTTCCGGACCGGCCGCCGACACCACGGCGTGCAGTTCTCGTTGCACGGAAAGCCACTCCTCGTGCACAGGAATGGTCATCACGGTCGTAAGGTTAGTGCCGAAAGCCGGACAACGGCCGGGGACGGTCCCGGCGCAGCGGAAGGGGCGAAGCAATCGTGGGCACGGAGAGAGTCGAGCCTGGCGCGAACGAGCAGGTGGCGGCGGAGACGACTCCCGAGCGGGACGATGCGGTCGGCTGGAAGAGGTCCGGCCAGTACGAGGACATCGTCTACGAGACCGGCGAGGGCATCGCCAAGATCACGATCAACCGTCCGGAGCGGCACAACGCGTTCCGCCCGACGACGCTTTTCGAGCTCAAAGAGGCCTTCAACGCCGCTCAGGAGGACTCCGAGGTCGGCGTGATCATCTTTACCGGTGCGGGCGACAGGGCCTTCTGCTCCGGGGGCGACCAGAAGATCCGCGGTGACGACGGCTACGTCGACAAGTCCACTCCGCACGTCGGCAGGCTCAATGTGCTGGACCTGCAGGTCCAGATCCGCCGCTGCCCCAAGCCGGTCATCGCGATGATCGCCGGTTACGCCATCGGCGGCGGCCACGTGCTGCACGTGTGCTGCGACCTGTCCATCGCCGCCGACAACGCGGTCTTCGGCCAGACCGGTCCCAAGGTCGGCTCCTTCGACGGCGGCTACGGCTCCTGGCTGCTGGCCGAGACCGTCGGCCTGAAGCGGGCCCGTGAGATCTGGTACCTCTGCCGCCAGTACGACGCGCAGACCGCCCTGGACTGGGGCCTCGTCAACGCGGTCGTGCCGCTCGCCGAGCTTGAGGCCGAGACGGTCAGGTGGGCCAGGGAGATGCTGGAGAAGTCGCCGCTGGCACTGCGCATGCTCAAGGGCGCGCTGAACGCGGTGACCGACGGTGCCGCGGGAATGCAGCAGTTCGCCGGCGACGCCACCCTGCTCTACTACATGAGCGAGGAGGCGCAGGAGGGCCGCGACGCGTTCAAGGAGAAGCGCGCCCCCGACTTCGGCAGGTTCCCGCGCCGTCCCTAGGGGCAGCGATCCGAACGGGTTCGGTCCAGAGGTGTGCCGTCCCGTGTAGGTGAGGTCGGTTTCGCGCGCCTCGGGATGGGCTTACCCCCCCAGGTGTGAAGTTAAGGAGGCGATGCGGTGAATCCCGCGACCGTGCTCGCGACCGTGCTGGTCGACGAGCTCGCCCGCTGCGGTGTCACGGACGTGGTGCTCGCGCCGGGATCGCGCTCGGCGCCGCTCGCCCTCGCCGTGCACGCCGACAGCCGTATCCGGCTGCACGTGCGGGTGGACGAGCGCTCGGCCTCCTTTCTCGCGGTGGGGCTGGCCCGCCGCAGCGAGCGCCCGGTCGTCCTGATTTGTACCTCCGGCACCGCGGCGGCCAACTTCCATCCGGCCGTCATCGAGGCGCACGAGTCGGGGGTGCCGCTGCTGGTGCTCACCGCCGACCGCCCATCCGAGCTGCGCGACACCGGCGCGAGCCAGACCGTCGACCAGATCAAGCTGTACGGCACGGCCGTCCGCTGGTTCAGCGAGGTCG
This sequence comes from Streptosporangium sp. NBC_01810, assembly GCF_035917355.1. Lineage (NCBI taxonomy): Bacteria > Bacillati > Actinomycetota > Actinomycetes > Streptosporangiales > Streptosporangiaceae > Streptosporangium > Streptosporangium sp. NBC_01810. The sequence goes on along the minus strand of NZ_CP109070.1, from coordinate 3,157,052 downwards.
GCGTGCCCGAGGATCGGCCGGGGCAGGTCGCCTACTGGCGGTCGTTGGCCTGCCGCGCCTACCAGCGCGCGCTGGGCCCGTACGACCCGGGACCGGTCCATCTCAACGTGGCCTTCCGCGAGCCGCTGATCTCTGACGGTGACCTCTCCTGGTGCGAGTCCCTGGAGAGCGACGCGCCGGGGCCGTGGATCCGCGCCAGGGTGGGCTCCCCGTCGGTGGCGCTGCACCTGCCGCCGACCCGGCGGGGTGTGCTCGTCGTCGGTGACGGCGCGACCAACGTGCGCCGATACGTGGCGGCGGCGGGCATGGCCGGGTGGCCCGTTCTGTCGGAGCCCAACGGCGGCGCCCGCTACGGCGACCACGCGATGTCGACCTACCACTTCCTCCTCGGCACCCCGGAGTTCGCCGACCGGCATCGGCCGGACGTGGTGGTCACCCTGGGCCGCCCCGGGCTGTCGCGGCCGCTGCTCGACTGGCTGAAGCACGCCGGTGAGCACATCGTGGTCGCCGCCGACATGACCCGCTGGCCCGACCCGACCCGCTCGGCCACCCAGGTCGCCCAGGTGGTGGAGATCCCGATCCCGGCGGGCGACGACACGTGGCTGCACTCCTGGCGCCGCGCAGAGGCGGCGGCCAGGACCGCGATCGACGACGTGCTGGACGGGACCGGGCTCAGCGAGCCGCGCCTGGCCCGCGACCTGGTGGACGCGCTGCCCAACGGATCGCTGCTGTTCTCCGGCTCCTCCATGCCGATCCGTGACCTCGACCAGGCGATGCGCTCCCGGCGGGGGCTGCGGATCCTGGCCAACCGGGGAGCGGCGGGAATCGACGGCGTCGTGTCGGCCGCGATGGGCGCGGCCCTGGCCCACAACGGTCCTTCCTACGCCCTGATGGGCGACCTGACCTTCCTGCACGACCAGAACGGGCTGGTCCTCAGTCCCCGCGAGCCCCGCCCCGACCTCTGCCTGGTCGTGGTGAACAACGACGGCGGCGGGATCTTCTCGCTGCTTCCCCAGGCCGCGCTCCGCGACCCCTTCGAGCGGATCTTCGGCACCGCGCACGGAGTGGACCTGGGCTATGTGGCAGCCGCCACCGGCACGCCGTACACCTTCGTGAACGAGCCGGGCCAGCTGGTGAAGGCGCTACGCGGTGAGGGATTGCGCATCGTCGAGGTGCGGACGGAACGGGAGTCCAACGCGGTGCTGCACGGCATGATGCGTGACGCGGCCCACGCCGCCGTCCGCGATGTCATGTCGTGACGCGCCCCAGCCAAGGCGGTCGCGCCCGCGTCGGCTCATGGTGGAGATGACTGTCAGATCTGGGGATGTGCGGGCGTCATCGCGAAAGGCATGGTGAGCGGGTACGGATCCACTTCGTGGGTGCCCGTTGAAGGGAAGTGCCATGCCATCCGATGTCAACTTGCACGGCTATGAGATGGTGGCGGGTTTCGGCACCTACGCCGAGGCTCAGCGTGCCGTGGACCAGCTCTCCGACCAGAAGTTCCCGGTCGAGCACACCATGATCGTCGGAGTCGGGCTCCGGCTCGTCGAGAAGGTGCTCGGGCGGCTGACCTACCTTCGCGCCGCGTTGATGGGAGCCGGGGGCGGTGCCTGGATCGGCCTGCTGATCGGCCTGTTCTTCGCGATCTTCACTCCGGGCCGCTTCCCCTTCGTCCTGGTCCTGTGGGGCCTGATCTGGGGTGCCGTGGCCGGAGCGATCTTCGGACTGATCGGCCACGCGCTCACCGCGGGCAAACGCGACTTCCTCTCGTCGAGTTCGATCGCCGCCGACCGCTACGAGGTGCTGGTCGCGAGCTCGTACGCGGCCGAGGCACGCAGGCTGCTCAACGTGGGCATGTCCCCGCAGATGCCCCAGCAGAGCTGATCGGCGCTTCCTGAACATCGGCAACATCGGCGCTTCCTGAACATCGGCAACATCGGCGCTTCCTGAACATCGGCAACATCGGCGCTTCCTGAACATCGGCGCTTCCTGAATAGGGCCGAACAGGGCAGAACTGGGACGAATTGGGCTGAACAGGGCCCGCGCCGGGCGCCGCAGGCGATCTTCGCCCGCGGCGGGCTCCCATGCCCGCCACCGGGATCACCGGGATCACCGGGATCACCGGGGCGCGGAGCGACCAGGTCCGAGGAGCGGGGCGGAGATGCCATGCCGTCCGGCGAGTGCCGCTGTCGTCATATCGCACAGGAGACCAGCATGCCTAAAACAGTTGGAATCGACCTTGGCACCACTAACTCGGTGATCGCCACAATGGAGGGCGACAAGCCCACGGTGATCCCCAACGCCGAGGGGGTGCGGACGACGCCGTCGGTCGTGGCGTTCACCGAGAACGGTGAGCGCCTGGTCGGGCAGCTTGCCCGCCGCCAGGCGATCCTGAACCCCAAGGGAACGATCTACTCGGCCAAGCGCTTCATCGGCCGTCGTTACGACGAGGTCACCAGCGAGATGAACGCCGTGTCGTTCGACGTCGTCCCCGGCCCGGACGGGGCCGTCCGTTTCAAGATCCACGAGAAGCTGTACGCGCCGGAGGAGATCGCCGCGGCCGTCCTGCGCAAGCTGGTGGACGACGCCTCGAAGTTCCTGGGAGAGAAGATCACCGAGGCGGTCATCACCGTGCCCGCGTACTTCAACGACTCCCAGCGCCAGGCCACCAAGGACGCGGGGAAGATCGCCGGCCTGGAGGTCCTGCGGATCGTCAACGAGCCGACCGCGGCGGCCCTCGCCTACGGCCTCGACCGCAAGGAGAACGAGACCGTGCTCGTCTTCGACCTGGGCGGCGGCACCTTCGACGTCAGCATCCTCGCCATCGGCGACGGCGTCGTCGAGGTACGGGCGACCGCGGGCGACACCCATCTGGGCGGCGACGACTTCGACCGGCGTATCGTCGACCACCTCGCCGACGAGTTCCAGCGTGACAACGGCATCGACCTGCGCCAGGACCCCCAAGCCCTGCAGCGGCTCTTCGAGGCCGCGGAGAAGGCCAAGGTCGAACTGTCGGCGGTCACCCAGACACAGGTCAGCCTGCCCTTCATCACGGCGGACGCCTCCGGTCCCAAGCACCTGAACAGCACACTGCGGCGCTCGACCTTCGAGGAGATCACCGCCGACCTGCTCGAACGGTGCAGGCCCCCCATCCGGCAGGCCATGGCCGACGCCAAGCTCACCGCCGACGACATCGACGAGGTGATCCTGGTGGGCGGCTCGACCAGGATGCCCGCGGTCCAGAACCTGGTACGCCGCATGACGGGTGGCAAGGACCCGAACATGACGGTCAACCCCGACGAGGTCGTGGCGCTGGGCGCGGCGGTCCAGGCCGCCGTCATCAAGGGCGAGCTGAAGGACGTCGTGCTGCTGGACGTGACGCCGCTCTCCCTCGGCATCGAGACGCTCGGCGGGGTCATGACGAAGGTCATCGAGCGCAACACCACCATTCCGGCCCGCCGGTCCGAGGTGTTCAGCACCGCGGAGGACAACCAGACCGCGGTGGACGTCGTCGTGCTGCAGGGCGAGCGCGAGCGCGCCGCCGACAACCGTTCCCTCGGCCGGTTCCGGCTGGAGAACATCCGGCCCGCTCCGCGCGGCGTGCCGCAGGTCGACGTGACCTTCGACATCGACGCCAACGGGATCCTGAACGTCTCCGCCAAGGACAAGGACACCGGTGCCGAGCAGCGCATCACGATCAGCGAGAGCTCGAACCTGGACGCCGGCGAGGTCGAGCGGATGGTCGCCGACTCCGAGCGGCATCGCGAGGAGGACCGGCGAATGCGTCAGGTCATCGACGCGCGTAACGAGCTCGACAGCGCCGCCTACCAGGTGGAGCACCGCCTGGCGGAACTGGGTGAGTCGGTGCCGGTCCATGAGAAGGCGCGGGGCGAGATGCTGGTGAACGACGCCCGCGACGCGATCAAGCAGGAGGCCCCGCTCGACCGGGTCCGCTCGCTCACCGCCGAGCTCCAGCAGGTCTACCACAGCCTTGGCGCGTCGGCCTCCGGCGCTTCCGGTACGGGGGGTCCGGGGGCGGGCGCGTCCGGGGCACCAGGCGGCCAGGCGGGTGGCGGCAGGGACGACGACGTCATCGACGCGGAGTTCACGACCGATGAGTGAGGCAGCCGGGCACGGGGGCCAGAACCGGCACGGGGGCCAGGAGGAACACGGGGGCCGGGAAGCGCACGGTAAGGAGCCGCACGGTAGGGAAGCCCGCGAGCAGGGGGCGCGAGGCAAGGATGCGCATGGTCAGAAGGCGCATGGCAAGGAGGCGCACGGTAAGGAGGTGCACGGGGAGGCCGGGGCCGCCCCGGCCGACCTCCAGGCCCGCGTCGACGAGCTCCAGGCCCTGGTGACCGACCTGCAGGACCGCTGGCGGCGCGCCCTCGCCGACCTCGACAATCTGCGCAAGCGCGTCAGCAGGGACACCGGGCGGGTGCGCGACGAGGAGCGGGCGCGGGCCGCCGGCGAGTGGCTGCCCGTGCTGGACAACCTGGACCGCGCGCTGGAGCACGCGGAGACCGATCCCGCCTCCATCGTGGACGGGATGCGGGCGATCAGGGACCAGGCGCAGGAGGTGCTCTCTCGCCTCGGCTACCCGCGCCGCGACGAGGTCGGCACCGCGTTCGACCCGGCCAGGCACGAGGCGGTGGCCGTGCTCCCGCAGGAGGGCGTGCCCGACGGCACGGTCCTGCAGGTGGTGCGGCCCGGCTACGGGGACGGCGAACAACAGCTGCGGCCCGCGCTGGTCGTGGTGGCCAAGGGGGCATGATGCCCCCTGACCGCGACTTCTACGAGATCCTCGGAGTGCAGAGGGGCGCTGGACAGGAGGAGATCCAGCGCGCCTACCGCAAGCTGGCGCGGGCCAACCATCCCGACGTCAACAGGGACCCGGCCGCCGAGGATCGCTTCAAGGAGGTCTCCGAGGCATACAGCGTGCTGTCCGACCCCGCGACCCGGCGCCGTTATGACGCGTTCGGGGCGAATTTCCGCCAGGTGCCCGAGGACGTGGACCCCGAGACGTGGGCGCGCGCGCAAGGCCGCCGTACGCGTGCGGGTGCGGGCCGTGCGGGCCGGGGCAGGGCCGGCGGCCAGGCCGGCTTCGAGGAGGGGATCAACCTCGACGACCTCCTCGAAGGGCTGTTCACCGGACGAGGAGGCAGGGCCGGCGGAGGCTGGGGGCCGATCCCCGGCGCCGACCAGGAGGCCGAGATCGAGCTGACCGTCGAGGAGGCATACCGGGGCGGCCGCCGCTCGCTCACCGTCGGCTCGCGCAGGCTGCAGGTCGAGATTCCCGCGGGCGTCTCCAACGGGCAGCGCGTCAGGCTGGCCGGGCAGGGCGGAAAGGGCGGCGACGGGGCTCCCGCCGGCGACCTCTACCTGGTCGTCAGGATCGCGCCGCACCCCCGGTACCGGGTCGAGGGGCGGGACATTCACGTCCTGCTCCCGGTCACCCCGTGGGAGGCGGCGCTCGGTGCCTCCGTCGCGGTCGACACCCCCGCGGGTGAGGCCAAGGTCAAGGTGCCGTCGGGCACCTCCAGCGGCAAGCGGCTGCGGCTGCGCGGCCGGGGGATGCCGAGCCCTCGGAACAAGGCGGGTGATCTGTACGCCGAGGTGCGGATCATGGTTCCGGCCCGGCTGCCGGAGGAGGAGCGGCGGTTGTTCGAGCAGCTCGCCGCGGTCTCCACGTTCGATCCGAGGAGGCAGCGATGACCCACCCCTTCCCGGAGCGCAGGTCGCCCCACCCGGGCCCGCGACCCTCCGGCCCTCGGGGGGCGGCCTCGGCCGGGGGCTCCGCCTCCCGCCTGCTGAGAGCCCCTCGGGAAGCGGAGCGGACCTACCAGCTCGCCAGGCCCGAGCGCCTGGATCTGGAGACGTTCGCTCACGCGGCGGGGACCCACCCCGAGCTGGTGCGGCGTCTTGTCACGCTGGGCGTGCTCGACGCCGGGACCGACTCCGCGGGGCACCTGTGGTTCTCGCCCTCCGAGCTGCTCACCATGGCGCGGATCCGGCGGCTGCGGGCCGGGTTCTCGATCAACTATGCCGCGCTCGGCCTCGTACTGGACCTGTTGGACCGCATCGCCCAGTTGGAGGCCGCCCAACGTGACCGTTCCCGACTCACCGGAGGCTCGCCGTGGACATGAACCAGCTGACCCAGAAGTCGCAGGAGGCGCTGCACGACGCGCAGACCAAGGCCCTGCGCTTCGGGAACACCGAGGTGGACGGCGAGCACCTGCTGCTGGCGCTGCTCGACCAGCCGGAGGGGTTGATACCACGCCTGCTCTCGTACGCGAACGTCGACACCGACAGGCTCAGGAGCGACCTGGAGGCCGAGCTGGCCCGCCGCCCCCATGTGAGCGGCCCCGGTGCCGAGCCTGGCCAGATCTACGTGACGCAGCGGCTCTCCCGCCTGCTGGAGACGGCCAAGCGGGAGGCCGACCGGCTCAAGGACGAGTACGTGTCGGTGGAGCACCTGCTCATCGCCCTGCTTGAGGAGGGCAGTTCGAGCTCCGCCGGGAGGCTGCTGCACGATCAGGGGCTGACCAGGGACGGCTTCCTCAAGGCGCTCACCGCGGTCCGCGGCAATCAGCGGGTGACGTCCGCGATGCCCGAGGTGGCGTACGAGGCGCTGGAGAAGTACGGGCGCGACCTGGTGGCCGATGCCCTGTCGGGCAAGCTCGACCCGGTCATCGGGCGCGACGCCGAGATCCGCCGCGTCGTCCAGATCCTGTCTCGCAAGACGAAGAACAACCCTGTCCTCGTCGGTGACCCCGGCGTCGGCAAGACCGCCATCGTGGAGGGACTCGCGCAGCGGATCAGCCACGGGGACGTGCCGGAGGGACTCAAGGGCAAGACGGTCTTCAGCCTCGACATGGGCTCGCTGGTGGCGGGGGCCAAGTACCGGGGCGAGTTCGAGGAGCGCCTCAAGGCGGTGCTCAACGAGGTCAAGGCCGCCGAGGGGCGGATCCTGCTCTTCGTCGACGAGATGCACACCGTGGTGGGCGCCGGAGCGGCCGAGGGCGCCATGGACGCGGGCAACATGCTCAAGCCCATGCTGGCCCGCGGCGAGCTGCACATGATCGGGGCGACGACCCTCAGCGAGTACCGCAAGCACATCGAGAAGGACGCCGCCCTGGAGCGCAGGTTCCAGCCGGTGATGGTCGACGAGCCCTCGGTCGAGGACGCCATCTCCATCCTGCGCGGCCTGCGCGAGCGCCTGGAGATCTTCCATGGGGTGAAGATCCAGGACAGTGCGCTGGTGGCGGCCGTTGTGCTGAGCCACCGCTACATCTCCGACCGCTTCCTGCCGGACAAGGCCATCGACCTGGTGGACGAGGCGTGCGCGATGCTCCGTACGGAGATCGACTCGATGCCCGCCGCGCTCGACGAGCTCACCCGCAGGTTGATGCGCCTGGAGATCGAGGAGGCCGCGCTCGCCAAGGAGGAGGACCTCGCGAGCGGGGTCCGCCTGAAGGAACTGCGCGCCGAGCTCGCCGACGTGCGTGCCGAGGCCGACGCCATGCGGGCGCAGTGGGAGGCCGAGCGGCACGCGCTACGCGCCGTCCAGAGCCTGCGCGAGGAGATCGAGCACGTACGCGCGGAGGCCGAGCGGGCCGAACGCGACTACGACCTCAACCGCGCCGCGGAGCTGCGGCACGGCAAGCTGCCCGATCTGGAGCGGCGGCTGGAGGCGGAGGAGGAGCGTCTGCTCTCCAAGCAGGGGACGGCGCGCCTGCTGCGCGAGGTCGTCACCGACGACGAGATCTCGATGATCGTCTCCCGGTGGACGGGCATCCCGGTGAGCCGCCTGCAGGAGGGCGAGCGGGAGAAGCTCCTGCGGCTCGACCAGATCCTGCACGAGCGGGTGATCGGCCAGGACGAGGCGGTGCAGCTGGTGGCCGATGCCGTCATCCGGGCCCGTTCCGGCATCAAAGACCCGCGCCGCCCGATCGGGTCGTTCATCTTCCTGGGACCGACAGGTGTCGGCAAGACCGAGCTGGCCAAGGCGCTCGCGGAGGCGCTCTTCGACACCGAGGACAACATGATCCGCATCGACATGAGCGAGTACCAGGAGCGGCACACGGTCAGCCGCCTCGTCGGCGCGCCCCCCGGCTACGTGGGGTACGAGGAGGGCGGCCAGCTGACCGAGGCCGTGCGGCGCAAGCCGTACTCCGTGGTGCTCTTCGACGAGGTGGAGAAGGCGCACGCCGATGTCTTCAACACGCTGCTGCAGGTGCTCGACGACGGGCGGCTCACCGACGCGCAGGGCAGGACCGTCGACTTCCGCAACACCGTCCTGATCATGACCTCCAACATCGGCTCCGTCTACCTCCTCGACGGCGTCACGCCCAGCGGGGAGATCGAGCAGGACGCCAAGCAGCGGGTGATGGCCGAGCTTCGTGCGCACTTCCGCCCCGAGTTCCTCAACCGCGTCGACGACATCGTGATCTTCAAGCCGCTCACCTTGGAGGAGATCGAGCGCATCGTCGGCCTGATGTTCGTCGAGCTGCGGACCCGTCTCGAACAGCGGGGCATCCGGCTGGACGTCACCGAGGCCGCGCTCAGGTACATCGCCGAGCGGGGCTACGACCCGGTGTACGGTGCCCGCCCGCTGCGCCGGTTCATCTCCAGGGAGATCGAGACGCGAATCGGCCGCGCGTTGCTGTCCGGGGAGGCGCACGAGGGGGCTGTGGTCCGGGTCGACCTCGCCGAGGACGAGCTCTCCGTCACCTACGGATGAGGAGAATTGGCAATATCACCAAATATCGCGCAATGCCGGAACTGGTGGGGCGTCTCCGAACCCTGACCGGGCTTTTCCGGGCCGGAACGTCTGTTCCCCGCTGCGGGTTTCCCGGTCAACGTTCGGTGTGGGGCCACTAGCGAGGAGCCCGGTGACCCTGGTGGGCGCCCTCCTCGGCGGAGAGCCTGGCCAGCTCGACCCGTGAGTGGATGCCCAGCTTGCGGAAGACCTGCCGCAGGTGGAAGGCCACCGTGTGCTCGCTGATGAACATCTGCTCGGCGGCGTTCCGGTTCGTCAACCCCTGGGAGACCAGGTCGCAGACGGCCTGCTCGGTGCCGGTCAGGCTGGCCCACCCCGAGGTGGGATGGGTGGTCCTGACCCAGTGGCGGCGCCGCTCGCCCAGCAGCCGCAGCCTGCCCCGCACCCGCGCGGCATCACGGGTGGCCTCCACCGCGCCGTAGCAGGCGAGCGCGACCTTGAGGTTCTCCACGGCCAGATCCCGGCAGCCGCCGCCCGTGCCGAGCAGCACGCCCAGATCCTCCGCGGCCGAGCCCCTGGCCCACGGATCGCGGTGCCCGGCCGCCGCGCGGCCCAGCGCCTCGGGGTCGCCCTCCCGCAGGCCACGGGCGTGGTCGGCGGCCACCGACGGGTTGGGCAGGCCGGGGTTGCGCCAGGCGATGCCCTCGGCCGCGTCGACCACGGTGTCGGCCCTGTGCCGCTGGCCCGCGGCCATCGCCATCCGTACCAGCCATGCCGCGGCGGTGGGCTCGCTGGTCAGCGCCCCCGTGTGCCGGGGCAGCGCGTCGTACAGCACGCCGAGCGAGCTCATCCCGCCCGCCGCCCCGTCACGTGCCTCGTTGATCCGCCCGGCCACCAGCTCCGAACGCAACCGCGTGTACGGGGGCAGGCACCGCGCCGACCTGGCGAAGTCTCCCTCCATGTATCTGATGGCCCTCGGCAGGTCGCCCGCCCGCAGCGCCGCGGTGCCGAGTACCGACAGGGCCGAGGAGGCCAGGAGCGGGGCGTCCAGAGTCCCGGCGGTGGTCAGACCGGCCTCCGCGTGCTCGATCGCGCTGCCGAGCCGGCCCGCGGCCAGGTGCAGGCGGGCGCGCAGGACGGGGATCTCCGCGGCCCACGCGGGCTCGCCCTCGGCCTCGGCCGCGGCGCTCTCCGTTGTGGCCTCCGCCTCGTCCAGCAGCCAGAGGTCGATCAGCATCGAGGCCAGCACGGCCCGGGGCTGCCACCGCCCGCCGGCCGGTTTCCCCACGGCCTCGCGCGCCAGGTCCAGCCCGTGCGAGAGCCTGCCCTCGTCCCAGGCGAGCAGGGCCAGGTCCGTCAGCGTCTCGGCGCCGCCGCCCCCGGTCAGATGGGCCGGGCGCGCCCGGGCGGCGCGCTCGACCTGCTCGCGCAGCGCCCGCCGCACCGGTTGGGGCACCCTCTCGACGACCGACCGCCACAGCAGTTCGTGCCTGAACGCCAGTTCGTCGGGGGTGGTGACGAGAACACCGGCCGCCAGGGCCTCCTCCAGCGCGGGAAGCAGCGCAGCCGGGGTCTCGCCGAGCATCTCGGCCGCGTACGCCGGCGAGAACGAGCGCCCGAGCACCGCCGTGGCCTCCAGGAGGTACCGGGTCCTGGTGCCGAGCTCGTTCAGCCGTCGCCGGACGGCGGTGTGCACCCGCAGGGGCAGCTCCGCCCCGGCGGGGGCGGTCTCGGCCAGCCGGGCGACGCCGTCCTCCACGAGGACGGCGCCCTCCTCGCGCAGTCCGGTGAGGTATTCGGACAGCAGGAGCGGGTTGCCGCCGGCCTGGGCGGCCAGCGCCGCCAGGCCCTTCCCGGGGATCGCGCCCAGAATGTCGGTGGAGACCTCGGTGACCGCGCCCTCTCCGAGCGGGCGCAGTACGGTCCGGGTGGCCCCCTCCTCCTCAAGCAGGTCGAACAGCCGTCTGGCGTCGCCGCGCGCCGGGGTGCTGCGGCAGGCCAGCAGCCATGCCACGGGCCGTTCGGCCAGTCGCGAGGGCAGGGTGCGCAGGGCCATGAGCGTGGCGGGATCGGCCCACTGGAGATCGTCCAGGGTCACCAGCAGTGGCCCCGCGCCCAGCCTTCTCTCCAGCGAGGTCCTGACCTGCTCGGCCAGCCAGAGCAGCAGGCCGGGGCCGTCGGGGAAGGCGTTCCTGGTCACGGTCATGGGCGCCGGCGACTCCTCCAGAGCCGACAGCAGCGGTCCCAGTGGTGTCAGCCGTCCCAGCTCGTCGGCCCGCCCGCTCGCGACCGCCGTCCCTTGTGCGGCGGCGAGGCCGGCTGCCTCGCCGAGCAGCAGCGTCTTGCCTATCCCCGGCTCGCCCTCGACGAGCATGACGTTCACCGTCGGGGACGCGATGCCTCCCAGCAGGGCGAGGACCGCCGCCTGCTCATCTCTCCGGCCGTGCATGATCTTGTCTCGGATCTGGGGTCATACGCCAGAGCTTCCTTAGCGGTGATTACCTGCTATGACATCCCCACCGGACGAAACGCCATGCGGTGGGCGCTCCCGGCTCCTGGTTGTTTGGTGCAGATTTGACCTTTAACCAATGCTTCCATCCGTTCTGTCGATCTAGCCGATGCTCGACGAGCGTGATCTCCGGGCAGCACGGCGCTCAAGCCGGCCCATGTCGCGGGAGGGTGGGCGGACGTCGCCTACGGCAGTAGGGTCAGTCCATGGGGCGTGGCGGCGGGGTCGCTGCTGGTCCGTCAGGTGGGCGCCATCGCATTACCTATTTATCCTGTAGGAAATACAGGTAACATGATTGTCTCGCCGTACGAAGGAGCCGCCATGAGCCTGGAGCCGGGGGACACGAGCCCGCTGGCCACCGTGATCGAGACCGCGCGCTGGATCCGTTCGGCGGCCGTGGACGACGAACGGGGACGGCACTGGCAGGCCAACCCCGATCCCCGGGGCCAGGCCGCCATGCCGGACCACCCCCTGTCGCTGTACTCGGGGGCGGCCGGGATCATCCTGTTCTTCCTGGAGCTCGCCACCGCCACAGGTGACGAGGGCTACCTCGACGATGCCGGGGCCGGGGCCCGCTATCTCGCCGCCACCTGGCGGGAACAGGCCGACCTCTCCCTCCACCACGGCCTGGCCGGGGTGATGTTCGCCCTCGCCGAGGCCGGATGGGCCACCGGGGAGCGGGAATTCGAGGTCGAGGCCGGCGCGGTCGCCGACCGTATCGTGCGCGCCGCCCGCCCTGTCGACGGCGGCCTGGGCTGGACCGGTGACCCCGCCCAGCGCGGCGACGGCGGGATCATCCTCGGCCTGCTGCACGCCGGGGGCATCCTGGGGGTGCCCGCCTACCAGGAGATCGCCGTCGAGGCCGGCGCCCGCATCGCCGCGCTCGCCGTCCCCGGCCACCGCTTCGGCGAGGGCGCCTGTGCCGACCTGCCGCTGGACGCGGTCACCCCGGGGTTCCTGTCCGGTACGGCCGGCACCGCCTTCCTGCTGGCCCGCCTGTACGGCGTGACCGGCGAGAGCCGCTTTCTCGACGGCTCCCGCAGGGGTGCCGACTTCGTCCGCGCGGTCAGCGCCGTGACCGAGCGGTGCGCACTGGTGCCGCACCACATCCCGCAGGGCCGCGACCTGCACTACCTGGGCTTCTGCTCCGGTTCCGCGGGCGTCGCCCGGACGTTCTACGAGCTGCACCGGGTGTCGGGCGACGCCGGAGACCTCGACTGGGTCGAGCGGCTGGCCAGGGGGATCGTCAGCAGCGGTGCCCCCGCCGACCGGAGTGGTGGTTACTGGAACTCGGCCTGCCAGTGCTGCGGCACCGCCGGGCTGGTGGAGCTGTTCGTCGGGCTCTGGGCGGCGACCGGACGCCCGCAGCACCTGGAGTTCGCCCGCGCTCTGGGGGAGAACCTGACCGGCCTGGCCACCGGGCACGACGGCCGGGGCGCCCGCTGGTATCAGGCCTACCGGCGGCTGCGCCCCTGGGAGGTCACCGCCGACACCGGCTACATGGTCGGCGCCGCGGGCATCGGGGCCGCGCTCCTGCACCTGGACGCCACCTCACGTCCGCAGGAGGCGCGGCGGCTCATCCTGCCGCCGGACAACCCGTTCCCCGCCATCCCGCTGCCGAGCGCGACGCTCCGCCGGTCCTGAAGATCCTGGAAGGCACGTCGTCCGCGAGCCGGCCGGTCATCGCGGAGGCGCGTTCCGGAGCCGCCGGGCCTGGGCGGTGCGAAAAGGAAGACATACCCTTCGGCCGCCGACCGATTGGCCGAGAAGTCTTCGAGTATGCCCGTATTCTCGGTGAGGGTGTGGGGGAATCTCGGTCCCTGAAGGGCCGAGTGGAGGTCAACATGATTGGTGATTCTTCGTGAGTACTACCCAGGGCTTGCCTGATCCCGGTGTCGTGACGGTCGACGACCTCCTTCCCGATCCCGGCCGTTCCACAGTCGCGATCGAGCCGGTCCGGCCGGGCGCGGGCCACTGGGCCGGTGCACCGAGCGCGGTGGAGAGCGACGGGCTGATCTACCTCGCCTACCGGTTGCGCCGCCCCGTCGGCGAGGGCCGAGGCTACGCCGTCGTCGTCGCCCGTTCCACCGACGGTGAGCGGTTCGAGACCCTGCTCACCATCGGCAGACAGGAAATGGACACCGAGTCACTGGAGCGGCCCACCCTGATCCGCACGCCCGAGGGGCGCTGGCGGCTCTATCTCAGCTGCGCCACCTACGACACCAAGCACTGGCGGGTCGAGGTGCTCCAGGCCGACGATCCGTCCGGGTTCCGCGCCGCGCAGCGGCAGGTGGTGCTGCCCGGCGACCCGAAGACCGGCGTCAAGGACCCGGTGATCGTGCGGCAGGGCGACGTGTGGCACCTGTGGGCCTCCTGCCACCCCCTGGCCGATGCCGACGAGGCCGACCAGATGGTGACCGACTACGCCACCAGCGCCGACGGCATCGAGTGGACCTGGCAGGGCACCGCGCTCAGCGGCCGTCCCGGAACCTGGGACGCCCGGGGGACACGGGTGGCGGCGGTCCGCTTCCTCGGTGAGAGGGTGGTGGCCTTCTACGACGGCAGGGCCACCGCGGCGGAGAACTACGAGGAGAAGACCGGTGTCGCGATCGGTACCGACCCGGCGGAGCTGACCCCGGTCGGCACCGTGCCCGCCGCCCTCTCGCCGCACGTGGGCGGTGGCCTGCGCTACCTGGACATCGTGGACCTGCCGGGTGGCGGGCGGCGGCTCTACTACGAGTACACCCGCGCGGACGGGGCGCACGAGCTCCGCACCGAGCTGCGCTGACCCCGGCCGCGCCGACCTGCGCGGGCCATGCCGATCACGCCCCGGCCGTGCCGCCACGTGCGAGGGAGTGTCAAACCTGAGGGCGGCCGTTGCGTGCCTGGCGCTGGCCGTTGGGGCGGACGCCCACCAGGCCGCCGGAGCGCTCGCGGGGGCGCAGCCAGTCGCTGAAGTTCTCACCGGTCACGCTCTGCAGCAGCGCCACGTCCTGGGAGAAGTGGGGGATCAGCCTCTCCCGCTGGTCCCAGGTCAGCGGCTGGCGGGAGCGGGCCTGCCGCTGCAGCTTGCGCTCCAGTGGATCGGTCAGCGCCACGCTCACCCGCGACGGCAGGAACCGCCCCACGGACGATCCCATGCGTAACGCCCGCGACAGCATCCGGTGCCCGCGGGTCGGCTCCGGGTGGGCGGTCACGTTCTCCCGGGGGACCTCGGTGACGACGCCGGTCTCCACACCGAGGAAGCGGCAGATCCGGTCCAGGGTGTCGACGGGGCGGTCGACCAGGTCGCGGTAGCGGTAGACGAGCACCTGGTCGCGGGGGAACAGGGTGAACAGATGTTCGAGCTGCCTGCCGTACTTGCCGAGCCCGAGGTAGTGCCAGAACGGCGCCCAGCCGGCCGTGACCCTTCGGCTCTCCTCGGCGCAGGCCTCCAGTACGTCGCCGATCGGCTCCAGTCCGGCCGACCACAGATGTGTCCAGTTGGAGTGGGCGCGCTCCACCGGGTCGCGCAGCACCACGATGAGCCTGACGTCGGGGATGGTCTTTCTGATGCGCCGCTGTGCCGCCAGATCGTAGAGGTAGAACGGGGTGGACTCGCCGGTGAGCGTTCCCGGCGGTGCCGCGTCGAACAGGGCTTCGTAGTCCTCGCGTCGCCAGACGTGCTCGCGGTAGGTCTGGGCGTCGCCCGGGCCTCCCCCGGTGGGAGGGGGGCCGTCGCTGAGGAAGAACTTCGGCTCCTTCACCGGGGACATGAACAGCCCCGGGTGCCGGGCCAATGCGGTGTGCAGGGCGGTGGTCCCGGATTTAGGGGCACCGATTGTGAGGAAATTCGGCAGGGGCATCGTCATTACCCTTAATCCCTACTATTATTATTGGTAAATATAGCCCCTTTTCTGGCGAAGGCAAGCGCCTGGCCGTGGGATCGTCGTGACCCGGGGGGCTTCCCGGTCGAGGGTTTCCCGCCGCCGACGCCTATCCCCGGGTCGTGGACGTGAGCGCTGCCGTCCCGTTCAATGAGCACTGAGTTCTTTTCTGCTATTTCGGTGCTATGTGGGAGTTTTGTCGTGTTATGAATAAACACGATACCCGTGCCGTATTTCGAGTCCGATGTTCCTCTGAGGTCTCCGCGCCTCCCGGTCTCGCGGTCGCCGCGGTGGCTCCGGCGTAGAGCAGGGCGAGCACCAGGTGCGGGTGCGCCCGCCGGGCGAACGGCAGCGCCGGGGTCCCGTGACGCCGGGCGCGCGTGACGCCTGTCACGGCTCCAGCCGGGCGAGCTGGTCGCTGTGGGCCTTCTCCATGGCCGCGGCTACCGCGTCGACTTCATCGCGCTGCACTGGTACGGCGGCGACTTTCCGCACCCAGGCCGCGGTCGGCCAGCTCAAGTCCTACGTCCAGGCGGTGTACAAGCGCTACCGCAAGCCGATCCGGCTCACCGAGTACGCCCTGATCGACTTCTCCAACGGCACCCGCTACGCCACCGACGCCCAGCAGGCCGCCTTCGTCACCGCCTCCACCAGGATGCCGGCCTCCCTGCCGTACGTGCGACGCTACGCCTGGTTCGGTCTGCCCTCCTCCGAGACCGAACCGGGCAGCGGGCTGTTCCGCGGCGACGGGACCGCGACCCGGGCGGGCCGCGCCTTCCAGGCGGCCCGCTGCCCCCCCGACCGCTCCCTCCCCGTGCGGCCGGGGCAGCGGGATCTGAGCGCCGAGGTCGTACGGCCTCAGCCCAGCCCCGGGCTCCTTTCCTCTGACCCGCCGCTCCTTCGCGCGGGACCGTCGTGCCGGCCCCGCGCCGGTAGCCTTGCCAGGTGCCCGACCCGTACCTGACCCCGCAGGACACCACAGAACACGAGATCGAGATCAAGCGATCCCGGTTCCTGTGCGCGGTCGGCCCGGTCTCCTCGGAGGAGGCCGCGAGGGAGTTCGTCGCCGGGCGCAGGCGGCTTCACGGTGACGCCACGCACAACTGCTCGGCCTACGTGATCGGCGGGGACCGCCACGTCCAGCGGGCCGACGACGACGGCGAGCCCGGCGGCACCGCGGGCACCCCGATGCTGGAGACCCTCCTTCGCAGGGGCGTCGCCGACGTGGTGGCGGTGGTCACCCGATACTTCGGCGGTGTGAAGCTCGGCGCGGGGGGCCTGGTCCGCGCGTACGGCTCGTCGGTCGGCAAGACGCTGGATCTCACGCCGCTGGTCGAGATGGTGCCCGCCAGGGTCATGACCGTGACCGTGGACCACGTGCGGGCCGGGCGGTTGGAGAACGACCTGCACATCTCGCCGTACGAGGTCAGGGAGGTCGTCTACGGCGCGGAGGTCGGCTTCCGCGTCGCGGTACGCGAGCGGGACCTGGCGGCCTTCCCCGGCTGGGTCGCCACACTGACCGCGGGCCACGCCAGGATCGAGCAGGGCGAGACGGTCCATCTCAGAAACAGCTTCAGAAACAGCTGAAACGGTGCTCGACCGTAGTGGCCGGGACGCCGCCCACACGGGTCCCCACCATCTTCCGACGATGGTCAATGTGGGATAGGTCACAGTTGGCTGCGGCGATCCCGGCCGGAAGACGGGTGCGGCCCCCCTTTCCCCGGCAGCCAAGGGCTTCCGCCCGCATCCCCACCGCGCTCGCCAGACCGGCCAATACGCCACCTGACGTGCGAGAACCTCGGATATTTCGTGATCGTCACGGTCGTGACCCAGACGGCTGCGGTTTTCCACAGCCGAGCCCTGTGGCGCATACGAGGCAAGAGCGGGCGCATTCCTCATCCACGCCCTACCCAACTCTCCGTAGCCTTGTCCCTATGAGTTCACCGAATGTCGACGGGGTCGCCGGATGGGCGATCAACCTTATGGAAACCCTGGGTGCGCCAGGGGCGGGGCTGGCGATCGCACTCGAGAACCTGTTCCCGCCGCTGCCCAGCGAGGTGATCCTGCCGCTGGCCGGATTCACCGCGAGCAAGGGGAACATGGGGCTGTTCGACGCCGTGCTCTGGACGACCCTGGGATCGGTGATCGGCGCGCTGGCGCTGTACGGGGTCGGGGCCCTGCTGGGCCGCGAACGCGTGGTGTTCATCGCCTCCAAGCTGCCGCTGGTCAGCGTCTCCGACATTGAGAAGACCGAGGCGTGGTTCGCCAAGCACGGAAGGAAGACCGTCTTCTTCGGCCGGATGATCCCCATCTTCCGGAGCCTCATCTCGATCCCGGCGGGGGTCGAGCGCATGCCCATTATGATCTTCACCCTCCTCACCACCCTGGGCAGCCTCATCTGGAACACGACCTTCGTGATGGCGGGGTTCCTGCTCGGTGAGCAGTGGGATCTGGTCGAGCAGTACATGGGGATCGTCTCGAAGACCGTGCTGGGCATCGTGATCCTCGCCGTGGTGGTCTTCCTGGTGGTCAGGCTGTCCGACAGGCGCAAGGGCAAGCACCACGCCTGACCGTGGACCCGCTGATCAGGGCCTGCCGGGCGCTGGCCGGTCTCGCGCTCGGGGCCCTCTCGGCCCCGGCCGCTCCGGTCTTCCTCCTGCTGGCGGGCCCGTTCCTGTTCGTGGCGCGGATACGCCCGCGCGTGCTGGCGGGGGCCGTCCGGCTGGCGGACGCCGAGGTCTCCCGGCTGCGGCTGCTCGGCGGAGCGCGGGTGTCCGGGTACGACGGGCGGCGGGCACTGCGCTACTCCAGGTACGGCGCTTGATCGCTCAGGCCGATCTCGATGCGGCGCTGCAGGGCGGGATGAACGGGATGGTCGCCCAGGTCAGTGGGAGCCACCCAGCGCACCTCCTGCGCTTCGCGGGGGTCTGGCTCTATCGTGCCTCCGACCACGCGGGCCCGCAGGCAGACATTGACCGGTTGCCGCACCTCGTCGACCTTGTTCTCGTGCATGTAGACGATCACGTGGTCCGGAGAGGAGAAGACCCCGACGAGACCGGTGATCTCGACTTTCAGGCCGGTCTCCTCCTCGCACTCGCGGATGGCGCACTGCGCGACGGTCTCGCCTTTCTCGAGGCCGCCCGTGGGGATGGTCCACAGGTCGTTGTCGGTGCGCTTCAGCAGCAGCACGGCGCCTTCGTCATTGCGGACGAACACGCTCGCCGACGGCTTGCGGCTGGTCGGCTTGGGAGCGTCAGGATCTTGCCAGTAGTCGATCCGGCGGCTGCGCTTGCTCACAGGTCATCCTCCTCGATGGGCCGTGCACCCGCCCATACCCGCTCGTAGGACTCCAAGTACGTGTTGTAGTAGGCGCCGTCGATGCGGCGAATGTGCAGCGTTGGTGTGTACGCCGCCAGAATCCCGTAGACGTGGACATTGACCAGCATCTCGTCGTCGAACCGGTAGATGGAGCCGCTGATCGGTGCCGCGCTGGAGGAACAGTTCGGGGTGCTCCGGGGCCGCATGGACGCCACCGTGCCAGGGGTTGTCGCGGCGCTGCCGCCGCAGGCCGCCGACCGGCTCCTTTACGAGCACACTCGGTGGGCGGCCGCGACAGGCTGGAAATTGATCAATGCGGCTGATCCGTGTGGGACCTGACCCGCTGTAGGTCAGGCAGGCTCGGAGATCGGAACCCAGTTGAACTCCGGGCAGTAGCGGGAGTATGTGGCCAGCTTCCAGGCCGCGTACTGCTCCATCCGGCCGGTGGCGCGCAGGAGATGTTTGACCCAGGTGTGGGCGACCCGCTCCTCCCGGGTCATGCCGGTGTCGATCTCGTCGAGCATGCGGCACGCGACCGCGAAGTCCTCCTCGGTCAGCACCGACAGGTCGATCTCGACGCCGTCGACCTCGAAGGAGAACACCAGCCTGGTGGTGGTGAAACGGGTGTGGCGCTCGCCCTTGAACGCCGCGTGCGGGGCGAGCGCCGCCATCAGCTCCTCGCGACCGGCGACCGGGTAGCCGATCCCCAGGTCCAGATCGCTGGTCTCCAGATTGAGCTGGATCCCGAAGGAACCGACGTCGCGCGGAGTGTGTCCCGTCCAGGACTCGACAAGGTGGGCCGCCTTGGCGCGGACCCGCAGGAGCCGCTCATCCTCCGCGCGCCGTGCCTGCCAGAACGCTTCGGCTCGGCTGAACTCCTCAGCGGTGAAGGACTCGGGGACGGCCCACCCCGCAGCCATGATGGCCTCAAGGTCGAGGCTCGTCGCCGGTCCACCCGCAGAGATCGTTTGATCGGTCATCGAGCCAGCGTAGTAACAGCGGCATCGTGCGCCTCGGAAGTTCCCGTATTTCCCACCCGAGGTGGTGCGGCAGCTCCCTGGCCGGGACCACGGTCGCCCCGGGACGCCCGCCGGTCAGAGCCGGAGCTCGTCCTCCTGGGCCGAGGTGAGGTCGCTGGGCCAGAGCCGGTAGACGTTGAGACGCGTCTCGTAGTACTTGTCCGTCTCACCGACCCACTGCATGCCGATGCGCCTGGCCGTGCCGGCGGCGCGCTCGTTGTTCACCCGCACGACCGCGACGAGTTCGTGGGCGCCGATGGAGAAGGCCCACCCGGCCAGGGCCCGGCCGGCCTCGGTGGCGTAGCCGTGGCCCCAGAAGTCGGGGGCGAGCTGCCAGCCGATCTCGATGTCCTCCTCGTCGGGCGGCAGGTATCTCAGGGAGAGGCCGCCGATGATCCGCTGGTCGGAGTTGCGGACGATCGCCCAGCGGCCGAGCGGGGGCGTCAGGGTGTCACGGTTACGTTGCCATGCCTCCAGTGTGGTCCGCATGGCATGCTCGCCGTCGAGCCGGTTCATCGCCGGGGACAGCCACCGGGTGACCTCCGGTGTGCCGTAGATGGCCAGAGCATCGCGGGAGTCCTCGGGACTCCAGTCGCGTACCGTGAGGCGGGCGGTGGTCAGTAACGCCATGGTCTTCCTCTCCCCGGCGGGCAAGCCGGCCGTGCGGCGACGAGAGAACAGCGAGCAGAAGAAAGTATCGTTTTCTTGCCGGAAATGTCCGATGTGTTGCCCTTGTGAGGGTACGCCCATCTGGCCGCGGACGACCAGGCCGGGGGGGAATTACCTGGTCAGCGACTTGTCGCCCCGGCCGACGCCCTTCGCAGCGGTGATCAGCCCTCCAGGGCGTACTGCATCACCCGGAGCTTGGCCTGCGCCTCGGCGAGCTCGGACGCGGGATCGGAGTCGCCCATGATGCCGCAGCCGGCGAACAGCCGGGCCCGGGGGCCCTCGATCTGGGCGCAGCGCAGCGCGATCCCCCACTCGCCGTCCCCCCGCGCGTCGATCCAGCCGACAGGACCGGCGTAACCGGCGCGGTCCATGCCCTCGAGCTCACGGATGACGCCGAGCGCCACCCCGGTCGGGGTGCCGCCGACGGCGGCGGTCGGGTGCATGGCCGCCACCACGTCCAGGACCGAGGCCCCCACCGACAGCCGTCCGGTCACCGGGCTGGCCAGGTGCTGGACGTTGGGGAGCACCAGGAGTTCGGGCTCCTCGGGGATCTTCAGCTCGGCGCAGAGCGGGTCGAGCGCCTCCCGTACCGACGTGACCGCGCAGGCGTGCTCGTGGCGGTCCTTCTCCGAGGAGAACAGGGCCGCGCCGCGCGCCATGTCGTCCGCCCTGTCGCTGCCCCGCGCGATCGTACCGGCCAGCACCAGGGACTCGACGGTCTCCCCGGTACGCCGGACCAGCAGCTCGGGGGTGGCACCGACCAGCCCCGCGCAGGAGAAGGTATAGCACTCCGGGTAGCGGTCGGCCAGGCGGGTCAGCAGCAGGCGGACGTCGATCGCCCGTTCCGCGACGGCGGTCAGGTCGCGGGCGAGCACCGTCTTCTCCAGCTGGCCCGATCTGATCCGCCGGACGGCGCGGGCCACGGCGTGCTCCCACTCCGGCGCGCTCAGACTGCCGTCGCCGTACCGGATCCTGCCCGGGTCGCGGAGCGGGGTGACGGCGTCGAGCCGCTGCTCGCCGACGGTGGTCAGCCAGGCGCGGCCGTCGCGGCGGGCGAGGATGGTCCGGGGGACGAGGAGGACCGACCCGCGCGACTCCGGGTCGAAGGTGAACGAGCCGAAGGCGACGGGACCCGAGCCGGGGGTCGTCACGTCGTCGTCGACGTCCGCCTCGCCGAAGAGGTCCGACAGCAGGTCGCGGGCCCAGTCGAAACGCCGGGGGCCGGGCGGCACCTCCAGGCGCAGGGCCTCACCCCAGGCCACGAGGCCCTCCCCGCGCCTGACCCAGGCGTAGGGCGCGGTCTCCGGCAGTCGTGCGAACAGGTCGCCGGGGTCGTCGACGGAGGTGGTTCTCACCACGAGAGGACGGATTGATCCGAGCGCTACACTCACCCCCGCCACTCTATGCCGGAAACTGAACATGTTCGACGACGGTTTCCCGCCAGCACGGGCGCCACGCGGTGTCAAGAAAACCAAGGCACTCGGTCAACGGACCCCGCCGTCCTGGCCTGCGGTGATACATCCGAAGCAGACGCGATCTCTCAGCGGAGGTGTCATGCTTCGCAGGACTGTGACAGTACTCACAGGGCTGGCCGCCCTTGTGGTCGCCCAGGCCGCTCCGGCCGGGGCGACACAGGCGGGGCAACCCTGGCGGCCGGTGGTCATGGCCGCACTCGGAGACTCCATCAGCGCGGGGTTCAACGCCTGCGGGTGGTACGTCACCTGCGCCTCGCACTCCTGGTCGACCGGTGATCATCGCGATGTCAGGAGCCACTACCTGAGGCTACGCGAGGCGGATGTGGCACTCGCGGGGCACAATGTGAACCTCGCCGTCCCCGGCTCCACCAGTGCCGACCTGGCCGGGCAGGTGAAGCAGGCGATCGACCGCCGCGCCGACTACGTGACGGTCCTGGTCGGCGCCCAGGACGCCTGTGCGTCCGAGGAGCGGCTGATGACCTCCGTGGCCGTCTACGAGAGCCGGGTGGCCGGGGCCCTGGCGCTGTTGCGGACGGCCAGGCCCGACGCCCGGGTGTTCGTGGCGAGCATCCCCGACCTCAGACGGCTCTGGCAGGCCGGCAGGAACAACCTGGTGGCACGCGGGTTCTGGGCGGTGGGCCGGATCTGTCCCACCGTGCTGGCGCACCCCACCTCGACCTCGGCGGCCGACCAGGCCCGCCGTGACCGTGTGCGCGCCCGGGTGATCGGGTTCAACGCCGCACTCGCCAGGGTCTGCGCGGTGTACGGCCCGAACTGCCGGTTCGACGGCAACGAGGTGTTCAGGCAGGCGTTCACGCTGAGCCACATCAGCATGTGGGACTTCTTCCATCCCAACGCCGCGGGCCAGCGGCTGATCGCGGAGAAGACCTACGGCGCGATGCGCGACTGGCTCGCCGAGGACGACCGGGAACCCGTCCTCGCCCCCTGAGCCGGACGGCGCGCGCTTCCGCGTTCCGTACCGCCCAGAGTGGCCGGTGACGGCGCGCGGGAGACCGGCCACTCCCCGGAGTGGCCGGTGACGGCGCGTGGGAGACCGGCCTCCCTCAAGTCCCGCGTGCCCGCCCGCCGCGGGCGGGACGAACCGGGCATCTGTCCCCTTTTCGGATTTTCATAGCCAGCCGTTGTGCCGGGCGGTGCGGGCGGCCTCGATGCGGTTGCGGGTGCCGGTCTTGCCGATCGCGGCGGACAGGTAGTTGCGGACGGTGCTCTCCGACAGGTGCAGCCGCCGCGAGATGTCGGCGATTGTCGCGCCGTCGGCCCCCGCGGCCAGCACGTCCCGCTCACGGTCGGTCAGCGGGCTGGCGCCGGTGCTCAGCGCGGCGGCGGCCAGCGCGGGGTCGATCACCTTCTCGCCCGCCAGGACCCGGCGGATCGCCGCGGCGAGATCCTCGACAGGGCTGTCCTTGACGAGGAATCCGGCGGCGCCCGCCTCCATCGCCCGGCGCAGGTAGCCGGGCCTGCCGAACGTGGTCAGGATCAGCACCCGGCAGCCGGGCAGGTGGTCCCGGAGCCCTGCCGCGGCCTCCAGGCCGCTGATCCCCGGCATCTCGACGTCCAGCAGGGCGATGTCGGGACGCGTGTCGAGCGCGGCGGCCACGACCTCGTCGCCCCCGGTGACCGTGGCGACGACCTCGATGTCGTCCTCCAGGCCGAGAAGCAGGGCCAGCGCGCTGCGCATCATGCCCTGATCCTCCGCCAGCAGCACCCTGATCATGGAAGTGTTCCTCCTCGACGGAAAACCAGCGATCGCATGAGCGCCGACCTCGGCGGCAAGCAGGTGATCATGGAAGACTCCTCCCCGGTGGGAAACCGCCGATCATCGGAGCGTTCCCAGGGAGACCGTCGGCAGTGGGAGCGTCTCTGAGCCGGAAGTCGCCGATCACGGGAGCGTCACCCGCAGCAGGAAGCCGTCGCGGCCGACGGTCTCCAGCGTGCCGCCGAGCGCGACGACCCGCTCGGCCAGGCCGCGCAGGCCGTTGCCGGAGGCGTCCGCTTCGGCTCCCCGGCCGTCGTCGCGGATCTCCAGCACCGTGCCCTCCAGGGTGATCGCGCAGGTGCGGGCGGCGCTGTGGCGGACGACATTGGTCACGCCCTCCCGTACGGCCCAGCCCAGCAGGGCGTCGGCCTCCGGCGCGGGGCGGCCCTCGGAGACGGTGACCGTGGCGGCGATGCCCGCGTCGGCCAGTACCGTGCGCGCCGAGGCCAGCTCGGCGGCCAGCCCGCGCCCCCGGTAGCCGCTGACCGCGGCCCTCACCTCGGTCAGCGCCTCCCGGCCGACCGCCTCGATGTCCACCGCCTGCCGCACCGCCGCCTCCGCGTCGCGGGGGGCCAGCCGCCGTACGGCCTCGGCCTTGACCACCATCACCGACAGGGTGTGCCCGAGCAGGTCGTGCAGGTCGCGGGAGAAGCGCAGCCGCTCCTCGGCCACCGCGACCCGGGCCAGTTCCTCACGGGTCTCCTGGAGCTCGGTGATCACGGAGAACAGCTTCAGCACGACGCTGACCACCAGGCCGCCGGTGGTCGTTCCCCAGGTGGCCAGGGAGATGCTCTCCCAGCTCGCTCCCGCGCGCCACATCACCACGGTCAGCGCGAGCGTCAGTACGGTGAGCAGGAGGTAGACGGACCTGCCACGCAGCACGACCCCGCAGGCGATCGTCATCAGCGGTGCGAGGTAGAACCAGTTCTGCGCCGGCCCCGCCAGCAGCAGGAAGATCACCACCAGCAGCCCGGCCAGGGCCACGGTCGCCGCTCGTCGCCGGCCGTGGAAGGACAGCCGGATGCAGAGCATGTACAGGGCGGCGAAGGCGACGACGCCCAGTGCGGCCGGCGCCGCCGGCCGTACGTGCCCTGCCACGAGGTCGCTGATCGGGGGATAGGCGATCAGCAGCCACGGATAGAAGGCGAGCTCCCCAGGCTCCTGCCTTCTCCCCCTCCCCGACCATTTCCGTCTGGCCGCTTCCATCCGTTTTGGTTTCGCCTTTCTCGGCCCTTCCGGCCTCTCTCGCTCCGTCACCCCCGCTCCCTCCGGCTCTCCGCTCATCCGGCCACTCCTATCACGCGACTCACACCACGCGCCCGGCCCGGCGGTAGCCGTACACCGCCAGGATCCCGAAGGCGACCAGCCAGCCGGTCAGGATCAGTGCCACGCCGGCCTCGGGTGCCTGGCCGAAGGCGACCTTTCGTGCCAGGTCGGCGTAGGTGAAGCTCGGTGTCCACTCCGCGAGCGTCTTCAGCCAGGAGGGGAAGCCCTCGGTGGGCAGCCACAGACCTCCGACGATCGCCAGCGCCATGTTGGCCGCGATGTTGAGCACGGCGGCGGTCTGGCCGCTGAACCGGTAGCCGATGGCCAGGCCGAGCAGGGTGAAGGGCAGGGAACCCGCCCAGAGCAGGAGCACGATCGAGGCCCACTGCCAGATCTCCAGCCGCACCCCGTTGAGCAACGCCGCCGACAGGCACACGCCGGCGATCGCGGGCAGCACCACGAGCATGCCGGTGCCCGCCTTGCCGGCGATCACCCGTACCGGCGCCAGGGGAGTGATGCGCAGCTGCCGCAGCCAGCCCGCCGTCCTGTCCTCGGCGATGCCGGTGCCGTTGTTGAAAGCCGAGCCGATCGCGCCGAAGGCGGCCATGCTGACCATCACGTGCAGGGCGGCCCAGGTACGGTCGTCGCCCGCTATGCCGAGGTTGGTGAAGATCAGGTACATCACCACGGGCATTGTGAAACCCAGGATCACGTATCCCGGGTCTCGGCGGCTTCTGGCGATCTCCAGGCGGATGTAGCCGAGCATCAGGCGTCCACTCCCGTCAGTGCGATGAAGGCGTCCTCGAGCGCGGCGGGAGCCACCTCAAGGTCTCGTACGGCTCCGGCCTCGGCCAGCGCCAGGACCGTGGCGTCGGCGTCGCGGGTGCGCAGGTGGGCGCGGTTCCCGCGGATCTCCACGGAGGTGACCCCGGGAAGGCGTTCCAGCAGTGCGACGTCCTCGGCGGGGGCGGTGACGCTGACCGTGGTCAGCGACACCAGGCGCTTGATCTCCCGGCTGGTGCCGTCGGCCACGATCCGGCCCCTGTCGATCACCACTACCCGGTCGGCGTACTCGTCGGCCTCCTCCAGGTAGTGGGTGGAGAACAGCACGGTCCTGCCGCGCGCGGCGAAGGCGCGCATGCTCTCCCAGAACTCCCGCCTGGCCCGGACGTCCAGCGCCGCGGTCGGCTCGTCCAGCAGGATCAGCTCAGGGTCCCCGGCCAGCGCCAGCGCGAAGCGGAGGCGCTGCGCCTGGCCGCCCGACAGCCGTTCCACCCTGCGGCCGGCCAGTTCCTCCAGCCCCGCGACGGCCAGCACCTCCCGTAGCGGGAGCGGCGCCCGGTAGGTCCCGGAGACGAAACCGAGCAACTCGCCGACCGTGGTCCGGGAGACGAGGCCGCCCTCCTGGGGCATCGCCGCCAGCCGCCCGCCCCGGATCGCGGCCTCCGGGGCGCCCCCGAACACGCGTACCGTCCCGGAGTCGGGGGCCAGCAGCCCGAGCAGCAGCCCGATACCGGTCGACTTGCCCGCGCCGTTGGGGCCGAGCAGGGCGACGGTCTGCCCGGCGGGGATGTCGAGGCTGAGGTCGTCCACGGCGCGTACCGCCCCGAAACGTTTGGTCACGTTCTTGAGTGACACCGCGTCATTCGTCATGCGAAAGACGCTACGGAGGGCGCGGGATCCCAGGTAGATCCATCGATCCAGGGCTGCCCGGGACAAATGTCACCTCTCGGTGCTCGCGGAATTCCGGGCTCGTCACCGGAACCGCAGCGTGGAGGCCCCGATGTTCACGGCAGGCCTCCGCCGGCCCTGCCAGGGCCGGCGCCTCCGGTGGACCTGTCGTGGGGGCCATCGGGGCGGGAGCGTGCGAACCGCCCTCAACCTCACCCGCCCGTTTCTCTTCCCGCCCCGCCCCGCCCCGCCCCGTCAGGCTTTCGTCTCAGACCGCCAGTGCGGCGAGCGCGGCCGCGGTCTCCTCCGGCTTGGAGAACATCGGCCAGTGGCCGGTGGGCACCGAGGCGAAGCTCCACTCGGGCCCGGCGAGCGCCGCGAAGAACGGGTGACCGGCGGCGATCATGGTGTGCACCTGCTCCAGCGGGAACGAGCACGCGATGAGAGTCTTGGGCAGCGCGTCCGTGCCGCCCTTGAGCGCCAGGGGCTGAGTCATCGTCCCGTACGGCTGCGGGGTCGCGCGGGAGGCGAACCACTCACGCTCGGTCTCTCCCAGCCCCTCCAGGCCGGCCCCGGCCCGCTCCTGCTCCTCCCAGGAGGGGAGTGGGTAGCCCACCCCGTCGCCCTGCTCGGCGACCCGCTTCTCGATGAACGCCCGCCACTCGGGCTCGTTGGTGTCCAACTGGGTCATGCCATCGGCCAGCGGACCGCTGTCGAGGTAGACGATCCGGGCGACGCGCTCGGGAATCCGGTCGGCCGCGCCGGTGACCGGCGCGCCGGCCCCGCTGTGGGCGACGAGGATCACCTCGTTCAGGTCCGCGAAGACGACCGTGTTCACGATGTCCTGGATGTGGGTCTCCAGATCGACCCCGGGACCTGCCAGGTGCGCTCTGTCGCCGAGCCCGGTGAGCGTGACCGGGTGGACCTCGTGCCCGGCCTCGCGCAGCGGCCGGGTGACCTTCTCCCAGGCCCACGCGCCCAGCCAGAAACCGGGAACCAGCAGGTAAGTGCTCATATTTCTGCTCTCCTTCGTTCGCCTGGTTTCACCCTAGAATCGAATCCGGACAGTATCAGTCCTGATTTTTGAGGAGAATTCGAATGACCGCCGCGAGGGTCCTCGCGCTGCTGGAACTGCTGCAGGCCGCCCCCGGCCTGACCGGCCCCGATCTCGCCGCCAGGCTGGAGGTGGACGAGCGCACGGTGCGCCGCTACGCGGTGCGGCTGTCGGAGCTCGGCGTGCCGGTCTCGGCCGAGAGGGGCCGCCACGGCGGCTACCGGCTGCTGCCCGGCTACAAGCTGCCGCCGCTGATGCTCACCGACGACGAGGCCACCGCGGTGGTGCTGGGGCTGCTGGCCGGCCGGCGGACCGGGCTGGCGGTGGGGGAGACGGCCACCGAGAGCGCCCTGGCCAAGATCCAGCGGGTGCTCCCCGGGCCGCTGCGTGAGCGCGTCGACGCGATCTCGGAAACGCTGGGCCACACCGGCGCCGCGACCCGGGCACCCGCTCCGAAGGCGGGCCCGCTGCTCGCCCTCGCCGACGCCGCCCGCCGCCGGATCACCGTCCGGCTGGCCTACCGCTCCTGGCGCGGCGACGCCTCGACGCGCGACCTGGACCCGTACGGCATCGTCTTCCACTCCGGCCGCTGGTACGTCGCGGGCCTCGACCACGACAGCGGGGAGATCAGGACCTTCCGGGTGGACCGGGTGGCGAGCGCCGCGCGCACCGAGCGGAGGTTCTCGGCCCCGGACGACTTCGACCCGGTCGCACACGTGGTCGGATCGCTGTCGGCGGTGCCCTACCGCTACGAGGTCAGGGTGCTGCTGGAGGCCACGCTGGAGGAGGCCGCCGCCCGGATCCCCGCCGCCACGGCGACCCTGGCCGAGACCCCCGCCGGGGTGCTGCTGGCCACCAGGGCCGACCGGCTGGACGGGATGGCCCAGATGCTCGCCGGCCTCGGCTGGCCGTTCACCGTCATCACCCCCGCCGAACTACGCGACGAGATCAGAGCCCTCGCCGCCCGCCTCCTCGCCTCGGCTTCGCGTGCCTGACCACCAGGTAAGCGTTCCAGCTTGGCCGCCAACACGGAGGCGGGTGGCTGGCCGAGTATGCCGATCCAGAGGCGACCGTTCCACCTGGCCTCGCGGCCCGAGCTGTCGGTGGCCGGTACCGGCCCTCAGGCGACAAGCCCGGCCGCCGAGCAGGAGTAGGGCCGCGAGGCGGCGCGGAGCGGAGGGCAGTGTGCAGCACGCCACGTTCACGCTGGCGGGACAGGAGTACATGGCCATCGACAGCAACGTGTCGCACGCGTTCACCTTCACCCCGTCGGTCTCGCTGTACGTGCAGTGCGAGTCGGAGGCGGAGATCGAGCGCCTGTACGCGACGCTGTCGGAGAACGGCGAGCCGCTGATGCCGATCGGCTCCTACGGCTTCAGCAAGCGCTTCGGCTGGACCAACGACCGCTTCGGCGTCTCCTGGCAGCTGAACCTCGCCTGATTCCGCCATCACGGGCCACCGCGACAGCAGCCCGACGCCGAGTGGGATGACGCTGACCGGCATCCACAACAGGGCACCGACCAGGAGGCGGCGCAGGTCGAACCGGGCAAGGCGGGTGGCCGCCGGCGACACGGGCCTCAGCGGCGCCCGAGGGCCGATCCGGCTCCGAGGTCAGCGGGAACGCCGGCGGGGTGGCAGGCGCGGCACCACGAGCCGGGGCCGGGCCGCCGGATTCGGGGTGTGCGGCGGCTGCAGGACCAGGCGTTCCAGGGCGACCTCGATCGCCCGGTCCAGCTGGGTGTCCACGCCCGCGGCGTAGTCCTGCGGGGTGATGTCGACCTCGATGTCGGGGTCGGTGCCGTAGTTCTCCACCCGCCAGCCCACGTCGTCGAAGGCGAAGGAGAACTCCGGCTGGGTGGTGACCGTCCCGTCGGCCAGGTGGTGCCGGGGCCAGATGCCGATCACCCCGCCCCAGGTGCGCTTGCCGATCAGCGGGCCCAGGCCCAGCAGCTTGAAGGTGTGGCTGAAGATGTCGCCGTCGGAGCCCGCCCACTCGTTGGTGATCGCCACCATCGGGCCGCGCGGCGACTCCTCGGGGTAGGGCTCGGGCACGCCCCAGCGGGGGAAGTTGTAGCCCAGGCGGCGCCGGGCCAGCTTCTCAAGCAGCAGCGACGACACGTGACCGCCGCCGTTGAAGCGGACGTCCACCACGAGGGCCTCCCGGTCGTACTCGGTCAGGAAGCCGCGGTGGAACTCGGCGTAGCCCTCCGGGCCCATGTCGGGGATGTGCAGGTAGCCGATCCGGCCGCCGCTGAGCTCGTGGCAACGGGCCCGGTTGGCCTCCACCCAGTCGCGGTAGCGGCCCGGCTGCTCGTCGTCGATGGCCTTGACGGTGACGGTCCGCCTTTCGTCCCCGCGCTGGATGGTGAGCTGCACCTCCTGGTCGGCCTGGTTGACCAGCAGCTCGTCGGGGCTCACCTCCGCGCCGACGGGCTGGCCGTTGACGGCCAGCACCACGTCACCCGGCCGTACGTCCACCCCGAGGCGGTTGAGCGGCGAGGTCGCCTCGGGGTCCCACCGGTCACCACCGACGATCTTCGCGATCCGGTGGACGCCCTCCTCGAAGGCCCAGTCGACGCCCAGCTTGCCCTGCCGGTAGTGCGGCCGGGGCCGGTAGGCGCCGCCGCTCTCGTAGGCGTGCGAGGTGCCCAGCTCACCGAGGAGCTCCCACAACAGGTCGGAGAACTCCCCTCGGGTGGTGACCCGGTCGACCAGCGGCAGGTAGCGCAGGTAGACGCCGTCCCAGTCGAGCCCGGCCATGTCCTCGGTCCAGAAGTTCTCCCGCTGCAGCCGCCAGGCCTCCCTGAACATCTGCCGCCACTCGGCCTCGGGGCGGATGGACACCTTGACCCGGGACAGGTCCACCCATCCGCTCGTCCGGCCCGGGGTCTCGTCGCTCTCGGGCTCCTCGCCCGCCTTGACCACCCGCAGTCGCCTGCCCGCCTGGTAGAGCAGCGTGCTCCGGTCCCGGCCCAGCCGGAACTCCGACACGTCCCCGACCAGGGTCTCCTGCTTCTGCTTGGCGAAGTCGTAGACGTGCAGGGTGCCTTCGGAGGAGTCGGCGTAGTCGTCACCGAGGCTGCCCTCGACGGGGAAGTTCAGGTAGACGGCCTTGCCCTTGATACCGGCGATGCCCTCGTAGCGGCCCTCGGGGACGGGGAAGCCGACGATCCGGTCCTCGATGCCGTCGAGATCGATGAGCACCTCGGGCACCTCCTCGCCCTCGTTCTCGTCGTCGGCATCCCCGTCATCGTCGTCGTCCGTGAGCGGCCGGGGCTTGGGGACGAAGGGGGACGCGACGTCGGCGCGGAGCGCGATCGCGTAGGGGCGGGAGCCCAGCGGGAAGCCCAGATCGAAATGGAGTTCGTCGTAGACGGGATTGAAGACGCGCCTGCCGATGAAGTAGAGGTAGTCGCCGCCCGGGTCGAAGGCGGGACAGGCGTCCCACAGCACCGGCCGGGTGGCGAAGAACGTCTCGCCTGTTTCGACCCGGCACAGTTTCACCGCCGTCGTCTGCGCGGTGTCACGGCAGGCGTACGCGAGCCAGCGGCCGTCGGGGGACCAGGCCAGGTCCTCGATCGCGCCGAACCGGCTGGAGTCGACGGTCCTGCCCCGTGCCGGCCCCTTTTTCCGCCTGGAGGCTCTGGAGGACTTCTCCGGTGTGAGGTCGACCAGGATCAGCTCGTTGCGGTGGTTGGCCACCGCGACCAGATCGGCCGTGGGGGAGACCTCCAGCGCGGTGGCGCGGCCGACCTCGAGGTGGTCGAGCCTGACGGGTTCGGCGGAGCCGTCGGCGGTGAGCACCACCAGCACCTCGCGCTCGGCCTCGTCGCTGGCCGCCGCCACGAGCCGCTCACCGTCGTTGAGCCAGTTCAGCAGCCGGTAGCGCACCCCGTACAGCGCCCCGTGCTGGCGTACCGGACCCTCCCAGGCGGCGAAGGAGAACGCCTTGCCCCGGGTGGTGATGGCCAGGCCGCTGCCGTCGGGGCTGAGCGTGGCGCCGTCCAGGAAGTCCTCGGCCGAGGCGAAGCGGCGGTTGAGCTGGGTGCGCGAGCTACGTAGCCGCACCTCGATGGGGCGTGACTCGCCGTCCTCCACCAGGTAGAGCTCGGCCCCGGCGTGGTAGACCAGCCTGTGGCCGTCGCCCGACAGGTTGCGGGCGTAGTAGTCGGCGTGGTCGGAGTGCCTGCGCAGGTCGCCGCCGTCCGCGTCGCAGGAGTAGACGTTGCCCACGCCCTCGTGGTCGGAGATGAAGTAGACCCGGTCCCCGACCCAGCAGGGTGAGGCGAGATTGCCGGGAAGCGCGGTGAGCCGCCGGAACCGCCCGTCGTCGCCGGTCTCGATCCACAGATCGCCCACGGTGCCGCCCCGGTAGCGCTTCCACCTGGCGGGGTCGGCGGTGTTGCGGCCGAGCACGATCCGCGGGCCGTAGGAGATGGTGTTGGCCGGGCCGTACGGCAGAAGCTCGGGCATTCCATCAGGTTCCACCCGGTGCAACCGGCTGCGGCCGTCGAAAGGCTGGCTCTGGTCGCTGGCGTAGACGATGCCGCCGCCGGGATCCCAGCCGGTGACGCTGGAGCGGGCCCCGTGGTAGGTCACCCGTCGGGCCGCGCCACCGTCGGCGGGCATCACGTAGACCTCCTCGGGCCCCTCCTCGCGGCCGACGAAGGCGAGCCGGTCGCCATCGGGGGAGAAACGCGGGTATCCCGCCTCGGCCACCCCGGCGGTCAGCCGGAAGGCCCGCCCGCCGCCGGCGGTGACCATCCACAGGTCGTCCTCGGCGGCGAAGACCACCATGTTGCCGAAGATCGTCGGAAATCGAAGGTAGGCGGGCATCGTGTCACTCCATGATCGGGCGACCGGGTTTCATGCCGGTCACCCGATCATGATTTCACGCCCTCGCCGGCTAGGAGACTCGTCCACCTGGGTGGGCGGGCCCCGTCTCGGGCAACTTGACCTCGGGCTGTCCGGCCTGTTTCTTCGCCTGTTTGGCGGAGCGTGTCGCTTTTATGGCAGCCTTCTTGCTCTTACCCGAGCTTTTCGCCGCCTTGTTCTTACTGTCCTTGGTGTTCTTGGTGTCCGTCATCGTTTCCCTCGTTGTGCTTGATGGACGACGCCCTTGATTAGGCACTCAGGGGGGTTTAATACCCTTTACGAGCATCAACCATCCACAGTCTGTGTAGATGTGGACGCGTTGCGTGATCAATGGGTGGCGGCGCACGGCGCGGCGGGTCCAGCGGGCGCCGGTCGGCATCTCGAAGCCCCGCACGCCGGTCATCGAGGGCGGTTCCGGCTGCTGCGCCCCCTCGCTGCCCGCCGGAGCGATGGAGGCGAGCAGGCGCTGAGCCTCGTTCTCCGCCATGGGTGTCCGGCGGTCGGGATGCTCCCGCTCATGTGCGGTCCTCACCGTCGGGGGCGCCGCCCTCGAACCTTCTGGGCCGGGTGACGGGAGTGACCCGGGGTGCGGGAATGTCGAGATCGCGGAGAAGGCTGGGAATCGCCCGACACTTGAGCCGCGGCCCTTCCGGCCCCGTGCGAGGGCATGATCGCGTGCTTGGATTGCGCTCACGAAAAGAAGAGGTAAATCGCAGCCCTCGGAACGGATAATGATCTTCACGATTGGGCAGAACGTCGGCACACGGCTTGCGTTCCGGGGAGGTGATGCATGGCCTGGTCACAAGACGAGGAGCGCATGCTGCTGCAGATCGAGCGCCATCTCGTCGACGAGGATCCGCGGCTCGCAGCGCGGCTGGAGTCGTTCAACGAGCGTGTCCAGCGCAAGGAGGGTGGCGGTGGCCGCAAACGCGGCACCAAGAGGGAGCGGGGGCGTTCCTCCAGGCGCCTGCGACGTTCGACGGTCATCATCATGTTCAGCTGGTTGCTGATCGCGACGCTGATCGCCACGCTCCTCATCTTGGTCCTGCGCCATGAGGCGGCCGCGGCGTTCCCGCTGTGATCGTCACCGTCGTCACCGTCGCCACCGGCTGAGACGGCGACCGCCGCCGCCGTCTCAGCTGCCACCGCCGCCGTCTCCACTGCCGTCGGTGCGGCCGTCGAGGTGAAGGTGGGCATGGGCCGCAGGGTCGTGCGTTCATGGCCTGGGCAGGGTCATGCGCTCATGCCCCGAGCCGCGGAGGTCAGCCCAGGGCGCGCAGGAAGTCGGCGGCCACCGGGGCGGCGACCGCCCCGCCGCCCGAGCCCTCCTCGACGATCACTGCGAAGGCCAGGTCGCCGCGGAAGCCGATGAACCAGGCGTGGGTCTGCAGGTTGCCCTGTGCGCCGTACTCGGCGGTCCCCGTCTTGCCCCGGGTGCCCTGGGGCAGGCCCGCGTCCTTGGCGGTGCCCTTGGTGACCACCGCGGACATCATCTTGTGCATGCCGGACATGACGGCCTCGGGGAGCGCCTGAGGCTCCGACTTCTGCTTGATCGAGGGGACCAGGGTCGGCGGGCGCCAGGTGCCGTCGGCCAGCGCGGCGGCGACCGAGGCCATCATCAGCGGGCTGGCGGTGATCCGGCCTTGGCCGAAGGACTCCGCGGCCAGTTCGGCGTCACTCTCGGCCCTGGGGAAGCTGCCCTTGGCAGCCGGGACACCGATGCTGAGCGGCTTGTTGAAGCCGAACAGCTCCGCGGTGCTCAGCAACTTGTCGGCGCCGAGCCGTTCCTTGGCCAGGGGCGCGAAGGTGGTGTTGCAGGAGTGGGCGAAGGAGTCGGACAGCGACACCGAACCGTAGGCGGCGTGGTCGGAGTTGCGGATCGGCAGGCCGCCGACCTTGACGTCCTTGGGGCAGGTGACCCGATCGCCCGGCCTCATCCCCTCGGCCAGCAGGCCCATGGCGGTGACCGCCTTGAAGGTCGAGCCGGGAGGGTAGTTGCCGTCCAGCGCCCGGTTGAAGCCGCCCTGGTTGTTCACCACCGAAAGGATCTCACCCGTCGAGGGCCTGACCGCGACCAGTGCGGTGGTCTTCTTCAGGTCGCGGACCGCCTCGACCGCGGCCCGCTGGACCCGCATGTCCAAGCTGGTCTCCAGGTTCTCGCCGGCCTCGCCCTCGACCTTGCCGAGCGTCTCGACGGTCTTCTTGTCCCCGCCGACGAGTTCGACCTCGGTGTCGGGGGTGCCGGCCAGGCGCTTCTGGAAGGTGCTCTGCAATCCGCTCGCGCCGACCGCGTCACCCACCTTGTAGGGGACCCCCAGTTTCGCGACGCTCTTCGCCGTGGCCTTCTCCAGGTAGCCGACGAGCTGCTGCACCGAGCCGCCCACGTCGGCGCCGTCGATGCGGGCGCCGTCGGCGGAGGTGATCGCGGCACGCTCCGGCCACTTCGTCCTCAGTGCGAAGGCGGTGGTCGCGGTCAGGTCGGGGTGGACGGCAGCGGGCGACCACCTGACCCGCCAGTGCCGGTCGACGACCGCGAGGTCGACGCTGCCGGAGTAATTCCACTCGCCGACGTCTTTCAGCCTCAGCGTCGCGGTGTAGGAGGCCTGGCCGGTGCCGTCCCCGGTCTCGCGTACCTCGTCGAGCCGTACGACGGTGTTCTCCACGGCCAGGGCCTTGCGCATGTTGTCGTACACCGTGGCGAACGCCGGGTCCGGCGCTCCCAGCTCGGCGCGCATGCCCGCCAGGTCGCCGCTCTGCCAGGCGCTGACGAATCGCTGTGCGGTCTCCTGGGGCGTGCCCCTGGTGTGCAGGTACCACCAGGCGCCGCCGCCGGCGGCCCCCGCCACCAGCACGACGGCGGCCGATGTGATCGCGATCGTTCTGCCCCGTGCCACGTGATCCCCCCAGCTCTCGGTGCCACAGGGCCGCAGCCTAGCGTGACCTGCGCGAGATATCCCGATAAATGATCATTTGCCCTGTGTGCGGCTTGGCGCGTAGCTCGTCACGTAGTCCTGCCCGGACAGCTCCCGGATCGCGGCCATGATCTCGTCGGTCACACTACGTCGGTCGCGCGCGCTCGTCTCGGAGCCGGTGAAGGTCATCGGCTTGCCGATGCGGACGTTCACCCGGCCCAGTCTGGGCCTCGCGGCGCCGATCGGCAGCACCTTGTCGGTGCCCGCCATCGCCACCGGGACCACCGGCGCACCGGTGGCCAGGGCCAGCCAGGCGACGCCGACCTTGCCCCGGTAGAGGCGGCCGTCGGGAGAGCGGGTGCCCTCGGGGTAGATGCCGAACAGCTCGCCGTTTCCGAGCACCTTCGCCGCCGCGTCGAGCATGTCCTGGGCCGAGGTGGGGCTCTGCCGGTCGATGCTGATCTGGCCGGTGGTGCGCATCCACATCGCGGTGACGGGGTTGCCGGTGAAGTACTCGGCCTTGGCGACGAAGCGCACCTGACGCTTGAGCACCAGCGGCAGGAAGGTCGAGTCGAGGATCGACAGATGGTTGGAGGCCATGATGGCCGGACCCGTGACGGGAACGTGCTCGTGCCCGGTGACCGTGGTCGGCCAGAGCAGATGCAGGAGCGGAGCGCTGACGGTCTTGGTCAGGCGATAGAGCACGGACTCTCCTCATGAGACGGGTTCACCACACTAGGTGGTGGCCCGACAGCCGACGGTTGTACGCACCCGCACAAGCGGAGTTCCCGGGTTTGTAGCCCTCCTCCAACAGCGTGGCTCTTTTCCGGGGCGAGCCCGACGAAATCCTCCGGCCGGGGCCGACGAAAAAGAAGCGTCCCGCGAGCCTGGGGGGCTCGCGGGACGCGGTGTTTTGGTGCCGATGTGGCGGTCGCCTCCTCGGCGAGAGGCACAACACGGCTCCAGCCGAACGGTATTCCGTGAAGGCGGTAATTTGCGGCCCGGGGGACACAAACCACATCGGCACGATCACTCTAACCGACGTCCGTCATTGGTTATTCCGCTTCGGGGTCACCGGCGTGTCCCCTGTGGCTGCGCGACCCAGGAGAACCGCAGGTCACGGCCTTCCGGAAGTGTCTCGGTGAACTGCCAAGGGATTGCCCCCGGTGGGCGTGGATCACGATCGAGGGGCCAGGGGCAGAGATCCCGCGCGAGCGGGCCACAGAGGAGAGCGTCATGTCAGCGGCGACAGGGAGGGGCTCGTGATCGGCGGGAAAGAGGGCATGCGACCGGTGGGGGAGCGAGCATGAGCGCCGTGAGAACCACGGCGTCGTGGGCCTCAGCCGGGAACGCTCAGGGACGGCACCGCTCGGGGGAGCGGCTCCGCCGCCGTGGCCGGTCCGACGAGGACGGCCGAGGAGGGGGTGCGTTCGCGCACGTCCTCGCTGCGGATCGCCATCACGGCGGGTGGGCTGCCCAGGTCGCCGTACCTGGCGGCGACGGCAGCGGTGATCGCCCGGCACGCGTCGGCGACCGTCTCCCTTGAGGAGCCCGGCGGATGACCGGCCGACAGATGGCCCAGCAGCGCCGCGAACCGCAGCTCCTCGGCCGCCGCGCGGGCGATCCCGTCGTCGGAGGGCGGCAGAGGGCGGTCCAGCCAGAACACCCCGCCACGCAGGAACCCGGGATATGTCACCTCGTCCCGCTGGAGCGTGCGCACCGAATCAACCAGCAACCGCCCGAACTCCGTCAGGTCGGTATCCGGTGGCAGGTCGGTCGTGACCAGCAGCGAAACCCTCAGCGCGTTGACCATGAGCGGTTCTCCCTCCTTGAGGTGGCTCATAGTAGGGGGCGCCACCGACAGTTACGGTGTGGCTGGTGAATCGTGGCGAGATCGGGCTTCGATCAGGGGGCCGCCGGTATCGATCTCGGACGGTGGCCGGTTCCGCGCCGGCGGTCAGAGCGGTCTGGGGGCGGGCAGGGTGATCCTGTCGACGGCCTCGCGGCGGCGTCGTTCGGGGCGGCGGTCGTAGCGGGCCGTGGTCGCGGGGGAGGAGTGGCCGACGAGGGCCTGCGCGGTGGCCAGGTCCACCCCGGCGTCGAGCAGCTCGCCGATGAAGGTGCGCCTGAAGTCGTGCGGGGTGCGTGCCCCGGCCCCGGCCTCGGCCAGGCGTCTGGCCAGGATGTCGGCGACGGCCTGGCCCGTCATGGGCGCGGGCCCGCCGTCCCTGGTCCGCAGTCGGCCGAGCTTGCTGATGGGGCAGAACAGGGCACCTGCGGGGCGGCCCCGTACGGCCAGCCAGCGCTCCATTCTGGCCATGGCCGCGGTGGTGAGGTAGACCATCCGCTCCTTGTCGCGCTTGCCGCGCACCCGCAGCGAGCGGGAGCCGGGGTCGTAGTCGCCCAGCGAGAGCCCGGCGATCTCGGCGCGGCGGCAGCCGGTGGAGTAGAGCGCCGCCAGCAGGGCGGCGTCGCGGACCCCCGCGGGGGAGTCGTCGCGGTCGCAGGCGGCGAGCGCGGCACCCACCACCTCCGGGGGGACGTGCTGGCCCGTTGGCAGGCGGGTGTGCTCGACCGTCGGCAGGTCGGCGGCGCGCTGGTACTCCTCGGCGGTCATCAGGCCGAGCCGCCAGGCCTCGCGCAGTACCCTGCGCAGCGCGACCAGGTGCTTGTTGACGTACGAGGGGGACCAGCCGCGCTCGGTCATCAGGGCGCGGATGCGCACCGTGTGCTCGTAGCGCAGCAGGTGCCAGGGCCGGCCCGCGCCGCTGGAGACCTCGTCGCCGGAGACGAGCGCCGCTAGCCTGTCGAGGCAGCCGCGCATGGTGCGGCGGGACTCGGCGCTGGTCAGGGAGTCGAGATACACCCGGTAGGGGTCTCGCGCGGGCTCGATGGAGGGGCCGGGCGAGGCGGGGACGGCTGGCACGCTCACCGTGCCGACCCTATCGGGTGTCATGGATCTATATCGTGAAGCCGTGGGCGCGAGCTTCATCCCCGACGAAAAGGAGGGCGACCTCGCCGGAGAGAAGGGCGGCCACCGCTCCCGCAACGGCGCCTGGACCGTGTCCGGCTCCACAACGCCGTGCCGAAGGCGATAAGTGTGTGGTTGGCTGTTTCCAATGGACATCTCATCGCGGGCTTCCGCCTATCTTCGGGCATATGACGAGCAGCTTCGGGCCCGGCCGATGCCGGGCCGCACGGCCGAGAGGATCGGTCCGCTGCTGAGGATCGTGTCGAACGGCCATGGCCAGGGTTTCCTGACATATCGCGACCTTGGTGGTTTGGAGGGAGTCGAGCTGGACGCCTTCATCGTGCGCCAGCGGGACTTCTTCACCCGGGTCGGACGCGAGGTCGAGTGGAAGTACCACGGTTATGACCTGCCCGCCGACCTGCCCGAGCGGCTCGCGATGGCCGGGTTCGAGGCGGGGGAGCGGGAGACGGTGCTCGTCGGCGAGGCCGGTGAGCTGGCCGGTGTCCACGCGCCACCCGCCGGGGTGCGGTTGCGCGAGGTGGCGGGCCGGGATGACCTGGAGTGCATCCGTGAGCTGGAGGAGACGGTCTGGGACACAGACCACGGCTGGCTGCCCGGCATGCTGGAGCGCGAGCTCGCCGGTCCCGGGGACCCGTGCGCGGTGGTGATCGCCGAGGCGTGCGGGCAGGTGGTGTGCGCGGCGTGGGTGCGTTTCCACGAGGGCA
Organism: Streptosporangium sp. NBC_01810; assembly: GCF_035917355.1. Classification (NCBI taxonomy): domain Bacteria; kingdom Bacillati; phylum Actinomycetota; class Actinomycetes; order Streptosporangiales; family Streptosporangiaceae; genus Streptosporangium; species Streptosporangium sp. NBC_01810. The sequence continues at coordinate 3,118,223 of NZ_CP109070.1, read as the reverse complement.
CCGATTTCGTCTCGCTGTGGGGCGGTTCGACCCTGAAGGAGTGGCGGGGCAGGGGTGTCTACCGGGCGATGGTGTCGTACCGGGCGGGGTTGGCGGTGGCGCGGGGCTTCCGCCTGCTGCAGGTGGACGCCTCCGATGGCAGCCGCCCGATCCTGACCAGGCTTGGCCTGGAGGCGATCACGACGACGACGCCGTACGTGTGGGTACCGCCGACCCTTTGACCTGGCACCGCTCGCGGACGGTCCCGTGCTCTCATCGGTCTTTCCCAGTGAGAGCAATATGGAATGAATTATTTCGTTTTGGTAACTTGACGTGGCTCAAGGGTGAGACCGTGACGCCGCGACTCGCGATGAGAGGACACGCATGCCCGAGGTGCTCAGCCGGCGCGCGCTCAACCGGGCCACTCTGGGGCGGCAGTTGCTGCTGGCCCGCGCCGAGTTGCCCGCGCTGGAGGCGGTCCGGCGCCTGTACGGCATGCAGGCACAGGCCCCCAACCCTCCCTACATCGGGCTCTGGGCCCGCCTGGCCGGGTTCACCCACGACGACCTCGCCCGGCTGATCAACGAGCGCCTGGTGGTGAGGCTGGCGCTGATGCGCTCCACCATCCATCTGGTCACCGCCGACGACTGCCTGGCGCTTCGCCCGATGCTGGGACCGCTGCTGGCGCGGGGTCTGCGGGGTACGCACGGCAAGGGTCTGGCCGGTGTGGACCTGGACGAGCTCGCCGTCGTCGGGCGCAAGCTGGTGGAGGAACGTCCGCTGACCTTCCGCGAGCTCGGGGCGGCGCTGCGGGAGCGGTGGCCGGATTCCCCCGCCGAGGCTCTGGCCGCCGGGGTGCGCAACACACTGGCGTTGGTACAGGTCCCGCCGAGAGGCATCTGGGGTGTGGGCGGCCAGGCCACCCACACCACCGCGGAGGCATGGCTGGGCCGGCCTCAGGACGAGCGGCCCTCCGCCGAGGAGGTGATCCGCCGCTACCTCGCCGCCTACGGTCCCGCCACCGTGATGGACGTCCAGCAGTGGTCGGGCATGACCCGCCTGGGGGAGGTCGTCCGCGGGATGGGGCTGCGGAACTTCGCGACCGAGGACGGTGCGGAGCTGTTCGACCTGCCCGAGGCGCCGCGTCCGGGTGCCGAGACCCCTGCCCCGGTGCGCTACCTGTCGGAGTTCGACAACATGCTGCTGTCGTTCGCCCCGCGGACCAGGACCCGGATCACGGAGGAGGAGTATCGGGGGCGGATCTTCACGGTCAACGGCATCATCAAGGCGACGGTGCTGGTCGACGGCTTCGTACGGGGCATCTGGAAGGTGACGGGGAAGCGGGACGGGGCGGTCCTGGAGGTGGAGCTGTTCGCGCAGGTGAGTGAGGGGGAGCGGGCGGCGCTGGAGGTGGAGGGAGCTCGCCTGCTCGACTTCGTCGCCCCTGAGGCGTCATCTCGCGCCGTCCGCTTTCGCGAAGCCTGACCGCGCCGCTTCCGTGAGGTTTCGCCGCCCTCCGGTGCGGAGCCCGGACATGCACGGCAGGGGAACCTCTGAGTGGTTGTGGGGCATGCCGTAGCCCGCCGGGCAGAGGAATCCACAGGAAAACTGATGAACGCTGACGAGACGACCAGCAGCTCATAGCCCCTGGCCGATGATTCGGTCGCCGAGCCTGGCGACCAGCTGCGCGCGTACGTGCGCGGGAAGGGCGCAGCCGTGTGCGACGAGCGTGTCGAGCGAGGGCAGGTCGAGGAGGACGGCCCAGTCCTGGACGTCCTCGCAATAGGAGACGTCGAGATGGCGGAGGCCCTTCAGCGCCTGGAGCGGGGCCAGCGATCGCACGGGTGTGTTCCTGATCGACAGGTGCTCCAGCGTGCGCAGGCCCTCGATGCCGTCCAGGCCGGTCAGCGGTGTGTGCTCCAGGTCCAGGCGGGTCAGCGAGGTGAGGGCCGAGATGTTCTCGGGGACGCGGTGCAGGCGGTTGCCGGACAGGTCGAGCTCCGTCACCCCGGCCGGTGCGGCGAGGGCCGAGAGCAGGAGCGCCGGAGGCGGGAGTATCACCGGCCGGGGCTGGGCGAGCACCGGTGACCGCCCGGCGGCGGCCTCCTGCAGGACACGCCAGCGGTCCACCGGCTCGCCCGGCCCGCCGAGGCGGACGTAGCCCGAGGGCAGCCACGGCGCCAGCCGCTCGGCCACGATGTCGGCGCGGTCACCGGCGCCGACGACCCCGGCCCGCAGCAGGCCGTAGTGCTCGTAGGCGTGTTCGGCGGGCACGAACAGGTCCGCCACGATGTCCCCGCCCGCGACGAGGGACCCGTCGTTGCCCGAACAGAAGATCACTCCCGCGGCGACGGTGCCGAGTACCAGGTGGTCCGCCGCGCTGTGGATCGCGCGGGCCCGCAGGTCGCCGGTCACCGCGAGGTAGCTCTCCGAGACGTCGCCGTCGTCGAGGAGTCCCTCCACCACCAGTGAACCGATCACGATCAGCGGCGCCTTCACATCCAGCCACCCGGGAACGTAGGTGTCGCCGAACCAGATGGTGGCCCGGTGCACGGTCCACCCGGACTCGGTCCGCTCCGTGCCGTCGGGGAAGACCGAAGGTGCCTCGCCGGGAAAGGTCAGCGACCACGCCTGAGCGAACAGCAGGCCGTAGACGGGGGGCATGATGTGGTGCGGCCACTCTCCGGCCTGGGCCGGTCTCCGTAGCCAGGATCCGATCGGATGCAGCTCTTCGGCGACGTCGCCGAAATAGTCCAGCGCCTCCGAGCCGGCCCCGGCCCGCTGTCGGAGCACCGCCAGCGCCTCACCAAGACGCTCCGACGCCTCGGAGAAATGCTCTTCCGTCAAATCCATGTCGCATACGGTACTCACCGCAACGAATGCCGCGCGCCGTTCGAGCGACGCTCCCGGATGCCGGGCGTGTCGGAGAAACCACCGGGCGCGACCACCCGGCGGCGAAGGGCAAAATGGATCTTCGCCGGGACCTCGGGTACCGTGCCCGGGGTCCCGGAGAACTCCGGTGCGCCTCGCGAACACGAATCATCGTGACATCGGAAGGATGGATAGACATATGGAGGCCGGAAATCACCGGACCCTGCGGTTGCTCGTCACCGGAGGCGGAACCGGTGGCCACACCTACCCCGCGCTGACCACCGTCGCGGCCCTGCGCGACCACGCCGGCGCGCGGGGGATCGACCTGGACGTGCTCTGGGTCGGTACGGCGACCGGCCTGGAGGCCCGCATCGCGGCGGAGCACGGCATCCCGTTCCGGGCCATCAAGGCCGGGAAGCTCAGACGCTCGCCCAACCCGCGTGAGCTGGCCACCAACCTCGCGGACATGTTCCGGATCCCCGTCGGCGTGCTCCAGGCCTTCGGTATCGCCGCCCGCTACCGCCCCGACGTGGTGCTGTCGACCGGCGGGTACGTCTGCGTGCCGCTGGGCGTCGCCTCCCGGGTGCTCGGCCGCCCGCTGGTCATGCACGAGCAGATCACCTCGTTGGGGCTGGCCAACCGCATCCTGTCGCGCTTCGCCCGGCGGATCGCGCTGACCCACCCCTCCTCGATCGAGCACCTGCCCCCCGGGGTGCGCGACCGGGCCGTCGTCACCGGCAACCCGGTCCGTCCCCACCTGTTGCGCGGCAACGTCGACGCGGGGCGGCGTCACTTCGGGCTCTCACCCGACCTGCCCGTGGTCTACGTGACCGGCGGCGCGCAGGGAAGTCGCCAGATCAACACCATGGTCGAGACGATCCTGCCCGAGCTGCTCGCCCGGGCGCAGGTGCTCCACCAGTGCGGCCCCGACTGGATCGGTCAGCTCACCCGTACCGCCGCAGGGCTCCCCGAGCGGCTGCGCGATCGTTACCATCCCGTGCCGTACGTCGGTGCGGAGCTGGCCGACGTGTTCGCCGCCGCCGACGTCGTGGTCTCCCGCAGCGGCGCGGGCACCGTCGCCGAGTTGACCGCCGTCGGCAAGGCGTCCGTCCTCATTCCTCTGGTGCCCTCCGCGGCCGACGAGCAGCGTCAGAACGCCCGTTACCTCGCCGAGGCGGGCGCCGCCCGGGCCCTCCTGGAGAACGGTCCCACCGCCGAGGCGCTCCTGGCCGAGCTGGACGCGCTCCTGCGGGACCCGGGCGCCCGCGCCGCCATGGCCGGCGCCGCCGGCTCCCTCGGCCGTGTCGACGCCGCCGACGCCCTGGCCCTGGTGCTTCTGGAGGAGGCGAGAGCGGACGGCAGGGCCGGCTGAACCGGCGGGGCCGCGGCCGCTGGACATTCCCGTCGAGTCCGTCCACGGCGCGGCCCCGTCAGCGGCGATGCGCCGGGCGAAGACCTCGGAGGGGCGGGAGCGGCCGTGGAGCTCGTTCGGTCAGGTCAGGTAGTCGCGCAGGGCACGTGAACGCGAGGGGTGGCGCAGCTTCGTCATGGTCTTGGACTCGATCTGCCGGATGCGCTCGCGGGTGACCCCGTAGGCGCGGCCGATCTCCTCCAGGGTCTTCGGCCGTCCGTCGCCGAGCCCGAACCGCATCGCCACCACCCCGGCCTCACGCTCCGACAGTGCCTCCAGGATCGTGTGCAGCTGTTCCTGGAGCAGCGCGGCGGCCACCGCGTCCTCGGGGGTGATCGCCTCGGAGTCCTCGATGAGGTCGCCGAACTCGCTGTCGCCCTCGGTGCCCAGCGGGCTGTGCAGGGAGATCGGCTCTCGACCGTACCCCTGGACCTCGACGACCCGCTCCGGGGTCATCTCCAGCTCCACGGCCAGTTCCTCGGGGGTGGGCTCGCGGCCCAGGTCCGTCGTCATCTGCCGGTGCACGCGCGCCAGCTTGTTGATCACTTCGACCATGTGCACGGGGATGCGGATGGTGCGGGCCTGGTCGGCGAGTGCCCGGGTGATCGCCTGCTTGATCCACCAGGTGGCGTATGTGGAGAACTTGAACCCCTTGGTGTAGTCGAACTTCTCCACGGCGCGGATCAATCCCAGGTTGCCCTCCTGGATCAGGTCCAGGAACAGCATGCCCCGGCCGGTGTGGCGCTTGGCCAGCGACACCACCAGGCGCAGGTTCGCCTCCAGAAGGTGGTTCTTGGCGCGGTGGCCGTCCTCGGCGAGCCATTCGAGCTCCGCGCGCACGTCGGGCTGGAGCCGGTCGCTGTCGTTGAGCCGTTCGGTGGCGAACAGGCCGGCCTCGATGCGCCTGGCGAGCTCGACCTCCTGCTCGGCGTTGAGCAGGGGAATCCTGCCGATCTGTTTGAGATAGTCCTTGACCGGGTCGGTGCTCGCTCCGACGCTCGCCTCCAGGGCTGCGGGCATCTCGTCGTCGTCGGTCAGGACGATCTCGTCTTCTTCCTCAACGGTGCCTTCCACGGTGGCGGCTTCCATGGCGTTCACACCTTCCCCGGGTCTGGTCAGATACAACAACCCGTGCAGTTCAAGGTACGTCCCGCGAAGGTGTGCTGCGGCGCCTGGCTCGCCGTCGTGTTCTTCGCCGGGAGCGGAGATCCTTCGCCGCCGGGGCTCTCATGGGGGCGGTCGTCGGGTTCTGCCGCCGAGTGGGCGGCCGGACCGCCTTTCCGGGTGGGAAGGCGCCCCGGCCGCCCTTCGGTGACGCTGCGGGTGTCGCGATGGTGGTCGGGGGGGCGAGGCCCCGCGGGATCAGGCCGGGAAGTCGCCGGGGGAGACGCCGCGGGTGCGGGCGTTGCCACCCCTGCTGGGGGTGAGGGTGAGGGTCCAGATGGTCGAGCTGCTGGAGGTCGTGACGAACCTCAGCCGGTTGTCGAAGCGCTGGTAGGAGGGGTTGCGGGTGAACCTGCCGCTGGAGGTGCTGAACCTGTAGCCGGAGGTGTAGAAGATGGTGTAGGTGCCGTCCCTGACCACCCTGACGGTGGCGGTGGACCGTGCGCGGACGTAGACGCTGAGCGCCTTGGACCTGCCGCGGACCAGGGTGATGACGGCATCCGTCCGGTTGCCGTTCTTGACCTTCAGGGTGCCCTGTCCGGGGCTGTAGCGGGAGTAGAGGATCTTTCCGTTACTCGGTCGTGCCGCCGCCTCAGTGGTGGAGACCGTGATGGTCTTCGCGGTCGAGGCGGTCGAGGCGGTCGAGGCGGTCGAGGCGGTCGAGGCGGTCGAGGCGGTCGAGGCGGTCGCGGGGGCGGCGGCGTAGCCGGTCAGCAGAACGGATGTGAGGATCGCTCCGGCGAGGGGGCGTAGATTGATCATTGCGTAAATATGGCCAATCCTCGGTGGCAGGTCAAAATAATTCGTATTTGCTGCGTCTTTTCGCCGGTTTTGCGAAGATGTCGGAACCTTTGGCGAGCAAGAGACTGCTTGGGGTGCCCGTACCGCATGCCCTGGCGGTGGTCACGGGGAGGTGAAACCCTGGATCGTTCCAGGTGGATTCGGGCGTGACCTCACCTTCGCCGGGATCCGGTCAGGGGGAGGAGAGCGTCAGGACGGCGGCGCCTTCGACGCGGTCGGCGGCCAGATCGGCCAGGGCCCGGTCGGCCTCGGCCAGAGGGTAGGGCAGCGTGGTCACCCGGGGCGGGTGGAGCGCGGTGAGTTCCAGGTAGGCCCGGCCGTCGGCCCGGGTGTTGGCGGTGACGCTGCGCAGGGTGCGCTCCTGGAACAGGTGGCGCCGGTAGGTCAGAGGCGGGATGTCACTGAGATGGATGCCCGCCACCGCGAGGGTTCCGCCCCGGTCCAGCGCGGCCAGTGCGACCGGTACCAGCTCGCCCACCGGGGCGAACAGGATCGCCGAGTCCAATGGCTCGGGCGGGGCGTCCGCGGCGTCGCCCGCCGAGGCCGCGCCAAGCGTCATGGCCAGTTCCCGGGCTCTGGCCGAGCGGGTCAGCACGTGCACCGTCGCGCCCTGGGCGATGGCGATCTGCGCGGTCAGGTGTGCGGAGGCGCCGAAGCCGTAGATGCCCAGGCGCCCGCCGGAGGGAAGGTCGCTGCGGAGCAGGGCGCGGTAGCCGATGATCCCCGCGCACAGCAGCGGTGCCAGCTTCTCCGCCGGCGTCTCCTGCGGAAGCGGGTAGGCGAAGTCCTCGGGGACGGTCAGGTATTCGGCGTAGCCGCCGTCGGCGTCCCAGCCGGTGTAGGCCGAGTGGGGGCAGAGGTTCTCCGAGCCCCGCAGGCAGTAGCGGCAGTGACCGCAGGTCGAGCGGAGCCAGGCCGCGCCCACCCGGGTGCCCGGCGACAGCCGCCCGGCGTCGGGGCCGGCGGCCACCACCCGGCCCACAGCCTCGTGACCGGGTGTGATCCTCGGACGGCGCGGCCGGAGATCGCCCTCGGCAAGGTGCAGGTCGGTCCGGCAGACCGCGCAGGCCTCGACGCGGACCAGCACCTCACCGGGCCCGGGGGCGGGAACCGGAACGCGGACCCTCCGCAGGGGATGCGAGCGGATCGGCCCGGGGTGGGCGACGACCCAGGCGTCCATCTCCTCGGGGATCACACGCCGCGCCGGATGCGTCGGCCGGTGACCTCGGTGGCGGCGATCCGCACGTACAGCTCCCGTTCGCCTCCCGCCCACGGCCGGACGCCCAGCGCCGCCAGGGCGGCCCGGTCCTCCTCGGAGGAGACGCGGTGGATCCCGCCGCGCACCAGCACGCTCCAGCCCTCCTGGCAGGCGTCGTCGATCCGGTCGACCTCGAAGGCGACCTTGGACTCGGCCCCCTGAACCTCGGTGCGCAGGGGGGCGTCGAGCGGGCCGCCGAAGGCGGTGCGGAAGATCACCGAGTTGCCGTACAGGGCGTAGTTGACCGGCAGGATCACCGGACCCTCGGCCTCCTCGAAGGCGATCCTGCCCACCCCGCCGGGGGTGATGAGCCGCAGGCACTCGTCCCGGTCGAGCTTCTCCAGCTCGGTGTGACCTGTCGCCCGGCCGTGGCCGGGCGGCAGGTCGGTGTACCTGCCCAGCAGTTCCTCGGGCCTGGTGTCCAGGGCGGTGGCCACGCGGTTCACAGTGCCGGTGTTCGGTGAGGCCACGGACTCCTCCAGGTAGGCGAGATAACCGGGATCGATTCCGGCCCGCCTCGCCAGCTCCTCCCGGCTGAGGCCGAGATCCTCGCGTCGTCTGGCGATCCGGCGGCCAAGGTCGCCCGGCGCCGATATGCGTCCGGTCATGGGTTTCTCCCACTGAGAAGATCGATGTCGCTGCGAGTCCGGGGCTCCTCCGGCTCCGCGCCCCCGATCGGCATCACCTGAGGCCTCCCCGCCCTCGCGCGCCCCTAACCCGTCGCGGCCCGAGGCCATAGCGGTGGTCATCACCTGCGGAAACCTCGCCGCCGTCGGTGAGCTTCCGCGGGGAGGGCCGTAAGTCACCGGTACGGGGACGACGGGACCAAGGTCCTTGCGATCAGGGCCCGGCGGCCCTACGCGGTAACCCTCCCGAATCGGGATTCTTGCCGAGATATCACTCGTGAGACGGAGCATCAATGGACGTCTTGGACCTGTCGCGCTGGCAGTTCGGGATTACGACGGTCTACCACTTCCTGTTCGTGCCGCTGACGATCGGCCTGTCGGTGCTCGTTGCGGGATTCCAGACCGCCTGGCACCGTACGGGAAATCCCACCTACCTGCGGATGACGAAGTTCTGGGGACGCCTATTCTTGATCAACTTCGCGATGGGGGTGGTCACCGGCATCGTGCAGGAGTTCCAGTTCGGGATGAACTGGAGTGACTACTCTCGCTTCGTCGGTGACGTGTTCGGCGCGCCGCTGGCGATGGAGGGACTGATGGCCTTCTTCCTGGAGTCCACCTTCCTCGGACTGTGGATCTTCGGCTGGGAGAGGCTGTCACCCAGGGTCCACCTGGCCACGATCTGGATCGCCGCGATCGGCACCAACCTGTCGGCCTACTTCATCCTCGCCGCCAACTCCTGGATGCAGCACCCGGTCGGCTACCGCCTCAACCCGCAGACCGGCCGCGCGGAGCTCACCGATATCTGGGCGGTGCTCACCAACTCCACCACCCTGGTCACCTTCCCGCACGTGCTGTTCGGCGCGTTCATCGCCGCCGGGACGTTCGTCGCCGGGGTGAGCGCCTGGCAGCTGCTCAGAAAGAGGCACGTGGAGCTCTTCCGCGTCTCGGCGCGGGTGGCCATGGCCGTCACCCTGGTCGCCTCGGTCGGGGTGGCCGCCTCCGGGCACTGGCAGGCGCAGATCATGACCGAGCAGCAGCCGATGAAGATGGCCGCCGCCGAGGCGCTGTGGGAGGACGAGACCTCCGCCGGCTTCTCGCTGTTCGCCGTCGGCGACGTCCAGAACGGCCGAAACCACATCAACCTACAGGTCCCCTACGGGCTCAGCCTGTTGTCCACCAACACGCTGGACGGCCGGGTGGAAGGGATCAACGACATCCAGGCCCGCTACGAGGCCATCTACGGTCCCGGCGACTACCGGCCGGTGGTCGGTCTCGCCTACTGGTCCTTCCGGCTGATGATCGGCTTCGGCGCGCTGGCCGCGCTGCCGGCCCTGGCCGGGCTCTGGCTCACCCGGCGCCGCAGGCTCCCGGCCGGCCCGTGGTTCCACCGGATCGCCATCGCCGGCATCGCCCTGCCCTTCCTGGCCAACTCGCTGGGGTGGATCTTCACCGAGATGGGCCGCCAGCCCTGGACCGTCTTCGGGCTCATGCGTACCGCGGCCGCCGTCTCACCCGGCGTCGACATCACCGAGGTCGCGATCACGCTGGTCGGTTTCACCCTGCTGTACGCCGTGCTCGCGGCGATCGAGGTCCGGCTGCTCCTCAAGTTCATCCGCCTCGGTCCCGAGGACGAAGCCGGCGAGAAACCCGCCGACGCCGTCCCCGCGCTCTCCTACTGAGGCACCCACCAAGGAACCCCCATGGAACTCACCACCGTCTGGTTCGTGCTCATCGCCGTGTTGTGGACCGGCTACTTCGTCCTGGAGGGATTCGACTTCGGGGTCGGCGTCCTGCTGCCGCTGCTGGGCAGGGACGAGGCCGACCGCAGGACCGTCCTGGCCACCATCGGGCCGGTCTGGGACGGCAACGAGGTCTGGCTGCTGGTCGCCGGAGGCGCGACGTTCGCCGCCTTCCCCGAGTGGTACGCGACCCTGTTCAGCGGCTTCTACCTGCCGCTGTTCCTCATCCTCGTCGCGCTCATCCTGCGCGGCGTGGCCATCGAGTACCGCAACAAGAGCGACAGCTCCCGAGGCTGGGACCGTACGCTGTTCATCGGATCGCTGCTCCCCGCCTTCCTGTGGGGTGTGGCCTTCGCCAACATCGTCCGGGGCGTCCCGCTGGACGCCGACCACGAGTACACCGGGACGCTGCTCACCCTGCTCAACCCGTACGCGCTGCTGGGCGGCCTGGCCACGCTCTCGCTGTTCGTGCTGCACGGCGCGCTCTTCCTGACGCTGCGCACCGATGGCGACCTGCGCGCCCGCTCGGCCGTCATGGCGAAGAGGCTCGCCGTGGCCACGCTGGTCGTGGGCGGAGCCTTCCTGACCGCCACCCAGCTCATGAACGGCAGGCCCGCCACCTGGGCGAGCGCGGCGCTGGCCGCCGCCGGGATCGCAGGCGCGCTGCTCGCCACCCTGCGCGGCCGCGACGGCTGGGCCTTCACCGCCAACGCGGTCGCCGTCATCGCCGTCACGGTCACCCTCTTCGGTAACCTCTGGCCCGACGTGATGCCCGCGCTGGACCCGGCCAACAGCCTGAACGTCGACAACGCCGCCTCCACCCCGTACACGCTCACGGTGATGACGTGGGTCGCCGTCGTCTTCACCCCGCTGGTCCTCGCCTACCAGGGCTGGACCTACTGGGTGTTCCGCCGCCGGCTGACCCGCACCGACCACGGAGACGCCCGCGCGGCGTGACGTCTGCGACGAACCCGGATCCGTCAGCCCTCGTGCCAGGAGGACGGCCGAGCCGGGTGAAGGACGGCGTTGATACCGAGCGCCGCCGCGGCACGGACGTTGACCGCCCGGTCGTCGAGGAAGGTGACGTCACCGGGGGCGGCGTCGAGCCGGTGCAGGACCCGTTCGAAGATGGCGGCGTCCGGCTTGGCCAGGGCCAGGCGGCAGCTGTAGAAGCGATGGGCGAACGCCGCGGACCACGGGGCGTCGTCGATGGCCGCCGCCAGCGACTCGGGGGCGTTGGAGAGCAGGGCGAGCCGGTGGCTCCCGGCGAACCCCTCGATCACGCGCAGGGTCTCGGGGTCGAGGTGGGACCAGCTCGCGGTGTCGGCCGCGTCGAGCCTGGCCACGAGGGGATCGCCGTCGTCGAGCCTTCGGCCTACGACCTCGCTCCAGTACGAGTGGGGGGCCTGGCCGAGGTCGTAGGCGTCGCGGTGGCGCCAGTAGCGGTCACGGAAGGTCGCGAGATCCTGGCCGGAGAGCTCCGCCATGACCGCTACCTCCTCGGCGGGCTGCGGCATGGAGATGACCTCGCCGTAGTCAAGCAGCATCCACGTGGTCACAGGCTCTCCTTGCTATGGGGCGGTATGGGTCGCGCATCTACAGCCTGCCCGCCGCGCCGGGTTGGAGGGGCCCTCCAGGCCCGACAGGATCGGATTTCTCGACAGGCTCCTCAAGGGTGGTCGCGAACGCGCGCCCTGGAGCCCGGGGTTGCCGGGCGGCCTTCCCCGAGGAATATCACATCAGTGTGCATACCGTCCGTCCCGGCCTGTCATCGAGACCGAGGGCATCGCCACCGTCCCGCCCGTCCGCCGTTCGGCGGCCTGGCACCTCAGCCGGTGACGATCGTCAGATCGGCGCGGGCACGGACGTCGTCGCGGGCGTGAAAATCCTCCTCCTGGGACGCCCAGCGCTCCCAGTGCGGGGCGTAGAGATCGCCGTCGCGCCCCAGCGCGCGGGTCCTGCGCACCTCGTCCGCCGCCTCCAGCCAGAGCAGGCCGCTCAGGTACGGCGCGGCGGCGAGGGCGCCGGAGCCGGCGCCGTCGACGACCAGGGTCCCGGTGCCCGGAACCTCGTGCCACTCGGCGTAGGCGCCCTCCCCCCAGTCGTAGCGTCGCCACCGCGCGGGCCGGTCCAGGCTCAGCGGCCGCAGGACCCACTCGGCCAGCGCGTCGACCCCGCCCAGCAGGCCGTCCCACCCCGGGTAGAGGTCGTCCATCCGTACGACGGGAGCGGCCAGTTCCGCGGCCACGGCGGTGGCGAGGGTGGACTTACCCGACCCCGACCGCCCCTCGACGGCCAGGACGCGGGTGCGCCCCGCCCGCGCGGGGCGGGCGCGCAGCCAAGCCGCTATCCGCGGCGCGTGGCCGTTCACGGGGATCGTCGCCATCTCGGCAACCTATCGAGCGGGTGCCGCCCGCGGAACGCGCGGCCGCACCGCTGGACGCCGCGGCCGGCAGGTCTCGTACTCGACGCCGAGTACGGGTTTGTCGGTCAGGGGCGTCAACGTTCCGCGCATCACGGTCGCGGGTGAGGAAATCCCCGCGGGCGTCGGCAATCCGTGCGTGGTGAGAGGCGGGATCCCTTGGGCTGGCTGGCGGCGGGCGACGGGTATGAGGTCGCTCTTGTGGAGGGCCGGGTGGCGGCGAGGGCCACCGCCGGCCGGGCGGCGGGACGGCGGCTGAAGTCGCTGCCCAAGCAGGTGCGCGAGCATCCCGAGGTCGAGCGGCTGCGCCGCCTGGCCGAGTGGCTCGACCGGCACGAGGCCGCCTGTGTGGCACGGGTGGACGCCTGGATGGTGTCATCCCTGCCGGTCCCCACCGAGTTGGTGGCCCGGTTGTGGCCGGACGAGGCGTGGCGGTCGGTGCTGCGCGATCTGGTGGTGGTCGGCGACGCCGAGGTGGGTTTCCTGTGGGACGTCACGGCCTCCGGTGAGCTGCGGTCGGTGAATCTGGACGGCGAGACCGTCCGGCTGTCCTCAAAGACGGTGACCCTGCCGCATCCGGTGCTGCTGCCGGACCTGGAGGACCTGAGGGAGTTCGCCGCGGAGCTGGGCGTGATCCAGCGGGTCGAGCAGATCCACCGGGCGACCTGGGCCAGGCCCGGCGATCCCGGGGAGAAGACCGGCGAGGTGAAGGAGTTCGCCGGGGGGAGGTTCGCCTCCCGGTTCGGCCTCGCCGCCCGCGCGACCTCGCTCGGCTACCGCGTTTCCGGCGGCTACGCCACCTGCGCGGTGCGCGACGCGGGGCGAAGCGCCGAGGCGTCGGTGTGGATCGGAGAGCCCTACTGGGACGGTGAGACCAAGACGGGCAACCTGACCTGGCACGACCGGGAGGGCAGGCGGCTGCCGCTGCGGGAGGTCGGCCCGGTGGCCTGGTCGGAGGGAATGCGCATGGCCGCGGCGCTGTACGCCGGACGGGACGTCGAGAAGGGAACGAACACGTGAGTCACACCATGTCGGCGGCGTCGGCGAGTACCTCCGAGGTTCACGACCCGCGGGAAGCGGGACCGTTCGAGCCGTCCGGGCCGGAGAACGGGGCCGGAGAACGGGGCCGGGGAGCCGGAGCGGGTGGGAGTCGTGGCCGCCGCGCGGGAGCTGCTGGAGGCCGGGGCGGTTCTGCCGTCCGGCACGAGCGGGGGCGGCGAGCGGGCGGTGCCGCTGACCGCGCGCGCCTACCGGCACCCCGGGCTGGAGGACCGGGTGGTGGTGCGCCTGGTCGCCGAGGAACTGGGCGCCGCGGAGGATGCCGCGGCGCGCTTCCTCGGGCTGGAGCCGGACGGAGAGCCGGTCGTCGTCGGGCTGGGCCTGCGGCGCTCGCTCGGGTTCCCCGAGTGGGTGCTCGTGCATCACCCGCGGGACGGTCACCACGCACTCGCCCTGGTACCGGAGCTGGACCGCGCGGGCAGGCAGGCGAAGTCCAAGCCGAAGGCCGCCCTCGACGCCTACCAGCGGCTCGCAACGCAGCTGGCCGGGGCCGTCCCGCACTTCCTGCCGACGTTCCTCGAACAGGCGGGCCGGGTGTTCCTCTCGGTGGAGAACACCGCCTATGCGGCGCAGCTGTTCACCCAGGCGCGCAGGGCCGAGACCGAGCACGGCCTGCCCGTCGACGAGGACCGCCTCGCCGCGGTGTTCCTGGAGTTCGCGCTGGCGGGAGCCCTGCCGGTCAAGGCCCTGTCGGCGTACGCGAAGGAGCTGGCTGGCCGGGTGCCGGCCGACGAGGCCCTGCGCAGGGTCCACCGGTTGTGCGTGCGCCGCACGGCGGCCGGATTGTCGCCGTCCGCACAGATGGCCGCCGAGCTACGCCGCCTGGCCAGGGCCGCCGGGCGCGACGCGGACACCGAGGAGCAGGCGTACCTGGCGGATCTGCTCGGCCTGCCCGCCACCTCCGGGGCGCCGCCGGGCTGGTGGAAGACGCATCGCCCCGCCCTGGTGGCCCTCGCGCGGAGGGAGCCCGCGATCCGCGGGACGCTGCTGACCATGATGCCCGCCAACGGCGACGACGAGATGCCCGCCCTCTGGCTGGAGGTGCTGGAGGCGTCGGGCGCCACCGGGGGCCTGCTGGGAGGCGAGGAGGTGCCCAAGCAGGAGCGTCCCGCCGACGGCCGAGCTCGCCAGGACGCTGCGCGGCGGGCTCCTCGACGAGCTGGGCTGGCCCGCCTGGGACGAGGCGGTCGCCGCCCTCGTCGGTCCGAACGACCTGAACCGGATCGAGGTCGCCGACGCCTGGCCGAACCTGATCGTCTCGGGTCCCTCCCAGGCCAGGGTGATCGGCCCGGAAGGGACCGTGCTTACCCACGACCTGCGCCCCGCCCCGGACGGCACCTGGGGAGATCCCGGCTTCCACCACGTCGACGGCGAGTTGCTCGTCTACTGGCACACCTACGGCGCGGGCGACGAGCTGCGCGGATACTGGCACTCCTCGGCGGGCACGATCCTGATGCTGGAGGGGACGGACAACAGGTGGATGCTGGGCGCCGACACGGTCACCCTGCCCCTGCCCGGCGGCGGGAGGGTCACGGGCGCCGGTGTGCTGTACCCGGGTGACACCGCGGTGCCCCGCAGGCGCCGGCTGATCGGGGACGGAACCTCGTTCTGGACATGGGACGGCGACGTCGAGCACTGGCGCGAGCACGACCCGTCCGGCATGGCGGACGGCAGGCTGAGCATGCCCGGGTTCCTCGCCGCCGCCCTGCGCGTCGTGCGCGGCCTGCGTGCCGCCCGCGCACGCCATGACGGCCACCGCCTCGCCGACCTGGTCTCCGCGCTCCGGGAGCTCCTGCTGACCGCGGGCAGGCTCGCCGCGGCCGACCCCGATCCAGCCCTGGTGGGAACCGCTCGCCGTGCCTACCGGCAGGGCGAGGGACTGAGGGTGTACGGGGTCTGCCGGGAACCGGTGATCAGCGCCACCGGCTATGGAGGGGTGGTCACCCACCTCGTCGCCGAGGACGGCCGCTGGTTCTCCGTCGCGGACGTCAGGCCCGGGGGATCGGCACGTGCCCGCGGTGCCGCCACCGCCACGGTCGCGCTCGGCGCCGCGGCTCTCGACCACGCCCGGCTGGCCAGAGGGGGGCTGCTGATCTCCGGTGCGACGATCTCCCCCGAAGGGCGTCTCGGGGCGGGCCGCGGCGTACGGGCCAATCCCGTCGCCGGTCTGTCCTGGTCGGCCTCGCCGCTGGCGGCCCTGTTCGCCAGGCCGCTCGCCGAGACCGCCGACGTGACGTTCTCCGGGAACCCCTGGGAGGATCCGCAGGACGGCGGAGGAACGGGACAGCCGGTCGGATGCGATCTGGTGATCGTCGGCGCCGAGGGAGACCGGGTGCTCGCCCGCGAGCTGCCGCCACGTGAGGAGCAGGACGGTGGAGCCGGATCGTTCCCCGCGCCCGCCGGGCCTTCCGGCGCCGCGTGTCCTCTCCCGGGACCGGTGGTCTCGGGGGAGGCGGGACCGCTGATCCGGCTCGCGCCCGCCGACTCCCATCCCGATCTGGCCCATGTCGCCAACCTGCGACAGCTCGCGTCCAGGCCGGGGCTGCGGGTACGGGCGGTCGGCAGGTTGGACCCCGACAGGGCCGCCACCCTGCGCCCGCTCGCGATCGGTCCGGTTCCCGGAGCCGGTCCGACGTTGCGCCTGCCCGCCGAGTGGATGGACCGGGCCGATCTCGGGTACGACCGCCTGCGAGGCTCATACCTCCCGTCCCGCGAGGAGTGCCGCCCCTGGGAGGAGGCGACCGAGGCCGGTACGGACCTGGTGGCGGCCTCCCCCCTGTGGCGGGTGCGCCACCTGGTGGAGCTGGCCGTCTCCGGCGGGCGGCGGGCGGTCGCCGAGTCCGCGCGCGGAGACTCCCTCGCCCAGCGGGCCGGGCTCCGCCGCGCCGGCTTCGAGACCGCCGCCGACCTCGTCGGTGTGCTCACCGCGGAGGCCGACCGCCGCACCCGCGACGTGTTCGGCCGCCTGGCCGACCCCGGCGGCGACCTGTACGCCTGGACGTGGCTCGCCGCCGCCGTCCATCTCACGGCCACGGAACGGGCACTGGTCCGGGCGTCCTGGCACGACGGCCAGGTCCGCCGCGCTTTTGGAGAGCCGGCCGGATGACATCGATGGTGGCGCCAGGAAGTGGTCAGGAGTGGCCGTGACCGCTCGCCCGTACCGGGGCCTCACGGCGTTGTCAGAGCCGGGTCGCGGCCGTCGTGGTCGTGTGCCCGGCTTCGATCTCACCGTCGGGGCCTGATGGGGTCGTGAACTGTTCGTGATCTTATTTGGAGCGCGACAATGCTGGCCACAGAGGGCAGTACGATCTACTGTAATTGACAATAAACCGTGCGTAAGGAGTGGGGCGTGGATCTCATCGTGCCGCCGGTGGAACGGGTGTGGTGATGGCCGGTCAAGCAAGCATCGGTGACCGCATCCGCGGATTGCGGTTGAGCAGGCACATGTCCCAGGCGCAGTTGGCCGGGCCCGACCTGTCCGACAGTTATGTCTCGCTCATCGAGTCAGGGAAGCGGAATCCCACCCCGAACGTCACACGCCTGCTCGCCGAGCGGCTCGGCTGCGGCATCGAGTTCCTGCTCCACGGGATCGAGCCGCACCAGCGCGTCGACATCGGGCTCGCCCTGCGTCACGCCGAGCTGGAGTTGTGTCACGGGGACCCGGCCGTGGCGGCCGATCGTTTCGCGGAAGCGGTCAGGGCCGCGGGTGACGACAATGCCGCCCTGGCCGCGCAGGCGAGGTTCGGCCAGGCTCGCACGCTGGAGGCCCAGGGGCACACGGCTCAGGCGGTCGAGGCCTACGAGCGGCTTCGCCGCGAGGCCGCGGCGCATCCCGAGCGTCTCGCGGACCTACCGCTCGTCGTGGCACTCTGCCGTTGCTATCACCGAGCCGGTGACATGCTACGCGCCCGGGATCTCGGGTTGGAGGCTCTGGCCCAGGCCGTCCGGCTCGGGCTCGACCAGGGGGCTCTGGCCCTCGACCTCGCCGTGGTGCTCGCCGAGACGGAGATCGACCTGGCATATGCCGAGCGGGTGCTGTCGGCGTCCGGCATGCCCGACGCCGTCGACCGTGGTCCGGAGGTTCTCAGCCTCTGGCAGGTCGGTATGGCCGCGGCGGAGAAGGACTCCGCGCTCGCCCTGCGGCTCGCGGAGGACGCCATCGCCGTCGGTCGGCCCACGCGGATGGCCTCCGACTACGTCCGGAGCGCGATGTGCTGGGCGTGGATCACC
Source organism: Streptosporangium sp. NBC_01810 (assembly GCF_035917355.1). Lineage (NCBI taxonomy): Bacteria > Bacillati > Actinomycetota > Actinomycetes > Streptosporangiales > Streptosporangiaceae > Streptosporangium > Streptosporangium sp. NBC_01810. The sequence continues at coordinate 3,100,663 of NZ_CP109070.1, read as the reverse complement.
GCTGCGAGCCCCGAGGGCGCCGGCCTTGACCGGGCGGGCGAGTTCGCCGCCTCCGCGGCCGAGGTCCTCACGCGCCTGTCACCGGGGACGGTCGAGCACGCCCGGAGCCTGATCGTGCTCTCCCGCGTGCGGCTGCGCTCCGGCGACGTGGACGCCGCCGCCGACCTGTCGGACCGCGCTCTTGGCCTGCTCGCCGGTGCGCGCGGGACGGTGCCGGCCATGGCGTACCTGGTCCTGGCCGAGCTCGCCTTGGCACGCTCCAAAGACGGCGGCCCGGCTCTGGCTCTGGCGCAGGAGTCGCTCGCCGATCCGGTCGCCACGCCGGCCTCCTTCACCGACCGGCAGTCGGCCAGGCTCTGGCGCGAGATCGGTGACCTCTGGGGGCGGGCCGGATCGCCGGAGAGGCAGACGAACGCCTATCGCAGGGCGCTCGAAACCGTGGGGATCTGCTCGCGTATGGAAACGCCACCCGGTTCGGCATGGCGTGAGGTGGTGACTCCCGCTATTCCTGCGCACCTCGGCGCTGCGCACAGGTCGACGGCCGGCTGATCGCCCGCGGGGCCGGCTCCCTCCCCACTCGACGCGACGAGCGGGGACGGAGCCGGTCGTGGCGGCCCGTTCCGGCCCTCGGTGTCGAGATTCGCCACACCGGGCGGGTTGGTCGGAGCACTGTCGGGGCGCTGTCGGGGCGCTGCTGGAGCGCCTCCGGCGGGCAGAGGGCGAACAGTCGAAGGTGCCGGTGAGACCCTGCGGTGGGCATGCCGGATTGTTGAACGACTTTGAAGATGCCGATGTAGGCGGCGGAATTCGGCCGGTGGAATTCGTGCGTGCCCTCAGGGCCGCCCGTCGCCATTATTGTTAGGTTAGGCTAACTTAATCTCTGTGCCTCCCCCCGCAAAGAGCCATGTCCAAAGACGGCTGGCCGGTCTCTGTCTGCTCGGCGGCCTGCTGCTGCTCACCGTGCTGGCAGGCATCGCGATCGGTGCCAAGCAGATCCCGTTGAACCAGGTCCTCTTGGGCGTGTTCACCCCCGACGGCTCGGAGAACGCGCTGATCATTCAGGAGTTGCGGCTGCCGCGCACACTGCTGGGTGTGGCCGTCGGGGCGGCCCTGGGCCTGGCCGGCGCGCTCATGCAGGCGCTGACCCGTAATCCTCTGGCCGAGCCCGGCCTGCTCGGCGTCAACGGCGGCGCGGCGATGGCGGTCGTGACGGTGATCGGTCTGTTCCGGGTGGACGAGGTTCTCGTCTATGTGTGGGCGGCGTTTCTCGGGGCCGCCGGGGCGGCGCTGTTGGTCTACGCGATCGGGGCGCGCGGCCGTTCCGGTGCCACCCCCGCGCGGCTGGTCCTGGCCGGGGCCGGGATCAACGCGGTGTTCAGCTCGCTGACGGCGGGGGTGATGCTGCTCAGCCCGCGTGGCTTCAACGGCTTCCGGTTCTGGCAGGTGGGCTCGCTGTCCGGACGCGACCTCGGAGTCTTCGCGCAGCTCGGCCCGTTCCTGCTGGTGGGGACGGTGCTGGCGCTCTGCCTGGCGCGCCCGCTCAACGCGCTGGCCCTGGGAGAGGACACGGGGCAGGCGCTGGGCGTACGCGCGGGCCGGACCCGCGCGCTCGGGGCGCTGGCGGTCGTGGTGCTGTGTGGTGCCGCGACGGCGGCGGTGGGGCCGATCGCCTTCATCGGGCTGGCGGTGCCCTTCGTGGTCCGGGTGCTGGTCGGCCCGGACCAGCGCTGGGTGCTGCCGTACTCGTTGCTGCTGGCGCCGGTGCTGCTGCTCGGCGCGGACATCGTCGGTCGCGTGGTCGCGGCGCCCGGTGAGCTGGAGACGGGCATCGTCACCGCCTTCCTGGGCGCTCCCCTCCTGGCACTGATGGTCCGTCGTGGAAGGGTTCCTCAGCTGTGAGCATGAATCGTGTGCTGCGCGTCGGGGCCATGTCGGTGCGGTGGCGGCCGCGGGCCGTCGCGGTGTGCGTCGCGCTGGCGGGCATCGCACTGGGAGCGGCGCTGCTCGTGGTCGGCAGTGGAGACTTCCCCATCTCCGTCACCGAGGTGGTGGGAGCGCTGACCGGGCGGGGGGAGCGCGCGACGGAGTTCATCGTGCTCACGTTGCGCCTGCCCAGGGCCATCACCGGCCTGCTCGCCGGAGCGGCACTGGGCCTGAGCGGTGCGATCTTCCAGAGCATCACGCGCAACCCGCTGGGCAGCCCCGACCTCATCGGGTTCACCACGGGTTCGGCCACCGGCGCGCTACTGCAGATCCTGGTCGTCGGCGGCGGCACCGCAGCCATCGCGGCCAGTTCCGTCCTCGGCGCGGTGCTGACCGCGCTCGCCGTCTACCTGGTCGCCTACCGCGGCGGGGTGCACGGCTACCGGCTGGTGCTGGTCGGGGTCGCCGCGGCCGCGATGCTCGAGTCGTTCAACGTCTACCTCGTCACCCGGGCCGAGCTGCGCGAGGCGTACGAGGCGGCGTTCTGGCTCACCGGCAGCCTGACCGGCAGGGGCTGGCAGCACGCGTGGCCGCTGGCCGTCGCCATGGCCGTGCTCGTTCCGGTCGCGCTGGCGTTCGGGCGCCGGCTGCGGATGGGTGAGCTCGGGGACGACGCGGCCCAGGCGCTCGGTGTGCCGGTCCAGCGGACGCGGGCCGCGCTCGTGGTGACAGGCGTGGGGCTGGTGGCGGTGGCGACCGCGGCGGTGGGACCGGTCCCGTTCGTCGCGCTGGCCGCGCCGCAGCTGGTGCGGAGGCTCACCCGCCGGCCGGGCACGCAGCCCGTGCCGGCCGCACTGATGGGCGCGGCGCTGCTCGTCTTCAGTGACCTGGTGACGCTGCATCTGCCGGTCACGCCGCCGGTCGGCGTGGTCACCGGCGTGCTGGGCGGCCTCTACCTGGTCTGGTTGCTGTCGAGTGACAGATGAGGGGGGCGGGGGCGTGAGCGGGGCGCGCGGCCGGTGGGAGACGAGCGGCCGCACCTGGACGTCGACATGGTGGCCGCCGGCGTGATGGAGCCACCGCGGCTGCCGGCCGCGGGAGGGGGCGACTGACAGGTCATCACCGCGTGGCGGCGCGGCTAGGCGTCCTGAGGCTCGGTCTCCAGGGCCGCGCCGCGCAGGCCGGTGAGCGTGAGGGCCAGGGTCAGCGCCAGCGCGGCGCTGGCCGCTCCGTACACGACGATCGCGGCGCCGGGCGCCAGGTAGCGGCCGAGCGCGCCCGCGCCGAGCGCGCCGACGGCCTCGCCCCCGGTCTCCTGGGCGGCCCACAGGGCGTTCACCCGGCCGAGGTAGCCGTCGGGGGTGTGCGCCTGGATGAGGCCGTAGCGGAGGATCTCCTCGATGGACGCGACGAGACCGTACCCGAAGAGGATCGCGACCGCGAGCGCGGGATGCCGGGCCAGTCCCAGGCAGGCCAGGAGCACGAAGCCGCAGACCGACGCGACGAGCAGCGCCCTGCCCGGCGCGCGCGAGTGCACGACCCATCCGCTGGTGAGCGAGCCGAGCACCGCGCCGCAGGCCGGTGCGGTGTAGAGCAGGCCGATCGTGGCCGGGCCGCCGTCCAGTTGCAGGGTCGCGAACGCGGGCATGAGCACCGGGATGCCGCCCGCCACCATGAACAGCAGGCCGAGCAGCATGAGCGAGCCGATGACGCGGTGCGAGGCCACGAACCGCAGCCCCGAGCCGATCGCCCTCAACGGGTTCTCGGTGGCCACGACGGCCGGTCTCAGGGTGGGGAGCCTGGTCAGCAGGCCGAGGGTGACCAGGGTGCCGAAGGCCGCGACCGTGTAGTTCCAGCCGACGCCGAACGCCGAGATGGTCAGGCCACCGAGCGCGGGAGAGATCATCGAGCCGAGCCGTACGGTCAGCGCGTTGATCGCGCCCGCCGCGACGAGCTTGTCCGGGGGGACCAGGGCGGGAGTCGCGGCCAGCAGCGCGGTGACGCTGACCCCGGTCGCCAGCCCGTCCCAGGCCGCGAGCACGTAGATCGCCGCGAGCGAGGGGGAGGGCAGGAAGGCGTTCAGCGCCAGCAGTGCGAAGCCCAGGCCGGCCGCGCCGCGTGCCAGGAGCATCAACCGGCGCCGGTCTTGCCGGTCGGCCAGCACCCCGCCCCACAGGAACCCGGCGAGCAGGGCGAACCCCTCGGCGGAGGAGACGGCGCCGACGTGTACCGTCGATCCGGTCATCGCGTAGACCTGTACGGGCACCGCGACCAGGAGCATGCCGATGCCGAAGACCGACACGGTACGTGCGATGAACACGTCGCGAAAGGCCCTGCTGGTTCTCAGTGGGCTGATGTCCATGGCCAGATGGCGCAACATCTTCGGGGTTCTCCTCAGCGGGCAGAATCAGTAAGGTGAGGCTAACCTTAGTTGACCTTAAGGAAAGGGGATAGAAGCAGTGCAGCGGGTCCTTATGAATGGAAAAATCCACCGTGCCACCGTGACCCAGGCGGACCTGCACTATGTGGGTTCCCTGACGATCGACGCCGAGCTGATGGCCGCCGCCGATATCGTCGAGGGCGAGCAGGTCCACGTCGTCGACATCGACAACGGTGCCCGGCTCGTCACCTACGCGATCACGGGGGAGGCCGGCAGCGGGGTCATCGGTGTCAACGGCGCGGCGGCCCACCTGATCCACCCCGGGCACCTGGTCATCATCATCTCCTACGGGGCGTTCGACGCCGCGGAGGCGGAGGCGCACCGGCCCAAGGTCGTGCACGTGGACGGCGGCAACCGCGTCGTCGCGCTCGGCGCCGATCCGGCCGAGCCGGTCGCCGGTGCGGCGGCCCAGACAGCGGGGAGGTGACCGGCGGACGGACTCCGGGGTCGAGCGGGCCGTCCGGCTTTAGGTCCGAGCGGCTCGTCCGGCTTTAGGTCCGAGCGGGTCGTCCGGCTCGGGGGTGAGCGGGTCGCCCGGCTTTAGGTCCGAGCGCCCTCACGCGCGCGAAAGGCGTGCGTGAGGGCAAGCGCGCCTCTCACGCGCGCTGGACCACATACGGGGCGATGCTGGAGAGCTTCTCGCAGGTCTCCTCGTACTCGCGCTCGGGCGTCGAGGCGGACACGATGCCGGCGCCGGCCCGCAGCCACGCCCGGCCGTTCTCGCTGTAGAGGGCGCGCAGAACCAGGGCGGCGTCCATCGCCCCGTCCCGCGAGACGGTCAGGACGGCTCCGGAGTAGAGCCCGCGGCGCTCCTCAAGCCGGGTGATCGCGTCGATCGCCTCCGGCTTGGGGATGCCGGAGGCGGTCACGCCGGGAAACAGCGCGTCGAGCGCGTCCCAGCAGGTGCGGCCGGGTGCCAGTTCGCCGCTGACGCTGGAGCCCAGGTGCTGCACGCTGCCGCGCTCCTTCACCGCCATGAAGCCGGTGACCCTGACCGTGTCGGGCGCGCACACCTGATACAGCTCCTGCTGCGAGGTGCGCACCGAGACCGCGTGCTCGAAGATCTCCTTGGGGTCGCTCTCCAGTTCGTGACGGGTCCGTGAGTCCGTGCTCTCCCCTCGGCCGAAGGCTCGCGTGCCGGCCAGCGGCTGGGTCGTGACCGTGCCGCGCCCGTCGACGCCCACCAGCACCTCGGGGCTGAACCCGGTGGCCTGGAAGCCGTCCAGGTCGAGGAGGAACGAGCGGGCCGGGGTGTTGGCGGCCCGGCCGCACACGTACGTCGCGACGACGTCGACGGGGAACGGGATCGGCAGCCGGCGGGAGACGATGACCTTCTGGTAGAGCCCGGCGGTGATCTCGGAGATCGCCTGGGCGACCCGCGACCGGTAGTGGTCGCCGTCGGAGCGCACGTCGACGGGTGACGGTGCCGCGATTCGGGGCGCGCCGGGGGCGGCCAGCAGTTCGGCGACCCGCTCGGCCTCGCCGGTGTCGGCGCTCACCACCAGCGCGCGTCCCGCCTCGATGTGCACCTCGGTGCGTGGCACGACCAGATGGGCGAGCCGGCCCGCGGGGCCGGTCGCGGCGAACTCGAACGCGATCCAGCCGTAGGCGTTCCAGGCCGGCCACGGGGCCGCGCCGAACACCGCCTTCAGCGCCGCGGCCGGCCGGCCCGACCACGCCTCGTCCACGGAGGGGCCGTCCAGCCAGCGGCTGCGCACGACTCCGGATTCGAGGATCACCTCGCCCGACACCCCGCCCGCGAAGGTCCACAGGCCCGGTCTTTCGTACACGGTGTAGTCGTCGAACAGTCCTGAGCCGGCCAGACGGGCGACCAGGTGCAGCGGGTCGACCGTGCTGTCGACGACCACCTCCGCGCGCATCTCATCTGTGCTGATGCCAAAGGACACAAGACCCACCCCTCTGAGGGACCGGAAAGTCCGATCAATTTAGGTAAGGCTAACCTTGTGTTGATTTAATAGGCAAGGCTAACCTAACCTTTAGGCGGGCGACTGCCTGGCCCCCGGACCCACGAAGAAAGAGTTGAGCGTGCGGGAACAGCAGGACGTCACACGGCGGCGCGAACTGATGCGGCGAATGATGGCCGAGGCGGGGCTCGGCCCCGGCAGGGACCGGATCGCCCCACGCGGATCCGGGGACCCCGCCCCGCTGTCCTACGCGCAGCAGAGCATGTGGCTGCACCACCGGACGTTTCCCACCAGCCCGGCCTACAACGTGTGCCTGCTGGTGCGCATGTCGGGTGAGCTCGACCCGGAGGCGCTGCGCGAGGCGCTGCGGGCTCTCATCCGCCGCCACGCGGTGCTGCGCACCACCTACGGCGACGCCCCTGACGGCGGCGGCCCTGACGACGACGCCCCTGACGACGGCGGCCCGGTGCAGCACGTCGCCGCCGACGACTCCCTCGACCTGCCGGTGCTCGACTGCACCGACGCCGAGGCGCGCGCCGGGTACGTCGCGGCGCTCCCCTTCGACCTGCGCGCCGAGAGGCCGATCCGGCTGGAACTGCTCCGGCTCGGCACGCGGAGGTACGCCCTCGTCCTGGTCGTGCACCACATCGCCTGGGACGGCATGACCTGGGGTTCGCTCTCGCGTGACCTGTCGGCGCTGTACCGGGCCTCCGTCCTGGGCGAGCCCGACGGCCTTCCCACGCCGACCGTCCAGTATCCGGACTTCGCCGCCTGGGAGCAGGGCCGCCCGCACTCTCCCGAGGAGATGGACTACTGGCGGCGGCGCCTCGACCCGCCGCCCGCACCCCTCGACCTGCCCGCCGACCGTCCGCGTGGCGCGACCGTCTCCGAGCGGGGCGGACGCCGGGCACGCCGTTTCGACGACGCGGTCACCGAGGGGATGCGGGAACTGGCCGTCGCCGAGAACGTCACCCCGTACATGGTGATGCTCGCCGCCCACGCGGTGCTGCTGCACCGCTACACCGGCGCCACCGACATCGCGGTCGGCTCGGCGGTCATGAACCGCGAGCACGCCGAGATCGAGCGGCTGGCCGGCAACTTCGGCAACACCCTCGTGCTCCGCACCGACCTGTCCGGCGCGCCCACCTTCCGCGAGGTCCTGCACCGGGTCCGCGACACCTGCACCGAGGGGTTCGCGCACCGGACGCTGCCCTACGACACGATCGTTCGGGAGCTGCGGCCCGCCCGGCAGCGCGGCAGGTCGCCGTTCTTCGACACCATGCTGCTCTTCCTCACCCAGGAGATCGGTGAGCTGGACCTGCCGGGCGTCACCACGAGCTGGACGCACATCCACAACGGCACCACTCACTTCGACCTGTCGCTTGAGGCGTTCGTCAGGCCGCGGGGCATGACCGTCGAGGCCACCTTCCGGCGAGAGCTGTTCGACGACGAGCGGATCGACGCGCTGCTGGCCCATCTGGAGACGCTGCTGGACAGCGCGGTGAGCCGCCCGGACCTGCGGATCGCCGACCTGGAGTTGCTCGGCGCGGACGAGCCGGCCCTGCTGGCCAAGTGGAACGACACCGCATGCCCCCGCCAGGACACGACGGTGACCTCCCTGTTCGAGGAGCAGGCCGCGCGCACCCCGGACGCGGTCGCCGTCGACGGCGAGTCCGGCACGCTCACCTACGCAGAGTTGGACCGGCGGGCCTCGGATCTCGCCCGGCTGCTGCGCGAGCGCGGCGCGGGCCCCGACCGGCTCGTCGCGCTGGCCCTGCCCCGTACCCCGGACCTGGTGGTCGCGCTGCTGGCCGTGCTGAAGTCCGGCGCCGCCTATCTGCCACTGGACACAGACCACCCGGCCGACCGGCTGGCCTACATGATCCAGGACGCGGACCCGCTCTGCGTGATCGCGACCCCGGAGACCGCGGCCCTCCTCCCCGAGGGCACCGCGGTGCTGGCACCATCCGGGGTGCTGCCCGGGGCGCCGTCCGGGGTGCTGCCCGAGCATGGGCCGTCGCACCCGGCGAGCGGCGGTGACCTGGCGTACGTCATCTACACCTCGGGCTCGACCGGCCGCCCCAAGGGCGTGGCCATCCCGCACACCGCGCTCACCGCCTTCCTCCTCACCATGCGAGAGCGCCTCGCTCTGGGCGCCGATGACCGGCTCGTCGCGGTGACCACGATCGCCTTCGACATCGCGGCACTGGAGCTGTACGTACCGCTGATCAGCGGCGCGACCGTCGTGCTGGCCGGACGCGAGACCGTACGCGAACCGGCGGCACTGGGCGCGCTGCTCAGCGGCGCGACCATCGTGCAGGGCACCCCGTCGCTGCTGGGTTCGCTGGAGCCGGCCGCGCTCGCCGGGCTGCGGGTGCTCGTCGGCGGCGAGGCCCTGCCGGCCGCACTCGCCGAGACCCTCCACTCGGTGGCGGCGTCGGCGGTCAACGTGTACGGGCCGACCGAGGCGACGATCTGGGCGACCTCCGCGGACCTGCCGGCGGCCGGGATCGGCCGTCCCTTCCCCAACACCCGCGCCTACGTCCTGGATCCCGCACTGCGCCTCGCGCCCATCGGCGTCCCCGGGGAGCTCTATCTCGCGGGCGAGCAGCTGGCCCGAGGCTACGCAGGCCGCCCGGGTCTGACCGCGGAACGCTTCGTCGCAGACCCCTTCGGCACGCCGGGCGAGCGCATGTACCGCACCGGGGACCTGGCCCGCTGGAGTCGGGACGGGTCGCTGGAGTACCTGGGGCGCGGCGACGACCAGGTGAAGATCCGCGGGTTCCGGATCGAACCCGATGAGGTGCAGGCCGTGCTCGCCGCCCACCCCGGTGTCGCGCGGGTCGCGGTCGTGGTCCGCGAGGACACGCCGGGCGAGGGGAGACTCGTCGCCTACGTCGTGCCGCGCCCCGGCTTCCTGGAGGCGGACCTGCGGGCCGCCGCGGCCAGGGCACTGCCCGAATACATGCTGCCCGGCGCGATGGTCACCCTTGCGGAGCTGCCGCGGACCGTCAACGGCAAGCTCGACCGGGCCGCGCTGCCCGCCCCCGAGGTCCAGGTGTCGAGCCGGGGGCCGCGCGACGACCGAGAGGCGGCGCTCTGCGCGGTCTTCGCCGAGACGCTCGGCCTGGACACGCTGGGAATCGACGTGGGAATCGACGACGACTTCTTCGCGCTGGGCGGCCACTCCCTGCTGGCCACCCGCCTCGCCGGCCGGGTACGCGCCGCGCTCGACGCCGAACTCACCATCGCCGACGTCTTCGAGGCACCCACCGTCGCCGCGCTGGCGCCCAGGCTGGTGCGGGGCACCCGGCCGAGGGTGCGCGACGTGACCAGACCCGAGATCGTCCCCGCCTCGGCGGCCCAGCGTGGCTTCTGGTTCGAGGAGCGCCTGCGCGGCCCCTCGGCCGCCGACGGGCTCCCGCTCGGTCTGCGCCTGCGCGGCCCGGTCGACGTCGACGCGCTGCGCGCCGCGTTCGGCGACGTCGTCGCCCGGCACGAGGCGTTGCGCACCCTGCTGGTAGAGGGTCCCGACGGGTTGCCGGTCCAGCGTGTCCTGGAGGTCGGTGAGGTTGGCGAGGTCGCGTTCGACGTGGTGGACGCGCGGGGCTGGACCGGGGAGCGGCTGCGCGCCGCCGAGACGCGGGCCGCCTCGCACGTCTTCGACCTCGGCGCCGACCTGCCGATCCGGGCGACCCTGCTGCGTGTCTCCGCCGAGGAGTCCGTGCTGGTCGTGCTCCAGCACCACGCCGCCGCCGACGAGTGGTCGTTCACGCCGCTGCTCGCCGACCTGTCTCGCGCCTACACCGCCCGCGGCGCGGGCACCGCGCCCGACTGGGTCCCGCTGCCCGTGCAGTACGCCGACTACGCCGTCTGGCAGAGCCGGACCGCCGAGTTCGCCGACCAGCTCGCCTTCTGGGAGCGGACGCTCCGCAAGCTTCCCGAGGAGAGCACGCCGCCGACCGACCGGCCCCGGCCCGCCGAGGTGAGTCACCGGGGCGGGCCGGCGTCGTTCGAGCTGCCGCTGGCCGGCGCGCGCAGGCTGGCCCTGGAGACCGGCACCAGCGTGTTCATGGTCCTGCACGCCGCCGTGGCCGCGCTCCTGCACCGGGCGGGCGCGGGCGACGACGTGGCGCTCGGCTCGCCCATCGCGGGCCGGGCGGACGCAGACCTCGCGGACCTGGTCGGGGTGTTCGTCAACCTCGTCGTGCTCCGCACCGACCTGTCGGGAGACCCGGCCTTCACCGAACTACTTGAGCGGGTCCGCCACACCGACCTGGCCGCGTTCTCCAACTCCGACGTGCCGTTCGAGCAGGTCGTGGAGCGGCTCGCGCCGGAGCGCTCGCTCGCCCGCAGCCCGCTGTTCCAGGTGATGATCGTCCATCAGAGGCTGGAGGACGTGCGGCTGCGGCTGCCCGGCGTGCGCGCCGAGCCGTTCCTGCCCGAGACCGGCGGCGTCAAATTCGACCTGGACATCTACTTCGCCGAGGGCGAGGAGCGCATCGAGGGGTTCGTCGCCTACGCCACCGACCTCTTCGACGCCGAAACCGTCACCGGCCTGCTCGCCGACCTGGGCGAGCTGCTGGAGCGGGTCACCGAGGAACCTGCGCGGCGTCTGTCGTCGCTCGGCGCCCCGGTCGCGCGGCCCGACACCGCCCGCGAGTTCCCCCCGCTCACCGTCGCCGAGCACATCGAGGCACAGGCGGCGCGCACGCCGCACGCCACGGCCGTCGTCAGCGGCGGCACCGCGCTCGGCTACGCCGAACTGGACGAGCGCGCCGAGGCCCTCGCCGACCGGCTCGCCGCGGCGGGAGCGGGTCCCGAGAAAATCGTCGCGATCGCGTTGCCCCGCTCGGCCGAGTTCGTCGTGGCCCTGCTCGCGGTGCTCAAGACCGGCGCGGCCTACCTGCCCGTCGACACGACCTACCCCCGCTCCCGCGTCGAGATGATGCTGCAGGTCGCCCGGCCCCTGCTGGTCGTCGGCGTGGACGAGCCGCCGCTGGACGCGCCGCCCCGCGCCCGGCCCCGGCTCCACCCCGACCACCCCGCGTACGTGATCTTCACCTCGGGGTCCACCGGGACACCCAAGGCCGTCGTCGGGACCCAGCGGGCGCTGGCCAACCGGCTCGCCTGGGGTGCCGAGCTCGCCGCGGTCGGCGTGCGGGTGGCCAAGAGCTCACCGGCCTTCATCGACGGCAGCACCGAACTGCTCGGCGGTCTCATCGCCGGTGACACCGTCGTCGTCGCGGACGACGACACGGCCACCGACGCGCTCGCCCTGGCCGAGCTGATCCGTGGCCACGGGGTGAACCTGGTGACGGTCGTGCCGAGCCTGCTGGCCGCGCTCCTGGAGACCGGGGAGCTCGGCTCGGTGACCACCTGGGTGAGCAGCGGCGAGGCCCTGCCCGCAGCCCTGGCCGAGCGGGTACCCGCCCGGCTGGTCAACCTGTACGGCTGCTCCGAGGCGGCAGGGGACAGCCTGATCGCCGAGGGCGGCGGCCTGGTCCCGATCGCCAACACCGCCGCGTACGTCCTGGACGCCGGGCTCCGCGAGGTGCCGGTCGGCGAGCTCTACCTCGCCGGAGACGGCCTGGCGCGCGGGTATCTCGGCGACCAGGGCCGCACCGCCGAGCGGTTCGTCGCCAACCCCTTCGGCCCGCCGGGATCGCGGCTCTACCGCACCGGCGACCGGGTGCGCCGCCGCCGCGACGGCGCCCTGGACTTCCTGGGCAGGGCCGACGACCAGATCAAGATCCGTGGCTTCCGGGTCGAACCCGGTGAGGTCGAGGCGGTGCTCGCCGCCCAGCCCGGCGTGCGGCAGGCGGTCGTGGCGGCTCGCTCGGGCCCGCGCCTCGTCGGCTACGTCGTGGGTGAGATCGGTCTCGACCTCGACGCGCTGCACGACCGGCTCGGCGAGATCCTGCCGGACCATCTGGTCCCCTCCGTGCTGGTCGGCCTCGACCGGCTGCCGCTCACTCCCAACGGCAAGCTTGACAGGAGGGCGCTGCCCGAGCCCGCCGCCCGCGAGGGCAGGGCGCCGCGGACCGACGCCGAGCGCGGCCTCGCCGGGCTCGTCGCCGAGATCCTCGGGCGGGACGGCGTCAACGCCGACGACGACTTCTTCCGCACCGGCGGCGACAGCATCAGCGCGGCCCTGCTCGTGGGACGCGCCCGCCGCGCGGGCCTCTCCTTCACGGTCCGCGACGTCTTCCGGTCACGTACCGTCGAGGCCCTGGCCCGGATCGCGGCGGCCCCGCCCGCCGAGGCCAAGACGGCCGGCTCCGCCGAGCACGCGGACGTGCTGTCCGCCGAGCACGCGGACGTGCTGTCCGCCGAGCACGCGGACGTGCTGTCCGCCGAGCACGCGGACGTGCTGTCCGGTGAGGTCGTGAGCCTCCGTCCAGACGGCCCGGCCGGCGAGGTCGCGGCGGCCGGGGCATCCGAGTCGCGGACCGAGCTGCCGCTCTCGCCGCTGCAGGAAGGACTGCTTTTCCACCTGATGCTGGCCGGCGAGGACCGGGACGTCTACGTCCAGCAGGCCGTGGTGACCCTGTCAGGGCCCGTCGACCCCGGCAGCCTCGCCGGGGCCGCGCGCCAGGTGCTGCTGAAGTTCCCCAACCTGCGGGCCGGGTTCCGCACCGACGCCGGCCGGAGCGTGCAGTTCGTCCCGGAGCGGTTCGAGGTCGACTGGACCTACGCCGAGACCGGCGGGGCGGAGGCACTGGAGGCGTTCGTCGAGGCCCAGCGCGCCCGGCCGTTCGTCCCCGACTCCCCGCCGCTGATCCGCTTCGCGCTGGCCAGGGTGGGCGAGGGCGACTTCCGGCTGGTGCTCACCTCCGAGCTGATCCTGCTGGACGGCTGGTCGGGCGGCCTGCTGGTCACCTCGCTGCTGGAGTTCTACACCGACGCCGACGCCGAGCGGGCCCGCCCCGTGGTCGGTTTCCCCGCCTACCTCGACTGGGTGAACGGGCAGGACCGGCAGGCCGCGATCAAGTCCTGGGGCCGCGCTCTGGACGGGCTCGACGAGCCGACCCTGCTCAGGCCCGAGCTGGCCGACCGCCCCGCCGACCTCGCCGGTGCCGGGGAGATCCACCGCGAGCTGCCCGAGGGCCTCGCCGACCGGCTCGGCGCCCTCGCCCGGGAGTCCGGCCTGACCCTCGCCGCCCTGTACGAGAGCGCCTGGGGACTGCTCCTGGCGGGCCTGACCGGCCGCGACGACGTGGTCTTCGGCGTCTCGGTGTCCGGCCGCCACCCCGACGTCGACGGCGTCGAGTCCGTCGTCGGGCTGCTGTTCAACACGGTCCCCGTCCGGGTGCGGGCCGGTGCGGCAGAACCGCTGCGCGCCGTACTGGAACGGACGCAGACCTTCCAGTCGGAGCTGTTCGACCACTCCTACGTCGCGCTCGCCGACGTGCAGCGGGCGGCGGGCCTCGGGACCCTCTTCGACACCCTCTTCGTGTTCCAGAACTTCCCCGGCATGCCCACCGAGCGAGGCTTCGGCCCCGCCGGCGACGTGCGGGTGCTCGGCCGCCAGGTCCGCGACGCGACCCACTACCCGATCACCATGGTCGTCGAGCCCGGCGCGGGCCTGCGCGTCATGTACCGGGGCGACGCCTTCACCGAGGCCGAGGCCGAACGCCTCACCGACCGGTACGTGCGTGTCCTGGAGACCCTCGCCACCGTGCCCGAGACCCCCTGCCACCGGCTCGGCCTGCTCCTGCCGGACGAGCACGACCGGCTGCGCCGCGACTGGGCCGAGGCAGAACGGTCCGTGCCCGGCCTCACCATCGCCGAACTGCTCGCCGAGCAGGCCGAGCGCACTCCGCACGAGCTCGCCCTGGTCTCCCAGCCCGACGTGCGGCTCAGCTACGCCGAGCTGGACGCCGCGGCCAACCGGCTGGCCAGGCTGCTCAGGGCACACGGAGCGGGCCCCGAGCGGGTGGTCGCCCTGGCATTGCCCCGGTCGGCGGAGATGGTCGTCGCGCTGTTCGCGGTGCTCAAGACGGGGGCCGCCTACCTTCCCCTGGAGCTGGACTACCCGGCCGAGCGGCTCGACTTCATGCTGGCCGACGCCGCCCCCGTCTGCCTCGTCTCGCACCGGGACATCGCCGCCGGGCTGACCTGCCCGGGTGCCTCGATCCCGCTCGACGACCCGGCCGTACGGGAGAGGCTGGCAGCCCTGCCGGGCACCGGACTGGCGGGGGAGGAACTGCCCGATTTCGGCAGGGACGTGCCGGGCCGGCTGGACCACCCGGCGTACGTGATCTACACCTCCGGCTCCACCGGGCGCCCCAAGGGCGTGGTCACCCCCTACCGGGGCCTGACCAACATGCAGTTCAACCACCGGGCCAACATCTTCGACCCGGTCGTGGCCTCGGCCGGGCGCCGGCTGCGGATCGCGCACACCGTGTCGTTCTCCTTCGACATGTCGTGGGAGGAGTTGCTCTGGCTCATCGAGGGCCACGAGGTGCACGTCTGCGACGAGGAACTGCGGCGCGACGCCGAGGCGCTCACCGAGTACCTGCGGCGTCACCGGATCGACGTGATCAACGTGACGCCGACGTACGCGCAGCAGCTCCTGGAGGAGGGGCTGCTCGACGGGGAGCACCGCCCGCCGCTCGTGCTGCTGGGCGGCGAGGCCGTCCCCGCGGCGGTCTGGGACCGGCTCGCGCAGGCCGAGGGGGTGCTCGGCTACAACCTCTACGGCCCGACCGAGTACACCATCAACACGCTGGGCGGCGGCACCGAGGACAGCGCCACACCCACGGTCGGCAGGCCGATCTGGAACACCCGGGGCTACGTGCTCGACGGCTGGCTGCGGCCGGTCCCGCCGGGCGCGCCGGGGGAGCTCTACATCACCGGCGCGGGCCTGGCCAGAGGCTACCTCGACCGGCCCGGCCTGACCGCCGAACGGTTCGTGGCCGACCCGTTCGGCGGCGGCCGGATGTACCGGACCGGCGACCTCGTACGGGTCCGCCGGGACGGCAACATCGACTTCCTGGGCCGTACCGACGAGCAGGTGAAGATCCGCGGCTACCGGGTCGAGCTGGAGGAGGTCGAGAGCGCGCTGGCGGCCGAGCCCGGCGTCGGGCAGGCGGCCGTCATCGCGGTCGGCACCGACGTGCCCGGCGTGAAGCGTCTCATCGGCTACGTGGTGCCCGACGGCGCCGCGCGGCCCGACGCCGAACGCGAGCACCTGGCCGAATGGCGGCAGATCTACGACGCCGAGTACACCGAGATCGGCACGGCGGTCCACACCGAGGACTTCGCGGGCTGGGACAGCAGCTACGACGGGCTGCCCATCCCGCTGGAGCACATGCGCGAGTGGCGCGACACCACGGTGGCCCGGATCTGGGACCTCAACCCCCGGCGGGTGCTGGAGATCGGCGTCGGCACCGGCCTGCTGCTGTCGCGGCTGGCCCCCGGTTGCGAGGAGTACTGGGGCACCGACTTCGCGGCCCCCGTCATCGCCAAGCTCCAGGCCGACCTCGGCCCCGACTCGCCGGTACGTCTGAGCTGCCGGCCCGCGCACGATACCGACGGGCTGCCCGCCGGCTACTTCGACACCGTCGTCATCAACTCGGTGATCCAGTACTTCCCGAGTGCCGGATACCTCGCCGGCGTGATCGCCGCCGCGATGGACCTGCTCGCCCCCGGCGGCGCGCTGTTCGTCGGCGACGTGCGCGACCTGCGGTCGGTGCGCTGCCTGCACACGGCGATCCAGCTCGGCAGGGACGGCGGCGCCGGTGGCGGCGACATCGGTACGGCGGCGATCGACCGGGCGGTGCGGATGGAGAAGGAGCTCCTCCTCGACCCCGCGTTCTTCGCCGCCCTCGACCTGGACGCACGGGTGGAGGTCCGTACCAAGCGCGGCGTCCACCACAACGAGCTCAGCAGGCACCGCTACGACGTGACGCTCCGGAAGTCACCCGCCGTATCGCTCGCAGCATCGCTCGCAGCACTGCCCGCCGTATCGCTCGCCGCCGAGATCCCGATCGTGGACTGGGCCGGGCCCGACGACCTGGCCGGACGCCTTCCCGGGCCGCTCAGGGTGCGCGCCATCCCCGACCCCAGGCTCTCGGCCGAGCTGGCCGCGCTGCGCGCGATCGAGGGCGGAGCCTCCGCGCGGGAGGCGCGCGAGCTGCTGCGGGCATCCCCGCAGGGCATCGAACCCGAACTGCTGTACGCGCTCGACCCCGGTGTGGTGACCACCCCCTCGGCCGAGATCGGCCACTACGACGCCGTATTCGGCGGCGGGGCAGCCTTCCTGCCGGCCGACCCCGGCCGCGGGCCCGCGTCGTACGCGAACAACCCGGCGGCCGCCCGCGACCACGGGGTGCTCGCCGCCCGGGTGCGCGAGGGGCTCAGGCGGCGGCTGCCCGGCTACATGGTGCCGAGCGCGGTCATGACGCTGGACGCGCTCCCGCTGACCGTCAACGGCAAGCTGGACAGGCGGGCCCTGCCCGCCCCCGACCGGCAGGGGCCGCGCGGCAGTGTCCGCGCCGCCAGGACCGCCGTGGAACAGCTGCTGTGCACGCTCTTCGGCGAGGTGCTCGACATCGCCGGCGTCGGCATCGACGACAACTTCTTCGAGCTGGGCGGCCACTCGCTGCTGGCGACCCGGCTGGTCGGCAGGGTCCGCGCGGTGCTGCGCGTCGAGCTCGCGATCCGGGACCTGTTCGAGGCGCCGAACGTCGCCGAACTCGCCACCCGGCTGCACGACAGAGCCGGTGTCACGCTCAGGCCCCCGCTGACTCCCCGGCAGCGCCCCGAGCGCGTCCCGCTGTCGTACGCGCAGCGCCGGCTCTGGCTGCTCGACCAGATCCTGCGCGAGGACGAAGGCCCCCGCGAGGCGTACCACCTGCCGCTGGCCGTGCACCTGAGCGGTGAGATCGACCTGGCCGCGCTGGAGGCCGCGCTCGGCGACGTGACGGCCAGGCACGAGAGCCTGCGGACCGTCTTCGCCGAGCACGAGGGCGTGCCCTACCAGCGGGTCCTGCCGCCGGAGCGGGCGCGCCCGGTCCTGGAGATCGCGACCTGCGCGCCCGAGGAGGTGATCGCGCGCCCGTTCGACCTCGCCACCCGGATCCCGCTGCGGGTCGCGCTCATCCCCGAGGGGGAGAACGAGCACCTACTGCTCGCGGTCTTCCATCACATCGCGTTCGACGAGTGGTCCTTCGGGCCGTTCGCCAGGGACGTGGCGCGCGCCTACGCCGCGCGGCTGGAGGGAGCGGCGCCGGCCACCGAGCCCCCCGCGGTGCAGTACGCCGACTACACGCTCTGGCAGCGCGAGCTGCTCGGCGATCCCGCCGACCCGGGCAGCCCGCACGCCCGCCAGCTCGCCTACTGGGCGAAGGCGCTGTCGGGCATGCCGGCGGAGATCCCGCTGCCGGTGGACCGGCCCAGACCGGCCACCGTCGGCCAGCGCGGTGCGACCGCGACCAGGCAGCTGCCGGGGGCGCTGGCCGAACGGCTCCGCGAGCTCGCGCGCGGTGCCCAGGGGAGCATGTTCATGGTCTGCCAGAGCGCGGTCGCCGCGCTGCTGCACCGCGCGGGCGCGGGGGAGGACATCCCGCTGGGCAGCCCCGTCGCGGGCCGCACCGACGAGGCGGCCGGTGACCTGGTCGGCTTCTTCGTCAACACGCTCGTGCTCCGCGCCGACGCCTCGGGTGACCCTTCGTTCGCCGAGCTGCTCGCCCGCGTCCGCGACACCGACCTGGCCGGTCTGGCCAACCAGGACCTGCCGTTCGAGGCGCTCGTCGAGGCGCTGCGGCCACCCCGGGTGCCCGGCCGCAACCCGCTCTTCCAGGTGATGGTCGGCTACGAGAACCAGGCCATGGGGGATGTGCGCTTCCCCGGGCTGCGGCAGCGCGAGGCGCTCTTCAGCCCGCCCGCGGCGAAGTTCGACCTGGACTTCATCTTCAGGGAGCGGGCTGAGGAGCTCCATCTCATCGTCGACTACTCGGCGGACCTGTTCGACCCGGCCACGATCGACACGATGCTCCGCGCGCTCGTGGACGTGCTGGAGACCGTCGCGGACGACCCGGAGACGCGCCTGAGCGACCTGCCGGTGGCGCTTGAGGCCCGTACGGTCACTCAGGCCGGCACCGGGTACGCCGTCCGGCGCGACGACGATCGCGAGGCGCTGCTGTGCCGGGCGTTCGCCGAGGTCCTCCAGGTGGACGCGGTCGGGCCGCACGACAACTTCTTCGAGCTGGGCGGCCACTCGCTGCTCGCCATGGAGCTGGTGCGCCGGATCCGGAGGGAACCGGGCTGTGCGGGAGTGAGGATCGCGACACTCATGACCGCCCAGACCGTCGCCGAACTCGTGAACCGCCTGGAGTGACCTCCTCCCCACGGCTGAAGCCGGGGACCTGGTCTCGCCCGGATCGGGATTCCCGTACGGGGGACTTCACAGAATCGGCAAAGATTGTTAGGTTAGGCTTACCTAATATTTAGTGCCCTTCGGGGCTCTGGGAGGACATCCATATCTATGCGCGACACGATGCGCCGCCTGGCCGCGACAGGAACGCTGCTGCTGGGCCTCGGCCTGGTGGGCGCGTGCGCCGGTGACGGTGACGGCGAACAACCCGCCGCGAGCACCTCGGCGACCCAGGCCGCCTCCGGATTCCCGGTCACCATCACGCACAAACTCGGCACCACCACGATCGAATCCGCACCTCAGCGCATCGTCGCCCTCGGCGAGGTCGACCAGGACACCCTGCTCGCCCTGGGCGTGCAGCCGGTCGCCATGGCGGAGCTGACCGGAATCCAGGCCGACGGGCTCACCCCCTGGACCGCCCCCAGGATCTCCGGAGCCAAGCCGGCGCTGCTGAAGGCCGGTGAGTCGGGCTTCTCGCTGGAGCAGATCGCCGCACTCAAGCCGGACCTGATCCTCGCGGGCGGCGACTACTACATCGACAAGGAGTACGCCAACCTCTCCCAGCTCGCACCGACCACCGCCTACGAGACCGGTCCCGCCGAGGACTCGTGGCAGACGGTGGCCCGCCAGGTCGCCAAGGCGGTCGGCAAGGCCGACGAGGGCGAGAAGCTCGTCACCGACGTCGAAGCGAAGATCGACTCGGTCAAGACCGCCTACCCCGAGCTGGCCGGCAAGAAGTTCGCGCTGACCAGCGTCTTCCCCTCGGGGAACATCGGCGTGCTGAAGTCCGACACGGACATCAGCGTCCAGCTCTTCAACCAGTTCGGGCTGGTACTGCCCGAGGAGATCAGGACGCTTCCCGGTGACGGCTTCGCGGCCGAGCTGAGCATGGAGAAGATCAAGGTCCTCGACGTCGACCTGCTGCTCAGCCACTACAACGACGACGCCGCCACCCAGAAGAAGATCGAGGCCAACAAGCTCTTCGCCGGCCTCGACGTGGTCAGGCGGGGCTCCTACGTGCCGCTGGACCTCGCCGCGTTCTGGCCGCTGCGCACGCCGACGCCGCTGGCGGTCCCCTACGTGATCGACCAGGTCGTGCCGGAGGTGGCCAAGGCCGTCGGCGCGTCCTGACACACCACGCCCGCACCCTTCCCCCCGCCGCCTCCGTCGCGGGGGGACCATCCCCTCAACATGTGAGAGGCGAACATGTCGAGCCCGGTCTATGACGTCGTGGGCATCGGTTTTGGTCCTTCCAACCTCGCGCTCGCGGTGGCCCTGGAAGAGGAGTACGGCTCCGGTGTGAACGCGGTCTTCTTCGAAAGGCAACCCGCCTTCGGCTGGCACCGCAACATGCTCATCGAGGGCGCCACGATGCAGGTGCACTTCCTCAAGGACCTGGTCACCCTGCGCAATCCCGCAAGCTCCTACTCCTTCCTGTCCTACCTCCAGGACAGGGGGAGGCTGGTCGACTTCATCAACCACAAGACCATGTTCCCCACCCGGCTGGAGTTCCACGACTACCTGGAATGGGTCGCCTCCTCCTTCGCCGGCCTGGTGCGCTACGACTCCGAGGTCGTCGCGGTACGTCCGTACGACGACGACACCCTCGAAGTCGTCGTGGAACGCGGTGACGAGCTGCACACCTGCCTGACGCGCAACCTCGTGATCGCGGTCGGGCTCGAACCCGTGCTGCCCGACGGAGTGCGGCAGGGCGATCGGATCTGGCACACCGAGGAGCTGCTGGCCCGGCTCGAATCCCTCGGCGAGCGCGACCCCGGACGGTTCGTCGTGGTCGGCGCCGGGCAGAGCGCGGCCGAGGCGGTCGAGCACCTGCACCGCACCTACCCGTCCGCGGAGGTCTGCGCCGTCTTCACCAGGTACGGCTACTCACCGGCCGACGACAGCCCGTTCGCCAACCGTATCTTCGACCCGCAGGCAGTCGACCACTTCTTCGCCGCCCCCGGGGAGGTGAAGCGCATGCTGCTCGCCTACTCCAGAAACACCAACTACTCGGTGGTGGACCTCGACCTCATCGACGAGCTCTACCGGCGTTCCTACGCGGAGAAGGTCGCGGGCGTCGAGCGGCTGCGCATGCTGAACGTCTCCCGCCTGCTCGACATGGACGACGACGGTGACAGCGCCCGCGTCCGGATGTGCTTCCTGCCCACGGGCGAGGTGAGCACGATCGAGGCCGACGCGGTCGTCTGCGCGACCGGCTACCGCGAGCGCGACCCGCGCGACCTGCTCGGCGAGGCACGCGAGCACTGCCGTACGGGTGAGATGGGCGAGCTGCTGGTGGAGCGCGACTACCGGGTCGTCACCGATCCCGGGCAGAGGTGGGGCGTCTACCTGCAGGGGGCCACCGAGGACACCCACGGGATCGCCTCCTCGCTGCTGTCCATGACCGCCGTCCGCACCGGAGAGATCGTGCGCTCCATCGCCCGGCGCTCGGCGGGGGTCCCCCAGGGGGCCGAGCCGTAACCGGACCCTCGGCCCGCTCGGGCGCGGACCGTCCTCACTCGCGGCCCCGTGACGTCTCGACACGGAGCGATCGGTTACGTGACTCTACGTGTTCACTTGATTACCTTTGGTGTCGTTGTATTCCGTAGGTAACCGAGGAGGATCATGAACACCTTCATCCGCAGTGCCCGCATCGGCCTGGCAGGGGCGGTTCTGGCCGGCGTCGGCCTGCTCGGCGTACTTCCCGTGACCGGTGCCCACGCCGAGTCGTCCCAGGCCGCACCGGCGGTTGCCTGCTCGCACACGGCCGCGGACGGCTGGATCTGCTTCCTGCGGTACTGCGACCGTTACTACTGCTACTACGACTGCTATCCAACCCTGGCCGCGCGTAACAAGGGAGAGAAGCCTTCCGAGACCGTTCGTGTTCCCAAGCCCGAGGGGACACCTCCCGCCCAGATCACCAGGCCCTGACCGGCGGAGCCGTGAGGTCGTGGACCGGGTACGCGCGGTCGTGCCGTCCACGCTGGGGAAAGCGCACCGCGAGGGTTCCTGCGGTGCGCCGGGTGGCCGTCCGGGCAGATGCTCGGGCGGCCACGGGAAGCGCAGCACCTCGCACCGCCGTGTCGACGTCATCCGCGCCGAGACCGTCGCCAACCGGCCACGCTAAGGCACGTTGCAGAAACAGCACCAGGGCGCGCCGCCGAGCGGCTCCGTCCCCGCTCGGGCGATGGGACGTCCGGTTCAGGGGTGGAGGGCGAGCCCCTTGAGTACCTTGTCGACCCCGTTGCGCGGCCCGTGCACCGCGAGCCCGACCAGGCGAAGCTCATCGGAGGGCACGGCGCGCACCGCGGCCCGGTTGTCCTCGTCGTTGTCGGTCTTGAACAGCTCCTCCGTGTACAGGGCCACCTCCAGCCCGTGCGCTGGCCGGGTTCGCGGGCCGCGCGGCCGGGCTGCCGCTGTTCGCCGCGCCGGTCGTCCACGACCCGGTGCTCGCCGGAGGGCTGGGCCGCCTGCACGCCGCACTCCTCGGCGGAGCCCCCGCCCTGATCGCCGACGAGCTGCTGGACGCGGTCATCCCCGCCCTGGTCCGCCGCGCGGCCCTCAGTGGTCCCGTCGCGAGGGGCCCGCGGTTCCGGGCGGGGAGCCGGGGTACGGCGGGCGTCGCCGGGCGCGTGGCGGAACTGCTCGAGGACGACTACCGGACCGACCACAGCGCCGACTTCCTGATTGAGGCCCAGGTTGAGGCGACGGGCGCATTCGAGATTGAGGCCCAGGTTGAGGCGACGGGCGCATTCGAGTAGGCCGACGCCCTTGTCCAGGAGGTCGTGGACTTGGTGCCGGCGTTCGCAGCGCGGTCGCATGCGATACCAGCAACAGCTAGAGCACGAGACAGACGAGCGCCCGCCCGGCCCGCCGGCTCCCTGGCCAACGCGCCCAGCTGATCGGTGAGCCGCCTCGTCCGCCGTTGACAACGCTCCAGAAGCCCAGGAACCTGCTCCCGGAACGTCCGCCGCGGGCAACTCCAAACCGGACAGGCCATCCGCCGTATCCTGACCACCACGACCACCCGCCGACCATCCATCGGCACATCAGTGACCGTCCGCCGACACCAGCCGTGCACCCGCTTCGTCAGCGTCGCACACCCTGGACACGGCACTGGATCATCCCGCGTCCGTGCCACCACGCGGATGAGATCACCCTCATCCGCCACACCCTCAATGATCAGCGCGGACAGCCCGGCAAACACCACGCTCGCAAGAACGTCAGCCTCCAGCACCCCTCACCCTGACACGAGGTGACGCACAGCTACCACCGATACGAGACAGAGCCGAAAAACACTCCCCCCACCCGGTGAGCCCGTACAAGATCGGAGACACTGCATGTCCACGCTCGAACCTCACGTCATCGGCCGGCAATCAGATGGCACGCTCCTGATCGGCCTTGATCACATGGCGATCATCACGCACGAGATCGAAGGAGGTGCATTCCACACCCGCATCGGTTCCGCTTACGCCCACACCCGGTGGAACGTCGTCAACGAGCCGATACCAGCAGGGCTGATCAGCGATGAAGACCTCGCCCAGCTCAAGGAACGCGAAATCGAGTACCTCGCGTGGAGGCGATCAATCGACACTCCCGGAGGACTAACGCTATGACGTTGACATGGACCCGGTTCGGCTTCACCTTCACTGCCGTCCCGCTGGAAATCAAAAGCATCCCGAAGAACCCCGAGGAGACCCAATGACCTTTCACTCTTGACGACGCCTACAAGCTCGCCAAACGTGCCCACACCGGGCAGGCTCGTGAAGCGGGCAGACATCGGCCACAACTCCGATCCCGAGCGCCTCGCCGCGCTGGAGCCGAAGAAGGCCGAGAGCCTCGCCCACCGATACGAGAAGGCGCTCGCGATCCTCGATTCGTGCGAGGCGGCAGGGTGGAAGCCCGACCCCCAGGAGGACCGTTGACCGACGACATGCTGTCCTGGCTCGGCCATGAGGTGGAGGCGAGACTCGCCACAGCCCGCGCCGCAGCGGACAAACTTTTCTAGGATCCGGGAATGACGTTGTTCATCACAACCAAAGCCAGCGACTACTACCACCTGACCGAATGTCCAGGGTTCCAGGCAGGTCGCCGCGGCAGCGAACAGGCCGGATATACGCTCCACGACATTCTGGAAATGAGCGAGGCGGACGCCCGCGCAGCAGGCAAAAAGCCATGCAAGCAGTGTGTATCCGACCGGTCGTGAGGAAGGCCCGAGAGCTAGATATGCCAGTAGACCCACTGGGGTCTACCTGGAATCGAACCAGGATAGAAGGAAGCTCTCGAATGGCCTCACGACCGAAAAACGAGGAAAGCGGGAAGGCTAGAACTTTTTTAAGAAGGTGAGAAGGAAGCCCTCCCATGGCCTCGCGATCTCCACACTATCAGGCGGGAATCAGCTCGTGCAGCGTCCCAGGCGTGTACACCCGTGCACCCTCCGGTAGATCAGCCGGCGCCTGCAAGCCGATGTAGGTGGCGTGCTCACCCTGCGAGCCCTTCCGCCGCAGCAGGTCGGCCAGGTACCGGACGCGCAGGTGGTCACGTTCAACGATCGAACGCACCAGGAGAGAGGCCGTGACGCGGTTGCCTTCCACCTGGTTGAAGCCAGGGTGCCCCTTCAGGTAGAGGTGCAGCCACTTCACCCGCCAGGCGCCGTCGTCGCCGCGCAGGAAGACGAGCGGCAGGGCGACCCGCCCTGACCCGCGCAGGTCGGACTTCATCCGCACGGTGCGAGGCTCGAACGGCATGCCCTCCTGCTCGGCGTCCCTGCTCATGTATCCGAAGAACGCCTCAGCCGCTTCGTCGAACGCCTCGCCGCTGTAGATGTTGACCTGCGGGATGATGATTGACTTGGTCGCCTGGGCGAGGCGGATGTTGACGAACTCGGTCGCGCCGTCGGCGGCGTCGGTGAGGTCACCGGAGTATTCAGCGAAGCCGTTGCTGTAGCTCGTCCACGAGATGTGCTCGGGATTGCCGTAGGAGGCGTCCAGCATCAGGGCCGACAGGTCGTAGTCGGTGCGCCGCTCGGCCTGCCGCCAGTAGACGAAGAACCGCAGCAGCTCCCCGTCCACCGCCGACAGCGAGCCGCGCGGCAGCATTCCAAGTCCGGGCGCGACGGCCTTGCCCGACAGCGGCAGGGCGATGTCGAGCGCGTCGGGATCGACGATCAGCTCGCCGGGGTCGGGAAGCCTCCGGGTGATCTCCTCGTCCAAGATGGACACTGCCCGCGACACGACATCCTCCTCGATCGGGGAGCGTGCATCGGCTGCCGTCCATGCTCTGCCGTGCCGGTTGGCGAAGACACGCCCTGCGACGGGGACGAGCCGGTTCTGCAGGTGCTCACGCAACGACAGCAGGACCCGGCAGGAGGCGCCCACCGCGGCCTTCTCTGCGGCGTCCAGCACGGCCGAGGCCGACATGCCGGTCCGCAGCAGGTGATCGAGACGGCGCAGCAGCGCGCCGGGCGCCTTCTCCAGCAGGTCGACCGCGTCGTCGGTGCGGCCCTCCGACAGGGCCGCCTCCACCCGGCTGTCGAGACCACGCGCCTGGCGTACCCCTCTGGCGACCTCGAAGACGTGTGCGGCGCGCGGGAAGCTCGGATACTCGCCGGGGTGGAGCCGTTCACCGAGCCGCTTCCACTGCTCCCGGTACCGCGGCACGTCGCCGAGCTTGGCCGGGGAGGCGACCGTGTCCAGGGCCTGCAGGAGAGTCCGGCGCTCAGCCCGAGGAAACGAGCGGAACCTGGTGGGGGTGGCCAGCGTGACGTCTCCGCCGGAGCAGCCGCAGGCGAGACGCAGCACGTCGGTCACCGTGTCCACGAGCAGCGGGCGACCGGCGGCCAGGCGCACCTCGTTGATGACGGCGCGGTTCTCGCGCACCGGGATGCGTTCGGGCTCGTCGGCGCAGAACGCGGCCAGTATGCGGAGCGCCGCCAGGTCTTCGGCGGACAGCGGCACTTCCGAGCCCGCCAGCGAGAAGTACAGCTCGCGCGCCTCCGACTCCAGGCTTCCGCCCAGCTCCAGCATGGTCACCCGGTCGCCGGCCAGCGGGATCAGCTCGGCGTGCGCGGCCAGCAGGTCGGCGTAGGTGTGCTGGTAACGGCCGTAGCCGGGCAGCACGAGCAGGTTGAGCGTCGCCGGCTGGACGCGCGTGGCGGCGACCGGGTCGAGCAGCGCCTCCCGCAGGAGCCCGGCCCAGAACTCGATGGTGTCGGGGACGTTCTTGGGGAAGTTGAGGAAGTAGGCGTTGTGCTGCACGTGGTCGCCGACCAGGTGGCGGACGGCGGCCAGGACCCGCACGCCGAGATCGACCACGGTTTCGCCGCGCAGCCTCGCCAGGCGGTCGAGCAGGGCCGCCGAGCACTTGAAGCCGACGCTCAGCAGTGCGGCGTCGAGTTGGCGGGCGGCCACCTCTCCCCAGCTCGGGTGGGAGCCGGCGGGAGTGTCGCCGATGGGGACGCGCAGCCGCCGGGCGATGACGAGGCTTTCCATAGTGTCCACGGATGCACCTTATAGCCGGGACATGTCTGCGTTCTGTGGGTTTTCTGGGCCTGCGCGATCTCGCTTAAAGGGGGCAATTTAATAACGCATCCCTGGAATGATCTCTGGTGTCTGAACGCTGAAACGCGAAAGGCGGCCTCCGCACCCACGGAGACCGCCCGAGACTTTCGCCACATCAGACCCGCAACCCCCCGCGTGTCTCCCGCAAGCGTACGACCTCGGGGAGACCACGATGCCTTACTGGATTCACTCCGCACCTGACGACCTCGACGACGGCCTGCGGGAGTGCGCCCGCGCCGGACGATGCTCCGACGCCCGCCTCGAGGTCGTGGCCGGCAAGACGGTCCGCCGCGGCGCCTTCACCCCGCGCGCCTACTGCGACTCCTGCCGTGGCATCTTCGACGGCGCGAAATGCCGTCAGTGCGGTGTCGTGTACACGGCGCAGGAGTACCGGGACCTTGTCGCCGCGACCGGAGACATGATCCGCCGAGCTGGTGTTCGCCGGCGCAGCCTCGCCGCACCGGGCTCCTTCGACGACATCGAAGCTCGCCGCGCCTGAGCGGCGAAAACCAGTACGACCCGCGCCGTGAAGCGTCCTACGCTGCCAGCACGGCGCGGTATCGACCCTTTCCAGATCGTAGACCCCTATGCCGAAGCAGGTAGCAAACCGGCTCATCTCGTGGGCGAGTGACATCGAGCCTGAGACGATCAAGCAGGCCGCCCGTACCGCACGCCTCCCGTTCATCGAGGGACACGTTGCCCTCATGCCCGACGCCCACGTCGGCATGGGTGCCACGGTCGGCTCCGTCATCCCCACCCGAGGCGCGATCATCCCGTCCGCGGTTGGTGTGGACATCGGCTGCGGCATGATCGCAACCGAAACCAACCTCACCACTTCCGACCTGCCCGACGACCTGTCCGAGCTCATGCCGTTGGTCGAGCAGCAGATCCCAGTTCGGCACCCTCGGCTCCGGCAACCACTTCGTCGAGGTCTGCCTCGACGAGCGTGACCACGTGTGGACTGTCCTGCACTCCGGATCCCGCGGCATTGGCAACCAGCTCGCCACCAAGCACATCGCCGAGGCGAAGAAGCTGATGGCGCAGTACTTCATCACCCTGGATGACCCGGACCTTGCCTACCTGGTGCAGGGCACCCCGCAGTTCACTGCCTACATCCGCGACATGCTGTGGTCGCAGCGGTACGCCATGGGCTCCCGTGCCCGCATGGACAGGGTCCTCAGCGCAGCCCTGTTCGGCGTCGTCGGCAAGGGCGATCGGACTCGAACGATCAATTGCTTCGCTGGTGAGACCCCAGTGATGACGAGTTCAGGTGTACGGCCCATCGCCGAGCTGTCCGGGGGCGTCCATGAGCTGCTCACCACGGACGGTGAATGGGTCAAGGCCCCGGTCCAGTCGTTCGGCCGTCAGAAGCTCATGCGTGTGCGGCTGTCCCGAAACGGTGTCGAGAAGATCGTCTACGCGACGCCTGGCCACCGCTGGCTCCTACGCACGCACTCCAGCGGTGGCACACGCTACTGGGAGAAGCGGCCTGTCGAGGTGACCACGGCCGAGCTGCAGCAGGGGAACCGTCTCGCTTGGACCTTCGCCAAGAGGCCAGATGGGATGGTCGTGGGCAACGATGGAGCCGCAAGGGGCTTCGTTTTCGGCGATGGATCGGTGACCTCCCGCAACAGGTCCCGTGCGATCTTCTGCGGCGACAGGGATCTCGCCCTGTTGCATCTCTTCGAGGGCGTCGGCAACCCGCCACGGGCCTACGACGGCATGAAAGTGATCAGCGGGCTGCCCGTGGAGTGGAAGACGAGCATGCCGTCACTTGACAGCGCGCCTTCCTACCTTTACGGCTGGCGGGCTACATCGAGCAGGCCATGCTGGTCGCAGGCTGGCATTTCTACGACGTGCTCAACCCGTCGACCTCGGATGCGGCCAGGATCGGCGCCCGGCAACGTCGAGGAAGGTGATGTGGCTGGCGTCGTGCGGCGGCCGCCAGCGGAGGGCAGCGTCTGACTTCGGGCGGGCGAGGGAACAGCAGCCGGGCATTACGGTGGCCGATGTGCCCCCGCGTATCCATCCAGCTCAGCCGTACTCGTGGAGGGCCCACCTCCAACTCAGGCCCACTTGAGAACGCCCTTGGAGCCGGAGTCCGAGGCGCAGTCGGCTCTTGCGGTTATTGCGTGGGTCGGCGTGCTTGTCGCACTTCGCGGTCGATTGCCCAGGCGTCTGCCACTGAGCCCACGTGCCCGAGCTTGTCAGGGTTGATCACCGCGCGGATCGTCTGGATCTGCCCGTCGAGTACATCGAGCGCCAGGGTGTGGAGCACCTTGCCGTCCCGGTCGCGGAAGATCGCGCCCGGTTGGCCGTTGATCTCGTGCGGCTCGCCTGTCACACCGATCAGGGCCATCTGGGGGAAGACGGAGGCGAGCAGCCGGGCCACGTTCTGCGCTCCGATCACCGCGTTGGTCAGCTGCGGGGCCTTGCCGCCGCCGTCGCCGACCATCGATACGTCGGCAGCCAGCAGGTTCTGCAGGGCGGCGACGTCGCCTTCACGCAGGGCGTCGAAGAACCGCGACGCCAGTTCTTGCCGCTCTTTTCGGTCCGCCTCGAAGCGGGGCCGGCCTGCGGCCATATGGCGTCGCGCTCGCACCGCCAGTTGGCGGCACGCCGTCTCCGAGCGCGCCACGGCCAAGGCGACCTCGGGAAAGTCGAAGTCGAACACCTCGCGCAGGACGAAGACCGCCCTCTCGAGCGGGGACAGCCGTTCCAGCAACACCAGGGCCGCCATCGACAACGAGTCAGCCAGCTCCGCTGACCGCTCCGGGTCCTGGTAAGGGTCGGCGAGCAGCGGCTCGGGGAGCCACGGCCCGATGTACTGCTCTCGCCGGACGCGGGCCGAGCGCAGCACGTCGATCGAGATCCGGGTCACCGTCGCCGACAGGAACGCCTTGGCCGACCGGGGCTGGGCCGGGGCGGCCTCGAAGCGCAGCCAGGTCTCCTGGACCACGTCTTCGGCCTCGCTCACGCTGCCCAGAATCCGGTAGGCGATCGAGAACAACAGCGGCCGAAGCTCCTGAAACTCCTCAGCACCGCTCACTGGTGCACCTCCTTGAAGCCCTGCCTCCACGAGGGGTAGCGCAGCTGCCAGCCGAGCTCCCGCTTGGCCCTGGCGTTGGACAAGCCGCGCCCCTCGGTCGTCATCGTCACCTGTCCGGCCAGCAGCCGGGCCAGCCATGTGGGCACCCGCTTCGGCCGCTTGGCTCCGGCGCACTCCGCCAGATACGGCAGCCATTCGCTGGCGGTGGCCGGTTCGTCGTCCACGATGTTGAACACCCCTTTGGCTTTCTGCTCCACCGCCAGGACTGTGGCGCTCGCCGCGTCGTCCAGATGCACCCAGGAAGAGTAGCCGGTACCGCCCACTACCAGCGGGAACTGCCGCCTGCGGATGAGCTCGACCTGGTCGTCGGTGGCGCCAGGTCCGTACAGCCCGCCATAGCGTAGGGCCGCACCGCCGGCCGCGACGACCACCCCCTCGACATGGCTGATCGCCGCCGCCCCAGCGCGCGCCACCATACCTTCCTCGGCCGTCACCCATCCGTCCGGCCGAATACCGTTCCACGAGGCGTTGCTCTGCGCGACGACGTGGGAGACCCCGGTGGCCTCAGCAGCGGCCAGCAGGTGGTCCGTCCCCTCCGTGCGAAGCCGGTTGGTCTGGGCGAACCACCGGTCGAGGCGCTTCACATCGGGCTTACCCGCGTGCGCCATCGAAATCGCGGTCATCTGATGCACGATCGCCTCCGGCCGAGCCACAGCCACCACCTCACCGACCGACATCGCATCCAGGCTGTCCATCACCACCCCCTCCGCGCCCAGCTCCGCCAGCAACCCCAACTTTGCCTCACTCGTGGTCGTGGCCGTCACCTGGTGACCTCGCGCCACGAGCTGCGACACCAGCCGCTGCCCCAGAACCCCGCGGCCAGCAGCCCGGCAGCGATCCACAACGCGAGGTTCATCAGCTACTCCTTGATCGAGAATTGCCTGCACCTCCTAGACGAGACAGCGGTCCCGCCAGTGACATTCGTCGTACCAGCCCAGAAGGTCTCGACTGTGAGGCCGCTCATGCCGTGTCACAGCCGGTCGGGGTATCTCGTCTTAGAGGGCATGACGAACTCGGAACAGACCTCGGTACTGATCACCGGAGGCAACAAAGGACTCGGCCTTGAAACGGCCCGGCGGCTCGGCGAACTCGGCTGGACGATCTTCCTCGGCTCGCGCGACGAAGGGCGAGGACAGGCGGCTGCCGACAAGCTGACCGACGGCGGCGCGAACGTGGTCATGGTCCCGCTGGACGTGACCTCGGACGAGTCGGTGACCGACGCGGTACGGCTCGTCCGCAAGCACACCGACCAGCTCGATGTGCTGATCAACAACGCCGGCGCGTCAGGGCGGGCCGTCGCGCCCGCGGACGCGACGGCGGAGGAGATCCATTCCGTCTACGACACCAATGTGTACGGACCGGTCCGGGTCACGCACGCGTTCCTTCCCCTGCTGCAAGCGGCGGACAATCCGCGGGTGGTGATGGTCTCCAGCGCTGTCGGCTCCTTCGCGGTCGTGACCGATCCGGACCAGCCCGCCTCGAAAATGCACGAGCTCGCCTACAGCTCGTCGAAAACGGCGCTGAACATGATCACCGTCCGGTACGCCAACGCGCTCCCGAACATCAAATTCAACATGATCACTCCCGGAGAAGTCGCCAATCGCAAGTTCGCCGCCACCGACATGAACCGTCACACCGGCCAGCTGACCGTCACCGAGGGCACCGACCCGATCGTCAAACTCGCGACGATCGACGCCGACGGACCGACCGGGATCTTCATCGATCGCCTTGGCCCCATCGCCTGGTGACCGACGCGCAACCACCCTCGGCACCTTGCCGGCGACCCCGCAAAGGGCCGAGGTGACACGTTTCGAAGCCATCTTTGTCCCCACGTAGGCGGCGGTCGGCGCGGCGCGCGGATGAACGCCGACCTTGAACGGCCGGAACAACTCAGCCAGATCTATTACTGGGAGGTCATTCATGCCGAAGAGCGTTGCCGGCGAACTCGCCGGCCTGGAGCTGCCGGTCGAGCGTGGCTGCCCGTTCGCTCCGCCTGCCGCCTACGAGCGACTGCGCGAGCAGGCGCCGATCAGCAAGGTCCGCCTGGTCAGCGGCGGCGAGGCGTGGTGGTGTCCGGGCATGAGGAGGGCCGTGCCATCCTCACCGACGGCCGTTGGCCAGGACACGACGGGCCACGCCGTACAGCCACAGGCGGGCCGCATGGCCGCCGGGGATGTCCTCCACGCGGCGCCAGGCGATGGTGAAGGTCTCGGCGAGGGCGTCCGCGGCGTCGTCGGAGGATTCGGTACGCCGCCGAAGGTAGGCGAGGATGTCGGGGTAGTGCGCGGTGTAGATCTCTTCGAAGCACTGCCTGGGGTCAGGGGGCCCACGCTGCTCCTTCTTGTCGGGGACTCTTTCACTCCGCACGTGTCCGGATCCGGCGGATTGTTTCACCCCGGACCGGAAAATTTCCCGAGCGGTTTGAAGGGGCGCTTTGAGGGGGCGCTTTGAGCGGATGGTTTGAGCGGATGGTTTGAGCGGATGGTTTGAGCGGCGTCCCGGGCCGTGTCGCCGAGGTGGCCGGGGGCCGCGAGGTGGTCAGGGCGTGCGCGACGCCCCGCGTGACCCTCGGTGACCGGCCGGGCGTCGCAGGGTGAGCGGGGGACGCCGCCCCTCGATTTCCCGCCCAATCAGCACATGCAGTCCATATGCCGTTAACCGCATTAACTAGCGGGTGTTCACCGGCGCTCCTACCGTTGGGATTGCTCAGGGAAGTGGTTCTGCTGATCCTCGCTTTGGAGGTTCGTCGATGGAACGCCGCACATTCCTTCGTGCTTCGGTGCTCGGCACGAGCACCCTGGCCCTCACCGGAAGCCTCTGGCAGGACGCCCTCGCGGCTCCGGCCCAGAACGCCGCAGGTCCCTATGGCCCCCTGCTGGCCGCCGACGCCAACGGCATCCAACTCCCCGCCGGATTCACCAGCCAAGTGATCGCCCAATCCGGCCAGGTGGTCCCCGGCACCTCCTACACCTGGCACAGCGCCCCCGACGGCGGCGCCTGCTTCGCCGACGGCGGCGGCTGGATCTACGTGTCCAACTCGGAGATCAACCCCGGCGGCGGCGCCTCGGCGATCCGCTTCGACTCCGCGGGCAACGCCGTCTCGGCCACCTCGATCCTGTCGGGCACCCGGCAGAACTGCGCGGGCGGCGCGACACCGTGGAACACCTGGCTGTCGTGCGAGGAGGTCAACCGCGGCTACGTCTACGAAACCCGGCCCTTCGGCGGCGCGGCGACACAGCGCCCGGCCATGGGTCGCTTCAAACACGAGGCGGCCGCCGCCGACCCGGTCCGCAAGGTCATCTACCTCACCGAGGACGAGAGCAACGGGCGGTTCTACCGGTTCATCCCCACCACCTGGGGTGACCTGTCATCGGGAACGCTGCAGGTGCTGCGCGCGGGCTCGGCCACCTCGGGCTCCTTCACCTGGGCGAACGTTCCCGATCCCGATGGCTCCCCGACCGCGACCCGCAGCCAGGTCTCCGGATCGAAGGCCTTCAACGGCGGCGAGGGATGTCACTACGCGAGCGACACCGTGTGGTTCACCACCAAGGGCGACAACAGGGTCTGGCAGGTCAACGTCGCCGCCGGCACCTACGAGCTCGCCTACGACGACAGCCTCGTCAGCCCCGGCACCGCGCCGCTGACCGGCGTGGACAACGTCACCGGCTCGACCTTCGGCGACCTCTACGTCGCCGAGGACGGTGGCAACATGGAGATCTGCCTGATCACCCCCAACGACACCATCTCCCCGTTCCTGCGCATCAACGGCCAGGGGTCCTCGGAGATCACCGGTCCGGCCTTCACCCCCGCAGGCGACCGCCTGTACTTCTCCTCCCAGCGCGGCACGTCAGGTTCCTCATCCGGGGGCATCACCTACTGCGTGACCGGCCCGTTCCGTACCTGAGGACGGCCGGGCCGTGCGGCGCCGATCGCATGGTCCGCCGACCGGGGATACCTCTGATCGAACCCGTCCCTTCTCCGGGACGGGTTCTTGCCCGGGGTGCTGCTCAACGGCTTCCGGATTCTAGAGAGTCTCTCTAGAATCGGCTACGATTTCGACATGAGACCCACTGTCGTCATCACCGGGGGCAACCGCGGGATCGGCCTGGCCACGGCCGAGGAGTTCGCCCGCCGCGATCACCGAGTGATGATCGTGGCCAGGAATCCCGCCGCGGCGGGTGAGGCCGCCCGGCTCGGCGCCGAACTGGTCACCGGAGATCTTTCGACCCTGAAGGGGATCCGGGCCGTCGCCGAGGCGCTGGCCGGGACCTGCCCGCGACTCGACGTGCTGGTCCACAACGCCGGGATCTGGCCATCGGCGCGGCGGCTCACCGAGGACGGTTTCGAGGAGTCCTTCGCCGTCAACCACCTGGCGCCCTTCCTGCTCAATCACCTGCTGGAGGATCGCCTGACCAGGGTCGTCCAGGTCACCGCGGGTCTGTACGTCAAGGGGCGTGCCGACCTCGTGCGCACCCCGGCCGGCGCGGACTTCTCTCCCCTGCGCACCTACGCCGACACCAAGCTCTGCAACCTGGCGCTGATGCCGCTGTGGGCCGCGCGCTGGAAGCCGCGGGGCATCACGATCGACGCCGTCCACCCCGGAGTGATCAGGACCGGGCTCGGCGACCGGGGCGGCCCGGTGGGGGTGCTGCTGAAGACCGCGAAGCTGCTGTGGAAGGCGCCGGCCGACGGCGCGGCTCCGGTCGTACGGCTGGCGCTCGACCAGACCGGTACCGGACGGTACTTCGACGTCGGCCGTGAACTGCCGCTCGCCTCCGTGGCCGCCGACCCCGAGCCGGCGGGGAAACTGTGGGCGCAGGCCGCGGAGCTGACCGGTGTCGCCTAGACAGCGGCGTGGCGAGGAGACCCGGGAGCGGCTGCTGGCGGTGGCACTGGACCTCTACGCGGAGAAGGGCGCCGACGGCTTCACCATGACGGCGGTGACCGCTACGAGCGGCGTCAGCGTCGGAAGCCTCTACCACCACTTCGGCAGCTTCGACGGGCTGGCGGCCGCCCTCTACGCGCGCTGCCTGTCCGACCTGCTCGACGCCGTCATCGCCGCACTCGACGCGGTGCCGCAGGGGGAGGAGGGAGGTCCCCGCGACGTCACGGAGGCGCGGGCCGCCGCCGGTGTCCGGGCCGTGGTCACCGGATATCTCGGCTTCGCCCGCGAGCACAGGGCCGCCGCGCGCTTCGTCCACGCCTCCGCCTACGCCGACTTCCTGGCCGCGCACGCGGATCTGATCGCGGCGGAGAAAGAGCCCAGGCCGGCCGGGATCCTGGGCTGGCTGCGACCGTACGTCGAGGCGGGGCTGGTCGTGGAGCTGCCCGACGAGCTGATCGAGATGCTGGTCATCGGCCCGGTCGCGGAGACGGCCCGCCGCTGGCTGGCCGGGGCCCCCGGCATCGACCTGGACGAGGCGTCCCGACTGCTTCCCGAGAGGATCTGGCGATCCCTGCGGGCCGCCGAGGCGTCGGTGACGAGGTAGGAGAGGGTACGAGGTGCCAAGCGTGGAACGCCCCAAGATGGCGTGAATCGCTTGATCATACGCATACGGCATTACTGAGCCGATCATAAGTTTTGGGACTATCGGCGTTATGCGCCGATGTAGGTCAGGTGCGGGTCGGTGAAGAAGGCCCGGACGATGTCGGGGCGTTTCTGTAGCCGGTGCATGCCGCTGTGCATGGCCGCGGCCAGTTCGTGTTCATCGGCGACCGCCTCACGAGCCACCCGGGCCTTGATGTTTTGGTTGACCCACTCATCAGGGTTGAGATCGGGGGCGTAGGCGGGCAGGAAGAACAAGCGCAACCGGCCGCCGGTACGTGCGATGAAATCACGCACCGCGGCGGCGGTGTGGATCGAGGAGCCGTCGACGACCAGGAAGATCGGCCCGATGACGGTGCGCAGCAGCTGCGCGCAGAACCCGAGAAACGCCCAGCGGTCCATCGAGCCGTGCCACAGCCGGTAGCGCAGCGTGCCGTCCGCGGCGACCGCCGAGAACATCTTCACCGACCGGCGCTGCGCCCCGGCGCACACCACCGGGGTCTGTCCGATCAGTCCCCAGGTGGTCCCGGCGCGGTGATCGACGCGCATGCTCATCTCATCGGCGAACAACACCAGCGCCCCCCGTGCCCGGGCCAGGCGACAGATCTGCGGCAACAGCACCGTCGTCCACCGGGTGACGGCCGCCGGATCACGCCGCCATGCC
Organism: Streptosporangium sp. NBC_01810; assembly: GCF_035917355.1. NCBI lineage: Bacteria > Bacillati > Actinomycetota > Actinomycetes > Streptosporangiales > Streptosporangiaceae > Streptosporangium > Streptosporangium sp. NBC_01810. The sequence continues at coordinate 3,065,116 of NZ_CP109070.1, read as the reverse complement.
CGATAGGCCGGGCGTTGCGGCGACAGGCCCAGCCCGCGCAGCAACCTCCCGGCCGCCGCCACCGACAAACCGATCCCGAACCAGGCCGCGATCACCAACGCCACCAGCGCCCGCGTCCACAATGCCACCGCCGTCCCCAGTACCTGACGGGGGGTGACATCACGCACCACCGCCTTGACGCTCTGCTCCTGCCCAGGCGTCAGCCGCCGCGGCCGACCCGGCGCCTTCTTGATCCGCAGCGCCTCGTCACCACCTGCCCGGGCCTGGCGTTTCCACCGAAACACCGACTCACGGCCCACCCCCAGCGCCTCGGCCACCCGATCCGGTGACATGCCCTCCTCCAGCAACCGGAGGGCGAAAACCTTCTCCTCGAACGTCGCTCTGCGACCTTTTCTCGCCATACCCCCAGCATGCGCCTGCCGGAACTCGATCTCCCACCGCTACCCAACACGTACCAAAACTTACGATCGGCTCAGTATCGCCGCCCTGTTCATATCTTTCGTACCTCTGTGGGAATTACCTCCTTATAGGGAGTAAGGTTGCCCTGCCCTAATTTAGGTAAGGCTTTCCAACTCGCGGAGTGACGGTGTTCGCCAGCTATCTCATCGGATTACGCGAAGGCTTGGAGGCCGCGCTCGTCGTCTCCGTGCTCGTCGCCCTCCTCGTCAAGAGCGATCGGCGTGATCGGCTTCCCCTCGTCTGGGCCGGGGTCGGTGCCGCTCTCGTGCTGTCGATCGCGTTCGGCGCGCTGCTCACCTTCACCGTCGCCCATCTGGAATACCGGCAGCAGGAGTTGTTCGAGGCGGTCACCTCGCTGCTGGCCACCGTGTTCGTCACCTGGATGATCTTCTGGATGCGGCGGGCCGCCCGTACGATCTCCGGCGACCTGCGCGCCAAGCTGAGCGAGGCCCTGGAGGTCGGTGCGATCGCGGTGGTCGTGATGGCCTTCCTCGCCGTGGCGCGCGAGGGCCTGGAGACCGCGCTGCTGTTCTTCGCCTCGGTGCAGGGCGCCACCACCACCGCCGTCCCGCTGATCGGAATCAGCCTGGGCCTGATCACCGCGGTCCTGCTGGGCTGGGCGATCTACCGCAGCGCGATGCGGATCAACCTGACCAGGTTCTTCACCTGGACCGGCCTCCTGCTGATCCTGGTCGCCGCCGGAATCTTCAAGTACGGCGTGCACGACCTGCAGGAGGCCGCCATCCTGCCGGGCCTGTCCACCTACGCCTTCGACATCAGCGGCGTGCTACCCGCCGACTCCTGGTACGGCACCCTGCTGTCCGGAATGTTCAACATCACCCCGCAGCCGAGTGCGCTGGAGATGGTGGCGTGGGCCGTATACGCGGTGCCCACGCTTATTCTCTTCCTGCGGCCGTGGCGTAGTCGCCCGACCCCCTCACCCGCCACTCCTTCGACCGACCCGCAGCCCGCGGGCTGAAACCGCCTGAACAGGACGATCATGCGTACTTCCCTTGCCATCGCCGCGGGTGCAATCGCCTTCACCGGCCTCGTGGCCTGCTCCTCGGAGCCCACCGCGACCACGGCGACCGCGGGTGCGGGAGCCTCCGCCGCCCCGGCCAAGGGCGGCCCCGTCGCGGTTGCCGCCACCGACACCGAGTGCAAGGTCGCCGTCACCGAGGTGGCCGCGGGCACCTCGACGTTCGCGATCACCAACGGCGGAACCAAGGTGACCGAGTTCTACGTCTACGCACCCGGCGACCGGGTCATGGGCGAGGTGGAGAACATCGTGCCGGGCCTGACCCGCGAGGTGATCGTCGAACTGCCGGCCGGCACCTACGAGACCGCCTGCAAGCCCGGCATGGTCGGCAAGGGCGTCCGCGGTCCGCTCAAGGTCACCGGCGAGCACAAGCCGCTCAGCGACGACGCCCAGCTCGCCAAGGCGACCGCCGGCTACAAGCGCTACATCAAGTCGCAGAGCGACACGCTGCTGATCAAGGCGCAGGAGTTCGTCGACGCGGTCAAGGCCGAGGACATCGAGAAGGCCAAGGCGCTCTTCCCGGTCTCCCGCACCTACTGGGAGCGGATCGAGCCGGTCGCGGAGATCTTCGGCGACCTCGACCCGGCCATCGACGCCCGGGAGAACGACGTGGCCGAGGGCGAGGAGTGGACCGGTTTCCACCGGATCGAGAAGGACCTCTGGGTCAAGAAGGACGTCAGCGAGGACGGCCCGATCGCCGACAAGCTGATGGCCGACATCAAGACCATCGTGGAGCAGTCCAACTCCGCAGAGCTGTCGCCGGTGCTGCTGGCCAACGGTGCCAAGGGCCTGCTCGACGAGGTGGCCTCCGGGAAGATCACCGGTGAGGAGGACCGCTACTCGCACACCGACCTGTGGGACTTCGACGCCAACCTGCAGGGGTCCAAGGCCGCGGTTCAGTCGCTCCGGCCCGTCCTTGAGGAGCGCGCCCCCGAACTGGTGAAGACGCTGGACGAGAAGTTCGCCGGGGCCGAGGCCGCGCTCGGCGCGCACCAGAAGGGCGACGGCTGGAAGCTGCACACCGAGCTGTCCAAGGACGACCTCAAGAAGCTGTCAGATGCGATCAACGCGCTCGCCGAGCCGATCAGTAAGATCGCCGCGGTGGTGGCAAAGTAACGATCGTCCCAGGTAGGGGAGGGGTGCGATGAGCGAGCGGATCAGCCGCAGGAAGCTGTTCGGCATGGGCGCGGCCGGCGCGGCCGGCGTGGCGGTCGCCGGAGCGGGCGTGATCGCGGTGCGAGGGGTCGGCGACGAGCCGGCGCCCACCACGGTCGCCTCCGTCTCCGACGCGATCCCCTTCTACGGCGAGCATCAGGCGGGCATCGTCACCCCGGCGCAGGACCGGCTGCACTTCGTCTCCTTTGACGTCATCACCGAGAAGAAGGCGGAGTTGGCCGAGCTGCTCCAGGAGTGGACCGCCGCCGCGGCCAGGATGACGCAGGGCCAGGAGGCAGGCACGTTCGGCGCGGTCGGCGGCCAGCCGGAGGCGCCGCCGGACGACACCGGCGAGGCCCTCGGCCTGCCCGCCTCGGGGCTGACGCTGACCGTCGGCTTCGGCGGCTCACTGTTCGACGACCGGTTCGGGCTGGCCTCGCGCAGACCGGCCGGGCTGGCCGACCTGCCGCACCTGCCCGGCGACGCGCTGCTGCCGGAGATCTCCGGCGGTGACCTGTGCGTGCAGGCGTGCGCGCACGACCCGCAGGTGGCGGTGCACGCCATCCGTAACCTGGCGCGCATCGGCTTCGGCCGGGTCTCGGTGCGCTGGTCCCAGCTCGGCTTCGGCCGCACCTCGTCGACCTCGCGCGCGCAGGCGACGCCGCGCAACCTGATGGGGTTCAAGGACGGCACGGCCAACCTCAAGCTGGAGGACGTGGCGCTGCTGAAGGAGCAGCTCTGGGCGGGGTCCGGTGACGGCCCCGACTGGATGACCGGCGGCAGTTACCTGGTCACCCGCAAGATCCGGATGCTGGTCGAGACCTGGGACCGGGCGCCGCTGGCCGAGCAGGAGCAGATCTTCGGCCGGGACAAGGGGGAGGGGGCGCCACTGGGCAAGAAGGGCGAGTTCGAGGCGATCGACTTCGAGGTCAAGGGCCCCGACGGGCAGGCCCTGATCTTCGACGACGCGCACGTACGGCTCGCCCACCCGTCCCACAACGGCGGCGCGCACCTGCTGCGCCGCGGCTACAACTACGTGGACGGCTCCGACGGCCTGGGCCGGCTGGACGCCGGGCTGTTCTTCATGGCCTACCAGCGAGACCCCCACCGCCAGTTCGTCACCGTGCAGCGCTCCCTGGCGGGCAAGGACTCCCTCAACGAGTACATCAAGCACGTCTCCAGCGCCCTGTTCGCCTGCCCGCCCGGCGTACGCGACGCGGGCGACTACTGGGGCCGAGCCCTGTTCTCCTGAGCGCCGAGGCCGGGGTGGGGCGGGGACTCGGAAAGTGCCGTCATTTTGACCGGTGGTAGGTCAGCGCAGAGTCCGGCAGAACATGTCGAGGGTGATCTCGATGATCTCGGTCGTGTCTTCCGCGCCGGGGCCGCCGGAGGACTCCGACACGAGGCGCCGGGTGCCCGCACGGAGCACGCCCCACGCGAGTTCGGCCCGCAGCGCGGGATGGTCACATCCCGCTTCGCGGAGCACGTCGCCGAGCGGCTCGATGAGCGACTCGTGCAGCTCGTTCAGCCGGGCCTGGCACTCGGGCGGCAGTCCGAGCGTCTGCGTCGCCGGGACCAGCGCGTAGTCGGGGCTGCCGACGAACTCCAGCGCGATCCTGCCGTACGCCCGGACCCGCTCGTCGAGCGACATGGCGGGCCCGTCGGACGTGGGCTCCGCCACGGTGGCGCGCAGGCGGCCGGCCCAGCGTGGGAAGGCCTCCTCGGTGAGCTGGGCGAGGATGTCGGCGGTGGAGGAGAAGTAGCGGTAGACGCTCGATCGGGCCAGGCCGATCCTGGCGCCCACCGCCGCCGGGGTGAGCGCGTGCACACCCTGCGCGGCCAAGATCTCGCGCGCCGCCTCCAGCAGGGCGGCATGCTGGTTGGCCCGATGGTCGGCGACGGTCGCCGCGCTGATCCTTGGCATCTACACCTCCTGGTGGCGCCCTCCAGTATCCGGCTCGGGCGTCCCTGCTCCGTCCCCGTCATTGTCCCCGTCCCCGTCCCCGTCCTCGCGGTCCAGGGTGGGAGCGGCAGTGCGCGGGAGCAGGAACGTGAGGCCGAGCCCGGCCAGCAGGAGCAGCCCGGTGATGACCGGCACCCTGCGGGTCGCCTCCGCAGCGCCCGCGACCGCCGCCGCGTGGACGGCTGGATCGCTCAGCCCCGGGATGGCCGCACCACCGCTCTCCTGCACGGCGTTCGCCACGCTCGTGCGGACCTGCTCCGGGTAGGCCGCCATGTTCTTCTCGACCGACGAGCCGAGTCCGGTGACCAGCACCCCGCCCAGGACGGCGACTCCCAGCCCCGCACCGAACTGGCGGATCGCGCTCTGCAACCCGGAGGCCTGACCCGACTGCCGGGCGGGCACGTCGGCCATCAGCACACTCGTGAGCTGGGCCGTGGCGAAGCCGATGCCTATGCCGTAGACGAGCATCCAGGGCACGAGCCGCCACAGGCTCATGCCGGCCTCGAGGGAGAGGCCGATGCCGATGGCGCCCACGACCTCCAGGGCGAGGCCGATCTGCACGACCGTCCGTGAGCTCGACTTCTTGGTCAGACTGGGGACCACGCCGCCGGCCAGGAAGGCGCCGATGACGAGGGTGGCGATGATGAGGCCGGCCGTGAACGCGCTGTGGCCGAGCGCCGACTGCAGGAACAGCGGCAGCACCAGGATCACGCCGAACTCGCCCAGTGTCACGATCATCGCGGCTATCGCGCCGTAGCGGAAGCCGGGCAGCGTGAACAGCGTCAGGTCGATCAGCACGGGGCGCCCGGCCCGCTCGCGTCGCCGCTCCAGCAGAATGAAGGCGGCCACGGCCAGGATGCCGATGCCGAACGCGAAGGGCACCGGGGAGACCCCCTCGAACCGCAGTCCGAAGAGTTCGGCGGTCCGCAGGGGAGTGAGCCAGCCGTACTTCTGACCCTCGATGAGGCCGAAGACGATGGAGAACATGCCCAGCACGATCAGCACGATGCCCAGAGGGTCGTGACCGGTGGCCCGATCCTTGCGGGAGGCGGGGATGCGCAGTGCGCCGAGCAGGACCAGCGCGCCGATGGGCAGGTTGATCCAGAACGCCGCGCGCCAGCCGTAGTCGGTGACCAGCCAGCCACCGAGCAGCGGCCCGATGGCGGTCATGCCGCCGACGATCGAGCCCCAGATCGCGAATCCGATCACCCGTTGCCTGCCGAAATAGGTGGAGTTGATGATCGCGAGCGTCATGGGGATGGCCATCGCGGCGCCCACTCCCTGGATCCCTCTGGCCCCGATCAGTATCGCGCCGCTCCCCGCGATCGCCGCCAGCAGGCTTGCCACCAGGAAGACCGCGATGCCCGCGGCGAACAGTCAGTGACCCTGTACGTAGAAGTAGGTCTTCGTAAAGTCGCGGGATGCCAGTGCGTCCGTGCGGATGGCCCAGATCACGAAGGCGACGTCGCCCCAGATCATGTCGGCGTCGGTGTCCTCGCCGAGTTGCAGGAGGGTGACCCATTGGCTCGCCTCGGCGTGGAACGTGGGGTCGCCGTACCAGCCGGCGCCCGCGTTGTGGGCCGCCTCCGCTTCGACCGGGTTCTGGAAGGCGACGGAGTAGCCGCCCACGCGGCGCAGGGGACCTGGGAGCTTCTCGCGTACGAGCTCCGCGTAGTCCCTCAACCAGTTCCGCATGTCGATCATTCTCGTGTGGGAAAGAGGGACTCGTTAAGGTGGTGCAGGTGGTAGTGGAGGCGGACGTCCAACTAGTTTCTCGGACAAGTAGAGCGCTTAGCGCCACTCATTGGTGCGGGTCTCGTGCGGGGCGGGAGGTCAAAAGCACGCCGAGGGCGAGTGGGGGATTCGGGGCCGCTCAGCGGTATCGGGCCGCGCGAGGCCCTTGCCGGGTGGGCGGCTGCCGAGGTCCACAGGGCGGTGCGGTAACGGGTTATCTCCGATCGGGAGCGGGGACAAATCGGTCCTATCGCCACGAAAAGCAACTCACCTGAGGGGCAGGAACGACAGCCTCCTTGATCTGGGTGATACGGCACGCTGGTGGTGTGCCGTATCACCCAGATCAAGGAAAACCGCCGATCGCCACCCCTGCGCCCCCACTCAGCGCCCACTATGCCCCGCTTCGACCCCTCGCTGAATCCCCGACGTCCACTCCTGACACCAGCCACCACCGCACCGTCGTGCACGGACCGGTGCTGATGAGCGGTCCCAAGCCCTCACCCGCCCTACCCGAATTAATCAGGTGCTGATCGGCGTCATGGCTCATGATTCCTCGGTATCGGAATCGGTGAACGCTCGTAGCCGTAGCCGTAGCCGTAGCCACATCGCCACGTTGTCGGCGAACCAGGCGAAGAAGTCGCTGTCCCGCTTACCGGCGTAACGGACATTCCCCCGTACCCTCTGTGCCAAGCTCAAGCGGGACACGCGGGGATGAAGTTCCTAACATGGCACGAGTAGGGCGAGACGTGGTGTAGCAGACTGTGACAATGACGAAGCGTGACCTGCAGGCCGGAGGGCCTCGGGCTGATCGACCCAAGCGCCGGCACTTCTCGGCGGAGTACAAACTGCGAATGATCACGGAGTACGACGCGGCTCCGGCGGGCGAGAAGGGGGCTATTCTCCGGCGGGAGGGCCTCTACGACTCCAGCATCCAGCTGTGGCGTAAGCAGCGCGATGAAGGCGCTTTGAAGGGCGTGTCCGGAGAAAAGCAGGTCGCGTCGAACGAAGCGGCGAGACAGCGGGCGAAAGAGAAGGCCGAAAGGGAGAGGCTGGAACGGGAGAACGCCCGGCTGAAGAAGAAGCTCACGCAAACCGAGGCCGCCCTGGAGATCGTGGGAAAATGGCACGCGCTCTGTGTGTCACGAACGTTGAGTGGGTCGTTCCGGTAGGTGGGGCGGGCTCGCGAGACGTGTAACCGTATGGAAGATGGAGGTTTTGTGGCCCTCCGAAGCCGCCCTGCGGGGGGAGGCTTCAAAGCACCTCAAGCGGCCTTAGCTGAAGACTGCGGTCGGGAGCGTTGAGGAAAAGGCGCACGCGATGCGTCAGCTGGGGATCGGAAAGGTGAGCTGAGCTCTCCACTGTTGAAGCATCGAAATACAAGCTGGCACCAAAACGGGGGTATAGAGTGCGCCCTCGGATCAGCCTGGCGGAAACCCGTTTACTGGCCAGGCGGTGTCCGGTGTGAAGGTGGCACGAGTCCGATCTGCGGCTTCCATGCGGAACGTGAGAGGGCAGGCCCTGAAACAGCTCCGGAATGGTTGGAGCGAGAGGGAGAGCGTCGAGCGGCAGAAACCGTGAGGCGTTGAGTACCGTTGCAGGGCGTGCAGTCGGACCGGCTCATAGTAGTGATGAAATCCCTGTAATGGGGGTGGAGCGAAGGGGCCGGACCGTTCGGGTGAAGTTCGTTCGGGCAACCAGGGGAGACCTGGGAGGGATCGAGTGGGCAAGCCAATGCCGAATGAGAAACCGTTCGAGATTTCGAAGCGGGAGGTGTGGCAGGCGTACCAGAAAGTCGCGGCCAATAAAGGGGCACCCGGAGTGGACGGGCAGGCTCTGGAGGCGTTCGAGAAGGATCTGAAGAACAATCTGTATCGGATCTGGAACAGGATGTCTTCGGGGACTTACTTTCCACCTCCGGTGCTGGCGGTGCCGATACCGAAGAAAGGCGGGGTCAGGATTCTCGGAATTCCGACGATCGCGGATCGGATTGCGCAGACCGTTGTTGCCCGACGGCTGGAACCTCGTATGGAAGAGATCTTCCATGAGGATTCCTACGGCTATCGAGTGAGACGGTCGGCGATTCAAGCGGTACGGAAATGCCGGGAGCGGTGCTGGAAGTATGACTGGGTAATCGATTTGGATATTCAGAAGTTCTTCGACAGTTGTCCGCACGACCTGATCGTCAAAGCGGTGGAAGCGAATACCGATCAGCGCTGGATCGTGCTGTATGTCAAACGGTGGCTGGTCGCGCCGTTGCAGCACCGGGATGGAACCTTGGAGGCGCGGAACCGGGGAACCCCGCAAGGGTCTGCGGTTTCTCCGTGCCTGGCTAACCTCTTCCTGCACTACGCGTTCGATTCATGGATGGCGCGGGAGTTCCCGTCCGTCCGCTTCGAACGGTATGTGGATGACGTGGTCGTGCATTGCGTCAGCGAGCGCCAGGCGCTTGAGGTGAAAGAGGCGATCGGGAGACGGATAGAGCAGGTAGGGCTGAAACTCCACCCGGACAAGACGAAAATCGTGTACTGCGCGGATAGCAACCGGCGAAACCGTCATACGGACGTCGCGTTCGATTTCCTCGGATACGGGTTTCGTCCTCGGGCGGCGATCAACCCGCGTAACGGGGTGGTGTTCACCTCGTTCGCCCCGGCGATCAGCCGGGACAAGCTGACCGCTAAGGGAGAAGAAGTCCGGGCCTGGCGTCTTCATCTACGGACCGGACACGATCTGGCCGGCCTCGCCGAAGCGATCAATCCGATCGTTCGAGGCTGGATGACGTACTGGGGCCATTTCCATCGGTCCCATATGTATGGCCTGCTGCGGCGCATCAATGCCTACCTGATGCGCTGGGCCCGTAAGAAGTATCGGCGGCTCCGCAACCGGAAGAAGCTCGAAGCGTGGTGGGCGAGGCTCGTGGAAAACGAGCCGACGCTGTTTGCGCACTGGGCTTGGATCACCGGTAGAGGAATCGAGTTCGCTGGACGGTAAGAGCCGTATGAGCCGAGAGGCTCACGTACGGAACTGTGGGAGCCGGGAGGTGCGATTCCTCCCGGCGACCCGACTGGAGATGATGTCCGAGAGCGCGGACTCGGAGAACTCGTGACCGAGCTTCGCGATGAAGCCCGGCAACAACTCGAACCCCGTGTCGGTATTCAGCGATCATGCAAGCTGACCGGCGTTAACCGATCCACGCTGTATCGGCGGCGCGAGCCGAAGAACGGTAAATCGGAAATGGTGAGGCCGTCCCCACCGAACGCGCTGTCCAAAGAAGAAGCCGATGAGCTGATCGGAGTTCTCAATAGCGAGGAGTTCGCGGACAAGTCGCCCCGACAAGTATGGGCGGCACTGCTGGACCGCGGTGTCTACCTGGCGTCGCCCTCCACGATGTACCGGGAGCTGCGGACCCGCGGGCAGGTCCGGGAGCGGCGCGCCCAGGCCCGTCACGAGGCGAAGAAAAAGCCTCAGCTCATCGCCCGCAATCCCAACGAAGTCTGGTCATGGGATATCACGAAGCTCCAGGGACCGGTGCGCGGCCGGTTCTTCGACCTGTACGTGATGATCGACATTTACTCGCGATGCGTGGTGCACTGGGAGCTTCACACCCGTGAATCCGGTGAACTGGCTCAGGTGTTCATCGAGAACGCGATCCGCGCCAATGGCGGCATCGCGCCTAACACCATACATTCCGATCGCGGCACCGCGATGACCTCGATCTCGGTCACCGAACTGCTGTCCGACCTCGGCATCGTCAAATCCCATAGCCGGCCGAAGGTCAGTAACGACAATCCCTACAGCGAGGCGCAGTTTAAGACCATGAATTACTGCCCGGTGTTTCCCGAGAGGTTCGGGTCATTCGCTGACGCTCGTAGTTTCTGCCGACGCTTCTTTGAGTATTACAACCACGAACACTACCATTCCGGGATCGGCCTGCACACGCCGTTCAGCGTGCATATCGGCACCGCTCAGGCCGTCCAGGACAAGCGCGCCACGACCATCGAGCGGTTCCGGGCCGCCAACCCTCATCGGTTCACCCGCACGCCGTCCCTGCCCAAGATCCCCGCCGTCGCGTGGATCAACAAGCCTGACGAAAACCAGGACGACCAGACCGGGGAGGCGGCAGCTTAGCGATTACCGCATCGATGTCCCCTTTGACTTGACACATACCGCCTTCAGCTTCGCATCCAAAGGGACATCTACGGCACCGTTCACAGGCTCGACGCTGACCACCTGAGGCGCGCCGGTGTCCTCGCCGGTTCCATTGTCGCCGTCACTGCCCTCGGGATCGAGATCAAGCTCATCCGCCGCTACCTCAAATGCCTCCCCCTCGCGCTGTCCAGCGATCTGACCGGCGAACGTGTTGTCGATGGTGGTCCGCTCACTGCCGGTCGGCTCATAGATCGACCTGGCGCGGGCTTCCTCGTACGTCGGAAGGCTCGTGATGGGGTCGGGTGACATGAAGGTGAAGCCGTCGACGACCGGTGGCTCGGGAAGTTCGAAGTCCACGGTGAGGATGGGCGGGTGCGTCTGCCCCTTGCACTCCTCCAGCGGCGTGGTCCGGCAGCCGCCGGCGTCCTCGGAGCGGTAGCGCCGCCAGTTACGCAACTCGGACTCGTTGCCGACGGTGAGCCGGATGCCGTAGTTGGTGGCGCCGTTGACCCACTCCTGAACAATGCCATTGAGGGAGTGGGTCAAGTCCCAGGCGTAGTTCATGGAGCCGGTGCAGTCTTCGCTGTAGGCGCCGAACTCGGTGTCCGCGCCCGTGTTGGAGACCGTCGGCTGGGTGTTCCAGGTCAGCTCCAGGTCATCCCAGAACGAGGTGATCCGCCGGGCCGTGATGCCGGAGCCGACCGAGATGCCGCACTCGTTGGACTGGTAGTTCCACAGGTGCATGTCGGCGTTTTGCACCGTGCTGCCCGCGAACTCGGCGGGGATGTTCGGGAACTGGAGATAGCCGCGCCAGCGCTTGGCGATGTTGCTGGCGTACGACTTGCCGACCACGATCTGGTCCTGGTTGAAGGTGTTCCAGCTTTCCTGGTAGTCGACGTGGTTGATCCAGGTGTCCATGCCGCCGTCCACCTCGACGAGGGTGGTGTCGATCGGCGTGAAGCCCTTACCGTCGGCGTTCTTGACGCGGATCGGCTGGGTATGCATTTCCATCCGGACCGTCTTGCCGTCCGGGTTGGCGTAGAAGGTGGCGCGTTCCGAGCGCATCGACTTGATCTCGACGCGCCGGTTGTCCTTCTTGGCCTGCGCCAGCGCTTTGCCGGTGGGTGCGGCAGGGGCGCTCGACGGCGTTGTGGGGGTGGGAGTGGGCTCTTGGGCGATCGCGGGCACGCTCATCAGCGAGATCGGCAGCGTCAGAGCCACGAGCAGGGCAGCGCGACGGCGCGTCCGGATGGATAAGCCCGACGCTGTTCGTGATGCGTTCACTTCAGTCTTTCGAACATATGTGGCAAAACGAAGTGATCATCACATATGTCACGATCTAAGTAAAGATCCTTTTCGGTAACGTGAAAGGTGGTTTCCGTGAGCACCGGGTGCGTGGAGCGAGTAAGGGGGCGACGTGGCTACTACTGAGCCGATCATGTGCGCCCAGTAGAACTGGAGGTGAAGCCGTGACATAGCGGCTGATCTGCATGTTCGTAAGCTCGTCGTCGCTTGCCGGTGAAAGTCCGGTCCGGGTAGCTGCCAGGAGGCCCGGTAGCAGGCTGGCGGCTTCGTCTGGAAACGGGCGGGGTCGAAGCCCAGCGTCAAAAGCCCTTAAGGGGGAGCGACGATGCGGTCCGTAGCATGACGCGAAGCCTGCGGCGTCGTTACTCAGCCGTCTTCGGACGGGACAAGGGAGAGCCGAGCCCCTCGTGATCGGGGTGAAGGCCATGGAAGCGGCGAAGAGCCTGGAAATTGCAGCCGCGAAGAACTCCCCGGCGTATGGGGCGCGGAACGTATCGATAGTGACGGCGGGAACTGGGGAGGCCCTCCCCGGCCCGGTGACCTGCGGAAGGTGTTACCGGAGCGTGGCGTCCTATAACCGGTCAACGCCGGGAAGTGGATTGCTGGCCGGGTGGGCGTCGGAGGCGGCCGTAGTACTGCTTGAGCCGACCGGACAACATAACCGGCGGTGAGGGAAGGGCCGCTACTTCGTCGATGCATATTGAGGTGGAGGAGGGGCTCGGTGAGTGCCGTTTTGGCTATTCCCGCCGCCGTGGGGCCGCGTGTTCCGCGTGATCCGGTCCGCGCCTTGCAGCATGTGCTCTACCGGGCGGCCAAGGCCGATCCCGGACGTCGGTTCCACGCGCTCATGGACAAGGTCTATCGCAGAGACGTTCTGGAGCGCGGGTGGGTCATGGTGCGCAGCAACAACGGCGCACCGGGCATCGACGCGACCACGCTGGCCGACATCGAGGAGTACGGGATCGTCCGGCTTCTTGAGGAGTTGGCCGCGGAACTTCGGCAGGGCCGGTATCGGCCATTGCCCGCGCGCCGGGTGATGATCCCCAAGCCTGGGCTGAAGGACGAGTACCGGCCGTTGTCGATTCCCGCTGTTCGGGATCGGATCGTGCAGGCCGCTGTGAAGATCGTGTTCGAACCGGTCTTCGAGGCGGACATGGCTGATTGCTCATTCGGGTTTCGCCCGAAGCGCTCAGCACACGATGCTCTGCAAGTGCTCATTGAGGAGCAGGCGCGGGGCCGCCGGTGGGTGGTCGAGACGGACATCGCCAACTGCTTTTCGGCGATTCCGCACGATGAGTTGATGCGTGCGATCGAGGAACGCGTCTGCGATCAGTCGCTCCTGAAGCTCCTGCGGGTGATTCTGCGCGCCGGGGTGATGGAGGACGGACAGATCCGGCGAGAGGTCACCGGCACGCCACAAGGCGGCGTGGTTTCACCCGTCCTCTGTAACGTCTACCTGCACCGATTGGATCGGGCGTGGGACGAGGCGGACGGCGTGCCGGCCCGCTATGCCGACGACGCGATCGTGATGTGCTGGTCCCGCGGTCAAGCCGAGCGGGCCCTGGCCCGCCTGACGGAGCTGCTGGCGGCACTCGGTTTGGAGCCGAAGGCCGCCAAGACCCGCATCGTGCACCTGGAGGTCGGTGGGGAAGGCCTGGACTTCCTGGGCTTTCACCACCGGCTGGTGCGCTCACGCGGGTTCAACGGGAAACGGCCGTTCGTTTTCCTCGCTCGCTGGCCCTCAGACAGGGCGATGCAACACGCCCGCGACCGGATCCGTGACCTCACGGACGGCCGCAGGCTGCTGCTTCGCACCGAAGCGATCACCAAGGAGGTCAACCTGTTCCTGCGGGGATGGGCTGGCTATTTCCGGTACGGGCATTCTGCCCGGCGCTTTAGCAAGATCAGAGAGTTCGCCTGGATGCGCCTGGCGCTGTTCCTCAGCCGAAAACACCGGCGCAGCCGGAGCTACGGCCGGGGCGTGCTGAAACGCTCGCTCAGCGATCTCGGCTTGATCAGCCTGTATGGAATCGTCGTCGCGCCCAGGGCGGGCAAGCCCTGGCGGGAAAGGCCGAATGCCGGCGGTGAACGACGTCGGTGAGCCGTGTGCGGGAGAACCGCATGCACGGATCGAGGTGGCGGGGGTTGGAAACGGAGCGAAGAACCTGGTCACGGCCACTGGGGTGGCACACCCGTCCGGGAAACCGACGGAAGGAAGGCCCCAGGCCCTCCCGCCAGGAGAAGCCACCGCGCCAGCCCCCGACCCTACAAGTTTTGGGACTATCGGCGTTATGCGCCGATGTAGGTCAGGTGCGGGTCGGTGAAGAAGGCCCGGACGATGTCGGGGCGTTTCTGTAGCCGGTGCATGCCGCTGTGCATGGCCGCGGCCAGTTCGTGTTCATCGGCGACCGCCTCACGAGCCACCCGGGCCTTGATGTTTTGGTTGACCCACTCATCAGGGTTGAGATCGGGGGCGTAGGCGGGCAGGAAGAACAAGCGCAACCGGCCGCCGGTACGTGCGATGAAATCACGCACCGCGGCGGCGGCGTGGATCGAGGAGCCGTCGACGACCAGGAAGATCGGCCCGATGACGGTGCGCAGCAGCTGCGCGCAGAACCCGAGAAACGCCCAGCGGTCCATCGAGCCGTGCCACAGCCGGTAGCGCAGCGTGCCGTCCGCGGCGACCGCCGAGAACATCTTCACCGACCGGCGCTGCGCCCCGGCGCACACCACCGGGGTCTGTCCGATCAGTCCCCAGGTGGTCCCGGCGCGGTGATCGACGCGCATGCTCATCTCATCGGCGAACAACACCAGCGCCCCCCGTGCCCGGGCCAGGCGACAGATCTGCGGCAACAGCACCGTCGTCCACCGGGTGACGGCCGCCGGATCACGCCGCCATGCCCGATAGGCCGGGCGTTGCGGCGACAGGCCCAGCCCGCGCAGCAACCTCCCGGCCGCCGCCACCGACAAACCGATCCCGAACCAGGCCGCGATCACCAACGCCACCAGCGCCCGCGTCCACAATGCCACCGCCGTCCCCAGTACCTGACGGGGGGTGACATCACGCACCACCGCCTTGACGCTCTGCTCCTGCCCAGGCGTCAGCCGCCGCGGCCGACCCGGCGCCTTCTTGATCCGCAGCGCCTCGTCACCACCTGCCCGGGCCTGGCGTTTCCACCGAAACACCGACTCACGGCCCACCCCCAGCGCCTCGGCCACCCGATCCGGTGACATGCCCTCCTCCAGCAACCGGAGGGCGAAAACCTTCTCCTCGAACGTCGCTCTGCGACCTTTTCTCGCCATACCCCCAGCATGCGCCTGCCGGAACTCGATCTCCCACCGCTACCCAACACGTACCAAAACTTACGATCGGCTCAGTAGCAGCTACTGGCCGAGGTCGGTGAGTTTTCCATGATGCTTGCTGAGCGCGGCTGTGAATCGCCCTGGATTGAGCTGGGCGGGCGTGACCCATGTTGTCGACCGCTCGGAGGCGAGTTGCCGTGCCGAAGATCCTTTGTGCTTGTCCAGCCGAGGACGCGGCGGAGGAAAAGAAGATCCGTAAGCTGGTCGGGGCGTGGCATGTGCCCGGAAGCTGGATCCAGCGGGCCCGCGTCATCACGTTGAACTGGGACGGACTGAGAGTCCCGGCGATTGCCGCCGCACGGTGGCTTCGCATTCAGGCTGGAGAGGTTCATGGCACGCCTGCTCAACGTGCCGAACATCCGCGAGGTCACCTCTTTCCCCGAGACCTGCACCGGCTCGCTTCCTGAACAACGCCGGTGAAGCTCTCGCGGTGCGCCTGCGAGAAGGAGTCTGCGCCGCCAGTCGGTAGCTGAAGTTCGGCTTCGCTCATCTGGGCCAATAGGTCCTGGGCGTTTCTGGCTTCGATGGGGCAGGGGGCGCTGGCGAGCCAGAGTGGGAAGGCCCAGTAGCGGCGGGCCCAGCGGCGCCAGAGGATGACCCAGCCGGGGTAGCGGGCCTCCAGGTCGCGGGCCAAGTCGGTGGCGCTGTCCGTGCTCGCGGCGTGGGGGGGCGGTACGCACGGGGGCCGCTCCGCGACGGCGGCGGCCTCTGGGGCGGAGAGGCTCGTTTGCCGGGGTGACCATGGGAACCGTCGCTTTCCGTCGTAGTTGGGGTGGGGAGGCCGGCGTCCCGGACGAGGATGGGATCAGGTCCGTGGACGCCGGCCCCCTGTACGGTCCGCGCCTGGTGCGGGGGAGTCGGCGTGGACCGGCTCCGGGGTCAGCGGGGATCGGGGGGATCCCGTCTGCCCGGAGGTCGGGGAGGTCGGGGTCGGGCGGGCAGGTCAAATCAGACGGCGGTGCCGAGTTGGCCGGTGCCGCACAGCCGGGTCCATTGGGTGCCGCAGTGGCCGTGGGTGAGTTCGGTGACGATGCGCAGGCCCCGGCCGCCGAGTTCGAGGTCGTCGAGGCGCTCGGGAATGGGTGGGGGGCGGTGTAGGAGGTGTTCGATCAGGGTGGTTCCGGCTCCGGCGTCGACGACCTCGGTTCTGACCGGCAGGCCCTGGTCGTGCAGGAGGCGGAGCTCGTAGGGTCCGGGACGGGAACGTGCTCGATGAGCATCGTTGCTCCTAACGGGTGGGAACGGAGGCAGTCCTGCGATCAAGCCTGCCGGGGCGTAGCGTGACTCAATCGCTACGGAGCGTGCTGTGTGGCTATCGTTATGCGAGACTTCCTTAATCCGTAACCGCTCGTTGATGAGAAATCCCAAATTCATGGCTGAGGTGTCGGCCAGAATTCTGGAGAAGTCATCCCAATAACGGACATAGAGGTGACGAAATGCGGTACAGCCTGTCGGTCCGCGGCCGCCGACTATTGCGAGAACTACGCGCCATTCGCGAGTCATGCGGCCTTTCACCTGAACAGGTGGCCAAGCGGCTCGGCTGGTCCCGCTCGAAGATCTACCGGGTCGAAAACGGGGAAAGCCGCCTCATCCTCGAAGATCTCGAACTGCTTCTCAATGTCTACGGCGTCCCCTCTCCACAGGCCGAAGCGCTCGGAAAACTCTGCCGGGAGGCATGGAAGCGCGGCTGGTGGCTGGCCTACAGCGACATGTACAAGGGCGGGTCGTACTTCGTCCTGGAAGACGACGCCTCAGTGATCACCTTCGTTGTCCACAACATCCCTGGCCTGCTGCAAACACCCGACTACGCCCATGCCCTGATCGCAGCGACCCTGCTGGACGGTTCCGAGCAGGAGATACGCCGACGAGTCGAAGCGCGGATCACCCGGCACCGACTTCTCACCCGTGCCGAACCGCCTCAGATAACCGCCATCCTCGACGAAGCCATCCTGTGGCGACAGATCGGCGGCACCCAGATCGCCCGTACCCAACTCGACCACCTGATCGACGTCGCCGCGCACCCGGCGGTCACCCTTCAGATCATCCCTCTCGCCGCAGGCGGTCACCCCGGCTTGGACGGTGAATTCACCATCCTGGACTTTCCCGACAAAGAAGACCCACCCGTGGCCTATCAGGAAGGTTTTTGCGGAGATATCTTCGTGGAAGCACCCGATGACGTCGCCCGGTATTACCGGGCCGCCGAGACCGCACGCGGCAAAGCCCTCGCCCCCGACGAGTCGGTGACGCTGATCAAGGACGTGAGGAAGGCGATTCAATGACCGACGAGCAGGATTGGATCACCAGCAGCTATAGCGGCAGCGGTCAGCAGTGCGTCCAGATGAAATCAACCTCGTCCGGGATCGCCATCCGCGACTCCAAGAACCCGAATGGTCCCAGGCTGCTGTGCCCCCCCGACGCCTGGAAATCCCTGGTGACCGAAGCACGGAACGGCTCCTACGACCTGCCCGGACACCTCCCCGAAACAGGGGCTCACCTGCCCAAACCGGTAGCCGGAGACCTCGACCTGGCCACAGCCGAGTGGTTGCCCACTCCCAACCCGGGCGATCTCCGCCTGTCGATCGCGTTCGTTGACGATCACATTGCGATGCGTCTCCTCCCTACGGCGGAGACGCTCGTGTTCACCCCCGGAGAGTGGAACGCGTGGTTGTCCGGAGCCAGGGACGGCGAATTCGACCACCTCACCTGAACTGTCTGAACACGACCAGTGCCTGTTCGGGATTCGGATCATGAGGTTGCGGATTCTCCTGCGTGGTGTCCTCCGGCCCTGTCGGTCCGCAGGGTATGGCGCGTGTTGACCTCACCGACGATGAGTGAGCCTTGATCGAGCCACACCTGCCGCCGAGGGCCGGTCCCCGTGCCATGCTTCATGCCGTCATACCTGCCACTCGTCGTCGCGCAGCAGCTCGATCGTGCCGCCGTCGTGCCCGATCCCGGTGACGGTGACGTCGGGGCCGCCCACCATGAAGTCGACGTGCACGCTGGAGACATTGACCCCGGCCTCGGCGCGCGCCGCGGCGTCCAGGGTGCGCAGGTGTGCGGGCACGCCGGGCGGCAGCCCCGCCCCCCAGGCCAGGTGGCAGGTGGCATTCTCGTCAAGCAGCGTCTCAAGGTAGGTGACGCCCGACTGCCCGACGGGGGAGGAGCCGTCCACGAGCGCCGGCTCGCCCAGCCTGGCCGCGCCCGGGTCGGTGGCCTGATGGGTGCGCACCACATCCGCACCGGAACCAGCGCGTACGGCTGATCGCCACTGATCTCGGCTGGACCGCCGGGGACGGGCCGGAGATCCACTACTCGGGTTATCGGGACGGTTGGCGATCTTTGCCGCTACGCCGCTGGCAGGCCCCTGCGCCGGACGCGTAGCCGCTCGGCCGAGCATCAGGGGGTCAACGGTGAGCGCGGGACGACCAGGCCGAGACCGCACACGAGCTGAGAGGGAGCTGGTCAGTTTCCGATCAGGTCGCGACGGCGGAAAGTGGTCATCCCGGCTGTGGCGAGTGCTGCGGCGAGCGCGCCGAGCCACAGCAGCGGTGTGGCTTCCAGCTCTTCGCGGGGTGCCTGCGGCAGATGGGCGTAAGGAGACAGGCTCTGCATCCACTCGGGTAGCTGGAGGACCTCGCCCAGCTGTCCGAGCAGGGCGAAGGCGATCAGCGCCGCCCAGGCGAGTGCGGTCAGCCGGGGAAGCATGCCGTACAGCAGCATCGCCAGTCCGGCCACCACCCAGACCGCGGGCAGCTGCACCCACGCCGCTGCGGCCAGGCGGAGCATCTGCTCGCCCGCGTCGCCGGTGCGCGCCCCGTGGGCCAGCCCGATGGCGAGCCCGCCGGCGGTGAGGATCACCGCAGCGCCGGCGAAGGCCATGATCAGGTGGCCGAGTGTCCAGCGGGTGCGCGACACGGCTGTGGCAAGCACCGTCTCGGTGCGCAGTGCGGCCTCCTCGGTCTGCAGTCGCAGCATGGCCTGGACGGCGAAGCCGCCTGCGACCAGGCCCATCATCCCCAGCACGGTGGCCAGGAAGGTGTCGGTCAGCGCGCCCTCCCCGCCCAGCTGGTCCAGGATGGCGGCGAGCTGTGGGTTGTCTCGCAGGATCTGTCCTGCGCTTTGCGCCAGTGTCCCGAACAGCGTCCCCATGACGGCGAAGCCGACGGTCCAGGCGAGCACGCCACCACGGTGCAGGCGCCAGGCCAGGCCTAGCGGGCTTTCCAGGTACGGCGGGGCGTCGGCAGGCCCATGCCGGGGTGGCAGCGCTCCGGCGCCCAGGTCTCGACGCCTGGTCAGCGCCGCGGCGATGGCGACCAGCGCCAGCCCGGTGAGGGTGGCGAGGCCGAGTACCCACCAGCGCTCGTCGGCGAAGGCCCGCACCCGCTGTGCCCAGCCGAGCGGCGAGGCCCACGACAGCGCGTCGATCTGCGCGGCATCGCCCCCGGCACGCAGCAGAAAGGCCAGACCGAGCACCGCGACCGCGAGGCCGTTGGCGGTGCGGGCGTGCTCGGTCAGTTGCGCCGTGACCGAGGCGACGCCGGCGAAGAGCCACCCGGTGCAGGCGATGCCGAGCCCGAAGGCGAGCGCGCCTGAGACGGGCAGGCCCTGTCCGGCCAATGCGGCTGTGAGCAGCAGGCCGATCAGCAGGTTCGCGCCTGCGGCCACGACGAGAGCGGCGGCCGGAAGGGCGTGCCGGCCGATGGCGCATGCGCCGATGAGTTCGGCCCGGCCGCTCTCCTCTTCTGCGCGGGTGTGCCGGGTGATCAGCAGCAGGTTCATCAGCGCGGTCAGGACAGTGGTGATCGTGGTGGCTCGCCAGGCGGTCAGCCCGCCGACCGAGGTCGAGTCGTAGACCGGGCCGGTGATCGCCTGCAGGGCGGGGGTGGAGCCGATGGTGACGCCCAGGGCGACCCGCTGCGCCATGCCGGGATACAGCTCGGCGATGGCCGAGGCAGTACCCGCGACGGCACCGACGATGAGGAGGATCCACACCGGGAGCAGGAGGCGGTCACGGCGCAGCGCCAGCCGTACCAGCGCCGGCGTGCCGGTCATGGGGTGACCTGGTAGTGCCGCAGGAACAGCTCCTCCAGGGTGGCCGGCCGGCAGGTCAGGCCGCGCACGCCCGCATCGGTGAGCAGTGGCAGCACCTCGCGGAGCCGGTCGGGCTCGACCTCGAAGGTGATCCGGGAGCCGTCGACGGCCAGGTTGTGCGCGCCGGGCACGCACTCTGGGACGCGGTCGAGCTCGGCGGTCACCGTTGTCCTGGTGAGATGCCGCAGCTGGGCCAGGGTGCCGCTTTCCACGATGTGTCCGGCGCGGATGATGCTCACCCGGTCGCAGAGGGCTTCGACCTCGGACAGGATGTGGCTGGACAGCAGGACCGTGCGGCCGTTGCCGCGTTCCTCGGTGATGCACTCGCGGAAGGCGGCTTCCATGAGTGGGTCGAGTCCGGCGGTCGGCTCGTCCAGGAGCAGCAGTTCGACGTCGGAGGCGAGCGCGGCGATGAGGGCGACCTTCTGCCGATTGCCCTTGGAGTAGGCGCGGCCCTTCTTGGTCGGGTCCAGGTCGAAGCGCTCCAGCAGAGTCTGTTTGCGCCCTCGGTCGAGCCCGCCGCGCAGCCGTCCGAGCAGGTCGATGGCTTCGCCGCCGGACAGGGTCGGCCACAGGACGACGTCGCCGGGCACGTAGGCGAGCCGCTTGTGCAGCTCGACCGCGTCGTGCCAGGGGTGGCCGCCAAGCAGTTCGGCGTGGCCGGAGTCGGCACGCAGCAGGCCGAGGAGGATGCGCAAGGTGGTGGTCTTGCCCGCGCCGTTGGGGCCGAGGAAGCCGTGGACCTCGCCGGTGGCCACGGCCAGGTCGAGGTCGTCCAGGGCGCGGACGGCGCCAAAGGATTTGGTGAGGCCGCTGACGAGCACGGCAGGGTTGCCCAGCATGGGCGCCTCCCTGAAGCCGATCCGATATGACGTTGCCGACCAGGCTTCCCGGCGCTCCATCACTGACGTTAACAGCCCCGGATCCGGCGCACCAGAGGCTCCCTTACGGCTTTCGCACAGGGAGCCGGGGCGGCTGCCACCGCCAGATCGAGTTGCCGTTGGGCGACAGGCCCTTGCGCCAGAGAGCGGCGAGCATCAAGCGGAGCATCGGCACGACGAGGCGGTTGGCGGCAGGCGAGGTGGCGCGGGCGCCGTCCTTGCGGGCCCCGCGGACGGTGGCCTGGGTACGCGGGCGGCGTTCGGTGTCGTAGCGGCGCAGGGCTGCGGCCAGGACTACGGCGTCTTCGATCGACTGGCCGGCACCCTGGCTGCGGTCGGGGCTCATGGCGTGGGCGGCGTCGCCGAGCAGCGCCACCCGGCCATGGACGTAGGTGGGCAGCGGGTCCAGGTCGTGGATGTCGATATGGATGACCGCCTCGGGAGGTTGACGGCCAGCGGAGTGACGTCGATGCCCAGGACGGGAACCCCCATCCGGGTGAGCGCCACGGTCAGCCTTCCGGGTCCCGAACCGACATCAAGGGTGGGTCCGCCGCATCGGGCCAGGATGTGCTCATCGCCCTCGATCGGTCGCAGCCAGCGCTCAGAGGCGAGCGGCTGGACGCGGCCGTCGGCATACTCGATGTCCACGCTTCCTCCTCTCAGAGAATCCTCATAGAAGGCGCCGATCACGCGATTTTCCCGCTCCCACGGAAAACACTGGAAAACTCATTGAGTCGTACGATATTTCCTCTGAATACCGCGTACCCGGAATGTAATTCCGGCGAATTGTTAAGATGACTATCGGCGATCATGGTCTGACGTTACTCTGGCAGGAAAAGGCGCAATACCGTATAACGGTTGGCCGCGGAGGCATCGTCGTAGCCCTCTTCGGCCACGTAATCGGAAAGATAACCGAGGACGGGGGCACGGGAGGTGAGCAAATACGGAAGATAGGCGAGCCCCACCACCGCTCCGGCGGACAGCAGGACGACGGCGACGACTCCGACACGGCGCCGCACCGATACCGCTTCCCTGGCCAGGATCCCGGACAGCGCCCCCGGTACGGTTGCCGCGGGCAGGAACTTGGCGGCCGTCGCCGCCCCGAGCAGCGCACCACGGACGTGGGCTCGGCGGCTTCCTGCAGTCAGCGCGATGACGGTGAGCGGCACCAGGTACGTCCCACGGCCACTCGGCAGTTTACGCAGGGCCGAAACCGCTGCGGCGAGAGGGGGCCGAGCAGCGGCCAGGTCACCATGGACAGCGGCGGCGGTATCGGCGTGTCGACGAAGGTGTTGGTCGCCAGCAGTGCGAGCCGGGTGACGCGGGAGGAGCGCTGCGCGGTGAGAATGAGGGCCACGGGGCCGCAAGTCGTGACCGACCACGGTCACCTCGTCCGCGCCCAGGGCGCGGTGTACCGGTCCGGTACCTCTTGGAGTCGTCCCACCCGAGCGTCCTCGCGATATCAGCAGTAGATCCTGTGGGTTAAGCGTTCGGTTCGGTCCGGGTGGACCGCTTCGTCGCCGACGTGGCTCCGCAGGCGCGACAGAAACCGTGGCCAGCGGCAAGAATGGCGATCTCGACACGGGTTTCCTTGCGGATGTCGTCGAGTTCGGGGGGAAGGCCCCGCTCTTGGTCTGCCGCAGCTCACTGGGCAGATCCAAGAGCGGGCCGGTCCACAGTGTTCAGCCCTTGATGTAGCGTCGGAGTGGCTGCGCTATCAGCAGCCCGGACGGGACGCGACGAGGGAACTTGTCAGCACGGCGAAAAGGAAACTGAACGCCGAACAGAAGGCCCTCATCGAGTTTTTCGGCATGACCGACTGAGCCTGGATCCACCGAGCCGATTCTGAACTGAAGATCCTGAAATGAGAGGAGGTGCCCTCCGACCTGGGATGATGGGAGTTCTTCAGGCTTCCGCCACCTTGATCGAGAGGACACCTCTCAAGTGCAATTGTTCCACGACTCTGCCAAAACCCATGCGATCTTCGATGAGGAGCGTGTAGTCGCGTACGGCGGGCTGGGGCCGGTGATGCGGCTGGCCGAGCGGTGCGGCCTGAGCGACCTGGCAGGCGAGCACGTCACCCCCACCGGCCGAGACGGCGTGAACCCGGCGGCGAAGATCGGCTCGATCGTAGCCGGGATGGCCTGCGGGGCCGACAGCATCGATGATCTGGACGCACTGCGCCACGGCGGCATGGACACGTTGTTTACCGGTATCCGCGCACCGTCCACGCTGGGATCGTTCCTGCGGTGCCTGGCCTGGGGCAACGTCCGGCAGATCGAGAAAGTGGCCCGCCTGCTGCCGGCCCGGCCGGCCGCCCATACGCCGTTGCTGCCCGGCGCGGACGTGCTCGCCTTCCTCGATGTGGACTCGATGCAACGACGTACCTACGGCTACAAGAAGCAAGGATCGGGGTTCGGCCACACCAAGATCGGCGGCAAGGGCGTGCTGGTGCGCGAGCTGAACGTGCTGGCCTCCACACTGTCCACACCGCTGGCCGCCCCGGTGGTGACCGGCACCCGGCTGCGCGGCGGAAGCGCGAACTCCGCCCGCGGCGCGGCCTGGTTCGTGCGTGAGTCGATCGGCGCGGCACGATCAGCGGGCGCGAGCGCCACCCTGATGATGCGCGGGGACTCGGCGTTCTACACCGCAGGCGTGATCAACGCCTGCCACACGAACGACGTGCGCTTCTCCGTCACCGCCAAAATGGACCCCAAGATCAAAGCCGCGATCGCGGCGATCGACGAAACCGCCTGGACAGCGATCAAATACCCCAACGCCATCTTCGACGAACAAGCAGGGGGCTGGATCTCCGACGCCGAGATCGCGGAGGTCGCCTACACGGCATTCGCCGCGAAGAAGGGCCAGGCCATCACCGCCCGGCTGATCGTGCGCCGGGTCAAACGGCTCAACTCGCAGACCGGGCTCCGGCAAGAGGAACCGTTCCCGCTCTACCGCTATCACGCGATCTTCACCGACAGTCCGTACGCCCTCGGGCAGGCCGAGGAACAACACCGTGATCACGCGGTCATCGAGCAGGTCAACGCGGACTTGATCGACGGGCCATTAGCGCACCTGCCCTCGGGCGTGTTCACCGCCAACGCCGCCTGGCTGACCTTGGCGGCGATCTGCCACAACCTGCTGCGCGCGGCCGGCTGCCTGGCCGGAACCTTTCACGCCAAGGCGCGCGGCGCCACCCTGCGCCGCCATCTCATCGGCGTGCCCGCCCGCATCGCCCGGCACGGCCGGGGCCACCTCACCCTGCATCTTCCCCGGTATTGGCACTGGCGGCACGCATGGATGAACCTCTTCCAAGCCGTCCACCGGCTGCCACCGATCCGCGCGGCTTGACCCGTCCCCGCCCTGCCACCACTCTTCCCTCGACCTCCACGGTCACCCGCGCCCTCGCGCACGAACCCCGCCCCCGAGCCCGTGAACGCCTGGACAATCCGTGACCCGCGCACGGCGGGTTCTCCACACCCCAAATCAGACCCCCGTCAGGCAAAACGGTCCTGGTGAAGGAATCGAACCGAAGAATGATCACCAGAATTCACGCCGTGGATCCAGGCTCAGTATCCCTCCGGCTCGCCATCGCGGCCTTCATCGTCGAGTCGTTTATGAGGGCCTGGCGCAACGGCTGGCGGCCATGGCGCTGGGGCCGGCGTAACCCCTGAAACTCCCCCGGTAGGGCCAGCCTTCCCCGGCCGGTCAGCCCCTGCCTGACCCTGCCCTACCGGGGGCTCCACACCAAAACGCGAGAAGGCCGTGGCTTCACGCGCGACAACTTGAAGGAGGTCATGTTGTCTTCGGCATGTCCCAAATGCGGTGGAACTAGCGTTTGGACGGACAGCGAGGGAAATCCGAGGATCTGTACCCATTCTTCGCATCCGCCGATTCGGCGCCCCAACAGCAGGTCAGGAGGCTCCCGTGCCGTTTCCGATTGACGCCGCCCTACTCGACCTTCCAGGTAGTGGCCGAATCGGTGTACTGACCGGCGGCAGCTCCCGCGAGCGCGCCCGGTCGCTCCTTTCAGGAGGCCGCCCATGCGTCGTTGACCCGGCAGGGCTTTTTCGCTGTCCTGATCGACACGGCCGTGCCCAACTTCCTCGACCGTCTGCGCGAGGTAGATGTGGCCTTCCTGGCCATCGCCGGGCAGTACGCCGAAGACGGCAAGCTCCAAGGACTACTGGAGCACAGAGGCATCCCCTACACGGGGTCCGGAGTGCTGGCCAGCGCCCTGGCGATGCACAAAACCGCAGCTAAGAGAACGGTGAGTGCTCACGGCGTGAACGTTCTGCCTGGGCGCGATATCGACGACAGGGAGCCCGCCGAGCTGACTGCCAAGATTTTGGCGGACTCCCTGAACCTGCCGATCATGATCAAGCCGGTGTCGGAGGGCGGCTCCATCGACATGCACGTGGGTCACACCGAGCACGATCTTACCGGCCTGATCGAGGAGCTGCGAACGAGTGGGCAGGCCCTGTTCGCCGAGCAGTACTGTCCGGGCCGCTCGGTCACCCTGGGCGTGCTGGCCGACGGCGATGACCTGCAGACACTACCGGCCCTGGAGACACGGCCCACCGGCGAGTTCTACGACTACCCGACGAAGAACAACCCCGCGATGTTCTCCAACCACTGCCCTGCGGACCTGACCGCGAGCACGAGCGCACTGATCTAGGTGTGGTCTTGTCCGGGGGGAACGTCGACTGGTCGACGTTCAGGACGCTGATCGGCCGCACCGACATAAGGAGAGACGATGGGTTGCCTGGCGTGCGAGCAGACGACGACGGGAGGTCGCGAGCAGACGCTTCATGACGGCGTCGCCGTCTACACCCAGTACATGACCCCGGACCTCATCGAGGCCATCGCCTACCAGGGCGCTGACCCGGCCGACGACCTCCGGTGGGCCGAGTCCGGAGCCAGCACCCGCACCGAGTACGGGACCTGGGCCCGGCACTGCTGCGGGATGGCCGGCCTCCAGATGGTCCTCGACCACCGTGATGGTCACGCGCCGCCGATGCTGGAGCTACTACGCGGCTGTGTGCCCTATGGCGGCTACGTCGAAGACGGTCAGGGCGCGATCAAGGGCCTGTACTACCAGCCGTTCGCCGACTACGCCCGCGCCGAGCACGGCCTGGACGCGACCGTTCACCCGCACCTGACTATGCAGGAGGTCCCCGACCTGCTGGTGGCCGGAAATCTGGTGATGGTCTCGGTCCACAAGGAAATCCGGCGCCCTGACCGGCCCGCCCCCGGCCAGGGCGGGCACCTGGTGCTCGTCACCGGCTATGACCACGGCACCGTGCACTTTCTCAACCCGTCCGGCCACACGCCGAACGCCCGGCGGGCCACGCTGCCCGCCGAGGTGTTCGGCTCCTTTTTCGGCGGTCGAGGCATCACCCTGGTCCTGGGGTAGTGCTGCGGGGTGAACACCCATCCCGATCTTCGCGCTGTCCGATCCGGCGTCACGGCCGAAGATCTCACATATGCATATCTCGGCGGAGCGCTCCGGCTCGTCCTGATAGCCGATCATCCATAACGCGACCATGCATTTCGGATCGTCGGTCGCCCTGGCACGCATTTCGATCAGCCCGTACTGCGAGGTGTAGAGCCGGACGTTGCGCTGGGCCTCACGCACGATGGCTTTGGAACCGCGCCCATGCTGGCCGATCCTGTTCCCCGCCGACCCGGCGAAGACGCCGGTCTGCAGCGACGACACGCGGAGCGGTCCCTCAAGCTCGGGCGCCCAGGGCGGCGGACCGACCGCCGAAGAACGGGCCGAGCGGGAACAGGTACGGCTGCGTGCCGCCGATCTGTCCGGCTAAGAGGGCGTGCGCATGGCCGACTGTACGATCTCTTCCAGGTGTTCGCTGTGCGCGCCGCGCCAGTAGATCTGGCCGCATTCCGAGCATCGGCCGTAGACGTCGTAGGAACGCTTGGTCCCGGGCTCCAGCAGGCGGTCGATCTCGTGTTTTTCGACGGGTATCAACTCCCCGTTGCAGGCCGTGCAGCGGGTCCACGGCCGCAGCGGTGGCGCGAATCGCTCCAGCAGGTCGCGGAGCTGATCATTCGCCTTGATGCCTCGTACGTAGGCGCCGAGCCAGAGCGCCCGGCGGCAGAGCAGGCCGTGGTCCTGGGTCAGCAGCACGCGGCGTTCCCGGTTCGCCTCGACGACCAGGGAGGGGTCGTCCATGTCGTTGTGGTAGGTCGCGTCCACGCCCAGCAGCCGGAGCCGTCGCGCGAGGGTGCCCAGATGGACGTCGAGCAGGAACCTGGGCGCGTGCTGTCCCGGTTCGAGTGGCACTCGCTGGGGACGGGGCACGGCGTGAACATGGATCACGTCACCGGCGGCGGGCTGGTAGGACGGGCCGACCTCCGCGCCTTCGACGGTCAAGGGCCCCACCTCCGGCAGCGGAATGCCAAGCGACTCCACGACGTGTCCCAGCGTCGATGTCCCGTCGGGCGCCACCCGCTGCCACTCGCCTCGCCGGCGCGCGGGCAGGAACAGTAGCAGCTCGGCGGCGATACGCAGGCGGATGTCAGATTCGCTCACACTGTCAGCATGCCATCCTCCGCAGGCGCTTCGAGGCTGTGGTGCGGGACGGGTGACGGCCGGACCTGGGCCTGCGGGTCTCACGTGGCGACCAGGCTTGCGTGATCTATGCCGGTGTCGACGGTGAACGCGGGTGTATGGCCAGTGCGGCCAGCTCCGCTGCCTGTTCGGGGTGGAGCGGGGGCAGCGCGGTCAGCAGGCGCAGGTAGATGATGCCCAGTACGGCCTCGGTGGCCAGTGCGACGCTCGGCAGGTTCAGCCGATCTTCTCGCTGGGCTCTTTCCATGATGGGTGCCAAGGATGCCTGCTGGTGCCGATGGGCTTGCGACAGGGCCTTTCCCAGGGCGTCGTCGGCCGCGAAATGCGGTGCGAGTTGTCTGATCAACTCTCCGGCGAGGGTGGTCGTCAGCACGGTGATCTTTTTGCGGAGCAGGGTTTCCAGGGCGGCGGCGACGTCGTCGGTCTTCTCGGTGGTCTCGCTCACCTGGGCGAAGGCCATGTCCACCGCGTCGGAGATCAGCGGGGCGATGTCGGGCCAGCGTCGGTACACGGTGGGGCGGCCCACGCCCGCGCGGCGCGCGATGGCCTCGATGGTCGTCTTGCCCAGCCCGTTCTCCGCGACGATTTCGAGCGTGGCCCGCAGGATGCGCTGAGAGGCGTCACTGTCGAGGGGTCTGCCGCCGCGCGGCCGGTCGATGTCACGCATGGGCTTATCTTCTCACCTAGATACGTTACGATACGCAGACGTAACGGATTGGGATGAGAGGAGCGTGTCATGCCCCTGGCGTTGATCACAGGAGGGTCGCGCGGAGTGGGTGCCGCGCTGGCGCACGAGCTGGCACGGCGCGGATATCGGCTGCTGCTGTGCGGCAGGGACGCCGATGCCCTGGCCCGTGTCGCGGCCGCCCTGCCGCAGGTCACGGCAGTCCCGTGCGATCTCGCCGATGTGACGCAACTGCGTCTTCTCACCGAGGCGGCGACCCGCCTGGGCGAGCTGTCGCTGCTGGTCAACAATGCCGCTGTCCAGGACGTCTACGAACTCGGAGATCTGACACCGGACCAGGGCTGCGATCGCATCAGCCGGGAGATCGCGATCAACCTGACCGGCCCCCTGCAGTTGACGGCGCACTGCCTGCCGTTGCTACGGGCCCGGCCGGGCTCTCGGATCGTCAACGTGACCTCGGGGCTGGCCATCGCGCCCAAGCGCGGTGCCGCGGTGTACTGTGCGACGAAATCGGGCCTGCGCACCTTCACCCGGAGCCTGCGCTACCAGGAACAGGCCGCGGCATCGGGAGTCGCGGTCACCGAGGCGATGCTGCCGCTCATCGACACCGACATGACCGCGGGCCGCGGCAGGGGAAAGATCAGCCCGCAGGACGCCGCCCGGGCCATCGCCCGCGCCATCGACCGAAATCGCGACCACGTCTATGTGGGCAGGATCAGGCTGCTCAACGCGCTGCACCGGGTGAGTCCGCGGCTGAGCTACCGGGTGACGCGCGACGGGTAGCACCGCCTTTCGTGACCTGTTCGAAGACCAGGTTTCCTGCGCCCCTGCCTCGGGTGGTCATTCAATCCAGTCGGCGGCGATGAGGATGCGGTATCCGCTGAGGCTCGGTGTCGGCAAAACAACAGCATGCTTTCGGCCGCCCTGGTCGATGATGCCTACGTTTTCCTCGTCGATGACCCCGGCGAAAACGGGGGAGTGACCGTTCGCCGTGCGGGCCACGCGCCGGTTGATGACCCGATGAAAATCCTTGGAGTTCTCCCAGAACTGCAGCAGGGCGCCGGGCAGTAGCCCGCCGTCGGTCAATCGGGCTATGGACGCGTTGATGTAGTCGTCGGGCGCCTCGTCGCCGGGTGGCGGACTCGCGTCCAGGTGGAAGTCGCCGGCCAGGCCGGTGAGCACGAGCGCGCCAGGCCCGCCCCGGCCCAGCACCCGGTCGGGGAAGTTGCGTGTGACGTCGTTCTTGGCGAAATCCCTGGACTGCCAGACGAGGTAGGCGGTGTGGCCGAGCGACAGCCGGGTGCGATGGCACGAGGATCCGCGCACGTTCGTGGCCGGCATGAGCGTGGGAAAGAACGCGTTCAGGAAAGGCAGGAACCACCTCGCGTAGCTTCCGGGCAGTTGGGGATCGGGCCGGCCGCCGATCAGAAGCGCTCCCGGGCTCCACCCGCCCTTGGGTTTCGGCAGGAACCCGGCGGCATCCCTCAGGTGCGTTCCGAAGGGGTTCCGGTAGGGCTGCATCGCCAGGTCGACGATCTGGAGGATCCTCGCGTCGAAGCGCAGCCGCTCGTCCTCGTCGGTGATCTCATTTGACCGTACGTCGTTGAGCCGGCCTCCCGCGATGCGGTTGTCGACGAGAGCGCGGATCACTCGGCGCATGGACACAAAGGTGCATCGCCAGTTCCTCCCCTCCCCCCTGAGCGCGTGAGTGACCGGGTACGGCCCGTCGGTCATGATGTGGTTCATTAGGCGGCGGATGACGATGTGCACGCGGTCCCCCGCCAGATCGACGTCCAGCGGATCATCGGTCCCCGGCCGCTGCCAGCACTCGATCTTCCTTCCCTCCGCGTCCTCTTCGGCCGCGCCGGACAGCCAGCGCACCCGGACGACAGCGTTCGCCACCCCCGGCGCCAGCGACACCGAGAACCGGGTCCGTGCCCCCGGCGGCAGCGGGTGGAACAGCAGGCCGTTGGCGGCCAGGCGCTGGCCGAGGACGTTGCCGTCCCGGTCGCGAAGCCGTACCTGCTGGAAAGGGAAGAGGATGGAGCAGTCCGGCTGGGCCAGCCAGATCCGGGTGAACTTCAGCAGGCCATATCTCGGCCCGGAGGTCACGGGTGCTGGGAGCGGGTCGACGAGGTGTCCGGTCTGCCCGGCCAGTTGGTAGACGCGGCGGGCGGGGATCGCGGCGTTCGCCGGATGCGCCGGATGCAGCCTCCCGGCCCCGGCGGGCGCGGCCAGGTCGAACGCGCTGTCCTTCCCGTCGTACGGGGCGACCAGGGCCGCCGCGCTCACAGAGATGAGGAACCTGTTGTCGGCGCCGACGACGAATTCCGGCATCCATCCGGCCGCCGCGTCGTCTCCGGACGCCGTCGGGGAACGCCGGTTCACGCGCAGGCGCGGGCCCCACTCGCCGCGGAGGAACGCCACGATCCGCGCCCGGTGCTCCGCGGAGAGCGCGCAGCCGGGGCCGGGGGGCGCCTCGTCCGGGGCGAGCAGCGGCAGCGCGTCGAACAGGAACGCCGCGGGGATACGGACGGTGCCATACCACATGCGGCTCGGTCTGGCCTCATCGTCCGTGCCGGTCAGCGCGTTGATCTGCCGCTTGAGCCGGGGGTCGGCGAGATCACCGGAGTCGACCAGCAGCAGGCCGGTCGTGGTCCAGTTCGGGTACGCCTCCCGGGTCACCTGGCCGGGAGTGGGCACCACCCCGCCCTGATCCGCCAGAAAGAGCACCCGCCCGGGAAACAGCGGCCGGCACCGCAGCGGCCCTGCGCCGGCGCGCACCCGCCCGCGCAGCAGCAGCGACTGCGGGTACGGCGCGGACACGGTGGGCGTGGGGGAGTAGGGCGCGTCGGTGACGGTCAGGTCGCCGTCCACCAGCCGGGTGTCAATGACGAAACGGGCGAAACGGCGTACGGGGGCTCGTCTGGGCTTTGTGCCGCGTTTGCTCAGGACGGTGGCGGTGAGCTGGTTCAGGCCGGTGCTGGTCACTAGGGCGCCATCCTTCTCACAGGCCCTCATATGGTGCTTGTTGGTGGAACCCGGCGGGAGCCGGGGTGACGGCCTGTCATGGCTGTTCCTCCATGCGCAGGCGCAGGTAGCCCTCTTCGAGCACGGCCGCGTCCACCGGCAGCAGCGCCTGCTGGGTGGCCGCGACGATGGGGTCGTCGCGCCAGGACGTCTCGCCGTCGCGCCGTGCCCAGCTCTGTGCCCCGCCGAGCAGCGAGCTGATCGGCAGGCGCACCTGGTCGGCGTCCACCAGTACGGGGCCGGCACGGAACGATGGCATGATCCGCGCCAGCGCGGGGGCCGTCCAGTCCCGGAGCAGCTCGATCGACTTGCGCGGCAGGATCCCGCTGGTGGCGTGGACTTTCGCGGCGGCGTCCAGCAGCAGCGTGAGCCGTACGGTCTGGCCGGGGCGCAGCCAGATCGTGCCGGATCGCAGCATCGGCGACTCCAGGCGCCGGGTTCCGGCGGGCTTTCCCGCCAGGTCGCCGCGGCGGGCGCCGCTGTCCACGGCGGACGCGGAGATCGACGGGTCGAGTGTCCACAACCGGCGGTAGTCGTCGTCGACGACGAATCCGTAAAGGCCGTCGTCGATCCGGGTGAGCGCGCCCAGCCGTACCGGGAACGTGCTCGCCGCGAGGCGGCGCCAGGCGGCGCGGCGGGCCTCGGGCATGGCGGGGAAGGATTCGCCCACGATGTCGAGCCGCAGCGTGGCGCGGACGAGCGCGACCGGGCGGGCGACGAGCTGGGCCAGGTGCTCGCCGCGCCCCGGCCAGGCCACGGTCTGCCCGGTGGTCTCGATCACCCGTAGCAGCGCCCGCAGCGGGGTGTCGGTGCGGGGCGTGGCGTCGGCGCGTTCGGCGGTGTCGGCGTCGAGCAGGCCGCGGGCGAGCGCCGTCAGGTGCCGCCGTTCCGGTTCCGTCCAGCCGGGGGCCAGGCCGATGGGGCCCCGGTCGCCCGGCGGGCCCTCCCACACGACCGCGTCGGTGATCGGGTCGTGCCGGAGCTGGCCGAGGGGGACGCCGCCCGGGTCGAAGAACTCCACCGCGTCGTCGGCGTGGTCGGCCAGCAGCCAGCCCGCGACCGGATTCGGTGGCTTGGCGAGGGTGGGATCCGTGTTCGCCTCGACGCTGTCGTCGGCCGCGTCGACCAGCCGCACCATCAGCCGGGACGGCGGGTTGAGGCGCGGGCGCAGGGTCAGCGCGTTCCCGGGACCTTGCAGGCCCCGGCCGGTCACGGGGGCGCCGGCGGCGAGCAGATCGACGGAGCGGCCGAACGCGTCGACGGCGCGCAACCGCGGCAGGCGGGCCTGACCGGCGCGCAGCAGCAGCGCGGGACCGGTCGGCTCCGGCGGGATCCCGTCCCGGGTGACAGTGTCGGCGTAGCCGAGCAGAGCTGCGCGCAGGTCGCCGAGCGCGGCGCTCAGGAAGTCGGTGTACCCGGCTTCCGCGGCCAGCCGCCGCAGCGCTGCCTGGTCCTGTTCGCCGAGCCTGCCTTGGCCGTCCCGGTCCAGGACGTCCTCGGCCGCGCAGAAGGCGGACACGGCGGAAGCCAGGGACCTGGCGGTGGCCGGGGTGAGCAGGGACCGGTTGGTGACAACCTGGGGGACGGCGTCCGGTCCGGTGACTCCGGTGAAGTCGAGTTCGTCCAGGGTCCAGCCGCCCA
The DNA here is from genome assembly GCF_035917355.1 of Streptosporangium sp. NBC_01810. Classification (NCBI taxonomy): domain Bacteria; kingdom Bacillati; phylum Actinomycetota; class Actinomycetes; order Streptosporangiales; family Streptosporangiaceae; genus Streptosporangium; species Streptosporangium sp. NBC_01810. The sequence continues at coordinate 3,032,032 of NZ_CP109070.1, read as the reverse complement.
GCTCGGGGCTGAGCGTGGTCTCCGCCTGCCATTCCAGGTAGAGGGGGACCCAGGGCTGCCGCTGCCAGATGGTGATCCCGGCGGGGGAGCCGGTGACGCCGTCGTACAGGGAGTAGCGCAGGAGCGGCGCGGCTTCGGCCGGGCGGGCCAGCCAGGCGAGGAACAGGGCGTGCTGGGTCTCCATCGCCGTGCGCGCCGCCGCGAAGTCGACATCGATCCGGTTGAGCAGGCGTTCGTCGAAGGAGGTGAACGGGTCCTGGGTCGCGGCCTCGACGACGAGGTCGGCCGCTTCGCGGGGAATCTCCCCGTGGGCGGGCACCTCGGTGAGCAGCCGCCGCCCGTCGATGCCGGCGATCGTGCGTACGGTGTCGCCGGTGAGGCGGCAGGCCAGCCGGTCGTCGAGGGAGAACCGGCCGTCGTGGCCGTGCCGCAGGCACCGGCGCAGGCCGCGCACCAGCACCACCGGGTCCTGCGGCTGGTACAGGCGGGGCAACGGGATGGTGCGGTCGCCGACGCGGCGAGGGTCGGGCGGCGGGCTGATCCTGGCCGGCTGGGTGCGCGCCGCCAGCAGGTCGGCGGCCTGCGCGCCGGTTCCGGTGAAGGCCAGCCGCACCTGCCCGGCCGGGAACCTGGCGCGCAGCTCGTCCGTCGCCGGGGTCGGCTGCTCCGGGTCGCGCATGACCTCGAACGGGTCGCCGAGGATCGTCTTCTCGGTGCGTTCCCCGCCGGGCGCGGCGTCGAAGGCCCGGGCGTGCAGTTCCTCGGCCAGGCGGGTGACCCCGGTCGGCTCGATGAGGGCGTCGGTGACGCCGTACGCGAACGCGGCGTACCGTACCTCGGCCGCAGGGTCGGCCAGGCGGTCGGCGATGAGCGCGGCGGCCGCGTCGACCGAGGTGGCGCCGACGCTCACGGCCAGGGTCGCGGCGTCCGGCCGGTCGTCGGGGAGCGGGTTCGTGGTGTCCGGGTCACGGGGCACACCGTAGACGACGCCGTGGTAGACCGACTGGCGGGGCCACCAGGGGCGCGGGTCGGAGACGATCGGAGCGTCCGGGGCGGCCAGGCCGTCGGGGCGGGCGGGCGTGTGCTGCTCGACCGCCGTCGCCGGCAGCACGCCGAGCCGTACGGCGGCAGACACGGCGCGGGCGGCCCGCTCGCGGGCGGCGGCGATTCGTTCTGGCGACAGCGCCCAGCCGAACCACGCGAGCAACGTCTCGGGGTCCTCGGCGTCCCGCAGCGGGTCGAGCCCGGGCTGGGAGTACCAGCCGGTGACCACATAGGTCAGCGGCCCCATCGGGGTCTGCCCCGGGAGCCAGGGGTCGTGGAAGCCGAACCGGGTCGCCACGTTGTCGTACACGGCGGCCCAGCCGGGCTCGCCGCCCGCCACGGCCGTGAGCTGACCGGCGGGTATGTGCGGGTGCGTGAACGGCGGGTTTCCTGGTCCAGGCTCGCGCCAGGCGGCCAGGTCGGTGACGTTGGCCCGGTCGGCCTCCACGACCCAGGAGCGAACCGCGCGCGGTGGCTGCTCGCTGAGCCGGGTCACCAGCCAGCGATCCGGCAGCGGCCGGTACGTGCCGTCGGCCCGGGTCGTCGTGAGCCCGTCAGGCAGTGCCCAGTGCAGGTGCACGCCCGGTGCCCGGGGGGTGGCCAGATCGGTGAACGGCGGCGTGCTCGCCGGTCCCTTGAACGTGTCCGTGTTCAGCGCGAGCGTGGTCACATCGGCGATCGGGACGTGGTCGGCGGCACCGCCCGCGTGCCCCGGCCGTACGACGAGCGCCCGCACGTCGACCGGGACGAGCAGCCGGAGCGCCGGCGCGATGGTGCCGCGGGTGCGTGCCACGCCGCGGACCAGGGCGTCGCGGACGCCAAGCGCGTACGCGGGATGGAAGACGGTGTCCTCGGTCACGCCTCCTCCTCGAAGGCCGCGCCGAGGTCGGCGAGGGTGATCGACGGCCGGAAGGCGGTGCCGGGTTCCGGCGGGCCGGTGAAGTCCTGGCGGAACGGGAACTGCAGGAGGCGGCGGGCCAGCGGCGCGGCCTCGGTGGCGTGCAGCAGCTCGGCGAGCGCCACCATGTCCACGACCCCGCCCCCGCCAGGACGGAACGGGACGGGCCCGGCGGCGGGCTGTCCGTCACGGCCGGGCACGGCGTACCGGCCGCCGGCCGCGGCGTTGAAGCCGAACTGCACACCCTGGTGGGGTTCCTCCAGCGTGACCGTGTCGGGCAGCCCGTCGAACATGGCCAGCAGCACGGCGGGCGCCAGCCGCTCCAGCCGGACCGTGGGCACGGCCGAGCCGTCGCGCGAGGCCCTGACCTGCAGGCCCGGCCAGCCGGACACCAGCCGGGAGCGCAGCAGGAAGCCGGTCACCGGCATGTCGGCCGCGCCGTCGAGCACCTGCCCCGGCCGGACTCGACTGTGGCGGTCGTTGCGTTCCGCGCGGTCCACGGTGTCGCGGAGCTCGGCGTGCCGGCCCCGCAGGTGCGCCCGTTCCCGCGCGTCGGCGGCGACGCTGAGCGCGCCGTCGCAGGCCGCGTCGGTCCAGTTGCGGTCCAGGAAGAAGAACCGGATCGACTCGGGTGGCGGCAGCAGCGCGTCGTCCACCACCAGGTACGGGAATGGCACGCCGATCAGCAGCCGCAGCCGGGCCAGCCAGGAGACCACCTGGCCAGGCGGCGGTTCCGGCCGGACCTGGGCGGCGGCGTCGCGGAGCGTCGCGAGGGCCGAGGCCGAGGGAAACAGGTCCGCGTCGCTCACCGGTGCACCATCCTCGTTTCGATTGGGTCGGCGCCGATCACGTTGGCCAAGGCCGGAACATGCGAGGTCGCCATCGAACGCGGCGACGGCCCGGTCGTGGCGGCCCTGCTGGAGGCGGCTCTGGCCGTGAGGCGGCTTGACTCCGGGCTTTTCATGAGAACACCTCGTCTATGGTCGCCGCCGGGGCGGCCGGATCGTAGCCGTCCGCGGGACGCACCCCGGCCTCGTCGAGGGTGGCCGCCACGCGCGTCGCCAGGGCCCGGCGCAGGTGGGCCAGCAACGTGGGGGCCTCGTCCCGCAGCCGGTCGAAGCTCGTCTCCAGCGGGTCGGCGCCGGACGGGTCGGGCAGCTCGCGGTGGGCCGGCGGCCCGCCCTCCAGGACGACCAGGATGTCCTTGACGTCCAGGCCGAGCCCGTCCGCGATGACCTGGATCACCTTCTCGGTGATCACCACTTCCGCACGGGGCCGTGGCGGGCCGAGCCGGTCCTTCAGGTCCCGCAGGGCGCCGAGCGCGTAGGAGTCAGGGGCGCCGAGGCCGAGGTCGGTGTATCCGGGCACGAACCGGGTCGTCTCAGCGGTGGCGGCGGCCGCGAAGTCGGCGCGTCGCCATTCGCGCAGCGCGGCCACGAACTCGGGGTCTGCCAGGGCGAGCAGCCGCCCGATCTCGAAGGCCGCCGCCTCCGACAGGTCCTCCAAGCCGTCGGAGGCGATGCGGCGGGCCTGGTCGGCAGCGAAGGTCGGGGCCGGGGGGCGGCGCGCGGTCTCGCGGGGGACGAGCGGCCCCCGGTACCAGGCGGCGCGGTCCTCGCCGCGCCGCGAACGGTGCCGGGTGGCGACATGGCCGGTCGGGGTCACGCCGGGGCAGCCGTCCGTCGCCGTCCCGAACGAGCCGCTGTCCAGGTTCCCGGCGAGGCTCTGGAAGTCGCCCCCCTCGGCCACGGAGAACGTCCACCGGGCCAGCACGGGAAAACGCCGGTCGCGCGGCCCCGCCGGGACGATCTCGGCCGGGCCGGGCTCCGGCGCGGTGCCCGCGCGGCCCGGCAGCGCGTCGGCGCGTCCCTCCAGCGAGATCAGGCAGGCCTGGTACGCCAGGCCCGGCCGCGGCAGCCGGGCCGACAGCACCACCGAGAAGAAGCCGTCCAGATCGCCTCCGGCCAGTTCGGTGTCGTCGAGCGCGACCTCGCGGACGTGGCAGAGCAGCCCCAGTTCGGCGGCGCTGGGAAAGACGGCGTGCACGACGTTGGCGGTGGTCGCCAAGCAGGCGCACGACCCGGAGCCAGGGCCGACGTTGAGCGTCGCGTGCAGGGCGGGCGGGATCACCTCGGTCACCGGGACGGAGGGCAGGTACTCGCCCTCGTCCTCGGTGAGCAGCACCAGCGCCAGCCAGGGCGCGTCCGCGACCGCCTCGCCGAGCCGCCGCTCCCACGGCAGCGTGCGCCGTTTCAGCACGATCTCCGGCAGCCGTGTGTCGAACGCGCCACGCGCGGTCGGCGGCGGGAAGACCGAGGCGACCTCGGTGCCGGCGATCGCGAACCGGGGGGAGAGGACCTCGATTTCCTCGGCCACGGCGGTGGCCGCGTCGCCGTCGATGCTGTGCTCCAGGAGCACGGTGTACGTGCCGGCCGTGAGCGCGGGCCTGGCCGCGCTGTGCAGCCGGATGTGACCGGGGGAAACGCTCACGTGGCGGGCCTCCAGGTGATCGTCGAGTTCTGGACGGGGCCCGCGACCGGGCCGGTCACCAGGCCGGGGAGCCGGCCGGCGAGCCCGGGGTCTCCCTCGGCCGCCATCAGCCGGGCGGCCAGGACGCCGGCGGGGTCCGGGCTGCCCAGCACGGCGCGGAGTGCGAAGGAGCCGTCGTGTGCGACGCTCACCGTGCAGCCGGAGCTTCCCGGCAGGACCTCGCGCAGCATGACGATCTCCTCGCCGAAGGTGAACAGCCGGTCGGGAGCGCCTGTCCACTTGGCGCCGTCCAGGCCGATCAGGAGCTCCCCAGGGGGCGGGGTGAGGGGTCGCAGCGTGATCACGACAGATCGTGAGCGCGGCAGCGTGGTCTCGGACAGGCCCTGACCGCGCACGATGTCGGCCGGGTCGGCCAGTGCGATGTCGGTCGGGCGCCGGGCGCGGCGCGTGGTCGCCCCGGGCGTGCGCAGTACTCCGCCCGCCACCACGCAGGCGTGCTCGCCGACGCGGGCCACGGGGACGCCGCTGTGCCAGCCGCTCAGACCGCCGAGGTCGTGTTCGAACCCGCTGCCCACCACCACGACGCGGTGCGCGCCGACCGGCACCGGGATCGTCCCGTGACTCATGGTCACGTCCGCCAGCACGCGCCCGGCCAGGTCGAGCACGCACACGCGGACCAGCTGCCGTCCGCCGACCTCCAGCCACGGACGGGCGTCCGCCCAGTCGTCGTGGGCGCCGGGGACGTGCCAGACCTGGACGTCCCCGGCCGGCAGCCGCACGCCGAAGGAGGGATCGTGCGCGAGCCGCTCGTAGCTGAACAGGCCGCGGACCACTTCGATCGCTCCGCCGGGTGCGGCGTGCGTCCGCCGGTCTCCTTGCGGGAGCAGCTTCGTGTCCACGGGGTCGGTGGTGATCAGCGCGGCCGCCACGGCGGGGTGGCGGGCCGACACGGAGGCCACCGTCGGCGGACTCGTACGTGGGTAGCTGTCGCCCCATTTGCCGACACTCGTACGGGGTCGCTGCCGGCGCGCCGGCCGGGCCTCCGGCCGCAACACGGCCAGCAGCACCGGCACGGGCACCGGGGGAGGCGTCGGCTCCGGGCGTACCGGCAGCTCCCGGATCACGGCGGGCTCGTACAGCCGGGCCGGTGTGAACACGCCCGCCGTGATCCGGGCCGGGCGAGGCGCGGCCGACCGTTCCCCGCCGAGCAGCGCCCGCTCGAAGGCGCTCGGCCCGGCGGCGGTGGCCGCCACCGCACGCGGTCCGAGGCAGCGGGCGAGAGCCTGCGTCGCGTTCGCCATGAACCACCCGGCCAGTTCGAACGCGTCCGCGCCCGCGACTGACGCCGCCCAGGCCGCGGCGGCTTCGTCGGCCGCGCTCAGCTCGCCATCGGGATCCCGGTCGTCCAGCAGCGGCAGCGGTAGCGGCAGCGGCAGGGGTTCGCTCACCTCGATCTGGTGCACGGAGATCTGCGGTGTCGTGCCGGTGATGGTCACGTCCGCCACGAAGTCGGCGCCCACGTACGCCTCGCGCATGCCCCCGGCGCCGTTCGGCCGGGGCATGCCCCAGACGGCCTCGGGCACCTGACCCCGTACGGGTGTCCACGTACCCGGCGTGACACTCCCCGCGGAGTCCCGGATCGTCACGCGGTGCCGCGCCACGACGGTGGCCCGCCCCATCGGCGCGGCGCTGAGCGCGGGCCCCGGCAGCCGCGCCCCGTTGACCTCGCCCGCCGCCCGTACGGCCGTCCGGAGCGAGAACTCGGGCAGCACGCGCGTCCTTTCCGGCGGGGAACCGGCCTCCGGCGGCGGTGCTCCGGGGTCGTCGGTGTGCGCGCCCCGGGTCACGCCCATGCTCATGGGCCGTTTCGACGGGTCGCCCGCCACAAGGTACTTGTCGTGGAAGGCCGCCCAGCCCAGCCACGCCTTGGGCGCGGTGTCGGCCGCGGCGCCGAACGGCACCGTGACGACGGCGACGCCCAGGTCGAGCTTGGCGAGGCCGCGCAACTCCGGGCCGGTGATGAGTAGTTCGACGCCGATCGACAGGCTGAGCCTGAGGGAGATGTGGATGAACCAGATCTTCACCTCGATGAGGATCCACACGCCGACCGACACGTACACCGAGAAGTCGTAGAAGAACGGGTCCCAGGAAATGAGAATGTCGAGCCCCACCGCGAACCACGCGCCCGCGAAGCCGAAGTCGGCGGCGGCCTCCAGCCGCCCGCCGGTCATGACGCATGTGGACGTGAGAGTGAAGTACGCCTCGCCCTTGATCATGATCGCTTCGGACACCGACCACGCGAACCCGACGCGCGGAACCGCCGGGTGGTGCGGCGCCCGCTTGAACCGGGGGTGATAGCCGCCGATGGAGACCAGGAACTCGCCCGTCCTGAACCAGATGACGAACGCGAACCCGCCGAAGACCCGGCAGGACGGGTTGATCACCCAGGAGTTGTCCGTGAGCTGGGCCTGCACCGACAACACGCCTTCGGACGTGGAGAACCGCGCGCACAGGGCGAGTTCGAGATAGACGGCCGGGGCGTCGGGGTTGGGCAGCCCGGCCCTGGCCAGCCCGAGCACCATGATCTCCAGCCCGTCCCCGATGGCGACCGTGAGCACCGCGATGGACTCGACCAGCGTGAAGCTGGTGAACCGGACACCGGCGGCCAGCCAGAACGCGCCGTGCCTGGGCGGGAACGTCTGGCCGAGCTGCCCCAGCACCGCCATCGGATCACGGGCCGGCGCGCTGTCCGGACGGAGCGCGGCGATCAGCGGGAAATCCTTGACCTTCGTCATGTCGTCCGGTGCTCTGAGCTCCCGGTTGAGGCCGATACCGCCGCCCAGGCCGAGCAGGAAGAAGGCAGGAGGCCCGCCGAGCGGTGCCAGGAGGGCCGCGACGACGAACAGCGAGGCGTACTTCTCAGGCTGGTTCGGGATGGGGAACATGCCGTAGGAGCCCATGGCGGTCAGGCCGTAGCCGCCGGCCTTCACCTCCAGCATGCCGATGTACTCCACGCCGCCGTCACGGCGCATCCGGCGCAGCCCGCCCGCGATCGAGACTCCGTCGCCGTCGAAGGAGACGGCCAGCCCGGCCAGGTCGAGCCGCCAGGCCAGCGGGTTGGCCGGGGTCGCCAGCGGGATGATCACTGCGAGTTCGTCGATCTGCGCGTGCAGCGGGCCGAGTTCCACGCCGCCGTCGACGAGCAGGACGAACGCGGCCGGATCGGTGAGGTCGTAGCCGATCTGCTCGATGTAGACGGGCCCGAACGAGCGGCGGATCGGCACCCAGCCGTCGCCCGCCACGCCGAGCCGGAACTCCGCGTTCTGCGCCCCGGTCTTGTGGATCTCCACGTAAGGGCTGAGCCCGGGAGCGGGGCCGCCCTCCTCGCCGGGCCGCAGCACCTTCGCCGCCACCGGGTTGTCGCCGCCGGCCGACTCACCGATCGGCAGCTCCAGACCGGTGATCTCCAGGCGGGCGCCGCCTTCGACGAAGCCGGTCGTGGCGTGCTCGTAGGTGCCGTACAGGGTGATGGCCTCGACCCGGACCGGGCCGGGCACCAGCGGGCCGTCGGTGCCGGTGGCGGTGAAGCCGAGCCCGCGTACGCGCAACCCCGGGGTGAACGTCACATCGGTGCCGATCTCGACCAGCCCGATCTGGATGACGGGTTCGTCCTCCTCGCCCGCGCGCAGGGCGAACGTGACAGGTCCGGCCGCCGGCAGCGGTAACGGCTGGGGGAGGGCCAGGCCCAGCAGGTACCGACGGCCGTCGCCGGCCTGCTCGCCGATCAGCCGCAGTCGCAGCGGGCTGGTCGGCGCCTCGGCGAGCGCGACGTCCAGCAGCGCCACCACGGCGCGGATCAGCGTGTCCAGCGGGTCGGCCAGCGCGCGGGTGTCGAGCTGGTGGGCCGGCGCCGCCGGGGTGAGCAGGCCCGCGTTCACGAGGATCTCGCCGAGGGCCGTTCCGCCGATCGTCGTGTCCCGCAGCAGGGCGCGCGTGCCGTCCAGGGCCAGGACCGGATCGAGCACCAGGGGCGCCATCACGTCGAGGACGAATTCGGCGAACGCCGCCGCGAGATCACCGTCGAAGGTCTCGCCGCCCCGGTGCCACAGGCCCGGCGGGCCTCCCGGCGGCACGACGACGGTCAGCGCGTCCGCCTCCGGTGTGCCGGGCCGGTCCAGCCACAGGCCGCAGTGCAGGCCGGGCGTGTCGCCCCCGGCCCGCAGTTCGAGGTACGGCCATGCGGTACGCAGTAGGACGACCGGATCGGGGGCGGCGAGGTCGGGTGGGATCGCGGTGAGCGTCAGCCGGGTAGGGCCGAGCCCGCCCGGTCCCGCGCTGATCCGGCCGTCCAGGGCGACACCGTTCAACGGGCGCATCCCGGCCAGCACCACTGTCAGTTCGGGGACACCGTCGGGGTCGGCGTTCAGCAGCAGCCGTACGTGCGCGCCCGCCCAGAGCTGGTCGGGCGGGGCGTCGGGGGCGGGCGGGCCGGCCGGCGTGGCCGCGTTGACGAGCGCGCGTACGACGGCGGCGGGCGCGGCGCGGAACCGGCGGGCGAGCTCGGCCCCCGGATCGGCGGCCAGCGTGCGGAGCTGGACGATGTCGAACCTGCCCGCCTGGTCGACCAGGGCGAGCGCACCGCCGACGCCGGTGATGGCCGCGCCGAGGGCGGCCGCCGCGCCGCCGAGATCGGCCAGTTCGTCCAGGAGCAACGGCAGCACGTACTCGGTCGCGGCCTCGGCCGCCAGCGCGGCCAGTTCGCCGAGTCCGCTGGGGTCGGGTGTCAGCCGTACGACGGTGGGCGGAAGGGCGGGGTCGCGCCACAACCGCAGGGTGACGCGCTCGCCGTTCAGTTCCACCTCGGCGGCTGCGAGGCTGATCCCGGTCAGGTCGGGTGGAGCGCTGACCCGGGCGACCGCGTTGAGGGTGACCTTCGGGGCGGGGCCGATCCGGATCGTCGCGCCGACACCTCGCAGGAACGCCAAGGTCAGCAGCACGTCGTCGCCGTCTGCCGTGGCGGTCACGCGTCCACCCATAGGCAGCGGCAGACCGGTTCCCGCATCCTCGTCCGTGACCAGTTCGGCGATCGCCGTGAGCAGCGTGGTCAGCTTGGCCGGGCTGATCCCCCCGAGCCCGTCGGCCGATCCCAGCGATTCCGGACGGGTGAACCAGCGGCCGGGGGCGGTGAGCAAGCCCAGGGGGTCGCGTGCCGCGCCGTGCTCGTCCAGCAGGCCGATGGTCTTGAGCACGGCGCTCACCCGCGGCGCCTCCGCGACGACGGCCTGTATCAGCATTCGCAGCAACTGGCCGAGAGCGAGTTCGGCCGCCTGGACGGTCAGCCCGGCCACGTCAGGGCTGGGCAGGAGCGCCGCTTCGCCGACGCGTACGCCGTCCTCGTCACAGGTGACCACGAGGTCGCCGGCGGTCAGGGTGAATCGGCCGGTGGCCGCCGACGGGTCGGCCAGCGTCACGGTGACGGCTCCGGACAGGCCGACGACACCCGCCAGCACGACGGGCGTGCCGATCACCAGCACGACCGTGCCGGCCCCGAAGTCGGCCTCCAGGCGGAGCCCGCCCCCCAGATCGGCCGCCGGCATCTGATCGGCCACCCGATCGGACAGGTAGCGGCGCGGGTCCCAGAAGAGCCGCTCGATCGCGTCGGCGTCCAGGGTCAGGTCGGCGCGGGCCAGCCCGAGCGCGCGCAGCGTCCCGGCCAGCGGCGTCCCGGCCAGTTCGCGGCCCAGCTCGCCCAGCAGGGTACGGCCACCGGCGTCGAGCGTCTCGCGGGTGACGCGGTGGCGGCCCAGCGGCGATCCCGGCAGGGCAGCGTCATGCAGCACCACCTCCACGGCTCCGGCCGGGCCGGCCGCGTCCAGCCAGATCTCGGCGCGCCGGAACCGGGCCGGGCCCTCCAGCAACCAGCCGCCAGGGCGTTCCACGATGGTTTGCGTCCGCAGCCGGGGACAGGGCCGGACGTCTCCGTCCCGCAGCCGGATCTGGTGCAGGTCGGCGCGGAGCGACGTGGTGACGGCCACCTCGCCCGGCACCGTCCCGTCCTGGGGAAGCGTCACGCGGAGACCGAGGCCGAGGTGGGTCACCGGGCGGCGGTTCGCGCCTCCCGGCGGTCCGGCCGCGATGACATCGGCGACGAGGTCCGCCAGGATCTGGCCGGCGTCCGGGAGGGTGGCGATGACCGCGGTCACGGCAGGTTCGCCGTCGGGCGCAGCAGGTTCGCCGTCGGGTGCAGCGGGTTCGCCGTCGGGTGCAGCGGGTTCGTCGCCGGGTGCGGTGGGCGGAGGTGTGAACTCGGCGAGCGGGAGGCCGTCGTCCAGGGTCGCGAGCATATGCCGCAGCGCATCGGGGATCACCGGCAACCGGGCGGCCAGGCCGTCCAGGAACCGGGCCGCGTCCCCGCCGCCGGTCAAGGGGGGCGAGGCATGCGGCCCGCACACGGTGATCAGCTCGGCGAACGGATGCTCGCGGTGCAGCGCCCGGGCCGGGTACGCGGTGACCGAGTGCGCCACCACGACAGGCGCTCCGCCCGACGCGACGGTCACCTTCTCTATCACGGTGCGCAGTCGCTCGACCGCCTCGGCATGCCCTCCGGCCGTACGAGGCGGCATCAGGACGAACCAGGGCCCGCGCTCCGATGCCACGACGGCCGTCGGGGTGGTCAGATCGATGATGGTGCCCGCTTCCTGCCCGGGCCAAGGGCGGACGCCGGGCAGCGGAGCGCACAGGTAGACGGTCCGCTCCTGCTGAGCGGTGCTGTGGTCGCCCAGGTGGAACCTGGCGGGGGCGTCGAGGTGTGTGGCCGTGATCGGGGACCGGCGGTCGGCCGGGCCGGCCTGCGCCGACGCCGGGAGCAGGCCGTCGCCCTCCTGGAAGGCGGCCGTCAACGTGGCCAGGGAGGCGGCCAGGTCCGCACGCCCGGCGAGGAGGTCACCAAGGTGGGTGTCCAGGCCCGACACCGCGTCCAGGGCGTCCAGCAGTTCGGCCGGGTCCAGGTGGGCCGTACGCAGGTCGGCGGGCACGAGTTCGGCGAACACCTCGTCCAGGCCGGAGAGCGTCGGGCCGTCAGGGTCCAGCCAGATCAGCGCCTCGGGGCCGTCAGGGCCGAGCCTGATCGCCCACGGGTCGTCGTACCGGCCGGATCCGGTGAGTTCCGGTAGGCCGGTGAGGAGAGCGGTCAGGCTGACGGCGGGCAGCGCGAGCGGGCCGCCGAACAGGTCGCCCAGCCACAGGCGCAGGGCGCCGAGCGGGTCCACGACCAGTTTGGGCAGGCTCAGCACGGGCCAGTCGCCGCCGAAGTCGGGCAGGTCGAACCGGGGCCAGTCGAACTCGGAGTCGCCGAGTTCGGGGAGGCGCAGCGCGAACGGGCGGAGCGTCGGTAGCCAGCCCAGCATGGCCGCGAGCAGTTCGGGCAGTGACAGGTGCGGTGGCTCCGGCAGGTCCAGCCGGGGCAACGCCAGCCGCAGGCCCAACAGCGGCCGGATCAGCGGCCAGGCCAGTTCCAGGTCGAGGTCGCCGTCAGGCCAGTCCAGGCTGAAGGGGGTGGGCGGTTCCAGGTGGACGCCCGCGACGTCCAGCGCGGCGTCATGGACGTGGACATTGCCGCCCCAACCGGTGTCGCGCCGCCACCAGACCAGCCCCTGGAGCGAGCGGCAACTCGCCGTCACCGGTCCGGCGCGCAGCTCCAGCCTGGCCGGCGGCAGATGGTCGTCCAACGGCGATTCCACGCCCGTTGCCGGTTTCTCCATCTCCTCGGGCGCGTCGGGTTCGGGTTCGTCGGATTCGGGTCCGTCGGGTTCGGATTCGGGTTCGTCGGGTTCGGGTTCATCGAGGAAGGTGCCGATGGGGTAGCCCGCTTCCAGCGCCAGGCTGATCTCATGCCGCTCGCAGAAGGCGAACGCCGGTGAGCGTCCATGTTCGACCGGGAGCGCCACTCGGGCCAGCTCGTGCAGGCCGATCACGCTGACCAGGGTTCCGTCGACGAGTTCACGAGGACCGAGGACGACCCGCGCGGCGATCGTGAGGACGGGGGCGGCCGCCCCGCCGTCCCCCCAGATCAGCAGCTCCAGGCGGGCGTCGGGAACCGGCGATCCGAACGCGGTGGCCCAGGGTTCGGCGGATGTCCCCGAACCGGCGAGGTCGCTGGACACCGCGAACAGGGTCCGCGCCGCGTCGATCATGACACGGTAGCCCCCGGCGCCCAAGGCGGCGGCGTGGTAGAACGCCACCGCGACGAGTGGGTCGGCGAAGAACGCCGCCGCCACGGGCAACTCCGGCCAGCCCTCCGGCCGCACCCCGGGTTCGCGCAGACCGAGCAGCACCATCAGGGCGCGAACCCGGGCGGCGGCCTCGTCCCCGAACAGTGGTTCCAGCAGCCCGGCCAGGCCCGCCACGGCCGCGTCGCCCGCGATCTGGGTGACCGCGTCGACCGAGGTGAGATCCAGCACGGGGTAGACACCGTCGCCTACCCGAACGTCCACGGCCTCGGCGATCGGGACGAGTCCGTGCGCCTCGGTCAGGCTCAGGCCGAGCCGGAGCACCCCCACCAGCGGAGCGGAGAGTGGCCTGCCCGGTGTGCCGCAGACCACCTCGGCTCGCAGCCACGGCAGCCAGCGGGCGGCGGGTCCCGGCGTGAACTCCAGGCGGAGCAACTGGCAGCCCAGCCGGGCGGTGACCGGAACCTCCCCCAGTGGCGGCGCTTCGGTCTCGGCCGCGATCCCGAACAGGACCCGCGTCCCGATCTCGCCCGCCGTGACGGCCAAGGTGGCGTAGACGACGGTCGTGCCCGGCCCGGTGAGCCGCACGCGCAACCCGTCAGGCCCGGAACCGGCCACCTCGCCGGGCACGCCGGCGAGTTCGGCCAAAACCAGGAGCCAGGCGCCCTGGGTCGCGCTGTCAGCCAGCACGGTCAGCGCCCAGTCGCGCAGCGCCACGCCACCGCGGGCGGCGACATCGTCCAGCCGCAGGCGGGGCACCCGGCCCTCGTCGCCAAGCCCGATCAAGGTGAGCAACAGCGACAGGTGCCGGGCGGTCGCCGGGTCCAGCCCCGCGGCGGCCGAGGCCAGGTCGAGCAGCAGCGACAGCAGCTCAGGCAGTTCGTCGGCCAGGAAGTTCTGGCCCCCCGTCAGCGTCAGATCGCGGGCCTGCGGCCAGCCGGGCAACTGGAGGCCGCGCACGTCCAGGCCGAAGCCGGGATCACCGCCATCGGTGGGGCAGTGGAACTCGCCCGCGACAGAGCCGATCGAGACGGATCCTCCGGCCGGCGACAACACGGTGAACCGCACGCCCAACGGGCCATCCGGACCGCCGGGCAACAGTCGAGGCGGCATGCCCTCGCCGATCCGCAGCAGTGGCAACCACACCTCGCCGGCCAGGCCGACGCCACCCTTCTGGTACGCGGCCGTACCCGCGACGCCCAGATCGACGCCCCCGGCGGTGCGGTCGATCGTCAGGTAGATCGACGCGGCCCCGAAACGCTGCAGCCTGATCCTGGTCCGCTCGCCGACCGTGGGCGGGCCGTCGCCGAAGTCCAGCAGGCTGAGCAGCGCGTCCAGTCGCACGGGATCGGAGACGACCCCGCGCAGCGCCCCGATCGGGTCGGCGAAGAAGGCGTCATTGAAATCGAAACCGCCGTCCGCACGGGGCAGCAGCACACCCAGCGTGACACCGAGCTGGGCCAGTTCCGGGGCGAAGACCCCGGCTGACACGCTCATCGCCACCACCGGTCGATCGAGTGGGCCGCCTGCGGGAACACCATGAACTCGTCGTGCTCGGCACGGACGGCGCCCGGCAGCAGCGGACGTCCTGCCCGATCCGTGCCGGTGGCGGCCGCCACGGTGGCGGCGATCTCCATCATGGCCGCGAAGCACACCGCCACGGCGGTCTCACCCCACGCCTCCACCAGCAGCGGCTTCCCTCTGGCTCGTGTCTCGGCCGCCGTGAGCAGTCCCGCCGGTTCGGCCTCGCTGCCGGTGGCCAGCGGCACCACCAGCTCGCCGGCCCGGGGTTCCTGATCACACATCAGGCGCAAAGCGGCAAGGACAAGACCTTCACGCAGCGCGGTCCGGCTCTCCACGACATGCAGGGCCACTTCGGAACCGTCACGCTGCCAGACGCACCAACCGTTCACGGTGCCGTCACGACCCAGAACCTCACGCCATAGGCAGCTGAACACGTGATCGGGAACCACGACCGGTGTACCCAACTGGCCGGTATCCAGACCGGAGTTGACGGAATCCCTGCGCAGTTCACGCAGGAACGCCTGGCAGTCTCCGTTGTCAGGCATAGCATCCCCCGGCCTCTTTGTTTCCTCGGCCACCCGTTTCGACAATGACCGGCACGTAACTGTCGGTCAATGGGCAACTCCGGCCAATACCGACTGAGGTTCCCTCAAGGCCAGAGCCGCCGTAGCCGGCGCCATCCTCCCGGACAGCCGTGCCCCGGCTGGGCCGGGGAAGCGGACCGGCCGGGCGCCGCGGGACCCCGGCGGCACGCGAGTTCAGGCCGCCTGCACGTAGGAACCCCGGTGAGCGGGGATGCTGCGCCCATCGGGCAGAAGCTCGCCGGTGTCGTCGAACAGCACCACGCCGTTGCAGAGCAGCCCCCACCCCTGTTCCGGGTGGAACGACACGAGGCGGGCCGCGTTGTGGTCAGGCGCGTTTGCGGGCGGGCACGGAGGCTTGTGCTGACACATGACCGTTACCTCGATCCTTGACGATCGCAGGAGAGCCATCGGCTCCGGCTTGACGGTCATCGCCGGCGTTCCGGTCCGGTGAGCTGCTTTCGCTCTCTACGATGCCGCGCCCGACGCCCGTTGTCTGCGCCGTCAGCACCCATTCGGGCCCCATGCCAACGACAATCCCGGCATACCCGCTAACTGCAATGCGCCGTCCGCGGCCTGCCTCAGGCCTGCGTGGCCGTCCCGCTCCACCCGAGCGCTCAGCGCGTCGGCGATCTTCTGATCAGCGTCCCGTGTCGTGTACTGATAGATCAGCGTCGCCCGGTCGATCCACATCATCAGGTTTGTAGCGAGCCGCACATGTCGTCCCTCCGCCACACTGGATCACCCTGTTTTGTCGCCGTCGCTCCCCTTTTTGGATGGCACCCTTGGCATATCTTCTGACCATGGAGAGAGGCGAGCTCTGGGACCTGATCGAGTGGTCCCGGGTGGCGACGAGTAATCCCAAAGAGCGGGCGAGTTGGTTGCGCGGTGGAGCCTTCCAAATCCCCGGTTCTGTCCGGCGGGCAGAAAGGCGCCCACAAAATCGACGGCGTCGGAGCGGGCTTCGTCGTGCCACTCTGGCAGGAGAAGATAACTGACCGTATTGAGAAGGTTTCCACGGAAGAGGCTATTGTCATGGCCATTCGGCCGGCCAGGAAAGAAGGTCTCTTCGCCGAGACTTCCACCGGCGGCAATGTCATCGTGGGCGCGGGCGGGAAGGTGTGGGGGGATCACCGGGCCGAGTTCGTCGGCGCAGATCACCGTGGTGTCCTCGGGCGGGTCGGGGTAGAGGCCGACGATCCGCGTTCTTTTGGGGCGAAGTCCGGGTCCTTGCTCGTGATCCACGAGCGGGTGCGGCGCCGGCGCACACTCTCGGGCGGCAAGCGTGAATCTACCCAGACAAAGACGAACGTAGCACTAGAGTGCATACAGGGAAAACCTATGCCGACGCAGCTTTTCCGGCCGAAGTGTGCCCCTGGGAGAATTCGCCTATCCCGATAGGCCCTCACGCGCTGAGCTGCGCAAATGAGCCAATCATGACCCCGGCAGAGCAATTGTCTGTCGCACTCGGGTCGGTATTCAGGACCGATGAGAACTAGGCGTTGCCCTAGATAGATTGTCCCTAGGATCTCGGGGACGAACTGAGGCCAGCCCCTTGGAGACACTCCCATGAGTAAACTGGCGACTTCGGCGGATGTAGCTGTTGTGGGGCTTGCTTGTCGGTTGCCTCAGGCCGACGGCCCAGCGGCATTCTGGGACTTGTTGACCGGTGGGGTCGACGCGGTCACCGAACGGACCGGTGACGGTGGGCCGAGGTGGGCGGGACGGTTGGCGGACAAGGCGGCTTTCGACGCGGCCTTCTTCGGGCTCTCCCCACGAGAGGCCCGGTACACCGATCCGCAGCAGCGGATCATGCTCGAACTCGGCTGGGCGGCGCTGGAAGACGCCGGCATTGTCCCGGGTGTCCTTAAAGGGACGCCGACCGGTGTTTTCATTGGTGCGATGGCCGACGACTATGCGTATCTGAGCCACCGCGCCGGGCACATCGGCCACTACTCGCTGACTGGAATCGGCCGTGGGATCATTGCCAACCGCCTCTCGTACTTCCTGGGTGTCAACGGGCCGAGTCTGACCGTCGACACCGGGCAGTCCTCGTCATTGGCCGCCTTGCACCTGGCGTGCGAAAGCCTGCGGAGCGGCGAGAGCGAGATCGCCCTGGTCGGCGGCGTGAACCTCATCATGGCCGAGGAGAGCACCAATATCGTCGAGGAGTTCGGTGGGCTGTCCGCCGACGGGCGATGCTTCACCTTCGACGCTCGCGCCAACGGTTACGTGCGCGGTGAGGGCGGCGTCTGTGTCGTGCTCAAACGGTGGGAGGACGGCGACGACGCGTACGCCGTCATACGGGGAACCGCGCTGAACAACGACGGTGGCGGTGACTCGCTCGCGGTGCCGCGCGGCGAGGCGCAGCAGGCGGTGATTCGGGCCACTTGTCGCCGGGCCGGGGTGGCGCCGAGCGATCTGCACTACGTGGAATTGCACGGGACCGGCACGGCGGTCGGCGACCGGATCGAGGCGGCGGCGCTCGGCGCGGTCTTCGCCCCGGGCCGGGACTCGCCGTTGCTGGTCGGGTCGGTCAAGACGAACATCGGTCACCTGGAAGGCGCGGCCGGGCTGGCAGGTTTCCTGAAGGCCGTGCTTTCGCTGCGGCACCGGGTGATTCCGCCCAGCCTGAACTTCGCCGAACCCAACCCCGAGATCGACTTCGACGCCTGGCGCCTCCAGGTCGTCCAAGACAACACCCCGCTGCCAGACGGTGCGGTGGCGGGTGTCTCGTCGTTCGGAGTCGGCGGGACCAACTGTCACGTCGTGCTTTCGTCGACCGGGCGCGAGGTCGACGCACCGGAGAACCCCGTCGAGGCACCGCTGTTGTGGCCGATGTCGGGCAAGACGGCGGGCGCGGTCCGCGACCAAGCCCGCGTCCTGCACGCGGAGCTGCTGTCCCGTCCCGACTTGAGTCCCGCGGACGTCGGCTTCTCGTTGGCGACGACCCGCACCGTGTTCCCGCATCGGACGGTGATCGGCGCAACCAGCCGGACCGAGTTTCTGGGGGCTCTCGACACCCTTACCGGACCGAACGTGGTCAGCGCCAAGGCCCGCGCCGAGGTGAAACCGGTCTTCGTGTTCCCTGGGCAAGGGACGCAATGGGTCGGTATGGGGACCGAACTCCTTGACACCTCACCGGTCTTCCGCGAGCAGTACACCGCCTGCGCGAAGGCGTTGAAACCGTTCGTGACCTGGGATCCGTTCAGCGTGCTCGACGACGAGGCCGCGCTCGCCCGAGTGGACGTCGTGCAGCCGGTGCTGTGGGCGTTCATGGTCTCCGCCGCCGCGCTTTGGCGTTCCTACGGTGTCGAGCCCGCAGCGCTCGTCGGTCACTCCCAGGGCGAGATCGCCGCGGCGAACGTGGCCGGCGCATTGTCCCTAGAGGATGGTGCGCGTGTCGTCGCCATGCGCAGCAAGGTCATCGGTGAGCGACTTGCCGGTCGCGGGAGGATGGCATCGGTCACGATGTCCCTCGACGAGCTGCGACCGTTGCTCCGGTCGGGAATCTCGGTCGCGGCGGTCAACGGCCCCAAATCCGTCGTCGTGGCAGGTGAACCTGGTCCGATGCGGCAGCTCGTCGACGAACTTACGCAGGCTGATGTCAGGATCAAACTGATCGATGTCGACTACGCCTCCCACACGGCACAGGTCGAACCTGTCATGGCGGAGCTGGCCGAGCTGCTCGCTCCGATACGACCACAGGAACCTCGGATTCCCATCCAGTCCACGGTGGACGATAGCGAAGTGCTGGACGGCGACTACTGGGTGCGCAACCTGCGCCAGAGGGTTGAGTTCGAGGCGGCGACGGACGCGCTGAAGGCCGCCGGGCACGAGGTCTTCCTGGAGATGAGCCCGCATCCGGTGCTGACACCCTCGATAGAGGGTGATGTCTCGGCAGTGGGCACATTGCGTCGCGACGACGGAGGACTTGACAGGTTCCTGCTGTCCTTGGCGACCGCGTACACCCACGGCGTCACCGTGGACTGGCACGCGGTGTTCGATGCCGCGCGCCGCGTCCGGTTGCCGGGCTATGTCTTCCAGCGCCGGCGGTACTGGCTTGACGAGCCGGAGAAAGCCGAGCGGCCGGCCGCCGTGGACATGGCCGGAATCGTCACCGCCGAGATCGGCGCCGTGCTCGGCCACACCGACCTCGACCCCACTGCCACGTTCAAAGAACTCGGCATCGAATCGGTCACCGCAGCCGACCTGCGGGCCAGACTCGTCGCCGCGACCGGGCTTTCGCTGTCCACCACGGTGATCTACAACCATCCGACTCCGGCGGCGTTGACGTCTCATCTGGACGCTCTTGCCGACGGATCGTCAGAGTCGGCCCGTGTGACCCAGGAGCGGGTGGCCGGCGACGACGATCCCGTGGTGATCGTGG
This sequence comes from Streptosporangium sp. NBC_01810, assembly GCF_035917355.1. Classification (NCBI taxonomy): domain Bacteria; kingdom Bacillati; phylum Actinomycetota; class Actinomycetes; order Streptosporangiales; family Streptosporangiaceae; genus Streptosporangium; species Streptosporangium sp. NBC_01810. The sequence goes on along the minus strand of NZ_CP109070.1, from coordinate 3,012,877 downwards.
GAATGGCGTGCCGTCTGCCGGGTGGAGTGGACTCGCCGGCCGCGCTCTGGCGTCTGATGGACTCCGGTGCCGACGCGATCTCCGGTTTCCCGGTCGACCGTGGCTGGGATTTCGACGCGTTGTCGACGGTGCCGCAGCGAGGCGGGTTCCTGGCCGATGCGGCCGGGTTCGACAGCGACTTCTTCGGGATCAGCCCGCGTGAGGCGCTGGCGATGGACCCGCAGCAGCGAGTGCTGCTTGAGGTCACCTGGGAGGCGATGGAGCGGGCCGGAATCCCGCCGTCGTCGCTGCACGGCACCCGGACCGGCGTGTATCTCGGTGCGATGGCGCAGGACTACGGCGCCCGGATGCACGAGGCGTCCGGTGACGCCGAGGGCTACACGTTGACGGGCACCTCGCCGAGTGTTCTGTCCGGCCGGGTGGCGTACACCCTGGGGCTGGAAGGTCCCGCGATCACGGTGGACACCGCGTGCTCGTCGTCGCTGGTCGGCCTGCACCTGGCCGCGCAGGGGCTGCGGGCCGGGGAGTGCTCGCTGGCGCTGGCGGGCGGGGTCACCGTCATGTCGACGCCGGGCATCTTCCTGGAGTTCGCCAAGCAGGGCGGCCTCTCTCCGGACGGGCGGTGCAAGGCGTTCGCCGACGCCGCCGACGGCACGGGCTGGGCCGAGGGCGTCGGCGTGCTGGTGCTGGAACGCCTGTCGGACGCCCGCCGCAACGGCCATCAGGTGCTGGCGGTGGTGCGCGGTTCGGCGGTGAACTCCGACGGCGCGTCCAACGGGCTGACCGCACCGAACGGCCTCGCGCAGCAGCGGGTCATCGAACAGGCTCTGGACGATGCCGGCCTACGCGCCGAAGACATCGACGCGGTCGAGGCGCATGGCACCGGGACTCGTCTGGGCGACCCGATCGAGGCCGAGGCCATCCTCGCGACCTATGGCCAGAACCGGAGCACACCACTTCTGCTGGGATCACTGAAATCCGTCATCGGCCATGCCCAGGCGGCGGCCGGCGTCGCGGGCGTGATCAAGATGGTGCTGGCCATGCGGCAGCAGACCCTGCCGCGCACGCTGCATATCGACGAGCCATCGTCCAGAGTGGACTGGAGTGGTGGTCAGGTCGAGTTACTGACCAGCAGCCGACCGTGGCCGGACAACGGTTGTCCGATGCGGGCCGGTGTGTCGTCGTTCGGGATCAGCGGTACCAACGCGCACGTGATTCTCGAACAAGGACCGGAAACACCGGAAGGGGAGGACACTCCGCAGGAGCGGGCGCCGGGTGTGGTGCCGTGGGTGGTGTCGGCGAAGACCGGGGAGTCGTTGCGTGGGCAGGCTCGTCGTCTGGGCGCGCATGTGGAGGCCGGCGAGCTTGACCCGGTGGATGTGGGGTTGTCGCTGGTGGTGTCGCGGTCGGTGTTCGAGCACCGTGCGGTGGTGGTCGGCGGGGGGCGCGGCGAGCTGGTGGCGGGGCTGGGTGCGGTTGCCTCGGGTGAGCCTGCGGCGGGTGGCGTGGTCGCGGGTGTGGCCGATGTCGTCGGGAAGTCGGTGTGGGTGTTCCCGGGTCAGGGGGCGCAGTGGGTGGGTATGGGCGCTGCCTTGCTGGGGGAGTCGCCGGTGTTTGCGGCTCGGATGGCGGAGTGTGCGGCGACGTTGGAGCCGTTCGTGGACTGGTCGTTGCTGGATGTGGTGCGGGGTGTGGAGGGGGCTCCGGGGCTGGATCGGGTGGATGTGGTGCAGCCGGCCTCGTTCGCGGTGATGGTGTCGTTGGCGGCGGTGTGGGAGTCGCTGGGGGTTCGCCCGGACGCGGTGGTGGGCCATTCGCAGGGGGAGATCGCGGCGGCGGTGGTGGCCGGTGGCTTGTCGTTGCAGGACGGTGCGCGGGTGGTGGCGTTGCGCAGTCGTCTGATCGCCGACCGGCTGGCGGGGCTGGGGGCGATGGCGTCGGTGGCGTCGCCGGTCGAGCAGGTGCGTGAGCGGTTGTCAGTTTGGGATGGGCGGGTGTCGGTCGCGGCGGTCAACGGCCCGAATTCGGTGGTGGTGGCCGGTGAGGTCCAAGCCGTCGAGGAGTTGGTGGAGCGGTGGTCGGGTGAGGGGGTGCGGGTGCGGCGGATCGCGGTGGATTACGCCTCGCATTCGGCGCAGGTCGATCTGATCGGTGAGGAGCTGGCGCAGGTTCTGACGGGGGTGGCAGGGCGTGCGGTGCGGGTGCCGATGTTGTCGACGGTGACCGGTCAGTGGGTGGAGGGGCCGGAACTCGACGGCGGGTATTGGTGTGACAACCTGCGCAACACGGTGGCCTTCGCTCCGGCGGTGGGGCAGTTGCTGGAGCAGCGGTATCAGGTGTTTGTGGAGGTGAGTCCGCATCCGGTGCTGACGGTCGGCATCGGTGAATGCGTGGACGAGGGTGATGCGATCGCGGTGATCGCGGGCACATTGCGTCGTGACGACGGCGGGCTCGATCGGGTCCTGGTTTCGGCGGCCGAGCTGTTCGTCCGCGGTGTGCGGGTGGACTGGCGGGCCGTACTGACTGGTGGACGCCGGGTCGATCTGCCGACCTATGCCTTCCAGCACCGGCGGTTCTGGCCGAATGCCAGGCAGAGCGGTGATGCCCGCGTTCTGGGTCTGTCCGCGACAAGGCACCCTCTGCTGGGGGCGGCGGTGAGTCTGGCCGACTCGGACGGCGTGCTGTTGACCGGCTGCCTGTCGGTGAGGTCGCATCCGTGGCTGGCCGATCACGTGGTGGCCGGGATGGTGTTCTTCCCGGGTACCGGGTTCCTGGAGCTGGCGGTGCGGGCGGGTGACCAGGTCGGCTGCGAGGTGGTCGAGGAGCTGACCCTGGTCGCGCCGCTGGTGCTGGGTGAGGATGAGGCGGTCGTGGTCCAGATCGCGGTGGGTGCGCCGGAGGAGACCGGCAGGCGAAGCGTGAGCATCTACACCCGGCCCGCTGACGCGGCCGATGAGGTGAAGTGGGTACGGCACGCCACCGGCACGCTGGCCATGGGCACCCGCATGGCCGCTGCTTCCCCTGCCGTGTCGTTCGATGCGGCGGTGTGGCCTCCGGCCGGTGCGACCGCGATCGAGCTGGACGGTCTCTACAAGCAGCTGGCCGAGGGTTTGCTCGTCTACGGCCCGGTGTTCCAGGGGTTGCGGGCGGCCTGGTGGGGCGAGGGCGGCGAGGTGTTCGCCGAGGTCGCACTGCCTGAGCAGGCGCAGTCGGACGCGGGTGCGTTCGGGGTGCATCCGGCATTGCTGGACGCGGCGTTGCACGCGTCGACGTTCGCCGGGCTGGACGTCGCGGCGGGTACGCGGTTGCCGTTCTCCTGGCAGGAGGTGAGCCTGCACGCCACCGGAGCGGCGCTGCTGCGCGTCCGGCTGGCCAAGGTGGCCGAAGACGCGGTGTCGCTGAGCGCGGTGGACGCCGCCGGGGAGCCGGTGCTGTCGGCGCGTTCGCTGGTACTGCGCCCGTTCTCGCCTGATCAGGTCGCTGTGGGTGGGGGGCCGGCGACGATGCGGGACGGGTTGTTCCGGTTGGACTGGACTCCGCTGCCGGAGGTCCCCGTGGTCGATCCGGTGTCGATGGCGGTGGTTGGTTTTGCCGGGTTCGAGCCGGATGCGCTGGGTCTTGCGGGGATGTGGGAGTCGGTTGAGGTTCATCGTGATCTGTCGGCGCTGGCCGAGGCCGGTCCGGTGCCGGGGGTGGTGCTGGTCGAGGTTGTCACCGAGCCGATGGTGGATGCGGTGGCGGCGGCGCATGGGGTGACCGCTGGGGTGCTGGGTCTGCTGCAGGGGTGGCTGGCCGATGAGCGGTATGGCGATTCGCGGTTGGTGTTTGTGACGCGGGGTGCGGTGTCCGCGGGTGAGGGTGAGTCGGTCACTGATCTGGCGGCCGCTGCGGTGTGGGGTCTGGTGCGGTCGGCGCAGTCGGAGAACCCGGGCCGGTTCGTGCTGGTGGATGTGGACGGGCAGGAGATCTCCGCGCCGGTGCTGGCCGGGGTGCTGGCTTCGGACGAGCCGCAGGTGGCGGTGCGCGAGGGTGGGGTGCGGGTGGCGCGGTTGGCGTCGCTGGGGTCGGGGGCGGGCTTGCTGCCTCTGGCTGGGGTGCCGTGGCGACTAGGCAGCCGCAACAAGGACAGTTTGGACGCCCTGGAGCTGCTCCCCTTCCCGGCGGTGGCGGAACCGCTGGGGGCTCGGCAGGCGCGAGTCGCGGTGCACGCCGCGGGAATCAACTTCCGGGACCTGCCGGACGGACTCAACGCGCTGGGCTGGTTCCAGGACAAGGTCGGCCTGATGGGCATCGAGGCCGCCGGGGTGGTCCTGGAGGTCGGCCCCGAAGTCGACGGCCTGCGTCCGGGCGACCGGGTGATGGGTCTGGCCGCGGGCGCGTTCGGCCCGGTGGTCGTCACCGAGGCCACGGCCTTGGTGAAGGTCCCCGACGGGGTCTCCTTCGAGCAGGCGGCCACGATCCCGGTGGCGTTCCTGACGACCTACTACGGGCTGATGGATCTGGCCGGGCTGCGGGAGGGCGAGTCGCTGCTGGTGCACGCGGGTGCCGGCGGGACCGGCATGGCCGCGATCCAGCTGGCCCAGAGGCTGGGGGTGGAGGTGTTCGCCACCGCCAGCCCGGCCAAGTGGGACGTGCTGCGCTCGCTGGGCATCCCCGATGATCACATCGCCTCCTCACGGAGTCTGGAGTTCGAGGAGCGGGTCCGCGCGGTGTGTGGCGGGCGGGGGATCGATGTGGTCCTCAACTCGCTGACCGGGGACTTCATCGACGCTTCCGCGCGGCTGCTGCGCCCGGGCGGCCGGTTCATTGAGATGGGCAAGCTGGACATCCGCGACCAGGACCAGTTCCCGGGGGTGGTGTATCGCTGGTTCGACGTGCTGGACGCGGGGCCTGAGCGGTTGCGGCAGATGCTGGGCGAGTTGGAGGGGTTGTTCGCGGCCGGTGAGTTGCGGCCGTTGCCGGTGACGGCGTGGGATGTGCGGCGGGGCCGGGAGGCGTTCCGGTTCATGAGCCAGGCCAAGCACACCGGCAAGATCGTCCTGACCATGCCCCGGCGGTGGAACCCGGACGGCACGGTCCTGATCACCGGCGGCACGGGTGGTCTGGGTGCGGAGGTGGCCCGGCATCTGGTGGCCGAGCACGACGTACGGCACCTGCTGCTGGCCAGCCGTCGGGGCCTGGAAGCGGCCGGGGCACGTGAGCTGGAGCGGGAACTGGCCGCGCAAGGCGCGCACGTGACCATCGCCGCCTGCGATGTGGCCGACCGGGATCAGGCGGCGGCGCTACTGGCGCAGGTTGATGCCGGTCATCCGCTGACCGCGGTGATCCACGCCGCGGGTGTCCTGGACGACGGGATCATCGCCTCGCTGACGCCGGAGCGGCTGGACGCGGTCCTGCGGCCGAAGGTGGACGCCGCCTGGCATCTGCACGAGCTCACCGCAGATCTTGATCTGGCCGGGTTCGTGGTGTTCTCGTCGATGGCCGGGGTGATGGGCACCGCAGGTCAGGGTAACTACGCGGCGGCCAATGTGTGGCTGGACGGGTTGATGGCCCACCGCCGGGCGCAGGGGTTGCCGGGGTTGTCGCTGGCCTGGGGATTGTGGTCGCAGGCCACCGGGATGACCGGGGGCATGTCACAGACCGACGTTCAGCGAATGACCGCCACCGGGCTGCTGCCGATCACCACCGAGCAGGGATTGGCGTTGTTCGATGCGGCCCTGGCGTCGGATGCGTCGCTGGTGGTCCCGGTCCCGCTGAACATGCCGGAGGCGATGCCCGCTCAGCTGGTGCCGCCGCTGCTGCGCGGTCTGCTGCGAGGCACCCGCCGTACGGCGGCGTCGGCGCACGCGGCCGATGAAGGAGGGCTGGTACGGCAACTGGCCGGCCTGCCACAGGCCGAGCGGCCCCGCTTCGTGGTCGACCTGGTCCGCACTCAGACCGCCGCCGTCCTTGGACACTCCGACCCCGCGGCGGTGGACGTCCGGCGGGACTTCCGCGAGCTGGGTTTCGACTCGCTGACCGCGATCGAGCTGCGCAACCGGCTCAACGTGGCCGCCGGGCTGCGCCTGCCCGCGACATTGATCTTCGACTATCCGACCCCGGCCGCGGTCACCGACCACATCCTCTCGGCCCTCTGGCAAGCCGACCCGGACTCCGGCAGCGGGCCACCCGACCCGCTGGCCGCGCTACGACATCTGGAGGCGAGCTTGTCCGCCACCCCGGACGACCGGGCCGAGATCGCCGCCAGGCTACGCGCCCTGGCGGCCCGGTTCGACACCGCCGTCCCCGGCGACGAGCTGCAGGAGGAGGAGTTCGACCTCGACTCCGCCACCGATGACGAACTCTTCGACCTCCTGGACAGGGGCTGATCCGCGATGGCGAACGACGACAAGCTACGCGAATACCTCAAGCGTTCCATCGCCGAGACCAAGCAGGCCCAAAGGCAGCTGCGCCAGATCGAGGCAAAGTCCCGCGAGCCGATCGCGATCGTGGGCATGGCGTGCCGGCTGCCGGGCGGGGTGAGCACCCCCGAGCAACTGTGGGACCTGGTCGCCTCCGGCCGCGACGTCATCACCGAGTTCCCCGCCGACCGCGGCTGGAACCTCGACCAACTCTACGACCCCGACCCCGACCACCCCGGCACCAGCTACACCCGCCACGGCGGATTCCTGGACGACATCGCCGGCTTCGACGCCGACTTCTTCGGCATCTCCCGACGCGAAGCCCTCGCCAGCGACCCCCAGCAACGACTCCTCCTCGAAACCGCCTGGGAATCCCTCGAACGAGCCGGCATCGACCCGGCGCCGCTCCGCGGCAGCAGAACCTCGGTGTATGTGGGACTCTTCGACCACACCTACAGCTCACGACTCCCCCACGTGCCCCAGGAACTGGAGGGGTACTTCACCATCGGCAACCTGGGCAGCGTCGCGTCAGGACGCATCGCCTACACCTTCGGCTTCGAAGGACCGGCCGTCACCGTCGACACCGCCTGCTCCTCCTCACTGGTCGCCCTCCACCTGGCCCTACAGTCGCTCCGCTCGGGAGAATCGGACCTCGCCCTGGCCGGCGGAGTCACGGTGATGTCCACCCCCCTCTCCTTCACGGAGTTCTCGCGACAGCGGGGGCTCGCTCCCGACGGGCGGTGCAAGGCGTTCTCCGACAGCGCCGATGGGGTCGGCTGGGCCGAGGGTGTCGGGGTGCTGGTGCTGGAGCGGTTGTCGGACGCGCGGCGTAGCGGCCATCAGGTGCTGGCGGTGGTGCGTGGCTCGGCGGTGAATCAGGACGGCGCGTCGAACGGGTTGACCGCGCCGAACGGTCCGTCGCAGCAGCGGGTGATTCGCCAGGCGCTGGCCAGTGCCGGTTTGTCGTCGGCCGAGGTGGATGTGGTCGAGGCGCACGGGACCGGAACCACGCTGGGCGACCCGATCGAGGCGCAGGCGTTGCTGGCCACCTACGGGCAGGGCCGCGAGGCCGCACGGCCGCTGCTGCTGGGGTCGGTGAAGTCGAACATCGGTCACACACAGGCCGCAGCCGGTGTCGCCGGTGTGATCAAGATGGTCATGGCGATGCGGCATGGGGTGCTGCCCAAGACGCTGCACGTGGACGCGCCGTCCTCGCACGTGGACTGGAGCAAGGGTGCGGTCGAGCTGCTGACCGAGCCGGTGGAGTGGCCGGAGGCAGGTCGTCCACGCCGGGCGGGTGTCTCGTCGTTCGGGGTCAGCGGCACCAACGCCCACGTGATCATCGAACAGGTCCTGGAGGTCGCAACCGAGGAGGCTCCGCAAGGACCGGAGGCTTCACGAATCGGGGCGGAGCCGGGCGCGGAGGACCAGGCGTCGGCTACCGGTGTGGTGCCGGTGCTGGTGTCGGGCCGTACGGCTGGGGCGCTGCGGGCGCAGGCCGAGCGTCTGGCCGCGCACGTGGAGGGCCACGATGAGCTGGCCTTGACCGATGTGGCGTTCTCGCTGGCCGCGACGCGGTCAGTGTTCGAGCACCGGGCCGTGGTGGTCGGCGGTGGCCATGAGGGTCTGCTGGCGGGGCTGGCGGCGGTGGCTTCCGGTGAGTCGGCGACGCGCGTGGTTGCGGGTGTGGCCGATGTGGATGGGAAGTCGGTGTGGGTGTTCCCGGGTCAGGGGGCGCAGTGGGTGGGGATGGGCGCGGCGCTGCTGGAGGAGTCGGCGGTGTTCGCGGCTCGGATGGCGGAGTGTGCGGCGGCGTTGGAGCCGTTCGTGGAGTGGTCGTTGCTGGATGTGGTGCGGGGTGTGGAGGGGGCTCCGGGGCTGGATCGGGTGGATGTGGTGCAGCCGGCCTCGTTCGCGGTGATGGTGTCGTTGGCGGCGGTGTGGGAGTCGCTGGGGGTTCGCCCGGACGCGGTGGTGGGCCATTCGCAGGGGGAGATCGCGGCGGCGGTGGTGGCCGGTGGCTTGTCGTTGCAGGACGGTGCGCGGGTGGTGGCGTTGCGCAGCCGGTTGATCGCTGACCGGTTGGCGGGGCTGGGGGCGATGGCGTCGGTGGCGTTGTCGGTCGAGCAGGTGCGGGAGTGGTTGGCGGCTTGGGACGGGCGGATCTCGGTGGCTGCGGTCAACGGTCCGAACTCGGTGGTGGTGGCCGGTGAGGTCCAAGCCGTGGAGGAGCTGGTCGAGCGGCTGACCGAGGACGGGGTGCGGGTGCGGCGGATCGCGGTGGATTACGCCTCGCATTCGGCGCAGGTGGATCTGATCGGGCAGGAGCTGGCTGAGGTGCTGGCGGGGGTGGCGCCGGGGCCGGTGCGGGTGCCGATGCTGTCGACGGTGACGGGTCAGTGGGTGGAGGGTGCGGAGCTGGGGGCCGGGTATTGGTGTGAGAATCTGCGGCGTACGGTGGGCTTCGCTCCGGCGGTGGGGGTGTTGCTGGAGCAGCGGTATCGGGTGTTCGTGGAGGTGAGCCCGCATCCGGTGCTGACGGTCGGTATCGGTGAATGTGTGGACGAGACGGACGCTGTCACGGTGATCGCCGGGACGTTGCGGCGTGAGGACGGCGGCCTGGATCGGGTGCTGGTCTCGGCGGCCGAGCTGTTCGTCCGTGGCGTGGCGGTGGACTGGCGGCAGATGCTGCCGGGCGGGCGCCTCGTCGACCTGCCGGCTTACGCCTTCCAGCACCAGCGGTTCTGGCCGAACGCCAAGCAGAGCGGTGATGCTCGGGTGCTGGGTCTGGCCGCGACGGATCATCCGCTGCTGGGTGCGGTGGTGGGTCTGGCCGACTCGGACGGCGCGCTGCTGACCGGCCGCGTGTCGGTGAGTGCGCAGCCGTGGCTGGCCGATTACGTGGTGGCGGGCTCGGTGGTGGTGCCGGGTGCGGCGTTCGTGGAGCTGGCGGTACGGGCCGGTGACCAGGTCGGCTGTGACCTTGTGGAGGAGTTGACGCTGGACTCGCCGCTGGTGCTGGGCGGGGACGACGCGGTCGTGATCCAGATCGCGGTGGGTGCGCCGGAGGAGACCGGCCGCCGAACCTTGAATGTGTACGGCCGTTCGGCGAATGCGGCTGATGAAGTGCCGTGGGTACGGTACGCGACCGGTACGCTCGCGACCGGTGTTCCGGAAGCCGTGCCGTTCGATGTGGCGGTGTGGCCGCCGGCCGGGGCGACCGCGATCGAGCTGGAGGGGCTGTACGAGGAACTGGCCGAGGACGGCATCGCCTACGGCCCGGCGTTCCAAGGGCTGCGGGCGGCCTGGCGACGCGACGGTGAGGTGTTCGCCGAGCTGAGGCTGCCGGAGCAGACCGGTGGGGCCGCTTCGTTCGGGCTGCATCCGGCATTGCTGGACGCGGCGCTGCACGTGGTGCCGTTCGTCGGACTGGAGCCGGCGGAAGGTGGCCGGTTGCCGTCTTCGTGGGGACAGGTGTGTCTGCACGCGGGTGGGGCGTCGGTGTTGCGGGTGCGGCTGGTCAGGACGGGGCCGGACGCAGTGTCGCTGAGCGCGGTGGACGCGGCCGGGGAGCCGGTGGTGTCGGCGCGCTCGGTGGTGTTGCGGCCGGTCTCGGCTGAGCGGCTGGGAGGCGCCTCTGATGGTCGCGGGGCCGGTCGGGACCCGTTGTTCCGGGTGGAGTGGGCGCCCGCGGCTGCTCTGCCGGAGGTCGGCGGAATGTCGGTGGCGGTGCTCGGTGCGGACGTGTTGGGTGTTGCTCCCGCGTTGCGGGTGGCCGGGGAGCCGGGTGGCCTTGCGGTGGAGGTGCACGCGGAGCTGGCGTCGCTGGCGGAGGTGGGTGCGGTGCCGGCTGTGGTGCTGGCGGAGGTGGTCTCGGATCCGGTGGGTGGGGTGGTGGAGTCGGCGCATGCGCTGACCGCCCGGGTGCTGGACCTGTTGCAGGGGTGGCTGGCCGAGGAGCGGTTCGCCGATTCGCGGCTGGTGTTCCTCACCCGGGGCGCGGTGGCGACCGGTGCCGGTGTGCAGGATGAAGCGGCGCCGGACCCGGTCGTGGCGGCGGTGCGAGGGCTTGTCCGCAGCGCCCAGTCGGAGAACCCGGGCCGGTTCGGGTTGGTCGATGTGGACGGGCAGGAGTCCTCGCTCGATGTGCTGCCGGGGGTGTTGGCGTCGGGTGAGCCGCAGGTGGCAGTGCGCGGGGGCGAGGTGTGGGTGCCGCGTCTGGCGCGGGTGACGCCCGGCTCTGGTCTGGATGAGGATCGGGCCTGGGATCCGGAGGGGACGGTGTTGATCACCGGTGGTACCGGTGGTCTGGGCGCGCTGTTCGCGCGGCATGTGGTGGCCGAGCGTGGGGTGCGGCATCTGCTGCTGACCAGCCGCCGGGGCCTGGACGCCCCCGGCGCGGTGGAACTGCAGGCCGAGCTGATCGCACACGGCGTTGAGGTCACCATCGCGGCCTGCGACATGGCCGACCGCGACCAGGTGGCGGCGCTGCTGACGCGGGTGGACGACGAGCACCCGCTGACCGCGGTGATCCACACCGCCGGTGTGCTGGCCGATGGCACGATTCCGTCGCTGACGCCGGAGCGGCTGGATGCGGTGCTGCGTCCCAAGGCGGACGCGGCCTGGCACCTGCACGAACTCACCCAGGACCGGGACCTTGCGGCGTTTGTCGTGTTCTCCTCGATGGCGGGGGTGATGGGCAACGCGGGTCAGGGCAACTACGCGGCGGCGAACGCGTTCCTCGACGCGCTGGCCCAGCTGCGCCGGGCCGAAGGGCTGCCCGGGTTGTCGCTGGCCTGGGGCTTGTGGGCGCAGGAGACCGGGATGACCGGCAGCCTCGGGGCGATAGATCTGCAGCGGATGGCGCGGGCGGGGATGCCGGCGCTGTCGGCCGAGCAGGGGCTCGCGATGTTCGAGCTGGCGGCCGCGTCGGATCACGCGGCGGTGGTGGCGGCGCGGCTGGATCTGTCGGTGCTGGTCCCCGAGGTGCCGCATCTGATGCGGGGCCTGGTGCGTGCGGGCCGCCGCCTGGCGGTCTCCACCTCGGCAAGCGGGGATTCGGAGCTGGTGCGGCGGCTGGCGGGGCTGGAGGAGGCCGAGCGGGTTCGGCTGGTGGTGGAGCTGGTGCGCGCTCAGGCGGCGGTGGTGCTGGGGCACGCCTCGGGGGAGGACGTCCAGCCCGGACGTGAGTTCCGTGAGCTGGGCTTCGACTCCCTGACCGCGGTGGACCTGCGCAACCGGCTCAACATCGCCGTCGGGTTGCGGTTGCCTGCGACGCTGGTGTTCGACTATCCGACGCCGACCGTGCTGGCGCGGTTCCTGGTGTCGGAGCTGCTGGGCCGGCAGGACCAGGCGGCGGTCTCGGGTGTGGTGGCCGGGCCGAGGGCGTCGACGGCCGAGGATCCGATCGTGATCGTGGGGATGAGCTGCCGGTTCCCCGGTGGGGTGAACTCGCCGGAAGAGCTGTGGCGGTTGCTGTCCGAGGGCGGGGACGCGATCTCGCCGGTCCCGGCCGATCGAGGCTGGAATCTGGAGACGCTGTCCGGGACGGGCCTCGACGTTCAGGGTGGGTTCCTGGCGGATGTGGCGGGGTTCGACGCGGGGTTCTTCGGGATCTCGCCGCGTGAGGCGCTGGCGATGGACCCGCAGCAGCGGTTGCTGCTGGAGGGGGTGTGGGAGGCGGTCGAGCGGGCCGGGATCGACCCGGTTTCGCTGAAGGGCAGTCCGACCGGGGTGTTCGTGGGCACCAACGGTCAGGACTACGCGAGCCTCGTCGTGAACGCCCGGGCGGATGTGGAAGGCCACGCCATCACCGGTATGGCGGCCAGTGTGCTGTCGGGCCGGCTGTCCTACACGCTGGGGTTGGAGGGTCCGGCGGTGACGGTGGACACCGCGTGTTCGTCGTCGCTGGTGGCGATGCACATGGCGGCGCAGGCGCTGCGCTCGGGCGAGTGCAGCCTGGCGCTGGCCGGCGGTGCCACGGTGATGACCACCCCGTTTGGGTTCATCGAGTTCAGCGCGCAGGGTGGGCTGTCGCCTGATGGGCGGTGTAAGGCGTTCGCCGACACCGCGGACGGCACCACCTGGTCTGAGGGCTTGGGCATGCTGGTGCTGGAGCGGTTGTCGGATGCCCGCCGTAACGGTCATCAGGTGCTGGCGATCGTGCGCGGGTCGGCGATCAACCAGGACGGGGCGTCGAACGGGTTGACCGCGCCGAACGGTCCTTCGCAGCAGCGGGTGATCCGTCAGGCGCTGGCCGGTGCGGGGCTGTCGCCGTCCGAGGTGGACGCGGTGGAGGCGCACGGTACGGGCACCAGGCTGGGTGACCCGATCGAGGCCCAGGCGCTGCTGGCCACGTACGGCAAGGACCGGCCGGAGGACCGGCCGCTGCTACTGGGCGCGATCAAGTCGAACCTCGGTCACCCCCAGGCCGCCGCGGGCGTGGCCGGTGTGATCAAGATGGTGCTGGCGATGCGGCACGGCGTGCTGCCCAAGACGCTGCACGTCGATACCCCGTCCTCGCATGTGGACTGGGCCTCGGGTGCGGTGGAGTTGCTGACCGAGGCGGCCGAGTGGCCGCAGACGGGTCGTCCGCGCCGGGCAGGTGTGTCGTCGTTCGGAATCAGTGGCACCAACGCGCACGTCATCCTCGAACAGGGGCCGGAGGCTCCGCGGATCGAGGCCGGAACGGCGGCGCGGGACGATGCGCCGGCCGCGGGTGCGGGTGTGCTGCCGGTGGTGGTGTCGGGCCGTACGGCTGGGGCGTTGCGGGCGCAGGCCGGGCGGCTGGCCGCGCATGTGGAGGGCCACGATGAGTTGGCCTTGGCCGATGTGGCGTTCTCGCTGGCCACGACCCGGTCGGCGTTCGAGCATCGGGCGGTGGTGCTGGCGAGCGACCATGAGGGTGTGCTGGCCGGTTTGGGCGCGCTCGCCGAGGACCGCGCCGGTGCGGGTGTGGTGCGCGGGGTGGCGGCGGTGGAGCCGAGGCTGGCGGTGTTGTTCACCGGTCAGGGTAGTCAGCGGGTGGGGATGGGCCGGGAGTTGTATGACCGGTTCCGGGTGTTCGCGGGGGCGTTGGATGAGGTGATCGACGAGCTGGACCCGCTGCTTGACGGGCAGTCGGGTGGGTCGCTGCGGGAGGTGCTGTTCGCCGAGCCGGGTACGGCCGAGGCTGAGGCGCTGGATCAGACCGGATGGGCGCAGCCGGCGTTGTTCGCGGTGGAGACGGCGCTGTTCCGTCTGGTGTCCTCATGGGGGGTGCGGCCGGACGTGCTGGCCGGGCACTCGATCGGGGAGATCACGGCGGCGCATGTGGCCGGGGTGTTGTCGCTGAGTGATGCGTGCGTGTTGGTGGCGGCGCGGGCGCGGTTGATGCAGGCGCTTCCTGCCGGTGGGGCGATGGCGGCGGTGGCGGTGTCCGAGGATGAGGTCGCCGCTCTGCTGGCGGGGCGTAAGGGTGAGGTGTCGATCGCCGCTGTCAACGGCCCGGCCTCGGTGGTGATCTCCGGAGTTGAGGAGCCGGTTCTTGAGGTGGCGGCCGCCCTGGAGCAGCGGGGGGTCAAGACGCGGCGGTTGCAGGTGTCGCATGCGTTCCATTCGCCGTTGATGGATCCGATGCTGGAGGACTTCCGCGCGATCGCCGGGACGCTCACCTACAACCCGCCGCGAATCCCGGTGGTGTCCACCCTGACCGGGGAGCAGGCGACGGCCGAGCAGGTGTGCTCGCCGGACTACTGGGTCGACCAGGTGCGTGACGCGGTCCGCTTCGCCGACGGCGTCCGTGCGTTGCATGGTCTGGGCGTGCGGGCCTACCTGGAGCTGGGCCCCGATGGGGTGCTGAGCGCGATGGCCCAGGACACCCTTGCCACGCTCGCCGGCTCGGACGCCAACGTGCACGAGTCGGCCACCGTGCTGGTGCCGGTGTTGCGCAGGGACCGGGATGAGCAGAGCACGGTGATGTCGGCGCTGGCCGAGTTGCACGTGCACGGGGTGCCGGTCGATTGGCGTGCGGTGCTGCCGGGCAGGCACCGGGTTGAACTGCCCACGTACGCCTTCGAGCATCGGCGGTACTGGCCCGAGAACACCGGCGCCGGTATGGGGAATGTGGCGGAGGTGGGCCTGGCCGCGACGTATCACCCGCTGCTGGGTGCGGCGGTGAGTCTGGCCGATTCGGATGGGGTGGTGCTGAGCGGGCGGTTGTCCCTGCGATCGCATCCATGGCTGGCCGATCACATGGTGGCCGGAACGGTGATTTTCCCGGGTACCGGATTCCTGGAGCTGGCGATCCGGGCGGGTGACCAGGTCGGCTGTGACATGGTGGAGGAGCTGACCCTGATCGCGCCGCTGGTGCTGGATGAGCGGGAAGCGGTCGTGGTGCAGGTGTCGGTGGGTGCGCCCCAGGAGCCGGGCCGCCGGACGGTGAACGTGTATGCCCGGGCTGCCGACGCCCCGGATGATCAGCCGTGGATACAGCATGCGACCGGTGTGCTGGCAGGCAGTGGCCGGATGGCCGAGATGTTCGACGCGAGTGTGTGGCCGCCGGCTGCGGCGACCGCGATCGAGCTGGACGGGTTGTATGAGGGGCTGGCCGCGGGTGGCTTCGACTATGGTCCGGTGTTCCAGGGGCTGCGGGCGGCCTGGCAGGGTGAGGAGGAGATCTTCGCCGAGGTCGCCCTTCCTGAACAGGCGGCCTTGAGCGCGGGCGCGTTCGGGATGCATCCGGCGTTGCTGGACGCGGTGCTGCACGCCCTGGCGTTCATAGGACTGGAGCAGGTCGAGGGTGGCCGGTTGCCGTTCTTCTGGGGTGAGGTGTGTCTGCACGCGTCCGGGGCGTCGGCGCTGCGGGTTCGGCTGGTCAAGACGGGCGATGAGGCGGTGTCGCTGACGGCGGTGGACGCCGCGGGGGAACCGGTGTTGTCGGTGCGCTCCCTGGCGTTGCGGCCGATCTCGCGCGACCGGCTGGCTGCCGCCGACGGCGGCCGCGGGGTGGATCGGGACGCGCTGTTCCGGCTGGAGTGGACTGTGCTGCCCGATCTGCAGGTGACCGATCCGACGGCGGCGGCAGCGGTCGGGTGCGCGGTGCTTGAGCCTGACACGCTGGGGCTCACGGATGTGTGGGATGCGGCCGGGCGGTCGATCGCGGTTCATCGGGATCTGTCGGCGTTGGTTGAGGCGGGTCCGGTGCCGGCTGTGGTGCTGGCCGAGGTGGCCACGGCGGCGTGCGGAGCCGTGGACGTGGTGGAGTCGGCGCATGAGGTCACCGCCGGAGTGCTGGGCTTGTTGCAGGGGTGGCTGGCCGATGAGCGGTACCGCGACTCCTGCCTGGTGGTGACGACATGTGGTGCGGTGGCGACCGGTGAGGGGGAGTCCCCCGATCCGGTGGCTGCCGCGGTGTGGGGGCTGGTGCGGTCGGCGCAGTCGGAGAATCCGGGCCGGTTCGTGCTGGTGGATGTGGACGGGCAGGAGTCCTCGCTGTCGGTGTTGCCGACGGTGTTGCCCGCGCTCATGTCCTCGGGCGAGCCGCAGGCGGTGGTGCGCCACGGCGAGGTGCGGGCGGCTCGGCTGGCGTCGCTGGGTTCGGGAGCGGGGTTGCTGCCTCCAGGCGGTGGGGTGCCGTGGCGGCTGGGCAGCCGGGCCAAGGGCAGCCTGGACGCGCTGGAACTGCTGCCGTTCCCGGAGGCGGCCGAGGCGTTGGGGGCCGGTCAGGTGCGGGTGGCGGTGCATGCGGCGGGCGTGAACTTCCGCGACCTGCTGGACGGGTTGAACGCGCTGGGCTGGTGGCAGGACAAGGTCGGCCTGATGGGCAGCGAGGCCGCCGGGGTGGTGCTGGAGGTCGGCCTCGGGGTGGAGAGTCTGCACCCCGGGGATCGGGTGACGGGTCTGGCCGAGGGCGCCTTCGGCCCGGTGATGATCACCGACGCTACAGCCGTGGCCAAAATTCCCGATCACTGCTCTTTCGAGCAGGCGGCGACGATCCCGGTGGCGTTCCTGACGGCCTATTACGGGCTGATGGACCTGGCCGCTTTGCGGGCGGGCGAGTCGCTGCTGGTGCACGCGGGTGCCGGTGGTGTGGGGATGGCGGCGATTCAGCTGGCTCAGCGGCTTGGGGTGGAGGTGTTCGCCACAGCCAGCCCGGCCAAGTGGGAGGTGCTGCGTTCGCTGGGCATCCCCGAGGATCACATCGCCTCCTCCCGGGATCTGGAGTTCGAGGAGCGCTTCCGGAAGGTGTGCGGGGAGCGGGGGATCGATGTGGTGCTGAACTCGCTGACGGGTGAGTTCATCGACGCCTCGACGCGGCTGCTGGCCCCAGGGGGCCGGTTCATAGAGATCGGCAAGCTGGACATCCGCGACCAGGAGCAGTTCCCGGAGGGGCTGACCTACCGGTGGTTCGACCTGGGGGAGACCGGCCCCGAGCGGCTGGAGCAGATGCTGGGCGAGTTGATGGGATTGTTCGCCTCGGGTGAGTTGCGGCCGTTGCCGTTCACGGCGTGGGATGTGCGGCGGGGCCGGGAGGCGTTCCGGTTCATGAGCCAGGCCAGGCACACCGGCAAGATCGTGCTGACCATGCCCCAGGTCTGGAACCCGGAGGGCACGGTGCTGATCACCGGTGGCACCGGTGGTCTGGGTGCGGAGGTGGCCCGGCATGTGGTGGCCGAGCACGGGGTGCGGCACCTGCTTTTGGCCGGTCGCCGGGGGTTGGAGGCTCCGGGTGCGGTGGAGTTGCAGGCCGAGCTGATCGCGCATGGGGTCGAGGTCGCGGTCGTGGCGTGTGATGTGGCGGATCGGGAGCAGGTGGCGGCGTTGCTGGCGCAGGTCCCGGCAGAGCATCCGCTCACCGCGGTGGTTCATGCGGCGGGTGTGCTGGATGACGGGACGATCGCGTCGCTGTCGAAGGAGCGGCTGGACACCGTGCTGCGGCCGAAGGTGGATGCGGCGTGGCATCTGCATGAGCTGACCCAGGACATGGATCTGGCAGGGTTTGTGCTGTTTTCGTCGGTGGCCGGGACGTTCGGTGGGCAGGGGCAGGGCAACTACGCGGCGGCGAACACGTTTTTGGATGCGCTGGCCGAGCATCGGCGTGCGCTGGGCCTGGCTGGGGTGTCGGTTGCGTGGGGTGCTTGGGTGCGGGACGCGGGGATGACGGGCACGCTGGGCCAGGCGGATATGCGGCGGATTGAGCGGGCGGGGATTTCGGCCTTGACGGTCGAGCAGGGGCTGGCGTTGTTCGACGCGGCTGCTGTGGCGGGTCCTGCGGTGGTGGTGGCGGCGCGGTTGGATGCGTCGGCGGTGGTGCGGGCGGGTGGTGAGGTGCTGCACCTGCTGCGGGGGTTGGTGCGGGGGGTCCGCCGGTCGGCGGCCTCGGCGTTGGTGCCGGCGGGTGACGGGGCACTGGGTGGACGGTTGGCCGGGATGGGTGAGGCTGATCGGGTTCGGTTCGTGCTGGAGTTGGTACGCGCGCAGGCGGCGATGGTGCTGGGGCATGCGTCGCCCGATGCGGTGGAGGTGCGGCGGGAGTTCCGTGACCTGGGATTTGACAGTCTCACCACGGTGGAGTTGCGTAACCGGCTGAACAGTGCGACGGGCTTGCGGTTGCCGGCGACGCTGGTGTTCGACTACCCGACACCGGTCGTGCTGGCGGAGTTCCTGCTGGGCGAGTTGCTGGGTGAGCGGGCCGATTCGGCTGTGCTGTCGCCGGTGGTGCGTTCGGTGGCGGACGATCCGATCGTGATCGTGGGGATGGCGTGCCGCTATCCGGGCGGGGTCGCCTCTCCGGAGGATCTGTGGCGGCTGGTGGTCGAGGAGGCCGACGCGATCACCGGTTTCCCGACCAACCGCGGTTGGGATCTGGAAGGTATTTACGATCCGGATCCCGGCCGGGTGGGGACGTCGTACACCCGACATGGCGGGTTCCTGCATGACGCCGATGAGTTCGATCCGGGGTTCTTCGGGATCTCGCCGCGTGAGGCGTTGGCGGTTGATCCGCAGCAGCGGTTGTTGCTGGAGGTGTCGTGGGAGGCGGTCGAGCGGGCCGGGATCGAGCCGGAGTCGTTGCGGGGCAGCCAGACCGGTGTGTTCACCGGAGTGATGTACAACGACTATGGCCTGGTTCTGGGCAACGCCGCCGTCGGCGAGGTGGTCGAAGGGCTCGGCCGGCGTGACGCCGTCGAGGGGTACGAAGGTACCGGGACCGCGCCGAGTGTGGCCTCGGGCCGGGTGTCGTACACGCTGGGGTTGGAGGGTCCGGCGGTGACGGTGGACACGGCGTGTTCGTCGTCGCTGGTGGCGGTGCATCTGGCGGCGCAGGCGCTGCGGGCGGGGGATTGTTCGCTGGCGTTGGCGGGTGGGGCGACGGTGATGTCCACTCCGAACACCTTCATCGGGTTCGCCCGGCAGCGTGGTCTGTCGGTGGATGGCCGGTGCCGGTCGTTCTCCGAGTCGGCCGATGGGGTCGGCTGGGCCGAGGGTGTCGGGGTGCTGGTGCTGGAGCGGTTGTCGGACGCGCAACGTAGCGGTCATCAGGTGCTGGCGGTGCTGCGCGGTTCGGCGGTGAACCAGGACGGGGCGTCGAATGGGTTGACGGCGCCGAACGGTCCGTCGCAGCAGCGGGTGATCCGCCAGGCGCTGGCGAGCGCCGGGTTGTCGGCGTCCGAGGTGGACGCGGTGGAGGCGCACGGCACGGGGACGACGTTGGGTGACCCGATCGAGGCTCAGGCGCTGCTGGCGACGTACGGGCAGGACAGGTCGGCCGACCGGCCGCTGCTGCTGGGGTCGATCAAGTCGAACATCGGTCACACCCAGACGGCCGCCGGGGTGGCGGGGATCATCAAGATGGTCATGGCGATGCGTGAGGGTGTGGTGCCGCGCACGTTGCATGTGGATGCGCCGTCGTCGCATGTGGACTGGAGCGAGGGCGCGGTCGAGCTGGTGACCGAAGCGCGGTCGTGGCCGGAGGCCGGGCGTCCGCGCCGGGCTGCGGTGTCGTCGTTCGGGATCAGCGGTACCAACGCGCATGTGATCTTGGAGCAGCCTTCCGGGGTGGCGGAGGTCGCGGCGGCCGAGGTCGAGGTCGAGGTCGCCGAGTCCGGGGCCGTGGCGTGGGTGGTGTCGGCGCGCAGTGAGGTGGCGTTGCGGGCGCAGGCGGCGCGGTTGTTGTCGCATGTGGAGAGCTTCCCCGGTCTGGGGTTGGCCGAGGTGGGGGTGTCGCTGGCGACGGCTCGATCGGCGTTTGAGTATCGGGCGGCGGTGGTGGGTGCTGAGCGGGCGGAGTTGGTGCGGGGTCTGGCCGCGGTGGCCGAGGGTGCGCCGGCCGCCGGTGTGGTGACCGGTTCGGCGCGGGGCGCGGCCAAGCCGGCGGTGCTGTTCACCGGTCAGGGCAGTCAGCGGGCGGGGATGGGCCGGGAGTTGTATGCGCGGTTCCCGGTGTTCGCGGCGGCGTTGGATGCGGTGATCGCGGAGCTGGACCCGCTGCTGGAGCGGTTGGAGCGGGAGCCGGCCGGGCAACTGGACGGCGGGTCGCTGCGAGGGGTGCTGTTCGCCGAGCCGGGGTCGGTCGAGGCGGGGTTGCTGGATCGGACGGGGTGGGCGCAGCCGGCGTTGTTCGCGGTGGAGACGGCGCTGTTCCGGTTGGTGGAGTCCTGGGGGGTGCGGCCGGGTGTGCTGGCGGGGCATTCGATCGGGGAGATCACCGCGGCGCATGTGGCGGGGGTGTTGTCCCTGTCGGATGCGTGTGTGCTGGTGGCGGGTCGGGCGCGGTTGATGCAGGCGCTACCTGCCGGTGGGGCGATGGTGTCGGTGCGGGCGTCCGAGGAGGAGGTCGCCACTCTGCTGGCGGGGCGTGAGAGTGAGGTGTCGGTCGCGGCGGTGAACGGCCCGGCCTCGGTGGTGATCGCCGGGATCGAGCAGCCGGTTCTCGACATCGCCGCCGCCCTGGAGGAGCGCGGGGTCAGGACGCGGCGGTTGCGGGTGTCGCATGCGTTCCATTCGCCGTTGATGGATCCGATACTGGAGGACTTCCGCGCGATCGCCGGGACGCTCACCTACAACTCGCCGCGCATCGCCATCGTGTCCACCCTGACTGGGGAGGCGGCCATGGCGGAGCAGTTGTGCTCGCCGGATTACTGGGTGGAGCAGGTGCGTCGGGCTGTGAGGTTCTCCGACGGTGTCCGGACGTTGCACGCTCAGGGGGTGCGGGCCTATCTGGAGCTGGGCCCGGACGGGGTGCTGACCGCGATGGCCCAAGACACCCTCGCCGCGGAAGCCGAAGCCGGTTCTGATCCGGTTGCGGTGTTGGTGCCGGCACTGCGCGGGGGCCAGGACGAGCAGACGACGATCGTGATGGCGTTGGCCGGGTTGCACGTGCGCGGGGTTCCCCTTGATTGGCGTGCGGTGTTGCCGGGTGGGCGGCGGGTGGAGCTGCCCACCTATGCCTTCCAGAAGGAGCGGTTCTGGCCGACCGGCCGGCGGGGCGGGGACGCGCGAGGTCTGGGGCTTGAGACGGTGCTGCACCCGCTGCTGGGGGCGGTGATGGTGTCGCCGGAGTCGGACGGGGTGGTCCTGACCGGGCGGTTGTCGGCATCGACCCATCCGTGGATCTGCGACCACGAGGTTCTGGGCCGGGTACTGCTGCCCGGGACCGGATTCGTGGAGCTGGTGGTCCGCGCGGGTGACGAGGTCGGCTGCGCGGTGCTGGAGGAGCTGGCGCTGCAGGCGCCGCTGATACTGCCCGAGACCGGCGGGGTGCGGGTCCAGGTGGTCGTCGACGGCCCCGGTGAGGCCGGCCGGCGCGCGGTGCGGGTGTATTCCCGGGCGGATGAGCACGAGGGCGGTGAGTGGACGCTGCACGCCCAGGGAGTGCTCGCGGAGCGGGCGGCGGAGCCGGGATTCGATCTGGTGCGGTGGCCGCCGGCGGGGGCGGCCGAGGTGGACGTGGCGGGGGCCTACGAGCGGCTGGCCGAGATCGGCTATGGCTACGGGCCGGCGTTTCAGGCGTTGCGCGCGGCCTGGCGGCGGGGGGAGGAGTTGTTCGCCGAGGTCGTGCTGGATGAGCGGGTGGCTGCGGAGGCGGCGCGGTTCGGGGTGCATCCGGCGTTGCTGGACGCGGCGATGCACGTGTCGCTGATCGATCCCTCGGGTGTGGCGAGCGGCGGGCGGGCGGTGTTGCCGTTCGTGTGGCGGCAGGTGGCGCTGCACGCCTCGGGCGCCTCGATGCTGCGGGTGCGGGTGCGGCATTCGGGTGAGCACACGCTGAGCTTGGACGTGGCCGATGAGAACGGCCGTCCGGTGCTGTCGGCGGGGGCGATGGTGGGGCGTCCGGTGTCGGCGCGGCAGCTGGGCGCGGCGGGAGGGGAGCAGTCCCTGTTCCAGGTGGCGTGGAACCCGATCGAGACGCCCGCGACCGCCGGTGCGGCGCAGGTGAGGGAGTGGTCCGCTTCTCCTGATGCGGCTGTCGATGCCGCCGATTCGATTGTGGTGGTGGACTGCGCGGCGCGGCCGGCCGGTGAGACGCCGGAGGTGGTGCGTTCGGTGGCCGGCGGCGTGCTTGAGGCGCTGCAGGCGTGGTTGGAGCGGGAGGATCCGACGTCGGCGCCTTTGGTCGTGGTGACCAGGGGCGCGGTGGCGGTGGGTGAGGGCGCGGACGTGGAGGTGGCGGTCGCGCCGGTATGGGGGTTGGTGCGGGCGGCGCAGGCCGAGCACCCGGGGCGGTTCGTGCTGCTGGATCTGGACGAGGGCCAGGAACGGGACGCGGCGGTGGGTGTGGCGGTGGCCTGCGGTGAACCGGAGCTGGCGGTGCGCTCCGGGGCGTTCCTGGTCCCCCGGCTGGTCAGGATGGCGCAGCCTGAGCGGCCCGTCACCGTGGTCGCCGACGACTCGGAGGCGGAGCCGGACCTGGGCTTCGCCGAGCGGTCCGGCGGCTCGGTTGAGGTGGCCGCGGGGACGGTGCTGGTGACCGGCGGTACGGGCGGGTTGGGGGCGTTGCTGGCTCGTCGCCTGGTGACCGATCACGGTGTGCGTTCCTTGCTGCTGGTGAGCCGACGCGGGCTGACGGCGCAGGGTGCCGAGACGCTGGTGGAGGAGCTGACCGGGCTGGGGGCCGACGTCCGCGTGATGGCGTGCGATGTCGGGGATCGGGACGCGCTGGCACAGGTCGTGGGGTCGGTTCCGGATTCGGCCCCGCTGGTGGGCGTGGTGCACGCGGCGGGAGTGGCGGACAACGGTGTGGTGGAGGCGTTGTCGCCAAGCCGGTTGGATGCGGTGCTGCGTCCCAAGGCGGACGCGGCCTGGCATCTGCATGAGCTGACCCGGGATCTGCCGCTGGCGATGTTCGTGCTGGTGTCCTCGGCCGGTGGGCTGGTCCTGGCGGAGGGTCAGGGCAACTACGCGGCGGCCAACGTGTTCCTGGACGGGTTGGCGGCCTATCGGCGATCGCGAGGGCTGGTGGCGACGTCGCTGGCGTACGGGCTGTGGGATGCGGCCACCGGGATGAGCGCCGAGCTGTCCGACGCCGACCGCGAGCGGCTGGCCCGGATCGGGTTGCCGGCCCTGTCCGCGGCCGAGGGGTTGCGGCTGTTCGACGTGAGTGTGCGGACGGATGCGGCGATGACGGTGCCGCTGCGGGTGGAGGTGGAGGTGTTGCGGGGCCGCGGCGGTGAGGTGCCGGCGTTGCTGCGGGGGCTGGTACCGGCGAGGCGAACGGTCCGGGTGGCCGCCGGCGGCGGCCAAGAAGACGGGTTGCGGCGGCGCTTGGCCGGCCTGGAGGTGGGCGAGCGGGGGCGGGTGCTGGAAGAGCTGGTACGGCGGCAGGTGGCGGTGGTGCTGGGTCACGCGTCGGGGGATGCGGTGGAGCCCGACCGGGCCTTCAGCACGATGGGGCTGGATTCGCTGGCCGCGGTGGAGTTGCGCAACCAGCTGGCCGCGGCGACGGGGTTGTCGTTGCCCGCAACGCTGGTCTTCGACTACCCGACCTCGTACCGCGTGGCGGAATTCCTATACGGGGAGCTGTTCGGCTCGGTGGACTCCGAGCAGGTCGCGGATCTGCCGGTGGTGCGTTCGGTGGCCGACGATCCGATCGTGATCGTGGGGATGGCGTGCCGCTATCCAGGTGGGGTTTCCTCTCCGGAGGATCTGTGGCGCCTGGTGATCGAGGAGAGCGACGCGATCACTGGTTTCCCGACCAATCGCGGT
This sequence comes from Streptosporangium sp. NBC_01810, assembly GCF_035917355.1. Lineage (NCBI taxonomy): Bacteria > Bacillati > Actinomycetota > Actinomycetes > Streptosporangiales > Streptosporangiaceae > Streptosporangium > Streptosporangium sp. NBC_01810. The sequence continues at coordinate 2,989,295 of NZ_CP109070.1, read as the reverse complement.
TGGGATCTGGAGGGTATCTATGATCCGGATCCTGGTCGGGTGGGGACGTCGTATACGCGTCATGGCGGGTTCCTGCACGATGCCGATGAGTTCGATCCGGGGTTCTTCGGGATCTCGCCGCGTGAGGCTCTGGCGGTTGATCCGCAGCAGCGGTTGCTGCTGGAGGTGTCCTGGGAGGCGGTCGAGCGGGCCGGGATCGAGCCGGGGACGTTGCGGGGCAGCGAGACCGGGGTGTTCACCGGTCTGACGTACAACGATTACGGTCTGGCGCTGGGCAACGCCGCCGGCCGGGTACACCAGGCCACGGCCGATGAGGGGCTCGGTCGGCGTGACGCCGTCGAGGGCTACGAAGGTATCGGGACCGCGCCGAGTGTGGCCTCGGGCCGGGTGTCGTACACGCTGGGGTTGGAGGGTCCGGCGGTGACGGTGGACACGGCGTGTTCGTCGTCGCTGGTGGCGGTGCATCTGGCGGCGCAGGCGCTGCGGGCGGGGGACTGTTCGCTGGCGTTGGCGGGTGGGGCGACCGTGATGTCCACTCCGAACACCTTCATCGGGTTCGCCCGGCAGCGTGGTCTGTCGGTGGATGGCCGGTGCCGGTCGTTCTCCGAGTCGGCCGACGGGGTCGGCTGGGCCGAGGGTGTCGGGGTGCTGGTGCTGGAGCGGTTGTCGGACGCGCGGCGCAACGGTCATCAGGTGCTGGCGGTGCTGCGCGGGTCGGCGGTCAACCAGGACGGGGCGTCGAACGGGTTGACGGCGCCGAACGGTCCGTCGCAGCAGCGGGTGATCCGCCAGGCGCTGGCCGGTGCCGGGCTGTCGGCGTCGGATGTCGATGTGGTCGAGGCGCACGGCACCGGAACGCGGTTGGGTGATCCCATCGAGGCGCGGGCTCTGATGTCCACCTACGGACAGGGCCGCGATGCCGCACAGCCGTTGCTGCTCGGCTCGATCAAGTCGAACATCGGTCACACCCAGACGGCCGCCGGTGTGGCGGGGATCATCAAGATGGTCATGGCGATGCGTGAGGGCGTGGTGCCGCGCACATTGCATGTGGATGCGCCGTCGTCGCATGTGGACTGGAGCGAGGGCGCGGTCGAGCTGGTGACCGAAGCGCGGTCGTGGCCTCGGGTGGAGCGGTCGCGTCGGGCTGCGGTGTCGTCGTTCGGGATCAGCGGTACCAACGCGCATGTGATCTTGGAGCAGCCTTCCGGGGTGGCGGAGGTCGCGGCGGCCAGGGTCGACGGGGCTGATGGCGGGGCCGTGGCGTGGGTGGTGTCGGCGCGCAGTGAGGTGGCGTTGCGGGCGCAGGCGGCCCGGTTGTTGTCGCATGTGGAGGGTTCGCCTGGTCTGGGGTTGGCCGAGGTGGGGGTGTCGCTGGCGACGGCTCGATCGGCGTTTGAGTATCGGGCGGCGGTGGTGGGTGCTGAGCGGGCGGAGTTGGTGCGGGGTCTGGCCGCGGTGGCCGAGGGTGCGCCGGCCGCCGGTGTGGTGACCGGTTCGGCGCGGGGCGCGGCCAAGCCGGCGGTGCTGTTCACCGGTCAGGGCAGTCAGCGGGCGGGGATGGGCCGGGAGTTGTATGAGCGGTTCCCGGTGTTCGCGGCGGCGTTGGATGCGGTGATCGCGGAGCTGGACCCGCTGCTGGATGGGTCGTTGCGTGAGGTGCTGTTCGCCGAGCCGGGTGGTGCGCAGGCCGGGTTGCTGGATCGGACGGGGTGGGCGCAGCCGGCCCTGTTCGCGGTGGAGACGGCGCTGTTCCGGTTGGTGGAGTCCTGGGGGGTGCGGCCGGGTGTGCTGGCGGGCCATTCGATCGGGGAGATCACCGCGGCGCATGTGGCGGGGGTGTTGTCCCTGTCGGATGCGTGTGTGCTGGTGGCGGGCCGGGCGCGGTTGATGCAGGCGCTCCCTGCCGGTGGGGCGATGGTCGCGGTGCGGGCCTCTGAGGAGGAGGTCGCCGGGCTGCTGGCGGGGCGTGAGAGCGAGGTGTCGGTCGCGGCGGTGAACGGTCCGGCCTCGGTGGTGATCGCCGGGGTGGAGGAGGCGGTGCTGGCCATCGCCGCCGAGTTGGAGTCTCGGGGGGTCAGGACGAAGCGGTTGCGGGTGTCGCACGCCTTCCATTCGCCGTTGATGGATCCGATGCTGGAGGACTTCCGGGCGGTGGCGGGCACGCTGACCTACAGCCCGCCACAGATTCCTCTCGTGTCCACGGTGACCGGGCAGGCGGCCACCGCCGAGCAGCTGTGCTCGCCGGATTACTGGGTGGATCAGGTGCGTGGCGCGGTGCGGTTCTCCGACGGCGTCCGGGCGCTGCACGCTCAGGGGGTGCGGGCCTACCTGGAACTGGGCCCCGACGGCGTACTGACCGCGATGGCGCAGGACACCCTCGCCGCGGAAGCCGAAGCCGGTTCTGATCCGGTTGCGGTGTTGGTGCCGGCACTGCGCGGGGGCCAGGACGAGCAGAAGACGATCGTGACGGCGTTGGCCGCCCTGCACGTGCGTGGGGTGCCGGTGAGCTGGCCGGCAGTGCTCCCCGCTGCCCGCCGGGTGGAGTTGCCCACCTATGCCTTCCAAAAGGAGCGGTTCTGGCCGACCGGTCGGCGGGGCGGGGACGCGCGAGGTCTGGGGCTGGGAACGGTGCTCCATCCGTTGCTGGGGGCGGTGGTGGTGTCGCCGGAGTCCGGTGGGGTGGTCCTGACCGGGCGGTTGTCGGCGTCGGAGCAGCCGTGGATGGGTGATTACCAGGTTCTGGGACGGGTGCTGATGCCCGGGACCGGGTTCGTGGAGCTGGTGGTCCGCGCGGGCGATGAGGTCGGCTGTGCGGTGGTGGAGGAGCTGGCGCTGCAGGCGCCGTTGGTGCTGCCCGAGACCGGCGGGGTGCGGGTCCAGGTGGTCGTCGACGGCCCCGGTGAGGCCGGCCGGCGCGCGGTCCGGGTGTACTCCCGAGCCGATGAGCGAGCGGGCGGTGAGTGGACGCTGCACGCCCAGGGAGTGCTCGCGGAGCGGGCGGCCGAGCCGGGATTCGATCTGGTGCAGTGGCCGCCGGCGGGGGCGGCCGAGGTGGAGGTGGCGGGGGCGTATGAGCGGCTGGCCGAGGTCGGCTACGGCTACGGGCCGGCGTTTCAGGCGTTGCGCGCGGCGTGGCGGCGGGGGGAGGAGTTGTTCGCCGAGGTCGTGCTGGATGAGCGGGTGGCTGCGGAGGCGGCGCGGTTCGGGGTGCATCCGGCGTTGCTGGACGCGGCGATGCACGTGTCGCTGATCGATCCCTCGGGTGTGGCGAGCGGCGGGCGGGCGGTGTTGCCGTTCGTGTGGCGGCAGGTGGCGCTGCACGCCTCGGGTGCTTCGACGCTGCGGGTGCGGGTGCGGCATTCGGGTGAGCACACGTTGACCTTGGACGTGGCCGATGAGAACGGCCGTCCGGTGCTGTCGGCGGGGGCGATGGTGGGGCGTCCGGTGTCGGCGCAGCAGTTGGGCGCGGCAGCGGCAGAGCAGTCCCTGTTCCAGGTGGCGTGGAACCCGATCGAGACGCTCGCGGCCGGTGCGGCAGCGGTGACCGAATGGTCCGAGCTCGCCGCCGACCGCTCTCTTGAGGTGGCTGTCGATTCGGTGGTGGTGGACTGTGAGGCGCGGCCGGCCGGTGAGACGCCGGAGGTGGTGCGTTCGGTGGTCGGCGGCGTGCTTGAGGCGCTGCAGGCCTGGCTGGAGCGGGAGAGCCAGGGTTCGGCACCTTTGGTGGTGGTGACCCGGGGCGCGGTGGCGGTGGGCGATGGCACGGACGTGGATGTGGATGTGGCGGTCGCGCCGGTATGGGGGTTGGTGCGGGCGGCGCAGGCCGAGCACCCGGGACGGTTCGTGCTGCTGGATCTGGACGAGGGCCAGGAACGGGACGCGGCGGTGGGTGTGGCGGTGGCCTGCGGTGAACCGGAGCTGGCGGTGCGCTCCGGGGCGTTCCTGGTCCCCCGGCTGGTCAGGATGGCGCAGCCTGAGCGGCCCGTCACCGTGGTCGCCGACGACTCGGAGGCGGAGCCGGACCTGGGCTTCGCCGAGCGGTCCGGCGGCTCGGTTGAGGTGGCCGCGGGGACGGTGCTGGTGACCGGCGGTACGGGCGGGTTGGGGGCGTTGCTGGCTCGTCGCCTGGTGACCGATCACGGTGTGCGTTCCTTGCTGCTGGTGAGCCGGCGCGGGCTGACGGCGCAGGGTGCCGAGACGCTGGTGCAGGAGCTGACCGGGCTGGGGGCCGACGTCCGCGTGATGGCGTGCGATGTCGGGGATCGGGACGCGCTGGCACAGGTCGTGGGGTCGGTTCCGGATTCGGCCCCGCTGGTGGGTGTGGTGCACGCGGCGGGAGTGGCGGACAACGGTGTGGTGGAGGCGTTGTCGCCAAGCCGGTTGGATGCGGTGCTGCGTCCCAAGGCGGACGCGGCCTGGCATCTGCATGAGCTGACCCGGGATCTGCCGCTGGCGATGTTCGTGCTGGTGTCCTCGGCCGGTGGGCTGGTCCTGGCGGAGGGTCAGGGCAACTACGCGGCGGCCAACGTGTTCCTGGACGCGCTGGCGGCCTATCGGCGGTCGCGAGGGCTGGTGGCGACGTCGCTGGCGTATGGGCTGTGGGATGTGGACACCGGGATGAGCGCCGAGCTGTCCGACGCCGGCCGCGAGCGGCTGGCCCGGATCGGGTTGCCGGCCCTGTCCGCGGCCGAGGGGTTGCGGCTGTTCGATGTGAGTGTGCGGACGGATGCGGCGATGACGGTGCCGCTGCGGGTGGAGGTGGAGGCGTTGCGGGGCCGCGCCGGCGAGGTGCCGGCGTTGCTGCGAGGGCTGGTACCGGCGAGGCGGGTGGCTCGTGCGGCCGCCGGTGGCGGCGAAGACGCGGGCGAACGTCGGCGCCTGCACAGCAAGGACGCCTTGGCCGAGCTGGTACGCCACCAGATCGCGGCTGTCCTCGGCCACGCGGACGGTGTGAACATCGGTGGTGACCGCGCCTTCAAGGACCTGGGCTTCGACTCGCTCACCACTGTGGAGCTGCGCAACGGCCTGGCGAAACGCATCGGGCTGGCGCTACCCGTGACCATGGTGTTCGACCATCCGACGGCTGATGAGCTGATCACCTATCTCTGGTCGCGGATCGAAGGCGCCGCTCCGGATGTCAGCCGGCCTCAGACGAGGGCCGACCACGACGACGACCCGATCGCGATTGTTGGTATGGCGTGCCGTTTTCCAGGTGAGATCGACACTCCTGAGCAACTGTGGCGATTGCTGGCCGATGGAGGTGAGGTGCTGTCCTCTTTCCCGGAGGACCGCGGCTGGGATCTGACGACCTTGACGAGCCGCAGTGCCACCACATCCGGCGGGTTCCTCGCCGGAGTCGCCGACTTCGACCCGGGATTCTTCGGGATCAACCACCGCGAGGCCCTGGCGATGGACCCCCAGCAGCGACTGCTGTTGGAGACGTCGTGGGAGGCACTGGAACAAACCGGCATCGTGCCCGCGACCCTGCGTGGTAATGACGTGGGCGTGTTCATCGGGACCAACGGTCAGGACTACCCGACGCTGCTGGCCCAGTCTGAAGACGACTTCGGGGGCTATGTCGGCATTGGCAGCGCGGCGAGCGTGGCGTCCGGGCGGCTCTCCTACACGTACGGCTTCACCGGTCCGGCGCTCACCGTGGACACCGCGTGCTCCTCGTCGTTGGTCGCTCTGCATCTGGCCGCTCGGTCACTCCGGTCCGGGGAGTGCTCGCTCGCCCTGGTCGGTGCCGTCACGGTGATGACGACGCCAGAAGGGTTCGTCGAGTTAACTCGGCAAGGAGTGCTGGCCGGCGACGGGCGTTGCAAGGCTTTCGCCGACGCGGCCGACGGGACAGGGTGGGCTGAAGGCGTGGGCATGCTTGTGGTCGAGCGGCTGTCGGACGCGCGGGCGAAGGGCCATGAGGTGTTGGCAGTGCTCCGGGGCAGTGCCGTCAACCAGGACGGCGCCTCGAACGGGCTCACCGCACCGAACGGCGTCGCGCAGCAACGTGTCATTCGCCAGGCGTTGGCCTCCGCAGGCCTGTCGGTGTCCGATGTGGACGTGGTGGAGGCACACGGCACCGGAACCAGGCTGGGAGACCCGATTGAGGCCGACGCGTTGCTGTCGACCTACGGTCAGGACCGGGACCGGCCGTTGTGGCTCGGTTCGGTGAAGTCGAACCTGGGGCACACCCAGGCGGCCGCGGGGGTGGCAGGCGTGGTGAAGCTGATCCTCGCCATGCGGCACGGAACTCTGCCGCGGACGCTCCATGTGGACGAGCCTTCGTCTCATGTGGACTGGTCGGCCGGTTCGGTCAGGCTGGCGACCGAGGCGGTGCCGTGGGCGACCAACGGGCGCCCACGACGCGGTGCGGTGTCCGCCTTCGGAATCAGCGGGACCAACGCACACGTCATTCTCGAAGAAGCCGAACGGTCCATTCCTGAAGAAGGCGAACGGTCCGAAAATCCGTCCGGCCCGGGGGAGCCGCCTTGGTTGCTGTCCGGCCGCACCGCCGATGCCCTTGGCGTACAGGCGGAACGCCTCCTGGCGGCCGACCCTGACGCGCGTGCGGCTCGACCGCTTGCGGTGTCTCGCACGCACTTCGAGTACCGCGCGGCGGTGCTGGACGGCAGCCTTGACGCCCTCGCCGCTCTCGCGAGAGGCGAGGACCATGAGCTGGTCGCCCGTGGTGTGGTTGGGAAGCCGGTGGTACCGACGATCGTGTTCGCCGGCGCGACCGCGTGCACAGAGATGGGCCGTGAGCTGGCCCGGTTCCCGGTGTTCGCGGCAGCGCCGGCCGAGATCGGCGGCCGGTTCGGGGAGGAGAGCGGTTTCGCGTTCGAGGTGGCGTTGTTCAGGTTGCTGGAGTCCTGGGGAGTGCAGGCAGAGGTCCGCGGCCATTCGGGGGGCGAGGTCGCCGCCGCGTACGTGGCCGGGGCGTTGTCGCTGGACGACGCCTACGAACTGGTCACCGCCAAGGCCCAGGACCCTCGTGTCGCCGACTACCGGGTCCGGCCGTTCGGGCAGGACGACGTCGTCGTCGAACCGGGAACCTGTGGTTCACTGTCCGGCCTGGTCAACGCGCTGGCAGGACTCCATGTGCGCGGCGTCGCGGTGGACTGGGCGGCCGTGATTCCGGGCGGGCGGTGCGCCGTGCCCACGTATGCCTTCCAACGGCAGCGGTTCTGGCCGCGGGTGGCCCACACCATGCCCCCCGGCCCCATCGAAGCCGATGCCGATGCCCGGACCGAGCCGCTGTCGGCGGTGGATCTCGTCCGGACCGAGGTGGCCAGGGCCCTCGGCCTGCCTGATATGCAAGCGGTGGCGCCGGACCGTGAGTTCACCCAGCTCGGCCTGGACTCGTTGGCCTTGATTGACTTGCGCGCCAGGCTGCGCGCCCGCACCGGCAAGAAGATCGAAGCAAGCGCGGTGTTCCGGCACTCGACCTCCGAGGCTCTCGCCCACTATCTGGACGAGCTCGACCAGGGGCCGCAGGCCGAGCCGGGCGTGGCGGACGCGGCGCTGCCGGCGGGTGTGATGCCGTACGTGATCTCGGGCAGGTCGGGTGGGGAGTTGCGGGCGCAGGCGGGCCGTCTGGCGGTGTATGTGGAGGAGGGTAACGAGCTGGGGCCGGCCGATGTGATGTTCTCGCCGGCCACGTCACGGTCGGCGTTCGCGCATCGGGCGGTGGTGGTCAGCGGGGATCGCGAGGAGTTGCTGGCGGGGTTGGCCGCGGTCGCTTCCGGTGACTCGGCGGCGGGTGTGGTGCGGGGTGTGGCCGACGTGGATGGCCGGATGGTGTGGGTGTTCCCGGGGCAGGGGGCGCAGTGGGCGGGGATGGGTGCGCGGCTGCTGGAGGAGTCGCCGGTGTTCGCCCGCCGGATGGCGGAGTGCGCGGCGGCGTTGGAGCCGTTCGTGGACTGGTCGCTGCTGGATGTGATCCGCCGGGTGGAGGGTGCTCCGGGGCTGGATCGGGTGGATGTGGTCCAGTCGGCGTCGTTCGCGGTGATGGTGTCGCTGGCAGCCGTATGGGAGTCGCTGGGGCTGCGCCCGGACGCGGTGGTGGGCCATTCGCAGGGCGAGATCGCCGCCGCGGTCGCGGCGGGCGGGCTGTCGTTGTCCGATGGCGCCCGGGTGGTGGCGTTGCGCAGCCGCCTGATCGCTGAGCGGCTGTCCGGAGGCGGGATGATGCTGTCGGTGATGGCTCCGGCGGAGCGGGTTCGCGGGATGCTCGCCGATGCCGGGCTGCTGGACCGGGTCTCGATCGCGGCGGTCAACGGTCCCCAGGTGGTGACGGTGGCCGGTGATCCGGATGCGATGCGGGTGCTGGAGCGGCGGTTGTCAGCCGATGGGGTGATGCGCTGGCAGCTGGCCGGAGCGGACTTCGCTGCGCACTCGCCTCAGGTCGAGGGGCTCCGGGACGAGCTGTTGGCCGATCTGGCCGAGGTGGCGCCGCGTACGGTGCGGGTGCCGATGTTGTCGACGGCGACCGGGCAATGGCTGAACGGCTCCGAGTTGGACTCCGGCTACTGGTACGAGAACGTACGGCGGACGGTGGAGTTCGCGTCGGCGATCGAGCGGTTGCTGGAGGAGCGGTATCGGGCGTTCGTCGAGGTCGGCCCGCATCCGCTGCTGGCGCTGGGGATCGAGCAGGCGGTGGACGAGGCGGGGGTCACCGCGGTGGTCGTCGGGACGTTGCGCCGCGACGAGGGTGGCATGGACAGGGTGGTGCTTTCGGCGGCCGAGCTGTTTGTCCGCGGGGTCGCGGTGGACACTGCGCCAAGCGCGCCACAGAGCCCGCCGGACGTCATCGCGGACCTGTACCGGCAGTCGGTCGACGCCGGCATGCTGGACCAGGCGGACGCGTTGCTGCGCGGGGTGGCCGAAGTGCGTGAGAAGTCGGCCGAGCCGCCGGCCCTGCGCCTGACGCCGTTGAGGGACAGTGGAACCGGGCGTCAGCTGGTCTGTGTCGCGCCCGTCGTTCCCACCACCGGCGAGCATGTCTACTATGGTCTGGCCACCGCTCTTGGCGGCCAGTGGGATGTCAGCGTGGTCACGCCCGGCGGGTTCACCGCCGGCGAGCCGTTGCCCAGCTCCCGGACCGCGTTGATCGAGCAACTGGCGACCGCGGTCGTGGACCGCACCGTGGCGGGTCCGCTTGTCCTGCTCGGGACATCTTCGGGCGGGTTGCTCGCCCACGAGGTCGCCGCCTGGCTTGAAGATCGCGGCCTTGCCGTCGACGCGGTTGTCCTGTTGGATACCCACTTGCTCGACTCGAAAGCCGCCGAGGTGTTGCGGCCCAGGCTGTGGCCGGCGTTGCATGCCCGGGAATCGGTGGTCGACGGGCTCGACTGGATCCGGTTGTCGGCCACCGTCTGGTATGTGGACCTGTTGTCGTCGTGGCGTCCTCGGCCGACGCGCGTGCCATCGCTGCTGGTACGCGCCTCTGTGCCGCTGGGCACCGTGCACGACGACGCCTGGCGATCGACGCTGCCCGGGATGACCGACGTCATCGACGGCCCCGGCGACCATCTGTCGATGCTTGAGCAGCACGTCGTGGAGACCGGTGGCCGCGTGACGGACTGGCTCGAACGCACGGTGTTGAACAAAAGGCAGTGAGAGGAAGCTTGGACATGTACTACGAACACCTGAGCGAGTCCGTGTGGATCGCCTACGACGGAACCACTCGCAACGCGACGTACGTGCGAGGTGACATGAGCGGGGGCATGCTCGTCGGCACTCTCGACAGCGCGGACGCCACGAGACAGCTGCTCAGTCACGGCGAAGGCGCGGCGAAGACGGTGGTGCTCACCGACACCGACTCCGGGCAGCACATCCCGGAGGGCGCCACGACACTCACCTCGGTGGAGACGGCGACCGCACTCGCCGGCTGCCCTCTGCTCGACGCCGTCGAGGTGGAGCGGGGTTCTCCCCTCGATGCCTATCTCGGGAGATCCCAGCGCACCCACGGAATCGCGGCCCGGCGATTGACACCTGATCAAACCTTCAGCGGTGCGACCGACCTCAAGGTCGGCCACACACTGGTCGAGGTTCAAAACATCGGGCGCGCCTACAGCGCCGCCGACACGATCGTGTGGCTTCCTGACGAGGCGGTGCTGATCACGGGTGCCGCTGTCGTCAACGGTGTGCATCCCGCGTCGTGGTCGGGCTCGATCGAGCAGTGGCGTGCGGCGTGCGTCCAGCTCGTGGCGCTACGGCCGGCTGTGGTGGTTCCCGGGTACGGGCCGGTCACCGACATCACCGGGATCATCGATCTGCGGGACTATCTCGAGCACCTGCACAGCGAGGCGGAGGTGCGCTACCGCAAGGGAATGCCGGTCGAGGAAGCCGCGGTCGACCTGCCGCTCGGCCGCTGGGAGCAGTGGGCCTGCCGGGAGAACCTGGCGATCACCTTGGCCACCGTCTACGACTCCCTGGGCGACAGCACCGAGCGCACGGTCAGCGGGGTTCTGGCCACCGCCGCCGAGATCGCCGAGGGCATCCGCCGACGGCCGCGGATCGCACCCGTCGCCCCCGGTGAGCGTGACCAGGAAACACTGGACGCGTTGGGCCTCGTCGGGGGAGAGAACTCGATCTTCGAGCTGCACAGTGTGAACATACCGAACGTCATGACCACCTTTGTGCGGCACACCAAGCTGTACAAGGATAGTATGCCCCTGGCCCATGGCGTGATCGACGGCGTCCTACCGCCACGGCAGCGCGAAATGGCGATCTTGCGCGGCGCGTGGGCGTGTTCGGCGATCTACCAGTGGAATCACCACTACCATGTCGCCCTCGGCGTCGGCCTCACTCAAGAGGAGATCGACCTGATTTCCCGGGACATCTCCCTGGGAGCATGGACCCGGCACGAGCGGGCGGTGCTGACCGCCGTGGACGAACTGCACACCGAGTCAGTGGTCTCCGACCGCACCTGGGCGATCCTGTCGGAAACCTATGGCGAGCGTGAACTGATCGAACTCGTCACCCTGATCGGCGAGTACCACAAGGTCTCCTTCGCGCTGAATAGCTGGGGCGTCCCCCTCGAACCGTGGATGGGCCCTTACCGCATCCCCTCCGGCTGGCGCACCGCCCACCAGACCCGAGACACTCCTTTGGACGATGCCTCACCTGGTGAGCTTGGCGAGTTTCCTGCAGCAGGTCAGCGCGGCGGAGAGGCCGGGGAAGGCGAGAGGTGGCTGCCCTTGCATTATGTATCGGACGGGGAAACGGCACGGTAGCCGAACAGCCAGGCAAGGGACCTCTCAATCTTCCACCGGTGCCGTCCCAGCCGCCACGCCGCCGCATTCCGGGGCCCAGACCACGGGCTCGGCCCCGGCCAGGCAGGTCAGCGTCTTGTCGCGCTCACGCGGTAGCAGCAGCCCGGTACGAAGACGAACAGGGCGTTCACGAAGGTGCCCTCGTGGATGACATCCAGGTCGTGAAGCACGACCCGGGGCGCCGCGAGAAGAGCGAGCCCGATTATCGCGATCATGGGCAGCCCGAGAACCGGGCGTCTCGGGGCGGGCGGCCGAGGTGGTGGGGTGTGCTGATGAGATAGTCGTGATGGATGATCGCCGGCGCGAGCCGGGCGTACTCATCGGGCCGGGCAAGGCGCTTCGGGAAGGGCACACCGGAGGCCAGCCCGAACGGAACTCCGCGGAGACGGTTTCCAGCATCGGCGTTTCGACGATGCCCGGCGCGATGGTGTTGACGCGGATGCCGTCCTGACCTCGTGTTCGCCGGTGACGACCGCCGCGATGTCGCGGACTTCCATCAGTCCTGTTCCTTGCTGTAGGTGGTGATCGTTTCGCCGGTGTTCCCGGCGAGTGCCCCTTGGGCCAGGCCGGTGGCGACCGCCGCGATTCCCAGCCGGCCGGAGTCGAGACCGGCCAGTGCGATCTTGAGGCCATCGCCCTCCTCGCCGATCCTGCGCCAGGCGGGAACACGGACGTGGTCCAGCCGCATGGTGGCGGTCGCGGATCCGGTCAGGCCCATCTTGCGCTCGGGCGGGTCCGCGCTCAGGCCTTCCGCGTCGGCCGGGACCAGGAAGCAGGAGATGCCCTTGCGATCGTCCGAGGTCCGCGCCATCACCTGGTAGAAGTCGGCATGCCCACCGTGGGTCGTCCATGCCTTCGCGCCGTCGAGCACGTAGTCGTCCCCGTCCCGGACGGCGCGGGTCCTCATGGCGGCGGGATCAGAGCCCGCGTGCGGCTCGCTCAGGCAGTACGCGCCGAGGAGGTCGCCGCCGAGCATGTCGGGCAGCCATGCCCGCCGCTGCTCTTCCGTGCCGAAGTTGACGAGCCCGAAGCACGCCAGGGTATGCACGCTGGCACCGACGCCGATGCTCGACCAGATCGCCGCGATCTCCTCAAGTACCTGCAGGTACACCTCGTACGGCTGGCCTCCGCCGCCGCACTCCTCGGGGTAGGGGAGGCCGAGGAGGCCGACCGCGCCGAGGGTCCTGAAGACCTCGCGCGGGAACTCCTCGTCGGCCTCGGCCCGGGCGGCCCGGGGCGCGAGTTCCTTGTCGGCGAGGTCCCGGACGAGGGTGATCAGGTCGGCACTCTCGCCGGTGGGCATGACACGTGATGCGGGCATGGACAATCCTCCGAGAACCGGAACGAGTACCACGGTATCGGCTCTGGTACTCTGCCATAAGGTCGACGTCATGCCACTTCCAGGGAAGGCTCGCGCGCGCCGCGAGGAGATGCTGGTTCAGCTCCGAGAGCTGTTCCTGACCGAGGGATTCTCTTCGTTCAACATCGGAGATCTGGCGGAACGGCTGCGGTGTTCGAGAACCACCTTGTACGCCGTGGCACCGAGCAAGGAGCAGATCGTTGTCGCAGCCGTGCGCTCGTTCTTCAAGACCGCGGCGGAACATATCGAGGCCCGGGTCGTGGCCTCCGATGATCCGGCGAGGCGGCTGGCGATCTACCTGGAGGCCGTCGCCTCGGAACTTCAGCCGGCCTCGGCCATGTTCTTCGCGGATGTGGCCGACTTCGGTCCGGCCAACGACGTGTACCAGGAGAACACTCAGTACGCGGCTCGGCGGGTCCAGGCTCTCGTGACCGAGGGAGTGAAGACCGGAGCGCTGCGCCCGGTTCACGCGTCGTTCGTGGGGGCCGCCGCGGCCCAGGTCATGGGCGCGATCCAGCACGGGACGATCCAGGCGACCACCGGGCTCGACGCCGCCGAAGCGTACCGCCAACTCGCCGACCTGGTCATGACCAGCCTGACGGCCGATCCGAAGGAGCCGGCCAACGTGCGGAGGACAACACCGTGACCACTGATGCCGGCAGGGGCGGTCCGCTGACGGGCTTGCGCGTCCCGGAACTCGCAGGGCTGGGGCCGGCTCCGCACGCGGCCATGGTGCTCGCGGATCTCGGTCCCCGAGCTGGGGTGTTGCGACGACCACTAGAACGGAAGTACCACTGGCGGGGCGCCGCTTAAAGCTCCAAAAAAGTGATTTTTCGGGTTCAGCAGCTACGCGCCGTTTTTCTCCAGGTAGGTACGCAGGTGCCGGGCGGTGAGCGAGTCCCCCGTGGAGACCAGGTCCGCGGGAGTGCCGGTGAAGACCACCCGGCCGCCGTCGTGGCCGGCCCCCGGGCCGAGGTCGATGATCCAGTCGGCGTGGGCCATCACCGCCTGGTGGTGCTCGATGACGATGACCGTGTTGCCGTCGTCGACGAGCCGGTCCAGCAGGGCCAGGAGCTGGTCCACGTCCGCCAGGTGCAGGCCGGTGGTCGGCTCGTCCAGCACGTACGTGGTGGCCTTCTCCGCCATCCGGATGGCCAGCTTGAGCCGCTGCCGCTCGCCGCCGGACAGGGTGGTGAGCGGCTGACCCAGGCCGAGGTAGCCCAGGCCCACGTCGGCGAGCCGGTTCAGGACGGCGCGGGCCGGGCCGGAGCCGAAGAAGTCGCGGGCCTCGGTCACCGACATGGCCAGCACCTCGCTGATGTCCTTGCCGCGCAGCTTGTGGGTGAGCACCTCGGGGGTGAACCGCTTCCCCTCGCACTGCTCGCACACCGAGGCCACCCCGGCCATCATCGCCAGGTCGGTGTAGACCAGGCCGATGCCCTTGCAGTTCTGGCACGCCCCCTCGGAGTTCGCGCTGAACAGGGCGGCCCTGACCCCGTTGGCCTTGGCGAAGGCGGTACGGATCGCATCGAGCAGCCCGCTGTAGGTGGCCGGGTTACTGCGGCGCGACCCCCGGATCGGGGCCTGGTCGACCACCGCGACGTCGTCCCGGCGGGGGAGCGAGCCGTGGATCAGCGAACTCTTGCCCGAACCGGCGACGCCGGTGACCACGGTCAGCACGCCCAGCGGGATGTCGACGCTCACGTCCTTGAGGTTGTGCAAGTCGGCGCCGGTGATGGACAGCTGCCCGCTGGGCTGCCGTACCTTCTCACGCAGGCGGGTCCGGTGGTCCAGGTGGCGGCCGGTCAGGGAGTCCGACGCGCGCAGCCCGGCCACGTCGCCGGTGAAGCAGATCCGCCCGCCGGACGAGCCGGCCCCGGGACCGAGGTCGACCACGTGGTCGGCGATCTCGATCGTCTCCGGCTTGTGCTCGACGACCAGGACCGTGTTGCCCTTGTCGCGCAGCCGGAGCAGCAGGCCGTTCATCCGTTCGATGTCGTGCGGGTGCAGCCCCACCGTGGGCTCGTCGAAGACGTAGGTGACGTCGGTCAGGCTGGAGCCGAGATGCCGGACCATCTTCACCCGCTGGGCCTCACCCCCGGACAGGGTGCCGGATTCGCGGTCCAGGCTCAGGTAGCCGAGGCCGATCTCGACCAGCGAGTCCAGGGTGTTGCTCAGGGTGGCGATCAACGGCCCTACCGACTCGTCCTCGATGCCCCGGACGAACTCGGCCAGGTCACTGATCTGCATGGTGGCGCAGTCGGCGATGTTACGGCCGTCGATCTTCGAGCCCAGCGCGGCGGGGTTGAGCCTGGTGCCGCCGCACGCGTGGCAGCTGGTGAACGTCACGGCCCGGTCCACGAACGCCCTGATGTGCGGCTGCAGCGACTCGCGATCCTTGGCGAGGTAGAGCCGCCGCACCTTGACCAGGAGCCCCTCGTAGGTGGTGTTCATGGTGCCGATCTTGACCTTGGTGGCCGGCCGGTGCAGGAAGTCCTCCCACTGGGTGGGGGTGTAGTCCCTCAGCTTGACGTCGCGGTCGAAGAACCCGGAGTGTGCGATCGACTGCCAGTACCACGAGTCCACATTGAAGTTCGGGGCGGTGATCGCTCCCTCGTTGAGCGAGAGGTCGACGTCGACCAGCTGGGAGACGTCGACATCCGACACCCGGCCGAGCCCCTCGCACTTCGGGCACATGCCCTCGGCGCTGTTGAAGCTGAACGCGGTCGAGGTGCCGACGTGGGGGGTGCCGATCCGGCTGAAGACGATCCGCAGCATCGTCTGCGCGTCGGTCGCCGTACCGACCGTGGAACGGGAGTTGGCGCCCATCCGCTCCTGGTCGACGACGATCGCCGCGCTCAGGTTGCGCAGGGCGTCGACGTCGGGCCGGCCGAGGCTGGGCATGAACGACTGGATGAAGGCCGTGTAGGTCTCGTTGATCAGCCGCTGTGACTCCGCGGCGATGGTGCCGAAGACGAGGGAGGACTTCCCGGAGCCGGAGACCCCGGTGAAGACGGTGAGCCGTCGCTTGGGAATGTCCAGTGAGATGTCGGCCAGGTTGTTCTCCCTGGCGCCGCGGACCTCGATCACGTCGTGGCTGTCCGCGGCGGCCTGGCCGTGCCGTGCGCCGTGGTCGTCGGTGGGGGTGGGGCTGGAGGGGAACACGGACCTTCTCCCTTGATATCCTTATCGCGTAAAGAGATAGCCCGACAAAGTTAGTTTATGCCGTAAGGAGTGGCAAGTTGGTCGTCTTCGCCGGACAGGGCGACGCGCGCCGTTCGATGGCCCTGCTGTGGCGTACCCCGAGGTCGGGGGAGGTGCGACCAGGCCCCAAACCCGGCCTGAGTGTGGATGAGATCGTGGATGCGGCCATTGCCGTCGCCGACTCCGAGGGAATGGCCGCGCTCTCCATGCGCGCGGTGGGCGAACGGCTCGGACGCACCGCCATGGCGCTCTACACCTACGTGCCCAGCAAGAGCGAGCTGGTCGACCTGATGTACGACCGGGCCCTCGCCGAGCTGCCCGTCGACTACGAGCTGGGGGCCGGTTGGCGGGCGGCCATGACCTCCTGGGCCGGGGATTCCTGGGCGTTCTACCTGCGCCACCCGTGGGTGCTGCAGGTCTCGCAGGCGCGCCCGGTGCTGGGCCCCAACGAGTACGTGATGCTGGAGACCGCGCTGCGGATCCTCCGTGAGACCGGCCTTGAGGCCGGGATGCTGCGGCGCCTCGTCGGGACGCTGTTCCACTTCGTGCGCGGGGCGGCGCAGACGGTCGCGGAGTCGCGCCAGGCCCCGGCGGCGACCGGGGTGTCCGACGAGGAGTGGTGGTACGCCCGCTCGGCCATGCTGGAGGAGGTCGCCCCCGACTTCGCCGAGCGGTTCCCGACGTTGACCTGGCTCGACAGCGAGGGCGCCTACCAGTCCGAGGACGAGAGCGTTCCCTACCTGGAACAGGAGGCGAGGGAGACCTTCGCGGCCGGGCTCGCCGTCCTCCTGGACGGCATCGAGGCGGCCATGAACAGGGCCGGCGTCTGATCACGGGGAAATGGTGTCCCACTGCCATCTCGGCGGGATCGACGTCCGGACGCGCACCAGCCGCCGCGTGGTGTCGCAGTCGGAGGGGGTTCACCGATGATTTCCGCCTTTCGACCTCGGTGGCATGATCTCGCTTAATATCTGTAGATCATGTTCGATAGCACTAAATTTCGTTTAGGTCGCGAATGGTGCCTATCTAGCTATATAGGGACAAAATAACTGCGAGAGCGGGTTGTCGATCATCGTGCTGATATTTCATGGAAGAAAGCGGTCGATTATGAAACATCTGGCGGCCGGTGGGAGATCTATGTAAAGCACTGATTCCGCTGCTGCCCCTCCGAGGAGATGAGTCATGTGAGCGTCCTGTTGACCGTGCACCCCAAGGATCACGACCTCGCCCGCGAGCTCGGCACCTGGTTGCTGGAGGAGCGGGATCTGCGTGGCGGGGTGACGTACGTTCACGAGGTGGTGCCGGAGGGTGCCATGGGTGCCGTGGTCGAGGGCGTCCAGGTCGCCCTGGGCTCGGGCGGCGCTGTCGCGGCGCTTGCCGGTGTGGTCATCGCCTGGCTCAGAACGCGTCCGGGTGAGGTGATCTTGAAGATCAAGCGTGGAACGGACGAGATCGAGCTCACCGGTAAGGGGGTGAAGGCTCTGGACGCACAGAGCCTTCGGGAGCTCACCGAGAGGGTCACGGAGATCGCTGCCAAGTCCCTGCCTTCCGATGACCGTGGATGAGCCGGCTTTCCTGACCTCACCGGGGACCAGGGTCCTACTGGTTGGGTCGAGCGAAGGCGCAGACCCGCAGAGCCTGCCGCCCCTGCGCACGGTCACCGACACGGTCACCGACCTTGGCCGGACCCTGGTCGAGCAGGCGGGGCTGGATCCGGCCCGGCTCACGGTGTGTCTGGATCCGGCCCATCCGACCGAGTTGTTCGACGTCGTGACAGAGGTGGCAAGGGAGGCCACCGACGCGTTCGTGCTCTACTACGTCGGTCACGGGGAGATCGGCGCGGACAACGAACTCCTCCTGGTCACCCGGTCGACCGGCGGGCTGACCAGGAGCAACGCGGACTTCCGGGCCCTGCGTTATTCGGCCGTCCCTGAGATCATCCAGGATGTGTGCAGGGCGAAGGTGGTCGTCCTGGTACTCGACTGCTGTTTTTCCGGTCGTGGAGTCGTCGCGATCCGCTCGGCCGCAGACTCGGCTTTCGACAACACACGTTTCAACGGTTCGTTCCTCCTCACCTCCGCCGGCGGGTCCAGCCTGTCCTGGGAACTGCCGGACGAACGGCACACCGCGTTCACCGGTGAATTGATCCGGCTGCTGGAAAGGGGAGACCCGGCAGGTCCGAGATGGCTGACGCTCGACTACGTCCACGAATACCTGGAACGGGTCATGCGTGAGCGTCATCTGCCACTGCCGAAGCGGCAGAGCATCGATCTCGGCGGCCGTCACGTCGTGACGGGCAATCGTGCCTACCTGCCGCCTGCGGAGCCATCGCCTCCCAGGTCCTCTGGAGCCGATGACGAGGAGAGCCCGTACCGGGGACTGGCCGCGTTCGGGCAGGGCGACGCGAAGTACTTCTACGGTCGTGAGGAACTCACGGCGAGGCTGCTGGAGCGGGTCCGCGAGCACCGGTCGCGCGGCGGCCTGCTGATGGTCACCGGGCCGTCGGGAGCGGGGAAGTCCTCCCTGCTGAGAGCCGGACTGCTCGCCGCGCTGTCCCACGGTGGCCGGGACGATCCGGCCTGCCTCCTGCTGACGCCGGGGGCCGACCCGCTGGGCGCCCTCGCGGACCGTCTCGCGCCGATCGACGACGTGGACCGCGAAGGACTGCGGACGCGCCTGCTGCTCGATCCGGAGGCTCTGCGCGAGGTGGCCGCGGGCGTGGAGCCCAACGGGCTGCTCATCGTGGTCGACCAGTTCGAGGAAACCTTCAGCCGGTGCGAGGAGGAGACCCATCGCCGGGCCTTCGTCGCGGCGCTCGCCCGGGCCTGCACGCCGTCCGGCGGTCCCCCTCCCGCGACGGTGGTGATCGGTCTACGCGCCGACTTCTTCGGGCACTGCGCGGGCTTTCCCGATCTGGCCGCCGCGCAGGAACGCCCGCAGATCGTCGGACCGATGTCTCCGGAGCAGCTCGAGACGGTGATCCGACGGCCCGCGGAGATGATGGGGTTGCGCCTGCAGGACGGGCTGATGGAGCTCTTACTTGAGGACATGGGGGCGCACTCGGCCGCCGACCCCGGCGGAGTCCTGCCGCTGCTGTCCCACGCCCTCCTGGTCACCTGGCAGTACCGGGAGAACGGTGTGCTGACGGTGGCGGCCTACCGGGCGACGGGAGGAATCAGCCGCGCGATCGCCACCACCGCCGACAACACCTTCGAGAGCCTGAACGAGCGAGGGCGGCGACTCGCACGGCGCATCCTGCTCCGTCTGCTCTGGGTCGGCGAGGGAGTGGAAGCCGTCCGCAGACAGGTGCCGCCGGCCGAGCTGCTGCCCGCGGATGATCAGAGCGAGCAGGTGCTCGACAGGTTCGTCGCCGCCCGGCTGGTCATGGTGGGGGAGAACGTGGCGCAGATCACGCACGAGGCCCTGCTGCGTCACTGGCCGAGGTTGGCCACCTGGCTGCGGGAGGACCAGGCGGGGCTGCTCGTCAGCCAGCGGGTGGAGGGCTCGGCGGCGGTCTGGAAGCAGGAG
Source organism: Streptosporangium sp. NBC_01810 (assembly GCF_035917355.1). Taxonomy (NCBI): domain Bacteria; kingdom Bacillati; phylum Actinomycetota; class Actinomycetes; order Streptosporangiales; family Streptosporangiaceae; genus Streptosporangium; species Streptosporangium sp. NBC_01810. The sequence continues at coordinate 2,969,927 of NZ_CP109070.1, read as the reverse complement.
GGAAGGCACCCCACGCTTCTGGACCGTGGCCCGCGGCTGGAGGCCACCCTCACCTGGCTCGGGGAGGGCGACCGGGATCTGAGTGATCTGGCGAAGGAGTTCGTCGAGGCGAGCGACCGGGCGGAGAAGGCCGACCTGCTGGCCGAACGGCGTCGTGGGCGGGTACGCCGCGTGGTGATCGTGGCGCTGGCCACCCTGCTGGTACTCGCCGTCACCGGGGGAGCCTTCGCGTTGAATCTGCGTGACCAAGCCGACCAGGCCAAGATCGTCGCATCGTCGCAGCAGGCCGCCGCGCGGGCCGACGCGCTGCGGGGCGTCGACCCCGCCCTGGCCATGCAACTGGGCCTGGTCTCCTACCGGATCTCGCCCACGGTCGAGGCGCGCGGCAGTCTTCTGTCGTCGTTCGGCTCTCCTTATGCCACCCGCCTCCTGGGGCATCAGGGGTTGGTCACCTTTGTACGGTTCCGCCCCGACGGGAAGGTCCTGGCAAGCGTCGGGGCGGACCATACCGTCCGCTTCTGGGACGTGGCGGCGCAGCGGGAGACGGGAAGAATCGACGCCGGAGCCCTGGGACACGGCGAGGCGACGGAGGTCGCGTGGAGCCCGGACGGACACTCGCTGCTGGTGAACGCCGGGAGCACCGCGAGGGCGTCGTTGTGGAATGTGGCCGACCCGCGCAACCCGGTCCTGATCACTCCCCTGGGCGAGAAGGGCCAGGGATGGACGGTGGCCGTACACCCCAACGGCAGGATCTTCGCTGTCAGCGGGAGCGACGGCCTGGTGGTCCTGTGGGAACTCGACGGCAAGCCCAGAAGAGTGGCGGCCCTCACCCCGGCCTTCGGTAGATCCGACACCCTGTCCTTCTCCTCGGACGGGCGTTTTCTGCTGGAGTCGCTTTGGGGGGTGTTCCACTCGCGGCTGTGGAGCCTGGAGGACTCTGGGCGGGTGCGTGACTGGTCGGTGGTGAGCGACTCGTACTTCGATAGCGTGATCGCCCCAGAGCGCGACGTCATCGCCAGGGCCAGCGTCGAGAATGCAATCGTGGTCACGCCCATAAAGAAGTCCGGCAAGGAGGGCGAGCCAATCAAGCTCGCTCTGCCGCAGCAGTCGATTCCCTCGGTTCTCAGCTTCACCTCCGACGCCGGAACGCTCGCGGCGGCCTATGCGAATGAGAACACCGTCCGCGTCTGGGATGTCGGCGCCCGTAAGATCGTCGTCACACTGCCGCACACCGGCCCGGTTCGGTCGGTGGACATCACCCGGGATGGCACCTCGGTCGCCACGGCCGGAGGTGACGGGGCGGTCCGGGTCTGGCCGTTACCGGGTTCCAGCGCGGCCACCCACAAGGCCGGGATCAACGCTGTGGCGTTCTCTCCGGACGGGGGCGTGCTCGCATCGGCCGGACTCGACGGATCCAGACTGTGGCAGATCACCGACAGGACCCGTCTCCAGGCGGCGGCCTCGCTGGAGGGGGGCGCCACCAATGCGAGCACCAACAGTCTGTCGTTCTCTGTCGACCGGCCGTTCCTGACGAATTCCGTTCTCGCGTCTTCCGGCCAGCTGTGGAACGTGAAAAATCCACGCAAGCCAATCACCGTGCAAATGGGAGAGGGGATCTCCAGAAACCACTTCGGCGTCGCCCTGTCGCGGCAGGGCCGGTTGCTGGCGCTGGGGCTCGCGCCGGACTCCGGTGGCATCGGAGTCGCCGTGTGGCATCTCGACGCCACCGGGAAGCGGTCACCCGCCTCGGCGTGGTCGCTCGCCGGGCCCGATACCCTCGTCGCCCCGAACGCGCTGACGTTCAACCCGTCCGGCACGCTCCTCGCCGGCGGCCTCGACGACCACACGATCCGGCTGTGGGACGTCTCCGACCCCGGACGCCCCGGGGAGAGCGCCTACCTGGCCGGCCACACCGGTGCCGTCACCGGCGTCGCCTTCCACCCCTCGGGAAGGATTCTGGCGAGCGCCTCGGAGGATGGTACGGTCCGTCTCTGGAACCACGGCGGGCAACCCCTCGCCGTCATCCCGCCCACCACGGGGGTCGCGGCCCGGGTGGCGTTCAGCGGTGACGGCACCGTCCTGGCCGCGGTGGGTGGCGATCGCATCGTTCACCTCTACTCGGTCGTCGATCCCCGTCGTCCCGTCCTGGAGGCGGAACTGAGCGGTCACACCGCTCCCATCACCGACGTGTCCTTCCAGCCCGGGGGCGACATCATCGCCACGGCCTCCGAGGACGCGACGATCCGGCTGTGGGACACCGACATCGCGCAGGTCTCGCGGCGCGTCTGCGCCACGGCGGGCAGCCCGATCACCGCGGCCGAATGGGAGAAGTACGTTCCGGGTCTTCCTTACGACCCCCCGTGCTCCTGAGGGTGAGGCGTTTCCCTCTGGTTCGCGTGCCGCGCACGGGCGAGACGGCCCGACCGATGGTCGAGCCGTCTCGCCCTTCCAGGGCTTCCCGGGGTCAGCCGAACATCGCCTCCATGGTCTCGTGTGACTGCTCCTTCTTCGCGTCGGACTCGCTGCCCCAGCAGGTGTTGAGGATGATCCGGGTACGGTCCTCGGACAGCGCATGACGAGGGCTGTGAGGATCATCCTCACAGCCCTCGTCATGCGCGGGCATCCCGCCGGGCGGGATGCCCGCGGGCTCAGACCCCGGCCTTAGCCTCGGCCTTGGCCGACGCGCCGTCCACCGCCTCGGCGTACGCCCCCATCGTGGCGCACACGGTCGTCTCCGTCGGCCCGTAGGCGTTGACGAATCTGCGGCCCGGCCCCCAGGTTCGCACCAGCCCGGTCGGGCACTGCTCGCCCGCGACCACCATCAACCTGACCGGTCGGGCACTGCTCGCCCGCGACCACCATCAACCTGACCGGTCGGGCACTGCTCGCCCGCGACCACCATCAACCTGACCGTGCCCAGCTCGTCGCCCCTGAGCGTGCTGAGGAACGTCGGCGGGAAGGTGGCCGCGGTCACGCCCTGGTCGCTGATGACCTTCGCCGTCTCCTGCGGGGTCATGGCCGAGGGGTCCAGCACGCACAGCGCCGACCCGTTCAACAGCGCCATCGTGATCTCCCAGATCGAGGCGTCGAAGCTGAGCGAGGCGAAGAGCGCCACCCGGCCGGTCAGTTCCTCCAGCAGCACGCGCAGTTCGAACCTGGCCGGTGCCGCACCGATGCACAGGTGCTTGCCGAGGCCGAACGTGCTGGGTGGCCCGCCGGAGCCCGAGGGCACATTCGCGAGCTTCCGCGCATTCGCCGACCGGCGGGCCAAAGTGCGCGAGTCGCTGCGCACGCCCGAGCACTTCCGCCGGATCGCCGTGGAGTTCTGCGAGGATTAGGCCGCTCAGGGCACTCGTTACGTCGAGGTGACCTTCACCGCCGCCTCATACGGGGAGCGGGTCGGACAGCCCGAGATGCCGCTGGAGGCGGTGCTCGACGGGCTGGCCGAAGGCCGCGCCAGGTTCGGGATCCGGAGCCGGGTGCTGCTCGACCACTCCAGGCGGCGTTCGGTGGAGCGGTTGTGGCGGACGGCGGACGCCGATCCGTTCCGACGGGCTTTGGAAAGTACTTGACGATATGGAAACTTGAAAGTACTTTCCAAATTGGAAAGAAGGAGGGGCAGCCCATGGAGATCACTCCCGAAGAAGCCGCGCGGTCGCTGGCTCAGGTCCACGAGACACAGCACAGGGTCCTGCGCGCCGCACCGCCGATGTTCCCCACCTGGTACCCGGTGGCGGTTTGGATCGTCGTCACCGGAATGCAGTTCGTCACCGAGATCACACCCCCCTGGTGGCTCTGGATCGCCGTGACGGCCCTGTCGGCCGGCCTCGCCGTCGCCGTCCTCAAGTTCGTGAGCGACATCAGGAACGCGAACCTGCGCCCGCACTCCTCCATGACGGATCCATGGGCATGGGCCGGCTTCGCCGTCTGGCTTATCACCACCGTTCTCGCGGGCTACGCGCTGGCGTTGTGGCTCAAGGAACTCGGCGTCGCCTATCCGCGCACCGTCATGGGCGTGATCATGACGGTGGTCGTGGCGGTCACCGCGTCCGTCCTGGCCCGGTGGATGTCCGCGCGGACCGTTCGGCGGGCGGAGACGCCGAAGCGATGACGTCGCGACTCGACCCGGCGATCCACGCGCCGGCCCGGCTGCAGATCGTCTCCCTGCTGGCCGCCGCCGAGGAGGCCGAGTTCGCCTTCGTACGCGACAACCTGGGCATCAGTGACTCGGTGCTGTCCAAACACGCGAGCGCACTGGAGGCGGCCGGCTACCTGAAGATCCGCAAGGGACACGTCGGCAAGCGCCCCAGGACGTGGTTCAGCCTCACTCGCGAAGGGCGCGCGGCCTACACCGGCCACGTCGCCGCGCTCCAGGCCATCGTCGCCCGGTCCGGCCTCTCGGTCCTCCCCGACTGAGGAAACGGAACGATCTGCTTGGCCGGATGGCTTGCCTGGCCAAGCGGTACGGCTTCGAGTTCTCGAAGACGCCAGATGTGCATGGTGGCAGTCACGCCAGGTCGTTCACGCGAGGCCGCGCGCCGTCTGCACGATCAGGGGCTTCCCCATCGGGACATCGGCCTGCTGCTCGGAGTCTCCCACCAGGCGGTCGGCAAGCTCCTCGCCGGTTGGATCGACACTCGCCGGCCAGAGCCGACGGGCGGGCCTGGCACCGCCCGAAAACGTTAGGGATTTCCTCTTTTAGTGTCGATATGCCGGGAAAGACTGGTTCAACGCCTCGTTGAGGCTTCTGTCGCATTTTTGAGAATACAACCACATGCAATAAGAATGTTCTGTTAACGGGATCGCCCGCCGAGGCGACGGCCTCGAATTCCGAGCTTAATCCAGGTTTGTGAGAAAAACTCATAAACCGCAAAACGGTCAAGACTCACCGAACATCCCCCATCTCAATCGCCGCGCGTAAGTAACAGTGGCCGGAATCTGCCACTCCACCTGCATTCGAGGTCTTGCGCCCCCCTGTCATCAATGATTAGCTCACTTACATGACGGGCGTGCCCACGCATACATCAGGTGAAATTCAGGTCGAATTAATCGCGATCCGGCCGCACCGGGTCCCCTTCAGATCCTGATCGTCGGCGACATCCTCGCCGGACCGATCCGAACTGCTCGAACAGGGTGTTAACAAGGGGCAACGAGACCCTCTCGTGCCATCTCCCACTATCATCGATCGACACCCCCCCAAGTCTGGACCGTTCCAAACCGCCGGCACGGCCCAGCGGTGGCACGAATGCCGCCTCGTTTCCCCGGATGCCGGGGATCTCTTTCTAGATCGACGCATCACCGTAGATCACGCATTTATTCGCGAGAACCTTCATGTGATCGCCCGAGAGTTCAATTCACCATGTCCGAATTCTCGTCCAGGCGCGACCATATGGGCGTTCTCGACGCCGGATCGTTTGGAGTCTCCTCCGTGACGAGTTCGCTTTCCGATGTCCAAAGTTCCTTTCCAGAGCCGACGACCGGCGAAGGCTCCCGGTCACCCACGCCGGGCCTCACCGCGGCCTTCGACCCCGAACGTTTCCACGACGGCGCCGTGGACATCGTCAGCCGCCTGACGACGTATCTAGGCGACCGGTCGGTCCGGGGACTCGACCTCCTCGACCCGGCGGTGCTGCTGAAGGCCGCGCGGGAACTGATGACCCCGGAACGGCGGCGCATCGCCGACTTCGACGCCGACCGGGTGAACCAGATCGTCGACCTGTATACGGGGACCGGCATCCCGGTCTACTCACCCGGCTACATGGGACGGCAGTTCTCCGGCGTGGTGCCGCTGGCCAGCCTTATCGACCTGGTCGGCTCGGTGGTCAACCAGCCCTCCTCCTTCTATGAGGCCGGGCAGCTCCCCAGCGTCGCCGAGCGGCTCATGGCCGAGGAGCTCAACCGGTTCATCGGCTGGGACCGCGACCGGTTCGCCATGGTGACGACCTCGGGGGGCTCCCTGGCCAACCTGACCGCGCTGCTGGCCGCCCGCAACCGTGCCTTCCCACAGATCTGGACGCGCGGCGCCGGCGGCATGTCGGGTCCCCCGGCCATCGCGGTCAGCGAGGAGGCCCACTACAGCGTGACCCGGGCGGCCGGGGTGCTCGGCATCGGGGAACGGCAGATCGTCCGGCTCCCGGTCGACCGGGCCGGGCGGATCCGCCCCGATCTGGCCGGCCCGATACTGGACGAGGCGCGTCGGCGCGGTCTGCGACTGTTCTGCCTGGTGGCCTCGGCCGGGACCACGTCGATGGGCGCCTTCGACCCGCTGGAGGAGCTCGCGGCCGTGGCACGCCGGTATGGGCTCTGGCTTCATGTGGACGGGGCGCACGGGGCGAGCCTGCTGCTGTCGGAGCGGCACCGGGACAGGCTGCGCGGCATCGAGCAGGCCGACTCGCTGACCTGGGACGCCCACAAGATGCTGTTCATGCCGGCGCCGTGCACGCTGCTCTTCTACCGCGACGGCGCGGCGGCGCGCGGCGCGTTCCGGCAGCGCGCCAGCTACGTCTTCGATGAGGAACCGGACGTCTACAGCGCCTACGACAGCGCGGACAAGAGCTTCGAGTGCACGAAACGTCCGATGATCATGCCGCTCTGGACGGTCTGGTCGGTCTACGGCCCGGCGCTGTTCGCGCAGCGGATCGACCGGCTGTGCGCGGTGGCCCGGCAGGCGTACCGGATGCTCGCCGCCGAGCCGGACTTCGCCGTGGCGCACGAGCCGGAGTCCAACATCCTGTGCTTCCGGTACCGGCCGGACGGCCTGGAACCGGCGACCGTGCACCGGTTGCAGCTGGAGATCCGCAACCGGATCCGGGGCGGCGGGCGCTTCTTCATCTCCAAGGTCGACATCGACGGGGTGGCGGCGCTGCGCGTGGTGGTGATGAACCACCTGATCGACGCCGACCACCTGGCCATGCTCATCGCTGAGATCAGGGACATCGGGCAACGGGTGCTGCGCGCGAGCGCCGCGGCCCGGCACGACCAGCGGAATGGGAGTCATTCATGACCATGATGGATTTGGACATCGCCGCCTCGGCGGAGCTGGCGGCACGACTGATCCCCGAGGAGGAGCTGCGGCCCCGCTCGGTGGACGACGTCACCCGGCTGCCGTCGTTCGCGGGGAAGCTGGAGGAGTGCGGGCGGCTCGCCGGAGTCCCGTACTGCGAGTCGCCGCTCGACCTCCAGAACGCGCTGGTGTTCCGCCGGCTTCAGCAACTCGTCGGCGTCGCCCTGCTCAACCCGCTGTGGCGCGAGCGGCTGCACTACTTCGGAATCCGCGGCGCCCCCGCCGACATGTCCGAGTGGGAGCGGATCCCTCTCTCGGACAAGGCCGTGCAGCGGGACATGTTCATGGGCGCGCGGGCCGGGATGGTCGTGCCGCTCGACCGCGGCGGGTTCGAGGTGGTGGCCAGCGGCGGCACCGGGGACGGCATGCCCCTGGAGATCGTGTACTCCCTGCGGGAGCTGCGCGACACCTACCGCATCGCCGGGGCGTTCATGGGCGCCTACCAGCTCGGCCGCTACCTGCGCGGCCCCGCGCCGCGCTGGCTGTTCACCACCCTGGCCGACTACCAGATGTGGAGCAGCGGGACCATGGTCGGCGGCGTCCTGTCCCACGTCCCGGGGGTCAACTACATCGGCGCGGGGCCGGTGAGCGCGCCGGTGCTGGAGCACATGTTCTCCTACCCGGGCCACAAGGCGCTGATGGGCATCACCGCCGGCATCGGGCTCCTGCCCGAGCTGGGCGCGGCCCTGCCCCCGCATGCCAGGGCGAGCTTCCGGGTCGCCATGTACGGCAGCGGGTCCCTGCCGCAGCGCAAGCGCGACGAGCTGCAGGCGTTCTTTCCCAACGTGTCGATCCTCAGCTACTTCGCCGCGACCCAGGCCGAGTGCGTCGGGCTCCAGCTCGACCACACCTCGCAGGCACTCTCCGCCGTGCCGGGGCTGCACCTGGTGGAGATCGTGGACGAGCACGGCCGTGCCGTCGCCGAAGGCGAGGAGGGCGAGCTGGTCGTCACCCGGCTGCACGCCGAAGAGACGCCGCTGCTCCGGCTCAAGCTCGGCGATCGGATGATCCGCCGCCCCGCCCTGAACGGGGCCGGGCTGCGCACCGAGCGATTCGAGTTCGCCGGGCGCACCGCCGACGTGCTGCACCTCAACGACAGCCAGTATTCGGCGACGCTGGCCTACGCGGCCCTGCGCGGGCGGCTGCGCTCGACGACCGGCGTCGACCTGGACCTGGTCGCGCACGAGGTCCAGTTCCACAACCACCGTGAGGACCGGACCCTCACCCTGCTGGCGGCGGTGGACGACGCCGAGGGCATGGCCGCGGTCGTCGAGCTCGGCCTCGGCCCGAGCGGGACGCGGCAGCTGTTCACCCAGGCGCTGCCGAGCTCCCTGTCGCTCTTCAACGACCGGGAGGCCAACGCGGCGGCCATCGAGCAGACCGGATACGGGTTCCGGCTGGTGTTCGTGCCACGTTCCTCACCGCAGATCGAGCGGACCACCGTCGGCAAGACGCCGCTGGTCAGGGACCGAGGCTGAGCACGTGGTGGCCCGTACGCCCGAATGACATCCGACAAGGGAGGATCGATGAAAGATAAGATCAGCATCGTCGTGATGGTCGACGCCGTCGGGGCGTTGTCCGACCGGACGCTGCACAACGGCAACCTCTCGCTGATCGACGACAGCGAGGCGGGGAGTAAGCACCAGGGGACCCCCGACCTCGTCACGGTGGTGGTCCCGGGACAGGTCGTCCATTGGACGCCCATCCACGTGGACGTGCAGACTCCGGTCGAGATCCAGGCCATCGAGTTCCTGGCCGGTGCGACCGTCCCGCCCCCGGCCGACCAGACCGTGCCGTACCCGGCCGACCAGACCGTGCCGCCGTACCCGGTGGAGCCCTCCACCGTTCCGGCACCCGATGCTGTGCCCGGGACCGGGGCCGACGCCATGGACTCCAACGGGCACGAGAACCACGACCTACTGGTGTGGGAGGGCGTCGTGCCCTACGACATGACGCCCGGTGTCCCGTACCGGTACCGGCTCACCCTCAAGCTCCACGAAGGACCCAACAGCGTGCTGCACATCGACTCGCCCGCGCTGCTGCGCGTGTGAGTCACGTTCTGCGAAAGGCGGTTTCATGGCCCAGCAACACGGGATCATCGTGCTCTTCGACGTCGAGAACGCGCTCCGGACGCGGTCGCTCGACGGCAACACGTACTGGTTCGACAACATGAAGTTGCTCGGCTCGGTCGGGGTGGGCACCGAGCAACTGGTGACGATCGTGCCCGGCACCCATTTCCTCGACGGGTCGCAGGCGACCGAGCAGGTGCTGAACTGGCTGCCCGCGGCGCTGGGGTCGATCCCCCCGACGGTGCCGCGCAACTACCTGGCCGAGCAGGAACGCGCCGACGACCGGCGCACGCTGGAGGAACTGGCCGCGCTCAGCGGTGAGGGCGGCGTGAGCGACGACGATCTCAAGCGGCTGCAGCAGCGGGTCGGCAGGCACGCCCGCAAGTCGGGCGGCGGGCGCGGCCTCACCGAGGCCAAGCTGCTGGACGTCACCGGTGAGACCACGAGCAGCCCCGGCGCGTACAACTACCCGGCTCCGGTGATCACCGATATCACCGGCCCGGCCGTCACCGAGAAGATCATGTACCCGGCCCAGTACGGGTCACCCGACATGATCTACGACGGCTGGTACTGGGCCGCGACCGTGGACACGAGCCGGCCCGGGGTCTACCCGTACACGGTGCACGTCCAGCTGCACGAGCTGGTCGAGCAGAACGACGAGCTGGTCTGGGAGTCCGTGGACCTGACCTGCGAGTCCAGCCTCAAGATCATCAACGACCCGAAGCGCAACGGGTTCACCGGCGCCGGAGTGGGCGTGCTCCCCCTCCCGCCCGTCCCGGCCGCTGGCTGACCAGGTCCGAGCCGAAGCACTTTCGAGTGAAGGAGCCGCATGCCCCCGAGGAACAGACAGCCCGAACGCCGGCCCGCCCGGCCGGTCCGGCCCGTGACGATCACCGCGGTGGTCGACCCCGTGGCCGCGCTCGCGTCGGAGAACCTGGACGACAACCTCTATCTCTATGACACCAACAGGGCCGCAGGGTCCACCGGTTTCGGCACCCCCGAGCTGTACAGCCGGGTACGCAAGGGCGACACCCTGCTGTGGAACGTGATCCCGCTGGAGTGCGAGACCTACGCGGCCCTCATCGACATCGAGATCGACCAGCGGATCGCCGAGCCCACGCGAAAGGTGTATCCAGGCACCGACATCGTGTTCTGGACCGCCGAGGTCAAGCAGGACCTCACCGAACCGGTCCCGTACCGGCTCTCGTTCCTGCTCGGCACCGTGAGCACGCCGTTCACCCCCACCGCCCGGCCGGTCCTGGCCGGTCCCGCCAACGAGGGAAAGGGAGGCCGATGACCCAGGAATACGCGGCTGCGGACTTCGCCGATCGCGGCCAGCTCAACTCCGTCCAGCTGAACGTGGTGACCCTCGTCGACATGGAGAAGGCCGCCGCGACGAAGTCCCTGGACGGCTGCCTCTACATGATGGACAACAGCGTCGGCGGGGTCGGGCAGGGCACCGACCACCTGGAGACCATCTGCAAGCAGGGGCAGGTGATCAACTGGATCATCCGCCCGATCGACATGCACCGCCGTCCGGACGGCACCTGGCCGCCGATGCCGAAGATCAACAACCTGGTCTTCCTCGACATCGAGAAGGGCGACGAGGACGACGTCGCCGAACGCCGGATCATGACCGAGCTCAAGATCTACGGCGCTCCCGACCGGATGCGCGACCAGTACACCGCCGTCTACTACTACTGGGCCGGGGCGGTGATGAGCGACGCCCGGCCGGGGCTCTACCGCTATCGGTTCGTCCTGGAGCTTGAGAAGGAACACGGCACCGACAAGCTGTACCTGAACTCGGCCCGCTATCCCGCCCTGCGGGTAATGCCCGTCTGACGGTCTCCGGGGCCGCGAGCGCGGTGCGGTGAAGGCGGAGGTGGAGGTCATGGTCGCCGCCGGGCGGCGACCATGACCGACCGGCGCGCGGCCGATCGTCGTTGCAGGTCGGCAGCCGCATCTGATCCGGTGCAGCGGGTAATCACCCCACGTCAATCGGGGTCATCGGCGGAAAACAGGGCTAGCATGATCCAGACGATGCCCGACCACGCAGCGAACGGACCCGCCCATGACGACCACCATCACCGTGATCGGCGGCCCGACGGCCTTGCTGGAACTCGGCGGGCTGCGCATCCTCACCGATCCGACCTTCGATCCGCCGGGAGATCACCCCGTCGGGCCGCTCACGCTCACCAAGACCATCGGCCCGGCCCTTTCCCCGGCCGACGTCGGCCGGGTGGACCTGGTGCTGCTCAGCCACGACCAGCATCCCGACAACCTGGACAGGCTGGGGCGCCAGATGATGTCCGCCGCACCGCTGACCCTGAGCACGCCCGAGGCCGCCGCGCGCATCGGGGTCACCCCGATGCACCCCTGGCAGCACCATGACGTCGGCCGGGTTCGCGTCACCGCCGTTCCCGCCCTGCACGGCCCGCCGGGATGCGAGCCCATCGTCGGTCAGGTCACCGGCTTCGTGCTCACCGGCGACGGGCTGCCCACCGTCTACATCAGCGGGGACAACGCCTCGCTGGAGTACGTGGAGCTCATCGCCGGGCGGTTCCCGGCCGTCGACATCGCGTTGCTGTTCGGCGGCGCCGTCCGCACGCCCATGATCGACGGGCGGCTCACCCTGAACGCCACCGAGATGGTGATCGCCGCGCGCCTGCTGAAAGCCCGGCACGTCGTGCCGCTCCATGTCGAGGGCTGGACCCACTTCACCGAGGACCAGGCGGACGTGCACGCCGCCTTCTCCGAAGCCGGTCTCGACCATCTGCTCGTTTCCACCACCTCGGGACGACCGGTCCCCCTGGGGCCTGTCTATAAATGATCATCCCAGGTGCGGTTGGACTATCGTTCATGGTGCGACGAGGTGAACTGGCCGACAAGGCATAGGAGATCAGGTCGTACAGGTCGTAGAGGCTGTTGTTGACCGGGGTCGCGGTGAGCATCACCAGCCGCTTCGGGGTGCTACCCGGGGGCAGTCTGCGTAGCGCCTCGGCCCGCCGGGTGTTGGCGTTGCGGAGCGAGTGTGCTTCGTCCACCACGACCAAGTGCCCGGTGATGTTGCCCCTCGTCTGCGCGGGCCGCGTAGGGCGAACGGTGTTCAACCGGTCTCGGCTGGAATCGGACGTTCTGCGGGTGGGTGATGTTCGGTCCATTCGCGGAGTCGGGCCGGGGGGCCGTATCTCCCAATGGCGGAGTTCGACATCCCCGACACGGTGGCCCGGGTCATGAAGGTCGTACCGCCGTCCAATCCCGCACCCGTTTCCCAGGAATCCATCGAGACCCTTCTGCGCGCGGCGTGGGCGGGTTGCACACCGGGGAATCGGTCATGAGCGACACCACCGACGCCTACCCGCCGCCGATCGGCTCGAGGGCTGCCCTGCCGGCGCAAAGCGCCCCCTATTTGCGAAGATCTCTAATTATGCGCGCGAGCCAACTTCCGGTCGCTACCCAGCCGATTCCGGCCAAAACGAGAAGGGTTGGAGGGGTGATCCAAAGGTGATTCGGGCCGGATGTCTCAAATGGCAGGCCGCTAATCAAAATAGTCCAACCGAAAACCATGAGGCCGACCGCGGCATCAATTATCCAGCGACCAGACTTGGATTTTCTGCGAAGTCCATACAGCCACAACAGCGCGTAGGGTAGCACGAATATAAATCCAACTATCAGGCTTACCGGCATTCCATCATCGATCGCGACAACTATTCCTACAGGAATGCCCCAGATGGTGGCCAGACGGGGAGTTCTAAGGCTCAGCCGCTCTGCCAGAGTATTCCCGGAAGGAGGCAAAGTATGACCGATGCGCAGAGGTGCAGATTCGCGACGAGGGCCGTCATGGGGCCGTGAGGATCGTTCCTCCACCCACACCCAGATCGAGAATCCAAGAGCTGCGACCCCGGCGATCCCGCCCACCGCTCCAGACAATCTATTTGCGCTCTCTGCGCTGGTCACAGCGAGAGCTACACCGAGTGCCGCCACTACCAGACCAGTGATCACAAGTACCCATCGAGAGCCGATCATGTCAGGATTATCCGATGAGAGCGTCCGCTGGATCAAAGGTTCCGGAGAACCTTTCATCACAATTCAGAAAGCTGATCAAGGCCTCACTCGGTCGCATTTATGTGATCTTGATTGACGTGGCCGGGTCGGCCGGGACCGGCCTGAAGAAGTCGAACGTCAGGCCCGGACGGCCGGTCGCGCCCCCGGCACCTGGATGGACAAGGTCGTGCGCTGGACGGACGACCACCCACGGGCCACCGGAGCCCGCAAAGACGGCATCGAGCGTGTAGGCCGGGCGATCGTGTCTCCCCCGGTCGACACGGATCTTTCCCCTGGTCCGGCAGGGTGGATTGATCAAGGCCCTGGGACGGTGTTGGTCGCACCGGCTCGGGGCCGTCTTTCTTTCTCCGGGTGACCGACTCGCGCCGGGCGGGGAGTCCGTACTTCCACGGGTGGGTGGCGTTCGGTGAACAGCGCGGATGGCCATGGCCTCCGCGTAAGATCGCGAGCCGCGGGTCGCGATTTTGCATGACCATGCAACACGGTGCATAATCTTGTTTTATGTCCAAGGTTCTCACCTCCTTGCCCGCCGGCGAGCGCGTCGGCATCGCCTTCTCAGGCGGCCTCGACACCTCGGTCGCCGTCGCGTGGATGCGCGACAAGGGTGCCGTTCCGTGCACCTACACCGCCGACATCGGCCAGTACGACGAGCCCGACATCGCCTCGGTACCCGGCCGCGCGTTGACGTACGGCGCCGAGATCGCGCGCCTGGTCGACTGCCGCGCGGCGCTGGTCGAGGAGGGCCTGGCCGCGCTCACCTGCGGTGCGTTCCACATCCGCTCGGGCGGGCGCGCCTACTTCAACACCACGCCGCTAGGTCGTGCCGTCACCGGGACCCTGCTGGTCCGGGCGATGATCGAGGACGACGTGCAGATCTGGGGCGACGGCTCGACGTTCAAGGGCAACGACATCGAACGGTTCTACCGGTACGGCCTGCTCACCAACCCCCACCTGCGCATCTACAAGCCCTGGCTCGACGCGGACTTCGTGTCCGAGCTCGGCGGCCGCAAGGAGATGTCGGAGTGGCTGCTCGCCCACGGCCTGCCCTACCGCGACAGCACCGAGAAGGCCTACTCGACCGACGCCAACATCTGGGGCGCCACCCACGAGGCCAAGACCCTGGAACACCTTGACACCGGCATCGAGACCGTGGACCCGATCATGGGCGTGCGATTCTGGGATCCCGCGGTCGAGATCGCCGCCGAGGACGTGACCATCGGCTTCGACCAGGGCCGCCCCGTGACGATCAACGGCAAGGAGTTCGCCAGCCCGGTCGACCTGGTGATGGAGGCGAACACGATCGGCGGGCGGCACGGCCTGGGCATGTCGGACCAGATCGAGAACCGGGTGATCGAGGCCAAGAGCCGGGGCATCTACGAGGCGCCTGGGATGGCGTTGCTGCACGCGGCGTACGAACGGCTGGTCAACGCGATCCACAACGAGGACACCCTGGCGAGCTACCACGCCGAGGGCCGGCGGCTCGGCCGGTTGATGTACGAGGGCCGCTGGCTCGACCCGCAGGCGCTGATGCTGCGAGAGTCGCTGCAGCGCTGGGTCGGCACGGCGGTCATCGGCGAGGTGACGCTGCGGCTGCGGCGCGGTGAGGACTACTCGATTCTGGACACCTCAGGCCCGGCCTTCAGCTACCACCCGGACAAGCTGTCGATGGAGCGCACCGAGGACTCGGCGTTCGGCCCGGTGGACCGGATCGGCCAGCTCACCATGCGCAACCTCGACATCGCCGACTCGCGTGCCAAGCTCGAACAGTACGCCAGCCTCGGCATGGTCGGCACCGCCCATGCCGCGCTCATCGGCGCCGTCCAGGCGGCCTCGACCGAACTGATCGGCGCGATGCCGCAGGGCGGAGCCGAGGTCATCGCCTCACGCGGCGAGGTCTCCGGCGACGACGAGATGCTCGACCACGCCGCGATGGAGTTCGGCACCGACTGAACCGCCGACGTCAACGGCACTTCTGAAATGCCGCGACTCCGGGGACCGGCTTCCGGAGAGCACCGGTAGCCCCCGATCGGGGTATCTCGGAGATTTTCACCAACGGCGCCCGCTGCTCGACCGGCGTTGGAAGGGGGAGATCGACCGGGGCGTTCAACCGTTCTCGGCTGGAGTCCGCCCTTCCACCTCAGCACCAGTAACACCAGCCAGTCGCCAAGTCCACCCGGCACTTCTGGATTCCGCTCTGCACGCTCTCGGACTCAGCGGCGAGTCGGGCGCGGTGGCGGCCAGGACCGGTGACGACGTCAGCGACCTGGCCGGCGCGGCCGTCATCGGCCTGATTCGGTCGGCGCAGACCGAGGAACCCGGCCGGTTCGTCCTGCTGGACGCCGACGAGATCACCCCACTGACGATCAGCGCTACCCTGGCCTCGAACGAACCGGAGGTCGTCGTACGGGGCGGGCAGCTGCTGGCGCGCCGCCTGGTGCGGGCCTTCTCACATGGGCCGGCGAAGTTCGCCGGAGCTGAGGACACCGTGCTGATCACCGGTGGGACCGGCACGCTCGGCGGGCTGCTGGCCCGTCACCTGGTCACCGTGCACGGGGTGCGACAGTTGGTCCTGGTCAGCCGCCGGGGTGACGCGCCAGGGTTGCGGGACGAACTCACCGCACTGGGAGCCACCGTCACTGTGGCCGCCTGCGACGTCGCGGACCGGGAGGACGGGGCGGGCAGGAGGCCCAGCCGGGTGGGGGCTGCGTATCTGCCGCTTTCGCCTCGCGAAGCGGGTGCGGGGGGGCCATATCTCCTATCACGGAGCCAGGGGTTGGAGATCCGGGTGAACCGGTCGGAGGGCGGCTTCGCCGGTCATAGGATGAATTTTCCCGGCGGGGGGACGACCGGTGTGTCCTCGAGGTTCAGCGCGGCATCGATTACCGCGTCCCACTTCTTCTGGAGCAGCCGCGAGCTGACCTCCACGTCCTCCAGGTGCAGGAGGATCGCGAAACGAGCATGCGCGTGCAGCAACGGTGAGGTGATCGAGTTCTTGAACCGTCCGATGACCGCCCATGCGATCAAGGTCGCGACATCGTTCGACCCGTCGACCCTTGCAGCAGCATCGTCGAGCACCCGCAGTGCCTTGCGCACTGTCTGATCCAGCAACTCGTGCAACACCACCGTCGACTGCTCGACCACCCGGCCGAGCCGTTCCGGTGTCAGCAGAGGGCCAAGGATCACATCCGCGCCGGACTGCACGATCGAGGGAATGTCCACCATCCCGGCGAACCGGTTCTCGAATCCGCCCGGCTTCTCGCTCACTCCACCCGACGGCGGTACCAGTAGTGGATCTACATGAGCGGGCACCTCGAGGAACTCGGGCGACAACAGATCCACCACTGCACGTAGCGCCTCGAGCTGATCCTCCTCCGGCACGGGCGACCATTCGCCGGCGAACCTGCCATCCGGCGTCGTCTCGCCGGCCTGTGCGTACTTGCGGACGGTTCCGCCCACTGCCTTGATGACCGACACCACCTGGTACCGGTGGATGAGGTACAGCAACCGGAACCTTCGCTGGATCTCGTTCGAGTCCTCACCGGCCGGCGCACTCGACGCGGAGAATCGGGCAAGCGCTACCTGCCGCACCCTTACAATGCGCGCGAACGACTCCAGCGGGCGCCCCGGGGCATGCCATCTACCACCGCTTGCGTCGGCCATGTAGTCGTGTCGCGAATCCTCGTTCGAGGTGTACGTGAGTACGTCGTCGACGCCGCCGGGAGCCGTGGCTGAGTCGAGGAGCTGTGGCGCGTAGAGCGCCTTGACGAGCCAGTGGTCCCACGGTCCGAGCTTGTTCCCGTACGACTGGCCCGGAGACTGAGCGTCCCCGGACACCACGCGGCCGTCGTCGGTGACATCGAATACCGGGCTCAGATAGTCCATCACCGACGGCACCGAGTGACAGTGCGACGCGAGGTTGTGTTGGAATCCGAACGTGTGTCCTACCTCGTGTGCCGCGACTTCCTCGACTCGCTGCAGCACGATCGCCTCCACCTCGTCACGACGAGCGTCCGCTTCTCCGAGGATGGCCTGGGCGAGCGTGCGGACGTCCTCGATGCGCTTGGATCCCAGCGACACGCACCCCTTGATGATCTCGCCGGTGCGCGGATCGGTGTGGATCGCACCGAACGCCCACCCGCGGTCAAGGCGATGCGTCCAGGCGATCGTTCCATAGCGCGGGTCGAAGAGGTCCTCCCCTTCGGGGCACACCTCCACGCGGTAGAAGTCGGGCTGCCCGATGGCCTCGAACACCTCTCGCCACCAGTTCGCCCCGTTGAGGATCGCGGAGCGATACGGCTCCGGTATCCCGGGGTCCAGGCGGAACACGATCGGTGGGTTGTCCGCACCGGGCGTGAGGCGGAATACGGGCGCGAGGGCCTCGCGCGCGTCCTCTTCTCCGATCCGGTCGAAGCGGAACAGTTCCACGTCGCCGATCGATCCCTGCCTGGGGTGCATGCGAACCGGTGAGAACCCCGGCTCGGGCAGTGGGCGCAACGCGATCCGCTGGGTGATCGACAGGGTATCCCCGGGGGCCGGGTAGCCGTGATTCGTCGGCTCGGCAGCCGGTTCCCCCAAGGTGCCGACCGGACCTTCCGGGGGCACCTCGGCGCTCACGCCGTAGGTGACGACAGCGTCGAGCACGAGGATCTCGTCGAACCACTGGCGGTGGACGACGCGACTGAGCTCCGGCCGGAGCTCATACGGGATCCCGTGGTGGCGGGTGAGCAGCTGCGCGAGTTGGAGGTGATCGAGAAGAGCGAGCGCGGTGGGGTCGAAGGTCTCCCTCCCGGGCCTTCCTCCGTTCGTGGGCGTCGCGCCGGCTTCAGCAGCGGAGGCTCTCGCTTCGCCGGAGGCGGCGTGCACGAGGACAGACTCGGGGAACGAGTCTCGCGCGGCGCGCGTGGCCGCGCCGTGGAGGACTCCCTGGGCGGTGGCGGAGGCTGTGCTGAGTCCGTAGGTGGTGTTCTCGGCGACGATCGCCCACCCGTCCTCGGTGGCGTCCGCACGGCACGCTCGGGACGGACCGATCTGGCCTCGGTCCACTCCGATGGCGCCCCATCCGATGCCCCGGAGGACGTGGCTGTGGAGGAGGAACCGGGGCGAGTCTGCGACGGACCAGGCGAACGCGCCGTCGCCCGCGAGCTCGCCGGGGGACCCGTGATCGAGCGCAGGAGTGCCTGAGGAATCGGACTCAGGTTCGGTGGGCATGCTTTCGGCCCTTTCATTGGGGCTTGCGGGGTGTGACCTATGTCGCTACGGTTCCGGCATGGTACTTCATATACCAAACAGTTTCCAGGAGCTGAGGAACGACGGCACCGGAGGTGTGCAGTGACACGAGAATCAGTCCCGCAAGGGGGCGGACCGGCAGGCGTCCGCCGGTTCGTCGGCAGAAGGGTTCTCGGGCAAGTCGCCGCGGTGACGGTGATCGCCGTGGCCGCTGCCGGGTGTGGTGCCGGATCCTCCTCGGGATCCGGTGCTGAGAACCGGATCGTGATCGCCCAGTCGAGCGATCCGGGCAGCCTCAACGTGACCGTTCGCGACAACCGCGCGGAGATGAACGTCTCGGAGAACGTCACCGAGAGGTTGCTGCGCTTCGACCCGGAGGCGACGGGCTTCGAACCCGTGTTGGCCACCAGTTGGAAGCAGATCGACCCCCTCACCGTGGAACTGAAGCTGCGCGAGGGTGTGAAGTTCACCAACGGAGAGCCGTTCAACGCCGAGAGTGCCGTCTACAGCCTCGACCTGGTGCGGAACGCGAATCCGTACAAGTCGATGCTGCAACCGATCACCACAGTCGAGGCAGTCGACGACTACACGATTCGCGTGAAGACCCAGCGGCCGTCGCCGCTGGTGATGAACGGACTCGCCTACAGCAGCTATCAGTTCCCGAAGAAGTACTACACCGAGGTCGGTGGAGAGAAGTTCGGGGTGGAGCCGATCGGCACCGGGCCGTTCGTTCTGAAGAAGTGGAACCGCGGCGAGAGCATCCAGATGACCGCCAATCCGGACTACTGGGCCGGCAAGGCCAAGTACGACGAGTTGGACTTCAAGATCATTCCGGACCCGTCCTCGCAGATCGCGGCCTTGCAGAGCGGTGAGGTCGATCTCGTCGCCAAGGTGGAGGTCGGCTCGTTCGATGCGGTGGCGTCGGGATCGAACTCGACCCTCGTGAGTCGGCCGGGAATGCGCTGTGTCGCGCTGGTCTTCAACCAGAGGTACAAGTCTCCGCTGAGCAACCCCAAGGTGCGACAGGCGCTCTGGCACGCGATCGATGTCCGGTCGCTGATCGATCAGCAGCTGGGCGGCAAGGGTGAGCTGCTCGAGGGGCAGATGGTGACGCCCAACTTCACCGGCTACGTCCCGGACACGCCGGCCTCGGTCTACGACTTCGATCCGGACAAGACCAAGCAGATGCTTGCAGAAGCCGGGTATCCCGACGGTTTCACGATCGATTTCAAGTATGCGATCGGACTCTTCCCGCAGGACAAGGAAATCGCTCAGGTGATCGCCGGCCAGTTGGAGAAGGTCGGCATCAAGGTCAAGCAGACGGGGCTCGAGGCCGGGGCCTTTCTGACCGAGCACAACGCACACACGCTGCGAGACATGTACATGGTCGGCTACCTGCCGCCACCGGACGCGAGCTTCATGTATGACGTGTGGCGTCCCGGGCCGGACGCTGTGTACCAGGATGCCGAGTTCGGCCGGTTGCTCGATGAGACCTACAGCGTGGCGGACCCCGACAAGCGGCAGAAGGTCTTCGAGCAGCTCGTGGATCGCCTCCGGGAGGATCCGCCCTGGGTGCCCTTGTTCCAGAGCGCTGACAACTACGGCGTGTCGAAGCGCATCACGGGATTCACGCCGCACGCCACCCAACTGATCGTGCCTTACGAGCTGGAGATCAAGTGATGGAACACAACATCAAGGAAGTAACCGTGATGCGGGACCTCGACGGTTCCGACGTCCGGATCTGGGTGCATGAGTTCATCGGGAGCGAACCCGGCCCGACGCTCGGTGTCATCGGCACCCAGCACGGAGACGAGTGGCTCACGGTCTCCGCCTTGCGTCATACCGTCGAGCAGCTGGGAAAGGAGGAGTTCCGCGGCAAGGTCATCGTCATTCCGGTGGCGAACCCGGTCTCGTTGCGAGACGGGGTTCGCAACACCCAGATCGAGTCGGACGCGCCGGACATGAACCGGGTCTGGCCGGGGAGCTTCACCTGGATCACGGACCTGCTGGTCAAGGCGTTGGTTCCCTTCGTGGAGAGCTGTGACGCGCTGATAGACCTGCACTTTGGTCAGTGGGGCGTGCTGATGGCCAACGCGTGGTGGAGTGAGGACCTGCCGGACGACAAGGTCACCCAGCAGGGGCGCGACATGTGCATCGCATTCGGCAGCTCGGTGCAGAGGCGCGCGGGCCTGAAGCATCCTGGATCCGGAACGCTGGCCGCATACGCCGGAATCGGGTTGGGGATCCCCTGCATCTCGGGAGGGATCGGCGGAGCAGGCTTCGGACTGGCCGAGGAGCAGCGGTGGATCGAGGCCAACACCACCGGTGTGCTCAATGTGATGACCCAGCTCGGGATGCGAACCGAGCCGATGAAGCTCCCCGATCAACTGCTGCACTTCAGCAAGACCACGAGGGTGCATCCGTCGGTGGGAGGCCTGCTCCTGCCCGAGCCCGAGGTGATCGACCTCCTGCCGCGAGTCGAGCCGGGTCAGAAGCTCGGTGTGGTGGTGTGTCCGCAGACCTTCGAGGTCCTGGAGACCTTGACCGCGCCCGTCGGCGGGTGGCTGTACTGGACCGCTCGGTCCTATCCCGTGCGCCCAGGGTGCTTCGCGTTCGGGTTGGCCGAGGAGAGCTCGGCTCAATGGCTGCCCAGCCCGACTACGAGCTGAGGTCGTTCCGATGGCGTCGAGCGATGATATGCCGCTGCTGGATGTGCGGGATCTGACCGTGAGCATCAACACGGCTGATGGTCAGATCCGGCCCTCCAACGGACTGTCCTTCGCATTGCGGCCCGGAGAAAGACTGGGATTGGTGGGGGAGTCCGGGTCAGGCAAGAGCATTACCGCGCTCAGCCTGGCGCGGCTCCTTCCGCCGCCGGCACGAGTGCGATCTGGCGAGGTGTTGTTCGAGGGGACGGACCTGCTGACTCTCACCGAAGCGGAGATGCGGCGTCTTCGGGGGGGCCGGATCGGCTTCGTCTTCCAGGACTCCACCACCAGCCTGAATCCAACGCTCACCGTGGGGTACCAGGTGGCCGAGAGCTTGCGGATCCATCGCGGGCGCAGCAAGCGCACGGCGCGGGCGGAGACGATCGATCTCCTGGACCGGGTCGGGCTCCCGGAGCCCGCTCGGAGGTTCGGCTCCTATCCGCACCAGTTGTCCGGTGGGCAACGGCAGCGAGTCGCGATCGCCATGGCGATCGCCTGCAAGCCGAAGCTGATCATCGCCGACGAGCCGACCACTGCGCTCGACGTCAGCGTGCAGGGCCAGATCTTGAGCTTGCTGTCCGAGCTCGTCAGCGACACCGACGCGGCGGTTCTGCTGATCACGCACGATCTTGCTGCCGCGGCGGACTTCTGCGATCGGATCGCCGTCATGTATGCCGGTCGGATCGTCGAGATGGCACCCGCTCGGGTCGTCGAGCGCGGAGCACGAATGCCGTACACCCAGGCGCTGCTGGACTGCATCCCGCGACTGGACGAGGACCTCGAGGCCCTGGCTGCTCCGGTTCAGGGCAGTCCTCCGAACCTGCTCGCGTTGCCGCCGGGGTGCTCGTTCCAACCGCGTTGCACGGCGGCGCGAGACGAATGCAATGACGGAGTGCCGGAACTCTCCGAGTTCGCACAGGGGCACCTGGCGCGATGTATCGGAGCACAGGCGGGAGGCTGGTTGTGAATCAATCCAGCAGGGAAACGCTGGTGGAGGCTCGCGACGTCGTCGTCGACTTCGGGGGACGACGCGGATCGGGATCGAAGCGCGCGGTTGCCGAGGTGTCGTTGACGATCCGGCGCGGCGAGACTCTCGGACTGGTCGGTGAGTCCGGATCCGGGAAGAGCACCCTCGGGCGGGCCTTGATCGGACTGCAGCCCGCGACATCCGGGGAGATCGTCTTCGACGGGGTCTCGATGACCACGGCCCCGCGTGGGGAACGCCGTGACGCCCGGCGGCGGATGCAGATGGTCTTCCAGGATCCGTACGCGTCCCTGAACCCGCGCATGCAGCTCGAGGCGATCGTGAGCGAGCCGATCGTGGCGCACAGACTCGCCACCGGAGGTGAGGTGCGATCTCGGGTTCGCGACCTGTTGCGGCAGGTCGGCCTCGACCCGGATTGGTCCAAGCGCTTCCCTCGGGAACTGTCCGGGGGGCAACAGCAGCGCGTCGCCATCGCCCGAGCGCTGGCCTCCGAGCCGGACTTCATCGTCTGCGATGAACCGACCAGTGCTCTGGATGTCTCAGTCCAAGCTCAGATGCTGCACCTGCTGAAGTCGATGAGGGAGCAGCGAACCCTGACGTACCTGTTCGTCTCCCACAACCTGGCCGTCGTTCGTCGGATGTCCCACCGGATCGCGGTGATGTACGCCGGCACCCTGGTGGAGATCGGATCACGAGACGAGTTCTTCGCCTCCCCTCTGCATCCCTACACCCGCCGTCTCCTGGCGGCGGTTCCGGGAAACCACCAGCAGATCGACCCCGAGCTCACCCACGCTCCGGGCCCGCTGCCGGCTCCAGGAGAGACTCCGGACACGAACAGCTGCCCGTTCTGGTCTCGCTGCCCTCTCTATGAGCAGTTGGGCGCGCCGGAACGGTGCAGGACGGAGAAGCCCGAGTTGGGCGCCATCGACGCCGGGCACGCGGTGGCGTGTCACTTCGTCGAGGCCGCGGCATTGCAGACACAGGGGGAGGTGCGATGAGAAGCACATATCTACCCCTGGTGATGTCCAGCGTCCGGGCAGTCGCCCGGATGGCGCTCACGCTGCTCGGGGTCACGATCGCCGTGTTCCTGATCGTTCGCCAGACCGGTGACCCCGCTGCCATCCTGCTGCCGATCAACACTCCGCCGGAGGTGATCGCGCACTTCCGAGAGGCGCACGGGCTCGATCGAGGCTTGATCGGCTCGTTCATCGCCTACCTCGGGGACATCGTCCACGGCCAGCTGGGAGACTCGATCCGCTATCAGACGCCGGTCACCTCGCTCATCTTCGAACGAGCCGGCGCGACGCTCGAGTTGGGTCTGACCGCCCTTGCC
This sequence comes from Streptosporangium sp. NBC_01810, assembly GCF_035917355.1. Lineage (NCBI taxonomy): Bacteria > Bacillati > Actinomycetota > Actinomycetes > Streptosporangiales > Streptosporangiaceae > Streptosporangium > Streptosporangium sp. NBC_01810. Next base: position 2,946,478 of record NZ_CP109070.1, on the reverse strand, counting down.
ATGGGGGCCGCTGTCGCGCTCCCGCTCGGAATCCTCGGCGCGCTCCGGCCGGGATCACTGATCGACAATCTCGGGCGCTGGCTGGCCGTGCTCGGCCAGTCGGTCCCGGTCTTCTACTCGGGCACACTGCTGATCTTCGTGTTCGGAGTGCAGTTGGGTCTCCTGCCCACCGTCGGCACCGGGGGCTGGGAACACCTGGTGCTGCCGGCCTCCTCGATGTCACTGTTCGTGATCCCGCTGCTGCTGCGGGTCACCCGCAGCAGCATCCTCGAGCAGCAGCAGCAGGACTTCATCCGTACCGCCCGCGCCAAGGGCCTGAGTCCCACGCGGGTCCTCACCATCCACGTGATGCGGAACGCGATGATCCCGATCGTGACCGTTCTCGGGCTGCAGTTCGGCTACCTCCTCGGTGGGGCCGTGATCACCGAGGCCGTGTTCGGGTGGCCAGGGATCGGCCAACTGCTGGTGAACGCCATCTCGACCCGAGACTTCCCGGTGGTCCAGGGGATCACCCTGTTCGCAGCGTTCGGAGTGATCGCCATCAACCAGATAGTCGACGTCATCTATGCACTGCTCGACCCGAGGATCCGGCGATGATCGGCCGACAGGCGAAGGGGCGCGCCCGGGGCAGGATGGGCGGCAGGATCGCGCGCCGAGCAGGCTGGACAGTCCTTGTGCTGCTCATCGTGTGCGCCGTGTGGCCCCACGGGTGGCTTCCCCATGACGCCTTCCAGACCGATCCGAGTGTTCGGTTCACCTCGCCGAGCCTGGGCAGCTACCCGTTGGGCACCGATGCGCTGGGCCGGGACATCTTCAGCATGATGGTCGTGGGAGCGCGCTACACCTTGATGGTCGTCGCCGGAGCCGCCTTGATCGGCTTGCTGATCGGTGTCGCCGTGGGTCTGTCTGCAGGCTTCTTCCGTGGCTGGTGCGAAGGAATCCTGATGCGGCTCGTCGACGTCCAGTTGGCCTTCCCGCAGCTGATCCTGCTGATCGCGGTGATCGCCGCCTTCGGGCCCAGCCTGACCAATCTCGTCCTGATTCTGGGCATCGCCTCCGCGGCGCCCTATGCCCGGTTGGCACATGGTGCCGCCCTCACCCTGCGCGAGCGCTTGTTCGTCGACGCGGCACGCGTCTCCGGCACTCGCACGGTGAAGATCCTGGGCCGGCATCTGCTGCCGAACTCATGGCCGACGATCTTGGTCTACTTCACCTACGACTTGGCCCACCTGGTGCTGCTGGAGTCGTCGTTGTCCTATCTGGGATTCGGTGTCCAGCCGCCGACACCGAGTTGGGGAACGATCATCTCCGAAGCGAAGGGATACATGTCCACCGCGCCGTGGGCGAGTCTCGTACCGGGAATCGCGATCGTATGCGTGGTCGCGGCCTTCAACTTCGTCGGTGATGGCCTGCGGGAACGCGTAGGTGTCGATCCCGACGAGATCGGGGTGGGACAGGACAGTCCGAGGGAGCCCAAGGGGAGAAATGTTTTGAGTCGTCAATGAGAGAGGTATCGACTATGGCCGACCTGCACATCTGCGATGTCCGTCTGCCAGACGCATCGATCGGCTGCGTCCAGGTGATCGACGGACTAATCACTGACATCGCACCGGAGGTGGAGCACGCCGACGGGTCGCCGGTGCTCAACGGGAACGGGGGGTATCTCATCCCCGGTCTCGTCGACGCGCATGCACACGTCGACAAGACCACCTGGGGCCTCCCGTATCGTCCGCACTCCGCCGGGCCGACTCTGCTCGATCTCACCGACAACGAGCGCCGGGTCCGTGGCCGGCTCGGCCTGACCGTCGAGGATCGGGCCCGGGCGCTGCTGACCGAGTGCATCGCTCAGGGCACGACGTCGATGCGCACGCATGTCGACGTCGATGACGAGAACGGTCTGGAGAGCGTGGAGGGCGTCGCCCGGGCGGTGCGCTCCCTGGAGGGACAGATCGACGTCCAGATCGTGGCGTTCCCGCAGAGTGGCCTGCTACGTCGCCCGGGCACTGCCGAGCTGCTGGAGAAGTCGTTGTCCGCGGGTGCCGACATCGTCGGTGGACTCGACCCCGCGGGGTTCGACCGCGACCCGGTGGCGCACCTCTCCCGTGTCTTCGGCATCGCCGAGCGTCACGGCGCACCGGTGGACATTCACCTGCACGATGGTGGTGAGCTCGGGGCGTGGCAACTGGAGCTCATCGCGGAGAACGCGCGTGCTCGAGGCATGTCCGGGCAGGTGACGGTGAGTCATGCGTTCGCTCTCGGAGACGTCGGCGTCGCGCGACAGCATGAGCTCGCCGAGCAGTTGGCGGACAGCGGCGTGGGCATCGCCACGGTCGCGCCCGGAGGACACGCCATGATCCCGATCAAGCTCCTCAGCGAGCACGGCGTACGGGTGTGCTGTGGCAACGACGGAGTGCGCGACCTCTGGGGGCCCTTCGGTACCGGGAGCATGCTGGAGCGCGCGATGCTCGTCGCCTACAGGTGCGGCTTCCGCCGCGATGAGGATCTCGAGCTCTGCCTGGACATCGCCACACGGGGAGGGGCTCGGGTACTGGGTATCGAATCCGGATACGGTCTCGCCAAGGGCGACCGAGCCGACTTCCTCGTGGCCCGGGCGCAGTCAGCCGCGGAGGCGGTGTCGAGGCCGGAACGTCCGCTGCTGGTGGTGAAGGCAGGTCGTGTTGTCGCCCGACAGGATGGTGTCGAGGCCACTCCAGCGGCTCGTCATCGCGAGGAGAGTCGTCGATGACGATGACCACGCTTGCGGCCGCGAACATGAAGGTGACGCGTGACAAGCAGGCCAACCTCGAGAAGATCAGTGAGCTGATCGCCGAGGCCGGCAGCCGCGGGGTGGACTTCCTGGTCTTCCCCGAGGCATCTCTCCAGGGGTACGTGGACTTCGCTATCCCGCGTGGAACAGCGGCGCAGGCGGATCAGACCAAGCGCCTCCTCGAGGCCGCGGAGACGATTCCCGGACCCGCGACCGAGGCGCTCGGCGAGCTGGCCGCACGACATGACATGTTCGTGCAGTTCGGACTCATCGAGGCTGGTCGCTACGGCAGCGTGCTGTACAACTCGGTGGCCATCGTCGGTCCCGGTGGTGTCGTGCACTCCTTCCGCAAGATGCACAACAAGCCCGAGTACCCCTACATGAAACCGGGGCACCGATCCGACGTGACGATGGCGGGTGATACCCGGGTAGGCAGTCTGATCTGCGCCGACCTGCTGTTTCCCGAACTGAGCCGGCTGTACGCATTGCAGGGCGCCGAGTTGTTGCTCTATTCCACCGCATGGCCCACCAGGATGGGAGAATCGCAGGGGACCGGCGAATACATGGACCTGTGCGCCCGATCCACGGCCTTCTTCAACCAGACCTGGATGGTGGTGTCGAATCATTGTGAACAGGGGGCCTACTCGGAGCGCCTCGACTATTACGGGGGGAGCCAGATCGTCGACCCCCGGGGAACGGTCGTTGCTCGGGCCGAGGTGGACGAGTGCCTGGTGGTGCACACCGCGGACCTCGCCGAGGAGATATCGGCGGCGCGGACCCACAGCGGCATAGGACAGAGCTTTCTGGACGACCGTCGACCCGAGTGCTATGCACTATTGGCAGAAGATCTCGACGCTCGCTTGCCATCGGTTGGCGTTGCCAGCCCGGACGCGGTCAATTCGAAACTGGAGGAATTGTGACGGTGACAGCTGATATCCCGGGGTCGGGCGGATGGCCCGCATGATCGCACCGGAGACGTCGCTCGGGTCCGCCGACAGGTCGTTGGTCGAGCAGGTGTACGCGCGCCTGCGCGAGCAGATCATCGAGGGCGTGTTCCCGTCGGGGACGCGTCTGATCGAGCGTGACCTGGCGCTGAGCCTGGATGTCTCCCGGGTGCCGCTGCGCGAGGCATTCGTCCGACTCCAGCTGGACGGATTCATCGACCTCATCCCGCGTCGCGGTGCGGTGGTACGACAGCTCACCATGCGTGATGCCGATGAGCTCTTCAGCGTTCGGATATCTCTGGAGGGGTTGGCGGCCCAGCTCGCTGCCCAGCGATCCTCGGCCGAGGAGATCGAGCAACTGAAGGAGGCCCTGAGGCAGGCCGAGGCGGCCACCGAAACCGATGACCCTGGGGTGATCAGCTCGGCCAACGCGGCATTTCACGAGTGCATCGTGGAGATCTCGGGCAATGTCTTGCTGCAACGGATGATGGCCATGATCAGCGGCCGGGTGCGCTGGCTCTTCAGGCTGACGGCGGAACGCGACCCGACGTCACTGTGCCATGAGCATCAGCAGCTCTTCGCTGCGATCGAGAAGGGCGACGCTGAATCAGCTGCCGCGCTCGCATCGGAACACGTCAGGAGCGGTCGCCGGCATTCGATGGAGATCCTCAGCCAGGTGCTGCCAGATGAGGCATGAGCCGACACTCCAAGGGGCGTGCGACTGCCGGCCCTGGTGAGGACCGGGGCCGCCCCAGCTCTGGAGTAGCGTTGAGGCACCCGGGCCATCTGCGGCCCGCGAGAGGCGACGAAGAGGCGGTCGTGGCCGTCGGCGGCCGGCTCGTCGTCGGGCCCGCCGGTTACCTCACCTTGCAGGCGGCGGTGTGCGGGTTGATCCCGCTGGCCGCGGCCGCCGTGGCGGTGCGACACCGGGTTGCGTCCGCGGACGTGGTGGATGAGTTTCCCCAGTTAGATGGTGTGGCGCCGTGAAATGAGGACGGCCATCGCGTGATCCTTCAGGTTGCGAAACCAAGATCGAAGGAGAAGAAAGCGATGGCCGTGCCCAACAGTGTGGACCCCACCGCCTGCCAAGCCGAGCTCACCTTCGCCGCCATGGTGCTCAACCTCGGCAAGCTCTGCCGCCTGGACCCGGCCCGGCGCTCAGCCGCACTCACCACCTGAACGGCGGCGACACCCCGTGGACTCACCAGCGTCCCGGCCCCACCGCTACCGGCTCCGACCGGCAGGCTGACCATGCGCCAATCCACTCGGCACCGGCCGCTCGACCATCCAAGCGGCCTCGAATCAGGCCGTACCGAAAAGGCAACAGCCACACCGTCGAGCTCGCCATCCCGAAACTACGCTCAGGCTCCTACTTCCCCGACTGGCTGCTGGAGTGGCGCAGCCGGGCCGAGCAAGCCCTGATCAGCGTGGTGGCCACCGGCTACCTGATCGGGGTCTCCACCCGGCGGGTGGACAAGCGGGTCGAACAGCTCGGCATCAAACACATCTCCAAAAGCCAGGTCAGCGAGATGGCCAAGGTACTGGACGTCCAGGTGGAGGCCTTACTTCCGGTGAGGAACGTCGCACTAGCCGGGAAGCCCGCTGCGGATGTGCTGGAAGACCAGGCTGGTCTCAGTCGAGGCATACTCCCGTGAGGCGCTGAGGTGTAGCGTGACGAACTCGCGCAGCGCGTCGGGCGACGCGGCCGTCACCTGGATCAGGAAGTCCACCGATCCCGCCAGGAAGTAGACGTTCAGCACTCCTGGCAGTGCGGCCAGCTTGGCGGTCATCTCACCGATGCGGGAGCGCGCAGTTGGTTGCACGCGCACGGCAATCATGGCCTGGATCGGCAGGCCGAGGGCCTCAGGGGCGATGTCGGCGTAGAAGCCACGGATTGCTCCGATCTCACGCAGGCGTCTCAACCTCAGCGAGCACGTCGATGGAGCGATCCCGACTCGGCCGGCGAGCGTGTTGTTCGGGATGCGCGCGTCCTCGGCCAGCTCATGGAGCAGCCGTCGATCCACGTCATCCAGCGCTGCCGGAGTGCCGCGGAACGGTCGCACAGGATTCGGACTCGATGGTCGAGAAGGACTCATGAATGAACGATGGGCGAGTATCTGCTGAGATATCGCTAGTTCTTGCGATGTTATGGCGCCTTATCAAAGGACCCGCCACCATCATTGCTGTTTCCCGATAAAGGGGTGGGCAATGCTCATCGCTGTCCCGAAGGAAGTCAAAAACGAGTACCGCGTGGCCATCACACCCGCAGGCGTTAACGAACTGACCCTGAACGGGCACGAAGTGTACGACCAGCCCACGCCGACACCATCGGCGGCGCCCGGCTCCTGCTGGTAGAGGAACCTCCCGACGACCTGCGGCGCTATCTGGCCGAATTCGCCCTGGAGCAGGTGCTGCGCCTCTATGGCGGCGACGTCGCCGCCAAGGCCGGCCGGTTCTCCGCGGGCTCCCGACCCTCACCGTCCCCTCGTAGCGACAGAAAGGCCGGTCCCTGATGGACATGTCACCCCAAGAGTCCCTGGTCAGAAACGGCTTCGTGGGTCCCTTCCCACGTTTCGCCTCCTCCGCGGTCCTCGAGGAACTGCGGGAGTTCTTCGGCAATGTTCTGCACGAGGCGCCCACGCACCCGCTCTACGGCCGCTATTCGGTGCGTGACTGGCACCTGGCCAATGAAACCGTCCGCGAGATCCTGACGGCTCCGGAGCTGGCCCAGACGGTACAGGAGGTCACCAGGGCGGACTCGCTGATCCTGTGGCGCTCCAAGCTGTTCGAGAAGTTCCCCGGCGGCGGTCCGATCGACTGGCACCAGGAGTACGGCTACTTCGACGGCGAAGAGGTCGGCGGGCATCGCCCAGCGCTGTTCCCCATGAATCCCGCGGGCGAATGGGACTGGACGGTGTGGCTGGCGCTGACGGACGTCTCGGAGGATGACGGCGTCATGGAGTTCGTCAAGGGCTCCCAGCGCAACTCCTACCCCAAGCGGATGGTACGGCTGGCGGAGTCAGGCGCCTACGTCGATCCGCGCAACCGGATCAAGACCAAGGAGGAGCTGCTCGACCGCGCCGCCAACAACAGCGTGATCCTCGACATCGACACGCGGAACGTCTTCTCCGGGGTGGACCCCGACAAGTACTCGCTGGAGGAGCTCTTCGACATGCTCGATGCGTTCTGCGAGAACCTGTTCGCGGTCGTCACCGAGCCCTTCAAGGTCAAGCCGGGCGACACGCAGACAGTCCCGATGAAGGCCGGCGAATATGTCATCTTCAGCGAGCGCTGCATGCACCGCTCGCGCGGGTCGCTGCCCACGGCGGTCACCCGGCTCGCGCTCAACGGCCGCTACACGGTGGGCGACACGTGGGTCTACCCGCAGCGCGTCACCGGCGACACCTACGACGGCTCCAACCTCGACATCAGCTCGCACAAGTGCGTCCAGGTGGCGGGAACCAGGTTCAACCCCCACAACGCCTACCTGTTGTGAGACGCGGTTCTGCCGGATCGGCATGAGCGAAGCCGATGACCGTCCCCGCGTCCGCTTCGAGAAGACCAGGGCCAGGACGCGTTTGTCTCCAACTCGCTTCCACACTGGCCAAGGGCTCCGAGGAAGAGTAGGGCAGAAGGCCCAAACCGGGTGGGGCCTTCGCGCTCGCCGCTTTCGCCTCGCGGGACGGATGCGGGGGGACCTCGGGGCCTGGCCGGGCGGACGTATCTCCCACCTCCGCGTCGCAGAACGGATGCCGGGGATCGCGTCCGCAGCCGGAGTAGGCGGTGCCGTCGGCGATGGCCGGAGGGGAGTGCCGGGTGAGGGCCTCGGAGATCTTTTTCAGCAGCCGGGAGCGCAGCCAGGCCGGGGCGCGGCGGTAGTGGTCGGGCAGCCTGCCGAGCAACTCGGCGGCCATCCGGGACAACTCTTCCGGATTCGCCGCAGGCGTCGGCGCGGCGCCCGGCCCCCTACGGTCCGCAGGCTCGCCTACGGCGAGAAGAGGGGGGTTTTCGCTGATCTTCTCGGGGTTCTGGTCTTCTTGCTTCTCTGGTCTTCTTATACGGGTGGGTTTTCCTACGTTGGGTTTCCCGTCGTAGGCTGCCACCTGCGGTTTCGCGGTGTCCGCACTGGTCGGGGCCAGCAACGGGTTTTCCGGCCTGGGTTTGGCAGCGGTGAGCCGCGGTGACCAGGGGTCGCAGATGATGTAGGTGACGCCGCCGAGCCTGCCGTCGCGGCCCCGTTCGCGTTCGCGCACCAGGTAGCCGTACGCCTCCAGTTCCCCGATGGCGGCCCGGGCCGCGTCCCGGCCGTCCGGGGCGGCGCAGACGATGGTCTTCTCCGAGACCCGGAAGCCGGTCGCGTGCGAGGTCAGCCAGGCCAGCAGGCCGCGCGCCTTCCACGACAGCCGCAGGTCACGGATCCAAAGGTTGGATATCCGGGTGAACCGGTCGGAGGGCGGCTTCGTCGGCCGGATGCTCATCGCCCGCCCTCCGAGACCGAGAAGACGATCGTCTGGCGGGAGCGGATGTTTGATATGGGCGCGGGCGCGCGAGTACAGTCGAGCACAGATCTTTCTCCTGGTTTGGCAGGGTGAATTGATCAAGGCCTTGGGACGGTGTTGGTCGCACCGGCTCGGGGCCGTCTTTCTTTCTCCGGGTGACCGGCTCGCTCACGCCCTTCCGGGCGCCGTGGCACGGCCTGTCGTGCTGGCCCGCCCGCTCACCCGGGTTCGCCGATCCCTCGGCAATCCCCAATGAGCTGGGCCGACGCGCCTTTTTTAGCACACACCACCCTGACGTTTCCGCTGCTCTTGGAACATCTCCGAGTGTTGTATCCGGCACCCGCCGCCCAGCGCTGGGGGAGGGGCATCAGCGACTCGGTACTGTTCAAATCGACACTCACCAGTCAGAACCGACGACGGGTGCCTTCCGGCGTTCGACAGGATGACGGGAAGGAAGCCAGGAGAGCGGGTTCCGGGTCACCTGGCTCGCCGATATCCAGGAGATTTTCACCAACGGCGCCTGTTGCCCGGCTGGCGCCGGGAGGGGTGGGTTGAGATCGACCGGGGCGTTCAACTGTTCTCGGCTGGAGTCCGCCCTTCCACGGGTGGGTGGTGGTCGGTCCACTCGTGCAGGCGGGCCAGGCCGGGGCGGAGGTCGGGGAGGGGCGGGAAGGTCAGGCGGGTGCCCGTGGGGGTGGGCAGGGCGAAGGCGACGGCCTTGCCGGGGGTGGCGGTGGTGTGGATCGTGGTGGCGTAGACGTGGCAGTGGCCGTGTGAGAGCCGGTGGGGCAGCATCGTGGTGTTCGCGCCGCTCATCGCGGCGGCGGCCACCAACGACCTGGCCGGTCGGCGCAGCCTGCTCGGCTCCCGCCCGCTGGTGGCGCTCGGCCAGTGGTCCTACGCCTTCTACCTGGTGCACTTCCTGGTGCTCTTCCCGATCGCCAAGCACGCGTTCGGTCGGCGGTCGCTGTACGATTTCCCGCCGCCCAGCTGGGCGCACCTGCCGTACGCGCTGGCCGGCCTGGCCGTCAGCGTGCTGCTGTCATGGGGGCTGTACCGGCTGTACGAATATCCGATCGAGAAGCGACTGCGGGCCATGCTGCGCCGCGAACCGAAGACCACACCCCCGGCCCCGGGCGCGGAGCCCTCGATGTGAGCCAGGCGCGCCGGATCGATATCCTGCTCGTCGGCGACGACGATCTCTCCCCCCCGAGGTCGTCGCGACCGAGCTCGACAACAACGTGCAGTCGATCCTCGGCTACGTCGTCCGCTGGATCGACCAGGGGTCGGATGCTCGAAGGTGCCCGACATCCACGGCACCGCGCTCATGAAGGACCGCGCGACGCTGCGGATCTCGAGCCAACTGCTGGCGAACTGGCTGGCACACGGCGTGATCTCCGAGGACGAGGTCGACGTCAGCCTGTGCCGCCTCACCGCAGTCGTCGACGCGCAGAACGCCGGGGATGCGGCCTACGAGCCGCTCGCGTTCGACGCCGAGCCCGGGATCGCATTCGTCGCCGCCCGTCGGCTCATCCTCGAGGGCGCCGCCCAGCCGAACGGGTACACCGAGCGATCCTGCACGCGCTGAGGCGGGAGAAGAAGGGGTCGGCCGCGGAGTGAGGCGGCCGGGCAGCTCTCGCCCCGCCGTCGTCCGGCTCGCGACGATCTCTGCAGCGAGAAGACCGGCGTGGACCTCCAGACGCCCTGCACCGCTGAACAGGTCTACTCCCAGCCTCGCCTCGACCTTCCTGATCCGGTGGTAGACGGTCGCACGGTGAAGATACAGGTCTGCCGCGACCTGCTTGACGTTCCCCGCCGTGGTCAGGAACGCCCTGAGAGTCCGGACGAGGTCCTCCGCCGACTCGTCTTCGAGAAGCCATCGCAGGGACGGGCTGATGAAGTGGCGCACGAGGACGTCCGTGGGCACTGCGGCGAGCCCGCGCATGTGCGCGGTTCTCTCCCAGTGGACGACCTGGTGCTTCCAGCCCATGCTCTCGGCCAGGTCCAGGCTCTGCCTGGCCTGCCAGACGGCGACACTCGCGCGATCGGCCACGATCGTGCTGACAGCGACGAGCCATGGGAGGTCGATGCCGTTCCGCCGGGACCGGAAGATCAGGTCAACGGTCTTCGTCGCGAGCAGCCCTGGCAGGGTCGTCTGGACGTCGCGTGGCTGAGGTGCCAGCAGCGCGAAGCTGACGGAGCCGCTGAACGCGATGAGGCACCGGTCGCGCAGATGGCCCTCGGCGAAGCGGTTCGTCACGGCGGTCAGCCGTCGCTGCGCCGCCGATCCCGACGAGTCCGGGTCAAGCGCCGCGGGCATCGAGAGCGCAAGGCAGACGAAGGTCCCGTCGTGCAGCAGCTTTCCGTCGCGGATGGCCCGGCCCAGCAGCGAGTCCAGTCCGTCCAGATCCCCCGAAGCGAAGGCACGGCCGACGTGGTCGTCCGCCCATTCGGGCGATACGAGCAGCCCGGCTGTCTCCAGCGCGCAGACGGTGGCCTCCGCGATCCGTCCCACGCTCTCGATCCGCTCGGGCGACAGCGGCCCTCGCGCGCAGGTGATCCAGAGCAGCAGCGACGGCGCCGAACCGGGCGATCGCACCGGGATCACCAGCGTCAGGGGCATCCCGAGGTCGGCGCTCCCGCCGATGTAGACGGGTTCGGAGATCAGGGCCACGGAGCGCGCGCTCAATCCGAGGTGCCGAGGCGACACCGCCTCGGCGAAGTCCTCGTCCGCGGAGGAGTTCGGCATCGACCGGGCGATCCGGTTCAACTGCACGTCGGTGACCTCGACCGGCACGTCCAGCGATGCGCTGAGAGAATGCACGAGCTCGTGGAGGTGCTGCGTGAGGACGCCGTTCACGCCGCTCCCCTCCGCCCGAGCGCCCTCGGCCTTGTCCCGACCCGCGTCGCCGGCACAGCGGTCAGCTCCCGCCGGTCGCCGGCGGGGTGCCGGACGCCGACCCCGATGATGCAGCCGCGCCGACGGGCAGGGCGGCGCCGACGCGGGTCGACCGCGTCGGCCGGATCGCACCGTCGCGGATGCCCTCCGCCCAATGGCAGGCGACCCGGTGGGCGGCGGTCGTCCCCGGAACCCCGACGGTCCGCAGCTGCGGGCGCTCGGTGTCGCAGCGGGTCTGCTGCTTCCACGGACAACGGGTGCTGAACCGGCATCCGGGCGGCGGGTCCGCCGGGCTGGGCAGATCGCCGCGGAGCAGGATCTGCTCGCGAGAATCCTCGTACCGGGGGTCGGGCTGCGGCACGGCGGAGAGCAGCGCCCGCGTGTAGGGGTGCAGCGGCTCGGCGAACAGCTCCGCAGTGGGCGCCTCCTCCACCATCCCGCCGAGGTACATCACCCCGATCCGGTCGCTCATGTGCCGGATCACGGCGAGGTCGTGCGCGATGATCAGGTAGGTCAGCCCGTATGCGGCCTGGACGTCCTCGAGAAGGTTGATGACCTGCGCCTGGACCGACACGTCCAGGGCACTGACGGGCTCGTCCGCGACGATCAGCTGCGGCTCCACCGAGAGCGCCCGGGCGATGCCGATGCGCTGACGCTGTCCTCCGGAGAACTCGTGCGGGTACTTGCGCAGCGCCGTCCGCGGCAGCCCCACCGAGTCGAGCAGCTCGTCGAGGCGCCCGGAGACATCTCCCTTCGCCAGCCCGTGCGCGGCCATCCCCTCACGGAACATCTGCTCGACGCTCTGCCGGGGGTCCAGGCTCCCCAGCGGATCCTGGAAGACCATCTGCATGTGGCGGCGCCGGCGGCGCAGCGCCTCACCGCGCAGCGACCGCAGGTCGATTCCGTCGAAGCGGATCTCCCCCGAGGTCACGGGGGTCAGCTGGAGCACGGCGCGCCCGAACGTCGACTTGCCGCACCCCGACTCCCCGACCAGGCCGTAGGTCTCCCCACGAATGATCCGCAGGTCGACGCCGTCGACCGCGTGGACGTGGCCGACGGTCCGGTCCATGAGCACCCCTCGGCGGATCGGGAAGTGGACCTTGAGGTCGCGGACGTCGAGGAGGGGCTGCTCCCCGGCGCCCGGTCGGGTCGGAACGGCGACCGTCGTCATGAAGTCGTCTCCTTCGCCACGATGATCGGATCGGACAGCGGGTGGTGGCAGCGCGATCGCCGCTCGCCGTCGGCCGACCAGGCAGGCCCCTCCCGGAAGCAGAGGTCGGTGGCGACGTGACAGCGCGGCGCGAAGGCGCACCCCTGCGACCACGGGATGTTGTCGGCGACGGAACCCGGGATGGGTCGCAGCCGCTCTTCCCCGTCACCCAATGCCGGCACGGATTCCAGCAGCCCTCCGGTGTAAGGATGCCGGGGCGCGTCGAACAGCGAATAGCGGTCCGCCCGCTCGACGATGCGTCCGCCGTAGAGCACGTTGACCGTGTCGCACAGGCCGGCGACCACGCCGAGATCGTGGGTGATCATGATCAACGAGGTGCCCGAGCCGACGACGAGCTCCTTCAGGAGCGCGAGGATCTGGGCCTGGATCGTGACGTCCAGCGCCGTGGTCGGCTCATCCGCGATCAGCAGCCGCGGTTCGCAGGCCAGGGCGATGGCGATCAGCACGCGCTGGCGCATGCCGCCGGAGACCTGGTGCGGGTACTCGCGCATCCGCCGGGCGGGATCGGGGATGCCGACCCGCTCCAGCATCTCCTGCGCCTGCCGCGTCGCCCGGGACCGGCTCATCCGGCGATGGCGCTGGATGACCTCCGCCACCTGCACTCCCAGCGGCACGACGGGGTTCAGCGAGGACAACGGGTCCTGGAAGATCATCGCCACGTCGGCGCCACGGCGATCGCGCAGCTCACGATCGGACAGTGAGAGCAGGTCCACGCCGTCGAAGACCGCCCTGCCGCTGACGCGGGTCCCCCGGCGGGGCAGGAGCCCCATGATGGCGAGCGAGGTCACGGACTTGCCGCAGCCGGACTCGCCTACCAGACCGACCACTTCGCCGGGACGGACCTCGAACCCGACCCCGTCCACGGCTGTGAAGGGCTCCTGGCCAGGTCGTGAGAACGTGACCGACAGGTCTTCGACCACCAGCAGCGGATCCGCTCCGAGCCGGGTCTGGTGCGCATGCGCATTCATCTGCATCACCTCCGGGTGCGGGGGTCGAGGGTCTCGCGCAGCGACTCGCCCATGAGCGTGAAGCCCAGGGCGACGACGATGATGCACAGCGCCGGGTAGATCGCGAGATGCGGGAACGAGTTGAAGTACTGCTGCGCGCCGCCCAGCATCTGCCCCCACTCCGGCCGGCCGTCGTCGGGGTTGCCCAGCCCGAGGAAGGACAGGGCGGCGGCGTCGAGGATGGACACGGCCAGGCTCAGGGTCGCCTGTACGATCACCGGCCCGAGCGCGTTGGGGACCATGTGCCGGAAGACGATGGCCCCCGGCTTCACACCCAGCGCCCGCGCGGCCAGCACATGGTCGGTGCCGCGCTGCACCAGCATCGATCCGCGCATGAGCCGGGCGAAGACCGGCACCTGCACGATCGCGATGGTGAGGATCAGGGTCCACTCGTTGGGGTTGGCGAACAGGGCCGCGATCGAGAAGGCCATCAGCAGCGACGGGATCGCCAGCATCACGTCCACCGCCCGCATCACGAGCGTGTCGACCTTGCCGCCGAACACGCCCGCGACGAGACCGAGCGCGATGCCGCCGACGAAACCGCCGAGCGTCGCCATCACCCCGACGATGAGGGTCTGCCGGGCTCCGGCGATCAGTCGGGACAGCAGATCGCGACCGGCGGGATCCCCGCCCAGCGAGAATCCCTCCTGCGGGAGCGGAACGGGGTTCGACTGGGCGCGCACCTGATCGAGCAGCAACGGGGCGGCCGGGTCGTGCGGCGCCAGCACCGGCGCGGTGACCGCGACGAGGACGAACACGAATGTGATCGCCCCGCCGATCAGGAACGCCGGCTGGCGGAGCAGCCGCCTCAGGGTCTGCGCGCCCGGTCGTCCGGTCGCGGCACGGTGGCGCGGAACGGCCGGGGCGGCGGTCATGGCGTCCTCACTCTCGGATCGCACAGCGCATAGGCGATGTCGACGACGATGTTGATGACCAGGTACAGGACTGCGGCGAGCATGATGAGGGCCTGCAGCACCGCGTAGTCGCGCGTGGTGAAGGCCAGCGCCATCGACTGCCCCAGCCCGCGGTAGTTGAAGACGGTCTCGGTGAGCACGGCGCCGGAGAACAGGCCGCCGGCCTGCAACCCGATCACCGTGATCACCGGCAGCAGCGAGTTGCGCAGCACGTGGCGCCCGGCGATCGTCGGGTTCCGCAGGCCCTTGGAGTTCGCCGTGCGGATGAAGTCCTGCTGGAGCGTCTCGGTCACGGACGCCCGGGTCAGCCGGAAGATCACGGCGAAGGGGATGATCGCCAGGGCGATCGTCGGCAGCGTGAGGTAGGTGAGACTCTCGGCGAACGCGGCCCCGCTCCCGGCGAGCAGCGAGTCCAGGAGCGTCAGCCCCGTCGTCGTCGGTATGGAGCCGCTCAGGTCGGCCCGTCCCGACGGCGGCAGCCATCCCGCGCGGACGGCGAAGACGTACTTGAGGATGAACGCGGTGAAGAAGACCGGCACGGCGAGGCCGAGCACGGAGAAGCTGAGGAAGGCGACGTCGAACACGCCGCGCCTCTTCGCCGCCCAGTAGCCGGCGGCGATGCCGAGCACGGCGCCGACGATCAGCGCGCTCAGGGCGAGCTCGATCGTGGCGGGCGCCCGCGTGAGGATCACCTCGGTGACGGGCGCGCCGCGCCAGACGCCCGTCGATACGCCGAGGTCGCCGGTCCAGAACCGCCCCAGGTAGCGCAGGTACTGCGTCCACAGCGGCTCGTCTAGGCCGAGCGACTCGACGAGCTTGGCGCGGTCCTGCGGGCTGGCGTTCTCGCCGAGCAGCGCATCGAGCGGTCCGCCCGGGAGACTGCGCAGCCAGACGAACAGGATCGCCGTGAGGGCGGCGAAGGTCGCGACCGCCTGGAGCGTTCTTTGGAGGATGAACCGGAACATGTCTATCCAATCGGTGCGGAGCGCGCCTGCGCGCGGCCCGCACCCGGGTGGGACTATTTGTCGAGGGTAGCCGTGGCCAGGCGCTCGCCACCGACCGGGCTGGCGACGATGCCGCGCACGCTGCCGTCGAACACCAGCGCGGAGGGGCTACTGGCGATCGGGATCGACGGCAGCCAGTCATTGGCCATCTTTCGGTTGATCTCGAGGTACATGTCGACGCGCTTCTGCGGATCCGGCTCGCGGTCCGCCGCCTTGAGGTCGTCGACGAGCTCCTGGCCGAAGCCGAGCAGACCGGTGTCGAACGCGTTGTCGGTGGCGCCGAACAGGATGCCCAGGAAGTTCTGGGCGCTGTTGTAGTGCCCCGTGGTGCCAAGCAGGTAGACCGGCGCCTGGCCCGCCTCACGACCGCTGAGGTAGCCGCCGGCCCATGACTTCGCGACCGGTTCGATCTGGATGCCGACTGCCTCGAGATCGGCCTTGATCAGATCGAAGAAGCGCTTGGGCTCGGGCATGTATGGGCGAGTGACCTCGGTCGGGTACCACAGCTCGATCTTGAGGTTCGGCACGCCGGCCTCGGCGAGCAGGGCGCGCGCCTTGTCCGGGTTGTACGGGTACCCCTCGACGCCGCTGTCGTAGCCCTCGACGGAACGGGGGACGAACTGCGTCACGGTCTCGGAGCCCTCGGGCAGCAGCGTGTCGACGATCTGCTGCTTGTTGATCGCCCAGGCGATGGCCTGGCGGACACGGAGATCTTTGAGCTCGGGCACGGTGGTCGCGTTCAGGCCGAGGTACATGACGTTGAACGGCGGCCGGGTGACGACCTGGAACCCGCCGTCCTTCAGGCTCTTCCAGTCGCGAGGGGCCGGCAGGTCGTAGGCGTGGATGGTGCCGGCCTCGAGCTCCTGCCGGCGCGCCGTCTCATCCGGGATCGTGCGGAACTCGATGCCCGCGATCTTCGGTGCGTCGCCCCAGTATTTGTCGTTGCGAGCGAGCTTGACCGTGCCGGTCGAGTCGTCGTACGAGACGAAGGTGAACGGGCCGGTTCCGGTCGGGTGCAGGCGGCCGTACTCCGGGAAGGCGAAGCCCTCGCCCTTGGCCTCGACTCCGTTGGCGTTGTACTTCTCCATCGCCGTCGGGCTCGACATGGCGTAGGTGCCGTGCGCGAGGATGGTGGGGAACTTCGAGCTCGAATTGGTCAGGCTCAGCACCACCGTGGACTCGCTCTGCGCCTCGCATCCGGCGTACAGCGAGGGAGTCTTGTCGCCCTCGAAGCCTCCGAAGTCGTTCACCCAGGTGTGGCTGACCGCCGAGGTGCGCGCGATCTTGGGCTGCCGGTACCACCGGTCGAAGTTCGCGCAGACGGCGGCGGCATTGAAGGCTGTGCCGTCATGGAAGCTGACGCCCTCGCGGAGCTGGAACGTCCACTGCTTTCCGCCCTCGTTCTGCTCCCATGAGACCGCCAGGCCGGGTGCGGGGTCGGCCGTGCCCGGCTTGAGGCTGAGCAGTCCTTCGAACATCTGGTTGTTCACCCGGGCGGTCTCGCCGTCCGAGGTGTAGAACGGGTCGAAGAGAGACGGGGCGCCCGCAGCGCCGAACACGAGCACCTTGGAGGTCGATCCGCCGCCGGTGCCCTTGTCGGACGTGTCGCCTCCCCCTGAGCACGAGGTCAGGAGCGTCACGCCGGCGACCGCGATGACCCCGGTCTTCTTGAACTTCATCGTTACTCCTGATCTTGGGTGTGGGTGAGGGGAAGCTGAGCGCCGTAGAACCAGAGGCGGGAGAATCCGCCGTCGGGCAGGGCGCGCACGCGGACCTGCTGCGCGTCGGTGGCGGCCAGCTCGATGGCGGTCGTCGCCCCGGAGGCGATCTCGAAGGTTCCCAGTGCCGCCCAGCCGGACGCGTCGTCCGCCCGCGCCTCGACGGCGATCCGGGCCGCGCAGTTGCCGCGGAACGGCGTGGCGACGACCTCGAGCGTCCGCAGCCGGACGGGCTCCGGCCAGGAGAGCTCGACGAAATGCCGATCGGCGTCGGACCGCCGGGGAGTCTCCCAGCCGTCGTGCGTGTTCCGCGGCATCGCGTGAGAGATCACCGACCACGGGTCCCCGAAGGAGCCTTCCGACGCGCGCACGCGGCATCCGAGCCGGATATCCGAGAGGCGCACGCCCTCCGGCGGGCGGCTGCGGGAGACGTCGACGATGCCGTGCGCGCGGAAGCGGGCGACTCCGCCGTCGGGGATGATGCGCAGCCGGACGAAGGCGGCCGAGCGCCCGGCGTCGGCGACCGGATACTCGTTCACGGAGTTCGGCTGCACCTCGGCGTCGGCGAGGATCTCGTGCCATGGGCCGTCGGCGGCGTCGGAGATGTCGACGCTGATGCGCCGCGGGGCGTTGAAACGGAACCCGGTGGTCTCCAGTTCGACCTGCTCGATCCGGCCCGGATGGGCGGCGCGGATCACGACCCAGTCGTGGTCGGGGTTGTGCCGGCGGCTCTCCCACCCGTCGACATCCGCTCCACGCAGTCCGTAGGTGCCGGGGCGCTGCGGCGGGGTGGAGAGGAGCAGGGCGTCGGCCGCGCCGAAGAACTCGTCCGAGCAGTCCACCACGGATGCCCCGAGCTCACGGGCCAGCAGGTTGAGGGTCATCGTCGGTCTCCTTCGTCGTTCCGTGCCTCGCCGTCCAGATGCGCGACGACATCCGTGCCGCGCGCCCACCACAGGGCGTCCATGCCGCGCAGGGTGCGCAGCGTCTCGCGCAGGTGCGCGAACCGGAACGGCTGGCCGATGAGCCAGGGGTGGAGCCCCAGCACCAGCGTCCGGGTGCGGGGTGCGTCCTCGTCGAGCAGCCGCCGTGCGGATGCGGTGATGTTGTCGGCCCACGTGCGGATCGGCGTGCCGCGCTTGAGGTGGGAGAACACGTCGTCGAGGTGGATGTTCACTGGGATGTCGACGATGTCGCCGCGGGACGTGGCCAGGATGTTCGGCGCCTCGTCGTTGGGCCAGTCGGCAGTCCAGCGGATGCCGAGGTCGGCGAGATCCTCCAGGGTCGTCGTGGACTGCGCGTAGTCCAGGCCGCTCCAGCCGATCGGCCGGATGCCGCTGGCCTCGGCCACGGCGTCGATCGACTCGGAGAGGTGGGCGCGCTGCCCTTGGGCACCCATCCCGTCGTGCAGGATGCCGGCGCCGTCCAGCCCGTGCGCCGCGAACTCCGCACCGGACTCGGCGATGCGCTCCACCAGGCGGGGACGGTGCCGGGCGGAGAAGGCATCGATTGCGACCGTCGGGGCGATCTCCAGCTCGTCGAGGAGGTCGAGGATCCGGAACGCTCCAACCCGCAGCCCGTATTCGTGCTGCGACGTGGTGTGCACGTCCATGATCTGCGGGTACGGGCCGCGCATCGCCACGCTCGAGGGCGGGAGGCCGGGCGCGGAGCCGGGGAGTGCGGGCACGTGGTCGAGATGCATCAGCACGACCACGGCCAGGCGCGCGCCGCTGGGCCAGCCGCGGTTCGGGGCGAGGCGGGATCCGCCTTCGGTCTCGTGCAAAGCTCTCACAAGCCGCATGTCAGCACCATCCGATCTCATCGACGTGGGCGGCGATCTGCTCCGGGGTGGTCCACCAGATGTCGTCGTGCGAGCTCAGCCGCTCGAACATCCGCGCCAGGTGGCCGATCCGGTGCGGGATGCCCATGTAGAGGGGGTGGAGCGCGATCGTCATGACGTACGCGGTGTCGCGTTCGTGGGCCTCGGCGGCGAGCACCTCGTACTGCGACTGGACGATCTCGGCGAAGTAGTCGCTGTCCAGACCGAACATCGGCGACCCGGGGAAGATCAGCGCGTCGTTGACCTCGCGGGAGTAGGGCACGCCGATCAGTCCCCCGCCGCTCGGCCCGTCGAGCCGAAACGGCTGGTCGTCGATGAACCAGTCGGTCGTGTAGGTCATCCCCGCCTCGGCCATCAGCCGGTAGGTGGCCGGGGTGGCGCTGAACGACGGTCCCAGCATCCCTCGCATGCGGTAGCCGGTGAGCTCCTGCACGGTGGAGATGGTGTAGTCGTAGAACTCGCGTTCCGAGCTCTCGGACTCGCCGAACAGGAGACGGCTGTTGTAGGTGCCGTGGCTCATGAAGCTCCACCGCCGGTCGACCATCGCCTCCGCGATGTCGGGGTACAGGCGCAGCACCTCGCAGTTGAGCGAGCAGGTCACCTGCACGGGGGAGTCGTCGAGCACCGGCAGCATCCGCCAGAAGCCGACGCGGTTGCCGAAGTCGCGGAACGAGTAGCCGACGATGTCCGGCTTTGCCGGAACGCGGTAGAAGTAGTCTCGGTGCGGGTTCGTCGGCGGAAGGTACTCGTAGTGCTCGATGTTCATCACCACGTTCACGGCGACGCGCTTGCCGTCGGGCAGGGTCAGGCTCTCCCGCCGGTCGAGGGGCCGGTAGCTGAGGAACTCGTCCATCACTGGTTCTTTCCGTATCTGCTTCAGGGCACGGTCGCGGGCTGAGGGGGTAGCGCCTCGACGACCTGGTCCAGGCTGCGGACGCGGCCGAGCTGCGGGAAGACGGCGTGCACCGAGTGGTGGTGCTGCTCGGCGGCGTAGGCCGACATCGCCTCGGGAACGAAGACGATGTTGTAGGCGTGGTCGTATGCCGCACGGGCGGTCCCCTCGACGCCGAATCCGGTGGAGATTCCCGCCATGATCACGGTGGTGACCCCGCGCCGGCGCAGCTGCAGGTCGAGGTCGGAGCCGTGGAACGCGTTCCAGCTACGCTTCACGATCACCGGCTCGGTGGGCAGCGGATCGACGCCGGGGAGGAAGCGGTCCCAGCCGGGCCGCCGTACCGGGCGTGCGGGGCGTTCGACATCGGTGAGCAGCTTGCCGCCGAGCGAATCACCCTCGTCCGGTAGGAAGCTGGTGCGCACATGCACGACAAGGCCGCCCGCGTTCCGAGTCGCGTCGATCAGCCGGATGCAGCGCTCGACGACGTCCCCTGCGGGGTGCGGGTGCACGGGGTGGTCGGCGTTCGAGCCTTGCAGGTCGATAAGGATGAGCGCGGTGCGCAGCGGATCGATGTCGGTCACACGATGTCCTTCCATGGGATGCGAGCGGGGTCAGGCCCCGAGGATCTGACGGGTCATGCGAAGCAGGGTCTCCTCGGAGCCGGTCCCGGTGGCTTTGCAGAGCAGCCGCAGGCCGTCGAAGTCGCCCCCCGTGATGTGAGCGGTCGGGCACAGCGGCTCCAGTTCGAGCCCCGCACGCAGGCTCGTGCCGCCGAGCTGCTGGACCAGCGCCGTTGTCGTCAGGCCACCGCTGGCGACCACGCCGAGGCACTTGTTCTCGCTGCGGGCCGAGGCGTCGAGCAGGCTGCGCACCGCCCCGGCGAGCTGCTCCGCGACGATCCAGCGGTCGGGGTCGTCGCGGTCGGTCTCGTGCAGCGCGAGGATCCGATGCGAGGCAAGCACCTCGTGCGCGGCATCCGCCCCCCAACTTGCGGCTTCCGCGGCGGTGGTGATCAGCGCACGGGAGCCGTAGGCCGCTCCGAGCCGGCGCAGCTGCGCGCGGTCGGTGTCGTGGTTGCCGGGGGTGACGACGACGACGAAACCGTCGCGGCCGAGGTCAGGGTAGAACCTCAGCCAGCCGCCGGTGCTCGCGGTCGCGACGGCGTGCCCCTCTTCGCGGAGCCGGGTCGCGGCCTGCGCCGCGGTGCCGAGGTGCGCCTCGACCGTGCCGTCGAGGACGAACCGCCGGATGCCGCGGGCGAAGGCCTCGAGGATGCGCGCGGTGACGGCATCGGCACCCTGGTTCAGCACCGTGAGCCCGATCAGCTCGGCGTCCTCGGTGCGGATCGCGGACCGCACGTCGACGTCGAGCCCGTTGCCCACCGGCATGGGGGCGAGCAGATGGCCGTCGACGCAGACACGGCCGGCGGTCGGATAGGCCGGGACGACGAGAAGGATGCCGTTCTCGTCCTGCCCCGCGTCGATCCCGGCGATCAGCGCATCCGGAGATCCGCGCAGCTCGGCGTTGAGCTTCACCTCGACCCGCTCGCAGCCGTGGTCGTCGAGCCAGGCCGCCCACTCGCGGATATGCGCCTCGGCGGCGCCTGCGGCGTGGTGCAGATCGAGGTCGACGACGATGGCATCCGCATCGGAGACGACAGATGCGGGGTCGCGCACGATCACCGGGTCGAGCCCGCGCTGGCGCAGCCGGCAGGCGACCGCGACAGAGCCCTGCAGGTCCTCTGCGAGGATGCCCATCGCCGGTCCACGAGGGGGACGCGGTAGCTCTGAGGGGGTCATCGGCTCGGTTTCCGTTCTCGACGTTGACAACTGCCCCGAGAGTATTGACGCCGATGACGAGCAGTCATTCGACGAATGTCGCACGTTCGCTGATGGGGGCGGGGCGTGGAACAGTGCTGCTCTGACCTAGTGCGACGTTCGTCTCCGAGCTCGACTATGCCCGCGGACCGGAGAAGACCTGGGTCTACGGAGCCTTGCGACCGGCCCATGCGCGCCGCCGACATCGACGTGCTGCCCGGCCCGGGGGCGGAGAGCGGGGTCGCTCCGCTGTGAACGCCTTCATGGTCGGCCGCCGGCGACGGTCGATCTTGCCCGCACTCGTCAGCGGTAGCTCGTCCAGCACGCGTACGGTCCCCGGCACCATGTAACCGGGCAGCCGCCCGGCCGCCCATGCTCTGGCGTCCTTCGCCGTCACCGGTCCGGAAGCGGAGGTGGATCCGGAGGCGGAGGTGGAGGTGGATCCGGAGGCGGGTCCGGAGGCGGAGGTGGCCCCCGAGGTGGAGGCTCGTGCAGATGCGAAAGCGGGCATGGGGACGGCCACGTAGGCCACCAGCTGGTCGTCCTCCAGGGCCACCGCCGCGTCGTCCACGCCGGGACAGGCCCGCAGCGTCTGCTCGATCTCGCCCAGCTCGATCCGGTAGCCGCGGTGCTTGACCTGGTGGTCCACCCGGCCGATGAAGTCGAGTTCGCGTCCAGCACCGCCAGCGAGCCCCGCTCGTGCACGCCGTCGACGACGTCACGCAGCAGGGCGGTGCCCGCGGTGCCGAACCGGGTGAAGAACGGTGCCTGGATCCGGTAGACGGACACCCGTTCGCCCGCGGCCCCCAGCACCGTCGCGCACATCCGCCGGGCTCCGCCCACGTCGTCGGGCATCCGCCACGCCGCAAGCCACCTGGGGGAGGGGGCGAGTCCCAGGCAGAGGGCGGATCGGCTCTGGAGCAGGTCAGTCCATATCGGTACAGCAGCCATGGGGCCATTGCACACAACAGAGCCGGCGCCTGCATCACGCCCGCTCACCGGCGGGAATCCGTCGGCTAAAATTCTCGCCCCGTGTGGGCTGGGCCGGACCGGATCGACCCTTTTGATCTACATTGTAAAGGCGTCGGGCTGGTGAACAACAGATACGAGGTTCCAGCCGGTGGCGTCACAAATCACGTGGCAATACTCAAAACCTTCGCAGGGCGGCGAAGCTGCTGCCTTGCGAAGGTTTTGATGGGGAGAGTTCAGCGGTTGGTCCACAGATGCCAGAACCAGTCGCCCTCGGAGCAGGTGTAGTGCTCCCAGTGGCCTCGGTCGATTCCTCCCTGGCCGGCTGCCACGCAGTTGGAGTGGCTTGAGAACCAGTCGCGGTACACATCGTCGCCGGCGGGCAGCCTGCTGACCGCGCCGGCCCGTGCGGTGACCGTGTGCGCCCCGGCCTCGGAGGTGGTGACCGAAACGGCGGAGGCAGGGGCGCCTGTCGCCAGCAGGGCCATACCGGTGATCGCGCCGACCGCCAGCAGCGCGCGAACGCGGGCTGCCTTTGTGGAACCGCTGTGCTTCTCCAGGGGGCCGGAGACGTCGCGACGGCCTGTGTTCATCAGTTACCTCCAGTGTGGAGACCCGGTCCTTCAGGGCCGGGAGGAAAGGTGGAACGGTGCTGCATGGTGGTTTCCTTCGCGGTGCCGTAGCCGTAACCGTCTGCTCGCTGGAGCGGGCGGACGGGGCGGTGGCCGATGCCCTGCACGAGGCCGTGCCGGGTGGTGATGTTGAACCGGCCGGTGCTGCGTACCACGACGCGGCCGAGGTGGACCCCTTGCTCAACTCCGCAGTCACCGTCATGATCGTCAGTCACCTGAACGCCCGGATCCCTTTGTCGACTGTCTTCTGCCTCCGTGTTGACCGGCACGCTCTGGCCCGCAAACGGGACGACACTGCTTTAGTCACCACTCGATTACTTAGTGTAATGGTATCCGATTGGCAAAGGGCGGGTTTTCGGCACGAGGAGGGGTGAGTATGCGGGTGAGGTCGCCGGGAGAGCCTTCGTGATCTCACACGGGATCGTTGACGGGCCGCACGGGCTGATCCTGGCGCGGATTCCCGGCGACGCCGGGCCGCTGGCCGAGCTGGTACGTGGTCACTATGTCGGTGAGCGGTGGCTTCGGGAGGTCCGCGACCTGGCCGCGCTGCTGGCCGAGTCCCGGCCGGTCCATCACCTGCTGCCGCTGTTCGGGCGTGTTCCCGTCGAGCCGGACACCTGGGCGGAGCTGATCGCCTGCCTGGCGCAGGAACTGGTGGTGCGTCGCGTCAACCTGACCCGGGTGCCGGCGGCGGTGCGGTGCGCCGACGCCCTGCGGGAGTCGGGGCATCCTCTCGCGGGGCTGCCGCTGAGGCTCGGCAGGGGGGGCGGTGTGGCGGTCGATAGCGGGTCTGGTGCGCGCCCCCGCCGAGGCGTCCGTCCACCGGGTCAACGAACTCGCGGCCCGATGGCGGTGGCTGGTGTTCAGGATCACCAGGCGCACACCGTACTGGACGGACCAGAAGCTCGCGGTCGGCGCGCTCAGCCCGCGCGGGAACGTGCTGAGCCTGCTGGTCTCCCACGACACCGACTGACCTTTTGAGTCGAGGGAGGAGTCAGGGCGGAGGCTGGGTGTGAGCAACCTCGAGGCTGGGGGCTCCGACCGGGCAGATCCGCATCGCGTGGCGGAATCGCGGCCGGCACCTCGCGTTCGCCGATTTTCGGGGTGGCCAGAGCCCACAGGATCGGCATGCCGGTCGGGGTGCACGCCAAATACAGCCGCAGGCCCCGGAAGAACCGCAAGTGCGAGGCACGGTAGCTGTAGGCGGCCAACCCATCAGGCTCGAACGCCGTACGGCCGGGCGCGACATTCCGCACGGCACCGGCGTGGAGTCGACGATCCAGTGGTTGTCGAATACTGAGCCGACATGCCGTCTACCCCCATCACGGACCGTCGAGGAAGGTGGCCGTGATGTGGCGGAAGCCGACGAAGACCGATCGGGGCGGAGCGGGGACAAAAGCGGCGTTCCTCGTGAATGTGTACCCGCATCCAGCGTTGGTCCATTAAATCGGATATATGTCAGATAAACGTCCTTTGTGAAGTCGGATGATCAGGGTCTGTAATCCGCCAGCTAGCGGCATCAAAGCATATTTTATGGCGGATAAATCTCACCTCAATGGGTCTTATCTAAAAGGAACATTTGGTGCGTAATACGAGTTGTCGGATTCAAGGCTAAAAGCTTGTAATTTCGACTACTTACTGAAAAGATCGCAAGCTTGGCGAAATTATGTCTTGGCGTGGACATGTGTAAGTTAACGGATAAGTCCAACATCATCAACGGGAGGGCAATTGAACAAAAGAAGCGGGAGATCGCCGTTTATTCCGTGATGTGCAAGGAAATCAAGGTGGCGCAAGAATGATCCGTAAGGGTTATGGCGACGTTTTCTGGCCGATTTGGAGAACGTCGAAGCAGGGGGCAATCGATCCTTTCAAGGGGAACACTCAATGTCCAAACTCAAGAGCGTCGTCGTAGCATTCGCCGCCAGCAGCACGGTGTTGACAGGCGGAGTCGTTGGCCTCGGCGCCGCAACCGCCATCACCACAGCCACAGCCACGGCCACTGCCAGTGCCAGTGCCAGTGCCGTCCGAGTTGCTTCGTTCAGCTGCAACCACGGTTGCTGCAACCAGGGTTGCAGCCGTTCCTGGCGGCATCAGTTGCTGGAGCAGTTCCAGCGGCAGCGGAGCTGGCAGCGCCAGTTCCAGCGGTCGCTGCAGTCGCAGAGGCTTGACCAGAGGGTCAACTTCCATCTGGACACCTCTGCCGACTCCAAGAGTCTCGCCGACGCCATCGCCAGGCAGAAGGCTGAGGCTGAGGCCAGGCAGAAGGCTGAGGCGGACGCCAGGAACAAGGCTTACAACGACGCCAAGGCTGAGGCTGAGGCCAGGCAGAAGGCCGAGGCGGACGCCAGGAACAAGGCTGAGGCTGAGGCCAGGCAGAAGGCTGAGGCGGACGCCAGGAACAAGGCTTACAACGACGCCAAGGCCGAGGCTGAGGCCAGGCAGAAGGCCGAGGCGGACGCCAGGAACAAGGCTGAGGCTGAGGCCAGGCAGAAGGCTGAGGCGGACGCCAGGAACAAGGCTTACAACGACGCCAAGGCCGAGGCTGAGGCCAGGCAGAAGGCCGAGGCGGACGCCAGGAACAAGGCTGAGGCTGAGGCCAGGCAGAAGGCTGAGGCGGACGCCAGGAACAAGGCTTACAACGACGCCAAGGCTGAGGCTGAGGCCAGGCAGAAGGCCGAGGCGGACGCCAGGAACAAGGCTGAGGCTGAGGCCAGGCAGAAGGCTGAGGCGGACGCCAGGAACAAGGCTGAGGCTGAGGCCAGGCAGAAGGCTGAGGCGGACGCCAGGAACAAGGCTGAGGCTGAGGCCAGGCAGAAGGCCGAGGCGGACGCCAGGAACAAGGCTGAGGCTGAGGCCAGGCAGAAGGCCGAGGCGGACGCCAGGAACAAGGCTGAGGCTGAGGCCAGGCAGAAGGCCGAGGCGGACGCCAGGAACAAGGCTGAGGCTGAGGCCAGGCAGAAGGCCGAGGCGGACGCCAGGAACAGGGCTTACAACGACGCCCGAAACAAGAACATCAACGCCGCCCTCGGGAACAAGGCCGAGGCCGACACCAGGAACGCCGCCGACACCAGGAACACGGCCGACACCAGGAACGCGGCCGCCGGTGACGCCAGCGACAAGGTCCTCGAAATCAAGCGGATTCTCGACTGCCGTGTAAATCCGCCGCTCGCTTCGTCCCTGTAACGCTCCTGCCCTCGTTGATCGTTCCTGCGGTCCAAGCGAGAAGGTCGCAATAGAAGAGCCACGGACATGGTCGACGATGCGTCCCGGCCACCGGGCATAGAGGGCCTGGCTGTCGTCAAATTCGTCGAAGGAGTCGAGGGCGGCCGATCGTGCGGTCGGTGACGGCTGACAGATGAGTGCGTGCCTGTCACCACGCGTGGTGGCGCATCGTGCGTTGGCTTCACCACAAGCACCACCGCCTCAGATAGAACGAGATCCGCCACCGGCTCTGCGATCTAGACTGGAGAATTGCCCACAACTGCATCGCGGTAGCGATATCGCCTCCAGCGTCGCTGTGACGCGATATCGCTACCGCGACAGGTTCTCCGAAGTTAAGCGGAATCGTGTTCTCGCTTCGTCACAGCGAGCGATCCCTTGTTGGTGGCTCTCTGTGAGCGGAGGTGGGATCGGGTGCTTGCCGCCCGGTTCTGGGTGGAGGAGGCCCAGCGCGATCTGCGTCTTGGGCAGCATCCGGCCGCTCGCCGACTTGGGGGCGAACCTTCGAAGGCGTCGTAACCCGGGTCACCCAACGCATCCTCGCCATGCCCTCCGCGATCTGACACAACAACAAGACCGGAGCTCTGGTCACCCGATCGCTGATCGCCTATGACCACTGATCACATGGGGCCTGTCCCGCGGGTCCTGCCGTGGAAAGGAGCGGTCAGACGGCGCTCCGCGGGGCGCAGGAGGGAGTCCGCACGCGTTCAGGGTCCCTGGAGGCCGCGGTAGGGCAAGGTCTGGCTGTAGACGAGGTTGGTGGTGGTGCTGCCGAACTGGGCCAGCTCGTCGACGAGCTGTTCGAGGTGGGCCATGGAGGTCGCGGCCATCTTCAGCACGTAGCAGTCATCGCCGGTGGTCCGCAGGCACTCCAGGATCTCGGAGCGCTCGTCGAGCAGCCGGTGCAGGGGCTGGTGCCGGCTGCCCGGATACTTCAGGCGTACCACGGCGAGCACGGCGAAGCCGACCTTCGCCAGGTCGACGTGGGCGTGGTAGCCGGTGATGACGCCCGCCGCCTCCAGGCGCCTGATCCGCTCGGTCGTGGCGGAGGCGCTGAGGTTCACCCGCCGCCCCAGCTCGGTCAACGGGATGCGGCCGTCTCGCTGGACCTCGACCAGGATCGACCAGTCGGTGGCGTCGAGGCTCTCGGTCATCCGGCAAAGGTACCGGCATATTCACGGCATATCGACTATTGTGCCGGGAAAACTCTCTTCCAATAGGAAATAACGGCTGGATAGTCTGAAGTAGTGCAATTAGGCGTTAATGTCCCGAATTTTGGGCCAGGAACCGACCCCGGTGTACTGCGCGACTGGGCGCAGACAGTGGAGGGCCTGGGCTTTGACCTGCTCATGGTCTCCGACCACATCGCGATAACACCCGACGTCGCCGAGCAGTATCCGGCGCCGTTCTACGAGCCTTTCACCACCCTCGCCTGGCTGGCCGGTATCACCAGCCGGGTCCGGCTCGGGACCACGGTGCTCATCGTGCCGTACCGGCACCCGCTGCTCGTCGCCCGCATGGCCGCCAACCTCAACCAACTCAGTGGAGGGCGGCTCGTCCTCGGGGTGGGCGTCGGCTGGGCGCGGCAGGAGTTCGACGCGCTCGGTGTCCCGTTCCAGCGGCGCGGGGCGCTGACCGACGACCACCTTCGGGCGATCCGCGCCGCCTGGGAGGACGACAAGGACTACCGCGCCGGGCGGATACCGATCTGGGTCGGCGGCAACAGTGACACCGGCCTGCGCCGGGCGGTACGCCTCGGCGAGGCGTGGCATCCACTGCGGGTCACCCTGCCCTGGCTGCGCGAGGCACTGGAGCGGCTGAAGGCCATCGCCGGGGAGTCCCGGCGGCCGGTGCCCGCCCTGGTCCCCCGGATCGCCCTGCGGCTCACCGAGGCACCGGTCACCGACCCCGGGCGGCTCGCCGGGGAGGGCACGATCGACCAGGTACTCGACGACCTCGAACAGCTGCGCCTCCTGGGTTCCGACACCGTCGTGCTCGATCCGTTCAACGGCGACCCGGACGAGACACGTCACCCGCGGGTGGCGTGGCAGGCGCTCGCCACCGTGACCGCCCGTTGGTATCCGGATACACATCACTCAGAGACGAGGTAACCATGACGCGCGACGACGAACACCTCCTGCGCAGGGCCATCGAGCTTGCCGCCGCGGCGCGGGCGGCCGGAGACCCGCCGTTCGGGTCGCTGCTGGTGGGCCCGGACGGTGCCGTGCTCGCCGAGGACCGCAACACGGTTCTCACCGACGCCGACATCACCGCCCACCCCGAACTCAAGCTGGCCAGGTGGGCGGCCCGCGAGCTCGACCCCGCCACCGCGGCCGCCACGACCATGTACACCAGCTGCCAGCCCTGCCCCATGTGCGCGGGCGCGATCGAACGCTCCGGACTCGGCCGTGTGGTGTTCGCGCTCTCCAACGAACAGCTCGCGAGCCTCAAACCGGCCGCGACCGGCGCCGGCGCGCGCCAGGAGGGCCCCGCCTTGTTCGACGAGGCACGCCTCCCGGTCGAGGGCTACTACCTCTGATCCGCCGCGCGGGCGGTCCTCAGCAAGAAGTCGGTCTTCGAGGCTTTCCAGCCCGGGACCTCCAGCGCGTTGAGGGCCGCGACTATTTTCTTCTCCTCGTAGCGGAAGTGTGACTCAAGCAGGGCGGTCAGGCCGTCCAGCTCGGCTCGCACCTGCCGTGCCCCGTCCGGATCCGGAATCGCCTCCGCTCCCAGGCCACCGAGCAGTTCCTGGAGTCTGAGCAGGATCTCGGTCACCACGTGGTGGTCGTGCTCCAGCTCTTCGAGCACGGGGCGCAGCTCGGGGAACCGCTCTGCCAGGGCGGGGAACACCCCGCCGTCCTCACCGGTGTGATGCAGGCTCAGCGCGGAGCAGAACGCCAGGCAGTGTGCCCGCAGCTCCCGTGGACGCCCGCCGCGGCCTTCGACGGCGGAGTCGACGTCCTCGCGGAGCCTGGACAGCTCCTCGCGGAGCCAGAGATGAACTTCGATCAGCTGGTTGCCGAACGCCGTGAGGCGGCCGTCCGGTTCGATGGTTTCCATGGTGTCGTCCCATGATTTCGGCGCCTCCATGCCCTCGGCGGTCTTCTTGCCGGGTGCACTGCGACGCTGAGGCGGGATTGCATCATTTTTTCTGCGGGCCGTCAAGCGGTGCCGCTCGTGGCGTGCCCTGCTAGGGTGCGATGTCTAATCAATCGTTCGATTGAGAGATGCCGTGTCAAACCTCGAGCAGATCCAGCGGGCCGCGGTGGGGCTCTTCGCGGAACGGGGCTTCGCGGCCACGGGCATCCGCGAGATCGGCCGCGCGGCCGGGCTGAACTCGGCCACGCTGTACCACTACGCGGGCGGCAAGGAGGAGCTGCTGGCAGGGATCATGCGCGCGGGCCTGGGCGAGCTCCTGCGCGCCGGGCGCGAGGCCCTGGAGCCCAGCGCGGACCCGGCCGTCCAGCTCGCCAGGCTGGTGCTCGCCCAGGTCGCGACGGAGGCGGTCAACCCGCTCACCTGCCAGGTCACCGACCGTGAGGTGCGGGCGCTGACCGGGGACAACCATGCGGAGATCGTCGCCATGCGTGACGACTACGAGTCCATGTTCCAGCGTGTACTGGAACGGGGGGTGCGTACGGGGGCGTTCCAGATCACCGACCTGCGGGTGGCCAGGCTGGCACTTCTGGAGATGTGCAACGGGGTCGCCGTCTGGTACCGCCCCGACGGCCGGCTGTCGGTCGCCCAGCTCCAGGACCGCTTCGTCGAGCTGGCCTGCAGGCTGGTCGGCTCCCGGCTGGTCGGCCGTGCGGAGTGCGGGCCCGAGATCGTCACCGTGTCGCTCAGCTCGGAGCCCCGTGACGGGAGCGCAGGTATCGAGGCGTCGGCGTGAGCGCCGGAGCTGCGGTTCACGGACACCCGCGGTGACCGGTGCCGCTCCGGCCTGCGAGGAAAGTCTTCCGGTGAGGTGGTCGGGCGGCTACTCGCGATGCTTCGCCGGTGACCTCTGGACCTGACCGACGGCCAGCCGGGCCGGCGGTGCCAGCGCGCGGGCGAGCACGCCGAGTGCCTCGCGGGGGCCCGCCTCCAGGTGCGACGGCTCGGGTGCGCGCTCGGCGGTGAAGTAGAGGGTCCGCTTGCCGGGGAAGTCGGAGTAGACGGCGCCGCGGGTGAGCTCGGCGCGCTCGGCGATCCTGTCGATCTTGGTGTCGCGGAAACCGTGCCCGGCGAACTCGTCCCTGGCCGCGGCCGGCACCTTGGCACGGTTGTGCTCCTGTAGCTGAGCCCTGCTGAGCCGACCCCTCGTCCCCATCGTCCCCCTGGTTCCGGCGTTGCCGCCCATCCCAATCCAAGATACCGTGACCACTCGGATGATGAGATCATCTGTTTATATCATTTGAAGTTCCGGAGGATCCATGATCGACATCCCCGAGATCCACCTCGCCGACGGTGAGGTGCTACGCGACCCCTTCACCGCCTACGGGCGCGCCAGGGAGCGCTCGCCGCTGGCGCGGCTGGTGGCGCCCGGTTTCGGCCCGATGCTGGCCCTCACCCGGTACGAGGACGCCAGGGCGATGCTGGGTGATCCGCGGTTCGAGATCAACGCCGCCAGTTTCATGCGGCCCGACGTGCCCGAGGACTGCCTGCCCTACATGCGGACCATGAGCGAGATGGACGGGCCGGAGCACACACGGCTGCGCAGGCTGGTCTCGCCCGCGTTCAGCGCGCGCCGCGCCGCCGAGTTCCGGCCGCGGATCGAGCCGATCGTCGAGAACCTGCTCGACGGCCTGCAGGCCCACGCCGAGCACGGCCCGGTGGACCTGCTGCGGCACTTCGCGAGACCACTGCCGATGGACGTCATCTGCGAGCTGGTCGGCATTCCCGAGACCGACCGCCCGCAGTGGCGCGAGTACGGTGTCACCGTCGTCACGGGCGCGGGCCAGAGCTTCGCCGAGGCCATACCCGGCATCATGCGAGGTGCCAAGGCGGCGGTCGCGCGCCGGCGCGACGAGGCCGGTGACGACCTGCTCTCAGACCTCATCCGCGCCCAGGCGGAAGACGGGGACAAGCTCGGTGACACCGAACTGGTCACCCTGGTCTGGCATCTCGTCCTCGCGGGGCAGACGCCCACCAACCTCATCGCCAACGCCGTGGACGTCCTGCTCTCCCACCCCGACCAGCTCGCCGTGCTGCGCGAGGATCCCACCCTCATGCCACGCGCCGTCGAGGAGCTGACTCGCTGGTGCGGTCCGACGCTGCTGTCGATACCCCGCTACGCGCGCCAGGACGTCGAGCTCTGCGGCACGCTGGTGCGCAAGGGCGAACCCGTCACCGCCGCGATCGCCGCCGCCAACCGCGACCCGCGCGCGTTCGCCGACCCCGACCGGCTCGACGTCGGCCGGGCCGCGGCATCGCCCGGACATCTCGGGTTCTCCCACGGGCCACACTTCTGCCTGGGAGCCTCGCTGGCCCGCGTACAGACGGAGGTCGCGCTCGCGGCACTGCTGCGCCGCTTCCCGGACCTGGTTCTCGCCGCCTCGCCACAGGACGCGGGACGTGCCCCAGACCCCGGCACCTGGCGTCTGGCGTCACTGCCCGTGCTCCTCTGATGGCCGGACCCGGCCCGATCCTCCCGCGTTCCGGCACGCTCAACCGTTGAGGGGACGTGTCAAGCGGAGGTCGGTATCCGAACGGCGCGGGTACCGACCTCGCCCAGGTCATCAGCTCAGGGGACGGGGGGTGAGCCCGGTGCCGACGATGACCGTGGCGTCCAGCTCGTCGGAACCGGCCACACGCGGGATCAGCCCGTTGCGGGTGAAGGCCTCGACGGTCAGCGGCGCCTGACGCTCGCCCGTCTCGACCAGCAGGTGGCCGCCCGGCGCCAGCCACAGCGGCGCCGCGGCGGCCAGGCGCCGCACGACGTCAAGGCCGTCTTCGCCACCGTCGAGCGCCACCCGCGGTTCGTGGACGCGGGCTTCGGCGGGCAGCAGCCCGATCGCCTCGGTGGGTACGTAGGGCGCGCTGGCGACCAGGAGGTCGACACGCCCCCGCAGCGTGCCGGGCAGCGGCTCGTAGAGGTCACCTGCGTACACCTGACCGTCGGCGGCGACATTGCGGCGGGCGCACCGCACCGCGGCGGGGTCGATGTCGACGGCGTGCAACTCGACCCGCTCCAGGGCCGCGGCCAGCGCGGCGCCCACCGCGCCCGAGCCGCAGCACAGGTCGACGACGACCTGCGGCCGGATGAGGGCCTGGCGCTCTCGGACGGCGACGGCCTGGTGGACGAGGAACTCGGTACGCCGTCGGGGGACGAAGACTCCGGGGTCCACGGCTATCCGCAGTCCGCAGAACTCCGCCCAGCCGAGGACGTGTTCGAGGGGCAGGCCGGCGACTCGGCGGTCCACCATGGCGGCGAGATCGGACGGAGTCCGTGCCGTGGAGAGGAGCAGGTGCGCCTCGTCCTCGGCGAACACGCAACCGGCGGCCCGGAGCCTGGTGACGATGACGGAGCGATGGCAAGGGGACAGGGAAAACGACACGAGAGCCTTTCGGGATGCCGAAGGGTGCTCTCCCGGTCACCTATGCCCGGTGAACCGCACGGTCGTGAGATGAGAGCACCCGACCTGACACAGCGGTAATGGGTCTCACCTCCTCGATAGGTCCATTGCTGGAGAGGGCAACATTATCCGAGCCGGACCGCGACGCAAACACATTATGTTGAGCCGGAACAGCGGGGGCGCGGATCCCGACGCCTGCGTGTCGCCGCGACGACCGATTCCGGCGAGACGCCGGACCACCGACCACGTCAGGACCTCGCCCGCGGGCTGCCTCGGCCGGCGTGGCCACAGCCGCGAGTTGCGGGGAGGCGCGGACCTCGCCGTGGGCGCCGGTGCTCGGGACGCACAGGGGTGGTACGGGGGTTGGTGCGAGGTCAGGAGGATGCCGGCACGGCGGTCTCCTCCGTGGCAGGGGAGGTGCCGCGGGCCGAGCTCGCCAGGATGCCCCAGAGGGCGCCGGCCAGCACCACCGCGCCCCCCGAGAGCTGCTGCCAGGTCAGGGTCCCGCCCAGCAGCAGCCAGGTGGCGAGCACCGTCACGACGGGCTCCAGCATGCTGAGGATCGACGCGCGCACCGGGCCGAGCGTCGTGGCCCCGACGAAGAACAGGGCGATCGCGAGCACCGTCGACACCAGCGCCACCGCCGTCACCCAGACCCAGCCCGCCGGCGCGAAGCCGAGGTCCAGCCCGCCGGATGCCAGCCCGAGCAGCGCGAACGAGCCCGTGGCGAACATCGACAGGTAGGCCGTGGTGACCGCGGGAGACAGCGAGGCGGAGACCCGGCTGCCCACGATGATGTAGAGGGCGTAGGCCACGGCGGCCCCGGCCGCCGCGAGCAGGCCGGGAACGTCGAGGCCGGTGTCCAGGCGGCCCACCACCAGGGTCAGCCCGGCCAGTGAAACCAGGATCGGCCCGGCGACGGTCCAGCTCATGCGGGTGCGCTCCACCATCGCCGACAGGATCGACACGAGCGCCGGATACAGGTACAGCAGCAGCACGGCGAGAGCCGGTGAGATGCGCTGGACCGCTGTGAAGTACAGCAGCGACTGGGCCGCGTACATGCCGCCGCCCAGCAGTGCGAGGGTCGCCCACTGCAGTCCGGTCAGCCGCCCGAGCCTGCAGCGCACTCCCAGCCATCCGAGGAACACCGCCGCCGCGATCGCGAACCTCAGCATGAGGAGCGTCGTCACCGACATCCCCGTGCCGTACGCGAAGGAGGCGAAGACGGGCATGAGCCCGAACGCCGCCGCCGAAACCAGGGTCGCCGCCACCCCTCGCCGCATCACCGTCACCACCTCCGGCGATCATTGTGACCTATGGGATTTAATGCACGTTATCGGGTACCTTCGGCGGCTGGACGGTCCTGCCGTGCGGCGCCCTGAGCGGCGATGACGGTGATCGTGACGTGATCGCGCTAGCCTGGGAAGGGCCGGGGATCCGCGCCGGTGCGGCTTGCCCGCCCCGGAAACGCGGCACCCCGTCGCCGCCAACGGTCCCTACTCGTGACAGGTCGTGTCCGCGGTCACGCCGGGCAGCCACCACGCGTAGGGAGAGGCATGCGCTCGAAACAGACGAGGTTCGAGACAGTGACCGAGCCCGTCGACCCCGGCGTTGACCCCGGCGTCGATTCCCCCGAGCCGAGCCGTTCGCACCACGGTGTCCTGGCGGCGATCGCCGCCGGCGGTGCGATCGGCGCGGGCGCCCGTTACGGCGCCGCCCTGCTGTGGCCGACCGCGGCCGGCTCCTTCCCGTGGACCACGTTCTGCGTCAACGTGGCGGGCTGCCTGCTGATCGGGGTCCTGCTGGTGGCGCTGACCGAGGTGTGGACGGCACCGGCCTGGGTGCGGCCGTTCCTCGCCACCGGAGTGCTGGGCGGGTTCACCACCTTCTCCACCTACTGCCTGGACATCGAGCGCCTGGTCTCCGGCGGCAGGACCGGCCTGGCGCTCGGCTACCTGGCGGCGACGGTCCTGGCGGCCCTGGCCGCGGTGGTCACCGGCGCGTGGACCACCCGCCGGCTCCTGGTGAGGGCAGCGAGGAGAGCACGATGATCCCGCCTGAACGGGCGCTGCGGTTGACGATCTTCGTCGACGACACCGACACCTGGCATCACCGCCCCCTGTACAGCGAGATCGTGCATCGCGCCCATGCCGCCGGGCTGGCCGGGGCATCGGTCTTCCACGGTGTGGAGGGTTTCGGAGCCGGCTCGATCGTGCACACCACCCGGTTGCTGTCGATGACCGACGACCTGCCGGTGAGCATCGTGATCATCGATACCGAGGAGCGGATCCGCGCCTTCCTGCCCCGGCTGGACGACCTGCTCACCGAGAGCCTGGCCGTTCTGGACGAGGTCGAGGTCGTTCGCCCCCACCGCGGGCGGGCGAAGTGAACTGGCTGCTGGTGCTGCTCGGCGGCGCGGTCGGCGCGCCGTTGCGCTATCTGACCGACCGGGCCGTGCAGGCACGCCACGACACGGTCTTCCCCTGGGGCACCTTCGCGGTCAACGTGGCCGGTTCGCTGATCCTGGGCATCCTGACCGGGGCCGTGCTGTCCGGGGCGGCGGGCACCGGCGTGCAGTTGCTGCTGGGTACCGGCTTCTGCGGGGCGCTGACCACGTACTCGACGTTCTCCTACGAGACGCTGCGGCTGGCCGAGGCCGGCGCGGTGCTCCTCGCCGTCGCCAACGTCGTCGCCTCGATCGTCGCAGGCCTGGGAGCCGTGTTCGCCGGTCTCACCCTCGCCCAGGCGATCTTCGGGTGAGCCTCTCGCGCGAAGATCGCCTGGGCGAGCCTCTCGCGTGAAGAGCCGGGAAACTTCGTGCGGGTGGCCCCATCGACGGCCGGGTCTTCGAGAGCGGCGCCAGAACCGGTGGCGGGTGGACGTGGCTCACTCCCTGTCGAAGGGTTGGGCCACGTCGTCCCGCTGCGGGAGCTGGGCGCCGCCAGCGGGGCCATCACCTTCTTCCGCTCGCTGGGCGGCACCATCGGAGTCTCGGTGCTGGGCGCGGTCCTGGCCAACCGGGTGGCCACCGGTATCGCCGAGGGCTTCGCGAAGGCGGGCACCCGGCCATCCGGCTCCGGAGGCAGCACCCTCAACCTTGAGGCGCTGCCCGAAGCCGCGAGGACCGTCGTGCGCGCGGCGTACGGCGACGCCACCGGGCACATCTTCCTGATCTCCGCCGCGATCGCCGCGGTGGGCGTCGTCGCGGTGCTCTTCCTCAAGCCGACCAAGCTGCGCGACAGCCTGGACCTACCGGACTGATCCGCGGCTGCCGGGGCTGCGCCTGGCCACCCCGGTGAGTGAGGCCCTCCCGGCACCCGGCACCTCCCGGCAGGGCGGTACGGCGCGGATTGTTGCGCGCGGAGATGATGTCGGTGGATGCGAGGGATTGTTGTCATTCGAGCCGTCCTCAGTGGTCTATTCCGGGACGGTGTACTCGACCGCCGGCGCCTCGATGTATTCGTCGAGCTCAGGGAGGTTGACAACGATCGGGTCCACGCCGGACCGCACAACTGTCCAGACCGTCTCGTACTCGGCGGAGGCATTGATCTCCTGGTGAATGACATGGGCGGGGACGAACACGAAGTCACCGCGTCCCGCTTCCGCCACGTTCTCCAGCCGGTCCTCCCACCGGTACCGGGCCGTGCCGCTGATGACGTACAGGACGGTTTCCTGCTCCCCGTGATGGTGCGCTCCGGTTGCCGCGCCGGGTTTGACCGTGCTCAGGAACGCCGAAAGATGTGCTGCGTCCGGGTTCCGGGCATCGAAGGCCACTTCGCGGATCAGTCCAGGAGTCTGCGTCGTGTTTCTGTCGAGGGCTTCGCGGTGGACGACCCTGACCTGCTTGCTGCGGGGAATGTCACTCATGATTGCCCTTTCTCTAGCGCCAAGAAGCGATCACCCATGAGGGAGAGTGCCGCCCTCGTCAGCGGGCTCGGCACCGCCTGCGGGATCACCTCCCGCCCCGGCTCCACCATCACCGTCCACCCCCGATGCGCCGGCTGTCACGGCCGCAGGACGGCCTTGATGACTCCGTCGACGCGCTGGTCGAAGGCCCGGAACAAGATGCTCCCGGCGCCGAACACCGCGACCGTCGCGCCCGCGGTCACCTGCGCCAACTCGGTCGCATGCCATCCGGTCACGAATGCGTCGGCCAGCAACACCAGATCGTCTTCACGATCGTCGCCCGGTTCCCCGGGCACCGGGATGCAGTTGGCGTCGGCGAAGGGCACCCTCGGCAGCTCGGCCTGCGCGCCGCGGTAAGGCCCCATGCCCGCGTAACCGTACGCCGCGCCGAAGCCGCCCGGGCGCACCCGCAGGCAGGCGGCCGACAGTCCCCGAGCGCAGTTGACGCACACTCCGCAGTACACGTGGGTCGGGATCACCACCCGGTCCCCGGGTTTGACCATCTCGACCGCGGAACCGGCCTGCTCGATGACGCCGAGAGGCTCGTGCCCCAGGATCAGGCCGGGCGTGGCTCCCGTGCGCCCGTCGTACATGTGCAGGTCGGTCCCACAGATCGCGCTCGAGCTGATCCGGACGACGACGTCTTCGGGTTCCTCGAGCACCGCGTCGGGGACGTCCTCGACCGCGACCGAGCGGGTGCCGGCGAAGACGACGGCCTTCATATCGGCTGCCCAGTGCCAGTGCTCATCCGTACCCCCGTCTCTCATCCGGCGACCGGCGGCCGCACTACACGCACCGCCCCCGTCATGCGCCCAGTTTTGACACAAATCAATATAAATCAACATAAATCAACATAAATCAACATAAACGTACTCGCTCGCTGGCCGCCCACGCGTACTCCGACGTAATTAGCGGGGAGATCCTGCCTCTCTCCCGCGACGAACAATGGACGCCGGCCGATTCCAACGCTGCTCGCCTGGCTCGTTCATGCCGCATGCGGTCTATCTGCACTCCGCGCTGGTCCAGGGCCGCGGGATGTCGGCCGATGCCGTCCGCAGGCAGCCCGGGCTCGTACGTCGCGCACTGCGCCTCGACTGCGTGCTCGCCCTGGGCATCGCCACCGGCGTCAACGTGTCGATGATCGCTCTGGGTGCCGGGTTCGGTGTCGCGACGGGCGGGACGTGGACCGGCGACCTTATCGACGCACACTCCGAGCTGGCCGGCCGGGTCGGCGGCTTCGCCGCCCTGGCGTTCGCCGTGGCACTACTGTCTTCCGGGATCTCGTCGGCCGGGGTCGGCACGTTGGCGGGGGATGTGGTCATGCACGGATTCCTCGGCTGGCGGGTGTCCCCCCACGTGCGCAGGGTCGTGACGATGGCGCCGTCCGTGCTGGCGTTGAGCATCGGCGTGCCCCTCACCGGCTTGCTGATCGCGAGCCAGGTGGTGATCTCGCTGGGGGTACCGGTGGCGTTGTTTCTCCTCGTCTGGTTCTGCCGGGACCGGGCGTTGATGGGCCCGCTCGTCAACGCCCCGCTCACCACGCGGGTCGCCGGGGTGACGGGCGCGATTGTGGCCGCGCTCGGCGTCTGCCTGCCGTTCACGCTCCTTTTCTGAAGCCCCCGTTCACTCCCGAAACAGCACGGAGGTCGCTGCCGGTCGCCCCTATGTCAGTCACCCGCGTCATTTATCCATCATGCCGATACAAAGGATGAGCTCGCATGCGCGACCGTACGTACAAGAACATTCCGCAGCCCCAACGAAACGGCCAGGGAGGCGTCGACACGGGCCCCGGAACATCGAGTTGGACATTCAGAATCCGGACCTGCTCACGCCGCCGGTCACCGGCTACGGCACCGTGCCCAACATGAAATTCTCCTTCTCCATGGCGCACATCCGGATCGAGGAGGGCGGATGGACCAGGGAGGTCACCGCGCGCGAATTGCCGATCGCCACCACGCCGGCCGGCGTCGACATGTACCTCAACCTGCGCGAGCAGAACCTCGGCCTGCGCGACATCGCCGCCCGGCTTGTCATCACCAAGGGCAAGAGGAAGGGCCGACATCCCTCACCCGCCACCGTTCTGCGCCTGCTACGCGAACGCGACGAACAACCCCAAATGCCGACCTCAACCACGGGGTGAACAGGCAGTTCTCCAAGGATCAGCGGCTCGGGGTGAACAGGCAGTTCTCCAAGGATCAGCGGCTCTTTGGCCCCTGGTCGTAGCTATAGGAGTTTCGACATCAAGTGGTTGGCCGCCGGTGCCGTGGGCTCCAATGCGTGGTCAGGCTTGGCCGGGCGCGCAGACGGTTTCGTGTGGCCGTCCGTCCTCGACCCTCGCGATGGGCTCGCCGATGAGATCTTGCAACGCGCTCTTCAGCGCGGTCCGAGCCGAGGGGGTGAGGTCGGCCAGGAGCCGGTCCTCTATTGCCTCGATGTTCCCGCGGGCGGCTTTGAGGGCACGGCTCCCCTCGGAGGTGACCTCGATGATGCGCGCCCTGCGGTCGGCGGGGTCCGGCCGGCGGCGCACCAGGCCGGCACTTTCCAGTTCGTCGAGGATGAGGACCAGCTTGCTCTTGTCGACCGACACGGCCTGGGCGAGGGCGAGCTGGGTGCGGGCGGGGGCTTCAACGATCGCCATCAACACCGTGTAGCCCCACAGAGTCATGCCGTGCTCACGCACGGCCGCGGTCTCCGCTGTGGCCAGGCCTTGCTTCAGCCGCGCGAACAGCCAATGCAGATCCCGGTGCAACCAGCTGCCGGGCGAGCCTTCGGGTGCGGGAGAGATGGCCATGGACAGCATGATAGCAAGCCAAGATGTTCTTGACTCGAAACCATCTTGCTCTATATTGATTGTGAATCCAGATCATCTTGAATGTGAGGCAACCCTGTGACGCATCTTCTGCATCTGGACGCCGGCGGACGCAGCGACTCGTTCTCGCGCAGGCTCGGCAAGACCTTCGTGGCCGACTGGCGGGCGACCCATCCCGATGGGGTCTACACCTACCGCGACCTGGTGGCGGACCCGGTGCCGCCCATCGACGAGGACCGTGTCCACCTCGCCACCCAGTCGTCCGTGAACGGGGTGCGCGACATCGAGGCCATGGACAAGGTGGCCGCCGGCGCCCCCGAGCCGGCCAGGAGCTGGGCAGCCACCCGCCCGCTGGTGGAGCAACTCCTCGCGGCAGACGTCCTGCTCCTGGGCGTTCCGATGTACAACTTCTCGGTGCCTGCCGCGCTCAAGGCCTGGATCGACCGCGTGCCCCTTCCCTGGCTGCCGCTCAAGGGAAAGTCGGCCGTGGTGCTGAGTGCGCGCGGCGGGGGCTACGGGCCGGGAACGCCCCGCGAGCAGTTCGACTTCCAGGAGCCCTACCTGCGCGCTTACTTCTCCGTGCTCGGATTGGACGACGTGGAGTTCGTCCATGCCGAGTTCACGCATGCCACGGTCATGCCCTTCCTCGCGCAGTTCCGCGAGCAGCATGAGGCCTCCCACGCCGCGGCGCTCGACGCGGTGCACACCCTGGCGACCCGAGTGCGCGCCGCGACGCCGTCCTGAACGTGACTTTCTACCCGATCAGCGAAGACAAGAGGACAACCGCACCATGAACACAGATCTCAACGGCCGCGTGGTCCTGGTCACCGGCGCGTCGACCGGGATAGGAGCCGCGACCGCCCGCGCTTATGGGCGCGAAGGCGCTCGGGTGGCGATCACCTATCGGAACAACCCGGACAGCGCCGCAAAGGTGGCCGCCGACGTCGAGGCCTCCGGCGGGCAGGCGTACGTCGTCCGGCTCGACCTTGAAGACCTGCCGACCATTGACCACGCCGTCGCGAGCGTCGTCGAGCGCTGGGGCGGGATCGACGTCCTAGTCGCCAATGCCGTGCGCTGGGGCGGCGACGGGCCGCCCGACCCCAGCATCCGGTTTGAGGACGTGCCGCTGCAGGAGTGGGACGCGATGATCAGTGCCAACCTGATCGGGGCAGCGGCCTCGGTCCGCGCGGTCCTGCCCAGCATGCGCGCCAGGGGCTGGGGCCGGATCGTGCTGATCTCCTCGAGTGTCGCGGAGGAGGGCCTGCCCGGGCCGGGCCCCTATGGGACCGCCAAATCGGGCCTGTACGGGCTCGCCCGCAGCCTGGCCTGGAACGGTGGCAGGGACGGCATCCTGGTCAACGTCGTGGCGCCGGGCTTCACCCTCACCGACAGCCGCCCCGACATTCCGGCGTTCGTCACCGATGCCCTCGCCGCCGCCACCCCCACTCACAGGCTCTCCCACTCCGACGATGTGGCCAACCTCATCGTCTTCCTGGGCTCGGGAGCCAACGGCAACCTCACCGGTGAGGTGATACGGGACGGCTCCGCCGCCGCACGCGCACCGCACATCGGCGGATAGCAGTTCAAACCTCGCACCACATGAATCCGCTCCCCGTCCGACCATGTGGGCGGGGAGCGGATTCTCACATGCCGCCCAGACCGACACCCGGGGCATCGTCGTCTGACGCGGACCCGAGTGGGGGGCCGCCCAGTGGTCGGACGGGCAGCGTTCAGAGCGTGTTTTTGAAGGCCGGAGCTATTGTGACCATGGTGATCACGATGAGTGCCGGGGACTTGGCCGTGGGGCGTTAGCGACAGTCGATGCGGGGGTGGTGAGTACTCCGCGCCCTCCTATCGGGTCTATTCCGTGTTGGCCTGGGGCGCACGGATGGGCGGACGACCGGTGGGGTTGTGCGCGGTCGGCGTGCCGGAACCCGACCAGCGACGGACCGCGGACGTCGTGCACTTCGTCGTCCATCCGGATGTCCGCCGGGCAGGTGTCGGGAGCCGACTCCTGGCCACGGCCACTGGCCACCTGGCCGGACTTGGTGTCCAGAAGATGACCGTCTTCACCTCCGGCCCTGCGGACGGCGCGGGAGCGGGGGATGCGTTCGCCGAGGCCACCGGGGCGGCGTGCATCCTGCGCTATCAGCGGCTGTCGCTGCGC
Organism: Streptosporangium sp. NBC_01810; assembly: GCF_035917355.1. Classification (NCBI taxonomy): domain Bacteria; kingdom Bacillati; phylum Actinomycetota; class Actinomycetes; order Streptosporangiales; family Streptosporangiaceae; genus Streptosporangium; species Streptosporangium sp. NBC_01810. Next base: position 2,904,684 of record NZ_CP109070.1, on the reverse strand, counting down.
ATAGGCCCGACCAGGCCGGCCGCCGACAGCGATACCGGCGCCGGATGTGAACTACTGCATTGGCGGGACGGCGTCCCCGCAGAATATCGGGCGGCGTTTGCCGCGATGTCGTCCCGTCTGGCAGTCGAGGAGGCGGCGCGTTCGGGCAGCGACCAGGTGCCTGAGGACTTCGACGAGGACAAGATTCAAGAGCTTTACGCCGTCCTTCACGCATGGGGATATCGCACCTATTTGACCGCCGTACGGCATCGCGAGACCGGACTGCTGGTCGGATACTCGGCGCTCGGCATGGCCGACTCGCACCGGCGGCATGCGAGCCAGTGGGACACCATCGTGCTTCCGTCCCACCGAGGCCGGGGCCTGGGAGTGGTCCTCAAACGCGCGAATCTGTCGTGGACCGTTGAACACGAACCTGAGCTGGCGACCGTGACGACCTGGAACGCGATCGGCAACGCCGCAATGCTGCACGTCAACGAGTCCTTTGGGTTCCGTCTCGACCAGAGCGGAGCACGCCGGGAATGGATCCTGTGAAGTTGCCGGAGTACCGAAGCGCCGGTTGCCGCGGGCGACGATCCAGGCGACGGCGCGTTCGACGGGTGGGCGCCGGCGCCGGTGGTCGTTCTGCCAGTCCGGGTCGGTGGCGGCTTGGCGGCGGGCGGCGGCCTACAGGTCATGGTGTGGGCGGATCTGCACCACGCGGCTGTTCTTGGCGGTGGTGCACCGCTCGTGCAGCGGGCAGCCGTCACATAGCCACGGGAAGCGGCGTCGGGCAGTGACGATCAGCAGGAACTGGTCAGCCGGCTCCTCAGGTGGTTCGGCTGAGCCCCATCACGCCAGGAGGGCGCGCCAGCGGTCGGCCGACTCGATCATGTCCAGGCTGATCTGCTCCAGGAACGCCCCTGCCTTGGCCAGCCGTTGCCCCACGGGGCTGTCGAGCCCGAACGTCTCGACTGCCGCCATCGTGGCCTGCGCCGTCTCGAGGGTCTGCCGCCTGCTGGTCACGATCGAGTTGTACCAGGCGTCGTCGTCCACCACGTAGATGTCGCAACGCCGCTGCGGATCGCGCTCGCGCCGGACGAACCCCTGCTCGACCAGGTAGTTCACGGCCACGGAGACGGAGGCCGGGCTGATCTTCAGTCTGCGGGTCAACTCGGCCGCGGTGCGCCTGCCCTCCTCAGACAGCAGCAGATCGAGGTGCACGCGCGGTCATCCTCGGCAGCCCCAACCTGACCGCCATCTCGACGAGCTCGTCTTCCGTGCGGCAGCCCGGCGATCCGGCCGCACGGGGCGGAGTCGGTGTGCCACGCCGCGCCCGCTGGATCGTCATCCGCACACCCCCGGTGAAGTTCCTGCACACCGAGATCCAGATCAAGCTCCTGGCCAACCGGAACCAGCCCGCCGGCGCCCGCCGCAGCGTGGTCATCGACGGCCCGCCAACCGTCGGCAAATCCACCCTGGTCAAGATGTTCGCCGCCGACTTCGAGCAGAATCTCCGCCGCAAGCACCCCGAGAACTTCCTCCCCAGCCGACGCGACGGCTACGTCGCCGACTACACCCCGGTCGTCTATCTCAGCATCCCCTCCCAGGCCACCCCCAAGGACCTGTCAGCGGCGTTCGCCGAATGGTTCGGCATTCCCCTCACCCGCAGCAACACCAAACGAAAGGTCACCGACCTGGTCCTCAAGGCACTCCGGGTCTGTGGCACCGAACTCGTCATCATCGACGACATCCACTACCTCCACCACCGCACCAGCGGCAGCATCGCCAGCCTGTCCGCCCTGATCCGCGAAGGCGCCATCCGCGCCATCCTCACCCAGGAAGAACGCCTCACCCGCGACATCCTCGACACCGTCGTCCTCGACCGCCGCGCCACCCGCAACTACGAGACCAACCGCGATCGCCTCCACCCCGAACCCACCCAGATCGGAGCGACAGCATGACCAACCGCAGGACGCCGAGTCCATCGCAAAGGAGTGGGCATCTGCCGACCTCGACAGCTTGCCAGCGAGGGCGACTATGACGATCATCATGCGCCGCTACACAGGGCCCGCCGACCTGCGTACGATGCAGGACCTGACACAACGCATGTGGTCGACCTCCGGTTCGCACCACGTCGGTGACCTGGCCTGGGGTCGCTTCATGTTCACCACACAGCAAGCCGACTGGCCGATCGCGCTCTGGGAGTCCCAGGGCAGAGTGGTCGCCTGGGCCTGGGCCCGACTGCCGGACGACCTACGGCTCGAGGTCGACCCGGCGCACTCTCAGTTGCTACCCGAGATCTTGAACTGGTTCGACCACCTGGCCGGCGACCACCCCCGCGAGATCAACCCCTTAGACGCCCAACCCGACCTGCACACCGCCCTGCTGCGGCACGGATACAAGCCCCAAGATGAAGCACCCTTCTTCGCCTACCACTCGCGCGACCTGACCGGCCTGCCCGAGCCGGTGCTGCCGGACGGATTCACCGCACGAGCCGTCCGCAGCGAGGAAGACCTGGACAGGCGAGTCGCGGTCCACCAAGCAGCTTGGAACTCCACCCGTGTGACGCTCGAGTCCTACCGCAACGTGATGGCCGCCTGGCCCTACCGGCCCGAACTGGACTGGGTCATCGAGGCCCCCGACGGCCGATTCGCGGCCAACTGCCTGATCTGGCATGACGACCTCCACCAGATCGGCCTCATCGAACCCGTCGGCACCCATCTCGACTTCCGCCGCCTCGGCCTCGCCCGAGCCGTCTGCACCGCTGCCCTCCACGCGCTGGCCGAGGAGGGCGGCAAGAACGCCATCGTCTACCCGCGCGGCGACGACGCCTATCCCGTGCCGCAGATCCTCTACCAGAGCATGGGTTTCCGCCTATACACCCGAACACGCACCTACCGGAAGAACGGCGCTGCAATCTCGCCCGCCACATGACGTCCCGGACAGTCCGCACTGGAGATTTCAGCGGGTGTGTCCAGTTTCTCCGCGCACAACACGGATGACGACGGCCCGCCCCGCGATGTCGCGGGGCGGGCCGTCACCGTTCCATCCCGCCTCGGCTCACCGGGCGGGACCCGGCACGGTCACTCCTCCTCTTCCTCGTCTTCGAAGATCTCGTCGACCACCTCGGCGGCCACGTAGCCGCCGACCAGGCCGGCCGCGCCGGCGGCCACCACCGCGCCCATTCCCGGACCACCGCGCTGCTCGTAGTGGGCGTGGTGGGAGTCGTGGTGACCACCCTGGTGGGCGTACGGGTCGTGGCCGCCGTAGTGGCCGCCGTCATGACCGCCGTAATGGGGCCGCTGGGACAGCGCGGCCAGCCAGCCGTTGATCTCAGCGGCCCAGTCGCGGTACGCGGCCTGGTCGTGACCGGTCTGCCAGCGGCCGAAGGCGTCGGTGCCGGATCCATGGTGGCCGCTGCGCTTGTCGGCCTCCACGATGATGTCCAGTCCGCCGGGGCCGGTGATGAAGGTCAGCTCGACCTCGTTGATCTGCCCGGAGTAGGCGGGTGGCGGATAGAACTCGATCTCCTGGTAGAACGGCAGCCGCTGGCTCACGCCGTGGATGTGGCCATGCTCCAGGTCGGCGCTCTTGAAGTGGAAGCCGAGCTGGGAGAACGCCCGCAGGAACGCCTCCTGGGAGGCCAGCGGCTCGATCTCGACCGGATCCATGTCGCCCTTGTCGACCGCCGCGGCGATCGCCAGCTCGGTGCGCACTCCCATGCCCATGCCGTGCAGGTGCTGCCCGGCGATCTCGGTGATCGGCGCCTCCCAGGGGACCGGGAACTGGAAGGGGACGGTCTTGTCCTCTCCGCTGCGCAACCGGAACGGTCCAGAGACCTGCGTACGGTGAAGTTCCATCAGGCCGATCTGCTCACCCTCGCCGTGCTCGGATTCCACCCGGGTGACCAGTCCAAGCGCGATGTACTCGATGTCGGCGTCGAAGTCGCCGCCCTTGATCCTTACCTCGCCGCGTAGCAGCCCGCCGGGTTGCACGCGTGGGGTGGACAGGACGGTGTCCACCGACGGGGCCCCGACACCGAAGGCTCCCAGCATCCGTTTGAAGATCACGGCTTCCTCTCCTGCTTGTCGTTGAACCTGACCGAAGAGCAAACGATCACAGGGGGGGCGGGGTTCCCGACCTCTGACGCCGTCAGGCGGCGAAGCCGGTGATGTCGCGGTCGTGGTGGCGGTGGACGGCGATCGCCTCGATGAGGCCGTCGTCTCCGCTGACCACCTCCTGGGAGCCGGGGAGCGCCGCCGCCTCCAGCAGCGTCGCGCCCGAGCCGACCGCGCCGATGGCCTTACCGTGTTTGAAAGCCTCCCTGACGAAGTGGACGGCGTTCCCGACGGCGGACAGGGCCGCGCCGTCGGTCAGCAGGACCGCGTCGTAGAGCACCGAGGAGACCATCCCCAAAGAACGGTCCACGCTCAGCGGTCCGGTCTGGCCCTCGTGCGGCGCCAGCACCTCGCAGATCGCTCCCCGGTCTTCGAGCGCCTGCCGCACCGGGTTCAGGGCGTCCGCGTCGCCTCCGTCGGCCGCCAGGATCGCGACCTTGCGGGTGGCGATACCGGCCGGCGGCTGGGCGGCCTGGCTCAGCGCGGGAGAGGCCAGGTCATGACCGTCCTGGGCCGGCGGGACCGGCAGGCCCAGCCCCTGGGCCACCCGAGTGGCCAGGTCCGCGTGGACACCGGCGAGCTGGGCGAGGACGCCTTCCCTGACGGGCTTGCGCCGCACATGGCCCAGCTCGAACAGGAAGGCCGCGACGATGTGGTCGCGCTCCCAGCCCGACATGCTGTTCCAGAACATCCTGGCCTGGCCGTGGTGGTCGGCGAAGCTGGGACTGCGCTCGCGGATCTTCTGCCCGTCCACCCGTTCCTGGTAGTGGACGTAGCCGTCCCCGGCCATGGGACAGCCGCCGCTGATCGAGTTGATCGAGTAACTGGTGCGGGAGGTGTGGATGACGTCCTGGTGGTAACCGTCGCGCTGGTCGTTGTTCACCGTGACCACAGGCCGGTTGACCGGGATCTGCGCGAAGTTGGGGCCACCGAGCCTGATGAGCTGCGTGTCGAGATAGGAGAACAGCCTGGCCTGCAGCAGCGGGTCGTTGGTGAAGTCGTGCCCGGCACCACGTTGGCCACGTGGAAGGCGACCTGCTCGGTCTCGGCGAAGAAGTTGTCGGGGTTGCGGTCGAGCACCAGCGTGCCCACCGGGCGCAGCGGCACCACCTCCTCCGAGATGATCTTCGTCGCGTCCAGCAGGTCGAAGTCGAACTTGTGCTCCCGCTCCTCGGGCACGAGCTGCACGGCCAGCTCCCAGCGCGCCGGGGTACCGGCCTCGATCGTGTCCCACAGGTCACGCCGGTTGAAGTCGGGGTCGTTGCCCTGCAGGCGCAGCACCTCGTCCCACACCAGCGAGTGGGTGCCGAGCTCGGGCCGCCAGTGGAACTTGACGAACGTACCGTACCCTTCGGCGTTGACCAGCCGGAAGGTGTGCACTCCGAAGCCCTGCGTCATCCGGTAGCTGCGCGGGATGGCCCGATCACTCATCAGCCACATGACCATGTGCAGTGTCTCCGGCTGGAGCTGGACGAAGTCCCAGAACGTGTCGTGGGCCGACTGCGCCTGCGGGATCTCGTTGTGCGGCTCGGGCTTGACCGCGTGCACGAAGTCGGGGAACTTGATGCCGTCCTGGATGAAGAAGACGGGGAAGTTGTTGCCGACCAGGTCGAAGTTGCCCTGCTCGGTGTAGAACTTGGTCGCGAAACCGCGCACGTCCCGCACCGTGTCGGCCGAGCCGCGTGAGCCCGCCACCGTGGAGAACCTGACGAACACCGGCGTCGTGAGCGAGGTGTCGCACAGAAAACGCGCCGAGGTGAACTCCTGCGGCTCTTCGCCGTTTCCTCGCTTGACATATCCGTACTCCTGAGCGGCCGACCACTGGACAATCACCTGTTGCCCGGCCGCCGGGTGGATATACGCGCTGCTCAGCCTGGCCACGGTAAGGGAATGGGCCGATTTTCCCCGGGGAACGGCTCTGGCGGGGCGGAGGTGTCGCCCGCCGGTTCAGCGGCGGGCGAATGTCCTTCCGGCCGTCAGCGGGCGTGCTGGATGCGCCGTCCGGTGATCTCGCTGGGGATGATCCTGAGATAGAGCTCGCGGTCGCCGCCCGCCCAGGGCTGGACTCCCGAGGCGGATGCCTCGGCCTGCTCGTCGGCGGAGACATGGTGGGCGCCACCCCGGATGAGCACGCTCCATCCTTCGCGGGCGGTCTCGTCGATCCGATCGATCTCGAATGCGATCTTGAACTCGACGCCCCGGACGCCGGTGCGCAGGTTGCTGTCGAGGGGACCTCCGACAGCGGTGCGGACGATCACCGAGTTGTCGTGCAGTACGTAGTTGACCGGCAGGATCGTCAGTCCCGCGGGCTCTTCGAAGGCCACCCTGCCGACACCACCGGGAGCGATCAGCCGCAGGCACTCGTCGGCCTGCAGTTTCTCCAGGTGGGCGGGGGCGGGGTCGCCCGGGGTCGTCATATGTTCGGTCATCAAAATCTCCTGTGAGAACAAAACGATCAAAGGTTTGGCATCGTCGCACGCCGGGCGTCGTCAATCCGACCGTGTACGGGCTCCGCGGGTTCTTCGGCCACCGCCCCTCTCCCCTTCCGAAGGGAAAACAGTACCCGGTGGGGCAGCGGGCCGCCTCGGGCCGAACCACCCTCGCAGGGGATGTTCCCCTCAGCCGGTGTTCCACCACGGGCGGGGTACGAAGACGGGGCCGGAAGTCCCAGGTGGGCGGGTCTTTCGGCCGCTGCGGAGAACGGGGGGGAAGCGGTCTGATGGGGGGAGAGGCGCAAGGGGGAGAAGATGACAGCGCAGGTAGTGGCGGGCACGGAAGGCTCACCTTCCGCATGGGCCGCCGATGAGGCCATGCCGGGTTCGATGACGTGCCACACCCGGGGTGAGGCGTGATGGACGTGCAAAACCTCACGGTGGCGCGGGTGATGAGCCGGACGCTGGTCGTCGTCGAACCCGATGAGTCCCCGCTCATGGCCTGGGAGATCATGCGTCGCGCGGGTGTCCACCACCTGCCGGTCGTCGACCGGAACGGCTGCCTGCGCGGTGTTCTCACCTGGGAGGATCTCGCCGCCCGCTGGTCCGGCGGCCCGGCCGAGCAGTCACGCGCGCGAGTCCGCTCGCTGCTGGCCGAGCACCGCTGCCCGCACACCACCCTCGACGCGCGCCTGACCGACGCGGCGGCGGCCATGATCGGCGCCGGTGTCGACGCGATCCCCGTTCTGGGGGAGTCCAACAGGCTGGTGGGCATGGTGACCTCCACCGACGTGCTGCGGGCCGTGGCCGGCCGGATCACCGAAGAGGAGGGGCCGCCGGAGCTGATGACGGGAATGTTCCGTCTGGTCCCCGTCCTGCCCCGGTCCCGCGGGGCCGACGATCCCTTTACCCGTGACGGAGGCTGAGTCATGAGCGCTCACACCACCGAGGAGATCACCTCGGCGATCCGTACGGCGGTCGGGGCCGCCGTGTGGGCACCATCGGTGCACAACACTCAACCGTGGTCCTTCTCCATCGACGGTGAGGAGATCGCTCTGCGGGCCGACAGTGACAGGAGACTACGGCTCGGCGATCCCGAGGGCCGGGAAATGCTGATCAGTTGCGGTGCCGCCCTGATGAACGTGCGGCTCGCGCTGCGCAGGTTCGGCCGCGAACCGCAGGTGCGCGTGCTGCCCGACCCCGACCGTCCCGCTCTGCTGGCGACGGTACGGGTGGGGGCGGCCGTCGCCCCGGACGAGCACACCCGGTTGCTGCACGCCGAGATCGAACGCCGCCGCACCCACCGCGCCGGATTCACCGAGGTGCCCGTGGCGGACCGCCTCGTCGAGGCGTTCGTCTGCCAGGCGAGTGCCGAGGGGGCACGGCTGACGCCGGTCAGGTCCAAGGCCGCCGTCCGGGTGCTCGCCGCGCTCACCTGCGCCGCCGAGGACGTGCAGTCCCAGGACCGGCTGCTCACCCTGGAGATGATCCGCTGGGCCCAGCCGCCGGGAAGCCCCCGCAAAGACGGGGTTTCGGCGCAGGGCTACCCGCGCGAGCCCAGGCGGACCCATCCGCACTTCGCCCAGCGCGACTACACCCACGGTCACTCCTGGGGCAGCGACACCGACCAGTTCCTCTCCACATCCACCGGAACCGTGGCGGTGCTGACCACGCCGGGGGACTCCCGCGAGGACTGGGTCGCGGCGGGCCAGGCGCTGCAGCGTATCCTGCTGCACGCCTCCGCCTACGACATCAGCGCGGCCTTCCACACCCAGGCGCTGGAGATGTTCCACCTGCGGGAGTTCCTGCGGCAGGAACTGCTGTCCGGCGAGTACCCCCAGATGATCATGCGCCTGGGTTTCACCTCCGACGAGAGCGAGGGCGTCCGGCGGCCGGTCACCGATGTGCTGGAAGAACGCGGGCCGGGCTGACCCGAAGGACAGGGGCGGACAGGCGGGGACGGCCGGGTCCGGCCGGCGCTCTCACGGCTCGATCAGGCCCGCGCGGATGGCGTACCGGGTGAGGTCGAGCCGGTCGCGCATGCCGAGTTTCTGCAGGATGTTGGCCCGGTGCCGGTCGACCGTCTTCACGCTGATGAACAGGGTCTCGGCGATCTGCTTGGCCGAGTTGCCCTCGGCGATCAGTTTGACGATCTCCTCCTCGCGCGGGGTCAGGATGCTCTCCGGCATCGCCTCTCCCAGCCTGTCGCGCTGCAGGTAGTGCCGGATCAGGGCGGTGACGGCGCCCGGGTACAGGAACGGCTCGCCGCGCATCGCCGCCCTGCACGCCTCCAGCAGGTCGCGGTCGGCCACCGACTTCAGCACGTACCCAGAGGCCCCCGCCTTGAGCGCCTCGAAGAAGTACTGCTCGTTGTCGTACATCGACAGGATCAGCAGCCGGATGCCGGGCGCGCGCCGCGAGATCTCACGGGCCGCCTGCAGGCCGGTCATCCGCGGCATCGCGATGTCGAGGATCGCCAGGTCGACCGCCTCGGGTACGGCGGCCTCCACCGCCTCGGCGCCGTTGGCCGCCTCGGCCACCACGATGAGGTCGGGCTCGGCGTCCAGGATCAGCCGCAGCCCGCGGCGGACCAGGGCGTGGTCGTCGGCCAGCAGGATCCTCGTGGGGTTCATCGGCTTCCCTGCCTGTTCTCGGCCGGTACGGTGAGCCGGACGTCGGTGCCGCCGCCCTGCGGAGAGGTCACGCTCAGGCGGGCGCCGATGAGCATGGCGCGCTCGCGCATCCCGCGGATCCCAGCCCCGTCCTGACGCACGCCACCGCGGCCGTTGTCGGTGATGCGCAACTCCAGGCCGCTGGGCTCCGCTGTCAGGGCCAGTTCGACCCGGGAGGCGCAGGCGTGCCTGGCCGCGTTGGTCAGGCCCTCCTGGGCGATGCGGTAAAGGACCAGCTCGACGTCCTCGCTCAGCGAGGGCAGGTCTGGATCGACCCTGCGGGTCACGGGAACGCCGCTGCTCTGGGAGAAGTCGCTGCTCAGCGCGCTGAGGGCGCTCTGCAGGCCAAGGTCCTCCAGTACTCCTGGACGCAGGCGGCGGGCGACCTGCCCCACCTCGTCCAGGCTCGCGCGGACGCTCTCCTGCACCCCGCGCAACTCCTCGCGTAGATCGTCGGGTGCGCGGTCGGCGGCGTGTTTGAGGCTCAGCAGGACCACGGTGAGGCTCTGGCCGATCTCGTCGTGCAACTCGCGGGCGATGCGCCGTCGCTCGCCTTCCTGCGCGGCCAGGGCGTGGGCGCTGCTGGCGCTGTGCTCGGCCTCCAGCCGGTCCAGCATCGCGTTGAACGTGTCGATCAGGTGGGTCAGGTCGCCGTTGCCGTTGCTGGGCAGCCGGTCCAGCGGATGCAGCAGGTTCACCCGCTGCATCAGGGTCGTGAGCGCGTCGAGCGGGGCCAGGCTGGTGCGCAGGAGCAGCGCGTTGGCGGCCAGTATCAGCGCCAGGCCGACCGTCAGCACCGGGATCTCGGTCAGCAGCACCGGCGAGGACACGGTGGCGGGGGAGAGGGCGAGCACCAGCGTGCCGACCGTGAAGACCAGCCCGTTGATCGCGAACAGGCGTTTGAACAGGATGCGCACCGGACTGCGCGCTCCTGCCGTCTTGTCGGGGCGCTCGCTCATCTCATCAGCCTCCCGGTCGCCGAACGGCCTGTCCATGGGGGGCGTCTCCCATCTTTCCGCGTCGCTTCTGCATGTTCCACCCCTGATCAGATGGGTGCCGGCCCCGATGGTGGCAGGGGGACGGCGCCGATGGGATGGAGGGGCGGCGGACACCAACAGGGGCGAGGTGCGACTCCAGGAGGACCTGATCCGCCGGGCGGAACGCCTCGCCTCGTGACCGCGGCTTCGAGTGGAAGGGAGTGACCACCGATATGAACATCACACGTACGACCGTGCCCGGTGAAGGGGTCCTGTTCCACTTCGCCACCCGAGACGGCCAGAACCTGGCGGTCCTGGTGGACAGGAACGGATCCCGGCGGATCTTGGTGTACGGCGGGGGCGACGAGCCCTCGCAGGCCATCCACCTGGCGCAGGACGAGGCCGATCAGGTCGCCCAGGTCCTGCACAGCCGGTCGGTGGACGACAGGCTCGCCACCCTCGAACAGCGGCTGGCCGAGATCACCGGAGGCGCACGGTGAGCACACCACCCGCCGTGCGCCATCTCACCCGACAGGAAGGTGCCATGCAAGCGCGCGACATCGCGGTGAGCCTTCCGACGGTCACCACGAGTGACTCCGTCGCGAAGGCGGTACGGGTCATGGTGATAGGTCGCCTGCCCGGACTCATCATCGTGGACGACCGCTCGCGGCCCAAGCTGGTACTTCCGGGCACCCAGGTGCTGCGGCTGGCCGTGCCCGGCTCCTACCAGGAGGATCCCGCGCTGGCCAGGACCATCGACGAGGCCTACGCGGACCGGTTCTGGCAGGACCTGGGCAATCGCACGGTCGGTGACTGCCTGCCGCGCGAGCACGCCAGGCCGGTGACCGTCCCGGTGGACGCGAACCTGCTTGAGGTGGCCGCGCTGATGGCCAGGATACGCAGTCCGATCGTGGCCGTGGTGGAACGGGACGGCTCGCTGGCAGGGGCGATCACCCTGGAGCGGCTCCTCACCAGCCTGGCCGTCTTCGGCCTCGGTGAGTCTTGAGCGCGCTGCTCGCCCTAGGGATCTTCCTCGTCGCGTTCTTCTTCATCGCCACCGAAAAGGTGGACAAGGTCAAGGTGGTCCTTGTCGCCGCGGGCGCGATGGCGGTTCTGGGGCTGATACCGGGCTCCGAGGTGTTCTTCTCCGAGCACGAGGGCATCGACTGGAACGTCATCTTCCTGCTACTCGGGATGATGGTCATCGTAGGGATCGTCAAGCAGACGGGGATCTTCGACTACCTGGCCATCTGGGCGGCGAAGCGTTCCAAAGGCGATCCCTACCGGCTCATGGTCATGCTGATGGTGATCACCGCCGTCGCCTCGCCCTTCCTTGACAACGTCACCACCATCATGCTGGTGGCGCCGGTCACGGTGGTCGTGTGCGACCGGCTGCGGATTCCGGCCCAGCCGTACCTGATCGCGGAGGTGCTGGCCTCCAACATCGGCGGCGCGGCGACCCTCATCGGGGACCCGCCCAACATCATCATCGGCAGCAGGGCGGGGCTGACGTTCAACGACTTCCTGGTGCACATGGCGCCCGTCGTGGTCGTCATCTTCGTCGCCTTCGTGCTGCTGACCAGGGTGCTGTTCAAAGGGTCCTTCCAGTACAACCCCGAGCGCGTCGCCGCGGTGATGGCGCTGCAGGAGCGGCGGGCGATCACCGACCCCAAGCTGCTCGTACGGTGCCTGGCGGTGCTCGCCGCGGTGGTGGCCGGGTTCGGGCTGCACGCGGTGCTGCACATCGAGCCGTCCATCGTGGCGCTCGTGGGGGCGGGAGTGATGCTCCTGCTGTCGCGGATCTCGGTCTCCGAGGTGCTGGCGGAAGTCGAGTGGCCGACGCTGGTGTTCTTCATGGGACTGTTCGTGATGGTCGCGGGTCTGGTCGAGACCGGCGTGATCGCGACGGTGGGGATGTGGGCGATCGAGGCGGTCGGCGACGACTACTTCCTCGCGGCGACGTCGCTGCTGTTCGGCTCCAGCGTGCTGGGGGCGTTCTTCGACAACATCCCGTATGTCGCGACGATGGCGCCGGTCGTCGAGGGGATCGTGGCGCAGGCCCCCGACGCGGCGACCGGACAGGCGCTGTGGTGGGCGTTCGCGCTGGGCGCCGACTTCGGTGGCAACGGTACGGCGGTGGCGGCCAGCGCGAACGTGGTCGCGATCGGGATCGCGGCGCGGACGGGTCACCCGATCAGTTTCTGGCAGTTCACCAGGTACGGAATCGTGGTGACGGTGCTGAGCACGCTCATGGCCTGGGCGTACGTCTGGCTGCGCTACTTCATGTGACCGAGGTGAGAGTGCCGCCGCGTTCGAACCGGCGAGCGTCGGCTGAACGGCACCCCGGCCGGGGGAGACAGCTGTGTTCTCCTGGCCGGGGTGCCGGCCGGCAGGACGGTGCGGAGCGAGGGCTCAGGCCCGGCGCACGTGCGAAGAAGGGCGCGGGACGACGGCCACGGGCGTGTGGGCGTGGGGGAGCAGGCCGTGCACCGTCGATCCGAGAATCCTCATCGGGCCGGGGGCGCCCACGACGACCAGTTCGGCGGAGACAGAGGCGTCGATGAGCGCTCTGGCCGGATGCTCGTGCACCACCTGCTCGACGAGGGGCACGTCGGGGAACCTCTCCCGCCAGCCGCCGATGGACTCGGCCAGCAGACGCGCCTCCTCCTGACCGACGGCTTCGACGTCGAAGACGAGCGGTTGCATGTCGCCGGGTGCCCTGAGGGCCGGATGGGTCCAGGCGTGCACCGTCCGCAGGGGCAGGCCGCGCAGCGTGGCCTCGCGGAAGGCGAACTCCAGGATGTGCTCCTGGCCGGGGTGTCCGGTGACGCCGGCGACGATCTCAGTGCCGTGCTCGGTGCGGGGTTCGCCCACGACCACCACCGGGCAGGGGGATCGGTCGGCGAGGGTACGGCTGACCGAGCCCAGCAGCAGCCCGGCGAATCCGCCGAGACCCCGGCTGCCGACAACGATCATTTGTGCGGTCTCGGCCGCGGCGATGATCGCCTCCGCGGTGGCGCCGTCGGCGATCTCGGTGCTGACCGTCACGGTGGGGGCGTCGGCATGGGCCTGCTCGGAGGCCTGGCGCAGTAGTTTCCGGGAGGCGGACTCCGCCGACGGCCCCCAGTGGGCAGGCTGCGGGACGAGAGGGACGTCGTAGGCCCAGCGGAGAGTGACGTGCACGATGTGCAGCGGCGCGTTCCGTAAGGCGGCCTCCCGCGCGGCCCAGGCCACGGCCCGGAGTGAGGAGGCCGAGCCGTCGACGCCGACGACGATGGGCTCTGTCATGGTCACCACCTTGGGACTGGAGTCGGGCCGAGCCCGTATGGGGGCTATGTACCCGCCTGGCGCGGCTGTGCTCTTTTGACCTTCAGGGGCGCGTCTTCGCTGGTCCGGCACTTGCCGATCCTGATGTGGGGGTACACCGGGTGCGCGAGCGCCCGCCCCGTGCCGGGGTGCGAGACTTCGCAGTATGGGGGAGTTCGAGCCCGGCGCGTTGATACCGCACATGCGGCTGGACGAGCTGCTGGCGGAACTGAGGGTGCGTCTGGAGGCGGTGCTCGCCACCCGTGACCGGGTGCACGCGCTGCTGGACGCGGTCGTCTCCGTGGGCGGAGAACTTGATCTGGAGACCGTGCTGCGCCGGATCGTGGAGGCCGCCATCCCCCTTGTCGACGCCACCTACGGTGCCCTGGGCCTGATCGGTGAGGAGAACACGCTGGTCCAGTTCGTCCCGGTGGGGTTGAGCGAGAAGGAGATCGCCGGCATCGAGCACTGGCCGCGCGGCCTGGGCCTGATCGGTCTGCTGATCAAGCAGCCGCAGTCGCTGAGGCTGGCTCACATCTGTGATCATCCGGAGTCGTACGGTTTTCCCCCCGGCCATCCACCGATGGGGTCGTTTCTGGGGGTGCCGATCCGGGTGCGTGGGGAGGTTTTCGGAAATCTTTACCTCACCGAGAAGCGTGGGGGAGGAGAGTTCGACGCCGAGGACGAGGCGATCGTGACCGCGCTGGCCACCGCCGCCGGGGTCGCCATCGAGAACGCCCGGCTGTATGAGGACAGCCGGCGGCGTGAGATGTGGCTGCAGGCCTCGGCGGAGGTCACCACCAGCCTGCTGTCGGGGGCCGAGCCGGAGATGGTGCTCGCGTTGATCGCGCGGCGGGCGCGGCAGATGGCCGATGCCGATCTTGTCGCGGTCCTGTTGCCCGACGAGGGCGGGCAGGTCCTGCGGGTGGTTCTCGCCGACGGGCCGGACGGCGACCAGGCGGTTCATGCGGAGACGTCTGTCGCCGACTCCCTTGCCGGTCTGGCCTTCACCAGCGGTGAGCCGCGTATGGTCGCCGATTCGGCCGAGGCGGAGATTCCGATGATGCTCGCCGAGCATGTCTCGCTGGGTACGGTGGCCGCGGTGCCGATCGGCGCGGCGGGAGGGGTGCGGGGCGTGCTGTTGCTGGGTAAGCAGCCGGGCCGTATCCCGTTCGGTCAGGCGGGGTTGCGCACCCTGCACTCCTTCGCCGGGCAGGCCGCGGTCGCCCTGGAGTTGGCGGAAAGGCGGGTGGACGCCGAGCGGCTGAGCCTGCTGGAAGATCGTGACCGGATCGCCAAGGATCTGCACGATGTGGTGATCCAGCGGTTGTTCGCCATCGCCATGACGCTGATGGGCGTTGCGCGGTTCGTGGAGCGGTCTGAGGCCTCGGACCGGCTACAGAACGCGATCGACGAGTTGGACGGGACCATCCGGCAGATTCGCTCGACCATCTTCGCCCTGCAGACCCCGCACCAGGAAGGTGATCGCGGTCTGCGTGCGCAGATCGTGGAACTGGTCGAGGACGCCCGGGCCCACCTGGGTTTCATGCCGGGTCTGGTGATGGAGGGCCCGCTGGACGGCGGCGTGCCGGAACAGGTCGCGGAGCATCTGCTGGCCGTTGTGCGGGAGGCTCTGTCCAACATCGTGCGCCATGCCAGGGCCTCCAGGGCCGGGGTGACGGTTGAGATCGAGGGCGATCGGCTCGTCCTGACCGTGGCGGACGACGGGGCCGGGTTGCCCGGGGAGTGCAGGCGCAGCGGGTTGCGTAATCTCAAGGAACGGGCCGAGCGGCTCGGTGGTTCCTTCTCGGTGGAATCCTCCCCGGAGGCGGGGACCCGCCTGATCTGGAGCGCGTCCCTCACCTAGCCGAAGGCCCGCTCATTCGGGGCGGTTGTTCTTCAGCCGTGTCACCAGGGCGGCGGCCTGGGTACGGCGCTGCATGTTCAGTTTGGACAGCAGGTTGGAGACGTAGTTCTTGACCGTTTTCTCGGCGAGGTACATCCGTTCGCCGATCTGCCGGTTGGTCAGGCCCTCGCCGATCAGTTCCAGGATGTGGCGTTCCTGATCCGACAGGGCGGCCAGGGGGTCTTTTCTGACGGCCTGTTCGCGTAGTCGCGCCAGCATGGCCGAGGTCGTCTGCGGGTCCAGCATCGACTCGCCGCCCGCCACCGTGCGTACGGCGCCGACCAAGTCTGATCCGTGGATCTGTTTGAGCACGTAGCCGGAGGCGCCGGCCATCACGGCGTTGAACAGGGCTTCGTCGTCGGCGAAGGAGGTCAGCATCAGGCAGGCCAGTTCCGGCATTCTGGAGCGGACCTCGCGGCACACGTCCACCCCGTTGCCGTCGGGCAGGCGTACGTCCAGGACCGCGACGTCCGGCCGTAGCGCCGGGATACGGGCCACCGCCGACTCGGCGGTTCCCGCCTCGCCGATCACCTCGATGTCGCCTTCGGACTCCAGCAGCGCGGCCACACCGCGCCGTACCACTTCGTGATCGTCGACCAGGAACACGCGAATCATGTTCTGAAGGTTAGCCTTTCCGGTGTGTCGGATGCAGGGATCAAGGTGCCGATTGTCAGCATCGGGCAAATTCGGGGGCGATGACCGGTGATCAGGTCTTTGCCGCGAACAGGCAGGCCACTCCCGCCATCGCTCCCAGGTGGATCCCCTCGGAGGTGGTCCCCGCCTGGAGGTCCTTCACATCATTGTTCAGCGCCTCCACCAGGAAGGGGTGCGAGGCGCCGGGGCGCAGGCGTGCCAGCACTCCGGCGTGGACGACGGCGCTCAGCGTCGAGCCGTGGCAGGTGCGGGCCAGGTAGTAGTCCACGGTGCGCCTGGCCATCTCGGCGTTCCATTCGTAGCCGAGACCGGTCAGGATCTCGTCGAGCCCTTCCTCGCCGAGCAGGTGGAAGAGCATGAGCACGTCGGCCTGCTTGGAGGCCTTGTACCGGTTTGGTGTGTCGCCTTCGGCGTCGAGGATGCGGTCCAGCCGCCGGATGTCCCCGTACTCGCGCCGGTAGGCGGCCCAGTCCAGTTCCTCCAGGCCCGCGTATCCCTCGAACTGGCTGATCACTCCGTCGTGGAAGTCCACCCGCATCCGCCGGGTCATGCCGGTGAACAGTTCGATCTCCTGCTCGCCGACCTCCTCGGCGCCGACCAGGCCGATCATGTCCAGGACCCGGCGCATCAGCCATGCGGTCATGACGTTGGTGTAGGCGTTGTTGTCCAGGCCGGGCTCGGTGCGGTCGGGGTAGCCGTCGTGATACTCGTCCGGGCCCATCACGCCGCGGATCGCGTAGCGTCCCTTCTCGCAGGTCGCGAGTGAGGCGAAGAAGCGGGCCACCTCCAGGAGCAGTTCGCCGCCGAAGCCCGCGAGGAAGGCGGTGTCCTTCGTCGCCTGGTAGTGCTGCCACACGTTGAAGGCGATGGCCAGGCCGACATGGCGCTGCAGGTGCGAGCGGTCGGACAGCCAGCGGCCGGAGCGGGGGTTGAAGTGCAGGTGCGGTGTCTCCTCCCGGCCGTCGCTTCCGCTCTGCCAGGGAAACATCGCTCCGGCGTATCCGGCGGCACGGGCGGCCCAGCGTGCCTCGGGCAGGCGGCGCCACCGGTACCTGAGCAGTGCCCGGGTGATCTCCGGCAGGCGCGGGGCGAGGAAGGGGACGACGAACAGGTCGTCCCAGAAAACGTGGCCTCGGTAGGCCTCGCCGTGCAGGCCCCGGGCGGGCAGCCCGGTGTCGAGTTCCGCGATGTGCGGGGAGGCCGTCTGCAGCAGGTGGAAGACGTACAGGTTGAGGATCTGCTGCACCTCGGTGTCCTCGGCGGTGACGTGCGCCCGCTGCCACAGCCGGTCCCAGGCCCGTACGTGCCGCTTGAGGAGGGTGGAGAAGCCGCCCGCGCGCACGACGGCGCTTCTCGCGGCGGCCTCGCTCTCGGCGATGGCCCTGTCCCGGGAGGTGTAGAGGGCCACGATCTTCTCCACGGCGACCTCGTCGCCGGCTTTCACCTCGACGGCCCGCTCGTCGCCCACCCAGCCCTCCTCGACGCCGGTACGGCGGTGCCCGTCGGCCAGTGCGGTGCGGGCGGCGAGTGCGATCTCCACGCGGGAGGTGGCGGTGCGGGTCAGCAGTTCGATCACGCCGTGGGCGGCGTGCCCGCAGATCGGGACGAGATGCCGGTCGGCCAGATCGCGGTAGCGGGCGACTCCGGCGTTGGTGACACGCCCGTCCAGTGCCGAGCGGATCTCCAGCAGCCCGTGCCAGTTCTCCGGAACGATCGTCATGGTGAGAGCGGCCAGGTGCGGGTCGTCCATCGAGACCAGACGGTGCTGCTCCACCCGGGTGATCCGGCCGTGGGAGTCGCGTACCCGCAGGAACCGGCTGAGAGTTCCCTGGCGCATGTCGAGCGTGTGGCGATGGGCCAGGATCTCGGCGTGTCCTGGGGCGAACCAGTCGCCACCGTCGGCGCGGAAGGTCAGGGGCAGCCAGTTCGGCACGTTGACGAGGTCCTCGTTCTTCACCGGGTGGCCCGCGACCTGGGAGACGAGCCGGTCGTAGCAGCCGGCGACGTAGGTGCCGGGATAGTGCACCCCGTCGGCGTGTGACTCCGGTACGGCGCCCCTGGTGGCGAAGTAGCCGTTACCGAGCGTCGTCAGCGCCTCTCGCACCCCCTCCCGGGCGGGGTCGAAGCCGTCATAGGTGAGGAGCCAGGGGTTCACGTCTTCTCCCGTGAAATCGTGGTTGTGCCGGATCGGCGACGACGAGGCCGGCGCCGGTCGATGCCGGTGACGGGACCGGAGCGGACTGCCCTGACTGCCGGGAGAGTCATTGGGTACCCCCTTCCACCCGGACGGTACGGCAGTGTTCACGGTCCTCTTAGGGCTGATCGGCCCTATGGTTCAGGGACCTTCGTCCGAAGATCGGCTCTTCTCGCCGGGGAGAGGACGAAGGTCCCCGTGCCCGGGGACGATCGTCCCTGGGGAAACCGTCCGTGCCGCGATCCGATGGGCAGCGGGGGAAAGTGATGACCGAATCGATCACTGTCGGAACGGATGGCTCGGCCGCCGCCGCAGTGGCCCTGGAATGGGCGGTCGACGACGCCGTCCGCAGGGGGGTGTCCCTGAGGATCGTGCACGCCATGGACCGCTGGCCATCCGACCTGGTCGAGTTCCCCCTGCCGGGGCGGCCCGGCCGGCTGGCGCGCTTCGGCGAACAGGTGCTCACCGAAGCGGCCAAGGCGGCGACGGAACGGGGGCCGGATGTCCGGGTGACCACCGAGCTGATCGAGGGAACGCCGTCCGAGGTTCTGTGCGGGCAGGCGGAAACGGCGGTCGAACTGGTGGTCGGCAGTCGCGGCCTGGGCGGTTTCGCCGGGTCGCCGCTCGGCTCGGTCCCCGTCCGGGTGGCGGGTCACGTACCCGGCGCCGTGGTGGTCGTCAGGCGGGGTTTCGCCGAGGCGCACGGTGAGGTGGTCGTGGGCGTCGACGGTTCCACCGAGTGCGAACCCGCTCTCGGGTTCGCCTTCGAGCAGGCCGCGTTACGCGGCTGCGGGTTGCGCGCGGTCTACGCCTGGCAGGCGGGCGGGGACACCGATGAGATCCGGCGGGCACAGCGCCGGGTGGCCGAGGACCGGCTCGCCGGCTGGCGGGAACGGTTCCCCGCCGTCGAGGTCGTCCCGGATGTGACGCGCGCGCGCCCGGTGCCGACACTGCTGGCCGCCTCGGCGCGGGCGGACCTGCTCGTCGTGGGCTCTCGCGGTCTCGGCGCCGTCGGAGCGATCCTGCTGGGATCGGTCAGCCGTGAGATTCTCCACCATGCTCGCTGTCCTGTGGCGGTTGTCGGATCAACGTCCGGTGACCGGCGGTTTCGGGGGTAGGAGACCTTCAACGGCTCTGGCCGCAGGGGCGGCCAGAGGTTCGAAAGGGGAATATTGTGATCTTGGTGGGAGTCGACGGCTCGCAGGCCGCGCTTGAGGCCGTGAGCTGGGCCGTACGGGAGGCCCGGCTACGCGGTGCCGAGTTGCGCGTGGTGCACGCCATGGTGGCCTGGCCGTTGGAGATGACCGAGGACGCCCCGTACGCCGACGTGGGCCGGTGGATGCGCGATGGGGCCATGTCCATGCTGACGGACGCGCTGGACCGGGCCCGCGAGAAGGACGGGCGTGTCAAGGTGGAGCCGCTGCTGCTGCCGGGCGACCCCAGGGACGTCCTGATCGAGGCCGCGAAGGACGCCGACCTCCTGGTGGTCGGCAGTCACGGGCGGGACGGTTTCTCCGGCATGCTGCTGGGATCGGTCGCGCTGGGCGTGACCGGACACAGCGCCTGCCCGGTCGCCGTCATCCGGAAGGCGCCCGAGCGGTCACACGCCGGGGTGGGCGAGGTGGTCGTCGGAGTCGACGGCTCCGCGGCAGGTGCGTCCGCCATCGAGTTCGCCTTCGCCGAGGCATCCCTGCGCGGCGCCGGCCTGCGGGCGGTGCACGCTTGGAACCGGCCCGTCGGTGGGCCGTTCCAGGCGTCTGCCGAGGAGACGGCCGAGGGCGAGCGGCGGCTGCTGGCCGAGGCGCTGGCGGGCCGGGGCGAGCGTCATCCGGATGTCAAGGTCACCGAGCAGGTGGAGCGCGGGCATCCGGTGGAGGTTCTGAAGAACGCCTCGGCACACGCCGACCTGCTGGTCGTGGGGTCACGCGGCCGCGGGAACCTGGCGGGGCTGTTGCTGGGCTCGGTCAGCCACTCGCTGCTGCAGCACGCCGCCTGCCCGCTGGTCGTGACACCCGCCACGGCGGCACCCCGGCGCGCCTGATCGGACAGCCGTTGACGGCTGTATCCGCCCGCCGGCGGCGAGCGACAAGGCTGTATCCGCCCGCCGGCGGCGAGCGACAACGGCACGATGCGGTGGTTCCCTGGCATCGGGGCAGGAAGACGGGGTTTCACCCCCCGGTGTCTTTGATGTCGGAACGCCGGCCGGTTCCGTCGCGGAGTGACGAAAGGCCCTGCCATCACGTGGGCCGGTAGGGACTTCCGGCCCTGGGGCCGCAGGTTTGACGGAGGTCGGATAGGAGAGAAGGAGGACTTATGTCTAGTCTGATCATCGTTGGGGCCGACGGTTCCACCACCGCGACCGCTGCCATCCAGTGGGCGGCCGACGACGCCGCCCGCAGGGGCCTGCCGTTGCGCATCGTCACCGCCGTGCAGCGCTGGCCGAACGACATCCCCAAGTTCCCCGCTCCCGAGTGGGAGGACGCGGTGACCGAGTCCGCCCAGAAGGTGCTGGCCGCCGCGGAGGAGACGGCCCGCTCCGGGCAACCTGCCATCGAGGTGACCACCGCGCTGGTCGAGGGACCGCCGGCGCTGGTCCTGCGCGAGCAGGAAAAGGACGCCACGGAGATCGTCGTCGGGACCAGAGGCCTCGGCGGGTTCGCCGGAGCCGTGATCGGCTCGGTCGGCATCCACGTCGCCGGTCATGTGCGCTGCCCGGTCGTCGTCGTCCGTCCCGGCCAGACCGGGGTACACGGCGAGATCACGGTCGGCCTCGACGACTCCGACGCCTGCGAGCCCGCCCTCGCCTACGCCTTCGAGCAGGCCAGGCTGCGCGGCAGCACCCTGCGCGCCCTCTACGCCTGGCAGGTGCCCGTGCACATCTACGCCCCGGAGATCGTCTATGACATGGACGAGTTCCGCGCCGCCCATCACCGGGTCGTGACGGACCGGCTCGCCGCGTGGCGAGAGAGGTACCCCGGGGTGAAGGTGATCGAGGACGTGCGCCGCGCCCACCCGGTCGAGGCGCTCAGCGACGCCTCCGATACCTGTGACCTGATCGTCGTCGGCTCCCACGGCCGCGGCGCCCTCGGCTCGCTGTTCCTGGGCTCGGTCAGCCGGGGCGTTCTGCATCACGCCCGCTGCTCCGTCGCCGTCGTCAGGTCGTAGCCGGATACGACCGGGGCATCCCCGTGCCGGATAGGCCGAAGGTCCCATGAACGCGATGACTTTCGCAGCCCGGGCGCGAGCCGTACGGCACTGCGGAGCGGCCCCGGAAAACGATGTGATGGAGACACCACAGAGACCGCGAAACACTACCGAAAGGGGCCGTCATGGCCACCAGGCACGGTCGGGACGTTCCCTCCAAGCAGTCCGTCCCGAACGTCACCCCTCCGGCGGCGACACGCCCGGTCGACTACGTCTGGGCGATCGCGCGCATCTCCATCGGATGGATCTTCCTGTGGGCGTTCCTCGACAAGACCTTCGGCTGGGGGTTCGCCACCCCCGCCGACCGCGCCTGGATCTCCGGCGGCAGCCCCACGACCGGGTTCCTCAAGGGCACCGGTGAGAACGCCCTCGGCGGCCTCTTCTCCGGCCTGGCCGGTCAGGCCTGGGTGGACTGGCTGTTCATGCTCGGCCTGCTCGGGGTCGGCGTCGCCCTCATCCTGGGGGCCGGCATGCGGATCGCCGCCGTCGCCGGGGGCCTGATGCTGATCCTGATGTGGGCCGCCGCTCTGCCCCTGACCACCAACCCGTTCATGGACGATCACATCGTCTACATCGTCGTGCTCGCCGGGCTGGCGATGGCGGGCGCCGGCGACACCCTCGGCATCGGCAGGTGGTGGAGCAACACCTCCCTGGTGCGGAACTACCCCGTCCTGCGCTAACCGGGCCACCACGACGCCCACCCCATGATCGGGGTGGGCGTTTTGCCGTCTTGGTGCGAGACTCGCGGACATGGCAGACACGGACTCCCATTCCCTGCTTCCGAACATGCGGCTGGACGAGCTGCTGTCGGAGCTGCAACTCCGGCTCGAAGCGGTACTCGCCACCCGCGACCGCGTACACGCCCTGCTCGAGGCGGTCGTGGCGGTCGGCAGCGACCTCGACCTGGAGACGGTGCTGCGCCGCATCGTCGAGACCGCGACCAGGCTGGTGGACGCCGGCTTCGGCGCGATGGGAGTGGTCGGCCAGGAGAACACGCTGGTGCAGTTCATTCCGGTGGGGCTCAGCGAGGAGGAGATCGCCAGGATCGAGCACTGGCCGCACGGGCTCGGCCTGCTCGGTTTGCTGATCAAGGAGCCGCGACCGCTGCGCCTGACGCGCATCTCCGACCATCCCGAGTCCTACGGCTTCCCTCCGGGCCATCCCCCCATGGGCTCCTTCCTCGGTGTGCCGGTCCGGGTGCGCGACGAGGTGTTCGGCAATCTTTACCTCACCGAGAAGCGCGGCGGCGGCGAGTTCGACGAGGAGGACCAGGCGATCGTCGTCGCGCTGGCCACCGCGGCCGGTGTGGCGATCGAGAACGCCCGCCTGTTCGAGGAGACCCGCCGCAGGGAGACGTGGCTGGCCGCGTCATCGGAGATCACCACCAGCCTGCTGTCCGGCGCGGACCCCCGGGAGGTCCTCACCCTGATGGCCGGGCACGCCCGTCAGATGACCGACGCGGACGTCGTGGCGATCCTGCTGCCGGAGGCGAACGGGCAGGTGCTGCGGGTGGCGATCGCCGACGGCGAGAACGCCGGGCAGCTGGAACAGGTGGAGATCCAGACCGCGGGATCCCTGGCCGGACGGGCCTTCGCCGACGGCGAGCCTTTCATGGTCAACGATCCGGACGAGACCGGACTGCGGAGCGTGTTCTCCGACCATCTGCCGATGGGCCCGGTGGGGGCCGTCCCGCTGGGCGCGGCGGGCGTCGCGCGCGGCGTGCTGTCACTCGGCAAGCGTTCGGGCCGCACCCCGTTCGTCCAGTCGGAGCTGCGTACCCTGCACGCCTTCGCAGCGCAGGCGGCGGTGGCACTGGAGCTGGCCGAGAGCCGCAAGGACGCCGAACGGCTGGGCCTGCTCGAAGACCGCGACCGCATCGCCAAGGACCTGCACGACGTGGTCATCCAGCGGCTGTTCGCCATCGCCATGACGCTGATGAGCACGGTCAGGCTGGTCGAGAGACCAGAGGCCTCCAGCCGCCTGAAAGGCGCCATCGACGAGCTTGACGAGACCATCCGCCAGATCCGCTCCACCATCTTCGCCCTCCAGACGCCCAGCGGGGACAGCGCCCCCAGCCTGCGCACCCGCATCGTCGAGATGGTGGAAGGCGCCCGTGGCCACCTGGGCTTCATGCCCGGCCTGCGAATGGACGGGCAGCTCGACAACCGCGTGCCGCCCGAGATCGCCGACCACCTGCTCGCGGTGTTGCGCGAGGCCCTGTCCAACGCGGTACGGCACGCCAAGGCAGGGAGGATCGACGTCTCCGTCGAGGCGCTGGACGACCGGCTCACCCTCGTCGTGCGGGACGACGGTATCGGGCTGGCCGGCGACGGCAGGCGCAGCGGCCTGCGGAACCTGCAGGAGCGGGCGGCCCGGCTCGGCGGCTCCTTCGAGATCATCTCGCCGGAGGCGGGGGGCACCAGGCTGAGCTGGAGCGTGCCGCTCTAGTCGACGGGCCTGGAGGAGATGCGGCGGCCGGTAAGGTGCCCCGTCTGCACCAGGATGTAGTGGTCCCGGCTTGCCGGCGCCCAGGCGGTCAGGGGTAGCCGGGCCAGGCGCTCGATCTCCTGCGACTCGTACACGGCTCGGGCGGGCCCCACCGCGGTGACCGACCAGCCGGTGCGCGCCGAAGAATCGAAGTCGTCGGCCTCGAAGGCGACGATCGCGTCGCGGGCCGCCGCGGCGAGCTTGGAATCGATGGTGGTGCGGATCACCACGGTCTCGCCGTCGAGGACGAAGTTGACCGGCTGTACGGCCGGAAGGGCACGGTCGGTGAACACGATCCGTCCGATCGAGACCGAGCCCAGGAGTTCGAGGCACTCCGGCCGGGAAAGCACTTCAAGGCCTGCCGAGTCGAGCTTCATGCCTTCAGGCTGCCCGTCGGCGCACCAGGGACGTTAGGGGCTAAAGTCCCGTCATTGGCGGTGTTCGGCCTTCCGGGGGACAGCGGTAGGCGTCGCCGTCTTGGTGCTCTTGCCCCCGGGCTACCGGGGCTCCTGCCGATGTGATGATCGTGACCATGGCCGAGATCGAGAGAGGCCGAGCTCGCGGCTCCTCGCCGTACCTGGCAGGTACGGTTCAGGCCGCGCCGTCGGCCTGGCCTCGCAGGGGGCTCCCTCACTGTTCAGCCGCCGGCCCCGGTAGCGGACGGGACGACGATTGAAATGGGGGCGTCCGGCCGGTTGTTCCCTTATAGGGGGTTCTGAATCGGGGCCTTCAGCCCTACCGCCAGGATGCCCTGGTGGCTGACATTGGGGGTTGAGGGGTGAAGACTCGCCGTCGTCGGCTGTGAGGAGGCCGCGGCGACCGATGAGCGGCCGGTTGCCCGGCGGAGCCGGGCGCGGGCATCGACGCCGTTTTCGGCCGCGCGCCGCGATCTCGAAGCTCCGCCGGTGAGCGGAGGTGTGCAGAGTGCCGGAAGGGGGTGGCGTGGTGTTCGCCGATCGTCAGGATGCCGGCGTACGGCTGGCCGAGCGGTTACGCGGGCTCGCCGGCGCCGAGGAAGTGGTCGTTCTGGGCCTGCCCAGGGGCGGCGTGCCGGTGGCGTTCGAGATCGCCCGGGCCCTTGGCGCTCCGCTGGATGTGATCGTGGTCCGCAAGCTCGGGGTGCCGTTCCAGCCGGAGCTCGGGTTCGGCGCCGTGGGAGAGGGCGGGATACGCGTCGTCAACCAGGACATCGTACGGCTCGCGCAGCTCACCTACGAGGAGACGGCCGAGGTGGAGGAGCGCCAGCGGGCCGAGGTCCTGCGCCGGGCGAGCCGGCTGCGCGGCGACCGCGCCCCGGCGGACCTGACGGGCCGCACGGCGATCGTGGTGGACGACGGGGTGGCCACCGGCGGGACGGCGCGTGTCGCCTGCCAGGCCGCTCGGGCGCGCGGTGCCTCACGGGTGGTGCTGGCGGTGCCGGTGGGGACACCGGACACGATCGAGAGCCTTCGCGAGGTCGCCGACGAGGTGGTCTGCCTGCGGACACCGGAGCACCTTCTGGCGGTCGGCGCCTGGTATGTCGATTTCGCCCAGACCACCGATGAGCAGGTGGCCTCGTTGCTCCGCAGGGCCGCGCCCGGGGTGGGGGAGCCCGACGAGAGCACGGCGTCCAATCCACCCTGCCTCGACGAGGAGGTTCTGGTGGACGCCGGGCGGGTCAGGTTGCCCGGTCAGCTCGTCCTCCCGGGCGGCGCCAGTGGAGTGGTGGTGTTCGTGCACGGCAGCGGCAGCAGCCGGCACAGCCCGCGTAACCGGCATGTGGCCGCCGTGCTCAACGACGCGGGTCTGGGGACGCTGCTGTTCGACCTGCTCACCCCGGAGGAGGGATACGACAGGGGCAACGTGTTCGACATCGGGCTGCTGGCCGAAAGGCTCATCCGGGTGACCGCCTGGCTGGGCGATCAACCCTGGGCGGCGGGCGTCCCCGTCGGTTATTTCGGGGCGAGCACCGGAGCCGCGGCCGCGCTGTGGGCGGCGGCGGAGCCGGGCTGCGAGGTCGCCGCCATCGTCTCCCGGGGCGGACGGCCCGATCTGGCCTGGCCTCGGCTGACCGAGGTGCGGGCGGCGACCCTGCTGATCGTGGGAGGTGACGACAGGGTGGTGCTCGACCTCAACCGGGCGGCACGGGGACGGTTACACGGTGAGAGCATGCTCCGGATCATCACCGGCGCCACACATCTGTTCGAAGAGCCGGGGGCGCTCGAGCGCGTCGCCGTCCTGGCCCGCGACTGGTTCACCGGTCACTTCGGTAGCGATCAGAGCGACCTTTGACGGCCACCTCGTCCTGAAGGACGAGGATCGGGACGAGGTGACCGAGCGTGAGGATCTGGCCGCCATCGGTCCGTATCCGACGGTCAAGCCCTACCCGGTGCGGTGACCGGAGGCTCGACCTCACCCCGCCCACGACCGCTCCGGGGAGCCTTCCCTCCGTGATGACGCCCCGCGATGGACGCCCCGTATTCGCGTGTTCCTCCCCCGGCTTCGCCTGGTGTCCCAGCCTGACATCCACGTCGCCGGCGAAACCGGCGGGGATCCGCATCACCATGACGCAGGGGCTGTTCCGTCCCGGATGGCACCCCTTGGGGGTCGTCTCCATGGAGAGGAGAACACCGTCGAATCGGGGGCCGGAGGGGTCCGGTTCGACGTCCGGAGCGGGGGACCCCGCTCGCGATTCGCGAGAATTTAGGAAATCTTCAGAGCTTTCGGGCTGCGGCGCTTCCCCAGAAGCCACGTCTCCCGTCGGGAATCGGTGAACGGTGAGACCCTCCGCGTTCGACCCATGTACCCCCGGGGGTATATTGGGTGCGGAGGTGAGGCGGGATGCAGATGGACGCGACGGTCCTGTCGGATGCGCTGACACGACTCAAACGGGCCCAGGGGCAGCTGGGCGGAGTGATCGCGATGATCGAGAACGGGGACGACTGCGAGCGGGTGCTGACCCAGCTGGCGGCGGTCTCCAAGGCGTTGGACCGGGCCGGATTCAAGATCATATCGACGGGCATGCAGCAGTGCCAGATGGCGCGTGAGCGCGGCGATCAGCCGCCGATCAGCCAGGAGCGGCTGGAGAAACTGTTCCTGGCCCTGTCGTGACACCATCGTGCCCCGCACGCCACGCGGCGGGCGGGGCACGATGAGAGGCGGGGCGTTCCTCTGTCCGACGTATACCCCCCTGGGTATATTCGCGCCGGAGTCGGGGGAACGCCTTCCGTGACGCGCACTCCGGCGGGCCGCCGCGACACCGCCGGACGCACATCCGGCGAGAGCTCGCCGCCGGGCCGCCGGCCGGCACGAAACCCGGGCGTGGCCGGCCCTCACCCGCCGGCGAAGACAGCAACGACGAGACAAAGTGAGAGACGACGATGACGACGATCGAGACAGAGGTGGTGCAGACCTCCTCGCTGGGGGACCGCAGCTACCTGGCCCATGACGGGCAGGTCGCGCTGGTGGTCGATCCGCAACGCGACATCGACCGGATCCTGGCCCTGGCCGGTCGGCTGGGCGTGCGCATCACCCACGTGGCCGAGACCCATCTGCACAACGACTACGTCTCCGGTGGGCCGGCCCTGGCCAGGCTGACGGGTGCGGCCTACCTGGTGGCGGCGGCCGACGAGGTCGCCTTCGACCGGGTGTCCGTGAGCGACGGCGACGAGATGGCGCTGTCGCCGTCGATGCGCCTTTCCGTGGTGGCCACCCCCGGGCACACCTTCCACCACCTGTCCTACGTGCTCGGCGGTCCCGGCGGGGCGGTGGGGGTGTTCACCGGCGGATCGTTGCTGTTCGGCACCACCGGCCGCACAGACCTGCTCGGCGCCCGGCACGCCCACGCCCTGGCTCATCACCAGCACGCCTCGGTGCGGCGGCTGGCCGATCTGCTGCCCGACGGTACGCGGGTCTGGCCCACCCACGGGTTCGGCAGCTTCTGCTCGGCCACCCAGAGCGACGCCTCATCCTCGACGATAGGACGTGAGCGAGGCGCCAACCCGGCGCTACGGCTGGAGGCCGACGACTTCGTCACCCAGACCCTCGCCGGGCTGGACGCCTACCCCGCCTACTACGCCCACATGGGCGCCAGGAACACCGCCGGCGCGGACCTGATCGACCTGACCCCGGCCCGGCGGGCCGACGCCGCCGAACTGCGCGCACGTATCGACGCCGGTGAATGGGTGGTGGACCTGCGCTCGCGTAAGGCGTTCACCCAACGGCACCTGGCCGGAACGCTGAGCTTCGGCCTGGACGGCCCGATGTCGACCTGGCTGGGCTGGATGGCACCCTGGGGGGCGCCCATCACGCTGCTGGGCGAGTCGGCGGAGCAGGTGGCCGCCGCCCAGCGCGAGCTGGCGCGCATCGGCGTCGATCGTCCGGCCGCCGCCGCGACCGGTACCCCCGAGCAGTGGGCCGGCGGCGACGGCGCCAGGCTGGGTGAGCTGACCGTCGCCACGTTCGCCGAGCTGGCCGCCGTACGCGAGGGCCGCGCCACACGCGGCCTGCCCAGCCCCGACGTCGTTCTGGACGTGCGGCTGCGCAACGAATGGCGCGCCGGGCACATCGACGGCGCGACGCACATCCCGCTGCCCGAACTGCCGCACCGCCTGGCCGAGATACCGGACGGGACGGTGTGGGTGCACTGCGGCTCCGGCTACCGGGCCGCCGCCGCGAGCAGCCTGCTGGC
Source organism: Streptosporangium sp. NBC_01810 (assembly GCF_035917355.1). Lineage (NCBI taxonomy): Bacteria > Bacillati > Actinomycetota > Actinomycetes > Streptosporangiales > Streptosporangiaceae > Streptosporangium > Streptosporangium sp. NBC_01810. Next base: position 2,876,086 of record NZ_CP109070.1, on the reverse strand, counting down.
TCGCGGCGGCCGCCGGGTCGTACACATCGACGACAACTACTCCCAAGCGGCCGAAAGCGGCCTGACCATCGAGGAGACCTCATGACTATTCGCTCCGACACGCCCGCCACGCTGGATGTGGCCGCCCTGCGCCACCTGATGGACTCCGGGTCCGCGCCCCGGCTGATCGACGTGCGCACCCCCGGTGAGTTCGAGACCGCCCACGTCCCCGGCTCGGTCAACGTGCCGCTGGATCTGCTGCGCGAGCACCGTGAGCGGTTGCGCACCCACCTCGACGGCTCCGAGCGGGAGCAGGTTGTGCTCGTCTGCCGCTCCGGGCAGCGCGCGGCACAGGCCGCGGCGGCCCTGGCCGGAGCGGGACCGGTGGGCCCGCGTGTTCTGGAAGGGGGGATCCTCGCCTGGCAGGGTGCCGGCGCGCCGCTCCGTACCGGCCGGGCCCGCTGGGAGCTGGAACGTCAGGTACGCCCGGTGGCCGGATCCCTCGTGCTGACCTCGATCCTGGCCGGCACGCTGTTTCCGCCGGCCAAGTGGCTCGCCGCCGCGATCGGTGGCGGGCTGACCTTCGCCGCGCTGTCCAACACCTGCGCGATGGGCATGCTGCTGGCCAAACTCCCCTACAACCGAGGCCCCCGCCGGCCCGACCTGAAGGCGGTGCTGAGCCGGTTGGCGCAACGGGAGACGACCCCTTGACCGCGGCACTCGGCCTGGGCGCGCTGATCGGCATCCTGCTCGGGTTGCTGGGCGGCGGCGGGTCGATCCTGGCGGTACCCGCCCTGGTGTACGGGGCGGGCCTGCCACCGGCCTCGGCGGTACCGGCCTCGCTGCTGGTGGTGGGCATCTCCTCGGCCGCCGCCGTGTTGCCCCGCATCCGGGCCGGACAGGTGCGCCGGCGCATCGCCGCGGTGTTCGGCGGCGCCGGGGCCCTGGCCGCGTTCGGTGGCGCCGCGATCAACCGGATGCTGCCCCCACAGGCGATCCTGATCGGGTTCGCCGTGCTCATGGTGGTGGCCGGCTGGCGGATGCTGGCCGGCAACACGCCGACCGGCGGGGCCTGCGCGCTGCCCGGCGGCGGGGTGAACTGGCGCGGTTGCCTGCCCAAGGCCGTCGCCGCCGGCGCGGCCGTGGGCGTGCTGACCGGCCTGTTCGGCGTCGGAGGGGGGTTCCTCATCATCCCGGCGCTGGTACTGGCGCTGGGGTTGCCGATGACGGCCGCGGTCGGTACCTCGCTGCTCATCGTGGTGGTCAACTCGGCGGCCGGGTTCGCCGCCCACGCCGGTGGCGCCGGCCTGGACTACACGGTCATCGGGGCCTTCACGGCGGCCGCGGTGACCGGGTCGCTGGCGGCCGCCCGCCTGGGCCGCCACCTGGACGCCGAGCGCCTGCGCCGCTGGTTCGCCTACCTCGTCTTCGTCGTGGCCGCCTTCGTCCTGGCCCAGGGAGTGCTCGACCTCGTGGCGCCGGGCGGCTGAGCGGAAATCGCCGATCCCACCGGGGGTCCCGAAGATGTGCTTGGCCATCTTGTACTTCCAGCCCTTGCGGTGGTGCGGTACGACCTCCTCCAGCCGGCGATCTCCGGGCTGTGCTCGCCGTGCTCGTCGGCCGGCGCGCCGATGCTTTGGTCAGTTCTCCGGATGCAGCATGAGAAGGACAGCGCGATTGTGCGCGGCGTGACCTCGGTACAGGTGCGGGCGAGCGGCATTGAACCGGATGGAATCGCCTTCGGCCAGGTCGGTGGGGGAATCGGCCGGGCCGGTGGTGACGTGTCCATGGGTGAGCACGAGGCATTCCTCGACGCCGGGCAGGTGGGCGTCGGAGCGCTGGGTGCTCTGGGCGATTCACCCCCATTAGAGGCTACTTCGTTGGAAATTTCTTCATTGCTCCAGTCCGGGACCCCTGAGGTGGCGAGGTCTGCTGACGCGTCGGATGGGGAACGGGAAGCGATGCCACCGGATCGCGAACGAGTGGATCCGCGTGCATTCCCTGTCACATCGGGTCGCCGCCCTGGTCAGATGACACGTGTCGATTTCTGCGGGTCCGGATCGACGCGTAGTCGGAAACCGGCGAGGATCGGTTCTCTGATCACCTGAAGGAGATACAGCGATGCGATTTCTGATGACGACCAAGGGCGGCGACACGGCACCCCCGAGCGAGGCGGTCTACGCGGAGATGGCCGCGTTCGTCGAGGAGATGACCCGGGCGGGGGTGCTGCTGGCGACCGGTGGCCTGGACCCGGCCGGCCTTCACGTCTCGGCCTCCGGCGGCGAGATGACCGTCACCGACGGGCCGTTCACCGAGGCGAAGGAGGCCATCGTCAGCTTCGCGCTCATCGAGGCGCGCTCGAAGGAGGAGGCCATCGAGCTCGCCCGGCGCTTCTGGAAGATCATCGGCGACGGTGAGGGCACCATCCAGCAGGTCTTCGGCCCGGAGGACTGATCGGGCGCTTGCACACCTGCCCGGCGGGTGCTGTGATCGAGCCCGTGATGTCCCGGGACGCCCATCGCGCGGTTGACGAGGTCTGGAAGATGGAGTCGGCGAGGATCATCGCCGGGCTCGTCCGGATGGTGGGCGACGTGGGGCTGGCCGAGGAGCTCGCGCAGGACGCGCTCCTCGCCGCCCTCGAACAGTGGCCTGACTCAGGTGTTCCGGACAGTCCGGGCGCCTGGCTCATGGCCGTCGCCAAACGTCGCGCCATCGACCACCTGCGGCGCGACGAGCGGCTCGAACGCAGGCACGAGCAGCTCGCCCACGAGCTCGCGATCCGGCCGGACAGCACCGAGGCCGAGACCGACGCGGCACTCGACGATGAGGTGGGCGATGACGTCCTGCGCCTGATGTTCGTCTCCTGCCACCCGGCGCTGTCTGCCGAGTCCCGGGTGGCGTTGACGTTGCGGCTGCTCGGTGGCCTGCGTACCGACGAGATCGCGAGGGCCTTTCTCGTCCCCGAGCCGACCGTCGCGCAGCGCGTCGTCCGGGCCAAACGCACCCTCGCCGCACTCGGGGTCCCCTTCGAGGTCCCCGTGGGGCCGGACCGGGCGGCGCGCCTGTCGTCGGTTCTCGAGGTCATCTACCTGGTGTTCAACGAGGGGTACGCGGCGAGTGCCGGTGACGACTGGATGCGCCAGGATCTCTGCCAGGAGGCGCTGCGCCTGGGCCGTCTGCTGGCCGGGCTCGCGCCAGGCGAGGCCGAGGTTCACGGCCTGGTCGCACTGATGGAGCTCCAGGCGTCCCGGCTGGCCGCCAGGACGGGGCCATCGGGGGAACCCGTCGCGCTGCACGAGCAGAACCGCGGACGCTGGGACCGGCTCCTCATCCGTCGCGGTTTCGCGGCGCTGCTGCGGGCGAAGCGGTTCGGCGGACCTCTCGGCCCGTACGTGCTACAGGCCGCCATCGCGGTCTGTCACGCGCGGGCCCGTACGGCGGAGGAGACCGACTGGGCGCAGATCGCCGCCCTCTACGAAACGCTCGTCCGGGTGCTGCCCACTCCGGTCGTGCAGCTCAACCGTGCGGTCGCGCTGGCCATGGCGTACGGTCCCGGGGCGGGGCTGGTGCTCGTCGACACCCTGGTGGCCGAGCCGGTGCTCGAGGGCTACCACCGGGTGCCCAGCGTGCGCGGCGATCTGCTGGCCAGGCTCGGCCGCCACGAGGAGGCCCGGCGGGAGTTCGAACGGGCCGCGGCGCTCACTCTCAACGTGCCGGAACGAACGATCCTGCTGGAACGCGCCGCCGCCTGCGCGGACGCTGCCACACCGGGGACCGCGGTCACCCTGGCCGAGGCCGCGACCGCCTTCCTCACCCGTGACGACCTGGACGCCGCGACCGTCCGTTCCTACGGCCAGACCATGAGCCGGCTCCGTCGCGACCTCGGCGACGACATCCCGCTGCGGGGTGTGACCGCCGGACAGGTCACCGAGGTCTTCGCCACCGCCTGGGAGAGCGCCGCCGCCGCGACGTGGAACAGGCACCGAGGTGCCGTCCGCTCCTTCTCCGCCTGGGCCGCGGACCGGGGCCGGCCGAGCGAAGACCTGGCCGCCGGGATCGCTCGCCGGCCCGAGCCCCGGTCGCGCACCCGCCCCATGGAGCCGCCACGCGTCGAGGCGCTGTGGGAGCGGCAGGACCTCGCCCCGCGCGAGCGCGCCCTGTGGCTGATGCTCCACGAGAGCGCGGCCGGGATCGGCTCGGTGCTCGCGCTCAACGTCGAGGACCTCGACCTGGCGGGGATGCGCGGCCGGGCGCCGGGGTCCCGCTGGATTCACTGGCGGTCGGGCACCGCCGAGCTCATCCCCCAGCTCATCGCGAGCCGTCGTCGCGGCCCGCTGTTCCTGTCCGAGCGCAGGCCCGGTCCCGGTCGGCGGCCCGCCCCCGGCGACCTGTGCCCCGAGACCGGCCGCCGCAGGCTCTCCTACGAACGGGCCGAATATCTGTTCAAGCGGGCCACCGGCCACACCCTCAACCAACTTCGGACCGGTTGAACCGTTTCGGTGAGCCTCGGCGCGTTTCGACGTACGAGGTCGTGCCGGTTCATGCGCCCGATCAGGGGCGCCGCTGTTTCGCAGGGGGGATCGTGAAGGCGGCGACCAGGAGAGCAGGTGGTGGCCGGATCCGGTCACACCTGCCGCGGTTCGGCGGGTGACCGGCCGCCCGAGATCTCCGAGGGCCATTAGCCACGAACCTCCCGCAGGGTTTCAGCCGCCTGGCTGACGCCTTCATCCGCCGCCCCGCCCGCCGCCGCGGTGACACGCCAGGCTGTGACCAGGGGATATCCGGCCTCATCCAGGGGGTGGCGGTTAGGGTCGTTTCACCTGTCTCAGTGGGGCACAGCCAGTTCCGGCGGTGATCGGTGCGTTATCCGAGGAGTGGGCATGGCATCGCAGGTTCTGCTGATCGGCCCGCACGGGGTGTCCGGTAGTGCGATTCGCGTCCGGCTGGGTGAGGATCCGCAGGTGAGGCTGATCACGGTTTCGCGGCGGGAGGCCGAGCCCGCCCCGGGGGTGGAACGTCACCTCGGCGTCGACCTGATCGATCCGAGGGCCACGCACGCGGCCTTCGCCGGCCTGGGGCATATCACCCGACTGGTCTTCGCCGGGTATGCCGAGCGGTCCACCATGGCCGAGATGGTGCGTGACAACACCGCGATGCTCGCCAACACCCTCAACGGTCTGCACGGCGCGGGGGCACGGCTGGCCCACGTGACCCTGATCACCGGCGGAAAGGGGTACGGCCGGCATCTGGGGTATTACAAGACGCCGGCCAAGGAGAGTGATCCGCGCATCCTGGGTCCGATGTTCCACTACGACCAGGAGGACCTGCTCGTCCGGCGCGGTGACGAGCGCGGTTTCACCTGGACGGTGCTGCGTCCCGATGTCGTCATCGGTTTTGCCATCGGATCCCCGATGAGTCTGCTCAACTCCGTCGGTGTCTATGCCGCGGTCTGCAAGGACGTGGGTGTTCCGCTGCGTTTCCCCGGTACACCGGCCGACTGGAGGATGCTGCACCAGTTCACCGATGCCCGCATCCTCGCCTCGGCCGCGCACTGGTCGCTGACCGCTGAGAGCGCACGTAACGAGGCGTTCAACGTCACCAATGGTGATCTGTATCGCTGGGAGCATCTGTGGTCTGAGATCGCCGAGGTCTTCGAGATGCCCACCGCCGCTCCTCAGCCGATGTCGCTGGAGGAGCACATGGCCGACAAGGCCCCGGTCTGGGAGCGGCTGGTGCGGGAGCGCGACCTTGTTCCCACCCCCTACGCGCAGATGGCGTCCTGGCCTTTCGCCGATGAGATCCTGGCCCGCGATTTCGATTCCGTGCAGAGCACCGTCAAGATCCGCCGGGCCGGCTTCCATGACTGCGTGGACTCCCATGAGAGCTTCACCGGTCTGCTCGCCCGGATGCGTCACGAGCATCTCCTGCCCTGACCTGGGGTGTCCCCGTGCGGGATCAGGTGGTGGCGCCGAGGATCGTGTCGAGGGCGTGCGCCTGTGCGAGACCCTCCCGGGTGGGTCTGGAGAGTCGAAAGTCCCACGTATCGGTGCGGTCCTCATCCGGTGATCCACCAGTCGGGGTGCAGCAGATCGGCGTTCGGGTCGTTGGAGAACGGATACTGGTTGTACAGCCACGAGTACCGTGAGGTGAGGGTCATGGACTTCTTGGCTCCGCCGTTCACCATGACGTTGAGCGGTGCGGTGATGCCGCCGCCACCTTGGGCGTCCGGGATGCTGTAGCGCACGGTGATCGCGTTGGCCGCGCTCGGCAGGGTGAACTCGACGTGCTGTCCGGGCGTCAGCCTGACCGCTCTGCGGCCCGACGCCTCCGCCGGCAGCGTGTACGCGGTGCGGTCCGGGCCGATGATCGTGCCGTTCGTCGCGGCGTTCTCCGCCTCCTGCTCGGCGAAGTCGACATCCGCGCCCCGGCCCGCGACGAGCGACGGGTCGAGGCCGGCGCGCGTCACCACGGGCGTCGAGGCTCCGTCCGCGCCCCTGTCGGCAAGGGCCGTGCCGCCGAGCACGACGCTGATGCCGACGGCGATGGGGCGTTGTGGAGTTCCCGCGATGCACGACCGGCCGCGACGCGCAACCGGCCGCGACGCACGGCGGACGAGGGGGCCCGGTGTGGGCTGTGCGCCGGACCGGCCAAAACGCCTGCGCGGTCGTCGGCGCGGCAGCTCGCCTACCTGAGGCGGCGTGTCTTCGGCCCGATCGGCATGACCGCCGTCGGCGACCGGGCCGTCAAACCGGCGAAGGGGTTCAACTCGCTCTATGGCCCCCGGATACCGGAAACCCCCGACTGGACGTGAGCGGATGTTCGCGGTGCCTCAGACGTTGCGCCGGTACTGGCCGCCGACCTCGAAGAGCGCGTCGGTGATCTGCTGCAGGCTGCACACGCGGGCGGTGTCCATCAGCACGGCGAACATGTTCCCGCCGTCGTGGGCGGCGTCCCTGAGAGCGACCAGGGCGGCTTGCGCCTGCCCGCGGTGGCGTTCCTGGAAGGCGCCGACCCGCTCCAGCTGGGAGCGTTTCTCGGCCTCGGTGGCGCGGGCGAGTTCCACCGGCCCGGCGTTGCGGGCGTCGGCGTCGGGATTGCGGAAGGTGTTGACGCCGATGATCGGCAGGCTGCCGTCGTGTTTGCGCTGCTCGTAGCGCATCGACTCGTCCTGGATGCGGCCACGCTGGTAGCCGGTCTCCATCGCGCCGAGCACGCCGCCTCGCTCGCTGATCCGGTCGAACTCCTCCAGCACGGCCTCCTCGACCAGGTCGGTGAGCTGGTCGATGATGTACGAGCCCTGCAACGGGTTCTCGTTCATCGCCAGGCCCCACTCGCGGTTGATGATGAGCTGGATGGCCAGGGCGCGGCGTACCGATTCGGAGGTGGGGGTGGTGACGGCCTCGTCGTAGGCGTTGGTGTGCAGGCTGTTGCAGTTGTCGTAGATCGCGATCAGGGCCTGCAGTGTGGTGCGGATGTCGTTGAAATCCATCTCCTGGGCGTGCAGCGACCGGCCGGAGGTCTGGATGTGGTATTTGAGCTTCTGCGACCGCTCGTTCGCGCCGTAGCGCTCCCGCATCGCGACCGCCCAGATCCGCCGCGCGACCCGGCCGAGCACGCTGTACTCGGGATCCATGCCGTTGGAGAAGAAGAACGACAGGTTCGGCGCGAAGTCGTCGATCTTCATACCACGGGCCAGGTAGGACTCCACGTAGGTGAAGCCGTTGGTCAGGGTGAAGGCGAGCTGGCTGATGGGGTTGGCCCCGGCCTCGGCGATGTGGTAACCGGAGATCGACACCGAGTAGAAGTTGCGCACCCCGTTGTGGATGAACCACTCCTGGATGTCGCCCATCATCCGGAGCGAGAACTCGGTGGAGAAGATGCAGGTGTTCTGGCCCTGATCCTCCTTGAGGATGTCGGCCTGCACGGTGCCGCGCACGGTGGCCAGTGTCCGGGCGCGCAGCTTCGCCGCCTCCTCGGGCGAGGGCTCACAGCCGTGCGTGTCGCGGTGGCGATCGAGCGCCTGGTCGATGGCCGCATTGAGGAAGAAGGCCAGGACGGTGGGGGCGGGGCCGTTGATGGTCATGGACACCGACGTGGCCGGTGCGGCCAGGTCGAACCCGTCGTAGAGCGCCTTCATGTCGTCCAGGGTCGCGATCGACACGCCGGAGGTGCCGACCTTGCCGTAGACGTCGGGGCTCTGGCCGGGGTCGCGGCCGTACAGGGTGACCGAGTCGAACGCGGTGGACAGCCGGGTCGCCTCGCTGTCGGCCGACAGCAGTTTGAAGCGCAGGTTGGTGCGGAAGGCGTCCCCCTCGCCGGCGAACATCCGGGCCGGATCCTCGCCCTCGCGCTTGAACGGGAAGACCCCGGCCGTGAACGGGAAACGGCCGGGCAGGTTCTCGCTCCGCAGGAAGCGCAGCAGTTCCCCGTGATCGGTGTAGCGCGGCAGCGCCACCCGTGGAATCGTGCTGCCCGAGAGCGACTCGCGGGTCAGCAGGGTGCGCGACTCCCGGTCGCGGACCCGCACCACCTGCTCCTGGCCCGAGTACGCCTCGACGACGGCGGGCCAGCCGTCGATGAGCTCGGCGTTGGCCGGTGCGAGGTCGGCTCGGGCCTGATCGGCCAGCTCGGCGACGGCCGTCGCGGGTGATCCGGTGAGCTCGGCCGCCACCTCGGTCAGCCGCTGCAGGCGCCGGGCGGCCGCGATCTGCCGGGCGGTCTCGGCGTGGTAGCCGCGTACGGTCTCGGCGATCTCGGCGAGGTAGCGGACCCGGCCGGGCGGGACGATCTGGGCCGCGCCGGTGGAGACGCGGCCACTCACCTCGGGCAGGACACCGGGCTGGAGCGGCAGGCCGCCTTGGGCCAGCAGGCCGCTCAGGTGCTGGTACAGGGCGGTGACGCCGTCGTCGTTGAAGGTGGCCGCGCTGGTACCGAACACCGGCATGTCCTCGGGCCGGGCGCCGAACGCCTCCCGGTTGCGGATCAGCTGCCGTGACACGTCGCGCAGCGCGTCGGCCGCGCCGCGCCGTTCGAACTTGTTGATCGCCACCACGTCGGCGAAGTCCAGCATGTCGATCTTCTCAAGCTGGGACGCCGCGCCGAACTCGGGCGTCATCACATACAGTGCGACGTCGACAAGGGGGACGATCGCGGCGTCACCCTGGCCGATGCCCGGAGTCTCCAGGATCACCAGGTCGTATCCGGCGGCCTTGCACGCCTCGATCACCGCTCCGATGTTCTCGGGCAGCTCGCGGGCTCCCCGGGTGGCCAGGGAACGGAAGAAGACGCGGTCGCCGTCCAGGGTGTTCATCCGGATTCGGTCGCCCAGCAGCGCGCCGCCGCCACGGCGCCGGGTCGGGTCCACCGCCAGCACGGCCACCCGGAGCTTGTCCTGCTGGTCGGTGCGGAGCCGGCGTACCAGTTCGTCGGTGAGGGAGGACTTGCCTGAGCCGCCGGTGCCGGTTATGCCGAGCACCGGAACCCGGCGGCCGGCGGCCGCGTCCGCCAGTACCCGCCGGTCGGCCTCCGGCAGTGTCCCGCCCTGCAGGCAGGTGATCGTGCGCGCCAGCGCCGTCCGCTCACCCGCCAGCACGCTCTCGACCGGTGCCGGCCGCGCGGCGAGATCGACGTCCGACTCGCGTACGAGCCGATTGATCATTCCCGGCAGGCCGAACCGCTGGCCGTCCTCGGGGGAGAAGATCCGCACCCCCGACTCGGCCAGCCGGGCGATCTCCTCCGGCACGATGACGCCACCGCCGCCACCGAAGATCTGGACGTGTCCCAGCCCTGCCTGGCCGAGCGCCGAGGCGAGGTATTCGAAGTACTCGACGTGCCCACCCTGGTAGGAGCTGACCGCCACCCCCTGGGCGTCCTCCTCCATGACCGCGTCGACCACTTCCCGCACCGAGCGGTTGTGACCCAGATGGATCACTTCGGCTCCCTGGGCCTGCAGGATCCGCCGCATGATGTTGATCGCCGCGTCATGCCCGTCGAACAGCGCGGCGGCGGTGACGAAACGCACCGGGTGGGCGGGAACGTGCAGCGAGTCGTTGACGCGGGAGTGGTCGTCGGAGCGTGGCACCGGACTCTCCTGGAGGGTAATGAATCCTTGGACATCAAATATTTTGACATTAAAGTACAAAGGTGATCGGGATCCGGTCAAGTACCGTGAGCCGGTGCCTAGTTCACCCTCTTTCGATTCCATCGCCGAAGCTCACCGGCAGTGGAACGCCCGCTGGCCCGAGCATGCCGACCACATGGCCACCGTCACCTCCGTCATGCGGGTGCAGCAACTGCTGCTGAGCCGGATCGAGGAGACCCTCAAGCCGTACGGCCTGACCTTCGCGGCCTACGAGGCGCTGCAACTGCTGGCGTTCGCGCGGGGAGCGCTGCCGATGGGAAAGATGGGGGAGCGGCTGATGGTGCATCCCGCCTCCGTGACCAACGTCGTCACCCGCCTGGAGCAGCGCGGGCTCGTGGAACGGCGGGTCTCACCCGACGACCGGCGCGTGGTCCTGGCCAGGATCACTTCCGCGGGGCAGGCTCTGGCACTGCGGGCGACCGAGGCCCTCAACGAGAGCTCGTTCGGCCTGGCCGACCTCACCTGTGCTCAGGCCGCCGAGGCCACCGCCCACCTCCGCGATATCCGCGCCGCCCTGGGCGACGTCCATCGGCCAGGTCAGGCCGGAACAAACCCGCGTAACCTACCCGTACGCCCGTAGCCAAGGCCGGTGAGACAAAGCGGGCCGACGACCAGCCCGCACAGCAGCAATCGCCTGGCGATCCCGGGCGCCGCCTTCGGTGAGGGGGCGCCCGGCATGGATGGTGTGATTGATACGCGTGCGTGTCAGCACAGCCTGACACGCACGCGCCTGTCAACCCAGCTTTTTCAGCCTGACAGCCTGCTTGAGGAAGACGACGCCGTCGATCATGTCGAGCTGGGCCGGGTCCAGCGGGAAATAGGCGAAATCGTGGGAGGTGCGCGGGGTGGGCTTCGTGACGGCCTCGGCCAGGCGGCGGGCGTCGATGAGAGAGTGGTCCCAGGGGAGCGTGGACAGGAGGCCCTCGACGGTGTCCGGGGACGGAATGTCGTCGCCGACCGTGCCGAGGGCCGAGGCCAGAAAGGCGTACCGGTCGCCCAGGTGCGTCCCGGTGATCGCCCCCGCGCTCCACCACTCCAGCAGCTGGTCGCCGAGCCGCATGAGGCTCTTGTTCCGCTGCAGGTGAAGGTTGCTGGCGAAAACCAGGGCCGGGCCCTGCTCGGCGACGGCACGCAGGTTGGCGGCCATCATCGCGTCCCGCTGGCCCGACAGTCGCGCCACGCGGCCCGGTGACGTGTCGGCCATCCAGTGGTGGTAGCGGAGCAGGCCGACGGCGGTGCGCCCGTACAGTGCCGCACGCTCCCTGTCCTCCGCGCTCAGCCGCGGCGCCTGCGTGTCGAGCAGCGCCACCAGGTCGTCGGCGATCAGTCGCAGCCGCTGGGCGTCGGCGGACTGGCCGATCGACTGGGACGGATCCATGACCGTGGCCTCGTTCGACCACCGGTCGTCCGGGCCGAGCAGCGCGTCGAGGGTTTCCCGGGTACAGGGGAGCGTGCCGTCGAGGAGGGCGTAGAGGGCGGTGAGCGCATGGCGCGGGCTCGCCGCCCAATACTCCAGAGGGCCGTCGAACCCGAAGAACCGAAGCTTTTCGTCATGCTCCTCGTTGTACGCCCGCATCCAGCGCACGAGGTCGCGGTTGGCCGGGGAGTCGCCGAAGTTGTGGCTGAAGCCGCGTTCCATGATGTCATCGAGCGTGTCCGCGCCTGTCGTGATGTAGTCGTCCACCACGAGGCCCATGAGGCAGTCGCTCTCGATGGCGAACGACCGGTAGCCCTCGTGCTCGACGAGGTGTCGGAAGATCTCGTTGCGCAGTTCGCCCAGCTCCTCCACGAAGTGCCTGGCCTCGCCCAGGCCGAGCAGCAGGGGCTTGGCGGGAAGCGACCGGAGGAATGCCGAGACGCTCGCGCCGTCGAGTGGCCGGGCCGTGTCCTTGATATCCATTCCTTCAACGGTATCTCTGAACTCTCGGTGTAAACTTTTCCCTGGAAATCCCCGCTCTCATCGAGATGGACCTTCAATCGGCGATGCATCCATGAGGCCAGTGGACCTGGCGCGCGAGCATGGCCTGTCCACCCAGGCGATCAGGAACTACGAGGACGCCGGCATCCTGCCCGCCGCCGAACGCACCGTCCACGGCTATCGCACCTATACGCCGTTGCACGCGCAAGCCCTGCGTGCGTTCCTCGCCCTCGTGCCCGGGCACGGTCACCGGACGGCCACGTCGATCATGCAGGCGGTCAACCGGGACGCGACCGAGGACGCGCTGCGGCTCATCGACGAGAGCCACGGTCAGCTCCTCGACGACCGCCGCACCCTCCAGGCCGTCGAAGCCGCGCTCCGCGATCTGGCGCCCGTGCCGCAGGAGCGCGGCGACACGTTCATCGGCCCTCTGGCCAGGAGGCTCGGCATCCGCCCTGCCACCCTGCGCAAATGGGAGAACGCCGGGCTGGTCCGGCCGCGCCGTGATCCGCAGACGGGCTACCGGATCTACAGTGCGGCCGACGTACGGGACGTCCGGCTGGCCCACCAGCTCAGGCGGGGCGGCTACCTGCTGGAGCGGATCGCCCCGCTGATCGCTCAGGTCCGCTCCGCCGGAGGCGTCGCCCCGCTGGAGTCGACCCTGCGTGACTGGCAGGCCCGCCTGTCCGCCCGGGGCCGCGCCATGCTCAAGGGCGCCGCCGACCTGGACGCGTACCTCTGCGCTCGCGAACCCTGAGGCCGAGTGACGGTGACACGGTGCGGAGGCACGCGCTCGCCGGCCCGGAAAACCCCAGGTAAACCACAGGATCAACGCCTACCTTGCGGCTCACCGTAGCTGTAGGAGTCCCGGACCTGATCGGGGGGAGGGGTGCCGCCCCTGCCGCAGCATGTGACCATGCGGGCATCCCGGACGATGACGGCGAGGCCTGGCACGCCCGGCTGGGCATCGTGCCGCAGTACACCCGCCTCCGAGTTATTAATCTACATAGTAAAGGCGCTCGGCCGACTTCAAGATCATTAAAAATCCATTACCACCAAAAACTAAAACTCACCAAGCCACACCGACCTCACTCTGCCGCACCATACGGCAAGGACGCGGCCCGCGAGTTCTCCGACGGTGGGGCCGATGTGGTCTGCGACCCGGGTAGCGAAGAGACCGCGCGGGAGTCGGCGGAAGGACTTGAGGTCATTTTCAACGAGCGTGCACCGCAACCGCTGCTCGACATGTTCGCCTCCCAGGGGATCAGCGCGATGCGCCGGTCGCGTGGGGACAGGTGCGCCTCGACCGCGCGCAGCCATCGGAACTGCGACGCTGTCTGGCAGGCGCGCAGGTGTGGCCGGAGGGATCGCGGTTGCGACATCTATCCGGCTTCGTCATTTTCGAGTCCCTCGGGTCGAGCACGGACTGACGATCAGTGCGTCGCGTTGTGCGGAGCTCAGGCGGTCAGGCCTCGGGGTGATGGCGTACGCGCCGCGCCCGACCTGCTCCACGGTGAGCGGGTCGGAGAGGATCGGACGACGGCTGATCGCGTCCACGGCGTCGGCCGCCCGCTGGATGGGCCAGTCCAGTGCCGTGGCGAGTTCGTCCACGGTGAGTGGCCGAGCGGCGTACACCAGCGCGGCCAGCACTGTCAGCGCATCGCGGACGACGGCGTCGGTGAGGCCGCTGTTGTTCATCTGCTCGCTGATCCAGGTGAAGAACTGAGCCATCTGGCCCAGCCGGGTGCCGGTGGGCGTGTCGGCGCCGAAGATCTCGATCCCGTACCGCGCGGTCGCCGCGACCTCGGCGTGTGCCCCGGTGTCGGCTTTGAACGCCCGGAGCCAGACCTCGTCGTCGATGACGTACCGCTCTCGGCGGCCGGAATCCTGTGTGCGTCTGACCAGCTCGATCGCCTCGAGGTAGCCGATGGCCTTGGACACCGATGCCGGGCTGACCTGTAGGCGGCGTACGAGCTCGGTGGATGTCAGGCCCTCGGAGTCGGAGGTGAGCAGGCAGACGAACACGCGAGCGGGCATCCGGGGAAGGCCGGTCCCGACCAGCAGCGTCGCGAACTGCTCCACGAAATCGCGCACGGACTTGGCCGGCCGCCCGTCGGCTGGTGGCTCCGTGGCCTGAACCGGTCTGCGGCGGCGGGCGCGCTGCCCGGCGGCCTGCTGGGCGCGGTCGGCCAGGTAGCCGCTGGGCGCGCTGTTGCGTGCCACTTCGCGGCTGATCGTGGATGTGGGTCTGCCCAGCCGCCTGGCAATCTCGGCGTATCCCAGCCCTTCGGCCAGCCAGATCGCGATCTGTCGGCGATCCTCGTGGGTCAGCCTGCCTCCGGGCATCGGCTCGTCTCCTTTCGGTTCGGGTTCACGGGTGCGTTCACCAACAGTACATTGCAACGGCTGGTTGGCGTGGATTGCGTTTATCAACAATTCTGTTGCAACGATCGGCATAAAAGCCCAGTATTGAAGCACATCATTGGAGGTTTCTCGTTGACGAGACTTGAAATGCAACGTAGCTTTTTCCTTCTTGGAAAGAGTCGGACAGGACGAGGAACCCCTTATGGCAAGAGCGTTGGATGTGACCCGGATACGAGCTCGCGTCTCCGAGCTGCTCGCGGAGTACCGGATTCCGAGTGCCGCGATCGGAGTCCTCAGCGACGGGGAGATCACCGACTTCGCGGTCGGCGTCAAGAACGTCTCCGCGCGGGAGCCCGCGACGACCGACACCATCTACCAGTGTGGCTCCGTATCCAAGACATGGACCGCCCTCGCCTTCATGCAGCTCGTCGACGAGGGGAAAGTCGCCCTGGATGAGCCGGTGCGGACCTACCTTCCTGATTTCCGGGTCGCCGACCCCGACGTCAGCGCCAAGGTCGCACCCCGCCATCTCCTCAACCACACCAACGGCATCGAGGAGAACTACGGAGATCCGGGTGAGGACGACGACGTGTACAGGCGCATGGTGGAGAACATCGCCGGCGCGTGCCAGGTCCACCCCTTGGGCCACACTCACGGCTACAGCGCGGCCCTGGGCTACGCGATCCTCGCCCGCATCATGGAGGTGATCGACGGCAAGCGGTGGGACGACATCATGAAGGATCGCCTGTTCGACCCCTTGGGACTGACCTCGACGAGCAGCCGGCGTGAGCACGCGGACCAGAACCGGGCCGCGACCGGATACCTGATCCGATCCCTCGAAGAGGGGCCCATCCTCTCACCGCTGGGTCACCTGCCGCGCTCCTTCGGCCCCGGAGGCAACGTCAACACGACAGCCCGGGAATTGCTCATGATGGCGTACGTCTTCCTTAACGCAGGAAAGGCGCCGAACGGGACCAGAATCGTCTCACCCGGCATCATCCGCGAGATGACGGAGTCGCGGGTCCCCATACCTGACCCGTACATGTTCGGGCCGGAATGGGCACTCGGCCTCATCGTGTGCGATTGGCGTGGCCAAACCGTCTACGCCCACGACGGCAGTGCAGTCAGCCAGAGCGCTCGCCTGCGGATCCTGCCGGAATCGAACATCGCCGTCTCGATGCTGGCGAACGCCGGGCCGCGCGACAGCTTCTATCGGAAGGTGTTCAACGAAATCCTGGCCGACCTCGGCGCGGTCACGATCCCCGACCTGCCGGAGCCCGACCCGACCCTGGCCCTCGATCTGTCCAGGTACGAAGGCTCCTACGAGCGCCCCGGCACCCGCTACGAAGTGGCGGCCGAACGCGGAAAACTCCACCTCAAATTCACCCTGAACCCCATGGAGGCGCAACTCCTCAATAAACCAGAACAGCTCGACTATGAGCTGTCCCCGATCAGCGAGACCCACTTCTTGATGCCTTCGGACGATCCGCTCGAGGACCCTCAGACCGTCGCGATCTACGACTTCAAGAATGGTGCCGCACAGTATCTTCACATCAATTGTCGAGTGAATCCGAGAGTCAATGAGGAGGGTGCCACGGTGCACGTCATGGCTGTTTCCACGATTTCTGACAACGACGGTTTCTGGGATTCCCTGAAGAAGGCGTACGGCCAGCTTCCCAAGGGTGCCAAGTGGACGCTGGCGGTGGCGAGCACCGACGGGACCAAGGCGGTGAACGTCATCGTCCATGACTCGATCGACGGAGTCAGGAGCTTCTTCGAGGATCACGCCGGCCCCTTCGCCACGACGGAATACTTCGAGGCCGACGCGTCCAACGCGGTCGGCCTCCCGACGACCTAGCCGCTCCTTGTACTGCCGTCCGCCCAAGCTGCGATGGCGGCGCACCATTCGGATTCATGCTACGTCGAGAAGCTGTGGACCCTGATCAACTGGAACGACGTCATCGCCCGCTTCACCGCGGTCAAGGGTGCCTGATCTCGTGAGTGCGGCGCCCGCCGGCCGGCCTGGTGTGGCCAGGCCGGTGCGGCGGGTGCCGCACGTCATGAGATCAGGCTCGTCCGCGCGGACCAGGTGCGGCCGTTTCTTCCGGCCGTGGCCGACGTGGGTGGGCAAATGTTCACCCGGCGCCCCGCGAGGGAAGAGCTTGATCACCTACGCGGGGCCGTGCTGGCCGAGCATGACGCCGCCGGTGCGACCAGGGTCCGATGGTGCACTCCAGCCGTTCGCACCTGCTACCGAAAATGTGGACTGACCTGGCTTTTCGTCTGTGCGGTACCGGGATGGTGCGACAGCGCCCGACCCGTTAACGGTGAGTGAGGAGGGCGGCGTGATGGTCGGTGCCGACCGGGCCGTCGGGGTCGGCGTGCACGGTGGCGGCGCACAGCCGCGGCAGGTCGTGGATGAGCCGGTGCTCGGCCTCCACGGTCACGGCGTGCGCCTGGACCAGCGAAAGATCGTGACGCACCACGATCTCGACCTCGGCTCGCAGCATGTGACCGAGCCAGCGCAGCCGTACCGAACCGACGCGCTCGACCCCGGGCACCCCGGTGAGGATGCGCTCGGCCTGGGCGACCAGCTTGGGGTCGACCGCGTCCATGAGCCGGTGATAGATCTCGCGGGCGGCGTCGCGCAGGACGAACAGGATCGCGACAGTGATCAGCAGGCCGACGATCGGGTCGGCGACAGGGAAGCCGAGTGCGGCGCCACCGGCTCCGAGGAGCACGGCCAGTGAGGTGAAGCCGTCGGTGCGAGCGTGCAGGCCGTCGGCCACCAGCGCGGCCGAGCCGATCTCGCGTCCGACCTTGATCCGGTAGCGGGCGACCCATTCGTTGCCGAGGAAGCCGACCACGCCGGCGGCGGCCACCAGGCCGAGTGCCCGCATGTCCTCGGGGTTGATCAAGAGCTTGACGGCCTCGTAGCCGGCCAAGCCCGCGGAGGCGGCGATCAACAGCACGATGATGATGCCGGCCAGGTCCTCGGCTCTGCCGTAGCCGTAGGTGAAGCGGCGTGTGGCCGCCCGCCGCCCGAGCGAGAAGGCAATGGCCAGCGGGATGGCCGTCAACGCGTCGGCGAAGTTGTGCAGGGTGTCACCGAGCAGCGCGACCGAGCCGGACACGGCCACGATGGCCGCCTGGGCGATGGCGGTGACCACGAGCACGGCGAACGAGATGGCCAGCACCCGCATGCCGCGACTGCTGGATTCCAGCGCGGTGTCGGTCTTGTCCGCGCTGTCGTGACTGTGCGGGGTGACGGCGTGGCCGAGTTTCGCCGCCAGCCGCCTGAGCCCGCCGCCATGCCCGTGTCCATGCCCGTGTCCATGGCCGTGTTGAGGGGAATCCTGATGCGCCATTCGCGTGCCTCGCTTGCTTTTGGCCCGTTTGCGCGGATTATAGGTAGTCATGTATGCACGCGACAATGAATCAGGTGCAACCTCTGCGCAGGAACAACCGACAAGCGCGCAGGTGGAAGCTGCGGTGGAGGCTTTTCGCATGCTCAGCGACGCCACCCGGTTGCGGCTGATGTGGCTGCTGTCCACAGGCGAGTTCGACGTCGGATCGCTGGCCATGGCGATCGGCGTGGCCAGGCCCTCGGTCTCCCAGCACCTGGCCAAGCTACGGCTCTCCGGGCTGGTGCAGACCCGGCGAGATGGCCGCCGCATGCTGTACCGGGCCCGCGACGCGCACGTCCGAGCCCTGATCAACGAGGCTCTCTTCCATGCCGGTCATGAGATCTCCGGCATTCCCCGGCACGACTGACCCAGCGGGCGCGCCTACATCGTGTCTCGTGCTCACGCGCCAAGTGGACGGTGTCCAAGATGAGCTTGGACGGCAGCGTTTCGAGACCTGCTTTCCCGCTGAACTACAGAAACGGCCTTGGGGGCGGTGCCTGGACGGTGATCCAGCGCATGTCTTCGTAGCCGACGTCGTTGCGGACCTCGAAGCCCAGGATGTCGCGATAGAAGTCCAGAGCGGCTTCGGGGTCGGTGTGCGGGAGGAAGGCGTAGTGAATGGTGATGTTCATGTCCATCTCACTAAGCAGAGCTACCGGGTGCGGGCTTCTTGATTCCTGACCGGTCTGGTCACCTGCTTGGCCAGACATGGCGGGATTCCCGCCCCGGCTTGGGAGTGGTCGCGGCGGTAGACGCTCGGCGGCACACCGACCAGTTCGGTGAACCTCGTGCTGAACGTGCCCAGCGAGGAGGAGCCCACCGCGAAGCAAACCTCGGTGACGCTGAGGTCTCCGCGGCGCAGCAGTGTCATCGCCCGTTCGATCCGTCGGGTCATCAGATACGAGTACGGAGACTCACCGTAGACGCGGCGGAACTCTCGGCTCAGGTGCCCGACCGACATGTGCGCCCCACGGGCCAGTGCCTCGACGTTCAGTGGCTTGGCGTACTCACGATCGATTCGGTCGCGGACACGACGTATCACGGCAATGTCGCGCAAACGTTGCGCCTCCGCATGCTCAAGGCCCATACCCACCATCGTTCCACGTCGCACCTGCCGCGCGGGCGGACAGGTTCGTCGCCACCATGGGTCCGGGCTCACTCGGATCAGTGGCACGCGCCCGGCGATGACGACCAGCGCCCCCTCGGGCAGGCAGGGCAGGAAGACGCCTACCGCACCTACATGTACGACCCGCTGCACCGCCGGATCGACGCGCTCGGCCTGCCGCTGGTGGCCAACATGATCTCCCGGGGCCTCACCGACGACGAGGACCCCGAGATCGGCGCCAAGATCGCGCAGGTACACGCCAATCGGATCGCGAATCATCGTGCGGGCCTACCGGTCATGCCATGTCCCAGAGCAGGCGGTAATAGGCGATGCGCTCCGGGTCCGGGGCGATCCCGTACGCGTCGTACACGACGCCGTCGTACCCCGGGCCGTAGTTCCACTCGGTGCTCCACGCCGCGACCGCGAGGTCGGCCCACCGGATGGATTTTCGCTCTGCCGCCCATCCAGGTGACACAGGTGTCCCTGAGCCCGGCGCTGAACCTCGTGCAACTCCCGGCCACCTGCACCCACCGGCCCGCACCGGTCATATCGGGACGGGGAGAACAGCCTCGACCACGGTGCCGCCGTGCTCGCCGCCACGGACCGAGCAGGTGCCGCCCACCTCGGCGGCCCGTTCGCGCATCGTCGACAGGCCGGAGCCCGAGCCCCGAGCCGGCGCGCCGACGCCCACCCCATCGTCGGTGACCCGCACCCGCAGGTCGCCCGCCCGCTCCAGCGTCACGGTGATGACCTCCGCACCGGAATGACGCCGGGCATTGGTCAGCGCCTCCTGCACGATCCGGTACGCCGCGACCTCCACCACGGGTGGCAGCCCCTCCAGGCTCCCCCTGACGGTGACCGGCACCTCCACCGCCAGCAGCCGGATCGACCGTTCCAGCCCGATTCGGCGACGATCGGCACCAGGACGGCCAGCATCCGCCGCTTGTACGCCCGGGGGAAGCGCCGTGCCCCGGGCGGGCCGAGGAGCAGCGTCCCGGCGGGTTCTCCGTGCCACACCAGGGGGATCTTGCGAGGGTCGTCCCCGAGCTCGCCGACGACGTGGCTCTCCTCGGTCTGGACCGCCGCCCCGGTCACCGCCAGGCCGTCGGCCACCGCCCGCACCGCCGCCTCCAGCGCCTGGGCGGGACCGGTGTCGCCGACGCCGGGCGGCCGGGGGTTGATCGCGAGCTCGATGATCACGTGCGCGGCCAGCGCCGCGAGGCCGAGCGTGCCCAGGGATAGGGCCACGGCCCGCGCCGCGTCCACTCTCCGCCTCATGGATCCCCCAGGAGGGGATTCTGGGGCCTGTGCCGACCTGTCAGCAAACCCTGACGACCAGGTCAGGCCCCGAGTGGCGATCTTCGGCCGGCGGCGGTGACGAAACGCCTGGTAGAAGACCGATGAAGATCTTGTCTCTGTCGGGTGCCGCGGCCTTCGGGGGCTCGGTTGGGATTTGCCGGGGGGCGCCGGGGTCGAACCGGTAGGCGACGCCGGTGTGGGAGTACAGCGTGAGCCCTCGGGTTGCGGCGAAGCCCATGTAACCAATATAACTGGTTACATGGCATTGAGCTGGAAACTTGTCGTCGACAGCACGAACGCACCCGCACTCGCGGACTTCTGGGCCGCGGCGCTGGGCTACGAAGTGGAAGATCCCGGCGCGCTCATCGAGCGGCTGCTGGCCGCCGGCCACATCAACGAGGAAGTGATCGCCGAACACCACGGCCGCAAGATCTTCCGCGGCTACGCCGCTATCCGCCACCCCGAGGATCCGTTCGACGAGACCAGTGGCATCGGCCGCGGGCGGCGGCTGCTCTTCCAGGATGTCCCCGAGGGCAAGGCCGGCAAGAACCGCCTGCACATTGACGTCCACGGCGAGCCTGGTGGCCTCGATAAGCTGGTGGCACGGCTGGAGGACCTGGGCGCGACCCGCGTCCGCGAAGTGAACAAGGGGCCTGCCGGACACTGGTGGATCATGCGGGACCCGGAAGGCAACGAGTTCTGCGCCGCGTAGGACCTTTCCCGGCCCGGGGCTCCTATCTTGGACGTGGGAAGGCGAGCGGGTCCTGTGGGCGCATAATCATCCGCACCGGCACCGGCACCGGCGTGTGCGCGGGAACTCCGCCAAGGCATAGGCCGCGGCGGGTAGGAGTGATCTCCCGCGGGTCGTCAACAGCAGCCGGTGCTCGCTGCGGCGCTGACCGGCCGACCGGGGGCCTGCGTGTCCGGCCTGCAGGCACACGGGGCCGCAGGGTCCTGGACTGGGTGAACCCGGGTGTACTGGCGCGGCTGTCGGCGATTCCGCAGCGAAAAGGGCATCCGCTTCGGCGGACGCCCTCTCCCTCTCGCCGCGTGATCACCCAACCCGGTGAACGTATGTGGTCAAAGCTAGGAGCATCAGGCGCGACGAGCCGAACGCCCACGCCCTGACGCTCTCGTAGCAGTTGACGCTAGCCGGTTATATCAATGACTGTTAGTATGTTGATATGATTGAGGAGCGTGCCGATCACTGCGATCTGCTGTGTCTTGGCCTTCCCCTCGCCGAGAGCATCCGATCCTGTCTGCCCGACCTGGGGGTGGCCGGGCGTGCTGCCGCCACCGCGCGGGCGCTCGCGGATCCGACCAGGCTGCGGATCGCCGCCGCACTGACCGGCGGCGCCCGGTTGTGCGTGTGCGACCTGGCCTGGGTGACGGGGCCGGCGTAGAACCTGGTCTCTCACCATCTGCGCCTGCTGCGCGGCGCGGAGCTGGTCACCTCGCGCCGGGAGGGCCGCCTGGTGATGTACACGCTGACCGATCGGGGACGAACGCTGCTGTCGGTGGTGCTGCCCGCCACGACCACCGGACCGGGAGATCCGTCGCGAGAGGAGTCGATTCGATGAGTGACGCATGCTGCGGTGACGGCGCGAGCGGAAACTCCAGCGGCCCGGCGGACGCCGGACAGGACCGTGCGCAGGAGAAGCTCTGGCAGGTCCGTCACCTGCGACTCGCGGCCGCGGCGGCGTTGCTGCTGGGGGTGGGCTGGACGGCCGGCCGGTTCGGTGCCGGCACGGCCGCCATGGTGCTGGAGCTCGCCGCCGCCGTCGTCGGCGGGGCGACCTTCGTACCGGGAACCGTGCGCGCGCTGCGGCGCGGCAGGATCGGCGTGGGCACGCTGATGACGATCGCGCTGGGCGGTGCGATCGTCCTGGACGCCTACGGCGAGGCCGCCATGCTGGCGGTGCTGTTCTCGGTCTCCGAAGGGCTGGAGGACTACGCCGTCACCCGGACCCGGCGAGGCCTGCGCGCCCTGTTGGATCTGGTTCCCGAGCAGGTCGCGGTGCTGCGGGACGGCCGCGAGCAGACGGTCGCGCCCGAGGAGTTGCGGGTGGGCGAGGTGATGGTGCTCAAACCCGGGCAGCGGGCCGCCACCGACGGCGTGATCCGGGCCGGCCGTACCGCGCTGGACCTCTCAGCGATCACCGGTGAGTCCGTCCCGGTCGAGGCCGGGCCCGCGGATGTGGTGCACGCCGGCACGATCAACGGCGGCGGCGTGATCGAGGTCGAGGTCAGCGCGCGGGCGGCCGACAGTTCCTTGGCCCGCATCGTGCACATCGTCGAGGAGGCCCAGGAACGAAAAGGCACCTCACAAAGGCTGGCTGATCGCATCGCCCGGCCTTTGGTGCCCGCCATCATGATGCTGGCCGCCCTGGTCGGTGTCATCGGCGCCCTGCTGGGTGAGCCGCAGCTGTGGATCGAGCGCGCCTTGATCGTGCTGGTCGCCGCCTCCCCGTGCGCGCTGGCGATCTCGGTGCCGCTGACCGTGGTGGCCGCCGTCGGCGCCGCCGGCAAGTCCGGTGTGCTGATCAAGGGCGGTGCGGCGCTGGAACAGCTCGGCCGGATCCGCGCGGTGGCATTGGACAAGACCGGCACCCTGACCCGCAACGCCCCCGTCGTGGTGGAGACGGTGCCCGCCGGGGCGCGCTCGGCCGAGGAGATCCTGAAAATGGCCGCCGCGCTGGAGGCGCGCAGCGAGCACCCACTGGCCCGCGCCGTACTGGCCGCGTTCCCCGACGCCACACCCGCCGAGGATGTCACCGCGGTACCCGGCAACGGGCTGGAGGGCCGCATCGACGGGCGCGCCGTCCGGCTGGGCAGGCCCGGATTCATCGACGCCGGCCCGCTGGCATCCGAGGTCACCCGCATGCAGGAGGCGGGAGCCACCGTGGTTCTGGTCGAGCACGACGGCCGGCTGGTCGGGGCGTTGGCCGTCCGCGACGAGCTGCGGCCCGAGGCGGCGGCCACCGTCGCCGCCCTGCACCGGCTCGGCATCTCCACCACGATGCTCACCGGGGACAACACGGCCACCGCGACCGCTCTGGCCCGCCAGGCCGGGATCGACCAGGTGCACGCCGAACTGCGGCCCCAAGACAAGGCCTCCCTGATCACCGCGCTCGGCCAGACCCGGCCGGTGGCGATGGTGGGCGACGGCATCAACGACGCGCCCGCGCTGGCCACCGCCGACGTCGGCATCGCGATGGGCGCGATGGGCACCGATGTCGCCATCGAAACCGCCGATGTGGCGTTGATGGGCGAGGACCTGCGCCACCTGCCCCAGGCGCTGGGACACGCCCGGGCCGCCCGCACCATCATGCTGCAGAACATCGGGTTCTCCCTGGCCATCATCACCGTGCTCATCCCACTGGCCATCGCGGGCGTGCTGGGCCTTGCCACCGTGGTGTTCATCCACGAACTGGCCGAGGTGTTCGTGATCGCCAACGCCATCCGCGCGGCCAGAGGCGTCCCCGCACTCGCCCCGCTACCTGCACCGGAGACGAGCGCGCCCCCGGTGCAGGTGTCCCCTGCACGCCAGGACCGTCAGCCGGCCGATCCCGCCACCCCCGCTACCACGTCTGCCGCCACGGCTGCTCCTGCCGTTGCCGCGGTGGGGACAGATGCGTGCGGATGTGGGCCCAGCTGCGCCGACGGCTGCGGCACCACAACCCCGATTAGCATCACCATTCCGGGCAGGAAGAACCGCCGGTGAAACGCTCTTTCGCCAGGTACCCGTCCGCATGCGGGCCGCCCTCCACACCGGCGCCCCGAGCGCCTGCCGTCCGCACCCGCAGAGCCACCACCCGGAGATCACCATGTCCCGTCCCATGTCAGCGGCCGTTCGCGCCGCCTACCGCGATGAGATAAGCGCTGCCCGCACCGCCAGCGCCCCCGGGGCCCGCTGGCGGCATCTGGAGCGCGCCCACATCCTGTCTCAGCCCTGGCCCTGGCCGCACACCCGCAACCACCTGGCGATGTTCGTTCTTGCGGTGCGCCAGCGGGACCGCCGCGAGGTGCTGGGCCAGGTGGTGCGGATCATCGTGGCGGCTCCCGGCTCGGTGCTGGGCCGCTACCCCGAAGGCAACACCGGCCGCGCCGCCGCCAAGCTCACCCAGCCCATGCCCGTGCCGCCCGATCTGGCCGCCCTGCTGACCACCTGACCGCTGCGGAGCGTCCACCGGATAAACCGGACGATCACCTACCACCGCCGTAAGGGAGAGAAGAAGGGGTTCGGGCCGGGTGATTTCACCGCCTTGCTGACTGCGGCGCACCACCAGTTGGGCGGGCCGATCCTGGTCGTCTGGGACGGGCTGCCCGCGCACGTCTGTGCCGCGACGCGGGCGTTCATCGACGCTCACGCCGACTGGCTGCTGGTCTACCGGTTTCCCGCTTACGCGCCCGAACTCAATTCGGCCTGCGGCGTGGTCATCACCGACCCGCACGACAGCACTGGGTTGATGCTGCAGCTGGGCACGTAGGCCGCGTCCTTCAACAGCGCGATCTTCTCGACGGTGAGTGTGATGGATGTTGATATGTGTTCGGGTCGAATCCGCCCGACATCGCCGCACTCGGTGGACGCCGATCCGAACATCCCCAACCGGCTGTTAGCGTGATCGGGTGAGCGACGAGCGATGCGACCTTCTCTGCCTCGACCTTCCCCACGCCGAACAGGTCCGCGCCCGTCTGGCTGCCGCGCCGAACCTGGCCTCGGCGGCCGAGCGCGCCAAGGCCCTGGCCGATCCTTCCCGGCTGCGGGTGGCGCTGGCCATGGCCGCCGGTGGTGAGATGTGTGTCTGTGACCTGGCCTGGGTATGCGGCTTCGCCCAGAATCTGGCCTCCCACCACCTTCGCGTCCTGCGCAACGCCGATCTGGCCGTCTCCCGCCGCGATGGCAAGCTGGTGATGTACCACCTGACCGCGACCGGCCGCGCCCTGCTGACCGCCCTGATCGGCGCGGAAGATCTCACCGAGGCGATCTGAGCATTGGCACGGTCAGGTGGCGTTTGGACAGTCGGCCGCTCTCTTGGCCGGTCTGACGGGCCAAGACCCAGCCGGTCACACCGGTGGCGGTCTTGACCCGCACCCAGCCGTTGACGCTCGCGCAGGCGCCGGCGACCGGCGTCTCGCTCTCTCGTAGCGTGCCGACCGGGCCGAAGCTCCCGCCGGCATGGGAGCGGACGGTGAAAACATGCGATCAGGCTGGTAGCCGCAGGAGAGACGTTGACGATGGCCGCCCACAGCGCCGGATTCGCCGACGGGTCACATTTCACCCGGGTCTTCCGGCACAACTTCGGGACCGCGCCCTCCACGCTGGCCGCCGCCATCGACTGGCTGCCCTGAATCCACACGTTGAATCGACACGTTCGTACACCATCAGGGCGGTGACACACCATAGCCGGTAGTCGATCAATACGAAGATCTCCGGATGTGTACGGCACCGGACCGCGCCGACCTCGGCGGTCCATCACCTCGACGCTGCGCGCGTGCAGGCCGAGCGCGGACGGACGAGCTCCTCCCGAAGCGGTGATGGGGAGGGCGTGGGTTGAGCGTCGCCACCGAGCTTGACACCGCCGCGTTTCCTCTCGTGCCGCATTAGTGTCGATCGCGGCGCTGATGGTCGCGGCGGGGTCCTCGGGGTCCTCGGGGTCACGGTGTTCGGGGATCACGGTGCTCGAAGGTAGGCAAGAGCGAAGGTGTTGTCGCCGGGGACTCCCGCGGCGGTGTGGCACCAGACGTGGATGGACAGCCGAGGCGGTGCGGAGTAGGAGTCGATGGTTCCGAGGTGGCAGTATCCGCTGTCCGGTCCGGTCGCGGTGACCTGCACGCTGTCGCCGGTCTTGCCCAGGGTGTTCCAGGTCAGCCGGTACTGGCCGATGCCGAGCCGGGTGAGCGCGGGCACCTCGTCGTTGCTGCTGAAGGAGCGGGCTGTGTCCACGGCCGGGGCGGCCGGACTACCGGTCACCGTGACGTACGCGGCCGGCGTGGCGGCATCCCGGTGCAGGCCCGCGCCGTCCACGTAGGACAGCAGCCAGGGCGAGTCCGCGGGCTGGGCGGGTGTCGCGCCGCCGATCGTGTAGCAGACCACAGTGATTTCCACGCGGTCGTCGCCGGGTGTGGCCCCCAGTGGGTTGCATCGTGTCGCGGCCCCGTCGCCGTACGGCGTCACCTGGACGTATCCGGTACCGGCGGTGAACGCCGCGCCCTCCAGGGTTACCCGGTAGCGTCCGATGCCTTCTCGTGTGACGCGGTTGACGCCGCCGCCGGAATTCACCGTGCCCGCGTTGTGAACCGGGTCCACCGTGGTGGTGCCTCCGGCGCCGTCGTCGTACCGGACCGTCGCGTAGGGGGAGGTGCCGGTGCCCGGCGCGGCGAAGAAGACGGTGAACCACCAGTCCACCGGCGCGCCGGCCTCGTTGAAACAGCGCACCCGGACCAGCTGGTCGGGGCCGTCGGGAGCGTACCCGGCGACGCCGCAGGTGCGGCCGCGGTATGCGGTCCGGTAGGGGGTCACGTGCGCGATCCCGGCCGCTGACGCCACCCCGGGCAGGCGTACCTCGTAGGTGCCGGTACCGGTGTGCACGACGGTGGCGCGCCGGTCGGCGGTGGCCGGGTCGAGCCGACCGGTGCTCCACTGCCAGGACGGGGTGAGCTGGGTCACCGCACCGATGGGCGCCTCGGCCGTGGTGGCCCGGTCCATGTACGCATAACCCCAGCGCGGTGCTGCTGCGGGCACCGGGCCGCTCGCCGCGACCAGGGCGTCGACCAGGCGCGCCCGGTAGCTGGTGATCTCTTCGGTGGTCATCTCGGGGACCTCGCCGGAGGCCGGGGCGCCGCCGCCTTCGCCGCTGCTGAAGTCGAGCTTGATGCGCGCCCAGTCGTCGGCGCCGACCAGACCGTGCTCGTCGTGGTCGAACTCCCGGGGGTAGTCGAAGCCCAGCGGGACCCTGCCCCGGTCGCCCGGCAGGAGCGCGGCCTGGTCACCCGGCTCGGGCGGGGTCTGGCATCGCCCATCGACACCGGCGTAGATCTTCCCGTACCGCCGGAGGTCGATCCCGGGCAAGGGCCGGGTCTCCAATGCGTCGTTGTGGGGCGGGGTGGGCCTCGGGTCGGTGCCCTCGACGCATTCCTGGAACGCGCCGTTGACGTCGACCTCGACTATGTGCCGGTCTTCTGGCGCGTCGGGGTCCCAGTCCAGGGGGGTGGAGCCGTCGCCCACTCGCAGGGTGCCGTGGTTGTCCCACCAGGCCGCCATGGCGTGACTGTTGGTGCCGATGCCCCGGCGTTCGTCGAGGCGGTCACGGACGAGCGGGGGCAGCGCGTTCTTGGAGTAGTCGAGCGTGCTGACCTGGTCGAGTGTCGACAGCAGGCGCCCGCTCATGTCAGTGGCGGGGCCGATCTCAGCCAGCCGCGCCTGCCACGCGCTGTAGTCGGGGATACCCACCATCTGGTAAGTGTGGTTCATGACCGACAGGTAGTTCGGCTTGTGGTTCACCACGTCGGTGCCGCCGTGCTCGAGGCCGAGCGCATGGCCGAGTTCGTGGACGAAGGTCCCGCTCTGTACCCGTACCGGAGCGTTCGGCATGGTGCCGAGGGTGACCGCGAAGTCTCTTCCGGCGCAGCACCAGCCGCTCTCGTTGGTGTTGTCGCTTCTGAAGCCCCACAGGTTGTAGCGGAACAGGCCGGAGCGGCCGGGGGTGAAGTTGGCGGCTCGGAAGGAGTCGAACGGCCGCGGTTGCCCGTCCCGTTCGAGGGCGAGTGGTCGCACGCGTTGTGCGCGGTTGACCGGGATCTCCCCGTCGACGTGGACGAGCAGCTGGATGCCCGGCTTGAGGTCCTGCCCGTACGGGCAGGTGGCCTCCGCCTGACGGGGCGCCTTGTCGAACATGGCGATCGCCTCGCCGATCGCGGCGGGGTCGGGCTTGTCGCTGATGCCGTTTTCCGTGTCCACGAGCCAGTCGAGCTCGACCGCGATGGTGTCGCGGCAGGGGTCGGCTCCGTGGTCCGGCAGCCAGGTGTCCTGGTCGATGCCCTTCAGTTCGACGCGGTCGGTCAGGCCGTCGCCGTCGCTGTCCAGGTCGAGCGTGCTGAAGATCTGACCACTGTTCTTGTAGAACCGGTGCAGCTCGTACACGCCGGGCGGTGTGACCTGGTCGACGAGAACGGCGTGCGTGTCGAGGTCTTCGATGCGCAGCTTCAGCAGGCTCCAGTTGTCGGCTTCGTGATTGTCGGCGTTGTTGACATGTTCAAAGGTGAAACCGGTGGCCAGCTCGGCGGCGGTGGCGCACACCGCCAGCCGGGTGTTCCAGGTGAACTCGGTGTTCGTCCGATCGCCGGTCCCGCCTCGCAGGAAGGGCCTGGGCGGGGCGTACGACGGGCGGTCGTCGAACAGGAGCACCTGCTCGCCCAGCCTGATGATCTGCGTCGAGTCGTCCCGGATCCCGTCCCGGCCGGTCGTGACGATGAACTTCAACCGGCAGATCTTCCGGTCCGGGTCGCCGACCGGCTCCTGCGGGTTTCCGACGTCGACGGGGATGGCCAGGATCTGGTTGGAGTTCTTGGAGAACACGTGGAGGTCCTCGCCCGGGGGAGCGGTCCGGTTGACGAGCACGGTATCGGTAGCCCGGTCCTTGATGGTCAGGGCCGCCAGACTCCAGTTGTCGGCTTCGAGGTCGGACGCGTAGGTGACATGCTCGATGGTGAAACCCTTGGCCAGATCGGCGGTGGTGGCGCACACCGCCAGATGCGCCATCCAGATGTGCTCGAAGTCCGCCAGGTCGCCGCCGCCCTGATGGTAGGGCCGGGCCGGTGCGGGCGGCGGGCCGCCCTGGAACAGGAGCACCTTCTCGCCCACCCGGAAGATCTCCATGGAGTCGTCCCGGATGCCGACGTCGCCGGTCTTGAGGACGATCTCCAGTTGGCAGATCTCACCCGCCCAGGCCGGCGAGGCCGGAGTTCCCACGAGTACGCAGACCAGTGTCAGCAGCAGGGCGGTCAGGCCACGCCCGATGGAGAATCGCACGCCTCGACCGTAGGGAAACTCCGCTGGTGGGCCGAGACCGGCCGGGATATCCGTACAAGTCCGTACGCGGCGTGTAACCCTTTCCCCGCTCGTGCCGACATGCAGGTGTGCCCGAGGCCAACGATCCGCAGCCGCGACGGATCCGGACCCGTCGCGACTTCGCCCATGAGCTGACCCTGCTGCGAGAGCGTGCGGGCCTGACAGTCCGCCAGGTGGCGGCCGCGGTCGGCGTCCAGGGCGCGCACAGCACGATCGGCGACTGGTTCGCCGGGCGGGGACTCCCGTCCACCACCTCCCGCGAGCTGTTGATCCAGGTGCTTCGCGCGTGCGGCGAAGACGACCGGGCCCGGATCGACGACTGGCTGACCGGCTGGCGGCAGGCCCGGCACAGGCGCGGCTCGCGCCTTTCCGGGCCCGAGCCCTACCGTG
Organism: Streptosporangium sp. NBC_01810; assembly: GCF_035917355.1. Classification (NCBI taxonomy): domain Bacteria; kingdom Bacillati; phylum Actinomycetota; class Actinomycetes; order Streptosporangiales; family Streptosporangiaceae; genus Streptosporangium; species Streptosporangium sp. NBC_01810. Next base: position 2,846,413 of record NZ_CP109070.1, on the reverse strand, counting down.
GCCTGGCCCCCTTCCAGCCCGAGGACGCCGACTGGTTCTTCGGCCGATCCGACCTGACCGCGCGCCTGATCGCCCGGGTGACCGAACTGCGCGAGCGTGGCGGCGGCATCCAGGTCCTGGTCGGGCCCTCAGGATCCGGTAAATCCTCCCTGATCGGCGCGGGTCTGCTCGCCACCCTGGGCACGGGAACGATCCGAACCCCAGGGGTACGGCCCGCGGACGCACTCGCGGGCGTGGCGGGCCCGCTGATCGTGCTCGACCAGTTCGAGGAGTTGTTCACCTTGTGCCAGGAGGAAGGGGAGCGGCGCGCCTTCGTCACCGCCGTGCACGCCCTGGCGCGAGACAACATCGTCGTGCTCGGCCTGCGCTCCGACTTCTACACCCAGGCGCTGAGCCATCCCGAACTGGTAGCCGCCATCACCGAGGGTCAGCTCACGGTCGGCCCGATGGACGAGGCGGGCCTGCGGGCGGCCATCGCCGAACCGGCCCGCAAGGCCGGCCTCGATCTCGAAGCCGGATTGATCGACCTGATCCTGCGTGATCTCACCCCGGCCGCAGGCGCGCTGCCGCTGCTCTCGCACGCTCTGTACGCCACCTGGCGGCACGGTCATGGCCCCGCTCTGACCGTCGCCGACTACCACGCGGTCGGCGGCATCGGCGGCGCGATCGCGGTCAGCGCCGATACCGCCTACGCCGAGCTGACCCAACCGCAGCGCACGCCGGCCCGGCGGCTGCTGCTGCAGTTGGTGCACGTCGCCGAAGACACCGCTGACACCCGCCGCCGCGTGGCCAGGCAACATCTGCCCGCGGGTGCCGAGGACGTCCTGGGCCGCTTCATCGCCCAACGGCTCCTGACCGCCGACGACGGGACCGTCGAGATCAGCCACGAAGCTCTGCTCACCGCTTGGCCGCTGCTGCGGTCATGGCTCGCCGAGGACCGGGCCGGGCTCCTGGCCGGCCGCCGCCTGGCCGAGGACGCCGCCGCCTGGGATCACGAAGGGCGTGACCCCGCCTCGCTCTACCGGGGCACCCGTCTGGCCGCCGCCCAGGAGTGGAGCGCGACCACGGATCATCCGCCCGGCGCGCTCGCCACCGAGTTCCTCGACGCCTCCACTGCTCTGGAGCACCGGCAGGCGGCGGCCGCCCGCGCCGGCGCGCGCCGGCTAAGGCGGTTGGTGGCCGGCCTGGTCGTGCTGCTCGTACTGGCCTGCCTCAGCGGAATCGCCGCACTCGACGCTGCCGCGACCGCACGCGAGCAGCGGGACATCGCCCTTTCCCGCCAGGTCGCTCAGCAGGCGTCCGCCGTCCGTGCCGCCGACCCGGCGCTGGCCGCCCGGCTCGCCCAGGCCGCCTACGCGCTCGCGCCCACCATGGAGGCGCGCGGCGGGCTGCTCAGCGCCTTCGGCGTGCCGTTCAACATCCGGGTGAGCGGTCACACGGACTACGTGCACGATGTCGAGTACGCTCCCGGCGGCCGGATCCTGGCCAGCGCGAGCAAGGACCGGACTGTGCGGCTGTGGGACATGGCCACCCCGCACCGGCCGCGCCCGCTTGCCGTACTGGCCGGACACACCGGCGAGGTCACCGCGCTCGCCTTCACCCCCGACGGGCGGCGGCTGGCCGGCGCCGGCGACGACGGGACCATCCGCCTGTGGGACGTGGCCACCGCCCGGCCCCTGACGACACTGCCCGGCCGCGGTGGCGCGGTCCGAGGCCTGGCCTTCACCCCGGACGGGCGGCTCCTAGCCAGCGGGAACGCCGAGGGCACGATCTTCTTGCGGGACGTGGCCACCGGCCGGCCGCTGGCCACGCTTCACGGGCACCAGAGCGCGGTGCGGCGACTGGCCGTGCACGGCCAGATCCTGGCCAGCGCCGGGCACGACGGTACGGCGCGGCTGTGGGACCTGACCCGCTTCCGCCTCCTCTCGACGCTGACCGGCCACACCGGCAGGGTCCTGTCGGTGGCCTTCAGCCCGGACGGGCAGCACCTGGTGACCGCGGGCGAGGACAGCACGCCGCGGTTGTGGGACCTCGCCGATCCTCGCCGCCCACGGCTCCAGGCCAGATTGTCCGGCCACCGGTGGGTGGTGAACGGAGCCGTCTTCGCTCCAGATGGGCGCACCGTCGCCACCGCGGGCGATGACAACACCGCTCGCGTGTGGGACGCCTTCGACGGCCGGCAACTGCAGGTGCTCAGCCCCCGGCCGGGGGCGCCGATCGACACCGGGGCGATGTCCGATGTGGCCTTCAGCCCGGACGGACGGACCCTCGCGACCAGCTCCTACGACCACCTGCTTCGTCTGTGGGACTTTCCTGGCGTCGCCCTGATGGGTGGTGCGCGTACGCGGCCGATCTGGGGCACGCCCGACGGCCGCACGGTGGTGACCGGCAACGGCGATCGAGCGCTGCGGTGGGACGTCGGCGACCCTCACCGCCCGGTGAGTCGGGTGCTCACCGCCACCGAGGGGCTGGTCAAACTATCAGCCGACGGCTCGCTCATGGTCACCGCAGGGCCTGGCGGAGGCATCCGCCTGTGGAGCCTCATCGGAGCCGCCCCCAGGCTCCTGGCGACCATGAACGGAGCGGCGACACCCCCGGACAGCGCGGAGTTCAGCGCCGACCGGCGGGTGCTCGCCGTCACCGCCACCCGCGACTACGTGATCCGGATCTGGGATATCAGCGATCCCGCCCATCCGCGTGAGACGAAGCCGCTCGCCGGCCACACCGGCTTTGTCAACGCCATCGCCTTCGCCCCGTCCCAGCGCCTGCTCGCCTCCTTCGGCTACGACCGGACCGCCCGGCTGTGGGATCTCACCGATCCCAGCCGCCCTGCCTCGGTAGCGGTGCTGCGCGGCCACGGCAACGCCGTGTACAACGGCGCGTTCAGCCCTGACGCGACAACCCTGGCCACCGCCGGCCAGGACACCACCGTCCGGCTGTGGGATGTCACCCATCCCCGCCGTCCCACCTCCCTGGCGGTCCTGGACGGCCACGGCAATTACGTTGACTCGCTCGCCTTCAGCGGCGACGGCCGCCTGCTCGCGACCGGTGGTGGCGAGCCCATCGTTCACCTCTGGGATGTCGCCGATCCCCGCGCTCCCACCCGCTGGGCGATCCTGACCGGCGGTGACGGCCCCGTGGTCGGCCTGATGTTCGCGGGCCGCCTGCTGGTCAGCGGCGGCGCCGACCGCCCGGCCCGCCTGTGGAGCACTGATCCGACCCTCGTCGACACGGCCGTCTGTGCCAGGGCGTACCCAGACCTCACCAACAAGCAGTGGGCGAGCTACTTCCCCGGTGTTGATCATCAAACGCAGTGCCACTAGAAGATCACTAATCGAGCACTTCCCCAGTGGGGAGATCGCCTTCAACGGCTACAGCAAGTTCGCCATCTGGGCGCAGAAGCATGCCGAGATCGCCGAAACCATCCGCGGCGTCACCAAGTTCCCCGGCCTCGACGACCCCCCGGGACGCCGAACGCTGGCACCCCAAGCTGAAGCCGGTCCGGGAAATCCTGTGCACCTCAATCGGCCAGGCGGTGGCCGGCGGCAGCGCGTGCTGCGCAGCCCAGGACTCCCCAGCCGGGCCTGGATTGCCGAACAGGTCCCGGATCGCGGTCACCGTCGCCGACAACGGGTTCCCCGCCGACACAGCGCCCAGTCGGCCAGTGCCCGGCCGGCTCCACCTCCAGCCCGAGCGTCCTCAGCACGGTCGTCTCGGCACGGCAGGGTTTGGACGCAGACCGCCCGCCACGTCAGGGGGCGCCGTTGGTTTCAGGAGGTGAGGATGCCGATGCCGTCCCCGAGCAGCTTCAGGCCGAGGACGAAGAACAGGGCGGCCAACACGGCGACGTTGTGCTGTGCCGCCCAATCCTTCCAGCCGCCGAGCACGGTCTTGGCCCGATCTCCCATGAACAGGAACACTCCGAGCGGTGCCAGGAGCCCGAGCGAGCCGATGATCACGAAGACTGCCAGGGATGCGATCTGTTGTCCGGCGGGAAGCCCGGACGAGCTGATCGAGGCGGCGGCGGCAAGGGTCAGCGGGGCGTTCTTGAGGTTGGCCGCAGACAGGACCAGCCCGAGCCCGAAGACTTTGATCGGGGTGAAGCGATCGATCGCGGCCATCCACTTCGGCAGCTCGGCCTGCGTGGCGCCTTTGGGACGGTGCCGCCACTGCCGGGCGCCGAACAGGACGAGCAGGACGCCCAGGACGATCTTGAGCCCTCCCACCCAGGTGGCCGGCTGATGGTGGGTGGAGGAGCCCCCGGCTCCGCCGATCGCCAGCATGATGCCGCCCAAGGCCGACAGCCCTGCCACCCAGCCGAGGGCGAACAGCAGCCCGTTGAGACGTCCTTGCGGCGTGGCCAGGACAAGGATGATCGCGATGATGGGAAGGGGGCTGACCGCGACGCCGGCCGCCAGGCCGAGTACGTCCCCGAGAGCTTGACCCATGGTGGCCTCCGTGTGCCAATCAGGGATGATCTGGCCGACAGGGCGCCGGGACCTGACCCGCCGACCTACCAAGCGCGCGCCGCGGTTGACCAGGGCATCCTTGGAGCCCTTCCTGTCAACCTTCTCATCAGGCGCATCTCGCCCTGGCGATGCCGCGCCGTCGGCTCACCCCGTGAGCCGACGGCCGCGACGGTGATGTGCTCCCCTGCTGTTCCCCGTTCCCTACTTGCCCCGGCATCGTCGCGGTGGTGGGCCGGGTCAAGCACTTCGTCGGCGCTGCGGGAGGCCGACAAGCAGAAGCGAGATGGCAGGGCCCGGATACCGCGGTATCCGGGCCCTGCCGCGTCACCGGCGCGGCGCCTGCCACCGGGTGTCGAGCCGGCCGTGCCGCATTCGGCCTACCAAGCGGACGCGCAGCGTCTCCGGCGTGTTGTCGCCCGCGTCCCTGCTGATCGCCAGCGTGCTGTGCCGCACCGACAGCTCGTTGGCGTCCACCACCATGCCCGGCGCGAGGACCAACTCCACGTTGCCGCCGCTCACCCGCAGCTCGATAACGAGCTCGGGCGCGCTGCGCACCGCGCTGGTCAGGTCCAGCAGCACGTCGCACCACGCGGTGCGCAGCGCCAGCCGGTACGGCAGCGTCCACCGGCCGTCACGGCGCACCGAGCCGTGCCGCTCCTTGATGGTGAGCAGTTCGGCGGCCGACTCGGCCGGCGTCCCAGCGAACGGCAGCGTGAGTGCGCCGTCGCTGCCTGGAACCGCCATCAGATCGGTGACGAGCGGGGTCAGCGCGTCGATGGTGCGGGCGACCAGCGCCGCGTCCAGCCGCTCGTCGAACTCGACCGGGTCGAGCCGGCCGTCGGCGACGGCGGCGCGCAGCAGTTCGATGACCCTGTCGCGGTCCGCGTCGGACGCGCGCAGCGCGGGTGAGCTGGGCGGATCTGCCGGCATCCGGCCTCCTCGGCGGCGAGGTGGTGGCACCGCGCCACCGAAATTGCTGACTGATCGGTCTAAGGAGACAACCTAGGCGATTTTGCGGCGGTAAGTGGCCATGGCGAAGGCGTACGCGACGATGAGGAGGCCGACGCACCAGGCCAGGGCGATCCAGATGTCGGTGCCGACCGGCTGCTGGGTGAACAGGTCGCGGATGGCGTTGACGATGGAGGTCACCGGCTGGTGCTCGGCGAAGGCGCGCACCGGGCCGGGCATGGTGGCGGTGGGCACGAACGCCGAGCTGACGAACGGCAGGAAGATGAGCGGGAAGGAGAAGCCGCTCGCGCCGTCCGCGGACTTCGCGGTCAGACCGGGGATGACGGCCAGCCACGTCAACGCCAGCGTGAACAGGGTCAGGATGCCGACGACCGCGAGCCACGCCGACACTTCCGCCGCCGAGCGGAAGCCCATGAGCAGGGCGACGAGCACGACGACCACGAGCGAGATCAGATTGGCGACCAGCGAGGTCAGCACGTGTGCCCACAGCACGGACGAGCGTGCGATCGGCATGGACTGGAATCGCTCGAAGATGCCGCTCTTCAAATCCATGAAGAGCCGGAATGCGGTGTAGGCGACGCCCGAGGCAACCGTGATGAGCAGAATGCCGGGCAGCAGGTAGTTCACATACGACTCCGACCCTGTGTTGATCGCGCCGCCGAACACGTAGACGAACATCAGCAGCATGGCGATCGGCATGATCGTGGTCGTGACGACGGTGTCCACGCTGCGCGTGATGTGGCGCAGGGATCGTTCCAGCAGGACGGCGGTGTCGCCGAAGAAATGCTTGGTCATCGTTGTTCCTTACTCGTCCGTGCAGATGTTGCGGTCATGGCCGGCGTCGCGTCCTTGCCGCCGGCGCCGACGATGGCGAGGAAGACGTCCTCGAGGGTCGGCTGCTTCTCGACGTATTCGACCTTGGCGGGCGGGAGCAGCCGCTTGAGCTCGGCCAGGGTGCCGTTCACGATGATCCGGCCCTCGTGCAGGATCGCGATCCGGTCGGCGAGTTGTTCGGCCTCGTCCAGATACTGCGTGGTGAGCAGCACCGTCGTACCCCGGCCGGCGAGTTCCTTGACGGCCTGCCACACCTCGATGCGCGCCTGGGGGTCGAGCCCGGTCGTCGGCTCGTCGAGGAAGACGACCGGCGGATCGCCGATGAGGCTCATCGCGATGTCGAGGCGGCGGCGCATGCCCCCCGAATACGTCGACACCTTCCGCGCGGCCGCGTCGGTGAGCGAGAAACGCTTCAACAGGTCATCGGCGATCGTGCCCGGGTTCTTGAGGTGCCGCAACCGGGCGACCAGCACGAGGTTCTCCCGCCCGCTGAGGATCTCGTCGACGGCGGCGAACTGTCCGGTGAGGCTGATGGACTCCCGCACGTCGGCAGCCTGCGTGGCGACGTCCAAGCCGTTGACGCCGGCCGTCCCGGCGTCGGCCTTGAGCAGCGTGGACAGGATTTTCACGACCGTGGTCTTGCCCGCCCCGTTGGAGCCGAGCAGCGCGAAGATGCTGCCCCGCGCCACGTCGAAGTCCACGCCGCGCAGCACCCGCAGCGTCTTGTACGACTTCTCAAGGCCCTGCACGTGGATCGCAGGCCCCTGAATCTGATTGGCTGTCATCCGGATGTCCCTTCTCTCTTTGGTCACGGTTCGTCGCCCGTGACGCGCTCGATGCTGTTGGTCGGCCGTTCCCGCTCACGGTTGATCCACTGACCCTCCGGTAGGTCCGAAGGAACGCCTCGGCGAACTGAACAGGGTCTTCGCCGACGACTTCGCGGATCGGGGTTGCGTTCGCCGCGCTCTGCTCGAAGAGATCGGCGAGATCGGCCAGCATCAGCAGGCTGTCCGCCTTCCCCGGCCTGAAGGACTCCGTGTACCGCTGCAGCGCATCGATCGCCGTGTGATGGTTCGCGGGAAGCTGCTGCGTGCGCGCCTTGTACTGCCGGTAGCGCCTCTTGTCCTCGACCGGCCGCAGTCGCCCTTGCGGCCGCGGTCGTGGTCGCCGGTGCTCCCGCCGCGTCCGCGACGGCGAAGCCGGCAATCGAAATCTTCGGCGGGTTCACGCAGCCACTCGTCCGAGTGGCCCTCCGCCGCTACGCGCCGATGAGCGGCTGGATTTCAGGTTGGTAGTTCAACCCGTGCTCTGCTGTTGCGGGTGCGGCCTTGGGAGGGTGTTCCAGCACCCTCTCGGGGGTTCGTCCGACGGGACGGCGCCTACTCGCAGAAGATACGCACCTGGGCATCGGGCTGGTCGACCTCCATGGTCAGTTCGTCGAGGTGGTCCACGAGCGCCTCGAGGTGTTCGGGCTTGAGCTGCGTGAGGTCGAACGGCACGCCCGACTTGTCCAGTTTGGCGTTGGCCGCGGCCAGTGCCTGCGGCGGGATCAGGGCCGTCAGCTGTACGCCGGCCCGCAGCAGCTGCAGCGGCACCCGCACGTTGATCCGCCCCGGCTCGCCGTTCTCATCAAGGGTGTCCACCATCAACCGCAGGTACTTCGCCCTGCCCTTCGGCCGGGCTCCGGGACTCGACGCCGGCGGCGGCTGGTCCCGTTCGAGCGCGGCGATGAGCTGCTCCGCCTCCTCTGCGGTGATCTTGCCCTCGGCCAGCATGTCGAGGATGTCCTTGCGCTGTTCGTTCATCGCAACCTCTCCTATCGGATGGCTACGAGTACAGCCGTACGGCTGTACTCGATGTCGACCTGGGTGCCGGGCAACGCGGAGACGATGCGCCAGCCGGTGCCGAGTGCCCGCACCACATCGACGCGGTACACGTGGCAGGCCACGGCCGCCCCCAGGACGGCCATAACCGCGATCGGTGAGAACACGAACACCACCGGGAGTACCGGGACCCAGATCCGGATGGGATGACGGTCCGGGCGTTTGACCCGTACGGTCAGCAACTGCGGCATCACGTCCGGCCCTCCAACTCGGACAATGCCTGCTGTGCGGTGATCTCGCCGCGGCGCAACCGATCGATGATGTCGGCCCGTGACGGCGCCGGATCGGTCTCGACGAAGTCGAGCATCTGCGTGATCCGCTTCAGTCGTGATTTGATCGTCGGGTAGCTCACCCCGAAGATTCGTTCCATCTCCTTGATGGAGCCGTGGCACCGCACGAACGCCGTGACGAAGACCTGGTCCTCGACGTTGAGCTGAGCCAGTTGCGGTAGCTCGAACTCGCCCTCGATCGCGACGCCGCTGCCTGCCAGGCGCACCCGCTCGACGACGAACGGCTGGCCCCGGGTCAGGTTCGTGAGTTCCTGCCACTCCATCGCCTGCTCTGTCATATCTAAAGATATACTCGCCTAATCTTCAGTTTTCAAGATGTTGATCTTAATTTTCTTAAACCCGCACTTCCTTTGGGCTCCTTGCTGGTCCGCCGCCCCGCCTACAGCCTCCTGCTGCCGAAGCTCGCCCCCGGCGCGATCCGTGATCTGCGTGATAGTGAAGCCAGCAGACGCTCTCGCTGCGAGGGGATCCCATGAGTGCACCGCACGACGCTGACCGCCGTCTCCGGGCCCTGGAGTTGCTTCGGCGGGAAGGGGTCCACTCCCTCGACGACCTGGTGGGGCTGCTGCTGGCCGAGGCCGACCGCACGGGAGCCTCTGAGGAGGACATTCTCTACCGCCGGGCCAGCGGCAAGCCGGTCGGGCTCGCCCAGCCCGCCTCCGCCGCATTGCCTTGGCGGGCCGGGCGTACGAGCGGCCCCTACCGGCACCGGCCCGCCCAGCTGCCGATACTGCTGGATGACAAGCACGAGATCGCACCCGGCGAGGTGGCCGCGCTGGATGGCCTCGCGCTGGATGGCCTCGCGCTGGATTACGTATGGGACGACGCAGCCGCCGAACGTCAGGTCCTTCGTGCCTTCTCCGTACCCCAGGAAGCGCTGGACTACATGCGCGCTCAACCCGTGCGGACCGTGTCCCCCGACACCGACGCCCACTCTGCGGGCGAACCCGGCACCCCCGCCTCCGCCTTCCACCACGTCGACGGCACGCCCGCGACGTTGTGGGAGCACGCCGACTTCTCCGGCTGGAGCATCAACCTGGATCTCGGCCACGTCTTACCGGACCTGACCGAGGTACACATGGCCGGGATCTTGTGGTCGTGGACCAGCTGGAACGACCAGATCTCCTCCGTGAGAGCCGGATCTGGCTGGCTGACCTTGTGGGAGCACGTCTATCCTGCCACCTACGGCTTGCCGCCTGGATCTAAGCTGCACGTGCAGCCCTTCCAGAGCATCGCCAACCTGGGAGCCAAGGGGTTCAACGATCGCATCTCGGCCGTGAACCACCACTACTTCGCGTTCCATTAGGTCGTTGGTGAGGATCGACCGATCCTTGGGGTCAGTCGTCGGGGTCGACGATGGTGGCGAGACGCGTTGCTCGCGGGCCCGCGCCTGGTAGAAAGGAATCCTGTAGCGCGGCCGCTGCGGGTGGCGACAAGCAAGCCGCTCACGCCCAGGTCGCCGTCGTCGATGCGGATCTTGACCGGTTCGGCGACGCGGACGCCGGTGTAAAGCAGTGTCTTGATGAGCACGATGTCGCCGGGTACGGCGCGCGGCCCACACGGTGGTGTAGTAGCTGCGGATCTCGGCCTCGGTGGTGGGGACAGAGGGTGCCTGGTGATCTCGCGGCGTGACCCCGCTTGACCTTGACACAGTGACAAGGTCTTCACTGTAGCCAAGGAGGTGGTCCCGATGACCATGCCGAAACAGGACACGGATACGATTCGAGTTTTCCAGGGGCTGGAGGACAGCCGCTCGTCAGTGCGGCTGCGGGCAGCGCTAGCGGCCGGCACGACCCCTGACCCGCGGTTCATCGACAAGCTCATCGAACGATGCGCGATCGAACCCGAATTTTATGTGCGCGACATGCTTACGTGGGCACTCACCCGCCACTCAGTATCAATGACGGTCCCAGAGCTTCTCAATGAAGTCCGCTCGGAGCGTGCACAGGCACGAAGCCAGGCGTTGCACACGCTGTCCAAGATTGGGGATCGGCAAGCGTGGCCGACGATCACACGGGCGCTTCTGTCCGACGCCGACGATGAGGTGGCGCGGAGCGCTTGGCGGGCAGCGGTCGTGCTCGTGCCCGAAGGTGAAGAGCCCGAGCTGGCCGCAGTGTTGTCGGCACAGCTCGGGCGCGGTGAACGTGAGATGCAGCTGAGCCTCAGCCGGGCGCTGGTCGCGCTCGGTGAGGTGATTTTGCCAACTTTGCGCGCTGCGATGACGGATCTCGACCCTCGCGTGCGCGCGCACGCGATCGCCACAGAACGGCTGTTGCGCGACCCGGACGCTGGATTCGAGTTCGCGATCGAGGAGGCGAAGCGCGTCGTGGCCCTCGGCAGGACCAGCCAGGAGGAGTGATAGGCAGTGTTGATCGGTGATGTGGCACGACGGTCCGGGGTCAGTGCCCGCATGCTCAGGCATTACGACTCGCTCGGCCTGGTGCGGCCAACGGGTCGTACCGACGCCGGCTATCGAGAGTACTCCAGCGAGGACGTCCGGCGGATCTTCCATATCGAGAGCCTGCGGTCATTGGGGCTGTCGCTGCGTGAAGTCAGGCGCGCGCTCGACGATCCCGGCTTCACGCCCTCAGAGCTCGTCGACGACCTCATCCGCCAGACGCGAGAACGCATTGCAGGTGAGACGGAACTGCTCACGCGACTCCGTCGGATCGGTGCCGCGGAACCCGCCGGCTGGGAGGACGTCCTCCAGATCGTCGCACTCCTCCAGGCGTTGGGGTCAAAGAGCGCTGGGAAGCGCCAGCGCGCGGCCTTGTCCTCAGTTGAAGAGGTTCCGGTGCCAGTGGAAGCACTGGTCGAGGCGGCGCTGAGCGAGACGGACCCGAACGTCGCCGGAGCCCTTCGATGGGCTTTGGCGCAATTGGGCGATGGCGGATTGGCGCTGCTGGCGGAGGGCCTCGGCTCACCGGTAGCCGAGGTGCGGAAACGTGCCGTCCAGTCCATCGCTGAGATTCCGGATGGTGAGGCGACCGCACTGCTGCGGGACGCCCTCGCGAATCCCGACATCGTGGTCCGCAGGTATGCAGCTCTGGCGCTCGGGGCACGTGGAGTAGCCGACGCGGTCCCGACGCTCATCGATATGGTCGTCGAGGGGACGAATGACGTTGATGCAGCCGATGCACTGAGCGCGCTGGCGAGTCGTCCCGCGTTGGCGGATCAGATCGCTACCAGGCTCGTTGATCGCCTCGCCCACGGCACCGCTGAATCGTCTGCACGTCGACGGCTGGCACAGGCGCTCGCGGATATCCCGGGAATCACCGCGTCACGTGCCCTCGCAGATCTGTCACATGACGAAGACCGTGCCGTTGCGCTTACTGCGGCATACATTCTCGGGATACGCAACGCACGATAGCGGCGGTGCGGTCGGCGGCCGCCAGGTGCTGCAGGGCGGAGTTGATGGAGCGTCCAGCCGCGCCGGTGCGGGTCGTGCGTGCAGACTGCCGCTGCGATGTGGGGCATCGAGGTCGACGCCAGCGGGCACGAGCGGGCTGCGGATCAAGCCCCGGGGAGTCTGCTGTCGGGCAGCGGGTTGCCTTTCCTGGGGCCATGCTCGGGGTTCAGGGCCGAAAGGCCCTGAGCATGACGTCGACGAGCGAGTCGGCGTACTCGGCGGTCAGCGGGCCCGAGCGGTGCAGCCAGCGCTGGAACAGGGGTGCGTAGAGCACCTCCAGGACCAGGTCGAGGTCGGCGTCCACGGCCAGTTGGCCGGCTCGTTGCGCGCTGCGCAGTCGCTCCTTCTTGGCGTCGTCCACGGGCCGGGCCAGCTTCTCGTGGTACTGCGCGGCAAGGTCGGGATCGTTGATGATCTCGTTGTTGAGCGCCCGGATCGGCTTCTCGAACTCCGGGTCGGCGAACTCGGCGACCGTCGCGCGCATGACCGTCGTGAGGTCGGCCTCGATGTCGCCGGTGTCCGGCAGCGCCATGCCCTGCCCCTCGGTGCCCTCGCTGAGCGCCAGGAAGGCGTCGAAGATCACAGCGCCCTTGGACGGCCACCAGCGGTAGATCGTCTGCTTGCCGACGCCGGCCCGGGCGGCGATGGTCTCGATCGCCACCTTGCCGTACCCGACCTCGGAGACCAGCGCGCGGGTCGCCTCGAGGATCGCCTGCCGCGAACGTTCGCTGCGCCGGGAGCGGTCCGGCTTCCTGGCTTGGGGCATGGGCTCAAGCTAGCACTTCAACGAGACGAGCCGGTTCGTTTTGACAAGGTCGCTACCGCCTTGCAGACTGGAGCGAACCGAGACGTACCGTCTCGTTTTAGGAGGTGGGATTCCATGACGACCGCCAGAGTCTGGTTCGTCACCGGCGCTTCACGGGGCCTGGGCAGGGCGTTCACCGAGGCGGCCTTGGCCGCCGGGGACCGTGTCGTGGCCGCGGCCCGCAATGTCGAGCCGCTCGCGGCCCTGGCCGGCGAGTACCCGGATGCTCTCGTCCGGCTCCCGCTGGACGTCTCCGACCGCCGGGCCGTGTTCGACGGTGTGGACCGCGCGGTCGCCATCTTCGGCCGGCTCGACGTCGTGGTCAACAATGCCGGCGGACTGCTCTACGGGATGGTGGAGGAGGCCACGGAAGAGCAGATCCGGGCGCATCTGGACGTCAACTTCTTCGGCGCCGTCTGGGTGGCCCAGGCCGTCCTGCCCCACCTGCGCGCGCAGGGCTCCGGCCGCATCCTGCAGGTCACCTCGATGGGCGCCGCCGGCGGCATGGCGTCCGTCGGCTTCTACGGTGCCGGCAAGGTGGCGCTCGATTCGGTCAGCGAGGCGCTGGCGATGGAGGTCGAGCGGTTCGGCATCAAGGTCACCATCGTGGAGATGGGCGGCTACGACACCGGCCTGTTCACCAAGGGCACCACGGAGACCGAGGCCCTCCCGCACTACGATCCCCTGCGCGCCGAGCTGGCCGAGATGTGGGGCGAGGAGACCGGGCCGGCTCCGAGCACGGCCGCCCCCGTCATCATGGAACTGGCCGCGCTGCCGGAACCGCCCCGGCGGCTCATCGTCGGCGGCCGGTCCTACGACCAGGTCCAGGAACTGGACCGGGCCAGAGCCGAGCTCTACCAGGCATGGGAAGAGCTCAGCCGCAAGGCCCCAGGCTGACCGGAACCGCACCTGGCCCTGCCCTGACGCGGGGCCGGGCGGTTGCCACTCCCGGGCCCGGCCTGCGCGTCACCGCCCCCACGCCCCCACGTCGCCGAGCGCAGGCTCCAAGCCGACCGTGTAGCCACCTACTGGCTGGACTGAGGGGAAACGGTCGCGTCCGCGCAGGTGGTGTACGAGTGTTTGAGATCGGTACCTGCGTCGCGCCTGGCTGATCGCCGTTGAAAAGCGCGGCGTCGTCCGTGGGGAAAAGCGCGGCGAGGGTGGTGGAGTGGTTGGGGGCCGCTCACCGGTATCGCATCGTGCGGGGTGGTGGCGGGCGTTGGGCGGGTGTGGGTGACCGGGGGCGGGCCGGTGGAGCTCCGGGAGGGGGCAAAGCGGGTCATGGCGGGCGTGGAGGCGGGGCCGTGGTGGTGACGATCGGGGATTTTCCATGATCTGGATGAGTTGGCACGCTGGGGGCGTGCGGATTCACCCAGATCAAGGAAGGCCACTGCCGCCCCCCTGGGTGGGCCGCTTTTCGTGGTGGAAGGCCCGGTTCGTCCCCGCACCCGGCCGGGGGCGGCCCGTGACCGGACGCCCCGCGGACCTTCGTACCCCGCACGGCGAGAGCCCCGCACGGCGAGAGCCCCGCGCGAGGCGGCGGCGAGGAGCGGCCCCGGATCCTTCCGCACCGCGGCGGACCCGTACCGATGGGCGGTCTGGGGCCACTCCACCACCCTCGCCGCGCTTTTCACCACGGACGACGCCGCGCTTTTCCACCGTGACCGGCTTACCGGATTCGGATGCTCGTACACCATGTCCGTGGACGCGAGGCCCGGCGAGGCGATCACTGCTGATGAGCGCTCGCGGGGCGCGTGATCTTGCGGCGACCGGGAACCAGGACGGGATGAATGCGGCTGTGATCCGGAAGGGCTTCGGCTCCGCCCCGCGCGTCGGAAGGGTATCGGCGCGCCGAGCGCACCCTCTGACGTGCGAGTTCCGGAGTCGGTCTGTCGTGTCGTGATCGGCTGAACATCCAGCCTGAGCCAGAGTGATGCCAATCTGAGCCAATATGGCTTGATGATGGCATCACACTGTGCCATAATGATGCCATGGACCTGACCCCGTACGTGGCCTCCCTCGGCCGCGAACTGCTGACCGCCGCCGAGACCGGCGACGGCGACGCCGGCGCGCTGATCGAGCGGCTGACCGTGTCGATGGAGTCGGCGATCCGGCTCACCCTGCTCGAGGCATTGTCGGCGGCCGCCGACGAGATCACCCGAGACCTGGCCCCCGGCTCGGTCCAGGTCCACCTGCGCGGACGTGACCCGAACTTCGTCGTGACGGCCCGGCAGACGCAGCAGCCCCTCCACGACACCCCGGAGCCGGGCGCGGTGTCGGGCGCGGTCTCAGCCGACGACGCCGCGGCGAGCTTCGAGGACGGCCCCGTGGCCCGGATCAACGTCCGCCTCCCCGAACAGCTCAAGGCCGCGATCGAGGAGGCCGCGGGCAAGGAAGGCCGCTCGCTCAACGCCTGGCTGGTCCGGGCCGCCTCGACCGCGCTGCGCGCCGCGCCGCACGCCCCCGAGCGCGACCACGGCTCCGGACCGCGCGGCAAACGCAGCGCGCAGCGCTACACCGGCTGGGCCCGCTAACCCACCCCGACACAACCACTTTCCTCACACACCTGCGACCAGCGGAAATGTTCCTCTGACCCATTCCAAGGGGATAGCCATGCCTGTTTTCGCCACACCCGAACCGATCTCCGCCACGATCGAACTCTCCGTCGGCGACGTGCAGATCATCGCCGGCGACCGGAGCGACACCGTCGTCGAGGTACGGCCCAGCGACGCCGGCGACGACTCCGACGTGGACGCCGCGCACAAGACACGCGTCGAGTACGCCAACGGCACCCTGACGATCCGCGGGCCCAAGGCCCGCATCCTCGACCTCTCCAAGAAGACCAGGTCGGTCGACGTGCTGATCGAACTTCCCGCCGGCTCGCACGTGCACGCCGACCTGTCGGTCGCCGACCTGCGCGGCATCGGCACGCTGGGAGAGTGCCGACTCAAGGCCTCGGTCGGGCATTTCCGCCTGGAGCGGACCGGGCCGCTTCGACTGAGCACCTCCGGCGGCGACATCACCGTCGAGGCCATCGCGGGCAACGCCGAGGTCTCCACCGGCACCGGGCGCGTGCACATCGGCGAGATCGACGGCAGCGCCGTCATCAAGAACTCCAACGGCAACACCGACCTCGCCACCGTCACCGGCGACCTGCAGGTGCGCTCGGCCAACGGCGACATCCGCGTCGACCGGGCCGAGGCCACGGTGGAGGCCAGAACCTCCAACGGAGGCATCCGCCTCGGCCAGGTCAGGCGCGGCACCGTCACGCTGAACACCGCGACCGGCCACCTCGACATCGGCATCGCCGCCGGCACCGCCGCCTGGCTCGACCTGAACACCGCGCACGGGCGGGTGGAGAACGCGCTGGAGGCTCTCGGCCACGCACCGCAGACCTCCGAGCAGAGCGTCGAGGTACGCGCGCGCACCTCGTTCGGCGACATCACCGTCCGCCGTTCCTGACCGGATCCCGCCCTTCCCGACCAGATCCCGAAAAAGGGGGCCTCTCATGACCATGCCATCCCGGCCATCCCGGCCATCCCAGCCATCCCCATCCGCGATCACGGCGACCGGCCTGCGCCGCTCCTACGGCGACCACGTCGTGCTCGACGGCATCGACCTGAACGTTCCGCATGGCACCGTCTTCTCGTTGCTCGGCGCCAACGGCGCCGGCAAGACCACCACCGTCAAGATCTTGTCCACCCTGATCCGCGCCGACGCGGGCAGCGCGCGGATCGCCGGCCACGACCTGTCGGCCGAGCCGGACGCGGTGCGTGCCGCGATCGGCGTCACCGGCCAGTTCTCCGCGGTCGACAACCTGCTGACCGGTCAGGAGAACCTGACCCTGATGGCCGACCTGCACCACCTCGGCCGCAAGGCCGGCAGGCACAAGACCGCCCGGCTGCTCCAGCAGTTCGACCTCGTCGACGCGGCCAAAAAGACGGCGGCGACCTACTCCGGCGGGATGCGGCGGCGGCTCGATCTGGCGATGACACTGGTCGGCTCACCACAGGTGATCTTCCTCGACGAGCCGACCACCGGGCTGGACCCGCGCAGCCGCCGCGCCATGTGGCAGATCGTGCGAGAACTCGTGGCCGATGGCGTCACCATCTTCCTCACCACCCAGTACCTGGAGGAGGCCGACGAGCTCGCCGACCGGATCGCGGTGCTCGACCACGGGAAGATCGTCGCCGAGGGCACCGCGGACGAGCTCAAGCGGCGCATCCCCGGCGGCCACGTCCTGCTGCGGTTCACCGACGAGCGCGACCTCGAATCCGCCGCGCGCGCCGTGGGCCAGTCCTCCCGCGACAGCGACACGCTCGCCCTGCGCGTACCGCACGACGGCAGCCTCAAATCGCTGAAGGCGCTGCTGGACCGGCTCGACCACAACGCGGTCAAGGTCGACTCGCTGAGCGTGCACACCCCCGACCTCGACGACGTCTTCCTCGCTCTCACCGGCAACCAGGAGAAGGTGACCACACCATGAGCACCATGAGCACTGCGAGCACTGCGAGCACTGCGAGCACTGCGAGCACTGTGTCGCACACCCTGAGCGACTCGGCGACGATGCTTCGCCGCAACCTCAAGCGCATGATGCGCTACCCGTCCATGACACTGATGCTCATCGGCATGCCGATCGTCTTCCTGCTGCTGTTCGTCTACGTCTTCGGCGGCACCCTCGGCGCCGGACTCGGCGGCGTCTCCGGCGGCTCCGGCGGACGTGCGCAGTACGTCAACTACGTCACCCCCGCGATCATCCTGATGACGATCACCGCCGCGGTCCAGGGCACCACCATCTCGATCGCCATGGACATGACCGAGGGCATCGTCGACCGGTTTCGCACCATGGCCATCGCCCGGGTGTCCGTCCTGACCGGACACGTCATCGGCAGCCTCATCCAGACGATGCTCAGCATCGCGGCGGTCATCGGCGTCGCGCTGCTCATCGGCTTTCGGCCGTCGGCGGGGCCCGGCGACTGGCTCGCCCTCATCGGCGTCCTGGTGATGATGGCCTTCGCCTTCATCTGGTTGTCGGTCGCGTTCGGCCTGGCCAGCAAGACCGTCGAGTCCTCAAGCAACGTCGGTATGCCGCTGCTGCTGCTGCCGTTCCTGGGCAGCGGGTTCGTCCCGACCGACTCGATGCCCACCGTGCTGCGCTGGTTCGCCGAGTACCAGCCGTTCACGCCGCTCATCGAGACCCTGCGCGGCCTGCTGATGGGCACCCCGATCGGGAACAACGCCGTCATCGCGGTCGGCTGGTGCGTCGTCATCGCGCTCGGCGGCTACCTGTGGTCGAAGAGGCTGTTCAACCGCGAGTCCACCCGCTAAGCCGCACCTGGGCCAAGGAGAAACGATGCAGCACCAACAGGTTTCGCCGGTCGACTCGCTGCCCGTCACCCGCCCCGAGGGCTGTCCGTTCGATCCGCCACAGGAACGGGGAGGGCAAACCGGCTGCCCGCTGCGCTCGCGCTGCCAAGCTCATTGCAACGCAACATTGCATTCGCACGCAGCATCATTGCCTTAATCAGCGCTAATTATCTGTCTGAATGCACTTCCTGTGGTTGGCGGAAATTCTAAATGCAACGTATCTTTCGAGCCACGACAAACACGTAATATCGCGACTTCAACCTAGGTCGATGAGAGGAATGACCATGGAACACACCGTCACCACGCTGCCGACCGCGCGTCAGCCCGGCTGTCCCTTTGACCCGCCCAAGGAGCTGATCCAGGCCCGCGAGCACGGCCCAATCAGCCGCTACCCCTTCCCCGACGGACACCAGGGCTGGCTGATCACCGGATACGACCTGGTCCGGTCGGCCCTGGCCGACTCGCGGTTCAGCTCGCGCAAGGAGCTCATGCGCCACCACCCGACCATCGACCTAGGCGACATCGAGGTCCCTCCGGCGCCGCCCGGCGAGTTCCTCCTCATGGACGAGCCACAGCACGGGCGCTATCGGAAACCGCTGGTGGGCAAGTTCACCGTACGGCGGATGCGACAGCTCACCGAGCGCGTCGAGCAGATCACCGCCGACCACCTGGACGCCATGGAGAAGGCCGGGTCGCCGGCGGACCTGGTGACCGCGTTCGCCAAGCCGATCCCCGCCATCATGATCTGTGAGCTGCTGGGGGTGCCGTACCAGGACCGGGGCTCCTTCCAGGAGCAGGTCGACTCGTTCCTCAGCGGGGAGACAAGCGACGAGGACCTGATAGCGGCCTACACCGCGACCCAGAACTACCTCGCGGAGCTGGTGGTCGCCAAGCGCGCGAACCCCACCGACGACGTGCTCAGTGACCTCACCGACAGCGACCTGACCGACGAGGAGCTGAGGGGGGTCGCCCTGATCCTGCTGGCGGCCGGGCTCGACACCACCGCGAACATGCTGGCGCTGGGCACTTTCGCCCTGCTGCGCAACCCGGCGCAACTGGCCGCGCTGCGCGCCGATCCCGCGCTCGCCGACCGGGCCGTAGAGGAGCTGCTGCGGTATCTGAGCGTCGCCAAGACGTTCATGAGGACGGCGCTGGAGGACGTCGAGTTGGGCGGCCGGACCATCGAGGCCGGTACGGCGGTCATCCTGTCGTACAACACCGCCAACCGCGACCCCGAGCGCTTCGCCGATCCCCACGTGCTCGACCTCCGAAGGCAGGACGGCGGGCACCTGGCCTTCGGCCACGGCATCCACCAGTGCCTGGGTCAGCAACTGGCCCGCGTCGAGATGCGGGTCGCCTTCCCCGCGCTGCTCACCCGCTTCCCCACGCTGCGCCTGGCCGTACCTGCCGATGAGGTTGACCTGCGCCCGGAGACCGCGGACATCTACGGGATCAAGAGCCTCCCGGTCACCTGGGACGTGGAATAGCCGCCCGGAATCGTTCGATGCCGGGGGAGACGATGAGTGTGTCGAGGCCATGGCGGGAATGGCGCCGCCCGCTGATGGCGCACGTGGCCCTCATGATCGGGCTTGTGGTGGTGTCCGGTGTCGGCGCCCTGGTGGACTGCCGCACCCTGCTGGGGGAGTCGGTGTGGGTGAAGCCGCTCCGACGGCCGGTTCGAGTAACCATGCGGCTGCTGCGGGGCGCCACACCGGCCTCCCGCAAGAGGATCCGAGTGCGGAACGCGAGTCGGATCGCTCTGGTTGGTCGCAGGTCGGCCGCGACGGACCGTTAGCTGATCTGCTCCGCCAGTTCGACGATGATCCTCGCCGGGCCGCGGACGTAGCAGAGCCGGTAGCTGTCCTCGTAGCGCTCCAGCTCGCCCACGAGTTCCGCGCCGCGGGCTCGCAGGTCGGCGACGATGCCCACGTGGTCCATCCGTTCGATCATGGTGGTTCTCCTTCTTCGCCGCGCGGCCTGTCGTGGCCGCTGGTGTCCCTGGGACGGAGCCGGCGCCACATTCTCGACACCCGGAAGCGTGCTGAGTTCCAGGACCTGCTTCTGGCCGTCACCACCCTGGGGCGCACCGCTCCCGGGCCCGGTGAAGGTCACCAGGAACGGCCGGACTGCCGCTCCGCCCTCCGCCACGAACTCGGCCCGGCCGGGCGCCGGGGCGCTTGCGCCGGCGGTCAAGCGGCGTGGGACGGTGAGATCACGCCGGGCGGATGAGCCCCTTTCTGGTGGCGGCGGCCACCGCCGAGGTGCGGGAGTCGACGCCGAGCTTGGCGTAGATGTGCACGAGGTGGGTCTTGACAGTGGTCTCGCTCAGGAACATCTGCTTGCCGATCTGCCGGTTGGACAGGCCGGCCGCGACGTGGCCGAGCACCTCCAGTTCTCTTGGGCTGAGCGTGGTGGCCGGGGTGCGGACCCGGCCCAGCAGCCGCGAGGCGACGCTGGGGGCCAGCGCGCTGGTGCCCGTGGCGGACGAGCGGATCGCGGCGTGCAGGTCGTCGGAGGGGGCGTCCTTGAGCAGGTAGCCGGTGGCGCCCGCCTCGACGGCCGCCACGATGTCGGCGTCGGTGTCGAAGGTGGTGAGCACCAGGACGCGGGGACCGCCGAGCGCGACGATTCGCCGGGTCGCCTCGCTGCCGTGGATGCCCGTCCCGAACTGAAGGTCCATCAAGACGACGTCGGGTGCGAGGGCACGTGCCGCCTCCACGCCGTCCTCGCCCGTGGCCGCCTCCCCGACCAGCTCGAAGTCGGGCTGTCCGGCGAGCATGGCACGGATGCCCGAGCGCACTACGGGGTGATCGTCCACCAGCAGGATCCTGATCGGCGCTGTCACCGGGCCGCCCCTTCGGGCAGCGGCAGTGTGGCGGCGACCGCGGTGCCCTCTCCCGGGGCGGACTCGATGGTGAGGCTGCCGCCCAACGCCCTTGCCCGGTCGTGCATGGTGCGCAGACCGTAGCCGGTGCTCGCGGTCTCGGCGGGGGCCTGCGCCGGGACGAAGCCGCAGCCGTCGTCGACGATGTCCAGCACGATCATGTCGTCCAGGTAGGTGAGCGTCACGGTGGCATGCGCGGCCTGCGCGTGGCGGCTGACGTTGCCCAGCGCCCCCTGGGCGATGCGCAGCAGCGCCAGGTCGTAGTCGGCGGACAGCGGCACCGGCGTGCCCGACATCTCGAACCCGACCCGGGTGGGGGTGCCCGCGGCGGCTGAGGCGCTGATCCTGCGCAGAGCGGCGGTCAGCGAGGAGTGCTGCAGCGCGGGGGGTGCCAGGGCACGGACGAAGTTGCGTGCCTCCTCCAGGTTGTCCTGGGCGGCGTGCTCGGCCTCGGCGATCCGCTGCTCGGCGTCCCCGGGCCGGGTGGCAAGATCGCGGCGGGCTGCGCGCAGCAGCAGGATGATGCTGGACATGCCCTGGGCGAGGGTGTCGTGGATCTCCCTGGCCAGGCGTTCCCGCTCGGCCAGGCGGGCCGTGTCGGCCTCCGCCTGCATGAGCATGCCTCTGGTGCGGACCAGGTCGTCGATCAGCAGGCGGCGCTGCTCGCTCTCGCTGTAGAGCGCCTTGTAGACCAGTCCCATGAGCGTGGCCACCGCCGCGCCGATGGACGGCCCGATCACCTGGGGCGCGCTCACCCCGCCCGTATGCCGGCCGGCTGTGGCGATCGCCGCGACGCTGAGCGCCGCGACGCCGGGCAGCGCGACCATCAGGGGCAGCACGTGCAGGTAGGCGAAGAAGAGCGGGAAGGCCAGCCATACGAAAAGCGGTGAGTTCAGGGCCAGCGCGGCCCAGCCGAGCGTGACGATCAGCAGCCAGATGCGTCCCAGCAGCAGATGCGCGGGGCCGCCGAAGCGCGGGAGCCGTCCTTCGATGACGATTCCTGCCGCGTACAGCACGCCGAGCAGGACACCGCAGGTCGCGACGGCGGCGTGGCCCTCGTGTGCGGCCCCGGCGACGGCGATCGCCAGCAGGACCGCGAAGGTGCCGTGAATGGCCCACCTGAGCAGCTTGAGCGTCGGCGGGAACGGGAAGTCCATCATTTCTCCCCCAGAGTAGGTGAAGGGGTTCGATGGGATGCATCCTTCAAAAGGTTGATTTCCGGCCGACCAAAAGAAGGCGCCCGCGCCGCCCGTTTTCACGATGTGCCGGAAACACCCGTTCCTGGAGTCTGGAAGGCGTCCAGATCGACCCACATCCAACGGGGGGATCGCCTGTGTTCGTGGCGCTCAGAGACCTGCGTTTCGCCAAAGGACGGTTCGCCCTGATGGGTACCGTCGTCCTGCTCATCACGCTCTTGGTGACCATGCTGTCCGGCCTGACCGCCGGGCTGGCCCAAGACAACATCTCGGCCGTCAGCGGACTGCGCGCCGACCGGATCGTCTTCTCCCGCACCGAGAAGCCGTCCTTCTCCGACAGCCGGATCACGGAGAAGACCTGGCAGGAGTGGCGCACGGCGGACGGCGTCGTCACCGCCGAGCGGCTCGGGATCACGATGGGGAGGATCGCCTCCGGGCAAGACAGCACAGGCGCCGCAGTGTTCGGTGTCGAGCCCGGCGGCGACCTGGCCGGACCGTTGGGCGGCGCCCTCGGCGCAGGCAAGGTCGTGCTCTCCTCCGGCCTGGCCGACGACAGCGGGCTGGCCGCCGGGGACAAGGTGCAGATCTTCGGCCGCGACTTCACCGTCGCCGGCACTGCGGCCGCGGCCGCCTACAGCCACGTGCCGGTCGCGTGGATCGGTATCGGCGACTGGGAGTGGATGGGCCGCCAGAGCGGCGCCGACACGGTCGCCACCGTCCTGGCCCTGCGCACCACCGGAGAGCCGGACTTCTCCACGACCGACGGGCGCCTGAACACCACCACCGTTTCACTGGCCGACGCGCCGGCCGCGATTGGTTCCTTCTCCTCCGAGAACGGCTCGCTGCAGCTCATGCGCGGCTTCCTGTTCGCCATCTCGGCACTGGTCATCGGCGCGTTCTTCACGGTGTGGACGATCCAGCGGGCCGGTGACGTCGCCGTGCTCAAGGCGCTCGGCGCGAGCACCGGCTACCTGCTACGCGACGCCCTCGCCCAGGCCGTGATCGTACTGCTGCTCGGCGCGGGGCTCGGCGGCGTTCTCAGCGCCGGGCTCGGATCGCTGGCCGAGGGCACCGTCCCGTTCGTCCTGTCGGCGGCCACCACCGTCGTTCCCGTCGCCGTGATGATCCTGCTCGGCGCGCTGGGCGCGGCACTGGCCATCCGCAAGATCACCTCTGTCGACCCGCTGACCGCGCTGGGAGCCTCCCGATGACCCTCGAACTCACCGACATCATCCTGACCTACCCCGACGGCGACCGCACGCTCACCGCGCTCGACCACGTCAGCCTCTCGGTGGCCCCCGGCGAGTTCACCGCCGTCGTCGGCCCGTCCGGATCGGGCAAGTCCAGCCTGCTCGCCGTCGCCGCCACCCTCCTCACCCCCGAGTCCGGCACGGTGACCGTGGCCGGGTACGACGTGTCCGGCGCGAGCCCGGCCGACCGGACCCGCATCCGGCGCGATCACATCGGCATCGTTTTCCAGCAGCCCAACCTGCTGGCCTCGCTCACCGTCCTGGACCAGCTCCTGGTCATGGCCGATCTGGCCGGCCGCTCGACACGGCAGGCCACCAAGCGGGCGCGCGAACTCCTGGTGGCCGTAGACCTGGCGGGCAAGCAGGACAAGAGGCCGCACCAACTCTCCGGCGGCGAGCGGCAGCGGGTGAACATCGCCCGCGCGCTGATGAACGAACCCGAGGTACTACTGGTCGACGAGCCCACCAGTGCCCTCGACCACCGGCGCGGCGAGCAGATCGTCTCTCTGCTGGCCGGTCTGACCAAGCAGAACGGCGTGGCCACCGTCATGGTCACCCACGACCTGGCCACGCTCGCCATGGTGGACAGCGTGCTGACCATGACCGACGGCAACCTCACCGCAGGAGCCGCCGCCCACCTCGGCTGACACGATCCCGGCCCACGCCGGCCACACACGGCAACCGGTCCAGGACAAGACAGTCCGGCTCGAAATTGCATCCGTGCAGTTCGAACGGCACGTGAGTACTCGTGGAGGACTCCACGGTCAGGTAGGCCAGGCGAAAGAGCACGAGTGATCATTCCACCGCGATCGCCCCCTCTCAAGAGTTGAAGAACATCTTCGACATCGGGTCCGCGGGGTCGTAGATGCTCCCGCCAGGCGAGAGGCGGACACCCCGGGCGACGAGGGTGTCGCCGATGTCGCGGGCGTCCGGGACCGAGCGGGCCGGCTATATGAGATGACGTTCCCGCAGGCCGCGTCCTCGCGCGACGGCTGCCCGGGTTGTCTCGTTGAGGGATCCTCTAACGGACACCGTGGCGGATAATGAAGCGGCATTCCCGGTCGCAGGTGTCCGGCGGAAGCTGCTTGCGGGGCCGTGCGGCGCGCTGTGCTGGTTCGATCAGACGGCGTCGGTAATGGTGTTCTCGTAGGCATCACGGGCCGCGAGGAGAGTGGACATGTTCTCCTCTGCCCAGTGCCAACAGGCGGCGATGAGGTCGAGCAGGGTACGCCCCAGCGGGGTCAGCTCGTACTCCACTCGTGGCGGGACCTCGGCATAAACGGTGCGAGTGATCATCCCGTCGCGTTCAAGGGCACGGAGAGTCTGAGTGAGCACCTTGGGCGTGGCATTTCGGAGCGGGACACGGATCTCAGAAAACCGTCGTGGCCCCTGTTCCAGGCATTGGATGACCCCCGCTGACCATTTGTCGCCGATCCGGATCGGCGTGATGCTGCTCGGGCAGGCCGGGTCGAACATGTCCGGGGCGAGCGGATCCATAAGTACCCTCACGGTAGTTAGATACCTTTGAAGTAACCAGTATCTCATCGATACCTTCGCGATGGCGGTGCATCCGCCGCATCACATCTCCCCGATGCGAAGGACCATCAATGCGTGCTGTTCGGTTCCATGAATACGGTCCCCCCGACGTGCTGCAGGTGGACGAGGTTCCCGACCCAGAGCCCGGCCCCGGCGAGATCCCGGTGCGGGTCACCGCAGCCGGGATCGGCTTCGCCGACATCCAGATACGGGCCGGCCTGATGCGATCGGTGCTCGCCGACCTCCCGCTGCCGTACTCGCCGGGTTTCGAAGTGGCGGGCACGGTGATCGCCGTCGGCCCGGATGTCGACCCCGTACAGATCGGCCGGCAGGTAGTCGGCGCCACCGCAGGCGGCGGCTACGCCGAGAAGGCGGTCCTTCCGGCGGTGGCCCTGTCGCGGCCCGGCACGCTGGACGACCACACGACCCTGGCTCTGCTCGGGCAGGGGACGACCGCGGTCGGGGTGGCCGAGGCGGCAGCCCTCCGGCCAGGAGAGACGGTGCTGGTCGAGGCCGCCGCGGGCGGCGTCGGCAGTCTACTGGTACAACTGGCCAAACACGCCGGCACGAGGGTGATCGCCGTCGCCCGAGGCGAACAGAAGCTGGACGTGGCCAAGCGACTCGGCGCGGACGCGGCGATCGACTACAGCACACCGGATTGGCGCGAGCGCGTACGGGAGGCGGCAGGCGCCACCCTTCCGCTGGCCCAGGCCGCCACCGCACACAAAGCGTTCGAAGAACGCACCACCATCGGCAAGACGGTCCTCACGCCATAACCCCTCGGATCACACCTGGCGCATACCCTGGACAGGCAGTGAGTTTAGGTCGCCGACGTCGCCGACGTCGCCGCGGTGTACGGGGCTGAGGAATCCAGGAAGATCCTTTGGCGGTGCCGTGGCCGGTGGTGGACTACCTGGCCGAGCAGCTGGGAATCGGTGATCCGCCGGCGGTGAAGAAGCACGGCGAGAGGAAGACCAACCGTGGACCGGAGCGGTGGCGCTACGGGACCGCCGGTTCGGTCGCGGCGCCGGAGGCCTGGCGCATGACGTCGGCGAGCCTGGTGTTCTTGCCCGCGAGGATGGAGTTCACGTAACCCATGACGAAGGGCACCCGGGTCAGCCCGAGCATCACGCGCCGGACCCGTAGATCGGTCGGTGAGGAGGGCAGGAACCAGCGGGCCATCGACCGGGCGTTGCGCTGCTTTTCCTCGACCACGGGCCGCCACAGGCGCTCGAACCCGGCGGTGGCCCGCTCGACGGTCGGGGCGTGCGCGAGCCGGTCCGCGAGCAGGAAAGCGCCGGAGATGCCGAGCGAGGCGCCCTGCCCGGCGAGCAGCGACACGGCGTAGGCGGCGTCTCCGAGCAGGACAACCCGGCCGGTGCTCCACCCCGGAAGCTCGATCTGCGCGACCTGGTCGTAGTAGATTTCCTCGGCCGGCGGGCACTGCTCCAGCGCGCGCGGCGTCACCCAGCCCAGGCCGGTGTAGGCCCGCTGGATCGCCACCCGCGGGTCGTCCGGGATCGTGGGGTCGGCGCTGCGGTGCACCGCGAACGTGGCGACGCGGCCGTCGCGGAGAGCGTAGAAGCCCAGCTGCCGGTTGACGGAGTCGGTGAGGCAGAACGCGCGCTTGGTGGCGGCGTGCACGTCCGGCGCGTCGAAGGTGAACGCCGCCGTGTGCAGACCCAGGTAGCGCAGGTAGCGATCCTCCGGCCCGAACACCAGCCGGCGGACGGTCGAATGGATCCCGTCGGCGCCCACGAGCAGATCGGCGTCGAAGACGGTGCCGTCCTCCAGCGTCACCGCCACGCCGTCGGTGCGGTTGGCCACCTCGGTCAGCACCGTGTCGTAGCGCAGCTCGACCTCGGCCGGAAGGTTCTCCCGCAGCACGGCCTCGATGTCGGGGCGCATGAGGCTCAGCAACGGGCCTCGCGAGAAGCTCTTGGTCTGGAGGGTGGCGCGGCGGCGACCGTTCCGATCGACCAGGTGCCCCTCGTCATAGGGGTAGGCCGCCCGTTCGAACGCGGGCAGCAGCCCCATGGCCTCGACCGCCTCCAGCCCGGGACCGAAGAAGTCGATCATGTATCCCTGGGGGTGGGGCCCGGGGGCCCTCTCGATCACCACGACCTCGCCGCCATGGGCGGCGAGCCGGTGCGCCAGGGCCAGGCCGCTGATCCCGGCCCCGCAGATCACTGTTCGCACTGTCATTCCTCCCCGGAGGATGTGGAAACGAGCCTGCGCAGCACCGCCGAGGGGGCGTTCGCCTTCAGGCCCAGGCCGCGGTGCAGCAGAACGCCGTCCAAGGAGGCCGCCAACACGGCGGCGGTCTCGAAGGGGGCGGGCACCCCGTGCTGCTCCAGCCACCCGCCGAACCGCTGCCCGAACTCAGCTACCAGCCCGGCGATCCGCTCGCGCAGTTCGTCATCGCGGGCGCTCGCCAGACACGCCTCGATGAACAGCAGCGAGGTGGCATCGGCGCCGGTGTACTCCTCGGCCGACGTGAGCATCGTCTCGATCGCGTCGGCAGGCGACCGGGTGTTTTCCAGCAGATCGTTCAGCCCGGCCAGCAACTCCCGCATCCGGCTGGTCGCGGCCTCGTTCAGCAGGCTCGACAGCGAAGGGAAATGATAGTGCACCACGCTCGGCGTCACCCCGGCGCGCTCGGCGAGGATCCGGGTGCTCACCGCCGCCCAGCCGCGTTCGGGGATGAGCTCCGCCGCCGCGTTCATCAGCCGTTCCCGAACCGCGCGCCCGCGCTCGGCCGCTGGGGAGACCATCATTCACTCCAAACTAGGGCGATCGCCCTGTACGACTGCCCTGATCGTAGACCACGCCCCGACCACGCTCAAGTCGAATCGCGTTCAGACAGGTCACGCGTGGGTGAAGGTGCGCTCAGACGGGTGGAGTCCGTGTTCAGGTGTGGCCGGGGCGGCGGGTTCAGCCGGGGATGACCTACTGGCCGATGTCGCCGCTCTCGGCGGCGGCAAGGAACTGCTCGTGCTGCTGGAGGACGAACTGCACGCCCGGGACATCAACCTGGAGATCCTCACCGGGACCGGAATCCGTCGGATCGCCACGCGTCACTCAAGACGTTTACCAGTCCGAGGGTGATCAGATGGCCGGTTCAACCGAACAGTGATCTGAACCTGGAACAGGCCCTAAGACGTACAGGTCAACCCTCCACCTGGACCTGGACGAGCTGATCATCAGTTTGAACAGGTCAATGGCGGGGTGGGCGAACTACTTCCGGCACGGAGTGTCCAAGGACGTGTTCAGCTCGATCGACCACCACGCGTGGGGCCGGTTGATGCGCTGGATACGGGCCAAGTACGCGGGCAGGACCGGGCTGAGCATGAGGGAACTCCGTCGTCGCTTCTGCGACAAGGGGTGGAGGTTCGCCCACAACGGAGTCGTGTTCACCGGCGCATCCAGCGTCCCAGTGACCCGCTACCGCTACCGCGGCAGCGCCATCGCGACCCCATGGACCCCGAAGCCGGCAGCCGCCGACGCTGGCGGCTGACCAGCGGGCAAGACACGTGGAGCGCCCGATGCGCGGAGACGCGCACGTCGGGTGCGGCGGGCGGGTCGCAGAAACCCACTGGGGGCAACCCCGGCAGGGCGCTGCGGCCCGACCCAACTGTAAGGGGTGATCTAGAGGGAAGCAAGTGACGGGGCTTGAGCAGCAATGGAACGGCCAGTCACGTTAAGGAGCTCGGTGGGCGGCTTTTAACGTGACTGGCCGTTCCGATGCGGCAGGTGGCTGTGGTCGGTCGGTGGGGTTGTCCTCGGCCGCTGCCTTGAGGGTCTTGTGGACGGTGCCGATGGAGACCTTGACCCCGGCGGCGATGGTCCGGATGGACTCCCCGCGCCGCTGGCGGTCGAGGATCGCGGCGCGTTTGTCGTCGTCGACGACCGGACGGCGCCCGCCGACCTTGCCCTGGCGGCGGGTGACTCAAGGCCGTCCTTGGTCTTCTTGACGATGTCGCGGCACCGGTCCTCGGCCAGCGCGAGGGCCAGGTTCACCGGGTCCTGGAGATCGGTGCGGGCACCGGCTGCAACGCGGCGCTCCTGGACGTCCTCGTCGGCACAGACGGTGCCGTGACCACGATCGACCTCCTGCCCGCCGCGGTCCGGGAGGCCCGCGAGACTCTCCGCCACCGGCCACGGCCTCGTGAAGGTGTTCCTCGAAGACGGCGAGTTCGGCCATCCAGACACCGGCCCCTACGACCGGCCCTGGGGCCCGACCCCGTCGCCGGCCCCTTCCTCGGACCGCCCGCCTGGCACCGCGTCTCCGAACTCTGGCTCGACCCCGAACCGGACGCCGACCTGGCCTTCGAGGCCGACGTCCGCCTCACCGACTATCTCCGGAAACGCAAACCCCTCAGGCGGTGAGCCGCGCCCACCGCACGAGAACGGGCCTCAGGGCGGGCTCTGCGCGGCGGCACCGGCAGGCCGCGTCGTCTTCTTGCCCGGATGCCCCGCCTTCCAGACCGCGTTGTGCTCCGCATCGCGCATCTGAAGGATGTCATCGACGCTCGGCGGCTCGTCGTTCGCCTTTCTGGCCAGCCTTTCCTTCTTCATCTCGGCCTTGGTCTTCTCCTTCTCCTTCTTCTTCGTCTTTCCGGTCGGGTCGGTCGGCGGAGCCGCAGGCGCCTTCTGCGGCACCGAGTTCTTCAGCCTCCTCACGATGTGGTCGAGCCCGGCGATCGTGGTGTCGACCGCTTCGAGGAAGTCCTTCTGCCATTTCGGGGCCGCAGGGCCGGCCAGGTCGGGGGCGACGTTCCTGAGGGAGGTGGCCGCGGCCTGGAGCACGGCGATGGCCGTGCCGGGATTGTCGAGCTCGTCCTGCTTGAGCGCCATGGCGGCCTCCAGCGATTCCTCATCGAAGTTCACGCCCTTGGACGCGGTGGCCCGCTCTCCCTGGCCGTCGCGGTTGCCCGCGTCCACCGTGGCGTAGGGCAGAAGGTTGCGGAAGCTCAGGTATGCCTCGATCGTGTCCTCGGGGGCCTCGGCCTCCAGCGCCGCCCGGGCGGCCTCGAAGATGTCCGTGAGCTGGTCGGCGCTGAGCTGGTCGTTGGGCAGCAGGGGGGCGAGGTCGGTCATCAGCTCGCCCTTGAGATCCTTGATGACCTGCTTGCGCAGGTGGTCGCCGATCCCGGCCTCCCCCTTCTCCTTGAACCACTGCTCGACGGCGGCACACTCGGTCACCCACGACGTGGTGTGCGACCCCATGCCGGCGATGCCGACGGGAGCGTCGGGCCTGCCCCCGAATTCGAGCTTGCCGTTGCGGATCGCGACGAGGAGGCCGCCGCCGCCGGCCTCGGCGATCCAGCGCGCGTCCACGGCGTATTCGGGCTCGCCGAGTTCGGTGTGGAACTCCTTGACCTTGTCGAGGAAGGCGTCCAGCATCGCCGGCTCCACGGCGAGCCCCGCCTTATCCAGATGCTCCTTGAGCACGTTGACGGCCGAATCCGCCGCGCTGCCACCGAGGAAGCCGGCCTTGGACGCCGCGCCGGGATAGCTGCGGACCACGATCGACTGGAAGTCGTGCAGCAGGTGCGCGAGCATCCGGGCGGGGTCCTCCCGCGTGCGGTCGGGATCCTCCCGCAGGCGGCGGGACTCCTCCGCCATGTCGTCGCCCGTGCTTTTGATGCCGTCCTTGAACGCGCGCAGCTCGTCGGAGAGACCGGGCGTCACTTCGCCCATGATGCCGCGCAGTTTCTTCGTGAGCCCGGTGACCTGGACCCGCATCTGCCACAGC
The DNA here is from genome assembly GCF_035917355.1 of Streptosporangium sp. NBC_01810. Taxonomy (NCBI): domain Bacteria; kingdom Bacillati; phylum Actinomycetota; class Actinomycetes; order Streptosporangiales; family Streptosporangiaceae; genus Streptosporangium; species Streptosporangium sp. NBC_01810. The sequence continues at coordinate 2,815,763 of NZ_CP109070.1, read as the reverse complement.
TCGGGGGCACCGCTGCGATCCGGCACCTGTGCCACGGCGCGACCCTCGATCTTGTCCAGCACTCTCGCCAGATCTTGGAGGGAACCGATCGCCACCACCTCCGGCCCGTTCGGCACCCCTGTCGCCCCCTGCCCTGTCCGGGCGGGCAGCGTGATCTTCACCCCTCCGTCGGGGAACGTGAAGTCCTTTTTCTTCGTTCGCCTCGAAGTCTTTCCGTCCGGCCCCTTCACTCCGTCCTCGACGAGGAGGACGTCGACCAGATCCCCCAGACCATCGCCCATGGTCTTCAGGGCGTCCAGCTTCTCCGCCGTCTTCTTCGCCCGCTCCGGTGCGACGACGTGCTCCAGGTCGGCCGCACGCACCGCCGCCTCCAGCGAGAACAGCTTCCAGATCTCAGCGCGGAGCACGAAATCGGGACTCTGCGTTCCCAGCGTGACCAGGGAATCCCGCCAGTTGCGGTGCCTTCCGTGGCCGGGATTCTGGGCCTCGACCTCGTCCAGGTTCTCCTCGCTGGCGAATTCCGCGTCCAGCACCGCGGCGCGGGCCTCCCCTTCGCCCGATCCGATCGATCCCCGGTCGCTGCCGGCGCGGACGGTGGCGAACGGCAGGAAGTTCACGTAGGCGAGGTGGTGCCCGACCGCGTCGGCGAGGAGCTTCGCCGCCGCGGCCTGCGCAGCGGACTGGGCCGCGGGGTCGTTCGGCGGCGCTTGCCCGAGGTGCTGCTTCGCTTCTCCGACCAGCCGCTTGACCGTGGCGGCGTAGTGCCCCAGGGCCTTCTCGCGCTTGTCCTGGTCCTCCGGGGCGAGGGTGTCGAACAGCTTGCTGCCTTCTGAGGTGTCGCTGTTCATCCACTCCTGCACGGCGTCCTGCATGGCCGAGAGTTTCTGCAACGCGTCGGGGAGGGATCTGCCGTACAGGGAGGCGTGCACGGAGTCCACCACACTCGCCCACGAACTGGTGTGATCGCCCATGGGGCCGCCGAAGGGCGACGGCGTCCGGGCGCGGCCGAAACGGATGCCCTTGATCACTCCGTCGCCGAGCTTGACGCGCGGAACGAGTTTCACCCTCCGCATGGGCGACAGCCCCGGGTCCTCCTGGATCACGATCCTGCGCTTCACGGGAGCCCCCGCCCCGGCCCCCGCGCCCCCGCCACCACCTCTCCCGCCGCCGCCACCCGCGCCCCCGGCACCCGCCCCCGCAGCGCCGCCAGTGCCCGCAGCACTGGCGGCATTTGCCGTGCCCCCAGCACCCGCAGCGACCGCCGCACCCGCAGTACCTGCGGCGCCCACAGCGCCTGCGGCAACCCCGGTACCTGCGGCACCTGTGCCCGCCGCATCCGAACCGTCCGCGGCGCCTGTGACCGCGCGACCCGCGAGCGTGCCGTTCGCCGGGGGCCGGGAACCGGCGGCGGGGAACGTCGGTTTCGAGGCGAGCTGCGGGATCTTCCGTTGCGTGGGGCCGCTCGTCGTCCCGCCGGCCTGTGCCGGGGTGTTCTGCCGCGACGCCGGAGATCCGGACTGGCTTGCGCCGCCGAAGGAACCAAAGGAGGACGTGGAGCTGAGTCGCGGCTTCTTGGCGCTGCTTCCGGTGCTGCCGCCCGTGTCGGACTCGTCGCCGGAGTCCGTGCCGGACGAGGAGCTGTCGACGTCCATGGGCGAGCCCGCCCGTGCGGAGGTCCTGTCGCCGTCGGAGGACTTCTTCCTCTTCTTCTTGCGCTGCGCGGAGGTCTTGTCGTTGGCCATGGTCGCCTTCCTAGGGGAGCGCGCGGTAGAGGAGGATGAGGGAGAAGCCGGCGAGTCCGGCGGGGTCGCCGGAGGCGGTCAGCCGCCAGGGGCGGTTGTCCGCGTTGAGTCCCGGCGTCTGCACCAGACGGCCGGCGGCGAGGGCGAGCGCCGGGTCGCCGTGCAGCAGGAACCTCGCCTCGGTGTCCGGTGCCGCGTACTGGGCGACGATCCCGGTGACCTGCCGCCCCGAGATGCCGGGGAAGAGGTTCTGGGTGATCGGCAGGAGCAGTTCGCCGCCGTCCCCAAGGAAGGCCTCCCACTCCTCGGGGAAGCGGCTCTCCACGTCGAGGAGGATCGCCGCCGGGTAGGGCTTGAGCATGCCGCGCACGGCCGTGGCGAAGGTCTCGCCGCCGTCGCGCGCGGTGTACCGGACGGTGACGGCCACGTCGACGAGCCCGGCGGGGACGCGCCGTGCTTCCAGCCGCCACCGCGAGACCGCGCCGGTCCCCTCGAACGGCAGCAGCCGCTGGTCGTCGTAGCGCAGGTCGAACACGCCGCTGTCCTCGCCGTCCTGGACCTCCGACAGGGCGATGCGCTGCCCGGGCAGCCAGTCGCCGCGCACGCTCTCCGGCGGCGGCCCCTTCGGGTCGAGGAGGAAGCGGACGGCCTTGGGGTCGGCCGCGAGCACCGTCTTGTTGTCGATCTGGGTGAGGGTCGCGTTGACGGGAACGGGGCCTTCGGCGGTCAGGAAGGCGACGCTGACGGACTTGATCCGCCGCTGGTAGTGGCCGGGGAAGTCGCGGTCGAAAAGGGTCTCGGTGAGCGCGAACTCGCAGCGTCCGGTGTCGCGCAGCGCGAGCAGGGCGGGCGCGTCGAGGCCGAGCAGCGACACCCGCTTGGTGATCTCCATCCCGCGCGCGTCGGTCTCGTAGTAGGCCTGGCCGAGCCGGTCGAGGTCGAGGGCGAGCTGGTCGGCGGCGAGCAGGCCCTTGCGGCGCGAGTCCCAGTACGCAGCCCGGATCAGGCCGGGGGACGCACCGCGCTCGCTCTCGTAGGAGCGTTCGGCGGCGCGGGCCATGTCGTGGGCGAGCTTGTAGGTCTGGAAGTACAGGCCCGAGATCTGCCCGACCATCCAGCCGTACAGCTGGGGGCCGGCGAACTTGGCGGTGAGGAAGTCGGTGACGGCGGCGTGCTGGGCCGCTTCCCGGTCGTGGATCTCCAGCTCGCGGCGGGCGATGGCGAGCTGGAGGTCGGCGGTGGTGATCTGGTGGCCGACCTGGACGACGTCGGAGCGGCTGGTGTCGAGCTGGAACCGCCAGTCCTCCACCTGGCTGTCGAACTCGGCCCGGAGGCCGAGGACCTCGCCGATCATGCTGAAGCCCTCGCCGAAGCTCGCGGACACCTCGCCCGCGGCTTCGAGGGCCTTGCTGAGCTGGAGGCCGCCGGTCTCGGCGCCGACGATGAACGGGCCGAGCTTGGCCTGCGGGACGGCCGCGGCGATGCCGGAGCCGATCTTCAGGCCGGCCGAGACGAACTGGCCTATGGCGCCGAGGGACATCATCGCGATCTGCGCCTGCTGGAGCGGCGACATGCCGTCGTTGATGAGCTTCTGGTAGTGCGCGACCCGCGCTTCGGCGGCGGTCCTGGCGTCGCGGGCCTCGGCGACGCCCTCTTCGGCGATCTTGACCTGGAGTTCCCTGATCTTGCGGGTGAGGCCGATGATCTCGCCCTGCTGGCGCTGCTGGAGCAGGGCCAGTTCCTCGGAGTCGCGCCGGTCGACCGCCTCCAGTAGGTCGGTGCCGAGCTGCCGGAGCCGGTCGGTCAGCTCGCGGGCCCGCTGGAGCACGAAGTCGAACCGGTGCACGGGCACCGGCACGGCCGCCGCCGCCATCGCCGCGTCGAGCCCTCCGCCCTCGGCCGCGCCGCGCACGAGCGCCATGACGTCGAGGGGCGGGTCGAACAGCGGGAGCGGCCGGGCGACGCCGAGGATGTCGAGCGACGCCCGGATCTTGGTGAGCCGGTCCTCGACGCGGGTCCAGTACTCCTGGAACAGCTCATTGCCCGGCACGCAGAAGTAGGGGTTGGCGATGCCGGCGTGGACGGCGCCGGAGTCCTTGAGCAGGGTGCCGTCGGCGGTGAGGTGGCCGGTCTCGCCGGGTCCGTCGCCTTCGGTGAGGGCGTAGGGGGCGGCGGGCGGCAGCGCGGCGGGGCCGAGCGTGACGGGGCGGGGCCCGAGCAGGTCGTAGGCGTAGACGTACAGCATCCGCGCCTCGTCGACCGTCTCGGCGGTGTACTGCCGGAACAGCATGTCGCCCCAGTCGAGGAGGTTGTCGATGTAGGCCATGACGACGGCGCGCCGGTAGGCCTCCGGGCGGAGCGCCGCGATGGTGTGCGGGTCGAACGGGTCGTCGAGGTAGGCCTGGATGAGAGCTCGGCGGTCGCCCATGAGGTCGTACTGGCGGCGCAGCCGCGCGATCATCTCGATGCGCTCGCCGAGCGCGGCGGTGCGGGCGTCGGGCGTCAGGGCGGCCAGGGCCGCCCTGACCTGGTCGAGGCCCGTCCCGCCGAGGTCGGCCAGGTACGCCAGCTCGGCGCCGGTGAGGTCGCGGGCGCGCCGGAACGCGGGGGTGAGCGCCGACAGCGCGGTGAGGACGGGGTTCAGCCGGGTCTCCATCCCGGGCGACGCCAGCTCGGTCAGGTCCTGGCGGGTGCGGGCGACGAGCGCGTCCACGTCGGCGGCGAGGAACGGTAGGAACCGCCAGTAGCGGGCGATCCGGGTCGGGTCGAAGACGTACTCGTACCAGCGGCGGGCGTCCTCGAAGCGCTGCCCGCCGTTCAGGGTCTGCGCGATGAGCAGCGGCGCGTGGAAGAAGATCTCCCAGTAGTACGGGCCGTTGGCGCTGTCGAAGTCGAGGTGGGAGCTGACGGGCGCGTGGGGCGCGATCCGCGGCTTGATCCGGATGGTCGAGGCGTTCGACGCCGTGGTGCTGAAGGCGGGCAGCTCGTCGAGCTCCTGCGTGGCGGGGTCGAGCAGGGCGGGGACGCCGCCGGTGAGCAGCCTCCGGTTCAATTCGGCCGCGGTGCTGGAGGTGAGCCGGATGAGCTGGGTCGGCAGGGAGGCGACCTCGAACGGGCGCGGGGCGGCGTCGGCGTAGGGGTGGGCGGCGTATCCCTGGCCGAGGAACAGGTACAGGTGGGTGTCGCCCTCCAGCAGCCCGGTGAAGTCGCCGGGGAATCCCGCGGGCAGGCCGCGCCAGTTGCCCCGGTAGGGCAGGAAGGTCAGCGGGGTCGAGGGCTCCCAGCCCTTGGGGATCGGCGCGTAGCCGGCGGGGCCGAACGCGAACCGCTGGTCGCCGCGCGACAGCACGCCGCGGATCTGCTGGGCGGTCGGCTTCGGGTAGCCGTCGTCGGCGAAGTCCGGGACCGTCCCGTCGGCCGCCAGGGTGAACCTGACGAACTCGCGCGGCCCGACGAGGTACAGCTTCCCGTCGGCGAGGTACGCGGCGGTGACCTCGCCCGTCCGCCCGAACTCGGTCGTGGCGCGGCCGAGCCCGCGGGTGTCGCGCAGCCCTTCGGAGCTGCCGCTGCCGCTCTGCTTGAAGACGGCGTTGGCGTTGTCGAACGCCAGGGTGGCGCGGCCCGCGTGCACGACCGGTCCGGGCGGGCGCTGCTCCGGGACGCCGTCGGTGTTGCCGGCCAGCGCCTTGGGCGGGTGCTCGGCGGCGAGGTCGGACCGCAGCTTGACGTACCTGTCGCCGAAGACGGCGTAGGCCTTGCCATCGGCCACGTGGAAGCGGTCCACGGCGGCGCTCGCGGGAACCCGCCATTCGGCGGCGGCCGACCGGGCGTTGGCCAGGTCGTCGCCGGTGACGAAGCCGACGGCCTTGGCGTAGAACAGTTCGGTGCCGCCCGGCAGGGTGACCGCGGCGTCGATCGCCTGCCACTGCGGCAGGCGCTCGGTGTTGCCGGCGAGCTTCTTGGGGTAGCCGGTCTCCAGCGGGCCGAGGACCGACGGACCCGAGATCACCGGGTAGCGGTAGTACTCGTCCCCGCTGAACAGGTAGGTGTGCGTGCGGAAGAACCCGGCGTCCACGGCCCCCGTGCGCAGGATGCGGGTGGACACCGCGCCGAACCTGTCCCCGGTGGGCTGGCGGGTCTGCCGCGACGTCACCTTGTCCGGCGGCACGGCGACGTGGATGCCGGTCGCGGACTCGAAGAAGTACAGGGTGCCGTCGGGCAGGCGGACCGCGGCGTCCACGCGGTCCCAGGTGGTCGGCAGCCTGTCGGCGTTACCCTTGAACGGCTGGACCGGCGCCGGGTCCGCGGGGGCCGCGACGGGGCGGCACAGGAAGCTGCCGCCCTTGTGGTCGACGCTGAACCAGGGGCCGTCCTCGCTGTCGGCGGGCGCGTTGAACCGCACGACCCGGTCCGGGGTGATGGGCGTCTCGGCGGGTTCGGCGAACAGCGCGGACAGGTCGGCCGCGCGGGGCGGCGGCGTGACCGTCGCGGCGGGCAGCGCGTACAGCTCCGGGGTGAGCGTGAACGCCGCGGAGTGGGCGGTCGAGCCGACGGTGTAGGAGCACTGCACGATGATCGAGTCGTGCTCGCTGACGCCGGGGACCTTGCGGGAAGCCTGCACGTACAGGCTGACGTCGGTGATCTGGCCTTCCCGCTCGGCGTCGGAGGCGAGCACCTGGGGCGCGACCCAGGCGCCGTCGAGGTTGCGGAAGGAGTAGCGGATCTTGACCTGGTAGCGCGGCGGCGGCCCGCTCACCTTCTGATCCGAGCCCGACGATTTGGCGGTGACGGTGACCTTGGACGGGTCGGCCGGCGGGACGGGCTCGACCGTCGACCAGAACACGAAGATCCTGCCGAAGGCGTGCACCGGGTCCACCCGGTCGGCGGCGATCTGGACGTCCACCTTCTCCCAGGCGTCCCAGGCGGCCGAGAGCCTGCCGCCGTCGCGGAACTCGGCGGTGCGGTGGTAGTAGCGGCGCGGGTCGGTGCGGGTCCTGCCGAACAGGACGAGCCTGCGCACCTCGGCCGCGGTCCCCTCGGGCCGGTACACGTAGCCGCCCGCGATGGTCAGGCGGGAGACCTCGGTGTACTCGTCGAGGTAGCGCTTGTAGGAGGCCTGGACGGCCTTCTCCGTGATGTCGCCCTGCAGGAGGTCGTCCTGGAGCGCGGAGAACGCGGGGGTCTTGCGGTCGCGCAGCTCGGGCCGCAGGTAGTTCTCCGGGTAGAGGAAGACCTTCCGGTTGGCCTCCCAGGTGCGGTAGCTGCGCATCCACCCCCACCAGGTGCGCAGCCTGGCGCGGACGGCCTCGGGATCGACGCCGGCGGGCAGGGTGACCTTCTCCAGGCCGAGGAGGTACCTCTGGAGGTAGAGCTGGGTCGCGGCGATCGCCTCGCGGACGCGGGACGTGGTGCCCTGCCCGCCCATCTCCACGTCGATCAGGTACCGCTCGTACAGGTCGCGGGCGTTCCCGTGCAGAGGGGTCAGCCGGGCGACGAGCGCGTCGCGCTTGCGGACGTTCAGCCTGTCGCGCATGGCGGCGGAGATCTTCGGCCACTCCTGCGGCGACGCCCTCCGCTCGATCGCGGCGCGCACGGCGGCCGCCGCCCCGTCGAGGTCGGGCGCGGGCCCGAACATCTTCGCCCACACGCCGTACAGCTCGGGGACCCCGATGCCGGTCTTGGCCGAGGCTCCGAAGGCGTCTGCGAGGGTGAGCAGAAACTCGATCTCGAACAGGTGCTCCTCGCTGGTGCCGGGCCGCAGCAGGCCCATGTTCCGCCGGGCCCAGCGCACCTCCTCCAGCGGCCAGCCGAACGCGGAGGCGAGGTAGGCGTACGGGTCCTCGGCGCCGTCGAGGAAGAACGCGGCGAGGCCATCGCGGCCCCGGCAGAGCGCGGCGAAGCGGACGATGGTGTGCAGGTCGCTCAGCCGGTGGTCGGCGGTGCCGGACCACCGGTGCCGGAACTGCTGCGGGAAGGTCCGGTCGACCTGGTGGTACGGGCCGGAGTAGCGCAGGTACCGGTCTCCCTTGAGCAGGTAGGTGCGGCCGTCGAGGGTGAACGCGCCGTCGGGGCCGTCCTCGAAGTCCTGCGGGGCGTCGCCCCAGTCGTCGCGGACGGTCCGGGGGTAGCCGGCCTCGGGGTGGTCGAGGGTTCCGGTGGCCGGGTAGCGGACGTACTGGCCGCCGCTGAACGCGTAGAGCTCTCCCGAAGGGGCGGTGAACGCGGCGTCCAGCGGGCCGGTGTCGAAGGAGTTGCGGACCTTGCCCCAGCGGCCCGCCACGGGGCCGGCGGTCCCGGCGGCGAAGAACTCGCGCCCGCGGAACAGCCGGACGACGCCGTCGGCGCCGCGGAACGCCGCGTCGACGCCGTCCTGGAACGCGGACGGCAGCGCGGCCAGGCTCAGGTCGCCGGGAAGGTCGGCAAGGGCGCGCGGGTAGCCGTCGTCGACGAACGTGCGGTCTGCGCCGGAGTAGCGGACGTACTGGTCCCCGGAGAACAGGTAGATCCGCCGGTCGGCGACGAGCGCGGCGTCCACCTTGCCGGTCGCCGCGAGGTTGTTGCGGAGGGCGCCGAGCCGGCCGGTGCCGAACGTGGCGGCGAGCTCACTCGACGCGGTGTGGCAGACGCCGCCGACGAGGACGTGGACGGTCCTGTCGTTGCCGACGACCGCGTCCAGCGGCCGGTCCAGGGCGTCCTCGAAGGTCTCCGGAAGGCGCGCGAACGGCTCCTCGCGGCGGAGGTTGCCCGCGATCGGCTTGGGGTAGCCGGGGTCGACGTGCCGGTAGACGCGGCCGGTGTAGCGGACGTAGCGGTCGCCGGAGAACAGGTAGGTGCGGTCGCCGCGCCACACGAAGGCCGCATCGACGGTCGCGCCGGGCGCCAGGAACGGGTTCGGCGAGCGGCCCCACTGGTCGCGGACCTTGACCCGCGGGCCGAACGCCTCGTTCTGGAACGGCGCGCAGGTGTCGGCGAAGAAGAACCAGACGGCGCCGTCGGCGGTCCGCAGCGCCGACCTGAGGCCGTCGGGGGCGTCGAGGCCCGCGCCGAAGCCGGGGTACAGCCGCTCGATCGGGCGGACCGCCGACCAGACCCCGGTCCGGTCGCTGTAGGTGGCGCACCGCTTGCCGGCGAGCAGGACCAGCGCCGTGTCCTCCACCAGGACGGCGTCGGGGAAGGGCAGCGGCGAACCGGGGAAGGCCGCGGCCGCCTCGATCGTCACCGGGTAGCCCGGGTCCGGCGCGGCGCACGACTCGTCGGAGTAAACGACGTGGCGGACCCTGCCGGCGGCGTCCGGCTTGCCGTAGAGGTGCGTCTTGCCGCGGTGCACGTAGGCCAGCGCGACGCCCTCCAGTCCGGCCCAGCGGTCGGCGATCGGCTTCGGGTCGCCCTCGGCGAGTGCCGCGCCCGGCGCGTGCGTGACGTACTGGTCGCCGCTGAACAGGTGGATCCTGCCGTCGCGGGCGGCGAACGCCGCGTCGACCTCGCCGGTCTCGCGCAGGAGGTCCCTGGGCCTGCCCCACTCTTCGGCGATCGGGTAGTCGCGGCCGACCTGGGTGTTGAAGCACGACGGCCCGCGGAACAGGTAGGTGACGCCGTCCGCGCCGGTGAGGACGGCGTCCAGGCCGCTGGTGAAGCGCGCCGGGACGGTCCGCAGGGCGCGCGGCCGGAACGGGGCCGCCGCGACCGTCCTGCCCTCCAGCGCCGACAGCCGCCGCCATCCGTCGGCGGTCTCGACGACGAGCGAGCCGTCCTCGACGTAGGCGCAGCGCACCCCGCCGACCGGCAGGTCGGTGTAGCGGCGGTGGCCCGCGGTGGACACCGCGTGGCACTCGCCGCCCCGGAACAGGTAGGCGGTGCGCCGGTCGGCGAACGCCGCGTCCACCCCGTCGAGCGTGACGGGCAGCGCGGCGAGGCCGGGCTCGCCGGACAGCTCCGCGATCCGGCGCGGGTAGCCGGGGTCGACGACGGTGAGCGCGGCGCCGGTGTAGCGCACGTACTGGTCGCCGGAGAACAGGTAGGTGCGGGTGCGCACGACCTCGACGCCGTCCACCTGTTCGGGGGCGTCCAGGACGAACGCGGCGTCCACCCGGCCCGTGCGGGCGAGGGTGTGCGCGACGCGGCCCCACCGGCCCGCGTTCTGCGCCGGGTAGCCGTCGTCGACCTGGGTGCGGTCGGCGGTGGAGTAGCGGACGTGGCGGTCGCCGGAGAACACGTAGGTGCGGCCATCGGCGCCGACGAACGCCGCGTCGACGCGCGCGAAGGGCAGGCTGTCCCACCGCTCGCGCAGCGCCATCGGCTCCGACCACCACCGGTGCCGGGCGTCGAACCAGACGAACCTGTCGCCTGAGAAGAGGTAGGTGCGCTCGTCGCGGCCGGTGAACACGGCGTCGACAGGGCCGAGCCGCATGCCCTCCGGCATGTTCCACCAGTTGTCGGCCAGTGGTTTGGGGAAGCCGGGGTCGGGGGTGCGGTAGTCGCGCGCGGAGTAGCGGACGTAGAACGCCGCGCCGTCTCCCCGCGCCTTCAGCCGGAGTCCTTCGCGGACGACGGTCAGCGCGACCCCCTCCCCGGTGGTGAGCTCCCAGCGCGGCGCGCTCCCGCGCAGCGCGGTGACGGTGAGGCCGTGCTCGGCGAACAGGGCGCGCAGCGCGGGGGTGAGCCGTCCGGCGTCCAGGTCGGGCTGGTGGTCGGCGGGGATCTCGCGGACCAGGCCGCCGGTGCCGAACAGGTACGTTCTGCCGTCCATGACGAACGAGGCGTCCACACGGGTGAGCCCGCCCCAGTCGTCGGCGATCCGGCGGGGGAAGCCGGAGTCGACCGTGGTGTAGTCGGCGGTGGAGTACCGCAGGTAGGTGTCGCCGCTGAAGAGGTAGGTGCGCCCGTCGAGCCCGGCGAAGCCGGCGTCCACCCGGCCTGCGGTCAGCGCGGGGGACAGCGCGCCCCAGCGTTCCGCCGTCACGGCCGTGGTCGCGCGGGCGCCGTCGAGCGCGACGGTCCGGCCCGCCTTGAACAGGTGCAGCACGCCCGACGGGTCGGTGAAGGCCGCCTCGACGCCGCCCTCGAACTGCGGCGGCAGGTCGCGCAGGCGGCGCGGCACGCCCTCGTCGGCGAGGACGCCGGCGTTCTCGATGCTGTCGGAGTACCGCAGCATCTCCCCGCCGGACAGCACGTGGACGGCCGACGCCGTCGTGTAGGCGGCGTCGACGGACTTGAGGTCGGCGAAACGGGTCTCCACCCGTCCCCACACCTCGGCGGCGGGCCGCTCCTCCGCCGTCGTGATCCAGCGGTCCCCGGCGAAGACGTGCACAACGCCGTCGAGGTCCTGGAAGCAGGCGTCCACCGCCTCGCGCACGCGCGGGGCGGGCAGGCCCTCGCGGGAGCGCCACTCGGCGACGTCGCGCGGGTACCCCTCGTCCACGGTGTCGTAGCCCGCGGAGTAGCGGACGTACTGGTCACCGGCGAACAGGTAGACGCGGCCGTCGTTGTCGGTGAACGCGCCGTCGATCCGGACCGGGTCGGCGAACGCGTTCTTGACCTTCCCCCACCTCTGTGCCCGCGGCGCCCACCGGGTGCCGCCCTTCTCCCTGGTGAAGGCCAGCGCGGCGCCCTTGGCGTCGCGTCCGACGAGCCAGGAGGTGCCGTCGGGACGCACGAACGCGGCGTCCACCGCGGCCAGGGCCGAGAGCCGGGGCGACAGGTCGGTGAGCGGACGGCGCGCCGGGCTCGTGCGGGCGCGGGTGGCGGCGGAGTACGTCCAGTAACCGCCGTCGTCGCCGAAGAGCAGGATCACGCCGTCGCCCGCGTCGAGCAGCGCCTGGATGCGGGCGACGCCCGGCGGCAGGGTCAGCGGCTCGGGGTACTTGCCGGTGAGGTCCTGGTCGGCGAAGACCGCACGGATCTCGGCGGCGCGCAGCCCGAGTTTGGCGGCCAGCAGCGCGAATCTGCGGATCCGCCGGTGGGCCAGGACAACGCGCGGATCGGTGGGCGTCCCGTCGGTGTCCAGGGCGGGCCGGGCGAACAAGGCCCGCGCCTCCCGCGCGCTCCCCGCGACGCACTCCACCACGGCCCTGGTCGCGGCCGCGTCCAGACCCAGGACGTCGGACAGGCAGGCGTGCAGGGCCTGGTCCTGCTTGCCGGCCAGTTCGGCGACCCGGTCGGTCGCCTCGGTGACGGCGGCCGTCAGCGCCGTCGCGGTGTCGTGCAGGACGAAGAAGACTTCGCGGGCGAAGTCCACCATGTCGGGGAGGGTGAAGTCGAGGGAGTTGTCGGCGTTGGCGAAGTAGGCGAGTCGGTCCCGCGCCACGGCGTGGCGCTCGGTCAGGTGCCCGGCGGTCACGAGGCGGTCCAGGAGCCGGTCGGCGTGGAGATCGGTGAGCCCGAGGGCGGTGAACGCGCTCCGGGAGACCCGGTAGGGCGCCTCCTGCGCGGCGATCGCCGCCATCGCGTCGAACACGGCGCTCTCGTCCGCGCCGGTGAACCCCGAGCCGAGGTCCACGGCGCCGCCGGGCTCGGCGAACTCGCCCGGGTCGGCGATCTGCCCCTCGTCCAGCCAGGCGTCGTCGAGCGCACGGTGGACGCGGTGTGCCGCGAGGTCGTCGGCGAGGTCGGCGAAGTCCTCGGCCGTGAAGGTCGTCAGCCCGGCATGGAACTCCGCGACCTGGCCGCGCAGCGCCGCCAGGACGGCCGGGCGCAGGGCGGCGAACTCGGCGGCCAGGCCGAAGTCGGCGGGCGCGGCGCGCAGCAGCGCCTCCTTGTCGGTGTAGCGCCGCTCGGCGTCGAGGTGGCCGTTGAAGCGGAGGCTGTCGACCAGCCTGCCGAACTGCGCGTCGGTGAGGCGGAGCCCCGCCAGGACTGACGAGTCGAGGGTGAGAGGGGAGGTGCGGAACTCCGCGAGGCGCTCGCGAAGCAGCTCCGCGACCGGCGCGGCCGCGTCGGCGAGGGGGACGTTCACCGACAGGTCCCCGGCGTTGTCGGGGTCGCGGAAGAAGTCGGGGTCGAGCACCGTGCCGTCCTCGCCGAGATGGCGGCGGTAGACGAGGTTGTCGTACAGTTCCCGGCGCTCCTGCGGGCTCAGGCCCGGCAGGCGCTCCAAGTGGGAGGGGTGGAGTTCCGCGGGGCCGTCCACCTCGTCCGCGATGATCTCGAACAGGGCGTCCCGGTGGCCGGTGAAGTCGCCGGCGAGGTCCGGCTCCCGCTCGGGCGGCGCGGCGAGCTCTCCGTCGGCGCCCAGCACGCCGCGCAGGACCAGATTGCGGAAGATCTTCGCCTGGAGCCGGTCGCCCAGGCCGAGCCCGGTGAGGTCAGAGGGGAAGACGACGCCGAGGTCGGTGACCGCCTCGTAGGCGGCCTTCTCGGCCTTCTCCCGGTGGACCTCCAGCAGCCCGCTGCCGACGGCGGCCACGACCCCGTCGGGGAAGGCGGCGAGCACGTCGTGGATCACCCGGGCCGCCCTGGGGCCGAACCTGTCCGACCGCAGCGCGTCGGGGCCGAGCGCGACGGGGTCGAGGGCGTCGCGGAGCCTGGCGAACAGTGCGGCGAGGCCGTGCGGATCCCCGGTGGCGGGGTCGGGCCGGCCGCCGAGGATGCCGGCGAGCTCCGCGCCGTCGAATCCCGCGGCGCGCATCCACGTGATCACCGCGAACAGGGTCTGGGCCAGCCACAGCGCCTGCTCCGGTGCGCCGCCCTCCAGCACCTTGTGGAAGTCGCGCGTCTCCGGAGCGGGCCCGCCCAGCACCGCGAACGTGCTGTAGCGCTGGACGGAGGGGTCGCCTTCCAACGCCACGAGCACGTCGCAGAGCTCGTCGGGGCCGACGCCGAGCGCCGCCGCGAGCAGGCCCGCCCGGCGCAGCAAGGAGATCTCGGCGAGGCCGACCTGCCCGCGGTCGAACGGGCTCGGCTCCCGGTCGGCGTAGCGCTCCCGGTACCGCAGGACGAGCCGGACGATGTCCGGCTCCGCCACCCCGATCAGCCGGGCCAGCCGGAACCGGTAGTCGCGGTTGGCGGGGGTGAGGATGTCGCCCGAGCACGTCTCGACCGTCACCTTGGGATCCGGCTTCCACGGCACGATGAGTCCGCACACCTCCGGGACCGTCTGCCCGTGGACCTTGCCGAGCCGGACGACGGCGGCCACCGCGCGCAGGGCGGGAGGATCGAGGCGACCCTGCGCGCACGACGTCAGGACGAGGTCGAGGTGGGTCAGCGTCAGTCCGGTCTTGCGGGCGAGGCGGACCAGCCGGTGCGCCCGGTCCAGCCAGGCCGGGGGAAGGTCGGCGCCGGACGGCGGGACGAGCGAGGTCTCGCCGGTGTTGAGCGTGACGCGCCCTTCCGGAACGGCCTGCCCGGCCATCGCGACGAGTTCGCGGAGTTCGGCGTCGGTGAGGCCGGTGGCCTCGGCGAACCGGCGGGTGTCGCGCAGGGCCGCGAGGGTCTCGCCCGCCGCGAGGCCGTACCGCTGGCCGAGCGCCGCGGCCTGGACGTCGGACCCGGTGATCACCGCGACGTCCTCCGGAGTGAGGCCCAGGTACTCGCGCGCGGCGACGTCGTGATCCACCTGGGCGGCGAAGAGCCGGTACAGCTCCTCCGGTGTCGCCTTCAGCTGTTCGAGGCAGACCCGCAGCCGTTCGGACTTCAGCGAGAACGGCAGCCCGAACGGGTGCGCCGCCTTGCGGAGCGTCTCGTACGGCTGGTCCCCGACGAGCCGCTCCAGCACCTCGTTGACGATGTCGAGGTAGGCGGTCTCGGTGAACGTGTTCTCCTTGTCGAGCACGATCCGGGTCAGATCGGGCCGCCGGTCGAGCAGCCCCGGGCGCCCGAACGTCCCCTCCAGCAGACCCAGGAGCTCCGCGAAGTAAGCGGCGGGCGACCACACGGAACGCGCGTCATCGCGTTCGGGAAAGCGCAGTTCGCCGAACAGGCTCGTGTAGTCGGGCGACGATTCTTGACTCACCATGTGCGCATCTCCAAGCCCGCCGAGGCGGCCGGGGCCGCCGAGAGAAACAAGCGCCTCATGATCTCGGAGCGGGGAAACACCGCCTACTTACCTTTTGGACACACCGACCATGCGCCTTTCTCACCTAGCGCAAATCCGGGTAGCGGCCAAATCGCCCGATCACCGCCGAACCCATTGCTCCGGTGCGTTCTCTCCGCGGCTTCTCCACGGGTCGGACCCCCCGTTCTCCCGGCAGTGCAGGCGAGTTCACCGCACCGCACCGCACAAAAGCGACGGAGTGGAAGGGCGGCGCACACAGAATTCGTTCGTGTGGGCTCGACGCCGCCGCCGAGCGCGTCGCGGCGCGTTCCACCGTTTCCCTCCACGCGTCATGCCGACCCGGCCAGGTCATTTTCTGTTCCGTCCGAGACGGCACTTTCTCGGTCAAGAAGAAAACTCGCTGACCGGATCCGGAAAACCGCTCGCAGAGGACGGGCCACCCCGCTCGGCCGGTCGCGAGCGGAGTCGGCACCTGGCCCGGCCCGCGGCTCCGGGCCCTGCCGCCGCGCCCCGGCCCGGCGGGGAGTTCTCCCCGCGTTTCCCCGCACCTTGCCAAGCCCCGCGGCCGAGCCGCACCGGTACGCCGGTGCGGGTAGGGGTGTGTGGTGGGGCCGGCTGCTTCTTCGTCCTTCCGGCTCTGTACAGCGGGGGCCTGGGCCGTTTCCCGGGCGGGTCCGGCCCGGGCCTCCCGGCCGGGCGGGTCCGGCCCGGGCCGGATGTGTGAGCATGCGTGGCCCGGCCCGCCCCTTCGGCATCCCGGGACAGGCTGGAAGGCGGCCCCCGGGCTCCTCCCGCCGTGAGGAAGGAGAGCATGGCCTGCCGCGGGCCCGTCAGGGGAGTGCGCGGCAGTGCCCGCACGCTAGCGCCGCCGCCCTGGCGGGGCGCGCATGCCGCTCCGCGTCTTGATCGTCCTTTGACCCGGCACAGCCCCCGCCAAGCAAGCGGCCCGGGTAGGTAGGGCGGGTGCGGGTCTTCGTCCGACAGGACCCCGCAGGAGAGGGGCCCGGGCCACAAGGCGCCTGCCCGGGCCCGGCCCGCGAGGAGGATCGGAACGGCCAGTAGCGATAAGCCGAGGACCGCGGTATCGGTTCGGTGACGAGCCGCGGGTCAGGTCGTCTGGTCGAGCGGCCGGGCTTCGGTGATCGTCTTGTGGACGACGCCGATGGAGACCTTCACTCCGGCGGCGATGGTGCGGATGGATTCGCCGCGGCGGTGGCGGTCGAGGATGGCGGCGCGTTTGTCGTCGTCGACGACGGGGCGGCGCCCGCCGAGCTCGCCCTGGCGGCGGGCGGCCTCCAGGCCGTTGAGGGCCTTCTTGACGATGTCGCGGCGCCGGTCCTCGGCCAGCGCGAGGGCCAGGTCGAGGATGAAGGAGCGCTCGGTGTGCTCTCCGGCCCCGATGCCCTCCAGGACCTTCACGCCGATGCCCTGCTGGAACAGGTCGTTGAGGACGATGAGCCCTTCCAGGAGGTTGCGGCCGAGCCGGTCGACCCCCTGGACCGCGAGCAGGTCCCTTCGCGAATGTAGGACAGGGCGGCCAAGAGGTCGGGCCGGTCGGCGGTGGCGAGCTTGCCGCTGGTCTTCTCCTCGAAGACCTTCCAGCAGATCGGGCCGAGGGCGTCGTGCTGCCGCTGGGTCTTCTGCTTGTCGGTACTGACCCACACCAGGCCGATGAGCGCCACGGGACCGCCCTCCGTTCATCAAACGTCTCGCGAGATGAATCCGAACGGCAGCAGGGCGCAAGGTGAAGATGAACGGGAAAATGAACACCGGAACCGGACACGCCGCACCGGGCCCCGGCGAGGAGGGGTTTCCCGGTCGTGTTCGTCAAACGGTCGTTAGATGAACGACCAGTGATGCTGGCCGTGGGCTACTGAAGGTTGTCCGATGCCGGGATCCATCGCGCCCGTATCTGCTGGGCGGCGTCCAAGGCGGCCTGTCCGACCACCTGGCCGGACTCGTCGTCGGTGTCCAGCGCGACGTAGATCGCGGCTTCGACGGTCTTCCATTCCTCCTTGAGTTGCCGCCGGGTGATCCCGTGGTACCGCTCCAGCTCCTGGTAGATCCGGCGGGTCTGGCGCATCAGGTCCTCGTAGGTCGCTGGTGCTGAGTCCGGGGTATCCGTCATGGCTCTCACGTTGCCACCCTCTGCTTCACCGCGCTGGTCAGATCTCGTCGTCTTCGGAGGCGTCGGGGTCGCGCAGGTCGCGGATGGCGCCGGGGGCCAGGTCGGGCAGGGCGAAGGTGTAGGTGCCGTGGACGCCGAGGTGGGAGTGGGCGAACGGCGAGAGCCGGGCCATGTCCTCCTCCCGCACCGGGTAGCCCTGGACTTTGAGCTGGCGGACGGCGGCGTCTAGGTAGACGGTCGTCCACAGAGTCGCGCAGTTCAAAACCAGGCCGAGGGCTCCGAGTTGGTTCTCCAGGCCGCGTTCGTACCGGTGGTGCAGCTCGCCCTTCTTGCCGTGGCAGATCTTGCGGGCGAGGGAGTGGCGGTTCTCCTGGAGGTTGCGGATGTCCTTGATGCCGCGGCGGTAGGTCTCGTCCACGTCGATGAACTGGAGGATGTGCAGCGATTTGAAGATCCGGCCGTAGGAGGCGATCGCCTCGCCGAGGGCGGTGGGGTGACCGTCGCGCTGGAGCATGGTGACGACGTCGTAGGCCCGCACCGTGCCGGTGTAGATCGAGGCGACCACGCGGAGGATGTCCTCCCAGTTCCGCCGGATCTTTCGCAGGTCGATCTTTCCCCGGGTGAAGGTGTTCAACGGCCCGTAGTCGGCCGAGGCGTTGATCCGCCAGCCCTTCTGGTCCGGCAGGTCCGCCAGCGCGGGCCGGTAGGAGATGCCCAGCAGCTCCAGCAGGCCAAAGACCATGTCGGAGTTTATATGGACACTGTCAAGGGCTGTCGCCTGCTCATGCCGACCGATCGCCATCACTTCGGTGCCCGCCTGCCAGGCTGGGGGCGATCGCCGCGCAACGCCTCCTTCGTCGGCGCTGCGCATCGGGCACGCGGTGGGCTGTGCAATGGACTGAGCGACTCGCCCAGTCCGTCGACGTGCATGATGACCTTCCTGAAGAGTTGCTGTCACCCGGATCGGTGGGCTCGCCGAGGTCGGTGAGCAGGCCGATGAGACGGCGGGCCACGGCGGTGTGCCGTTCGATCTCGCGGGTCCAACCGCGTTCGTTGGCGTCCTGGACGAGTTGCTGCTCGACCTCCAACCGGGCTCGCAGGCGCGGGGCGTAGTCGGGAGTGGTGACGAACTTGGCGCAGGTCAGATAGAGGTCGCACTCGCAGGGGCCTTCGGCGGGTAGGCGCAGGCAGTGGCCGAGTTCGAGTTCGGTCTTGAGGAAGTTGCTCTTCAGCCAGTCAACGGCCTCAGCCGGCAGCGTCCCGGACTTCAGCTCCTCAGCGGCAGGGCCCGCAACGACGGCGCCGGGTTCGAGGACGGACTTGTAGTCACGCAGCACTTCGCGATCGCTGACCTGGGCATAGACCAATGCCATAGAGACCGAGGAGTGGCCAAGGACCTTCATGATGGTGTGCAACTTGGCGCCGCGTTCGGCGAGCTGGGTTCCGACGGTGTGCCGGAATCTGTGCGCCGAGACGGTGCCGCGCTGTTTGCCGTTCCAGCCACCCGGGCCGACCAGCCCGACGGCCTTGCTTGCCTTCTGCAGCGGATCCTCGAACAGGTAGGTGCTGGAGATGAGCTTGCCGTGGCGGACGAACAGGTAGGTGCTGGAGATGAGCTTGCCGTGGCGGACGAACAGGTAGGTGCTGGAGATGAGCTTGCCGTGGCGGACGAACAGGTAGCGGATCTGCTCGCCGGTGCGCTCGTCGGTGAGCGGGCGGTCGCGTCCTTGTTTACGAAGGTCGATGACCTTCTGGAGCGCGCCGGCGGCGTCCTGGTGGAGCGGCACCATCCGTTCCTTATAAGTCTTGCGGGCAGGGAGACGCAGCCGAGGCGTCCCGTCGGGGTAGCGGTCCAGGCAGTCGATGGGGAGCCGACGTATCTCATCCCGGCGAGCCCCGGACCAGCGGACCGCCAACAGCGCGGCGCGCTGAAACGAGCAGGTGAGCTCGTCGATGACCGGCATCAGCTGATCGAGCTCGTGGCCGGGGATGAATCGCGGTACCCGCTGCGGCGCTTTGGGAGCGTCACCAACGCTGATGAGGGCGTAGCCTGGGACGTCGTCGTACTCCCAGGCAGCGGTCTCCCGGAACAGCTGGGACAGCCCCGAGATGCGCTGCTTGCGGGAGATCACGCCCAGCGGCTTGCCGGTCACCTTCGACGGCGAGTCGGCCAGATACTCGATCCACTCCAGGCAGTGGTCCCTGGTCACCTCCGTCCAGGAGATGATGCCGGGGTGGCGCTCAGTGAGCCAGTCGCCGAAGTTGCGGATCGCCAGCTCCAGCTGCTCGGTCGTCGAGGGGGCATCGGTCAGCCGCCGCGCGGCCAGCCACCTCTGGGCGACCGCCTGCATCCGGGGCGGTAGTGCCAGCGGCGGCTTGCGGTCGGGCATCTTCTTGCGTGGCCGGGTGGGGACCTGGCCGCGGTGGAAGAGCACGACGTGGAGCTGATGCAGGTGGGTGACCCACATTTTCTGGGCGTTGTCGCGGTATTTCTGCGCCGAGGGATAGAAGAAGCGCAGGTCGTCGCGTTCGCTAAACAGGCGGACGGCTTCCAGCGCCTCGTTAATGTGCTCCTCGGTGATCCCGTCGGCGTGCAGGATGCCCGTGCGCAACGCGATGCGGGCGACGGTCCAGGTCATCGCCTGCCGCGCTGATTCGCGGTGGAAACCGAGCGTGACGGCTTCCTCGACCAGGGCCTCGACGCCCATGTCGATGCCCAGCGCCGCGGCGGTGTCGACGACGCGCAGCTGGCCGGCTGCGAGGGTAAAGGGGTAGTCGAGCGTGGTGTAGCCGTGCAGTGCGAGGTAGATCAGGTATCGGCGGGCGCGGAACGACAGTGGGCAGGACGGCTGATGGCTCGGTTCCCCAGGCAGGCGGCCGACCCGTTCCACCAACGGTTCGTCGAACCAGTCGGCCAACGTCGGCCACCTGTTGGTGAAGGCCCGATAGAAGCGCAGCCTCGCCCTCAGATACTGCGGGTGCAGGCCCTGATCGTGTAGATGATCGACATAGTGCGCCACCGGACAGTGCGTTGGGCTGGGGCGCTCGACCTTCGGCGCGGACGCTGCCAGAGCGGCGGCCGACACGTGACCGGCGCTCACCGTGTCTCGCCCACGCCCAGGCCGGACTCGCCCTGGCCGAGGGCGCGGTTGTAGTCGGCGACCACCTCGGGGTCGGAGACCCGGGTATAGATCCGCAGCGACTCCGGCGAGGCGTGGCCAAGCCTTTTTTGCAAGGTCAGCTCCCGCATCCCGTCTTCCCACATGCGCGTGGCGTGTGTATGGCGGCAGGCGTGCGGGGTCACCCACGGCTGGCGGATCCCAGCCTTGGCGGCCGCTCGGGAGAACATCCGCACCAGCCCGTCATAGCTGAGCGCCTCCAGCCTCCGCATCCCGCCCCCGCCGATGAGGAACACCAGCGGGCTGTCAGAGTCGGCGGGACGCTCCTGCATCACATAGGCGCTCAGCATCGCCAGCGTCTCTGGTTCGTGCAGGTCGACCACCCGCTCGAACCGGGACTTGGAACGGGCGCCCTTGGGATGGTCGGTCCTGTGGCGTACGATCACGCGCCGACGGCCGTAGGCGATGTCCTCCAGGTGCAGGCTCAAAACTTCCCCAGGACGCAGGCCGCCTTGGAGCATCAGCAGCACGATGCCCCGGTCACGCAGCCGCTTGAGCTGCGCTAACAGCGCTTTGACCTGGTCCTCGTCCAGCGGCCGCGGGATCCGCTGCACGGTTTTGACGCGCACGCTGCGGCGGATCGGCTTCTGTCGACTGGCCCGGCCCATGAACGGGCGGTGTCGTTCCGAGACCCGCTGCAGAGCCGGGTCGGGCCGCTTCTCAATCGGGTTCGCCCGGTCGAACTGCCCGGCCATGATGACGTACTCATAGAAGGAGGAGATGGCGGCCAGGACGCGGTTCACGGTGGTCGGCGCCAATTTCGTGCCCGGCCCGTCCTCATCGACGGTGGCGACGGTCAACGTCATCCGCTGCCGAGGCCTGCGTGAAGGGACGGACCGCAAGTGCTCCAGCAACCGCAGCGCCTGCGGAGCGGCGAACTCTTGCCAGGTCAGGCCCTCGCGGTCGAAGAAGCACCACAGGTGCCGAAGGTCGTGGGCGTAGGCGACGAGTGTGTTGGGCGAGTAGTCCCGGGCCGCCAGCGACCGCAGGAAGCTCGAGACGATCTCGACTGGCTCACCAGCCTCGTCGAGCAGTTCGACCCGGACTGTCCCGTTCTCCAAACGCTGCTTCCGGACCCGCATCGACACCTCCAGGGATGAGGTCCCACACGGCTGGCGAACTGGCTGAATCCAGTTACTAGTTGGGCTTGTGGGACGAGAGGTGTCCATGTAACAACATAGGAGGCGTTGTCGGTGGCCACCATCTCCGGCTTCACCCCGCCGTCCAGGTTCAGCAGTGCGTCCAGGATGTGCAGGGAGTCGCGCGGGGTGCCGGGCACGACCATCTGCCCGATGCCCGCGACCTGGTCGTTTACTGGGGACGTGCACTTATTCAGAGGGTGCGGTATTCGTCGTGTCCTGGTCGCGGGCGGCAAGGTAGTCGGTCCAGTCGCGTCTGGCGATGTTGGCCCATCGAACTACGGTGTTGATGTGGAGGCCGAGGAGATCGGCCAGAATCGGGGGCGGAACATCCTCCAGGAGCGCGATGAGGGCCGCGTTGCGGGCCGGCCGAGCGTCGATCCCGTGGTCGAGGAGCTTGCGGCTGAACCCAGACGGGGCGGCTGGGCGCCCTGGTAGCAGGCCGGGGAAGAGCCAACGCTGCCCGGGGCCGTCGGTCTTGATCCTGGCTTGTCGGCTCTGGCCTTCAGCGAGTTGGCTCAACAGCCTGGCCAGCTTGGGCGGGATCAGCAACGCAGGTGAGCCGACGTTGAGGTGCATCTGACCGTCATGCTCGTGCAGGTGCCCGGTGTGGATATGCCGGATGCGTGAGGTCGGAAGCCCGAAAAGCAGCACCAAAGCGCCGGCGGCCCGGACGTCCAGCGGCAGTGTGGCGTCGTTCAGCAAGAGGCTGAGCTGGTGCCAGCGCTCATCCTCGTCCAAGATCCGCGTTGGATCCTGGCGAGGGATGGACGGGATGGTCATCTCCGGCAGGAGGTCGCGTTTGGCGGCCCAGCTTAGGAAGTAGCGGATGGAGTAGTTGCGCGTGCTGCCGTCCGCGAGCCACTGGTTGAGGCGGTCTTGGGTGAGGTCCCCGAGCGCGAGTCGGTGCTCGTCGAGCCAGGTCAGCAGTTCCAGGGCGACGCGGACCCGGGTGCGGACGTAGGTGCCCGCCATGGCGGGTCGTCCCCGGTGGGCGGCTCGGCGGCGGGCCCGTTTGAGCAGGAACCAGTGGACGAACGGTCGGATCAGGGCGGCGTGCTGGGTAGGCCGGTCGGCCAGGAGTTGATCCAGCCAGGCGGGGATCCGGTCGAGGTCTTCGTGGCGTTCGGGCAGCACGCCGGTGTGAACCAGAGTCTGCCGGACGTAGTGCTCGTAGCGGCTGGGCGGGAGTTCGTCTAAAAGGTCGTGACTAAGCGGCTTTCCGCTTGCGGCAAGTTCGCCCAGTAGGTGTGCGTTCGGGCTTCGCCGCAGCCAGCACAGGACACCGCGGGGGTCGTTTGCGGCGGCCAGCGCGTCCTGCAGCGGACGGAGTTGGCAGGAGACCTGGCCATCGGGTCCAGCGAGGTGTTCTTCGAGGCGGAGCAAGAGCACGCAGCGGGGGCAGCGGCCATCAGCGTAGAGGCGTCCGCCCTTGCCGCAGGCCAGGCAGGTGTAGATGCCGGGCATGCCGGCGCATGGGCCGCAGATGTTGTGACCGCTGTCGTCCCTTGCGATCAGAGGTTGCTGCTCGTGGCAGAGGTGGCACTCATCGGAGTGGTCGAGGATGCGGACATAGCAGGCGCCACAGACCGGTCCGCGGGGCCAGTGGGCGTGCACGGGGCGAACCTGGCTGCAAGCAGAGCACACACTGGTGGGCCGGGGCCGACAGGTGCGGCAGACGAGCCGCCCTTGAGAGTTCTTGGTGCAGGGGCGGACCTGCCCACAAGTTGAGCACGGGGTTGCGGCCGGGGTCGCGCAGTTCCAGCAGAGGTCAGGGCTGTTGGTAGTGGCTCGGCGGACAATCTGCTGGTGCCTGCCGCAGTTCCCGCAGGTCCGGCGAGGCTGGGCAAGGTGGCGGTAGCAGGTCGGGCAGAGCGCCCCGGCCGAGCCGAGGGAATGGGCGCGGCCGACGCGACCGCAGGCGGTGCAGGTATGCGCGGGCGGAGTCCAGCAGGCTTCACAGAGCGGCTTGCCATCCGAGCGCCGGGTGGCGGGCATCCGCGAACGTCCGCAGCCCGCGCAGTCCTCGGTGACCTGCGGATCCTTGCGGTAGCAGGAATAGCAGATGCCACCTTCGTCGCGCCGAGCGGAAATCCTGGCGGTGCGACCGCAGCGCCCGCACGGCTTCTTGTTCAGGGAGCTTCGTGCGGCGCATGCCTGGCAGATCCGGCCGCCCGGGCCGCTGCGGGGCAGCGTGATGCCGGTGCGTCGACATTCCGAGCAACCGGGCGAGGTGACACCGGTGTGTCCGGCGGCGAGCAGGGCCTGCGCGAGGCGCACGATCACGGCCGGGCAACGTGGATCGCCGGAGGTGAGCGCGTCCGGATGCGCGGCCAAGTGCTCGTCGAGCTCCCGCTGGGCGACGCCGCGTTCGGCCCGCGCCTGCAGCAGTGCGTCCGACGCGGCCTCCGCGTCCAGGTCAGGCAGGCGGGTGGTGAGCGCATTGATGATCCGGACGCGTCGTTCGTGGCGTTCTGCGACTCTGCGCTCGTCGCGGGTGCGGCTCACTGGCCCGGTCGACGGATCGTGGTCCGCCGAACCTGCGGCGCAGGACGGTCCGTGTCTCCGACAGCCTTGCTGACCTGGGCATTGACCGTCTCGACTTCGATCAAGTCGTTCGGGGTGCATTGAAGGATGTCGCAGAGCGCAGCGAGGGTGTCCATCGACAGCCGCTGCGGGGGCTGGGTGACCAACCGGAAGACCTGCTCGCGGGAGAGATGGACGCCTCGTTCGGCGAGTAGCGGGACCATGTCCGTCGTCTGGAACATGTCGCGGTCGGCCATGAGCTTGCGCAGGTTCCAGGTGATCCCCATTTTC
The DNA here is from genome assembly GCF_035917355.1 of Streptosporangium sp. NBC_01810. Taxonomy (NCBI): domain Bacteria; kingdom Bacillati; phylum Actinomycetota; class Actinomycetes; order Streptosporangiales; family Streptosporangiaceae; genus Streptosporangium; species Streptosporangium sp. NBC_01810. The sequence continues at coordinate 2,791,770 of NZ_CP109070.1, read as the reverse complement.
TTGATCATTGACTCTCCCAGAGGTCAGGGTGGCGGTCCTTCAGGGCGCGCTGGATCACCCGGTTGCGGTACTCGTCGGACACACCGGTGTAGATCGCGGTCGTGCTGGCGTAGCTGTGGCCGACCTGCATGGACACGAACTTCTCGGGATAGTCGAACTCCACGAGGTGCGTGATGTACGAATGCCGCAGACAGTGCAGATCCAGTTCGGGCGGTAGGCCAGCGGCGTCTCTGGCCGTGGTGAAAGCCATGTTGACGCCGCGCAGGGACATGCGGCTGGAGCGTTCGGTGACAAACAGTGCGGCGAGCTTGCCAGGTGAGAAGGCGGGGCGGACCTCGGTGCACCAGTGGTCGAGCACGTCAACGATCCAGTCGAACTCCTTGACCGTGAACACCGTGCGGCGCTTGGGCGGACTGCCGTTGGAGGCCTTGCCGTAGCGGACGTAGAGGCCGCCGTGTTTGCCGTACTGCGGTCTTTTCGGAGCCCGCCGAAGGTCGGCGAGGTCGAGCATCCGCGCCTCGTTGCGCCGCAGCCCGTAGGCGTAGACCGTCTTGAGCAGGGCGGAGTCGCGCATCGCGGTCAACGCGCCTTTGCGGCCCCGAGTCTGGGCCTCCTCAACTCGGCTGTCGGCGGCGTCGAACAGGGCTTGGACCTCGTCGTAGGTCAACGGGCGGCGATCAGGCTGGCCCTCGTATTCGGCCACGTGGGCGACACGATTGTCCTCGTGGAAGATCTGCTGCGGGGTCTGTCCGAACCGCTCCAGGCACTCCGCCGCCCATCCGTAGCGGCGGTCGGTGATGAAGTCCATAAACAGAGCGAGGGTGGTCTCGTAGCCCCGCCCTGTCGACAGAACGACCGGCTTCTTGCGGTTCGGGGACCGCAGGTGAGCTATGAACGCCTCACCATCGGCAGGTTGCCACTGCCACGGGTACTGGTTCGTGAAGTCAGCCAAACGCCGCACCAGCGACATCCGCGGTTTGATCGTCGTCTCCTCGTTGAGGAAACGAGTGCGTTGCTGGCGTGCCCAGCCCAGCAGCATCGCCTCGAACACCGCGCTTGAAGGGTCGAGGTGGACCACTCCATCGACGAGTTCCAAGCCGGCGGACCCGGCCAAGCGGCTGACATGACCCTCACGAGCTTCCGTTGCATTCACCGCAACATTGTTGTGGTTGATGTGATCAAAAGACAAGGACACGGCAAGCTCTGAGTATGCGGAGCAGCCGTCGGAGACGGCGTTCAGCGGGGCGGCTGCCCGGGTGTAGGCCCCGAGCAGCCGCGTGCTACTTCTTCTTCGGGCGGACCGGCGTCTGCGCCAGCGCGCTGGCTGCGGCAGCCTTCTCCGCCTTGGTCGCATTCGGGTTCGCCAGCGTCTTGCCGGCGGCCGAAGCGGCCTTCGCGCCGGTCTGGCCGGTGCTCTTGGGAGCCTGCGACAGTGCGCTGGCCGCAGCGGACTTCTCCGCCTTGGTCGCATTCGCGCTGGTCAGGGCCTTAGCAGCGGCTGAAGCAGCCTTTGCGCCGGTCTGACGAGGATTCTTTGGAATGATCAACACCCCCCTCCGGGTCTAATTTGCATCGCGACCCGAAAGCTGATGTCATGCGTGATCTGACCCAGCGCATTGACATCAGTTCAGTGCCGCACCGAACGCCTGGCCCCTACAAGGCCAGGCGTTCGCCGTTCAGCCGCCAACTATCAGCGGCTGAGACGAACCTGGGCAATCCTCCGGTTCCGGCTGCGAAGCCAAAGGACAACCACGTTTAACCAGGCCGAGCCATCCCCCACAACGGACATTCAGCACGTTGTATCCGATGCAACTCGGCCCATTTCATCGCGTTCAGCCAGGTCATGCCGCGCTTGGAGCCGAAGTACTTGCGGTTGGGGCGGGCGAACGCGGCCGGGACCGGGACGACGAACCGCATCCCGTCGACCGCGGCGACCAGGCCCCCGCCCCACGCCTGGGCGAGCGGCAGGTTCGCCTGCATCTCCACCAGCGGCACGTTCGCCAAGCTCAAGGTCTCGGGCCGGAAGTAGTTCTGGTAGACGTGCGACAGCCGTGAGCGCTCCAGCGGCTCGACCGTCGGGGTTGGCGATCAGCCGTCCGCCGACCTCCTTGAGGGCGGCGTCCAAGGTCCGGGAGTGCTCGGCAAGCAGCGCGTCGGGGTCGTCGGGAAGGCTGAGCGCGATGAGCGCGTCGGGCCGGATCGCCTCCCACTGGACTCCTTCCAGCAGCTCGGCTTGAGGGTTGCGCCACTTGGTGGAGGCGTCGGCGTAGATCTCGCGGCGCTTCAAGGCGCGCCAGAACCGCTCCAGCACGCAGAAGGCGTAGGCGTGCCGGTTCACCGAGGCGTCCTCGCGGGCCGGGTGCCCGAACACCAGGCGCTGCCACGGGCCGGTCACCACACCTGCGTCGACCAGGCGGCCGGGGATCAGCGGCGCGGGCAGGCGGCTGCGGTAGCCCAGGACGGCCGGCAGCGCCTTCATCCTCCGTCGCCATCAGCAGGTCCAGCAGCTCCAGGGTGTCGTCGACTGACTTGCCCTCCAGGAACCGGACCGTGGCCAGCAGCGTCGCCAACCTGCGGCCGTCCGGATGCCGGCGCAAAGCCGAGGCGTCCGCCCGCATCCCATACTTCGCGAGCTCGCCCAACCGGCGCTGCGGCACCAGCGCTTCGGCGCCGAGCTCCGCAAGCTCCAAACCGCAGATCTCCGCCACCTGGTCCAGGGCCTTGATGATGGTCGGGCCGGACGCCCGCGGCGCCACCCCTTTGCGCCACCGCTCCAGATCCGACACCCGTGACCCGGGCGGCACTTCCAGCATCTGGTCCAGGACGTACCGCTGCCCGATCGTCAGCAGCCCTTCCAGCGCGCCCCACAGCCGCTTGGTCGTGTCCTCGCGGATCTTCGCCACCAGCCGCGCCAGAGTCGTCACGCCCGGCAGCAGCGCCTTCCGCTCCCGCAGCCACCCCACCCCGTCGGTGAAGATCGCCTTCGAGCCGTCCCCCGACGTCCACGACCTCGCCGCCACCCACGCGACGAACTCCGGCTCGACCGAGGCGAAGTCCTTCCACCCGTAGGCCTGCCGAATCTCCTGCTGATGATCGAACGGCGTCGGCCGCCGCTCGGTGTACCGCTTCACCTGCGACGGGTCCTCGACGCCGAGTTGCTCGGCCACGAACTCCAGCACCACCCCCGGCACATCCAGGGGATCCTCCAGGAACGTCCCGAGCCAACGCACCGTCACAAGTTGAAGGGCGAACCCAAGTTTCATGTGCTCACCGCGCCGCCGCCCGACCAGCGCCCGGTCCTCGTCATCGAGGAAGAACACCCGCTCCAGATCAGCCCGCGCCGGCGGCCCCGCGAACCGCCCGTACGCCGCCGCCTCATCATCGGTCAAGAACTCCACCGGCATACGCCGCAAAGTAGGACCGACCCACCGGTAACCAACGCAGAGCCACCGAACCGTTACCCGATCTACCTCCGCCCACATCGGAACGGCCAGTCACGCTAAGAGACGCCCACCAGGCTCCTTAACGTGACTGGCCGTTCCATTGCTGCTCAAGCCCCGTGACCTGTGGGGACACCCACTTCTTCGGGGGGAGAAGCACCGTCATGTCTGTGATCGAGGGTGTCGACGGCACAACGTCGACTACTGTGAGTAATCTTTCGTCTGCGGTATCTGAAGTGACCAGGCGTCCGATCCGTGAACTGATCGACGACCGCCAACTGGACGAACTCCTGGCCCGCTCCCGCGACGAGGCCGGAGGGTTACGGCTGACCGGCGAGAACAGCATGCTCGGCGACCTGGTCAAAGCGGTCCTGGAACGAGCGCTGGAGGCCGAGCTGACCGCGCATCTGGGCTACACCAGGCACGCGAGCGAGGGCTACAACTCCGGCAACTCCCGCAACGGAGCGATCAGGAAAACGGTACAGACCGCGGTCGGCCCGGTAAAACTGTCGGTGCCACGAGATCGGGCCGGAAGCTTCGAGCCGGTGCTGGTGCCCAAGCGCGCCGGCCGGGTCGCGGGCGGCCTGGACGACATGGTGATCAGCCTGTACGCGCACGGGATGAGCGTGCGTGACATCGTCCACCACCTGGAGCAGGTGTATGACACCCACCTGTCGGCCGAGACCGTCTCGCGGATCACCGAGCAGGTGATGGAGGAGGTCAAGGCCTGGCAGCGCCGGCCGCTCGACGCGGTCTACGCGGTGGTGTTCCTGGACGCGATCATGGTCAAGGTGCGCGACAACCACGTCGTGCAGAACAAGCCCGCCTACCTGGCCGTCGGCGTGGACACCGACGGCGACAAGCACGTCCTGGGCATCTGGACCGCCAAGACCGAACCGGGCGCCCGCGTCGCCGGGGAGGGCGCCGGTTTCTGGCGCGGCGTGGTCACCGATCTGCGTAACCGCGGCGTCGGCGACATCCTGATCGCCTGCTGCGACGGCCTGTCGGGGTTCGAGGACGCCATCTGCGCCACCTTCCCGCACACCACCGTGCAGACCTGCATCGTTCACCTCATCCGCAACAGCCTGCGGCTGGTGCCGCGCAAGGAACGCGCCGAGGTCGCGGCGGAGATGAAGAGGATCTACACCGCGCCGGACGCCGACGCGGCCCTTGAGGCCCTGGCCGCCTTCGCCGCCACCGCTCTTGGCACGAGATACCCGCAGGCGGTCAGGGTCTGGGAGAGCGCCTGGGAACAGGTGACGCCGTTTTTGGCCTTCACCCCGGCGGTGCGCAGGCTGCTCTACACCACCAACAGCATCGAGTCCCTCAACTACCAGCTGCGCAAAGTGATCAAGGCTCGGGGGCACTTCCCCGGTGACGACGCCGTCGTCAAGCTGCTCTGGCCGGCCATCGTCAACATCGAGGACAAACGCGCCCGCGAACGTGCCGCCCACCGCGGCCGGGACAGGCATCGCCCCGGTTACCCCGGGCGTCTCATCGAGGGGCAAAGGACTCACGGCTGGCGTGAAGCCCTCAACGAACTCGCTATCGCCTATCCAGGACGAATCGGGTAAAAAACGATCTCAACACCACAAGATCACCTTTACACACTTGAGGTTACAGGCCCAGGTGGTCCACCAGGGCCGAGCGCGCTTGGGGATACAGTCCGGAGACGATGACGACGGGGACGGACATGACAGCTCCTCTCGTAGTGCGGGGTTCACCGTGCGGGTTCGGGGTGCGGGTTCACGGTGGGGGTTCGGGGTGCGGGCCGGTTCTCAGGGAGTGAGGAGGCCGCGCCGGTAGGCGCGGACGAGTCGGCGCGGCACCAGCAGTTCGCGCCCGTCGATGGTGATCGGGACGAGGTCGGGTGCGGTGGCCTTCCACTGTGAGCGGCGGTGGCGGGTGTTGCTGCGGGAGGTCTTGCGTTTGGGGACTGCCATGTCGTGGTGCTCCTACCAGCTGGACTTGGTGACGCCGGGCAGTTCGCCGCGGTGGGCCAGTTCGCGGAAGCGGATCCGGGAGAGCCCGAACTTGCGCAGGTGTCCGCGGGGGCGGCCGTCGGTGCTGTCGCGGTTGCGCACGCGGGTGGCGCTGGCGTCGCGTGGCTGGCGGCTCAGCTCGCGGACGGCCTGGACTCGCTCGTCGGGGGAGCCGGTGCGGATGATCTCCTTGAGCTCGGCCCGGCGCTCCGCGTAGCGGATGACAACGCGTTTGCGTCGCTCGTTGGCTGCGATCTTGCTTTTCTTGGCCATCAGATGCGTTCTCCCCGGGCGCGGATGCGGGCCACGGCGGCCTCGATGCCGATCTTGTCGATGGTCTTGACGGCTCTGGCGCTGAGCGTCAGCCGTACGAAGCGACCCTCGGTGGGCAGCCAGTAGCGCCGTGGCTGGATGTTGGGATTCCAGCGGCGGCGGGTGCGCCGGTGGGAGTGGGAGACGTTGTTGCCGAACACCGGCTTGAGGCCGGTGAGCTGGCAGTGGGCGGACATGCGGTTTCCTTCCCGAAGGGGGCGGGGTCAGGTCTTGCCGTAGCGCTGGTTGAACCGCTCGACCCGGCCCGCGGTGTCGAGGACGCGACTGCGGCCGGTGTAGAAGGGGTGGCTGGCCGAGGAGACGTCGACGTCGACGAGCGGGTAGGTGTTGCCGTCCTCCCACTCGATCGTCTTGCCGCTCGTGATGGTGGAGCGGGTCAGGAAGGCGAAGCCCGCGCTCGGGTCGCGGAACACAACAGGGTGGTAGTCGGGGTGGATGTCTTTTTTCATCGCTTCAGCGGTCCTCTCGGAACAGCACGTGCTGGCGGATGACCGGGTCGTATTTGCGCAGGGTGAGCCGGTCGGGGTCATTGCGGAGGTTCTTGCGGGTCACGTAGGTGTAGCCGGTGCCCGCAGTAGATCGCAGCTTGATCACCGGTCGTTGGTCGGCCCGGGTGGCGTCGTTCCACGTCCGACCGGATCGCCGCTGACCTGGTCGACCGGGCTTTTTCCCGGACCGGCCCGAATCAGCGGTGGATCACCGGCATCTGTGGATGGTCCGCCAAGACCTGATGACGTCGTATTGCCTGGTGGCCGACCATGCTCGGGAAGGGGAACCTGAGCTTGTACATGCTTTTTGGCGTTACTCGTACTGCTCGTCGGGGGGTTCGATCCTGGTGAGGCTCTTGCCGGTGAGCTGGGGGTAGATGACGCCGGTGGTCATCTTGCCGAAGGTCTGCGGGATCCAGGTGCCGGTGACCTCGACCCAGGTGTCGGCGGGCGGCGCCTGCAGTCCTTTGACCGCGACCTTCAGGGGGAACGCGTCCGCGGCGCAGCAGGCGATCTGCATGCGGGTGACGTACCATTGCCCCTTCTTCTTCGCGGGGGAGACGAAGCCGGTCAGTTTGACCTCGCGGTCGGTGAGGGACTTCTTGTCGTCGTCCCAGGCACGGCCGATGAAATCGCCGATGGTCATCTCCACAGCGCCGGTGCCGGTGAGCGGGGTGAAGGAGCTCAGGGTCTGGTCGCGGGGCGGTGGGGTGTCGTCGCGGGAGGCGGCGAACGAGCCCAGCGCGGGCGGCGCGATCAGGAAGATCGCGAACACCGGCAGGCACAGCAGCCACGCGACCCGGGGGCCGCCGTGCGCGTGGTCGTGCCCGTCACCGTCGGACCGGTCGCGATCATGCGAGCGGTCGTCGGCGGGTAAGTGATCATGGCTGTCTGAATGGTCACGTGGTTCGTCTTGGGCTGGGTTCTCCTTCGTCCGGGACGCCTGGAGCAGCCCGATGACCCCAAGGCCCACCAGCACTACCCCGGCGCCGATCAGGAATGGCCGGAAGCCGGGTTTGACGTAGTTGAGGTAGGTCGTGGAGAACGCCGAGATCCGCAGCACGGCGCAGCCCAGCAGGGTCAGGAGGAGGTTCTGGGTCACACGGTTCATCGGGGGGGCGCGGATTCCTTCCATCGTGCCGGGGCCCGAGGCCGAGCCGTGGCGTGCCTGGGGGCGCGGGGCGAGGGGGCGGTGAGGTGTGGAGCCTATAGCAGCAACCACCCGAAGAGGGTGCTCACCAGGACGGCGAGGGCGAAGGTCAGCGGGACGAACCTGGCTGTGAAAGCGCCGCCGAATGTGCCGGCCTGCAGCGCGATCAGTTTCAGGTCGACCATCGGCCCGACCACCAGGAAGGCCAGCTTCGCGGTGGGGGAGAACGCGGTCATCGAGGCCGCCACGAACGCGGTCGACTAAAGACCGAATCTCAACAGGCAAAACAGGGCTGTCCCGGCGCATCGCCGGGACGTAGCAGTGCAGGTGGCCGGCGCCCTCCAGCCAGGCCATCGAAGACGCTACGAGCCGGTTGGATGAGGAGGTGTCGGCGGACTCCACAACCACGCGAACGCATCGGGCCGGGGCCGTGCCGGAGAGGATTCGGGGGCGTAGGAGTTGAACGAGTAAGTCCGATGCCCGAGGAACGTGCGGCTCCTTCACGTGTGATGGAACCGCAGGTGCGGGACGACGCTTCGTAGCTTTTCGCAGGTCTCCTCGTATTCGCGTTCCGGGGTGGATTGGCTCATGATGCCTGCCCCGGCACGGAGCCAGGTGCGGTTACCATGCGCGAACAGCGTGCGCAGGACCAGTGCCGCGTCCAGTGAGCCGTCGGTTCCCGCTCGGAACACCGCCCCGCCGTAGAGTCCTCGGGGTTCGGGTTCGTGGCGGTTCAGGGCCGCGAGGGCGGCGCTCTTTGGTACGCCGGTGACGGTGACCGCCGGGAAAAGTGCCGCGAACGCCGACCAGGGGCCGAGATCCTCACGCAACTGCCCGGCGATCCGGGAGGCGAGATGCTGTACCGAGCCACGTGCTTTGACCGTCATGAACTCCTCGATCAGCACCGAGCCGGGCCGGCAGATCGTTTCCATTTCCTCAGCGGCCAGTCGTACCGAGATCGCGTGCTCGTGCACCTCCTTCGGGTCGGTGCGGAGTTCCTCGCGCAGGCGGTCGTTCTCGGCGAGGTCGGGTCCCAGGGCTCGGGTGCCCGCGAGTGGCTGGGTGCGGATTCGGCCGTTCGCCTCCACCTCGACGATGGTCTCCGGGCTGAAGCCGGCGGCTCGCCGGCCGCCGAGGTTCAGCAGGAAGGAACGCGCGGGGGTGTTGGCTCGGCGCCCGGCGAGGTAGGAGGCGGCGAAGTCGGGCTCGTTTCCTTCGGGCAGTACGACGATCCGAGACAGAACGGCTTTTTCCAGGAGGCCCGCGTGGATGTCGGCGACGCTGCGGGCGACGGCGTGGCGGTATGCGGACGCGTCGGAGGCGATGAGGCGTTCGGCTTCCGTTGCGGCCGGTGTGGTCATCGTCGCATCGGCCGGAACGGGATCGTCCGGGTTTTGGAGCAGGGCCGTGACCTTCGCGGCCCAGGCTTCGTCGACGGCTCGTAGTTCGGCCTTCCCTGGGCTGAGGGCTACCTCCACGCAGGGAACCAGGAACGACAGGAGTGGTTGCGTTCCTGCGGCGGTGGGATCACCGTGCAGCAGGTGGGCGAGTTCGAAGGTGGCCCATCCGTACAGGTAACGGGTTCCGTCAGCGCGGTTCCCGAGTGCTGTGAGTGCTTCGGCGATTCTGTCCAGTGGTCGGCCTTCGGTGGCCGCGGTCCACGTGTGTCCGTCGGCGCGGGCGACGACCTCGGTCGCGTCTGCGGTGAGCGTGACGGCGGAGCCTGCCACGAAGTACCAGACCCCGGCGTGCTCGTAGACGGCGTACTGCTCGTCGAGGCCGGCCCTGGTGAGGTGCACGGCCGTGCGGGCCGGTTTGTCCGGGGTGTGAAGCAGGGCTGTGCATTTGAGGGCGGGTACGGCCCGCGCCCAGTCCGCCCATGGTTCGGATTGCCTGGCGGTCATCGTTGTGCTCCTTGCCGTGCGGTGTTCTCGTGCTTCGGTGGACGTGCCGGTCGGGGCCGCTGCGGTCACGGGGCCACTTCCAGCCGCCAGCCGTCCGCGTTGGTGCGCTGTCGCCAGAAGTCGGCGTAGGTGCCGTCGGCGGTGGTGAGTTGAGCGTGCGTGCCGCGTTCGGTGATCCGCCCGTTCTCCATGACGAGGACCTGGTCGGCGGCCAGTACGGTACTGAGGCGGTGGGTGATGACGAGCAGTGTTTTCTCGGTGGCCAGGGCTTGGACCGTGGACGTCAGCACGGCCTCGTTCTCCTGGTCGAGCGCGGCGGTCGCCTCGTCCAGGATGAGAATCGGCGCGTCCTTGAGCAGGGCGCGGGCGATGGAGACACGCTGACGCTGTCCGCCGGACAGGGCGGTACCGCCCTCGCCGACCCGGGTGGCCCAGCCGTCGGGCATTTCCTCCACCACCCGGTCCAGCCCGGCCATGACCGCGGCGCGGCGCAGTTTCTCCTCGCTGGCGTCTGGATCACCGACGCGGACGTTGTCCTCGATCGTGCCCTCGAAGAGGTAGACGTCCTGGAAGACGATCGAGACGGTCGCGGCCAGGTCCTCGGAGGTGATGTCGCGGACATCGACTCCCCCGATGCGGACCGTGCCGCCGGTGGTGTCCCAGAAGCGGGCCAGCAGTCGGGCGACGGTGGTCTTGCCGGCGCCGGAGTGCCCAATGAGAGCGGTCATGCTGCGCTCGGGGATGCGAAAGCTCACATCGGAGAGCAACTCGGCTTCTGGATCGGTGAGAGAGGTGGAGCCGCCCATGGTGTCGTGCCGGTAGCCGAAGCGGACCGCGTCGAACTCCACGTCGGCTCCATCCGGCAGCCGGGGCTCGGCCGGTTGCGGGAACGGTTGCCGGCCGAGTACGGCGTCCAGCCGTTCCAGGCTGTTGCGGGCGATCCGCATCCCGGCGCCCAGGTCGGCCGCGCTGGACAGGCTGTCGGTGAGTCGGCCGACGAGCACCAGCAGGGCCAGCAGGGTCGCCACGTCCAGGGAGCCGCCCAGAGTCCAGGAGACTCCCAAAGCCAGCAGGAGGGCGAAGACCGTACGGGTGGCGAAGGCGAAGGAGACCAGACCCGGTACGCCGCGGTGAATCAGTCGGCGGTCGGCACGCGACTCCGCCGCCAGGGCGTCGTCGAGTGCCCCGTAGCCGTCGACGGTCCGGCCGAAGGCGCGCAGTATCGGCTGGTTCTGCGCGAACTCCAGGACACGGTCGGCTGATTCGCCGATCGCTGTGTCGCGTCCCCGATCCAGCCTGCTCATCACGGAGGTGCTCCACAGGTGTACCGCCAGTAGCAACGGTGCGCACAGCAGCAGCACGAGCGCGACCCGGCCGTCGAGGAAGAAGGTAGCGGCCACGATGGTGAGTGGGGTGAGGACCGAACTGGTCAGCGGACGCAGCAGGTGCGCCGGCATGTTCATCACCTGGATGATGTTCTGGCCGGCCAGGCGGCTGAGTTCGGCGGCACGCCCGGGGGTGAACCAGCCGATGGGCAGGTCGAGGGCGCGGTCGGCGAGTCGCCGGTGCAGCACCCGCGAGAGTCGGGAGCCGACGGTGAAGCCGCTGCTCAGAGCGACGGCTTGGAGGGCGGCGTAGGCCAGTGAGCAGACCGTCAGGACGGTGAGCCACGGCCACACCTCGCCCGGGTTCTCACCGAGCAGGGCACGCAGCACCGGCACCAGCAGGGTGAAGGCGAGGCCCTGGAGGATGGCGGCGCTCGCCAGCACGACGAGGAGACGGTTCAGGAAACCGGATCCCTCGGGTCCAAGGACACGGTAGAGATGACGGATCATCGCGGGGTTCTCCCTGGGGAGGCGTCGAGGTTGCCGCGGACGGTTAGTGCCGTGGGGGCCAGGGCGGCTGATGTGGTGGAGGTGGGTGCTGTTTCGTCGCCGGCCTGTGCCGCCTCCTGGGCTCTCCACAGCTGGGCGTAGCGGCCTTCGGCGGCCAGCAGGTCCGAGTGGCGGCCTTGTTCGACGATCTGCCCGCCGTCGAGCACCACGATCTGGTCGGCGTGGCGGACGGTCGCCAGCCGGTGGGTGATGACGAGCAGCGTGCGACCGGCGGCCAGGGTGGACAGCGCGTTCTGGATCAGCGCTTCGGAGTAGGGGTCGGCATAGGCGGTGGCCTCGTCCAGGACGAGGACGGGGGCGTCGGCGAGTAGGGCGCGGGCGATGGACAGGCGTTGTTGTTCGCCACCGGAGAAGGAGACGCCGGTGGTGACCTCGGTGGCGTAGCCGGCGGGCAGTTCGGTGATCGGGTCATGGATCTGGGCGGCGCGGGCGGCCTGTTCGACCTGGTCGTCGTCGGCGGAGGGGCGGCCGAGGCGGATGTTGTCGGCGACGGAGGCCCGTAGCAGTCGCACGTCCTGCAGGACGAAGCCGACGTGGCGGTAGAGGTCGGCGGCGGGTATGTCGCGGACGTCGGCACCACCGATGGTGATGGCGCCTGCCGTGACGTCGTGGAAACGCAGAAGCAGTGAGGCGAGGGTGGATTTACCCGATCCGGAGGGGCCGACGAGCGCGGTGACGGTGCCGGGTTTCAGGTCGAGGTCGATGCTGCTCAGGGCGTCGGTGCGGCCGTCGTAGGAGAAGGACACCTTGCGCATCGAGATGCGGGAGTCCTGGGGGATGGCGGGTGTTGTGCTCTGTGGCAGGACCGGGGTGTCGAGCAGGGCGGAGATGCGGGTGGCGGCGGCCTGGCCGGCCCGGATCTGCTGGATCCGGGGGCCGACCACGCCCATGGGGGCGGCGACGGCCGGTCCGAGCAGGATGAACGGTATGAGGTCGGCGGCGGTCGTCCATCCGCCGGTGACGAACACGGCTCCCACCAGGGCCAGCAGGAGCAGGATGACGGCCGGGGAGACGACGAGCAGGGCCGCGGTGGAGGTGACCAGCGTGGTGCGGACCCAGGAGGTGAAGAAGTCGGAGAAGCCGTCGGTGGCGGTCAGGAAGCGTTCGTGGACCTTACGGCTTCGGCCGAAGGTCTTCAAAACGGCGATGCCGTTGGAGAACTCCACGGCGGCTGAGGAGATCTGGCCCAGGGCCGCCCCGTACTCGGCCATCTGCGCCGCCGCTCCGGCCATGGCCCGGCTGAACAGGTAGGCGCCGAGGGTCAGGGGTAGCACGCTGAGCAGCGCGAGCCGCCAGTCGAGGGTGAACAGGTAGACCAGCGCGAGAAGCGGGGCGGTGAGGACGGCGGTGACGTCAAGGAGGGTGTGGGCGACGAGCGTGTGCAGAGCGTGCACGTCGTCCTGTACGGCGCGTTTGATCTCCCCCGCGCCCCTGGAGGTGATCCATCCCAGCGGCAGGCGGCCGGTGTGCTCGGCCAGTCGGCGGCGCAGCGCGAGTTGCAGGTCGTTGTCGGCGAGATGGCTGACCACCCCGGCGGCGGATCCGAGGAGCAGGGCCGCGAGGCCGGACAGGCACGCGAGGGTGACCAATGGCCAGAGGTCCTCGCCGAGGGGAGGGGAGCCGTTGGTGAGGTGGACGGCGATCCGGGCGACGGCGATGAAGGGGATGACTCCGGCCAGCGCGCCGGCGGCCTGCAGGGCGACGGCCAGGGCGAGGCGGCCCCGGACCTGGCGCAGGATGCCGCGCAACGGTGGCACTTTCGGGGCGTCCGACGGGGCCGGGCCCGGGGAGGCGCCGGGTGTGTCGGGAGCGCCGGAGGCGTCGGGGACGCTGTGTAGACCGGGCGCGCCGGGCTGCTGCGGGCCTCGGTGGCGTGAGGTGGGTTGGGTCATTTGACGAGGACTCCGATTTCGGGGATGGCCTGGCCGCCGGCCTCGGTGATGCGGCGGCTTGTCATTCCCGCCTCGCGGGCGAGCCGGGCGACGTCGAAGGTGTGCCAGTCATAACTGTCGGTGACCTCGCGAACGGTGCGACCATCTCGCAGGACCTTCCAGGTGGTGGTGAATCGCATGGCGTCGTCCTGGGCGGGCTCGCCGCCGATCCACCACTCATAGGTCTGGCGGCCGATGGTCTCTCGCAGGGACATCACCGGTGGGATGACGCGTGGAGCGGAGACCCCCATTAACTCGACGACGATGAGACCGCCGTCGGGTAGCCGGTCGCGGAGCCTGCGCCACAGGGCGCCGCGTTCGGTGGTGGTGAGATGTCCGGCCACGCCGAAGATCACTACCGCGGAGAGCCGTTCGGGGAGTTGGAGGTCCTGCGCCGAGCCGTCGACGACGGTGACGCGGCGGCGCAGGTCCGCCTCCCGGGCGATTCGAGAGGTGAGGACGGCCCGCATGGTGGCGGAGGGCTCGGCGGCGATGATCTCCGCTTGTGGCAGCGCGGCCGCGATGACCTCGGTGATCCGGCCGGTGCCAGCGCCGATTTCCAGGACGGGGCCGTAGGAGACGTCGACGTGGGCCAGTACACGGGTGAGCGGTGGTCCGCTGCTGGCGGTGTGGCGGGTGGCGACCATCTCGTAGAACTCGGCCGAGGGTGAGTAGTAGTCGATCATGGGGTTCTCCTGGTTGTGCGGACGCGGCCGGGTGGTCAGGGGGTGCTGGGCCACCGGTGAGCGCCCATGGCCAGCGACGGATCCAGGCGGCGAAGTATCGCCGTGACGACCTCCTGGCGTCGTGGAGCGAGGTAGAAGTGGTCGCCGGGGAAGGTGTGGACCTCGGTGCGGGCAGTGGTGAGATCCGCCCATCCGCCGGCGCGGTCGCGACCGCTCTGCGGGGTCAGCTCCGGATCGGTCTCGCCGGTGAACACCTCGATCGGACAGCGCAGCGGGGGCAGGGGGATCGGGCGGTAGGTTTCGATGAGGCGGTAGTCGTTGCGCACGTAGCCGAGTACCACCGGGCGCAGATCGGGATCGGCCAGCACTTCGTCGCTGGTGCCGCCGAGCCGTTGCAGTTCCCGGCACAGGAGGTCGTCGCTTTGCCGGTGGACCTCGCCGACGGTGGCGGTGCCCGGGGCCTCGCGGCCGGACACGAACAGCCGTCGCGGGCCGAGCGTCTCGCGGCGCCGTAGGTCGCGGGCCACCTCCCAGGCGACGGCCGAGCCCATGCTGTGACCGAACAGGGCGTAGGGGCGGTCGAGTAACGGCACCAAGGCGTCGGTGACGGCCGTGACCAGCTCGTCCATCCGGTCCACCAGGGGATCTTCGAAGCGGTCCTCCCTGCCCGGGTACTGGATGCCCCACAGCTCGACCTCCGGCGGCAGCAGGGCCGCCCAGGGGCGGTAGAAACTGGCGCCGCCACCGGCGTGCGGGAGGCAGATCAGCCGTAGCCGGGCCGCCGGCCGCGGGCTCCAGCACCGGATCCACGGGCCGAAACGCCGCGGCGCCGGGTGGGGTTTGGTGCCTGTCCACGGGGCGGGCACGCCGGGATGGGCACTCACCACGTCACCGGCAGCCGCTCGATGCCGAAGGTGGCGGAGTCGTGTTTGAAGTCGATCTCCTCGTCCGAGGCTGCCAGGCGCAGCGTGGGCACGCGGCGGATCAGTGTCTCCAGGGCCACCTCAAGCTCCAGCCGGGCCAGGTGCTGGCCGATGCACTGGTGGACGCCGTAGCCGAAGGCGACGTGGTGGTTGTCCGGGCGTTGGAAGTCGACCCGGTCGGGGTCGGGGAACTGCTCGGGGTCGTGGTTGGCGCCGGCCAGCAGAGCGATGACGCCGTCGTCGGCGGGTATCACCGTGCCGGAGATCTCGATGTCCTGGGCGGCGACCCGCAGCGGGATGGAGTCGGCGATCGACATCACCCGCAGGAACTCGTCGACGGCGGCCGGCATCAGGGAGGGGTCGGCTCGCAGTTCCTCCATCAGATTCGGCCGCTGGAGAAGCAGCAGGGTGCTCAGGGCGATCATGTTCGTGCTGGTCTCGCGTCCGGCGTTGATGGTGATGCCCACGGTGGACAGCAGTTCGGGCAGGGTGACGTTGCCGGTCTGCAGGTGGTTGACGACGAGTTTGGAGAGCAGGTCGTTGCCCGGTTGCTCCTGCCGCTGGGCCACCAGGTCGGAGATCAGGGCGAACAGTCCGCCCAGTGCCTCGGCGACCTGTTCGGCGGTGCTGTGGCGGGAGCCGGAGATGCGGGTGACGTCGCGGAAGAACTCCAGGTTTTCTGCGGGGATGCCCAGCAGTTCGCAGATCACGGAGGTGGAGACGGCGTTGGCGTAGAGGGGGATGAAGTCGACGGGTGCTTCGGTCGCGAGTATGGAGTCCAGGAGGCCGTCCACGATGGTCTGCACGGCGGGCCGCATGGCACGGATCCGGCGGACGGTGAACTCCGGCAGCAGCATCCGGCGGTAGCGGGTGTGCTCGGGGGCGTCGGTGCGGATGAAGGGGCGCAGCCGGGCCCCGATCTCCTGCTCGCCCTCGCCGAGGGCGGGGAAGTTGGGGCGGCGGATGTCGGCGCTGATCCGCGGGTCGGCGAGCAGTTCGCGGACGTCCTCGTAGCGGGAGACCACCCAGGCCTCTCGTCCGGTGGGCAGGGTGACCCGGGCGACGGGTTCGAGGGTGCGCAGGCGGGTGTACTCCTCGGGTGCGGAGAAGGGGCAGCCCCGGCGGATGGGGAAGTTCTGCGGGCGGGGGGCGTCCAGCGCGGGGATGGAGGCGGCCTCGCCCGTAGCAGACGCGGGTGCGGAGGAGGGCACGCTGGAAGGTGTGGGCGGGTTCATCGGTCATCTTTCGTCGTTGGCGAGGAGGGGAGAAAGAAGAGAGGAGAGGGTCAGGGGAGAGCGGGGCCTGGGGTGGGAACAGGGGAGGCAACGACCGGCTGGCGGGTGAGCTCGGCCAGCGGCGGCGCACCGGGCCGGGTGGGCAGCAGCCGCGCGTGCAGCCCAGCCTCCTCGGCCACCTGCCGCAGCCCGAAGGGAATCCATCGGTAGGAGTCGTGCACCAGGCGTAGCGGGATGTCCTCGTCGTCGAGGTACACCCGCCAGGTGGTGTGCAGCCGCATCGTGGCGGGGGCGTCCTGGTCGGGGGCGCCGGAGAACCACCATTCGTAGCGGTGGTGGCCGGCTCGGGCGGTGGCCATCCGGGTCTCGGGAAGGAGTAGAGGCTTTTCCATCCCCATGAGTTCGACGATGACGACGCCCTTCGGGGACAGGCGTCGCAGCAGGCGCTCCCACAGCCGTCGGCGTTGCCCGGCGTCCAGGTGGCCGAGTACACCGCACAGCAGGACGGCGCTGACGTGGTCGGGCAGCTCCAGCTCCGGAGCGGCGTCAGCGGTGATCGTCACCCTGGGGCGCAGGTACGGGTCGCTGAAGACGCGGCTGGTCAGGACGGCCCGCATGCCGGTGGCCGGTTCGCAGGCGAGGATCTCCGCGTCGGGCCGGGCCCGGGCGACGGCCTCGGTCAGCAGGCCGGTACCGGCTCCGATGTCGAGCACCGGTCCGTGTGAGAGGTCCGCGCCGGCCAGTGCCCGTGCGACGGCGGGAGCGCTCGCGCCGGCGGTGTGTTCGGTGGCGATGAGATCGAAGAACTCGGCCGACGGCGTGTACGGAGGCGCCGCCTCGGTGTCTGCGGACGACTCCGATGGGGGGGCAGGCCGGGATCCGGTGTCCGTGGGGGGTTCGGGGGAGGGGATCGGTTTTCGCGCTTCAGCCGGGGCCGGCGGAGCGGGGAACAGCTCGCCGGCTGGAAGGGGGTGTGGCGCGGGGGGCCTGATGATTTCCGGTGGCCCGAGTCGTGCGGCCAGATCGGACCAGATGCGGCACATCGTCAGGTCGTACTGCGCCGCCCGCAGGACGTCTTCGCTGTCGGTCACGGCCGCTCGCAGCCCGTCGAGCGCGCGGCCGACGGCCTGGGGCCACAACTCGGTGAACACCTCGCGGAACGTCCCGGTGTCGCCGATGACCGAGGTCGTCGTGAGGTCGAGGTCGTCGGTGCCCGGCCCGTCGAGTACGAACCGGCGGTCGGCGTCCCGGTTGACGTGCAGGCGTGGGCTCCACAGCAGCGGCCCGTGGGTGTCGGCCAGGGTGAGGACCCCACCCTCGGTGCCGAGCGATACCCGGTGCCAGTGCAGGGCGTGGTTGTCGCGGTCGGCGGGGTCGAGCTGGTGGTGGACTCGCACGGTCAGCGCTACCCCGCCGAGGACTCCCTGCAGGAGGCGGAACGGCTGTGTGCCGACCTCCGCGGGCAGGGTCAAGGGGTCGGTGAACCGCCAGGGGCGCAGCGAGCCGAGGGCTCGCCCGAGGATGTCCACCATCGGTTGCATCAGGTGGACGGGGGTGGCGGCGTCGATGAACAGCGGCTTTTGGCGGGTGGTGAGCCTGCGGGCGGCCTGGATGAACGCGCGCACCGGCTCGACGTGCGGGTAGTGCGTGTTGAGCCGGTACTGCACGCGGTGGCGTCGGGCGAGTTTCAGGCACTCGGTCAGCTCGTCGAGATGAACGGGGTGTTCCTGCAGGACATGGAGGCCGCGGCCGATCAGGGCCTTGGCCAGTGCGGTTCCCTCTCCTCCCGATATCGATGAGCCGACCACGACGCACGCCGTGTCGAGGTCGTCCGGTAGCTGGTCGACCTCGGTGTGGTGAGGGACGCCGAGGCGTCGCGCGTAGGCGCGGGAGGCGGCGGAGCCGCGGCTGAGGATCGCGGCCAAGGTGTAGCCGGGGTGGGCCAGGACGGCTTCGGCGTAGAAGCGGCCGAAGTTGGTGCCGCAGACGACCATCCGCAGCGGGGGGTGCCCGTTCACAGGACGCCCTCCTCGGCCGGATCGTCGGCGCACGGCTCATCGGCGGACCTGGACAGCTCGAACCGATCGACGGCTCCGCCGCCGCGGAGCCAGTCGGCGACGGTGTCCGGGTCGAGCACATCGCAGGCGAAGTGCACGCCGGGCGGGACGGTCGCGCGCAGGATCGCGTCCACGGCCAGCGCCCCGACGGCGGCGGTGAGCCGGTAACTGCTGGCGGTGTGTACCGTCAGCCGGCGCCACGCGGGCCGGCCGGCCGAGGTGCCGGTCAGCTGGAAGTCGAGTACGTAGTAGGGCGTGCGCCCGGCCAGGTCGAGGTTGGCGGCCAAGATCAGCCGGGCGGCGAGTTCGCCGAGGTCGGCTCCCGCAGCGAGGCGGCCCGGCAACAGGTTCAGCAGGGCGCGTACCTGCGGGCCGGGGTGGACGTTGAACCAGTCCACCCGATCCAGCCCAAGACGCGTGGCCAAGCGTTCGCTCTCGCCGCTGAGGAAGGGCTGCACGGCCACCCGGCCGGGAAAGCAGGGGATTTCGGCGTCCTCGACGGCCCGCAGCGCCCGGGAGAGGCGGCGCCCGCCGCGGACGGCGGCCAGCGGTTCCCCGTAGGCGGCGCCGTTCGCGCCGCCCGCGGTGAGGGAGAGCATCAGGTCGACGGCCACGGTCGGGGAGCAGGACTCCAGGCCGCCGCAGTGAGCGGTCAGCGCCGATACCTCGTCCAGGTCCTGGCGGGCGAGCCAGCGCGGCAGGATGGCGGACAGGCCGGGCAGCGCTCCCGCGGACAGGATCACACTGCGGCCCTCGCGGGCCGGGTCGCCGTCGTTGAGCAGGTCTTCGGCGGCCGGGTCGTCGCCGGCCACGTCGACGCAGTGCGCTCCGGCGGCCAGCGCGGCCGAGGCCACGGTGGCCCTGAGCCGGTAGGTCGGGCCGACGCAGTTGAGGACAACGTCGCATCCTTGTGCGAAGGCGGCCAGGCTCGCGGTATCTTCGACGTCGGTCCGGACGATGTCGCCGCGGCCGGCGAGCTCCTGGTCGGCCACGGCCCGCAGCGCGTCCACCCGGCGCCCGCCCAGGCGCAGCGCGCCGTGGCCGAGGTCGCGCAGTTCGCGGACCGCGGCCCGGCCCACCGCTCCGGAGGCGCCCAGCACCCCGATGATGCGCGTGCCGTTCATCGGGTCACCGCGCCGTTGGTCAGCTCGGTGAGGATCTTCAGCACCGCGGGGGCGTGCTCGGCCGACAGGCAGCTGAAATGGTCGCCGCCGATGTCGACGATCTCCAGGTCGCCCAGGGTGAGCTCCTGCCAGTACTCGGTGACGGCGGCCTTGCTGCCGGGGAACGGGTAGGCGCCGTCGTGTCGCAGGAAGGTGATGTCGCCGGCGTAGGGTTCGGCGGTGTAGCGGGTGATGGCGAAGACGCTTTGGCGGTAGGCGGAGAACAGCCGGGTCATGTGGTCCGGTTCGTAGCTGCCGGCCGAGGCGGGTACCGCCTCGCACATCCGGGCGATGCGCGTGGCGCGGGGTACCGTGGCCAGGTTCCGGAAGCAGGCGGCGATGTCGGCGTACTTTCCGGTGAGGGCGGCGAGTCCGCCGTCGGGCAGGACGCCGGGGCTGCCGGCCAGCACGGCGTCGGTGGCGGCCGCCACTCGGTACTGGTCGTCGGGGAAGCCGAGGTCGGCCGGGTCGATGCCCATCATCACGGCGAAGGAGTACTCCGACAGCAGTTCGTCGTCGAGGCGGAACCTCGGGCTGTGGCTGCTGATGACCGTCAGGCTCTCCACCTGGGCGCCGGACTCGGCCAGGTTGCGGGCCACCTCGGTGGCGATCAGGCCGCCCAGGCAGTACCCCACGATGTGGAAGCGCCTGCCGCCGCCCGCGGTCAGCGCGCGGGCGTAGTCGGCCGCGAGTTGCTCGATGAGCCCTTCGGGCGGGGCGGCCAGATAGCGGTCGAGGCCGGGGACCTCCAGGCCCACGACGTCGGCGACTCCGGGGGAGCGCCGCCTGATCTCGGTGACCAGCGCCCGGTACGGCATGATCGTCCCGGTTCCTGCGTGGACGAGGACGGTGGTGGGCTCGTCCGCCGAACGGGCGCCGTGCAGGTGGATGACGGGATCGACGGGCGCGTCAGGCCGGTCGGCCGGAGACTCGCCGGTGAGGCCGCGCAGGAAGGCGGCGAGGCCGGCCACCGTCGGGCGCCGCAGCATGTGCCTCAGCACGACCTCCCACTCCAGGTCGGCGGCCTGCGGTATCCGCTCTCGTAGCCGGCCGACCATGCGGGCGACGAGCAGGGAGTCTCCGCCCAGGGCGAAGAAGTCGTCGGTGCGGCCGACGTGCTCCACGGCCATCAGTTGCGCCCACAATTCGGCGAGTTTGCTCTCCAGTTCGTCCATCGGCCGCTCGTCGGCGGCCGGAGCCGCCTGCGTGCCCTCGCGGGGCAGCCAGGAGCGCAATTGGTTGCGGTCGGTCTTGCCGTTGGCCGTGCGGGGCAGGGCGTCGACGATCTGCCACAGCGACGGAACCATGTACTCGGGTAGCCGGGTGGACACACCGCGTGTCAGCTCGCCCGCCGTGACGTGGGCGCGGTCGGCCTTCAGGCGGGCGAGGAAGAGTTCCTGGCCGGTGGCGGCCAGCGGGTCGCCCACTTCGGGAAGCGAGACGACGTCCACCGCTTCGTGCCGGTCCAGCAGGTCCAGCCATTGTGGCCGGGTGAGGAAGGACTGCCCGTTGTGTGCCCTGTGGTCGGTCCAGGTGCGTCCGGCGACCTCCAGGAACTCCATGGACACCAGCAGCGGGTAGTGGTCGTCGCGGGTGTTTTCCACAAACACCAGGTGGCCGCCGGGTACCAGCAGCTCACGAAGCCGGGCGAGTGTGGCCTCGGTGTCGCAGGCGGCGTGCAGGGTGTTGGCGCACACCACGACGTCGAAGGAGTTGGGGATGAATCCCTGTTCGCGGATGTCGTTGTCCACGTCGAGGCGTTCGTGGCGCACCCAGGGGTGGTCGGCGAAGCGCTCGCGTGCCTCGTTGAGGAAGAACGCCGACGGGTCGGTGAACACGTAGTCCACGCCGTATTCGGCGAGGACCGGCACCAGTTCGCCGGTCGTGCCGCCGACGCCGCCGCCGACCTCCAGCACGCGCAGCCGCTCCTCGCCCGCGTGGTCGGCGGCGATCTCTCGCACGGCGGCCACCAGGGCTTGGTTGAGGTGGCGGATGGCCAGGTTGTCACGGTAGGCGGCGTCGGCGGCCTCCGTGGCCGCCCCGGGGAAGAGCAGCGCGCGGATGTCGAGGTCGCCTGAGATGAGTTCGGGCAGCCGGTCGGCGCAGGTGCGCATGACCTCGAGCAGTTCGGTGCTCCAGCCGACCTCTCGCTCCAGTGCGGTGGCGCGCTGCCAGGTGTGCTCCAGATCTGCTGCGGAGGTCGGGTGCAGCCCGCCGAAGGTCGCGGCGGCGTCGTCGTGCGACAGCCGGCCCCGGCTGGTGAGTGCGCGCAGCCAGCGGCGTAGGACATGGCGGTGACGCGGGGTGGAGCGCAGCGCGGTGTAGATCTCCTCGGCGGTGTGCCCGGCGGTATCGGCGAACAGGCCGGCGCCGGTGAGCACCCGGCTCATCACCGAGAGCGCGACCTCGTCGAGCGTGTCGAGGAAGGCGGTCAGCCGTTTGCTGTCGATCTTGGCGGAGGCCTCGTGTACGGCGTGCGCGGCGGCCTGGCGTGCGCGGGTGGCGGACGGGGGGGCGGGTTCGTCGGACCCGTGGTGTGCTGTTTCGACGAACGCGGCCAGGCGGCGCCCGCCTGAGGCGGAGTCGTCGACCAGGACCGCCCCCACGCCTACCGAGGGGTGTGCCTGTAGGGCGGCCTCGATCTCGGCGAGTTCCACCCGGTAGCCGCGGATCTTCACCTGGGCGTCCTCGCGGCCGAGGAACTCGATGTCCCCCTCGGGCAGGTAGCGGCCCAGGTCGCCGGTGCGGTAGATCCGTTCACCGGTGGCCGGATCGGTGATGAAACGTTCCGCGGTGCGGGCCTGGTCGCCGAAGTAGCCCATGGCCACTCCGGCTCCGCCGATGTACAGCTCACCGGTGACCCAGTCGGGCTGGGGCTGCAGGGCGTGGTCGAGTACGGTGAGGCGCTGGTTGGTCAGCGGACGGCCGTAGGGGATGCTGGGCCGGTTGGTGTCCACCGCGCCGACGGGGTGTGCGATCGACCAGATGGAGCCCTCGGTGGCGCCGCCCAGGGAGATGACCTCCAGGCCGGGCAGGATCGTCCGCGCCTCGTCGGGCAGGGTGATCGGGATCCAGTCGCCAGACAGCAGGGCCAGGCGCAGCGTGCCGTCTTGGCCGGGAGGCTCCGAGCGCAGCCAGTCGCAGAGCATCTGCAACTGGCCGGGCACTGAGTTCCACACCGTGATGCCGTGGGCGGAGATGAGGTCGGCCCAGTGAGAGGGGTCGCCGCGGCGCCCGGCCTCGGGCAGTACCAGCGTGCCGCCTGCCGACAGCGGACCGAAGATGTCGTAGACCGACAGGTCGAAGCCCAGCGCGGCGATGCCGAGGACGCGGTCGTCACCGGTGAGGGCGTAGCGGTGGTTGATGTCCTGGACCGTGTTCAGGGCGGCCCGGTGGCTGATCATCACGCCCTTGGGCGTGCCGGTGGAGCCGGAGGTGTAGATGATGTAGGCCAGATCGTCGGGGGCGGCGCGGCGCGGCGGGGCGGCGTTGGGCGCGACGGCCTCGGGCAGCCGGTCCACCACGACGGCCGACACGCCGTCCGGTAGATCGTCGATCTCCGCCAGCCAGGACTGGGTCAGCACGGTACGGACGGCGGCGTCGGCGAGGATCGTGTCGCGGCGGGCCGGGGGCTGCGCGGTGTCGACGGGCAGGTAGGCGCCGCCGGCCAGCAGCGTGCCCAGCACGGCGACGACCTGCTCCCAGCCCTTGTCCATCCAGATGGCCACCGGTTCGGCGGGGCGCAGCCCGGCTGCGACCAGCAGGTCGGCCACCTGCGCTGCCCGTCCGAGCAGCTGACGGTAGGTCAAGGCGCGGTCCGGGGACTGTACCGCGACCGCGTTGGGGGTGGCCAGGGCACGGGCCAGGACCGGCTCGTGAAGCAGTGAGTCCGGCAACGGGCCCTGCGTCGCGTTGACCTCGATCCGGCGGGCAGCCTGCGCCGCGGGCAGTTCGACGCGGGCCGGCTGCTCCCAGGCGTCCTCGGCGTCGGCGCCTTCGGCCGCCAGCAGTTCGACCAGCGTGACGTAGGCGCCGAACATGTCCTCGGCGACGCCGTCGGGCAGGGCGCCCTCGCGGATGTCCCAGGACATGACCAGCCTCTCGCCCCGCTCCATGACCTGGCAGTCCAGCCACACCTGCGGAGTTTGGGTGAGTGCGTAGGAGACCTCCGGCGGGATGCCGCCCGGTGCTCCGGCGCCGCCCAGGGCGCTGGTGAAGACGACCGGCATCAGCACGGGGGCGCCGGCCCGGCGCGACAACTCGGCCAGCACCTCCGAGCCGGTGAACAGCGGGTGTTGCAGGTCTTCCAGCAGTTGGGCGCCGGTCTCCCGGACCCGCTCGGTGAAGGAGGCCGGCGCGGTCAGGTCCACGGCGAGCAGCTCCACCGAGGTGAAGTCACCGACGAGGCGGCCGATGTCCTCGTGCAGCGCCGGGCGGTCCACGGTCGGCACGTTGAGGGTGAAGCGCGCGGTGCGCGACCAGCGGCCGACGATTTCGGCGTACGCCGTGAGCAGCACCGTGGAGACGGTCAGTCCGCGTCGTCCGGCGCGCTCGGTCAGGCGCTGCCTGGCGGCCATCGGCAGCGGCCGCTCCAGGCGGCGGAAACGGACGTCACCGTCGTCTGGGTGTTCGGTGGCGGCCCAGGTCTCGGCGGTCGGCAGTTCCGGCGGGGGCGGCAGCTCCTCCAGCCGCGCCGTCCAGTACTCCCGGTCCCGCAAGTAGGCGGGGGTGTCCGTCAGGGCTCGCCGGGCCAGGACGTAGTCCCGGAAGGTGATGCCGAGCGGGGCCGGTGCGCCGGTGCCGTCCCGGTACAGGTGGTGGAACTCGGCCAGCAGGATGCGCAGGCTGGCGTGGTCGACGGTGAGCATGTCGAACGACAGGTGCAGCACGGCACGCCCGGGGACCCGGGTGATGTGCACGTCGAACAGCGGCCAGCGGTCGGTGGGTCCTCGGCGCAGCGACATCCTGGCGCGGGCGTCGTTCAGGGCGGCGTCGGCCTGCGCCGTGTCGGCGGTAGCGGTGTCGGTGACGCGCAGCTCGGGGGTCTGCGGCAGCACCTGCTGGTATCCGTCGGTGTGGACGACCGCGCGCAGCATGTCGTGCCGTTCGATCAGGTGCTGCCAGGCGGCGGTGACGCGGTCGGTGTCGAGTTCGGCGTAGTCCAGCTCGACGTAGGCGTGGCAGGCGACACCGCCGTAGGCGTAGGCGTCGGCCCGGCCGATCAGGTAGGCGGCCTGGATGCCCGTCAGGGGGAAGGGGTCGTGGCGGCCGGCCTCGTCGTGGTGCAGGGGGCGGCTGTTCTGCTCGTCGGCCAGGTGTCGCAGGATCGCGTCCTTGTGGGCGCGCAGCTCGGCGCGCCGCTCGTCGGTGAGGAAGCCCTTGGGTGCCCGGAAGCGCAGTTGCCCGTCCTGAGCCCACACGACCACGCCGTCACGTGCGTATCCGGCCAGCAGCTCGGTGATGTTCACAGTTCTCCGATTTCGACGTCGGTCGCGCCGGCGACCGTTGCGGTGATCTCCGCGCCGAGCGCGGCGATGGTCGGTGCGGCCAGGAGGGTGCGGATCGTGATGCCGGTCCCGAAACGGCGTTCGATCGCTGACACCAGGCGGATCGCGGACAGGCTGTCCCCGCCGGTGGTGAAGAAGTTGGCGTTGCGGTCCAGCGCCGAGCCGGGCAGCTGGGCGTCCCACAGCCCGGCGAGGGCGGTCTCCACCTCCCCCTGGGGCGGCTCGGCATTGGCCGAGGAGGTGTCCCGGGCGGCCAGCAGGGCCAGTTCGGCGCGGTCGATCTTGCCGTTGGCGGTCAGCGGCAGCGCGGCGAGCAGCAGCACCCGGGAGGGGATGGCGTAGGCGGCCAAGCGCTCGCCGAGCCAGCGATGGAGCCGGTCGGCAAGTCGTGTCGCGTCCGGGCCGGCAGCGTCGTGGGCGATGAGGGGATCGTCGGGGAGCTCGCGGGGAACGGCGAAGGCGACCAGCCGCCGGGCGGTGCGCTCTCCCGCGGCCACCACGGCGGCCCGGGAGATGTCCGGGTGGGCTTCGATGGCCGCCTCGACCTCGCCGGCCTCGATGCGATGCCCGGCGATCTTCAGCTGGGTGTCCAGCCGGCCGAGGAACTCCAGGAGCCCGTCCGAGCGGTAGCGGCCCAGGTCGCCGGTGCGGTACCAGCGCTGCCCGTCGTGGGTGGGGAACTTCTCCGCGGTGCGGCGCGGATCGTCCAGGTATCCCATGGCCAGCCCCGCGCCGCCGATCCACAGTTCGCCGGGCGTCCAGTCGGGGCAGTCGCGGCCGAAGCCGTCGACGACGCGGTAGCGCTGCCCGGTCAGCGGGCGCCCGTAGGGGATGGACGCCCAGCTGGGGTCCACCTTCTCGACGGTGAGGGTGTTGGACCACACCGACGCCTCGGTCGCGCCGCCCATGGCGACGAACCGGCAGGGCCGCACGGTGAGTGCCCGCAACCGGCCCGGCAGGTCCAGGCCGATCCAGTCGCCGGAGACCAGTGCGACGCGCAGCCCTCGCAGCGTTTCGCTGTCGGCTACGGCGTGCTCCGCCGCGTCCAGGAGAAGGTCCAGGAGCGCCGGCACGGTGTTCCACACCGTCACGTCGTGGCGGTGCACGAGGGCGGGCCACCGCCGGGGTTCGTGTCGGAGCTCGTCTGTGGGCAGCAGCAGTGAGCCGCCGGCCGACAGCAGCCCGAAGATGTCGTAGACCGACAGGTCGAAGTCCAGCGCGGACAGGGCGAACACGCGGTCGCCGGGGCCGATGTCGTGGCGCGTTCCGATGTCGGCGACGGTGTTCCAGGCCGCGGTGTGGGAGATCTTCACTCCCTTGGGTTCACCCGTCGACCCGGACGTGAAGATCACGTAGGCGAGTGCCTCGACCGGCACGCGATGTGCTCGCTCCAGCGGTTCATGGCTCAGCGCCTCCTGAAGGGACATCACCTGGTGTGCCCCGGTGTCGTCCGGCGTGTTGGCTCGCGGTGGTGCGGGCCGTTCGCCGAGGGTCAGGCCGATTCCCGCGGCGGTTCGTATCCGGTCGCGGCGGGCGGCAGGCTGGTCCAGGCCGATCGGGACGTAGGCCGCGCCGGCGGCCAGGACGCCCAGTACGGCCGTGATCTGCTCGGGCCCCTTGGGCAGGCTGATTGCGACGAGGTCGCCTGGCCGCACGCCGCGCTCCAGCAGGGTGGCGGCGGTGCGCAGCGCCCCGTCGGCGAGCGCGCCGTAGCTGGTGGTGCCGCCCTCGGAGGTGACCAGTGCCGTCCGGTCCGGTTCGGCGGCGGCGCGTTCGAAGAACGCCTCGTGCAGGAGCCGGGGCGTGACGGGGTCGCCCTCCTCCTCCAGCGCCACCGCCGTACGCCGCTGCCGCTGCGCGGCGGGCAGCAGGTCCGGGATCGGTGCCGTCCAGTCGCCGTCGGCCAGGTGGTGGATCAGCCGGGTGTGGGCGTCGAACATGGCGTCGAGCACGCCGTCGCTGAACAGTTCCTCCACCGCGTCCCAGGTGACGACCAGCTCGCCTGATTCCTCGGTGACCTGGTTGTCCAGGATGACCTGGGGGGATTGGGAGATTCCCCACACCTTGGGCGGGAAGCCCGAGGCCGGGTCGGACAGTCCGGCGTCGCCGACGCCGAGCGCGCTGGTGAACACCACCGGCGCGGCGGCGTCGAGAATGCCGGTACGGCGGGCGAACTCCCGCAGTAGCCAGGCGATCGGCACGTCCTGGTGGTCGAGGTCCTCGGCCTGCCGCCGCTGCAGCGCGGCGGCGGCCGACAGCCAGCCGTCGCCGGATCGGCGGTAGGCGGCCAGGGACAGGGAGGTGAAGTCTCCCAGGACGCGGTGGACGTGCGGGTGCACCTCACGCCGGTTGAACAGGGTCAGGGTCAGGGTGAGGGCGTCGGTTCCGCTCCAGGTCGCCAGGACCTCCCCGTAGGCGGCGAGCAGCACGGTGGAGGGTGTCAGGCGGTGCCGGGCGGCGCGCTCCTTGACGGTGCGCCAGGCGGCGGCGTCCAGGCGCAGCTGCCTGCGGGCGAACCTGGGCGTCTCGAGCAGTGCCGGATTGCGGTCCAGGGGCAGGGCGGGGACGGGGGGCAGTTCCTCCAGCCGCGCCTGCCAGTGGGCGCGGGCCCGTTCGGTGGAGCGGGGGTCGGCCGGAAGCTGGGTGAGGTAGTCGCGAAACGACAGCTCGATCGCCGGGAGTGAGGTGTCGGGGTCGGCGTACAGGGCGTTGAGCTCGGCGTACAGGGTGGTGATCGACAGTGCGTCCAGGACGAGGTAGTCCAGGCCGATGGCGAGCCTGGTCCGGACGGATCCCGAGGGGCCGGGGTAGCGCACCGCCGCGACGGCGAAGAGCGGCCAGTGGCCGGGGTCGCGGACCTGGCGGGACATCCGCTCGCGCAGGGCGGCGAGGGCCTCGTCGGTTCCGGCGGCGTCGCTCTCCTGGCAGTCGATCCGATACGGTGCGACGGCCTCCAGCACCTGTTGCGTGCCCTCTCGTACGACGGCGCGCAGCATGCCGTGCCGTCGGATGAGGGTCTGCCAGGCCCGCTCCAGCCGTCCCAGGTCGACCTGGGCGCCGTCGAACTCGCTGTAGTGCCAGGTTCCGACGCCGCCGAGGGTGAAACCGGGGTCGCGTCCGGTGTGGTAGGCGGCTTGGACATCGGTGAGGGCGAAAGGCTCGTAGGCGTGGCCGGGGTCAGAGGAGAGGACGGTGGTCGGTGCGGTGCTCGGTGCGGTGCTCGGGCCGGGGGTGTCGGGCCGCAGTGTCAGCAGCGCGGAGAATTCCCGAAGGATCGGGTTGGCGAAGAGCGCGGCCACGCGGGCCCCGCCGACGCCGGCGGCGCGCAGCCGGCCGATCATGCGGGTCGCGATGAGCGAGTCCCCGCCGAGCGCGAAGAAGCCGTCGCCGCGGCTCACGTCGCGCACCCCGAGGAGTTCGGCCCACACGCCCGCGACCACGGTCTCCACCGGGCCGGACGGGGCCTGCGCCGCTACGGGGTGCTCGCGTGCGGAGGCCGTCAGGACACGCCGCACGGCCGCCCGGTCGAGCTTGCCGTTGGAGGTGAGCGGCATCGTGTCCATGACCAGGACATGCTCGGGAAGCATGTAGGCGGGTAGCTGTTCGGCCGCCCGGCTCCGCAGGAGGTCGGGGTCGGGGCGGCCGCCCGTGGGCGATATGACCGACACGGCCGCCGCCAGGCGGCGGACCGGGGTCTCCAGCACGGTGGCCACCGCGTGCAGCACGTCCGGATGTTCTTCCAGTGCCGCTTCGACCTCGCCGAGCTCGATGCGGTGCCCGCCGATCTTCACCTGGTGGTCGGCGCGGCCGAGGAACTCCAGGACACCGTCCGGCCGGTAGCGGGCCAGGTCACCGCTGCGGTACCAGCGGTCGCCGTCATGGTCGACGAACCGGGACGCGGTGCGCTCAGGATCGCCGCGGTAGCCGGTGGCGACGCTTGGGCCGCCGATCCACAGCTCACCGGGCACCTGGTCGGGGCAGTCGCGTCCACGCCCGTCCACGACGCGGGCCCGCATGTTGCGCAGCGGCACGCCGTAGGGGATGGACTTCCACGAGGGGTCGACCTCGTCGACCTCGAAGACGGTGGAGTGCACGGCGGCCTCCGTCATGCCGCCGAGGGCCACGAAGCGGCAGCCGGGGACGAGGGCGCGCAGCCGGGCGGGCTGGTCGAGCCCGACCCAGTCGCCGCCGAGCAGGACCAGGCGCAGCGTGTCACCGAGTCCCGCGTCCCCGCCCGCCGCCATGAGCAGGTCCAGCAGTGCGGGAACGCACTGGACGATGCTGACTTTGTGCTCGCGGACGAGGTGTGCCCAGTGGTGGGCGTCACGCCGGTGCTCCTGGCCGACGACGACCACCTGCCCGCCGACCGACAGCGGGGCGAAGATGTCGTAGGTGGCGAGGTCGAAATCGAGGGCGGAGATCGCCAGCGTGCGGTCGCCGGGACCGACGCCGAACTGATCCCCCATCGCGTCGACGGTGTTGACGATGGCGCGGTGTGACACCTCCACCCCCTTGGGCAGCCCGGTCGAGCCGGAGGTGAAGAGCAGGTATGCGGCACTGTCCGGTCCGGGGTGGGCGACGGGCCCGGGGGGGAGTTCCTCGGCGTCGGCCAGGCGCAGCACGGCTACTTCAGGCAGATCGGCGCATAGATGGGCGTGAGCGTCGTCGGTGAGCACAACGGCCGCGCCGGCCATGGCGTGGATGCGGCTGCGCCGGATGGCGGGCTGCTCCACCCCGACGGGCGCGTAGGCGGCTCCCGCGGCGAGAACCCCGAGGACGGCGGCGATCTGGTCGGCGCCCTTGGGCAGGGTGATGGCCACGGTGTCGCCCTCCCGCACACCGTGGTGCCGCAGCAGGGTCGCCACCTTCCGCGCCACCAGGGCGAGTTCGGCGTACGTCAGCGCGGATCCGTCCTCTTTGACGACGGCGAGGTGGCCGGGCCGCTCGTCGGCGAGCCGGAAGAAGCGCGTGTGCAGAACGTGGCCGGGCTGCGGGGCCGCAGGCAGGGCGGCGACGGCGCGGACCGGGAGCCGGTCGGCGGCCAGCAGCGGTCCGACGGGCAGCAGCCAGGCCTCTGAGGTGGTGAGGAGGTCGGTGACCAGGCGGCGGTAGGCGTCGAAGGCCGCGTCCGGCACGCCGGGGGCGAGCACGCCGTCGCGGACGTCCCAGTTGAGAAGGAGTCCGCCGTCGAGTTCGGTGACCTGGGCGTCCAGGAAGACCTGGGGGCCCTGGGAGATGATCCACACCGGGCGGCCGAAGGTCGCCTGGACGTCCGGTGTGAAGATCTCGCCCAGGCCGATGGCGCTGGTGTAGACGATGGGCGCGAGGACGGGGGCGCCTTCGAGGCGCGCGAGGTCGCGCAGCACCTCGACGCCGCCGTACGCGCCGTGGGCGACCCCCGCCTGCAGACCGTCCTGCAGCAGCCGGGCTTGTTCGGTGAAGGGCAGGGCGGCGCTCATGTCCGCGTCGAGCAGGACGGAGCCGCTGAAGTCGCCGATGAGGCCGGCGACGTCGGGGGTGAGCATCTCCCGGTCGAACAGCGGGAGGTTGAGCAGGAAGCGGTGGGTGTCGCTCCAGGCGGCGATGACCTCGGCGAACGCGGTGGCCAGGGCAGCTGCGGGGGTGATGCCGTGCAGGCGTGCCCGGGCCAGGAGGGCGGCCTTGGCGTCCGGGTCCAGCCAGTGGTGCAGACGCCTGGAGTGGGTGAGCGCGGAGTCGGCCGCCGACACCGGCCGCAGCGGATCCACCGTCGTGGGCAGCCGGGGCGCCCGGGGAAGATCGGGGAGCCGGTCGCGCCACCACCGGGCGGCCCGCTCGCGTTCCGCGCCACGACGCCGAGCGTGTTCGGCCAGGTAGCGGCCGTAGTCGAGGCCGAAGGCGGGCAATGACACATCGGGGCGCTCATACAGCCGGTGCAGGTCGGTGAGCAGGACGCGCAGGCTCAGCGCGTCGCCGGCCATCATGTCCAGGTCGAGCTGGAGCCTGGTTCGCCCGCCGGGCAGCAGGCACAGGGAGACCCGGAAGACCTCGCCCGCCGCGATGTCGAGGCGGCCGTGGGTGTGGCGCTCGCGCAACGTCTCCAGCGTGTCGGTGACCTCGTCGGCGGGCAGCTCCCGCAGGTCGTGGACGACCAGGCCGGTGCCGGGCGCGCCGTAGTGCTGGCGGCCCTCGTCGTCGAAGCGGGCCCGCAGCATGCCGTGCCGCTCGCTCAGAGCGCGCAGCGCCCCCTCGAGCCGTACGGGGTCCACTCCCTCGCCGTCGAGTTCGACGTAGAAGTGGGCGGCGACGCCGCCCAGCGGCTGGCCGTCCTGCCGGCCGATCCAGTAGGCGTGCTGCATCGTCGCCAGCGCGAACGGCGCCTCCTCGTCGTAACCGGTGTCCGGGGTGAGGGCGGGGGAGGGCATGTCGATGGAGGCCTGCTGTGCCCTCTCCGTCAGCAGGGCGCTCCAGGAGCCGAGCACCGGGTCCTGGACCAGGTCCCGGAAGGTGACGGCGATACCGCGGCGACGCCACTCGCCGGCGAGTCTCATCACGGCGAGGGAGTCGAGACCGAGCTCGAACAGGTCGCGCTCCTGGTCGATCTCGTCCGCCGGTATCTCCAGCGCCTGAGCGACCGCCTCGCGTACGTCGTCCGGCGCGAAGGCCGGTGCGGGCGCATGCGAAGGCGGCTCTGCGGGGTTCGGCGTCTGTTCTGGGACGGAGTGTTCGTCACTCAAGGGTGGGTTTCCCTCCGGTGTGGGCTCGGATGTTCGTGGTGCTTGCCTGTGGCGTTGCGTCAGCGGAAGGACGTGCCGATGGAGCAATGCAGTAAAAATGGTTATCATTTCTACTCGTGCATCCTAAACGGATGAACGAGGCATATGCCACTCCCAGCGGGAGACGACGAAGGGGATCGCCATGACCCAGCCCCAGACCCAGACCCATCCGGTCTGGCCGGACGCCGACGCGGAGCGTTACCGCCGCGCCGGCTACTGGAGTGGCCGGACATTCGGCGCGCACCTACGTGACTGGGCCGCGCAGCGCCCGCAGCGAACCGCGCTCGTCGACGGCGAGCGCCGCTGGACCTACGCCCACCTGGACGCCGAGGCGAACCGGCTCGCGCACGGACTGCGGCGGCTGGGCCTGCGCAAAGGCGACCGTGTCGTGGTCCAACTGCCCAACTGCGCGGAGTTCGTCCAGCTCTGGTTCGCCCTTCAACGCCTCGGCGCGGTACCCGTGCACGCCATGCCGGGACACCGCCGCGCCGAGATCGGCCACCTGGTTCGCATCTCGGGCGCGGTGGCCTGCGTCATCCCCGACCGGCACGCCCGCTTCGACCACCGCGGGCTGCTCCGCGACATCCTCACCGACCAGGCGGAAAGCGGCACGCTACGCCACGTGGTGGTGGTCGGCGACCCGGGCGCGCACCGGGACTTCATCCGCTTCGCGGACCTGGCGGACGACGCCCCACCCGTCGCGACCGACCCGGAGGATCCCGTCGCCGGCGACCTGGCGTTGCTGTTGCACTCCGGCGGCACCACCGGCCTGCCCAAACTCATCCCGCGCACCCACGACGACTACGCCTACAACGCCCGCGCCGCCGCCGAGATCTGCGGTCTCGACGAGGACTCCGTCTATCTCGCCGTCCTGCCGATCGCCTTCAACTTCACGCTGGCCTGCCCCGGCGTGCTGGGCACTCTGGCCGCCGGCGGTACCGTCGTCGTGTCGCCCGATCCGAGCCCGCAGACCGCCTTCGCGCTGATCGAGCGCGAGCGCGTGACCATCACCTCGCTCAGCCCGCCCCTGGTCCCGTACTGGATGGAGGAAGGTGCCCGCGGCGGAGCGGACCTCGACAGCCTCAGGGTGCTCCAGGTCGGGGGAGCGCGGCTTGCCGACGACGTCGCCCGCAAGCTCGGCCCCGCGCTGGGCGTGACGGTCCAGCAGGTCTTCGGCATGGCCGAGGGACTGATCAGCCTCACCCGCCTGGAGGACTCCGAGGATCTCATCTGTACCTCCCAGGGGCGCCCGATCTGCCCGGACGACGAGGTCCTCATCGTCGGCCCCGACGGCCGGCCCGTCGCCGACGGTCTCCCCGGCGAACTGCTCACCCGGGGCCCCTACACCCTGCGCGGCTACTACCGTGCGCAGGAGCACAACCGCGTCGCCTTCACCCCCGACGGCTTCTACCGCAGCGGGGACGTCGTACGCCGGCTTCCCTCCGGCCACCTGGTCGTCGTCGGACGGATCAAGGACCAGATCAACCGCGGCGGCGAGAAGATCGCGGCGACCGAGGTGGAGGAGCACCTGCTCACCCACCCGCTGATCACGGAGGCGGCACTGGTCGGGGTTCCCGACGAGAAGTGGGGCGAGCGGTCGGTGGCGTTCCTGGTCTGCGCCGGGCCGATCCCGGGGACGCGGGAACTGGCCGCCTTCCTCAGAGGGCGCGGGCTGGCGGAGTACAAGGCACCCGACCAGGTGGCAGGAATCGCGGCCATGCCGCTGACCGCGGTCGGAAAGATCGACAAGAAGGCCCTGGCCGGGACGCTCTCACCGACATGACAGGGCCGGGAAGGGGAGAGGGCGGCCCGCGCCCCCTCCCCTCACGCGCCTGCGGCGTCTCCTTCGCCCCTGCCTTCTGCGGCTACACCGGGTCTCGTGCCGGGCCCACCCGGGAGCAGCCAACCAGTTCCCGTGTCACCGCGTGCTCCGGCCGGGCGAACACCCGGCCCGGTGGGCCCGACTCGACCACCCGCCCGCCGTCCAAGACGACGACCCGGTCCGCGTACCGTGCCACCTCGGTCAGGTCATGGGTCACCAGCAATACCGTCAGCCCCAGCGTCCGGCGCAACGAGGTCAGCAGGTCCAGGACGCCGGCCCCGATCTCCGGGTCCAACGCCGAGGTGATCTCGTCACAGACCAGCACCTGCGGCGCACCGGCCAGGGCCCGCGCCAGGTTGACCCGCTGGCGCTCCCCGCCGGACAACTCGCCTGGCCGGCGTGACAGGATCGCCGGCGCCAGGCCGACCAGCCCGAGCGTCCTGCCGGCCTCGGCGGCGGCCTCCTCGGCTGACATTCCTCGCAGGCCGGTCAGCGGCCGCATCAGGGCGGTCCGCACGGACTCTCGCGGATTGAGCGCCCCACGGGAGTCCTGGGCCACCAACTGCACCGCACGGCCGCGCCCCGAAGCGACAGGCGGCCCGTCGAACCCGTCCCTCCAGCCGGCCGTGCCCCGCACCGCGCGATGCAGGCCGACCAGACAGCGGGCAAGGGTGGTCTTGCCGGAACCGGACGGCCCCACCACAGCTGTGCACGTGCCGGCGGGGACGGTCAGCGAGACCTCGTGCAGGACGACTCTGCGGCCGTGCGCGGCCGACAGGTCGCATACCCGCAGCTCGCCCCGGTTCTCGCCAACGGCCGTCCGGGGAGCCTCGGCATCCGCACGGTCGGCGGGCGCGGTGACGTGCGGCCCGACCGGCAGTACCGTCCGCGGCGGGCCGGAGGCGGTGATCCGCCCGTCGTCCAGCCGGATCACCTCGTCCGCCAGCGCCGCGACCCAATCCGGGTCATGACCGACCAGCACCGCCGTGCGGTCACCGTCTCGCACCAGTTCGGTCAGCAGTTCACGCATCTGGTGGGCCAGCACGGTGTCCAGGCTGCCCGTCGGCTCGTCCAGGACCAGCAGCCGCGGCCTGCCCGCCAGGGCGGCGGCGAGTGCCACCCGCTGCGCCTGCCCGCCGGAGACCTGATGGGGACGGCGCCGCAGAAACGCCCTGTCGGCCGGCAGCCGTACCGACGACAATAGCGACCGGACCTGCCCGGCGACGTCGGAGAGTCCGGGTGAGCGCAGCCGTACCGCCTCCGCGACCTGTGCCCCGATCCGTAGCGCGGGGTTGAGGGAGGCCGCCGGATCCTGCCCCGTGAACGACACCACCCGGCCACGCAACCGGCGGGCTCCCGACCGGTCGAACGGATCGAGACCGGCCACCCGCACCGTGCCGGAGCGCCGTTCCAGGCCGGGGCGCACGTGGCCGAGCAGGCTCAGCGCCAGGCTGCTCTTGCCCGAGCCTGACCGCCCGACCACCCCCAGCACCCGCCCGGAGGCGAGGGTCAGCGTCGCCTCCCGCAGAACGGGGAGGCCGCCGCCGACCGGGGCCAGCGTCAGCCCCGTGACGCGGAGCAGTTCCTCGCCGTCCGCGCTGGTCATCGCCGCTCCCCGGATGCCGCGTCGGCGAACCAGTCGGCCAGCAGGCCGACGCAGACCGAGAGCAGCACGATCAACAGGGTGGGCGCCAGGAAGGGCGCGACCGTCAGAGAGGCACCGGGTATGTTCTCGTTGATCATGCGTCCCCAGTTCGGGGCCGGCGCGCCGCGGCCGAGACCGAGGAAGCCGGCGGTGGCGGTGAGGTGGACGGACGCGACCAGCCGCAGGGCCGTGTCCGCCAGTGCCGGTCCGGCGATGTTGGGCAGTATGTCGTGGCCCAGCACGGCCCATCTGCTGTCGCCACGGGCATACGCCGCCTCCGCGTAGCCGGTGACGACGACCTGCCGGGTGGCCGCGCGCAGCACACGTACCGAGAACGGAGTGGTGGCCAGGGCGACGGCGGCCACGACCGCCAGGTCGCTGCCGGGGAAACCGGCCGCCAGCACGAGAATGAGCAACAGCGCGGGAAGCACCGCCAAGGCGTCCACGAGCCGCAGCACGAGATCGCCGACGCGGCGGGGCGCGAGCCCCGTCAACACACCCGCGGCCATTCCTGCGGCTCCGGCGACCAGCGTCGCGCCGAGCCCGGTGAGGACGATCACCCGCCCTCCCCACAGCACGCGGCTCAGCACGTCCCGGCCCAGGACGTCGGTACCCAGCAGATGGATGCCGTCCGGTGACCGAAAGGGCGTCCCCAGCTGCTCGGTCGGGCTGTGCGGAGCGATCAGCGGCCCGCACAGCCCGACCACGACCACGAACAGCGCCCCGGCCCCGGCGAGCAGCGGCAGCCATCGGCGGCATGGTCGCAGCAGAGAGCCGCCCGCCCGCAGTCGTCCCTCCTGCATCAGGACACCCGTCATCGCCGATCCCCGCCCACCGGATCGAGCAGCCGTCCACAGATGTCGCCCAGCAGCAGGATCAGCAGCATCACCGCGGCCAGGGCCGTGGCGATGCCCTGCACCATCGGTATGTCCCTGGCCGCGACGGCTTGTTGAAGCTCGCGACCGATACCGGGATAGTCGAAGACACTCTCCACGACCACGGCCCCGCCGACCAGCACACCGGTGATGAGCGTGAGGGCCTGCACGGCGGGACCGACGGCGTTGGGCAGCACATGACGCAGGGCCAGGCGCAGGCCACGCACCCCGTTGAGCCGGGCCGTCTCCACGTACGGGGAGGCCGCCACGTCCGCCGCCGAGACGCGAATCAGTCGGGTGGCCGTGGCCAGAGCGACCGCGGTGAGGGTGAGCACAGGCAGCACCAGGCTCTGCGGGGCGTCGAGCGGGGTGCCGCCCAACGGCACCAGGGATACCCGTGGCAGCAGGTCCAGTTGCACCGACAGCACGGCGATCAGCAGCGCCGCCGACACGAACTCCGGTATCCCCGCCGCGACCTGGGCGAGGGAGGAGAGCAGACGGTCGGCGGTACCGCCCGCCCGAAGCCCGGCCGACAGGCCGAGCAGCACCGCGAGCGGAACGGTGAGGACGAGGGTCAGGCCGGCCAGCAGCAGGCTGTTGGGGAGCCGGGCTCCCAGCACCTCCGCGACCGGCCGACGCCCGACGAATCCGGTACCCAGGTCGCCGCGGACCGCGCTGAGTGCCCACTGGGCATACCGTTCGGCCACCGGCCGGTCCAGGCCGAGGGCGGCCCGGACCCGGGCGCGTTCCGCCATGGAGGCATCGGTGCCCGCCACCGCGCTGACCGCGTCTCCCGGCAGCACGGCCGTGGCGGCGAACACCGCGCCGGACAGCAGTACGAGCAGCACGGCCGCGCCGACGACCCGGCGGCCGACGAAGACCGCCCAGCTCACGTCAGGGCTGCCCGGGAAAAACCGGGGAACTGCTCGAACAGGTCGTCCTGGATGCCGGTGACCCCCTTCGCCTGGGCGTTGACGTAGGGCTTGAACACCGGCAGCACCGTGTTCCCGTCCTCCCACTGCTCCTTTTGTGCCTCGGTTCCGATCCTCTTCGCCTCCGCGGGCTCGCTCTGCGCGCGGGATTTGGAGACGAGCGCGTCGACATCGGGGCGCTTCCAGCCGAACGCCGACGGCGCGCCACCGGCCGTGCCGATCTGGTAGGTCGACAGAGCCGGGACCGGCACCTGATAGGAGGCGGCCAGCGGTAGCCGGGTGTAGGCGGCGAAGTCGGCGAAGAGCTGGCCGGCGGGCAGCTCCTTGAGCGAGGCCCTCACCCCGATCTTCTTCAGGTCCTCGACATACAGGGTCGCCACCTCGACCATGCCCGGCGTCTCCGGCCCCGTGGTCAGCACGATCTCCATCCCCTCGGCGCCGGCGGCCTTGAGCAAGGAGCGGGCCTTGTCAGGGTCGTGCGCCCGCTGCGCGAGCCCCTCCACGTAGTCGGGGAAGCCCATTGAGGGCAGGTCGTTGCCCACGGTGGCGTTGCCGTAGAACACCGTCCTCACCATGGCCTCGCGGTCCGCGGCGAGTTTGAACGCCTCGCGCACCCGCTCGTCGTCGAACGGCTTGACGTTCATGTTCATCCGGAAGGACAGGCCGACCAGGTAAGGGCTCCTGGAGGATACGAGGTCGAACTTCTCGTTGGCGGACAGCGTACGAGCGGTGACGGGGGAGAGGTCGTGCACGAAGTCGACCTCGCCGCTCGTCAGCGCACCGGCCCGGGCGTCGGAGTCGGCGATCGAACGCAGTTCCAGACCGGCAAGGCGGGGTCCCTGCCCCAGGGCGGCCCCGTAGTAGTCGTCGTTGCGGGTGAAGGCGGCTCCCTGCCCGGCGGTGAACTCGGTGAGCGTGAACGGACCGCAACTCGGCATGCCGGTGGAGAACTGCTTCGTTCCGTCCTTGACGACGAGGAAATTGCCCTGGCACAGGATCAGACGACCGTCGGCGATCGGACGAACGGTCGGCAGGATCACTTTGAGGGCGCCGTCCGCCTTCGCGCGAGCGAGGTCGAAGTTGAGCGAGGCCATCCGAAACACCGGCAGCGTGCTGCCCGCCGCAAGGGTCGCCAGGGAGTGCAGGACGTCGGCCGAGGTCAGCGCGGAGCCGTCGGTGAAACGGATATCGGGTCGAAGGTGCAGGGTGTACGTGGACAGATCCTCGGACACATCGATGCCCTTGAGAATCCCGTAGCGAACGCCGTCCTCGGCGGTGGGATCGAGATTGCCGAGGGTGGCGTGCCAGGCGCGGGCTCGTACCAGGTCCAGCGGGGTGGGGCCGTTGAAAAAGTCGAGGGTCTCGGACGCGCCGCCACCGACGAAGGCCGCCCGGAGGGTGCCCCCGGCCCGGGGGGTTCCGGAAGCCGCAGCGGCCTTCGGTGACGCGGTGGAGCCATCGGCGGAGCAGGCGGTGATCAAACCAGGCCCGGCGGCCAGAGCCACGGCGGTCAGGGCTCCCTGGCGGAGGAAACGACGGCGGTCGAATGGGCGGGACATGGTTCTCCTTGATATGGGGGCACTGCGGTGGTGGGTGTTCGGGGAGCCGGGCTGCTCATGAGGCAGACGCGTGCCGCCTCAGCGGCTCTGGACGGGGGCGGGGGCGGAAAGCGGTTCGGTGGGCGACCGCCGAGCGTGTCTTCTCAGCGGGCCGTGCTGTCGCCGACGGTGACGGCACCGGACGGGCACCGACGTGCGGCCTCTCGCACGGCGGCGTGCAGAGAAGGGGGCGGAGTCTCGTCGAGAAGGACCACCAGCCCGTCGGTGCCCTGATCGAAGACCTCGGGGGCGGCGAGCACGCATTGTCCGGCGCCGACACAGACGCCCGCCTCCACGGTCACCTCGATACCTGACCACTCGGAATCGGTCTCGAGCGGTCCCGGGTCGATTGCCAAGATCCCTTCCCTTCCCTGAGCTGGACTGTCATGCCGTTGCCCTTGACCGCGACGAGTAGGAAAAGCAGTGGTTGCACGCGTCGGCCGAACCGGGTGCGGAGCCGGCGTTCGATACAGGCTAGTGGAAATGATAACCATATTTATACTCTTGGAGGCTCGCCTGTTGTCCGCCGACTCATGGGCTGGATCAATGGGATCGGCGAGTCCCACGTCCGCTCTGTTGCTGCGTCATCTCGGCCGGCGGCCTCAGCCTGACCACCGCACACCGGTGTGTTTGTTGAGGGTGCGCTCGGTCTGCGCGACCAGTTTGGGGGGCGGCGCGGAGGCGGTGGCCGGATCGGGTTGACAGTCGGCAGTTCCCGGGGCCGGGGCCTTAACCCGGGTTCGCCGGTTGGAGGAAGGCCGCGCAGTCACCGCAGATGCCGTATACCTCTTCGACGCGGAAGCCGTCTGGTCGTTTCTTGGTCGCCTCTTCTGTCACCAGGCCGCAGGTGCGGCAGATCAGGTGGTGGTGCCGGGTGGGGCCGCAGATGCGGTAGGTGGTCTCGCTTGTTTGGGTGAAGGCGTGGGCGAGTCCTGCGTCCACGAGTGAGGACAGCGCTCGGTACACGGTTGTCAGGCCGACGGTGTTGCCTCGTCCCAGGAGTTCGCCGTGCAGTTTCGCGGCGGTGATGGGCTGGGCTTCGGTGAGTAGTACCTCCAGTACCAGTACGCGTTTTCTGGTTGCCCGGATGCCGGCTTCGTTGAGTCGGGTGTGCCACCACGGCACCTGTTGCATGTCGATCGCCACTCCAGCTTGACAATGGTTTTCACTTTCTACAGGGTTGTCCACGAAAGCACCAGGTTGAAATGAAAACCGTTATTGATCTAGGAAGGTCCCGCATGCACCTCATGCGCTCCGCCGCTCTCTGTGCCCTGGCGCTGCTGATGGCCGGATGCGGCGCGTCCTCCTCCCCCTCGCCGCAGCCGGTGTCCCCCGCGGCCGGGACCTCGTCGCCCTCAACGCCTGTCACCGCGGTGGCCTCGACCAACGTCTACGGCGACATCGTCAAGCAGGTGGGAGGCGACAAGGTCGCGGTGACCTCGATCATCTCCGATCCCGCGCAGGATCCGCACTCCTATGAGGCCAACACCCAAAACCAGCTCGCGCTGTCCAAGGCGAAGGTGGTCGTCGAGAACGGCGGCGGCTATGACGACTTCATCGACACCATGCTCGCCTCCAGCGGCAACCCCTCCGCGCAGGTCATCAACGCCGTCACCGTCTCCGGCAAGACCGCACCCGCCGGCGGCGAACTCAACGAGCACATCTGGTACGACTTCCCTTCGGTCGCCAAGATCGCCGACCAGGTCTCCGCGGCTCTGACCAAGGCCGATCCCGCCTCGGCGGCCACCTTCACCGCCAACGCCGATGCCTTCAAGCAGAAGCTCCAGCCGCTCGTCGAACACGAGGCGAAGATCGCCGCTGAGGCGGACGGCGCCACTGTGGCCATCACCGAGCCCGTCCCGCTGTACATCCTGGAGGCCACGGGGTTGAAGAACCTCACTCCGGAGGAGTTCAGCGAGGCCATCGAGGAAGGCGACGATGTCTCCCCTCAGGTCCTGCGGGAGACGCTCGCCCTGTTCAGCGGCAAGAAGGTCAAAGCCCTGGTCTACAACGAGCAGACGAGCGGGCCGCAGACCGAGCAGCTCAAGAAGGCGGCCGACGATAACGGCATCCCGGTGGTGGCGGTCACCGAGACCCTGCCTGAGGGCAAGGACTACATCGGCTGGATGAGCGCCAACCTCGACGCGCTCCAGGCCGCTCTGGCCAAATGACCAAGCCTGTTGAGGTCACGGCTTCGCACGGCGAGAAGGCGATGGCCGATGGCGACGTCATGCTCAGCCTCGTCGGCGCGGAGCTCGCCTATGGTGATCGGGTCCTGTGGCAGGGCCTGGACCTGGATCTGCGGCGGGGTGAGTTCGTCGCGGTTTTGGGACCGAACGGATCAGGCAAGACCAGTTTCCTGCGCGTTCTTCTCGGTCAGCAGTCGCTGTCGGCGGGCACGCTGCTGGTGGGCGGACGGCCGGCCCGCCGGGGGAGTGACCTGATCGGTTATATTCCGCAGCAGCGGGCTGTCGCCGCGCAGACCCCGCTGCGGGGCCGCGACCTGGTCCGGCTCGGCGTGGACGGGCACCGCTGGGGTTTTTCCGTCGGCGGTCGACGCAGCCGTCGGCGGGTGGAGGAACTTCTGGAGGCCGTGGGCGCCACGGCCTTCGCCGACATTCCCCTGTCGGTGTTGTCGGGTGGTGAGCAGCAACGGCTGCGGGTCGCTCAAGCTCTCGCCACCGATCCGGCCATCTTGCTCTGCGACGAGCCGTTGTTGTCGTTGGACCTGCACCACCAGCAGGTGGTGGCCGACCTCGTGAACGCGCGGCGACGTTCCTGCGCCACCTCGGTGGTGTTCGTCACGCACGAGATCAACCCGGTTCTGGAGATGGTCGACCGGGTGCTCTACCTCGCCGGAGGGCGGTTTCTGATCGGCACCCCTGAGGAGGTCATGACCTCGCAGACCTTGTCCGACCTGTACGAAAGCCCGGTGGAGGTGCTTCAGGTCCGCGGCAGGTTCGTGGTCGTCGGCGCCCCCGGTTCCCACGACCACGGCGGAGAGCCTGCAGCATGACCGGTGACATCTGGCACCAGATCTTCAACTACGACAACTACGGCGAGCTGTTGTTCCTGGTCCGCAACTCCCTCATCGCGGGAGCGATGCTGGGCCTGGTCGGCGGCGTCATCGGCACCTTCGTCATGATGCGCGACCTCCCCTTCGCCGTACACGGGGTCGCGGAACTCTCCTTCGCCGGCGCCTCCGCGGCGCTGCTGGCCGGGGTGAACGTCGCCGCGGGGTCGCTGGCCGGCTCGATTGTCGCGGCGCTGATCATTGGCGCTTTGGGGGTGCGCGCCCGGGACCGCAACTCGATCATCGGGGTGCTGATGCCGTTCGGTCTCGGCCTGGGTGTGCTGTTTTTGGCCCTGTACAAGGGACGGGCCGCGAACAAGTTCGGGTTGCTGACCGGTCAGATCGTCGCGGTCGACACGGTGCAGACGACCTGGTTGATCAGCACCTGCCTGGTGGTCCTGATCGGCCTTTGCGTGCTGTGGCGGCCCCTCACGTTCGCCAGCCTCGACCCCGACGTCGCCGCAGCCAGGGGTGTCCCCGTCCGGACCTTGTCCTCGCTCTTCATGATCCTTCTCGGCCTGTCGGTGGCCGTCTCCATCCAGGTCGTAGGCGCGCTACTGGTCCTCGCCCTGCTCGTCACCCCCGCCGCCGCGGCCATGCGGGTCAGCGCCTCACCCGGCCTCGTCACGCTGCTCAGCGTCGTGTTCGCCCTCACCTCGATGCTGGGCGGCATCCTGCTGGCACTGGGCAGCAGCATCCCGATCAGCCCGTACGTCACCACCATCTCCTTCACCATCTACATAGCCTGCCGGGGGATCAGCGCACTGCGCACCCGCGCGGGAGACAAGCCTTCGGGGCCATTTTCGGCTGGAGAGGAGGCGGGGCTCCCGAGCGCTCCCGATATGCGCCGTCCATCGATGCACCTGAGGTAGGCCGCCGCGTCCAGCTTGTGCCGTGGTCGCGGAACCGGTGTCCTCAGCCGCTCCCCGTCGGCCTGTCCTGATCGCCTACATCGCCTACGCTGCCTCGGCGAGAGCGGTGAAGTCGATCTCGATCAGAACGCAGTCGCAGCACACTCGATACCCGTACCTCCGAGCCGGGGCGGGCACGGCGTTGGGAGAGACGTTTTCCGGCGTCGACGGCCGCTACATGGGTGAGGGCGTCGTCGATGTAGGTGGTATTCCACACTACCAGGCAGTTCAAGACTTGAGCAGCAACCAATCGGCCAGTGGCGTTAGTCGAAGCCCAGGCGGGCCGGCGGCCTGGCCGATGGACAGGACGGCCTGGACGATTCCGGAGATGGTGAGCGGGCCGCGCTGCCCGGTCCACAACGGGCCAGGGGGCGGCCGCCACACATCGTGCGGCCGACGCCTGCCGTCGCGCATTGGAAGCA
The DNA here is from genome assembly GCF_035917355.1 of Streptosporangium sp. NBC_01810. Lineage (NCBI taxonomy): Bacteria > Bacillati > Actinomycetota > Actinomycetes > Streptosporangiales > Streptosporangiaceae > Streptosporangium > Streptosporangium sp. NBC_01810. The sequence goes on along the minus strand of NZ_CP109070.1, from coordinate 2,749,043 downwards.
CTGCGCAGCTGACTCTCTGTTCCTACGCGATGTGCGATCGTGCACGCAGCACGACCGCCTGAAGTACCGTGGTTTAGCCGGTGAGGTGGACGGCCAACGCCGTGACCGCCGCGGCCGTTGCGATGGCAGTCACAGGAGGCGAGAGCCGGAACACACGGGGCCGCTGGTGGAAGGCGACTCGAAAGCTGACCCGTACAGCTTTGGGCGAGGATTCCCGCGACGACAGCGACCAACAGCGGCTCCGCCGCGTCGGGTGAGGGTAGCACTGGTGACTGCGACCCCGACGACGGGACCGATACACATCACCGCCAGCCACGACACCAGGCGGCGCCGGACCGGCTGGCTGGGAACCCTCAGCGGCACGATGGTCGACGCGTCGGATATGCGTCGACCATTAACAAGCTGTCACGTCTTGGTCGAAGCACGGCAAAAGGGTGCGGTACGGATACGGCCCCGATGGTGGACGGGTATCTAACCTCCTGTCGGGGCATACCTGCGTGCCGTGGAGCGGCAATTGGCGGGTCGCGGCATCGGAGGCGCGGCCATCCTCCACGGCATTCCGGCCGCGCGAGCGTCCAAGGAGAGCGGCGAGGCCATGGAGGGCGGGCAGCTGCCCAGGGGCAGGCGGGGTTCCCGGGTGACCGAGATCATGCGGAACGGGTCGGAGCAGAAGATGCTGCGCTTCCTCGTCTGGACCGAGCGTGTGGTGCTCTATCTGGTCTCGCTCATGCTGCTCGTCGTCGCCGCGGCCGTCATCGTCTTCATGTGGATCACAGTGGCGCAGAGCTCCGGATCGTGGACGACCAAGACGATCACCGTCATCGAAGAACTGCTTCTCGTCCTCATCATTCTGGAGATCTTCGTCACCGTTCTGGCGCATCTCGAAGGCGGGCGGCTCCAGCTGGAACCTTTCATCATCGTGGGCGTCATCGCGGTGGTCCGGCACATCCTGTCGGTGGTCGTCCGGCTCGCCGTGTCCATGACCGCGGCCGAGAGCCGCGCGCAGTGGATCGAGTTGGCCGTCTACGCAGGCGTGGCGTTCCTGCTGGTCGCCGCGCTGGCCGTCGCGCGATGGTCCCAGCGGGTGGCTGATCAGGGACCGTCCGTCGGGGGTGGTACCGACAGGCGGCCCGGAACCGGCGGCGGACCGTCAGCGGAGTGACCGGCGGATGCCCGCGGAGCCGCCCGACAGCCACGCCAAATGGCGGCGACATCGAATCCTCAGTCGCCGGGCGACGGCCGTCCCTCGCCTGCGGATGATGAGCGATCGTCGAAGACGAGTTCGCCACCAAGCTGACTGTACAGCTCCAGCTGGTCGTAGTAGATCCGATGAGCGATGATCTTGTCGTTGCCGACGGAGCAGGTGCTGGTGCCGCGAACGGCGACGGAACGGCCGGTTCCGTCCAGCACACCCCCGCCGGGCAGCATGAAAGGCCCGTTATGCGTGCCGGTGAGCATCCATTCGGTCACCGCGGGATCGGCGCAGAACACCGTGTGCCAGACCGTCATGCGCAGGTCCGGAAACCCTTTGAAGACCTCCTCGTAGAACGAGGCGATCTGAGCGTGTCCTTCCGCGACGCCCTCCGGGGTCACCAGGACCCCGTCCTGGCTGTGGCACTGAAGAACACGATCCAGATCTTGGGCGTTGAAGGCCTCGAGCAGCTTGTCCTTGAGCGCGCGAGCGTCGCCCATGGTCATCACCCCTTCGATGCGAAGGATCGCCTTACCCGTCGACGACGGGGCGAGAGGTTCTACGCCGTACAACAGGTCAACGGTTCGTTCCTTCTTCCTTGCTCGCCGCGGCCGCGCCCCTGGGAGGGCTCGGCGCCGGATTCACCGGGCGTCCGGGGCGGGCCGTTCCGAGCTGATCGCCGAGGCCGTCCCGGTCGCCTCAGAGCAGCAGGTCGAAGACACGTATCGTGCGTTCCCACTGCTCGGTCGCGGGGTTTTTCACCTCCGGATCCACGATCTTGAAAGTCTGAGCCAGTGCCGCTGACAGGCCGCCGACGATCTCGGGCAGGCGGCCGGCGGTCTCCTCGCCGACCGACAGGTCGAGCGGAGGCAGCGTGGCGAGCTGCTCCAGGATGGGTTTCAGCTCGATGTCCTCGTCGAGGAGGCGGAACCGGTGGATGCTCTCCTGGAGGCCCTTGGTGACGGGTAGATCCCAGGGTTCGATGATGTCGCGACGGTTCGCCTTGGCGTGGGCCTGGCCGATCACCAGAAGGTCGTAGAGCTTGTCGTTCACGAAGTCGCTGTAGCGCCGGAGGTCGTCCTTGTCGACGTCGACACCTGCGGCGCTGCGGAAGAAGCGTTCGAATCTCGGCACCGCCATGACAGCCATGGAGGTCTCCTTCCTTCCCTCCGGCCCGGAGTCACTGTCCGGCCTGGAGGTAGTCGTGGATCAGTCGTACGGCCATGGCGCCTTCACCGACCGCTGCGGCCACCCGCTTGATCGACCCGCTCCGCACGTCCCCGGCCGCGAACACGCCCGCCCTGCTCGTCTCCAGCGGAAACGGCCGGTCGGCGGAGTCGGGTGTGCCTTCCTTGCCGGACCGGGTGGCGTCCGCGCCCGTCAGGATGTAGCCCCGCGGGTCGAGCGCGATCTCGTTGGCCAGCCAGGCGGTGTACGGCGCCGCGCCGATGAAGATGAACATCGCGCGGGCCTCGATCGTGGAACGCTCGCCGGTGACGTTGTTCTCGGCGATGACCGCGGCGAGCCTCTCTTCTCCCATCAGCTCCCGGGCCTCGGTGTTCAGCATGATCTGGATCTGGGAGTGCCGTTCGATCTCGACGGCCAGGTAGCGGGACATGTTCCTGGACAGCGCGTCCTCGCGCACGAGCAGCCGGACGCGGGCGGCGTGCCGGGCCAGGAAGAAGGCGGCCTGGCCGGCCGAGTTGCCTCCGCCCACGACGACGATCGGGTCCCGCTTGCACATCTGGGCTTCGAACATGGTCGCCGCGTAGTAGACGCTCGTGGGCTCGAACCTTTCCAGATTCTGGACATCGAGCCTCCGGTAGCGGACGCCGGTCGCGACGATCAGGGTGCGCGCGTGGATCGTGCCGCCCTCCCCTACGGTGACGATGTGATCGCCCGCGTCCAGGCGCAGTCCGCATGCCTGTGCGGGGACGCAGAAACGCGCGCCGAACTTGCCGGCCTGGATCGCCGCCCGCTCCGCCAGTTCGCCGCCGGAGATCCCGGACGGGAAGCCGAGGTAGTTCTCGATCCGCGAGGAGGTGCCCGCCTGGCCGCCCGTCGCGACATTGTCCAGGACCATCTTGCCGGCCAGGACCGCGAAGAACTCGGTGCACGGAAGACCCTCCGCGTACAGGACCTCGTCTCGGCGGACGCGGCGCCGCTCGCCGTGCGGGGCCAGCGCCTGGAGCTGCGCGTCGCTCAGCCGCGGGTAGGCCCCCTGCGGGTCCGGCGTCTCGGAAAGCTCAGGCGGCCAGCGCATCGTCCACCCATTCGCGGAGGGCGGGAGCCGGCGCCGCGCCCGACCGCCGGGTGACGACCCGGCCCTGATCGATCACGACAAGCGTCGGGATGGCCTGTACGGTGAAGCGTTCCGAGAGCCGGGGCGCTTCGTCCACGTTCACCTTCACCAGCTTCAGGCGACCGGCCAGATCGGCCGCGACCTGCTCCAGCGCCGGGCTGACCATGCGGCACGGCCCGCACCAGGGTGCCCAGAAGTCGACGACCACCGGGATCCGGGCCGCCTCGACAACCTCGCTGAAGTCATCGTCCCCCGCCTCGGTGACCCAGGGAAGCGGCTGGTGGCAGTCGCCGCACTGCGGGATCCCCGAGGCGGCACTGGGCAGCCGGTTCTTCCGTCCGCATTTCGAGCATGGGATGACGCTCGCGTCCTTGGCCTGTGACCGCATGGTCAGACCTCCGGATTCTCGTACGTCACCGAGAGTGTGCCGCCGGTCATTCCGACACGGATGACCGCGCCGTCGAGGACGTCGTCGGCGACCAGGGCGCGGGCACGCGGGTCTCGACCTCGCGGGCGATGAAGCGACGCAGCGGCCGTGCGCCGTAGACGGGGTCGAAGCCCGCCGACCAGGATCACCTCGTCGAGATCAGCCGAGGTCAGCTTGGCGTCGGCCATGGCCTGCTCGACCGGACCCTTGACCCGCTCGATCAGGTCGGCGGTGATCTGCTCGAACGTGGACCGCATCAGCGTGGTGTTCAAGTGCTTGGGCCCGTTCGCGTCCGCCGTGATGAACGGGAGGCTGATCTGGGTCTGGCTGACCGCCGACAGCTCCACCTTGGCCTTCTCGGCCGCCTCGAAGAGCCACTGCAGGGCCTGGGGGGCGGCGCGCAGGTCGATGCCGTCCTGACGCTGGAACTCGTCGGCCAGGTGGTCGACGATCCGGCGGTCGAAGTCGTCGCCGCCCAGGTGGGTGTCCCCCGCCGTGGCGCGGACCTCGACCACGCCCTCGCCGATGTCGAGGACGCTGACGTCGAAGGTCCCGCCGCCCAGGTCGAAGACGAGGACGGCCTCCCTGCCCTTCTTGTCCAGGCCGTAGGCCAGGGAGGCCGCGGTCGGCTCGTTGATGATACGCAGGACCTCCAAGCCGGTGATCTTCCCGGCGTCCTTGGTGGCCTGCCGCTGGGCGTCGTTGAAGTAGGCGGGCACGGTGATGACGGCCTCGGTGACCTTCTCACCCAGGAACTTCGCCGCGTCGGCCACGAGCTTCCTCAGCACGAACGCCGAGATCTCCTCCGGCGCGTACTGCCTGTCCTTGACCTTGAACCGCACGGCCCCGTCGGGACCAGTCGCGACGTCGAACGAGACCGCCTTGATCTCGTCGTGAACCTCCTCGAACCGCCGGCCCATGAACCGCTTGGCCGAATAGATCGTCCCCTTCGGGTTCAGGATCGCCTGGCGGCGGGCCATCTGGCCGACCAGGACCTCACCCTGGTCGGTGAAAGCCATCACCGACGGTGTGGTCCGCGACCCTTCGGCATTCGGGATGACCATCGGATGGCCGTCCTCAGTCGTCGCGATCACCGAGTTCGTCGTGCCCAGATCGATGCCTACTGCATTCGCCATCGCCCTATCCCCTCACGATCCCGCGTGTTCTTCTCGGCCCATCCCTGCCCGGTTCCGCTGATCTCGGCCGCAATGTGCCGTCGGACGCTCCGAACCAGGGGGTCCATATACGCGACTCCGCGACCGGCTGCGTCGGTCTGTTGAAGGTCTTTGTGGCCACCCGGGCGGTGTTGAACACGTGCCGGGCCTCATCGGGGAACTCCGGGTCCACCAAGATCTCGTAGGTGCGTAGGTCGCCAGCACCGTCTTGTGGCTCTCGTGGATGTCTCGGGTTCTCATGGATCAACCCCCTGCTGGTTGGTTGTTCCGGCTACCGAGAAGCCTCGGTCACGCGCCATCAGCCACAGCCCAAAGATCAGCCCTCCGCTCTCCGACCTCTACAGGTCCAGTCAAAGGGCCCGGATGGCCCCCCGAAACCCCCAAATATCCATTTTTGGATCAAACAACAGAGGTGGCAGGCGAGGGCCGGCTCGGCCCTTGTCCACGCGCGGGCGGCGGGTCAGGCCCGCGAGCCCGTGGTTCCGGTAGGCGGTCAGCCGCCGGTGCAAGGTCCGCGACGAGGCGTCGGTGTCGGCGGCGAGCCGGCGGATCGAGACCCCGTCTTCCAGATGGGGGTGGAGAAGCCGCCAGCGGCGCACGGCCTGCTGCCGCTGTTCCTGGTCAGCTCGGCGAGCGCGGCAACCGGATCATCCGGCCGTTGGGCCTCGGATGAGCTCATTCCATCAGAATCACCCCGGTCGGCGATCGTTCGCAGGCTGTTCCACTGCCGATCAACACCACCGACGAGGGCATGGGCCGCATCGCCTTCCTGCTGCTGGCCCTGTTCGCCGAGATGGAACGCACCTTCACCGCCGAGCGCGCCGCCCACGCCCGCGCCGTCGCCGAGAGCACCGGCCGCCCCGTCGCCCACCCGGCCGACAAAATCGAGTACGCCCGGCTACTGAAGGCCCAAGGCCACACCCTCGGCCAGGTCGCGGCCAAGACCGGCATCCCCAAAACCTCCCTGCACCGCTACCTCACCCCGCAACCAGGAGGCCAGGCGACGTAACGTCAAGGGCCGCTCCAGTATGACCAAGGCCCAACTGGAGAAGGCACTACGCTGAGCGCTCGGCTCCGCCGTGGGAGCCGCAGGCCGCCCCGCGCTTGAAGTACGGCGGTCATGCACGGCCCAGCAACGGGATGACCGCCCGTTCGGCTTCGCCGTGGGTGGCCATATCGCCGCCAGAGACGCCTTTTCCAAGTTTCGGCAGCATCGCTGCTATGGTGCGTCCTTCTTCGTACAGATCGATCAGGCGAGGATCCACATAGGATGCCCGGACCAAGGCGGTGTGTTGCCGAGATAATCGGCGACCTCTGCCATGACCCGGGCAACGGCGCGTCTGCGTGCTCTGGTCGAAGCGGTGGGTGCGGAGACCGCCAGCCCTACCTCGGCGAGTACGGTCGCGTGCCAGGTTCTGAAGTCCTTCGCTGTGACCTCCATGCCGAAGAGCTCGTACAGGTAGGTGTTGATGTCCTCGCTGCGCACGTCGTGCCAGGCGGCGGTGAACGGCGAAGCCATGGCTCGCCTGCGGTTTTCCGGGGCTACGGCCCAACGGCCACCGGCGACGAGAGGTCTGAACGACGCGTGCGAAGTGCCCTCGGTAACCCTTCCAGCCTTGCACGCCCGTAGGAGTGGTTACGCCGCCTGGGACGGGTATGGTGGGCTCTGGTCCAGAGACGCGGCCGCCTTCCGCCCTGCTCGCGAAGGTGAACGCCATGTCTGCCGGCCCGATCTTCTCATCCTCGCCGCCACGGCCGATGATCCTGGCGCGCTGCTGGAGATACGGACCTGGCGACTGGAGTCGCTGCGGATTCTTCGCCTCCTCGGTGAGCTGGACGCCTTCACCGCCCTCCGCGTCCGCGCCAGACTCGATGAGGTGGTGCTCGCCCGCCGTGAGCTCAGGCTGATCGTGGATCTCACCCAGCTGACCTTCATAGCCTCGACAGGGGTGGGCCTGCTGCTGGAGATTCGGGAACAGGTCGGCGAGCGCGGGGGACGCCTGATCGTGATCCTCGCTCCGAAAAGCCGTCTCCCGGCGTCTTTTCAAGCTGACCCGTATGACGGATCACTTCGAAGTCGCGGAGAACCTGAGAGAGGCGGTACGCGCCCTGCGGCAGGCGGAGCGCGACCTGGCACTGCGGGGCGAGACCGGTGAAATGCCGCAGGCACCCTCTACTCGCCGACCAGTTCCGACTTGAGACCGATGGGTAAGAAACGTCCGAAAGGCGGCGATCCGAGGTGGATGGCAGCCGTGTCCGAAGGCACCTTCGGACACGGCCGATCCAAGAGAAGTCTACAGTAAAGCGGATAATTGTCTCTTAAGGGAATATAAGGGATGAATGGTCAGCGAAGGTGGGTAAGCGTATGTCGGCGGTAGCGCGGAGGTGAAGACCTCTCCTGGCCCCGAGCGGATGCTGGTGGGGCTGTTGCGGGCCAGTCACCTGGCGGCTCTGGAGCAGGTTCCGGGCCTGGTCGGTGAGCATGCCGCGTCCGCGGGCATGACCGAGGTGCTGATCTACCTGGCGGATCTGCAGCAGAACATGCTGCGCCTGTTGACCGGTGAGGGCCAAAGCGCCGGGGAGGACGCGAGCACGGAGGTCGCCGAGTTGCGCGTCGATGCGACCTTGGCCGGGCGGGCCTTCCAGGAGGTGCGGATCCTGGCCGGCACCGGCGGCGGTGCCGGTGCCGAGGTGGGCACCGACGAGGATGTCGGTGGTGTGGAGCGGTGGTGGGTGCCGCTGCTGGACGGCACCGAACGCCTGGGGGTGCTGCGCATCAGCATCGAGGCCGGCGCCGACGCGCAGAGCCAAGACAAGCAGAGCCAAGACAAGCAGAGCCAAGACAAGCAGAGCCAAGACAACATGCGGGACCTGGCGTCGCTGGTGGCGCTGTTGCTGGTCGACAAACGTCCCTGCAGTGACTCCTACGCCCGACTGGTGCGTACCCGGCCGATGCACGTGGCCGCGGAGATGCAGTGGACGTTGATGCCGCCGCTGACCTTCGCCGACCACCGGGTGACCATCGCCGCGGCGCTGGAGCCGGCCTACCAGGTCGGCGGGGACGCCTTCGACTACGCTCTCGCCGGTGATGTCGTGCATGTGGGGATCTTCGACGCGATGGGCCACGACGTCTCGGCCGGGCTGAGCGCCAACCTGGCGGTGGCCGCCTGCCGCAACAACCGCCGCCAGGGCGCCGACCTGGCCGCGACCAGCGAGGCCGCCGAGCAGGTTCTGATCACCGAGTTTGGTCAGGCCACTCGTTTCGTCACCGCGATCTTGGCCGATCTGGACACCTGCACCGGGGTGTTGTCCTGGGTCAACCGCGGTCACCACCCGCCGGTGGTGATCCGCGGTGGCCGTTGGGTCACCACGTTGGAATGCCGGCCGGCTCATCCGATGGGCTTGGATCTGGGCCTGGCGGTCACGATGTGCCGCGAGCAGTTGGAGCCCGGGGATCGGGTGGTGTTCTACAGCGACGGCATCATCGAGGCCCGCAACGCCGCCGGCCAGGAGTTCGGCCTGAACCGTTTCGTCGACTTCATCATTCGCCGCACCACCGACGGCCTGCCGGCGCCCGAGACACTGCGCCGCCTGGTGCGCAGCGTGCTGGACTACCACGACGGTCACCTCCAAGACGACGCCACGGTGTTACTGGTGGAATGGCACGGCCACGCCCATGAGCGGCTGCGCCTGTGAGACGCGGGGCCTGAACCGGCAGAACCGGGCCTCAGTTAACGGATCACTGGGTCATCTGGGCGGCCGTCGGCTGCCCGCAACGCCGCGTCCAGACCTGGCCTGGGACGGTGTAGCCGATGTCGCCGAGCCCGTCGGCGATCTCGGAGATGACGTGGGGGGCGCCGTCCTCGTTGCCGGTGACCAGCACTCCGGCGACCCGGTTGTAGGCCACCGGCCGCCCCGCCTCGTCGGTCTCGGAGATCATCGCGTCCATCCGCTCCAGCATCCGCTGCGCCAGCGAGGACGGCCGCCCGACCCAGGTGGGGGTGACCACGACGAGGATCTGTGATTCGAGCAGCCTCGCGTGCACTACGGGCCACTGGTCGACGCCGTCGCCCAGGTCGGTGACCACGCCGGGCGGGATGTCCAGGTCGGCCGGCCGCAACGCCATGACCTGTACTCCCAGCGCGTCGATCACCACCTGGGCCGGCCGTTCGGTGTTGGACGGCTCGGGTGAGGCCTTCAACGTGCAGTTCAGCACCAGCGCCCGCATGGACCATCTCCTCGACTCGACGTACCGATGACGCGAGCACGGCGGACAGATTCGCCGACATGCCCCAGCCATCACGATCACTGTCTGGACACCTTTCCGAAGCGCACCCCTTCGAACATGCCGGTGGATCATTGCCCTGATCGCGAACTTTCACCCGGCGGTCAACACCGCGCGCCACACTGCACAGCAATGATCTTGTTTGAGGTCGCCGTCGTCTCCCGAACAAGATCAACGAAGTTCGCGGGCAGGTCTCCGCGACCTGTTTACCGAAAGCGCCAGGGGTAGAGCTGTGGGTTTCCTACCTTCGCTGACGAGGAGAAACGCCGTGACCGAGAACCTGTGGAACTACCGCCCCGAGGTCCGCGGCGAGCAGGTCCTGGACCTGGCCGGGTTCGACGTGGAAGCCACCGACGGCAAGATCGGCTCGGTGGACGAGGACAGCAACGCCGTCGGCGACAGCTACCTCGTCGTCGACACCGGTTTCTGGGTCTTCGGCAAGAAGGTCGTGCTGCCGGCCGGCACCATAACCAAGATCGACCCGCAGGAGCGCAAAATCTACGCATGCGCCCGTCCGAACTCGATCTCTCACCGCCACCCAGCATGTACCAAAACTTGTAGGGTCGGGGGCTGGCGCGGTGGCTTCTCCTGGCGGGAGGGCCTGGGGCCTTCCTTCCGTCGGTTTCCCGGACGGGTGTGCCACCCCAGTGGCCGTGACCAGGTTCTTCGCTCCGTTTCCAACCCCCGCCACCTCGATCCGTGCATGCGGTTCTCCCGCACACGGCTCACCGACGTCGTTCACCGCCGGCATTCGGCCTTTCCCGCCAGGGCTTGCCCGCCCTGGGCGCGACGACGATTCCATACAGGCTGATCAAGCCGAGATCGCTGAGCGAGCGTTTCAGCACGCCCCGGCCGTAGCTCCGGCTGCGCCGGTGTTTTCGGCTGAGGAACAGCGCCAGGCGCATCCAGGCGAACTCTCTGATCTTGCTAAAGCGCCGGGCAGAATGCCCGTACCGGAAATAGCCAGCCCATCCCCGCAGGAACAGGTTGACCTCCTTGGTGATCGCTTCGGTGCGAAGCAGCAGCCTGCGGCCGTCCGTGAGGTCACGGATCCGGTCGCGGGCGTGTTGCATCGCCCTGTCTGAGGGCCAGCGAGCGAGGAAAACGAACGGCCGTTTCCCGTTGAACCCGCGTGAGCGCACCAGCCGGTGGTGAAAGCCCAGGAAGTCCAGGCCTTCCCCACCGACCTCCAGGTGCACGATGCGGGTCTTGGCGGCCTTCGGCTCCAAACCGAGTGCCGCCAGCAGCTCCGTCAGGCGGGCCAGGGCCCGCTCGGCTTGACCGCGGGACCAGCACATCACGATCGCGTCGTCGGCATAGCGGGCCGGCACGCCGTCCGCCTCGTCCCACGCCCGATCCAATCGGTGCAGGTAGACGTTACAGAGGACGGGTGAAACCACGCCGCCTTGTGGCGTGCCGGTGACCTCTCGCCGGATCTGTCCGTCCTCCATCACCCCGGCGCGCAGAATCACCCGCAGGAGCTTCAGGAGCGACTGATCGCAGACGCGTTCCTCGATCGCACGCATCAACTCATCGTGCGGAATCGCCGAAAAGCAGTTGGCGATGTCCGTCTCGACCACCCACCGGCGGCCCCGCGCCTGCTCCTCAATGAGCACTTGCAGAGCATCGTGTGCTGAGCGCTTCGGGCGAAACCCGAATGAGCAATCAGCCATGTCCGCCTCGAAGACCGGTTCGAACACGATCTTCACAGCGGCCTGCACGATCCGATCCCGAACAGCGGGAATCGACAACGGCCGGTACTCGTCCTTCAGCCCAGGCTTGGGGATCATCACCCGGCGCGCGGGCAATGGCCGATACCGGCCCTGCCGAAGTTCCGCGGCCAACTCCTCAAGAAGCCGGACGATCCCGTACTCCTCGATGTCGGCCAGCGTGGTCGCGTCGATGCCCGGTGCGCCGTTGTTGCTGCGCACCATGACCCACCCGCGCTCCAGAACGTCTCTGCGATAGACCTTGTCCATGAGCGCGTGGAACCGACGTCCGGGATCGGCCTTGGCCGCCCGGTAGAGCACATGCTGCAAGGCGCGGACCGGATCACGCGGAACACGCGGCCCCACGGCGGCGGGAATAGCCAAAACGGCACTCACCGAGCCCCTCCTCCACCTCAATATGCATCGACGAAGTAGCGGCCCTTCCCTCACCGCCGGTTATGTTGTCCGGTCGGCTCAAGCAGTACTACGGCCGCCTCCGACGCCCACCCGGCCAGCAATCCACTTCCCGGCGTTGACCGGTTATAGGACGCCACGCTCCGGTAACACCTTCCGCAGGTCACCGGGCCGGGGAGGGCCTCCCCAGTTCCCGCCGTCACTATCGATACGTTCCGCGCCCCATACGCCGGGGAGTTCTTCGCGGCTGCAATTTCCAGGCTCTTCGCCGCTTCCATGGCCTTCACCCCGATCACGAGGGGCTCGGCTCTCCCTTGTCCCGTCCGAAGACGGCTGAGTAACGACGCCGCAGGCTTCGCGTCATGCTACGGACCGCATCGTCGCTCCCCCTTAAGGGCTTTTGACGCTGGGCTTCGACCCCGCCCGTTTCCAGACGAAGCCGCCAGCCTGCTACCGGGCCTCCTGGCAGCTACCCGGACCGGACTTTCACCGGCAAGCGACGACGAGCTTACGAACATGCAGATCAGCCGCTATGTCACGGCTTCACCTCCAGTTCTACTGGGCGCACATGATCGGCTCAGTAAGCAGGCAGGAAGAACAGGCGCAACCGGCCGCCGGTACGCGCGACGAAATCACCGACCGCCCGGGCGGTGTGGATCGAGGAGCCGTCGACGATCAGGAGGATCGGCCCGGTGACGGTCCGCAGCAGGTGCGCGCAGAACCCCAGGAACGCCCACCGGTCCATCGACCCGTGCCTCAGCCGGTAGCGCAGCGTGCCGTCGGCTCCGACCGCCGAGAACATCTTCACCGACCGGTGCTCCGCCCCGGCGCGCACCACAGGGGTCCGCCCGACCACCCCCCAGGTGGTACCGGCCCGGTGATCGACACGCATGCTCATCTCGTCGGCGAACAGCACCACCGCCCCCCGCCTGCGCGCCTGTCGGCGGATCTCGGGAAAGACCACCGTCGTCCACCCGGTGACGGCCACCGCATCACGCCGCCACGCCCGATAGACCGGGCGCTGCGGCGACAGGCCCAGCTCGCGCAGCAACCTCCCGGCCGCCGCCACCGACAGACCGATGCCGAACCAGGCCGCGATCACCATCGCCACCAGTGCCCTGGTCCACAGTGCCACAGCCGTGCCCAGCACCTGACGGGGGGGTGACATCACGCACCACCGCCTTGACGGTCTGCTCTTGGCCGGGCGTCAGCCGCCGCGGCCGGCCCGGCGCCTTCTTGATCCGCAGCGCCTCGAGGCCGCCCGCCCGCGCCTGGCGTTTCCACCGGAACACCGACTCGCGGCCCACGCCCAGCGCGTCGGCCACCCGATCGGGTGACATGCCCTGCTCCAGCAACCGGAGGGCGAAGACCTTCTCCTCGAACGTCGCTCTGCGACCTTTTCTGGCCATACCCCCAGCATGTGCTCGCCGGAAATCGATCTCCCACCGCCACCCAGCACGTACCAAAACTTATGATCGGCTCAGTACATGTTTTTCGCGCCATGAAGAAAGATCTTCGTGGCGCTTTCGGTGCGTGCGCGCACAGCGGGGAGAAGAAGGTCCGTCATGGGTTTGTAAGAGTTTGCGGCGTCCTGTCGCGGTAACGTCAGACCATGATCGCCGAAAGTCGCCTTAACGATTCATTGGAATCGCATTCCGAGAATGCATTATTCGGGGGAAATACCGTACGCCTCAATGATTTTTCCAGTGTTTTCTGTGGGGGCGGGAAAGTCGCGTGATCGGCGCCTTCTATGAGGATTCCCTGCGAGGAGGAAGCGTGCACATCGAGTATGCCGACGGCCGCGTCCGGCCGCTCGTCTCCGAACGCTGGCTGCGACCGATCGAGGGCGATGAGCACATCCTGGCCCGATGCGGCGGGCCCACCCTCGATGTCGGTTCGGGGCCCGGGAGGCTGACCGTGGCGCTCACCCGGATGGGCGTTCCCGTCCTGGGCATCGACGTCACCCCGCTGGCCGTCAGCCTGACACGGCGCGCCGGCGGCCTGGCCCTGCGCGGCAGCGTCTTCGACCCCCTTCCCGGTACCGGCCGGTGGTCCGAGGCGCTGCTGGCTGACGGCAACATCGGCATCGGCGGTGACCCGGAGGCCCTGTTGCGGCGCCTGCGGGAGCTGCTCAGGCCAGGCGGTGCGGTGATCGCCGAGCTCTCCCCACCGGGGTCGCGCAGCACGGTGGAACGCGTACGGCTGCGCCAGGACGAGCGGGCGGAGGACTGGTTCGCCTGGGCGACCGTCTCCGCCGACGACATCGGCGCGCTCGCCCGGCGCTGTGGATTCCCCGGCGCCGAGCGCTGGAAGGAGGCCGGGCGATGGTTCGTGACCCTGTCATGAACGACCCCGTCACGAACGACCCTCCCGCGAGAAGGAGGCCCGTCGAGGCGGCCACCGCGCTCGTCCGGAGCCTGCCCGGGCGCTTCACCAGCCCCCTGCACTCCGAGCGTGTGGCCGCCCAGCTCGGCATATGGCTCGGCATCAGCTTCACCGTCGCCCTGGTGACGGGCCTGATCAGCCACTTCATGCAGCATCCGCCGCCGTGGATGCTGTGGCCCTCGCGGCCGGTCAACCTGTACCGGGTCACGCAGGGGGTGCACGTCATCGGCGGGCTGGCCACGATCCCGCTGCTCCTGGCCAAGCTGTGGAGCGTCTACCCCAGGCTGTGGCAATGGCCGCCCTTCCGGTCCCTCTCGCACGCCGTGGAGCGGGGGCTGGTGCTCCTACTCGTCGGTGGCGCGCTGTTCCAGCTCGTCACCGGCCTGCTGAACATCTCCTACGCCTACCTGTGGCCGTTCTCCTTCCCCGCGGCGCACTACTGGACGTCGTATGTGCTCTACGGCGCCCTTCTCATCCACGTGGTCAACGAATGGGCGAAGGTCCGCGCGAACCTGTGGACCCGCGAGCGCGTCGAGGCACCGGAGGTGACCCGGTCGCGGCGCCGTTTCCTGGGCACGGTCGCCGCCGCCTGCGGGCTCACCGTCATGGTCACCGTCGGCGAGACGTTCGCGCCGCTGTCGAAGCTGGCGGTTCTGGCGCCGCGGGCCCCGCAGGCGGGCCCGCAGGGCGTCCCGGTGAATAGGACGGCGGTCGCGGCCGGGGTGACCGAGACGATCCGCCGCCCGGACTTCCGGCTCGCGATGACGGGGGCGGTGCGCGCCGAACTGTCACTGACCCTCGCCGAGCTGGCGGCGATGCCGCAGCACACCGCCCGGCTGCCGATCTCGTGCGTGGAGGGGTGGAGCGCCGAGGCCGAGTGGGGCGGGGTGCGGCTGCGCGACCTCGCCGAGCGCGCCGGCGTCGCACCGGAGGCCGTCCTGGTGGTCGAGTCGCTCGAACGGTCCGGCGCCTACAACTCCAGTGAGGTGCGGGCGCCGCACTGGAACGACCCGCTCACCCTGCTGGCCCTGCGGATCGACGGCAGCCCCCTGGACCCCGACCACGGCTACCCGCTCCGGCTGATCGCGCCCAACCGGCCGGGAGTCCTGCAGACCAAGTGGGTCACCAGGGTGGTGGTGTCATGAACGGGAGGATCCGCCGCCGGTCCGCGTACGGCGTGGGCGCCGCTTTGATCATCACGGGATTCACCGGCCTGCTGCTGGAGGCCGACCGGACCGATCCGCTCGGCTGGGCACTGTGGTTCGGCGGCCTGATCGTGGCCCACGACGCGCTCATCGTGCCGCTGGTCCTGCTGGCCGGCGCGGCCACCGCCTGGCTGCGCGAGCCCTTCCTGTCACCGGTGCGCGCCGCACTGGTCACCGCGGGAATCCTCTGCCTGGTGGCCCTTCCCGCGGTCCTCGGCATCGGCAGGAGGGCCGACAACCCCTCGCTGCTGCCCCTGGACTACGGCCGCAACCTGGCCGCCGTCCTGGCCGTGATCGCGCTCGCCGCCGCCTGCGCGATGGTCGTGTCCCGCCTGCGCACCCGGCCGAGGGAAAGGACCCGGGTATTGCTGGGCGCGGTCGCGGGGCTCGCGGGCGGCCTGATCATCGGCTCCCTCATGGCCTACCAGGGCATGGTGGGCCCCGCCGGCTGGGCGTCCTTCGTCGTCCACGCGGTGATCCTCGGCGCCGTGCTGGGAGCCGTCGCCGGGGAGCGGGCACGGGACCTGGCCACGGCCTTCTCCTGCGGCATACTCGTCGGCCTGCTCGACTGGGTGGTGTGGCACCTGACGCTGCGGCCTCTCCTCGCGGGCGAGATCCCCACCTGGACGATCACTTCCGGAGACCGGTCCTTCCACGTCCTGGTCGGGAACGTCCTCCTGGGCGGGATCACCGGGGCACTGCTGTACGGAGCACTCACCGCCCACCGCCTGGCGGCGACGCGATCCGCGCCCGCCGCGCCGGTCGCGCCGCCCCGGGTCGTCATCGTCGGCGGCGGCTTCGGCGGGGTGAGCACGGCGCGGAGGCTGGACCGCCATGCCGCCCGGGGGCTGCATGCCGAGGTCACCCTGATCAGTGACACCAACGCCCTGCTCTTCACGCCGATGCTGGCCGGTGTGGCCTCCAGCGCGCTGGAGCCCCGGCACGTCAGCGCCCCGGTGCGCGCCGCCCTGTCACACACGGCGTTCCTGCACGGGCACGTGGACGCGATCGACACGGTACGCCGCGTCGTGCACGTGACGACCGGGGAGGAGGGCATGGCGGCGGTGCCCTACGAGCATCTGGTCCTGGCCGTCGGCTCCGTGCCGCACTACTTCGACCTGCCCGGCCTGGCCGAGCACGCCTTCGCGTTGAAGACGATCGGCGACGCTACCCGCCTGCGCAACCACGTGCTGGGCGCGCTGGAGGACGCCGACCTCGAACCCGACCCGGTGCGACGCGCGCAACTGCTGACCATCGTCGTCGCCGGCGGCGGCTTCGCCGGGACGGAGCTGATCGCCGAGCTGTTCGACCTCGTGCACGGGGTGCTCCACCAGTATCCGAACATCCGCGACCGCGAACCGCGTTTCGTCCTCGTGCACGCCGGTGAGGGCATCCTGCCGGAACTCTCCGCCGAACTCGGCGCGTACGCGCTGGAGAAGTTGCGCGGCAGGGGGATCGAGTTCCATCTGAAGACCCGGGTCGCCGAGGCGAGCCCCGGTGCGGTACGGCTGAGCGACGGGCAGACGATCCCCACCTGCACGCTCGCCTGGACGGCGGGCAACCGCCCGCACCCTCTCGCCGGGGCGCTGCCCGCCGAACACGGCCGCGGCGGGTCCGTCGTCGCGGACCCGTTCCTGCGGGTCACCGGGATCGACGGCCTGTGGGCGATCGGCGACTGCGCGCGCATCCCAGGCACCGACGGCCTGCCCTGCCCTCCGACCGCGCAACACGCGCTGCGCGAAGGGCGGACGGCCGCGGACAACATCGCCGCCGTACTCCGTGGCCGCCCGCCCGCGGAGTTCCGCTTCCGGGGTCTCGGCATCCTGGTGGCGCTGGGTCACCGAACCGCTGTGGCCGAGATCCGCGGCCACCGGCTGTCAGGGCTGCTCGCCTGGATCATGTGGCGGGCGATCTACCTGGCCAAGCTTCCCGGAGGGGAGCGGAAGGTGCGCGTCCTGGCCGACTGGTTGATCGACCTGGCCTTCCCCCGCGACATCACCCTCACCCCCTCCCCGCCTCCCTCCCGCCTAGGCACGACACCCGCACCTCCCGCCGGCTCCGGTGAACCCGGGAGCGGCGGGGAGCCCGGGAGGCCCGAGGGGCCCGCACCTTCCCTTCCCGGAGGAGACCATGAGTGAGCCGACCGGCGAGCTGACGCGGAGCGGCCGAGGCACCCCGTCCGGGGTGCTGCCCGGAGCCGTGGCCGGACTGGCCGGTGGGCTGGTCTTCGGCGTCGTCATGGCGCTGATCGGCTTCCTGCCCACGGTCGCCGCCATCGTCAGGACCGACTCGATCCCGGTGGCCTTCACCGTGCACATGCTGTTCGCGGCGATCATCGGAGCGGGCTTCGGGATCCTCGTCGTGCGGCAGCGGACCCACGCCAGCGAACTGCTGTTCTGGGGCCTGGTCTACGGGGCCCTGTGGTGGTTCCTCGGCCCGCTCACCCTGCTGCCGATCCTGCTCGGCAAGCCGGTCACCTGGGATCTGGCCAGCGGCCAGAACCTGCTGCCGAGCCTCATCGGCCACCTTGTGTACGGCACGGTCACCGCGGCGGCGTTCGCGTTCCTGAGACGCTCGAAGGCGCCCGGGGCCCGGCGGCCGCGGGTCGCGAGCGTGGTCCGGGGCCTTGCGGCGGGGGCCCTCACCGCCCTGGTACTGGTCGTCGGCCTGCGCGTCATGGCCGAAGCGGTGCCCTACGGCCTGCCGGCCACCGGCCTTCTCCTCGGAGCCGGATACCCGCTGCTCTTCGGCGACCGGCCGGAAGGCACCGGCCCCGCGCTGATCCGCGGCATGGCCTACGGCTTCGCCTGGTGGATCCTCGTGGCCCTGACGATCCCCTCCCTGATCTCGGACGGGACGCTGAAGTGGTCCCTCACCGGCGTGCGGGACGCGGTGCCCCAGTTGCCCGCCCACCTGCTCCTGGGGGCCGGGACCGCCGCCCTCTTCGTCTGGCTCGGCGGCCTCGCGCGCGTTCTGCTGGAGGAGGACGTCCGGCGGCTGCGCCCGCAGACGTTCGGTCCCGGCAGGTTGCGCGCCGCCGGGTACGGAGCCGTGTCCGGCCTGGCCGGCGGCCTGGTCTTCGCCCTGGTGCTGTTCCCGAGCGGCCTGCTGCCCACCGTGGCCCGCCTGGTGGGCGCCACCACCGCCATGCCCGGCCTCCTGGCCCACCTGGTGATCGCCATGGCCGTCGGCGTCTCCTACGCGACCTTCTTTCGCGGCAGGAGTTTCGACCTGACGTCCGGGCTCGGCTGGGGCGTCTCCTACGGCTTCCTGTGGTGGATCCTCGGCGCCCTCACCCTGACGCCGGTCCTGCTGGGCGGGCCCGCGCGGTGGACCGCTGCCGACCTGGCCGGGGCCTTCCCCGTCCTGATCGGTCACCTGGCCTACGGCGCTGTCCTCGGCGCTCTCTACCAGCGGCTGGAACAGCGGGCCAGCCCGTGGTGGCTCACCCGCGGCCAGGCCGACGCCGAACGCAGGACCGCCCTGCGCGAGCAGACCCTCGGCTCGGCCCCCGCGCTCTGGACCCTGGTCCTGCTCATCGCCCTGACCCTGCCCATTCTGATCACGAACTGACCTGTCGCGCCAGCCGCTCCTGGGGTCCCGGTAGTAATGAAGAAATTTCCAACGAAGTAGCCTCTGACCTGTGATAACGGAGGTGTTTGACCGCCTGTGGCGGTTGGTGATCACTGCCGCTACGTTCGTTCCGGTTTTGTCCGGTACGGCAGGTGGGGTGGTGCGTTGTCCGAGAAGATGTTCTCCGAGGAGCAGTTGGAGCAACTGCGTTCGTTCCCGGAGATCAGCAGCGATGAGTTGATCCGATATTTCACGCCGACGTCGGCTGACGTGGCGTTCGTCGACCCCGGTCGTGGGCGGCGCTCGGTGGATCAGCTGGGCATGCTGGTCCAGCTGTGTACGCTGCCGTGGCTGGGATTCGTGCCCGACGATGTGGCCTCGGCGCCGCCGGCGGCCGTGGCCCGGGTCGCGCAGCGGCTGGGCGTACCACCGGCGGCGCTGCGACTGTACGGGCACCGGGCCCAGACCCGCTCGGACCACCTGGCGCAGGTCGCCAGGTACCTGGAGTGGAAGAGCGCTCCCGCAGAGGGCCAGGCGATGAAGGAGCTGGAGCAGTTCCTGCTGGACCGGGCGTTTACTGACCGTAACCAGACTGGTACGCGACGTTCGATGAACCGGCCTATGTCGATCTCTGTGAGTGGTTAACCTTCCAAGCTCTTGGCGTTCGTGACGTGCTGTCGGGAGTTCGGCATGCGGCTTGTGCTTGGGAGTTTGAGGGTTCAGGACGTTCGTCGTTCTGACGGGGGACGGTCGTACACGATCGTGTGGCCGGAGGGCGCGGTCCATGCGGAGGCTGATCGTTTCCTGCGGACGTACGAGGAGTCTGGGACGCAGCGGACGTATGCGTACCTGCTGGTGGATCATCTACGGTGGCTGGAGCGGGAGGCGCTGGCGCTGGAAGCGGTGTCGTTGTCGGATCTGCAGCGGTACATGGCCGCGATCGGAGCGAAGGCGCGAGGCCCGTACGGCGAGCCCTGGCGGGTCGGCAAGAAACCCTACGGACCGGAGACTCTGTCGACCGCGGCGTCGGCAGTGAAGGGGTTCTACCTCCACCAGGCTGGTCTGGGGATCAACGAAGAACTCGGCGCGCAGCTTGCGCGGACTCGGCTGCCGACCAAGGCCGATCGCAATCGGGCGCTGCTCGGGCACGTGACCCAGAATCTGCCCGCCAACCCGCTGGCTCCACGCAGGGTACGCCGCCGACACCCCAAGATGCAGCCGGAAGGCGCTCGTGATCGCCTGCTTGAGGCGGTGCGCACGGCTCGTGATTGGCTGGCGGTCACGTGGCTCGCGGACGGCGGCTTCCGGATTGGCGAGTTGTGCGGACTCCACTTGGCGGACCTGCATCTTCGTGACCGAGCGGGCTGCGGCGAGTGCCACTCCCCGCATGTTCACGTTTGTCATCGGGAGCTCAACCCGAACGAGGCCCGGGCCAAGACGAAGTACCCCTGGTCGGTCGAGGACGGGATCGTGCGCGGCGGGCTGATCAAGAGAGTCAGCCCAGCGATGATCCACACCTACTTCGAGTACATGACGAGCGAGTACCCGGCCGGGGCCGCGCACGGGATGCTACTGGTCCAGCTGCACGGGCCGGATCACGGGGAGCCTTGGACGACGGCCGGGGCTCGCGGCATGCTGAGCCGGGCGGGTAAACGAGCGGAGCTGGGCAGGATTCGCCCGCACGGATTCCGGCATGAGTTCGCCACCGCCGTACTCGAGGCTTCCGGCGGGAACCTGCTGGTGGCCCGGGATGCTGGCGGGTGGGCGTCCACGGCGGTGGTCGACGAGATCTACGCCCACGTCGACATCCACGACCCGGTGTTCGACGGCGCGCTGCGCAAGGTCTGGGGCCTCGCGTGACCGCAGCCGAGCAGCTCCTGCCCATCGTCAGCCGACAAGACAGGGCGAGTGGTGACCGACTGGAACTGCTCACCGCTCTCATTAACGCCCCGAACTTCGACCCGGTGTTCAGGGACGAGATCGTGCGGATCCCCGCAGACCACCCGACCTACCGGTGGATCTGCGCCGTGGATCAATGCGAGCGAGCACCGGGGCTGGGCCAGGAGCTTTGCCATGCTCACCGCGCCGAGTGGACGAAGCAACGCGAGGCCGGCGGCAACCTCGTGGAGTTCATGGCGGCCGCCGGGCCTGGAGACGCGGCGCCCGACTCGGCGGGCAAGGTCTGAGCTTCCCCCCGTAGCACGGCCACCTCACCTGAGTTGACCCTGTGTCGGCTGGGAAGGAAGTGCTTCGTGCCTGCACCTCACCCGATCGAGTTCCGTCAGCGTGCCGTCGAGCTTGCCCGTAAGGGTGATAAACCGGTCTCTGTCCTTGCTAAAGACCTGGGTATCAGCGATTCCTGTCTGCGGAGTTGGATGCGCCAGGCCGACACCGATGACAACGGCGGCGCGAAGCTGACCAGCGCGGAGAAGAAGGAACTCTCCGATCTGCGGCGTCGAACCCGGCAGCTTGAGCTGGAGAATGAGACCCTCAAGCGGGCTGCTGCGTATTTCGCCCGGGAGAACGTGCTCCCAAAATAGGGTACGCGCTGGTCCGTGAACTCGCCGATGATGACTTTCCTGTCGCGGTGGCCTGCCGGGTGTTGAACATTTCCAGATCGGGTTACAAAGACTGGGTTGGCCGGCCGCAGTCTCCACGCGACCAAAGAAACACCGAACTATTGAAGCTGATCCGTGACATCCATAAGACGTCACGTTACAGCTACGGCTCACCGCGGGTCCACGCGGAGCTGACGCTCGGCCTGGACCTGGAGATCAACCGCAAGCACGTCGAACGGCTCATGCGCGAGGCCGGCATCCAGGGCATCTACCGGCGCAAGGGCCGCCGCAACCTCGTCAACGCCGCCACCGAGGAGGATCTGGTCCGCCGGGCCTTCACCGTGGAAGCGCCGGACCGGCTGTGGGTCAGCGACATCACCGAGCACCCCACTGACGAAGGGAAACTGTATTGCGCCGCTGTCATGGACGCCTATTCTCGTCGCATCATCGGCCATTCTATCGACATAAGCCAGACTAGCGCTCTGGTCGTCGACGCGATGGTCATGGCCGTCGCCCGCCGTAACCCGCCCAGCAAGAAGACGGTCCTGCATTCTGACCACGGAACACAGTACACATCGTTCTCGTATGGGAAACGGCTCCGCGATGCTGAACTCCTCGGCTCGATGGGAACCGTCGGAGATTCCCTCTTAACCGGCTAACTCTTGCGTTTCCCCAGGTCAGCGACACGCCGAAGCGTGGTTCTTGCTGGCTTGCTGTGGTCATCGCCGGTACATCTGTTTCTCGTGATCACAGAGTCCGGACTTCGGCTTGAGGAACGAGACGGCGGCTGGGAGCTGGCTGGGCCGACCGCCGCGCGGTTCGTGCTGGTGGATGAGTACCTGGCGCATCTGGCCGACCGGAACTACTCGCCGAAGACAGTCCGTGCCTACGGGTATGACCTGCTGGCGTTCTGCCGGTGGCTCGCCGCCGAGGACCTGCCGTTGCCCGAGGTGACGACGGAGGTGCTGCTGAAGTTCCTGCGGGCCTGCCGGGAGGCGAAGGTCCCCGGCCGTCCCGGTCCGAACGTGGTCGCGTTGTCGGGCCGCCGGATGGATCAGTACGCCGCCACGACGATCAACCGCCGGTTGGCGGCGATCTCGGGGCTGTTCGCGTTCGCCTCGATGCGCGACCCGGAGGCCAAAAACCCGGTCCCGAAGGGCCGGGAGGCCCGCTGGCGGGTGCCCGGTGAGCGGTCGGGGATGCTCGCGCACACGGTCCGCCGGCCGAAGAACCGTTCCTCGCTGCGGCTTCGCGAACCACGCCGCCTGCCCAAGGCGTTGTCTCAGTCCGACGCGGCCGCGCTGTTGGCGAGCTTTCACACCTGGCGGGATAAGGCGATCGCGGGACTGATGCTGTATTGCGGACTGCGCTCTGCCGAGGTGCTCAGCCTGGATGCCGCCGATGCCGACATCGGCGGCCGGTGGCTGAAGGTGGTCGGCAAGGGGGAGCGGGAGCGGCGGGTCCCGCTGGACGCCGACGTCGCCTCGGTGATCCAGGTCTATCTGCTGGCCGAACGCCCCGACTCCGACAACGCCAGACTGTTCCTGGTGGCCAAGGGCCCCAGCCGAGGCAGGCCGCTGACCGCGGCGGGCCTGCGCACGATCTTCCGCTATCACCGCGAGCTCACCGGGATCGTCGGCGGGCACCCACACGCGCTGCGGCACACGTTCGGCACGGCCCTGGCCGAAGCCGGGGTTGATCTCGCGGTGATGCAGGCCCTGCTCGGCCACGCGCACGTCGACACCACCGCCCGTTACATCCATCTGGCTCCCGCCCACGTGAAAGCCGAGTTCGATGCCGCCCGTGACCGCATGCGCGCCCAACCCTGACCAGCAGTGCCCTGACCTGCACGCCGCCTATCTGGAGTATCTGCGGCAGACCGGACGGGGGAACGTCTCCTACGAAAGAGCCTCTCGCGCGTTCTTCCGGCGCTGGCCCGCTCCTGAGCGTTGGACGGCCGAGCCGCTGGCGGTCCGGCTTGCCGCCAACAGCGCGACCCGGCCGCTGATCACGTTCCTGATGCTGCACGGCGGGCTGCGGCCGGGCTATGACTATCTGCTGGAACGCAAGCTCTCCAGTATCTGGCGGGAGGTCACCGACTCGCCGATCGGCGCGGATCTGGATCGGTTCATGACGGGGGCGGCCGAGTTGGGGTTCACCGCACGGGTCCGGTTCGCCACCGGCTCCCAGGTGCCGGCCCGGCTGCTCATCCAAGCAGGCCGCCGGCTGGAGGAGCTCACACTGGCCGACCTGGCCGAGTTCACCACGGCCTGCACCGACCGGCAGGACCGCACCGGCAAGGGCCACCACCACTACCTCGCCGCGGTCAGCAATGCCCAGCGCGTCCTGTTCCACCTCGGGATCGTCGACGAGCTGCCCCGCTCGGGCGGGCCGGTCCCATTCGAGCAACGACTGGCCGAAGTACGGGCCCCGATCCGCGAGACGATGATCGCCTACCTGGAACGCAAACGTGCGACCTGCCAGCCCAAGACGGTCTCGGCGATCGCGACCCGGCTCAAACACTTCGGGGTGTTCCTCGCCCAGACCGACCCCGCCCTGGACTCGATCTCCTCACTGGAGCGGCGCAAGCATATCGAGCCCTACCTGACGTCGCTGGTCGACGCGGTCAACTCCAAGAACGACGAGCTGATCACCGTCGCGGACCGGTCCCGGCGGGTGCTCGCGGTGATGGGGTTCTTGACCGACATCACCGAGTGGGGCTGGGCCGAGGCCCCCGCCCGCAAGCTGGTGTTCCGCGACGACAACCCAAAGCTTCCGCAGGTCCTGCCCCGCTACCTGCCCGTCGATGCCGACCGTCGCCTGGCCGAGGTTCTCCGGGACCGCCCCGGCAACGAACTGGCCGCCTGCGCCCTGCGGCTGCAACGCGCCTGCGGACTGCGGATCGGGGAACTGCTCGATCTGGAGCTGGACTGTGTCCACGAGGTTCCCGGCCACGGCAGCTGGTTGAAGATCCCGCTCGGGAAGCTGGAGACCGAGCGGATGGTCCCCCTTGATGAGGAGATCCTCGACCTGATCGATCAGATCATCGACCTGCGCTCGCACGGCAGACCGATGCCGCATCCCCGCTATCGGCGTCCGGCTCAGTTCTTGTTCACCCACCTGGGACGGCGTCTGGGACAGCAAGCGGTGCGTGCCGAACTCCATCGCGCCGCCCAAGAGGCCGGGCTCGGTCACATCACCTCCCACCAGCTCCGGCACACCTACGCCACCGCTCTGGTGAACGCCGGAGTCTCGCTGCAAGCACTGATGGCGCTGCTGGGACACGCCTCCGCCGAGATGAGCCTGCGCTACGGACGACTATTCGACACCACCGTCCGCGCCGAATACGAGCGCGCCCTCGACCTGGCCAAACAGCAGGCCCGAATCCCGGCTACCGGCCGCATCAGCCTGCCTCTGGCCGACATCACCGGCGGAGCGGGCTGGAAGGACACCCCGCTGATCAAGTCCAGGATGTCCGGCGGGTTCTGTCTCCGCGCGCCGGCCCAGGGCGCCTGCACCTACGCCAACATTTGCGAGCACTGCCCCAGCTTCCACGCCGAACCCAGCTCACTGCCCATCCTCGCCGCTCAGCGCGTTGATGCCGAAGCTCTCGCCCAAGACGCCGAGAATCGAGGCTGGATCACCGAAGCCGAACGGCACCGCCGACTCATCACCCGACTCGACAACCTGATCAGCGAGGCCCAAACCGGATGACCAGCAGCAACACCCTCAACCGGGTCGAGAGAGCCTGCGCCCGACTCCACCACGACGGCCACCCCGTCACCTTCACCGCCGTCGCCGCCCTCACCGGACTCGGCCGCACCACCCTCTACCGCAACCCCACCCTCCGGGCCGTCATCGACGAGCACCGGCACCGCACCACCACCAGCGGAACCCTCACCGGCCTCACCGACGAGATCGCCACTCTCCGAGCCGCTCTCGATGCCATCGCTGCCCGCGTCCGGCATCACGAAGAACAACTCCGCCGGCTCACCGCCCGCACGAGCTGAAAGCGTTAACCGGCCAACACCAGAACGCGAGATCATTAGCCGGATAATGCTACGACAATGCCATGATGGAATCGTTCTGGGGAACGATGCAGCTCGAACTGCTCGACGTTAATAAATGGTCAACAAGAGCCGAGTTGGCCAGCGCGATGTTTGAATGGATCGAGTGCTGGTATAACCCGTATAGGCGTCATTCCAGCATCGACATGAACAGTCCAATCGCGTTCGAAGAGCTCTACAAGCCCTCAGACGCAACCTCGTGATCCCACACCATCGGTGGCTGTCGTACGGGGGGAACCTCAGCCTGGATCCACCGAGCCGATT
Organism: Streptosporangium sp. NBC_01810; assembly: GCF_035917355.1. Taxonomy (NCBI): domain Bacteria; kingdom Bacillati; phylum Actinomycetota; class Actinomycetes; order Streptosporangiales; family Streptosporangiaceae; genus Streptosporangium; species Streptosporangium sp. NBC_01810. Next base: position 2,723,487 of record NZ_CP109070.1, on the reverse strand, counting down.
CTGAACTGAAGATCCTGAAATGAGAGGAGGTGCCCTCCGACCTGGGATGATGGGAGTTCTTCAGGCTTCCGTCACCTTGATCGAGAGGACACCTCTCAAGTGCAATTGTTCCACGACTCTGCCAAGACCCATGCGATCTTCGATGAGGAGCGTGTAGTCGCGTACGGCGGGCTGGGGCCGGTGATGCGGCTGGCCGAGCGGTGCGGCCTGAGCGACCTGGCGGGCGAGCACGTCACTCCCACCGGCCGGGACGGCGTGAACCCGGCGGCGAAGATCGGCTCGATCGTAGCCGGGATGGCCTGCGGGGCCGACAGCATCGATGATCTGGACGCACTGCGCCACGGCGGCATGGACACGTTGTTTACCGGTATCCGCGCACCGTCCACGCTGGGATCGTTCCTGCGGTGCCTGGCCTGGGGCAACGTCCGGCAGATCGAGAAAGTGGCCCGCCTGCTGCCGGCCCGGCCGGCCGCCCATACGCCGTTGCCGCCCGGCGCGGACGTGCTCGCCTTCCTCGATGTGGACTCGATGCAGCGACGTACCTACGGCTACAAGAAGCAAGGATCGGGGTTCGGCCACACCAAGATCGGCGGCAAGGGCGTGCTGGTGCGCGGACTGAACGTGCTGGCCTCCACACTGTCCACACCGCTGGCCGCCCCGGTGGTGACCGGCACCCGGCTGCGCGGCGGAAGCGCGAACTCCGCCCGCGGCGCGGCCTGGTTCGTGCGTGAGTCGATCGGCGCGGCACGATCAGCGGGCGCGAGCGCCACCCTGATGATGCGCGGGGACTCGGCGTTCTACACCGCAGGCGTGATCAACGCCTGCCACACGAACGACGTGCGCTTCTCCGTCACCGCCAAAATGGACCCCAAGATCAAAGCCGCGATCGCGGCGATCGACGAAACCGCCTGGACAGCGATCAAATACCCCAACGCCATCTTCGACGAACAAGCAGGGGGCTGGATCTCCGACGCCGAGATCGCGGAGGTCGCCTACACGGCGTTCGCCGCGAAGAAGGGCCAGGCCATCACCGCCCGGCTGATCGTGCGCCGGGTCAAACGGCTCAACTCGCAGACCGGGCTCCGGCCAGAGGAACCGTTCCCGCTCTACCGCTATCACGCGATCTTCACCGACAGTCCGTACGCCCTCGGGCAGGCCGAGGAACAACACCGTGATCACGCGGTCATCGAGCAGGTCAACGCGGACTTGATCGACGGGCCATTAGCGCACCTGCCCTCGGGCGTGTTCACCGCCAACGCCGCCTGGCTGACCTTGGCGGCGATCTGCCACAACCTGCTGCGCGCGGCCGGCTGCCTGGCCGGAACCTTTCACGCCAAGGCGCGCGGCGCCACCCTGCGCCGCCATCTCATCGGCGTGCCCGCCCGCATCGCCCGGCACGGCCGGGGCCACCTCACCCTGCATCTTCCCCGGTATTGGCACTGGCGGCACGCATGGATGAACCTCTTCCAAGCCGTCCACCGGCTGCCACCGATCCGCGCGGCTTGACCCGTCCCCGCCCTGCCACCGCTCTTCCCTCGACCTCCACGGTCACCCGCGCCCTCGCGCACGAACCCCGCCCCCGAGCCCGTGAACGCCTGGACAATCCGTGACCCGCGCACGGCGGGTTCTCCACACCCCAAATCAGACCCCCGTCAGGCAAAACGGTCCTGGTGAAGGAATCGAACCGAAGAATGATCACCAGAATTCACGCCGTGGATCCAGGCTCAGAACAGCACCCTCCAAGAGAGAGTCCGCCAGCTCACGCAGGAGAACCGAACCCTCGGCGAGCGTCTCCAAGCCGCCCGATCCAACGCCCGCTTCGCCGACCGCCGACTCTCTCAGCTCGAAGCCCAACTCCTTGAGGAAACTGGGCCAGCCCCGAGCTGACCGAGCCACGTGGCGAACATGCACGCCACATGAACCCCAAGGCCAGCCCCTCCAAGACATCAAGATCACTCAGAAAACGGGCGATGGAGCACGACTCGCCCACGCTGCTGTTCAACCTGGCGCGCGAGTACCTGATGGCGGCCAAGGTGATCCGGCCCGGCGCGCTCATCTTGGCCAGGATGGTCGGCACGGCCCGCAAGGGCGCCTCCGATCTGACTTCGCAGCTGGTGGGGCACCTACTGACGGCAGAGCTCCGCGCTGACTTGGAGCGGATGCTGCTGGTCGATGCGGGGCTGGGAATGACCCGGCTGGAGTGGCTGGTCAGCCCGGCCCGGGACGCGTCGGCGACCTCGGTGAAGACGGCGATCGACAAGCTGACCTGGCTGCGCGCGATCGACGCCCACCAGATGGATGTGTCGGTGCTGCCGAACGAGCGCCGCCGGTTCCTGGCCCAGGTCGCACGCCGCTCGACCAACCAGGGGCTGGAGCGGCGCAAGGAGCGTAAGTTCCCGATCCTGCTGGCGTTCGTCGCTCAGGCCGCGGTCGACCAGCTCGATGAGGTGGTGGCCCTGTTCGATCAGGCGGTGTCGGCTCGTGAGTCGCGGGCGAAGTCCAAGACGGATGAGGCGCTGGTCGAGCGGGCCAAGCGGGGCGAGGCCCGGCAACTGGTGATGGACGTGATCCTGCCGGTGCTGGCCGACCCGTCGATCCCCGACGATGAGGTGGGCGGGATGCTACGCGAGCGGATCGGCATGCAGCGGCTGCGGGAGATCACCTCTGATGCGTGGAAGCCGCTGCCCCGCGATCACGGCCGGCTGTCGGAGCTGGAGTCCTCCTGCACCTATCTGCGTCAGTTCACCCCGAACGTGCTGGCCGCGATCGACTTCCAGGGCGGGCCGGGCACGGGCGAGCTGATGGAGGCGGTGGCCATCTTGAAGGAGATGAACCGGCTCGGCGGCCGGAGGGTGCCCGCGGGGGCGCCGACCGGCTTCGTGCCCGCCAAGTACGCCGACTACCTGGCCAAGGCCCGCAAGTCCGGGGAGGACACCGCCTATCGTCACTTCTGGGAACTGTGCGTGATCTTGTGCTTGCGCGATGGGCTGCGCAGCGGGGATGTGTTCGTGCCCGGCTCGCGCCGCTACGCCGATCCGGCCACCTACCTGTACACGCCCGAGCAGTGGGCACCCAAGCGCGCCGAGTACTGCCGCCTAGTGCGCAAGCCGCCGAACGCGGCCCAGGCGCTGGAGCAGGGCAAGGAGGAACTGCACGAGGCCCTGCAAGAGCTGGAGAAGCTCCTGGCCGGCGCCGCACCGGATGACACCGGCATGGTCCGGCTGGATGAGGACGAGCATCTGGTGGTGCCGCCACTGTCGGCCGAGGACGTACCGGCCGAGGCCAAGGCGCTGAAGGACGAGCTGGCCGGGATGCTGCTGATCGAGCTGGACGCCCGCACCGGCTTCCTGGACTGCTTCACCCACGCTGGCGGGCGCAAGCTGGCCAAGTCGGCGGAGACCAAGCGCAACATCCTTGCTGTGCTGATCGCGATGGCCACGAATTTGGGCCTGGCACGGATGTCAGAAGCGTGTGGGGTGTCCTACGACGTGCTGGCCTGGACGATGGAGTGGTACGTGCGGGAGGAGACGCTGCGCGAGGCCAACACGGTCATCGTCGACCACCACTATCAGTTGGAGCTGGCCAAGGTGTTCGGCGGCGGCACCATGAGCTCATCCGACGGCCAGCGCTTCCCGGTCCGGGGTAAGACTCTGACCGGCCGGAACATGGTCATCCACGGCGGTCAGGTGTTGTCGACCTACACCCACGTCTCGGATCAGTGGTCGACCTACGGCACGAAGATCATCGTGCCGACGGCGCGGGAGGCGCACTTCGTCCTGGACGACTTCCTCGGCAATGCGACCGACCTGCCGATCGTCGAGCACGCGACCGATACACACGGCGCCACGCTGATCAACTTTGCCCTGTTCGACCTGGTCGGCAAGGCCCTCACCCCGCGGATGCGGGATCTGACCCGGGTCACCCTGGTGCGCGACGACACCCCGACCGAGATCAGTAGGCGCTACCCGCATGCCGGGCCGCTGCTGGGCGCGCGCTGGAATGAGGATCTGGTGGCCGACTGCTGGCCGGACCTGCTGCGGATGGCCGGCTCGTTGAAGTACGGCCAGGCCACCGCCTCGCTGATCGTCGGCAAGTGGTCGGCCGCCTCCCGACAGAACACCCTGGCGGCCGCGCTGAAGGAGTGGGGCATGCTGAGAAGAACCGTGCACCTGGCCAAATACCTGTCGGACCCGGCCTTCCGGAGGAAGATCTCCCGGCAGCTGAACAAGGGGGAAAGCCTGCACGCGCTGCGCCGAGACCTGCACTACGCCCAGCAGGGCGCCATCACCCGCCCGCATCTGGAGCAGCAGACCGAGCAGGCGTGGTGCCTGACCGTTTTGACCAACTCGGTGGTCGCGTGGACGACGGAATATTATTCCAGAGCGGTGCTGGAGTTGCGCTCGCAGGGCCGGGAGGTGCCGGACGAGATCCTTTCGCACATCTCGCCCGGCCACAGCGACAACATCAACTTCTTCGGCGTCATCAACGTCGACGTCGAGGCGGAACTGGCCAAGCTCGACACCAGCGGATGGCGGCCGCTGCGGCCCGCGCAACTACGCCAACTGGGGCTGACGCCCTGACAGGCCCTGCGCCGCGCTCCGGTCCTCGGAATGTGGAGAGACGAAAACGTGCGCTAAGGCCGTTCGCCCAGCTCAGCTATAGCGCGACCAACATTGCACAGTGGGCGCTGGCGTACGTTCTCGTTTCCATCAAGCTGGTCAAACGCTACGCCGCGGTGGGTAACACTACTTACTCACCGATCGGTGAGAGCGCCCTGTAGCACAACGGGCAGGCCAAGAATTGGGCCGTCCTCCGCTGGCGAGTTCGCCCCGTGATGGCCTACGACAAGAGCCAGAACACCGAGGTTCCTTACCCTCCAGCATAGGAACCCGTGACAGGGCGTTCTGCTGGGGGTGCTAGGCTGCTGATCGTTGGCTGTTGGATTTCCGGATGAGAGGGAGGTGAGGTTTGATGACCGCGGTGAAGACCGCTGCCGTGTGCAGCGCCCGGACATTTCTCACGTCCCGGGCCCCGGTCTGACCCACTTCTTCCCCTCGCCGTAGCCGTCCGGCTTAGGACGGCGGGGGTGATGTCTGCGTCTCGTCGGGGCCCCTTCCCGCAAGGTGCCTCACGTTGCCAAACCTCTTCACAGATCCATCCGACATCGGCCTGACCCGGTACGGATGGACGGAAACACTCGACAACGCCTTCGCCGAACACCACGAGGCCGGCCTGGTACCGGCCCGGATCGCACGGGTGGATCGCGGCCTGTGTGACGCGGTCACCGAGTCCGGCCCGGTGCGGGCCGCCTTCACGGCGCTGTATTCACCCGACCCGCTCCTGGCGCCCTGCACCGGCGACTGGGCCGCACTGCGCCCGGGCCGCGAACCGGGACTGGGCCTGTCGTTAAGGACGCTGTCACCAAGTACACGCGAGCGAGTTGGCCCAGGTAGCGGGGCACTGGAGTGCTCGCCGGAGTGAGCGCCCCACGGCGACATGGGCGGCGACGGCGTCGATGCCTGACCAGGCGTAGCAAGGGAGCCGGCGTTCATGTCAGTCTCCGCTGGGGCCGAATCGTTCGGTCTTGATCCGGGCAGGATCGTGGCCGAGATGGACGAGCAGGTCGGCGGCGGCCTCGACGAAGCCGGTCGGTCCGCACACGAAGCAGGCGCTGCCCGGCGGATCGAGATCGGTGGCGATCAGGCGGCCGGGTGGACGTGAATGATCGTCGGGTGCCTTGCGCGTGTAGAGGAGGCTGACCCGCACTCCGCTGCCGGGGCGCATCAGTTCGTCGGCGTAGTAGAGCTGCTCCGGTGAGCGTAAGAAGTAGATCAGGGGGAACGGGGTGTCCGCGCCCGCCTTGCGGCGGGCGCGGATCATGGACATCAGTGGCACGATGCCAGCGCCGCCGGCGACCAGCAACACCGGTGTGGTGCAGGTCGGGCGCCAGATGAACCAGCCGCCGATGGGGCCGCTGATCTCCAGTTGGTCGCCGATCCGCAGGTGCTGGGTGAGGTAGGGGGAGACCTCGCCGTCTTCGGCGCGTTGCACGGTCAGCTCGACGCCTTCGGCGCCGGCCAGGGAGTAGCTGCGGCGGGGTTAAGCCTCCGTGACCCGGACTACGCGGGTGACGGCCGTCACGGAACCGCAGGGCAGCGGCTGGTCCGAGGGGTGCACCGTGGTGGCCACGGGCGCCTTTCCTAGGATGCGCCAGCGGTATGCGATGGAACGGGAATGTATGCCAAGGACCTCAGCCGCCTTGCGCTCACGCGCGACGGCTGACCTGCATGAACGGGCTTAACGTACGTTTCCGTTCCGCCACACTCTGCCCCCCGCCTACACCGTGATCTCGGTGCTCAACGCGACGGCCATGACGATGGCCGAACGAACCGAGGAGATCCGGCTGCTGCGCGCCTTGGGGACCAAGCCGCAGCAGCTCACCAGAATGGTGTGCTGGGAGACGTTGACCGTGACGTGCGCCGGGACGCTGCTCGGAACGGGCATCGCCGCCGCATCGCTCACCGCGCTCGGCAAGGCCGCAACCGGCCAGCCGTGATTCGCCTACTCCCTGCCACAGTACGCAGGGCTGATGCTGGTCTGCGCTGTAAGCGGCCTGGCCGGAGCACTGGCCTCCACACGAAAGGCACGGCACGGGTCGCTTCGGCCCGATGACTGACCTTGAAGGCGTGATGTCGTCATGGTGGGGTGCGGATGAGTCCGGTTCCGGCCAGGCAGCCGTGTCTGCCTGCATGAAATCACCGCAAGGAGGTATGACGAGCAGGCGGAGCCGTGTCCGGGGAAACGATCACTTCCATCCTGGGAAGCGATCTTCTTAGCCTCCCTTCCACCCAAGGCCAGGCCTATTCGTGAACACCCCCACAGGCCGGGCTGTGGCTACCCATGGCAGTACTCCTGATCTCCGCTGACGCGGCGGGCCGGCTCCCCGGGAACGATGCTCATGCGTGTCTTGGCGCGCCCCCAAGCCAGGATGAAATGAGGTCAATGAGCGGACCGCTGCTCCTTTTCGGACGCCACACGCCGCCCGTTCGCGAGATGCTGCTGCAGCTCGATGTGCCGGAACTGGTAGTACGGTCCCTCGGTGCGCAGCAGGCCCAGGCGGTGAGCGTCGTCGAAGAAGGCCATCGCGCGCAGGGGCAGTCTCCCCTTGGTGGCCAGGCGGGGGACCGTCAGCTTGTAGGCGAGCCACGCGTGGTGCCGGCCCACCACGATCCCGAGCAGCAGGCCCAGCAACAACCCGCCGACGATCGCCTTGGGGGAGTGGGTCTTCGTGTACAGCCAGATGCCCCCGACCGCGACCCCGACCACGAGCCCGCCGACTATTCGGATGACGGTCAGGGTCCTGTCGGCCTGCCAGGTTGAGCGTGGGGATCGCGCCGTTGCGGTGATGGTGGGCCGCTCGGCCCAGCCGATCAGGCCGAGCACGCCGGACCAGATGGCAGACACCAGGGCGATCTCCTTCGCCGCCGTCAACTTGTCATCCATGTCGGGAGAGGGAGTCATGAGCCAGGCGGCGAGAGCTCCCAGGGCTCCGACGATCAGCATGTCCCTGAGGACGGAGAGAAGCTCGGTGAGCCTGCCGCGGAAGTGGAAGTCGACGTGGCCCGGTGACTCGGTGAACCAGGGCCCGATCAAGACCATGATCACGAGCGCGGACGGCAGGCCGGCCGATACGCCTGCCACGGGTTGCCCTGTCCCCAGGGCGAAGGCGACCCCGATCCCGATCCCGATCGCGGTGGCGACCCCCATGCGGACCGGGAGGCTGGACATGTAGCCGGCCAGATACCACCACGCCACGTCATGCGCCTGGCTGAGTGAGAGCTGCCGGGACAGGTATGTGAGCCAGCGGTGGACCTGCTCCGAGGTCCAGGTGTGCTGCGGCCGGAAGGGCCGAACCAGGCCGTCGGCAGGCCGGCGCGTGTTCACCAGGGCGGGGATGAGCTGGTCGCACAGATGGTCGTGCAGCTCGGCCGCGCTGCCGCGCCCGAGTTCCAGCAGCGGTGCCGGATCCACTCGCGGCGCGATGTAGGTGGCGCGGACCAGCCAGAGCCCCATTGACGTCGAGGCGACCTGGGACAGGGCGGGCAGGGCGCCCGTGCGCAGCGCCTCCAGGACGAGGGGCCAGACGGGCTGCGGCACGGGGGGGAGGCACGCCCGCAGGTAGTCGGCCGCCGCGGCGGGGGACATCGGTTGCGGCTCGATGACCGCGGTCGCCGTGAGCACATCGTCGATCTCCTGGACGGACTTGGCGAACTGCTCCGTACGGCAGGTGAGGATGAGCTGATCGGTGTCGCACATGGACCGGTTCAGCATGGTCAGCATGCCCACGCGGGCTTCTTCGGGCAGCTCGTCCAGCCCGTCGACGACGGGCAGTACCTCGCCGCGGGCCACAAGCGTCGCCGGGGTGTCGGGCCCGAGGCTCTGCGCGCACAGCGCGGGATAGTCCATCGCCAGGCTCGCGGCCAGCCAGTCCTGCAGCCGCGGATGCACACGGTCGTTCCAGCGCGTGGCCGACAACATCACCGGTACGGGCTCCTCCGGTTGCCGCGTACGCAGCAGTTCGAGCATGAGCTGCACGGCCAGGGTCGTCTTCCCCGTGCCCGGGTCGCCTAGGATGACCAGCCGCCGGCAGCGCAGGGCGCGAAAGTTGCGCGCCATGTCGGCAATGTGCACCTGCAAGCCCGGAAAGGCCACGGTGCCCTTGGCGATGATCTCGGGATGGTCGGCGAGTTCGCGGCGCTCGGTCGAGCGCCACGGCAGCGGCATGGGCTCGGGGTCGCACAACGAGCGCAGGACCGTCTCGTCGCGCCATTGCTCGGTCGCCAAGCCGGCGAGGACGTCCTTCGCGGTGGCGATGTCGGTGGGCGTCGGCGCGGGCGCGGGCGCGCCCCGCTTGCGCCACCAGGACAGGAATGGTATGAGGCCGTTGCCCAACGCTAGCACGCCCGTCGCCGTTGCCACCATCTGGCCGGCTCCGACCGCTGGCCCCCACTTCGTCAGGGTCTGCGCCACCATCACGAGCAGAAGAGCCAGGACTAGGAGCACAACGCCTAGCGCTACCGATGCCCCGGCTTTCCGATGCTGCCAGTATTGTGCGGACATATATCTATTGTCCGCGCATTCGCCGTCAAGCTGGGAATATCAATTCCATGTGAAAGGTGATAAATCGGAAAAGCTGGCCGCCGCGGTCTGCCCTCTGCAACCCGGGAGCACGAGGTTACCGTCAGTGACGAGCATGAACCGCTCCAGACCCGGCACGACCACGTGCACGACGGTGACCCCGGTCGGAAGGGCGCGCACCGTACGGTGGAAGACCGGATAGCCCCGGGCGGCCAGCATTGCGGCGACTTTCCGCAGTTGGCTGCCGGGAGGCCCGGCCACCTCGGTAGTCTGGAAGGGGATCATCTGAGCCTGGCGCAGCGGGCCGGTGAGGTCGAACCGGCCGCACGCGTACAGTGCGGGGTGCGCAGCCAGCCCAGCCAGATCACCACGCGCGGGCGCTCCCGAAGGCGACAGGTTCTCACCGAGAGTGATCTGGACGAGCTCGGTGAGGGCGCGCCAAGCGGCGTAGGTTGGGCTCAGCGAGGTCCCGGCGCCGCGCCGGTGCGGATGTCGGGCAGTGGGGGCCGTGTACGCCAGCATGGTCGGTACCCCGACGTCACTGGTGATGTCCAGCAGGTGCGCTGGCGATCCGGTCAGCTCTGCGACGGTCGCATACGCCCGCGCGAGGCCCGGTGGAAACGTTCCCGGGTCGATCAGCCTGGGCTGGAAACCGCCCCGGCCCAGAAAAGCCCGTACGAGAAGCAGGGACAGGGCGTCCCGCTCGATCACCTCGTTGAGCGCGTGGAGCAGCGCCTCGGCCACGGTCACTCCGGCGGCCGAGCCGCTGTTGCAGCTGTAGCGCATCAGGTGGACGTAGTCGCAGTTGTCGCCGACCAGCTCACGCAACCGCGCGGCCCCGGCCGCGACGTACCAGGGGTTGGACAGGAACAGCGGCACGAACGCCCCTCGTCCCCCGCCGAGCCGGCGATAGGGCAGGCACGCCATCCGCCGACCGGGCATCCGGGCCAGCAACAACGCGGAGGCGTCCGCGCGCAGGGGTCCTGCGGCGATCCGGGCAGGCGCGGCCGGTTCCACGGCGGCGGGGTCGAACCCCGCCGGGCCGGTGAGGTAGTGCTCGATGGCCTCGAACAGCGCGCCCACCCGGGCCTCCTCCGGGCGCCCCTTCCCCATCCCGCACGCGAGCGGCGAATCCGCGCTGTCGAGCAGCCCGCACCACCAGGCGGTCGGATCGCGGCCCCGGCCGGCGTCCACGAGCTCCGCGCGCAGGCCAAGAGCGGACAGCGCCACCGCCGCCCGCCTTCTGGCCTCACCCAACGCAACCGCCCGCTCCAGGTGCGGCTTATTACTCGCCATCCTCGGCGGCGAGCAGTTCCCGTAGCCGGTCGATTTCGGCTCGGGTCAGGTGTTGGGTCCTTCTGTCCAGTGTCTCAGGCGGCGGGGTAACATAATCCAAGATATTACCCATGGCAATTCCCCCTTAGCTTTTCATGTCAATGATAGCTCCGCCTCGACAAACTACGAGAAAAGCCGACTGGCTGCTATTGAGCGAATATTTTGCATGTTCAGGGGCTTCGCCCGGTGGTCAGAACGGATACTGCGGTGGCTCGCCACGCATCGTGATCCAGCGGGTCTCGGTGAACGCCTCGATGTTGGCCGCGGCGCCGCAGCGGGAGCTGGAGGCGCCGACGCCGCCGAACGGGGCGTTGCCTCGTCGTTGACGGTCGGTCGTTGATGTGGACGATGCCGGTCGGGATCTGCTCGGTGGCGGCCAGGCCGCGCGTCACGTCGCGGGTCACGATGCCGAGTGACAGTCACGCCTTCCGGTGTTGCCGATAGCCCTCCGTCATCGGAACAGCTATATGGAACACCTCGACCTGGGCGTTCATCCTGGTCGGCGGGTGTTCCGGTGGGGGATCCCCACCGGGACCGGGGTCGAGGAACGCGGGGCGGCCATTAGCGGTGAGATGGATCATGGTGCGGATGGTCACCGCGACCTGCGGAAACACTAAAGATCGTTTTGTCGCGCCGAACTATCCCGCCATGTTCGGGCCGAAAAGCTAACTCAACACCGTTGGTTGGGCGCCGCCCTGACCTGCTCGAACAGCCTGTACCGCTACTGACTGCCCCGTTGTTCCTCGGCCCCGTACCTGGTGACACGCTCCTTCACGCGGTTCCGGTATACACACCTCGACGTGAAGCGCCCAGTCAAGGCCCTCCACTCGGATCCATGCGATCAGAGCGGAGGGCCTTCCAGCACGAAGAACAGGGGTTGGCCTAGCTTGGGCCAGAAGGCTGGCCCCTTCGAGTTCAGGGCCTGCTGGCCGCAGTCCTGCCAGGGAGGGCGCCACCGCTGCACCGAGCGCACGCCGACTCGCAGCGTTTCGCCACGACCCCGTGGTCCTGCCCGTCGACGAACATCTTGGCGGCCTCCATCTGGAGGCGCTCGCGAAATGCCCGCCGTTCGGCGGTCAGCCGCCACCTGCGGATACCTCATAAGACAGGCGCACCGCGACGGCTACCACCTGTCTTCTCTCCACGACATCACGCCCCCACACTCAGTAGTGGATGCGGCGCACTGGGCCGAGGATGCCGCTGACCTCGCCCAGGTGTTCCGCGTCGATGCTGGTCGGCGATATCCGGCTGGCAGGGATCCGAGGCCGGGGTCGGACCCCAGTGATTCGATGGTTGTCAGAGGGTGAGGTGGCGGGGGTGGGTGATCTCCCGGGCTGTGGTGGCCGCCGCTTCCCTACGGGCCAGGGGGTCGGCGGCGGCGAGGGTGTCGAATGACAGCCGGGTGAGGTCTTCGATGCGTCGGATCGGGACTTGGTAGGTCTTGTAGGCGCCGTAGGAGAACTCCGCGGGGGCGGCCTCCAGGCCGTCGATGAGGTGGTCTTGGCTGAGCAGGTAGCCGGTGGCCGACAGCTCACCGTTCTGTTTGGTCATCGCCACGACTTTCCAGTATTGGCGGGGCAGCTGAACACCGCGGTAGGGGTCGTCGTCGGCGGCCAGGACCGGGCCGGTGAAGACGGTGGCTTTCAGGTCGCGGGTGTCGGCGTTGTCCAGGATGTAGTCCTCCAACCCGGCCCAGGTGGTCTGGTTCTGGTTGAAGTCCTTGTGCTGCGGGGTGCAGTTGGTGAAGTGGAAGGTGTCGTCGTTGCCGGACTTGGCCACCGCGTGGCCGGCCCCCCACGCCGGATCCAGGCGGCGGACCAGGTGGCCGCGGTCCAGGGGGTTGTCGCGGTAGACCTCTTCTCCGGCCTGCTCACTCTCAGAGAGTCGGGGGTCGAAGATCCAGCGGTCGGGGTCGCGGCGGACGCGCCGACTGGTTGCGCCGTCGATGTTGACCGCGGTGAAGAAGGCCAGCCGCCGCTGCCGGTTCATCACCACGCTGAAGTGGTGATAGTTCAGCACGTGCGCCCGCCCATCGTTCGCCTGCCCATCGGCGGGCCGGTTGAGCGCCGCCAGCGCGACGAGATCGGGATGCAGGGTGGGTAGCGGCACCCGATGTCCGCCCGGCAGGAAGTCCGGGTCGTAGCCGCGGCGGCCGGCGTAGTCCGGGTCGATCTGGATCGCTTCGGTCGCCGCCGCGGTGGCCGGGCCGGTGGCATCGACCGGTTCGCCGCGCAGCCGGATGTCGAAGGGGACGGTCAGCGTCAGCGTCAGCGGCACCTGCCCGGCGGCCGCCCGCCCCACCGCCTCTACCTGCTCTACGGGCTCAGCGGGGCGGGTGAGCGGCCCACCGGCCGAAGCGGACGAAGCCGGTAAAGCCGGTGGGGCGGGCGGGAGACTGATGCGTTCGGTGAACAACCGGTCGACCAAAGCCTGCTGGGCCGGCGGGAACGACTGGCGACGCAGGAAGGCCTGCGAGTAGGAGCGGTACGGCGAGCCGGGGTTACTGTCACATTCGTTGACAGTTGACGTCTGAGCAGGCAAGTCTTGCCCGATGGCGGAGTCTGAGGGTGTCGCGTTCGTCCGGGCGGATGTTGAGCGGTTCTGTGCGGAGCTGGTGGGGGTGGCGCCGGCGATCAGGCTGGCCAGGCTGGCGGAGTTGCGGGTGATGCTGGAGGACGTGGTGGCGACGGCCTCGGCGGAGGCGATGGCTGATGCGCGGGATGAGGGGTGGGGGCTGCGTCGGATCGGCCGGCAGATCGGGATGTCGCACGAGCAGGTACGGCGGACGCTGGCCGAGCCGTCGCCCGAGCCGGGGCGCGCCTGAACCTCCCTGCGGAGACCGTGAACGCCTCGCCCTGCCCTGGCGAGGGCGAACATCACGTTTCATGATCAATATCTCAGATTCGCCCTGGCCGGACCCCTCGAAGATCATCTCGGTGTCACACTTTCGGCGGATAGCAGGCCGGCGACCCAGCCTGGCCCACAAGCGTCGGGAGTCTGTGATGCCGGTCAACTTCCTCACCGAGGACCAGCGCAGCAGGTGGGGCAGATTCAACGAGACCCCCGACCTCACCCAGCTGGGCGGGTTCTTCCATCTGGAGGCTGCTGACCGGCGGCGGGCGATGGCGGCCAACGGCGCCCGTAACCAGCTCGGCTACGCCATCCAGCTCGGGACGGCCCGGTTTTTGAATTGCTTCCTGCCCGATCCGGAGGATGTGCCGGCTGTGGTGGTCGACTACGTCGCCGAGCAGCTCGGCCTGGACTCCTCCGCGCTGAAGGGGTACGGGGAGAAGGAGGCGCGCTGGGATCATCAAAAGCAGATCCGTGAGGTCTACGGCTTTGAGGTGTTCGAGGAGCACGCGTTCGCGCTGGCGTGCTGGATCTACCGGCGCGCCTGGTCGAACAACGAACGCCCGATCGTGCTGCTGGACCTTCTCACCCACCGCCTGGTCGAGGCGAAGATCTTGCTGCCCGGCATCAGCACGGTGGAGCGGATGATTTCGGAGATCCGCGAGCGGGTCGCACTACGCCAGTACAAGATCCTCGCCGCTCTGCCCAGCCCGGGCCAGAAGAGCGTGCTGGAGGAGCTGGTCACGGTGGAGCAGGGGCGGCGGATCTCGGGGCTGGACCGGCTGCGGAAAAGTCCCACCGACGTGTCCGGCACGGGAGTGGGCAAGGCGCTGGAGCGGCATGTGGAGCTGCACGGGCTGGGCGCGGCGGGGTGGGATCTGTCGGCTGTCCCGGCTGGGAAGGTCGCCGCCCTGGCCCGCTTCGCCAAGGCCGCCCGCGCCAAGGCGGTCGCGGATTTGGCCGGGGACCGCAAGCTGGCCACCCTGGTCGCGTTCGCCGCGGTGATGGGGCCGGTCTCGGCCGATGAGGCCATCGAGGTGTTCGATCTGGCGATGGGCGATCTGGTACGCACGTCAGCGTTCAAGGCGGGCAAGGAACGGCTGCGTACGCTCAAGGACCTGGACACCGCCGCGATTGTGCTGCGCGAGGTGTGGCTGGCGATCCGGGATGTGGCCGCCGATCCCGATGGCGACGTGCGGGCCGCGCTGGATGCGATGGATCTGCCGGCCATCCATGCTGCGGCCGACACGATTGGCGAGCTGGCTCAGGAGCCCGATGAGGACTTCCAGGACCAGCTGCTGCAGCGCTACGCCACCATCCGCCGGTTCTTGACCAAGCTGCTGAAGGTCATCGACTTCCACGCCGGCGCGGCCGAAGCCGAGCGCTCCGGCGCGGGTCAGGGCGCGCGCCGCGGCTTTGAGCTGCTGGAGGCGATCGACTTCCTCAAAAGCCTGGAGCGGCGCCGCAGCCCCGTACGACCGGAGGAGGTGCCGTCGGCGCACCTGACCTCAGCCTGGCACCGGCGGGTCTTCCCCAAGCGGGGGGAGAAGGCCGGCGAGGTCAACACGCTGGCCTACACGGTGGCCACCGTCGAGCGGCTGCGCGAATGCCTGCGCCGTCACGAGGTGTTCGTGCCCGGCCTGCCCAAGTGGGGCGACCCCACCGCCGGGCTGCTGGCCGGACCGGCGTGGGAGCGGACCCGCGCCAAGGTGTGCCGTGACCTGGGCCTGTCGGCCGAGCCGGGCGCCGACACGCAGCGGTGGGCGCGCACCCTGGACTTCGCCTACAAGCAGCTGGCCACGGGCCTGTCCGGGGAGGAGGGCGTCCGCAACGAGTGGCTGTGCATCGAAAAATCCCCCGAGGGCAAGGACCACCTGGTCCTGACCGGGCTGGAGGCGCTGGACGAACCCGCCACACTGACCGCGCTGCGCGCCGACGTCGAGGCCCGCATGCCCATCGTCGACCTGCCCGAAGTGCTGCTGGAAGTGCATTCGTGGACCGGCTGCCTGGATGCCTTCACCCACGTGTCCGGCGAGGTGCCCTCCAGAAGAGAGGACATGGTCAAGTCGATCGCGGCCGTCTTGGTCGCCCAGGCCATGAACGTCGGGATGCGGCCTATGGCCAGCGAGCACGAGTCCGCGCTCGCTCTGGACCGGTTGTTTTGGGCCGAGCAGAACTACATCCGGGCCGCCACGCTGACAGCTGCCAACGCCGCCCTGGTCGACTTCCACGCCCAGCAGGAGATCGTGCAGATCTGGGGCGGCGGGGAGGTGGCCTCAGCCGACGGGCTGCGCTTCGTCGTCCCGGTCAAGACCATCAACGCCGGACCGAACACCAAGTACTTCGGCAAGGGCAAAGGCGCGCGCGGCGTCACCTACTACAACTTCACCTCTGATCAGTTCACGGGCTTTCACGGCATCGTCATCCCCGGCACTCCCAAGGACTGGTACTACATCCTGGAGGGCCTGCTGGAACAGGAGACCTCGCTGCGGCCCACCGAGATCGTCTCCGACACCGCCGGCGCCTCCGAGCTGGCCTTCGGCGTCTTCCGGCTGCTGGGCTGGCAGTTCTCCCCACGCCTGGCCGACGTCGGCAGCTCCACCCTGTACCGGGCCGATGCGGCCGCCTTCTACGGCCGTCTCAACACGATGATCAAAACCCGGGTGAACATCGGCCTCATCAACGACCACTGGGACGACCTGCTGCGCGTGGCCGGCTCGCTGCACACCGGCGCGGTCCGCCCGGCCGAGCTGTTTCGCTACCTGACCGGCGGCGGCACCCCCACCCCGATCGGCCGCGCCCTGATGGAGCTGGGCAAACTGGATCGCTCGGTCTACCTGGCCTCCTACTTCAACGACGAGCTGCTGCGCCGCCGGGTCAACACCCAGCTGAACCGGCAAGAAGCCCGCCACACCCTGGCCCGCAAGATCTTCCACGGGCAGAAGGGTGAGCTGCGGCAGAAGTACAAGGAAGGCCAGGAAGATCAACTAGGAGCTTTGGGCTTGATGACCAATGTCTGCATTTTGTGGAACACGGTCTACACGGCTCGGGCGCTGGAGCAGATCCGCGCCGAGGGCAGGAAGGTCGTCACCGCGGACATCGCCCGCCTGTCCCCGCTCGGTTTTGAGTGGCTGAACTTCCTGGGCCGCTACAACTTCTCCCTGCCCGAAGCCGTCCGCGAGGGCAACTTCCGGCCGCTGCGCGCCCCCGGCCAGCAATAGCTTGCGGTGAGGCGTTTCGAGCGTCAGGCCGACAGCCACATGATCTGGTTCGGCCCCTGACGACTCCCGCAGTGCCACGAAGATCCGCGAATTTCTCGCCGCGGGCTTGCCGCGGCTACCGCTTGTCGAGTCTCGGGCTGGGTCAGCCGGTCTGCTGGTGCCAGCGGTGCAGCAGGGCGGGGAGCTCGCCGAGCAGGAATTGGTAGAAGGCGTGCATCTGCGCCAGGCGCTGATGGGCGGGGTCGCCCTCATGGGTGGCGGCGATTCCAGCGGTCGCGGCCTGGAGCATGGCCTGGATGACGGTGTTCTGGTTGGTGAACAGGGTGGCCCAGGCGTCGTCGCGGAGCCGGTAGTGCTCACGGCGGCTGCCGGGTGCGGGCAGGCGTTCGATCAGTCCGACCGTGAGCAGCGATTTGATCGCGCCCGAGACTGACCCGCGCTGGCCTCCAGCTGCTCGGCGATCTCGCCGGCGGTGACACTGTCCTGATCGGTGAACAGGAAGACCGCCAGAGTGCGCGCGGCCATGCGCTGGAGCCCGCCCTCGGTACAGCTGTGGCTGCCCGTTCTCGAAGGGACGGGCCTGCCCGCCCCTTCGAGAACGGTTCCGATGCCGTGGACGCGCCGGGCGACGTGCCCGGTGTCGCGCCCTCCGATCAGGTGCGGCCTGGCGCCGAAGCTGCCGGCGAGGTGCGCCGCGGCGGCCTGCACGTCGTCGGATGAGCGCCATAGCTGGCGCAGTCGATTATCCGAACCGCTGTTATGCGTTGGATTCGTCAGGGCGGATGGCACCTACTGCCGCCCGCCGGCGCTCGTCGGGCCTGAAGATCGCAAACCTGCCCGGGCGCGCACGGATATTCAAGCCCCATCCTCGCCCAGTGAGTTCGGTTCGCTCGGCCCGCTGCGTGTGAGCCGCCCCCAGGGGGCTTGCGCCAGGTCGGCTTCCGAGGGGGCGTGTTCATGGATGGGCTGTTCAGTCGGTGGCGTTGGCTGCGTTGGTGATGAGACGGGTGACCAGGTCCGGGTGGCTGACCATCGCGCAGTGGGAGGCGGCGACCTGCACGGTGCGGGCGCCGGCGCGCTGGTAAAAGAAGCGCTGCAGTGCCGGGGGGATCGCTTTGTCCTGGGTGGCTATCAGGCCCCATGAGGGGGTGGTGTGCCAGGCGGCGGCCTGGGTGAGGTCGCTGAAGCAGGCGGCGCTGAACGGGCGCTGGGTGGCGGCCATGATCCGGGTGGTGGAGGCGGGCAGGTCGGCGGCGAAAACTTGGCGGAGCTTGTCGGGCTGGAGGTAGAGGTCGGTGCCGGTGGTGCCGTCTGGGTTCGGGTACGGGACGGGGGTGAGGGCGGCCTGGATCTCGCTGCCCGGGTAGCGGCCGATGAGTTCGCCCAGTGCCTCGCCGGTGTCGGGGACGAACGCGGCGACGTAGACGAGGGCCTTGACGTTAGCGTGGCCGGCGGCGGCGTTGGTGATGACCGCGCCGCCGTAGGAGTGTCCGGCCAGGACGACCGGGCCGTCGATGCTGTCCAGCAGGCTGGACAGGTACGCGGCGTCGGTGGGGAGGCTGCGCAGCGGGTTGGCGGGGGCGATCACCCGGTAGCCGCGTGCCTGCAGCTGGGCGGTGACGTCGCTCCAGCTGGCGGTGGCGTCGGCGAAGCCGCCGTGCACCAGCACCACGGTCGGTCTGGGTCTGGACGCCGTGTGGTCGGTGGCGGAGGCGGGTGAGGCGAGCGGCCCCAGTGCCGCTGTGCCGGCGGCGGCAGCCGCGGTGGCGAGCACCGTGCGCCGGGTTGGTTGCGGGCTCATGAGAAGGCTCCTTCAAGGTAGGTCGGACAGGACCGGGGGTTCGCCCGGCGGAGCGCCGGGCAAGTCGGGGGAAGTGGTACGCGGGGGCCGGAATGCGGCTAGGGCTGGCCGCTGCTGCCTTGGGCGACATGGGCGATGGCGACGGCCGGGCAGGATACGTACGCGGCGTGGCTGCTGGCGGTCTCGGATACTGTGGCACCGGCCTGTTCGGACATGGCGCGTTGGGCGGGCGGCGAGATCATGCGGTCGCTGGCATCGCCGGCACCGGTTCGATCGGTGACGCAGTGTGGCCTGGTATGTCGGCGGTGCGGTGGTGTTGCTGGTGCGGCCGGGGGCGACGGCAGTGATACACCAGGGCCGGAGGCAGATTCGCCCAGACAGTCCGCCCGAGGACGACTTCCTCGAACCGGTCCGTCAATGATCTGCGCAGTCGGCGAGCCGGGATGAACCGGCGGGCATGGATATAAGCGAAGGTCGTGAAGGCGCCCTGTGGCGACAAGGAGTCCACGATGGCGTCGAGCAGTTCACGCTGTCGCTCGGGCCGAAATGCCGCCCATGGCAGGCCGCTGACGATGGCATCGGCCTGACCGAGGCCGCGGTCGGCAAGGATGGCGGCGACGTCACGGGCATCGGCTGTGACCGCGTCGAGGCCGGCGTAGCGTTGGGTCAGCAGGGCGGTGAAACGTTCATTGACGTCGAGCGCGATATGGCGGCCTCGACCGTCGAGTCGCTCTTGTATGGTCCGGCTGAATGCGCCGGTACCGGGGCCGAGCTCCACGACGACCGGTTGCCCCGTTGATGGGATCGGCGATGCCATCTGTCGGGCGAGAGCTCTGCTGCTGGGTATCACCGATGCGACCACGGTTGGCGCCTTGGCGAATTCACGGATGAACGGCATGAGAGTGTTGTCCACGACGCTGTCTTTCTCGCCGCTGAAATGGGCGGATGCGATGGGTCGGGTCCCAGGTCCTTGCCGGCACAACGGGCATCGCGCCCCTCAGGCAGCGCGTGGCCGTCGGCTCCGCCGCGGTGAGGGTTTCCGGCGTGCGTGCTCGCCCTGTCTGCCACAGCCCGGTGATTTCCAGCACGTCTAGCTGTTCGTGTACTGGGTGAGCAGACGCTGTAGGTGATGGGCCAATGGGAGTGCCTTACGCGACCCTGGGCTGAATGCCTGGATGAGTTGGGTCAGCTCTCCGTTCGCGACGTGCGTGATGCCGCTGGCCTCGATTACGGAGTGGGATATGCGATGCGACGGGCGGTTCGCTCGGCTGGGTGTGGTCACGGGAGGGGCGGTCCGGTCGGTGGCCGGTGGCGGGGCTCGCGTGTGGGCCGCGCCACTTGGCCCTTCCTAGCGGTGGATGGCCTTGAGTTCGAGGAACTCCTCGACCCCGGTCCGGCCCAGCTCGCGGCCGTTGCCGCTCTGCTTGTATCCGCCGAACGGCGCGGTGAGGTTGAATTCGCCGCCGTTGACAATGACCTGGCCGGTGCGCATACGCTTGGCAACGGCCAGCGCGTGGTCCGGCTCGCCGAACACGGCGCCGCCCAGTCCGTAGATGGAGTTGTTGGCGATGGCGACGGCCTCGTCCTCGTCGGCGTAGGGGATCACCGAGAGCACCGGGCCGAAGATCTCCTCCTGGGCGATGACGGCGTCCGGCGCGACGTTGGCGAAGATCGTCGGGCGGACGTAGGCGCCGTGTTCGAGGCCTTCGACCGGGCCGGAGCCGCCGAACGCGACCGTGGCCCCGTCGGCGATGCCGCGCTCGATGTAGCGGGACACCCGGCCCTGTTGGGCGGTGGAGGACATCGGGCCGATCCGGGTGGCCGGGTCGGTCGGGTCGCCCACGCCGTAGGATGCGGCGGCGGCCACCGCGAGCTCGACGATCTCGTCGTGCCGGTGCGCGGGCACCAGCATCCGGGTCCACGCCGCGCAGGTCTGGCCGCCGTTCAGCCAAGCGAACTCGAGGCCGATGTCGACGGCGCGTTGCAGGTCGGCGTCATCGAGGATGACATTGGCCGACTTGCCGCCCAACTCCAGCGCCACGCGCTTGACGGTGTTGGTCGCAGCGATCGATACCTGCTTGCCGGCGCCGGTGGACCCGGTGAACGACACCATGTCGATGCCCTGGTGGCCGGCGATCGCTTCGCCCACGACCGACCCGGCGCCGTACACGACGTTGAAAACACCAGCCGGGATCCCCGCCGCCGCGGTCACCTCGGCGAACAGGGCGGCGGTGAGCGGGGTGGCCACACTGGGCTTGAGTACCACCGTGCAGCCGGCGAGCAGCGCCGGCGCGACCTTTGCGACGGTCTGGTAAAGAGGGGCGTTCCACGGCGTGATCGCACCAACCACACCGATCGGCTCGCGCACGACCAGCGCATTTCCCAGTTCCTCCTCCCAGGTGAAGCCGTCGGCCACCGCCGCGAAGCTGCTCACCACCTGGGAGGGCAGCTCGGCCTGCATGACCTTGGCGTACGAGATCGGCGAGCCCATCTCGGAGGTGACGGTTGAGGCGAAGCTGTCGATGGTGCCCTTGATGCCGTCGGCGATCCTGGCGATCGCGGCGGCCCGCTCACTGGCCGGCACTGCCGACCACTGCGGGAGCGCGCGCTGCGCAGCAGCGACAGCACGGTCGACATCGGCCGCGGTACCCGCCGGCGCGTCGGCGATCACTGCGTTGGTGGCCGGGTTCACGACATCGATGCGCTCTTGCCCGTCGCCGGCGGCCTCGGCGCCGCCAATCCAGTGCTGGAGCGCTCGCTGGCCGCTCATGAGCCGATCTCCTCATTGCGAAGCGGGGTGGTCCGGGAAACCCGCAGGCCCCCTGGCATGGCGTGCTGCATCACAGAACTCGTTTCTCGTCGGGGAATCTCGAAAGAACGTGCATCAGATGAAGGGGAGCCGACGCCCGCGTCCACGCCACCCGCAGGAGGTAGGCACCTGGACCTGTTAGGGAGGCGGCCCGGCCCCTTCCTCGTCTGATGGACGGGAAGGGGGCGGCGGCACGGGCGGCGGCCAGCGAGTTCGCGTGCGGGCTAGGCGACCTTGGGCCTGTCGACCATGGAGGCGGCGTCGTGGTAGAACAGCCGATTCTCGACGATCTTGCCGTTCTTCACGGTGAACTGCTCGATGAACCGGGTCAGCTCTCCGGTCCTGACGTCCGTGATGCCGACACATGCCGCGACGCGGTCGCCGTCGGCGATGGTGTAGTGGAGCGTGATCGAAGAGACGTCAAGATAGTTCGGCAGGACCTGGGCGAGGGCGAGGAAGCCCTCCCTGCCGCGGTAGGTCTTCCCGAAGGGCAGGAACAGCGGTTCGATGACCTCGATGTCGTCAGACAGGTGGGAGAGGACTCCCTCGAAGTCGCCCTTGTTCGCTGCGGCGAACATGCCTTCGACGACCGCGCGGTTCTGCTCGGTCAGTGAGGTGGCTGCGGACATGGTGTTCTCCTTTGAGGCGAAGGCTCTCGTGCGTCGAGAGCCGCATTCGGGTCGGTTGTCGGGGTTCGCTGCGGCATCCGTGTTGGGGCCGGGGTTCAGCGGTCGATCGTGGATTCGTTGAAGTCGTCGTGCCGGGCGCCGGTGGCCGGCGTGAGTGCGTCGAGCCGCTGCAGCTGACCCGCGGTCAGCACGACGCCGTCGGCGGCGGAGTTCTCCTCCACGCGTGCGACGCGCCGGCTGCCGGGGATCGGGGCGATGTCCCCGCCCTGGGCCACCAGCCAGGCCAGTGCGATCTGCGCCGGCGTGGCGTCGACCTCGGCCGCGATGGCCCGTACCTCCTCCACGAGCTGCAGGTTCTGGTAGAAGGCATCGCCGATGAACCGCGGGTTGGTCTTACGCCAGTCGCCCTCGGGGATCTCCTCCGGCGTGCGGATCTGGCCGGTCAGGAATCCGTGCCCGAGCGGCGAGTAGGGGACGAGGCCGATGCCCAGCTCCCGCAGCAGGGGCAGCAGCTCGGCCTCAACGTCGCGGGTCCACAGGGAGTACTCGGTCTGCAGCGCGGAGATCGGGTGCACGGCGTGGGCGCGGCGGATCGTGTCCGCAGATGCCTCGGACAAGCCGATGCTCAAGACCTTGCCTTCGGCGACCAGCTCCGCCACGGTGCCGATGGTTTCCTCGATCGGGGTGTTGCGGTCGACCCGGTGCTGGTAGTAGAGGTCGATCCGGTCGGTGCGCAGGCGCTTCAAGGAACCCTCGACGGCGGCCCGGATATTGGCCGGACTGCTGTCGAACATGTCGGTTCCGTCCCCGACATGGGACAGGATGCCGAACTTGGTGGCGAGGACCACCCGGTCACGCCGGCCCTCCAGCGCCTGGCCGACGATTTCCTCGCTGTGGTACGGGCCGTAGCTCTCCGCGGTGTCGAGATGGGTGACGCCGAGGTCGAGCGCGCGATGGACGGCGCGCACGGATTCGGCGTCGTCCAGGCCACCGCCGGACAGCAGGGTGCCGGCCATGGACATCGTGCCCAGTCCGATCCGGGAAACCCGCAGGTTCCCCAACATGGCGTGCTGCATCAGAGTCTCATTTCTCGAAAGTGTCTATGGAAAAGGAAGGTGCAGGGGATGCAGAGGGCTGCGGCCGTGACATCCGGGAGTCGATCTCGATCTCGTTCGTCTTCCAGCCAACATCGATCCGCCGCGTCCCGACAGCCACTGCCAAGAGGGGTACTAGCAGGGACCCCTTCCGGGCGCGGACCGGGCCTACCCTTGATCTCATGGATGAGAAGGAGGCCGCCCGGGCGGCGGTTCGCGAGTTCCTCACCGCCCGCCGTGCCCGCGTCACGCCCGCCGACTCTGGCCTTCCGCAGGGCACCCGCCGCCGGGTGAAGGGCCTGCGCAGGGAGGAGGTCGCGTTGCTCGCCGGGGTCAGCCCGGAGTACTACGTGCGGCTCGAACGCGGCCAGGCAACCGGGCCCTCTCCCGGAGTCGTCGACGCCGTTGCCGCAGTGCTGCGTCTGGACGACGATGAGCGCGCCCACCTCGACCGGCTGCTCGCCGCGCTGTCCCCCGCGACCCGCCAGCGGCGCCGCAGCGCAGCGAGGGACCTGATCACCCCCGGTGTCCGGGTGCTACTGGACTCGCTGGACCATCTGCCCGCAGTGGTCTTCAACGCCCGGTTCGACATCCTCGCCGCCAACCCCCTGGGGCGCGCTCTCCTGGCACCTGTGTTCGATATGCCTGGGCGGACGAACAGTGCCCGGTTCCTGTTTCTCGACGAGCCCCGGGCGCGGGATCTGTTTCCCGAGTGGGATCGAATCACAGCCGGCACGGTGGCGATCCTGCGGGTGGAGGCCGGCCTCCACCCCCACGACCCCGACCTCACCGAACTGATCGGAGAGCTCGCGACCCGCAGCACAGAGTTCCGTACCCGCTGGGCAGACAACGACGTACGAGCGGCCCGAGCCGGCGCCAAGACCTTCCGCCACCCGATCATCGGCGAGATCACACTGCCCTACGAGGCCCTGCGCGTCGACGCCGTCTCCAACCAGATCATCAACGTCTACACCCCACAACCCGGCAGCCCCGAAGCCGACGCGATCCGCCTCCTGGCCAGCTGGAACGCCGATGATCAACGGATCGGCAACCCGACAGCGGGCACACGCGGCCCGAACCCTGAGGAATCCTGATCTGTGACCTGCGTCCCTGCCCGTACCAGCTCGGGCTGATCATGGAGGCGCCCACGGTGAGGGCTGGGACCCGCAGCGAAGCTGGGGGGCGACCGGCGCTTGCCGACCGGGCTCCGGTCGGGGCTGTTCCGCGGGCGCCAGGCGGGTGCAGTGTCCGGGCGTCGGTCAGCCACTGGCGGCCTGCTTGATCAGATCGGCGACGGCGACGGGCTGTGAAACGTAGACGGCGTGACTGCCAGCGACCTCGACGGTGTGCGCGCCGATGCGCTCGGCCATCGCCCGCTGGGCGGGTGGCGGGATCATACGGTCGTCGGTGGCCACCAGGTACCAGGACGGCTTAGTGCGCCACGCTGGCGTCGCCACCGCGCCGCCGGCCGCGTCCAGGCCCCAGGGGATCTGCGAATCGGCCAGGAACTCGGCCTGGGCGCGCGGAAGGTCGCCGGCGAAGGCGTCGGCAAACTTGTCGCGGTCCAAGAGCAGATATCCGTCGACCGGCGGCAGGATCGGCGGGACCGCAACACCCGGCGGCGGGTCGGCGATCAGGGTGTTCACCGACTCGCCCTTGTCGGGGGCGAACGCGGCGACATACACCAGCCCGGCGACCTTGCCGTGGTTGCCGGCCTCGGTGACCACGACACCGCCGTAGGAGTGGCCGACCAGGATGACCCGGCCGGGCTGCGCGTCGATGACCTGCCGGGTGGCGGCCACATCGCTGTCCAGCGACAGCGTCGGGTTCTGCACGACGGCCACGTTGTAGCCGTCGGCCCTGAGAGCCTCATAGACCCCCTGCCAGCCGGAGCCGTCCACAAAGGCCCTCCGCTCCCGAAGCTGTCCCCAGCCCCAAAGTAGCTAAGTGAGTGATAACGATTACGGTTCGTAGTCGTTGCGGGTGGGTGAATGGGGCTGGTTGGTCGGGGTTTCTGCTTGATCGTATTCGTGTCGGAGACGGTCGGGTGGAGGGTGGGTTCGGGTGCGTCGGGAGTGGGAGCCGGAGGAGCTGATCGCGGCGTGGACGCTGCTGGACGGTGACTGGGGGCTGGTGGGGAACAAGACGGGGGCGACGCGTCTGGGCTTCAGCCTCTTGCTGAAGTTCTTCGAGCAGGAGGGCCGGTTCCCCCGGCACGGAGGCGAGGTCCCGAAGGCCGCGGTCGACTACATGGCGGGGCAGGTGAAGGTCGATCCAGCGCTGTTCGCGGAGTACCGGTGGTCGGGGTCGACGATCGAGTATCACCGGGCGCAGGTGCGTCAGGCGCTGGGGTTCCGGGAGTCGACCCGGGCGGATGAGGACGTGCTGGCCGAGTGGCTGGCGGACAAGATCTGCCCGATGGTGTTCACCGACGAGGGCCTGCGGGCGGCGCTGCTGGCTCGCTGCCGGACGTTGAAGATCGAGCCGCCGGGCCGGGTGGACCGGATCGCAGGAGCGGGCCGGGCGCGGTTCGAGCGGGAGTTCTGCCAGCATGTGCTGAACGGGCTGTCGGCGGACTCGGCGCGGTCGCTGTGGGAGCTGGCCACGGGCGAGGACGGGTTCCTGCTGGAGCTGAAGTCCGACCCCGGACGGCTGGGCCTGGAGACGCTACTGGAGGAGATCGTCAAGCTCCGGCGGGCCAAGGCTCTGGGGCTGGCAGTGGATCTGTTCGGCGGGTATTCGGATCGGCTGGTGGCCTCCTGGCGGGCGCGGGCGATGGCCTCGCATCCGTCGGACTTCGCCACGAACCAGCCGCCGATCCGCCTGACGCTGGTGGCCGCATTGGCGTGGTCGCGGACGACGGAGATCACCGATGCGCTGGTCGATCTGTTCATCGGCCTGGTCTCGAAGATCAACACTCGGGCGGAGCGGAAGGTCGAGCGGGCGATCGAGGCCGAGGCCAAGAAGGTGCACCGCAAGACCGAGAAGCTGTTCTCCATCGCCGAGGCGTCGTTGCGGGCCCCGGAGGGCACGGTCCGTCAGGTGGTGTTCCCGGCCGTTGCGGGTGGGGAGGCGACGCTGCAGGCACTGGTGGCCGAGGCCAAGGCCGACCAGCGCGCTTACCGGGCGCGGGTACGGACAGTTCTGACCAGTTCCTACACCTCCTACTACCGGCGGATGCTGCCCAAGCTGCTGGCCGCGATCGAGTTCAAGTGCAACAACACCGCCTACCGGCCGGTGATGGATGCCCTGGACCTGCTGCAGCGCTACGCCGACATCCCCAACACCACCCGCCACTACGACGCAACGGAGAACGTCCCCATCCAAGGGGTAGTACCGGACGGCTGGTTGGAAGCGGTCGTCGACGCCGACGGCATCATCGAGCGGGCCTCCTACGAGCTGTGCGTGATCGTGTCGCTGAAGGACGCGCTGCGCCGCCGCGAGATCTACGTCGCCGGCGCCCGCCGCTGGCGCAACCCCGAGGAAGACCTGCCGACCGATTTCGAGGACAACCGGGACGTCCACTACGAGAATCTGCGCCAGCCTATGGACAGCAGCGTGTTCATCGCCACGCTGAAGGAGGCGATGCGCGCCTCGATGGCGGCGTGCGGCCGGGCGGTCAGCAGGAACAAGGCCGGCGGCACGAAGGTGAAGACCCACCGCGGCGAGCCGCGCTGGCACATCCCCGACCTGGGCAAACTGAAGGTCCCGGAGAACCTGCGGGCGCTGCACACCGAGGTCGCCGCCCGCTGGGGGATCATCGACCTGCTGGACTTCCTGAAGGAGTCCGACTTCGTCACTGACTTCACCGACGCCTTCACCACGGCCGCCACGAGGGAGGCGACTCCGCGGGAGGTGATCCGCAAACGGCTGCTGCTGGTCTTGTACGCGCTCGGCACGAACGTAGGGATCAAACGAGTCGCCGACGGCGGCCGCCACGGCGAGACCGAAGCGGCCCTGCGGGCGACGCGGCACCTGTTCGTCAACCGCGACAACCTCCGCGCGGCGATCGCGACCCTGGTCAACGCCACCCTGAAGATGCGGGACCCGCTGTGGTGGGGCAACGGGACCGCGTGCGCCTCGGATTCGAAGAAGTTCGGGTCGTGGTCATCGAACCTGATGACCGAGTACCACGCCCGGTACGGCGGCCACGGCGTGATGATCTACTGGCACGTGGACCGCAAGTCGGTGTGCGTCTACTCCCAGCTTCGCTCCTGCAACGCCTCCGAGGTCGCCGCGATGATGGAGGGCGTGCTGCGGCACTGCACCGACGCCACCATCGACCGCCAGTACACAGACAGTCATGGCCAGTCCCTGGTGGGATTCGCGTTCTCGCACTTGCTGGGGTTCAAGCTGCTGCCGCGGATCAAGAGGATCGCCCACCAGAAGCTGGTGAAGGCGGACGCCGATGACCAGGTCCCGGCCTGTTTGGAGGGCATGGTGGCGGACAAGCCGATCGACTGGGAGATCATCGCCCAGCAGTACGATCAGATGGTCAAGTACGCCACCGCGCTGCGGTTGGGCACGGCCGAGGCTGAGCAGGTGCTGCGCCGCTTCACCCGCGGCGGCCCCAAGCACCCCACCTACAAGGCCATCGAGGAACTCGGCAAGGCGGTCAAGAGCGTGTTCGTCGCCGAATACGTCGCTTCCGAGGGGCTGCGCCGGGAGATCCACGAGGGCCTGCAGGTCGTGGAGAACTGGAACTCAGCCAACACCGACCTGTTCTACGGCAGCGCTGGCACCCTGCCGGGCAGCGATAAGGAGCATCAGGAGGTCTCCATGCTCTGCCTGCACCTGCTGCAGTCCGCGCTGGTGTTCATCAACACCCTGCTTGTCCAGTCCGTCCTCAAAGACCCCGCCTGGCAGCAGCGACTGACCGACGCCGACAAACGCGGCCTGTCCCCGCTGTTCTGGTCCAACGCCAACCTCTACGGCACCATCGACATCGACATGGGCCACCGCATCGACCTGGGCCTCGCCGCCTGACCCGTCTTCATCGATGCCTTCGCAGCCAAGGTGGGCGGGGCTGTGCTGAGGAACCTTCGCCCGGGGTCAGCGTCCTTCGGGTGCGGGGTGTTGGGGTAGGCGGATGAGGGTCTGCTGGCCCGCGGCCACGAGGGTGCGCTGTTGGCCGTCGACGGCGAAGACCTCCAGCTGGCAGATGGACAGGGTCCGGCCGGGTTTGAGGACGGTGCCGATGGCCTCGATGTGGTCGCCTGTCGCGGGCGCAAGGAGGTTGATCTTGTATTCGACGGTGAGGACGGCGGTGTCGTCGGGGAAGAGGGTGTAGGCGGCGTAGCCGCCGGCGCTGTCGGCGATGGCGCTGGTGGCGCCGGCGTGGATGTAGCCGTCCTGCTGGGTGACCTCGGGCCGGGCGGGCAGGGTGATGACGACCTGGCCGGGGCCGATGTGGGCCAAGTGTGCGCCGAGGTGGCGCATCAGGCCCTGGCGTTCGAAGCTGGCCCGGATGCGTTCCTGCACCTCGGGGGTGGTCTGCTCGTCGGTCATCCCGTACTCACTCTCCTTCGTTCGGCCGTGGACGGGCCGTCAGGCGGCCAACTGCTCGGCCAGCAGCACCATGCCCAGGACGATCATCGCGACTCCCGACAGGCGGGTCACCCACAGGGCCGCGGCCGGGCGAGCACGCAGCACCAGGCGCGCTCCCGCGCCGACTCCGGTGTAGACCACGCCACAGCCGGCCACGTGCACCAGGCCCAGCATCATGATCTGCGCCGCCACCGGCCAGGCCGCGCCGGGGACGGTGAACTGCGGCAGTAGCGCCAGGAACAGCAGGAACACCTTCGGATTGAGGCCGCTGACACCTGCCCCCTTGACCGCCTGGCGGACCCACGAGCCGGACGCCCGGTCCTGCTCGCTTTCCCGCGGCGTCGAGGGGTGGCGCAGCGCGCCTGCTCCCAGCCACACCAGATAGGCCGCGCCCGCTGCGGTAAGCGCAGTCATCACCAGAGGCGAAGAAGCCACCAGTGCCGCCACCCCGGCGGCCACCACCACGGTCGCGATCAAGTGCCCTACCAGCATCCCGCCCACCGCTGGCAGCACCGTGCGATGACGCAGCCCCGCAGTGATCGCGTACGCCCAGTCCGCCCCCGGCGTGATCACGAACAGCAAGGACACCGCCCAGAACGCGGCCACCGCACCCACCGGCATGATCCACCCTCTTTTTTTCACGGGGCACCCCACCACGAGAAGCCCCGCTGAGAAGGTTATGTCGAATCACCTGAAATAGGCTTCCAAGTTCTCCCTCCTCACAACGGATATGAGGGAGAATCTTCCTCATGGACGATGTCGACCGTGCAATCCTTGCCGAGCTCCAGTCCGACGGGCGGCTCACCGTCACCGACCTGGCCGAACGCATCGGCCTCAGCCTCTCGCCCTGCCACCGGCGCCTGCGTGCCCTGGAGACCTCCGGCGCGATCAGCGGCTACCACGCGCGCCTGGACGCCCACGCCCTCGGCCTCACCTTCGAGGCCCTGGTCTTCGTCACCATGCGCAGCGCCGACCGCGACACCCTCACCGCCTTCGAGCACGCCGTCACCGGCATCCCCCACGTCCTGCAAGCCCAGCGCCTGTTCGGCGACCCCGACTACCTGCTGCGCGTCATCACCCGCGACCAGACCGCCTTCCAGCAGCTCTACGACGACCACCTGTCGCCCCTCCCCGGCGTCCAGCGCCTCACCTCCACCCTGATCATGAAAAGCGTCGTGGAGAACCGCCCGCTGCCCCTGCAGAGAGGACGGCCGTGATAGGCCGAAAAGCGGCCATAGCGATCTTGGTTGACGCGCGGGCTTGAGTGGGTGGATCCTCAGGCGACCGGGCCAGGCTGGTCGGGTAGCAAGTCGCCCAGCGCGGTGCGCACGGCGGCCCTGCTCACGCCCCGGGCGCGCGCCAGGGCCGCGATCGAGGCGCCGTCACCCCGGAAGGCCGCTCTCACTGCCTCGCGTCGTGCGCCGTCCAGCGCGGGCGGGCGGCCACGGAAACGCCCCTCGCCCTCAGCCGCGGTGACCCCCTCGGCGGTGAGCTCGTTCTGCAGGTCGCGCTGGAACTGCCCCACCGCGGTGATCACGTTGATGAGTAGCGCCGTGGTCGCGTCATTGGCCGCGAGGTCGTGGAAGTTCGACAGGGGCCCGGACAGGACGCGCAGAGCGACGCCCCGCGCGGCGCACCAGTCGCGGACGGCGTGGATGTCAACCAGA
This sequence comes from Streptosporangium sp. NBC_01810, assembly GCF_035917355.1. Taxonomy (NCBI): domain Bacteria; kingdom Bacillati; phylum Actinomycetota; class Actinomycetes; order Streptosporangiales; family Streptosporangiaceae; genus Streptosporangium; species Streptosporangium sp. NBC_01810. The sequence continues at coordinate 2,693,396 of NZ_CP109070.1, read as the reverse complement.
TCGCGGCAGAGCCGAAACAGCTCCGACACCGTCAGGACGTCGCCGGGGTGCGCAGTCGCAGCGACCTTGGCGAACGCGGGCCGCTCCAGCGCCGGGATCTTCGAGGTCGTCGCCGGGTCCTCGAACAACAGCACGCCCTCGGCGGGGCGGAACCCCTCGGCCACGCCCTCGGTCCGCACCAGGAGGCCGGCCTCGGTCAGGATGTGCCGCTGGCGCAGCAGCGACTGGGTCGCGGTAGACACGCGGGAGTAGATGATCCGCACCAAGCGCTCCTGGAGTGTCGATCCCCGAAGCCGTGCGCACGGCAGGGAAGGCCGGATCCTCCTTCTATCTGTCGGGAAATCCTGTCGTCAATTCAAGCTCCAAAACATCCGCTTGGAGGGGAGTTTCGTCACCCGGAGTCCGGTTTTCCGGGGCTCGGTGCCGGGCGCGGCGGGGATGTCGTTAAACCTTCTAATCCCGACACCCCATGAGCGCAACCGCTCCAAGCGCAATTCCTACTTTGGGGCTGGGGACACGTTCGGGAGCGGAGGGCCGGGTCAGCGGCAGCCGATGGGGGGCGTTGACTGGAAACTACGGGCGGCCCACCCACGATGCCAGATCGTTCTCAGCGCCAACGGCTGTTCCTGGACTCCTCAACCCCGTACTCAGGCCGGTCCAGGCCGGTCCAGGCCGGCCCGCAACTCCGCGGTCACCGCGCGCTCTCGTAGCTGGGCGGCCTCGGCGCGCAACACCTGCGCCTGCTCGCGCAGGTCGAACAGCCGCATCTGCTCCATGGCGAGCTGCATTCGCGCCTCGTCGCGTTCGGCCTGCGCCTTACTCACCAGCGCCGCGGCATGCTCACGCGCCTCGGCGATCTCCTTGGTCGTGCGCCTGTCGGTCTCGACCAGCTGCCGCGCCGTCCGCCTCTCCGACTCGGCCGCCTGTTTTTGCGCCCGGGCCGCCTGGGCGCGTGCCTCAGAGGTCTCGGCCGCGGCCTCGCCACGCGCCCGGGCCTCGGTGTCGGCTCGCGCCATCGCCCGATCCCGCTCGGCCTCGATCGCCTGGGCACGGGCGGCCTCGGCCACAGCGGCCCGCTCGGCCTGGGCCCTGGCCTCCTCGGCCTCCCCCGCCGCCTGGTGCGCCCGATCTCGTTCCAGGCGCGCTTGCTCGGCCTGCCGCCGATCCTGTACGGCCTGCGCCCGGGCCGCGCGTGTCTCGGCCTCGGCGGCCTCCACCCGCTCGGCCATTTCCCGTACCGCGGCGTCGCGGGCCCGTTCGGCCTGCTCGGCTCTGCGTCTGGCCTCCTGCTCGGCGTGCTTGGCCTGGCGCTCGGTGACGGCCGCCTCGTGCAGGGCGGCCAGCGCCTGCTCTCTGGCGGTCTCCGCGTCGGCCAGTGCGGTGTCACGTTCGGCGTTGGCCTCCTCCACCTGGCGCGTCATCGCATCCCGCTCGCGCCGGGCGTGCTCGGAGGCCTCGCGTGCCAGCCGTACCTGCTCGAAGGCCTGTTCTCGCTCGGTGCGCGCGATCGCCACCCGGGTGTGCGCCTCGGCCTGCACCGCGCTCACCTTGGCCTCCACCCCAGCGGGGCTCAGCTCTTCGGACAGTACCTGTGCCAGCGGCGCTATCGCCGCGATCATTCCCTTCTCCATGCGCTCGTAGAATTCCTCGGCTCTGGCCAGCGCCCCCTCAAGCCCCGGTGTCGCCCGCCGCATCTCGCGTTCGCGCTTGGCCACCGCTTGGCAGTCACCTTGCGCGCAGTACGCCCTTGGCCGCCCTCGCCCCGGCTGCTGCTCGATCGGCGTCCCGCAGCGCTTACATGGCGTCACCGTGCCTGACTCTCGCATGGCCTCAGCGTAACACTTCTGATTTTCCAGAAATTTAAAATCAATAAATAAGATCTGTTGCGTCTACCTCATGTGGCTGTAACTACCGGGAATGTGAATTCCCGCAAGTTAGGGTCTGTGAGGGGTCTGCAAATCTGCAGCGAGATGTCAGTGGGATCCACCACTTCACAGGCATGGAGTTTCGTCGCTGGGATTCGTCGGTTCGCCGATGTCCTGTCTCACTCAAGCTGAGGCAGTCTCACTCAAGCTTAGGTATTCAGTGGTTTGTCTCACCCATCTGAGGCATGATCGCTGACGGGCTGTGCGACGCCAAAGGCTTGTTCTACTGATTGAAAGTGCAGGCCAGGAGCGGTTTCTCCGTCATGGTTAGTCCTACTGACGTGACTATTCAGGTCCCTGTCGTCGTGCGGCTGGCGTGGCGTGGGTGTGATCGAGCTCGTGGGATGATCTTTGGGTGATTCCGGCTGGGGGTGAGCATCCGTCATACGGCGAGCTCGCGGCTCTGGTCGTGACGCTGACCGCCCGGTTGGATGTGCTGGAGGCGCGGGTCGGTGAGCTGGAGACCGAGAATGCCCAGCTCAAAGCAGAGAACGCTGAACTGCGTGCCGAGAACGCTGATCTGCGGCGACAATTGGGGCGTAACTCGCGGAACTCCTCCCAGCCGCCGTCGGCTGATGGGCTGACCAAGCCGCCGCCACGGTCGATGCGGGGCACGAGCGGGCGCAAGGCGGGCAAGCAGCCCGGCACCCCGGGGACCGCGTTGACGCAGGTCGCCCACCCGGCGCGGAGCGTGCCCCATGTTCCGGCTGAATGCGAGGGCTGTGGGGCCGATCTGGCCGATGCCGCGCCGGCGGGCACGCCGGTGATCCGGCAGGTGTTCGACATCCCCGAGGTCAAGGTCGAGGTCAAGGTCGAGGTCACCGCGCACGAGTTGCACGCCCGCGCGTGTGCCGGCTGCGGGATCATCACCCGTGCTCAGGGCCCGATGTTCGCGACAGCCCCGGCTGTCCACGGGCCACGCGTGAGGTCGCCGGCCGCCTACCTGTCGGCCCAGCACCGTGTTCCGGTGGGCCGGGTCGCTGAGATTTTGGCCGATCTGGCGGGGATCGAGGTGTCGACGGGCTGGGTCGCCGAGGCGGTCACGAAGATGGCGCAGGTCCTGGCCCCGCTCAACGACCGGATCCGCGATGCGATCGCGGCCGGTCCGGTCGCGCACTTCGATGAGAGTGTCACTCGCGTGAACGGCAAGAACCATTGGCTGCACGTCGCCGCGACCGCCACGCTGACCGCTTACCACATCGACGAGCACGGCCGCGGCGCCGAATCGATCACCGCGTTCGGCATCCTGCCCCGCTTCACCGGGGTCGCGATCCATGACGCCTACCGTCCCTATCAGGCCTATGGCGGCTGCACGCACGCCTTGTGCAACGCGCACATCGTGCGTGAGGCCACCGGGATCGGCGAGTTCGATCCGACCGCGCGGGCCGATGGATGGGCCGAGGCGCTGGTGTTGCCGCTCGGTGACGGCTATCGGTGGGTGGCCGCCCGGCGCACCAACGGGCAGGACCGGCTCCCTGATTTCAAGCTCGACGATCTGTCGCGCCGCTATGACGAGCTGGTCGAACGCGCGCTGGCCGCGCATCCACCCCGCGGCTCGGGCAAACAGAGCCCGGCCCGGAACCTGGCCCTGCGGCTACACGACCGTAAGAGTGAGGTGCTGCGGTTCGCCGCCAACTTCACCGTCACGTTCTCAAACAACGTCGCCGAGCAGGCCATCCGCATGATCAAGGCGAAGACCAAGGTCAGCGGCGGCTTCCGCACGCTCAAAGGCGCTCAGACCTTCCTGGCCATCCGCGGCTACATCTCCACCGTCCGCAAGAACGGCCTGCGCGCTGCCCATGCCCTTCATGACGCGCTACTCGGCAACCCCTGGATACCCGCACTCACGCCGTGACCTGAATAGTCACCCTCGCGTATACCTTCCCGTCTCGCTCACCGCGCCCGGCCCATCCGGTAGTGCTGAACCGACGCGACTTTGTCGAGGCTGCTCCCGTCCTCCCCGGCGAACCCCCGGATTAGACTTCCTCCAGCTTTGATTCGCCGCTACGACGACGAAAGAATGGGCGGTCTTCCACCCCCATCCGGAACATCAGCGCCTCGTGGCGCACCACTTGGAGAGATACCCCCCGTGCCACCCGTATCAAGCGCATCGCCGCCGTGCACGAAGGCGGCGCTTTCCTGCGGTGGTTCGACGATGTCCTGTTGCTGCTCATGATCGTCCTGGTCGCCCTGCTGGCCGCCGTCGGGCTGGAACACCTCAGCTTCATCACCGGCCTGCTGGTCGGCCTCACCCTGACCCAGGTGCTGTTTCACCGCTTCACCCGGCCGCTCGTGCCGGACCACGCGCCTCCACCACCCCTCACGCCGATCAAAACCATGTCGTACGCCATCCAGGCCCATCCCCAGCTGGCCTGGTGCGACATCCTCCTGCAGGGCACGCTGCCCATCTGGGCGCTGTTCATGCTCATCACCCAGCGATGAAGGAGCACCTTATGGGCAGCTCAGCGGCCCCGGTCATCGCAGTGGCCGGCCTGACCAAGCGCTACACCGACGTCCTGGCCGTCCACAACGTCGGCCTGAGCCTGCAAGCGGGCCAGATCTACACCCTGCTCGGCCTCAACGGCGCCGGTAAGACCACGCTGATCCGCATGCTGCTCGGCATGATCGCCCCCACCGCCGGATCGGCCCGGGTCCTCGGCACGGTCGTCTCCGCCGGACAGCATTCAGCCCGACAGCGTTTGACCTGGGCCCGCACCGGCTACCTGGTCGAGGCCCCGGCCGCCTACCCCGAGCTGACCGTGGCCGAGAACCTGCACCTGTGCGCCCGCCTGCGCCAGCTGAAACACCCCGGCCGGCACGTGGAGGACATCATCGAACGGCTGGCCCTGACCCCCTACGCCGGGCGGCGCGCCCGCACCCTGTCGATGGGCAACCTGTAGCGCCTGGCCCTGGCCAAAGCCCTCCTCCACCGTCCCGAACTGCTCATCCTCGACGAACCCGTCAACGGCCTGGATCCCGCCGGCGTGGTGGAGATCCGCACCCTGCTGACCAGCCTGGCCCGCGAGCACGGCACCACCGTGCTGATCTCCAGCCACCTGCTGGCCGAGGTCGCCCGCCTGAACGGCCGCATCGGCATCCTGCACCAGGGCCGGATGCTGGCCGAACACGACGCCGACAGCCTGGATGCGCACCGGCGCCGCCACCTGAGGGTGACGACCCGCGACGACGCGACAGCCCACCGGGTACTGCGCGACCACGGCTACCGCCCCGACCCCGGCCTGCTGCTGGCCGACGAACGCGCCCTGGCACGACCCGAGGAGGTGGCCACCCTCCTGGTCGAGGCCGGCGTGCCACCCGCCGAACTCCACCTGGTGGAAGAAGACCTGGAAGCCTACTTCTTGCGCATCGTCGGAGCCGACCATGCGTGAGGCGCTGTGGAGCGAACTCCTCAAGGCGCGACGCAGCCGCCTGCCCTGGCTCACCGCGCTCGCTTTCACCCTCGTCACCCTCGTGTGCGGCCTGTTCATGTTCATCCTGGCCGACCCCGCCCGCGCCCGCGCGCTGGGATTGCTCGGCGACAAGGCCCAGCTGTCCGGCGCGAGCGCCGACTGGCCCGGCTACCTGGCCCTGCTGGCCCAAGCGGTCGCCGTCGGCGGCCTGCTGGTCTACAGCATGGTTGCCATCTGGCTGTTCGGCCGCGAGTTCAGCGACCACACCGCCAAGGACCTGCTCGCCCTGCCCACCTCCCGCACCGCCATCGTGACCGCCAAGTTCGCCCTCGCCGCCGCCTGGGCACTGCTGCTCGCCGCCGGCACGGCCGCCGGCGGCCTGCTGCTCGGCGCGCTGCTGGCCCTGCCCGGCTGGTCGGTGCAGGCGGTCACGGCCGGGGTGGCGCGGATCCTGGCCGCCGCCGCGCTGTCGGCCGCGCTGACCACGCCGCTGGCGCTGGCCGCCAGCATCGGTCGCGGCTACCTGGCCGCGGTCGGCGTGCTGTTCGTGCTGGCCTTCGCCGCCCAGATCGTCGCCGCGCTCGGCTTCGGCGCCTGGTTCCCCTACTCGGGCCCCGGCCTGTACGCAGGCATCACCGGCCCCAACCACGACCCGCCAGGACCCATCAGCATCCTGCTCGTCCTGACCACCGGCGCAGCCGGCATGGTGGCGACCCTCACGTGGTGGCGCAACGCCGACCACGACCGCTGACCCGAGCTGACGCTGCTGTCAGTCAACTGGTGCCGACGCCCAGGGGTGCCGTGGCGAACTCCCGCATTCCCTCGGCGAACCCGATCCCCGCGCGGAACCCGAGATCACGCGCGGCGCGGTCGGGGGCGGCGACGATGTGCCGCACGTCGCCGAGACGATATTCGCCGGTCGTGACCGGCGCGGGGCCCCCGTGCTCGGCCGCGAGGGCGGAGGCCATCTCTCCGATCGTGTGCGGCTCCCCGCTGGCCACGTTGCAGGCCGTCAGCGCTCCCGCGGGGGTGATCGCTTCGAGGGCCGCGAGGTTGGCGCGGGCCACGTCCCCGACGTGCACGAAGTCACGCCGCTGGCGGCCGTCCTCGAACACCCGGGGGGCCCTGCCCGCCTCCAGCGCGGATCGGAAGATCGCCGCCACTCCGGAGTAGGGGGTGTCCCTGGGCATCCTCGGCCCGTAGACGTTGTGGTAGCGCAGCGCGACCACCGTGCCGCCGATCTCCCGGGCCCAGTTGGCGGCCAGGTGCTCCTGGGCGAGCTTGGTCGTGGCGTAGGCGTTGCGGGGGTCCAGGGGCGCGTCCTCGTCGATCACGGCCGGGGTCAGCTCCGCTCCGCACCGCGGGCAGCGGGGCTCGAACCCGCCGCGGGCGAGATCCTCCCGCGAACGCGGGCCGGGCCGGACCCGGCCGTGTCCCGGGCAGTCGTAGGCGCCCTCGCCGTACACCACCATCGACGAGGCCAGGACCAGCCGTCCCACGTCGTGTTTCGCCATGGCCGCGAGCAGTACGGCGGTGCCGTACACGTTGATCGACGCGTAGTCCGGCAGATCGGAGACGTCGACTCCGAGGCCCACCTTCGCCGCCTGGTGGACCACCGCGTCCATTCCACGCAACGAACGGGTGAGCGGCTCGGTGTCGCGCACGTCGCCGACCAGGTGCCCGGCCCGGGGCCGGAGGTCGAGACCGGTGACCTCGTGGCCGGCCGCCTCCAGCAGCTCGGCCACATGACTTCCGATGAACCCGGCCGTGCCGGTTACCAGTACCCTCATCCCGCCGACGTTATTGCCTGATCCAGTGGCGGGTGGAGAACGGCGCGAAGGGTTCGCGACCCGTAAGGACTTGGCCCCGGTTCCGCGGCGAACACGGTCGGCCGGTTACGCGCCCCATACGCCGGTTCGGCCGGCCGCCGCACCCCGCCTCGCGCCGTCGCTCACCCAGCCGCCCCGGTCGTCTTCGGTGGCCGGGCAGCCACCTGGGTGAGCACGCCTCGATGACTTTCAGGTCAAGATTCATGACGTTAAGTCATAATGCCTAGAAGGGCATTTTTATCGGAAGCGGGACCAGGGGCTGTTCTGAGTTCGGATCATGCTGCGGGGTGGAGGCTACGGAGCCAGATGACCGCTCCGCGTAAGTGGAGTCCGGCGAGGTAGCTGGCGGGGGTCTTGTCGTAGCGCGTGGCCAGCCCTCGCCACTCCTTGATCTTGTTGATACCGCGCTCGACCGTGTTCCGGTCCTTGTAGAGTCCGGCGTCGTGGGAGATTGGGCGGCCGCCCCGCGAGCCCCGCTTCTTCCGGTTGGCGGCCTGGTCCACCTTCTCCGGGATCACCGCCCGGATGTTGCGTCGGCGCAGGTAGACGCGGTTGGCGCGGGAGGAGTACGCCTTGTCGGCGGCGACCGCGTCGGGCCGGGTGCGGGGCCGGCCGACCGGTCCGCGGACCTTGACGCGGTCAAGGACAGCGGCGAAGCGCGGGCTGTCGGCGGCCTGGCCGGGCGTCACCACGAAAGACAGCGGGCGACAGCGGCGGTCGGTGGACAGGTGCGTCTTGACGGTCAGCCCGCCCCGCGAGCGGCCCAGGGCGGCGGCTTTGAGGCGGACCTTGAGGCGTCGTCGCACCCGGCGGCGCTGGACGCGCATGGCCTCTGCCTCGGCGTCGGCCGTGTCGTCCGTTGCCGTCACTGGGGCGGTTTGTCCCTTTGGCGCAGTCCCTTTTCCTCCTCGGCGGCCTTCTCCAACTCCTGGAGCAGCTTGGGATCGATCGCCATGCCGGCGGCGTGGTGGTGGTGGGCGCGCGCGACGGTGGAGTCCACGCTGACCAGGCCGAGATCGACCTGCCCGCGCCGGGCGGCCTCGGCGATCATCTGCTCCATCGGCGTCTCGAAGGTGCCATTGAGCGCCCACTGCCGGAAGCGGCCATAGACGGTCGACCAGGAGCCGTAGCACTCGGGTAGGTCGCGCCACGGGCTTCCGGTACGGAACCGCCACATCACGCCGTTCAGCTGCTTGCGCAGGTCAGGGATCGGTCCGCGCTCACCCAGCGGCAAGTGCGGCTCGATCAACTCCCACTCGGAATCCGTCGGATCGCCACGCGTCACTCAAGACGTTTACCAGTCCGAGGGTGATCAGATGGCCGGTTCAACCGAACAGTGATCTGAACCTGGAACAGGCCCTAGCTCCGCGATTTCAAGATCGCGGGCTGACCAGGCTTCCCGGCTCACCGACGTTCGCGTCCCCGCTTGGGGCGCGTTCCTACAGTCGCCTGAAATGTAGCACCTGGCCGCGCGCCCGGCCAGGTGCCGCACGACCTCAGCCCTTGATGAAGCGACGGGTCATGTACCGCCGAACGGGAGGCAGGGAGGCCAGCCGCAACGGCAGCAGGCTCAGCCACAGCAGCACGGGGTTGGCGGGGGCGTAGACGCCTTTGACGCGACGGCCGAGTTTCTGTTTGCGTTCGGCTTCGGGCCGGATGGCGGCCTCCCACGCGGTCAGCGCGGCGGGGATGTCGCCGGGGTGGGCGGCCAGTTCGGTGCCGAGCCGGTCGGCGCCGCCGACGGCCAGCGCCGAGCCGTACCCGGCGAACAGGGTGACGCACCAGGCCGCGTCGCCGAGCAGCACCACCCGGCCGCTGCTCCAGGACGGTGCCACGACCTGGCTGATGGTGTCGTAGTAGACCGAATCGGCCCGCTGGAGCCCGGCGAGGGCTTCGGGGATGACCCAGCCGAGGTCGCCGTAGACGCGTTCCAGCTGGGTGGCGACGTCCTCGTCCGGGCGGGCGTGGTCGGCGCGGTAGCCGAAGAAGGCGACGTTGCGGCCGTCGCCGACGCTGATGACCGCCGCGGTACGGCCGCGCGAGGACAGGGTGCCGGTCGCGCCGGGCGCGATGGTGGCGGGCCGCCGGTCGAGCATGAAGACGGCGACCTTGTGCTCCAGGTCGAGCAGGAACTCCTCCTCCGGGCCGAACAGCAGGGCGCGGGTGGCCGAGTGCAGGCCGTCGGCGCCGATCAGCAGGTCGGCCTCCTCGACGGTGCCGTCGCTCAGGGCGACACTGACGGCGTGCTCGTCCTGGTCGATGGCGGTGAGGGTGGCGCCGAAGTAGATCTTGGTGTGGTCGCGGACCCTCTCGTACAGGACGGCTTCGAGGTCGCCGCGCAGGATGGTGATCGAGCGCGGCCCGGTGGTGGCGGCGATGGTGGCGCGATCGAGGGCGAAGCGGCGCGAGCCGTCGCTCCTGTGATAGACGAGCTCGGTGGTGTCGAAGGACTTGGCTCGCAGGGCGGGCAGGATGCCCATGCGTTCGGCGGCGTCGTAGCCGATGCCGCCGAAGGTGACCGCGTAGCCGCCGCCTCGGCGGGCAGGGGCGCGTTCGACGATGAGGGTGTCCCAGCCGATCTGGTGCAGACGCAGGGCGGTGGCCAGACCGGCGATGCCGGCTCCGATGATGATGGCGCGCATGAAAGTCGTCGAGTTCCTTAGTGGGAGAGCTGGTCGAGCAGTCGCTGTTCCGCGGCGGCGTCGAGCCAGGTGTCGGGGGAGGGCGCATCGGCGCGGGGCACCGGGTCGCCTTCGGCTTGGAGCCAGGCCCAGGTGTCGGCGAGGGTCTGGCGCAGCGGCCGCGTGATGAGCCCTTCGGCCTGGGCGGCGCTGACGTCGGCGTCGTGCATGCCGCTCGGCGCGCTGCCGTCGGGCAGCCGTAGCCCGAGCTCCATGCCGAGCGGCAGGCCGTGCCGCAGCAGCAGTTCCGGCGGCGCCCACACCGGTTCGGTGTCGAAGCCGGTGACGTCCAGCGCCGTGGTGAGCAGGTCGCCGAGGGTGATCGCGCCTGGCGGGCCGGTCGTGGTGAAGGCGCCGCTCAGGCCGCGTTCGGCCGAGCGCAGCATCCAGGTGGCCAGGTCCCGGACGTCGAGGTACTGCAGAGGCGTCTGGGCCGGGGCGGGGGCCAGGACGCGCCCGCCCTTCTCCAGGCGGCGCAGCCACCACGGGATGCGGCCGACGTCCTCGTACGGGCCGAGGATCATGCCTGCTCTGGCCAGCAGCGCCGCTCCGGGGAAGGATTCCAGAACGGCGAGCTCGCCGCCGCGCTTGGCGGCGGCGTAGTCGGCGGCTTCCCCGCTGGCGGGGTCGCCGTCGACCAGGGGCGCCTGCTCGTCGGCGCCCGCGGGCCAAGGCCAGCGGTGCACGCCTCGGCTGGAGACGTAGCCGTAGTGCCCGGCCCGGCCGGCCAGCAGGCGGGCGCTGTCGCGCACCACCCGCGGCGCCCAGGCCCACGTGTCGACGACCGCGTCCCACTCCCCGTCACCCAGCGCCAGCCGTACGGACTCGGGGTCGGTGCGGTCGGCGATGAGTGCCCGCACGCCGGGCGCGGGGGCGCGGCTGAGGCCGCGGTTGAGCGTGCTCACCTCATCGCCGCGCTCCAGCGCGGCCTCGACGATGGCGCGGCCCACATGGTGGGTGCCGCCGAGAACGAGTAGTTTCACGATGCTCCTGGAGTGAGGGGCAGCCGGAGGGCTGACGGGTGCTGGTGGTTATGGAAGGTCTCGCGTTCCGAGGCGCGCGGGCCGCGCCCGGCCGCGATTGGTTCGCCGGTGCCGGGGTTGCGGCCGAAGCGCGGGTGGGCGCCGCTGGAGACCTGCGGCCGGATACGGTGGCCGCGCCGGAAGCGGTGAGCTATCGGCCACAGGGCCATGTCGGCCCCCCGGACATCGCCCGCCCGGGTGACGCCGGGTTCTTGCAGCCGGACGACGCCGTCGCCCACATTGAGCGATCGGCCGCCGCTGGCCTGCCGGGTAGTGGCGCGTGGCCGGCAGCCGCACACCGTCGGAGGCGGGGGTCTTCACATTCCGCCGGACACGCACCCGGTGACGTGGGGCGGGGCGCACGCCGTACATACGGCTGAGCAGGGTCATGGCCGGCCAACTTCCTGTCGAGGCTGATGGGAGGTCACATCGCCGACCAGGCTTCCCGGCACACCATCGGACCTCTCGCGAGAGCCCGATATAAGGAATATACCGAATTTTCAGAAATTTCTGAAGAGTCGGGTTGTTCGGTATCCTGGTTCTCCTCAAGGAGGCGAGCACGTGGACGACCGGTATGAGCAGTGGCAGGCGGCGGAACGACTGGCCCTGACACTGACCGAGGGCGGGCTGCAGCGCATGGCCGCGCGCACCCTGGCGATCTTCCTGTTCACCGACCAGGACAGTGTCACCGCCGGCGGGATCGCCGGCCGGCTGGAGGTCAGCGCGGGCTCGGTCTCCGGCGCGGTCAAATCCCTGCTGACGGTCGGGCTGATCGAACGCCTGCCCGCCCCCGGGAACCGCCGCGAGCACTACCGGCTCCGCGACGACGCCTGGGCCACCTTGTTCACCAGCCAGAACACCGTCATCCAGGCCATGCTCCAGGCCGCGGCCGCCGGAATCGCCGCCACCGATGAGGACGATCCCGCCCATCAGCGCCTGGCCCAGATGCACGCCTTCTACGAATTCCTGCTCGGCGAGCTCCCCGCCCTGCTGCACCGCTGGCACCGGCAGACCGGCTGACCCCAGCCCGAGACTCGAGAACCGAGCAGACTTCCCGGCGCACCTGTAGGGACCTGTCAACGAGCGTCAAGATCGGCGAGAGCGCCGTGCCCCATGGTCCAGCCTCGGACTACCGCCCGAAACGCCTCACCACGATCCCAAGCGCTCGCCTCCGGCCTGCTGGCCGTCTACGCCGTCTCGGTCAAGGCGCGGTGAAGTCGATCGCGGGTAGGTCGGGGTCGAAGACATCGCGTATGCCGGGTCCATGTTCCGACCCTGGGTGGTCATGACCCGTCCCGGGCGCTTGCGAGCTCACCGGGCCGTCACGGCGGGTACCGGCACGCGAGTCCGGTGGATCACCACGGGGAGATGACGAGGCCCTGCAGCAGGAGTCCGGTCAGGACCTGGACGGCGAGCCACCGGCGGCCCGGTGCCCCCTGTGACTTCGGCGATTCCTGCGACCTCGGCGACCTCGGCGACCAGGCGGCGGCCAGGACGATCCAGGTGGCGTAGGGAACCCAGATGCGCTCGACCTCTCCCCTGGTCACCCCGCTGACGTCGAGCGCGAGCACGGCCACGAGCGCCGCCGCGACCAGGGCGCGCACGCCACCGGGCGTCATCCGCGCCAGGCCCGCGGCGGTCGCCGGGCCGGCCAGCAGGGCCAGTACGGCCAGATTGGCGATCAGGAAGTAGAGGTAGGGCCGGGCCGCGCCGGGGTCGGCGGCCCACTCCGCGTGGGTGGCGAGCACTCCCGACGGCCACAGGAAGCCGCCCGCGGCGAAGACCGCCGTGACCGCCGCCGCCCCCGCCAGGCAGGCGACCGCGGTCGCGCGGGAGATCCGCGCGACGGCGGCGGCGACCACCGGGATCAGCAGGTAGGGCACGAGGCCGTAGCTGAGGTACGGCAGGGCCCCCAGCAGCACTCCCGCCGCCACCCCCGGGAGAACGCGAGCCCCGCCCCGGGCGCTCCCGGACACCAGCAGTGCCACCCCCCAGGCGCCCACACCCGCGAAGAGGGCGTCCATGCTCGTGGCGATCCAGACCGCGACTGGGCTCAGGGCGAGATACGGCAGCACGCGCCGGGCCGTTTCCTCTCCCGCGAGCCGTCGTACGGTGAGCACTACGGCCACGACCGCCGAGCAGCCGACCACCACGACCAGCACCGCCGCCCAGAACGGGCCGGGCAGCCCCACCCTGGCCAGGGCCCACAGCACCAGCACGGGCAGCGGCGGGTGCCCCCGCACATGGGTGGGATAGCTGGGAAGCCGCTCGGTGAAGGAGGCCAGCCAGCCCAGCGGGTCGTCCCCGACGGCGGGCAGCACGGCCAGGTACTCGTACCGGCTGGTGAACGGGTGGGCCAGTCCCTCGCCGGAGACGGCCAGCAGCACCGTCCAGGCCAGGGTGGTGCCGTACGCGACGAGCAGGGCCGCGCCGAAGCGAAGCCGTGCGGTCAGGGCGGGCAGCACGGCGACCGCGAGGACGCCGAGGAGCAGGGGCGGCAGAAGCGAGACCGACGGCGTGCGGAAGTGCCCGTGCAGGGGCGGCAGGTGGTCGATGGGCAGCATGCCCAGCGCGTGCAGGACGGCCCCGGCGGCGAACGCCGCGACGACGAGCGAGGCCCAGACCGCGAGCGCCGGCCCGCTCCGGCGGCCACCGGGAACGGCACCCGCCCACGCCGCACGCAGGCCCCTGACCCCCCGCCGGAAGTGTTTGATCACCCTCCTACATTAGGGATGAGCTGGTATTTTCCCGCGACACGTCACCACTCCGTAAGGGTTGACAAGCCCTGCCGACCTTAGCGTCTCAAGCATGGAGATCGATGTGGTGCTCCCGTGCCTGGACGAGGAGACGGCCCTGCCGTGGGTGCTGGAACGCATGCCGGACGGTTACCGGCCGATCGTGGTGGACAACGGTTCCACGGACGGATCGGCGCATGTCGCGGCCGAGCTGGGGGCGCTGGTGGTGAGCGAGCCCCGGCGCGGGTTCGGCGCCGCCTGCCACGCGGGACTGCTCGCCTCGACCGGCGAGGTGGTGTGCTTCATGGACGCCGACGCGTCTCTGGACCCGGGCCAGCTCCCCCGGGTGACCGGGCCGGTCGTCTCGGGTCACGCCGACCTGATGCTCGGCAGGCGGGTCCCCGTGCCGGGAGCGGCCTGGCCGCTGCACGCGCGGCTGGGCAACGCCTTCCTCGGCCGGCGGCTGGCCAGCCGTACCGGCACGAGGCTGCGCGACATCGGCCCGATGCGTGCCTGCCGCCGCGCGGACCTCCTGGCCCTGAACCTGGCCGACCGGCGCTTCGGCTACCCGCTGGAGATGGTGCTGCGGGCGGCCGACCGGGGCTGGCGGATCGCCGAGACCGGGGTGGACTACCTGCCCCGCGCCGGACGGTCCAAGGTCACCGGCACCGTACGCGGCACGCTGCGCGCGGTCGGCGACATGCGCAAGGTCCTGGGCGAACCGGGCGGTACACGATGACCGGCGACCCGAGCGCGTCGCGGCGGGGCGCACACGCTCGTGACGACCGGAACGCGGCACAGCAGACCGTACCCGCCCGCGACGGCGGGCGGCGTGACGCGGCCCGCGCGGGGAAGGACGGCCGGGCGGGTAGGGAGCGGGCCGGTCACGAGTGTGACGGTCAGATCGTCGTCATCGCCAAGGAACCGGTGGCCGGGCGGGTCAAGACCAGACTCACCCCGCCGTTCAGCCCCGAGGAGGCCGCGCTTCTGGCCACCGCAGCGCTGGCCGACACCCTGGGCACGGTGGCCCGCGCCCCGGCGCGCCACCGGGTGCTGGCGCTGCGCGGCGGCACCGGCCCCTGGCTGCCGCCGGGCTTCGCCGTCCTGCCGCAGCGGGGCATCGGGCTGGACCAGCGGCTCACCGCCGCCTTCGAGGACGCCTACCGGGCTCATCCGCTGCCCGTGGTCCTGATCGGCATGGACACCCCGCAGGTCACCCCGGCGCTCCTGGCCGGCGCGCTGGCCGCGCTGGCCACCCGCGACGCCGTGTTCGGCCCCGCCGCCGACGGCGGGTTCTGGCTGCTCGGCCTGCGCCGGCCCGACCCCGCGCTCCTGCTCGGTGTGCCGATGTCGCAGCCCACGACGGGCGCCGCCCAGCTGTCGCGGCTGCGCGCGGCGGGTCTGTCGGTGGGGATGCTGCCCCTGTTGCGGGACGTGGACACCGCGGGCGACGCCGCGGCGGTGGCGGCCGAGGCGCCCTCGTCCCGCTTCGCCGCCGCTCTCGCCGCGCTCGGGACGGGAGCGACCCGAGGAACCCGGCCCGCGCCCGGCCGTACGTCGGAGGAGGGGGTCCCGGTAGTAATGAAGAAATTTCCAACGAAGTAGCCTCTGACCTGCTGCGACCCCAGACCCCTATGACTAAGGTCTCGATCCGCTTATGGTGTGAGCCGTGAGCGACGATCCTCAGTTCGGGTACGGCGCAGGGGGCAGGAAAACAAGCGTCAAAAGGGCAAGGCGCAGGTCAGAGGCGCTGTAAGTGTCCGAAGGGCAACCCGGATGGGGCTGGCCAAGGTACGCCGGAAATCCGCCGTGGGGTGTGGCTGACCGGCGACCGGTCAAGGGCACTCGCGGCAGCCGATCGGCTTACCGGATCCGACGGCGAGCGGCCGGGTCGCGGCTGGCCACGTGGTCGGCGACGGCGTCGACGCCGGGGCGGGCGTAGCGCTCCAGGGAGCGGACCGAGGCGTGCCGGGAGCGGGCGAGCAGGGTCGGGGTGTTGGTGCCGTCTTCGGCCTCGTGGGTCAGCGCGCTGTGGCGTAGCCGGTGCAGGGACCAGCCGCTGCACTTAGTTGCGCGGGCCGCAGCGGCCGCCAGCCGCTGGTGTCGAGCTTGGCCAGTTCCGCCTCGACGTCGACGTTGATGACGCCGAAGAAGTTGATGTTGTCGCTGTGGCCGGGCGAGATATGCGACAAAATCCCATCCGGCACCTCTCGGCCCTGGGAGCGCAGCTCCAGCACCGCTCTGGAATAATATTCCGTCGTCCACGCGACCACCGAGTTGGTCAGCAGGGTCAAGCACCACGCCTGCTCGGTCTGCTGCTCCAGATGCGGGCGAGTGATCGTGCCCTGCTGGGCGTAATGCAGGTCCCGGCGCAGAGCGTGCAGGCTCTCGCCCTTGTTGAGCTGGCGGGAGATCTTCCTTCTGAAGGCCGGGTCTGAGAGGTATTTGGCCAAATGGACGGTCCTGCGTAGCATGCCCCACTCCTTCAGCGCGGCCGCCAGGGTGTTCTGCCGGGAGGCGGCCGACCACTTGCCGACGATCAGCGAGGCGGTGGCCTGGCCGTACTTCAGCGACCCGGCCATCCGCAGCAGGTCCGGCCAGCAGTCGGCGACCAGGTCCTCATTTCAGCGCGCGCCCAGCAGCGGCCCGGCGTGCGGGTAGCGCTTGGCGATCTCGGTCGGGGTGTCGTCGCGGACCAGGGTGACCCGGGTCAGGTCCCGCATCCGCGGGGTGAGCGCTTTGCCGACCAGGTCGAACAGGGCAAAGTTGATCAATGTGGCTCCGTGACTGTCGGTCGCGTGCTCGACGATCGGCAGATCGGTGGCATTGCCCAGGAAGTCGTCCAGGACGAAGTGCGCCTCCCGCGCCGTCGGCACGATGATCTTCGTGCCGTAGGTGGACCACTGATCCGAGACGTGGGTGTAGGTCGAAAGCACCTGCCCGCCGTGAATCACCATCGTGCGGGCGCTCAGGCTCTTGCCCCGCACAGGGAACCGCTGACCGTCGGAGGAGCTCATGGTGCCGCCGCCGAACACCTTGGCCAGCTCCAACTGATAGTGGTGGTCGACGATGACCGTGTTGGCCTCGCGCAGCGTCTCCTCCCGCACGTACCACTCCATCGTCCAGGCCAGCACGTCGTAGGACACCCCACACGCTTCTGACATCCGTGCCAGGCCCAAATTCGTGGCCATCGCGATCAGCACAGCAAGGATGTTGCGCTTGGTCTCCGCCGACTTGGCCAGCTTGCGCCCGCCAGCGTGGGTGAAGCAGTCCAGGAAGCCGGTGCGGGCGTCCAGCTCGATCAGCAGCATCCCGGCCAGCTCGTCCTTCAGCGCCTTGGCCTCGGCCGGTACGTCCTCGGCCGACAGTGGCGGCACCACCAGATGCTCGTCCTCATCCAGCCGGACCATGCCGGTGTCATCCGGTGCGGCGCCGGCCAGGAGCTTCTCCAGCTCTTGCAGGGCCTCGTGCAGTTCCTCCTTGCCCTGCTCCAGCGCCTGGGCCGCGTTCGGCGGCTTGCGCACTAGGCGGCAGTACTCGGCGCGCTTGGGTGCCCACTGCTCGGGCGTGTACAGGTAGGTGGCCGGATCGGCGTAGCGGCGCGAGCCGGGCACGAACACATCCCCGCTGCGCAGCCCATCGCGCAAGCACAAGATCACGCACAGTTCCCAGAAGTGACGATAGGCGGTGTCCTCCCCGGACTTGCGGGCCTTGGCCAGGTAGTCGGCGTACTTGGCGGGCACGAAGCCGGTCGGCGCCCCCGCGGGCACCCTCCGGCCGCCGAGCCGGTTCATCTCCTTCAAGATGGCCACCGCCTCCATCAGCTCGCCCGTGCCCGGCCCGCCCTGGAAGTCGATCGCGGCCAGCACGTTCGGGGTGAACTGACGCAGATAGGTGCAGGAGGACTCCAGCTCCGACAGCCGGCCGTGATCGCGGGGCAGCGGCTTCCACGCATCAGAGGTGATCTCCCGCAGCCGCTGCATGCCGATCCGCTCGCGTAGCATCCCGCCCACCTCATCGTCGGGGATCGACGGGTCGGCCAGCACCGGCAGGATCACGTCCATCACCAGTTGCCGGGCCTCGCCCCGCTTGGCCCGCTCGACCAGCGCCTCATCCGTCTTGGACTTCGCCCGCGACTCACGAGCCGACACCGCCTGATCGAACAGGGCCACCACCTCATCGAGCTGGTCGACCGCGGCCTGAGCGACGAACGCCAGCAGGATCGGGAACTTACGCTCCTTGCGCCGCTCCAGCCCCTGGTTGGTCGAGCGGCGTGCGACCTGGGCCAGGAACCGGCGGCGCTCGTTCGGCAGCACCGACACATCCATCTGGTGGGCGTCGATCGCGCGCAGCCAGGTCAGCTTGTCGATCGCCGTCTTCACCGAGGTCGCCGACGCGTCCCGGGCCGGGCTGACCAGCCACTCCAGCCGGGTCATTCCCAGCCCCGCATCGACCAGCAGCATCCGCTCCAAGTCAGCGCGGAGCTCTGCCGTCAGTAGGTGCCCCACCAGCTGCGAAGTCAGATCGGAGGCGCCCTTGCGGGCCGTGCCGACCATCCTGGCCAAGATGAGCGCGCCGGGCCGGATCACCTTGGCCGCCATCAGGTACTCGCGCGCCAGGTTGGGCCTGTAACCTCAAGTGTGTAAAGGTGATCTTGTGGTGTTGAGATCGTTTTTTACCCGATTCGCCCTGGATAGGCGATAGCGAGTTCATTGAGGGCTTCACGCCAGCCGTGAGTCCTTTGCCCCTCGATGAGACGCCCGGGGTAACCGGGGCGATGCCTGTCCCGGCCGCGGTGGGCGGCACGTTCGCGGGCGCGTTTGTCCTCGATGTTGACGATGGCCGGCCAGAGCAGCTTGACGACGGCGTCGTCACCGGGGAAGTGCCCCCGAGCCTTGATCACTTTGCGCAGCTGGTAGTTGAGGGACTCGATGCTGTTGGTGGTGTAGAGCAGCCTGCGCACCGCCGGGGTGAAGGCCAAAAACGGCGTCACCTGTTCCCAGGCGCTCTCCCAGACCCTGACCGCCTGCGGGTATCTCGTGCCAAGAGCGGTGGCGGCGAAGGCGGCCAGGGCCTCAAGGGCCGCGTCGGCGTCCGGCGCGGTGTAGATCCTCTTCATCTCCGCCGCGACCTCGGCGCGTTCCTTGCGCGGCACCAGCCGCAGGCTGTTGCGGATGAGGTGAACGATGCAGGTCTGCACGGTGGTGTGCGGGAAGGTGGCGCAGATGGCGTCCTCGAACCCCGACAGGCCGTCGCAGCAGGCGATCAGGATGTCGCCGACGCCGCGGTTACGCAGATCGGTGACCACGCCGCGCCAGAAACCGGCGCCCTCCCCGGCGACGCGGGCGCCCGGTTCGGTCTTGGCGGTCCAGATGCCCAGGACGTGCTTGTCGCCGTCGGTGTCCACGCCGACGGCCAGGTAGGCGGGCTTGTTCTGCACGACGTGGTTGTCGCGCACCTTGACCATGATCGCGTCCAGGAACACCACCGCGTAGACCGCGTCGAGCGGCCGGCGCTGCCAGGCCTTGACCTCCTCCATCACCTGCTCGGTGATCCGCGAGACGGTCTCGGCCGACAGGTGGGTGTCATACACCTGCTCCAGGTGGTGGACGATGTCACGCACGCTCATCCCGTGCGCGTACAGGCTGATCACCATGTCGTCCAGGCCGCCCGCGACCCGGCCGGCGCGCTTGGGCACCAGCACCGGCTCGAAGCTTCCGGCCCGATCTCGTGGCACCGACAGTTTTACCGGGCCGACCGCGGTCTGTACCGTTTTCCTGATCGCTCCGTTGCGGGAGTTGCCGGAGTTGTAGCCCTCGCTCGCGTGCCTGGTGTAGCCCAGATGCGCGGTCAGCTCGGCCTCCAGCGCTCGTTCCAGGACCGCTTTGACCAGGTCGCCGAGCATGCTGTTCTCGCCGGTCAGCCGTAACCCTCCGGCCTCGTCGCGGGAGCGGGCCAGGAGTTCGTCCAGTTGGCGGTCGTCGATCAGTTCACGGATCGGACGCCTGGTCACTTCAGATACCGCAGACGAAAGATTACTCACAGTAGTCGACGTTGTGCCGTCGACACCCTCGATCACAGACATGACGGTGCTTCTCCCCCCGAAGAAGTGGGTGTCCCCACAGGTCACTTGCTTCCCTCTAGTCACCCCTTACACACTTGGAGAGATACCCCCCGAAGGGTGTGGTCACGTTGATGGAGATGGTCGGCACGGCCCGGTCGGGGGCGACGGCGCTGACGTCCGAGCGGGTGGCGCCGCTGCTGACGGCGCGGATGCGTCGTGATCTGGACGGCCTGCTGGTGGTGGATCCGCAGATCGGGATGACCCGGTTGACGTGGTTGACGACGCCGGCGGTGGAAGCGACCGCGGCGGCGGTGAAGGCTGCGATCGAGCGGCTGCTGTTCCTGCGCGGGATGGACGCCCACGAACTGGACTTGTCGACGTTGTCGCGGGAGCGGCGCCGGTTCCTGGCGACGCTGGGGCGCCGTTCGTCGGGGCAGGGGCTGGAGCGGCGCGGGGAGCGGCGGTTCCCGATCCTGCTGGCGTTGGTGGCGCAGTCGGCGGTGGATCAGCTGGACGAGGTGATCGCGTTGTTCGACCAGGCGGTGTCAGCGCGTGAGTCGCGGGCCAAGGCCAAGACCGACGCGGCGCTGGCGGAGCGGGCCAAGAAGGGCGAGGCCCGGCAGCTGCTCATGGACGTGATCCTGCCGGTGCTGAACGACCCGGGCATCCCGGATGAGGAGGTCGGCGGGCTGCTGCGAACCCAGATCGGATTGGAGAAGCTGCGGGAGGTCGCCTCGGTGTCGTGGAAGCCGCTGCCGCGTGACCACGGCCGACTGTCGGCGTTGGAGGCGTCCTACACCTACCTGCGGCAGTTCACCCCGCACGTCCTGAACGTGATCGACTTCCAGGGCGGGCCCGGCACCGCCGACCTGATGGACGCGGTGGGGAGGTTGAAGGAGGTCAGCTTCTCGGCCGTAAACGACCGAGCTTGCAGCTCCTCGCCGTCGGTGGCTTCGACGGTCCGGTCCGCGTCAGGCAGCGTGACTCACTGCCCAGCCCGTCCCACCGCGTGCGGCGATGTTGCGGGCCGCGTTGACGTCCGCGTGCTCAGCGAAGCCGCACGACGTACACGAGAAAGAGGCTTGATCGAGCCGGTTCCTGCGGTCCACATGCCCACACGACGAGCACTGCTGGGAGGTGAAAGCCGGATCGACGTAGATGACGGCGACCCCGGCCCGGGCCGCCTTGTAGCCGAGGAAGCCACCCAGCTGGTGGAAGCTCCAGGAATGCAGCGTGACCCGCTGGGGCTTGCGAAGCCGTACCCGGTCCCGGATGCCCCGGAGGTCTTCCAGGGCGATGCCGGAGCCGGTGCGTTCTGCCTCGGCCACGATCCGCTTGGCGATGACATGATTGGTGTTGGCGGCGAACCGCGCTTCTTTGCGTCGGCGCTGCTTGAGCAACCGCTTGGCGGACTTGGTGCCCTTGGCCTGCAAGCGGCGGCGTAGCTCGCGCCGGCGGTGCCTGACCGCGTTCAGCGCCCTGCCGCAATGACGGGCTCCGTCACTGGTGGTGGCGATGTTGACGATGCCCAGATCCACCCCCAGGAAGGCATCCGGGTCTTTGACGCGGGGGTCGGGCATGTCACAGGTCGCGATCAGGAACCACATGCCGTCCCGGTAGGCCAGATCGGACTCGCCCCTGCGGTGTGCCGACAGGGTCTTGAGCTGTTCGGCGGACGCGGTGAACCTCAGGTTCTTCAGCCTCCCGGCCACCGACCAGATCGACACCGTCCGCGCGTCGATCTGCCAGGACAGGCAGCGGTCGTCGAACGGCTGGGCGGCGTCGGCGCGGAAGGCGATCGGCGTGGATTCGGCCCGTACCCGGCGGGCGGAGCCTACCTTGCCCAGGTTCCCGGCTCGGATGTTGGCGTGCAGGGTGGCGTAGGCGTCGGCGACCTTCTTGATGACGTGCTGTGCGGCCTGGGCGGCCGGCCCGTAGCCGTCCTTGATCTGCGTGTAGGTGTGCTTGCGCAGGTCGTAGTTGCGAAACGTGCGCCGCTCGTGGGCTTGGCGGGAGACCTGGCAGGCGGCCGTGTTGACCGCGCGCAGGGTCGCCTCCAGCGCCGTCGCCTGCTCGGGCGTCGGCAGGAGCTTCACCTGCACCACCAGTCTCACGATCGAACACATTATCATTCGGTCCATGTCACCGCGGTGGGAACCTGATCCTGATGTCCGCAGGGGCCGCACCGTCGTCCACAGCCTCCACGCCCATTTGGTCTTCACCCCCAAATACCGGCGGAAAGTGTTCACCGACGAGATGCTGCACCGCTGTGAAGCCATCATGATCGAGGTATGCGACAACTTCGGCGCCGTCCTGGCCGAGTTCAACGGCGAGCACGATCATGTGCACCTGCTGGTCCGCTACCCGCCCAAAGTGGCCCTGTCGGTCCTGGTCAACTCCCTCAAGGGCGTCTCGGCCCGGCTCCTGCGCAAAGAGTTCGGCTCGCACGTGCGTCAATATCTGTGGGGCGGGCGCTTTTGGTCCCCGTCCTACTTCGCCGCCTCCTGCGGCGGCGCCCCGCTGTCGGTCATCAAGGAGTACATCGAAAACCAGAAACGGCCGGACTGATCCGCTCATATGAACCGGCCGTCACGGCACCGCTCGGGCCTGGAGGCCCTCCCGCGCTGTCGTTTCCTCCCGGGCGTAAACGCCCGGGGTTCCACACCAGATTCCGCTGAACCGGGTCGGCGGCCGGAAGGTCCCGGCCGCAGCTCCGACCTCGTTCGTGCCCGCCCGCTATGCCGACTACCTGGCCAAGGCCAAGCGGGACGGCGATGACACCGCGTTCCGGCACTACTGGGAGCTGTGCACGATCCTGGCGCTGCGGGACGGCCTGCGCAGCGGGGACGTGTTCGTGCCCGGCTCACGCCGGTACGCCGACCCGGGCACCTACCTGTTCACCCCGGAGCAGTGGGAGCCGCGGCGGGCGGAGTTCTGCCAGCTGATCCGCAAACCGGCCGGGGCCGCGGACGCGATCGAGCAGGTGAAGGAGGAGTTCCACCAGGCGATGGAGGACCTGGAGGAGACCCTGGCGAACTCGGCTCCGGGTGACGTTGGCGCGGTCCGGCTGGATGAGAACGGCCGTCTGGTGATCCCGCCGCTATCGGCCGAGGACATCCCGGGCGAGGCGCGGGAGCTGCGGGACGAGCTGTCGGGGATGCTGCCGTTCGTGCCGATCGCCTCGCTGCTGATCGAGCTGGACGCCCGCACGAACTTCATCGCCTGCTTCACCCACGCCGGCGGCCACAAGACCAAGCAGACCGTGGCGCTGAAGCGCAACATCCTCGCGGTGCTCATCGCCGGGGCGACGAACCTGGGGCTGACGCGCATGTCTGAGGCGTGCGGCGTGCCCTACGACACCCTGGCCTGGACGCAGGAGTGGTACGTGCGGGAGGAGACGCTGCGGGAGGCGAACACGGTGCTGGTCAACCACCACTACGGGCTGGAGCTGGCCAAGAAGTTCGGCGGCGGGACGATGTCGTCCTCGGACGGGCAGCGGTTCCCGGTGCGCGGGAAGTCACTGACGGCCCGGAACATGACGATCCACGGCGGCCAGGTCCTGTCGTCCTACACCCATGTGTCGGACCAGTGGTCGACCTACGGCACCCAGCAGATCGTCCCCACCACCCGCGAGGGCCACCTCACTCTGGATGAGATCCTCGGGAATCAGACCGATCTGCCGATCACCGAGCACGCCACCGACACCCACGGCGCGACCCTGGTGAACTTCGGGCTGTTCGACCTGGTCGGCAAGGCCCTCACCCCGCGGATCCGCGACCTCGGCAGGATCACGATGCTGCGCATCGACACCCCTGGGGCGACCAACGCCCTCTACCCGCACGCCGGGCCGCTCCTGGCCGACCGGTGGAACACCGATCTGATCATCGAGTGCTACCCCGACCTGCTGCGGATGGGCGGGTCGCTCAAGTTCGGTGAGGCGACCGCGTCCCTGATCGTCGGGAAGTGGTCGGCGGCGTCCCGGCAGAACACCCTGGCGGCGGCGTTGAAGGAGTGGGGGCGGATGCGCCGGACCCTGCACGCCGCCCGCTACCTGTCGGACCCGATCTACCGGCGGAAGATCACCCGGCAGCTCAACAAGGGCGAGTCCCTGCACGCGCTGCGCCGGGACCTGCACTACGCCCAGCAGGGCACCATCGTCCGCCCCCACTTCCAAGACCAGACCGAGCAAGCGTGGTGCCTGACCCTGCTCACCAACGCCGTCATCACCTGGACCACCGAGTACTACGGCGTCGCGATCTCCGAGCTGCGCTCCCAGGGCCGGGAGATCCGCGACGAGCTGCTGTCGTTCATCGCACCCGGCCACCGCGAGAACATCAACTTCTTCGGGTTCATCACCGTCGACATCGAATCCGAACTCGCCAAACTCATCGAAGGATGGCGGCCGCTGCGGCCCACCACGGTCACCGACGCCGGCACCACCTTCCTCCTCAACCCCTGAACACCGCCGCCCCGAGCTGCGGCTCAAGCCTGCTCGGGGCGTCGACTGAGTCCGTCTCGGCTTGGGATTCAGTGTGGTGGTGGATGCGGCGCTCGTATCGTTCAGACTGGACGGATGACGAGCGTGGCGGGGTCGCGGCGGGCTGAGTGGTCGAGGACTGCTGCACGGTCTGTCCCGATTTCGAGGCTATGGGTGGTCTCAGCGGTAGCGTTCGACGAGCGCGGTGCCGATCGAGGCCAGGTGGTCTCGCACGCCCGGGGGGCCGGTGACCTCGAGCCATTCGACCAGCCCGGCGAGTTCGCCGGCGAGCATGTACTCGTTGTGGCCGCGGATCACGACTTCGATGCGGCCGTCGGTCGTGGGGCCTCCCACATCGAGCCGGTCACCGAGCCCGATCCGGAGTATGTCTATCCCATGGGGCGTGCATACCGCCTGGATCTCGAGGGGTGTTCGTTTGCGGTCGATCTCGTCGGCGATCTCGCGCCAGCTCGCGGCGAGGTCGAAGCCTTCGGGTCGGTGTACGGGGTCGCCGGTCGGGTCGGCGGAGGAGACGCGGTCGATCCGGAAGGTTCGGCGGCCGGCCTCGGTGTGGGAGATGAGGTACCACGACGGGCCTTTGGCGACGATGCCCAGCGGGTGGACGGTTCTCATTGTTTCGGTGCCTTCGCGGTCGATGTAGCCGAGCCGGACCTGGATGCCGCGGATCACCGCGTCTTGGAGTTCGTCGAGGAAGCGTGGTGGTCGGGGCTCGACTCGGCTGGCCCCCCATCGTTGCGGGTCCATGACGAGCGATGACGCTGCTGCCTCGGCCTGCTCCCGGAAGGGCGCCGGCAGGGCGTGGACGAGTTTGCGCAGGGCTGCTTTCACGGCCGGTGTCGCAGCCGAGGCCGGGCCAGCGACCAGGAACAGGGCGCGGGCCTCGCTCGCGGTCAACCCGGACAGGTCGGTACGTGCCCCGCCGACCAGCCGCCAGCCGCCGCCCCGGCCCTGCACGGAGTACACGGGCACCCCTGCCATGGCCAGAGCGTCGAGGTCGCGGCGGGCGGTCCGCTCGGAGACCTCCAGCTCTCGGGAGACCTCTGCTGCTGTCACCTGCTCGCGCCGTTGCAGCAGAAGGAGGATGGCCACCAGCCGGTCGGTTCGCACGCTGACAAAACTCTCACAGAAACCGGTCATGAGGTGACCGGTTTCGGGCGGCAGGATGGCGACCTGACCTCGACCGGCGAGGTCGCCTGATGACCCCGAAAGACAGCGAGGACTGCAATGTTCAATCCAGCCGATTTCCCCGAGCCCACCCTCATTGCGGTCAACGGTGTGGAACTCGAAGTGTTCGAAGCGGGCCGAGAGAACGCGGGAAAGCCCATCGTGCTGTGCCACGGCTGGCCGGAGCACGCCTTCTCCTGGCGCCACCAGATGCCCGCCCTCGCTGCAGCCGGCTACCACGTCATCGCACCGAACCAGCGGGGCTACGGCAACTCCTCCCGCCCGACCGAAGTGACGGACTACGATCTCGAACACCTGTCGGGAGACCTTGTCGCGCTCCTCGACCACTACGGATACGAGGACGCCACCTTCGTCGGCCATGACTGGGGCGCGTTCGTCGTCTGGGGACTGACCCTGCTGCACCCCCACCGGGTGAACAAAGTGATCAACCTGAGCCTGCCTTACCAGGAGCGCGGAGAAACGCCATGGATCGAGTTCATGGAAGCTGTGCTCGGCGGCGACTTCTACTTCGTCCACTTCAACCGGCAGCCAGGCGTCGCGGACGCCGTGTTCGACGACAACACCTTCCAGTTCCTCCGCAATCTGTACCGGAAGAACCAGCCCCCCGCAGAGCCTCAGCCCGGTATGGCGCTGATAGATCTCGCCAGAGCGGAAACACCCCTCGGTGATCCCGTCATGAGCGACAGCGAACTGGCCGTCTTCGTCTCCGCCTTCGAATCGACAGGATTCACAGGCAGTGTGAACTGGTACAGGAACCTCGACCGCAACTGGCGCCTGCTGGCCGACGTGAACCCGGTCATCCAACAGCCCACCCTCATGATCTACGGCGACCGGGACGTGATCCAGAGGTCCGAAAACCTGGCGGAATTCGTGCCCAACGTGGAAGTGGCCAGCCTGGACTGCGGCCACTGGATCCAGCAGGAAAAGCCGGAAGAAACAAACCAGGCGATGACGAAATGGCTGGAACAGCAGGACGCCACCTCATCCTTGAGTTGCCGTTCCTGAGGTTCAACCGGGTGGTCTCCTGGCTCGGAGCCGGACCGGCTGGCGTCCTGGTCGGTCTCATCCCGCTGTTGGCGCTGGTCTGGGCGGCAGTACGGCCCGCGAGCTGCCCACCCCGGCGCAGATCGCGGGTGGCGCGGTGGTCCTCTCGGGAATTGTCGTGCACGCCAGGTTCAATGGAACCGACGAGACGACCGACGGGAGAACCGCGCATGGAGTGGATCTTCTTCTCAAGTCCTGGGGAGTTCCGGGACTGGCTGGAGGAGCACCACGCCACCGCCTCCGAATGCCGGGTGGGCATGTGGAAGAAGGAAACGGGCAAGCCCACGCTGAGCTGGTCGGAGGCGGTTGACCAGGCCCTGTGCTACGGCTGGATCGACGGCCGGCAGAACCCGATCGACGACTTTTCCTGGACGATCCGGTTCACCCCGCGCAGGCCGCGCAGCAACTGGAGCCTGGTCAACCTCCGCAAGATCGAGGAGCTGACCGCGCAGGGGCTCATGCGGCCGGCCGGTATCGCGGTGTTCGAGGCCCGTGACCGGGACCGCGAGGAGAAACCGGTCGCGGTGTTCGAGGCGGCGCAGCTGGCCCGCTTCCAGGCCGAACCGCAGGCGTGGGGTTGGTTCAGCGGGCAGGCGCCGTCCTACCGCAAGCTGGCCGTCCATCATGTCAACAGCGCCAAGCGGGCCGAGACTCGCGAGCGGCGGTTGGACCAGCTGATCGCCGACAGCCTGGAGGGGGTGCGGCTCAAACCGTTCCGGCGGCCTGGAACCTGAGGGCCCGCTGGAACAAGGCCGAGTGCGATCGCGTAGCCCTCCAGCTCGGCCGTCCAGCGCGGCACCCGCCGCTCCAGGAATCCCTCGGGCTTGCCGTAGTCGCCCAAGCCCACGGCCCCGTGATTGACGGCGCCGCCCACGAGGCGCCAGCCGCCGCCACGGTCTACACCGCCCGCCGAGCTCTCGACGCCAGCGTCCACCGGGACGAGGACGAAGATCGACCGCGATCGCCGCGTCGGCGGCCACCTGCCCTTGGGCCCTGCGGACGAGATCCATCGCCCCAGTATCGACAGCTTCGCCCGGTAAGTCCTCCCTCTCAAGAGCGGTGTCCGCAACTTCCGGACGGACCAGGCCGGAGTGGCGGCCGCTGACGCCCCGATAGATGGGTCTTGTGAACAGTCGTTATCGAGACCCATCTACCGCCGTGACGTAACCCCAGCTAAGATCAGTCTCGATTGGCTATCTCGGAATCAACGTAACGAGAACGTTCATGGGCCGAAAAGGAGACCCTTCAAGCATGACGATCTACGGGTATGCCCGGGTCTCGACGGCCGATCAGAACCTCGATCACCAGATCGACGCGCTCATGCGCGCCGACGTGGAGCGGGCGAACATCTTCGCCGACACCGCCAGCGGCGCCAAGGCCTCCCGCCCCCGCCTGGACGAGGTCCTGGCACTGCTGGCGCCGGGCGACACGTTGAAGATCACCCGGCTGGACCGGCTGTCGCGCTCGGTCCAGCACCTGATCAACCTCGGCGCCGACCTGAGGACCGAGGACATCGGGTTGCACGTGATCGAGCAGGGCATCGACACCGCCACCATGGAGGGCCGCGCCATGTTCGGCATGCTGTCCGTGCTGGCCGAACTCCAGCGCGAGCTCATCGTCGCCAACACCCTCGACGGCCTGGCCGCCGCCCGCGCCCGCGGCCGGGTCGGCGGCCGCAAACCCAAACTCACCCAACGCCAGCTCGACCAGGCCCAGCAGATGTACGACAGCGGCCAGCACACCGTCGAGGAGATCGCGCAGACCTTCAACGTCTCCCGGCCCACCCTCTACCGGCACCTCACCGCCCACCACGAGGGCCGCCCCTGCGCCCTCGTGGTCTACCGCAACGCCAAGGCCAAAACCGACGCCGGCAACCGGCGGCTCGGCGAGACCGGCCAGAGCGAGTCCGTCCAACTGGAGGCCGACCGCAAGTGGTGGCCGATCGCCCCGGCCCGCCGCCCCCACGTCAAAGCGATCGTCTACGTCGCGGGCGGCACCGTCGCCCGCGTCCGCGCCGTCGACGGCGACAAGAGCAAGTGGCGGGAGGACGACCGCAGCTACTGCGACGTCCCCGTCAGCCCCCCGCTCACCGACCTCCAGATCGCCCAGCAGCTCCCCGCCCTCGGCCTGCGGGTCGGTGACCCCCGCCCGCACCAGCGCGGAAAGCTCCGCGAGTACCTCGTCCTGTAGCAGCATGAATCCCCTGGTCATGGGTGGGTTCGTTGGATTTTCCGCTGTTGCTTGACCCGGGTCGCCCGGGGTGCGGGCTCATGAGGCCGATTCGGGCGTCTGAACGCGAGCCGGACGCGTGGAGCCGGTAGCGAGTGCCCCTTGCCGCGGGATCCAGCATGAGGATCAACGACTGCGAAGACCCGAGTTATCGCAGGTCGGAGGCGGGTTCGTTGGATTTTCGGCCAAGACTACGGTGACCCCAGGTAGGCGCGGTTGGCGCGGGAGGAGTACGCCTTGTCTGCCGCGACCGCGTCCGGCCGGGTCCGGGGGCGGCCGGCGGGTCCGCGCACCTTGATCTTGGCCAGAACCGGGATGAAGCGTGGGCTGTCCGCGGCCTGCCCAGGTGTGAGGATGATGGACAGGGGGCGACAGCGACGGTCGGTCGCGAGATGGACCTTACTGGTCAACCCGCCCCGGGAACGGCCGAGTTCGGCTGCCTTCAGCCGCGCCTTGCGGCGTCGGCGCAGAATCCGGCGCTGTTCCCGATCGGGGTCCTCTCCACTCTCGGGCACCTCGCCTACGGGGTCGTTCCGCCCCTTTTTCGGAGCCCCTTTTCCTCCGCCACGGCCTTCTCCAGCTCTTCCAGGAGTTCCGCGCCGACCACCATCCCGGCCGCGTGGTGATGGGCGCGGGCAACGGTGGAGTCCACACTGACCAGGCCGAGATCGACGTCGCCGCGGGCCGAGGCCTCGGCGATCATCGCCTCCATGAGTGCCTGAAAGACCCCGCCGCGTGCCCACAGGCGGAACCGGTCGTAGACCGTCGACCAGGAGCCGTAGCTCTCGGGCACGTCCCGCCAGGGGCTACCGGTCCGGAACCTCCACACCACCGCGTTGAAATAATTCCGCAGGTCAGGGATCGGCCCGGACGCCCCCAGCGGCAGGTGCGGCTCGATCAACCCCCACTCGGCATCTGTCAGGTCACCACGCGTCACGCCACTGGTCTACCGCAGTCGGCCCCCTCCCGGGGAGGGAATGACCGATCCAGTGATCCGGACTCCGCACACGCCCTAGTGCTGCGTTCCTCATAGCAGGTAGACGAATTTGCGGCGCAGGGCTCGGGGCTGCGGGGGCGGTCGCCCCCAAACCCAGGGATGAGCATGGGCGTTGAGTTGCACGGTGG
Organism: Streptosporangium sp. NBC_01810; assembly: GCF_035917355.1. Classification (NCBI taxonomy): domain Bacteria; kingdom Bacillati; phylum Actinomycetota; class Actinomycetes; order Streptosporangiales; family Streptosporangiaceae; genus Streptosporangium; species Streptosporangium sp. NBC_01810. The sequence continues at coordinate 2,663,649 of NZ_CP109070.1, read as the reverse complement.
CGAGGGTGACCGCGTGGGCGATCTCGGTGGCGTCGGCGAAGGTCTGCCCGGCGAACGCCGCCTTGCGCAGCAGCCGCCACCAGCCCTCGGCCAGGTTCAGCCAGCAGGCTTTGATCGGGATGAACACCTGGCGGATGCGCGGGTGACGCAGTAGCCATTGGCGGACCTTCCAGCTGGAATGGCTGGAGAGGTTGTCGGTGATGACCACGATCGCACCGCGCCGGTTGGCCCTGGCGATCTGCTGAAGCAGCCCGATCCAGCCGTCGCTGTTGCGCGAGGGAGCGCAGAAGGTGAGCTCGATGCCGTCGCGGATGCGCAGGCCGCCGTATACCCAGGTCTTGTCGGTGCCGCGGGAGTAGGTCAGCGGTGCTTTGATCCGGTGTCCGTCGACCGACCAGCCGGGCGCCGGTGGGAAGGTGCGCGGGGTCACCGGCCCCAGCTCGTCGGCGCAGATGACCGTGGTGGTCGGCGGCGGGTCGGTGTAGAGGGCGATGACCTCGGCCCTTTTGGGGCGAAGTCCGGATCGGTCGAGGTGGTCCAGGAGCGGGTGTGCCGCCAGCGGACCTTCTCTTTGAGCAGGATCCGGCGGACCTGGCTGCGCGCGATGACGATGCCCTGCGCGCGGGCGGCGGCGGTCAGGCTGTCCAGCGTCCACTCGGCGGGGCCGGCCTCCTCGTCTGCGGCCAGGTCCCCGGCCTCGTCGCGGACCGGCCGTCCGGGCGGAGTCGAGCGTGCCAGCGCGATGAGCTGTCCGCGTTCGAGCTCGGTGATGCGTGGTTTGCGGCCTGCCCCGGGCCGGTCGCCCAGCCCGGCCAGGCCCTCGGCGTTGAAGCGCTCGATCCGCTCGCGCACGGTCTGCATGTGACAGCCCAGCTTGGCGGCGATGGCGCTGGTGCGCAGCCCCCGCCAGCTGAACACGATGATCCGCGCTCTCATGATCCAGTCGGCCGGGGCATGACGGGCCCCGGCCAGCTTGCAGATCTGTCGTTTCTCTTCGGCGTCCATCGGTGGACGCGCATGCAGCAGTTTCGGCATGACAATCCCCCCTGAGACCATCATCACCCCAGGTCAGCAGGGATCTCCGCCCCCATTCAGGAACGCAGCACTAGTGACCAACCTCGCCCCGCCGCTGGGCCGCCGCCTGCGCTGGACGTTCACCGACGGGCTGACCCTGGTCGGCCGCGAGCTGGGACGGCTGCGACACGATCCCGGCGAACTCGTCGCGGCGCTGATCTTCCCGGCCGTCATGGTGGTGCTGTTCGGGTACGTCTTCGGCAGCGCGATCCAGGTGCCGGACGGCGGCGACTACCGCGAGTACCTCATGCCCGGCCTGTTCGCGATGGTGACCTTCTCCGCGGTGATGGGGGTCATGACGCGGATGGCCACCGACGCCTCCCTCGGTGTGATGGACCGGTTCCGCTCCATGCCGATGGCGCGCTTGGCGGTGCCGTTCGGGCAGACCGGCGCCGACTCCCTGGTCGGCCTGCTGATGCTGGCCATCATGGTGGGCGCGGGCCTGCTGGTGGGCTGGCAGCCGCACCGCGGCCTGATCCCCACGGCCGGGGCATTCCTGCTGATGATCGTGCTGCGGTACGCGCTGAGCTGGGTGGGCGTCTACGTGGGCCTGGCGGTGAAGAACGACCAGGTCGCCGACGCGATGGTGCCGCTGTTCCTGCCGTTCACGATGCTGTCCAACTCGTTCGTCCCGACCGACGGCATGCCGGGCTGGCTGCGCTTCCTGGCCGACTGGAACCCGGTGAGCGCGCTCACCGCCGCCTCACGGGAGCTGTTCGGCAATCCTGGGGCGCCGTCCGGAGACGTGGCCTGGCCACTCGCGCATCCGGTGACCGCCGTCCTGCTCTGGTCGGCCGCGCTGCTGGTGATCTTCGTCCCGCTGTCGCTCCGCGCCTACATGCGCAGAGGACGCTGAACGCTCCAGGCATCTGCAGACCGCGTGTTCTCCTCCGAATGGTTCTCCTCCAAAAGGCATCCCGACATCTGCTCAACCACACCAGCGGCCTGTTCCTCACCGGCCTCGCACCGGAACCACAGCACAGCATCGCCACTCAGCCAACCCACATCTGGACCACCTCCGAGCTGGTGAAGCTCGCGGTGTCCCAGCCGCCGGTCGGCGAGCAGGGCGAGCAGTTCATCTACTCCAACGGCGGCTACTACCTGGCCGGCGCGATCATCGAGAAGGTCACCGGCAACGCCTACGCCGCCGAAGTCGAACGCACAGTCATCCGGCCGCTCGACCTGACCCACACCTACGTACGGCCCGCCGACGCCACAGGCTATCTCCACCCGCATCCCACGACCTACGTTGCCAGCGCCCTCAAGGATGGCGTCGACCCGGCGACGCTCACCGCGGAGAACTGGGCGTCAATGATCGACCATGACAAGCCGCCCATCGACGTCACCGCGCTCAACACCTCAGCCGATCCTCGGTTGCCTCCGGCGCCGACATCAGCACCCCCACCGCCGAGGCGATCGTGCGCGCCGCCTTACGCAGCTTGGAAAACGTCCGCAGCTGCTCGGCCTTGCCCGCCCGCTCCGCCCGAGCCAGCAGGTTGGAGGTGATCAGCAGATCCAGCACGTCCAGGGCGTCATCGACCGAGGAGGTCTCCAGGTCCGGCGTACCTCGCTGATCAGCCGAGTTAGCGTCGTGATCCCTGCGGGCAGCAGAATGCCCTCGCGCAGCATGTGCACCACGGCGCGGTCGAACAACGCCCGCGGCACCTCGATCGTCGACCACACCCGGGCCGCCCCACCGTCGATGATCACCAAGATCGACGCACCCTATGGGGACCAGACCTGCCAAACCAACAGGTCAAGCCAAGGTCAGTAGCTAATCGTTGTTTTCGCGCTGCTTACTACCGTAGGGCCGGCAGGTGAGCGTGATCAGCGGGGGGCGGGGAGGCGCAGCACGAACCGTGCGCCGCGGGGACTGTCTTCGATGGTGAGGGTGCCGCCGTGGGTTTCGGCGATTTGCCGGGCGATCGGCAGGCCGAGCCCCGTGCCGCCTGAGTCCTTTCTGCGGGAGGCCTCCAGGCGGGCGAACCGCTGGAAGATGACCTCCTGCTGGTCGGGGGCGATGCCCTCGCCGTCGTCACACACCTCCAGCACCGCCGTGCCCGATTCGAGCGTGACAGTGACCGTGATGGCGGAGTCGGAGTGGCGTTCGGCATTGTCCAGCAGGTTGTTCAGCAGCCGGGCCAGGCCGATCCGCTCCCCATTGATCATCACGCCGGGGGTGAGGTGGCGGATCACCGCGACCCGGCGTGGCCGCCTGTCCACCTCGGCCGCCACCAGGCCGGTCAGGTCGATGGGATCGTGCCGGCCGCTGATGCCCGCGTCCAGCCGGGCGATCTGCAACAGGTCGGTGACCAGGTCCTGAAGCCGTTCCACACTGTCCAACAGCGCGTTCGCCGTCTGCGGCCAGTTGGTCTCCTGCGGGTACATGAGCGCCTCATCGATCTGCACGCGCATGGCGGCCAGCGGGTTGCGCAGATCGTGGGAGGCATCCGAGGCGAACCGCAGTTGCTGCTCAACCGCCGACTGGGCCCGGTCCAGGGTCTTGTTCGCGATCTCGGCGAGGTCGCGCAGCTCGTCTCGGTACTTCGGTACCGGCACCCGGTGGCCGAAATCACTCGCGGTGATCTGGGCGAGCTTGCCGCTGATCGCGCCCACCGGCTCCAGGGTCTTGCTCACGGTCCGGTAGGTGCCCGCCATGGTCGCCCCGACCAGCAAGAGCCAGCCGGTGGCGAGCAGGATCAGCAGCCGAGGGCCTACGTACCAGGGAACATCGGCGACGGCCATGTTGAGCAACCAGACGCCGTCGGCCCTGTGGAAGGGGTAAGAGATCACGATCTTGCACTGGCCGGGGAACGCATGCAGATCACACAACAGCGCAACCGCATAAGAGTCGACATCGGGGCGAAGGATGGCTATCGGCGGCTCACGCGACCCGAAGCCCGAGGTGGCGGCGACCAGCGTGCCGGCCGGGTCGAACACCTGAACCGCCTCGTTGTGCCCGTCCGACAGCATGCGGGGGAATACGCCGCTCTGGCGTATCTGCCTGGCCATCTCCACGGCGTGGGTGACGAGCCGTTTCGTCCGGTCCTCGACGGAGGCCTCCCGTACCGCCAGCAGGGCGAACACCGCGACAACAGTGCAGATAAGCGCCATGACGGCGCCGGCCACCACGCTCAAGCGGGTCCTGATGGAGCACCCATGCCACGTGCTCACCTTGATCCTCCCCTCAAGAGCAGACGCACGCCCCTATGGCGACCCCTTGCCGCTCCCGGGAAGACTCACGACCAAAACCGCGTAAATGTCAGCCGGAATGCACGGAATGCCCATGTCATGGCGAAAGAAACAAACGGACGGGCCAACCAGCAGTAGAGCATGACCTCGTCGGCGCCGATCTCGCCGTACACGGTGACGGCCTGCCGGATCGCTTCCGGCGTGGTGAGCATCTCGTCGACCACCTTGTTCGCGCCGTCCCCCATGAAGCTGTAGTAGCCACCGAGGGCATGTTGCGCCTCGTCCACGACTGATTCGGGGCCGAGGGCGGCGTTGAACTGGGCCACCAGCCGAGGACGACCGGCACGCCCGGCGGCCTGCCACGATGCCTCGACGGCCCGGTAGAACTGCCCCATCTGTTCCGGGGTGAGGTGAGCACCGAGGAATCCGTCGCCCCAGCGAGCGATGCGCTCGACGGTGGCGGGAACGAAGCCTCCGAACAGCACTTCAGGGCCGCCCCGGCGAGCCGGGGCAGGGCCGATCGGTCCGATGTCCTGGGCGTACGGCTCGCCCTTCCAGACGCGCCGAAGAGCTGCCATCTGCTCATCCAGGCGGCGCCCCCGGCCACGGACCTCGACGTCCACGGCCCGGTAGTCGTCCTCGCGTGCCCCGATCCCCACGCCGAGGGTGAGGCGACCACCGGGAATCCGATCCAGGGTCGCGGTCTGCTTGGCGAGCAGGGCGGTCGCACGCAAGGGCGGGATCAGCACTTCGGTCTGTACGCGGATCCGTGAGGTGGCCCCTGCGATGGCCGCCAGAGTGACCATCGCTTCAGGGTTGTCGTACACGATGCGGTCGAGCAGAATGGGCGACGTTGCTGGGCGACGACAGCGCCGCGATCCCGTTCTTGCGCTACCTGCCCGAGCGCCTCAGCCCACTCGGTGCACGAGTCGAGACGGCCCTCCGCTCACGCAGCCAGCCGGGACGTTCGGGCCGGTTGAAGGGGTAGGAGCCCACGAAGTTGATGTGTTCCCACTGCAGCGGGGACAGGTGGGCCCGAAGCTCCGGGCTGATCTTCATGCCGCCGGCCGCGAGTCTCTTCACCACGGCGTCGATGTAGAGCGAGTTCCAGACCTTCTTCCCGTGGGGACGACCAGGGTGTCCGGCAGCTCCCGCCGCATCCCCAGCGGCCTCTGCTCCACCAGACGGTCGTTGATCGCCATCTGCGACTCGGCCCGCACCCCTGCGACCAACCGGGGTACTGCATGACCACTTCCGCGTCAGGGTTCAAGGAGGGGTCGGGCACCTTGCCCGGCCAGCTTGTCACCGGGATTGACCAACTGGCACTGGCCGAAGGACAAGCAGCCGCACCCGATGCACTCGGTGAACCGGTCGCGCATGCGCTCCAGTTTGTCGATGCGGGTGTTGATGGCCTCGCTCCAGCACTCCGACGCCTTCAGCCACAGCTCCCGGGTGGGCGCAACGTCGTGCGGCACGTACTCCAGGACTCCTTCGATCACCGACAAAGGTATGCCGACGCTTTGAGAGGCGCTGATCGGGCCCGCCCAGGACCCTGCGGAGCACCTGTCCGGCGGATTGTTCGGCGACTGGTTCGACCTCGTCGGACACCATCGCCGCGTCACCCCCGTCCACCTCATCACCCCGTGACCAGCAGGAAGACATGATGAGCACTCTCCACGGCAAGACCGCACTCATCACCGGCGCAAGCAGGGGAATCGGCCAGGCCATCGCCCGTCGCCTGGCAGGCGACGGCGCCCGCGTCGCCGTTCACTACGGCGGCAACGAGCAGGCGGCCAGGGAAACGGTCGCCGCGATCGAGGCAGCGGGCGGGCAAGCCTTCGCCCTGCAGGCCGAGCTGGGCATGCCCGGGGACGCCGAGAATTTGTGGGCCGCCTTCGACGCGCGCGCCGACCGGCTGGACATCCTGGTCAACAACGCGGGCATCCTCAACGACGAGCCCGGTATCGAGCATGTGACCAGGGCGCAGTTCGAGCGGATCTTCGCGGTCAACGCCACCGCCCCGGCCACGACCACGCCCGCGTCCTGCTGGACCAGTACGCCGGCCCTACGGTCTGGAGATATGACCGGTGCCGGTGAGAGGCGTGAGGTCAGGGTGAGCGCGGCTATGGATGCGGGATGTGCCGGCCTGCCACGGCCTCGGCGTAGGCGGCGGGGATCTCCATCGGCATCAGGTGCCCCGCCCCCTCGAACACGCGCAGTTCCCAGTCGGGCCTGCACTTGAGCAGGTAGTCGACTACCGGGCGCTCGATCAGCGGGTCCTGGTCGCCCCACAGCAGCAGTGTGGGTGCGCGCACCCGATCGATCGCATCGAGGACGGGTCGCCGGTCGATGTACATGGCCGACAAGGCCGAGGCGAAGGCGACGATGGCATCGGCCAGTTTGTCCGGCCGGCCACGCATCTCCTGACGCTCCTCGGTCTGCAGCGCGACCAGTTCGGGCGAGACGCGCCTCAGGTCACCGCCCGCCAGATCCAGCCCGCCGCCGGGCGAGGTCACGGGGTCGCCCCCGCGTAGCTTGGCCTCCAGCAACTGCCTGCCGTACAGGCGCAGGGTGCCGCGCAGGGCCGGCACGGCGGCCAGCAGCGTGAGCCGGCCCAGCGTCTGCCAACCGAGCGCCTCCGGCGTGGTGAGAGGGCCGGGCAGGGTTGGGCTGGTGAGCACCAGCCGCTCCACGCAGCTTGCGCGCTGTGCGAACAGCAGGCTCACCAGCCCGCCCATGGACCAGCCGTGAACGATCACGCGCTCCAGTCCAAGCGTGCGGGTGAACGCCTGCAGAAACCTGGCGTTGAGATGCGCCCTGGCCGCGCGGGGATGCGGTGTTTCTGTGTGGCCGGTGAACGTGCCGGGCAGGTCAGGCGCGATGACCGGCCCGTGGGCGGCCAACAGCGGGATGACGTCCAGCCAGAATGTCCCAGTGGCACCCATCGGATGGACCAGTAGTTGAGTGGGCGTGTCGGCGGGCCCCCGCGCATGCAGGAAATGCACGCTCGTGCCCTGGAGGTCGACCATCTCACTACGGATTCCCGCCCAGCGCGGCGAACGCCTGCCCCAGTCGTCGTAACGCACAACGCGCCTCCTCGGGTCCCGCGGGTTGACGGAGCCTGGCTGTGACACTACCCCGCCCCGCCCCATCTTCAGAGAGCCAGGACACACAGGGTCAGCAGTCTTGCCGGTCGTTCTGGACGAGTTACGCGACAGCCTTCATCGTCGCCGCCCAGACCATCAACGACGACCTGACCGCCCTGCTGACCGGCGACTGGCGCGGACGGGCAAGAGGGCGACCCCAGGACTGCCGCGAACGGGCGTCAGTCGCAGTTCGTTGCGCGCTTGCCACCCTCGGTGCCGCTGATGCGGCCCATCCAGTCCACACACCTGTCCGCCGCGGCCAGGTAGATCGGACCCGCGTAGCTGGTGAAGTAATCGCCGCTGTAGCTGGATCCGCACTCGCCTCCGTAGGTCTCCGCGGCCGCGGGTGACGCGGTGGCGAGCGCACCGGTGAGTGCGATGACAACGAAAGCGGCCGCGGTGATGGTCTTCTTGACGGGCGTCATTGTTCTCCTTTTCCCGGTCGTTTAATGTTCTTTGTTCGGATCAGCCGCAGTTGGTGTCGTAGCGGAACTGGGTGGCCGTGCCGATGGTGCCGCCCCAGTCGACGCACTCACCGGGCGCCGACACGTAGACGGGGCCGGCGTAGGTGGTGTAGTTGCCGCTGTCCTTGGTCCAGGTGGAAGCGGAGGATCGCCTGAGGTACGCCTCCATCAGCGTGGCGGTCCCCGGGGTCGTCCGCACGGTGACGACGCAGTTCCTGCCGGTGAAGGAGTTGCAGGTCAGATGAGGTGCTGCGGCGGCTGTTCGGCCGCACGCGCGCACTGGTGTTGCGGACGCTGAGAGACAGCGTCCGCACGACGGGGGAGATCGCGCGGACCCTCGGACATCTCGATGGCCTCGGCGAGTGAGCACGCCTCGCTCCCGCGTGCCGCGGGGCTCGTGGCCGGCGAGCGGTGCGGAAACACCGTCAGGCACCGGCTCACGCCTCTTGGACTGGAGTTCCTCTACCAGTCGGTGTGACATCCTTCCACGACGTGAAGGCCCTCGAACTGTCCTCGATCTCGCCGTAACGCTCCCGGAGCCCTCGGCATCACCCGGAGCCCCGTGAATCACGGGCGCCCACGGCACCCTCCCGTGGACACCGGCCTTGACCGCACCGCGGGTGCCGCACCGGGTGGAGGTCCTGTACGCCGAGCCCGCGGGCCAGGCCGCCGCGCTCGCCGCTCAGCTTGGACTGGAGTTCCTCTACCAGTCGGTGTGACATCCTTCCACGACGTGAAGGCCCTCGAACTGTCCTCGATCTCGCCGTAACGCTCCCGGAGCCCTCGGCATCACCCGGAGCCCCGTGAATCACGGGCGCCCACGGCACCCTCCCGTGGACACCGGCCTTGACCGCACCGCGGGTGCCGCACCGGGTGGAGGTCCTGTACGCCGAGCCCGCGGGCCAGGCCGCCGCGCTCGCCGCTCAGCCGCGCCAGCCGCCCTCGTCCACCCCGCCGGGCACCTCCGCCCGCGGGTCGTAGGGGGTACGGGTGAACACGAAGGTGTTCAGATCCAGGTGGCTGGGCGAGCCGTCGGGCCCGCGGACCACGCGCAGGGTCTCACCCGCGTAGTAGCCGTCCAGTCCCAGCCAGGTCCCGTCGGCCTGGGCGGTGAACCGGGAGGCCCGGCCGGCGCCGCCGACCGGGTTGAGGGAGACACCGCCTTCGGGCAGCAGCCGCAGCAGGTACGCGCTGGGCCCCCAGTACCACGGACCGGTCAGCTCCAGCAGGCCCGCGCTGTCGGCGACGGGCACCCACTCCTGGGGCAGGCGCGGCTCGTGCTGGTCGAGGATCGCCAGCAGGTCGGTCAGCAGGCCGCGGCTGACGCCCGAGGTGGAGTTGGCCATGAACAGCACGCCGACCCTGTCGGACGGGTCGGCCCACACCGTGGCCAGGAATCCCGGCATGGAACCGGTGTGACCGGCCAGGCGACGGCCGTTCGCGCGGGCCAGCTGCAGGCCCAGACCATACCCGCCGGTCCAGGTGTCGCCGTCGTCGACGGTCGCGGGTTCGCGCATCTCCGCCACGGTGGCCGGGGCGAGCACGCCGCCGGTGTCACCGGCCACGAACGCCGCCCACCGGGCAAGGTCGGCGGGAGTGGACCACAGCTGCCCGGCGGGGGCCATGGCGACCGCGTCGTGCTCGGGCTCGGGCAGTAGCACGTCCGCCCAGGGGTGCACGGCGTAGCCGCACGCGTGCGGCGCGCGCGGCCGGGGTGTGGTGTCGCGCATGCCCAGCGGCCGCAGGATCTCCTCGTCCACGGCCCTCGCCCAGCTCACGCCGCGCCGGCGGGCCACCAGCTCGCCCAGCAGGGCGAAGCCCAGGTTGGAGTAGTGGTAGCGGCGCCCCGGACGGTGCTTGGCGGCGTCGGGTCCGAGCGCGGCGACCAGATCCTTGGCCGGCACGCCGGGGGTCCGCTCCCACCACTGGCCCGGCGACTCGGCGCTCAGTCCGGAGGTGTGCGACAGCAACTGGGCGACGGTCACCTCGCCGACACCGCCCCCGAGACCGGGGACGTGCTTGGCGACCGGGTCGAGCAGTTCCACCTTCCCCTCGTCGCGCAGGCGCATGACCACGACCGCGACCAGGCTCTTGGTGATCGAGCCGATGCGGTACTGGGTGAGGAGGGTGGGGGCGGCCCCCTCCACCCGGCCTCGCGCGCCGAACCAGGCCGGCTCCCCGTCGCGCACCACCGCGGCGGTCAGCGAGGGCAGGCGCCCCTGGGACTGCTCCAGCGCGACCCTGCGCAGCAGCGCGCGAGCCGTACTCTCCAGAACCGGCGACATGAGATGGCTCCTCCCCGACACGACAAAAGTGTCCCCAGGTTAGTGCCGCTCGATCCTGGAGAGCATCGCCGGCGGCCCCGCCCGGTGCGTCACGGTCAGCGGGGGGACGCGGCTTCGCCGGGCCGCTCAGCCCCGGAAGCCGTCGCCGGAGACGATCAAGCGGGTGACGCTGTTCGACCGGCCGCCCGGCGGCGCCCGCTATCGCCGGGGAAAGGGACTTTCGGCTCTGACCGCAACGAGCCAAGGACCCTGGTACGCCGGGTGCACACGCCACACAGTGGAGGCAACACCACGGGGGAGGTGGCCCAATGAGTTCCTTCGGCTACCGGATCCGGTGCCGCCTGCGCCTGCGCCGGTTCGACGGCAACCCTTTGCGCAGGCGCTCGGACCGGATAGAGACAGCAGCCGTGCTGATGAGCCTGCTGCTTTTCGCCGCCGGGCTGTGGCCGGCGGCCGGGCTCGGCCGGCAGGCCTACGAGGACGGGCTGCGGGCCGAGCTCGCCGCCCCCCACCGGCGGCTGGTCGCCGCCGAGGTCGTGGACACGGTCCGCCCGGCGCAGCCCGGCCTCGGCGAGCGGGCGCGCACGGTGCGCTGGACGGCGGCGAACGGGACCCCGCGCACCGGCCAGGTCGTGCTTCCCACGGCGGTGCCGGTCGGCTTGCGCACCGAGATCTGGTTGGATGCCGCGGGCACACCCACCGATCCCCCGCACAGCCGCCTGGAGACGGTCACGGTCGCCGCGCTCACCGCGATCGGAGTGATGGTGTGGATCGCGATGATCCTGCTGCTCTTCCTGGTCGGCCTCCGGTTGCTGCTGAACCGGTACCGCTACGCCGAGTGGGAGAGAGCGTGGTCCCTCGCCGACCAGCGATGGCACAGGCCGAAGCAGGGTTGACGCCCTTCGTGCCGGAAGTGCCCGGCGTACCAGACGACGACGTTGGTGGCGCTGACGCTCTCGCCCTCCCGCACGATCGCCACCGCCTGGGGTTCGGTCGAGCCGGTGTCGTCGAACTGCTCGATCACGTCGTTGGCCGAGCCCTCCACGTCGAAGTCGAAGCGCCAGTAGACGTGGTGGCGGTGGCGCATGCAGGTGCGGGGATTGGGAAGACCCGAGATCACGCGGAGCCGCCTGGCACGCCGCGCCCCCGCCCCGGAAACCCCGTGGCCGCCCCCTCGGCGCCGGCTGTCCCCTCGGCGCCGGCCGTCGCCACCGCCCGGCGAGGCGATCGCGGCCGCTGGGATCGAACTCAGCCGCGGTCGAGCCGGATGGCGATGTCGAGGACCTGGCGGTTGGCGGGAAAGGCGCCGTAGCCGTAGTTGACGGCGCCGGTGAGCAGGTTGATGCCGTAGAACCCGTAGCGGCCGGCGACCCTCAGCGTGGCGAAGGCACTGTTGGAGACGGTGACACCGTCGCGCAGCGAGCTGTGGACGTCGAAGCCCGCCGCGCCGGTCGCGGCCACGCGCAGGCCACCGGTCGGTACCAGGGTGCCCGCGCCGGCGGGCGACTGCAGGCTCACCTGGCCGGTGGTGGTGTTCACCGCGAAGAGTGTCGTGGCGGTGTCCGGGCTGAGGTCGTTGTTGGTGTATCCGGCACCTGACAGGCCGGTCGCGACCGTTCCCACGACGGCCGGCGAGATGGGCGGGGCGGTCAGCGTACGGTCGGCCACGGTCTGCCCGGCGGCCGGGCTACCCGCCGGGTCGTCGAGGTTGTGCCGCAGGTTCTGCCCGGTGTCGCTGATCACCCGCAGCCGGTTGGCCGCGGGGCTGAAGTCGACGCCGAAATGGTAGCCCCGCAGCGCCACGGTCAGCTGGGAGACCTTGGCCGCCTTGGCCGGGCCGCTGAGCGTGTAGACGCCGCCCAGGTCTCCGACGCCGTACAGCCTGCCGTTCTGCACGCGGTAGTCGATGCCCACGAGCCGGGTGTCGCCGTCGAGCCCGCGGATCCTGCCGAGGTCGCGCGTGCGGCCGGGGGAGCGGATCGCAAAGCCCACCAGACGCTGGTCGCCGGTCAGCCCGATGACGTCGATGCCGGGCCGCCCGCCGGCCGGTGCCGCCGCGGCACCGGCCGGCACCGCCGTGCCCAGCACCATCATCAGGGCGGTGAGTGTCCTTCGCATGTGCCTCTCCTTCGCGGCCGGGTGCCGTGTGCCCCCGGACTTCGGCGGCAAAGCCGTTACGGATCGGAGAGACTCCATCACACACGGCGACGCCCTGGCCCGCGAAGGGGGGCGGGGAGGCCGGCGTGTCTGCGACCCACCCTGCCCGCACGCCTACCAGGCCCGGCGAAACCGGCGAAACCTCGCACCCGGCGGTCCCGCGTGGTCGCGCACCCCCCACCGGGCCCGGCGCTCCGGCGAGGGGCGTCACCGGCGGAGCCCGGGGCGGCCGGAGCGTGGAGCGCGTGTACGGGCGACAGCGTCTCGGTGTGGACTTATATAAGCCAAACCTGAAATCAGCCGGCCCGCGCACCCGCCGCCGGGCGCTCCCCGGCTTGGAGCAGGAGGTCGGCTGCGGCACAATACCCGCCATGAACACCCCTCCGGCGCAACCCACTCCCGGCACCGTGCTGGAGGCCGTGCTCGAACGCATCACCTACGCCAACGAGGAGAGCGGCTACACCATCGCCAGGGTGGCCGCGGGCCGCTCCAGCGACCTGCTGACCGTGGTCGGGCCGCTGCTGGGGGCCCAGCCCGGCGAGTCACTGCGGCTGACCGGACGCTGGACCTCCCACCCCAAGTACGGCAAGCAGTTCGAGGTGTGGTCCTACACCACCGTGCTACCCGCCACCGTGCAGGGCATCCGGCGCTATCTGGGCTCAGGGCTGATCAAGGGCATCGGGCCGAAGATGGCCGAGCGGATCGTCGAGCACTTCGGCGTCGACACCCTTGAGGTCATCGAGGCCACCCCCGAGCGGCTGGTCGAGGTCCCCGGGCTCGGCCCCAAGCGAACCAAGATGATCGGCGTCGCCTGGGAGGAACAGAAGATCATCAAAGAGGTGATGATCTTCCTGCAGGGTGTCGGCGTGTCCACCTCGATCGCGGTCCGGATCTTCAAGCAGTACGGCGACAACTCCATCACCGTCGTCAAAAGCGAGCCCTACCGGCTGGCCGACGACGTGTGGGGCATCGGTTTCAAGACCGCCGACACCATCGCCCAGGCCGTGGGCATCCCTCACGACAGTCCCGAGCGCGTCAAGGCGGGCCTGCGCTACACCCTGTCCCAGGCCGCCGACGACGGCCACTGCTACCTTCCAGCGCCCAACCTCGTCGCCGACGCCGTGAAGATCCTGGAGGTCGCCGCCGAGCTGACCACACGGTGCCTGCAGGAGCTCATCGCCGAAGAAGGCGTGGTCGCCGAGGAGGTCCCGGTCGGCGACGGCACCGTCCCCGCGGTCTACCTGGTGCCCTTCCACCGCGCCGAACTGTCCCTGGCGGGCTCCTTGCGCACCCTGCTGACCTGCGAGCACGACCGGATGGGCGTCTTCGGCTCGGTCGACTGGGACATCGCGCTCAAATGGCTGCACACCCAGACCGGCGCCGACCTCGCCGAAGAACAGGCCCACGCGGTGCGGCTGGCGCTGACGCGCAAGGTCGCGGTGCTGACCGGAGGCCCGGGCTGCGGCAAGAGCTTCACCGTGCGCTCCATCGTCACCCTGGCCCGGGCGAAGAAGGCCAAGGTGATCTTGGCCGCTCCCACCGGCAGGGCGGCCAAGCGCCTGGCGGAGCTGACCGGCCACGAGGCCACCACCGTGCACCGGCTGCTGCAGCTACGCCCCGGCGGGGACGCCACCTTCGACCGCGACAACCCCCTGGACGCCGACCTGGTCGTGGTCGACGAGGCCTCGATGCTGGACCTGCTGCTGGCCAACAAGCTGGTCAAGGCCGTCGCCCCGGGCACGCACCTGCTCTTCGTGGGCGACGTCGACCAGCTGCCCTCGGTCGGCGCGGGCGAGGTGCTGCGGGATCTGCTGGCCGCCGAGAAGGAGATCCCCCGGGTACGGCTGACCCACATCTTCCGCCAGGCACAGGAGTCGGGGGTCGTCGTCAACGCCCACCGGGTCAACACCGGCCTGCACCCGGCACTGGAGGGCATGAGCGACTTCTTCCTGTTCCCGTGCGAGGAACCCGAGGAGATCGCGGCACTGACCGTGGACGTGGTCACCAACCGCATCCCGCGCAAATTCGGCCTCAACCCGCGCCGCGACGTGCAGGTGCTGGCCCCGATGCACCGGGGCGCGGCCGGGGCGGGCAACCTCAACCACGCGCTGCAGGAGGCGCTGACCCCCTCGCGCGAGGGCATGCCCGAGCGCCGCTACGGCGGGCGGGTCTTCCGGGTCGGCGACAAGGTCACCCAGCTACGCAACAACTACGAAAAGGGTGCCGCCGGGGTGTTCAACGGCACCGTGGGCCTGGTCGTCGACATCAAACCCGACGAGCACAAGCTGACCGTGCTGACCGACGAGGACGAGAACGTCGAGTACGGCTTCGACGAACTGGACGAGCTGGCCCACGCCTACGCGGTGTCGATCCACCGCTCCCAGGGCAGCGAATACCCGGTGGTGGTGATCCCGCTGGCCACCAGCGCGTGGATGATGCTCCAGCGCAACCTGCTCTACACCGCGATCACCCGGGCCAAGAAGCTCGTCGTCATCGTCGGCTCTCGCCGCGCGCTGGCCCAGGCTGTGCGCACCCGCGGCGCCGGGCGCCGCCACACCAGCCTCACCCACCGCCTGCGCCGGCCCTAGCGCGGTCGCGCAGAGCACGGCCCCGGCGCTGCCGGCCAGGTGGTGCAGCGCCCGGTCCAGTCCAGGCGGGGCCGGGCCGGGCTCTCCGGCGCTCCAGGCGCGCCCGTCCAGCCATCATCGGCCCCGGACGCTTCGGCACCGGCCGAAACATCCCTCTCCGCACCCCGTACCCGGCTCTGCGCGGCCGCTCTCATCTGACTCCCGGTCGGCATTTTTCCGGCTTTAAGAAGAGACCGAAACGTTATCAAATCGGTCGCAACCATGTGCAGTCACCATGCATCTCCCATTAGTGTTTTAAGGGCAGTTTGCTGTAGTGGGGGAGAGAAATTGTGCTGACCGTGGAACGCCACAGGACGCCACTGGCCGCTCTGGCCCTGGCGACCGCGGCGGTGCTGGCCACCGCCTGCTCTACAGGGGCGGACACGAAGGCTCCCGCCGCTGGCTCGGGCGGCGGCTCAGGCGGCGGCTCAGGCGCCGACGCCTCCAGTGCTCCGGCGGCACCGGAGATAAGGATCAGCCCCGCCAAGGGCAGCAAGACCGTACGGCCCAACAAGAGGGTCGTCGTCAGCGCCTCCAGCGGGGCACTGGAGCAGGTCACCGTGGAAAGCGGCGGCCAGGTACTGGAGGGCGACTTCGACGCCAAACGAACCAAGTGGATCTCCACCACCCCCATGATCCCCGCCAGCGACTACACCGTCTCGGCGCGCGCGGTGGACGGCACGACCGCCAGCAGCTCCTTCCGGACCCTCAAGCCCGAGCACGAGCTCGAGGTGGCGGACGTGACCCCGGCGATCAAGGGGGAGAAGGTCGGCGTGGGGGCGCCGATCATCGTCACCTTCAACCAGCAGATCGCCAACAAGGCCGGAGTGGAGAAGGCCCTGGAGGTCAAGGCGGAAAAACCGGTCCAGGGCGCGTGGCGCTGGATCAACGACACGACCGTGATCTACCGGACCGAGAAATTCTGGCAGCCCCACCAGAAGGTGACCTTCACCGCCCGCCTCAAAGGCGTCCAGGGCGGCAAGGACATGTACGGCGTCAAGGACATGACCAAGGTCATCCGGATCGGCGCGGCTCAGATCGCCACGATCGACACCCGCAAGCACAAGATGATCGTCAAACGCGACGGCAAGGTCGTGCAGACCATGCTGATCAGCGCGGGCAACGCCAGCACCCGCGAGTACACCACCACCAGCGGCATCCACCTGGCGATGGGCAAGGCCAACCCCGAGCGCATGATCTCCCCCGGCCGCAAGAAGGGCGACCCCGGCTACTACGACCTGATGATCAACCACGCGGTCCGCTTCTCCAACAGCGGAGAGTACGTGCACGCGCTGAACAACGTCTGGGCCCAGGGGCGCCGAAACGTCAGCCACGGCTGCATCAACTCCCGCCCCGACCAGGCCAAGTGGTACTACGACCAGGTCCAGCGCGGCGACGTGATCACCATCAGGGGCACCGACCGCGAGATGGAGTGGAACAACGGCTGGGGCTTCTGGCAGATGCCGTACGCGCAGTGGAAGAAGGGCAGCGCACTGGCCTGACCCCTCCCTCCCGCCGTCGCCACCGCGAACTCGGCCGCGATGGCGACGGCGGCCGCGCCGGAGCAAGGCTAGAGCAGGGTGAGCTGGGCCTGGCGCGGCAGCGCCAGCGGCAGGGGCTGCTCGGGCCGCACCGGGCCCATGCCATAGCGGGTGGCCAGTTGCAGGACCTGGTCGGTGACGCGGCGCACATAGCCGCTCTCGGCGTCGGCGCTCCTCGCGTACAGCTCGGCATAACGGGCCACCAGCGCCGGATGGTGCTCGCCGAGCCAGGCCAGATACCACTCACGGGCGCCGGGAGGCAGGCGCAGCACGTGCGGGACGAGGCTGACGGCCCCGGCGTCGGCGACCCGGCGCACGGTGGCCGCGAGCTGGTCGGGGGAGTCGGTCAGCAGCGGCAGGATCGGCGCCATCGCCACCCCGCACGCCACCCCCCGCTCGTTCAGCTCGGCCACCAGCTCCAGGCGCTTTTGCGCGCTGTGGGCGCCGGGCTCCACACTGCGGCGGATCCGATCGTCGACGAACGCGATCGAGACGACCACCCCCGCGCCCGGAGTGGCGGCCAGCAGATCGGCATCGCGCAGGATCAACCGGCTCTTGGTGTGGACGGTGAACGGCGCCCCGGCCTCACGCAACGCGGTGACCAGACCGGGCATCAACCGGTAGATGTCCTCGGCGCCCTGGTAGCAGTCACCGCCCACCCCCACCGTGACATGCTCACCGTCCCAGCGCGAGGCCAGCTCCGCGCGCAGCCGCCGCACGATGTTGGTACGCACCACGATCCGCGAATCGAAGTCGCCGCCGGCGTCCAGCCCCAGGTAACGATGTCCCCGGCGCACCGAGCAGTAGCGGCAGGCCTGTGCACACCCCCGATACGGGCTGACGCTCCACCCCTCGGGCGTGCGCTCCAGCGCGGTGCGCGCCTGCACCTCGTAGCAGGTCAGCGCCCCGTGAACCCTGACCAGTGCGGAGCGCTCGATCCGCGGCCTGGCATCGGGCGGCGCGGCGAGCAGGGAAGGCGCGTCCCATCGCATACGGCTCAGTGGAACACGCTTTCGACACCGCTCGCAAGTGGATCCGGACACGGCGCGGGCACCGGATATCCGCCCTCGAGGCAGTGGCGGACCTTCTCAGGTACGGCGTCGCCGGGCAACCGGTGCGGCCCCGGAACACCTGATCGGATGAAATGATACGTTCGTGCCGATTTTGGGGGAGTGGTCATGGCGTGGTTGATCCTGGCAGGGGCGATCATCGCCGAGATCGCGGCGACCACCGCCCTCAAACTGAGCGACGGCTTCGCACACAAGGGCTGGGCGACCCTGGTCGTCGCCGGCTACGCCGCCGCCTTCATCCTGCTGGCCCAGGCGCTGAAACTACAACTGGAGGTCGGCACCGCCTACGCGGTCTGGGCCGGAGCCGGCACCGCGGCCATCGCCGCGATCGGCGTACTGTTCCTCGGCGAGACGATCAGCCTGGCCAAGGTCGCGGGCATCATTCTGATCATCGGCGGAGTCGTGGTGCTCAACCTGACCGGCAGCCCCCACTGACACCCGGCCGGAAATAACGCCTCGCCCACCGCGGAACATCTGCCCTACCCTGACCTGATGCTGAAGCCCTCCTACCCCATCCGAACCGACCGCCTGATCCTGCGCCCCTACACCCCGGCCGACCTCGACGCCCTGCACGCCATCCAGTCGCTCCCGCAGGTGGCCCGCTACCTGTACTGGGAACCACGCGACCGGGAACAGGCCGGCGAGGCACTGCAAACCAAGATCGCACAGACGGCGTTGCTCGAGGAGGGCCAGATCCTGACACTGGCGGTGGAACTGGCCGCCACCGGCGAACTGCTCGGCGACGGCATGCTGATCTGGCACAGCCGCACCCACCGCAGCGGCGAGATCGGCTACGTCTTCCACCCCGCCCACCACGGCAAGGGATACGCCACCGAGACCGGCCTGGCCCTGCTGGAGCTGGGCTTCGACGGCCTCGACCTGCACCGGATCATCGGACGCCTGGACGCCCGCAACGAGGCCTCGGCCCGGGTGCTGGAAAAACTGGGCATGCGCCGCGAGGCACACCTGGTGGACAACGAGATGGTCAAGGGCGAATGGACCAGCGAGCTCGACTACGCGATCCTGCAGCAGGAATGGCGCGCCCGGCGCTGACGACCACCGCTTCCGCCCGACCCGGCCCCCGCGAGAGGGCACGGTTGAACGACAGGGCCCCGGAGGGCACCATGTCTACGATGACCATCCTGCATCTGGCCCTGGCCTCCGACTGGGACGCCGCCCGGCGAACGGGGGAGTACCGCGTCTCCACCATCGGCCGCACCCTCGACGAAGAGGGCTTCATCCACGCCTGCGCGAGCCACGAACAGCTACGCGGCGTCGTGGAGCGCTTCTACAGCGACGTCACCGCCCCCCTCGTACTGCTCAGCGTCGACCCGCGCGGGCTGGACGTGCGCATGGAAGTGCCCGCCGACTCCTCCGAGGCGTTCCCGCACATCTACGGGCCGCTGCCGGTCACCGCGGTGACCTCCGTCCTGCCGTTCGCCCCACCCGGCCTCGACCCGCACCACCCGCGCGACGCCGACCAGGCCACAGCGCCCCGAAGGGAGCCGTGACACCAGTAGGCTGCGCGCCATGACCGACGTACACGGACCGACGATCCGCACACTCGACTCGACGGTCGTCTACACCAACCCCTGGATGAGCGTGCGCGAGGACCGCATCGAACGCCCCGACGGTTCCCACGGCATCTACGGCGTGGTGGACCAGCTCGACTTCGCCCTCGTCCTGCCCATGGAGAACGACGGTTTCCACCTCGTGGAGGAGTACCGCTACCCGGTGGGACGGCGCACCTGGAACTTCCCCCAGGGCGGGGTCAAGGACAGCCCCTCACCCCTGGTCACGGCGCGCACCGAACTGGCCCAGGAGACCGGCCTGCGAGCCGCCTCGATGACCCACCTGGGCCGCCTGCACAACGCCCACGGCACAACGGGCCAGCACTTCGACATCTTCCTCGCCACCGGCCTGACCGCGGGCACCCCCGACCGCGAGGACACCGAGCAGGACATGCGCCAGGAGTGGGTCTCGCGAACGGAACTGGAGCGGATGATCCTATGCGGCGCCATCACCGACAGCGGCTCGATCGCCGCCTACACCATGTTCCTGCTGCGCGAGGCGGCCTGAGAGCCCGACGAGACTCCACCCCAGGCCTAGCCAAAACCGCTATTTACCCGACAATTCTCCATATCACAGGACATTAAACATTGACGGGACGGTCCCGCGCTGCACACACCGGCGGAACCTCGCCACCTCTTGATCATTTTTGACGGTCCGGCAGCTTGTGGATCTTGTTTGACGAAACGGTCAAGAGAGGGTGATCATGCACGGAAAGGGACTCCGGGCGCCATGGCGCACCCGGGAGGAAACCGCACCGTTCTCCGCTTTCCCGCGGCGGGGAGCACTCGGCGGATAGAGACCCGCACGGCACACCAGACAGGCCCTACCAGCATAAAACATCTCTAACCATACAGAAGGTTGATTCTGTATGGTTAGAGAAATGATCATCTCAACGCCTACTCAGCCGGCGGCGACCCGCTCCAGCCGCGATACGTCAACTCCCGGCGCAGGATCAAGTTCTCACCGTGCGCCCGCTCCAACGCCTGACGCAGCCCGGCCACCTCCTGGCGATGAGCGCTTTTCAGCCGGGTGATCTCCGCCGTCAAAGCGAGAACCACATTGTCCGCAGTACCACCCTTATCGGACTCATCCGCGACGACCGCCCGCACCGGTGTGGAGCGCTGGCGAAGTTGCTCGATACGCCGCCGCAGAACCTGGTGGCCGTACAGAAACGAATGAGAAACCCCCGCCTCCCGCTGCACAGCCTGAAACGTCACCGGCGCGCCCTTCCTGAGCAGACGCTTGATGGCCGCCTCGGCCGCCTGCACCTTTGCCTCGGACTTGCGCCGGGCCGCCGCGCTGAGAGCATTGATGCGCCGTTGCCGGCTACGGCATCGCGTGGCTGTGCAGGGTCTTGAACATCCGCCGCAACGCCTACCATGCCTGGCTCAAGCGGAAACCCGCCTGCCAGGCCAAAGCGGCCGAAGACGCCCGGATCACGGAGAAGATCCGCTGTCAGACAGGCTCTAGTGGGGCGAGGGGATGCGGCCCAGCGTGAGGTAGGCGATCGGGCCGAAGGGCTGGACGAGTAGCAACGGCCACCATAGCGCCTTACGTCCCCGGACCTGTCCAGCGGGCCTGCACCACAGGTCTGCGGCCGCCGTGGCAGTGAGCGACAGCTCTATGGAGACCAGCGTCAAAATCGCCGCCTGTTGCCGGTCGGAGAGGTCACGCCAGCGCTTGTGCGAACGTGTCATGAGTGCTCCTTGGTTGAGAGCGGCACGGGCTCGATGCGGACCAGTACGGTCCGCACCTCGCCTGCTTCCTCGGTGATGTCGGAGAGTCCTTGTATCTTCACCTCCATCGCACACCCGCAGGAGGGTTCCGGCACCGGCCGAACGTCACCCGCTACAAGGACCGATGTCTCCCGCGACGCCTCCGTAGGCTTGCAGGAGGTCGCCGCCTGGCACGGCGTCCAGCACGGCGAGAACGGCACACCGTGTCGGAGTGGCGCGGTAGCGCTCGCGCGGCCCTGTCACGGCAGAGTAGCGGGCGCACGACGAGTTTCGGATACCCGGCGCGGACCGTCGCGACCGCTCGGCTCACGACGGTTTCGGCAATCGCCTTCCGATCTGTCTCCTCGGTGGGCGCCCAGGCGGGCACATGGGGTGATCTACACCGCGTGACGTCGCCCCATGCGTGGAGAACGACCAGTTCCGCGCCGCTGCTGCGGGCCTCCCAGGCGCCCCAACTCAATGCCGCCCACCCGGCGGCCGAACCATCGAAGCCGACCAGGATGCGAGAAAACGACTGCCGGCATGTCATGGGGTCCTCCGTGATCCGTCCCGTGGCCCCGGTGGCGAAAGTCTTCATGCAACCGTGACCGGCCGGCCCCGGCCAGGGTCGCAGGTCCCGGCGAGCCGGGACCTGCGACCCTTCCGGCTCCGAGGCGGTCACCGGCCGGGGCCGGAGAACGTTGACGCGTGCGGAGGTACGGGGCCTTACGGGTTCTCATCCGATATCAGGCGAATGCCGGGTGCGAGCGCGCGCCCCTCCCCCAGCGGGGCGCACACCCAGATCGAGGAGAGCTGCCGTCCGTGAGGTTCTTCGACTGCTTCCGGCGCTCGGCGAAAGGTCGTGTGGTCGATGTCGTGCTCGGTCTTCTTTCGGGGGGGCGGGTCTTCGGGCTGTGGGGGGAGGCCCGGGTGCGGGCATTCGTTTACCGTGGGGGGTGGACATGATCGGTGATCTGGCGGGCAGGACGGGCCCGCGCGGGGGCGGCGCCCCCGCGCCGCCGTTTCGTGTTCGTGGCCTCGTCCTTGCCGGTGGGCGGTGCCGGTGTGAGGTGAGTGGCCGCTTCGGGGTGGCCTGGGTGCGAAAGGGGTGTCGTCGGGATCATGCGGCCGGCTGATCTGAATCGTCTTGGTGTGGGTGAGTGTGCCGACCGTTATGTGGAGCTGGTGCGGGCCAAGACCCTGACCGGTGCTCTGTCGATGTCGACGGCGGAGGTGTACGCGCGGGATGTGGCCACCTTTGTGCAGTTGGTCGGTGAGGAGGTGGTTTTGGATGACCTGACGGGTGAGGAGGTGGATGCCGTTCTGCTGGCCTTCGCGCGCAAGCCGGATGGGCGGCGGCGCTCGCAGCCGGAGGCCAGGTCGGGGGCGTTGCAGTCCGCCTCCTCGCAGGCGCGGTTTCGGCGGTCGGTCTCGGCGTTGTTCAAGCACGCGGTGCTGGTCGGGTGGGTGCAGATCAATCCGATGGCGACGGCTACGGTCACGGCCAGGGAGCGCGGAGGGCTGCGGCCGGAGCGGCGGGCGCTGACCCGTGAGCAGGCGCAGGGGTTGATCGGTGCGGCGCGTGACCTGAGCGGCGGGCCGGGAGAGGTGGCGGGCGCGGGGCGGGCGCGGCGTCGTGACCAGCGCACCGAGTTGCGTGACGGGCTGATCGTGTTGATGTTGTCGACGATGGGGCCGCGGGTGTCGGAGCTGGTGCGGGCCAATGTGGAGGATTTCTACACCAATGACGGGGTGCGTTACTGGCGGATCTTTGGTAAGGGCGGTAAGACGCGGGACGTGCCGCTGCCCGGTGATGTGGCCTTGGTGCTGGAGGCCTATCTGGCGCGGGGGCGGATGGTCTCGGCCGACAAGGCGTTGCTGTTGTCGTGGCGGGGGCGGCGTCTGGCGCGCGGGGATGTGCAGGCGGTGATCGACCGGGTGCAGCGGGGGGTGGATCCCGATCGGCGGCGTTCGGTGACGCCGCACGGGTTGCGGCACACCACGGCCACCCATCTGCTGGCCGACGCGGTGGACATGGACGCGGTGCGAAGGGTTTTGGGGCACAGTGATCTGGCGACGCTGGGGCGTTACCGCGATGAGCTGCCCGGGGAGCTGGAGGTGGCGATGCGTTCGCATCCGTTGCTGCGTGGCCCGGTGTCGGGTTGAGTGCGCCGCTCCCCCGGCCGTGAGGTCTCCTGGACTCCGCCTTGGGCTACAAGCCCGGTTTCGCGCCGACACCGTTTCCCGCGGTGATCTGCGCCTCGGTCAACGACGTGATCGTGCACGGCATCCCCTGGGCGCTGTCCAGTACCGACGGCAGCCGGGCGGCGCATGTGGAGCACACGGTGGCCGTCACCGCCGACGGGCCGCGCGTGCTGACCCTGCTGTGAGGGTGCGGGCGCACGGCGCAGGTCTGACCCGATACCGGCGACGACGTGCTCGGCGGGACGCTCCCGCCGAGCACGTCGTCGCCGGCACTTCTGAAGGCGACGCTCAGGTGAAGGCGACGCTCAGCGGATGGGTACGGCGGAGGACTCCTCCCCCGCTCCGAGCCCGTCTCCCGGGTCTCCCGGGTCTCCCAGGTCTTCGAGGGGGACGGCCCGCTGGTCGAACTGGGTGCGATACAGCTGCGCGTAGCGGCCGTCGGCGGCCAGCAGCGCGGTGTGCGTGCCGCGCTCGGCGATGCGCCCGTTCTCGACGACCAGGATGAGGTCCGCGGCGCGGACCGTCGACAGCCGGTGGGCGATGACCAGCGCGGTCCGCCCGGCCAGCGCTTCGGCCAACGCCTCCTGCACCGCGGCCTCACTGGTGGAGTCCAGGTGCGCGGTGGCCTCGTCCAGCACCACCAGCCGCGGCCGGGCCAGCAGCAGCCTGGCGATGGTCAGCCGCTGGCGCTCGCCCCCCGAGAGACGGTAGCCGCGCTCGCCGACCACGGTGTCCAGGCCCTCGGGCAGTGCCGCGACCAGCTCGGCCAGCCGGGCGCGCCGCAGCACCTCCCACAGCTCCTCGGGCTCGGCTTGCGGCCGCGCCAGCAGCAGGTTGGCCCGGATCGAGTCGTGAAACAGGTGCCCGTCCTGGGTCACCATGCCCAGCGTCCGGCGGATCGAGGTCGCCGACAGCTCGCGCACGTCCACCCCCGAAAGGCGTACCGCGCCGCTGTCGACGTCGTACAGGCGTGCCAGCAACTGCGCGATCGTCGACTTACCGGCTCCGGAGGATCCCACCAGCGCGATCAGCTGGCCGGCCTCGGCGCGGAAGGACACCCCGTGCAGCACCGCCTCGCCGCCGCGCGCGTCCAGCGTGGCGACCTCCTCCAGGGAGGCCAGCGACACCTTCTCGGCCGATGGGTAGGCGAAGCCGACCTGGTCGAACTCCACGCTCACCGGCCCCTCGGGCACCGCCCGGGCGTCCGGACTGTCGGTGATCAGGGGTTTCAGGTCGAGGATCTCGAAGACCCGCTCGAAGCTGACCAGGGCGCTCATCACCTCCACCCGGGCGCCGGCCAGCGCCGTCAGCGGTGCGTAAAGGCGGGTCAGCAGCAACGCCAGCGCCACCACCGCGCCCGGCTCCAGTTGCCGGCTCAGCGCGTAGAAGCCGCCCAGGCCGTACACCAGTGCCAGTGCCAGCGCCGAGACCAGTGTGAGGGCGGTGACGAACACCGACCGCACCATCGCGGTGCGTACCCCGATGTCACGCACCCGCCGCGCCCGTGCCAGGAACTCGGCCGACTCCCGCTCAGGACGGCCGAACAGCTTGATCAGGGTGGCGCCGGGCGCGGAGAAACGCTCGGTCATCTGCGTGCTCATCGCCGCGTTGTGGTCGGCCGCCTCGCGCTCCAGCCGTGCCAGCCGGGCGCCGACGCGCCGGGCCGGCACCACGAACACCGGTAGCAGCACCAGTGCCAGCGCGGTCAGCTGCCAGGAGATGCCGATCATCACCACCAGGGTCAGGGCGAGGGTGACCAGGTTGCCCGCCACCCCCGACAGGGTGTCGCTGAAGGCGCGCTGGGCGCCGATGACGTCGTTGTTCAAGCGGCTGACCAGCGCACCGGTGCGGGTGCGGGTGAAGAAGGCGACCGGCATGCGCTGCACGTGGTCGAAGACGGCGCCGCGCAGCCGCAGGATCAGCCCCTCGCCGATGCTCGCCGACATCCAGCGCGTCACCAGTCCCAGCGCCGCCTCGGCCAGGGCGATCACCGCGATCAGTCCCGCCAGGCCGGCCACGACGCTCACCGCGGCGCCGGTGACGATCGCGTCGATCACCTGCCCGGCCAGCACCGGGGTGGCCACCGCCAGCACCGCCGAGACGACGCTCA
Source organism: Streptosporangium sp. NBC_01810 (assembly GCF_035917355.1). Lineage (NCBI taxonomy): Bacteria > Bacillati > Actinomycetota > Actinomycetes > Streptosporangiales > Streptosporangiaceae > Streptosporangium > Streptosporangium sp. NBC_01810. The sequence goes on along the minus strand of NZ_CP109070.1, from coordinate 2,638,491 downwards.
GCAGCAGGAACCAGGCCAGTAGCGTGCGGTGCGGGCGGGCGAAGGTGACGATGCGCCGCAGTGTGGCGGCTGAGAACGGCCGCCGGTCGCGCTGGGCGTTCATCGCACCGTACAGCGAATGCCAGGCGGCCATTTCCATGTTCATCACGCGCCACCACGTTTCCTGTGCTCGTTGTGCGGGGTGTCTGTGCCGGTGGCGGCTTCGAGGCCCCGCGAGGGGAAAGCCGGTGCGCGGCGCCAGGATACGACCCTAAAAGCTGAACTTGACTTGAGGTCAAGGGGCGCCTTTCCCGGACGCGCCCTCCGCTTCCGGCGTTTCCGGTTCCGCTTCCGGCGTTTCCGGTTCCGCTTCCGGTGTTTCTGATTCCGGTGTTTCCAGGAGGGAGTGCGAGGCCATCCGCGGCAGTGGGAACGGCCGCCGTGCGAGGCCGGGACGGCGCGGTTGAGGGCCCGCGGAGGGGACCGGCACCTGGTCCCCCTAGGCTGGAGGCCGTTTCCCCCGACGTCCGGATTCTCTGCTTTCGGATGACCCCTTTCTGGGAAGGTGTACTCGCTGTGCCGATCGAACTCCGCCTGTTTCGTTATGTGGCGCTCGCCGAGGCGTTCTCCTGGACGGGACTGCTCATCGGCATGTACTTCAAGTACGTCGCCGCCACCGGGGATGTCGGGGTGAAGATCTTCGGGCCGGTGCACGGCGCCCTGTTCGTTCTCTACGTGGTCGCGGTGCTGGTCGCCGCTCGCCAGGCCCGCTGGAGCCTGGGCACGGTCCTCGTGGGCCTGGCCTGCTCGGTGCCGCCGCTGGCCACGCTCTGGTTCGAGCGGCGGCTCCTGGCCCGTCACCGCCGGCCGGCGACCGTCTGACCCTGTCGTCTGACCCTGTCGGCCGGCCTGACCCTCCGGCCTCGCAGGACGCTGCCGGCCGATTTCGGCCGGCCCCCGATGTCGTCACCCGATGCGGGACGCGGGTCACGAAGATCTGAAACGAACCGGATGGCGGAGTCTCAGCGGAGTCTCACAGGTCCAGGATCGCGCGGGTGGCCGCCCGGCAGCGCCGCGGGTCGGTCAGCAGGTCGACGCAGTCGCCGAATTGGTCGACCGAACCCACCGGCGGCAGCGCCCGCACGCGGGTGTCGGTGATGGCGCCGCTGAGGGCGTCGGCGAACCGGCCGGCGTCGATGACCTGGAAGGGCCGCCGGTGATACGCCCGCAGGCTCCCCTCCAGCGCCGGACCCGCCCCTACCCGGTTGTGCAGGGCCGCCGCCCGCCGGTAGACCACCCCCAGGTGCTCCTCCCGCTGCCGCCACCCGGTGGCCGCAACCGCCGCCGACAGGGCGTCTGCCAACTCCGCCGTGCCCGACAGCCGCGCGAAGGCGCTGCCCAGCCATTTGGCGTACGGCGGGTAGCGGCGGCGCATCAGCAGCACCAGACGCATCAGGTCACGGGCCAGGCCGGCGGTGACCAGGGCGGAGCCCAGATCGTCGCCGACCTCCCCGCACCTTCCGGGGAAGGCCTCCTGCTGGGCCAGGCGTCTCCACTGCCCGGCCAGCACGTAGCGTTCCAGATCCGGCGGGTACCAGCCCAACGCGGCGCGGACGCGCTCCATGACGTCCAGGCCGTCGTGGAACACCTCCCCGCAGGTGACCTCCGCCAGCCGCTGCCAGGGGGTCGACAGCCAGTCCAGCACGCTCACCCCCCGCAGAGGGTCGAAGCCGAGCCGCCCGGTGAACCAGGTCGCCGCATCACCGACCTGCACGCCATGCCGGCCGGCGCCGGTCACGGCGGTGGGGTAGCCGCGGAAAACCTCCGGCAGCCCGCCGTCGACGGCGCGGCGGGCCTGCTGGACTCGGTGCTCCTCGACGAAGACCACCACCCGGGGACCCCAGTCATGGTCGGTGGAGCGTTCGGTGTCGAACGCCAATACCTCCGACCCGGCGCCGATCAGCGCGGCGCTGTGCGGCACATCGGCCATGATCGGCCGCACGACCTGGATGTAGAAAGCGCGAGAAAGCTCTAAACCAGGTATGAAACCAGACATCATTTCGTCCACTCTGCCTGCCGCGACCTCGCCCCGCACCAGGTTTTCCCACCGCCTGCCCGAGCGGGTTCGGGCGCCCTCCAAGGCCGCGGCGGCGAGCGGGCGGACGCGCAGCCCCAACCGCTCGTACAGGGCGAGCGCGGCATGGTTGGCGGTGTCGACCATCGGCGCGGCGCGGCCGCATGAGGCGAGCAGGTCGCCCAGCACCAGGCGGCACACCATTTCGCCGTACCCGGTGCCGCGGCGGCGCGCGGCGGTGGCGACCCCGGCGACGAAGCCCACCTGCGGGCAGGACCAGGCGTCGGCGGCCACCGCGACCAGGTCGCCGTCGTCGCCGCGCACGCCCGCCCAGCGGCGTACGCCGGCCACACCGGGCGCCGCCCACGAGGAGGGCGCCGCGGCCGCGAGCAGTGCGCTCACCTCCCCTCCTCCTCCTGGCCCAGCCACCGTGCCCGTCCCGGTCTCGCACCGAGGGCGGGGCTCAGCCGGTGGGTGTCCATCCACTCGAACGTCCCCAGCAACCCAAGCCTCGGCGAGCGGGCGGCCACCTGCCGCACCAGTGCCCGGCTGCCCACCACCCGGTAGGAGGGGCCGACCTGCCCCAGCACCCACTCCGCCAGCGCGGCCACCTGCTCGGGCTCACCGCACACCGTCAGACGGTCACGGCGGTTGAGATCGGGACAGGCCACCGCGACCGCCTCCCCCAGCGCCCAGGCCCGCACGCTCTCCTTCATCCCCTGGGCGCCCCACAGCACGAGCGGATCGCCGGCGCAGGCGGCGGCCACCTCGGCCACCTCGCGCAGCACCCTCGGCACCCTCGGCACCCTCGGCGCACGGCTCAGAGGATCGCCCCGGGCCGGTAGGCGGCCGCCTGCGGGTAGCGGGCCACGACCGCCTCCACGCGGGCCACGACCTCCGCCACCTGGGAGGTGGCCGCGCCGGTGAAGGAGAGCGGCTCCCCCAGCAGGCCCTCCAGTGCCGCCCGGTCCAGCGGGAAGCGATCGTCGGCCGCCAGGCGGGCGAGCAGTTCGTTACCGGCGGCGCCCTCGCGCATGGCCAGCGCCGAGGCCACCGCGTGCTCCTTGATCAGCTCGTGGGCGCTCTCGCGGCCCAGCCCGGCACGCACCGCGGCCATCAGCATCTTCGTCGTGGCCAGGAAGGGCAGGTAGCGCTCCAGCTCGGCATCGATCACCGCGGGGAAGGCGCCGAACTCCCCCAGCACCGTCAGCATGGTCTCCACCAGACCGTCGAACGCGAAGAACGCGTCCGGCAGCGCCACCCGGCGCACCACCGAGCACGACACATCGCCCTCGTTCCACTGGTCGCCCGCCAGCTCCCCGGCCATCGACGCATACCCGCGCAGGATCACCGTCAGCCCGTTGACCCGCTCACACGAGCGGGTGTTCATCTTGTGCGGCATCGCCGAGGAGCCGACCTGCCCCTGGACGAATCCCTCGGTGACCAGCTCGTGCCCGGCCATCAGCCGGATCGTCTTGGCCAGCGAGGAGGGAGCCGCGGCCAGCTGTACCAGCGCGGTGAGCGCCTCGTAGTCCAGTGAACGCGGATACACCTGCCCCACGCTGGTCAGCCGACGGGTGAACCCCAGGTGCGCGGCCACCTCGTCCTCCAGCGCGGCCAGCTTGGCCGCGTCCCCGCCCAGCAGGTCCAGCATGTCCTGGGCGGTGCCGACCGGACCCTTGACACCGCGCAGCGGGTAGCGGCCGAGCAGCTCCTCCAGCCGGGCGAACGCCACCAGCAGCTCATCGGCGGCCGAGGCGAAACGCTTGCCCAGCGTGGTGGACTGCGCGGCCACGTTGTGCGAGCGCCCGGCCATCACCACGTGCGAGTGCTCGGCCGCCAGCCCCGCCAGCCCCGCCAGCAGCGCCACGCACCGATCCCGTACCAGCACCAGGCTGTCGCGGATCTGCAGCTGCTCGACGTTCTCGGTCAGATCCCTCGACGTCATGCCCTTGTGCACCTGCTCATGCCCGGCCAGCGCGTTGAACTCCTCGATGCGGGCCTTGACGTCGTGGCGGGTGACGCGCTCACGGGCGGCGATCGACTCCAGATCGACCCGCTCGACGACCTTCTCGTAATCGGCCACCGCCTCGGGCGGGACCTCCACCCCCAGCCGCGCCTGCGCGGCCAGCACGGCCAGCCACAGGCGCCGCTCGGCCACCACCTTGTACTCGGAGGACCACAGACGGGCCAGCTGCGGCGAGGCGTAGCGGGCGGCAAGGACATTGGGGATACGCGGCTTGGCAGTCACGTTGCGTCAGTATATTCCGCCGTCCCCACCCGCCCCGTCCAGGGGTCGCGGGCCGGGCGGGGCGGGCACGGAAAAGCCGGTCACCGGGCTCACCGGGCTTCCGGGTTACTGCCTGGCCGGCGCCAGCCCGTCCTTGTCGTAGATCTTCAGCTCCGGACGCGAGCCCTCCTCCTTGGGGGTGCGCCGCAGCCGTTCCTTGAGCCGCTCCACCATCACGTACAGGGTCGGCACCAGCACCAGCGTCAGCAGTGTCGACGACAGCAGCCCGCCGATCACCACGATCGCCAGCGGCTGGGAGATGAACCCGCCGGAGCCGGTCAGTCCCAGCGCCATCGGGATCAACGCGAAGATCGTCGCGACCGCGGTCATCAGGATGGGGCGCAGCCGTCGCCGGCCTCCCTCGATCACCGCCTCCACGATGCCCAGCCCCTGCTCGCGGTACTGGTTGATCAGGTCGATCAGCACGATCGCGTTGGTCACCACGATGCCGATCAGCATCAGCATGCCGATCAGGGCCGGTATGCCCATCGGCGTGCCCGTCGCCAGCAGCAGCCCGAGCGCGCCGGTCGCCGCGAACGGCACCGACACCAGCAGGATCAGCGGCTGCACGAAGCTCCGGAACGTCGCCACCATGATCATGAAGACGATCGCGATCGCCGCGAGCATCGCCAGCCCCAGCTGCCCGAACGCCTCGGCCTGGTCGGCGCTGACCCCGCCCACGGTGAAACTCGCCCCGGCCGGCATCTCCAGCCCGTCCAGCTTCGCGGTCAGCTCGGTGGTCACAGCGCCCAGGTCGCTGCCGACGGCCGTGCCCGACACCGTCGCGCTGCGCGCACCGTCGATCCGGGTCACCTGGGCGGGACCGTCGACCTTGGCGACCTCGGCCACCTGCGAAAGGCTGATCACGCCCGTCGCCGTCAGCAGTTTCATCGCGCGTACCGTCTTGAGGTCCTCGGGTACCTCATCGACTCGCAGCACCACCGCGCCGGCGCGCCCGTCCAGCGTCAGATCACCCAGGGCCATCCCCCGGAACCTCTGCGCCAGCAGTTGCCCGATCTGCGTCTCGGTCAGCCCTCTGGCCGCGGCCTTCTCCCTGTCGACCCGCACCTCGACGCGCTGCGCGCCGCCGGCCTCCAGGTTCGAGGCCACGTCCCGCAGCCCGCCCAGGCCGGCCATCGCCGTGCGCACCGTCTCGGCCGCCGTGCGCAGCGTCGCCACATCCGGCGCCTGCACGATCACCTGCAGCTGGTTGGTCGTGCCGCCGCCGGGGCTGCCCTGGGCGCCGCCCACGGTGATCTCCCCGACGTCTCGCAGCTCCTTCAGCCGCTCGCGCAGCGTCTCCTGCAACGCATCGGTGTCGGCGTCCTCCGCGGCCGTCACCGAGTAGGAGGCCCGGTCGCCACCGCCGGCCGCGCCCTGGAACCCGTCGCCGCCACCCACGTTCACCTGGTAGTCGCGCACGCCCGTCAGCGACGCCAGAACCTTCTCGACCTGCTTGGCCGCGGCGTCCGTCGTCGCCAGGTCCGTGCCCGTGGGCATCCGCTGGCTGATCGACACCGTGTCCTGCCCGGAGGAGTCGATGAAGTTGGTCTCCAGTCGCCCTGCCAGCCCCATCGTCGCGGCGAAGATCACCAAGCCGACCAGGATCGTCACCAGCCGCCGGCGGGTGGCGAAACGCAGCACCGGCAGGTAGGCCCGCTGCAACGGGCTGCGCAGTTCCTTGGCCTCGGCCTCCTCACGCACCGCCCGCGCCTGCTCGGGTGAGAGCGCCGGGGCCTTCAGGAACCAGTAGGCCAGCACCGGCACCACGGTCAGCGACACCAGCAGCGACGCCAGCAGCGCCACAGTCACCGTGATCGCGAACGGTGCGAACAGCTGCCCCACCATGCCGCCCACCACCGCGATCGGCACGAACACCGCCACGGTCGTCAGCGTCGAGGCCGTCACCGCGCCGCTGACCTCGCGCACTCCCTCCAACACCGCCTTGCGCTTGGCCTCGCCGTAGCCGAGGTGGCGCTTGATGTTCTCCAGCACCACGATCGAGTCGTCGACCACCCGGCCCACCGCGATCGTCAGCGCCCCCAGCGTCAGCAGGTTCAGCGAGTAGTCGCCCGCCCACAGCGCGATCAGCGCGATGATCACCGATAGCGGGATGGAGGCCGCCGTCACCAGGGTCGAGCGCACCGACAACAGGAAGACCAGGATGACCAGCACCGCGAACGTCAGACCCAGCAGCCCCTCGGTCGTCAGGTCGTGAATCGAGCGCTCCACGTACGGCGCCTGGTCGAAGATCACCGTCACCTGCGAGGAGTCACCGATCGCCCGCACGATGTACGGGATCTTCTCACGCACCGCCTGCGAGATCGCCACCGCGTTGCCGTCCGGTGTCATCGTCACCGACACCCCCAGGCTCGGCTGCCCGTTGGTGCGCGTCAGCGACGTTCCCTCGGCCAGTGAGCGCTCCACCGTCGCCACGTCCCCCAGCCGCACCGGCTTGGGGGTCGGCGCCGGGCGCTGTGCCTGCGGGGCCTGAGCCGGCGCCGCCGGCGTCAGATACAGGTCCTTCAGCTCCTGCAGCGTCGAGACCCGCGCACCCACCTGCACCGTCAGTGACGCCTTGTCCTCGTTCAGGCTGCCGGCGGGAATCGGCTGCCCGTTGGCGTGCAGCAGGTCGGCCACCGCCATCGGCGTCAACCCCAGCGCCGCCAGCTTCCAGACGTTCGGGGTGATCGTCACCACCTCGTCGCGGGTGCCCGTCACCGTCGCCTCGCGCACTCCCTCGATGCCCTGCAACTCCGGCACCATCAGCCGATTCAGGCGCTCGGCCATGACCCGCTGGTCGCCGCCGTCGCCCACCGCCAGCACCAGCACCGGAATGTCGTCGGTCCCGCCCGTCAGCACCTGCGGTTCGACCCCCGAGGGCAGCTGCGTCCCGATCCGCGACAGTGCCTGCTGCATCTTCGAGACCGCCGCGTCGATGTCGGTGCCGTACTCGAACGACACCTGGATCTGCGCCATGCCCTCCTGGGAGGTCGAGGTCACCTCCGTGACCCCCGCCAGCCCCTGGAAGCTGTTCTCGATCGGCTCGGTCACCTGCTCCTCGACGATCTCGGGAGAGGCGCCCGGATACGGGGCCACCACGAACGCCCCCGGGAACGAGAGCGAAGGCAGCAGCTGTTGTTTCAGGGAGGGGATCGCGAAGGCGCCGAACGCGCTGAGCACCAGCGCGATCATTATGACGAGGCTGCGGTTGGCGAGGCTCAACCTGGCCAAGGAGGTCATGGGGGCGGGACTCCTAAAGGGATGTCATAATAAGATTCGCCCCAGATTAACACTTCGCCTCATGCGAATATTTCGCAAAGCTTACCTTTCCCGATAACCTTCTCAGGAAGCGAGAGGTGAGCGTGAACGACGACCGCGAAAGACTGATCGACCAGATCGGTGCCATACAGCACGACCTAGGGCGGCTATTCGCCCAGCACCGCCCCTCCTCCCCCCTCTTCGACTCCAACCTGACCATGCGCCAACTCAAGGTCGTCATGATCCTCTCCGGCCAGGACTCCGCCTCCGGCCAGGAACTCGCCGGCCACCTCGGCGTCGGCCTCGGCACCGTCACCGGCATCGTCGACCGCCTCGTCGCCCACGGCTTCGTCACCCGCCGCGAGGACCCCCACGACCGCCGCGTCCGGCGCGTCGAACTCACTCCCGCCGGCCACGCCCTGACCAGGCAGATCGCCGAGGCGGGCCTCGCCGACTTCCGCCGCGTCCTGCACCACCTGGACACCACCACCCTGCGGGACCTGTCCAGCGTCATGGAGAGAATTCAGCGGGCCGCCTACACCCTCCAGGACCACCCCACACACGAAAAGGTGGGATGATAGGTTCCATCGTTGTGACCACGCCCATCGACGACCTCTTCTCCCTCTCAGGCCGCACCGCCCTCGTCACCGGCGGCAGCTCCGGCATCGGGCACACCATCGCCCACACCCTCGGCCGCGCCGGCGCGGCCGTCGTCATCGTCGCCCGCCGCACCGAACAACTCAACCGCACCCTCGGCGAGCTCCACGACCACGCCATCACCGCCGCCGCCATCACCGCCGACCTCGCCAACCCCGAGGACATCACCCGCCTCTGCCACCAGGCCCCCACCCTCTTCGGCGACATCGACATCCTCGTCAACAACGCCGCCAACAACATCCGCCGCCCCATGGCCGACCTCACAAACGACGACTACGACCAGACCATGGCCGTCAACATCACCGCGCCCTACCTGCTCGGCCAGCACTTCGGCCCCCGAATGGCCCGGCGCGGCTGGGGCCGCATCATCAACCTCGGCTCCCAGCAATCCCACAGAGCCTTCGGCGACAGCGGCGCCTACGGCATCTCCAAAGCCGCCATCACCGGCCTCACCCGCTCCCAGGCCGAGGCCTGGTCCCGCCACGGCGTCTGCGTCAACACCATCATCCCCGGCTTCGTCCTCACCCCCCTCACCGAACCCGCCCAGGCCATCCCCGGCCACGTAGAAGCACTCGCCGCACGCTCCATGACCGGCCGCAACGCCACCCCGGCCGACTTCGCCGGCATCGCCGTCCTCCTCGCCTCCGACGCCGGCGCCTACATCACCGGCCAGGCCATCTGCGTCGACGGCGGCCTCTCCGTCCACTGAGCGGCTCACCGACCCATACGGCGGCCCACATCTCCGGCGCCGGCATGCCGGGCCCATCCTCACCCAAGGGCCGCCCCGTCATGGTCACAGATGGTCACAGGCGGCACGCAACTATCGGGAGAGCCTGAGTCGCGCCGTCGAGGAAGACGTCGAGGAAGACACCCATCGCGACCCGCCACGGGCAGCCGAACCCGCCCACACATCAAGAACCCACCATGATTGAATAACGCCCCGGATCCAACACACCCGGGGACGCCCATGACCACCACACACCAGCACCCCACCAACGCCCGCCGAGCCGTCTCCTACTTCTTCATCCTCCTCGGCACCGTCTCCGGAGCCTGGGCCGCCCGCATCCCCGCCGTCAAGGACACACTCGACCTCAGCGACGGCCAGCTCAGCTACGGCCTCCTCGCCGTCGCCATCGGACTCATCACCGGCATGCGCTTCGCCGGACACCTCACCGACCGCCTCGGCAGCGCCCGCCTCATCACCCCCGCCGCCATCGCCACCTCACTGACCGTCATCCCCCCCGGCTACGCCCCCACCCTGCCGATCCTCATCGCCACCCTCTTCCTCTTCGGCCTCGTCAACGCCTCCCTCGACGTCTCCATGAACGCCCACGGCGTCGAAGTCGAACGCGCCTACGGCCGCCCCGTCATGTCCTCCTTCCACGGCATGTTCAGCATCGGCGGACTCATCGGCGCAGGCATCGGAGGCCTCTTCGCCTGGCTCGACCTCAGCGCCGCCGCCACCCTCACCGCCGTCGGCATCCCCCTCGCCCTCGCCTCCCTGTACGCCCGGCGCCATCTCCTCCCCGCCACCCCACCACCCACCACCCACACCATCGCCCCACGCCGCGTCCCATGGACCAACTGGATCATCCTCATGGGAATCGTGGCCTTCGCCGGGCTCGTCGGAGAGGGCGCCGCCAACGACTGGACCGCCGTCTATCTCTTCCAGAACCTCGGCGCCCCCCAGGCCGTCGCCGCCGCCGGATTCGCCGTCTTCTCCACCGCCATGACCATCGGCCGCTTCGCGGGAGACCGCCTAGCCCAGAGGTTCGGCCCGGTACGCCTGGTCCGCTACTCCGGCCTCATCGCCGCCCTCGGCCTCGGCAGCGCACTGCTCATCGGCCAGATCCCCGTCGCCTTCGCGGGATTCGCCCTTTTCGGCCTGGGCCTGGCCACCATCGTCCCCCAGGTCTTCTCCGCCGCGGGAAACCATGACCCCGCCCGCGCCGGGCAGGCCATCGCCCAGGTCGCCACCGTCGGCTACGCCGGGCTCGTCGCGGGCCCCGCCATCATCGGCGGCGCCGCCGAACTCATCGGCCTGCCCGCCGCCCTGGGAATCCCGGCCCTGCTCGCGGTCTTCATGGCCGCATCCGCCGGAGCACTACGCCATCCGCGATCGCGATGACCGCTGGGTGGCGAGGTGGACACGGTCCTCGTCGATGGGCGGCACCGGGTCCGCCACCAGGTCGCGGTAGGTGTAGACCCCATCGGGATGGGTCGCCCGCCAGTCGGCCACGAAGCCTTGCCGAGCCTGCGCGAGAACGAGTCGCTGCGTCCGCCGGCGTCCAGATGCAGAAGATGCGTCACAAGGTTGCCTCACATTCAACAAGAGCAAGCTGGTCCTCATCCTCGACGAACTGGAAAGCGCCGGCCTGGTGCGCCGCCGGCCGGACCCCGCCGACCGCAGGGCGCGCATCATCGAGGTCACCTCCGAGGGGAGCCGTGCCCTCAAAGCCGCCCGCGGGAACATCGAGGCAATAGAGGACCGGCTCCTGGCCGACCTCACCCCCTCGGCTCGGACCGCGCCGAAGAGCGCGTTGCAAGATCTCATCGGCGAGCCCATCGCGAGGGTCGAGGACGGACGGCCACACGAAACCGCCTGCGCGCCCGGCCAAGCCTGACCACGCATTGGAGCCCACGGCACCGGCGGCCAACCACTCGATGTCGAAACTCCTATAGCTACGACCAGGGGCCAAAGAGCCGCTGATCCTTGGAGAACTGCCTGTTCACCCCATGGTCGAGGCCGGTATTTGGGGTTGTTCGTCGTTCCTCGACGCCAAGGGCGGACAGTTGACCGCCCGCGCCGCCGACGGTCTCATCGCCGAGAACGCCCAGACGGCCGGGCTGGACGATCCCACCACGGCACACGTCCTGCGCCACACGCTCGCCACCACGCCGGTCCGCGGCAAAACCGACTTGGTCCTGGTCGCCGAGATCCTCGGCCACGCCCGCCTGGAGACCACCCGCCGCTACAGCTTGCCGTCCGACAAGGACAAGGAAGACGCCCTCAAGCTGATCACGGTTGACCGCTAACGTACGCCTGCCTGCGCAAACGGGCGTCAAGATCGACTCATGGCCGGTTTTACCCGCATCTCGGCTGGACCCGAAGATCCGCAAGAAGCCGACGAAGACCTCACTGACCAGGCTCGACACGCTCGCCTGTACTTGATGACGGCTTCCTTAGCGACAGGCCGAATCCGACGGCCGCTCGGCCTCGATCCGCTCGCACAGCCTCGGCAGGATCGCCGAATGCAGGTCGGGGGCGTAGAACCAGCCGGTCGCGCGCCGCGTCTGCCGCAGGAGTCAGGGAAGGCGGGTGAACGAGTCGATCGACCCACCGGCAACGCACGAGATTCAGACGATTAGCTATCATTTGAGATAAAAATGTCGCAAACAATACGGAGTTGACTGATGGCCGTGAGCCGCGATCAGATTATCGTCGCCGCGATTCAGCACCTCAACCACGACCCGGCCGCGTCGATGGCCGACATCGCCGAGGCGACCGGAGTGAGCCGCGCCACCTTGCATCGGCACTTCGCCGGCCGAGAAGAACTGTTGCTCGCGCTCGGTCACCGCGCGCTGGATCGATGGGAGGAGGCCCAGGACAGGGCCGGGATCGAGCAGGCCGCCCACTCCACGGAACCGGCAGTGATCATCGCCGCTCTGCGGGAGATGCTGAGTGGTCTGATCGGCGAGGCCGAGGAGTACAACTTCGCGCTCACCGACCTGGTGATGTCGGTGGTGCCCGAACTGCGGGAACGCGGTGACGAGCTGGAGGGCAGGGAGATCGCGCTCTACCAGGCGGCCCAGCGCGCCGGGGCCCTGCGGGCCGACCTGCCGGTGCGGTGGATCAGCAATACGGTGTACGGCCTGCTGCTCGCCGTACGGGAAAGCCTGAACCGGGGCGACGTCGCACGGCGCGACCTTCCCAGGGTGCTGCACGAGACCTTCTTTCGCGGCGTCGGCGAGCACGATCCTCACCATGGCCGCGGTGAGCGGCCGCCGGGCGGCGCTTCGCCGAGCAGTGCCGGGGAACGTGGGCCGCAGGGCGGGAGGAGGGCATGACCCGCACCTCCTACGCGCCGCCGGCGAAGCCCGGTGTGTCGCGGCGTCGGCGCTGGGCCGGGCTGGCGGTACTGTCGGCGAGTCTGCTGCTGGTGGTCATGGACATGACCATCCTCAATGTCGCCCTGCCCGCGATCTCAGCCGACCTGCGTCCCGGCTCGGTCGAGTTGCTGTGGATGGTGGACGTCTACGCGCTGGTGCTGTCCGGCCTTCTGGTCACGGTGAGCGCGCTCGGTGACCGCTGGGGCCGCAAGAAGATGCTGCTCACCGGCTTCTCACTGTTCGGTCTGGCCTCCACGGCGGTGCTCTGGGCCGACTCACCCGGCGAAGTGATCGCGGTACGGGCGATGCTCGGCGTCGGCGGCGCCATGATCATGCCCTCCACCCTGTCGATGATCCGCACCCTGTTCCCCAACCCCAGAGAGCGGGCGACCGCGCTGGGCGTCTGGTCCGCGATGGCCGCCCTGGGCGGCGCGCTCGGGCCGATTCTGGGCGGGCTGCTACTGGAGCACTTCAGCTGGCACGCGGCGTTCCTGGTGAACGTTCCGGTGATGGCGGTGGCGATCGTCGCCGGCCTCTTCCTGCTGCCCGAGTCACGCGACCCGCGTCCGGGCCGCTGGGACGTGTTCGCCACGGCGCTGTCGATCACCGGGATGGTCGCCCTGGTCTACTCGATCAAGCAGTTCGGTAAGGAGGGCCCTGTCGGCGTCGGTTCGTGGGTCGCTCTCGGCCTCGCCGTGGTGGCCCTCACCTGGTTCGTCCGGCGCTGCCTGAACCGGTCCGACCCGCTGCTGGAGATTCGCCTGTTTCGCAGCCGGCCGTTCACCGCGGGCACGATCACCGCGCTGAGCACGTCGATCGCGATGGCGGCGATGATGTTGCTGATGGCGCAGTGGATGCAGCTCGCAGGCGGCTACTCCCCGCTGGAGACCGGCGTGCGGCTGCTGCCGACCGCGCTGGGCGCGCTGGTGCTGTCGCCGCTGGCGCCCTCGCTGGCGGTGCGTGTCGGGACCCGCCCGGTGCTGGCCGGAGGGCTGGCGGTGTCCGGGCTGGGATTCGGCGTGCTGTACGCCGCGCCCGTCACCTATCCGTGGATCGCCGTGTCGCTGCTGCTGATCGGGCTGGGGATGGGCTCGCTGGCGATCGCCTCGGCGGTCATCATGGCCGGTGCGCCGCTGGAGAAGGCGGGCAGCGCCGCCGCGATCGAGGAGACCAGCTACGAGCTGGGCGGCGTACTCGGCGTCGCGGTGCTGGGCAGCGTCGCCTCCGCCGTGTACCGGGAGGCGCTGCCGGCCGCCGCAGGCGATGCCGCCCGCGAGTCGCTGGCCGCCGCGATCGAGGCCGCCCACCAGGCCGGAGCCACAGGAGCACACCTGGCCCAGCAGGCCAAGGCGGCGTTCACCTTGTCGTTGGAGATGACCGGGCTGGCCGGGAGCGTGCTCATGCTCGCCACCGCGCTCGTCGTCTGGTGGCTCGTCCCGCGCGACCTCAACATCACCGCCGGGCACAACTGATCGCCACACGCCGCCGACCAGGGATGACCTGATCGACCCTGCCGGTCGTCTCCGCGCACGGAGCAGTGATTGACGGCGAGGTTTGGGCAATGTGACGATTCGCCGGTGTCCGATCTACACGCCCGGCCGGCTTCCCGGGTCGGTGACCTCACCGCGGCCGTGGTCGCGCGTTGCGCGGCGGAGGTGCCGTTTTACGGGGAACTGCCGCGCCCCCCTGGGAGTGGCCCGACGCGCCGATGTGCTCCAGGTCGACGCGGTTGTGGAAGATGCTGCCCGGCTCGGCGTTCCTGCGGGTGAGCAGGTCGATGCCGGCGCGCATGGAGATGCCGAGGTTGGACTGCGGGATGCCCGATAGGACCCGCCGACATGCCGGCTACCCGAACCCGAATCCGGCTTGGCGCCGTGGCGTGGATAGCGACCATCCTCTATTTCCCGGTGCAGCTTGTCGTGGCGCTGGCGTGGCCTCAGCCTCCAACTGTCCGCCGACTGGTTCGGGGCCCTGGAACGACTTGCGCTCGATCCGTTCACTCTCTGGACGTTCGTGCTCGGAAGCGCTCTACTCTCCACGCTCACGACCACCTTGTCGGGCCCCTCCAATAAACGGCTCCCTTCGGGATACGCGGGTTGAGGAACATCGGAAGGTGACCACTTCCGGGCCGGCGGCAGAGGCCGCTATGGTCGTCCGATGAGCTCTCGCCGATCCCCGGGGGTCCTGGAAGCGGAGATTCTCACCGTGCTTCACGAGGCATCCGGCACCCTGTCGCCAGGGGAGGTACGTGACCTGCTCAGCGGCAAAGGGGGCGGAGAGCTCTCCTACAGTGCCGTGGTGACCACCCTGACCAGGCTGCACGACAAGGGCATCGTAACGCGCGAGCGGTCCGGGCGGGCCTACCGCTATGCCGCGCCCGCCGCCCCCTCGGGGCTGGTCGCCTGGCGGATGAGACGATTGCTCGACGCCGAGGCCGACCACGCACCTGTCCTGACGCATTTCATCTCCGGGCTCTCGGCCGGCGACGAAGAACTGGTCCGGCGACTACTGCTGGGTGAAGACGAGAGCGAAACCCGATGATCGACCATTTCCTGCTGTCAACGCTCGTGGCTCCCGCGGCACTGGTCGTCTCGATGGCGGCGCTGGTCGACCGGCAACATCCGGCACAGGCGGCGGTGGCCTTCGTATCCTCAGCCGTCGTGGTCGCGGCCGCGAGTTCGGTGAGCGTGGCGGCTGTCTCGATCCATGCCCTCCTGGTCCTCATCCAGGGCGATCTGCCGGAATGGCCGTATTGGACCGCCCTGGCCTTCCTCGCGATCGCCGTCGCGAGCTTCGCCGGCGGCGCCCGGCGGGAGCGGCGGTCGCTGTGCGCCGCTCGCGAGCAGGCCGCCGCCCTTCCCGGCGGGGATGTCGTCGTGGTGGTGGCCGAGGAACGACCGGCCGCCTTCACCCTCCCCGGGCGGCCGGGCCGGATCGTGGTGACCCAGGGCATGCTGGACGCTCTCGGTGAGGAGAGTCACGCGGTGGTCATGGCGCACGAGCACGCCCATCTGAGCGGCCATCATCACCGATGGCTGCTGGCCAGCCGACTGGCCGTGGCGGCACACCCCTTCTTGTGGCAGGTCCGCCACCTGGTGGGATACATGATCGAGCGCTGGGCCGACGAGCGGGCCGCCGAGCAGACCGGTGACCGCAGGGCAACGGCCCGGGCGATCGGCGAGGCGGCCCTGCTGTCCCCCGATGGCGAGGTGCCGTTCGGGGCGGTGCCGTTCTCGGGCCTGCGAGGTCCCGGGCCCGTCCCGCGCCGGATCGCCGCCCTGCTCAAACCACTGCCCAGCCCACGCGGCGCTTTCCTGCTCGCGGTTCCCGTCCTGGTGGCAGCGGGATCGGTGGTTTGGACCGGAGAGGCCATCGTCGACCTGACGCAGCCCGGAGGCCCCTGCGAGCGGTAGACCTCGGCGACGCCGATACCCGCCGCCACTGGCTCCGCCCAGGCCGGTATGGCGATGACACGCTCTTCTTCTCGCCGACGCCGGAAGTGATCGGCCCGTTGCGCGCAGGCGGGGCGGTGAAGGCCGGGACAACCCCCCGATGATCATCCCAGGAGGCCCACGGCCGGGCGCGCTCCTCGCCCCGCCTCGCCTCGTACGACGGGTGTAGCCGGGGACCTCCCCTGGGGCCGCGTGTCGCGGACACACGAGTAGTGCCGGCGCCACCTCTGCACATGGCGTCGCCATATCGCCGCCAGGCCCCTTACCGTTACCGGCGCTAGCCCTGCGACAAACACTTAGGTTAGGCTCTGCTAACTTCTACAGCGATGTGGTTGTAATCGGAATTCTTCTCCATGACCGAAGGAGCACCGCGGTGCCGACGTTCCTCCCCAAAACCGTGCTCACACTGGCCGCCACCGGTGCTCTCGTCCTCGGACTGGCCGCCTGCGGTGGCGAATCCGCGGACACCACCGGAGCCGCTGCCGGTCCGACGGCCGACAAGAAGATCACCGTCTACAGCGGGCGCAGCGAGTCCCTGGTCAAGCCCCTGCTGGACAAATTCACCGCGCAGAGCGGCATCGCCGTCGAGGCCCGCTACGCCAACACCGCGGCCATGGCCGCCCAGCTCCTCGAAGAGGGAGAGAAGTCACCGGCGGACGCCTTCTTCGCCCAGGACGCCGGCGCGCTCGGCGCCGTGGCCAAGAAGGGCATGTTCGCGCCGCTTCCGGCCACCGTACTCGACAAGGTGCCGGCGACCTACCGTGCCAAGAGCGGGGAATGGGTCGGTGTCACCGCCCGCTCGCGGGTACTGGTCTACAACCCCGACCTGGTACCCGCCGCCCAGCTGCCCACCTCGGTGTTCGACCTCACCGATCCGGCCTGGAAGGGCAAGGTCGGGGTGGCCCCGACCAACGCGTCCTTCCAGGCGTTCGTCACCGCTGTGACGGTGCAGCACGGACAGGCCAGGGCCAAGGACTTCCTCGCCGGCCTCAAGGCCAACGACCCGCAGATCCGCGAGGGCAACGGCCCGATCCTGGAGGAGGTCGACTCCGGCAAACTCGCCGTCGGCCTGATCAACCACTACTACCTGGGCGAGCTGGCCAAGGAGAAGGGCAAGACGCCCGACACACTCACCGCAAAGCTGCACTTTTTCCCCGACGGCGACAGCGGCGCCCTGGTCAACGTGGCGGGCGTCGGCGTGCTGAAGAAGGCCGCCCAGAATCCTGACGTGCAGGCATTCGTCACCTACCTGCTCAGCGCCGAGGCACAGAAGTACTTCGCCGAGGAGACCTTCGAGTACCCGGTCCTGGCCGACGCCGCACCGCCCGCGGGGGTACCCGCCCTGGACGAGCTGAAGGTTCCCTCGGTCGACCTGAACGACCTCGACCAGCTCGAGGCGACGATCGCGCTCATCAAGGAATCGGGACTGGTCCCCTGAGAACGTCACCGCTCTTCGCGAGGCGGCCAGGTTGCGGTCATCACGGCCCGTGGTGCTCACGTCGTCCGTGGTGGCCGCAACGGTCGCCCTGATCCCGTCCGGCTATGGACTCAGGGGTGGTGGCCGGCCTGCCGGCCAGTCCTGTGCCACGGTGACTCCTCCGCCGGGAACAGGATCATGCTCAGCAGGTGGGGGCTGCGGCCGGGCGCGGGTTTGTTACCCGCCCTTGACGCGAGGACGCCGCGCAGCGCGTCGATCATCTCGGCGAGCTCGTCGGGGGCGAGCCAGAAAGTGCCCTGCCGGTAGCCCACGGAGTCGGCGGTCGGGTCGGCTCCCTCCCGGTCGAGGTAGGCGTTGAACTCGGCGTGAAGAGCGGCCATGGCCGCGGCGAACCCGTGGCGGTGCTCGTCCAGGGACATCGACGCGGCCATGTCGGCGTCGATCCCCGCGTGCTCGCGGCGTAGCCGGTAGTGGCGTTCGACGGCGCCGTGCACGCGCTGCTCGTCGACGACTTCCAGCACTCCCGCCTCGGCGAGTAGGCCGACGTGCCGGTACACGGTGGTCTTGGGGACATCGGTCAGGCCGGCACAAAGGTCGGACGTGGTACGTGTGCGCCCGCCGGACATGGCGTGCACGATACAAGGACCGGAGACTGTTTCTCCACCGATCAGGCAGCGGGAGCCCGGCGGTGGTGTTCCTACCCGGGGGCGGCTCGTCCGGCATGGACGGCTTCACCGTTCAACAGCGAGCCGCCGAACTCACCACGAGCATGGTCTACGACCGGGCCGGAACGGGGTGGAGTGACCGGGTCGAGCTGCCACGCACCTCCACCCAGGTCACCGACGAGCTGCGCGAACTGCTGCGGATCGCCGACGTGCCCGCTCCCTACCTGCTGGTCGGTCACTCCCTCGGCGGCCTCTACGCACGCCACCATGCACAGCGTTTCCCCGACGAGGTAGCGGGCCTGGTCCTGGTGGAGCCCGAACACGAGGACTACGACTCCTACATGCCCCAGAAACTGAACGAGCTGTACCAGGCATGGGACCCCGGCGAGGCGTTGCCCGACGAGTTGCCCGCCGAAATCATCCAGTTCTACCGCGACCTGTTCGCACGGGAGATGGCCGACTGGCCGGAGGAGATCCGCGAACCGCTGATCGCACGTCACATCAGCCCGGAATGGCTGAGGATCGGCGGCCGGGAGGCGGCCAACCGCTACCAACTCCATGACGAGGTACGCAGCGCGGGACCGATGCCCGACGTCCCACTGATAGTGCTCACCGCCACGGCGATCGACCCCTTCAAAGAAGCGGTAACCCAGGGCATACCCAAATCGCTCCTCCACGAGGAGAACGAAGCCAAGACGCGGCTCTACACCGCGCTGGCCAAATCGGTTTCACACGGCGAGAACCGCATTATCGACGACGCCGGACACGCCTCCGTCATCTTCCGTCGTCCCGACGCCATCCTCCAAGCGATCCAGGACCTACTCGCCAGACTCGGCAGCTGATCAGAAGAGCTGATCCACCGCAGGCGTCGAGGCCCAGCCCGGAACGCCCGGAAATACCTTCCCGACCCGCGGCGCCGGGCTCAACGTTGCCCCTTGGATCTCCCCCTACACCCTCTCCTGAAGCGTCCACAGCTCCGCCGCGGTGCGCTGGGCGCGACTCGGGACGATGCGCCACGCCACGGTGACGGTCACCGCGGCGCGAACCGATGCCGCCTGACCCGTCCGAACGGACCCCCGAGTTCACGGGCCGCTGTGCGACCAAGGTCGCACCAGCCGCATGTCACACACCACCCCGACGGGCGCGTTTGTGCGATCCCCACAACTCCGGCCGCGAAACACGCTTAGTCCCCGCCGTTCCGGTATCCGGGGGCAACCGAGAGTATGTACCCCGGTTGGGGCGGGGATGGCCGCCGCGTTCACCGTCTTCGAAAGGCTCCTCAGTGTTCAGTCGTGTCGCCATCGTCAACCGCGGTGAAGCCGCCATGCGGCTCATTCACGCCGTTCGGGACCTAGCCGCGGAGACAGGGACACGGATCGAGACCGTCGCCCTGTACACGGACTCCGACCGGACGGCCACGTTCGTTCGCGAGGCGGACATCGCCTACGACTTGGGGCTCGCCGCGAACCGGCCCTATCTGGACCACTCGGCCCTCAGGAAAGCCCTGGTCGAGACCGGTGCGGACGCGGCCTGGGTCGGTTGGGGCTTCGTGGCGGAGGACCCGGCGTTCGCCGACCTGTGCGCCGAGATCGGCGTGACGTTCGTCGGCCCGAGCGCCGAGGCGATGCGCAAGCTGGGCGACAAGATCGGCTCGAAGCTGATCGCCGAAGAGGTCGGTGTGCCCGTCGCGCCGTGGAGCCGCGGTCCGGTGGAGACGCTGGAGGACGCGAAGGCGGCGGCGGACCGGATCGGCTACCCGTTGATGCTGAAGGCGACCGCGGGCGGCGGTGGTCGTGGTATCCGGATGGTCTCCGACGCCGACGAGCTGGCCCAGGCCTACGAGCTGACCCGCCAGGAAGCCTCACGCGCGTTCGGCAGTGGCGTCGTGTTCCTGGAGCGCCTGGTGACGGGTGCCCGGCACGTCGAGGTGCAGGTCATCGCGGACGGGCAGGGCACCGCGTGGGCGCTGGGCGTGCGCGACTGCTCCGTGCAGCGGCGCAACCAGAAGATCATCGAGGAGTCCGCCTCCCCGGTCCTCAACGCCGGGCAGGTCGCCGAACTGAAGGCGTCGGCCGAGCGGCTCGTGCTCGCGGTGGACTACCAGGGCGCGGGCACCATCGAGTTCCTCTACCACCCCGGTGAGCAACTGTTCGCGTTCCTCGAGGTCAACACGCGCCTGCAGGTCGAGCACCCGATCACCGAGATCACCACCGGCGTCGACCTGGTGAAGGCCCAGTTGCACATCGCGGCGGGCGGCAAGCTCGAGGGTGACGCGCCCGAGGAGTGGGGTCACGCCGTTGAGGCGCGCCTCAACGCCGAGGACCCCGACCGCGACTTCGCACCCTCACCCGGCCGGATCGCGCGGTTGGCGCTGCCCAGCGGCCCCGGCATCCGGGTGGACACCGGGTTCAGCGAGGGCGACGCGATCCCCGCCGACTTCGACTCGATGATCGCCAAGATCATCGCGCACGGCCGTGACCGCACGGAGGCGTTGGCCCGCCTGCGCCGCGCGATGACGCAGACGACCGTCATCATCGAGGGCGGCGTGACGAACAAGGGCTTCGTCCGCATGCTGCTCGACGAGACCGCGGTGATCGACGGGTCCGCCGACACCGGCTGGATCGACCGGGTGCGTGCCCAGGGCGCCCTTGTGTCGCACCAGCACTCCGCGATCGCGCTGATCGCCGCCGCCATCGAGGCCTACGAGGACGAGGAGGCCGTGACGCGGCAGCGCTTCCTGTCCGCCGCGCACGGCGGCCGTCCGCAGTCGCAGCACGAGAGCGGCCGCGCGCTGGAGCTCAAGCTCCGCGACGTCGGCTACCGCGTCCATGTCGCCCGCACCGGTGGCCACCGGTTTCGTATCGGCATCTCGGCGGGCGGCCCCGAGCACGCGGCCGACGTCGACATCGAGCGCTTCGACGAGCACAGCGGCCAGATCACCGTGAACGGCGCCCGCTTCAAGGTCGTCACGAGCACTCACGGCCCGATCCACCTGGTCGAGGTCGACGGCATCACGCACCGGATCAGCCGCGACGAGGGCGGCATCGTGCGCTCGCCCGTGCCCGCGCTCGTGGTGGCCACGCCGCTGCAGGCCGGCGACGAGGTCGAGGCCGGTGCGCCG
This sequence comes from Streptosporangium sp. NBC_01810, assembly GCF_035917355.1. Taxonomy (NCBI): domain Bacteria; kingdom Bacillati; phylum Actinomycetota; class Actinomycetes; order Streptosporangiales; family Streptosporangiaceae; genus Streptosporangium; species Streptosporangium sp. NBC_01810. Next base: position 2,617,444 of record NZ_CP109070.1, on the reverse strand, counting down.
CTGCTCGTGGTCGAGAGCATGAAGATGGAGACCGTGCTGCGCGCGCCGTTCCGCGGCCGCGTGCGGGAGCTCGCGGTGTCGGTCGGCAGCCAGGTGGAGGTGGGTGCCCGCCTGCTCCGCCTGGAGCCGCTGGGTGACGGCGACGAGACGGCCGGTCCCGCGGCCGCAGCGACGGAAGTCGAGCTGGACCTGCCGTCCGAGCCGGTGGACGTGCCCGCGGCCGAGCGGGCCGCGCGTGGTCTGCAGGACCTGCGCAGTCTCCTGCTGGGCTTCGACATCGACTCGCAGGACGAGAAGCGCCTGCTCGCCAACTACCTGGCCGTGCGCGCCGAGCTCGTCGCGGAGGGCGAGCACGAGCCGGCCGGTGAGGTCGAGCTGCTGCGCCTGTTCGCCGACCTGAGCGAACTGAGCCGCAACCGGCCCGCCGGCGAGGAGTCGAAGTCCGCCTCCTCGGTGCACAGCCCCCGCGAGTACTTCCACACCTACCTGCAGTGCCTCGACTCGGACCGGTCCGGGCTGTCGGAGAGCTTCCAGCAGCGGCTCACGCACGTGCTGTCCCGTTACGGCGTCGAAGGCCTGGAGCGCACGCCGGATCTGGAGGACGCGGTCTTCCGGATCTTCCTGGCCCAGCAGCGCGCGTCCGCCGACGCCGCCGTGGTGACGACCCTGCTGCGCCAGTGGGTGAACGAGGCCCCGCCCGCCCAGGCGGACCGCGTCACCGTCGGCCTGGCGCTGGAGCACCTGGTCGCCGCCACCCAGGTCCGGTTCCCGGCCGTCGCCGACCTGGCACGCGGCGTCGTGTTCGCCTGGTTCACCCAGCCGCTGCGGCGCCGCACCCGCGCCAAGGTCTACGCGGCCGTGCGCAAGCACCTGCGCCACCTCGACCAGCACCCGGACGCGCCCGACCGCGCCGAGCGGATCTCCGCGATGGTCGCCAGCGCCGAGCCGCTCGTCCGGCTGGTCGGCCAGCGAATCGGCCGCGAAGACGTGGACCCCGTGCCGCTGCTGGAGGTGCTGAGCCGCCGCTACTACGGCAACCGCGCGCTTAACGACATCCGGGTGAGCAAGGTCGCGGGCTGCACGTTCGTCGTCGCCGACCACCGCACCGCGACCGGCCGCGGCCGCGTCGTGGCCACCGCGGTCGACTTCCTGTCGCTGGCCGAGGCGGTCAAGGCGGTCGACGAGTTCGCCGGTGACGGCGAGCTGGTGGCGGACGTCTACCTGACCTGGCCTGACGGTCCGAGCGACCCCGACGAGATGGCCACGCGCCTGCGCGAGGTCCTGGTCGCGCAGCAGCCGTCGAACCGGGTCGGCCGCATCGCCGCGACCGTCGCGGGCAACAGCGGCGCCGTGATGCACCACCACTTCACCTTCCGGCCGTCCGCGGACGGCTTCGTGGAGGAACGGCTGCTGCGCGGTCTGCATCCGCGCATCGCCGAGCGCATGCAGCTGGAGCGGTTGCGCGACTTCGACCTCACCCGGCTGCCCTCGCCCGACGAGGAGGTCTACCTCTTCCGGGCCGCGGCACGGCAGAACCCGTCCGACGAGCGCCTCGTCGCCCTGGGTCAGGTCCGCGACCTGACCCCGTTGCGCGACGACGAGGGCAGGCTCGTCGCGCTGCCCGCAGCCGAGGACATCCTGGCCGCGTGCCTTGACGCGATCCGGCGGGCCAAGAAGCCCGGCGCGAAGACGTCCGCCACGAACCGGATCGTCATCTACGTGTGGCCGCCGACCGATCTCTCGCCGGACGACCTGAAAACCGTGGCGAAGCGCGTGTTGCCGACGACGGCGGGCGCGGGTCTGGAGGAGGTGCTGTTCCTCGGCAGGCGCCGCGACAGCGCCACCGGCGAGCTCGTCGACATCGCCGTCCGGATCGGCTACGACGTGGGCTCCGGCGTGCGGCTGTCCGTCATGCCGCCGCCGACCGAGCCCATCGAGCCGCTGGACGACTACCGCCAGGAAGTGCTGCGCGCGCACAGTCGCGGCACGCACTACCCGTACGAGCTGACCGGCATGCTCGCCGGGCCGTCCGGCTCGTTCACCGAGTACGACCTGGACGAGCACTCGAAGCTGGTGCCGGTGAACCGGCCCAAGGGGCGCAACACCGCCGCGCTCGTCGCGGGTGTCGTCAGCACGCCCACGCCGCGCCACCCGGAGGGCATGACCCGCGTCGTGCTGCTGGGCGACCCGACGAAGGCGCTCGGCGCGCTGTCCGAGCCCGAGTGTGCGCGGGTGATCGCCGCGCTCGACCTGGCCGAGCAGATGCGGGTGCCGTTGGAGTGGTTCGCGCTCTCCGCGGGCGCCCGGATCTCGATGTCGTCCGGCACCGAGAACATGGACTGGGTGGCGGCCGCGCTGAAGCGGATCGTGAACTTCACCCAGGACGGCGGCGAGATCAACATCGTGGTCGCGGGCATCAACGTCGGCGCCCAGCCGTACTGGAACGCCGAGGCCACGATGCTCATGCACACCAGGGGCATCCTGGTGATGACGCCGGACTCCGCGATGGTGCTGACGGGCAAGCAGTCGCTCGACTTCTCCGGCGGTGTGTCGGCCGAGGACAACCATGGCATCGGCGGGTACGACCGGATCATGGGCCCGAACGGCCAGGCGCAGTACTGGGCGCCGGACATCCGCGGTGCGCGGGAAGTCCTGATGTCCTACTACGACCACAGCTACGTCGCGCCGGGAGAGAGCCGACCGCGCAAGACGGTCACCAGCGACCCGGTGGACCGCGACGTGTCGACGTTCCCGCACTCCGTGCCGGACAGCGACTTCACGACAGTGGGCCAGATCTTCTCCATCGAGTCCAACCCGGACCGCAAGAAGCCGTTCGACATCCGCACAGTGATGCGCGCGCTGTCCGATCAGGACCACCCGGTGCTGGAGCGGTGGGCGGGCATGGCCGACGCGGACACCGCCGCGGTCCAGGACGTCCACCTCGGTGGTCGACCGGTGTGCCTGCTGGGCATCGAGTCCCGGCCCGTGCCACGTCGCGGATTCCCTCCCACCGACGGCCCGGACACCTACACCGCGGGCACCTTGTTCCCGCGGTCGTCCAAGAAGGCCGCTCGGGCCATCAACGCCGCCAGCGGGAACCGTCCGCTGGTCGTGCTGGCCAACCTGTCAGGGTTCGACGGGTCGCCCGAGTCGATGCGCAGGCTGCAACTGGAGTACGGCGCGGAGATCGGCCGCGCGGTGGTGAACTTCAAGGGCCCCGTCGTGTTCTGCGTGATCTCGCGGTACCACGGCGGCGCGTTCGTGGTGTTCTCCAAGGCGCTCAACCCGAACATGACCGTGCTCGCGGTCGAGGGCTCGTTCGCCTCGGTGCTCGGCGGTGCTCCGGCCGCCGCGGTGGTCTTCGCTCGCGACGTCGACAAGCGGACCGGCAACGACCCCCGCGTGCTCGCGCTCGCCGTCCGTGTCGCGAAGGCACCGGCTGCCACGCGTGCCGCGTTGGCCGCCGAGCTGGCCGAGCTGCGGTCGTCCGTGCGGGCCGAGAAGCTCACCGAGGTGGCCACCGAGTTCGACCGCGTGCACAGCATCCAGCGGGCGGTCGACGTCGGCTCGGTGGACGCGATCATCAGCTGCGCCGCGCTGCGGCCGCGGATCATCGAGGCGGTCGAGAAGGGCCTCGCCCGACAGGTCTGACCTGCTCCTGAAGGATGAGTTTGGACAGCGCGTCGCGGAGTTGGTTGATGCGTTCTTGGGCGTCGGGGCCTTGGATGCCGATGGTGATGGCGGTGTCGGTGGCGTGGAAGGTGGTGTGGAAGGTGGTGTGGCGTCGTTGTCGTTCACCGCGATCGCGTAATGCTGGAAGGACTCGCGCTCAGCGTAGGGCACGCCGAGAGCTCATGGAAACCACGCCGGGCCACCGGGTCCAGCCCAGCGGTGGGCTCGTCGAGGAACACCAGCTCCGGGCGGCCCACCAGGCCGATCGCCACATCCAGCCGGCGCCGCTGGCCGCCGGAGAGCATCCTGACCTTCTTGTCCGCCTGCTCGGTCAGGCCGACCGCCGCGACGAGTCGATCCACCTCCCGCGGCCGTTTGACCAACTCGGTGGAGTAGGCGGCGTAATACGAACCGAGATGCTCCAGCAGTTCACGGACCCGCCATTTGCCATGGTCACGCCAGGACTGCAGGACGATCCCGACCTTCGCCCGCCATCGCTCGTCGCCGTGTGCCGGATCGGTGCCGAGCACCTCGACCCGGCCTGCCGAGCGCATCCGGAAACCCTCCATGATCTCAATCGTGGTGGTCTTTCCCGCGCCGTTCGGCCCGAGCAGGCACAGCACTTCTCCTTGCTGTACTCGGAAGTTCACGTCATGCAGGACGTCGGTCGTGCCGTAGCGCATGCGCAGGCCGTCGACATCGAGCACGACTTCGCTCGTCGTCATCGTCTCGCCTTTCCTTCTGGTTCACGCCGAGCGCCTCGGCGACCTGTGGCCACCTCCAGCCACCTCGCATGCTGCTCGACGGCGGCGTCCTCTATCTGGTCGGCCAGGTGTCTCAACGCCGCCACAGCCGCCAGCGCATCAGCGGGCTCTTGAGGAACGGGAGTCTCAGCACCGGACATGTAAGCAGCCCTAGTTGACTAATTTGGGATTGGTCAACATGAGTTGCTTAACGCGAGTGATCGCAAGCATCCAGATCCTCAAACAAGCCGCCGCGCCGCCGGGCCGAAGCCCGCGATCCTCAGAGTTCTCCTTTACCGGCGTTCCAGGCCCCGGCAGGGGAGGCCGTCTCGCCCAGGCCCTGGCATGTCTCCCCCAGGTGGACTACTCCTGTTCGTCGGCGACGTTGGGGTCGCGCGGCTCGCGGAGCCCTCCACCCCAGGTCAGGACGGTTGAACGGGTAGAAACCGTGGAAATTGATGTGCTCGAACAGCAACGGCGAAAGACGGGAGCGGTTCTCGGGGCCGATGCCCAGCCCGCCGGCCTCCACCCTCTCGACGGAGGCGTCTCCGCCTACGTCACCACCGGTGGTGACGCCGTGCGCGGCCAGGCTCGCCGGCATAACGCACCGTTTCTCACTGAAAACCTCAACCCCCCTATTGGGAATTGAACCCCTAGGGGGTATGTTAAGGTCGCAAGCCGAGATACCCCCATGGGGTACATGCGAGAGGAGAGCCATATGTGCACGGCATGTGCGTGCGGCACCGCGGACAGCACCTCCGCACAGGCGGAGGCCAACGGCGGAACCACCTACCAGGTCAGCGGGATGACCTGCGGGCACTGCGTCTCGTCGGTCTCCGCCGAGATCGGCAAGGTCGGCGGCGTGACCGGCGTCCAGGTCGACCTGGCCAGCGGCGCCGTCACCGTCAGCGGGGCGGGATTCTCCGACGAGGAGATCCGCGCGGCCGTGGACCAGGCGGGCTACGCGCTGGCCGACGCCTCGCCGGTCAGCGCCTCCTAGGGCGACTTCGCCCGAAAGAACAGACGGTGGGCGTGCACTGGCATGCACGCCCACCCGCGGGGCCGGTCCGACTTCGACATCACACCCAACCCCCATGACGCATCCTGCCACCACGGTGTGGATGCGAGGAATCAGGAATGCAAGCCGCTGATCGTCGTCGGCCTGCTCGTCCTGGCCGTGGGCCTGGCGGGGCTGTCGCTCGCCAGGCCGGGCGGGACGTTCGCCACCGATGTGCTGCCCGCCTCACTGATCGCCGCGGTCGGCATGTCCCTGGCATACATTCCGGCCATGATGTCGGCCTTGTCGGGCGTGCGGCCCGAGGAGAGCGGTCTGGCCTCCGGGATCGTCAACACCACCTACCAGATCGGTTCCGCGCTCGGCCTGGCCGTGATGACCGCGATCGCCACCTCCCGGGGTGCTGCGGAGCTGGGGAACCTGCCCGCGCTCACCGGTGGTTTCCAGGCCGCCTTCATCGGAGCCGGAGCCGGAGCCGGAGCCGTGGCCGCCGCCGGCGCCGGCGCCGTACTGGCCTTGCTGCTCATGCGCAGGCCGAAGCGGGCAGCCGCAGCCGAGGCAGGTGATCAGCCCGAGGCCGTACAGGTGTGACGCGATTCGTGGGTGTGCCCCGGCACGCCCCCGTCGCCCCCCGCTCGGATGCCTGTCTCACGAAGCCACCCGGAATACCTTAGGGGGGTATGGTGTTATGGTGGGAAGAAGCTGAGCGTAGGGGGAGAGATGCACGGCTACACCGACAACAAGCAGGACCATCTGCGGAGACTGCGCCGGATCGAGGGCCAGGCCCGCGGCCTGCAGCGGATGGTCGAGGAGGACAAGTACTGCATCGACATCCTCACCCAGGTGTCGGCGGCCAACCGGGCCCTGCAGTCCTTCGCCCTGTCCCTGCTGGAAGAGCATCTGGCGCACTGCCTGGCCGACGCGACCGCCAAGGGCGGCGCCGAGGCCGAGGCGAAGGTCAAGGAGGCCAGCGAGGCCATCGCCCGCCTCGTCCGCTCCTGATCGACGAAACCAACGAGCAGAAGGAGTGATCGTCATGATCACCACCACCTACACCGTCAAGGGCATGACCTGCGGCCACTGCGTCTCCTCCGTCAAGGAGGAGGTCGGCGAGGTCCCCGGTGTCACCGAAGTCGAGGTGGATCTGGCCACCGGCCTGGTGACCGTACGAAGCGAGAGCCCGATCGACGCGGCGGGGATCACGGCCGCGGTCAAGGAGGCCGGGTACGAAGTGGTGACTCCGTCGTGAACACACCGGTCAGATTGAGCGCCTACGTCCTCGGACTCGCTGTGATCTTCGCTGGGGCTCTGGGGGCCGGCAGCGCGGTGGGCACGACCGGCCTCGAGCCCACGGCCGACGGTCACACGATCCACTCGACCCCGTCTCCGAGCCAGGCCGGCGGCCATGAAACCCACACCGAGCCGACCTCCAGCCCGCCGACGGCTGGAAAATTCATTCCCGGAGGGCTTCAAGTGTCCCAGGACGGTTACACCCTGATCCCCGAGACCACCACGGTCGAGCCCGGTCAGGCGACGGACTTTCGTTTCAGCGTGATCGGCCCCGACGGCGGGCCCGTCACCGCCTATCGGACACAGCACGGCAAGAAGCTGCACTTCATCGTGGTCTCCCGCGACCTGGGCGGCTTCCAGCACCTGCACCCCGAACTGACCGGTGACGGTGTGTGGTCGGTGAAGCTGACGCTGCCGGAAGCGGGCGCGTACCGGGTGTTCGCGGACTTCACCCCCGAGGGTGGCAGCGGGCTGACCCTGGGCACCGACGTGCAGGCGCCCGGCGCTCATGACCCCAGGCCGCTGCCCGCGGCAAGCCGTACCTCCACGGTCGACGGCTACACCGTCACCCTGGACGGGGCCCTGACACCCGGCGCGTCCAGCAAGCTCACCCTCAAGGTCGGCAAGGACGGCCATCCGGTCACCGACCTGCAGCCCTACCTGGGCGCATACGGGCACCTGGTCGCCCTGCGCGCCGGGGACCTGGCCTACCTGCACGTGCACCCCGACGGGGAGCCGGGCGACGGCAGGACTCCCCCGGGTCCGGAGATCACCTTCTACGCCGAGGTGCCCAGCCGCGGCGACTACCGGCTGTTCCTGGACTTCCAGCACGAAGGAACCGTGCGCACCGCCGACTTCACCGTCCGCGCCGGCGAGCTCCCGGCACCGGCCACGACCTCGGGCCCGACACCGGAGACCGCACCGGCCACACCCGGCTCGCACGGCGACCACGACCACTGACACCTGGCATGACGAGCGAAAGGGGCAGGTGATGTCCTCCCTCACCGATGACAGACCACAAGGCACGGTCGAACTCTCGATCGGTGGCATGACCTGCGCGTCCTGCGCCAACCGGATCGAGCGCAAGCTCAACAAGCTCGACGGCGTGACCGCGACCGTCAACTACGCCACCGAGAAGGCCAAGGTCACCTTCGACCAGGGCATCGACCCCCAGGACCTCATCGCCGAGGTGGAGAAAACCGGCTACACCGCCGCGCTTCCCGCGAAGCCCGAGAGCGGTGCGGAACGCGATGAATCACAGAACGAGCCGCAGGACGAATTTCAGTCGCTGCGACAGCGACTGATCACCTCCATGGTGCTCGCCGTACCGGTGATCGCCATGGCGATGATCCCGGCGCTGCAGTTCACCAACTGGCAGTGGCTCTCGCTCACCCTGGCCGCCCCGGTGGTGGTATACGCCGGCTGGCCCTTCCACAAGGCGGCCTGGACGAACCTGCGTCACGGCGCCGCCACCATGGACACCCTGGTCTCGCTCGGCACGATCGCCGCCCTCGGCTGGTCGTTGTGGGCGCTGTTCTTCGGCACGGCGGGCACGCCGGGGATGACCCACCCGTTCGCGTTCACGATCGAGCGCACCGACGGCTCAGGCAACATCTACCTGGAGGCCGCGGCGGGAGTGACGGCGTTCATCCTGGCCGGGCGCTACTTCGAGGCCCGTTCCAAACGCCGCGCGGGCGCCGCGCTACGGGCGCTGCTGGAGCTGGGGGCAAAAGACGTCGCCGTCCTGCGCGACGGTGTCGAGACCCGCATCCCGTCCGACCAGCTCAAGGTGGGGATGCGGTTCGTGGTCCGGCCCGGCGAGAAGATCGCCACCGACGGTGTGATCGAAGAGGGGACCTCCGCGGTCGACGCCTCCATGCTCACCGGCGAGTCGGTTCCGGTGGAGGTACGCCCCGGGGACACGGTGACCGGCGCGACCGTCAACGCCGGTGGCCGCCTTCTCGTCCGCGCCACCCGCATCGGATCCGACACCCAGCTCGCCCAGATGGCCAGGCTGGTCGAAGATGCTCAGACCGGTAAGGCCCAGGTTCAGCGGCTGGCCGACCGCATCTCCGGGATCTTCGTGCCGATCGTGATCGCACTGGCCGTCGGCACGCTCGGCTTCTGGCTGGGAACCGGCGGCGGCGCCGGGGCGGCCTTCACCGCCGCGGTCGCCGTGCTGATCATCGCCTGCCCCTGTGCCCTGGGCCTGGCCACGCCGACCGCCCTGCTGGTCGGCACCGGGCGCGGCGCCCAGCTCGGCATCCTGATCAAAGGCCCGGAAGTGCTGGAATCCACCCGCGCCGTCGACACCGTCGTGCTCGACAAGACCGGCACCGTCACCGAGGGCAAGATGACCCTGGCCAGTGTCCACCTCGCCGACGGCGAGGACGAGGCGCAGGTGCTGCGCCTGGCGGGCGCCCTGGAGCACGCCTCCGAACACCCCATCGCCCAGGCCGTCGCCCGAGGCGCGGCCGAGCAAGTGGGCGAGCTGCCCACCCCCGAGGACTTCGCCAACCTCGAAGGCCTCGGCGTGCAGGGCGTCGTCGACGGACACGCCGTGCTGGTGGGCCGCCCCACGCTGCTCGCCGAGTGGTCCCAGCACCTGCCCGCCGACCTGGAGCGAGCGCTCACCGAGGCACAGGCGGCGGGCCGCACAGCCGTCGCGGTCGGCTGGGACGGCCACGCCCGCGCGGTCCTGACGGTGGCCGACACCGTCAAGCCCACCTCGGCCGAGGCGATCCGGCAGCTGCGCGCCCTGGGACTGAGGCCGGTGCTGCTCACCGGCGACAACGAGACCGTCGCACGGTCGGTCGCGGCCGAGGTCGGCATCGAGGAGGTCATCGCCGAGGTGCTGCCCGCCGACAAGGTCGACGTGGTCAAGCGCCTGCAGTCCGAGGGCAGGTCGGTGGCCATGGTCGGTGACGGCGTCAACGACGCCGCGGCCCTCGCCCAGGCCGACCTCGGCCTGGCCATGGGCACCGGCACCGACGCGGCCATCGAGGCCTCCGACCTCACCCTGGTCCGCGGCGACCTGCGGGTGGCCGCGGACGCCATCCGGCTGTCGCGCCGGACGCTGGGCACCATCAAGGGCAACCTGTTCTGGGCCTTCGCCTACAACGTGGCCGCCCTGCCACTGGCCGCGCTCGGCCTGCTCAACCCGATGATCGCCGGAGCCGCGATGGCGTTCTCCTCGGTCTTCGTGGTCGGCAACAGCCTGCGCCTGCGCAACTTCAAATAGCGGAACGCCGGTGCGGCCGGAGACGACGGTCGTCTCCGGCCGCGCCGGCGTTCGGTCAGGAGCCGAGCCCGCACCGACGGTCGTGCGACAGCCCGCAACGAACGACCTGAAAAGTGTGACCGTCGCCGATATCCCCGATGAGACAACGGTCGGCAAGAAAGGGGGTCCCGAACCGACGCACCCGCCCAAGATTCTTGGGCGGACTCGATCGCAGTCATCTCGACGAACCGAATCGATCTCCGAATAACGGTTTTCGCAGAGGCTTGAATCATGATCCTCTCTATTATCGATCCTAGTAGGAGTTTGCCTCAAGGGCGATCGGCCTACCCGTCAGGGGTTCATGGGGTTCTGCGGTCGATCTCTCCGGCCCGCGAACAGGTCGCTGGTTCAAACTGGGATTTCTCCCTGAAGATCTTAAGTTGCCAGGGCGAACGGGCAAGAGCCGCCCGACCACCGAGAACGCCAGCGGCGGCGGCACCCCGTTCCACGACTGGTACATGTCCTCACCCCGGGCCAAGGAGACCGTGGCTCGCGACGGCGGGAACGTGCGCGGCTACGCCAAGGCCCCGTGGTGTGCCATATTCGTCTCCTGGGTCGGTGAGAAGGCCGGCTGCGGTCCTTCCCGTCGCCGCGCCGGGTGTCCATATGATCCGCCATGGGCCTTTCTCCTTAATGCCGGAGGGTGCCGAGATCGAACCTCTCCCATCGCCAATCGTGGATTCCGCTACGAAACGCGATCCTCGTGGGGCACCGCCGGCATTCGGGCCCAAGGAGGGGCAGGCCGCCCCTTTGAAGGTCTCCTGCCGTATGTCTACGCCGAATCATTATACTATTATGGATAGTAGAATGATTGGAAAGGGCAGGCCGCGACTGTGAGGGGAAAACGACGGGCGACTCGGGCCGGTCCACGTCGCGGGTGTCGCACCGGCCTGGAGCCAACCCGCGGCTCCTGAGGGAGACCACGGCGGGCACGGCATGCCCGGCATGACGACCGAGGAGGACATGGGCAAGCTCCAGACGGTCAAGGGCACGCGATTCGACCGGATGTTCTCCGAGTTGATGATCGCTCACCACAGGGGGAGCGATCGAGATGGCCAGGACGGAGCAGGCACCGGGAGCCGACCCCAAGGCCAAGGATCTCGCCAAGACCATCGAAACCGCCCAGCAAGCTCTCACTTCGAGGCGGGACGGTAGACCACGGAGAATCGACCTCCCCCGTCCGTCGACTCCACGATGGTTCCGTCCTCCATGGCCGCGAGGAGGCGCCGCCGGTCGACAGCCGTGAAGGCGGAGGCCCGACCCGGCAGCCGGCCCACCGCCTGCCGGCTCTCACCGGCGTCCTCGCTGGTGTGCACCTGGCCGTCAGCCCCGGCTCCGATGAGATCGTCTTTACTCAAAGAGCCCACGTGGGACATGAGCGGTGAATCGGCGAGCGCGATGACAGCGGCCACCCCTATGCCGCGGTCAAATGGCGGGCAGGTCGACCAGGAACAGGGGCTGGGTGGTGGGCTGGGTGGAGCCGCCTTCGGGTTCGACGGTGACGCCGAGCCGGGTGGTGGTGGCGGCGGGGGCGGTGACGACGGGTGGGGTGTGGCCCAAGGCGTCGGGGCGCATCAGCCCGGCCGAGTGGATGCCCGCGGGTCCGATCTGCCACATCTGGTAGGTGCCGTTCTCGGGTAGGGCGGGTAGCCCGCTGGTCAGGAACACCAGCTTTCCCCGGGCGCGGGAGAGCACCACGGTGGCGGTGCCGCCTCGCTGCGCGGTCGCGGTGAGGGTGCGGGCGTCAGGGGCGGCCAGGACTGCGGATATCTGCCGATCGCGCTGCTGGACCTGCTCCAGCTGATCCTGGAGGCGGATGGCGACCAGGCCCAGCGACACGGCGGCGGCCAGGCCGACGGCGGCCAGGCCCGTGGCCAGGCGGGGCCACCACCGGACCCCGCTCCTCAGGCCGGGTACGTGCGCGAAGGCGGGCGGCACCTGACGGACGTGATCGATCTGGGCCATCACCCGCTCGCGCAGCGCCGGCGGCGGGTCGGCGGCCTCTGCCTGGCCGAGCCTGGCGGCGGTCTCCGCCAGGCCACGCACCTCCTGCGCGCATTCGGCGCAGCGACCCAGGTGCTCTTCGAAGAGCAGCCGGTCGGCGTGGTCGTCGATGGCGTCCAGGACGTAGGCGCCGACCAGCGTGTGCGGGTCCCTGCCGCTCTCGATGCCGTTCATCGTTCCACCCCCAGGCAGTCGCGCATGCGGATCAGCCCGTCACGCATCCGGGTCTTCACCGTCGCCAGCGGCACCTTCAGCAACTCGGCGACCTCACGGTAGGAGTATCCGCCGTAATAGGCGAAGGTGACGGACTGGTGTTGCAGCTCGGTGAGCCCGGCCAGGCAGCGACGCAGCCGTTCGCGTTCCAGACGGGTCTCCACCGACTCGGCGACCTCGTCGAAAGGACGGCGCACCTCCAGCCTGGCCACACGCTCCTCGCGGTCGACGGCGGCCTGGGCGGCGCGGACGCGGTCGATGGCGCGGCGGTGGGCGATCGTCATGACCCAGGCCGTGGCCGAGCCGCGGACGCGTTCGTAGCGGGCGGCGTTGCGCCACACTTCGACGAGGGCCTCCTGGGCGACCTCCTCGCTCTGGGCGGGGTCGCGCAGCACGCGCAGGACCAGCCCGTAGACGGGGCCGGCGATCAGGTCGTAGACCCGTTCGAAGGCGGCGCGATCTCCCCGTGCCACATGTTCGAGCAGGTCTTCCAGCCCGTTTTGAGCAAAGTCGCGGCCCTCCACCGGCCTCGGCACCCCTCTGGGTCTCATGTCTTCTCCCTGCCATGCGCGCACAACGCGGTCCACCGCTCATTCGGAGCGGTACGGCGGATGGATTGGTCTGCGCCATCGGGATCGGCCGGGAGCCCGGGTGATCGGCGGGCCGGTCGACGCCGCCGACGGCACGCAACGCGTCATCGAGGCCGACATGGATGTCGAAGACGTCGCACCGGCCGGTGACGGCCGACCTCCGCCGCGGAGTGCGCGCACGCCGCGCTTGATCTGTCGCGGGCGCGGAGGATCCAGCACACCAACCTCAGGACACATTAGCGCTCTAACCAGTGGGATCACTGAAATTTCCATTCATCTTGCGATGATCCATGACCCGAAAAAAATCGACCAATCCAAGGGCGGTCCAACGACGAATAAGGGGCCGGGGAATCCGACCGGATGCTTCCTCCCCACAACCCATAGGCCGGTCACCCCCGTGACCGGCAGCCGAAAGGACCGACTGACACATGGAGCTCCGAATCAACCGGCGCGCCCTGATCGGCATCGGCGTCGCGGGAGTACTCACCGCCTCCTCGTTCGCCCTGCTCAGAGCAGAGACCGGCGTGGCCTCCTCGCACCGCGAGGCGCCCATGATCGCGGGTGACCCCCGCAACGACAACACCGACGTGTACGCCTTCGTCAGCCCGGACAGGCCCGACACCGTCACCCTGATGGCCAACTTCATCCCGTTCGAGGAACCGAACGGCGGGCCGAACTTCTACCAGTTCGACACCAGGTCGCGCTACAGCATCAAAATCGACAGTGACGGTGACGCGAAGCCCGACACCGTCTACCAGTGGACGTTTCGCGACGAGGACAGGCGCGGCGCGGCCACCTTCCTGTACAACAACGGCCCGATCACCTCGCTGAACGATGAGAACCTGCTGTTCAGGCAGCACTACACGCTCAAGAAGATCACCCACTGGGGGACGCGCACCCTGGTCAAGGACGGCGTGGTGGCCCCGAGCAACACCGGCCCGGCCTCGATGCCCGACTACGGCTCGCTCCGCACCCAGTCGATCAAGGCTCTGCCCGGCGGCGGGAAAGCCTTCGCCGGCCAGGCCGACGAGGCCTTCTTCGCCGACCTGAGGGTCTTCGACCTGCTCTACGGCGGCAACCTGTCCGAAGTCGGCCAGGACACCCTCAAGGGCTACAACGTGCACAGCCTGGCCGTGCAGGTGCCAAAGAACGAGGTCGCGTTGAAGGGCGACGCCGGCCGCAACCCGGTCATCGGTGTCTGGTCCACCGTGGACAAGTGGAGCCCGAGGGGTTACGTCCAGGTCTCCCGCCTGGGCCAGCCGCTGGTCAACGAGGTCGTGGTCCCGGCCGGGCTGAAGGACGCCTTCAACGCGCTGCCCCCGCACAGGGACGCCGACGTCGCCGCCGTGGTCAAGCGCGTCACCCACCCTGAGGTTCCGCGGCTCCTTGAGGCCATCTACGGCCTCAACGCGCCGAAGACCCCCAGAGCCGACCTGGTCGAGATCTTCCTGACCGGTATCGCCAAGGCCAACGGCCCGATCAAGGCCGACCTCAACTCCCAGAGCCTCAACAAGGACGCGGGCAAGCTGCGCCCGTCGGAGATGCTGCGGCTGAACATGGCCATCGCGCCCGCAGCCACACCAAACCGGCTGGGCGTGCTCGCCGGTGACCTGCAGGGCTTCCCGAACGGCCGCCGACTCGGGGACGACGTGATCGACATCGCCCTGCAGGCGATGGCCGGTGCCGCCCAGAGCGGCAAGCTCGTCGACGCGCTGGCCACCGGCGACAAGGTGAACCAGAACGACAGGCCGTCCGGCACGAGGTTCCCCTACATCCCGTTGCCCGGCAACACGTCGGTCAACGAGAGCTGACTCGACGACGCGGGACCCGCTCCTCGCGGGTCCCGCACCCGGCCCTGGGAGTGATCACCATGAAGACATCCGCAAAAGCCCGGCTCGCCGCGGGCGTGCTCAGCCTGGCGGCGGCGCTGAGTGCGGGGGCGGCCCTGATCCCCGGCGGACAACCGCCGCCGGCCGCCGACGCCCCGCTCCAGCCGGTCGAGACCCCGGTCTCGGCCGCCTCCCTCACCGATGCGATCCAAGCGCTGGCCACCCGGCTCCGGCGGCTGCCGGGCGACCATCAGGCCTGGGCACAGCTCGGCTCGGCCTACGTCCAGCAGGCACGCCTGAGCGCCGACCCGTCCTTCTACCCGAAGGCCAAGCAGGCGCTGTCCAGATCCGCCGCGCTGAGCCCCGGCAACTTCGCCGCGCTGACCGGCCAGGCCGCGCTCGCCGCCGGTCGGCACGACTTCACCGAGGCCGTACGGCTGGCCAAGCTGTCGCAGACCGCCAACCCCTATGGCCAGGGCGCCCAAGCGGTGCTGGCCGACGCCTACACCCAGCTCGGCCGCTACGCCGAGGCCACCCGAGCGATCGACAGGATGATGGAGCTGCGTCCCGGCGTCGCAGCCTTCACCCGGGCCTCCTACGCCGCCGAACTCCGGGGTGACCGCGCGACGGCGCGCCGCATGCTGGAGCACGCCCTCGATGACGCCTTCTCCCCCGCCGACGTCGCCTACTGCCGCTACTACCTGGGCGAGCTGGCCCTGCACGCCGGCGACCTGCCCGGAGCCGCCGAGCAATACCGTCTCGCGCTGCGGGCCGCCCCGGACTTCACCCCGGCCCTCGCCGGGACCGCCAGGGCCGCGGCGCTCGACGGCCGGCCGGCCGAGGCCGCCGAGCTCTACGCCGCCGTGGTCGGGCGGCTACCCCTGGCCCAGTACATCATCGAGTACGCCGAGGTGCTGTCCGCGGCGGGAAAGGATCCCGCCGAACAGTGGGCACTGCTGCGCGCGCAGCGGGAGCTGATGAAGGCGGCCGAGGTCAGGGACGACCTGACCTGGGCCGAGTTCGAGGCCGATCACGGCTCTGCCGCGCGGGCCGTCGAACACGCCGAGGCCGAGTACGCCCGCAACCCCAACGTGATCGCCGCCGACGCCCTGGCCTGGGCTCTGCACCGCGACGGCCGCGACCGGCAGGCTCTGCCGTACGCGCGCAAGGCCACCGCCACCGGCTGGCGCAACGCCCTGCTCCACCACCACCGCGCCGAGATCGAGCGCGCGCTCGGTCTGGGCGCGGAGTCCAGGAGATCGGCCGCGCGGGTCCGCGACGCCGATCCCGCCTTCTCCCCCGATCTTCCCGCCCTGGCGAGGTTCTCATGATGCGCGACAAGGCAACCCGGACCGCGGTCATCACGGCTGTTTCCGGCCTGACGGTATGCGCGGCGCTTCTCCTGCCCGCCGCACCCGCCCTCGCCCAGGTGACGCATCCCCTGGGCAACTTCACCATCAACCACTACAACGGCCTGCGGATCACCCCGGACCGGGTGGAGAACCTGGCGATCGTGGACAGCGCCGAGCTGCCCACCCTCCAGGCCCGCCCCACAGTGGACGCCGACCGGTCGGGAACGGTCTCGCAGGCCGAACGGTCGTCCTATGGCACCGCCCGGTGCACCGAACTCGCCGCCGCGCAGCATCTGACGGTGAACGGGGCCGCGACACCATGGCGGGTCTCCGAAGCCGTCTTCGCCTACGAGCCCGGCCAGGGCGGCCTGCAGACCAGCCGCCTGACATGCCGCCTGACCGCCACCGCGGAACCGCTCCGGACACCCGCCACTCCTGCGGCCTCCGGCTCCGGGGCCACGACGTCCGGGGGGCCGGCGGGGAACGGGACGGTCGGCTTCAGCGATGACTTCCTGACCGACCGGCTGGGCTGGCGAGAGATCACCGCGGTGTCCTCCGGAGGGGTACGGCTGGTGCGGCCGCCCGTACCCGGCGCGAGCGCGAGCCGGCAACTGCGGGCCTACCCCGACGATCTACTGGCCAGCCCGCTCGACCAGCGCACGGTGGAGCTGGCGGTGACCTCCGGGACCGGTTCGACGGCAGTCGCCTTGCCGCTGGTGTCGGGCGGGCCCATCGCAGACGCGCTGGCAGCGCTGGACCGCCTGTTCACCGGACTGGTCGGCACCGAGTCACTGACCGTGCCGCTGGGCCTGCTCGCCGTGCTGCTGGCCGCAGTGCTCGGCGCGGGCCACGCTCTCATCCCGGGCCACGGCAAAACCATCATGGCCGCGTACCTCGCCGGACGCAGAGGGCGCCCACGCGACGCGCTGGTCGTCGGCGCCACCGTGACGGCCACCCACACGCTGGGCGTCCTCGCGGTCGGCCTGCTACTGAGCGCTTTCTCCACCCTCACCGGGGAGGGCGTGCTCGGCTGGCTCGGACTGGCCAGCGGCCTGCTGATCACCGTCATCGGCG
This sequence comes from Streptosporangium sp. NBC_01810, assembly GCF_035917355.1. Taxonomy (NCBI): domain Bacteria; kingdom Bacillati; phylum Actinomycetota; class Actinomycetes; order Streptosporangiales; family Streptosporangiaceae; genus Streptosporangium; species Streptosporangium sp. NBC_01810. The sequence continues at coordinate 2,600,382 of NZ_CP109070.1, read as the reverse complement.
CCGCTCTCCTGCGGTCGGCCTGGCGTGCTCACTGCGGCGGCGCCCTCTCCGGACACGGCCCATTCGGGCACGGACACAGGCACAGGCACGGACACAGGCACGGACACAGGCACGGACACGGGCACAGGCACAGGCACGGACACGGGCACGAGGAGGCGCCCTCCGTTCAAGGACATGACCGGCGCCCCGGCTATTCCGGTCACGAGGACGGCGGCTCCCCGCAGGGCCGCACACCCCCGGCCCGCGAAGTCGCCCCGACGGCGGTGCTGGACCGGGAGCCGTCCGCTCGGGCCGAGCAAACCGCGCGCTCGCGGCGCGGGCTGGTCGGGATGGGAGTGGCGGGAGGCCTGGTACCCAGCCCCTCGGCGCTCGTCGTCCTGCTCGGCGCCATCGCACTCGGCCGCACCTGGTTCGGGATCGCGCTGGTGTTCGCCTATGGCATCGGGATGGCGGGCACCCTGACCATCACCGGCCTGCTCCTGGTCAGGCTGGCGGGACGGCTCGACCGCATGGCGGTGGCGGGGAACGGCCTGGCGGCCCGCCTGTCGTCCCTCGCCCCGCTCGGCACCGCCGTCGCCGTCGTCGCGCTCGGCATGGGGCTGGCCGTGCGGGGCCTGGCCGGAGCCGCCTGAGGCCGGGGTTCCGCAGTTGATGTAGCGGGATAGTCCGCGAATCTGGGGATTGACATGCGGAAACATGCCGTCTGCTGGCGGGACGGCGTGTATCTAGGGGCTGGGGTTCGGCCTGGTCAGCGGCTGGGCGGGGTGAGCTGGTAGATCCTGGGCGGGGCATCGATTTTGAGGGCGTGGAGCAGATCGCGCTGGGCTTTGGTGATCTCGGTGCGTTGCCGGAAGGTGCCGGCGGGGCCGGTGAAGGTGCCCAGAGTGATCCGGTCGAGCTCGCGGCGCAGGGCGGGCCAGGTCTGCCCGGTGGAGGTCTCGGCGATCCGGGCCAGCAGCAGCGCCAGCCAGCAGAGCAGGACGTGCGCGCGGATGCGCTGCTCCTTGCGGTGGAAGACCGGCCGCAGATCGATGATCTGCTTCATGTCGCGCCAGCCCCGCTCAACCTCGAGGAGCTGCTTGTAGCCGAGCGCGATGTCCTCAGGAGTCATCTTCGGGTCCGAGGTGCGCAGCAGGTACTTGCCGTCGAGGTTCTCCTCGGCCTTGATTCTCGCGGCGTCGATGCGCAGCAGCCCGCCGGGCGTGGTCCGCAGGTACCGGTTCAGGCCGGGCTTGGTGGAGATCACCCCGCGCAGCTCCGCACGTTTGGTCGCGTTCAGCCGATCGGTGCCCTCGATCAAGGTCGCGAGCTGGGCGAGCAGTCGTTCCCGGACCTTCTCGTCCCGCTGCGCGGCCTCGGGGTTGAAGCAGATGATGAACCGCTCGTCCTCGCGGATCCGAACCTCCTTGACCCGCAGGTTGTCGCGGATCTCCTGGTAGCGGCCCTGACGGGCGAGTGCTTCGGTGGCCTCGGCCGATCCGGAGCGGAGCTTCTCTCCGATGATGTAGTGGTGGTCGCCCTTGCGCAGGTGCAGCCGGTTGCGCTCGGAGGCGAAGCCGCGGTCGGCGACCCACACGATCCGCGACAACGTCCAGTCCCGCATATCGTCCTTGACCTGCCGGATCAGCGCGGAGTCGCCGGTCGCGCCGGGCCAGGACCACACCCGGACGGGGATGCCGGTGCGGGTGACGGCCATCCCGATCACGACCTGCGGCAGGTCATCGCGGTGGTCCTTGGACTTGCCGAACGACCGGAACCCCTTGCGCTTGTGATCGTCGGTGGCGTCCTGCTCGGGCACGACCTGGCCGAACGCGTCGCGAGGCACGGCTTCGTCGGCGTCTTCGGTCTCGAAGTAGGTCGAGGTGGTGTCGAAGAACAGCAGATCGACCTCGAGGTTGAGGAGGTTTGCGACCTGGTGGAACACCTCTTCCTCGAGCTTTCCGGAGATCTCGATCAGCCAGTCCATCGCCCGGTAGCAGGCGTCGTCGCTGGTCGCGGGCAGCAGGCCGTCGATCGCCACGTCCTCGTTCACCCAGCGGGCCGCCGCGAGCTTGGAGCAGGGGGCCAGGGCCGGTTGGCGACCAGCGCGAACAGCACCCGCTCCGCGGCCGGGTCGAGCCGGCGGCCCTTGAGCAGCCGTTTCATCACCTTGCCGATCTCCAACTGCCGCCAGAGGGCATCCAGCACCCATGTGCCGCCCAGAGGTCGGGACTCGGTGAACGCCAGCCCGTCGGTCGCCGCCGACAAGGCGGCGTCGGGATCGAGGAACCGGGTGACCGAGGCGATCAGGCGCTGCAAGGCTTCCCGGTTCGCGGCATCCTCGCGGCCGAAGTTGTAGACGACCTGCACCTTCGACCGCTTCAACACCGGATCCCACACGTTGTGCGCGAGCTGCAGGTATCGGACTTCCGTCCCGTCCTTGTTCCGGCGAGGCGTCGACCGCAGATACATGGACTAGACGATAACGCCATAACCCTTGGCAGGCCTAGGAAACGGCGAATATGCGTGTATCTAGGCAGAATCGAGAATCCGACCAGTCCCCACCCCTCTGACCAGCATCTACACCTTCAGCCGTGGCCCAGAACCCTGATTAGCTGCGGAACCCAGGTGAGGGGAGGCAGCGAGGGTGCGTTGGTCGATCCACTCTGCGATGCGGCGAAGCAGAGTGGCCGCGATGGGGGGCGGGGCGGGCAGGCGAACGATCAGCCGAAACTCGTGCCGTACAGCGTGGCCAGGTCTGCGCCGGTGGTGGCCATCCGCTCACGCAGCTCGGGCGGCTCCAGCACCTCGATGTCGGCCCCCAGGCGCAGCAGCAGCCAGTGGGCGTGCCCGATGGACTCGGTCGGCAGGCGCAGCAGCACCCAGCCGAGCTCGTCGGGCGGGCCCGCCGCGGCGAGCGCGGCCTCGGCGACCTCGGCGCCGACCGTGTGACGCAGCATCCCCTCGGTGCCGGGCGCCATCCGCACCAGCGCCTCGCCGGTGTACATCCGCTCGCGGAAGCCGGCCGTGTAACGCTGCCAGAAGGCGGGCAGGTCGAAGCCGGCGGGGCGCTCGAAACGCCCGGCCAGGAGTTCGGCACTCACGATCCGCGCCACCTTGTAGGTACGCGGCTCCCCCTCACCGGCGACGGCCACCATGTACCACGCTCCCCCCTTGAGGACCAGGCCGTACGGGTGTGCCAGGCGTTCGACGTCGCGGGGACCCCAGCGACGGTAGGTCATGCGCAACGGGCGCTGCTCCCACACCGCCTCGGCGACCTCGCCCAGGAAAGGGACCGCGTCGGCGTCGCGATACCAGCCGGGCACGTCCAGGTGGAAGCGCTCGCGCATCCTGGCGGCGTGAAAGCGCGGCTCGGGGGGCAGTGCGGCGAGCATCTTCAACTCGGCGTTCGCCGCGACCTCGGCCAGCCCCAGTTCGGCGGCGGGGCCGGGCAGCGCCGCCAGGAACAGCGAGGATGCCTCCTCGGCGGTCAGGCCGTTAAGGCGGGTACGGTAGCCGTCCAGCAGGCGATATCCACCGGCGGGCCCTCGGTCGGCGTAGACCGGCACCCCGGCCGACGACAACGCCTCCACATCGCGGTAGACCGTGCGGACGGAGACCTCCAGTTCCCTGGCCAGTTCGGTGGCCGTCAGCTGCCCCCGCGTCTGCAGGAGCAGCAGGAGGGAGAGCAGACGACTCGCGCGCATGGCGGCCATTGTTCCGCACGTTTGCCAACCTCACACACCACATGTTCAAATGAACACATGGAAGGTAACAATCGCATTCGCGCGATCATGTCGGCACTGCGCGCCAGCGACGTCGTCTCCGTCGCGGAACTTGCGGTCGAGCACGCGGTCTCGGAGATGACCATCCGCCGCGACCTCGACGAGCTCGCCCAGCAGGGCGTGGTCAGGCGGATCCGCGGCGGCGCGGTGAGCCTGCTGCTGCGCGGAGAGGAACCACCCTTCGTGGTACGCGAACGCGAGGCGACGGAGGCCAAGCGGCGGATCGCGGGCGAGGTCGCTGCCCTGCTCGCCGACGGCGAGGCCGTGCTGCTCGACAGCGGCACCACCTCCCTGGAGATCGCCCGCGCGATCCGTGACCGCCGCCTGACGGTCCTGCCGCTCTGCCTGCAGGTGACCACCGAGCTCAGCACCGCCGCCCGGATCCGCCTGGTGCTGCCCGGCGGGGAGGTCCGCCCCGGCGAGCTGAGCTTCACCGGCCCACTGACCGAGAGCACCATCCGCTCCCTGCGCTTCGACACCGCGGTCATCGGCTGCTGCGGCCTGTCCGCCGAACACGGCCTCACCGCTCACGACCTGTCCGACGTCGCCGTCAAGCAGGCGGCGATCGCCTCGGCCCGGCGCGTGATCGCGGCCACCGACTCCGGCAAGTTCACCCGCACCGCGTTCGGCGCGGTCTGCCCGCTGGACCGCCTCGACATGGTCGTCACCGACACCGCACTCCCCACCGCCGAGCACGACGCCATGGTCGCGGCGGGCGTCACCGTCCGCACCGTCTGACCGAAGCCCCTGCTCGGCGCCCGCGCCGATGGCTCCCGGCTCGTCCACACCCTCTGATCCGCGCCACCCGACTGGAGCCCTCCCCCATGCACGTCACCCCTCTCGACCGGGCCGCGCTGCTGCGCGGCCGGGTGGCGATCTACCTGCTCTTCCTGCTCTCCGGCATGGCCATCGGCACCTGGACGGCACGCATCCCGTCGATCAAACAGGGGCTGGGGCTGAGCGAGGGCGAGCTCAGCATCGCGCTGCTCGGCATCGCCGCCGGGGCGATCGCCGGCATGCAGGTGGTCGGCCGCCTGATCGACCGCTACGGCAGTGTCAAGGTGATGCTGCCGATGGCCTTCGCCCAGAGCGTCGCGCTGATCCTGCCCGCCTACATGCCGAACCTGGTCGGCCTGGCCGCCGCACTGTTCGCCTTCGGTGCGGTGCACGGCACCCTGGACGTCGCGATGAACGCGGGCGCCGTCGAGGTCGAGCAGGCCACGGGCCGGCCGATCATGTCATCCTTCCACGCGGTGTTCAGTATCGGCGGGTTCCTCGGCGCCACCTCCGGCGGGCTGCTCGCCCAGGCTTCGTTCAGCCCGGGAGCGACGTTCATCGCGGTCGCCGTGGTAATCGCCGCGTTCGCGCTCTGGGCGGCCCGCTGGGCGCTCACCCTGACCGCACAGGCCATCCCCTCGGGGACGGGACCGGCGCCCGGCGGGGGTGGAGGCGTGATGCTGCTGGGTGTTCTGGCCTTCTGCTGCATGATCGGAGAAGGGGCCGCGGCCGACTGGAGTTCGGTCTACCTGAGCGAGAGCCTTGGCAGTTCCGACGGGTTCGCCGCCGCCGCCTACGCCGCCTTCTCGGTCATGATGACCGCCGGCCGACTTGCCGGCGACAGGCTGGCCGCCCGGCTGGGGCCGGTGAACCTGGTGCGCGCGTGCGGCGCGCTGGCCGCCGCCGGGCTCGGCCTGGCCCTGCTGGCCGACCACCAGGTCGCCGCGGTGATCGGTTTCGGCTGCTTCGGGGCGGGCCTGTCCTGCATCGTCCCCCAGGTCTTCTCCGCGGCCGGTCGCCGCGCCCCGGCCCGCGCAGGACAGGCGCTGGCCCGGGTGTCGAGCCTGGGATACGCGGGATTCCTCACCGGCCCCGTGCTGATCGGTGGCGCCGCCGAGCTGGTGGGTCTGCCCCGCGCGCTGGCCATCCCCGCCTTGCTGGCCCTTTTCGTCGCTCTGGCCGCGAAGGCACTCAGAACCACGCCCTTTACAAAGTAGATCACCTCGCACACGATCCTGGCGCCGCCCAAGAACCCGAGCGGAAGCAGTGGCTGATTCGCCCACGGCATCAAGCGACTGCCGGTGCGCACATCCCCTGAACGAGGTCGACGCCGGAGCACCGGCTCAGCGTGCGCCGGCTAGTTGCAGGGCGAAGTCGCCGTACTGGTAGACGAGCCGATCCTCGGTCAGCTCACCGTCCTCGCGATACCAGACCGAGACGCCCATGCCGAGGTCGAGGATCGCGTACGAGGTCAGCTTGACCGACGCGACCTGAAAACGCCCTGCCTCGACCCCTTCGGCGATGATCTTCCGGAACCCGCGCTCGTACCGCGTACGTCGTTTCAGCACCTCGGTGTCGTGCGGGTCTTCGAGGCTCCGGATCTCGCGGGTGCCCACGAACGCCTCCAGGCGGTGCCTTGCGTGGAAGCGCACGTGTGCCTCGGCGGCCCGCCGCAGGCGTTCGGCCACGTCGTCGCACCCTGAGATCGCGGCGCGATGGTTGGCCAGCAGCGTGTCCATCGTCGCGGTCATGATCTGGACGAGCAGCTCCTGCTTGGATCCGACGTGCTTGTACAGGCTCGGCCCGCGGATTCCGATGGCCGCCCCGATGTCGGCCATCGTCGTCGCCTGATACCCGCGTTCGGCGAACAGCGCCAGCGCCGCCGCCTTGATGTCTGCGGCCCGCCCCGTCATGACTACCACCTCGTCCTATCTGGCTAATTGATCGTAGCCGAGTTCGGGTCGCGAAAAACGCTGTTCAGAGGACCTCTTGACCTCACAGGATCAGCTGTCTAAGAATGAGGCTAATGCTCATTAGCCAATGATAGGGGGATCCGATGCCTGTTGATTTGTCGCATGAGCCACGCGTGGCCGAACTGGCCGAGCGAACGGCACAGTTCGTGCGTGAGGTCGTGGTGCCCGAGGAGGAGCGCTTCGGCGGCGTCGCGGCGGCCGGCGGTGACGCGATGCGCACCCGGTTGCAGAGCGCGGCCAAGCAGGCCGGCCTGTTCGCACCGCACGTGTCGCCCGAGTACGGCGGGCACGGCCTGGACATGCGGGGCCGCGCGGCGGTCTTCGAGGAGACGGGCTGGTCGCTGTTCGGGCCACTCGCGCTGAACATCGCCGCCCCCGACGAGGGCAACATGCACCTCCTGGAGGCTGTGGCGAGCCCGGCGCAGAAGGAGACCTACCTGCGCCCGCTGGCCCAGGGCGAGATCCGGTCCTGCTTCGCCATGACCGAGCCGGCTCCGGGCGCGGGCTCGGACCCGGCCGCGCTGAGCACGATGGCGCGCCGGGTCGCCGGCGGCTGGCGGATCGACGGGCGCAAGTGGTTCATCACCGGCGCCGACGGCGCGGCCTTCGCCATCTGCATGGCCCGCACCTCCGGTGACCCCGGCGACCGCGGCGGCGCGACCATGTTCCTGGTGGACGCCGCCAACCCCGGAATGAAGATCGTCCGCCACATCGACACCCTGGACGAGAGCATGTACGGCGGGCACTGCGAGGTGGTGTTCGACAACTGCGTCGTGCCCGACGAGGCCGTGCTCGGCGAGGTGGACAAGGGCTACGACTACGCCCAGGTACGGCTCGGCCCGGCGCGGATGACGCACTGCATGCGCTGGCTCGGCATAGCGCGGCGGGCCCAGGAGATCGCGCTCGCCCGCGCCTCGGAGCGTCGGCTGTTCGGCTCCAGGCTGGGCGACCTCGGCATGGTGCAGGGCATGATCGCCGACTCCGAGATCGACCTCGCCGCGGCCAGGGCGCTGACGCTGCAGGCCTGCTGGGAGCTGGACAACGGCGGCTCCGGCGCGCAGTCCACCGGGATCGCCAAGGCCTTCACGGCCGAGGCCGTCTGGCGGGTCGTGGACCGTTCGGTGCAGATCTGCGGCGCGCTCGGCATCTCCGGTGACGTGCTGCTGGGGCGTTTCCTGCGCGAGATCCGCCCCTTCCGGATCTACGACGGCCCCACGGAAACCCACCGCTGGGCCATCGCCCGCCGCGCGCTGCGCCGCGCCGCCGGGTCCGCGCGATGACCGGATCCCTGCCGGGGCTGGACCTTCCGGCCCTGCAGCAGTACTTCGACCTGCACGTCCCGGAGGCGTCCGGCCCGATCAGCGCCGACCTGGTGCACGGCGGCCGCTCCAACCTCACCTACCGGCTGAGCGACGGCCGCACCTCCTGGGTGCTGCGCCGCCCGCCGCTCGGCGGCCTGACCCCTTCGGCGCACGACGTGGCCCGCGAGTACCGCGTGGTCGCCGCCCTGTACGGCAGCGGCGTCCCGGTCGCCCGCGCCGTGGCGTTGTGCGAGGACCCGTCGGTCCTGGGATGCGCGTTCTCGCTCGTGGAGTACGTGTCAGGCGCGGTCGTCCGAAGCCGCGAGGACCTCGACCGGTACGGCCCCGCCGAGCTGGCCCGCTGCGCGCACGGGCTGATCGAGGTGCTCGCCGCTCTGCACGCTGTGCCGTACGGCGACGTTGGCCTGTCTGGTTTCGGGCGTCCGGAGGGGTTCCTGGCGCGGCAGGTCGGCAGGTGGTCCGACCAGTGGCAGCGGGTGGCCACCCGTGAGCTGCGCGACATCGACGCGCTGCGCGGCAGGCTGGCCGAGACGACGCCCGCCACCGGTGGGGCCGCCGTCGTGCACGGCGACTTCCGCATCGACAACGCCATCTTCGCCGACGACGACCTCGGCACGATGCGCGCGCTCGTCGACTGGGAGATGGCCACGCTCGGCGACCCGCTGACCGATCTGGCGCTGCATCTGGTCTACCGCGATCCCGCGTTCGAGCCGGTGCTCGCCGGGTCGGCCGCCTCCACGAGCGAGCGGCTGCCCGCACCCGAGGACCTGGCCGAGCGGTACGCCCGAGTCTCGGGTCGTGATCTTGGCCGGCTCGACTTCTATCTCGCCCTGGGCTATTTCAAGATCGCCGTGATCGCCGAAGGCATCTACGCCCGGCACCGGCAGGGCCTGACCGTGGGGGAAGGCTTCGACACCGTGGGAGCGGCGGTCCCGCAGCTGGCCGCGGCCGGGCTGCGCGCCCTGAACAGGAAGACGGCAACAGCATGAACACACGCCCCTCGGCACTGGTCACCGGCGCCTCCCGCGGCATCGGCCTGGTCATCGCCGAACCGGCCCTCAGCCTCACCCGGCTGTCCGCCCGCACCGTCGTCCCCGAAGTGGTCATCACCCGCGCCGGAGAGAACCCCCACCGCGCCTGACGACAGAAGAGCGCGCGGTCCCCGACATCGGCACCGATGGCGGCACTCCCCTGCCCTCGCCCCCCGGGGGCGCGGCTCAGGTCACCCGGAGCCAGACGGCGGCGTCGGAGGGGAGCCTGTCACCCTCCAGCGGGCCGCTGGCCAGCAGGACCGACTCGTGCTCCGGCAGGGACACCGGCTCCGAGCCGAGGTTGACCACGCAGATCAGGCCCGACTCCCGGCGGAAGGCCAGCACCCCCTCCCCCGCCTCCAGCCAGGCCAGCGTGCCGTCACCGAGCAGCTCACGGCGAAGGTGCAACCCGGTGCGGTAGAGGGTGAACATGGACGCCGGGTCCGCGGCCTGCACCTCGGCCGTCAGCGCCTTCCACTCCGGCGGCTGCGGCAGCCACGGCTGCCCCGCGCCGAACCCGAACGGCGGCTCGTCACCCGACCACGGCAGCGGCACCCGGCAGCCGTCGCGGCCGGGGTCGGTGTGGTCGGAACGGACCCAGATCGGGTCCTGGCGCAGCTCGTCCGGCAGGTCCTCCACCTCCGGCAGCCCCAGCTCCTCGCCCTGATAGACGTAGAGCCCGCCGGGAAGCGCCATCGCCAGCAGAGCGGCCGCACGGGCCCGCCGCTCGCCCAGCACCGGATCCGACGGCATGCCGTGCTTGCGGTCGGCGTGGTCGAAGGAGGTGTCGGCCCTGCCGTACTTGGTCACCGGGCGGGTCACGTCGTGGTTGGACAGTACCCAGGTGGGGGGCGCGCCCAGCGGGATGTGCGTGGCCAGGGTCTCCTCGATCGACCGGCGCAGCGCGTCGGCGTCCCAGGTGCACGCCAGGAAGTCGAAGTTGAAAGCGGTGTGCATCTCGTCGGGGCGCAGGTAGAGCGCGAAGCGCTCCTGGTCGGGCAGCCACACCTCGCCGATCAGGATCCGGTCGTCGTACTCCTCGGCCACCTGGCGCCAGCCTCGGTAGATGTCGTGTACGCCGTCGAGGTCCGTGTATGCCTCCTGTCCTCCCCCGCCGTCCATGTCCTTGACCAGCAGGGCGGCCGAGTCGACCCGGATGCCGTCCACACCCCGGTCGAACCAGAAGCGCAGCACGTCGTGGAACTCCTCGACGACCTCGGGGTTGGCCCAGTTGAAGTCGGGCTGCTCGGGGGCGAACAGGTGCAGGTACCACTGGCCGTCGGCGACCCGGGTCCACGCGGAGCCGCCGAAGATCGACTGCCAGTCGTTGGGTGGCAGCTCACCGCCCGCTCCCCTTCCCTCACGGAACAGGAAGCGGTCGCGCTCGGGCGATCCGGGACCGGCCTCCAGCGCGCGCACGAACCACTTCTGCTGGTCGGAGCCATGGTTGGGGACGATGTCGGTGATCGTCTTGATACCCAGGGCATGCGCCTCGGCGATGAACTCCTCCGCCTCGGCGAGCGTGCCGAACGATGGCTCTATGTCACGGTAGTCGGCCACGTCGTATCCACCGTCGGCCATCGGCGACGGGTACCAGGGGTTGAGCCAGATCGCGCCGACGCCCAGGTCGGAGAGGTATGGCAGGCGCGCGCGAAGTCCCGCGAGGTCGCCGATCCCGTCGCCGTCGCCGTCGGCGAAGCTCCGGAGATAGACCTGGTAGATCGCGGCTCCCCGCCACCATGCTTCGGGGTCCGGGGTCGCTCCCGGGAAGGTGCTGCCGGACATGCTGGAACAACTCCTTGCGGTTGAAGTGGATAACGAGGTCAGCCCTTGAGACTGCCGGCGGTGAGGCCGGCCATGATGCTGCGCTGGAAGATGAAGAAGACCACCATGGTCGGGATGCTCGCGATCACCAATGAGGCGATCAGCACGTTCTGCGGCATCTGCGCCGAGAGCGAGGCGATGCCCACGCTGATCGTCATCTTCTCCCCGTCAGGCAGCACGAGCAGCGGCCAGACGAAATCCTTCCAGACGTTGACCACCGAGAGGATGGACACCACTCCGAGGATCGGCCGGGAGACGGGAAGCACGATCGACCACAGGATGCGGGCGGGAGAGGCGCCGTCGATCTGGGCGGCCTCCAGCAACTCCCGGGGGATCGAGTCGAAGAAACGCTTGAGCAGGAAGATGAAGAACCCGTTGGCCGCCGCGGGCAACCAGATCACCCACGGGGTGTTCAGCAGGTCCCAGCCGAAGATCGGCATGTCCTTGACCGTCAGGTAGGCGGGCAGCAGGATGACCATCGGCGGGATCATGAGTGTGGCCAGCATCAGCGCCAGGACCACGTTGCCCAGCACGGGCCGCAGCTTGGACAGCGCGTAGGCGGCCGAGACGTCGATGGCCAGCGTGAACAGCCAGGCGCCGCCGGCGTAGACGACGGTGTTGGTGAGGAAGAGCCCCAGGTCGAGCTGGTCCCACGCCTCGGCGTACACCCCGAAGTCGAAGGAGGTGGGAAAGAAGCTCGGCGGGATCTGGGCGAGCTCCTCGGGGGTCTTCAGCGCGCCGGTGACCATCCAGTAGAGCGGGAACACGAACGCGGCGGTGAAGGCCACCACCACCAGGGTCAGCGTGATCCGGTAGATCAGCCGCCCGCGCGGGGTGTTGAGCGTGTGCGGGGAGACCAGGCTGCGAAACTCCCTGGGCGCCTCCTTGGCCGCGCGCGGCCGCCTGCCCCTTCCTCCGGAGCCGCGCTTCGGAGGAAGGGCGGGAGCCGGGCGAGGTGATTGGACTGCGAGGTTCGACATCGGCTCGGCTGCCTCCTTAGCTCTGGTCGTCCCGCGACAGGCGCAGGTAGAAGGCGGAGAACACCATCAGCACGACCATGAGCATCAGCCCGAGCGCGCCTCCGGCGCCGAAGTCACCGAAGTTGAAGGCGTACTGGTACATGAGGTAGGCGACGGTGAGCGTCGCGTTCTCCGGGCCGCCGCCGGTGAGCAGGTACGGCTCGATGAAGACCTGCATGGTCGCCACGATCTGCAGCAGCAGCATCACCAGCAGGATCAGCCTGGTCTGCGGGATCGTGACGTGCCAGACCCTCTTGAAGATCCCGGCACCGTCCAGTTCGGCGGCCTCGTACAGCTCGCTCGGGATGCTCTGCAGCGCGGCGAGGTAGATCAGCGTGCCGGTTCCCAGGTTCATCCAGGTGGAGACGATCACGAGGGAGATCAGCGCGGTGTCGGTGGAGTCGAGCCAGCTCAGGGCCGGCAGGTGCGCCAGATCCAGGATCTGGTTGAACAGTCCGGCGCCCGGGTCGTAGAACCACTTGAACAGCAGCACCCCGACGGCCGGCGGCAGCATCACCGGGAGGTAGACGATGAACCGCAGGTAGGCCCGCGCGTGTCGCAGCTCGTTGAGGACGATCGCCGCCACGAAGGGGATGACGTAGCCGAACACGAGCGCAAGACCGGTGAAGGCGAGGGTGTTGAGCCACGCGTCGGCGAACGCCGAGTCCTCCGTCACCGTGCGGAAGTTCCCCAGGCCGACCCAGGTCGGATCGTCGACGAAGTTCGTCTGCTGGAAGCTGAGCAGTACCTCCCGCACCATGGGGTACCAGGAGAAGAAGGCGAAGCAGATCAGCGCCGCGCAGAGGAACCCGTAGGCGGTCAGGTTGCGTCGCAGCCCGCGCCGGAACGCTCCCGGCCCCCGCCTCCGTGAGCCTTTCACGGTCATTGTGGTCATCGGTCGACTCCCGATTTCGACATGAGTGTCGGGGTGCCGGCCCGTCGGGCCGGCACCCCGGGTGTCAGAAGGTCAGCTCGACTTCGCGAGAACCTTGTTGGCCTTGGCCTCGGCGTCGGCCAGGAGCTTGTCGATGTCGGCGTCCTGCCTGGTCAGCACCGCCGACATGGGCACGTCGAGGATCGCGTAGAGCTCCTGGGACTTGGGCGGCTCAAGCTTGTTCTGGATGGTCGCCGATCCCTCCACGAAGGGTGTGAAGTTCTCCACCGGCACCGTGGCGTTCGTCTTGCGCAGTTCGGTGATCTCCTTGCCGGGCGCGGTGTCGCCGTACAGGTCGGGGATCGGCAGGCCGACCGGGCGGCCCTGCTGCTTGCTGCGCGCGTAGTCGAACTGGCCCTGGCCCGGGGTCAGCTCGTGAAACTCCAGCCACAGCATGGCGGCCTTGATCTTCTCGGGCGTGGCCTTGGGGTTGATCATGTATCCGTCGCCGCCGTTGAGCGAGGCCCTGGCCTCGGGCAGGGCGGTGACCCCGTAGTTCTCGAACTTGCCCTTGAAGTCGTTGTTGACCGTCTGGACGACATCCGGGGCGCCGATCATCATGCCGAGCTTGCCGCCGCCCATCATCCTCATCAGGTCCTCCCACTGGAGGAGCTGCTTGGTACCCATGCTGTTGTCGGTCCAGCGCATGGTCTTGAGGTTCTCCAGGACGGCCTTGCCCTCCGGGCTGTTGAACGCCGCGGTCTTGCCGTCGGGGGTGACCATCTCGCCGCCACGCCCGTAGAGGGAGGCGGCGAAGTGCCAGCCGCCGGTGTTGCCGGCACTGTACTCACCGAATCCAACATATCCGGCACCGAGCCCGGAGATCTTCTTCGCGGCCTCACGCACCTCGGCCCAGGTCTTGGGCGGCGCGGCGGGGTCGAGACCCGCCTCGGTGAACAGCTTGCGGTTGTAGACCAGGCCCATGGAGTAGTTGTTCCTGGGAAGGCCGTAGACCTTGTCGCCTTCCTTGAAGATGCTCATGACGTCGGGCCGCAGGTCGCCCAGCTTGGTGACACTGCCGACGTACGGGCTGATGTCGGCCGCCTGGCCCGCCGTGATGATCTTCTTTACATCGGTGTAGTAGACGTAGAAGACGTCCTCCATCGTGCCGCCGGCCAGCTTCGCCTGGAAGGTGTCCGGGTTGATGCAGGGGAAGGCGTCCTTGCTGTCGATCGTGATGTTCGGATGCAGTTTCCGGAACGCGGCGACGTCCTCGTCCCAGGCGGTTCGCTCCAGCGGGTTGCTCTTCGGCGGCTGGCAGCCGACGGAGATCGTGACCGGAGCATCGGCCCCAGCGGCGCTCGGACTGGTTTCGGCGGCCTTGGATCCGCTGTCGTCGTTGCCGCACCCGGCGGCGGTGAGCGCGATGGCTGCGGCGAGCAGCATCGAGAGCTTGGGAGATTTCATCCGAGGCACTCCTTGGCGGGTCGGTTGCGAGAAACATATAGAGACGCGCAGGAAGTAGCAAGAGGCCGTCAATTCAGATGCAAAAAAGTGACAGCGATCGGCCGGCCATCTCGCCGCAACACCCCGTCGTGAGCGAACAACCGCTATGACCTGCGGATATACAGTGGTGACACGGAATGGAGTCATCCGCATGCAAGAAGATGCTTGATGACGTCATTTTCCTGTCGGAACTTTCAGCAAGCGGTTGCTGGGCGCCGCACCGCCCCAGGGGGCCCAACGGAGCCCGATACGCCTCCCGCCGCGGTGTCCCCGGTTCGCCCCCGGGTGGGACCCCGCCCTGATCGCCTGCGCAAGGCGGCCGGGCACATCGAGCGTCTCGGCCAAAAGGGCTGATCCGCCGGCACAACCGGGGCGTGACCGCCGCGGGAAAATCCGGGCGGATGGTTGGGCCGGATGAGAGCGGGCAAGGGCGAAGAGTTCAACTCCCGATACCGACAAGGAGTAGCAATGCTCACATTGACGGACATCGCAGCCCAGGTAATCCGGGATCTCAGCTCACAGGTGACGGACTCTCCCGATACCGGGGTCCGCATCTCGTCCCAGAGCGACGGCACCGGATCGCTCATGCTCTCGATCGCCGAACACCCCGAGTCCGCCGACAGGGTGGTGGAGTCGGCAGGCGCACGGATCTTCCTCGACCCGCAGGTCGTGGACATGCTGGACGACAAGTCACTGGACGCCGACGTCGACGAGGGTGGCGGCGTCGCGTTTCTCGTCACCGAACAGCCTCACTGACCATCCGCCGTGAAACCGGCACGCGTGCCGGCCCCCATGGGGGCCGGCACGTTCACGCGCTTGAGAGCCGGGGACCGCGGCCCCTTTCTCACCGTCCCTGTGGACGCACCGTTCCCCGGGGAGGGTGCCCGACCTCCCCGGGGAACGGTGCGGTCCCGGGGGCAGGGTCGCGGTCAGGGGCGTGGGCAGGGGCGCCGGTCAGTACGGCCAGGTCCAGTCGCGGATCTCGGCGGGGTCCTCGCCGTACTCACGGGTGTAGGCGCGAGCGCTCAGCCGGCGGTCCATCATGTGCTGACGCAGATGCGCCGACCGCTCCGCCAGCCCGGGAACCCGGTCGATGACATCCATGACCAGGTGGAAACGGTCGATGTCGTTGAGCATGGCCATGTCGAACGGGGTGGTGGTGGTCCCCTCCTCCTTGTAGCCGCGCACATGGATGTTGTCATGGCCGTGGCGCCGGTAGGTCAGCCGGTGGATCAGCCACGGATAGCCGTGAAAATTGAAGACGACCGGCTTGTCGGCGGTGAAGAGCGTGTCGAACTCCGCGTCCGACATGCCGTGCGGATGCTCGCTCGGCGGTTGCAGCCGCATCAGGTCCACCACGTTGACCACCCGCACCTTCAGCTCGGGCAGGTACTCGCGCACCAGGGCCGCCGCCGCCAGCGTCTCCAGCGTGGGCACGTCCCCCGCGCACGCCAGCACCACGTCCGGCTCGGTGCCGGCATCGCTGCCGGCCCACTCCAGGATGCCCAGGCCCCGGGTGCAGTGCGCGATCGCCTTGTCCATCGGCAGCAGGTCCAGCACCGGCTGCTTACCCGCCACGATCACGTTGACGTAGTCACGCGAGCGCAGGCAGTGATCCGCCGTCGACAGCAGCGTGTTGGCGTCCGGCGGCAGGTAGACCCGCACCACCTCGGCCTTCTTGTTCATCACCACATCCAGGAATCCCGGATCCTGATGACTGAAACCGTTGTGATCCTGACGCCACACATGCGATGACAGCAGGTAGTTCAACGACGCGATCGGCCGCCGCCAGTGAATCTTACGGCAGGCCTCCAGCCATTTGGCGTGCTGGTTGAACATCGCGTCGACGATATGGATGAATGCCTCGTAGCAGTTGAAAAGCCCATGACGGCCGGTCAGCAGGTACCCCTCCAGCCAGCCCTGGCACAGGTGCTCGCTGAGCACCTCCATCACCCGCCCGCCCCTGGCGAGGTTCTCGTCGGTGGGCAGGATCTCGGCGTCCCAGGCCCGGTCGGTGACCTCGAAGACCGCCGACAGCCGGTTGGACGCCGTCTCGTCGGGGCCCATCAACCGGAAGTTGTCGGGGTTGGCGGCGATCACGTCACGCAGGAACGTCCCCAGCACCCGGGTGGGCTCCGTCGACACGCGAGCGGGAGCCTTCACCTCGACCGCGTAGTCGCGGAAGTCGGGCAGCTCCAGCGGCCGCAGCAGCTCACCGCCGTTGGCGTGCGGATTGGCGCTCATCCGCAGCGGCCCCTCGGGGACCGTCTCCAGGACCTCCGCCACCGGGTGGCCCCGGCCGTCGAACAACTCCTCCGGCCGGTAGGAGCGCATCCACTCCTCCAGCATCGCCAGATGCTCGGGACTGTCACGCACCCTGGTCAACGGCACCTGATGCGCCCGCCATGTCCCCTCCACCGGCAGGCCGTCGACCTCGCGCGGCCCCGTCCACCCCTTCGGCGTCCGCAGGACGATCATCGGCAGGCGGTCGGCCCGTCCCTGCCGGTAGTCGGCGATCTGGTCGAACACCCGCTCCAGGGTCTCGGCCATCAGCATGTGCATGACCTCGGGGTCGTCGCCGGAGACGAAGTGCGGCCGGTAGCCGTACCCCTCCATCAGCTTGACCAGTTCCTCCTCGGGGATCCGGGCCAGCACGGTCGGGTTGGCGATCTTGTAACCGTTCAGGTGCAGGATCGGCAGCACCACCCCGTCGCAGGCGGGGTCGAGGAACTTGTTGGAGTGCCAGCTGCCCGCCAGCGGCCCGGTCTCGGCCTCGCCGTCACCGATGACACAGGCCACCACCAGGTCCGGGTTGTCGAACGCGGCTCCGTAGGCATGGGCCAGGGCATAGCCCAGCTCACCGCCCTCGTGGATCGACCCCGGTGTCTCGGGCGC
The DNA here is from genome assembly GCF_035917355.1 of Streptosporangium sp. NBC_01810. Taxonomy (NCBI): domain Bacteria; kingdom Bacillati; phylum Actinomycetota; class Actinomycetes; order Streptosporangiales; family Streptosporangiaceae; genus Streptosporangium; species Streptosporangium sp. NBC_01810. Next base: position 2,583,397 of record NZ_CP109070.1, on the reverse strand, counting down.
GACGTGGCTGGGTATGCCGCCGGGAAAGGAGAACTGCCGGAACAGCCGCTGCATCCCCCGAGCATCCTGCCCCACATCCGGATATTTCTCGGTATAGGAGCCCTCCAGCCAGGCATGCGCCACCGCCGCGGGACCGCCGTGGCCGGGACCGACGACGTAGATCATGTCCTGGTCGCGTTCGGTGATGATCCGGTTGAGGTGGGCGAAGCAGAAGTTCAGCCCCGGCGTGGTCCCCCAGTGCCCCAGCAGCCTGGGCTTGACGTGCTCGGGTCGCAACGGCTCGGTCAGCAGCGGGTTTGCCAGCAGATAGATCTGACCGACGGACAGGTAGTTGGCGGCGCGCCAGTAGGCGTCGACGTGCGCGAGTGCGTCCATACATCGACAATTCCTCCGCTGAGGCATTCCAATCTCGATGCGGCGGACGCGTTCACCCGTGCGACAAGGACGGGCGGAAGGGCACCCGCGCCGGGCGGCCGCGAGGTGGGCCCCTCGCACCACCGTGATCACCTGTTCCTCCTGCCCCATTACCGTATTGGGATGGAATGTACGAAGATCTCCAGAGTGAGAATCGCCATCATCGGCGGAGGTCTCGGCGGGCTGGCCGCTGCCCTGCTGCTGCGGCAGGCCGGTGTCGAGGCAGTCGTGTACGAGCAGACCGCCGAGCTGCGTGAGGTCGGCGCCGGGATCGTGGTGGGCCCCAACATGGTCCGCCCCCTGGCGCGGGCCGGGCTCGGCGAGCGACTGGCGTCCTTCGCCGTACCACTGGAGGCCGGCTGGGAGTTCCGGCGCTGGCAGGACGGCCGGGTGCTGTTCTCCCAGCCGATGGGCGAGGAGTGCCGGCGGATGTACGGCACCGACTGCTACGTCGCGCACCGGGCCGACCTGCTGGAGATGCTGCTGGAGGCGCTGCCCTCGGACACGGTCAGGGCCGACCGGCGGCTGGAGACCCTGCGCCAGGACGGCTCCGAGGTCGAACTGGTCTTCACCGACAGCCGGGGCGAGAAGACGACGGTGACCGCCGACGGGGTGATCGGCGCGGACGGCATCCACTCGGCGGTACGGCCCACGGTCGTCGAGGAGGCGCCGCCGCGTTTCTCCGGGCTGTGCGCCTACCGGTGCCTGGTCGAGGCCGAGCAGGCACCGGAGCTGGCGCTGCGCCGGGTGCAGACGCTCTGGCTGGGCCCGGGCCGCCACTTCGTCCACTACCCCATCAGGGACAGAAAGCTGATCAACATCGTCGCGATCGTGCCCGCCGGCGAGTGGCGTGTCGAGTCGTGGACCGCCGAGGGGCGTATCGGAGACCTGGCGCGCGAGTTCGAGACCTGGGACCCTCGGCTGAGGCAACTGGTCGCCTCGGCCACCGAGACCAGGCGCTGGGCCCTGTACGACCGCAGCCCCCTGGATCGCTGGACATCCGGGCGGGTGGCCCTGCTGGGTGACGCCGCCCACGCGATGCTGCCCTTCTTCGGCCAGGGAGCCGCCCAGGCGGTCGAGGACGCGGTGGTCCTCGCGAGCTGCCTGCGCGACGCCACCCGCGAGACGGTGGCACAGGCGCTGGTCCGCTACGAGGAGATCCGCCGGCCCCGGGCCTCGCAGGTTCAGCTGATGAGCCGTGGCCGCGAGGTACAGAACCACCTGCCCGACGGGCCCGCCCAGCTGGAGCGCGACGCGGCCTTCGCCGGCGGCGACCCGCTCCGGCAGAACGCCTGGCTCTACGGCCACGACCCCGAGACGACCATGGCAGGCTGAACGACCCGGCCGGGCGGCCGGGCTCCCGCCTGCCCGGGGCGGGAGCCCGGCGGCGCGGCGGTCACCGCACCTCGCGCACCCCGCCCAGGAACCTGTGGGCGATCATCACGAGGGCGAGGAAGAACTCCTTGATCTTGATGTTCGTCCAGCCGGGAAACAAAATAACGGGGCAGTCGGCGGGCGGGGCGGATTCCCCTTCGCGGCGCTCAGCGGCGCGCCCGGCCGTTCACGGTCCGGCCGTGACATCATCCCGGCACTCGGCGGACGTCCTCGACCGCGGCCCTCCCTCGGCGACACCGGTGAGCAGGTCACGGGCGTGCATGATGGCGGCGGGGGTGTCGGAAAAGATCAGGCCATCGCGACGCAGATGGTCGGCCACACCGAGCGCGGCCAGAACCTGATCGTGACCGGGCCGGATGCCGGACAGCAGCACGACGATGCCGCGGTGTTCCAGATCGGTGATCACCTCCCCCAACACCCGCGCCCCGGTGGCGTCGAGAGTGGAGACACGGGACATGCGCAGGATCACCACGCGCGTGTCGGCGACCTCCGACAGCTCCAGCAGGAAACGGTGGGCGGCGGCGAACACCAGCGGCCCGTCGAACCGGTAGGCGACGATGTGCTCCCGCAGGAGCCGGTACTCCTCCTCGCTGTGGTCACCGCTCTCCAACGGCACCCGCTGCACCTGCGCGTTCCTGACGATGGCGCGCAGCGCCAGGACGATCGCCGTGCCAATGCCGACGGCGACCGCGGTCACCAGGTCCACGACGACCGTGACGACGAAGGTGAGCAGCATGACGAGCCCGTCACCACGTGTCGCGCGGGCGATGGCGCGCAGCGAGCCGACCTCGATCATCCGCACCGTCGTGGCCAGCAGCACACCGGCCAGCGCCGCCAGCGGGATGTGCCCGACGACTCCGGACGCGGCGAACACGATCACCGCCAGCACCACCGCGTGGGTGAGCGCGGCAAGGCGGGAACGGGCGCCCGAACGGACGTTGACCGCGGTGCGGGCGATGGCGGCGGTGGCCGGGATGCCGCCGAACAGCGGCGCGGCCAGGTTGGCGATGCCCTGGCCGAAAAGCTCGCGGTCGGGGTGGTGTCTCTCGTTGACGCTCATCCCGTCGGCCACGGAGGCGCACAGCAGGCTTTCCAGGGCCGCTAGCGCGGCGACGGCCAGCGCCGAGGGAAGCAGCGCGGCTATCGCGCCGGTGTCGAGGAAGCCCAGCGAGGGGGCCGGCAGGCCGGCGGGAAGCGCTCCGATGCGGGCGACATCAAGGCCGGCGAAGGCGGTGACCATGGTCGCCAGCGCCACACCGATCAGCGAGAAGGGCAGGCCGGGCCGTAGGCGGGCGCCGACCAGCATAAGGGCGGCCACCGCCACTGCCATCACCACGGGCACCGGGTCGGGGGCGGCGGCGAAACGGGCGACGGCCTCGGCGGCCACCCGCCAGACCTGCTCCCCCTCCACTCCCGAGACCCCGAGGGCGGCGGGCACCTGCTGCAGCGCGATCACCACCGCGATCCCGGCGGTGAACCCCTCGATGACCGAGGTGGGGATGAACTGAACGTAGCGGCCGACCCTGGCCACGGCGAGCCCGACCAGCACCACCCCGGCCAGCAGCCCGACCATCAGCACACCGCGTGCGCCGAACTGGTGCACGATCGGCACCAGCACCACGGTCATCGCGCCGGTCGGCCCGGAGACCTGCAGGTTGCTCCCGCCGAAAACCGCCGCGAGCGTCCCGGCGACGATCGCGGTGACCAGACCCGCCTGTGCCCCCATCCCCGAACTGACCCCGAAGGCCAGCGCGAGGGGCAGCGCCACGACCGCCACGGTCAGCCCGGCCAGCAGATCCCGTCGCGGATCACGGCGCGCGGGCGCCCAGTCGGCGCGAGTGGGCAGCAGACCCGACAGGCGGGCCCACCACCGTCCAGCGGCGGTGGACGTGCTCACCCGCGAGCCTCGGCGCGCAGCTCGGCGAGCAGCTCACCCTGCCCGGCGAGCAGTTCGGTGAGGATCGATCGCGCCGCGAACATCAGGGTGGCCACGTCCGGGGTGGACAGCGCGTACACGACGGTGGCGCCGTCCCGGGTGGCGGTCACGAGCCCGGCGCGGCGCAGCACCGCCAGCTGCTGGGAGAGGTTGGACGCCTCGACATCGATGGCACTCAGCAGATCCCGCACCGGCAGGGGGCTGTCCTGCAGCAGCTCCAGCACCCGGACGCGGACCGGATGGCCGAGGGTGCGAAAGAGCTCGGCCTTGGCCTGGTGCAGTGGCACCGGCATGATCATGCGGCCCCGACGGCTGGCCCGCCATCGGAGTGTCGTACCTCGACGCCGTGCCGGTCGGCGATGCGCAGCAGGTTCTCCAGCCTTCCGGACAGGACCTCGACCCCGTGATCGTCGGAAGCCTGGCGCATGAGCTCCAACTCGCCGTCGACATCCGCTATGCGCGCTCTTAACTCCGCCGCGAACTCGCTCACGCCCCCACCTCCTGTGGACCAGGTCAATCCTCCGGCGTCCGGTTTACCGGTACACCCTTCCTGATGATGTGCCAAATTGCATAATTCTTCAAATCGTAATGACGTTGGCTATGATGGCCGGAGCCGTTTTCCACAGGTCTCCGGCCGGTTCGAGCCCGATCAATGACGGATCGACCGCGAAGCGGGATACTTGGTACGGCTACCGCGGGCTGACCTGCGGCGTCAGAGCGCGCCAGCCGGCGATGCGACAGTGACGAGAGGCCGAGCACGGCCTGCGTGAGGGAGTACAGCCAATGGGACGGGGCCGAGCCAAGGCGAAGCAGACGAAGGTTGCTCGCGAGCTGAAGTACAGCAGCCACAGCATGGATCTTGACCGGTTGCGTAAGGAGTTGGGCGCCGGTGACGATCCCGCGCCGGAGAGCGAGGCCGACGACCCTGTCGGCGAGCCGACAGGCAGGTAGGACTGGTTGCGCGGGTTTCGCTGATCGAGGGAACGGCCCGTGCCCCCGAGCACGACGGCGAATCCCGCGCAACATCCTGCAACATCATTGAGGCGGCCGGCCAGAGCTGCTTACCGTCACGGTTGTGCGATGCCGCCAGACGGCGGGTCACATCCCCGTACGGCGCGTCGACGGAGAGCTCTGGCGGGTTTCACCTCATCGAGACGGTGACCGGCCGCCCTTCCCCCCGGACACCGGGATCCGCCAGTTCACACGCCGTGGCCCCGGGAAGAATCACCGGCTCCCGCGAGGTCACGCCTCGCCGAGGCGGAAAGTCTCCCTGGGCCACGGCCACCACCCATCACATGCGCCGGAGAGGCCTTGACGAACCGCTACGGGGCCCAGTTCGGGCCCGACATCACCTTCCTCGGCGTCGAACGGTGCTCGCTGGAAGAGCCCGCGAGCTACGCGGGCGCCGACATCGTGATCGTTGGGGCGCCGTTCGACGGCGGCACCTCGCACCGGCCGGGAGCGCGCTTCGGGCCACAGGCGATCCGGATGACCGACTACCTGCCGCACGACGGGGCGCGCCCCAGCCTGGCACTGCGCACCGACGGGCTGCGCGACCTGCGCGTCCTGGACGCCGGTGACGTCGAGATGCCGCCCGGCGACATCCTGGCCGCGCTGGCCGCGCTGGAGGCCGCCGTCGAGAAGGTGGCCCGGGCCGGAGCCATCCCGGTGATCCTGGGCGGTGACCACTCGATCGCCTTCCCCGATGCCAAGGGCGTGGCCAACGTCCTCGGGCACGGCCGGATCTCGATGATCCACTTCGATGCCCACGCCGACACCGGCGACATCGAGTTCGGCTCGCTGTGGGGGCACGGGCAACCGATGCGCAGGCTCATCGAGTCGGGGGCGCTGCGCGGCGACCGGTTCCTGCAGATCGGCCTGCGCGGCTACTGGCCGCCGCCGGAGACGCTGGACTGGATGGCGGAGCGCTCGATGCGCTCGTACGAGATGACCGAGATCGTGCACCGCGGCCTGACGGAGTGCCTCACCGAGGCCTTCGCCATCGCGACCGACGAGTGCGACGGTGTCTTCCTGTCCGTCGACATCGACGTGTGCGACCCGGGTCACGCGCCGGGCACCGGGACGCCCGAGCCCGGCGGCATCACCGCGCGCCAGCTCCTCGACTCCGTACGGCGCATCTGCCTGGAGCTGCCGGTCGTCGGAGTCGACGTGGTGGAGGTCAGCCCGCCCTACGACCACGCGGACATCACCGCCGCGCTGGCCAACCGCGTGGTTCTCGAGGCGTTGAGCGCGATCGCCCGGCGGCGGCGCGACGCCCGGGACGGTACGGCGTGGAACCCGCTGCTCCCCCTGCTCGCCGACCGCCCGGACCGCTGAGAGGTCTACCTGGTTCTCGGGCGGTTGCCCCACCTGGGCTTGCGGAACAGGTCGCGCCGCTCCAGCAGGTAGACGAGCTTCGAGGCCGCGAGCCTGACGGCCTCCTCGTGCCGGTGACGCTTCTGCGGGACGGCGGCGCTCCAGCGCTCCAGCAGGAGGGCGATCTCCTCGGCGAGTTCGCCGATCACCCGGTAGCGGGTGCTGAAGGCGTAGAGGTCCCCGTGCACCGCGTTCACCGGACCCTCCTCGACCCGGTGGGCGAGCGGCCTGACCCTGCTGAGGATCCCGGCCTCCATCGCCGGGGTGACCGGTGCCCTGCGGGCGTCGCCCTCCGGCACCATGATGAGGGCCCGGACCCGCGCGACGGCCAGGACACGCTCGGCCTGCGGGGTCGCGGGGTGCTCGGCGAGGTCCAGGAGGCGGCGGAGGGTCTCCTGTGTCTTGTCGTCGAACATGGAAACCCACTCCGCCTTCGCGTCCGGTGTTTTCGCCGGACCGGGAGGTCGGGTCTCGACGTCGGCACCCGCGCATACCGCGCATGTGCGATCACATGCTATTCGACCCGATGGGCATGGGCGGATCCTGGTGTGCCCCCGGTCACCCGAGGTGACCTCGTACTCTCGCACGCCGTGCCCGCCCCGGCCACCGGTCGATACTAAAGGACGCGAGGCCGGGTTTCATCCCTTTTGTCGAATACGGTATTCAACAGCCCTGCAACCCTGCTTTTTATGCAAATAGCCTCACTTCTCAGTTTTTCTGCGAATACAGTCCAGCTCTATCGGACGGCGCCCCCCTTCGCGGAAGGGCGGAGGAGAGTGGACGGGGTGGCTCACGGCCATGGATCCGATCGGTGACGATCTGCTCAGAATCATCAGGCCCGAGATCGGGTACCGGGAGGGGCCCGGCCGGCACAGCAAGTTCGGTGAGTGGTACGCGGCCAACGTGGTTCAGGACCCGCAGTACGAAACGGCCCCCTGGTGTGCGATGTTCATCGCCTGGGCCGCGGAGAGGGCCGGCGTGCCGGAGTACGTCGGGCAGTTCGCCTGGACCCCGTCGCAGGCCCGCTGGTTCGAGACGAACGGCGCCTGGTCACGGACACCCGAGCCGGGTGCCCTGGTCTTCTTCGACTGGTCGGGCGGCAAGGACATCAAGGGGATCGACCACGTCGGTGTCGTCGAGAGCGTCGAGGGTGGAACGATCCACACCATCGAGGGGAACGTCGACCGGGTCTGGCTGAAACGCAAGACACGCGACCAGAGCAAGGTCGTGGGCTACGGCCTGCCGCGCAAGGTCAAGGAGAACCTGACGGGCGCCGCGTCGGACACGGACGGCAGCACCCCGCAGACGGTCGGCCGAATCGAGGTCCGCCCGGCACCCGCCCCGGGCTCCACGGCCCTGGCCGATACCTCCGCCATGTCTCCCGTCTCCGTGGAGACCGCCATGGTCGCGGGGCTGCTGACCTTCGTCCTCGGCACGTCGTTCGTCCTGTCCCGGCTGCGCCCCCGCGTCTCGGCGGGACGGCACCGCATGAGGAGCGGGCGGCAGGAACCTCGGCGGCGGGCGGAGCGATCAACCGGCGGAGCGCCCCCGGCCGAGGCCGCACTCTCCCCGGCCGGGGCATCCAAGGCCGAGATCGCGCTCTCCCCGGCCATGGCGTCCAAGGCCGAGGCCGCACTCTCCCTGACCGGGGCATCCGAGCGAGACAGGACGGGCAGACCGGACACCACTCCCCACAACTACGAGACGCTCCGGGTGAGCAGGCCGGGCTGGGCGCACGAGCCGTACCGCGCGGAGCGCGCCGGCCGCCCACGGTCCGTCATCGGACGCACCCCCGAGACCTCCGCCCCCGAGACCTCCGCCCCCGAGACGGAGGCGTGCCGGGCCGCGTGACTCCCCGGCGGGCACAGACTCACGGGTTGATTAATAAGGTTAGGCAAAGCTAAGTTACTGGGAACGGCATCTCCCAGTAAAGGCGGCATGATGACAGCGGGCGGCGAGCAGACCCTGGAGCGCACGGCGGAGGTTCCGGTCTATCGAGGCCACCACGTGGAGGTTCTGCGGACGGCGCGGCTCAGCCCGAGCTTCGTCCGGGTCACCTTCGGCGGCGAGGACCTGGCGGGCTTCGCCGACAAGGGCTTCGACCAGCGGATCAAGGTGATCCTCCCGCTGCCGGACGGCAGCCTCACCCCCCTGGGCGACGGGGACGACTGGTACCGGCGGTGGCGCGCGCTCCCGCAGGAGCTGCGCAACCCGATCCGCACCTACACCGCACGAGCCGTCCGGCCGGAGCGGCGCGAGATCGACGTCGACTTCGTCCTGCACGGCGAGACCGGCCCCGCCTCCCGGTGGGCGACCCATGTGACCCCCGGCGACCGGGCCGTGGTGGTCGGCCCCAACGCCGCCTACCCCGGCCCCATCGGCGGCCAGGAGTGGGCACCGCCCGCCGGGGCGTCCCACCTGCTGCTGGCCGGGGACGAGACGGCCGTGCCCGCCATCGCCACGATCGCCGAGTCGCTCTCCGGCTCCGTGCCCGCCACCGTGCTGCTGGAGGTCCCCGAGGCCGCCGACGCGCTCACCCTCGATGTCCGGCCGGGTGTGCGGGTCACCTGGCTGCCCCGCGAGGGTGCCCGCCACGGCGACCTGCTCATCCCCGCCGTCCGCGACGCCCTGAGCGCGCTCGTCGCCCCGGCGGGCACCGTCCCCGACGCCGCCCCGCTGGAGGACGTCGACGTCGACGCGGAGATCCTCTGGGAGGTCCCGGACTCCTCCGCGGGCGACGGCCTGTACGCCTGGCTGGCAGGCGAGGCGGGGATGGTCAAGCTGCTCCGCCGCCAACTGGTACGGGAGGCGGGAATCGACCGCTCCGCGGTGGCCTTCATGGGCTACTGGCGGCTGGGACGGGCGGAGAGCGCCTGAGTCCGCCGGTAAAGGCCCCCGGTGACACACGACCGAGCGGATCCAAGGGGTCGTTGCGACCCCCGAACGGATCCTGAACGGCCCCCGAACGGATCGGTGTCGCGACGATCCCTGTGGTGCGGCAGTGAACCCAGGTCGTCACCGGGGCCTTTACCACTCCTTACCCGAAAATCTGCCGACTCCTTGACCCGGGACGGAGCCGGACGGGTGCCCGGGCCGCGTAGCTTGAGGGCGTAGGATGCCCTGCTCGCGACCTGGGAGGGCCGACATGACAGCAGCACGGTCCGTCCCCGAGGATCCGGCGGGCACCCCCGGATACCCACCCATCGCCGACCACGGGCTGATCGGTGACCTGCGCACCGTTGCGCTGGTGGACACCGGCGGCACGATCGACTGGTACTGCTGCCCACGCTTCGACGCGCCGAGCGTGTTCGGCTCGATACTGGACGCCACCCGGGGCGGATCGTTCGAGCTGAGCACCGATGTGCCCGCAAGGACCAGACAGTTCTACTTCCCCGACACCAACGTGCTGATCACCCGGTTCTCCGCGGCCGATGGGGTGGGCGAGATCCAGGACTTCATGCCGGTCACCGACGACTGCGGCGAGTGCGACCGGCACCGGCTGATCCGGCGGGTGAGGTGCGTGCGGGGATCGCTGCAGTTCCGGGCGCGGGTGGCTCCCCGGTTCGACTACGGCAGGCAGTCCCACGTCCTGAGCATGCGGGGCGGCCGGGCGGTCTTCGAGTCACCGTCGCTTTGCCTGGCCCTCTCCTCCAGCACCACCCTGGAGGCGGACGGCCAGGACGTGCGCTCGGAGTTCAAGCTCAACGAGGGCGAGTGGGCGGTGTTCGCCCTCGACAGGTTCGGCGCCGACGTGGCACCGCGTCCGTGCCCGATCGAGGAGGCCGAGGAGCAGTTCACCGCCACCGTCGCGTTCTGGCGCCGCTGGCTGTCGGCGTCGCGCTACCGCGGCCGGTGGCGGGAGATGGTGCACCGCTCCGCGCTGACGCTGAAGCTCCTCACCTACGCGCCCACCGGCGGGATCGTGGCCGCCGCGACGACCAGCCTGCCCGAGCGGATCGGCGGGGAGCGCAACTGGGACTACCGGTACGTCTGGATCCGCGACTCGGCGTTCTGCGTGTACGCGCTGCTCAGGCTGGGCTTCGGCGAGGAGGCCGAGGCGTTCATGGGCTTCCTGTCCAAGCACGTCAGCCGCGACTGCGGCGGCCCCTCGGGGCCGTTGCAGATCATGTACGGCATCGACGGACGCACCGAACTGCCCGAGGTCGAGCTGCCCCACCTGGAGGGCTACCAGGGCTCGGCCCCGGTGCGCGTCGGAAACGCCGCCGTGGGCCAGCTCCAGCTGGACATCTACGGCGCCCTCCTCGACTCGGTCTACCTCTACGACAAGTGGTACCGGCCGATCTCCAGCGCGCTCTGGGAAGAGGTCCACATCCTGGTGGACTGGGTCTGCGACAACTGGGACCGGCCGGACGAGGGCGTGTGGGAGACGCGCGGCGGGCGCAAGAACTTCGTCTACTCACGGCTGATGTGCTGGGTGGCGATCGAACGGGCCATGCGGATGGCCGCCCATCGCGGCCTGCCCGCCGACACGCAGCGCTGGCAGCTGGCCCGCGACGCGATCTACCGGCAGATCATGCGGCGTGGCTGGTCGGAGCGGCTGCGGGCGTTCGTCCAGCACTTCGATGACGACGTCCTCGACGCCTCGGTGATGATGATGCCGCTGGCCAAGTTCATCTCCCCCACCGACCCCAAGTGGCTGTCCACCCTTGACGCGCTCGGCGCGAACCTGGTGTCGGACTCGCTGGTCTACCGCTATGACCCCTCGGTCAGCCCGGACGGGCTACGCGGGCAGGACGGCACGTTCTCGATCTGCTCGTTCTGGTACGTCGAGGCGCTCACCCGCGCCGGGCGCCTGGACGAGGCGCGGCTGGCGTTCGAGAAGATGCTCACCTACGCCAACCACCTCGGCCTGTACGCCGAGGAGATCGGGCAGACCGGCGAGCAGCTCGGCAACTTCCCGCAGGCCTTCACCCACCTCTCACTGATCAGCGCCGCCTTCAACCTCGACCACGCCCTCGGCTGATCCCCGGACCACGGCGCTCGGGTATGAACACGCCCCGCGCCCCAACCGGCCGGCTCAGCGGGCGCTCTCCGGAACCGGCGGCTTGACCACGGTCCAGATCGTGACGGGCGTCATGGGCCGCCAGCCGGTGAAACCACCGACCGGGGCGGCCCTGCTGACCGCCAGCCGGAGCAGGTCTCCACCGAGTTCCCCCTGCCAGGAGGCCAGCACCGCCTCCGACTCGACGGTCACCGCGCCGGCCACCAGCCTGCCCCCCGGCCGCAGCGCCTTCCAGCAGCCCTCCACCACCCCGGGAACGGTCACCCCACCACCGATGAAGGCGGCGTCCGGCGACTCCAGCCCGGCGAGCGCGGCGGGGGCGGCACCGGTCACCACGTCGAGACCGGGAACTCCCAGCGCCGCGGCGTTGCGGGCGATCACGGCCGCCCGTGACGGGTGGGACTCCACCGCGACGGCCCGGTTCTCCGGATGGGCGCGCATCCACTCGACACCGACGCCTCCCGCCCCCGCCCCGACATCCCACAGCAGCTCGCCCGGGGCGGGCGCCAGCCGGGACAGGATGACCGCGCGCACCTCGCTCCCGGTGAGCCGGCCGTCGTGCTCGAACACCTCGTCCGGGAGACCGGGAAGGCGGGGCAGGGGAACGGTCCCGGCCTCCGCACGGCACTCCACCGCGACGACGTTGAGAGCGTGGGTCACCGGCAGGGACCACTGGCCGGCCGTACCGGAGATCACGCGCTCCGCTGCGCCACCCAGCCGTTCCAGGACCGTCATCGCGCTCGCGCCGTAACCTCGGGCGGCGAGCAGCCCGGCGACCCTGGCCGGAGTGTGGCCGTCGGCGCTGAGGACCAGGAGGCGGCGGCCGTCGTGGACGGCGGGGTGCAGCACCTCGACCGGACGCGCGACGAGGCTGACCACCTCGATCCGGTCGACCGCCCAGCCGAGCCTGGCGCAGGCCAGGGAGACCGACGACGGGTGCGGCAGAACTCGGACCCGGTCGGCGCCGAGCAGCCGTACCAGGGTCGCGCCGATACCGTGGAACATGGGATCGCCGCTGGCCAGCACGCACACCCGGCGCCCCCGGTGGGAGGCGATCAGATGGGGCAGGGCGGGCAGCAGCGGGGAGGGCCAGACGACGCGCTCGGCGCCGGGCTCGGGGACAAGCTCCAACTGCCGGGCGCCCCCCATCAGGACCTCGGCGGCGTGCAGTTCGCGCCGTGCCTCCGGGGAGAGTCCGGCCCAGCCGTCGGCTCCGATGCCGACGACGGTGACGAGATCAGACATTGCCCAGCACCCGGGTGGGACGGATCTCGATCACGACGAGCGTGCACAGATGACGTTCCCGCCAGAAGGCGCGAAACTCCTCTTCGCAGTCCTTCAACACCCGCTCCTTCCCGACGCCGTTCTACCGCTCCACCGGGCGACATGCTAGCCCGGCGCCGGGGCCGGCCGCGGATCGCGCCGCCGGACCCGGCGCCGGTCAGCCGTGCGCCGGTCTGACCAGGTCCTCCTCGAAGGGGGGCGCCGAGTCGCCGGTGTGCCCGACCGCTCGCCGCCGCTCAGCTTCCCGGATTGAAGATGACGTCGTCGGGCGTGATCCGCACGGTGATGCGCTGCTCATCCGGCTTCCTGAAGGGATAGGACTCCACACCGAGATACTTGTGCGCCAAGCCGTCGATGACCTCGTCCGCGCCCTCCGGCTCCAACCGGGCCTTCCCCGAGACACTGACCAGGCGATAGGCGTTCTCGGGGTCCAGGACGCTCACCGACACGCGCGGATCCTCGCGCAGGTGGCGCTCCTTGGCCCGGCCCACAGCCGTGTTGAAGACGACATCGTCTCCGTCGACGTCGACCCACACGACCGTGCTGTGCAGCGAACCGTCCGGCCTGGCTGTGGTCACCCAGGCATGGATCGGCTGCTTAAGCAGATTCTTCGCGTCTTCGCTCAATTTTCCCACAGGGACCTCCAGGTCACGGACGATGCCTACAGGGCAATCGAACATCGTTCGCGTGTGATCGATTCCGCCTCCCCCGAGAAACCGTCGGCGGTTCGCGGAACCGGGCACGCGTCCCGCCGGTAGCCGGTCGGAAATCTCCACCGGCGACGTCTCCGGTGCGGAATCCACTTCGGCGACGATCCCCCGACAGCCCGCGCGTTCGGTCGCCGCCCCCCGTGCAGGCGGCATCCTGGTAGGCATGAGTTATCGCATATGCCTGGTGTGCATGGGAAATATCTGCCGTTCCCCGATGGCCGAGGTCGTACTGAGAAAGATCCTCGACGACCACGGCCTGGGAGACCGCGTCACGGTCGACAGCGCGGGCACCGGTGACTGGCACCGGGGCAGTCCGATGGACGCGCGGGCCGCCGAGATACTCGCCGACCACGGCTACGACGGCTCGCGGCATCGGGCCCGGCAGTTCCTGCGCGACTGGTACGGCCAGGTCGACCTGGTGCTGGCCATGGACACCGACAACCTGCGCGCCCTGCGCCGCCTCGCCCCGGACGGCGCGGACGTGCGCCTGTTCCGCTCCTTCGATCCCGCGGCCCCGGAAGGCTCCGAGGTGCCCGACCCCTACTACGGCGAGCAGGAGGGTTTCGCCGAGGTGCTGGAGATGGTCGAGGCCGCCAGTGAGGGCCTGGCCAAATATCTTGTGGCCACACTCAGGTGAGACTCCCCCGGCCGGCCCTTCATGATCGGTGCCGATGTTCGGTTCCCGTTCTGAGGGGCATCAGAGCCACCGCCTTTACAAAGTAAGCCACAGACCTGGCACCCGGAGGTCACACGTCCCTGCGGGCGAGCACGACGAAGACCGCGACGACCGCGAGGACGTACCAGGTGGAGCGGACCGTGCGGAGCAGCCACTCCGCGGCCAGTACATCGACAGCCGGCAGGCCACCCGGCCCCTGGCGCCGCGAAAGGCCGGTCATCGCCCGCCTGCCCGGTACTCGACGCTGGCACCGGTCGGCTCCATGTACGCCTCCTCCAGGGAGGCGCTGCGCGGGGTGACCTCGTGCACGGCGAGGCCGCCCCCCGCGGCCAGGTCACCGATCGCCGCGACGTCCAGTCCCCTGACGTCCAGTCCCCCGCCGGGCTCCGTCTCGACTGTCGCCCCGGCGGCCTCCAGTACGCCGGTGAGCTCGGCGCCCCGGGGGGAGCGCACCAGCGCCCCGGTCATGGCGGGCGGCCAGGTCTCCGACCGTGGTCTCGGTGACCAGCCTGCCACGTCCGATGATCACGAAGCGGTCGGCGGTGAGCTCCATCTCGCTCATCAGGTGGCTGGAGAGCAGCACGGTGCGTCCCTCGGCGGCCAGCGAGCGCATCAGATGGCGGATCCACCGCACACCTTCCGGGTCGAGCCCGTTGACCGGCTCGTCGAACATCAGCACGCCCGGGTCACCGAGCAGTGCCGCCGCTATCCCCAACCGCTGACGCATGCCGAGCGAGAAGCCGCCGACCTGCCTGCGGGCCACCCCTGCCAGGCCCACCTGCTCCAGGACGTCCATCACCCTGAAGATCCCGATCCTGTTGCCGCGCGCCAGGCAGCGCAGGTGGTTGAGGGCGCTGCGACCGCCGTGCACCACGTTCGCGTCGAGCAGCGCGCCGACCTCGTGCATCGGGTACCGCATCGTGGCGTAGCGGCGCCCGTTGACGAGCCCGTGGCCCGAGGTGGGGGCGTCCAGGCTGAGCAGGACACGCATGGTGGTCGACTTGCCCGCGCCGTTGGGGCCGAGGAAGCCGGTGACCAGACCCGGTTTCACCTGGAACGACAGCCCGTCCACCACGGCTTTCTCACCGTAGCGTTTGGTCAGCCTGATGACTTCGATCATGCCGTCGAGGCTCTCGTGAGGCGGGGCGCGTCCGCGTCGGGCCACGGCGGGCACTTCGCGCTCGCCCCCGGGTCCGACGGCGGCGGCCACGGCGCGGAAAGGCGGGCCCCGGGGATGACGTCCCCCGGGTGGAGGCGAACACCAGCGCTCCCGGCGAGATCGCAGGCCGACCCCGGGCGGGAAACGCCTCGGCGAACGACTCATCCGCGAGCAGCGGGCCGAGCGCCTCACGGATACGGATCGCCAGTGTCCCCTTGGGAAACGAAGCCCGCACCATCCGAGCGGTCAGCTCCGGTACACCCTGATCGGCCCGCGGCTCCAGCGACATCCGGACTCCTCCTCGATCGGCGAACAGAGCGATCGTGGCAGCCTCGACTGTCCGTCATCAGCGGTTTGCGGATTTCCCAACGGAGTCCTAAAGGACGGAGATTCCCGCCTGCCGCGTGGGCTTCGGGTGGGTTACTGCTTCGCCGCGCTGCGCCGGGACAAGTCCCGGTCTGTTGAGTCGGCACGGGGCGCGGTGCCGGTGTTGCTACCGGTCCGTTTCCCCGTGCCGCTCGCCGAAGGAGGCGCGGATTCGCCGCCTTCCGGCCGTCCGAGGCGATCGCGAAATGAGTGAGACCCAGGTCGATACCGATCTCGGAGTCCGTCTCGGGCAGCGGCTGGTGCGAGGTCTCGACGACGAACGATGCGAAGTATCGGCCCGCCGGGTCCTTGACCACCGTCACCGACGATGGATCGGACGGCAGTGATCGGGACCGGCGAACCGGAACGTCCCCGATCTTCGGCAGGCGGAGTTTCCCGCCCGGCGTGACTGCGAACCGGGCGTTCTTGGTGAACCGGATCGCTTGCCGGGAATCCTTCCGCGACCGGAACCGAGGTGCGGCAACCTTGCGCCCCTTTCGCTTCCCGGAGATCGAGGCGAAGAAGTTGCGATACGCGGTGTTCAGGTCCGCGAGCGCCTGCTGCAACACCACCGCCGACACCTCGCCCAACCACTCCCGGTCCGGTGTGGCCTTGGCCTGCGTGATGACCCGCTTGGACAGGTCCCCGTCCGAGATGTACGGCAAGCCCTGCTCGCGGGCTTCCTGCCGTGCGCGCAGCCCGTCGTTGAACGCGGATGAGGTTGATCGCGGAGGCGGTGAGTATGACACCGAGGTGGGTCTTGGCCAGGCCGATATAGCGGGATCGGCGCATACCCGCGCGGACTGCTTGGGAGATCGTTCCTTCGACTCCTGCCCGGATCTTGTAGCGCTCTTTCCAGGCGTCGGTGTGTTGTTCGTGCCGGGCGTGTTCCAGCGCCTCGTGCTGGTCGCGGGGGCGGACGGTGAGCCGGCGTAGCCCGATCGTGGCGGTGGTGCACTGTGAGCGCAGTGGACAGGGGCCGCAGTCACGGCTTCGAAAGCGATCTTGATGACCGGTGCGCCGCGGCTGAGCTCCTGCCGCCACCTGCTGCCGGTATGGCCCGCCGGGCAGGTTGCGTGCTGCCGGTCGAAGTCGACGGCGAAGGCGTCCATGCCGAACCCGCGCGGTCATCTCGGGAATCTCTGGCCAAGGCCGCGGCCGCATCGACACCACAGGCTCCTCTCCACCGCCCGGCCAGGGGGACCCGAGCAGAGACAGCACATCCTGGACCAGAAAACGATCAACGCGAAGAAGACACCCCGAATTAGACAACGGAGTCCTTCAGGCCGGAGCACTGGCCCGCATTCTGGTAGCCGATCCGTGCGGCCTCCGCGATCGCCAGCGCCTCGCGGCGGGTGGGAGCGGCGACGGGCTGGCCCGCGTAGCGGACGGTGTGGTCGGGCGGCAGCAGGTCGATGACGTGTGCGGTGTCGGCGGTCACCGAGGTGACGCGGGCATGTACCCGGCCGGAGCGACGTCGCCGTGCTCGGCGCGCCAGGCGTCGACGAAGGCCGCGGCCTCCACCACGAACCCCGGCGTGCAGTAGCCGCACTGCAGGCCGTCGTGGACCGCGAACGCCCGCTGGACGGGGTGGTCGAGGCCCTCCGCAGTGACGATCTCGCGTTCCTCCAGGACGGCGGCGGGCAGCAGACAACTCGCCTGGGGCGTGCCGCCCACCATGCCCGTGCAGGCGCCGCAGACTCCGGTGCGGCAGACGGCCTTGGCGCCGGTGAGACCGAGCCCGTCGCGGACGACCAGGTGACGACGGCGCTCGGCATGGCGGGCGCCGGGGAGGGGCCGGTGCTCAAAGCCCAGGTGATGGCCCTGATCTCGACGGCCCATGGCCTCGCAGAACTCGCGGTGGCCGGGCAGTTCGCGCACAAGGGACTCGGGTACGAGGACATCGTCGACGTCCTCGTGGCCCCCCACGGAGGGTGACGGCCCAGATCCCGGACGCCTCCTGACGCCGCCGCGCTCAGCTGCGGACGGCGTCCTCGAAATCGCGGCGCGGGACGGCGCCGGGGGCGTGGCCCTCCCCCGGCGGCGACACCTCGGCGCGCTCGGCGGTCGCAGCCACGTTGCGCAGCATCCGACCGAAGATCAGGGTGTGCAAGGGGGTGACCGCCCACCAGTAAAGATGCCCGGCCAGGCCGCAGGGGTGGAAGATCGCCCGCTGGCCGTAGACGGTCTCGCCCCGATGTTCGAGCACTCGCAGCTCCAGCCAGGCGACGCCGGGCAGGCGCATCTCCGCGCGCAGCCGCAGCAGACGTCCCCGCTCGACCTCCTCCACCCGCCAGAAGTCGACCGAGTCGCCCACCCGGAGCCGCCGGGGGTCGCGGCGCCCCCTGCGCAGCCCCACCCCGCCGGCCAGCCGGTCGAGAAAACCGCGCAGGCGCCAGGCGAGGGGCAGCGAATACCAGCCCATCTCACCGCCGATCGCCTCAATGACGGTCCAGAGAGCCTCCGGGGAGGCGTCGAGGCGGCGGGCCCGCGCGTCGAGGTAGAGGCTGCCGCCCGCCCAGGCGGGGTCGGTGGGCAGCGGGTCGCTCGGCGCGCCCGGGGTGGAGGCCGAGGACCAGCGGGTGAGGACCTTGGCCTCCCTGACCCGCTGGAGGGCGAGCTCGATCGCCCTTCTCAGCCCGACCAGGCCGCCCGGCGGGTCCTCCACATAGCGGGCGATTTCGTGCTCGGCGCAGACCGCCTCGTTGCGCAGCGACTCCACCAGCGGGCGGGCCAGCCCGGCGGGAACCGGGGTGACCAGCCCCACCCAGTGGCTCGACAGGCCGGGGCTGAGCATCGGGACCGGGATGATCAGCCGGCGGGTCAGTCCGGCGACCTCGGCGTAGACCCGCATCATGTCGGCGTAGGTCAGCACGTCCGGACCACCGATGTCGAAGGGCCGGTTCACCTCCTCCTCGACATCGGCCCAGGCCACGAGGTAGCGCAGCACGTCGCGGATCGCGATGGGCTGCGTCCTGGTGCCGACCCACCGCGGCGTCGTCATCACGGGCAGCCGCTCGGTGAGGTAGCGGAGCATCTCGAAGGAGGCGGAGCCGGAACCGATGATGACCGCCGCCCGCAGCACCACAGCGGGCACCGGGGAGCGCAGGAAGATCTCCCCCACCTCGGCGCGGGAGCGCATGTGCGGCGAGAGCTTCTCGTCAGGGGCCAGGCCGCCGAGGTAGACGACCCGGCGGACCCTCGCGCGCTCGCACGCGGCGGCGAAGACGGTGGCCGCCTCGCGGTCGGCGGCGGCGAAGTCGCTCCCCCCGCCCATCGTGTGGATCAGATAGTAGACCACGTCGATGCCCTCGAGCGCCTCGTCCGCCCGCTCGGCGTCGGCCGCGTCCGCCTGGGCGACCTCGACCCGGGAGATCCACGGCTGGTCGCGCAGGCGGTGCGCCGAGCGTACCATGCAACGGACCTCGTGACCCGCGTCCAGCAACTCGGGAACGAGCCGCCCTCCGATGTATCCGGCCGCGCCGGTCACGAGACATCTCACTCGACCATCTTCGTACGACCCCACCCGGCGGTCGCGGCCGGGCCCGGCTCACCGCTTCCGGCTCACAGCCGCCGCCGCAGGTCCTCGCGGATTCCCAGCAGGATCTCGCGGGTGCGCGTGGCCGGTTCGGCCTCGATGCACAGGCGCTCCATGACCTCCAGGTAGCTGTCGACGTGGTCACGCTTCTCCAGGTAGACGGCGCTGGTCAGCTGCTCCAGGTAGACCACGTCGGGCAGGTCGGGCTGGGCGAACCGCAGGATGCTGAAGGGCCCCCCGGCCGCGGCGTGCCCGCCCACGCTGAAGGGCACGATCTGGACTGTCACTTTGGGCAGTTCGAGCGCCTCCAGAATGTGGTCGATCTGCTCGCACATCACCTGGATCCCGCCGAGCGGGCGGCGCAGCACGGCCTCGTCCAGCACGGCCCACAGGTAGGGCGGTGCGGAGCCGCGCAGCAGCCGCTGGCGCGCCATGCGCAGCCGCACCCGGCGATCCAGCTCCTGCGGGGAGGCGGAGGGGAAGCCCAGCTGCACCACGGCCCGCGCGTAACCCTCGCTCTGCAGCAGCCCCGGCACGAACTGGACCTCGTAGTTGCGGATGCCGCTGGCCGACTCCTCCAGACCCACGTACGTCTCGAACCAGCTGGGCAGCACGTCGTTGTAGTTGTGCCACCAGCCGGCGAGGTTGGCCTTCTCGACGAGGGACAGCAGCGGCTCCCGCTCGTTCTCGCTGGTCACGCCGTACAGGGTGAGCAGGTCGGCGACGTCCCTGATCCGGAAGCTGACCCTGCCGTGCTCCATGCGGCTGACCTTCGAGTGCGAGGCCCGGATGGCGCGCCCCGCATCCTCCAGGGTGATGCCCCGGTGCTCGCGCAGGCGGCGAAGCTGTGCTCCCAGGACGATCCGCAGCACCGTGGAACTGTCCCTCGGCACGGCCATGGGTGTTGGAACGACCGGCTGACCGTCGGCGTGAGGTGTGATCATCTACAGTCCTTTGGGCACGGAACGCGAGCCTGTTCCCACTTCCTTGTGGCGATCGCGACCTTTCACAGTACTCCGCTCGCCAAACCCGGACCATAGAGAATTTTAGTTTTCAACCATCCCCCGCCGACGGTCAGGTGATCAGGTCGTCGAACTCCCCGCCCTTCACCCCTCGGACGAAGGCGTCGGCCTCCCGGCGCGTGTAGATCAGCGCGGGCCCATCGGGATCGCGGGAGTTGCGCATCGCGACCCTGCCATCGGGGAGTTCCGCGAGCTCAACACAGTTGCCGCTGGGGTTGCTGAAGTGGCTCTTTCGCCAGACGATGCCGCCCATCAGGGCTGCCGACATGCCGTTGTACAGCTGGTTCATCCTCGCCTCTCACCGATTAGGGAGGGAAACAACAACACGAGCATAGAGCTTTTTGTGCAGATGCACGTGCATCTGTACTTGCCTATGCACATTACGGCGTGCAAGATGACTATACGGATCGCCCTTGCCGCACGATCGCCCACCCCCAAGGTCGTCGATGACTGGTTGCCAGAGACACGAAGCCACACCCATCCGAGCTGAGATCGGAGGGTGGGAACGGTGGTTGTCGATGCTCGATCACCTACTGCCCCCGAGCGGCCTGCCCCCCTGGGCCGGCGGCGAGGGCCACGTCGACCGGCTGCAGATGGCCGTGCGTAGCTTTCGCCACGACCCGTACGCCGCGCGGACCGCCCGCGAGTTCACCGCCGGCGCCCTGCGCGCCTGGGAGCTCGAGCAACTGATCGACGACACCGGTGTCGTGGTCTCCGAACTCGTGACCAACGCCGTGCGTCACGGCACGCGGGGCGTCCCGCACTCCCGGGCCTGCCCCGAGGTCAAGGTGATCCTCTGCCACACCGAACGCTCGATGCTGTGCGCGGTCACCGACCCCAGCGACCAGGAGCCCTGCCTGCGCGAGCCCGACTACGAGGCGGAGAGCGGCCGGGGACTACAGGTGGTCGACGGCGTCAGCGAGATGTGGGGCTGGGCTCCCCTGGAGACCCGCGGCAAGGCGGTGTGGGCGGCCTTCGCCCTCCCGGGAAGAGGGAAACGCCACCTGGAGGCCTGCCACTGACCACGACGCGGTCCGTCACCGGCGAGACGGAGCCCAACCGGAGCGCAGACGGCCGGGTACCGAGAAGATGCCCCCAGAAGGGATTATCCACCGGAAACACGGCACACCGCGGCCGGAAAGCCGATAATGTCCGCTGAAAACCGCACCGCCGGACGGAGGACATCATGGGGCCGCCACAGCCTGAACGCCTCAGGTTCGACCCCACGATCCCGAACGCGGGCCGGATCTCCAACTACTTTCTGGGCGGCAAGGACAACTTCGCCGCCGACCGCGACGCCGCACGGGTGGCACTCGAACTGGCCCCCGAACTCCCCGCCTTGTCGAGGGAGGGACGCAGGTTTCTCGGCCGCGTCGTGCGGTTTCTCGCCGAGACCGGCATACGCCAGTTCGTCGACATCGGCTGCGGCCTGCCGACCCAGGGCAGCGTGCACCAGATCCTGCATGGCATCGCTCCCGACGCGCGGGTCGTCTACGTCGACAACGACCCGATGGTCGTCGTCCACGCCCAGGCCCTCCTGAAGGAGGACAGCCGGGCCACGGTCATCGAAGCCGACGCCCGCGACCCGGAAGGCCTCCTGGCCCATCCCGACCTCACCGGCATGATCGACCTCGACCGGCCCGTGGCGTTCCTCCTCTTCTCGTTCCTGACCGACCTCCCGGACGACGCCGAGGCCGCGCAGGTCACGGCCACTCTGCGGAAGGCCATGGCCCCTGGCAGCCACATGGCCATCTCCCACGCGGTCTCGGACCTGTGTCCGGAAAGAACCGCGAAGCTCGCCGACCTCTATCAGGACCGCGGGTCGATCACCGGGCCCCGCCGCGCGAACCTACGGACCAGAGCCGAGGTCGAGCCTTTCCTCGACGGGTTGAAACCGGTCGAGCCGGGCCTCGTCTACATCACCCAGTGGCGACCGGAGGGCGAGGTGCCCCACCGGCCGGACTCCATCTGGGTCGTCGGCGGAGTGGGCCGCAAGGACGAATCCTGACCGTGTCGCCCGTTCCCCTGTCGGACGCGCAAAGAACGGCCGGGGAGCGGGCACGAGACGGCCACGGCTGAGGGGCGCCCCCCGTGAGCACCCCTCCTCCGGTCGGATCACGGCTCGGGCCGCCGGATCGCGACCACCACGATCACTCGGGCTTGAGCACCCCGTCGATGAGGTAGACGACGGCGTTGGAGGTCTGAATGTCGCCACAGACGACCTTGGCGTCGTTGACCGTGTAGTCCTCACCGGAACCCTTGACCTTCAGCGTGCCCCCCTCCATCGTGGTCAGTTCGCCCTCAGCGAGGTCCTGCGGAGTCTTCTTCCCCTCGACGACGTGGTGGCCCAGGAGCTTGGTCAGCTTCTCCTTGTCGCCCATGATCTTGTCGAGCTTCTCCTTCGGAATCTTGTCGAAGGCGGCGTTGGTGGGCGCGAACACCGTGATGTCCTTGGCGGAGTTGAGCTTCTCGGTCAGACCGGCCTGCTCGATCGCCTTGGACAGCGTGGACAGGTCGGGGCTGGAGGCGATGGCGGTGGCGACCGGCTGCGTCGCCATCTCGCTGGGGCTTCCCGCCCCGCTGGTGGGCAGGGACGCGCAGCCGGGGCCAAACGGCTCCGTCATCACGCCCGACGGCTCGGGCGACCCGCTCTCGCCGGGCATCATGGATTCCGTGGGTGCGGGGCTCTCCGTCGGCGGGCTGGGGGCCATGTCCGTCGGAACCGGCGTGGGAGAGGTGATGCGCGCGGGGGCGGCGACCGCCTGCGCTGCGGGAACGGCGGTCAGGGCGAGCACCGTCAGGGCCGATGCCAGAAGAGACTTCTGCTTCACGGTTATCTCCTTGATTGGACGGATGAGCCATCGGGGTCCGTCGGCCGGTTCCCGAGCCACTCATGTGCTGTATTGGAGATCAATTCCCTGAGATTTGGCGCTAAATGCCCCATTAGAAGACTCTTGACCACATATCTTCCGAGAAAGAGGGCCATTTTCCATCCGGCAGAGCGTTAATTCAGACGCGCCGTATCCCCGTACAGTGGGGGCATGAGCCCGAAGATCGCGACCAACGAGGTCGTCTCACGCGACCGGCTTCTGGATTTCCTCCGTGATCGCCACCGCGCGCTGGTCATCACGACGCGGCGCGACGGCAGGCCACAGGCATCCCCGGTGACCTGCGGCGTCGACGCCGAGGGCCGCATCGTGGTGTCCACCTACCCCGAGCGCGCCAAGGCCTCGAACGCCCGCCGTGACCCCCGGGTGAGCGTCGTGGTCCTGTCGGAGGACTTCGACGGCCCCTGGGTGCAGGTGGACTGCACGGCCGAGGTCCTGGACCTGCCCGACGCCCTCGAACCCCTGGTCGACTACTACCGGTCGATCTCCGGCGAGCACCCCGACTGGGACGAGTACCGTGCGGCCATGACCCGGCAGGGCAAGTCGCTGCTGCGCCTCACCCCCGAGCGCTGGGGCCCGATCGCCACGGGAGGCTTCCCCGCCCGGCTGGCCTGAGCATCACCTCGGGTCGGTACGGGCCCCTACCCCAGCTTCACGGTGATCTCTCCACCGAGCCGGAAACCGCCGGTCAGCTCAAGGTCGTCACCGCTCCAGAACCGGCCGGGGTCGTACCAGTTCGGCCTGCGGCCGCCGGGCAGGAGCCCCATGGCCTCGTAGGTGACCGCGACGACCTCGGCGCAGTAGGCGCTCTCCAGGGCGCTCTCCCCCGTACCCCGCTTGAAGATCTTGGGCACCCGCCCCTTCATCCAGCGACCGGCGAGCCTGGCCGTCGACGGGAACGGCGTGCCGTCCAGCCGGGCGACGGTGCGCAGGACGGCGTCCTCCATCTCTCGGGTGGTCTGCGGCTCCAGCTGCCTCAGCCAGCCGCGCTGGCCGTATCTGGTGGCCCAGACCGTGACCGCCTCCTGCAGGTCGTGCAACTGGACGCCGCGCTGGTGGGTCCCAGACCACAGGTCGGGCAGGGACCGGCCCAGCTCGGCGTGCCACATCATGGGGGGCATGTCGTCGATGACCACCGACATGCCGACGTGGTTCACGGGGCTGTTCGTCATGGTCTGGATGGCTCGATCGGGCACCGTTCGGCCGCGGAACAGCCACACGTCGCCGGTGCGGGTCAGGTTGACTGCCTCATCGAGGCTGATGCTCTTGCCGGACATTCCGCTAGCGTAGGCACATGCGATGGTGGAAGGTAATCGGTCTGGCAGGTGTCGCAGGTGTCGCGGCCACGGGGGTGGTGATCGCGCGAGCCGAGCGCCGCCGGCAGGCCTACACCCCCGATGAGATCCGCACCCGCCTCCGCGCCCGTCTGGAGGAGTCCTCCCAGGACGACCCCAAGGCCGTCGCCCCCGCCGACCAGGTCCCCTGACCGTTCGGCCGCGACCGTCCGGGAATCAGCCGAAACGGATCGCGGCCGGTGGACGGCCGGTGGGCTCATCGGTTCTCCTTGAGGACCAGGGCCGCGGCGCCGTACAGACCGGCGTCGCGTTCCAGACGGGTGCGCTCGACGTTCAGGCGGCGCAGGAAGCCGAGGCCCGCCTGTTTGGCGACCGCCTGGCGCAGCGGGGTGAGCAGGGTCTCGCCCGCCCCGAAAACGCCGCCTCCGATGACGACGTCGTCGATGTCGAAGAGCGCCGCCGTGCTGAGGATCGCCACGGCCAGCGCGTCGGCGGCTCGTTGGAAGGCCATCTGGGCGACGGCGACCCCCCGCGTGGCGTCGGCCGAGAGCGTGCGGGCGTCCGGGGGCATGCCGGGGTCGCCCCAGCCGTTGGCCAGCGCCCAGCGGACCATGCTGGGGCCGCTGGCGATCGTCTCCAGGCAGCCGATCGCTCCGCAGGGGCAGAGCTCGCCATCACGGTCCACGGAGATGTGCCCGATGTGCCCGGCGTTTCCTGTCGGTCCCAGGTACGGCACGCCGCCGAGAACCAGCCCGCCGCCCACTCCGGTGGAGACCACGATGCCCAGCAGTGCCCGGGAGCGCGAGCCGTGGCCGCCCCGCCACCACTCCCCCAGCGCCATGCACTGCGCGTCTCCGGCGAGCCTGACGGGGAGGCCGGGAAGGAGCTCGCTCACCGTGCCGACCAGCGGGAAGTCACGCCAGGAGGGGATGTTCACCGGGCTGACCGTGCCGGCGACGGCGTCAAGGGGGCCCGCGGAGCCGATGCCGACCCCGCTCAGCTCTCCGGCGCCGGTGCCGGTGCCGGCGTCCGCGCCGACACCTCGGACCAGTGAGACCAGCGAGACCAGCGTCGCCGCGGGGTCGTGGCCGACCGGCAGCTCCGCCCTGCGGACCATGGTGCCGTCCGGCCGGACCAGCGCGGCGGCGAACTTGGTGCCGCCGATGTCGATCGCGAGGGCGGTCACCGGCCGGCTCCGCCGGCGCGCCGGGGCACGGGGGGATGGCAGACGGCCACCGTGACCACCACGTGGCGCAAGGGGATCCTCCGCTGGTCAATGGAACAAAGGGTACGTTCCCCCGGCGATCGGGCAAACAGGCTGAAGGTATGACGGTATTGACAATGTTGTCAACGACACGCGGGAGTGCGGAGCCCCGGTCCGCCACAGGAGCCGGACAATTTGCGAAAACTGTCCGCTTCAAAGGTGGATACGGTTAGCTCAGGAGTGACGTGAGGAGACTGTGATGACGCACGAACGCGCGGGACAGCCCGCCGGACCGTCCGATCTGGTCGATGTGGCGCACCTGGTGACGTCCTACTACGCCCTGCACCCCGATCCGGGCGAAGTCGGCCAGCGAGTGGCGTTCGGGACATCGGGACACCGGGGCTCCTCGTTGAACGTCGCGTTCAACGAGGACCACATCCTCGCGACCAGCCAGGCCATCGTGGAGTACCGGGCCGCCCAGGGCGTCGACGGCCCGCTGTTCCTCGGTGCCGACAGCCACGCGCTGTCGGAACCGGCCCGGGTTTCCGCGCTGGAGGTCTTCGCGGCCAACGGGGTGACGGTAATGATCGACAGCCGGGACGGCTACACCCCGACACCGGCGGTCTCCCACGCGATCCTGACCCACAACCGGGCGCGTACCGCGGGACGCGCCGACGGCGTGGTGGTGACCCCCTCGCACAACCCACCCGGCGACGGCGGCTTCAAGTACAACCCGCCGCACGGCGGCCCGGCGGACACCGACGCCACCACGTGGATCCAAGACCGGGCCAACGCGCTGATCGCCGGAGGCATGAAAGAGGTCAGGCGACTCCCGTACACCAAGGCGCTGGCCGCCGACACGACCGGCCGTTACGACTTTCTCGGCCAATATGTGGACGACCTGCCCTCGGTGCTCGACCTTGACGCCATCCGGGAGGCGGGGGTGCGCATCGGCGCCGACCCGCTGGGCGGGGCAAGCGTCGCCTACTGGGGGGAGATCGCCGAACGGCACCGGCTGGACCTGACGGTCATCAACCCGCTGACCGATCCGACCTGGCGGTTCATGACGCTTGACTGGGACGGCAGGATCCGGATGGACTGCTCGTCGCCGTACGCGATGGCCTCGCTCATCGCCAACCGCGACGCCTTCGACGTCTCCACCGGCAACGACGCCGATGCCGACCGGCACGGCATCGTCACCCCCGACACCGGGCTGATGAACCCCAACCACTACCTCGCCGTGGCCATCTCCTACCTCTACTCCCACCGGCCCGGCTGGCCCGCGGACGCGGGGATCGGCAAGACACTGGTCAGCAGCCGGATGATCGACCTGGTGGCCGCGGATGAGGGCAGGCGGCTGATGGAGGTCCCCGTCGGGTTCAAGTGGTTCGTCCCGGGCCTGCTGGACGGCTCGCTGGGCTTCGGCGGCGAGGAGAGCGCCGGAGCATCGTTCCTGAGGCGCGACGGTGAGGTGTGGACCACCGACAAGGACGGCCTGATCCTGGCGCTGCTCGCCTCGGAGATCATCGCGACCACCGGCCGTTCGCCGAGCGAGCACTACGCCGACCTGGTGGCCAGGTTCGGCGACCCCGCCTACGCCCGCGTCGACGCCCCCGCGACCCGGCAGGAGAAGGCGGTGCTCGCCAGGCTCTCGGCCGAGCAGGTCACCGCCGGCACCCTCGCCGGGGAGACGATCACGCAGGTGCTCACCTCCGCCCCCGGCAACGGCGCCGCCATCGGCGGACTCAAGGTCTCCACCGAGAGCGCCTGGTTCGCCGCCCGGCCCTCGGGCACCGAGGACGTGTACAAGATCTACGCCGAATCCTTCAGGGGAACCGAGCACCTGGCACAGGTCCAGCGGGAGGCACGCGACCTGGTCTCGGCGTCTCTGCGCGGGCGGTGACGGGGTGGATCCGTCCGGTGCCCCCCGGGTGAACGCTTTGTAGATCGCCGGCAGCCGGGCCGCGCGCTCCTACGGTCCCCGCCCGCGGGGGCCTCGATCGCGCGGCCCGGCGCCCAGCCGCCAGCAGCGCAGGGCCACCCAGCACCCGGACCCGACGCCGATCAGCGCGGCCAGGGCGTACACCACGCCGATGGTCGTATCAGAGGTGTAGCCGTTGCCGGCGACGAGGACGGCCATGAGCAGCGCGGCCAGCAGCCCCGCACCCGCGCCTCCCACGACGCCGAGCGCCCCCGCTCCCAGCGCGCGCGACAGCCGGCCCCTGCTGCGGGGCACCGGCACCATGACGGTCATGATCCGGCCAACGACGAGGGCGGGGTCGTCGTCGATCCCGCCGGCGGCGAGCTGGACGGTCACCCCGCCCCGCTCCGGCTCGCTCAGGCAGATCCACTGGCGCTCGTCAAGGAAGACGGTGGCCCCGCCCGCACCGGGAACGATCAGCCACAGAAACGGCGTGCCTTCGGGAAACGCCCTGACGCCGTGGCGTGCCGTCGGGGCGTGCAGGTCGAGCGCGGCGCCGAGGGCTCGCAGCGCCACCTCCTGGCCGGATTTACCCACGGCGGCCTCCCTCCCCCATCCCTTCGTAACGCAAGGCGCGGCGGTCGCCCCGCTGCCCGCCTGGCCCAGGGGCCCGGCGGACAGCGGTCAGGTGGGGCTCTCGCGGGGGGACCTGCCATGGGGGCGGACCCCAGCGGGGGAACCGTCCACGACGGAGATGCCGCCGATCCCGCTCCCGCCATGAACCTCGGCAGCGCGGCACCGGCGAACCTCACGCTCCATCACACTCGGGGGCCTGCCCTCAGGCAGGGGCGACGAACACGATGGGGCATGTCGTTCGCGAAAGAACGGGCTATTTCTCCGTAAAGGGCGGCGAGGACGCTGGGCGAGAGGCCCAGCCCCGCGCTAGGGGGCCTCCTGGAAGGTGCGGGGAGCCGCCCGATCCGTTACCCGCTTGAGCTCGAAGAACGCCTCCTCGGTGGCGAGCACCTTGAACGCGTCCCAGAGCCGCCCGGCCCGCTCACCGACCGGGATCTCGCTGATGACCGGGCCGAACTGCCCGGCGTGCCCGTTCACCGAGATGGTCGGGACGCCGATCAGCGACTGGTTCCGCTTCCCGGCCGGCACCAGGGCGTGCGAGGCATGGATCGCGTCGTCCCAGGTGGCGTCGGTCCTCGCGGCGAGAAGCCCGGCGGGCAACCCGGCGTCGGCCAGCGCGGCGGCGATCACCGATGCCAGGCCCTCCATCGCGGCCCGCCAGTCGGTGAGGCCGCCGTCGGCGGCGCGGGACCGCTGGAACAGGCCGTCCTCTCCGTGATAGCGGATGCCGAGCGCGGTGTAGAGGTCACCGACGGCGACGTTCCCCACCGTCTCGCGCGCCGCCGCGAACACCCGGATGGTGCCCCGGCCGAGTTCGACGATCTCGCGGTACTCCTCGGCCATCTCCTGTTTCTCGTTGAGCACCGCCAGGCTCATCTCCCGCCAATTGATCGTGATGGGACGTACCTTGCCCACCTCCACGATCCAGCGGGAGGTGATCCAGGCCCAGGGGCAGCCGGGATCGAACCAGAAGTCGACCAGATC
Source organism: Streptosporangium sp. NBC_01810 (assembly GCF_035917355.1). Lineage (NCBI taxonomy): Bacteria > Bacillati > Actinomycetota > Actinomycetes > Streptosporangiales > Streptosporangiaceae > Streptosporangium > Streptosporangium sp. NBC_01810. The sequence goes on along the minus strand of NZ_CP109070.1, from coordinate 2,554,570 downwards.
CTCGCTCACGGCGATCCTCTTTCCTCGGAAGTCCTCATCCCAGGATGGGACCTCAACCACGATGAAGGTCAAGAGCGAACACCACTCGGCGGCCGCCGGCGCCGACAGCGTGGATCTCGATCGAGAGAGTGATAAAAAGCTACTTTCATAGCAGTCACTGTGAAGAAAAGTACCATCAATGGGTAACCTGCTCTGAGACGCCCTTCTCCACCGACCTGTCCGAAGACGCCTCCCTCGACCGAGAAGGTGACCGCATGCCCCACCGCAGCCCCGACCTGGCCCGGCTGGCCATGACCGTCCTCCAGCCGGGCTTCGACGGCACCGAGCCTCCCGGCTGGCTGCGCCGCGCGCTCGGCGAGGAGGGCCTCGGCGGGACCGTGCTGTTCGCCCGCAACCTCGCAGGCCCCGCCCATACGGCCGATCTCGTCGCCCGGTTACGCGCGGAGAACCCCGCCGTGGTGGTCGCGGTGGACGAGGAGGGCGGGTCCGTCACCCGGCTGCAGGCCACGACGGGCAGTTCATGGCCGGGCAACCGGGCGCTGGGCGTGGGTGACGACGTCGAGCAGACCCGGCTGGTCGCCCAGGAGATCGGCCGTCTCCTCGCCGCGGCCGACATCACCCTCGACTACGCCCCGGTGGCGGACGTCAACGCCAACCCCGCCAACCCGGTGATCGGCGTCCGCTCCTTCGGGCCGGACCCAGAGCTGGTCTCCAGGCACACCGCGGCCTGGATCCTTGGACTCCAGGGCGCCGGGGTCGCCGCCTGCGCCAAGCACTTCCCCGGTCACGGCGACACCCACACCGACTCCCACCGGGCCCTGCCGACCGTGCACGCCTCCGCAGAGCTCCTCGCCGAGCGTGATCTGCCACCCTTCCGCGCCGCGGTGGCAGCCGGAGTACGGGCCGTCATGTGCGGGCACCTGCTGGTCCCCGCCCTCGACCCGGACAACCCCGCGACGCTGAGCCGACGGATCATGACCGGGCTGCTCCGCGAGGAGATGGGATTCGACGGCATGATCGTCACCGACGCCATCGAGATGCGCGCCGTCGCCGCTCTGCACCCGCCGGGGGAGATCGCGGTCCGTGCCCTGGCGGCGGGGGCCGACGCGATCTGCGCGGGCATCTCCTCCCCCGGCGGCGAGAACGTCCACGAGCTGCGCGACGCCATCGTGGACGCCGTACGGGAGGGCAGGCTCATCGAGGAGCGGCTGGCCGAAGCGGCCTCGCGCGTGCTGGCCCTGTCCCGCTGGTACGCCGCGAGCGGCGCCGCGGAGGCCCGAACGGCCCGGAACACCGCGCGGGCGTGGGGCGGGCATGACCCGGGAGACGAGGACCTCGGCCTGCGGACCGCCCGCGCGGCCATGCGCGTGGTCGGCACCCCACCCGTGCTCTCCGGACCACCGCTGGTCGTCGACATCGCCCCTCGGCTGAGCCAGGCGGTCGAGCCGGGCACGCCCACCGGCCTCATCGGCGCCTTCACCGAGCTGATGCCGGGCACCACCGGGCACATCGTCACCGTGGAGACACCCGAACCGCCCGAGCTGTCCGGCCCCGGCGACGAGGGACGCCCGCTGGTCCTGGTGGTACACGACGCCTGGCGCCACCCCTGGGTCAGGGATCTGCTGGCGCGGGCCACCGTACTACGCCCCGACGCCGTCGTGGTCGAGACCGGAATGCCCGGCGAGCCCACCGGAGCCGTGTACGTGACCACCAACGGCATCTCCCGGGCCTCGGCCCGCGCCGTCGCCCACTGGCTGACCGGCGGCCGGCGGCCGACGGGCTGACTCCTGACCCGAAAGGCACTCGTTGACCTCCTCCCCACGGCTGAGGCCGAGGGATTCCCACCCTCACGGGCCGGGCCTCCCGCCTCACCGGCAACCGCCCGCCCAGCCTGAGCCGGTCAGGCCCCACGCCACCTCCACAGGCGTTTCGTCTCTCCGCCGGCCCGACGGCGAAAGCAGCACACGCCATGTTTCGGTAGCTTGGTTGTCGCCACTGCCGAAAACCCCACAAAACCATTCGGCACCGCGCCGCCTTTCCTCCCCAGAACCAGAGCTCGGGGTCTCCACGCTCAAGGAGATTTGATGAACGTCCTCGACGGCCCCACCCCCGTGAACCTGGTGGCCACAGTGAGAGCCGTCCTGCCCTCGCTCACCCCCGCGGCCCAGGCCATCGCCCGCCTCATACTCGACGACCCCGGCATGGTGGCCCGCAGCACCATCACCGAGTTCAGCGCGGTCTCCGGGACGAGCGAGGCCACGATCGTGCGTACCGCCAGGGCCCTGGGCTTCGCCGGATACTCCCAGCTGCGCTTCGCGCTGGCCGCCGCGGTGGCCAGGGACCAGCCCGAGCGGCTGGTCCCCGGTGACCTCGGCCCCGACGATCCACTGACCGACGTGATCGCGAAGGTGGCCAGGGCCGAGGCGGAGGCGCTGGCCGACACCGCGGCGCAGCTCAACCCCGACCGGCTGGGCGCGGTGGTGGAGGCACTGATCGCGGCGCGCAAAATCGACGTCTACGGAGTCGGTGCCTCCGGGCTGGTGGCGGCCGACATGGCGCAGAAACTGATGCGGATCGGCCTGCCCGCCCACGCCTTCACCGACGCGCACCTGGCACTGACCAGCGCGGCACTGGTACGGGCGGACGACGTCGCGGTGGTGGTGAGCTGCACCGGTGAGACCCCCGACGTGCTCGCGCCCCTGCGCGTCGCGCAGCGGGCGGGTGCGACCACGGTGGCCATCACCAACAACCCCCGCTCCTCCCTGGCCGAGCTCACCGACCACGTCCTGGTCTCGGCCGGCAGGGAGACGGTCTTCCGCCCGGGGGCGCTGGCCAGCCGGATCAGCCAGCTTCTGATCGTCGACTGCATCTTCGTCGGCATCGCGCAGCGCACCTTCGAGGCCTCGGACGCCGCGCTGCGGGCCACCAGGGACGCCATCGACGGCTTCAGAACCGACCACCGCCGCCGGGGCAGGTAGGGGCCGCCCCTCCGCGGCGAGGGCGGAACGATCGCACGATCGGGGTCCGGCGTCCACGCGGGCTCAGGACACGCGGGCTCAGGACACGCGGGCTCAGGACACGCGGGCTCAGGACACGCGGGCTCAGGACAGGCGCAGGGCCTCGATGGCGACGGCGTTGCGCAGGTCGCGAATGCCCGCGCGGCCGCGCAGCGGGTGAACGTTGTTGGTCAGCAGGACGACGGCGAGGGCACGTCCTGGGTCGACGACGAGCGAGGTGCCGGTGAAGCCGGAGTGGCCGTAGGCGTCGGCGAGCGGGCCGACGATCGCGGGGTCGCCGATGCGCACGCCCAGGCCATGCCGGAAGTCCGTGCCCTCGACGCCGTGGTCGCGGGTGATCTCGGCGACCGTGGCGGGGCGCAGCATCGGCGCGCCCCCGGTACGCAGCGTCTCGGCGAAACGCAGGAGGTCGTCGGCGGTGGAGAAGATCCCCGCGTGCCCGGCGACCCCGCCCAGGCCGTGCGCGGTCTCGTCGTGGACCTCGCCGCGCACGCATCCGGGCCCCGGGCGCTCGGGCTTGTGCTCGGTGGCGACGATCCGGGGCAGCAGGGACGCGGCCGGACGGTAGCCGGTGTCGGACAGGCCCAGCGGGCCGGTGATCCGAGCGCGGGCGAGCTCGTCCAGGGGCGCCCGCCCGGCGATCTCCGCCACCCGGCCGGCCGTGATCAGCCCGACGTCGGAGTAGAGGTAACGCCCGCCCGCGGGGCCGATCGGCGACGTCGAGAGAATCCGCGCCATCCGCCTGGCGTGGACCTTGGGGCCGCTACCGGGGATTTCCTCGTGGGCCCTGCGGCCCGGTGGCAGGCCCGCGGTGTGGGTGAGCAGGTGCCTCAAAGTGACCTCGGGGGCGCCGCCGTAGCAGGCGGGCAGCCAGGCGGCGACAGGCTCGTCCAGGCCGAGGCGGCCCTCCTCGACCAGTGACAGGATGACGGCGGTCGTGAAGAGCTTGGTGACCGAGGCGAGATCGAAGATCGAGTCGCGCCGGGCGGGCGGCCGGTCGGCGGCGAGCTGCTCCGAGGCCGACGAGTAGCGCACGTTCTCCCCCACCGCCGCGGCGGCCACCGTGACACCGCCGACGGCGATCGCGGCCACCGCCGCCGAACAGACGCGCGGCACCGCCGCCCCCAGAATCCCGGCGAGCCCGGCCCCCTCTCGGCGAACGGACACCGCCGCAGATTTCATCGCCGTTCCGGGAACCTCGGCGAGCCTGCCCTCCTCCCCGGAAACAGACACCGCCGCGGACTCCACCGCCGGAGGGCGGTCAGGAGGGTCCACCGGAGGTTCAGGCACCCCGGACCCCCTCCAGTGCCGCCTCCAGACGGTCGCCGTGCCGCTCCAGCAGGACCCGCGCGCCGTCGGCGTCGAGGCCGTGCTCGATCATCAGCACCGCGACCTTCACGTGCCACTCGGCCGCCTCCAGCGCGGAGCGGGAGGCCGGCAGGGCGGCCCCGGTGATGTCGCTGACCATCCGGGCCGCCCGGTCGGCCAGTTTGGAGTTCATCGCCGACACTTCGATCATGGTGTTGCCGTAGGTACGGCCCAGCCTGACCATCGCGATCGTGGAGATCATGTTGAGGACCAGCTTCTGCGCGGTCCCCGCCTTGAGCCTGGTGGAGCCGGTAACCACCTCCGGGCCGACGACCACCTCGATGGGGTGCAGCGCGGCCGCCGACAGCGGGGTCGCGGCGTTGCACGACAGTCCCACGGTCAGCGCGCCGCGGCGGCTCGCCTCGGCGAGGGCGCCGAGCACGAAGGGCGCACGGCCGCTGGCGGAGACGCCCACCACCGAGTCGAGCGCGCCCACCTCCCTCTCCCCGAGGGCGGTCGCTCCCTCCTGCCGGTCGTCCTCGGCACCCTCGACGGAACGGGTCAGCGCGGGAGGACCTCCCGCGATGACGCCCTGCACGAGTTCGGGATCGGTGCCGAAGGTCGGCGGGCACTCGGAGGCGTCCAGCACCGCCAGCCGGCCCGACGTCCCCGCGCCCACGTAGAACAGGCGGCCGCCCGCCTTCATCCGGGCGGCGATCGCGTCGATCGCGGCCGAGATCTCCGGGATCGACGCGGCCACCGCCGCGGGCACCGTGGCGTCCGCGGCGTTCATCAACCGGGCCACCTGCTCGGTTGGGAGCAGGTCGATCCGGTTGTAGCGAGGATCGCTCTGTTCGGTGGAAAGCGTGGGAAGCGAATCACTCATGGCGTCCAATGTCATTGGAGTTCCTGTCTCGCTATCGTCAAGTAGCTGATCTTTTGACAATGAGGGCGTTGTAGGCTTATGTCCGGCTTGAGCGAGACTCATCGGGCCGCACCAGCGGGCGGGGGCCGTCACCGCAGGTCACGGCGGTAGAGCCAGAAGACCCGCTCGGCGTGCGCACCGGCCGCCCGGGCGTAGAAGTGCAGCGGCCCCACCCAGCCGATCTGGGTGCTCGACATGCCCGCGGCCCGCTGCTCGGCGAGGCAGCGGCGCAGGAGCACGCGGCCGACGCCCAGGCCCCGCGCGGCCGGCGCGGTGCCCATCGGGCCGAACCAGGTGGGCCTGGCACCCCACGCCGCGAAGCCGAGGACCTCCCCTTCCCTGACGGCGTAGTGGCAGCCGACGGCCTGCTCCGCCTCCCACGCCCAGTTACCGTTCCACCGCTCCCCGACGAAGGCCGACAGTGCGGCACGGTCCCCGGGGGCGGCGGCGTGCACGGTGACCCCCAAGCCCGCCAGCCGCGCGATGTCGGCGTCGACGGACAGGTCGCCGGTGAGGTCGGCGGTCATGTTCCAGGCGACGTCGTAACGCTCGTAGCCGAGACTCTCCGCCAGGCAGGCCGCCTCGGTGTAGCGCACGTCGATGCCGGGCCAGGCGTAGGCGGGCGGGTTGCCCGCGAGGCGGACCTCCGTCGCCCCCTGGCCGCGCAGCCAGTCCTCGGCCGCGGCGAGCAGTGCCCGGCCGAGCCCCGCCCCCCGGGCCTCGGGACACACGGCGAACAGGTCGACGTGGCCCGCGTGCGGGTCGCGCGCCGACATGGAGGCGAACACCACACCGTCGAGGTCGCCTGTCACCAGCGCCGTCCAGCACCGGTACTCGGGCGGCGCGGCCAGCCTGGCCACCAGGCTCGCCGCCTCCCCGGTGTCCAGGGTGAGCGCGGCCCCGGCGATCCCGGCGAGCGCCGCCGCGTCGGCCGCGACGGCCTCGCGGATCCCGGACACCTCATGCGTCCCTGGCCCGTTCCCCAGCGGGTTCACGACCGGCCTACCGGCATGGCGACGACGTTGCGGGGGATGGGATGGAAGCAGGCATGCTCCTGGGGCGTGTCCCCGCCGTGACCGAGCACCGGATGCTCGGACTCGCAACGACCGGTGCGGAAGGGGCAGCGGCGGGCGAACAGGCAGCCCGCGTCGTGGCGGCTCTCGTCGAGCGCCGCTGCCGGCGTCACCGGCTGCTCGCCGGGCCGCTCCAAGCCGTGCAGCACCGGGATGGCCGACAGCAGCGACTGGGTGTACGGGTGCACGGGGCCGGAGATGATCGTCTCGACATGGCCGCGCTCGACGACCTGCCCCCGGTAGATGACGTACAGCTCACCGTCGTCGCCGATGTAGCGGGCGGTCGCCACGTCGTGGGTGATGAACAGCACGCTCACCCCGAGTCTCTCGCGCAGGTCCTTGAGCAGGGCCAGGATGCCGAGCCGCAGCGATACGTCGATCATGGAGACGGCCTCGTCCGCGACGAGCATCTCGGGATCGACGGTGAGGGCGCGGGCGATGACGAGCCGCTGGCGCATGCCGCCGGAGAGCTGGTGGGGGTAGCGGGGAAGCACGTAGTCGGGGTCGAGCCCGACCAGTTCCAGCAACTCCCTGGCGCGCCCGTCCGCCCATGACCGTGAACGGCCGGTCTGCCCTGCCCGCAGCGACAGCGGCGCGTCCAGCGTCTGGTGCACGGTGCGGGTCGGGTTGAGCGCCGAGTAGGGGTCCTGGTGGATGAGCTGGATGCGGCGGAAGTACGGCTCGCGCTGCCGCGGGCGCAGCGACGACATGGGCGTGCCGTCAATGGTGATCTCTCCGGAGTCGTGACTCTCCAGCCCGGCGATGATCCGTCCGAGCGTCGTCTTGCCGCAGCCGGACTCACCGATGAACGACGCCGCCCCGCCCTTCGGGATGGCGAAGTCGACGCCGCGCAGCGCCTTCACCTCCCGTCCGGCGAGCACACCGCCTCGCTGTTTGAAGGTCTTTGTGATTCTCTGCCCGGTGATCACGCCTTCTCCCCCCTCGTGCCCGCGTCGCCGGCGGCGACGGCGTGGCAGGCCACGATCCGCTCGCCGCGCGAGACGGCGGGCGGCTCCTCGGTCTCGCAGATGTCCATGCGCAGGTCGCAGCGCTCCCTGAAGACGCATCCCCTGGGGGGAACGGTCCCAAGCGTCGGCGGGCGGCCGGGCAGCGCCCTGGCCTCCCCGATGTCGCCGACCAGACGCGGGATGGCCCGGATCAGGCCCTGGGTGTAGGGGTGGCGGGGCGCGCCGAGCACCTCGATGGTCGGTCCCTGCTCCACCACCCGGCCGCCGTACACGACGACCAGCCGGTCCGCGACCTCGGCCGCCACGCCGAGGTCGTGGGTGATGATGAACGTGGTGAGCCCGCGCTCCTCGTGGACCTCCCGGATGATCCGCAGGATCGTGGCCTGGGTGATCATGTCGAGCGCGGTGGTGGGCTCGTCCAGCACGACGAGGTGGGCGTTGAGCACCAGCGCGAGCATGATGCCGACCCGCTGGCGCATCCCGCCCGACAGCTCGTGCTGGTGGGAGTCGAGCACTCGCGCGCCGTCCATGCCCATCCGGCCGAGCAGGTCCTTGGCATCCCTGACCAGCGCTCGCAGGTCCCGGATCTCATGTGAGCGTCCCAGGTCAAGCAGTTGCTTGCCGACGGTCTTGAGCGGGTTGAGGGAGTTCTGGGCGGCCTGGAAGACATATCCGATGTGCCGGCCCCTCGCCCTGCGCAGGTCGTCGCCCCGCAACCCGGTGACGTCGCCGAGGCCGTCTATCTCCACGCTGCCCGACCTGATCCTGCCGGGCGGCTGGACCGCGTTGAGCAGCGACAACGCCAGGGTGGACTTGCCGGACCCGGACTCGCCGACCACCCCGGTGATCGTCCCGGGCAGTAGCTCCAGGTCGATCCCGGACACGGCGGGCAGTTCCCCCGCCCCCGTCCGGTAGACGACGGACAGGTCCCTGATCCGCACTCCCGGCGGCCCGCTCGTCTCCACGTCACGGGTGCCCGCGGCTCCGCCGGTGTTCCGGGCGACCTCGACGCTCCGGTCGCTCCGGACGCCCACGGCGGCGGACAGCCGCTCGCCCGGTGTCATGGACACCTTCTCAGCAGGTACGAACATCGGTCACTCCTCCCGCAGCCGGGGGTTGAAGATCTCGTCCATGGCGTCGACGACGAGGACGATGCCCAGGGTGAGCAGCAGGATCGCCAGCAGTGGCGCCAGCATGTACGGCAGCGCGGTGGTCGTCGTCAGCGCGCCGCCGCCGAACACCGCGAGGTTGAGCATGACCCCCCAGTTGTTGGCGTCGAACGGCAGGACCCCCAGGAAGAACAGACCCACCTGCGCGTACACCGCGCCGGTCACCGCGATGAGCGTGTTCATCGCGATGAAGGGGGCCATGCTGGGCAGCAACTCCCTGCCGATGATGTGCCTGGTGGACAGGCCGAGCCCTCTGGCCGCCTCGACGAAGCCGCGCTCGCGCAGCGAGAGGGTCTGCGCCCGTACGGCGCGTGCCACCCCGCCCCAGCCGAGGAACCCGAGCACCAGCCCCATCTCGATCGCGCTGGTGAACTTCCAGATCGTCGACAGGACCAGCAGCAGCGGGAGTGCGGGGATGGTCAGCTTCATGTCGGTGATCCGCATGAGCACGGCGTCCCAGCGTCCGCGCCTGAACCCGGCGAACAGTCCGATGGCGGTGCCCAGGGCGACCGTGATGACCGCGGTGACCAGGGCGGTCAGCAGGACGTACCGTGCCCCGGTGATCACCAGGGCGAGCACGTCCGTGCCCTCGAAGTCGGTGCCGAAGGGGTGCGCCCAGCTGGGCGCGGCATAGAGCGCGTTGTCGTCGCGCGGCAGCCGCTCGGGGTAGAGCAGCGGCCCGAAGAGGCCCATGAACGTGAACACGCCCAGGATGACCACACCCATCATCCGGCTGGGCTTGCGCCGCAGTGCCCGCCAGACGCCGCGCCGGAAGTTACGTCGCAGCGTCGCGCGGGTGTTGCCCCCGGCGATGGTCGGGGCGGTCATGCGATCTCCCCCACCGGCCGCCCGCCCGGGAGGCGGTGCCTGTCGGCTGTCGTGATTCGCCCGTTCATGAAGCCTCCTGTCCGGAGCGGACCCGTGGGTCGATCGCGGTGTAGAGCATGTCGGCCACGATGTTGGCGATGACGATCGCCACTGTGATCAGCAGGAAGGCCCCGCCCATCAACGTGTAGTCGCGGTCGGTGATGCTGTTGAGCAGCAGCAGACCCAGCCCCGGGTAGGTGAAGATCCGCTCGATGAAGATCGCGCCGCCGAACAGCAGGCCCAGCGAGAGCGCCAGGATGGTGAAGAGCGGCAGGATCGCGTTGCGTGCCACGTAGCGGAAGATGAAGCCTCGCTTCAAACCACGCAGCTCGGCGGCGAGGATGAAGTCGTCGCCCAGCACGGTGACCACGCTCGACTTCATCGCCAGGATCCAGCCCCCGTAGCCGGCCAGCGCGTAGGTCAGCACCGGCATCGTGGCGTACTGGATCAGCGAGCCGACATAGGCGGCGTTGAGACCCGGCTCCAGCGTGACGTCGGCCGTGCCTCCGGTGGGGAAGATCGGCAGCAGGGTCGTGAAGACCGCGCTCAGCAGCAGCGCGAGGACGTACTGCGGCAGGCCGTGCAGGAGCGAGCCGGAGACGGCCAGGACGTCCCCCAGCTTGCTGGAGCGCTTGATCGCCGCGTATACGCCCATGATGATGCCGACCGCGAAGCTGAGCAGGGTGCCGACGAGGACCGGCAGGATCGTCCACGTGGCCGCCGAGGCAAGCAGTGTGGTGACCTCCGTGCCGGGGACGCTCAGCGACTGGCCGAGGTCGAGCCGGAGCAGTCCCTTCATGTAGTCGACGTACTGCTCCCACATCGTGCCCTTGGGCATGAAGCCGTACAGCACGGCGGTGGCGCGCTCGGCCTGGTCGGGCGACATGCCCTGCTCGACCAGCTTCTCGTAGCGGGCCCGCATGGGGTCGCCGGGAATGTTTCTGATGATCACGAAGCTGATCGTGGTGACCACCAGGATCATGACGAACCCTCGGGCGAGATGGCCCGCGAGGCGGCGTGCGATGACCGTCATATGTCGCTACTTCCTCTTGACCATGCCGAGTTGGAGCCAGACTCCCGCGGTGAGGCGCAGCGCTTCGCTGTCGTCACCGGGGAATCCACTGAAGCGCGTGGTGTTCACCACCTGCGTGTTGACGTAGTCCCACAGCTGGATCACCGGAAGGTCCTGGTTGGCGGCCCTGGCCAGGGTTGAGACGATCTTCCTCTGCTCCGCCTCCGGCGCGGAGTTCAGCTTGACCGTCAGCTCTCCGGGGTTGATCCTGCCCTCGCCCGCGAGGTCGACGGTCTCGGCACCACCCATCCAGTTGCCCTTGGTACCGGGGGCGACGTGCGTGAGTTTGCCGCCGAAGAGCTGCCAGCCGTTCTGGGCTCCGTACAGGCGCTGGTAGATGTTGTACGGGGCGGGCCCGAGCGCCACCAGCCAGAACCCGAGGTCGTACTTGCCCGCCGCCATCTCCTCCAGGTAGAGCGGGTAGTCGGCGGTGGTGACGACCTCGGCGTCGATGCCGGCGTCGTTGAGCTGGCTGGTGACGGCCTTCGCGCCGGCCAGCCAGTCGGAGAAGGACGCGGGCACGTTGATGGTCATCTTCCACGGGCTGCCGTCCGGCATCGTCCACCTGCCGTCCTTCTTCTTCATGCCCGCGGTCCGCAGCTCCCGCTCGGCCCTGGCGGGGTCGGTCCGGTACGGCTCCAGTGCGGCGAAGCCGTCACCCAGCCACGCCTTCGCGGCCTCCTGGTGCAGGCCCGAGGTGGTGACCGAGGCCGTGCCGCCCTCGGGGGAGGCGACCTTGGTGACCTGCTCGCGGTCGATCAGGTAGGCCAGCGCCCGGCGGACGTGCACGTTGTCGTATGGCTTCTTGGACTGGTTGAACGCCAGCGCCTCGCTGACCGGCGAGTAGCCCCTGACCACGGCGTTGCCCGGGGTCTGGATGATGCGCCTCATCACCCCGGCCGGGACCGCGGTGAACGGCGCGCTGTCCAGCCTGCCGGCTACCAGGTAGTTCCAGACCTGCTCGTTGCCCGTGTAGTTGAGGATGCGCACCTGGTCGGCGGCGACGTTGGCCGCGTTGTGGAAGTGCCTGTTCTTGACCAGCAACGCCTCGCCCGGGTTGACGCGCTTCAGGACGAACGGTCCTGCGGAGACGTCCTGGGCCGGAGCGAAGGAGATGACCTTCTCCGCGAGGCTGGTGATCCCGGCCCGTGCCGCCTCGGCCCCGGGGGCGTCGCTCTGCGCGACCTTCAGCCTCTCCCAGAAGTCGGCGGGCAGCACGCCGCCCCAGATGTGCTTGGGGACGATGACGGTCTCCATGACACCGCGGACGAAGGTGGAGCTCGGGTTCTCCGCCGTCTGGGTGATCTTGATCGTCCTGTCGTCCACGATCTTGATGTCGGAGGCCGCACCGGCCGCGGACGGGTCGAGGGCATAGGCGGTGCCGCCCTGGGTGTAGGCCAGGCCGATGGAGAACTTCACGTCCTCCGCGGTGATCGGCCTGCCGTCGGACCACTTCCCGTCCGGGTGGAGCCTGATGGTGATCGAGGACCGGTCCGGGGCGATCTGCCAGCTCTTCGCGACGCCCGGGTAGAACCGGTCCGGGTCCGTCAGGTGGTTCTTGGTCCACCCGAGCCACTCGGCGTTGTACCCGCGGAAGGCGTTGCCCTTGGGGTTGTACGGGTTGATCGGCGCGTTCGCGTCGATGCCCGGCTTGAGCGCGTCGATCGTGGTGAAGACGCCGCCCCCCACCGAGGCGGAGCTGTCGGCGCCGTTCGCGCCGCCGCAGGCCGCGGTGACGGCGGCGAGGCAGAGGGAGGCAGCTGCCGCTACTAGTCGCTTCATGAACGCTCCGTGGGGTGTTCTCCGAGGTCAGGGCATCTATGTGGGGGTATCCGGTGTTGTCCGGACCTTACGTTCACCTTGACGGTTGCGTCAATAAACTCCACTTCTATGGAACATTTTGTAGCTTTCCTTCATTCCCCGTTTACCCTTCGGGGCGCCGTCCCCGCGAGCCGGACGATCACTCCTTCGCCGGGGGACGCCTGCCCCGGCGAAGGAACGGGGGACGACGTAAGCCCGGAGGCGCCGAAGAACCGGACACCCGCGCCACCCGGGCAGGCGGCAGGCGGCAGGCGGCAGGCGGCAGGCGGCAGGCGGCAGGATCATGGCACTCGTCCCACTCCGTAGGAACCTGAGGAGTGGGACGACTTCAGCGAGTCCGAGCTGAGCTACGGGTGGCTCGCCGGGGCGGCCTGGACATCTCCCGCGGCGAGGCTCCCGAGCCCCGCCGGGTCGAACTCTCCACCGACCTCGTCGTCCGCGAGAGCTCCGCTCCCCCGCCGAGTCTCACCGGCGGCCCGCTGTGGTCGCCTCCGGAGCACCCCCACGGGAGCCCCCTGACGTCACCTCTGCTTCACACCGATTACGACGCGCCCCTAACCCCTCCAACTCCTGCGGCGAATTACCGCGATATTTCATGCAATCTCGCGATGACGCTTTTCTACCATTACCTTTTCCCATATGGTGGCTCTGCCCCGGAAAGCCCCTGAAAAATAAACCCTTACATCCGGTATGTGGCCACCAGTGACAGGGGAGAAGCCATGGCCGCTTCACGATGGAGAATCACTCGCCTCACACTCGTCTCGCTGCTCATCGGCGTTCTGATCGCGGGCCTCACCGGGACCACGACCGCCGCGACGAGCGGGAACGCCCCAGTGAGCGCCTCCGCCGCGAGAAACCTCGACGACATCAACCAGGACATTCGCAGCGCCCAGTACGTCGTCAATCGTTTCTGGGCCACACACTGGTCCGACTTCTTCCCCGGCTGGTATTCACCCCCGCGTGTTCTCGGCGGGTACGACGGCGCGCGGAGCAGTGTGCCGAGATGCCAGGGGTCTCCCCTTCCCGATGACAACGCCCTGTACTGCTGGCCGCCCTACGACTTCATCGCGTGGGACGTCGACCTGATGCGAATGGGATATCGGCAGGGGGACGCCTGGGTCTATCTGATCATCGCGCACGAATGGGGCCACGCCGTCCAGGCCCGCATTCCACGGAGGCTGCTGTCACGGCAACTCGAACTCCAGGCCGACTGCCTCGCCGGGGCGACCCTTTTCGGAGCCGCCGAGGACGGCATCCTGTTCTTCGAGACCGGCGACACCCAGGAGATCGCGGCGGCGCTGCGGCAGCACGCCGACGACACCCCCTGGACCGACGTGAGCGACCACGGCAACGCCTCCCAGCGCCTGAGCGCCTTCAACCGGGGCGCGCGCCGGGGCGTGGGGGGATGCTTCACCTGACGGGAGGCTCTCCCGAGACCTCGGCCACCCTCGCGAATCCGCCCGTTCGCGTACACCCGTTCGTGTAGGCCCGTTCGTGTAGGCCCGGCCCGCGCGCAGAGCTCGGCGGTGATCGTGTCGGCGTCGCCGGGGTAGAACTGTTCGGTTGGGCCCCGGAGCAGGCCGAGTTCCTCAGCGATCGGCGAGTGGAGGCCGTGCACCTCGTGGGGGCCGGGGCCTCCGGTGAGACACTGTGCCGGCTCATCGCCGACTTCGCCGGACGGCCCGTGCCGGTCGGCCCCGTGGAGGCGACCGCCGTGGGAAACCTGCTCGTCCAGGCCACGGCCGACGGCCGCATCGGCTCCCTTTCGAGATCGGCATCCGCGGCGGGTGACCAGGCGCCCTGGCCGAGCAGGTGCCGGTACCGGTACCGGCGTTGCACGCGCTGCCGGACGCGGTCGACGCGGTGGCCGGAGCCATGGTCGAGCCCGGCGGCAAGGCGTTCCGTCAGTCCACCGCGAACCGGCCATCGCGAACAAAATATGATCTTTCCAGATCTGGACGTGTATCGTCATAATGTGTCGTTTTATGCCTGCTACAGCCCTCTTGTCCGGCCGGGAAACGGGGCAGCAGCCGATCCGGCGGCCGACTGGGCGCGCAGCGGCGTCGTCGCGCTGACCGGCCGCGAGAGCGGCCCCGTGCTGGTGCCGCCGGGCCGTGCCGCCACCGTGGCGCGGGAGCTGGCCGGCCGTTTCACCGAGTTCACCGGAGTGCGGCTGGACGGCGCCCGGTTGCTGTCGGAGCGCGCCGCCTTCACCGGCCACCGGCGAGGTGGAACCGTGTCGGCCGGAGGCGCGTGCCGGCTGCTGCGCACCGCCGACGGCTGGGCGGCGGTCTCCTGCGCCCGCCCCGATGACCCGGCGTTGCTGGGAGCGCTGGTCTGCGCGGAGGTGGGCGACGACCCGTGGCCGGCGGTCACCGGCTGGCTGCGTGAGCACACCGGTGCCGAGCTCGCCGAGCGGGCCGCGCTCCTCGGCGTCGCCGCCGGCCCGCTCCTGCATCGGGCCGTTCCCCCCATCCCGCTCACCCCGCCCGAACCGGCGGCGCCCCGGCAGCCGGACGGTCTGCTGGTCGTGGACTTCAGCGCGCTGTGGGCGGGTCCGCTCTGCGCCCACCTTCTCGGTCTGGCCGGCGCCCGGGTCGTCAAGGTGGAGACCCCGTGGCGCCCGGACGGTGCCCGAGGCGGGAACGGCGCGTTCTACCGGCTGCTGCACGCCGGACACCGCTCCGTCGTTCTCGATCCCCGCACCCCCGCCGGGCGGCATGCCATGGCCGCCCTGGTCGACGCCGCCGACATCGTCATCGAGGCGTCCCGGCCCCGCGCGCTGGCCGGTTTCGGGCTCGACGCCGAGGCCGCGATCGCCGCCGGTACCGTCTGGATCTCGATCACCGCATACGGGCGCGGAAGCGACCGGGTCGGATTCGGCGACGATGTCGCCGCGGCGAGCGGCCTGGTCGCCCGTGACGCCGACGGGATCCCGCTGTTCTGCGGCGACGCGATCGCCGACCCACTCACCGGCCTGACCGCCGCCGTCCTCGCCGCGACGGCGCCGCCGGACGGCACGGGCGCGCTGTGGGACGTCTCCATGTCCGACGTGGTCGCCGCCACGCTGGATCCCGCCGCAGAAACGCCACCGAGCTCGGTGGCCGCCCGGTCGCGGAACGGCGGGTGGGTCGTCGACGCCCGCTCCGGGCCGGTCGACGTCGCCGTCCCCCGGCGGCGGGCGGCGCCCGGGATCGCGCCCCGGAGCGGGGAGCACACCGCCGGGGTGCTGCGCGAGCTGGGCATCGTGTCCCCGTGACCGGCCTGCTGCTGCACGACGCCGAGCTCGGCGGGCGTACCGGGGTCGACGTCCGCGTCGAAGGCCGCCAGGTCGTCGAGGTGGGCACCGCCCTCGGCCGCCGGCCCAAAGAGGCCTGGTACGACTGCCGGGGCGGCGCGCTGCTGCCCGGGCTCTGCGACCACCACCTGCACCTGCACGCGCTCGCCGCCTGGAGCACCTCGGTGCGCTGCGGCCCTCCCGAGGTGACCGGTCCCGCCGCGCTGGCCGCCGCGCTGGCCGCCGCCGTCCCTGACGGGCACGGGTGGATCCGTGGCGTCGGGTACGCGGAGACGGTCGCCGGCGACCTGGACGCCACCGCGCTGGACCGCCTCCGTTCCGACCGCCCGGTCCGCGTCCAGCATCGCAGCGGCGCGCTGTGGACCCTCAACACCGCGGCCATCACCGCGACCGGCCTGGCCGGGGCCGATCACCCGGGTGTGGAGCGGGACGGCCGGGGCTCCCCCACCGGACGGCTCTGGCGCGCCGACGGCTGGCTGCGGTCCCGGCTGCCGCCCGCCGGTCCCCCCGACCTCGCCCCGATCGGCGCCGCCCTCACCCGCTTCGGCATCACCGCCGTCACCGACGCCACCCCCGATCTCGACGCCGGCGCCGTCACGGCGATCACCGAGGCCATGCGTGGCGGGGCGCTGCCCCAGCGCGTCCACCTGCTCGGTGCCCCGCTGGACACCCCGGCCGGGCGGGAGGGTGACCCCACGGGGCCACCGTGCCCGGCCGTCGGGCCGTACAAGATCGTGATCGCCGATTCCGGGCTGCCCGCACTCGACGAGCTCACCGGCCGAATCCGGGCCGCGCACGCCGCCGGGCGCCCGGTCGCCGTGCACTGCGTCACCCGCGAGGCGCTGGTCCTGCTACTGGTCGCGCTGGACGACGCCGGCCCCCTGCCCGGTGACCGGGTCGAGCACGCCGCGCTCGTACCGGCCGAACTCCTCCCGGAGATGGCGCGCCTCGGCCTGCGTGTCGTCACCCAGCCGGGCTTCCTCGCGCACCGGGGCGACGACTTCCTGCGGGATCTCCCCGAGCAGGACCACCACGACCTGTACCGTTGCGCCGCGTTCGTCCGGGCGGGCGTGCCCGTCGCGCTGTCCAGCGACGCCCCCTACGGCCCGCTCGACCCCTGGACCGTCATCGGCGCGGCGACCCGGCGGCACACCCCGTCCGGGCGGGTCGCCGGTCCGGGTGAGCGGCTCACCTTCTCCCAGGCCCTCGGCGCCTACCTCGCCCCGCCCGGCGAGCCGGGCGGGGCGGCCCGGCGGATCCGTCCCGGTACGCCGGCGGACCTCGTCGTCCTGCGTACTCGCCTCGCCGATGTGCCCGCCGACCCGGAGCCCGTCCTGGCGGTGCTGGTGGGAGGCCGCCTCATCTGGGACAGGCTCGGCGCGGGGGCCGCCGGGAAGTAGACGCCGTACGCCTCCGCCTGGCCTCCACGGACAGCCGACCCGCGTGCGCGTCGAGGTCAGCCCTTCAGGCCGGTGTGGGCCAGGCCCTCGATGAACTGCCGCTGCGCGAGGACGAACACCACCAGCACCGGCAGAGCGGTCATCGAGGCGTCGGCGAGCTGGACGTTCCACATCGGCCCGCTGTAGGCGTCGACGAACTGGGTCAGCGCCTGCGGCAGGGTGAACCTCTCCGGCGAGGAGAGATACACGATGGGTTCGAGGCAGAGGTTCCAGCTGTGCAGGAAGGTGAAGATCGCGACGGCGCCGAGCGCGGGGCGGGCCAGCGGCAGCGCGACCCGGTAGAAGGTGCCGAACCTGCCGAGCCCGTCGACGCGGGCGGCCTCCTCCAGCTCACCTGGCAGGCTGTTGAAGAACTGCCTCATGATGAAGGTGGCCAGCACGCTGGGCGCGCCGAGGATCGGCACCAGGATCAGCGGCCAGTGGGTGTCGGTGAGCCCCAGCCCGTGGAACATCTGGAACAGCGGGACGATCGTGACCTCGCTTGGGATGAGCAGTCCGAGCAGCACCACGACGAAGAGGACGTTCTGGCCGGGGAAGCGGATGCGCGCGAAGGCGTAACCGGCCATGGCCGCCACCGCCATCGTCCCGGCCGTGACGACCAGGGCGATGTAGAGGCCGTTGAGGTACTGGTCCGCGAAGGGCTGCAGCCGGAAGACCTGCCCGTAGGCCGAGATGTCCAAGTCCGCGGGAAGCAGCCTCGGCGGGAAGGCGAAGATCTCACTGACCGGTTTGAACGACGAGGTGACCATCCACCAGGTCGGGAAGACGAACGGCACGCACAACAGGCACAGCAGGCCGTACAGGAGCGTCTTCATCTCATGTCTCTGGGCTTGACCACGCCCTTCTCGATGCCGCCGATCACGACCTGCTGGAGCTGGTCGGGCTTGAGCAGCGGGTTGCTCTTGGCCAGGGTGTCCGCGGTGAGCTCGGAGGCCCGGGGCGGCGGGAAGTAGGCGGCGAGCCTGGCGGAGTTGGCCGGGTTGGTGAAGAAGGCCAGGAAGTCGGCGGCCGCCGCGGCGTTCGCGGACTTCCTGAAGACGCCCAGGCCCGCCTGGCCGATCACCGAGTACTCGCTCTTGGGACCCGCGGGCAGCGGGACGAGGTCCCAGCCGAACTTCGCGTCCTGCGGGAGCGAGGCGCGGGAGATCTGGGTGATGGTCATCGCCGCGTCGCCCGCGAAGAAGTCCGCCGTGGTGCCAGGACCGGGGAACGCCTTGTCCGTGAAGACCGCCCTGTGCAGGAACGTCATGGCCTCGACCATCTCGGGGCTGTCGAACCCGCAGGTCCTGCCGTCCTCACTCCATGCCCGGGCGCCCCAGCGGCCCCACACCGAGGCGAGGTTGTCCCAGCTCTTGTAGTCGAAGTCGCGGATGACCATGCCCGTCTTGCCGGTCTTCGAGGCGACCGCGGCGTTCTGGGCCACCACCTTCTCCCAGGTCCACGCACCGTCCTTAATCATCTCAGCGGGGGTCTTCTGGCCCGCCTTTCTGAGCAGGTCGGTATTGACGAACACCCCGAACGGCGAGGTGGAGAACGGGTAGGCGTACAGCTTGCCCTCGGCCTGCCAGAGCTTGACCGCCGAGGGGGATCTCGAACGGCGAGCTGGCCACGTCTATGTAGTTGTCGCCCCCGGTGGAGGGGTGAAGGTCGATGCGGTACATCCCCACGCCGACCGAGTCGGCGTAGCTCACCGCGCCCTTGTCTCCGCGCACTGCGAGCGACAGGTCCTGCTCGGCCACGGTGTACACGGCGCGGATGCGGCGCGACTCGCGGATGTAGGGGGCCTGGGCCAGGCCGTCGTCGCCACCGCCTGTGACATCGCCCCGCAGGCGCAGGCCGGGAAACCCGGTCCCGCCGTCGAGGCGCGGCGCCTCGGTCTGCAACCAGTACAGCACCGAGCGGGAGAGCTCGCGGGCGGCGGCCAGGTGCCCGGCGGCGTCCGGCACGTCGATGACCGGGCCCTCCAGGTAGTCGATCATCGGCCAGTTGACCAGGGTGATGTCGCTGGCGTAGGCGCCGTCCGCGAAGTTGCGCCGCGCGGCGATCCTGCGGAAGGTCCACAGGTTCGCGTCGCCGGGGTTGAGCCGCTGGTCGGCCTCGACGAGCAGTGGGTCGTCGTCGGGATTGGGGGTGAAGGAGCGTTCCACGATCTCCAGGGTCCTGGGGTGCGGGCAGCGCCCGGACAGCAGCCGGTCCCCCCAGAAGCCGGGCTGGTAGCTCCGCCAGAACTCGTAGGATCCGGGCCTGTCGATGGTGTGGTCGCCGTCGACGTGATCGATCGCGAAGCAGACCGAGACGGCCTGCATGTTCATCGGCTGGGCCTCGGCGGGCGCGCTCGGCTCGCCGGTGTCGCCCTGCGACTCGAACCCCGTCACGTACTCGGTGCCGGTCAGCGGCAGCAGCTCGCCCGTCTCGGTGGCGTCCAGCACGTACGGCGCGACGACCGTGACCTCACCTGCTCCGTCCCGGTGCTCCAGACGGGCCGCCCGCACCCGGTCGCCGTCGATCTCCGCGCCGACTGGCCGGTACGGCTGCAGGACGCGCAGCCGCCCCGAGCCCCGGTACGGCGTGAGCATCGCCTCGATCACCGCGACCGCGACGCGCGGCTCGTGACAGAGGCGGCTCACGTGTCCGGCTCCGGGGTTCAGCTCCCGCCAGGCCCGCGACCGCTCGGTCAGCGGATAGTGGTCGCGGTAGCAACGGTGCGCCCGGCCCTCAGCAGTGCCAGGGCGGCGGCGACGCCACCCAGTCCTCCGCCGACGACCACCGCATCCGCCGATATCTCAACCACGTCGGGGGCCTCTCCCATCATTCTTCGATCAGCGTTCGATCAGCTTGGAATCGGTGCGAGCGTGGATCCCTCGACCAGCTCGCAGGCCAGCAGTTCCTGTGGTGTCCCCCCGCCGCTCTCCAACAGCTCCGCCAGCAGCTCGACGGCTCTGCGACCCATCTCGCGGCGGGGGATGCGGAACCCGGTAAGGTCGACGTGGACGGGCCTGGTCGGAGCGCCCAGCGCGAGGATCGACAGGTCTCCGGGGATCGCCAGACCCCGTTCGCGCGCCGCGTGCGTGATCGCCAAGGCATCGGCGGGTTCCTCGACGAAGGCGGCGGTCACCCGGGCCGCCGACAACTCCTCCAGCAGTTCCTCGGAGGTCCTGCCGGTGACCTGCACGTGCACCCCCTCGGCTCCGACCGCGGCCACGGCCTCGCGGAAGCCGCGCATGCGGTCGGCCGGTGACTCCGCGCCCGCTCCCGCGCCGACGTAGGCCAGCCGCCGATGGCCGAACCCCGCCGCCCGGTCGACCAGGGCGCGCACCGCGGGCGGGTAGTCGGCGCCCACGTACGGCACCGGCGCGCCGGCGTCGTCGCGGCGGCCGATGGAGACGAAGGGGATGCCTTCGGCCAGCAGCCGGGCCAGGTCGTCGCGGTCGACCGTGCGCCCAAGGAGGACGCAGCCGTCGGCCAGCCGCACCCGGCTGTCCTCGTTGAAGATCCGGCGCCGCTCCCCCACGGCCCTGGCGCTGGTGAACAGCAGCAGGTCACAGCCCATCTCCTCGGCGCACTCCTCGATGCCGAGCAGGAAGGGGTGGTAGAAGTCGGCGCTCGCGGTCGGGAAGACCGCCTCGTAGGTGAAGACGCCCAGGATGCGGTTGCGCCGCTCGGCGAGCCTCCGGGCGACCGGGTCGGCGACATACCCGGTCTCCCTGATCACCCTCAGCACCCGTTCACGTGTCTCCGGGGCGATGCGTACCTCGGCGTCGGTCCTGTTGTTGAGGACCAGCGACACGGTGGTCTGGCTCACCCCCGCGATGCGGGCGATGTCCTGCTGGGTGAGTCGGCGACCGGGAGCAGTCACGATCCGTAGCTTCCCATCTGGTGATAATGCGCATTAGCGGAGTCGGGTCGTCATCTTGCAAGCGAACACGCGCCCCTGTCAAGAGCGCGGCGCCGGGACCGTTCCGAGGAAATCTCACCCGTGATAATTCGTATTAGTGCCTTGACGGGCGAGCACACCTGGCCGAACCTTTGCGATCAGAGAGATTTGCTCACCATCACTCACCGTGAAAGTCGTCGCGAAGGGATCGCCGATGACCGAACCTCTCCTGGACTGCCGCGGGCTGCTGCGCGCGGCGGTCGGCGCCGGTGTGGCCGGCGGCCTCGGCCTCGGCCTGCCCCAGACGGCCACGGCGGCGATCGTGGACACGTCCGCGTCGACCCTGGCGGGACCCGCCGGTTTCCCCACCTACCAGTACATCGGCACGCCGTTCGCCAAGGCGAGCCTGCGCTACAACCCGACCAATGAGCTGATCTTCCCCTGCGTCCGGGGCGTGTACGACAAGATCACCAGCCCGCTGGGGCGCTACTACCTCTACTACGCCCCGCACGACGCGCCCGGCGGCATCTGCCTGGCCTACGGCAACTCGCTCAGCGACCGGTTCACCGAGTACCCGAACAACCCGATCGTCTCCAACAACTGGTCACCGCACTACTCGGTCAGCCACGTCTCCTCACCGCACATCATCTGGAACCCCGACAACCGGCAGTTCTACCTGTACTTCCACGGCGAGAACACCACCACCCGGATGGCCTGGTCCACCGACGGCGTGCATTTCACCTACCACGGCAGAGTGCTGCACACCGGGGTCATCCCGGGCACGACGGAGACCTCCTACGCGCGGGTCTTCGAGCACACGGTCCCCGGGCTCGGCAACAGGTACGTCATGATCTTCATGGGCGTCACCAACGGCTCCCGCAAGATCTTCTGGGCCTGGTCGTCCACCGGCAAGAACTGGCAGTTCGACCCGACCCCGCTGGTCTCTCCCGGCCCCGACGGGCAGAGCGACATCGCCGCACCTGCTCTCCTCAAGCGCAACGGCACCGCGTACGTCGTCTACCACGGCAACAGCGGGAACATGTTCCTCACCGAGGTGGGCAACTCATTCGATCGGGAGGTCCATCTCGGCGTCTTCCACCGGCCCCTGGCCGGGGCTCCCGACAGCGGCCGCAGCGCCGCCGCCTCCTTCGGCACCGACGGCGGCGTGGAGTACATGTTCTACGAGGCCGGCCAGCGGAGCCGGTCGACGATCGCCGTCGCCCGCGCCGTCTAGCGCGATACCGGGCCCGCGACCATGGCATCGGCCAGGCTCACGGCCGATGATCGCAGGTCACCCAACCGGATGAGGCGTTTCCTGACGAAACCGCCGGAGAACGCCTCACAGGCGGCCTCCTGACGGTGACGGCCGGGTGAGTGGTCGATCACATGTGGCATGACCGGGTGCTTCGCGACCGTTCTGCTCTAGTCTCACGATCGTGACGATCAGGAACTCGCACTGCTCCTTCTGCGGTGAGGCCTTCACCCCCGGCCAGACCTGGCCGCGCACCTGTGCCGGCTGCCGGAACACCTCCTACCTCAACCCACTCCCGGTCGCGGTGATGGTGCTGCCGGTGGACGACGGCCTGCTGGCGGTCCGCCGCGGCATCGAGCCGCACCGGGGCGGGCTCGCCCTGCCCGGCGGCTTCATCGACATGGGCGAATCCTGGCAGCAGGCGGCCGTCCGGGAGCTCCGCGAGGAGACGGGGGTCGTCGTCGGGGCGGACGACGTGCGCCTCCTGGACGTGCTCAGCGCTCCCGACGGCACCGTGCTGATCTTCGCCTTGGGGCCGAGGACCGACTCGGCCACCCTCCCACCGGTCACGCCCACAGCCGAGACGACGGAGTGGCTGCTGATCGACGGGCCGCGAGAGCTGGCATTCCCGCTGCACACCCGCATCGTGGCGAGGCACTTCGCCCCGGAATGATCATCCGCCCCAGCGCGGCAGGCAGCCCCGCAGGCGATCCGCCACCCGGTGGCCCCGTGGGATTCCGCATCACCGTTCCGGCTGTCTGCTCAAGTGGTGGGCGCGGAGTGGGTATCGGCGTCGATGGATCGGTGCTTGGTCTCGCCGATGGCCAGCACGCACACGGTGCTGATCAGGCCGAGGACGGCGAGGTAGTAGCCGAGGCTGATGGCGCCGTACTTGGCGACCAGTGGTTGGGCGATGATCAGCGGGACCGCGCCCCCCAGGATGCCGGCGAGGTTGTAGCCCATGCCCGCGCCGGTGTACCGGTAGCGGGCATGGAATATTTCGGGCAGGTAGGCGGCGCCCGGTCCGTAGGGGATGCCCATCACCACCATCAGCAGGCCGAGCGCGAGGAAGTACGACACCGCGTCTCCCGGCTTCATGATGAGGAACGCGGCGGGGCCGGCGACGATCGACAAGACGGTGCCGATGAGCATCACATTGCGGCGGCCGATCAGGTCGGAGTAGTAGGCCGAAACCGCCCCCGGAGGCGCCGTCACCGCCTACGAATGGGACGCCTCCGGTAACCGCACCAAGGCCGGGGCCGAGACCTTCGTCTACGACCAGCGCAACCGGCTGATCTCCGGCGCCGGAGTCGACTACACCTACACCCCGCGCGGCACCACCGCCACCGAGACCAAGGCCGGCGTCACCCGCAACCTCGTCTTCGATGCCTTCGATCGGCTCGTCAACGACGGCGACGCCTCTTATGGCTACGACGCGCTGGGCCGGATGATGTCGCGCACCAAGGGTGCCGACCAGCAGCGCTTCACCTATTCGGGTCTGGAAAACGACATCGTCGCCGTCAGCGACGGCGCAGGCGCTCTGCAGGCCAAGTACGGCCGCGACCCCTTCGGTGGCCTGCTCAGCCTGCAAGAAGGCACCGGGCCGGCCCTCGGAACCATGACCGACCTGCACGGTGATGTGGTGGGCACCTTCTCCGGCACCGCCCTGGTCGACTCGGTCGCCTACGACCCATTCGGAACCGTCACCCACCGCTCCGGTGCCCAGCGCGCCCTCGGCTATCAGGGCGAGTACACCGACCCCGATACCGGCAAGATCAACATGCACGCCCGCTGGTACCAGCCCGGCACCGGCGCCTTTGTCTCCCGCGACGACTGGACCCTCAACCCCGAGCCGTCCGTTCAGGCCAACCGCTACACCTACGCCAACGCCAGTCCGCTGGTCGGGATCGACCCAACAGGACACCTGCCCTTCTTGTTGGCGATTCCTGCTTGGAAGCTGGCCGTTGCGGCTGTGGCTGCAGTCGGCGCATTGACAGCGGCTGAACATCTCAGACGCAACCCGGTTTACACCCGAGATTCCTCACCGCCGACAACCACAACGGCCACCAAAACCACTTCCCGCGCTGACGACATTCCCTCCAGAAGAACTGCTAAGACCTCAACGATTACCCCGCCCACTCCGAAGCGCACCCCGACGCCTCCGAAGCCCACTCCGAAGCCCACCCCGAAGCCCGCCCCGACGACCCCGAAGCCGATCCCGGTGCCGGTGCCGGTGCCGACCGCAGATGAGAACTACTGCAATGGCGTTGCATCACGGCCGGCCAACTTCGGCGGCTGCACTAATACCACAGAAATCGGCAGCGTCGGCAGTATCACCGGAGGAGGCGGTGGAGTTCCGTGTGAGGTATGGAATCCCGGAAACTGCGGCAGCGATGGGACTTCCTGTAACACGGTTGGCTTCGTGTACTCCAGATCGGTATTCGGGTTGATCTTCATCTCAGTTCTGTGCCGGGCAAGTTTGGCCTGATTGAGGGCCTACCACGCTCTCGCGGAGCAGGCGCCCTCGGTGACTCCCTGGCGCGCTGGAGCCTCTACCGTGCATGGTGACCGTCATCCGCCCGATCCTGCAGGAGGCCTGCATGCTGGAGCTCACCGTGCTGACCGTGCAGGACTGCCCGAACGCGGCTGTCCTGCACGAGCGCCTGACCCAGGCGCTGGCCGGGCACCCCGGAGCGTCGATGATCACCCAGCACGTGATCGACGATGAGGTGTCAGCGGCCGCGCTGGGCATGCATGGCTCCCCGACCTTGCTGATCAACGGCGTCGATGTGTTTGCCTCGGCGGGCACCCCGACCAGTGTGTCGTGTCGTCTCTACCGCGACGAAACCGGCTCCACCGGCGGCGCGCCCTCGGTGACGGCCCTGCGCCGAGCACTGGAGCAGGCGTGAAGCCACGCAGGTGCCGCCCCGATTGCGGCCGTGCTCGGGAGGGGGCCAGCCCATGTCTCAGGTGAGGTCGGCCGTTGAGCGTGCTCCTTGGGTGCGCAGCCAGGCGGCGAGGTCGGCGGCGCCGGTGCGCAGGGCGGCGTCAAGAGGCGTCAGATCGTCGTAGCCAACCCAGTTGATGTCCGCGCCGCGTTCCAGGAAGAACTGCGCGGACGCCCGCTGGCCGCCGTGGCAAGACGACCACAGGCCATGGGTGATCGTCTCGGCGTCCGGCTGCCGTCCGCCGGTGAAGTGCGTGATGATGCGGTCCATCAGACCGAGGGTCGCCGACTCCCACAGCGTGGTGGACGCGCCACGCTCCACCAGGCGGCGGGCGGCGTTCCACTGGCCGAACGCGCACGCGTCGGTCATCGCGGTACCGCCGGTGCCGATGCACGACCCGGGAGCCTCGATGTCCGCGCCTGCGTCCAGGAGCGCGTCCAAAACCGGCACGTCGTCGCTGCTGGCCGCCCAGTGCAGCGGCCTCTCGGTGTGGCCGCCCTCGAACGGGGCGTTCAGGTCCGCGCCGGCTGCGACCAGAACCGCCACCGTCTGCGGGCCGTTCGGGTAATGGCCGGGCCAGTCGGTCACCACATGCAGCAGAGTCCGTGACATGCCGCCCTCGTCACCGAGCCGGACGGTCGCCAGCCCAGGATGAGTCTCCAGCAGCCTCCGGAGCCCGGTGGTGTCGCCGGAGTGAATCGCCTTCGCCGTCGCGGCCGCGACGGGGTCCTCGGTGTCCAGATAGGCCATGGCCCCATACTGCCGGGTCGGGCGGTGCGAGGCAGCTACCGCTAATTTCTGCCCTCATCTTCCCCAGAGGCCGATGGGGCGTTCTCGGCGGCGGAGAGCTGGGGAGGTGGCCTTCGTCATACGCCCGCCCGAAAGCGGCGGGTGTTGAGGTGGGTTGTGAGTTTGCCGGTGAGGTGGCGGGCGTCGCGGCCTACTCCGCGCAGGGTGTTGGAGGCGGGGGTGCGTTGCCATTCCAGGCCGAGGAAGCCCAGCCCGGGATGGGTGGTGGACAGGCCCCGGTCATGGCGCGGGTGGCCGCGCTCGTCCAGGGCGCCGAGCCCGTTGAGGTAGTCGAGGTTGGGCCGGTATCCGGTGGCGAGCAGTACGACGTCGACGGGTTCGCGGCTGCCGTCGGCCCACACCACGTCGCCTTCGTCGAGGCGGGTGAATATCGGGCGCCGATCGAGTCGGCCGTCGCGTAGTGCCTGGCGGTAGGCGCCCTCGTCCAGGACGGGGACGGTGGGCGGGGTGGTGACCAGGCGGGCGGGCAGGCGGTCGAAGCCGGTGAGGGTGAACCAGAAGTGCAGGTCCTTGCCCAGGGGGCGCTGGTCGACGAAGCGGATCGGCGTGCGGGTGGCCAGGGTCACCGTGGTGGTCTCGGCGAGTTCGTAGGCGATCTGCACGGCGGAGTTGCCGGCGCCGACCACGACGACGCGCCGGCCCGCGTATGGCAGGGGGCCGGTGTAGGCGGCGGCGTGCAGGATCTGGCCGGTGAAGCCGTCGCGGCCCGGCAGGACGGGCAGGTGAGGACGGTCGAAGGATCCGCTGGCGGCGATCACGGTGGGCGCGTTCAGTGTGCTGCCGTCGGCCAGATGCACGGCGAAGCCACCGCCCCGGGCACCGCGATGGGTGTCGGCTTCGACGGCGGTGACGCGGGCGCCGGTGCGGATCTCGGCGCCCCCGCGGCCGAGATCGCGGGCGTAGCGGGCCAGGTAGTCGACGACCTCGTCGCGGCGGGGGTAGCGGTCGGGATCACCGCCGAAGGGAAAGCCGGGTAAGGAGCTGTAGCGGGCGGGTGAGAACAGGGTGAGGCTGTCGTAGTAGCGGCCCCAGGAGCCGGTGGTCTGGTCTGTTGCCTCCAGGAGCACCGGGGTCAAGCCGGCGTCCAGAAGAGCCCGGGTGGCGGTCAGTCCGGCTTGGCCGCCGCCGATGACGATGGTGTCCATGAACCGGGATCGTATCGTCAAATCAAGAAATGACAATATGACGGATAGAATCGCTCCATGGAGACGGGAAACACCGACATCGAGCTGACCGACGCCGCGCGTGGTTTCCTCAAGGCGATGGCCAGCGACACCCGCCAGCAGATCCTCATGCTGTTCGCCGGCGGGATCGAGCTGACAGTGGGCGAGGTCGCCGAACGGATGGCGCTGGCCCAATCGGCCACCTCAACTCATCTGGCGACGCTTCGCGACGGCGGGGTACTGAGCGCCCGGCGGGAGTGGAAGACGGTCTACTACCGCGCTGATCCCGGCCGGATCGGCCAGGCCCTGGCCGATCTGCAGCTCAGCTTGCAGGCGTGTTGCCCGCCGAACGCCTGCACCTCGGACGCCGCCTGCGGGTGAATCCCGGCTTGCCGGCACGTCGACATAGATCGGCCGATCACAGTCGCAGGAATTCCGTGCAGATCATCGGCGCCGGCGGCATAGAGCGCGATGATCCCAGCGGCGTCGGCCACCGAACTCGGCATCGAGCCGGTCACCGCCCTGCAGCTGGCCGCCTTCGCCGGTGAGCGACGCGACGTAGTTATGAGGCAATGACCGCGGGAAGCCTGCGCGCGACGGCCAGAATCCGGATCGCACTTGCCGGTACGACTACCGCCATCGGCCACACCGGCACCGGCGTCATGACCGCGATCGCAGTCAGCATGAGCACGTCAAGGACGATCAACCCCAGGACGCTGCCGATCATGGCCAGGCGCGTTCGTCGATAGGCCAGCTTCTCCCGGACCACGAAGAGCAGGGCGCACACGATCGTCACGAGTGCCGCACCGTAGGAGATCTTGGCGAAAAGCGGCAGGGGCCAGGCCCACGCGCCCGCCGTGAGCAGTGTGAAAGCCCAGGCGGCGGCCATGAGGGGGCCGGTGAGGAGCAGGATGAGGGCGGTGCGCCGCCACGGTGATTCACGCAAGAAGGCTGCCGTGACCATGTCGGCGTCGCCGAACTCCGCGATGGCGGCCCGTGCGGCTTGCGCGGGATCGCCGCAGGCGTCGAGATGGAGTTCGTAGGCCTCCTCGAGCCCGTCGGCGAGCTCCTCCACCACCTGGGCGGGCAGCCGGGCCGCGAGGACGTCGAGCTGGGCCGTGATCAGGTCGTGGCCGGCCATGGCCGTGCCCCCAGCGCCGCGGTGACCGCGCTCGCGAACTCCTGCCAGTTGGCCCGCTCACCGCCGAGCGCCGCACGTCCGGCGCTGGTGAGTTCATAGCTGCGGCGTCGCCGGCCGGCGACAACCGACCAGCTCCCGAAAATCAGTCCGGCCCGTTCCAGGCGGTGCAATGCCGGATAGACGGTGCCGGTGGGCAGATCGATGCGCCCCTGCGTCGCTTCCCGAAGGGCTTCCCTCACCGCGTACCCGTGCATCGGCCCGCTCTCCAGCGCGGCGAGCAGCAGGCCGTCCAGATGTCCTTTGAGCGCTTCGGCCCTCATAGGTAGTAACGCTATATCGGCTCTTCCGCCCAGGCAATCACCGGAGTAGCGTCGCTATATATAGCAACACTACGCATGGAGTGCGGCATGGACGAGATCACCGTCTTCGGCCTCCCGGTCCCGGACGCGGGGCCGGTTTTCCTGGCGGCGCTGGCCGTCCATGTCGTCGCCGGTCTGGTCTGCGTGATCTGCGGTGCGGTGGCCGCGCTGTCGCGCAAGGGCGGCGCCCGGCACCTGCGGTTCGGCCGGATCTACATCTGGGGTTTGGCGATCATCTTCGCCACGATGACGATCTTGGCGGTGATCCGCTGGCGGGAGAACGCCCACCTGTTCGCCATCGGCTCGCTGGCCTTCACCGCAGGCCTGGCCGGCCACCTGAACCGGCGGCGCCGACCGCATGTCCACATCATGGGGATGGGGCTGTCCTACGTCGCGCTGCTGACCGGCTTCTACGTCGACAATGGCCCCAACCTGCCACTCTGGGACCGGCTCCCCGCCTGGAGCTACTGGGTACTGCCCAGCCTCATTGGACTTCCGCTGGTCGCCCGCGCGCTCAAGCGCGCCCTTCCTGCGAGGCGGACGACACCGTGATCTTCAAAATAACACTCTCCTGATTTGACAGATTTCGAATCAGTGAGGCAACCTATCTCTTGATTCGACACTCTTCTAATCAGGAGGTGTGGGGTGTGCTCTGTTTCGCCAGCCCGCCAGCCCGCCAGCCCGCCAGCCCGCCAGCCCGCCAGCCCGCCAGGACGTTAAGCCGTCACGTTCGACACGCCCCGCCTCAGAGGGGTGAGGCGAGCCGCCGCGCTGACGGAGTCAGCGCTCACGTCCATAAGCCTGTCGATCCACTGGTCCTTGACGATCACTACGCGTTTTCAGGAGAAGAGCCATGAGTGATGGATGCTGCGGCCCGGCCGCGGTCGAGATCGAGCAGTTTCTCGCTCCCGCGCAGACCGATGCGCTGCCGATCGTGGTCATCGGGGCGGGCCCGGTGGGCCTGGCCGCCGCGGCGCACCTGGCCGAGCGCGGCCTGAACTTCCTCATCTTGGAGGCCGGGCAGCAGGTCGGCGCCTCGGTCGCCCAGTGGAGCCACGTGCGGGTCTTCAGTCCGTGGCGCTACAACATCGACGGCGCCGCCCGCCAACTGCTGGAAGCCGATGGCTGGAGCGCCCCGGATCCGGACTGGCTGCCCACCGGCGCCGAACTGGTCGAGAACTACTTGGCTCCGCTGGCCAAGCACCCGGCCATCGCGCCCCGGCTGCGCCTCGGGGTGAAGGTGACCGCGATCAGCCGCCTGGGATATGACCGGGTCCGCAGCACCGGCCGAGACGACGTCCCCTTCCTGCTGCGGCTGTCCGATGGTGAAGAGCTGCGGGCCAGGGCGGTCATCGACGCCTCGGGCACCTACACCACCCCCAGCGTGCTGGGCGCGAGCGGCCTGCCCGCCTACGGCGAGCACGAGGCGGCCGCGCGCATCGACCACGCGCTGCCTGATGTGCTGGGCGCAGACCGCGAGATCTACCAGGGCAAGCACACCCTGGTCGTCGGGGCGGGCCATTCGGCGGCCACCACGCTACTGGCCCTGGCAGAGCTGGAGGACACCCCCATCACCTGGGCGATTCGCGCCACCAACGCCGACCGCACCTACGGCGGCGGCGAGGCCGATGCCCTTCCGGCACGCGGCGCGCTGGGCACCCGGCTGCGGGCGCACGTCGATTCGGGCCGCATCACCCTGATCACCGGCTTCTACACCCACTCGATCACGGAGAATGGCGGCCAGGTGACGGTGATCAGCCGCGACCCCTCGGGCGCCGAGCAGTCGGTCACCGTCGACCGCATCGTGGCCGCCACCGGCTACCGGCCCGACCACTCCATCGCCGCCGAGCTGCGCCTGGACCTGGATGCGATCCTCGGCTCCACCCGCGCCCTGGCCCCGCTGATCGACCCCAACCAGCACTCCTGCGGCACCGTCCCCGCGCACGGCGTCGACGAGTTGACCCACCTGGAGTCCGGCTACTACGCGGTCGGCGTCAAGAGCTACGGCCGCGCCCCGACGTTCCTGATGGCCACCGGATACGAGCAGGTCCGTTCCGTTGTCGCCGCGCTGGCCGGCGACTGGGAAGCCGCCCGCGACGTGCAGCTGGACCTGCCCGAGACCGGCGTGTGCTCCTCGGGGCTGGTCGAGGCACAAGAGCGGCGGGTCGGTCTGGCCACCGGGATCAGCGGCGGCCTGTTGGCCACCTCGCTCCCGCTGGTCACCGTCGGCGGCGGCGATGGCGACGGTGGTGGCTGCTGCGGCTGACCACCTGCCATCGACCAGCGCCGAAGCCGCACCGACAAGGAGCTTCAGATGTCTGAGGGATACCCCACCGCCGCCCAGAGGGAAGTCTTGCGCCTGATCTGCGAGCACGGACCGATCGACACCCACCGGCTGGGTGAGTGCCTGGTCGCCGCCCGCGGGCCGAGCAGCAACCCCACGTTCGCCCCGGCGATCGCCCGGACGGCTGGACCCTTGGCCTGGCGGCTGCACGTCCAGGGGTTCATCGCCGAAGACCCATCACCTGGCCGCTGGATGACCACGACCGATGGACGCCGGCTGATCGGCTGCGCCGGGACGCTTCGGTGAGCTCCGCCGCTGAACCCGCCACCGAGGCTGCCACTGAGGCCGCCGCCCCCGCTCCCGGGGGTGGCGGCCAGCCGCGTTCGGGGCGCGGCTGGCGGATCGTCGCCGCCCTGGCCGTCACCCAGACCATCGGCTACGGCGTGCTCTACTACGCCTTCTCCGTCTTCCTCACCCCGATGACCGCCGACCTGCACGTCAGTAGCGCCCAGGTCGCGGCCGCGTTGACCGGCTCGATCCTGATCGCCGCGCTGTGCGCCCCGCTGGTCGGCCGCCTGCTGGACGCCCGCGGCGGCCGGGGCCTGATGACCGCGGGATCGGTCATCGGCACGCTCGCCGTCCTGGCCTGGTCGCAGGTTGAAAACTTGGCCCAGCTGTACGCGGTCTTCGCCGCGATCGGCATCGCCTCGGCGATGGTGCTGTACGAAAGCGCCTTCGCCGTCATCGTCAGCTGGTTCGACGGCCCCGACCACAGCCAGGGCCATGGCCGGGCCAACGCCCTGCTCGCGCTCACCGTCGTCGCCGGGTTCGCCTCCACCATCTTCCTGCCACTGACCGGCCTGCTGGTCGACGCCTACGGCTGGCGCACCGCCCTGGTGGTCCTGGCCGCGATCTACGGCGTGGCAGCGATCCCGCTGCACGCGCTCGTCGTACGCCGCCCCGCCCGCGCCGGGCGCCGGGCGGCCACAACCCGCGAGCGGGCCGAAATCGTCAAAGCCGCCACCCGCCGACGGCCGTTCTGGCTGCTGGTGATCGCCTTCACCGCCAACGGCGGCGCGGTGGCGGTGATGGCCGTCCTGCTCATCACCTACCTCATCCACCTGGGTCACTCACCGGTTCTGGCCGCCACACTGGCCGGGCTGCTGGGGGTTTTGTCGGTGACCGGCCGCCTGCTCACCACCGGCCTGCAGCGCCGCCTGCCCGCCGCCCTCATCGCCGCCGCGATCTTTGCCCTGCAGGGCGTCGCCGCCGCGCTGCTCCCGCCGGCCGGGCGGACGGTGCCGGGCGCCATCGGCTGCGTGCTCGGATTCGGGCTCGGCTTCGGCATCGCCTCCATCACCCTGCCGCACCTGCTCCTGCAGCGCTACGGCACCAGCGCCTACGCCTCGCTGTCGGGACGGGTCGCCGCCTTCTCCGTCGCCGACAAGGCGCTGGCTCCTCTCGGCGCGGTCGCGCTGGCCCAGGCGGCCGGTTACACGTGCGTGATGGCGGCCGTGGCGGTGGCCTGCGCCGTCGCCGCGTTCGCGCTGGTCGCCTACCACCGCGTATGATTTAGACGAACGTCGAAGCAGGGGAGTTGCCGTATGACCGCCACCACCGCCCAGTGCTGCGCGCCGATCGCCCGCGAGCCACTGTCGGAGGATGACGCGGCCGACCTGGCGGTGATGCTCAAAGCCGTCGCCGACCCGGTCCGGCTGCGCCTGCTGTCGATGATCGGCTCCCACGCGGGCGGCGAGGCGTGCGTGTGCGACCTGACCCCCGCCTTCGACTTGAGCGGCCCCACCATCTCCCACCACCTCAAAGTGCTGCGGACGGCCGGGCTGATCGATTCTGAGCGCCGTGGCACCTGGGTCTACTACTGGATCGTCCCGGCTGCCGTGGCCCGGCTGGGTGCGCTGTTCACCCCGCTGGCCGAGTCCGCGAGCGTGTGAGCCCGCCAGCGCCAGGGGAAGCGGCCGGTCGGCCGTGAGGCGGGCGGGCCATGCCTGATGGTGCGGCCGCCCCGGCCTACGGCGCCTTAGTGTTCGCCCCGCGGTGAGCGGGGCCTCACCGTTAGCGGCCCCGCCCGGCCGACCGGGCGGTGGCCAAGGATCTGGCCGCTGAGATCGCCGCTAAAGTCCGCCCTCAGCTGGAGATGGTCATCCGTCATCATGTGGACGGCGCCGCTCCTCAGCTGGCCCGCGATGCCGTCAACGACATCGCCCGCGATCTGTTGTGAAGGCTGCGGAGAGGATCGGTCCGGATTTTGGCGCTTGGGGGCTTGCATTCGGTACCTGGGTACAGGCTTACCGTCGGGGTATGACACAGAACATCTCCCTTGAACAGGGATGGGCTCCTGCGGCGTGCACGCTGCCCACCGCCGAGCAGCCGCTGCGGGTGGCTGAGTTCGATGCCTTGTTCGCCGACGCGGTGCAGGCCATCGCGCGCCCGGAGCGCACCCGGTTGCGGCTGGAGCTCGTCTTCAGCCCGGAACACGCCGCCCAGGCCGCCGGGCTGACGGCGCGGGAGAACGGCTGCTGTTCCTTCTTCACCTTCACCCTGACCATCACGGGCGGCCACCTGGCGCTGGAGGTCGCGGTGCCACCGGAGCAGGTGGAGGTGCTGGACGCGCTGCAGGCCCGCGCCGCAGCAGCCACCGCCTAAGCGGGGCTGCCGGTATGAGGCAAGACGTCATGCTGCAGGGCTCGGGCGGCCCGTACCTGCGCAGCGGGCAGGTGGCCGAGGCCGCCGGGGTCAACCCGCAGACCTTGCGCTACTACGAACGCCGCGGGCTGATCGCCGAACCGGCGCGCAGCCCCGGCGGGCACCGCGCCTACCCGCCCGAGACCGTCACCCTGCTGACCGTGATCAAAGTCGCCCAGCGGCTCGGCTTCACCCTGGAGGAGGTCGCCGAGCTGATCGCCACCGGACGGCGCGGCCACCCCACCCCCGACCTGCGTGCCCGCGCCCAGGCGAAGATCGCCGAAGTGGACACGAAGATCGCCGACCTGGCCACCATCCGGGGGGCGCTCAGCGCGGTGGTCTCCGCTGGTTGCGACAGCCTGACCAGGTGCACCTGCCCCGACTGTCCCCTGCCGTTCGCCGACCTGGCCGCGAACCGCACCTCCGAGGAGAGCTGATCGACGTGAGTACCCACCACGACCACCGCACGCCCTCTACCGTGCCCCTCACCGCATCGGCGCCCTGGTCTGCCTGGCCGATGTCGCGGTGATCATGTACGCGCCGCGGGGGTGATCCCGGGACCAGCGCTTTCCAAAGGAGAAGAAGGCTCCATTATTTAGATACTCTTCTAACTTGACGCTTCTCTAATCAGGGTGAGACGCTGCTCCTACTTAGATGAATGTCAAATCCGAGTGGGGTTTGCGCGGCGCCAAGACACCTGCCGCCACTCCAAAAAGGGGAGCACATCATGGCAGATCAGCGCGCGGGCGGATTCATCGGGAACCTGCAGGAGGCCTTCGCTCCGCCCGCGGCAGGAGGATGTTGCGGAGGTTCCGCCCCTGCCACCACCACGCCCGCCTTCGCCGACGCCGCGGCGGTGTCGTGTTGCGGAAGCACAGCTGAGGCCGAGCAGGCGGCTCAGAGCGGATGCTGCGGGCAGGCACCGGTCGCGGCGACTCCCTCAGGTAGCGCGGCCGGTGGCGCCGCCGGGTGCTGCGGATGAGCTCTCCGCCCTCCACCCCTGCGGTCTCCCCGCCCGTGGCGGCGGAGATGGTCGAGGATTTCGGCCTGGCGGCCGCGCTGGAGCAGGTCAGCGCGCAGCGGATGCTCGCCTGCGTCGAACACCTGGCCGACGAGGCCTACGCGGGCCGGCGGGTGGGCACCCCCGGTGGCCGGGCCGCCGCCTCCTGGCTCGCTGAGCAACTGGCCGGGCTGGGCGCCCAGGTGCGGCTCGATGCGTTCGACGTCGCCGAGGTGCGGGAGCTGTATCGCACGCCAGCACTGAGCTGGAGCACCGATACGACGGTCCGACAGCTGGAGCATCGCCGCGATTTCGTCGAGCACCTGGCCAGGGCATCAACGTCCACGGCCACCTGCCGATCGGGGAGGACGCCGCGGACGAGGCGATGGCGCGGGACCCGGAAGGTGGGCCGCGGGTGCTGCTGAGCGCGCACTTCGACGGGGTGGGTGATGACCCCGATCGTCGCCTGCCCGCCGCGGCCGACAATGCCTCCGGGGTGGCCGCGGTGTTGGAGGCCGCCCGCGTCCTGCGTGCTTCGTTGAGAGCGCCGCTGAATCTGTCGGTGTCCTTCCTGGACGCAGAAGAGACTGGCGCATGGGGTTCGGCCCACCACGCCCCTGCTGTGGCGCCGGACACCCAGGCCATCAACCTGGACGGAGCCGCGCAGCTGCACCAGGCGGCCGCGGTCGAGGCGGGCGGCCCGGCCCATGGGCTGCTGTCCGTCTTGGACCAGGCCGGGCGCCGCACCGGGGTGGCGTTGCGGGCCGGGGCGATGGCCTCGGACAACCGCCGCTACGCCGCGCACGGTTTGGCCGCGATCGGCATCGGGATGGGCATGCCCGGCTACCAGACCCCCGCCGAAACCCCCGAGCGCGTCGAGCCGGACACGCTGCTGGCCGCCGCACGATTGCTGGTGGCCACCGTGTGGCTGCTGGCCGAGGCGCCGCAGGCCTAGCAGGGGCTGCCCCGCCCCGCCTGGACCAGGCGGGGCGGGGCAGCGGGCGGTGGTTACTTGGTGTCGAGCTCGGCGATCAGTTTCTCGATGCGGGCTCGGATCTCATCACGGATCGGCCGGACGGCCTCGATGCCCTGGCCGGCAGGGTCGTCGAGCTTCCAGTCCTCATAGCGTTTGCCGGGGAAGAACGGGCAGGCGTCCCCACAGCCCATGGTGATGACCACGTCGGAGTCCTGGACGGCCTCGGTGGTGAGGATCTTCGGCCTCTGGCCGGTGATGTCGATGCCGACCTCGGCCATCGCCGCCACGGCGGCCGGGTTGATGTTCTCGGCGGGCTCCGAGCCCGCGGAGCGGACCTCGACGCGATCTCCGGCCAGGTGGGTGAGCCAGCCGGCGGCCATCTGGGAGCGTCCGGCGTTGTGCACGCAGACGAACAACACGCTGGGCGTATCAGGCATGAACCGATCCCTCAGAGGTGGTGGAGGTGGTGGTGGTGAACAGGCGGCGGCCCCAGAGGCTGACGTAGACCAGCGCCACCAGGACGGGCACTTCGATGAGCGGGCCGACCACCCCGGCCAGGGCCTGGCCGGAGGTGACGCCGAACACGCCGACCGCGACCGCGATGGCCAGCTCGAAGTTGTTGCCCGCCGCGGTGAAGGCGAGCGTGGTGGTGCGCTCGTAGGTCAGGCCGATCGCCCGGCCGGCCAGGAAGGAGCCACCCCACATGAGGGCGAAGTAGGCCAGCAGCGGCACCGCGATGCGGGCCACGTCCCCGGGCCGGGAGGTGATCGTCTCGCCCTGCAGGGCGAACAGGATGACGATGGTGAACAACAACCCGTACAACGCGATCGGCCCGATCCTCGGCAGGAAGCGCTCCTCGTACCAGTCGCGGCCGCGGGCGCGTTCGCCGAGCGTGCGCGACAGGTATCCGGCGGCCAGGGGGATGCCGAGGAAGATCAGCACGTACCAGGCGATGTCCCAGGCCGAGACCTGCAGAGCGGTGCCTTCGCCCAGGCCCAGCCAGCCGGGCAGGACCTCGAGGTAGAACCAGCCGAGCACGCCGAAGGCGACCACCTGGAAGACCGAGTTGATCGCGACCAGGACGGCGGCGGCCTCACGGTCGCCGCAGGCCAGGTCGTTCCAGATCAGCACCATGGCGATGCATCGGGCCAGTCCGACGATGATCAGACCGGTGCGATATTCGGGCAGGTCGGGCAGCAGCAGCCAGGCCAGCGCGAACATCAGCGCCGGGCCCAGCACCCAGTTGAGCACCAGGGAGGCAAGAAGCAGGCGACGGTCGCCGGTGACCGTATCGAGGCGGTCGTAGCGGACCTTGGCCAGCACCGGGTACATCATCAGCAGCAGGCCCAGGGCGATCGGCAGCGAGATCTCACCGATCCTGACCGTCTCCAGCGCGGAGTTCAGGCCGGGCACCAGGCGCCCCAGCAGCAGCCCGGCGGCCATCGCCAGGCCGATCCACACCGGAAGGAAGCGATCCAGGGTGGATAGGGCGCCCATCACGCCGCTCTGGCTCACGACGGCCGGGGTCGGGGACGGGGTTGAGGACATGGATCTTCCCTAACGGTGCAATGGTGCGCGGTCAGACGGTGGCGGGGGTGTTCAGCAGGGCCGACAGCTCGGTCAAGGTCTCGGGGACCAGGCGGTAGTAGACCCAGGAGGCGCGCCGCTCGGAGGTCAGCAGCCCGACTTCTTTGAGCACTTTGAGGTGGTGACTGATGGTGGGCTGGGACAGCTCGAAGGCGCCGGTGATGTCGCACACGCACACCTCGCCGCCCGAGTGGCTGGCCACGATCGACAAGATCCGCAGCCGGACCGGGTCGCCCAGGGCCTTGAACACCGGGGCGATCCCGGCGGCTTGCCCGGCGTCCAAGGGTTCGCGGACCAGCGGCGGGCTGCACTCAAGGATCTCCAGCAGCTCCATCAGACCTCCGGACATAGATGCTTATCGAAGTCATGCATTGTCTATATTGACAGATGTCTATGAGTGCCCGGTGTGCGGGGGTCAGCTGACCGGCACGCCGAGCTCGTCAAGGAGCGCGCGCACCCGGCGCTCGATCTCGTCGCGGATGGGGCATACCTCCTCGGCGCTCTTGCCCGCGGGGTCCTGCAGTTCCCAGTCCAGGTAGCGCTTGCCGGGAAAGATCGGGCAGGTGTCCCCGCAGCCCATGGTGATCACGACGTCGGCGGCCCGGACGATCTCCTCGGTCCACGGCTTGGGGAACTCCCGGGAGATGTCGATGCCGCGCTCGGCCATCGCGGTGATCGCGGCCGGGTTGATCTCCGTGGCGAACTCCGAGCCGCCCGACCAGCCGACCGCGTGCTCACCGGCCAGATGGGAGAAGAAGCCCAGCGCCATCTGGGAGCGGCCGGCGTTGTGCACGCACAAGAACAACACGATCGGCCGCCCGTCGCTTTTGCCCTCGACGCGGGCCAGGGCGTGCAGCCGCTGGCGGGCGAACCGCTCGGCCAGCAGCGGCAGGAAGTTGGCCACCGCGGCGCGGGTGGCGAACTGGTCGTAGCTGGCGTGCAGGAACCGCTCGATCGTCTCGACCGAGAAGGTGCCGGCGAACTCCTCACCCAGTCGGCGGGCCGCGGTGGCGATGGCCAGCTGCTGGTCGATGGTCAAGTCGTCGCGCTTGTCGGTACTGGTCATCGCTGGCTCCCAGGGCGTCCGCTTATGGAATCGATGAGTGTCTAATTCGACTCTTGCTGATATTGGCATCTATCGATCCCAGCGTGGGTAAACGGCGGATGAACAGCAGACGTGCACCTTTGCCCAGGCCTGAGGGGCATTGGCCCGCGCTACGGGCGTGCGGCCCGCAGGTCACACGGTCGTCGGACATGCCGAAAGTCCCGCCCTTAAGGGCGGGGCCTTCGGTTCAACGTGTGCGTACCGGTGTGCAGGTCGCCTCTCGGCGAAATGCGCAACGCGGCTCCAGCCGAACGGTATTCCGCGAAGGCGATAGGTGAGGCCCGGGGACACTGGGCACACCGGCCACGAGATGCACGACCACCACCGGCCGCCGGATGTTCCCGCGCCTCACTCCCGGCCTGCCTCGGGGTTCATCGCCCGACGGTCGTGCTGCGCCGCTCCATCATGACCACGTCGCGCCAGGTGCCGTGGTGGCGGCCGACGCGCTCGCGGGTGCCGACCACCCGGAAGCCGAGCGCCTGGTGCAGGGAGAGGCTGGCGGCGTTCTGCGGGAAGATCCCGAACTGGATCGTCCAGATCCCGGCGTCCTCGCTGGCGGCGATGAACGCGCTCAGCAGGGCCCGGCCGATCCCATGAGCCTGGCAGCCGGGATGGACGTAGACGCTGTGCTCGACGACTCCGGCGTAGACCGCCCGCGCCGACACCGGTGAGGCGGCCACCCAGCCGACGACCTCACTGCTGTCGGTATCGACGGCGACGTAGCGCAGATGTGCGAGCCTGCTCGAGGTGAAGCCCTCCCAGCTGGGGGCGACGGTTTCGAAGCTGGCGTGGCCGCTCTCCAAGCCCGCCCGGTAGATGGTCAATACCTGCTCGGCGTCGGCGTCGCGCATCGGCCGGATCTCCAGGCCGGGCGAGATCGCGGGCTTGACCGCCTGGATGATCGCCGAGTGGACACCGTCGCCGTGCTCGGCGGTCAGCGTGATCGAGGTGGCCACGAAACCAGTCGCTGCCAGCAGCTGGCGGTACTCAGCGACACTGAGCGAGCCGACGACGCAGCCCACCCGATGTTCGGTGGCCGCCCGCAGCTCAGGATCGAGGGCGCCTTCGGTGACGACGTCGCTGAGGCCCAGGCGCCCGCCTGGCCGCAGTACCCGGAAGGTCTCGGCCAGCACGGCGGCTTTGTCGCTGGACAGGTTGATCACACAGTTGGAGATGACGACGTCGACCGCGTGATCGGGCAGCGGAATCGCCTCGATCGCGCCGCACATGAACTCGACGTTGGTCGCGCCCGCCTCGCGGGCGTTGCGCCGGGCCAGCTCCACCATGTCCGCGCTGGCGTCCAGGCCGTAGACCTTGCCGTGCGGGCCGACCCGGCGCGCCGACAACAAGACGTCGATGCCGCCCCCGCTGCCCAGGTCGAGCACGCTCTCACCCGCACGCAGCGCGGCGACGGCGACCGGGTTGCCGCAGCCGAGACTGGCGCGCAGCGCGCCCTCGGGCAGGCCCGCGGTGTCGTCGTAGCCGGCCGCGCCGAATCGGCCCCGTTCGAAGGCGTCGGCGCCGCAGTCGGCGACGGTCTCACCGGCCAGTGCCGCGCGGGCCAGGCCGGAGTAGCGGGTGACGACCTCGTCGTGTTCCATGAACGTGCTCCTAAGTTCAGTCGCAGGCGGGCATCGCGGGAACGGGATTGCCCATCACCACGTCGGCGGCGGTGGGAAAGCAGCTCACGCAGTCCTCGTTGATCCGGTACAGGCTGGAGGTGCCGTGCCGCTCCACCAGGACGAATCGCACCTCCGACAAGATCTTCAGGTGGTGCGACACCGTCGACTGGCCGATCCCGACGGCGGCGACGATCTCCCCGACGCTCATCGGCTCGCGCCGCCGGGCCAGCAACGACACGATCTGGATGCGCGTGCCATCGGCCAGCGCCTTGAACCAGCTCGCGTACTCCTCGGCCGCCTCGCGGTCCAGCGGCTTCAGCTTCTCATTCATCGAAAATCGACGATAATCGATTAAGATGAGCGGGGCAACACCTTCGGCTCCGCTCGATCTTCGCGGTCTGCTTCCGGAATTGTTCAATTCCGGAAGCAGACTCCGGGTATGACTTCCGGAAACGCGCAGAAGCCGGTAGCGCAGGGGCTCGAAACGACTTCCGGAAACACGCAGCCGCGATTGCGGGGCCGCCGCCCTGCTCAACTCCCGCCGCCCTACGATCGGGCGCTGGCCGACTACGGCATCGCATTGGAGGGCTCGCCGCTGGCCGACTCCAGCCGGGCCAAGTACCTGTCGCGGGTGCGCGGGTTCCTCGCCTTCGTCGCCGAGGCCTCAGCCGACGGCATGCTGGACGGTGACCCGCTCGCCGACCCCGCGGCCGCGGCCTGGGCGGTGCGCGACTATCGCCGCCATTTGAAGAACGGCCGTCGTGCGCCCATCACGATCGACAACGTGCTGGCGGCCGTCGATGACTTCCACGCCCGCGCGGCTCTGGCCGTCACCCCTGCGCGGCGTGAGCGCGCCGTCCGGCGCACCGCGCCCAAGGCTTTGGACGAGCGCCGGGTGCGCCGCTACCTGCGCGAGGTGGAGAAGAACGCCTCCACCCGGGATGCGGTGATCGCGTTGCTGCCCTACCTGGCGGGCCTGCGCATCGGCGAGGTCGTCGCCCTGGAGGTGGCTGATGTGCGGCTGTCGGCGCGCAAGGGCGAGCTGCGGGTGCTCGGCAAGGGCCACGGCGGCGGCAAGATCCGCACCGTCGACCTCCACCCGGACCTGCGTACCGCGTTGCAGGCCTGGCTGCAAGAGCGCGCCACCTGGCCCGGCGCCGCCGGTGCGGCGTTGGTGCTCAACGTCCGCGGCGGCCGCCTGAGCGACCGGGCCGCCCGCGACATCATCGTGCGTCTGGGCGCCGCGGCCGGCATCAACGACGATGTGGCCGAGCCGTTCGGCCCGCACGTACTGCGCCACACCTTCGGCACCCAGCTCGTGCGCGCCGGCAAAGACCTCATCCTGGTCGCCGAGCTCATGGGCCACGAGCGCCTGGACACCACCCGCCAGTACACCCTGCCCACCTCGGCCGACCGCGCCGCCGCCCTGGAGGCGCTCATCACCGACCACTGAACGAGCTGTGCCGGATGGCGGCCTCAGGTGTGAAGCAACGACGCGGGATCACCTACCGTGCACAAGTCGTTGAACAGGCCGTCGGAGGTTGCGCGGAAGGCCGCGTGGGTGGCGGCGAGGGGGGAGCCGTCCATTGCGGCTTTCAACGCCAGTGACACGCCTTGTCCGGCCAGCTGATCGCTGAAGCCGAAGACGGTGTCTGCCGCTGCCACGGTGACGGGGCCACCGTGGGTGATCGCGTTACGGATCCGGGCCAGGCGCGACAACAGACAGATCCATCGCTGGCCCAGCTCATCTTGCCAGGTGATGACGGAGGCTCGGTCGTGCAGCCGCGCGGCCAGGGTGTGTACCCGGCGTCCTTGCGGATGGTGGAGGGGATAGATGGAGACCAGCTCCGCCAAGGCGGTCCGGCTACTGCCCGCCACCAGCAGCGCCCGCCACCTGTCATCATCGATCTCCAGCACCTGGCCACGCAGGACCTTCAGGCGCTTCCATTCCTGCTCGGGCAGTCCATCGGAGCCGGCGCCCACCGCCCGCAACACCGTGTTGGTCACCTCCTCGCGCATCGCGTTGGTGATCCACGCCGCGCGCAGGTAGTCACGCACATAGCGCTCCCAGGCAGGGGCATGCAGGCGGGCGCCGAGAAGTTCCAGCACCCGCACATTCAAGATCACACCCGCGGGGGAGGACTGCTCGCGTGCGCGGCGCCACCAGCGCAGAATCTCCAGCGCCTGCGCCACTGACTCCTCGGCCGCCGACAGCCGGGACAAGACGCTCGCGGCGTTCACGGCGATCTCGTCGTGGACGCGGCCAGATCCTGCCCCGAGGCGGTCAGAGGGGCGGGTGAAACGTTGCCAGGCCGAGCCGCGAGCGCTGAGGTGGGAGTACCCGCTCATGAGCCGCCAGTGATCTTCGGTGATGTGGCCGCTGTGGAAAGTCGCGACCGTGACCAGCGCGTCGACTTGATCGGCGGCCACCGCTACCGGGTCGCTGTAGATGCCCGCGGGAAGGTCGACGCGGGCCAGCACCACACCCTTGGCGTGCGGCAATTCCTCGGCCATCACGGTGGCGTCTTCTTCGCTGAGTTCGGGCACCAGCGAGGTGTAGGCGGCGGTGACCGCCTCCGGCGTGGCCGGTATGCGCTCACTGTCGAAGAAGATCACCCGCTCGGCGCGCAGCACACCAGTACGCAGCCGGGCCCGCTCGAAGGCCAGCCACACCACATGCCCGCCGGTGCGCAGGGGCAACGCCAGCAGGCGCAGGCACAGATCACGTTGCTGGGTGACCTTCAAGCCCGCCAGAGCCCCCACGGTGAGATGGCTCAGACCGGAGCCGACCGGCTCCTGGTCACCGACCGCCACCCGCGCGGCGTAGACGGCGACCGGCTCATCAGCCAGTACCCCGGCCAGCGCGCGGCACAGATCCTCCACGTTGCGCCCGCTACGACGGGCCAGCAGCAGGAACAGGTCGCGGCGAAGCGCGATGGTCTGGGCCGTGGTCTGGGCCGTCGACGTACACGGCTCACACGCCTTGCCCAGATCACGCCATGCCGCCTGCACGATCACCGGGTCGGCCACCGCGGCCATCAGCACTTTGACCGCAGCGATGGCGGCGGCCTTGAACGGCGTCGGGTCCGATGCCACGCCCACCGTGGCCAACTGGCGGGCTACCGCGGCGAGCTCGCCCTCAACCCCTCGGTGCGCATCGAGCACCGTGACGGCAAGGACCATCTCGCGCTGACCGGTCTGGACAAACTCGACGAACCCGCCTCTCTTACCGCGCTACGCGCCGACGTCGACGCCCGCATCCCCGCCGTCGACCTGCCCGAGGCGCTGCTGGAGGTGCATTCGTGGACCGGCTGCCTGGAGCACTTCGTCCACCTGTCCCACGCCCCCTCCCGCAAAGACGACATGACCACCTCGATCGCCGCGGTGCTGGTCGCCCAGGCGATGAACGTCGGCATGGGCCCGATGGTCAGCGACGGCGACCCCGCCCTGAGCGTCGACCGGCTGTTTTGGGTCGAGCAGAACTACATCCGCGCCGCCACCATCACCGCCGCCAACGCCGCCCTGGTCGACCACCACGCCCGCCTGGGGCTGGTCGCCGCCTGGGGCGGCGGCGAGCT
Organism: Streptosporangium sp. NBC_01810; assembly: GCF_035917355.1. Classification (NCBI taxonomy): domain Bacteria; kingdom Bacillati; phylum Actinomycetota; class Actinomycetes; order Streptosporangiales; family Streptosporangiaceae; genus Streptosporangium; species Streptosporangium sp. NBC_01810. Next base: position 2,511,190 of record NZ_CP109070.1, on the reverse strand, counting down.
GGCCTCCGCCGACGGGCTGCGGTTCATCGTCCCGGTCAAAACGATCAACGCCGGGCCCAACACCAAGTACTTCGGCAAGGGCAAAGGCGCCAAAGGCGTCACCTACTACAACTTCACCTGTAAGCATTCATCCCCTGCGCGATGAGTAACGAGTGAGCCGTGTCTCTCACGTTGCGTCACTTTGATCAAGTGTGCGGATCGTGGTGAGATCATCCGGTGTCTGGCCTGGAGGAGATGTCACGCGAGGAGCTGATCGCTCTGTCGCGGGCTCTCTTGGCCGAGAACGCCCGGTTGACCGAGCGGGTGACCGCCTTGGAGAAGGAGAACACCGAGCTCCGCGAACGGGTCACGCGACTGGAGCGGCTGCTCTCGCGCAACAGTGGCAATTCCGGGATGTCCTCGGCCGGTGACGATCTGCCCGGCAAGACGCAGCCGAAGGCCAAGCCCGGCCGCGGCGCGAAACGCCGTCCGGGTAAACAACCTGGTGCGCCGGGAGCCACTCTGGCCTGGTCGGATGATCCTGACGACACCCTCGATCATTTCCCGTCCGGGATGTGCGGATGCGGCGCTGCCTTGACCGGCGCGGCCGATCTGGGTGTCACGGCCCGCCATCAGCAGGTCGAGGTACCGCTGATGAGCGCCACCACCATCCAGCACAACCTGCACACGGTGGCCTGCGGCTGCGGCAAGGTCCACACCGCAGCCCGGCCGCCAGGAGTGTCATCCGCGCCGAACCGTTCCGGATCGGGAACCCACACCACACGCCACTCGCCCACGCACTCACCTCCGCTGTCCCTTGAACATACTCATTCTTCAGGGAAGTGATGATGACCGCGTCGCAGTTCGAGCAGGCGTGCGCCAAGCGCCACGCGCACGACGGCAGCACGTTCGCCAACCCGCGCAGCGCCGCCGCCGGCACACTGCGCGCACAGGACCGGCCGTACGTGTGCGAGCTGACGTTCTTCGGCTACGGCGCGCTGCCACACCCCGACGACGCCTCCGAGCCGGCCGTGCGGCTGCGCGAGCTGCCGCACAGCGAGGTCATGGCCTGGGTCGCCGGGCAGGGCGTGCAGACTCCCGCCGTCACCGACGTCGGCGGGATCGTCGCCGCCACCCTGGAACAGGTCCAGGAGCGAGTCGAACAGATCGCCGCCAAACGGGCGGATCTGGCCTTCGGCATCGACGGCATCGTGATCAAGTGCGATCTCGCCGCGGACCAGGCAGAGGCCGGTTTCAGCTCGCGTGCGCCCCGGTGGGCGATCGCCTACAAGCTGCCCGCCACCGAAAAGATCACCAAGCTGATCGGTGTCGAGTGGAACACCGGCCGCACCGGCGTCATCGCCCCGCGCGCCGTGCTGGAGCCGGTCGAGCTCGACGGCAGCATCGTCACCTACGCCACGCTGCACAACGTCGCCGACATCACCCGCCACGGTCTGATGCTCGGCGACAGCGTGGTCGTCTACAAGGCCGGAGACGTGATTCCCCGGGTCGAGGCCCCGGTCGTGCACCTGCGCACCGGCGACGAGCAGCCGATCGCGATCCCGCAGGTCTGCCCGTCCTGCGGCGACGCGATCGACGCCTCCCAGGAGCGGTGGCGGTGCGTACGCGGACGTGCCTGCCGGGCGATCGCCTCCATCGGCTACGCCGCCGGCCGCGACCAGCTCGACATCGAGGGCCTGGCCGAAAACCGCATCCAGCAGATGCTGGACGCCGGGCTGATCGCCGACTTCGCCGACCTGTTCTATCTGACCCGCGAGCAGGTGCTGGGCCTGGAACGGATGGGCGAGACCAGCACCGACAACCTGCTGGCCGCCATCGAGCGGGCCAAGGCGCAACCGCTCAGCAGGGTGTTCTGCGCGCTGGGCGTGCGCGGCACCGGCCGTTCCATGAGCCGCCGCATCGCCCGGCACTTCGGCAATATGGACGCCATCCGCGCGGCCGACGCCGAGGCGATCCAGGCGGTGGAGGGCATCGGCCCGGAGAAGGCGCCGGTGGTGGTGGCCGAGCTGGTCGAGCTCGCCGACCTCATCGACAAGCTGGTCAAGGCCGGGGTCACCATGACCGAGCCGGGCTGGACGCCACCTGCCGGTCCTGACACCGAGGCCCGCGCCGACGCGGAGGCGAGGGGCACGGCCGAGGGTCCGCTGGCCGGGATGTCCGTCGTGGTCACCGGCGCGATGAGCGGAGCGCTGGAGGCGCTGACCCGCAACCAGATGAACGAGCTGATCGAACGCGCCGGAGGCAAATCCTCCTCCAGCGTCTCGAAGAAGACCAGCCTGCTGGTGGCCGGGGAGAAGGCGGGCTCCAAACGGGCCAAGGCCGAGAGCCTGGGCGTGCGGATCGTCGGCCCGGAGGAGTTCGCCGGCCTCGTCGGCCCGGAGGAGTTCGCCGGCCTCGTCGGCCCGTTCATTTGATCAGGACGGAGTCCGGCGTGTCCGGCCAGGTCCTTCTCACCGCGCGCGCCGACGGCCCCGAAGGCCGGCTCGGCGCGCGCGGTGAGGATCAGGACCGTCGGCGGCTGCCCTTGACCGCGACGACGTCGATCTCCACGAGGATTCCGCCGAGGCTGGATCCAGCGGTCGTGCGGGCCGGGCGCGGCTCGTCGAAGAACTCGCGGTAGGCCGTGTCGAAACCGTCCCAGTCGTTGTCGATGTCGGCCAGGTGCGCGGTCACCTTGACGACGTCCTGCAGGTCCGCGCCCGCCGCCTCCAGTGCGGCCGCGACGTTGCGCAGCGTCTGGCGGGTCTGCTCGGCGACGTCGTCGCCGACGATCGTCCGGGTCACCGGGTCGACCGGCCCGAAGCCCGCGGTGTGGACGAGATCTCCGACGACGACCGCCTGGGAGTAGGCGCCTCGCGGAGGCGGAGCCTGGTCGGTGTGGATACCCACCTTCATATGATCTGTCATGCCTGATTCCTCTCGATGGCCGGTGCCGGCTCCGAAGGTCGACCGGGTGTCGCCGCCGGGTGACCGGCTCCTACCAGGACCGGTTTTCCCGGCAAGGGTGGTGTCACGGGCACTAAAGCACCAGGGAGAGCGCGCTCTGGAAGCCGGTGCCGCCCGATCTGGGGGTGCTGGACCAGCGGTTGCCCGAGGTGGCGCCGTTGTTGGCGTAGATCGACAGTCCGCCGGAGGCGTCGCCGACCACCAGGTCCGGCCCGGAGCCGCCGGTCACATAGCCGAGGCCGAGCGACCGCGTTCCGGTCCAGTTGCCCGGCACCACGATCGGATCGGTTGACGCGCCGGTCGGGAAGACCCACAGGGATCCGTCGTTCTCCAGGTCGACGAGATCGGCGATGCCGTCGCGGTCCACGTCACCCAGGGCGAGCCGGGTGGCCGTCTGCCAGTTGCTGCCGACCCACGCGCGCGGCGTCCACGGGAAGGCGGTGCTGGATCCGTTGCCGGGGTAGGCGTACATGTCGCCGGCGTTGTCGCGTCCGACGAGGTCGGCGCGGCCGTCGCCGGTGACGTCCCCGGCCATCAGGTGGTTGAAGATGTTCCAGCCGGTTCCGCCGAAGTAGCGGCCGGTCCAGCGCAGGCCGGTCGTGGACCCGTTGTTGAGGTAGATCCACAGGGTGCCGTTGGACAGGCGTTTGTCGACCGCGAGCACGTCCTGAAGCCGGTCGCCGTTGACGTCGGCGAGGAGGACCTGCGAGGCGAAGCCCCAGTCGGTTCCGGCACTGACCCTGTCGGGCCAGGGATTGCCGGTGGCCGCCTTGGTGTTCGGCAGGAGCCACAGATCGCCACTGCGGGCGACATGGGCGACCAGGTCGAGCTTGCCGTCGCCGGTCACGTCGCCGGTCACGACGTCGAGCGCGTACTCGAAGCCGGTGCCCGCGGCGAAGCGGGTCGTCGGCGACCACATCGAGCCCGCCGTGGCGCTCTGCCAGGGGTGAATCCACAGGGCGCCGGAGGGGTCCCGCGAGATCACGTCCGGACGCCCGTCGCCGGTGACGTCGTCCATGGACAGCCGGTCGGCGCCACTCCAGCCGCCGGTGCTCCCGTACACGATCGAGGTCCAGAAGTTCGACGTGGTCGACCCGTTGTGCGGGTAGACCAGGAGGGCCCCGGTGGTGTCGCGGGCGACGATTTCGGGTTTGCCGTCATTGGTGACGTCGTCGAGCATCATCATCTGGGCGAGGTTCCACCCGTTGCCCGACCAGATCGGAGACTGGGTCCACGGGTTGGAGGTGACCGAGCCGTTGTTCGGGTAAACGTAGAGGGTTCCGCTGGCTTCGGTGGGGTTGCGCGCCAGCAGGTCGGGTTTGCCGTCGCCGGTGACGTCGCCGACGAGGATCCGGTCGACGATGTTCCATCCGGTGCCGGCGGCGAAACGACCGGGCCACGGGTTCGCCGAGCCGGAGCCGTCGTTGGGGTAGATGTACAGCGTGCCGTTGTTCGCCGAAGGGTCGCGCACGACGACGTCGGCGCGGTTGTCGCCGGTGACGTCGGCGACGATCAGGGTGTCGGCGAACTCCCACTGCGGCGGCGTCGCGGTGTAGGTCGTCTCCCACGGATTGGAGGTGGTGGCCCCGTTGCCGGTGTAGACGCGCAGCGCTCCGGCGTCGGTGCCGGACAGCTGGGCGACCAGGTCGGCCCGGCCGTCGCCGGTGACGTCGTTCGCGGCCGGCGACGGGGTCGCGGCGGTGCGGGACGAGCCCGAGCGGGTGGCCGGCTCGGGGGCCACGGCCAGAGTCTTGGCACGAATTCCGCTGACGTCCCACTTCTTGGTTTTGCCAGCCTTACCGGGCTTACCGGATTTGCCGGAGTGGTAGGACTCGGTGGGGCCGGGGGCAGGCCGCTTGCGGTCGTCGCCGGGCGCCGCGTGCGCGGCCGGGGCGACGGTGAGGACCGCGAGGGCGAGGGCCGCGGCGACCGCGGTCGCGCGAATCGACGTCGTCATCAGAGTTCAATCCTTCGTCCGGCGCGGTACCTGTTTCCGTTCACGACGATCCACTTCAGTCCCGGCAGCGGCGGTGTCTCGACGATCACGCGCCCCGGCTTGTGGTGCCAGTCCCCGCTGAACTCCACCTTGAGCGTGTCGTGACCGCTGCGGTCGTCGTCGACGTGGCGGTCGTCGTCCCGATCGCGGCCGCGGCCGCCCTCCAGCTTGAAGCGCAACGTTACCGGCCCGAACTTGGTCGGGACCTTCTCGAAGCGGGTCTGCTTCTTGCCCGACAGCCACTCCAGCGGGCAGAGCCGCAGCAGCTGCAGCTGGTTCGGGACAAGGCTGTCGTCGATGACCGCGTGCAGGAGCGACCAGGTGATGATGGGGTGGGAGAAGAGGTTGCCGTAGATCGCGTTGCGGTGCTCGCTGGAGATGTAGGTGTCCTGCGAGAGGCCGCCGGTGAGCAGGCCGTACAACCCCTCGATGAAGGGCGCCCGTTCCCCCAGCTGCCAGGTGTGGAACATGTTCCAGCTGTAGCAGGGCTCGGCCGAGGACTGCTCGTGGTCGAGGACGGCGCGGTCCAGCGCGTTGTGGTGCACCGCGTCGAACACCAGGGTGTTGGGGCCGACCCGGAAGAACTCGACGAACGACTTCATCATCGGGTCGGAGGCCGGCATCAGTCCGGCCCACACCGACATCAGGGCGCCGGTGTCGAGCATGGTGAAGGCGTCCCAGACGCCCTCGCCCGCGAACTGCGGCCGGAAGACCGGCCACTGCTTGCCCTTGGCGTCGGTCCACTTCACCGACCGGTCGGCGAGGTCACGAACGGCCTGGACGAACGTCGTACGGAAGGTGTTCGCGAACGTGGCGAACTCGGCGGCCCGGGGGTGCTTGATCCGCTGCAGGAACTCGACGGCGGAGGCGAGCCCCTTGTAGGTGAAGCACTGGCTGATGAAGCCCTGGGTCTCGACGCCCTCGTCGGTGGAGTGACCGGGGGGCATCAGGCCCTGGACGCCGCTGTGGTTGGTGAGCCCGCAGGCCTGGACGATGTAGTCGCAGGCCTTGACGATGACGTCGGTCCATTTGGCGATGAACGCCGGCCGGTTGGTCAGCAGCGCGTGAACCGACAGGATCTCCAGGATCGCGCCGTGGTCACTGATCCAGTCGACGGCCTGCAGCGTCTTCGGGGTCGACAGGTATCCCGGGTAGGTTCCCCCGGCGAAGACCGCGCCGGGTGGCGTCCGCGTTCCCTGGGTGGCCGCGTAGATCTCGATGTGGTTCTCGACGACGTCGTGGTAGCCGAGCCGGTCCATGAACATGTGGCTGACCATGGAGGTCGGCGTGCTCCACAGCACGTCGTAGGCGTACGAGCCGGACAGAAACGTGAACAACCCGGTGTCGGGGCTCTTCTCCGCGACCACTTGAGCGAGCTGCGGACCACGGCGCATGACCTGGTTGATGTAGTTCTCCGGGGTGTCGACCACGGCGATGGACGCCGCGTTCTCCTTCCAGAACGCCTGGCACTTGGCGAGCGCCGCGTCGCGGCCGAGCGCGGCCTCGGCCTTGGCGTCGGCGAGCGGCGCGGGGATCATCGGAATCAGCACGTCGATGTAGGCCCCGACCGTCGCGGGCAGGCCGAGCCGCAGGTCGTACACACCCTTGACCTTGTTCTCGGTCATGGCGATGGAGCCCTTGTCGGCGGTGGTCACCATGACCTTGACGTTGCCCTCGTTGTCGGTGATGGGCACCGTGATGGGCTTGCCGGTCGGGTTCCACACCCGGCCCATCGTCAGGCCGGCGAGGATCGGCGCCGTCTCGGGGAAGACGGTGAGCGGCACGCCGTCCTCGTCCTGGTAGGGCCCCGCGGGCTTCATGTACGAGCCGCTGAGCCAGAGCTGGAACACGAAGTCCTTGACCGCGTTGACCGGGTCGACGTGGGTGACCTCGAAGCGGGTCCAGGAGTACATCGGCTCGGTCGCCGTCTGGACGGCCTGTTCCCCCGGGACGTGCGCGAAGATCGACTGCTTGATGACCAGGCCCTCCTGGCGGCGGTGTTCGGTCCACAGGACCGGGGTGTCGCTGTCCTCCTCCCAGCCCTGCTTGCCCTGGCCGAGGTCGTCGTCCCAGACCTCGTACTGGAAGGTCGGGAAGGGCCGGAAGCCGCCGCCGCGCATGGGCATGACGACGGTCGTCTGGAAGTTCTTCCCGTGCCAGGGCTGGGTGTTGGGCTTGGCCGCCATGACCCAGCTGGGGTCGCAGATGAGCGCGCCGTTGTAGACGACGTTGAACCGGAAGAGGTGGCCCTTCCAGCCGATGGGCGTCCACACGTTGCGCTGCGCCGGCCACCAGTGCTTGGAGCGCTCGATGTTCGGCTCAGGGTCGGTCGCGGCCAAGGGGGTCGGCACGAACGTGTCGGCGTGTGCGGCCGACAGTCCGGTCAGGGGGGTCGTGGCGGCCAACGCGCCTCCGGCGACGACGGCTCCGCCGGTCATCTGGAGCATTCGGCGCCTGGATGGTTCAGTCACTTGGACAGCCTCCTCGAACGGCACTCGCACAGCGTCGGTGCCGGACGTGATGACAGGGGGGAAGGTTTTTTCGGCATTCCGAAAATATATTCGGAGTATCGATAATTGGAAACTGTGGCACCGGTATCCGGGAAAGGCAAGGGGGTGCGTCACAGTAAGCGACAATTCGCCCGCGACGGGATTTGTCAGACGGATAGCATGAAACTCGCACTGGGCAGTGTCAGGATCCGGTGACAGCAGGCGGATCCGGCGGCATCGCGAATCGGCGGCATCGCGAATCGGCGGCGCCGCGCGGCGGCCCTCCCCTGGCGGGCTTGAGGCGCGCCATGTCGCCGGAGTCCGGGCTCGCCCGCAACGTGGGCGCCCGTCCGCGACCGCCGGATGCCAAGGCCGTGCTTTACCCCGGGTGGCCTGCCCTCACCGGACCGCTGTGCCGTCCGGCAGGTCGAGCATGGACAGCTCCGCGCGAGTCGGCGCTCCCTCCCAGTCGCCGTGGCCGGCGACCGCGAAGGCTCCCGTGGTGATCGCCCGCCCCAGCCGTCCGGCCGGCGGCAGGCCGTCCAGCAGCCCGGAGAGGTATCCGGCGACGAAGGCGTCACCGGCGCCGATCACATCGACGGCGGTGACGGGCCTGGCCGGAAGGGTGAGCGTCTGGTCGGCGGTGAACATCGTGGCACCGGCCGGCCCGCGCTTGACGACGACCTCGGCCACTCCCCCGGCGAGCAGCGTCCGTACCCTGCTCGCCTCGTCGTCACCGGCCGCGGCGAGCGTGAGCTCGTCGTCGGAGGCGATGACGATGTCGGCCTCGGCGGCCAGTTCGGTCAGCACCTGGCGGGCCGTGGTCTCGGACCAGAGCCGGTTGCGGTGGTTGACGTCCAGGCAGACTCTCGCACCGGCGGCCCTGGCCAGGCGCACCGCGGCGCGCACGGCCCGCTCCGGGCCCTCACCGAGGGCCGGGGTCACCCCGGTGATGTGCAGGATTCGCGGTGGGGCCGGGATCGCCGCGAACGCCTCCTCCACGTCGGAGACGGAGAGCCTCGCGCCGGCCGAGCCGTGCCGGTGATAGTCCACCCGCGTCAGCCCGGCGACGCGCTGTTCGAAGACCACGATGCCGGTCTGCGCCGGGTCGGTCCGGATCGCGGCGATGCCGACCCCCTCGGCGCGCAGGGTGCGCCGTACCAGCTCCCCGAGCTGGTCGGGTCCGACGGCGCCGACGAACGCGACGTCGTGCCCGAGCCGGGTCAGGCCGATGGCGACGTTGGCCTCGGCGCCGGCGACGCCGATGCGGGCGGTTCCCCCGAGCCGGACCTGGCCGTCGGCCCGCAGGCAGGCCATGACCTCACCGAGTGTCAGGACATCAGGCATCTCGTCGTACCAGCCCTTCGTGCCACGCCGCGGCGAAGGCGGCTGCGCGTTCGGTCATCGTCCCCCAACGGCGGTCCGCAACGAGGTCCGCCGAGACGAGCGCGCCGCCGACACCGACACCGACACACCCCATCCGGGCATAGGGGACGAGGTCTTCCAGCCTCACCCCGCCGGTCGGCAGCAGGGGAACGTCGTCGAGCGGTTCGCGCACGGCCCGCAGGTAGCCGACGCCACCGAGGGCGGAGACGGGGAAGACCTTGACCGCGGCGGCGCCGTGCCACCAGGCCAGGTCGATCTCGGTCGGGGTGAGCGCACCGCACACCACCGGTATGCCGGCGGCGTGAGCGACGGCCAGGACGTCCGGCATGGTGGTGGGGGTGACCAGGAAGCGGGCGCCCGCGGCGATCGCGGCGCCGGCGTCGCAGGCGGTGCGCACGGTTCCGGCTCCGACGAGAACGTCGGGGTGCGTGTTCCAGCGGCGGATGGCGGCGAGTGCCCCGGGGGTGGGCAGGGTCACCTCCATGACCTCCACCCCGCCATCCAGCAGGGCGGTCGCGATGGCGTCGTCGGGTTCCCCCTCACGCAGGCGGATGATGGCTACGACACCGGAAACGGCCGGCCCCGGGTTCGTGTGTTCGGCGCTCATGAATCCCATCCTTTCGATATGATGAAATTATTATCGGAATACCAGAATATCGAACCCCGTTCCGAGAGGCAGCCACCGACGCCGGCGCCGTGGGGCACGGGAACGACGAGCCGAAAGGTAGGACCGATCGATGTCTGATGGTGGCAGTGGGGCGGAGCGTCCGGCGTCTCCGGGTGTGGACCGCACGCTGACCGTTCTTGAGCAGCTGGTGACGGCCGACGAGGACCTCACGCTGACCGCACTGGCCAAGGTGACCCGCATCCCGCTGGCGACCTGCGCGAGCATCGTCTACACCCTGGAGCACCGCGGGTACGCCACCCGCCGGGTGGTCGGGCGCAGTCACTTCTGGCGTCCCACGCTGCGGCTCTACAGTCTGGCCAGCCAGCTGGTGCGCAAGGTCGACCTGTCGCAGATCGCGACCGCCGAGATGCGCGCGCTCGCCGAGGAGCTGGGGATGCCCGTCCACATCGGGGTCCTGGACGGCGCGTCGGTGGTCTACGTGGCCAAGGCCGCGACCCCGGGTTTCATCCAGTTCGACACCTATCCGGGCAAGGTCGCACCCTTCGACCTGACCGCGCTGGGCCGGGCCATCGCGGCCCACCTGCCCGCCGACGAACTCGCCGTCCTGCTGCCACGACTGGCGGCCGGGCAGGGACCGCGGGCCCGGGAGTCCGACTCGAAGGCGTTCATGGAACTGCTGGAGAGGGTGCGCGCCGACGGCTACGCCATCGAGGAGGAAGAGGAACAGGCCGAGATCTCCTGCCTGGCCGCGCCGTTCTTCGACGCCGAGGGCCGGATCACCGGGGCGGTCGGGGTGACCGGTTTCGCCCGTGACTTCATCGGTGACCGGCGCGACGCCGCCGCGGCGGGCGTCGTCCATCTCGGCATCGTGATCTCCCGGCGGCTCGGATGTCGGAGCGGGTCATTGCCATCCGAGTTCGTCGGCTCCTAAGATTCGATGTATCGGAAATAAATACGATATATCGAAGGATGTTTGATGTGTCGATAGCTCTGCGATGGTCCGAAACGGATCGTGACCGGCTAAGGCGGCACCTGCCCGAGGCCGTCGTCATCATCCCGGTCGGTGCGACCGAGCAACACGGGCCGCACCTGCCGACCTCGACGGACACCCTCATCGCCGCCGCGGTCGCCGACGGCGCGGCGACGGCGGCGGCCGGTCGTAGCGACAGGCCGTTGATCGTCGCCCCCGCGATCGACTGGGGTGCCTCGGATCACCACCTGCCCTACGGCGGGACGCTCTCCCTGTCACCGGAGACGCTGCTGGCCGTGATCTGCGACCTGTTCCGTTCGATCGCGGCGCAGGGCGGGCGGCGGGTGGTCCTGCTCAACGGGCACGGCGGCAACGTCGGGGTCTGCCACGCCGCGGCCGCCGCGGGCTCGACCCGGTTCGACCTGTCCGTCGCGCACCTGGACTACTGGCGGCTCGCCGACACCGAGGGCGAGCCGCCGGTGCCGGGACACGCCGGGGAGTTCGAGACCTCGATGGTCCTGGCCCTCCGGCCCGGCCTGGTCGGCCCGCGCGCCCCCCGGCCCCAGGCGCCCGAGGTCGTGACCGTCCAGGGAGTGGACCTGCACTCCGGTGCCGTGTGGCGCCGGATCGACGGCTTCACCGACCGGCCCGAACTGGCCCAGGCCGACGAGGGCAAACGGCGGCTGGAAGACCTCGTCGGCCGGGCGGCGGACCGCCTGGTCGAGCTGGCGGGCGTCCTGTGATCGACTTCCACACCCACACCCCCACCTGGCGCACCACCAGCTGGCTGGGCGGCGTCACGTTCGGCGCGGACGAGTTCGTCGCCTTCATGGACTCGGCCGGCATCGACCAGGCGGTGGTCCTCAGCCACGACGGCCTCTTCGACGCCACTCCCGAGGCCAACGACGACCTCGCCGCGTTCGTCGGGGAGTACCCGCAGCGACTCGCCGGTTTCGGGACCGTGCACCCGCGTCGCGCGGACGCCCCCGGAGAGGTCGACCGAATGCTCAACGAGCTCGGGCTGCGCGGCCTCAAGCTGCATCCGTGGCTGCAGGGCTTCAGCATGCACGAGTCGGCGCTCGACCCGATCTGTGACGTTCTCGCCCAGAGCGGCGGCATTCTGCTCAGCCATGACGGGACACCGCCCTACTCCACCGGCGGTCAGATCGCGGCTCTGGCCCGGCGGCACCCCTCCCTGCCGGTCGTCCTGGGGCACGCCGGGCTGCACGACACCTGGCGGGAGTCGCTCGCCCTCACCATCGAGACCCCCAACCTCTACATCTGCATCTGCGGCACGCCGCCCTACGCGGCGCGCGAGATCCTCTCCCGGGCGCCCTCCCACAAGGTCCTGTTCGGCACCGACGCCGGGCTGTCGGACCGCAAGAGCCAGGACTACGCGGTGGCCCGGGTGGCCGAGATCGACGGGTGGGGGATCACCGACGAGCAGCGCCGGGCGATGCTGGTCGACAACCCCCGCGCACTGCTGGCGGGGCGGTGAGACCGACCGTCGCCGCGGTCCACACCGCGGCGATCAGCCTCCAGGTACATCCGGACCTGGTCGTCACCGGCGCCAGGGGAACCCACGCCCGTTCGGACTTCCTGCTGGTCCGCGTGGTGACCAGCACCGGCGTCGAAGGGTACGGCGAGGTCAGCGCGACGCCGCTGTGGAGCGGCGAGGACGGCGTCAGCGCCGCCCATTTCATCCGCGAGATCCTGGCCCCCGCCCTGGTGGGCCGGCCGCTCGCGCCGGTCGGCGGCCTGGAGCTCCTGATGGACCGGCTGCTCGCGGGCAACCCGTTCACCAAGGCGGGCGTGTCCATCGCGCTGTGGGACGCGTTCGCCCGGACCCTCGACGTCCCGCTCGCCGTGGCGCTCGGCGGCCCGTACCGCGACGAGGTCCCGATCAAGCTCTCCCTGTCCGGCGACGCCACGGCGCTGGACTCGGTCTTCCGTGCGGCGACCGCGGCCGGATTCCAGGCGTTCAAGGTCAAGGTCGGGCTCGGCGTCGCCGGTGACGTCGCCCGGGTGTCCCGGGCCCGGGAGCTCGCCGGTCCCGCGGCCTTCCTGGGAGCCGACGCCAACGGAGGGTGGACCCGCAGCCAGGCGGCCCGGGCGATCCCCGCACTGGCCGAACAGGGCGTCTCGTTCGTCGAGCAACCGGTCGCACCGGCCGATCTGGACGGCATGCGGCAGCTGCGAGACCTCGGCCTGCCGGTGATCGCCGACGAGTCGGTCTTCGGCCTGGCCGACCTGGCCGCGCTCGTACGGGCACAGGCCGCCGACTGCGTCAGCCTGTACGTGGGCAAGAGCGGCGGGCCCGGGCGCGCCGTGGAGATGGGGCGGCTCGCCTCGTCCTTCGGAATCGACACGCTCCTGGGCTCCAACGGCGAGCTGGGCATCGGCGCCGCCGCACAGCTCCACGTCGCCTGCGCGTTGCCGGCGTTGTCACCGGAGTTCCCCTCCGACATCATCGGCGCGCACTACTACACCGAGGACATCCTCGCCGAGCCACTGGACAGCGACGGCCGCCGCGTCAAGCTCGGCGACTCACCCGGACTGGGAGTCCGGCCACGAGCGGACCTGATGAGGAAATTCCAATGATCGTCGATGTGCACGCCCACACTCCCACCCACCGTGACGCGGTGCCGGCCGAGGAGGCGTGCGTCTTCACCTCCTGGCGCACCGACCGTCCCGTCGTCACCACGAACAGCTGGGCCGACTTCGACAGCGCCATGTCCGCGGCGGACGTCGCGATCGTGTTCAACATCGCGGTGGCCGACCCGGCCGCCGCGACCGGCATACCGCACGCTCCGGAACGTACCAACGACGCGACCGCGGAGTTCGTGGCGAACGATCCCGCCCGCCGCATCGGGTTCATGTCCGTCGACCCCACGTCCGCCGACTGCCTGGAGGAGGCCGAGCGATGTCGTGAGATGGGACTCGTCGGCGTCAAGCTCGGCCCGAACTACCAGAACTTCGATCCGCTCGGGGAGCCCGCGCTGGCGTTCTACGCCTACTGCGAGCAGAACGCGCTGCCCATCCTCTTTCATCAGGGGGCGTCGCCGATCCGCGCGGCGCCGCTGCGCTACACCTACCCGCTGGTGACCGACGAGGTCGCGCTGCGCTTCCCCGAGCTGCGCATCGTCATGGCCCACATGGGCCATCCCTGGGGTAAGGAGACCGTGGCGACGATCCGCAAGCACCCCCATGTCTACGCCGACGTCTCCTCGATCTATCTGCGGCCGTGGGTCTGTTACGAGTCGCTGCTGGCCGCGGTCGAATGGGGGTGCACGCACAAGCTCCTGCTCGGTTCGGACTACCCGATCGCCAACACCGGCGAGGCGATGGCGGGGCTGCGCGGCGTCAACAGGATCCTGGAGGGCACCGCGCTGCCGCGCGTGCCGGCCGAACTCATCGAGCAGATCATCCACGCCGACGCGCTCTCCGCCCTCGGCCTGACCGTGGGAGAACCCGTTGATCGTTGACGCGCATGTACGGCTGGGGCAGGGACGTGAGGCCGGTCTGGAGGCCGATCAGCTGATCGCGACGATGGACTCACTGGGCATCGACGTGGCCCTGGTGGCACCGGACGAACGTTGTATCGCCTACGACAACCGGGCCGGCAACGAGCGGGTGGCCGCGGCCGCGGCCGCGTCGGAGGGACGGCTGATCCCGTACGCGGTCGCCAATCCATGGCGTGGACGAGCGGCCGTGGAGGAGCTGGAACGTGCCAGGGACGCCGGTGCCCGCGCTCTCAACGTGGACAGCGTGCTTCAGGGCTTCGATCTTCTCGACGGGCTCCTGGACCCGTTGCTGGACTTCGCGGCCGAGGCGAGCTGGCCCGTCTACGTCCGCACCGGCACTCCCCCGAGTGCGCTGCCGTTGCCCCTGGCCAGCCTGGCCCGGCGCCGGCCGGAGACGCCGTTCGTGATGGGCCGCAGCGGTGCCACCGATTTCTGGATCGACGCGGCGCCGGCGTTGCGCTACGCGCCGAACCTCTATGGCGACACCAGCTACGCGCCGTGGGACACCGTCCTGGTCGAGCTGGGCCGGGATCCGCAGATCGGCCCGTCGCGGCTGGTCTTCTCCACCGACGCCCCCTACGCGGTGCCGCGCTCCGAACTGCGCCGGGTGCTGGACTGGCCGATCGACGACGACGCGCGGCGCGAGGTGCTCGGCGGCACCGTCATGCGTCTTTTGCCACCTTCTCTCGGCTGACAGTCGTTTCCCCCGCAACTCCTTTTTGCCACCTCCTCTCGGCTGACGATCGTCTCCCCCGCACCCCCTTGTCGGATGCGGGCCGGGGCGTCTATCGTTCCTATTTAAGAAAATATTTTCGGTATTTCGTACATCAAGCTTCATTGAGACAGGAGGGCGAATGAACGTCCAGACGAGTGCCTCACCCATGGCGACTCCTCTCGGCGCCGATGGCCTCACTGACGCCTCGACCCTCGTCCGGGGGATCTCGCCCGTCCTCGGGGTTCCGTTCACCGACACCGGAGACGTCGACTTCGAGGGATTCGGCCGGGTCGTCGACCACGTCCTCGGCACGGGCGTGACGAGCGTGATGTTTCCGGGGTTCGCCTCGGAGTACTACAAACTCACCGAGGACGAGCGCCGCGAGCTGACCGGGATCCTCCTGCGGCGGACCGCCCACCGGCGAGGCCTCGCCGCGATCGTCGCGGTGCAGGACCACACCACCCGGATGGCCGTCGCCCGTGCCCGCGAGGTCGTGGCCGCCGGGGCGGACCTGATCAACCTGCTGGCGCCGCACTTTCTCAGCCCTTCACGCCGCTCCCAGATCGAGCACGTGACAACGGTCCTGGACGCGGTCGCCCCGATCCCGGTGGTACTGCAGTACGCCCCGAACGAGACGGGAAGCAGCCTGGACGCGGCCACCATCGCCGCCCTGGTGCGCACCCACCCGAACCTCCGGCTGATCAAGGTGGAGTCCAACCCACCCGGGCGGCTCATCGGTGAGCTGGCCGCCCTCGACCCGCCGGTGACCTCGCTTGAGGGCTACGCCGGAGTGCAACTCCCAGACGCCTGGCGGCGCGGCGCGGTGGGCAGCCAGCCCGGATGCTCGTTCACCGAGATCTACGTCGAGATCTGGCGCCGGCTCACCTCGGGCGACGAGGCCGGTGGCGAGGACCTGCACCGGCGGCTGCTGCCCTACATCTCCTACTGGATGCTCGACACCGAGCTCATCATCGCCGCCGAGAAGCAGATCTCGTTCCGCCGGGGCCTCATCGACAGCGCCCACTGCCGCCGGCCCGCCCACCTGCTCGACGCCGAGGAACTGCGCCGGATCGAGGTCTTTCTCCAGGAGTTCGCGGACCTGCTGCCCGATTTGTCCGGACGAGGCTAGGTAAATGAGACAAAAATCTAGAAATAACGACACTAAACCCGATATCACTAAGAATGGAGGTTTCTCGGTGAAAGTTGCACGTAAGGTACTG
The DNA here is from genome assembly GCF_035917355.1 of Streptosporangium sp. NBC_01810. Taxonomy (NCBI): domain Bacteria; kingdom Bacillati; phylum Actinomycetota; class Actinomycetes; order Streptosporangiales; family Streptosporangiaceae; genus Streptosporangium; species Streptosporangium sp. NBC_01810. The sequence continues at coordinate 2,495,316 of NZ_CP109070.1, read as the reverse complement.
GTCGGTTTGATCGTTGTGCCCAGCCTGGTTCTGACCGCGTGCGGCACAGGCGGCGCGACCGGCGCGAACCAGGCCCCCCAGCAGGCTCCCGACGCCAAGAGCTGGCAGCAGGACATCAAGGGCGGCTCGATCGAGGTCGGTGTGCTCCCGGCCGTCGGCACCCCCTCCCTGAAGTTCATGGAGGACATCGCCGCCGGGATCGAGAAGGACCACGCCGGCGCCGACCTGAAGCAGACCTTCGCCAACACCAAGGCGCGCGCGGCCCTGGAACAAAGGTGGCGCGCGGGTGACGGGCTCGACGTCGACTACACGATGTTCGACGGCACCAACCCGGCGCTGCTGGAGTGGGCCGACAGCGGCGCCCTGCTCGACCTCAAGCCCTACCTGGACCAGGTCGACACGACCACCGGCAAGCCCTGGCTGGACCAGTTCAGTCCGGCGGTCATGCAGTTCATGCAGCACCCGACGAGCAAGAAGATCTACGGCATCCCCTCCGAGCTGTCCCTGCAGGTGCTGTTCTACAACGCGGGGCTCTTCAAGAAGCACAACATCACCCCGCCCGCCACCTGGGACGAACTGATCCAGGCCGCCGACGGGCTCAAGGCCGCCGGGGTGGACCCGATCGCGGTCACCGGCCTGTTCGAGCCCTACATGGGCATGTGGAGCGACAACATCTGGTTGCGCACCGTCGGATACGACAAGGTCCACGACGTCGTCACCGAGGGCAAGGGGAGCATCGTCGACGACCCGGGCTTCCTCAAGGGGCTGCAGATGCTCCAGGACCTGCGGGACAGGAAGGGCTTCCTCAAGGGGTTCGAGGGAACCGACTTCACCGCGGCCCAGGCCCAGTTCTTCCAGGGCAAGGCCGGAATGATCATGATGGGCAGCTGGCTCGTCAGCGAGATGGCCGACGTGATCCCCAAGGACTTCGAGCTGGGCGTCCTGCAGTTCCCGACCGTGACCGGCGGGACCGGTGACCAGGAGAGCATGCTCGCCGCCGCCCAGTTGATGTCGGTGTCCGCCAAGAGCGAGAACATCCCGCTCTCGCTGGAGTGGATCCGCCGGGTCACCAGCGTGGAGACCCAGACCCGCAGGGCCAACGAGATCGGCGAGGTCTCCGGGGTCAAGGGAGTGGCGAGCCCTCCCGGACTGCCGGGCATCTCCGACGTCGTGGCCAAGGCCGACCGGCTCCAGGCGAGCTACTACGGCCTGATGGAGTCCAAGGCCAAGGAGGTCGTCTATCCCGAGATCGCCAAGCTGCTGTTCGGCAAGCAGGACGCGCAGCAGGCTCTCGACAACCTCGACAAGGGACTGCGCCGGGTCTACGGCAACTGAACCCCGTCCACCAAACCCGTCACGGGCTCCTCTTTTCGAGCCGGAGCCCGTGGCAGGTGTGAACCCCGGGAGGCCACATGCTCAAGGCGGCCCAGCGACGCATCATCATCCCATTCCTGATACCCGCGCTCGCGCTGCTGGGGGTCTTCTTTCTCTACCCGCTGGTCAAGACGGTGGACCTGTCGTTGAACGAGTTCTCTCGCACGGGAACGATGCGATTCGTCGGGATTGAGCAGTATCGCCTGCTGGCAGGCGACCCCGCCTTCTTCAACTCGCTCAAGAACACGTTCCTGATCACCATCATCGGCAGCTGCATGCTGTTCCCGCCCGCCATGGCGATCGCCTGGGCCCTGTCCCAGCGGATCCACGGCGAACGCTTCTTCAGGTTCGTGGTGTTCGCCCCGGTCGTCCTGTCGGTCGCCGTCGTTTCGCTGATGTGGAAGTTCCTCTACCACCCCACCCTCGGCCTGATCAATCCCGCGCTGGAGTCCATGGGACTGGGCGCCCTGGCCAAGATCTGGCTCGGCGACCCCGCCACCGCGCTGGCCGCCGTGACGTTCGTGTCCGTGTGGCACGGCATCGGCATCTGGATCGTGCTGCTGTGCGCCGGCTTCGAGCGCCTGCCCACCGACGTGCTGCAGGCCGCGCGCATCGACGGGGCGGGCGAGTGGCGGGTCTTCTGGAGCATCATGCTGCCGATGATGCGCGACCTGCTGCGCATGCTCGCCATCCTGTGGGTGGTGCAGAGCCTGCAGACCTTCGCCTTCGTCTACATCATGACCGGAGGCGGCCCTTTCGGCTCGACCGACACCGTCGGCACGCTGATGTACCGCGTCGCCTTCGACCGGGCCGACTTCGGCTATGCCGCTGCCATCGGCGTCGTGCTCGTGGTGGTCATGCTGACGGTGGCCAAGCTCCTCAACAAGGTGATGAAGCGCGATGACCTCCAGTACTGACCTGACGGCGCCCCCCACACCGGCCGGTCCCGCGGACACGCCCCGCCCGTCCGCCCCCACCTCGCGGCGGAGGAGTGACCCACCCCGGCCCCGTGCGCCGTTCCGCCCGCACCATCTCTTCTTCTACCTGCTGCTCGGCGTGGTCGCGCTCTCCTCGATCAGTGCATACACCTGGGTCTTCAACGTGTCGATGAAGACCAACAGCGAGTTCGTCTCCTCGCCTCCCTGGCAGGTCGCCGAGACGTGGCGCTGGGAGAACTACGCCAACGCCTGGGACCGCGCGAACATCGGCCTGTTCTTCGGCAACAGCGTGGTCATCAGCGTCGCCTCGACCGCGGTCGGCGTCGTGCTGGCCGTGTTCGCCGCCTACCCGCTGGCCAGGATCGCCTTCAGGTTCAGCGGCGTGGTGCTCAGCACCTTCCTGCTCGGGCTGATGATCCCGTGGATGGTCACCTTCGCGCCGCTCTACCTGATCATGCAGGATCTCGGGCTTCTCGACAGCCGGCTCGGCCTGATTCTCGTCTACGCCACCTACAACCTGCCGTTCAACGTCTTCGTCCTGGTCGGCTTCATGAAGACCCTGCCGTACGAACTGGAGGAGGCGGCGGCGATGGACGGGGCCGGCCCGGCACGCACGTTCCTCTCGGTGATCCTCCCCCTCATGGGGCCCGGGCTGGCGTCGGTCGCCATCATCAGCTTCCTGCAGAACTGGAACGAGTTCTTCTACGCCCTGCTGCTGATCCACTCTCCGGAGAAGATGCCCCTGCCGCTCGGGCTGTTCCAGCTGGGCCAGGCCGCCGACTACGGCACCAACTGGGCCACGCTGTTCGCCGGGATGATGATCACGGTCACCCCCGTGCTGCTGGGATTCGCCGTACTGCAGAAACAGATCACCAAGGGGCTGACGGCCGGCGCGCTCAAGGGCTGAGCCACAGCGGAGAGAGGGAGATTCATGTCATCTGGTCCTCGGGACACGACGTCACCGCGCCGCGCGCTGATCACCGGCGCCGGCGGGGGAATCGGGGCGGCGATCGCGCGGGTCCTGCACACCGGCGGCGCCACGGTGATCGTCACCGACGTCGACCTGGACGCGGCGCGCGCGACCGCGGACACCATCGAGGGCGCCGAGGCGGTCCACCTCGACGTGCGCTCGGAGAAGTCCGTCCGCTCGGCGATCGGCTCGATCACCTCGCGCCACGGCCCGGTGGACGTCCTGGTCAACAACGCCGCCGTCTGCAGCAACCTCGAGTTCGAGTCCGTGCCCGAACCGGTCTGGTCGGTCGACGTGGACGTCGTCCTCGGCGGGGCGATCCGCCTGTGCCAGGCGGTTCTGCCCGGCATGCGCGAGGCCCGGCGGGGAGCCGTGGTCAACGTGGCCTCGGTCAACGGCCACCGCTATTTCGGCAACGACACCTACAGCGCGGCCAAGGCCGGGCTGCTCAACCTCACCCGCGGTCTGGCCGCCCAGTACGGGCCGTACGGCGTGCGCGTCAACTCGGTGTCGCCCGGCACGATCGCCACCCCGATCTGGGAGGAGCGGCTCGCGACCGATCCGCACGCCCTGGACAAGGCCGCCTCGTGGTACCCGATGGGACGGGTCGGCACCGTGGACGACGTCGCCGAGGCCGTCGCGTTCCTGGCGGGCGACCGCGCATCATGGATCAACGGGATCGACCTGCCCGTGGACGGCGGCCTCCTGGCCGGAAGCCGCGCCATGGCCGTGGACATCGGCGCGGCCGTCGTCGACGCCGGATAACGCGAGAACACCTCGTTAGCTCGCGAAAGCCACGATCAGCGCGTTTCTTCTCGGTTCCCCAGGATGTCGTACACCTCTCCCTGCGACGTCCCGCGGCTGGAAGTTCGCGGGACGTCGCCGGGAGAGGCCGAGAACACGTCGGCCGCCCCTCGCGCTCGGAGCCGAAGGCGCGAGCACAAAGGAGGTCCCCATGCCGTAACGGCGTCCGCACTGCCGGGTGGTCACCGCCCGGGGAGAGGCGCGAGGGCCACGTCCGCGGGACGGACAGTGGCCCGCCTCCTTGCCCGGCCGCTCACGGACGGTAGCCGTTACGTCCGCCGTCGCGGTGACCGCGAGTCCCGGTCGGATCCGTAGCCGCTCCAGCCAGGTTCAGGGCCACCGACCTGGAACAGGTCGCGACCCAGCCTGGCCACGGTGATGTCACTGCGGATACCGCCGTCGTGATCGAGCAGCAGGCAGTACGTGACGGAGCCGACGGACTTGTCGACGTCGCCGGTGCAGATCCGCTGGAGGAAGGCGGCGGCTCCCCAGCCCGCGACCTCGATCCGCTTGAGCGCGCTCATGTCGTAGAGCGCGACGGCCTCGCGCGAGGCCTGGGCCTCGGCGCCGACGATCGGTGACCAGTAACGGGCGGCCCAGTCGTTCGGCCGGGGGATGTCGCGGTCTTCGAGCAGTGGCGCGTTGGCGTCGTACCACTGGGGACGCTCCCAGCCGCCCGCCTCGAGGAAGTACCCGCCAAGCTCGCGCTGGCGGGCGTGGAAGGGGCTGGTACGCAGCGGGCGCAGCTTCTCGGCCGGCTGGAGCGGGTGGATGATGTCGTAGACCTCGACGAAGTTCTGGCAGTCGCGGGTGCGCACGTACTCGGGGGCCAGTTGGTGGGCCTCGAACCGGTTGACGTCGCACTCGTGCAGGTCGAAGGAGGAGCAGTGGCCGTCGGCCAGCCATTCGGCCATGGCCCGGCCCACCCCCGCCGAGTGGGTGACCCACACCGCCTCGGCCACCCAGAAGCCTCGTACCTCGCGTGACTCCCCCAGCAGTGGCATGTTGTCGGTGGTGAAGGAGAACAGGCCGTTGACGCCCTCTTCGAGGGTGGCCTGCTCGGCGGCGGGCAGCAGCGCCCGGGTCTCGGCCCAGGCGGGGGCGAAGTCGTCGCCGGTGAACGGCAGCACCGAGGGCATGACCTCCGCGTCGGCGACCGGGAGGATCTCCTCCGGGGTGATCGGCATCGGGCGGTGGCCGTAGTAGCCGATGCCGAGCCGCTCGAATCGCTCCCGGTAGTACAGGTCGGCGTCCTGGTGGCGCAGGATCGGCCGGACGGCCTCCGCGCTCTGCCCACTGAGTGCGGGGAGGGGGCCGGTCCAGGCGAGCTGGTGGGCCAGGGGGGTCAGCGGCAGTGCCATGCGCCGACCATGCCCGCGACCTTGGGGCCCCAGATGCCGGCGCAGCAGACCACGAGGTCGGCGGGGATCTCGCCCCGGTCGGTGACGACGGCCGCCACCCGGTCGTCCTCGACCCGGATGTCTCGCACCTCGTGCCGGTCCAGCACGCGCACGCCCCGCTCCCGTGCTCGCTCCAGCTGGACCTCGACGGCGCGTACGGCTCCGGCCAGGCCGTCGGTCGGGACGAACAGCCCGCCGAGGACCCTGGCCCCGTCGAGCAGGGAGTGGTGCTCCACGCACTCCTCGGGGGTGAGCAGGCGCGCCTCGACCCCCCAGGCGGTGGCCCAGCCGTGGCGGCGGTGCAGTTCGGCGAGCCTCTCTGGCGTGGTGGCCACCTCCAGGCCGCCCACCTGGAGGAAGCAGTCGAGCGCGACAAGTTTTTCGACCGTGTAGCGGGCCAGTTCGGTCATGGTCTTGGACGGGTTGGTCTGGAACACCAGCCCTGGCGCGTGGGAGGACGATCCACCGGTGGCGGGCACGGCGCCCTGGTCGACGACCGTGATGTCGTCCCAGCCCTTCGCCGAGAGCTCGTCGGCCAGGGCCGCCCCGACGACACCGGCTCCGATGATGACGACGCGTTGGCCTGCCATACCCACCTCCGTCGTTGCACAGTCCGGAACGCGGTGCGCTTCCCGCAACAGATTGTCCTTTTGCGTGCGGCGCTGTCAAGAACGGGCCGTACCCGCCGGTGCAGGGACCGGGCACGGCATCGCAGGAAACCTCACCCGCCGTCATTGTCCGATCGGTGAACAGGCACGACAGCCGGCTTCTTCAGGGCTCGGGCGAGCGGCACCCCGGCGGGAGCCTGGCATGCCAGGCGGAAGTCGGCCCGATGTGCACCTGATAGCCGTGCCCGCCCGCCGGAGCCGAGCCGTCGTAGCGGACCGCGATGGGCAGGAAGTGGAACATCAGGTTGGGATAGTCGACGTCGTCGTTGCTCCGGGTGAAGCCGCCCGCCTCGAAGTGGTTGGTAGCGCCGGGGCCGCTCCGCGCGAACAGCCAGCGCGCGCCGATCCACGGCCGGTTGCGCCACTTCATCGCGGGCTGCATCGACACCGGCCGCTTGCAGCCGTACTGGATGTAGACCTCCAGGTGGTCCTGGAGGTTCTCGCCGACGCCCGGCAGGTCGCACACGACGTCGACGCCGAGGGCGCCCAGTTCGGCGGCGTTGCCCACGCCGGAGAGCTGGAGCAGCTGCGGGGAGTTGATCGCGCCGCCGCAGAGAATGACCTCGCCCGCGCGGACCGTCCGGCCGTCGTACTCAACTCCGACGGCACGCCTCCCCTCGAAGAGGATTCCGGTGACGTGCGCCCGCGTCCTGATCTCCAGGTTGGGGCGGCCGGCGACCGGGTGCAGGTAGGCGCGGGCGGCGGACAGCCGGCGCCCCCTGCTGATGTTGCGGTCGAACCGGGCGAAGCCCTCCTGCCGGTAGCCGTTGACATCGTCGGTCAGCGGGTATCCGGCTTGCTGCACCGCCTCGAAGAAGGCCCCGAACAGCGGATTGCGCACCGGCCCGCGCTCCAGCACGAGGGGGCCGCCCCGCCCGCGCATCGGGTCGGCGGGGTCGGCCGCCAGGCAGTTCTCCATCCGCTTGAAGTACGGCAGGCAGTGGGCGAAGTCCCAGGTCTCCATGCCGGGGTCGGCGCCCCAGCGCTGGTAGTCCAGCGGGTTGCCCCGCTGGAAGATCATGCCGTTGATGCTGCTTGAGCCACCCAGCACCTTGCCCCGGGCATGGTAGATCCGGCGGCCGTTCATGTGCGGCTCGGGCTCGGAGGCGTACTTCCAGTCGTAGAAGCGGTTCCCGATGGGGAAGGGCAGCGCGGCCGGCATGTGGATGAAGACGTCCCACGGGTAGTCCGGGCAGCCCGCCTCCAGCACCAGCACCCGGTTGGCGGGGTCGGCGGAGAGCCGGTTGGCGAGGGCGCTGCCGGCCGAGCCACCTCCAACGATGACAAAGTCGTACATGTCCACCTCGCCTCGCTCAAGCAGGAACAGTGTCCGAAATTGTAGCTAATAGCGCAATATAGTGCACTATTCGCAACAAACATTGTCGGCCCCGCTGACGTTCCTTCCCTTTCCAGCGCCTACAGTTGCGCTATGGGCAACGATCCTCTCGGCGGTCGCACCGACAGCAGCGGTGGAGTCCAGTCCGTCGACCGGGCCATCACCATCCTGGAGATCCTCTCCGAGCGCCGCGAGGCCGGGGTGAGCGAGATAGCCCAGGAGATATCGGTGCACAAGTCGACGGCGTTCCGGCTGCTGGGCGCGCTGGAGGCGCGCGGCCTAGTCGAGCAGGCGGAGGACCGGGGAAAATATCGCCTCAGCTTCGGGCTCATCCGCCTCGCGGGCGGGGTGGCCTCCCGGCTCGACCTCACCCAGCAGAGCCGCCCGGTCTGCCGCCGTCTCGCCGAGGAGCTCGGCGAGACGGTGAACCTGGCGGTGCTGCGCTCCCACTACGCGGTCAACCTGGACCAGGTACGCGGTCCCGCGGCGGTCACCACGCACAACTGGGTCGGCCAGCTCACCCCGCTGCACGCCACCTCCAGCGGGAAGGTCCTGCTGGCCCACCTCGACGAGGCGCACCGGGACCAGCTGGTCACCGCGGGCGGCCTGGAGCGCTACACCCCGAACACGATCACCTCCGCCGCCGCCCTGGAGAAGCAGCTTCTCCAGGCCCGCGAGCGGGGTTACGCGGTCACCGTCGAGGAGTACGAGATCGGCCTGAACGCCATCGCCGCGCCCATCCGCTCCTACGACGGTGAGATCGTCGCCGCGGTCAGCGCGTCAGGCCCCGCCTACCGTTTCGGCAAGGACCGGCTGCACGAGCTGGCACCGCTCGTGATCGCCGGCGCCCGCGACATCAGCCACCGTCTGGGCTACGCCGGACGAGCCTGACCACCACGCTCTTGGAGGTGGGGGTGTTGGAGGTCTCCGCGACCGAGTCGAGCGGCACGAGCACGTTGGTCTCCGGGAAGTACGCGGCGCAGCAGCCGCGCGCGGTCGGGTAGGCGACCGCGCGGAAGGACTCCGCTCTGCGCTCCCCGTCGGGCCACTCGCTGACCAGGTCCACCATGTCCCCGTCGGCCAGACCTCGCTCGGCCAGGTCGTCGGCGTGCACGAAGACCACCCGGCGGCCGTTGCGCACGCCCCGGTAGCGGTCGTCCATGCCGTAGATCGTGGTGTTGTACTGGTCGTGGCTGCGGACCGTCTGGAGCAGCAGCCGCCCCGGCGGCACCCGCAGCACCTCCAGGTCGTTGACCGTGAAGTTGGCCTTGCCCGTCGCGGTCGGGAAGCGGCGCTCGTCACGGGGTGCGTTGGGCAGCGCGAAGCCCCCGGGAGCGCGGACCCGGGCGTTGAAGTCGTCGAACCCGGGCACCACCCGGGAGACGCGGTCGCGGATCGCGTCGTAGTCGGCCGCGAACTCCTGCCACGGCACGTGCGGGTCGGCGCCGAACAGCTCCACGGCCAGCCGGCAGACGATCTCCACCTCGGAGAGCAGGTCGTCGGAGGCGGGCCGCAGCTTGCCCCGCGAGGCGTGCACCATGCCCATGGAGTCCTCGACCGTGACGAAACGGTCGCCGTCGCGTTCGGTACGCCCCAGCGTGGGCAGGATGAGCGCCTCCCGCCCGCACACGGCGTGCGAGCGGTTCAGCTTGGTGGAGACCTGCACCGTCAGCCTGGCCCGGCGCATCGCCTCCTCGGTCGCCGCCGTGTCGGGGGTGGCGGACACGAAGTTGCCGCCCATCGCGATGAAGACCTTCGCCTGCCCGGAGCGGAGCGCCCTGATCGCCTCCACGGTGTCGAAGCCGTGTTCGCGGGGCGGCTCGAAGCCGAACTCGTCGCGCAGCGCGTCCAGGAAGCGGGCCGGCGGCTTCTCGTAGATGCCCATGGTGCGGTCGCCCTGGACGTTGGAGTGGCCCCTGACCGGGCAGACCCCCGCGCCCGCGCGGCCCACGTTGCCACGGAGCAGCAGGAAGTTGACGACCTCCCTGATGGTGGCGACGGAGTTCTTGTGCTGGGTGAGCCCCATCGCCCAGCACACGATCACCGATTTCGCGCCGAGCACCTCCCGTACGGCCTCCTCGATGGCCGGGCGGCCCAGCCCGGTCGCCTCCTCTACCTCCGCCCAGTCCAGGGAGCGCAGGTCCTCGGCCCATTTGTCGAAGCCGTGGGTGTGGGCCTCGACGAAGTCGCGGTCGATCACGGTGCCGGGGGCGGCCTCCTCGGCTTCGAGTAGCAGCAGCGACATCGCCTTGAAGAGCGCGAGGTCGCCGTTGAGCCGGATCTGCAGGAACCTGTCGGACAGCGTCGTCCCCCGCCCCACCAGCCCCGACGGCCGCTGCGGGTTCTTGAAGCGGAGCAGTCCGGCCTCGGGCAGCGGGTTGACCGCGACGATCCGGGCGCCTTCGCGCTTGGCCCGTTCCAGCGCCGAGAGCATCCGCGGATGGTTGGTGCCGGGGTTCTGACCGACCACGAAGATCAGGTCGGCCCGGTACAGGTCCTCCAGCGAGACCGTGCCCTTGCCGATGCCCAGGGTCTCGTTGAGCGCCGAGCCGCTGGACTCGTGGCACATGTTGGAGCAGTCGGGCAGGTTGTTGGTGCCGAACCTGCGCACCAGGAGCTGGTAGGCGAACGCGGCCTCGTTCGAGGTGCGCCCCGAGGTGTAGAAGAGCGCCTCATCCGGGCTGTCCAGCGCGCGCAGCTCCCGCGCGATCAGGGAGAACGCGTCATCCCAGCTCACCGGCACGTAGTGGTCGGAGCCCTCGGGTTTACGCATCGGCTCGGTGAGCCGCCCCTGCTGGCCCAGCCAGTATTCGGTGTGCCCGGCCAGGTCGTCGACGGTGTGCCGGGCGAAGAAGTCGCGGGTGACCCTGCGGACGGTGGCCTCCTCGGCCACCGCCTTCGCGCCGTTCTCGCAGAACTCGAACGGGCTGCGGTGCTCGCCCTCGGGCCAGGCGCAGCCCGGGCAGTCGAAGCCTTCCTTCTGGTTGACCCCGGCCAGGGTGAGGAGGGTGCGGCCGACTCCCATCTGGGCGTTGGCGGTCAGTAGCGACCGGGTCACCCCTGGTATGCCGGCTGCCCACTCCTTGGGAGGCCCGATCTCAATGCCGTCCTCGTTGACGTCGTCGCGCGGAGCCTTCCTGGCCATCCTCGCGCCCCCTTCCGATCGCCCTGCGTCCCGAAACGGAGGGTTTCGCACACTATAGGCGTCTGCCCGCCGTCAACCGGATCCGGCCCTCAGTCTGTTGATCACCCAGTCGTGGAAGGCCCCGATGTGGTGTTCGCTGGGCACCAGGACCCCACCCTGAGCGTACGCCCGGGAGTTCATCGCGGGCTGGCACCTCTCGCAGGCCGCGAAGTCCTGCTCGTTGACCCGGTGGAAGAGCTCGACGGACGGGCCGAGGTCGGTGCCCGCGTCCACCACGTCCTTGAGGAAGAGCCAGTCGCACTCCACGATCGTCCGGTCGGCCGCCAGCGGGAACATCCGGTGCAGGATCACGTGGTCGGGCACCAGGTTGACGAAGACCTGCGGCTTGATGGTGATCGCGTAGTAGCGGCGGTCCTGCTCCTCGCCGACCCCCGGGATGCGGTCCACCCCCGCCGAGCCGTCGACGGTGAAACCCCGGATCTCCTCGCCGAACTCCGCCCCGTGCCCGACGAAGGACTGCGCCGCGTACCCGTCGGCGAACTCGGGCAGCACCTCGGTGAGCTCGGGGTGGATGGTGGCGCAGTGGTAGCACTCCATGAAGTTCTCCACGATGAGCTTCCAGTTCGCCTTCACGTCGTAGACGATCCTGCGGCCCACCGCCAGGTTGGCGATGTCGTAGCTCTCGATGGCCCGCTCGTCGCCCAGCCGGGCCGTCGCCTCACCGATCACGTCCGCCTCGAACGACGGCGGCTCATCGGCCAGGCAGACCCACACGTACCCGATCCACTCGCGCACCGCCACGTTGACCAGCCCGTATTCGGCCCGGTCGAGGTCGGGCATCTTCGTCAGGTTCGGCGCGGCGATCAGCCTGCCCTCAAGGTCGTAGGTCCAGGCGTGGTACGGGCACTGGAAGGCCCGCTTGACCTCGCCGGACTCCTCGGTGCGGATCCGGGCGCCGCGGTGGCGGCACACGTTGAGGAAGGCCCGGATCGAGTCGTCCCTGGCCCGGGTGACCAGGATGCTCTCCCGGCCCACCTGGACGGTTCTGAAGGCTCCCGGCTTTCCCAGGTCGGAGGCCCTGGCGACGCAGAACCACATCGACTCGAAGATGCGGGCCTGCTCCAGCGCGAAGACGTTCTCGTCGGTGTAGTAGCCGCCGGGCAAGGTGGCGATCACACTGGGCGGCAGGCTTCTCGCGGTCACGATCGCTCCCTGGTCTGCCATGTTGACGGGTTGGGGCGGCCGTTGACGGGGAGGGCGCGGCCCGGCGCGAACCCTCGCCCGCGCGCCCGCGTCATGCCGTACCCGCGCGCACGCCGGGCGGCAGGTTCGGAGGCTCCTCGGAGGGCACCACGTAGACGGTGTCGTCGGAGACCACCACCCGGTGGGTGCGCAGCGGCAGCTTGGCAGGGGGACTGCTCGGCCGTCCCGTCCGCAGGTCGAAGCTCGACGCGTGCAGCGGGCATTCGATCTCACACCCCTCCAGCCACCCGTCGGAGAGCGAGGCGTCCTGGTGGGTGCAGGTGTCGTCCACGGCGTAGATCTCGCCGTCCTCGGTGTGGAAGACCGCGATGGGCGGGTCGACGTCGAGCCGATGGGCCTCACCCGGAGGAAGGGCCGCGAGGGGGCAGACAGGGATCATCGCAACAAACCCCGGTTTCGTAAAGCAGAACAAGCAGCGCTATACGCAACAGCGTGACCTCCGGAAATCCCACTGTCAAGGGTCTTCCCCATGGTCACGCGAAGGCCGAGTGGCGCACCCGCCATCGCCACTCAACCGATCCGCACGACGTTCCCCTGACACACCAAAGGCTCCGCACGTAGCCTGAACCGTTACAGATACGTGTAGGGCCTGCTCATGCGCGACGGCAGTACGAATGGCCCAGCCGCCGAAGAAGCTGTCGGACGGCGGATCGCCCAGGCTCGTAAGCTGCGCGGTCTGACGCGGCAGCGACTCGCTGACCGGGTGCCCTGTTCCAAGAGCCTGATCGCCCAGGTCGAACGGGGAACTGGCGGGGAGGGTTTCATAGTCGCGGGCCAGGCGACGGTACAGCATGATCCAGCCCAGGCTTCGCTCGACGACAAGGGTGGTAGTGCTCCACACCTTCCCTATTCAGAATCTCTTTCACGATCCGCTGTCGCGACAATGGCTTTGCCCCGCCACAGGATCAGTGCGTCAGGCACGATCGGCCTCCTTTTCCTTCGGGATGATTTCCTTGGCGAGGACTCGGCTGATCTCAGCCAGCGGCTCGGGCTGCAGCATGTCGCCGTGTACGCAGTCAATCCGGTGGTTGTCGACGGTCTCCGCGAACGGCGTCCAATCGCCCGGGGTGTTTTCGCGGCCGGCCACGAAGTGCAACATCCGGCCTCGGACCCTGCCGGGCCGGTGAGCCAGGTTCAGCTCGACGTTCGCACGCCATGCGGCGACCACGTTCATCAACTGTTCCTCTGTCGCCATCCCCGCGGGGTTGTGCTCGTGCCTGAGGATCTCCAGTACCTCGGCCGCCGAAGGCCGCTGCGGCGCCGCATGCCCGAAGAAGGCAAGGATGGCTCGCAGCAGTTCGGTATCGCTGGTCAGCCCCACCTCGCCTGCCTCGGCCACCGGGTGGCTGTCCAGGCTGGCCAGCAACGCGACGGTCTGCCCTGCCTGCTGCAACTGCCGCGCCATCTCATGGGCGACCACACCGCCGAATGACCAGCCCAGCAGGTGGTACGGCCCCTCGGGCTGGACCGTGCGGACCTGCTCCAGATAGTCGGCCGCCATCTGCTCGATGCTTTCCGGTACCCGGTCCGGCTCCAGCATGCCCCGCGCCTGCAGGCCGTACACCGGAAAGTCCGGGCCGAGCTGCGCGGTCAGCGCGATATACGGCCAGGCGACGCAGCCCACCGGGTGCACGCAGAAAATCGGCGTACGACGCCCCGTCACCCGCAATGGCAGCAACACCTCAAACGAGTTGACCGAGCTGACATCCGCGCGCCCGGCCAGGCCCGCCACCGTCGGCGTGTCGAACAGGTCTCGAATGGAAAGTTCGGCGTCGACTGTGTTGCGGATCCTGCTGATCAGCCTCACCGCGAGCAGTGAATGCCCACCCAGATCGAAAAAGTTGTCGTCGATGCTCACGGTGTCGACGTCGAGTACCTCGGCGAACGCGGAACACAGGGCCTCTTCCCGCGGGTTGCGCGGGGCACGGCCCGAAGCCAGGGCCGTGAAGTCCGGCGCCGGCAACGCTTTACGGTCCAGCTTGCCGTTCGGAGTCAGCGGTAGCGCGTCCAGCGTGACATAGACCGAAGGCAGCATGTATTCCGGCAGCAAACCGGTCAGATGCTCCCTCAGCACCGCAGTGTCCAACGTTCCGGCCGCCGGTACCACGTAGGCGACCAGCCGCTGCTCACCGGTGGTCACCACCGTGTTCCGCACACCCTCGGCCGACCGGATCGCGGCCTCGATCTCACCCAGCTCGATCCGATGCCCGCGGATCTTCACCTGGAAATCACGGCGCTCCAGGAACTCCAGCTGCCCATCCGGCCGATACACCACCCGGTCACCGGTCCGATACAACCGCCCCCCACCAAACGGGTCGGCCACGAACACCGCCGCGGTGCGGGCGGCATCGTTCAGATACCCGCGGCCGACACTGGCGCCACCCACATACAACTCACCCGCCACCCCGACCGGAACCGGCTGCAGATCATCACCCAGCACATAAAGCTGGGTGTTACGGATAGGCCGGCCGATCGGCACCCGCAGCCCCGCGACGTCATCCAGGTCACGGATCGCCGCACCCGTCACACCGTCGGAGCACTCGGTCGGAGCGTAGACGTTCATCACCGGGACGTCCGGGAAACGCTGAAGCCACCGGCGGCACAACTCCGCCGGCAGCACCTCACCGGCCGACTCCAGCCACCGCAACCCCAGCTCGGGAACCGGGACACCCGCATCCCACACATCCAGAGCAGCCCGCAGCAGAGAGGGCACCACCTCCAGCACCGTCACACCCGGAATGCCGAACAGCTGTTGCGGATCCATCGCGGTCTCGCGGGAGACCACCCGCACCTGCGCGCCGACGATCAGGGCGGCCAGCATCTGCCACACCGAGATGTCGAACGTCAGCGGCGCGTTCTGCACCACCACATCGGAGGGGTTCAGCCCGAGATCCTCGACCTTGGCCAGCAGATGGTTGACCATCCCGCGCCGGTGCACCATCGCCCCCTTGGGCCGGCCCGTCGACCCCGACGTGTAGATCACATACGCCAGATCCTCCTCGGCCCCCCGCACCGGGGCCAGGTCGCCGTCCGTCGCGTCGTCGAACACCAGCACCCGCACACCACCGGCCCCGACGGCCTCGCGGGCCAGATCCAGATACTCCGGCGCCGCGATCAGCACCCCGATGCCGCTGTCGGCGACCAGACCCGCGGTGCGGGCCACCGGCACGCCCGGATCAAAAGGCACATACGCCCCCCCGGCACCGAGCACCCCCAGCACCGCCGACACAAACCGGACCCCCGGATCACCCAGCAACCCCACCAACACACCCGACGGCAACCTCTTGGCCACCGCGTTCGCCCGACCCACCAGCTCCCGATACGACACCGAACCGGAATCATCCGACACCGCGACACCATCCGGGGCAGCCACAGCCCGCTCACGAACCCGCTCCACCACACCCGCGAAACCACCCTCGACCGCCGACGGATTCCACTCCACCAACAACCGGCGACGCTCCTCCTGCCCGAGCACATCGATCGCACTCAACGACGCATCCGCATCAAACGCCATGCTGATGAGAACGCGGACCAGTTGCTCCGACATCCGCTGAACCGTCGCGTGGTCGAACAGGTCGGTGGCATACGTGACCAGCACACCGATGCTGCCATCACCGTGCTCGGCGAAACCGAAAGTCAGGTCGAAGTCCGAAACCGAGGGGCGGAGCGGGTCGACACCGGCGTCCAGGCCGGCCAGTTCGATCTGTGCGGCCGCGTTGTTCTGCAGCACCATCATCACCTGGAACAACGGCTGCCGCGACTGAGACCGAGCCGGATTGATCACCTCGACCAGCCGCTCGAACGGCACGTCCTGATGCGCGAACGCCGCCAGATCGGCATCCCGCACCCGGCCCAGCAACTCCCGCACCGTCGGATCACCAGACAAGTCGGTACGCAACACCAGCGTGTTGACGAAGAACCCCACAAGATCATCCAGGGCGTCATCGGTCCGACCGGCGACGGGGCTGCCCAGCGGGATGTCGGTGCCCGCACCCAGCTTGCTCAACAACACAGACAGCCCGGCCTGCAACACCATGAACAGGCTGGCGTTGTTCTGCCTGGCCAGGGTATCCAGGTCGGACTTGAGTTCCGGAGTGAGCACGAACTCGAACGCGTCACCCCGGTAACTGGCAACCGCCGGACGCGGCCGATCGGCCGGCAGCGCGATCTCCTCCGGCAGATCCTCCAGCGCCCTGGTCCAGAACCCCAGCTGCTCCGAAATCAGACTCCGCTCGTCATCCTCACTCCCCAGCAGCTCCCGCTGCCACAACGCGTAATCCACATACTGCACCGGCAACGACTTCCACCCCGGCACCATCCCCGAACAACGCGCCTCATAGGCCGCCGCGAAATCACGCGCCAACGGCGCCGTCGACCAGCCGTCACTGGCGATGTGATGGATCACCAACAGCAACACGGACTCGGTCGGACCGAGGATGAACAGCTGAGAGCGGATCGGCAACTCGCCGGTGAGATCGAACCCGGCCAAGCATGCGGTCTCGATCGCGGCCGGGAGGTCCGCCTCGATCACCTCGCTGATCACCAGCTCAGGCCCCTGGCCCTTGATCTCTTGCACCGGCCGGCCGTCGACCTCCGGATACACCGTGCGCAGCACCTCATGCCGCTCCACCACATCGGCCAAGGCAGCGGCCAACGCGTCCCGGTCCAGCTCACCACTCAACCGCAAGGCCACCGGAATGGTGTAGGTCGCCGAGGCCCCTTCGAGCAGATTGAGGAACCACAACCGCCGCTGACCGAACGACAACGGCAACTCGCCCGGCCGCGCTCCGGCCACCAGCACCGGCCGGCTCCGGCCGGCCTCGCCCATCCGCCCGGCCAGACCCGCCACCGTCGGCGCGTCGAACACATCCCGCACCGACAGCTCAACACCCAACACGCCACGGACCCGGCTGGTCAACCTCACCGCGAGCAGTGAATGCCCACCCAGATCGAAGAAGTTGTCGTCGATACCCACCGAGTCGACGCCGAGGACCTCGGCGAACACCGAACACAAGGCCTCTTCCCGCGGGTTGCGCGGGCCACGGCCCGAAGCCAGGGCCGTGAAGTCCGGCGCCGGCAACGCTTTACGATCCAGCTTGCCGTTCGGAGTCAACGGCAAAACGTCCAGGATCACGACCACCGCGGGGACCATGTAGTCCGGCAACAGGGCGGCGACATGCGCCTGAACCGCGCCAGGCTCGACCTGACCCACCACATAGGCGACCAGGCGTTGCCGGTCGGCGGTCACCACCGCGTTCCGCACCCCGTCGGCCGACCGGATCGCGGCCTCGATCTCACCCAGCTCGATCCGATGCCCGCGAATCTTCACCTGGAAGTCACGGCGCTCCAGGAACTCCAACCGGCCGTCCGGCCCATACACCACCCGGTCACCCGTCCGATACAACCGGCCCCCACCAAACGGGCTGGCCACGAACACCGCCGCGGTGCGGGCGGCATCGTTCAGATACCCGCGGCCGACACTGGCGCCACCCACATACAACTCACCCGACACCCCCACCGGAACCGGCTGCAGATCATCACCCAGCACATAAAGCTGGGTGTTACGGATAGGCCGCCCGATCGGAGTACGCGAGCCCGTGGTGTCATCGGCGTGACGGATCACCGCCTGAGTGACGCCGACGGAGCACTCGGTCGGGCCGTAGGCGTTCATCATCGGGACGGCCGGGTAGCGCTGGAGCCACCGATGGCACAACTCCGCCGGCAACGCCTCCCCGGCCACCAGCAGCCACCGCAACCCCAACTCAGGAACCGAGACACCCGCATCCCACACATCCAAAGCAGCCCGCAGCAGAGAGGGCACCATCTCCAGCACCGTCACATCCGAAACGCCGAACAACCGCTCCGGATCCATCGCGGTCTCCCGGGAGACCACCCGCACCCGCCCGCCGACGATCAGAGCGGCCAGCATCTGCCACACCGACATGTCGAACGTCAGCGGCCCGTTCTGCACCACCACATCCGACGAACCCAGCCCGAGATCCTCCACCTTGGCCAGCAGATGATTGACCACCCCCCGCCGAGACACCATCGCCCCCTTGGGCCGGCCCGTCGACCCCGACGTGAACATCACATACGCCAGATCCTCCTCGGCCCCCCGCACCGGGGCCAGGTCGCCGTCCGTCGCGTCGTCGAACACCAGCACCCGCACACCACCGGCCCCGACGGCCTCACGGGCCAGATCCAGATACTCCGGCGCCGCGATCAGCACCCCGATGCCGCTGTCGGCGACCAGACCCGCGGTGCGGGCCACCGGCACGCCCGGATCAAAAGGCACATACGCGCCCCCAGCACCGAGCACCCCCAGCACCGCCGACACAAACCGGACCCCCGGATCGCCCAGCAACCCCACCAGCGCACCCGACGGCAACCTCTTGGCCACCGCGTTCGCCCGACCCACCAGCTCCCGATACGACACCGAACCGGAATCATCGGTGACCGCGACACCATCCGGAGCAGCCACAGCCCGCTCACGGACCCGCTCCACCACACCCGCGAAACCACCCTCGACCGCCGACGAATTCCACTCCACCAACAACCGGCGACGCTCCTCCTGCCCGAGCACATCGATCGCACTCAACGACGCATCCGCATCAAACGCCATGCTGTCGAGAACGCGGACCAGTCGCTCGGACATCCGCTGAACCGTCGGGCGGTCGAACAGGTCGGTGGCATACGTGACCAGCACACCGATGCTGCCATCACCGTGCTCGGCGAAATCGAAATTCAGGTCGAATTTCGTAACCGGAGGGCGGAGCGGGACCACGGCGGCGTCCAGGCCAGTCATCTTGACCTGTGCGGCCGCGTTGTTCTGCAGCACCATCATCACCTGGAACAACGGCTGCCGCGACTGAGACCGAGCCGGATTGAGCACATCGACCAGCCGCTCGAACGGCACGTCCTGATGCGCGAACGCCGCCAGATCGGCATCCCGCACCCGGCCCAGCAACTCCCGAACCGTCGGATCACCAGACAAGTCGGTACGCAACACCAGCGTGTTGACGAAGAACCCGACAAGATCATCGAGGGCGTCATCGGTCCGACCGGCGAACGGGCTGCCCAGCGGGATGTCGGTGCCCGCACCCAGCTTGCTCAACAACGCAGACAACCCGGCCTGCAACACCATGAACAGGCTGGCGTTGTTCTGCCTGGCCAGGGTATCCAGGTCGGACTTGAGTTCCGGAGTGAGCACGAACTCGAACGCGTCACCCCGGTAACTGGCAACCGCCGGACGCGGCCGATCGGCCGGCAGCGCGATCTCCTCCGGCAGGCCCTCCAGCGTCCTGGTCCAGAACGCCAGCTGCCCGGAGATCAGGCTCTGCTCATCATCCTCACCGCCCAGCAGCTCCCGCTGCCACAACGCATAATCCACATACTGCACCGGCAACGGCTTCCACCCCGGCACCATCCCCGAACAGCGCGCCTCATAGGCCGCCGCGAAATCACGCGCCAACGGCGCCGTCGACCAGCCGTCACTGGCGATGTGATGGATCACCAACAGCAACACGGACTCGGTCGGACCGAGGATGAACAGCTGAGAACGGATCGGCAACTCGCCGGTGAGATCGAACCCGGCCGAACACGCGGCCTCGATCGCGCCCGGCAACTCAGCCTCAATCACCGCACTGACCACCAGCTCAGGCCCCTGGCCCTTGATCTCTTGCACCGGCCGGCCGTCGACCTCCGGATACACCGTGCGCAGCACCTCATGCCGCTCCACCACATCGGCCAAGGCAGCGGCCAACGCGTACCGGTCCAGCTCACCACTCAACCGCAAGGCCACCGGAATGGTGTAGGTCGCCGAGGCCCCTTCGAGCACGTTAAGGAACCACAACCGCCGCTGACCGAACGACAACGGCAACTCGCCCGGCCGCGGCCCGGCCACCAGCACCGGCCGGCGCCGACCCTCATCACCCATCCGTCCGACCAGACCCGCCACCGTCGGCGCGTCGAACACATCCCGCACCGACAGCTCAACACCCAACACGCCACGGACCCGGCTGGTCAACCTCACCGCGAGCAGTGAATGCCCACCCAGATCGAAGAAGTTGTCGTCGATACCCACCGAGTCCACATCGAGGACCTCGGCGAACACCGAACACAAGGCCTCCTCCCGCGGGTTGCGCGGGCCACGGCCCGAAGACAGGGTCGTGAAGTCCGGCGCCGGCAACGCTTTACGATCCAGCTTGCCGTTCGAGGTCAGCGGCAAAGCGTCGAGGATCATGACCACCGCGGGGACCATGTAGTCCGGCAGCAAAGTGGTGACGTGTGCCTGGACTGTGCCAGGCTCGACCTGGCCCACCACGTAGGCGACCAGGTGCTGCTCACCGGCGGTGACGACCGCGTTCCGCACCCCGTCGGCCGACCGGATCGCGGCCTCGATCTCACCCAGCTCGATCCGATGCCCGCGAATCTTCACCTGGAAGTCACGGCGCTCCAGGAACTCCAACCGGCCATCCGGCCCATACACCACCCGGTCACCCGTCCGATACAACCGGCCCCCACCAAACGGGCTGGCCACGAACACCGCCGCGGTGCGGGCGGCATCGTTCAGATACCCGCGGCCGACACTGGCGCCACCCACATACAACTCACCCGCCACCCCGACCGGAACCGGCTGCAGATCATCACCCAGCACATAAAGCTGGGTGTTACGGATAGGCCGCCCGATCGGAGTACGCGAGCCCGTGGTGTCATCGGCGTGACGGATCACCGCCTGAGTGACGCCGACGGAGCACTCGGTCGGGCCGTAGGCGTTCATCATCGGGACGGCCGGGTAGCGCTGGAGCCACCGATGGCACAACTCCGCCGGCAACGCCTCCCCGGCCACCAGCAGCCACCGCAACCCCAACTCAGGAACCGAGACACCCGCATCCCACACATCCAAAGCAGCCCGCAGCAGAGAGGGCACCATCTCCAGCACCGTCACATCCGAAACGCCGAACAACCGCTCCGGATCCATCGCGGTCTCCCGGGAGACCACCCGCACCCGCCCGCCGACGATCAGAGCGGCCAGCATCTGCCACACCGACATGTCGAACGTCAGCGGCCCGTTCTGCACCACCACATCCGACGAACCCAGCCCGAGATCCTCCACCTTGGCCAGCAGATGATTGACCACCCCCCGCCGAGACACCATCGCCCCCTTGGGCCGGCCCGTCGACCCCGACGTGAACATCACATACGCCAGATCCTCCTCGGCCCCCCGCACCGGGGCCAGGTCGCCGTCCGTCGCGTCGTCGAACACCAGCACCCGCACACCACCGGCCCCGACGGCCTCACGGGCCAGATCCAGATACTCCGGCGCCGCGATCAGCACCCCGATGCCGCTGTCGGCGACCAGACCCGCGGTGCGGGCCACCGGCACGCCCGGATCAAAAGGCACATACGCGCCCCCAGCACCGAGCACCCCCAGCACCGCCGACACAAACCGGACCCCCGGATCGCCCAGCAACCCCACCAGCGCACCCGACGGCAACCTCTTGGCCACCGCGTTCGCCCGACCCACCAGCTCCCGATACGACACCGAACCGGAATCATCCGACACCGCGACATGATCCGGAG
Organism: Streptosporangium sp. NBC_01810; assembly: GCF_035917355.1. Lineage (NCBI taxonomy): Bacteria > Bacillati > Actinomycetota > Actinomycetes > Streptosporangiales > Streptosporangiaceae > Streptosporangium > Streptosporangium sp. NBC_01810. The sequence continues at coordinate 2,473,836 of NZ_CP109070.1, read as the reverse complement.
CAGCCACAGCCCGCTCACGGACCCGCTCCACCACACCCGCGAAACCACCCTCGACCGCCGACGAATTCCACTCCACCAACAACCGGCGACGCTCCTCCTGCCCGAGCACATCGATCGCACTCAACGACGCATCCGCATCAAACGCCATGCTGTCGAGAACGCGGACCAGTTGCTCCGACATCCGCTGAACCGTCGGGCGGTCGAACAGGTCGGTGGCATACGTGACCAGCACACCGATGCTGCCATCACCGTGCTCGGCGAAACCGAAAGTCAGGTCGAAGTCCGAAACCGAGGGGCGGAGCGGGTCGACACCGGCGTCCAGGCCGGCCAGTTCGATCCGTGCGGCCGCGTTGTTCTGCAGCACCATCATCACCTGGAACAACGGCTGCCGCGACTGAGACCGAGCCGGATTGATCACCTCGACCAGCCGCTCGAACGGCACGTCCTGATGCGCGAACGCCGCCAGATCGGCATCCCGCACCCGGCCCAGCAACTCCCGCACCGTCGGATCACCAGACAAGTCGGTACGCAACACCAACGTGTTGACGAAGAACCCCACAAGATCATCCAGGGCGTCATCGGTCCGACCCGCCACCGGGCTGCCCAGCGGGATGTCGGTGCCCGCACCCAGCTTGCTCAACAACACAGACAACCCGGCCTGCAACACCATGAACAGGCTCGCGTTGTTCTGCCTGGCCAGCACGCCCAGCCCGGCCGTGAGCTCCGGAGCGAGCACGAACTCAAACGCGTCACCCCGGTAACTGGCGATCGCCGGACGCGGCCGATCGGCCGGCAGCGCGATCTCCTCCGGCAGATCCTCCAGCGCCCTGGTCCAGAACCCCAGCTGCTCCGAAATCAGACTCCGCTCGTCATCCTCACTCCCCAGCAGCTCCCGCTGCCACAACGCATAATCCACATACTGCACCGGCAACGACTTCCACCCCGGCACCATCCCCGAACAACGCGCCTCATAGGCCGCCGCGAAATCCCGCGCCAACGGCGCCATCGACCAGCCGTCACCGGCAATGTGATGCAACACCAACAGCAACACGGACTCGGTCGGACCGAGGATGAACAGCTGAGAACGGATCGGCAACTCGCCGGTGAGATCGAACCCGGCCAAGCATGCGGTCTCGATCGCGGCCGGGAGGTCCGCCTCGATCACCTCGCTGATCACCAGCTCAGGCCCCTGGCCCTTGATCTCTTGCACCGGCCGGCCGTCGACCTCCGGATACACCGTGCGCAGCACCTCGTGCCGCTCCACCACATCGGCCAGGGCAGCGGCCAACGCGTCCCGGTCCAGGCTGCCCCTCAGCCGGAGCAACATCGGAATGGTGTAGGTCGCCGAGGCCCCTTCGAGCACGTTGAGGAACCACAACCGCCGCTGACCGAACGACAACGGCAACTCGCCCGGCCGCGGCCCGGCCACCAGCACCGGCCGGCGCCGACCCTCATCACCCATCCGCCCGGCCAGACCCGCCACCGTCGGCGCGTCGAACACATCCCGCACCGACAGCTCAACACCCAACGCGCCACGGATCCGGCTGGTCAGCCTCACCGCGAGCAGTGAATGCCCACCCAGATCGAAGAAGTTGTCGTCGACGCCCACCGAGTCCACATCGAGGACCTCGGCGAACACCGAACACAGGGCCTCTTCCCGCGGGTTGCGCGGGCCACGGCCCGAAGCCAGGGTCGTGAAGTCCGGCGCCGGCAACGCTTTACGATCCAGCTTGCCGTTCGAGGTCAGCGGCAAAGCGTCGAGGATCATGACCACCGCGGGGACCATGTAGTCCGGCAGCAAAGTGGTGACGTGTGCCTGGACTGTGCCAGGCTCGACCTGGCCCACCACGTAGGCGACCAGGTGCTGCTCACCGGCGGTGACGACCGCGTTCCGCACCCCGTCGGCCGACCGGATCACGGTTTCGATCTCACCCAGCTCGATCCGATGCCCGCGGATCTTCACCTGGAAATCGCGGCGCTCCAGGAACTCCAACCGGCCGTCCGGCCCATACACCACCCGGTCACCCGTCCGATACAACCGGCCCCCACCGAACGGGCTGGCCACGAACACCGCCGCGGTGCGGGCGGCATCGTTCAGATACCCGCGGCCGACACTGGCGCCACCCACATACAACTCACCCGCCACCCCCACCGGAACCGGCTGCAGATCATCACCCAGCACATACACCTGGGTGTTACGGATAGGCCGGCCGATCGGGGTACGCAGCCCCGCGACGTCATCCAGGTCACGGATCGCCGCACCCGTCACACCGTCGGAGCACTCGGTCGGAGCGTAGACGTTCATCACCGGGACCGCCGGGAAACGCTGAAGCCACCGGCGGCACAACTCCGCCGGCAGCACCTCACCGGCCGACTCCAGCCACCGCAACCCCAACTCGGGAACCGGGACACCCGCATCCCACACATCCAGAGCAGCCCGCAGCAGAGAGGGCACCATCTCCAGCACCGTCACACCCGAGATGCCGAACAGCTGTTGCGGATCCATCGCGGTCTCGCGGGAGACCACCCGCACCTGCGCGCCGACGATCAGGGCGGCCAGCATCTGCCACACCGAGATGTCGAACGTCAGCGGCGCGTTCTGCACCACCACATCGGAGGGGTTCAGCCCGAGATCCTCGACCTTGGCCAGCAGATGGTTGACCATCCCGCGCCGGTGCACCATCGCCCCCTTGGGCCGGCCCGTCGACCCCGAGGTGAACATCACATACGCCAGATCATCCTCAGCCCCGCGCGCCGGGGCCAGATCATCGTCCACCGCGTCGTCGAACACCAGCACCCGCACGCCACCGGCCCCGACGGCCTCGCGGGCCAGATCCAGATACTCCGGCGCCGCGATCAGCACCCCGATGCCGCTGTCGGCGACCAGGGCCGCTATGCGGGCCACCGGCGCGCCCGGGTCGAACGGCACATACGCACCCCCAGCACCGAGCACCCCCAGCACCGCCGACACAAACCGGACACCCGGGCCGCCCAGCAACCCCACCAACGCACCCGCCGGCAACCTCTTGGCCACCGCGTTCGCCCGACCCACCAGCTCCCGATACGACACCGACCCCGCATCATCGGTGACCGCGACACCATCCGGAGCAGCCACAGCCCGCTCACGAACCCGCTCCACCACACCCGCGAAACCACCCTCGACCGCCGGCGGATTCCACTCCACCAACAACCGGCGACGCTCCTCCTGCCCGAGCACATCGATCGCACTCAACGACGCATCCGCATCAAACGCCATGCTGTCGAGAACGCGGACCAGTCGCTCGGACATCCGCTGAACCGTCGGGCGGTCGAACAGGTCGGTGGCATACGTGACCAGCACACCGATGCTGCCATCACCGTGCTCGGTGAAATCGAAATTCAGGTCGAAGTCCGTAACCGAGGGGCGGAGCGGGTCGACACCGGCGTCCAGGCCGGCCAGTTCGATCCGTGCGGCCGCGTTGTTCTGCAGCACCATCATCACCTGGAACAGCGGGTGCCGCGACCTGGACCGGGCCGGGTTGAGCACATCGACCAGCCGCTCGAACGGCACGTCCTGATGCGCGAACGCCGCCAGATCGGCATCTCGCACCCGGCCCAGCAACTCCCGAACCGTCGGATCACCGGACAAGTCGGTACGCAACACCAACGTGTTGACGAAGAACCCGACAAGATCATCCAGGGCGTCATCGGTCCGACCCGCCACCGGGCTGCCCAGCGGGATGTCGGTGCCCGCACCCAGCTTGCTCAACAACGCAGACAACCCGGCCTGCAACACCATGAACAGGCTCGCGTTGTTCTCCCTGGCCAGCACGCCCAGCCCGGACGTGAGCTCCGGAGCGAGCACGAACTCAAACGCGTCACCCCGGTAACTGGCAACCGCCGGACGCGGCCGATCGGCCGGCAGCGCGATCTCCTCCGGCAGATCCTCCAGCGCCCTGGTCCAGAACCCCAGCTGCTCCGAAATCAGACTCCGCTCGTCATCCTCACTCCCCAGCAGCTCCCGCTGCCACAACGCATAATCCACATACTGCACCGGCAACGACTTCCACCCCGGCACCATCCCCGAACAACGCGCCTCATAGGCCGCCGCGAAATCCCGCGCCAACGGCGCCATCGACCAGCCGTCACCGGCGATGTGATGCAACACCAACAGCAACACGGACTCGGTCGGACCGAGGATGAACAGCTGAGAACGGATCGGCAACTCGCCGGTGAGATCGAACCCGGCCAAGCATGCGGCCTCGATCGCGCCCGGCAACTCAGCCTCGATCACCGCACTGACCACCAGCTCAGGCCCCTGGCCCTTGATCTCTTGCACCGGCCGGCCGTCGACCTCCGGATACACCGTGCGCAGCACCTCGTGCCGCTCCACCACATCGGCCAGGGCAGCGGCCAAGGCGTCCCGGTCCAGGCTGCCCCTCAGCCGGAGCAACATCGGAATGGTGTAGGTCGCCGAGGCCCCTTCGAGCACGTTAAGGAACCACAACCGCCGCTGACCGAACGACAACGGCAACTCGCCCGGCCGCGGCCCGGCCACCAGCACCGGCCGACGCCGACCCTCATCACCCATCCGTCCGACCAGACCCGCCACCGTCGGCGCGTCGAACACATCCCGCACCGACAGCTCAACACCCAACGCGCCACGGATCCGGCTGGTCAACCTCACCGCGAGCAGTGAATGCCCACCCAGATCGAAGAAGTTGTCGTCGACGCCCACCGAGTCCACATCGAGGACCTCGGCGAACACCGAACACAGGGCCTCTTCCCGCGGGTTGCGCGGGCCACGGCCCGAAGCCAGGGTCGTGAAGTCCGGCGCCGGCAACGCTTTACGATCCAGCTTGCCGTTCGAGGTCAGCGGCAAAACGTCGAGGATCATGACCACCGCGGGGACCATGTAGTCCGGCAGCAAAGTGGTGACGTGTGCCTGGACTGTGCCAGGCTCGACCTGGCCCACCACGTAGGCGACCAGGTGCTGCTCACCGGCGGTGACGACCGCGTTCCGCACCCCGTCGGCCGACCGGATCGCGGCCTCGATCTCACCCAGCTCGATCCGATGCCCGCGAATCTTCACCTGGAAGTCACGGCGCTCCAGGAACTCCAACCGGCCATCCGGCCCATACACCACCCGGTCACCCGTCCGATACAACCGGCCCCCACCAAACGGGCTGGCCACGAACACCGCCGCGGTGCGGGCGGCATCGTTCAGATACCCGCGGCCGACACTGGCGCCACCCACATACAACTCACCCGCCACCCCCACCGGAACCGGCTGCAGATCATCACCCAGCACATAAAGCTGGGTGTTACGGATAGGCCGCCCGATCGGAGTACGCGAGCCCGTGGTGTCATCGGCGTGACGGATCACCGCCTGAGTGACGCCGACGGAGCACTCGGTCGGGCCGTAGGCGTTCATCATCGGGACGGCCGGGTAGCGCTGGAGCCACCGATGGCACAACTCCGCCGGCAACGCCTCCCCGGCCACCAGCAGCCACCGCAACCCCAACTCAGGAACCGAGACACCCGCATCCCACACATCCAAAGCAGCCCGCAACAAGGACGGCACCATCTCCAGCACCGTCACACCCGAAACGCCGAACAACCGCTCCGGATCCATCGCCGTCTCCCGGGAGACCACCCGCACCCGCCCGCCCACGATCAGAGCGGCCAGCATCTGCCACACCGACATGTCGAACGTCAGCGGCCCGTTCTGCACCACCACATCCGACGAACCCAGCCCGAGATCCTCCACCTTGGCCAGCAGATGATTGACCACCCCCCGCCGAGACACCATCGCCCCCTTGGGCCGGCCCGTCGACCCCGACGTGAACATCACATACGCCAGATCCTCCTCGGCCCCCCGCACCGGGGCCAGGTCGCCGTCCGTCGCGTCGTCGAACACCAGCACCCGCACACCACCGGCCCCGACGGCCTCACGGGCCAGATCCAGATACTCCGGCGCCGCGATCAGCACCCCGATGCCGCTGTCGGCGACCAGACCCGCGGTGCGGGCCACCGGCACGCCCGGATCAAAAGGCACATACGCGCCCCCAGCACCGAGCACCCCCAGCACCGCCGACACAAACCGGACCCCCGGATCGCCCAGCAACCCCACCAGCGCACCCGACGGCAACCTCTTGGCCACCGCGTTCGCCCGACCCACCAGCTCCCGATACGACACCGAACCGGAATCATCGGTGACCGCGACATGATCCGGAGCAGCCACAGCCCGCTCACGGACCCGCTCCACCACACCCGCGAAACCACCCTCGACCGCCGACGAATTCCACTCCACCAACAACCGGCGACGCTCCTCCTGCCCGAGCACATCGATCGCACTCAACGACGCATCCGCATCAAACGCCATGCTGTCGAGAACGCGGACCAGTCGCTCGGACATCCGCTGAACCGTCGGGCGGTCGAACAGGTCGGTGGCATACGTGACCAGCACACCGATGCTGCCATCACCGTGCTCGGCGAAACCGAAAGTCAGGTCGAAGTCCGAAACCGAGGGGCGGAGCGGGTCGACACCGGCGTCCAGGCCGGCCAGTTCGATCCGTGCGGCCGCGTTGTTCTGCAGCACCATCATCACCTGGAACAACGGCTGCCGCGACTGAGACCGAGCCGGATTGATCACCTCGACCAGCCGCTCGAACGGCACGTCCTGATGCGCGAACGCCGCCAGATCGGCATCTCGCACCCGGCCCAGCAACTCCCGCACCGTCGGATCACCAGACAAGTCGGTACGCAACACCAACGTGTTGACGAAGAACCCGACAAGATCATCCAGGGCGTCATCGGTCCGACCCGCCACCGGGCTGCCCAGCGGGATGTCGGTGCCCGCACCCAGCTTGCTCAACAACGCAGACAACCCGGCCTGCAACACCATGAACAGGCTCGCGTTGTTCTCCCTGGCCAGCACGCCCAGCCCGGCCGTGAGCTCCGGAGCGAGCACGAACTCAAACGCGTCACCCCGGTAACTGGCAACCGCCGGACGCGGCCGATCGGCCGGCAGCGCGATCTCCTCCGGCAGATCCTCCAGCGCCCTGGTCCAGAACCCCAGCTGCTCCGAAATCAGACTCCGCTCGTCATCCTCACTCCCCAGCAGCTCCCGCTGCCACAACGCATAATCCACATACTGCACCGGCAACGACTTCCACCCCGGCACCATCCCCGAACAACGCGCCTCATAGGCCGCCGCGAAATCCCGCGCCAACGGCGCCATCGACCAGCCGTCACCGGCAATGTGATGCAACACCAACAGCAACACGGACTCGGTCGGACCGAGGATGAACAGCTGAGAACGGATCGGCAACTCGCCGGTGAGATCGAACCCGGCCAAGCATGCGGTCTCGATCGCGGCCGGGAGGTCCGCCTCGATCACCTCGCTGATCACCAGCTCAGGCCCCTGGCCCTTGATCTCTTGCACCGGCCGGCCGTCGACCTCCGGATACACCGTGCGCAGCACCTCGTGCCGCTCCACCACATCGGCCAGGGCAGCGGCCAACGCGTCCCGGTCCAGGCTGCCCCTCAGCCGGAGCAACATCGGAATGGTGTAGGTCGCCGAGGCCCCTTCGAGCACGTTGAGGAACCACAACCGCCGCTGACCGAACGACAACGGCAACTCACCCGGCCGCGGCCCGGCCACCAGCACCGGCCGGCGCCGACCCTCATCACCCATCCGCCCGGCCAGACCCGCCACCGTCGGCGCGTCGAACACATCCCGCACCGACAGCTCAACACCCAACGCGCCACGGATCCGGCTGATCAACCTCACCGCGAGCAGTGAATGCCCACCCAGATCGAAGAAGCTGTCGTCGATACCCACCGAGTCCACATCGAGGACCTCGGCGAACACCGAACACAGGGCCTCCTCCCGCGGGTTGCGCGGGCCACGGCCCGAAGCCGGGGTCGTGAAGTCCGGCGCCGGCAACGCTTTGCGGTCCAGCTTGCCGTTCGACGACAAGGGCAGCTCATCCAGCGTGACATAGACCGCAGGCAGCATGTATTCCGGCAGCAAACCGGTCAGATACTCCCTCAACACAGCAGTATCCAACGGCCCGGCCGCCGGTACCACGTAGGCGACCAGGTGCTGCTCGCCGGCGGTGACGACCGCGTTCCGCACCCCGTCGGCCGACCGGATCGCGGTCTCGATCTCACCGAGCTCGATCCGATGCCCGCGGATCTTCACCTGGAAATCACGGCGCTCCAGGAACTCCAACTGCCCATCCGGCCGATACACCACCCGGTCACCGGTCCGATACAACCGGCCCCCACCAAACGGGCTGGCCACGAACACCGCCGCAGTCCGGGCCGAGTCGTTCAGATACCCGCGGCCGACACCCACACCGCCCACATACAACTCACCCGGCACCCCCACCGGAACCGGCTGCAGATCATCACCCAGCACATAGACCTGGGTGTTGCGAACAGGCCGACCGATCGGGGTACGCAACCCCGCAACCTCATCAAGGCTACGGATCACCGCACCCGTCACACCGTCGGAACACTCGGTCGGGGCATAAACGTTCATCACCGGCACAGCCGGGTAACGCTGAAGCCAGCGGCGGCACAGCTCCGCCGGCAGCGCCTCCCCGGCTGACTCCAGCCACCGCAACCCCAGCTCGGGAACCGGGACACCCGCATCCCACACATCCAGAGCGGCCCGTAGCAGGGAGGGCACCACCTCCAGCACGGTCACACCCGAGATGCCGAACAGCTGTTGCGGGTTCATGGCGGTCTCCCGGGAGACCACCCGCACCTGCGCGCCCACGATCAGAGCGGCCAGCATCTGCCACACCGAGATGTCGAACGTCAACGGCGCGTTCTGCACCACCACATCCGACGAATCCAGCCCGAGATCCTCCACCTTGGCCAGCAGATGATTGACCATCCCCCGCCGGTGCACCATCGCCCCCTTGGGCCGGCCCGTCGACCCCGACGTGAACATCACATACGCCAGGTCGTCCCCAACCCCCCGCACCGGGGCCAGATCGCCGTCCGTCGCGTCGTCGAACACCAGCACCCGCACACCACCGGCCCCGACGGCCTCGCGGGCCAGATCCAGATACTCCGGTGCGGCGATCAGCACCCCGATGCCGCTGTCGGCGACCAGACCCGCGGTGCGGGCCACCGGCACGCCCGGATCAAAGGGCACATACGCCCCCCCGGCGCCGAGCACGCCCAGCACCGCCGACACATACCGGACCCCCGGATCGCCCAGCAACCCCACCAACGCACCCGCCGGCAACCTCTTGGCCACCGCGTTCGCCCGACCCACCAGCTCCCGATACGACACCGAGCCGGAATCATCGGTGACCGCGACATGATCCGGAGCAGCCACAGCCCGCTCACGAACCCGCTCCACCACACCCGCGAAACCACCCTCGACCGCAGGCGGATTCCACTCCACCAACAACCGGCGACGCTCCTCCTGCCCGAGCACATCGATCGCACTCAACGGCGCGTCCACGCCAGATGCCATGCCGTCGAGAACGCGGACCAGTTGCTCCGACATCCGCTGAACCGTCGGGCGGTCGAACAGGTCGGTGGCATACGTGACCAGCACACCGACACTGCCATCACCGTGCTCGGTGAATTCGACGAACAAGTCGTCGTCAATGGCCGGGCTGATGAGCGGTTCGGTGCTCACCTCCAGGCCGGCCAGTTCGATCCGTGCGGCCGCGTTGTTCTGCAGCGCCATCATCACCTGGAACAACGGGTGCCGCGACCTGGACCGGGCCGGGTTGAGCACATCGACCAGCCGCTCGAACGGCACATCCTGATGCGCGAACGCCGCCAGATCGGCATCTCGCACCCGGCCCAGCAACTCCCGCACCGTCGGATCACCGGACAAGTCGGTACGCAACACCAGCGTGTTGACAAAGAACCCGACAAGATCATCGAGGGCGTCATCGGTCCGGCCCGCCACCGGGCTGCCCAGCGGGACGTCCGTGCCCGCACCCAGCTTGCTCAACAACACCGACAACCCGGCCTGCAACACCATGAACAGGCTCGCGTTGTTCTGCCTGGCCAGCACGCCCAGCCCGGCCGTGAGTTCCGGAGCGAGCACGAACTCAAACGCGTCACCCCGGTAGCTGGCGATCGCCGGACGCGGCCGATCGGCCGGCAGCGCGATCTCCTCCGGCAGATCCTCCAGCGCCCTGGTCCAGAACCCCAGCTGCTCCGAAATCAGACTCCGCTCGTCATCCTCACTCCCCAGCAGCTCCCGCTGCCACAACGCGTAATCCACATACTGCACCGGCAACGGCTTCCACCCCGGCACCATCCCCGAACAGCGTGCCTCATAGGCCGCCGCGAAATCCCGCGCCAACGGCGCCATCGACCAGCCGTCACCGGCAATGTGATGGATCACCAACAGCAACACGGACTCGGTCGGACCGAGGATGAACAGCTGAGAACGGATCGGCAACTCGCCGGTGAGATCGAACCCGGCCAAGCATGCGGTCTCGATCGCGGCCGGGAGGTCCGCCTCGATCACCTCGCTGATCACCAGCTCAGGCCCCTGGCCCTTGATCTCTTGCACCGGCCGGCCGTCGACCTCCGGATACACCGTGCGCAGCACCTCATGCCGCTCCACCACATCGGCCAGGGCAGCGGCCAATGCGTCCCGGTCCAGCTCACCACTCAACCGCAAGGCCACCGGAATGGTGTAGGTCGCCGAGGCCCCTTCGAGCACGTTGAGGAACCACAACCGCCGCTGGCCGAACGACAACGGCAACTCACCCGGCCGCGGCCCGGCCACCAGCACCGGCCGGCTCCGGCCCTCATCACCCATCCGCCCGGCCAGACCCGCCACCGTCGGCGCGTCGAACACATCCCGGACCGACAGCTCAACACCCAACGCGCCACGGACCCGGCTGATCAGCCTCACCGCGAGCAGTGAATGCCCACCCAGATCGAAGAAACTGTCGTCAATACCCACCGAGTCCACATCGAGGACCTCGGCGAACAAGGCACACAACACTTCCTCACGCGGATCACGCGGCCCACGCCCCTCAGCGGTGGCCGTGAAGTCCGGCGCTGGCAACGCTTTACGATCCAGCTTGCCGTTCGAGGTCAGCGGCAAAGCGTCGAGAATCACGGCCACCGCGGGGACCATGTAATCCGGCAACAGGGCGGCGACATGTGCCTGGAGTGCGCCGGGCTCGACCTGGCCCACCACATAGGCGACCAGGCGCTGCCGATCGGCGGTGACCACCGCGTTCCGCACCCCGTCGGCCGACCGGATCACGGTCTCGATCTCACCCAGCTCGATCCGGTGTCCACGAATCTTCACCTGGAAATCACGACGCTCCAGGAACTCCAACTGCCCATCCGGCCGATACACCACCCGGTCACCCGTCCGATACAACCGGCCCCCACCAAACGGATCGGCCACGAACACCGCCGCCGTACGAGCCGAGTCGTTCAGGTATCCGCGGCCGACACCCACACCCCCCACATACAACTCACCCGACACCCCCACCGGAACCGGCTGCAGATCATCACCGAGCACATAGAGCTGGGTGTTGCGGACAGGCCGCCCGATCGGAGTACGCGAGCCCGCAACCTCACCGGGGTTACGGATCACCGCATGAGTGACATCATCGGAGCACTCGGTCGGGCCATAGGCGTTCATCACCGGGACGTCCGGGTAACTCTGGAGCCAGCGGCGGCACAACTCCGCCGGCAGCGCCTCCCCGGTGACCAGCAGCCACCGCAACCCCGGCTCAGCCACCGTCACTTTGGTATCCAGGGCGGCCCGCAGCAGGGAGGGCACCACCTCCAGCACCGTCACACCCGGAATGCCGAACAACCGTTGCGGATCCATCGCGGTCTCGCGGGAGACCACCCGCACCTGCGCGCCGACGATCAGGGCGGCCAGCATCTGCCACACCGAGATGTCGAACGTCAGCGGCGCGTTCTGCACCACCACATCGGAGGGGTTCAGCCCGAGATCCTCGACCTTGGCCAGCAGATGGTTGACCATCCCGCGCCGGTGCACCATCGCCCCCTTGGGCCGGCCCGTCGACCCCGACGTGAACATCACATACGCCAGGTCGTCCTCACCCCCCAGCGGCGGGGCCAGATCACCGTCCACCGCATCGTCGAACACCAGCACCCGCACACCACCGGCCCCGACGGCCTCGCGGGCCAGATCCAGATACTCCGGCGCGACGATCAGCACCTCAACACCGCTGTCGGCGACCAGGGCCGCGGTGCGGGCCACCGGCGCACCCGGATCGAAGGGCACATACGCCCCCCCGGCGCCGAGCACCCCCAGCACCGCCGACACATACCGGACCCCCGGATCGCCCAGCAACCCCACCAGCACACCCGCCGGCAACCTCTTGGCCACCGCGTTCGCCCGACCCACCAGCTCCCGATACGACACCGAGCCGGAATCATCGGTGACCGCGACATGATCCGGAGCAGCCACAGCCCGCTCACGAACCCGCTCCACCACACCCGCGAAACCACCCTCGACCGCCGACGAATTCCACTCCACCAACAACCGGCGACGCTCCTCCTGCCCGAGCACATCGATCGCACTCAACGGCTGGTCCGCGGGCGCAGCGGTAAAGGTGTCCAGGAACGCGGTGAAACGCGCGAGATGCGCCTCCACATCCGCCACGTCATACAGGTCGGTGTTCGCATTCATCTCTACGCGCAGGCCGCCGTCCTCACTGTCGTGCATAAGAATCGTGAGATCGTCACTGGGCGCGGTTGTCAGGTCGAACACCTTCACCGTCGCGGTGCCGAAGCTCATCCGGCCGAAAATATTCGCCACGTTAACCTCGGGACCAACCGGACGACGGTCCTCGGGTGAAAGTCCCATCATCTGCCGGATCTGCCGAGTCCGGAAACGCTGATGACGCACAACGAGACCCACCTCCCGCGACGCGTGCGCCAGCACATCACCCCGGCCCATCCCCGGCCGAACAGCCAACACCAACGGCACCAAATTCGCACGCATACCAGGAGTCGCCTTGGCGACAGCCGACGTACGCGCGGTCACCGGCAACGACAACACCACATCACCAACCCCGGTAACCCGCTGCACATAACACGCCGTCGCCGCGATCAGATACGTCGGCCACGCGACACGATGCCCCCACGCCACCGCCCGCATCCGCTCCGCAACCCCCACCCCCAAAGTCACACCACGACGCACGAAGGTGCGCACCGCGGTGATCGGCCGGCTCGACATGCTCGTCAACTCCACCGGCCCCGCGAACCTCCCCGCCCAAAACCCGCGATCCTTCTCGAACCGCGCCGATTCCCGGTAGGCCAGCTCCTCCTCGATCAAACCCGCCAACGGCGGAAACACACCATCCCCGTACGACCGGCCCTCCTGAACCGCGGTATAAATCCCCGCCACACGAGCGACAAACAAAGCCTCACTAAAACCATCCCACAACAAATGATGAGCACGCTGATACAACACCGCACGATCCGGGCCAACCCTCAGCAACGCGAACCGGAACAACACCGGCGCATCCAATGCCACCACAGTCCCGGCATCAGCCCGCATCCACCCCAGCGCCGCCCCATCAGGATCAACCTCGCCCGTGAAATCAACGACCGAGAACTCCCAATCCTCACAAGGAACCACCGTCTGCCGCACTTCATCACCAACAATGCCGAACCGGACCCGCAGGCACTCCGCCTCCCTCACGGCCATCCGCACAGCCCGCTCCAACAGCGCTACATCAAGCTCACCCTCAATAACGTAATACTCCGCGATATTCCAGATCGGATTATCAGGATCAAGCTGCTGGGCAAACCAAACCTCCAGCTGGGCAGCCGACAACGGCAAACTAGAACCTGAACCCTGCAGCTCATTCATCTTCCACAAGCTCCTCGACACACTGGGACTCATCGAACTGGACCCGCCGCTCGCTGACACCAAGACCAGGGATCATGCGCCGACCGGGCAGGAATAACCGTGCGCCCTGTAGGTTGAGACTTGCTCACCAAGGCGCACCATATCCGGCCTTTTCTAAGGAAATCACTAGCAAACACACCGGATTGGTTCACCGGAACCTGGTCGTGTTCACATGATGTTCATTTGGCAAGGCGGCATGTGCTTATTACGGCGGAAGTGGGCCACGAAGGCCAGTGGTTTCCTTTAATTCTTGCCACCGGTCAACTTCAGGCCGCCTCTGACGGTCGGGTGGCCGGAGGGAATCTCACCCTCCGGCTCCCACAGATCCGGACGTAAGCCTCTCGACTTATCCGGCTCCTGTCATCCAGCTCGCGCCGCTGCTGATCTCCTGAGCGCATTCCGCTTCCAGTGCGCGAAGAGCCCCGGATAAGATCTCATGATCTTCTTCAGGGTCTCCCACGCCCGACGTGGAGAGCGCCGCGGGTGCTTGTACTTCCGTCGGGCCCACCGAACGAGATACTGATCGATGTGAGACAGCACATGAGCAGCCTCCGACGGGCGAAAGCGCCCGAAGTAGGCGGCCCACGGCCCGGCCTTGACGTTGATCAACTTGGCGATGTCCTTGAAGCTCAGGTCGCTGCGCAGGTGAAATCGCATCCGGCGTAGTTCCTGCCGGATCGCTTTAGCACTGCTACCGCTGATGGCCGGAGAGAAGGTCGTGAACAGCGCTCCACCCTTCTGAATGGCCATCCGCGGCTTGAAGGTGTACCCCAGGAAGTCGAACGACACGGTGTCGTGCCTGCCGTAGCGTCCAGTCTGCTTGCAGTACACAATGCGGGTCTTGTCCGGGTGCAGCTGCAACCCGCCACACTCCGCCAGTCGCCAGGCGATCGCCTCTTTCACCCTGCAGGCCTGCTGCTCGCTCACACAATGCACGATCACGTCATCGACGAACCGCTCGAACGGCACAGCCGGAAATTCTCTGGCCATCCAGGCATCGAAGACGTAATGCATGAACAGGTTGGCGATCAGCGGGGAGATCGACGCGCCCTGGGGGCTGCCCCGATCCCGCGCGGCAAGCGTTCGGTCCGGCATCGACAGCGGGGCCTTCAGCCACCGCTCGACATACAGCAGGATCCACGCCTCGGCGGTGTGGGCAGCGATCGCCTTGAGGATCAGATCGTGATCGAGATTGTCGAAGAAACCCGCGATGTCCAGATCAATCGCCCAGGGGTACCGGAAGCAGCGCTCCCGGCAGGTGGCCACCGCATCCAGCGGCGACCTGCCTGGCCGATACCCGTAGGAGTCTTGGTGAAATAT
The DNA here is from genome assembly GCF_035917355.1 of Streptosporangium sp. NBC_01810. Classification (NCBI taxonomy): domain Bacteria; kingdom Bacillati; phylum Actinomycetota; class Actinomycetes; order Streptosporangiales; family Streptosporangiaceae; genus Streptosporangium; species Streptosporangium sp. NBC_01810. The sequence goes on along the minus strand of NZ_CP109070.1, from coordinate 2,458,628 downwards.
CGGTTCCACCAACGGCTCCAGATAGGCGACCGCCACCGTCTGCGCGATGCGATCTGCAACGCACGGCACTCCAAGAATCCTCGATCCCGAGCCGCTCTTCTTGGGGATCTCCACCATCCGCACCGGGGCCGGGAAGTAACTCCCCGACGACATCCGGTTCCACAGTTTGTACAGGTTGTCCTTGCGGCCCTGTTCGAACTGCTCGACCGTCACGCCATCGACCCCGGCCGCCCCCTTCTTACTCCTGACCTTCTCAAACGCCGTCACGAACACCTGCTTGGAGATGTCGTACGGCTTCGAGCCTGGCTCGTTCATCCGGCTCCTCCCGAGAACTTCGGTTGACCATCAGACAAACCTGAATGACCCGTCCCCTTCGCTCCACGCCCATTACGGCGCTTCACCGCTACTACGAGACGGTCCGCCCCTGTGCCCGGCCACCGGTACTCAGCCCCTTGCAAGCTCATCGCTCCTTGGGGTTCTCCCTCTCGCCCCGACCGGCCGCCGGGGACACTTTCACGGGCGACAGGTTCCCGCGTTCCATGCCAGAGCCCAGATCAAGCTCGCGCCATCTCCATGCCGGACGCCGCCCGAGCGGTAGACAGGTATCCCCCGGGCTTGTCCCGAAGGCAAGAGCAGCCCCCGGTTTCGACGTCGTCTGTTTCTTTCGACACTTCAGCGATGGTTCGCTCGCGCTCGCCTTCTTGATCCCTACCTGACGCGGTCCCGCCGCGCCGTTTCCGCATCGCTCACCACCCCGGCTCTTAACCGACGCAGCATGCGGTGGTTTGGGGCCTCCTCCTGCAAGGCGATCCCGGAGGGCCTACCTCCATCTCCAGCACAGTTACACACAGCCACGAACGTCCGAGACCGCCGCATCGCGCAACAGTATTGGCTGGCAGCGCTTTCTGGCCCTGCTGGAGAAGAGCAACCCAACCGGCACGATTGCGGTGATCACCGACAATCTCTCCAGCCACAACAGCATCTCCACCCGTCAATGGCTCACTGAGCATCCACGGATCCAGCAGGTGTTCATCCCCAAAGGCGCCTGCTGGCTCAACCTGCAAGAAGCCTGGTGGCGCATCTTCCGCCGCCAGGCCCTGGCCGAGCAGACCTTCGCCGACCCCGACGAGATCACCTACGCCACCGCCGTGGCGACCACCAGGCGCGGCACTGCGCCTTTCGACGGTGACCGGCTTCCAGGACAGCTCCCGAACTCTGGATGCTCGTACGACGAGGACAGCTCACGTGTAGGCGTCGACGCCGAGTTTGAGCGCGACGAGCAGGCCGCAGGCGGCGGTGCCGAGGCGGAGGGCACGGCCGGGCAGGAGGCGGGCGATCACCGGGCCAAGCCGGCCACCCAGCAGGAAGCCCAGGGCGAGGGGCACCGCCGCCGCCCACTCCACCGGCCCGAAGAGGGCGAAGCCGATCGCCGCCACTCCGTTGGCCAGGGCGGAGACGACATTCTTCAGGGCGTTGATCCTGACGGGTGGCTGGTCGAGCATGGCCGAGAGCACCGCGAACATGAGGACCCCACCGGCGGCCCCGAAGTAGCCGATGTAGATCGCGACGGTGAACATGGCGGCGCGCGCCTTCCACCCGTCCTCGCCGCCGTACCCCGTCATCGTGTTCGGCAGACGGAGCAGCAGCAGCGAGGCGAACGCGATCAGCCAGGGCGCGATCACCTCGAACGTGTCGGAGGGGGTCGCCAGCAGCAACCCGGCCCCCACCGCCCCGCCGAGCAGGGTCATCGTGCCGAGTCGCAGGACCCTCGCGCCCTGTCCGACCAGTTCCGGCCGCGACCCGAACGCCGCGCCCACCCCGTTGAAGGTCAGCGCGACCGTGTTCGTCACGTTCGCGGTCACCGGCGGCAGGCCGAACGCCAGCAGCACCGGGTAGGAGATGATCGAGGCCAGGCTCACCACCGTTCCGACCACCCCGGCCAGCACCCCGGCTCCGAACAACCCCAGCACCTCAGCGACGTTCACGGAGGGACAGCCAATCACACGGCACCGCCCTGGTCCCAAACGCCATCTTCCTCCACATGATCGCTTCTACGCTGTCGGCATGGCGGAGGAGCACTTCAAGGACGGAACCCTGTTGGGCAGGGGTGACTACTCGGACGGTCAGCGAAGTGGACCGTGGACGTTCTACTTCCGGAACGGCCGACTGAAGGCTGAGGGAGCCTACCAGGCCGGACAGCTCGTCGGTGAGTGGGTCTGGCACCGCGAGGGCGGCGGCCTGCTGCAGCGGGGTGCCTTCGTGGACGGCCTGCAGCACGGCCCGTGGCGCCGCCGGCACGACAACGGCAACCTGCTGGACGAGGGCACGTACAACGCCGGCAAGAAGACCGGCGAATGGGTCACCTACGACAAGAACGGCAAGGAAACGAAGCGGACGATGCACCGCTGGAGGTGACGGTGATCGGGGGCGGTGCCGGGGGCATGGTCTGCGCCCTGCTGCCGGCCCGCAGGGGGCATCGGGTGCGCCTGTACGAGCGGCCTCCCACCTCGGCGGCAAACTCGCTCCGCTGACCTCGCCCGGCGGCGACGCCGGTTCGGCTCCGTCGCCCCGCCTCGACGAGGCTCCGCCACGCCGCTCAACGGGCGGCCTCCGCGGTGAACCGGTCCGCCAACCGGGTGACGACCCCGCCCTCGGCGAGATCGTGCGCCACCGCGCAGGCACGCGCGATCGTCACCGCTCGCGAGGAACCGTGCACGACGACGACAGTGCCGATCAGGCCGAGCAGCGCCGCCCCGCCATGGGCCTCCGGGGCGTAGCGGCGGGCCACCGCCCGCAACTCCTCGGCCCCGGCGGCACCGGAACGCGCCACCAGCGTCAGCGCGGCCCTTACCGAACCCTCGACGTTCTTGAGCACCACGTTCCCGGTGAAACCGTCGGTGACGATCACGTCGACGGTCCCCGCGAGCACATCGTGTCCCTCCACGTTGCCGCAGAAGCGCAACGGCAGCCCGTCGAGCAGCTCACCGGCCCTGCGGGTCAGCCGGTTGCCCTTGCCGGGTTCCGAGCCGATCGACAACAAGCCCACCGACGGGTCGGCGACACCGAGCAGGAGCTGGGCGTAGGAGGCGCCGAGCAGCGCGAACTGGGCGATCATCTCCGGGGTGGGGTCGGAGGTCGCCCCGGCGTCGATCAGCACGGTCGCGCCGCCGGTGGCCGAGGGCAGCGCGATGGCCAGGGCGGGCCGCAGGACGCCCAGGGCGCGCCCGATGCTGTGGATGGCGCACGAGACGACCGCGCCGGTGGAACCGGCCGACACGAACGCCGAAGCCTCTTTCCGCCGTACGAGGTCGCAACCGACCATCAAACTGGTCATGGTGGAGAAGACCGCTCCCGCGCCCCGCTCGGTCATCGGGACGACGTCCTCGGCATGCACCACGTCGATCTCGTCGGCGGCGCCGTGGCGGGCGAGCTCGGCGCGGACCGCGCCGGAGCGGCCCACGAGCACCACGGGGATTCCGAACTCGCGCCGGGCCGCGACCGCCCCGGCGACCGTCTCGCCTGGTCCGTGGTCTCCGCCCATCGCGTCGACGGCCACCGGCTCCGACATCACACCCTCCCGACGACGGCATTGGACGACCTCGTACCGGCCCCACCCGGCCGGTTCACGGCACCTCGGCGATCAGCAGGCGTTCGGCGCGGCCGGCCGCGATCGTGACGTCCCGCCCCGCGGCGGCAAGGCCGCCGAGACCCGCGCCGATCACCACGACATGGCGCACGCGCTCCTCCTCGTCGCCAGGTCCGCAGGGTCTGCGCGTACGCGTTCGGATGTGTCTGTCCGGCGGCGGGCGCACGGCCCATGATCAATGGCGTCGGACGACCCATCCCCGGACCGGGCTGCGGATAAATCAACTCATCGCGCAAGAAGGCGTAAAGACAGCGTCGGCTCCCCGGCCCCTCCGGGCCGGGGAGCCGACGCATGGTGAACGAGCCGCGACTCCGGTGAAGTGCCGCCGCTGTCCGGCTCGGCGGGAGCGAGGACGGGGATCAGATGTCGAGCAGCCGCATCGCCTGCTCGCGCATCTCGATCTTGCGGATCTTGCCCGTCACCGTCATGGGGAACCCGTCGACCAGGTGGACGTAGCGGGGGATCTTGTAGTGGGCCAGCCGCCCGGCGCAGAAGTCCCTGACCGCCTCGGCCGTCAGCGGGACGGCCCCCGGCCGCATGACGATCCAGGCCATCAGCTCCTCACCGTACTTCGGGTCGGGCACACCGATCACCTGGACGTCGTCGATGTCCGGGTGGCCGTGCAGGAACTCCTCCAGCTCGCGGGGGTAGACGTTCTCACCGCCCCTGATCACCATGTCCTTGATGCGTCCGACGACGTTGACGTAGCCGTCGTCGTCCATGGTGGCCAGGTCGCCGGTGTGCATCCAGCGGGCGGCGTCGATCGCCTCGGCGGTCCTGACGGGCTCGTCCCAGTAGCCGAGCATCACCGAGTAGCGGCTTCGCGGTGCGGCCCGTCCGGACACCACCGCAACGGGTCGCACCCGCTCGTCAGCCGGGCGGGCCGATCCGCTCCTGCCTGCCCGGCAGCGAGGTCACGTACGAGATGAGCGCGCGGAGCGGGCCGGAAAGGTCGCCCTCGCCGGCGCGCACCGTGTGCGCCTGGCCGCCGTCCTCGACGGTCAGCTCGTAGTCGAAGCGGTCGGGCTGCCCGCCGGAGGCACCGGAGCGCTCCGGCGCATCGGACAGCCCGGCCCGCTCCACCCTGGAGCGCAACTCGGCGACCTGCTGCGACGCCAGCGACGCCGAGTCGACCGTGGTGACCGTGACCAGACCGGCGATGCCGCCACCCCGGACGATCGACACCTTCATGGGCACGATCCTAAACCGGCCCCGTCTGGAGAACCCCGACCTGTTGCCAGGCGGCGCGTACCTTGCGCTGCTCGTCGCCGTCGGCGCCGAACAGCTTTCCGGCCACCTCCACCGTCGCCTCCGCGGCCTGCCGGAAGTTGGAGCGCGGCCGGAGCCGCTCGGTGAGGGTGACGTACCAGATCCGGCCGGCGCGCTCCCAGGCGTTGCCGCCGATGGCGGTGGCGGCGAGGTAGAAGGCGTGGTTGGGGATGCCGGAGTTGAGGTGGACGCCTCCGTGGTCGTTGGAGGGGTTGCCGTCGTCGGGCAGGTCCAGGTAGTCGCGCATGTGCGCGGGCTGACGGTCGCGGCCGCCCGTGGGGGTCGACCAGGCGGTCCCCGGCGCCTTCAGCGACCGCAGGGCCGTCCCACGCAGGGCGCTGCCCAGGATGCCCTCGCCGATCAGCCAGTCGGCCTGCTCCGCGCTCTGCCCGAGGCCGTACTGCTTGACGAGGGATCCGAAGACGTCGGAGAACGACTCGTTGAGCGCCCCGGACTGCTTGCTGTAGACCAGGTGCGCGGTGAACTGGGTGATGCCGTGGGTCAGCTCGTGGGCGACGATGTCCACGGCCTTGGTGAGGGACCCCTTGGTGAAGATCTGCCCGCTGCCGTCACCGTAGATCATCTGGAAGCCGATCCAGGCGGCGTTGTCGTAGTCGTTCCCGTAGTGGACCGAGGAGACGATCTCCAACCCCCGCCCGTCGATGCTGTCGCGCCCGAAGACGGTCCGGTAGAAGTCGTAGGTGGCCCCCGCCCCGTCGTACGCCTCGTCGACCGCCGCGTCACCGAACGGCGGATCGCCCTCCCCCCGCCTCTTCTTCCCGGGAAGGTCGAAGTCGCCGCCGTTCTCCGCGTCGTAGACGGTACGGACCATGCCGGGGGCGGGCGCCACGTCGGCGATGGTGAGGGTGAGCCGGCTCAGCGCGCCGGTGACCGACGCGCGCTGAGCCCGGGAGGTCTCCGATGCGGTCAGGGTCCGGAGCGCGGCCTCCCGCTCCTCGGGGGTGCCCTGCTCGGCGACCGCCTCAAGCAGGTCGGGGGGCGCGATGCAGCACGCGGGCATGCTGTCGAAGGTAGTCATACGCCAAGAATCATCGCCATCCACGGCAAACGCATGAGTATCGCCGTACTCGGATGGCACCGGCCGGAGACAACTGCGTGGCGGACCGGGGTGTGCCTCCGGGGAGCGATCGTGAGAAGGTTCTCTTGCTTGGTGATCACGGGGGCGGGACCGTGCCCGGGGAAGCGGGCGGGACGGAGGCGATGATGCTTGGGGACGAGAAGGTACCGGGGGCACTTCCGGTGCCGGCGCGCGACGGGCGGCCCGCGGCGGCCGCCTCATCGGGGACGGGCCACGCATGACGTCACTGCTGGCCATCAGCGACCTGCACATCGGCTACCAGGAGAACCGGCGCATCCTCGAGGAGTTGCGGCCCACCTCCGCCTCCGACTGGCTGCTGGTCGCCGGGGACGTCTCAGAGAAGGTCTCCGACGTCGAGTGGGCCCTGGGGCTGCTCGCCGGCCGGTTCGAGAAGGTGGTCTGGGCGCCTGGCAACCACGAGCTGTGGACCCATCCCAGCGACCCGGTCCAGTTGCGCGGCGAGGAGCGCTACCGGCACCTGGTCGAGGTGTGCCGGAACCTGGGGGTGGCCACGCCCGAGGACCCGTACCCGACCTGGACCGGGCCCGGTGGCCCGGTCACCGTCGCCCCGCTGTTCGTGCTGTACGACTACACCTTCCGGATGCCCGGCGTGGCGACGAAGGAGGAGGCGCTGGCCCGCGCGTACGACAAGGGCGTGGTCTGCACCGACGAGATGCTGCTCCACCCCGACCCGTACCCGACCAGGGACGCGTGGTGCGAGGCCAGGATCGCCGAGACCGAGCGACGCCTCGAGGCCAGGCCGTCCGGCGTTCCGACGGTGCTGGTCAACCACTATCCGCTGGTGCGCGAGCCCACCCTGATTCTGCATCACCCGGAGTTCGCGATCTGGTGTGGCACCGAGCGGACCGCCGACTGGCACCTGCGCTTCGACGCCGCCACGGTCGTCTACGGTCACCTGCACATCCCCCGGACCACCTGGCACGACGGGGTCCGCTTCGAGGAGGTCTCGTTGGGCTATCCGCGCGAATGGCGTCGCCGCTCCACCGCGCCCGGCCGGCTGCGGCGCATCCTGCCCAGCCCGCAGCCCGTCGCATGATCGAGAAGATCCTGCCGCCGTGGGTGGCGAGCGCGGAGTCCTTCGACGACCCGCCGGGCGTGACGCTGTTCCCCGAGGAGGAGGCGGTCATCGCCCGCGCGGTGGACAAGCGGCGGCGCGAGTTCACCACCGCGCGCCACTGCGCCCGCCAGGCCCTGGCCCGCATCGGGCTGCCGCCGACGCCGATCCTGCCCGGCGAGCGCGGCGCCCCGGGATGGCCCGGCGGGGTGGTGGGCGCCATCACGCACTGCGTCGGGTATCGTGCCGCGGCCGTCTCCCGTGACGCGCTGACCGTCGGTATCGACGCCGAGCCGCACGAGCCGCTCCCCGAAGGCGTCCTGGACGCGGTCTCCCTGGACGAGGAGCGGGCGGCGATCGCGCGGCTCGACCGCGGCGTGCACTGGGACCGGCTGCTGTTCAGCGCCAAGGAGAGCGTCTACAAGGCGTGGTTCCCACTGGCCAGGCGCTGGCTCGGCTTCGAGGAGGCCCATCTCGTCTTCGACCCGTCCGGTACGTTCACCGCCCGCCTTCTCGTCCCGGGCCCCCTGGTGGCGGGCCGGGAACTGACCGGCTTCACCGGCCGCTGGCTGGTGGCCGACGGCCTGGCGGTGACCTCCATCGCCGTACCGGACCGGCCCGCCCCCTGACCATGCCGATCGCAAGCTTTCGGCCGCGGCCCAGGCCTGATCCTGCCATTCCACGAACAGCGATCGGGCGTCCTCGTCGAGGAACATCCAGGTGGGGAATCCGGCCAACGCCGAGATCGGTGCAGGCTTGGAAAGCCCACGATCTCAGTCGGTGCTGCCCAGATAGGCGAACAAGTTCTCCTCGATCAGGAGGAGGGCCTGGGGAGACAGTTGCCCGAGGTAGTCGCCGAGTTCCTCCTTGAGGAAGGGCTGTGCGCATATCGTCCTCGCCCAGCATTTGCTCGGTAGGTTGCCGGTCCCCTGGGCAAGTTTGACGCAGTATTCGGTCCTGAGCGTGGTCGATGTCGACGTGGGGACGACGTGGACCAGAGACCAGGTGGCCTGCTCGTTCTTCGCATCGCCGCTGAGAATGATCACCGGCCGTTTGAGGTGGTAGTTGCGCTGATCGTTGGGGGGCATCGTGAGCGACCGGTCGGAGACGAGGTAGACGCCACCCTTGCGGATGGATCCCTTCATTGGTCATCCAGCATCTTCACGTTGACTCGCCGGAGACCGGCTCTCATCTCCAGGAACTCCGCCCTGAGGGCGTCATCCACTCCGGGAGAGTCCTCCACCGGAGGCCGTGCCGCACGCCGCGATCGGAACCGCTCAAGACGCGTCCTCACCTGCTGACGGCGCCGTGCCCGGTTGAGATCGAGCAGCACCCCCCGATCTCCCGCCACCTGGGCCTCGATCACGGGCGCGGTCTCGGCGGACAGCTCTTCCAGGCCGGTCACACCTCTACCGCCGTGGAGGCGCACCACGCTCCGGACGCACTCCATGTCTGCCGCGTTCAACGGATCCTCGATGTCGACTGTCACGGTGAGCACGTACGAATCGCGATCGGCGTGCGGCGCCTCTCTCCGCTCCACCAGTTCGCTCTCCACCACCCACTCCTCGGCCCGCATCAGCGCGTGATCGTAGGGACCGGAGTCGTCCCATCGCCAGGTGGCCCCGCTGAACTGCGTCCGCCCCGACTCGATGGCATCCAGGTCGGCGAGATAGAGGAGCATCGCCAGCGTCTCCGGAGTGAGCTCGACGTCCAGATCACGAGCCACCTTCAGCATCGCAAGAACCGAACTGGCCAGGGGGTTGGGCGACTCAAGAGACCTGCTCATCACCGCGCCTCCCATGATCTGTCCCAGTGCCACGCTACTCCTATCAGTCATTTTCGGCCCTTACCGGCATTCACTCGCCACCGAGATGAGTCAATGGCAGTACGTGAGGCCATCATTACACTCGGCTACGGCAATGTCAGTGGATCATGGGAAAGGCCAGTCGGCGGTGCGGCCGGATTCCAGAAGGGGATCATCCGGAAGACCGCGTCGGTCAGGCCACCGAAGGCGTGGCGGTTCTGCTCGCCCAAGGGGGTGGCGCCGTGCTGGTAGCTACCGAAGTTCCACATGTACAGCGGTATGTCTCGCAGGACCAGGTCGTCGATCCGCCGCTCCGGTCCGCCTCCGTGGCCGATACCGTTGGGGGGCTGCCGGCCGGGGCCCTAGCGCAAACCCTACTTGGGTCCGTGTCCGGAAAGATCGGGGCACCCCAGGACAGGTGCCCCGGATCTGCCCGGACGTCGACCCCGACAGCAGCGGCGGACGCGGCCTCTGGCTGGTCCAGGAACTGTCCACCGCCTGGGGGTGGTACGAAACCCCGACCAGCCGGGTGGTGTGGTTCCGGCTCTCCGAGACCTGACCTGCGCGAAGGTCACACCTCCCGGTTCATGGTGACCCGCAACCAACCCAGGCAGGCCACCACGACGTCCCAAATGCTCTCGGCGACGAGCGAGACACCTGGAAGAACGACCAGAAATCCCCTCCCCTCGCCCGGCACCCACTTGCTCCAGCAGCCGCCGGAGCGCCTTGATCCCCACCGAAGTCTGTTCCCCGTGCACCGGACTCCGCTCCAGCCAGGAACCGTCCCGGCGAGCATCCCTCCACTCAGGTGGAGGCGCCGGGCCGATCCGTTGGACATTATGAAACCAGCAGGAAATCGATCAGCCCCTGGAGGACTTCATGGCACGTCTCGTACGGCAGGGCGTCATGATTTGTGTGGTGGTTTTATTGGCGATTTCCGGTTGCGCCGAAAAAGAGCCCACCGCCGCCGAGGCCGGTGAGACCCTGAAGCTCCATATCACCGGGCTGATGAAGAGAAGCCAGGCGTTGGACGTCAAGATCACTGATCCCGGGGAGAGGGACATTCCCTGCGGTGAGGGCCGGGCCAAACGGACCTTCGCAGCCACTGGCCAGGACACCGAACCGCACTCTGACGCGGACGGGCTCAACGGGCTCATGGTAGGCGCGCTCTCCGCCGTCGCCTCTTACGAGATCACCGAAGACCCGGGCAACGCTCCCATCAAGCTGGCCAGCAAGACGGCCAAGACAGCGCTCATCCTGGAATCGACGGCCGACGGACAATTCAGGGTTCGCGGCGAGACCGAGTGTCTCCCAACCTCGTAATCCGGTCATTCAATAACGTCAGCCAGGCTGCCGGGAACCGCTCCCTTTGCCAGGGTCGAGGCTCTCCGACAACGCGCTGAGCCAGGCCCTAATTGTCAAATACCAAGGCTCGTTGTCTGCCTCGTCCGTTGCCGCCTTCGAACCAGTTCGCCATACGGCTGGACAGGTTCCCGACCGAAAATCTGTCGCGGCCACCCATCCCGTTGGCGTCGGCCCACTTCTCGAAGGCCACCAGGCCCTTGTCACCCTGCTTGAGCAAGTCGGGGAACGGCCTGAGGTTGCCCTCGTCGTCGGCGATGGCGACGCCCGGCGGGCAGGTCGCCTGATATTCGGCGGGCGTCACCTTCGGCGCGAAGCCGTTGGCGATGAGCGTCTGTGCGAGAGCATGCTGACGGCCGAGCGTCGCGTTCCCGTCGGCCTTGTCGAGCTTGTCCACCCGCTTCTGGTCCTCCGACAGGAAGGCGTCCTTACCGGAGAAGCCCGTGCCCAGTGCCAGCCAGGTCAGTTGACCGGCCATGCCCGGCACACCGAGACCGGTCACCCCCAGCGTCGCGCCGATGGCGAAGCTGTTGAGCTTCTGGGCCTGCGCGTCGGCCACGTCCATGGTGCCCCGGACCTTCTCGGCTGCGGCCATCTCAAAGCCCCGGACGTTGCCCAGGGCATCAAGCGCCTGTTCCAGGGAATCGGTATCCCGGCCCTGCTTGGTCGTCGCCAGGGTGTCGGCGATCAGTCGCTGGGAGAACCGTCCCATCCCCTCCTCGAACGGGGCGAGGTTCTCATCCGTGTCGGCGAAGACCTTCATGAACGCGTAGGTGTCCCCCGGGCTCAGGGTGAACGCCGATTTCAGGCCCAGCGCCGAGGTCGTCGGTTTCAGTGCGCTGGAATCGGTCATGTTGGCGTCGCCGATGTTGGCGCCCTCGGTGATCTCGGTGGTGTACGCGCCGGCGATCTCCGCCATGTGCACCCGGGCCGCCTCCCCGATCCTGACCTCGTCCAGCGTCGTCATCACCGCGAAGGCGAACGCGGCGGCCTCCTTGCTGTGCCTGCCGTCCTGCTCGTCGTAGGCTCCGGAGGCGGCGGCGAGCATGCGGCCGAAGGCGTCCGCCTTCTGGGCTCCGCCCGCGTACCTGCCCCCGGCATGCTCGTTGAGTTTCTTCAGGAACTCCTTCAGCTTCGACTGGTCCTTCGTGTATGCCCCCGTCACTTTCTCGACGGCCAGCCGGGCGGCGGCCGGATTGTTTCCCAGGGCGTAGAGGAGTCCTGGGGTGATCTTGCGGGGGTCCGCCAGCCCGCCCCAGGCCGACGCCACCCCCGCCAGCCACTCGGTGGGGAACTCCCCCGTGGTCAGCAGGAGATCGGCGGCGCCCCGGTCGGACGGGTTCGCACTCTGGACCGCAGTCTTGATCTTGGCGAACCCCGGGACCCGCGCCCCTCCCATGACCGCGCTGCCGAAGGCCTGGCTCAACGTACGGAGCATCGGCTCGTCGGGGTCAGGCGGGCTGGCGACCCCCCGGAAGGGCTCCGTGTGCACACTCTCCCGCAGCAGCACGGGGAGGTTCAGGGCCACCTCCGTACCGAGAGCGGCGAAGAAGGCAGCGGTGAAGTCGGCGTCGTTCTTGTTGGCGTCCAGCTCCGCGAGGACCTTGACGTACTTTTCGACGTTGGCGTGGTGGGACCAGAATCCGACGGGACCGATGGCCAGTAGACGTTCACCCAGCGTCGTGCCCTGCTTGCGTGACTCCTCCGCGGTCCTGGAACGGCTCTCGTCGTAGGCGATCGGTCCTGCGCCGGGCAGCCACAGCGCGAACCTGTCGCTCTCCCGGATCGTCGAGTGGCGCTGTCGCAGCCCCGGCAGCTCGTCGTCGATCCAGCCCTCGATCTGCTTGATCGGCTGCAGACCGGATGCCGACACCTCCGCCGCCACGAGCAACTGGCGGATCCGCTCGGACTGCTCGCCGATCACGTCACGGCCCCGTTCCAGGGCGGGGATGAAACTCTGCATCAGACCCGGGTCGATGCCGGCGAAGTCCGGCGACAGCGGCCCTGTTCCCGGTGACGTCGGTTCCATGATCTCCCTGATCGCATTCCCGATCATTCCACCATAAATACCGAACAAGGATATCAAGCAGTTAATTATCAAACTCGCTCGATATCAACGGATAATTTCCCCCAACTAACGAGGTGGACCGGCCCTCCCAGGATCCGACACGGAAGCCAGGCATAGTGGACTTGGAGCGGCCGTCGGCCATCATGACGAGCACCTCGCGCTCCCTGGAGGTGAGGGTGTCGAGGGCGTCGGCGCGCCTGCCGGTCGCCGTCATCCGGGTGACCACCTCCGGGTCCAGCACGGTCTCGCCCGCCGCGATCCGCAGGAGCGCGGCCAAGAAGTCGCCGACGTCGGCGACGTCCGGCCGGTGCTCGTCCACCGCGGCGCGCAGCGCGACACCGTCGCCCACGGCCGCGGCGACGTCGTGTCCCCGCGTGGTGAGCAACGTGGAGGACGGCATCGTGGCGGACGGCGAACTGCAGGCGGCGCAGAAAGATGTTGACGGCGGGGTGCTCTATCCCAGCAGGCCATCGGCCAGCGGGCCGAGTGAGAGGGCGGGCAGGAAGTTGAGCAGCGCCAGGATCAACGCGGCTCCCGTGGCCAGTACCACGAAGTTGATCCCGCTGGTGCGCAGGGTACCCGCGGTGATCGCGACGGGTTGCCGGTGCACCAGCCGCCCCGCCAGGGCCAAGACGAACGCGATGGGCAGATACCTGCCGAGGGCCATCGCGGCCGTCATGGTCAGGTTGTAGAACATCGTGTTGCCGTTGAGCCCCGCCATGGCGCTGCCGTTGCTGGTGACGTTGCTGGTGTAGGCGTACAGCACCTCGGTGAGCCCGTGCGCGCCCACGTTGCCCATCGACGACCGCCCCTCGGGCAGGGCGACGGCCAGGGCGGTGAAACCCAGAATCAGCGTCGGGGCGACCAGGGAGTAGAGCACCACGTATCGCATCTCGACGTAGCCGATGCGCTTGCCCATGAACTCGGGCGTGCGGCCGACCATGAGACCGCCCAGGAACACGGCTATCAGCACCGCCATGATCAGCCCATACAGGCCGCTGCCCGTGCCGCCGGGGGCGATCTCGCCCAGCATCATGGCCGCCAGCAGCACGCCACCGCCCAGGCTGGAGAAGCTGTCGTAGGAGGCGTTGAGCGCTCCGTCGGCGCTGGCGGTGGCCGCGACGCCGAACAGCGTGCTGCCCGGGACGCCGATACGGGTCTCCGTGCCCTCGAACTGGCCACCGACCGCCTGCGCCACCGTCCCGGTCTGCGCGCCCTGGGCGAGGGTGCCCGCGGTCAGCAGCAGGCCGAACAGGATGCCGACCACGACGAGCAGGGTCCAGCCAAGTTTGAGGTCGCCCGACATGCGGCCGAACAGCCGGATGAAGGCGGTCGGGACCAGCAGCATGAGCAGGATCTCGATCGCATTGGTCATGGCCGATGGGTTCTCGAAGGGGTGGGCGCTACTGGCGTTGAAGAAGCCGCCGCCGTCACCGGATATCAGCTTGATCGACTCCCACGAGCCGACGGGCCCGCCCAGCAGGGTCTGCGTGCCGCCGGCGATGGTCCGCACGGTCTCGGCTCCTGCCAGGTTCTGCTGGACGCCCAGGCCGATCAGTGCCAGGCCGAAGACGACCGCCAGGGGCAGCAGGACGCGGAAGACGCTGCGGATCAGGTCCACCCAGAAGTTGCCGAGGCCGGTGCCGCCGCGCCGTACCAGGGCGCGGATCAGCGCGAGACCGACGCACATGCCGACAGCGGCCGAGGCGAAGGCCTGCACGCCGAGTCCCGCCATCACCGCGAGGTGGGTGTGGCCGATCGGAGACTCGCCCGCGTAGTTCTGCCAGCTGGTGTTGGTGGTGAAGCTGACCGCTGTGTGCAGGGCCAGCTCCCACGGCATGCCCTCGTGGCCGCCCGACCACGGCAGCGAGCCCTGAAAGGTCAGCAGTGCGAACAGGAACACGACGCTGAGCGCGGAGAACGCCAGCAGCGCGAGCAGATAGTGGCGCCGGTCCTGCTCGGCGTCGGGGTCGACGCCGCAGATCCGGTAGAGCGCGCGCTCGATCCTGAGGTGACGGCCGCCGTCAAGCGCCTTGGCCATGTAGTCGCCGAGCGGGACGTGGACGACCAGGAGGATCGTCAGGATGAACAGTGCCTGCAGCATGATCATGTCTTCCCGTCGAGGGCGAGATTCAGGGTCAGCACGTTCACGGCGGGCTCCCCGAGGAAGCCCAGCGCCCTACCGGCCGTGTGCTCCTCGATGAGCACCCTGACCTGGCCCAGGCTCAACCCGCGCGCCTTCGCGACCCGCGCTGCCTGCAGTTCGGCGTAGGCGGGCGAGATGTGCGGGTCAAGGCCGCTGCCGCCGGCGGTGACGGCGTCGGCGGGTACGGCGGGCGTCCCCGCGGAACCGCGCACCGGCACGATCAGGGCGCGACTGTAGTCCTCACCCTTGGCGGCGCACTCCACGGCGACGCCCGCGTGGCTCTGCACGAAGGGCCTGGCGGGGCAGGGCTGGTTCAGGCTGACCGCGCGGGTGACACGACCGCTCAGCCCACTGTCGCGGAAGACCCCGAGCGTGGCGCCCACGCCGTCCCGGGTGCAGTACGGCCTGGCCCCGCTGACCCCCTCCAACTCGCCCACGGCCTTGCTCCTGTCGCAGACCTGGGTGAGCAGGCTGGGACGGTCCGGCGTGTCGACGACGTCTTCCGCGCCGCGGTTGCTCGCTCCCGTCGACGTCGGGTCGTAGCCATCGCCTGCGGCGGACGGGCGACTCTGGAAGTACGTCCTGATCGGGTTTCCTTCCTTGTCGGTGAAGGACTGCCCGATGAGCCTGCTGCCGTGGTCGCCCACTCTGGAGCCGTTGGACTGGCCGGCGAACAGCGCCTGGGCGACGCCGGTCATGGCCAAGGGGTAGAGCAGGCCCACGGTGACGGTGAGCATCAGGACCACCCGGAGGGCGGCCAGCACGCGTTTCATGATCAAATTCCTGGGATGAACCGGATGAGATAGCCGAGTACGGCGATCGAGATGAACAAGCCGACAAAGTTCTCAATAGTCACGAATTTTCTCTTCCATCTGTCTTGCACATGGAAGTCCTGTCGCCATCGGCCGACAACCACCCTTGATAGGTTCGCTACGCCGAGCTCCAGAATCGATGCATCAACTTGACGCGCCACCGCATTCCGGGAAGCGCATGGCGAATCACTACGACATCCCTCCATTTCAATGACGAATCCTGACGCGATATTGATGCCGATCGATCCACCTGAGGTCCGGCGTCAATCACGCGTCAGGTTTTCGGCGGTCGCCGTTCAGATCCCGTATCAAACCCACCAGCCCGAATGTCCGCGCCATAGCGTCCCTCTCTGTACGAGCTCCCCAGGAGGAACCACATGTCAGAAGTGCAGCTACTCGTCCCGGTCCGACAGGGCCGGTTCAGCGCCTCGCTCCGGCTGTTCCGCACCGCCGCGGGCAAGAAGACCGCAGTCGCCTTCACCTCCCCTCTGCTCCTGGCCAAGGTGCTCGGCTCCGACCAGCAGTGGGTACGGCTCAGCGAGCCCGCCCTGAGCGGCATGCTCAGGGACCTGGACGTCATCGGCGTCGTCGTCGACCCCGCGGAAACGATGACCCGCCCGGCCGCAGGAGCCGCCTGATGTGCGCGCTCGAACAGGACCTGGCGCTGCGGCGCGGCGAGCGGGTCACACGACGCCGGCCTTGTGCGCGAAGACGGCCATCTGCAGGCGGTCGCGGAGGTTGAGCTTGCACAGCAGGTTGGAGACGTGGAACTTGACGGTCGCCTGGCTCACGTACAGCCTGCTCGCGATCTCGGTGTTGTTCAGCCCGTCGGCGACCAGGACCAGCACCTCGTGCTCGCGCTCGGTGAGCGACTTGACGGCCTCGGGCGGGCGGTAGGGCAGCCCGTTCTCGAACCGCCGCAGGAAACTGCTGGCGACCTGCGGCGCGAAGAACGCCTCCCCCCGCGCGATGGCCCTGATCGCCCCCACCAGTTCGTCCTGGTCACTGGAGCGCAGCAGGAAGCCGCGGGCTCCGGCGCGTACCGCGTCGAACATGGCCTCCGGCTGCTCGGTCAGGATGACGCTCCGCACCGGACCGGCCAGGGAGTCGGCGCGGAGCCGCTCGGTGACCTGGATGCCGTCGAGGCCGGTGAGCCGCTCGTCGACGAGTGCCACGTCGGGCCGCAGGCCGCGGGCCTTGGAGACCGCCTCGAATCCGTCACCGGCGTCCCCCACGACGCGCAGCCCCGGTTCGGCGGCGAGGATCGAGCACAGCGCCGTACGGAGCAGCCTCTCCGAGTAGCAGATCAGGACCCGGATGTCGGTGTTCGCGCTGTTCACTCCCGCTCACCTCAGGCGTGCGAGGACGAGGTGCCGGGACGGGACGAGCCCCGCGAGCGGTTCCCTGCCGGTGACGACGACGGCGGTGAAGCCGAGCGTCAGCAGTGACGGCAGGCGGTCGGCGTCCCGCGCGCCGTCGGCGTCGTCGACCAGCAGCAGGCACCGCCCGCCCGAGGCAGGGGACGTCATGCGGCCGATGCGCGCCAGCCGCACGGCGGTGCGCAGCTCGCCGGGGCCGCGCCGGTCCCGGCCGAGGTCCAGGAAGAGCACGTCCAGTGCCATCCGCTGGCGCAGCACGTGGGCGCACTGGACGGCGAGGGTGGTCTTGCCGACTCCGGCCGGGCCCGTGACGGTCACCAGCGCGGGTTCCCCGCCACCGGAGGCGACCGACACCGTGTCCTCGACCTCCCGCAGCAGCGGGAGCCGGCTCAGCGCGACGGTGCCGCTCACCGAGGGCAGGCCCCACTCCGGGGGCGGCGCCACGGCGGGAGCACCGAGCGAGCGGGGCGGCGCCGCCTCGAAGGTCACCCGGTCCTCACCGGTCAGTTCAAGGGCGGCGGCCAGGCGGCGCACCGAGGTGCGGTGCGGGTAGCGGGTGCGGCCCCGCTCAAGGTCACGCAGTGTGCGCACGCTCAGGCGGGCGCGTTCCGCCAGCTCCTCCTGGGTCAGCCGCGCCTTGTCGCGATGGGTGCGCAGCAGCTGAGCGAATCCCAGGCTGTCGGACAACAGTGCAGACCTCACGTGAATCCTCCCGGTGACGATCAGATGCCGTCAACGTAGGAAGCTCCGGTAATCATCGGCTATCGTCTCGATATCGCCGGTCATTCCTCCTGGTCACCCCCCCATGCGCGCTGGCAGCGTGAGATGCATGCTTCCGACAGGACGGATACGACGGGGCCCGGCGCCGCTACTGGACGACGCGGTCCTGACCCAGCGGTTCGACTGGGAGACGCGCACCCTGCTGCGGCACTACCGCTGGATCGAGCTGACCCACACCGGCGAGTACGCCCGCATGGGGCTGCTCGACCGGGACGCGGCCGAGCGGATCCGCCGGGCGGTGCTGGACCTGACGCCCGAGCAGGTCCGCGCCGAGCGCGCGGCGGCCATGTCGGATCCGCTGTTCGCCCTGGAGAGATGCGTCCAGGCACACGTACCCGAGAGCGCGCACGCCTGGCACGTCGACCGCAGCCGCAACGACGTCCAGGCGTGCGCCCAGCTCATGCTCGGCAGGGAACGGCTGCTGGAGACCGCGGCCGCGGTGAGCCGGCTGGCCCGCGCCACGCTGGAGACCGCGGCCGGGCACACCGAATCGATCATGCCGGGCTACACCCAGCACCAGACCGCGCAGACCATGACCTTCGGCTTCTACCTGGCCGCGCTCGCCGAGGCGGTGACCGGTGCCGCCGAGTCGCTGCACGCGCTGTTCGACGCGGTCAACCTCTGCCCGCTGGGCGCCGGGGCGATGGCCGGTCTGGAGCTGCCCTGGGACCGGGGGCGGATCGCGGTCGCGCTGGGTTTCGACGGCCCGCAGCCGCACGCGCTGACCTCGGTCGCCTCCCGCTCCTGGGTGCTGCGCACGGCCGGGGAGCTGTCGGTGCTCGGCACCACGCTGAGCCGCTTCCTGACCGACCTGATCTGGTGGAGCGGGTCGAGCTGCCGCTTCATCGACCTGCCGGACGAGCTCGCCGGGATCTCCTCGGCGATGCCGCACAAGCGCAACTTCCCGATCCTGGAACGGATCCGCGGGATGAGCGGCCACCTGGTCGGGCTCTCGTACGACCTCATGATCGGTCAGCGCAACACCGGCTACACCAACCTCGTGGAGGTCTCCAAGGAGAGCACCCGCTTCCTGGAGGACCTCTTCACGACCTGCCACACGATGCTGGCGCTGTTCGAACGGGTGGTCACGGACGTGCGGTTCCACCCGGAGCGGGCCCGCCGGGTGGTGCGGGACGAGCTGATGGCCGCCTCGACCGTCGCCAACCACCTCACCCTGGAGCACGGCGTGCCGGCCAGGGACGCGCAGGTGCTCGTCGGCGCGTGGATCTCGGCCGCCCTGGAGCGGCTCGGCCCCGCGGACAACCTCACCCCCGGCCTGCTCTCGGCGCCGGACCTGGTCGCCGCGGGCGAACGGCTCGGCTTCACCCTGGCCCTCACGGAGGAGGAGGTGCGCGAGCTGCTGGACGCGGAGGCGGGCGTGTGGCGCAAGCAGACCGCCGGCTCGACCCATCCCGAACAGGTTCATCTCCTCCTGGAGCAGGTCGGCGACCGGCTGGCCGCCGTCGACCAGGGAGCCGCCGAGCGGTCCCGATGGCTGCGAGACGCCTGGGAGCACACCACTGGCACGAAGGCGGGCGAGCTGACATGACCATCCAGATGCCGACCCGGGAGAGCGACGGCCGCAGCGGAGGGGTCGGCCGGGGGCGTGCCCCAGGCACCTTCGGCGAACTTCTGCAGGGGATCCTGGGATCCGGTACGGACTTCCTGGTGACCTTCCCCGTCGACCTGTACGTGGAGGCCGCCTTCGAACCCGATCCCCAGCTGGACCAGGTGGTCGTCTCACCGCCGCACAAGAACAAGGCACGGCGCCTCGCCACCGGGATCATGTCCCACTACGGGGTGCACACCGGCGGCTGGCTGATGCTCAACAGCGCGCTTCCCGAGGGCAAGGGCATGGCCAGCTCCACCGCCGACCTGGTCGCCACCGCGCGCGCGGTGGACTCGGCCTTCCGCCTCAAGCTCCCCAACCGGCTGCTGAAACAGATGATGGCCGAGATCGAGCCGTCCGACGGGGTCATGCATCCGGGGATCACCGCGTTCTTCCACCGGCAGGTGCGGCTGCACCGGCGGATGGGCACGCTCCCCCAGCTGACCATCGCCGGAATCGACGACGGGGAGAGCGTCGACACCGTCGCCTTCAACCGGTCGAGGAAGCCGATCCCCGCCCACTGGGCGGTGCGCTACGGCGAGCTGCTCGACCAGCTCACCCACGCGGTACGCGACCACGACCTGGCCGCTGTGGGCCAGGTCGCCACCGCCAGCGCGCGGCTGTTCCAGACCTTCAACCCCAAACCCCACCTGGCGGCGGTGGAGGAGATCTGCCACGACGTCGGCGGGCTCGGCACGGTCGTCGGTCACAGCGGTACGTGCCTGGGCATCCTGCTGGCCAGGCACGACCCCGAGCACGGTCCCCGGCTGGCCCGCGCCCTCACGGAGCTGGAGCGGCTGGGGCGGCCCCTCATCGTCTGTAGGAGCACGAGCCGGACATGACACTCAGAACCGACGCCATCGACGCCATCGGCCGGACTCCGCTGATGCGGCTGCGCGCGACCGGCGGGGCGACCGTCCACGCGAAGCTGGAGCTGGCCAACCCGTACGGAATGAAGGACCGCGTCGCCAGGCAGGCGATCCTGACCGCCAGGGCCGAGGGGGTACTGGCCGACGGCGGCCTGATCGTGGAGAGCTCCTCGGGCACCCTGGCCATGGGGGTCGCGCTGGTCGGCACGTATCTCGGCCACGAGGTGCACATCGTCACCGACCCCCGGATCGACCCGATCACCATGGCCAAGCTGGAAGCGCTGGGCGCCACCCTGGACATCGTGCCCGCCATGACCGGCAACGGCTGGCAGAGCGCCAGGCTGGAGCGGCTGCGGGCCGTACTGGCCGCCAACCCCGGCGCGTTCTGGCCCAGGCAGTACGACAACCCGGCCAACCCCGCCGCCTACGACCGCCTCGCCGAGGAGGTGACCTCGGAGATCGGCCGGGTCGACGTGCTGGTGGGCGCGGTGGGCAGCGGCGGCTCGCTGTGCGGGACGGCGCGGGCGCTGCGCCGGACCAACCCCGCGCTGCGGGTGGTCGCCGTGGACGCCGTCGGCAGCGCCATCTTCGGCCAGCCCGACGTGCCGAAGCGGCTGCAGAGCGGCCTGGGCAACAGCCTGGTTCCGGCCAACGTCGACTTCTCGGTCATCGACGAGGTCCACTGGCTGTCGGATCGGGAGGCCTTCGCCGCCACCCTGGAGCTCGCCTCGCACGAGAAGGTCTTCGCGGGCAACAGCTCCGGCTCCGCCTACCAGGTGGCGCGCTGGCTCGGCTCGCGGCTCGACCCGGACGTGTCAGTGGTGGTGATCTTCCCCGACCGGGGCGACCGGTACGTCAACACCATCTACAGCGCCGGGTACCGGGCGGCGCACGGCCTGACCGACCTGCGCCCGCCGCTCGCCCCCGAACCGATCCAGCTCACCGACACCGCCGTGACCTGGTCCTACGCGACGCTCGGCCGGTCCTTGGAGTACGCATGAACCCCGTCCTCGTCTTCGTCGAGTCCAACACCACCGGCTCCGGGATGCTGGCCTTCGCCAAGGCCGCCGCGCTGGGGTTCACCCCGGTGCTGGCCACCGCCGACCCGGCCCGCTACACCGGGCCGGCGGCCACCGGGGTGCGGGTCGTCACCTGCGACACGGACTCCCCCGCCACCCTGGCGACAGAACTGCGCCGCGCCCTGGGCGAGATCGCCGGGGTCACCACGACCAGTGAGTTCTACACCGTCGCGGTCGCCCGGCTGGCCGCCGACCTCGGGCTGCCCGGCAACCCGCCGGAGGCCGTCGCCGCCTGCCGGGACAAGGGACGGACCCGCCGGATCCTGGCCGCCGCCCGGCTGCCCTCCCCCGCCTTCGAACTGGTCGGCCCCCGCGACGACATCGACACCCGGGTCGTGATCGCGCTGTCGCGGATCGCGCTGCCCTGCGTCGTCAAGCCCGTCGACGACACCGGCTCGCTGAGCGTGGTGCTCTGCCACACGCCCGGGGAGGTGGCGGCCCACTGCCGCCGGATCACCTCGGCCGCCGTCAACGTGCGGGGCCAGGCCACCGCGAGGACCGCGCTGATCGAGGGCTACCTGGCAGGCCCCGAGTACAGCGTCGAGACGGTCGGCTCCGGCGGATCGCACCGGTGTGTCGGCGTCACCGCCAAGCGGGTGACGGCGCCGCCGCACTTCGTGGAGCGCGGGCACGTCTTCCCCGCGCCGCTTCCGGCGAACGAGACCCGGATCCTCGCCGAAACCGCGTTCCGCGCGCTGGCCGCCGTCGGCGTCACCCACGGTGCCACCCACATCGAGATGAAGCTCATCGACGGCCACGCGTACGTCGTGGAGATCAACGCCCGTCCCGCGGGAGGCATGATCCCCGAGGTCATCGCGAGGGCGGGTGGCTTCGACCTGCTCGACGCCCACCTACGGGCCGCGGTCGACCTGGACCAGCTGCCGCTGCCCGAGCGGTTCGCCCCGGCGGGGATCGCCTTCCTGCTGCCCCCGGACCACGCCTCGACCGGGCGGGGGAAGGCCGTCCTGCGGGAGGTGGCCGGGATGCGGGAGGCCGGCGCCGTGCCGGGCGTCGACACGGTGGCCGTCACCGCGCCGCAGGGTTCCGAGGTGCGGCCGGCCCGCAGCAGCTACGACCGGCTGGGCTATGTGATCGCGCACGCGTCCGGCCATCGCGAGCTGGACGAGACGCTGAACACCGCGCTCGGCCACCTGCGGCCCGTGCTGCTCCACGAGTTTCCGCCGATCGAGATCCCCCGCCAGGAGTACCGGACCTCGTTCTCCTGAGTCTCCGCCCCGCGGCTGCCACCGGCTTTCCCCTGCCGTCCCCGACTGTCCCTGACCGTCCTCGGCTTCCGAACGTTCACCGGCTTTCCCGAGTGAACCCGGCCTCCGTACTCAGAACTCCCCCGATTGGAAGTCCCATGACGAGCGTGCTGGACACCCCCCACCTGGTCGCCGGAGAGAACGACGACGGCGGCGAGATCGAGCTGCGCAGCGACACCTTCACGCTGCCCACCCCCGCGATGCTGGAGGCCGCCGCGAACGCGCCGCTGGGCGACGACGTCTACGGCGAGGACCCGACGGTGGCCAAGCTGGAACGGCTGGCGGCCAACCTGCTCGGCAAGGCCGCGGGCTGCCTGATGCCGAGCGGCACCATGGCCAACCTCGCCGCGCTGCTCGCGCACTGCCCGCGCGGCGGCAAGGCGATCGTCGGCCACGAGTCCGACCTGTACGTCTACGAGGCCGGGGGCGCCTCGATGTGCGGCGGCATCGTCTACGAGCCGCTCGCCAACCTGCCCGACGGGACGATCAGCCTGGAGGACATCGCCGAGGCGTGCACCGTCGACCGCACCGACCCGCAGATCGCCCCTCCGGCGCTGGTCAGCCTGGAGACGCCGCAGAACCGGTGCGGCGGCCTGCCGCTCCAGCTCGACTACCTCGCCGAGGTGGCCCAGCTGACCCGCTCGCACGGCGTGGCGCTGCACCTGGACGGGGCGCGCATCTTCAACGCCTCGGTCGCGCTGGGCGTCACCCCCGCCGAGATCGCCTTCTACGCCGACACCGTGCAGATCTGCCTGTCCAAGGGCCTGTGCGCGCCGATCGGATCGGTGCTGGTGGGCGACCGGGCGATCATCACCCAGGCCAGGCGGATGCGGAAGATGCTCGGCGGCGGCATGCGGCAGGCCGGAATGATCGCGGCCTGCGGCATCATCGCCCTCACCGAGATGACCGGCAGGCTGGCCGAGGACCACGAGAAGGCCGCCCGCCTCGCCCGCGGACTGGCACGGCTGCCCGGCGTACGGCTGAATCCTGGCCCGCCGATCACGAACATGGTGTTCTTCCGGGTCCGTGACGAGCGCTACACCACCCGGTCGTTCATCGCGGCGGCCCGGCGCAGAGGTGTCCGGGTGGAGGAGCTGGGGCACGGGCGGATCCGGGCGGTGACCCACGCGGGGGTCACCGCGGACGCCGTCGACCGGGCGATCGGGGTCTTCGCCGAACTGCTCGCCCCCACCGGCCGATGAGAATCCACCGGGGCGGGGAGACCATGCGAACGGACGAAAGCAGCACGTCGGCACAGTCGACAGCGGACACCGACGGGAACCGGTCTGTGGAACAACGAGCGGCAAGCAGCACGGAGAACGAAGCATCGAAACAGCGGGCCGGGGGAAACGTGAACCGTCCGGGGCTGGGGCGCTCGTTTCATCACCTGTGGGCGGCGTCCGGCCTGTCGAACCTGGCCGACGGCCTCCTGCTCGTCGGCGTCCCCCTGCTCGCCGTCTCCCTCACTCGCTCACCGGCGCAGGTGGCGCTGGTCAGCGCCGCGACGACGCTGCCGTGGCTGCTGCTGGCCCTGCACGCGGGCGCGATCGCCGACCGCCTCGACCGGCGCCGGATCATGGTCCTGGCGGGCTGGTCCCGCGCCGCCGTACTGGCCGCGACGGCCGCCGCCGCCTGGCTGGACCTGCTGAGCCTGCCGGTGCTGGTGGCGGCGGTGCTGCTCGCCGGCGCCGCCGAGGTGTTCGCCGACACCTCCGCCCAGTCGGCGCTGCCGATGATCGTGACCGGCGACCGGCTGGGCGCGGCCAACGGGCGGCTCGTCGCCACCCAGACCCTCGGCAACCACTTCCTCGGCGCCCCGCTCGCGGGCCTGCTGGTCGGCGTCGCCACCACCGCCGTGTTCGGCACGGCCGCCCTGCTGTACGCCGCCGGCGCGCTGCTGCTGCTCGGCATGCGCGGCCGGTTCCGCCCGGAGGCCGCCCCCGCCCAGGCGCTGCGCGCCGACATCGCCGACGGCATGCGCTACCTGTGGGGACACCGCGCCCTGCGCGGCCTGGCCGCCTACTCCGGCGTGCTCAACCTCGCCTACGGCGCCTACTTCGCCGTCTTCGTGCTCTGGGTGGTCGGCGACGGCTCCCGGGTGGGGCTCACCCCCGGCCAGTACGGCCTCCTGGCGGCGACCCTGGCCGCCGGAGCGGTGGCCGGCTCGGTGCTCTCCGGCTCACTCACCCGCCTGACCGGCGAGAACGGCGCCCTGGTGGGCGTCACGCTGCTCAACGCCCTGCTGCTGCTGGTGCCTCTCCTCCTCCCCTCTCCCTTGGCGGTCTTCCCCGCCGCCGCGGGCATCGGCGCGGCCAACGCCGTCACCAACGTCGTCTCCGTCTCGCTGCGCCAGCGGCTCATCCCCGAGGGGCTGCTCGGCCGGGTGAACGCCACCTGCCGCCTGATCGGCATGGGCGCCATGCCGCTGGGCGCCGCCACCGCCGGTCTCCTCGCCACCCTGGCGGGCCTGCCCGCCGTCTTCTGGTCCACCGCCGCGTTCTCCCTGCTCGCTGCGGCTCTCATCCTGCGCGGCGGGGAGGCCATAAGCGACCGTTAAGGATGATTAAGACTTCTTAAGCGGCCGCAGATTATCGCCGGCGCGAAAGGGCTCATCGGCGGTGAACCGGCGAAATGAAACCCTGGTCTCCAGCGCCCGGGGGAACATGGTCGTGACCGGCTGCCACTTGGTGGCGAACGGCATCCGGCCTGCCGGTAACGGCGTCTTCCGTCCCGGTCGTTTCGTGATCGACGAAAGTTATCACAGGGATCGGAAGCACCTTGTCATCCCTATCGAAAGTGGTTCATAAGTGCCCGCCACGATGCTGTCCTGGTACGACGAATTCACCGTACCGGCACGGACACAGGACGCGATCTCGGTCGCAGAATTCGCCGGATGGACCGGCGGTCACGGAGGCCGTCGCGGTGCGGTGAACGCCTGACCTTCGAAGTCCTGCACCGATGAGGGAAACGGAGCGCCATCCGGCACCGGAGCGGAGTGAAAGTCTCCGTTGCCGACACGGATCACTCCGCCGGATGAGACGTACGCGGCCGTGGACCTCGTCATCAAGCAGATGGAAACCTTCGCCACCGAGTGGACCCCGACGACATACTGAACCTGAAAGCTCGACGTGACACGCGATCATGCCTCTGACCTGTAGTGACAGGCGCGTTCTGCGTAACGTCGACCTTTGATCATCAGTAGTGCGATAAGCGTGTCCTCTGGGGCACGGAAGTGGCGCCGGGAACTCTCCGACGAAATCGGGAGTCTGGCGTTCGCGCTTTCTCCAGTCGTGATTACGGCAGCGGGGGTGGGTAGCGGTGGATCTCCGCTCGGTGTCCCGTCGCACCGGCGAACTTGGCGTCGTCGGTCAGCAGCGGCATTCCCAGCAGTTCGGCGAGGGCCACGTACATGCCGTCATAGGCGGTGAGATTGTTGCGCAGTTCCAGCACCCGCGGCTGCAGCGGCAGCATCGGATGCCGGACGATCCTGAGCTGGGCGTAGCGCTCCAGCATGACCCGGCCCCGCGCCTCGGAGATCCGTACCTCCGGCTTACTGGTGATCACATGCCCGCGCACCACCGAGGCGATCTCCACATCGATCAACGCCGGGGCGTGCACCTTGCGCGCCAACCTCCGGCGGAGAAGGTCGTCGCCCTTCACATTGGCCAGCAGGCGGAAAACGATCGAGGCGTCCACGACCAGGCTCACCGGTGGCCCTCGCGCAGCGTCTCGCGTACGAAATCGGGGTCGTACGGCACCGGCTCGTCGGTGGCGATCTTGGCCATCACCTCGTCCAACGCCGGGGTGGCCGCCTCCTCGTTCAGCAGGTCACGTAGGTAGGCCGTCAGTGATTTTCCCTCGCGCTCGGCTCGCGCCTTCAGCGTCCGCTCGGTCGCTTCGGGGACATCTCGAATCTGAATGATTCCCATCCTTCCACGCTAGCATGCAGCTTGCATGCAAATCCGTTGCCAGTTGCCGTTACGGTGTTGCCGAAACCCGCGAGATGCCTCTCCAGCCCCTGGCGCCGCGGCAATGGTCACCACCTGGCGGCTTGGCGGATGGCGCTCAGGCGGCGAGTTCGTGGCTCAGGTGATCACGGAAACGGGACGAACCAACCGGTGAGACCCACCCACCGATCGGTCGCGTTCCCGTCTCGTATGTGCTCAGGCGGCGAGTTCGTGGTTGAGGTGG
Organism: Streptosporangium sp. NBC_01810; assembly: GCF_035917355.1. Classification (NCBI taxonomy): domain Bacteria; kingdom Bacillati; phylum Actinomycetota; class Actinomycetes; order Streptosporangiales; family Streptosporangiaceae; genus Streptosporangium; species Streptosporangium sp. NBC_01810. The sequence continues at coordinate 2,432,175 of NZ_CP109070.1, read as the reverse complement.
TCGCGGAACTCGCGGACCATCATGCTGCCCTTGTACGGCTCAAGCCGACCGGCGAACTGCCGGATCAGATCGACCGAGCGGGCGGAGGTCAGCGCCTTCGTCGCCGGGATCGCGGCTCGGGCGGCGGCGAGGGATTGTTCCAGCTCACCCATCCCCAGGTATGCCTCAGCGACATGCACCTGGTTGAACTGGGCGGACCGAGGGATACGTTCCCTGAAAGCGGTCACGGCCGCTTCCGCACGGACTGCCGCTCGTTGGTGGTCGCCAAGCATGCTCCAGCAACGACCTCCCTGAGCGTTCAGTTCCACCTCTTCATACCGGGTAGCCCAGTCCGGATCACGATCCGTGGGTCCTTGGGCATAGGCATTCTCCGCCTCGGCGAGCAAGCGTTCGACCTGCTTGGCGCTGTGCTTGTCGTTGGTCTCAGCCGGTTTGGTCCGCAGGGCCGTCGCCCATGCCTGTCTGGTCAGCACAAACGCCATGACACGGGGAGAGACCTGCGCCCGGCGAGCGGCGTCGGTCGCGGCTCGTGCCAGCCATACCGCCAAGGTGGCCTGCTCTAGATGAATCGCCTGCCGGGTCATCGTCGCCAGTATCCAGACACCGGTCAGCGGGTCATTCCCCGTCTTCGCCAGTCGTAGCGCCTGACCGAAGTGCTGCTGTGCCTGACCGTGCTGGTTCAGGTCGAAGGCTGTCCAGCCTGCCAACAGAGTCATCCCTGCTGCCGCTGACATCAGCGCCGACCCCACCTGGTCGTCGTAGCGGCCCCGCAGCAACGGGGTTACCGTGCTGTCGAGGTAGCGCACCACCGTCGGACGGACCAACTCGGCCCCGAACTGGTCGTCTATCTGACCGAACACCTGGCGGGCCTCGTTAATCCGATCGATGTCGGCTTGCCCTACAGTGCGCCTGTTTCCTCGCAGCGCGACCGTTTGAGGTGAATCACCGTAGTTCCACGCGGTTATCCACCCCGCCAAAACCGAAGGCACGAACGGCAACGTGGCCAGCAGGTGGCGACGGGATTCGTCCATCTCATACCTCCACAGCAGGGCGGCCGACTTCACGCTAGCCGCCGTCGACGTGTCGCCGTACTCCGCGACCGGCCACGAAGATGTCTCCCCGAGGGCCCACCCTTCTATCCACTGCTCGACCTCCCCCGCCTCCGCCTCGAACACCGCCGCGATCTTCCTGCGACTGTGCGGCCGGATCCCCTGCTCGCTCCGCTCCCACCGCCCCCAGGTCCCCACGGCCACCCCCACCGCGGCCGCCGCCTCCTCCTGCGTCATCCCCCGCTCCAGGCGCGCCCTCAGCAGATCCGGACGCCCCTTCCCGCCGCCTGCCTTCCCCATGATCACTCTCCTTTGGTAGTCGAATCACCACTCATTGTGATGTCCGCAGGCCCCCGGCCACCATCCGCCCAGCCAAACGACAGATTTTCGCCCACCAACGCTCGATACGACCGGCTGACACCCAGCCACGTTCGCCGTTGGCCGGGTCTCATCGGACAGTGATCAACGATCAGGTGTCGACGTTCACCCTCGTCCCCATGCTGGCGTTTCCTGCTGGGCACAGCCCCACAGCGAACGGAGCACGCCCATGCCACCAGCCGGCGACATCCCCTCAGGCGCCCCGCACCACCCCGCCGAAAGCCCGGCTCCCCCGCCCGACCACAACTGGAAGCCCTTCACTCCGGCCGGAGCGGCCACCCCGCCGATGTACGGCACCGGAACGACGGGCCGGAACACCGAGACGCCGAGACAAGACACCGAAACCCCGGGAAGGGCCGGCGGCGCGACGGAGCCATACAGCGGCACAACGACGGGACGAGACAGCGACGCGGCGGGGCAGAGTGATATCCGTGCGCTGGTCAAGGTGCTGCGGCCCGGCTCCGCCTCACGCCGTGCCCGCGCCGTCGTCCGCGACGTGCTTCAACGGGCGGGCCTGCCCGAGGACGACATCGACACCGCCGAACTCATCGTCGCCGAGTTGGCCGCCAACGCCGAGAAGCACGCCTGTCCCCCGTACGAGCTGCGCGTCTTCAGTCTGGACGGCATCCCCAGCTGGTGCGAGATCGTCGACGGCGACCCCAACACCCACGAGATCCGCCTCATCCTTAACCTGCTGCACTCAGTACGGGAGATCGGCCTGCCCCTGCTCGCCGAGAACGGCCGCGGCCTGCTCCTGGCCCACCAACTCTCCGGCGGCCACTGCCAGACCTACCCGGCCATCACCCTCACCACCGCCACCCCCGGCAAGGCCGTCGCCTTCGCCCTCCCCACCCTGTCGGGCAACCGCCTGATATTTCCCCCACGCCCCGACCTCCACCCCGGCCTGGCCGAACTCCGCCGCCGGTCATCGGGGTGAGCTACGTCCCCCGGCCGTGTCCGGGTGGAGGCTGAGCGGGGTCCGGTACGGCTGTCGCCCGTCGATGGCATCCCGCATCGCGTCGTAGATGTCCAGGATCGCCTTCTTGGTGCGCTCGAACTGGCGGCCCCACCGACGTCAGGGGGTGAGGAAACGGCTGATCAGGTTGACGTGGGGGGCGCGGAGGAGTTCGTGGTGTTCACCGGGGACCTCGTGGACGGTCAGCTCGGAGACGGTCTGGCGCCAGCCCGCCTCCTGGACGGCGCGCAGCGCGGGCGGGTGCGACTCACTGACCAGCAGGGTGACCCGGCCGTGGAACCAGCCGGCCCGGTAGTCGGCCAGGCCGCGCAGGCTGTCGCGCCAGAGCCCCAGCAGCTCCGGCCCGTACGCCTCGTGGTAGGCGGCCACCTGGGAGGACGTCATGCCCAGCCCGGCGAAGAACCCCACCTTCGAGTCGAGCAGGGCCTGCCGGGCCTCGGCCACGCCCAGCGGGGCCAGCCGGTCGATCAGCGCCTCCAGCTCGGCCAGTTCGCCCAGCAGGTCGGTCACGAACACCTCGGGCAGCACCGAGTCGATCAGCACCACGTGGTCGACGTGGTGGCCGAGCGCCTGTAGCCGCCTGGCCGTCTCGAAGGCCAGCACACCGCCCGCGGACCAGCCGGCGAGCGTGTACGGACGCGCCAGGTCCAGGCCTGATTCCGCCAGTTCCGCGGCGTACCTGGCGGCCATGGACGGCAGTGACCCGGCGTTCACCCCCGATTCCAGCGCCTGTAGTGCGTAGACCGGCCGGTGCGCGGCGAGCCTGGCGGCCAGCCCCGCGTAGCAGAGCGCGGAGCCGCCGAGCGGGTGGAAACAGTAGAGCGGGTCTCCGCCGGAGGCGGAGACGACCAGCGGGGTGATCACGGGAAGTGGTACGGCGGAAGTGCGCTCGGGGCCTCGGTCGGGGAGGGCGGTCGACACGAGAGTGGCGAGGCCGCTGACTGTGGCGTTGGCGAGGAACCTGCGGAGCTTGACCTTCACGCCCAGGCGCTGTTCCACACTCGCCATCAGCCGTACCGCGCCGAGGGAGTCGATACCCCTGGCGAACAGGTCCTCGTCCGCGCCGACGTCGTCGGAGCCGATCCCGAGCAGTCCGGCGATCAGGTCGGCGATCTGCCCCTCGACGGCGGTGCGCGCCCGGCGCGGAGCGGGCTCCTCCTCCGCGTCCCGCGCGGTGGCGGCGTTCACCTCCGGCAGCGCGGATCGGTCCACCTTGCCGTTGCGGTTGAGCGGGATCGCGGGCAGCGGCACGAAGACCGAGGGCACCATGTACTCGGGCAGGCTCCGGGCCAGACCCGCGCGCATCTCGGCCGCCGTGGCGGTGCCGACGACGTAGGCGACGAGCCTTCGCCCTCCTCCGGATCCGGGCCGGGGCTCGGGGACGGGTACGGTTCCAGGTCCAGGCCGGGGCTCGGGGACGGGTACGGTTCCGGATCCGGGCCGGGGCTCGGGGACAGGTACGGTTCCAGGCCGGGGCTCGGGGACGGGTGCGGCGATGACGACCGACTGGTCGACGCCCGGCAGTTCGTCCAGGGCGGCCTCGACCTCTCCCAGCTCGACACGGAATCCCCTTATCTTCACCTGGTCGTCAAGCCTGCCGAGGAACTCGAACTCCCCGTCGGCGCGGAGCCTGCCCAGGTCCCCGGTGCGGTAGAGCCGCGAGCCCGGCGGGCCGAAAGGGTCGGGCAGGAAGCGCTCGGCGGTCAGCGCGGGTCTGCCGTGGTAGCCGCGCACCACGCACTCGCCGCCGATGTAGAGCTCGCCGGGCACCCCCATCGGGAGCGGGCGCATGGTCTCGTCCAGCACGTACATGGCGGTGCCGGGGATGGGCCTGCCGATGGGGACCAGCTCGCCGCCGATCGGGCCGGTCACGGTGTGCACGCAGTTGGCGACGGACGCCTCGGTCGGACCGTACTCGTTGAGCAGCACCGGCGCCGGGTCCAGCGCCTGCCAGAACGCCAGCGCCCGGCTGGGGAAGGCGTCGGCGCCCACCACCAGGACCCCGGCCAGGCCCGCGGCCTGCTCGGCGGAGAGCTGCCCGGCCAGGACCTCCAGGTGTCCGGGGGTGAGCTTGACGAACCCGTAAGGCCGGGCCGACAGCGCGGTGCCCAGCTCGTCCAGGGCGGTGTCCTCGGCGGCGACGTGCAGGCACTGGCCCACCACCAGCGGGGTGTAGATGTTGGGCACGACCATGTCGTAGGCGACCGAGGAGAACAGCGGGGCCCCGCCCACGCCACCGACGGCGTAGGCCGACACGCACCAGCGCAGGAAGTTCACCAGGCCCCGGTGCGGGACCATGACGCCCTTGGGGCGCCCGGTCGAGCCGGAGGTGTAGATGAGGTAGGCCAGGTTGCCGGACGCGGCGGTCGGGTCCGGGTCACCGGAGGGACATCCGGCGGTCTCGGCTTCCAGGGCACCCGCGTCGTCCAGTACCAGCCGGGCACCGGAGTCGGCCAGCATGTACTCCAGGCGGGCGGCCGGCAGCCCGGGGTCGAGCGGCAGGTAGGCGGCCCCGGCCTTCCAGATGCCGAGGAAGGCGGCGACGAGCCAGTCGGAGCGTCGCAGGCGGACGGCGACGATGCTCTCCGGGCCCATGCCCCTGCCGCGCAGCCAGTGCGCGATCCGGTTGGCCCTGGCGTTCAGCTCCCGGTAGCTCAGCCGGGTTCCGCCGAAGGTCAGCGCGACGGCCTGCGGGGTGAGCCGGGCCTGCCGCTCGAAGAGCTCGTGCGCGCAGACCTCCGGTGAACCCAGCGGTTCCGGCCCCCGGCAGGCCGCGAGCAGCGCCTCGCGCTCGGCGGGCGGGAGGATCTCCAGGGCGCTGAGCGGTACGTCGGGTGCGGCGGCGACCTGGGTGAGCAGGTGGACGAAGGACTCGGCGAGCCGCCGGGCGGTGCCGGGCTCGAACAGGTCGACGCGGTAGGTCAGGTGACCCAGCAGGTGGTCGCCCTCGGGCATCAGGGACAGTGCGAGGTCGTACTTGGCGGCGGTGTCGGGGAACTCGAACGGCTCCACTCCCAGGTCGCCGAGCTTGGTGGTCCCCGACAGGCCGGCGTGCAGCTCGTACAGGACGCGGAACAGCGGGGCACGGCCCTGGGCGAGCATCGGGTACGGCAGGTGCTGGTGGGTGAGGGCGTCCAGGCAGTAGGCGCGGACGCGGCGGAGCAGCTCGGTGAAGCTCGGGGCACCCGACAGGTCGGCGCGCATCACCACGGTGTTGAAGAAGGCACCGACGAGGTGCTCGGAGTGCGGCGCGGCGCGGTTGGCGACGGTGCTGCCGAGCGCGATGTCGTCCTGGCCGCAGTGGCGCGACAACAGCGCTGCGAACGCGGCGAGCCCGGCCATGTACGGGGTGGCCCGGCAGCGCCGGGCGACGGCGCCGAGCGCGGCGGCGGTGGCGGCCGGCACGGTGAAGGTCACCGTCTCTCCCTGCGCCGAGGTCTCCGTCGAGGTCTCCGCGGAGGTCTCCGCGGAGATCTTCGCGGCGGGGATGCGGTCGGTGGGCAGGTCGAGCGCGGGCAGGCCGGCCAGGGCGCCGCGCCAGTACGCCAGGGCGGGCGCCGGATCCACCGCCCGCTCGGCGGCCACCACCTCGTCGTACCCGGCGGGCAGCGGGGGCAGCGGGTCGGGCAGGTCCGCGAGGCGGGCCTGGTAGAGGGCGTCGAGCTCACCGAGGAAGACGCCCATGGACCACTCGTCGAAGGCGATGTGGTGCACGGCGAGCACCAGGACGTGGTCGTCGGCGGCCAGCCGGGCGAGCTGGACGCGCAGCACCGGCCCGGCGGCCAGGTCGAACGGCCGCCGCGCCTCGGCGACGGCCGTCCTGCGGACCTCCTCCTCCGACGCCATGGGGTGTACCGGCAGCTCGACCGGCGCCGGTGGCAGCACCGAGGCCACCGGCCGTCCTTCGACGTTCGGGTAGACGGTGCGCAGCGCCTGGTGGCGGGCGACGACGTCACCGAGCGCACCGGCGAGTGCCGGGACGTCCAGCGGGCCGCGCAGGCGCAGCGCCAGGCAGACGTTGTACTCCGTCCCCGTGGGGTCCAGCTGGTGGCTGAGCCACATCCGTTCCTGCGCGTACGAGAGCCCTCCCCCGAGCGGCCGCCCTCCGGGCGAGGACGTCCCGGGGAGCGTGGACTCGGGCGTCGGCGTCCCGGCGGGGGACACCCCGGACGAGGATGGCCCAGTCTCAGGCGCTACGACCGGCACCTTCCACCTCCAGCGACGAGTGCGACGGGTGCGGTGACGCCCCGTCTTCCAGCAGGTCGATGACGACCTGCGCCAGCTCGGCCACCGTCGGGTGGGTGAACACGTCCGCGACCGGCACCTCGACGCCGTGCCGTGCCCGGATCCTGGCGACAAGCTGGATGGCGACCAGCGAGTGCCCCCCGGCCTCGAAGAAGTCGTCGTCGAGACCGACGCTCTCCAGGCCGAGCAGTAGCGCCCAGTCGTCGGCCAGCGCCCGGTGGACGGGGGTGTGCGTGTTCATCGTGGCCTCCTGGCCGCACCCGCGGGTGCGAACTGGTCTTCGGCCCCCGGCACCGGGCGGGCGGGGTCGTGGTCGATGTGGACGATCCGGTTGGCCCCGTCCACGTGGACGACCCGGGGCCGGTAGCCTCGCAACTCCGCGCCCGAGTACTGGCCGTAGGAGATCAGGATCACCATGTCCCCCGGGGCGACCAGGTGTGCGGCGGCTCCGTTGATGCCGATCACCCCGCTGCCGCGCTCCCCGGTGATGACGTACGTCTCCAGGCGGGCGCCGTTGGTGATGTCGACGATCGCCACCTGCTCGCCGTCCATCAGGTCGGCGGCCTCCATCAGCTCCTCGTCGATCGTCACCGAGCCGACGTAGTGCAGGTCGGCGTGGGTGACCGTCGCTCGGTGGATCTTGGATTTGAACATCGTGCGCAGCATCTCGAACTTCCGTTCACGCATGGGGAACCGGTGACAGTGCCGAGAGCGGCGCGTGCGGGTCACGCACCGCCGCTCCCAGCAGATGCAGCCATGCATCCACCAGACTCTCGACGGTGGGTCCGTCGAACAGGCCGGTGTTGTAGGCGACCTCGCCGATGATCGAGTCCGGGGTCTCCGCGACCGAGCAGACGAGGTCGGCGACCGTGGTACGAGTCGCCAGGTCGATGGGGGTCACCGTCAGCTGTGGCAGGCGTACGCCCTCGGCGCCGGTGAGCGCGCTGAGCGGGACGCCGTTGAAGATGACGTCGAAGAAGGGGGAGCGGCCGGGGGCGCGCGGCGGGCGCAGCGCCTGGACCAGCCGCTCCAGCGGGACGTCCTGGTGGGCGTAGGCGCCGTGGACCACCTCACGGACGCGGCCGAGCAGTTCGACGAAGGTCGGGTCGCCGCCGCAGGGGGTGCGCAGCACCAGCGTGTTGACGAAGAAACCGATCATCTGCTCGGTCTCCGGGCGGGTCCGGCCGGGTACCGGGGAGCCCACCGCGACGTCGGCGCCGCCGGACGCCTGGAAGAGCGTGGCCTGGAAGGCGCCGAGCAGGGCGGCGAAGAGCGTCGTGCCCGCCTCGCGGCCGAGCCGGCGCAGCTCCTCGGTGACCCGTTCGTCGATCATGAAGGAGACCCTGGCGCCCGCGTAGGTCTGCACCGGCGGGCGCGGCCGGTCGACGGGCAACTCGGCCGGGGTGATCCCGGCCAGCCGGCCGCGCCAGTAGTCGAACTGCTCGCCGCCCGCGGCGTGCTCGCGCTGCCAGGCGGCGTAGTCCACGTACTGCGCGGCCGGCTCGGGGAGCACCGCGGGCCGCCCGGCCAGCGCGGCCTCGTACAGGGTGGCCAGTTCCTGCCAGAGCACCTGCTCGGAGGCGGCATCGTAGGCGACGTGGTGGACGACCAGGGAGAACACGTGCTCGTAGGCGTCCAACCGGGTCAGCCTGGCTCGCACCGGCGCGGCGGCGGCGAGGTCGAAGGGGGTTTCCCAGTCGGCCTGCAGGGCGTCGGAGGCGGCGCTCTCCCGGGCGATGCGGGTCTGGCCGGGCGCGACGCCGACCGTCAGCCGGGGTCCGCGGGCGTCGATGCGCACCTCGGGAATGCCTGCGGGGCTCTCCACGTACCGGGTCCGCAGGATCTCGTGCCGGGCGACCAGTTCGTCGAACGCCTGGCGGAACGCCGCCACGTCGAGGTGGCCGTGCAGGCGGCAGGCGGTCGGCACGTTGTACGCGGTCGAGCCCGGCGCCAGCCGGTGCAGGAACCAGAGGCGTTCCTGACCGTAGGAGAGCGGCAGTGTCCCCTCGCGGGACACCCTCGGCAGCGGCGGGAGCTGCTCGGCGCGAGTCTCGGCCACCTCCTCGGCGAGCTCCTCCAGCGACTCGGCGGAGAAGAGCAGGTAGAGCGGGAAGTCGATGCGCAGGTCGTCCTGGATGCGGAACATGACCTGGGTGGCGAGCAGGGAGTTGCCGCCCAGCTCGAAGAAGTTGTCGTCCAGGCAGACCGTGTCCAGATCCAGGACGTCGGCCCAGATGGTGGCCAGCGTCTGCTGCACGGCGGTGACCGGGGGCCTCCCCTCGGCCCGCTCGGCGGGCGGGGCGATCTCCGGCAGCGCGGCCCGGTCCACCTTCCCGCTGCTGGTCAGCGGCATCCGGTCGATCACCGCGAGCTGCGCGGGGATGAGATACGGCGGGAGCCGGTCGACCAGATGGGCCCGCAGCTCCGCCGGGTCGGGGGCGGCGCCGGAGGCCACCACGTAGCCGAGCAGGCGCTCCCCGGCGACCGTGACGGCGGAGCGCTCGACCCCGGGGTGGGCGTCCAGGGTGGCCTCGATCTCGCCCAGCTCGACCCGTACCCCGCGGATCTTGACCTGGTGGTCGGTGCGGCCGAGGAAGTCCAGGGCGCCGTCGGGGCGGCGCCGCCCCAGGTCGCCGGTGCGGTACAGCCGCGAGCCCGGCGGGCCGTACGGGTCGGGGACGAAGCGCTCGGCGGTCAGCGCGGGCCTGCGGTGGTAGCCGCGTGCCAGGCCGATCCCGCCGATGAACAGCTCGCCCGCCGCCCCGTCGGGTACGAGGTCTCCCGCCTCGTCCAGCACGTGCACGGTGTTGCCGGTGAAGGGCGTCCCGACGGAGACGACCGGGCCCGCGTGCGGGTCGTGCGGGTCGTAGGTGTACATGGTGGAGTCGATCGACACCTCGGTGGCGCCCCACTGGTTGTGCAGCCCGCAGCCGTACACGCCGATCTGTTCGTGGAAGGCGAGCGCCAGGGGTGCGGTCAGCGCCTCCCCGCTGGAGATCACGTGGCGCAGGTGCGGCAGCGGCGGCAGCCCGGCGCGGCGATGCGCCGCCAGGAACAGTGCGAGCATGCTGGGCACGAACTGTACGACGACGGCGCCGAAGCGCGAGGTGGCCTCCAGCAGCGCCACCGGGTCCCGGTGCTCGCCCGGCGGCAGGATCGCCACCACCCCGCCGGTCGACAGCGGCCAGAACACCTCCACCGCCGAGTCGTCGAAGCTGAGCGTGGTCTTGTGCAGCACGGCCTCGCCTGGTTCGAGGCGGTACTCGGCCTGCATCCACCGCATCCGGTTGACCCAGCCCCCGTGCGTGCTGGCGACCCCCTTGGGGATGCCCGTCGAGCCGGAGGTGTAGTAGAGGGAGACCAGGTCGCCCGGGCGTACCCCGGAGTCGGCGGGGGTCGTCGGGTGGCGGTCGATCAGCGCGCTGTCGCGGTCGAGCAGCACGACGCGGGTGAGGTCGCCGGGCAGCAGGTGGGCGAGTGCCTGCTCGCCCACCGACACCGGCGCCGCGCCCTCGGCGACCATGAGCCGCACCCGGGCGGGCGGTGCGTCGGGGTCGATCGGCAGGTAGGCTCCGCCCGCCTTGAGGATGCCGCACAGCGCGATGACCAGGTCCAGTCCCCGGTGCACGCACACCGCCACGGGGGTGTCGGCGACCACTCCCAGCTCGCGCAGGTGGTGGGCGAGCTGGTTGGCACGCCGGTCCAGCTCGCGGTAGGTCAGGGTGTGGCCGTCGGCATCGATGACGGCCACGGCGCGCGGGGTCCGCTCCACCTGGGCTTCGACCAGCTCGTGCAATCCGGCCACGACTTCTCCTAACGGTTCGCCGACGCCAGCAGGGCGACGCGGTCGATCTTCTTGGTGGGGGTCAGCGGGAAGGCGCCGCGCACCTCGATCCTGGACGGGATCATGTACGCGGGCAGGTGGGCGGCCAGGTGCCTGCGCAGCGCCCGGGGGGTGACGTCTCCCTGGGCGAACAGCAGCAGGCCCTCGTCCACGACGTGCGCGGCGGCCAGCTCGACCAGCGGGTGCTCCTGGGCCACGCACTCGATCTCGCCCAGCTCGATCCGGTAGCCGCGCAGCTGGACCTGCCGGTCGCGGCGTCCGGTGAACCAGAGCCGGCCGTCGGGGCGCAGCCGGCCCAGGTCACCGGTCCGGTAGAGCCTGCCGTACTCGGGGTGGTCGACGAACCGTTCGGCGGTCAGCTCGGGGGCGCCACCGTAGCCGAGGGCCACGCCGAGCCCGCCGACGTGGATCTCGCCCTGCTCGCCGTCCGGTACCCGCTCACCGGCGTCGTCGAGCAGGACGACGCGGTAACCGGCCAGCGGCCTGCCCACCGGCAGCGGGTCCGGCTCCTGGGCGGTGACGAGCCCGGCGGTGCACCACACGGTGACCTCGGTGGGACCGTAGAAGTTCCAGACGCGCCCGGCGCGGCCGGCCAGCTCGGCGGCCAGCCGGGCGGTCAGCACCTCGCCGCCGCAGACGGCCTGCAACTCCTCGCGCCCCGGCGTCAGGTACGGCAGCAGAAAGTGCCAGGCGGTGGGGGTGGCGTGCACGACGGTGACCCGGTGCCTCTCCAGCCAGCCCACCAGCCGTTCCGGGGCGGCCTGGAGCGCCTCGGAGGTCACCAGGGTCGCACCGCCGTGACTGAGCGGGACGAACATCTCCAGCAGCGCGATGTCGAAGGAGAAGGTCTGGTTGGCGGCGTACCGGTCGGCGGGACCGGGGACGAGTAGTTCGGCGACGGCGCGCACGCAGTTGTGCAGCGAGGCGTGCGAGACCCGCACCGCCTTGGGCCGCCCGGTGGAACCGGAGGTGAACATCACATACGCGCACCGCTCCGGCTCGGCGTCACCGGTCCGCAGCTCGTCCGTGTCCTCGCACGGCTCGCGCGTGTCCCCGGTGCGCGGTACGGAGTCGAGCAGCAGGCTCATGCCCGCCTGGCGCTGCTGGAAGCGCAGCCGCTCGGGTGGCAGGGCCGGATCGAGAGGCAGGAAGACCGCGCCGGCCTGCCAGATGCCCAGGATCACCGCCACGTAGTCGGCCGAACGGGGCAGCGCGACACCGACCACGTCACCGGGGCGCGCACCCCTCTCTCGCAGGATGCCGGCCACCGCGTTGGCACGGGCGGCGAGCCGCCCGTAGGTGAGCTCGGAGGCGGGGTCGAGGGCGGCGACCGCGCCGGGAGCGCGTCTCACCTGCCGGGCCACCTCGTGCAGGACGGTGTTCATACGGTCGTCTTCCTGCTGGGCCACCTCATGCGGAACGGTGTTCACGCGGTCGTCTTCCTGCCTGGCCACCTCATGCGGAACGGTGTTCACGCGGTCGTCTCCCTGCCGGGCCACCTCATCCGGGATGGTGTTCACGCGGTCGTCTCCCTGCCGGGCCACCTCATCCGGGACGGTGTTCACGCGACCATCTCCTGTGGGACGGTGCCGATGTGGCCGTGCGCGGGCAGGTGCGCGGGCCGTTCGCGAGACCAGGGAAGCAGCGGAATGGACGCCACGGCCCCCGGCGGGTTGAGCGCGGCCCAGTCGAGGTCGTGGCCGAGCTCGTAGAGGCGGATCAGCACACCGGGCAGGTCGCTCGCGGTGGCGCAGCGCACCACGCGGGCTTGTCTGCCACCCGGGGCGCCGCGCAGCCGGGGGCCGAGTTCGGCGGCACCGATCTCCACGAAGGTGCGTACTCCCCGGTCCAGTGCGACGGCGAGCGCGTCGCCGAGCAGGCTCGGGGTGACCAGGTGGCGCGCCCAGTGCCAGGCACCCTGCGCATGGCCGTCGATCGGCCCGCCGGTGAGCGTCGACAGCGCCACCGTCTCACCTGCGTTGACCGGCAGCCCCTCCAGGGCGAGTTCCAGCTCGGCGGCGAGTGGCGCGGCCAGCGCGCTGTGGTCGGCGGTGGCGGGTCCGAGGTCGCCACAGAGCACGTCCCCCGCGGTGAGGGTGGCGGCCAGGGTGGCCAGCGCGGCCCGGGGGCCGACGATGACACAGGTCTGCGCGTCCTCCACGGTGGCCACCGCGAGCGCGGGACCGATTCGCGCGCACAGCGCCTCCGCCAGCCTGCGCGCCAGCCGCACCCGCAGGGCATGCACCGGCGCAGGCCCGGCCAGCAGCCTGGCGCGGTGCCCGGCGACGGCGTCCGCGGCGGTGAGCGACAGCACGCCGCGGTAGCGGGCGGCGGCGACCTCCCCCGCGCCGTGGCCGATCACCAGGTCGGGACGGACGCCCGCCCGGCGCAGCTCGGCGGCGAGGTCGGCGTGCACGGCGGCCGTCCCGGCGGCCGGCTCGTCGGCGAAGACCAGGGCCAGGCCGCCGGGTGCCGCGCCGCCGAGTGTCGCGGCGGCCAGGTCGGTCAGTGCCCTGTCGAGCTCCCGGCTCAGTTCGGCGGCGTCGGCGCCGGTCACCCCGACCCGGTAGGCGTGGTGGTCGCGCCGTTCCCCGGCCGTGTGGCAGGCCGCCACCAGGTCCAGCTCCGGATCGTCCAGCGCGGTCCGCCAGCGCACGACCAGCTCCCGCAGCCCGGCGTGCGTGTGCGCCGAGAGCGGCAGGTAGTGGCGGGTGCGCGAAACCGCTGTCGGCGGATACGACCACGTCTCGGCGGGCGGTCCCCCCTCGCAGTCCTCCCAGTCCTGCCGCCGGGCAGGAGCGCCTCCAGGCGTGACGGGCGTGACGGGCGTGACGGGTGTGCGTCGCCGCTCGGGCGGCGCCTGGAGGATCAGATGGGCGTTGGTGCCGCCGAAACCGAAGGAGCTGACGCCGGCCAGGCGGCCGGCCCAGGGTTCCAGGCTCCGCTGCACACGCAGGCCGCCGCCGGACCAGTCGAAATCCTCGGCGAGGTCGGTGGCGTGCAGGCTGGCCGGCAGCGTGCCGTGGAAGAGCGCGAGGGCCAGCTTGGCCAGGCCGGCCGCGCCGGCCGCCGCCTCCAGGTGCCCCAGGTTGCTCTTGACCGAGCCGATCCGCAGCGCGGCACGGCGTGGCGCCGTGCCCAGCACCTCCGACAGGGCGCGCAGCTCCATCAGGTCGCCCAGCCGGGTGCCCGAGCCGTGCGCCTCGACGTAGCCGACGTCACCGGGGTCGACCCCCGCGGCGCGGCACGCCGCGCGCAGCAGCCGTACCTGCGCGGGGGCGCTCGGCGACATCAGACCGTTGGTACGCCCGTCGCTGTTGACCGCGCCACCGAGGATGAGCGCGTAGATCCGGTCTCCGGCGGCAATCGCGTCGCCCAGGCGCCGGAGCGTCACCATGACGGCGCCCTCGGAGCGGCCCATGCCGTCGGCCCCGGCGCCGAAGGACCTGCACCGGCCGTCGGGGGCCAGCACGCCCGCCGTACGGAAGCACAGGCCGATGTCCGGCGAGAGGATGGCGTTGACCCCGCCGGCGAGGGCGGTGTCGCACTGACCCGTCCGCAGTGCGGTCACCGCCTGGTGGACGGCGACCAGCGACGACGAGCAGGCGGTGTCGACGGACATCGAGGGGCCGTGCAGGTCGAAGACGTAGGAGATGCGGTTGGCGGCCACGCTGTGCGCCACGCCGGTCGGGGTGTAGAGGCCGGGCTCGGCCGCGGCGGGCCCGGGGCTGAAGCTGCGGACCAGGAAGTCCCCGCTGCTGATGCCCGCGAACACGCCCGTCTGGCTCCCGGCCAGATCGGCGAGGCGGAGCCCGGCGTCCTGCAGGGACTCGTGCGCGACCTCCAGCAGCATCCGCTGCTGCGGGTCCATCGCCTCCGCCTCGCGGGCGTTGACCGTGAAGAACGCCGGGTCGAAGCCCTCCACGTCCGGCAGGAACCCGCCCTCGCCCACCCCCGGCTCGCGCCAGCCCGGGTGGTGCGCGGCCCGCTCGCCCGGCACCGTGCCGACCGCGTCGACGCCGTCCGCCAGCAGCCGCCAGAGCCGCCCGGGGCCGTCGGCCCCCGGCAGGCGGCAGCCGATGCCGACGATCGCCACCGGTTCGACGGAGTAGGCGGGGGTCTCGCGGTCGGGCTGCCGTAGCGGCCCCTCCGAAGCGCGGGAGGTGTCGCGGTCGGGAAGGACGGTGTTCGGTAGCGGAGGGTCCGGCTGCCGTACGGCTCCCGCCAGATGTTCGGCCAGGGCGCGAGGGGTGGGGTGGTCGTAGAAGACCGTGTTCGGCAACGGGGTGCCCAGCCGGGCCTCCAGTTCGGTGGCGAGGGCGACCGCGTCGGCCGAGCCGATGCCGTAGTCGATGAACAGCCGGTCGGCGTCGACAGCGGCCAGGCCGGCGCGTTCGGCGACCAGGGAGGTCAGCAGGTCCAGGAGGCTCATCGCCCGGCCGCCACCGGGTCGGCGTCCGCGAGGGCGGGTGAGGTCCATCCGGCCAGCACGGTGAAGCGGCCCTCCGCCAGCATGGCGCTGCACTCGCGGCGCCGGATCTTTCCGCTGGTGGTCTTGGGGACGCTGCGCGGCTCGACCAGGAACACCCCGTCGAGCAGCACGTCGTGCTCCCTGGCCACCGCGAGACGGATCTCGGTGATCAGCTCGCCGAGATCCCCCGCGGTCGCGGCCGTGACCTCGGCGACCACCACCGCGGCCTCGGCCTGCGGCACGTCGCCGGTGGGCTCGGTGGCGAAGGCGGCGCCGCAGCCGCCCCGCACGGCGGGGCTGACCCGCTCGACGGTGTACTCGACGTCCTGGGGGTAGTGGTTGACCCCGTTGAGCACGATCAGGTCCTTGTGCCGGCCGACGATCACCACGCTGTCGCCGTCCAGCACGCCGAGGTCTCCGGTACGCAGGAAGCTCTCCTCGCGCCCCGGCAGCCGGGCGTGGAAGGTCTCGGCGGTGGCGTCGGGGCGCTGCCAGTAGCCGGCCGCCACCGAGGGCCCCGACACCCACACCTCGCCCACCTCGCCGGGCTCCCGCGCCAGCCCGGTGTCGGGGTCGGCGATCTGGACGACCGTGTCGTCCAGCGGGGTGCCGCAGCGCACGTAGTGGCGCTCCCCCACCTGTACGCCGGGGTCGGCGACCGACAGCGGCCCGGTGGAGACGACCAGGGTGGCCTCGGCCATGCCGTACCCGACGTGCAGGCTCGCGGCGTCGAACCCGGCGGGGGCGAACCGCTCGGCGAAGCGCCGCAGGGTGTCCCGCCTGATCGGCTCGGCACCGTTGATCGCCACCCGCCAGCCGCTCAGGTCCAGGGTGGCGATCTCGGCGTCGGTGACCTTGCGGGCGCACAGCTCGTAGGCGAAGTTGGGCGCGTAGCAGAGTTGCCCGCCGTGGTCGGAGATGGCTCGCAGCCAGGCGAACGGCCGCGCGGCGAACGCCTGCGGCGACATCTTCACCACGTGCGCTCCCCACAGCAGCGGCGACAGCAGCGATCCGATGATCCCCATGTCGTGGTAGAGCGGCAGCCAGGAGACCGTGGTCGTCTCGTGGCCGGCCCCGACGGCGGCGGCCACCGCGCGGGCGTTGTGCGTCAGGCCGCCGTGGGTGACCATGACGCCTTTGGGGTTGCCGGTGGAACCCGAGGTGTACTGCAGGAACGCCAGGTCGCCGGGGGCGGGCAGCACCCAGTGGTCGGCGGCGTCGCCGAGGAACAGGTCGGCGAAGTGCAGCCAGCCGCGGAAGCCGGGCAGGGTCGCCGGCGCGTCCGCGTCGGGGAGCGGCTCGGGGGCGATCGCGTAGGCGGCGCCGGAGTCGCGGGCGATGGAGGCGATCTTCGACCAGGCGGATCTGAAGTGCGCGAGGGAGGGCAGGTAGACGGGCACGGGCAGGGCGCCGGCCAGCATGCAGCCGTAGAAGACGGGCGCGTACTCGGCGGAGGAGGGGCAGACCAGCAGCACGCGCTCGCCGCACGCGCCGGCCTCGGTGAGGCGGGTGGCGACCTGGCGGGCACGCAGCGCCAGCTCGGCGAAGGTCCACCGGGTGCTCTCGCCCCTGCCCAGGAAGGTCAGCGCCGGGCGCTCACCGTGCTCGTCGGCGGTGCTCAGCAGCGACGCCAGCACCGAATCATGAAATGTCATGCCATACCTCCGATGTGGTCGTTGAGAAGCTCGTCCAGCAGGGCGTCCACCTGGGCGTCGGACAGGGCGTCCAGCCGCGCCGCCATCGGGTCACGGGTATCGATCTCGCCGACCGGCCTGTCGTCCAGATGGGCGCTCACCCGCCCGGCCAGCTCGGTGACGGTGGGACCGTCGAGGAAGGCCGGGGCCGGCAGGCGCACCCCGAGCCGGGCCTCCAGGAGGTTGCGCAACTCGACGGCCATCAGCGAGTCCAGTCCCAGCCGGGTCAGCGACGTCTTCGGGTCGATCGCGGCCGGTGAGGTGCGCAGCACCCCCGCCACCCACTCGACGAGCGCCCGCTCCAGCTCCTGGGGGGTCGTGATGCTCAGCCGGCCGGCCCCGGCGTGGCCGGCCGCCAGCCCGGCGAAGATCGACCAGTGCTCGTGTCCCGGGTTGTTCGCGAACCAGGTGGGCGCGTCCAGCGGGACAACCGCCACCTGGGCCGGCAGCTCGGCGAGCAGCTCGGCGAGGATCCGCAGGCCCGACGCGGTGTCGATGGAACCCATGCCCCGGTCGGCCAGCCTGCCCGCCCGGTCCGGCCGGGCGGCGAGCCCGATCTGTGACCAGACGCCCCAGTCGACGCTGGTGGCGGGCAGGCCCCGCCGCCGCCTCCAGTGCGCGAAACCGTCCAGGAAGGCGTTGGCCGCCGCGTAACCGGCCTGGCCGCCGGAGCCGAGCAGCCCGGCCGCCGAGGAGAACAGCACGAACAGCTCCACCGGGTCGTCGCAGGTCAGCCGGTGCAGGTTGCGGGTGCCGGCCACCTTGGGGCGCAGCACCTCGGCCACCTCGTCGAGGTCGACGGCGGCGATCGTGCGGTCGCGCAGCACCCCGGCGGCGTGCAGGACACCACGGATGGGCGGCGCCTGGGCGCGAAGCCCGTCGAGCGCCCGCTCCAGCGCGCCCGCGTCGGCGACATCGGCGGCCAGCACCACGACCCGCACGCCCTGCTCGCGGAGCGCGGCGATCCGCTCCCGTGCGGCCTGCCCTGGCTCGCTCCTGCCCAGCAGGGCGAGGTGCCTGGCTCCCTGCCGTACCAGCCCCTCGGCCGCGGCCAGGCCGAGACCGCCCAGACCTCCGGTGACCAGGTAGGTGCCGTCGGCGCGCAGCCGGGGCCGGTCGAAGGTGAGCACCACCTTGCCTATGTGCCTGGCCGAGGCCATGTGCCGGAACGCCGCCTCGGCCTCCGCCGCGGGGAAGGCCGTCACCGGCAGCGGGCCGAGTTCGCCCGCCCCGACCGTGTCCACCACCTCGCGCAGCATCGCGCCGACCAGCGCCGGGCGCCGTCCGGCCAGCGAGAACGCCTCCACCGCGTGAAAGGACAGGCTCTTGGCGAAGGGGGCGAGCGGCAGCGGCCGGTTCTCCGCGATGTCGCGCTTGCCGAGTTCGACGAACCGGCCGAAGGGCGCCAGGATCCGCAGTCCCTCGTCGACGGCCTGTCCGGCCAGGCAGTTGACCACCATGTCGACCCCGGCGCCGCCGGTGACCTCCAGGACCTGGTCGGCGAAGTCCAGCGAGCGCGAGTCGAAGACGTGCCGGACGCCCTGTTCCCTGAGCCAGGCCCGCTTGCCGGGCGAGCCCGCGGTGGCGAGGACCTCCGCGCCCGCCCGCCGGGCCAGCCGTACCGCCGCCTGGCCGACGCCTCCGGCCGCGGCGTGGATCAGCACCCGCTCCCCCGCCTCCAGCCGGGCCAGCCGCTCCATGCCGTAGACCACGGTGACGTACGCCGCGGGGAGCGTCGCCGCCGCGGTGAAGTCCAGATCACCGGGGATGGGCACGGCCAGCCGGGCGTCCACTGTGACGTGCGAGGCCATCGCGCCGATCTCGGCGACCAGGGCCACCACCCGGCTGCCTACGGCCAGGCCCGTGACGTCGTCGCCGACGGCGGTCACCTCGCCCGCGCACTCCAGGCCGTAGCCGAACGGCTCCGGCTGCTCGCCCAGCATGCCGATCCCGCGCAGCACGTCGTTGAAGTTGAGCCCGGCGGCGTGTACCCGGATCAGTACCTCTCCCGCCCCCGGCGCCCGGGGAACGTCCTCGGCCAGAGAGAGGGTGGCCAGGTCCTGCCGGGTACGCTGGACGAGCCTGTGCGGGCCGCGCGGCCCGGCCGGTCGCGGGGTGAGGCGCGGCGCGAACGGCCTGCCGCCTCGCAACGCGACCTCGTTCTCACCCGCGAGCCTCCAGGTGGGCCGCTCGTCCTCGGCGTCGGCCGGGATCCTGGAGGACGGCTCATGCCCGCCGCCGAGGTCGGCCGAGTCCGGGGAGGACCACTCGTTCCCCGCGTCGGTGTCGCCCGGGATCCGGGAGGACGATCCACCTCCCGCGCCCAGGTCGGCCGGGGTCCAGCAGGACGGCTCGTGCTCGCCGTCCAGATCGATCAGGGTGCAGCGCAGCTCGGGGTGTTCGTGCCTGATCGTGCGCGCCATCCCCCACACGGCGGCGGCGTCGGGGTCCACCGGGTCGCCCGGCTCGACCGGCTGGGCGTTCCTGGTCACCACCCACAGCCGGTCCGGCTCCGGCTGGGCGATCAGCTCCCGGGTCAGGTCCAGCAGCGACCGCAGCGCCTCCTCGGCGGGCCGTCCCGGTTCGACCCGGTGGACCACGCCGCCGAACGGCTCGTCCGCGCCCATCTCCACCGGCACCCAGCACGTGCTGTACGTCCAGCCGCCGGTCCCGGCGCCGCGCGCGATCCGGTGCAGCCGCACCCCGCGCAGTGCCAGTACCACCCGGCCGTCCTCGTCGCAGGCGTCGATGTCGAGCGTCACCTCCGCCCCGTCACCCGTTCCGGCGTTCTGGTACGGAGCGGCGTCCGCCTCCGGGTGCGCGCCGCCCCCGGCACCGCCCCCGGCACCGCCCCTGTCGCCGCCCCTGTCGCCGGCCCTGTCGCCGGCCCTGTCGCCGGCCCTGTCGCCGGCCCTGTCGCCGACGTCGCCGCCCCCGTCGCCGATGTCGTCGCCGGGGCCCGTCGCGGACGCGACCCTGGCGTGCGCCCAGCGGGCCGCGCCCACCTCGCCGAGCACCGACACCCGGGCCACCCCCCGGGGCAGGTAGAGGTCGTCGCCTTCGGCGAGGATGGGCGCCGCCGCCTGCAGGCAGGCGTCCAGCAGCGCCACGTCGAGGCGGTACGGCCAGGGGCCGGAGGCGAGCTCGCCGTCGCGGGCCCGCGAGAGGGGGGAGGCGGCGCGCAGGCGGGCGAGGGACTCTCCGGGGGCGGTGCAGACCTCCTCGATCCGCTGGAAGGCCGGGCCGTAGCGCATGCCCCTGGCGGTGAAGCCCGAATACAGCTCCTCCGCTGCGATCCGGGTGGCGCACCTGGACCTGAGCGGCGACAGCTCCAGGTGCGCCACGGTCTGCGGGGTCGCGCGGGAGGCCGAGGCGTGGGTCCGCCCCTCGACGGTGAGGTCGATCGAGTCACCGTCGAGCCGGGTGGCCAGGCGGCGCGGCGCGTCCAGGAGCAGCGGGGCGTGGAACTCCACCCCGGCCAGCGCGCCGGAGTGCTCCAGGGCGGCCGCCAGGTATCCGGCGCCGGGGAAGACCGGCCGGCCCTCGACCCGGTGGTCGCCCAGAGGGCCGTCCGCGGTGAGCTCCACCTCGCGCAGGCGGGCGAGCGAGCCGGCGAAGGCGGCGCCGTCCTCCTTGTGCACGGACGCCAGCAGCCGGGCGTCGACGTCGCGCAGCCCGGACAGCAGGGTGGGGTGCGGGCTGAGCTCGACGAACGTGTCGTAGCCCGCGTCCAGGAGTTGCCGGATCACCGGCCAGAACAGGACGGGCTCGCGCAGGTTGCGGCACCAGTAGTCGGCGTCGAGCACCGCGCCGGGGCGGCCGGTGACGGTCGACCAGAGCGGGATCCCCGCGCGGTTCGGCACCAGGGCGGCCAGTTCCTCGCGCAGCTCCGGCAGGAGGGGGTCGACGTGGTGGCTGTGGCCGGCGACGTCGGCGCCGACCAGGCGGCAGAAGACGTCCTCCCAGCGGAGCTGCTCGACGAGCGCGTGGACCGCGTCGTGGTCGCCCGCCACCACCGTCGAGCCGGGCGCGTTGGCGGCGGCCAGGCAGATCCGGCCGGCGCCGGTTCCACCGCCACCGGGAACCCCGGGAATGCCGGGTGCGGCCCCACGGTGGCCGTTCTGCTCGGCGACCAGGGCGGCGGTCTCCTCCCAGCCGAGGCCGACCAGCGCCATGGCGCCCGCCCCGCTGAGCCTGCGGTAGAGCCGGCTGCGTACGCCGACGACCTTGGCCGCCTCCGCCAGGGTCAGGGCGCCCGCCACGTGGGCGGCGGCGATCTCGCCCAGGCTGTGCCCGACCACCGCGGCGGGTACGACGCCGTTGGCCGCCCAGAGCCTGGCCAGCCCGATCTGGAGGGCGAAGAGAGCAGGCTGGACCACGTCGATCCGGTCGGCGTCGATCCTGCCCGCGAGCACGTCGGTGACGGATCGGTCCGTGTACGGTTCGAGCGCGAGCTCGCACTCCCGGATCGCCGCGACGAAGACCGGTTCCTGCTCCAGCAGGGCACTTCCCATGCCACGCCACTGGGCACCCTGGCCGGGAAAGACGAAAACGACACCGTTCATGCCGAGAAGCATCGCCAGGCGCGGCTCCGGCGTCTTCCGTCGCGGGACGCGGACGGCACCTAGCCTCCCGGCCGGGTCGCCGGGGGAAGCCTAGCCCGCCGACGAATACCCATATGTCGTGCTATTGGAGATCGTCCTGATCTGTGGACGAAGAATTCGGCTCCCTGGCCTCGGCCTTCTACGAGCACGTGCGGCGGCGGCCCGGCGCACTCGCCGTCACCGACGAACACCGATCCGTGAGCTACGCGGAACTGGCGGGCGCCGCCTCCGAGATCCGCCGCTCGCTCGACGAGCTGGGACTGGTCCCCGGCGACCGGGTCGGCATCTTCATGCGGCGCTCCTGGCGGGTCGTCGCCGCCATCGTGGCGGTGATCGGCCACGGCTGCACCTACGTCCCCCTCGACCCCGACTACCCCGCCGAGCGGGTGCGGTTCATGGCCGGCGACAGCGAGCTGCGCGCGATCTGCGCCGACCCGGACGGGCCATGGCCGTTCGCCGGGGTGCCGAGGGTCGAGATCACCGGGGCGACCGGAGACGTGCTGCCGCCCGTCGAGCGCTCCGGTGAGATCCCCACCCACATCATCTACACCTCCGGCTCGACCGGGACCCCCAAGGGCGTCGCCACCCCTGAGGGCGCGGTGCTGGAGCTGTTCCGCTCCGCCCGCGAACGGTTCTCCTTCGGCCCCGGCGACGTGTGGAGCTGGTTTCACAGCCACTGCTTCGACTTCTCGATCTGGGAGATGTGGGGGGCGCTGCTGCACGGCGGGCGCGTGGTCGCCATCCCGGTCGCGGCCGGGCGCGACCCACGGCTGCTGCTGACGACACTGGACACCGAGCGGGTGACCGTACTCTGCCAGGTGCCCAGCATGTTCAGGTATCTGGCCTGGGCCATGGAGCAGAGCCCCCGGCCGCTCGCGCTGCGCTACCTGATCTTCGGCGGCGAGGCCATCGACCGCGACACCATCCGCGCCTGGATGGACCTGACCGGCGGGCGCGAACAGATCGTCAACATCTACGGTCCCACCGAGACGACGGTCTTCTCCACCTGCACGGTCGTGGACCGCGCGATGGTGGAGGACACCTCGGGGCCCACGAACATCGGCCGGGCGCTGCGCCACGTCCGCACCGCCGTCGTCGGCGCGGACGGCCACCCGGTGCCCACCGGCACCGAGGGCGAACTGTGGGTGGGCGGCACCGCCCTGGCCACCGGCTACGTCGGCCGCCCGGCGCTCAACGCCGAGAAGTTCCCGGTGGCCGACCTGGGCGACGGCCGGCGGCGCTGGTACCGCACCGGCGACCTGGTACGGCAGCTGGAGTCGGGGGCCTTCGAGTATCTGGGCCGCATCGACTCCCAGGTCAAGATCCGCGGGTTCCGCGTCGAGCTGGGCGAGATCGAGGCCGTGCTGCGGCGCACGCCCGGCGTGAGCGACGCGGCCGTGATCGTGCGGACCCCGCCCGGCGGCGAGCCGCTGATCGTCGCCTACCTGGTCGGCACCCCGCTCTCCCCCCGCGAGCTGCGCTCCCTGTGCGGCGAGCGGCTGCCCGCGCACATGGTCCCCGCCCGGTTCCGCACCGTTCCCCTCCTCCCCCTGAACCCCAACGGCAAGCTCGACCGACTCGCCCTGGAGGCAGCTCGATGACCACCGCGATCCGAGACGCGATCCTGTCCGGCGAGAGCGACCCCGGCCACTTCGAAGCGCTGGCCGTACCGGAGTCCTACTGGGGCGTCACCGTGCACGCCGACGAGGTCGACATGTTCGCCGGGATGCGCGGCGAGGACAAGGACCCGCGCAAATCGCTGCACATCGAGGAGGTCGCCACCCCCGAGGTCGGTCCCGGCGAGGCGCTGCTGGCGGTGATGGCCAGCTCGGTCAACTACAACACCGTCTGGTCGGCGATCTTCGAACCGGTGCCCACCTTCGGGTTCCTGCGCCGCTACGGCCGCCGCAGCGAGCTGGCCCGCCGCCACGACCTCCCGTACCACGTGCTCGGCTCCGACGTCAGCGGCGTCGTACTGCGGGTGGGCCCCGGCGTCACCAAGTGGAAGCCCGGTGACCGCGTCGTCGCGCACTGCCTGTCGGTGGAGCTGGAGGACCCCGAGGGGCACGACGACACCATGCTCGACCCGCAGCAGCGGATCTGGGGATTCGAGACCAACTTCGGCGGCCTGGCGGAGCTGGCACTGGTCAAGGCCAACCAGCTGATGCCGATGTCCGCCCACCTGACCTGGGAGGAGGCCGCCTGCTCCGGGCTGGTCAACTCCACCGCCTACCGGCAGCTGGTCTCGCGCAACGGCGCGGCCATGAAGCAGGGCGACACCGTGCTGATCTGGGGCGCCTCCGGCGGGCTCGGCTCCTACGCCACCCAGTACGCGCTGAACGGCGGCGCCACCCCGATCTGCGTCGTCTCCTCCCCCGCGAAGGCGGAGCTGGCCAGGAAGGCGGGCGCCTCCCTGATCATCGACCGGTCCGCGGAGGAGTTCTCCTTCTGGCTCGACGAGCACACCCCCGACGTCGCCGAATGGCGGCGCTTCGGCAGCCGTATCCGCGAGCTGACCGGCGGCGACGACCCCGACATCGTGTTCGAGCACCCCGGCAGGGAGACCTTCGGCGCCAGCGTCTACGTCTGCCGGCGCGGCGGGACGGTCGTGACCTGCGCCTCCACCACCGGGTTCATGCACTCCTTCGACAACCGTTACCTGTGGATGAGCCTCAAGCGCGTCGTCGGCACGCACTTCGCCAACTACCACGAGGCCTGGCAGGCCAACCGGCTCGTCATCCGGGGACGCGTCCACCCGACCCTGTCGCGCACCTACGCCCTGGAGCAGAGCGCCGAGGCCGTGCACGACGTCCGCCGCAACACCCACCAGGGCAAGATCGGCGTGCTCTGCCTCGCCCCCGCCGAGGGTCTCGGCGTGCGCGACCACGAACTCCGCGAACGGCACCTGCCGGCGATCACGCGCTACCGGTCCTCCTAGGGAGACAACGATGACCTCGACGATCCTCCAACCCGGCGCGGGTGTGCGCGGGGGCGGCAAACCACTGGAGATCTGCGTCTTCTGCGGCGCGGGCCGAAGCAACTCACAGGTCATCGTCGACATGGCCAGGGCGACCGGCAGGCTCATCGGGCAGCGCGGCCACCGCCTGATCTACGGCGGTGGCGGCTCCGGCCTGATGGGCGAGGTGGCGTGGGCCGCCTCGGAGACCGGCGCGACCATCCGGGGGATCATCCCCCGGTTCCTGTACGAGCGGGAGCAGGCGATCGCCGCTCCGGCGCAGGAGACGCACCTGACCGACAGCCTGCACCGGCGCAAGGAGCACATGCTGCGCGGCGCGGACGCCTTCATCGCGCTGCCCGGAGGCTACGGGACGCTGGACGAGATCCTTGAGGTGATCTCCGCCACCTACCTGGGCATGTCCGAGAAACCGCTGGTCATCGTGAACGCCGAGGGCGTCTGGGACGGCTTCATCAGCCTGGTCGAGACCCTGCGGCGGTTCGAGCTGATCTCCCGGGCCGGGCAGCCGATGTTCCACTCCGTCACCTCCCCCGAGGAGGCCGTCTCCCTCGTCGAGCGCCTGACCGTCCCGGCGACCTGACCCCCACTGGAGGACCTCGATGGAGACCCGAGCGCCGCTGTCCCAGGCGGACAAGCGCGCCCTGCTCGCCAAGCTGATGAAATCGGGCGCCGTACCCTTTCCGCTCTCCTACGGCCAGCAGTCCCTGTGGTTCATGGACCGGATGCGCAGCGAGGCCGGCGTCGCCTACAACATGCCGTTCGCCTGGACGGTGCACGGTGAGGCCGACCCGGAGGCGCTGCGCGGCGCGTTCGCCTGGCTGGTGGCGCGGCACCCGATCTTCCGCACCACGTACGGGCACGTCAAGGGCATGCCGGTGCAGCGGGTCGCCCCGCAGGGGGAGCTGGACTTCCGCGTCGTCGCCCTCGCATCCGACCAGGACCTCGCGGCCCTGCTCGGCGCCGAGGCGGCCCGCCCGTTCGACCTGGAGCGCGGCCCGGTGCTGCGGGTCGTGCTGGTACGGCGCCCGGCGGCGGCGCCCGTGCTGTTCTGGGTCACCCATCACATCGCGATCGACGGCTGGTCGCTGTTCGCGCTGCTGGAGGAGCTGGGGCAGGCGTACACGGCGCTGCGCGGCGGCTCCGAGCCCACCTGCGCGCCACCCGCCGCGACCTACGCCGACTTCGTGGCCTGGCAGGCGGCGATGCTGGCCGGGCCGGACGGGGCCAGGATGGCGGCGTACTGGACGGAGCTGCTGGCCGATCCCCCGCCGGGGCCGGCGCTGCCCGCCGACCGGCCGCGCCCTGCCGACCAGACCTTCCGGGGCGCCTCGCACGCCTTCCGGCTGGGCGCCGAGCGGTCGGCGGCGGTCGGGGAGCTGGCCGCGGGCGGCGGGGCCACCCTGTACACGACGCTGCTGGCCGCCTTCCAGGTGCTGCTGGGCCGGGCCTCCGGCCGGCGGGACCTCCTGCTCGGCACCTGGACCTCCGGGCGCAGCCGCCCGGAGTTCTCCGACGTCGCCGGCTACTTCGTCAACCCGGTCGTGCTCCGCGCCGACCTGTCGGGGAACCCCGGCTTCTCGCAGGTGCTCGACCGCACCCGGCGGGCGGTGCTCGGCGCCCTGGACAACCAGGACTACCCGTTCCCGCTGCTGGTGGAGCGGCTGGGCGCGCACCGCGACCCCAGCCGCTCCCCGCTGTTCGACGTGGCGTTCACGCTGCGCGCCTCGCACCGGGGGGAGATCGTCCGGACCGAGTCCCCCGAGGCGGCGTCGCCGCTGGGCGCCTCCTCGGCGGGCGAGCGGGGCATGCTGCTGCGGTTGGGCGAGCTGACCCTGTCGACCTACCCCCTCGACCAGCGGACCGTCCGTTTCGACGTGGAGCTGGAGTTGGTCGCCGCGGACGGCGAGATCTCCGGCCTGCTGCGCTACAACACCGATCTGTTCGACGCGGACACGATCGCCTGGCTCGCCGAGGGCTACCTGCGGGTGCTGGACTTCGCGGCCGGCGACCCCGGCCGTCCGGTGGCGGCGTTCCCGTGGGAGCCCCGTCCCGGTGCCGGAGTACCGAGCGGGGACCCGGCCGCCGCGGTGGTGAGTCCCCCGGCGATCCCGCACGGTCCGGCCCCGCGCGCGGGCGCCCCGGCCGGGGAGAGCGTCGCGACCGGGAACACGGGCACGACCGGCCGGGTTCCGGCCGAGTTGCTGGATGTCGTCACCGCCGTCTGGAGTGAGGTACTCGATCTGGAACCCGGTGAGATCGGCCCGGACGACGACTTCTTCGGCCTGGGCGGCCACTCGCTGGCCGCGGTCCAGGTGGCGATGCGGATCCAGGACCGGCTGGGCGTGCAGGTGTCGATCTCCGACGTCTTCCACCACCTGACGGCCGCCCAGCTGGCCGCCTGGCTGGCCGGTCCCGCCGGGACCGGGCCCCGCCCGCTGCCCAGGACGCCCGGCGCCGGATACCCGCTCTCCCACGCCCAGGAGAGCCTGTGGGTGCTGAACCAGCTGGCCCCGGCGAGCCCCGCCTACAACGCGCCGCACGCGTTCCGGCTCCGGGGACACCTGGACGTCGAGGCGCTGGAGTGGGCGATCGGGCGGGTGGTCGCCCGGCACGAGTCGCTGCGCACCACGTTCACGACGACCAGGCAGGGGCCGGTGCAGCGGGTGGCGGACCCGGCGCCGGTGCCGCTGCCGGTGGTGGAGACGGCCGACGCCGCCGGGCTCATCCTGGAGGAGTACCGCAGACCGTTCGACCTCGCCGGCGGCCCGCTGCTGCGGCCCGTGCTGTACCGGGTCTCCCCCACCGAGCACGTGCTGCTCGTCCTGGCGCACCACATCGTCTTCGACGGCTGGTCGACCGCGATCTTCTGGCGGGAGCTGTGCGCCCTCTACCGCAACCGGGTCGAGGGCTCGGCCGAACCGGCGCCGCCCGGCACCCAGTACGTCGACTTCGCCGTCTGGGAACGCGAGTCGCTGACCGGTGAGCGGCTGTCCGGCCTGGTGGACTACTGGCGAAAGCAGCTGGCGGGCGCACCGCGCACCGCGCTCCGCCCCGACCTGCCCCGCCCCAGACGGCCGCTGTTCCAGGGCGCCCAGCACGCCTTCGAACTGCCCGTCGACGTACGCGGGCTGTGCCGCGCCACCGACACCACGCCGCACATGGTCTACCTGGCCGCCTTCAAGGTCTGGCTGGCCCGCCGCACCGGCGTCTGGGACGTGACGGTCGGCTCGGTGGTGTCCGGCCGCTCCAGAAGCGAGGTCGCCGACCTGATCGGGCACTTCGTCAACACGGTGGCGGTCCGCACCCCGCTGGCCGAGGCGCACACCTTCACCGAGGTCGTCGACCGGGTCCGGCAGAGCCTGCTGGGCGCCTACGAGCACCAGGAGCTGCCGCTGTCGAAGCTGACCGCGGAGCTGGGCAGGGACCGCAGGAGCCCGTTCGACGTGCTGTTCACCCTGCACGACCGGCGCCTGCTGGAGTCGGCCGACGACCGGCTGCCCGGGGTGACGGCCGACCGGCTGGTCATGCCGCTGGGCACCTCGCAGTTCGACCTGGCCCTGGAGGTCACCGACCTGGGCGGCCACGCGCGCGCGGTCCTGGAGTACGACACGGCGCTGTTCCTTCCGGAGACGGTCGCCGCGATGGCCGGCGAACTGGAGCGGTCGATCACCGCCCTGGTGTCCGGCCCCGGCCTTCCCCTTGCGAGATGACACGGCGTACCGCGCGGGCGGTGCCGTCCTTCCCGGACGGACGCGGTGCGGGACGACTCGACCACGATCGGTGACCTGGAGGTCTGACGTGAGCACCTACGTAGTGGTGGTCAACCACGAGGAGCAGTACTCCATCTGGCCGCACGACCGGGCCCTGCCCGCCGGGTGGACCGCCACCGGAACCCTCGGCGGCCGGGACGACTGCCTGGCCCGCATCGAGCAGGTCTGGACAGACATGCGCCCTAAATCCCTGCGTACGCCATGACCGTCCTGCAGGGGACCCGGCCCCGTGTCAACGCCGGACGTCTGGTGAAGCAGGTGGCCAGGCTCGGCGCCATCGGCGCGGTGCCCGGCGGCGGGGTGACGCGGCTGGCGTTCACCCCCGGAGACGTGGAGGGTCGCGCCTACGTCGCGCGGCTCATGGAGGAGGCCGCCCTGGCCGTGCGGATCGACGCGGCCGGCAACCTGATCGGCCGCCGCCCCGGCGCCGCACCGGGGGCGCCCGCGCTGGTCCTGGGCTCGCACATCGACACGGTGCCGGACGGCGGCGCCTACGACGGGGCCTACGGGGTGCTGGCCGGCATCGAGGTGGCCAGGACCCTGCACGAGGAGGGCGTGCGGCTGAACCACCCGCTCGTGGTGGTGGCCTTCTGCGACGAGGAGGGCGCCCACGGGACGATGGGCATGCTGGGCTCGCACGGCTTCGCCGGGGTGCTGCCGCCCGGCGCGGCGCGCGCCCTGGACGATCGCGGCGTCCCGGTCGCCGACCTGCTGGCCGCGGTCGGGGGCGACGCCGACCGGCTGGCCGAGGCGGCCTGGTCACCCCGCGACATCGCCGCCTACCTGGAGCTGCACATCGAGCAGGGAGCGGTGCTGGAACGCCTGGGCGTACCGATCGGGGTGGTGGAGACGATCACCGGGCGGGTGAACGTCTCGATCACGGTCGACGGCGTGGCCGGGCACGCGGGCACCACGCCCATGGAGCACCGGGCGGACGCGCTGGACGGCGCCGCCCGGCTGGTGCTGGCCGTGCGGGCCATCGCCGCCGACGAGCGACTGGTGCTGCGCGCCACCACCGGGACATGCGCCGTCGAGCCCGGCATGTGGAACGTCGTCCCCGGCAGGGTCCGGCTCGGGGTGGAGTTCCGCGACACCTCGGCCGGGGCACTGGACGCGGCACTGACGCGGCTGGCCGAGGTCGCCGCCGAGGTGGCCGGCGCGACCGGCACCCGCGTCACGGTCGTCCCCGGCGCGCGCACCGCGCCGGTCGACTGCGACGCGGGCCTGCGGGAGCTCATCGCCCGCGCCACGGCCGGGCAGGGCCTGCCCTACCACCGCCTGCCCAGCGGCGCCGGCCACGACGCGCAGATCGTGGCGCGGATCGCGCCCGTCGGGATGATATTCGTGCCGAGCAGGGGCGGGGTGAGCCACGCCCCCGGGGAGTACACCGCCCCCGAGCACCTGGCGTGGGGAGCGGACGTGCTGCTCACGGCGGTGCTGATGCGCGACGCGACCCCGGATATCGAGCGGTAGCCGATGTGATATCGACTCGATCGCGTCCCATTCTACGTTTGTCACAGAACGGAAGAAGGAAAGAAAACACCACGGATGAATGAGGTAGAAAATGTCTCGGTGGATTACCTGGGTCGCGAAGGTCACCGCCAGTGCCGCGCTCTTCACCCTGCCTGTGGCCGTCGTTCAGGGTACGATCACCGCAGCGTCATCAGTCGCTCACATCACCGGCGACAGCACATGGACCTGATGATTCAGCAGAAATTCCCGATAAAGTAGCCAGTCGCGCCCTGATTCGCCGGTAATCCTCGGAATCGGTATCGGTGCCACAATCCAGGGCGCGATTCAGCGCATCGGAGGCGGCGGCCTCGTCCCCTTTGAGGAGGAACACCTCCCCCAGCGCGGACAGTGCCCTGAACCGCCACAGCCGGGTATCCAGCTCGGTGGATATCTCGAAGGTCTCAAGCAGATGGGCCACCGCCTCGTCGAACCGGCCGCGCCGGGCGTGCAACTGGCCGAAGGCCAGGTGAATCCGCGCCTCCACGAAGCGCTCGCGCACCTCCTGGGCGATGGCCAGCGCCTCGTCGAGACTCTCCACGGCGGCCTCCAGCCGGTTCTGGCGGACCTGTATCTCCCCCAGCCCACACAGGATGTACGCCTGCCCGATGCCGTCCTGCCGCTCCCTGACCAGGGCGAGCGCGGCCCGGGAGGTCGCCTCCGCCTCCCCTGGCCTGTCCTGGCGCAGCAGTGTCTCCCCCAGCCTGTTGAGTATCTGCGCCTGACCCCGCTCACTGCCCAGTTGCCGGAAGACCTCCAGGGCCTGTCTCAACAGGGGCTCGGCGAGCTCCGCTCTCCCCTGGTCAACGTGGACCTGGGCGATGCCCCCGAGCACGTGGGCCTCGGCGAAGCGGTCCCCGACCGCGGCGAAGATCCTCTTCGCGGTGAGGAACCCCTCGAGCGCCGTGTCGAAGCGGCCCGCGAGCCGGTCCAGCAGTGAGATGTTGCGCAGCGCCAGCGCCATCCCGTACGAGTCATCGAGCCGCTCGAACAGCTCACGCGCCGCCCACAGGCACTCGCCCGCCCGCTCCGGCATCTGCTGGAAGAGATACATGCTTCCCGTCGAGCAGAGAACGGCCGCCTCACCGCGCAGATCGCCGGTCCGGCGAGCGGCGGCGAGGGCCGTCTCGTGGGTGGTGCGCCAGTCATCGAAGTGGCTCCGGGCCTCGAACAGGGTGGTGGCGGTGACGGCGAGGTCCCAGCACAGCTCGGACGCGCCGAGGTGGGCGGCCTGGGAGACGGCGGCGACGAGAGCGCCGCGTTCGGCGTCCAGCCAGTCGAGTGGCCGCTCCAGGAGCTCGTCCGTGTCGGCCGGCCGCCACCGGGGCACCGAGCCGTGCAGCTGGGTGAAGGCCCCGCCGTACTCCCGCTGGTGTGCCTCCTCGGCCAGCACGAGCCAGCAGCTCAGGGCGCGGGTGACGGCGGCGAGCCGGTCCTCGGGCGGTTCCTCCTCATGGGCCCGCTCCCTGGCATACAGCCGGACCAGGTCGTGGAAGCGGTAGCGGACCTGGTCGGCGCCGTCGGGACCGAGCACCTCGACGAGCTGGGCGTCCACCAGCTGGTCGATCAGGTCCTCGGCGTCGAGGCCGTCGATGTCGAGCAGCGCCGCGCCCGCCCAGGAGGCGAAGTCGGGCGCCTCAAGCAGCCCCAGCCTGCGGAACATCAGCGCCGCCTCGGAGCTCAGGTCGCGGTAGCTGAGGGCGAAGCTGGCCCGTACGGTCAGCTGGCCGTAACTCAGCTCGTCCAGCCGGCGCCGCTCGTCGGCGAGACGCTTGGCCAGGCGGGCCGGGGTCCAGTACGAGCGGGTGGTGAGGCGGGCGCCCACGATCCGCAGTGCCAGCGGCAGCCCGTCACACAGCTCGCCGAGCAGCGCGGCGGCCTGGGGGTCCTCGTCCATGACCACGGAGTCGGCGACCCCGGCGAGCAGCGCGGCGGAGTCCGCAGCGCCCAGCACCTCCAGATGGATCACGCTGGCCCCCTCCCTGGCGGCCAGGTCGCCCAGCGGGTCCCTGCTGGTCACGATCACGCAGCAGGTGCCGGAGCCGGGCAGCAGCGGCCTGACCTGGTCGATGACCCGGGCGTTGTCCAGCAGCAGCAGCACCTGGCGCCTGCCGATGACGGTGCGCAGCAGGCCGGCGCGCTCGTCCAGATCCTCGGGAATGCGCTCGCCGGCGATGCCGAAAGCCCGCAGGAAGCGGTCCATGACCGCGCCGGGGGCCAGCGGCTGGGCGTTGAGGTCGTAGCCGCGCAGGTTCACGAAGAGCTGGCCGTCGGGGAAGCGGGAGGCGACCCGGTGCGCCCAGTGCACGGCGAGCCCCGACTTTCCGACCCCGCCCACCCCGGTGATGAGCGCGATGGTGAGCAGCCCCTGGCCGATCCGCTTGTCCAGCAGGGCGTCCAACTCGGCGATCTCGATGGTCCTGCCGACGAAGCAGGGCGCGTCCGCGGGCAGTTGCGCGGGCACCACCCCGTGCTCGACCGGGGCCACCGGCTCCGCGGGCGCGAGCTCCGATCCGGTGGCGGCCTCGGAGACGGGCACGGAGGCGGGAACGGAGGCGGGAACGGAGGCGGGAACGGTCACCCGGGCGGGTGCCGGGGTCAGCTCGGGGGCGTCGCGCAGGATGGCGTCGTGCAGGACCTGTAGCTCGGTGCCCGGCTCGATGCCGAGCTCCTCGACGAGGTGCATCCGCCCGATCCGGTAGGTGTCCAGCGCCTCCGCCCGCCGCCCGCACCGGTATCTGGCCAGCATCAGCTGGGCGCGCAGCCGCTCGCGCAGCGGGTTGGCGTCGACGAAGACGGCGAGGTCGTCGATCAGCTCCCGGTGCCGGCCGAGTGCGAGCTCCAGCTGGACGCGCTCCTCGGTCAGCGTCAGCTGGCGATCGTCCAGCCGTCGCGCCTCGGACTCGACGAACGCGCTCTCGATACCCGCCAGGACCGGGCCGCGCCACAGGCCGCACGCCTCGGCGAACAGCCGGGCGGCGCCGGAGAGGTCGCCGGCGCTCTCCGCGGCCCTCGCCTTGGCGGCGAGGCGCTCGGCGAGCAGGACGTCGACCTGGGAGAGGTCGGCCTGCAGGATGTACCCGGGCGAGGAGGTACCGAGCAGGTTCGCCGGGGCGCCCGCCTCCACGAAGGCCCGGCGGAGCCCGGAGACACAGATGACCACCTGGCTGCGGGCGGTGGGCGGCGGGCGCTCACCCCATATCGCCCCGGCGAGCAGGTCGACGGGGGCGACCCGCCCCGCGCGCAGGATGAGCGTGGCGAGAATAATTCGCTGGCGTGACCCTCCGATCGAGACCCGTTGCTCACCTACCAGGACTTCAAGTGGACCGAGAACGCGAAACGACAGAGCAGTGTCCATGCGCCACCATCAGGGAGTGTCCGACTGCCCCTTGCGTAGGGTGAATTACTTATTCACGAAAAACACCATTTCAGCAGTATTTATCATGGGATGTCCAGTCTTATTTTGCGTGCGCAGCCGAACACGGCGCCACTTGCGGGATTGTTGGAGATTACCGCGACCGGACATCCGTATTCACGCCGAACGACGCAACCGGAACCACGAGGGGTACCGGAAGGACACAAAGAGGCGCGACAGGCCCGGGCGATACCGGTGTGGCCGCCCGGACTCCGGCGCCTCCTCAGGCTCCGCCCTCCGGTGCGAAGTGGTCATGTGGCGGAGGGCGGGGCGATCCTCCCCGTCACGGAGGCAGAAGATCTGTACCGGCTTGTGTCACCTCCCGCCGGAGTCCCCGGCCACCATGGGCCATCCGCCCTGGTCACGGCTTGGGGGACGCCGGCCTGTGTCATCGGGTTCAGGCGGAGCCGACCTTGAGGCACTTCTTGAGCGCGTCCCTGGAGCTCCGGTGCAGTGGCGCGACCTTCGAGAGCGCCGCGTCGCGCGCCTGCAGATACTTGGCCCCGGCGGCGTTGTACGCCTCCATTGCCTTCGCGGTGGCGGGATCCGCCTCCGGCGCGCCTGCCCCGAGCGGTTGCGGGGCCGTCTTCGAAGAGAGCTTGTCCACGTCCGCGGCGGCGCCGGCCTTCGCCAAGGCGTCATGGGCGACCTTGACCTCCGGGACCGCCTCGACGCCCGCGATGGCGTCCTCGGCGTCCAGCAGCGCGAGATGCTCCTGGGCACACGCGGCCGGAGCGGGAACGACCGCGGCGGTGGCGGCAGTGGCGGTGGCAGTGGTGGCGGCGACACCTGCGGTGGCCAGGGTGGCGAGAAGGCCGACGGCGACGAGCCCCGTCGCGGCGATGCGGATGTGCATGGGTACTCCCGTTAGTGCTGAGGGTTGATCTGCACGGGACCTCATGCACCGCGATGACCATGAGTAATCGCCGGGATACCTCAAGTTCACACCAAGGATCGTGCGCCCCGCGCACCCCCGCGGTCCCAGCCGGGACATCGGCCACAATTCGCCACTCCCGACGGCCGCCCTCCACCGCGTGGCCCTCGGTGCACGTACCGCGTTCCCGCCGTCGACGGTTCGGGAAGACATGCGGTGCTACCGGGCGATGCCGACCTCGCCTGTTCGGGCGGCCCGGTCCCACACCCGGCCGCCGACGTATCCCGTCGGCGGCGAGCCGATCTCCCGACCGGCTCGCTAGGGCAGGCCGTTCCTGCTCTTGTAGTCGTTCCAGACCCGCACGCAGTAGGCGTAGCGCCAGTCGCCGGGGGGCAGGTGGCGGCAGGCGTAGGCGGCGCTGATTCCGGCGGCGCTCCCGCCCCCGGCACCCGGATCCGACGGCCGGCTCCTGGACACCGAGGGCGAGGGCGACCTGGTGACCGGTGCGCCCGCCCTGGTCGTACGGGACTGCGACCGTGCCTTCCGCGCCCCGGGGCGCGACCGCCTCGATGCGGTGTTCCCCGCGTTCCCCGCGTTCCCCGCGTTCCCCGCGTTCCCCGCGTTCCCCGCGTTCCCCGCGTTCCCGAGGGTGTTCGCGGTGTTCCCCGCGGCGTCGCCGACCCCCTGGCCGGTGCTTCCGTTCGCCTGCCTGGCGTTGCCGGTCACCGGCGTGGCGCCGGCCCGCGCGGAGCCCCGGTCCTCCCGGCTCTCGCGGTTCCGCTTGACTCGCTTGACCCATTCGTTCCGGGAACCGCCGGCGGTGCCGGAAAGGGCCCGCTCAGCCGGCAGGACCCGCACCGGGTCACGGTGCGGCCCCCTTCCCCTGCCCACCGGAGCCTTCCGCTCTCCCGCGGGGGCCCCGGCCGCCGCCGGGGCTCGCGGTGGCGTGATCACCATGTCGTGATCCGCGAGGAGGCGCTCCGCGGGAGGCGCCGGCGCCCTGCTCGCGGTGGGCGTCCCGGCCCACGGGGACCAGCCGGACGACCAGACGCCGACCCCTGCGGCGACGAGGAACCCGGCGACCAGCGCCGGCCCCAGGAGCTGGTCGCGCGAGAGCCTCGACCACGGCCGCTGCCAGGGGCTGGGCGGCGGCGGCATGGAGAAAGGCCTGCTGTCGAGGTATGTCCAGGAATGACGGGCCGGTGGCCGGGCGGTCTCTTCGTCCGCCTGCTCGTCCTTCCCGTGCCGCGCGATCCCGTGGGGTGTCGGTGCTTCCTCCTGCCACCGTCCATCGGGTTCGGGAAGGGTCGCGGGCCCGGCGGAGTGCGGAGGATCTGCCGGCCGGAGCCGCGAGTCGCTGTACGGCATGCGTCCTCGCGGTCTGGCGTTGAGGCCGTGGCCGTGAGTCCGATCGTGCTCACCGTACATCTCGCCTCCCGTATCGCGTCCGACCTCCCCTAGCCTGGCAAAAATCACACACTGTATGCGGCACATGACAGTACGGTCTTACCGATCTGTTATCAGCACCAGGCCGCAAAGATAAAGAAATGCGGTGAAGTGCTCGACGGCGGTGTCGAGACCGGTCACAGGCGACGCCGGCCGCCGGTTCGGATCATTCGGGGTCGTAGGCGAGGTTGGGGCGCAGCCAGCGCTCGACCTCCGCGAGGTCGAGGCCCCGCCGCCGGGCGTAGTCCTCGATCTGGTCCCTGCCGACGCGCCCCACGGTGAAGTACCGCGACGACGGGTGGGCGAAGAGCAGCCCGCTGACGCTGGCCGCGGGGGTCATCGCGAAGGATTCGGTCAGGCCCATGCCGATCCGCTCGGCGTCGAGCAGGCCGAACAGGTCCCGCTTCTGGCTGTGGTCCGGGCTCGCGGGGTAGCCGAGCGCGGGGCGGATGCCGCGGAAGCGCTCGGCGTGCAGGTCCTCGATGCGGGGGTCGGCGTCCGGCTCGTACCAGGCCCGCCGCGCCTGCAGGTGGATGTGCTCGGCGAACGCCTCGGCCAGGCGGTCGGCGAGGGCCTTCACCATGATCGCCCGGTAGTCGTCATTCTGGGCCTCGTAGGTGGCCGAGAGGGTTTCGGCGCCGTGGACGGTCACGGCGAACCCGCCGAGGTGATCCCCGGCCGGAGCCAGGTAGTCCGCGAGACACCTGTTGGGCCGTCCTTCGGGCTTGGCCGTCTGCTGGCGCAGCATCGGCAGGCGAAGACCGTTCGCACCCGCCGTACCGTCGTCGAGCACGGTATCGAGCACGCCGTCGAGCGTGGCGTCGATGACGATGTCGTCGCCCTCGGAGTGGGCGGGCCAGTAGCCGTAGGCGCCCAGGGCCTGGAAGTGGCCCTCGGCGATGATCTGGTCGAGCAGGGTGTTCGCGTCGTCGAAAAGTTCGCGGGCCACCGGCTGGTCGAGGATCGCCGGGTACTTGCCCTTCAGCTCCCAGGCCAGGAAGAGGAACTGCCAGTCGATCATCTTCCGGAGGGCGGCCAGGTCCGGCCGCACGGTGCGGACGCCGGTGAAGTCG
Source organism: Streptosporangium sp. NBC_01810 (assembly GCF_035917355.1). NCBI lineage: Bacteria > Bacillati > Actinomycetota > Actinomycetes > Streptosporangiales > Streptosporangiaceae > Streptosporangium > Streptosporangium sp. NBC_01810. The sequence continues at coordinate 2,395,850 of NZ_CP109070.1, read as the reverse complement.
GGGACGGGCAGGTCGTCGAACGGGACCCGCTCACGGTTCGCGCGCGCCTGGGCGACGGTCAGCAGCGGGGTGCGCTGCTTGCTCGCGTACTGCTCGCGCAGGCGCTCCTGGTCGGCGCGGTTGCTCGCGTCCAGCTCTCCGGCCCGCTCGGTGTCCAGCAGGTCGGAGACCACGCCGACGACGCGGGAGGCGTCGAGCACGTGGACCGTGGTGTTGTCGTAGGCGGGGGCGATACGGACCGCGGTGTGCTGTCGCGACGTCGTGGCGCCGCCGATCAGCAGGGGCAGCTTCAGCCCGCGGCGCCGCATCTCCGCGGCGACGGTGACCATCTCGTCCAGTGACGGGGTGATCAGCCCGGAGAGCCCGACGACGTCGGCGCCCTCGGCGATCGCGGTGTCGAGGATGACGGAGGCCGGAACCATCACCCCGAGGTCGATGACCTGGTAGTTGTTGCAGCCGAGGACGACGCCCACGATGTTCTTGCCGATGTCGTGCACGTCGCCCTTGACGGTCGCGAGCACCACCTTTCCCTGACCGCGACCGGTGTCGAGGCGTCCCTCCAGCCGCGCCTGCTCCTTCTCCGCCTCCATGTAGGGCTCGAGGTAGGCGACCGAGCGCTTCATCACCCGCGCGCTCTTGACCACCTGCGGCAGGAACATCTTCCCCGCGCCGAACAGGTCGCCCACGGTCTTCATGCCGTCCATGAGCGGCCCCTCGATCACCTCCAGGGGGCTCGCCTTTCGCTGCCGGGCCTCCTCGGTGTCGGCCTCGATGAAGTCGACGATGCCGTGCACGAGGGCGTACGCCAGCCGCTGCTCCACCGGCGCGTCCCGCCAGGACAGGTCCACGACCCGACGCGTGCCGGACCCGCTCACCGTCTCGGCGAAGGCGACGAGCCGGTCGGTGGCGTCCTCGCGCCGGTCGAAGATCACATCCTCGACGAGTTCGAGCAGGTCCGCGGGGATGTCCTGGTAGACCGCGAGCTGCCCCGCGTTGACGATGCCCATGTCAAGACCGGCACGCACGGCGTGCAGCAGGAACGCCGAGTGCATCGCCTCGCGCACGACGTCGTTGCCCCGGAAGGAGAACGACAGGTTGGAGATGCCACCGCTGGTCCGCGCCCCCGGGCACCGCTGCTTGATCAGCGGCAGCGCCTCGATGAACGCCTTCGCGTAGCCGTTGTGCTCGGCGATGCCGGTGGCGACCGCGAGCACGTTGGGGTCGAACACGATGTCCTCGGCGGCGAACCCGGCCTGCTGGGTCAGCAGGTCGTAGGCGCGGGCGCAGATCGACACCTTACGCTCGACGGTGTCGGCCTGCCCCTGCTCGTCGAAGGCCATGACCACCACGCCGGCACCGTAGTCCCGGATGATCCGCGCCTGCTCCAGGAACGGCTCCTCGCCCTCCTTGAGGCTGATCGAGTTGACGACGCCCTTGCCCTGCACGCACTTGAGCCCGGCCTCCAGCACACTCCACCGCGAACTGTCGATCATGATCGGGATACGGGCGACCTCAGGCTCGGTCGCGATCAGATTCAGGAAGGTGGTCATCGCCCGCACGCTGTCGAGCAGGTCGGCGTCCATGTTGACGTCGAGCAGGTTGGCCCCACCGCGCACCTGTTCCAGCGCGACGTCGACGGCGCCCTGGTGGTCGTCCGCCTCGATCAGGCGCCGGAAACGCGCCGAACCGGTGACGTTGGTGCGCTCCCCGATCATGACGAACCCGGTGTCCGGGCCGATCTCGAAGGGCTCCAGGCCGCTGAACCGGGTACGGGCCGCCGGTGCCGGGATCTCGCGAGGCGGGAGGCCGGACACGGCGGCCGCGATCCGCTCGATGTGCCCCGGCGAGGTCCCACAGCACCCGCCGACGACGTTGACCATTCCCGACGAGGCGAACTCGCCGAGCAGCGCCGCGGTCTCGGCCGGGGTCTGGTCGTAGCCGCCGAACGCGTTGGGCAGACCGGCGTTGGGATGGCAGGCCGTGTAGGTGCCCGCCAGGCGCGACAGCTCGGCGACGTGCGGGCGCATCTCCTCGGCGCCCAGCGAGCAGTTCACGCCGACCACCAGCGGCTCGGCGTGCCGGATCGCGCTCCAGAACGCCTCGACGGTCTGCCCCGACAGCGTGCGCCCGCTCAGGTCGACGATCGTCACCGAGATCCACAGCGGCAGGTGCGGGGCGACCTCGCGCGCGGCGGCGATCGCGGCCTTCGCGTTGAGCGTGTCGAAGATCGTCTCGATCAGCAGCAGGTCGACCCCGCCGTCGGCCAGCGCCTGGATCTGCTCGGCGTAGGCGGCACGGACCTCGTCAAACGACACCGCCCGGTAGGCCGGGTCCTCGACGCGCGGGGACAGCGACAGCGTGACGTTCAGCGGGCCGATCGAGCCGGCCACGAAACGCCCGCCCGCCTCGTCCGCGGCCTGACGCGCCAGCTGGGCGCCCCGCAGGTTCATCTCCCGTACCAGCGACTCCAGCCCGTAGTCGGCCTGGCCGATGCCGGTCGCGGTGAAGGTGTTGGTGGTGGTGATGTCCGCGCCCGCCGCGAGATACTGACGGTGAATGTCCAGGATGACGTCGGGGCGCGTCAGGTTCAGCAGGTCAGGGTCACCGGTCACGTCACGCGGGTGCTCTGCGAACCGCTCCCCACGGTAGTCGGCCGGGGTGAGCGAGGCGCCCTGCAGCATCGTGCCCCAGGCCCCGTCGAGCACCGCGATCCGCCGGTCCAGCAGCTCTCGCAGGGCCTGTGCGCCGCCGTCGGCTGCTGGAGTGCCGTTTCCGCGACACGCCCCGCTGTCACGCCCGTGCTCGTCGCCGTTGTTCAAGGACCTGTCCACCAGACCACCTCCCACTGTGGGAGGCGCCCTTGGTGAACGATCGAGGCCGAGCGTGGCGGACCTGAGTCCGTTGCAGCGCCTCTCGACCTGAGAACCGAGGGTACCGAAAAAGGGATGACTGCACCAAAAGCTGATTCTCAACTTGGATTTGCCGACCAGACCGCGCGAGCCGCAGGGGACGGTGCGGGTCGTTACCGTCACCCTGCGGCCTGCGACCTTTACAATGTAGATTTAAAATCTCTCGGCGTGGCCTTCCCGCCGGCGTGGCGGGGCAGGGCGCCTGCCAGGCTTGGAAGACGCCGTCGTTCTGGCCGCCTGCCTCGACCAGGCACCGGACATCGCCGTGGGCCTGGCCGGCTACGACCGGCAGGGGCGATGGTGAGCCACCGATCAACCGGCGAACGAGTGCGACATGGGGCTGGATCTCGTCCCCGGTATGCCTGGCGCGAAGGTCGACCGGGGCATCCGCGGGACTATCGCTTGTAGGCGATCCCGCCGTACATGAGCCGCTGGCCGACGGTCAGCTGCGCCGGGATCGGCCCGTCGGGTCGCCACAGGGGCAGCGCGACGACGCCCGGTTCGAGCAGCTCGAACCCGTCGAAGAACGCGGTGATCTCCTCCGGCGTCCGGAACCGGCCGGTGCCGAGCAGCGCGAGGTACTTCTGCTCCGCGTCACGGGAGTCCTGGCTGGAGGCGCAGAAGTGGGTGATGAAGAGGTAGCTGCCCGACGGGACCGCCGCCATGTAGGTCTCGACGATTCCCCGGGGGTCGTCGTCGTCGTGCAGGTGGTGCAGGACCCCGACCAGCATCACGCCCACCGGCCGGTCGAGGTCGATGAGCCGCTTGACCGCCGGGTCGGCGAGGATCGCCTCGGTGTCACGCAGGTCGGAGGTGACCATCGCCGTACGGTCGTTCTCCGCCAGCAGCGCCCGGCCGTGGGCCAGCACCATCGGGTCGTTGTCGACGTAGACGACCCGCGCCTCGGGATTCACGCCCTGGGCGACCTGGTGAGTGTTCTCCACGGTCGGCAACCCCGAGCCGAGGTCGATGAACTGGGTGATGCCCTGCTTCGCCAGGAACCGCACCCCCCGGCCGAGGACCTGACGGTTGTAGGTCGCCACGTCGTAGATCTCGGGGACGATCTTCACGATCTCCGCGACGAAGGCCCGATCGACCTCGAAGTTGTCCTTGCCGTTGAGGACGACGTCGTAGGCCCTGGCGATGCTGGGCCTGGTCGTGTCGATGCCGACGTCCCGCTCATCCCTCTTGTCGGTCACAGGGGTCCTTTCCTCGTGATCTCGGGGTGATCCGAGAGATCATATGACGTAGAAAGCCAGTAAAGATGGCCCTTCGACCACGATCACGATCACGAAAGCCCCGACCTCGGGTCAGGCGCCCCGCCGCAGCCAAAAGGTGTCCGGCGACCACCATCCGATCCGGGCAGCGTCTCCTGTCCGACTTCGCCGGCAGGGGAGCCGTGTCCCGCCCCACCCGGGACAGAAGTCCCCTGGAGCCAGGAAGATCCAGGACTCCCGGCATGACCCCGCTCCCTGGCCGCCCGGGACGCGGCGCGGAGACAGTGGTACCTCCAGCAATCAAGGAGGAAGACCGTGTCCGTTCACATACAGCCGAGCAACGTCAATCCGGACGGGGCCGCCGCGCCCTTCGCCGCCGCGGCACCGCAGCAGATCCGCATCGCCGGGGTACTCCTGGCCATCGGGGCCACGGCATGGGGGGCCGGTACGGTCATCGTGGGTGACAAGATCCAGGAAGGCATCCAGACACTCGACACCGTCACCGGAATGCTTTTCATCGTGGGGGTCTTCGCCCTGGTCCGGGTGGTCCTGGCCACCCGGGGGACAGGCGACGGGTGGAGCCGGGTGATCCCGGCCGGGCTGCTGGCACTGCTTCCCGGCGCGTTCCTGCTGAACGTGTTCTCCTTCGGTTACGCGACCCACGACGACTTCCCGCTCGCGCTGATGATCCTCGACGCCTGCTGGCCGCTCAGCATGCTCGGCATGCTGGTTCAGGGCATCGCGGTCGCGGTGACCGGCCGCTACCAGGGGCTGCTGCGCTGGCTGCCGCTGCTGGCGGGACTCTGGTTCCCCGTGACCATGCTGGCCCAGATCTTCGGCGGTTCGATCGTGTCGACCTACGTCAGCGCGGCGTGGCTGCTGGGCACCTACGCCCACCTCGGGCTCCGGCTCACCGTCCGGCCGACGCTCTGACCTGCCGCCTCGGCGATCGGGGAGTCCCCCGCCCTCTGAGGCCCGGGCAGCACCGGTCATCGGCAGGGAGCCCGGAGGCACCCGGCGAGGTTCCCTCGACGGCGGCCAAGGGAGTCGTTGTCTCGGCGGTCCGGCAACCTCATCGAATCTCGGGCGGTTCCTCGGGCGGTTCCTCGGGCGGTTCCTCGGGCGACGGACCGAACGTGTCGGGAAAGGCGCGCTCTCCGAGCGTCTCCGGATCCTCCGACGGGTCGGACGGGTCGAGGAGTTGCCGCACGGGCGGCCTGTCGAGGAACGTGGAGACGGCCTCGACCACCCCCTCCCCCAGGGGTCGGAACGCGTCGACCACGGCCTGGGCAGGCGGACCAAGGCGGCTGCCGACCTCCTGGAGGAGGTCTTCCAGCACCTGCGGCAGCGGTGGCACCGGCAGGCCCGACTGGGACTTGGGGTGGGCCTTCTCCGGCGGTGTCCAGCGCATCGAGTCGTCACTCATGGCGAGCCATTCGTCGACGGCGCCGTCGATGGAGTCGAGCACGTGATCGGAATCGTCTGGCATGGCGGCTCCCCTCTTGACCGGGATCCGATAAGACGACGGTACCTCGCCCCGCCGCCACCGGGCAGAGGCGGCCCGGCGACAAGGTGGTGGCGGGAGCCCGCGGACGACTTCCGGGCCGTCCTCCCCGGTACGGCGGCGGAATTTCGATCATCAAAGCCCGCCAAACTGGCATAACCCCCTCATCTGGGGGAATGAGCTGTCGGTGCTCTCTCAAACTCGTCCCGCCAGCGGGGACACTCTCGCCTTCCTCGGCGCGATCATGCGTAATCCCCAGCAGCTGGGGGCGATCGCCCCCAGCTCGAAGGCCGTCGCCCGCCTGGCCGCGTCGGTGATCCCGGCCACTCCCGGAGCCGTGGTCGTCGAGCTCGGTGCCGGCGGCGGGGTGATCAGCGACGCGATCCGCGACCGCCTGCCGTCCGGAGGGCGGCAGCTCGCCGTGGAGGTCAACGAGGGCATGGTGAGCCACCTGCGACGCAGCAGGCCCTGGCTTGAGGTGGTCGCCGGTGACGCGGGGGATCTGGGCAAGCTGCTGAGGCAGGCCGGTCTGTCCCATGCCGACTCGATCGTCTCCTCCCTTCCCTGGACCCTGTTCGAGGAGTCGCGGCAGGAGCGCATCCTGGAGGAGATCTCGGCCTCGCTCGCCCCCGGCGGCACCTTCAGCACCATCACGACGCTGACCGTGCTGCCGCTACAGCGTTTCCGGCACTTCCGTGGCCTCATGGAGAACGCCTTCGCCACCGTCGGCACCCTGGGCCCGATCTGGTTCAACGTGCCGCCCGCCCTGGTGTACACCGGGGTCCGGGCGAGTGAGCGGCCGGCAGAGGACGTCTCCGGCGAGCCGGGCGAGGGTTGACATCACCTGCTGGAGCGGCATCCCTCCCGTCCGGGTGGCGGGGGGGTTCCCGCAGTGCTGATCGACGCCCGCCCGCCTGTGGTCGAATTGCCCCTCCAGCGGCAACTTCAGTAACCGATAATCCGGCTAATCGGAATAAACTTCCGCTTGGCACGGGTTGCCGCCTGCATGGCTGAAGACACCATCTGCGGCACGGCCCGCGGCTCCTCCGAGGTCCCCCTGTCGATCCTCGAGCTGGCCGTCGTCGGTTCGGGAGTGACGCCCACCGAGACCCTGGAGGCGAGCACCGAGCTGGCCAGGCGCGCGGAGGAGTGGGGCTACCACCGGATCTGGGTGGCCGAGCACCACGGCATGCCGTCCGTGGCCAGTTCCTCCCCCGCCGTGTTGATCGCCCATCTGGCCGCCGCGACCAGGAGCATCCGGCTGGGATCCGGCGGCGTCATGCTGCCCAACCACGCCCCGCTGATCGTCGCCGAGCAGTTCGGCACCCTGCACGCGCTGCACCCGGGCCGCATCGACCTCGGGCTCGGCCGGGCCCCGGGCACCGACCCCGCCACCGCGCGGGCGCTGCGCAGGAACGGTCCGGACGCCGACGACTTCCCCGAGCAGCTGGCCGAGTTGACCGCCTTCCTGGACGGCTCGTTCCCGCAGGGCCATTCGCTCGAACGGGTCGTCGCGGTACCCCGCTCCCCCGAGTCGGGCCGCCCGCCGATCTGGCTGCTGGGCTCCAGCGGTTTCAGCGCCCAGCTCGCCGGCATGCTCGGCCTGCCGTTCGCGTTCGCGCACCACTTCAGCGGGAACAACACCATCCCCGCCCTGGAGCTGTACCGGTCGGCCTTCCGGCCCTCCGCCGTCCTCGGCCGGCCATACGCGATGATCGGCGTCTCCGCCGTCGCCGCCGACACCTCCGAGCAGGCGCTGCGCCTGGCCCGCCCGGGCGCTCTGTCCATGCTGCGGCTGCGGCGCGGGGCCCCGCAGCCGGTCCCCACGCCCGAGGAGGCCGAGGCATATCCCTACAGCCCGATCGAGAAGGACTTCCTCGACGACCACCTGTCCAAGGTGGTGATCGGGGACCCCGTCGAGGTGCGGCAGGGGCTGGAGGACCTGCGCAAGCGCACCGAGGCCGACGAACTGATGATCACCACGATGGTGCACTCCCCCGCCGACCGGATCCGCTCCTACGAGCTGATCGCCCAGGCGTACGGCCTCATCTGAGGCCACCGACGTGCGCGGATAAAGCCGCCAATCTCCATTGAATCTGCACACAAGGTCGTTACGCTCCCGCTTTATGATCAGATCGAGATGGGTGGACCTGCTGCTCGTCTGGCCGGCGGTGCTGCCGCTCGCGGTGTGGGCGGCGCTCAGGGCGACCAGCCCACCTGGCCGCAGCTGGGCTGGGAGTCCCTCCCCGGCGTGACGATCGACCACGTGCTCGCCGACTCGCGCATGGCGGTCAACACCTTCGGCGTCCACTCCCTGCCGGACACCGACCACCGCCCGGTCTTCGCCGAGCTCGGCCTGCCCCGGTTCACGGGCCACCGAGCGGTGCCCGGACGGCCGCGGCCCTCCGTGAGCGAGACCCGCCGAGGAACAGCACCAGGGCGAGAACCGCGTACGGCACCGCGGAGGCCGTGAAGATCGTGGCGTGGTCGGTCAGCGCCGAGGCGGCGGCGTAGCCGCCGTAGGCGAGGACGGCGCCCACCTCGGTGCCCAGCCCGGCCAGCGAGGTCACGGTGGCGCGGGCCGGGCCCGTGATGCTCTCCTGCAACCGCGCGTCGGCCAGCACGCTCGCCATCTGGAAGGCGCAGAAGGCGGCCGCGACGGCGACGAACCCCACCGCGACCCCGCCGGCCGCACCCGCGCCGAGCGCCAGCGCCCCGAACGCGAGGAGGGCCGCGAGCTCCCTGTCGGTGAAGCCCCGCCCGGCCGCCGCGAACAGGCCGCCGACCGCGATGCCCGCGGAGACCAGGAGCACCACGAGCGGCACGGCATGCGTGGCGACCCCGGCACCGACCGCGAGCAGCGGGACGTACTCCTCCAGCGACCCCCACAGGGCCGTCACCGCCGGCACCAGCAGCAGCGCCCGGCGCGTCGTCCGGTCGGCGCGTACCTCCCGCAGCCCGGCGCGCAGGGTCGCGGCGTAGCCGCCCGGCGAGGTCTCCTCCCGCTGCCCTCGTACGCGATGTTCGGGAAAGGTCAGTGCGACGGCCGTGGCGAGCACGCATGCCAGGACGCTGCCGGCGCCGACCAGCGGGTAGCCGCCCAGGGCGAACACCGGGGCGGCGACGGCCATGGACGCCATGACGGCGCCCGTGCCGATCGCACGGGCCCGGCCCATGATCGCGGCGTAGCGGCCGGCGGCGCCCAGACGGTCGAGCTCGGTGTAGACCAGCGCCTCCAGCGCGCCCGACTGCAGCGCTCCCGAGGTGCCCCACAGGACGAAGCCCGCGGCGAACACCCAGTAGGTGGGGACGGCGACCAGCAGGCCGAAGCCGATCGCGGCCGCCAGCGGCGCCAGGGCGAGCAGGGCGCGCCGCGAGGCGGTGTCGGCCCACACCCCCGACGGGACCTCCATCACGACGGAGGTGAGCGACCAGATCGCCAGGAGCGAGGAGATCTCCGCGGTCGACAGGCCCGTGTCGACGAAGAGCAGCGCGTAGAACGGATAGAGCAGGACGAACTCATCGAGGAACGCGTAGGTGTAGAGCGTCGCGGCCAGGCGCTTCGCGCGCCCGCCGGGCGCGCGAAAGGAAGAAATGGTCATGAGGTCCTTCTCGCGGGGACTGTGCGGACTCGGGATGCTCGGCATCTCCGGGGGTCCGCGGCAGCGCGCGCCGGACCGGCCTCTGGTTCAGGATCAATGTCGCCAGGTCATGGTGCCGACCCTACAACCGCCTCGCCGGTCGCCGCCTCCCCTTTTTCCTGCGGGGTACGGGTGTCCGTTCCCTCGGCAATCCCCCGGGCCGCGGGCTCGGTGGAAGGCATGAGGTCATCGGCCTTTCTGACCTGGCGGTTACAGGATGGGAGCCGTCACATCAATTGCCGACCCCGTATTCGGGCACGGAAACTGAATGGTCGCCCGCGCCGTGCGGGTGAGGGTGATCCGACGGGGCGTCCACCTGGAGCGGTGGTGCGGGAGAACGGTTGAGCGGGGATGGGCCTCCGGTTCGCCATGCCCTCGAGCGGCGATCACCTGGTGTGAGCACCGTGAGGAGCGTGCCGCCTGTTGATGCCTCCTGATACCTCGGACACAGAAACAGAATCCCGAACCCGACAATCCCCGCCCCTCCCTCGCCGTGGCGGGGCCCGTTCCCTGTGGCGGCTGAAGTCCTACCTGCGCCCCTACGCCACCCGCCTGGTCCTCATCTGGATACCGGCCTTCGCCGCGGTCGGGATCGGCATCGCCATCCCGCTGATCGGCAGGGAGATCATCGACGGCCCCGTGGCCCGGGGGGACAGCGAGGCCCTGCTCCCCCTCGCGCTGCTCGCCCTGGGGCTGGGCACGGCCGAGGCACTGCTCGTCTTCTTGAGGCGATGGCTGCTGGCCGACGCGGTCCTGAGCCTGGAGACCAGCATCCGTGACGACCTCTACAGCCACCTGCAGCGGCTGCCGATGGGGTTTCACGCCTCCTGGCAGTCGGGCCAGCTGCTGTCCCGGGCGACGACCGACCTGTCGGCGATCCGGCGCTTCCTCGGCTTCGGCCTGCTCTTCCTCGTCCTGATCACCATTCAGATCGTGACGGTGACCGGGCTGCTGCTGCGCATGTACTGGCCGCTCGGGCTGCTGGTCGTCGCCTCGGCGGTGCCGATCGTGCTCACCTCGCTGCACTTCGAGCGCAGGTACATCCTCATCTCCCGCCGTGTCCAGGACGAGCAGGGCGACCTCGCCACCGTCGTCGAGGAGTCGGCGGCCGGCATCCGGACGATCAAGGCGTTCGGCCGCGGTCGCCACGTCCTGGGAATCTTCGAGAAGGGAGCCGTGAAGGTCTACCGGACCTCGATGGAGAAGGTCCGCCTGTCGGCGAGGTTCTTCACCTTTCTTGAGGTGATCCCGAACATCACCCTCGCGCTCGTGCTGCTGCTCGGCGCCCTGGCGGCCGGCTCCGGCACCCTGACGCTGGGCACGCTGGTGGCCTTCACGACCCTGATGCTGCAGCTGGTCTGGCCCATCTCGGCGCTCGGCTTCATTCTGACGATGGGCCAGGAGGCGATGACCGCGGCGGACCGGGTGATGGAGGTGCTCGACACCGAACCGGAGATCGTCGGGGGCGTCCGCGTGATCGGGCGGCCCCGTGGACACCTGCGTTTCGAGGGCGCGGGGTTCCGCTTCCCCGGCGCCGCCGAGCCGGTGCTTCACGATGTCTGGCTGGAGGTGCGACCAGGGGAGACGGTGGCGGTCGTGGGGGCGACGGGGTCGGGCAAGACCACCCTGACCTCCCTGGTGCCGCGCCTGTACGACGTGAGCGCGGGCCGGGTCACGATCGACGGCGTCGACGTCCGCGATCTGCCGCTGCCCGAGCTGCGCTCGCTGGTCGCCACCGCCTTCGAGGAGCCGACGCTGTTCTCGATGAGCGTCAGGGAGAATCTCACGCTGGGGCGGCACGACGCGGCCGAGGAGGAGATCGCGACGGCGCTGCGGATCGCCCAGGCCGGATTCGCGTACGAGCTGCCATGGGGCCTGGAGACCAGGATCGGCGAACAGGGCATGTCCCTGTCCGGCGGCCAGCGCCAGCGGCTCGCACTGGCCCGGGCGGTCCTCAGCCGTCCCAGGATCCTCGTGCTGGACGACACCCTGTCGGCGCTGGACGTCGAGACCGAGGCCCTGGTCGAGAAGGCGCTGCGGCATGTGCTGCGCGAGGCGACCGGCATCGTCGTCGCCCATCGGGCCTCCACGGTGCTGCTCGCCGACAGGGTGGCGCTGCTGCTGGACGGCACGATCGCGCACGTCGGCCGGCACCACGAGCTCATGGCGAGCGTGTCCGAGTACCGCGCGCTGCTGTCGGCCGACCCGGACGCCGAGGAGGCACGGCTGTGAGCAGGACGGACCCCCCGGTGCAGGCCGGACACGTCCCCGAGAACGGGAGCTCCACCGCGCCCGCTCCCGGAGCGCCTTCCGGCAACGGGCGAAGGCGCGAGAGCGAGAGCGAGAACGGGAAAGGGAACGGGAAAGGGAAAGGGAAAGGGAAAGGGAAAAGGAACGGGAAAGGGAACGGGGAATGGCGCGGGGTCGCCGCGGAGAACCAGGACGAGTTGTCGGAGCAGGTGTCGTTCCTGCTGCGCAGCAGGTCCAGGCGGCTGCTGGGCGAGCTGCTGCGCCCGTACCGCGGGGAGATCGTCCTGCTCGTCGCGATCATCGTGACCTGCAACGTCGCCTCGCTCGCCATCCCCTACCTGGTCAAGGTGGGCATCGACGCGGGCATCCCGCCGATGGTCGCGGGCGCGGGGCCGGAGACGCTGTTGACCGTCGTCTCGGCGATCCTGGCCGCGGCGGTCATCCAGCTGGTGACCCGGCAGGTGTTCCTCAGGATGGCCGGACGCATCGGCCAGAGCATCCTGCTGGAGCTGCGGCGGCGGGTCTTCGGCCACTTTCAGAGGCTGTCGCTGTCCTTCCACGACGACTACACCTCGGGCCGGGTCGTCTCCCGCCTCACCTCCGACATCGACGCCATCTCCGAGATGCTCCAGTCGGGCTTCGACGATCTCGTCACCGCCGTGCTGACATTGGTCGGCACGGCGGTCCTGCTGCTCGTCCTGGACGTCCAGCTCGGCGTGGTCGCGCTACTGCCGCTGCCGGTCCTGGTGCTGTTCACCGGGTGGTTCCGGCGGCAGTCGAGCATCATCTACCGCAGGACCCGGGAGACCGTGGCCCTGGTGATCGTCCACTTCGTGGAGTCGATGGCCGGCATGCGCGCGGTCCAGGCGTTCCGCGGGGAGCCGCGCAACCAGGCGATCTTCGCCCAGCTGAACGCCGACTACCGGGACGCCAACCTGCGGAGCATGCGCCTGATCGCGATCTTCTCACCGGGCGTCAAGCTGATCGGGAACGTGACGGTCGCGGCGGTCCTGCTCTACGGCGGCATGCTGGCGATCCGGGACGAGGTCACGGTGGGCGTGCTGGCCGCGTTCCTGCTCTACCTTCGCCAGTTCTACGAGCCGATGCAGGAGATTTCGCAATTTTATAACACGTTCCAGTCGGCGGGGGCCGCGCTGGAGAAGCTCTCCGGCGTACTGCAGGAGCGCCCCGCGGTGGCCGAGCCGGGCGACCCGGTGGCGCTGGAGCGGCCGCACGGCAGGGTCGAGTTCCGGCAGGTGGAGTTCTCCTATCTGGACGGCACCCCGGTGCTGCCCCGGCTGGACCTGCTGGTCCCCGCCGGGCAGACCGTGGCGCTGGTCGGCACCACCGGGGCGGGCAAGACCACGCTGGCGAAACTGGTCGCCAGGTTCTACGACCCGGTGGCGGGGCGGGTGCTGCTGGACGGGGTCGACCTGCGCGACCTCGGCGAGGAGTCGCGGCACGCCGCGATCGTCCTGGTGACACAGGAGAACTTCCTGTTCAGCGGCTCGGTGGCGGACAACATCGGATTTGGAAGGCCGGGCGCGAGCATGGCCGACATCGTGGCCGCGGCCCGCTCGATCGGCGCCGACGCGTTCGTCTCGGCGCTTCCCGAGGGGTACGACACGCAGGTCGGCAAGCACGGCGGCAGGTTGTCGGCGGGGCAGCGGCAGCTGGTGGCGTTCGCCAGGGCGTTCCTGGCCGACCCCGCGGTGCTGATCCTCGACGAGGCGACGTCCAGCCTGGACGTCGCCGGCGAGCGGCTGGTGCAGCGGGCGATGCGGACGATCCTGGCGGACCGGACCGCCCTGATCATCGCGCACCGCCTGTCGACCGTCGAGATCGCCGACCGGGTGCTGGTGATGGACGGCGGCCGGATCATCGAGGACGGATCACCAGGCGAGCTCGCCGGGCGGGCGGGGCGCTACGCCGACCTGCACCGTGCCTGGATCGACAGCATCTCCGACCACCGGGACCTTCCCGGCTGACCCGTCGGCCCGCGTCAGGAGACCGGTGCGATGGCCTAGGAGTGGGCCATCGCACCACCGGTTCAAGGGTGGCCAATCGATCGATGCTCTTCCCGCAGGTCGCCTCCGGCTGAGAAATCATGGAGCCCAGAAGATCCAGGAGCGCTTCTGCACTAATCAACCGATTGATATTTTTGTCATTCCGCTTCCCGAAGTCCTCCGTATGAGAATCATCGACGCGCAGGTCCGGTTCCCCAGCATCTGCGCAAGACCGCAACCTACAACGCCGTTCGCTGATTCTCGGTGTTTTCCTGCGAGGCTCAGCGAGCCGCCGCGTTGCCGCGGCTGCGTTCTCCTTTTCGGAAGTTCCCGTTTCATCGGTGCGTGCCCGACACGAGTGCCAGGTCTTACCGCTCCTCCACGGGCGTTTGGCGTCTCCCCGCAACTCTGGGCGACGTCGAGACCACGCAAACGGCTGAAGGACGGGCCACGCTCAACTCCCGCCCCGGGCCCAGAACACCACCCGGTGCGACCGCGGGTGCGCCCAGACAGGACAGGCTTGGTTTTCGCTACACCACCATCCGGGCACGTCCCACCGAAGAGACACCGGCGGCCGGTGGACCGCACCTCCCTACCCCGCCTTTTACTCATTGCCGTCGTTCGATGACGGAGAGCCTAGCTTTGGGGAATGGTCGCTCTCGCCCCAAGCACGGAGTCCGCCCTCGTGGTGGTGTCCACCCCGGCATCGCGTGCCGTTCCCTCCACGGCGTCCGTCCACCGTGCCGAAGGACACGGGGAAAAACCGACGAATGCTGACGCAACAATCAGCAGTTCATAACCCCCTCTCGGCAGACCGAACAGTACGACCGCGTGCTGGGACTGACCGGCAAGTTGACTTCCTCCCCACGGCTGAAGCCGGGGGATTCCAACCCTCACGGGTCGGGTTTCCTGCTTCACCGGGCCGCGCCCTCGCCGCTTTCGCGGGTCGGGTCTTACCAGCCCTCCACAGGCGTTTCACCTCTCCGCCAGCCCGGCGGCGAGAATGTTCTTCGCGGCATTGACGTCGCGGTCGTGGACCGCGCCGCAAGCGCACACCCACTCGCGGACACCAAGCGGCATGGACTGAGCAATGCTGCCGCACGCCGAGCACAGCCTCGACGACGGAAACCAGCGGTCCACGACCAGCAGCTCCCGGCCGTACCAGGCGGCCTTGTACTCCAGCATGGACCGCACCTGACGCCAGGAGGCATCAGAGATGGCGCGGGCCAGTCGGCGGTTTTTTACCAGGTTACGCACTGTGAGGTCCTCGATCGCGATCACTTGGTTCTCGCGGACGATCGAGGTGGTGAGCTTGTGCAGGTGGTCACGGCGCCGGTCGCTGATCCGGGCGTGCGCCCGCGCGACCTTCACCTTCGCTTTGGCCCGGTTGTTCGAGCCCTTCTCTTTGCGGGCCAGGGCGCGCTGCGCGCGGGCCAGCCGGTCGCGGTCGGCGCGCTTATGCCGGGGGTTGGTGACCTTCCCCGCCTCGTCGGTGACACCGGCGATCGGCCGCGACAAGGTGAGCAGGGAAGTGATCCCGGCGTCGATGCCGACCATGTCGTCAATCGGGTCCAGGGGACGGATCCTGTCCTCGCACAGGATGGACACGAACCACCGCCCGGCCGCGTCCTTCGACACCGTCACCGTCGACGGCTCGGCCCCCTGCGGCAGCGGGCGCGACCACACGATGTTCAGCGGGCCGTCCATCTTTGCCAAGGTGAGCTGACCGCCCTGGTACTTGAACGCGGAGCGGGTGTACTCGACCGAGGCCCGCGACTTCTTGCGGGACTTGAACGTCGGATACTTGGCCCGCTTGGCGAAGAAGTTCGCAAACGCCGCCTGAAGGTGACGCAGGGCTTGCTGGAGCGGGACCGACGACACCTCGTTCAGGAACGCCAGCTCATCGGTGCGCTTCCACGCCGTCAGCTCCGCCGACGACTGCACATAGGAGACATGGCGCCCTTCGAGGGTGTAAGCGCGACTGCGCTCCGCCAGCGCCTTGTTGTAGACCAGGCGGACACAGCCGAACGTCCGGGCAAGCTCAGCAGCCTGCTCAGGGGTCGGATAGAAACGGAACTTGAAAGCCCGCTTCACCGTCTGCGCCATGCCTCACATCCTGCACGATCCGTTAGGCCTCGCGAGTACGTTCGACTCCATCCGCGCGGCAGTGTGCCGTGTTTCCTCCCCACGCCTAGAGGTGGGGGTCTCCACGCTGGAAGGGTTTAGATGAAAGACGGCACGCTGCCCGACCTGCTGGCCGCCATGGACTCCGAGGGCGTCGACCGGGCGATCATGCACGCCGAGTCCGAGTGCGGCGAGCCCCCGGAGGCGCTGAACGAGGCACTGGTCCAGGTGGTCACCGAACATCCCGGCCGCTTCTCGGGCGGCGGCGCGGGCGGCCAGGCAGGTCGCCGCCGCCTTCCATGGCGAGTGGCTGCGCACGGGCGACCTCGGCCGCCTCGACGAGGACGGCCACCTTTACTTCTGCGGCCGCGCCAAGGACGGGATCCGCCGCCGGGGCGAGAACATCTCCGCCCACGAGGTCGAGCAGGTCGTGGAGGGGCACCCGAGCGTGCTGGAGGCCGCGGCCGTCGGCGTGCCCAGCGAGCTGACCGAGGAGGATCTGAAGGTCTGCGTGGTGCTGCGCCCCGGCGCGAGCCTCACCGCCGAGGAGCTCACCGAGCACTGCGCCCACAACGCCGCTCCGCACATGGTCCCCCGGTACGTGGAGTTCCTCGACCGGCTGCCGAAGACGCCGACGCAGAAGGTGGAGAAGTTCCACCTCAGACAGGCCGGGATCACCCCGGCCACCTGGGACCGGGAGGCCGCACGCGCAGATCCGCCCATTCGCCGATAACCGACAGGGCCACACCTGGACCCTGGTGGCATGTCACCGTTCGAACAGAGCGGAAGAGGGCAGCAGCGCGGGGCACGACCGGATCGCGGTGACGCCAGGCGGCGCCGGTACTGTGATCGGGTCCCGCCCACCGCTGGAGGTATCTGATGAAGATAACCCGGAGACGACCCCTCCTCGCCGACTCCGTCAGGATCACCGACGACGCCGTGGAGATCCTCGACCGCCGCGTCTACCCCTTCGAGCATCGCTGGGTGCGCTGCGCCACCAGCGAGGACGTCGCGGTGGCCATCGAGCGAATGGTCACGCAGAGCACCGGCCCCTCCTTCGCGGCGACCGCCGGGATGACCCTGGCCGCCCGTGAGGCGCGTGCCGAGCCGCCGATCCTGGCGGCGGCCCGGCTGCGCGGGGCGGGCGACCGGCTGATCGCGACCCGGCCCACGAACAACCACATCCGCGACGCCGTCCACGCGATCCTGGCCGCCACCGTGGACGGGCCGCTATCCGAGGCGTCGGGGGAGGAACTGGTGGAGGCCGTGACCCGGGCCGCGACCGAGCACGACGCGGCCTACCAGGCGAGCAGCGCGGCCCTGGGCAGGCACGCGGCGGCGCTGCTGGAGGACGGCGCCCGCGTCCTCACCCACTGCTGGGCCGACGCCTACCTGATCGCGACGGTCGAGGCCGCACAGCAGGCGGGCAAGCGATTGGAGTTCGTCTGCACCGAGACCCGGCCCTACCTGCAGGGAGCGCGGCTGACCGCGCCGACGCTGGTGGAGATGGGCTACCGGCCCACCCTGATCACCGACGGGATGGTCGCCTCGGTGCTGGCCGACGGGCTCGCCGACGTGGCGCTGACCGCGGCGGACCGGGTGACGATGGACGGCCACGTGGTGAACAAGGTCGGCACCCTCGGGGTGGCACTGGCCGCCCGCGCCTTCGACGTCCCGTACTACGTGCTGATCCCGGCGCCCGACCCCCAGGCGCCGGGAATCGACGACGTCGTCATCGAACGGCGGGACGGCGACGAGGTCCTGCACGTGCTGGGGAAGCGCACCGCGGGCGAGGGCGTGACCGGCCACTACCCCGCCTTCGACGCCACCCCTCCGCACCTGGTGACCAGAATCGTGACCGAGCGCGGCGCCTTCAACGCCGAGCGTGTGTCGGAGCACTTCGAGGTGCCGGAGCGTTCCGGGGCGTCCGGGTGTCAGGGGCGATGAGGGCCCCACGTGACCCCGGCCGCCGAGTAGTTCTGCGAGCCTCACGGTTGGTCGGTCAGCGTTCGTCGCGGTCGTAGGCGAACTGCAGGCCCGCGGTACCGCCTGTCTCGATGAAGAGCCTCGTGAAATCACCAACGGTTTCCTTGCGGGACCAGTCGCGTTGCAGTTCACACAACAGTTGCACCCAGGTGATCGGTCGTGCTCCGGCCTGCTCGATTCGACGCAGCGCGACCTCGTGGGAGATCAGCGACGTGCCACCGACGGCGTCCACGACCGGATAGACCTCGTAGCCCTCACGCAGCGCGTCGAGCGTGGGAAACGTCAGGCAGGCCTCCGTCCACAGAGCCGCCATCACCAGCTTCCCGCGGCCGGTGGATTTGACCGCGTCGACGAACTCGCGGTCCTCCCAGGCATTGATCGACGTGCGGTCGTACGTGGGTAGGTCACCGAGGACCTGCCGCAGTTGCGGGATCGGTGGTTTGTTGAGCCCGGTCTGGACGTTGACCGTCGAGTGCACGATCGGCAACTCGTAGGCGCGTGCGATCTTCGCCAGCCCGACGATGTTGTCGACAAGCGACTGGCGGTCCATCGAAGCGATCGAGTTCACCTGGACCGGTTGATAGTCGATGATGACAACCGCCGCGTTCTTCGGCGTCAAAAGCTCATCGGTCTCCGGATCTCGGATGCGCTCGCTGGTCATCACGGCAGCTCCCCTCAGTCATGGTGAGTCATGCGGCCAACAGACGGCGCATCGTCGCCAATCGCTCACTCTCGGTGTCGTCAGGCATGGGCTACCCCTTCTGACCTGGAGTAACCGCCCTGAACCGGCCCTGCCACCGGGCTACGCCGACCAGGAGATCAGCGGACGCCACGGCGCGATACACCCCGAGGGATTCACCAGGAGGTCGCGATGTACTTGGTCTCGGTGTACTCCAGCATTCCTTCGTGGCCGCCTTCGCGCCCGAGGCCGCTCGCCTTCACCCCGCCGAACGGGGCAGCCGGGTCGGAGACCACGCCTCGATTGAGCCCCACCATCCCTGTCTCCAGCGCCTCGGCGAGCTGGAGCCCCCGGCGCAGGTCCGCCGTGTACACATAGGAGACCAGCCCGTGTTCGGTGTCATTGGCGAGTTCGACCGCCTCCGCGACGCTGCCGAACCTGACGATGGGCGCCACCGGGCCGAAGATCTCCTCTTTCAGGATCGCGGAGCCGGCGGTGACCCCGTCCAGAACCGTCGGCTCATAGTAGTAGCCCGGCCGATCCGGGATCCGGCCGCCGGTAAGTACCTTGGCTCCGCGCTCGACCGCGTCGCACACGAGATCGTGTACCCTCTCCCGCGCCGAAGCGTTGATCAGCGGCCCCAACCGGGTGTCCTCGTCCAGTCCCGGCCCCACCCGCAAATCGCGCATGGCCTCCGCGAACCTCGCACCGAATTCGTCGGCGACCGACTCGTGGACGTAGAACCGGTTCGCCGCGGTGCAGGCCTCCCCACCGTTACGCATCTTCGCGACCATCGCCCCCTTGACCGCCGCGTCGAGGTTCGCGTCCTCAAGGACGAGGAACGGCGCGTTCCCCCCGAGCTCCATCGAGGTACTGATCACCCGGTCCGCCGCGTCGCGCAGCAGCAACCGCCCGACCTCCGTGGAGCCGGTGAAGGAGAGCTTGCGCACGGCCGACTGGTCCAGCATGGTCTTGACGACCGTCCCGGAGCGGTGCGCGGGGATGACGTTGACCACCCCGGCGGGCACCCCGGCCTCCAGCAGGAGCGCGCCGATCGCCAGGGCGGTGAGCGGGGTGTCGCTGGCGGGTTTCAGCACGACGGAGCAGCCGGCCGCCAGGGCGGGCCCTATCTTCCTGGTGGCCATTGCGGCCGGATAGTTCCACGGCGTGACGAGCACGGCCACCCCGATGGGAGCGCGCTCCACCAGAATGCGGTAGTCGCCGGATGGGGCGGTCTGCACGGTTCCCGCGAGCCGTACGGCCTCCTCTGAGTACCAGCGGAAGAACTCCGCCGCGTAGCTCACCTCCGCGCGGGCGTCCGAGAGCGCCTTGCCGTTCTCCAGGGTGATGAGGGTCGCGAACTCCTCGGCGCGTGCCGTCATCAACTCGAAGGCACGGCGCAGGATGACCGACCTCTCCCTCGATGGCGTCTTCGCCCATCGCGGCAGAGCACGCGAGGCCGCGTCCACGGCGGCGACCGCGTCGTCCTGCGAGGCCGAGGCGACCTCGGCGAGGCGTTCGCCGGTGGCGGGGTCGACGACGTCGAGGCGGTGCGCGTCGGACGAGGGGCGCCACTCACCGTCGATGAGCAGCTCGGTGGGGCACCGTTCCAGCGCGTTCAGTGTGCTCATCGTTCCACGTCCATTCCGGTGGCGCCCGCTGGTGAGGCGGGCGGCGAGTACGGATCGGTTGTTGTCATATGTCCTCCTTGGGGCTCCGGGCG
Organism: Streptosporangium sp. NBC_01810; assembly: GCF_035917355.1. NCBI lineage: Bacteria > Bacillati > Actinomycetota > Actinomycetes > Streptosporangiales > Streptosporangiaceae > Streptosporangium > Streptosporangium sp. NBC_01810. Next base: position 2,375,811 of record NZ_CP109070.1, on the reverse strand, counting down.
ACCGCGGTCGTTCGCCCGAAGCCCCGGCCCGGGTGGGTTGCGGCACCGCGCCTCCACGGGGTTGTCACGAATTGGCGAGGACCCGCCGTCGGCACCGGAACATGCGGTGACCAGGACTCCCGCGAGACATCGCGGCGATACCCCCGAGAGGCTTGCGGGTCATCTCTGGTCCTTCCGCTTCGACGCCGACCTCCGGCGTCGCCTATCGGGCTTCTTGCGGGCGCAGGCCGGCCGCGCGTGCTTCGACCTCGTACAGGGCCGCGTAGTCCGACTCCGCGAACCCGTGGCCGATGGCCGTCTGGATGAGCTGGTGGACGATGGCGCCGACCGGCATCGGAACCTCCAGAGCGCGGGAAGCGCCAAGGCCGAGGTCGAAGTCCTTGCGCAGCATCTTGTTGTTGAAGGTCGGGGTGTAGTCGCGCTCGACGATCGCCCTGCCCTTGTGCTTGATGAAGACCGAGCCGAGCACGGAGCCGTTGATGAAGTCGACGAACGCCGCCGGGGGCACGCCACCCTTCTCGGCAAGCGCGGTGACCTCCACCAGCGACTGGGTGATCATGCCGAGCATGAGGTTGTGGCAGATCTTCACCAGCCTGCTCTGCTCGTCCGGACCGGCGTGGACGGCCGTGGGGGCGATGAGCTTCAGGTAGGGCAGCACGCGCTCGAAGGTCTCCTCGGGACCGGAGGTCACGATGGCACCGCCGCCCTCGGCGACCATGTGCGGGTTGCCGCTGATCGGGGAGGCCAGGAACTGCACACCCCGCTCCGCGGCGGCCTGCCGTACCTCCGCCGACGCCTCGGCGGACACGGTGGAGCAGTCGACGATGACGGCCGGCAGCCGCTCGCCGTCGAGCAGCCCGCCCTCGCCGAGAGTCACGTCGAGGAGGTCGGCCGATGCCGACACCATGACGAACACGATGTCCGCGTCTCGCAAATCGCCCTTCACGTCGACGGCCTTGGCCCCCTTGGCGACCAAGGGCTCGGTCTTGGCCCGGGTACGGTTCCAGACGGTCACGTCGGCGCCCCCGGCGAGGAGGCGTTCGACCATCACGGCGCCCATGCGCCCGGTGCCGAGCCAGCCGAGCCTGTCAGAGAAATTGCTGTTCATCGTTCGTTCCTTACGTTCGGTCATCTGCGTTGTGTGGAAAGCGCCCGGGTCATCGGGACAGTGCTGTGGAGACCGTGTCGACGATCCGGTCCACCGAGGGGATCGCGAGATCCTCCAGAGAATCGGCGGAGGGCAGCGGAATGTGCGGGGTGGTGATCCGTACCGGTGCGCCGGTCAGCGACGCCCAGCATTCTTCGGTGGCGATGGAGACGATCTCAGCGCCCCAGCCGCACAGCCGCGGGTTCTCCTCCACCGTGAACAGGCGCCCGGTCTTGGCGACCTCCGCCAGGATGGTCGTGGTGTCCAGTGGGACCAGACTACGCACGTCGACGACCGCGCACTCGATGCCCTGTTCGCTGGAGAGGCGCTCCGCGGCGGCCAGCGCCCTGGGGACCATCGCGGCAAGCGCCACGACGGTGGCATCGCCGCCCTCGCGCCGGACGACGGCCCGGCCGAGCCGGTCCACGATCTCCCCATCAGGAACCTCCTCCTTGGAGGCGTACAGGGCCTTGTGGTTGAAGAAGATCACTGGATCGTCGTCACGGACCGCCGCTGCCATCAGGCCCACGACGTCGGCGGCCGTGGCGGGGGCGACGACCTTCAGGCCCGGGATGGCCATGGCCCAGTTCTCGATCGACTGCGAATGCTGGGCGCCGAACCTCAGCCCGGCCCCGTTGCCGCATTGGATCACCAGGGGAAAGGACACCTGCCCGTCGGACATGTACCTGCTCTTGGCGATCTCGTTGGCGACGAGGTCCCAGCAGACCGCGAAGAAATCGCTGTACATGATCTCGGCGATCGGCCGCAGACCGGTCATGGCCGCGCCCATGGCCGCGCCGAGGATGGCCTGCTCGCTGATCGGGGTGTCGCGGACGCGGTCCGGGCCGAACTCCTCCAGCAGGCCGACGGTCGTCTTGAAAACGCCGCCGGCGGCGGCGACGTCCTCGCCGAAGAACACCACGTTGGGGTCTCGGCGCATCTCCTGGGCGATGCCGCGGGCGACAGCGCTCCGGTAGGTCAGCAAAGTCACGGTGTGTGTCCCACTTTCATGTTGCGGCCGGACGTACGGCCCGGCCGTGAGGATGGCCTGCCGCCCGCCCGGTGTTCAGTTACGCCAGGTCGCTCCACCATCACTCCAGACATTGGTGTGGAGACGTTCCGGCCTGGGCCATGCCCCCGCCTTGGCCTGCTCGGTCGCCTCGTCGACCTGCGTGATGATCTCTGCGTCGATCGCGTCCAGCACCGCCTCCCGGACACCGCTCGCGACGAGCCTCGAACGATAGGCGGGGAGCGGGTCTCTGGTCAGCCAGTCACGTACCTCTTCCGGATCGCGGTACTTGGCCGGATCCGCCCTGGAGTGCCCGCCGTGCCGGTAGGTGACCGCCTCGATGAGGGACGGCCCGCCACCGGCTCGCGCCTGGTCGACGGCCCGCTTCGCGGTGAGGTAGACCTCGTCGGGGTCGTTGCCGTCGATGAGGATCGAGGGCAGGTTGTAGGCGCTCGCGCGGTCGGCCGCCGGGTGGGCGACCGCGGTGACACCGTCGATTCTCGTGTACTCCATGTAGAGGTTGTTCTCGCAGACGAAGACGACCGGGAGTTTCCAGATGACGGCGAAGTTGAGGGCTTCATGGAAGGCCCCGATGTTGGTGGCGCCGTCACCGAAGAAGCACACGGTGACCTGCCCGCTCCCCCGGTACTGGGCGGACCATGCCGCGCCGTTGGCGATGACCAGCTGGGCACCGATGATCGCGTAGGAGCCGAGGATCCCGCGTTCGACGTCGATCAGGTGCATCGACCCGCCCTTGCCGTGCATGAGGCCGTTGTCCCGGCCGAGTAGCTCGGCCATGAGCGGAGGCAGGGGCGTTCCCCGCGCGATGAGGTGGTTGTGGCCGCGGTAGGTGATGAAGGAGTAGTCGTCCTTCCGCATGGCGGCGGCCACACCCGCCGCTACGGCCTCCTGCCCGATCCCGAGGTGGGTGGTGCCCTTCACCAGGTTCTGCAGGAAGAGGTCGTAGGCCCGCTTCTCGAACTTGCGGGCGGTGCTCATCGTCCGGTACATGGCCAGCGCGATCTCCGTCGAGATCGCCTCGTCGTCGTCCGTACCCGCGGGTGTGTGCGTGGCGTCGGTGAACATGGTTGCGTCTGCTCCGATCAGTACTCGTTGGCGATGAAGAGCTCTTCAGCTGGGAACTTCGTCAGCACCTCGACACCGTTGGCGGTGACCACGACCTCCTCCTCGATCCGGGCGGCGGACACCCCGTCTGTGGCCGGGCAGTAGGTCTCCAGGGCGAAGACCATGCCCTCCTGGATCTGCATGGGGCTCTCCAGCGAGGTGAGGCGACTGATGATCGGCCGCTCGTGCAGCGCGAGCCCGAGGCCGTGCCCGAACAGCAGTCCGAAGGCGGTCTTCTCGTCCTCCATGCCGATCTCGGCGGCGGTCGGCCACAGCCGGGCGACGTCGGCGGTGGAGACGCCCGGCTTGATCGCATCGATCGCGACGTCCATCCATTCGCGCGCCCGGACATAGGCGTCCCGCTGCGCGGAGGTCGCCCGGCCCACGTTGAACGTGCGGTAGTAGCAGGTCCGGTAGCCGTTGTAGGAGTGCATGATGTCGAAGAACGCCTGGTCGCCGGGGCGGATCATACGGTCGGAGAAGTTGTGCGGATGAGGGTTGCAGCGCTCTCCGGAGACCGCGTTGATCGACTCGACGTCGTCGGAGCCCATCTCGTACAGACGCTTGTTGGCCAGGGCGACGATCTCGTTCTCACGGATGCCCGGCTTCAGCGCCTCGACGATGTCCTGGTAGACGCCGTCGACCATGGCGGCGGCCATCGACAGCAGGGTGATCTCGTCCCGGTTCTTGATCTGGCGAGCGTCGAGCATCACCTGCTGGCCGTCGCGCACCTCGACGCCCTGCCGACCCAGCTCGGTCAGCATCGGCATGTCGACGATGTCCACGCCGATCGGCATCCCGCCCACTCCCGCGTCTGCGAGACGGCCCTTGATCTCCCGCACCGCGTTCGCCATCAGATCGGCCGCCGGGGGCACGGCGCCGCGCATGGTGGTCCACGACGACAGGCAGTTCTCCGGCTTCATCCACGGCGCATACATCCGGTTGTGCACCGCGGCCGATCCGAAGTCCCACAGAATGAGCTCGCCGGTACGGGTGTAAACGGCGTAACGGGACAGCTTCTCCCTGGTCCACTCGCCGATCGCGATGCCGGTCAGGTAGCGGATGTTGTTGTTGTCGAACACCAGCACCGCGCCGAGCTCGGACGCCTCCAGCGCCTGCTGGATACGTTCGATCCGGTAGCGCCGGAGCCGGTCGAAGTTGACGCGCTCCTCGAAGTCGACGAGCGCGTGACCGGGAGCCGGAGCCACGGGCATGCTTGGAACGGTCATATGTATCTCCTGAGGGATTGGCGAAGACGCACGGCTCGTGCCGGTCTTCCGGCACGGACCGTACTTCTGTCGATCGGGTGATCAGCCGCGTACGAGGGCGGCGTGGTGGCAGGCCACCAGGCGGTCCGGTGACTCGAAGGCCTCCGGACGCGGTGCCGTCGTCCTGCACACGTCATCGGCCCAGGCACAGCGTGTGTGGAAGGGACAGCCAGGTGGGGGGTCGAGCGGGCTGGGGGGTTCGGATCCGGGCCCCAGTTCCCTGCGCCGGGCCGTTCTTTCTGCCTGGCGGTCAGGGTCGGCGACGAGGGTCGAGGCCAGCAGCGTCTGTGTGTAGGGGTGCGCCGGGGTGTCGTAGACCTGCTTCGCCGGTCCCAGCTCGGCGAGGCGCCCGAGGTAGAGCACACCGATGGTGTCGCTGACGTGGCGCACGACGTCGAGGTCGTGGGCGATGAACAGGTAGCTGACGCCCAGATCCCGCTGGAGATCCATGAGCAGGTTGATCACCTGGCTCTGGGTGCTGACGTCGAGAGCGCTGACCGGCTCGTCGCAGACGATGAGCCGGGGCTTGGTCGCCAGCGCTCGCGCGATGGCCACGCGCTGGCGCTGCCCACCCGAGAGCTCGTGCGGGTAGCGGTGTGCGTGGTAGGCGGGCAGTCCGACGCTGTCGAGCACGGAGACGACCTCGCGGTCGCGTTCCCGGCTCGATAGACGTCGGTGACGTCGCATGACCTGCCCGATGGTCACGCCGATCGTCTGGCGGGGGTTGAGCGACGACATCGGGTCCTGGAAGACCACCTGCACGTCGCGGTTGAAGGAGAGCGGGGGTCTGCGGCCGAAGGCGGCGACGTCGTTTCCGTCGAACACGACGCGCCCCCCGGAGATCGGAGCCAGCCGCAGGATGGCCCGGCCGATTGAGCTCTTGCCGGATCCGGACTCCCCGACGAGCCCCAGGGTCTCCCCGCTCCCGATGGCGAAGCTGACGTCGCGTACGGCGGTGAGGGTGGTGGAGCGTCCGACGATGCTCCGGCCGAGCGGATATCTGACGGTGAGGTGCTGAACGGACAGCAAGGGTTCGCCACTCATCGAGCACCTGCCAGCTTCAGCTCGGCGGTCCTGCGGCACCGTACTCCGTCGTCGAGCAGTACGGCGTCGGTCGCGCACGTTTCGACCGCGTACGCGCAACGCGGGTGGAACCGGCAGCCCTGCGGCCACGCCCAGGCGGGTGGCACCCGTCCCGGAATGGTGGCGAGCGTCGTGCCGTGGCCGTCACCGTGCGGCATGGCCGCGAGCAGCGCCTCGGTGTAGGGGTGGCGGGGCTGTGTGAACGTCCCTCTCACGGTGCCCACCTCGACGACCTGCCCGGCGTACATGACGCCGACCCGGTCGCACAGGTCCGCCACCACTCCGAGGTCGTGGGTGATGAGCAGGACGGACATCGACAGGCGTTCACGGAGCTCGGCCAGCAGATCCAGCACCTGCGCCTGGAGCGTGACGTCGAGCGCCGTGGTCGGTTCGTCGGCGATGAGCAGCTCGGGGTCACAGGCCAGCGCACCGGCGATGACGACGCGCTGGGCCATGCCTCCCGAGAACTGGTACGGATAGTCCAGCAGCCGCTTGCGCGGTGCGGGAACGCCGACCAGTGCGAGCAGTTCCGCCGCCCGTTCCTCCGCCTGGGCATGGGACATGTCACTGTGCGCCCGGATCGAGTCCGCGAGCTGGCGCCCCACGGTGTGCACCGGGGACAACGCCGAGATCGGATCCTGGAACACCATGCCGATCCGGCGCCCGCGGGTCCGGCGGAGTTCGTCGCCATCGAGCCCGGTGAGCTCGGTTCCGCCGAGCCTGACCGACCCCGAGGAGACGGCGACGCCCTTGGGCAGCAGCCCGAGGATGGCGGAAGCGGTGATGGATTTGCCGCACCCCGACTCTCCGACGAGGCCGAAGGTCTCTCCGCGTCCGATGTGGAACGACACCTCTGACACCAGCTCGGCGCCCGCGCCGCCGGTGACGGTCAGCCCCTGGACGGCGAGCAGCGCGTCGGCGGGCGGAGCGTCGGCTGCGGTCCTGGCCTCGGCCGGCCGCTCCTTCACCGACAGCGGCCGCGCCTTCTTGACGGGGGTGGCGGAGCCGCGCGGGGAGCCGACGTCGCGCAGGCCGTCGCCCAGCAGGTTGAACACGAGCACGCTGAGGGTGATGGCCACCCCGGGCAGGATCGCCAGCAGTGGCTGCTCGCTGACGTGCTGTCGCGCGGCGTCGAGCATCGACCCCCAGCTCACCTGGGTGGAGTCGACACCGATGCCCAGGAAGCTCAGGGTCGCCTCGATGAGCAGGGCCGTACCGAGGGCGATCGAGGCCTGCACGATGAGCGGCGGGGCGATGTTGGGCAGCACCTGCCTGAACATGATCGCCGACGGTCGCAGGCCCACCACCTTGGCCGCGTCCACGTAGAGCCGTTCGCGTTCGGCGAGGACGACCGCCCTGGAGATCCTCATGAAACTCTCCGCGAAGACGATGCCCACGGCGAGCATCGCCTTGCCCAGGCCGTTGCCGATGACGGCCACTAGAGCCAGGGCCATGAGCAGCGCGGGTATCGACTGCATGACGTCCGCGATCCGCATGCCCACCCGGTCCCACCAGCCTCCGCGGTATCCCACGAAGATGCCGAGGCCCACCCCCAGAACGAGACCGATCGCCACGCTCTGCGCTGAGGCGATCAGCGCCGTCCGGGTGCCGTATACAAGACGCGACAAGGTGTCCCGGCCGAGGTCATCGGTGCCCAGCAGATGGACGCCGCTGGGACCTGCCAGCCTGTGCTGGACATCGGGTTGGAGGGGGTCGTACGGCGCCACCAGCGGAGCCGCCACGGCGAGGACGAGCTGGAGCGCCAGAATGGCCAGGCAGACGAGCGTGACCGGCTGCCGAAGGGCCCGGCGCAACATTCCGGACGTGCGCGGGACGTCCGGGGCGTCGCCGGAGGTCGCGCCGGCGGCGGCGAGGGCGACGGGTTCTGTGGTCACTGTGGCCTCACCTTCGGGTTGATCAGGCCGTACGCGATGTCGGCGGCGAGGTTGACCAGCAGGACGATGACCGCGACCACCACGATCGTGCCCTGCAGCACCGGGTAGTCGGCCCGTACGACGCTGTCCATGAGCAGCGTCCCCAGGCCGGGGACGGCGAAGATGCGCTCGATGACGAAGCTGACCGCGACGAGCACCGACATCTGGATGGCGACGACGGCGAGCACCGGCACCATCGCGTTCTTCGTCGCGTAGCGCAGGACGATGGTCCTCCGGCGGATCCCTCTGGCCAGCAGGGTCTGCACGTAGGGCGAGTCCAGGGCCTCGATCATCGCGCTGCGCACCTGGCGGGCGATGACCGCGGCTGTGTGCACGCCCAGCGCGAACGTCGGAAGCACCAGGCCCATGAGCCAGGCCACCGGATCCTCGGTGAGCGGTGTGTATCCGATGACCGGGAACCACCCCAGGTTCACCGCGAAGACAAGGGCCAGCAGCAGCGCCAGCCAGAAGCTCGGGACGGCCAGGGCCACCGAGACCAGCACCGTCAGGAGACGGTCGGCCGGGCTGCCCGGGCGCAGCGCGCCCAGGACACCGAGGGGAATGCCGATGACGAGCGCGATGGCCATGCCCCCCACGGCGAGGGAGAGCGTGATGCCGATGCCGTCGGCGATCGACTGTGACACCGGAAGGCTGGTGTAGAGCGATGCGCCGAGGTCGCCGCCCAGTGCCGACAGCAGCCAGGAGACATACTGCTCCGCGACCGGCCTGCCCAGGCCGAGCTGCTCGGCGAGCATCCGCTTGTCCTCGATCGAGGCCCCCTCACCAAGGATCTGCGCGACCGGGTCGATCGGCGCCGCGTGGACGAGGAGGAACACGAACAACGAGACCAGCAGCAGCGTGGGCAGGGCCGACAGCAGCCGTCCGGCGACGAACTTGATCACGCGACCGGTTCTTTCCTGAGGTGTGGCGGCATGGCGCGGTGGCTCTCGCCGAGCACCCGCTTCCTGACTCGCTGCACGGCCGCGCCCGCGTCACCCGCGTCCAGGTCGGTGAGTTTTCCGCCCTGCTTGCGCACGACGCCACCGATCACGACACTGTCCACGTCGGCCGGGGAGGTCCGCAGCACGACGTGGTCGGCCGGGTCCCCGAGGCCCATGCCGTAGGGGCCGGGGTCCACCACGATCAGGTCGGCCAGGTAGCCGGGGGCCAGCCTGCCCAGGTGATCGCCAAGGCCGATGGCACGGGCGGCGTTGACCGTGGCGAACTCCAGCATGTGCCGGGGGTCGACCAAGGGCACGCCGGGCCGCCTGGTCTGCGGCCGGCCCGCCTCGCGCTCCTCAGCGGCCTGGATCCAGCGCATCAGCGCGAAGGTGAGCCGCATCTGGGCGAACAGGTCGACGTTGCTCCGCGCCGCCGTGTCCACACCGAGACTCGGGGTGACCCCGGCGCGCAGGGCACGGCCGATTACGGTCATGGAGCGCCCACCGCCGAACTCGCCCTCCGGGGTGAAGGAGATGCCCCCTCCGCAGTCGGCGAGCATTTCCAGCTCGTCGTCGGCGGCGACGTTGGCGTGCGCGGGAAGGATGTCGCCGCCCAGCAGGCCGAGGCCGTGCAGCTCGCGGATCTGGCCGCCGACGTTCTGGTGGAAGGTCATCGGCAGGCCCAGCTCGCGGGCCATCGAGACCTCGGCCTCGACCTGCTCGACCGAGCGGTACTCCATGGACGACACGGCCATGCCGATCCGGATGAGCGAGGCGGGGTCGGTGCCCACCTCGCCTCGCAGGTCGCGGACCTTGTCCAGGCGCCACTGGTGGTCGACGCCGAGCTGGTCGAAGCTGCCCAGCATGCCGAAGCCGAACAGGGCGCGCTGGCCGTTGTCACGGTGGGCGCGGAGCGACGCGTCCGCGGCCTCGGGCGACATGATGTTGTGGCAGAAGTCGAGCACGCCGGTCACGCCGCCGTCGATCATCTCGACGCCCGCCGCGAACGTGGCGTCGTACATGTCGGCGGGGGTGAAGCTCTCCCGCAGCGAGAACACGTTGTCCTGGTAGTCCTCGGAGGTCCACCCGCTCGCGTAGAGCCCCTTGAGCGGCGTCTGCCACGAGTGCATGTGCGTGTCGATGAGACCGGGCAGCACGATCATGCCTCGGGCGTCGATCTCCTCGGCGCCCTCCGCGGACAGGCCGGAGCCTACCGCCGTGACGTGCTCGTCCTCGATGAGGACGTCACCCAGGACGTCTCCCAGCACGGGGTCCATGGTGAGGACGATTCCGCCCTTGACGAGCAGGCGACGTTCAGACACGAGACACTCCCAGGGGTCGGGTCACGGTGGTGACGGGCAGGTTGTCGAACGGCTCGGCGCGGTACACGACCTGGCCGCCGACGATGGTCAGAAGGGACTCAAGGAGCGGGATCCGCTCCACCTCGACTGCGAAGTAGTCCTCGCTGAGGACCGCGAGGTCGGCCAGGTAACCGGGCTGGAGGCGACCGCGCTCGGCCTCCTCGAAGCTGAACCAGGCACCGGAGGCGGTGTAGCCGCGCAGTGCTTCCTCGCGGGAGAGCAGGTTGTGCGGGGCCAGTGTCCGGTTGCCGTGGACGGTGAGACCGGTGAGGAACCACGCGAGCGTGGTGAAGGGGTTGTAGGACGCGACGCGCATGGCGTCAGAACCGAGGCCCACCGGAAGGCTCATCTCCAGCATCTTCCGGAACGGCGGCGCCTCGGCGACGACCTCCGCTCCCCAGATCTTCAGCGCGTCCTCGCCCTGGAAGCGGAAGAGGCCCTGGGCGAGCACGCCGCCACCGAGCGCCTTCAGCCGCTCAAGGTCGACGGGCTTGAGCGGCTCGGCGTGCACGAGAGACCAGCGCAGGCCGCTGATGTCGTACTCGGCGTGCACCTTCTCCCAGGCGGACAGGATCGCGTCGATGGTCTCGTGCTGGTGGGCGTGGGCGTGGATCGTCCAGCGGCTCCTGGCCAGGTCGCGGAAGATCTGAAGGAAATCGTGCCGGGCGCCCTCGCCGACGTCGGCGGGCTGGCTGATCTTGTCGAGTGAGCGGTACAGGATGAGCTCACCCGCGCCGAGGACGCTGAGTATCCCGTCGCCCAGGTCCAGCGGGGTGAACCGCTGGTAGCCCGCGAACTCCTCGAACTCGGTGCCGGCTTCGGAGGGATGCACGGTCAGGCGGGTACGTACCGTCAGCAGGCCACGCCGCCACGTCTCGTAGATCGCCCGGTAGGTGTCGGGGCCGCTGTTCATGCCGCCGCCGTCGATGGCTCCGGTGATGCCGAGCCTGTTCAGCTCGCGGGCCATCGCCGCGGTGGAGGCGATCTGCTCCTCGAAGGTGGGGGTGGGCATCCTCCGGTAGAACCACTTCATCATCTGCGTGCCGGTGACCTTGCCGGTCAGCTCGCCGTCCGCGTCGGTCTCGAAGTGCTCGGCGCCGAGTTCGCGGACGAGCTCGTCGTCGAGGTCGATCGCCCTCAACGCCGCGGTGTTCAGGACCGCCCAGTCGTAGAGGAACTGCACGTAGACCGGGTGGTCGGGGGCCACGGCGTCGAGCTCTTCACGGGTCGGGCCGCGTCCCTCGGAGAACTGTCCGGGGTGCCAGCCGCCGATGGTCCTGATCCAGGTGCCGGGGGGCAGCGCGGCGGCCCGCCGCCGGATGGCGTCGAGAGCCGAGTCGAGGGTCTGCTCGTTCTCCCAGCGCACCTCGTCGTTCCAGGTGCGTCCGGCTCGCATGATGTGGACGTGCGAGTCGATGAGGCCGGGGATGACCCGCCTGCCCTGGACGTCGACCACGGATGTGGCCGGTCCGGCCAGACTCCTGATCTCGTCCGTGGTTCCGACGGCCGAGATGCGGTCGCCGACGACGGCGACGGCCTCCACCTCGGCGGGGTCGTCACCGGCCGCCATCGTGGTGATCCGGCCGTTGACGACTATCAGGTCGGGCGTATGGTGCGCAGGCGAGGGCAGAACCATGGTGTCTCCGTCTTGGTTGTGATGACGAGTGGGATGACCGCTTGTGGCGGTCACTCCTTGACCTGGGCTTCCTTGTAACGGAACACCGCGACGTCATTGTTCGTGGACACGATGTTGCCGACCTTCTTCGGGTTGTAGGCCCAGAAGGCGGTGTAGTCGAAGTAGCCGCAGTCGAGGGCCTCGTCATAGACGATCTTCGTGACCTTGCGCCAGGCCACGTCCCTGGCCTCGGGCGTCTCGGCGTTCAGTCCCTCCTCGACGGCCGCGGTGATCTCGGGGTACTTCACCTTGAACGGGTTGCCCGAGGCGTCGGGGGCGAACTTCTTGTTGTAGTAGTCGTCCACGCCGGCGCGCGAGCCGTCCGACAGGATCGCGAGCGGGTACTTGCCGCTCTCGTAGGTGCTCAGGAACTGGGGAAAGGTCGGAACCTCAAGCTTGACGTCGATGCCGATCTGGGCCAGCTGGCTGCGGAAGAGCTCGGCGATCGGACGCTGGGTGTCCCAGCTGATCAGGGTGAACGACACCTTGGGGTTGCCCAGCTCCTGCATGAGCTGCTTGGCCTTGATCAGGTCGAACGGATATCCGGGAACGTCGGGGTTGAAGCCCGGCTGTCCCTCGCTGAACCGCTGCAGATGCACGTTGCCCTTGCCTCCGAGGACCGCGTCTATGTAGTCCTTGGGGTTCAGCGCATAGCACATGGCCTGACGAAGCTTCTTCTCCTTGAACGTGTTGACCGTGTCGAACATCTCGGGGTGCCAGAGGACCGAGGGGAACCACTCCGACTTGAGCCCCTCCGTCTCGGCCTTGGCGGCCAGGGTCGGAGTGGTCCAGACGACGTCCATCTGGCCGGTGCGCAGCGCGTTATACAGGCTGTCGGCGTCGTTGATATAGGTGACCTGAACCTTGGCGGCGCCCACGCTCTTTGGGTCGTAGTACTTGTCGAAGTAGGTGAGGACGGCCTTCTGCCCCCTGACCGACCCCTTCGGATCGAACTTCCACGGGCCGGTCCCGCTCGGGTTCGTCTTCCAGCTGCCGTCGTCCAGCGCTTTGGGCGACACCATGTACGTGCCCAGGCGGGCCAGGTTCGTCAGGAGGCTGGGCGCCGGCCGCTTGAGCTTGATGACCACCTCCGTGGGGCTGGTCGCGGTCACGCTGGTGATCTCTTCGAGATCCCCTCGGTACGCGCTGGGTGTGCTCCTGACCCGCTCCAGGTTCTTGACCACGGCGTCCGCGTCGAATGGCGTACCGTCGTGGAAGAAGACTCCCTCGCGGAGCGTGAACGTCACCTCGCGACCGCTCTCCTTCCAGCCCGTCGCGAGCTGGGGCGCGATGGTGAAGCCGTCCTTGGCGAGGGACAGGAGGCCCTCATAGACGAGCGCGGTGTACGTCGCGTTCTGCTTGGTGATGGTCTCCCAGTCGTCCAGCCGCTGGTTGGTGCCGAACCGGAGGGTTCCGCTTGGGCCCTCCCCCGACACGGCCGCGGGCGGCGAGGCCGGGTCCGCACCACCACACCCCGCCAGGACGGTGGCGGCCATCACTCCGCACAGACCGATCAACACCCTGCGGCCGGCCGTACCGGTATCGCGTAGTGAACCTCTGTACAACACCGCAAGCACCTCCGCAGAGCCGTGGGGGCTCTGTGTGATCTCGTAAACAGCTTGTGCGTTATAGTGAACGCATGTGCAGTATCGATGTCAATAGTTGAACATTGACCGTTTTGGTCGCAGACTGGAGGGGGTTTCGGCCGTGCACAGACATGTGCCCGCGATCAGGATCTTGTACGGTTCGATGGTGTCCCTATGATTGGATCGTTCATGCCTGAGGAGGCTTGATGCACTCTCCCAAGGCCAGGGGGAGTTCCGGGCTCGGTAAGCGGCTACGGAACATTCGCATGCAACGCGGACTTTCCCTGCGCGAGCTCGCCAAGCGCGCCGGCTGTTCCGCCAGCCTGATCTCGCAGGTCGAGCGAGACCAGACCGTTCCATCCGCCGGCGTGGTGTACGCACTGGCCAACGAACTGGACATCCCGCTGGGCTACCTGTTCGGCGCGGGTGAGGGTGATTCCCCTGGGCATTCCGAGTTCCCTCAGCTGCTCTCAGCCGTACAGACAGCCGAGCAGAACCATGACCGGGCACCCCTCAATGGCCACACAGCCGCGACGACGATGTCTGTTGGCCCCGAACTCCCGCCGGCGGTCACGAGCATCCTGCAGCTCGGCGGATCTCGACACACGATCGACCTTGCCAGCGGTGTCCGCTGGGAGCGCCTCACCCCGCAGAAAGACGCACAGGTCGACTTCCTCGAAGTCGTGTACCAGCCGTTCGGGCGCTCCACCGACTCTCGATATCCGATCCGCCACGATGGACGTGAGTACCAACTCGTACTGGAGGGGGTTCTGCACGCGGACATCGGCTTCGAGACCTACGTACTCGAAGCCGGGGACTCCCTGGCGTTCAACCCCGCGACCCCACATCAGTACAGGAACATGACCGACGGCATCGTCCGCTGCGTCTCCGTCGTCGTGCACTACGAAACCTGACCCCACCCGCCTCGGCGAGCCGCAAGAGCTCGGTTGCGTACTTCGGACCCGGAGCCGTCTCGTGCGAGGCGTGGCCGGGGCGCCGCGAGGCCGGAAGTCCCGACCTGGGCCGATCATGCACGTTCGCCGACCCGGACGCGGTCGCGCACGTGCGGGATACGGATGTTCCCAGGCCGCCGTGAGCGCTCGGAGTCCCTCGGGACAACGAGCGCTCACCGTCGGGTACCTACCGGTCGGCGCCCGTCACTGCCGGGGCCGGACGCATGCTGGTGATGGCGTCGGCGTCGCGAACGCGCAGAGCGACGAGGAAGCCGAGCAGTGCGAGCGCGGTGGTGACGAGGAAGATGTCGTGGTAGGCGGCGAAGAGCGCTCCCTGCCTGCTGGTGAGATCGGCGGCGCGGTCGCCGAGGTCGCCGAGTCTGGAGTCGGTTCTCGTGGTGAGCAGGGTGGCGGCCACGGCCACGCCGGCGGCGCTGGCGACCTGGCGGGTGGTGGAGAACACCGATGAGGCTCGTGTGATCGCCGCCGGTGTGATCGTGGCGAAGGAGGCGGCCTGCAGCGGGATGACGGTGAGTGCCATGCCCGCGCCCATCACGAAGAGTGACAGCCGGACAACCCATAGGGTCGTGCCGGGATCCACCGTGATCAGTATCGCCTGTGCCGCGGCGATGACGGCGAATCCGGTCGCCAGCAGGCGGCGTGGTCCGAGTTTCGGGTACAGGCGGCCTGCCAGCGGAAGGAGCGCCACCATTCCCAGTGCCTGGAACATCGTGACCAGGCCGGAGCCTGTCGCGTCGACACCCATCTGGTACTGCAAAAGCAGCGGCACCAGGAACAACGCGCCCATCAGCGCTCCCGACGCCGGAAGCATCAGCAGGTTGCCGGTCCGGAACAGCCGGTCCTTCAACAGGCGCAGGTCGATCATCGGCTCGGCACGGGCCAACTCGATCACGCAGAACGCCGCCGCCAGTGCGAGGCCGGCGCCCAGTGGCACCAGCACTGCGGGGGTACCCCATCCCTCTCGGGCGCCACGGTCGAGGCCGAGGAGCAGCAGCGCGAGCGCGGCGCCGCCGGACAGGAACCCGGCGGCATCGAAGCGACCAGGATGGTCCGCACGTTCTTCGCGAAGTGCCACCGCCGCGAAGAGGATACCGAGCACGCCGATCGGCACCTTGAGGAAGAAGATCCACCGCCAGCTGATGTTGTCGACCATCCACCCGCCGAGCACCGGGCCGAAGGCCGGGGCGATGGTGGTCGGTATGGACAGCACCGCCGACGCCTTGGCCCGCTCGGCCGGGGGAAAGGCACGGAACAGCATCGCGGTGCCGACCGGGGTGAGCAGTCCGCCGCCGACGCCTTGGACGACTCTGGCCACGATCAGCTCGCCAAGGGAGCCGGCGAAACCGCCCCAGGCCGAGGCCGCGGTGAAGACCGCCAGCGCGAACAGGAAGGTGCGTTTGGTGCCGAACCGGTCGGCCACCCACCCCGAGGCGGGGATGAACACCGCCATACTCACCAGGTAACCGGTGACCAGCCATTGCAGAGTCTCGGTCCCGGCGCCGAAATGCCGGCCCAGCGCGGGCAACGCCGTGTTCAGCACCGTCATGTCAAGGATCTCCATGAACAGCCCGAACACGAACGCGGTGGCGACCAGCCACTTGTACGGCACCCGTCTCAACACGGTACGACTCCTGCCCGTCCGCCGATCGGGCTCCTGACGTCGGCCGATCGGACCGGATCTTCAAAGTGGACGTCGATCGGCATCGCGTGGTTTCGGGGGAAGTCAGTCATGAAGTCCTCGTTCAGGGATGTACGTGATCAGAAGCCGATGGGCTCGCGGACAAGGACTACGGTGATGCGGCCGGGGAACATCTCGTTGTTGACGATGAGGATCTTGGAGAGCGTGGCCGGTACGCCGTAGGCCTCGCGGGCGCGTACGTCCTCGCGGGGGTAGGCGTACGTTTCGATGCGGCGCAGTGCCGTATCGAGATCGGGCACGATCTTCTGGGAGCCGACGACCCAGATGACCCGGCCCGCGCCGAAGCTGTAGGGGCCGAGCTGGCTTCCGCTACCCGAGGCGGTCAGCAGCCGCCCGTCCTCGGTCAGTGCGTGGACGCTGCCGACGACAACGTCGGGGGCGGCGCCGATGGCGCGCATCTGGTGGAGTCGCTCTTCTTCCCGGAGTCGCATGAGTTTGGGGCGTACGGCATCGAACCGGCCGGATGTGTTGATGTCGTCGTCCAGGCCCGATGTGCGGAGCGTTTCACTGGAGACGGTGAGGATGCTCTCGTCGTCGGGCAGCATCCGGTTGACGGCGGCACGGGCCTCCGCCGGGGTGTCGACGATCTCGACGGCATAACCCTTCTCGCGAAGAGCGGCCGCTGCTCGCTGGAGCCGCTCCTCCGTCGCGGGCCGCTGGAACCGGGTGTCGATCGCGAGGCCGGTCTCGGTCGTGGTCGGAGTGGTCATCACAGTCCTTCGTGTTGGTTTGTGTTAGGCGGCGTGACGGGCCGGGGCTTGACACACCGATCGCGAAAGCATCGGCGTCACCCGGTGGCGCTTCAGAGGCTGGCCAGCCTGAGGGCGATCGTGACCACGCTGAGCACCAGCAGAACCAGCGATGCCGATGTGTTCTTCGCGGTGTCGCGGGCCTTGACGTGGTACAGGACGGCGCCGGCCATGAGGAGCGCCAGGCCGGCCGCGGCCGCGATGCCGAGGCCTTCGATCCACAGACCGATGACCAGCCCAACGGCTCCAAGGATCTCCAGCCCGCCGCGGGCACCCGGAACCGGCGGCGATCGACCCGGGGCCCGGATCGAGTAGGAGGGTGAGGTCGCCTCACCCTCCTCTTCCTCGTAGAGCGTGTGCTGCCGAACCGCCGGGAGGACCCCGCCCCACAGCGGGTATCCAGCGACGAAGCTCTCGCCGGAGGCAACAGGATCGGCGCCCTGATGCGATGCCGCGGAGACCAGCTCCGCCACTTTGTCCAGGGTCCGTTCGACGTCGAGGAATACGGGTGCCGCCTGGACGGCCGCCACGGCGATCTTCCTTCGACCGCGTTCTTCGCCCACATCGGCTCCGACTCGGTGGCGGTGATCTCCTCACGACGCGAGAACTTCGCCATGATGATCGACAGCAGTGAGTACGCCGAGCTGTAGTCCGGCCTGTTCGACTCTCTCTGGGCGGCAAGCACCCCGCCCCCGGCGGGCAGGCCAACGCCGGTCGAGTTCCCACCGGCAAGGCCGGATTAGCGAGCGATGCGGGGTGACATGGATTCCATTCTCTGACTAAGGTCAGAGAATGGAATCCATGTTGATCGATCGGGTGCGACGGTTCAACCGGACCGTCACCCAGCGGATAGGTGCCCTTGACGACACGTTCCTCTCTCGCAGCCGCCCGCTCGGGCAGGCGCGCCTGCTATGGGAGATCGGTGCCGAGGGAAGTGAGGTGCGGTCGCTGCGCTCGCGACTCGGCCTGGACTCCGGCTATCTGAGTCGGCTGCTACGCGCCCTGCAAGCCGACGGGCTGGTCGCGGTCGACGCGAACGGCGCCGATGGACGGGTACGCACAGCACGGCTCACGCGGGCGGGGCTGGCCGAGCGAGCCGAACTGGACCGATGCTCGGACGATCTGGCCACGTCCATCCTCGAGCCGCTCACCGGCCACCAGCGCGAGCGGCTCGTCGCCGCCATGGCCGAGGTCGAGCGCCTGCTGGCCGCGTCCCAGGTTCACGTCGCCGTCGTCGACCCCTGCCACCCGGACGCCCGCCACTGCCTCCGCGCCTACTTCGCCGAGCTGGCGCACCGGTTCGACAGCGGCTTCGACCCGGACCTCAGCATCTCCGCCGACGATGAGGAACTCACCCCACCGGCGGGCCTGCTGCTGGTCGCCACACTGCACGGCGACCCGGTCGGCTGCGGCGCGCTCAAGCTCCACCAGGACGACACCTCCGCGGAAGTGAAGCGGATGTGGATCTCCCCCACCGTGCGCGGGCTGGGACTGGGCCGTCGGCTCCTCGCCGAACTCGAGGCTCAGGCCGCGGTCCACGGCGTGCGCACTCTCCGACTGGAGACCAACCGCGCCCTGTCCGAAGCGATCGGGCTCTACCGCACGGCCGGATTCCGCGAGGTGGACGCGTTCAACGACGAGACCTACGCCCACCACTGGTTCGAGAAGACCCTCGGCTCCGACACCGCGGGGACCGGCTGACAACTGTCCTGTTACCTTTTTGATCCTCCCCGATGAGAGTCGGGGAGCCAGGTCACCCGGCCCGGCATGACCGATTGCCCCTGTCGTACTGAAACGGGCCATGTTCCTCGCCGCGTTCGCGTCCCTGTCCAACCCCGAAAGCAGGGAGTACTACGACAAGAAGCGCGTCGAGGGCAAAAAGCACAACGCCGCCCTGATCTGCCTCGCCCGTCGCCGTTCAGACGTCACCCACGCCATGCTCCGCGACCGCAAGCCCTATCCACTGGCTTACTGCGGCATCAGCCCCACGTCAACAAACCGCCGACTAGGCGGGGGGCCGGGCGCCGACTGTGTGCAGGGAGATGGTGACGTAGCGCCGGGCGATCTGTTCGGGGGGGAGCGGGCCGTCCGGGTCATACCAGGTGGCGACGGCCTGGAACATGCCGAGCAGGGCCCTGGTCGTGTCCTCGGGCAGGGAGACGGCGAAGCTGTGATCGCGTTGACCGGCCCGGACCACCTCCAGCAGCAGGTTCTCCAGTTCCTTGCGCATGCCGGCGTAGTAGCGCCGGTTCTCCGGATCGAGGTAACGCAGTTCGGAGTCAAGGACGGTCAGCGACGACCGGTGGGCGACGGTGAGCACGATGCTCTCGACGACGTGGGCGAAACGTGCGCGCGGGGTGTCCTCGGCCGCCTGGTGGGCGGCCCTGGCCCGGGCGACGAGTTCGCTGATGCAGGTGTCCAGCAGGGCGACCAGCACGGCCTGTTTGCTCGGGTAGTGATAGTAGAGACCGGGCACCGTCACCCCGGCCTTGCTCGCCAGGTCGCGTACGGAGCTGCCGTGATATCCGCGCGCGGTGAAGACCTCAAGGGCGCCGAGAAGGATGCCCGGCAACTCCAACGGGGGAAAGTCGCGCCAGTGGCCGATGGGCGGCAGTGAGTCCTGCACGTGCGCCGACTCTTCCACGAGCTCCATCTGGTCCACTCTCTTCCTCGTCCGGGCAGGCGTCCCCGGCCCTGATCTGCTTCCCCGTCAATTGTGCCGCCTCTTCGGGGCGGGTCTTGTGCGAAGAACATTGTTCAGGCTACTTTAGCGACCGTTAAGTCAACGGGCCCGTGAGTGCCGCCGGGCTCGATCGCCGTACCCGGCGCCCACCCCTCATAGGGAGACCTCATGCCTCAAGCCGTCTTGGTCGACGTCGTACGGACGGCGTCCGGCCGTGGAAAGCCTGGCGGTGCGCTGTCAGGCGTGCACCCGACCGATCTGCTCGCCCACGTGATATCCGCCCTCGTCGAGCGCACGGGCATCGACCCGGGCGCCCTCGACGACGTCATCGCCGGATGTGTGACCCAGGCCGGCCAGCAGTCGGTCAACGTGGCCCGCAACGCGGCGCTGGCCGCCGGGCTGCCCCAAAGCGTGCCGGGCACGACCGTGGACCGGCAGTGCGGCTCGGGTCAGCAGGCCGTCGCCTTCGCCGCACAGGGCGTCCTCGCCGGCGCCTATGACATGGTCATCGCGGGCGGCGTGGAGTCCATGTCACGGGTCCCGATGTTCGCCGGCAAGATGGGCGAGGACCCCTACGGGGAGAGGCTGGCCGCCCGCTACGCCGATGGGCTGGTGGGGCAGGGCATCTCGGCCGAACTCGTCGCGGCGCGCTGGAAGCTGGACCACCGGATGCTGGACGAGTATTCGGCGCGTTCCCATGAACTCGCCGCCCGGACCGCCGCATCGGGCGGCTTCGAGCGGGAGATCATCCCGCTGACGGTGACCGGCGAGGACGGCGTCGAGACCGTGCACGTCACCGATGAGACGGTACGGCCGACCACGACGGCGGACGACCTGGCGGGCCTTCGGCCCTCGTTCCAGGACGAGGCGATGGGGTGCAGGTTCCCCGAGATCGACGACTGGCGGATCACCCCGGGCAACTCCTCCCCGCTGACCGACGGCGCCGCCGCCGCGCTGATCACCACCGACGTGATGGCCGAGCGCCTGGGCCTACGCCCGCGCGCCAGGTTCCACTCCTTCTCCGTCACCGGCGATGATCCGGTGGAGATGCTGACGGCGATCATTCCGGCCACACGTAAGGTGCTGCGGCGCGGCGGCCTGTCCATGGCCGACATCGACGCCTTCGAGGTGAACGAGGCGTTCGCGCCGGTGCCGCTGGCCTGGGCCCATGAACTGGGCGCAGACCTTGAACGACTGAACCCCCGGGGCGGCGCCATCGCGCTGGGGCACCCGCTGGGCGCCTCGGGCGTACGCCTGCTGTGCACGCTGGTCAACCACCTGGAGCAGACCGGCGGCCGGTATGGCCTGCAGACCATGTGCGAGGGCGGCGGTATGGCCAACGCCACCATCATCGAACGGCTCGGCTAGCCAGAGCACGACACCCACGGCGGCGCCACCCGGCGCGGTGGGGCGGATCGGAACGGGCCCGCGGCAAGGCGGGCCAAGAGGAGAACATCAGTGGGTTCGATTCAAGACAGGGTGGCTCTGGTCACCGGGGCAGGCCAAGGGATCGGGCGCGCGATCGCCCTGAAGCTGGCGGCCGAGGGCGCGCGGGTCGTGGTCAACGACATCGACGCCGAGGCGGCGCACGAGACGGTGGAGGCCGTCGCCAAGACCGGTGCGGCCGGGGTCGCGGTGGTGGGCAGCGTTACCGAGGAGGGCTTCGCCGGGCGTTTCGTCGACACGGCGATGCAGCGCTTCGGGGGCCTGGACATCATCGTCAACAACGCCGGATACACCTGGGACGCGGTCATCCAGCGGATGACCGACGAGCAGTGGGAGGCGATGCTGGCCGTACACGTGACCGCGCCGTTCAAGATCTTGCGCGCCGCCCAGCCGTTGATCAGCCGGATGCACAAGGCGGAGCGGGAGGCCGGGGGCCGCCGTACGCGCAAGGTCGTCAACATCTCCTCCATCTCGGGGCTGGACGGCAATCCGGGCCAGGCGAACTACTCCAGCGCCAAGGCCGCCGTGGTCGGTCTCACCAAGACGCTGTCCAAGGAGTGGGGTCGCTACGACGTGACCGTCAACGCGGTCGCCTTCGGCTACATCCAGACCCGTCTCACCCAGGCGCGCTCGGTGGCCGACGGCCACATCAGCGTGGAGGGGCACGACATCCGTGTCGGCATGACCGATGACCGTGTCTCGATGCTGGAGGAGGCCATCCCGATGGGACGTGCCGGCACTCCGGAGGAGGCCGCCGGCGCGGTCTACCTGTTCTGCTCGCCCGAATCCGACTACGTCAGCGGCGAGACGCTCGTCTGCGGAGGTGGCTACCACTTCTGAACCCGCGGTTCAGAAGCGCCCACGGAGGTTGTCGGGGCCTCCGTGGGCGTAGCCGTGGGCCGGCAATTCCCCGAAAAACAACGAAAACATAACGGCCACAAGGTGCTATTGCGGTCCAGCCGAAAAGCGCCACATGATGTGTACCGATCAGTCAGTACATTGGGACGTCCAAGGAGCCCAAGGTGACAAGCTCAACGATCTCCAAGTCCCCACTCGGCGTCGTCCGCCGACGGTTCGCCTCGATGGATCAGGGATACATCGTCGCGGGTGTACTCCTCGCCCTCGTGGTGTTGTTCTCCGTCACGCTGCCGGGCTTCTCCTCCACCGACAACCTGCTCAACGCCGCCAGAAGCGCCTCGACGCTCGGGCTGCTGGCCATCGGCATGACCGTGGTGGTCATCGCACGAGGCCTGGACCTGTCCGTCGTCATCATCATGGGCGTCAGCTGCGCCATGGCCGTGGAGCTGATGATCGCCGGTCACGGCGAACTCGTCTCGCTGGCCGCCGGCCTGCTCATCGCGCTCACCCTGGGGCTCATCAACGGTCTCCTGGTGGCCTATGTCGAGGTGCCTCCGCTGTTCGTCACCCTGGCGACCAGCCTGCTCTACCTCGGCTTCTTCCGCATCTTCTTCCTTCCCAAGGACCAACAGGCGATCCTCTCCAGCGCCACGGCCATGAACTGGCTCGGCAATGGAACGGTGCTTGGGATCCCCAGCCCGGTGCTGGTCTTGGCCGTGGCGGCCGCGGCCGCCACCTGGTTCATGTCCCGCAACTACGGCCGTTTCGTGCGATCGCAAGGCGACAACCCCGCCGCTGCCTCGCTGTTCGGCCTGCCCACCCGCCCGCTGCTGGTCTCCACCTACCTCGTGTCCGCGAGCGCCGCGTTCATCGCCGGCGTGGTGGGGGTTTCGGTGGCGGGAGCCTATGACCTGCGGGCGGCGGCCACCGGCACGACGCTCTACGACGTCATCGCCGTCGTGGTCATCGGCGGAGTGAGCCTCGCGGGTGCGCGAGGCAGCATCGGCGGCGTCGTGTGCGCCGCACTCCTGCTCGGGGTCATCGGCAACGCCATGACCCTGCTCAACATGAGCGTCATCGAACAGTCCCTGTCGAAGGCGTTCATCGTCCTTCTGGCGATCGTGCTCGACAGTCTCCTGCATCCGCGTGATGAAGAGACCGCACGAGTCGGAGATATGTAGCAAGGCCCCGCCAGGGCAACTCAGCTCATTGGAGAGGTAGGTAGCAATGAGCATCCGTAAGAAGGCACGCGCGGCGACCATCGCCGCGGGGATGGTCCTGACGCTCGCTCTGACAGGCTGCACCACCACTAGAGACGCCGCTTCCCCCGCCCCGGCGAACGGAACCCCGGCGAGCGGGACCGGCGGGCTGCCCGCCGTCGCCGCCCCCCAAGAAGTCATCGCCAAGTCGCTGGACGCGATGCGCGGCAAGAAGGTGCAGATGATCACCATCAGCGGCGACGGCGCCCCGCTGACCCGCGCCTGGCGTGAACGCGCCGCACTGGGCTTCAAGGAGGTCGGCGTCGACTTCACCGCCATCACCGCCAACTTCGACACCCAGGTCCTGGCCCAGCAGGTGCAGACGGCGATCGACCAAAAGCCCGCCGCCCTCATCTTGCACAACGCCGACCTCAGCGGCCTGGCCAAACTGATCCAGCAGGCCCAGGCGAGCGGCATCTACGTCATCGTGATGAACCTCGGCTCCAACGCCCAAAGCGACGCCTACATCGGCCCCAACTGGCTGTCGATGGTGTCGGAGCTGGCCGAACGCGCCTCCTCGGACTGCAAGGCGATGAACAAAAAAGACGTCGCCATCATCAACGGCTTCGGATCCGACACCGGTTCGCTGCTGACGGTCGAGGCGGCCACCAAGACCTTCAAGGAACAAGGCATGAACCTGGTGGCCAGCCAGCCCGGCCAATACGACCCCACCAAGGCCAACGAGATCACCCGTACCTTGATGCAGCAGCACCCCAACCTGTGCGCGGTCCTCGGCAACTGGGACGGCATGATGACCGGCGCCGCCAACGCCGTGGCCCAGGCCGGCAAGATCGGCCAGGTCGGCGTCTACACCACCGACTCCAGCCAGGTCGCCTGCGACGGCATCGGCAAGGGCACCATGGCCGCCGCGGTCAACTACGGCGGCGGAACCACCATGGGCGACAACGCGGTGGCCCTGACCCAGTATCTGCTGCAGAGCGGACTGACCCCCGGCGGCGTCAAGACCGCCCTGTTCACCCCGACCCAGATCATCGACAAGACCAACTACCAGCGCGTCGGCTCCTGCTACGCCGCGACGGCGCAGTAGCCCCCACCGCCACCCGGCCCCCGGGTGGGCCCGCGGGTGGGCGCCCTTCCACCTGCGGGCCTTTGGGGGTATTCACGCTTCACGAATGGGGAACGACACGTGCCCAAGGATGCATTCGCTCTCACCGGTATGTCCTGGCGACACAGGTTCTCCTTCCAGCGATCCCTTGCCGAACTTCTCGGCAAACGCTGGATGGAGGCGGTGGTCCCTTGCCTGCTGCTGGTCGGTGTCCTGACGTACTTCAGCATCACCACCGAGGGCTTTTTCACCCCGGACAACGCCTCGACGCTGTCCCAGAACTTCGCCGAGCTCGGCCTGGTCGCGCTCGGTATGACGATCGTGCTCATCGGCGGCGGCATCGACTTGAGCGTCGGCTCGGTCTTCGCGGTCGTCAACGGCTTCGCGCTGATCGGCTACAAGCTGCTCGGCTGGCCGGTCGCCGTCGTCGCCGTCGCCGCCATCGCGCTGGGCGCGCTGCTCGGGTCGGTCAACGGCCTGCTGATCGCCTACGCCAAGACCCGGCCCTTCATCACCACGCTGGTGACCCTGCTCGCCTATCGCACGGTGGCCGAGTACATCGACGCGACCTACAGTCCCGAACTGACCACCACCACTCGGATCGACCCCGCCTGGGACATGCTGGGCGCCGGACAGATCGCCGGTCTGACCACCCAGTTCGTGTGGCTGATCGTCGTGGCCATGGTGGTGCACGTCCTGCTCAGCCGCAGCCGCTGGGGATGGCGGATCACGGCCATCGGCTCCTCCAGGACCTCGGCCCGCCGGGCCGGTATGAACCTTCCCGGCATCACCTTCAGCACCTACGCCGCCGCCGGCGCGCTGGCCGGCGCGGCCGGGCTGCTGACCGCGAGCAGGCTGGAGCAGAGCTCGGCCTCCACCGGCGTGGGCATGGAGTTCGCGGTCCTTACGGCCGTCGTGCTCGGCGGCGTCAGCCTGGCCGGAGGCCGCGGTACGGCCATGCGCGCCCTCATCGGCGCGCTCGCCGTGGTCGCGATCTCTCAAGGACTGACGCTGCAGGCCCAGCCGCGCTACGTGTATTCGATGGTGCTGGCCGTGATCCTGCTGCTGTTCGCCGCCTTCGACCTCAAATGGGGCAAGAACCGCGGCAAGGCCATCCAGAAGATCTACATGGCGCCCGGCCGCTTCCGGCTCAAAGCCTCGCCCGACATCTATGAGAAGGGCAGCGTGTGGGCACTGAACGACCGGCTCACCGGGGCCGAGGCCATCGGGACCGGGGAACTCGACGGCCCTGAGGACGTGGTGGTCGACGACCAGGGGCGCATGTACTGCGGTGACCGGCGCGGCTGGCTGTGGCGCATCGACGACCCGGCCGCCAAGCCCGAACTGGTGGCCCGCATCGGCGGGCACCCGCTCGGTGTGGTCATGGACGCCGGCGGCGATGTGGCCATCTGCGTGGCAGGCATGGGTCTGTACGGCATCAGCCCGCAAGGCGAGGTCAAGCCGCTGGCCACCGACGTCAAACGCACCTGGTACCGCATCAACGACGACTCGGCGATCCGACTGGCCGACGACCTGGACATGGCACCCGACGGCAAGATCTACTTCAGTGACGCCAGCACCAGGTTCGACGGTGATGAGTACTTCCTGGACCTGATCGAGTCGCGGCCCAACGGCCGGTTGCTGTGCTACGACCCCAAGACCCGCCAGACCAGCGTCGCGCTGCGCAACTACGCCTTCCCCAACGGCATCTGCGTCTCCCACGACGGCATGTCGGTGCTCATCAACTCCTCCAACCTCTACCGGATCGACCGCTTCTACATCGCCGGGCCCAAGGCGGGCCGGCTGGAGCCGTTCATCGAGAACCTGCCGGGCATCCCCGACAACATCAACCGCGCCTCCGACGGAGGCTACTGGGTGGCCTTCGCCGGCATGCGCACACCGGTGTGGGACCTGGCCATCTCCATGCCCAAGTTCCGCAGGCGCATGGTCAAGGAACTGCCCTTCGACGAATGGCTCGTCCCCAACCTGAACACGTCATGCGTCATCAAGATCACCGAGGAGGGAGAGGTGGTCGAGTCCATGTGGGACGGACAACAGAAGGATCACGCCGTGATCACCTCCATGCGCGAACACGAGGGTTACCTCTACCTCGGCGGGCTCACCAACGACCGCCTGGGCCGGGTACGGCTGACCGCACAAGAGCGAAACGGCGCCCGGCGTCACGCGCGGGCGGTGAGCACCCCGTGAATCTGACTGCCGAGCTGCGCCGCAGCCTCAACATCGTCACCGAGTTCCTCATGCCCTCACGGGCGGAGAACCGCGCCATCCCCTCCCTGGACGGAGGCCTGGCCGCCAACGACGCCATCGACTCCTTGCGCGCCCACTGGTCGAGCACCGAGGAGGAACCCGACGACATGGCGCCCGCCGGTGAGCACTCGGTGCTGTTCACCGTGGGCCGCGCCGTACACGGCCTGGACCTGCGATCCGGGCAGACCAGCCAGGTCGCCTCGCTGCCCGGCCCGGCCTCGGCGATCTGCGCCGACGGCAGCGGCGGCCACTTTGTGGCCGTGGAAGGCGAAGGCCTTCACCGGCTGACGGCCCGCGACGGCCGGGTCACGCGCGTCAGCGAACACCCCCTGTCCTGCGCGACGAGCCTCACCTGCGTGGACGGCTCGGTCTATGTCACCCAGGGCAGTACGGGGTTCTCCGCGCAGCAGTGGGCGCACGACCTGATGAGCAAGGGCGCCTCGGGCAGCCTGCTGCGCATCGACCTCTCCTCCGGGCGGGCCAAGACCCTGGCCTCGGGCCTGGCCTGGCCGGCCGGGGTCACCGCAGGGCCCACGGGCTCCACGCTGCTGGTGTCGGAGTCCTGGCGCCACCGCGTCTTGACGTTCGACCTCAACGGCGGCGCGGGCCGTACGCTGCTGCCGAACCTGCCCGGCTACCCCATGCGCCTGTCACCTGACGGCCGCGGCGGATATCTGCTCGCCTTCATGGCGCTGCGCACCCACCTGATCGACTTCGTGCTGCGGGAGGACTATTTCCGCGAGGAGATGGTGCGCACCGTCCCGCCGCAGTTCTGGATCTCACCCGCGCTGCGCTCGACGGGAGAGCGGTGGGAGCCGCTGCAGATCGGCTCCATGAAGCATCTCAACCAGACCAAACCCTGGGCGCCCTCACGCGCCTACGGCCTGCTGGCACAGATGGAGCCCGACGGCACCTTCACCCGAAGCTGGCACGCCCGGACGGGGTCGGCCCGCACCGGGATCACCTCCGCCCACGCCGTCGGCGGCCGGATCGTCATGGTCAGTAAAGGAGGGCGGATGGTGCTCGCCGAACAGGAGGAGCCACGATGACGCCACAACCCCTGCTGGAGATCAGCGCCGGATCCAAGAGCTACGCCGGTGTGCGGGCCATCCAGGACATCGACTTCACCCTCTACCCCGGCGAGGTGCACGCGCTGCTGGGGGAGAACGGCGCGGGCAAATCGACCTTGTGCAAGGTCATCGCGGGCGCCGTCCGGCTCGACGGCGGGCGGCTGGACATCGAGGGCCGCAAGCGGGAGTACACCCATCCCAGCCAGGCCCTGCGCGACGGTGTGGCGATGGTCTATCAGGAGACCAGCCTGGTCCCCACGATGACCGTGGCCCAGAACCTGCGGCTGGGCGATGAGGCCCTGCTGTCACGCTTTCGTTCGCTCAACATCGAAGGCCGCCAGCTGATGCGGTCGATGAACTTCCCCGTCCAGGTCACCTCGCTGGTGTCCTCACTGGGCAGCGCGCAAAAGCAGATGGTGGAGATCGCCCGCGCGATCCGCCGACGCGCCAAGATCGTGATCTTCGATGAGCCGACCGCGACCCTCACCCCCGAAGAGACCGAGCAACTGTTCGGCGCCATCGGCCAGCTCACCCGTTCCGGCGCCGGAGTCATCTTCGTCTCCCACGCCATCGAACAATCCCTGCAGATCGCCGACCGGGTCACCATCCTGCGAGACGGCCGCCACCAGCTCACCACCGCAGCGGCCGACATCGGCCGCGACGAGATCATCCGCCTCATGGTCGGCCGGTCGGTCGAATACGCCCGCCGCCCGCCCGAAGAAGGCACGGTACGCGGCCCCAAGGTGCTGAGCGTGGAGAACCTGACCATGGGCACCACGGTCAAGAACATGTCCTTCTCCGCCTACGCCGGCGAGATCGTCGGCATCGCGGGCCTGGTGGGCTCCGGCCGTACCGAAGCCTGCATGGTGGTGACCGGCGCGCTCAAACGCAACCGCGTCAACGGCGGCAGAGTCCTGCTCGACGGGCGGCCCGTACGCTACCGCGTCCCGCGCCAGGCCATCCAGGACGGCATCGTCTACATCACCGAAGACCGCAAGGTCAACGGCTTCTTCGAGACCATGTCCATCGCCGAGAACATCGCGATCGGTGAGGCCGCCTCGGCCAAGAGACTGGCCCTGCTACGAGGCACGCGCCGGGTCAAGGAGGTCGCGGCCAAGTTCATCAAACGGTTCCAGATCCGCGCCATCAACCCCAACGCGCGCGTGATCGAACTGTCGGGCGGCAACCAGCAGAAGGTCGTCTTGGCCAAGTCGCTCACCGGCGACCCGCGCGTGGTCATCTTCGACGAACCGACCCGGGGAGTGGACGTCGGCTCGATCGAGGAGATCCACCAGCTGATCCGCCAGATCGCCGACCAAGGCGTCGCGGTCGTGCTGATCTCGTCCTATCTGCCGGAGATCTTCTCCCTGTCCGACCGGATCCTGGTGGCGCGCGGTGGCCGGATCGTGGCCGAGTTCTCCCCGGACACCGCCACCGAGGAATCGGTCATGTTCGCGGCCGTGCACTGAGAAACGCGCGGAACAAGACCACGACGCGCCAACGGAAAGGACAACGATGAGCGGCTTCACGATGCGCGGCACACTCGACGTGGGCGCCGCCCGCTCACCCGACGGGGTGGCCCTGACGTTCGGAGAGCAGCAGATCACCTACCGTGAGCTCGGCACGCGCATCGACCAGGTCGCGGCCGGCCTGGCCGTGCTCGACTTCCAGCGGGGCGACACCGTCATGGTGGTGCTGCCCAACTGCGTCGAATACGTCGAACTGTTCTATGCGATCGCGACCCTGGGCGGGGTCATCGTCCCGGTCAACTACCTGCTCAGCGCCGAGGAGGTACGTCACATCCGTGACGACTCCGAGGCCGGCTGGATCGTCGTGGACGCCTCGATGACCGACCGCCTGGCCGGGATCGAGCAGGCGGAACTGTCACGCATGCGCGTCTTCACGCGGGGCGCGGCCCAGCCCGGATCCGGCCACCAGGACTATGAGGTGCTGCGCGGCGCGGGCACCCTGGAGCACCGGCCGCTGATCGCCCTCGATGAGGTGCTGCTGCTGCAATACACCTCAGGCACCACCGGCCTGGCCAAGGCCGCGGTGCACACCCACAACAGCCTGATGTGGAACATGGTCCAGCAGGTCGTCGACTTCTCCTTGACCGAAAGCGACTCCTACCTGTGCGTCCCCGCATTGTGCTGGGCGGCCGGGTTCCACGACTTCACCCTGCCGCTGCTGTGGACCGGGGGACGGGTGAGCCTCATGCCCAGCCGCTCCTTCGACCCCGCGGCCTTTTGCGACCTGCTGGTACGCCACCAGGTCACCATCGTGGTCCTCGTGCCCTCGGTGCTGCGCATGGTGCTGCGCTCAGGCCTGGTCTCGCCCGCCGCCTGCGGCACGATCCGGCTGCTCATGTCCGGCGGTGAACTGCTGCCGGTGGAACTCATCGAAGAGTTCGAAGCGGCGCTCCCGGGATGCCGGGTGTCGCAATGCTACGGTATGACCGAGGGGCCGATGATCATGACATTCCTCGATCAGGCCAACGCCGTCCGCAAACGCGGCTCAGCCGGGCGCGCGATGTCGATGACCACGATCCAGATCAGGCGCCCCGACGGCACCACCGCCGACGTGGGCGAGATCGGCGAGATCGTCGTACAGTCACCCGGATCGATGATCGGCTACCACCGTTCCGAGGTCCAGACCGCGCAGACCCTGCACGAGGGCTGGATGCACACCGGCGACAACGGCTCCCTGGACGCCGAGGGATATCTCTACGTGGCCGGCCGCGCCAAGGACATGATGATCTCCGGTGGCCTGAACGTCTATCCCGCCGAGATCGAACGGGTCCTGCTCACCCACCCGGCCGTGCGGGAGGTCGCCGTGGTCGGCGTCCCCGACGAGCGGTTCGGCGAGGTCGGGCGGGCCCACGTCGTGCTCACCCCCGGCCAGAACGCGACGGCGGCCGACCTGGAAGACCACGTACGGCAAAGCCTGGCGGGCTACAAGGTGCCCCGAGTGTGGGCGATCGGACCGGAACCGCTGCCGCGGACCACCTCGGGCAAGGTACAGAAGTCGACGCTGCGGAGCATCCCGGCGACGGAGGGGACATCACATGTGGAGCTTTGAGACCGACGCCGAGTTCCAGGCCGAACTCGACTGGATGAAGACCTTCGTCGACGAGAAGATCGTGCCGATCGAGTCCCACCGGCCCGACCGGCAGGAGTTCGCCGAACTCATCGTCCCGCTGCAAGAGACCGTCAAGCAACGCGGTCTGTGGGCCGCTCACCTTTCCCCCGAGCTCGGCGGGCGCGGCTTCGGCCAGCTCAAGCTCGGCCTCATGCACGAGATCATCGGCCGCTGCGTCGTGGCGCCCTACGTGTTCGGCAACCAGGCACCCGATTCGGGCAACAGCGAGATCCTCGCCCTGCACGCCACCGAGCAACAGCGTGAACAGTGGCTGGTCCCGCTGCTGGACGGGCGCATCCGCTCCAGCTACGCCATGACCGAACCCGGCGCCGGAGCCGACCCCACCCTGCTGGCCACCCGGGCGACCCAGGTGGAGGGCGGCTGGCGCCTGGACGGCGAGAAATGGTTCATCACCAACGCCTCGGCCGCCGACTTCATGATCGTCATGGCGGTCACCGACCCCGACGCCCGGCCCCACGAACGCGCCAGCCAGTTCATCGTTCCCACCACCACCCCAGGCCTGAAGATCGTCCGGGAGATCGGCACCCTGGAGGACTCACGCCCCGAATGGGGACGCCTGGAAAACCACAGCGAGGTGATCCTGCAGGACGTCCGTGTGGGCGCCGACGCCATGCTGGGCCCCCGCGGCCAGGGATTCCGCATCGCCCAGGAACGTCTGGGGCCGGGCCGCATCCACCACTGCATGCGTTGGATCGGTCAGGCCGGCCGGGCGCTGGAACTGCTGTGCGCACGCGCGCTCACCCGCTACAGCCACGGCTCCCTGCTGTCCGACAAGCAGACCGTGCAGAACTGGATCGCCGAATCCTGGGCCGACCTGCACGCGGCCCGCCTGATGACCCTGCACGCCGCCTGGAAGATCGACAACTACGGTGTCAAGGAGGCCCGCACCGAGATCAGCGCGATCAAGTTCCGCGGCGCCCAGATGCTGCACGACGTCATCGATCGCGCGATGCAGGTGCACGGCGCGCTGGGCCTGACCACCGACCTGCCCCTGCAGGACATGTACCGCCGCGCCAGGTCGGCCAGGATCTACGACGGCCCCGACGAGGTCCACCGCCAGTCGGTGGCCCGCGCCGTGCTGAAGTCCCATACCGCCACCCACCCCGTCCCGTCCGCGACCGTGCCCGAGACCGCGACGAGGGCCCACTGACCGATGACCACCCAGCATCCCGACGAGACGGAGGACGCATCCTTGTCCGGCCAGCCACCCCAACCCATGGACACCCGCGACCGCATCCTGCAAGCGGCGACCCGGATCTTCGCCCAAAAGGGCTACCACGGGACGGGCATGTCCGAACTCGGCGAGGCAGCGGGCATTCAACGCGGCGCCCTCTACTACCACATCGGATCCAAGGAAGATCTGCTGTTCGACCTGTGCAAACGCCACGTCGATGAGGCCCTCGCCCGAGGCCGGGCCGCGGTGGACAGCGCCGACGAGCCGCAGGAACAACTGCGGCGGCTCGTCCACGCCCACCTCAACACCCTGGCCGAACGCCGCGACGACGTCATCGTCGCCGAACACGAGATGCGTTCGCTGACCGGGGAGCGCGCCGTACGGCTGCGCGCCCTGCGCCGCGAATACCAGAACCTGTTCGAGGAGGTCTTCGCACGAGGCACCGACGCCGGTACCTTTCACGCCGCAAGCCCCATCGACGTCATGGGCGTACTCGGCATGCTCAACTACACCTACGTCTGGCTGGACCCCAAAGGCCCGACCTCGGTCGATGAGATAGCCGAACGACTGCTGACACTGATCCTCAACGGCATGGCGGGCCGGTAGTGGGCCCCGCACGCCGGCGTGCTCTGGTGACGGGCGGAGCACGGGGGATCGGCCAGGCGATCGTGGCCGAACTGGCCTCCCGTGGCGTGGACGTCATGTTCACCTACCGGCAGGCCGGCGCCCAGGCCCAGGCCGTGGCCGACGTCCACGACGGCGACACCGCCACAGTGGTGGCCGAGCCGTACGACCTGCTCGGCGGAGACGCCCAGGCACTGGCCGCCCGCTGCCAACAGCGGTTGGGCGGGCTGGACATCGTGATCCTCAACGCCGGCATGTGGCAGGGCGGACGCATCGAGACGCTGCCGCCAGAGGAATGGTGGCGGGTCGTGGAGACCAACCTGCGCGGCAACTATCTGCTGGCCCGTGCCGTACTGCCCCTGCTGCGGCAGTCGGCGGCCGGATCGCTGGTGTTCGTGTCCTCGGCCGTGGGGATCATCGGCTTCCCCGGCGACAGCGCCTACGCCAGCGCCAAGGCCTCCATGACCGGCCTGGCCCGCGCACTGGCCAAAGAGAACGCCGGAGGAACCCGGGTCAACGTCCTGGCACCCGGATTCGTCCAGACCGACATGACGGCCGACATCAGCGAACAGGCACGGAACCGGATTCTGGACCGTACCGTGCTCGGCCGCTTCGGCACGGTCGAGGAGATCGCCCGCGCCGCGGTCTTTCTCGCGGAAGACGCGACGTTTTGCACCGGAACGGTGCTGAGTGCAGATGGTGGGTGGACATTGTGAACGCAGGACCGCTGAGCGGAGTGCGGGTCATCGAGATCGCCGGAATCGGTCCAGGACCGTTCTGCGGGATGATGCTCGCCGACATGGGCGCCGAGGTGCTGCGCGTGGACCGGCCCGGCTATCACAGCCCGGCCAACCTGCTGCCGCCCCAGGCCGACCTGATGAACCGGGGACGCCGGTCGGTGGCGATCGACCTCAAATCCCCGCGCGGTGCCCAGACCGTGCTTCGGCTCGTCGAATCGGCCGACATCATCTTCGAAGGCTTTCGCCCCGGCGTCGTGGAACGTCTCGGCATCGGGCCCAAGGACTGCGCCGCGCGTAACCCCCGCCTCGTCTACGGACGGATGACCGGCTGGGGACAGCACGGCTCGCACGCGCCCATGGCCGGCCACGACATCAACTACATCGGCCTGACCGGCCTGCTCGACTCCATCGGCACCCCCAAGACCCCCGTGCTTCCGCTCAACGTCGCCGGCGACTTCGGCGGCGGGGGAATGCTGCTGGCCTTCGGCCTGGTCTGCGCCCTGTACGAGGCCCGCGCCTCCGGCCAGGGCCAGGTGGTGGACGCCTCCATCCTGGACGGCGCCTCCATCCTGATGACCATGTTCCACGCCATGGCCGGCCAGGGTGTCTGGTCGCCGGCACGCGGCACCAACGTGCTCGACGGTGGCTCCCACTTCTACAACGTCTACGAATGCGCCGACGGCCGCCACGTCGCCGCGGGCGCGATCGAGCCGCAGTTCTACCACCGGCTGCTGACCGGCCTCGGACTCGACACCGATCCCGAGTTCGCCCACGGCCAGCACCGCCAGGACCTGTGGCCGCATCTGCGCGAGCGCATGGCCGAGGTGTTCCGCAGCAGGCCCCAGGCCGAGTGGCTGGCGGTGTTCGCCGGCACCGACGCCTGCCTGACCGAGGTCGTGCCCCTGGCCGAGGTGGCCGAGCACCCCTTGAGCCTCGAACGGGACTCCTTCGTGCGCGTGGGCTCGGCCACGCAGCCCGCGCCGGCGCCGCGCTTCAGCCGTACCGTCCCCCAGACGCCCACACCGCCCCCCTCGCCCGGCGAGCACACCGTCTCCGCGCTGACCGCCTGGGGACTGACCCAGGCCGAGATCGACGACCTCGCCGGGGACGGAACGATCCACCAGACCACACCCGGCGAAAGCGAGGCGCCCTCATGAACGAATCCCTCCCACGAGCCGAGCTCTACCGGCGCATGCTGCGCATCCGCCGCTTCGAAGAGCGCACCGCGCAGTTCTACCGCGACGGGCAGATCCCCGGCTTCGTCCACGTCTCAGTCGGGCAGGAAGCGGTCGCGGTCGGCGCCTGCGCACCCCTGAGCACCCACGACATCATCACCTCCACCCACCGAGGCCACGGACACGTCCTGGCCAAAGGCGCCGACATGGGCCAAATGTTCGCCGAACTGTTCGGCCGCGCCGACGGCAGCTGCCGCGGCCGCGGCGGATCGATGCACATCGCCGACCTGGCCGTGGGAGTCTTCGGCGCCAACGGCATCGTCGGCGCCGGCCTCCCCATCGCCGCGGGCGCGGCCACCGCCATGCAGTTGCGCGAGCGCCCCCAGGTCGCCGTGGCCTTCTTCGGCGATGGCGCGGTGGCCCAAGGCGCCTTCCACGAAGCGGTCAACCTGGCCTCGGTCAAAGACCTCCCGATCGTCTTCCTGTGCGAGAACAACCACTTCGCCGAGTTCTCCGACGCCAGCATCATCCGCGAGATCTCCCTCAAAGGGCGGGCACGCGGCTATGGCATCGCCTATGCCCACGTGGACGGCAACGACGTGGAGGCCGTGGCCGCCGTCATGGCCCGCCAGATCGCCCACGCCCGCTCAGGCGCCGGCCCCGTCCTGGTCGAGGCCGAGACCTACCGCGCGCGCGGCCACTACGAAGGCGACCAGCAAAGATACCGCGCACCTGAGGACCTGGCCGCCCGCGAGACCAACGACCCGCTGGCCATCCTGGCCGCACGGATCAACGCCGACGGCGACGGCCACCTGCTCACCAAGATCACCGAAGAGGTCGAACGCGAGGTGGAGCAGGCCATCGCCTTCGCCCGCTCCTCCCCGCCGCCGGCCCCAGAGACCCTGAGCGACCACGTCTACGCCGACCCCGGCCCCAGATCCCCGCTGCCCGTCCCCGCACAGGCGGCCGCACCGACCCCCACCATCAAGACCAGCCGCGCCATCCGCACCGCCCTGGAAGACGAACTGGCCACCGACCCCACGGTCTTCCTGGCCGGCATCGACGTGGCCGCCGGAGGAAACGTCTTCGGCCTCACCCGGGGACTGCACGAACGTTTCCCCGGCCGCCTCATCGACACCCCGATCTCCGAGACCGCTGTCATGGGCATGGGCGTGGGAGCGGCCATGTCCGGCATGCGGCCCATCGTCGAACTCATGTACCTCGACTTCGTCGGGGTCTGCCTGGACCAGATCATGAACCAGGCAGCCAAGATGCGCTTCATGACCGGAGGCGCCGTCCAGGTGCCCCTCACCATCCGCACCCAGTTCGGCGCCGGACGCTCCTCGGGCAGCCAGCACTCACAGAGCCTGGAAGGCCTGCTCGCGGCCATCCCCGGCCTCAAAGTCGTCATGCCCTCCACCGCCGCCGACGCCTACGGCCTGCTCCGCGCCGCCGTACGCGACCCCAACCCCGTCGTCTTCATCGAAAACCGGCTCCTGTACGAAACCTCCGGACCCGCACCCGACCGCCGCCAACACCTCGAACTGGGCCGGGCGCACATCACCCGCCAAGGCGCCGACGTGACCATCGTCAGCTACTCGCGGATGGCCCAGGTCTGCCTGGCGGCGGCCGAAGAACTGGCCGGGCGCGGCATCGAATGCGAGGTCGTCGACCTGCGCACGATCACCCCCCTGGACTACCAGACGATCATCGACTCGCTGGCCAAGACCTCCCGCCTGCTCATCGCCCACGAGGCCATCACCGACTTCGGCGTCGGCGCCGAGATCAGCGCCCACATCGGCGAGCACGCCTTCGAACTGCTCGACGCGCCCATCACCCGCGTGGGCGCCACCCGCATGCCCGCACCCTACGCGCCCGGCCTGGAACGCCTGTGGCTGCCTGACCAGGCCGCAGTCATCCGCGCCGTCGAACGACTCCTCGCCTACTGAAAAACCACTCCCTGACAACCACTTCGCTGCCCTCGCGCAGCGCGGGCACCCGCGATCGATTCGTGCCGGCGGATCCGGGCGCCCTCATGACCGCACCGAACATGACGATCGACGACGAGGACGAAGAACCGCCGCAGCCCGGCGCCTTCGCCGCTCCATCGCCCGGCGGTGGCCCGCGCACACCTCGGCCACCGCTTCACGGCGCGATCACCGCGCTTCGCCCGCACCGGAAAAGAGACGAGGGCGTGGCTCAAAGACCAAGAAAGAGGCTGTCCGTGAGCGCAACACCGACCGACCAAGCCATCTTCACCGAACGGCTCAGCACGTGGGCACAGACCCACTACGGGCCACAAGCGGTGGTAGGCGACGTACGCCGGATGCCGGGCAACTCCGGAATCAGCTACGGATTCGACATCACCCACCACGGCGACCGCGAGGGCCTGGTCGTACGCCTGACCCCACCCGGCGTCGTACGGCAAGGCAACACCGACATCATGCGCCAAGTCCCGCTGCTGCAGGCGCTCAAACGGGCCGGCCTGCCCGTGCCCGAGGTCCGCTGGTACGACGAGGACGAGTCATGGTTCGGCGTGCCATACCACATGGTCGAGCACATGCGCGGCACCTCCACCCACATGTTCGACAAGGGACGAGCCGAACAGATCGACGGCACCGGCCTCGAACCGGTATTCGTCGAAGCGATGGGCGTACTCGCCGCCATCCACCAGATCGACTGGCGGCGTGAGCTCCCCGGCTGGTCCACCCCCAGGGACCTGGAGGCCGAGATCTCCTTCTGGACCCCCAGCCTGCTCAAATCCGACGACCCCCAATGGATCTCCCAAGGGATGCAGATCCACGACCGGCTCCTGGCCACCAGACCCCACACCCCCCTCATGAGCATCGTCCACGGCGACTTCTACTCCAACAACTGGCTGTTCGCCGACGGAAGCCTGACCGCCGTCCTGGACTGGGAGATCGCCTCCATCGGATCACCCGGACTCGACATCGGGTGGATCTGCATGATGTACGACCCCAAGAGCTGGAGCCCGGCCCGCCACCAATGGTCCCAGTGGTCACCCGAACCGGACTTCCTCGTCGATGCCTACCTGGCCGCGGGCGGCCCCGCCGTACCCGACCTGGACTGGTTCCGCGCCCTGGCGGGTTTTCGCCTCAGCTGCATCACCGCGATGGGCCTGCGCCTGCACCGCACCGGCCGCCGCCCCGACCCGGCCTGGGAAGTACTCGGCGACGCCGCGCCGTACATGATGAACCGCGCCGAGGAACTGCTGGCGGGCCTTCGATGAGCGCCCCCGGATCACTGCCCGCCGTCCGCATCGACAGCGACCGGCGCGCCTTCGCCTGGTGCGGCGCCTGCTCCGCCTGCGACAACTGCCGCTCGGGCTGGAGCGCCTGGTGCACCACCGCACCGGCGCCCGGCCACTGGCAACCCCTCGCCCCCCACGTGCCCCACCGTCCGCGCATGGAACACGCCCTGGCCGCGGCCCTGGGCTGCCTGGACATCCTCGCCCAGGACACCACGGCCCATCCCGGCGACACGACACTGCTGGTCCTTGGGCCGGCCCAGGTGCTCACACCCCTGCGTGTGGTCCTGGCACACGCCCGCATCGGCGCGGTACACGTCGCCGATGAGACCCTCACCGGCGACGACGAGTTCTCCCTCGCGGCGGCGAGGGCCGCGATGGCCGGACAGAGCGGCACCGGCCGCGCCGACACCATCGTCTCCCTGCGGGGACGGCTCGACCTGGCCTCCCGCTGGGTACGACGAGGCGGACGCGTGGCGAGCCTGACCTGCGCGGGGGAGACCATCATGCCCGCCCTGGACACCCTGGTCACCCGCGAAGTGAGCATCGTGTCCCTGCGCGACCCCTGCGGCGCCATCGCCCCGCTCACCGATGCCCTCACCCGTTCAGGAGAACTCCATGGCTGACCACGGCCCCCGCCGGGCACTGCTGGCCGCCCCCGGCAGGTTCCAGGTCGGCCCCGGCCCCGAAACGCCACTGGGACCCGGCGACGTGCGCCTTGCCGTACTCGCCACAGGCATCTGCGGCACCGACCTGGCCACCTACCGAAGCGGAGACGCCGACCCCCACCAGGTGCTCGGCCATGAGATCGTCGCGCACGTCACCGAGACGGGCGGCGCCACCGACCTGCCCACCGGCACCAGGGTCATGCTGCGCCCCATGCGCTCCTGCCACCGCTGCTGGTATTGCGCCTCCGGC
Source organism: Streptosporangium sp. NBC_01810 (assembly GCF_035917355.1). Taxonomy (NCBI): domain Bacteria; kingdom Bacillati; phylum Actinomycetota; class Actinomycetes; order Streptosporangiales; family Streptosporangiaceae; genus Streptosporangium; species Streptosporangium sp. NBC_01810. The sequence continues at coordinate 2,337,552 of NZ_CP109070.1, read as the reverse complement.
CACACCCACCTGTGCGACCACTCCAAAGAACTCACCCTGTCCTTCCAACGCCCCGGAGGCTTCGCCGAGGAGGTGATCCTGCGCGACGCCGAACCCGGCGACGCCCTACCCCTGGCCGAGGAAGCCGACATCACCGACGGCATGTGGGCCGAGCCGCTGGCCGTGGCCGTACACAGCCTGAACACCCTGGGCGGCCCGCGCCCCGCAGACCCGCTCCTGGTGATCGGCGCCGGACCTCTCGGCCTTTGCACCACCGCCGCCGCGGCCGCGCGCGGACTGAAGGTGACCGTCGTCGAACCACGAAAGGCCCGCCACGCCACCGCCCACGCCGCCGGCGCCTCGGCGGTCCACCTGCCCCACGACCTCACCGGCCGATACCCCTGGACCGTCATTGCCGCCGGCACACCCGCCGCCCTGCGCCAGGCCATCGAGTCCACCCGGCCGGGAGGGCGGATCTCCATCACCGCCCTGGGCCCCGCCCCGGTGCCCACCCTTACCCACCCGGTGCAGGTGAGCGGCTCGTTCGGCTACAACGACGAGGAGTTCGCCCAGGCCGCCGCGCTCATCAACGACGGCACCGTACGGCTCGGCGGCGCCGTCTCACGACGCTTCCCCCTGGCTGAGATCAACGCGGCCTTCACCTACGCCACCGAAGACCCCGAAGCGGTCAAGGTGGCCATCACCCCCTGACCCCGAAGCGGTCAAGGTGGCCATCACCCCCTGACCCCGAAGCGTGCGGGCACCTCACGGCGACGATCCGAGGTGCCCGCCCCGCCGTACGGACCCCGGCGACCGGCCCCGCGCCACCGCCGCACCGACCGCCCTGCCCCGCTCTGCCGTACGGCTCAGCCCACGCGACATTCCAGCACCTGCCCCGGCCGCTCGCCCCTTCCTGCGACGCCTGGTGATCGGCCCGCGCCACATGAAGCGCGCACCCGCACCACGCCGCCGGGAGGTAATCCCTCATGTGCATGAGATCGGCAGTGAGATCGGCACCAGCGCCGCCCGCAGGGCCTCTCCGCCTTCCCTGGCTGACACCTCCGGCTTCCTCGTACGACCTCGTACGACCTCGTACGGGTGGCGTACGACCTTCGCGCGACGCCCGGCACCGGCGGCGCTCGACCGGGGCCCGGCACGCGGAAGGCCTCCCTCGCCACATGCGAGGGAGGCCTTCACGCGGAACCACGGCCGGATTCGCGCCGCCGGGCTCAGCTGGGGGAGCCGGCGGTCTCCTGCTCCTCGGTGCGGCGCCGCTCCTCTGCCTCGAGCGCCTCGGCCATCTCGTTGTCGCGGTCACGGCGGTACTCACGGAGCGAGTAGGCGATGGCGGCGGCCCAGATGGCGGCGATGGTGATGTAGGCGGCCGCCTGGACGCCGCCGGAGGCGTCGATCCAGTCGCTGCGCAGCAGGGTCCGCACGTTGGTCAGGACGATGACGCCGCCGACGGCGGAGCCCAGGATGCGCGGCGGGATGTGGCGGACCAGCCAGGCGGCGATGGGGGCCGCGATGACGCCGCCGAGCAGCAGGACGGCCACCCAGGAGAAGTCGATGTTCTCCGAGCCGATGCCGACGAAGAAGCCGAGGCTGGCGGCGACGGCGACCAGGAACTCGCTGGCGTCGATGGAACCGATCACCTTGCGCGGTGCCAGGCGGCCGCTGGCCAGGATCGCCGGGGTGCCGACCGGACCCCAGCCGCCGCCGCCGGTGGCGTCGACGAATCCGGCCACCAGGCCGAGGGGGGCGAGGAAGCGCTTGCGCAGCGGCTTGCCCAGGTTGCCGCGCGGGAGGCCGAAGGCCGTGAAGCGGATCAGGACGTAGACGCCCAGCGCGAGCAGGATGATCGACATGACCGGGGCGGCGACCTCGGTGGAGAGGCCGGACAGGAAGGTGGCTCCCACGAACGCGCCGACGGCGCCGGGGAGACCGATCTTGGCGACGACCTTCCAGTCGATGTTGTCGAAGCGCCAGTGGGACACGCCGGATGCGAGGGTCGTGCCGATCTCGGCGAGGTGGATGGTGGCCGAGGCGGCAGCGGGGTTGGTGCCGATGGCCAGGAGTAGCGTCGTCGAGGTGACACCGTAGGCCATGCCGAGGCTGCCGTCGACGAGCTGCGCCGCGAAGCCGACCAGGCCTAAGAGGATGAGCGCACGCACGACGCCCCCCTTCCTATTTTCCCTACTCTGTTGATAGGAATTATAGTGATTGAACTTCAAGGTGCCGTCAAGTCACGTTTCGGGTAAGGCGTCTCAACTCGTGGACACCTTTGTCTCACAAGCGCTGTCATCTCGGTTGATATCCGCCGTCAGGCCCCGCGTCGCCTCACGCCCTCGACCACCGGCGACAGGAGGGTGGCCAGGCTGACGGTGTCGAGCCCCAACACACCTCCACCGGAACCGGCATGTGAAGTGTGATCAATGAGGCGATACCTCGCACAAAACTGCGGCATAAGAGCAGGCTCAACCGGTGGGAGGCCCTGGCCCTGGGCGCCGGGCTCAACGCGCGAGGCGTCATCGAGGTGGTCGTGGCCATGGTGGGCCTGCGGCTGGGCATTCTCAGCGTCGAGGTCTACACGATCGTGGTGCTGGTGGCGATCGTGACCTCCCTCATGGCTCCGCCGATCCTGCGCTGGGCCATGGCCAGGGTGGAGCAGACCACCGAGGAGGAGCTGCGCAGGAACGAGCAGCTCGCCTGGTCGAAACAGTCCCAGACGGGCAGCGCCGACCCGCTTTAGCGGAACGCCGGCCCGGCCGCGCGGGCCGTCCACCCCGTCCATGCCGGGGAGGGGCGGCCCTTGGCGACCGGGACGCGGATCACAGGTCCTCCTCGACGAGGTGCGCCCGCGAGTCCGGAGAGACGGGAAGCGTCACGATCATGGTGAGACCGCCTCCGGGCGTCTCGTCGGGCAGCAGGGTGCCGGTCATCGCCTCGGCGAACCCCCGGGAGAGTGCGAGGCCCAGGCCGACACCGGTGTGGCTGTCGCGGTCGCCGAGCCGCTGGAAGGGCATGAAGACCCGGCCGTAGGCCTCGGACGGTATGCCCGTGCCGCGATCGACGACGCGGATCTCCACCTGGTCGCCGTGCCTGCTGGCCGTGACGAGGACCTTCGTGTCCTCGGGGCTGTAGCGGACGGCGTTGGACATGAGGTTGACCAGGATCCGCTCCAGCAGCACCTGGTCGGCGACGACCTCGGGCAGCTCGGCGGAGACGTCCCACTCGATCCGCCGGGACAGGTCGCCGAGGTCGTCGACGGCGCGCGGCACGACCTCCTCCAGTGCGGTCGCCTCCAGTGTCACCCCGAGCACCCCCGCCTGCAGCCGGCTCATGTCGAGCAGGTTGGCGACCAGGCGGTCCAGCTTGACCAGGGACTCGTCGGCGGTGGCGAGCAACTCCTCCCTGTCCTCGGGGGACCAGTCGACGTCGGTGGCTCGCAGGCCCTCCACGGCGGCCCTGGCCGAGGCGAGCGGGGTGCGCAGGTCGTGACTGACCGCGGCGAGCAGCGCGGTGCGCATCCTGTCGGCCTCGGCCAGCGGCCTGACCTGCTCCGCCTCCTCCTCCAACCGGTCCTGCCGCAGGGCCACTGCCGCCTCGGCGGCGAACGCCTCCAGCACCCGCCGGTCGGAGGCCTCGAGCAGCCTGCCCCGTATGGCGAGCACGAGCTGCTCGTCGATGACCACGTCGGTGTCCGCGGCGCCCGGCGAGGTGCAGGGCACGTCGACGCCGGCGGCGGCGACGATCCGCCACGCCTCGGGGTCGGACTGGTCTTCGGGCACCGGCTCTCCGGTCCGTTCCAGCAGGGTGACCGAGGCCAGGTTGAAGGTCTCCCTCAGCCGGGCGAGCAGCGAGGCGAGCACATGCTCGCCGCGGAGCACGTGTCCTGCCAGGGTGGAGAGGACCTCCGCGTCGGCACGGGCTCGGGCCGCCTCCCGGGTCCGGCGGGCGGCGAGGTCGACGACGGCGCTCACCATGACGGCCACCAGCACGTAGACGCTCAGCGCGAACAGATTTTCCGGGTCGGCGATGGTGAAGCCGTCGAGCGGGTGCGTGAAGAAGTAGTTGAGCAGCAGAAAGCCGAACACGGCCGCGGTGACGGCCGGCCACATGCCGCCCACCAGGGCGACCAGGATCACCGTGAGCAGGAAGAGCAATATGTCGCTCGGCAGGTTCACATCATTGCGGAAGAGGTACAGCGCCAGGGTCAGGATCGGCAGCCCGAGCATCGCGAGCGCCCAGCCGGCCAGCCGCCGGGGGCGGGTCAGCGCGGCCTGCGACGGGGCGCGGTCGCGCCCTCTCCTCACCTCCTCATGTGTGATCATGTGAACGTCGATGGACCCCGACTGCGCGATCGTGGTCACCCCGACCCCCCGGGAGAGGATCTGGGCGAACCTGCCTCGCCGGGACGCCCCCAGCACCAGCTGGGTGGCGTTGACACCGCGCGCGAAGTCGAGCAGGGCTCGCGGCACGTCGTCACCGACGACCTGGTGGTAGGTGCCGCCCAGGTCCTCCACCAGCGTGCGCTGGCGGGCCATGCTCGCCGGATCCGCTCCGGCCAGCGCGTCGGCGCGCGTGACGTGCACGGCCAGCAGGTCGGCTCCCTTGCTCCTGGCCGCGACCCTGGCGGCCCGGCGCACCAGCGTGTCGCCTTCCGGGCCGCCGGTCAGCGCGACCACGACGCGCTCCCGCGTCTCCCAGGTGCCGGAGATGCCGTGTTCCGCGCGGTAGCGGTCGAGCTGGTCGTCGACCTTGCCGGCGACCCACAGCAGCGCCAGCTCGCGCAGCGCGGTCAGGTTGCCGACCCTGAAGTAGTTCGACAGCGCCGCGTCGACCTTCTCGGGCGCGTATACGTTGCCGTGCGCCATCCGGCGGCGCAACGCCTCCGGGGCCATGTCCACCAGCTCCACCTGGTCGGCCCGGCGCACCACCTCGTCGGGCATCGTCTCACGCTGGGCCACCCCGGTGATCTCCTGGACGACGTCGTTGAGCGACTCCAGGTGCTGGATGTTGACCGTGGAGATGACGTCGATGCCCGCGTCGAGGACCTCCTCGATGTCCTGCCAGCGCTTGGCGTTGCGCGAGCCGGGCACGTTGGTGTGCGCCAGCTCGTCGATCAGCGCCACCTTGGGCCTCCTGTCGATGACGGCGTCCACGTCGAGCTCGGTGAACGTGCACCCGCGGTGGGCCATGCTCCTGCGTGGGATGATCTCCAGGTCCTTGAGCAGCTCCGCGGTACGGGGACGGTCGTGGGTCTCCACGAGGCCCACGACCACGTCGGTGCCTCTCATGAGACGGCGGTGGCCCTCGCAGAGCATCATGTAGGTCTTGCCGACCCCCGGGGCGGCTCCGAGATAGATGCGCAGCCGCCCCCTTCTCTTGTTCATCACATCTCCTTGAGCGTGGCGACCTCGGGTCTTCGGCCCGGGGAGGAGGTCAACTCCGGTCGAGCGCCAGGTTGAGCGCGAGGACGTTCACCGCCGGTTCGCCCATGAAGCCTAGGGAACGGCCCGTGGTGTTCTCCGCGATCAGCTGCCTGACCCTCGCCACGGGGACTCCGCGCTCCCTGGCCACGCGGGCCGCCTGGAGTTCGGCGTAGGCGACCGAGATGTCCGGGTCGAGGCCGGAGCCACTGGCGGTGACCGCGTCGGCGGGCACGACCGCCAGGGCCGTCGTGCCGCGGACCGGAACGGTGCGGCCGACCGCGTAGTCTTCGCCGGGTCTACCGCACTCGACCCTGACACCACGGTACTCGGCGACGAACGGGGGCGTGGGGCAGGCCTGGTTGACGCTGACGGCCCTGGTCGGGGTGCCGACCGCCGGGAAGACCTTCAGCACCGCGCCGACGCCGTCCGGCGTGCAGTACGGCCTGGCCCCGGAGACGCCCTCCAGTTCCCCGACCGCCTTGGACCGGGCGCAGACCTGGGTGAGCAGGCTCCGCCTGCCCTCGCCGCCCCCGGCACCCGGGACGGGCAGGACGTCCACGATGTCCTCGGGCCCCAGGTTGCTCCCGGCGGTGGAGAGCATGTCGTAACCGTCACCGGCCACGGACGGCCGGCTCTGGAAGTACCTCCCGACGGGCCTGCCTCCGGCGTCCGTGAAGTTCTGGCCGACGATCGCGCTGCCCACGTCCCTTCCGTCCTTCTCCACGAGGGAGCCGTTGGCCCCGCCGTTGAAGGCGACCTGGGCGATGCCGGTGACCACCAGCGGGTAGAGGGCACCGGTGAGCAGGGTCAGGGCGAGCAGCGCGCGGAGCGCGGCGAGATGCTGGCGCAGCCAGCTGGGCAGGCGTTCCATTACGACATCCCCGGAAGGAACTGGATGAGCAGGTCTATCAGCTTGATGCCGATGAACGGCACGATGATGCCGCCCAGACCGTATACGTAGAGGTTGCGGCTGAGCAGCTTGGAGGCGCTGGAGGGGCGATAGCGCACCCCGCGCAGCGCGAGCGGGATCAGCGCCACGATGATGATCGCGTTGAAGACGACCGCCGACAGGATCGCCGACTGCGGACTGGACAGGCGCATGACGTTCAGCGCGTCCAGGCCCGGATAGACCGCCGCGAACATCGCCGGAATGATCGCGAAGTACTTGGCGACGTCGTTGGCGATGGAGAAGGTGGTCAGCGCGCCCCGGGTGATGAGCAGTTGCTTGCCGATCTCCACGATCTCGATGAGCTTGGTCGGGTTGGAATCCAGGTCGACCATGTTGCCGGCTTCCTTGGCGGCCGAGGTGCCGGTGTTCATCGCCACCCCGACGTCGGCCTGCGCGAGCGCGGGGGCGTCGTTGGTGCCGTCGCCGGTCATCGCGACCAGCCGCCCGCCCTCCTGCTCCGACCTGATCAGGGCGAGTTTGTCCTCGGGGGTGGCCTCGGCCAGGAAGTCGTCCACGCCGGCCTCGTCGGCGATGGCCCTGGCGGTCAGCGGGTTGTCACCGGTGATCATGACGGTGCGGATGCCCATCCGGCGCATCTCGTCGAAGCGCTCGCGCATGCCCTGCTTGACGACGTCCTTGAGATGGATCACCCCCAGCACCCGCGCCGTGCCGTCGGCGATCTCGCCGACGACCAGCGGGGTGCCGCCGGAGCCGGAGACGGCGTCGACGATGCCGCCGACCGCCTCGACGGAATGGCCGCCGTGGTCGCGGACCCACTTCATCACCGCGGTGGCGGCGCCCTTGCGGACCTGACGGCCTTCGAGGTCGACGCCGCTCATCCGGGTCTGCGCGGTGAACCCGATCCACTGGGCTCGGGCGAGTTCTCCCGGCAGGCGCTCTCTCAGCCCGTGCTCCTGCTTGGCGTAGACCACGATGGAGCGGCCCTCGGGGGTCTCGTCGGCGAGGCTGGCCAGCTGTGCGGCCTCTGCCAGCTCGTCGGCGGAGACTCCGGGGGCGGTCAGGAACGCCGACGCCTGCCGGTTGCCCAGTGTGATGGTGCCGGTCTTGTCCAGCAGCAGGGTGTTGACGTCGCCGGCGGCCTCGACCGCGCGGCCGCTCATCGCCAGCACGTTGCGCTGGACCAGGCGGTCCATGCCGGCGATGCCGATCGCCGACAGCAGTGCCCCGATGGTTGTCGGAATGAGGCAGACCAGCAGCGCGACCAGCACGACACCGGTGACGCCGTCCCCGGTCAGGGCCGGTGAGTCCGGCACGCCGGGGTTCTGGGCCTTGGCGTAGATCGCCAGCGGTTGCATGGTGGCGGTGGCGACCAGGAAGATGATCGTCAGGGCGGCCAGCAGGATGTTGAGCGCGATCTCGTTGGGCGTCTTCTGCCGGTCGGCGCCCTCGACCAGGGCGATCATCCGGTCGATGAAGCTCTCTCCCGGCTTCTGGGTGATCTGCACGACGATCCGGTCGCTCAGCACCTTGGTGCCGCCGGTCACCGCCGAGCGGTCGCCGCCGGACTCGCGGATGACCGGGGCGGACTCGCCGGTGATGGCCGACTCGTCCACCGAGGCGATGCCGTCGACCACATCGCCGTCACCGGGGATGATCTCCCCGGCCTCCACGACGACGAAGTCTCCCCGCAGCAGTTCCTGAGCTTCGACGACGTCCCACTCGGTGGAGTCGCGGCCGCGCAGCCGCCGCGCCGTGGTGTCGCGCTTGGCGGCGCGCAGCGTGGCCGCCTGTGCCTTACCGCGCCCCTCGGCGACGGCCTCGGCCAGGTTGGCGGAGAGCACGGTCAGCCAGAGCCACGCCGCGGTGGCCCAGGCGAAGAACGAGGGGGTCACCACCGCCAGCACCGTGGTGAAGACCGCGCCGATCTCGACGATCAGCATCACCGGGTTGCGCCAGAGCGTGGCCGGGTTGAGTTTCCTGAGCGCCTCGGGCAGCGATGTGATCAGCTGCCTGGGGTCGAGAAGGGTGCCGCCACTCCCGGGGGTGGGTGCACGGCCCGGCTTCTGGAGCGTCTGGGCGGACATCATCGGAGTCCCTCCGCGAGCGGGCCGAGCGCCAGAGCGGGCAGGAAGGTCAGCCCGACGAGGATCACCGTCACGCCGACGACCATGCCGACGAACTGCGGCCGGTAGGTGGGCAGCGTGCCCGCGGAGACGGGCACCGGCGCCTGCACGGCCAGGGAACCGGCCAGGGCGAGCACGAAGATGATCGGCAGGAACCTGCCGAAGGCCATGCACAGGCCGAGAGCCACGTCGTACCAGGGTGTGTTGGCGGCGAGGCCGGCGAACGCGGAGCCGTTGTTGTTGGACGCGCTGGTGAAGGCGTACAGCACCTCGGAGAAGCCGTGCGGGCCGCTGTTGAGCATGCCGGCCCGCCGCTCGGCCGAGCCCATCGCCAGTGCCGTGCCGGTCAGCACCAGCACCGGCGTGACCAGGAAGTACAGCGCGGCGAACTTGATCTCGCGGGAGCCGATCCGCTTGCCCAGGTATTCGGGGGTACGGCCGACCATGAGCCCGGCCACGAAGACCGTGATCATCGTGAGCACGAGCATGCCGTACAGGCCCGCGCCGGCGCCACCGGGGGCGACCTCGCCCAGCATCATGTCGAACATCGCGATCATGCCGCCGAGCGCGGTGAACGAGTCGTGGGAGGAGTTCACCGCGCCGGTGGAGGTCAGGGTGGTGGCGGCGGCGAAGGTGGCGGAGCCGGGCACGCCGAAGCGCACCTCCTTGCCCTCCATCGCGGTGCCCACCGCCTGCGGGACCGTGCCGCCGTGGGCGACCTCCAGCCCGGTCAGCAGCGCGACGCCGGCCAGCGCCAGGATCCCCATGGTCGCGACGATCGCGTAGCCCTGCCGTCTGTCACCGACCATGCGGCCGAAGGTGCGGGGCAGCGCGAAGGGGATCAGCAGAATCGCGAAGATCTCCACCCAGTTGGTCCAGCTCGTGGCGTTCTCGAATGGGTGGGCCGAGTTCGTGTTGTAGAACCCGCCGCCGTTGTTGCCCAGCTCCTTGATGATCTCCTGGCTGGCCACCAGGCCACCGGTGATCGCCTGCGTGCCGCCGGTCAGGGTCGTCACCTCGTGCGGGGAGGCGAGGTTCTGCACCAGCCCGCCCGCCAGCAGCACGACCGCGCCGACGAGGGCGAGCGGCAGCAGGACGCGGAAGGTGCCGCGGACCAGGTCCACCCAGAAGTTGCCCAGTTCTTCGGTCTTCCTGCGGGCGAGGCCGCGGACCAGCACGATCGCCACCGCCATGCCCACCGCGGCGGACACGAAGTTCTGCACCGCCAGGCCGGACATCTGCACCAGGTGGCCCATGGTCGACTCACCGGCGTAGGCCTGCCAGTTGGTGTTGGTGACAAAGCTGACCGCGGTGTTCCACGCGACGTGGTCGGTCACCGGCGGGAGGCCCAGCGACAGGAACAGCCTGTCCTGCAGCCGCTGCAGCCCGTAGAGGAGCAGGACGGAGACCGCCGAGAACGCCAGCAGGCTGCGGGCGTAGAGGTCCCACCTCTGCTCGGCGTCCGGCCGGACGCCGACGAACCGGTAGATCACCCGCTCGGGGGCGAGGTGCCCGGTGTCGTGGTAGACGCGGTACATGTAGTCGCCCAGCGGCCGGTGGACCACCGCGAGAGCGACGACGAGGGATCCGATGAACAGGATTCCGGCTGTGCTCGACGACATTAGAAGCGCTCCGGGAAGAGCAGTGCCGCGACCATGAAGACCACCAGAACGACGACCACGGCCAGACCGGCCGCGTTGACGGCGCTCACAACCGTTCCACCGCCTTGACGACCAGCCCGAGGATCGCGAAGACCGCGATCGTCAGGGCGACGAAGATGACGTCTGCCATCCCCACTCCTCGCATCCGGGATTTGTTCTCACCACCACCCGACGGGCGAGGCACATGCAATAAAACCGCTGTTTTCTGTGCTTATTGCGCCTCTTGACGGTTTCCATAAGCCCCAGCACCCAGGCTTGACGCCTCCCCCACACAGTGCCCGGCAGACCTTGACGACCGCTTGACACCCGATCACAGGCTCCCGCCGCCGTGCGGGGGTGAGCGGGTATAGGTCCACAGACCCACAGGTCCGCTCTCCGTGGCGGTCGCCGTGTCGCGGTGACACGGCGTCGTCGGAACGGCAGGGCTCGAACCTGCGGCCTTCCGGTCCCTGGCCGGATGCTCTTCCTGCTGAGCTACGTCCCGTCACGCGTCCGGGCCGGTTGGCGTGGGCCGTACCGGACGCGCTGCGGGCCTGCCGACCGGGCGGGGGTCGCCACTCCCGTCGCCGAGTCCCAGTCCCATGGCCCTCTTCTTTCAGGGCGGAGCCGCAGCGGGGCCTCGAACCCCGTCCTGCCGGGTGGAAGCCGGCTGCCTTACCTGTTCGGCCTCTGCGGCGTGTCTCCCGGAAGATCCCGGGCGTGAATCCTTTCGCGCCCTTTCGAAGGGAGGCCGAACGGATTCGCGTTCAAAGTGCTGCGCTGTGCAGTTGTCAATCTCGGAAAACAGCGATCCGGCTTATCGCCGTGAAAGCGGTGGTACCCGGTTGCGGAAATGGAGAAGCCGCCTGCGAATGGGCGGCTCGACGGTTTCTCTCGCGAAGATTATCCGCCTGACCACCCTGGGGCATGGCCGAAGTTGCCGAACAGGGGGAACTCAAAGAGCTTCTCCTGCCACGCCGGCGATGCGCCGTGGTTCACGGTTACTCCTTTTCCTGGGCCGGAACGGGCGTCCCGGCCTTTGTTCATTGAAGGGCAAAGGCGGCCCCCGGCGCCAATGATTTTCACCGGGGTTTCTTTCCGGCGGTGGCCGCCGCGGCCGGCATGGAATTCACCTCGCCCGCTCACCGTTCACCGCTTCCCCGGCCCCGGCCAGGGCGGCCGACCTGTCGGGGCTGCCCCCGGCGTACATCGACGTCGGCGAGCTGGAGGTCTTCAGGGACGAGTGCATCGACTATGCCCTGCGGCTGGTCCGGGCGTGCGTCTCCACCGAGTTCCACCTCTACCCGGGTGCCTTCCACGGCTTCGACGGGATGATTCCGCAGGCGGAGATCAGTCGCCGGGCCGCCGACGAGCGGATGGTCGTGCTGCGCCGGGCACTGCTTCCCTGACGGCCGGACGCAGGCGCACCAGCCGCATGGCCGGGTGCGCCCGGAGCCGGCCCGCGGGATCACCGGCGCCCGGGGCGGAGAGGCCCCGAGGCGGAGCGGTCCCGGCCGCTCCGCCATAGGAAATTTTCCCCAATCGGGTGTGAAACGCCGCCTAGTCCGGCGTCTTGGACACCACATGGGCGTCAGGCCCCGGGAAGACGAGGCTCTCGTGCTCGTCGCCCTCCCAGCGGACCACGTAGGGCGGGCTCCCGTCCTGGTGATGGAGCTCGACGATGCACCCGACCTTGCGGGGATCGCCGCTGTGAGTGCCCTCCACGATCAGCTTGTCACCTATGGTTGCCTTCACTGTGGCCTCCTGGATCGCAGGTGCCGGTTCTCCGGGCATCCTCTCCTTCCATGGCACCATCCTGTGACGCATACGTCCAGGTGGGGGGCACAATGAGGTCGGCTGGACGGTTTAGTCGGCTCCGGAATTCCCTCAGATGAGTTGACGCTGAGATAGTGAGGCCATGCACGCACTCGACGTTCTCGGTGACCCGGTCCGGCGCCGGATCCTGGAGTTGCTCGCCGACGGCGAGCGCGCGGCCGGCGAGATCAGCGCCGTGGTGCAGGAGGAGTTCGGGATCTCCCAGCCCGGTGTCTCGCAGCACCTGCGCGTGCTCCGAGACAACGGGTTCGCGACCGTGCGTGCCCAGGGAACAGGGCGTCTGTACGCCGTCGACCCCGCCCCGCTGCGGGAGGTGGACATGTGGCTTGATCGCTACCGGCACTTCTGGACCCAGCACCTCGACGCCCTGGGCACCGAGATCGTCCGGGGAAAGCGGGAGCGCCGCGCCGGAGAGGCCCGCTGACCCCTCCCCCGCGACCGGAGTCCGCCTGCCCGAAGCCGTCACCGCCTGGAGGGCCGACGAGGCGCGCAGGCAGCGGTCGACAGCACACAGGCGTAACGGAGGGCGAGACGACATCTCTATTGACGGAACCTCCGGGACCGGTCTAGCGTGGCGGGAGAACCACCAGCCGCAGGAGAGAACCATGACCCAGGTAGCCGTGCCAGGCTCCGGGTCCAGCCTGCCCTGCCGTAGGGATCCGATGCGGATCAGCCCGCCGCGCAAGGGCCTGCGCCCAGGTACCGCCGCCGGGGATCCACAGACTCCCTTCTGACCCTGGCGTCGCGGCGGGTCCGCCGCACGATCGGTTCGTGCGGCCTCTCCCGTCGCGTTTCCTCCCGGATCACGCGTATATCGCCCCGGCGAGCACTTTCTGAGACGACCCTGAGCACTCGGAGCGCATCATGACCACAGACCTTTCCCCATCCCCCATCACCGGCCCCTCCGCCTGGCGCGGTGACGAACTGGCCGGATCGACCCAGTGGATCTACCTTCTCGGTGACGCCGAGCGCGAGGAGCTGGAAACCCTCGGCCGCCGGTTCGTCGAGGACGACCCCGACCTGCGCAACGTGGCCGCCGAGAGCTACCCGCTCGTCGCCGCGCGCGGCATGATCGAGGAGTGCGCACGGCAGATGGACGCCGGGCGCGGTTTCATCCTGGTCCGAGGCCTGCGCACCGAGGAGTACGGTGACACGCTGGCCGGCGCGATCTTCTTCCTGATGGGCCTGCACCTCGGCACGCCGATGGAGCAGAACCAGCTCGGCAATGTGCTCGACCACGTCATCGCGACCTCCAACAAGACGCTCGACGATCCCGGAGCGCTGCCGTCGCGGGTACGCGACCGGCTGCCCTTCCACTCCGACAGCTCCGACGTGGTCGCGCTGATGTGCCTGCGCGCGTCGAAGGAGGGCGGCTCCAGCAGTCTGGTGAGCGGCACGACGATCTACAACGAGGTCCTGCGCCGACGCCCCGACCTCGCTCCCCTGCTGTTCGAGCCCTGGCACTGGGACTGGCGGGGCCAGGACCCCGACTCCCTCGCGGACACCTACGTCTCCCCGATCTGCAGCCACGTCGACGGGATCTTCAGCACCTACGCGGGCAGCACGATGATCTTCTCCGCCCAGAAGTACCCCGGCGTGCCGCCGCTCACCGAGGCGCAGATCGAGCTGCTGCACCTCTATGACGAGATCACCCAGGAGCCGGGGCTCGCACTCGACATGGACTTCCAGCCGGGCGACGTCCAGTGGCTGCTGAACTACGCCGCCCTGCACTCGCGGACCGGCTACGTCGACTGGCCCGAGCCGGAGCGCCGCCGGCACCTGCTGCGCCTGTGGCTCAAGCGCGACGTGGGCCGCCCGCTCGTGGCGGGGTTCGGTAAGAACGTCGTGAAGGCGCGGGGCGACGAGGAGGACAAGAAGCCGCTGCCGGGCGGCAGTTTCCGCATCTCCGAGGCGGTCGTGCCCAACCAGGACTGGGGCAACTGACCCGCGCCATACGGAGGAGACGGCCGGTGGGGTTCTTCCCACCGGCCGTCTTTCGTTCAGGGCCTTTTACGACCCCCGGAACCTCTCAGGGGGCTGCCGGCGCCTGTTCCGGCGGGGCAAGCCCCTGAGGCCTCAATAAACCCTCACGGGCGATTTAGGGGCGTTTAGGGTTAGGTGTCGAGTTGTCGCCGTACCTCGCCGCTGTCCCAGTAGTCGATGCGGTGTGCGATCATGCCGTCGGCGTCGACCCGGAACCTGAACACCCCACGTACCCCCACCGGTCTGCCACCCGCCGAGGCCAGCCGGAACGACATCCGGTAGGCGAGCGACGCCCGGTCGCCCTCGACGAGGAGGTCCTCGACCTCGTAGCGCAGGTCCACGAAATCGGCCAGGAAACCGGTGAGGTTGGCACGGTAGCGGTGCCTGCCGGTCACGTTCCGCCCCAGGACCGAGGTGTGCTCGTTGACGAAGTCCTCACTCACGCAGGCCGCGATCGCGTCGGCGTCGTGCGCGTTGAGCGCCTCGACGTACCGTGCGACCGCGGCCCGGGTGAGCTCTCCGTTCAGGAGGGGTTCGCCCACAGCTTGCGCACCGTGTTGAAGACCTGCTGGTTGTGGGAGATCTCGATGACGTTGCCGTCGGGGTCCTTCAGCGCGCAGATGTAGCCGACCGGGTCGGGCATGTCGCGCGGCTCCCAGTGCAGGCAGCCCAGCTCGCGCGCCCGCTCGGCGACACCGTCCACGTCGGTGCGCTCGGGCACCTCGATGCCGATGTGCGCGAACGGCGTCAGCAGCCCCAGCTGCCCGCCCTTGTCCTTGTTGAACGAGACGAGCACCAGGACCATCGGGGTCTCTACCTGCTTGTCGTTGGAGAGCCAGGCGCTCTCGCCGTCGGCGTCGCGGAAACGCTCGACGACCACCAGTGGCGTCAGCGACGTGTAGAACTCGATCGCCTTGTCGAGATCGCCGGTGGGCAGCGCGACGTGGGTCCATCTCGCCTGGGTCAGGTTACTCATTGATTCCTCCAAATATCGGGTGTTTCACTACGGATGGTCATCGGGGCTCGGCCCACTCGTCAGGTGGATCCCCGTTCGAAGGGTTGGCCGAGCGCCCTGGGTTCACGGTTCTGGTTTGCGAAGAGCAGCATCGCCAGCAGCGCGAACAGGTACGGCGCCACCACGAGCAGCTGCGAGTTCATCGTCAGGCCCAGCGCCGGCAGCGCCAGGCGCATGGCGTCGGCCAGCCCGAAGAGCGCGCAGCCGATCAGGGTCCGCCGTAGCCGCCAGGCACCGAAGATCACCGCCGCGATGACGATGTACCCGCGCCCGGCGGTCATGTTCTGGTTGAACGAGCCGACCTCGCCGACCGCCAGGTACGCGCCGCCCAGCCCGGCCAGCGCGCCGCACCACAGCAGCGCCTGGCGGCGGCGCAGGTTGACCCGGATGCCGGTGACGTCGGCGGCCTGGGGCTGCTCGCCGACCGCCCGCAACTCCAGGCCCCATCTGCTGCGTTCCACCAGCCACCAGGTCAGCGGGACGATGACGATCAGCAGGTAGACCGGCCAGCGCTCGACGAACAACGGATGGCCGATCACCGGGATGTCGCGCAGCCAGGGGATGCTGACCTGCGACACCTGGTGGGAGTCGAAGGAGCTGATCGTGATCAGGTAGCTGGTCAGCCCGAGCACGAGCGCGTTCAGCACCAGGCCGATCACAAAGGTGTTGATCTCCAGCCGATGTGAGAGGTTGCCGTGCACGAACCCGATCAGGAGCCCGATCAGCACGCCCGCGACCAGCCCGGTGGTGGCACTGCCGGTGGCACTGGCCGTGGCGACCGCGCCGAACGCGGCGCCCAGCATCATCGCCTCGACGGAGATGTTCATGGCGCCGGCCCGCTCGGCGAGGTACTCCCCGCACGCCGCGAAGGCCAGCGGAACGGTGAGCCTGATCCCGCTGGACAGGATGGTGGAGATGTCGTCTGCGCCGATCACAGGGCGACCCTCTCTGCGACGGGCGCGGGCCGGGACTCGGCGCGCGCGGTACGGACACCGGCCCTGCGACGCCGGATCATGGCGATGACGACGGGTGGGGCGACGAAGGCCAGCACCAGCAGGGCCTTGACCACGTCCACGAGGAACGGGGGCACACCGGTCGCGGCGAGGAAGCCTCCGCCGGAACGCAGCACGCCGAAGAGCAGGGCGACGGGTATGGTCAGCAGCGGCCGGTTGCGGGCGACCAGGGCGACCAGCAGGCCGTCCCAGCCGATGTTCATCGCTATGCCCGGCTGCAGCCGGTTGACTCCCACCGGGCTGGCCAGCAGCACAGCCCCGGCCAGGCCGGCGAAGGCGCCGGAGATGGCCAGCGCCATACCGCCGAGCGCGTTGACGCGTACCCCCGCGTGCTTGGCGGCGAGCGGGTTGAGACCGAGCATGGTGAGCCGGAAACCCCACCGGGTGCGGGCGAGCGCCACCGCGACCACCACGGCGCCGACCAGCGCCAGCAGCAGACCCCCGTTGACCTGAAGGTTGGGGTACTCACCGACCGAGCCGAGCAGCGCGCCGGCCGGCAGCGGGTTGGACTGCGGCGAGACGATGGCGTCCCCGATCCGCGACTCCTGCAGCAGCCACGGCGTGTTCACCGCGAACGCGACGACCTGCTGAGCGATGAAGATCATCAGCAGTGTGCTGACCACGATGTTGACACCGCGGATCCGGTACATCAGCGAGCTGAGGGCCGCCCACGCGCCGCCCGCCAGCGCGGCGGCCACCAGGACGATCACCAGTAGCAGCGGGCCGGGGAGCGCCAGGCGCAGGCCGACCCAGGCCCCGAAGAGGGCGCCGATCAGCACCTGGCCCTCCTGGCCGATGTTGAACGTGCCCGATCGGGCGCTGACGCAGGCGCCCACGGCGACCAACAGCAGCGGCGCCGCGTACAGCAGGGTGGAGGTCCAGGCCGTCCAGGTGGCCATGCTGCCCTCGAAGAGCGCCTGCACCGACGCCAGGGGGGATCCGCCGGTGACGGCGATCAGCAGCGACGACAGGCCGAGCGCCACGACCACGCCCAGGGTGGTCGCGAGGCCGGTCTGCCAGCCGCCCCCTCTCGGGGTGAGGAAGGCCAGCAGACGACGCCCGGACGCGTCCGGGCCGGGCTTTCGATCGAGCGATTCCTGGCGGACTTCGTTCATGCGGCCACCCCGCCCACCAGCATCCCGAGCCGTTCGGCCGTGGCCTCACCGGTGGAGAGCACTCCGGTGATCCTCCCGGAGGAGATCACCGCGATCCGGGAGGACAGCGCCATGACCTCCTCCAGTTCGGTGGATATCAGCAGCACTGCCACCCCTCCTGACGCGACGTCGCGCAATCGCCGGTACATGTCCTCAATGGCGCCCACATCCAGCCCGTGCGTGGGTTGCGCGGCGACCAGCACCAGCGGTCCCGCCGAGAGCTCGCGGGCGAGCACGACCCGCTGCTGGTTGCCTCCCGACAGGCTGCGCACCGGGGTGTCCATCGACGGGGTGACGATGTTGAACTCGGCCACCAGGCGGCGGGCCACGGCGTGCGCCTTACTCCGGCTGACGAAGCCGCGGCCGCTCACGGCGTCCAGCGACTTCATGACCAGGTTCTCCGCGACGCTCATGTCCAGCACCACCCCGGAGCTGTGCCGGTCCTCCGGCACGATGCCGAGCCCAGCCGCGTGCAGGGCCCCGGGCCGGTTCAGGTCGACCTGCCTGCCGGAGATCTCGACAGACCCGGAGTCCGGCAGGACGAGCCCGGACAGCACGTTGCCCAGGTTCGACTGGCCGTTGCCCTCGACCCCGTACAGACCGACGATCTCGCCGGGGGCGACGTCCAGGTCCAGGTCCGACAGGACGCGCACACCGTCGACGGTGACGGTCAGGCCGCGCAGCCGCAGCGCGGCCGCCTTCTCCGCACCCGGCGCACCGGCCTCGGATTCGCGGGTTTCCGGGGCCTCCACCGGCAGCAGGCCGAGGGCGGCGGCCTCGGTGCCCAGGGAGACCTCCCTGCCGACCATCTGGCGGGCCAGTTCCTGCGGACCCGTGTCCGCGGTCGCGCTATGGAAGACGACCTTCCCCTTGCGCAGCACGGTCACCCGGTCGGTGGCCGCGGTGATCTCCGCCAGCTTGTGGCTGATCAGGATGACCGCGCGGTTCTCCGAGCGGACCACGCGGCGCAGCACGCCGAACAGCTCGGCCGACTCCGCCTGGGTCAGCACGGATGTCGGCTCGTCGAGGATGAGCACCGACGGATCCCTGCGCAGGCACTTGATCAGCTCGACCCGCTGCCGCTCGCCGGCGGAGAGTCTCGCGACCCTGGCCAGCGGGTCGATCGGCAGGCCGTAGCGCCGGGAGACCTCCCGTACCTGGTCGCAGGCGGCCGCCTTGTCGATCTTCCCGGTGTCGCCCAGGATGACGTTCTCCCAGACGGCCAACGGTTCGATCAGGCTGAAGTGCTGGTGCACCATGCCGATGCCGAGCGCCACGGCCTCCTGCGGGCTGCCGATCTCGACGGGCCCGTCGTGGTGCAGCACGGTCCCGGCGTCCCGCTGGACGAGGCCCAGCAGGATCTTCATGAGCGTCGACTTGCCGGCCCCGTTCTCACCGAGCAGACCGTGGATCTCGCCCTGGTGCACGGCGAGATCCACGGCGTCGCAGGCGACGACCGGACCGTAGCTCTTACTGATTCCCCGCAGCCGTAGCGCGGGCGCCGGTGGCGGGGTGAGCTCCCTCGCCCGTTCGTCCTCTGTCATCTCAGGAGCCGAGCTTCTTCACTGTCGCCTGGGTGTCGATCTTCTTGCTGCCGACATCGGCCATGAAGGTTTCCAGCTTCTTGTTCTGCTCGGGCGTGCCGTTGCAGATCTTGACGGTCGGGAACGCGTCGACGCCGAGCGTCCAGACCTTCTCCACGCCCATCTGCAGCTTCGCGGCGGCGAATTCCTCCAGTGCGGCCTTGAAGTAGTCTCCGGGGCTGAAGAGCACCGAGATGTCGAACTTGGGCTTGGTGGAGTCGCACCGGTCGGTACCGGGAGTGAGGGTGAGGACGCCGTTGGCGTTGGCGAGTTCCGCCGACGCGTCGGTGGCACCGCCCAGGTAGGGGTAGATGACCTTGACGCCCTGGCTGATCTGAGCCTGGGTGGCCTCCTTGGCCTTGGCGGAGTCGTTGAGGTCTCCGCTGTAGGTGGTCGTCATCGTGGCCTCCGGGATCACCAGCCGGATGCCGGCCCTGAACGCGGCGGCCGCGGTGGTGGTGAAGTCGGCCTCGGGGCCGGTCACGAACCCGGCCTTGGTGTCCCCGTTGTCCTTCATGACCAGGCCCGCCGCGTACCCCGCGGCCAGCATGCTCTGGTCGGCCCGGTCGGTGGAGAGCATGATCTTCGGGGTCTGCAGGATGTTGGCCGAGGACGGCACGTACCAGGCGGTGTTGGCGCACACCGGCTCCTCCGAGGCCGGGATCGCGTCCCTGAGCTCCGAGGCGCCGAGGGCCACCATGTCGACCTTCTGCTGGCAGAGCGCCCGCGCGGCGTTGAGCGCCTCGCTGGTGTTGACGCTGCCGCGCTTGATGATCGTCCAGCCCTTCGAGGTGGCGAACTGCTCCGCCGTGTCGACGAAGCTCTGGTAGTAGCCCTTGTCGTTGATGTCACCGGGGCTCAGCACCCCGATGACGACCTTGCCGTCGCCGTTGATGTCCGGCTGACCGGCCAGCACGTTGCCGCCGTCGGTCTTCGCGCTCGCGTCGGCCGGGGCGGGTGCCGTGGCCTGGGGCGCGGTGGCGTCGTTGCTCGCGCAGCCGGCGAGCGCCAGCGCGCTCAGGCAGGCGGTCAGTGCGGCCGTGGCCCGGCCCTTTCGATAGTATGCGGCCATGACGATCCTCTCGATCTGAATGCTCGCGCACCGCCCACGGTGCGCGAGTGGGGGACGAATCTTGATCGCCGGCGGGGGTGCGGGCTTCAGCGGAGCCTCTCCCCTGCCCGCGCGGCAGGTCAGGCGAGCACCTCCTCGCCACCCGGCAGGTCGGCGTAGGCGATGCGATCCTGGCTGAAGGTCGACTCCGACGACGCCGCGACGAACCACGGGAAGCCCATCCTGCCGACCGCGTGCACCTTGGTCGGATCGATCCTGGTAGGGGACGCCATGATCGACTCGTCCGCCGTTATGCAGACCACCTCGGCCAGCACGATGTGCACACCGGAGAAGCAGGAGGACGGATCCCCCCGGTCGATGACCTCGCGCACCCGGCACTCCAGGTGCGCCGGACTGTCGGCCAGCGACGGGGGCCGGACGACCTGCGACGGCACGGTCCGCCAGCTGACGAGCCCGGCCTCGTCGACGCCGGCAGGATACTCCCTGGCCACCGTCTCGATGTGGTCGGCCAGGGCGGTCGTGGTCACGTTGATCACGAACTCGCCCGAGGCGTTCAGGTTCACCCAGCTGTCCTTGGGCTCGTCCGTCGCCTCCCTGACCGAGCCCACCGTGACCGCGACGAGCGGGGGCTCCCCGGAGACCGGCATGTAGTAGCTGAACGGGGCGACGTTCACACCACCCTCGGCGTCCACCGTGGTGATCATCGCGATCGGGCGCGGCACGACGAGCTGGGAGAGCAGTCCCTGCTTCTGCGCCGGCGTCCTGTCTGCGAGATCGATGATCCTCATCCGCGTACTCCCTGGAGGTACTCTTCCGCCGACAGAGCCTGCCAGCGGTGGGGAACGTCGATGCCGGTCCTGCGGAGCAGCGCGGCGGACCGTGCCTCCGCCTCCTCCGACAGGGCTTCGAGATCGACGGTGGTGATCCGGTGGTCGCGCACGACCACCTGACCGTCGACGAGGACGTCCCGGACCGTGTGGCTCGGGGCGCCCCAGACGAGATGGGTCGCGAGGTCACCGCGCGGGGCCCAGACGGGGTCCCCGGTGTCCAGGATCACGAGGTCGGCGGCCTTGCCGACCTCGATCGAGCCGACGAGGTCACCCAGGCCCACCGCGGCGGCGCCGTCGATCGTGGCCAGCGCGAACGCCTGGTCGGCGCGGAGGACGGGCCGCACGTCGCGGTCGCGCTCCAGCGCGGTCAGCAGCCACGCGGCACGCAGCAGATCGGGCACGTCGCCCGCGTTGTGGGAGTCGCATCCCAGGGCGACC
Source organism: Streptosporangium sp. NBC_01810 (assembly GCF_035917355.1). Classification (NCBI taxonomy): domain Bacteria; kingdom Bacillati; phylum Actinomycetota; class Actinomycetes; order Streptosporangiales; family Streptosporangiaceae; genus Streptosporangium; species Streptosporangium sp. NBC_01810. The sequence continues at coordinate 2,316,541 of NZ_CP109070.1, read as the reverse complement.
CTGCCGCCTCGGTGTACGAGTTCGGCGTGCCGGCCGGCGCGGGTGTAACCCTGGCCGAGGCGCAGGTACGCCCCGGGACAGGATGCCACCGCGGTCCGCGTCTCGACGAGGGCGTCCAGCTCCGCGTCGTCGAGCCAGACGGCGTGGCCGAGCACCAGCCTCGGGCCCAGCACGCCCAGCTGCTCGAAGTGGAGCACCGGTCGCCTTCCCGCGCGCCGCGCGTAGGCGTGGACGTCCGCCTCGCCCGGCGAGATGTGCCAGGTGAGGCCGACATCCAGCCGCTCGGCCAGCTCGGCGGCACCGGTGAACAGCTCGTCACTGGCCAGGTCATGCCCCACCAGGGTGACCCAGCCGGTGACGGTCCCGCCCGGCGGCAGCGCGCGTACCGTCTCCTCCTGTAGTGCCAGGGTCTCCGCCGCGGGCAGCGCGTGGGGGGCGCCTGGCACGTCCCAGCCCCACCTGCCGACCCGGCCGCGGATGCCGGCTGCCCGAAGCCCCGCCGCCACCCGCAGCGGGTGGGCGACGGTGCCCGGCTCCAGGATGGTGGTGACCCCGCGCAGGAGCGACTCGACGGCGGTCAGGGTGGCGGACAGCTCGTCGTCGTCGCCGGTGACCTGGCCGTGCAGCGGGACGGCCCAGTCGAAGATCGCCTCCTGGGAGTCGATGTCCTCCGGGATCATGCTGCGTACCAGCGGGTCGGTGGTGGTGTGCTGGTGGGCATTGATCAGGCCCGGGATGACGACGCAGCCGCTCGCGTCGAGTTCGGCGGCGCCGGGGAAGTCCTTCCGCAGGGTGACGGCGGGACCGATCGCGGCGATGCGCCCGCCGGTGACGGCGACGGTGGCGCCGGTGACCACCTCCCGGCGCGGCGACATCGTCACCACGTCCCCGCCGACGATCAGCAGGACGTCGTCGCGACCCGCTCGCTCCGCCTGCTCCGCCTGCTCCGCCTGTTCCACCTGTCCTGCCTGTCCTGCCGTCATGGCCGCACCAGCACCCTGCCGACCAGATCGCGTGAGCGCTCCAGCCCGAAGCTCTCGTGCAGGTCTCCCAGGCCGCACTCGGCGGCGCGGAGGGTGCGCATGCCTCCTGCGAAGTACGCGTCGAGCATCGCGGCGAAGTCCGCCGGGGCATAGGCGCCGGCGCCCAGCAGGCGGAGCCCTCGGTGGTAGATCTCGGCGAGGGAGAGGGCGACCTGGTCGCCGCTGGTGTTGCCGAAGGTCACCAGCCTGCCGCCGATCCGCAGGCAGCTCAGGGATTGCCGCCAGGTGGCGGCGCCCACGTGGTCGAGGACGACGTCGGCACCCCTGCCGCCCGTGTAGTCGCGGACGGCGTCGGCTATCGGGGCGTCGTTGCGCAGCAGCAGGTCGGCACCGAGCCCGGCCGCGACGGCGAGCTTCTCGTCGCTGCCGGCCACGGCCACCACCCGGGCACCGGCCCGCCTGGCCAGCTGGACGGCGGCGATGCTGACGGAGCCGGCGGCACCCTGGATCACCACACAGTCACCGGCGGCCACCTCCCCGACGGCGTAGGTGGCGTTCCAGGCGGTACTCCACGGGGTGGGCAGGGCCGCGGCCTCGTCGAGGTCGACGTGGCCCGGCACCGGGTGCGCCAGGTTGGCGGGGACCGCCACGAACTCGGCGTAGCCGCCCGGCACGTTCCCGCCGATGACCCGCAGGTGGGCGCAGTGGCCGCGGTCGCCGGCCAGGCAGTGCGAGCACGATCCGCAGCCCATCGTAGGATCGATCACGACCCGGTCACCGACCTGACGGTCGGTGACCGCGGATCCGATCGCCGCCACGTGGCCGGCGATGTCCATGCCGGCGATGTGCGGCAGACTGAAGCCGGGGAGCACTCCGGGACCGCGCCGCTGAAGCAGGTCGAGCCGGTTGAGGGCGCAGGCGCTGACCTTGACGACCACGTCGCGCGGACCGGGCTCGGGGTCGGCGACCTGTTGAACGCTCACCGCCTCCGGGCCTCCGAAGGCCGTCTGGACAAGTGCTCGCAACTCTACCCCTCCAAGCGATCGTTATTCACGATGGCATCTCGCATTGTGATTCATCGCCCGTAACGCGTCGTACTCTGCCGCCGCTCCGATAGGCGTGTCAATGCCCCCGGAGCCAACTGCCCCGCGCGTCACATGCTTGTTACCTGCGTGCCTCGTGGCGTGAATATGTGCAGGTTGGAACGCTGCCATTTAACAGCCGCCCCGCTGCTGCCATGTTCATTCCACAGGTGACCGGTCGAGCAGACGTACCGCGACAGCCTTCTCCTGCGTGTACTCCCGCATGGCGGCGTACCCGCCGCCACGGCTGAAGCCACTGTCCCTCTGCATGTTGAAGGGGAAGCCGATGACCCCGGCGTCGGCGAACTGGTTGACCGAGACCTGCCCCGAGCGCACCTCCTGGGCCAGGCGCAGCGCCCGGGAGACGTCGCTCGTCCAGATGCACGCCAGCAGTCCGAAGTCGGTGTCGTTCATCATCTCCACCGCCTGCCGGGCGCCGGAGAACTCCTGCACGGCGAGCACCGGGCCGAACACCTCCTCCCTGGACAGCCGGGAGCGCGGGTCCACGCCGTCGAAGAGCGACGGCGGGACGAACCAGCCGCCGTCCGCCCGTTCGGCGGGCCCGCCCCCGGTGACCAGGCGAGCCCCCTCGGCGGGGGCGCCCTCCAGGAAGCCGAGCACCCGGCGGTACTGCGCCTCGTTGACCAGCGGCCCCATGTCGAGGTCGGCGTCCCACGGGCCGATCCGCACGGCGCGCATCCGCTCCGCCACCCGCTCCACGACCTCGTCCCTGATGGACGCCTCGACGAGCAGCCTCGACCCCGCGTAGCAGTTCTGCCCGGCGTTCTCGGTGATGGAGCCCACGATCGCCGGGATCGCGACGTCGAGATCGGCGTCGGCGAAGAGCACGTTGGGCGACTTGCCACCCAGTTCCAGCTTGACCGGCACCAGGTTCTCCGCCGCGGCCCGCATGATCGCGCGACCGGTGGTCGTGGAGCCGACGAAACTGATGTGGTTCACCCCTGCGTGGGAGGTGAGCGCGGCACCGGCGTCGGCGCCGACTCCGGTGAGCACATTGAGCACGCCCGGCGGGAAACCGGCCCGCCGGGCCAGCTCCGCCAGCGCGAACGGCGCCAGCGGCGCCACCTCAGAGGGCTTGAGCACCACCGTGTTGCCCGCGGCCAGCGCGGGGGCCACGTTGGCCGCGGTGAGCACTGCCGGAACGTTCCAAGGGATGATGACCGCGCAGACGCCGTACGGCTCCTGCAGGGTGTACCCAAGATAGTCGGGGGTGCGGGTGGGGAGCGTCACTCCGGTCAGCTTGTCGGCGGCGCCCGCGAAGTACTCGACGATGCCCTGGGTGATGAAGATGTTCGTCCGGCCGCCCGACAGCGGCTTGCCGACGTCCCGGGCCTCGAAGCGGGCGAGGTCCTCGACATGCTCACCGATCAGCTCCGACCAGCGGCGCAGCAGCCTGCCACGCTCGGAGGCCGAGGTCGCGGCCCAGCCGGGGAAGGCCCGCCTGGCGGCCTCCACCGCGTCGTCGACGTCCGCTCGGCCCGCGCAGGCCACCGTCTGGATGGTCTGGCCGGTGGCGGGGTCGGCGACGTGGAGCTCACCGACGTCATGAGCGGCTGCCCACTCTCCGTCGATCAGTTGCTGGGCGGAAGGGATCGCAAGTTCGGCCATGCCGGAATCCTTGACCCCCCTCGTTCTGCATGTCAAGATGCCATCTCGTTTTATGAAAATAGTTGTGGAGGACCCGTGCGTATCACCGCCGCCGTTCTGGAGACCGCCGGAGGGTCCTTCTCCCTCCGGGAGACAGAACTCGAAGAGCCCCGCCCCGACGAGGTACTGGTCCGGGTGAGCAGCACCGGCATCTGCGGCACCGACCTGGAGTTCGCCACGTTCTTCCCCACCCCCGCGGTGCTCGGCCACGAGGGCGCCGGGGTCGTGGAGCGGGTCGGCCCGTGGGTGACCTCGGTGGCCCCCGGCGACCATGTGGCGATGAGCTTCACCTCCTGCGGGGCCTGCCCCCTCTGCCTGACCGGCTCCCCCGCCTACTGCCGGAGTTTCGACGCCCTCAACTTCGGCGGCAGGCGGCCCGACGGCTCCTCCGCGCTCTCCCTGGACGGCGCGCCGGTCAACGGCCACTTCCTCGGGCAGTCGTCCTTCGCCACACACGTCGTGGCGACCGAGCGCGCCGTCGTTCCCGTCGACAAGGGCATCGACCTGACCCATGTCGGCCCGTTCGGCTGCGGCCTGCAGACCGGAGCGGGCGGGGTGTTCAACGTGCTGCGCCCGTCCCCCGGCTCCTCGATCGCCGTCTTCGGGGCCGGCGCGGTGGGGGTAGCGGCGATCATCGCGGCGGCGATCAGCGGCTGCTCGATCGTCGCGGCGGTCGACGTCAACCCCGCCAAGCTGGAGGCCGCCCGCTCCTACGGCGCGACGCACACGGTCGACTCCTCGGCCTCCGGCTCGGCCGAGGCGCTGCGCGAGATCGCACCGCACGGCTTCGACTTCGTCATCGACACCACCGGCCGCCAGGACGTGCTGCGCACCGCCGTCGAGGCACTCGGCCCGCTCGGCCGGTGCGGCGTGATCGGCGTCGGCCCCAGCGAGGAGATGAGCTTCGACTGGCGCAGCATCCTCAACGGGCGCACCGTCACCGGGATCATCGGCGGCAGCAGCCTCCCCCAGGTGTTCCTGCCCAAGTTGCTCGATCTGTACGTCGCGGGGCGGTTCCCCGTGGACAGGATGATGACGTCCTATCCCTTCGAGCAGATCAACGAGGCGATCGCCGACCTGCGCGCCGGCAGGACAGCGAAGGCCGTCCTAACCTTCTGACCTCGCGCTCTTCGCCGGAGACCGCGAGACATCGCTGCGATATACGAGACATTGTCTCGTGATCCGCGCGTGAGTAGACTTCCGGCACCCAGACACCCAGTGGCGCGGCTGGGCAACACCGCGCATCGTTCGTATGGATATGGGGCCTGTGCGCCATGACCCAGCAGGTTGACTTCGACCACCACTCCGCGGCGTGCACCGCGGACCCGGTCGCCTACTACGACTCCTTCCGCGAGCAGTGCCCGGTGGGCCGGACCTCGGCCCACGGCGGCTTCGTCTACACGACCCGCTACGCCGACGTGACCAGGATCGCCCGCGACGACGACACCTTCTCCTCCTCCCGGGCCTCCTCCGGCGAGGACCGGGTCGCGATCGTCATCCCCAGCGGGCCGGGCCTGGAGCAGTACCCGATCGAACTGGACCCGCCAGAGGCCACCGGGTACCGCGACCTGATCAACCCTCTGCTCACCCCGGACGCCGTCGACCGGCTACGGCCGATGATCGCCAGGCACGCGACGCGCGTCGTCGACGCGTTCATCGAACACGGCTCGGCCGACTTCGTCCGTGACCTGACCAACCCGCTGCCCGCCGCGGTCACCCTGGACTGGCTGGGCTTCCCCGAGGAGGACTGGGCCCGGCTGGCCGGGCCGATCCACGACATCTTCGCCGCGCCCGCCGACAGCGACAGGGCCCGCAAGGGCGCCGAGGGCCTCGCCTACATGGAACGGCGGATCCGCGAGATCGTCCGGCTGCGCCGGGCCGAGCCCACCTCGGACGCGACGAGCGTCCTGGCCTCGCAGCACCGTCCCGACGGCACCCCGTACGGCGAGGACGAACTGGTGTCGGTGATCGGGCTGCTCATCGCGGGCGGTGTCGACACCACCACGTCGCTGACCGGTTCCGTCCTCGTGCACCTGAGCCGTAATCCCGGGCAGCGGCGCCGCCTGATCGAGTCGCCCGACCTGCTCGACACGGCCACCGAGGAGTTCCTGCGGGCGTTCGCCCCCTCGCAGTCCATGGCGCGCACCGTACGCGCCGACACCGAGATCGGCGGGTGCCCGGTGCGAGCCGGTGAGCGCGTGCTGATCCCGTGGGTCGCCGCCAACCACGACCCGGCCGTCTTCCCCGACCCGGCCGAGGTGCGCCTGGACCGGGACGCCACCAGGCACCTCAGCTTCGGCATCGGCACGCACCGCTGCGCCGGCGCCCACCTGGCCCGCGCCATGTTCCGCGAGATGATCACCCAGGTGCTGACCAGGCTGCCGGAATTCCAGGTGCTCGAGGACGGGCTCGTCGCCTACCCCACGCGGGGGAACCAGTCCGGCTGGGACGCGATCCCCGCGATCTTCCCGCCGGGACCCCGGCTGGGTGCCGGATCCGCGCCCGGCACCCAGTCGGCCTTCACCCCGGCCGCCTCCTTCGAGGCGGTCGTCACCCGAGCCGAGCCGGTCGCCGACGGTGTGCTGGCGCTGACCCTGGCCAGGGCGGGCGGCGGCGAGCTGCCCGCCTGGGAGCCCGGCGCGCACCTGGAGTTCCGCCTGCCGTCGGGCCGCGTCCGGCAGTACTCCCTGTGCGGCGACCCCGGGCGGCGAGACAGCTACCGGGTGGCGGTACTGCGCGAGGAGAACGGCCGCGGCGGCTCGGCCGAGCTGCACGAGATCGCCCGCGAGGGTGTCACCGTCGGTGTGCGGGGACCGCGCAACCACTTCCCCCTGGTGACCGCCGAGGACTACCTGTTCATCGCCGGAGGCATCGGCATCACGCCGATCCTGGCCATGGCCCGTGCCGTCGCCCGCCGGGGCGGCGCCCTGCGCGCCGTCTACGGCGGGAGGTCCCGCACGTCCATGGCCTTCGGCGACGAACTGGTGGAGTGCGCGGGCGAGCGCGCCGAACTGGTGCCACAGGACGAGTTCGGCCTTCCCGACCTGGACGTGATCCTGGCCTCGGCGGGGCCGGCCACCGCGATCTACTGCTGCGGCCCTTCCGGCATGATCGAGGCCGTCGAGCGGGCCTGCGAGCGGCTGGGCATCGGCGACCGGCTGCACGTCGAGCGCTTCACCGCCGGTGACGCCCCTGAGGTGGTCACAGACCCGGCGGCCAACACCGCCTTCGACGTCCACCTCGCCAGGACGGGGCAGACCGTACGGGTCGAGTCCGACCAGCGCCTCATCGAGGCGATCCGCGAGGTCGCCCCCGGCCTCTCCTACGACTGCGAGAAGGGGTACTGCGGCGCCTGCGAGACCCGGGTGCTCGCGGGGACGCCCGAGCACCGCGACTCGCTGCTGACCGCCGAGGAGCGGGAGGCGAGCCGGACGATGATGATCTGCGTCGGCCGCTCGTCGTCGCCCAGCCTGGTCCTGGACCTCTGACGGCCCGGCGAAATTCGCGGGGAGCGGAAAAGGGAGCGGAAAAAGGGAGCGGGGAAGGGAGCGGGGAAGGGAGCGGGGAACCGGAGGAGAAACCGCCCGCGGGTGTCCCATCGGCACCCGAGGGCGGTCTCCGCCCTCCCTCGTCACCTGTACGGCTCGCGCGAACGCGTCGTACGATGCCGCACATGCCGAACATCGGACCAATGGAACTGCTGGTCGTCGCCGTCCTGTTCGCGGTGATCCTGGTGATCGTCATCGGGGTCGTCATGGCCGCCAGAAAGGGCAGCCGGGTGCCGATGCCGATGCCGATACCGATGGCGACGCCGCAGGGGCTGCACGAGCTCGTCACCGAGCTGACGCGCCGGGGACGCAAGATCGAGGCGATCAAGGAGCTGCGCCACCACACCGGGCTCAGCCTGCGAGAATCAAAGATGATCGTCGACGACGTGGCCATGGGACACGATCTGTGGAGCCAACCCGCCATGGCCCGGTTCAAGCCCTCCCAGCCCACGGCCCTGCCGCACGCCGGTGCCGCGGTCCCCGACCTGGCCACCCGCGTGCGCGAGCTCAAGGCCGCCGGCCGCGCAGAGCAGGCGGTCTATCTGGTGCGCGGTGAGACCGGCATGGGCGAGCGCGAGGCCGAGTTGTTCGTCGAAGCCCTCTGAATCCGGGACTCGCCCCCAAGCGACCACCGGAAGCGGTGACACGGCACGCGCGAGAAAGGGGCCGGTGACCCGTCATCGAGGGATGATCTGCCGGTTCACCCCGCCCGCACGCGGGATCCGGCGTCGATGACGGATCGCTAGCCCGTCGTGCCAAGCACGCCGTTGGGGTCGAGCACGAACTTGGACGCGGCGCCCTGGTCGAAGTCCTCGTACCCCTGGGGCGCCCGCTCCAAGGGGATCGGCACCGCGTTGACCGCCTTCGCGATCTGCACCCTGTCGTGCAGGATCGCCTGCATCAGGTAGTAGTTGTAGCGCATGACGGGGCACTGCCCCGTGCCGAAGGAGAGCGACTTGGCCCAGCCGAGGCCGAGCCGGATGGAGAGCGATCCCTGCCTCGCCGCCTCGTCATGGGCACCCGGGTCACCGGTCACATACAGGCCGGGGATGCCGAGCGCGCCGCCCGCGCGGGTGATCTCCATGAGCGAGTTGAGCACGGTGGCCGGGCGTTCCTGTGCCGCGTCGGCGCCGTGGCCGCGCGCCTCGAAGCCGACGGCGTCGACGCCGCAGTCGACCTCCGGCACGCCGAGGATCTGCTCGATCTGGTCCTTCGGCTCACCCCGCGACACGTCGACGGTCTCGCAGCCGAAGCTGCGAGCCTGCTCCAGGCGGTCCTTGTTCAGGTCGCCGACGATGACCGCGGCGGCCCCGAGGAGAAACGCCGAGACCGCCGCGGCGAGCCCGACCGGGCCCGCGCCCGCGATGTAGACGGTCGTTCCCGGCTTCACCCCGGCGGTGACGCAACCGTGGAAGCCGGTCGGGAAGATGTCGGTGAGCATGGCCAGGTCGAGGATCTTCTCCATCGCCTGGTCCCTGTCCGGGAACTTGAGCAGGTTCCAGTCCGCATAGGGCACCAGGACGTACTGAGCCTGCCCGCCGACCCAGCCGCCCATGTCGACGTAGCCATACGCCGAGCCAGGCCGGTCGGGGTTGACGTTCTCACAGATCCCGGTCTTGCCCTCCTTGCAGTTGCGGCAGCGGCCGCAGGCGATGTTGAAGGGCACCGAGACGAGGTCGCCCACCTTCGTGAACTCCACGTCGCCGCCGATCTCGACGACCTCGCCGGTGATCTCATGGCCGAGGACGAGACCGATGGGCGCGGTGGTACGGCCACGGACCATGTGCTGGTCGCTGCCGCAGATGTTCGTCGCGACGGTCTTGACGATCGCCCCGTGCGGCACCTTGCGGCCCACGTTGGCCGGGTTGACCCCCGGCCCGTCCTTGAGGACGAACTCGGGATAGTCGATGTTCTGGACTTCCACCTTGCCCGGTCCCTGGTAGGAGACGGCTTTGTTGCTCGGCATGACGTCCTCCGTGTTTCCTCGTGGCGCCCTTCCGCGTGATGCTCGTGGAGCAGCCGGTCGTCGCCCGCGAGGGGACCTGCGAGGGGGCTGTGACGGCCGAGTCCGGACCGGAGACAATGGTTCTCTGCCCGTTTTCCACCATATACCCGCTGTTTTCGGCGTCACCTCGGGAGCCGTTTTCCGCACGAAGGGTCCGGCAACGCCCGGTCCTACCAACGTGTATCTATGTGACCCATGTGACGAGCCGCGATTTACTGCCGGATCAGCCAGGACCGCGAGGGCGCAGGGTTGGGCGTCGCCCGCCAGGAGGCCGAGCACAAGGCCGAGCGGCAGAGGCGTCAGCGGCGCCAGAGTGCCGAGGCGGGCAAGGTCTCCGGCGGGGGATGCGCCCGTACGGCTACGCCGAGGACCGCGTCACGGTCATCGACAAGGAAACCGAGGTGATCCGGGAGGCCGCTCGACGGTTGCTCGCCGGAGAGTCGCTGTCGAGCGTGTGTCGAGACTTCCGCACGCGTGAGATCACGACTCCTACCGGGGGTCATTGGATCCCGACGACATTGCATCGGCTGCTGGCGTCGGCGCGGATCAGCGGACGACGCGAGCACACACCCCGCAGCACTTCCGAGACCACGCGCCCACTGCTGGGGGAGATCGTGGCCGACGCCGTCTGGCCCGCCATCATCAGTGCCACCGATTCGGATCGGCTTAGCAGCCTGTTGAGTGATCCGGCCCGTGACTTCCGTGCCCAGGCCGCCACCGGGCGGACCTATTTACTGTCCGGGATTCTGCGGTGCGGCCGGTGCGGCCGGTGCGGCCGGTGCGGCCGGTGCGGCCGGTGCGGCCGGTGCGGCCGGTGTGGCCGGCGGATGAACGGCCGCCCCCGCTCCGGCGTGCCGCGCTACGTGTGCCCGAACGTACCGGGCACCGCGGCCTGCGGCGACCCGCCGCAGGCGGGCGGATGCCAGCCGCGCTGCTGCTCTTCGGCCGGTCGCGGCCACGCCTCCCACGCGCCGACGTCAACCGAGTAGACACCCGCGCCCCCGGAGGAGACTTCAGGCAGCCTGGGAGGCGGCCGGTATAGGCTCACCCCGCTTCCGGTGCTCGGGCCTGGCGGCCCTGCGCTCCCCCTACGGAACCAGGTGGAGTTGATGCGTGCGGTGGCTCGGGCGAGGTTTGCAGAACCAGTGCATCACCTCAGCCCGATGCCGCCGCCGGAGCGTCAGGAACAGCTGCCCTTCTTGGTGAGCTGACCGCCGATGACCTTGTTGTCGCAGGCAATCGTGTTGCCGCCCACGGTGTCGTTGATGCCGACGCCCCTGCCGCCGGCGAGATCGATGGTGTTCTTGCGGAAGACGTTGCCGGTGCCCCAGCCATCGACGATCTCGTGGGTCTGGAAGCCGTCCTGCGGCGTCTTCTTTCCGGTGTTGCCCTCGATCACATAGTTGTTGCCCTTGACGTCGACCCAGGAGTCGTTGAGCTTGTCCCCGCCGAGTGCCGACCCGTCGAAGACGTTGCCGACGATGTGGCCCCCGCTGGTGCCTTCCTTGATGTCCACGGCCTCAGCCGTGGCCCGGATCACATTTCCGCGTACCAGGTTGTTGTCGCTCTTGTCCATCTGCCCGCCGGAATACTTCTTCCAGTTCGACTCTGCCGATCCGAGATAGACGCCCTCGCCGAACTTCGCACGGCGCAGGCCAGTGTTGTAGATCTTGTTGTATTGCACCATGTTGCCGGTACTGAAATTGCGCAGATGGACGGCCTCGTCGCCGATGTCATGCACGGTGAGGCCCTGGATGATCGAGCCGTTGGTCCTGTCCGCCATGACGCCCTTCTGCGCGTTCTGAACGGTGAAGCCCACCAACCGCCAGAAACTCGCCCTGTCGAGGTGGAAGGCGTAGCCCTTCTTGATGCCGCCGCCCTCCAGAACCGATTGGGCGGTGCCGCACAGAAAGATCGGCTTACCCCGTGTTCCTGACCTCTGGGCGACGAACTCGCCCCTGTAGGTGCCCGGGCGCAGTCGAATGACGTCGCCCGCCCGGGCCGACCTGAGCGCCTGCTGGAGCTCATCGGCGCTGCCGACGGTCTTGGTCGGCTGCGGGCAGCGCACCATGCCGGGGCCGGTCGGCACGGTCATGACCGGTGCGGGAGCGGACACGGACACCATCCTCAAGCCCTTGAGGTCTCTCGCCTCCTTGTCCCCGCCGTTGTTTCCGTAACCGCCGGTGTCGGCGCCGTTCCCAAGGCCCATGCCCTCGTTGCCGCCGGCCACCGGCCAGAGCCCCGTGGCCATGACCAGCGGGCCCACCAGCCCGACGACTAACTTGATATCGATCTTCATAACTCGTCTCCCTTTCCGGGGGTCGACAGACGATTACTCCACCAGGAACACAGGACTTGCTTTATTGCGAAAACTCTTGAGGTGACGCTTACTGATGATCAAAGGTCGACGCCACCCGGAACGCGCCTGTCACTGCAGGTCAGAGGCATGATCGCGTGTCACGTCGAGCTTTCAGGTTCAGTGAAGGCATGTCACCAGGGGCATGGCCATGCGCGCCACGACCGTTCCAACCGATCACCCCTCCAGCGGGGCAACACCTTCACAAGGCTTGGTCTTCACAGTCGGTCACTGTCCGACTCGGATCAGTTGCTCGGTTTCGACGTGTCTGACGTTGTGAATGATGCGCTTGCGGAATGGCCGGTCTTGTCTGCGCTGAGGCCGACAGGACCGGCCACACCGGCTCCGCCGAGGCCGTAGTGACCGCTGCACTTCGAAAAATGTTGCCCACCTGCGGAGAGTCGGTTTTTCTCAGACAGCCCTCGGTTCGGCGACCGACTGGACAAGGCCGTTTCTTTCAAGACTGGCCAGCATATCCTCAACCGCACCGGGAAGATTCTTTTCAGGAGTCGGCAATCCGGCTCTTCAATGTTGAGGGGGATGTTCACCCTCAACATCGAAGAGCCCCTAAAGGGATGGTGGGCGGCGCCGGCTGCGACCGGCCGAAGAACCGCAGCACGGTCGTCGACCGCCTGACGCGCGGCGAGACGCCACAGGCGGAGCGCCTTCAACCCTGTAATGAAACTCCTCGCCGAAAACGACACCAGTCCCAAATCGACACCGGATGGACCGGGCCGACCTGGGCCAAGTTTCGGCTGTCTTCGCAGGTCTACGCGTCGCCGGAGGTCGGTCTCGCGGGGCACGCAACCCCGGTCCCATCGAAACCGCGGTAGCCACAAGGTTCGTGCGCGACGAGCACTCCCCAGACCACCCGCGGCGGCATCACAGACCTGTCATGACCTGGCTTTGCTTTTCACCCGGTGACGGGCGTCAGACCATTACCGACTCCCCACCGGGATAGGCAAAGGACGACCGAGGCGAGTAAAAGCCCCACACGATCTGCAGCGGCTCGGCGGGGCGGAGAGCATAGACGGGGTGGCTCGGCTCCAGAAACTCCAGTGACACGATCTCGAACGGGTCGACCGGTTCCGCCACGAACGGATAGATCCCGCTGAGCTTCTGCCCGCCGACCTCGGTGATGTAGCGCAACTGGCCACGGTTGACCGCCATACCGGTGTCACCGACCCGCGCAGTCGTACGGATCACCGGCACACCGTCCGACTCGGTCGTCGCGACCAGATCCCTGCCCTCGACCTCGATCGTGGTACGGCCCGCGGTGGCGGGCACACCTCGGGCGGCCGCGTACTCACGTACCGCCACACTGGAGTTGAAGTAGTGCGTCCACCAGCGGCCGGGGGTCACACCGTCGGGAGCGTAGGCGTCCTCCAGGTCCGGCCCAATGTAGGTGAGCGAGTACGCGCCGAAGCCTGAAGTCTGCTCAGGCCGGTCGACGACGTACTGGTTCATGAAGACCTGGCGGTTGGCCATGGGCTTCAGACCGTCAGGCACCAGGGCCGCAACGGCTTCGGGATCGGCCGGCACCCAGCCAAAGTAGATCATCCGGCTGTTGACGACGAGCTGGGGAGCCACGATTTCGGACACGACTTCTCCCTGACTATCGACGGTATACAGCCGGAACATACGTTACGTACCCACAGAGAACAATGATGGATATGTGATCCCCTCGATTCCTCGGAAACCGACTGTCACCCCAGCCTCGACGATCCGCCAACCAGCCCGGAGGGCGGCGACCGACTCGACCAGACCTGCTTTCTCCAAAGCGTCGAGCACATCGTCTACGGCCTCCGGCGGGTTCACCCGCGAGTCCGCGATCTGCTGAACACAGGTCCAGAGCACCCGTCCATCGAGATCGCTCTGGTCCAGCACGAAGTCATCGGGAGACTTGGCCTCGTGCCGGGGCAGGCGCTCAAGAGTAGGCCCCTGGGCGGACGATCATAAGGACCACGACGATCGCCCACAGCAGGTTGTAGATTCCGGCGAGCATGCTCAAGGTACGCAGCCGCTTGCCGTCGTCGGGGGCGGCGAGGGCATCACGTTGGCGCGGATAGATCTGCAGGGCGAGCAACCCGCCCGCGGCGGTGGTGAGGACCATGGAGATGTTGATCCAGATCTCGCCCATCCTGCCCTGGACGAAAGCCAGGGCGATCCCCACGACGGGCACGACGACAGCGAAGACGCCGTAACCGCGGGTGATGCGGTGCAGCGCGACAGCCACGGCCCGATTGCGGTCTCCCTGGGTCTCCAGCTGCGGGTCGAGGAGCGCACCCGCCGTGGCCGGGCCGGCCGCGACGCTCGTGGCGACCGGGGCATAGCGGGGGAACAGGCTTGCGGCGACGGCCGATCCTCCGACGAACACAATGCCGGCCAGTACATGGACCGACAACAACACGCCTTCCACAGGCACCCCTCTCCATTACCTTCAGACAGACTGAAGCCTAACATAGGCTTCAGTCTGTCTGAAGGTTGCAGCGGAGCTGTGCCCCATACCGTCTGGGGCCTCTCACCCATCAGGTCAGAGCGGTGAACGGCCCCCGAACGCGGCGCGTACGGCGTCGGCGATCTGACGTTGGATCGGATCGGCGTCCGGGCCGAACAGCCGTTCGTCGACCACCGCCACGGCCTTCATCGCCTCCTGCATGAGATGTGCGCCTTCAGGTGTGATCTCGATGGCCGAAGCGGACCCCGCACGGGCGGTGTTGTCCCGAACGAGCCCGGCGCCGGACAGCGCCTTCACCGCCGTATGGACGCTCTGCACGGTGATTCCGGACATCCGCGCCAAGTCGCTGAACGACGCGCCGGGCACACCGGCGATGTGCCCGAGCAGGCCGAGCCTGCTGACCGTCAGGCCGATCGGCGCGAGGGCGGCACCGAGCTCGGACTCGATCCGGTGCGCCAGCGTGAGCAGCACGATGGAAGGGCTGGTCTCCGGCGGACCTGGACGGGCGTTCTCGATTGTCACCTCCCAAGTCTCCCGCAGTCCCCATCGGCTGCGACGATGTGGACGGCACCTTGCGTAAGCGATCTCACCTGTCGGCACTACGGCGATGCTGCGGATGACCCCTTCAGGGCATTCGGCGCCTACGAGCTGTTCCACCGCTTCCGCGTCTTCCGAGTGGCCTCGCGGAGGACAGTCAGACCACAGTACGAGGTCCATCGCCATGACGCGGCTGAGCGGCAGAGTGGTCCGATGGCAGCCGATGCTGGACTCGCTCCTGTTCAGCGGCGTGGTCCTGGCCTGGCCCCATGACGAACCGCTCACGTGGAAGGGCGCGGTCTGGTCGCTGCGGGTGATCTCCGTTCTGGTCACGCTGGCCGCGGTGTTCGTGCTGGACAACGCGGCGGCCGACGTGCTGGCGCCGATGCCGCTGCCGCTGGGGGCGCGGACCGCGCCGCGGGTGGGGTTCACATTGGTCTGGATTGTTCCGGTGTGGGGGGTATCGCTGCTGGTTCTGGCACCGCGTATGTCGGCGGTGTGGGTCCTGTGGTCGACGGTGGAGCCGGCGGGACTGCTCGCCACAGGGCTGGCAGGCGCCGCAATGCTGGCCGGGAGGCTCGGCATGCGGGAGCCGGGTGTCGTGGCGGCGCCCGGTGCGGCGGGCGCATGGCTACTGATCTTCATTCTGCCGGGGCCGGTCGCGATGTCCACGCTCCGGCCACAGGACTGGGTGGTGGCCCATCTCTATTGGTCACTGCTGCTCGTGGCGGGTCTCGCAGTGCTGGTCCGGATGTCGCGCGATCCGGTTAGGAGGCCGCGCACTTGGCGGCGTTGTTGGCCCCCTGCCCGGTGAACGGAACCGGTGTCCGATGTCGGACAGCTCTGCCACACGATCCCCCCGAAACGGCACAGGATGGTACATACGACCCCTGCGCGAAGGTGGCCGAAGGCCGACTGGCAGGATCGGGCCGTGAACCATCGCACGCTTGGCCGCACCGGCATCCAGGTCAGCCCGCTCTGTCTCGGCACGATGATGCTCGGGGCCTGGGGAAACACCGATTACGACGAGTGCGAGCGCATCGTCGGCACCGCGCTCGACGCGGGCATCAACTTCATCGACACCGCCGACGTGTACGCGTTCGGCGAGAGCGAGACGATCCTGGGCAGGGCCATCAAGGGCCGTAGGGACGAGATCGTGCTGGCGACGAAGTTCCACAACCAGATGGGCGACTCGCCCAACCGGCGTGGCAACTCCCGCCGCTGGATCATGCAGGCCGTCGAGGACAGCCTGCGCCGCCTGGGCACCGACTGGATCGACCTCTACCAGGTGCACCGTCCCGATCCGCAGACCGACATCGACGAGACCCTCGGCGCCCTGTCCGACCTCGTGCGCCAGGGCAAGGTGCGGGCGATCGGCACCTCCTCCTTCCCCGCCGAGGAGATCGTCGAGGCCCAGTGGGTCGCCGACCACCGGCAGCGCGAGCGGTTCTCGACCGAGCAGCCCTCGTACTCGATCCTCGCCCGGCACGCCGAGGCCGCCGTCCTGCCGGTGGCCGAGCGCCACAACCTGGGGGTGATGGTCTGGAGCCCGCTGAACGGTGGCTGGCTGACCGGCAAGTACCGCCGGGACGCGCCGCTGCCCGACGGCTCCCGGGCCTCCCGCAACGGCGACCACTTCGACTTCAAGGCCGAGGAGGTCCGCGCCCGCAAGCTCGACGTCACCGAGAAGCTGGCTGTCCTGGCCGACGAGGCGGGCATCTCGATGATCCACCTGGCCCTGGGCTTCGTGCTCTCCCATCGGGCCGTCACCTCGGCGGTGATCGGCCCGCGCACGCTGGAGCAGCTCACCAGCCAGCTCGGCGCGGACGAGGTGCGGCTGTCACCGGAGATCCTCAACGCGATCGACGAGCTGGTCCCGCCGGGGACGAACATCAGCCCCGACGACGTCGGCTACCTGCCGCCCGCCCTGACCAATCCCGCTCTCCGCCGCCGCTGACGGAACCCCGGGACCGGGCCGGCGCCACCTGAGGGTCGCGAACGCCCGGGGCCCGGGCGGGGGGCACGAGGTGGGTCCGAGCAGTGCCGGTACGGCCTGCTCGGACCCACCTCGCGTTTTCGGAAGAACGACGGGTCGGCGGCCGCCACCTGCTCACACCCCGCCGCCTCGGGAACGGGGCCGGTGCGGCACTTTACCCAGGTCCGATGCCCTTTACCAGAGGCCTGGCGACTACTTGCCGCGTTGGCCGCGAAAGGGGCCGCGGCCGCCGCAGCACAGCTACAGTGAGCCCACTGTGGAGCTGATACGGACGAGAAGGTCGACATACGGAACACCACCCACCACCACCCGCCACGGCACCAAATACTCCGGCAACCGCCCCCGCAACCACTCCAGCAACTCCCCCTCCCCCACCCCACCCCACCCCACCCCCAGCAACAAGAACCACATACGACGTCCCGAAGATCTCCCTGAGCCGGGCGACCATCCGTACCACGAGGATGGAGTGACCACCGAGAGCGAAGAAGTCGTCGGTAACGCCGGGCTCGGCGACGCCGAGCACATCGGCCCAGAGCTCGGCGACGCGCCGCTCAGCGTCGGTGCGCGGGGCGACGTGCTCCGTCGGCCGAGGTCGCCCGGCTCCGGCAGCGCCTTGCGGTCGACCTTGCCGTTGGCGTTGAGCGGGATCGCGGGCAGCGGTACGTGGTGCGCCGGGACCATGTAGGCGGGCAGTCGCGCACGGCACCAGGCGTCCAGATCCGGTTCCGCCCCCGTCTCCCCCTCGCTTCTCACTTTCGCATGCGACTCACGGTGTCGGCCATGCCTCCGATGCGGCGGCTCAGCTCGTGAGCGGTCCGCCCGACCTGGCCCGCGATCTCCTCCCGTTGCGCCGACTCGACATCGCCGACGGGGAAAGTGACCGCTATTCCCGCGATCGGGTAGGCCCTGTGGTCCAGTACAGCGGCGGCGACGGAAGAAAAGCCTGTCGTGACCTCCCCTTCCTCTGTCGCATACCCGCGGCGCCGTACGTCGACCAGCAGGTGGCGGAGCGCGGACGGTGAGCGTGGTCCGACCTCGGTCCGCATAATGAAAGCCGAGGGATCGGGAAACACCGCCCGCACCTGGGCTTGCGAGAGACACGCCAGCATGGCCCGGCCGCTGGCGGTCAGGTGCGCCGGTAGCCGTACCCCGACTTCGACGACCAGCGGCGCGCGCCCGGGTGCACGTTCCTCGATGATGTAAATGACCTCACGGCCGTGCAGTACGGCGAGGTGCGCGTTGTGCTCGGTGCGATCGACGAGCCCGGCCAGCGGCACCCGGGCCAGCCGCTGGAGCGGGGCCTGTCGGCTGTATCCGGAACCGAGCTCGAAGGCACTCACGCCCAGGCCGTAGCGCCGTTCCTCGGGCAGATGCACGACGAATCCTTCGCGGGCCAGCGTATCCAGCAGGTGGTACGTCGTCGAGCGGGGCAGGCGCACGTCACGGCTGATGGCGGCGGCCGACACCGGGCCGGCCTGACCCGCGAGGTAGCGCAAGATGGCCAGCACCTGGGCGGCGGCGGGAACGACGGACATTTTCCAAGAATAACCCTAATGTCTTGGATCCCAGACAGAGGGTCGATCTCGGCCGTGACATCAGGGCTGTGACCTGTCGTTTCATGGACTCATGCCTGAAGTTGTCATAGGAGTCGGCCCTTTGTCCGCCGACGATGTCGTGTCGGTCGCCCGCCACGGCGCACGAGTGGTTCTGACGCCCGAGGCGGGGGACGAGATCACTCGTAGCCGTAATGTGATTGAGAGGCTCGCCGAGGATGCCAAGCCGCACTATGGCGTCTCGACCGGCTTCGGGGCCTTGGCTACCCGGCAAATTCCGGCGGAGCTGCGCGCTCAGCTGCAGCGCAGCCTGGTACGGTCGCACGCCGCGGGCTCTGGGCCCGAAGTGGAACGCGAGGTCGTGCGGGCGTTGATGCTGCTGCGGCTGTCGACTCTGGCGACCGGAAGAACCGGGGTTCGGCTGGAGACCGCCTGCGCCTACGCCGACCTGATCAACGCCGGCATCACCCCGGTGGTGCGCGAGTACGGCTCACTCGGCTGCTCCGGCGATCTGGCCCCGCTCGCGCACTGCGCGCTCGCGCTCACCGGGGAGGGCGAGGTACGCGATGCCGACGGCGTGCTGCGCCCGGCCGGAGAGGCCCTCGCCGCTGCGGGCCTGAAGCCGGTCACCTTGCGGGAAAAGGAGGGCCTCGCCCTCATCAACGGCACGGACGGCATGCTCGGCATGCTGGTGCTGGCCTGCCACGACCTGCGGAAGCTGCTGCGAACCGCCGATATCAGCGCGGCCATGAGTGTCGAAGCGCAGCTGGGCACCGACGCGGTGTTCGCCGCCGATCTGCAGGCGCTGCGCCCGCACCCGGGCCAGGCCGCCAGCGCGGCCAATCTGCGCGCCCTGCTGGCTGGTTCGGCGATCGTGGCCAGCCACCGCGGCCCGGAGTGCACCCGGGTGCAGGACGCGTATTCGCTGCGCTGCTCGCCGCAGGTGCACGGCGCGGCCCGGGACACCCTGACGCACGCTGAACTGGTGGCGTCCCGGGAACTGGCCAGCGCCATTGACAACCCGGTGGTGACCCTGGACGGCCGGGTGGAGAGCAACGGCAATTTCCACGGTGCCCCGGTGGCCTACGTCCTGGACTTCCTCGCGATCTCGGCCGCCGACGTCGCCTCCATCGCGGAGCGGCGTACCGACCGGTTCCTCGACGTGGCGCGCAACCATGGGTTGAACGCCTTCTTGGCCGATGATCCGGGAGTGGACTCCGGGTACATGATCGCCCAGTACACCCAGGCCGCCATCGTCTCCGAACTCAAGCGCCTGGCGGTACCGGCATCGGCCGACTCGATTCCCTCCAGCGGAATGCAGGAGGACCACGTGTCGATGGGGTGGTCCGCGGCGCGCAAGCTGCGTCGTGCCGTGGACGGGCTCACCCAGGTGATCGCGGTAGAGCTGCTCACCGCCGCCCGCGCCCTCGACCTGCGCGCGTCCCTGGCTCCCGCGCCGGCCACGGCGGCGGTGCGTGCCGGACTTCGGCAGCACGTGCCTGGGCCCGGCACCGACCGCTATCTCGCTCCCGAAATCGAATCGACCGTGGGCTACGTGGCCTCCGGCCAGGCGCTCGCCGCGGCCGAGTCGGTCACCGGACCGCTGCACTGAAAACTCTTTCGACTTCAGACAGGGAAGACACTATGAAAGTTCAGACAGGGAAGACACTATGAAAGGCGCCCGCCCAGTCCGCGCTCCTCGTGGTTCGGGTCTCACCGCTCAGGGATGGCAGCAGGAAGCCGCGCTGCGAATGCTGCAGAACAACCTCGACCCGGAGGTCGCCGAACACCCGGACAATCTGGTGGTCTACGGCGGTACGGGCAAGGCCGCCCGTGATTGGCGATCCTTCGAGGCAATGGTCCGCACCCTGCGGACGCTCAAGCAGGACGAGACGATGCTGGTCCAGTCCGGCCGCCCGGTCGGCGTGATGACCACCCACGAATGGGCGCCGCGCGTGCTCATCGCCAACTCCAACCTGGTGGGCGACTGGGCGAACTGGGAGGAGTTCCGGCGTCTGGAGCAGCTCGGACTCACGATGTACGGGCAGATGACGGCCGGCTCCTGGATCTACATCGGCACCCAGGGCATCCTCCAGGGCACGTATGAGACCTTCGCGGCCGTCGCCGCGAAAAGGTTCGGCGGTTCTCTGTCAGGGACGATCACCCTGACCGCCGGCCTGGGCGGCATGGGCGGAGCCCAGCCGCTCGCCGTCACCATGAACGGCGGCGTCGCCATCTGCATCGACTGCGACCCGCGTGCCATAGAACGGCGCATCGAGCATCGCTACCTGGATGTGCGCGCCGAGAGTCTGGAGCACGCCCTCCAACTCGCCACTACGGCGCGTGACGCCCGGCGCCCGCTGTCCATCGGCCTGCTCGGCAACGCCGCCGACCTGCTGCCGCGCCTGCTCGCCGACGGCGCGCCGATCGACATCGTGACCGACCAGACCTCGGCCCACGACCCGCTGTCCTACCTCCCGATCGGCGTCGACTTCGACGACATGGCCTCGTACGCGGCCGAGAAGCCGGCCGACTTCACGCAGCGGGCCCGTGAGTCCATGGCCCGGCACGTGGAGGCCATGGTCGGCTTCATGGACGCCGGTGCCGAGGTCTTCGACTACGGCAACTCGATCCGCGGCGAGGCACAGCTCGCCGGTTACGATCGGGCGTTCGCGTTCCCCGGCTTCGTCCCCGCCTACATCCGCCCGCTGTTCTGTGAGGGCAAGGGCCCGTTCCGCTGGGCGGCCTTGTCGGGGGATCCGAAGGACATCGCCGCCACCGACCGCGCTGTCCTCGACCTCTTCCCCGAGAACGAGTCGCTCGCGCGCTGGATCGCGATGGCGAGAGAGAAGGTCCGCTTCCAGGGCCTGCCCGCGCGCATCTGCTGGCTGGGCTACGGCGAACGCGACAAGGCCGGCGAACGGTTCAACGACATGGTGGCCAGCGGTGAACTGAGCGCCCCCGTCGTCATCGGCCGCGACCACCTCGACTGCGGCTCGGTCGCCTCGCCGTACCGAGAGACCGAGGCAATGCTCGACGGCTCGGACGCCATCGCCGACTGGCCGCTGCTCAACGCCATGGTCAACGTTGCCTCCGGTGCGTCCTGGGTCTCCATCCATCATGGCGGCGGAGTCGGCATC
Source organism: Streptosporangium sp. NBC_01810 (assembly GCF_035917355.1). Lineage (NCBI taxonomy): Bacteria > Bacillati > Actinomycetota > Actinomycetes > Streptosporangiales > Streptosporangiaceae > Streptosporangium > Streptosporangium sp. NBC_01810. Next base: position 2,295,215 of record NZ_CP109070.1, on the reverse strand, counting down.
GGCCGCTCGATCCACGCCGGCCAGGTCACCGTCGCGGACGGCACCTCCCTGGCCGGCGAAAAGATTCGCCGGGTGCTCACCAACGACCCTGGCATGGGCGTCATCCGGCACGTCGACGCCGGTTACGACCGCGCGAACGAGGTCGCAACCGAGCGCGGAGTCCGCGTGCCCATGGGAGAGAGCTGATGTCCGCCACGTTCCACCAGATGTGGGCGGAGCTGCTGCCGATCGGCCGCGGTTCCGCCTCCGGCGGGTACCGCCGCTTCGCCTGGACGGCGGCCGACGCGGACTGCCGCGCCTGGTTTCAAGCCCAGGCGCAGGCGCGCGGGCTCACCTACGAGGTCGACCACAACGGCAATCAGTGGGCGTGGCTTGGCGACCCCACAGCCGGCGACGCGGTCGTGACCGGCTCCCACCTGGACTCGGTGCCGGACGGCGGCGCGTTCGACGGTCCGCTCGGCGTCGTGTCCGCATTCGCCGCGCTCGATGAGCTGCGCCTGCGCGGGGCCATGCTCAACCGGCCGCTGGCGGTCGTCAACTTCGGGGACGAAGAGGGCGCCCGTTTCGGTCTCGCCTGCGTCGGCTCGCGACTCACGGCCGGACAGCTCGCCCCCGAGCAGGCGCGAAAACTGCGGGACGACGACGAAGTCACGCTCGCCCAGGCGATGGAGCGCGCGGGCTACGACCCCGACGCCATCGGCCCGGACCCCGAACGGCTCTCCCGCATCGGCGCATTCGTCGAGCTCCATATCGAGCAGGGTCGCTACCTCGCGGAGACGCCCTCACCGGTCGGTGTCGCGTCCGCGATCTGGCCGCATGGGCGTTGGCGGTTCGACTTCCGCGGCGAGGCGAACCATGCCGGAACCACTCGGATCGAAGACCGGCGCGATCCGATGCTGACCTACGCCAACACCGTCCTCGCCGCCCGGGCCCAGGCCCGGGCGGCGAGGGCGCTGGCCACCTTCGGCAAGGTGTCCGTCGAGCCCAACGGCGTCAACGCCATCCCGAGTCTGGTGCGTGGCTGGCTCGACTCCCGCGCCGCCGATGAGGAGACCCTGGCCGCCGTCGTCGCCGGGATCGAGCGTGCAGCGCTGGAATGGGGTGAGCGGGACGGGATCGATGTGGCGGTCACCCGCGAGTCGTTCACGCCCCTCGTGGAGTTCGCACACGGGCTGCGGGACGAAGTCGCCGGACTACTGGCCGAGCGCCGGCCGTACCAGGTGCCGGTCCTGCCCACGGGCGCCGGACACGACGCGGGAATCCTGTCCGCGGCCATCCCCACCACCATGCTGTTCGTGCGCAATCCCACCGGGATCTCCCATTCCCCGGCAGAGAGCGCACTGGAGGATGACTGTCTCGCCGGGGTCGCCGCACTCGCCGACGTGTTGGAGGGCCTCGCATGCGGGTGACGTACTTCGCCGAGCACGCATGGGTCGGCGCCGCCGTCGAATCCGGTGTCGTCATCGAGGTCGCCGACGGTCGCGTCACCACCGTGCGCAAGGGCGTCGCGGCGCCGCCGCCCGGTGCCGTCGTCCTGCGCGGCCTGACTGTCCCCGGTCTCGCCAACGCGCACTCGCACGCGTTCCACCGCGCTCTGCGCGGCACCGCGCAGGGGCGTTCCGGCACGTTCTGGACCTGGCGCGAGATCATGTACGGCGTGGCAAGCCGTCTCGACCCGGAAGGTTACCTAGCCCTGGCCCGCGCGGTCTACGCCGAGATGGCGCTCGCCGGCATCACCTGCGTAGGGGAGTTCCACTATCTCCACCACGCGCCGGGAGGCGTGCCGTACGCCGACCCGAACGCGATGGGCGAGGTGTTGATCGAGGCCGCCGCCCAGGCCGGCATCCGGATCACGCTCCTTGACACGTGCTACCTGTCCTCGGGCTTCGGTGCCGCGCCGAACGAGCATCAGCTCCGGTTCAGTGACGGCGACGCGGAGAGCTGGGCAGCGCGCGCATCAACACTCAAGGGGCGCGAGCACGCTCGGGTCGGCGCGGCGATCCACTCGGTGCGCGCTGTGCCCGCGAGCCAATTGGCCACGATAACCCGGTGGGCCGGCGACCGCGACGCCCCGCTGCACATTCACCTCTCCGAGCAGACCGCCGAGAACGAAGCCTGCCTCGAAGCCTACGGCTGCACACCGACGCGGCTTCTGGAGGACCACGGGGTGCTCGGACCCCGCACCTCGGCCGTCCACGCCACGCACCTCACCGACGAGGACGTCCGCATGCTCGGCGAGTCCTCCACCACTGTCTGCATGTGCCCGACAACAGAGCGGGACCTTGCGGACGGGATAGGATCGGCTGCCGCCCTCGCCCATGCGGGATCGCCGCTCAGCCTGGGCAGCGACAGCCACGCGGTTATCGACCTCTTCGAAGAGGCGCGGGCGGTGGAGCTGAACGAACGGCTGCGCATACGGCGCCGCGGCCATTGGACCGCTGCCCAGCTTCTGCGGGCCGCCACCGAGGATGGGCACGCCTCCCTGGGCTGGAACGAAGCCGGCCGACTCGAACCGGGCGCGCTCGCCGACTTCACCACCATCGCCCTCGACTCGGTACGCACCGCCGGCCCGCCGCCCGGACTCGGTGCGGAGATCGCCATCTTCGCCGCGTCCGCTGCCGACGTGCGCCACGTCGTGGTGGGCGGTCGCACCATCGTCCGCGACGGCATCCACCAGCTCGTCGAAAACGTCCCCGCTGCCCTGGCTGACGCGATCGCCCAAGCCTGCCGCGGATGAACGGAGACCTGCCCATGGCCACCGCCATCACCAACATTGGCAGCCTGCTCACCAACGATCCTTCATTGGGCACGATTGAGAACGCCGCAGTCGTCATCGACGGTGAGTTCATCGCATGGGTCGGCCCGACGGCCCATGCCCCGGCCTCCGACGACCACGTCGACGCCGACGGCCGCGCCGTCATTCCCGGCTTCGTCGACTCTCACGCGCATCTGGTCTTCGCGGGCGACCGCACCGCTGAGTTCACCGCCCGAATGTCCGGCCGTCCCTACAGCGCGGGCGGCATCCGCTCCACCGTCGCCGCCACGCGCGCCGCGACCGACGCGGAACTGGACGCCAACGTCGCCCGTTACGTCGCCGAAGCGCTGCGCCAGGGAACGACGACCATCGAGTGCAAGTCCGGCTACGGCCTCACGGTCGAGGACGAGGCACGTGCTCTGCGCATCGCTGCCGCTCACACCGAAGAGCTCACCTATCTCGGCGCGCACATCGTCGCTCCCGAGTACGCGGACGACCCGGCCGCCTACGTGGACCTGGTGACCGGCCCGATGCTGGACGCCTGCGCGCCGCACGCCCGCTGGGCCGATGTCTTCTGTGAGGATGGCGCTTTCGACGGTGACCAGGCCCGGGCCATCCTCAGGGCCGCAACCGGCCGCGGGCTCATGCCGAGGATCCACGCCAACCAGCTGTCCTATGGTCCCGGCATCCAGCTCGCCGTCGAACTCGGGGCGGCCGCCGCCGACCACTGCACCCACCTCGCCAATGCCGACGTCGACGCCCTCGCGCAGGGCGACACCGTCGCAACGCTCCTTCCCGGAGCGGAGTTCTCCACGCGTGCGCGGTATCCGGACGCGCGTCGTCTCCTCGACGCGGGCGTCACCGTCGCCCTGTCCACCGACTGCAACCCGGGCTCGTCGTTCACCAGCTCCATGCACTTTTGCATAGCCCTGGCGGTACGGGAGATGGGCATGACTCCGGACGAGGCGGTCTGGTCGGCGACCGCCGGTGGTGCCGCGGCCCTACGCCGTACCGATGTTGGCCGTATCACCTCCGGCGCCCGCGCCGACATCGTCCTGTTGGACGCCCCGTCCCACGTCCACCTCGCCTACCGCCCCGGCGTCCCCCTCGTCGCCGCCGTCTGGCGGGCCGGGCAGCGCCGTATCTGAGGCGGCGGGGGCAGGTAACGGTCTTGACGCTCCGGCTGTCCAGGATGCCCGCGCCGACCAGGTCGGCGGCACAGCCCGCCAGGCGACGCCGTACCGCCGTGTAGTCCCAGGTCGAGGAGGTGATGAACTACTGCAGCCGCCGGTGATCCCCCCAGCCGCTCAGCCATCGGCACCATTGACTTGCGCCGGCCATCCAGGATCAGACCAAGCAGGTACAACCCGCCGTTGGCCCGCCGGTCGCGACGGGTGAACGCGGTGAACGCTTCGCCTGCGAAGTCCTTGAGACGGCCACGCGCCTCAGTCGACTCAGCCGGAGCCGCCCGGAGATCGTCTCACCTGAGACCTCCAACTGACAAAGTCCTGATAGCCGCGCGGAGGCGGTCCATTCCCCGCGGCGTCGGGACCGATATCCGGAGGTGGCCGGGAACGCCCAATGCGGTGCCGGGTCTGACCTGGACCCCGTGGCTGCCCAGGTGGGCCGCTGCGGCGCTCTCGTCCGGAACCGGTACCAAGACGAAGTTCGCCTGGGAGAGGTAGGGCTGGAGGCCAATGGCCCGGAGTTCGTCGACGAGTTCCAGACGCGCCTTGATCGCATGCTCGCGCACTCGGGTGAAGTGCGCCCTATCCCGCAGCGCGGCCAGAGCACCTGCCTGCGCCAGGCTGTTGACAGAGAACGGCGTGCGTACGCGCCGCAGGATCGAGATCACCTCGGTCGGCGCGATCAGGTAGCCGATTCGCAGACCGGCCAGGCCGTACACCTTGGAGAAGGTACGCAGCACGGCGAAGCCGCCGAGATCCAGCAGACCTACCGCCGAGGCACTCTCGGGCTCGTCGCAGAAGTCGATGTATGCCTCGTCGACGATCGTGAACGTAGAGCGTGCCGCTCGCAGGAAGTTCTCGATCTCCGGTCGTTGGTGAGCGGTTCCGGTCGGGTTGTGCGGGTTGACCACATAGGCGATGTCGGCCTCCACTTTGGCCATCGCGTCGAGGTCGTGCACCCCGTTGACCAGGGGCACGCCGGTCACCGTGCCGGCAACCAGCCTGGCGCTGATCTCGTCGATCCGGTAAGCAGGATCTGCGGTCACCACGTGCCCACCCTGAGCGAGATACGCCGTGGCGACGAGCACGATCAGTTCGTCGGAGCCGTTGCCGACCAGGATCTGCTCGGGGTCGACGCGATGGTAGTCGGCCAATGCCGACCTGAGTTCGCTTGCCAATGGGTCGGGATAGCGGTGGATTCGACGGATCGCTCGAGCGATCGACGTGCCCACCTCGGGTGAGGCGCCGAGGGGGGATTCGTTGGAGGCCAACGAGCCTTCCTCGTCCCTCGCGGGGCGGCCGGGCACGTACGCCGGCACGTCGAAGATCCAGGGGCGCGGAGCTAGGGTCATCGGCGTGCCATCCTCGGATCACGTTCCATCCATGCCCGTGCGAAGGCGAGCAGGTGTTCATCCCGGTCGGGAGCGGCGACGAACTGTACGCCGATCGGCAGTCCCGCGCTTCCGACAGCCAGGGGGAGGGAGATGGCCGGGAACCCGAAGGCGGACCAGGGCTGGCAGAAGATCGGATCGCCTGTCCAGGTCAGCCCGCGGGGAGCCTCACCGACGACGCAGGGCGTGACTACCACGTCGCACTCCCCGAGTCGGTCGGCGACTGTGGTGGCGAGATCTCTCAGCGTCCGTCGCGCGCCTTCAAGCACTCGCCGGTCGATCGCGGCACCGAGGTCAACGACCTGCCGCAGCTCCGGACTCAGCAGCTCAGGCTGTGCTCGGGCGACCGCCCCCATCTGCCGGGCGATGCCGCTGCGCACCACGTCCCAATGAGCGGGGATGACGGCGACAAGCTCGGCGTCCAGATCCACTTGCCGCAGTTGGGCGCCGGTCTCGGCCAGCGCGTCGCAGGTGTCGTCGACAGCAGCCCTGGAGCTGGGCTCCGCATGGTGCCACCAGGGGGTCCGCAGCACACCGACCACTGGGTGTCGTGGCATCGGTGACACATCCCGCACTGAGTCGGCTACCGCGCTGAAGAGTGCCGACACCAAGGTGGCATCCGCCCCTAGCAGCCCAATGGTGTCGACCTCTGGGCTCATTGACAAGGCTCCGTCGATCGGGACTCGGCCATGGGTCGGCTTGAATCCGACGACGCCGCAGAACGACGCCGGACGAAGAGTCGAAGCGATTGTCTGGGTGCCGAGCGCGAGTGGAACCATGCCGGCCGCGATAGCCGCGGCAGAACCACTGGAAGAGCCGCCGGGTGTCCGGGCGGAGTCATGCGGGTTGGTGGTCGGGCCAGGGAAAGTGACCGCGAGCTCGGTGGTGACGGTCTTGCCGGCGATCAGCGCGCCGGCGGCGCGCGCACGGCGCACAACCTCCGCGTCATGTTCCGGGCGTCGGCCGGCGAAGGCGGCAGAGCCGCGCTCGGCGGGCATCGAGGCGACGTCGATGGTGTCCTTGACACCCAGAGGGAGGCCGCGAAGCAGTCCTTGCTCGGCCGATGGCTGGTTGTCCTGGCCGAGGCGATCGGCCTGCGCGAGGAGCCCGGAACGGTCCAGGTGCGCCCACGCGCTGACCCGGTCCTCGAGGTGCTCCACCGCCGCCAACGTGCGGCGTACGTTCGCCTGATGGTCACCATGGATCCAGCCGTTGCTCTCGGTCATACCCGGTGCTCCTCAAGCAGCGCCGGGCTGAACAGTTCTTCGATGTCGCAGATCCGCTGGGAGAGGCCCTGCTCGTAGGAGTACCGTACGGCGGCCTCGAGGGTCGCCCGGTTGGCCTCGACGCCGTAGGGCCAGTAGTCCTCGCCGAACTCGCGGAGCGTCCGCTCGTGCTCGAGCTGGTAGAACGGCAGGATGTTCGAGGATGCTCCGTGATCGCGGCTCTCCTGGTAGGCCAGGTCGCGGGCCTGTGCGAAGGCGGTGACCAGGTTGCCCGGCACCCAGGGTGCCCGCTCGACCACGTCTCGGCGGACGGTGACCATGTGCATGATCGGGAAGATCCCGGTACGGTGATACGCCTCGACCTCGGCGGCCCGCGGGTCCGCGAAGAGCCTGGTGACCGCTGGGTTCCCGGCCAGCCAGCTCGGTGGGGGAGATGCGGTGATCAACGCGTCGATGGCGCCGTCGACGAGCATCTCGTCGAGACCGCGGTCGGGCTCGTGCCGCAGTGAGATCGACGCGGGCAGGTTCAGCTCGATCCGCTCAAGCCGTCCGGGAACCTCCTGGCCGCCCTGCACCCACTGGACCTGCTCGGCGCGGACACCATGGTCGTCGCTGAGGAAGCCGCGGATGAACAGGGCTGCGGTCATGTGATATTCCGGGACGCCGATGGTCTTGCCGGCGAGGTCTTCGGGGCGGGTGATCCCGGCGTCGGCGTGCAGGAAGACGTAGGCGCGGCGGAAGACTCGCGAAGGGAAGACAGGCAGCCCGACGAACGGCGAGGTGCCGTTCGCGGTGGCCATGATGTGCGCCGAAAGGGACATCTCGGCTATCTCGAACTCCAGATGGCGCAGTTGCCGCCAGAACAGTTCGACCGGGCCGATTTCCATCGAGTTCAGGTCGATTCCATGCACCGGCACTCGGCCGTCGCGCAGGGCGCGAGTGCGGTCGTAGGAGCCGCAGGCGAATGACAAGGGCAGAGCGGACACGGGTTCCTCCCAGGGAACGGGCCGGATGGTGGATAAGTCCGGCGGAAGTCGGAAGGCCGGGGCTAGGAGACGAAGTCGTCGGTGAAGTACTGATCAGTCGGCTTCGGCGCCTTGATCACTCCGGCGTCTTTGAGACTGGCCAGCATCGCGGTCCACTCAGCCGCGTCCTGGGCGCCGGTAAAGGGCTTCGGTGCCCCCTTGACGTACAGCGCCCATTGGGTCATGGCCGCGTCGCGGCTGAGCACCTTGGTGCGCTTGAGGAGGGCGTCGATGGCCGCATCCGGGTCGGCGATCGCCTCGTTGAACGCCTTCATCGTGGCTCGGTTGAATGCCTTGACGGCGTCGGGATGGTCCTTGGCGAACTCGGTGGTGGTGATCAAGCCGGTCCCTAGCAGGGTCAGGCCGTAGTCGGTGAAGGTGATCATGTTCAGCTCGTCGAGTGGAGCGATGCTCACCGCGGAGTAGTCCACGAAGCTGATCGCGTCGACCTTGCCCGCGGCGAGGAACTGGGCCTTCTGGCTGGCAGCGAGATTCTCGATCTTGACCTCGTCCAGGGAGATGCCGTTCTGCTTCAAGAACGCCGGCAAGATGCCCGATTCGCTACTGCCCAAGGTAATGCCGATCGTCTTGCCGCGCAGGTCCGCCGGAGTCTTGATGCCCCGGTCCTTGTTGGAGACGATCGCCAACCCGTTGGAGGTCTTGAGGCCGGCCACCGAAACCAGGTTGCCCACCTCTGTCGCCTGGATCGACATGGCCGCGCGCTCGGCCTCGACGATCTGGTTGGCGCCGCCGAGAAGCGACTGGATGGCCGCGCCGGAGCCCTGGCCCTCGCGAATCTCCACGTCCAGGCCTTCGTCGCTGTAGTAGCCCTTGTCCAGCGCCAGGAAGAACGGGGCGTCCCAAGCGTTGTACAAGAAGCTGGTCTGGAAGCCGATCTTGGTGGCGCCTTCGCTGTTCCCGCCGCCGCAGGCGGTGAGGGCGAGCGCCAACACTGCGGTGAGGAGGGTCCTGAGCAGCGTCGTGCCACGCCGCACCGGTCCCTGGGTAGACCCAATGATGTTCATGTGTGCCTTTCTTGTGCGACTCAGCGCTTACGGGTGCGCAGGATGATTGACTCGAGGACCTCGATCACCATGTAGAGAGCTACGCCCAGCACAGTGAGCGCGACGATGGTGGCGAAGAACAACGAGGTCTGCAGGGTGCTGTTGGCCTGCAGGAGCAGGTACCCGAGGCCCTGGGAGGACTGGACGAATTCGGCGACGATCGCGCCGATGATGGCCAGCGCCATCGCGAGTTTCAGACCGACGAAGAGGTTCGGGAGAGCGAATGGGAACGAGATCTTCCAGAACGCCCGCCAGCGGCTGGCGCCCATCGAGCGGTTCAGCATCCGCAGTTCCAACGGGATGGAGGTCAAGCCGAGAGCCATGTCCACCACGACAGGGAAGAAGGCGATCAGCACCACCATGATGATCTTCGAGGTGTAGCCGAAGCCGAACCAGATCACGAACAACGGAGCCACGGCGATCTTTGGCACCACCAGGGAGCCGACCAGGAGTGGGTAGATGGTCTTGTGAATAGCCGGTACGGAGGTGATGGCGACCGCGACGATGATGCCCAGCACGGCCGCGATCACGAAGCCGGCAACGGTCTCGATCAGAGTCGGCCAGGTGTGCTCGAGGATCAGGGACCGGTTCTCCCAACCCGCCGAGACGATGTCGCTGGGAACCGGCAGAATCGCCGGTTTGACGTTGAAGGCGGGTACCAGGATCTGCCACAGCACCAGCAGGACGAGGCAGAGCGCGGTGGGATAGCCCGTAGTCGAGAGAAGATTGATGATCTTGGCGCGTCTGCGCAGGCGGGCTTCCTCGGTCATGCCGTGTTTCCTTCGGGCTGCTCGGTCTTGGCCTGACGGAAGACCCCGACTCGGGTGAAGGTCTCGCGAATGTGCGCGGCGTACTGAGCCTGCTTCTCGCGCCCGGTGTCTTCGAGGCGACGCGGCCGGGGAAGGTCGATGTCGATGATCTCGGCGATCATGCCCGGCCGGGGGGTCATCACCAGCACCCTGTCGCCGAGGAAGACCGCCTCTTCGATGTGGTGGGTGATGAACAGCACCGTCAGGTCGCGGCCGCGCTCCACGCATACCTGTTGCAGGTCCATCGAGAGCTGGTCGCGGGTGAGGGCGTCCACCGCTGAGAACGGCTCGTCCATCAGCAGTAGCTGAGGATCATGGATCAGGGCGCGGGCGATGCTGACCCGCTGCTTCATTCCGCCCGAGAGCTCGCGCGGGTAGAGCCGCGCCGAGCCCTCCAGGCCGAGGGAGTCCAACAAGGCCATTGCCTTGTCCCGATGCGGCGCCGGGTCGATGCCGCGCATCTCGAATTGGAGCAGGACGTTGTCCAGGACCGAGCGCCACTCCAGGAGCACGGAGGTCTGGAAGGCGATCCCGCACTGGTGGTAGGGCTTGTCGATGAGCCGACCATCGATACGGACCTCGCCGGAGCTCGGTGGCACCAGACCGGAGATCATCGTAAGCAAGGTGGACTTGCCGCATCCTGAGGGGCCCACGACCGACAAGAACTCGCCGCGGCGAATGTTCAGTGTCGTCGGCGACAGGGCGTGAGTGATGCCGGTCGCCGTCCGGTAGGTCTTCGACACCTCCGACAGGGTCACGATGTCGTCTGCGACCTCGACGTGCTTGCCGTCGTCGGTGCCACCGACTCCGGTTACCGCATTCATGGACTTCCTCTCCAAAAGATCTGAAATATCAGACATATAAGCACAAAAATAGACTTATAGGATTTTCTGTGCCAACGTGCGTCGGACGCACGGAGCTAGGCCGGGTCGATGCCAAGCACGGACCCGGGGGCGGCCACGGCCATGTCGTTGAAGACGAACTGCTGCACGATCAGGCCGTCAGCCACGAGGAACACGTCGCAGTAGCGGACGTCGTCGATCCGGCTGCCGTCATGACACTCGCCGTACAGTCGGCCCCGCGAGGTCACCACCGTCCGCCCCTGGTCGTCGGTGCCGCAGGCGTAGTGATCTCGATGCTTGCGCAGGCTGCGGAACATCTGTGCGGCGGTGTGCATCAGGTGTGCCACGGAGCCGAACAGCACCGGACCCGGGAACTCGATGGTGAAATCGGTGCTGACGCACGACAAGACGCCGTCGAGATCGCGGTCCTCGTAGTGCTGGAGGTAGCGTTCGACCAAGGCGACCGCGCTCGGATCGGAATAGCTCATCGGTCTGCTCTTTCTTCTGGTGGAGTCTGGAGGTCGGCGACCGAACGGTCCCGAGGAGCGCAGGCTCGGTTCGCCAATCGTTCTCCCAGGGCGCGGCCCAGGCTCAGCGCCGGAGTCACCATCATTCCGCCGCAGTAGGCGTCACCCCCGGTGGCGCCGCATCCGATCGCTTCGCCGACTGCGCTTAGGCCCGGGATGATGCTGCCGTCGGCGCGCCTGACCCGAAGCTGGGAGTCGACATCGATGCCGGCGAAGGAGACCGAGACCTGTCCGCGCAGGCGCAGTGCGAAGTACGGAGCCCGGCCGATCGGGTGACGTCCGCGCAGGCGGCCCAGCGGATCGTCGGCGGCTCCGCCGGCGAACCGATTGAAGTCCTCGATCGTGGTGTTCAACTGTCCGGTGGGGAGACCTGCTGCTTCGGCCAGCCCGGGGATGGAGTCGGCCATGACCAGGTCAGGCCGGGCGTTCGCGTGGCGAGTGAAGTCCGCCACCGACCAGCCGGGGACCAGCCGGGGCCCCGGCAGCTCCAGTGCGGCGGCATCGAAGACGGCCCAGAACTGCCAGCCGGGAAGTGCCGCGAGAGCACGCTCCTTGCGATCGATGCTCGGGTCGTCCTCCGCGATGAACCGGCGGCCCTGTTCGGTCACGTAGATCTCGGCCGGCTCCCGCTCCTGGGCGATCAAAGCGACGCGCTCGACCGTTCGGTCGATCCGGCCGGAAGTCCCCGGATGCTCCAGGCAGCCGAAGCCGGGCAGTTGTCGTCCGGTGCTCGCGACGGCAGCGCCAAGCTCCTGGGCGAGGAGAAGGCCGTCGCCGGTAGAGGTCGGCGAGGCGGCGGAGACGGCTGCCGGGGCCCCGTCGAACTCGGCAAGGAGTTCGGGGCTGCTGGCGAACCCACCGGTTGCCAGCACCACCTCGGTGGCGGTGAGAAGCCGACTGCCGTGGCGTCCCTCGGTTTCGATCTCGATGCAGGAGGCGGTGGCTCGCAAGCCCACTACGGCGGTCGCCAACCAGACCTCGATCGAACCGCGCCGCTGCCACTTCTCCAGTTCGCCGTGGAGAACCTCCAGGATCGAGAGCCCTCCCGAACGGCCGTAGTAGGTGCGCGGGATCGAGTAAGGCTCGTGCCCGTAGAGGATTCGTGGTGTTTCCGGGTCGACGTCGAAACCACGATCCAGCAGCCACTCCACGGTGTCGGGCGCCGCGGTGACGGCCTGGCGGACCAGGTCGGCCCTGGACAGGCAGTGGCTGATCCGGTCAAGGTCGGCGAGGTGGTCTTCAACTGTGTCGGTGATCCCGCGCTTGCGTTGCAGTGAGGTGCCGGCGGCAGACAGATGCCCGGTCGAGTAGTGCAGGGTGCCGCCGATACGGTGGCTCTTCTCGATGACGAGTACCTTGGCTCCGGCAGCGGCGGCGCCGATCGCGCAGGGAAGGCCTGCGGTGCCGGCTCCGATGACGATCAGCGAGTGCTCGCCGTCATCGGAGGCCTCTGGGATGGTCGGGTTCATCGTTCACCCGACAGGTAGTCGTTGGTGAAGTAGTCGCTCAGCGGCTTCGTGGTGGAGATGATCTTGGCGCCGAGCAGGCTGTCCAGCATGGCCGACCAGCTGGTGTCGGACTGCCGGCCGAAGCCCTTCTCCTTGGACTCCGGATCCAGATCGAACGACTCCTGATACAGCTTCCACTGTGTGGTGGCCGCCGCGGCAGGCATGACCGGGCTCCGCTTCATCAGCGCGTCGACAGCGGGGCCCGGGTCCTGCCGAGCTTCGGCGAACGCCTTGGCGGTGGCGCGCAGGAAGCCGCGCACGGCGTCGGGGTGCTCCTCAAGCCAGTCGTTGCGGACGACGAGGTTCAGCCCGGTCTGGCTGATCCCGTGCTCGGAGAGTCGCATCAGGTTCAGCTTCTCCAACGGCTCGATGCTGACTGCGGAGTAGTCCACGAAGGTGATCGCGTCGACCTTGCGGGCCTTGAGGTACTGAGCCTTCTGGTCGGGTCGCAGGCTCTGGATGGTGACGGTCGACGGATCCACCCCGTTGACCTTGAGGAAGGAGTCCAGCAGCTTGGCGTCGGTGCCGCCCATCGAGATGCCGATGCTCTTGCCCTTGAGATCGGCCGGCTCCTGAATGCCGTCGGACTTGTAGGACACGATGGTGGAGCCGAATCTGTCCGCCAAGGTGGCGACCGAGACGAACCCGCCGGCCTCGGCTGCGAGGATCGCCGTCGACCCTCCGTCGGACTCCACTATCTGGTTGGCGCCGCCCAGCAGCGACTGGATCGAGGCCGAGGAGCCTGTGCCTTCGCGAATGGTCACGTTGAGCCCCTCGTCCCGGTAGTAGCCCTTGTCCAGGGCCAGGAAGAACGGGATGTCCCAGCCGCCGAAGAGGAAGGAGGTCTGGAACCCGATATCAGTGAGTTTCTCCGAGGAGCTCTTCTCGGTACCGCCGCAGGCGGTGAGTGAGATCACCAGCACTGCAGCAGTGAGGGCGGTGACCCAAAGGCGTGGACGCATGGTTCCTTCTCTCGACCCCAAGTGTCTGATATTCTAGATAAAAGCCTGACATTCTGGACTGAGGCGCCCAGGCTAACCGTGGTGTGGTGGCCGGTCAACCCTCGAAATCACCTGTGTCCGGTCGTCGTCGCGGCTGGACCGGTGCCGACGCCCTTGGAGTCATGGATGAATCCCGAGTCGGAGATCCCCGCAGGTTCGCTTCCGCCGTACCGTTACTCCGCGCTTCCGGCGCGTCCGCGGCTGGACTGGCCAGGGGGTGCCAGTGTGGCGTTCTATCTGGCAGTCAACCTGGAGCACTTCGTGCCGGGGGTGCCGTCGACCTCGATCGTCCCGGCGACCGCCGGGTTGCCTGTCGACCCCCTCAACCACGGGTGGCGTGACTACGGACTCCGGGTCGGTATCTGGAGATTGGTGGAGACCGTTGACCGGCTGGGCGTGCCGGTGACCGCGATCGTCAACTCCGATGTCTGCGCGCACTACCCAGAGGTGATCGAGGCCGGTATCGAGCGCGGCTGGTGCTGGGTCGCGCACGGCACGTCGCGCTCGCGGCTGCACACCGGCTTCTCCTCACCCGCAGAGGAGCGAGCCCATCTCGAGCAGATGCTGGACGTGCTCTGCGCTGCGACCGGGGCGCGGCCAATGGGCTGGCTCGGCCCCGCCCTAACCGAGACCGAGGCCACGCTGCCGCTGTTGGCCGATCTGGGTCTGAACTACACTCTGGACTGGTGTCACGATGATCAGCCGGGAGCGGTCGCGGGGCTCAGGGAGTTCGTGACGGTGCCGTACTCGGTGGAACTCAATGACATTCGCGTCTTCTTGGACAAGGCGATGCCCGGGGAGCAGTACGTGCGGATGTGTCTGGACTGGCTGGACCAGCTCAAGCTCGACCTGCCGCAGACGGGGCGGGTGCTGCCGCTGCCGATCCACCCCTTCGTTGCCAACCAGCCCTCTCGGCATCGTTACTTGGAAGAAGTGCTGTCAGTGGTGATGGCCGACGCCGAGGTGTGGCCGACCACCGCTGACCTGATCGCCCGGGCATATCTGGGTGCCGACGGCTGAGCGTGGCTGTCCACCCGTCGGACTCTGGCGGGTGGGCAGCCGGCCGGGCGGGAGGAGTCAGGTCTGTCAACTATCTCGATATTGGGCTCTGGCGCGATCGTCGACAGTCAGTCCTCGTCATGGCTCCAGTAGGGCACCGCTGGGCGCGGCGGCTGAGCGCCGTTGTCGAGTCCGAGGATCCGAGCCGGCACGTCTCGAATCATCGTGTAGACGTCCTCCTCGGACACGCCCTTCTCGAAGACCGTCTGGGCGTAGATGCGCAGCGCCTCACTCGGCAGGGGGTTGTGTCGCTGGCCGCAGTCGGAGACCAGCACGCAGTTCTCAGCACCCAGCACGTTGACCGCTTCGACGACCTCCTCGACGAGGCCGACATGCCACATCGCCGAGTAGTCGCAGTAGCCGAGTTCGGCAATGCCGCCGAGCTGCACCAGTTCCTTGAGCTCGTCCATGGACAGGCCGGGTGCCTTGTAGAAGGGGTGGGTGATGACCACGTTGGCCACGCCGTCGGCTTTGGCGCGGATCAGCAGTGGCTTGATCTCCGCAGGGGAGAGGTGCGAGGTGGCCAGAACGCCGTTGTGTTCGGCGATCAGGCCGATGATCTCGATGACCTCCGGCTTGAGGGCACCGTGTTCGTCGAGCACGGTATAGGTGGGCCCGCCGACTCGGCCGCCGCTGAGTCCGACCAGCGTGCCGGTGCCGCCGTGGACCTCGGCGTGGTAGGCGGCGTCCACGGTCGGCATCCAGACGAACTTCCCGCCCAGCTTGAGTGCCACCTCGACGGCTGCAGGGTTCGCGAACCCGACATAGGAGTTCAGCACGACGCCCCCGAAGACCTCGATCCCGGGGACGGCCCCGTTGGCGAAGTAGGAGCGACTGACGGTGTTCTCATGGTGGCACTTGATCACCATCGCCCGGAGTCCTGCGTCGCGGGCCGCGGTCACCAGATCGATGTCGTCACCAAGTCGGGGAAAGATGTCGGGGTGCGAATGGACGTGCATGTCGATCGCCCCACGTACATCGATGAGCGGACCTCCGAAGCCGGTCAGCTGGCGTGTCATATTGGGTTCCCCTGTCTCGAACAGACTGTCTCAAATGTTAGACTAGACTCCGCAATCCTAGACAGGACAAACCGGGCAGGTCAATCGTCCCCGCGAACCTAAGGAGTGGTGTGCCCCAGAAGATCGCAGCGCCGGCGACGTCGCGTACCGCTGAGCGCATCGTCGACCTGTTGACCCTCCTAGGAGACAGGGATGCGCAGCTGACAGCCTTGGAGATCGCCGCGGCCTGCAACATCCCGAAGAGCAGCACTCATCAGCTGCTCAACTATCTGGCTACCCGCAACTTCGTGCGCTACGACCCGGTGAAGCGCACCTGGGCGCTGGGAGTGGCGTTGTTCGAGCTCGGTGCCGCATATCGCCGGGGTAGGCCGTTGGAGGAGATAGGCCGCGGAATCCTGATCGAAGTGTGCCAGGCGACCTCGACCACCTCTCACCTGGCAGTTCGCGACGGGGCCGAGGTGCTCTACATCGACAAGCAGCAGCAACGTACCGGGAGCGCGATGACCCAGCTCGTCACCGAGACCGGCATCCGGCTGCCCGCCCACCTGACCGCTGTTGGCAGAGCCCTGCTGGCAACGTCGAGTGATGCGGAGCTACGCGACCTCTACCGCGACTACCCCTTCCCGCGACGCACGACATTGGGTCCCCGGACGGTCAGCGAGCTCATCGAGGATCTGAGACAGGTCCGGGAGTTGGGTTATGCGCTCGAGTCGGGCCTGACCACCGCCGGGATCACCTGCGTCGCGGCAGCCGTCTACGACCATGAGGCTCAGCCCGTCGCCGCCCTGGGCATCACATTCGTGACCGACCAGATGAGCCCGGATCAGGTCGCCGAGCACGCTGGGACCGTCTGCGAGTTCGCGGGGAAGCTCTCCCGCGAGCTCGGTTGGCGGCCCCTCATGGAGGGGGCCAGATGAACCCCGAGCCGATCACCGTCGTCACCTCGACAGGGAGCTGGACCCTGCCGCCCCCTGCCCGCCCTGCGGGGCGGTACCAGGAGATCACTCGCTCGGGGAAGCTGCTGGCCACCTCTGGTCACGGGCCGGTGGATGGGCCAGGAGTGGCCACCGTGGGCACCCTGGGCCTCGACCTGAGCGTGGAGCAGGGGCGTGCTGCTGCCGAGTCGACGATGCTCCTGGTGCTGGCCAGCCTGCATGAGGAACTCGGCTCTCTCGACCTCGTGGAGCAGATGTTGCACGTCCAGGTCTTCGTGCGCTCGACACCGGACTTCACCGAGCATCCTGCGGTCGCCGATGGGGCTTCGGCCGTCTTGATCGACGTCCTGGGGCCTGACCGTGGGGCGCACAGCCGGACCGCGATCGGCGTCGCATCGCTGCCGTTCGGCATTCCCGTGGAGATCCATCTGACCGCGACTACCCGTGAGGAGGACCAGTAGGCGCTGACCCGCCGTCACTCGGTTGGAGCTTCTGGACCGGTTCGCGCTGATCTGCGATCCGCGCTCGCGGCGCGGACGACGCCACTCACTGACCTGGGTCCTGGCGGTGGTGGCCTGTGCGACGGTGGCGGTGGGCGGTAACTGTGGGCAGCCCCCAGGAAGTCATCGACAAGACCCTGACCTTCCGGGAGTCCTTCGGCGACTACCAGCGTCAGCTGTTCCTGATGGACCACGCCGGGCTCCCGCTCAAGACGGTGCTGGAGCAACTCGACATCCTCGGCGAGGAGGTCGTCCCGGTACTGCGCGGGGAGTTCGCCGCCGGCAGGCCGGCCGAGGTGCCGGACGGCCCCACCCACGCGGCCCTGCTCGCCAGGCGCGACATCGAGGGGGAACCGGGCGGGCAGCCGCCCGCCCCGTCCGGTTCCCCGCTCTGACCGGCCCGCGTTCGTTCACCCGTCTCACAGCGGAGGGGGCACGACCGCCGTCTCCCCCACCGGCCGAGGCCGGAGGTGGTCGACCCCCTCGGCGGTGATCGGCCCGCGCGGCTCAAAGGCGTGAATCAAGGTAGGCGGGCCAGCTCTGGTGGGCGGTGATGTCCGGGGCGTGGGTGAGCGCGTGGGGCTCGCAGAGGAAGCCGTGAACCTGACGGCCGTCCTCCAGTTCCACGGTTCCCAGGCCGAGCGGGGGCGGGATCCGCACCAGAAGCCTGCCGAGAGCCTCGGGGGTCATCCGGTGGAGTTCGACCTCGATGTGGGCTCCCGCGGGATCCCTGATCATTCCGGGACGGTCGCCCAGGTCGTGGAGACGGTAGGCGGAGGCCGTACGGGCCAGGCCGTGGCGGACCGCGCCGAGGGCGACGAGCTGGGGGTGGAGGGGCTGGCCGGTGCGGTGGGCGCCGACCACCGCCAGCAGCGTGACGTCCGCCGGTTCCGGCGGAGTCCGGCTCGCGAGGGAGGCCACGGCCACCCGATCCGGGAAGGCGGAGGTCTCCGTCACCTGGTGGGAAGGCCCGAGGGACTTCGCGGGACCGAGGGGTTCCGCGGGCTCGTCGAGGAAGGCCGCGCCGAGACCCGCGAGCAGACCGTCGGAGCCCGCGGGGGCCAGCAGGGTCACTCCGTGGGGCCTGCCCGCGGGGGTCATGCCCGCCGGTACGGCCACCGCCGCCAGATCCAGCAGGTTGGCGAAGGTCGTGTAGAGACCGAGGGCGGCGTTCCGCCGGATGGGGTCCTCGGCCATCTCGGCCAGGGTGAACGTGGTCGGCACGGTCGGCACGACCAGCATGTCGATCTCCCGCCACACCGGGGCGGTTTCCGCGCGCAACTCCGCGAGCCGGTGCAGCCCGCGGAACACCTCCACCCCGGTGATCTCCCAGCCGGATCCGAGCACCTGCCGGGTCACCGGATGCACCTCGTCGGGATACGCGGCGACGAAGTCCCCCACCGCGGCGAACCGCTCGGCGAGCCATGGTCCCTCGTAGAGCAGCCTCCCGGCTTCCAGGAACGGCGTCAGGTCGATCGGGACGATCTCGTGACCGAGCTCGGCCAGGCGCGTGGTCGCCTCGGTGAAGCCCGCCGCCGCGCCCGGATCGCCGAGAAACTCCGGACTCCGGGGCACGCCGATCCGTCGCCCCCGCGCGGGGGCGACGGGGACGGGCGAGGGCAGTTCCCGGGACCAGGGGGCGCCCGGATACGGCCCGGCCATGACCGCGAGCGCGGCGGCCGCGACGGACACCGAGTTCGCGAACACGCTCGGGCAGTCCAGCGACGCGCACGCGGGGACCACGCCCACCGTCGGGACCAGACCTCGGGACGGCTTGAGCCCGACCGTCCCGGTCATCGCCGCGGGGACCCGGCCCGAACCCGCCGTGTCCGTGCCGACGGCGAAGTCCACCAGCCCCGCGGCCACCGCGACCGCCGATCCCGAACTGGATCCGCCTGAGATCAACCCGGCCACCAGCGGCGACTCGCACGCCCCGTAGGGACTGCGCGTGCCGGACAGCCCGGTGGCGAACTGGTCGAGATTGGTCTTGCCGATCAGCAGCGCCCCGGCCGCGACCAGCCGCTCCACCAGGGGAGCGGAACGTGCCGGATGATAGGCGAAGGCCGGGCAGGCGGCCGTGGTGGGCAGTCCCTCGACATCGACGTTGTCCTTGACCGCGAACGGCACCCCGTACAGCGGGCCGTCGGGGTCGAGCCGAGCCAGGTCGGCGAGGACCTCCTCCTCCGGCCTGAGTGTGATCCACACCCCGTCGTCGCCTCGCTCCTTGATCCTCCGGAAGATCTCGGTGACCCTGGCCGCCAGGTCCTCTCCGCCTCTTCTCGCCGTCTGGGCCTTCATGCCCTTCCAAACCTCCAGGCTCTCCCCGGTCCCTGCGGCCCTTCCGCCTTCCCTGGCTTCTCCGGTCCCGCGGACTCTCCCGTGCTCAGCCGACACGCTCCCCCGCCCCGAGCGCCCGCAGCAGAGCCGACGAGGGCGCGATCGCGCCGAAGACCCCGCCCTGCATCGTCACCATCTTCAGCGCCGCCTCGTAGTTGCCCTTGTCGGTGGCTCCGGTGCAGTCGGTCAACAGCAGACACTCGTAGCCCCGGTCGTTGGCCTCCCGCATCGTGGTGTGCACGCACACGTCGGTGGTGATGCCGGTCAGGATGAGGTGGGTGATCCCGCGGGTGCGCAGCAGCAGATCCAGGTCGGTGGCGTAGAACGCGCCCTTGCCGGGCTTGTCGACGATCGGCTCGCCCTCGATCGGGGCCACCTCGGGCACGATCTCCCACCCGGGCTCGCCCCTGATCAGGATCCGCCCGCACGGTCCCAGGTCACCTATCCCCGCGCCGATCCTGCGTGACCGCCAGAGCTTGTTGGGCGGGCAGTCGGACAGGTCGGGACGGTGGCCCTCACGGGTGTGGATCACCAGGAAGCCCCGTTCCCGTACGGCCGCGAGCACGGCGGCGGTGGGTTCCAGGCCTGCCCGGGTGAGAGAGAGGTCATAGCCCATCCGGTCGACGTAACCGCCGGGGCCGCAGAAGTCGACCTGCCAGTCGATACAGATCACCGCAGTGGTGGCGGGGTCCGGCCCTCCGTTGAACGGCCAGCCGTAGGGCTCCGCCTCTATCTGTGGATATCTCATGAGGTCGTCCTCTCGGTCATCAGGGTGTGCAGGGCTTCCACGACGGCCCCGCTGTCGCCGACCGCTCCGAAGATCCCGCCCGACATCTCGATCGTGGACAGTGCCGCCGCCGTGAGATCGGGCTCGGCGCTCGTGCAGGCGTCGGTCACGAGCAGGCATTCGTAGCCTCGGTCGTTGGCCGCCCGCATCGTGGAGTGCACGCCGGTCTCCAGGCAGCACCCGGCGATCAGCAGCAGATCCCGCTGGGCGCCCCGGAGCACGGCGTCCAGACGACTGCCGTGGAAGCCGTCCCACCCGGCCGCCCGGATCAGCCGGCCGGGGTGAAGCACGGGATCGTCCGTCCCCGGCGCGACCGGCCTGGGCCTCGGCCGTACGGACATCTGGATCGGGGGCCGTACGCCTACCGAGAGCACCCGCCCTCCGGCCCGCCGCACGGCCGCGGCCAGCGTCTCGGCCGGGTGATCGGCGTCGGTGGGCCGTTCCCGTCCCGGGTGGAGGGGGCAGGCCACGACCAGCAGGGCCAGCCGTGCCGGGTCGAGGCCGCCGTCCCAGGGCCACGGGTACGGGGTCGTCCCCTCGACGAAGGTCACGACTTCGGCAGGGAGCCGACGACACCGGCGACAAAGTAGTCGATCTTCTCGATCACCTCGTAGTCGGGGATGGTGCCCTCGGGGACGCGGACCGTGCCGGTCTGGTCCACGACGGGCCCGGCGAACGGGGAACCCGCGGCCAGCCCGTCCTTCGCCTTCTCGATCGCCGCCTTGGTCTCCGCGTCGACCGGCGGTCCGTACGGCGACTGCACGAAGGGGTTGTCCCCGGTCTTGTAGCCGACCCGGAAGTTGGCGTTGTACTTCGACCCGGTGAACGTCCCGGCCCGTGCGGTCTTCACGATGTCGGCGTAGAGCGGGCCCCAGTTCCACTGGGAACCGGTCAGCCAGCCCTTGGGGGCGATCGAGGAGGCGTCGGCGTGGTAGCCGACGGTGAACTTCCCGGCGGCCTCGGTGGCCTTGATGACCGTCGCGGTGCAGTCCTGATGCTGGGTGATCACGTCCACGTCCTGCTTGAGCAGGTTCGCCGCCGCCTCGGCCTGCTTGGCCGGGTCGCACCAGGAGGAGGTGTTGACCGTGTAGGTCTTCACCGACGGGTTGACCGACTGGGCTCCGAGCTGGAAGGCGTTGATGTTGTCGATCGTCTGGGTGATCGGGAAGGCGTAGACGTAGCCGAGCTTGCCGGTCTTCGTGGCCTTGCCCGCCGCGATCCCGGCCAGGTAGACCGGCTCGTAGACGGTGCCGAAGAAAGTGCCCGCGTTCTTCGGGGCGGCCCCGGTGATCAGATTGCCCTGCTGGACCACCACCACGTCCGGGTGCTCGGCGGCGACCTTGAGCGCCGCGTCGAGGTGTCCGTAGGAGGTGGCGAAGATTATCTTCGCGCCTTTGGCGATCATCGAGTTCATCACCCGGGCGGCGTTGTCGTCCTCTGGCACGTTCTCCGCGGTGATGACCTCCAGGTCGGGAAACGCCTTCGCCACCTCCTGGCTGCCCTGGTAGGCCGCCTGGTTGTAGCCGTAGTCGTCCTTGGGGCCGACGAAGACGAAGCCGACGGACGTAGCGTCCTTGCCGGGGGCACCGGTGGCCCCGCCGGGTTGTGCGGCCTGGGTGGTTCCCGCGGTGTTGGCCGAACAGGCGGTCGCCAGCACGGCCAGCGCCCCGAGAGTAACGATCTTTCGCATAAGGGGTCTCTCCTACCTGGATGAAACGGATTCGAAGACACGGCGCAGTTCCTCGGGGGCCGCGCGCAGCGTGCGCTTGCCGAGGACCGCGAGGATCACCAGAGTGATCACGAAGGGCAGGGCGTCGAGCGCGAACTGGTTGAGCGCGTACCCCCGGGCCTGCAGGGCGGGGGCCAGCGCGAGCGCCGTCCCGAACAGGTAGGAACCCGCCATGACCCAGAGCGGCCGCCACGCGGCGAAGATCACCAGGGCGACGGAGATGAATCCCCGGCCCGCCGTCATCCCCTCGAACCAGGCGTGCGCGTAGGCCGTGGACAGCTGCGCGCCGCCGATCCCGGCCAGCGCGCCTCCGGCGACCACCGCCAGGCCCCTGATCAGGCCGGGCCGGTAGCCGTGGACGTGCAGCACGTCGGCACGCTCCCCCGCGGTGCGCAACAGCAGTCCGCCCTTCGTGCTCCGCAGCCACCACCAGAGCGCCGGGGCCGCGACGAAGGACAGGTAGGTGATCCAGTCGTGCTGGAACAGCACCTCGCCGACCACCGGGAGGTCGGCCAGCAGCGGCACGTGGACGGGAGCGAAGCCCGGGGCGGCCTCGCCTACGTAGGCCGCCCCGTACAGGCTGGTCAGGCCCAGGCCGAGGAACATCAGCGTCAGGCCGGTGGCGAACTGGTCGGCTCCCCGCCAGACCACCAGGAGGGCGTGGACCAAGGCGAGCAGCGCGCCCGTCGCCGCACCCGCCAGTATTCCCAGCCAGGGGCTTCCGGTTTCGGCGGCCACCGCGTACCCGCCGAGTGCACCGACGAGCATGCATCCCTCGGTGCCGAGGTTCACCACCCCGGCACGCTCGGACACCGTCTCCCCGAGCGCACCGAACATGATCGCGGTTCCGCCGCGGACGCCGCCCGCGAGCACGTCAACGAAGAGCATCCGTCCCTCTTCCCGTTCCCTTCGCAGCCCAGCCGAGTACGGCGAGCAGTACCAGGCCCATCAGGACGTTCACCGCGGCGGCGGGCAGACCGCTGTCGAGCTGGAGGCTGTCCCCGCCGATGCTGATCGCGGCCAGCAGGAACGCCCCGCCGACGGCGGGCAGCGGCTGGTGTCTGGCCAGCCACGCGGCCAGGAAGGCGATGTAACCGATGTTCGCGGTCAGCCCCGGGCGGAGCTTGAACTCCACCCCGGCCAGGTGGACCATGCCCGCCAGCCCGGCCAGCGCCCCGCCGAGCAGCATCGCGGTCAGCAGCAGCCGTTTCACCGGCAGCCCGGCCCGCCGCGCCGCCTCGGGGTTGCCCCCGATGACGCCGAGGCGGAATCCGAAGGCGGTGCCGCGCAGTACCAGCCAGACCGCGACCGCCGCGACCGCCGCGACCACGAGGCCCACGTGCACCGCCGTGCCGCCGAGCAGCGGCAGCCTCGCCGCGACCTCCAGCGGTCTGGTCGCCGGCTGGCCGGAGCCGGCGGGGTCCTTCCACGGCTCGTAGATCAGGTAGAGCATCACGTCCAGCGCGACATAGTTGAGCAGCAGGGTCGTGACGGCCTCGTTGACGCCGACGGTGAGCCGCAACACCGCCGCGATCCCGGCCCAGAGCGCCCCGCCGAGGGCCCCGGCCACGAGCATCGCGGCCAGAGCCACCGGCCCGGTCGAGTCGAACGCCAGGCCCGCCCCCGCCGCGCACACCGCCCCGATGATCACCTGCCCCTCCCCGCCGACGTTGGCCAGTCCGGCCCGTGCGGGCAGCACCACGGCCATCGCCGCGAGGATCAGCGGGGTCGCCTTGATCGCGATCTGCTCGACGCCGGCCGCGGTGAAGGTCGAGACGACCATGTCGGCGAGCGCGGTGACCGGATCGGCCCCCTTGACCAGCAACAGCACGCTGAAGATCGCCACCGCTCCGGCCAGGGCCCCCACCCATCGCCGTATCGCCCGCACGGCATCGGCGGTTCGGGCTGGAGCCGGCTCCACGGGCGTGAGGGTCACCGTCATCGGACCCCGTCCTTCCGGTTCGTCCCGGCGGCGGTCACGACACCCCACCCAGCATCAGCCGGCCGATCTCCTGACGGTCGGCGTCCCCGGCGGGGACAATTCCGGCGATCTCCCCGTTGTGCATCACCGCGATCCGGTCGCTGATGGCGATCAGCTCGTCCAGGTCCTCGGAGACGACCAGCACTCCGGCCCCCGCGTTCCGCCGCTCCAGCAGCAGTTCCTGGGTGCGCCGGGTGGTGGCGACGTCGAGTCCCCGGCTCGGGTAGGCGGCCACCACCAGCACGGTGTCCTTCCTGCCGAGCGCCCGGGTGAGCATGACCCGCTGGATGTTGCCGCCGGACAGTTCGGCCACCCGCCGATGCCCGGGGGCCATCCGCAGCGAGACCCGCCCGTCCAGCTCGTCACTCGATGTGCCGACCTGCCGCCAGTCCACGTTCAGCCACCGGCGGGGGATCTCCGGCAGGCCCAGCGCCATGTGCTCCACGACGCTCAGCCCCGGAACCACCGCGTCGGCGACCGGGTCCTCCGGCACGTCGGCCACCCCGGCCGCCAGTGCCTGCCGGGGCCCGGTCAGCCCCGTTCCGGCCGCTGTCACGGTGCCCGAGGCGGCCGGCCGCAGCCCGCAGGCGACCTCGCACAGCTCCCGTTGCCCGCTGCCCGCCACGCCGGCCACCCCGACGAGTTCGCCGGGCATCACCTCCAGGCTGACATCCCGCAGCCGCAGCACCCCGCTCTCGCCGTACGCGCTGACCCCGGCCAGGCGCAGGGCCGGGGGGCCCGCGTCCCGCGGTGCCGGGCGGCTGTCCGGCAGCGGGGGTACGGCCCGGCCGACCATCGCCTCGACCAGCTCGGCGTCGTCGTACGCCGTCGGATCGACACCGTTCAGCACGACCCGGCCGGCACGCAGCACCGTCACCCGGTCGGCGATCGCCCGCACCTCGTTCAGCTTGTGCGTGACGATCACCACTCCGTAGCCGCTCGCACGCAGTCGCCGTACCACCGTGAACAGCGCGCCGACCTCCTGTGGCGCGAGCACGCTCGTCGGCTCGTCCAGGATCACCACGCGTGACCCGGTCATCAGGACCTTGAGGATCTCGGCACGTTGCCGTTCCCCGATCGACAGGTGGGAGATCCGGGCCCGGGGGTCGACCGCCAGCCCGTGTTCGGCGGCGGCCTCGGTGATCCGCCTGGACAGCCGGGCCGGTCTCGGCCTGCCCGGCAGGGCCAGGGCGATGTTCTCCGCGACGGTGAGGGCCGGGACCAGGCGGAGGTCCTGGAAGACCATGCCGATGCCGAGCGAGCGGGCCCGCGCCGGGCTGGTCATGCGGACCTGGGCGCCGTCCACGGAGACCTCCCCGGAGTCGGGGCGGTGCAGGCCGTACACGAGCTTGAGCAGGGTGCTCTTGCCCGCGCCGTTCTCCCCGACGAGGGCGTGCACCTCCCCGGCCCGCACGTCGAAGTCGATCGCGTCGTTGGCCAGGACCTCGCCGAACCTGCGGGTCAGTCCGCGCACGGCGAGCAGGGGGAGGTCGATGATGTCGGTGGGACTAGCTTCGGTCAGGGTCATGGCGCCTGCCTCGGTTGAGGGCCATCTGAGTGATCGCGTGAGCGGCGCGCCGCTCCACGACGTCCATCGACTCCCCCACGTGGCGGTGCATCGCGGTCAGGGCCTCGGCGAGCCGCCCGGCCAGAACCTCCTCGGCGATCTCCAGGTGCTGGAGGATCGTGAGGGTGATGCGGTCCGCGGTGAGGAAGTCGTACATGCGCACCGCCCGGATCCGCGCGTTGACGGATTCCAGGGTGCCGGTCAGGGCCGCGTTCCCCGAGGCGCGGCTCATCGTGATGTGGAAGTCCTCGTCCATCAGCACGAACTGCGGGTCGGGTTCGGGCTGGTCGTCCCGCATCGCCCGCCACTGGTCCCGGAGCGGCTCCAGGATCGCCGCGTCATGCCCCTGCACGTTGGCATCCAGGGCACGGCTGATCCCGCGCAGCTCCAGGGTGATCCGCAGTTCGTACAGATCTCTGAGATCGGACAGGTCGGGTTGGGCGACGTAGTAGCCGCCGTCGGAGCCACGCTCGACAAGGCCGTCGGCGAGCAGCCGGACGAGGGCCTCGCGCACCGGGGTCCGGGAGACCCCGAGCAGCGAGGCGACCCGTTCCTCGACCAGCCGGGTCCTGATCGCGAACTCGCCCAGCATGAGCCTGCGGCGCAGCTCGCCGTACACCTGATCACGGCGCAGCCTGATCGGCGTATCCCGCTCTGTATACAGCCCCGTATCCATGGGCCATAAACTAGGGAGGCCAGATTTCCCGACAGGTCGGATCACGTTAATTCAGTGCGGCAATACCCTCACACATCGTGGGATTCCCCGGTGCGCACAGTGGTCGAATCGGAGGGACTCTTACGCGTCGTCGCCGTCCCAGGCGTAGGCCTGGAACGGCGGGTCGAGGGGGGCGTCGATCAGCCGGTTGGCGAACGTGGAGATCGTGTAGGCACCGACACCGAGGACGACCTCAAGGGCGTTCTGCGGCGTGTAGCCGGCGCCGAGGAACGCCCGCGTCTCCTCGTCGCCGACCGCGCCGCGGTGATCCATCACCGCGAGGGTGAACGACCGCAGCGCCTCCGAGCGGGCGTCCGCGAGGGGCTTCTGTGCCCGCAGTGCCTCGATGACCTCGGCCGGAGCCTCCAGCCTGACCAGCGTGACGGTGTGCATCGCCACGCAGACATGGCAGCCGTTGCGGGTGGCGACCGTCAGAATGACGATCTCGCGCTCGATCGGGGCCAGGGTGGTCTGTTCGAAGACGGCGCTGGCCGTCAGGAACCCCTTGAGTAGTTGCGGGGAGGTGGCCATCCGGCCGACCGGCGCGGGGATGAAGCCGAATTTCCGCTCCACTCCCTCGACCGTGGCGCGGGCGTCGGCAGGGGCGCTCTCGGCGGTGTGGGTGACGAAGACGTCGTGGGACACGGGGACCTTCTCTCTGGATTCTCCGGGCACGCCGAAGACGGGCCCGGCGGACGCACGCTGAGACAATATCGTCAACACGGTTGTCTATATAGTAAACATGGTTGACGACTTTGGCAATGATCGAGGCCGGACTCCCCTACGGAGACATCGACGTCTTCCGAGGTGGCCACAACCACCAAGCCCTCGCACGGAGAAGGCTCCGAATTCCAACCTGAATCCGACGCGTACATCCTGGCTCGCGGCGCGCTCAAACGCCTCGGCCGCGTCGACCTGGCATACCTGGCCGCCGGCCGCGATGCGCTACCCGGAGGAAAGCGACGCCCCCAAGGGTTCCTGCCCAAGATCGGCCCTTGACCTCAAGTGTGGCTGAGTTTCTAGCGTGGTTCTTGATTGACAGGCCGCAGTGACCCCGGACAGGGAACCGGCGCCCCGGCAACTCGCGAGAAAGCAACATTCATGACCACTACCTCTGGAAATACCAGCACTCGATCGGCCGTGACTGTGATCGGCTTGGGGGAGATGGGCTCTGCGCTTGCGGGGGTGTTCCTGGACAGCGGGCACCCGACCACGGTGTGGAACCGTACGCCGGGAAAGGCCGACGCTCTGGTCGCCAAGGGGGCGCGATGGGCCGCGACCGTCCGTGATGCGGTCGCCGCCGGCCCGCTCGTGATCATCAGTGTGAAGGGCAACGCCGCCGCCCGTCGGATCCTGGAATCGGCGGGCGACGCTCTTGCCGGCCGCGCCGTGGTCAACCTGACGGATGGGACATCAGCGGAGGCCAGGGCAGTGGCCGAGTGGGCCGCGGACCAAGGAACGGAGTACCTCCACGGACAGATCATGACGATCGCCCCGGGTGTCGGGCACCCGGAGACAGTGGTGTTCTATGGCGGCGCGGGCGCCGTGTACGACCGCTATCGCTCGACGCTTCGGCTTCTCGGTGGCCGAGGGAGCCTGATCGCGGCCGGTGCCGGCATACCGGCCTTGTAGATGGCCGTGCACGGCACCATGTGGGGAACGCTCGACGGATTCCTGCACGCGGCCGCGCTGCTGTCGAGCGAGGGCATAGAGGTGAAGCGGTTCTTGGACCATGCCGGCGCATCGATCTCCGCGCTGTCGGCAGTCTTGCCGTCGATCGCCGATGAGGTCGATCGTGGCGAACACGCGGCGGAGTACGGGGCGCTCCAGCATCACCTGCCGTCGGTCGAGGACCTGGTCCGGGAGAGCCGGGCGCGAAGCATCAATGATGAGTTTCCCGGCTACACCCGGGCACTGGTGGCCAAGGCCGTCGCAGAGGGCCATGCCAACGACGGCTACTCACGCCTGGTTGAGCACTTCAGAAGACAGTGAGTTCTAGGCAGCGAGGGTTCGACCGGGGCCTGTTCAGTAGATCCTGGTGGGGTTCGTCTGATAGGTCCGCTCCGTGACTGAGGACCGTTTGAAGCGGCACGATCTGACCGATGAGGAGTGGGCGCGGCCGGAGCCCGCCGGGCTCCGGCCGCCGACAAGGCCTGCTCCTCTTCCGCCGGGGCTCCTGGAGAAAACGCGTTGCGGCCGGTTCCGGAGATCCGGCATCCTCATATCAGGTCAGTCGAGCTTCACCAGGAGGGATCATGCGCCGCAATCACGGTCGGAGCCGTCGCGTCATGCGTGCTCGTCGCCGTATGCGCATGCCCCGGGAGGCTCGCGTCTGACACCCGCCGTCACGACGCGAGCCGTCCCGGACCGCACGGTCCGAGACGGCTCTTTCCTTGGAGCGGGTGAGGGCGCTGGTGTGCTCGGCGGTTTCATAAGCCGCTGTGGGCGGGTTCGATTCCCGCACCCGCTACCAAGCCTCTGTGGCGCAGTGGAGAGCGCGCCTGCTCGCGGAGCAGGAGGCCACTGGTTCGATTCCAGCCAGAGGTGCTAGACCCTGCTGGTTAACTCGCGACATGTGAGCGGCCGGTCCGTGATGTGATTCGTTGTGTCCTGAAAGTATGTCGTGCACGGCCGTCCTTCCCTCTCGCCGGAGCTCTCCGCGTCCGGGATCTATCGGAACTGACCGGCGACCAGTCCGTCCCGGTACGCATGTTCACCGGCCCCGGCCACCCCGCGCTCCCCGCAGTCCGGGCGGCGATCAACGCCACCGCGCTACTCCTGCCGGCTGGCACCGTGCAACCGTTGGTCACGCCGCAGGCTCGCCTGGATGCCGCTTGGCGGACCCGGCATTCCTCCCCTGATCACCGGACCGCGCTGGGCGCACTCCTGCCCGACCTCATCCGGGATATGCAACTCGCCGCCACCATGTACGACGGCGCCAACAGGCGGCGCGCGAACGCCCTGCTCGCCGAGACCTACGGCTTGTCTCAGATGTTCTTGGCCTTCCAGCCCGCCCGGGATCTGGTGTGGCGCGTCTCTGATCGGGCTTTGCTGGCCGCTCAGGAGTCCGAGGATCCGCTCGCCCTGTCGTGCGCGGTGTGGTTCCTCGCCGCGGCGCACCGGGACGCGGGTGATCTGGAGGCCGCCCACGACATCAACGAGGACGGTATGACGGCGCTCGCCCCGGCGATGGACGAGGCGGGCGTCGACCTGCGGGCGATGTGGGGGCGTTGAACTTCGAGCTGGCGCACACCTCGTCGAGGTTCGGCGACGCCGGCGACGCCTGGATGCACTGGGAGGAGGCGGCGCGCATCGCCGAACGTCTCCCCGAGGGCTACTACCAGCCGTGGACCAGTTTCTCGCAGGTCATCATGGCGCCGCACGCCGTCACGATCGCCGTGGAGCTGCACCAGGGCGGCGAGTCGGCCCGGCAGGCCAGTGGTGCGCTGGCGGCGCCGATCCCGTCTCGGCCGCGCCGGGGCCGCCATCTGATCGAGGTCGCCCGAGCTCACCATTTGCAGCGTGATCACGCGGCGGTGCTCGGCACGTTGCAGCTGGCCCAGCAGGCCGCCCCGGAGACGATTCGGTACAACGGGTATGCGCGGCGGATGCTGTTGGAACTCGCCGAAGGCCCTGCGGCGTTTCAGGCGCAGGCGCGCAGTCTCGCGGACCGAATCGGGCTTCTGGTCTGACCTCATCGAAGGGGCAGAAACCCTGCCCCTTCTTTGCGCAGTCGCGTCAATACGCTCAGTGAGCAGTTCCCCGGGGACAGACAGCCCATCAAAGGAACCCTCTCATGACCGCGGCTGAAAGGCCCATACAGGCCGTAGACCCTCGCAACCCGCATGCGCTGGTCACCGCGCTGATCTCCGAACTCCACAGGCGAGACCTGCAGGTCAAAGGCAAACGCACCACCAACGCCGTCATCCTGCACGTGATCCAACCAGCGGCCTCTGGTGGCGGCGACACCATCGAAGGCGGACTCGCCAACGTTCCGGCCCTGTCACAGACCGTCGTCCTCACCCCCGACTCCCAACGACGCAGCGAGACACGTGCCTACGCCTGGTCATGGGTTTGGGGAAGCGAGTTCCGCAGTGCCGGCGACCCCGAAACCGAGCGCTTCGGTGCCGGCGAGGACATCGGGCCCGCCGCTGACGCGATCGCCCGCGTCCTGCGCGTCAACTCCTGACCTCGGCTGCACCCGCTTAAGCCGGCGCGGCGGCGTCGGACCCCCCATGCCGTGCCGCCGCGCCTCACATCGCCCGGCCGCCGCGTCGTTCAGGTCACGTGGCGGCAAGGGCCGGTGGTCCTGCCTCACCTTCCCGGGGTGAAGACCACCGTGTTTGACCGGCCCCCAGGCCGGGCGGACCTCGCTTCACCCCGCGGAGGCGAGGGCCGCACCCACGTGCTCGGGCGGATATCAGGCGTCGGGCAGCGGTGCCAGGTGGATGGCGAAGACGCCGAGGGCTTCCTTCTCAGGCGGGTAGATGTCACGGCACGCGGCCAGCAGCTGGTCGCGGGTCATGCCCTGGCCGCCGATCATGGTGTTGTCCTCGGCGTCCAGCATCGCCTCGAACGACGGGTACTCCTTCACCGCAGTGACCCGGACGCGTAAGGAGTCCTCCCCGGAGACGAAACACAGCGTGTCTCCAGCGGAGATTTTACGGATCTTGGGGTAGCCGACGCGCACCTCGATGGTCTTGGCTTCCTTGGCGATCAGCTCGAAGTACGGCCTGCGGATGGTGATCGAGTACTCGTGAGGCTGCGGCCGCTGGGAAGCCATTGGTCTCCTTCACTCTCAGGGTCGGGCTACGGGACGGGCGGCCGCGCCGGTTGCGGCCAGGCGTTCACGCAGTCCTTCCACGGCCGCCTGGCGGGGGTATCGGCGGGCGAGGAAGGACGTGAGGTCGCCGGCCCGGCCCAAGACGGAGCCGACGATGCGGGTGGAGTCGAGGGCTTGGTGGCCAAGGGCAACGGCGTCGTCGGGGTCGCCGAGTTGGGCGTGGGCAAGGGCGAGGTCGATACGGGCGATGGCTTCCCGGCTGGGCGATCGGGACGTCTCGGGAGCCGATTCGTATACCGACAGAGCGTGTTCGGCATGTCGGCGGGCCTGTTCGGCCTGGCCGAGCCAGATGAAGGAGGTCGCGGGGTAAGAGGTGAGTGCGTAGTCGGCCAGCGGCAGCACATCCATGCCGAACCGGCGGGGTGAACGGGGCGGCAGGAGCCGATAGGCGTCCTCGGCTGCTTGGAAGTCAGCCGTGAAGCCTGCGGTGTCTCCGGCGGCGGCGGCCGCGCGGGCGGCTTGGGCGTGTAGCCGCACGGTCAGCGGATGGTCGACGGGGGCTTCGGCCAGGCCCTTGCGGGCGGCGGCCAGGGCTTTGCCGGGCTGTTGTTCGTACAGGTTGATGGAGGCGGCCGCGTCCATCGCCCATGCGCACAGCTGGCCATGTCCGGCCTGCTGGGCGTGGATGAACGCGTCGTTCGCGAAAGCGAGGCCGGTGTGGGCGTCGCCCAGGTCGTGGGCGAGCCAGGCCAGCAGTTCCGACAGCCACCCGGCGAAGGCGAGTAGTTCCCGGCCTTGCGGGTGGGTGTGTTTACCTTTGAGCAGGCCGTCGACCTTGCGCCGGTAGTCCAGTACGGCGCCGAAGACCTGCTGGGGAGGTTTGAGTGAGTAGGCGTGGTTGAACTCGGTGACCGCGAGGTCGAGGTGGTCGAGGGTTCCGGAGCCCAACGCGCTTGCCTCGGCCTGCCGGGTGAACTCCATCGCTTCGGTGGCGGCCTGCTGCAAGATCTGCGCTGCGGCGGCCGGGGCGGTCAGGGCCAGCCCGGCGAACTTCAGCGCGTCACGACGCTTCGTCTCCTCCACCTCCATGGTCTGCGGTCCCATGCCGGCGTGGTCGGCCCCTCCTTCTGAAAGTGTTATATCCCCTCGTACCGTGTTCCAATGCGGGCTGTTGTGCTGCGGCGGGGCAGGAGAGTAGTCGCGGGCGAAGCCCAACTCGACCGGGTTGGTGGTGAACAGGTGGCACAGCAGGTCCTGGTAGTCAGGGTTGGGCGGCTGGCCTGCCTCCCAGTCTTTCCATGAGCGCACGGTCAACCCGACGCTGGTCAGGCACTCCTGTTCGACGAAATCGTGGGTGGCTTTGACGGCTTGAGCGACTGTCCAGCCCATGGCCAGGCGGCGGCATTTGAGGAGCCGGTGCCCGCAGTGCTCGGCGATCTGAGCGGCGATCACCGCGACCAGTGCTGAGAGCACAGGGTCGGGGGATCCTGCCTGGCCGAGTATGCGTTCGCGCTGGGCTCGGCCGCAGGAGATGCCGTGCACCGGGTTTGATCGCCTCGTCGACTGGACGCTCACGTCTACCTCCGCCGGGGTGCCACGGGCCTGGACGCTGGATGCGCCGCGCGCTGTCGAAGATTGCTTGCCTGCCGCGTGATGCGGTCAAACCCCCGTCTGAAGGCGGCTTGGGCGCCCGCTGCGGGCGGCCAGGTCGCCCATGCGGGGCGGGAACCTCTCACTACCTTCGCAGATGTCGGCGGATCAGTCTGGTGGAAGGCGCCGCGTCCGGCCGACGGACTCTGCCAAGGGCATCCGGCCGGACGGGGCGCGCACCCTGTCCACGTAACCCCTGGCTTGGCCGGGTGAGGGGCTGAGATCATTCCGGACAGCGGAATCTGCGGCTGCGAACTACGCAACCGACTGAAGCGCTGTGTACTCGTCGAGGACTTCGAACGGTGTCCGGTAACCAACGGATGAATGAAGTCGGCGCCGATTGTAGAAGCCCTCGATATAACGGATCACGGCCCGGCGAGCCTTCGCCCGGCTGGTGAAAACGTACCGTTTCAGCCATTCATTCTTCAATGCCGAAAAGAACGATTCGGCCATGGCATTATCGTAACATATGCCGGTACGGCCAACGGACCTCCGGATATCCAGCCTCTTCAGCACGGTGCCGAATTCATCGGACGTGTAGTTCGACCCTCTATCGGAGTGGAAGATCGCGTCCTTTTCGATGGTGAAGGTCTGTACCGCGTTCTCGATCGCCTCGGTGATCAACTCGGTGCGGTAGTGATCGGCCATCGCCCACCCCACCACGGCCTTGCTGTAGCAGTCGATCACCGTGGCCAGGTAGCAAAACCCCTCCCAGGTCGGAATGTACGTGATGTCGCCCACCAGCTTGACGCCGGGCCGGACGGCGGTGAAATCGCGTCTGACCAGGTCGGGAATGCCCCGGAAAGCACCCTGCTCGGTGAGCTTCGGCGTGAAGGGCCGCACCTGCGCCGGCAGCAGGCCCAGCTCGCGCATCAACACCCGCACCAACTCAGCCGAACAGCGCTCACCGCGGCGCAGCAACTCGGCGTGGACGCGCCGGTAGCCGTACACCTCCTCGTGCTCGTAGAAGATGCCCGCGATCAGGTCCTGGAGCAGGTCGCGACGCTGCGCGGTCGCCGAGGCGGGCCGGTCGCGCCACTCGTAATACCCCGAGCGGGACACCTCCAGCCAGTCGCACATTTTCACAATCCTATGGTTGGCCTTCTCCGCGTCGATCAACTCGAACTTCGCGGTCACCGATTGTTCTCGGCCGCGAAGAAGGCCGCGGCTTTTTTTAGGAAGGAAAGCTTCTCGCGGAGTTCGGAGTTTTCTCGCTCGAGTTCGCGCAGCCGGGCGCGCTCGGGGCCGCTGAGGGAGTGCGGTTCTTCTTCCGCGCGCGTTCGCTTGTAGGTGTTCACCCAATTGCCGAGCGTGGTGTCGTGGACGCCGAACTCTCTGGCGACCTCGGCGATCGTACGGGGGCCGTCGAGGACCATGCGCACAGCTTCGTCCTTGAACTCCTGGCTGAACCTACGCCTGGAACCTTTCGGCATGTTTCTATCTCCTTCGGACTGTTACCACCCTAGCGAGCGGCCTGTCCGGAATCTCTGGAGCACCTCAGATTGGACCGCCACGGTAATCCGAACGTTCTCACCGCGGATCGGCCGTGCTCGCGCCTGTCCCAAGGACCGAGTGCTCTCAGTGCGCTGGTCGACGTTGAGCGCTACGACAGCCCCCTTCCCGATGTGCTCGCCTTTTCACCCCCAAGCCTCGAGCATTGAGACTGGAGGAGGTCGTCAGCGGGAGCGTCGGCGTGCTGCCGGATCGTGTTCGGCGGTGATACGGGCGGAGGTCTCCTCGCCCAGGCGAACGTAGCGGCCGAGGCTGGCCAGGTGCTGGTGGCGGCTCTTGGCCTGCAACTCCGGCGCGGTGCGCCCGGCTTGGGCCAGATGTTGGAGCGCGCTGTGGCGCAGCTGGTGCAGCTTCCAGCCCTGGCCGTGCGGGTCGAGCTCGGCGGAAGCGGTCTTGAACAGGTACTCGGCCCG
This sequence comes from Streptosporangium sp. NBC_01810, assembly GCF_035917355.1. Lineage (NCBI taxonomy): Bacteria > Bacillati > Actinomycetota > Actinomycetes > Streptosporangiales > Streptosporangiaceae > Streptosporangium > Streptosporangium sp. NBC_01810. Next base: position 2,260,893 of record NZ_CP109070.1, on the reverse strand, counting down.
CGGATAGGACAGCCGGCCGCGGCCGGTGACCGGGCAGATGTCGGCGGCCGCAGGCGCGCGTGGCCCGGAGACGGGAGCGCGCCGGTCGGTAATCCTCGGTCTCGGTAGGCAACGCAAAAGGGCAATAACCAGGGTTTTTGGCACCGTTAGATCATGGTAAGCAACAATAGAAACGGCATGGAATCGGACTTCTAATCCGACGGTCGCAGCGGGATGAGCCCCCGAGCCGGGAAACTCGGGGCCGTACGAAGTCATTAGGTTCGAATCCTGCAGGGTGCGCGATCAGGACCAGCGAAAACCCTTGCCTGACCTGCGGCGACGCAGGCACGCGAGGGTTCTTCATGTCCGGCCGTCTACAGTTGGCGCCGGGCGTTTGCGGCTGATCCTTCCCAATGCCTTCCCACGGGATCAGGATCGATCATCGCTCCCCCAGCATTCCAGCCCTACGTCTGAGAACCGTCCGAGGCACCCGGCTCACGGCCGAGGGGGGCGCCTGCCCAGGCCGGTAGAGGCTCGCATCGCCTCCTCCACTCCGAAGGCGGACGGGCGCTCCCTGAAGCCGCGATGATGCCGCCGACGATGGCGCAGGTGGTGTCGATGTCACCACCTGCCGCTGCGGTGGTCCACATGGCCGCTTCGAAGTCCTGGCGTTCGCGAGCGGCGACCCAGAGGGTGAAGGGCACCGTGTCGTGCGCGCTGACCTGTCGCCCGTTACCCAGCATCGTGGCGGCGAGGCCGGGATCACTGATGGTGAGGAGTCGCCTGGCCTCGGCGATGCCGTCGCGAACCATGCTCGCGGGCACGTGTTCCCTGATCCTGTCCAGGAACCCCCCTGGCGAGAGACCAGGCTCCGTGGCAGTCGTCGCCGCGGCCACGGCCACGGCTATCGCGCCGGCCACCGCTTCAGGGTGGGTGTGGGTGACCTGTGCCGACAGGGCGGCCTGGTGGACGACGTTCGCGAGATCGTCGGCGAACCAGGCACCGAGCGGCGCCACCCGCATCGCGGCGCCGTTGCCCCATGAGCCCTTGCCGTCGAACAGCTCGGCCGAGAGCATCCGCCAGTCACCGCCCTCACGGACGAGGCGGAGCATTCGGTTGGTGGCCGGGCCGTACCCGCGGTCGAAGTCGTGACGGGTGGCGAAGCCGGCGGCGAGCCGATCCTGGTCGACGGTGCCGTGGTCAGCCAGGACGCGGTAGACGGAACACGCCATCTCGGTGTCATCGGTCCACTGCCACGGGTCGGGCGGGAGCAGACGGCCGGACAGAGCATGCTGGTTGGCCGGAACGAAGAACTGGGAACCGAAGGCGTCGCCCAGAGCCAGGCCGTGAAGAGACGCGGTGGCACGCACAAGAAAATCAGAGGACATCCCCTTCATTGTGGGGTACGCCGCACGTTCACCGTCATGACGGGAGAAGCGGCCCCGGCCCACGTTCCCAGCCGAGCCTCATTGCGGGAACATCCGCACCAAGAAAATCGACCCTCCAACCTGGCTTCATCGCTGGGCCTCATTGCGGGATCGCCTTCTCCGCGTCCGTCGCAGAAATCCCGTAGCCTTTCCATCCCGACTTCATCGCCGGGCCTCATTGCGGGACCCGCTTGGACAGGGCATCCAGGACCGCGACGCGGAGGCTCCATCCCGGTTTCACCGCCGGGCCTCATTGCGGGTCCCACAGCCACATCACCATGGCACAGCTCTGCGTGACTAAGCGCGTGACAACCATGGCGAACGGCGGCGGACTCTCACGGTCCTTCACGGACCGCTCTCGCAGGTGGGCCCCCTCGATGGTGCTGAACACAAAGGTGTTTTGACTGCTTGCGGAGGAGGAGGCCGCTGGTTCGACTCCAGCCAGAGGTGCTGTACCAGGCAACCGGATGTCCCCCATGGCCGAACACCCCGATACGGGAATGCGCTCCAGTGCGACATTCCTCATCAAAAGCACACAACTCCTCAACGGTGGCACGCGTGGACATGTCTTCGTGAGTCGTCATAACGATCAACATAAACGATCAAGCGTGCACCCGCCGATCTCACCCCGCGCGGGCGGCGGCGATGAAGTCCCTGATGAGCCCGGAGTCCTTCACTCCCGGGGCGACCTCCACGCCACTCGACACGTCGACCCCCCAGGGCCTGGCCGCGGTGATCGCCTCGGCCACGTTCGACGGGGTCAGGCCCCCGGCCAGCATCCAGCGGCCCTCCGGGCGTCCGCGCACGGCCGCCCAGTCCCACGGCTCCCCCGAGCCCGGCCTGGGCGCGTCCACAATGAGCAGGTCCTCGTCGAAGGCGCCGCAGCGCAGGTCGGTGCTCGCGGCCCCGGCGCGGACCAGCATGACGCCGAGGTCCTTCAGCGCGGTGAAGTCCGCGTGCGGGTGCTCGCCGTGCAGTTGGACGGCGCGTACCCCTGACTCCAGGGTGGCCGCCCTGACCTCCTCGGAGGGCTCACCGGCGAACACCGCCACGGTCAGCACGTGTGGCGGCACCGCCGAGGCCAGCTCACGCGCCCGCGCTGGGGTGACCCGTCGCGAGCTCCTGGTGAGGACGAATCCGATGGCGTCGGCGCCCGCCTCGACGGCGGCCGTCACATGTCCGGGCTCGCGCAGCCCGCAGATCTTCACATACACCCTGTGTACGTTAGCCCGTTCTCCGCCCGCGACCGGCCGACGGCAGGGTTCCCGCCCCTGACGCCGGGACGGCCAGAGCGTCAAAGGGCATTCAGGAACCTCGCGGCGATCGGCGCCGCGATCGTGCCCCCGGCGCCGCCGTGCCGGACGAACACCGCGAAGGCCAGGGAGCCCCGGTAGCCGATGAACCAGGCGTGGTCCCCGCCGTCCACGACCTCCGCGGTGCCGGTCTTGCCCGCGGTGTCCGGTGGGAGGCCCGCCCCGGCGGCCGTACCCCGGCTGACCGCGGCGCCCATCATCGTCCGCAGGCCCGAGGCCACCCCCTCGTCCAGCGGCACCGGCTGCGGCGAGTCCGCAGGGGGCTCGGCGGTCGTGATCGCGGGTCTCCACACGCCGCTCGCGACCGCGGCTGCGACCTCGGCCATGCAGAGCGGGCTGGCCTGCACCGAGTTCTGGCCGATGGCGTCGGAACCCAGCTGGTCCGGGCCCTCGTACGGCTGAATCCGGCAGGAGCTCAACCCCGGCTTCTCCCGGAACCCGAACCGCTCCGCCGCCTCGGCGCGCAGCCGGTCGTCCTGCAACCGCTCGTACGCCTGCTGGGCGAAGGTGGTGTTACAGGAGAGCGCGAAGGCCGTGCTGAGGCTCACGGTGCCGTGGTCGACACCGTCGGAGTCGGTGAAACTCCTGCCGTTCGGAATCGTGTAGCCCGCCGGGCAGGCCACCTGCGACTCCGGAGTCATGCCGTTGCGCAGCAGCGCGGCCGCGGTCACCACCTTAAACGTCGAGCCCGGCGGGTAGAGGCCGTTGAACGCCTCCCTGCCGCCCAGCCCGTCCGCCACCGCGCGCACCTGGCCCGTCTTGATGTCCACCGCCACGATCGCGGCGGGCTGCTCGACACCGTCCAGGGCACGGGCGGCAGCTGCCTGGACCGGCTGGGAGATCGTGGTCTTCTTCCCCGAGGGCGGCCGGGGCGAGGAGGCCAGCAGCACCCGGCCGGAGCTCTCCTCCTCCAGCTTCGCATCGAGGACCGTGTCACCCAGCCCGGTGAAGTAGTCGCCCGCCCTGCTGTCGCGGGGGAACGGCACCCCCTCGCGGGTCAGCGTGGCCGGGCGCCGGACCTCCGTCTCCTTCAGCACCAGGCGCCCCCCGTCCTTGAGCGCGGGGTGCATCGTCTCCGGACTCCAGAGCACCTTCCAGGTGTCCGCCCGCATCACCAGGCGCAGGACCGAGGTGAACGGCCAGCGGCCCAGACCCGCGACCTCCCTCACCCCAGTGAAGGACAACTCGGCCGCCTCGCTTTCACGGTGCAGCTCGCCGGGGGCGAGGGAGGACAACGAGGCCCGCAGATCGGCGTCGAACCGGCGGTGCCGGTCGGCGAAGTCGGCCGGAGGATCGGCGACCAGGTCCGCCATGGTGGCGAGATCACCGGACTGCCAGGCGGTGAGGTATCTCGCCCCGGCCTGCCCGGGACCGTCCTGCGGGGTCGGTGTGACCAGGGTCGGTGTGACCGGGGTCGGTGTGACCGGCGCCGGATCGGACAGGGTCAGCTTCTGGTCGGGCCGCGACTCCTCGGTGGAGGTGGACCGCGGCGACGGCGAGGCCACCACCGCCCCCGGTGCCGCCATCACCCCGTACACACCGAAGGCGACGATCGCGACCGCCGAGGCTGCCAGCACGAGGAGCCGTCGATCCCGCATAACCGTTTACTCCCCTGGGTTTCCACGGTTGCTCACCAGCGAAAAGATCGTAAAGGTGATGACCAGTGGTGAACCAGGCTTTTCTGGACTTCGGTACCGGAGCGTGGCTACCGGAGACCGTCGAAAAGATCGTCCTCGCGGTCGGCGGCGGCCGGGACACGGTTGATGTGGCGGATGAAGGACTCGTACGCGAACGCCTGGTGCTGCGCCTCGGCGGGCATACGCAGCAGGAAGATGTTCTCGCCCTGGCTCGCGTGCGCCTCCAGCGCCTTGCGCTTGCGCTCCACCTGGTCCGACACATCGACCACGGCGGTGATCTCCTCCTCAGGAACGCCGAAGTCGTCGGGAAGCTCCAGGTCCTCGGGGGCCTCACCGGTCGAGCGGAGATAGGCGAACATCTCGGCGATCCGCTCGCGGGGCACCGCCGTGTAGTAGAGCTTGCCGGGAATTCCACTGGCCTCGGCCGCGGCGACCGCGATCCGGTGTGCCTGGATGTGGTCGGGGTGACCGTATCCACCGTTCTCGTCGTAGGTGACGACGACCTGCGGGCGGTAATGCTCCATCAGCGCGACGAGCCTGCCCACGGCCTGCTCGAACGGGATGTTAGCGAAGGAATCCGGTGCCTTATTGGCGGCCCAGCCGACCATGCCAGAGTCGCGGTAGCCGAGCAACTCCAAGTGGTCGATCCCTAGATGGGCCACGGACTCGCGGAGCTCGTCCAGCCGCCGCGCGCTCACCGCCGCCTCGTCGTGGCCAGGATCCCCCGGCTTCACCCCACCGGGGCCGTCGCCCTGCTCACCGTTGGTACAGGTGACTAGGACGGTGCGGACGCCCTCGTCTGCGTACTTGGCGAAGACACCGCCTGTGCCGAGCACCTCATCGTCGGGATGGGCGTGAACGGCCATTAACGTCAACTCGTTATCCATGAGTTTCGACCCATTCGTAGGAAATAGTCTTGCGGACCGGCCCACTCTACGGCGACCACCGAGGAGCCGAGATTGGCAGGCGAAGCACCGGGACTGCGTCTAGATCATGTCGGCGACGGACTCGTCCCAGTCCCGCATCAGCGCGTCGTGAAGGCCCACCAGCGCGGCCCGAGCGTTCGTGAAGGCGACGCCGACCGAGTTGTGGCCGACGCGGCCGTCCACGTCGACTCCGGCGCCCCGCAACACCTCCGCCAGATGGTCGAGGTCCCTGTACACCTGCGCGGCCGCGCCCGCCACCGTACGGGCACGGCTCGCCGAACTACGAGCCCACATCGAGGGCGAAGGCAAAGGCGCCGTCCACGCCGAGTGCTACGACGTCGGCAAGCCCGGTCCCGGTGTCGAAGCCCTGCTGGCGCTGGTCCGCGCCCTCGCCGTCGACGAAGTCCTGGTCGACGACGCCGCCAGGTTCGGCCGCTCCGCCCATCCGGTGCTCGAGGCCGCACAGCGGCCGTCGGTGCGGGTCCAGACTCTGGAGGCCATCCAGGAGAAGGGCACCCATGTTCCCGGCGACCTACAACAGCGGCTGCGTGAGATGTTCGACGACGTCGACCCAGACATGCTGGCTGAGCGGGCGCCCGCCTGGCTCCACGGCGGGGCTCTGTCGGTGGCCCGCGCCCAGATGGAGGAAGCCCATGCAGCGCTGGAGGACGCCATGCGGCCAGGCTGAGTCACTGACCGGCAATTAGTTACGAAGTGATACCGTCGCTCGCTCGAAACTCGGCTGTAATCCGGTCGAGCCGCTCGGTCTGGCCCGAGAGGTCCTTCAGGTCCACCATTGGCGGTGGCGCGAGCTGGATGTGGTGCAACCCTGCCTGTTGATACTCGAACAGGACCTCTAGGATCTGCTGCTCACTGCCGACGAGTGGATTGGTGCTGTCCCTCCTGGCCCGCGCCTGCACCCAAGACGTCAGCCGGAGCGAGAGGGTCAGCGCATCCGAAGGTCGCCCGTTCTCCTCGAGCAGCTCCCGAAGGCGAGTCACCGCCTTCTTAGCGGCGTCTGGAGACAGTTGAGCCCCATGCCACCCCGACCCGAGGCGCGCAGCCCGCTGCAGGGCCAGCTCGCTGTTGCCCCCGATCCACACCGGCAGCTCGCGGCCCTGCGGAGGCTTGGGATACATCTGCACGCCCGGTGAGACGCGCACCGATGGAGAATGAAAGCCTTCGTCGGTCGACGGGCCCCACAGGTAGCGCATGCACTTGATGTAGTCGTCCGTCCGCGGGCCGCGCCCTGCCCAGGTGGCGCCGACGGCGTCGTACTCCTCGCGCAGCCATCCCGTCCCGGTACCGACGATCAGCCGGCCGTTCGACAGCACGTCGATCGCGGCGAGCATCTTGGCCGCCAGCACGGGATGGCGCAGCGGAGTGACCATAATCCCGATACCAAGGCGGACGCGCGAGGTGAGCCCGGCGAGGTAGGACAACAACGTCAACGGCTCGAATACAGGGTCACTGGCGGGCATGCCTCCCAGCCCCACCTGGGTGAAGTCCTCCAGGGCCCCCGAGGGCACGGCACGGCCGAAGTTCGGATGCCGGGATCGGATGCGGTCTGCGAGCACGATGTGGTCGCCCACCCAGATGTCGTCGAACCGTGTGGCCCTGTCGGCCAGTTCCGCGAGCCGTGTCAGCTCGGGCACGTCGATGCCCTGAGCCATGAAGTTGGGAATGAAGAGCCCGAATCTCACGTCGCCGTCCACCTCACCTGAATCACCGTCGCCATGCCGCTCAGTGCGACTCGATCTCAAGTTCGAGGGCCTTGCTTTTCTCGTGTCCGGACTCCACGGCGCCGAGCTCCGACAGGATCTCCACGTCGACCCGGCGGATGACTCCAGAGTATTCGAACGCGCCCGAGTAGCGTGAGGACACCGGGGTCCCGCTGTCGCGGCCCACGTTGAACGTCTCGGCGTAGGAGTACCGATACGGCACGGTCTGCGGCAGGTCTCCCACCACGACCTCGGTGCCGTCGACGAGCAGCCGCACCGTACCGCCCGACCCGAGCACCGGCCGGTGCGTCACGAAGTCTAAGCACAGGGTGTGCTCACCCCCGGGCAGCTCGACGCCGGAGACGAACTCAAACGTTGCGCGGCCGGCCACGTTGTGCGCGTAGATCAAGCGGTTCTCGTCCACGAACAGCGAGTAGCCGGCGAACCGGCCCCCGGCGGAGAGCAGCAGGCCCCGGTCGCCGGCGCCGTGCGTGACGCGCGCGGTGATGCGATGAGAACGGCCCTTGACGTTGGGTGCGGAACCCTCGGGGATGCGCACCGCGCCCGGGTAGTAGGTGAACGACCGCCGCGCATTCCCGGGGTTGGGCTTGTGGTCCACCGCCAGCCGTTCGCCCAGGGAGTCGTCCAGCGGATAGACGAAATTGTCCCGCGCCTCCTGGTCCCAGACCTTCCGGAGTTCTTCCAGACGTCCAGGCTGCGCGGCGGACAGGTCTCGGCTCTGGGCGTAGTCCGACGACAGGTCGTACAGCTCCCAGCGGTCGTGCTCAAAGATTCCGGTGGAGCCACCTGTGTACTGCCAGGGAAGGCGCCCGTGCCGCGCACTCGCCATCCACCCGTCCTGGTAGACGCCCCGATTGCCGAGGATCTCGAAGTACTGCGTGCGTGGCGGCGCCCAGGAGCCGGCCTCGTCGTCGACGGAGGGCAGCAGCGAGATCCCCGCGAAGGGCAACTGCTCCGCTCCGTGCACCGCCTCCGGCCGTGGGATCCCAATCGCGTCGAGGATGGTGGGCGTCAGGTCCACGACGTGTCCGAAGTGGCTGCGGTCGCCCCGCGCGGACACCCGGGCGGGCCAGGACAGCACCATTCCGTTCCTGGTGCCGCCGAGGTGCGAGGCGATCTGCTTGAACCACGGGAACGGGGTCGCGCCGGCCCATGCCCAGCCGACGGGGTAGTTGTTGTAGCTGGTCGGACTGCCGATCTCGTCGATGCGGCGGAGGTTCTCCGCCTGGTCCTCCGGGAGGCTGTTGATGACCGACCACTTGTTGAACTGCCCGGTGGGGGTGCCCTCGGCGGCCGGTCCGTTGTCTCCCGCAACGAAGATGATCAGTGTGTTGTCGTGCTCTCCGAGCTCCTCCAGGGCGGCGACGAACCGCCCGAACTGATGGTCGAAGTGCGACAACGCGCCGGCGAATGCCTCCATGTACCGCGCGTAGAGCCTGTGCTCGTCGTCGGACAGCGAGTCCCACGCGGTGATCTCCTTGGGCCGCTCTGAGATCTGGCTGTCAGCCGGGATGATGCCGAGCTCGAGCTGCCGCTGAAATGTTTCCTGCCGGATCCGATCCCAACCAGCGTCGAACCTGCCGGCGTACTTCTGGATCCACTCGCGGGGGGCGTGGTGTGGCGTGTGCGCCGTGCCGGGGGCCCAGTAGAGGAAGAACGGCCGGTGCGCGGCGACGGAGCGCTGCAAGCGCACCCAGGAGATGGCCTGGTCGGCCAGGTCCCGGTCGAGGTGGTAGCCCTCCTCAGGGGTGTAGGGCGTGTCAATAGGCGTCGTGTTCCGGTAGAGCGTGGGCTCCCATTGATTGGCGTCCGCCCCCATAAAGCCATAGAACATCTCGAATCCGAGACCCGTGGGCCAGCGGTCGAACGGTCCGTTGGGATTGATCTCCCACTCCGGGGTGTTGTGCCACTTGCCGAGCGCTGCCGTTGAGTACCCGTTGAGGCGGAGGACCTCGGCGACGGACGCGGCGCTGCGCGGCCAGATCGTGCTGTATCCGGGATAGCCGGTGGCCATCTCGGCGACCGCGCCGTTCGCAATCTGGTGATGGTTGCGGCCGGTGAGCAGTGCCGCCCTCGTCGGGGAGCACATCGCCGCAGTGTGGAACCGGTTGTACCGCAGGCCGCGCCCGGCCAGCGCGTCCAGGTTGGGCATGTCCACCGGACCGCCGAACGCGCTGGGCTGGCCGAAGCCCACGTCGTCGAGCAGCACGACGACCACATTGGGAGCGCCGTCAGGGGCCGTCAGCGAGCGGGGGAAGTGCGGGACTGAGGCGGCCGTCGTCTCGGCGATGCGGGAGGCGTAGGCCTCCTGGGACGGAAGGTGGGTTCTGGAGAGTCGGGAATCGGTCATGCTGGTCCGCTCCTAGAAGATCGCCATTGCGTTGGCCGGGGAGCCGAGGCCTCCGGGGAGGCGAACGGGCTTCGCCATGAACAAGAACTCGTAGCGGTGGCGTCCGGCGCACGCCTCGCTCAGCTCGACAAGGTCGAAGAGCTCGCCTAGCGTCAGACCGAGCAAGCCCAGCAGAGCCGGGTGGAGTCTGGTGTCCTTACCACGCGGAGGCGTCACCTCGACGGCGATGTTGTCCGCGCACACAGCGGCGATGTGCTTGTCCCAGAGCCACTGCAGGGTCTCCTCGTCCTGCTGGAGTCCTGGGGCCGCATAGCGCATCTCGGTCGTCGTCGTGCCGTCGCTGAGGCTGCGGATGAACGCGTCGACGCCGAACCGCAGGAGCAGTACGTCGCCCTCCTCGATGCGGACACCCTGGGCGGCGGCGACCTCGTCCAACAGCGAGGGCGGTATCTCCCTGCGCGTGTTCGGCTCGATCGCCTCCGGTGTGTCCCGCAGGTGCCGCTCCAGGTCCAGCAGCACGCCGCGCGCCACGATGCCCCGCTCGGCCACCTGGTCGATCCCGAGAGAGTTGTGTCCGGGGGCGAGCGCCCGATCGTCAGGGAGCAGGCCGTTGTAGAAGCCGTCGGGCCCGCGGACGTGGCGTAGGCCGTCCCACTGACTGGACAACTGCGGGGCGAAGTTGTCCAGGGTCTCGTCGTAGTAGCCCGGCATGATCTCGAAAACGTCGTGTACGAACTGCTGACGATGCTTGAAGATCGACAGGGGGATGCTCAACGGGTGGTCGAGGTTGACGCAGATTCCCTCGGTGGCCAGCCTGAGCGCCCGAGCCCGGCGTTCGGGTGTCAGCAGCTCCAGCGTTCCGAGCTGCGACCGGTCGCCGAACACGCCCCAGGCGGTGCGCCAGTTCGGTGCCGCGGTCGACGGGGGGAGTTCGTTGTACGAGGGCAGGACGTTGCTCAAGCGCTCACACCGCCGTCCACGGGCAGGTTGACCCCGGTGACGAACGCCGACAGGTCGGACAAGAAGAAGAGAGCCGCCTTTGCGACGTCGTCGGCGGTAGCCAGCCGTCCCATCGGGATGTCGGTTGTCAGCCGCTCCCGGTCCATCAGGTCGGCCGCCTCGACCGGTACAAACTGGGGAAGCATGGGAGTGTCGGCGGCGACGGGGCAGATAGAGTTGACGCGCACGCCGCGCGGGGCGAACTCCTTGGCAAGCGACCGGGTCAGCATGACGGTGCCGCCCTTAGATGCCTGATATCCCGAGTGGTGGGCCCGGCCCTTCAATCCGGATAGGGATGCGGTGATGAGGAAGGAACCCCTGGACGCCTCGAGGGCCCCTGCGGCGTACTTCGCGAGCAGCCACGGCCCCTTGACGTTGACGGCCATCAAGCGGTCGAACAAAGACTCCTCATAGTCCTCCAAGGCTGAGAAAGGCGCAGGGAGACCGGCGTTGGCCCACGCGCCGTCGATGCGGCCGTAGGTCGCGTTGGTGAAGTCGACCAAGGCGGAGCTGTCCGCGGCGTTCGTCGCGTCGTAGGTGAACGCCCTGGCCTGTCCGCCCGCTTCCTCGATCTGGGTGACCGTCTCCTTGGCGCCGTCGGTGTTTAGGTCCGCGACCACGACTTTCGCGCCGTGGGCTGCGAAGAGCACGGCTCCGGCCCGGCCCATCCCCGAGGCCGCCCCGGTGATGATAACGATCTTTCCGTGCAGGAGCTTTGTCATGTCACGTGTCCTCACTTGCCTGCGAGCCTGATGATGGTTGTCTTGACCTGGGTGTAGTGCGCCAGGGCCTCGAAGCCCTTTTCACGGCCGATGCCGCTGTTCTTGTAGCCACCGAACGGTGTCTCGACGCCGCCGCCGAACCAGTTGTTGATGAACACCTGACCCGACTCCAGCTGTGCCGCGACGCGGTGGGCCCGGTCGATGTCCTGGGTCCACAAACCCGATACGAGCCCGTAGTCCGTGTCGTTGGCGAGGGCGACGGCTTGGTCTTCGTCGTTGAACCTGGTTGCTACCAGGACAGGCCCGAAGATCTCCTCACGCGTGAGCAGGGATCCGTGCGGCGCCTCAAGCAGGGTCGGTGCTACATACAGCCCGCCCGGGTAGTTCTCGAGCACCTTCGGCGGCCCCTCGAGCAGGGCAGTAGCCCCGGAAGAGGTGATCTGGTCGAGGTAACCCTGGACCCGGGCGTACTGCTCCTTGGTGGCGATCGGCCCGATGTCCGGGTCGTCGAGGGCGTGTCCGACCCGGACATCGCTCAGCCGCGACTGCAGACGGGACAAGAACTCGTCGTAGACGGTGGAGTGCACCAAGAGTCGACTTCCCGCCGAGCATGCCTGGCCGGAGTTGTAGGTGATCGCCAGACAGGATCCTTCGACGGCAGCGTCGAGGTTGGCGTCGGAGAAGACGATGTTGGGGCTCTTGCCGCCGAGCTCGAGTCCGGCCGGGATGAGCCGGTCCGCTGCCGCGTGGGCGACGAGTCGGCCGACCTCGGCGGAGCCGGTGAACATGACCCGCCGGACCAGTTGGTGATGGATCAGCGCCTGCCCGGTGGTCGGGCCGTCGCCTGGGACCACATTGAGGACACCGTCGGGGAGGCCGCATTCGCTGGCCAGCCGGGCCAGCATGAGGCAGGTGAGCGGTGCGTCCTCGGCGGGTTTGACCACGACCGTGTTACCAGTTGCCAGGGCGGGACCGAGGCCTCTGGCCGCCTGTTGGAGGGGGGCGTTCCAAGGCAGGATCACTCCCACGACGCCGTAGGGTTCGTGGCTGGTGTAGGCGTGCCACTCGGCCCCGAGCGGGATGACATCCCCGTGGTGCTTGTCCGCCGCTCCTGCATAGAACTCGAAGTACCGGGCCGCGACCTCAACGTCGCCTAGCGAGAGGGACAGGGGCTTGCCGGTGTCAAGGCTCTCCACGCGTGCGAACTCTTGGCGCTTCTCGCGGAGCTGGCCGGCGATCGTCTGGAGGATGCGGCCGCGCGCCGACGGCTTCCACCTGCGCCAAGCCCGGTGGGCGCGATCGCTAGACCGCACCGCGACATCGACGTCTTCCGCGGAGCCGTGCGCTACCGCCGCGAGTACCTCGCCGGTGGACGGGTTGATTGTGTCGAGCCGCTCTCTGCTTGACAGCTTGCTGACCTTGCCGTCGATATAACCGTCGATGATGAAGCCGGTGACAGGCACTCATTCCTCCGGGGCCGAGGTTCGGGTCAACAGCTCCTGGATGGCTCCTGAACAGTGCTTTGCCTGGCGCGTGATCTCAGGAATGTCGGCGTTGGCCAGGTAGTCCTTGAAGGCCGATACGTGCACGGCTGCGATGAGGACCCCGTTGCGATCGTGGACGGGGGCCGCGAAGCCGATTATCCCGCTGATGGTCTCCTCCATGCTCATGGCGAAGCCACGTTCCCGGATGGCTTCGAGTTCTGATCGAAGCGCCGACTTGGTTGTGATGGTGTTGGGAGTGAAGGCCACCAGATCCGATGACGTCGCGACCTTCTCCAACTCAGGGTCGTAGGCGGCGAAGAGTTTGCCGACTGCGCTGGAGTGCAGCGGCACGGGATCTCCCAGTCGAATATCCAGACCGGCCCGGTGCAGACCGGGAACGCGCTCGACGTAGGTCACCGTGTTGCCGACACGCACGGCCAGGTAGGCATCGTGCTCAATGGACTGCACGAGACGTTTCAGATGTGGTCGCGCCGCGTTCACCAGGTCGACCTGCTCGATGGCCGCCACGGCGAGTCGCACGAAGACCGGACCGGCGCGGTAGAGCTTCCGGTCATCGATGACCAGGAGTCCAGCGTTCACCATGGAGCGAAGCAGGTCGTGCGTGCTGCTCAACGGCCCTGACACGGACTCGGCGATCTGCGAGAGCGGAGCGCCAGCATAGTTCTGCCTCAGCACATAGTCGAGGACCCGGACGAGCCGGTCCACCTTGTCACCGCTCATGCCTGCTGGCACCCTTCTTCAGCTATCTGAAGCACTCATTCGAATATTCGGAACGTAGCCTGAGTACTGTCAGGCGTCAACGGGTCGATACCGATCGAATCAGGCATTGACAGCCACTTTTCGTGAACCTAGTCTCTCCGGTACAACGAAGAAAGTTCCGAAATATCGGAAAAGGCGCCCGTGAGTGTGCTGATCACCCGAGACCATGGAGATCGAGCCGTGAACAACAACAACCACGATGCGCAGGGAGCCATCACTGTTCGTGGCGTGACGCACGAGTTCGGCCGATCCAGGGGCGATGCGACGTCCCGAGGGCGGATGAACGCGCTCGAGGACATCAACCTGATTGTTCCTCGCGGCCAGTTCCTCGCGATCGTCGGCCCGAGTGGGTGCGGCAAGACCACTCTGATGAACATGATGGCCGGCCTCATCAAGGCCTCGTCGGGAGTGGTGACGCGCGATGGCCGCCCCGCCACCTCGCTGGCCCGCAACGTGGGTTACATGTTCGCCCGTCCCGGCCTGCTGCCCTGGCGGACCGCGCGGGGCAACGTCGAACTGGGGCTGGAGTTTCGCGGCGTGAGCAAGTCCCGCGCGAGGGAGATGGCCAGTGAGCTGCTCCGTCAGGTCGGGTTATCCAAGTCCGAGGCATCACTGCCCTCGGAGCTCTCCCAGGGCATGCGCCAGCGAGTGGCGTTGGCGCGTGTGCTGGTCCTCGACCCCGACTACCTGCTGATGGACGAGCCGTTCGGCGCCCTGGACGCGCAGACAAAGCTGGTCATCCAGGAGCTGTTTATCCGGATCTGGGAGGGCACCGGGAAGACGGTGGTCTTCGTGACGCACGACTTGGTCGAGGCCGCTGCGATGGCCGACCGGGTGATCGTCATGACGGCCTCTCCGGGCCGGATCAAGGCAGATCTCATGATGCCGTTCGACCGACCACGCGATTTGGACGGCCTCCGGTTCGACCCCAAGTTCCAGGAGATCTCGCACCAGATCTGGGATGCCCTGAAGGACGAGGTTTCACACGATGACTGAGAAGACCGCAACAGCGTCCCTGGAGGCTCCTCCGGCTTGGCTGCCTGCCGTGCCTCGGATCGTCACGCTGTCCGCCGCGCGCCTGGGTCTGGCTGCAGCGGTGTTGGCCGTCTGGCAGTTCGGCGTGGAGATCGGCTGGCTCGACCCGGCGTTCATAAGCAGTCCGGAGGCGATCTGGAAGTTCCTGCGCGACTTCGTCGGCTCCGGGGACATCTGGCATCATCTCTGGGTGACGCTGCAGGCGACACTGCTCGGATTCATCATTGGCAGCGCTGCAGGGATTGCCGCGGGTCTCGTGCTGGCGAGTGTGCGGTGGCTGAACGAACTCCTCGACCCGTTCCTCACGATCCTCAACTCGCTTCCGCGGGTCGCCCTGGCCCCGCTGTTCCTCCTGTGGTTCGGTCTGGGCGGCGCGTCGAAGGTCGCGCTGGCCGTAAGCCTGGTGTTCTTCATCCTCCTGATCAACACCCGGGCCGGTGTCAGGAACGTCGAGGCGGACATTGTGACCGTGTCGAGGTTGCTGGGTGGAGGCGGCTGGCGGCTCTTTCTGAAGGTGATCCTGCCGGCGGCCGTACCCAGCATCGCCGCCGGGCTCCACCTGGCCGTCATCTACTCGCTTCTCGGTGTCGTGGTGGGCGAAATGATCGCGGCTGAGGCGGGGCTGGGCCAACGCATCGCCTTCTACTCTGGCCAGTTCAACACAGCCGGCGTGCTCGGGGTGCTCGCCGTGCTCGCGCTCATCGCGGCCGCCATGAACACCGCGACGGTGCTCCTCGAACGACGTCTCCTGCGTTGGCAGGACCGCGGGCGGCTCTAGACCGCCCCGACGCAGCCCGCTCTGGCCTCGGCCAGAGCGCAGCCCCATCGGAAAGGTACGACCACACATGCACGCACTCACGTCGACGGGCGGAGCCCGTCGGTCACGACCACGGTCCCTGACCGGGGCGCTCGTCGCCCTTGTCGTCACCTCGGCCCTTCTGTCCGCCTGCGGCTCCAGCGGTGAGACGGCGAGCACGTCCGGCCTCAAAATCGGTGTTTACCCGGGCGCCTTGATGAGTCTGCCGGCGTACGTCGGCGCCGACGCCGGCCTCTTCAAGAAACATGGTCTCGACGTCGATCTGGTCGACATCTCCGACGGCAGGAATATGACCTCCGCCGTGGTGAGCGGCAGTATCGACATCGAGCTCAACAGTATCGACAACAACGCCCTGGTGATCGAGCAGGGTCAGCCGATCGTCGCCGTCGCGGGGAACACCGTGCGTCCGGTCTTCACGCTGCTCGCAGGGTCCAAGCTGGCCACCCCGAACGCGGAGGCCGGGTTCCCCGGCTCGGTGCAGGACCTCAAGGGCAAGAAGATCGGCGTGATGGCGACGGGCGGCAGTGTCGAGCAGATGCTTCGCTACGTCCTCAAGGCCGCGAAGGTTGACCCGGACAAGGATGTCACGCTGGTCAGCGCCGGCCTGCCGGCCACCGGTGTCCCGGCGCTGAAGGCGAACCAGATCGACGCCTACATGTCCATTGAGCCTGCCGCGAGCCTGACCTCGCTCGACCAGAGCGGGAAGGTCGTCCTCGACCTTCGCAAGACGCCGCTGCCCGGCGAGCTGACCGAGCTGGACTGGCCCTACAACCAGTGGGCCTCAATCACGAAGACCGTTGACGCCAAACGAGACACCATCGGTGCCTTCCAGGCGGCCATGAAGGACGTCTTCGCGTTCATGGCGGATCCCACGAACCGCCCGAAGGTCAAAGAGATCGCCATGAAGCGCATCTCCGACAACGCCCAGCTTGTGGACACACTCCTGGAGACGAACATCGATGTCTTCGGATTCGAGCTGCGCCGCGATCGAGTCGAGCGGGCGTTCGACTACCTCGTCCAGACGGGGCTGATCAAGAAGCCGATCACCTACGAGGACTATGTGGCGGAAGGAGCACGGAGCTAGCCGGTCACGGCGTCTCCGGGTACGACGATGACGAGCTGCTGTAGCCCCGGCCGTGGGGAGTCTGTCCCGAACACCCCGGCCTCTCTGTGGGCAACCGAGTCCGGTGTTGTCGGCCCTGCCGACCGGGACTACTGCGGGCCGCATCCACAGGGAATGGTCCGGCTCGGCGGGGTTGCGTTCACCATGGGTGACGACCGGCGCCTCGGACCCGGTGGGGACGGGGAGGCGCCGGCGCGGCGAGTGATCGTCGATCCGTACTGGATCGACGTGGCGGCCGTTACCAACGCCGACTTCGCGGAGTTCGTGGCGGAGACCGGCTATGTCACGGAAGCGGAGGCGTTCGGCTGGAGCTTTGTCTTCGAGCGGTTCGTCGACCGGCGAGTCGCTCGGCGCCTGGAGGCCGCTCCCGGTGTCGTGCCTCGCTGGTGGGTCGCCGTCGAGGGTGCCTCGTGGCGGCGCCCTCACGGCCATGGTTCCCCGGTGGAGGAGCTTGCGGACCATCCCGTCGTGCACGTGTCCTGGAACGACGCGAACGCGTACTGCCGATGGGCTGGAAAGCGGCTGCCGACCGAGGCGGAGTGGGAGTACGGCGCACGGAGCGGGCTGGACGGCGCGGTCTATCCATGGGGGGACGAGCTGACACCGGGCGGTGAGCACCGGTGCAACATCTGGCAGGGCGAGTTCCCCGGCGCCAACACGGCCGACGATGGGTACGTCGGCACGGCCCCCGCGCGATCCTTCCAGCCCAACGGGCACGGCCTCTACAACACGTGCGGCAACGTCTGGGAATGGTGCGCCGACTGGTTCAGCGACACCTGGCACGCCGTCGATCGTCCACACACGCGCCGAAGCCCGGCAGGCCCTCCGCAGGGAACCGCGAGGGTCATCAAAGGCGGTTCCTATCTCTGCCACGACTCGTACTGCTTCCGCTACCGGCCGGCGGCCAGGAGCGGCAACACCCCCGACAGCAGCACGGGGCACATGGGCTTCCGCTGTGCGCGCGACGCGATGCCGGGCGAGCCCGTCCTATGACGACCCGGGCCTGAGCGCCCTGACGAGCGGATCGGACGATGTCAGAAACGATCAAGATCCTCAACTTCGTCGAGCCCATCGCGGGGGCCGAGGACTACTGCGAGGAGTACTACCGCACGGTGCACGTGCCGCTGATCGCGCGCACCCTCAGAGAGGATCCGCGGTGGGTCAGCTACTACCAGAACCGCCTCGTCGCCGGCTACGACGCCCTGGGCGGCTTCAGCAAGCGGCCTGACCGCTGGCGCCTTGTGCTGCTCAGAGGGGTGGCTGAGGAGGCGGGCGGCGGCCGCGCCTTCCGTCCGAACAACCCCGAGCTGCAACGTGTCGTCGAACTCGACCACCCCAACTTCCTGTCGGCGATCACTCGTCTCGAAGCACGTGAGGTCACCGTTCACGACTCCCTGGGAGCCCAGAGCGCGTTGAACAAGTACGTCGTCGCGTTCGCGTCGGCGGGTGAAATGGCATCGGGCAGGAGCGCCGCCGTCGACGAGTTCATGGAAGCGGCATCGTCCGCAGTCGGCTGCAGGCTCGCTCTGGTTAACCAGGTCATAGGCGAGGTGGAGAGCACCACGGTCGGCCAGGCGGTCGTGCCCTCGGACCGGTACGTCGCTGTGCCGACCTTCCACCACGTCGTGGAGCTGTACTTCGACAACCCCTTCGACGCGCGCAGCTTCTTCGCGAGCGCCGACGTCCTGGAGCGGCTGCACTACGGCGAGAGCAGGACCGAGGTGTTCGAGGCCCAGGAGTCGTGCGGATTCGACCGTCGCTGAAGTATGTGCCCCCACGAGGTCACCTGAAGCTTGGAGAAACGAATGGATGGAGAAGAGATGCGGAGCTCGACCGGCCCTAGAGAAGCCCCCGAACGGCCCAGAGTCGCCGTCCTGGCCACGAGGCAGCTGGCTGTTCCGCGGGAGGACGACCGCAGTCTCGAAGAGATGATCTTTGCTGTTGCCGCGGCGGCGTTGAGTGCGGTTGGGCTCCAGGCCTCCACTGTCGGCAGCATTGTCCTCTACGGCAACGACCAGATGAACGGGCGAGTTATCTCGTGCATGGTCGGTGCAGGTCCAGCCGGCGGCGTCGACCGCGACGTCACGATGATCGCGTCATCGGGCGAGCACGCCTTCATCTATGCCTATCTCCGGTTGCTGGCCGGTCAGGACCAGAACGTCCTGCTGGTCGGCTGGGGCAAACCGAGCGAGGGCGTGTCACCTGAGCACGCGCAGTTGGTGAGTGCCGAGCCGTATCTGCTCCGGCGCGTAGGGATGAACGACACGATCGCAGCCGCGCTCCAGGCTTCCCGGATGACGACGACCGCCGCAACCGGGCGCGCTACCGCATGGCCCCTGACGGCCGCGGACCTCCCTGCCGATAACGACGTGGTCTACGCGGCCATCCTCGCTGCCGAAGGCAGCTTTGAGCCGGAAACCGAGCTGGCCTGGGTGCTCGGGGCGGGCTGGGCCATGGATGGCTATGACATGGGTACCCGGGACGTCGCCGAGATGCCCGCACTTGCCGCGGCGCTTCAGCAGATCGAGAAGCGAGGGGTGCCCGGTGCGGCCCGGTGGAGCATCGTCGAGATTGCCGCACCGAGCGAGGTGGCCACGAGGGCGGTGGTCGGCAAGCTAGGCCTCCGCGACGACGTACGGATCAACGCGGCCGGCAGCACTGCGGACTTCATGTCGACGTCGTCGACGTCCGGTCTGGGACGGTTCATCGCAGCCGTCGACGCGCTCGACTCCCAGCCCGCCGGCTCGATCTCCGCCGGCATCGGGCTCCAGGGATTCGCCGGACAAGGAGCAGCAGTCATGGTCTTCGGTGGGAAGGGAGGCAACCTGTGAGCAACGTGGGCATAATTGGCTTCGGTCAAACCAAGCATGTGACTCGCCGCGAGGACGTCACATTCCCGGAGCTGGTGAAGGAGGGAGCGGACCTCGCGCTGGAGAACGCCGGCATCGGCATCGATGATGTCGACGCGGTCGTCTTCCCGCTCGCTCCTGATGCGCTCGTCGGCGTCGGCAACGGCGAACGGTGGTGCGTGGACGCCGTCGGAGCTGTCGGCAAGCCGTTTATGCGGGTGAACAACGGCGGAGCCACGGGCATGAGCGCTGTCCTCACCGCCTGGACGCACATCGCCTCCGGGATGTTCGACGTGGTGCTGGTGGCCGGGGCCGACCGGGTCTCGGAGTCCGGCTCGGCGCAGTCCGTTCTGAACAAGATGTGGGACGTCGGCTACGAACGGCCGCTGCCGCTCAACACCATCACGATGCTCGCGCTGTCCGCGGCTCGCTACATGTACCTCTACGATTCCACGGAGGAGGACATGGCGCGGGTCAGCGTCAAGAACCGGTACCACGCGAGTCTGAACCCGTACGCGCACCTACGCGACCGGATCTCGATCGAGGAGGTCCTGAACAGCCGGCAGCTGGCTTGGCCCATCAAGCTCGGCGATGCCTGTCCCGCCTCCACGGGCGCGGCCGGCGTGGTCCTGGTCTCCGAGCGTTACGCCAAGGCACACGGACACCGGGCGGCCTGGATACGCGGCATAGGGCAGAACACCGAGACGTTCTGGATGGGTGACCGGGTCGGCCCGAAGGCCCAGGGGGACCACGCCGACGCGGACGCGTTGGCGACGGCGTTCCAGCGTGCCTACGACATGGCAGGGCTCACCGACCCGCGCTCCCAGGTCCATGCGGCCGAGATTTACGCACCGTTCTCAAGTGTCGAACTGCATGTCATCGAGGCCGCCGGACTGGCCGCGAAGGGCCAGGCCCCGAAGCGGCTCGCGGCCGGTGAGTTCACCCTCGGCTCGGCAGGGCCCGTGGTCAACCCTTCGGGCGGAACCCAGTGCTCGAACCCGATCACCGTCACCGGCGTGATCCGGGTGGGTGAGGCCGCGCTGCAGGTCCTCGGCCAGGCAGGGGAGCGCCAGGTGCCTGGCGCCACCACCGCGATCGCCAGCGCCATCGGTGGCGACCACCAGTTCTACTCGACCATGGTTCTTTCCAACTCCCTGGAGGAGATCGCATGACCAGCACCCCCCGGTCACAGGCGGTTGTAATTCCCGAGCCGTCCACCGGCCCTCGCTTCTACGAGCAGACCTGGGACCTGTCGTACCGGCACGCACTCGGTAACACCACCTCCAGGTTCCTTGCCGGATTGGCCGCGGGCCGGGTGTACGGACGCGCGTGCTCTCAGTGTCGGCGTGTGCTTGTCCCTGCACGGTCGTTCTGCGACCGTTGCCACCGCGCCACCGGGGACTGGCTCCAGGTGAGCACGAGCGGCGTCATCGAGATGTTCACCGTGGTATACGAACCCTTCCGCGGGCTTCCCGAACCGCCGTACGCTCTCGCGTACGTCATGCTCGACGGAGCGGACACCGCGCTCCCCGGCTATGTCCGTGGCCTCGACCTGACCGACGTCGAGGCGGTGACCAAGACGCTGGCCATCGGAACGCGGGTCCGGGTCGCCTTCGCCGAGAACTCGGTCGGCAGTGTCGCCGACTACTGGTTCGAGCTCGAGACGGATTCCGCCGACCCGAGTGTCGGGGCCAATGGCTAGCTCGGCGTCACCGGCACTGAGCCATGTCGGTCCGATACAGTGGCCCGCGACGGCTCCGCGACCGGCAATCTCAACCCTCCCCGGACTCATTGACTCGTTCGCCGAATCCCACGGGGATCGGCCGGCTGTCGTGTTCGAGGGACGCGAGATCAGCTACGGTGAGCTCGCGGAGCGCAGCCAGCGGGTTGCCGCTGCCCTCAGGGGGTTGAGGGTTGGGCGCGGCAGCGTCGTCGGACTGCTCGCCCCCAACTCTGTCGACTGGCTCGCGCTCACCATCGGCGCCGTACGCGCCGGTGCTCAGGTCCATGTGTTCAATACCTGGGTGAAGCCGAGCGAGCTGGACTACCTGCTCAGAGCGTCACGGGCCGAGCTCCTGGTCAGCGCTGCCGGCTTCGCCTCGAACGACATCCTCGGCACCTTGGCCGGACTGCTCCAGGAGGCGCAGCTAGACGCACCAGGTGGCTGGTCCAGTGATAGGTACCCTCATCTGAGGACTGTCGCGATCCTTGACGGGGAGTGCTCAGTAAGCGGTTTCGAGTGCTGGGGCCCACTCGCGGGACAAGCTGACCCGCTCCGAGCAGATGACAGTCGTCCGACGGAGGCACCCGTCGTCGTCTATACCTCCGGGTCGACCCGGTTTCCCAAGGCCGTGCCGCTCACTCAGTTCGACATGATCGAGAACGGCTTTGCCATAGGGACCCGCATGCACCTCAGGCGCGACGACCGGGTGTGGCTCGGTAGTCCTCTCTTCTGGAGCTACGGCATCGCTAACGCGGCTATGGCCACCTTCACTCACGGGGCCTGCCTTGTGCTCGAGGACCGGTTCGATGCCCAGCGGGCCGCGGAGACGATGCGTCGCGAACGCTGTACGGTGGCGTATCTGTTGCCGGCAATGGTGGAGTCCATCCGGAGCAGTGCGCGCGACGTCGTCGCGAAGCTCGACCACCTTCGTACTGGGCTGACCATCGGTCGCCCCGACGAACTGAAGTGCATCGTGGATGAGCTCGGCATCAAATCTATTTGCAACATCTACGGCTCAACGGAGGTCTACGGCAACTGCTGTGTTACCGATGCGGACGACCCTCTCGATATCCGTATGGTCTCGCAGGGGTTACCACTGCCAGGAGTGGAGATTCGGGTAGTCGACCACGAGAGCGGAGCAGTGGTTCCCAGGACCCAGCCGGGGCATCTCCAGGTCCGTGGCAGGGTCATGCCCGGCTATCTGCCTACCGCAGACGGGCAGCAGGTTCCGGACCCAATCACGAGTGATGGTTGGTACGACACGGGTGACACGGCCTTCATCCGGGAGGACGGACGTTTGGTCTTTGTCGGGCGGCACTCCGAGATGATCAAGACGTCCGGTATCAATATCTCGCCCGCCGAGATCGAGGCCCATCTGCGCGCCCATCCAGCTGTGGTCCAGGCTGCCGTGGTCGCGGCGCCGGACCCGCGGCGGGGCGAGGTGCCGATCGCCTTTGTCGTAACGTCAGGATCTACGAGCGAGGCCGAATTGACCGAGCATTGTCGAAACGCGTTGTCTTCCTACAAGATGCCCGCTCGAGTGGTCTTGGTGCCCGCACTCCCGCTCACCTCCACCGGCAAGCTCGCGCGCAAGGCGCTCCTGGACGAGGCTCGGAAGGTGGTGCGTACCGTTGCCTGAGTTGCGGCCCGGCCACAGTGCGGACGACCGAGTGCGTAGCCGTGTCGGTAACTGGGGGCGTTGGGGCACCGAGGACGAGGCGGGTGCGCTCAACCTTGTTCAAGCAGCCCAGGTCCGAGTGGCGATACAGGCGGCGACCGACGGGGAGGTGGTATCGCTCGCGCAGCCATGCGGGCCGGACGGGATGGTATCTCCGCATCGACGTCGGCCTGCGCGGTTCATGGACAGAGACGCCGGTGACTACGCCTTGGGTGCTCGTGCCCCTCATGGGTTTAGGTTCGCCGAGGACACCGTGCAGCTTCCGACCCACAGCGGGACCCATCTCGACGCGCTGTGCCATGTGTGGGAGGGAGATGCTCTTTACAATGGTCATCCCGCCAGCGGTGTCAGGTCGACGCGCGGAGCCGACCGCTGTGGGGCCGAGGCTCTCCGACCGGTCGTCACGCGGGGGGTCCTGGTGGATATGCAGGAGCACTTGGGCCGCCCCCTGGAAGCCGGTGAAGCCGTCACCGCCCAGTTGCTCCGGTTGTGCCTGGACGAGCGCGGCGTGCATCTGGAACCCGGCGACGCCGTCTTGATCAGGACCGGATGGTGGGAGAGAGGCCTGAGCGCCGAGGTCTATCACCGGGCCGAGCCCGGGATCGACCTCGCTGCGGCTTGGTTCCTAGCTGAGCAGGACGTGAGCCTGGTCGGCGCGGACAACTACGCGATCGAGCAGCAGCCCAGCGCGCCTGGCACTTCCTTTCCGGTCCATCTCTGCTTGCTGCATAAGTTTGGTGTGCCAATGCTCGAGAACCTTGACCTAAGCCGCCTGGCCGAGGCGCTTCGTCAACGCGGGCGATCGGTGTTCGCACTCGTCGTCGCACCCTTGCCGCTCCAAGGATCGACCGCGGCACCGGTGTGTCCTGTGGCGGTGCTGTGACGTGCAGGACCCCACCGGACCGCTGAAGGGCATGCGGGTCGTCGACCTCTCGCAACAACTGCCCGGGCCATACACGAGCCTGCTCCTGGCCTCGCTCGGCGCCCATGTGACCAAGGTTGAGCCACCTTGGGGAGACGCGGCAAGAAGCTTGGACCCTGACATGTTCGAGGCCGTCAATCATGGCAAGGTCTCAGTGCGCCTGGACCTCAAGTCCGATGTCGGCCGCAAGACCCTACACAGGATGATGACCAGCGCGGATGTCTTCATCGAGGGCTTCCGCCCAGGGGTTATGGACCGGCTGGGGTGCTCCGCCATGGATCTGCACGCGTTGAACCCCTCTCTTATCTATTGCTCGATCAGCGGCTATGGCCAGAAGGGCCCGCTGGCCGGGCATCCGACCCACGATCTCAACCTCCAAGCCATGGTTGGGGCGATACCGAGGTTCGCCCGGCTGGACCGTATCGGCGTGCCCTGGGTCGACCTCGGAACGGCCACCACAGCCGCCTTGGCGATCGCCGCATACTGGCACGCAGGCGTGGGCGTCCATCTGGATTTGGCCATGCTCGACCTGGCTGCTTCGTGGGCGGCGGTAAAGCCACGCGCCGTGTCCGACATCGAGCCCAGCTACGGGACTTTCATGTCGCGCGATGGGGACGTGTTCGTGTTGGCGCTCCTTGAGGACGACATGTGGGTGCGTCTGTGTCGGGCGCTCAGGTTGACGAGTTGGTCGGCGAAGCACCATCTGGAGCACTATCGAGCCAGGCAAGCCGACGCGGAAGGCGTCAGAAGCCGGCTGGAGCAGGAGTTCGCACTGCGAAGCACAGGAGAGGTGGTGGCACTCGCCGCCGAGTTCGACCTGCCCATCAACCGGGTGCTTGACTCCACGGAGGTCAAGACCGAACAGCAGCTGCGCCTGCGCTCAGCCAGCCGACCAGGCGCCCGTTGTGTGCCCATTCCAGAGCACCTGCTCGTCGACGTCGAGAGCTGCCCAGCGGTCCACAATCACGGGATCGAGGATCAATCGACAAGGTGAAGACCTCTGCGAGGGAGCGTCGCCTGACGTCCCGTCCGAGGCGACCTTGGCAGTCGACGGCTCCCGTCGGTGCTGATCGAGACGCTGCTCGAACTGCATACGGTCGACCTCAAGGCGGGCTCCAACAACTACAGTGTCGACGACTGGGCTCTGTGTTGCTCATGGCCAAGCCGACTACATCCGCGACTACCTGCGGCTGATGGGCGACCCTGCCGGCTAGCTCAGACCTCAACCGGCCAGCCCCTGGCAGCGCGGCTCGAACGAGAACACCAACGGCCTGCTCCGCCAGTACTTCCCCAAAGGCGCCGATCTGTCCGTCTACAGCGCCGAAGAGCTCGCTGCCCTCGCCGCCGAACTCAACAACCGCCCCCGCAAGACCCTCGGCTGGCGAACGCCCGCCGAGCTCTTCGCTAAGCTCGTCGCAACAGTCAAATGATCACGTGTTGCAATGATCGCTGGAATCCGCCCACAGCGAGCCGGTCAAAAATGTCAACGGCCACGTGGCCACGTACGACCTAGATGCCGTGATCATGGCGTCAACGAGGTCGGCCTACGGTTCCCGACCGTCCCCGCGTACCGAGCACATGGGAGTGCCGCCGGGCAAGCGGTGCCGCGAGCGAGACACCGCCGTGTAGACCAGTTCGGCGGCCCAGGAGGCCGGGGGGGTCGACAGAAGCCTCCCCATCCCGCGCCACCTGCGGGAAGATTGCCAGGTGAGCAGGGCGGCGAAAGCCCTCGCGCCGCCGGCCGGGGCTTTTCCCGGTTCGATCCACCAGGCGGCCCTGGTTACCTGTTCCGGGGAGAGGCCGTGTTCTTCGAGGTCGAGGGTCTGCCAGGCGGAGGTCCTTGGCCAGGCGGGGAGGGTACGGCGGAGCCTGCGCAGTGAGGCGGCGCAGAAGCCGCAGTCTCCGTCGTAGACGAGGAGGGGGTCCGGCGTCATGGGCGTCCTTCCACAGCCGGGCCGACCTGGGCGGGGACGGCGGGAGACGGCTCGGTCACGCTTGGGAGGTCACCGGCGGCGGCGATCGCGGGGCGGGGCGAGGCCGGCCATGCCGCCCATACCCGGTCGGGGAGGGCGAGGTGGGGCAGCCGGACCGGGAGGTCGACCGGGCGTAGATGGAGCACCAGGCAGGCGAGCATCGCGAACATGAAGCTCCCGAGGCCCATGAGCAGCCCGATCGAGATGTGGAAGGCGAATCCCGCGGCCAGCAGGTACGGCCTGACCGGACGGCGGGCGATCATGCCGAGCGCGAGCGCGAACTCGATGACGAGCGGTCCCCAGGTCATCGCGGTGACGCCGACCGGGTTGACCAGGACCGGGGTGAGCCAGGGTTTGGCCCAGCTCGGCATGCCGAAGAACGGGTCGGTGAGCCAGTACCACAGTCCCGTGCCGTCGGCCCATTCGGTGTGGCTCAGCTTGGCCACCGAGGCCTGGAAGTAGAGTCCGGCGACCTGGAGGCGGATGACGAAGAAGGTGCTCCAGGCCAGCAGCGAGCGGACCGGGCGGTCGGCCACGTCGACGGGTGGCCCCCAGTGCCACCTGCGCCCGTCCAGCAGCGCGATGGGGAGCAGTAGCAGGGTGATGACCGAGCTGATCTGGTCGCCCCCGTCGGGGATGGTGGCCGACGCCATCAGGCTGACCGTGACCCACCAGTGCCCGAGAGCGGTGAAACGGGGCCGCCAGCCGATGACCACGAGCAGGAGCAGGCCGATCGACACGAAACGAGCGAGCTCCAGCTGACCGTCGGGGACCACGCAGTAGACGCTGAACCGGGCCAGGCCCTCGCAGTTGGGGAAGGTCGGCATTCCCTGCGCGGGGCGCAGGATCGAACTGCTGTGACTGAACAGGAGTGTTCCGAGCGTGCCGAGCGCCATCAGGGTACGGGCCAGGCCGTAGACGTTCGTCCAGGGCGACACTCGTGTGAGGCGCGCAGCCGCGAGGCCGACTCTGGTCAGCATGTGACCTCCAAACGGGCGACGGTGGCGGGCATGACCGTCCGGCTTCCGGCCCACGCCCAGGGCAGCGGCTCGCGTTGGACCAGGCCGATCGAGCCGCAGTGGATGGGATTCGGCGCGAGGTTGCGTATCGTCACGACGCTGGGCGTCCGGGCGAGGCAGGCGTGGACGTCGGCGCCGTCACAGGGCGTCCATTTGCCCTGGGGAACGGCGGTCTGCATGATGCCCAGCTCCAGGCCCTGGGCCCGGGACCGTCGGTCGAATCCCAGGACGTTCCAGAGCTCGGAGTGCGGGCCGAGGCGCGCGTCCTGCCAGCCACTCGCGCCCGCGAGCCGCCATACGCCGATCTGTGGTTCGCGTGGTGATTTGGTGAAGAAGGCCCAGCCCTGCGGGGTGAGGGTAGTGATGGTCAGCCTTGACTGCTCCTGCCCCGGGAGCCGGATGGCATTGCTCGGCAGCTGGGAGTGGACCACGTAGAAGATCACTGATACCCAGAAGGCGACGATGGCGACGAGGGCCCACCCGAGACGCCTCGCCATGGTGTTTTCGGTCAACGGAGGCTCCGTGAGTTGATGGGGCCCCCGGCCCGGGACGCCAGGCCGGGGGCCGGAGGTCAGGCGGCGAGCCGCTCGGCGACGAGGTTCACGAAGCGCTCACGGTCGATCCTGGCCATGTCCTTGCTCACCATGGACTCGGTCCAGTTCTCGATCTCGTAGACGTTGGACTCCCGGACCGCGTTGGCCACCTTGTAGACGTTGACGATCTCGTAGACGTTGCCGAGGTAGATCGCGAACACGAAGAACGCCAGGCCGGCTGCCTGGTCGGTGGCCGACGAGTCGGCACGGAACCCGAAGCGCTCCGTCAGCACCTCGCGGGTGATCTTCTGCGCGGCGACGAACGCCCGGTCGACCCGGACCCGGTCGCCGCTGGTCATGTCGAGGCCGAACGAGGTCAGGAAGGCCGGGTCCTTGGCGTCGACCGCGGCGACGACCGCGTTGGCGAACTTCTCCTGTGCGGCGGTTATCGGACCGGCCGGGCGCGCGATCTCGGGGAACTTCTCGGCCACCGGACCGATTCCGAGGATCAGGCCGCGATAGACGGTCTTTCCGTCATAGGACGGCAGCGTGCTCGAAGCCTCGGCCGCGGTGACCGGCCGAATGCCGGCGGCGTGGACCGGTACGGCTCCGGCGGTGACCACCGCCGTCGCAGCCAAAGTCGCCACCAGCATTTTGGATGCCCGCATTAATTACCCTCCATGGGACTGAAACAATGAACGAGATCCGGCTGGGAACCAATGAGCCAGCAGCTCAAAATTGCCCTTCGTCGCGGACCGTGACGTCTCCGGTCGCGAGCAGGATGCATTTCGGCCGCCATCCCCGCTGGCTTTTCGCCGTTGCGATGGAGGATTGCACATGCGATTGAGCGCGAGCTTGGAACAGACTTGTGAATCACTTGTGCCACCGGCAACATATTTGTACCGTCCGCTTTAAAGCGGCAGGCCGAGAAGGGGCGACTTAATCAAGCCGGTGATGCTCTGGCTGCCGGAGTGAAGGCACGGTCGTACGCCGAGTCGATGTCCCGGATCACCAAAATTCACGGCAGGGCGCCCGCCAACCCGCTCGGCAATCGGCCTGCAGCGGCAGGCCTGATGGACCTCGGCTCAGAGCATGGTCATCGTCAAGAGTTGGCCTGAGAGGGCGGTGATATCGGTGTCAGGAAGGACAGTACAGGCTTTTATCGTCGGCCACCGCGCTCACGGCGGCGGGAGCCGGTTCCAGAGTTTGGTGACGCTGCCGGTGACACACGGCTGGGCGAAGGACCCGTCCCGGCCTACCCCGATCATGATCGGCTTCTTCGGGAACGCGGTGGCGCCGGACTTGATGCGGTAGTCGACCTCGGTGGTGAGCAGTTCCGGCGTACCGTACTCCAGCACCATGCCGAGGGTCGTCCGGATCTGCAGGTCGGCGAAGGACGCGCCCAGGCAGCGGCGCTGTCCCACGCCGAACGGCAGGAACTCGTACGGCGAGGGCCGGGAGTCGGCCCACCGCGACGGCCGGAAGACGTCCGGGTCCGGGAACGCCGCGGGATCGCGATGCTCCAGCAACGGCGCGGCGAACGCCAGCACGCCCCGCGGGATCGGCGGCGAGCCGTCGATCTCCACCTCGCGCATGACCCGCCGGGGTAACGAGAGCGGAACGGTCGGGATGAGCCGCTGGGACTCCTTGACGACGGTGTCCAGCGTCTCCTCGTCGGAGACCGTGAGCTCCGGCGTGCCGAGGATGGTGAGCATGGCCCACGTCATCGACATCGCGGTCGTCTCGAACCCGGCGGCGAACAACCCGTGCAACTCCCCCGCGATCTCCGGCGTGCTGAGTGAGTCGCCGTCCTCATCGGTCGTGTGGCACAGGATGGACAGCGCGTCCGGCCGGGGCTCCTCGGCCCGCTTACGCTCGATGATCGCCTCGAACCCGTCGTACACCCCGGCGACCCGCCGCACCCACCGGCCGTAGGGCGTCCAGTCCCGGTCCTTCTGGTACATGAACACCATCGGGTTCAGGGTGGCCTGCAACAGGTCGCTGACGGACTGCGCGAGGGCGACGTTCCTCCTGTCCGGTTCGAGCCCGAGCAGGCAGGTGAGCAGGTTGGCCCGGGTGATGCGGAGGAACTCGGCGACCATGTCGAACGGCTCGCGGTCCGCCGACGCGAACCGGGACTGCTTGAAGGTGTCGGCGAAGACCTCCCGGTAGTGCTCCAACGCGGTCCTGTGCACGATCGGCATCAGCAGCCTGCGGGACCGCCGGTGGCGCTCGCCGTTGAACGTGATGACGGCGTCGAACATCCGCGACCACGGCCGTGTCGGACGCCGCGAGTCAGAACCACGCCTCCCGGATCTCGTTGAACAGCTGGTCCCCGCTGCCGACGAGATCGAGCATCGGGCCGACCTTCGGCAGCTCGTGGGTCAGGAAATAACGCCCCGCAGCACGCTTCCCGGCAAAGAAGTCCCCCTCGCGCTCCCCCACCGCGACCAGCTGCTCAAGCCAGATCCACGCGACGACGATGTGGCCGGCGGCCTCGAGGAACGTCGAGGCATTTGCCAGCGCCTCTTCGGGCTTGCCCTCGGCCCACACCTCGCCGACGAGGTCACCGAGCCCGGCGGTGTACGCAGCGAGAGCATCGGCGTAGACCTCGAACCCGGCGGCCCGTGCACGCGTGACGGTGCCGTCGACGGCCTTGAGCAGGACCCGCAGACCGCGGCCCCCGTCGATGACGAGCTTGCGGCCGAGGAGATCCTGGGCCTGGACGCCGTGGGTGCCCTCGTGGATGAGGTTGAGCCGGTTGTCGCGATAAAGCTGCTCGACAGGATATTCGCGCGTGTAGCCGTAGCCGCCGTGCACCTGGATGGCCAGGTCGTTGGCGGCGAGGCACCACTGCGACGGCCAGTTCTTGACGATGGGGGTGAGCACGTCGAGCAGCTCACCGGCCGCCGCCCGCTCGGCAGGAGTCTCGGCCGTACGCTGCTCGTCGACGAGGCGGGCGGCATAGAGCACGAGCGCGAGCCCGCCCTCGACGTAGGACTTCGAGGCGAGCAGCATCCTACGCACGTCGGCGTGCCGGATGATCGGCACGGGGGCGCTCGACGGGTCCTTCGCGCCGAGCGGTCGGCCCTGCCGACGCGACTTCGCATAGGCGAGTGCGGTGCGATAACCGGCGTAGCCGAGCGCGACGGCGCCTGCGCCGACGCCGATGCGGGCCTCGTTCATCATGTGGAACATGACGGCGAGCCCGCGTCCCTGGTCGCCGACGAGCTCGCCGACGGCACCGGCGGAGCCGCCGGGGCGATGTCGTCCCTCACCGAAGTTGAGCACCGTGTTGACGGTGCCGCGGTAGCCCATCTTGTGGTTGATGCCGGCGAGCACGACGTCGTTGCGCTCGCCGAACTCACCGTCGGCGCCGACCAGCCGCTTGGGTACGGCGAAGAGCGAGAGCCCCTTGACCCCGGTGGGTGCGCCTTCGACGCGGGCGAGCACGAGGTGGACGATGTTGTCGCCCATCTCGTGCTCGCCGCCGGAGATCCACATCTTGTTGCCGAAGAGGCGATAGGTGCCGTCGCCCTGCGGCACGGCCCGGGTCGCCACGTCGGCGAGTGAGGAGCCGGCCTGCGGCTCGGAGAGGCACATGGTGCCGAACCAGCGTCCTTCGAGCATGGGCGGCACGAACCTCGCGACCTGCTCGGGGGAGGCATGCGCCTGGAGCAGATTGGCGTTGGCCATGGTGAGCATGGGGTATGCGGCGGTGGCGATGTTGGCGGCCTGGAACCACGCGAAGCATGCCTGGTGCACGATGTAGGGCAGCTGGATGCCACCGGCGTCGGCGTCCATGGCCGCGGCAATCAGCCCAGAGTCGGCGAACGCCTTGAGCGCCTGGCCGACCTCGGGGATGACGGTGACGGTCTCGCCGTCGAAGACCGGCTCGGTGCGGTCGCTAGCGGCGTTGTGGGTGGCGAACTGCTCGGCCGCGAGCTCCTGGGAGAGGTCGAGGACGGCGTCGAAGGTGTCGCGAGAGTGGTCGGCGAAGCGTTCGCATCGGGTCAGGGACTCGACGTCGAGCCAGTCGTACAGCAGGAAGTCGAGGTCTCGTCGTGACAGCAGCTCATGTTCCACGGTGGTGCTCCCTCAGCTGGCGGTGTCGTCAAGGGTGGTCATCAGACTCCTCCGTTGAGAGTGAGGCCTCCGTCGAGCACGAGGGTCTGGCCGGTCGTCCAGGCGGCGTCGTCGGAGCCGAGGTAGGCCACGGCTGCGGCGATGTCCTCGGGCTCGCCGAGGCGTCCGACCGGATAGGCGGCGGTGACCTCGTCCTCCTTGCCCTCGAAGAGTGCGGTGGCGAAGCGGGTGCGGACGACGGCGGGCGCGACGGCGTTGACCCGCACGGTCGGCGAGAGCTCGACGGCGAGCTGCTGGGTGAGGTGCATCAGGGCTGCCTTGGTCGCGCCGTAGAAGCCGATTCCGCCGGCGGGACGGAGACCGGCGACGGAGGCGACGTTGACCACGGCACCTCCCCGGTCGGCGAGCACCGTATGCCAGGCCCGGCGTGTCCAACCGAGCGTGCCGAGGAGATTGACTTCGAATATCTTGCGCGCCGCGGAATCCTCAAGCTCAAGCAGTGAGCCGTATGCCGGGTTGATGCCGGTGTTGTTCACCAGCAGGTCGAGACCGCCCCACCGTTCGACAGCGCGGTCGATGGCCTCCTGCTGGTGATCGGGGTCGTCGGCGGAGCCGGCGACGTGGAAGGCGACGTCAGGGCCAAGCTCCTCGACGGCCTCCTTGAGCGCCGTCTCCTTGCGGGCGGTGATGCAGACTCGAGCGCCCTCGTCGACGAGCCGGTGGGCGATGGCGAGACCGATGCCGCGGCTGGCGCCGGTGACCAGCGCGGTCCGGCCTTCGAGTCGTCGGGCGGTCACATCGACAGCCCTCCGTCCACCGGCAGGACCGCACCGGTGATGTAGCCGGCCTCCGGCGACGCGAGGAAGCCGATGGCTGCGGCCATCTCACCGGGGTCGGCGAAACGGCCCATGGGGATGGTGGCGGCGATCTCGGCCTTCTTCTCCTCGGGTATCGAGGAGATCATCCGGGTCTCGGCGTTGGGCGAGATGGCATTCACGGTGATGCCGAAGCGCGCGAGCTCCTTGGCCGCGGTGCGGGTGAAGCCCAGGATGCCCGCCTTGGCCGTCGCGTAGTTGGCCTGGCCGGTGTTGCCGTGAAGGCCGCTGTAGGAGGTGACGTTGATGACCCGTCCGAAGCCGCCCTCGCGGAAATGCGGCACGCAGGCCCGGGTCATCCGGAAGGTGCCGCCCGCGTGCACTGCGAGCACCTGCTCCCAATCGTCGTCACTGAGTTTCCACAGGACCCGGTCGCGCAGGATGCCGGCGTTGTTGACGAGTACGTCGATGCGGCCGGTGGCGCGGACGACCTGCTCGACAGCAGCCTCCACCGAGTCGGTCTGCGAGACGTCGCAGCAGATCGCCCGTGCCCCGATCTCGTCGGCGGCGGTCTTGACCTCGGCCTCGTCGAAGTCGAGCAGGTACACGTCCGCCTTGGCTGCCACGAAGAACTCGCCGATGGCACGTCCGATGCCGCGGGCGGCCCCGGTGACGAGCACGGTGCGGCCGGTGAAGTCGAAGGTGAGTGCGTTCACGACAGTCGCTCCAGGATCATCGCCATGCCCTGGCCGCCACCGACACACATCGTCTCGAGGCCGAACTGCTTATCCCGCTCCTGTAGCGCGTTGAGCAGCGTGGTGGTGATCCGGGCGCCGGTCATGCCAAAGGGGTGCCCCAGTGCGATCGCACCACCGTTGACGTTGAGCTTGTCGAAGTCGATACCCAACTGGCGCGCCGACGGAATCACCTGGGCGGCGAACGCCTCGTTGATCTCGACCAGGTCCATGTCGTCGATGGTCATGCCCGCGAGCGCAAGAGCGCGCCGGCTGGCCTCCACCGGACCGAGCCCCATGATCTCGGGTGAGAGACCGGACACGCCGGTGGCGACGATACGAGCCAGCGGGGTGAGCCCCAGCTCGGCGGCCTTGGTGTCGCTCATGATGACCAGTGCGGCAGCGCCGTCGTTCAGCGGGCAGCAGTTGCCCGCGGTGACGGTGCCGTCGGGGCGGAACACGGGCTTGAGGCCGGCGACGGCTTCCTTGGTGACGCCCGCGCGGGGGCAGTCGTCGGCGGAGACGGTCGACCCGTCGGGGAGGGTGACCGGGGTGATCTCGCGGGCGAAGAAGCCGTTGGCGATGGCCTTCTCGGCGCGGTTTTGACTGCGCAGGGCGAACTCGTCCTGGTCGTCGCGGCTCACGCCGGTGTGCTGGGCGACGTTCTCGGCGGTCTGTCCCATGGCGATGTAGAGATCGGGCAGCAGTCCCTGCTCGCGCGGGTCGACCCAGGTGCGGCCTCCCTCGGCAAGTGCGGCCGTACGCTGCTCCGCCCCGCCCATGACGGGGTTGTGGGTGTCGAGCATGTCGTCGGCCATGCCCTTGCCGAAGCGACTGACGGTCTCGACACCGGCGGAGATGAAGACGTCACCCTCACCTGCTAGGTCGCCGCGGCCATCGGGGCCTCACCCTGATCGGCGTGGGCGGCGAGCTCGTGATCGGTCGACATGAGCCCGCGGAGGACGAGGTGGGAGAAAGTCTCGGCGATCTCGTCAGGCCGCTTGGCACCATCGGGGCGATACCACTTCCACAGCCAGTTGCACATGCCGATGATGGCGAAGACGGTGAGCGTTTCGTCGACCGGCTCGAAGGCACCCGCCTCGACGCCCTCCCGGATGATCTGACGTACCAGGAGGTCGTTCTCGTGCTTGAGGCCACGGAACTCCTCACGCACGTCGTCGGGCAACTGCTCCTCCTCACGGAAGGAGAGCGAGTAGAGGTCGAGGTTGTCGGCGATCGAGTTGAGGTGGAGCGTGATGAACTGGGTGAGTTTGGCTCCGGGGTCAGCCTCAGACTCCGCAATCTTGCGCGCCCCTTCCAGCTCACGGCGTGCCCAGTCGCCGAAGAGGTGGCGCAGCAGGTCGTTACGGCTGTCGTAGTAGTGGTAGAGCGCAGCCTTCGAGAGACCAACCTCCTTGGCGACCTCCTGCATGCTCACGCCGCCGATGCCTCGGACTGGAACAGCCGGGCTGCAGCGCTGGTGATGCGTTCGCGCATCACTGTGTTCCGGACCGACATTCTGGCTCCTCCTCTGCGTGGTGACCGGCCTCGCGCAGCCGGTCGGCGTGCGCGGGTACGCGCCTGACCGCGTGCGCCGAACCGCCTCTCCGCTTCGCCGAGCGCCGATGGGCCGCCCGGGCGGCCCCGATGGACGGCCGGTGCGAATCTGTCAGGGGAGCTCGATCAGCTCGAGCTGCACGCCGTTCATGTCGCGCGGGTGGACGAAGTTGACGGCGCCGTAGGAGCCGCGGGCGGACTTCTCGAGTAGCGGTGACATCCCCTGCTCCGACACTGCCTGCACTGCCTTGTCGATGTCGTTGACCTTGACCGAGAGGAGGAACAAGCCCTCACCCTTGCGCTCGAGGAACCGGCTCACCGAGGTGTCCTCGACGTCGGAGGTTATCAGGTTGACGACGAAGCCGCCGATGTCGAGTCTGGTCCCCTTGAGACCGGGGAAGGCGAAGCCGCCCTCTCCGACGTACTCGCCCTTCACCCCGAACAACTGCTCATACTTCTCGGTCGCCGCGGCCAGGTCCTTGACCGCGATGTTCACTCCGTTGATGGCGAGCGCCATGACTTTCTCTGCTTTCTGTGGATGTTCCTCGCAGCCCTGTCGCGCTGCGCGTTTTGGTGTCCCGGTCAGACGTGCCTGCCCAGGGCGCGGTGGTAGGTCTCGGCCAGCTCTTCCCCCCCCGCACCTGCCGACGAGACGGCCGCGCTGCAGCACCAGACCGTGGTCGATGTGCGTGCGGAGGGTGGCGGTGGAGGGTTCCGTGATCAGTACGGCGGCCCCCGCCCCGGCCACCGCCGCGACAGTGGACATCAGCTCGTCGACGATGCCCGGCGCAAGGCCCAGGGCAGGCTCGTCGAGGAGGAGTACCCGCGGCTTCGACATGAGTGCGCGGGCGATGGCGAGCATCTGCTGCTCGCCGCCGCTGAGCAGACCGGCATGGATCTTGCGCCGCTGCCTCAGAATGGGGAAGCGGTTCAGCGCCTCGTCGACCGTGCTGCGATCAAGCCGCTGGGAGTCGGCGATGACCGCGAGGTTCTCCTCGACGGTGAGTGTCTTGAACACGTGGCGCCCCTGGGGCACGAGGGTCAGCCCTCGTGCGGCGCGCCCATTGGGGTCCAGCCCGTCAAGGGAGTCACCTCCGATGCGGACGTGCCCGGAGGCACCGCGGACGGATCCGACCAGCGCGTGCAGCACGCTGGACTTGCCGGCGCCGTTGGGTCCGATCAGGGCCGTGGTACTGCCGGGGATGAGCGTGAAGCTCACCCCCTCCACGGCGCGCGCCCGGCCGTAGGTGACGACGAGGTTCTCTGCCTCGAGGCGTGATGTGCTGTTCATGCAGGGACCTCCCCCAGGTAGACGTTCCTGAAGACCTGGCTCGACCGGCACGCCTCTGGCGTCCCCTCGAACGCGATCCGCCCGTTGGCGAGGAGGCTGACCTGGTCGGCCAGGTCGAGGACCACGTCGATGTTGTGGTCCACGAGCAGCACGCTGTGACCGGCCTCGCGGAGCCCGCGGAGTGCGGCCAGGGTCGACTCGAGACCTCGGTCACCCACACCGGGGAACGGCTCGTCCAGGATCATCAGGGCCGGTTCGGCGACCAGCGCCCGCGCGACCTCGACGAGGCGCATCTCGCCGAAGGAGACACCGCCCACCAGCCGGTCGAGCTGCTCCAGACCGACGGATTCGGCGGCGGCCCGCACGCGCGGGTCGAGCCGCCGGGCGGGGAGGAAGAGGTCGCGCCCCATCCGGGACAGGATCCGGAGCAGGCCGGGCAGCTCCCTCCCGGCGAGGCCGACGCTGATGTTCTCGGCAAGGGTCAGGTCATCGGCGACCTGCGGCTGCTGGAACGTGCGCGCCAGACCCATCCGGCTGCGGCGCCCCGGGCGACCACTCAGTACGCGGCCGTCGAGTCGGATCGTCCCGCCGTCCTGTCTGTTCTGGCCGCACAGGATGTCGATCGGCGACTTCGACCTGACGATCAGCGGCGGCAACATGATGCCCGACCCGGACATCACCGCCAGCCGGCTGGCCACCGATGGGCAGCGCAACCACCTGAAGTTGTCGAACCCGAACGCCGACGCCTGCTATGCCGCCGCCCGGAGCACCATCGACCAGGACGAGCGGATCGCGCACTACTGGCGGCTGCAGGAGGTGTGGGCGCGCGACGTCAGCGTGATCCCGCTCTTCTGGTACTGCATCTACCTGCTACGCAGCAACGAGTTCTCCGGGTGGGCCGACCAGATCGACTTCCGGGTGCCGTTCTGGCACTGGGGCCGGATCCGGAAGATCACCGGCGGCGAAGGCTAACGGATAACGAGCGCGGAGATTCCTCATGGAGATCTTGGGCTTCGCCCTGAGGCGGCTGCTGGTCGCCATCCCGGTGCTGCTCGTGTCGACGTTCCTCATCTTCCTCACAGTCGCCGGGTCGGGTGACCCGCTGGCCGAGCTCCGGGAGCGTCAACCACCGGTGCCGCCGGAAACGATCGCCGCCGAGGAAACGCGGCTCGGGTTGGACCACTCCGTGCTGGAGCGGTACTGGCACTGGCTGACCGGAGTCGTGCAGGGCGACTTCGGTCCGTCGGTCAACCGCAACGCCCACATTGCCACGGAGATCGGCACGCGCCTGGGCATGACCATGCGCTTCGTGCTCATCGCGATGCTGATCGCGGCCGTGCTGGCGATCCTGGTCGGGGTCGTCAGCGCGGTCCGCCAGTACTCCTGGCTGGACTATCTGTTCACCTCGGCCGGCTTCCTGTTCCTGGCGATGCCGTCGTTCTGGCTGGCGATCCTGCTCAAGCAGGGCGGCATCCAGTTCAACCGGGCGACCGGCACGGAGACCTTCTACATGATCGGCGACAGGTCTGTGCCACCACCGCCTACCCTCGGCGCACAGATAGCCGATATCGCCGGGCACATGATCCTGCCGACCATCACCCTGGTGCTGATCCATTTCGCGGTGTGGAGCCGGTTCCAGCGCTCGTCCATGCTCGAGGTCCTCAACAGCGACTACGTCAAGCTGGCCACCGCCAAGGGACTGCCACGGCGCACGGTGCTGCGCAAGTACGCGCTGCGCACCGCGCTCACCCCACTGATCACGATCATCGCGCTGGACTTCACCGCGGTGTTCGCCGGCGCGGTGATCACCGAAACGGTCTTCCAGTGGCGGGGCATGGGCGACTACCTGCTGTCGTCCATCAACGCGCGGGATGTCAACGCCGTGATGGCCTGGCTGCTCGTGGCGGCCCTGGCGGTGGTGGTGTTCAACCTGCTCGCCGACATCTTGTACGCCACTCTCGACCCGAGGATCCGTAGTGTCCGCTGAATCCTCACCGATGCCCGCGGCCGGTGCCGAGCCCGGCCAGTGGCGCACCGTCATCGCCCGGTTCCGCCGGCACCGGCTCGCCGTCGTCTCGCTCGTGGTGCTCGTGCTCGTCGCGCTGTTCGCCTTTGTCGGACCGCTGCTGTGGCACTACCGGTACGACCAGATCACCCCGGACAACTCGCAGCCGCCGTCGGCGACCCACCCACTGGGTACCGACTCGCTCGGTCACGACCTGCTGGCTCAGGTGATGCGCGGTACCCAGCAGTCGCTGCTCATCGCGCTGAGCGTGGCCCTGGGTGCGGCCTTGATCGGCACCGTGACCGGCATCGTCGCCGGCTTCTACCGAGGCCGCACCGACGCAGTGCTGATGCGGGTGGTGGATCTGTTCCTCACCGTCCCGACAATCGCGGTCGCCGCTGTGCTCGGGCACAACTTCGCCGGCGAGAGCGGCTGGTTCCTCATCGCCGCGGTGCTCGCCGCCCTGATGTGGACCACGGTGGCCCGGGTGGTCCGGGGGGTCGTGCTCGGCCTGCGGGAACGCGAGTTCGTGGCGGCCGCCCGTTCGCTCGGCGCGTCCAACGCCCGGATCATGGCCTCGCACATCCTGCCCAACGTGGCCGGTCCGATCATCGTGTCGGTGACCATCCTGGTCGCCAGCGCGATCCTCGCCGAGACCGCGCTGTCGTTCATCGGCTTCGGTGTCCAGCCGCCGGACACCTCGCTCGGCCTGCTGATCGCCAACGCCCAGTCCGCGGTGAGTACCCGGCCCTGGCTGTTCTACTCGCCGGGTGTGGTCATCTTGCTGATCGCCCTGTCGATCAACTTCATCGGGGACGGGCTGCGTGACGCGCTGGACCCGGCGCACACGAGGGGTCCGCGTCGGCGCCGGTACCTGGCCCAGCCGGCGCAGCGCACCGACGTGATACCCGATGAGGTGTTGCTGTCCATTCGGGACCTGAGGGTGGTGTTCGCAGCCGACGGCGGCGACGTGCCGGCGGTCCGCCGGCTGGACCTGGACCTACGCCGGGGCGAGGTGGTCGGCCTGGTCGGGGAGTCCGGCTCAGGCAAGTCGGTCAGCGCCGCCGCGATCATGGGTCTGCTACCGCCCACCGCCACGGTCAGCGGTTCCATTCGCTTCGCCGGGCAGGAGGTCATCGGGTTGGCGGAGCCGCAGTACCGACGGCTGCGCGGCCGGCGCGTCGCGATGGTGTTCCAGGACCCGATGTCCTCGCTCAGCCCGGTGCACACCATCGGCGACCAGGTGGCCGAGGCCGTCCGGGTACACCAGGGCTGTTCCTGGGCCGCCGCCCGCGACCGGGCCGTCGAACTACTGGATGTCGTCGGCGTACCCGACGCCCGCAACCGGCTGCGCGACTACCCGCACCAGTTCTCCGGCGGGATGCGCCAGCGGGTGGTGATCGCGATGGCGATCGCCAATGACCCGGACCTCATCATCGCCGACGAGCCGACCACCGCGCTGGACGTGACCGTACAGGCGCAGGTGCTCGCGGCATTGCGCGCCGTCCGGGAACGTACCGGGGCGGCGATCCTGCTGATTACCCATGACCTGGGGATCGTGGCCCAGGTGGCGGACCGGATCGCGGTGATGTACGCGGGCCGGCTGGTGGAGACCGGTACCGCCGTCGATGTCTTCGACCACCCCGCCATGCCGTACACCCGTGGCCTGCTGGACTCGATACCCCGGCTGGACCGGCCCGCCGACGACGAGCTGTGGGCGATCCCCGGCTCGCCACCGACCATGACCGCGCTGCCGGCCGGCTGCGCGTTCGCGCCCCGCTGCGCGATCAGTACCGCCGAGTGCGCCGAGCGCGAGCCCGACCTGCGCCAGGTGTCCGCCGGGCACCTCGCCGCCTGCCTGCACCTGACTGTCGAAAGGATGTGACGCTGATGTCCTCTCCCCTGCGCGGCGCCGCCGGGCGGCGCGAGCTGTTCCGGTACCCGGTGCCGACCGACCTCGACGGGTCGGACGTCGCCATCCACGCCCACGTGGTCACCGGTATGGATATCCGGTTCGTCATCGGCCGGCCTCGCCGGAGCACGTCGTGACGGGCGAGGAACTGCTGGCGGTCGAGGGAGTGACCAAGCACTACCCGATACGCCGGGGGCAGATCATCAAGCGGTCGGCCGGCGTGCTCAAGGCGGTCGACGGCGTGTCCTTCGAGTTGCGGGCGGGGGAAACGCTGGGCATCGTCGGCGAGTCCGGGTGCGGCAAGTCGACCCTCGCGAAGCTGCTCATCCGGCTGGAGCAGCCGACCGATGGGCACATCCGGTATCGGGGTACCGACATCGCGGCGTTGCGCGGGCGGGAACTGCGCGACCTGCGCCGCCAGGTGCAGATCGTCTTCCAGGATCCGTACTCGTCGCTGGATCCCCGGATGACGGTCGGCCAGATCATCGCGGAGCCGTTCGCGGTGCACCGCGAGCCGGCACCGACCAACCGGCGCCGCCGGGTGCGGGAGCTGCTGAAGACGGTCGGGCTCAACCCCGAACACATCGACCGGTACCCGCATCAGTTCTCCGGTGGGCAGCGGCAGCGCATCGGCATCGCACGTGCCCTCGCGCTGCGTCCCGATGTCCTTGTGTGCGATGAGCCGGTGTCCGCACTGGACGTGTCGATCCAGGCTCAAATCATCAACCTGCTCCGGCAACTGCAACGCGACCTCGGGTTGGCCTACGTCTTCATCGCGCACGACCTCGCCGTGGTGCGGCACATCTCGCACCGGGTCGCGGTCATGTACCTGGGAAAAATCGTGGAGATCGGCACGGCACCCGAGATCTTCGAGCAGCCGTCACACCCCTACACGCGTGCTCTGTTGTCTGCGGCGCCGGTACCGGATCCGCACCACCGGGGTGAGCGGATCATCCTGCGCGGCGATCCACCAAGCCCGATGAAGTCGCTCAGCGGCTGCTCGTTCCGTCCCCGATGCCGGCAAGCCGTCGACGCCTGCGCGGAGCACCCACCGGCGTTGATCGAACGAGGCACGGGGCACCCGGTGGCCTGCATCCGGCAACCGACCCCGGGCGTTCGCACGTCCGGTGACTGACTATGTGTTGATCACGTAGCGAGAGTTCTTCACGTCTCCGTACACGGAATGGTCATCGTCAAAAGTCGGTCTGGGACGGCGGTGATACCGGTGTCAGGCGGGACGGCGCGGGTAGCGGAGTGGTAAGGCATAAGTGAACGATGCGAAGAGGTGATCGCCATGCCGCGTGGTTCCAGTTCCAAGCGCGAGCGGCAGTACAAGCGCGTCAAGGAGAGCGCGCTGCGGCGCGGGGAGAAGAAGAGCCGGGCCGAGGAGATCGCGGCCCGGACGGTCAACAAGGAACGTGCCCGCGCCGGGGAGTCCCGGACGGCGAGCCGTACCTCGACCCAGGACATCTCCTCGTCCCGGCGCGGCGGACTACGCTCGCACTCCGGGGCCGGGGGCCGTACCAAGGAGCAGCTCTACGCGGAGGCCAGGCGCCGCGGCGTCAAGGGCCGCTCGACCATGAGCAAGGCGCAGTTGGAGAAGGCTCTCAGCTGAAGGTCCTCTGGGCGGTCGCCGCCCAACCGGCGGCCTCCAGTTCGGCGCGGGTCGGCGGGTTCGCTCCGGCGCGCCTGCAGGTGAGGCCCGCCACGATGGTCGCCCGGTCGAGGATGCCGACCAGTTCCGCCTCGGACAACTCGCCGATCAGGGCCGGGGTGGCACGACCGCCCCGCAGCAGCCCGTCGAGCAGGCCGGCGGTGAAGGCGTCTCCGGCACCGACGGTGTCCACCACCTGGACTGGGATCGCCGGTCGCCGGAGCGCGTGGCCGCCTCGGGTCAGCCCCAGGCAGCCCTCACCACCGTAGGTGACCACCACCAGGTCGGGGCCCAGGGCCAGCCATCCCTCGGCCACCTCGCTCGCCTGCCGCTCCGGGTAGAGCCAGCCCAAGTCCTCCTCGCTCGCCTTGACCACGTGGGCGAGGGTCACATACCGCTCGATGAGCGGGCGCGCGGAGACCGGGTCGCCGAGCAGGGCGGGCCGGATGTTCGGGTCGTAGCTGATCAGCACGCGGCCTTCGGCCCTTGCCCGCGCGACGGCGTCGGCGATCCGGTCACCGCCGGGCGGCCGCCAGGCGGCCACGGACCCGGTGTGGATCACCTGGGTCTCCGCCGGCAGGTGCGGCTCGCCGTCCCGCCACTGCCAGTCGGCGGTGCCCTCGACGTAGAAGTCGTAGGCGGCCTGACCCGCCTCGTCGACGGAGACGACGGCGAGGGTGGCCGGCTCGCTCGCCGTGACCGCCCAGCGCAGGTCCACCCCGTTCGCCGCGGCGTGCGCGCGCAGCGTCTGGCCCAGCACCCCCGAGGAGAGGCGGGCGACGAACGCGGTGGGGTCGCCCAGGCGGGCCAGGCCGACCGCGACGTTGAGCGGGCTACCGCCCGGATGCCCGGTGTAGGTCCGGCCACCGTCCTCGGCGACCATGTCGACGACCGACTCGCCGATGACGCTGATCACGGCGTGCCGCCCGGCACGCGGGTCGCCGATCCCGGATGGGCCGTCGTCACCGTGGGAGGGGTTTCGAGCTGGTCTGCCACGTCTCTCCAGAAGTTCTTGAACATGCCGTACGCGGTCTTGATCTCGACGCCCCCCGGGAGTTCCGGGCATTCGTTCTCGCCGTTCGTCCCCCAGTCGACCCAGCCGGACTGGCGCCGCTGGACGATCTGGAAGGCTCCGGAGGGTGCCGATGTCCACCAGATCATCGCCCGGAACGGCTCGGAATGGAACTCCACGGTCTTGGAAGCCGGTCCCGGGAAGATCGTCTCATCGGGAACGGCCGATACGTCGACCGACTCGTAGGAGCCCGTGCGGTCGAGACAGTGGGAATTCGCAGCCACTCACCCGGCCACCGTGACATCTGCGCGGTACCCGAGCACCAACCTGTCGAGGGAGAAGGTGATCCTACGAACCGCCGAGACGTGCTCAGAGTCGGCCTGGCCGCCGCGATGGGACGAGTCCTGGGCGACGCCGCCGACGAGGCCATGGAATTCACCCGCCGCGCCGGCCAGTCCGCTGTCGGGCAGAGCACCTTGGATCATCTTGAGGTCGTGATCACCGACATCGCCACAAACGTCAACCGCAGTTCACCCGCCGACATGTTCACAGTGGCCCACGCCTACCGACAACGGATAGATCAGCTCATCCGCAGCCTGCACACGCTCAAGGAAAGTCGCGAGCTGTACGTGTACGCCGGTTGGCTCTCGCAGGAGCTCGCCTGGCTGGCTCACGAACTGGGCAACTCGACCGCTGCCCATGCCTACGCCATCGACGCTCTCGAACATGCTGACCAGGCCGGGCACAACGAGCTGTATGCTCACGCGGCCAACGCTCTGGCCTCCATCACCCTCTCTGTCAAACTCTTGTGAGACATGGGACGAATGGTGCCGGTCGCCTTACTCGAAGAGGGACGGGTCTCCGGTGCCCCGGCGGAGGATCTCAGCCTCGCCCTGCGAAAGGTCGACGACCGTCGTCGGGGTGGCTCCGCACTCGCCTGAGTCGATGACGGCGTCCACCACGTGGTCGAGCCTCTCCTTGATCTCCCAGCCCTGCGTCAGGGGCTCGGTCTCATCGGGCAGCAGCAGGGTGCTCGACAGCAGCGGTTCGCCGAGCTCGGCCAGTAGCGCCTGTGTGATGACGTGGTCGGGGATCCGAACGCCGACCGTCTTCTTCCGGGGGTGCAGCAACCGTCGCGGCACCTCCTTGGTCGCGGGCAGGATGAACGTGTATCCGCCGGGTGTCGCCGCCTTGACCGAGCGGAACAGCGCATTGCTCACATGAACGAACTGGCCGAACTGGGCGAAGTCCCCGCAGACAAGGGTGAAGTGGTGGTCACTGCCCAGTTGGCGGATCTCCCTGATCCGGTCGATGCCCTCCTTGTTGCCCAGTCGGCATCCCAGTGCGTAGCACGAGTCCGTCGGGTACGCGATCAGCCCGTCCGCGCGCAAAAGCTCGACCACCTGGTGGATCAGCCGAGGCTGCGGATCGTCCGGATGCACATCAAGGTATTTCGTCACACCTTGGAGTTTAGGAGCAGACACGCCACCACATGACATGCAGGCGGCCCGCAGGTGCCGGGTGAACTGAAGGTCACCATCACCCCACGACTCGCCCGGGGCAGCCTCGAAACACCGATCCGAACCGTCCTGACCAGCGGAGTCCCCGACGAGAATCGAGGACGTGGTTCAGGCATGCCCCTTGTCGGCTATGCCCCCGAGGGGGACGTCACGCAGGCTGAGCAGCACGAGCAGGGCACAGCTTCCCACGAGAGCGATGTCGGCGACATTACCGACGAACAGTCCGCCATAGTCGATGAAGTCGACGACATGACCCCGGCCGAACCCGGGGGAACGCAAGAGGCGGTCGAGTAGGTGGGAGAAGGCGCCGCCCAGGAGCCCACCCAGCGCGACGGTCCAGGCAGGCGAGCGTAGCCGCCGCCCGGCGTACAGGATGCCGGCGACCGTGACGGCCGCCGCCAGGGCGAACACCCACGTCGCCCCCGTCCCGATCGAGAACGCAGCACCGGGGTTGTACAGCAGCCGTAGCTGGATCAGCTGTGAGATCACCGGGATGCGTTCGCCGCCCGAAAGCGCCGAGATCGCCCAGACCTTCGAAGCCTGGTCCGCGAGAAGGACCACCGCGGCCAGCACGATCATCCGACCGTACAGCCGTGGCTCTCCCCTCGCCGTCTGCGAATTCCCTCCGACCGACACACTTACCCCGCAATCTGCGACTTTCTCGCATCGAACCCATGGGGAGCGTCCCTGCCCCTGAGCCTCGTGGCCGGGAAGCACCGTGCTTGAGCGACGTCAGCATCGCATACGAGGTGTGGGAGGCGTCTGGTCCGTGAGGCACCGGCCGGGCTCACTGCAAGAGCGGCCACCCGGTCCGGCGGGTACCCGACGAGCAGTGCGGTGAGCTCCGGCGGCCCAGTGGCGCGCTGACACGGGAACTCCTCGCCGACCAGGCCCTCGGCGGGTAGCACGTGCCAGGCCCTCGGCGGGTAGCACGTGCCAGGCCCTCGGCGGGCAGCACCTGCGCCAGGCCGCTGAACAGGGCGACGAGCGTGTGCGAGTCCTCACCCCCGGAAGTTAATTAAACCGCTCCTCCTAACCCAGCCGCTCCTCTTAGCCCGACCGTCCCTCTTATAGGAACAGTGTTTCATATTTGAGCCCATCCATGCCAGACTGAAAGGGCATACCCCCCAAATAAGGAGAAACCGGTCAT
Organism: Streptosporangium sp. NBC_01810; assembly: GCF_035917355.1. Taxonomy (NCBI): domain Bacteria; kingdom Bacillati; phylum Actinomycetota; class Actinomycetes; order Streptosporangiales; family Streptosporangiaceae; genus Streptosporangium; species Streptosporangium sp. NBC_01810. The sequence goes on along the minus strand of NZ_CP109070.1, from coordinate 2,216,126 downwards.
GGCCGAGCTGAGTCTTGAGCACGAGGGACATGGCGCACGAGAGATCGACAATGCCCGGCGGGCTGCTGGACATCACCCGGCGAGGAGTGCGGATCTTCGACTTATCCCAGCCGCTGGAGCCTGGCATGCCCACCTCGCCGAACCATCCCGGGTTCAAGATGGCACTGGCCGTCGTCGAGACGTCCGCCTTGGCCTAGAGAGCCGGTCAAGTAACCGCACGGAGCGTTGATCAACACCAGATACGGCCAGGCCGACCTGTTGCGACCCGGGGTTTACCCGAAGGCCGGACACCGCTTGGTCCTTACTTGACCGGTGCTCTAGACCGTGAGCCGCGGATCAGGACATGTACCCCAGTCGGCCGGAGACGCGAGCGGTGGCCTTGACCAGCGCGTCGGCACAGCCGTCGGCCTCGCTCCTGAACCGCTCAAGAGGTCCGCAGACGCTGATGACGGCGAGCGGGCGCCCCGCGTGGTCGAAGACCGGGGCCGCCACCGAGCCCGCGCCGGGCTGGCGCTCACCGTAGGAGACCGCGTAACCCACCTGGCGGATGTGCTCCAGCTGCTCTCGCAGCGTGGTCTGCTCGCCGGAAGCGTGCCGCGAGAGATAGCCGTCGCGCTCGGCGTCCGGCAGGAAGGCGAGGAATACCTTGGAGGAGGCCCCGATGTGCAGGGGATACGGCACACCGAGCGTCACCGACATGCGGACCTCGCGTGCGGGGGTGACCTGCTCCACGTAGATCCGGCCCTTGCCGCTGCGCACCGAGAGCGTCGCGGTCTCCCCGGTCTCGGCCGACAGCGCCGCGAGCTCCGGGGCGGCGACGCCCCGGATATCGATACGGTCGAGGTAGGCGAGGCCAAGTCGCATCGACATCACGCCGAGCGAGTATCTGCGCGTCTCCTCGTCCAGCTCGATCAGCTGACGGCTGCGCAGCGAGGCGAGGATCCGGTGCACGGCGGCCTTGGAGAGGGACAGCCGGTCGGCGATCTCGGTGACGCCCAGGGTAGGCGTGGCCGACTCGGCGAACAGCACGAGCACGTCGGCCGCCCGCTCGACCGTCGATGCCGTCTGACTCGTGGGCTGGGCCGGGTCGTCTTCGGACATGGGCTGACTCCGTTTTCACAGGGGCTCAACAGATCTTCGCATCGGGCCGCGCGTCGTGCACGCCATCAGCATCTCAGTATATTTCGGAACAATATTCCAAAAAAAGGAACATTAGGAGGCCCAACATGGCCAGTGGCCCTCTGGACGGCGTCGTCGTCCCCGAGGTCATCGACGAGCCGTGGTTCAAGGGTGGCAAGAGCCGCGCCGAGCACGGCGACGAACTGGACGCCCACGTGGGCGACTGGATCGCCGCCCGCGATGTCGCCGAGGTGGTCTCGGCCTTCGAGAAGGCCGAGGCGGCGGTCGCCCCGATCTATGACATCCGCGACGTCTTCGCCGACTCGCAGTACCAGGCGCTGGACTCGATCACCACGGTCGAGGACCCCGACTTCGGGCCGATCAGAATGCAGAACGTCTTGTTCCGCCTGTCACGGACGCCAGGCTCGATCCGGTGGACCGGGCCGGCGCTCGGCGCGCACAACGACGAGGTGTACGGCGAACGCCTCGGCATGTCGGCCGGGGAACTGAGCGGGCTCCGGGACCAGGGTGTGATCTAGTGGCCACCTTGCCCCCGGTCCGCATAGTGGTACAAGGTTACAAATATCGGAACAATCTCTGGAGAAATCGGTGAGTGAGAAGACCCTCGCGGAGCGGATCGCCGCTTTCGCGGCGGCCTGCCGCTACGACGAACTGCCCCCCGATGTGACCGACAGCGTCCGCAGCCGGGTCCTCGACATCCTCGGCCTGTGCCTGGCGGCCAGGGGCCTGCCCTCCAGCCAGGCGGTGCTCGGATATGTCACCGACCAGGGCGGGCGGCGCGACAGCCACGTGATCGGCGAGCCCGAGCCCGTGCCCGCCGCGCTCGCGGCGCTGGCCAACCATGTCCTCGGGGATCATCGAGGCCAACCGCACCGGCGGCACGGTCAAGCGCACGCACTGCGGCTGGGCCGCGCACTCCGGGGTGACGGCGACCCAGCTCGTCCAGCGGGGCATCACCGGGCCGCCGACCGTCCTCGAAGGCAGGTTCGGCTTCTTCACCGCCTTCCTGCGCGGCGAGTTCGACGCCGAGGAGATCACCTGCGGCCTGGGCACCGCATGGGCCGTACCCGGCATCTTCTTCAAGCCGTACCCGGCCAACCACTTCACCCACACCGCCATCGACGCGGCCCTGGCACTGCGGGCGCGGGGGCTCGACCCCGGCGAGATCAAGTCGATCACTCTCGGCGTCCCCTCTCGGCAAATTCACCGCTGCGCCTTTCTCATCGTCTCGTTCGTTCATTGGTTCGCGCCTAATTACGGGCGGTGAGCAGCGCCCACGGAGTGGACCAAATGTGCCGGTCCACCTTTTCCGGCGCGCCGGGCGGGGCGAAACCGCGCACGGTCACGTCGTCGAAGCCCGCCGCGCGGGCGAAGGAACCGAACTCACGCGCCCGGAAGGCATTGATGTACGGCTCGCCGGTGATCTCGCTGTGGTAGGCGCCGAGCACGTCGCGGAACGGGTCGCCGATCAACCTGGTCTCCAGGGCGACGAACACCCCGCCTGGCCGCAGCACCCGCCTGGCCTCACGCATGGCCCCTTCGACGGACGAGAGCGGCATCTCGTGCAGCACCATCGAGACCACCACGAGGTCCGAGCCTCCCTCGGGGCCGGGCAGCGCCTCGGCGTCCGCCTGAACCCAGTCGACGGCCAGTCCCTCCTCGGTCGCCATCTTGCGGCCGAGCCGCAGCACGGGCAGCGACAGGTCCACACCGGAGACCTGGGCGTCGGGATAGCGGCGGGCCAGGGAGAAGGTGGTCTTGCCGAACCCGCAGCCCATATCGATCACCCGGCGCGGCGCGAGATCCTCGGGGATCGCGGCGGTCAGAGCGTCGTGCAGAGCCGAGGGCGCACGCCGGCCCGCGTGCACGAGACGGGCGCCGAGGGCGTAGACGAGCGCGCCGCGGTCGTCGCGCCAGATGCCGCCGTCCTGGCGGTGGAAGTCGTATCCCGTGTAATACGCGGGCGCCTGGAAGCCCTGCTGGCGGAGGTCGGGCGGATCCGCCGCCTGGGCCACGCCGAGAGCGCCGGCGAACGCCAGTCGGCCGCCGGCAGTGTGGCGGCGGCCGTACTCCGCTCGGACGGCACGGTGTTCGGCTCGGTCTCCATCTGCGGCCCGATCACCCGCTTCGACGAGACCACTCGCGCCTCCTATGGGCCGCTGGTCGCCGAGGTGGCCGGGCGTATCTCCACCGTCGTGCTCCACCGGACCTCTACCTTCCGTTGATCCAGCCTGCGCCGCGATCACCTCCGCCGAAAGCCGTTCGCCCCTGGTTCAGGCGGGTGGCGGGTAGAGGTCGAAGCCGTACAGGCCCTGGTCGCCGCCTGCCGCCAGGCCGAAGCCGGTGGGGAACCAGGCCAGGCAGTTGAGGCCCGCCTCGACGCGGGTGCCGGCGCCGACCGACTCTCCGTACCTGTCCCACAGCCGGATGGTGCCGTCGTCGGAGCAGGTGGCGAGCAGGTTGCTGTCCGGGGAGACGGCCACGCCGCGGATCTTTCCCAGGCCGGTGGGCAGCGTCGCCCGGTCCCTGCCGCCGGCCGACCACACGCGTGCGGCGCCGTTCTCGAAGCAGGCGGCCAGCCAGGTGCCGTCGGGGGCGATCGCCACCTGCCGTGCCGCCCCCGGGCATCCCTTGAGCGAGGCCCGCAGCTTTCCGTCGGCTCCCCACAGGCCCGCCGCCCCGTTGACCGAGACGATGGCGAACCACCTGCCGTTGGGGGCCACGGTGATCTCGTCCATGGCCTCCACCCTGCTTTTCAGGGTGGCGTACCGCCGGCCGTCCGGTTTCCAGAGTTGGATTTTTCCGTAGATGGACAGGGTGGCGAGCCAGGCGCCGTCCGGTGAGATGAGGAGGTGCGCGGTCGCCCGGACGTTCGCGATCAGGACGGCCCGCTCGGTGCCGTCGGCCCACCAGACACGCGCGGTGCCGTCTTCCGAGCAGGTGGCCAGCCAGGTGCTGTCGGGGGCGATCACCACCTCGCGCACCGGCCCGGTGTGACCGGTCAGCACCGCCCTCCTGCTGCCGCCCGCGCCCCAGAGCCGTACGGTCCGGTCGGCCGACCAGGTGGCCAGCCAGGTGCTGTCGGGGGCGATCGCCACTCCTCGCACACGTCCGGTGTGCTCCGTCGGAATGGCCCGCCTGCGGCCACCGGCTCCGCGTATCCGGATCACGTGATCGCCGGACCAGACGGCCAGCCAGGTCTTGTCCGGCGAGATCGTGCCGTAATGGCCGGCCTCGATGGGAACGGTGAGGGTCGCCCCTTCTATCCTGTCCCCGTTCCAGAGCTTCACCGACCCGTCGCCGGAGTGTGTGGCGATCCAGCTCCCCTCGGGGGAGATCGTCACCCGGCGCACCATCCCGGTCCGGCCCCTGCGGCTCTGCCGCCCGGGGCGCTCCGACTGCCAGATCCGGATCTCCCCGTCCTGCGAGCAGGCGGCCAGCCAGCCGCCGTCAGGGGCGATCACCACCTGACGCACCGGATCGGCATGCCCGGTCAGAGCTGCCCGTTCGCTGCCGCCGGACTCCCACAACCGCACGCTCTGTTCCCCCGAGAGGGTCGCCAGCCAGCCGCCGTCAGGGGCGATCACCACCTGACGCACCGGATCGGCATGCCCGGTCAGGACGGCCCGCTGCCTGCCGTCGGACTCCCACAGACGCACGCTCCGATCTTCGGAGAGGGTCGCCAGCCAGCCGCCGTCAGGGGCGATCACCACCTGACGCACCGGATCGGCATGCCCGGTCAGGACGGCCCGCTGCCTGCCGTCGGACTCCCACAGACGGACCGGGCCGGTGGACGTCCAAGTGGCCAGCCAGGTGCCGTCGGGGGCGATGCGTATCCCGGGTGCCGCTCCGGTGTGCCCGGTCAGGACGGCCCGCTCGTCGCCGTCGACTCCCCACAGGCGCACGCTCCCATCTCCGGACAGGGTCGCCAGCCAGCCGCCGTCAGGCGAGACGGCCATCCTGGAGACCTCGCGTATCGGTCTGCTGCGGCCGGAGACCTTCTCGTTCTCCTGGTTCCAGCCGCGCATCAGCAGGGCGTCCCTCAGGGTTCGCGACTTGGTTCTCACCCGGACCTGGCTCCTGAGGGTCAGGCGCTTCTTCCCGTCGGGGTCCCACAGGGCGACCCTTCCCCTCGCGGAGAAGGTGGCCAGCCACGAGCCGTCCGGCGCGGCCACCATCCCGGCAAGCCTGCCGATCCCGCTCTTCAGGACGGCACGCCTGCTCCCGTCGGCGTTCCACAGGGCGACCCTTCCCCTCGCGGAGAGGGTCGCCAGCCACGAGCCGTCCGGCGCGGCCACCATCCCGGCAAGCCTGCCGAGGCCGTTCTCCAGGAGCGCCTTCTGGGTGCCGTCGATCCCCCAGACCTGCACCCTCCGGCGTCCGGAACGGGTCACCAGCCATGAGCCGTCCGGCGCGGCGGCGACCTCGTGAACCGGCTTCTTGTGCGTGGCCAGCGTTGTCCGGGTAGTGCCGTCGGTCTTCCATACCTGCACACCGTCGCGGCCGTGGACGACGAATCTCGATCCGTCCGGTGTGATCGACACGTCCCTCAGCCGTTTCGTCGTCGAGGTCAGTGTTCTCAAAAGGCAGGTGGCACCGATGTCGGGCAGCGGCCAGCGGGTTCTCAGGAAGGGAGTCTCGGTCTCCTGGCTGTAGCGCTCGATCGACGCCCGCATCGGCGGGAACGCGTACAGACGGGCCAGCAGGTTCGCGGTGGAGACGGCATCCGATTCGAAGGGGGCGAGCAGGTGGGTGCTCCGGGCGATCAGCTGCCGGACCCCGGCGACGGAGCGGGAGGTCGACAGCAGCAGATCCGACTCCGCCGCGGCCACCCCGGACGCGCGTATCCGGGTGACGAACCATCGCACGTCGTGCAGGAGCGATTCCAGCTCCCGATGTCTTCTCCCCTCGGCGAGGTGGAACAGCAGGTGGTCCCAGAGGTAGGGCACTTCCCCGGGAAGCCTCCACCATTCGGCGTCCGCCGCGGGGTCGTCGCCGGGTACCAGGTTTCGGGCCTCGTCGAGGAAGTCCCGGTTGGCCGCCTCGACGCGTTCTCTTCCCAGCCCGTACTCCGAGCGGAGGTGGGAACGGATGACGTCGTGGACGGTGATCGACGGCACCGTTCCCTCAGCCTGCTGCCTGCCGATCAGTGACAGGTCGTGCAGCCTCGCGCAGAGATGCTCGGTCTGCTCGGAGGTCAGTCCGGCGGTGGCGCGCCAGAGAAGCTCGACGGTGCCGACCGGTATGTCGGCGTCCTGTGGGAAGACACCCAGCTCAAGGAAGCGAGCACGGTCGAACGCGCCGAGAGCTTCGAGGCCGTACTCGACCGTCACGCGCACCGCGGTCTCCCGCCGGCGGGGGATGGTGACGTCCAGGACGGCGGGTCCGGCCCGGCCGAGCCGCTCGACCGCCCGGCGGGCGGCGACGTCGGCGTTCATCCCGCTGCCGTGCTCGTCCCGCAGGCGCGCGTTGACGAGGTCCAGGAGCAGTGGCCATCTTCCCGTCAGGCCCATCAGGCTGTTGACGACGCCGGGGTTCATCGGCGGTAGCCCGCGGCTCAGCAACTGGACGGCCACCCGCGGCGCCATCTCGTCGACGATCATCGCGATCGCGTTCGGGGGAAGGGCTCTGGGCAGGCGGGTCGTCACCAGCACCCGGGACCGCACGGCCGCGGCCAGGAAGGGTCTCAGCTGCGACAGGCTCCACACGTCGTCGACCACCAGCAGCACCTGGCCCCGCTCCGCCAGGATCTCGGCCATCCGGTGGCCGGCCTGCTCGGGACTGGAGAACTCCGGCCGGCTGCCCGTCACGGCCTCCGTGACGTCGTTGGCCAGCGCCGCGATGTCGACACCGGCGCGGTCGCGACCCACGGTGACCCATATGACGCCGTCCTTGAACCGCTTCCTTACCTCTCCGCTGTGACACGCCTCCACGGCCAGGGACGTCTTACCGAAACCGCCCGCCCCCGCGATGCCGGTGGTCAGGCCGACCGTTCCCGAACTCCTCATCGTCAGGGTGGAGACCACATCGTCCAACTCGGTTCTGCGGACCCACCCCGCCTTCCTCTCGGGCGCCTGGAAGAGCCCGCCGCGAGCGCGCGACTTCACCAGTCCCGGCGTCAGCCGGGTCAGCAGGACGATGAGGAAGGCGGTCAATCCGAAAATCGCGACCCATGTTATCCGGTGCTCGGCCACCGTTTCCGGGAAATATTCTCCGACCATTCCAACTGGCAGTCCGACCAGGATTCCAACAATTACCAGAAGTGCCGTTGCCATATCGGCGAGTTTTTTTGTGCGACGAGCCAACGATCACCTCGACAGTGCTTACCCCTGCCCCGACGGGCGCTGGGAACCCTGGACGCACGATATCTGTTCCCCATTGCCGCTGAGTTGAATCACCGAGGTTCAGGTAATTAACGCGCGCACAGAAAGCCGTGTTTCACGCTTTGCGCTGCTATGTCCGCAGCACCGACACCGGCCATTCCGACTCACATTCAACGAAGATCTTTTTCCGTGTCGCCACGATCACCCTCGGCCATCTCTTTCGAGTCGCCGGCCGGGCCGGCCACGCCCCTCAGCGGCCAGGGCCCTCCCAGAGGGCCGCCGCGCACGGCCAGGCCGCGGACAGTGGTTTGCCGCAAACGCTTCCCCTGTCACTAAATGCGGCTATAAGCCGAGCAGAATACCGCGTGTCCGAATCAATGTTTAGTTTCGATAAAAAAGACAGCGAAATCAAGGTATCCGCCGCATTCGACGGACCTTCGGATTAGGATCTGACGCGGCCAGAGCCGAGCCGGGAAAAGCCGCTCCCCGCTCATCTCATGCCAAGGCACCGTCCCCGAAACCCTGTCACCTGAAGACGGGCCGGGTGGACGGCGTCCAGTACGCGGTGCCCTTCGTCACCGACGTGCCCCTGCTGTTCCACCGCCGCGGCGTGCCCGTGCCCACCACGACGGAGCAGCTCTGGAAGTACGCCGCCGCGAACGGCGGGTACGCCGTACAGCTCGGCGACTACGAGGGGGGCACCGTCAACCTGCTGGAGGCGGTCCGGTCCGCCGGCGGAAGGATCACCGACGGTGACCGGATCGTGGCGGACGAGGGAGTACACGGCGAGCGGGTGCGCGAGGCGCTCGCGCGCTGGCGAGCGCTGCTGGAGAACGGCACCCTGACACGCGGGGCGGAGAACTTCTCCAAGCAGGACACCTTCGACGCCTTCAGGGACGGATTCCTCGCGCGAGGCCCGAAGGACTCCGCGAAGGAGAGCAGCCTGCAGGCGTTCCGCGACGAGGAGGCGGCCTACATGCGCAACTGGCCGTTCGCGTTCCACCGCCTGGCCACAGACCGCTCGATGTACGACGGCCACCGGCGCCTGCGCTTCGGCATGGCCGCACTCCCCGGCGTCGGCATCCTCGGTGGTTTCAACCTGGCGATCTCCGCACACTCCGACAATCCAGAAAAAGCACGGATGCTCATCGACTTCCTGACCGGCCACCAGGCCCAGGCTCGGCTGTTCGCCTGCAGCGGCTATCCGCCCGTGCTCGAGTCCGTCTACGAGGAGTACCGGCGCGACCCGCGCACCTGCGACCAGCTGTCCACCTCCCCCGGGACGGAAACGGGCTTCTCCGGGAGAAAAGACTGCACGACGAGGGCGGGAGTGAGTCCCACGGCGGGGGCGGACAGCGCCGCCGGACCTTTCGGTGAGAACCCTGAGATCACCGCCCCCATGCTTCAGGAGCTGGCCGGGAAGATCCACCAGGCCCTGTGCAAGGCCGAATCGCGGCCGCAGTACTCCTACTACTCCGCTTTCAGTGAGGTGTTTCGCGGATGCGCCCGCGCGGTGGTCAACGGTGACCTGCCCGCCAGGGAACTGGACCTCGCCCGGTTCGCCGACGCCCTGCGCGCCGCCCGGCAGGGCAGGGCCCCGGAGGGCACGGCCGGGTCACTCGCCCACTGCGGGAAACACGAGTGGCGGCCGGGATGACCGGACCCGTCCCGCTCCCACCGGGCCGCGGCGAGAGCGGGTCGGGGAACGGGAGCGGGAGCGGGAGCGGGTCGGGGAACGGGTCAGCGCCGCAGGTCGGCGCAGGAGTGGCAGGCGTTGGCGGTGCCGGCGATGTTCCAGACCGCGAAGACCTTCAGCCGCGCATCCGCCCCGCGATGTCACGCACCGCCACGGCCAGCAGGTCGACGTCGTCACAGGTGCTGAAGAGCGCCGGTGTCACCCGCACGCAGGAGCCTCTGGCCGGGCCGCCGCGGTTGACGGTGAAGATCCGGTACCGCTTCATCAGGTCGGTGGCGATCGCGACGTTCTCGGCTTCGGAGGTACGCCCGGTGATCCGGAACGCGGTGATCGTGCCGTACATGGCGGGCTCCTCGGGGGTGAGGATCTCCAGGTTGTCGATGTCGAGCACCTGGCCCACCCAGCGGTCGCGCAGGAAGCGCAGCCGCGCCTGCTTGGCGGCGGCGCCCAAGGTGTCGTGGAAGTCCAGAGCGGCGTCGGCGGTCAGGACGGGGGCGACGTTCAGGGTGCCGGCGTGCACCCGGGAACGGATGTCGTCACGCGGGAAGGTCTCGTCGCCGAAGGCGACGTCGATGTCGGCCAGGCGATCCTTGCGGATGTAGAGGAACCCCGCTCCCAGCGGCATACCCATCCACTTGTGCAGGGAGAACCCGGCGAAGTCCGCGTCCAGGTCGCCCAGGGTGAAGTCCAGGTGCCCCCAGGAGTGAGCGGCGTCGACGATCACGTCGATGCCTCGCTCGCGGGCCATCGCGGCGATCTCACGCACGGGCACCACCAGCCCGGTGCGGTTGTTCATGTGGCTGAGCAGCAGCAGCCTGACCCGAGGATGCTCGCGGAACGCCTGGGCGTAGGCGTCCAGCACCGCCTGGCGGGTCGCCGGCTCGGGGATGACCAGCCGCTCCACCCGGACGCCGCGCCGGTCGCGCAGCCAGTTCATGGAGTACTGCATGCTGTGGTAGTCCAGGTCGGCGTACATCACCGAATCGCCGGGGCGCAGCCGCAGATAGCCGGCGATCAGCAGTTGCAGGGCCTCGGTACCGCCACGGGTGAGCGCGATCTCCTCCATGGAGACTCCGAGCATGGTCGCGATGCGTTTCCTGACCTGGTCCGCCTGCCCTTTGTAGGTGTTGCGCAGCAGGTAGGAACTCACCTCGTTGAGGTGGTCGGTGTTGCGATGGTAGGCGCGGCGCACCGGCTCGGGCATGATCCCGTAGTAGCCGTTCTCCAGGTTGACGAAATCCCGGCTGACCCGGTACTGCCGCGCCACGGTGTTCCAGAAGCCCTCGTCCCGGGCGAGCCGCTCGGGAGCGACACCGGCGGGAACGACCGGTAGGGCGGCGGCCGTCGATCGGGGCTCCGCTGAGGGCGGGACCGGCGGCCGCGGGGCGAGGGGCAGGCCCAGCACACCCAGCCCGGCGACCATCTCACGCCTGGACAAGCTCATCGAACCACTCCACACCGATCAGCGAGAGCCCACGGCACGGCGCAGCCCCGACCTGTTCCAACGGATCAGTCACAGTGTGCGTGAAACGGACTCCCCAGGCGGGCATCCGCGCTGTTCAGGCGTGGCGTGGCGTGGCGTCGCCGCCCCCGAGGGGAGTCTCCGGCGGCGACCGGCAGGCCGGCTTTCCCCGCGGGAGCCGCGACGCGCCGGTGGCTCCGTTCGAAATCGCCACCCGCGTGGCGTCCGACCCCTGCGGTCGTGACCGGCGACGGCTGAATTAGAGTTACATCACCCGTATCGCGTCGTTGACCGCGGATACGGGGTCCCCTCACGTCCGGAGAAGCCGGGGTCGAGGAGAGACTCATGTCCCGTAGGCACATCGTCACCGCGGGGTGCGTTCTGACGCTCACCGCGCTTACGCCGTCGGTCATCCCGGCTGTCGTCCCGGTCCGGGAAGCCGGCGCCGTTGCCGTCCTGACCGCCGGGAAACGGAAGCCACCGCCGGATCCCATCGACCGGCTACCACCGGGCGTGATCGAAGCACTCCAACGCGACTTCGGTCTCACCAGGAAACAGGCAGAGACCCGGCTGCGCAACGAGGCCCGGCTGACGGTGGTCGAGGCGGGACTCCGCGACATGCTCCGCGACTGCTTCGGCGGATCTTGGCTCATGGGAACCCTCTCCGAGACCCTCGTGGTGGCCACCACCAGCACAGCCGACATCCCCCGGATCGTCGCGGCGGGCGCCCAACCCAAGATCGTTACCGCGTCGCTCGCGAAGCTCAGGGCGATCAAACAGAAACTCGACGAGTCTCTGCCGAACCACCCGACCGGAGGAAGCGTCCGCTACATCGACGTGAAGAGCAACAAGGTGGTCGTCCTGTCCAGATACGCCGCGGCGACCCGGCTCCTGGTCGCCTCCATCCCGGTGGACAGGTCCCTGGTGGTCGTGCAGCCCTCGACGGAGACCCCTCGGCCCTCCTAACACCCGACGGGCCACGGCGCCTGCCGTTTCGGACCGGATCTCGGACCGGATCTCGGACCGGATCTCGGACCGGATCTCGGACCGGATCTCGGACCGGATCTCGGGCCACGCCGGGATCGGCGCCCTGATGATCTTCGCTCCGCCGCTCAGTCCGCGAAGCGGAGAGACGGCCCGGCCCATCTTCACCGGCGGGCACCCCACCGGCTTCGCCGACATCGGCTGGTTCTCGTTCGGCAACCGAACCGGCCACGGCCCGCGCATCCAGGAGGACGCGCAGGACCCACCGCGAGAGGCGTCAGTCGTCGACCCAGCCGTGGGATCGGGCGAACGCCAGGAAATGCTGCCTGACCTGCCCGATCTGCGCGCCCGTCAGCGTGGGCGCGTGCTCGATGAGCAGTTCGGTCACCGCACCGCTGAAGGACTTCGCCGACAGCACGTCACACACGCCGTCGTCGTCGCCGAGCTGCTGGGAGGCGACCGAGGACGGCGTCACCGCGACCGGCCGCCGCGTCGGCGGCGGGTCCACGAGGCTGACCGTCGACACTTTCAGGCCGCGCTCACCCTCCATGACCTCGTACTCCACCCGGAGACCGGGCTGAACCACATGCCGGTTCTCACCGAAGTCGTTGGCGTGGAAGAACACATCCTCGCCCCCTCCGACAGCGGCGATGAAACCGTATCCGCGTACCTCGTCGAAACGAAGGATCGTACCGACTGCCACCACAACACCACCTACACAGAGAATCGCAACGCTCTATCTGATCCTGCCGGAACCCTCCGGCCCAAGGATCCGGCCTGCCTGCCGCGCCGGATCACCACTCTCCTCCTCATCAATCGACCTTCCCACCGCCCGACCGGCTCGGGCACCCCACAACCGGATCCACGGGGCGGTTCCGGCACCGGCCGCCCATGCCGGGACCCGCCGAGGGGCCGGATCCGCCCCACCCGTTCAGACCGGACGACCCGATGCTAGCCCGGACGGCGCACCGCGCGCATCGGTCCACGTCCACCTCTGCCGCTTTCACCACCCGTTCGCCGATCTCCCGGCCGGGCCCGACGCGTCAGGGCTCGCCCGATCCCTCAGCGGGCGGTGTAGGCGGCCGTGACCCGATCCGCCGCGGCCCGCGCGCCGGCCTCGTCCGCTCCTGCCGCGACATCCGCCTCGTACCATCCCAGGCTGCTGAGCGACATGAACCGCCTGCCCTGGTCGGAGGCCGCCCATGCCGCGACCTCCTGCGGGTCTGTGGCCTGTCCGGACGACAGGTGGACGGCCAGGCCGATGAGTCCCATGTCCCAGCCGACGCCGACCGCGCCGGGCCCGAACTCCTCCCACCTCTCGTCGTCGACATGAGCGGTGTGCTCCAGTTCGAAACGCGTCCCGCCCCCGGGCTCGGCCGTCAGCCGGACTTCGATCCAGCTGACGTCTCCGCCGTACTCCCAGGTGGCGGCGTAGCTCTTGGGCGGGTCGCAACGCTCGATCCTTCCGCCCGCGTTGCCCTGGAGTTGATAGCGGCCGTGGAGCCGCAGGTCACCGGAGATGGGCAGAAACCACCGGGGGATGCGTTCGGGATTGGTACAGGCGTCCCAGAGGTCTTCGATCTCGGTTTCGTATGTCTGGCTGACGGTCACGACACGCGCCTCACCCGCCTCGAGCACGCGGCTGCCGACCTGTCGCCGTACGGCATTGATCTGCCGGGTGACATCGATCATGCGGTTCTCCTTGGGTCTGGTCCTTCGCCGGGACGGTGGAGTCGACATCGCGCGGCGGTTTGGTGCTCACCGCATGGGGGCCGCCTCTGAGCGCGCCAGGAAATATTAGAACGCGCTTGAGCGGTGAGCGCGCATTTCGGGAAATACGTTCGATTGACTATCGAGAACATGTCAAGCTTGTCACCACCATAGGGAGTGGAAGGGGCGCTTTCCGCGCTCTGGGTAAGATCCTGCCTTTGCAGGAGGAACGCGGATCACCCCCGGCCCCAGGTCGTCAAGGTGTGGCCCCAGCCGTGTCCGACAGAAAAGAGCCAGCCGATGCCCCAGCCGCCGACCTATGACGATGTCCGGAGCGCCGCCGCCCGCATCGCGTCACAGGCCCACCGCACCCCGGTGCTGCGCTCGCGACTGATCAACGAACGCGTCGGCGCCGACGTGGTGTTCAAGTGCGAGAACTTCCAACGCGTGGGCGCGTTCAAGTTCCGCGGCGCGTTCAACGCCCTGTCGCGGTTCACCCCCGACCAGCGACGCTCCGGCGTGATCACCTACTCCTCCGGCAACCACGCCCAGGCGATCGCCCTGGCCGCCCGGCTGCTGGACATCCCGGCCACGATCATCATGCCGCACGACGCGCCGGCCGCGAAGGTGACCGCCACCGAGGGCTACGGCGGGCAGGTCGTCCGTTACGACCGCTACACCGAGGACCGGGAGGAGATCGGCCGCGCGCTGGCCGCCGACCGCGGCCTCACGCTGATCCCCCCGTACGACCACCCTCACGTGATCGCCGGTCAGGGCACCGCCGCCAAGGAACTGTTCGACGAGGTCGGTGAGCTCGACGCACTCTTCGTACCTCTGGGCGGCGGCGGGTTGCTCTCCGGCACGGCGCTTTCGACCCGGGCGCTGTCACCGGGGTGCGCGCTGTACGGCGTCGAACCCGAAGCGGGCGACGACGGCCGGCGATCGCTGCGCCAGGGCAGCATCGTCCACATCGACACCCCGAAGACCATCGCCGACGGCGCGCAGACCCAGCACCTGGGCACCTACCCGTTCGACATCATCCGCCGCGATGTCGACGACATCCTCACCGCCACCGATGCCGAACTCGTCGAGGGCATGCGGATCTTCGGGTCCATCATGAAAATGGTCGTCGAGCCCACCGGATGCCTCGGTTTCGCCGCCGTCCGCAACCTCGCCCCCCAGTTGCGCGGGCGGCGGGTCGGCGTGATCATCAGTGGGGGCAACGTCGACCTCGACCGTTACGCGGCACTGCTGACTTTGTGACCCGGGAAGCATCGGCACGGTGCTCTCCGGCCGCGCCCGGCGTTCCTGGACCTGTGCGACGAGGTTTCCGTTTCCGGAAGCCGGGTCGTCAGGGGACGCGGAGGTCAGCGGAAGAGGGCGCTGTAGGCGTTGACGGCGGGCTGCCCGCCTAGGTGGGCGTAGAGAACGTTGGAGTCCGGACCGATCTCACCGCTCCTGACCAGGTCGATGAGCCCGGCCATGGACTTGCCCTCGTACACCGGGTCGATGATCATGCCTTCCAGGCCACCGGTGAGCCGCATCGCGTCCAGCGTCGAGGAGACCGGGATGCCGTAGAGGTCACCGGCCCAGCCCTCCAGCACGGTGATCTCGTCTTCCCGCAGGTCACGCCCGAGGCCGATCAGCTCGGCGGTGTTACGGGCGATCCTCTCCACCTGCGCCCGGGTCGCCTCGATCTTGGCGGAGGCGTCGATACCGATCACCCGGCGGGGACGCTCCTGACCGGCGAAGCCGGCGATCATCCCGGCGTGGGTGGAACCGGTGACGCTGCAGACGATGATCGTGTCGAAGAACACGCCGAGCTCCCGCTCCTGCCGCTGGACCTCGTAGGCCCAGTTGGCGAAGCCGAGACCGCCGAGGCGGTGGTCGGATGCCCCTGCCGGGATCGCGTACGGTACGCCCCCCGCCTCCCGCACCTCCGCGAGGGCCTGCTCCCAGCTGTCCCTGAAGCCGATGTCGAACCCCTCGTCGACCAGCCGTACCTCGGCACCCATGATCCGGGAGAGCAGGATGTTACCGACCCGGTCGTTGACCGAGTCGGGCCAGTCCACCCAGCTCTCCTGGACCAGCAGGGCCTTCAGCCCCAGCTTGGCCGCGACCGCCGCGACCTGGCGGGTGTGGTTGGACTGCACACCGCCGATGGAGACCAGGGTGTCGGCGCCCTGGGCGAGTGCCTCGGGGATCAGGTATTCCAGCTTGCGGGTCTTGTTGCCGCCGAAGGCGAGACCGCTGTTGCAGTCCTCCCGCTTGGCCCAGATTCGCGCTCCGCCCAGGTGCGCGGTGAGTCGATCAAGCGGGTGCACCGGGCTCGGCCCGAACAGCAGGGGATGGCGGGGAAAGTCCGCGAGGGACATGTCGTGCTCCTTGGATTTCCGGGGTGATTCAGCTTGAGAGTTTCCACGTGCTGCCGGCCGTGTCCCCGGTCGCCGAGTCCGGCAGCGGTGCGAGGGTCTGCCAGTTGGCCCGCGCGGCCAGCGCGGCGCCTTCGACATCCCCGGCCGCGCACAGCGCGATGATCTCGTCGTGCATTTCCACGGACCCCCGGCCGGTGAGCGAGGAGAAGCGCAGCCGCTCGACTCGGCGCAGCGCGGGAGTGACCTGCTCAAGCACCGACCCGACCACGTTGTTCGCGCACGCCGTGACGGCGACCGCGTGGAAATCGTCGTCGGCGGCCAGCGCCCCGTCGACGTCACCGCGCCGCAGCGCCACGGCGAATCGCTCGTTGGCCTGGCGCATCAGATCGAGTTCCCCGTCCGACAGCACCGGCACCGCTTCGCGTACGGCCAGTTCGTGCATGGCCGCGGCGACGGACTGGGCGCTGCGGGTCTCTCTGTCGTCCAGCGGGCTGACGATGGTGAACCGGCCCGGTTTCGTCTGTACGAGACCTGACCGTTCGAGACGGACCAGTGCCTCGCGGATCGGTGTGCGGCTGATGCCCAGCCAGCTGATCAGGTCGGCGTCGTTGAGGCGTTCGCCGGGCGCGAGAGTGCCGTCGACGATCGCGTCACGGAGGGCGCGGTAGGCGTCCTCCCGCAACAGGGACTTGGCGACGAGACCTCGGCTTTTCGGGACCGGCATGCAAAATATTGCACATCACATTTTGCGTATTGTCAATCAGCCCCGAACATCGACCGCGGTACCAGGACCGAAAGACCGCCGATGAAGGACTTCCGACCCTCAACACGGGACGGGTGCCGCTGTCCAATGAAAGAGGAGCTTCCACCCTTTGAGGAGGAAACGATGCGCGTAAAGGTGAGCGAGGTCATGACGCGAGCTGTCGCGTCGGTCAACGGCAGCACGCCGTTCAAGGACGTCGCCGAGGTGCTCATCGCCCATGGAGTGAGCGCGGTGCCGGTCGTCGACGCCGAGAACCACGTCCTCGGCGTCGTCTCGGAGGCGGATCTGCTGGCCAAGGAGGAGTTCAAGGAGCAGTACTACCGCGAGGGCTACCGGCCGCCGCTGCGCGCCCGGCTGCGGTACCGGCTCAGCCGTGAGGGGCGTTCGGCCGAGCAGAAGGCCCACGGCGACACCGCCGCCGAGTTGATGACCGCGCCCGCCGTCACCATCGCCCCGAACGCCCCGGTGGTGTCCGCGATGCGGCTGATGGACGAGCACGGCGTCAAGCGCCTGCCGGTGGTCGACCGGGAAGGCAGGCTGGAGGGCATCGTCAGCCGTCAGGACCTGCTCAAGGTGTTCCTGCGTCAGGACGACGAGATCGCCCGCGAGATCAGGGAGGACGTTCTCGATCACTCCCTGTGGGTGGACACCTCCCAGGTGAAGGTCACGGTGCACCAGGGCATCGCGAAGCTGAGCGGCCGCATGGCACGGCGCAGTGACACACTGATCGCGGCCCGGATGGCACTGCGGGTCCACGGGGTGGTCGACCTGATCGACGAACTGGAGTGGGACGAGGACGACACCCCCACATGGCAGAGCCGGTAGTGTCAGCGGTCGCCCAATTGGGCCCTAGCGCGATCTATGGGGAGCGATCACGTTCGGTGATCAGTTGCGGAGAGCCATGGCACGTAGGAGGTCGAAGTTCGCTATGATCCAGCGGACCATATGACGCGGCTTGACTGGTGCAGGGGTTGAGGGAGCCGGCTCGGCGCGGGCGTGGGCCGGATCACCCACCGCCTGCTGGAACTCGGACACGAGGTCGTCGCGGTCGACGAGTCACCCGAGATGCTCGCCCACATCCGCGGCACCGAGACCGTGTGCTCCCCGATCCAGACCCTGGCCCTGCCGAGAACCTTCGACCTCGTGCTGCTGATCGTAGTGCGCGACGACGCCGTGCGCACTGACACCCCACGAAGTGTCCCCGACCATGGCCTGTTCCTCGATCAACACCATCTCGTGCTCGAAAGTACCGCCACCACCGCCGTACCGCCCGGGAATCCCGATACAAAGCAGGCCCGTATCACCCGCGGCCCGCCAAAGCCGCGCATCGACACACCTCTGCGACGCCCAACGCTCCTGATTGGGCACCAACTCCTTCCCACAGAACGCCCGCGCGAGATCGCGTAACTCCCGCAGTTCGAGACCGTTCACCGGCAACCCCCCGGACATCATGCCCCCCTAACACTCAGACAACGAGACCGCCGTCGATCCCCAATACCTGACCGGTGATATAGCTGGAACGCTCCGAAACGAGGAAGGACACCAGATCGGCGACCTCCTCCGGCCTACCGAACCGGCCAAGCGGAATCCGCTCCGCGATTCCCGAACGCGCCTTACCCGCCATGGACGCCGTCATGTCGGTCTCGATAAGACCGGGCGCCACGACATTGGCCCGGATACCATACCGGCCCGACTCCTTGGCCAGCGCACGAGTGAAACCGATAATGCCCGCCTTGGACGCCGAGTAATTGGTCTGCGCGGCGTTCCCATACACACCCGCCACAGAAGACAGCGTGACGATCGAACCCGCCCTACGCTTGATCATCCCGAACACCGCCACACTGCAAACGTTGTACGTGGAGTCGAGATTGGTACGCAATACCGTGTGCCAGTCCTCTTCGCTCATCATCACGAGCGGGTTGTCGCGGATGATCCCCGCGCACGAGACCACCGCGCCGAGCGGGCCGAGTTCCTTCTCGGCCCGGCGGACGAATTGCCTGACCGCACCCAACTCCGTGACATCCACCTGCTCGGCGAGCACCGAAGCACCCTCGGCAACCTGCCCGACGACCAGGTCGGCGGCCTCCTTGTTGGAGCGGTAGCAGAACGCGACATCATATCCATCGGCCGCCAGACGGGTCACGACACTGCCGCCGATCCCGCGTGAACCACCCGTCACCAATGCCACAGGACGCATGTCAGTCACCTCCAGGACGCATCAAGACCTCGACACCACGCAACGCCACGGAGAAACTGCCCACCTCAAGGACTTTACGGCCGCCCACGAAGCTGCTGCCCGCGACGATCGCCGCGTCTGCGACGTTACGCAGGATCTGTACGTGATGTTCCAGCACCTCACCCGGGAACACCGGCTCGAGCAGGTCCACGTTCTTGATCCCGGCGGCCAGTTCGACCTTGCCGGCCAGCACGTCCGGATTCGGTGTCTCCCAGCACGCCAGCAACACGGCCGCCTGCGCCCATGACTCCACCAACAAGCTCACCGGATACGCGTAATCGTCGGTGTTCTGATAGCACGGCTCAGCGCACGTGATCGCCTTGTGCGCCACCAGACTCTCACCCGGCCGCACCTCGATTACCCGGTCCAGGAGAAGAATCGGGTACCGGTGCGGAATGATCTGTTTGATCTCCGCGACTCCGATCATGCCGTCACCGCCGGGTAGCGCACGCGGATCTCAGCGACCCGCTCCTCGTTGACCACGGCCGACGCCGAACACCGGGTGAACCCGCCCACCTGCTCGACGGCCAGCTCAAGCCTCACCTGGTCGCCGGGGTAGACCGGCCGCATGAACCGGACCCTCTCCAGCGCGACGGGGCGCACCGGATCCGCGCCGCGGGCGGCGCACATATCACGAAAGGCCGAGTTGACGTACTCCACCAGGAACAGGCCGGGCAGGATCGGAAAGCCCGGGTAATGGCCGGCGAACACCGGATCGTCCGGGGAAACGTCCACGGTGACAGTGACTCCGCTCACCTGCGCGGCCGTCATGACCCGGCTCCGTATCCGCCGAGCAACGCGCACCCGACCGTGCCGTCACGGTCGATCGTGGTGACCAACGCCAGATCGTTGTCACCGAACGATTCGGCGACCGACAGCGCCGCCGCGATCTGAAACCCGGTGGACACCGAGGAGGCGTCCCCGATGAGCGACCTGCAGCCCACCCACTTCGCCGTCGCGCCGAGCACGTCGGTGATTCCGGCTTTCTCCGCGCTACCGATGTCCCCCTCGGCAGCGGACGGCGCCACAACACGCACGTCCTCACCGCGCACGCCCGCCTGTTCCACAGCCGCCTTGACGCAAGCGGCCAGCGCCGCCCTCGGGTCCGCGGGGTCGCCGACGCCACGAAATCGCGTCGACAGCACCCGGGCGACCGGGGTACGCCCCGCGTTCCTTGCTCCAGCCAACGTTTCCAGCAGGAAGAACGCGCCCCCCTCGGCAAGCGCGGGCCTTTGGCTGTGGCTCGCGCCCGCATGCCACTCCAGCCAGGCCCGTTGAGCCGAGTGCTCCTCGACCGCTCCACAAAGAACACGATCGCATTGCCCGCCGCGGACCAGTCGTATCGCGTAGCTCAGCGCGAGCAGACACGTGCTCCAGTCACCGGTGATGGTGGTGTTCGGCCCCTTGATGCCGTGCCAGATCGCGCTCTGCCCGGCGGCCTTGTTCATCACGGTGTTCGGGAACAGGGCCGAGTCGACGTGGTAGGGCTTCCTGCCGGCCAGCGAGTCCCGGGTGAAGTCCATGATGGACTGAATGCTGCCCGAACCGGTTCCAAGCACCAGGCCGATCCGCTCGGCGTCCGCGGTCAGCTGCGGACCGCATTCCTCGACGATCAGGCCCAGCGTGCCGATCGCCAGCGCGGTCAGCCGGTCCATCGCACGGGTGCCTCGCTTACCGAGGAACCCGGCAGGTGAGAAGTCGGCCAGCACACCGCCCCGCGTGAACGGTCCGGGAAACGCATCCCGGTCCAACGGGCGGACGGCGCTTCGGCCGGCACGAATGCCCGCACTGAAGGCCTCGCCGCCCACCCCGTAGGGAGAAAGCGTGGACCAGGCCGACAAGACAAGCTGCCCCGCCGATGTCTTGCCGTCCACAGTGGAGGAAACCGTCGGCGCGCTCATTGACCTCGCCCCGCCCGTGCCGCCGAGCCCGCGCCACCGGTGAGCGCCTTGGCCAGCCGGTCGTCGAAGTCGACCTGGCTCCAGTCACGCCGGTTCTCGATCACCGCGTAACCATGGGTGATCTTACCGGTGGCGACCTGGACCAGCTTTCCGTCCCGCTTGACGTAGCAGTCCATCCGCGCGGTGTAGGTCAATCGCTTGAACACCTCCTCCACGGTGAAAACCGTGTAGACCTCGTTCTCCATCCACGCCTCGTCCAAGATCCTGACCTTGGACGAGGGCACCACCGGGATCCAGTTCTGCTCATCGAGCAGTGTCTTGATGGACACGCCGCGCTCCTGGAGGAACAGGTCGACGACCTCCTCCATCAGCCGCAGGTAGCCGGTCATCTGCACACGCTCGGTGAAGTGGCAGTAGAAGTACGGCATCCGCCAGACCCAGCCAAAGGCGTTGGCGTCGCCGATCAGCTGCTTGAGCGGGTCATCGCCGATGATCTCGATCGGCGCGACCGGCTCGCCGAGCCGCTCGCCGAGCCGCTCGACGATGTGCGGCCCCAGCTCGGCCGGCGCGGCCTCGGCCGGAAACCCCCGCGGATCGTTTCGCAGGGTGACAGCGACCTTCGAGGTCACGGTCTTCACCGGCGTCTCACGCTGGGCGATCATCTCGACCACGAACCGCAGCTGCGCACCGCCCTTCGAGGCGACCGGCCGCACGGTTGCCACGGCGACGTCGTCGATGTGGTACGCGGTCCACATGCGAGTGTCGATGTCTGCGATGTCAACGCAGATGCCGTACCGCTCATAAAGCTCGCCCGCCGGATACCCGCGCTGCCTCAGGTGATCGAGCACCGCTTCCTCGACCAGATAGTTGACGTGCTTGAAACCGATCCAGGTGCAGATGTTCGACCCCTCATACCGGGGCCTGAGCGTGGTGGTGGTCGGCTCCCCCGCGGCGAGGCCCGCCGCGATCGGGGTCTGAGGGGCTGTCGGGTTCACATCGACTCCAGGCATGGTGATGGGAGAAACAATCGGCAGGGACAGGGCCTCACGCAGGAAGCCGTGCACGAGTGAGGCGAACCGGCCCGGTTGCTGGGCCATCGGGAAATGACCGCAGTCCTCGATCAGCTCGAACCGGCCCTCCGGCAGGGCCGCGGCCAGCTGCCTGCCGTCGGAGGCCCGGGTGGCGATGTCGTCTTGCCCGGTGATAACGAGCACCGAAGCGTCAATCGTGGACAGATCAACGAACGGCGACCGAAGATACGCCTCGAAAAAGCGCATCCAGCCGTATACGCCGATCTGGTCTCGGACGTGCAGCGCGGCCGCGGCGCGCCACACCTCCGGGATGCCGCGGGCGCCGATGTCCAGCGCCTCAGCGAAGATACGGTGGAAATCGTTGAGGTAGTAGGAGATCGTCGGCCAGTCGAAGTCGGCGGCGCTGTGCCGGTGAAACGGGCTGACCAGCACCACGGCCCCCGGCGCGAGCCTGCCCTCCGACATCGCCTCGATCAGCAGGTTCGCCGCGTACGAGTGCGCGACGACAGCGTCGAATCGGCCCGCCTCACCGGTGTCCATCGAGTCGACCAGCAGGGAGACCGGATCACACTGCCGACTCCAGTCCGCGCTTTCGATACCGTGCCAGGGAAGTTTCACATCCCACAACTCGACGTCATCGGGCAGGTACCGGTCGAGCGGCTCCCACATGCTGGTCGTGCAGCCCAGTCCGTGCAACAACAGCACCCGGGCCACTGGCTTGCCGCCGGCCGGCCGCCTGCGCCTTGGCCGCCGGACACTCGCTGGTGCCACAGATCACGCCTCCTCGTGCCGCCCGACGATGACCACCGCGTTGTTACCGCCGAACGCCAGCGAGTTGTTCTGCGCCACTCGGACCTCCGCGGCCCGCGCCACGTTCGGCACACAGTCCACCTGGCACGCCGGGTCGGTCTCGTTGTGGTTGATCGTCGGCGGAATGAATCCCTCGGTGATCGCCAGCGCGCACGCCGCGGTGGCCAGCGCGCTCGCGGCCCCCATCGTGTGGCCCAGCATGCCCTTGATGGACACGGTCGGCGGCGGCGTGTCGCCGAACGCCTCCATGATCGCCTCGACCTCGGTCTGGTCGTTGGCCCTCGTCCCTGTGCCGTGCGCGGAGATGAAATCGATGTCCTGCGGCTTGACACCCGCGTTGCGGTGCGCCAGCTGCATGCACCGGGCAAGGCTGCTGCGGTCCGGCGCGACCGGGCTGAGCGCGTCACAGTTCAGCCCGTAGCCCAGTAACTCGGCGTAGATCCGGGCACCGCGGGCCTTCGCCGACTCCAGACTCTCCATCACCAAGATGCCCGCCCCCTCACCGGTGAGGATGCCCTTGCGGTCCTTGTCGAACGGCTGGCACACCTCGGGTGCCATCGCGCCGAGCCGGTAGAACCCGGCGAAGGTCTTACGGCACAAGGCGTCCACGCCGCCGGCGAGCACCATCTCCACGTCACCGGCGCGGATCGCGTCCACGCCGTAGCCGATCGCGTAGTTGCCCGCCGCGCACGCCGTGGGGATGGTGACCGCCTCCACATCGGTCAGGCCAAGCTCGCGCACGATGCTCGTGGAGAGTCTGCCTGCCTGGATCCGGCCGGCCAGCACCGGGCTGAGCCGCTCGGGACCCGACTCGAACTGCTCGACGGCCAGGTTGTCCAGATCCCTTGACTCTCCATCCGTCGTACCGATGGAGACCAGGACCCGCCTGGCGCGCACCTCCTTGAGCGACATCGACGCGTCGGCCACCGCGAGGTTGGCGGCCGCGGCGGAGAACTGACCGGCCCGGCCGAGCCGGCCGGGATCGACGTTGACGATCCAGTCCTCCGCACGAAACCCGGTGATCTCGGTACCGTTCGCGTACGCGTAGCCGCTCGTGTCGAACGACGTGATCGGCTTGACGCCGCTACGACCGGACCGCAGGCCGGCCAGGAAGTCGGAGACACCGATGCCGATACTGGTGACCACGCCAAGACCTGTAATCACCACCCGGCGCGGTGGCTGGCGTTCGTCGTACACTTAGTGCTCCATCTCTTTGTCGGTGGCGATTTCCTGGCCGCCGTCGCCTGCCTGCTACTTGGCGGCGGCTGCCTCGTCGACGACGGCGACGACACCGTCCAGGTTGACCATCCGGACCAGCTCGCCCTGGTCGATGTCCACCCCGAGGGTGCGCTCCAGCGAGGAGAGGATCTCGATGGCGCCCATCGAGTCGGCGCCGTGGTCCTCCTTGAACAGGCTGTCGCCGGTCATCTCATCCAGGTCGATTTCAAGGATCTCGCAGACGATCTCCTTGATCTGCGCGCGGCGCTCCTCATCGACGAACGAGCCAGAATTAGTGGTAGTCATGACATTTTCTCCAGCCGGAATCCGGTGAACCAAACATTCGGTCCATGTGCCGTGAAAGGGTGGTAGTGCTCCACACCTTTCCTATTCAGATGAACCAAACGTTCGGTCCATGTGCCGTGAAAGGGTGGTAGTGCTCCACACCTTTCCTATTCAGAATCTCTTTCACGATCCGCTGTCGCGACAATGGTTTTGCCCCGCCACGGGA
Source organism: Streptosporangium sp. NBC_01810 (assembly GCF_035917355.1). Taxonomy (NCBI): domain Bacteria; kingdom Bacillati; phylum Actinomycetota; class Actinomycetes; order Streptosporangiales; family Streptosporangiaceae; genus Streptosporangium; species Streptosporangium sp. NBC_01810. The sequence continues at coordinate 2,191,966 of NZ_CP109070.1, read as the reverse complement.
TCAGCGCGTCAGGCACGATCGGCCTCCTATTCCTTCGGGATGATTTCCTTGGCGAGGACTCGGCTGATCTCAGCCAGCGGCTCGGGCTGCAGCATCTCATCGTGCCCGCAGTCGATTCGGTGGTTGTCGACGGTCTCCGCGAACGGCGTCCAATCGCCCGGGGTGTTTTCGCGGCCGGCCACGAAGTGCAACATCCGGCCTCCGACCCTGCCGGGCCGGTGAGCCAGGTTCAGCTCGACGTTCGCACGCCATGCGGCGACCACGTTCATCAACTGTTCCTCTGTCGCCAGCACCGCGAGGTTGTGCTCGTGCCTGAGGATCTCCAGTACCTCGGCCGCCGAAGGCCGCTGCGGCGCCGCATGCCCGAAGAGGGCAAGGATGGCTCGCAGCAGTTCGGTATCGCTGGTCAGCTCCACCTCGCCTGCCTCGGCCACCGGGTGGCTGTCCAGGCTGGCCAGCAACGCGACGGTCTGCCCTGCCTGCTGCAACTGCCGCGCCATCTCATGGGCGACCACACCGCCGAATGACCAGCCCAGCAGGTGGTAGGGCCCTTCGGGCTGGACGGTGCGGACCTGCTCGAGATAGTCGGCCGCCATCTGCTCGACACTTTCCGGTACCCGGTCCGGCTCCAGCATGCCCCGCGCCTGCAGGCCGTACACCGGGAAGTCCGGGCCGAGCTGCGCGGTCAGCGCGATATACGGCCAGGCGACGCAGCCCACCGGGTGCACGCAGAAAATCGGCGTATGATGCCCTGTCACCCGCAGTGGCAGCAACACCTCAAACGAGTTGACCGAGCCACTGACATCCGCGCGCCCGGCCAGGCCCGCCACCGTCGGCGCGTCGAACACATCCCGGATGGACAGCTCAACACCCAACGCGCCACGGATCCGGCTGATCAGTCTCACCGCGAGCAGTGAATGGCCACCCAGGTCGAAGAAGTTGTCGTCGACGCCCACCGAGTCCACGTCGAGGACCTCGGCGAACACCGAACACAGGGCCTCCTCCCGTGGGTTCCGCGGGGCACGGCCCGAAGACAGGGCCGTGAAGTCCGGCGTCGGCAGCGCTTTGCGGTCCAGTTTGCCGTTCGACGACAAGGGCAGCTCATCCAGCGTGACATAGACCGAAGGCAGCATGTATTCCGGCAGCAAACCGGTCAGATACTCCCTCAGCACAGCGGTGTCCAGCGGCCCGGCCGCCGGTACCACGTAGGCGACCAGGTGCTGCTCGCCGGTGGTCACCACCGTGTTCCGCACCCCGTCGGCCGACCGGATCGCGGTCTCGATCTCACCGAGTTCGATCCGGTGCCCGCGGATCTTCACCTGGAAGTCGCGGCGCTCCAGGAACTCCAACCGGCCGTCCGGCCGATACACCACCCGGTCACCGGTCCGATACAGCCGGCCCTGGCCGAACGGGCTGGCCACGAACACGGCCGCGGTGCGGGCCGAGTCGTTGAGGTAGCCGCGGCCGACGCCGGTACCGCCCACATACAGCTCACCCGGCACCCCCACCGGAACCGGCTGCAGGTCATCACCGAGTACATAGAGCTGGGTGTTGCGGACAGGCCGGCCGATCGGGGTACGCAGCCCCGTGGCGTCATCGGGGTTACGGATCACCGCACTCGTCACACAGACGGAGCACTCGGTCGGGCCGTATTCGTTCATCACCGGGACGGCCGGGTAACGCTGGAGCCACCGGTGGCACAGCTCCGCCGGCAGCGCCTCCCCGCCGACCAGCAACCACCGCAACCCCAACTCAGGAACCGGGACACCCGCATCCCACACATCCAGAGCGGCCCGCAGCAGGGAGGGCACCATCTCCAGCACGGTCACGCCCGGAACGCCGAACAGCTGTTGCGGGTTCATGGCGGTCTCGCGGGAGACCACCCGGACCTGCGCGCCCACGATCAGACCGGCCAGCATCTGCCCCACCGACATGTCGAAGGTCAGCGGCGCGTTCTGCACCATCACGTCCGATGAGTCCAGTTCGAGGTCTTCGACCTGGGCCAGCAGATGGTTGACCATCCCGCGCCGGTGCACCATCGCACCCTTGGGCCGGCCCGTCGACCCCGACGTGTAGATCACGTAGGCCAGGTCGTCCCCAACCCCCCGCACCGGAGCCAGATCATCGTCCACCGCGTCGTCGAACACCAGCACCCGCACGCCACCGGCCCCGACGGCCTCGCGGGCCAGATCCAAATACTCCGGCGCTGCGATCAGCACCCCGATGCCGCTGTCGGCGACCAGGGCCGCGGTGCGGGCCACCGGCGTGCCCGGGTCGAAGGGCACATAGGCGCCCCCGGCGCCGAGCACGCCCAGCACCGCCGACACGTACCGGATTCCCGGGTCGCCCAGCAACCCCACCAACGCGCCCGCCGGCAGCTTCTTGGTCACCGCGTTGGCCCGAGCGACCAGCTCCCGATAGGTCACCGAGCCGGAATCGTCGCAGACCGCGACACCATCCGGAGCGGTGGCAGCCCACTCACGAACCCGCTCCACCACACCCGTGAAATCACCCTCGACCGCCGACGAATTCCACTCCACCAACAGCCGGCGACGCTCCCGCTCTCCCAACACATCGATCGCACTCAACGGCGCGTCCACGCCAGATGCCATGCCGTTCAACACCCGTTCCAACCGGGCTGAAATCTCCTGAACGGTCGCGCGGTCGAACAGGTCGGTGGCATACGTGACCAGCACACCGATACCGCCGTCGTCGTGTTCGGTGAAGTCGAATTCGAGATCGAAGTCCACGGCGGGCGCGTTGAGGGGCTCGACACCGGCGTCCAGGCCGGGCAGCTCGACCCGTGCGGCCGCGTTGTTCTGCAGCACCACCATCACCTGGAACAACGGCTGCCGCGACTGAGACCGAGCCGGATTGAGCACCTCGACCAGCCGCTCGAACGGGACATCCTGATGCGCGAACGCCGCCAGATCGGCATCCCGCACCCGGCCCAGCAGCTCCCGCACCGTCGGATCACCGGACAAGTCGGTGCGCAACACCAGCGTGTTGACGAAGAACCCGACAAGATCATCCAGGGCGTCATCGGTCCGGCCCGCCACCGGGCTGCCCAGCGGGATGTCCGTGCCCGCACCCAGCTTGCCCAGCAACACCGACAACCCGGCCCGCAACACCATGAACAGGCTGGCATTGTTCTTCCTGGCCAGGCTATTCAGGTCGGACTTGAGTTCCGGAGTGAGCACGAACTCGAACGCGTCGCCCCGGTAACTGGCGATCGCCGGACGCGGCCGATCAGTCGGCAGCGCGATCTCCTCCGGCAACCCCTCCAGCGTCTTGGTCCAGAAGGCCAGCTGCTCGGAGATCAGGCTCCGCTCGTCATCCTCGCTGCCCAGCAGCTCCCGCTGCCACAACGCGTAATCCACATACTGCACCGGCAACGACGCCCATCGCGGCGCCATCCCCGAACAGCGCGCCTCATAGGCCGTAGCGAAATCACGTGCCAACGGCATCATGGACCAGCCGTCACTGGCGATGTGGTGCAACACGACAAGCAGCACATACTCGGACTGGCCGAGTACGTACAGCTCGGCCCGCATCGGCGACTCGGCAGTGAGATCGAAGCCCGTCGAGCAAGCAGTGCCGATCGCGGCCGGGAGTTCCGCCTCGGTGGCAGACCTGACCACGAGTTCGGGCCTGTCGCTCCTGATGACCTGCACCGGCCGGCCGTCGACCTCCGGATATACCGTGCGCAGTACCTCATGCCGCTCTACCACATCGGCCAGGGCCTGCGCCAATGCGTCCTGGTCCAGGCTGCCCCTCAGCCGGAGCAGCATCGGGATGTTGTAGGTCGCCGAGGCCCCTTCGAGCAGGTTGAGGAACCACAGCCGCCGCTGACCGAACGACAACGGCAACTCACTCGGCCGCGGCCCGGCCACCAGCGCCGACCGGCTCCGGCCGCCCTCGCCCATCCGTTCGGCCAGGCCCGCCACCGTCGGCGCGTCGAACACATCCCGCACCGACAGCTCAACACCCAACGCGCCACGAATCCGGCTGATCAACCTCACCGCCAGCAGCGAATGGCCACCCAGATCGAAGAAGCTGTCATCGATGCTCACGGTCTCGACATCGAGTACCTCGGCGAACGCGGAACACAACACTTCTTCCCGCGAATTCCGCGGGGCACGACCCGAAGACAGGGCCGTGAAGTCCGGCTCCGGCAACGCTTTGCGGTCCAGTTTGCCGTTCGAGGTCAGCGGTAGCGCGTCCAGCGTGACATAGACCGAAGGCAGCATGTATTCCGGCAGCAAACCGGTCAGATACTCCCTCAGCACAGCGGTGTCCAGCGTCCCAGCCGCCGGTACCACGTAGGCGACCAGGTGCTGCTCGCCGGTGGTCACCACCGTGTTCCGCACCCCGTCGGCCGACCGGATCGCGGTCTCGATCTCACCGAGTTCGATCCGATGCCCGCGGATCTTCACCTGGAAGTCGCGGCGCTCCAGGAACTCCAGCCGGCCGTCCGGCCGATACACCACCCGGTCACCGGTCCGATACAGCCGGCCCTGGCCGAACGGGCTGGCCACGAACACCGCCGCGGTGCGGGCCGAGTCGTTCAGATAGCCGCGGCCGACACCCACACCGCCCACATACAGCTCACCCGGCACCCCCACCGGAACCGGCTGCAGGTCATCACCGAGTACATAGAGCTGGGTGTTGCGGATGGGCCGCCCGATCGGGGTACGCGACCCCGTGGCGTCATCAGCGTGACGGATCGCCGCCTGAGTGACGCCGATGGAGCACTCGGTCGGGCCGTAGGCGTTGATCATCGGGACGGCCGGGTAGCGCTGGAGCCACCGGTGGCACAGCTCCGCCGGCAGCGCCTCCCCGGCCACCAGCAGCCACCGCAACCCCGGCCCGGACACCGTCACCCCGACATCCAGGGCAGCCCGCAACAGGGACGGCACCACCTCCAGCACCGTCACGCCCGGAACACCGAACAGCCGTTGCGGATCCATCGCGCTCTCCCGGGAGACCACCCGCACCCGCCCGCCCACGATCAGAGCGGCCAGCATCTGCCACACCGACATGTCGAACGTCAACGGCGCGTTCAGCATCACCACATCCGAGGAGTCCAGCCCGAGATCCTCCACCTTGGCCAGCAGATGGTTGACCATCCCGCGCCGGTGCACCATCGCCCCCTTGGGCCGGCCCGTCGACCCCGAGGTGAACATCACATACGCCAGATCATCCTCAGCCCCGCGCGCCGGGGCCAGATCATCGTCCACCGCGTCGTCGAACACCAGCACCCGCACGCCACCGGCCCCGACGGCCTCGCGGGCCAGATCCAGATACTCCGGCGCCGCGATCAGCACCCCGATGCCGCTGTCGGCGACCAGGGCCGCGGTGCGGGCCACCGGCGCATCCGGATCGAACGGCACATACGCACCCCCAGCACCGAGCACCCCCAGCACCGCCGACACAAACCGGACCCCCGGGCCGCCCAGCAACCCCACCAACGCACCCGCCGGCAACCTCTTGGCCACCGCGTTCGCCCGAGCGACCAGCTCCCGATACGACACCGACCCGGAATCATCCGACACCGCGACACCATCCGGAGCAGCCACAGCCCGCTCACGAACCCGCTCCACCACACCCGCGAAACCACCCTCGACCGCCGACGAATTCCACTCCACCAACAACCGGCGACGCTCCTCCTGCCCGAGCACATCGATCGCACTCAACGACGCATCCGCATCAAACGCCATGCTGTCGAGAACGCGGACCAGTCGCTCGGACATCCGCTGAACGGTCGCGCGGTCGAACAGGTCGGTGGCATACGTGACCAGCACACCGACACCGCCATCACCGTGCTCGGTGAAACCGAAAGTCAGGTCGAAGTCCGAAACCGAGGGGCGGAGCGGGTCGACACCGGCGTCCAGGCCGGCCAGCTCGATCCGTGCGGCCGCGTTGTTCTGCAGCACCACCATCACCTGGAACAACGGGTGCCGCGACCTGGACCGGGCCGGGTTGAGCACCTCGACCAGCCGCTCGAACGGCACGTCCTGATGCGCGAACGCCGCCAAATCGGCATCCCGCACCCGGCCCAGCAACTCCCGCACCGTCGGATCACCAGACAGATCCGCACGCAACACCAGCGTGTTGACGAAGAACCCGACAAGACCATCCAGGGCGTCATCGGTCCGACCGGCGAACGGGCTGCCCAACGGGATGTCGGTGCCCGCACCCAGCTTGCCCAGCAACACCGACAACCCGGCCTGCAACACCATGAACAGGCTCGCGTTGCTCTGCCTGGCCAGCACGTCCAGCCCGGACGTGAGTTCCGGAGTGAGCACGAACTCAAACGCGTCAGCCTGGTAGCTGGCGATCGCCGGACGCGGCCGATCAGCCGGTAGTGTGATCTCCTCCGGCAGACCGTCGAGCGCCTTGGTCCAGAAGGCCAGCTGCTCGGAGATCAGGCTCCGCTCGTCATCCTCACCGCCCAGCAGCTCCCGCTGCCACAACGCATAATCCACATACTGCACCGGCAACGACTTCCACCCCGGCACCATCCCCGAACAACGCGCCTCATACGCCGCGGCGAAATCCCGCGCCAACGGCATCATCGACCAGCCATCACCAGCAATGTGATGCAACACCAACAGCAACACAGACTCAGTCGGACCGAGGACGAACAGGTGAGAGCGGACCGGCAACTCGGCAGTGAGATCAAAGCCGACCGAACACGCGGCCTGGATCGCGGCCGGGAGTTCCGCCTCGGTGGCAGACCTGACCACGAGTTCGGGGTTGTCACTCCTGATGACCTGCACCGGCCGGCCGTCGACCTCCGGATACACCGTGCGCAGCACCTCGTGCCGCTCCACCACATCGGCCAGGGCAGCGGCCAATGCGTCCCGGTCCAGGCTGCCCCTCAGCCGGAGCAGCATCGGGATGGTGTAGGTCGCCGAGGCCCCTTCGAGCAGGTTGAGGAACCACAACCGCCGCTGACCGAACGACAACGGCAACTCGCCCGGCCGCGGCCCGGCCACCAGCACCGGCCGGCTCCGGCCGCCCTCGCCCATCCGTTCGGCCAGGCCCGCCACCGTCGGCGCGTCGAACACATCCCGCACCGACAGCTCAACACCCAACGCGCCACGAATCCGGCTGGTCAACCTCACCGCGATCAGCGAATGCCCACCCAGGTCGAAGAAGCTGTCGTCGACGCCCACCGAGTCCACATCGAGGACCTCGGCGAACACCGCACACAGGGCCTCCTCCCGCGGGTTGCGCGGGGCACGACCCGAAGACAGGGCCGTGAAGTCCGGCGCCGGCAGCGCCTTGCGGTCCAGTTTGCCGTTCGGGCTCAGCGGTAATGCGTCGAGGACCATGACCACCGCGGGAACCATGTAGTCCGGCAGCAGAGTGGCGACGTGTGCCTGGAGCGCGCCAGGCTCGACCTGGCCCACCACATAGGCGACCAGATGCTGCTCACCGGTGGTCACCACCGCGTTCCGCACCCCGTCGGCCGACCGGATCGCGGTCTCGATCTCACCCAGCTCGATCCGGTGCCCGCGAATCTTCACCTGGAAGTCGCGGCGCTCCAGGAACTCCAGCCGGCCGTCCGGCCGATACACCACCCGGTCACCGGTGCGATACAGTCGGCCCCCACCGAACGGGCTGGCCACGAACACCGCCGCGGTCCGGGCAGGGTCGTTCAGATACCCGCGGCCGACACCCACACCGCCCACATACAACTCACCCGGCACCCCCACCGGAACCGGCTGCAGATCATCACCCAGCACATACACCCGGGTGTTACGAATAGGCCCGCCGATCGGGGTACGCAGCCCCGCGACGTCATCGGAGCTACGGATCACCGCACCCGTCACACCGTCGGAACACTCCGTCGGGGCGTAAACGTTCATCACCGGCACAGCCGGGAAACGCTGGAACCACCGGCGGCACAACTCCGCCGGCAGCACCTCACCGGCCGACTCCAGCCACCGCAACCCCAACTCGGGAACCGAGACACCCCCATCCCACACATCCAGAGCGGCCCGCAGCAGGGACGGCACCACCTCCAGCACCGTCACGCCCGGAACACCGAACAGCCGTTGCGGATCCATCGCGGTCTCCCGGGAGACCACCCGGACCCGCCCGCCGACGATCAGAGCGGCCAGCATCTGCCACACCGAGATGTCGAACGTCACCGGCGCGTTCTGCACCACCACATCCGACGCCCCCAGCCCAAGATCCTCGACCTTGGCCAGCAGATGGTTGACCATCCCGCGCCGGTGCACCATCGCACCCTTGGGCCGGCCCGTCGACCCCGACGTGAACATCACATACGCCAGATCGTCCACGGTCCCGCGCGGCGGGGCCAGATCATCGTCCACCGCATCGTCGAACACCAGCACCCGCACGCCACCGGCCCCGACGGCCTCACGGGCCAGATCCAGATACTCCGGCGCCGCGATCAGCACCCCGATGCCGCTGTCGGCGACCAGGGCCGCGGTGCGGGCCACCGGCGTGCCCGGATCGAAGGGCACATACGCGCCCCCGGCGCCGAGAGCGCCCAGCACCGCCGACACATACCGGACACCCGGATCGCCCAGCAACCCCACCAACGCGCCCCCCGGCAGCCTCTTGGCCACCGCGTTCGCCCGACCCACCAGCTCCCGATACGACACCGACCCGGAATCATCCGACACCGCGACACCATCCGGGGCAGCCACAGCCCGCTCACGGACCCGCTCCACCACACCCGCGAAACCACCCTCGACCGCCGGCGGATTCCACTCCACCAACAGCCGGCGGCGTTCCTCCTGGCCGAGTACATCGATCGCACTCAACGGCGCATCCGCGTCGAACGCCATGCTGTCGAGAACGCGGACCAGTCGCTCGGACATCCGCTGAGCTGTCGCGCGGTCGAACAGGTCGGTGGCATACGTGACCAGCACACCGATGCTGCCATCACCGTGCTCGGCGAAATCGAAAGTCAGGTCGAAGTTCGTAATCGAGGGGCGGAGTGGGTCGACACCGGCGTCCAGGCCGGTCATCTTGACCTGTGCGGCCGCGTTGTTCTGCAGCGCCATCATCACCTGGAACAACGGGTGCCGCGACCTGGACCGGGCCGGGTTGAGCACCTCGACCAGCCGCTCGAACGGCACGTCCTGATGCGCGAACGCCGCCAAATCGGCATCTCGCACCCGGCCCAGCAACTCCTCCACCGTCGGATCACCGGACAAGTCGGTACGCAACACCAGCGTGTTGACGAAGAACCCGACAAGATCATCCAGGGCGTCATCGGTCCGACCCGCCACCGGGCTGCCCAGCGGGACGTCCGTGCCCGCACCCAGCTTGCCCAGCAACACCGACAACCCGGCCTGCAACACCATGAACAGGCTCGCGTTGTTCTCCCTGGCCAGCACGTCCAGCCCGGCCTTGAGCTCCCGAGTGAGCACGAACTCAAACGCGTCAGCCCGGTAGCTGGCGATCGCCGGACGCGGCCGATCAGCCGGTAGTGTGATCTCCTCGGGCAGGTCGTCGAGCGTCCTGGTCCAGAAGGCCAGCTGCTCGGAGATCAGGCTCCGCTCGTCATCCTCACTCCCCAGCAGCTCCCGCTGCCACAACGCGTAATCCACATACTGCACCGGCAACGGCTTCCACCGCGGCGCCATCCCCGAACTGCGTGCTTCATAGGCCGCAGCGAAATCATGTGCCAGCGGCGTCGCCGACCAGCCGTCACTGGCGATGTGGTGCAACACGACAAGCAGCACACACTCAGACGGGCCGAGCACCAACAACTCGGCCCGCATCGGCAACTCCGCAGCCAGGTCGAAACCGACCGAGCAAGCGGCCAGGATCGCGGCCGGGAGTTCCGTCTCGGTGGCAGACCTGACCACGAGTTCGGGCCTGTCGCTCCTGATGACCTGCACCGGCCGGCCGTCGACCTCCGGGTACACCGTGCGCAGCACCTCATGCCGCTCCACCACATCGGCCAGAGCCTGCGCCAAGGCGTCCCGGTCCAGCTCACCGCTCAACCGCAAGGCAATCGGCAAGTTGTAGGTCGCCGAGGCCCCTTCGAGCAGGTTGAGGAACCACAACCGCTGCTGGCCGAACGACAACGGCAACTCACTCGGCCGCGGCCCGGCCACCAGCGCCGACCGGCTCCGGCCGCCCTCGCCCATCCGTTCGGCCAGGCCCGCCACCGTCGGCGCGTCGAACACATCCCGCACCGACAGCTCAACACCCAACGCGCCACGAATCCGGCTGATCAACCTCACCGCCAGCAGCGAATGGCCACCCAGGTCGAAGAAGTTGTCGTCGACGCCCACCGAGTCCACGTCGAGGACCTCGGCGAACACCGAACACAGGGCCTCCTCCCGTGGGTTCCGCGGGGCACGGCCCGAAGACAGGGCCGTGAAGTCCGGCGTCGGCAGCGCTTTGCGGTCCAGTTTGCCGTTCGACGACAAGGGCAGCTCATCCAGCGTGACATAGACCGAAGGCAGCATGTATTCCGGCAGCAAACCGGTCAGATACTCCCTCAGCACAGCGGTGTCCAGCGTCCCAGCCGCCGGTACCACGTAGGCGACCAGGTGCTGCTCGCCGGTGGTCACCACCGTGTTCCGCACCCCGTCGGCCGACCGGATCGCGGTCTCGATCTCACCCAGCTCGATCCGATGCCCGCGGATCTTCACCTGGAAGTCGCGGCGCTCCAGGAACTCCAGCCGGCCGTCCGGCCGATACACCACCCGGTCACCGGTCCGATACAGCCGGCCCTGGCCGAACGGGCTGGCCACGAACACCGCCGCGGTGCGGGCCGAGTCGTTCAGATAGCCGCGGCCGACACCCACACCGCCCACATACAGCTCACCCGGCACCCCCACCGGAACCGGTTGCAGGTCATCACCGAGGACGTAGAGCTGGGTGTTGCGGATGGGCCGGCCGATCGGGGTACGCGAGCCCGTGGCGTCATCGGGGTTGGCGATCACCGCGTGGGTGACGTCGTCGGAGCACTCGGTCGGGCCGTAGGCGTTCATCACCGGGACGGCCGGGTAACTCTGGAGCCACCGGTGGCACAGCTCCGGCGGCAGCGCCTCACCGGTCACCAGCAGCCACCGCAACCCCGGCCCGGGCAACGTCACCTTGGCGTCCAGGGCGGCCCGCAGCAGGGAGGGCACCACCTCCAGCACCGTCACGCCCGGAACGCCGAACAGCCGTTGCGGGTTCATCGCGGTCTCGCGGGAGACCACCCGGACCTGCCCGCCCACGATCATGGCGGCCAGCATCTGCCACACCGAGATGTCGAAGGTCAGCGGCGCGTTCTGCACCACCACGTCGGAGGGGTTCAGGCCGAGGTCTTCGACCTTGGCCAGCAGATGGTTGACCATCCCGCGCCGGTGCACCATCGCGCCCTTGGGCCGGCCCGTCGACCCCGACGTGTAGATCACGTAGGCCAGGTCGTCCGCGCCCCCCCGCGCCGGGGCCAGATCATCGTCCACCGCGTCGTCGAACACCAGCATCCGCACACCACCGGCCCCGGCGACCTCGCGGGCCAGGTCCAGATACTCCGGTGCGGCGATCAGCACCTCGATGCCGCTGTCGGCGACCAGGGCCGCGGTGCGGGCCACCGGCGCGGCCGGGTCGAAGGGCACATACGCCCCCCCGGCGCCGAGAGCGCCCAGCACCGCCGACACGTACCGGACACCCGGGTCGCCGAGCAATCCCACCAACGCGCCCGCCGGCAGCTTCTTGGCCACCGCGTTGGCCCGAGCGACCAGCTCCCGATACGTCACCGACCCCGCATCATCGGTGACCGCGACACCATCCGGGGCAGTGGCAGCCCACTCACGTACCCGCTCCACCACACCCGTGAAATCGCCCTCGACCGCCGGCGGATTCCACTCCACCAACAACCGGCGGCGTTCCTCCTGGCCGAGTACATCGATCGCACTCAACGGCGCGTCCGCGCCAGGCACCATGCCGTTCAACACCCGTTCCAGCCGGGCTGAAATCTCCTGAACGGTCGCGCGGTCGAACAGGTCGGTGGCGTACGTGACCAGCACGCCGATGCTGCCATCATCGTGTTCGGTGAAGTCGAATTCGAGATCGAAGTCCACGGCGGGCGCGTTGAGGGGCTCGACACCGGCGTCCAGGCCGGGCAACTCGACCTGTGCGGCCGCGTTGTTCTGCAGCACCACCATCACCTGGTACAGCGGCTGCCGCGACTGGGACCGAGCCGGATTGAGCACCTCGACCAGCCGCTCGAACGGCACGTCCTGGTGCGCGAACGCCGCCAGATCGGCATCTCGCACCCGGCCCAGCAGCTCCCGCACCGTCGGATCACCGGACAAGTCGGTGCGCAGCACCAGCGTGTTGACGAAGAACCCGACGAGATCGTTGAGGGCGTCATCGGTCCGGCCGGCGACCGGGCTGCCCAGCGGGACGTCGGTGCCCGCGCCCAGCTTGCCCAGCAACACGGACAGCCCGGCCTGCAGCACCATGAACAGGCTGGCGTTGTTCTTCCTGGCCAGGCTATCCAGGTCGGACTTGAGTTCCGGAGTGAGCACGAACTCGAACGTGTCGCCCCGGTAGCTGGCGATCGCCGGACGCGGCCGATCGGCCGGTAGTGTGATCCCCTCGGGCAAGCCGTCGAGCGCCTTGGTCCAGAAGGCCAGCTGCTCGGAGATCAGGCTCCGCTCGTCATCCTCGCTGCCCAGCAGCTCCCGCTGCCACAACGCGTAATCCACATACTGCACCGGCAACGGCTTCCACCGCGGCGCCATCCCCGAACAACGCGCCTCATACGCCGCAGCCAGATCCCGCGCCAACGGCATCATGGACCAGCCGTCACTGGCGATGTGGTGCATAACGACAAGCAGCACACACTCAGACGGGCCGAGCACCAACAACTCGGCCCGCATCGGCAACTCCGCAGTCAGGTCAAAACCGACCGAGCGAGCAGTCTCGATCGCGGCCGGGAGTTCCGTCTCAGTGACCGACCTGACCACGAGTTCGGGCCTGTCGCTCCTGATGACCTGCACCGGCCGGCCGTCGACCTCCGGATACACCGTGCGCAGCACCTCGTGCCGCTCCACCACATCGGCCAGGGCGGCGGCCAAGGCGTCCCGGTCCAGGCTGCCCCTCAGCCGGAGCAGCATCGGGATGGTGTAGGTCGCCGAGGCCCCTTCGAGCAGGTTGAGGAACCACAGCCGCCGCTGACCGAACGACAACGGCAACTCACTCGGCCGCGGCCCGGCCACCAGCACCGACCGGCTCCGGCCGCCCTCGCCCATCCGTCCGACCAGGCCCGCCACCGTCGGCGCGTCGAACACATCCCGCACCGACAGCTCAACACCCAACGCGCCACGGATCCGGCTGATCAACCTCACCGCGAGCAGTGAATGCCCACCCAGGTCGAAGAAGCTGTCGTCGACGCCCACCGAGTCCACATCGAGGACCTCGGCGAACACCGAACACAGGGCCTCCTCCCGCGGGTTGCGCGGGGCACGACCCGAAGACAGGGCCGTGAAGTCCGGCGCCGGCAGCGCTTTACGATCCAGTTTGCCGTTCGGGCTCAGCGGTAATGCGTCGAGGACCATGACCACCGCGGGAACCATGTAGTCCGGCAGCAGAGTGGCGACGTGTGCCTGGAGCGCGTCAGGCTCGACCTGGCCCACCACATAGGCGACCAGATGCTGCTCACCGGCGGTCACCACCGCGTTCCGCACCCCGTCGGCCGACCGGATCGCGGTCTCGATCTCACCCAGCTCGATCCGGTGCCCGCGGATCTTCACCTGGAAGTCGCGGCGCTCCAGGAACTCCAGCCGGCCGTCCGGCCGATACACCACCCGGTCACCGGTCCGATACAGCCGGCCCTGGCCGAACGGGCTGGCCACGAACACGGCCGCGGTGCGGGCGGGGTCGTTGAGGTAGCCGCGGCCGACACCGGCACCGCCCACATACAGCTCACCCGGCACACCGACCGGGACCGGTTGCAGGTCATCACCGAGGACGTAGAGCTGGGTGTTGCGGATGGGCCGGCCGATCGGGGTACGCGAGCCCGTGGCGTCATTGGGGTTGGCGATCACCGCGTGGGTGACGTCGTCGGAGCACTCGGTCGGGCCGTAGGCGTTCATCACCGGGACGGCCGGATAACGCTGGAGCCACCGGTGGCACAGCTCCGGCGGCAGCGCCTCACCGGTCACCAGCAGCCACCGCAACCCCGGCCCGGGCACCGTCACCTTGGCGTCCAGGGCGGCCCGCAGCAGGGAGGGCACCACCTCCAGCACCGTCACGCCCGGAACGCCGAACAGCCGTTGCGGGTTCATCGCGGTCTCCCGGGAGACCACCCGGACCTGCCCGCCCACGATCATGGCGGCCAGCATCTGCCACACCGAGATGTCGAAGGTCAGCGGCGCGTTCTGCACCACCACGTCGGAGGGGTTCAGGCCGAGGTCTTCGACCTTGGCCAGCAGATGGTTGACCATCCCGCGCCGGTGCACCATCGCGCCCTTGGGCCGGCCCGTCGACCCCGACGTGTAGATCACGTAGGCCAGGTCGTCCGCGACCCCCCGCGCCGGGGCCGGATCATCGTCCACCGCGTCGTCGAACACCAGCATCCGCACACCACCGGCCCCGGCGACCTCGCGGGCCAGGTCCAGATACTCCGGTGCGGCGATCAGCACCTCGATGCCGCTGTCGGCGACCAGGGCCGCGGTGCGGGCCACCGGCGCGGCCGGGTCGAAGGGCACATACGCGCCCCCGGCGCCGAGCACGCCCAGCACCGCCGACACGTACCGGACACCCGGGTCGCCCAGCAACCCCACCAGCGCGCCCGCCGGCAGCTTCTTGGCCACCGCGTTGGCCCGAGCGACCAGCTCCCGATACGTCACCGACCCCGCATCATCGGTGACCGCGACACCATCCGGGGCAGTGGCAGCCCGCTCACGGACCCGCTCCACCACACCCGTGAAATCGCCCTCGACCGCCGGCGGATTCCACTCCACCAACAGCCGGTGACGCTCCTGCTCGCCGAGTACATCGATCGCGTTCAACGGCTGGTCCGCAGGCGCGGTGGTAAACGTGTCCAGAAAGGCGGTGAAACGCGCGAGGTGCGCCTCCACATCAGCCTCGTCATACAGGTCGGTGTTCGCGTCTATTTTGACGCGCAGGCCGCCGTCCTCACTGTCGTGCACCATGATCGTGAGATCGTCGCTGGGCGGGGTTGTCAGGTTGAACGTTTTCACCGTCGCGGTGCCGAAGCGCATCCCACCGAGGGAATTCATTAGGTTGACCTCGGGACCAACCGGGCGACGGTCCTCGGGCGAAAGTCCCATCATCTGCCGAATCTCGCGGGTGCGGAAACGCTGATGACGCACAACGAGACCCACCTCCCGGGACGCGTGCGCCAGCACATCACCCCGGCTCATCCCCGGCCGAACAGCCAACACCAACGGCACCAAATTCGCACGCATGCCAGGAGTCGCCTTGGCGACAGCCGACGTACGCGCGGTCACCGGCAACGACAACACCACATCACGAACCCCGGTAACCCGCTGCACATAACACGCCGTCGCCGCGATCAGATACGTCGGCCACGCGACACGATGCCCCCAAGCCGCCGCCCGCATCCGCTCCGCGACTCCCGCATCCAGAGTCATGCCACGACGCACGAAGGTGCGCACCGCGGTGATCGGCCGGCTCGACATGCTCGTCAACTCCACCGGCCCCGCGAACCTCCCCGCCCAGAACTCGCGATCCTTCTCGAACCGCGCCGACTCCCGGTAGGCCAGCTCCTCCTCGATCAAACCCGCCAACGGCGGAAACACACCATCCCCGTACGACCGGCCCTCCTGAACCGCGGTATAAATCCCCGCCACACGAGCGACAAACAAAGCCTCACTAAAACCATCCCACAACAAATGATGAGCACGCTGATACAACACCGCACGATCCGGGCCAACCCTCAGCAACGCGAACCGGAACAACACCGGCGCATCCAACGCCACCGCAGTCCCGGCATCAGCCCGCATCCACCCCAGCGCCGCCCCATCAGGATCAACCTCGCCCGTGAAATCAACGACCGAGAACTCCCAATCCTCACAAGGAACCACCGTCTGCCGCACTTCATCACCAACAATGCCGAACCGGGCCCGCAGGCACTCCGCCTCCCCCACGGCCACCCGCACAGCCCGCTCCAACAGCGCTACATCAAGCTCACCCTCAATAACGTAATAATCCGCGATATTCCAGATCGGATTATCAGGATCAAGCTGCTGGGCAAACCAAACCTCCAGCTGAGCAGCCGACAGCGGCAAACCAGAACCTGAACCCCGCAGCTCATTCATCTTCCACAGCTCCTCGACACGCTGGGGCTCATCGAACTGGACCCGCCACCCGCCGACACCAAGACCAGGATCATGCGTCGACCGGGTAGGACTATCCGTATCGCCTTGACCGTGCATCCTGTACGCCGCATCTACCAGATCGACTACCCGTCTTCTTCCATCCAGCCGGCGCCGCCTCACCGGACACAGACGACTCCCATCGCCATGAAACGGCCCTCGACTGAGGCTTGCTCACCATATCCGGACTTTTCTAAGGAAATCACTAGTAAACACACCGGATTAGTTCACCGGAACCTGAATCGTGTTCACATGATTTTCATTTAACAGGGCGGCATCTGCTTATCATGGCGGGAAATGAGCCACGAATTCTTGCCACCGGTCAACTTCAGGCCGCCCTTGATTGGCCGGGAAAACCAGATCTCCGCTACCTCGTCGCCGAGGTGGGCCGGCCGAACATATCGATCGCGCTCAGCGGGGCGTCCACATCAGACACCATGCCGCTCAACACCCGCTCCAGCCCGGCCGAAATCCGCTGAACTGTCGGGCGGTCGAACAGGTCGGTGGCGTACGTGACCAGCACACCGATACCGCCGTCGTCGTGTTCGGTGAAATCGAAATACAAGTCGTCGTCAGCGGTCGGAGTGGTGAGCGGTTTGGCGATCGCCTCCAGTCCGGCCAGTTCGGCCTGTGCGGCCGCGTTGTTCTGCAGCACCATCACGACCTGGAACAGCGGGTGCCGCGACCTGGACCGGGCCGGGTTGATCACCTCGACCAGCCGCTCGAACGGCACGTCCTGGTGCGCGAACGCCGCCAGATCGGCATCCCGCACCCGGCCCAGCAGCTCCCGCACCGTCGGATCACCGGACAAGTCGGTGCGCAACACCAGCGTGTTGACGAAGAACCCGACAAGATCATCCAGGGCGTCATCGGTCCGGCCCGCGACCGGGCTGCCCAGCGGGATGTCGGTGCCCGCGCCCAGCTTGCTCAACAACACAGACAGCCCAGCCTGCAACACCATGAACAGGCTCGCGTTGTTCTCCCTGGCCAGCACGCCCAGCCCGGACGTGAGTTCCGAAGTGAGCACGAACTCGAACGCGTCAGCCTGGTAGCTGGCGATCGCCGGACGCGGCCGATCGGCCGGCAGCGCGATCTCCTCCGGCAGACCGTCGAGCGCCTTGGTCCAGAAGGCCAGCTGCTCCGAAATCAGGCTCCGCTCATCATCCTCGCTGCCCAGCAGCTCCCGCTGCCACAACGCGTAATCCACATACTGCACCGGCAACGGCTTCCACTGCGGCGCCATCCCCGAACAGCGCGCCTCATACGCCGCGGCGAAATCACGCGCCAGCGGCGCCATCGACCAGCCGTCACCGGCGATGTGGTGCAACACCAACAGCAACACGGACTCGGTCGGACCGAGGATGAACAGCTGAGAGCGGATCGGCAACTCGCCGGTGAGATCGAACCCGGCCAAGCATGCGGTCTGGATCGCGCCCGGCAACTTAGCCTCAGTTATCGCTCTGACCACCAGCACAGGCCCCTGGCCCTTGATCTCTTGCACTAGTTGGCCGTCGACCTCCGGATACACTGTGCGCAGTACCTCGTGCCGCTCTACCACATCGGCCAGGGCCTGCGCCAATGCGTCCCGGTCCGGCTCACCGCTCAACCGCAAAACCAACGGCATGGTGTAGGTCGCCGAGGCCCCTTCGAGCAGGTTGAGGAACCACAACCGCCGCTGACCGAACGACAACGGCAACTCACCCGGCCGCGGCCCGGCCACCAGCACCGGCCGGCTCCGGCCCTCATCACCCATCCGCCCGGCCAGACCCGCCACCGTCGGCGCGTCGAACACATCCCGCACCGACAACTCAACACCCAACACGCCACGGATCCGGCTGGTCAACCTCACCGCGATCAGTGAATGCCCACCCAGATCGAAGAAGTTGTCGTCGACGCCCACCGAGTCCACATCGAGGACCTCGGCGAACACCGCACACAGGGCCTCTTCCCGCGGGTTGCGCGGGCCACGCCCCGAAGACAGGGCCGTGAAGTCCGGCGCCGGCAACGCTTTACGATCCAGCTTGCCGTTCGACGACAAGGGCAGCTCATCCAGCGTGACATAGACCGAAGGCAGCATGTATTCCGGCAGCAAACCGGTCAGATACTCCCTCAACACAGCGGTATCCAGCGGCCCGGCCGCCGGTACCACGTAGGCGACCAGGCGCTGCCGATCGGCGGTCACCACCGTGTTCCGCACCCCGTCGGCCGACCGGATCGCGGTCTCGATCTCACCCAGCTCGATCCGATGCCCGCGAATCTTCACCTGGAAGTCGCGGCGCTCCAGGAACTCCAACCGCCCATCCGGCCGATACACCACCCGGTCACCGGTCCGATACAACCGGCCCCCACCAAACGGGCTGGCCACGAACACCGCCGCAGTCCGGGCGGCATCGTTCAGATACCCGCGGCCGACACTGGCGCCCCCCACATACAACTCACCCGCCACCCCCACCGGAACCGGCTGCAGATCATCACCCAGCACATAGACCTGGGTGTTGCGGATGGGCCGGCCGATCGGGGTACGCAGCCCCGCGACGTCATCGGGGTTGGCGATCACCGCGTGGGTGACGTCGATGGAGCACTCGGTCGGGCCATAGGCGTTCATCACCGGGACGGCCGGGTAACGCTGAAGCCAGCGGCGGCACAACTCCGCCGGCAACGCCTCCCCAGCCGACACCAGCCACCGCAACCCCAACTCAGGAACCGAGACACCCCCATCCCACACATCCAGAGCAGCCCGCAGCAGAGAGGGCACCACCTCCAGCACCGTCACGCCCGAAACACCGAACAGCCGTTGCGGATCCATCGCGCTCTCCCGGGAGACCACCCGCACCCGCCCGCCCACGATCAGAGCGGCCAGCATCTGCCACACCGAGATGTCGAACGTCAACGGCGCGCTCTGCACCACCACATCCGACGAATCCAGCCCGAGATCCTCCACCTTGGCCAGCAGATGGTTGACCATCCCGCGCCGGTGCACCATCGCGCCCTTGGGCCGGCCCGTCGACCCCGACGTGTAGATCACATACGCCAGGTCGTCCCCAACCCCCCGCACCGGAGCCAGATCATCGTCCACCGCGTCGTCGAACACCAGCACCCGCACGCCACCGGCCCCGACGGCCTCACGGGCCAAGTCCAGATACTCCGGCGCCGCGATCAACACCTCGATGCCGCTGTCGGCGATCAGATCCGCTATGCGGGCCACCGGCGCGCCCGGGTCGAAGGGCACATAGGCGCCCCCGGCGCCGAGCACGCCCAGCACCGCCGACACGTACCGGACCCCCGGATCGCCGAGCAACCCCACCAACGCACCCGCCGGCAGCCTCTTGGCCACCGCGTTCGCCCGACCCACCAGCTCCCGATACGTCACCGACCCCGCATCATCGGTGACCGCGACACCATCCGGAGCAGCCACAGCCCGCTCACGAACCCGCTCCACCACACCCGCGAAACCACCCTCGACCGCCGACGAATTCCACTCCACCAACAACCGGCGACGCTCCTCCTGCCCGAGCACATCGATCGCACTCAACGGCGCGTCCACGCCAGATGCCATGCCGTTCAACACCCGCTCCAGCCGGGCTGAAATCTCCTGAACGGTCGCGCGGTCGAACAGGTCGGTGGCATACGTGACCAGCACACCGACACCGCCATCACCGTGCTCGGTGAAACCGAAAGTCAGGTCGAAGTCCGAAACCGAGGGGCGGAGCGGGTCGACACCGGCGTCCAGGCCGGCCAGCTCGATCCGTGCGGCCGCGTTGTTCTGCAGCACCATCATCACCTGGAACAACGGGTGCCGCGACCTGGACCGGGCCGGATTGAGCACATCGACCAGCCGCTCGAACGGCACGTCCTGATGCGCGAACGCCGCCAGATCGGCATCTCGCACCCGGCCCAGCAACTCCCGCACCGTCGGATCACCGGACAAGTCGGTACGCAACACCAGCGTGTTGACGAAGAACCCGACAAGATCATCCAGGGCGTCATCGGTCCGACCCGCCACCGGGCTGCCCAGCGGGATGTCGGTGCCCGCACCCAGCTTGCTCAACAACGCAGACAGCCCGGCCTGCAACACCATGAACAGGCTCGCGTTGTTCTCCCTGGCCAACACGCCCAGCCCGGACGTGAGTTCCGGAGCGAGCACGAACTCAAACGCGTCACCCCGGTAGCTGGCGATCGCCGGACGCGGCCGATCAGCCGGCAGCGCGATCTCCTCCGGCAACCCCTCCAGCGCCTTGGTCCAGAACCCCAGCTGCTCGCAGATCAGACTCCGCTCGTCATCCTCACTCCCCAGCAGCTCCCGCTGCCACAACGCGTAATCCACATACTGCACCGGCAACGGCTTCCACCCCGGCACCATCCCCGAACAACGCGCCTCATAGGCCGCCGCGAAATCATGTGCCAGCGGCGCCATCGACCAGCCGTCACCGGCGATGTGGTGCAACACGACAAGCAGCACATACTCAGACTTGCCGAGCACCAACAGCTCGGCCCGCACCGGCAACTCCGCGGTCAGGTCAAAACCCGTCGAGCAAGCAGTCTCGATCGCGGCCGGAAGGTCCGCCTCGGTGGCAGACCTGACCACGAGTTCGGGCCGGTCGCTCCTGATGACCTGCACCGGCCGGCCGTCGACCTCCGGATACACTGTGCGCAGTACCTCGTGCCGCTCTACCACATCGGCCAGGGCCTGCGCCAATGCGTCCCGGTCCGGCTCACCGCTCAACCGCAAAACCAACGGCATGGTGTAGGTCGCCGAGGCCCCTTCGAGCAGGTTGAGGAACCACAACCGCCGCTGACCGAACGACAACGGCAACTCACCCGGCCGCGGCCCGGCCACCAGCACCGGCCGGCTCCGGCCCTCATCACCCATCCGCCCGGCCAGACCCGCCACCGTCGGCGCGTCGAACACATCCCGCACCGACAACTCAACACCCAACACGCCACGGATCCGGCTGGTCAACCTCACCGCGATCAGTGAATGCCCACCCAGATCGAAGAAGTTGTCGTCGACGCCCACCGAGTCCACATCGAGGACCTCGGCGAACACCGCACACAGGGCCTCTTCCCGCGGGTTGCGCGGGCCACGCCCCGAAGACAGGGCCGTGAAGTCCGGCGCCGGCAACGCTTTACGATCCAGCTTGCCGTTCGACGACAAGGGCAGCTCATCCAGCGTGACATAGACCGAAGGCAGCATGTATTCCGGCAGCAAACCGGTCAGATACTCCCTCAACACAGCGGTATCCAGCGGCCCGGCCGCCGGTACCACGTAGGCGACCAGGCGCTGCCGATCGGCGGTCACCACCGTGTTCCGCACCCCGTCGGCCGACCGGATCGCGGTCTCGATCTCACCCAGCTCGATCCGATGCCCGCGAATCTTCACCTGGAAGTCGCGGCGCTCCAGGAACTCCAACCGCCCATCCGGCCGATACACCACCCGGTCACCGGTCCGATACAACCGGCCCCCACCAAACGGGCTGGCCACGAACACCGCCGCAGTCCGGGCGGCATCGTTCAGATACCCGCGGCCGACACTGGCGCCCCCCACATACAACTCACCCGCCACCCCCACCGGAACCGGCTGCAGATCATCACCCAGCACATAGACCTGGGTGTTGCGGATGGGCCGGCCGATCGGGGTACGCAGCCCCGCGACGTCATCGGGGTTGGCGATCACCGCGTGGGTGACGTCGATGGAGCACTCGGTCGGGCCATAGGCGTTCATCACCGGGACGGCCGGGTAACGCTGAAGCCAGCGGCGGCACAACTCCGCCGGCAACGCCTCCCCAGCCGACACCAGCCACCGCAACCCCAACTCAGGAACCGAGACACCCCCATCCCACACATCCAGAGCAGCCCGCAGCAGAGAGGGCACCACCTCCAGCACCGTCACGCCCGAAACACCGAACAGCCGTTGCGGATCCATCGCGCTCTCCCGGGAGACCACCCGCACCCGCCCGCCCACGATCAGAGCGGCCAGCATCTGCCACACCGAGATGTCGAACGTCAACGGCGCGCTCTGCACCACCACATCCGACGAATCCAGCCCGAGATCCTCCACCTTGGCCAGCAGATGGTTGACCATCCCGCGCCGGTGCACCATCGCGCCCTTGGGCCGGCCCGTCGACCCCGACGTGTAGATCACATACGCCAGGTCGTCCCCAACCCCCCGCACCGGAGCCAGATCATCGTCCACCGCGTCGTCGAACACCAGCACCCGCACGCCACCGGCCCCGACGGCCTCACGGGCCAAGTCCAGATACTCCGGCGCCGCGATCAACACCTCGATGCCGCTGTCGGCGATCAGATCCGCTATGCGGGCCACCGGCGCGCCCGGGTCGAAGGGCACATAGGCGCCCCCGGCGCCGAGCACGCCCAGCACCGCCGACACGTACCGGACCCCCGGATCGCCGAGCAACCCCACCAACGCACCCGCCGGCAGCCTCTTGGCCACCGCGTTCGCCCGACCCACCAGCTCCCGATACGTCACCGACCCCGCATCATCGGTGACCGCGACACCATCCGGAGCAGCCACAGCCCGCTCACGAACCCGCTCCACCACACCCGCGAAACCACCCTCGACCGCCGACGAATTCCACTCCACCAACAACCGGCGACGCTCCTCCTGCCCGAGCACATCGATCGCACTCAACGGCGCGTCCACGCCAGATGCCATGCCGTTCAACACCCGCTCCAGCCGGGCTGAAATCTCCTGAACGGTCGCGCGGTCGAACAGGTCGGTGGCATACGTGACCAGCACACCGACACCGCCATCACCGTGCTCGGTGAAACCGAAAGTCAGGTCGAAGTCCGAAACCGAGGGGCGGAGCGGGTCGACACCGGCGTCCAGGCCGGCCAGCTCGATCCGTGCGGCCGCGTTGTTCTGCAGCACCATCATCACCTGGAACAACGGGTGCCGCGACCTGGACCGGGCCGGATTGAGCACATCGACCAGCCGCTCGAACGGCACGTCCTGATGCGCGAACGCCGCCAGATCGGCATCTCGCACCCGGCCCAGCAACTCCCGCACCGTCGGATCACCGGACAAGTCGGTACGCAACACCAGCGTGTTGACGAAGAACCCGACAAGATCATCCAGGGCGTCATCGGTCCGACCCGCCACCGGGCTGCCCAGCGGGATGTCGGTGCCCGCACCCAGCTTGCTCAACAACGCAGACAGCCCGGCCTGCAACACCATGAACAGGCTCGCGTTGTTCTCCCTGGCCAACACGCCCAGCCCGGACGTGAGTTCCGGAGCGAGCACGAACTCAAACGCGTCACCCCGGTAGCTGGCGATCGCCGGACGCGGCCGATCAGCCGGCAGCGCGATCTCCTCCGGCAACCCCTCCAGCGCCTTGGTCCAGAACCCCAGCTGCTCGCAGATCAGACTCCGCTCGTCATCCTCACTCCCCAGCAGCTCCCGCTGCCACAACGCGTAATCCACATACTGCACCGGCAACGGCTTCCACCCCGGCACCATCCCCGAACAACGCGCCTCATAGGCCGCCGCGAAATCATGTGCCAGCGGCGCCATCGACCAGCCGTCACCGGCGATGTGGTGCAACACGACAAGCAGCACATACTCAGACTTGCCGAGCACCAACAGCTCGGCCCGCACCGGCAACTCCGCGGTCAGGTCAAAACCCGTCGAGCAAGCAGTCTCGATCGCGGCCGGAAGGTCCGCCTCGGTGGCAGACCTGACCACGAGTTCGGGCCGGTCGCTCCTGATGACCTGCACCGGCCGGCCGTCGACCTCCGGATACACTGTGCGCAGTACCTCGTGCCGCTCTACCACATCGGCCAGGGCCTGCGCCAATGCGTCCCGGTCCGGCTCACCGCTCAACCGCAAAACCAACGGCATGGTGTAGGTCGCCGAGGCCCCTTCGAGCAGGTTGAGGAACCACAACCGCCGCTGACCGAACGACAACGGCAACTCACCCGGCCGCGGCCCGGCCACCAGCACCGGCCGGCTCCGGCCCTCATCACCCATCCGCCCGGCCAGACCCGCCACCGTCGGCGCGTCGAACACATCCCGCACCGACAACTCAACACCCAACACGCCACGGATCCGGCTGGTCAACCTCACCGCGATCAGTGAATGCCCACCCAGATCGAAGAAGTTGTCGTCGACGCCCACCGAGTCCACATCGAGGACCTCGGCGAACACCGCACACAGGGCCTCTTCCCGCGGGTTGCGCGGGCCACGCCCCGAAGACAGGGCCGTGAAGTCCGGCGCCGGCAACGCTTTACGATCCAGCTTGCCGTTCGACGACAAGGGCAGCTCATCCAGCGTGACATAGACCGAAGGCAGCATGTATTCCGGCAGCAAACCGGTCAGATACTCCCTCAACACAGCGGTATCCAGCGGCCCGGCCGCCGGTACCACGTAGGCGACCAGGCGCTGCCGATCGGCGGTCACCACCGTGTTCCGCACCCCGTCGGCCGACCGGATCGCGGTCTCGATCTCACCCAGCTCGATCCGATGCCCGCGAATCTTCACCTGGAAGTCGCGGCGCTCCAGGAACTCCAACCGCCCATCCGGCCGATACACCACCCGGTCACCGGTCCGATACAACCGGCCCCCACCAAACGGGCTGGCCACGAACACCGCCGCAGTCCGGGCGGCATCGTTCAGATACCCGCGGCCGACACTGGCGCCCCCCACATACAACTCACCCGGCACCCCCACCGGAACCGGCTGCAGATCATCACCCAGCACATAGACCTGGGTGTTGCGGATGGGCCGGCCGATCGGGGTACGCAGCCCCGCGACGTCATCGGGGTTGGCGATCACCGCGTGGGTGACGTCGATGGAGCACTCGGTCGGGCCATAGGCGTTCATCACCGGGACGGCCGGGTAACGCTGAAGCCAGCGGCGGCACAACTCCGCCGGCAACGCCTCCCCAGCCGACACCAGCCACCGCAACCCCAACTCAGGAACCGAGACACCCCCATCCCACACATCCAGAGCAGCCCGCAGCAGAGAGGGCACCACCTCCAGCACCGTCACGCCCGAAACACCGAACAGCCGTTGCGGATCCATCGCGCTCTCCCGGGAGACCACCCGCACCCGCCCGCCCACGATCAGAGCGGCCAGCATCTGCCACACCGAGATGTCGAACGTCAACGGCGCGCTCTGCACCACCACATCCGACGAATCCAGCCCGAGATCCTCCACCTTGGCCAGCAGATGGTTGACCATCCCGCGCCGGTGCACCATCGCGCCCTTGGGCCGGCCCGTCGACCCCGACGTGTAGATCACATACGCCAGGTCGTCCCCAACCCCCCGCACCGGAGCCAGATCATCGTCCACCGCGTCGTCGAACACCAGCACCCGCACGCCACCGGCCCCGACGGCCTCACGGGCCAAGTCCAGATACTCCGGCGCCGCGATCAACACCTCGATGCCGCTGTCGGCGATCAGATCCGCTATGCGGGCCACCGGCGCGCCCGGGTCGAAGGGCACATACGCACCCCCGGCGCCGAGCACGCCCAGCACCGCCGACACGTACCGGACCCCCGGATCGCCGAGCAACCCCACCAACGCACCCGCCGGCAGCCTCTTGGCCACCGCGTTCGCCCGACCCACCAGCTCCCGATACGTCACCGACCCCGCATCATCGGTGACCGCGACACCATCCGGAGCAGCCACAGCCCGCTCACGAACCCGCTCCACCACACCCGCGAAACCACCCTCGACCGCCGACGAATTCCACTCCACCAACAACCGGCGACGCTCCTCCTGCCCGAGCACATCGATCGCACTCAACGGCGCGTCCACGCCAGATGCCATGCCGTTCAACACCCGCTCCAGCCGGGCTGAAATCTCCTGAACGGTCGCGCGGTCGAACAGGTCGGTGGCATACGTGACCAGCACACCGACACCGCCATCACCGTGCTCGGTGAAACCGAAAGTCAGGTCGAAGTCCGAAACCGAGGGGCGGAGCGGGTCGACACCGGCGTCCAGGCCGGCCAGCTCGATCCGTGCGGCCGCGTTGTTCTGCAGCACCATCATCACCTGGAACAACGGGTGCCGCGACCTGGACCGGGCCGGATTGAGCACATCGACCAGCCGCTCGAACGGCACGTCCTGATGCGCGAACGCCGCCAGATCGGCATCTCGCACCCGGCCCAGCAACTCCCGCACCGTCGGATCACCGGACAAGTCGGTACGCAACACCAGCGTGTTGACGAAGAACCCGACAAGATCATCCAGGGCGTCATCGGTCCGACCCGCCACCGGGCTGCCCAGCGGGATGTCGGTGCCCGCACCCAGCTTGCTCAACAACGCAGACAACCCGGCCTGCAACACCATGAACAGGCTGGCATTGTTCTTCCTGGCCAGGCTATTCAGGTCGGACTTGAGTTCCGGAGTGAGCACGAACTCGAACGCGTCAGCCTGGTAGCTGGCGATCGCCGGACGCGGCCGATCAGCCGGTAGTGTGATCTCCTCCGGCAGACCGTCGAGCGCCTTGGTCCAGAAGGCCAGCTGCTCCGAAATCAGGCTCTGCTCGTCATCCTCACTCCCCAGCAGCTCCCGCTGCCACAACGCGTAATCCACATACTGCACCGGTAACGGCTTCCACCCCGGCACCATCCCCGAACAGCGTGCTTCATACGCCGCGGCGAAATCCCGCGCCAGCGGCGCCATCGACCAGCCGTCACCGGCGATGTGGTGCAACACCAACAGCAACACGGACTCGGTCGGACCGAGGATGAACAGCTGAGAGCGGATCGGCAACTCGCCGGTGAGATCGAACCCGGCCAAGCATGCGGCCTCGATCGCGGCCGGGAGGTCCGTCTCGGTGGCAGACCTGACCACGAGTTCAGGCCGGTCGCTCCTGATGACCTGCACCGGCCGGCCGTCGACCTCCGGATACACCGTGCGCAGCACCTCGTGCCGCTCCACCACATCGGCCAGGGCGGCGGCCAAGGCGTCCCGGTCCAGGCTGCCCCTCAGCCGGAGCAGCATCGGGATGGTGTAGGTCGCCGAGGCCCCTTCGAGCAGGTTGAGGAACCACAACCGCCGCTGGCCGAACGACAACGGCAACTCGCCCGGCCGCGGTCCGGCCACCAGCACCGGCCGGCGCCGACCCTCATCACCCATCCGCCCGGCCAGGCCCGCCACCGTCGGCGCGTCGAACACATCCCGCACCGACAGCTCAACACCCAACGCGCCACGGATCCGGCTGATCAACCTCACCGCGAGCAGTGAATGCCCACCCAGGTCGAAGAAACTGTCGTCGACGCCCACCGAGTCCACATCGAGGACCTCGGCGAACACCGAACACAGGGCCTCCTCCCGCGGGTTGCGCGGGGCACGACCCGAAGACAGGGCCGTGAAGTCCGGCGCCGGCAACGCTTTACGATCCAGTTTGCCGTTCGGGCTCAGCGGTAATGCGTCGAGGACCATGACCACCGCGGGAACCATGTAGTCCGGCAGCAGAGTGGCGACGTGTGCCTGGAGCGCGTCAGGCTCGACCTGGCCCACCACATAGGCGACCAGATGCTGCTCACCGGCGGTCACCACCGCGTTCCGCACCCCGTCGGCCGACCGGATCGCGGTCTCGATCTCACCCAGCTCGATCCGATGCCCGCGGATCTTCACCTGGAAGTCGCGGCGCTCCAGGAACTCCAGCCGGCCGTCCGGCCGATACACCACCCGGTCACCGGTCCGATACAGCCGGCCCTGGCCGAACGGGCTGGCCACGAACACCGCCGCGGTCCGGGCCGGGTCGTTCAGATACCCGCGGCCGACACCCACACCGCCCACATACAACTCACCCGGCACCCCCACCGGAACCGGCTGCAGGTCATCACCGAGTACATAGAGCTGGGTGTTGCGGATGGGCCGCCCGATCGGGGTACGCGACCCCGTGGCGTCATCAGCGTGACGGATCACCGCATGGGTGACATCATCGGAGCACTCGGTCGAGCCGTAGGCGTTCATCACCGGAACGGCCGGGAAACGCTGGAGCCACCGGTGGCACAACTCCGCCGGCAACGCCTCCCCGGTGACCAGCAGCCACCGCAACCCCGGCCCGGGCACCGTCACCCCGACATCCAGGGCAGCCCGCAACAGGGACGGCACCACCTCCAGCACCGTCACACCCGGAACACCGAACAACCGTTGCGGATCCATCGCGGTCTCCCGGGAGACCACCCGCACCCGCCCCCCCACGATCAGAGCGGCCAGCATCTGCCACACCGAGACGACGAAGGTCAGCGGCGCGTTCTGCACCACCACATCCGAGGAGTCCAGCCCAAGATTCTCCACCTGGGCCAGCAGATGATTGACCATCCCGCGCCGGTGCACCATCGCCCCCTTGGGCCGGCCCGTCGACCCCGAGGTGAACATCACATACGCCAGATCATCCTCAGCCCCGCGCGCCGGGGCCAGATCATCGTCCACCGCATCGTCGAACACCAGCACCCGCACGCCACCGGCCCCGACGGCCTCGCGGGCCAGATCCAAATACTCCGGCGCCGCGATCAGCACCCCGATGCCGCTGTCGGCGACCAGGGCCGCGGTGCGGGCCACCGGCGCATCCGGATCGAACGGCACATACGCACCCCCAGCACCGAGCACCCCCAGCACCGCCGACACATACCGGACACCCGGATCGCCCAGCAACCCCACCAACGCACCCGCCGGCAACCTCTTGGCCACCGCGTTCGCCCGACCCACCAACTCCCGATACGTCACCGAACCCGCATCATCCGACACCGCGACACCATCCGGGGCAGCCACAGCCCGCTCACGAACCCGCTCCACCACACCCGCGAAACCACCCTCGACCGCAGGCGGATTCCACTCCACCAACAACCGGCGACGCTCCTGCGGCCCGAGCACATCAATGGCGCTCAGCGGCTGGTCCGCAGGCGCAGCGGTAAACGTGTCCAGAAAGGCGGTGAAACGCGCGAGGTGCGCCTCCACATCAGCCTCGTCATACAGGTCGGTGTTCGCATTTATCTCTACGCGCAGGCCGCCGTCCTCACTGTCGTGCACCATGATCGTGAGATCGTCGCTGGGCGCGGTTGTCAGGTCGAACACCTTCACCGTCGCGGTGCCGAAGCGCATCCGGCCGAAGATATTCGCCACGTTAAGCTCAGGGCCGATCCGGTGGCGGCCCAGTCCCATCATCTGCCGGATCTCCCGGGTGCGGAAACGCTGATGACGCACAACGAGACCCACCTCCCGCGACGCGTGCGCCAGCACATCACCCCGGCCCATCCCCGGCCGAACAGCCAACACCAACGGCACCAAATTCGCACGCATGCCAGGAGTCGCCTTGGCGACAACCGACGTACGCGCGGTCACCGGCAACGACAACACCACATCACGAACCCCGGTAACCCGCTGCACATAACACGCCGTCGCCGCGATCAGATACGTCGGCCACGCGACACGATGCCCCCACGCCACCGCCCGCATCCGCTCCGCAACCCCCACCCCCAAAGTCACACCATGACGCACGAAGGTGCGCACCGCGGTGATCGGCCGGCTCGACATGCTCGTCAACTCCACCGGCCCCGCGAACCTCCCCGCCCAAAACCCGCGATCCTTCTCGAACCGCGCCGATTCCCGGTAGGCCAGCTCCTCCTCGATCAAACCCGCCAACGGCGGAAACACACCATCCCCGTACGACCGGCCCTCCTGAACCGCGGTATAAATCCCCGCCACACGAGCGACAAACAAAGCCTCACTAAAACCATCCCACAACAAATGATGAGCACGCTGATACAACACCGCACGATCCGGGCCAACCCTCAACAACGCGAACCGGAACAACACCGGCGCATCCAACGCCACCGCAGTCCCGGCATCAGCCCGCATCCACCCCAGCGCCGCCCCATCAGGATCAACCTCGCCCGTGAAATCAACGACCGAGAACTCCCAATCCTCACAAGGAACCACCGTCTGCCGCACTTCATCACCAACAATGCCGAACCGGACCCGCAGGCACTCCGCCTCCCCCACGGCCACCCGCACAGCCCGCTCCAACAGCGCTACATCAAGCTCACCCTCAATAACGTAATACTCCGCGATATTCCAGATCGGATTATCAGGATCAAACTGCTGGGCAAACCAAACCTCCAGCTGAGCAGCCGACAACGGCAAACTAGAACCTGACCCCTGCAGCTCATTCATCTTCCACAAGCTCCTCGACACGCGTAGAAACCCTGGACTCACCCAACCGGCTCGCGCCGGTCCCCCGCGAGCACGTCATCGCCGTAGACGTCACGCACCCAGCTCTCCTGGTAAACCGTGTCCAGATAGCGCTCACCAAGGTCAGGTGAAACCGCCACCGAGGACAGGTGATGACCAGGATCGTGCACCTGGAGCCACTGCAACGCACCGCTGCACACGGTCCCGGTCGACCCCCCGAACAAAAACCCCTTCTTCGCGAGCCGATGGCACATCCGGACCGTGTCCGGCTCGGACACATACACCACATCGCACAGATAGGACTCGTCGACCTGGACCTGCCGCTCGCTGGTACCAAGACCAGGGATCATACGCCGACCGGGCGGCCCGCCGAACGTCACCGAACCGACACTGTCCACAGCAACCACCCGCACCTGCGGCGCGAACTCACCAAACCAGCGCGCACAGCCCATCAACGTCCCGGTCGTACCCGCACCGACAAACAGCACGTCCAACTCCGGGAACCGGCGACTGATCGCAGGCGCCGTCCGCCGATAATGCGCTTGCCAGTTATTGGGGTTGCGGTACTGGTCAAGCCAGAGGTAACGATCATCAGACGCACATAACGTACGGATATAGGACAACCGTGCGCCAAGAAAGCCCCCGTCGTCGTCCGGCTCGGTAATCGTATGCACCTGACTGCCCAAAGACTCCATCAGCCGCTTGGTGGTCAGGTTGCACCGAGGATCGGTGACACACACGAACGTGTAACCCCTGCTCGCCGCGATCATGCTCAGCGCCACACCCATGTTGCCCGACGACGACTCGATGAGCACCGAGCTGTGATCGAGCAAACCACTGTGCTCGGCGGCCGAGATCATTTCCGAAGCGGCCTTGAGCTTCCCGGAGCCCGCGAAGTTGAACCCCTCGCACTTCAGATGAAGTGCCCGGCCGAGCAGCCCCTCCAACGCAACGTAAAGATCTTCGACGTGAAAGTCCTGTGGAGCGGAAATGATTGGCACGCCATGGTCCTCTTCTGCAGCCTCAGCCCTTGCCGTAACGCGTCAACTCATGGAAGAACCCGTCGACCGCCACAAGTCCGCCGTGCACACCGATCTCGTCGAACCAGCGCATGACTTACCTGAGTGCCGGATATAACGGAGAAAGTCGGCGCCGCCGCCTTACCGGACATAGACGACCCTCAATCACAGAAAGTGGCCCTCAACGGAGGCTTGACTCACCGAAGCGTACGATATCCGGTCGCTTCTAAGGGAATCACTAGTGATTTCCTTGATTGGTCCTCGATATAGTCACTTTCGTCGTGAGCCTAGGGAGTCGTTCATGTCCGGCACGGCGGTACCAGCCCCACGGAAGGCTGGACGCGCGGCGGCTACCCGAGCCGGCGTCGGCGGCAACTGTAACTATCGCAGACGCAGTGGACGTCAGTGAGCGGGTGTTCACAGCGAGCCAATCAACTAACCGGCCGACGCGGGCGCGTGACGTCGCGCGGGCCGTGCTGTGGCCGGCTTCTGATGAGTCAAGGGACGTCACCGATTCGGTGGTCGCCGTCACCCGCGACTTTGCCGTCCACTGAGAGATAGGGAGCACTTGGATGACCAATCCTTTTGATGACGAGGCCGGCACGTACCTGGTGTTGGTCAACGCCGAGGGCCAGCACAGTTTGTGGCCGGAGTTCGCAGCCGTGCCCGACGGCTGGCGTCAGGTGTTCGGGCCGGGCAGCCGGGAGCAGGCGCTGAGGTTCGTCACCGAGAACTGGACCGACATGCGGCCCCTGTCACTGATAGCCCTGCACAACACCTGAACGAACCGCGTTTCCTTCCGGCAGAGATCAAGGAGCACAAGATGACCGCCATAACCAACGAGCGTGCCGCCAGGATCAGGGAGATCGTCTGCGAGGTCCTGGAGCTTGAAGAGGACGAGGTTACCGAATCCAGTCTGTTCATCGAGGACCACGAGGCCGACTCGCTGCGGGCGATCGAGATCCTCGCCGCGCTGGAGAAGGAGTTCCGGATCGTCATCGAGCAGTCCGAGCTGCCCAGAATGATCAACATCAACGGCGTCTACGAGGTAACCGCCGAAGCTGCCGGCTGGTAGGCCCGAAACCGCGAAAGCAGGAGGAAGCCCCGTGAACAGGGTGGTGCTTACCGGGTTTGGGGTGGTATCCAGCATCGGGTTGGGGAGCGCGGAGTTCGCGGAGGGACTACGGGCCGGCCGTAGCGGCGCCAGGCCGATCTCCGTGTTCGACACCTCGGGCTTCGAGCACGCCAACGGTTGCCAGGTCATGGGATTCGACCCGACCGTCTGGCTGCGCAACATCGATCCGGCCACGTTGGGCAGGGCAAGTCAGTTCTCCGCCGCCGCGGCGAGGATGGCGGTCACCGACGCGGGACTGGACGAGAAAGAACTGGCCGGCAAGCGTGGACTGGTCACCGTCGGCACCACCAACGGAGAGCCGTTCGACCTCGACGTGTTGATGGAGCCACGGATCGCTGAGGGGGTGAGGGCAACGGCCCCGGCGACGAGCCGCTGGGTCCCCCCTCTAATGTTGTCCATCTCCATCGCTCGCGAGCTGCGTATGAGCAACGTCAGCGCATACACCATCGGCACGGCCTGCGCTGCGGGCAACTACGCCATCGGCGACGGCTTCGATGCCGTGCGCTCGGGTGACGTCGAGTTCGCCTTGTGCGGTGGCGCGGACGCCATGTGCCGCAAGACCTTTGCCTCGTTCTACCGGCTGGGCGCCATCGCACCGCAGGTCTGCCAACCCTTTGACGCTGATCGTAGAGGCATCCTGACCGGTGAGGGCGCGGGCGTGCTGGTGATGGAGAGCCTGGACTCCGCGCTGGCACGTGGTGCCCGCATCTACGCCGAGGTGCTTGGCTACGGCCTGAACTGCGACGCATACCATCAGGTGGCGCCGAACCAATCCAGCATCGAGCGCTGCATGAGGCTGGCGCTGGACGACGCAGGAGTCAAGCCCCACGAGGTGGACCTGGTCTCCGCGCACGGCACCGGCACGCAGGCCAACGACATCACCGAATCTCGGGCCGTCCGCCAGGTCTACGGCGACAAGCCGCCGCGCACCGTCTCGATCAAGTCCATGCTGGGCCACACCATGGGCGCCGCGAGCGCGCTGGGCTCCATCGCGTGCGCACTGGCCATCACGCATGGATTCATCCCGCCGACCATCAACCATCGAGTCACCGACCCCGGGTGCGAGATCGACTGCGTGCCCAACACGTCGGTCGCCGCCGACTTGCGCGTGGTGCAAAACAACGGGCTGGCGTTCGGCGGCAACAACGCCAGCGTGATCCTCGGCAAATACGTCAAAGAGGATGGCCGGTGAACGCCCCACCTCTGCTCTCCGCCCGGCCTGTGATCACGGCATGGTCCGCGGTGTCGCCGTTCGGCCTCGGCCGGCAGTCCTTCGTGGACGGTGTTTCCACGGCCAAGCCCACCGTGGCTCCGCTCGACCGCGAGCTGTGGCCGGGACCTGCGACCACCGCCTGCCTGGTCCCGGACTTCTCCGCGAAGGACGTCTTGGGGCGCAAGGGAACCCGTTCGATGGATCGGGTGACGGGCCTGGCGGTGAGCACGGTCAGGTTGGTGTTGAGCGACGCCGAGGGCAATCAGGTCGTAGAGACGGGCACCGACACAGCACTGGTGCTGGGCACCACAATGGGCAGCGCGCAGTCTGCGATGGATTTCGCCCGGGAGTCCTCCGCCGCCGAACTGCCCTACCAAGTGGACCCGGGCCGGATGCTGAACACGGTGATGAACAGCGCCGCGGGCCAATGCGCTATCTGGCACCAATTACGCGGACCCAACGCCACGCTCGCCGGCGGTGACACCGCGGGTCTGCTCGCGATGGACTACGCCCGCCGACTGCTCGACAACAACCGGGCACGCAAGGTCCTTGTCGGCGCGGCGGAGGAGTACTCCAGCGTACGGGCCTGGCTGCACCACCATTACGGTGGAACCTCCACCCTCGGCGAGGGCTGCGCGTTCTTCCTCGTAGAGCCGCTGGCCGGCATCGGCGAGGGCCGTGAGCCGCTGGCCGAGGTGCTGGCCATCGGGTCGCGGGTCTACCTGGACCAAGACCCGCGGGCCACACTCGAGTCGCTTGTCCGCGGCGCACTGTCCAGCGTGCCGGCCGCGCCGGGTGACGTTTGGGCTGCATCGGGCTCGATGACGGGCATCGAGGGCGACCACGAGCAGGCGGTCCTGCGGCGAATGTTCGGTGATGACGCCGTGCAGCGGCTGCCGGCGACAGACCTGCTGGGCGACACCGGCGCAGCGTCGTCGGCGTTTCGCATCGCGACGGTGCTCAGTGTGGCCAGGCGTTCGCCGGAGGCCGCCGGAAAACTCGCGGTCGTCACAGCCGTCGACAACCACGGCGTTGTGGCCTGCGCCCTGCTCCGATTGGCGAGATGACATGACGCCGCCGGTGAATCGTAGTGCGATCAGCCCGGTTACCGGACAGATACACCTGTTGTCCGGCAACGAGGTGGCGATCACGATCAGCCCGGACGAGCCGGTGTTCGCCGGTCACTACCCCGGATTCCCGATCTTCCCCGGCATGTGCGTGGTGGAGGTGGTGCATCGCGGAGCGCTTCTCACGGCGCCGGCGGAGGCGGGCGAGACCGTGATCTTTGAAGGTGAATGCGTCGTGCGCGGCGAGCTCGTGTTCACCGTGTCCAAAATGGTGGTGGCCTACCGCCCCGCCGAACAACTGCGTGCAGCGACAGGCGGACATGACCATTGAGTCCAGGGTCGCCATTGTCAGCGGCGGCTCTCGGGGTATCGGCCGTGCGGGAGTGGGGCGCCCGCGTAGAAGCCGGCCTCGGTCCAATCTTCTTGCCGCAGGAGACGTTGTGCAGTCAATGAACGCGATAGAAACGGACTGATGATTCGATGGCCAAACCCAAGCGGCTGAAGTGGTACTTCTCACTGCGTAGCCCGTATTCCTGGATCGCCTATCGTGACCTGCTCGCGCACCACCCGGACGTTCTGGCCGCCGTAGAGTGGCTACCGATGTGGGAACCCGGTGAGGAGTGCTCGCGTCTGGTGGCCGAGCAGGGGATCGAACTGCCCTACACGGTCATGTCCAAGGCAAAACACCTCTACATCCTCCAGGACGTACGTCGGCTGGCCCGGGCCAGAGGGCTGACCATGACCTGGCCTGTCGACAAGGACCCGGAATGGGACGTGGCACACCTCGGCTACCTGGCGGCGCTGGACGAGGGCAAGGGCGAGGAGTTCGTCGCGGCGACCTACCGCGCCCGCTGGGAGAACGGCCTCAACATCTCCGATCCTGACGTTGTCGCCGCTGTCGCCAAGGAGATCGGCCTCGACCCGGTCCGCATCGCGGGTGCCCATGAGGATCCATTGATGCAGGCGCGGAGCGTTGCCTACCTGAAGAATATCGAGAAGGACGGCGTGTTCGGAGTGCCCATGTTCATGAACGGGCGCGACAAGTTCTGGGGCGCCGACCGGGTACTGGACTTCGTGGCATCGGTCCGTGGCACATGGGCGCCGCAGCCCGAGCCGATCGAGACGGTGGTGCCGCCGGCCGCAGCCGGAGACGCCGGCCACGCGGGCGGTTGCGGCTGACCGACCGCCGCGCCCGATCTCGGCGCGAAGGCTGTTAACGGCGCCTCTGCCGCTCCACCGGCCAAACGGCCATCGCCCGCGTCGAGGGCTCCGTGCACCGCCCGGAAGCACGCTCGTACGGCGTGGTCAGCGAGCGGAGCGATAGGCGGGAACAGTGATCATCGGCGGGCGTTCGGCAACGGCGACGTCCCGGACGCTCACCTGGTGGCCGCTCGCGCCCCGGCGGAACTGGGCCAGGCGGGGAGAGGGGCTGTGCAGGGACACCATCATGTTCTGGCGCTCCAGGCGCGACCAGGAGGTCTGCAGGATCTGGGCGGCCATCCCGCCAAGCGCCTCCGTCGACTGATGGGAGTGGACCCGGCGGCCCAGGTCGACCTGGGCCAGGGCGTCGAGCCCGGCGAGGTCGAGCAGATCGATCAGCAAGCCGAGCTCCACGCCGTAGCCGGTGACGAAGGGAACGCTCTCCAGCACGGACCTGCGCCCGGCGTACTCTCCGGCGAGGGGTTGCACGAATCCGGCCAGCAGCGGCCAGTGCAGGTTGAGCAGGGGGCGCGCGACGAGCTCGGTGACCCGGCCGCCGCCGCTCTGCACGTTCTGCAGGGGCCGGTCGTAGCAGCCCTTGACGTAGACCACCGCCGGATCGGCCAGCAGCGGGCCGAGCAGCCCGGTCACGAAGGACGTACGGAACTCGCGCAGGTCGGCGTCGATGAACACGATCAGGTCACCGGAGGTCACAGCGAGGGACTTCCACAGTGCCTCGCCCTTGCCGTCCAACGGCTTGAGGTCGGGCAGGACCTCGTCCTGCGCGATCACCGTCGCCCCGGCACGCGCGGCGCTTCCGGCGGTGTCGTCGACGGAGCGGGAGTCGATGACCACGAGCTCGTCGACGAGCGGCGCGGCCTCCATGAGATCGTGGCGGATCGCGGTAACGATCTCCCCGACCGTCTCCTCCTCGTCGCGTGCGGGCAACACGACGCTGATCGTCGTCTCACCCTTGGCTCTCAGCAGCTCCGGCAGCGACCAGTCGCCCGAGGATGAGGTGCGCCCGCTCAGCCATGCCTCGACCTCAGGCAGCACAGCCCACCCTTCCCATCACCTCGGTACTTACGGGTATCACCTTATGTGGCGCTGATTCCGTACAAGTACCGGCTCCCGTCCTCGCCCCACAGGTGGGAAGATCAGTCCAGTCCGGCACGAGGAGGGAAGGCATGGACCCGGTAGCCGTGATGCGGGCGGCGCGCGCTGTCCGCGACGAGCTTGACAGCTTGATGGGCGGTGCCTCCGCTGAGCTTCGCGACCGGCTGGATCCTCTGCTGGCCGAGGCCGGCAGCCGTCCTCCCGGGCAACTGGCCGACGCGATCGTCATGCTGATCGCCCAGTACGGCCCCGCCTGGAACCGGCTCTCCGCACTGCTGAACCTGGAGCACGGCCTCGCCGCCGAGCAGGTGATCCCCATGCTCGCCGACACGGGCGGGCAGACGCACCCGCCGCAGGACCGGGGCGGGGACGCGTACGACGGTGGATACGACGACATACCCTCCACCGGCGCCATGAGCGTCGACTGGATACCCCCCGGCCATGCGGCGGGCCCCGCGTCATCGCAGGCATCGCAGGCACCGCAGGCACCGCAGGCACAGGCACCACCGACGCCGCCCGAGCCGCTCGCCGCCTCACGGGTTCCCGCCGGGAACCGAGGCCCCTCGGTGCTCGACCGGCTGACCGGGGCCTTCCGCAGGCGGCGCGGGGATGCGCCCGCCCCGGCGCCCGGGTCCGAGTGGGAGGGGGTCCCGCTGATCGAGGCACCCACCGAGTCGGTCTCGGGCTGGGGCACGGAGGTGTCGATCGGCGTCGCCCCCGGCCAGGGGCGGGACGGCACCGCGGCACCGCGCGAGCCGGTCGAGCTGGACATCCAGCTCGTCGCCGAGGGCTTCGACGCACCGGCTGGGTGGCGGGTGCGGCTGCGCGCAGACGCGGCGTCACCGTACCCCCGCGCGGCGGTCAACCTCATCGCCCTCGCGCAGGAGGGGCCCGAGGTCGCCCGGCAGATCCAGACGATCCACTCGGTGCGCGGCCAGGTGGTCGGGTTCGGCCTGCGTGCGATCACGGTCCACGGCTCGCCCGGCAGGCTCGGCCTGGAGGAGGCGCCGGAGCCGGTCTCCGGCACCCGTATCCGTCCGGCCCTCCTGGGCGAGCCGGCGGACGTCACGGCGGTCATCGTCCACGGTGATGAGCCGGGGCGGCTGTGGTGGACCTACCGGTCGCCGCACTTCGTCACCCCCGACCGGGCCGAGTTCTGCGACCTCGGCATGCGGGCCTCGGAGTTCGGCCGGAACCTGACCGGGCAGGGCCGCCTCTCCGAGGAACTGGGACGGAAGGTCGGCTCGCGTGTGCCTCGGGGGTTCTGGGAACTGCTGAACGCGGTGGCCGGCCGGGTGGCACCGCGCCGGCCGAGCGTGCTGATCCTCTCCCAGGAACCGCACGTGCCCTGGGAACTGGCCGCACTGGAGCACCCGTACGACCCGTCGCTCCCCCGCTATCTGAACTGCCAGACGGTGACCGGCCGCTGGCCCCTCGGCGGCCGGCGCCCCGAACTGCCTCCCCCGGTGAGCGCACGGGCGGATCATGTCGCGGTGGTGTACGACGAGGCACAGGCACATCCGCTGGTGACCGAGTACGGCGCCGTGCAGGTCTCCCCCGCGCTCGGCGACATCCTGGGCGTACTCGGCCAGGGGCCGGACATCGTCCACCTCACGGCCGGCGGATCCGCGGCCGAGGCGCTGGGCCGTGACCTGACCGGTGCCCCGTTCGTCTTCCTGGAGGAACCGGGGGACGCCCAGGCGTTCCTGCTCGCGGGCGCGAGCGGGGTCGTCGAACCGCTCTGGCCGGTCGGCGGGGGCCTGGCGCGGGAGTTCTACCGGCGCTGCTTCACCGGTGAGCCCCCGGCCGAGGTGCTGCGGTCCATGCGCGGGCAGGACCCCGACAGCGCGGGCGCCTACCGGTTCCACGGCCACCCGTCCCTGACGCTGCGCCGGACGGCCCCGCCCTCGGGATGACACACCGTGCCCGGACCGCGTGCTCAGCTGATGGCGTGGCGCTCCAGGAAGGTGTAGACATCGGCCTCGTCGACACCGGGGAAGGATCCGGGCGGCAGCGCGGCCAGGATGTGGGAGTTGCCCCGGGCCGAGGGCCAGGCGTAGCCCTCCCAGCGCTGGGTCAACTCGGCGGGCGGGCGGCGGCAGCAGTCTCCGGTGGGGCAGTCCGACTTGGTACGGCTGGTGGTCTCGCGCCCGCGAAACCAGCGCGACTCCCGGTACGGGACGCCCAGGGTGATGGCGAAGTCGCGCTCGCGCGACGGGTCGACGTGGGCGACGCAGAAATAGGTGCCGGTGGGCGAGTCGGAGTACTGGTAGTAGACGGAGAAGCGGTCGGGTGACAGGAAGACCTGGCGTCCGGACCACTGCAGGCACATGCGCTGGCCCTCGATCGCGCCCTGCTCGTCGGCGGGGAAGACGATGCCGTCGTTCTCGTACGCCTTGTAGATGATCCCGCCGGCGTTGTTGCGGACGAAGTGGCAGCTCAGGTCGAGGAAGTGGGTGGCCAGGTTGGTGAAACGGTGCGCGGCCATCTCGTAGGAGACGGCGAACACGTCGCGCAGGTCCTCCACGCTCAGCGCCCGGTCCTTCTTGGCCTCCCTCAGGTACGGCACGGCGGCCGCCTCGGGCACCAGGATGGCGGCGGCGAAATAGTTGGCCTCGGTCCGCTGACGCAGGAAGTCCGCGAAGTCGCGGGGCTTGTGGTGGCCGAGGGAGAGATGTCCGAGGGTCTGCAGCAGGATCGTGCGGGGGGTGTGCATGCCGACCTGCTCGTGCTTGACGTAGATCCGCCGGTTGCGCAGGTCGGAGATGGAGCGCACGGTGAGCGGCAGGTCCTGGACCGTCTGCACGGTGTAACCGAAGTGGCCGACCAGCGCCTGGACGGTGCTCTGCGACAGCGCTCCGGAACGGTAGCCGACCGCGGCGAGCGCCTCGGCGGCGGCCTGCTCGATCTCCGCGAAGTAGTTGCCCTGCTCACGCTGCTTGCGGCGGAGCTCGGCGTTCGCGGCACGGGCCTCCTCGGGGGTGGCGGTCCCTCTGGCCTGGCGTGAGCGCAGCTCCCCGTAGAGGCCGAGGATGTGTTCGAGCACGTCGTTGGGGACGCGAGCGGAGACCTTCAGCCTGGCCAGGCCGAGCCCGGCGTACAGGGGGTCACGCTGCGCCTCCTCCAGGGCCATCTCCAGCTGTGCCCGGCGGTTCGGGGCCTGCCTGCGGAGCAGTTCCTCGATCGGCACGCCGAGCGCGGCGGCCAGGGACTTCAGCAGCGACAACTTCGGCTCGCGTTTGCCGTTCTCCAGCAGGGAAAGCTGGCTGGGCGCGCGGTTCACGCGTTCTCCCAGGTCGGACAGGGTGAGGCCGCGCTGCTTGCGCAAGTGCCGGAGGCGCTGGCCGAACGCGATGAGATCGAGCTCCTGCGTCAAGGAAAGCGGTTCTTCACCCACCAAAGATGCCATAGCACGATGCTAAACGAAATTTCCCGGGAAATTTCACCACCTCACCTGCCACCTGAGAGAGCGCCGCCGTACCCGCGCCGGGAGTGCCGGTCGGCTCCTCAGGGCGGGGAGGCGAGACCGTGATCTTCAAGGCGACGCGAAGGTCGGCGCCGAAGGGTGCCGGGGGGCGAAATCCCGGAGCGACGACCTCCTGCGGCTCGCAGCCGGCAAGCCGCAAAGCGCGCCACCGGAATTGGTCTAGTCCATAGCGAAAACTATGAAGTTCTTCCCATCTGAATACCGGCGAGTATTGACAACAGGAGAAGAATCTTCATTTTTTCGCGAGAACCGGCCTTGTTTGACCGTTTCGTCGGGGCACACACTCGAAGTAAGGCACCCAGGGGACGAAAAGGAGTTACACCATGAGTGATCGCCTCAAGGGAGCCGCAGACGAGCTGCGGCGCGAGTGGGAGAACAACCCTCGCTGGAAGGGCACCGAGCGGACGTACACGGCCGAGGACGTGGTTCGACTCAGGGGGTCCGTCCAGGAGGAGCACACTCTCGCCCGGCTCGGCGCCGAGCGGCTGTGGGACCTGCTGAACAACGAGGACTACGTGCACGCCCTGGGCGCACTGACCGGCAACCAGGCCGTGCAGCAGGTCAAGGCCGGCCTGAAGGCGATCTACCTGTCAGGCTGGCAGGTCGCCGCGGACGCCAACCTCGGCGCGCAGACCTACCCCGACCAGAGCCTCTACCCGGCCAACTCGGTTCCGGCCGTGGTCCGCCGGATCAACAACGCGCTGCTCCGCGCGGACCAGATCACCTGGTCGGAGGGCGACCACGACGCGCCGCACTGGCTGGCGCCGATCGTGGCCGACGCGGAGGCCGGCTTCGGCGGCGTGCTGAACGCCTTCGAGCTGATGAAGGGCATGATCGCCGCGGGTGCCGCGGGCGTGCACTGGGAGGACCAGCTCGCCTCGGAGAAGAAGTGCGGCCACCTGGGCGGCAAGGTGCTCATCCCCACCGGCCAGCACATCAAGACCCTCAGCGCCGCCCGCCTGGCCGCGGACGTGCTGGGCGTGCCGACCCTGGTCATCGCGCGGACCGACGCCCAGGCCGCGACGCTCCTGACCACCGACGTCGACCCCCGTGACCAGGCGTTCACCACCGGCGACCGCACCGCGGAGGGCTTCTACCGGGTCCGCAACGGCGTGGACGCCTGCATCGCCCGCGGCCTGGCCTACGCGCCCCACTCCGACCTGCTCTGGATGGAGACCTCCACCCCGGACCTGGACGTGGCCCGCGAGTTCGCCGAGGCCATCAAGGCCGAGTACCCCAACCAGATGCTGTCCTACAACTGCTCGCCCTCGTTCAACTGGAAGAAGCACCTGGACGACTCCACCATCGCCAAGTTCCAGCGCGAACTCGGTCACATGGGCTACAAGTTCCAGTTCATCACGCTGGCGGGCTTCCACTCGCTGAACCACTCGATGTTCAACCTCGCCCGAGGCTACGCCGAGGACGGCATGACCTCCTACGTCGAGCTCCAGGAGGCCGAGTTCGCCGCCGAGGCTCGCGGCTACACCGCCACCCGCCACCAGCGCGAGGTCGGCACCGGATACTTCGACCTGGTCAGCACGGCCATCGCGCCGGATTCCTCCACCACGGCCCTGAAGGGGTCGACGGAGGAGGAGCAGTTCGCAGAGGCTCACTGACTCTCCGGACCGAGCTCGCCCAGACGACTTCCGGGGCATGGAACGGTTCCCCGGGCGAGCGCGATGATCAGGTCGTCGGATGAGGCCCCGCCGTACGGATCTCCCCCGAATCCGTACGGCGGGGCCTCCCCGTATCCGTCCCGCGCTCCGCGGCATGACCGGTGTGAGGGCGGCGTGCCCCGCGCGCGATCGCGGGGGGAGGGGCAGCGCCTCAGCGGCCGACGGCCTCGATGAGCTTGCGGCGCTGCTGAGCGCCGAGGCCGCCCAGGCGGCGTGCCTCGTCCACGTCGGCCTGCGCCATCAGCTGCGCGGCCTTGACCGTTCCAACTCCGGGCAGCGCCCGGAGAGCCTGCGACACCTTGATCCGCCTGGCGATGTCGTCATCGCGGCCAAGCAGCTGCTCCAGGCTGAGGGCGCCGTTCTTGACCTCGGCGAGAAGCTTGGCACGGGCCGTGCGGGTCTCGGCGGCCTTGACCAGGGCGGCCTGACGCTGTTCGGGGGTGAGCTTGGGCAAAGCCATGGTGTTTTCTCCCTGATGACGGTAATTCCAGCGTCCTGTTACCCAAAGCGACTGGGTTAATCATCGGAGAGCCTACGGATAGATCCATAAGGTCCGTACTGTGCATCACGATATGCCTGTTTGGTTACCCCGCCCTTACCCGGCCCTCCGTAGCCTCGGGCTCATGGGTATCTGGCGAAGCCCTCAGGGCATAGAGGTTGAGGCCATCGTGGTTCACGACGGCCCCTGTCTGCTGGTCACCCGCCGGATCGACGGGCGGCGGGTTCTCGTGGCGTACTGCATGAGCATCCGCGAGGTTGGAGAGCACGTCGATCTGGCGGAGCTCGTCCCGGCGTAGCGGACCCCACCTATGCGAACGCTCAGGGTCGGCACACAGCCGAGTCCAGTCCGGTACGGCTGTCAACTTCTGCGACCGCTGGGGCGTCAGAATGGTCAGGGAGGCTCGATGGATGTTCTGGTCGGCCTCGTTGACGAAGATCTCCGCCTGGAGCTCATCCTCGTCGAGGCACTGCACACCGAGGCGGAACGGCTGGCCGCCCAGCCCGACCGCTGAACGGGGGCGGGTGCCCGTCCCACGAACCGGGCGGGCACCCGTCCCACCGGCGACCGATGAAGGACGGGGCTCGATTCACCGGGCGGTGATGGCGTTAACTGTCCCCATGAACAAGCGCGAGCTGATCGAGAAGGCCGCCGCAGAGGCCGGGCTCACCCGACGGCAGACGGCCGCGGCTCTCGACGCCATCCTGGGGACGATCCAGACGGCGGTGGCGGCCGAGGACAAGGTGGCGATCCCCGGGTTCGGATCCTTCGAGATCGTCCACAAACCCGCACGGACCGGGCGCAACCCGCAGACCGGCGAGCCACTGGAGATCGCGGAGACCTGGACGGCGAAGTTCAAGCCCAGCCCGGGGTTCATGGGCCTGATCCGCCAGCGTAAGAAGGACTGACACCCTTAGGTCACGACCCCGCGGGGCACGGTCCTGTGGGTCATGGTCCGCGCGGATACGACCACCGTGCGAGCTCCCGTCCGGTCCACCAAGTGTGATCTCACTCA
Organism: Streptosporangium sp. NBC_01810; assembly: GCF_035917355.1. Lineage (NCBI taxonomy): Bacteria > Bacillati > Actinomycetota > Actinomycetes > Streptosporangiales > Streptosporangiaceae > Streptosporangium > Streptosporangium sp. NBC_01810. The sequence goes on along the minus strand of NZ_CP109070.1, from coordinate 2,148,011 downwards.
CGCCCACAGATCTCCGTCATCCCGGCGACCCGCGCGAAAACTCCGCCCCCGCCCCGTATTTCGCCACCGGACACCCCCGGGACCCGTGCCGTACACCTGGCCGCCGTGACCCGAATGTCACATCGAGCTTCTTGTAGCCCAGACGTCTCCCAAGGAAGGTTGCACCTCAGACGTTTAAGGTCCAGCCAGGAGACCGGCTGCCGACCGAGCAGGATCTCTCCGAGATGCTGGACGTGAGCCGCGGCACCGTCCGCGAGGCGCTGGGCGTCCTGGCCATCGAGGGCGCGGTGGTCCGGCGCTGGGGAATCGGCACGTTCCTCGCCGGCACCCGCGACCTGGCGCCGCTGAGCATGTCGAAGATCCTCGCCTACCGTGACCGTATCCAGATGGCGGGGCACACGGCCGAGCTGGTCACGTCGTCGTGCGACACCGTGCCGAGCCCGCCCGCGGCGGCCGAGGCGCTGGGCCTACCGGCGCGGTCGCCCGTGTGGCAGGTGACGCGGATCTTCAGCGTCGACGACGTGCGGGCCGCGTACATGCGGGACTACGTACCGCTGAAGATCGGCGCCAACGAGATCGACCCGAGTCCGATGCTCGGTATCGACACCGACCTGTTCATGTTCCTCGACCGGGTCGTCCTGCGCCCGGCCGCCCAGGTGATCACCGACCTCGAAGCCGTGCTCGCCTCCGATCAGGGGGCCGACGCGTTGCGCGTCCCCGTGGGCTATCCCCTGGCCCGGACGCTGCAGACCGTTTTCGGACACGGTGACGTGCCGCTCGTCTACGGCGTCGCCCTGCACCGCACCGACATCGTGCGAATCCGCATCACCCGCTGATCCGGCGTTTCCGGAGGGAGCCGCTCCGCTTCGACGTGTGCGGGCTCTCAGTCGCGTACCGCGCGTGCGGACCGGCGGCCGTCGAGTAGGAGGTCACTCACATGGGAGACCGAGTTGGGCGCGCAACTCTGACTGATCGAAGTAGAGGCGCAGGCTCACGATGAGCCTGTTCTCAATCGTGCAGATATAGCAGCAGCGTATCGACACGGAGCGACCCGTCGCCGTGATCACTTGGCCATCGGGCAACATGTACGGTCCCATATGGGTGCCCACCATCAACAGCTCGTCGATCGTCACATCCTCGACGTCGAACGACTCCACGACCACTGCGCGAACGTCCGGAAAGGCTTCCCAAAACTGTTCTAGGTATGAGGCGAGTTCTTCGTGCCCTTGGGACAGGCCTTCTGGGCTGACGGTCACCCCGATCGGACTGACGGTGCGCAGCAGCGCATCCATGTCATGGGCGTTGAACGCGGCGGTGTACCTGTCGCGCACTTCCCGGGCATCGGTCATGGTTTCGCCCTCCTCGCCGCGAGTGGATGCATACGACGCGGCTTTCTCTCCCCCGGCAGGCCGCCTCTTGAAGGAGGCCTATTGGGTAGATTGCCGCGATGACTGGGGCAAACACCTCACGGAACCCGCTACTGCTCCGCTCCTCACCGGAGGGCGCGAACGCGCGGCCGAAAACCTGAGGCCGTCAGGACGGCCTCCCCGGCCTCCCGGGCCGGTGTGGATCCGTGCTTCCGATGCCGTCCAGCAGGGTCCGGCCGACCACCCGGACCGACGCCGCTCAACTCCACCGCACCGGGCACAGGCTCGCCCATCGGTCTCCCCTCCGCCTCGGTTCGCGGCGCCCGCTTTACCCGATCCAGCAATATTTTCCCGTAAATCACCCGAAACAGGCTATTCAGCCCATCTGCACAGAAGGGCTGGGAATGGGCGGAGTGATGGTCGTCCCCGAGGGAGCGGGAGCGGTGGGCGTCGGGGACGGACTCTCCCCGTCCCCGGTCTGCGGGATCTGGGTGAAGGAGGGCTTGGGACCACCCGATGCCGTCGGGCAGTCCCTGTTCCTGCCCCTGCCCTTCGCGGTCGTGTCCGCGCAGTCCTGCCCGTCGTCACCGCCGCCGGGAGAGCCGCCTGAGCCGCGCGGACGCTCCGGCATCGGTTCCTCGCGGCCGTCACGGCCGTCATGGCCGCCTCGGCCGCCTCGGCCGTCGTGGCCGGCGATGGGCAGCGAGACGGTCCGGGTGGTGGTGATCTGGACCGTGGAGGGGGTGACCGGAAGGGCTGTCCGCGGCCTGCCGGCGGACGGCCGGGTGCCACCGTGGAAGACGGAGCCGGAGGGCGTGCCGTCGGCGGGCAGGACCGGCGGCACCGGCTCGGGCATCCCCGAACCGGTGCCGCCGGAGCCGATCCCGCCGCCGGCCGCGGCGGCCACGGTGACCGCCGCCATGGAGACCGTGGCCAGCGCCGCGAAGCCGGCCTGCGACAGGTGCGCGCCCTTGCTCGGCCTGGCCCTGCGCGAAGCCCTGGCGGAGGCCTCCACCGGAACCGAGGGCTCGTCATGGAACGAGGACGGAACCGCGAGTCGCACCCTCCCGGCTCCCGGCGTGTGGGGCACCGGCGTCCAGATCTCCGCCAGCACCTCCGCGACCGCCTCGCGCAGGTCCCACGGATCACCCACACCACCCGCGGCGAGCAGCGCGCCGAGCAGGTCGGCGGCCCCCGGCCGGTCGGCGGGGTTCTTGGCCAGGGAGGCCTCGACGGCCGGGCGCAGCAGCGCGGGCACCGAGGCCACCCTCGGCGGCTCGACCATGATGCGCCGGGTCAGCACGTCCACCTCGCCCGTGCCGAAGGGGTGGTGGCCACCGGCCGCGTAGGCCACCAGGCAGCCCCAGGCGAAGATGTCGGAGGCGGGCAGCGCGAGCCCGCCGGTGAGCCGCTCCGGGGCGACCCAGCCGGGACTGCCCATGACCTGCCCCGCCTGCGTGTGCGCGGCGAGGACGTCGATGTCCCTGGCGATGCCGAAGTCGATCACCCGGGGACCGGTGTCCGACAGCAGCACGTTGCCCGGTTTCAGATCTCGGTGAACCAACCCCGCCTCGTGCACCGCGACCAGCGCGGCGGCCACCCCCAGGGCGACGCCGTAGGCCAGATCGGGGGTGAGCGGGCCGTGCGCGGAGACCACCTGGGAGAGCGCGGGGCCCGGAACGTACTCCGACACCAGATATGGGCGGTCCTTGTCCGTACCGTCCTCGATGACCGCGGCGGTACAGAAAGGCACCACTCTCCGGGAGAATCTCACTTCCTCGGCGAAACGGGCGCGGAGCGTGGCATCGTTGAGGTGCATCGGATGCGGGGTCTTGATCGCCACCACTCCGCCCTGCGGATGTTCGGCCAGATAGACGATGCCCATGCCGCCTGTTCCGAGGCGGCCGAGCAGAAGATAACGGCCGATGATGACCGGGTCCCCGACGGTCAGCGGCCGCACACCGGCCGGCATACCGTTCATGGGATCTGTTCCCCCACGTGCCATCCTCGTTGAGCCTCTCGTGCGCGGGCTACGGCAAGCACACTGTGACGGGATTCGAGCGCTCTTCGCTCCCGACAGGCCAGAAGGGATATGAGAGGTAAGGCGAATGATCCCCGGGGGTAAGAAATCCGTGGTGCACAGGATGCCTTTGAGCCTGGACGGGACGGCGTGACCAGCGGGAAAGGCCCGCGCTGCCGAGCACGGCCGGACGAGTCGCCGCCGGACATCGGGAACCCGGGCCGCGGCGAGCCCGCAGTCTCGGCGCGCTCAAGCGGCCGTGGCGCGCTCAGGCGATCGCGGCGATCAGGCGGCCGTGGAACCGGACTGTACGGGCGGGATCCGGAGAGCGGAGACGTCCTCGCCGGGAAGGCCTGGCGCCGGAAGGTCGGACACGGCAAGATCCGAGGCCACGAGATCCTGGGCGGCGAGGCCCTGGTCGGGTACGTCTCGGGCGAGAAGGTCCTGCGCGGCGACCTCTTGGTCGGGCAGGAGGTCCTGCGCGGCGTCGAGGAAGCGGGCGATGTGCGGATAGACCTCGCGGGCCTCGGGGACGACGTCGGCGAGGATGGCGAAGACGTGAGGCATGCGGGGCCACTCCTCGTACATGACCGACACCCCGGCCGCGCGGGCCCGCTCGGCCACCCGGCGGCCCTCGTCGCGCAGGACCTCGGTGGAGCCGGTGACGACCATCAGCGGCGGCAGGCCGGTGTAGTCGCCGAGGACCGGGGAGAGCAAAGGGTCGTGGGGGTCGAGACCCGCGGTCCAGCGGCGGGCGAGCCATTCGACGCTGCCGGCCGGGATCATCGGGTCGAGCGTCCGGTTGACCCTGCGGGGCACGTCGGTGAGATCCGTCCACGGCGACAGACACACGGCGGCGGCCGGCAACGGCATGTCCTGGTCGCGGAGCGCCAGGAGCGTGGCCAGGGTGAGGTGGCCGCCGGCTGAGTCCCCGCCGAAGACGATGTCGGCGGGGTGGTAACCGTGCTCCAGGAGGCACCGGTAGGCGGCGATCGCGTCCGCAAGGGCCTCGGCCGGCGTGTGGACCGGGCCCTGACGGTAGTCGACCGCCAGCACCGGCCGCCGGGTCGCGGCCGACAGGCGCCAGGTGATCGGCCGATGGGTGGCCGGGGAGCCGGCGAAATAGCCCCCGCCGTGGAAGTAGAGCAGGACCTTGCGCTCGTCGAGCTCCTCGCCCGCGCGGACCCACTCCCCCGGGCACGGCCCGGCCTCGTCAGGTGTCACGCGTACGTGGACCGGCAGGCGGAGCGGGACCCTGCCCGCCAGAGCGGCGATGCGGGAGGCCGCGACGAAACCGATGTCGGTTCTCAGCAGAAACTGGGAGGCGGGTTTGAAGGTGCCGCGCATGATCGCGTTGAGGGTCGCCGCCTGCCAGCTGAAGGGGTAGGCCGGGCTGACGTCCGTATTTATCTCATAGCGCATGGGGGACCTCCACAAAAGGACATTCCCCTCATAACACACTTTTAGTGGCGATACACATATCAAGAAGATTGCAAACATGTATCGAACAGATGTCCCCCCCTGGAAACACGACCGGATCCAGGCGGCACCCCCGCCGAAGCCCGACATCGGACCCGACCACCGCACGCCACCCGGATCCCGCGACGGGCCCGCATCCGATGCGCCGAAAATCCATTGCCCCTCCCCATGCCACCCAGGAAGATGGGAGGGTTGTCCTGACACCCACCGGGAGGCAGCCTTCCTGCTCTACGCGCGTATCGCCGGGTACGGCTTCCGCCGCCACTCCACCTACCGCGCCGCCGCCATCGCCGGAGCCTTCACCAACACCGTCTTCGGCATCCTCCGCGCCTACGTCCTGATCGCCCTCTGGCAGGCCCGCCCCGGCCTCGCCGGATACGACCTCGCCGACGCCGTCACCTTCTGCTTCCTCAGCCAGGCCTTCATCGGCCCGATGCAGGTCTTCGGCGGCGGCCTGGAGCTCTCCGAACGCGTACGCAGCGGAGACGTGGCCCTGGACCTGGTCCGCCCCGCGTCCCTGCAGATGTGGAGCCTCGCCGACGATCTCGGCCGGGCCGCCTACCTCCTCCTGCTGCGCAGCCTGCCTCCGACGGCCATCGGCGCCATGCTGTTCGGCCTCGTCGTGCCGGTCGACCCGATGACCTGGGTGTCGTTCACCGCCGGCCTCGGCCTCGGGGTGGTCGTCAGCTTCGCCCTGCGCTATCTGGTCGCACTGTCCGCCTGCTGGGTGGTCGACGACCGGGGCGTGCAGTCGCTGTCGCTGGTGACAACGCTCTTCTTCAGCGGCATGGTCCTGCCACTCAACCTCTTCCCCGGCTGGCTCGGCACCCTGGCCGAGGCGCTCCCCTGGTCGGCCATGGTCCAGGTCCCCGCCGACCTCTACCTCGGCAAGCGAGAGGTCCTGGAGGCCCTGGGGTTCCAGGCCGCCTGGGCGGTGGCGCTGCTGATCCTGGGAGCCCTGGCCACCGGCGCCGCCCGCAGAAAGGTCGTGATCCAGGGTGGGTGACGACGCGCGGAAGGCTGCCGGGCGGGACAGCCGATGGTGAGGACGTACCTCCTGCTGGCCTGGACCTGGCTACGAGCCTCGGCACAGTACCCGGGGCCGCTGATCATGATGCTGCTGGGTTCGTTCGCGGTCAACGCGCTGGACGTGGCGGCGATCTGGGTGATCTTCGAGCACACCGGGTCACTGGGCGGCTTCGGCCTGGCCGAGGTGATGTTCCTGTACGGCACCGCCGGCCTGTCCTTCGCCCTGGCCGACATGCTCTTCGGCAACGTCGACCGGCTCAGCCAGCACATCAGGAGCGGCAGCTTCGACACCATGCTGATCCGTCCGGCGAGCGCGTTCACGCAGATGGCCGTCGACCGCTTCAGCGTGCACCGCTTCGGCAGGACGGCACAGGCCGCCGTCGTGCTCGCCGTCGCGCTACCCCGGCTCGGCCTCGACCAGGGCAGGATCTGGATGATCCCGCTGATGGTCCTGTGCGGGATCGTCATCTTCGCCTCGGTCTTCACCCTTGGCGGGGCCATGCAGTTCCTGCTGATCAACGCCCCCGAGGTGGCCAACGCCTTCACCTACGGCGGCAGCACCCTCACCCAGTACCCGCTGAGCGTCTACGGCTCCGAACTCGTCAAGGGCGTCACCTTCGTCGTACCGCTGGCGTTCGTGAACTGGCAGCCCGCACTGTTCGTGCTCGACCGTGAGGACCCCTTCGGCCTGCCGTACTGGCTCCGCTTCGCCTCGCCCCTGGCGGCCGTCGCCCTGGCCGCCCTCGCCGCCCTCGCCTGGCGGACGGGCATCCGCCGCTACCGCTCGACGGGGAGTTGACACATGATCGAAGTTGACCGGGTCGGCCGCTCGTTCACCGCGGGCCGCCGCAGGGCCAGAAAGACCGTGCACGCCGTACGGGATCTGTCGTTCAGCGTGAAGGCCGGGGAGTTCGTCGGCTACCTCGGCCCCAACGGCGCGGGCAAGTCCACCACCATCAAGATGCTCACCGGCATCCTGGCGCCGACCTCCGGCAGCATCCGGGTGGCCGGGCTCGACCCGACGCGCCGCCGCACCGCGCTGGCGCGCAGGATCGGGGTGGTGTTCGGCCAGCGGACGACCCTGTGGTGGGATCTGCCGCTGCGGGACAGTTTTGAACTGATCCGACACCTTTACAAAGTAGATCGGTCGGATTTCCGGCGGCGGCTGGCCGAGTTGACCGAACTCCTCGGCCTCGACGGCTTCATGGGCACTCCGGTCCGCCAGCTCAGCCTCGGCCAGCGCATGCGCGGCGACATCACCGCCGCGCTCCTGCACGATCCAGCCGTGCTGGTGCTCGACGAGCCCACGATCGGCCTGGACGTGGTCAGCAAGGTCGCCATGCGCGACTTCCTGCTCCGCCTCAACGCCGAGCGCGGCACCACGGTCCTGCTCACCACCCACGATCTGGGCGACATCGAGAAGCTCTGCCGCCGCGTCATGCTGATCGACCACGGCAGCCTGGCCTTCGACGGCACCCTCGACGAGCTGCGCGCCACCGCCCCCAAGGAGAACTCCATGGAGGACGTGGTCGCCCGCCTGTACTCCGGCTGATCCTCAAGGCCCGAGTCCTCAAGGCCCGAGCAGGCCGGTGGCCGGGGGCTCAGCGATAGTCCCGCTCTCCGGACTCCTCCTACTCCTCCTCGTCCCGGAACCGCGGCGCCCAGCGGGATGGCATCAGCACCGGCAGGAACAGCAGAACGCCGAGGAGGGCATAGACACCGGTGGTCAGCAGCAGGCCCATGCCGCGCCCCGCCTGCAGGAGCAGCCGATGGAAGGCGGGGTCGTCGGGAATCAGGCCCATGGCGCGCCTGACGTCCAGGGCGTACACCACGGTCCAGGCGAGCAGCACCATCGACGGGACGAAGGTGGCCAGCGGGGAGACGCGGCCGGCGACCACCAGGCCGACCAGGAGGCCGATGGCGGCCATCACGCCGAGTGCGATCCAGATCTTCGAGTCGCTCTCCGCGGGAAGGGGCACCAGGCTCGCCCCCGCCTCCTGCACCGCCCAACCGGCGCCGAAGAGCAGCACCGCTGCCATAACCAATCCGACAAGCACCCCAGAAACGTGCCGCATCCCTACCACCTCGGATTGAAGGATCTGTCAGGATCGCGGCAACCATAGCGACAAAAATCTTAAAACGGCAGACATCGCAGAGGCGTGAGAGCATATGGGGCACCATGCGCGCCCGCCTCCCATTACGCCTCATGCGCGCGGCCGCCTTCTCGGCCGTCTGCGTGACGCTCGCCGTCCTCGGCCACGTGGTCGCGGGCGGTTCCGGGCCGGAGCCGTGGGCGGTGGCGGGCGGCGGGGCCGCGGTCATGGCGATCAGCGTGCTACTCGCCGGGCGCGAGCGGTCCACCGTGGCGATCAGCACCGGGCTGTCGGTCCTGCAACTGTCCCTGCACGAGTTGTTCCTCCTGGGCGGCGCCGCGGGGATTCCAGTGGCCCCGCACCCGCACGTCAGGGGGCTGGGCGAGAGTCTCGGCATGCTCCTCGCGCACCTCACCGCGACGCTGGTCACCGGATGGTGGCTGGCCCGCGGCGAGACCGCCCTGTGGGCGCTGCTCCGCTCGGCCCGGCACCGCCTCGGCGCGATGTTCCGGCTGCTGCCGCTCCCGGCTGAGGCCCCGGCTCCGCCGCGCTCCCCCCGTACCCCGGTCACGCCCGTCTTCGCGCGTGCCGTCCTCCGTCACTCCGTCAGCCGGCGCGGTCCTCCACTCCCCGCCGCCTGACCCATCCCCCCGAAATCATGAAATCCCGAAGTGGAGAACTCCCATGCCGCTTTTCCATGCCCGCCGCCTGGTCACCGTCGCCGCCGGTGTCACCGCCCTCACTCTCGGTCTCGCCCTGCCCGTTCTCGCGCACGTCACCATCAATCCCAACAGCGCCCAGCAGGGCGGCTTCACCAAGGTCGCCTTCCGGGTCCCGAACGAGCGTGACGACGCCTCGACGACCAAGCTGGAGGTGACCTTCCCCGTCGACCACCCGCTGGCGTTCGTCTCGGTCAAGCCGGTACCCGGGTGGAAGGTCAAGGTGCTGGAGGGCAAGCTGCCCAAACCGGTCACCACCGAGTACGGCGAGCTCACCGAGGCGGTCACGAAGGTCGTCTGGTCGGGTGGGCGGATCGAGCCCGGCCAGTTCCAGGAGTTCGAGGTGTCCATGGGCAAGCTGCCCACCGACACCGACCAGCTCGTCTTCCCCACCACCCAGACCTACACCGGTGGTGAGGTCGTCAAGTGGGCGGACGAGCCCAAGGCCGACGGTTCCGAGGTCGAACGGCCGGCCCCGGTGCTGAAGCTCACCCCCGCCTCCGCCGAGGGTGACGGTCACGACGCCTCCGCCTCCGCGACGCCGTCGGCCGTCGCCGCACCGGCCGCGCCGTCGGTGGCCCCCGCCTCCTCCTCCGAGGGCTCGGACGGAACCGCCCGCCTGCTCGGCGGGGCCGGCCTGGTGCTCGGGCTGGTCGGGACCGTGGTCGGCGCCCTCGGCCTGCGCCGCGGCGGCCGCGCCTCCTGATCCTGTGCGAGCCGGCCCCGGAAAGGACCTTTCCGGGGCCGGCTCACCGTGAGACCACTGCGCCTTCGAGCGCGCCCGTCGGGGCAGGAGCTCAGGCGGTGATGTCCTTGCCGGTGAAGCGGGCCCAGGCGATGGAGCAGAAGACGGCGGCGTAGGCGGCGAAGACCAGCAGGCCCTGCCCCATGTCACCGGTGGCCACCGGGTCCCGCAGGACGCCGTCGAAGCCGTTCCACCACTCGGTGAGCAGGTACGGCTGGATCGCGGACAGCTGCGGAACGGCCCCCAGGACCTGGGCCACGATGACGACGACCACTGTCGCGGCGATGGCTCCGACGGACACCTCGGTCAGGGTCGACATGGCCAGCGCGACGGCGGCGAGGGCGGCCATGCCCGCGGTGACGTACAGCACGACGACGCCGATCCGCAGCAGCCCGTCGAGGAACGGGATCGTCCCTCCGGACAACAGCGTGATCGGGCCCGCCGGGAACAGCACCAGGCCGGTCAGGAGCGCGGACAGCGCCACCGCGGTGACGGCGGCCAGGCAGAAGACGACCACACCCGCGTACTTGACAGCCAGCAGGCGGGTCCGGCCCGCCGGGGCCACGAGCAGGTAGCGCAACGTGCCGATGCCCGCCTCCCCGGCGATCGAGTCTCCGGCGACGACCGCGACGGAGACCGGCAGCAGGAGCTGCACCAGGAGCGAGAGCGCGGCGAAGGTGAGGAACAGCCCGTTCCCGGTGATCTGTTCGAAGATCGCCGGACCGCCGCCTCCGCCGGTTCCGGCGAACATCCGCAGTGCGATGCCGATCAGTACCGGGATCACGGTGAGCACCGCGAGCATGGCGAGGTTCCTGGGCCGCCGGAATGTCATGCCGATCTCCGAGCCGAGCAGCCGCAGCCACGCCCTGGGGGCGCTCACCGCCCGCCGCGCAGGAATCGGGCCTCCGGCCGCGTGCCCACCCGCCGCCATGGCCGGGCCCGGCACTGAGCCCGGTGCGGAGCCCGGTGCGGAGCCCGCCGCCGGGGACGGAGCATGGTCAGGGCTGGCGTGTACGGCGTTCTCGGTGAACACGGCTTCCTTCCCGCTAACCGTCGACATCGAATCCCTCCCCGGTCAGGCCGACGAACACGTCCTCGAGACTTGGCCGCTGGACGGCCAGGCCGCGGACGGCGACCCCGCCTGTGACCAGGGCCGCGCATACGCGCTCCGGCAGGACGGCTCCCAGCGCCGCGCTGACGCCGCCGTCACCGAGACGGACCTCCGGCAGGCCGAGCCCGGCGAGCACGGCCGCCGCCGTCGCGGTGTCGGGGGTCTCCACCCGGATCCTGACCGTCTCCGAGGCTCGCAGGTCGGCGATGGGTCCCTGCGCGACCAGCCGCCCGGTCCGCATGACCGCGACGTGGGAGCACATCTGCTCCACCTCGGCCAGCAGGTGGGAGGAGACGAAAACGGTGGTCCCCTCGGCGGCTATCTCCTTGACCAGGCCGCGTACCTCGCGGGTGCCCTGCGGGTCCAGCCCGTTGGTCGGCTCGTCGAGGATCAACAGCTCTCTGGGGCCGAGCAGCGTGGCGGCGATGGCCAGCCGCTGGCGCATGCCGAGCGAGTAGGCCCGATAGCGTTTGCCCGCCGCGGCGGCCAGGCCCACCCGTTCCAGGGCGAGTCCGATCCTGGCCGAGACGGTGCGCGGGTCGGCCGACGGGTCGGCGGCGTCGTAGCGGCGCAGGTTCGCCTCACCCGACAGGTAGGGGTAGAAGGCCGGCCCCTCGACCAGTGCCCCCACCCTCGACAGCACGCCGCCCACCCCGCCCGGCATCGATGTGCCGAGCAGTCGCCACTCGCCCGCCGTCGGCACCACCAGGCCGAGCAGCATGCGGATGGTGGTGGTCTTGCCCGAACCGTTGGGGCCCAGGAAGCCGAACACCGACCCGCTGGGCACGGCGAGGTCGAGGGCGTCCACGGCCACCTGCCCGCTCCCGAACCGCTTGGTCAGCCCACTGGTGACGATGGAGAGCTCCGCACCGGGCGTCTCTCGCCGGGCACCGCCCCCCGGATCCCCGAGGTGGGATCCGGGGGCGTCCATCGCCGGCCCGGCGTCTGTCGGCGTCCGGCTCATTTTCGACCGGCCGCCTCGGACAGCTTCTCCGGGGTGACGGCGCCGACCAGCAGGCGGCCGTCGTCGGTCAGCAGCGCGGAGAGCAGCTTGGTCTGGATGACCTTGCCGCTGCCCCACGTCCCGCTGATCGGCTTGGCCGACTTCAGCAGGGCGTCGCCGATCGCGCCGATGTCCTGTCCCGCGGCTTCCCCGCCCTGGCCCGGCGCCCCGCCCTGTCCCGGTGCCCCGCCCGTGAGCTCCCGCTCGGAGACGGGGAGCACCGCGACCGTGGTCCAGCCGTCGCCGACGGTGCTGACCTCGCCCTTGAGCTTCTGCGCGTCTTCGAGCCCCTCGTCCTGCACCGGTTTCTGCTCCTTGAGGATCTCGCCGATCGACGTCTCCTCGACCTTGGCGCCCGCGGGCGGGGTGAAGGTGAAGTTCTCCGCGGCGGGCGGGGAGAACGTGACCGAGGTGAAGCCGACCTCGAAGGCGGGCTCGGCCGCGCTCCTGGCGTAGACCTGGACCCGCAGCGGGACCAGGGTCTCCCCGTCCAGCGCCAGCTTGACCTCCTTGATCAGGGACGAGGTGTCCTTGGGCGCGAACGCGAGCTGGTAGGCAGCGCGGTCGGCGACCTTCTCGGTGTTGCTCACGCTGACCACGGTGTCGGCGCCGACCCGCTGCAGCAGCTGCTGGGCGAGCTGCTGCGGCGTGGTCGCCGTGGGCAGCGCCTCGTGGGCGCGGGCCGCCCCCTCACCCTGCTCCCCGCCCTCGACCTTGACGCGGGTGGCCTTGTTCTCGTCGCTCTGCCACAGCCAGACCTGGTCGCCGTTGGTGATCAGGTTGGTCTCGCTCATCCGGCCGGGGAGGGCGAAGCGGACCTTGCCCGCTCCTCCGTACCAGACCTTGAGCTCGTGCGAGCCCGCGAGCAGGGCGGCGGGTGAGGATCCGCCCATGCCAGAGACCTCCGGCAGTCCGGGGATCCCGAGCGAGGCGGTCTGCATGACGGTGCCCGACATGGGTTTCAACCCGGTCCGGCCTGCCTGGGCCGCACTCGCGAGCAGTTGCTCGGCGGTACGCTCGGGCAGGATGGGATCCCCCTGGACAGCTGCGATGACCGGCCCGGCTCCGATGGCTCCGGCGATCACCGCGACCGCGGCGACCGGCACGGCCCATCTCACCGTGCGTCCGCGTCTCGCTCGTTCTGACATCTCATTCCTCCACGGTATGCCGTCGATCCCGGTAAGCAGCAGCCTGCTGGACGGCTCCTGTGCCGAGGCTGAGACAGTCTGAGAGGACTCACAGGATTCTCAGCCGCCTCTCAGGCCGGGTGGTCGAGGATGGGGACGTTCGAGGTGAGGGAAGAGGTGGATCATGCGGGTTCTCGTCGTGGAGGACGAGCGGCGGATGGCCGCGGCCCTGCGGCGGGGGTTGCAGGCCGAGGGGTTCGTGGTCGACCTCGCGCACGACGGGGAGGACGGCCTCCACCAGGCCAGGCACGGCGAGTACGACGTGATGGTGCTGGACATCATGTTGCCCAGGATCTCCGGCTACAACGTCTGCAAGCAGCTGCGGGCGGAGGAGAACTGGGTGCCGATCCTGATGCTGTCGGCCAAGGACGGCGAGTACGACATGGCCGACGGGCTCGACCTCGGCGCCGACGACTACCTGACCAAGCCGTTCTCGTACGTGGTGCTGGTGGCCAGGCTGAGGGCGCTGCTGCGGCGCGGCGCGCACCGGCGCCCGTCCGTGCTGAGGGCCGGGGACCTGGCACTGGATCCGGCGCGGCGGCGCGTCACCAGGGGCGAGACGCCGGTGGAGCTGACGCCCAGGGAGTTCGCGCTGCTGGAGTTCCTGATCCGCCACCACGACGAGGTGGTCTCCAAGACGGAGATCCTGGAGCACGTCTGGGACACCTTCGACACCGACCCCAACGTGGTCGAGGTCTACGTCGGCTATCTGCGGCGCAAGATCGACGTGCCGTTCTCCAGGAACGCGTTGCAGACGGTGCGGGGAGCGGGATACCGGCTGGCCGGCGATGGCGGCTGACATGGCGGCTGACATGGCGGCTGATTCCGCGCCCCGGCCCCGCCGGGCTCCCCCGGCCGACCCGCTCCCGGCGACCGGCGCGGCACCGGGGGGAAAACGTCGAGCGGTCGGCCTGTGGCGGCGCAGGAGCCTGCGTTTCCGGCTGACCGCGGTCGCCTCGGCCGTGCTGGCGGTGGCACTCGTGGTCTCGGCGTACGTGATGATCGGCGTGCTCCGCAACGCGCTGCTGAGCACCATCGACGACTCGATCTACCAGCGGGCCAGGGAGACTGTCTCACTGGCCGACGCCGGGCGGCTGCCCGGCGAGATGACCTCGCCGGACGGCACGCTCCTGCAGGTGATCGACGGTGCGGGGCGGATCACCCACACCACCGCCGGCACCGACAGGCTGGTGCCGCTGCTGAACGCCGCCTGCCGAGCCAAGGCGATCGGCGCGGCCGAGGCGCGCTTCTTGAACGGGAAGCCGTACGGCATCCCGCACGTGCTGCGAGTCCGGGTGCTCAGCGCCGACGGGGGAAGGACGGTGATCGCGGCGCGCCCCTTCAGCGAGGTGCAGACCAGCATCTCCACGGCCGGGCACGTGCTGCTCGTCGGCACGCCGCTGCTGCTGATCCTGCTCGCCGGGGTCAGCTGGGTGATCATCGGCGGGACCCTGCGGCCGATCGCGGCGCTGCGCCGGGGCGCGGAGGAGATCACCGACACCGCCCGCTCGCGCCGCCTGCCGGTGCCCGAGGCGCGCGACGAGGTGCACAGCCTGGCCACGACGCTGAACGCGATGCTGGCCCGGCTGGAGAAGGCGGACATCCGGCAGCGGGCCCTGGTCTCGGACGCGGCGCACGAGCTGCGCAGCCCGCTGGCGAGCATCCGGCTCCAGCTGGAGGTGGCGCTCGGCCATCCCGGGGGGCAGGACTGGCGGGAGACGGCCGAGGGCGTGCTGGAGGACACCATGCGCCTGTCCCGGCTGGCCGAGGACCTGCTCGCGCTGGCCCGCCTGGACGAGCGCGGCGGTACACCGGCGCGCAGGGAGCCTGTGGAGCTGGACCAGCTGGTCCAGCAGACCGTCGAGCGGTACGGCCAGGCCGTCACGGTGAGGATCGGCAACGACCCGATCGTGGTGACCGGGGACGCGCTGGATCTGGGACGGGTGCCGGCCAACCTGGTCGACAACGCGCTCCGGCACACCCGTACCTCCGTACTGGTCGAGCTGCGAGCCGAGGGAGCCGACGCCGTGCTGACCGTCACCGACGACGGGCCCGGCATTCCCGAGTTCGACCGGGAGCGGGTTTTCGACCGCTTCACCCGGCTGGACAGCGCGCGCAGCCGCGACGAGGGCGGAGCCGGTCTCGGTCTGGCGATCGTGCGCGAGACGGTCCACGCCCACGGCGGCGCGGTCCACCTGGAGGACGCCTCACCGGGCCTCCGAGCTGTCGTACGACTTCCCCTATCTTGACCAAGGCTTGTCACCGGCCTCCTTGGCCAGGTGATCGATCAACACCTAACGTCACATTCATGACTTCCGGTGACGGCAGCCGGCGAGAGCCGATCCTCCGGGTCGCGACCAGCCTGTTCGCCGCCCTGGGATATGACAGCACGTCCATCAGCCAGATCGCCGAGGCCGCCGGGCTGAGCGTGGAGCTGGTCGCGGGCCTGGATCTGGACGCGTTGGACGACGCCGCCTTCGGCGAGTTGGCGGCCGCGGTCGGGGTGGATCCAGGCGGTTCGGGACAGCCGGAGATGGCCGTGGTCAACGCCGTCCTGGACGCCCTTCCCGCCGACCGCCGGGAGGCGGTCCTGATCCGCTTCCTGTCGGTCATCTACTCTTGACGCGCCGGCGTCATCGCCGGAGCCCGGCGACGGTGCCCAGGGCGGCGCGTGCGGACGCGGCGTCGTGGACCCGGAAGACCCGGGCTCCCTGCCAGGCGGAGACCGCCAGCGTGGCCATGGTTCCCGCGTGACGCTCGTCCACCGGGAGCCCGCCGAGGGTCTCACCGACGAAGTCCTTGTTGGAGACCGCGACGAGCACCGGCCAGCCGGTGGCGACCATCTCGTTCAGCCGGCGGCTGACCTCCAGGGAGTGCCAGGTGTTCTTACCGAAGTCGTGCGCCGGGTCGATGAGGATCGACTCCCTGGGCACCCCCGCGGCGACGGCGCGCTCGGCGAGGTCGACGGTGTAGCCGATGACATCGGCGACCACGTCGGTGTAGGCGATGCGGTGCGGGCGGGTGCGGGGGGCTACCCGTCCGGCGTGCGCGCAGACCAGGCCGATGCCGTGCTTGGCCGCGACACCGGCCAGGTTGGGGTCGACCCCGCCCCAGGTGTCGTTGAGCAGGTCGGCGCCCGCCTCGGCGACGACCTCGCCGACCTCCGCGCGCCAGGTGTCGACGCTGATGATGAGCCGGGGGTGGCGTCGTCTGACCGCGGTGACCAGGTCGGCCACCCGGCGGATCTCCTCGGTGGGGTCGACCTCGTCGCCGGGACCCGCCTTGACGCCGCCGATGTCGACGATGTCCGCGCCTCCCGCGACGGCGCCGTCCACCGCCTCCAGGGCCGCCTCGAAACCGTACGTCCTTCCCCGGTCGAAGAAGGAGTCGGGGGTGCGGTTGACCACCGCCATGATCGCGAACTCGCCGGGCCGGAACTCACGGCCTCGCAGCTGCAGAATAGTCATCGAGACCGAGCCTATAGCCCGGCTTCGGAGAGGACGGCGCTCCCACCTGCGCCGCCTCTGGGGGAAACTTGGGGAAAACTGACGAGCCTCGGGGCTCCTACGCGGCCGACCCACTTTCGGCCACGGACAGGAACTCCTGGGCGATGGCGGGCAGCCGCCGTCGCGCGTGAACGATCGCGATCACCCGGCGGACCGAGGGATCGAGGGTGCGGACCACGAGTCCGGCGCGGGCGGCCTGCTCGGCCATCCCCCGGTACCAGAGCATCGAGGCCGTACCCGAACGGACGGTGCCCAGCCAGTTGCCGCGCTCGTCGAGCTGCGTCGCCACCACGGGGGCCACACCGTGTTTGGCGAAGAGCGCGTCGAACTCCCTGCGCCGGGAGCTGCCGGGAACCGGCAGCACCAGCCGCATGCCGTTGAGTCTCCTCATCGGCACCGGGTCGGGCAGGTCCACACCGGGCGGGGAGATCAGCACGATCTCCTGGCGCTCCAGCGGGTGGCTGACCAGATCGGTGGGGACGGGCAGATCCGTCAGGCCGAGGTCGGCCCGCTGGTCCCTGATGGCGCTCACCACGCCGTCCCGCCCGTCACAGCGGACAATGTGAATGCGTACCCCGGGATGTTCCGCGGTGTACGCGGGGAGAAGGCGACCGGCCAGCCCCGGTTCGAGGCTGGGTATCGAGGCGATGCGGAGCTCCGCCTCGGATGCGTGGCCGTGCGTGGACAGTGCCTCGATCTCGCGAACGGCGTCGAGTGCCTCCCGGGCCAGCTTGACCACCCGGCGTCCCTGCGCCGTGACGACCACGCCACGTCCGGAACGTGCGAACAACGTCATCCCGAGTTCTCGTTCCAGATCCCTGATCGCACGGGAGAGCGCGGGTTGCGCGATGTACAGCGATCTGGCCGCGTCGGTCATGGTGCGATGCTCCGCCGTCGCGACCACATAGCGGAGCTGCTGCAGATTCATGGTTTGAAGCTAGGACACGTGCCCCGGATCGGTCCGGCACATCACAGAGATCACCTTGGATGATTTCGGAATGTAATCGAATGCAGCGACATCCGTGACGGATGATAAATCAGTATGCTTACGCCCCGAATTCGGCAAAGGTCCGGACTTGTAGTGCATACCGGACCTCGGATTAACCGGGGAGACAGCTTGACAGTCAGCGAACAGCACCCTCAGCCGTCCCCACCACCCCGGGGACCACATCCGGCACCACCCGTACGGGCGGCTCAGGGCCGCTCTCGGCCCTCACCGCCCTCGCCCGGGGAGCCGTCTCCGTCACCCGGAACCCCCGTGACCTTGGCTCGCCGGTGAGCCGACAACCGGTGCCCGCACCGGGCCACGAGAAGAGCGGCATCCGACCGGCACCGACCTCATAGGTGACGCCGCAGGTTAAGAGACCATTCACCGTAGATTGGCCATCTGTCTGTCATGTCCAGGTATGGGGACTAGAATCCTGGCAAATTCCGTTCAATCGGGGAACCTTGGCTGTTTTGCCAGGTGGACCGGGGCAAACGTAGTAGGAAGCGGTGTGACGATGCACCTTGGGGAAGACTCGGGGGATCTCGCCGGCGAAAGCGGGAAACGGCGCCCCCGGCGTCGCGGCGGGAGCCGCAGCGGGGGTCCCGGTGCGGGCGCCGATACAGGCCACGGCGGCGCGCAGAGTCCGGCCGAAACACAGGCTCCCCTTCGCACGCCCGACGCGCCCCAGGTTCACAACGTGTCAGACGGGGCCCAGGGCGCTCCCGATGGACAGGGGACGCTCCCCCCGCCACCCCGACCGGCCGGTGGACCACCACCCGGTCCCGGCGGACCACCACCCCGACCGGCCGGTGGACCACCACCCGGTCCCGGTGGACCACCACCCGGTCCCGGCGGACGGCCCCGCTTCGCCAGGCCGCTGACGGTCGGCGCGCTCATCGGCTGGACCGCACTGTCGGCGATTCTCCCCGGTGCGGCGCACCTGCGGTCGGGACGCCGCCGTGTCGGATACATCCTGCTAACGATCTTCGGTGTGCTGCTGCTCACCGCCCTGGTCGGCGGGCTCGTCCTCAGCGGCGGGGGAAACACCGGATTCTTCGCCCGTGACAGCACGCTGACGACCGGGGCGACCCTGGCCATCGTCGGCGCGATCGCCTGGTTCCTGCTGGTGCTCTTCTCCTACATCTCCCTGGGGCCGGAAAGGCTCAGCGGCAGGGGGCAGATCGTGTCGGGCATCGCGGTGGGCCTGCTGTGCGTGTCGGTGATGGCGCCGTTCGCGCTGACCGCGAGCACCGTGCTGACCATCAAGGACGCGGCCAACAGCATCTTCGAGAGCAACGCGGACAAAGCGTCGGCCGTACCTATCAAGCACGAGGACCCGTGGGGCGGGCGCGATCGGGTGAACTTCCTGCTCATCGGCGGTGACGGGGCCGGGAACCGGGAAGGCGTGCGGACCGACAGCATAAACGTGGCCAGCGTGCACGTCGCGACCGGCAACACCGCCATGTTCAGCCTTCCCCGTAACCTTCAGCACGTCCGCTTCACACCGGGCACCACGCTCGCCAAGCAGTTCCCCAACGGCTTCATGCGCGAGTTGCCCAACGGCGGCCTGCTCAACGAGGTCTGGCAGTACGCCGAGGACCACCCCGAGGTCATGCCCGGCAAGAAGACGGGGCAGCGAGGCCCCGCGGCGCTCATGGACGCCATCGGCTACACGCTCAATCTGAAGATCGACTACTACGCCCTGGTGAACATGTACGGCTTCGCCCACCTGGTCGACGCCATCGGCGGTCTGAGGATCAAGGTGGAGCGCGACGTCCCGTGGGGCGGCCTCTACGGCACCGCCGGGACCATCAAGACCGGATACCAGAAGCTCTCCGGCGAGGAGGCACTCTGGTACGGGCGCTCCCGCGTCGGCAGCGACGACTTCTCCCGGATGGCCCGCCAGCGCTGCGTCATCGGCGCCTTCGCCCAGCAGGCCACTCCCTCGGTGGTGCTCACCAACTTCGCCAAGATCGCAAATGCGGCCAAGAAGTCCGCCAAGACCGACATTCCCCGCGAGTTGCTTGAGCACATCACCGAACTGGGGCTGAAGGTCAAGGACGCCAGGATCGTCAGCCTCCAGTTCGTGCCGCCGGAGTTCTACACCGGCTCGCCGGACTGGCAAAAGATCCGGGCCGCGACCGCCAGGACGCTGCGCCAGTCGCTGAGGCCCGCCCGCCGCCCCCAGGCCGCGGGGGTGACCGCCTCCCCCGGCACGAGCGGCGCGACGCCCGCCGCCACGCCCAAGCCCTCCAGGAGCACGACGGTCCAGCCGAGCCAGACCCCCACCCAGAACGGCAACGCCCAGTCGCTGGACGATGCCTGCGGGTTCTGACCGGTCCAACGACCACCCCGCGCGCAGCCGGCCCGTCCTCCCGGAGGAGGACGGGCCACGCTTTTCCTCGAACCCGCGCCCGCCGGGGCCGCCGTGTCCCCGGCTCAGCCCGCCCCGACGGTCCTGGTGGTCCTGGGCAGCAGGGCGAAGGCGCCGAGATAGACGAGGCCCGCCACGATCAGCAGCGCCTGGTAGCCGATGACCAGTGCCAGATACTCCAGGCAGCCGCCGACCATCGCGCCCAGCAGATTGGCGCCGAAGGACACGGTGGCGTCGGCGGAGTCGGCGAAGCGCTTGGCGAACACCACGTTGGCCGCGAAGATCGGCAGGAACGCCACGACCACGGCGACCACCGCGCGCAGCGGCAGCGGCAGGCCCAGCAGCCAGGAGTTGGGCACCAACCAGGCCAGGACCAGCCCGGCGAGCAGCACACCGTACATCACCGGCAGGGACGGCACCCTGAAGCGTCGGGTCACCTCCACCGCGGCGAGCACGGCGACCAGCACTCCGCCGAACACGATCGCGTTCACCACCCAGGTGGTGCCGAACAGCAGCGCGAACCCGGTGACGCTCTTGGTCTCCAGCAGCAGGAACGCCACGCCGAGCAGGAAGAGGTCGGCGTACGGGCGCATGCGCCGGTACGGGCCGGCGACGGCCCGGACGGCGAGCAGGCTGACGATGAGGATCAGGCCGAGGGTGATGATGTAGATCTGCGGGATCGTCCGGTCCTTCAGGTAGAGGAAGGGCCGGTCGTCACCGCTCGGCGGCGGGGTGTCGGCGGTCGCCCCCGCCCACTCGGCGCCGCACGTCTGCGCCTCGGTGGTGAGACCTGCGGTGATCACCGCCTGCTGGCCGGCCTCGCTGACGATGTCGACGCAGGGCTTGTGGCCGAAGGCGGCCTGCATGGTCGCGCCGAGCCGGTCGACCAGCCAGGTCTCGCGGTAGTAGTTGTACATCGAGAAGGTACCGCCGGGCTTGAGGTGGTCCCTGGCCGCCTCCATCGCCTGCTGGGTGAACAGGTAGCTCTCCAGCCGCAGCGAACTCGCCCCGGAGACCAGGGTGAGCGAGTCGGGCAGCGCGAAGAGGATCAGGTCGTACTTGTCGGAGGTTCTCTCCAGGAAGGCGCGGCCGTCGGTGACGTGGGTGGTGACCCGGGGATCGTCGTAGGGCCTGTCCGGGTGGTAGGAGCGGCCGAGCTCAAGCAGCTTGGGGTCGATCTCCACGGCGTCAACGCGCTTGGCCCCCTTGGACAGCGCGATCGACACGTCGGTGCCGCTGCCCGCGCCCACGATCAGCACGTCGTCCAGCCTGCCCGAGGCGGCCCGCTCGTACGGCAGGGCGTACTGGCGCTCCCACTCCAGGCGGCTTTTCGCCGGGGTGGCCTGCTGGTGCGGGATGCCGTTGACCTTGATGTCCATCAGCGGCACGTCGTTCCAGTAGCCACGCTCGTAGGTCACCTTGTAGTAGGGCGACCACAGCGCCCCCGCCGTCAGCGTCTCCATCGCGAGGGCACCGACGATGACCAGCGACGGCACCAGCAGCGCCACCCGGGCCCAGACCCTGCGGGGCCAGAGCAGCACCGCGTAGACGATCGCGGCGATCGTCCCCCACACCACCGGGGGCGCGCTGAGGAACGACAGCGCGGTGAACAGCCCGATGCCGCTGAGGCTGCCGATCAGGTCGTAGCGGTAGGCCTCCAGCCGGTCGAGCTCGGGGAAGCACCGGCCGACCAGCTCGGCCGGGCCCATCAGCACGATCGCCGCCGCGGCGAAGATCACCGGCAGGATCAGCCAGGCCGGCGGCCCGCTGGCGCTCAGGCTCGTCCAGTACAGGACGCCCTCGGTCTGGCGGTCCACGGTCACCGGGAAGATCAGCACGACCAGGACCAGGACCGCCAGCACGATCGGCGAGTAGTAGGGCTGTCGGGTACTGCGCCCCACCCGCAGGAAGCCGAGCCCGATACCGAGGAAGGATCCCAGCAGGACGAAGTTGGTGAAGTAACTCAGATGAACGATGTTCGACCCGGTCCACCGGATCAAAGCCAGCTCCAGGAAGAGCATGAAACCACTGGCCACGATCAGCCTGGGCCGGGTGCCCAGCCAGTGCGTGTGCCGGACATCGGGATGAGGGGGTGGCGTCGTCTCCGCCGCTGCGGTCATGCCGTCCAACGCTAGTGACCGGTACTCGCTCAGGGAAGGAAATCCATGCTCGCTGTTTGCGCCGGTTAGGTGGTGTGGAGCCTGATAGGGGCTGGTTTCAACGGCTGGACGCGATCGAGGTGGATGCAGGAATGTGGTGGAACCCGATTCCCCCGAGTCCCGGTGGTGCACATGCGAGTCCTGCTCCAGCTCCGCCCCTCCCCCGACGTCGTCGCGGCCGTGGCCGACCCCTCGGTGAGCACGGCGGCGGTCGACGTCGCCGACACGCTACCGGGGGTCGTCGTGGACCCCTCCTTCTCGCCTGTCGTCGCCCCCCGTCCGATACCCGGCGCCGGAGGCGATCCCCTCTCGCTCAACCAGCCGCTGACGTTCTCCTTCGCCGACGACGAGGCCTCTGTCCTGGTCCGCGGGGAGATCTCCGACGACGAGATATCCACCCGGATCACCCTGCTGCCCACGCTCCGCCCAGACGTCGTGGGGGTCTTCGCCGACCCGGTGATCGAGCGGGGCCTCACCTGCGGCGGCACGCCCCCGATGGGCGACTGGCGGGACGTGGAGCGGTTGCTCCACGTCACCGAGCTGGCTCGCGACGGCCTCGACGGCTCGGGCGTCGCGCTCGCGGTGCTCGACACCGGAATCAACTCGGCGCACGTCGCCCGGCACCTCGGCCGCGACGTCACCGTCGACGAACGGCGCAGCTGGAAACCGTCGGGGGTGGAGGGCAGGGCGGGTGAGTTCCCTGTCGACCACGGCACGATGTGCGCCTTCGACGCGCTCATCGCCGCCCCGAGGGCGTCGCTGATCGACGTGCCCGTGCTACTCTCCCGGAGGCCCGGCGGCTCGGCCCTGGACGGCCTGCTGTCGGACGCGGTGGCGGCCTTCGCCCACCTGCGCACCGTCCTCGAAGCCCAGCCCGCCGCTTCGCGATCACTGGTCGTCAGCAACAGCTGGGGCTCCTTCTCTCCCAGCTGGGACTTCCCCGCCGGTCACCCCGGCAACTACTCCGACAACCCGGCCCACCCGTTCAACCTGATCGTCTCCAGCCTGGAGCGTGCGGGCGCCGACGTGCTGTTCGCCGCGGGAAACTGCGGGCGTGACTGCCCTGACGGCCGGTGCGCTTACCCGGATCGGCCCATCACGGGCGCCAACTCCCATCCGCGCGTTCTGTCGATCGGCGGCGTCGACACCCGTGGCGAGCGGGTCGGCTACTCCTCACAGGGTCCGGGCCGCCTCGTCGCCCGCAAGCCGGACCTGTGCGCCTACACCCACTTCTCCGGCTCCCGGGCCTTCGGCGACGACGAGGCCGACTCCGGCACCTCGGCCGCGTGCCCCGTCACCGCAGGCCTGATCGCGGCCGTGCGCACCCGCTGGCCCTCCTCGCTCCTGACCCCCGGCCAGCTGCGCACCCTGCTCCGGCGCACCGCGGACGACCGGAGCGACGTCGGCTTCGACCACGACCACGGCTACGGCGTCATCGACGCCCCCGGGATCCTCGCCTCGTTGCGGCGCCGCGCCAAGCGCGTACCGTGAGGTCATGCTCCTGATCACCGTACGGCTCCCGTCCGACGCGACGCTCGCGCAGGCCATGCGGCACCTGGGGCTGCCGGAAGAGGACGTCGACACCGGCTACGGCCTGGTGCTCATCGACCCCGATCAGAACCTGTACGGCCTGCGGGTGACCGAGGCCGCGGCCCGCCGCGTCGATCCCGCGGCGGGCGGGGGCCCCTACGCCGACCCGAGGATCGAGCCGTACGGCCCCCCGGCCTGAGATCCCCGGAGGTCATCGTGTGTCAGAGCCGGCCGGGGTCGTGGCGCGTGCCACCAGTGTGCACAAACATCCTCTTCATGCTGGGAGCCGTCGCCGACCGCACCGATCACCCGATGCAGGCGCGGTCGGCGGACGCGCAGCGGGGTGATGAACTGCAGTGGGCCGAGGAAGAGGGCAAGGCTGGCAGGCAGGCCGTGCAGCACGATGGACAGATAGTGCGTGGCCACGTCGGGATTGATCGGGATCCTGCTCCGGCTGGATTCAGCCGGAGTACAGGAAGCGGCGCCCCCAGCCGTCTTCGGTGGCTTCGTCCTCCAGGTTCATCACTGCTCCGGCCATGAAGAGCAGGCCTTCGGCGAAGAAGCGGTGGGCTTGAGCGGCATCGAGCCCGGGCATCCGTTCGACCCTCTCGAAGATCGCGCGCGTCGCGCGCTGCATTTCCACGCGGATGTCAGGGTCGTGGCACGCGGCGAATCCCTGCAGGTACATCGCCATCAGGTCGTCGGCGACGAGCAGCCTGCCCCATGCTGACTCCATCGCGGTCAACGGGTCCGGGGCGGAGGCGCCGCGCTGGATCATCTCGCGCTCGATTGCCTCGAACACGTGGGTGAGCACGGCGATGAACAGTTCCTTCTTGGTCGCGAAGAGCCGGAACAGATTCGGCTGGGAGATTCCTGCCGCGGCAGCGATCGTCGTCGTCGATCCGCCGTGCAGTCCTTTCTGGCTGAACTCGCGGAGCGCAGCAGCCAGCACCTCCTGTCGTCGCTGTGACGCCGCGATCCGAGGACGCCGTCGGGGTGCTTGTTCCGGCATGAAGATAGTGTTCACTCACTATCGTCAGATGTCAACGACCTTCCCACATGTTGTGAGCCGTAACTGCCGTGCTCCCTTGGCGGGAGGACCTCAGAATGACCTCATGAGCGAGGGCCTGCGAGAGCGCAAGAAACGGGAGACCAGGGAGCGCATCTCCAACATCGCCACCGGGCTGTTCATGATGCGGGGCTTCGACAACGTGACGGTGGCCGAGGTCGCCAGGGCCGCCGACGTGTCGGTCAACACGGTCTTCAACTACTTCGGCACCAAGGAGGACCTGCTCTTCGACCGGCAGGAGGAGGTGGAGGACCTGCCGAGCAGGGTCGTACGGGAGCGGGGGCGGCAGGATAGCGCGCTGCGACTTCCTGGACGCGCTCGACACCCGGCACCACCGCTACGGTTTCCACGAGGGGAGTGACGCCTTCACCCGCATGGTCGCCGAGAGCCCTTCACTCAACGCCCGGATCAGAGAGATGAACGAGGCGCGCGAGCAGGCCCTGGCCAGAACGCTCGCCGACGAGGCCGACGCCGACCCCGACGACCTCACTCCCGCGTTCGCCGCCGCCCAGATCTGCGCGGTGCTGCGCGGGCTGATGGGCCACGCCGTCCAGCGCATGCTCGCGGGCGAGACGCTCGACACCATCGCCCCTGACCTGCGGCGACAGGCCGAGCGCGCCTTCGAACTCCTGGAGTCGGGCATCGGCGACTACTGCGTCAGGTCACCGAGCGTCCCACGGTGACCTGACCCGACTCACCCCGGCGGAAGATGACCGGGGACGCTTGGTCCGACATCACCCGCGAGGTGATGGCCAAGCACCCGGAGGCGTGGGTGTTCTTCGTGGCGTTCATGCTGGTGTGCACGTTCGTGGTGCGGGAAACCGCGTGGGAGGCAACGGCGTGAGAGGCAACGGCGTGAGAAAGCCCGCCGCCCGGAGGGCGGCGGGCCGGCGCCGAGGATAGGCGTCAGGTCAGCGCGAGTAGAACTCCACCACGAGCTGCTCGTCCACCGGGACCACGACCTGCTCGCGCAGCGGGCGGCTCAGCAGGGTGAACCGAAGCTCGGCGTGGTCGACGCCGAGATAGGCGGCGACCCTGTCGTCCGCGTACACGCCCTCGGAGGCGGCGACGAAGGGTTGCATCCGGCGCGACTTCTCGCGCACCGCGACGACCTGGCCCGGCCTGACCAGGTAGCTGGGAATGTCGACCTTGCGGCCGTCCACGGCGATGTGACCGTGGGCGACGTACTGGCGGGCCGCGTAGATGGACGGGGCGAGGCCGGAACGTAGCACCAGGGAGGCCAGCCGCGTCTCCAGCAGCACCACCAGCTCGGCTCCCGCGCGGCCACCGCCGCGCAACGCCAGGTCCCAGTATCGACGCATCTGGCGCTCGGAGACGTCGTAATACCAGCGCAACTTCTGCTTCTCCATCAGTCGCAGCCCGTAGTCACCGGTCTGCCGCCGATTGGTCTTGCGACCGTGCTCACCCGGTGGGTAGGGGCGCTCCTCGAAGTATCGGACGGCCTTGCGGGTCAGCGGCACGCCCGCCCGGCGGGACAGGCGCACCTTCGGTCCGGTGTAGCGCACGCTCGCTCCTCTATGGTTAGGTTTACCTTAGTTAGGCAAGGCTAATCTTATACAGCAGTTTCTCCCCGACCTCAAGGAGAGCCGGTCCATGCAGCCAGTCACCGCTCCGCCGATCCCCGAGCGGGTCCGCACCCTCGCCGCCGGCGCCACTCTCACCCACGTGTCCGTCGCCGGAGGCACCAGCCCCGCGACGCCCGCCAGAGGCGGCGTGGACGGCGTCGGCCGGCCGGTGCTGCTCGTCCTGCCGGGCGACCCGCTCCACGACGTGCGGGACGAGCCCGTGGTGACCGTGGACCTGACATCGAACCGCTCGCTGGGAGAGCACGAGCTCTCGCGCGGCCTGCTCAAGGTGCAGGGATGGGCGCAGGTCGTGCCCGTGGCCGAGGTGAGGCAGACCGCTGTGGCGATCGCCGAGCGCTGCCCCGACGAGGCGCTGTTCGAGGTGCTGGAGGGGACGGACGGCCCCAGGCTGCTACGCGTCGACGTCGGCAGGGTGATCTATATGACCGGCCCCGAGTCGGGCGTGCTGGAGGCCGAGGAGTATCTCGGCGCCGCTCCCGACCCGCTGATGGGCGAGGCCGAGCGCATGCTCAACCACGTCAACGGCGCCCATCGCAGGCAGTTGGAGGCCGCCCTGGGCTCCCTGCTCGCCGAGCCGCTGCCGGGGGCCTGGCTCTGGGAGCTCGACCGCTTCGGGGCGACGGTCCGCTGCGGCGTCGAGGACCCGACCCTGATCCGGCTCCCCTGGCCCTCACCCATGACCGACGCCGAGTCTCTCGAACAGGCCGTACGCTGCCTGCTCTGCCACCGCTGACCCAGCGGCCGGGTGCGCCCGGGCGACGGCTGGAAAAGGTCGGCCAATCGGCCGGGAAAGCGCGGAGAAAGAACCGGAGTACGACCGACGGCGCATTACCGCGCGGCTCCATTTCCGGCGACGGCCGGAAATGGGCGCCAGGCTGTTCCATACGAAACCGCCCCGAGAGCAGGATCGCTCACCGGGAAACCGGCCAAGGGGAATCTTCTCGGGAACGGAATATCAGTTCTCGGACGCCACCTCGCTGGTGTTCGTGATGACCTGATCGACAAAACCGTAGTCTCTGGCCTCGGTGGCGGTGAACCAGCGGTCGCGGTCCCAGTCCTCCTCGATCCGCTCCAGCGGCTGGCCGGTGTGGAAGGCGATCCGCTCGCGCATCATCTGCTTGGTGTAGAGCATCTGCTCGGCCTGGATGGCGATGTCGGTGGCCGTGCCGCCGAGTCCCCCCGAGGGCTGGTGCATGATCACCCTGGCGTGCGGCAGGACGTAACGCTTGCCGGGCGCGCCCGAGCAGAGCAGGAACTGCCCCATCGACCCGGCGATGCCCATGGCCACGGTGGCGACGTCGTTGGGGATGTACTGCATCACGTCGTAGATGGCCATGCCCGCCGACACCGAGCCGCCGGGCGAGTTGATGTAGAGCCAGACGTCGCGCCGTTCGTCGTCGGCGGAGAGCAGGAGCAACTCCCCGCAGATCCGGTTGGCGACCTCGTCGTTCACCTCGCTGCCGAGCACGACGATCCGCTTGCGCAGCAGCCGCTGGTACAACTGATCTTCGGGGACGATCTGGGGACCGCTCATGTTCTCCACCTACTCCGAACCCAGGATTTACGAATAACGAATACCCGTGACCATAGCCCGGTACGGGAGCGTGATTTCCGTTCGTTCGCTGTGAGCGCTTTCCGCTGAAAGCGCAGCATCGGTCATTTCGATTTCACGCCGGAGACGACGGTTTCACTCGCGAGGGACAACAGTTTCACTCGCGAGGCATGAGTGTTTCACCCTCGTCGCGCGATGCCCGAGAGCGGAGGCGACCTCCTGCCCGGGGAGCACGGCGGCGAAGGGATCTCACCATACGTGATGCTCGCCACGCCGTGTCCGCCCCCTTCCGTCCAGCCCGCGTCACGGCGTCCGGCGCGGCGCCCTCGGGGGATTCTGATCCACCGCCCGCATCCCGGTGACGGCGGGCGGCCGTCACCGCGGCGTGGCCGACGATCGACCGGGAAACGCGCCCCGGCGTTTCACAGCGCCGCGAGAGCGGAACACAGCGGCGGACCTCAGTCGAAATCACCCTCCGCGTGGCGCGCGGCGTTGAGGCCTTGACCGGCAACGGCTGGATTAGCATGGCGTCGCCCACATCGCATGATCACCCTGTGATATGTGGCGTTCTCCCCCCTCATGCCCGGAAAGCTGAGGTCGAGGAGAGACCCATGTCCCGCAGACACGCCATCACCACGGGGTGCGCCCTGGCCATCACCGCGCTCGCCCTGGTGCCCGTCCCGGCCACCGCCCAGCCCAGGGCCGCGAACGCTCCTGCCGCCCCGGGCGCCTGGAAGCCGCCGGCGGGCATGATCGAGGCACTCCAGCGCGACCTGCACCTCACCAAGGAGCAGGCCCAGACCCGCCTGGTCAACGAGGCCCGCCTGGCAGGGGTCGAGGCGGACCTGCGCGGGAAGCTCGGTGAGCGCTTCGCCGGTTCCTGGTTCGTCGGAATCGTCGCGCAGCGACTCGTGGTCGCCACCACCTCCGAGGCCGACATCCCCCAGATCGTCGCCACAGGCGCCCGGGCCGAGATCGTCACACGCTCCCTGGCGGACCTCGCCGCCATCAAGAATCAGGTGGACAACACTCCGGCTGCCCACAAGGACACCGGAGCCGTACGCTACATCGACGTGCGGACCAACAAGGTGGTCGTCCTCTCCAAGGATGTCGCGATAGCCTCGAACGCTCTGGAGGCCTCCGGTGCGGACCCGGTCGCGGTGAAGGTGGAGCCCTCCGACGAGACCCCCAGACTCCTCGACGACCTCGTGGGCGGCAACGCCTACTACATCGGCACGACGGAGCGCTGCTCCATCGGCTTCTCCGTGGTCCGCCAGTCCCAGAACGGTTTCGTCAGCGCCGGTCACTGCGGCAAGCAGGGCGACACCACGAGCGGCTCCAACCGGCTCCCTCAGGGTGTCTTCCAGGGGTCGGCCTTCCCCGGCAGTGACTACGCCTGGATCTCGGTGAACGCCAACTGGACGCCCACTCCAACGGTGAACAACGGCGCCGGAGGCACCGTGCCCGTCACCGGCTCCAGGGCGGCCATCGAGGGCGCCTCGGTCTGCCGGTCCGGCTCCACCACCGGCTGGCACTGCGGCACCATCCAGCAACGCGACACCAGCGTCACCTACCCCCAGGGAACCGTCTCCCAACTGGTACGCACCAGCGCCTGCGCCGAGCCCGGCGACTCGGGCGGCTCGTTCATCTCCGTGGACCAGGCCCAGGGGGTCACCTCCGGCGGCTCCGGCAACTGCACCTCCGGGGGCGTCACCTACTTCCAGCCGGTCGACGAGATCCTCACCACCTACGGCCTGACCCTGACGACCGTGGGCGCGGGCACCACCCCACCGGGCACCACCCCACCGGGCACCACCCCGCCGAGCGCATCCTCCTGCAGCGGCTATCCGAAGACGGTCACCGGCAGGCTCGGTAACGGCCAGTCCGCCTACCAGCCGAACAACAGCTACTACCAGACGACGGTCACCGGCCAGCACTCCGCCTGCCTGGACAGCGACGGCAGCGTCGACTTCGACCTCTTCCTGCAGAAATGGAATGGCATGACCTGGGTCACCGTCGCCACCTCCGACAGCCCTGGGCCCGACGAGCAGACCAGCTACACCGGTACGCGCGGCTACTACCGCTACCGCGTGACCTCCGCGAGCGGCTCCGGCCCCTACACCCTGAAGTACAAGACGCCGTGACGTCCTTCCCGGCGCGAACCGCCGGAGATTCCCGCCACACCGTCCTCGCGGCCCCTTGAGGATTCCCGCGTAGCGGAGCCCGGCCGTGGGTGCCCCATCGCTATGGGCACCCACCCGGTGTCCGGCATCCCGCTCCTGTCGGGAACCCCACCTCACGGGTGACCCGCACCTACCTCTCCTCCGTGTTACCAAAGCGTTTCTCAAGGGGACCGAACTTTTTTCACATCTTATATTATCTTCCGCTGCCCCCCGGAAGGAGGAAGAGACGATCAGGAGAGTCAAAGGTGTCTCGGCGCCCCTTTCCTGCGATCACCCCTTCGGGGACCGCTGACGAATCCGCACGGCACAACGGCGTGACCGACAACGGCGCAGCCGACAACGGCGTGGCTGACAACGGCGTGACCGACGGCACGCGGTCTCCAGCCCGGTCACGGGGCGCCGGGGAGGCGACCGTTCAGCCGAACCGGCAAATGTGTCGAAATCACTCACAATGGGAACTTTCCCCCTAGGCACATCATCGCTTCCGGGAGCACCCCGACGGACATGGCGCCGCGATGCCCGGGAGTCGAAACAGGGCGCCACACCACCGTTACTCAATGAAACCGTCCGCCCCCTGCACCACCGCACGAGTCTGTAAATCCACAGATAAATGTCGAAAGGGGACGGGGATGACCGGTCTGGCGACCGAGAACACGCTGATCCGGAACGCCTCGGACGTGGAGGCCTTCGCACGACAGTGCTTTCTCGCCTCCCCCGGCGAGCAGGTGGGAGTCGAGCTGGAGTTCCTGGTCTTCGACCGTACGGCTCCCGCCCGCCAGGTTCCGTGGGGCAGGATCGCCGAAGCCCTGCCACGGCTACCCGGCGGGAGCCTGGTGACCTTCGAGCCTGGCGGCCAGCTGGAGCTCTCCGGACCACCGGGCTCGCTGCCCGACGCGATCACCCGCCTCACCGCCGATGTGGACGCCGTGCGCGAAGCGCTGCGGGACGCCGGCCTGGTGCCGGTCGGAGTGGGACTCGACCCGCTGCGGCCGGCCCGGCGGCAGCTGCGCCTGCCCCGGTACGAGGCGATGGCGGAGTTTCTCGGCATGCCGTACGGGGCGCTGATGATGTGCTCGACGGCGTCGATCCAGGTCAACCTGGACCTGGGCGAGAGACCCGCGACGCGGTGGGAGCGCGCCCACCTGCTGGGTCCCGTCCTGGTGGCGGCCTTCGCCAACTCGCCGCTCAGCGAGAGCCGGCCATGTGGGTGGATGTCGGGCCGCCAGGCGGTGTGGGAGCGGCTCGACCGCACTCGGACGGCCGCCGTCCCCGCCACCGGCGACCCCGCCGCCGACTGGGCCGAGTACCTGCTCGACGCCCGCCTCATGGCCGTGCGCGAGGCCCCGCAGAGCCCTGAGAACCCGGAGAACGCCGGGGACGCCGGGGACGCCGAGGGCACGCGGTACCACCCGGTCCGCGACGGCTCGACCTTCCGCGACCTGCTGGCCGCGGCCGCGCGGCCGCCGACCCTGGCGGACCTGACCTACCACGCCACGACGCTCTTCCCACCCGTACGGCCGCGCGGCTGGCTGGAGATCCGCTACCTCGACGCCCAGCACCCGGCGAGCTGGCCGGTGTGCGCGGCGGTGACCCACGCCCTGGTGACGGACGACCGCGCGGCCGACTCGGCGCTGGCCGCGGCCGAGCCGTGCGCGGGGATGTGGCTACGGGCGGCACGCCGCGGCCTGGCCGACCCGATGCTGCGAAGGGCCGCCGACGCCTGTTTCCGCGCCGCCCTCGCGGCGCTGCCCAGGCTGGGAGCGGCACCGGCCCTGGTCTGCGAGGTCGCCTCGTTCGCCAACCGCCACGTGAGCCCCGGCCGCTCCCCGGCCGCCGATCTGCTGGATCTGGCCGGAGGGCCGGGACGGCGCCTGCCCGACTGGCTGGCCCGGGAAGGACGGATCTGACGTCCTCCTCAAGGCCGGCTCAGGACCTGACCGGAGCCGGGACCCGGAATCTCCACCACGGAGGTATCTGATGAGCGACTTCAAGGAACGGATCGCCGCCGGGCTGACCGCCGCGCGGAGCCGGTCCACCGCCTACACCGACGCCGAGGACGACCTGCTGGTCAGGCAGCACTCGCCGCTGATGTCGCCGCTGGTGTGGGATCTGGCGCACGTCGGCAACTACGAGGAGCTGTGGGTGCTGCGGCAGGTCGGCGGGATCACCCCGCTCCGCCCGGAGATCGACGACCTGTACGACGCGTTCAGGCATCCGCGCGCGGGCCGCACGGCCCTGCCCATCCTGGGACCGGACCAGGCGCGCCGCTACATCGAGGGCGTGCGCGGCCGGGTGCTGGACGTCCTGGACGCGATCGACCCGCACGACCCCGACCCCCTGCACCGGGACGGCTTCGTCTTCGGCCTGGTGATCCAGCACGAGCACCAGCACGACGAGACGATGCTCGCCACCCTGCAGCTGTCCGGTGAACCGGGCCTGGTCCGCGACGGCGACCTGCCGCCCGGCCGGCCCTCGGGTGCCGACGAGGTGTTCGTCCCCGCGGGTCCCTTCACGATGGGCACCGACATCCTGCCGTGGGCCTACGACAACGAGCGCCCCGCCCACCGGCTCGACCTGCCCGGCTACTGGATCGACAGGTTCCCCGTCGGCAACCGCGCCTACGCGGACTTCATCGCCGACGGCGGCTACGACGATCCCCGCTGGTGGTCTCCGCAGGGCCGGCTCTGGCGGCAGCGGAGCCGCGCCTTCGCCCCGCTGTTCTGGATCTCCGACGGCGGCACCTGGTGGCGTACCCGCTTCGGCCGGACCGAGCCCGTCCCCATGGACGAGCCCGTCCAGCACGTGTGCTGGTACGAGGCCGACGCCTACGCCCGATGGGCCGGCAGGCGGCTGCCCACCGAGGCCGAGTGGGAGAAGGCCTGTGGCTGGGACCCCGAGGCCGGGCGGGCGCGGAGATATCCGTGGGGGGACGACGACCCCGGGCCCGCCACGGCGAACCTCGGGCACCGGGCGGCACGGCCCGCACCGCTCGGCGCCTTCCCGGCGGGGGCGGGCGCCTACGGCACCGAGCAGATGATCGGGGACGTGTGGGAGTGGACCGGTTCGTGGTTCCTGCCCCACCCCGGCTTCCACAGCTTCCCCTACCGCGAGTACAGCGAGGTGTTCTTCGACTCTCGCCACCGGGTGCTGCGCGGCGGATCCTGGGCGTCCGACCCGGCCGTGGTCCGCACCACGTTCAGGAACTGGGACCGCCCGGCCCGCAGGCAGATCTTCTCCGGCTTCCGATGTGCCCGCTCGGCCTCCCCGGATCAGTGCCCCGCGCGCTTCCCCGTACCCCCGCCGGAGCGAGGGTAGATGTGCCGCCACGCGGCCTGGCTGGGCGCTCCCCGACTGCTGGCCTCGTTGATCCACGAACCCGGCCACGGCCTGCTCCGGCAGTCCCACGCCCCGCGCCTGCAGCGCTACGGCACCGTCAACGCCGACGGCTTCGGCATGGGCTGGTACGACGCCTCCCGCGCCGAACCGGTCCGCTACCGCCGTACGATCCCCATCTGGGCGGACGCCAACCTGACCGG
Organism: Streptosporangium sp. NBC_01810; assembly: GCF_035917355.1. Taxonomy (NCBI): domain Bacteria; kingdom Bacillati; phylum Actinomycetota; class Actinomycetes; order Streptosporangiales; family Streptosporangiaceae; genus Streptosporangium; species Streptosporangium sp. NBC_01810. The sequence continues at coordinate 2,114,754 of NZ_CP109070.1, read as the reverse complement.
CCTCGCCCGGGTCGCCCGCTCCGGCTGCCTGCTGGCCACCGTACGGTCGGCCACGGCGGGGATGCCGATCGAGGAGAGCGCGACCGCGCCCTTCGCCGACGGGCCGTGGCTGCTCAGCCACAACGGCCGGGTCGCACGGGAGGCGATCAGGGAACTCACCGACGACGCGGAGAGCTCCTGCGACTCCGCGTGGCTCGCCGCCGCGGTGTTCGCCCGGCGACGAGCGGGCGCCCCGCTCGGCGAGGCCCTGGTCGAGGTCGTCACCCATGCCGGGGTGAAGGATCCCGACGCCCGGCTGAACCTGCTCGCCTGCGACGGCGGGTCGATCGCCGCGACCGTCTGGGGCGACACGTTCTTCCTCCACCTCGGAGACCATCCGCGCGACGGCGTGCTCGTGGCGAGCGAACCACTGGACGATCGGCCCGGCTGGCAGGCCGTACCGGATCGGACCCTGGTCCTCGCCTCCGCGGACGGCGTGCGCGTCCAGCCACTGTGACAGAGCGGAGCCGGACCACAGGAAAGCACAGCACCCCGGCCAGGGACCGGCGAGCCGGGACCCGTGACCCACGGACCCAGGAGGCCCCCGTGTCAGTCAGCCAGTCAGCCGTACACCTGGTCGACCATCTCGGCCGCGACCACCTTCGCCAGGCACTCGAACACGACGTCCGCACCGGGCTGACGTCGACTCCCAAATGGCTGCCGCCCAAGTGGTTCTACGACGAGGCCGGCAGCGAGCTGTTCTCCCGGATCACCCGGTTGCCCGAGTACTACCCCACCCGCCGTGAGCTGGCCATCCTGCGCCGGCACGCCCTCGACATCGCCACGCGCGCCGGCGCCGACACCCTGGTCGAGCTCGGCTCGGGGACCAGCGAGAAGACCGTGCTGCTGCTCGACGCCCTCTCCGCGACGGGGACGCTGCGCGCCTACACTCCGGTGGACGTCGACGCAGCGACCCTGGGCGACGCCGCGCGGTGGCTCACCTGGCGCTACCGCGGCCTGACCGTGCACGCGATCTGCGCCGACTTCGAGGCGCACCTGGCACTGCTGCCCCGTACGGGACGGCGGTTGGTGGCCTTCCTCGGCGGCACCGTCGGCAACCTCGCCCCGGCGGCACGCGAGGTCTTCCTGAAGGAGCTGCGTGCCACGCTACGTCCCGGCGACACCTTCCTGCTCGGCGCGGACCTGGTCAAGGACACCGACCGGCTGGTCGCGGCCTACGACGACGTGAGCGGGGTGACCGCGGCCTTCAACCGGAACGTCCTGCACGTGATCAACAGGGAGCTGGGCGCAGATTTCGCCCCGGACGCCTTCGAGCACGTCGCGCTGTACGACGCGCGGCACGAGTGGATCGAGATGCGGCTGCGCGCGAGCCGCGCCATGCGCGTGCGGATCGCCGGCCTCGGCCTGCGGGTCTCCTTCGCCTCCGGGGAGGAGATGCGTACCGAGATCAGCGCCAAGTTCCGCCCCGAGGGCCTGCGGCGAGAGCTGGTAACGGCCGGATTCGGGGTGATCCACCATTACACCGACCCGACCGGCGACTTCAGCCTCGTCCTGGCCGGCACGTGATCACTGATGACCTGAGCGCCGGGCGGTGACGCCGACGAGGGGACGGGTGTCAGACGAGGGAGCGGACGGGACGGACCGTCTGCCAGACGGCGGAGTCGACGGCCTCCGGGGAGAGGATGTGATCCAGGACCATGTGGGCGCAGCCGACGATCCCGGCGCCCGGGCCGAGGCGGCTGCGCTCGATGCGCAGGTTACGGGTCGCCAGGGCCGTCGAGCGGCGGTGGATCACCTCGCGGACCCCTGAGACCATCGGCTGGAAGGTCTCCGCCACATCGCCGCCGAGCACGACCACCGCGGGGTTGAGCAGGTTGACCGCGCTGGCGACGACCTCGCCGAGCATCCGGGCGGCGTTGCGGACCACGGTCATGGTCTCCGCGTCGCCTGAGCGGACCAGGCTCACCACGTCGGCCATGGTCTTGACCTCGTGCCCCCGGGCGCGGAGCTCGCGCAGGATCGCGGTACCGCTGGCGACCGAGTCGACGCAGTCGATGTTGCCGCAGCGGCAGAGCACTCCCCCGCCGTCGCGGACCGGGATGTGCCCGATCTCCCCCGCGGCGCCCAGTGCCCCCCGCAGGATCTCGCCGCCGGCGATGACCCCGGAGCCGATCCGGGTGGAGACCTTGATGAACAGCAGGTCATCGGCCTCGCCCGCGTAGATCGCGCGGTGCTCGCCGATGGCGATGACGTTCACGTCGTTGTCGAGGAGGACCGGAACGGGGAAGCGCTCGGCGATGATCGGCGGGATGGCCACGCCCGTCCAGCCGGCCATGATCCGGGTGCTCTCCGTGCGTCCGGCCGCGAACTCGACGGTGGCCGGGACGCCCAGGCCGACGCCGCGGACCAGGGAGGCCGGGCGGTCGCCGAGCAGCTCGCTCCAGGTCTGCATGACCAGGGGGAGGACGACGTCAGGGCCCTCCTCCACGTCCACGGACAGTTCCGCGCGGGCCACCACCTCGCCCGTCAGGTCGCAGACGGCGACCTGCGCGCGGCTCGCGCCCAGCGAGCCGACCAGGACGAGGCCCCCGGAGGCGTTCAGGACCAGGCGGGTGGGCGGACGACCTCCGGTGGAGGGGCCCTCGGTGTCCTCCACGACGAGGCGCCGCTCCAGCAGTTCGGTGACGCGCAGGGACACCGCGGGCCTGGACAGACCGGTGACGCGCCCTATGTCGGCGCGCGTGACCGCCTCACCGGAGCGGATGAGGCGTAGCACCTCACCACTGGTGGCCAGCGCGGCAGCGGGACGTCGAGGCATCGGCCAAGTGAACCACACCTGCTTAGGGAATGAAAACTACGTACTTTCTCATCTCAAATTACAAAACTCGGGTTGTGTGGAGCGCAAGATATGGCTACTGTCCGATCTATCCCCAAGTTCGGTAGATCATCACGGAGCGCTCCCCCCATGGCCGAGACCCCGCAACCCGCCGACCTCATCGTCTTCGGTGGCACAGGTGACCTCTCCATCCGGAAGCTCCTCCCCTACCTGGCCGGCCCGCCCATGACGTTCGGCCCGTTCTGCCGGGAGGCACACCGCGCGGGCCTGGTCACCCCGCCTCACGAGCGGCTCCTCATGGACGTCCTGGCCGGAAACCCGACCATGTTCATGCGGCGCGACGAGGTCGAGGCCGCCTGGCGGTGGATCGATCCGATCATCAGCGAGTGGGAGTCACGGGGCACGGCGCCCGAGCCCTACCCCGCGGGCAGCGCGGGCCCCGCCTCGGCCCACGAACTCGTCGGCCGCAGCGGCCGCGGCCTGCACGGGGAGGGACTGGCGTGAGCGGCCGGGAACAGCGCACAGACCGAACCGACCGCGACGCAGGAGACCGGATGCATCCCGTGATCCAAGAAGTGACAGACCGGCTGGCCGAGCGGAGCCGCCCCAGCCGCACCGCGTACCTGGCCCGGCTGCGCGCCGAGGCAGAGGCGGCCCGCCGGCGCGGTCCCGCCAGGGCGAGCCTGGGCTGCGCCAACCTGGCCCACGGCTTCGCCGGCGTGGGAGAAAGCGACAAGCGCGACCTGCGGGCCGGCGTCAAGCCCGGCGTGGCGATCGTGTCGAGCTACAACGACATGCTCTCGGCGCACCAGCCCTACGAGACCTACCCGGCGATCCTCAAGGCGGCCGTCAGGAAGGCCGGCGGCGTCGCGCAGTTCGCCGGCGGCGTGCCCGCGATGTGCGACGGCATCACCCAGGGCCGGGCGGGCATGGAGCTGTCGCTCTACAGCCGCGAGGTCATCGCGATGGCCACCGCGATCGCGCTCTCGCACGACATGTTCGACGCCTCCCTCATGCTCGGCGTCTGCGACAAGATCGTTCCCGGCCTGCTGATCGGGGCGCTGCACTTCGGCCACCTGCCCGCGGTGTTCGTCCCCGCCGGGCCGATGACCTCCGGCCTGCCCAACAAGGTCAAGGCCCGCACCCGGCAGCTGTTCGCCGAGGGCAAGGTCGGCAGGGGCGAGCTGCTCGACGCCGAGGCGAAGTCCTACCACTCCCCCGGCACCTGCACCTTCTACGGCACCGCCAACTCCAACCAGGTCATGATCGAGGTCATGGGCCTGCACCTGCCGGGCTCGACCTTCGTCAACCCGCACACCGAGCTGCGCGAGGCCCTGACGAAGGAGGCGGGCAGGCGGGCGGTGGCGCTGACCGCGCACGGCGACGAATACACCCCGGTGGGCGAGGTCGTCGACGAGAAGGCGATAGTCAACGCCTGCGTGGCGCTGCTGGCGACCGGCGGCTCGACCAACCACACGATGCACATCGTCGCCATCGCCGCGGCGGCGGGCATCGAGCTCCTCTGGGACGACCTGGCCGCGCTGTCGAAGGTCGTGCCGCTGCTGACCCGCATGTACCCCAACGGCCAGGCGGACGTGAACCACTTCCAGGCCGCGGGCGGCATGCAGGTGCTCATCGGCGACCTACTGGACTCCGGGCTGCTCCACGGCGACGTGCTGACCGTCGCCGGGCGCGGGCTGGACCACTATCGCTCGGCCGTCGAGCTCAAGGACGGCGAGCTGGTCTGGCAGGAGCGCACCGAGGGCAGCACCGACCTGGACGTGCTGCGCCCGGTCTCCGACGCGTTCTCCGCCGACGGCGGCATCCACATGCTCAACGGCAATCTGGGGCGCGCGGTCAGCAAGGTCTCCGCGGTCAAGGACGAACACCTGGTCATCGAGGCCCCCGCCAAGGTCTTCGACGACCAGCTGGAGCTGCTGCGCGCCTTCGACGCGGGCGAGCTCGACGGGCAGGACTTCGTGGCGGTCATCCGCTACCAGGGGCCGAGCGCGAACGGCATGCCCGAGCTGCACAAGCTCACCCCGCCGATGGCGGTGCTGCTGGACCGGGGACAGCGGGTGGCGATCGTCACCGACGGCCGCATGTCCGGCGCGTCGGGCAAGGTTCCCGCCGCCATCCACCTGTCGCCGGAGGCCGCCGACGGCGGCCCCATCGCGCTGGTGCTGGACGGCGACCCGATCCGCCTCGACGCCGCCGCCGGCACCCTGGAGCTGCTGGTCCCCGCCGACGAGCTGACCGCCCGGTCCCCTCATGGCGCGCCGCTCACCGACGCCCAGTGGGTGGGCACCGGCCGCGAACTGTTCGGCGCCTTCCGCCACACGGTGGGCCCGGCCGAGCGCGGCGCGGGCATCTTCGCCCTGAACGGCTACGCCGAGGCCGTCGCGGACGGCGGCCGGGCATGATCGCGCGCACCCTCCCTCCGATACGACCCGCGAAGGAGATCATGTGAGCCTTCCCTGGCTCGTCGCGGACGTCGGCGGCACCAACGCCCGGTTCGGGCTGGTCACCGAGCCCGGCGGTCAGCCCGATACAGTGGCCGTGCTCGCGGGCGCGGAACACGACGGCCTCCCCGAAGCCGTAGCCGCCTATCTCGCAGACCATGCGAGCGGAGTTCGGCCGGGAGCCGCGTGCGTCGCGATCGCGGGGCCCGTGGAGGGCGACCGCTACCGGCTCACCAACGCCGGATGGACAGGGTCGGTGCGCGAGCTGGGCATCCCGAACGCCTGGTTGCTCAACGACTTCGAGGCCCTGGCCGCGTCCCTGCCGTACCTGCGGGGCGAGGACCTGGTCTGTCTGGGCGGCCCGGAGCCCTCACGCGGCGTCAAGGCCGTACTCGGCCCCGGAACCGGCCTCGGCGTGGGCGGCCTGGTACCCGCCGCCGAGGGCTGGGTGCCGATCCCCGGGGAGGGCGGCCACGTCACCATGCCGCTCCTCGACGAGCGCGACCACGAGATCGTCCGGGCGCTGCGCGCGGACGGCCTGGAGCACGTGGTGGCCGAGCACCTGCTCTCCGGGCCGGGGCTGTCACGCCTGCACCGGGGGCTCGCCCTCGTCCGCGGGGTGAACGCGCCAAGACTGTCGGCCTCCGACATCGTGGCCCGGATGGACGACTCGCTGTGCGCGCAGACCGTCGAGGTCTTCTGCGCCATGCTCGGCACCTTCGCCGGCAACGTCGCCCTGACCCTCGGCGCCCGGGGCGGGATCTACCTGGGCGGCGGCGTGCTGCCGCGTATCGTGGACCGGGTCCGCTCCAGCGACTTCCGCCGCCGCTTCGAAGCCACCCCCACCCTGAACGACTACCTTTCCGGCATCGCCACCACGCTGATCGTGGCCCCACAGCCCGCCCTGGCCGGCGCGGCGGCGTGGCTGAACCAGCGCCTGTCCAACCTGGAGTACGTGTGAGTAGCCTGCTCGACATCGCCCCCGTCATCCCGGTCGTCGTGATCGACGACCCGGAGACCGCGGTCCCCCTGGCCCGCGCCCTGGTCGCGGGCGGCCTGCCGGTCATCGAGGTCACCCTCCGCACCCCCGCCGCCCTGGACGCCATCGCGCGCATCGCCGCCGAGGTCCCCGAGGCGGTGATCGGCGCGGGCACCGTCCGCACCCCGGCCGACGTGGCCGCCTCGGTGGCGGCCGGTTCCGCGTTCCTGGTCAGCCCGGGAACCACCCCGAAGCTGGTCGACGCCCTGGAGGCCGGCGGGGTGCCGTTCCTGCCCGGCGCGGCGACCGCGTCCGAGGTCATGGCACTGGCCGAGCGCGGGGTGACCGAGATGAAGTTCTTCCCGGCCGAGGCCGCCGGCGGCCTGCCCTACCTGAAGGCGCTCGGCGGCCCGCTGCCGCAGATCAGGTTCTGCCCCACGGGCGGCATCAGGCCCGCGACCGCCCCCGAATACCTCGCACTGCCGAACGTCGGCTGCGTGGGCGGGACCTGGCTCACCCCCGCCGACGCGCTCGCCACCGGTGACTACGCGCGGATCGAGAAACTGGCCACCGAGGCGGCCGCCCTCCGCCGCTAGCAGGGGGCCGGCGCCGCGTGGTCACCGGAGAGTCTCCTCTCGGTGACCACGCCACCGGCCGGATTCCCTTAACCTTGAACAAACGAGGGGAGTACTTCCCAAGAACCGCCCCGGTCAATACGGACGCTCTGCGGCGTCCCCGGACGGTTGCCCGCGAGGTGCGGGTGAAGGAGACCTCGAATGACCGAGCGCATTCGAGGAGTGAGCATGCCCACCGACGGTCTCCCGCCCCGGCAGGTACCGCCTTCCCGGCTTTCCTCCGCACGGACGCCGTCCCCTCCGGCGCCCGCCGGATCGGCGGCGAACTCGATTCCGCCGTGGGAGGCCCGCGAGACGCATTATGGGGTGAGTCCCCTTTCCTGCGAGGTGCACGTGATGGCCACCACACCGGCCAGCCGGTCCTTTGTCGAGGATCTGCACTATCCGGCGGGATCGCTGGTGCTCCTCGCGGGGCTCCCCGGCGCGGGCAAGAGCACCCTGCTCGACCGGCTGTACGGACTGCGCGGCGACGAGAGGGAACCGGTCCACGCCGGTGAGGTCCGCGTCGTCGACTCGCGCCAGTCCCGCAACTGGTGGGCCCGCTACCTCGGCCCGATCCCGCCGCGAGCCCGCATCCCGCTGGTGCACACCACCCACGTGGTGCGGATCGCCCGCGCCCTGCTGAAGGGGCACGGCGTCGTCGCGCACACCCGCGGCACATGGCCGCACATCCTCTACGGCTTCGCATGGCTGGCGCGCAGGGTCGGCAGCGAGATCCACCTGATCCTGCTCGACGTGGAACCGGGCACGGCACGCGACGGACAGTTCTCGCGCGGCCGGGTCGTCACGGACACCACCTTCGCCCGGCACTGCCGCCGCTGGCGGGTGCTCATCGAGCGTGCCCGCAGCGGCGTGCTCCCTCCGGCCACGGGCGTCACGATCCTCGATCGTCCCGCCGCGGACCTGCTCCGGGCCATCCGCTTCGACGAGCGGCCCCCCACCCGGCGAGACGGATGACTTTACCTCCGCCTGGCTCTGCGCATTCCCCTCCCAGGGCAGGTTCAGAACAACCGGGAGGAACACATGATCGACGTACTGGCTCTCGCCGAGGAACATCTCGCCCTCGCCAGGGAGAGCGCGCACGGCCGTAGCGCCCACACCTACCTCAACGAGGGCACGCTACGCCAGGCGGTCATCGCGCTGACCGCGGGGACGGTCCTCGGTGACCACGACGCCCCGCCGGCCGCGAGCCTGCACGTCCTGTCGGGGCGGGTACAGATCGTCGAGGAGGGGCAGAGCATCGAACTCGGCACGGGGCAGGCCGCCCCGATCCCACAGCGACGGCACTCTCTGAAGGCCGACGAGGATTCCGCGGTCATCCTCACCAGTGTCGTCAACATCTCCGAGTGAGATCGGCCGGGTGACATCCAGCGGGTAGCCGTCGTCCTCACCCGTTCGATCCCGGCGGCCCCCGTTCGCGGGACGCGGCGACCCACCCGTGGAGGTCGCCGGTGACCGGGCCGCCCCGCCCTCCGTCAGGCGAGGGACCGGCAGAGACGGGGGACCGCGACACCGATGGGATCGTCGATCACCTCGTCGGCCAGGTGGTCGTAGGGGTCAGACCTTTCACCGGCGAGCATGTCTAACGGTTGACCAGCGGACCCGAGCCGGTCGAGCGGCGTACGACGAGCTCGGGCTGGAACATCAGCTCTACGTGCTTGGCGCGGACTCCGTTGATCTCCTCCAGGAGGGTGACCACCGCCGCCGAGGCCATGGCGCCGATGGGCTTGCGCACGGTGGTCAGCGGCGGGTCGGTGAACGCGATCAACGGCGAGTCGTCGAACCCCACCACCGACACCTCCCCCGGCACCGAAAGACCCCGGTCACGGCAGGCCCGGATCGCGCCCAGCGCCATCAGGTCCGACGCGCACACGATCCCCGTGCAGCCGCGCTCAAGCAGCTGCGCCGCCGCCGCCTGACCTCCCTCCACGGAGAACAGCGAATGCGAGATCAGTTCGTCGACGTCCGTCGCCCCCAGCAGCTGCGCCATCGCCCGCCGGTACCCCTCGATCTTCCTGATCACCGGCACGAACCGGCCGGGGCCGACGGCCAGGCCGATCCGCTCGTGCCCCAGGTCGACCAGGTGCTGAACCGCCAGCCGTGCCGCGGCCCGGTCGTCAGGAGAGATGAAGGGGGCATCGATCCGCTCGCTGTAGCCGTCGAGCAGGACGATCGGCAGCCCGCGCTCGGCCAGGCGGGTGTAACGGTCCATCTTGGCCGTGGTGTCGGCGTGCAGCCCGGAGACGAAGACGATGCCGCTGACCCCGCGCTCCACGAGCAGCTCGGTGAACTCGTCCTCGACCGCGCCGCCGGGCAGCTGGGTGCAGAGCACCGGGGTGTAGCCGTGCTGGGTCAACGTCTTCTCAAACGCCTGGGCGAACGCCGGGAAGATCGGGTTGTCCAGTTCCGGGGTGACCAGGCCGATCAGCCCGTTGCTGCGCTGACGCAACCGCTGCGGGCGCTCGTACCCCATCAGGTCGAGCGCGGCCAGCACCGCCTGCCTGGTCGCCTGCGACACGCTGGGTTTGCCGTTGAGCACCCGGCTGACCGTGGCCTCGCTGACCCCGGCCTGCGCGGCGATGTCGGCCAGCCGGATCGCCGTCCCGTCGGAGCGGGAGCGTGAGGTCTGCGCGAGCTCACCGTCCATCAAGGAGTCACCCCACCATGTGGCCGAACCAGGCGCAAACCGATCGGCATCCGACACCCGCAGTGAAATTCGTTTCTGCAACTTTTCGCAAACTGTAACATCCCATCCCTCGCACTGGCATTTCGGTAAAGCTCTTCGGTCGCGACTAACCGTCACGTGCAGGAAATGGAGAAGTAACCTTCGGATGAGCAATTTCTAATGACATCTATGGACACACGGGCAAGTGCCGCGATGTACTACCTCATCAATCACACGGCATGGGATCCGGGCGGGGGCGCCCGGGAGGAACGAGCGAGCATGAGTACCGTCGTCCTCGACAATGTGAGCAAGGTATACCCAGGTGGATACCTCGCGGTCGATCGCCTGAGCCTGCGCGCGGAAAACGGGGAGTTGCTCGTTCTGCTGGGCCCCTCCGGCTGCGGTAAGTCCACGTTGCTCCGGATGATCGCGGGCCTGGAGGAGGTCAGCGAAGGGGACCTGTGGCTGGGTGGCACGCTCGCCAACGACCTGGCTCCCCGCGACCGCGACGTGGCGATGGTCTTCCAGAACGGCGCGCTCTACCCGCACCGGACCGTACGCGACAACATCGCCTTCCCGCTGGAGATCGCCAAGACCGATCCCACGCTGGTCAGGGAACGCGTGACGGAACTGCCTGCTCGCGGCCACCGTCCGCACCCCGCAGAACCAGTTCATCCTGCTGGACTTCGGCCCGCACCAGATCGTGATCCCCTGGACCGACCCCAGGGCGTACGTCATCTCCCAGTACGTCGGCCACCAGATCATCGTCGGTCCTGCGCCGGCTGATCCCCGGCAACCTATTCGACGAGGACGCCGAGCCGCACGAGGAGCAGGAGCACGTCAGCGGCGGCCACCACCGCCGCGCCGACCTCATCGTCCGCCTCGGCTCCCGCCCGGTCTGGCGGGCCGGCGAGTCCGCCAAGGTGGGTGTCGACGTCACCCGCCTGATGCTCTTCACCATGGACGGCGCCCGCATCGACCCTCCGCAGCGCTGACCCGGAGCGGCCATGGGCCGGGCGGGTGCGCGGCGGGGCTGCGGCGGTCTCCGAGGATTCGAGGCGGCCGTCAGACCGGCCGGATCGTCTGACCGATCCGGTCGAAAAGCTCCTGTTTGCCTTCGACGTCGGTACTGAGCGTGACGATGCAGGTCTTGTTCTCGGTCGGCACGTAGTACTGGGTGCCCTTGACGTCGACGCCGTTGGTCGGGAAGGAGTAGACGATCCGTGCCGCCTCCCTGGAGCCGATGGTCACCTTCCCCGCCGCGATGACCTTGGCCTTGAGCTGCTCCAACTGGGCTCTGGTCTCCTTGATCAGCTGGTCCGTCGAGGTCTGCCGGCCGGCCTGGCAGAAGCCGTTGAGGTTGGTCGGGAACCCGTTCGGGGAGGTCTTGGCCGACTCGGGGTCCGCCGCCCAGATTCCCCTGTTGTCGACCAGGGGCTGCAGGCTCTTCTTGGCCTGCTCCAGAGTGGGGCCGGACAGTCCGCTGTTCTTCAGCCCCTTGTTGAGATCGTCCTTGGTCAGGTCGATCGCGACCCATTCCTTCGGAACCGCGACGCTGACCCCGTTGGCGGGGCCGCCGATCGGTTTGAAACCCTTGGGCACGGGTGCAGCACCGGTGCTCTGCCCCGGAGCGGGGCTCACGGAACCCGGGCTCGTGGCACCTGGGCTCGTGGCACCTGGGCTCGTGGCACCTGGGCTCGTGGCACCTGGGCTCGTGGTGGGTTCGGCGCTCCGCCCGGGGCTGGAGTTTCGCGCCGGATCGGCGGGAACCCCGACCCTGGCCGTCCAGTTCCCGCTCCCGCAGGCCGTGCTCGTGCCCAGGCAGAGCCCCAGCAGGCTCGTGGCCACGATGTGGTGGTGCTTAGGCATCAGGCTGCCCTCCTCGCGGACCCGCGAGGGCCCGGTACCGATATGACCTGCTGCTGTCCATCGGGGGGAGAGCTGACGCGGACGTGCGCGCTGGTTACCCGCCTGCCGGGCCGTAGCCGGACGACTTCGACGGAGCCGGTCACGACGGGCGACGTGGCACGGTCACGGGAAGTGGCACCACACCACTTCCCACCTTCTACCCAATATCCGACATATCGGAAACACTCACGCTTGGGAGGTACGCCCCACGATGGAGACGATCTCCAAGACGCGGATGGCACGATCCAGCTCGACGCGGTGGAAGGGCGGGCCGTCGGTGCGGGCAAGAACCAGGTGCATGCTCATCCCGGGCATCGGAATGCTCATCAGCTGGTGATCGCCCGACCCGAGGACTGCGGGTCGTAACGTGGCGAGGTCCGCCGCCTTGACGTCGACGAGACCACCCGCCCCGTCGAGGGCGGACGGCGCCTGCCAGCTGCGGTGGACGAACTCGCCGCTCTCCGACGACATGGTCACCGCCCACTCGGCGCTCACCAGGTCGGGCAGGGCGTCCACGAGGGTGGCCAGCGCCCTGCCCGGATCGGCGGCGACGTACTTGAGCAGGTCGTAGTCCGGCGCGGCGCCGGGGATCTCACGGGTGGGCCAGACACCCTCGACCTTCATCCCCGGGACGCCCGAGAGACGGTCCCTGACCGTCTCGGCGTCCACAGTGCCGGGCCAGGAGACCGTGAAGTCGTCCACCGCCCGGCCGACCTCACGTTCCAGGACCGTCACCTGAAGGATGTCCGCGCCCAGCGCGCCGAGCGCCCGAGCCGCCTGCCCCAGGGCCCCCGGCCTGTCGGGGAAGGAAATACGTAGCCGCAACATCATTGCCGATCACCTCGCTCTGCGCACCACACTGTCCTAGCCAGGTTTCACGAAGGTTCCGGAAAGATGTCCAGAATAAGACCTAGAATGCGTAAAAATCAGGATTGATAAGCTCCGGCGGCGGGGATTCCGGGCAGTGCGGCGCCGGACAGGTCACGGGCCAGGGGCGCGCCTCCGTACCAGGCGGGATCGAGCTTCACACCGCGGCCGAACGCCGGAGAGCCGGGGCTCAGCCGCAGGTCCTTCCGGCTTTTGAAGCGGGGATCGGCCACGATCGACCTGGGACCGAGCTTGAACTTGAGGGAACGGCCCTTGTAGACGCCGGCGTCCTCATCGGCTCCCTTGCCGTCCTCGAAACCCACCTGCCCGCCGACCACGATGACGTTGTTGCGCAGCTTCAGGATGCTCGGCGAGCAACCGTCGTGGCAGGCCCAGCCGAGGGTGCTGCGAGCGGACAGGTAAACCGAGTTGTGCACCGCGATGGTGCCCTTCACCGGCCCGACCGCGTGGCGGGCACCGCGCGTGACGAGGAAGGACGTGCTCTTGCGCGAGGCGGTCACCACGTTGTGGGCGAAGACGTTACCCTCGGCGGTCTTGCCCTTCTGCGCGCCCAGCTCGACGAAGGTCTTGTTCTCCCTGGCCACGTTGTGGGTGATCCGGTTGCGGTCACCGTTGAACACCTCGACGGCGGCGCCGTCGGTGCCGTAGTCCTTGCTGCTCGCGTAGCTGCCGGTGATCAGGTTCCCGGTGACGAGGTTGTCGTCACCGTTGAGCAGCACGCCGAAGGCGCCGGAGTCGTCGTCGCCACCCTCGTCGTTGACGCTCATACGGTTGTTGTCGGTCAGGACACTGTTCTTGACGACGTTGTACGCGCCGAAGAAGTGGACCCCGGTGACGCTACGGTCGGCGATGACGCGGTCGAGTTCGTTACGGCTGCCGCCGACCTCGAAGCCGGCCCACCGGCAGTTGGTGGCCCGCACCCCCACCACCCGCACGTAGGAGCCTGAGATCACCACGCACGCCTCGTCCCTGCCGCTGATCTTCGGGGCCGCGCCCTTGCCGTACGGCTCGACCGAGATGGGACTGGCGGCGGTGCCCCGGCCGGACAGCGTCAACGCGCCCGGCCAGCCACTGCCACGCTTGAGACGCACGATGTCACCGGGGCGCAGGGTGGCGGCGTTGACGTTCTCCAGGCTGCGCCAGGGCGCCGTGGCCGAGGTGCCCGCCGCGGAGTCGTCACCCGCCCTGGAGTCGACGTAGTAAACGGTGCCTGCCGCGGCCACGGTGGCCTCTGGGAGCGCGACGAGCATGCCTCCCACCACGAAAGCCACTGCCACCGGAGTGGCCCACCGTCTCGTCGAGTTCATTCTGGTACTCTCCATCGCCTCACCACGGGTGTGTCAGGCGCAGATCTTCGCACATCCGGGGTTTACTCAGCGATCTGCAAGGGCGGACCCACAGCCGGTCGTTACCTCCGCTTCACCCGCGCGCTCCGGGGCGGTTCGACGGCGTGGATCCCATGGCGGCTCCAGCCGCACAGTGGAACCGGTGCGTCACCGCCCCCACCGGCACCTCTCTGACCCGGTCGAGCAGCTCGGAGTAGGCGTGTTCTCCCGAGGGAGGTGCCGGAGGACCGGCGGGAGGAGGGTCAGGGGAGAAAGGTCGTCAGCGAAGTACCTTGGGGCCGGATCCCGTCGATCCCCTGACGATGAACTCGGGCTGGAAGATCAGTTCGGAGTGCTGTCCCGGGGTGCCGGCGATGGCCTCCAGGAGGGTGTGGACCGCGGAGGTCACCATCGACTGGACCGGCTGGCGCACGGTGGTCAGCGGCGGGTCGGTGAACGCGATCAACGGCGAGTCGTCGAACCCCACCACCGACACCTCCCCCGGCACCGAAAGACCCCGGTCACGACAGGCCCGGATCGCGCCCAGCGCCATCAGGTCCGACGCGCACACGATCCCCGTGCAGCCGCGCTCAAGCAGCTGCGCCGCCGCCGCCTGACCTCCCTCCACGGAGAACAGCGAATGCGAGATCAGCTCGTCGACGTCCGTCGCCCCCAGCAGCTGCGCCATCGCCCGCCGGTACCCCTCGATCTTCCTGATCACCGGCACGAACCGGCGTGGCCCCACGGCCAGGCCGATCCGCTCGTGCCCCAGGTCGACCAGGTGCTGAACCGCCAGCCGTGCCGCGGCCCGGTCGTCAGGAGAGATGAAGGGGGCGGGGACGTCGGCGGCGTGCCCGTTGAGCAGGACGATGGGCACGCCCTGCCCGATCAGCTGGGTGTAGCGGTCCGAACGCGCGGTGACGTCGGCGTGCAGCCCGGAGACGAAGACGATGCCGCTGACCCCGCGCTCCACGAGCAGCTCGGTGAACTCGTCCTCGACCGCGCCGCCGGGCAGCTGGGTGCAGAGCACCGGGGTGTAGCCGTGCTGGGTCAACGTCTTCTCAAACGCCTGGGCGAACGCCGGGAAGATCGGGTTGTCCAGTTCCGGGGTGACCAGGCCGATCAGCCCGTTGCTGCGCTGACGCAACCGCTGCGGGCGCTCGTACCCCATCAGGTCGAGCGCGGTCAGCACCGCCTGCCTGGTCGCCTGCGACACGCTGGGTTTGCCGTTGAGCACCCGGCTGACCGTGGCCTCGCTGACCCCGGCCTGCGCGGCGATGTCGGTCAGCCGGGCGGTGCCGTTGCCGAGCGGGCCGACGGCACTAGGCGTCATCGCGTTGCCACCAGACGGCGGAGTCGGGGGCGAGGCACGCGACACCGCCCTGGACGACCGGCTCGGCGCTGGCCAGCAGAACCCGTCCGGGGGCGGGCAGCTCCACGGGGTCGCCGGTGAGGTTGACGGTGCAGGTGAAGCCGGCGTCGCGGGTGAAGGTCAGCGTTCCCTCCGGGGAGTCGAGCCAGGCCAGCGGGGTGTCGCCGAAGGCCGTCCACTCGCGCCTGATCCGGAGCGCGTCCCGGTACAGGTTCAGCGTGGAGGCCGGATCCTCCAGCTGGGACTCGACGCTGAGCGGGCCCCAGGAGGACGGCATGGGAAGCCATGTCCCGTTGACGCCCGGCAGGCTGAAGCCGAAGTGCGGCTCGCCGTCGGACCAGGGGAGCGGCACCCGGCAGCCGTCACGGCCGTCGTCGGGGCTGCGGAGCCGCTGCGGGTCGCGCAGGAACTCCTCGGGAAGGTCGAGAACCTCGGGCAGGCCGAGCTCCTCACCCTGGTAGACGTAGGTCGAGCCGGGCAGGGAGAGCATCAGCAGGGCCGCGGCGCGGGAGCGGCGCAGACCGACCTCGCCGCCGCCGTACCGGGTGAGGTGGCGCTTGACGTCGTGGTTGGAGAGCACCCAGGTGCTGGGCGCGCCGACCAGCCCGGCGGTCGCCAGCGACTCCTCGATGACCGCACGGAACCCCTCCGCCGCCCAGGGGGTGTTGAGGAAGTGGAAGTTGAACGCCTGGTGCAGCTCGTCGGGACGGACGTAGTTGGCCAGCCGCTGCGGGGACGGTGCCCACGCCTCGGCGACGCCGATCCGCTCTCCGGGGTAGGAGTCGAGCAGCCTGCGCCAGGCGCGGTGGATCTCGTGCACGCCGTCCTGGTCGAAGAACGGCACCACGTCGGTGCCGATCATCCGGATATGGTCGCTGTGCCCGACATCGGGCAGTCCTTCGGCCTTGACCATGCCGTGGGCGACGTCGATGCGGAAGCCGTCTACCCCCAGGTCGAGCCAGAACCGCAGGATCGACTCGAACTCCGCGTGAACCTCGGGGTTCTCCCAGTTCAGGTCGGGCTGCTCGGGTGCGAACAGGTGCAGGTACCACTCGCCGTCCGGCAGCCGGGTCCACGCGGAGCCGCCGAAGATCGACTCCCAGTCGTTGGGCGGCAGCTCTCCGGCCGCGCCCCGGCCCTGGCGGAAGATGTAACGCTCGCGCGCGGGGGCTCCCGGACCCGCCGCCACCGCCTCCGCGAACCAGGCGTGCTGGTCGGAGGTGTGGTTGGGCACCACGTCCATGATGATCCGCAGGCCATGCCCGTGCGCGTCGTCGATCAGCGCCCTGGCGTCGTCCAGCGAGCCGAAGATCGGGTCCACGTCCCGGTAGTCGGCCACGTCGTAGCCGAAGTCGGCCATCGGTGAGGTGAAGAACGGGGTGAGCCAGATCGCGTCGACCCCGAGGTCCGCCAGGTACGGGAGCCTGCCGCGCGCGCCGAGCAGATCGCCCACACCGTCGCCGTTGCCGTCGGCGAAGCTGCGCACGTAGACCTGGTAGATCACCGCGTCGCGCCACCATCGGGTGGCGGTCCCGGCAGCACGGTCCGCATAGACAAGCTCGGTCATGTTAAATCCCCCGATCAGGTGACATGTCAGGATGTAATAGCACGGCGGTGTTACGACTTTGTGGCACCGGCGGTAAGCCCGGCAACGGTCAGCCCGGCGACGATCACCGAGTTGAGCAGCCAGGTCGGGAACTGCGTCTCGGTCAGCACCC
Source organism: Streptosporangium sp. NBC_01810 (assembly GCF_035917355.1). Lineage (NCBI taxonomy): Bacteria > Bacillati > Actinomycetota > Actinomycetes > Streptosporangiales > Streptosporangiaceae > Streptosporangium > Streptosporangium sp. NBC_01810. Next base: position 2,097,966 of record NZ_CP109070.1, on the reverse strand, counting down.
GGATGTAGTTGTCCGGCGACGGCTGGCTGAAGATCTCCAGCTCGCTGGAGAGCCAGCCGTCGCGCGGCTTGAGCGAGGTCAGGACCAGCCAGACGATCGGGAACAGCGAGACGGCGACCGCGGCCAGCAGGGTCGCGTGCAGCAGGATCGACTTTCCCGCATGTGTTTCTCCTCAGGTTCAAGGGGGGCGGCCGGCGTCGGGGAGCCGTCCGGCCGGGTCTGGAGTACGCCGGACGTTACGCCGACGTGAACCCCATTGGAAGAACTTTCTGCAAGAGTCTGCAAACTTGTTACAAATCAGCCCAAAACCGAGAACCAAAGGACCTTCGATCAGAAGTCGCGGCAGGGGCGCCACTGTCTCTCGGAGGGCGAAAAATACTATTTGTATGCTTTTATCCTTTCGTCGACCCCCTGCTGCCCCATCTCGGATTGCCTGGATTCAGAAAATTGTCGCAAGGGATTGCATAGAGCATTCCCAGTGAGTAACTTCCGGGCAACACCCTCGAAACAAATCCCGTGGAGGCCCCCCGTGGTCTGGCCACTCCCCCCACGGCGCGCGAGTTCCAGGAGGCCGCCCGCTCCTTCAGCGGCGGCACGGCGGGCGCGGCGGCGACCGTCGGCGCCGAGCCGGCCCCCGAGGAGCCGGGCGCGGTCAGGCGCGACTGGCTGGTCGTGCACTACCAGCGCGAGGACTACGACGGCTGGGGCCTGCACGTCTGGGGCGATGTCGAGAACCCCACCGAGTGAGCCGAGCCGCTCAAGCTCACCGGCGAGGACGCCTACGGCCGGTTCGCCTGGATCAAGCTCAAGCCCGGAGCGTCCAACGTCGGGATCATCGCCCACAAGGGCGACACCAAGGACCTCGGTCCCGACCAGTCGTTCACCCCGGCGCTCCAGCCGGAGGCCGCCGTCGTCTCGGGTGTGGCGAAGGTCCACCCGAGCCGGGCCTCAGCCGAGAATGTGGCGATCCTGCACTACAACCGTCCCGACGGGAAATATGAAGGCTGGGGACTGCACCTTTGGGGTGACGTGGCCCAGCCCACCGAGTGGGCCACCCCGCTCCAGCCCGCGGGCGAAGACGCCTTCGGCGTTCACTTCCGCGTCCCCCTGACCGAGGGGGCCAAGAACGTGAGCTACATCATCCACAAGGGCGACGAGAAGGACCTGCCCGACAACCAGGCGCTGGACCTGGTGGCGACCGGCCACGAGGCCTGGCGGACCGCGGCCACCGAGGGCCACCTGCTGCCACAGCCGGCGGCACGCGGCGCGGACGCCGACCTGTCGAAGTCCTCGGCGCACTGGATCGACCGTGGCACCGTCGCCTGGAAGGTCGAGCCGTCCTCCTCGCTCCGTCACTCCCTGGCCTTCTCCAAGAAGGGTGACATCACCTACGCCAAGGGCGACCTAACCGGCGACATCCGGATCATTCGCCTCCTTCCGGGAGCGCTCACCGAGGCGCAGAAGGCGAAGTGGCCGCACCTGGCCGGGCACGCCGCGTTCACGATCGACCCGCGCGACGCCGACCTCGCCGGGAAGGCGTCGCGCGGCCAGGTCGTGGCCGTCGAGCGCGACGCCTCGGGCGCGCTGCTGGCCGCCACCGGCGTGCAGCTGCCCGGCGTGCTCGACGACCTGCACGCCAAGGCGGTGACCGCCGACCTCGGCCCCTCGTGGAGCGGCGGCACGCCCAGGCTGTCGGTCTGGGCGCCGACGGCGTGCAAGGTCGAGCTGGCGCTCCACCGCGCCCCCTCCGGCGGGACCCGCACCGTCCACGCCATGCGGCGCGACAACGGCACCGGCGTCTGGTCGGTCAGCGGGCAGCAGGGCTGGAAGGACCGCTACTACACCTTCCTGGTCACGGTCTACGTGCCCGCCGAGGGCAAGGTCGTCACCAACGAGGTGACCGACCCCTACAGCCTGTCGCTGGCCGCCGGCTCGGGCCGCAGCCAGCTGGTCGACCTGTCCGACCGCTCCCTGCGGCCCGACGGCTGGTCGTCACTGGCCAAGCCCAAGGCGGTGCCGCAGGAGAAGTCGTCGATCTACGAGCTGCACGTACGCGACTTCTCCGCCTCCGACACGACGGTCCCCGCTTCCAGGCGCGGTACCTACTCCGCGTTCACCGGCGACTCGGCGGGAATGAAGGAGCTGCGCGGGCTGGCCAAGGACGGCCTGACCCACGTGCACCTGCTGCCCGTCTTCGACATCGCGACGGTCCCCGAGCGCAGGGCGGAGCGGACCGAACCCGGCTGCGACCTGGCCTCGATGCCCCCCGACTCCGAGGAGCAGCAGGCCTGCGTCGCGCGCACCGCGGCAGGGGACTCCTTCAACTGGGGATACGACCCGCTGCACTACACGGTGCCCGAGGGCTCCTACGCCACCGACCCCGAGGGGTCGTCGCGGATCAGGGAGTTCCGGAGCATGGTCGGCGGGCTGAACGGGGCGGGGCTGCGGGTGGTGATGGACGTGGTCTACAACCACACCCACGCCGCCGGCCAGGATCCGACCTCGGTGCTCGACCGGATCGTGCCCGGCTACTACCACCGGCTGCTCGACGACGGCACCGTGGCCAGCTCCACCTGCTGCGCCAACACCGCGCCCGAGCACGCCATGATGGGCAAACTCGTCGTCGACTCCGTCGTCACCTGGGCCCGCGAGTACAAGGTGGACGGCTTCAGGTTCGACCTGATGGGCCACCACCCCAAGGCGAACATGCTCGCGGTCCGCGCCGCACTGGACAGGCTGACCGTGGCCCGCGACGGCGTGGACGGGAAGTCGATCATCCTGTACGGGGAGGGCTGGAACTTCGGCGAGGTCGCCGACGACGCCCGCTTCGAGCAGGCCACCCAGGCCAACATGGCGGGCACCGGGATAGGCACCTTCAGCGACCGGCTCCGTGACGCGGTGCGCGGCGGCAGCCCGTTCGACCCCGACCCGCGGGTCCAGGGCTTCGGTTCCGGGCTGGCCGGGGCGCCCAACGGGTCACCGGCCAACGGCGACGAGGCCCAGCAGCGGGCCCGGCTGCTCGGCTACCAGGATCTGATCAAGGTCGGGCTGGCCGGCAACCTCCGCGACTACACCTTCACCGCCTCCAGCGGCAAGGAGGTCAAGGGCTCACAGGTCGGCTACAACGGCTCCCCCGCCGGATACACCGCCTCGCCGGGTGAGGTCGTCACCTACATCGACGCCCACGACAACGAGACACTGTTCGACGCGCTGGCCTACAAGCTGCCACAGGCCACGACCATGGCCGACCGGGTGCGCATGCAGTCGCTCTCGCTGGCCACGGCCGTGCTCGGGCAGGGCACCTCGTTCGTGCACGCCGGCAGCGAGCGGCTCCGCTCCAAGTCGCTGGATCGCAACTCCTACGACTCCGGCGACTGGTTCAACCGGCTGCTGTGGGACTGCTCCGCGGGTAACGGCTTCGGCGCCGGGCTCCCCCCGAAGGCCGACAACGAGGACAAGTGGCAGTACGCGAGGCCGCTGCTCGCCGACCCGGCGTTGAAGCCGGACTGCGCGGCGATCGGCGCGGCCCGCGCCCGCTACGGCGAGCTGCTGAAGATCCGATCGTCCTCACCGGTGTTCGGCCTGGGCAGCCTGGCCGAGGTGCAGAAGCGCCTGACCTTCCCGACCAGCGGCACCTCGGAGACCCCGGGTGTCGTGACCATGCACCTGGACGCCTCGGGGATCGACCCGCGTTGGAAGTCGATCACCGTCGTCTTCAACGCGACCCCCGAGGCTCGGCCGCAGACCGTCGCCGCGCTGAAGGGCACCCAGGTGACGCTCCACCCCGTCCAGACGGCCGGCGACGACGCCGTCGTGAAGCAGTCGACGTTCGATCCCGCCACGGGCACGCTGACGGTCCCGGCACGCACCGTCGCCGTCTTCGTCCAGCCCTGACCCCCGCATACCCCGGAAAGACGGCCGGGCCAGGTGTTGCAGCACCCGGCCCGGCCAAGGAACCCGTCCATCGATCCTGGAGGCCCCCACCCATGAAACCCTACAGAGCCGTCGTTGCCACCACGTTAAGCGCGCTGGCAGGCGCCGCGGTCGTGGTGCCCGTCGCGCTGAGCACCCCCGCCCAGGCGGCACCGCCCACCCCCGGCCCGATCGTCAAGCTGTGGAACTGGAACTGGAACTCCGTCGCCAGGGAGTGCACCGACGTCCTCGGCCCCGCCGGATACGCCGCCGTGCAGGTCTCCCCGCCGAGCGACTCGACGTCCAAGGGCGGCTCGGTCTGGTGGGACATCTACCAGCCCGCCCGCCACACCCTCACCAGCAAGTTCGGTGACGAGAACGCGTTCAGGAACATGGTGAACGCCTGTCACGCGGCGGGCGTCAAGGTCCACGCCGACGCCGTCGTCAACCACATGACCGGCCAGGGCAGCAGCAGCTACGGCGGCTACGGCTTCGGCACGTACGACTACCCGGGGCTCTACTCCTCCGCCGACTTCCACTCCCCCGTCTGCGGGATCAACAACTCCGACTACACCCCTGGTGCCCCTGTCCGTCATCGCCCTGCTGGGAGCCGGGTGATCCCGGGGTGCTCTCTTCGCGGGATCATGCCATGAGACCCGTACCGGGCGGCTTCACTTCCACTGCTCGACAACCGCGTCGACATCCGCCACCAACCGCTTCCAGCTCGGCAACCTGGAGACCGGTCCCGCGCAGTCCAACCGCTCCAGGAGTTGACGGCGGTGCTGGAAGAACCGCTTCGTGACACGGTCATGGCGCCGCCCCACCACATCTGCTGCCGTGATGAGGCACTGTTGGAGCATCTGCTTGGGGTCGGCCACTCCTTCAACCTCATGAACCCGGGGAAGCCGGAGATCATGCCGTCCTCGCGGGTTACCCGCCACCTGGCGTATCCCATCCTCATCCAGAAGCAACCATGCCTCGGTCATACGCACCGGTATCACCGGAACAACCGAGGAGACCACCCCCGCTTCCCGAACCGCCTTTTCGATCTCGGTCCGGCGGATCTCATGTCCGACGTTGTCGGAATCACGATGCACGACAACAAGATCAACGGGATCTCGCAGCAGCTTCATACCTGCGGTGACCCGTGACCTGACATCTTTGGGAATCTTGCCGAGAAGCGAGAAGTCCGGTTTGCTCAACCTGAGCGTCACGCCTCTGTCAACGAACAGTGCCTCCACAAGGTCGGCCAGTGGCAGATCGGAGCTTCCCTCAGCTATGAAAAGGCCGGCGAAGGACCGCGCGTTCATCCGGCGATGTCCAGTGGCAGGCGCAGTTGAGCCCCGGGAGGCGCGACAAGATAGGCGACCACATCGGCCTCGGAGAAGGATGGTTCGCCCGCTACCGCTCTCCATGACCCGCTGAAGGGGGTGAGGGAGAGCGCAGAGGTGACCACCCCGTCCGGATTGCGCAGCAAACGCCCTTCGGCAAGGAGCAGGTCCGCCGGATCACACAGCTGCACGACGCCTGGAGCGTGCGTGTTGATGATCACTTGTCGGAAGGGATTCGCAGCGTCGGGAGTTTCCCTCGGATCCACCGCCAGATCCCGCACCAGATCCACCATGGCCGGAAGATTAGCGGGGTGAATGCCGTTCTCGGGCTCCTCCATGCAAATAAGCCCGGTAACCGTCGGATCCTCAAGCAGCACACAGAGCGCCAGGAAGCGCAGAGTTCCTTCGGAGAGCGCCCTCGCCGGCAGTTGGAGACCGCCTCTCTCTTGCAGGAAGAGCGTGAAGACCTCGCGGACCGGGTCGGGTTGGACGCGGAGGCTTTCCACCCCGACGGCGGCGAGGTCGGACAGGCGATCGGCGACCTGCGCGTAGACGGCTTCGGCATCCGAGGTTCCGTCCGGGCGTCGGCTCTCAGTGGCGATGCGGAAAAGAGTGGCGGCCAGGTGGCGGCCGTCCGCGCCGAGTGATCTTGGGTCTCCGAAACTGTCCGGGGCACGCAGCGCTGACGGTTCCAGGGCCAGCCGACGCCAGCTCTGCATTTCACGGCGTGCCGCCAGAATCGTCGGGTAGTCGTTCGTGGTCACCGTACTGAGAACTGTCCGACCGGCTCGAACCGCGGCTCGCGGCTGCGGCTTGCCGAAGCTTCCGCCATCGCCGTGGACATTGATAACGGTGCCACTCTCCCGTTTCTCTGTGGAGAGAAAAGCCCCGCCTCGGCGCTGGCCCATGACCACGGCGTTCCTGAAGTTCTTCGCGCTGTGTGCGAAGCGAAGATGCCTGGCCGCCTCTCCCCTGTTGATGTGGCGAAGTTCCTCCCGGGCCAGAACCAGCCGGCCTACGCTGCTCTCCCCCTCAGGAGACGCGTATTCCAGCTCAAGCTCATAGCGCAGAAACGTCGTCGTCGGTTTGGCCGATGCCCCGAGGTCGTCCTCCACCTCTGCGGGGACGATCATCTCCGCAGCCAGCGAGATGTGTCGCGGATGGTCCCTGTATCCGTCCCAGAAGAGGTCCCTCGGATCCCCGCCACGGATCCCCGACGCTCCACGAACCCTTTGTGAGGCCTCGATCAGAGTGTCCGTGGCCAAATAGGACAGGAATTCGACAGCGTCGAACACATTCGACTTGCCTATGCCGTTCGCACCAGCGATACAGGTGAACGGGCCGAAATCCACCTGAACGTCCAGCAGGTTCTTGAATCCCCGCACCTCAAGCCGGGTCAACACGTGACATCACCACCGATCAGTACCGCACCGTTACGGCCACTCATCTGCATCATCCTCGGCTTCGCGTCTTCACAAGCCGCAGCGACGCACATCCGAGCCGAGCCGAACGCGTCTCGGCTTGCCGCTGCTTCACAGTAGCGTTCCTTCACCGAACTCAGAGGTGCTGATCGAAGTCCGGTACGGAGACGGTCTCGGCCAGTATCGAAAGCAGCCGGGCCCTGGAGTCGGGTCATAGGAGATCGACCGTGATGTCACGGGCGGCGACCGTCAGAGCGTGGGCGCGTTGGCGTCCTGGCTCACCACGGCGAGCACTCCGTCGATCTCGGAGAGTGCCGTGGTCAGCTCGGTTATCAGGCCGGTGCCGTGCACGGTGAGCCAAAGTGAGACGGTCGCCGGGGCGCGGTGCTCGCTGCGCTGGTCAATGGAGAGCTCGTCCACGCCGAATCCCCTGCGCGTGCATTCGGCCAGCGCCAGCCGGAGCACGCCCCGCCGGTCGAGGTAGGTCAGATGGAGCCGCGAGGGTGCGTACCTGGACCGGGGAAGCCGGTCCGCCAACGGGGTGAGAACGAAAACCGTCATGAAATGTCCCACGGTCACGGCTACCGCCAGCAGCCACAGTCCCGCCCCCGCCGCCATGCCCACCGCCGCGGTGAGCCAGATCGCCGCGGCGGTGGTGAGACCGCGGACCGCGTCACCGCGGACGAATATCAGGCCGGCCCCGATGAAGCCGATGCCGGACACGATCTGGGCGGCCACCCGGGACGGGTCCAAAGAGACGTTCGCTCCCAGCACGTCGGCGAAGCCGTATTTCGACACCAGCATGATCAGGGCGGCGGCGAAGCCGACCAGGGTGTGGGTGCGCAGTCCCGCGCTCTTCTGGCGGATCTCCCGCTCAAGGCCGATCGCGGCCGAAAGCACGAAGGCCAGGACCAGCTCACCGATCTGCGTCCAGCCCTGTCCTGCCAGGTCACCGAGAGGTGCCAGCGCCACCACCCCCAGGTCGGACCGGCAGGTCCGCTCCCGGCCCCTGTCCGCCGGGAAGGGCCGGGCCGCCGCTCGGCATCTCTTTCCTCGCTACGCCGTCTCCGCAGCCTGTCCGGCTTCCCGTAAAAGGGGCGAGAACCGCTGTTCGGTCAGATAGTGACCGATCCCGACGACGAGCACGAGGGGCCATTCGACGACTCCCAACGCGCCCAGCACGCCCAGCACGCCGTAGAAGACCAGTCGATCCGGTGGCGGCACGGTCAACGTGCCGATCAGCGGCAGGCTGATGTGCGGTCTCTCTGTCCCGTCCACCGTCCCGCCCGCCTGGTCACCCGCTCTGCCATCCAGTGCGGCGACGGTTCCCTTGACCATGACAGCCTCCGTGAATCACGACGTACTGTCGCAAATCCCCGGCCCACGAGGCCTGTAACGCCGTTTGGTGAGAACTTTGCCCCGTCCCGGATCCTCAGCTCCGGGCCAGGCGCCGGATGTGGAAGGCCGGGCCGTCGGCGGGCAGTGTGACGGTGCGGCGGGAACTTTGCCCGTCCGGTCGGCCCGCGACGCGTCAAGCGGGCTTCACGCGATCGGCGAGAAGCGAGAGTATTGGCGGCGTGAACCGCACCGCTGTACGTCTGGGAGTGCTCCTGCTGGCCGCCGCGGCGGTCGTGGCGGTGCTGATCGCACTGCTGCCACCGTCCTCGCCCGGCACGCGTGACGGGGCCTCGCAAGCCCCCGCCGTCGCGGTGAAGAAGCTAGGCGGCCGTGACCACGAGCTCACCGTGACCTCCGCCGCGCTCGGCCGCGAGGGCATGGTCCGGGTCCTGCTGCCCGAGGGGTGGACGCCGGACTCGGGTCCGTGGCCTGTGCTGTACCTGCTGCACGGCTGCTGCCAGTCCGACTACGACACCTGGGTCACCAAGGGGGAGGCCGCAAGCCTCACCTCGAGCTACCGGGCGATCGTGGTCATCCCCGAGGGCGGCTCCGTCGGCTTCTACTCCGACTGGCGCGACGGCCCCGGTTGGGAGACCTTCCACCTCACCGAGGTACGACGGATCCTGGAGCGCGACTACGGCGCCGGGGACCGGCGGGCGGTGGCGGGGCTGTCCATGGGCGGATTCGGGGCGATGTCGTACGCGGCCCGCCATCCCGGCATGTTCCAGGCGGCCGCCTCCTTCTCCGGAGTGCTGCACACCCGCGACGGCAACGGCGGCGTCGACTGGCTGCTCAACCGGAACGGCGAGGACTCCGCGAAGCTCTGGGGCCCTCTGCGGGACCCCGAGTGGGCCGCCCACAATCCGGCCGATCTCACCGGCGCGCTGCACGGGGTACGGCTCTTCGTCTCCAGCGGAGACGGCTCCCCCGGCCCGCTGGACGACACCTCCGAGGTACCGGACGAGGGCGAGACCGCCCTGCTCGGCCAGGCCGTGACCTTCGTCGAGCGGGCCAGGGCCAACGGCGCCGACGTGACCGCCGACTTCTACGGGCCCGGCACCCACAGCTGGCCCTACTGGCGCCGCGGCCTCGAACGCGCGCTTCCCATGCTCATGGGTTCCATCGGCGCCGCCCCCTGACGATCCGCTCCGTTCGGGGAGGACACGAGCGCTGGTAGGGGGTCGAGGAACATCCGACCGAAAAAGGGCGACGACCTGTTCGAGGCCGTCCAGCACCTGTGCCGGACGGCGGACCGGCTGAAAATCCGCCTGCTGTTTCGCGCGTCCCCCTCTACACGAAGCAGCCCGTTATCTGCGACAACGCCCGTACCACCAGTTTCCGCGTGGATGCTCCTCAGCCCCCTGGTACGCCCCGGAGCGGGGCGTACCCGCGCGGGGCCCGGGGGCGCGGAAAGTTAAGACGGACGACTCTGGGCGTTCAGCTCAGGCACCCCTGGCCGGTCACCCTCGTGACTAGGTTCCTATGACACCCCGGCTCAGGGGCGTTCGCCGTATGTCATGAGGAGTCACCTTGCGAGTCCTGGCCGTTGTCCCCGCCCGCGGAGGTTCGGTGGGCGTTCCCCTTAAGAACCTGGCCCCGGTGGGCGGCACCCCCCTGGTCGCCCGTGCGGTACGGGCCTGCGTGCGGGCCGAACTGGTCGACGAGGTCGTGGTCAGCACCGACCACGCCGGGATCGCCGAGGTGGCCCGCGCCGCGGGCGCGACCGTGATCGACCGGCCGGAAGAGCTGAGCGGCGGGACCGCCTCCAGCGAGTCCGCGGTGCTGCACGCGCTCGACCACACCCCTGACGTCCCCGACGTGGTCATCCTGGTGCAGTGCACCAGCGCGTTCATCGACCCCGCCGATCTGGACGGCGCGGTCGCCAAGGTCCTGGACGGCAGCGCCGACGTGGTGTTCTCCGGGCTGGAGACGCACGAGTTCCTGTGGAGCTCAAGCGGTGCGGGCGTCAACCACGACCCCTCCTACCGCCCGCGCCGCCAGGACCGCGAGCCGCAGTTCCGCGAGACCGGCGCCTTCTACGTGATGCGCACCAAGGGTCTGCGCGAGCACGGTCACCGCTTCTTCGGTTCCGTCGCCGTGCAGCAGGTGCCCCCGCACCACGCCGTCGAGGTGGACACCCCCGAGGACCTGGAGATCGTACGGGCGCTGGCACCGTTCGTGGACCAGCCCGAGCCGATCGACGTGGACGCGGTGATCACCGACTTCGACGGCGTGCACACGGACGACCGCGCCTACGTCGACCAGGACGGCCGTGAGATGGTCGCGGTCAGTCGCTCCGACGGCATGGGCATCTCGCTACTGCGCCGCTCCGGCGTCAAATTGATGATCATGTCCACCGAGCACAACCCGGTGGTCGCGGCCCGCGCCCGCAAGCTCGGCGTGCCCGTCCTGCAAGGTCTGACCGACAAGCAGACCGTGCTGCGTGACTGGCTGGCCATCGAGGGAATCGACCCGGCCCGCGTCGCCTACGTCGGCAACGACGTCAACGACCTGGGCCCGATGAGCGACGTCGGCTGGCCCGTCAGCGTCCCCGACGCCCACCCGAAGGTCCGCGCCGCCGCCAGGACCGTGCTGACCAGGCCCGGCGGGGCCGGGGCCGTACGGGAGCTGTGCGACCGGGTCCTCGCGGCCCGCCCGGCGGACGAGGTGGCCACCGGAAGGACCGCGCCCCGCGCCGAGCTGAGGCTCGCCCCGGCCACCAGGCCCGTCCAGATCGGCGACGCGCTGGTCGGGGCCGGACAGCCGGTCTACGTGATCGGTGAGATCGGCATCAACCACAACGGCGACCCGGACATCGCGCGCCGGCTCATCGACGTGGCGGCCGAGGCGGGCTGTCAGGCCGTCAAGTTCCAGAAGCGCACGCCGGAGATCTGCGTACCGCTGGAGCAGCGCGACCAGATCCGGCAGACGCCGTGGGGCGAGATGACCTACATGGAGTACAAGCTCAGGACCGAGTTCGGCCTGGCCGAGTACACCCAGATCGCCGAGCACTGCCGGAATCGGGGCCTGCACTGGTTCGCCTCGCCGTGGGACGTGCCGTCCGTGGAGTTCCTGGAGTCCATGGACGTGGTCACCCACAAGGTCGCCTCGGCGAGCGTGACCGACCTGGAGCTGCTCCGCGCGCTCGCCGCGACCGGCAAGCCGATCATCCTGTCCACCGGCATGTCCACGCTGGAGGAGATCGACCGGGCGGTTGAGCTTCTCGGCACCTCCAAGCTGGTGCTGATGCACGCCACCTCCACCTACCCCCTCCCCGCCGAGGAGGCCAACCTCCGCACGATCGCCACACTCCAGGAGCGGTACGGCGTGCCGGTCGGCTACTCGGGCCACGAGCGCGGCCTGCAGATCTCGCTCGCCGCGGTGACCCTGGGCGCGGTGACCGTGGAGCGGCACATCACGCTCGACCGCACCATGTGGGGCTCCGACCAGGCCGCCTCGCTGGAGCCCGCCGGGCTTGAGCACCTGGTCCGCGACATCCGCATCATCGAGACCGCCCTGGGCGACGGCGTCAAGCGGGTCTTTCCGGGTGAGGAGGCCCCCAAGTCCCGCCTCCGCCGGGTCACGGTATGAATTGCGACGCTAACGCGTCGCGGTTCGGCCGCTCTTATCCGGCTCGCGCCGATGGCGACGCTGGCGCGTCGCGGTGAGGCCGCTGGGACCCGACTCCTTCCCTCGTCGAGCGGGGTCGCTCGTTCCTCACGACCCCGCTCTCCTCAGTCCAGTCGCCGGCGCGGCCTCACGGGTCGTCCCGTCGAGGGGAGGGTGAGGGGGGCTTGGTTCGGGGGGCTTGGTTGGGTCGTCCGAGTTGGGACGGGAGGCAAAGTTGATCAAGTTGTCGGTGGTCGTTCCGGTGCGGGACGCGGAGGAGTACATCGGGGACGCGTTGACATCGCTGGTCAGGAACGCGCGGCGGGACTTCGAGTTCATCGTGGTGGACGACGGGTCCGTGGACGCTACCGGACAGATCATCGAGGACTTCCGCGAAGCTCTGCCCGGTCTGGTGGTGGTGCGCAACGACGCGCCGGTCGGACTGGCCGACGCGCGTAACCTCGGGATCTCCCTCGTCTCCGGCCGCTACCTGACGTTCATGGACGGCGACGACTGGCTCGCCCCCGGATATCTCGGGGACCTGGTCGGAGCGATCGAGCGGCTCGGCTGCGACTTCGTCCGGGTCGACCACGTGCAGGCGGAGGGCCGGAGGCGGACGATCCACCGGGCGCCGCTCGCCACCCGCGAGGTGGTGCTGAAGCCGCGCGACCACATCCTGCCCGATCACGCCAGGACGATGGTGGACTACCCGTATGCCTGGGCGGGGATCTACCGCCGGGACCTCGGCGACCTGCTGACCTTCCCGGGGCACCTGCACACCGCCGAGGACAGGCCGTGGATCTGGCGGCTGCACCGCGACGCGGGTTCGTTCGCGGTGGTGTCGCTGGCCGGGCTGTTCTACCGGCGGATGGTGACAGGCTCGCTGACGCGGATCGGCGACGCCAGGCAGTTGCACTTCTTCGACGCCTTCGACCTGGTCTTCGCGGACCTGGAGGAGGAGTTCATGCCCAAGGCGGTGCGCACCTTCCGCGCGCTGCTGGCCCACCATCTGGAGCTGAGTGAGCGGTTCTCCCCCGAGCTCCGTACCCGCTTCGAGGAGCGCGGCGCCGCGGCCCTGAGGCGGCTCCCCGCCGACCTGCTCGCCGGGACCACCCTGGACGCCGAACGCGATCAGATCCTGCTCGGCCTCCTGGAGCACCGATGACGCAGCTGTTCTACGCCTCGACCCTGTTCGGCGCGATGACGCTGGCGGCGGCGATCGACGACGGCCGTTTCGGTCCCCGCCGGGGGCGCCGGATCCTGCTGGTCTCCAACAACGCGGCCATCCCGGAGATCACCCCGGCTCTGCACGAGAGCCCGGGTTTCGCCACGCTGCGCCCACGCTTCGACGAGATCCACTCGTGGAACGAGATCGTGGCCCCGCTGCATCCCTCGGACTGGAAGGCGCGCGTCGTCGAGGTGCCGATGCTGGGCCGCCTGCTCTGCTCGCACCTGTCCCTGGATGACGGGCCCGCCGAGCTGGTCCTGGAGTCCATCGCGGTCCCCCCTGCCAGAACGCTGGCGGGACTGGTCAGAGACTGCCCGATCTCGGTCTACTCCGACGGCCTGATGAGCTACGGCCCGACCCGCGACCCGCTGCCGCAGGAGATCTCCGGGCGGATCACCCGACTGCTCCACCTCGACCTGGTGCCGGGTCTTCGGCCGCTGCTGCTGTCGGAGTACGGGGTGCCCGCCGAGCCCCTCCCCGACCGGGCCTTTCTCGACGTGGCCGGCCGCCGAACCGGCGACCCGCCCCCGGGCCGGGCGATGATCCTCGGCCAGTACCTGTCCGCCCTCGGCATCGTGACCCCCGAGGAGGAGGCGGAACTCCACGCCGACATGCTGCGCGGCCTCGTCGCCCGGGGGTTTTCGCGCGTGCTGTTCAAGCCGCACCCGGCCGCCGGGCGGCGGCACGCCCGGCGGCTGCGCGAGACGGCCGCCGAGCTGGACGTCGAACTGGACGTGGTGGCGGAGACCGTCCCGGCCGAGTCGTGCTTCGCCGCCCTCGGACCCGAGCTCGTGGTCGGCTGCTTCTCCACCGCTCTGATCACCGCCGGGCGGTATTTCGGGCTCCCGGTGGCGACGGTGGGCGGCGAGCTGATCCTGGAGAGGCTCACCCCGTACGAGAACGGCAACCGGATCCCGGCGACCATCACCGACGCCCTGCTGCCCCGCCTGTCGACGGACGGCTCGCTGTGGGAGCCCCCGCCGGTGGACATCTCCGCCCTGGTGGGCGCGGTCGGCTACTGCATGCGGAGCGAGGCGTATCCGGGGCTGCGCGAGCAGACCGTGGCCTATCTCCAGGCCTGCGGCCCCGCCCGCTACTTCAAGCACCGGCGACTCGCCGCCCTGGACCTGATCGCCGCACCGACCACCACTCCGGTCGCCGCCCCCCGGGGGCGGAGCCCCCTTGGCAGGCTCCGCAGCCGCCTGTCGAGAACGTCCCCCTGAGCCGGAGGCGCCGCGCCGGGGCACCTCTGGACTACCGGCGCGGCGCCTCCGGCTCCCCGACGCCCGACTCGCCGTCGAACTCACCGTTGAGCTCGTCGTCGGTCATGGCCTCGATCTCCAGGTAGATCTCGGCGACCTGAGCGGTGCGGTCGTCACGGACCTGGGCGGCCAGCCGCGCCACCGTCGGGTGCCGCAGGACGTCGTGAACCGAGACCGCGTCGGTGTCCAGCACGTCCCGTAGTCTGCCGACGATCACAGTGGCCAGCACCGAGTCGCCACCGAGCAGGAAGTAGTCGTCGTCTCTGCCCACCTTTTCCAGCCCGAGCGCCCGAGCCCAGATGAGGGCGATCACCTGTTCCAGCGCGGTGACCGGCTCTGCCTGCCCGGGTGCCTGCGCCTGGGCGGTGACCAGAGCGGTCAGCGCACGGCGGTCGACCTTGCCGTTGCCGGTCAGCGGCAGCGCGTCGACGACGACCACCCGGTCCGGGATCATGTGCGCGGGCAGCCGTTCGGCCGCGTGCGCGGTGATCTCCTCCTCGGTGAGGCCGCCGGCCGCGGCCACGACGGCGTGCAGCCGCGGTGCACCGGTCCCGAGGACCAGGGCGGTGGCCTGGCGCACGGCGGGGTGGGCGCCCAGGGCCGCCTCGACCTCGCCGAGCTCGATCCGGAAGCCACGGATCTTCACCTGGTGGTCGGCACGGCCGAGGAACTCGATCGTGCCGTCCTGCCAGTACCTGGCCCGGTCACCGGTGCGATACCAGCGCACACCGTCCAGGGGGACGAACCGGTCGGCGGTGCGCTCGGGGTCGCCGCGGTAGCCGTCCGCCACGCCCGCGCCGCCGATCCACAGCTCGCCGGGCACCCAGTCGGGGCAGTCCCGGCCTTGGGCGTCGACCACCCGGCAGCGCACGTTACGCAGCGGCGTGCCGTACGGGACGCCGGTCCAGCCTGCGGGGACGCGGCCTGCGGTGACCTCCTGGAAAGTGGAGTGGATCGCGGTCTCGGTGGTGCCGCCCAGACCGGCGAAGCGGCAGCCGGGTACCTGGGCGACGAGCCGGGCCGGCAGGTCGACGCCGACCCGGTCGCCGCCGAGCAGGACCGCGCGCAGGGTCGGGCCGAGCGGGTCGCGTTCGGCGGCCGTCAGCAGCATGTCGAGCAGGCTCGGCACACAGTTGAGCACGCTCACCTGATGCGTGCGTACCTCCCGCGCCCAGGACGCGGCGTCACGGCGCGCCTCCTCCTCGACGGTGACCACGGCGCCGCCGGTCGACAGCGGCGCGAAGACGTCGAAGACCGACAGGTCGAAGTCGAGCGCCGACAGCGCGAGCGTCCGGTCGGCCGGGCCGAGGGCGAACCTGTCGGCGAGATCGGCGACGGTGTTGGCCGCGGCGAGGTGGGAGACCTCCACGCCCTTCGGCTCGCCGGTCGATCCCGAGGTGAACAGCACGTAGGCGATCGCCTCGGGTGCGGTCGCGACCGGCTCGGCCAGCGGCTCCGGCCAGCTCACCGCGTCCTGGTAGGGCAGGTTCTGGCCGAGCACCACGCCGACCCCGGCCCGGGTGGTGATCCGTTCGGCTCTGGCCTGCGGCTGCTCGACGCCGATCGGTACGTAGTGGCCTCCGGCGGCGAGCACGCCGAGGACGGCCACCACCTGCTCGGGGCCCTTGGGCAGGCGGATCGCGACCGGGTCGCCGTCGCGTACGCCGTGCGCGCGGAGCGCTCCGGCCACCCGCAAGGCCTGTTCCGCCAGCTCGCCGTAGGCGACCGGCCCTCCGGGTCCGAGCAGGGCGGGCGCCTGCGGGGTGCGGGCGGCCTGGTCGAAGAAGAGCCGGTGCAGCGGGAGGGCGGGCAGCGGGCCGTCGGTGTCGTTGGCCTCGGCCCGGACCTTCAGGGCGGCGGCGGGCAGCAGTGGCCCGACGGGCTCGTCCCAGGCTTCGGGGTCGCCGATCCTGGCCAGCAGCGTGCGGAAGGCCGCGAACATGTCCTCGGGCAGGCTGTCGGGAAACGCCCCGGCGCGTATGTCCCAGTTGGCGAGCAGCCCGCCGTGGAACTCGGTGATCTGCGCGTCGAGCAGTACCTGCGGCCCTTGGGAGACGATCCACACCGCCTCGCCCAGGCAGGATTCGACCTCGGGGCCGAACAACTCGCCCAGGTCCAGGGCGCTGGTGAACACCACGGGGGCCAGCACCGGCGCGCCCTGCTCGCGGGCCAGGTCGCGCAGGACGTCCAGCCCCGGATAGGAGGAGTGCGCCGCGGCCTCGTGCATGCGTTCCTGGACCTGGGCGGCTCGCTGCGCGAAGGTGCGCCGCTCGGTCAGGTCCACCTCCAGCATGATCGAGCTGGTGAAGTCACCGACCAGGTTGTCCACATCCGGGTGCAGCGGACGGCGGTCGAACAGCGGCACGTTGAGCAGGAATCGCGGCTCACCGCTCCAGGCCCCGACGACCTCGGCGAACACGGTTGCCACGGCGACCGCGGGGGTGAGGCCGCGGGCGCGCGCCAAGGTGGTGAGCCGGTCGCGTTCGGCCGGAGAGAGCCAGTGGTGCAGCCGGGTGACCCGGTCGGGCTCCGCGGAGTCGGCGCGCAGGGGCAGGGCCGGCGCGCCGGGCAGGTTCGGCACCCGCTCGCGCCACCAGGTGACATCGCGCTCGGCCGGGCGCTGGGCGCCGCGGGCCGCCTGGTAGCCGGCGAAGGTGCAGCCGATCTCGGGAAGCCGCGCGGCGGGGTCCCGGTACAGGGCGACCAGGTCGGACAGCAGCACCCGGTAGCTGCGGGCGTCGGCGGCGAGCATGTCGACGTCCACGTGCACCCGGGTGCCGCCGCCGGGCAGCAGGGTGACCCTGATGTCGAACATGCGGCCGGCGGCCACGTCGAGGAGCTGATGGGAGAGCCGGTCGCGCAGCTCCGCCAGGCGGCGTTCGGCTTCCTGCGGGGTGGCCTCGCGCAGGTCAAGAACCTCCGGCTCCTCCCCTCGGCTCCATTCTTCGATCACCTGCCGGCCGTCGTCGGTGATGCGGGCGCGCAGCATCGGGTGCCGGTCGGCCAGCGCGGCGACCGCGGCGCCGAGCCTGACCGGGTCGACGCCGTGGCCGTCGAACTCGGTGTAGAGGTGGGCGGCGACCGCGCCGAGGTCAGCTGATCCACCCCGGCCGACCCAGTAGGCGTGCTGCATCGAGGCCAGCGGGAACGGGCCGCTCGCGTCCACGAGCACCGAGGCCGGTTCAAGTTCGGGTTCGGGGTCGGGTGAGGGAGCGATCAGGCGCGACCATTCGGCCAAGGTGGGGGTGCGGGCCAGGTCGCCGAAGCCGATGGTCAAGCCGGCTCGCCGGCAGCGGTTGGCGATCTGCATGAATCGGATCGAGTCCAGTCCGAAGGCGATCAGATCGTCGTGGTCGCCTGGCGGGGTGGTACCTGGACCGAGCAACTCGGTGGCCATCTGCCGGAGATCGTCGATCGTCAGCATGGAGTGAGGGTGTCCTTTACTTGCTTGATGGTGCGGACGGGTCGGGGGACGGCTGTGCGCTGGGAGGAGGCCGAAGCGGCGGCGAGCGCGGCCGGGGTCTTGTGCGTGAAGCGGCCCGGTTCAGCTTGCCGTTGGGCAGCAGCGGCAGGGCCGACAGCGCCATCACGACGGAGGGGACCATGTGCTCGGGTGGCAAGGAACTTCCGCCGGCCCATCGGGGTGAGGGTGAACGGACGCTGGGACATCCGGGGCCTCCGGTCGAACATAGGGTAGATTTTTATTTGGGTAGGCTAACCTAAAGAAAGTTTGGTTAGCCTGACCTAAGTTAATCTTGCAGGCCCGTGTCGCACAATCGTGCGGCGCGAATCCCCGATGGAAACCCTGACTCCGCTGGAGCTTCGATGCCCTCAGCCGCTCCCCCCTCGCTACCCTCCGGCCTCACCCCCTGGCCGCCCGACCTGGCCGCCCGCTACCGCGAACAGGGCATCTGGGACGGCCGCACACTCGGAACCCTGCTCACCGAATGGACCCGCGCCTACGGCGAGAACACCGCGCTGGTGGCCGGCGAGGACCGTCTCACCTACCACGACCTCGACCGGCGCGCCGACCGGATGGCCGCCGGACTGGCAGGCCTGGGCATCCGTCCCGGCGACCGAGTCCTGGTCCAGTTGCCCAACATCGGCGCGTTCGTGGTCCTGTTCTTCGCCCTGGCACGCCTGGGAGCGGTGCCGGTCCTCACCCTGCCCGCCCACCGGATCACCGAGATCGGCCACCTGGCCCGGCTGTCGGGTGCCGTCGCCTACGTCATCCCCGACCAGGCCGGCGGATTCGACTACCGCGATCTGGCCACCGCCGTCCTGGCCGAGGCCCCGGACCTACGCCACGTCCTGGTGGCCGGCGAGCCCGGCCCGTTCACCCCGCTGCACCAGGTCGACGCCGACCCGGTGCCGCACGCCGACCCCGACCCCTCCGACCTGGCCCTGCTACTGGTGTCCGGCGGGACCACCGGCGCGCCCAAGCTCATCCCGCGCACCCACCAGGACTACGGCTTCAACGCCCGGGCCAGCGCCGAAATCTGCGGCCTGAACGCCGATGCGGCCTACCTGGCCTGCCTGCCGGTGGCGCACAACTTCGCACTGGCCTGCCCCGGCGTCCTGGGCACGCTCGGTGCCGGCGGGAAGGTGGTCCTGTCCCCCTCGCCTGCCCCCTCCGACGCCTTCGCCCTGATCGAAGCCGAGCAGATCACCATCACCGCCCTGGTCCCACCACTGGTACCACTGTGGCTGGAGGCCGCCGAGTGGGACCCCGCGGACCTGACCTCCCTCAAACTCTTGCAGGCCGGCGGATCCAAGCTGTCCGCCGAGACCGCCCGCCTCATCCCGGCCGGCCTGGGCTGCGCCGTCCAGCAGGTGTTCGGCATGGCAGAAGGCCTGCTCAACTACACCCGCGCCGACGACGACATCGACCTGGTGGAGCACACCCAGGGACGTCCCCTCAGTGCCGAGGACGAGTTGCGCGTCGTGGACGCCGACGGCCACGACATCGCACCGGGTGAGGTCGGCGAACTGCTGGTCCGCGGGCCGTACACGCTGCGCGGCTACTACCGGGCCGCCGAGCACAACGCCACCGCCTTCACCCCCGACGGCTACTACTGCTCCGGCGACCTGGTCCGCGTCCTGCCCAGCGGACACCTCGTCGTCGAAGGCCGGATCAAGGACACCATCGACAGAGGTGGCGAGAGCGTCTCGGCCGAGGAGGTGGAGGCCCACCTGCTCACCCACCCCGCGATCCGCCGCGGCGTCGCCATCGGCCTGCCCGGCACCGGCTACGGCGAGCAGCTGTGCGCGGTCGTGGTGCCCTGGTCCCGACCGCCGACCCTGCCGGAGCTGCGCCTGCACCTGATGGGCCGCGGACTGGCCGCCTTCAAGGTGCCCGACCGGATCGAAACCGTCCAGGACCTCCCGGTCACCGCGGTCGGTAAGATCGACAAACAGGCTCTGATCCGCCGCTTCGCCGGCCGGAGTGCGTGAACATCCCCCCTCGGCCGCCGGTGATCCGACCTACCCGCTTCGAGAAACGGATCACTAGCCCAGTGCCCTGAGGTAGCGGCGCATTCGGCGCTTGGCGCGGTAGCCGGCGCGCAGCACGTTCGGCGGGACCTCCACACGCATCCGGGCGCGACGGCGGGCGGCGGCGTACTCGGGGCCGTCGAGCAGGGACCTGGCGGGGACCAGACGCTCCGAGCGGGCCTGCCCGACCAGGGAGACCATCCGTGAGACCCAGTCGCTCTCGTCGCCGGGATGGAAGTAGTTGTCCCTGCACCAGGCCTCGTCCGGGGCCAGGAAGCGCCCCGCGGAAAGGTCGTCGAGGGTGCCGAGCAGGCCGCTGCCCTCGAAGACCAGGTTGATCATCTCGGCGCCCACCCCGAAGTCCGACAGCACCAGCAGGGGCACCTTCTGGGCGATCGCCTCCAGCGCGGCGGTCGAGCTGACGGTGACGAACCCGGCCGCGTGGGCCAGGTGTTCGTGCATGGACCCCACCGCGAAGCGCACGGCCTCGGCGCTCACCCTGCCCTCCCCCACGAGCGACTGCCACAGGCGCTGGTAGTGGTGGCGCTCGTTGTGGGTCTGCCGCTCGGTGTCCAGGGCGCGGAGCTTGACGACGACGTCCAGATCCGGTCGCCGCCCGGACAGCTCGGCCAGGGCGAGCAGGATGCGCTCGCGCTCCTCCTTCCGCCTGGGCACCTTGGCCTGGGTGGCGAACACCACCCGGTCCCGCGGCCCGATGCGGGCGACCTCCTCCTGGCCGCGCAGAAACGGCAGCCGGGCCAGCCCCACCTGGCCGCCCCCGCCCAGTTCACGACCCATCGCCGAGAACTCCTCGACCTCCCGCCCGCTGTGCAGCACGAACAGCTCGCATCCGCTGCGAAACAGCCAGGCCTTCTCGGTGGCGGGGACGGAGATGCCCGGAAGGCCCGAGACGAACACGGGCCGTGGCCGCAACCCGGCCAGCACCTCACTGACCAGCACGTCCACCACGGGCCCGGTGCAGGCGGCGAGCACCACGTCAGGCCTGAACCGCTCCGCCGCCCGGCGCAGCGCGCGGGCCGAGAGCACGGGCGGATCCTCCGACGAGCCCGCGACCGCGGCGCGGATCTGCGCCGGGGACGGGGTGATGGGGGTGCGGATGACCGCCAACTCCCGCACACATCCCGAGGGCAGGTCCCGCAGCAGGCAGGCCGCCCACTTCAGGTAGGAGTCGGAATCGGCCACGGCCAGGACCTTCAACGAGAACCTCCAACGGGGATCCCCCGGGTGCATATCCGGTTTCACATGGGTGGACACGGCGCGGCTCGCATCCCGGGGGCGGCGCGCCCTCGGGCTCCGGCCGCGAGGCCATGAGGTCACGAGGTCACAAGGTCACAAGGTCATGCCCCGGTGGCTCCCGTGTCGTGATGGGCGAACATCGACAGGTGGGAGCGGAGCGAGGGGGCCGCCTCCGCCGTCCACCACTCGTCCGGGACGTCAACCGTCTCGATCGAGACGCCCCTGGCCGAGAGCAGGACCCGCAGGGAGGTGACCGCGGTGGACGGCAGGCTCAGCACCCGCTGCCCGGCGGCCAGCCCGCGCAGAGTGATCTCGGCGGGGATCCCACCGTCGTAGACGGTGATGCCGGGCTGCTCCCCGACACCGGCGAGATCGTGGGGGTCCTCCCTGCGGTGCGGGAAGTAGGCCACCGGCCCGGCCGAGCCGAGAGCGGCCAGCCAGCCGAGGTAGTGGTCTCGATGGATCAGGCCGTTGCGGACCAGCGAGGTGCCGAGGACGACCGTGCGCTCCTCGGGACGTGGCCTGCGCAGCGGTTGTGACCGCAGCCAGGCGAAGTCGTGGGTGACCAGCTCGGCCCCTCCCGCCCGTACGGCCTTCGCCAGGTCCACGGGGACGGGCAGCGCTGTGAAGATCGACAACCGCCCCGAGCGGGCGGCGGCGCGCAACCTGAGTCCGGCCGCCGCACCGAGGACGGTTCTGAACCGTCCCGCCTTTCCCCTGGCTCTCAGCAGGGGCGTACCCGCGTGGCCGACGAGCAGCTCCAGGAGCCTGATGGTGGCCAGCCCGTCGTCGACGATCACGATCCGGCCAGGGAGCCCGGTGAGCCAGCGGAGCTGGACCTTGCCGGAGAAGGCGTCGCCCACCGCCCAGGTCGCGCCCCGGCGCGGCCTGGGCATGTCCGGCCGCGCGGCGGTGAGCTCCAGGCCCGGCGGCAGGGTGAGGCGGCCGAGCTCACGTCCCGTCACGGCCAGGGGGCGTAGCCTCGCCCTGGGCACGAGGTGGCTGCGGGCGCCGAGCAGCCCTGCGTGGTGGGCCTCCACGGCGCAGAGCATCTGCAGCGGGGATTCCACCCAGGCGATGGCCGAACCCTGCTCCCGCGCGTGGTCTCGACCGTCCTCCACGCCGGGTAATGACCCGTTCACGACTGACCCAAGCTAACCCGGTGGCCTTAAGCGCCTGGGAACTGCGGGTGAACAGCCGCCCACGCGCGTCCGTCATGATCGTCTTCGGGGCGAGGCCGTCTTCGGGGCAGCACCCTGTCGCCGGACCATGTTCGAGCCTCCCGAGGGGGAGGGACGCAGCCTCTCCGCACTTTTTACCATCGAATACTTGTTCAAGAAAAAGTCGACCCGTCCCCTCCTACCCATGGGCCCCCGATCATGCCGTAGCACCCCGGGACAGGCGGTCCACCGGCGGGTACCACACGCCCGGAGCACCGGAAAAACAGGGGATCCCGCCCATGACGGCGCGGCGACCCCAGCCGACGCGACCGGCCGGGAACGGGCGCGATCCACCCCCTTCCCCGACCAAGCGACTTCCCGCCCCAACCCCTCAAATCTGACGTTTTACCAAGTCAGAGCAATGTGTCCTACTTGTAATCGTCTGCCCGGGTGACGTACGTTCGTCCTGTTCATGGCAAATGTCTGGGTCTGTATAGGTCTACGCATTGCCGTCACATTGCCCGACCGCGCTCCACCTGGGCGGAACCCCCGCCCGCGGTGAGCACGGCCGCCGAATCCGCGAGGTCTGCGGAACCGGGGAACCACGTTCCTGGGGTGAATCAGCGCGTTCTCGCGCCGTAGGGCACTTCCCAGCCCGAACCCGTCAGCTAACCCGGTAGGCGGCATGGAAGCGAAGCAAGGAGTCGAACCCCAGTATGACCAAGAACCGCCTCACCCCCACCCTCAGCGCCCCCCGCGTGGTGAGCGCCCTCCTGGGCGCCTGCGTCGTCCTGGCGACCGGCTCCGTGGGCTCCGCCGCCCTGGCCGACAGCCACACCGCCCTGAACGCGCCGCCCGCCGACGCGAAGGTCTCCGATGCCTCGCAGAACAGGCTCGCGAGCACCCCGCTCGAGACCGCGGCCGAGAGGCTGCCCAAGGTCTCCGCCGCGCAGGTCCTGGACCTCGCCTCCAAGCAGATCGGCGTCCACGAGAACGCCCAGGGCGGCGGGACCAAGTTCCACTCGTGGTACATGTCCTCCCCGCGCGCCCAGGAGACCGTCGCCCGCGACGGCGGCACCCTGCGCGGCTACGCCAACGCCCCTTGGTGCGCGATGTTCGTCTCCTGGGTCGGCGAGATGGCCGGCATCCGGCCCACGATGGGCTGGGACGCCTACACCGTCACCCACGCCAAGTGGTTCAAGGAGAACAAGCACTGGGGCACCACCCCCACCCCCGGCGCCGTCGTCTACTTCGACTGGGCCGGTAGCAAGAGCATTGACGGCATCGACCATGTCGGCTTCGTGAAGAAGGACAACGGAGACGGCACGATCACCACGATCGAGGGCAATACCGGCAACGGCAACGTCGAGCAGCGCATCCGGCCCGTCTCCCAGGTCGTCGGCTACGGCTACCCCGTCTACTCCAACTGATCCACACCCGCCGCCCGCACCATCCCCCATGGGGCGGGCACCCGGCCCCCGCCGGTGAACGCGGGCCGATCCGCACTCGTCCAGGGGCTCCGCTCGCTCGCGCGGAGCCCCTGACGGCGTTCCCCCGGCCGCCTTCGCGACTCCTTCGCTTGAAGCGCTCCCCACGGATGAATCCGGGGGATTCCAGCCGTCCCAACCGTGCGGCTCTGCGCATGGTCGCGATGCTGTTGCTTGGCGGTTCACCTTCCGGCCCCGTTTACGGGGGTTTCCACGCCCCAGCCCACGATCCCGTTCCGGGTGACGTGGGCTCCGCCCTCCCGGCGGTGAGTAATGGCCAAGGTTGCGAGCTTGGTTATCGCTCACGCGTTCGACCGCGACTGACTGTACCAGCGCGTGGTGCGCTGCCGCAGCAGGTTCCGGACCAGCCCGAGCAGGGACGGTTCCGAACTGCTCGGCGGTCAGGCCTATTTCACGGCCAGGGTCCGACGCCGGTACCGGCGGCACCGGCGGGACGGCCGCCGCGCACCCACCCGGTCGCCGCGCCTCCCGCTCCCGCTTCCGCGAGCAGCCAGTGCACCTCACCCAGGTGGTAGAGGGCTACCGCCGGAGCGCCGTGGACATTGTCCACGATCGGGGTGAGTCCGAGACGCCTGGCGGCGGCTGCCATCATCTCGGCCATCGTGGACGTGCCGGTATGCAGGTAGACCATGTTGTGGCTGGGACCGAGCCCGGCGACGAGAATGCCCATGCGCCACAGGGCGATGGCCGCGTCGTCGTCGGTGGCGGTGCCCGGGACGCGCGGGTCGAACTGCCGCCGGGCGTCGCGCCACGCGTTGGTCAACGCCCGCAGGACCCTACGGTGTAGTGTTCTGGGTACCTCGACGCGCACGGCCGGCGACCGCTTGAAGCCGGTGTCGCCGGCGTCGGCCTGGGTGACGATGGCCCAGGCCAGCCCTGACAGCAGCCGGGCGATCCGTGCCGCCACCGCCTCGCTGCGCGTCTCCACGACGGGAAGATGACGCGACGCTGTGGCGGGTGTCCCCCCGCCGGTGTTCCCGGGTCCGGCAGGGCGCAGATGTTGCCAGGCGAGCGCCGCCTCCAGCATGCCGTACCCGCCGATCGGAGCCTCCGCGAGGGCGCGGTGGACGTTGCCGCTCGCGCAGTCGTGGCGTCCGGCGGACGGTGACCTCGTGAGGGGGGGCGACGCGGTCGGGCCGGGGATCCGATAAGCGATCGGGGTGCTTGTCATGATCTCTGATCTCCTGTGCGGTCAGTTTCCGGGGATCGGCCTGTCGTCGGCGACGATCCGGCCGCCGCGGACCCGATAGGCCCACACCGTGACCGAGGATCTGGCGAGCTCGCCGTCGCCGTTGAATCGGATCTTCGTAGTGATACCGGCGCCGGAGTGGCCGTCGACAAACTCCTCCATGTCAGAGCGTCGCGTCCTGCCTGCGTCGATGCCCCGAAGGAAGACGGTGGCGGCGTCGTAGGCCTCCGCGCTGTAGGTGCCCGGGTCGTGGTCGAAACGGATCCGGTAGCGCCGGGCGAACCCGGGATCCTCCTCCGGCGGCCGGCACGGGCAGGTGAGAACCGCACCCTCGGCGGCCTTGGCCCCCGCCGTGCGGACGAATCCGTCGTCCTTGACCGCGTCGCCCGAGACGAAGACGGCGCTCACGCCCGCGTCGCGCAGCTCGCGCAGGAGCCGGCCGGCCTGGGTGTAGTAACCGCCGAAGAAGATCACGTCGGGGGCTGCCGATTCGACCTCGGAGACCGCGCTGCGGAAGTCGACCGCATTCGGCTGAACCGAGGCGCTCTGCACCACCAGCGAGCCAAGTTCCTTCATGACCAACTCGCTGAGGCCGCGCCCGTAGGGGCTCATGTCGTCGATGACGAACACCTTCCGCGCGAGCAGCCTCTCCTTGATGTACCGGCCGACCGCCGGTCCCTGCGCGGCGTCGCTGCCCAGGATGCGATGGAAGGTCGATCGCCCCCAGCGGCTGAGGCCGGGGTCGGTGGCCGCCGGGGTGATGGTGCTGACCCCGCCCTGGTTCAGGATCGGGTTGGCGGCGTGCGACTCGCCGGAGAACGCCGGCCCGACGACACCGATGATCGCGGGGTCGGCGACGACCTGCTGAGCGAGTTCGGGCGCCTGCTTCGGATCACCCTGGGTGTCGAAGTCGACGAGCCCGACGGGGCAGGCCGGATTGCGGGCGTTGTGCTGTTCGACGGCGAGCAGCGCGCCTTCGCGCATGTTGCGCCCGAGGTTCATGGACTCGCCGGTGAGTGGCCCGAAGAAGGCGACACGCAGGCCACAGCGCCCCGGATCCGGGACGCGCCCCCCGATGTCGGCGCACCCCGGCACGGCTGCCAGCAGCGCCGCCGCGGCGAAGGCGGTCAACCGGCGGGCGCTGCGCATCGATCGCCTCCAGGCGTCTAGGCCGTCCAGCCGCCGCCTGGCGGATGCCACAGCGTACGGGGGCGTTCCGCGTCGCGGTCACCCGACATGAATTCTGCGATGATGATCATGAGGATTCGATGAAGATCCGGTGAAGGGCGAGATGGACCACGGAAACGGGAACCGATCCGATCTCCGGAGGAGAGGTTCGTCAGGAGCCTTCATGCGAGTTCCGCGATGCCCTGTGATCACGCGCGGTGACCGGGCGGCTGAACGCTCGGACGCCCCCGGCCCGCTCCGCACGCGGCTGGTTGAACTTCCCCGGCAGGTCGCCACCCTCGTCTTGAACTTCCCCGGCAGGTCGCTACCCTCGTCCCATGCGTGTGATCGTCGTCGAGGATGATCCCGACGTGCGTGGTGTCGTCGTCTCCGGGCTGCGTTCGGCCGGCTTCGCCGTCGACGAGGCGGCCAACTGGAGCCAGGCCGACCTCAGCATGAGCGTCAACGACTACGACTGCCTGATCCTCGACCGGATGCTCCCGGAAGGCGACTCGGCCGACGAGCTCCACCGGCGCCGTCAGGCCGGCATGGCCATACCAGCGATCATGCTGACCGCGCTCGACGACATCAGCAACCGGGTGGCAGGCCTGGAGGCCGGCGCCGACGACTATCTGACCAAGCCGTTCTCCACCGACGAACTGGTCTTGCGGGTGCGCGCCCTGTGCCGGCGCCGCACCACGATGGTCCCGCCGATCCTGCGCGTCGGTGACGTCACACTCGACGTGGCCCGCCGGGAGGTCCGCCGTGCCGGGGTGCTGCAAACCCTCACGCCCAAGGAGTTCGCGGTCCTTGAGATCCTGATGACCCACCAACCGGCCGTCGTCACCCGTACCGAGCTCATCGAGCACTGCTGGGACGAGCGGGCCGACCCGGCGTCCAATGTGGTGGACGTCGTCGTCAACCAGCTGAGACGCAAGCTCGGTGAGCCTGCCGTGATCTTCACTATGCGGGGTACCGGTTACCGGGCCGGGCCCGTGCGGCTGTGAACCCGCTACGTCTTCGCGGCCCCGGTCCCGGCGGCAGGGGGCAGAAGGGGGCGCAGCCGACGCACCTGCAGACGACCGGGCGCCTCAACGGGCTTCGGATCCGCCTGGCCCTGCTGCTGACAGCTCTCAATGTGATGGGTCTGGCCGGCATGGGAACCGTCGCGATGGTCGTCGACCAGCAGCAGCGCGACGGTCTCGTCAAGGCGGAGCTGGAGCGCACCGCCCGGACCGCGAAAGCCCTGCTGTACTACGAGTCCGGCGCGCTGCGGCTGGACCGCCTCTTCGCCGATCCGGCGTCGAAGGGCCCGACCGCGGTGCACGTGTACGAAGGTACCCGCACCGACGTCCGCCTCGTCTTCGCGTATCCGTCGAGCCTGCCGGTGATCGCGCCAGAGGTTCTGCGCGGCCTCGCCCGGCCCGTCTGGCAGGGGCGCGGCGAGCTCGCCGCGACCGTCACCAGCGTGGGGCGTCGTTCACGGTTGCTCGCGGTCCCGTTCTCGCACGCCGTCACCGGAGTGGTGTCGGGCACCATCGTGGTCGCGGTCGATCTTGAGCCCGTTCAGCGGGCCCATCGGCGGCTGGGGTGGATCCTGTTCATCGGAGGAGCGGTGTTCACACTCCTGGCCGGCTTCGGCGGGCATCTGCTGGCCCGGCGGGGCACCCGGCCGGCTGTCGAGGCGCTGGGCCAGCAGGAGCGGTTCGTCGCCGACGCGGCGCATGAGCTGCGCACCCCTCTGACGGTCATCCGGGCACTGTCGGAGGCCGCGATCAAAGATCCCGGCCAGCAGTCTCAGGCGTTGCGGCAGGTTTTGCGCTCCACCGAACGGCTTGCCGACTCGGTTGAGGCGCTGCTCATGCGGGCGCGTCTCGTCGCCGGGCTGCGAGAGCTCCAGCGGCAGCCGTTCCGCCTCGACCAGCTGGCCGAAGAGGTGGTGACCGAGACCGTGCAGCCGCCGCACACGGCGGCGGTGTCGGTCTCGCCCACGGTGGCGAGCGGTGACCCGACCCTGGTCCGCATCGCCATCCGCAATCTGGTCCACAACGCCGTCCGGCATGGCCGGACCGGTGCCGAACCCGCGACGATCACCCTCGTCGTCACCGCCGGCATGGTTATGATCAAGGATGCCGGTCCGGGTCCGGGTCCGGACGGCCGACCGGCGCAGCGTTTCCGGAGCGATGCGGCGGACGGCACCGGCCTGGGTCTGACCATCGCACTATGGGTGGCGGAGCTGCACGGTGGGGCGCTGCGGCTTCATCCGGCGCCCGGAGGGGGCACTGCCGCGATCATGACCCTGCCCGACGAGCCTCCGCCTGACAGGCGATGACGCTCACCGCGGTGTCGTGGCGAGGCAGCGTCAGGGAGTGGAGCGGCCGGCTCTGGCTCCGGCGGGTGAGATGGCGAACCAGCCGTTCCGGCCGTGCCCGCTGGTGTCACCCGGCATGCGATCACCGCTGTAACCGTACAGCGGCCACCCCGAGAGGGTGAGCTGCTCGGTGCGGTCGGGCCTGATGACCCTGCCGATCTTTCCCCGGTCTATGCCGACGATCCGCAGCCTCCCGATGTCGCTGACCGGCATCGGGCGCCAGATCTCGGCGCACTCGTCGACGCAGGCCGAACGTGACGGGCTCGCGTCGTCGGCGTCACTACGGTAGAGGACGTATCCCTGGACGTCGATGACGATGAGGCCGCTGAGTCGCTGCGAGTTGACAGCGAACAGGCCGGGGCCGGGCGCGGCGCTGGGGCTCGACATTCTGGTCAGCTCCGTGTCGGGTCGGAGCGCTCCGCCGTCAGTGGTGCAGCCCGCCACCATCAGGGCGGCGGCGGGTCCCGCCAGGAGCGCCGCCCACCGTGAACGTCGACTCATGGGCATAGTTTGCCTGGACAGCCCGCCGGATGCCTCCCCGCCGCCGTGGTACTCGATGAGATCTTCCTTGCCGGAGACCTTTCGGCGACCGACAACTCGCTTACCCGGCCGTTTCGCCGCCTGGATTGACGCCCTCCCATGGCTCGAAAGCCGGGGATTCCAGCACCCGACCTGATGGTCGGGTCTGTCGGTTCGCGGTTCACCCTTCAACGTCTTGGATAAGCCTAGCGGGTTTCACCGAACACCGGACCGGGGGCGGAGGCCCTCGACCGGAGCTCGGCGGGCTGTCCGCCGCTCCCCGGCGGGCCTCCGCACGGACACGAAATGCCCTGACTGTATATCCGTGAGATGGGAGCGCTCCCAACTGCCCCAATGAAGGGGTATATCCTTACTTCATGCCGATAATCCCACCTAAAACGATCAGATGTAACGGTTGAGTTTCGGCATATTGACGTTCCGGTTGCCCGTCGCCC
Source organism: Streptosporangium sp. NBC_01810 (assembly GCF_035917355.1). Classification (NCBI taxonomy): domain Bacteria; kingdom Bacillati; phylum Actinomycetota; class Actinomycetes; order Streptosporangiales; family Streptosporangiaceae; genus Streptosporangium; species Streptosporangium sp. NBC_01810. Next base: position 2,068,686 of record NZ_CP109070.1, on the reverse strand, counting down.
ACTCCTCGTGGGAGCGCTCCCAAAACATATTGAGGAACCACCGCACCGCGAGGCCGTGTTTGTCGGGGAGCGGCCCGCGGTGTCACCTCCCAATGATTCGGGCGACCACCTGAGAGGGGTCCGGAAATGTTGAACAACAAGCGGCACGGCACGCTCGCCGCCGTAGCGGTCATGGCGGCCACCGCCCTGGCCATCACCTCGTGCGGTTCCAGCGAGCCCGCCAAGCCCGCGGCGGGCGACGGCGGCGCCACCGCCGCGGCCGAGCCGGTGACCATCACCGTGCACACCTTCGGCGGCGGCGAGAACTTCGGCTACGACAAGGCCGTGGAGACCTGGAACGCGGCACACCCCGACATCCAGGTCAAGTAGAAGATCTACGCCCAGAGCTCGGATCGGGCGCCGCCACCGGCCAGCCGCCACGGCCCGATCGGTGCGGACGCGGCGCCGAGGAAAAGACCGCGCCCGCTGTTCTCTTAGGCGGCATCTCGTGCCAGAATTTCATGGGGTGATGAATTATGGCTCGGAACACATGCGTGATCGCCGGGGGCGGACCCGCCGGGGCGATGCTCGCACTACTGCTGGCCAGAGCCGGCGTCGAGGTGACGCTCCTGGAGAAGCACGGCGACTTCCTGCGCGACTTCAGGGGCGACACCATCCACCCGTCGACCCTCCAGATTCTCGACGAGCTGGGCCTGGCCGAGGAATTCCACCGGCTCCCGCACCGCAAGGCGTACGGAATGGAGATCCAGACCGACGACGCCACGGTGCCGATCGCTGACCTATCAGGACTTAAAGGCAAATATCAGTACATCGCCTTCGTGCCGCAGTGGGAGTTCCTCAACCTGCTGACCAGTGCCGCCGCCAGGTATCCGAACTTCCACCTCCGCATGGAGGCCGAGGTCCGCGGGGTGATCCGCGAGGGCGACGCGGTGCGCGGGGTGCGCTATCGGGACGCCTCGGGTGAGCACGAGCTGCGCGCGACGCTCACCGTCGCCGCCGACGGCCGCCACTCGGACGTGCGCCGGTCCGCCGGACTCGTCCCCTTGGAGCACGGTGCCCCGATGGACGTGGTCTGGTTCCGGCTGCCGCGCGAGCCCACCGACTCCGACTCGACGTTCCTGCGGCTGTCGGCGGGCCACCTGATGGTGTCGATCAACCGCGAGACCTACTGGCAGCTCGCCTACGTGATCCCCAAGGGCGGCTTCGAGGAACTGCGCTCGGCGGGGATAGCGGCGCTGCGCGAGCCGGTCGCCAGGCTCCTGCCCTCCCTGGCGGACCGGGTCGAGCTGCTGTCCGGCTTTGAGGACGTCAGCGTGCTGTCGGTCGCGCTCAACCGGCTGCGCCGCTGGCACCGGCCGGGACTGCTGGTCATCGGTGACGCCGCGCACGCCATGTCCCCGGTCTTCGGCGTCGGCATCAACCTGGCCGTGCAGGACGCGGTCGCCGCCGCGAACCTGCTGGCCGGACCGCTCGCCGCCGGGGCCGAGATTCCCGAATCGCTGCTCGCAGGGGTCCAGCGGCGGCGCACCCCGCCCACCGTGATCACCCAGTTCGCCCAGCGCGTTGTCCAGAACCGGCTGATCCGGCCGGCGCTGACCGAGCGCAGCCGCCCGGTGCGGCTGCCGCGCGACATCTCCCGCCTTCCCCTGATGGGCCCGCTGGCCAGGCGCTTCATCGGCCTGGGCGTCCTGCCCGAACACGTCGCCGATCCCGCGGGATCTCACCAGGTATGAAGGCCTTCTCACCATGTGGACAGTCGGGTCCGTTCGCCCAGCCGGTTGCAATAGCCTGATGCCGTGAGCATCAACCTCGATTCCTGGCGGCGGCTGCCTGCGGCGCAGCAACCCGAGTGGCCCGACCGCGGCGAGCTGGACAAGGTCGTCACCGAGCTGAAAGGGCTTCCGCCCCTCGTCTTCGCGGGCGAGTGCGACAACCTCAAGGCGGATCTGGCGGCGGTGAGCCGGGGCGAGGCCTTCGTCCTGCAGGGCGGAGACTGCGCCGAGACCTTCGCCGGCGCCACCGCCGACGATGTGCGCAACAAGCTCAAGACGCTGCTCCAGATGGCGATCGTGCTCACCTACGCGGCGAAGGTCCCCGTGGTGAAGATCGGCCGCATGGCCGGGCAGTTCGCCAAGCCCCGCTCGAAGAACAGCGAGACCCGTGACGGCATCGAGCTGCCCGCCTACCGGGGCGACATGGTCAACGGCTTTGACTTCACCGCCGAATCCCGCGTCCCCGACCCGTGGCGGCTGCTGCGCGCCTACCACTCCTCGGCTGTGACGCTCAACCTGGTCCGCGCCTTCACCAAGGGCGGCTACGCCGACCTGCGCCAGGTGCACGCCTGGAACCAGGACTTCGTGGGCGAGTCCCCCGCCGGCAAGCGCTACGAGCAGCTCGCCCGCGAGATCGACCAGGCACTGGCCTTCATGCGCGCCTGCGGGGCGGAGCCGGAGGAGTTCCACACCGTCGAGTTCTACTCCTCGCACGAGGCCCTGATCCTCGACTACGACCAGGCGCTCACCCGGATCGACTCGCGGACCGGCCGGCCGTACGACGTCTCGGCGCACATGGTCTGGATCGGCGAGCGCACCCGCCAGCTCGACGGCGCGCACGTCGAGTTCTTCGCCAGCATCCGCAACCCGATCGGCGTCAAGCTCGGCCCGACGACCAGCGCCGAGGACGCCCTCGCGCTGATCGAGAAGCTCAACCCCGACAACGAGGCGGGGCGCCTGACCTTCATCACCCGGATGGGCGCGTCGAAGATCCGTGACCACCTCCCCGAGCTGGTGGAGAAGGTGACCGCGAGCGGCGCCCAGGTGGCGTGGATCTGCGACCCCATGCACGGCAACACCTTCGAGGCGCCCAGCGGCCACAAGACCCGCCATCTGGACGACGTGCTGAATGAGGTGGCGGGCTTCTTCGAGGTGCACCGCGCGCTCGGCACCCACCCGGGCGGCGTGCACATCGAGTTCACCGGCGACGACGTCACCGAGTGCGTGGGCGGCGGTGCCGAGATCGTCGAAGACGACCTGGCCCGGCGCTACGAGACGGCCTGCGACCCGCGCCTCAACCGCAGCCAGTCGCTCGACCTGGCCTTCCGGGTGGCCGAGCTCTACCGCTCGGTCTGATACCCGCCTCCGCCGCGGCCCGAACCCTTCAAAGGGCCCGGGCCGCGAGGAGATCCGGATCCATCCGAACGATCGAGGATCCGCAAAGGCGCTCACAGGCCCGCGAGGTCGTTCCGGGCCCGCGGACACGATCCCCGAGCGTGCGAAAGCCCCGCGCCGCAGCCGGTCGCGAGGCTCTCCCGATCTGTGTCAGCCTTTCTGGACACCGAGCTCGTTGGCGAGCTCGGCTCGGATCGCGTCCATGTCGAGCGCGCGGACCTGGCCGATGAGGTCCTCGAGAGCGGGCTCGGGCAGCGCGCCCGGCTGGGCGAAGACGACGATGCCATCGCGGATGGCCATGATCGTCGGGATCGACGTGATCTCGAATCCCTGCGCGAGGGCCTGCTCGGCCTCGGTGTCGATCTTGCCGAACTTGATGTCCGTGTGCTTCGCGGACGACTTCTCGAAAATCGGCCCGAAGGTGCGGCACGGTCCGCACCAGGCCGCCCAGAAGTCCAGCAGGACGATCCCCTCATCGGCGATGTCGTTGAAGTTCTTCTCGGTTACCTCGATGGTGGCCACCGGTGGCTCCTCCTGTCGTTCACGTCTGTATGGCTGGCATAACCACTTCCCGTCCACGTGCATTCCATCCCGCCGGCCGCCGGCCCCCTCGAACCGGGCGACCTGGGAAGTCGCCGCCCGCGGGGGCCACGAGACCCGGGCTCACCGCGCGTCCCCGGTGTTCACCGGCCCGGCGGAAACGTCGGTCGCCCCGGCTAGGGTTCCCCGCATGATCGCTCCCCCTGCCAAGGACCTGTTCTCCGCCGTTGGACGCCTGGTGGTGCTCGTCGACGACCCCGACGCGGCCCTGGCCTTCTACCGGGACGTCCTCGGTTTCTCCGTGCTCCACGACCAGGTCACGAACGGCTACCGCTACCTGCACATCGGCCTGCCAGGTCAGGATGCGGTCGGGTTGTGGCTCATGCCCGTCGTCGACGACCAAGATCGCGAGCTGATCGGACGGCAGTCCGGCGGCCGGCCGTTGCTCGTCCTGTACACCGCCGATCTCGATCTGGTCGGCGAGCGCCTTCGCGAGCGTGGCGTGCGCGTGTGGGGCGAGCAGGAGGACGCCGACAGCCGTTCCCTGCACTTCGCCGACCTGTACGGGAACACGGTGGTCGTCGCGGAGCTGCACGGCTCGTCGGCCTAGCGGCCTCTCAGTACCAGGACGGCCGAGTGGCCCGGCACCGATCGGCACCGGGCCACCGTCTGTCAGCTCTTGCCGGCCTGCGGGGCCAGGCCTACAGGGTGAGGCCGACGATCACGGGGTCGTGGTCGGAGGCACGGAAGGCGTCGGGCTGGAAGAAGAACCCGCTGAGCTGGTTCGTCTCCTGGAAGTCGGCGGTCACGACGCCCTCGACGCGGACGACCTGGCCGGCCAGCGGGCCGGCGTCACCGCTCCCCTGTACCTGGGCGATCTGGTGGGTGACCGGAATCTCACACGGCTCCCCCGTCGGGGTGGGCGTCGGCGTGGGTTCCACCGTGGGTTCCACGGTCGGGGTGGGCGTTGGCGTGGGCTCGACGGCGCCGCCGGCGAGCTGGAGGAGGTGGTACTGACCGGGTGCGAGCGTGCCCGCCAGGGGGACGACCGGGTTGGCGCCGAAGTTTCCGGTGCCGGTGGCACTGGCGTACTGGACGGACCAGCCGTCCAGTGCGACGGGCGCGGCGCTGCGGTTGAACAGCTCGACATAGTCGTTGGTGAGTGGCGCGCCGGCGCTACCGCCACCACCGTAGACCTGGCTGATGACAATGGTGCCCGGCTCCGCCAGGGCCGGGCATGAGGCGAGGGTCGCGACGCCGGTGGCGGCGAGACCGACGGTCACGAGGGCGGCGAACGCCCGGGATAAAGCACGCATGACCGGGAGCGTAGAGCGGGATGAATTCCAGAACATCCACCCAAAAGTGGATAGAGGGCGAATTCAAGAATCTTGACACTTCATGTCTATCCAGCCCGGCCAGATATGGCTTTCCTTGACCTAGAGGTCGCTTGCCTCGGCGCCTGCGGGTATCACTGCGGTTATGAGAACTCTGGACGTGGGTTGGGACACCTGCGCCGCATCCCAGGGGTGCGCCGGATCCGCGCGGCAGCCGTACCGGCGCTGCCTGGCCCATCTGGACGCCGCCGAACTCGACGAGGTCGTCCGCGGCCTCTCCCCCGGTTCCACGATCGACCTGCGGGCCACAGTCGTCAGCAGGAACCTGCTGGAGCGGATCCTCTCCGCGACCCGCGGGCGCCTGGGGCGGGCCCGGTTCGACTGGGCGACCTTTCCCGAGAGCGTGCGGTTCTGCGACATCGCATTCGGCGGGGACGTCTCCTTCGACCATGCGCGTTTCCAGCGCCTCGCCTCGTTCTTCAACGCCAGGTTCGCCCGCAACGTCTCCTTCAGGGAGGTCAGGTTCGACAGGGAACTTTCCCTGCACGGGGTCGCCATCACCGGGCACGCGGCCTTCGACCAAGTGTCCATCAACGGCGACGCGCTGTTCGGAGGAGCGCTTTTCGACCGGACCGCGTCCTTCGAGAACGCCGACTTCCGGGGTTTCGTCACCTTCGACGGCACCGGATTCACCGGCGACGCGACCCTGAGAGGCTGCAGGTTCCGCCGTACCGTGTCGTTCCGCAAGACGAGCTTCGGCGGGCTGGCCGGGTTCGACGGGGCGCGATTCTCGGCGGGTGGCTACCTGGGCCCGATCTCGGTCGGCCGCCACCTGACCCTCGCCGGGGCGTGGGCGGGCAAGGGTCTCGACGTGACCACCGGCGGGTGCTCGGTGGACCTGCGGCGCCTGGAAGTGGACGGGCGGCTGACCGTCCGGCTCGACAACGCGCGGGCCGACCTGGAGGGAGCGACCCTGCGCGGCCCGGCCACGGTGCGGGGCCGGGCCGGCGCCCGGGTGACCTCGCTGCACGAGGTGGACGCCGGGGAACTGGAACTCTCCGACCTGGACCTCAGCGCCTGCCTCTTCACCGGAATCCGCCATCCCGAGGGGCTCCGGCTGAGCGGCTGCGCACTCGCCGTCGCCTCGCGCAGTCCATGGCCGAGGCTGCGCTGGTGGCCTCTGCGGCGCGTGCCCAACCACGGCTGAGACCCGCCCGTGAGACCGCGCGTGCCCGCGGAAGACCGTACGCTCCCACGGGATCCGAGCGTGTTCCGCGGGTGGCCGGCTGTCGACTCGGGGTCTTCTCAGGGTGGTCCCCGATGCGACGGTCCCGGATGGGCGACCAGGATGGGATATCCATACCCTGGGCGGGGATCAGGCCGCTGGAGAACATCTGGAGAGCGCATGGCAGGCACCGGGGTCATCGACGACTACGTGACCGGGCTCAGCCGCGCTCTCAGAGGTCCCAGGGGTCCGAGACTTGACATGATCACCGAGGCCCGCGACAGCCTGCTCGACACCGCCGAGGCGCTGGAGAGCGGCGGCCTGGGGCGCGAGGAGGCCGAGCGTGCCGCGGTCGAGGAGTTCGGGGCGATCGGTGAGATCGCGCCGGACTACCAGGAGGAGCTGTCCATCGCGGCGGGCCGCAGGCTGGCCGTCGTGCTGTTCCTCACCGTGCCGCTCACCACGGTCATGTGGAGCGCGATCTGGAAGATCTTCCCCACCACCCCGATGGGGTACGAGACCAGTCCCGACTGGTTTGTCCCGGTCGCCCGTGGCCTGGACATCCTCCAGATGCTCATTGGCGTGCTCGGCGGGATCGCGCTGTTCGCGCTGGGCCGGGGGCTGCGCAGGATCAGGCGCCCCCGGCTCATCACCCGGTTCCTGGGCATGTTCGTCTGGGCGATGCTGCCGGTCATGCTCGTGCTCTCGGGGGCACTGATGCTCGGCTCCCGCGCGGCGATCGGCTTGAGCGACTACCCGCCGGGAGTCGGTGCGGCGCTGGTGAGCTACGCGTTCTGGGGCCTGCAGCTTTATGGCGCCTTCCGATGCCTGAGCCTCACCCGCCGCGGCCCCGTCCCCGCCTGCACATAAACCCCGGCTTTCACATGACCCCCGACTGCACATAAACCCGACTGCACATAGACCCGGACTTGCGCATAAGCCCCGACTGCACATAAACCCGGACTTGCGCATAAGCCCCGACTGCGCATAAGCCCCGACTGTGCACAGGCCCCGCCTCCGCCGGACATGCCGGACGTCAGCGGGTGGTCCGCGGCTCCAGGACGCCGCCGATGACTCCGGCGAACTTCTGCCAGGCGGAGCGCTCGCCGGCGAGGGTCGTGCGACCGGAGGAGGTCAATCGGTAGGTGCGCCGCCTGCGGCCGCCCACCGTGGCCCACTCGCCGGTCAGGTATCCCGCCTGCTCCAGCCGGCGCAGCGCCGGGTAGACCGTGCCCGTCGGCACGTTCAGCGCGCCGCCGCTGCGCGCCTGGAGCGCCTCGATGATCGCGTAGCCGTGCAGGGGTTCGTGCTCCAGCACGGAGAGCAGCAGGGCGTCCATGTGGCCGCGGAGCGCGTCGGTGTTCACGCGATCGCCTCCGCGGGCCGGACGGATCCCGCATCGCCGCATCGGGCGGCCCGTTCGCTTCGCTCACTCACGTCGTCAGCCTACCTCTCGTATAGGCATTCTACCTGTAGGCGTTCTACATGTAGAGTGCCTACAGGTAGGCAGCCATAATATTGGAGGTGAGAGTGTGGACGTGCTCGACCTGGCCCGGACGCAGTTCGCCGTAACGGGGAGTCTTCACTTCCTGTTCGTCGCGCTGACCCTGGGCCTGGCCCCCCTGATCGCGATCATGCACACCCGCTACGCCATCACCGGCAAGCCGATCCACGAGCGGGCGACCCGCTTCTGGGGCCAGATCTATGTGATCAACTACGCGCTCGGCATCCTCACCGGGCTGGTGATGGAGTTCCAGTTCGGCCTGAACTGGAGTGGCCTGTCCCACTACGCCGGGGACATCTTCGGGGCGCCGCTCGCGATCGAGACACTCGGCGCGTTCTTCCTGGAATCCACCTTCCTGGGCCTGTGGATCTTCGGCTGGCATCGGCTGCCCAGATGGCTGCACCTGATGTGCATCTGGATGGTGACGCTGACCGCCTACGCCTCCGCCTTCTGGATCATGGTGGCCAACTCGTTCCTGCAGCACCCCGCCGGAGCCGTGGAGCGGGGCGGCCGCCTGGTCCTGACCGACTTCGGCGCGCTGCTCACCAACCCGACGCTGACCATGGCGCTGCCGCACGTGCTCGGCGCCGGCCTGTGGGCCGGCGGTTTCGTGGTGATGGGGGCCAGCGCTTACCAGCTGTTCAGGCACACCTCCGAGCGGGAGTTCTTCACGAGCTCGCTCCGTACGGGGGTGATCACCTCTTTCGTCGGCTCGCTGATCACGGTCGGCTTCGGCTACGCCCAGTTCGGCGCGATCTCCGGGGTCCAGCCGGACAAGTTCGGGGGCGGGGGACTTTCGGGGCTGGGGCTCGGCTTCATGATCATGATCGGCCAGCTGCTGCAGTTCGTCATCATGTTCGCGCTGACGCCGACCGTGTACTGGCTGCCGCGCTGGCGCTGGGCGCACCCCGTCCTGATGGCGATCACCCCGTTGCCTTTCCTGGCGGCGATCCTCGGCTGGCTGGCCAGGGAGTCAGGGCGGCAACCCTGGCTGATCAACGGCAGGCTGACCGTCGCCGACGCCATGTCCCCCGGACTCACCCCGGGGATGGTCACCGTCTCGTTCATCGCCTTCGGCGGCGTGCTCGGCCTGCTCGCGCTCGTCGACTACCTGCTGATCGCCCGTACCGTACGGCACGGACCCGCCGTCGCCACCCTCGGCGCGGACGCCCCCGCCGACCCCAACGAGCGCGCGCACGCGCTCAGCTACTAGGGAGCTGATCGTGGACATCCTCTGGCTGGGCGTTTTCGCACTCCTGCTGGTCGGCTATTTCGCCCTGGAGGGCTTCGACATCGGAGTGGGCATGCTGCTGCCCGTGCTCGGCAGGACGCAACGGGACCGGGACGAGATCGTCGCCGCCATGGCGCCGTTCGTCCTGGCGGGCGAGGTGTGGCTGGTGGCCGTGGCGGGCGTGCTGTTCGGCGCCTTCCCCTCGATCGAGGGGAAGGTGTTGTTCGGCCTCTACCCGCTGGTGGTACTGCTGCTGGTGTCGTGGATCCTGCGCGACGCCGGGCTCTGGTTCCGCCGCCGTGCCGACGGGAGCGCATGGCGTGCGACCTGGGACTGGGCGATCTGCGCCGGCTCCTACGGCCTGGCACTGAGCTGGGGCATGGCACTGGTCGCGGTGGCCGGCGGCCTGTCGGGGCCGGTGATCGGTCTGCTCGGTCTGGCGGGCGCTCTGGCGATGGCCGCGCTGTTCGCCCTCCACGGCTGGACGTTCCTCTCCTGGCGGCTGCCCGAGCGGATGACCGGGGCGCGCCGCACCGGATGGGCGCTCCTGGGCTCGGCGTGCGCCGCGGCCGCGCCCGTCACGGTGCTGCTCGTCGTGCTCGCCCCCTGGCTTCTGCACCATATGGCGCCCGCTGGGACGCTAAATGTGCTGAGTCTCATGATTCTGCCGTTCGCACCCTTCATGGTGGGTGCGCAAGTATGGGTATGGCGGACGTTCGGTCCCTGGCGTGCCGCCGACCGGGTTCCATCGTTCTTCTGAGGTCTCTAAGGTTGGCATGCACAAGGATCTTGTACGGCTGGCGCTGGGCGAGCGGGCGGTCCGCCGCCATCTGGCCGTGTGCCTGGCCTCCGCCGTCCTGACCGGACTGCTCGTCCTCGGTCAGGCGGAGCTGCTCGCCGGGGTGCTGTCCGGGCGGTTCGCGACCTCCGCCCTGATCCTGCTGGCTCTGCTCGTCGGCGTCCGGGCGCTGTTCGCCCTGGTACAGGGGGTCGCCGCCGGGTGCATGAGCACCGGAGTGAAGTCCGCCCTGCGACACCGCCTGCTGGCGCGGCTGCAGGAGCTCGGCCCCACCAGGCCGGCCTCGGTGCGCTCGGGAGAGCTGGTGACCCTGACCGGCCGCGGTCTGGACGCCCTCGACCCCTACCTGTCGGGCTACCTGCCCGCGGTGGCGGTCGCGGGCGTCGTGCCGATCGCGGTGCTCGTCCGGCTTTTCACCGCCGACCTGGCCAGCGCGGTGATCGTGCTGGTCACGCTGCCGCTCATCCCGATCTTCGGGGCACTGGTCGGCATGCACACCAAGGCCGTCACCGAACGTCAGTGGAGGGCCCTGTCCCGCCTCGGCGGCCACTTCCTGGACGTGGTCCGGGGCCTTCCCACGCTGCGCGCCTTCGGCCGGGCCCGCTACCAGGCCGAGGTGATCGCGTCCGTGGCCGACGCCCACCGGGCCACGACGATGCGCACGCTGCGGGTGGCGTTCCTGTCCTCACTGGTGCTGGAGCTGGCCGCGTCGCTCTCACTGGCCCTGGTCGCCGTTCCGGTGGGCCTGCGGCTGCTGTCGGGCTCACTGGACCTGTCGACCGCGCTGCTGGTCCTGCTCCTGGCACCGGAGGCGTACCTGCCGCTGCGCAACATGGGCAGCAGGTTCCACGCGGCGATGGAGGGCGTCGCCGCCGCCGACGAGGCGTTCGCCGTGCTCGACGGCCACGCGCAGGCTCCGTCCCCGCGTGGCGCACCCGCCGTCGGGCACGCGGGCTCTGGAGCGACGACGGCACCGGAGATCCGGCTGGAGCATGTCACGGTGCGCTACCCGGACCGGGAGGAGGCCGCGCTGGAGGACGTGTCGCTGGTGATCGCCCCCGGTGAGCGGGTGGCGCTGGTCGGCGAGAGCGGCGCGGGAAAGAGCACCCTGCTCCACCTGCTGCTCGGCTTCGTCACCCCCACCGAGGGCAGGGTGCTCGTCGACGGTGCCGCGATCGGCGACCACGACTCCTGGCGCGCGCGCCTGGCGTTCGTCCCCCAGCGCCCGCACCTCTTCGCCACCTCGGTGGCCGACAACATCAGGCTCGGCGCCCCCGGCGCGACGATCGACGAGGTCAGGGCCGCGGCGCGGGCCGCGCAGGCCGAGGAGTTCATCTCGGCGCTGCCGGAGGGCTACGACACCGTGCTGGGCGAGCGCGGGACGAACCTGTCGGCCGGGCAGCGGCAGCGGGTCGCGCTCGCCCGCGCGTTCTGCCGTCCGGGAGCCGGCCTGCTCCTGCTGGACGAGCCGACCGCACGGCTCGACGGCCGTAGCGAGAGCGCGGTCGTGAGCGCGACCCGCGACCTCGCCGAGGGCCGAACCGCTGTGATCGTCGCCCACCGGCCCGCGATGATCGAACTGGCCGACCGAGTGATCCGGGTCACCGACGGCCGCGTGGTGGCCGGGACGCGAGAGGAGATCCCCTCCCCATGATCCACTCCAACGGGATCCTGTCCGGCACCGGCAGGCGGACGGCCCTCGCCGCGGCGGCCGGAGCGGCGGCCGAGCTGGCCGGACTCGGGCTGATCGGATCCGCCGCGTGGCTCATCACCAGGGCCGCCGAGCAGCCTCCGCTGGCGGCGCTGAGCGTGGCGATCGTCGGGGTCAGGGCGTTCGCGACGACCAAGGGGGTCTTCCGCTACGGGGAGCGCCTGGCCGGACACGACGTGGCGCTGCGAGCCCAGGCGACGACCAGGGAGCGGCTCTACCAGGCGCTCATCCCCGCGGGACCGCTGAACCAGCGGGGGGCCGACCTGCTCAGCCGCATGGTCGACGACACCGACGCGGTGCAGGACCTGCTCGTACGCTGCCTGCTTCCGGCCGTCGCGGCGCTGGTCACCGGCATGACCGCGGTGGTGATCGGGCTGTTCCTGCTCCCGGCCGCGGCGCTGGTGCTGGTGGCCGGGCTGCTGGTGGCCGGGGTACTGATCCCGGCGGGCACGGCCGCCGCCGCGCGGCGCTGGTCGGCGCGGATCGCCCCCGCACGGGCCGACCTGGCGGCCCGGGTCGCCGACCTGGTGCACGGCGCGGCCGACCTGGCCGCCTACGGGGCGAACGAGCGGGCCCTGGCCGCCGCCGCCGAGACCGACAGCCGGCTGGCTGCGCTGGAGCGCCGCCAGGCACGGGCGAACGCGGCGGCCTCCGCCTTGGGCATGCTCACCCAGGGCCTGACCGTGGCGGCGATCGTCCTCGTGGCGCAGAACTCCGGCGCGGGCTCCGTGGCCGCCGCGGTGCTCGCGCTGACCTCGCTGGTCGCCTTCGAACCGGTGCTGCCGATGGCCTCGGCCGCCGAGCGGCTGACCGGGGTGCTCGCCGCCCTGCGCCGCCTGCGGGAGGTCGGCGCGACCGCTCCGGCGGTGCCGGAGCCGGCCACCGCGGTCGAGGTACCCGCCGGGCCGCCGACCATTGAGATCAAGGAGCTGGTGGTCCGGCACGGCGCCGACCGCGCCCCCGCGCTGGACGGCGTCAGCCTGACCCTCACTCCCGGCAGGCGTGTCGCCCTGGTCGGCCCGAGCGGCGCCGGCAAGAGCACCTTGCTGTCCGCCCTGATGCGCCTGGTCGAGCCCGAGTCGGGGACGATCAGGGTCAGCGGGGTGGACGTCAGGGAGCTGGCGTCCGACGACGTCCGGCGGGTGATGACCGGGCTGACCCAGGATCCGTACGTGTTCCAGGCGTCGGTGCGGGACAACCTGCGGCTGGCGGGCCCCGAGGCCGGTGACGAGGAGCTCGCCGGGGCCCTGCGGAGGGCGCGCCTGGAGGGATGGGTGGAGCGGACCGGCTGGGACGCCGTGCTCGGAGAGGACGGCCGGACGGTGTCCGGGGGGCAGCTGCAGCGGCTGGCGCTCGCGCGGGCGCTGCTGCACGACCCGCCGGTGCTGCTGCTGGACGAGCCCGCCGAGGCTCTGGACGAGACGACGGCGGACGCGCTCATGACCGACCTGCTGGACGCCACCCACGGCCACACGACGCTGCTCGTCACCCATCGCCTGCGCGGGCTGGAGCGGGTGGACGAGATCGTCGTGCTGGAGAACGGCTCGGTGGTCCAGCGGGGCACCCACGAGCAGCTGGTGGACCTGCCTGGGTATTACCGGGACCTGTGGCGTTCCGAGGCACTGACCACCGGGCACTGAGCACTCCCGCTTAAGTTGGCACGGCAGCTCAAGGGGCCTCATGGGCACCTTCCCATGCCAGTTGCCTAGGGCGCTCCCCTGCCGGATGCGTCGGCTCGCTGTCTAGGTCCAGCTCTTCGGAACGGTCGGCACCATGCGGGTCCCACATCTCCCTCAACCCCCATAGCTGCCGACACCGGGACTGCGACCGGGTTCTGTCAAGGGCGGCTTTGCGTGTACATGTTCCCGGTGACCTTCCGTACAGACTGGTTGTCCTACGATCACAGCCGTGCTTGACGGGTTCCGGGAGCCCCGGACAATTGGGCGACGGGGGCGCCCACCCGCACGCGCCACGCGAATCGGCGCGCGGAGCGGGCCGTGTAGACCAAACAGGCTGACTATCCGCGACAGACTTGGCCGTCAGCGCTGAGCCCCTTCAGGCCAGATGACATGAATCTTCAGCCCTCGCTCTCTGGCTTCAGCTACGACATCTGCCGTTCCGCCGTATCCCCTGGCAGGCTTGCCGTCCCAGACAGCAAGTAGCTCGTCAGCGTGATCAAGCATGAAACGGCTGGCCACCATGTGTGACTCAGATGTGGACTCGATGAAATCCATGGCGTGAACCTGCTCGGCTCTGACGAGTAACGCGTCGTACTCCTGGTGCGCCTCGACGGGTAGCCCTTCCCGGTACTGTCTGGCGGGGGTCACGACCTCCAGCACTCCACCTAGGTCGATGACGGCTCGGGCGAAAATCTGATCAGCTCCGTCCGCGAGACATGACAGGCCCGTGAACGTAGGGGCATGTTCGGCAAGCAGTGAGCGAATAGCGTCGTCGATCAGGGTAGTGATCGCGGGGGAAAGGCCCCGGTGTCCGGAGACGGCGATACGGATCATGGCCTTCTTTCTAAAGGAGAGTCGCGCGAAGACGCTCGTCGAACGCGCGGGCGCTGCCTGTCATTGGACCGCCATAGGTTCGGCGGAACCGTCTAGCACGTTGGATGATCCGCTCTGAGCCGTAGGTGATCCCTACCGTCAGGGCGTTTGATACCAGGTGAAAAGCCTCGTCATAGTCCCCGGACATGGCCTTGGCAGTGGCGATCTCAGTCATGAGCACTCCACGTTGCTTGATGGCTGGTTGGACCGATGACAACGACTCAGCGAACGCGGCCACGGCTTCGTCTGCGCGGCCGAGTCGTACCATGACCAGTGCGCGATAGCCCGCGAGTTTCGCATCATCGAACGGAAAGACCCAAGGCCACGGCGGTGCTGCTGCCCGTTCGCTGGCAATCACTGCGGATTCAGCCTCTCGTAACGCGGCTACAGCGGCGGGGGCGTCATGGGCGGTCGCGTGGCCGAGTGCCTCAATGCTGTACAGCCATGCTCGTGCGGTTGCCGGTGGCTGTTCACCTAGTTCCCTTCGCGCTTGGGCGAGTAGGTCCAGCGCCAACATGGGGTCATCGGCGTCGATCTCGAAGGCGGCCAGACTGCCGATCATGTAAGCCGCCAACAGGGAGTGTTCGGCCTGACGGGCGCTGTCGATCGCCAAGCGGTAGTAGGTGCGCGAGGTGCCGATGTCGTGCATGTCGGCATGAAGCCATGCGGCGAAACCAGCGGCTTCGCTCATCACTGCACGGATGTCACTGGCGTAGTCGGACTGGGCGGCGCGTCCGAGGACACGGTTCGCCAGATTCACATGGGCTACGGCTCCTCGGGCTAGCTCATTAGCGGGCGTCGTTGCCTCTAGGCGTCGTTGAGCGCCGGTGATGCTGGTCAAAGTGGGTGCGGTGGTTTCGTCCACCTCCGCACGTTTAGGCAGGGGTAGGGCTGCGAGAGCCGTGAAAGCCACCGCCTTGCCGAAGTCTCTGCGTTTCGTTGGATCGTCATCCCCTCGGGCACCGAATCGGAGCAAATGAAGTGGAAGTCCGATTCGGACTGATATTTCCCGGACCTGGTCCACCGTGAGCGGCTGACGATTCCGCAGCACTTTAGAAACCCAGCTCTGGGAGTAGCCGATCGCCTCGGCTAGTTGGCCCTGCGTCCATCCGTTGGCCCGCTGCACCTCAGCGAGGACGGCGGGGATGTCGCACTCCGCGAGAGCGGCTGCTACGGCGGGCGTGGACCAGAACTGAAGCGAGGGACGACCTTGGTCCTGTCTCATAACTTTAGGTTAGGCGCGGAAGTGCTACCGCACAGATATTCGTGAGAAGAATAATCCTAGTGCTGCCAGTGCTACGGCATTAACTAGGGCCAATGCCCGCAGCGATGATCGCCCTATGAGTGCTTCTCCGCTCCGTACAGCAGGGGCTACGGCTTGCGCTCAAGAGTCGCGACGCCCCTCCTGCCTGCACTAGAGGCGTGGCGTAGCTCTCGCTCTCATCCAAGCTCATAAAAGAGCGGACCCGCCTCAGTGATTGCGCACTGGACGGGTCCTTGACCGCACAGGGAGGTGCGATCCATGGATCATCCTAGAGCCAGGCGCTCTAGTGAAGCGACGGCAGAGAAGCGGGACAAAGTATCCGCTGTCGTACAGCGATCAGTCGTGAAAGATCCGCAGGAGGACCGGTTCATCCATCTTGTCCGGCTGGCCTGGGATCTCCGTTATCTGGGTGTGGCGACGACGGTGGAACTCCCGCTGACCGGCGAACCGCGTGTGGTGATGCCGCGCGCGGTGGGGGATCTGCGAGTGACTGCCCTGTTCCAGCACGGAGGGTGGATCTTCACCTGGGGGCGGGGGCGTACTCAGCGGGTCGACGCGTTCAGCGAGGACGCGGTGCGGCGCATTCTCAAGGCGGCGGCGCGGTGAGCCGGGAAGACGTCTACGGCGCGGTGGAGACGATGTTCCGGCGCTGGGATGGGCTGTGCATCGTCGGTATGCGCAACTTCGGTGGTGAGGTGCGGTCGGCGGGGCAGGCTCGTGGCTGGGTGGTGGAGCTGCTGAGTGCGCAGTGCTTCTCGGGTGAGGTCCTGGAGACGGCGCGGTTGCTGGTCAGTGAGGTCGTGACGAACAGCATCCTGCACAGTGATTCGGGCATTGACCCCGAGGGGCTGGTCACGGTCGCCGTGGGGCTGGGTAGGGACGTGATCCACATCGAGGTGATCGATCAGGGGTCGTCGGTCAACGTGCCCGCGATGCGGTCGGCGGGTGAGGACAGTCTCGGCGGGCGGGGTCTGGACTGGGTCCATCGCCTGTCGAGCGGTTGGGGTTCTGACCATGATCCGGAGATAGGTCGCGCGGTCTGGTTCCGGCTGGCCTGCTGATGCTTTGAGCTGGTGCGGCGGTGCGCCATCCCCGCGCTAATGGCCGTCGCACCTGGCCGGGGGGCTGCGCGAGTCAAGAGGGCGCTTGTTGAGATCCCCGGCCCAACGCTGAGTACGTCACTTTCGACTTACGAGTTGAAGCGGTAATGTCGGAATAATTGATGGAGTGCGGGATTATAGGTGTCAATTTTAATCCTCGATGACGACGGCGTGAGACGTCAGATAATTGAAGGGATCGCGTCCGGTCTTACCATGGCCGAAGTGTCGGTGAAGGTAGGTGTGGATACGACCACGATTCACAGTTACCGTTGCGCGGATCAGGAGTTTGATCGGGTCGTTGTTGATGCGTCGTTCGCTGTCGGGGGGAACTGTTTCCCGGTGTACCGGGAGACGCCTCCGTATAAGAATCGTTTGTTGCAGGCGCGGATCGTTGACGACGTCTTGAAGGGGGGTGGTTGTCTGGAGAGTGACTTGGTGCGGGTGGCGGAAAAGCATGGGTACCGACTCCGGCAGGTGCTGATGTGGCGGGCCTACGATGATCAGTGGGCCGCTGCCTTCGAAGGGGCGCTCATCGCTGTGCGTGACCCCGGTGTGGAGCACGGATCGTGGCGCGTAGCGAAGAAGCTTAAGTGCAGGTGTGTTGATTGCCGGTCGCTGACGTATCCATGGGCGGTGAGACCGGATTACCTGTTACGGGGGAAGCCGTACCGGGACTACGGAGCGGAGCGGCCGGCGCCAATGCGAAGCACCCCGTAGGGGCCGCGTAGCGGTTGGGGCCGGTGGTCGGAGCGGCCTGTCGGCGGGTGAACATGACGGGCTCTGGTGATCGGTACGTCTTATGGGTGACGTACTGACCGTGCGTACGTCATTTCGTCGTCTGGGGCCTGGGGCGGCTGCGCGTGGGTGGTCGGCGGGTGCGGTTGGCTGCGGCGGCGGGCTGTGCGGTGGGCGGCGGGGTCTGCGCGTCCCTGTCGGGCGGGCGCGGGGCGGGACCGGCCTCCAGGCCGCATGCCCGGCCTCGATGTCTGTCCGGCGGGGGCGGGCATGCCGCGCCGGGCGGCGGCGCGGAGCGCTGCCGCCTGCTTGACCTATACAAGATTAATTCGGCAATTCGTACGCTACGGGTGTGCGCGGGGGAGATCGCCGGTTCTTTCGGCAACCGATGGCGGCGGTAGCGGGGGCGGCTGGTTCTTTCGGCAACTCGTCGGTGGCGGGGGTGTCGTGAGGGTCGCTGATTAATTCGGCAACTGTTCCGGCGGCTCGGGGAGCGGCGGCGCGGAGCGCTGGCGCCTTGAAACCAGTAAAGAAGGTTTGAGCCCACTTGCCGTCAGCGTCGCGGGTTGTCCTGGAAGGTCGGTGCCAAAGGCTCCATATCTGGACGGTCGGCGTCGTCAGGGTGGGGGCGAGCTGAGCCACGACGGACTCGAGGGAGGGTGGGTGGGTTGCGGCGGGCCGGTGCAGGGACGTTCAAGATCATCAGTGCCTGGGCTGGGGGCCTGTGCCCGGTACCAGGGGTAGGGCTGGCTGGGAAACCGGGAAAAGCGTCCCAAACCGATAGTCGGGAAGTCCACCCTGATCAACCTCCTTGTGGTCTGCGCAGGCCCAGTGTGGGCCGGGTCGAACTGCTGGGCGGCTCCCCCACCGACTCCGGGCGGCGGCGCCGCATCGGCGTCACCCCGCAGGAGACCGGACTGCCGGCGACACTGCGGGTCGGCGAGGTGTTGGACTTCGTCGCCGCCCACTACCCGCGCGGCGTCGACCGGGGGGGCGCTGCTGGAACGGTTCGCCCTGCCCGGCTCTTCCGGCGCGTCCAGCCTTCTTGGGAGGATCACCCATGTCGCTTCTTCTCACCTACACCCGGTACCAGCTCTTGGAGACCGTCCGGGTGCCGATCGCCCTGATCGGGAACGGCTTCTTCCCCGCCGCCTCGATGTTCTTCTTCGTAGTGCCGTTCGCCGGGGACCACCCCGTCGGAGCCACCCTGGCCACCGCGTCGATACTGATCTACTCGGCTATGTCCAGCTCCCTGTTCACCCACGGCCTGGGCATCGCCGAGGACCGCGCCCAGCCCTGGGACTCCTACACCCGCACCCTTCCCGCGGGTCCCTGGCCGAGGTTCGGTGCCCGGATCCTCAACGCGCTGGCCATGACAACGATCGGGATCGTACCGGTGCTGCTGGTGGCCGCCCTGCTCACCGAGGCCGTCGTGACGCCGGCGCGGCTGCTGCTCGGCCTCGGCGCCCTGGTGGTCGCCTCGGTCCCGTTCCAGCTCCTGGGCCTGTTCATCGGCTGCGCACTGCCCTCCAAGGCCGCGATGGCGGTGGTGCAGCTGACACTGTTCCCGATGGCGGTGGGCGGAGGGCTGTTCATGAACCCGACGGACGCACCGGCGTTCATCGAGCTGGTCGCGCCCTTCCTGCCCAGCCGGGGCGCGGTCGAGCTGGTCTGGGCCGCGATCGGCCACGGCACCCCCGGGACACTGTCGATGGTCATGTTCGGCCTCTGGACCCTGGCGGCCGGAGCCCTGGCCGTCTGGGCCTACCGGCGTGACGAGGGCCGCCGCTTCTCCTGAGTCCCGAAAACAGGTGGTGCCGCCGGATCACAAGGGCTCCGGCGGCACGACCTGCGGGTGGAACTACTCGCCGGTCTTCTCCGCGAGGGTCACGGTGACGGTCTGGGGCTGCCCGTCCCTGACGTAGGCGACGGTCACCTGCTGGCCGGGCTTGAAGCCGCGGACGGCTCCGACCACGGTGGCCGCCTCGTCCACGGCCGTGTTATTGATCTTGGTGATCAGGTCGCCCTGCCTGAGGCCCGCCTTGGCCGCCGGGCTGCCCTCGGTGACCTGGCCGACCAGCGCGCCATCCGCATCCCCGGTGGCATCGGTCACGCTCACACCCAGGAAGGCGTGGGAGACCTTGCCGCTCTTGATGAGCTGCTCGGCGACATGCTTGGCGGTGCTGATGGGGATGGCGAAGCCGACACCGATGCTGCCCTCCCCGCCGTTGGTGGCGATGGCGGTGTTGATACCCACCACCTGCCCGGCGGCGTTGACCAGCGCGCCGCCCGAGTTGCCGGGGTTGATGGCCGCGTCGGTCTGGATGGCGCCACCGATGGTGGTGGGGCTCTGGCCGCCCTCCGCCTGGTTGCCCCAGCCGGGCGGGAGCTGCCGCTGGCCCTGGTCTCCACCGACGGTGAGCGTACGGTTCAACGCGCTGACGATCCCGGCGGTGACCGACCCTGACAGGCCTAGCGGGCTGCCGATGGCGAGCACGGAGTCGCCCACCTTGAGCCGGTCGCTGTCGCCGATCGCGGCCTTGGTGAGGCCGGAGACGTCCTCCGCCTTGATGACCGCGAGGTCGGTGGCCGGGTCGGTGCCGATGATTTTCGCGGTGGCGGTCTTGCCGTCGCTGAACTTGACGGTCACCCGGCTGTCCGGGCCTCCCTGCCCGCCGGCCGTCACCACGTGGTTGTTGGTCAGGATCAGGCCGTCGGCCGACAGCACCACTCCGGACCCCTCGCCCCCGCCCGCGGCGGTCCTGACCTCGATGGACACCACTGAGGGCTGGACCGCTTGGGCGATGTCCGCGACCGTTGTCACGTTGCCGACCGGGCTGACGATCGGGCTGGACGACGACACCACGGTGGCGGTGCCGTTGAGGCTCGTCGCGGCGAAGGCTCCCGCGACCCCGCCGCCGACGGCCATGGCCGCCAGCGCGAGACCGGCGCCGATCTTCTGCCCGGCGGTGAGCCTGCCGCGCTGAGCGGGGACCACCGCCGGTCCTCCGGCCTTCTCCGGGGCCTCGGCGGCGAGCTGCTCCGGCACCGGGTGGATCAGCGTCGGCTGCGGTCCGGTGTCCTCACCGGCACGATAGGCGCCGGCGCTCGGCGGCACCTTGCCGAACTGGGTCCAGCCGTCGTTCCCCGGGGTCGCCTCGGCCGGTGTGTCCTGCTGCTCGTTCCTGTTCGGGTCCATGTCTTCCCCAAGTCCCACGTCCCCCCGATTCGACGGGGCGGAGGCCGGTGCTCACCGGTTGGTAGAAACGATGCCCGATGGCGTGTAAGCGCAGGTTAAGGGGCTGATCGCGGTGATCCGCATCTCCTGACAACGGCTTTATCAGCCGTGCTCAGACCCCGGAGGGCAGCTCAAAAATCTTCCTCGGCCCCTCTAAGGACCCGCTCGGCGACGGCGAGTTCCTCCCGCTCGGCCTGCACCTCCGCCAACTGCTTGGCCGGCTGCTCTTCGAGCCCGTCCAGTTCCGCGCGGCGCACGGAAGAGGTGCCCGTGGCGGAGCGGCCGCCGCCGATGGCGGCCTACCGGAGAAGTACGGCAGTATGCCGACGGTCTCCGCGGTCTTCACGGCGCTGCCCGACCCCGCGGACCATCCCGTGTTCCGCCTCCGGGCGCACGGCTGACCGACCCCGGGCGGGGGTAGTAGGGCGCGGCGCCCTCACGCTCCGGTGACCGCGGTCGGCTGCGGGAACGTGACGCCGGTCAGCTCCTCGGAGACCGTCCACAGGCGCCGGGCCGTCGCCGGGTCGCTGGCCGCCGGGGAGCGGCCGACCAGGGTCGGGGCGCCGCGCACCTCGCCGAAGCCGTCCGGGCCGACGCAGCTCGCGCCGGGGAGGTCCTGGACGGCGGCGTACAGGGTCGGCAGTGCGCCGGCCTTGTTGTCCTGGGCCACGGCCCGCATGACGACGCGGCCCAGCGCGCTGCCGTCGTGGCGCTGCAGGTTCGTGGCGGCCCGGCCGGGGTGCGCGGCCAGGGCACACACGGGCGAGTGCGATGCGGCGAGGCGGCGCTGGAGTTCCAGCGTGAACAGCAGGTTGGCCAGCTTGGACTGGCTGTATGCCTTCCTCGGGGCGTACTCGCCGGTGAGGTTGAGGTTGTCGAAGTGGATGTGCGGGGTGCCCGGCTTCTTGTGCGCCTCGGACGACACGGTCACCACACGGTCGGTGATGTGCGGCAGCAGCAGGTTGGTCAGGGCGAAGTGGCCCAGATGATTGGTCCCGAACTGCGTCTCGAAGCCGTCCTTGGTGCTGGACTCCGGGGTGTTCATGACGCCGGCGTTGTTGACGAGCAGGTCCAGATCGCCCCGCCAGGCGGCGGCGAACTCACGCACGGAGGCGAGGTCGGCCAGGTCGAGCCGGCGTACCTCCACGCTGCCGTGCACGCCCGCGGCGGCGGCCTCGCCACGCTTGGGGTCCCGTACCGCGAGCACCACATGGGCACCCACGGCGGCCAGCGCCTCGACGGTGGCGATGCCGATACCGCTGTTGGCGCCGGTAACGACGGCAGTGCGACCGTTCCAGTCAGGTATGTCGGTGATGTTCCACTTGCCGGGTGCGGTGCTGGGTGCAGTAGTTCGGCGTCCCGGTCTTCGCGACGCTTCACGGTTACGCCAACCTGGCCGCGACCGGCATGCTCGCTCCGGAGATCGTGGAACACGGGCTGGACGAGGTGATCGCGTTCATCCTGCGGGGCTGCGCGCCGGACGGGCGGGCCTGACCGGGCGTCCGGATTTCCCCGTTCAGTCCCGGCCTCAGCGTTGATTCGCCATGTCCGGTTCCGGCATGTTGATCAGATGTTGTAGACGGCGAATGCGGCATTGCGGTCGATGGGGTCGCGGCGAGCGTGGGCGATGTTGGCTCGATCAGCCAGACACATAGTGCTGATGCCACGAGGAGGTCCACCTCATGGCTGTAGACCAGGACCTCCTCGACCAGATCGCCAGCACCGTCGCCGACCTCTACCGCGAGGTCTAGGCCTCCCTGGTCAAGACGATCGCCGACGAACTCAAGCGGGACCTCCCGGCGCCGACGGCCGAGGTGAGGCTGGACTCGATCCGCAGGTTGCGCGCGGCCACCGAGGCCGTCCAGCAGCGCCTGGTCAAGACCAAGTCCGCAGCGGTGCGGGAGGCGATCAGGAGCCGGCGGGCCAGTATTCGTCGCGCAGGAGGCGTTTGTAGAGCTTCCCGGTGGGGTGCCTGGGCAGTTCCTCGCGAAAGTCGACGGACTTGGGACACTTGTAGGACGCCAGCTGGGAGCGGCAGTACTCGATCAGCTCGGCTTCCAGCTCCGGACCCGCCAGGTCCATGGAGGCCGGCTGGACGACCGCCTTGACCTGCTCGCCCATCTCCTCGTCGGGAACGCCGAGGACCGCCACGTCCGCCACCTTGGGATGGACGGACAGGACGTTCTCGGCCTCCTGCGGATAGACGTTGACACCGCCAGAAATGATCATGTAGGAGCGGCGGTCGGTGAGGTAGAGGAAGCCTTCCTCGTCGAGGTAGCCGATGTCCCCGAGGGTGGTCCAGCCCCGGCCCCGCGGGTCACGGGATGCCTCCGTCTTGGCCTCGTCGCCGTGGTAGACGAACTGCGGGCCGTCTGAGAAGTAGACGGTGCCGTGCTGGCGCGGCGGCAGCTCGTTGCCGTCCTCATCGCAGATGTGGGTGACGCCGAGCAGCGGGCGGCCGACCGTGCCCTTGTGTGCGAGCCAGTCCTGCGAGCCGACGTACAGGAAGCCGTTGCCCTCGGTCCCCGCGTAGTACTCGTGGATGATCGGCCCCCACCAGTCGATCATCCGTTCCTTGACGGGGATGGGGCAGGGGGCGGCGGCGTGGATCGCGCAGGCCAGCGACGACAGGTCGTGGCGCACGCGGGCCTCCTCGGGCAGTTTGAGCATCTTGATGAACATCGTCGGCACCCACTGCGAGTGGGTGACACGGTATTTCTCGATGAGCGTGAGCGCCTGCTCCGGGTCGAACCTCTCCATGACGACGATCGTGGCGCCCATCCGCTGGAAGCTCATGCAGTAGCGCAGCGGGGCGGCGTGGTAGAGCGGAGCCGGGGAGAGGTAGACGCTGTCGGCCGAGGGGGCGAACAGGAACTGGATGAGCCGCAGCAGCGGCCCGGGCTCCTCCAGCGGGGCCTTGGAGAGCGTGGGCTTGACGCCCTTGGGGCGCCCGGTGGTGCCGGAGGAGTAGAGCATGTCCACGCCCTGGCACTCGTCCTCGACGGGCGTGGCGGGGTGGGCCGCGACGGCCTTCTCGTAGGAGTCGAAACCGGGGGCGACACCGTCCAGCATGAGCCTGAGCCCGACCTTGGGCGCGAGGTCGGTGATGGAGACCGCTACGTCCGCGAGGGCGGCCGAGGAGATGAAGACCCGGGCCCCGCAGTTGTCGACGATGTAGGCGAGCTCGTCGGTCTTCAGACGCGAACTGATGGCCGTGTAGTACAGGCCCGAGCGGTGCGCGGCCCAGGCGACCACCAGGAAGAGCGGGTGGTTCTCCAGCATGAAGGCGATGTGGTCACCCGGCCGTAGGCCGGCTGCGCGGAAGAGGTGGGCGAGGCGGTTGGACTCCTCGTCCAGCTCGCGGTAGGTGACGACCCGTCCGGAGCCCGCCATGATCACAGCGGGCTTGTCCGGCGAAACTGCTGCGATGGCTCCCGGGTGCATGGAGCAGAACATTACTCGGCTTCAGGTTCGGTGAGAAGTACTCGAACGCGGCAGGGCCGCGACCTCGCGGACGAGGTCGCGGCCCTGGGATGACGGTTCTCACGGCCGTGGAAGCGCTCCCCCGGTCACCCCGGTGTGGCCGCGCGGCGGCAGAAGGTCATCGGCTCGGCCGGTCAGTCGCGCGCGAGACGGCGGGCGACGGTGTCGCCCAGGCTCTGCACGAGTTGCACGACGGCGACCAGCACGACAACGGTGACGATCATGAGGATGGTCTCGAAGCGCTGGTAGCCGTAGCGGATGGCCAGGTCTCCGAGCCCGCCCCCGCCGATCGCCCCGGCCATCGCCGAGTACGAGATCAGCGCGACCACGGTCACCGTGAGCCCCGCGATCAGGCCGGGCATCGCCTCGGGCAGCAGCACCTTGCCGACGATGGTCGCGCGCCCGGCCCCCATGGCCTGGGCCGCCTGTACCTTGTCCCTGCCGACCTCGCGCAGCGCGGTCTCCACCAGGCGGGCGAAGAACGGCGCCGCGCCGAGCGTCAGCGGGACCACCGCGGCGATGGTGCCGATGGTCGTGCCGACGATCAGCCTGGTGAACGGGATCACCGCGATCAGCAGGATGGTCAGGCCGAGCTCGCGGTTGAGGCTCTTGAGCAGGGCCAGGATCGACTGCGTGGTGCCGGGGTCGAGCGCCGAGGTGGCCTCGTCCGACAGCAGGACCGGAGGACTGCCGGCCAGCGCGCGGGCGATGCCGACCCGCTGCTTCTGCCCTCCCGACAGCTGCGCGGGGTGCGCCCCGGCCTTGTCGGCCAGCCCGACCAGCTCCAGCAACTCGGCGGTCCGCCTGCCGCGCTCGGCCTTTGCCACTCCCATGACCTCCAGCGGGAAGGCGACGTTGCCGGCGACGGTACGGGAGGAGAGCAGCGCGAAATGCTAGTGGATCATCCCGATCCGCTGCCTCGCCTTGCGCAGGTCCCGCTCGGCCAGGCTCGTCAGCTCCTGACCCGCCACCGAGACGGTGCCCGAGGTGGGCCGCTCCAGGAGGTTCACGCAGCGCAGCAGGGTGCTCTTACCGGCGCCGCTCTGCCCGAGCACGCCGTATGTCTCACCCTCGCGGACGTGGAGGTCGACGCCGTCGACGGCGACCACCTCGCGCCCCCGATCTCGATAGACCTTTCGCAGGTCCGACACGTCAATCACTGCTGTACCCCAACATGGAACGGATCTCGGCAGGCTTCCGGGGAGGGAGCCGACGGGCGTCCCGGAAGGAGGGCAGGTGGCCCGGACGGTGCGGGAGGAGATGGTCCAGCGATCAGATCATGGTCTCTGGCCTCGGTCCACACCTGGCCCAACGCAACCCTTATTTACCGTCATTCCCGACATTTTATGTTAAATCGATCGGCCTTCACGAACACCCGTGCCCGGAGTCGTCCGGCAGCCCGTCCCCCTCCCCCTCGTTCGTACACCGGGATCGACCGGGGCCGGCACGCGACTCCTCAGCTTCACCACCGCTACAAAAACCTCGGCGACAAGGGGGAGGCTTCACCGATCCCGAGATCTCCTCAACCGCCGGAGCGACGTGCTCTACACGGAGAACGCCCTGGTCCTGGGGTGAGATGACCCGGAGAGGCACTCGGGAACTCAGAGCTTATTTCTTAGCAGGTGCACCACCGAAGCATCCGCTCCACGGGCGGGCCGCAAGCGGCCAACCCGGCGCAGCCAACCATCAGCGTCGCCGCTACTTCGGAACTTCTCGTCTAGAAGTGCACTGAAAATCTTGCGTTCTGGTCCCGCCTCGGATGATTCGGGGCCAGACTCGTTGCGTGCAGGGTGAATGGGCTGGAGAACCGGTAGGGCCGGATGTGTGGCAGACCTGCCGGGAGCTGATCCCAGCCGGGAGCGTTTTCGCGTTCCTGGCCGAACATCGGCAGACGCTGTTCCCAGCAGACATGTTCACGGACATGTATCCCTCGGCGAACGGGCGGCCGAGCATGCCGCCGCAGGTGCTCGCCACAGTGATCGTCCTGCAGAGCCTGCACGGGCTGTCGGACTTCGAGACGGTTCAGGAACTGCGTTGTGACCTGAGGTGGAAGGCCGCCTGCGGCCTGGGTCTGTACGACACCGCGTTCGACCCGTCGCTGTTGACCTACTTCCGACGGCGCCTGCAGCGCTCGGCCGATCCGAACCGGCTGTTCACCAAGGTCAGGAAGTCGTCGCGGCCACCGGCGTCCTCAAAGGCAGGCAGCGCCGGGCGTTGGACTCCACCGTGCTGGACGACGCGGTCGCCACCCAGGACACCGTCACCCAGCTCATCGCCGCGATCCGCCGGGTCATCCGCGACGTCCCCGGCGCCGAGCCGGTCGCCGCCCAGTGGTGCACCGCCCACGACTACACCGACCCCGGCAAGCCGAAGATCGCCTGGAACGACCAGCAGGCGCGGGACACACTGGTCGACGCCCTGGTCACCGACGCCCTTAATCTCATCGCTCACGTGCCCGGCCAACCGCTCGGCGAGACGGCGGCAGGCGCCCTCGGACTGCTGGCACTGGTCGCAGGACAAGACGTCGAGCCCGCCGACGGCTCCGACGGCCGATGGCGGATCGCCCGGCGCACCGCCCACGACCGCATCGTGTCCACGGTCGACCCCGAGGCCCGCCACATCCACAAGAACCGCACCCGCCACCAGGACGGCTTTCGCGCACATGCCGCGTTCGAGCCCGAGGCGGGGCTGTTCACCGAGGTCGCCCTCACCGCGGGCAGCGGCGCGGACAACCACGAGGCCGCCGTCGCCCGAAGCCTCCTCGCCGGCGACGACGATGCCCTGACGGTACTGGGCGACACCGCCTACGGCACCGGCGACCTGCGACAGACCCTCCAAGCCGACGGCCACACCCTGGTGATCAAGCCGCCGCCGCTACGCCAAGCCGTCCCCGGCGGCTTCACCACCGACGATTTCCAGGTCGACACCCAAACCGGCCGCGTCACCTGCCCGGCAGGCCACACCAAAACCCTCGGCCGCCCGCTGGCAGGTGGTAACCGCCAGGCCCAGTTCAAGATCCTGTGCCGCACCTGCCCACTGCGCGAACGCTGCACCACGTCCAAGACCGGACGCACCTTCAACGTCCACCCCCACTATGACCTCCTCAAAACCGCCCGGCAGCAGGCCGCCACCAGTCAGCGATGGCAGCAGGAGTACCGCCGCTGGCGACCACCCGTCGAACGCGCCATCGCCTGGCTGGTCGCCAAAGGCAACCGTCGCGTTCCCTACCGCGGCGTCCTCAAGAACAACATCTGGCTCCACAACCGCGCTGCCGCACTCAACCTCCGCCGCCTCATCAACCTCGGACTCACCCACACAGGCGGCGCCTGGGCACTGAACCCCGCCACTGCATAAGCCGCCGGGGCGCCTGCTCCGCGCCGATATCCACTCAAACCAAGATCTTCAGTGCACTTCTAGAAGTGCACTGAAAATCTTGCGTTCTGGTCCCGCCTCGGATGATTCGGGGCCAGACTCGTTGCGTGCAGGGTGAATGGGCTGGAGAACCGGTAGGGCCGGATGTGTGGCAGACCTGCCGGGAGCTGATCCCAGCCGGGAGCGTTTTCGCGTTCCTGGCCGAACATCGGCAGACGCTGTTCCCAGCAGACATGTTCACGGACATGTATCCCTCGGCGAACGGGCGGCCGAGCATGCCGCCGCAGGTGCTCGCCACAGTGATCGTCCTGCAGAGCCTGCACGGGCTGTCGGACTTCGAGACGGTTCAGGAACTGCGTTGTGACCTGAGGTGGAAGGCCGCCTGCGGCCTGGGTCTGTACGACACCGCGTTCGACCCGTCGCTGTTGACCTACTTCCGACGGCGCCTGCAGCGCTCGGCCGATCCGAACCGGCTGTTCACCAAGGTCAGGGAAGTCGTCGCGGCCACCGGCGTCCTCAAAGGCAGGCAGCGCCGGGCGTTGGACTCCACCGTGCTGGACGACGCGGTCGCCACCCAGGACACCGTCACCCAGCTCATCGCCGCGATCCGCCGGGTCATCCGCGACGTCCCCGGCGCCGAGCCGGTCGCCGCCCAGTGGTGCACCGCCCACGACTACACCGACCCCGGCAAGCCGAAGATCGCCTGGAACGACCAGCAGGCGCGGGACACACTGGTCGACGCCCTGGTCACCGACGCCCTTAATCTCATCGCTCACGTGCCCGGCCAACCGCTCGGCGAGACGGCGGCAGGCGCCCTCGGACTGCTGGCACTGGTCGCAGGACAAGACGTCGAGCCCGCCGACGGCTCCGACGGCCGATGGCGGATCGCCCGGCGCACCGCCCACGACCGCATCGTGTCCACGGTCGACCCCGAGGCCCGCCACATCCACAAGAACCGCACCCGCCACCAGGACGGCTTTCGCGCACATGCCGCGTTCGAGCCCGAGGCGGGGCTGTTCACCGAGGTCGCCCTCACCGCGGGCAGCGGCGCGGACAACCACGAGGCCGCCGTCGCCCGAAGCCTCCTCGCCGGCGACGACGATGCCCTGACGGTACTGGGCGACACCGCCTACGGCACCGGCGACCTGCGACAGACCCTCCAAGCCGACGGCCACACCCTGGTGATCAAGCCGCCGCCGCTACGCCAAGCCGTCCCCGGCGGCTTCACCACCGACGATTTCCAGGTCGACACCCAAACCGGCCGCGTCACCTGCCCGGCAGGCCACACCAAAACCCTCGGCCGCCCGCTGGCAGGTGGTAACCGCCAGGCCCAGTTCAAGATCCTGTGCCGCACCTGCCCACTGCGCGAACGCTGCACCACGTCCAAGACCGGACGCACCTTCAACGTCCACCCCCACTATGACCTCCTCAAAACCGCCCGGCAGCAGGCCGCCACCAGTCAGCGATGGCAGCAGGAGTACCGCCGCTGGCGACCACCCGTCGAACGCGCCATCGCCTGGCTGGTCGCCAAAGGCAACCGTCGCGTTCCCTACCGCGGCGTCCTCAAGAACAACATCTGGCTCCACAACCGCGCTGCCGCACTCAACCTCCGCCGCCTCATCAACCTCGGACTCACCCACACAGGCGGCGCCTGGGCACTGAACCCCGCCACTGCATAAGCCGCCGGGGCGCCTGCTCCGCGCCGATATCCACTCAAACCAAGATCTTCAGTGCACTTCTAGAAGTGCACTGAAAATCTTGCGTTCTGGTCCCGCCTCGGATGATTCGGGGCCAGACTCGTTGCGTGCAGGGTGAATGGGCTGGAGAACCGGTAGGGCCGGATGTGTGGCAGACCTGCCGGGAGCTGATCCCAGCCGGGAGCGTTTTCGCGTTCCTGGCCGAACATCGGCAGACGCTGTTCCCAGCAGACATGTTCACGGACATGTATCCCTCGGCGAACGGGCGGCCGAGCATGCCGCCGCAGGTGCTCGCCACAGTGATCGTCCTGCAGAGCCTGCACGGGCTGTCGGACTTCGAGACGGTTCAGGAACTGCGTTGTGACCTGAGGTGGAAGGCCGCCTGCGGCCTGGGTCTGTACGACACCGCGTTCGACCCGTCGCTGTTGACCTACTTCCGACGGCGCCTGCAGCGCTCGGCCGATCCGAACCGGCTGTTCACCAAGGTCAGGGAAGTCGTCGCGGCCACCGGCGTCCTCAAAGGCAGGCAGCGCCGGGCGTTGGACTCCACCGTGCTGGACGACGCGGTCGCCACCCAGGACACCGTCACCCAGCTCATCGCCGCGATCCGCCGGGTCATCCGCGACGTCCCCGGCGCCGAGCCGGTCGCCGCCCAGTGGTGCACCGCCCACGACTACACCGACCCCGGCAAGCCGAAGATCGCCTGGAACGACCAGCAGGCGCGGGACACACTGGTCGACGCCCTGGTCACCGACGCCCTTAATCTCATCGCTCACGTGCCCGGCCAACCGCTCGGCGAGACGGCGGCAGGCGCCCTCGGACTGCTGGCACTGGTCGCAGGACAAGACGTCGAGCCCGCCGACGGCTCCGACGGCCGATGGCGGATCGCCCGGCGCACCGCCCACGACCGCATCGTGTCCACGGTCGACCCCGAGGCCCGCCACATCCACAAGAACCGCACCCGCCACCAGGACGGCTTTCGCGCACATGCCGCGTTCGAGCCCGAGGCGGGGCTGTTCACCGAGGTCGCCCTCACCGCGGGCAGCGGCGCGGACAACCACGAGGCCGCCGTCGCCCGAAGCCTCCTCGCCGGCGACGACGATGCCCTGACGGTACTGGGCGACACCGCCTACGGCACCGGCGACCTGCGACAGACCCTCCAAGCCGACGGCCACACCCTGGTGATCAAGCCGCCGCCGCTACGCCAAGCCGTCCCCGGCGGCTTCACCACCGACGATTTCCAGGTCGACACCCAAACCGGCCGCGTCACCTGCCCGGCAGGCCACACCAAAACCCTCGGCCGCCCGCTGGCAGGTGGTAACCGCCAGGCCCAGTTCAAGATCCTGTGCCGCACCTGCCCACTGCGCGAACGCTGCACCACGTCCAAGACCGGACGCACCTTCAACGTCCACCCCCACTATGACCTCCTCAAAACCGCCCGGCAGCAGGCCGCCACCAGTCAGCGATGGCAGCAGGAGTACCGCCGCTGGCGACCACCCGTCGAACGCGCCATCGCCTGGCTGGTCGCCAAAGGCAACCGTCGCGTTCCCTACCGCGGCGTCCTCAAGAACAACATCTGGCTCCACAACCGCGCTGCCGCACTCAACCTCCGCCGCCTCATCAACCTCGGACTCACCCACACAGGCGGCGCCTGGGCACTGAACCCCGCCACTGCATAAGCCGCCGGGGCGCCTGCTCCGCGCCGATATCCACTCAAACCAAGATCTTCAGTGCACTTCTAGAAGTGCACTGAAAATCTTGCGTTCTGGTCCCGCCTCGGATGATTCGGGGCCAGACTCGTTGCGTGCAGGGTGAATGGGCTGGAGAACCGGTAGGGCCGGATGTGTGGCAGACCTGCCGGGAGCTGATCCCAGCCGGGAGCGTTTTCGCGTTCCTGGCCGAACATCGGCAGACGCTGTTCCCAGCAGACATGTTCACGGACATGTATCCCTCGGCGAACGGGCGGCCGAGCATGCCGCCGCAGGTGCTCGCCACAGTGATCGTCCTGCAGAGCCTGCACGGGCTGTCGGACTTCGAGACGGTTCAGGAACTGCGTTGTGACCTGAGGTGGAAGGCCGCCTGCGGCCTGGGTCTGTACGACACCGCGTTCGACCCGTCGCTGTTGACCTACTTCCGACGGCGCCTGCAGCGCTCGGCCGATCCGAACCGGCTGTTCACCAAGGTCAGGGAAGTCGTCGCGGCCACCGGCGTCCTCAAAGGCAGGCAGCGCCGGGCGTTGGACTCCACCGTGCTGGACGACGCGGTCGCCACCCAGGACACCGTCACCCAGCTCATCGCCGCGATCCGCCGGGTCATCCGCGACGTCCCCGGCGCCGAGCCGGTCGCCGCCCAGTGGTGCACCGCCCACGACTACACCGACCCCGGCAAGCCGAAGATCGCCTGGAACGACCAGCAGGCGCGGGACACACTGGTCGACGCCCTGGTCACCGACGCCCTTAATCTCATCGCTCACGTGCCCGGCCAACCGCTCGGCGAGACGGCGGCAGGCGCCCTCGGACTGCTGGCACTGGTCGCAGGACAAGACGTCGAGCCCGCCGACGGCTCCGACGGCCGATGGCGGATCGCCCGGCGCACCGCCCACGACCGCATCGTGTCCACGGTCGACCCCGAGGCCCGCCACATCCACAAGAACCGCACCCGCCACCAGGACGGCTTTCGCGCACATGCCGCGTTCGAGCCCGAGGCGGGGCTGTTCACCGAGGTCGCCCTCACCGCGGGCAGCGGCGCGGACAACCACGAGGCCGCCGTCGCCCGAAGCCTCCTCGCCGGCGACGACGATGCCCTGACGGTACTGGGCGACACCGCCTACGGCACCGGCGACCTGCGACAGACCCTCCAAGCCGACGGCCACACCCTGGTGATCAAGCCGCCGCCGCTACGCCAAGCCGTCCCCGGCGGCTTCACCACCGACGATTTCCAGGTCGACACCCAAACCGGCCGCGTCACCTGCCCGGCAGGCCACACCAAAACCCTCGGCCGCCCGCTGGCAGGTGGTAACCGCCAGGCCCAGTTCAAGATCCTGTGCCGCACCTGCCCACTGCGCGAACGCTGCACCACGTCCAAGACCGGACGCACCTTCAACGTCCACCCCCACTATGACCTCCTCAAAACCGCCCGGCAGCAGGCCGCCACCAGTCAGCGATGGCAGCAGGAGTACCGCCGCTGGCGACCACCCGTCGAACGCGCCATCGCCTGGCTGGTCGCCAAAGGCAACCGTCGCGTTCCCTACCGCGGCGTCCTCAAGAACAACATCTGGCTCCACAACCGCGCTGCCGCACTCAACCTCCGCCGCCTCATCAACCTCGGACTCACCCACACAGGCGGCGCCTGGGCACTGAACCCCGCCACTGCATAAGCCGCCGGGGCGCCTGCTCCGCGCCGATATCCACTCAAACCAAGATCTTCAGTGCACTTCTACCCGGACCCTCCTCGCCCCCGGTTCACTGCCCACCGCTCGGGTTCGTGCGACCAGGGGGAGTAGCTCTGCCGTTCGCCGCCTCAGCGCGTCCAGGCGGGCGTTGACGGTCGCGGCGGCGGTGCCCCAGCGAGCGGCGAACCAGGCGGCGAGGTGGTCGGTGCCGGCCTCGCCCTCAAGTTCGGTCTACGGAACGAAGCGCTGGTCATGCCAGTACGGATCCCGTAGCGGGACGATCCGCTGGGCGAAGTCGTCCTTGATCGCCCGCATCCTCGCCCCCGGCGCGTAGAAGCGGCCCTTGGTCTCCCCGTACGACATGAGCCGGCCCTTGGCCGCCAGATCGGGCAGCCGGACGGCCCGCCCCCTCCGGTGAGGGGGCGGGCCGTGGTGCGGGCCGTGGGTCAGGCGGCGATGTGCTCGGCCACCTTGGCCGGGGTGAGCGCGATGTCCAGGACCTCGCGCACGTCGCTCACCGCGTGAACGGTGAGCTCGTCGCGGACGGCCTGCGGGACATCGTCCAGGTCGGGCTCGTTGCGCGCCGGGATCAGCACCGTCGTGATGCCCGCCCGGTGGGCGGCCAGCAGCTTCTGCTTGACCCCGCCGATCGGGAGCACCCGGCCGGTGAGGGAGACCTCGCCGGTCATGGCCACGTCGGCGCGGACCTGACGGCCCGACAGCAGCGAGGCCAGGGCCGTGATCAAGGTGACGCCCGCGGACGGGCCGTCCTTGGGAACGGCTCCGGCCGGGAAGTGGACGTGCACCGAGCGGTCCTTGAGGGAACCGACGGGCAGCTCCAGCTCCGCGCCCCGCGAGCGCAGGTAGGAGAGCGCGATCCGGGCCGACTCCTTCATGACGTCGCCGAGCTGGCCGGTCAAGGTCAGGCCGGTGTCACCGGTCTCGGGGTCGGCCAGGGACGCCTCCACGTAGAGCACGTCACCTCCCGCCCCGGTGACCGCCAGACCGGTCGCCACACCGGGAACCGCCGTGCGCTGGCTGGACTCGGGAAGCGAGGACTCCGGCACGTTACGCGGGCGGCCCAGATAGGGGACCAGGTCCCCCACCACCACGGGCAGCTCGCCCTCACCGAGCGCGACATTGGCCGTCACCTTGCGCAGAATCCTGGCGATCGAGCGCTCCAGGGACCGGACCCCGGCCTCCCTGGTGTACTCACCCGCGAGCCTGCGCAGCGCGTCCTCGTCGACCGTGACGTCCTCGGCGGTGAGGCCGGCCTTGTCGAGCTGGCGCGGGAGCAGATGGTCACGGGCGATGGCGACCTTCTCGTCCTCGGTATAGCCATCGAGCGTCACGATCTCCATGCGGTCCAGCAGCGGGCCGGGGATGGCCTCCAGCACGTTGGCGGTCGCCAGGAAGAGCACGTCGCTGAGGTCGAGCTCCACCTCCAGGTAGTGGTCACGGAAGGTGTGGTTCTGCGCCGGGTCGAGCACCTCGAGCAGCGCGGCCGTCGGGTCGCCCCGGTAATCGGAGCCGACCTTGTCGACCTCGTCGAGCAGCACGACCGGGTTCATCGAGCCGGCCTCCCGGATGGCGCGGACGATCCGGCCCGACTGGGCGCCGACGTAGGTACGCCGGTGACCGCGGATCTCGGCCTCGTCCCGGACACCGCCGAGGGCGACCCGGACGAACTTGCGGCCCATCGCACGGGCGACGGACTCACCGAGGGAGGTCTTGCCGACCCCGGGCGGGCCGGCCAGCGCAAGCACGGCGCCGCTGCGACGGCCGCCGACCACGCCGAGCCCCTTCTCGGCCCTGCGCCCGCGGACCGCGAGGTATTCGATGATGCGGTCCTTGACGTCCTCGAGGCCGGTGTGGTCGGTGTCGAGGACGGCGCGGGCCGCGGCGATGTCGTACGAGTCCTCGGTCCGCTCGTTCCACGGGATGTCGAGAACGGTGTCGAGCCAGGTGCGGATCCAGCCGGTCTCGGGAGACTGGTCAGAGGTCCGTTCCAGCTTGTCGACCTCCTTAAGCGCGGCCTGACGCACCTTTTCCGGCAGGTCGGCGGCCTCGACGCGGGAGCGGTAGTCCTCCTCCTCGGAGGCGGCGGTGTCGCCGTTCAGCTCGGCGAGCTCCTTGCGGACCGCGGCGAGCTGCCGGCGGAGCAGGAACTCACGCTGCTGCTTCTCCATGCCCTCCTGGACGTCCTTGCGGATCGTCTCGGCCACGTCGATCTCGGCCAGGTGCTCGCGCGACCACTCGACCAGCTTCTCCAACCGGTCGGCCGGGTCCGCGGTCTCCAGGATCTCGGCCTTGCGCGAGGTGCTCAGCCAGGGGGCGTAACCGGAGTTGTCGGCCAGGATCGACGGGTCGTCCATCTGGTTGACCGCGTCGACGACCTGCCAGGCGCCCCGCTTCTGCAGGATCGTGGTGGCCAGCGCCTTGTACGCCTTCGCCAGCTCGTGGGCGCGCTCGTCCGCCGCGACGGCGGGAACCCGGGTGGCCTGCACCCACAGGGCCGCGCCCGGCCCGGTCGTGCCGGTGCCCACGCGGACCCGGTCGACACCGCGCACCACGGCGGCGGGCTCGCCGCCCGGCAGCCTGCCCACCTGCTCGACGATCGCCCGGACGCCCACCGAGCCGTATCTTCCGTCGATCCGGGGAACGAGCAGGACTTCGGGCTTGTTGTCAGCGAGAGCCTGAGCCGCGTCGATCGCAGCCCGGACCTCGGTCTCCGACAGGTCAAGCGGAACCACCATGCCCGGCAGCACGACCTCGTCGTCGAGCGGCAGGACCGGGAGGATCAAGCTCTCACTCATGTGAACTCCAAGGGTTGAGTTGTACTCACTCAATTAATGGGAGCCTGAGAATGTTCCCGAGGTTGAGCGTGTTCGCTGTGAGCGATCGTAATTGTGTAATTTCTGCCATCCTGCCGGAAGAAGTCCATCACCGCGCAGCAGGCCGAGCAGGCCATCGATCTGCTCGGTCGATCGCGATACTCCCGGCGCTCGGCGACCTACCGCCAACCGCGGACCATGACTTCACACCACCCGAGACCGGCCCCCTCGGCGCCACTCCGCTACAGGCCGCCACAGAATAGGACGGCCCCAGCTCACTCCCCCTCGTCGCCTTCCTGCTCCGCGATCCCACCTGGAGCGACGAGGGACTTTTCCCGTCAACGGAAACGATCGGCAGGCCCTCGCGACACCGCGCCACCGGTGCCGGGCCGGGAACGGCCAACGACGGCGCGCAACCCGTCCGCGGCACGACAAACCGTTCGTTTTACCGGATGCGCACGCGCCGCGCACCCGCCTCCATCACGGACAACCGGCGTGCGCGCTGTTCCTCAAGCCCCACGCCAGGCCTGACATGTTCCTTCCACGAGCACCCCGACAGCGGCTCCCGCCGTCACCGGGGCCGCGTGGCCGGGCACTCGCGCGATGATCCGTGTGTCATCGGCGAGCCGGAGTGTGACGACCGCGTCATGGCCGTGAAAGTCGTAACCGATCACGGTCGCGGCCACCGCCGGGCGGGCCGATGCCGTGGTGATGCGAATCTGTTCGGGGCGCACCATGGCGGTGAGGGCACCGGTCCCTGCCGGTACCTCGCCCACCGGGATGGGACCGAGTGCCGTGGACAGCACGGCGTCACCCGTACCTGGGCCGATACCGGTTCCGGCGGGCAGGAACACCGCGTCGCCCACGAATGCCGCCACCCATGGGTCCACCGGTTCCCGATAGACGCCGACCGCCGGTCCGCTCTGGATGACCAGGCCGTCGCGCATCACCGCGACCTGATCGGCGCTGGAGAGGGCCTCGCCCTGGTCGTGGGTGACGAGGATGGCGGTCGCCCCGTCGGCTCGCAGCGCGTCGCGCACATCGCGCCGCAGTTCGACGCGTAACCCGGCGTCCAGCGCGCTGAACGGCTCGTCGAGCAGGATGAGGGAGGGGCGCGGTGCCAGCGCCCTGGCGACCGCCACGCGCTGCTGCTGTCCGCCGGACAGGTGATGTGGCATCCGCTCGCCCTGTCCGGACAGGCCCACCAGGGTGAGCACTTCCTCGATGCGGCCAGAACGCCGTTCCTCCCGGTTCAGGCCGTACCCGATGTTGTCGCCCACCGACAGGTGCGGGAAGAGCGCGCCCTCCTGCGGGACGGTGACGATATGCCGGCGTTCTGGGGATGTGTGCACTCCCGGGCCTGCGACAGTCCGCCCATCAACGGCGATCTCACCGGCATCGAGCCGTTCGAAACCCGCCACACAGCGCAGCAGGGTCGTCTTGCCACAGCCCGAAGGGCCGAGTACGGCGGTCAGGGTGCCGCTCGGCACGGTGAGGTCGACCCCGGCGAGCGCGGTCATCGTTCCGTACTTCTTGGCGATACCGCGCAGTTCCAGCCGGCTCATCTGGTGGACTCCCGGGTGAGGATGCCGGTGCGCGAGGTGAGCAGCCACGCGGGCACCGATGACAGCAGCACGAGCAACGCCGCGTAGGGGGCAGCGGCGGCATAGGCCGCCACGGTGGTGTGCGTCCACAGTTCGGTGGCGAGGGTGTCGATACCGGTCGGCCGCAAAAGGAGTGTAGCGGGCAGTTCCTTCATGCAGGCCAGGAAGGCCAGCGCGGCACCGGCCCCGATGCCGGGCAGGGTGAGGGGCAGGGTCACCGTACGCAGCACGGCCAGCGGTCCCCGGCCCAGTGAGCGGGCGACGTCGTCCAGGACGGGGGGCGCCTGTGCCGCCGCCGCGGTGACCGCGGCCACCGCCAGCGGGAGGAACAGGGCGACGTAGCCGAGCGCGAGCAGCCAGGTCGTCTGGTAGATCGGATAGGCGAGGCTGATCCCGAAGGAGACCAGGGAAAGGCCGATGACCAGGCCGGGCAGGGCGTGGCTGAGGTAGCCGAGACGATCGAGCAGTGCGGTCAGCAGGCTTGGCGCCTTGGCGGTGAGCACGCCCAGTGGCAGCGCGAGCAGCACGGTGAGCACGGTGCCCGCGAAGGAGAGCCAGAGCGAGTTGCCCGCGGCGTCGGCCACCTCGGACCAGGTCCCCGGCCGCGA
Source organism: Streptosporangium sp. NBC_01810 (assembly GCF_035917355.1). Taxonomy (NCBI): domain Bacteria; kingdom Bacillati; phylum Actinomycetota; class Actinomycetes; order Streptosporangiales; family Streptosporangiaceae; genus Streptosporangium; species Streptosporangium sp. NBC_01810. The sequence continues at coordinate 2,031,297 of NZ_CP109070.1, read as the reverse complement.
GACACCCTCGATCATCCGGTGGCCGAGGCTCACCACGGTGACGCCGATGGAGAGCCCCGCGAGAACGAGCAGCATGAAGGTGGCGGGCCAGCGCGTCCGGACGAGGCGGAACCTGGCCGGGGCCCGGCGAGTAGCGCCCAGATGAGCGTAGCGGGCACCGCGTTGGCGGCTCACCGTCTCACCCGCGAGTATGAGCATCGTCAAGATGACGAGCACACTTGACAGCACCAGCGCTCCGGTTCGGTCGAAGCCCAGGTCGAAGGCGACGAAGATGGCCCGGGTGAAGGTGTCGGCCCGCACGATCGACACCGCGCCGAAGTCCGACAGAACGTACAGCGCCACCAGAAGCGCGCCACCCGCGACCGCGGGACGGACCTGCCGCAGTGTCACACCGGTGAAGGTACGCCAGGCGTTTCTGCCCAGTGATCGGGACACCTCCTCCTGGGCCGGGTCGGCGCCCTTGAGCGCCGCGGCGACGGGCAGGAAGACGTAGGGATAGGAGCACAGCGTCAGCACCAGCGCCGCCGCCCAGAAGCCCTCGAACCCGTCAACGGTCGATCTCCACGCGAATGCCGCGATGTAGGTCGGTACCGCGAGTGGCAGGGCCGCCAGGACCGCGAACGCGCGCCTGGCGGGCAGATCGGTCCGTACGACCAGGAACGCCGAACCGACCCCCAGCACGAGGCACCCGGCGCTCACCACCGCGGCCAGGCCGAGGGTGCGGAGCGCGAGCAGCGCGACCCGCGCGGTGAACACCTCCTCGGCGATACGCTCCCAGCCCGCTTCGGCCGTCCGCACGCCGAGGTAGAGCACCGGGATGAGGGCCACCGCGACGGCCAGTACCGACAGGGCGAGCAGTAGCGGCCGGCGAGGACGCCCGCCCGTCGGCAGGATACGACCGAACGGCCGTAGGGCGGGTCCGTCGCGGCGGACCCGCCTGGCGAGATGTGGTCGCGTGGTCAGGGGAGGAGTCCTGATCCCTTGACCGGCGACTCGCTGCGGCCGCCGCAAACGGTGATCTTCTTGTCGTTCGCGGCGCCGGCAGCGGTGGAACCGCTGTCGGACTCGTTTCCGCAGGCGGTGATCCCGGACAGCAGGGCTCCCGCTGCCGGTGCGAGCACAGCTTTGGGGAGTTCAACGGGCATGGCGATGTTTTCCTTCTGTCGATCGGGAGGAGTCCGACCACGGTTTCAACGACAACGCTGTAAAAGTTAGCCGAGCCTAACCTAAGGGTAGATTGGCGGCGAAGGCACCCCCCTCGGAGGCCACGGCACCATCCGACGCGCCCGGCTCCCTGCGACAGGCCCCACCCGCTCGCGCCAAGAAGCCCGTCCCCGCGCGTCCCACCCGAACTCGACGCGAAGGACGGCCGGTTTAATGACAAGGTGTCGTCATCGGCTTGACGAGGTGGCGCGATTTTTGTGACACTGTGTCATGAAAAGTTTCCTCGCCGCGGAGTGATCATGAGTGAGTCACCGTTCTCCGAAGTCCTCAGAAACGCCACCTGGGGCGACCACGAATCCGCCGAGGATGAGAGCTACCTCAAGGCCCTGATGGCGGGCCAGCTCACCCCCGAGGCGTACGGCGAGATGGTCGCCCAGCACTACTTCGCCTACGTGGCCCTGGACGGCGCCTCACGGTCGCTCGCCGAGGACCCCGTCGCGGCACCGTTCGTCTTTCCCGAGCTCTACCGGGAGGAGGCCCTGGTCCGCGACCTGGAGACGATCTACGGGTCCGGCTGGCGGTCCAGGATCGAGCCCTCCAAGCCGACCCTGACCCTGGTCTCCCGCATCAACCAGGTCGCCACCTGGCCGGCCGGCTACATCGCCCACCACTACACCCGCTACATGGGTGACCTGTCCGGCGGGCAGTTCATCCGGATGGAGCTGCAGAAGATCTACGGCTACCAGCCGGGTGGCGGCATCGACTTCTACCTGTTCGACGAGATCGGCAGCCTGCCCCGTTTCAAGAACGAGTACCGGGCCCGGCTGGACGCGCTGCCCCTGGACGAGGCCGAGAAGCAGCGTCTGATCCGCGAGACCAAGCTCGCCTACCTGCTCAACACCGAGGTCCTGGGCGAGCTCGGCCGGGTGGCCCGGTCCGAGGTCGCCGCCTGAACCCGGTCGTCCCACAGCACGAGAGAACGCTCCGGCACGGATGTCTCCGCACCGGAGCGTTCAGCTGTCCGGCGCCCTCCAGGAGGCGCTGGACCTTCGGAAATCGCACGGTCCCGGCAAAGGCCCTCAAAGACGTACGGTGCTCAGAAGGCGTACGGCCCGAAACGCCCCCAGGCCACGAAGGCGGCCAGCACGAGGAGCACCAGGTTCATCACGAGTGCCGAATACTCCTTGCGCCGGACGTGCACGATGATGGCGCCGATCATCGTGACCACCAGGCCGGCGGCGGCGAGCGGGGTCAGCACGGGCAGGACGCCGGTGAGAGCGGGCAGGATCAGCCCGATCCCGAGGCGGCGGAGCTCGCCGACGACCCCTGGGAGGCGTTCGCCGGGCTGGTCGAACACGTCTGCGGGATGCAGGCCGCCGACCAGGGGGTGACCGAGGCTCTCACCACCTGCTTCCCCGGAGCCGCGCTGGAGGCACCGAGAGCGCGGGCGATGGCGGCGATCGACCGGGTGATCGAGCGGGCCCGCCGTTCCGGGACGCTACGCGCCGACTTCACCGGCCAGGATCTTATGCTGATCATGATGGCCAACGCCGGAGTGCTCGGCTCCACGCGCTACGCCGCCCCTCAGGCGTGGCGGCGACTGATCGGCCTGATCCTCGACGCCTGCCGCACCGACCGCGCCGGCCTCCCGCTCCCCCCGGCCCCCAGCACCAAGGACCTGCACACCGCCATGATCGCGACCCGCCCCCAGCGCTGACCTCGCGGCCGGACGCGGACGACCTGACCGGGGCTGCGGCACTGTGCGACCATGGGGCCATGCCCCGGATTTCGGCCGCTACCATCGGCGAGCACCGCGCCCAGACACAGGACCGCATCCTGCGTGCGGTCTCACGTCTCTCCCGGGAGCAGGGCATCGACGCCATCTCCATGACCGACGTGGCGAGCGAGGCCGAGATCACCCGCACCGTTCTGTACAACTACTTCCCCGACAAGGCCGCGCTGCTGCTGGCCTTCACCGAGCGGGTGACGCACTACTTCATCGACGGCTACGAGCGGGAACTGCCCGAGCGGGCCTCCTCCGCCGAGCAGTTGCGGGTCTTCGTCAGGCTCCAGCTCGAAGGGCTGCTCGCCCACCCCCATCCCGGCCCCGCCGACCTGTCCGCCGCCCTGGGCCCCGACGCCTACCAGCGCCTGGCCGACCACGTCGAGCCGATGCAGCGCATCCTGACGGGCATCATCGACAGCGGCGTGGCCTCAGGCGACTTCCACACCCTCGACGTGGCCGCCACCTCCCGCTTCATCCTCGCCGTCATCGGCGCCGAGCGGGTCCCGCTGCTCAGCGGCGCGGTGACACCCGAGGAGGCCGAGGAGATGGTGTTGGAGTTCGTGCTGCGTGGCCTGGGCTCCCTCCCGCACCCCCCGGACGCCGGCTGAGCCCGTCGGGCGGTGCGGGGGGGTGGCCTGACCTCAGCGGGCGGGGATGCGTTCCAGGATCCCCCCGGCGAAGACGTCGTAGAGGCCGGTCGTCTCCAGATGCACGTAGCCGATGTGGCAGTCGCAAATCGCCGCCGGGCACACCGTGGCCCTCGGCTTGAACGTGCCCTCGTAGAGGTTTCCGAGCACGGCCGGGACGAAGTGGCAGCGCCGCACGGTGCCGTCGCCGTCGACGGAGATCACACTGTCGCCCGTACGACAGGGCAGGCCCGCGCTGCGGTGCGGTGTCCGGCTGTACCGGAACAGCGGATCGATCGCCGTCCAGGCACCCGCCTCGTCGTCGGTGTAGGCGACGCCCTCCGCCGCGTTCACCCAGACGTAGACCTCCCCGGGCAGGTCGGCCCGGATGCGGCGGGCGTGGCCGAGGTGTTCGGGCAGCCCGACGACGCCGACGCTGAACCGGACCCCACGCCTGACCAGGTCACGGCAGCGGGTGAGAAAGCGCTCGTGGGTGACCTGGCCGGGATGGTAGGTCACCCAGAGGGCGAGCGTGTCCAGGTCGGCCTCGGCCAGCCAGCCGGGGCGGCAGCTGAAGTTGGTCTGGATTGCGACCCGCCGCACGTGCGGGAGGTGGCTCAGCTCGACCATCGCCCGGCGGTACCACGAGCGGACGAGGCCCTCGCCCCACGGGGTGAACAGCACCGAGACCGGATGGTCTCGCCCGGCCGTCCAGGCGGTGAACCGCTCCAGCGCCACCCGGTCCCGCCTCAGCCGCCCCGGGCTGTCGCGTCGTTTGGCGAACGGGCAGTAGGGGCAGTCGTAGTCACAGCTCGCCAGCGGTCCCCGGTAGAGGATCGTCAGGTGGTCGCGCCCCTGGCCACCGTCGCACGACTCCCCGGCGTCGGCGGGGCTCCGGCCACCCGGCCCACCCGGTCCCGATCCACCCTGTCCCGGTCCACCCTGTCCCGGTCCACCGGGCTCGCCCGGCAGGAGCGGCAGGAGCCGCGGGCGGCGGGTTCCGGCGACAGGAGCGTCAGGCGAGCCGGGCGAGTCTGTTGAGGTGCTCATCGTTCCTCATGTCCGGCCATCAGCGCGCGGACCCTGCCGGAGAACAGCCCGGGACCGATCGCGTCGGAGTGGGCCAGGCCCTCGGCGGTGAGCCGGAACCACCCGGGCCGCGCCGTGCCTCCGGGCGGCGGCGCGTCCCGCTCCAGCAGGCCCCTCTCCGCCAGGCGCTCCAGCTCCTCGCCGAAGTGGGTCTCGACCCCGGCTCCGAAGCGGGCGCGGTAGGCCATCGGGTCGAGCCCTTCGGCCTGGAGCAGCGACTGGATGAGGTGGCGGCGTCGGCGGTCGTCGTCGTCCAGCCGGAAACCCATGTTGGCGACCGCGAACCCCTCCGTCTCCAGCCGTACGTAGTCGTCGATGATCGCGCGCACCTGGCCTGCGCCGACCGCGTACTCGTAGGAGTGGTGCAGAGCGGAGGTGTAGGAGCGGGCACCGCAGCCGAGGCCGACCATGCCGTCGCTCTGGCAGGTGTACTCGGCGGGGCTCGACCGCCCCGGCAGCCGGAACATCCGCATCGAGACCTGCTCGTACCCCGCGGCGAGCAGGTGGTCGCGGCCCGCTCGGTAGAGGGTGAGCCGGTGGTCGTCCCAGTCGCGGGCGCGGCGGCCGAGACCGGTGAGCGGGCGGACGTACAGGGGGTAGAGGTAGATCTCCTCGGGTTTCCAGGCAAGCGCGGCGTCCAGCGAGTAACGCCAGGATGCCTCCGTCTGCCCGTCGATGCCGTAGATCAGGTCGATGTTGAGCGTCTCGAATCCGGCCTCACGGATCCGGCCGAGCGCCGTCTCGACCTCCTGCCGTCTCTGCGGCCTGACCGCCGCACGGGCCTCGGCGTCGACGAAGCTCTGCACGCCGATCGAGACGCGGGTCGTGCCCCGCTCGGCGAGGACCGCGAGCCGGTCGGCCGTCGCGGTCGCCGGCGAGGTCTCCACAGCCACCGGGACGGCCCGCAGGTCGGCGCCCATGATCCGCTCGGTGAGGTCGAACATCCGGGTGAGCTCGGCGGCGTCGAGATAGGTCGGCGTGCCACCGCCGACGGCCGCCGCCACGAAACGAGGGCCGCTCAGAGCGTCCCTTACGACCCTCGCCTGACGTGCCAGCGCACCGAGGTAGGCGTCGACGAGTTCCTCGGAGGCGCCGGTGCGGGTGAACAGGTTGCAGAATCCGCAGCGCATCTCACAGAACGGGATGTGCAGGTAGAGGAAGAGGTGGTCGGTGGGCTCCTCCGCCCACACCTCCGTCAGCGAAGGCCGGTCCTCCAGCGGCCGGTAGGCCGTCTTGTGCGGGTACGCGTAGACGTAGCCCTGGTACGGACCCGCATGCGCCACGGCATCGGCGGGTCGCGCCGGGGATGCAGAGGACATGGGGAACACGGGCCGCTCGCCGCCCGCCGTCTCCCGCCCCCGGCCTGAACCTGTGGTCACCGCCATTGCCCCCGCTCCATCGTGAACTCCGCGTAGGGCACGGTCCAGACGACCTCGTGGCCGATCCTGTGCCCGACATATCCGTCTTCACCGTAGGCGGTACCGTGATCGGAGCAGACGATCGCGAACCCCGGCCGCCGTTCGCTCATCAGCGCGAACAGCCTGCCGATGTGCCTGTCGACGTATTCGAGCGCGGCGGCGTGGCTCCGGCGGCTGTCGCCGTGCTCGCGGGTGGCCCCCGGCAGGTGGAACCAGTTCGGCTGGTGAAGCGCCGACACGTTGACGAACAGGAACACCGGGCCGTCCACTCCCGCCACCGCCCTCTCGGCGCAGACGATCTGCGCCTCGAACGAGGCGGGAGCGGTGACCCCGAAGGCCGGCTCCCAGTGGCTCTCGGCGAACATCGCCGGCAGCACGGACCCGAGCGGGGTCAGCTTGTTGAAGAACCCCACTCCCCCGACGCAGATCGTGTGATAGCCCGCCCCGGCCAGCCCGCCGGGCAGGTCGGGCGCGTCGAACACCCAGGTGCCCGGGACCGTGGTCTCGCTGCCGGGGAACGCGGCGGCGAACGGGCGAGGATGCGGTCCCGGCGAGGCGGGGGTCGGCAGGAAACCGGCGAGGATCGCGGCGTGCGCGGCGTAGGTGAAGCTCCCAGGGCTGTGCCTGCGCTCCCACCGCCCGCCGGGCAGCGCCCGTGCCAGCGTGGGCAGCCGCCCCGTGGCCAGCAGTTCCTCCGCCACGTCGTAGCGGAGCGTGTCGAGCGTCACCAGCAACAGGTCGTGACTGCCCACGACCTCGTTCATGGCACGCACCGGACCTTCCCTTGCCCCCGATGTCACCGGACCGCCCGTGCGGCGAGCCGTCGCGGTGCCCGGGACGCGAGGCTCTCCGGCTCCTCCCGCGAGTGCCGGGCGAGGATCGCGCGGACCTGGGCGCCGTAGGTGTCGAGGCCCTCCGCGCCGCTTCCGGGCAGGCCCCCCAGCCGGGGCAGCAGGTCGCCGAACGCGTTCACCTCGGCCACCGCCAGGCTCCGCCAGTCGGCCCCGACCATCAGATCGACTCCCACGGCCAGGCTCCCGGGGAAGCAGGCCGCCGCCCGCGCGCAGACCTCAAGCGCCCCCGCCCACGCCTCGGGACCGAGCATGGCCGTGACCACGCCGAGGTCACCCCGGGTGCCACCGAGATGCAGGTTGGTCATGGGGCCGCGCCCGGCACGGACGACCGCGTGGGTGGGCGTGCCGTCCACGACGACCACCCTCAGGTCTATCGCGCGCCCGCCGATGCTCGCCTTGGGAAACCAGCGCTCGACGTGGAGACCGTCTCCGGCCAGCAGGTCGACGATCGCCGCCAGGTCCGACTCGTTCTCATAAACCTTGATCCGCAGGGAGTTGCGCAGCCCTTCGGAGGTCAGCTCCGCCGAGGTCACCGCCCTGACCCGGTCGCCCGACGCGTGCAGGGCGACGATCCCCGAGGCCGACGAGCCATGGGCCGGTTTGACGAACACCCGCCCCCAGCGCACCTCCCCCATCCGCTCGCGCAGCTCGGCATAGCCGCGGATCGGCCCGAAAAGCGCGGGCGGCACCGGCACCCCGGCCGCCGACAGCCCGGCGTGACAGCGCCGCTTGTCGAACATCACCGAGATGTCCTCGACATCGGCGAGCAGCACGGCCCCCGGCATCCGGTCGACCGCCTCGCGGACCCGCGCCGCCCCGGCGACGAACGCGGCGTGCCAGCGTGCCCCACCACCGACCCGGGACGGCTCGCCGCCTCCGCGCAGCAGCTCGTCCGTCTCCGCGTCCTCCCCTGGCGAGTCGATCCTTACCAGCGTGCCCGGCTCGATCCGGATCTCCGCACCGCGCAGCACGGACGTCCACGGCAGGACCGCGGGCTCGCGCAGTCCCTGCCGGACGCAGGCGTCGGCGAACATGGTCACCCGCCGCTCCCCCGGCGTGCCGACGACGGCGAGCGCGGTCACTCGGAGACCGCGACGTAGTACCAGTCGTCGTCGGGCTTCTCCTGTTCGGACACGTCGAGCTCGACGCCGGAGAACGTCGTCCTGAGGCGCTCGACCATGGCGTCGCTCAGGAAGTGGTGGTGCAGGTCCAGGCGCCTGAGGTGGGTCAGCGACCGGCCGGAGAGCAGTGCCTCGGCGCCCATGTCGGTGAGCGTGCCCATCGACTGGGCGAGCGACTCCAGCCGGGCCACCACCGGGGCGGAGGCGACGGCCGCGGCGACCTCGTCCTGGATCTCGCTGTCCTGGAGGCCGAGATGCCTGAGCGCGGGCAGCCGCTCGCCGGACAGGATGGGCTCCAGATCGGCCACGGTGGTGTCTCCGCCGTAGTTCTCCGACCCAAGCCAGAGCTCCAGGTATTCGAGCGCGGGAAAGTCGCTCTCGCCGACCGCCCTGGCCACGGCGGGGGGCAGACCGCCTGTCTCGAACCGGAGGATCCTGAGGCTGTCATGCCGGATCGGCCGCAGCTCCAGCCCCGTGCCACCACGGACCTCCAGCCGCTCCAGCAGCGGGAACGCCTCCAGCAGCGGGGTGACGTCGCCCTGCTGGATCCAGGAGATCTCGCACTCCTCCGACGGCATCGCGCCGAGGAAGAGCGAGCGCAGCGCGGGGAGACGCGCCGCGTTCTCGGCCAGCAGCCGGATGGGACCCGAGGCGTCGTTCTCGTAGGCCTCGCCCCAGCCGCCGACGATGATCGCCTTGACCTCGGTGGTGTCGACGGTCGCGACGAAGCGCGCGAAGTGCTCCTCGAAGGTCTCCTTCGCGTCGTAGACGCGGACCGAGAGGCGCCACGCGGCCTCGCCCGCCGCGGGCATGGGCGCCCCTGGAGGACGCAGGCTCACGATGGGCAGGCCCGCGTACTCTCCACGGTAGAGACCGTCGACGTCGTCGTTGAACTCGCTGTGGTCCATCGGAAACTCCCGTCAGGCTTAACGTGGCAGGATCCGTCCTACCAGAGTCACCCGACATTCTCGGAATCATGCGAGCAGGTCAGCCGGGCATGGGGCGTCAGCGATGATGGACGGCATGGACAACGGTCACATCCGTCTCAATTCCGCGACGGGACGCCGGGTTCTGCTCACCACGGTGCTCGGTTCCGGTATCGCCTGCTGGACGGCACGGCGCTGGCCAGCGCCGACGAGCGCCACGCGGGGGTGGCCAGCGGCGTCAACAACGCCGTCGCCAGGACCGGCGGGCTGCTCGCGGTGGCCACGATCCCCCCGCTGGCCGGGCTGACCGGCGACGCCTTCGACTCTCCCGCGATCTTCACTACCGGGTTCCACACGACCAGGCTGGTCAGCGCGTCGATGATGGGCCTCGCGGCGCTGCTCACCTTCCTCACCATCCGGGAGAACGTCCTGATCCGCTCGGAGCCGAAGACGGGCTGCCCGGTGACGGCTCCCCAGCCGGGCAGGTGAGCCGTCAGAAGGTGAACGCCTGGCTGCGGACGCTGTTGTCGAAGTTGGACACCAGCAGTTCCGGCTCGCCGAACGAGCGGACCTCGGGCAGCCGGGTGAACAGTTCGCGGAACATCGCCCTGATCTCCTGCCTGGCGAGGTTGGCCCCCAGGCAGAAGTGCGGCCCCGGACCGCCGAAGCCCACGTGGGGCTTGGTGTCCCGGGTGATGTCGAACCGGTCGGCGTCGGGGAAGACCGTCTCGTCGCGGTTGGCCGAGCCGTAGAAGAGCACCACCTTGTCGCCCGCCTTCAGGTGCAGGCCGCGCAGGTCGTAGTCCTCGGTGACGGTGCGGCGGAACTGCATGATGGGCGAGACGTAACGGACCATCTCCTCGATGGCACCACCGATGTGGGCGTCGAAGTCGTCTACCAGCAGGCGCCGCTGCTCGGGGTTGTCGGTCAGCAGCTTGATACCGTGCGCCATGGTGTTGCGTGCCGTCTCGTTGCCCGCCACGAGCAGCAGCGTGAAGAACGACCCCAGTTCCCTGTCGGTCAGCCTCTCACCGTCGACATTGGCGGTGACCAGCGCGGAGACGAGGTCGTTGCCCGGCGCCCCCGAGCGTTCCCTACCCAGTTTGATCACCAGGCGCTGCAGGGCGAGCAGCGCGAGCGTGTTCTGGGCGGCCATCCTGACCGTGTGCGCCAGGCTGGGCCGCACGCCGGAGTAGGCGGTGGAGATGTCGACGTGCTGGTGGACCTTGGCCCTCACCTCGTCGGGGACGCCCATCATGTCGCAGATGACGTGAATAGGCAGCCTTGCGGCCACCTGCTGGACGAAGTCGCCGGGCCCCGAGGCCGTCACGTCGTCCACGATCCGCGCGCACGCGGCGTCGATGTCGCCCTGCAGGTTGCTCAGCATCTTCGGGCTGAACGCCCGGGAGACGATGCGGCGTAGCCGGGCGTGCCGGGGGTCGTCCATGTTGACCATGGACTCGCCGAAGACGTGTTTGACCCATCCGGGCGGCTCGGGACTGGTCACACCGGGCTCGCTGGAGAACACCTTGGCGTTGCGGCTGGCCTCCACCACGTCGGCGTGCCTGACCAGCGCGTAGAAACCCCTGCCCGAGCGGAGCAGCGGCACCCGCTTCTCCTCGAAGAACACCGGCCGATCGAGATCCCGAAGCCGCGCGAACGCCTCATGCCGCTCCTTGAGCGGCCGCCGCCAGAATCCCAGGTCGGCCAGGTCGATTTCCATGCTGCCAATCCTGGCACGTTCTTTACCCGTACCGGCCACGCGAATTTCATGTCCCGGTGGGCCGCGTGTCCGAATTACCAGAAACCATCACATACATGAGAGCCGCGTTTCTCGCCTCCATTACCTTCGCCTCCCTTCTGCTCCCCTCCCTTCTGCTCCCCGCCTCCTCCGCCGGGGCCGCCGGGGCCGCCGGGGCCACCTCCATCGCGGGCGTCTGCTCCGGCGTGCCCTCCGACTTCGACGGCGACGGCCGGGCCGATCTCGCGGTCGCCGCGCCCTACACCCGCTCCGGCGGCCACACCCGAGCGGGGGCGGTCACCGTCCTGTACGACATGCGCACCGCCCGGAGACTGACCCAGGACGAGCCCGGCGTGCCCGGCGAGAGCGAGACCGGGGACGCATTCGGCTCGGCGCTGGCGACCGGTGACTTCGACGGCGACCGCTGCGCCGACCTGGCCGTGGGCGTCTCCGAGGAGGACCGCTCCCTGCCGGGGGCCGACGGCGACGGAGTGGTGCAGCTGTTTCACGGCTCGCCGGGCGGTCTGCGGCCCGGCCGGGTGATCGACGCCGGGGACCTGGGCCGCGAGCGCGAGTCCGGCCGGTTCGGGGCCGCGCTCGCGGCGGGGGACCTGGACGGCGACGGGGACGACGAGCTGGTGATCGGCGCCCCGGGGCTGGGCGGCGGCGCGATCGGGGTGTACGGGTTCGGCGGACGCGAGCCATACATGATCACGCAGGAGACCGGATGGGTGGGACAGCCCGAGAAGGAGACCGACCAGTTCGGCGCGGTGCTCGCCACCGGGGACTTCGACGGCGACGGCCGGACCGAGGTCGCCGTGGGCGCGCCCGCGGACACGGCCCTGAAGAACGGCCAGGGCTCGGTCACCGTTCTCGACGTCCGGCGGCGGAAGGCGGCCTTGCTCACCCAGGACAGCCCGGGGATCAGCGGCCGCGCCGAGGTCTGGGACTTCTTCGGCGAGTCCCTGGCAGGCGGTGACTTCAACGCCGACGGCCGCGACGACCTGGCGATCGGCGTACCGGGCGAGGGCCTGACCGAGAACCAGCGGGCGATGGACTACGGCGACGGCACGGTACACGTCGTCTACGGCTCCCGCGCCGGGCTGCGCACCGCGGGCTCGGAAACCTGGTCGCAGCGCTCGCTGAAGGGGGAACCGCGCTACTTCGACCGCTTCGGCGCCGCCCTCGCCGCCGGAGACCTCAACGGTGACGGCGACGACGAGCTGGCGATCGGGGTGCCGGGTGAGAACGCCGTCCAGGTGCTCGCGGGTACCCGTTCCGGCGGCCTCACCAAGAACAACAATCTGCTGGTCACCGGCACGGGCGGCGACTTCGGCGGTGCTCTGGCCACGGTCCCGGGCCGCGGCCTGGTCGTCGCCGCCCCGGGCGACGGCAGGCTCACCCTGCTGCGCGGGGCCGTGCGTAAGGGCCCCTACCCCGGTATCCGCCCGTCGACGGCGAGGCCCCTGGCAGGCGCTCCCGGGGACACCCTGTTCGGCTACGCCTTCACCAGCCCCTCCTCCCCTCGGTAGACGACCCGGTAGACGACCCGGTAGACGACCGTGCGTCCCCGTAACCGCGCCGGGATCTGACCGTTCGTTCCGGCTGGTTCCGAGGGAGCCGCGGGCGCCCGTTCCACGCGACGGGCCGTGCGGCCAGGACCTCAAGGAGCCTGGCCGCACGGCCCCGGTCCACCGGGTGACTAACGGATGCGGGTACTGGCCTTGACGGTGCGGCGGATCTCCTTACGGAGCTTGTCGATGTCGGCCTTCGCGTCGGTGGTGACGATCACGCCGAACCTGGCCGTGGCGGTGCCCCGGCGCGAGCCCGCCCAGGCGCGGATCCGCACCGTCGTCGAGTCGCCCTTGTCGAGAGAGGTGATCCAGCAGGAAAGGTCACGGCGCTTGACCGAGCACTTGACGCTGCGCGGCTTGGAGATCACCTTGATCTTGCGGAACCGGGTGGAGAAGTCCCCGACGAGCGCCACGTAGTGCTGGCCGCGGGCCTTGGCATTACGGACCTTGACCGTGTAGACGAGGGATCCGCCCCTGCGGACGTGCTTGGGAAAGGAGATCACGTATCTGAAGTCGGTGGGCGCCGCAGCGGCGGGTGACCGGGCAGGTGCGGCGGGTAAGGCGGACCCGGCGGCCGAGGCTGGGGTCTGGACAAGGAGGGTGCCACCCAGCGCCATGGCGAGAGCCACGGCGCCGAGCCTCTTGGTGAGGGGACTCATAAGCGGCATCATCCAACAACTCTTCAGAAATTCCTCCTTAGATATACCTTTCCGGCTACCCATAAAGCTGTATCCCTTGAGAGTTTCCGCAGGCAGGGTGTAGGCCAACTGGAGGCGTCACTGTTTCCACAGAGTGATGACAAGCCGGCGCCCTCGGAGGGCCGGCCGGCCCCCAGGCTCGACGTGCACCGCGGGGAAGCGTGCACGGAGCCGGCGCGCCCTCGTCAGAGGAGCGCGTCGCGGAATGTCCACAGGACTTCGAGCAGTAGGCGGCATCCTCGCGCGGATGCTCTCGGCCGCGGCCTTCGTCTTGCCACTTGAACTCTCGACCACAGTCCGCGAGAGCGCACGTCTTCGTGTCAGGGAGAGTGCCGCGGCCTCGGCAGGTCGGGCAGGACTCGCTCGCGATGCCGCACCCCGTCCCCACCAAAGAGCAGCCACGCCTACCACGATGACGAAGCTGTACAAAGCGAGACGAATGATGAGGCATCGTCTCAGGTCTCGTCGAGCGTCCTCTCGGCTGGTCATGATGCCCGCCGGGCGACCTCGGCGTCAGCTTCATCCTTGACGTGCCCCTGGAACTCCGCCAGCGTCATCACGGCCGGCCATGAGGCACAGCGCCATCTGTTCGTCAAGGTCGGTGAGGGGGGAGCGGATTGCCGCACTGTCTGATCTGCTCAGTAATCCCCTGCTGCGACTTGAAAGACGGTCAGGCCAAGCTCTTCGCGCCACATGCGGACGACGGCCGCGCGGTCGTCGATGACTCCGGCGATCTCCCTGTGGGCGAAGTGTTCGGTGTAGATGTCGTGCTTCACCTGCACGTCGGGCTGGTTGTCGTGGTCGTCGCGCATCCACAAGCCCTCAGCGTCGTCGAGGTGGCCGACGTTGGCGGCCAGCCACATCTCCGTTTGGCGGCGGCACTGCTCCTTGCGCCCAGACACGTAGGCGATCGGGTGTCCGGCATGGACGCGGTCATAGCCGTACAGTTTTCGGCCATGCGAGGCCCCTTCTAACGCACGAGGGCCCGTGCCTCGCCGGATCTGCTCGCTGATCTCTTCAGACTCCAAGGCGGAGTCGATCCCCTCATCGGCAAGCACTTTCCAGTCACGAGACCGGCCCATGTCGTAGGTACGGTCATGGTTGGTGATGTGGATGAAGACACCACGCTCGCGACATACTGATGATCAAAGGTCGACGTTACGCAGAACGCGCCTGTCACTGCAGGTCAGAGGCATGATCGCGTGTCACGTCGAGCTTTCAGGTTCAGTAGGCCTAGGAAAGTGAACCGCTCACGGGTTTGCGATCACCGCGGCTGGATTCCCATAGGACCCGAACATCGAACGCCTTCTCGTTCTAGCTTCGCCAGGAGGAGCTCCCCGTCGGGGCGGCCAGAGCGCGCGAATCGAGAGGCGCTCCGATCTGGATCGGCAAATAATTCAGCTACGGTCTAACCGTATTGAGCACATGATTTCACGTTGGCTGTGTTCTGATCCTCAACAGACCGAGCATCACCAACAAGCCCGGAGCGCTTGCTCTTGTCCTTGCTGACTCGCCTGTAGACCGCAGCCCGAAGGGCAGCACCTGGCGCGAAAGACATGACCGAAGGGTAAATGAAAGATATATGCAAGAAGGAATTTCTTCAGAAATTCCTCTGGTGCTTTAGGTCAGTGCCGCCTGTCCTGCCGGAATGGTGAACCGAGCACCGGTCTTCGCGGGCGCACCGCGCCTGCTGATGTATTCAAGCGTGCGGAAGTCGGCGTGCAGTTCCTGCGGGGTAAGGCGGCAGACGATGTAGCCGCGCCGCTGGTCGAGATAGGAGATGTGCGGGTTCTCGGCGATCGTCTCGGCGATCCGGCTCTCGTCGCGGTAACCGTCGCCGTCGCTGGCGATCGAGGAGGTGACGAGTTCCACCGCGACCCGGGGCGAGTCGGGGTCGTCGAAGTCGAGCCTCAGGTCCGCCGCGTGGTGCATGTGCGCGTCTCCGGTCAACACCACCGGGTTGGCCGCGCCCGAGTCCCGGAATCCGGTCAGCAGGCGGGTGCGCTCGGCGGCGTAGCCGTCCCAGGAGTCCATGTTGACCTCGGTACCCGGCCCGACCTTGGAGTCACGCTGGGCCATCAGGATCTGCTGGCCGACCAGGTTCCAGCGGGCGCCGGAGGTCGCAAGACCGTCGAGCAGCCAGTTCCGCTGGTCCTCCCCGAGCAGGGTGCGCCCGGCGGCCAGCCTGTCGTCGCAGCCGGACCTGAGCCCGTCCTCGCAGGCCTGGTCGTCGCGGAACTGCCGGGTGTCGAGCAGGTGAAAACGGGCCAGCGGCCCCCAGTCCACCCGGCGGTGGACCCGCATCGACGCCCCGCCGGGCACGCTCGTCCGGCGCAGCGGCATGTTCTCGTAGTACGCCTGGAAGGCGTTGGCCCTGCGCCGGGCGAACGCCGGGTCCCCGGAGCTGGAGACCTCTCCCGCCCAGTTGTTCTCGATCTCGTGGTCGTCGAAGGCCACCAGCCACGGCGCGACCGCGTGCGCCGCCTGCAGGTCGGGGTCGCTCTTGTACTGCGCGTGCCGCATCCGGTAGTCGGCCAGCGTGGCGCAGGTGCCCGAGGTGTGCTGCCGGACACTCCCGGCGAGGGCCGTGTACCCCCGTGGCGCGTACTCGTACATGTAGTCGCCCAGGTGGACGACCAGCCCGGGATCCTGCTCGGCCAGCCTCCGGTACGCCGTGTAGAAACCGTGCTCGTAGTGCGCACAGGCGGCGATGGCGAGGGTCAGCGGGGACAGCGCGGACGGGGCGGTGCGGGTGCGGCCGGTCGGCGACAGGTGGCCCTCGGCTCTGAAGCGGTAGAAGTACTCCCGGCCGTGCTCCAGGTGCTCCACCTCGACGTGGACGCTGTGCGCCCGCTGCCGGCGTGCGGTCTCGGTACCCGCGCGGACCACCCTGGCGAACCGTTCGTCGGTGGCGAGCTGCCATTCGACGTCCACGTCCCGGACCGGCATCCCGCCCCGGCCGTCCGGGCCGAGCGGGTCGAGGGCGAGCCTGGTCCACAGCACGACGCCGTCCGCCGACGGGTCGCCGGAGGCGATGCCGAGCGTGAACGGGTCGCCGGCGAGGGTCCGGGCCGGGCCGGGCCCGGCCCCGGTGAGCAACAGGCCGCCCGCACCGGCGGCGGCGGAAAGAAACACTCTGCGTGACAGCTTCTGCTCCACACCACCAGTGCAACCGTTCCAGCTTTCCCCGCCATGGCCTGCGCATCAAGGCATGATGAACAGCCGTTGCACAGGCGAGTGCCCTACCCGCGGTGATTTAACGCCGGCCGACCGGCGGGCGACATCGGGGCGAAGGGCCGGCTTCCCGGTGGTGGTCGCACCGGAACCCGGAGGGACGGCTCGGGAAGCGACGAGGCTCACGTCAGGGAACCGGAGGTGCCGACCTCCGCGGCGGTGAGTGCGAGCCGGCGGGGAGACCCCGGCCCGGGTCATCCCAGGTAGGGCTTGAGGTGGGGGTTGAGGGCGCCGCAGCCCAGGTATTTCTCCGCGGTGTGGAAGTCGAGCCAGTCGAGGTTGACCAGCGCCTCCTGGTCGACGCCGGTGAAGCAGGTCCGCAGCCCCGGCGGGATCGCCGCGATGTCGTCCTTGTCGGCGATGTTCACCCACCGTCTGACCTTGGGGGGCCGCTCGCCCCAGCCGTTGACCGGTGCGGGCATCAGCCGCTCGAAGATCACGTTGCGCATGCCGAGCGGGCTGCCCAGAGTGATCAGCAGGTCCACCTCCAGGTCGGGGTTGGCCCAGAGCGTCTCGTAGGTCACCACGCTGCCCAGCGAGTGCGCGATCACCACCTTGGGCCGGTTCCGCCTGATCACCTCGGCCACGGCCGCCCTCGACTTCTCGCGCGCCTCACCCCCGGCCGCCATGTAGGTGGCGACCTCGGGACAGAAGAGCTTGGCGAAGTCGGCGGCGTTGGCCTGCAACCGGTCCAGCAGCCAGCCGGTCATCCGGTGCAGGGCACCGGTCAGCCCCTCCCCCACCGAGTCGAGCTGCTTGGCCCAGGCGACGAAGACCTCCTGGGCGCCGACGTTCATGCTCCGCACCGCGCGCGGAGAGTCCTCCTTGCTCTCACCCAGCAGATGGGCGTAGTAGGCGATCTCGGTGATGTAGCGCTCCTTGACGTGCGGCTTGCCGCCCGTCAGGCCCTTGTGCAGGTAGCGGTCCCACTTGTCGCGCATCGCGACCGCCGCGCCGCCGACCGAGTTACCCGCGTCGCGGTAGTAGCGGTACTTACCGATACCGTGCACCCCGACGATCGTGTCCATACTCCCCCGCCTCCTGTTTCGCATGCCCGGTTTTCACGGGCGTTGATGACATACGCCCCCGAGCAACTGTGGCGGAAGCGAGCCCCGCGTCACAAGACCACGGCGGCACCGGCGAAAACCGTCAACGGACTCATAATCCGTGGGTCGTGGGTTCAAGCCCCACCCTGTGGGGTGCGGAAACTCGGCCGTAGTGGTTGACCTGGAGGTTCGTGGCTCGAGCATGATGAGGTCTCGGGCATCCTGCTGACGGTGTCGTGGTCCTTGCTTTACCTCATCCTCGGACGTGTCGTTCAGCTCCTGGTCCTGCTGGGTGGCTATCAGCGCATCAGCGGCGAACTGGCCGGCGTCGGGCTACGGGTGCCGCCCAGCACAGTGCGCGACATCCTCAAAAGAGCCGGGCTCGGTCCGGCACCACGTCGCACCGGCCCGAGTGGTTATGACGACTTGAGGTGGCCCCACTCGGGCGGCTTGAGCTGGGGCGAGTTCCTGAAAGCGCAGGCCGAGGGCATCTGGGCGTGCGACCTGTTCCACGTGGACACCGTCTTCCTCAAGCGGCTCTACGTTCTGTTCTTCATCGAGCACGCCACACGCGCCGTTCACGTCGTGGGTGTCACGGCGCATCCGACCGAAGCCTGGGTCGCTCAACAGGCCCGCAACCTGCTCACGGACCTGGGAGAGCAGGCCGAGCGCATCAGATTCCTCATTCGCGACCGCGACGCCAAATTCACCGCGGTCTTCAACGAGGTGTTCACCTCACTCGGCGCCCGCGTCATCAAAACGCCGGTTCGCGCGCCGCAGGCCAACGCGATCGCCGAGCGTTGGGGCGGCACCGTTCGACGGGAATGCACCGACCGGCTCTTGGTCTACAACGACCGCCATCTCCGCCGGGTCCTGCAGGCATACCAGTGGCATTACAACCGGCACCGTCCCCATCGCTCACGAGACCGTCAACCACCTCAGCCACCACATGCCCCGGCTACACCCAGCAATCTCGATCAAATCCGCCTGCAACGCCGACAGATACTCGACGGCCTGATCAACCAGTACCGGCGGACCGCATAGACGGGGCGGATAACCACAGACCAGAGGCCACATCCGGGTTTTCGCACCCCACAGGGCCGGACCCGGACGTGCTGCACGTGGTTCTGCCGGCCGTACACAGGGTCTGGGTCTTTCGCTAGAGATTCGGCCTGGAAATTGCCCTACCCTCGTATGCGTGACCGAGTTGATGATCGACGCACGGGACATCCGGGTCAGCAGGTTCGGCCGTGGGAGGCCGTCGAGAAACCGGCCTCCGACAGCACAACTGTGCTGCTGACCATGCAGTACATGGAAGCGCAGCCGCGGACTGGATCGACCGCGGAGGCGGACGGATTGACGATCACCGCGCCGGTCGACACGTCCGCGGACCTCGCGGTCATGGTGCGCGCACTGGACAAAGCCGTGATCGAGGCGGCCGAGCCCGCCATCGGGAACCCACGCTCGACGACATGTACCTCAGTCTCGCCGCCACCGAACTGGAGCACGCCCGGTGAAGATCCTTCCGGTGTCCAAAACGGACCCCGCATCCTGGGCGGCCGACAACCGTGCCGACCTCCGTTCGCTGCTGGCCGCCGACGGCGCCGTGCTGGTGCGTGGCCTGGAAATCGCGGATGTGTCCACGGCCGCAGCCGTCAGCCGTGCCTTGATCGACTCGTTCGTGACCGAACGTGAGGGCTTCGCGCCACGTGACTCGCTCGAGCATGGCGTGTACTCGGCGACGAAGTGGCCATCGGACCAGCCGATGTGCATGCATCACGAGCTGAGCTACGTGACCGATGTGCCGACTGTGCTGGCGTTCACCTGCTTGCGTGCCCCGGTTTCGGGTGGCGTGACGGCTCTGGCCGACTCGCACGCGGTGCTGGACTCCCTTGACCCGGATGTGGTGGCTCGGTTCTCGGAGCACGGCTGGCAGCTGGTGCGCCACTACAACGGCCTGGTCGGAGTTTCGCTGGCGGACGCGTTCGGTAGTTCCGACAAGGATGTGATAGAGGCGTACTGCGAGGCCCACGGGATTTCGTTAACCTGGGGCGCGGATGGCAGCCTCCGGACGACGCAGACCCGTCCTGCGTTGGTGCGGCACCCGGCGTCAGGGCGGCTCGGCTGGTTCAACCAGATCGCGTTCCTGAATGAGTGGACCATGGACCCGGACGTCCGTGACTACCTGATCACGGCGTTCGACGGCGGCCTGCCGTTCAACACGTTCGCCGGAGACGGCACTCCGCTCGACCGGGCGACCGTCGACGCCATCAACGCCGTGTACGACACCCACACCATCCGTGAGCCCTGGCAGGACGGCGACATCATGCTCGTCGACAACATCCGGATGGCCCATGCGGTCGAGCCGTACAAGGGTGAGCGGGAGATCGTCGTGGCTATGGGCGAGGCCGTCCGGATCAAGGAGTACTGACGTTCTTCAGGTACGAGATCAGCCCGCCGGTGCTCGCCTCGGCTCCGACGGCGGCCGGGCGGATCTCCCGCGGCTGCCAGTCGGGCGATGCGTTCACTTGCTTTGTCCTCCCAGCGTTTCAGTCGAAGCTCAAGGTCGAGTACATCGTCACGTTGCCGATCAGCGTGGCACATGCTTTCGCCGCCGCCGCGACTTTGTCGGGATAGGCTGGGGTCGAACGGTCGATCAGCACGCCGATCACGGTTCCACTGTGCCCGACCACCACGCCGAGTGCGTCGATGTCGGCACAGATCCCAATCATCGCTTTGAGCGTCCTCTTCGGACGCAGGACCTGGTTGAGCTCGGCGCTGCGGGTTGCCACATCTCCTACCTCAGCCAGGTCTCCGGTGGCCACCGCCGAAGCGAGACGGTCGAGCAGCCGGGCGTACTCGCGTTTCTCCGCCATGCCGAAAGGTTTTGGGATCCGGTTGAAGGCAACCGTGTCCACCGCGCCGCCTTCGTCCAGGCCGACCACGGTCATTGACGGCAGCGAGCCCAGTATCCGCCGCAGTCGGACACTGCGGTGGTGGTACGCCACGATTCCGGGATACAGCACGCCGTCGGTCGGCTCGATCTGGCAGAGCAGCCTTTCGATGAACTTTGGCGTCAGCTCCACGTCCAGCGCGTTGCCGATCGCCCTCGCGGTGGCGACCAGATCGGCCGATGAGCTGGCCATGCCCTTGCCCTCGGCCAGTCCACTGTCCAGAGTGAGCACTCCGCCGACTGGCTTCGGCATGGTCTGCATGACCATCTGGGCCAGTTTGAGCGACTTCGTCTTGTGCCGTGGCCGGACTTCGATCGTGGACATGGCCGGGTCGGCCAGGAACGTGGCCACCGTCCAGCGCGCGATCGGCAACGTGACGAGGAAATCCCCGTCGGCCTCGTCCAGCCTGCCCTGCAGCAGTTCGCCGAAGGTGCCGAACGCGGTGCTCAACCCGGTGGCGCCGCGGTAAAGCGGCTGGACAGCCAGTGACATGCCTATACCGCCTCGGCGACCAGTCCCGCGACCTCGTCCGCCCGTGTACGCGTGAAGTAATGCCCACCTTCGGCGAGTTCACGCAGCACAACGCGGTCAGCGACCAAACTCCACCGCCCGTGCCGCATCGCGTAACCGGCAGTCGTGCGGTCATCCGCGGTGACAACGATCTCCAGTGGTGCGGTGAGCCTCACCCCGCCCTGCTGAATGTCGGCCAGATAGCGGTTGGTGGAGCAGACATCGTGCCGGTAGGCCGAGCCCACCACATCCATCCGTTCCGGCTTGAGCGAGTCCAGGTCGACGAACGCGCTGTCCTGCCGCAGCAACGCCGTGATTTCCGTGTTGCTCATCGCGGATACCTCGGCGCTCTCGGCGTTCAGGTCCGACACGGGGTCGAGCATCAGCGCGCCGACAAAGATCCGCAACGGCGGACGCCCGTTCTCCTCCATCAGCCGGGCGATCTCCACCGCGAACGCCGCACCGGCGCAGTGTCCCCACAGAATGATCGGACCGGTGATGCCGCGGATCTCGTCATGGACCGCCTTGGCGATCTCGGTGACCTCCTGCAGGGACGCGTCCTGCCCACCGACCAGGTCGTGCCCGGGCAGCTCGACGGCGTGCACCGCGATGTTCCTGTCCTGCAGTGCCTTCGCCAGTTGCTGGAAGTTGACCGCGTTTCCGCCCGCGTAAGGCAGGCAGATCAGCGTCGCCACGGAGTCGAATTCACCGATGGACAGCCGTTGGACCAGGCCCGCGACCGGCTCGCCGACAGCGACGAGGCCCGCGGCCAGGTCCTCCAGCACCGGGTTCGTCACCACCTGGGTCAGCGAGATCTGGCGGTCCAGGTTAATCACGAGCCGTACGGCCGCCAGCGAGGTCCCGCCGAGTTCGAAGAAGTTGTCGCGGCGGCCGATGCGCTCCAGTGGAACGCCCAGCACCTCCGCCCACGCGGTCGCCAGCCTGCGCTCCACGTCGGTCACCGGGGCGACATAGGATGCGCCCGCGTGGCCGAGTGTGCCGGCGAGCGAAGTCAGCAGCATCTTGTCGACCTTGCCGTTCTCGGTCAGCGGCAACGTGTCCAGCCGGTGGAAATACGTCGGGATCATGTACTCCGGCAGCTGTGTGGCCAGGTGGTCTTGGATATCCTCGGCTTTCAGCGAGGCCGCGCCGCTGTAGAACGCCACCAGGGTCTTGGTGTCCGAGTCGCCCTCGATGACCACGGCGGCGTCACGGACATCCGACACGCCGAGGATCTTGGTCTCGATGTCGCCGATTTCGATCCGGAACCCGCGGACCTTGACCTGCTCGTCCCGGCGGCCCAGAAACTCGATTTTGCCTTCGGGCAGCCAGCGGCCGAAGTCACCGGTCAGGTACATCCGGGTGCCCGGCCGGTGCGGGTCTTCGACGAATGCGTGCGCGGTGCGTTCCTCGTCGTTGATGTAGCCACGACCAACGGCGACACCTGAGAACGCGATCTCGCCGGGCGCGCCGAGCGGTGCCGGTCGGAGCTTCTCGTCCAGCACGTACGTGTACACGTTCCGCAGTGGACGGCCGACCGTGACGAAGTCACGCTCCGGCAAACCGGTCAGCACCTCGTGCATCGTGTCGTCGGAAACCTCAGTCGCACCATAGGCGTTGACCAGCGAGATCGACGGGTAGAGCTCGAACCACCGGCGGACGAGCCGAAGTTTCAGCGCCTCACCGGTAACCGAGATGGTCCGCAGGTCACCGAGTGGCCTCGGGTGCTTGGCCAGGTGCGAGGTCATCACGTCCAGATAGGCGGGCACGATCTGGATCACCTGGATGCCGCCCGCGGCGATCTCCTCGACGAACGAGTCGACGTCCAGCTGCGTCTCGGTGTCGATGATCCGAGTGCTCCCGCCGACCAGCCATGGCGCGATCACCTGCCACAGGGAGATGTCGAAGCACTGCGACGCGGTCTGGGTGACCACCTCGCCCTCGGCCAGCTCCATGTCGTCGATCTTCATGTACAGGTGGTTGAGCATCCCGGCGTGCTCGCACATCGCGCCCTTCGGCGCACCGGTCGAACCCGAGGTGAAGTAGATGTACGCCAGCTGTCCTGGCTCGATGGACGTGTCCGGGTTGGTGTCGTCGGTTTCGTCGCGCAGCACGTCCTCCACAAGCGACACCGGACAGTCATGGGCCAAGCCGGCCAGCGCTTCGTTCGCCGTGCGGACGGCATCCGCGGACGACAGGACGAACTTGCAGTCCGCGCGCTCGAATTGCGTGGCCACGCGGTCAGGTGGGAAGTCCGGGCGCACGGGCAGGTAAACACCGCCCGCCTTGAACACGCCGAGCATGGCCGCGACCCAGTTCAGCTCCCGGTTCATCACGACCGCGATCGGGTCCTCCGGCAGTGACCCGCGCCGCAGCAACGTGTTCGCGACCTTGTTGGCGTTCGCGTTCAAGTCGCGGTACGTCCAGCGGCTGTCGCCGTGCGAAGCAGCCAAGTCGTTCGGGCGCAGGCGTACCTGTTCCTCGAACAGCTCCACGAAAAGCTTGCCGTGCCACGGGATGTCGGCGCCAGAGTGCGCATGCATCTGGTACTCGTACTCGTCCGGCTCCACCAGGCTCTTCGCGTCATGCGGGGCGTCGGGATCGGTGACGAGCAGTTCCAGTGCCCGTAGTTCGTATCCGGCGAACCGGTCAGCGTGCGCGCGGTCGATCACGTCCGGCCGGAACCGCAGCTCCAGCCACAGTCCGTCTTCGGCGTCCACATAGCCGACGTCGAGCACGGCGCCGGTTATCATCCCGGCCCCGGAAAGGCCGAAGACGACGTCAAACGCGGGCGCGTCGTCCACGACGTCGACCGGTTCGTTCACCTTGCCGATCAGGTCACGCCAGGTAGCCTCGGCCAAGGCGATCCCGCGCGGCGCCAGATCGGCGCCCGGCGCCAGATATCCGGTGAGTGGCGACCGTTCGCCGCCCATCACACCGAGGACCTTCAGGTGCGCGGCGAGCAGGGTGTCAGGCAGTGAGCCGAGTGCGCGGAGTCGCGCGACCACCTCGGCGGGCACCGCCTTGCGCAACAAGTCCGGCCCGGCGGCGGGCGCTCCACCAGGCGCAATCCACGGCCGAATCCTGGTAGGGCTCAGTCGCAGCCGGTCTGTCATCGGAGCCCCCGACGGACGTTGATTTGGCCTTCAGTGAGAATCATCGTTCTTTCCTTCAGTTCACCGTGAAATGGATCGACGTGGACGCGGTGGTCAGCACGTCGACGAGATCTTCCCGGCTGGGCGCGGTCGCGATGACGTACCCGAGGCGGCCGTACGCGTCGACCGGCGGCGCGACATGGCGTCCCGGTTCGGTCGTCACTGTCACCTGGTGCACGCCCGGCACCGCCTCCGCGCGCTGAACACCGGAGATCTCGGTGAGCACCCCGATGTCCGGCGTTGTCAGGAACTGGATACCGGCGAAGCCGGTCGTGCCGGACGGCAGCGTGACAGGCAATCCGCAGGCTTGCCTGAGCTGCTGTTCGAGCAGGTTGACGCCGGTGGCCAGGCGGATCAGCTCCGGGATCATGCCGCCGGCGAGCCGGGGGTTGATCTCGATGATGACGGGTCCGGTCTCGGTGACCTTCACCTCGGTATGGCTCGCGCCCCTGGTCAGTCCGGCCGCCCGCAGAGCGTCCCGTACCACGTCGGCGACCTGGTCGGCCACGTCCTCGGGCACGGACGCGGGAACGATGTGCCGTGACTCCACGAAGTTCGGCTCGCCCACCACCGATTTCCGGACCAAGGCCACCAGTTCGTGTCGCCCGTCCACCGCGAACATCTCGACGCTGTACTCCGGACCATCCACGTAGGACTCGATCAGCGCACCTTTCGCCCTCGGCATGCCGCGGACGTTCACCGTCACAGCATGGATCGCCTCGACCGCGGCCAGCGCCTGGTCGGCCGTGTCGCAGCGGACCACGCCGGTCGAGCCGGACTCGTCTATCGGTTTCACCACGCAGGGCAGGCCCACCTTGTCCACCGCGGCAGGCACTTCCAGGGCGTTCTCGACCCGCACCCACATCGGTTGCGGCAACCCCGCCTTGTCGATCCGAGCACGCAGCTCAGCCTTGTTGCGGCAGCAGTCGATCGCCTCGGGCCGTTCGGCGTGCAGCCCCAGCCCGGCAGCCAGCCTCGCCGCGGTGGACAGGTAGAACTCGCTGGTCGTCGTCACCGCGCTGATCCGGCGGCGCGGCACCTGAGAATCGAGTGCCGCGGCCAGCGCATCGGGGTCCGCGGTGTCGCACCGCAGCACCCTGCATCCGGTCTCCGGCAGTCCCAGGTACCGTTCGGGCTTGTCGGTCAGGAGAATCGGCTCGTAGCCGAGGCGTTCGGCGATACCGATCGCCGCCATCCCGGTGCCGGACGTGTTGGACTCGACGAACGCGAGGACCGGCCGAGCCGCGTCGGGATCGGTCAGCCGGGAAAAGGCCCAGGAGCGTACTACGGTGCCGGGCGGAACCTGGCGGGGTCGCGTGGCCAACGGCTGGTCAGGCAGGCCGCGTTCGGCCCAGTACCTCTGGTTGTGCACGGTCTCGGCGTACCGGTCACCGCGGTCGGGGAAGATCCCGACAATGGTCGTGCCGGCGGGCTCGTGCCCGGCCAGGTGCGTCATCACCCGGTACACCGAGCCGGACGTGTTACCCGCGAACAGCTTCTGCTCCTTGGCCAATGCCACCGTCGCCTCGAAGGCCTCGCGGTCGTTGAGCCAGTGCACCTCGTCGATCTGACCCTGGTCGAGGTTCTTCGGATGCATGCTGTTACCCAGCCCGCTCTGCAGCCGCTGCGGCCAGTCCGGCTGTCCGAACAGGACACTGCCGACGCAGTCGACGCCGACCACCCGGATACTCGGCAGGCGCTCGCGCAGCGCCCGTGCCGTGCCGCACAGCGATCCGCCGCTGCCGACCGATCCGACCAGGACGTCGATCTCGCCGAGGTCGTCGATCAGCTCATCGGCCAGCGTCTGGTACGCCGCCGGGTTGTCAGGGTTCTCGTACTGCTTCGGCCAGAAGGCGCCGGGGTTGGCCACCATGATCTCAGCGAGTCGCTTGAGCCGTGCTCCCTGCCAGCCGTGTTCGTCCATCTTCGGCACGACGTGGACCTCGCAGCCCAGCGATTCCAGTTTGGCCAACGTCATACGGTCGATTCTCGGGTCGGTGACGATGTGCACGGGATGCCCCATCAGGGTGCCGACCAGTGCCACGCCCAGTGCCATCGTGCCGGACGAACTCTCCACGATCGGCGCGCCGTCGGCGAGGTCACCGTTCTGCTTGGCGCGCAGCAGGATGTTGCGTGCCACCCGGTCCTTCATCGCGAACAGGTTCTGGATCTCCAGCTTGGCGTAGCAGGTGGGGCCGCCGCGAATCGCCAGCCGTACGAGCGGGGTGTTGCCGATGGCGTCGAGCAGGTTCTCACAGATCACGCGGTGGCTCCTGCAGATCGGTGGATTCGGTGAGCGCTTGGAGTAATCGGTCTGTCGTGGCGTAGGCCGCGGTGATCCGGCGACGGCGGGCCGTCCAGCGTTGTTGCACCAAGTCGAAGTCGGCGGCCTGCTGGTTCAACATGGCGCGCACGCTCTGCCCACTGGCCGAACCTGTCGTGCGCTTCGCCGACAATGCCTTGTCCACATCGAACGCCTGCGTCAACAGCCGCTCGGCGTCGGTCACCTCGAAACCTGCATCCCGACCCACCTGTTCGAGCAGGACGGCGTCCGGCTCGGCAGGCGTCAGCCCTCGGTCAACGGCGGCGACGATGTAGCGGCCCGCGATCACCTGCGCGGTACGCCAAGGCACGCCTGCGTCGAGACACAGTCGATTGGCCAGGCTGAGACCACCGAGGTACTCGGTCTCGCAGACCTCACGCAGGCGGTCGGTCCGTAGCCGCAAGCCGGCCAAGACGGCCGTGAACAATCGCAGGACCGAGCCTGCCTGGTCGAACACCAAGGGGACGTGCGTACCTGCCTCCTTGGACACCTCGATTGTGTTGCTGAACGGCGTCGCACGCTGTCCGAGCACCACGCCCACGAACCCGGCAGCCAGCTGGGCGGTCCGGCCGCGCAGGCGCTCCAGCACCGGGAAGTTCTTCTTCTGCGGCATGGCCGAGGAGATCCCGCTGAACTCGTCGGGCAGGTCGATGAAGCCGTAACCCGCGCCGCTCCAGGTCAACAGGTCGGTAGCGAACCGGCTGAGCGACACGCCGATCAGGCACAGCTCCGCGGTGGCCTCCAGCGCCCAGTCGCGGGTCGCCACGCCGATCAGCGCGTGCCCGTCCCCGGAGCTGAAGCCGAGCAGCCGCGCCATCCGTGTCCGGTCCCAGTCGAGCTCGCCGCCGGTCATCGCGCCCGCGCCCATCGGCGAGGTGTCGACGGAGGCGTACACGGTGTCCATGCGGTGCAGGCTGTGCAACACCTGAGCGGACATCGCGGAGAAGTAGAACCCCGCGCTGGCGACCTGCGCCGGCTGCGAATGCGTGTACCCGGGCATCATGGTGTCGATCTCACGGCAGGCCAGCTGATGCGCGGCCCTGCCGAGACCGATCAGATCGTCGACGGTGTCCAGCACACGGTCGCGGCCGTAGATCGCCTGCGCGGTGGCCTGTAGATCGTTGCGACTGCGATCCACGTGCCACGCGGGCGCGATGTCGCCGATCCGCTCGATGGCGTACCGCTCGATGGTGAACGCGATGTCGCTCATCGCCGCATCGGCGAGATTCCGGACTGTTTCGCTGTCCAACTCGGACAAAACCGGTGCGATCGTGGCGACGTCGATGGTACTGAGCAGGCCCATCCGATGGTATTCCAGCAACAGCACCTGTTCCAGCCGGAGATAGCCGGGTAGCAGGTGCTCGGCCTCGAACTCCAGCTGCGGGCGCAGCACTTCGCGCCGCACCAGCTCGTCAGGGCCCGCACTGATCCGCCCGGTCAACCCGGACGCGCTGTCGTGCCGACGCCTATCCGCGCACACCGATGAACCTCCTTCGCGAAAGGGGATATCCGCCGATCGCCGCCAAATGCGATCGAGGCGCTATCGCATGGTCCGTTCCCGAACTGTACTCATCTGTCCCAGTGTCTTAGGCTCCCTGACAGGCTGCGGCCGAGTCCGTTCCAGCGTGCCCAGAATGCCGATGGGTGGTCAACGCGGCGGGACTATGACTATGGGTTTCACCGGTCTTTTTGCCGCACAAGGTGCTGATGTCTCACCGCGCGGACCGCGGCGTGACGATCACGTGCTCGCACCGACAGCCGCCGAGCCGCTTTGTCGCCCGGCTCGGCGGCTGTGCGTACACCTCGCATCGTGCCTACCGCATCGTGTCTACAGCGAGGCCGCAATGATCCCCTTCATGATCTCGCTGGTGCCGCCGAAGATCCGAGCCACCCGCGCGTCGGTCCATGCTCTGGCGACCGGGTATTCGCTCATGTAGCCGTAACCGCCGAACACTTGCAGGCAGTCGTCAACCACTGTGGACAGTCGTTCGGTCGCCCACAGCTTGGCCATCGCGGCCTTGGCCATGGTCAGCTCGCCCGCCGCCTGTTCGCGGACGCACTCGGCCACGAACGCACGGGCGACCGCGACCTCCGTGGCACACTCGGCAAGCTTGAACTGCGTGTTCTGCATGCGGATGAGCTTGCGCCCGAACGCCTTTCGCTGCTTGGCGTACTGGATCGCCGCATCGACCGACGCGGCCATCGACGCGACCGCCGCGACCGCGATGTGCAGGCGTTCCATCGACATGAACGGGATCAGCTGACGCAGTCCCAGCCCTGGCTTGCCACCGAGCACGGCGTCGGCGGGGATCGGCATGTCGTCGAAGAACAGCTCGCACGTGTCCTGGCCGTGCCTGCCGATCTTTTCAAGCGCTTTGCCCCGCCGAAGCCCGGTCACGCCGGCGGTTTCGACTGCCAGCAAAGACAATCCCGTGGTCTGCGCCATGACGAGGATCAGCCCGGCCTGGGTGCCGTTGGTGACGAAGGTCTTCGAGCCGTTGACCCGGTAGCCGTCACCGTCGGGCTCCGCCCTGGTGGTGACGGCCTGGATGTCCGAACCGGCGGCCGGCTCGGTGATCGCGATCGCGCCGACCAGTTCGCCGGACGCCATCCGGGGAAGCCACGACCGCTTCTGCTCCTCGGTGCCGTATGCCAGTACGTAGTGCGCGACGACGCCGTGCGCACTGACACCCCACGAAGTGTCCCCGACCATGGCCTGTTCCTCGATCAACACCATCTCGTGCTCGAAAGTACCGCCACCACCGCCGTACCGCCCGGGAATCCCGATACAAAGCAGGCCCGTATCACCCGCGGCCCGCCAAAGCCGCGCATCGACACACCTCTGCGACGCCCAACGCTCCTGATTGGGCACCAACTCCTTCCCACAGAACGCCCGCGCGAGATCGCGTAACTCCCGCAGTTCGAGACCGTTCACCGGCAACCCCCCGGACATCATGCCCCCCTAACACTCAGACAACGAGACCGCCGTCGATCCCCAATACCTGACCGGTGATATAGCTGGAACGCTCCGAAACGAGGAAGGACACCAGATCGGCGACCTCCTCCGGCCTACCGAACCGGCCAAGCGGAATCCGCTCCGCGATTCCCGAACGCGCCTTACCCGCCATGGACGCCGTCATGTCGGTCTCGATAAGACCGGGCGCCACGACATTGGCCCGGATACCATACCGGCCCGACTCCTTGGCCAGCGCACGAGTGAAACCGATAATGCCCGCCTTGGACGCCGAGTAATTGGTCTGCGCGGCGTTCCCATACACACCCGCCACAGAAGACAGCGTGACGATCGAACCCGCCCTACGCTTGATCATCCCGAACACCGCCACACTGCAAACGTTGTACGTGGAGTCGAGATTGGTACGCAATACCGTGTGCCAGTCCTCTTCGCTCATCATCACGAGCGGGTTGTCGCGGATGATCCCCGCGCACGAGACCACCGCGCCGAGCGGGCCGAGTTCCTTCTCGGCCCGGCGGACGAATTGCCTGACCGCACCCAACTCCGTGACATCCACCTGCTCGGCGAGCACCGAAGCACCCTCGGCAACCTGCCCGACGACCAGGTCGGCGGCCTCCTTGTTGGAGCGGTAGCAGAACGCGACATCATATCCATCGGCCGCCAGACGGGTCACGACACTGCCGCCGATCCCGCGTGAACCACCCGTCACCAATGCCACAGGACGCATGTCAGTCACCTCCAGGACGCATCAAGACCTCGACACCACGCAACGCCACGGAGAAACTGCCCACCTCAAGGACTTTACGGCCGCCCACGAAGCTGCTGCCCGCGACGATCGCCGCGTCTGCGACGTTACGCAGGATCTGTACGTGATGTTCCAGCACCTCACCCGGGAACACCGGCTCGAGCAGGTCCACGTTCTTGATCCCGGCGGCCAGTTCGACCTTGCCGGCCAGCACGTCCGGATTCGGTGTCTCCCAGCACGCCAGCAACACGGCCGCCTGCGCCCATGACTCCACCAACAAGCTCACCGGATACGCGTAATCGTCGGTGTTCTGATAGCACGGCTCAGCGCACGTGATCGCCTTGTGCGCCACCAGACTCTCACCCGGCCGCACCTCGATTACCCGGTCCAGGAGAAGAATCGGGTACCGGTGCGGAATGATCTGTTTGATCTCCGCGACTCCGATCATGCCGTCACCGCCGGGTAGCGCACGCGGATCTCAGCGACCCGCTCCTCGTTGACCACGGCCGACGCCGAACACCGGGTGAACCCGCCCACCTGCTCGACGGCCAGCTCAAGCCTCACCTGGTCGCCGGGGTAGACCGGCCGCATGAACCGGACCCTCTCCAGCGCGACGGGGCGCACCGGATCCGCGCCGCGGGCGGCGCACATATCACGAAAGGCCGAGTTGACGTACTCCACCAGGAACAGGCCGGGCAGGATCGGAAAGCCCGGGTAATGGCCGGCGAACACCGGATCGTCCGGGGAAACGTCCACGGTGACAGTGACTCCGCTCACCTGCGCGGCCGTCATGACCCGGCTCCGTATCCGCCGAGCAACGCGCACCCGACCGTGCCGTCACGGTCGATCGTGGTGACCAACGCCAGATCGTTGTCACCGAACGATTCGGCGACCGACAGCGCCGCCGCGATCTGAAACCCGGTGGACACCGAGGAGGCGTCCCCGATGAGCGACCTGCAGCCCACCCACTTCGCCGTCGCGCCGAGCACGTCGGTGATTCCGGCTTTCTCCGCGCTACCGATGTCCCCCTCGGCAGCGGACGGCGCCACAACACGCACGTCCTCACCGCGCACGCCCGCCTGTTCCACAGCCGCCTTGACGCAAGCGGCCAGCGCCGCCCTCGGGTCCGCGGGGTCGCCGACGCCACGAAATCGCGTCGACAGCACCCGGGCGACCGGGGTACGCCCCGCGTTCCTTGCTCCAGCCAACGTTTCCAGCAGGAAGAACGCGCCCCCCTCGGCAAGCGCGGGCCTTTGGCTGTGGCTCGCGCCCGCATGCCACTCCAGCCAGGCCCGTTGAGCCGAGTGCTCCTCGACCGCTCCACAAAGAACACGATCGCATTGCCCGCCGCGGACCAGTCGTATCGCGTAGCTCAGCGCGAGCAGACACGTGCTCCAGTCACCGGTGATGGTGGTGTTCGGCCCCTTGATGCCGTGCCAGATCGCGCTCTGCCCGGCGGCCTTGTTCATCACGGTGTTCGGGAACAGGGCCGAGTCGACGTGGTAGGGCTTCCTGCCGGCCAGCGAGTCCCGGGTGAAGTCCATGATGGACTGAATGCTGCCCGAACCGGTTCCAAGCACCAGGCCGATCCGCTCGGCGTCCGCGGTCAGCTGCGGACCGCATTCCTCGACGATCAGGCCCAGCGTGCCGATCGCCAGCGCGGTCAGCCGGTCCATCGCACGGGTGCCTCGCTTACCGAGGAACCCGGCAGGTGAGAAGTCGGCCAGCACACCGCCCCGCGTGAACGGTCCGGGAAACGCATCCCGGTCCAACGGGCGGACGGCGCTTCGGCCGGCACGAATGCCCGCACTGAAGGCCTCGCCGCCCACCCCGTAGGGAGAAAGCGTGGACCAGGCCGACAAGACAAGCTGCCCCGCCGATGTCTTGCCGTCCACAGTGGAGGAAACCGTCGGCGCGCTCATTGACCTCGCCCCGCCCGTGCCGCCGAGCCCGCGCCACCGGTGAGCGCCTTGGCCAGCCGGTCGTCGAAGTCGACCTGGCTCCAGTCACGCCGGTTCTCGATCACCGCGTAACCATGGGTGATCTTACCGGTGGCGACCTGGACCAGCTTTCCGTCCCGCTTGACGTAGCAGTCCATCCGCGCGGTGTAGGTCAATCGCTTGAACACCTCCTCCACGGTGAAAACCGTGTAGACCTCGTTCTCCATCCACGCCTCGTCCAAGATCCTGACCTTGGACGAGGGCACCACCGGGATCCAGTTCTGCTCATCGAGCAGTGTCTTGATGGACACGCCGCGCTCCTGGAGGAACAGGTCGACGACCTCCTCCATCAGCCGCAGGTAGCCGGTCATCTGCACACGCTCGGTGAAGTGGCAGTAGAAGTACGGCATCCGCCAGACCCAGCCAAAGGCGTTGGCGTCGCCGATCAGCTGCTTGAGCGGGTCATCGCCGATGATCTCGATCGGCGCGACCGGCTCGCCGAGCCGCTCGCCGAGCCGCTCGCCGAGCCGCTCGACGATGTGCGGCCCCAGCTCGGCCGGCGCGGCCTCGGCCGGAAACCCCCGCGGATCGTTTCGCAGGGTGACAGCGACCTTCGAGGTCACGGTCTTCACCGGCGTCTCACGCTGGGCGATCATCTCGACCACGAACCGCAGCTGCGCACCGCCCTTCGAGGCGACCGGCCGCACGGTTGCCACGGCGACGTCGTCGATGTGGTACGCGGTCCACATGCGAGTGTCGATGTCTGCGATGTCAACGCAGATGCCGTACCGCTCATAAAGCTCGCCCGCCGGATACCCGCGCTGCCTCAGGTGATCGAGCACCGCTTCCTCGACCAGATAGTTGACGTGCTTGAAACCGATCCAGGTGCAGATGTTCGACCCCTCATACCGGGGCCTGAGCGTGGTGGTGGTCGGCTCCCCCGCGGCGAGGCCCGCCGCGATCGGGGTCTGAGGGGCTGTCGGGTTCACATCGACTCCAGGCATGGTGATGGGAGAAACAATCGGCAGGGACAGGGCCTCACGCAGGAAGCCGTGCACGAGTGAGGCGAACCGGCCCGGTTGCTGGGCCATCGGGAAATGACCGCAGTCCTCGATCAGCTCGAACCGGCCCTCCGGCAGGGCCGCGGCCAGCTGCCTGCCGTCGGAGGCCCGGGTGGCGATGTCGTCTTGCCCGGTGATAACGAGCACCGAAGCGTCAATCGTGGACAGATCAACGAACGGCGACCGAAGATACGCCTCGAAAAAGCGCATCCAGCCGTATACGCCGATCTGGTCTCGGACGTGCAGCGCGGCCGCGGCGCGCCACACCTCCGGGATGCCGCGGGCGCCGATGTCCAGCGCCTCAGCGAAGATACGGTGGAAATCGTTGAGGTAGTAGGAGATCGTCGGCCAGTCGAAGTCGGCGGCGCTGTGCCGGTGAAACGGGCTGACCAGCACCACGGCCCCCGGCGCGAGCCTGCCCTCCGACATCGCCTCGATCAGCAGGTTCGCCGCGTACGAGTGCGCGACGACAGCGTCGAATCGGCCCGCCTCACCGGTGTCCATCGAGTCGACCAGCAGGGAGACCGGATCACACTGCCGACTCCAGTCCGCGCTTTCGATACCGTGCCAGGGAAGTTTCACATCCCACAACTCGACGTCATCGGGCAGGTACCGGTCGAGCGGCTCCCACATGCTGGTCGTGCAGCCCAGTCCGTGCAACAACAGCACCCGGGCCACTGGCTTGCCGCCGGCCGGCCGCCTGCGCCTTGGCCGCCGGACACTCGCTGGTGCCACAGATCACGCCTCCTCGTGCCGCCCGACGATGACCACCGCGTTGTTACCGCCGAACGCCAGCGAGTTGTTCTGCGCCACTCGGACCTCCGCGGCCCGCGCCACGTTCGGCACACAGTCCACCTGGCACGCCGGGTCGGTCTCGTTGTGGTTGATCGTCGGCGGAATGAATCCCTCGGTGATCGCCAGCGCGCACGCCGCGGTGGCCAGCGCGCTCGCGGCCCCCATCGTGTGGCCCAGCATGCCCTTGATGGACACGGTCGGCGGCGGCGTGTCGCCGAACGCCTCCATGATCGCCTCGACCTCGGTCTGGTCGTTGGCCCTCGTCCCTGTGCCGTGCGCGGAGATGAAATCGATGTCCTGCGGCTTGACACCCGCGTTGCGGTGCGCCAGCTGCATGCACCGGGCAAGGCTGCTGCGGTCCGGCGCGACCGGGCTGAGCGCGTCACAGTTCAGCCCGTAGCCCAGTAACTCGGCGTAGATCCGGGCACCGCGGGCCTTCGCCGACTCCAGACTCTCCATCACCAAGATGCCCGCCCCCTCACCGGTGAGGATGCCCTTGCGGTCCTTGTCGAACGGCTGGCACACCTCGGGTGCCATCGCGCCGAGCCGGTAGAACCCGGCGAAGGTCTTACGGCACAAGGCGTCCACGCCGCCGGCGAGCACCATCTCCACGTCACCGGCGCGGATCGCGTCCACGCCGTAGCCGATCGCGTAGTTGCCCGCCGCGCACGCCGTGGGGATGGTGACCGCCTCCACATCGGTCAGGCCAAGCTCGCGCACGATGCTCGTGGAGAGTCTGCCTGCCTGGATCCGGCCGGCCAGCACCGGGCTGAGCCGCTCGGGACCCGACTCGAACTGCTCGACGGCCAGGTTGTCCAGATCCCTTGACTCTCCATCCGTCGTACCGATGGAGACCAGGACCCGCCTGGCGCGCACCTCCTTGAGCGACATCGACGCGTCGGCCACCGCGAGGTTGGCGGCCGCGGCGGAGAACTGACCGGCCCGGCCGAGCCGGCCGGGATCGACGTTGACGATCCAGTCCTCCGCACGAAACCCGGTGATCTCGGTACCGTTCGCGTACGCGTAGCCGCTCGTGTCGAACGACGTGATCGGCTTGACGCCGCTACGACCGGACCGCAGGCCGGCCAGGAAGTCGGAGACACCGATGCCGATACTGGTGACCACGCCAAGACCTGTAATCACCACCCGGCGCGGTGGCTGGCGTTCGTCGTACACTTAGTGCTCCATCTCTTTGTCGGTGGCGATTTCCTGGCCGCCGTCGCCTGCCTGCTACTTGGCGGCGGCTGCCTCGTCGACGACGGCGACGACACCGTCCAGGTTGACCATCCGGACCAGCTCGCCCTGGTCGATGTCCACCCCGAGGGTGCGCTCCAGCGAGGAGAGGATCTCGATGGCGCCCATCGAGTCGGCGCCGTGGTCCTCCTTGAACAGGCTGTCGCCGGTCATCTCATCCAGGTCGATTTCAAGGATCTCGCAGACGATCTCCTTGATCTGCGCGCGGCGCTCCTCATCGACGAACGAGCCAGAATTAGTGGTAGTCATGACATTTTCTCCAGCCGGAATCCGGTGAACCAAACATTCGGTCCATATGCCGTGAAAGGGTGGTAGTGCTCCACACCTTTCCTATTCAGAATCTCTTTCACGATCCGCTGTCGCGACAATGGTTTTGCCCCGCCACGGGATCAGCGCGTCAGGCACGATCGGCCTCCTATTCCTTCGGGATGATTTCCTTGGCGAGGACTCGGCTGATCTCAGCCAGCGGCTCGGGCTGCAGCATCTCATCGTGCCCGCAGTCGATTCGGTGGTTGTCGACGGTCTCCGCGAACGGCGTCCAATCGCCCGGGGTGTTTTCGCGGCCGGCCACGAAGTGCAACATCCGGCCTCCGACCCTGCCGGGCCGGTGAGCCAGGTTCAGCTCGACGTTCGCACGCCATGCGGCGACCACGTTCATCAACTGTTCCTCTGTCGCCAGCACCGCGAGGTTGTGCTCGTGCCTGAGGATCTCCAGTACCTCGGCCGCCGAAGGCCGCTGCGGCGCCGCATGCCCGAAGAGGGCAAGGATGGCTCGCAGCAGTTCGGTATCGCTGGTCAGCTCCACCTCGCCTGCCTCGGCCACCGGGTGGCTGTCCAGGCTGGCCAGCAACGCGACGGTCTGCCCTGCCTGCTGCAACTGCCGCGCCATCTCATGGGCGACCACACCGCCGAATGACCAGCCCAGCAGGTGGTAGGGCCCTTCGGGCTGGACGGTGCGGACCTGCTCGAGATAGTCGGCCGCCATCTGCTCGACACTTTCCGGTACCCGGTCCGGCTCCAGCATGCCCCGCGCCTGCAGGCCGTACACCGGGAAGTCCGGGCCGAGCTGCGCGGTCAGCGCGATATACGGCCAGGCGACGCAGCCCACCGGGTGCACGCAGAAAATCGGCGTATGATGCCCTGTCACCCGCAGTGGCAGCAACACCTCAAACGAGTTGACCGAGCCACTGACATCCGCGCGCCCGGCCAGGCCCGCCACCGTCGGCGTGTCAAACAGGTCCCGAATGGAAAGTTCAGCATCGACCGTGTTGCGGATCCTGCTGATCAGCTTGACGGCCTGTAGCGAATGGCCGCCCAGGTCGAAGAAGCTGTCGTCGATGCCCACGGTGTCGACGCCGAGTACCTCGGCGAACAGGGCACACAGAGCTTCTTCCCGCAGGTTGCGTGGCCCGCGCGGCACAGGCGCCGACATGGAGTCCGGAGCCGGTTCTGGTAGCGTTTCACGGTCCGACTTGCGGCGTTCGAGGAACTCCAACTGGCCGTCCGGCCGATACACCACCCGGTCACCGGTGCGATACAGCCGGCCCTGGCCGAACGGGCTGGCCACGAACACCGCCGCGGTGCGGGCCGAGTCGTTCAGGTATCCGCGGCCGACACCCACACCGCCCACATACAGCTCACCCGGCACCCCCACCGGAACCGGCTGCAGGTCATCACCGAGCACATAGAGCTGGGTGTTGCGGACAGGCCGACCGATCGGGGTACGCAGCCCCGCAACCTCACCGGGGTTACGGATCACCGCATGAGTGACATCATCGGAGCACTCGGTCGGGCCGTAGGCGTTCATCACCGGGACGGCCGGGTAACTCTGGAGCCAGCGGCGGCACAACTCCGCCGGCAACGCCTCCCCGGTGACCAGCAGCCACCGCAACCCCGGCTCAGCCACCGTCACTTTGGTATCCAGGGCGGCTCGCAGCAGGGAGGGCACCACCTCCAGCACCGTCACACCCGGAATGCCGAACAACCGTTGTGGATCCATCGCGGTCTCGCGGGAGACCACCCGCACCCGCGCGCCCACGATCAGGGCGGCCAGCATCTGCCACACCGAGATGTCGAACGTCAACGGCGCGTTCTGCACCACCACATCCGACGAATCCAGCCCGAGATCCTCCACCTTGGCCAGCAGATGGTTGACCATCCCGCGCCGGTGCACCATCGCCCCCTCGGGCCGGCCCGTCGACCCCGAGGTGTAGATCACGTAGGCCAGGTCGTCCTCGGCCCCCCGCACCGGGCCCAGGTCGCCGTCCGTCGCGTCGTCGAACACCAGCACCCGCACGCCACCGGCCCCGACGGCCTCGCGGGCCAGATCCAGATACTCCGGCGCCGCGATCAGCACCTCGATGCCGCTGTCGGCGATCAGATCCGCTATGCGGGCCACCGGCGCGGCCGGGTCGAAGGGCACATACGCCCCCCCGGCGCCGAGAGCGCCCAGCACCGCCGACACATACCGGACACCCGGATCGCCGAGCAATCCCACCAACGCGCCCCCCGGCAGCTTCTTGGCCACCGCGTTCGCCCGAGCGACCAACTCCCGATACGACACCGAACCCGCATCGTCCAAGACCGCGACACCATCCGGAGCAGCCACAGCCCGCTCACGAACCCGCTCCACCACACCCGCGAAACCACCCTCGACCGCCGACGAATTCCACTCCACCAACAACCGGCGACGCTCCTCCTGCCCGAGCACATCAATGGCGCTCAACGGCGCATCCACGCCAGATGCCATGCCGTTGAGAACGCGGACCAGTTGCTCCGACATCCGCTGAACCGTTGCACAGTCGAACAGGTCGGTGGCGTACGTGACGAGCACGCCGATGCTGCCATCATCGTGTTCGTCGAAGTCGAATTCGAGATCGAAGTCCGCGGCGGGCGCGTTGAGGGGCTCGACACCGGCGTCCAGGCCGGGCAGCTCGACCCGTGCGGCCGCGTTGTTCTGCAGCACCATCATCACCTGGAACAACGGCTGCCGCGACTGAGACCGAGCCGGATTGATCATCTCGACCAATCGCTCGAACGGGACATCCTGATGCGCGAACGCCGCCAGATCGGCATCCCGCACCCGGCCCAGCAACTCCCGCACCGTCGGATCACCGGACAAGTCGGTGCGCAACACCAGCGTGTTGACAAAGAACCCGACAAGATCATCGAGGGCGTCATCGGTCCGGCCCGCCACCGGGCTGCCCAGCGGGATGTCCGTGCCCGCACCCAGCTTGCTCAACAACACAGACAGCCCAGCCTGCAACACCATGAACAGGCTCGCCCCAGTCTCACGCCCGAGCTCAGCCAACCCCCGATACAACAGCGCATCCAACTCAAAAGTGACCGTCTCACTCCGATAGCTGGCGATCGCCGGACGCGGCCGATCGGCCGGCAGCGCGATCTCCTCGGGCAAGCCGTCGAGCGTCTTGGTCCAGAACCCCAGCTGCTCCGAAATCAGGCTCTGCTCGTCATCCTCACTCCCCAGCAGCTCCCGCTGCCACAACGCGTAATCCACATACTGCACCGGCAACGGCTTCCACTGCGGCACCATCCCCGAGCTGCGTGCTTCATAGGCCGCCGCGAAATCACGCGCCAGCGGCATCATGGACCAGCCGTCACCGGCGATGTGGTGCAACACGACAAGCAGCACATACTCAGACTGGCCGAGCACGTATAGCTCGGCCCGCACCGGCAACTCCGCAGTCAGGTCGAAACCGCCCGAGCAAGCGGCCGGGATCGCGGCCGGGAGTTCCGCCTCGGTGACCGACCTGACCACGAGTTTGGGGCTGTCGCTCCTGATGACCTGCACCGGCCGGCCGTCGACCTCCGGATACACCGTGCGCAGCACCTCGTGCCGCTCCACCACATCGGCCAGGGCAGCGGCCAAGGCATCCCGGTCCAGGCTGCCCCTCAGCCGGAGCAGCATCGGGATGTTGTAGGTCGCCGAGGCCCCTTCGAGCAGGTTGAGGAACCACAGCCGCCGCTGGCCGAACGACAACGGCAACTCGCCCGGCCGCGGCCCGGCCACCAGCACCGGCCGGCTCCGGCCCTCATCACCCATCCGCCCGACCAGACCCGCCACCGTCGGCGCGTCGAACACATCCCGCACCGACAACTCAACACCCAACGCGCCACGGATCCGGCTGATCAACCTCACCGCGAGCAGTGAATGCCCACCCAGATCGAAGAAGCTGTCATCGATGCCCACCGAGTCGACGTCGAGGACCTCGGCGAACACCGAACACAGGGCCTCCTCCCGCGGGTTGCGCGGGGCACGGCCCGAAGCCGGGGTCGTGAAGTCCGGCGCCGGCAACGCTTTGCGGTCCAGCTTGCCGTTCGAGGTCAGCGGTAGTGCGTCAAGGATCATGAACACCGCGGGGACCATGTAGTCCGGCAGCAGAGTGGCGACGTGTGCCTGGAGCGCGTCAGGCTCGACCTGGCCCACCACGTAGGCGACCAGATGCTGCTCACCGGCGGTGACGACCGCGTT
Organism: Streptosporangium sp. NBC_01810; assembly: GCF_035917355.1. Lineage (NCBI taxonomy): Bacteria > Bacillati > Actinomycetota > Actinomycetes > Streptosporangiales > Streptosporangiaceae > Streptosporangium > Streptosporangium sp. NBC_01810. Next base: position 1,991,817 of record NZ_CP109070.1, on the reverse strand, counting down.
CCGCACCCCGTCGGCCGACCGGATCGCGGTCTCGATCTCACCCAGCTCGATCCGATGCCCGCGGATCTTCACCTGGAAATCACGACGCTCCAGGAACTCCAACTGCCCATCCGGCCGATACACCACCCGGTCACCGGTCCGATACAACCGGCCCCCACCAAACGGGCTGGCCACGAACACCGCCGCAGTCCGGGCCGAGTCGTTCAGATACCCGCGGCCGACACCCACACCGCCCACATACAACTCACCCGGCACCCCCACCGGAACCGGCTGCAGATCATCACCCAGCACATACACCCGGGTGTTGCGAACAGGCCGACCGATCGGGGTACGCAACCCCGCAACCTCATCAAGGCTACGGATCACCGCACCCGTCACACCGTCGGAACACTCCGTCGGGGCATAAACGTTCATCACCGGGACAGCCGGGAAACGCTGAAGCCAGCGGCGGCACAGCTCCGCCGGCAGCGCCTCACCGGCCGACTCCAGCCACCGCAACCCCAGCTCGGGAACCGGGACACCCGCATCCCACACATCCAGAGCGGCCCGCAGCAGGGAGGGCACCACCTCCAGCACCGTCACACCCGCAATGCCGAACAACCGTTGCGGATCCATCGCGGTCTCGCGGGAGACCACCCGGACCTGCGCGCCCACGATCAGAGCGGCCAGCATCTGCCACACCGAGATGTCGAACGTCAACGGCGCGTTCTGCACCACCACATCCGACGAATCCAGCCCGAGATCCTCCACCTTGGCCAGCAGATGATTGACCATCCCCCGCCGGTGCACCATCACACCCTTGGGCCGGCCCGTCGACCCCGAGGTGAACATCACATACGCCAGATCATCCTCACCCCCCAGCGCCGGGGCCAGATCACCGTCCACCGCATCGTCGAACACCAGCACCCGCACGCCACCGGCCCCGACGGCCTCACGGGCCAAGTCCAGATACTCCGGCGCGACGATCAGCACCTCAACACCGCTGTCGGCGACCAGACCAACGGTCCGAGCTACCGGCGCCGACGGATCAAAGGGCACATACGCCCCCCCGGCGCCGAGAACGCCCAGCACCGCCGACACATACCGGACCCCCGGGTCGCCGAGCAATCCCACCAACGCACCCGCCGGCAACTTCTTGGCCACCGCGTTCGCCCGAGCGACCAACTCCCGATACGTCACCGACCCCGCATCATCGGTGACCGCGACACCATCCGGGGCAGCCACAGCCCGCTCACGAACCCGCTCCACCACACCCGCGAAACCACCCTCGACCGCAGGCGGATTCCACTCCACCAACAACCGGCGACGCTCCTCCTGCCCGAGCACATCGATCGCACTCAACGGCGCGTCCACGCCAGATGCCATGCCGTCGAGAACGCGGACCAGTTGCTCCGACATCCGCTGAACCGTCGCGCGGTCGAACAGGTCGGTGGCGTACGTGACCAGCACACCGACACCGCCATCACCGTGCTCGGTGAAATCGAAATTCAGGTCGAAGTCCGTAACCGAGGGGCGGAGCGGGTCGACGGTGGCGTCCAGGCCGGTCATCTTGACCTGTGCGGCCGCGTTGTTCTGCAGCACCATCATCACCTGGAACAACGGGTGCCGCGACCTGGTCCGGGCGGGGTTAAGTACGTCGACCAGCCGCTCGAACGGCACATCCTGATGCGCGAACGCCGCCAGATCGGCATCCCGCACCCGGCCCAGCAACTCCCGAACCGTCGGATCACCAGACAGATCCGCACGCAACACCAGCGTGTTGACGAAGAACCCGACAAGATCATCCAGGGCGTCATCGGTCCGACCGGCGACCGGGCTGCCCAGCGGGATGTCGGTGCCCGCCCCCAGCTTGCTCAACAACACCGACAGCCCAGCCCGCAACACCATGAACAGGCTCGCGTTGTTCTGCCTGGCCAGCACCTCCAGCCCGGACGTGAGTTCCGGAGTGAGCACGAACTCGAACGCGTCGCCCTGGTAGCTGGCAATCGCCGGACGCGGCCGATCGGCCGGCAGCGCGATCTCCTCCGGCAACCCCTCCAGCGTCCTGGTCCAGAACCCCAGCTGCTCCGAAATCAGGCTCTGCTCGTCATCCTCACTCCCCAGCAGCTCCCGCTGCCACAACGCGTAATCCACATACTGCACCGGCAACGGCTTCCACTGCGGCGCCATCCCCGAGCTGCGTGCTTCATAGGCCGCCGCGAAATCCCGCGCCAATGGCATCGCCGACCAGCCGTCACTGGCGATGTGGTGCAACACGACAAGCAGCACATACTCAGACTGGCCGAGCACGTATAGCTCGGCCCGCATCGGCAACTCCGCAGTCAGGTCAAAACCGCCCGAGCAAGCGGCCGGGAGTTCCGCCTCGGTGACCGACCTGACCACGAGTTCGGGCCGGTCACTCCTGATGACCTGCACCGGCCGGCCGTCGACCTCCGGATACACCGTGCGCAGCACCTCATGCCGCTCCACCACATCGGCCAGGGCAGCGGCCAATGCGTCCTGGTTCAGCTCACCGGTCAACCGCAAGGTCATCCGCAGGTTGTAGGTCGCCGAGGCCCCGTCGAGCAGGTTGAGGAACCACAGCCGCTGCTGGCCGAACGACAACGGCAACTCACCCGGCCGCGGCCCGGCCACCAGCACCGGCCGACTCCGGCCCTCATCACCCATCCGCCCGACCAGACCCGCCACCGTCGGCGCGTCGAACACATCCCGGACCGACAGCTCAACACCCAACGCGCCACGGATCCGGCTGATCAACCTCACCGCGAGCAGTGAATGCCCACCGAGATCGAAGAAGCTGTCATCGATGCTGACGGTGTCGACGCCGAGGACCTCGGCGAACACCGAACACATGGCCTCTTCCCGCGGGTTGCGCGGGGCACGGCCCGAAGCCGGGGTCGTGAAGTCCGGCGCCGGCAACGCTTTGCGGTCCAGCTTGCCGTTCGACGACAAGGGCAGCTCATCCAGCGTGACATAGACCGCAGGCAGCATGTATTCCGGCAGCAAACCGGTCAGATACTCCCTCAGCACAGCGGTATCCAGCGCCCCGGCCGCCGGTACCACGTAGGCGACCAGGTGCTGCTCGCCGGTGGTCACCACCGTGTTCCGCACCCCGTCGGCCGACCGGATCGCGGTCTCGATCTCACCGAGTTCGATCCGGTGTCCACGAATCTTCACCTGGAAGTCGCGGCGCTCCAGGAACTCCAACTGCCCATCCGGCCGATACACCACCCGGTCACCCGTCCGATACAACCGGCCCCCACCAAACGGGCTGGCCACGAACACCGCCGCAGTCCGGGCCGGGTCATTCAAATACCCACGACCGACACCCACACCGCCCACATACAGCTCACCCGGCACCCCCACCGGAACCGGCTGCAGGTCATCACCCAGCACATAAAGCTGGGTGTTGCGAACAGGCCGACCGATCGGGGTACGCAGCCCCGCAACCTCACCGGGGTTACGGATCACCGCATGAGTGACATCATCGGAGCACTCGGTCGGGCCGTAGGCGTTCATCACCGGGACGGCCGGGTAACTCTGGAGCCACCGGCGGCACAACTCCGCCGGCAACGCCTCCCCGGTGACCAGCAGCCACCGCAACCCCGGCTCAGCCACCGTCACTTTGGTATCCAGGGCGGCCCGCAGCAGGGAGGGCACCACCTCCAGCACCGTCACACCCGCAATGCCGAACAACCGTTGCGGATCCATCGCGGTCTCGCGGGAGACCACCCGGACCTGCGCGCCGACGATCAGGGCGGCCAGCATCTGCCACACCGAGATGTCGAACGTCACCGGCGCGTTCTGCACCACCACATCCGACGAGTCCAGCCCGAGATCCTCCACCTTGGCCAGCAGATGATTGACCATCCCGCGCCGGTGCACCATCGCCCCCTTGGGCCGGCCCGTCGACCCCGAGGTGAACATCACATACGCCAGGTCGTCCTCAACCCCCCGCACCGGGCCCAGGTCGCCGTCCGTCGCGTCGTCGAACACCAGCACCCGCACGCCAGTGGCGACCTCACGAGCCAGGTCCAGATACTCCGGTGCGACGATCAGCACCTCGATGCCGCTGTCGGCGATCAGATCCGCTATGCGGGCCACCGGCGCGCCCGGATCAAAGGGCACATACGCCCCCCCGGCGCCGAGCACGCCCAGCACCGCCGACACATACCGGACCCCCGGATCGCCCAGCAATCCCACCAACGCGCCCCCCGGCAACTTCTTGGCCACCGCGTTCGCCCGAGCGACCAACTCCCGATACGACACCGAACCCGCATCGTCCAAGACCGCGACACCATCCGGAGCAGCCACAGCCCGCTCACGAACCCGCTCCACCACACCCGCGAAACCACCCTCGACCGCAGGCGGATTCCACTCCACCAACAACCGGCGACGCTCCTCCTGCCCGAGCACATCGATCGCACTCAACGGCGCATCCACGCCAGATGCCATGCCGTTCAGCACCCGCTCCAGCCGGGCTGAAATCTCCTGAACGGTCGCGCGGTCGAACAGGTCGGTGGCATACGTGACAAGCACGCCGATGCTGCCATCATCGTGTTCGTCGAAGTCGAATTCGAGATCGAAGTCCGCGGCGGGCGCGGTGAGGGGCTCGACACCGGCGTCCAGGCCGGGCAGCTCGACCCGTGCGGCCGCGTTGTTCTGCAGCACCATCATCACCTGGAACAACGGCTGCCGCGACTGAGACCGAGCCGGATTGATCACCTCGACCAGCCGCTCGAACGGGACATCCTGATGCGCGAACGCCGCCAAATCGGCATCCCGCACCCGGCCCAGCAACTCCCGCACCGTCGGATCACCGGACAAGTCGGTGCGCAACACCAGCGTGTTGGCAAAGAACCCGACAAGATCATCGAGGGCGTCATCGGTCCGGCCCGCGAACGGGCTGCCCAGCGGGATGTCCGTGCCCGCACCCAGCTTGCTCAACAACACCGACAGCCCAGCCCGCAACACCATGAACAGGCTCGCGTTGTTCTGCCTGGCCAGCACCTCCAGCCCGGCCGTGAGTTCCGAGGTGAGCACGAACTCGAACGCGTCGCCCCGGTAGCTGGCGATCGCCGGACGCGGCCGATCGGTCGGCAGCGCGATCTCCTCGGGCAAGCCGTCGAGCGTCTTGGTCCAGAACCCCAGCTGCTCCGAAATCAGGCTCTGCTCGTCATCCTCACTCCCCAGCAGCTCCCGCTGCCACAACGCGTAATCCACATACTGCACCGGTAACGGCTTCCACCCCGGCACCATCCCCGAACAGCGTGCTTCATAGGCCGTAGCGAAATCACGCGCCAGCGGCATCATGGACCAGCCGTCACTGGCGATGTGGTGCAACACGACAAGCAGCACATACTCAGACTGGCCGAGCACGTATAGCTCGGCCCGCACCGGCAACTCCGCAGTCAGGTCGAAACCGCCCGAGCAAGCGGCCGGGATCGCGGCCGGGAGTTCCGCCTCGGTGACCGACCTGACCACGAGTTCGGGCCGGTCGCTCCTGATGACCTGCACCGGCCGGCCGTCGACCTCCGGATACACCGTGCGCAGCACCTCGTGCCGCTCCACCACATCGGCCAGGGCAGCGGCCAAGGCATCCCGGTCCAGGCTGCCCCTCAGCCGGAGCAACATCGGAACGTTGTAGGTCGCCGAGGCCCCTTCGAGCACGTTAAGGAACCACAACCGCCGCTGGCCGAACGACAACGGCAACTCACCCGGCCGCGGCCCGGCCACCAGCACCGGCCGGCTCCGACCCTCATCACCCATCCGCCCGACCAGACCCGCCACCGTCGGCGCGTCGAACACATCCCGCACCGACAGCTCAACACCCAACGCGCCACGGACCCGGCTGATCAACCTCACCGCGAGCAGTGAATGCCCACCCAGATCGAAGAAGCTGTCATCGATGCCCACCGAGTCGACGCCGAGTACCTCGGCGAACACCGAACACATGACCTCTTCCCACGGGTTCCGCGGGCCACGGCCCGAAGCCGGGGTCGTGAAGTCCGGCGCCGGCAACGCTTTGCGGTCCAGCTTGCCGTTCGACGACAAGGGCAGCTCATCCAGCGTGACATAGACCGCAGGCAGCATGTATTCCGGCAGCAAACCGGTCAGATACTCCCTCAACACAGCAGTATCCAACGGCCCGGCCGCCGGTACCACGTAGGCGACCAGGTGCTGCTCGCCGGTGGTCACCACCGTGTTCCGCACCCCGTCGGCCGACCGGATCGCGGTCTCGATCTCACCGAGCTCGATCCGGTGCCCACGAATCTTCACCTGGAAATCACGGCGCTCCAGGAACTCCAACTGCCCATCCGGCCGATACACCACCCGGTCACCGGTCCGATACAACCGGCCCCCACCAAACGGGCTGGCCACGAACACCGCCGCAGTCCGGGCCGAGTCGTTCAGATACCCGCGGCCGACACCCACACCGCCCACATACAACTCACCCGGCACCCCCACCGGAACCGGCTGCAGATCATCACCCAGCACATAGACCTGGGTGTTGCGAACAGGCCGACCGATCGGGGTACGCAACCCCGCAACCTCATCAAGGCTACGGATCACCGCACCCGTCACACCGTCGGAACACTCGGTCGGGGCATAAACGTTCATCACCGGCACAGCCGGGTAACGCTGAAGCCAGCGGCGGCACAGCTCCGCCGGCAGCGCCTCCCCGGCTGACTCCAGCCACCGCAACCCCAGCTCGGGAACCGGGACACCCGCATCCCACACATCCAGAGCAGCCCGCAGCAGAGAGGGCACCACCTCCAGCACCGTCACACCCGAGATGCCGAACAGCTGTTGCGGGTTCATGGCGGTCTCCCGGGAGACCACCCGCACCTGCGCGCCCACGATCAGAGCGGCCAGCATCTGCCACACCGAGATGTCGAACGTCAACGGCGCGTTCTGCACCACCACATCCGACGAATCCAGCCCGAGATCCTCCACCTTGGCCAGCAGATGATTGACCATCCCGCGCCGGTGCACCATCGCCCCCTTGGGCCGGCCCGTCGACCCCGACGTGAACATCACATACGCCAGGTCGTCCCCAACCCCCCGCACCGGGGCCAGATCGCCGTCCGTCGCGTCGTCGAACACCAGCACCCGCACACCACCGGCCCCGACGGCCTCGCGGGCCAGATCCAGATACTCCGGTGCGGCGATCAGCACCCCGATGCCGCTGTCGGCGACCAGACCCGCGGTGCGGGCCACCGGCACGCCCGGATCGAAGGGCACATACGCCCCCCCGGCGCCGAGCACGCCCAGCACCGCCGACACATACCGGACCCCCGGATCGCCCAGCAACCCCACCAACGCACCCGCCGGCAACCTCTTGGCCACCGCGTTCGCCCGACCCACCAGCTCCCGATACGACACCGAGCCGGAATCATCGGTGACCGCGACATGATCCGGAGCAGCCACAGCCCGCTCACGAACCCGCTCCACCACACCCGCGAAACCACCCTCGACCGCAGGCGGATTCCACTCCACCAACAACCGGCGACGCTCCTCCTGCCCGAGCACATCGATCGCACTCAACGCCGCATCCACGCCAGATGCCATGCCGTCGAGAACGCGGACCAGTTGCTCCGACATCCGCTGAACCGTCGCGCGGTCGAACAGGTCGGTGGCATACGTGACCAGCACACCGACACTGCCATCACCGTGCTCGGTGAATTCGACGAACAAGTCGTCGTCAATGGCCGGGCTGATGAGCGGTTCGGTGCTCACCTCCAGGCCGGCCAGTTCGATCCGTGCGGCCGCGTTGTTCTGCAGCGCCATCATCACCTGGAACAACGGGTGCCGCGACCTGGACCGGGCCGGGTTGAGCACATCGACCAGCCGCTCGAACGGCACATCCTGATGCGCGAACGCCGCCAGATCGGCATCCCGCACCCGGCCCAGCAACTCCCGCACCGTCGGATCACCGGACAAGTCGGTACGCAACACCAGCGTGTTGACAAAGAACCCGACAAGATCATCGAGGGCGTCATCGGTCCGGCCCGCCACCGGGCTGCCCAGCGGGACGTCCGTGCCCGCACCCAGCTTGCTCAACAACACAGACAACCCGGCCTGCAACACCATGAACAGGCTCGCGTTGTTCTGCCTGGCCAACACGCCCAGCCCGGCCGTGAGTTCCGGAGCGAGCACGAACTCAAACGCGTCACCCCGGTAGCTGGCGATCGCCGGACGCGGCCGATCGGCCGGCAGCGCGATCTCCTCCGGCAACCCCTCCAGCGCCCTGGTCCAGAACCCCAGCTGCTCCGAAATCAGGCTCCGCTCGTCATCCTCACTCCCCAGCAGCTCCCGCTGCCACAACGCGTAATCCACATACTGCACCGGCAACGGCTTCCACCCCGGCACCATCCCCGAACAGCGTGCCTCATACGCCGCAGCGAAATCACGCGCCAGCGGCATCGCCGACCAGCCGTCACCGGCGATGTGATGGATCACCAACAGCAACACGGACTCGGTCGGACCGAGGATGAACAGCTGAGAACGGATCGGCAACTCGCCGATGAGATCGAACCCGGCCGAACACGCGGCCTGGATCGCGCCCGGCAACTCCGCCTCGATCACCTCGCTGATCACCAGCTCAGGCCCCTGGCCCTTGATCTCTTGCACCGGCCGGCCGTCGACCTCCGGATACACCGTGCGCAGCACCTCATGCCGCTCCACCACATCGGCCAGGGCAGCGGCCAATGCGTCCCGGTCCAGCTCACCGGTCAACCGCAAGGCCACCGGAATGGTGTAGGTCGCCGAGGCCCCTTCGAGCACGTTGAGGAACCACAACCGCCGCTGGCCGAACGACAACGGCAACTCACCCGGCCGCGGCCCGGCCACCAGCACCGGCCGACTCCGGCCCTCATCACCCATCCGCCCGGCCAGACCCGCCACCGTCGGCGCGTCGAACACATCCCGGACCGACAGCTCAACACCCAACGCGCCACGGACCCGGCTGATCAGCCTCACCGCGAGCAGTGAATGCCCACCGAGATCGAAGAAGCTGTCGTCAATACCCACCGAGTCCACATCGAGGACCTCGGCGAACAAGGCACACAACACTTCCTCACGCGGATCACGCGGCCCACGCCCCTCAGCGGTGGCCGTGAAGTCCGGCTCCGGCAACGCTTTACGGTCCAGCTTGCCGTTCGAGGTCAGCGGTAGTGCGTCAAGGATCATGACCACCGCGGGGACCATGTAGTCCGGCAACAGGGCGGCGACATGTGCCTGGAGTGCGCCGGGCTCGACCTGGCCCACCACATAGGCGACCAGGCGCTGCCGATCGGCGGTGACCACCGTGTTCCGCACCCCGTCGGCCGACCGGATCGCGGTCTCGATCTCACCGAGTTCGATCCGGTGTCCACGAATCTTCACCTGGAAGTCGCGGCGCTCCAGGAACTCCAACTGCCCATCCGGCCGATACACCACCCGGTCACCCGTCCGATACAACCGGCCCCCACCAAACGGGCTGGCCACGAACACCGCCGCAGTCCGGGCCGGGTCATTCAAATACCCACGACCGACACCCACACCGCCCACATACAGCTCACCCGGCACCCCCACCGGAACCGGCTGCAGGTCATCACCCAGCACATAAAGCTGGGTGTTGCGAACAGGCCGACCGATCGGGGTACGCAGCCCCGCAACCTCACCGGGGTTACGGATCACCGCATGAGTGACATCATCGGAGCACTCGGTCGGGCCGTAGGCGTTCATCACCGGGACGGCCGGGTAACTCTGGAGCCACCGGCGGCACAACTCCGCCGGCAACGCCTCCCCGGTGACCAGCAGCCACCGCAACCCCGGCTCAGCCACCGTCACTTTGGTATCCAGGGCGGCCCGCAGCAGGGAGGGCACCACCTCCAGCACCGTCACACCCGCAATGCCGAACAACCGTTGCGGATCCATCGCGCTCTCCCGGGAGACCACCCGCACCCGCGCGCCCACGATCAGGGCGGCCAGCATCTGCCACACCGAGATGTCGAACGTCAACGGCGCGTTCTGCACCACCACATCCGACGAGTCCAGCCCGAGATCCTCCACCTTGGCCAGCAGATGATTGACCATCCCGCGCCGGTGCACCATCGCCCCCTTGGGCCGGCCCGTCGACCCCGAGGTGAACATCACATACGCCAGGTCGTCCTCAACCCCCCGCACCGGGCCCAGGTCGCCGTCCACCGCGTCGTCGAACACCAGCACCCGCACGCCAGTGGCGACCTCACGAGCCAGGTCCAGATACTCCGGTGCGACGATCAGCACCTCGATGCCGCTGTCGGCGATCAGATCCGCTATGCGGGCCACCGGCGCGGCCGGATCAAAGGGAACATACGCCCCCCCGGCGCCGAGCACGCCCAGCACCGCCGACACATACCGGACACCCGGATCGCCGAGCAATCCCACCAACACACCCGCCGGCAACTTCTTGGCCACCGCGTTCGCCCGAGCGACCAACTCCCGATACGACACCGAACCCGCATCGTCCAAGACCGCGACACCATCCGGAGCAGCCACAGCCCGCTCACGAACCCGCTCCACCACACCCGCGAAACCACCCTCGACCGCCGACGAATTCCACTCCACCAACAACCGGCGACGCTCCTCCTGCCCGAGCACATCAATGGTGCTCAGCAGCTGGTCCGCGGGCGCGGTGGTAAAGGTGTCAAGAAACGCGGTGAAACGCGCGAGATGCGCCTCCACATCCGCCACGTCATACAGGTCGGTGTTCGCATTCATCTCTACGCGCAGGCCGCCGTCCTCACTGTCGTGCATAAGAATCGTGAGATCGTCGCTGGGCGCGGTTGTCAGGTCGAACACCTTCACCGTCGCGGTGCCGAAGCTCATCCGGCCGAAGATATTCGCCACGTTAACCTCGGGACCAACCGGACGACGGTCCTCGGGTGAAAGTCCCATCATCTGCCGGATCTCCCGGGTGCGGAAACGCTGATGACGCACAACGAGACCCACCTCCCGCGACGCGTGCGCCAGCACATCACCCCGGCCCATCCCCGGCCGAACAGCCAACACCAACGGCACCAAATTCGCACGCATGCCAGGCGTCGCCTTGGTGACAGCCGACGTACGCGCGGTCACCGGCAACGACAACACCACATCACCAACCCCGGTAACCCGCTGCACATAACACGCCGTCGCCGCGATCAGATACGTCGGCCACGCGACACGATGCCCCCACGCCACCGCCCGCATCCGCTCCGCAACCCCCACCCCCAAAGTCACACCACGACGCACGAAGGTACGCACCGCGGTGATCGGCCGGCTCGACATGCTCGTCAACTCCACCGGCCCCGCGAACCTCCCCGCCCAGAACCCGCGATCCTTCTCGAACCGCGCCGATTCCCGGTAGGCCAGCTCCTCCTCGATCAAACCCGCCAACGGCGGAAACACACCATCCCCGTACGACCGGCCCTCCTGAACCGCGGTATAAATCCCCGCCACACGAGCGACAAACAAAGCCTCACTAAAACCATCCCACAACAAATGATGAGCACGCTGATACAACACCGCACGATCCGGGCCAACCCTCAGCAACGCGAACCGGAACAACACCGGCGCATCCAATGCCACCACAGTCCCGGCATCAGCCCGCATCCACCCCAGCGCCGCCCCATCAGGATCAACCTCGCCCGTGAAATCAACGACCGAGAACTCCCAATCCTCACAAGGAACCACCGTCTGCCGCACTTCATCACCAACAATGCCGAACCGGACCCGCAGGCACTCCGCCTCCCCCACGGCCACCCGCACAGCCCGCTCCAACAGCGCTACATCAAGATCACCCTCAATAACGTAATACTCCGCGATATTCCAGATCGGATTATCAGGATCAAGCTGCTGGGCAAACCAAACCTCCAGCTGAGCAGCCGACAACGGCAAACTACAACCTGAACCCCGCAGCTCATTCATCTTCCACAAGCTCCTCGACACGCTGGGACTCATCGAACTGAACCCGCCGCTCGCCGGCACCAAGACCAGGATCATGCGTCGACCGGGCAGGACTATCCGTATCGCCTTGACCGTGCATCCTGTACGCCGCATCTACCAGATCGACTACCCGTCTCTCCCTTCCATCCAGCCGGCGCCGCCTCACCGGACATAGGCGACTCCCATCGCCATAAAACGGCCCTCAACTGAGACTCGCTCACCATATCCAGCCCTTTCTAAGGCAATCACTAGTAAACACACCGGATTAGTTCACCGGAACCCGGATCATGTTCATATGATGTTCACTATGTTCATTCGACAGGGCGGCATGTGCTTATTACGGCGGGAAATGAGCCACGAAGGCTAGCGGCTTCCTTTAATTCTTGGCACCGGTCAACCTCGGGCCGCCCTTGACGGGCCGGGAAAACCAGTTCTCCGCTACCTCGCCGCCGGAGTGGGCCGGCCGAGCATATCGATCGCGCTCAGCGGGGCGTCCACATCAGACACCATGCCGCTCAACACCCGTTCCAGCCCGGCCGAAATCCGCTGAATCGTCAAGCGGTCGAACAGATCAGTGGCGTACGTGACCAGCACACTGATACCGCCGTCGTCGTGTTCGGTGAAATCAAAATACAAGTCGTCGTCAGCGGTCGGAGCGATGAGCGGTTTGGCGCTCACGTCCAGGCCGGCCAGTTCGATCTGTGCGGCCGCGTTGTTCTGCAGCACCATCACGACCTGGAACAACGGGTGCCGCGACCTGGACCGGGCGGGCTTGAGTACGTCGACCAATCGCTCGAACGGCACATCCTGATGCGCGAACGCCGCCAAATCGGCATCCCGCACCCGGCCCAGCAACTCCCGCACCGTCGGATCACCGGACAGATCCGCACGCAACACCAACGTGTTGACAAAGAACCCGACAAGATCATCGAGAACGTCATCGGTCCGGCCGGCGACCGGGCTGCCCAGCGGGACGTCCGTGCCCGCACCCAGCTTGCTCAACAACACAGACAACCCGGCCTGCAACACCATGAACAGGCTCGCGTTGTTCTCCCTGGCCAACACGCCCAGCCCGGCCGTGAGTTCCGGAGCGAGCACGAACTCAAACGCGTCACCCCGGTAGCTGGCGATCGCCGGACGCGGCCGATCGGCCGGCAGCGCGATCTCCTCCGGCAACCCCTTCAGCGCCTTGGTCCAGAACCCCAGCTGCTCCGAAATCAGGCTCTGCTCGTCATCCTCACTCCCCAGCAGCTCCCGCTGCCACAACGCGTAATCCACATACTGCACCGGCAACGGCTTCCACCCCGGCACCAGCCCCGAACAGCGTGCTTCATACGCCGCGGCGAAATCACGCGCCAACGGCATCATCGACCAGCCGTCACCGGCGATGTGATGCAACACCAACAGCAACACAGACTCGGTCGGTCCCAGGACGAACAGCTGACACCGGATCGGCAACTCAACAGTGAGATCAAAACCTGTCGAACACACGGCCTGGATCGCGCCCGGCAACTCAGCCTCAGTCACCGCTCTGACCACCAGCTCAGGCCCCTGATCCCTGATCTCTTGCACTAGCCGGCCGTCAACCTCCGGATACACCGTCCGCAGCACCTCATGCCGCCCCACCACATCCGCCAAGGCCTGCCCCAACGCATCCCGGTCCAGCTCACCGGTCAACCGCAAAACCAACGGCATGGTGTAGGCCGCAGACTCCCCGTCGAGCAGGTTGAGGAACCACAGCCGCTGCTGGCCGAACGACAACGGCAACTCGCCCGGCCGCGGTCCGGCCACCAGCACCGGCCGGCTCCGACCCTCATCACCCATCCGTCCGACCAGACCCGCCACCGTCGGCGCGTCGAACACATCCCGCACCGACAGCTCAACACCCAACGCGCCACGGACCCGGCTGATCAACCTCACCGCGAGCAGTGAATGCCCACCCAGATCGAAGAAGCTGTCGTCAATACCCACCGAGTCCACATCGAGGACCTCGGCGAACAAGGCACACAACACTTCCTCACGCGGATCACGCGGCCCACGCCCCTCAGCGGTGGCCGTGAAGTCCGGCTCCCGCAACGCTTTACGGTCCAGCTTGCCATTCGAGGTCAGCGGTAGTGCGTCAAGGATCATGACCACCGCGGGGACCATGTAGTCCGGCAACAGGGCGGCGACATGCGCCTGGACCGCGCCAGGCTCGACCTGGCCCACCACATAGGCGACCAGGCGCTGCCGGTTGGCAGTGACGACCGCGTTCCGCACCCCGTCGGCCGACCGGATCGCGGTCTCGATCTCACCGAGCTCGATCCGGTGCCCGCGGATCTTCACCTGGAAGTCGCGGCGCTCCAGGAACTCCAACCGCCCATCCGGCCGATACACCACCCGGTCACCGGTCCGATACAACCGGCCCCCACCGAACGGGCTGGCCACGAACACCGCCGCAGTCCGGGCCGGGTCATTCAAATACCCACGACCGACACCCACACCGCCCACATACAACTCACCCGGCACCCCCACCGGAACCGGCTGCAAATCATCACCCAACACATAAACCCGGGTATTACGGATAGGCCGACCAATCGGCACCCGCAACCCCGTAGCGTCATCGGGGTTGCGGATCACCGCACCCGTCACACCATCAGAACACTCCGTCGGGGCATACACATTCACCACCGGAATCCGAGGGAATCGTTGCAGCCAACGCCGACACAACTCCGCCGGCAATGCCTCACCAGCCGACTCCAACCACCGCAATCTCAACCCCGGCACCGCGGCACCGGCATCCCACGCATCCAGAGCAGCGCGCAGCACAGACGGCACCACCTCCAGCACCGTCACACCCGGAATACCAAACAACCGTTCCGGGTTCATCGCAGTCTCCCGCGACACCACCCGCACCCGCGCACCCACGATCAGACCGGCCAGCATCTGCCACACCGAGATGTCGAACGTCACCGGCGCGTTCTGCACCACCACATCCGACGCCCCCAACCCCAAATCCTCCACCTTGGCCAACAAATGGTTGACCATCCCACGCCGAGACACCATCACACCCTTGGGCCGACCCGTCGACCCCGACGTGAACATCACATACGCCAGGTCGTCCTCAACCCCCCGCACCGGGCCCAGATCACCGTCCACCGCATCGTCGAACACCAGCACCCGCACGCCACCGGCCCCGACGGCCTCGCGGGCCAAGTCCAGATACTCCGGCGCGACGATCAACACCTCAACACCGCTGTCGGCGACCAGACCCGCTATGCGGGCCACCGGCGCGGCCGGATCAAAGGGCACATACGCCCCCCCGGCGCCGAGCACGCCCAGCA
Source organism: Streptosporangium sp. NBC_01810 (assembly GCF_035917355.1). Lineage (NCBI taxonomy): Bacteria > Bacillati > Actinomycetota > Actinomycetes > Streptosporangiales > Streptosporangiaceae > Streptosporangium > Streptosporangium sp. NBC_01810. Next base: position 1,976,542 of record NZ_CP109070.1, on the reverse strand, counting down.
CCGCCGACACATACCGGACACCCGGATCGCCCAGCAACCCCACCAACACACCCGCCGGCAACTTCTTCGCCACCGCGTTCGCCCGAGCGACCAACTCCCGATACGACACCGAACCCGCATCGTCCAAGACCGCGACACAGTCCGGAACCGCAACAGCCCACTCACGAACCCGCTCCACCACACCCGCGAAACCACCCTCGACCGCCGACGAATTCCACTCCACCAACAACCGGCGACGCTCCTGCGGCCCGAGCACATCGATCGCACTCAACGGCTGGTCCGCGGGCGCAGCGGTAAAGGTGTCCAGGAATGCAGTGAAACGCGCGAGATGCGCCTCCACATCCGCCACGTCATACAGGTCGGTGTTCGCGTCCATCTCTACGCGCAGGCCGCCGTCCTCACTGTCACGCACCATGATCGTGAGATCGTCGCTGGGCGGGGTTGTCAGGTTCAACGCCTTCACCGTCGCGGTGCCGAAGCTCATCTGGCCGAAGATATTCGCCACGTTAAGCTCAGGGCCGATCCGGTGGCGGCCCAGTCCCATCATCTGCCGGATCTCCCGGGTGCGGAAACGCTGATGACGCACAACGAGACCCACCTCCCGCGACGCGTGCGCCAGCACATCACCCCGGCCCATCCCCGGCCGAACAGCCAACACCAACGGCACCAAATTCGCACGCATACCAGGAGTCGCCTTGGCGACAGCCGACGTACGCGCGGTCACCGGCAACGACAACACCACATCACGAACCCCGGTAACCCGCTGCACATAACACGCCGTCGCCGCGATCAGATACGTCGGCCACGCGACACGATGCCCCCACGCCACCGCCCGCATCCGCTCCGCAACCCCCACCCCCAAAGTCACACCACGACGCACGAAGGTGCGCACCGCGGTGATCGGCCGGCTCGACATGCTCGTCAACTCCACCGGCCCCGCGAACCTCCCCGCCCAAAACCCGCGATCCTTCTCGAACCGCGCCGATTCCCGGTAGGCCAGCTCCTCCTCGATCAAACCCGCCAACGGCGGAAACACACCATCCCCGTACGACCGGCCCTCCTGAACCGCGGTATAAATCCCCGCCACACGAGCGACAAACAAAGCCTCACTAAAACCATCCCACAACAAATGATGAGCACGCTGATACAACACCGCACGATCCGGGCCAACCCTCAACAACGCGAACCGGAACAACACCGGCGCATCCAATGCCACCACAGTCCCGGCATCAGCCCGCATCCACCCCAGCGCCGCCCCATCAGGATCAACCTCGCCCGTGAAATCAACGACCGAGAACTCCCAATCCTCACAAGGAACCACCGTCTGCCGCACTTCATCACCAACAATGCCGAACCGGACCCGCAGGCACTCCGCCTCCCCCACGGCCACCCGCACAGCCCGCTCCAACAGCGCTACATCAAGCTCACCCTCAATAACGTAATACTCCGCGATATTCCAGATCGGATTATCAGGATCAAGCTGCTGGGCAAACCAAACCTCCAGCTGAGCAGCCGACAACGGCAAACTACAACCTGACCCCTGCAGCTCATTCATCTTCCACAAACTCCTCGACACGCGTACTGAGGCGATCATAAATATTGAGATTTTCCGGAGGTCCAGGTGGTCCGCCTGCCACTCCAGCAGGGCCGACGCGCCTTCCGATCTTCTCAAAAGTCCCAGAACTTATGATCGGCTCAGTAGAAACCCTGGACTCACCCAACCGGCTCGCGCCGGTCCCCCGCGAGCACGTCATCGCCGTAAACGTCACGCACCCAGCTCTCCTGGTAAACCGTGTCCAGATAGCGCTCACCAAGGTCAGGTGAAACCGCCACCGAGGACAGGTGATGACCAGGATCGTGCACCTGGAGCCACTGCAACGCACCGCTGCACACGGTCCCGGTCGACCCCCCGAACAAAAACCCCTTCTTCGCGAGCCGATGGCACATCCGGACCGTGTCCGGCTCGGACACATACACCACATCGCACAGATAGGACTCGTCGACCTGGACCTGCCGCTCGCTGGTACCAAGACCAGGGATCATACGCCGACCGGGCGGCCCGCCGAACGTCACCGAACCGACACTGTCCACAGCAACCACCCGCACCTGCGGCGCGAACTCACCAAACCAGCGCGCACAGCCCATCAACGTCCCGGTCGTACCCGCACCGACAAACAGCACGTCCAACTCCGGGAACCGGCGACTGATCGCAGGCGCCGTCCGCCGATAATGCGCTTGCCAGTTATTGGGGTTGCGGTACTGGTCAAGCCAGAGGTAACGATCATCAGACGCACATAACGTACGGATATAGGACAACCGTGCGCCAAGAAAGCCCCCGTCGTCGTCCGGCTCGGTAATCGTATGCACCTGACTGCCCAAAGACTCCATCAGCCGCTTGGTGGTCAGGTTGCACCGAGGATCGGTGACACACACGAACGTGTAACCCCTGCTCGCCGCGATCATGCTCAGCGCCACACCCATGTTGCCCGACGACGACTCGATGAGCACCGAGCTGTGATCGAGCAAACCACTGTGCTCGGCGGCCGAGATCATTTCCGAAGCGGCCTTGAGCTTCCCGGAGCCCGCGAAGTTGAACCCCTCGCACTTCAGATGAAGTGCCCGGCCGAGCAGCCCCTCCAACGCAACGTAAAGATCTTCGACGTGAAAGTCCTGTGGAGCGGAAATGATTGGCACGCCATGGTCCTCTTCTACAGCCTCAGCCCTTGCCGTAACGCGTCAACTCATGGAAGAACCCATCGACCGTCACAAGTCCGCCGTGTTGGGCGATCTCATCGTGGACATACTTGCCGACGGCAAGGTCAAGCACTCCGAGCCCGAACGGCGAGAACACGACAGGCCGGTCGGTGCGCACGTTCTTGATACCCGCCATCACCTCGTACAGGGTGGCGTCGATGAACTCACGCTTACCGGTCCGCTGCTCGGCCAGGTGCGGCGAGGTGTTGGCCTTCAGACAGTGCTCCACGTCGTCAACCACGTTGGCACTGCCCAAGATGATCTCCGGCGCAAGATCGCGCAGCGACACGTGCAGGACCAACGGATTATGCGAGAACCAACCCAGGTCCGTGACATGCGGGCTGCCGGCAACGGTTGCGAACACCAGCAGATCGCTCGACCGGATGAGGTCTTCGGCCGCCTCGTGGACCTTGACGCACGCACTGGCGTCCCTCGTCTCCACGTAGTCCTTGAAACCGCTCATGTGCGCCGGCGACAGGTCGTGCACACCGATCTCGTCGAACTGCCAGCCGGTACCCACCAGGTAGGTATGGATGTACCGGGCGATCAGACCGACACCGAAGAAGCCGACCCGCAACGGCCTGCCGCCCTCGCGGTCCCGAGACAGCCAGTCCGCGGCCAGCGCGGCCGAGGCCGCGGTGCGCGACGCGGAGATGATCGAGCTTTCCAGACAGGCGAACGGGTAGCCGGTGTCGCGATCGTTCAGGATCAACACGGCTGACGCTCTGGGCAACCCCGCGGCCACGTTCTCCGGGAAGCTGGAGATCCATTTGAGGCCGTCCACCTTGTTGCTCCCGCCGAGCGAGGCCGGCAGCGCGATGATGCGCGAGGTAGGCCGGTCGGGGAACGTCAAGAAATAGGAGGGAGGGTTTACCGTGTCACGTTGACCGTGCACTCTGTATGCGGCTTCCACCAGATCGACAACCTGTTTCTCCCTTCCATCCAGCGCATGACTTACCTGAGTGCCGGATATAACGGAGAAAGCCGGCGCCGCCGCCTTACCGGACATAGACGACCCTCAATCACAGAAAGTGGCCCTCAACGGAGGCTTGACTCACCGAAGCGTACGATATCCGGTCGCTTCTAAGGGAATCACTAGTGATTTCCTTGATTGGTCCTCGATATAGTCACTTTCGTCGTGAGCCTAGGGAGTCGTTCATGTCCGGCACGGCGGTACCAGCCCCACGGAAGGCTGGACGCGCGGCGGCTACCCGAGCCGGCGTCGGCGGCAACTGCAACTATCGCAGACGCAGTGGACGTCAGTGAGCGGGTGTTCACAGCGAGCCAATCAACTAACCGGCCGACGCGGGCGCGTGACGTCGCGCGGGCCGTGCTGTGGCCGGCTTCTGATGAGTCAAGGGACGTCACCGATTCGGTGGTCGCCGTCACCCGCGACTTTGCCGTCCACTGAGAGATAGGGAGCACTTGGATGACCAATCCTTTTGATGACGAGGCCGGCACGTACCTGGTGTTGGTCAACGCCGAGGGCCAGCACAGTTTGTGGCCGGAGTTCGCAGCCGTGCCCGACGGCTGGCGTCAGGTGTTCGGGCCGGGCAGCCGGGAGCAGGCGCTGAGGTTCGTCACCGAGAACTGGACCGACATGCGGCCCCTGTCACTGATAGCCCTGCACAACACCTGAACGAACCGCGTTTCCTTCCGGCAGAGATCAAGGAGCACAAGATGACCGCCATAACCAACGAGCGTGCCGCCAGGATCAGGGAGATCGTCTGCGAGGTCCTGGAGCTTGAAGAGGACGAGGTTACCGAATCCAGTCTGTTCATCGAGGACCACGAGGCCGACTCACTGCGGGCGATCGAGATCCTCGCCGCGCTGGAGAAGGAGTTCCGGATCGTCATCGAGCAGTCCGAACTGCCCAGAATGATCAACATCAACGGCGTCTACGAGGTAACCGCCGAAGCTGCCGGCTGGTAGGCCCGAAACCGCGAAAGCAGGAGGAAGCCCCGTGAACAGGGTGGTGCTTACCGGGTTTGGGGTGGTATCCAGCATCGGCTTGGGGAGCGCGGAGTTCGCGAAGGGACTACGGGCCGGCCGTAGCGGCGCCAGGCCGATCTCCGTGTTCGACACCTCGGGCTTCGAGCACGCCAACGGTTGCCAGGTCATGGGATTCGACCCGACCGTCTGGCTGCGCAACATCGATCCGGCCACGTTGGGCAGGGCAAGTCAGTTCTCCGCCGCCGCGGCGAGGATGGCGGTCACCGACGCGGGACTGGACGAGAAAGAACTGGCCGGCAAGCGTGGACTGGTCACCGTCGGCACCACCAACGGAGAGCCGTTCGACCTCGACGTGTTGATGGAGCCACGGATCGCTGAGGGGGTGAGGGCAACGGCCCCGGCGACGAGCCGCTGGGTCCCCCCTCTAATGTTGTCCATCTCCATCGCTCGCGAGCTGCGTATGAGCAACGTCAGCGCATACACCATCGGCACGGCCTGCGCTGCGGGCAACTACGCCATCGGCGACGGCTTCGATGCCGTGCGCTCGGGTGACGTCGAGTTCGCCTTGTGCGGTGGCGCGGACGCCATGTGCCGCAAGACCTTTGCCTCGTTCTACCGGCTGGGCGCCATCGCACCGCAGGTCTGCCAACCCTTTGACGCTGATCGTAGAGGCATCCTGACCGGTGAGGGCGCGGGCGTGCTGGTGATGGAGAGCCTGGACTCCGCGCTGGCACGTGGTGCCCGCATCTACGCCGAGGTGCTTGGCTACGGCCTGAACTGCGACGCATACCATCAGGTGGCGCCGAACCAATCCAGCATCGAGCGCTGCATGAGGCTGGCGCTGGACGACGCAGGAGTCAAGCCCCACGAGGTGGACCTGGTCTCCGCGCACGGCACCGGCACGCAGGCCAACGACATCACCGAATCTCGGGCCGTCCGCCAGGTCTACGGCGACAAGCCGCCGCGCACCGTCTCGATCAAGTCCATGCTGGGCCACACCATGGGCGCCGCGAGCGCGCTGGGCTCCATCGCGTGCGCACTGGCCATCACGCATGGATTCATCCCGCCGACCATCAACCATCGAGTCACCGACCCCGGGTGCGAGATCGACTGCGTGCCCAACACGTCGGTCGCCGCCGACTTGCGCGTGGTGCAAAACAACGGGCTGGCGTTCGGCGGCAACAACGCCAGCGTGATCCTCGGCAAATACGTCAAAGAGGATGGCCGGTGAACGCCCCACCTCTGCTCTCCGCCCGGCCTGTGATCACGGCATGGTCCGCGGTGTCGCCGTTCGGCCTCGGCCGGCAGTCCTTCGTGGACGGTGTTTCCACGGCCAAGCCCACCGTGGCTCCGCTCGACCGCGAGCTGTGGCCGGGACCTGCGACCACCGCCTGCCTGGTCCCGGACTTCTCCGCGAAGGACGTCTTGGGGCGCAAGGGAACCCGTTCGATGGATCGGGTGACGGGCCTGGCGGTGAGCACGGTCAGGTTGGTGTTGAGCGACGCCGAGGGCAATCAGGTCGTAGAGACGGGCACCGACACAGCACTGGTGCTGGGCACCACAATGGGCAGCGCGCAGTCTGCGATGGATTTCGCCCGGGAGTCCTCCGCCGCCGAACTGCCCTACCAAGTGGACCCGGGCCGGATGCTGAACACGGTGATGAACAGCGCCGCGGGCCAATGCGCTATCTGGCACCAATTACGCGGACCCAACGCCACGCTCGCCGGCGGTGACACCGCGGGTCTGCTCGCGATGGACTACGCCCGCCGACTGCTCGACAACAACCGGGCACGCAAGGTCCTTGTCGGCGCGGCGGAGGAGTACTCCAGCGTACGGGCCTGGCTGCACCACCATTACGGTGGAACCTCCACCCTCGGCGAGGGCTGCGCGTTCTTCCTCGTAGAGCCGCTGGCCGGCATCGGCGAGGGCCGTGAGCCGCTGGCCGAGGTGCTGGCCATCGGGTCGCGGGTCTACCTGGACCAAGACCCGCGGGCCACACTCGAGTCGCTTGTCCGCGGCGCACTGTCCAGCGTGCCGGCCGCGCCGGGTGACGTTTGGGCTGCATCGGGCTCGATGACGGGCATCGAGGGCGACCACGAGCAGGCGGTCCTGCGGCGAATGTTCGGTGATGACGCCGTGCAGCGGCTGCCGGCGACAGACCTATTGGGCGACACCGGCGCAGCGTCGTCGGCGTTTCGCATCGCGACGGTGCTCAGTGTGGCCAGGCGTTCGCCGGAGGCCGCCGGAAAACTCGCGGTCGTCACAGCCGTCGACAACCACGGCGTTGTGGCCTGCGCCCTGCTCCGATTGGCGAGATGACATGACGCCGCCGGTGAATCGTAGTGCGATCAGCCCGGTTACCGGACAGATACACCTGTTGTCCGGCAACGAGGTGGCGATCACGATCAGCCCGGACGAGCCGGTGTTCGCCGGTCACTACCCCGGATTCCCGATCTTCCCCGGCATGTGCGTGGTGGAGGTGGTGCATCGCGGAGCGCTTCTCACGGCGCCGGCGGAGGCGGGCGAGCTGACAATGGCGGCGCTGGAGTCGGCCCGCTTTATGACGCCGGTATTCCCGGGCGACGAGTTGACCGTGGTCATCGAGTGGAGGCAGGGCCGGGAGCACTGGCACTGTTCGGCCAAGGCCAGGGTGGCCGACCGGAACGTGGCATCTGTCAAATTGCGGTACCGGAGCGGGATGACCAATGGCCGACCTTAGTAAAATTCTGCCACACCGCTACCCGATGCTGTTGGTGGACGAGGTGCTCGATATCTCTCCCGGTGAGCGGATCACCGCGCTGAAGTCGGTCAGCCGCAACGAGCCATGGTATCGCGATCATGTGGACGGGCCCTACCCAGAGGTGCTGCTCGTCGAGTCCTGGGCGCAGGCCGCGGGCCTAATCCTCGGCGTCGAGCAGCCCGACCCGGACGGCCGGCACGTCCGGGTCGGGCTGCTCGACCCGGACGTGCCGGCCGGACAGGTGATGCTCCTCGGATCGCTGGCCGGGATCGAGTTCCACCGTCGTGTACTGCCCGGTGACGTGCTGGAGCACCGGGTGCGGGTGTCCCGGGCCATCGGCGAGACCGTGATCTTTGAAGGTGAATGCGTCGTGCGCGGCGAGCTCGTGTTCACCGTGTCCAAAATGGTGGTGGCCTACCGCCCCGCCGAACAACTGCGTGCAGCGACAGGCGGACATGACCATTGAGTCCAGGGTCGCCATTGTCAGCGGCGGCTCTCGGGGTATCGGCCGTGCGGGAGTGGGGCGCCCGCGTAGAAGCCGGCCTCGGTCCAATCTTCTTGCCGCAGGAGACGTTGTGCAGTCAATGAACGCGATAGAAACGGACTGATGATTCGATGGCCAAACCCAAGCGGCTGAAGTGGTACTTCTCACTGCGTAGCCCGTATTCCTGGATCGCCTATCGTGACCTGCTCGCGCACCACCCGGACGTTCTGGCCGCCGTAGAGTGGCTACCGATGTGGGAACCCGGTGAGGAGTGCTCGCGTCTGGTGGCCGAGCAGGGGATCGAACTGCCCTACACGGTCATGTCCAAGGCAAAACACCTCTACATCCTCCAGGACGTACGTCGGCTGGCCCGGGCCAGAGGGCTGACCATGACCTGGCCTGTCGACAAGGACCCGGAATGGGACGTGGCACACCTCGGCTACCTGGCGGCGCTGGACGAGGGCAAGGGCGAGGAGTTCGTCGCGGCGACCTACCGCGCCCGCTGGGAGAACGGCCTCAACATCTCCGATCCTGACGTTGTCGCCGCTGTCGCCAAGGAGATCGGCCTCGACCCGGTCCGCATCGCGGGTGCCCATGAGGATCCATTGATGCAGGCGCGGAGCGTTGCCTACCTGAAGAATATCGAGAAGGACGGCGTGTTCGGAGTGCCCATGTTCATGAACGGGCGCGACAAGTTCTGGGGCGCCGACCGGGTACTGGACTTCGTGGCATCGGTCCGTGGCACATGGGCGCCGCAGCCCGAGCCGATCGAGACGGTGGTGCCGCCGGCCGCAGCCGGAGACGCCGGCCACGCGGGCGGTTGCGGCTGACCGACGATCGCCGCGCCCGATCTCGGCGCGAAGGCTGTTAACGGCGCCTCTGCCGCTCCACCGGCCAACGTGCCGATGGCGGTCCTGCGGTTCCCGTCGGAGTTTTCTTCGTCATGCTGCGGCGTTCTCGGTGTTCGAGTCGGCCGATGTCGCCGTGTACATTCTGCGGTGAGGTCTGTGTCTGCCGAAAACATCATCCATGCAGTTCAAGCGGCATGTTGATACTCGTGTAGGACTCCGCCGAGCCTGTCTCTTCGGCGTATGTTCAGATCGATGATTCGCTCTGGATCGGTGATCGGAATCGGGACTGAACGACCCAGGCCGCAGCTCGTAATCCGTGGGTCGCCGGGACCGATTCCGCCTGAACGTCACCCGGGGGTGATCGGGGACACCACCGGCCGTCGTGTCCGCCGCGTGGGCCGCCGGCCGGGAAAGGCCGAAGACGCGCGAATCTGGAAGTCGGCGGAGAAGAGGCGGCCCTGGTCGCCCTCCCGGCCTTCGATGCGGTCGACGAGCAGTTCCACCGCCGCCCGGGCGGTCTCACCGGGCAGGAAGCCGAGCGTGCTTATCGGCGGATCGGTGTAGACGGCCGCCAGATCCTCCGTGGCGCAGACGAGCAGCAGATCATCGGGGACGGAGCGGCCGAGCCTGCGAATCGTGTCCAGCAGGAGCGGCGGGCTGAGCTCGACCAGGGTGAAGAGCGCGTCGGGCGGGACGCGGGCCGCGAGCAGTTCCCGCACGGCGTCGAGCGTCTGCTGGACACCGGGGCCGGGAAGGCAGACGATCCGGGGTTCGCGCCCCTGCTCGGCGCACCAGTCCTGGTAGGCGCCGACCGACTGCTGGTGGAAGCAGGCCGTGGTCGCGGCCGCGACGACCGCGATCCGTTCGGCGCCGGCCTCCTTCAGGTGATCGAGGACCTGACGCACGGCACTGTCGTAGTCGAAGTCGACCCACCGGCCGGTCTCCCATTCCCCGCTCGCGACCTCCGCCAGGGCCCGGCGGTCGGTGACCACGGGGACACCTGCCGCGAGGAAGTCTCCGACCATCGGGTCTCTCTCGACCGGGTCGACGACGAACACGCCGTCCAGCGGCATGTCCAGCCAGCAGTCGTCCGGCCCGGAGGTGGGCAGCAGGACGACGCCGTATCCGTGGGCAAGGGCCGCCCGGGTCGCCTCAGTGACAAGCAGCCCGAAGTAGGCCAGTTCCGCATAGACCCACGGCGCCTCAACATACTCCCGTGCCGCGAGGCCGAGCAGCCGGGTGTGCCCACTGCGCAGCAGCCGTGCCGTGGCGTTCGGGCGGTAGCCGAGGCTTCGCGCCACTTTCTGGACATGCTCGCGGGTGGCCGAGGGAAGGCGCCCGGCTCCGTTCAGTGCGTCCGACACGGTCGTCTTGGACACCCCCGCGGCACGGGCCACGTCCACGAGGCGAACCCGGGACCTGCGATCCGACATGCTCATGAGCAGGATCCTGTCATCTGGCCGGGTGGTTCGTCACCCAGTCTCCCAGCGTTGCAGAATCGTTCCTTCACTCCCTTGTGCAGGAACGTTCCTTCACGAATACTCACTGCCACCTCAGCCGCACACCGGATCGTTGCGGCCCGTTCAGAAAGAGGTGGTCTGATGCGCACCTCCCGTTTCGCCGCCGCAACGGCGTTGCTCGCCCTCGCGGTCGCCGCCTGCGGCGGCGCTTCGCAAACCGGCAAGGGCGGCGGCGACTCCGCCGCTTTCGAGATCACGAAGGACACTCCCCCGGCCAAGGGCCCCGTGGACTCGGTGACCTGGTCGCTCTACGCCGAACCGCAGTCACTCGACTACGTGTACGCCTTCGACTACCACCCCAACACCGTGCTCGCCAACGTGTGCGAGCAGCTCATGCGGATCACTCCTGACCTGAAGCTGGAGCCCGGCCTGGCCGGCGCCGCGTCTTCTCCCGACCCCAAGCGCTGGGTCTACACGATCCGCTCCGGCGTGAAATTCCACGACGGCTCCACACTCACCGCCGATGACGTCGTCGCGAGCATGCGCCGCCACCTGGATCCCAAGGTCGGCTCGTACTGGGTCTCGACCTACGAGAACGTCGACAAGATCGAGAAGACCGGCCCGATGGAGGTCACGGTCCATCTGAAGGAGCCCGACCAGGTCTTCAACGAGGAGATGGGCACTTCCGCCGGAACCATCGCGAGCGCCGCCTCCCTGGCAAAGGAGGGCTACGGCACCCCGGATGTCGGAGTCAACTGCACCGGGCCGTTCATGCTCGACTCATGGCAGAAGGGCCAGTCGATCAACCTCAAGAAGTTCGACGGCTACTGGGACGCATCGCTCGCACCCAAGGTGAACACGATCAAGAACGTGTTCATCCCGGACCCCGCCGCCCGCGTCAACGCACTGCTCTCCGGCGAGGTCGACGGCGGTTACCTGCTGCCGTCCACCGGATATCCCAAGCTTCGCACCGCCACCAACGGCACGCTCTACTTCGGCCCCAACACGACGGCCGTGAGCATGATCCCCACCAACCTCAAGGGCACGCTCGGCGACATCAAGGTCCGCAAGGCGCTGTCCATGGCGATCGACCGTGACGGCATCATCAAGGCCGCCGCGGGCGGAGTCGCCACACCGGCGAAGGCGCCCGGCGCCATCGGCGCCTGGGGAATCGCCCCGGAGGCGGCCAAGGACTACTACGCCAAGCTTCCGGCCCTCACCCGGGACATCGCCGGGGGGAAGAAGCTGATCGAGGAGGCGGGCGCCACCGGCAAGAAGATCGTGATCGCGACCAGCACCCTCTCCCCGGAGATCGGCGTCATCGCCAACGCGGTGCAGTCGGCAGGCCAGGCCATCGGCCTGCAGGTCGAGCTGAAGGCGGTCGCCCCGGAGGCCTACACGGCGCTGTTCTCCGACCCGAAGGCCCGCGAGGGGATCGATCTGGTCATGACGATCTGGTACGACTCCACTCCCGACCCGCTGGAGTTCTACGGGATCCTGAAGACGGGCAACTTCGCCAACTACGGCGGCTATTCCAACCCCGAGTACGACGCCATCGTCGAGGAGGCGGCCGCCCAGCCCGACCCGGCCGCGCGCGCGGCGACGATCGCCAAGCTGCAGGAGATCGCCGTCCGCGATGTGGTCTGGATCCCGCTGTACGAGGTGCCGCACAACATGTTCCTCAACAAGCGGCTCACCGGCGCGCCGACCAGCATCTCGCAGCTTGTCTACCCGTGGGCGGCTCGTCTGGGCTCAGCCGGTTGAGTTCGACCATGGCAGGCTTTCTCCTCCGCCGGGCCGCCGGGATCATCGTGACACTGCTCGTCACGTCGTTCCTGGTCTTCGGTTCGGTCCATCTCGCCCCCGGTGACCCGGCGTCCTTCCTCCTGGGAGGCCGCTCGGCGTCACCGGCGGCGGTCGCGGCCATCAAAGAGCAGTACCACCTGAACGACCCGTTCCTGGTCCAGTACACCAAGTGGATCGGCGGCATCGTCACCGGAGACTTCGGCAAGTCCGTGCAGTTCCGGCAGGACGTGGGCGGCCTGATCGGCGCCCGGCTGCCGACGACGCTGTGGCTCATCGGCTACGCCGGCCTGCTCATCCTGATCGGAGGGGTGGCGATCGGGGCACTGGCCGCGCTGCGGCGGGGCACGGTCGACCGGGTGGTCCTCATCGGCACAGGCGTCGCCACGGCCACCCCGTCATTCGTCGCCGCGATCGGGCTGATCTCGCTGTTCTCCGTCCAGCTGGGCTGGTTCCCCGCCTTCGGCAACGGCAGCGGTTTCGGCGACCGGATCAACCATCTGACGCTCCCGGCGGCGGCGCTCGCCCTGACCTTCATCGGCCTGCTGGCCCGGGTGACCCGAACGTCCATGTTGGCAGAGCTGGGACGCGAGCACGTCGAGGTGGCCCGCTCCCGCGGGGTGCCCGGCTCGGACGTGGTACGGCGGCATGTGCTGCGCAACGCCCTCGTCCCGATCACCACCGTGACCGGGACGATCGTGGCCGGCCTGCTGGTCGCCACCTCGATCGTGGAGACCGCCTTCGGCCTGTCCGGGGTCGGCCAGTTACTGGTCGGCTCCGTCACCGTCAAGGACTTCCCGGTCGTGCAGGCCATCAGCCTGATGGTGGTGCTGGCCTTCGTCTGCGCCAACCTCATCGTCGACCTGATCCATCCGCTCATCGACCCCCGCCTGTCCCACGCGAAGGGAGGCACAAGATGACCCCCCTGCCCATCCACCGGCGCAGCCTCCTCGCGCCGCTGGCCCGCATCGTGGGAGGCGACAAGCTCGTCACGGCCGCCCTCGCCGTGCTGACCGTGCTGCTCGTCACGGCGGTCTTCGCCCCGCTGATCGCCCCGTACGACCCCGACGCCGTCGATCTGTCCGCGACCCTGAGCGGCTCCACCTCCGACCACCTGCTGGGCGCGGACCAGTCCGGCCGCGACGTGCTGTCCCGGCTGATCTTCGGTGCCCGGACGGGGCTGCTCGGCCCGCTGATGGTCGTGGTCGTATCGACGGTGCTCGGCGCGCTGATCGGGGTGACCGCCGCCTGGTACGGCGGGATCGTCGACTCCGTGCTGTCGCGCGCCATGGAGCTCGTCTTCTCCTTCCCCGCCCTGCTGCTGGCCATCATCCTGGTGGCGGTCTTCGGGGCCGGGCTGACCGCACCGGTGATCGCGATGAGCGTCGCCTACGCCCCGTACGTCGGCCGGCTCGCCCGCAGCGTGGCCCTGCAGGAGAAGTCCCGCCCCTACATCCAGGCGTACCGGGTGCAGGGCTGGTCCGGCTGGGTGATCTGCGTGAAGCATCTGCTTCCCAACATCGCTCCGCTGATCCTGGCCCAGTCCGCGATCAACTTCGGATACGCGCTCATGGATCTCGCGGCGCTCTCCTTTCTCGGCTTCGGTGTCCAGCCGCCCACCGCCGACTGGGGCGCGATGATCAACGAGGGTGCCCCGGCCCTGCTCCAGGGCGCGATGCTTCCCGCCCTCGCCCCAGGCGCCGCCATCGTGATCACGGTGGTCGCATTCAGCATCGTCGGCGAGTCCATCGCCGACCGCGTCGCCAGGCGGGAGCGGTGATGACCAGTCGGCTATTGGAGATCGAGAACCTGAACGTGCGGCTCGCGGCCGGCAAGGCCGCGCGTCCCATCCTTGACGGCGTGTCGCTGCACGTCGAACGCGGCGAGACCGTCGGGCTGGTCGGCGAGTCGGGGTCGGGCAAGTCCGTCACCTGCCGTTCGGTGCTGGGCCTGCTTCCCGAGGAGACCGAAGCCGCCGGCAGCGTGCGGGTGGACGGAGAAGACGTCCTGACGATGTCCTCCACCCGGCTCCGCGACCTGCGCCGCCGCGACGTCTCCATGATCTTTCAGGATCCTCGGGCCTCCATCAACCCGCTGCGCAGGATCGGCGACTACGTCACCGAGGGGATGCGGGCCGGCGGGGTGTCACGGAAGGACGCTCTCAAGCGGGCCACGGAGTTGCTGGAGTCGGTCGGCATCCGTGAGCCGCGCGCGGCTCTGCGCAGGTACCCGCATGAATTCTCCGGGGGCATGCTGCAGCGCGTGATGATCGCCGGCGCGCTCGCCGGAGAGCCGCGGCTGCTGCTGGCCGACGAGCCCACCACCGCGCTGGACGTCACCACCCAGGCCGAGGTCATCTCGATCCTGACCGGTCTGCAGGCCGAGCGTGCCATGGGGATGCTCTTCGTCACCCACGACCTGGAACTGGCCGCGGCGATCTGTGACCGCATCTGCGTGATGTACGCGGGCCGGATCGTGGAGGTCCAGTCCACAGCGGGGCTGTTCGACCGGCCCCGCCACCCGTACACGATGGGGCTCCTGGCCGCGACCCCGCGGTTGGACGTGGACCGGCCACCGCGCGGCGTACCGGGGCGGCCGGTGTCGCTCGCCGAGGCTCCGAGCGGGTGCGCGTTCGCGGCCCGATGCGCTCATGCGCGCCCCCGATGCGCCGAGCAAGCGCCGGTCCAGCGGGAAATCGACGGTGTCCAGGTGGCCTGCCTGCGCGCGGAGGAACTGATCCATGGCTGAGTACGCGCTGGAGGTCGAGGACCTGCGCAAGTCGTTCGGCGACCATGTGGCCGTCAACGACGTCTCCTTCTCGATGCGGCCCGGCGGCTCCCTGGCCATCGTGGGCGAGTCGGGATCGGGGAAGACGACCACCGCGCGGATGCTCGTCGGCCTGGAGCGGCCGGACTCCGGCCGGATCCGCGTCGGCGGGCGGGACCGCTCCGATGTGGCCCGCGGCAAGGCGACCCGGCTTTCCCGTGCCCGAGAGATCCAGATGGTCTTCCAGGACCCCTATCTTTCGCTCGACCCCCGCGTCAGCGTCGCGCAGTGCGTCGAGGAGCCGCTGCGCCTGCACTTCGCGATGAGCCGACGGGAAAGGCAAGCCCGCCGCGACGAGTTGCTGGCGCGGGTGGGCCTCGGCGAGCGGGAGGCGGACGCGCTCCCCAAACGGTTGTCCGGCGGCCAGCGCCAGCGGGTCGCCATCGCCCGCGCGCTGGCGACCGAGCCGAAGGTGCTGATCCTGGACGAGGCGACCGCCGCCCTCGACGTGTCCATCCAGGCCCAGATCCTCGACCTGCTCGCGGAGATCCGCCGTGACACCGGCGTCGGATATCTGTTCGTCACCCACAACCTGGCACTCGTCCGGCACGTCGCCGACGACATCCTCGTGCTCTACCAGGGGCGCGTGGTCGAGTCAGGTCCCAGCCCGCGGGTGCTGGCCGACCCCGAGCACCCCTACACCCGCCTGCTGCTGCACTCGGTGCCACGCCCCGGCTGGGACCCCTCCCAGATCGCGGCAGACCGACGTGCCCTCGCAACCGATTCGAAGGAGCTCTCATGACAGACCTCACCTACCTTTCCGCGACCGAGGCCCTGCGGTTGTTCACGTCCCGAGAGCTGTCCCCCGTCGAGCTGATGACCGCCGTCGTCGAGCGCGCCGAGGCCGTCGAGCCACAGGTCAACGCGCTGAGCGAGCGCACCTTCGACGAGGCCCTCCTCCAGGCCAAGCAGGCCGAACGCGCCTACCGCGACGGCTCCCCGCGACCGCTGGAGGGCATTCCCATCGCCACGAAGGACGAGCAGCCGATCACCGGACGGCTCGCCACGGACGGCTCCCTCGCCTACACCGACCATGTGGCCGAGGTGACCCACCCGGTCATCGAGCGGGTGCTGGCCGCCGGCGGCATCGTGCACGCCCGCACCACGACGCCCGAGTTCTGCTGCGCGGGCTTCACGCACTCGAAGCTGTGGGGGATCACCCGCAACCCGTGGAACCTGGACTACTCGCCCGGCGGCTCCTCCGGCGGCTCCGGGGCGGCGCTCGCCTCCGGTACGGCAACGCTCGCGACCGGCTCCGACATCGGCGGGTCGATCCGGATGCCCGCCGCCAACACCGGCACCGTCGGCTACAAGCCGCCCTACGGCCGGGTGCCCGCGATGCCGCCGTTCAACCTCGACCACTACTGCCACGACGGGCCTATGGCCCGCACCGTCGCCGACTGCGCGCTGCTGCAGAACGTCATCGTCGGCCCGCACCCGCACGACGTGGTCTCGCTCCGCCCGGCCGTTCAGATCCCGGACCGGCTCGGGGACGTGACCGGCCTGCGCGTCGCGTACGCGCCCAACCTGGGCGACTGGGAGATCGAGCCGGAGATCGCGGCCAACACCCGGGCGGTCGCGGACGCTCTGCGGGAGGCCGGGGCGATCGTGGAGGAGGTCGAGGTCGGCCTGCGCCGCGCCGACGTCACCGAAGCCGTCTTCATCCACTTCGGCGCCATCTTCGGCCCCATGGTCACCCGCGTCGCTGCCGAGCACGGCGACAAGCTCACCCCCTACGCCCTCGCCTTCGCCGCGGACGCCGAGCGGGCGATGGGACGGAGCGGCGCCTTCCTGGCCGGTCTGGAGCTGGAGGCGGCGATCTACGCGCCGATCGGCGAGCTGCTCGACCGCTACGACGCGCTGATCTGCCCGACCACCGGCGCTCCCGGCCTGCGCGCCGGCGAGGAGTACGTCGACACCAAGCTCACCGTCAACGGCGTGGAGCTCGACCAGTATCTGGAGTACTCGCTGACGCCGGTCTTCAACATCGCCAGCCGCTGCCCGGTGCTCAACGTCCCGTCCGGGCGGGCGTCCAACGGCGTACCGACCGGGGTGCAGATCGTCGGACGCAGCTACGACGACGCGACGGTCTTCCACATCGGCGCCGCCGTCGAGCGGGTCCGCCCGTGGGCCTTCCGCCCCGATTCGCTCTGATCCCCTGATCTCATCTCGAGGAGAACTCGCATGACCACCCCCGCCGACCTCGTCTTCCAAGGCGGTCCGGTGCACACGCTCGCCCCCGGCCGTACCGCCGCCACGGCGGTCGCCGTCCGCGACGGCCGGATCGTCGCAGTCGGGGAGGACACCGACGTGAAGCCGCTGATCGGCGCGACCACCGAGATCGTCGACCTGGCCGGTCGAGCCCTGCTCCCCGGGTTCCAGGACGCCCACGTGCATCCGGTCCTCGCCGGCCTCACCATGATCCGGTGCGACCTGCACGACGCCGGCGACGCCGACGAGGCCGTTGCCGCCGTCCGCGCCTATGCCAGGGCGAACCCCGAGGCCGGCTGGATCAGCGGAGGCGGCTGGTCCATGGAATGGTTCCCCCGGGGAACGCCCAGCCGTCGCCTACTGGACGCGGCGGTCCCCGACCGGCCCGTCCACCTGATCAACAGTGACGGCCACGGAGCCTGGGTCAACACCAGGGCTCTCGAGCTGTGCGGAATCGACGCGGGCACCCCGGACCCGGTCGACGGGCGCATTGAGCGGGAGGCCGACGGCTACCCACAGGGAACGCTCCACGAAGGCGCGTCGGACCTGGTCGGCCGGCACATCCCCGAGCCGGCCGCGGACACGATGCTGCGCGCCCTGCGGGCCGGCCAGCAGCGGCTGCACTCGGCCGGGGTGACCGCCTGGCAGGACGCGATGGTCAACCCCGAGGTGCAGCGGGCCTACCTGACCGCCGCCGAGTCCGGACTGCTCACCGGCCGCGTGGTCGGCGCGCTGTGGTGGGACCGCGAAAGGGGTGAGGAGCAGATCCCCGAACTGCTCGCGCGCAGAGGCGACGCGGGCCGGTTCCGGGCCACCAGCGTCAAGATCATGCAGGACGGTGTGGCGGAGAACTACACCGCCGCGATGACCTCCTCGTACCTGGACGGCTGCGGCTGCGGGACCGGCAACCAGGGGATCAGCTTCGTCGATCCGGAGAGGCTGCGCGCGTACGTCACCCTCCTGGACGCCGAGGGCTTCCAGGTTCACGTGCACGCCGTCGGGGACCGGGCGGCCCGCGAAGCCCTCGACGCGTTCGAGGCCGCTCGGGCCGCCAACGGAACGAACGACAATCGCCACCACATCGCCCATCTCCAGGTCGTGCACCCGGACGACGTGCCGCGGTTCGCCGACCTCGGGATCACCGCCAACATGCAGCCGCTGTGGGCGGCGCACGAGCCGCAGATGGACGAACTGACCATTCCGTTCCTCGGCCCGGAACGGGCAGGTTGGCAGTACCCGTTCGGAGATCTGGTTCGCGTCGGCGCGCCGCTCGCGGCGGGCAGCGACTGGCCGGTCAGCAGCCCCGACCCGTTCCTGGGCATCCATGTCGCGGTCAACCGGACGATCCCCGGCGAGAGTGCCGAGGTGTTCCTGCCGGAACAGCGTCTGAGCCTGACGGCCGCGCTGGCCGCCTACACGATCGGCACGGCACGAGTGAACCACCTGGACACCCGGACCGGCACGATCGAGAAGGGCAAGCTCGCCGACCTGGTGATCACCGACCGCGACCCCTACTCGATCCCGGCCGGCGAGATCGGCGAGACCACGGTGCTGGCCACCTACGTCGAAGGCGATCGAGTCCACGCCGATCCGGCCTTCTGCTGAACACCGCGGCGAGCGGCGCGATCGGTCTATCGCGGCACAGGGTGTCCATTTGCAAAACCTACCTACCAATAGGTAGGTTTTATGGATGGACAGAACCACCCCACCGGCCATTCGGGTGGCCGGACTCGGCCGGGACTTCGGAGACCGCTCCGCGGTGCACCAGCTCGATCTTCAAGTGAACACCGGAGAGGTCTACGGACTGCTCGGCCCCAACGGCTCCGGCAAGAGCACCACCGTCCGCATGCTCACCACGATGCTCCGCCCTTCCCGGGGCACCGCCCACGTCGCGGGTGCCGACATCACCCGCGAGCCCGAGACCGTGCGCCGCCGCATCGGAATCGTCCTGCAGGAAACAGCCCTCGACCCTCTCATGTCCGCCCGCGAACTGCTGCACCTGCAGGGCCGGCTGCAGTCGTTCACCGCCCGGCAGGCCCGTGACCGCGGTGCCGAACTCCTCGCGTCCTTCTCCTTGGAGGAATTCGCCGACACTCCCGTCAGCCGGCTCAGCGGAGGCCAGCGCCGCCGCGTCGACCTCGCCGTCGCCCTGGTCCAGCGCCCCCTGGTCCTCTTCCTGGACGAACCCACCACCGGCCTCGACCCGATCAGCCGACGCCGCCTGTGGGAGGAAATCCGCACCCTGTCCGCCGGCCACCGCATGACCGTCCTGCTGACCACCCAGTATCTGGAGGAGGCCGACCAGCTCTGCGACCGCGTGGGCATCCTGCGCGAAGGCCGCCTCGTCACCTCCGCCGCCCCCCACGCCCTCAAGGCGGAGGCGGGCGACCGCGTCCTGACCCTGCGCTTCCGTGACGCCGACACCACAGGCCACGCCCTGCGGCTGCTCACCGACCGGGGCGAGCAGGCCGCCCTGACCGGACCCGATGCCCGCGCCTTGAGCACCCGGCTCGCACACCCCGGCGCCGACGGGAAGATACTGCTCGCCCTCGCCTCCGCCGGACTGCACGCCGACTCCCTAAGCGTCGACGAGCCCAGCCTGGAGGACGTCTTCCTCCGCCTCGCCACCGCGCCGAAAGGCGAATCCGCCGCATGAGCACCGCCCCGGCCACCATCACCGCCCTCGATGCCGACCGCATGCCCCTGTCCGCGGCGCCGACATCGTTCGCCGCGTTCCGGGCCCTGACCGCCCGCTCGCTCAGGGCCTGCGCCCGTACCCCCTCCTTGCTTTACTCACCGCTGTTCATGAGTGCGTTCTTCCTGATCGTCTACGAGGCGCAGCTCTCCACGGTCGCCTCCGCGACCACGCCCGGCGGACGCTACATCGACATGGTGTTACCGCTGTGCCTGCTCACCACGGTCTTCACCGGCGGCGCCACCGCCGGCCAGCTCCTCGTACGCGACATCGGCTCCGGCTATCACGCCAGGCTATGGCTCACCCCGGTGGGCCGCTGGACGCTCACCGCCGCCCCCGTCCTAGCCGGGATCCTCATCCTCACCGCGCAGGCCGGCGCGCTCACCGCACTCGGCCTGCTGCTCGGTCTGAGCCCCGTCTCCGGCCTCCCCGCCCTGCTCGCCCTGGTCGGCGCGACCGTACTCCTCGGTATCGGATTCCAGCTGCTGACGGCCGCGGTCGCCCTCCACACCGGCAACGGCTCGGCGATCGGATCCGTCACCCTGGTCTTCTTCCCTCTCTCGTTCTTCACCGCCACCTTCGTACCGCGTGACCAACTCGACGGCTGGATGGCCTACGCGGCCGACATCAACCCCCTCACCCCGCCCCTGGAAGCGATGCGCGGCCTGCTCACCTCACCCTGGAGCGAGCAGAACCTTCTCCCCGGCGCCCTCGTCACCGCCGGCACTCTCGCCGCGGGCGCTGTCGCGGCCCGCCTCGCCCTTACCCTCCGTACCCGAACAGGAGTCTGAACCGCCATGCCACGTCAAGCCGATACCCGCGTCCGCGCCCGCGATGAATTCGCCCGCCTCCTCGCCGAACGCGGCTACCTCGGGGTCTCCCTCGACGAGATCGCAAAAACCGTGGACGTGAAGAAGGCCAGCCTCTACCACCACTTCCCCGGCGGGAAGCCCGCCCTGTTCATGGAAGTCGCCCACCACTACATCGAGGAGACCTCCGCCGCGCTCCAGCGGGCGCTGGGGGGCGACGGTGATCTCCGCGACCGTCTCCTCGCCCTCGCCGACACCTATGCGCGGGGAACGTACAACTCCGCTCTCGGTGACCAGATCTACTACGCCACCCGCCACCTGGATGACGCACAGCGCGCCGACGTCTCGCACGCCTACGTGCGTAGCCTGATCACACCCGTCACCGACCTGATGGCCCAAGCAGTGGAGACGGGCGAGCTACGGAAGGCTGATCCGAGCTTCCTGGCCATGGCCTTCATGGAACTGGCCGGCATGCTCCAGCCCATGCCCGCCGATGTGGCGATGCCCCCGCAGGAGCGTCCCGTTCCGCCTCCCGCCGATCAGCTGGTCCACGAGGTCGTCGACCTCTTCCTGCGAGGGGCAGCCGTCCCGGATCGGCCCATGACCTGACCAAGGCGGTCTCGAAAACCCACCACTGCGCCGACCACATGGGTTCACCGGGTTGCGACACGCGGTGAGCGTGTCCGGGGACGTCCGCGCGGGACGGCCCCGGACTGCTCTACCACGTCGTGCAGACGGCTCCGTTTCGGCCCTGCGTTCGTAGTCTCCGTCGAGGAACGGGGCATAAAACTATTTGATCCAGGCTTGTACTCCCTCGGTACCCTGAGAACACGCACACCCCCGTGAGAAGGAAGTCGCCGCCATGCCCGGTCCGCTCCAGATCAGCGGTTCGGTCTCGGTCCCCGAGGCCGAGCTCGGCTGGCGGTTCTCCCGTTCCTCAGGCCCCGGCGGCCAGGGGGTCAACACCACCGACAGCCGGGTCGAGCTCAGCTTCGACCTGGCCGCCACCGAGGCCCTCGAAGAGGTCTTCAAGTCCCGAGCCCTCGAACGTCTTGCCTCCCGCCTGGTGAACGGCGTGATCACCATCGCCGCCTCGGAGTTCCGCTCCCAGCTGCGCAACCGCGAGGCCGCCGAGATGCGCCTGGCCCAGCTGCTCCGCGAGGCGATCGCCCCGCCCCCCAAGAAGCGCCGCCCGACCAAACCGAGCAGGGGCGCGATCGAACGGCGGATCACCGCCAAGAAGCAACGCTCCGACCTCAAACGCCTGCGCAGGGACCACCGCTGACCGAGTAAGCGCTACGCCGTTTGAGCAGAGGGAACGGCCCCGAACGAAAAGACGTGCAGCGTCGCCCAGGCCAGGTAGGCGGGCCGGTTGGCGGCGCGCAGCGGCAGGGTCTCCTGCAGGGGCGGGCTCGTCCACCTGGATGATCACCGTCCCGGCGGCCTCCAGGGGTCGCGTCCGCGGAGGTGGTGTATGAGTGTTTGAGATCGGTACCTGCGTCGCGCCTGGCTGATCGCCGTTGAAAAGCGCGGCGTCGTCCGTGGGGAAAAGCGCGGCGAGGGCGGCGGAGTGGCTCAGGACCGCTCACCGGCAACGCATCACACGGAGCCGAAGACCAAAAGCGCAGCGAGAGCGGCGGAGTGGCTCAGGACCGCTCACCGGCAACGCATCGTGCGGGGTGGTGGCGGGCGTTGGCCGGGTGTGGGTGACCGGGGGCGGGCCGGTGGAGCTCCGGAAGGGGGCAAAGCGGGTCATGGCGGGCGTGGAGGCGGGGCCGTGGTGGTGACGATCGGGGATTTTCCATGATCTGGGTGAGTTGGCACGCTGGGGGCGTGCGGATTCACCCCGATCAAGGAAAGCGCCACTCCCACCCCCTCGGATGGGCCGCTTTTCGTGGTGGAAGGCCCGATTCGTCCCCGCACCCGGCCGAGGGCGACCCCTGACCGGACGCCCCGCGGACCTTCGTACCCCGCACGGCGAGAGCCCCGCGCGAGGCGGCGGCGAGGAGCGGCCCCGGATCCTTCCGCACCGCGGCGGACCCGTACCGATGGGCGGTCTGGGGCCATTCCACGGTCCTCGGCGCGCTTTTGACCTTCCACCCCGCACGACGCGACACCGACGAGCGGCCCTGAACCACTCCACCCCCCTCGCCGCGCTTTTGACCTTCCACCCCGCACGACGCGACACCGACGAGCGGCCCTGAGCCACTCCACCCCCCTCGCCGCGCTTTTCACCACGGACGACGCCGCGCTTTTCCACCGTGACCGGCTTACCGGATTCGGATGCTCGTACACCACGTCCATGGACGCCCCCCCAGGTCGCCGACCTCTTCCCGCAGCGCCGGCGCGACCTGGCCTTTACTACTAATTTCTGTACCACTGCTGACCCGCGTCGCCAGACGCGCACCCACCTGCATAGACGCTGCCCGAAGAGTTGCTGTCCAGGCACCGCCCGGTGGCCACATTCCGCAACGCGCTTCCCTGTGTTGTCCATAGCTGGTACTGAGCCGATCATAAGTTCTGGGACTTTTGAGAAGATCGGAAGGCGCGTCGGCCCTGCTGGAGTGGCAGGCGGACCACCTGGACCTCCGGAAAATCTCAATATTTGTAGGGTCGGGGGCTGGCGCGGTGGCTTCTCCTGGCGGGAGGGCCTGGGGCCTTCCTTCCGTCGGTTTCCCGGACGGGTGTGCCACCCCAGTGGCCGTGACCAGGTTCTTCGCTCCGTTTCCAACCCCCGCCACCTCGATCCGTGCATGCGGTTCTCCCGCACACGGCTCACCGACGTCGTTCACCGCCGGCATTCGGCCTTTCCCGCCAGGGCTTGCCCGCCCTGGGCGCGACGACGATTCCATACAGGCTGATCAAGCCGAGATCGCTGAGCGAGCGTTTCAGCACGCCCCGGCCGTAGCTCCGGCTGCGCCGGTGTTTTCGGCTGAGGAACAGCGCCAGGCGCATCCAGGCGAACTCTCTGATCTTGCTAAAGCGCCGGGCAGAATGCCCGTACCGGAAATAGCCAGCCCATCCCCGCAGGAACAGGTTGACCTCCTTGGTGATCGCTTCGGTGCGAAGCAGCAGCCTGCGGCCGTCCGTGAGGTCACGGATCCGGTCGCGGGCGTGTTGCATCGCCCTGTCTGAGGGCCAGCGAGCGAGGAAAACGAACGGCCGTTTCCCGTTGAACCCGCGTGAGCGCACCAGCCGGTGGTGAAAGCCCAGGAAGTCCAGGCCTTCCCCACCGACCTCCAGGTGCACGATGCGGGTCTTGGCGGCCTTCGGCTCCAAACCGAGTGCCGCCAGCAGCTCCGTCAGGCGGGCCAGGGCCCGCTCGGCTTGACCGCGGGACCAGCACATCACGATCGCGTCGTCGGCATAGCGGGCCGGCACGCCGTCCGCCTCGTCCCACGCCCGATCCAATCGGTGCAGGTAGATGTTACAGAGGACGGGTGAAACCACGCCGCCTTGTGGCGTGCCGGTGACCTCTCGCCGGATCTGTCCGTCCTCCATCACCCCGGCGCGCAGAATCACCCGCAGGAGCTTCAGGAGCGACTGATCGCAGACGCGTTCCTCGATCGCACGCATCAACTCATCGTGCGGAATCGCCGAAAAGCAGTTGGCGATGTCCGTCTCGACCACCCACCGGCGGCCCCGCGCCTGCTCCTCAATGAGCACTTGCAGAGCATCGTGTGCTGAGCGCTTCGGGCGAAACCCGAATGAGCAATCAGCCATGTCCGCCTCGAAGACCGGTTCGAACACGATCTTCACAGCGGCCTGCACGATCCGATCCCGAACAGCGGGAATCGACAACGGCCGGTACTCGTCCTTCAGCCCAGGCTTGGGGATCATCACCCGGCGCGCGGGCAATGGCCGATACCGGCCCTGCCGAAGTTCCGCGGCCAACTCCTCAAGAAGCCGGACGATCCCGTACTCCTCGATGTCGGCCAGCGTGGTCGCGTCGATGCCCGGTGCGCCGTTGTTGCTGCGCACCATGACCCACCCGCGCTCCAGAACGTCTCTGCGATAGACCTTGTCCATGAGCGCGTGGAACCGACGTCCGGGATCGGCCTTGGCCGCCCGGTAGAGCACATGCTGCAAGGCGCGGACCGGATCACGCGGAACACGCGGCCCCACGGCGGCGGGAATAGCCAAAACGGCACTCACCGAGCCCCTCCTCCACCTCAATATGCATCGACGAAGTAGCGGCCCTTCCCTCACCGCCGGTTATGTTGTCCGGTCGGCTCAAGCAGTACTACGGCCGCCTCCGACGCCCACCCGGCCAGCAATCCACTTCCCGGCGTTGACCGGTTATAGGACGCCACGCTCCGGTAACACCTTCCGCAGGTCACCGGGCCGGGGAGGGCCTCCCCAGTTCCCGCCGTCACTATCGATACGTTCCGCGCCCCATACGCCGGGGAGTTCTTCGCGGCTGCAATTTCCAGGCTCTTCGCCGCTTCCATGGCCTTCACCCCGATCACGAGGGGCTCGGCTCTCCCTTGTCCCGTCCGAAGACGGCTGAGTAACGACGCCGCAGGCTTCGCGTCATGCTACGGACCGCATCGTCGCTCCCCCTTAAGGGCTTTTGACGCTGGGCTTCGACCCCGCCCGTTTCCAGACGAAGCCGCCAGCCTGCTACCGGGCCTCCTGGCAGCTACCCGGACCGGACTTTCACCGGCAAGCGACGACGAGCTTACGAACATGCAGATCAGCCGCTATGTCACGGCTTCACCTCCAGTTCTACTGGGCGCACATGATCGCCTCAGTAGAGTGGTAAAAGTCCGAAGGAGATAGAAACATACTGAAAGGCTCCAGGCGTAGGTTTAGCCAGGAGTTCAAGGACGAGGCTGTGCGCATGGTCCTCGACGGCCCCCGTACGATCGCCGAGGTCGCCAGAGAGTTCGGCGTCCACGACACCACGCTCGGCAATTGGGTGAGCACCTACAAGCGAACGCGCGCGGAAGAAGAACCGCACTCCCTCAGCGGCCCCGAGCGCGCCCGACTGCGTGAACTTGAGCGAGAAAACTCCGAACTCCGAGAGAGGCTTTCCTTCTTGTGTTGTGATCGATTTCCGGCCTGACCAGCTCAAATGGCAAGCCGTCCTTGAAGAGATACGGCGACGCATCAAGAATGGCGAATATCAGCCAGGTAACCCGATTCCGGGCGAACCTCGCATGGCCGATGAGTTCGACATCTCCCAGGTACTACTAACCAGAAACTAAGTTACTGGACTGTAAGAAACTTTACTCATGTGGTCATATAGCGGAGGCCTCGATCCGCGAAGAAGCCTCGGACGATTTCGGGAAGGTTGCGCATCCGTGCTACTGCCTTCTCGATCCCCTTCTTGAGCTCATCCTTGGTTCGCGCGGCCATCCGCCCAACATGATCGTGCTTTATATTCTTCCACACCCACTCATCGGGATTCAGTTCAGGAGAGTAGGGTGGAAGGAAGAACAACTTCAGTCGGCCCTTGGTGGACTTCGCGAACTCCTTAGCGGCGTTAGATCTGTGGGCCGGCGCACCATCTATGATCAAGAAGATCTTCCCGGGAATGTCGTCGAGCAGCTTCTTGAGGCATTCAATGAACACCTCGGCGTTGAGGTTTCCTTCAAAGAAGGAGAAGTACAGCTTCCCCTGCGTGTTCACTGCGGAGAACATGTTTGCTGAAACTCGACTTCCAGTCCCGATTACAATCGGCGTGTTCCCGACTGGAGCCCATGTGGTACCGGAGTGGTAATCAGTGCGGACACCCGCCTCGTCAGCGAAGAAGACGCTTGCACCTGCGGTGATGGCCATAGCTCGAATCTTCGGATACTCCTCTTCTTTCCACTGCCGCACGCGTTCTGGATTCTTTTCATACGCGCGGACCAATGGTCGCTGTGGAGACAGGTCGAGCCGATGCAGGAGTGTCCCGACCCATTGCGATGTGAACACGACACCGAACTTGCGCTTGATAAGCTCACCGACCATCTCGCGAGTCCACAGACCAAACTCGAACTGCAATTGGCGGGGGTCATTACCGATTATCCATCCCCGCAGCTGCGCCATTTGACGTTCTGTCAGTTGCGGTTCGCGTCCCGGAGCCTTTTTCACCACCAATGCCGCTGGACCCGACTCTTTCCGCAGCTTGAGCCAACCGAATATTGTGGATCGCCCAACACCGAAGACAGTGGCGGCTTCATCCACGCGCATTCCCTTGTCAATTGCGCTGAGAACTAGTGTTCGGGTGCCTTCAAGGGTGCGCCGCGGAATGCGCCGAGATGGTTTCTCCATGCGATTATTGTCTAATCTGAAAGGTAAAGCGAAGTGGTATGCAACGACGAATTTGGTCCAGTAATCTAGTTTCCGCTTAGTAGTGGCCCTGGAAGGCCACGGTGATCGTGGCCGTGGGGCCGTTACGGTGCTTGGCCACGATCAGGTCGGCCTCCCCCGCGCGGGGGGAGTCGCGCTCGGCGGCGTCCTCGCGGTGCACCAGGACGACGAGGTCGGCGGTGCGGGCGACGGCGTCGCACAGATCGGTGTGCAGGGCCGGCAGCCGGCCGGAACCCACCTCGGGCAGGCGGTCGAGGTCGGCGGAGACGACGATGGGGACCTCCAGCCGCACGGCGAGCGCCTTGAGGGTGTGGACGGTTTCGGTGACCTCGCGTTCGCGGGTGCCGCCGCGCACGTCGGGGCGGATGTGGCGCAGGCCGTCGACGGCGACCAGGCGGGCCGCGGGCTCGCCGGCGGTGCAGGCGTGGGTGATGCGGGCGCTCAGCTCGCCCAGGGTCCAGTCGGCCGGGGTGGCCAGGTGCAGGGGGGCTTCGGCGAGGCGGGGCATCACGCGGGCGAGCGTGGCCCGGTCGTCGTCGCGCAGGGCGCCGGAGCGCAGCGCGTGCCCGACGACGCGAGCCTCGGCCGAGGTGATGCGGGTGAGCAGGTCGCGGCGGGAGGACTCGTAGCTGACCAGCAGGGTGGGGGTGTTGCGGACGAGGGCGGCTCCCCGGCAGAAGGCGAGCAGCAGGGTCGTGCTTCCCACACCGGGGCGGGAGGCCACGACGGTCAGGGTGCCGGGGGCAGGCTGATGAGGACGGCGTCGAGGTCGGTGACGCCGGTGAGGATGTGGCCGGGAGGCCGGCTGTGGAGGTGTCCGGCACCGGGGCGGTCTGTGAAGTCGAGGTGGTCCAGGAGACCGAGGAACTCCTCGCGGGCCGGGGCGGGGGCGGGGTCGTAGGGCATGGCGGCCATCCTGCCAGTCGAAGGCGGCTGGAGGGGCGTCCGAAAAAACCGGAAACTCCGAGGGGCGGCGATCCAGCGATTCACGCGCGAGCCGCAGCATTGTCTGATCTTGCGTTGCGGCTTTTGGGCTCACCTTGGCTGGACCCGGGTACGGCCGGAGTCGGAGTGGCGTACCGAGTTGGTGACGAGTTCGGTGAGCAGCAGGAGCGCGTCGTCGGCGTGCGGGTGGTTCACGCCGTCCAGCAGGTCGCGGACGTAGCGGCGGGCCTGGGGAACGGCGGCGACCTGCGCGGGGAGGTCGACCTCGGCAAGGAAATCCCGCCTCCCCGGGGCCCGGATGCGGATCACGTCACCGGGTCGGTGGCACAATGGCCCCATGCCTGACGTGCCGAGTGTTCGCGCCGTCCTCCTCGACGACGACCGGCTGGTGGTTTTCCGGCGTACGGTCCCCGGCAAGGAGCTCTACTGGTCCGTCCCCGGCGGCCATGTCGAGCCCGAGGACGCCTCGCTGGAGCACACCCTGCACCGCGAGGTCATGGAGGAGCTCGGCGCCGTGGTCTCCGGCGTCACCCCGCTGACCACCCTGGAATGCGTGCGCGACGAGGGAATCAAGACCCAGCACGTCTACGGCTGCCGCCTGGTCTCGATGGATCTCGCCCTGCGCTGCGGCCCGGAGTTCGACGACCCCGCCCGTGGCCGGTACGAGGTGGTGCGGCTCCCGCTCGATCCGGCCGAGATCTCCGCCATCAACCTCGTCCCCCCGGAGCTCGGCACCTACCTGGCAGGCACCGTCACCCTGCTGCCCGGCCTGATCGCCTGATCGCCTGATTGCCTGATCCTCCCGTCCATCGGGGCCCGCCGAGGTCATCGCGAACGGTCTTACCGGCTCGCGCCGGGCGAGGCAGTGGCACCGCAGCAGGCCGACCTGCGGGCATAAAGGCCGATCCACGAATACCCAAAATCATCTGTGAATCTCAGCACGAAATCACGGTTGCCCATGAGTGCCAGGTAGCGCTCGTCGTCCTCCACAAAGGCGCTGTTCTGGCGCCTCCTGCCACAGGCCGACGCCCGGGGCCGCAGGGCGTCCAGGCCCGCACCTGCGATCAGCGCCATGGCGGGGACGGTGAAGAGCAGGTATCTCGGGCTGTAGACCGGATGGATCTGCGAGATCACCATGGACACCAACGGCAGCAGCGCCCAGGGCAGCGCGACCCCGGTCAGCCGCCCGCCGGAGATCACCCCGAAGATCATGAGGGCGACCAGGGGCCGGCACGACCACCGCCGTCACGATGGCGTAGCTCCGGGTCTCCTGGGCGCACCGGCTCACCATCGGCAGCGCGGCGTAGCACAGCTACGAAAGCGGCCGGGTGGATGCGGAAACTGCGGCGCTCCAGCTGCGTGAGGCTCTCACGGTGAGGCAGACCGGCGCCCCGGGTGGCGGGTTGGTGGCCGGCCAGGCGGTCGAAGGTGGAAACGATGTGCAGGAGGCGCAGTGGCTGATCAGTCTGTGGCGGGCGTGGAGGCGTCCGGGGCCGATTCGCGTACCGGCCTGAACGGGTTCGCGTGGGCGGTGACGGAGGTATTCGCGCCGCAGAACCTGATGCTGAGCCTGCCGCCGGTAGTCGGCGGGTTGGCTGCCGGTTGGGCGGGTGCGGCATGGGGTGCGGCGATCTCGGCGGTGTGCGGCGGCGTACCGGCCACGGTGATCGCGATCGGCGTGTGGCGGGGCCGGTTGGACTCACGGCACATCGTGGAGCGGACGAGCCGCTTCAAGCCGATGCTGGCGGCGCTGGCGGCCGTGCTGGTGACACTGCTGATGTTGCTGCTGGCCGACGGGGAGCCGGTCGAGCTGACGGCGATGGTCGTGGTGATGCTCGGCTGGCTGGCGGTGCTAGGCCCGATCACCTTGGTGTGGAAGATCTCGTTTCACACGAGCACGGCGGCCGGCGTCGTTGTGATGCTGGCGTACGTGCTGCCGGCCGCGGTGACGCTCACGGTGGGTGCGGCGCTGGTGGCGGTGATCGGGTGGGCGCGGGTGCGGATTTCTCACCACACGCTCGCCCAAGCCGCCGCGGGTGCGGTGGCCGGGGCGGGCGTGGCGTGGGCGGTGTTCGCCGCCATGGGCGTGTAGAGGGTGGGGCTCGCCGCCATGGGCGTGTAGAGGGTGGGGCTCGCGCGGGGGCTTGTGGCGGACGCCGACCTTGCGTGCGGACCTGGCCTAGTCGATCAGCTCGATCAGGTCGGCGACGGAGTCGACCACCAGGGAGGGGCGGAACGGGTAGCGGTCGATCTGGTCCCTGCTGACGACCCCGGTCAGCACCAGGATCGTGTGCAGCCCCGCCTCCATGCCGGAGACGATGTCGGTGTCCATCCGGTCACCGATCATCGCGGTGCTCTCGCTGTGGCCGTCGATGGCCCGCAGCGCGCTGCGCATCATCATCGGGTTGGGCTTGCCCACGAAGTAGGGCTCCACCCCGGTCGCCTTGGTGATCATCGCGGCGACCGCACCGCAGGCGGGCAGCGACCCCTCGTTGGAGGGCCCGACCGCGTCGGGGTTGGTGGCGATGAACCGGGCGCCACCCTCGATCAGCCGGATCGCCCGGGTGATCTGGGTGAAGCTGTAGGTGCGGGTCTCGCCCAGGACCACGTAGTCGGGGGCGATGTCGGTGAGGATGTAGCCGATCTCGTGCAGGGCCGTGGTCAGGCCCGCCTCCCCGACCACGTACGCCGAGCCGCCGGGGCGCTGGCCGTCCAGGAACTTGGCCGTGGCCAGTGCGGAGGTCCAGATCGACTCCGGCGGGATGTCCAGGCCTGCCGCGCGCAGCCGTACGGCGAGGTCACGCGGGGTGTATATGGAGTTGTTGGTCAGAACCAGGAACCGCTTTCCGGACTCGCGCAGGCGGCGGATGAACTCGTCTGCACCGGGCACCGGCTGTCCTTCATGGACGAGGACCCCGTCCATGTCCGACAGCCAGCACTCGATCGGCTTGCGCTCGTCCACCGTTCTCCCCTGTTTCGGCCGTATATGTACGAGAACAAGGATGACAGGGCGAGGCCGATGATGCGCCATCAGACCCGTACATCGGAGCATCGCACAGATGAACGGTCGTCCAATCGGGCCTGCGGCCGCCGCGCGGCGCCGGACCGCCCTTCGACCGGTTCCCCGCCGGACCCTGTCCCTCGGATCTTGCCGTGGCGGGGAACGGTGGGCGAAAGACCCAGGGACCGCGGACTAACACATGGTCCGCCAGGTCTGTTCCTCGATCAGTTCTCTGCTGCGCCAGCCGTACATGGTGCGGACCAGGCGGTGGTGGTACCAGCCGCCGCCGCGGATGAGCCCTGCGGTGTCGGCGGCGATCATGTCCCTGGACGGCGCGAGCGTGTCGGTGAACGAGGCGGTGACCGCCGCCTCGTCCCCGTCGAACCTGATGGTCATCGCCCCGATCAGGTGCTGGCGTCCCGGCCAGGTCGGCAGCACCTCGGCGAGCCATCGCCGCGCCTCGTCCCTGCTGCCCCTGATGCCGCCCGCCGAGGTGTAGTCGATCACCGCGTCCGGGGTGAAGACCAGATCGAGCCGTTCCCAGTCTCCGGTGTCCACCGCGTAGGCGTATCTGGCGAGCAACTCGCCGATCTCCAGCCGGTCTGCCATCTCCTGTGCCCTCATGCCCCTATCGAACCAAACGCTTGATCAGGGCGCGAGTGCCTCCAGTGCCGCCTCCGCCCGGTACATCGACTCCTCGGGGTCGGCATCGGGCGATCCGATCTCCGGATCGAAGTTGAGGTCGTGGAAGACGTCGGTGACCCCCTTGGCGGCGAGCCTGTCGACGTCCTGCCTGATCTCCTCGAACGAGCCGGTCAGCGGTTCGCGTCCGGCCGCCCCGGAAGGGCGTATGCGGGTGACACCCCGGGTGACGAAGCGCAGCGCCTCGGGATCGCGCCCGGCGTCACGAGCCGCCTCCTTGACGATGGAGATCTTCTTGTCGATGTTGTCGAGGTCTTCTCGGCTCGAACTGATCCAGCCGTCCGCCAGCCGCCCGACGCGCCGCAGCGCCACCTCCGCCGACCCGCCCAGCAGGATCGGCGGCACGGTGGGCGGTTTGGGGTCCTGGTACGCGGCCGGCAGTTCGTAGAACTCGCCGCTGTGCTCCACGGTCTCCTCCGTCCACAGGCGCCGCAGCAGCGTGACGAACTCCTCCCCACGCCGTCCGCGCCGCTCGAACGACACCCCCGAGGCAGCGAACTCCTCGGGCAGCCAGCCCAGCCCGAGTCCCACGTCAAGCCGCCCGCCGGAGACCGCCTGCAGGCTCGCCAGCTGCTTGGCCAGCAGCGCGGGCGAGGCGAACGGCATGTTGAGCACCGCGACCCCGAGCCTGATCCGGCTCGTCAACCCCGCCAGGTAGGCGAGCGTGACCACCGGGTCGTGCACGCTGCGGTAGACCGGGCCCATGTCGTGACGCTGCGGATAGAGCAGGCGCTGGAAGGTCCACACCTCGGGGTAGCCGAGCTCCTCGGCCCTGCGGGCGACCCGCGTCATGTTGCCCGGCGTCGCCCATGATCCCGATACCGGCACCGCAAAACCGATCCTCATATCCCGTACTTTATGCGGCAGCCCGGAAGGATCATGGATCGAGTGGTTCACTTGCCCGGTGAACAGCGACGACCTGATCGACAAATTGCGCCGGATCGGCGTCGGATACGGCGGTGTGCCCGCCACCGTGCTGCCGACCAGGCCAGACGTGATCATCCTGCGGGCCGGCTCCATCGTGGTCAAGGCGCACGCGCCGGGAGCGGAGCGGGAGCCGCTGGCGGAGCGGATGCGGGCCACCGCCCACCCGGCGCTGCGCGGGATCATGCTCCAGCCGGTGACCGAGGAGGTCATGACCGTCGAGGACCGGCTGATCACCGTCTGGCCCGCCGGAACTCCGGTGGATCACGAGGATCCGGACGCGGCGCCCTGGGAGGCCGCCGCCCGGCTGCTGGCACGGCTGCACACCGTACCCGCGCGGGCCCTGCCCCCGCTGGGAGACGCGGGAGGGCCGAGCCGGGTGGCCGCGACGGTCGCCCGCCTGGGCGACCGCTCCGCCGCCGAGCTGGCGGTACGCCGGGCCTTCAGCTGCCTGCCCTTCCCCTCCGCGGGCCCCGGCGGCCTGACCCACGGCGACTGGCACATGGGCCAGATGGTCCGCGCGCCTGACGAGTGGATCCTCATCGACATCGACGACCTGGGCATCGGCGACCAGGCATGGGACCTGTCCAGGCCCGCCGCCTGGTTCGCGGCCGGACTGCTGGAACCACAGGTGTGGCACCGCTTCCTGGATGCCTACCGCGCCGCGGGCGGAGTCGCCGTTCCACCGGACGGTGACCCGTGGGAACGACTGGATATCCCGGCGCAGGCGATGACCGTACAGCTCGCGGCGGCGGCGGTGTCCACCGCCGGGCGGGCGGGGCGCCCCCTGGACGAGGTCGAGGAGATCCTCGTTGAGGCGTGCCTGAGGATTGTCCGGCACAGAAGCGCCTGCCATGCTGTGCCCACGCAGTAGGTTGTGGTTACTTGGCAACCAGGCCCGAACAAGGAGAGCAGCCAGATGCAGTGCCCCAAGTGTCGGGGTGCCATGCGCACTTACGAGCGCAACGGCGTCCACATCGACCAGTGCGAGAGCTGTCGCGGAATCTTCCTGGACTACGGCGAGCTTGAGACGCTGACCCGCATGGAGAGCCAGTGGTCACAGCAGTCCCATGCTGCTCCGCCTCCTCCTCCGCCGCCGCCCGTGCACGGCGCTCCCGGCTGGGGCGCACCGCACCACGGTCACTACGGTCACCACCGCCAGCGCAGCTGGGTGGGGATGCTCTTCTCGACCTGATCCGGGCCGGAGGGACACAGAGACCGCGATCTCACGGCGAGATCGCGGTCTTCGCGTCCGTCTCCTAACTGCTCGGGCCCCCTCCAGATTCATGGACGGCCGTCGTGTGATACCGGCGGACCTCAGGAACCGCAGGTCGTGACCGACGATGACAGGCGCGCGCCGGTAGACCCCCAACGCCCGGACCGGCCGCGGGACATTCGTAAAATACGCCGGAGTCTCAGGCACCCTCCGGCTCCCAGGGCTCCGATATGGCGGTTTGAGGTCATGCTCACCACTGCGGGCAGGACAGCATGATCTACCCCCACCTCACCTGGAGGGCCGGGGCGCCGGCATGTTCCCCCCATGCCTGCCGGCGCGTGCTCCGTGTCGGCCCGGCTCCCGCTGGAGTGTGCGACGGAAGGCTCCGCGGTTTACCTAAACAAGGTTTTCGCGCCAGAAGACCGCCCGTGCCATGAGGAGTTCCCGGAAAACCATGCCATCGGATCAGGAGACATTTGAAAACAACTACCCTCGTCACCGGAGGTGTAGCTCAGAGTGATTAAACGCCTCTGATCAATTCTTGCCGGGAACCCGAGGGCAATCAGACTGAACCGCTACCTTTGCCTCCCTGAGATGACCGTTCTCACGCTTCGCACCTAGCGTGAGTCAGATCCAGACGCTGTGCAGGTGTCGTCCTCGATACCGGCTCAGGCGTCTTGGCAGCCCGGGTATCTCCCAGGGTTCCACCAATTCGGCAGGGAGTGATCTCTCATGATCATCCTTAGGAACATGCTCGCAGCCGGCGCGATGGTCGTCTCAACCCTCGCCGCCCCCGTAGCGATGTCGGCCCAGCCCGCCAGTGCGGGCACCGTGGCACAGGAGGTCGTCACGACCACCCTCATCTCCGCTGAGAAGCCCTGCAGGTTCCACAAGAATCCCGCGAGATGCTTCGCCAGGCGCGGTGGCGGAGGCGGTGGTGGTGGTGGCGGCGGAGGCGGTGGAGGCGGCGGCGGTGGCGGAGGCGGTGGCGGAGGCGGAGGCGGAGGCGGAGGCGGAGGCGGAGGCGGAGGCGGAGGCGGAGGCGGAGGCGGCGCCAATGTCAGCAACGTCAACACCAACACCAACATCGTCGGCGGCGGTGGAGGTGGCGGCGGCGGAGGCGGCAACCGCGGAGGCGGCGGCGGCGGAGGCGGCGGCGGCGACCGCAGCGGCGGTGGAGGCGGCGGCGGAGGAGGAGGCGGCGGCGGAGGCGGAGGCGGAGGCTGATCCACCGACAGCCGCAGAGACCATCGCCAGAGGCATTCGACACCGCACGTGCCAAGCGATGAGGCGGTAGAAACACCGGCGCCCGCCCAACGGCCGGGACAGCTCCGGCAGTGAACCCGCGCCAACAGATCAGGATGTTCCGCGCCGGTCGCCGAAGGCGGCCGGCGCGGAACCCGATCGCAGCCGAGACCTCGTCCGGATCTCAGCCGGTCGGCCGGACCACGAGGAGCGACCGCGGGCGCTTGGTGAACTCCGCCTCGCCCGTGACCGTGAACGTCTCACCGTCGCACGCCAGCCGCAGTCGTCCCGAGGGGGCCGAAAGGCACAGCGTGTCGGCCTGCCACTGCTGGTAGTGGCGTGAGAGATTCACCCTTGCGGCCAGCAGGCTGAGGAATACCCGCACCCGGGGCAGCCGGTCGGCGGCGGTGAGCACACGGATGTCCAGCAGACCGTCTTCCAGCCGTTGCCGTCTGGCGGGAGCGCCACCGCGCGCCTCGTAACGGCAGTTGCCCACGAACACCGTCCAGACACGCCTGGGCACACCGTCCACGACGAGATCCACCGGCCGCGCGCCCCCCGGGCCGAGTACCTCGGCCATGGCCCAGAACAGCGCGGGCCACGTGCCGACCCGGCTCTGCCGTCGCTCCCCGCTCTCCACCAGCGCCTGGTGGAGGCCCACACTGACGGAGTTGACGAACCTCCGGCCCGCGACCTCGCCGACGTCGACAGCCACGAGGTCACCGCTGTGGTACGCCTCAACCGCCTCCTGGGCGGTCTCGACTCCGAGCGCGCGGGCGAACCGACCGCGGAGGCTCGTGGGAACGACCAGCAGCGGGGTCGCCGCGCCCGTCGTCTCCTGTGCGGCGAGATTGACCACGGCGTCTCCCCCGGCCACCGCGAGCACTTTGGCCCGCGAAGCGGCGTCCCGCACGGCGGCCCCGAGGTCGGCACCTGGCGCCACCTCGACGATCTCGGCCCGGGGAAGGGCCGTGCGTAGCGTCTCGGCCGTTCCCGCGGCGGCGTCGGCTGAGCCGTCGACCACGGCGACCGCCCCCTCGCCCTCCGGATCGAGCAGCACGGAGGGCGCCGTCAGGGCGGCACGGGCGTGCCCCGCCTCTCCCGCGTCGGGCCAGATACGGCGGGTGGCCAGTCCCGCCACCACGCCGATCCCGGCCCCCGCGAGTACGTCGCCCGGATAGTGCACACCGGTGTAGACGCGGGAGAAGCAGACGGCGGCCGCGAGAAGCCCGACAGGGACCGCGACCGCTCGGGGCGCCTCCATCGCCACGGCCGCGGCGAAGGCGGCGGCCGAGGCGGAGTGGCCCGAGGGAAACGACGCCGAAGTGGGCATCTTGATCATCCGGGCGAGCGGGAGCCCTTCGGCCGACGGCCGGTTCCGGCGGAAGGCCTGCTTGCCGACCAGGTTGACCAGCGGGCTGGCCAGGCTGACCGCGAGCAGCCCCCTGGTCGCGGCGCGGCGCAGCGGCCGGCGCCCACTGACCGCGAACGCCCCGGCCACCCCGGCCCACAGCAGGGAGTTGTCCGCCGCGCGTGACAGCGCGGGCACCACACGTTCAAGACCGGGCAACCTCGCGCTCGCCACCATGGCGAACACCCTCCGGTCCAGCCTGCTCAGCCGCGAGCTCAACCGCATGCGTCCCCTCCCGCGATGACGAAGAACAATGACCGACGAATGGACGGTCATTTGATTCTGCCGCCTACCCCGATCCACGGTGCGTGGCACGTCTCCACCACCTCCATACTTCTCGTCAGAACGGCTTTAACGACACGGTCTCGCTAGTCGTCCGCCATCCCCTCCGCCCTTTTAACGACACGGTCTCGCTAGTCGTCCGCCATCCCCTCCGCCCTTTTAACGACACGGTCTCGCTAGTCGTCCGCCATCCCCTCCGCCCTTTTAACGACACGGTCTCGCTAGTCGTCCGCCATCCCCTCCGCCCCGGAGGGGGTCGTCGGCCTGTAGCCCCGGGCGGTGAGTTCGGCCTCGATCGCGGCGCAGACGGTCTCCACCACCGTGACCCGGGCCAGGCGTTTGTCGTCGCCGGGGACCACGTGCCACGGCGCCTTCGGGTGGTCGGTATGTGCGAGCATGTCCTCCACGGCGGCCTCGTACAGCGGACGCTTCTCGCGGTTGCGCCAGTCCTCGTCCGTGAGCTTCCACGCCCGCAGCGGGTCGCCGGCCCGGTCCTGGAAGCGCCGGAGCTGCTCGTCCTCGGAGACGTGCATCCAGAACTTGACCATGATCATGCCCTCGGCCACGAGGGTCCGCTCGAACTCCACGATCTCTCCGTACGCGCGGGACCACTGCTCCTCGGTGGCGAAGCCCTCGACCCGCTCCACCAGCACCCGGCCGTACCAGGAGCGGTCGAGCACGGTCATCCCGCCCCAGCCGGGCAGGACCGGCCAGAACCGCCACAGAAAGTGGTGGCGCTTCTCGTCGTAGGTCGGCGCGGCGAACTGTGCGACGCGAACGTGGCGCGGGTCCAGCGGGCGCACCAGCCGCTTGATGGCACCTCCCTTGCCCGAGGCGTCCCACCCTTCGAAGACCACGCACAGCGGTGGACCGATGCGCTGCTCGCCGACCTGGCCGCCGAGCGTGAGCCGCAGGTGGAGCAGGCGTTCGAGAGCGGCGTCGAGACGCTCGGAGGCCTCTTTCTTGGTGAGTTTCCGTGACAGGTCAACCTCAGCCAGGCGATTCATGCTGACAAGCCTCGCATGTCCCATCCTGTGCGCACTCCCGAAGAGCGGCTCCGGTCGCGCGCCGTCAGGTCAGGCGTCCCGGTAGACCTCTCTGGCCCGGCCGATCAGGTCAAGGTGGTCGGCGAGCGAGAAGACGGGCTCGGTGGAGCCCCGCCCGTCCCGGAAGGGGGCATGCTCGTCAGCGGGTCCCGGTCCGCTCCGCGGAGGGTTCGGCACTCCCCTGCGGGGATGTCGTGCCCAGCCGCATCCGCATCGCGTGCTCCACGAGGGCGATGAGCACCTCCTTGCCCGACTCCCGCTGCCTGGCGTCGCACAGCACGATCGGGATGTCCTCGTGGAGGGTCAGCCCGAGCCTGACCTCGTCGAGTTCGTAGTGACGGGCCCCGTCGAAGCAGTTGACCGCGACGATGAAGGGCGTCTCGCGCCGCTCGAAGTAGTCGAGCGAGGGGAAGCAGTCGGCCAGCCTGCGGGTGTCGGCGAGGACCACCGCGCCCAGCGCGCCCAGCGCCAGCTCGTCCCAGAGGAACCAGAAGCGCTCCTGCCCCGGCGTGCCGAACAGGTAGAGGCGGTAGTCGTCGCCGATGGTGATCCGGCCGAAGTCCATCGCGACGGTGGTGGTCTGCTTGGTCTCCACGCCCGACAGGTCGTCGACGCCTATGCCCCGGTCGCTCAGGGTCTCCTCGGTGCGCAGCGGCTCTATCTCGGAGACCGCGCCGACCAGCGTGGTCTTGCCCGCGCCGAACCCTCCGGCGACCAGGATCTTGATCGCCTTGGGCATCTTCGCGCGCCCGGCGTCACGGCTAGAGCGCGCGGAGTCCATCGAGCACCGCCCTGTACAACCTCTCGTCGTGCATATCCGTCTCCGAATGCGGTTCTTGTATAGCGATGAATCCCTGGTCGAGCAGGTCACTGAGCAGGACGCGGACCGTGCCTGCCGGAAGGTTCATGTGGGCGGCGATCTCCGCGACCGACTGGGCCAACTGGCAGAGCCGGACGATGGCCAGGCACTCCGGGTCCAGTCCTGGCTCCCTCGACGAGACCTGCCGGATGGTCACCACCAGGGTGATGAGGTCGAACCTACCGCGGGTCGGTTCGGTCCTGCCTCGCGTCAGGATGTACGGCCTGACGATCGGCCCTGCCTCGTCCCCGACCCACTGGGCCTCGGGCTGCTCGTCGAAGATGCTCATCGCGTGCCGTCGCCTCTGAAGGAGGTGTCGGCAGTCCGGGTGGGCGAGGTGAGGTACTGGCCGACGCGGGTGACGAGCATGGCCATCTCGTAGGCGACCAGGCCGACGTCGGCGTCGGCGCCGCAGAGCACCGCCAGGCACGCCCCTTTCCCGGCTGCCGTCACGATCAGGTACGCGGTCCGCATCTCGATGATGGTCTGGCGCATCGGCCCGCCGCCGACCCGGTCGCTGACCCCGCGGCCCAGGCTCTGGATCGCCGACCCGACGGCGGCCAGGTGCTCGGCGTCGGCGGGAGGGAATCCGGCCGAGGCCGCCAGCAGCAGGCCGTCCGTGGAGAACACGATTCCGTGCTGAGCTTCCTCCACCCGCGAGACCAGGTCGTCCAGCAACCAGGCCAGGTCCGTGAAAGATCCTGTTCCCTGCACCACTCGTTGTCCTCTCCTTCTGCCTGCCGATGTTCCGTCGCCGGCCCTCGGCGCCTCGTCGGCACCGAACCTGGCACGCGCGACTCAAGATCAAATATTGGGGTCACACGGCAGGCCCACCCTCGTTCACGGGGTCGCCGTCCTGCCTGGTCAACTGGGCCGCGACGTCGCGGCCGCGGCGCGTGCCCGTCTGGAAGGACGTCATGGCCGCGCGGATCATCTCCGGGGAGCGTTCGTCGGCGCCACCGTCGTCCGGAGGCACCGGCGCCGCCGGCTCGTCGTCCTGCAGCGGGGCGGCGAGATGTGTCTGGGGAACGCGTCTCGGGAGGCCGCCCGGTGTGTGGCTGCTGTCGGGCGGGGGCAGCACGGGCGGCGGTGCCCCCCCTGGGCCTCCCGGACGTCCGGGAGCCGCGGAGCCGTCGAGGGCTCCGCCCGCAGGCGCGCCCGGTGAGGCGGGATGTCCGGGGTTCGTGAAGTCGGGCAGGCTCATAGGTGCTCCGGAGTCGGGCAGCCGCCTGAGTGCCGCGGGATCGGCGAACCCCTCCGCGGGCGCCTGAGCGGCGAGACCCTGGTCGGCGAAGCGACCAGGAGACGCGGGTTCCCACGCCTCGGGCCAGGCCCCCAGGACGGGCTCGCCGACGGGCTCTCCCTCGGCGCCGCCGGCCCGCACGGGACCACCGGCGATGCCCAGGGGATCGCCGACCCTGCTGCGGACCGCGGCGACCGCGGACGTGGTGCCGTTCATCTCGCCGGTGCTCGCCGGGCGTGCCTGCGGCACGCCGACGCCGACGGAGGCGCCCGGCCCCTCCTCGTTGATCAGGTCCTGTGGGATGAGGACGACGACGGTCGTGCCGCCGTACGGGGACGCCTTGAAGGCCACCCGGACGTTGTGCCGTTCGGCCAGGCGGCTGACGACGTACAGGCCCAGCCTGGCGTTGCCGGAGAGCTTGAGCTCCGGGGGGTTGGCGATCCGCTCGTTGGCGCTCGCGATGTCCGCGGCGCTCATGCCCAGCCCCCGGTCCTCGATCTCCAGCGCGTAGCCGTGGGCCACGAGGTGCCCGCCGACCTGGACCGTGGTGTAGGGCGGTGAGAAGGAGGCGGCGTTCTCGACGAGTTCGGCGATCAGGTGGATGACGTCGCTCACGGCCCGGCCGTCCAGCGCCACCTCTCCCAGGGGCATCACGTCGACCCGGGTGTAGTCCTCGATCTCGGCGAGCGAGCCGCGGACCACGTCGATCATCGGGACCGCCTCGCGCCAGGCCCGGCCGGGCGCCGCACCGGAGAGGACGAGGAGGTTCTCCGCGTAGCGCCGCATCCGGGTCGCCAGGTGGTCGAGCCGGAACAGGTCGCGCAACTCCTGCGGGTCGTTCTCGCGCCGCTCCATGATGTCGAGCACGCCCAGCTGGCGGTGCACGAGCGACTGGGTGCGGCGGGCGAGGTTGCGCAGGATGTCGGCGATGTCACGGCGCAACTGGGCCTGCTCCGCCGCGACCTTGATCGCGGTTTGCTGCACGGCGTTGAACGCCTGGCCGACCTGCCCGATCTGGTCGTCGCCGAACTTGAGTGGCGGCGCCTCCGCCTCGATGTCCACGATCTGCCCGTGGCCGATCCGCTCGACCACGGAGGGCAGCCTCTCGTTGGCGAGCTCCCAGGCGGCGGCCCGCAGCTTCTCCAGCTGCTGGACCAGGGCGCGGGCCGTGGTGATGGCCAGGACGACCGAGGCGATGACGGCCACGAGGCCCAGGCCGCCGGCCAGCGCAAGCCGCACGATCACGCCGGCCGCGACCGGGCCCGACCGCTCGACCACGCCGCTGCCGGCCGTGAGCACCGTCTCCGTCAGCTTGGTCTGTGCGGGCTGGGCGTCGGAGCTCCACCGCGTGACGTCGACCATTCCGGTCGACACCACGCTCGCGCCCCCGATCAGCTGCTCCTCCATGGCTCTCAGCCGGGTGAACTGCTCGCCGGCGGCCAGCCGCCGGTAGGCCTCCTGGTCGGCAGCGGGCAGCTCGGCCACCGCATCGGCGAGGAGGAAACGCCGCGTGCCGACGATCTGCGTGAATCTGACCTGCTCGCCGTCGGCGAACCGGCCCGCCGTCAAGGCGCCCATCACCAGGGCGTCCCCCTGGGAGAGCATGTCCCGGGCCCGGTTCATCTCGATGAGCGTGCGGGTGTCCTTGGCGAGTTCCTCGTCGTCCAGCGTGGCCAGCGAGTCGTAGACGCGGAAGATGGAGTCGACGATGTCGGTGAACTCCTCGGCGGCCCAGGTCCGGTTGACCCGGCCCG
Organism: Streptosporangium sp. NBC_01810; assembly: GCF_035917355.1. NCBI lineage: Bacteria > Bacillati > Actinomycetota > Actinomycetes > Streptosporangiales > Streptosporangiaceae > Streptosporangium > Streptosporangium sp. NBC_01810. Next base: position 1,935,028 of record NZ_CP109070.1, on the reverse strand, counting down.
CGTCGATCGCCTTGCGCGCGGCGGCCAGGTCGTCCAGCAACCGGCGCGTCTCGGCGATACGGCGTTGCAGGGCCGAGCTTCCCAGAAGCTGCACGCTGCTACCGGCGGTGAGCTCCCGGAAGTTCGCGCCCGCGGCGTCGGTGCGCCCGCGCTGGGCGGCCAGCGCGTCGCGCCGGTGTTCCGTGCCGCCCGCGCCCAGCGTGATCGCGGTAAGCCTTCGTTCGGCCTGCACCTCGACGATGAGCCGCTCGCTCGGCTCCGCCACGTCGGTGTTGAGGGTCGCCACGCCCAGCATGTTCACACCGTCACGGACCGTCACCCATGCCGTGAACGCCCAAAGCGCGGTGAGCGACACCAGAAGTGCCGTGACCTTGGTCCGCAAGCTCGCGTTACGCAAGCGCATGGTGTCCACCCCGGGAAGCAGAAAGAAAATAGACGGCACTTTTTGCGGCAGTCGACGCACATAGGTCAAACGGTCGCCGCATCGCACGGATCAGCGGGACATCCCGCATCACACCCGCCGAACCCTAGCAATGTCACTAAACACACTCAAGGCGGGACAGAGCAGATGTACCCTTCTGTCCCGTTTCGCATTCATCGTCAATTCTCAATACGAGTCGTCTCCGGAAGTGAGAGCCCGCGCCGTGCCAGGTGAAGCGCGCCCAGAACGGCCGCCCTGACGATCGCCACCGGCAGGTACAGGTCCTTGTCGACCCAGAGCGACGGCGCCTCGCCGTCGCGGGTGGCCGCCAGGCGGCGGTATCCACGTTCCACGGCCTCCCGCCACCGCTCCCCCCGCGCCGCGCCGGTCAGCAGCAGGGTCTGCAGCGCGTAGGCGGTCTCCTCCGCGGTGCCCTCCCACCGGCCCCACGACCCGTCCGCGCGCTGGGTGCCGAACACCCACTCCAGTGCCCTGTCCACCGCGCCCACCGACTCCTCACCGCCGAACTCGTGCAGCGCGATGGCGCAGCAGGCGGTGGCGTAGTACGGCGAGACGTGCCAGCGGTCCGTCCAGCTGCCGTCCGCCTCCTGGCGGTCACGCAGCCACCCGGCCAGCTTGGTCACGACGGCCTCGTGGCGGGGCTCCCCCCCGCACCGGCGCAGGTACTCGCCGAAGGCGTCGAGCACGTGCGCGTTGGTCGTCGGGGACATTCCCTCCTCTCCGCGCCAGGTGCAGAAGTGGGTCTCCGTCTCGAACGGCCACAACCCCTCGGGCTCGCGTGGCTCGCCGATCAGCGCCAGCGCGTACAGGGCGACGGAGGTGGTGTCGGCGTCCGCGGGAAGACCGGGCCCCGTGGCGGCCCCCTCGGGACCGAGCCCGTCCCGCAGGCTCGCGACCAGCTCCGGTGACACGTCCACCGGGATTCCCGCGCGCCGCAGCCAGCTGAGCGTCCAGCCGCGCTCGAACACGCTGATGGGGAGGGCGCAGGGCACCGGCCCGCCGGTGGAGGCCACGACCGCCTCCAGGTAACGCCGTACGGCCGCCTCCTGGCCTGGCCTGGAGCCGGGCGACGCGGCCAGCCAGGCCGCGCCGGCCGCGGGCGAGGCACCGACGGCGGCCATCCCGCCGGGCATCGGCGTGGGAAGGATCCCGGAGGCCGCCGTCGCCTCCGCCCCCGCGACCTCAAGGGCGTGGACCAGCTTCTGCGGGATCTCCGCGCCCGACGTCAGCCACGCCCTGACCGAGGCCAACTTGGCACCGTCCATGCCCGGGGGCGGTTTCGGCCCCGCCCCGCCGAGGTGACCGTCGATCAGGGAGAGCAGGGACGACACGATGAGCTCGATCGCGGGCGTGTCCGGCAGGGACTCGGCGCGGCGGAACCGCTTCCTCACGGCCTCCAGCCCGCGGTCGGCCGCCTTGGCGAGCAGGTCGAGGTCGGCGGAGGCGCCGCGCCCGATCTCGGCCAGCAGCGCCTCGACCGCGCTCAGCGTGGGGACCAGGGCATGGTCGCCGGATGAGTGCCAGCCGCCGTCCGGCCGCTGGGTGGCGAGCAGGAACCCGACCCGCTCGGCGTGCCCGGCCAGCCACGGGGCCAGGCTCACCACCCGGCCGGTCTCGTACGGGGAGGCGGACACCTGCCCCCAGGGCTGGGCCAGCAGCCCGGCGACCAGCTCGCGCGCCTCGGCGACCATGTCGATCCCGTCGCCTGGCCCGGTGCCGGTCTTCGTGCCGCTCCCGGCGTCGGACCCGGTAGGGACCCTCCGGCCGATCTCCGGCGAGATGTCGAGCGCCGCGGGGGCGGACAGGTCGTCGATGCTCACAACGTCCCCCAGTAGTCACCGACCTGGTAGAAACCAGCGCAGAAGTCCATCTGCCGTTCCATGTAGCCCGCCAGCTCCGGATGGGCCTCCCGAAGCGGGGCGACCAGCTCCCTGCTCCGGGCCGCCAGCTCGGCGATCCGCCGCTCCACCTCAGCGCGGCCGATGTCGAGCAGCAGGACGTTGAGGTCTCCCCAGGCGACGTCCCGCTCGTAGGTGCCCAGGTCGTTGAGGAGGCGGATGACCCGTTGCACGGCCCAGCCCGCCTCGCGCAGCGGGCCGACGTCCGCGACCGCGCCCCGGCCCGTGACGTGGATCCAGTGGGCGGCGAACACGAAGGAGAAGCCGAGGTTGTCGGCGTTGCCGAGATACTCCTCGAAGGTCGGCACGACCTTGTCGCTCTTCCAGCGCCACTCCACGAGCATCCCGTCCAGCATGCGTTCCAGCTCGTCACGCCAGATCGGCCCGAGCTCGGGGAAGACCGGCGAGGAGGCGAGCTCGTCGCGGATGCCGGCGAGCATGCGGGTGAGGTCGTCGCCGGGGACCGGCGGACCCCCGGCGGCCACGTCCAGGCATCGCCGGGAGATGTCCGCCACCTCGGCCGGCGAGGTGGCGACGTAGTCGACGAGCCAGTCCAGCCCGAACGCCCACAGGGAGGTCTTGTTCGCCATCCGCAGCTGCTCGGCGGTGAACCAGGGCCCGCCGAACGCCATGGCGAGCGAGAGGGTGCTGTACAGGGCCGCGTCGAAGGGCTTCGCGGAGAACAGGCCGGGATAGGTCTCCGCCCACTCGCGCATGTCCCGCTGGGAGCGGCCGGCGCGGGCGCAGATCGTCCCGGCGGCCGTCGCCTCCATGGCCTCCGGCCGGATGCCGGGGTCGAGTCGCGCCGTCATCGCAAGACCCCGCCCTGATCGTGCCGGGCGGAGGATACGCCCAGCTCGACCTTGCCCTTGGGGCGCAGCGAGGCGGCCCACCCCGTGATGAACGGCCCCGGTGTGCGCACCGACATCCGGAACCGGCTGAGGATGCTCGCGACCACGAGCGGCGCCTCAATGTAGAACAGGGGCTCGCCCAGGCATTTGTGCGGCCCGCCGCCGAAGGGGAAGTAGGCGTACCTGTGCCTGCGCTCCTCGCTCTCGGACCTGCCGGGCGCGAACCGCTCGGGGTCGAACTCGTCCGGGCGCTCCCAGAACTCCTCAAGCCGCTGGGTGGCGTACGGGGTTACCAGCACCGTCGAGCCGGCCTTGATCCGCACACCGCCGATCTCCGCGTCCTCCATGACCATGCGAGGGAGCAGCCAGCCCGCCGGGTACAGGCGCAGGGTCTCCTGAAGGACCATGCGGGTGTAGGTGAGGTGGGGGATGTGCTCTGGGCGGGCCGGCCCCGCGCCCACCACCTCGTCGATCTCCGCCTGGAGCCTGGCCTCGACGTCCGGGTGCTCGTCCAGCAGCAGCCACAGCCAGGTGAGGACCATCGCGGTGGTCTCCGACGACGCGGCGTACACGCTGACCAGGGCGTCGCGGATCTGTTTCTCGGTGAGCCTGTCGCCGTTCTCGTCGACGGACCGGCAGAGCACGGAGATGACGTCGACGTTGTCGTCGGGGTCGGCCATCGCCTTTCTCGCCACGGGGAAGACCACGTCGTCGATCTCCCTGACGGCCTTCAGGAAGGCCCGGTCGCCGGGGATCCGGATGAAATACGGCATGAACGGCATGAGGATCCGGTAGACAAGCGAGTGGGACACCCGGTCGAAGGCGGGGATGATGCGCTCCCCGTCCTCCCGGTTCAGCTTGTCCCCGAACAGCACCCGGTTGACGATGTAGCTGAGGATCCCGGACATCTCCGTGGCCGCGTCGAAGTCGCGCCCCGACTGGACGTACCCGTCCCACTCCTGGACGCGCCCGGCGACGCGCCTGGACACCTCCTCGGCGATCGTGGCGATGTACCGCGTGGTGAACAGCGGCTGCAGGACCTTCCGGCTGTTCTGCCAGTGCTCGCCGTCACTCATGATGCTGTGCCCGAAGAGCCGCTCCAGGGGGCGCCAGAACATCCCCAGGCGCCGGTAGTTCGTCCATTCGACGCGCATCACCTGCTGGACGTGGTCGGGATGGGTGACCAGGTAGGGGCGGAACGGTCCCAACTCCAGCCGGACGACCTCCCCGCCGGCCTCCCGGGCGAACTCGGCGAGCGCGCCCGCCGGTTCACGGAGCAGCTTCGGCAGGGCCTGGCGTATCGGAATGGATCTCACTCGGCGACCGGGACCGGTATGCACGTCGACGGACATAGGCAAACGTCTCCCACCTCACGTGATGTGAATTCGCGCAGCGTGAGACAACCGTCCGCGCGGGTGAGCGCGGCAGCGTTCGGAAACGGGGACATTCCACTTGTCCCGCTCCCACCCGGTGCATGGATAACGACTGGCCGACCAGCGGATCAGAACCGGCCGACCGAAATCCTTCCAGAGTACTCCGGGTCTCCTCGCCTGTCTCAGTACCGGATTTACGTACTAAAGCGCATCACATCACATCATTGGTAAGTCTTCACATGAAGTATCACATGACCTACCAGAAGTGATCAAGCTCGTATTTGATATAAACCCTGCCCGTTTCGGACACGAGCTTCGTTAACATGCGCTTAACACGGCGGCTTAAATGACGGATCAGCTCCCCAGCGCGCCGTCACCCGATGTCACCCAGGGTTACCGGAGATTCGCGCCCGGAGCCGTCAGTCGCCCCTGCCGAAGGCCGCGAGGATGCGGTCGGCGGCCAGCGAGGGGGTGAGTTCACCCTCGGCGACCTCGCGTTCCATCTCGGCGATGATCGCCGCGACCCCCGGGTGCTCACGGAGCCGGGTGAGCAGCCGGTCGGTGACCATGGCCCAGGTCCAGCGGACCTGCTGGCGGCGGCGGCGCTCGGCGAGCTCCCCCGAGGCCTCCAGGGCGTCGCGGTGCCTGACGACCTGGAGCCAGAGCTCCTCCAGGCCGTTACCGGTCAGCCCGCTGCAGGTGAGCACCGGAGGCGTACGCTCCGCGCCGAGCAGGTGGAGCGCGCCGGCGAGTTCCCTGGCGGCCCTGCGCGCGTCCAGCTCGTGGGGGCTGCCCTCGGCTCCGTCGGCCTTGTTGATCGCGATCACGTCGGCCAGCTCCAGCACCCCCTTCTTGATGCCCTGGAGCTGGTCGCCCGTCCTGGCCAGGGTGAGCAGCAGGAAGGTGTCGACCATGTCGGCGACGGTGGTCTCCGACTGGCCGACGCCGACGGTCTCCACCAGGACGACGTCGTACCCGGCCGCCTCCACCACGACCATCGCCTCGCGGGTCGCCCTGGCGACCCCGCCCAGGGTGCCCGAGGTGGGCGAGGGGCGGATGAAGGCGTCCGGGTCGGCCGCCAGGCGGGACATCCTGGTCTTGTCACCCAGGATGCTCCCGCCGGTACGGGTCGAGGACGGGTCGACGGCGAGCACCGCCACCCGGTGGCCCTCCCCGGTCAGCAACGTGCCGAGCGCGTCGACGAACGTGGACTTGCCGACGCCGGGCACACCGGTGATGCCGACCCTGCGCGCCGCACCGGCCAGCGGGGTCAGCTCGACCAGCAGCCGCTGGGCCAGTTCCCTGTGGTCGGCCCTGGAGGACTCCACCAGTGTGATCGCCCGCGCGATCCACACCCTGGAGCCCTCCTTCACCCCCTGGACGTAGTCGTCAAGCGTGCGCGTCATGACCCAGCCGGGTGAGCAGGTCCGCCAGCAGTCCCCTGGCCGCGTCGGCGATGACGGTGCCGGGTGGGAAGATCGCGCTCGCGCCCGCGGCGCGCAGTTCGTCGAAGTCGCCCGGCGGGATGACGCCGCCGACCACGATCATGACGTCCTCCGCGCCCAGCTCGGCCAGCGCCTCGCGGAGCGCAGGCACGAGCGTGAGGTGGCCGGCGGCCAGCGAGTTCACGCCGACCACGTGCACGTCCGCCTCGACCGCCTGCCGGGCGACCTCCTCGGGCGTCTGGAACAGCGGGCCGACGTCCACGTCGAAGCCGAGGTCGGCGAAGGCCGTGGCGATCACCTTCTGGCCCCGGTCATGACCGTCCTGGCCCATCTTCGCCACCAGGATGCGGGGGCGGCGGCCCTCCAGCCGCTCGAACTCGGCGCACGCCTCGCGGACCGTGTCCACGCCTGATCCCACCTCCTCACGATACACGCCGGTGATCGTACGGATCTGTGCCGCGTGCCGCCCGAACACCCGCTCCAGGGCGTCGGAGATCTCCCCGACCGTGGCCATCGCACGGGCCGCCTCGATCGCCAGCGCGAGCAGGTTCCCGTCGCTCGCGGCCCCCTTGCTGAGTGCCGTCAATGCCTCCTCCACCCGCTCGGGGTCGCGCTCGGCGCGCAGGCGGCGCAGCTTGTCGAGCTGCTGGGCGCGTACGGAGGTGTTGTCGACCTTGAGCACCTCGATGGGCTCGTCGGCGTCGGGCCGGTACTTGTTGACGCCGATGACCGGCTGGCGCCCGGAGTCGATGCGCGCCTGGGTACGGGCGGCGGCCTCCTCGATGCGGAGCTTGGGCAGCCCGGCGTCGATCGCCTTCGCCATGCCCCCGGCGGCCTCCACCTCCTCGATGTGGGCCCATGCCTTGGCCGCCAGCTCGTGGGTGAGCCGCTCGACGTAGTAGGAACCGCCCCAGGGGTCGATCACCCGGCAGGTGCCCGACTCCTGCTGGAGCAGCAGCTGGGTGTTGCGGGCGATCCGCGCGGAGAAGTCGGTGGGCAGGGCCAGCGCCTCGTCCAGGGCGTTGGTGTGCAGCGACTGGGTGTGGCCCTGGGTGGCGGCCATCGCCTCGACGCAGGTGCGGACGACGTTGTTGTAGACGTCCTGGGCGGTGAGCGACCAGCCGGAGGTCTGCGAGTGGGTCCGCAGCGAGAGCGACTTGGGGTTCTTCGCGTCGAACCCGGACACCAGCCGCGACCAGAGCAGCCGGGCGGCCCGCAGCTTGGCGACCTCCATGAAGAAGTTCATGCCGATGCACCAGAAGAACGACAGGCGCGGCGCGAACCTGTCGATGTCCATGCCCGCCTCGACACCCGCCCGCAGGTACTCCACCCCGTCTGCGAGGGTGTAGGCGAGCTCCAGGTCACACGTGGCCCCGGCCTCCTGGATGTGGTACCCGGAGATCGAGATCGAGTTGAACTTCGGCATCCTCTCGCTGGTGTACGCGAAGATGTCGGAGATGATCCGCATCGAGGGGCCCGGCGGGTAGATGTAGGTGTTGCGGACCATGAACTCCTTGAGGATGTCGTTCTGGATGGTCCCGGCGAGCTGCTCGGGTGCCACCCCCTGCTCCTCGGCGGCCACGACGTAGAGCGCGAGCACCGGAAGCACCGCGCCGTTCATGGTCATCGACACGCTCATCTTGTCGAGGGGGATCCCGTCGAACAGCTGCCGCATGTCGTAGATGGAGTCGATGGCCACGCCCGCCATGCCGACGTCCCCGGCGACGCGCGGGTGGTCGGAGTCGTAGCCCCGGTGGGTGGCCAGGTCGAAGGCGACCGACAGCCCCTTCTGCCCGGCGGCCAGGTTACGCCGGTAGAAGGCGTTGGACTCACTCGCGGTGGAGAACCCGGCGTACTGCCGGATGGTCCACGGCTGGTTGACGTACATGGTCGGGTACGGGCCGCGCAGGTAGGGCGCGACGCCGGGGTAGGTCCCCAGGAAGTCGAGACCATCGGTGTCCGCGGCGGTGTAGAGCGGTTTCACCTCGATCCCCTCGGGCGTCTCCCACACCGGGCCACGAGGTCCGTCCGCCGCGGCCGGGGCGGCCACCGCCGGTCGCGTGCCGAGTTCGATCTCGGAGAAGTCGGGAATCATCGAGCCACCCCCAGGTCTTCGAAGGTCGTCCGGAGCGCGCCGAGCGCGTCGCACCCGGTGTAGAGGTTGGCGTCCACGCCCTCGAACCCGCCCTTTCCTGCCAGCCAGATCCTGCGCGCCCCCGCGCCCCTCAGCGCGGCGGCCACCGCCTCGGCGTGCTCGGCGTACAGCCGGTCGCTGGAGCACAGGCACGCGACCTCGGTACCGGCCGCGGAGAACGCGGCGGCGATCTCCGCGGGGTCCGTCGCGGCGCCACCGGCCACGGTGGCGATACCACCCGCCTGGAACAGGTTGGCCGCGAACGACGCCCTGGCGGTGTGCGCGGCCACCGGGCCGATGGTCGCCAGGAAGACCTTCGGCCGGCTCGCCTGGGCGTCGGCCAGGTCGCGCAACGCCTCGAACTCCTGCGCGTAGTGCACCCCGGTATCCCCGGTGGGCCTGGCCTGCCTGACCAGAGGCTTCTCGGCGAGGTCGGGGAACTCGCTGACACCGGTGATCGGGTCGCGGCGCCTGGCGATGGCGGCCGAACGCCGCTCCCAGGTGGCGGCGAGCCGTTCGGCGACGAGCGTGGAGCCCTCGGCGGCCCCGATGCCCCCGGCGCGCTCGATCTCCTGGAACCATTCCCAGGCGCTGGAGGCCAGATCCTCGGTGAGCCGCTCGACGTACCAGGAGCCCCCGGCCGGGTCGATCACCCGGGCCACACCGGCCTCCTCCACGAGCAGCGACTGGGTGTTGCGCGCGATGCGGCGGGCGAAGGCGTCCGGAAGGCCGAGGCGGGCGTCGAAGGGCTGGACGGTCACCGCGTCGGCCCCGCCGGTCCCGGCCGCGAAGCAGGCGAGCGTGGTGCGGAGCATGTTCACCCACGGATCGCGGGCGGTCATCATGGCCGAGCCGGTCACCGCGTGCTGCCGCTGTCCCCCGTCGGGGGCGCCGCACACCTCGGTGACGCGCGCCCAGAGCCGGCGGGCGGCCCGGAGCTTGGCGATGGTGAGGAACTGATCGGCGGTGGCCGCGTACCGGAACTCCAGCTGCCCGAACGCCTCGGGCACGGTCAGGCCCGCGCCGGTCAGGGTACGCAGCGCGGCGACCCCGGCGGCGAGGGAGCAGCCGAGCTCCTCGGCGTCACCGCCTCCCGCGTCGTGGTAGGCGGTGGCGTCCACCGTGACGGCCCTGAGGCCGGGGTGGCTTCGAACGCAGCGGCGGGCCAGCTCGATCGCGGTCTCCGCGTCGGCGAGCGCGTCGGCTCCCAGGTTCCCCTTCAGCGTGCCGGCCTTCTCACCCGCCAGCCCGATGAGCACCTCGGCCGCCTCGCGGGTCCGCTTGCCCGCATCGAGCGTGACCGAGATCAGATCCAGGTGGACCCGCTCCAGGGCTCGCGGCAGGTCCTCGGGGTCGAGGGTGAGCCACAGCGAGGTGACACCGTTCTCCAGGTCGGTGAGGATCGCCTCGGGATCGGGCACCTCGTGGCGCTGCCGCACCTCCCAGCCCCCCTCGGGGGCGGAGCCCCGGATGTAGGGGGCGGATCCTGGAAGGCCGGGATCACCGGGCAGGTCGGACGCGTCGTAGAGTGGCGCGATCGTCACACCGTCGTACGTGGTGGAGGCCAACGCCTCCTCCGGGGAACCGGTCTCGACCCCGGACTTGCGCAACACCCCGAGCGCCAGCTCCCGCCACCGCTCACGCGTGGTCGGCGGGAACTCGGCGGCCGGTCGGGGTTCCTCAGGCGGCACCGTCATGCACCGGATACTAAACGTTGCCTTTTTTCGAACTCTCGCCGGGCTCCTGACAAACATCAACAGGAGGGTCGTCAGGGGGATCGGGCGGGGGATTCCCGGACCATTCAGCTGACGGGCTCCTGCCAGGCCGCGTCCCAGGTGGCGCGGTCGACGGCGCCCGTGACGGACAGGCCCTTCTCCTTCTGGAACCTCCTGCAGACGTCGCTGGAGCCGGGGCCGTACAGGCCGTCGACGTCGATGTTCCAGCCTCGGTCGCGCATCTGCCGCTGCCAGGTGCGAACGTCCTCCCCCTTCATGACCGGCGGCTGCTTGAGCGTACGGCCGGGGAAGGAGGGGTGCGGTTCCGGCGGGTTGGCGGGCCCTCCACCGGGACGGGGGGCACCCCGCTTGACCCAGGCGTACAGGGGCTCGCCGGGGCAGCTGGTCGAGTAGCCGTCGCGGTGGCCCTTGATCTCCTTGCCTGCCCCGCCCTTGTCCCTGAGGTATTCGACGGCATCGAGAATGCCGTGCAGGATGCCGTCGGTCGGCTTGGTGAGCCCCGACGAGCCGACCAGGCCGAGCACCGCGTAGTGGTCGCTGTTGAGACCGGCACCGTTGGCGGCCGGCACGCGATTCGGGCCCCGGCCCTCGAAGACCTTCCGGTGCGGACAGACCAGCATCGAATAACCGACGTCAATCCATCCATTGCCATCCATATGGTGGCTCTGGATGGATTTCACTAGAGCAACGCACTTGGCGTGGTCGTTCACGATGTCCGGACTGACCTGGCCACCCGTGTAGTGGACCTTCACTCCCCGAGTGGAGCTGAGCCTGCTGTAGGAACCGCGCGGCTGGCGAGCGCCCCACTCGCGGCGAGTAACAAGATCGATGGCCACGGAATGTCTCCACTGTCTGGGGGATACTGCCCTACGGAGGGTAACGGTTGACACGGCACCATACAGTGCTATTAATCAACCGATCTCCGTCGTATCAGGATCTGAGAGCACACCGGATAGTCGTCGGGCAGCGAAACAGCCGTCCCCTTAACCGCAACCGGATGGCTTGAACCAGGAAAACGCCCGCACTCCTCTCGGCAGCCGCCGTCCACCCGCGTCTCCTCCCATTTCAGACGGGCATGGATAGCCTTGCCCTCATGGTCGCGCCCCCCTCACCCCTGACGATCCGACCCGGCTCGGCGCCTTCCGGCCGGAAGAATAGGCGAGGGCGGGCGGGGCGTCGTCTACCTCGCGCACGCCCCCGGCGGCGAGCGAGTGGCGATCAAGGTCCGGCCTCCTTCGCCGGCGCGTGGGCGGGTGACGGCGTCACCTCGACCAAACCCTTGTCACCGAGACCGGCGACCTGTCCAGGAGGTGAACACACCCTGGCCGGTCATGATGCCGACGACGACCACCACCGCCCCTAGCGGCTGGTTCCACGTCAGCGCCTCGCCCAGGACGAGCACCCCGAGGACGACACCCACCAGCGGGGTCAGGTACGTCACCGTCGAGGCTGCCGTCGCCCCCCAACGGGCGATGACCGTGGTGTTCCAGATGTAGGCGAGCCCCGTGCCCAGGATGCCCAGGGCCGCCATGCTCGCCACGACGGGCAGGTCCAGGTGCACGGGACCGGTGGCCAGCAGCGGGCTCAGCGCGAGATATCGGGCAAGGACGGACTGGCTCGCCGGAGTCGTCCGCGTCGCCGCCCCGCCCACGGTCTGCTGCGGGCTGCTCCCCCGGCTCATGCGGACGTGGCGCGCGGAACTCCCCGGTGTCGAGGTGCAGGTCTTCGAGGGCGACGACGACGAGCTGTCCCCCTGGCTGGAGACCGGAGTCGTCGACGCCGCGATCCTCGTCGACCCGACGCCCCCGCCTCCCGCGCACGTGGTGGTGGGCCGCGACGCCTTCCACGCGGTGGTCCGCACCGACCATCCCCTGGCCGGCCAGGAACACATCGCGATGGCCGAGCTGCTGGAGGATCCGCTGCTGGTCTCCAGGGGGGCTGCGAGCCGCAGACCCGCACCCTGTGCTCCATGGCGGGTGTCCCCTACGCTCCGGCCCAGCATGTGCGCGAGCTCGGCACGCTCATCGGCATGATCGCCGCGGGCATCGGCGTCTCGACGGTTCCCGACCTCGGCCGCGGTCTCCTCACCCCCGGGCTCGTCATGATCCCGCTGAAACCGTCCCTGGAACGTGCCCTCGTCCTCACCGGCCCGCTGACCCGCCCGCCGAGCCCCCTGGTCGACGCCCTGCTCCGCACCGCCCCCGAGGCCCCCGCACCGCCGGTGGCACCCTGAGCCCGGCCACCTCGCGAAAACCCGTCGACCGGCGGGCGTGCCAAGAGGATCATTACCGCCATGTCCGTACTCAAGGAGGTCCACTTCTCGCCGGAGCCACGCCCGGCGGCAGCCGCCGCTCGGAGAGGCCGATCACCGCCTCCCCCTGGGCGGAGGTCCGCGGCAACTACGCCAGGTCGGTCGGCGAGCCGCTGTCGCGGCTGATGTCCGTCACCCGCCCGGGCCGCTGCCTCGCCCAGATCGAGGTCGGCCGCCTCCCCTACGACGAGGCCGCCCACTGGCTCGGCGGCACCGAAGGGCTCTCCCCCTCCGGTGCGACCCTCGCCGAACTCTTCGCCCTCCGCGACGGCCTGCTCAGCCGCACTGCCGTCCCTGAGCACACCGGCCTCTACCTCTGACCCCCGGCCGTGCGGGAGGTACGGCCGATCTCGTCCAGGCGGTCATCGACCGGCGCCCCCGGGCGCGGGGGACCGGCAATGCCCATATCACTCTCCGGCCGTTACACGAACAATTCAGGGAACACCGGCTGTTGATCCGCCCAGACGATGGAACGGGCCAATGGCGGTCAAGGGGCAAACGGAGCCTGCGGCTCCTCCTCGCCCACAATGGGAGGCGCCCGAAATCGTACGGTCCGTGTGGCAGGCCTCGCCTCACCCGAGCGTGTCGAGACCATGCCCCAAGGTGATCGGCCACGTGTCGGCGACCACCTTCGAACGCATCCGATCTCAAGTGCCGGCAAAACCGGAGACCTGCGGCCCGCATTCCGGAGCGCGAGGAAGTCATTTGTCCTCCGGAAATCCTGGAACATGTTCGGTGGCAGACACCTGGCATGCGCGAATTGTCCGACGGGCATCCGGAGCGGGTCCCACAGCGCTTCTCCCCTGCCACGCCCCTCCCTCCGGACCCGGTTCACTCGCCGGCCCCTCACCCCATCAAGTGTCACGGCCAGCGAAAAGGGGATGGAGGACTCACTCGCGCACCGGTGGGACATCACGGCCGGCGCGGTGGAGGCCTCGAAGCGAGCGGCAGTGGAACGATGGACCAGACCCCCCCAAGTGGCCGAAGTCGATTTTTTCACGGCGACCGGGGCGGAAACCACTCGGAGGTCACGAAACTCCAAAGCGCTCAGACACCTCCGTCCAGAAAACCCGCCATGGGCAACCGACAGATCTCGGTAGCCAAGACACCAAGGGGCGCACCGCACCTCCGTCGTTTTTAATCCCTCGCGAGCGGGAAGCATTTCCCAATGACGCGGAGACGCCGGAGTTCAACCTTGGGTAATTAACCTGATCGAGTGGATCTCCGGCGGACAGGGTTTCCCGGCGCGACGGCGAAAGGAGGGGCTAGAGTTTTACTCGCGGAGAAGAGACGCGGGAGCCGTCGCCGGCCGGGTTCACAGCCGCACACTCTGGCGCCAAGATTAAGGAGTGACACAATGGCACGTCAGCAAGTCGTCACGTTCACCGATGACATCACCGGGAAACGGGCGGACGAGACCGTCTCGTTCGGCCTGGACGGGACCGCCTACGAGATCGACCTGAGCACGAAGAACGCCACAAAACTTCGAGAGGCCCTTAAACCCTTCCAGTCCGCCGCCCGCAAGGCGAGCACCGCCCTGAGCCGTAAGGGCAAGACGAAGGGGTCCGGCGGCAACCGCGAGCGGAGCGCCGAGATCCGGGCGTGGGCGAAGTCCCACGGAATCGAGGTGAGCGAGCGCGGGCGCATTGGGGGAAAGGTCGCCGCGGCGTTCGCGGCGGGCGACCCCAGCGTGGCCAAGGCCGCGGCCAAGAAGACCTCGCAGGCCGCGCTCAGCGAGTAGCGACCAAGCTCCCGGCCCCTCTTGGAGGTAACGGCGTCACAGCCGACCGGGAGTACACAGGGCGAACCCGGAGGTGCCGCTCCCGCCCCGGCAGGACCGGCGTGGTCGCCAGGATCCCCGGCGACTCGCCCGATGCCCTGCTGATCCACGGCCATCTCGACGTGGTCCCCGTCGAGGGCCTGGAGTTCGGCGTCCGCGTCCTGGACCGCCTCCTCACCTCCTGAATCCTTCCGGCCACCCCGGCCGCCTCCGCGGGTGGCAGCGCCAATCCCGGATAAAACAGGGCGGCCCCCATCGCAATCGAGTCCTGCCGGGTACTTCCGGATACATGCCGGACACGGCCCGCCTGAAACTGGGGCATCATGGCTCACGTGCCGACTCTCATGTACCCCTCGGTGACCGGCCGGTCTCGTGGCGAGACGCGAACGTTGGTGAGGCGCCATCCCGCTCCCCCCGGGAATGCCGTCGAACCACCCCGCGCGAGCGATGGGCGGGCATCCGGCACCGCCCCGGAAAACGGTGCGGATCGGGAGCGTCGAGGTGAATGAGGACGGCACGGGGCTGCCTGCCCGGCACGAGGGCGGCACTCTCTCGCCGGATACCCGGCCGAACCAGCCGGGCACCCGGCCGGACCCACCGGACACCTGGCCGGACTCGGCCACCGGCCTGCGTACAGCCGACGGCAAGGTCGATGCAAGCGCTCCGCCCCATGATGACGACGAGGTGACGCGCGACGGAGGCGACCAGGCGATGGGCCGGACAGTGACCGAGGAGCGCAGGAACGGCCTGATGGACCGCCTGCGCAAGGACCTGAGAAACCCCCTGTTCCTCCAGGGCTACGCACTGATGATCAATACCGGGATCACCGCCGTGCTGGGCCTCGGCTACTGGTTCCTCGCCACGCACATGTACACCGCCTCCGCGTTCGGTGAGGGCCAGGCTGTGATCAGCGCGATGCGGCTGTTCGCCTCTCTGACCGGGCTCGCCTTCGCGGGCGCGCTGGCCAGGTTCATCCCGGTGGCCGGCCGCCGCACCGCCGAGTTCGTCCTGCGCGGCTACGCGATCGCCGGGGCCACCGGCCTGGTGGCGGCGCTGGGGTTCCTGCTGACCTTGCCGGCGTGGGGGACGGTCTACGCCGACCTCGCCGGGTTCGGCCCAGGACTGTTCTTCCTCGTCTCGGTTCTCATCTGGACGATCTTCACCCTCCAGGACGTGACTCTGGCCGGGCTACGCAAGGCCGTCTGGGTGCCGGTCAACAGCCTGGCGTTCGGCCTGGTCAAGATGGGCATGCTCGCCGCGCTGGCGTTCGCGCTGCCGGAGGGCGGCCTCTTTGGCGGGATCTTCGTCTCGTGGATCATACCGACGGCCATGGCGCTGATCCCGATCAGCTGGTTCATCTTCGGCGTCATCATCCCCAAACACGTCAAGAACACCGAGGAGAGCGCCGCGAACCCGCCGCGCCTGCGCGAGGTGGGGCGGTTCCTGGCCGGAGACTTCCCCGGCGCGTTCTCCATCCTGCTGATCCTCTACCTGGTCCCGGTCATCATCGCGGGCTGGCTCGACGACGCGCCGACGTTCGGCTACTTCTCAATAGCCCACACGCTGGGCTCCATGGTCGGGCTGCTGGCGGCCAACATGGCGGTGTCCCTCACGGTCGAGGGGTCCTTCAACGCCACCCGACTGGCGCAGAGCGTGCGCAACGCGCTGCGCCGCACCTTCCTGATCGTCGGACCGGTCATCACGGTGGTCGTGGTCGGCGCACCCTTGATCCTGAGCGTGTTCGGCCCCGGGTTCGCCGAGGCGGGCACGCCGCTGCTCCGCCTGATGGCGATCGCCGTACTTCCCCAGACAGTGATAGAGATCTGCCTCAGCATGCTGCGCGCGCAGAGCGAGGCCCGCAAGCTCGCACTCATCCAGATCGGGATGGCGGTGCTGGTCCTCACCTCGATCACCGTGCTGTTCCCCCTTTTCGGGATCGCCGCGGTGGGCTACGCGATGCTCGGCAGCCAACTCCTGGTCGCGCTGCTGATCCTCCCGAACATCCGCAGGGTGATCAACCACGGTAAGACGTCCCAGGTGGCCGCCGACTAGGGAGCGCGGTTCCATTTGCAGTCCTGATCTCGCCCGTGATAGAGGGTCTCCAGTGACTCCTGAGCACATTGTGGCGAAGCGAACAGGCCGCTTCTGCCTTCCGCTGCCCTCCAACCGCCTGGGCCTGTATCTGGCCCTGCGGCACTGGTGCAGCCCCGGCCAGCGGTTGCTGATGTCGCCGCTGTCGGCCGACGAGATCCTTTTCCTCGTGCTCGCCGCCGGGCTGCGCCCGGTCATCGCACCGCTCTCCATCGACGACGGCAACATCGATGCGGACGCCGTCGATCTCGACACGGTCGACGCGGTACTGACCACCAACCTGTACGGTCTGCCGGACCGGGTGGCCGCCTTCACCGGCAAGATCCTGATCGAGGACGTCGCGCACGCGATGGAGACGAGCGTGCACGGCAGGCCGCTGGGCACCTTCGGGGTGGCCGGCGTGTTCAGCCTGTCCAAGCACGCCGGAGCGGGCTCCGGCGGGGTGATCGCGGTCGAGCGCCTGGAGGACCTGCGCGCCCTGGAGCGCGACCGTGACCGGCTGCTACAGCCCGGCGCCTTCAGGAAAGAGATCCATACCGTGCTGACCTCGGTGGGCCGGCACGCCGCGCTGCGGCTGAACATGGTCCGCCCGGCGCTGAGGGCGATGCGCGCGCTCGGCATGGAGGAGGAGCGCGATGGCTACCGGATCGCCCCGCGCCCGGCAGAGCTGCTCAGGGCGCTGGAGTACGCGCCGCAACTACCGGCGTTCGACTCCTGGGTCCAGGCGGACCTGCACGACTACCGGGCCAGGCGCGGCCACCTCTCAAGCTGGTACCAGTCGCGGCGCCTGCGGACGCTGCCCCGGCAGCGGTCGCGGCGGATCGTCGGCGTCTCGGCACTGGCCGCACTGCCCACCGTGGCACCGGCCGTTCACCGCCATCTGGACCAGCCGCTGTTCCGGGTCCCGCTGCTGGTCTCGGGCCGGGACGAGGCCATCGCCGAGCTGGAGCGGCACGGGGTCGCCACCGGATACCTCTACGACCCGCCGTACGACAGCTACCTGCCCGGGTTCACCAGACCCTCACCTGCACCCGAGATCGCGCGCTGGTGGGGCCGGCATGTACTGCCGGTCGATCCGCTCTACGCCCACCGCGCCCTGCCGGTCGTCGAACGACTCGTCCCGGCGATCCCCCCCGCCCTTCCCAGGGTTCCCCCGGTGCTGCCGAGTCCGGCCATCTCCGATATCGCTTAGCAGGTAAGGTAAAATTTAGGTAGATTCGCTGTATCGGACGGCGGTGGGGGATCGCCGCCCGGTTCCGGGACGGTTTCCGCGCTCCGTGACGCACGCCACCCATTTCTGCGGGCCAGTCGGATCGCGCGTGCTCCGCTCCGAGGACGACGTTCAGTTCCTGAGCCCGGGCTTCGAGAAAGGATCACCTCCTCGTGAACGGTAGGTTGACGTGCACCGCAGGTACGGTCGCCGGTCACCCCGGCGCGGCGGGAGGGGCTACATGAGGGTCAACGTCATCCGGCCCGCGGAGCTGGGCTCGGGCGAGGTCGCGGCCTGGCGCGAGATGCAGAGCTCCGGCGCGCACCTCGCCAACCCTTTTCTCAGCCCGGACTTCACGATCGCGATGGGTGAGGTCCGCGCCGAAGCGCGGGTGGCGGTGATCACCGAGTCGGACGGGCCCGTCGGGTTCTTTCCCTTCGAGCGGCACGGCGGCGGAGTGGGCACCGCCCTGGGCGGATGGGTCTCGCTCTCCCAGGGCGTGGTCCACGCGCCCGGCACCGAATTCGACTCCAACACCCTGCTCAAGGAGTGCGGGCTGAACGTGTGGGAGTTCGGCTGCATGATCGACCACCAGCCGTGGTTCCAGCCGTTCGAGACGCTCAGGCAGGAGGCCGTGGTCCTCGACTTCGCCGACGGCTACCCGGCCTTCCTCGACGAGCTGCGCGAACGCTCTCCGAAGTTCGTCAAGACCACCCTGTACAAGGAACGGAAGCTGAGCCGCGACGCGGGCGAGGTCACCTCCGAGTTCGCGGTGCGCGACGCGGAGCAGTTCCGGCTGCTGCGGGAGTGGAAGTCGGCCCAGTACCAGCGGATGGGCCGCCCCGACCGCTTCGCCAAGTCATGGGTGGTGGAGCTGACCGAGCGCCTGCACTCCGTCGACACCCCCGACTTCGCCGGGCCGCTGTCCATGCTGTACGCGGACGGCAGGCCCGTCGCGGGCCACTTCGGGCTGCGCACCGGCACGATGATGATCGGCTGGTTCCCCGCGTACGATCCCGACTATGCCAAGTACTCCCCCGGCCTGATCCAGCACCTGCACATGGTCGAGGCCGCCGCGAAGATCGGTGTCGGCTCGCTGGACCTCGGTATCAGCAACGGCTCGGAGTACAAGGACGCGCTGTGCAGTAGGACCGTTCCAGTCACCGAGGGCATCGTGCGCCGCCGCTCGGCCGGTGCGGCGGCGCACTGGCTGCGCACCGCACCGGTCCGCCGCGTGCGGCGGTTCATCCTTGACAGTCCGGCCCTGTACGGCGCCGCCGACAGGGCCATGAAGCGGTACGGGCGGCTGCGTACCCGAGGGAAGGTCCGTTGAACGGACAGAACGGCGGCCGTGAGCTTGAGGCGGCCATGCGTGACCGGATCGGCCAGGAGTGCCTCCATGTGCCGTCCGCCAGATTCGGCCTGCTCCTGGCACTGCGTCACTGGTTCAGGCGCGGCGACAGGGTGCTCATCTCGCCGACGAACTGCGAAACCGTGCTGTTCGTCGTGCTGGCCGCCGGGCTGGAACCGGTGATGGCGCCCGTCTCCTGGCGCGACGGCAACATCGACGTCCCCAACGTCGACTGGAGCGGCCTGGCCGGTGTCGTCACCACGCACCTGTACGGCCAGCCCGACCGGGTGACCGAGCTGCGGGCCGAGTGCGACCGGCGCGGCGTGATCCTCCTCGACGACGCGGCGCACGCCATGCAGACGACAGTGGACGGCCGCCCCGCGGGTACGTTCGGCACCGCCGGGGTGTTCAGCCTCGCCAAGCACGGGCGGTCGATGTCCGGCGGGTTCCTCACCGCGCGGGACCCGGCCGCACTGCCCGAGCTGGCCCGTGCCAGGGACGAGCTGCTGCTCCCCGGCGGAGCGCGCGCCCAGCTGCTCGGCACGTTGCGGCCCGTACTTCGCGAGACGATCTACCGCACCGGGCTGGTCAGGCCGATGTGGCACGCCCTCAAGGCACTCGGGCTCGTCCAGTGGACCGGCCACCGCTGCCCGCCCCGTGAGAAGGAGCTGCGCGCGGTCACCACCGCCGATCCGGTCGACCTGCGCGCCATGGACCACTGGCTCCGGATCGACCTCGACGACTGGCGGATGCGCCAGGGGCCGCTGCTCCGCCGCTACCAGCGCTCCCGCTTCCGGGTGATCGACCGCGAGCGCGAGCGGCGGGTGGCCGGGGTCGAACTGCTGCGTACCCTGCCCTGGGCGGCCGAGGGTGTCCGCGACGCGGCGCCACAACCGCTGCTGCGGGTGCCCCTGCTGGTCGAGAACCGCGACGTGGTGGTCGCCCGGCTGGAGAGCCGGGGCGTGGTGCCCGGCTTCATCTACGATCCGCCGCTGGACGACTACCTGGACCTGGTGTCCGGGGGGCCGACCCAGGAGATCGCCCGCTGGTGGACCGGCCATGTCCTGCCCGTCGACCCGCTCCGCGCCACCCGCATGGCCAGGTTGCTGACCGAACTCGACGCCCGCCCCGCCACACGCCCGACCTCTCCCTCGGAGCGGCCGGCCTGACCGGCGCTCACCTCGCCCTCGGAACGACCGATCCGACCGGCGCCCACCTCGCCCTCGGAACGGCCGATCCGACCGGCGCTCACCTGGCACCGGCCAGGCTGCCCGCGCGTATCCCGGCCAGTTCGAGCACCAGCTCGAACCAGACCTTATTGGCCCCCGCCTCCCTGACCAGGCCCCAGCGGTGGGCCAGCGCCTCCAGCAGGGGCAGGCCGCGGCCCCCTGTCTCGTCCGCCGAGGCGTGACACACGCAGGGGGCCTGTGACGAGCCCTCGTCCTGGACGCAGACCCGCACGCCCGTTGCCGAGTAGGCCACGGTGACCGTGAACGCCCCGCCGTCCCCGGACCGGGAGTGGATCACCGCGTTGGTGGCGATCTCGCTGGTCAGCAGGACACAGTCGTCATGGAGGGGATGGTCTCGCCCCAGGGTCATCGAGACCAGGCGGCGGGCTCTGACCACCTGGTCCGGGGAACCCGCAAGGCGGAGAACCCATTCGCTGCCGTCGTACTCCGACGAGTCCATATGCCCCTCCGATATTGTTCCTGCCTCTGGGAAGACGCGGAGCTCGAAAGGGAAGATGTCTCGGAAAAGTAGGAATGCGATCACTTACCGGATAGATAGGTAGGGCTTGCCAGGTGGGCCTTCAGCTGCGTGCCCGCACCTGCCGTACCGTGCGGTTTCACCCGTCACATCCGGTGCCGGCGAGCCTCGAAGAAACAGTAGACCGCGAACAGCAGCAGTCCGATCGCGACGACCCCGAGCAGCCACGGACCGGCCGGGGTCTCGGCCAGCGAGCGCAGCGTCGCGTCGATGCCCTTGGCCTTGCCGGGGTCGTAGGTGACCGCGGCCTGGATGACGAAGACACCGGCGACCACGGCGACCACACCACGGGCGACGTAACCGGCCATGCCCAGCCGCTCGGTGAGGTCACGCGCCTCGGCCGGCATCTCGCCGGTGCGCAGGTCCTGGAGGAACTTCTTCTTCCAGCCCTTGCGGATCCAGTAGGCACCCAGGGCGATCAGTCCCAGGCCGACCAGTCCCACGATGACCTGGCCGCCGGGCAGGTCCATCAGCTTGGCCGTGAGGTCCTTCGACTGCTCGTCCATCGAGTCGCCGGAGTCCCCGCGCAGCACCACGTTGATCAGGGTGAACACGATCAGTCCGTAGACCACCGTGCGCGCCGCCGCCTCCACCCGGTCCTTGGTCCGGCCCCGGCCGATGACGGCCTCCGACAGCTGCCAGAGGGTCAGGGCCGCGAAACCGACGGTCATGAGCCAGAGCAGCACCATGCCGAACGGCTGCTCGGCCACCGTCTGGATGGCCCCGGTCTTGTCGGCCTCCTTGCCACCGCTGCCCCCGCCGAAGGCGATCTGCAGGGCAAGGAAACCGATCAGCCCGTACAGGACACCTCGGCAGGCCAGGCCGATCCGCGCCAGCCTGTCCAGCGTCTGACTGTTGGCCGCTCTGCGAGCGGCACCTTCCAGCTGAGTCTGAGGGCTGTTCATGGCTTTGCGCGCTAACCCTCAGGCGGCCGAATAAACCTTACTGCTCGGGCATGGCGTCCAGCCTCCGCAGGATGACCCCCTCACGCAGCGCCCACGGGCACACCTCCAGCCGGGGCACTCCGAACAGGTCCATCGCGGCGTCGGCGACGATGGCACCGGCGGGCAGTTGCGGCGCCCGCCCCTCCGACACCCCGGGCAGCTCGGCCCTTTCCCGCGTGCTCATCCTGATCAGCCGGTCGGTCCAGCCGACCAGGTCCGCGTGCCCGAGCACCCGGCGTACGTTCGCCCCCTCGTTCGAGGGCGCCGCGCCGGCGATTCTCGCGAGCTGCCTGAACGTCTTGGACGTCGCCACCGCGTGGTCGGCCCGGCCGTATCGCGACACCTTGCCCACCGCGCGAGCGATCTCGGCCCGCACGTGCCTGCGCAGCGCCCGTACCTCGTCGGCCGGCGGCGGGTCGGCGGTGAAGTGGTCGCGGGTGAGACGGCCGGCCCCCAGCGGCAGCGACACCGCCGCGTCGGGCTGCTCGTCGATACCCGAGGCGATCTCCAGCGACCCGCCGCCGATGTCCAGCACCAGCAGCCGCCCGGAGGACCACCCGAACCAGCGGCGCACCGCCAGGAAAGTCAACCTCGCCTCGTCCTGGCCGGACAGCACCTCGATGTCGACCTGCGTGTCGGCCTTGATCCCGGCGAGGACCTCCTCACCGTTCACCGACTCCCTGACCGCGGAGGTCGCGAAGGCCATGAGGTCCTCGACCCCCTTGTCCTCGGCGATCCGCAGCGCCTCCTCGACGAACTCCCGCAGCCGCGTCGCGCCCTGCGCCGACAGGCGGTTGCCCTCGTCCATGTGCTCGGAGAGCCTCAGCTCCTCCTTGTGAGAGTACGCTGGCAGCGGCCGGGCCCCTCGATGCGCGTCCATCACCAGCAGATGGACCGTGTTGGAACCGATGTCTAGAACGCCCAGTCGCATGGGATGAAGCTACTACTCCTCGAAGGCTCGTCCACCAGGGGTGCGTATGTGGACACTTACCGCGTATCCACCACCGTCGTAGGGGGCGCCGTCCCATGTCGCCAGGCGCCGCAGCGGGGCGAGCCCCGAGGCCTGGCACCAGGTGTCGTAGTCGGCCAGGGTGACCGTGGCGGAGGCGAGCGGGAGATGCGCGGTGTCCAGCCCGAACCCGCTCACCAGCAGCCCGCCGGGCCGCAGCAGTGCGGCGAGCCCGGCGACGGTCCGCGCCTCGGTCCCGTGGGCGAGCAGGGGGATGACGTTACCCGCGGCGACGACCATGTCGAAGCGCTCGCCCTGCCCACGCCGCTCGCCGGATACGACCCGCTCCGCCGGATCCGCGGAGCCGCCGAAATCGCTGAGATCGCCGAGATCGCTGATGTCGCTGATGTCGCTGATGTCGGCCAGGATCCAGGGCAGTTCCGGCGCGGTCCGCCGGGCGACCTCAAGCATGGACGCGTCGAGGTCGACACCCACGCAGTCGTATCCCAGCTCCGCCAGCCGGATCGCCACCCGCCCGGTACCGCACCCGGCGTCCAGCACCCGCGCACCCGGCGGCAGCAGCCCCGCGCACAACCGCGCCTCGCCATGCGTGTCCGCCCCC
Organism: Streptosporangium sp. NBC_01810; assembly: GCF_035917355.1. Lineage (NCBI taxonomy): Bacteria > Bacillati > Actinomycetota > Actinomycetes > Streptosporangiales > Streptosporangiaceae > Streptosporangium > Streptosporangium sp. NBC_01810. The sequence continues at coordinate 1,912,124 of NZ_CP109070.1, read as the reverse complement.
GACTCGGCCAGCCTGGCGAACCTCGCCGCATACCGCTCCCCGGCGTCATCTCCCGCGATGTCCGCCCAGCGACTCCTCTGTTCCATCACACCAGGGTCGCATCCCCCGCGGGAGCCGCTCACAGCGGCCAGACCGGGCGTGGTCCGCGAAGCATCCGTGAACACCGGCACGCCCCGCTGTCCATAGGGTTGTCCGGATCCGGCCACTCTAAGAAATAGATCTTGTCAATATGGGTAATTACTGCGAATACTTGCGATTTGTTGTTATTTGCGAGAGAGGCCTGTAATGAAGCGCATTATTGTTCACAAACCCGGCACCGTCACGCTCAGTGGCACCGCAAGCGCTAAGCACATCGGCTGACACGAATCACAGCACCGGCGTCCAGCGGTGGGCGCCGGCCCCTGTCACGACATAGCGCGATATATCATCGAATATCATCTAAATCGACTTAGAGGAGTCCGGTGAGTCGGGGACCGCAACCGCCAGAAAACCCGCCTCTTCCCATGCCGCCGCTGCTCGCGGTGGACGCCGACCGGCACCTGCGCGGGCCCTACACAGCGGGGGGCGCGCTCGTCTCCGCCCTGGTGCCCACCGCCCGGCCAGAGCTGGTCACCCGCTACGACATCGAACTGCTCGCGGTGGCGCCCGACCTACGGGATCTGGTTCCCGCCCGGCGCAGCTCCGTGGCCGCGAGCCTGCCCAGCGCGGAGCGGATCCTGGTGCACGCGCCGCGGCGAACGCTACGCCTGGCTAACGGCCTGGCCGAGTTCGTCCGCGAGTACCTGGCCGAAACCGGTCCCCGGACGCTCGTCGTCGAGAACACCGGCCGAGCCGACCCCACCGACCTCGAGTTCCTGGCCGTGTTGCGGCGCCGCGTCCCCACCGAGCTGCTGACCGTGGTGACCCGCGAGGGGATCACCACCGAGGATCCGCTTGGCGAGGAGGAGCACGACGCCCTCGCCGACGAGTTGGAGAGAGAGGGGACGGTCGGCGCGCGACTTGGAGCGGTCCCCTACCATCGCGAGCGCGGCGGCGACCCTTCGAAGGCGGTGGAGGCGTTCCTGTTCGCGGTGCAGTGGTGCCTGGACGCGGGTTGCCACGACGCCGTGGTGTACCTCGGCAGGCGCGCCCTGCGCCTCACCGATCCCGAAGGCGCCCCCGGGACCTGGTGGCGGCTCCTGCACAGCACCGCGACCGCGCTGGCCGCGCTGGGCAGGGAGGACGAGGCTGAGGCCCTGTTCGACCTGGCCAGGCGGGAAAGCATCTCCCCGGCCGTCCACGCCTCGGCCGCCTACGCCACCGGAATGCTGAAGGTACGCCACCACGACCAGAACCGGCGTGACCCGGACGCCGCGCTCGCGCTGGTGAACCAGGCGATCGCCATCTCCTCGCTGCTGCCCGATCCGCGCGAGCGGGCGTTCAAGCTGGGGTTCGACCTCAACGGCCGGGCACTGGTGGAGGTGCGGCGGGGCCGCCCCGCCAAGGCACTGGAGCTGGTCTCCGAGGCCGTCGCCCTGGCCGACCGCGACCTGCGTCCCGGCGAGCACCCGATACACCGGCTGGTGCTGCTGGCCAACAGGGCGCAGCTCACCGTGATGCTGGGCCGCCCCGAGGAGGCGCTGGAGGACCTGGACGCGGTGATCGCGGCCGACCCCGGCTACCCCGACTACTACATCGACCGGGGCAACCTGCTGCACCGGCTGGGCCGGATGGACGCGGCGATCGACGACTACGAGACGGCCATGCGGGCCGGCCCGCCCTTCCCCGAGCCCTACTACAACCGGGCCGAGATCCGCTTCTCCAGGGGCGACCACCGGGGCGCGCTCAGCGACCTGGACCATGCGCTGGAGCTGGACCCCGGGTTCGTGGACGGCCTGGCCAACCGGGCCGGGCTGCTGGCCGCGCTCGGCGATTACGACAGGGCCAGGGCGGACGCGGAGGCCGGGCTTGCCATCGATCCCGCCAACCCGTACCTGCTGTGCGCGCTGGGCCAGGTGGAGACCGCGGAAGGGCGCTACGACAGGGCGCGTACCGCCTTCGACCGGGCGCTGGAGCTCTCCCCCTCGCTGGCGGCCGCCTGGGCGAACCGGGGGCTGCTCGCGTTCGAGACCGGTGACCCCGAGGGCGCCGTCGCGGACTTCACCCGAGCCCTCGAACCCGGAGCGGACCCCGCCCTGCTGTTCAACCGGGCGATGGCGCTGCGCGCCGCCGGGCGAGAGGGGGAGGCGGTCGCCGACCTCACCCGGGCACTGGAACTGGCACCGGACGACGAGGACATCAGGCGCGAACTGAAATCCTGACCTTACCGGGACCGCCGCCCGTGGCCACGGAGACGAAGTCAACTGGAAAACACCCCGCATTGGGCGGCGGGAACCGGAAATCAGGATTCGGGAAGACAGAATCCCATCTCGGAAATCTCATTATCGGAATATCCGTCGCGCGCACGGTGATGCGACGGTGATGCGGACGCCGGCGCGTATTCGCCATCCCGGACCCGCCGGGACCCGGGAGCGGATAGGGACGATTTCCCGATGCGCGGTCACGGCGCGCCACTTCGCCGGACAGCCCGTACGGGAACATCGCGCGTACCAGGTGGCGGGCCGGGTCAGCGAAGCGAGCCGCCGAGATAGCGCTCGGCCAGCTCGCAGGTGCCCTCGGTGTAACCGGAGCCCAGCTCGGCGGCGATGTCCGCGCCGGTATGGGTGCCGATCCAGGCGACCAGCAGCAGGCGGCGGAACATGACGAACGTCCAGATCTCCGCCTCGTCCTCGGCCGGAAGGTCCAGGACGGTCCGGTAACCCCGCACCCACGCGTCGACCAGTTCGGGGACCTCCGACCGGTGCTCGATGAAGCTGACCGCCGCGGCCAGGTCGTAGAGGTGCCAGCCGAAACCGCAGTCGTCGAAGTCGATGACACTGGGCGGTCCCTCGCCCGCCACGAGCAGGTTGGCGGAACGCAGGTCGGCGTGGATCAGACCGTAGCGCTCCGGCCCCCGGCCGAAGCGGTGGAGCCGCTCGCGCAGTTCCTTGTCCAGCCGCCCCAGCACGGCCCGCGCCTCGGCCCCCATGCCCAGGCCGTCCTGCCAGTGGCCCCATCGCGACCCGGCGCCGAGGGCCGCCTCGTAGTCCCAGTGGAAGCGGGTGAACCACTCGGGCGGGGACCAGCGGCGCGTGTGCCGGTGCATCCGCGCCGTGAGGGCACCGAGCCGCTCGAAGCCGGGCACCGGGTTCTCCTGGGACGGCTCGGCGCCGGGCAGGAACTCGAACATGACGCACTCTCGGGGTTCGGCGCCGGGCTCGAACATGACGCGCTCCCGGGGTTCGGCGCCGGGGACGGTCAGCACCCGGGAGCCGCCGGGAGCCCGGATCACCCGGGGGGTGCGGATCCCCTCCTGCTCGCGGAGCGCCTCCAGCCAGGCCAGCTCGGACAGGATCGCCGGGGTGGAGTGATAGCCGAGGCGGTGCACCCGCAGGATGGAACGCCTTCCTGTGGCCGGGTCGTCCACCCGGTAGGTGGCGTTCTCCGACACGTTGATCAGCGTGACCTCGGCGTCGGGCAGGCCGTGGATCCGCGTCGCCGCACGTGCCACGTCATGCACACGGGCCAGTACGCCGCCCCCGGCGGACAGGTCGTGGGCCCGCATCGGTTCCCCCAGATCGGTCGCGCGAAACGCTCGATCTTATACGAGATCCGGCGTCTCCTGCTCGGCTTCGCGGTCGAGATGTCCCTGACGGACCGCCTCAGGCCGGGCGCGGCCGGGTGCGGTCCACTCCTTTGGGGACCCGTCGCCGGGGAATGTGATACGGATCTTGGACTGCCGGTGCGGAAGCCGCTCCCAGTCCTCCATGAGAGTCGCCTGCAGGCCGCATCCGGAGGCCAGGTCGAGCAGGGTCTCGGCGCGGTAGTAGAAGTCCTCACCCAGGACCTGGTGCTCCCTGCCCTCGGTACGGTCGAAGGTGAAGTCGAACCAGCCTCCCGGCTTCACGACCCGGCCGATGTTCCGGAAGCACTCCTCGATCACCGGCAGCGGGGAGTGGGAGAAGACGCTGTGGGCGTGCACGACGTCGAACATCTCACTGGGCAGGGCGGCGAAGCGCAGGTTCCCGACCAGCATGAGGTAGGGGAGTTTCTCACGCAGCTCGTAGGAGACCAGGGTCTCCTGGGCGGCGATCAGGATGTCCGGGGAGATGTCGAGACCGTAGTAGTTTCCGGTGTCGAGGTAACCGATGAACAGGCGCCCGGCCCGCAGGTTGCCGCAACCGATCTCCAGCATGCGGTGCTCGGGTTTCAGCCCGTGCCGCACCAGGTAGTCGAACTGCATCTTCCCCAGGACCGTCCAACGCCGGTAGGACCTGCTGCCCACGGCCGCGTGGGGGCTGCGCGCGGCGTCGGACCTCATGATGGCCCGATAGTAGGAGACATGGTCGCGGGTGCTCAGGCGCAGCCACATGTTCCTGCTCAGCCGGCTCAGGTGCCTGGGAACTCGCCCCGGATGACTGAGGGCGTACTTGAGCTGGTGAACGATGTTCGCACGGTTATGACTGTGCATGCCTCTCCCCACGTCGAGACGACACCTCAACGATTCCGCCGGTGACGAGATCGTAGCTTGAAGTAAGGTGATCATCACTCTTGGTAAGAGTCGTCGGAATGTCGCCGCGCGTTCTCCTCTCCTCACCGGGCAGTGATCCCGGCTCGCCCCGGTCCTCCGAAGAGCGCACATGAGCGTCGAATCGTTATGACACCTCGCATCCCCCGAGCGGCGACACGTGCGCATCCGACCGTCCGCACCGGAGGCTTTCGAAACAGTGAGGAGCCCGGTGAACCTGGAACTCGCGCTGCGCATGTGTGAGGCCGCGGTGCGGCAGGCCCTGCGGGAGGGGGCGCTCATCTCGGTCGCGGTGGTCGACGCGGGCGGGCATCTGGTGGCGTTCCAGCGGATGGACGGCGCGCGGATCTCCGGCCCCGTCCTCGCCCCCGGCAAGGCCCACACCGCGCTGGCCCACCACATGCCGACCGCCGACCTCGCGCCGCTGATCCTGCCGGGAGGCGAACTGTACGGCCTGGCCGGCGACCGGTACGTGTGCTTCGGCGGCGGCATCCCGCTCGGAGAGCCCGGCAACGGCCGCGACGTGGTGGGCGCGGTCGGCGTCAGCGGCGGCACCATCGGTCAGGACGTGGCCTGCGCCGAGGCCGCCGCCGCCCTCTGGGAAGGGGCATAGCCGGATGTCAGGCGCCGGCTCCTGAAAGGCTCCGGTCGATCTCGGCGCGGGTGGGCATCGAGCTGCTGGCACCCGCGCGCTGGACGGACAGACCCGCCGCCGCGGTGGCGAAGCGGACGGCCCGGTCGGCGGGCTGCTCCTCGACGCGGGCCACGGCGAGGGCGCCCACGAAGGTGTCGCCCGCGGCCGTGGTGTCCACCGCGTTCACCCTGGGCGCCTCGACCCACACGGCGGCCTCGTCGCCGGAGGCGGTGAGCGCGCCGCGCGATCCCAGGGTGATGATCACCCAGCCGACCGTGCCCCTCAGCTCCTCCAGGGCACGCTCGTGGTCCGCCTGGCCGGTGATCGCGACGGCCTCGTGCTCGTTGGCCACCAGGATGTCCACCGCCTCCAGCAGCTCAGCGGGCAGAGGCTGGACAGGCGCGGGGGTGAGGACCACCGTGGTCCCGGCGGCGCGGGCGGCCCTGGCGGCGGCGGTGACCGCCTCGATGGGGAGCTCCAACTGCAGCAGGAGCACGTCTGAGCGGGAGATGACCTCGATCTCGGCCTCGGTGGGGGCGGTCACGGCCCCGTTGGCACCGGGAACCACGATGATCGAGTTGCCGCCGCCGCCGTCCACCACGATCTGGGCGATGCCCGAGGGGCCGGGGACCGTGCGCAGGTTCGTCACGTCGACGCCCGCCTCGGCGAGCGTCCTGCGCATCTCGGTCCCGAAGTCGTCGTCACCCACGGCCCCGAGGAAGGCCACCTTGGCACCCGCCCGCGCGGCGGCGATGGCCTGGTTGGCGCCCTTGCCGCCGGGAACCGTGCTGAAGGCGCGGCCGGTCACGGTCTCGCCGAGCGCGGGGGCGGCATCGACGTAGGCCACCAGGTCCATGTTGGCACTGCCGAAGACCGAGATCATTTTTTCCTCCACCACCGGCGCCGGCGTCCGGCCTGCCGATTCGTCCACTTCGATCCCTCCGAATCCGCTGACACCGTGGGTCAGCCGGTTCCTCGGAGACCGTTTCCACATTGGTCCCGACACGCTTATCGGCGCGCCGAGGCCGAGCCTACGGTCGCGCTCCCGGCGTCACTCTCCCAGCCCCCATGATGGCCGGGCAGGCGTCCAGCCGAGGCCGAGCCTACGGTCGCGCTCCCGGCGTCACTCTCCCAGCCCCCATGATGGCCGGGCAGGCGTCCAGCCGAGGCCGAGCCTACGGTCGCGCTCCCGGCGTCACTCTCCCAGCCCCCATGATGGCCGGGCAGGCGTCCAGGGGCGCGGCGCGGGGGCTCCACGGGAGGGGACGCGCAGGCCGGGGTCCCGCGGGTGGGCTCACGGTCAGGAGCGCAGATAGGCCAGGACGGCAAGGACGCGGCGGTGCTGATCGCCGTCCTCGGCGTACAGGCCGAGCTTGGCGAAGATACTGCGGATGTGCTTCTCCACCGCCCCGTCGCTGACCACCAGCTGACGGCCGATGGCGGGGTTGGATCTGCCCTCGGCCATCAGGCCGAGCACCTCGCGCTCGCGTGGGGTGAGCTGGGCGAGGGGGTCGTCACGACGGCGCCTCACCATCAGCTGTGCCACCACCTGGGGATCGAAGACCGTACCGCCCGCCGCGACGGTGCGCAGGCCCGCCATGAAGTCGTCCACGTCCACGACGCGGTCCTTGAGCAGGTATCCCACCGCGCCTCTGGCGTCGGCGAGCAGGTCGTCGGCATAGGAGACCTCCACATACTGGGACAGGATCAGCACCGGCGCGCCCGGCACCCTCCGGCGCGCCTCCACCGCCGCCCGCAGTCCCTCGTCCGTGAAGCCCGGCGGCATCCGCACATCCACCACCGAGACGTCGGGCCTGTGCTCGGCGACGGCGGCCACCAGCCGGTCACCGTCCCCCACCGCTGCGACCACCTGGCAGCCGAACTCCTCCAGGAGCCTGATCAGGCCCTCCCTGATGAGCACCGCGTCGTCGGCCACGACTACCCGCACGGAACCTCCGCCACTATGACCGTCGGCCCTCCGACGGGTGAATCAACGGCCAGTTCGCCGTCGACCGCCTTCAGGCGGTCGCCGAGACCGGACAGGCCATGCCCTTTGGCGACGTGTGCGCCGCCGACCCCATCATCCCCGATTGTCAGCATCAGGAAGTCACCCGTTCTGGTCAGCGTCACGGTGCAGATCGTGGCATGGCTGTGCTTGGCGACGTTGGTGAGGGACTCGGCGACGACGAAGTAGACGCTGTTCTCCACCGCGGCCGAGAAGCGTCCCTCCACCTGGACGTCCAGCTCGACGGGGACGGTGCAGCGCCCGGCGAGCGCGGCGAGCGCGGGGGCCAGGCCGCGGTCGCTGAGGACCGGAGGGGCGATGCCGCGCGAGAGGGCACGCAGCTCGTCCAGCGTCTCGCGGGTCGAGGTGATGGCCTGGCTGAGCATCTGCTCGACTGCCGCCGGGTCGCGCCTGAGCTGGCGCTGTGCCCGTGACAGGTCCATGGCCAGGGAGACCAGGCGCTGCTGCGGCCCGTCATGGATGTCGCGCTCCAGCCGGCGCAGCGCGTTGGCCTCGGCCGACACCGCAGCGGCCCGGCCCTCGGCCAGGTCGTCGATGCGGTCGTGCAGCTCGGCCACGCCGGTCAGCATGGCCCTGCCGAGCCCGGCCTGGATGAGCGCGGCGCTCCGCACGACCGGCGTGAGGGTGATCGCGAACAGCACACCGATGACGGTGTTGATGACCACCTCGACCCAGAGACTGCCGCCCAGGCCGAGGAGCGGGCCGAGCCCGCCGTTATTGCCGGGGATGGCGTAGATGATCCACCCGTAGAGCGGATAGGTGAGGCCGAGGATCGTCCCGGCCCACCAGACCACCGCGAAGACGAAGGTCACGATGGAGATCGGGAAGGCCACGATGCCGTAGAGCAGGTCGAGCCAGGACTGGCCGCTGGTCAACGGATTGATCATCCTGCGGAACCATCCGGCGCCCTGTGGAGCGGGCCGGTACCTCGGCCTGGCGACGGGGCGGCCGAGCACCTCGGGCAGCCAGCGCCGCTCGACGTCCGCGAGGCCCCGGGCGACCAGGAGTGTCGTCGCGAGGATGGGCAGGCCCACGAACACCACAGCCAAGCCTGTCCCGGCGGAGAAACCAGCCACCATGATGACGAACCAGATGATGGAGAGGGGAAAGCCCACGAGCAGGTAGCGGGTGTCGGCGCCGATGCGGCTCAGGAGGGTTCTCATACCGCCAACGCTATGAGTACCGGCTGCGGCAATCGACCCTGCGCACCTGCTTGTCGGGGGTGGGGCCAGCACTACCCCCGGGGGTGAGGGGATCCGGCGAGAAGAGTGCCGCGTACGTCACTGCGCCGCCGGGGTCCCGGCGGGAGGCTTTTCACACAGCCTTTCCCGAGGTTTCCACTTGCCCTCCCCGAGAATCGAGACCCCCTTGACCGCCGTGATCCCCAGTCCGGCAACGCGTCCGATAACCCCTGTGACACCGGCGTCCGCCGGTCGCGACCCGTTCATCGACGTGCTCCGTGTGTTCGGCATGGCCCTGGTGGTGCTCCAGCACTGGAGCATGCCGGTGCTCTCCTTCACCGACGGCCGGATCACCATGGGCAACGCGCTGGCCGCCGGAAGCGGCTGGATGCTCACGTGGATCAGCCAGGTGATGCCGCTGGTGTTCTTCGCCGGGGGTGCGGCGGGCGCGATCAGTAGCCGCGCCGCAGTGCGGCGCGGTGACAGCGCTCCCGCGTGGCTTGCGACGCGCCTGCGCCGCCTGGCCTGGCCGGTGGTGCCGCTGGCGGCGGTCTGGCTGCCCCTCCCCCACCTGCTCCTGGCGCTCGGCATGCCGGAGCAACCGGTCATGACCGCCTCGCGGCTGGCCGGGCAGCTGCTCTGGTTTTTGGCGATCTACCTTGTCACGGTGGCGCTGACCCCGTCGATGCTCAGGCTCAACATGGCGTACGGCTGGCGGGTGCCGGTCGCGCTGGCGGCGGGGGCGGTGGCGGTGGACATCCTGCGCTTCACCAGCGGCCTGGACGTCGCCGGTTTTCCCAACATCGTGCTGGTCTGGCTGGCGGTGCACCAACTCGGCTTCCTGTACGCCGACGGACGGCTGGGCCGCCCCTGGATCCTGGCGTCGGCCGGGTACGGTCTGGCCACGGCACTGGTGACCTTCGGCCCCTATCCACTCAGCATGATCGGGATGCCGGGCGCCCCCGTCTCCAACATGGCACCGCCCACGCTCGCGCTGCTCTCGGTCGGGGTCGGCCAGATCGGGCTGGCGCTGGCACTGCGCCGCTGGATCGTCTCCTTCGCGGGGTGGCCCGGGGTGTCGAGGGCGCTCGGCTGGGCCGGCAGCCGGATGACGACCCTCTACCTGTGGCACATGAGCGCGCTGTTCGTCATCGTCTCGATGGTCGTGGTGGGTCTGGGAGTCTCCACTCCCGAGCCGGGCACCTCGGCCTGGCTGTCGGGCTGGCCGCACTGGCTGCTCATGCTCATCCTGGCGATGTGGCCGCTGCTGCGGGGCCTCGCGCGGTTCGAGACTCCCCCCGCGGGCAGACCGTACACCGGGGGGACGGCCAGGGTCGTCGTGGCCACCGTGCTGGTTGGGCTGGGTCTGCTCACGCTCACGGCGATCGGCTTCGTCCCGGGGACGGCTCCCCTGCTCGGGGCGGGCGCGATCGTGGCGGGCCTGGCGCTCACCGGTCCGTCCTTTCGCACCTCACCCGCCTCACGGACGAGCATTCCCGGACCGCGTCCGGCCTCGGATCACCGGCACCCGCGGCGCGTCTGACGGTTCCGGCACGCTCACCGCACACCCCACTCGACGCTAAGTCCTTTTAGTAGCTGTTTATACCAAAAAAAGCGATCATAACTACATAATGTTACACGTTTTACACAAAATGTAATGCGATCCATTGCCGCCACCGGTTCGACCACCACAAGTTCTTCGGCAGTATTGGACTGTGAGCCTTGTAGACCGCCTGCCAGAAGAGATCGACGCCGATCCCGATGCCATCTTCGACGCCTTCGTCGAATGGAACTCCGAGCGAGGGCTGACCCTCTACCCCGCGCAGGAGGAGGCTCTGATCGAGGTGGTCTCGGGAAACAACCTGATCCTGGCCACCCCCACCGGCTCGGGCAAGAGCCTGGTCGCCGCCGGAGCCCACTTCACCGCGCTGACCAAGGACATCCGCACCTTCTACACCGCCCCGATCAAGGCACTGGTGTCCGAGAAGTTCTTCGACCTCTGCGCGGTCTTCGGCACCGAGAACGTCGGCATGATGACCGGCGACGCGAGCGTGAACCCCGGGGCACCGATCATCTGCTGCACCGCGGAGATCCTCGCCAACGTCGCGCTGCGCGACGGCGCCCAGGCCGATATCGGCCAGGTGGTGATGGACGAGTTCCACTTCTACTCCGAACCCGACCGCGGCTGGGCCTGGCAGGTACCGCTCCTGGAGCTACCGAACGTCCAGTTCATCCTGATGTCGGCGACGCTGGGCGACGTCACCAGGTTCGAGGAGGACCTCACCCGGCGCACCGGCAGGCCCACCGCGGTGGTGAAGAACGCCGAGCGCCCGGTCCCGCTGGTCTACTCCTACCGGATGACCCCCCTCCACGAGACGCTGGAGGAGATGCTCACCACCAACCAGTACCCGGTCTACGTCGTCCACTTCACCCAGGCCTCGGCCATGGAGCGGGCACAGGCACTGATGAGCATCAACATGTCGACCAAGGCCGAGAAGGAGGCGATCGCCTCCATGATCGGCAACTTCCGGTTCACCACCCGGTTCGGCAAGGCGCTCTCCCGCCTGGTGCGGCACGGCATCGGCGTGCACCACGCCGGGATGCTCCCGAAGTACCGCCGCCTGGTGGAGCGGCTCGCCCAGGCGGGCCTGCTGAAGGTCATCTGCGGCACCGACACGCTCGGCGTCGGCGTCAACGTCCCGATCAGGACCGTGCTCTTCACCGCGCTGTCGAAGTACGACGGCAACAGGGTGCGGCGGCTGCGTGCCCGCGAGTTCCACCAGATCGCCGGACGGGCCGGGCGGGCCGGATTCGACACCATCGGCTACGTCGTCTGCCAGGCCCCCGACCACGTGGTGGAGAACGAGAAGGCACTCGCCAAGATCGGCGACGACCCCAAGCGGCGGCGCGGGTTCGCCCGTAAGAAGCCGCCGGAGGGGTTTGTCGGCTGGAGCGAGGAGACCTTCGAGAAGCTGCAGAGCGCCGAGCCGGAGCCGCTGAACTCCCGGTTCAAGGTCAGCAACGCCATGCTCCTCGCGGTGATCAACCGGCCCGGCGACTGCTACACGGCCATGCGCCACCTGCTCACCGACAACCACGAGGATCGCAAGTGGCAGCGGCGGCACATCAGCCAGGCCATCGCGATCTACCGGTCACTGCTGGCCGGAGGCGTGGTGGAGAAGCTGGACGAGCCCGACGAGCACGGCCGGATGGCCCGCCTGACCGTCGACCTGCAGGAGGACTTCGCGCTGAACCAGGCGCTCTCCACCTTCGCGCTGGCCACCCTCGAACTGCTCGACATCGAGGCGCCGAACTACGCCCTGGACATGGTCTCGATCATCGAGTCGATTCTCGACGACCCCCGCCAGATCCTGTCCGCGCAGCTCAACAAGGCGCGCGGCGAGGCGGTGGCGCAGATGAAGGCCGACGGCATCGAGTACGAGGAGCGGATGGAGCTCCTCAACGAGGTCACCTATCCGATGCCGCTGGCCGACATGCTGCTGGGCGCGTACGAGACCTACCGGCGCGGCCACCCCTGGGTGGGCGACTACACGGTCAGCCCCAAGAGCGTCATCCGCGACATGTACGAGCGGGCGATGACCTTCGCCGACTACGTGCAGTTCTACGAGCTGACCCGGTCCGAGGGCACGGTCCTCCGCTACCTCGCCGACGCCTACCGCACCCTGTCGCGGACCATCCCCGAGCATCTCAAGACCGAGGACCTGGTCGACCTCATCGAGTGGCTCGGCGAGCTGGTCCGCCAGGTCGACTCCAGCCTCCTGGACGAGTGGGAGCAGCTGCAGAACCCGACCGGGGAACTGGAGGCGCCCTCCCTGGAGGAGAGCACCAAGCCGGTCACCGCCAACACCCGCGCGTTCCGCGTGCTGGTCCGCAACGCGATGTTCCGCCTGATCGAGCTGACCGCTCTGGAGAACGAGCAGGAGCTGGAGCAGCTGGCCCCCGACGTCGACTGGGGCGCCGCGCTCGACGCCTACTACGCCGACCACGAGGAGGTCGGCACCGGCCCGGACGCCCGGGGTCCCGGCCTGCTCCGCATCGAGGAGGAGAAGGAGTTCTGGCGGGTCCGCCAGGTCGTCTCCGACCCGGCCGGCGACGGCGACTGGGGCATCGACGCCCAGGTCGACCTGGCCTCCTCCGACGAGGAGGGCCGCGCCGTGGTCCACGTCATCGGCCTGAACCGCCTCTGACCGCCCCGACAGGGGTCCGCCACTCGCCGTACTCGTTCAGTGTGGCGGGGAATTCCCCCGCTCCCCGATTGTCCGTGAGCACGGAAACACCGGGCTCGACCGACGAGAATGGCGGGATGAGCGACGAAGCGATCAGGCAGGTGCTCGGCCTGCTCTACCAGGAGGACACGCTGCGGGTGCTGGCGACTCTGGCACTGGGCGGCAAGCCAGAGGAGGAGTCCGGCCTCGACAGGGAGGCGGTCAGGCGCGCGCTGGACCGCCTGGAACGCGGCGGGCTCGCCGTGCGGGGGGAGGGCGGCGAGTGGCAGGTGCGGCGCGAGCGGTTCCGCGAGCTGCTGCACACCACGGCCAAGCCCGCGCCCGCGGTCTCCGCCGAGGAGAAGGTGCTGCGCTCCTTCCTCGTCGAGGGGCGGCTGCGGGCGATCCCCAGCAAGCGGGACAAACAGCTGGTCGTGCTCGACTACGTGGTCCAGGTCTTCGAGCCGGGGGTCCGCTACCCGGAGAAGGAGGTCAACGTCGCGCTGCGCGCCTTCCACGACGACCACGCGGCACTGCGCCGTTACCTGGTCGACGAGGGCATGCTCAGCAGGGAGAACAACCTCTACTGGCGCAGCGGCGGCTCCGTCGAGGCCTGAATCAGCCGTAGTACTTCCGCGCGCCGTCGTGCAGGGGCAGCGGCTCGGTCTTCCGCGCATTGTCGCGGCTGATCTCCCTGGCCACGGGGTGGATCTTCTCCAGCTCCGCTCCGCGCTCGAAGAGCAGCCTCGTCAGGCTCTCCACCAGGGCGGGGTCCATCTTCTCGGTCACCACGAGCAGGTCAGCCGCCCGGGGTGTCGGTCTCGGCGTCGGCGCAGGGGACCGCGAGGTCGTACGGGTCGTCGAGCCAGCCGGCGGGCAGGTGAACGCGGTCACGCGGGTTGGTCTTGCCCCGGGGGACGTCCACGCCTTCGGGCCAGGGTTGGGCGGCGTCGAGCTCGGCGAGACCCTCTCGCAGACCGGCGAGGGTCTCGGAGGTGGCCAGGCGACGGCGGAGGGCCGAGCCGACGGTGAAGCCCTTGAGATACCAGCTGACGTGCTTGCGGAAGTCGGCCACGGCGTGCGGCTCGCTCTCGAAGCACTCGGCCAGCAGGGTGGCGTGCCGGTCCATGGTCGCGGCGACCTCGCCCAGCAGGGGGCGGCGCCGCTCGTCGCCGCCCTCGCACATGGCGGCCAGGTCGGCGAAGAGCCACGGGCGCCCCAGGCAGCCCCGGCCCACGACGACGCCGTCGCATCCGGTCGCGTCCATCATGCGGCGCGCGTCGTCGGCGCTCCAGATGTCGCCGTTGCCGAGCACCGGGATCTCCGGAACGCTCTCCTTGAGCCGCGCGATCGCCTCCCAGTCGGCGGTCCCGCCGTAGTGCTGGATCGCGGTGCGGCCGTGCAGCGCGATCGCGGAGACGCCCTCCTCCACGGCGATCCGACCGGCGTCCAGATAGGTCAGGTGGTCGTCGTCTATGCCCTTGCGCATCTTCATGGTCACCGGCAGCGTCCCGGCGTTGCGCACCACCTCGCGCAGGATCGCCCGGAGCAGGTTCCGCTTGTACGGCAGGGCGGAACCACCGCCTTTGCGGGTCACCTTGGGCACCGGGCAGCCGAAGTTGAGATCGACGTGGTCGGCCAGGCCCTCCTCCGCGATCATGCGGACGGCCCTGCCGACCGTCACCGGATCGATCCCGTAGAGCTGGATGCTCCGGGGACGCTCGTCGGACTCGAACCGGATCATCTTGAACGTCTTGGGGTTGCGCTCCACCAGCGCCCGCGTTGTGATCATTTCACAGACGAACAGACCGCCGCCCTGCTCCCGGCAGAGCGCGCGGAACGCCGTGTTGGTGATACCGGCCATCGGGGCGAGGACGACCGGCGGCCATACCTCCAGCGATCCCAGTTTCAACGACTCCACCTGGCTTTTCTACCGCACCGCGGCGAGCGGGACGAATCCTCGCTGGATATGGTGTCCCTGAGTAGTCAGACGTGACCTGGGAGGCCCCGGATGCTCCTGCGACTGCGGATCGCACTGCCCGACCAGCCGGGCTCCCTGGGGAAGGTCACCCGTGTCCTCGGCGTCGCGGGCGCCGACATCACCCAGATGGTCGTCCTGGAGCGCGGCGAGGGCCGGGCGCTGGACGACATCACCGTCTACTGGCCAGACTCCGCTCCCAGACAGACCCTGATCGATGGGCTGGAGAGCGTGCCGGGGGTGACGATCGAGGGCGTCTGGAGCACGCGCGAGGCACCTGGCACCTACCCGGAGCTGGAGATCCTCAAATACATCACCACGGCGGGCGACCGCGCCCTGGCCACCCTGATCGACTCCATGCCCGTGCTGTTCAGCGCCGACTGGGCCGCGGCGGCGACCGAGAAGATCCCTCGCGCGACCGTCCACTCCAGCTGGCGCGCCCCCGAGCAGGTGCCCTTCCCCGACGAGACCCCCGCCCGGCCGACCGCCTTCACCCTCGACTCCGGCCTGCACGTGATCGTCGCCCCGCTGCCCCCGCTGGCCCTGACCTTCCTGCTGGCCCGCACCACCGGCCCCGCCTTCCACCGCATCGAGGTGCACCGCCTCACCCGCATCCTGGAGATCTTCCTCACCCTGCCCGCGGTGGAACGCGCCGTCGCCCGCCAGTTGCGCCATCCGGCCGACTGAACCGCCCGCTCAGCCGACGGGCGCCGGGCGGACGGCTGAACGCACGGTTACGCAACCGCGGGGAAAACCCGCTAGAGTTCTCTCGTCGCCACCGGGAGCGAAACCCGGAGGAAACACGCGGAAGTGGCTCAGTGGTAGAGCATCACCTTGCCAAGGTGAGGGTCGCGGGTTCGAATCCCGTCTTCCGCTCGAAGGGTCTTCGGGCTCTCACTCCGGTGGAGTGGCCGAGAGGCGAGGCAACGGCCTGCAAAGCCGTCTACACGGGTTCAAATCCCGTCTCCACCTCTGGTCCTTCCCCATGCGGACGATTAGCTCAGCGGGAGAGCGCTTCCCTGACACGGAAGAGGTCACAGGTTCAATCCCTGTATCGTCCACCACGCTCCATAGCAGACCAGGCCTGACCTGGTCAAACAGGAGACAAAGCCCCAGCTCACGGCCTAGATCGTGAGTCTGGGGCTTCTTGTTGCTTCGGGTCATTCCCCGTCTTTGTCAGCACCGGTGCTGATGTTGTGCTGACCCGTGGCGGCTCACCAGAACGCCCCAAGATCCATCAACCTGAGAAGTTGCAGTGATCCATATCACCGCTCCATTTCAGTTGGTCACGCGATGCCTTCAGCGCCTCAAACCGCGCCGCGATCTGGTCGCTCCGGCACAGTCCCAAGGCTGTCGCGGCTCTGCTCTTAGAAGTCCTTCAGGGGGTCGCGTAGTGAACATCCAAGGTGTCCGTCGACCCATGGCATGCGCAGACTGGCTACCTCACTGGGGTGGAGACCCGTTCTGCATCGCGAGTTGCGGAAGCCTGCACTGCACCGTCTGTCATCCAATCCCCGAACCTTGGCCCTGTGTCCGTGCCCGTGTCGATGAACGGCTAGGGATCAAGCGACCCTCGGGCATACCCCCGATGCCCCGGGCGAGCACGATGTGCGCGAACTTCACGCCGTTCGCGTTCGCCCAGACGCCAAGCCGTTCGACGTCGTCGCTCGCGGCCACGGTCAGGTGGGTGTCGAGACGCCCGAGAACTCCGCGGCGGTCATCTGCTCGTCCGGATCAGCCAGCGCAGCAGGCGGGCGTTCTCCACGCCCACGATGCTCTCCGACCTTGCCAGCATGTCCTCCAGTTCGCTGCGGATCTCGTCGGGGCAGCCGCGATACACCCTCGTCGAATCACGCGAGCACCAAGAGCCGAGGTCGGTGCGGGCACACGCACTCAGCACTGGGTCCAGATCGCCGAGCAGGAGAAGATCCGCTCTGATCCGGCTCCAGGCATCGCGGTCGGCCAGGAGCCGGTGGGCGGCCTGCCGTACATGACGGGGTTTATCAGGCCCGAGCAGCGCCCACAGCTGCTCGATCCGCACGGCAGGACCCGACGCCCGCAGTGAGTTGACCACATTCCGGACCACCACCGGAGCGGGGTCCTCCAACAGGTCGGCGATATCGACCGTCGCACCCAGGCGACGAAGTGTCCGCACCGCCTCTGCCCGGACTCGAGGCCGTGGGTCACTCAGAAAGGGAAGAGCCAGTCCGGCATCAGCCCGAGTGCCGCAGTCGCCGAGTCCGGCGAGCAACCCACGCAGCCCCTGGCCAGAAGGTGCCGCGAGGTATCGCCTGTAGAGCTCGGCCGGATCGCCGCCCGCCCGTTGAACCGCCCACTGCGCGGTCAGGCGCATCATCGACGCGCCGTCACATAGGAATCGCGGGCCCGATTCGGTACGGCCGAGCCGTACCAGGGCGGTGAGCGCTTCGACGCGGACCCGGGCCGAGGAGCTGTCCAGGAGTTCCTCTACCAGTTCCGGTCGGTTCTGTTCGACTGCCTCGGCTGCCAGAGCTTCGGCACACCGAGTCCGGGAGATGATGTCGGACTCGTGAAGGGCCGCCTCAGCCAGCTGCCGCTGATCCATCCGCCTGGCCTCCAGCGAGACCTCGAATACGAAACGCCGCCCTCGAAGGTCTTCGCATCTGCGTACGGTGCCAAGCGTGTCTCCGTCGGCTCGCAACAGAGCAGCGCGGATCATCTCGGTGGCGGGCTGCCCACGCCGCCGGTCATCGAGCCGCACCACGACCGGTACGAGGGTCAGCAACGCCGCCGCGTCCGCTCGGGAGACAACCTCGCTCAGGGCTCGCAGGGCCTGGCGCTGCACCGCGTTGGCCCAGTCAGCCGTTCTGATCGCCAACACGGGAAACAGCCGGACATCGGTACGCATGGCGGGGTGCTTGACTGCTTTCGCACGCTCGCGGCCATCCCGGCTGCAGGCGGTCAATGCGACCGCAAGGGGATTGCTCATTTCGCGTACGGCTTGCGCCAGCGTGATGCGTGGATCCTGGTAACCGTACATCCACGGACGCAACACAGAGTCGAGCTCCAGCCAGATCTTCGGCCCGGCCGCAGTGAGAAGGCCCAGGGTCAGCTCGGCGAGCTCATCATTGGAAACGGCGATGAACAGGGCACGTGCAAGATCCTCAAGAGGATCCCGGCCACCCCGGGCGCCCGCGAGGACCAGCCGATGAATCGAGTCCACGGTGGGTTCATCGGAGACGTTCAGATGCCCGATACGCTGTAGAAACCGGTCTAAGAAGCCTGTCATCCGCACATCGTTGCATCACCTGAGCAGCACCTTCGACCCGATTTTTTCCTCAACGGCACGACAGGCCTTCGTTGGCCTTGCCGGGCTGGACGCCGCCGCAGCAGATTTCAGTGCACCCTGTACTGGCCTATCGTGACTTCATGCGTGCCCGTACGCAAGAGGATGATCAAATATTGCGCGACGTTGAAGCAGGAAGCCCCCGGCCATAGCCGGGGGCCTATTGGGAAGCCATAGCCGTCAGGCGGCAACCTCACCCCGTCTGGCCGCTGTGACGCCGGACGCCGTGGTGTCCGCGGCCGAGGAGTTCCTCGCTCCCGGGCGGTTCTCCGGCGTGGTCGCCGTGGATCCCGAGGTGCTCGCGCATCCCCTCGCTCTCAACGATGTGGAGTAGGACATGATCGCCAAGACCAAGCGGGCGCCACGCCCGCTTGGTCGCCGGCGTTCGGCCAGGCATGGGCGGACGGAGCGACGGGTGACCACCAGGACGATCGCGGCGATCACCGATCCGAAGGCATCGACTCCACCGCGCGAGACCTGAGCAGGAACCCGGCTCCTGCCGCGGTGAAGAACATCAGCACGCCATACGTGGCGGCCGGGATGGCCATCTGGGAGCTGTTCAGCAGGGAGAGCGCCACCGCGATCGACAGCGTGGCGTTGTGGATCCCGATCTCCATGCAGGAGGCGACGGCCTGGCCGCGCTCCACCCCGACCAGGCGCGGCGCCCAGTAGCCGACGGTCAGGCTGATCACGCTGAACACCAGCGTGATCAGGCCCACCGACTGGATGTAGCCGCTGAGGTTGTCGAGCTCCTGGAGCAGGGCGCTGGCGATCACCAGCGCCAGGATGACCGCTGAGGCGATCTTCACGGGCGTATTCATCCGTTCGGCGAAGCTCCGTGCCATGGCGCGGACCGCCATGCCGATGGCGACCGGAACCAGCACGACCGCCATCACCTGCAGGCTCTTGTCGAACTGCAGGCCGAGCGTGCCCGAGCCGGCCTCGAAGTAGGACAGCGACAGGTTGGTTACCAGTGGCAGCGTCACGACCGCCAGCACCGAGTTGATCGCGGTCAGCGTCACGTTGAGCGCGACATCACCGCCGAACAGATGACTGTAGAGGTTGGCTGTCGTGCCGCCGGGCGAAGCGGCCAGCAGCATCATGCCGACGGCGAGCGCCGACGGCAGGTCGAAGACGACCACCAGACCGAAGCAGATCGCGGGCAGCACCAGGATCTGGCAGCCGAGCGCCACGACGGTGGCCTTCGGATAGACGACGACACGGCGGAAGTCGGAGATCGTCAGGCTCAGCCCGAGGCCGAACATGATGATCGCCAACGCGATGGGCAGGAGGGTTCCGGCAAGGGCCACGGGGGGTGCTCCTTATCAGCGATCTATCGCTGGGGCGGCGTAGTGCCATAGCTGAGGTACCACCCACACGATCATCGTCACGATTATGGCGGTGAGCAACCCACCGACACAGATCGTCACCTAGTAGGACTTGGTTACCTCGGGTAGGAGACGGTATTTCACCTGCTTTGGGGGTGAGGGAACATGACCCCTCAAGAACTCGAGGCCGTGCGGGCGCGACTGGAGACGTTTGCCGCCGAGGTGTTCTCCGGTTTCGCCCGTACTGATCAGCGGCGGTGGGGCGAGCGGTATGTGCGTGGCCTGCTGAGCGATGGGGCGCGTAAATCGATGGAGCCGATGGCGGCCCGGCTGGGCGTGGACTGCCAAGGGCTGCAGCAGTTCCTCACCGACGCCCCCTGGTCGCATCAGCTGGTGCCGGCCGAGCCGGCCTGGCGGATGGACGCAGCGATCGACCCGGCCGCCTGGGTGGTCGATGATGTGTCCTTTCCCAAGGACGGCGAGGAGTCGCCGTGAGGAGCACGGGTCCAGAGGGCCGTTGCGCTCGCGTTTCGCCGCGTTGCAGGTGCGGCCGGCCTATCCCCACCTAACCAAGCCCTAATAGAAGACCACTGTGGGCGGGCCGGACGTTCTGGTGGAGGTCGTCGAGGCGATATAGACGATCCGCAGTCACCACTTCGCCAGGGGGAGCGCCGAGCCGTTCATCGGGCCTTCGGGGCTGTAGACCGCGCACATGACGTCGCGGTCGCCGTCGTCCCAGGTCTCCCTGGTCGGCATGACCGGATAGAAGGCCAGTCCCGAGGCCGACTCACCGCTCCAGTTGCTGTCGAATCCCCGTCGGCAGCTTTCCCACGCGAACGTGGCGAGCGCGGCCGGATCCCATTCACCATCGGGGGCGTGCACGAAGCCGTACGACTGGTTGGCCGCCTGCTCCTCGCAGGGCGTGTAGAGCACGACGACCTCGGCCGCCTCCGGGGAGTAGGCCGGGTCGGTGAAGCACTCCCCCGCCTCGATGTGCAGGAGCCCGCCGGTCTCCGCGGTGATGAAGGTCTCGCCCTTGACCGTCGGCCCCGCCGTCCCCACCGTGGACGGCGGCAGGAACAGCGCCCCGAGCACCAGGAAGCCGGGAAGCAGCGTCCAGCGGCGGGCGAGCCGCCGGTCACCGGCCTGCCGGGTGCCCGTCATCAAGTACCTTCCGTTCGGGGACCTCTGGGAACCTCTGGGGATCGTCTGGGAACCTCTGGGGATCTCGGCCTCGGTCCGGGAGGAAACGTGACCCGATGCCACCCGATGGATTCATCGAGACCCTGACCGAAACCGCGTGCCGTGGCGCAGGTCGCGAAGCAGGCGTACGTGTCCCTTTTCCAGCCGAGCCTGCCCGCACGATGTTAGGTGTGCGCCATCGAACGCGAGGGCAACGGAAGGTGGCGAGCGCGCGGCCTTCCGGCGACATCAGTGGTGCGTCTGGGGCCAGAGACACAAAAGGGAACGTGTTCATCCGGACGCAACGCTCTATATAGGTATTCGCCCCTCTTTTCTGGATCAATACGGACGTCCACCGCACTCCCTCGGTGGAATGTGATCCTCCCTGGAAAAGAGCTCATGATGGGCAAAGTCAAGCTGCCCCGATCCGCCGGATCCCGGCGTACGAGGCTGGCGGCGGCGGGCGCGGGCGTACTGATCGTCAGCGGCCTCGCGTTCAGCCCGGTGGCGTTCGGCGCGGCCCCGCCGCCGAAGTACCCCGCCGCCGATATCCACAAGCCCTCCCCCATGCCCGACCGGGTCATCCTCACCCCGACCACCACACCGTCGGCCAGCCAGAAGGTCACCTGGCGGGCCGTGACCGACGCCGAGTCCGCGCAGGCCGAGATCCTCGAGGCCCCGCGCGCGCTCGGCGGGGTCGCACCGGCCGCGGGCGCGGTCACCAACGTCAAGGCGGCAAGCACCACCCCGGTCAACACCACGCTGGGGTACGCCTCCGTCTACCACACCGTGGAGTTCACCGGCCTGAAGCCGAACACCCGCTACAGCTACCGGGTCGGCGACGGCACCAACTGGGCCGAGTGGAGCGACTTCACCACCGCGGCGGCCGACCTCCAGCCGTTCTCGTTCATCTACTACGGCGACGCGCAGAACTACATCGACTCCGCGGTGCCGCGCGTCTTCCGCCAGGCTTTCGGCGACCGCCCGCAGGCCAAGGTGATCGTCAACGCCGGTGACCTCATCAACTCCGCGAACAACGAGGAGGAGTGGGGCCAGTGGTACAAGGCCGCCGGCTTCATCGACAGCCAGGTCAACAACATCTCCATCCCCGGCAACCACGAGTACAGCGGCGGCCTGTCCACCTTCTGGCGTCCGCAGTTCCCCTATCCGGACAACGGACCGGGTAACCCGGAGCTGAAGCAGACCGCCTACACCGTCGACTACCAGGGCGTGCGCTTCATCGGCCTGGACTCCAACGTGCAGAGCAACGCCGCTCTGATGGCCGCGCAGGCCACCTGGCTGGAGGGTCTACTCAAGGACAACCCGAACAAGTGGACCGTGGTGACCTTCCACCACCCCGTCTACTCCACCACCGGCACCCGCAACAACCCCGCCGTACGCGACCAGTGGGGCCCGCTGTTCGAGAAGTACGGGGTGGACCTGGTCCTGCAGGGCCACGACCACTCCTACGGCCGTGGCAACCTGGCGACCGCCCGCAAGTCGGTCACGGTCAACAACGGCGTCGCCTACGTCGTGTCCGTCTCCGGCGGCAAGATGTACGCCCTCAACAACGGCGAGAACTGGACCGGCAACGGCGCCGAGGTCGTCAGCAAGAGCCAGAACACCCAGCTCTACCAGCTGATCGACGTCGAGGCCGACAAGATCACGTTCGAGGCCCGCTACGCCAACGGCGAGCACCACGACGGCTTCGTCGTCCGGAAGAACAACAAGGGCGAGCGCACCGTCAACGAGGTCCGCACCGCGGAGAACACCGTCGGCGAGCAGGTCACCGTCGACAAGACCACCGTCGACCACCGCGGCGAGCTCACGATCTCCGCGTACGGCTACGACCCGGCCGAACGCGTCTCCGTCTCCCTGCGGAAGGCCGACGCGAACGCGAACGCGCGTGGCAGAGAACACGACCGCAAAGACACCGTCTCGGTCGGCGTGCGGAACGCCGATGAGCTGGGCCGCCTGACCTACACTTTCAGGCTGCCGAGCAACGCGAAGAAGGGCGAGACCTACGTGGTCTACCTGGACAGCGCCAACCAGAAGATCACCAGCCCGGCCATCACGGTCGCCAAGAAATAACTCCGCCGGGTACGGGGCCGCCATCACCGCGGCCCCGTACCCCGGACACGCCAGAGCCGTTCCGGAGCCTCGTCGGACAGGAAATCCATGAAGACCCATGCCCGTGCGCTGGCGGGCGCGCTGCTCGTCTGCGCCCTGGCCGGCTGGGCCACCCCGGCCGCCGCCCACCCCTTCGGGCCGCCGTCCACCGCGCGGATCGAGGCCGACGGCTCACGCGTGACCATCTCGTGGCTCCCCGCCGAGGACGACTGGGTCGCGCTCGGCCAGTCGCTCGGCGCGTTCGAGGACCCGTCCACCGGCACCGTCTCGACGGAGCTGACCGGTGAGCAGAAGCTGGAGCGCTCAACGGCCCTCCGCGACTACCTGCTGGAGAAGATCACTGTCGCCCAGGCCGGTCAGCCGTGCGAGAGCCTGCTGGCGGAACTCCGGGCGCTGCTCGTCAACGGCGCCCGGTTCGTCTTCGACTGCCGGAACCCGGTGACCGAGGTGGACGTGACCGTCGCCGCCCTGACCGACCTCAACACGGCGTACCGGACGATGCTCGTCGCGGACACGCCCGCCACCCCCAAGCAGGCACTCTTCACCGAGGCCGTCAGCACCCAGCGTCTGAGCTTCTCCGGCTCGGGCGGGAACGCCATGTCCGGGCAGACGACGAGCGTCGCCGTCGGCTCCGCCGTACTACTGGCCGGGGCGGGCGCGTTCGTCATGCTGCGGACCCGGCGCAGGGCGGGCACGACGAGCACGATGGATACGACGGACACGGCGGGCACGACGGACACGACAGACACGACAGACACGACAGACACGACAGACACGACAGGCACGCGATCATGACGGAGCTCAGCGGCTTCGAGAGCCGCTTCATCTCGCTCTTCGACAACAGGGGCGTCTTCTGGGTGGTCCTGGCCGTCGCCCTCGTCGCCGGGGCGATGCACGCGGTCGCCCCCGGCCACGGCAAGAGCGTCACCGCGGCCTACCTGGTCGGCACCCGGGGCAACTACCGCGACGCGCTGCGCCTGGGAGTCATCGTCGCGCTGATGCACACCTTCTCGGTGCTGGTGCTGGCGTTCGCCTGGGTGGGGCTGAGCAGCGCCGCGAGCTTCGGCACCGAGAGCGTCACCGCCTGGATGCAGGTGCTGGCCGGCCTGGTCACGATCGGCGTCGGCATCCATCTGATCTACCGCCACCTCCGAGGACGTCGGCGCCAGACACAGACCCAGCACGGGCATGAGCACGGACATGGACATGGGCACGGACATGGACATGGACATGGCCACGGACATGGACACGGGCACGGACACGGGCACGGACACGGGCACGGGCACGGACATGGACATGGACATGGCCACGGGCACGGGCATCAGGTCGAGGACGGGCCGGATCCCTGGTCACGCCGGGGCCTCGTCGCGCTCGCCCTCTCCGGCGGCCTGCTGCCCTCCCCTTCGGCGTTCATCGTCCTGATGAGCGGGCTGCTCACCGGCCGTGCCTTCGACGCCGTCGCGCTCGTCGCCGCCTTCGGCGTGGGGATGGCCCTCACCCTGACCGGCGTGGGCGTCGTGACGATCCGCGGCTACACCCTGCTGGCCCACGGAACCCACAGGTGGTCACTGGCCTCCACCGCGATGACCTGGGCCCCGGCCGCCGCCGGCCTCGCGGTCTCCTCCGCCGGAGGCCTCTACCTCATCTCGGCACTGGGCACCATCACCGGTTGACACTCCGGCCGCGCATCGGGACGTCCGCCGATTCGGACGGCGACGAAGAAGATCGTTTCTTGGGTATGGAGATCAACACCGCCCGATGAGCTCGCGGCCAAACAACTGGACATGATGCGTTTGGCGTTGCTAGCTTTCGCGTATGTCCAGCCCCGAGGCGTCCAGACGCTAGCCACCGGTCGTCCGGTGGCCACTCACGTCGTCGCGTTGAAGCTTCGCGGCCAATGAGGCCGCGATCACTGCTGTCTGCGACCACCGCCACCGGATCACCGTAGAGCGGGCTGTGCTCGACCTGGGCCGAACGTCACCTCCGTGACGTCGGCAGGGTCTCTCGCGGAATGGCCGCGCCCCCGATCGGACCGTCGTTCTCTCCGACGTCGATGCGGGTGCCGCTGCGGCCCACCGCTTCCTTACCGACCCACAATGTGGTTGCGGAGTTTTGTCATGCCATTCGTTATCTACCTGCTCGGACTGGCGGTCTTCGCCCAGGGAACGTCCGAGTTCATGTTGTCCGGCCTCGTCTCGGGCATCGCACGGGACATGCACGTGTCCATCCCCACTGCGGGAGCTCTGACCTCGGCGTTCGCGGTGGGGATGGTCATCGGCGCGCCACTGATGGCGATTCTGAGCCTGCGCTGGTCACGACGTCGCTCACTCCTGACCTTCCTGATCACTTTCCTGCTCGTCCATGTCCTGGGCGCGCTCACCACCGGCTACGGAGTACTGCTGGCCACCCGGATCGTCGGGGCGCTGGCCAACGCCGGCTTCTTGGCGGTGGCCCTGGCGACCGCCACCGATATGGTCGCGCCGAACGCCAAGGGCCGCGCCGCCTCAATCCTGCTCGGTGGCATCACCATCGCCTGTGTCGTGGGCGTCCCCGCCGGCGCGTTGCTCGGTCAGCTGTGGGGATGGCGCTCAGCGTTCTGGGCGGTGGCCATCGTGTCGGTGCCGGCCATCATCGCGATCCTGCGGTCGGTACCGGCCGGCAACCCCGGATCCACCCACCCGAGCGCGCGCGGGGAACTGCGCTCACTGCGCGACCGGCGGCTTGTGGCGACCCTGCTACTGGGGGCCCTCGTGAACGGCGCGACGTTCTGCACGTTCACCTACCTCGCACCGCTGGTCACCGGCGTCACCGGAATCGAATCCACCTGGGTGCCCGCCATACTGGCGCTCTTCGGGCTGGGTTCATTCCTCGGTGTCACCATCGGCGGCCGAATGGCCGACGTGCGACCCATTCCACTCCTGGTGACCGGCGGGGTGGCCCTGCTCATCGGCTGGACGGTATTCGCGGTGACCGCCGGGAACCCGGTGGCGGCGATAGTGCTCGTCTTCGTCCAGGGGACCCTCTCGTTCGCCGTCGGGTCGACGTTGATCTCGCAGGTGCTCTACGCGGCGGCCGAGGCGCCGACCCTGGCCGGGGGGTTCGCCACGGCCGCGTTCAACGTGGGCGCCGCAATCGGTCCTTGGCTCGGCGGGATCTCCATCAGTGCGGGACTCGGTTACCGCTCGCCACTGTGGGTCAGTGCGCTGCTGGTGGCCCTGGCACTCGCCACCGCCGGCGTAGCCCAGGGGATTCGACGCAGTACGGCGAACCCCCGGGAGGAGCTTGTAACGCCATAGGCCGCCCCATCCTATGATCGTGCACTGAGCCTGTGCCCGGCCATATCTGGAAGTCGATGATGTCATTGGCGGAAAGGGCGCCCAGTCGTCGGTCCAGCCGGACCAGCCGGTCCCTTCGGAAGATTGGAGCTCGATGGCCCGGGTCCCCCGAGTAGTGCGGTCCAAAGTCAATGACGACCGGGTGCCGGTGATCACGGTTAAAGGCGTGTGCGTTGCATTAGGCGCTTTCACGGTACTCGACCATTTCGACCTCAGCGTGGATCAGGGGGAAGTCGTCGCGCTGACGGGTGTGAACGGTGTCGGGAAATCGACCCTGCTGCGCTGCCTCGCCGGTATCCAGCGGGTGGCGGCGGGAGAGATTCAAGTCTTCGGCGCTCCACTGAGGGATGACGCGGCGTTCTGGCGCGATGTCGGTCTGGTCACGGACGAACAGGCGTGGTACCCGTGGCTTACAGTCCGTGAGCATCTGGAACTGGTCAGAAAGATCCACGCGCCGATTGACGGCTCATGCCTGGAACCGGAGGTGCTGCTCGAGATGTTCGGTCTGTCCGACCGAGCCGACGTCGCACCGATGATGCTCTCGACCGGCCAGCGGCAACGGCTGTCGCTGGCCGCGATGTTCGCGAGGCCGAGCCGTCTACTCCTGCTCGACGAGCCGGAGCAGGGACTGGACCAGGCTTTCCGCCATAGCCTCGGCGGCCTGCTCGCGAAGTACGCCGGTGACGGCGGCACCCTCGTGATGGCGACACACGACGTGCGGCTCGCCGAGTCCGCAGGGGCGCGTATGGTCACACTCCACGGAGGGGACGGCGCTTGACGACGGTTGCTCAACTGACCCGGCGTCGCCGACCGGTCCGGGAGTCGGGTTGGCAGCGAACGTATTACTGGCTGATCGCCGTGGGGTTCGCCGCCGCGATCGGCGTCCCGCAGCTCGTCCGGTTCACCTCCTGGCTCTTCAGCGGGGCCGGACTGGCCGACCCCGCAAGAGGGCTGGCCCTCCTTCTGGCCCTTCTGGCCGGCCTTCTCATGCTCCTGGCATGGGTGGGGCCGGTGGTGGCGTCGCCCGCTGATATGCGGTGGCTGATTCTTTCCCCGCTGAATCGCCGCCGGGTACTCGCCCGTAACGCGCTGGTGCTCCTCGCGTCCTTGACGGTCGCGGGACTGGCCTTGGGCTCCCTGGGCACGGCCGTGTTCGGCAGGCCGCAGGATGTGATCGCCTGTGTGTCCCTGGGCGTCTCCGTCGCGATCGCCGCGGGTTCGGCGGCTGTGCTGCTTCAGGCGGCCGAAGCGAGGTACGACTGGCTTCGGCTCACCGTGATTCTCCTGGCCGTGGTGGTGGGGCTGCTCATCCTGCTGCGTCCGGCCCTTCCCGGTCTGCCCATCGCTTTGATCGCGTATTCGGCTCCGGTGGTCGCGGCGTTCCTGGCATGGCACGCGTGGCAGGCATTGTCGAGCTTCCCTTCGCGCGCGCTTTTGAACACTTCGATTCGGATGGGCACGCTGGTCGCCGCTTCCTTCAACCTCGAACCCGCTGTGTTGACGTCGATCGCCGAGCAACGGTTCTGGCGGTCCAAACGGCTGCGCTCACGCGCCTGGCCGGTTACCGGTCGACTGGCGATGGTGCGGTCGGATGCGCGCATGCTGAGTCGCCGTCCGGGCCGACTCGCCGTACTGGCGGCCCTGATCTCACTGCCGGTCCTCGTCCGCTTCGCCGGGGGAACGACCGGCCTGGCCATGATCGTACTCTTCTGCGGAGGCCTGGCCGCGGCGACAACGGCGGCCGCCGGGGCACGCTGGGATGTTCAGCACCCCGAACTGGCCCGTCTGTTCACCATGAAGTGGTCCGCCGCGAGGGCTGTGATGCCTGCCGTCTTCGCCTTCCTCTGGGTCAGCCTGGCTTTTGTCCTGTTGTCCATCGCGGGGTTCATGCCCATTTGGAGCTGCTTGTACGGTCTGGCGATGGCTCCCGGCCTTGCCGCGGGAGCCCTGCGTATGGCGCAGCGTGGTGCGATCAACCATGCGATGCCCGTCATCGACCTCGGCTCCGGAGGGATTCCCACCGGTCCCGTGCTGTGGGCGATCACGGGAATAGATCTGGCCGCTCTCGGCAGTACGCCGCTGCTGCTGGCTGTGACACCGACCTCGCTCGCGATTCAGGCTCTGCTGAGTATCGTTTTGCTCGGCGTCTATCTGCGCCACCAACGGAGGAGCTAAGTGCTCCGTTCCTCAGCGGAGATCGCGAACGCGCTGCGGGGAAACCAAGATTGTCGGGCCCGGTCGCGTCCGCGCAGGTGATGTACGAGTGTTTGAGATCGGTACCTGCGTCGCGCCTGGCTGATCGCCGCTGAAAAGCGCGGCGTAGTACGTGGAGAAAAGCGCAGCGAGGGCGGTGGAGTGGTGTGGGGCCGCTCACCGGTAACGCATCGTGCGGGGTGGTGGCGGGCGCTGGTCGGGTGTGGGTGACAGGGGGCGGGCCGGTGGAGCTCCGGGAGGGGGCGCCGATTCCGGCGGCGGTCAGATAGGCGTCGTCATTGTGGGGGCCGTTCGGGCTCTGCCGCAGTAAATCCGGGGTTTACTGCGGCGTAGCAGGTTTCCGGCATACCTTGGCCAGCCCCCACAACCAGCCCATTCCTGGGAGAATTACTTGATACCGGTCGGGGAATAACGCCCCCACCAGGAAAGCGACGAGGCCGGCCGGGGGCGGCGGGATGGGGGCAGGGCATGGATTCGGTTGAAGGACCGCCCGCCGGGTTGCAGGAGGATGTGGCCGCGCGGGTAGCCGACAGGAGCGAGCAGCGCCGACGGAAGATCGCCGTGCTCGCCGAGCCGGGCGGGATCGCCCGAGCCGATGAGCCGGTGCGGGTGGCCGCCCGCATCGATCGACTCAGCCGCCACTACCGGGACATCCGCCCGATCGACCCCACAGCGATAACCGCAGCGCAACCGGCGGCCGTGACAGCGGCGGCGGCGGTGCTGGAACGGATCATCCAAACCAACGACCTGCTGCCTGTCGGCTACCTGGAAGGCGGGGCGACGGCGGCGCGGGCGGTCGGGCGCGTGGTCGTCCGGGACGCGCGCGGGCGGCTGGCCGGCTATGGCACCGGATCGCTGGTCTCCCCGGACCTGCTGCTCACCAACCAGCACGTGCTCGCTGATGCCCGCACGGCAGGCCGCAGTGGCGTCGAGTTCGACTACCAGGACGGCCTCGACGGACGGCCACTCCCGCTGCAGGGCTTCTCCCTGGATCCGGGCCGGTTCTTCTTCGCCGACCAAGAGCTGGACTTCGCGCTGGTGGCGGTGAAGGCCGGCACAGGCGAGCTGGCCCGGTTCGGGTTCAACCGGCTGGTGGCGTCCGAGGGCAAAGCCATCGTCGGCGACTTCGTCACGATCATCCAGCATCCGGGCGGGGAGAAGAAACAGGTCGCCCTGCGGGAAAACCGGATCGTCGACATCCTGGAGTTGTTCCTGCACTACCAGACCGACACCGAGCCTGGGTCCTCCGGCTCCCCAGTCTTCAACGACCAGTGGGAGATCGTGGCCTTGCACCACGCCGGCATCCCCGCCCCCGACCACGACGCGTTCGGCGGCGTCATCAACGAAGGGGTGCGGGTCAGCCGGCTGCTGGCCTTCCTACGCGGCCAGCCGTTCCCGCCGGCCCAGCAGGCCCTGGTCGACCGGTTGTTCACCGAACGCATCAGCCTCCCGCCCGCCCCACCGACTGTGACCGCTCTGACCGACCGGTCACTCACCCGAGCAATCGAGCCGGCCGAGCCGGTGGGGCGGCCGGCCGCCGGGCAGGTGCCGCTGACACTGACGCTGACGGTCCCCTTCGACATCCGACTCCGCGGCGAGCCGGCAGCCGCGGACGGGCCGGCCGCAGCTGCGCCGGAGGCGATCCGGATCGATCCGGACTATGCCGGCCGCCGCGGCTACGACCCGGACTTCCTGCCCGGCGGGCCTCGGGTGCCGCTGCCCGCCCTGCCCCCCGATCTCGTCGCGCTGGCGGCGCTCAACCGGCACGCTGGCGACGGGCAGGCGGACGGGCAGGCGCACGTGCTGAACTATCACCACTTCAGCGTGGTGATGAACCGGCAGCGGCGGCTGGCCTTCTTCACCGCGGTCAACATCGACGGCGCAACCAGCCTGCGTATCCGCCGTGACCCCGACCGCTGGATCTTCGACCCCCGCCTGCCCGACAGCGAACAGGCCGGGGAGGAGGTCTACCGCGACAACCCTCTGGACCGCGGCCACCTGGTCCGCCGCCTGGACCCGGCGTGGGGGGCCAGCAACGTGGTGGCCAAGTCCGGCAACGACGACACCTTCCACTTCACCAACTGCACCCCGCAGCACAAGGACTTCAACCAGAACCAGACCACCTGGGCCGGGTTGGAGGACTACATCCTGGACAACGCCGACACCCGTGACCTGAAAGCCACCGTCTTCACCGGCCCGGTCCTGGCCGCCGACGACGACCCCTACCGCGGCGTCCAGCTGCCCCGCCAATACTGGAAAGTCGTGGCGATGATCAAACAGAACGGTGAGCTGTCGGCCACCGGCTACCTGCTCAGCCAAGACCACCTCATCGACGGCCTGGAAACCGCCCCCGCGGAGTTCTCCTACGGCGCCTACAAGACCTACCAAGTCCCGATCCAGCGCATCGAAGACCTCACCCGGCTGTCCTTCGACACCCTCGCCGACGCCGACCCCCTGGCCCGTAGGGAAGCGGCGGCCACCACAGCCCGGGAGATCACCCACCCCCGCCAACTCACCCTCTGACAACCGTCGAATCGCCGGGACCCGCCCCCAGCCCTCGGAACCCTGCCAGGCCGGATATCGCCGACCAGCGTCGACGCGGAGCACCTGGGCGAGATCGCTGATGTGACAGGAAACGGGCGTTTCCCTGTCAGGTCCAATGCTCTTGACGGCGTCTCTGACCTGGTCGTACAGGTCTCGCTCGGTGGCGCCACTGCCATTCTCACTGTGTACCTGGTGACACGCTTCTCAAGGGCAGGCCGAGACCTATCGGGTCAAGTGCTGTCCTCATTGCCCATGTGGGCATTCCGGCAATACGTTGATCAAGAAGAACTCAAGCCGCAGCGAATCGTCGGCAGGAAGGGCTATCGCTCGGGCCCACGGGCTCGTCGTCCAGCAGGCGGGGAGGAGAAAGTACCGCCGGTTCGAATGGATCAGCAGGCGCAGGCCGGTGTATCGGTAGCGGAACATCGCGTTCGGGTCCGGCAGCGTGGTCTCTGTAATCCCGGGACCCTCCAAATACAGACGTCGTGTCGCATATACCACCGTGTTCGGTAGCATGCCTGGGTCCGCCCGGTACTGGTCGGCCGCCTCCCATCCCCGCTGCTCCGCGAACTCCGTGACCGACCACAAAAGCAGGAGCAGGAGGAGCACCGCGCAGACCGTGCGCTGGACGATCTGGTCCGTGGGGGAGGTCGTTCGTTGCGGGTTGACCCTGCGGTACAGAGAAGCGCTGTAGACCAGTACGAAGACGCCGAGGCCCAGGCAGATCGGCATGACGAAGGGCGGAAGTCCCACCCAGCCGGCCATCCCCATGACGCCTACCATGGCGCCCGCGACTCCGAGCACGGCCACTATCGCAACCATCCGCATCGTGGCAGTGTGATGCCCAGCGACGGACCGGGTCAGCCATACGTGCACTGGGGGAGCGATCAGGGCCACGACCAGGACCAGCACCAGCGGTTCAATGGTCAGTGTGACGCTGCGCAGCACGTACTCCTGAAAGGGCAGGCCCAGCATGCTCGAATCCACACCGAGGCGCCCGTACATGGCGTTGGTGCGTACCGCTCCGAAATACATCATGATCGCCGTGACCAAGGTGGTCGGTGTCACGATGTGGGCGAGGACGGGCCACACGCGGGTGAAGTCCTGACCGGCCTCGCCGTCGTTACGTGCGGATGTGTTCATGGGCGGAGGCATTCCACGCCTAGCTTGGCGCCGGGCCATCGTCATCAACGTCCGGCGATACGGACTTCCTTTCATTGGGTGACTTGCTAGCGCCGCCGGTGGGGGTGGTGGTGTCGCCTGTCGGCCTGGTAGTGGAGTCCTCGGGTGGGGACGTCACTGGTGTTTTCGGCTTGCCCGACGGGGACTCGGTCATGGTGGCTGAAGGCGTGGCCGTCGTGCACTCCGGGAGAGCGGCGGGATCGGACGCCACCGCGCACGCGTCCCTGACGTAGTCGCCCAGTTTGTGTCCGAGCTCCAGGAGGCGGGCAAGGGCCTCTTGGGCCCTGTTGTACTCGCCTACGGCAGCGGCGCTGATCAGCTCTGTGTGGTAGCGAAGTTCCGACAGTAGCGAGCGCATCTCAGGAGGAAGATCGGAGAGATTCTCTTTCGCCGCGTCGATGCTTTCGAGCGCCTCGCGATAGTGTCTCATGTTCGCCTTCGCCGCCGCCGCGCAGATCTGCGCGATAGCTTTTTCGCTGTCTGTGCTGTCGTCGGCGGACGCCACCTGATCCATCTTTGTGGCCGCCGACGCGAAATCGCGGTTTTCCAGCATTGTCTGGCAGTCCAGACCCACCTTGGCCGTGGCCTCGGGAAGGTCCCCGCTGCCTTTGTCCGGGACGATCTTGCCGGCTGGCGTGATGACCGGCTGTGCCTGCGCGGGCGAGCCGCCGCCGCAACCGCCCGTCAGCACCACGGCGGCCGCGAACACCGCCACCACAGCTGACAAGGTCCTCTCCACCGTTCCCTCGATCCCTTACTGGTGTCGAAGTCAGGTCATACCGCGCCAGAGTGGGTCCTACTCTCGTAGAACTCACCAATCACCATGAGCTGGTGAATCCTTGTCTGACCTCCTGCTGATCGTTGACTACGCCGCCTAGAAGTGCACTGAAAATCTTGCGTTCTGGTCCCGCCTCGGATGATTCGGGGCCAGACTCGTTGCGTGCAGGGTGAATGGGCTGGAGAACCGGTAGGGCCGGATGTGTGGCAGACCTGCCGGGAGCTGATCCCAGCCGGGAGCGTTTTCGCGTTCCTGGCCGAACATCGGCAGACGCTGTTCCCAGCAGACATGTTCACGGACATGTATCCCTCGGCGAACGGGCGGCCGAGCATGCCGCCGCAGGTGCTCGCCACAGTGATCGTCCTGCAGAGCCTGCACGGGCTGTCGGACTTCGAGACGGTTCAGGAACTGCGTTGTGACCTGAGGTGGAAGGCCGCCTGCGGCCTGGGTCTGTACGACACCGCGTTCGACCCGTCGCTGTTGACCTACTTCCGACGGCGCCTGCAGCGCTCGGCCGATCCGAACCGGCTGTTCACCAAGGTCAGGGAAGTCGTCGCGGCCACCGGCGTCCTCAAAGGCAGGCAGCGCCGGGCGTTGGACTCCACCGTGCTGGACGACGCGGTCGCCACCCAGGACACCGTCACCCAGCTCATCGCCGCGATCCGCCGGGTCATCCGCGACGTCCCCGGCGCCGAGCCGGTCGCCGCCCAGTGGTGCACCGCCCACGACTACACCGACCCCGGCAAGCCGAAGATCGCCTGGAACGACCAGCAGGCGCGGGACACACTGGTCGACGCCCTGGTCACCGACGCCCTTAATCTCATCGCTCACGTGCCCGGCCAACCGCTCGGCGAGACGGCGGCAGGCGCCCTCGGACTGCTGGCACTGGTCGCAGGACAAGACGTCGAGCCCGCCGACGGCTCCGACGGCCGATGGCGGATCGCCCGGCGCACCGCCCACGACCGCATCGTGTCCACGGTCGACCCCGAGGCCCGCCACATCCACAAGAACCGCACCCGCCACCAGGACGGCTTTCGCGCACATGCCGCGTTCGAGCCCGAGGCGGGGCTGTTCACCGAGGTCGCCCTCACCGCGGGCAGCGGCGCGGACAACCACGAGGCCGCCGTCGCCCGAAGCCTCCTCGCCGGCGACGACGATGCCCTGACGGTACTGGGCGACACCGCCTACGGCACCGGCGACCTGCGACAGACCCTCCAAGCCGACGGCCACACCCTGGTGATCAAGCCGCCGCCGCTACGCCAAGCCGTCCCCGGCGGCTTCACCACCGACGATTTCCAGGTCGACACCCAAACCGGCCGCGTCACCTGCCCGGCAGGCCACACCAAAACCCTCGGCCGCCCGCTGGCAGGTGGTAACCGCCAGGCCCAGTTCAAGATCCTGTGCCGCACCTGCCCACTGCGCGAACGCTGCACCACGTCCAAGACCGGACGCACCTTCAACGTCCACCCCCACTATGACCTCCTCAAAACCGCCCGGCAGCAGGCCGCCACCAGTCAGCGATGGCAGCAGGAGTACCGCCGCTGGCGACCACCCGTCGAACGCGCCATCGCCTGGCTGGTCGCCAAAGGCAACCGTCGCGTTCCCTACCGCGGCGTCCTCAAGAACAACATCTGGCTCCACAACCGCGCTGCCGCACTCAACCTCCGCCGCCTCATCAACCTCGGACTCACCCACACAGGCGGCGCCTGGGCACTGAACCCCGCCACTGCATAAGCCGCCGGGGCGCCTGCTCCGCGCCGATATCCACTCAAACCAAGATCTTCAGTGCACTTCTAGGGCCAGTACGGGGTTGAGATCATGATGTTGCGGATTGGGATCTAGATCTTCGGATTCTGCCCCTCTTCGCGGTTCGTGCTGGTAGCAGGCTGGTGTGACGCGGTCTGAAGTGACGGATGACGAGTGGATGTTGATCGAGCCGTTCCTGCCGATAGGCGAGTTCGGTCCGTTAGGGAGCTGACTCGAGATCAGGCCCAACTCCGGTCCACCGGCTCCCGGTTGCACCCGCCAACGTGACGTTGCTCGATCAGCGGGGACGGTGTTACGGTCTCACCGAGCCCCGTATGGGCCTACGCATGGAGGTAGCGGCTACTCAGCCATTGCAGAGGTCGGCACGTTCCGTCTCTCGCAGCTTGTCAATCCCTGTCCTGGGATTGCTGCGCCCATCTTCATTGCGTAGGCATGCGGGGTATTTCTGTGTCGATTTCCGGTGGCGTGGCCCTTCTTCGCGATCAATCGACACGGAAAGGCAGTGCATGAGCAAGGAACAGGCCGAGACCTGGGCGGGCTTCGACGTCAATGAGTTCCAGCGTCAGGTCATCGCCGAGTTTCGGGCGAACAACGGGAAGATGAGCGGCATGTTCGAGGGCTGGACATTGACCGTGCTGACGACCGTCGGAGCCAAGAGCGGCCTGCGACGGGAGAGCATCCTGGGGTATCTCGAATTCGACGGAAAAGGGATCGTCGTCGCGTCCTCGAATGGCGCCGACAAGCACCCCGCGTGGTACCACAACATCCGCAAGAACCCGATCGTGACGGTCGAGACGGGTGGCGACACCTATCAGGCGATCGCCGCCATCCCGCCGACCCAGGAGCGTGACAAGCTCTTCGACCGCGTGATCACCGAGGCGCCGGGGTACGCCGACTACCAGGCCAAGACGACCCGGGAGATCCCGGTCGTCGTACTGCACCGGATCGGCCCCAAGCCCGGCGAGGAGCGGGTCAAGGGCATGGGCGACTGGATCGTCGAGGTGCACGACTGGCTGCGTAAGGAGCTCGAGACGCTCCGCGCCCAGGCGGACCAGGCGATCGAGGGCGGCGTGGACACGATCGAGCGGACGTCGCCGGACCTCGCCCAGCAGATGCGCACCCACTGCCTGAACTTCTGCGGGGCGCTGAAGAAGCATCACGGCGGCGAGGACATGGCCGTGTTCCCGATGCTGGCCAAGCAGTTCCCCGCACTCGCTCCGGCACTGACGCAGCTCGGCGAGGAGCACAAGGTGGTGGCGCGGCTGCAGGACGACATCCAGCAGCTCGTCGACAGCTTCGTACCCGGTGAAAGCGACTCCGTGCAGCTGCGCACCGACCTGGAGCGGCTGGCGAACCAGCTGGAGTCCCACTTCAGGTACGAGGAGGAGACGATCGTGACGGCGCTCAACGCCACGGCCCCGGCTCCCAAATTCGGCTGATCATCCACCAGCACCCCCGGGCCGCCCCCTTCCTCGGCGCGGGGGTGTCCGCTGCGCGCCGGGCCCCGGCAGGAGCATGCCGAGGCCCGGAAATCCCGGTTCCGGTCGCCCTCGATAGCAGGCGTTGAGTTGTCCTCAAGCGGGAGTCGCCCAACCGCGAAGAGGGGCAGAATCCGAAGATCTAGATCCAAACCAGGAACATGACCTAGGTCTCAAGCATTGCTCTCCGGTGCCTACCCGGGTGGAAGCAGTGAACGGACGGCCTCCTCCGTTCGGGCGACGACGGCCGGTCCGTCGTCGGCGGTGATGATGGGCCGCTGGATGAGGATCGGATGGGCGGCCAGCGCCTGGATCCAGCGGTCACGACTCTCGGGGGTACGGGGCCAGTCGGCCAGGCCGAGCTCGGTGGCCGCGCTCTCACCCGTCCGGGTGATGTCCCAGGGTTCGAGGCCGAGCCTGGTCAGCACCTCGCGGAGTTCCCGCTCGTCGGGCGGGTCCTCCAGGTAGCGGCGGACCGTGTACTCGGCCTTCTCTGCGTCCAGGACGGACAGCGCGGAGCGGCACTTGGAACAGTCGGGATTGATCCAGATTTCCATACTGTCCTCCTTTGGGCTCGGGCGGCGGGTGAGGAAGAAGAACCCGCCCTGTGAACCGTAGTGGAACGGTTGTCCGGACCTGGTGCGTGGTGCACGAGCCCCCGGTCCTGGCACGTGTTCCACCTGGATCGACCGGCGTTCATCCGAGAAAGATCAGCTTGTTGTCAGGGCGCACCTGGGAGGTCGCGGGCAAGGACGGTGCTCAGCTCGGTGGGGGCGCGTCCCAGGAGCATGGCGAGCACCCGGGGGTTGCCCGGGAGGCCGTGGTCGTCGTAGTAGCGGAACATCGCCGCAAGGCCGTCGGCCGTGGAGTCCGGCAGCGAGGTCGCGCCGGCCCGCCACTCTTCGAGGGTCTGTTCGACCGCGACCACCGGAATGCCGAGCGCCTCGCCGAGCGTGGCACCCATCTCGCGGGTGTCCAGCAGCCGCGGCCCGCTGAGCTCATAAGTGGCGAAGTCGTGACCGCTCTCGGTCAGCACGACGGCCGCCGCCTCCGCGACATCGTGCACGTCCACCGGTGCGAACGGGGCCGAGACCGAGTACGGCACGGCGATCCGCCCGGTGTCCCGGGCCTGTTCCGCGTGCGGCAGCAGGTTCTGCGCGTACCACCCCGGCTGCAGGATCGTCCAGGTCAGGCCTGATTCGCGTAGGGTCAGCTCGGAGTTCGCCTTGCGCAGGTGGTGCGGCATCCGGGGCAGGTACGGCGCGAGGACCGAGTGCAGCACGAACCTCGGCACCCCGGCCCGCTCCGCGGCGTCGATCACCACGGCGGTGAGCGTGTCCTCGGCCGGATGCATGTTCGGCGGGATGTGGTAGACGGCGGCGACGCCGCCGAGCGCGTCGGTCAGCGACGAGAGGTCCGCGAGGTCGACCACCACTGCCCGCCCGGCGCCGGCGGCGAGCATCTGGGGTGCCTGCCGCGCGCGACGCACCAGTGCGATCACCTCGACACCTTGGCGCGACAGCGCGGCCGTGACGGCGCGGCCGGTGTATCCGGCCGCGCCGGTGAGGGCTATCACCGGAGTCACGCGCTGAGCACCTCGTTACCGAGCCGGCGGAAGCGAGCGCGGCGGTCCGCGAGCCTGGAGGCGGTCGGGACCTTGAGCAGTCCGGCGAGTTCGTCCTCGATGACCTGGCCGAGGCGCGACAGGAACTCCTGGGGGTCCCCGGAGTCCTCCCCCACGATCCGGTCGACGATGCCGTGGCGGAACATGTCCGTCGAACGGATCTCCTGTGCCGAGGCGAGTTCGGGCGCCCGGTCGACGGTGCGGTGCAGAATGGCGCTGGCACCCTCGGGAGGCAGCGGCGACAGCCAGGCGTGCTGAGCGGCGACGACGCGGTCGGCCGGCAGCAGAGCAAGTGCTCCGCCGCCTGTCCCCTGGCCCAGCAGGACGCAGAGCGTCGGTGACTCCAGGGTGATCAGAGCGTGCAGGCTCCGCGCGATCTCCCCTGCCAGGCCGCCCTCCTCCGCCTCCTTGGACAGTTCCGCTCCGGACGTATCGATGATCGTTACGAGCGGCAGGCCCAGTTCCCGGGCGAGCCGCATGCCGCGCTGCGCCATCCGTAGACCATCCGGACCCACCGGCCCGCCTTGTCGGCCAATGCTACGGTCGTGTCCGAGGACCACGCACGGTGCATCGCCGAAGCGGGCCAGGGCGAGCAGGATTCCGTCCCCTCGGGCGCCGCCCAGCCGGACCACATCCTGTCCGGCGCTCTCCAGCAGCGCGCGGACTCCGGGGCGGTCGGGCCGGCGCGATCGCGTCACGGAATCCCAGGCGGGAGTGTCCGCGATCTCCTCGTCGGCCGAGCGGTACGGCCGGTTCAGGTGCCCGGTCGGCGCGCAGAGCACGTTGAGCGCCCGATCGACCGTCTCGGCGAGGTCGGTGACCGGCAGGACCGCGTCGAGATGACCGTGCGCGAACAGGTTCTCCGCGGTCTGCACCCCCTCGGGAAACCTCTCGCCGTTGATCGCCTCGTGCACCCTCGGCCCCAGGAAGCCGACGAGCGCGCCCGGTTCGGCGACGGTGAGGTGTCCGAGCGAGCCCCAGGAGGCGAACACGCCTCCGGTGGTGGGATGCCTGAGGTAGACGAGGTAGGGCAACCGTGCGGCACGGTGCGCGGCGATGGCGTCGGTGATTTTGATCATCTGCACGAAGGCGACCGTGCCCTCCTGCATCCGGGTGCCTCCGGAAACGGGCGCGGCCAGCAGGGGCAGGCCCTCCCGGGTGGCGCGGTCGATGGCCCGGACGAGCCGCTCGGCCGTCGTAACGCCGATGGAACCGGCCAGGAAACGGAAGTCGCCGATGAGCGCGGCGACCCTGCGCCCGCGGATGGTGCCCTCGCCGACCGTCACCGCTTCGTCCAGCCCGGTGGACTCCCGGACGCGGGCGAGCGTCTCGCGATATTCGGCGTCGTTGTCGCGTCGATCACTGACCGGAATGTCCCAGGAGATCCAGCTTCCGGGGTCCAGGACCTGATCGATCAGCTCGTGCGAGGTCGGCCGCGGGGTCATGAGTCCCCTCCCCTGCCTCGCGGGTCGACTTCGTCGAGCCAGGCCCGTACCGACTCGTTGTGCTGCCCGAGCGTGGGCGGCGCCAGATGCTCGACCGGTGCCGCCCCGTCGAATCGGAGCGGTGATCCCGGGAGTGTCACCCGCCCGAGGGTGGCGTGCTCGACCTCGATCAGCAGATTCTGGGATCGGGTCTGCTCCCACTCGTAGACGCGGTCGAGGGTGCGGACCTCACCTGCCGGGATGCCGAGTTCGGCGAGCCTGGTAAGCAGGTCGTCGAGCTTCCAGGGGGCGAACGCGGCGTTGACCGCGTCGATCACGGCTTCGCGGTTCTCGACCCGCTGGGCGTTGCCGGCGAAGCCGTCCTCGCCCGCGGGCAGGCCGAACGCCGCGGCGAAGGTGTCCCACAGTCCCTCGGAGCCGACCGCCAGCTGCAGCATGCCGTCCGCGCAGCGGAACAGGCCGTAGGGGCAGATCGACGGGTGGTGGTTCCCGGTGGCGTGCGGTGTCTCACCGGCCACCGTGTACCTGGTGCCCTGGAAGGCGTGTACCCCGACGAGGGCGGCGAGCAGGCTGGTCCTGACCACGCTCCCGGTGCCGGTGCCGCTACGTTCGTGCAGCGCGGAGACCACTCCGTAGGCCCCGTACATCCCGGCGAGCAGGTCGCCGATCGGCACCCCCACCCGGGTCGGCTCGTCGGGCGAGGCGCCGGTGAGCGACATCAGGCCGGCCTCCCCCTGGGCGATCTGGTCGTAGCCGGCCCGGCCGCCTTCGGGACCGTCGTGGCCGAAGCCGGTTATCGACAGGATCACCAGCCTCGGGTTCAGCTCGCGCAGCGCGTCCATCGAGAATCCCAGGCGATCCAGCACGCCGGTGCGGAAATTCTCTATCAGCACGTCCGCCTGGCGGACCAGCCTGCTCAGCGTCTCCCTGCCGTCTTCGGACTTCAGGTCGAGGGTGATCGACTCCTTGTTCCGGTTACAACTCAGGAAATATGTTGATTCGCGAGCATGCTCGGGGCCGACGAACGGCGGGCCCCAGCCCCGGGTGTCATCGCCGGCCCCCGGGCTCTCCACCTTGATCACACGGGCTCCGAGGTCGCCCAGCATCATCGCGGCATGCGGGCCGGCCAGCGCCCGCGACAGGTCCACGACAACGGTGCCCGCCAGCGGTCCAGTCACTTCAATACCTTTCGAGCAGAATCATGAGCTGTATCACCCGGCCGCACAGCGCCGAATCCGGTCGCCGTCTCCAGCGCACGGGCGAACCTCAGCGCGTCGAGATCGCGTCTGGGTCCGGCCACGATCTGCACGCCCACCGGCAACCCCCGCTCGGTGAAACCGGCCGGCAGGCTCACCACGGGCAACCCGGTGGCGGTGATGTAGTAGAGGTGCCGCATCCAGTCCAGGTAGGAGACCACCGGCGCGTCGCCCAGCGTCTCGGGGTGGCGGCTGTCCGCGCCGAACGGCGCGACCGGCACGCACGGCATGACGAGGATGTCATACTCCGCGAAGAAGTCCGCCATCCGCAGGTGCAGAGCGGTCCGCAGCACCTCGGCCCGGCCGAGATCCTCGCCGCTCACGGCCAGGCCCGCCCGGGTGTTGGCCGCGGTGAACTCGTCAAGCACCTCGGGGCGCTCGCGCAGCAACGTTCCGTAGCTGGTGGCGTAGTACCAGGATCGCCAGGTGAGAAACGCCTCCTCCGCACCGGTGAGGTCCGGTTCCGCCTCGACCACCTCGGCGCCGAGTCCGCAGAGCGTGCCGCCCAGCTGCTCCAGCACCGGACGGACGTCGGCGTCCACCGGCAGTCCGGCGATGCCGGGTGCCCAGGCGACCTTGAGCTTCGAGACGGCGGCGTTGAGCGGCGGGGTGAACCGGTCGCCCCGCTCCTCGATCGAGATCGCCGCCCGGGCGTCCGGTCCGGCCGTCACCGACAGCAGCAGCGCGAGGTCGTTGACGGTCCGCGCCATCGGCCCCGGCACCACATAGGGAAACCATCCCATCCGCGACGGGACCCACGGCACCCGACCCGGTGAGGGGCGCATCCCGACCACGTTGCAGAACGCCGCCGGAATCCGGAGCGATCCCGCCATGTCGGTACCGGTCGCCAGCGGCGCCATTCCGGCGGCGAGCGCCGCCGCCGAGCCTCCGCTGCTTCCCCCGGCGCTCCGAGTGGTGTCGTACGGGTTCACCGTCGTGCCGAACAGCGCGTTCCAGGTGTGGCCACCGGTGCCGAACTGCGGAGTGTTCGTCTTCCCGAGCATCACGGCTCCGGCGTCGGCCGCCCGCCGCACGATCAGCGCGTCCTGGTCAGGGACATGGTCGCGGTATGCCGCCGACCCGAAGGTGGTGCGCACCCCCGCGGTCTCGATCAGGTCCTTGTGCAGGATCGGCAGGCCGTGCAGCGGGCCGAGGTACTCGCCGCGGGCCATCCGGTCGTCGGCTCGCCTCGCCTCGGCCCGCGCGCGGTCCTCGCTGACCGAGCACACGGCGTTGATCACCGGGTTCCGTTCCGCTATCCGCGCCAGATGCGCGTCGAGCACCTCGGTCGCGGAGACCTCGCCGTACCGCAGCAGCGCCTGCAGATCGACCGCCGAGAGGTCGGTGAGTTCCGTTTCCGGGCGTCGCGGTGCCCGCACCTCGTTCACTTCCGAAGCCCGGCCTCGGCGACATACGAGTGGAGCAGGGACGGGCTCAGCGGCACCTTCCTGATCGGCGCGATCTCCAGCGGTCGCAGCGCGTCCTCGATCGCCGAGGCGATCACCTGCGCCACCGGGATGGTGCCGGCCTCGCCGACGCCCTTGATGCCGAGCGGGTTCAGCGGCGACGGCGTCTCCTGGTGGATCATCTCCACGTGCGGGATCTCGGTCGCGTAGGGGATCAGGAAGTCCATGAAACTCGCGTTGCGCAGGGCACCGTCCTCGTCGTACTCCAGCTTCTCGTAGAACGCGCCGCCCATCCCCTGGGCCACCCCACCGGCGATCTGGCCCTCGACGATCATCGGGTTGATCATGTTTCCACAGTCGTGCACGCAGACGTAGCGGTGGATCTTGATCCCGTAGGTCGCCGGGTCGACCTCGACGATCGCACCGTGCACGCCGTAGGCCCAGGTGGCGTGCGGCGGCGAGTAGTAGTCGGTCGCCTCGATACCCGGGTGGGCCCCCTCGGCGAGCGGCGGGCCGTCACTGCGGGCCGCCGGCGCGAACTGGGTCGCGCGCTCGGCGGCCTTGTTGAAGGCGTAGCGCAGCGGGTTGCTGGCCGTCGCTATCTCGGCCAGCGTCACCCCGTCGACCCCGGCCCCCTTGACGAAGGCCCGGCCGTCGGAGAGCTCGATGTCGTCCGGGTTCGCCTCCAGCATGTTGGCCGCGGCCTCGATCAGCTGCTTCCTGGCCAGTACGGCGGCCTTGTGCACCGCGCTGCCGCTGACGACCGCGGCGCGGCTGGCGAAGGTGCCGACGCCCCAGTCGTACACCCCGGTGTCGCCCTCGACGACAATGACGTCCTCCACGGCCACGCCGAGCTGATCGGAGACGATCTGCGCGAACACAGTGGCGTGGCCCTGTCCCTGGGTGGTCAGGCCGGTGTTGACGAACACCTTTCCGGTGATCGGATGGACGCGGACGTGGCCGCCCTCGTACGGGCCGAGGCCGGTGCCCTCGACGTAGAAGGACAGGCCAAGGCCCAGGTAGCGTCCCTGTTCCAGGGCCGCCTGCTGGTCCGCCTTGAACGCGTCGACGTCGATCGCGTCCATCAGCGCCCGCAGCGCCTGCTCGTACTCTCCTGAGTCGTGCGTCACGGGCAGGCCGTCGGCGAAGATGAGGTTCGGCCGGGTGTAGGGGAACTCCTCTGGCTGGATGAAGTTGCGCCGGCGGATCTCGAACCGATCCAGCCCCAGTTCGTCGGCGAGCTGATCCATCGCCCGCTCGATCGCGAAGTTGGCCTGGGGCCGCCCGCAGCCGCGGTAGGGCGTCACCGGCACGGTGGGCGTGTAGACGCAGGAGAACTCGACCAGGATGTTGGGGATCCGGTAGGGACCGGCGATCTGACAGGAGGCCACCTGGGCGACCGCGATGCCGTAGGGGATGAACGCCCCGGTGTCGTGCAGGAACCGGTCACGCAGCCCCAGCACGATTCCGTCCCTGGTGGCCGCGAGCTCGATGTCGTGGATCTGCAGCCGCTCGTGGGTCATGTGCACGAAGTTCTCGGAGCGGTCCTCGATCCACTTCACCGGACGGCCGAACTCACGGGCCGCCAGGGGCACCAGGACCTCGTTCGCGTACGGGAAGTGAATCTTCGGGCCGAAGCCGCCCCCCACGTCGGGAGCGATGACCCGCACCGCGTGCTCGTCCAGATCGAACAGGCTGGCCAGTGCCCCGCGCAGCCCGATCGGTGCCTGGGTCCCGTCCCAGACCGTCAGCTCGCCGGACACCTCGTCCCAGCGCGCCGCGGTCGCCAGGCACTCCATCGGTGCGGCGGTGCTCCGCTCGCAGTGCACGGTGATCGACGTGATGTGGTCGGCTTTGGCGAACGCCGATGCCACGTCGCCGCTCTCCTGCACCAGGTTCGCCGCGATGTTGTTCGGGACGTCGGCGTGCACGAGCGGCGCCCCGGGCTCGGCGGCGCGTCGCAGGTCGATCTCGACGGGCAGCGTCTCGTACTCGACATCGATCAGCAGCGCGGCGTCCTCGGCGACGTAGCGGTCGACGGCAACGACGAACGCGATGGCCTGGCCGACGTAGAACACCTCGTCGCGGGCGAGCGGATACTGGGTCCGGCCGTGCGTGATGCACGGGTGCGGGATCAGCAGCGGCATCTTCATGTCGAGGCTGCCGAGGTCTTCGTGGGTGTATACCTTCAGCACGCCGGGCAGCGCCGCGGCCCTGGAGACGTCCAGGCGGGTGATCTTCGCGTGCGCGACGTTGCCGCGTGCGAACGCTCCGTGCAGCGCGCCCTCCAGCGGGATGTCGTCGACGTAGCGGCCCTTACCCCGGATTAGCCTGTCGTCCTCGTTGCGCTGTACCCGAGCGCCGAACTGGCGGGTGGACACCGGCCGTCACCCCTTCTCGTTGGTGAGTTCGGCAGCACGCCGCACCGCCGACACGATGTTCATGTAGCCGGTGCACCGGCAGACGTTGCCCGCGATGTCCTCACGAATCGAGTCGTCCTCGGCGGTCCGCAGGTCGTCTCGCTCATCGAGGAGACCGGCGACCGCCATCATGAATCCCGGGGTGCAGAACCCGCACTGCAGCGCGTGGCACTCCTTGAACGCCTGCTGCACCGGGTGCAGGCTCCCGTCCGCGTTCGCCAGTCCCTCGACGGTGCGGATGGAGCATCCGTCCACCTGGACGGCCAGCGTCAGGCACGACCTCGCCGGGGTGCCGTCGATGTGGACCGTGCAGGCGCCGCACACCCCGTGCTCGCAGCCGACATGCGTACCGGTCAGCCGGAGCCGGTGCCTCAGGAAGTCGCTCAGCAGCAGCCTGGTCGGCACCTCCTCGCTGACCGCGCGTCCGTTGACCTCGACGTTGATCTGGACGAGGGCGTTCGGCTCGAATTCAGTGGTCTCGGTCATCACGCACCATCTGTTCTGGTCATCGCCGTTGTGAGGTTTCGTTCGACGAGGCCGGCGAGTACGTGCTGCCGGTACGCCTTGCTCGTCGCGCTGTCGTCGGAAACGGTCACCGCGTCGCGGGCCAGTGCCCCCGCCTCGGCGAACAGCTCCGGCGACGGCGACTTGCCGGTCAGGAGGCGCTCGCACTCGGTCAGCAGGGCCGGTGTGGTGGCGATTCCGCAGGCGCCGAGCCGTACCCGGTCGATCCGCCGGTCGGCGCCGAGCTTGAGCGTGACGGCGACCCCGGCCACCGAGTAGT
The DNA here is from genome assembly GCF_035917355.1 of Streptosporangium sp. NBC_01810. Lineage (NCBI taxonomy): Bacteria > Bacillati > Actinomycetota > Actinomycetes > Streptosporangiales > Streptosporangiaceae > Streptosporangium > Streptosporangium sp. NBC_01810. The sequence goes on along the minus strand of NZ_CP109070.1, from coordinate 1,867,275 downwards.
CGCCGTGCCTGCGGGCGAACTCGGCGAACGCCCAGCCCTCACCGGGCTCCAGCGCCGGTATGGCCGCCTCGACGAGCAGCTCGTCGGGCTCCATGACGGTGGTGAAGATGAACTCGAAGAAATCCTCGGCCGCGATGGTCCGGCTGCCCGACGGCCCGCAGACGGTGATCGCGCCACGCATCGTGGTCAGCAGCGTCGGCAACTCCGCGGAGGGATCGGCGTGCGCCAGGCTGCCGCCGACCGTGCCCCGGTTGCGGATCACCGGATGTGCCACGTTCAGCAGGGTCTCGCGGATCAGCGGGTTCGCCGCAGCGACCTCGTCGTTCTGCTCGACCACTCGCTGCCGAGCCATCGCACCGATCCGCACGACGCCGTCCGCCACTCGAACATAGTTGAGTTCGTCAAGTTTCCGCAGGTCGATGACGACCTCTGGATTGGCCAGCCTGAAGTTCATCGTCGGGATGAGGCTCTGTCCACCGGCAAGGATCACCGAGTCCTCGAACCTGGCCCGGATGTCGATGGCATCCCGCAACGTCGACGGCAACGCGTATCGAAAAGCGGATGGTTTCAACTGTCACTCCTACAAGGGTCGAATCGATCGGCACCGCCGGCGACCCGGTACGGTGCCGTCGTCACAGGTCCGTCAGCTTGCCCTCGTACTCCGGGTAGCTCATCGGTGACTTCGCCACGATCGAATCCTTGTTCTCGCCGGTCATCATGTCCTGGAAGACGGTGTTCTTGAAAGTCGGGTTGCCGCCCTCGATCGCGGCGCGCACCGCCTCCGTGGCGAGCACCCCCGTCTCGGCCGCCGAGTAGTAGCGGGTCGCCGCCAGGTACGGCGTGCCCAGCCAGGTCAGCATCTCCGCATCCGCGTCGCTGGTGACGTGGGTGATGTTCTTGATGTCGTTCTGCTTCAGGTACGCGGAGACGCCGTTGCCCATCGCCGCGGCGTAGGACACGACCGTGGTCACGTCCGGGTGCGCCTGCAGCGCGCGCTCGACGACACCGACCGCCTTGCTACGGTCGAAGTACCCCTGTTCGCGGAGCACAATCTGGAATCCGCTCCCCTTGAGCGATTCGTCCAGGCCCTGGTCGATCCGTTCCGAGAATCCCTGCCCGACCACGCCCTGCACGACCACGACCTTGCCGGGCTTGGCGTTCTTCTTGAGCCAGTCGCCGATCAGCCGGCCGCCGCCGACGGAGTCGACGTGGGCGACGCCCTTGGCGTACTCGTCCAGCGGACCCGGTGCCGCCCACAGGGCGATGCCGGTCGGGATGCCCGCCGACTTGGCCTGTTTCACGGCCGACAGCACGGTGTCGACGGTGTTGGGCAGCACCACCAGCCCGGCGACGCCCTGCGAGATAAGGCTTTCGAGGTTCTTCAGTTCGGTCTGTACGTCGAAGTTGGCCTGTACGATCTTGAGGTTGTACGAGGTGCCGTCCAGCACCTTGGCGACGCCCTCCGCGACGTACCTGGTGTACTCGACGAGGCCGTTGAGCGATACCCCGATCGTCTTGCCGGAACCGATCCCCGCCGCGGAGCCGATCGCCGCGGAACCGGTCGGCGCGGAGCCGGTCGGCGCGGAGCCGGTCGACGACCCGCAGGCACTGAGGATCGGGGTGAGCAGTCCCAGTCCGCCGAGTGCGGCGGCGCCGGTGAACAGTGTCCGTCGGCTGATGCCCGTCATCGCGGCACCGGATACGGGTTCTTGCTGGGTCATTACTTTCTCCGTTTCGTTCGGGCCGGCCGGGTCAGGCACGTCGCTGGACCTTGCGGCGTCTACGGAAGTCGGCCCCGGCGGTCACCGACACGGCCGCGATGAGGATCGCGCCGAAGACGAACTGGTCGTAGGAGTCGGGAACGCTCAGGAACGTCAGCGAGCTGGTGACGACACCGAGCACGAGCACACCGAGCAGACTTCCCAGGATCGAGCCGCGGCCGCCGGCCAGCGAGGCGCCACCCAGCACGATCGCCGCGATGACGACGAGTTCGAGCCCGACGCCCGCCCGAGGATCGCCGGCGCCGACCCGGCCGGTGATAACGACCGCGGCCAGGCCGGCGAGCGTGCCGTTGAGGACAAAAATCGCGATCTTCGTCCGGGTGGTCGCGATACCGGAGAGGAAGGCGGCTTCCTCGTTCGCGCCGAGCGCGAAGACGTTACGGCCGAACCGGGTGAAATGCAGCAGTACACCGCCGACGATCACGCAGAGCAGCCAGATCAGGGTCGGGGTACGCAGGCCGAGGAAGCTGCCCGTCTGCAGCCAGTCCAGGCCGGTCGGCAGCGGAATCGGAGTGCTCTTCGCCACGGTCAGCGCGATCGAGGCGAAGACCGCCAGGCCGCCGAGCGTCAGGATGAACGGTGGAACCCGCAGCAGCGACACGAGCAGGCCCCACAGCGCTCCGGAGGCCGCACCGACCAGGACCGCGACCAGCACGATCACGACGTCGGGCACCTCGCCCACCACCAGCTTCGCGGTGAGGACACTGCCCAGCGAGACCAGGCTGCCCACGGAGAGGTCCAGCTGGCCACCGACGAGCAGGAAGGTCTGGCCCACCGCGAGAATGCCCAGCACCGAACTGGCGACCAGCATCCGCTCCAGGTTCATGGTCGACAGGAAGGCGCCGTTGCGAGAGGAGGCGAGCGCCGACAGGGCGATGATGATCACCAAGAGCGGCAGATAGACCTGGAGGTGCTCGCGAACCGCCGGAGTGAGCCACTTTCGCCGGGCGGTCGTCGGGAGGACCACCTGAGTCTGCGTTGCCGACATATCAGCTTCCTAGTTCCATCTCGAAGATTCGGTGCTCGGTGGCGCTCTCGCCGTCAAGCTCACCGGCGATCCGGCCGTCCCGCATCACCACGACGCGGTCGGCGATGCAGCAGATCTCCTGGTATTCGGTCGAGAACACCACCACCGCGTCACCGGCAACGGCCCGCTCGCGAAGCAGCCGGTAGATCTCGGACTTGGACGGGATGTCGACTCCGGCTGTGGGTTCGTCCAGGACCAGGACGTCGCTACCGACCTGGAGCCAGCGGGCGAGGATGACCTTCTGCTGGTTGCCGCCGCTCAGTCCTCTGATCGGCGCGCGGACGTCGGAGAGTTTCACGGACAGCCGCCGGCAGACCTCGGCTGTCCGACGCGCCGCCGAGAGGGGGTTGAAGGCGGGAGCTCGCAGCATGCCGTTCTCGGCGAGCAGGGCGTTCTCGATAATGGAGCGATCCAGCATCAGGCCCTCACGCTTGCGGTCGGCCGGCAGGAAGCCGACGCCCGCCCGGGTCGCCGCCCGGCGTCCGCTCCGGTGCCCGTCCAGAATCCGCACCGTGCCGGACGTCGGCTGAATGGCGCCCGCCATCAGTTGCGCGACCTCGCGGCTGCCGCAGCCGACCGCCCCGGTCACCACCAGCACCTCGCCCCGGTGCGCCTTCAGGCTCACCGACCGGACGGCTCCGCCGAAGCAGGCGTCCTTGAGCTCTATCGCCACCGGGCCGGGGGTCGCGGCGCCCTCGTGGATGTCGGCACGTCGCATCGAGACCTCGTCGCCGAACATGTGGCTGATCAGTTCGCCGGTCGTCACCTCCGCGACCAGGCCGTCGTGGACCTTCGTCCCGTCGCGTAGCACCGTGTAGTCGTCGGCGAGCTCTATCACCTCGTCGAGGTGATGGCTGATGTAGATGACCGCGATGCCGCTGTCGCGCACCTGCCGTACGACCGAGAACAGCTGGTCGATCTCCGCGCGGTGCAGGGTCGCCGTCGGCTCGTCCATGATGATGCACTTGGCATCCGCGCACACCGCCCGTGCCAGTTCGAGCAGCTGCATCTGGGCGACGCTGAGGGTCCAGGCGGGGGCATCGGGGTCGAGGTCGGCTCCGACTCGCGCCAGTCGCCGACCGGCCTCGCGGGCCACCCCGCGACCGGTGACCAGACCGAACCTGCCCCGAGGCGGCAGATCGAGCAGAACGTTGTCCGCGACGGTCCTGGTGAGCGCGATCTGGCGCTCCTGGTGCAGCACCCGCACCCCGGCGGCCCTGGCGGACCGCGGCGTGAGCCGCTGCCGGCGACCGTCCACCAGGAGTTGACCCGCGTCCGGCTGCAGTGCGCCGGAGGCGATTTTGATGAGTGTCGACTTGCCCGCGCCGTTCTCACCCAGCAGAGCGTGAACGCGGCCGGCGAAAGCGGTGAGCGAGACGTCCTTGAGTGCCCGCGCGCCAGGAAAGGATTTCTCCACATTGCGCAGTTCTAGCGTGGCGCGCATGCCATACCCCTTATTCGCTGGGCGGATACCGTGTTCGCTAGTCGATGATGAGAGTTTAGGGCGAGAAGTACCCGTGTCAATAGGTCTCACCACTGAAGTTCTTTTCCGGCGAGGTCGCCTGTGACCAGGGACGCGGCTCCTACGCTGCGACGATGCCCGCGACGCGACGCCGCGATCACCGGTCGGCGGCGACCGCCACGTCACGACGCGGCGGCATCGCCGCCGACCGGGTCCGGTGTGGCGATGTGGGAGCGAAACCGAGTGGTGGCGGATCAGGCCTGGTAGCGGAGGTTGCGCATCGGCTGCCAGCCGATGCCCAGCGAGAGCGCCTGGGCCAGTCGCTGGACCGCGTCGGTGACCACGACCTGGTTCTGGCCACCGTCGAGATGGGCTCGCGAGACGACCGCGCAGACCGCCGCGACCACCGCGCCCTCACTGTCGAACACGGGCGCGGACACCGAGCCGGTGAAGGTCTGCACGTCACCCATGGTGACGGCGTAGCCCTGTTTCCTGACGGTGGCGAGCACCTCGCGAAGCTCCTTCGGATCGGTGATCGATCCGGGAGTCAGCGCGATGAGATCGCCGGCCAGATATTCCTCGATGAATTCATCGGGCTCGTAGGCCAGTAGCACATGGCCTTTCGAGCCGGTATGCAGCGGGAAATGGTAACCATAGGTGGTTCTGGTGATGATTTCGCCGGACAGCGCCTCATGGGAGTAAAGGACCACCGCGATGCCCTCACTCCGTTCGACCAACTGGAAAACGGCGAACGGGGTGTCCTGGGTCGCGCGGTTCATCAACGGGATGGCCAGTTCGAGCAGTCGGTGCCCGACCAGGTAGGTGGAGCCCAGCAACCACGTGCGCCGGCCGATCCTGAAGACACCGGACGCGTCCCGCTCCAGGAACTGGTCCGCCTCCAGTTGCGACAGCGTGCGGTGCAGCGTCGCCCACGACATGCCCAGCGCCTCGGCGGCTTCGGAGGCGCGCATCGGCTGCTGGGACAGCAACTCCATGACCCGCAGCGCGCGGGAGACTCCCTGTAGCGTCGGTTTCGCCCGACCGGCGGAGTCGGTGGGCTGCCCAGAGGACTTCGCGGTGCGTCGCGCCACGTTCACCCACTCCCTTCCCGGCCCCGAGCTTCCCGGCCCCGAGCGGTAGATATGCGGACCCGGCCCGCGGCAGTGGCGATTCTAACGCACGACAACGATCTACGGACGGAGTCCGGCGGGGGAGGACCGGGCCCGGGCCGCCTCCCCCGTCTGGGCTCATCCGGTGACGGCCGGCCAGTCGTCCGGATCGGACCACCCCTCGGGCCAGACCAGGCCACCGGCGCTCTGTACCTTGCGGAAGTGCTCGCCGCGGTCGAACATGCCGAGCGTGTCACGACCGCGCCGCCGTTCGTCCCTGAGGCGCTCGGTGGCGTCGGCGTCGACCACCAGATCGTTTCCGGTTCCGGTCACCACCACCCCGTACTCGGATTCGGCGGCCTCGGGAGTGACGAGACCGCACAGCACGTCGTAGTGAACCAGCTCGGTCTCCCGATCCAGCGGGTCTCCCCAGCCACCGCCGCCTGTCGTCCACAGGCGCACCAGATCACCGGCGCGCACCGGCACGTCGTCGACCATCCCCGGCAGCGACCGCGGGCCGCCGCCGTCGCTCTCGATGGACACCCCGTACGGCTGGCCGGCGACTCCACCGTTCACCCCGTAGGGAGCGAGCTCGGAGCGGTCCGCGTTGGACAGCAGGAAACAGTCGCGCAGCGCCCGAACCCGCTTGTCGTAGCCGAACCCGCCCCTGCGCTTGCCCGCGCCGGCCGAGTCGGTCTGCAGCGCGAGGCTCTCGACCAGCACGGGATAGCGCTGCTCGGAGAATTCAGCGGGCAGGTTACGGGAGTTCGGCACGATGTGCACCACGTCGCTGCCGTCGGCCCAGGGGCGCCCAGGGCCGCCGCCGCCGAGCACCTCGCGGAACAGGCTCAGCTTGCCGTCGCTCTCGCGGCTGTGCATGCCCCAGATGCGGATGGTCTCGTGGTCCGCGGGCATCTTCCCGCCGGTCGCCTTGGCGAGGACTCCGGCGAAGATGCCCAGGGAGCGGATCAGGATGAAGAACCGGAGCCCGGTGGGACGCCCGAAATGCGGGGTGACCAGGGTGCCCTTCTCCGGGAACCTCACATCGAGAACGTCGAGGATCCCCTCGTTGATGTCGATCTCGGCCGCACGCTCGGGGGAGTCCGCCAGGCAGCGCAGCACCGGTCCCAGCCACTTGCGAACGAAACGCCCCTCGCAGTAGTCGATCGCCCAGTTGATCGGCCCCTCGGCCTCCGGGTCGGTACCGGTGAAGTCAAGTGTGATCTTCTCCGCGGTCTTGGTCATGGTGATGCGCATCGCGAACAGCTTGCGGGTGAAACCGTCGGACTCGATGTAGTCCTCGAAGGTGTACACCCCATCGGCGATCTTGGGCAGCAGTTCCCTGCGGATCGTCTCGGCGCAGTTGTCGATGATGGAGTCGAACGCGCTCTCCAGGGTCTCGACACCGTACCGCTCGGCGAGCTCGATGAGCCGGCGGGAGCCCAGCTGGCAGGCGCCGATCTCGGAGTCGATGTCGCCGCGCAGGTGCTCGGGGAGCCGCGAGTTGCGCTCGATGATCCTGAAAGCGGTCTCGTTCAGCACGCCCCGGTCGTAGAGCTTGGCCGGCGGAACCACCAGACCCTCGCCCCACTGGTCACGGACCTGCACCGGCAGGCTGCCCGGCACGCAGCCGCCGACGTCGTCGTGATGGCCGAAGACCTGGGCGAACCCCAGCAACCGGTCCTCGTGGAAGATCGGCACGGTGGTGCACAGGTCCGGGACGTGACCACACGAACCGGAGCTGTTGTACGGATCGTTCCAGAAGAACACGTCTCCGGGGTTGATGTCGTCGCCGAAGAACTCGAACACCGGCTCGACCAGCGAGCCGTACGACCGGCCGGTGAGCTTGCGCCCCTTGGCGTCGTACAGACCGACCCGGTAGTCGTGCTGGTCCCGGATCATCGGGGACCGGGCGGCTCGCTCGACGGCCGCCTCGATCTCGACCTCGGCCGAGCGGATCGTTCCGGTGATGACTTCGAGCTCGATGGGTCCGAGTGTGGTTTTCATGCCTGCCGCCTCACCATGATCAAGTTGCCGAAGGAGTCCGTCGAAGCCGCCCAGTTCGCGGGTACGACGACTGTGGCGCCGTACTCCTCGACCACGCAGGGGCCGCTGATCCGGCTGCCCGCGCCCAGCTCCGAGCGTTGGTAGATAGCGCAGTCCTGCCGGCCGACGCCTCGCCAGTAGACCTCGCGCCGCGCCGTCGGCTCGACGGGACCGGTCGAGGCGGGCACTCCCACCAGTTCCGGCCGGTGCAGCCGGCCGATCGCCTGCACCCGGAGGTTGACGATCTCGACCTCCTGCTTGCCCTCGTAGGAGAAGCCGTAGATCCGGTCGTGCTCGGCGTGGAACTCGGCCGTCACCGCGGCCAGTGAGTCCTCGTTCGAGACGCCGGCCGGGATCGACACGGATACCTCGTACCCCTCGCCGACGTACCGCAGGTCCGCGCCCCGGATCAGCTCCACCCGGGCGGCGTTGATGCCCTCTTCGGAGAGCTCGTCCCGGCCCTGTTGCTCCAGCTCCTGCCAGACCGGCGTCACCTCGGCGTCGACCCCGTCCGCCACCTGGCGGACGAACGTCCTGACGTAGTCGCGCTTGACGTCGGTCACCTGCAGGCCGAAGGCCGACAGGTTGCCGGGGTTCGGCGGGACCAGCACCGAGGTCATGCCGAGGAATTCGGCGACCTCCGTGGCGAGCAGCGGCCCCGCGCCACCAAAGGCGACCAGCGTGTAGTCACCGGGGTCGCGGCCCTTGAGCGTCGACACCTGCCGGATGCCGGCCACCTGACCGGCCACCGCGACCTCCAGGACGCCGGCCGCGATCTCCTCGGCGGACATGTCCCAGTTGGCGCCGAACTCGCGGAAGACGGAGTGCGCCGAGGCCCGGTCGAGCAGGAGATCGCCCCCCACCAGGGAGGCCGGGAAGTATCCCAGGACCGCTGCCGCGTCGGTCACCGTGGGCAGTTCACCACCGCGCCGGTAGCAGATCGGCCCGGGCACGGCACCCGCGCTCTTCGGACCGACCTTGAGCGCCCCGTTCGGACCGACCCACGCCAGCGAGCCACCGCCGGTTCCCACCGTGGCGATGTCGATCATCGGGATCTTCACCGGGTAGTTCTCGATCACGGTCTCACTGGTCAGCCGGATCGTCAGGTCCTCGATCAGCGCGACGTCGGTCGAGGTTCCACCGACGTCCAGCGTGATGATGTTCTTGATACCGGCGCTGCGCGCCGATTCGACGGCGCCGAGCACGCCGCCGGCGGGCCCGGACAGCAGCATGGTGACCGGCTTTTCCCCGGCGGCACGCGCACTGACCACGCCACCGTTGGACTGCATGATGAGGAAGGGCAGCTCGCCCGAGCGGGTACGAAGTTCCTGGTGTGCCCGGTCGAGGTAGGTGCGGCAGTACGGCTTGACCATCACGTCGAGCAGCGTGGTCATGGCGCGCTCGTACTCGCGGTACTCGGGCAGCACGGTGCTGGACAACGACACGAAGAGATCGGGGAACGCCTGCCTGAGCAGTTCCCCGATCCGCTGCTCGTGCATCGGGTTCGCGTAGGAGTGCAGCAGGCAGACCCCGAGCCGGGTCACCCCGGCGTCCACGAGTTCCCGCGCCGCGCTCAGCACCACCGCCTCGTCCAGCTCGCGATGGACCGAGCCGTCGTAGGTGAGCCGCTCGGGAACCTCGCGCACCAGGTGCAGCGGCACGATTCGCGGGGGCTTCACCCAGAAGAACGAGTTTCCGTAACCGTCGGGGACGGACTGGCGCGCGATCTCGATGATGTGCCTGAAGCCCTCGGTGACGAGCAGGCCGATGCCGCCGAACTCGTGCTCCAGGACGGCGTTCGTCGCCGTGGTGGTGCCGTGCACGACCATCTCGACGCTGTCGAAGCCGCGGTTCGCCTGGGTGAGGACCTTCTCGATACCGGTGAGCAATGCCCTGCTTGGATCCTCCCGGTCGCTTGGGGTCTTGACGACGTGAACGTCGCCGGTCTCCCCATCGATGCCGATCACGTCCGTGAACGTGCCCCCGGTGTCCACCGAGATCCGCAAAGTATTGGCCACGTGATCGCTCCTATTGACTCGTATCCGCTGAACGGACATACTATGCGCTGAAGGGACAGTAGCTTTACCAAAGGTCCACTGTCAACGGAACATCTGGCGGTCAAGCAGTAGGGATTTTCTTCACTGAACGGATCTCACATCCCTTCAGTGAGTGCGGGACTCGCTGCTGTCACCGTCCCCACGACCCTCGTCTGGAGTACCCGATGAAGCTCGAGCAGGAATTCACCATCCCCGTCGAGGTCGATCGCGCCTGGGAGGTTTTGCTGGACGTGGAGCGGATCGCTCCGTGTTTTCCCGGTATGTCGTTGACGTCGGTAGAGGGGAACGTCGTCAACGGCTCGGTGAAGGTGAAACTCGGCCCGGTCCTGCTGAACTACAACGGCGTGGCCGAGTTCAAGGAGCAGGACGCCGCGAACCACCGCGTCCTCATCGACGCCAAGGGCGCCGACATCAAGGGCGGCGGCAACGCCTCCGCGCAGGTGACGGCCACCCTGCACGCCGTCTCGACGTCGAGCACGAGGTGTTCCATCGTCACCGACCTCAACGTCACGGGCCGGCCCGCGCAGTTCGGCCGCGGCATGATGCTCGAGGTCGGCAACAAGGTCCTCGGCCAGTTCTCCGCCAATCTCGCCGCGAGCCTCGCCGCGGGCGACCAGCCGGCCCCGGCACAGCCCGCCACCCCGCACCCGAACTCGGCCGCGGCGCCCGTGGCGGCCGTGCGACCCGCACCGCAACCGGTCGAGGCGCTGGACCTGCTCGGCGCCGCCCGCGGCGCGGCCCTGAAGCGACTCGCCCCGGTCGCGATCGCCGGGGTCGTCGCGATCGCGCTGATCGCCTGGTGGGCCACGAAGTAGCCGCCTCGATCACACTTGGGAAGGGGCCGACCGATGCGTGAGGCAATGGCCGAACTCGGAGACTGGTACCGGCGCGGGACACCCTTCGCCCTGTGCACCGTGGTGGACACCTGGAGCAGCGCACCGCGTCCGCCCGGCGCGATCATGGCGGTGAACGCGGCCGGAGAGGCGGTCGGCTCCGTCTCCGGCGGCTGCGTGGAGGCCGCGGTGTACGAGGCCGGGCGCGAGGTGCTGTCCTCGGGCCTGCCCCGGCTTGAGCACTACGGCATAGCCGACGATGACGCCTTCTCCGTCGGGTTGACCTGCGGTGGCCTCATCGACGTCTTCGTGGAACGGGTGTCGCCGGAGACGTTCCCCGCCCTGACCGAGGTGTTCGCCTCCGTCGAGGCACGCGAGCCGGTCGCCGTCGCGACGGTCCTCGACGGCGACGGCCGCCTCGGCGCGCGGCTGGTGATCTGGCCGGACCGCATCGCCGGCTCGCTGGGAAACGACCCGCTCGACCACGCCGTCACCGATGACGCGCGCGGCATGCTGGCCGCCGGACGGACCGGTGTGCTGACCTTCGGCCCCGGCGGTGAGCGGCGGCTCGACGACGTGCGAGTGTTCATCTGCTCCTATGCCCCGCCGCCGCGCCTGCTGGTGTTCGGCGCGATCGACTTCGCCGCGGCGGTCGCCAGAATCGGCAAGTTCCTCGGCTATCACGTCACCGTCTGCGACGCCCGGCCGGTTTTCGCCACCGCGAAACGCTTCCCGGACGCGGACGACGTCGTCGTCGACTGGCCGCACCGCTTCCTGTCCGAGACGGTCGTCGACGAGCGCACCGCGATCTGCGTGCTCACCCACGACCCGAAGTTCGATGTCCCGCTTCTCAAACTCGCCGTCCGAACGCCCGCCGCCTACATCGGCGTCATGGGTAGCCGCCGCACGCATGACGACCGGATGGCACGGCTACGCGAGGAGAACGTGTCCGAGGCCGACCTGGCCCGGTTGTCCTCCCCCATCGGTCTCGACCTCGGAGGCAGGACGCCGGAGGAGACCGCGGTGGCGATCGCGGCCGAGATCATCGCCCTCACCTGGAACGGAACGGGCGCCCGGCTCTCCACCATCAAGTCGGCCATCCATCGTTGACCAGCGGTGTCGCCTCGCATACCGGCGAGCCTGGCAAGACCGGGGACCTGAGATCGACCTTCTGTTCTCAGCGAGCACGCGGCCTCCCCCCGGGACTTTGACAGACCGTCGTCTCAGCCCCGTGTCTTCCTGCCCGATACCGACGAGACCCGTCTGACCTCGCGAATCGTCTCCGGCAGGCAACCGGCCGCCAGGAGGGGATGTCCGGGCGGCCGGTAGGGGACCTCTCAGCCGAGGTCGAACTCGCTGGCCTTCACACCGTTGACGAAGGCGTCCCACTCGGCGGGGGTGAAGAAGAGCTTGGGGCCGTCGGGGTCCTTGGAATCACGTACGGCGATCAGGTCGGGGTGCTCGGCCTTGTGACCGAGGCCATCGGCGACGCCCTTGAGCTCCGCGACCTCAACACAGTCGCCACCATTACTTCCAGAGAAGCTTGACTTAAACCACTTGGCGCCACTCAGGTCCATTTTTCCTCTACCGTCCTCTTGATTAGATCGATGGACATACTCAGCCTGGATCCACTTCCGCCAGTCGAGGAGGCGGCGGAGGGCTCCGCCCGTGTTAAGGGCCGCGTCGCAGGCGTCGGCGAACTCCGGGCTGGCCGGAAGCAGACCGGTCTCGACGCCGCTGATCAGGGACTCGCTGAAGTGGATTATCTCGGCCAGTACCAGCCGGTTACAGGTGGATCGCAAGTTCCGGCATCCAGGGTGAGGAACATGCTCCGCGCGCCGAAGAAGGCCAGACGAGACGGTCTTCCCTGGAAGAAGCCCACCCGACGACCTGCCAACCCGGTATCCATCGAACCCAGGCCCGCCGCCCGTGGGAAGCGGGCTCGATCCAAGAGACCCGCCGGCCAGGAGACCGGGGAGTCGAGGAGCCGGCGCCGCCCCCTTCTTTGGCCGCCCGGGGACGCGGGACCGGGTGGCCGACGTCACGCAGGCCCGGTACCAGGCTCGATAGCGGAGCGATAAGGCATGGATGTTGGACCTTCCTACGGTCCAGGACATGAGCACTCCGATCTTTGCGCTTTGCGATGAGTACGTCACCCGCTGGGCGGCCCTCGACCCGATCGCGGCAGGTGCCGAGGGCATCGTGTCCGACTTCGTCGCCGCCACCGACCACAGCCCCGCCGGGAGCGCCGCCCGGGCCGAGCTGATCCGCACGACCCTCAAGCGTCTCGACGAGATGGCCCCGACCGGGGAGTCGGACGTCCGGGCGGCCGCCCACCTGCGGGAGCGGCTGGAGGCCGAACTCGGCTGGCACGACATGGGCGAGCCGCTCCGCTGGGTGGCGGCGCCGTACGGGCTGCCCTACCGGGTGCGCTCCAGCGTCGTCCTCCTCCCGCACGGCAACGACGACGAGTGGCGCGACGTCGCCGCCCGCCTGGCGGCGATCCCCACGATGCTCGCCGGATGGCGGGAGAGCCTGGAGGCCGGCCTGGCCTCGGGCCTGCGGGGCGCCCGCAGGCAGGCGCTGGCCATGGCCGACCAGGCCGACCAGTTCGCCGGCGCGGGCGGGACTCCCCCGGCGCACGACGCCTTCGTCGCCACCTACGGCGAGGGTCCGGTCAAGGAGGAGCTGCTCAGCGCGGCGGCGGCGGCCCACGCCGCGTACGCCGACGCCGGGCGCTACCTGCGCGAGGAGTACGCCCCGAGGGCGGACGAGGCCGACGCGGTGGGCCCCGAGCGCTACGCGGTCGCGGCCAGGATCAGCCTGGGCTCCGACATCGACCTGCGCGAGGCGTACGAGTGGGGCTGGGCCGAGCTGGAGCGCATCGGGACCGAGATGGCCGCCGAGGTCGAGCGGATCAAGCCGGGCGCGACCATCGAGGAGGCCACCGAGATCCTCAACGAGACCCAGGCCGTCGACTCCCTGGAGGAGTACCAGGCGTGGTTGCAGGAGCGCCACGACCGGGCGATCAAGCAGTTGCACGGCACCCACTTCGACATCCCCGAGCCGCTGCAGCTGATCGTGGCCGAGGTCGACGTGAGCTCCACCTCCGGCGCGGCCTCCTACAACTCGCCCAGCGAGGACCTGTCGCGCCCCGGCCGCACACTGTGGCCGGTCGGCGGGCGGACGCGCTTCGCCACCTGGACCGAGCTGACCACGATCTTCCACGAGGGCGTTCCCGGCCATCACCTGCAGTTCGGCGCGATGCGGATGGCCGGGGACGGCCTGTCCAGGTTCGCCAAGGTCTCCTGGGTGGACGGCCACGGTGAGGGCTGGGGCCTGTACGCCGAGCGGCTGGCCGACGAGCTGGGCTGGTTCACCGATCCGGGTACCCGGCTGGGCATGCTCAACTGGTCGGCGCTGCGCGCCGCCCGGGTGGTCATCGACCTGGGCGTCCACCTGGACCTGCCGCTCCCCGACGGTTCGAAGTGGACCTTCGAGAAGGCCTGCGAGGTGCTGCGCGACCGGGGCCGCTGCGAGCCGCACCGGGTCGAGGCCGAGGTGGTCCGCTACTTCGGCTGGCCGGCCCAGGCCATCGCCTACAAGCTGGGCGAGCGGGCCTGGGTGCAGGCCCGTGAGGAGGCCAGGCTGCGCCAGGGCGACGCCTTCGACCTGCGGGCCTGGCACACCGCGGCGCTGGAGCTCGGACCGGTCGGCCTGTCCAGCCTGGCCGAGGCCCTGCGCCGCATCGGCTGACTCACTCCGGTCAGGGACGTATCGGTGTCCATACGTCCCTGACCCACCCTCCGGCCGCCGAGGTCAGGCGGCCGGAGGGTGGGTCAGCTGGGTGCGGATTTGGGCGGCGATCGCGGGTGGCATCGTGTCGGCCAGTTCGAGCGCCTCCTCCGAGACGCTCCGCGCCGCCTCGGTCTCGCCGACGGCCGAGTACGCCTCGCTGAGCATGACCAGGACGCGGACCACGTGGAACGGCGCGTCGATCTTGTGGAACAGGCCGAGGGCCTGGTGGAAGCGGCCGATGGCCTGTTCGGTCTGGTCGGTGGCCAGCGCCAGCTCGCCGAGGCCGAGCACGACCCGCGCCTCGGCCAGCCTCTCTCCCGTGGTGCTCGCCAGTTCCAGAGCCCGCTGGAGCGTGAGGTCGGCCTCGGTGAAGTCACCCTGGCGCAGCTGGGCGACGCCCAGGCCGTGCAGGGCGTACGCCTCTCCGGTCGGGTCCCCGATGTTGCGTACCGTGGTGAGCGTCCGCTCGAAGACCTCGGCCGCCGACCGCGGCTCTCCCGAGCGGAGGTAGGTCTCGCCCAGCCGGTGCAGGACCTGTGCCTCCACGCGCCGGCTGCCGCCGACCCTGCTGAGTTCCAGCGCCTCGCTCAGCAGCCGCTTGGCCGCGTCGAGGTCCTCGCAGTCCAGTCTGATCTGGGCCACGCTGTGCAGCACGTAGGCGGAGGCGACCTGGTCGCCGGTCCTGCGGAAGATGGTCAGCGCGCGTTCGTAGCGTTCCACCGCGTCGTCGAGCCGGCCGCTGATCCGGTCCAGGAAGGCGATGTTGCGGATGACGAGGGCCACGCCGAGGTCGTCGCCCGCCTCCTCGAACAGTTCCGCGGCCGCCTCGAAGTCGCGGCGCGCGTCTCCGAAGCGCTGCTCGGCGATGTAGAGCGAGCCGATCGAGTAGAGCATCGCCGCCTGCCCCCTGCGGTCTCCGGCCCGCCGGGCGGCGGCCAGCGCGATTTCGTGGGTCTCCCGCCAGTCGTCGAAGTAGATCCTCGACTCGAACAGGGTCACGGCGCTGATCGCGAGATCCCAGCAGAGCTCGACGAGCCCGGCCTGCGCCGCCTGGCGGATGCCCGCGACCAGTGTCAGCCGCTCGCGCTCGTACCAGGGCAGGGGGGCCATGACCAGCTTCTCGACCAGCCGGTCGGGCAGCGGCCAGCGTGGGGCGTCGCTGTGGACCTGCACGTAGTCTCCGCCGTACTCGCGGCGGTGCGCCTCACCGGTCAGGAAGAGCAGTCCGCCGAGTACCCTCTCCAGCGCGGCTTTGCGGTCGGCGACCGCCTCCTCGCCGGCCAGGCGCTCGCGGGCGAAGACGCGGATCAGGTCGTGGAAGCGGTACTGGCCGTGCACGCCGTACCCGGTGTCCGTCGCCTCGATCAGCTGGGTGTCGGCCAGGTCGTCGAGCAGGTCCTGGGCGTCATAGGGGTCGCTGTCGAGCAGCGCGGCGGCGACCCAGCCGGAGAAGTGCCGGAACTCCAGGATGGCCAGGCGCCGAAACAGCCTCCGCGCGTCCTCGCTGACGCTTTCGTAGGTCAGGGAGATGCTCGCCCTGATGCCCAGGTCTCCGTGTTTGAGCTCGTCGAGCCTGCGGGTCTCGTCTTCGAGCCGGCCCACCAACTGGTCGATCGTCCAGTGCGGGCGGGCCGCGAGCCTGGCGCCCGCGATGCGCAGCGCCAGCGGGAGGTGGCCGCAGAGGTCCGCCAGTTGGGCCGCCGCCTCGTGCTCGGCCTGCACCCGTTCGACGCCCGCGATGCGGGAGAGCAGGTCGACCGACTGCCGCGAGTCGAAGAGGTCCACGTCGAGGTGGGCGGCACCGGGCAGGCCGGCGAGCCGGGTCCTGCTGGTGATTATCACCGCGGCCTCGGGGTTGCCGGGAAGCAGGGGTAGCACCTGGCTCTCGCTTCTGGCGTCGTCCAGGACGATCAGCATCCTGCGTCCGGCGAGCAGCGCGCGGTACATCTCCGCCCGCTCGTCCACCCCGTCGGGTATGGCGGTGCCCGGCACGCCCAGCGCCCGCAGGAATCGTTCGAGCACCTGCCCGGAACCGAGCGGGCGCGACTCCCCTCCGTGCAGGTCGGCGAAGAGCTGGCCGTCCTCGTAGCGGCCGGCGACGCTGTGCGAGACGTGCACCGCGATCGTGGACTTGCCGATCCCCGGCTTGCCGACGACGGCGATGATGGGCACGGCGAGTCGCTGCCGGTCCTCGGCGGCGAACGTGAGCTGCCGGCGGATGGCCTCGACCAGCTTTATCCGGCCGGTGAAGTCCGCGATGTCGGTGGGAAGCAGCCGGGGTACGGTCCGGTGGGCGACCGGCACCTCGTTCGTCTCCCCGTGGCGCTGGGGCTGCTGCTGCTGTTGCTGCTGCCCCGGCGGGTCGAGACTCTCGTCGGAGGTGAGGATCGCGTACTCGAGTTGCTGCAGGCTCTCGTTGGGCTCGATGCCCAGCTCGTCGATCATCGTCTGGCGGGCACGGCGGTAGACCGTCAGCGCCTCCGCCTGGCGTCCCGAGCGGTAGAGCGCGAGCATCAGCTGGCCGCGTAGCCGCTCCCTGAGCGGATGTTCCTCGACGAGCTCGCTGAGCTCGCCGACCAGCTCGTGGTGCCTGCCGAGTTCCAGCTCCAGATCGACGCAGTCTTCGTTGGCGTTGATCCGGCGCTCGGTCAGCCTGCCGACCGCCGCCTGCACGAGCCGGCTCTCCTGGCCGTCGAGGGCGGGGCCTCGCCAGAGGGCGAGCGCGTCCCGGTAGTGCCTGACCGCCTCCTCCGGCCGGCGGTTCTCACGCGCCTGGCGTGCCTGGCTCAGCAGGTTCTCGAAATTCTGGGAGTCGAGCTGCCCCTCGGTGACCCGGAGGGTGTACCCCTGGGAATGGGTCGCGATGACATCGAGGTTGCCGTGGGCGGTGAATAGTCGCCGGAGCGAGGAGATGCAGATCTGCACCTGCGCGCGCGAGGTGCTGGGAAGGTCCTCACCGTAGATCGCATCCGTCAGTCGCCCGATGGTGACCATCCGATTGGCCTCCAGCAGGAGGCAGGCGAGAACCACCTGTTGCCGAGGTGCTCCCAGATCCAGGCGCTGGGAACCGGCCACGACTTCCAGAGGACCGAGGATTCGATACTCCACCCGAATCTCCTTACAGAGTCGCGGCCTGTCCAGGAAATCACCGCATGGTTTGGCGTAAGAGAGACGTCAGGCACCTGACTATTAACTTAAACTCAGAGAAAATATACCGAATCCCAACCGTCTGCAATCCTGGACATATGCCCCAGAGGCCACGACGGGTGATTTTATGTGTATGAACCACCGCCTGTCCGGGATCATACAACGTCACCGAGTGGAGAACCAGGGGGGTTTGTTAAGGTCTGCCCTGATTTGCGACTAACGGGTGGGTTTGAGACGCGAAGAAGCGGCCGGGCCTTGGACGGCTCCGACCGCTCCGGCGAACCCCCGCCGCCGGTGACCACCGGGCGGGGAGTGCAGTTCAGCCCCAGGGAGTGTTGCTGGCGAGCACCATGGTCTCCGGGGACCCGCCGGCGGCGACTGCGGGAAGGACGGCGGTGAGGCCGAGGCACCCGAGGATGGCGGCGGCGACGATGGACCGGAGAGCGTTGGAGCTAGCGAATTCCCGCATTTTCTGCACCTCTTGTCGTGTCTTCCTGGCTGCTGTTCGCCTGTCTGCTTCAAAAGTTAGGCAGCCCCCCTATCCGGCCTTTATCCGATCTCTTCTGATGCGGCATCCGCCGCATTCGCCACGAAAAGATAGGGAGCGGTAGCCGATGGATAGCGGGCCGAAAGCGGACGGATAACGCCCCGGTGGAACCTGATGGAACCGAGGTCGCGTGATACAGGTCACCCGGCCTTGACCAGAAGATGGGTATCCTCACCATGAGCATCGCCACGCAGGCACTTGACGGCGTCTACGGCCGCTCCGCGGCCGGTGTCCGAGCTCGCCTGGAGCGAGCCGTGGGCGCGGACTGGCAGCAGGTCTCCGAAGGAGAGACCGACATCGAGGGAAACGTAAAAGAATGGATGGACGAATTCATGGAGCGCGGGCTCTATCGTCTCGTCCTCGCCACCGACCACTATTTCGCCGGGCTTGGCATGACCACCTCCTACCCGGAGGTCACGGTGATGTTCAGAATGCACGACGAGTGCATGCCCTATCACATCCAGGTCGTGCTGGCACCGCACTCGTACACGACGTATTTCGGCGTCCGCGGTTGACTCCGCGAGCGGCGGAGTCCGTTCTCCTGAGGGAAGCGAACATGCCTGTTCAACAATTGGCGGAACCTGGCCCCTACAACCCCGGAGCCGACGAGGGCACACCCTCGGTCGTCGCCCGCTGCCTGAGCAACTTCCGTCTGGAGGTCGACGGGCAGGCCGTGTCACACTGGCGCGCCGGCAAGGCCCGTGCCCTGTTCCAGTATCTGCTGGTCAACCGCGAGCGGTTCGTCCACCGGGACCGGCTGCACGAGGTGCTGTGGCCGGAAAGAGCGGACCACCACTCCAGCTCGCTCAAGGTGGCCGTGCACGGCGTACGACGGGTGCTCAACGAGTTCGAGGACCGGGACGGCTTCACGCTGCTCCACCAGAAGCACGGCTACCTGCTGCAGACGAACAGCGCGTGGGTGGACATCGAGGAGTTCCAGCGCGCCTTCGACCGGGGCCGGGACGCGTGGGTCGCCAAGGACCACGACACCGCGATCGCGTGGTTCCAGCGCACCGCCGATCTCTACATCGGTGACTTCCTCACCGGCGAGAGCGGCGCCTGGATCAACGAGCAGCGGCAGTGGATGCGCGGGACCGCCCTGCGCGCACTGTCCGCGCTGCGCAGCGAGTCATTGGAGCGAGAGGACTGGCCGGCCGCGATGCACTGGTGCCGCCGGACCCTCGACGTCGACCCCTACCACGAGGCCACCTACCAGACCCTGATGATGATGCACGGCGAGCTCGACGAGCTCGGCCGCGTCCTGAGCTGGTACGAGGTGTGCCGCCACCGGCTCCGTACCGACCTCGGGGTGGAGCCGAACGAGCGCACCGAACGGCTGCTGGCCTCGCTGATGCGGGGCCGCAGCCGGCCACCGTTGGCCGGCCGCTGACCGGCCGTGACCGTGACGACTTCACCGCAGAGGATGGACATCCATCTCGCCGCCCACGATCCGGGGGCTCGCCTCCCGGGTCGTGGGCCCGACCTGGCCCGACTGCGCGCGGCGGTCGGTGAGTTCGCCGGCTACACCGCGGCCGAGCGATCCTGGGAGCGGCTGCTGCTGGCGACCGGGCCGTGCGTCGACCCGGCGCTCGCGGCCCATCGCCGGGCACTGCTGACCTGGCTGAACGCCTGGGGGTGCCGGCTGCGCTACCCGCGTGAGGGCGAGCACGACGTCTTCTGCGCGGAGACCGGGGCCTGGTGGGAGCGCTGGCGGGATCGCCTTCCCGGCCGGGACGTCGCGCTCGCGCACCTGGACGACGTCGAGATCGACGTGGTGGGCGAGTGCTACGCGGACCTCTCGGCGATGCGGGCGGCTCCCGGGGCCAGACCCCGCTCGCTGGGACCGACGGCGGCGACCAAGATGCTGCACGCCCTGCGCCCGCGAGCGCTGATGCCCTGGGACGCCGCCATCGCCGACACCCTGCACGGTGCCCGTACGGCCGACGCCTATCGCGCGCACCTGCGGCTGGGCCGAGAATGGGCGCAGCGCCTCCTTGCCGAGGCGGGGCTCGGCGAGGAGGCGCTGGCGGTGGAGCTGGGCCGGCCCGGCCGGCCACTGGCGAAGATGCTGGACGACTACTGCTATCTGGTGTTCACCGCAGAGACCTGACCAGGCTTCGCGCGGCCGTGCGGCTCGCGGCGAGCACCGTCTTGCCCGCGCCGCCGCTGCCCCCGGTGAAGGTGTAGACACCCTTCGCCAGGGGGCGCAGCGACAGCCCGCCCGTGGGGTGGTAGCACTCGACCGCGGTGACGGCCCTGACCTTCCTCCCCGGCGGGCGGTACCCGATCCTGGACTCGGCGACGTCCAGGATCCTGCTGGTGAGGGCGGGGTCTGTAGGCGCGGTTCCAGGGGTTATGTCCCATCTGTTGGTGGGCAGTCCGAGCAGGACCCTTCCTTCCGCGTACGTCCTGCCGTACAGGCCGGACGTCTCGTCGACGAACGCGCCGGGGTCCCTCCCCGCCGAGGGCCCGAGCACGTACTGGATCACCTTGGTGCGCAGTCCCGCGTCCGACAGGCCCGTGCGGGCGAGCAGATCCTGGGTCCAGGCCCCCGCCGCCACCACGACGGCGTCGAACCTGGCCGGGCTGCCCTCGGCGGGGCGGACCTCGGCATCGGCGGTGATCCCGTCGACCTGCCCGTCGGTGACGAACGCGCCCGAGCGGGCGAGCTCCACCAGGAGCCGGTCGCGGAAGCCGTTCGGGGAGAGGTAGCCGGCGCGTTTCTCGACGACGGCCACGCTCCCGGAGGGTAGCTCGCGGAACGTGCCGCGGGTGCTGAGCTCCTCGCCGCCGACCAGGGAGATCGAGCCCGGCAGGCGGCTGCGCACCAGTTCCACCAGGCCCTCGGTGCCCGGCCCCAGACCGGGGAGCAGGTACACCGAGCCGGTCTCCCGGTAGGAGGCCCACTCCCTCAGCTCCGGATTCGAGTGGAGCTCGGCCAGACTGTCCGCGGCCTCCAGGCACAGAGCGGGGTCGGGTTCGAACGCCCTGGTCAGGCCGCCGGAGGCGGCGCTGGCATCGGCCCGCCGGTGCGGTTCTCCGGTGTACAGGTGGACCGCGCTGCCCCTGATGACCTCGCACAGCCGCCAGGCCAGCATGGCTCCTGCGATCCCACCACCCACGACGGCGATTCTGAGCATCTCACCCTCCTTTCATGTCGCCGAGGCGGTCGCGGGCTGCGACTCGTCGGCTCGGTTCGGGTCACGCATGCCGATCAGTCCGGCCACGGTCGCCACCGCGGAGACCAGCGCCGCCCACAGCCAGACGGAGCGGCCGACCTGGAACCAGACCAGGGTGCCGATCACCGGCCCGATCGCGGTGCCGAGCCCGAAGACGCTCTGCATGGCGCCGATGTAGCGTCCGCGGAGTCGCTCGGGGCCGGCCAGGGCGGGGTAGGCGAACGTGGTGGGCCCGCCGATGATCTCCGAGAGCGTCCAGACCAGGGTGCCGACCATGAACCAGATCGGGAGCGGGGAGATCGCATAGATCGCGTAGCCGACCGAGACCAGGCCGAGGCCGAGCAGCGCGGTCAGCCGGATCGGCCACTTCTGCACGACCTTCGTCATCGCCAGCTCGCAGGTGATGACGATGAAGCCGTTCAGCGAGACGGCCGCGCCGTACCACCACAGGCTGATCCCGGCGGCGGAGATGTCCAGCGGGAGGGTGGCCGTGTACTGGCAGTAGACGATGGAGGTGAGCAGCATCGCGAGCAGGTAGACGCTGTAGCGCCAGTCGGCGAACACCGCGAGGTAGCCGGAGCGGCCCTGCGTTGCCGGGTCCGCCTCCTCCTCCGCCGCCGCCTCCTGTTGCTTCGCGACGTGCGCGGCGTGTGCGGCGCGCCTGGGCAGCGCGAACATCACGGTGACGCCGAAGATCAGCGCCGCGGCGGCCTCGCCCCAGAAGAGCGCGTTGTAGGAGACGGACAGCAGCGCGGCGCCGATCAGCGGGGCGGCGGTCATACCGAGGTTCAGGCCGAGCCGGTACATCGCCGTGATCATCACCACCCGGTGCCTCGGCGTCAGCTCGGTCAGCATGGTCTGGGCCGCCGGCCGGTAGAACTGGCCGACCGTGCTGACCGCGAAGACCGCGGCGAGCAGCAGCGCGTAGGTCGGGGCGTAGAGGATGGACACGATCAGGAGCGCGGAGCCGCCCATGCTGATCAGCGTGACCGCCCGGGCGCCGAGGCGGTCCGACAGCGACCCGCCGGCCAGCGAGCCCACCACCGCGCCGGCTCCGTACATGCCCAGCGCGAGCCCGGCCTGTGTGGCGGAGAATCCCCTGTCGGTCAGGAACAGCACCAGATAGATCTGGATGAACGCGGCAAGCCTGCTGATGAAGCCGCCGAAGAGCAGTGCCTTGACGGCACGCGGGGTCTCCCGCAGGGTGACGAACACCCCGTCGTCCGGCTTGTCAGGGGGTGTCGAGGACACATTCTTCTCGTTCTCGATAACGGCGGTCACGCGGTTGCCTTCACCTTCAGGTTGGCCTGGGCGGCGTCCAGCGCGGCCCGGCACTCGTCGACGGTCTCTGACAGCGCGGTGGCGTAGGCGATACGCCCCCACAGGGTGCCCTTGGGCGGTGGCGAGACGGTCGCCCCGGGGGCGACCACCGTGATCGCCCTGTCGATCTCCGGGGGCAGGCCGGCCTCGTCGAACTCGATCGACTCGATCGTGGTGTCGTCCTCGTCGACGTAGAAGAAGCGCACCCCGCCCACGAGCTTGCGCTCGGGGGCGAGCGCGGGCGCGCGGCCGCAGGCCACCGCGGCGGCGGCCAGGCCGGGGTCGATCCCGGTGGTGAGCAGCCCGAGGTAGGGGATCATGTCGCCGCCCAGGCGCGCGTTCACCTCGATGACGCGCAGTCCCCTGGAGGAGAGCTTGATCTCGGTGTGGGTGAACCCGTCGGTGAACCCGAGCGCGGTGTGCGTGTCCTGCAGGACGCGGCAGAACTCCGGGTCCTGCAGGAGCACGTCCTGGGCGTCGACGAAGTGCCCCACCTCCTCGCAGTACGGCTCGAAGCCCAGGACCTTCCTGCCGAGGAAGAGCGGGGTCACCACGCCGCCCTGGACGACGGCGTCCACGCTGACCTCGGGGCCGTCGGCGAACTCCTCGACCAGGACGGGGACCTCGTACGTCGCCCCGTCGGGGACCGTCAGGTCCCGGACGAAGGTGAACCGCTCCGTCAGTTCCGAGGAGTCCTCGACCTTGATGACGCCCAGGCTGCCGCCGAGGCCGCGCGGCTTGAGGATGGCCGGATAGCCGACCTCCTCCGCGGCCCGCAGGGCCTCTTCCAGCGTGGCGACGGCCAGCGACCTGGGCTGCGGCACGCCGAGCGCGTCGAGTGCGACGCGGGTGCGGTGCTTGTCGCGGCAGCGGCGCACCATCTCGGGGTCGCCACCGGGCAGGCCGAGGGCCTCGGAGACGTACGAGGCGGCCAGGATCCTGGCCTCGTCCCAGCAGAGCACCCCGTGCACGGGCTCGCGGGCGGCCAGCTCCAGTGCGACGCCGGCCATCGCGGGGCCGTCGGTCGTGTCGGCGACCACGGTCCAGCCGGTGACGTACTCCTGCTCCCAGCCGGGTTCCGCGGTCACCAGGAGATGGATGCGGTATTCGGTGGCGATGGAGCGCAGCAGGTACTCGCGGTAGTGCCGCATTCCCGTCGCGATCACCAGGATCAGCGGTCTGGTGTCGGTGGTCATCTCACGCCTCCTTGGCGGTGGTCACGAGCTCCCGGTCGGGGCTCTGCAGGGCGTCGAAGAACTCCTCGCGGGCGGACTCGGCCTCGGTGGGGGCGATCCGGGAGGCCGCGAAGCGGAGCAGGGGCGGCGCCATCATCGAGGTCACGACCGCGACCAGGACGATGACCGTGTAGGACGCGGTGGTGAGCACGCCCAGGCGGAGTCCGACCATCGCGATGATCACTTCGATCACGCCGCGGGAGTTGAGACCCGCCCCCAGGGCGAGGGCCTCCCAGCGGGTGCGCTTGGCGATGCGCGCCCCGAGGTAGGCGCCGGCGAACTTGGCGGCGATGGCGACGAGCAGCACCACGATGCCCGCCACGAGTACGGGCGGCTTGGCCAGCTCGGTCAGGTCCATCCGCAGGCCCGCCGTGGCGAAGAAGATCGGTGCCAGCACCGCGGCGACGAGGGTCTGCAGGGGCGCCAGCCTGGCGACCTTCAGGTCCGGTGAGGAGCCGACGAGCGCGCCGCAGACGAAGGCGCCGAGGATGGCCTCGAACCCCATCGCCTGGGTGGCCGCGGCCGAGAGCAGGATCATGATCGCCACCGCGGCGATGGTGGTGACGCTCCCGCCCCGGTCGGCGGCGCGCAACACCCTGGCGACCACCCGGCGGCCGAGCAGGACGGCCACCAGCACGAGCACGGCGAGCAGCGCGATCGCGGTCAGCGCGGCCTGCCCGGTACGTGCCCCGGCGGTGGCGAGCGCGGAGACCACCGACAGCAGCAGCCAGCCGACCACGTCGTCGACGACCGCGCTGCTCAGGATGAGCTGGCCGATGTCGCGGTGGAGCAGGCGCATCTCCATCAGCACCTTGGCGATGACGGGGATGGCGCTGACGCAGAGCGCGACGCCGAGGAAGAGCGCGAAGACCGTGTGGTCGACGCCCTCGGCGATCATCTCGGCGGGTGCCAGGAAGCCGATCCCGACGCCGAGGACCAGCGGGATGACCAGCCCGGTGCCGCTGATCCAGGCGGCGGCCCTGCCCTGACGGCGGATGAAGCCGAGGTCGAGATGCATTCCGGTCAGACCCACCAGCAGCAGGACGCCGAGCTGTCCGACCGCGTCGATCATGTGGAATCTGGCCGGATCGGTGGGGAGCAGCCAGGCGGAGAAGTCGGGGGCGACGTTGGCGAGCAGCGAGGGCCCGATCAGGATGCCCGCGCTGAGCTCGCCGAGCAGGGCGGGCAGCCCGAACCTGACGGCCAGCCGGCCCAGAACGGTGGCCAGGCCGAGGAGCAGCCCGAGTTGCAGCAGCAGGATCATGAGGTTCTGCGCGGGGATGACGGCGACCGGCGCCGCGGCGAGCGTCATGGGGTCAGTCACCGTTCTCGACGTAGTACCAGTTCTCCGGGCTGATCATCCCGAAGGGGTTGATCGGCTCGAAGCCCCGGAGGTTGTTGGCCACCTCGAACAGCCGCAGCGAGAAGTTCGGGATGAAGATGACCGGGACCTGCTCGGCGATGTAGTCCTGGTACTCGTAGAGCGCGGCCGGGTCGTCACTGGTCAGGGTGCGGTCGATGAGCTCGTCGGCCTTGGGGTCGGTGTAGTGGCCGAAGTTGCCGCCGGCGTCGGTCCGGAACAGGATCTCGCCGCTCGGGTAGTGGTACACCCAGCCGCCGCCCCAGGTGCTCAGCTCCCATAGGCAGGGGCTGTCGGGTCCGGCGACGCAGGGGGCGTCCTCGGCGACCAGGACCGAGCCGTATACCTCCTGCAGGCGCATCTCGATGCTCGCCTTGGCGGCGTCGTCGCGGAACTGCTCCATCAGCCGGGTGAGCGCGGGGCGGCCCTCGGCGTACCTGAGGGAGAAGCTGAGCCTGGTGCCGCCGGGGATGCCCGCCCCGGCCTGGCCGGGGCCCTCGCCGGGGTTGACGCAGACGGCGGGCGTCACGCTGGTGTCCCAGCCGTTGGCCTCCAGCAGCTCGCGGGCCCGGTCGGGGTCGAAGGGCAGGATCGGCGCGCCCTGCAGGGTGGGCGAGACCAGGTCGCTCACCGGGTAGCGGGGCACCGGGCCGTCCTGCCGGTAGGCGTAGCCGTGGTAGATGTCGCGGGACGCGCGGTCCTGGTCCAGCGCGTGCTGCATCGCCTGCCTGATGTAGGTCTGGGCGAGCATCTTGCCGGCGACCGTCGGGTTGTTGTAGTTGAGCGGGATGTAGCGGATGCAGAAGGCCGCCTGCGGGACCAGCGTGTAGTTCTCGCCCAGCGGGTTGGGACCGCCCTTGGTGGGGTCGTCCGTCGGCTCGGCGCTGAAGCTCAGCGGCAGGTAGCCGACCTGGATGCCGTCGGGCCCGTCCGGCCCCTCCAGCAGTTTCCGGTACTCCTCCCCGTCGGACATGAAGGGGACCTGCCGGAACTCGTCCAGGTGCGCCTTGTTCGGCCCCGAGTAGTGCTCGTTGGGGACGAAGGTGACGACCCCCTCCATGGTGTAGCTCTTCAGCCGCCACGGGCCGCTGACCACGCTCCACACCGGGCTCGTCGCCCAGTGCACCCGGTCGGAGTTGTCCTCCTCGATGACGCCGCCGTTCTCGCCCATCAGGAAGTCGTAGACCGCGGCCACGTTCTCCAGGCTGTAGGAGGCGTCGGACGGCCCGTCGGCGGTGCGGTCCCATGCCTTGGGCATCGGGGTGATGGTGCTGAGCTGGTTCATCAGCACCCAGCGCTTGGAGTAGACCTTGTCGAAGGTGAAGTAGACCTTGTCCTCGGCGAGCTTGCCGTAGGAGACCAGGTTGTCGGGGAAGCAGCCGGGGACGTACTCGCCGTAGCGCTCGCCCTTGACCGCCATCATGTTCACCCAGAACAGCACGTTGTCCGCGCAGATCGTCTCGCCGTTGGACCACTTCCAGGGCTTGACGGTGACGGTGACGGTCAGGCCGTCCTCACTCCACTGCGGCGGCTCGCCGATGCTGAGGTCGTAGTCGACCTCGGGGGTGCCGTGCGTGCCGAAGAAGTAGAGCGGCCGGTACATCAGGATCTGGAACTCGAGCAGGTTGCGGGTGCCGAAACGCTCGGGCGGGGTGAAGGGGAAGATGATGGACGGGGGGAATCCCGGCGCGCAGGCCCAGGTCACGGTGCCGCCCTTGACGGGCTTCTGCACGTTCGGGCGGGCGATGGTGTTCAGGGTCATGTCCGGCTCTCCGTCGTCTGGTGGTTCTGGGCGAACGTCTTCGGGTCGATCTCCTCGAGCAGGGACACGCCGCTGTCCGCGTGGGCGCCGTAGCGCTCCCACGTCTCGTGGAGCAGCACGCGGCCGTCGGGGAGCAGTTCGGGGGTGCTGCGGCAGTGGCCCGACACGACGGCGCCGTTGTCGAGGACCATGGTGTAGGCGAAGTCGAGGGTGCCGTCGGGGGCGCAGAGCCCGGTGAGGGTCCCCCGGCGGGCGTGCCCGCCGGAGAACTCGCCCCACAGCAGGTCCCCGTCCTGGCGGTACAGGGCGATCGGGTGCTTCTCGGTGGAGGGCACGCCGCCGGTGGTGAAGCGGCGCCCGTCGTAGTCGATCATGATCGGCCCGCCCTGAGTTCGAGGGTGCAGCACTTGGCGCTGCCACCGGACTTCAACAGCTCGGAGAGCTCGACACCGATGGGCTCGTAGCCGCGCTCGCGCAGCCGGTCCATCAGCTGGGTGGCCGAGGGCGGCATCAGGACGTGGCGGCCGTCGGAGACGGCGTTCAGCCCGAACACCTCGGCGTCGGCCTCGGTGGCGATGATCGCGTCGGGGTACAGGACGCGCAGGACGCCCTGGCTCTCCTTGGAGAAGGCTCCCGGGTAGTACATGATCTGGTCGCGGTCGAGCACGGCCAGCGCGGTGTCGAGGTGGTAGAAGTGCGGGTCCACCAGGCGCAGCCCCGCCACGGGCATCCCGAAGAACCGCTCCGCCTCACGGTGCGAGCGGATGTCGGTACGGAACCCGGTGCCGGCCAGCAGGTACCTTCCGGCGTGCAGGTAGTCGCCCTCACCCTCGTTGACGTGGACCGCCTCGCGGGTCTGGTAGCCGCGGGCGCGGAACCACTCCAGGTAGGCGGGGCCCTCCGCGGCCCGCTCCTCGTAGCGGAAGCGGGCGGACAGCACCTTCCCGTCGATGACCGTCGCGCCGTTGGCGGCGAACACCATGTCGGGGTAGCCGGGCAGCGGTTCGATGAACTCCACCTGGTGGCCCAGTGCCAGGAAGGCGCGGAGCAGGCCGTCCCACTGGAGCCGGGCCAGCGCTCCGTCGACCGGCTTGTCCGGGTTCATCCAGGGGTTGATGGAGTAGACGACGTCGAAGTGGGTGGGCGGGCACATCAGGTAGCGGCGGGTGCGCGCCACGCGCCGGATCCGCTGCGGCGCCTCGGTGGCCAGCTGTGTCATGTCAGTTCTCCTTCCTGGACGAAAGTGACGTTGATCTTGGATGCGTAGTCGAGCATCGTCTCCCTGGCGTCCTCCAGCGAGGTGCCGGTGGTGCCGAGGAAGCCGAGGATGCTGTTGCCCTCGGGCGGGCGCCGGATGACGTCTCCGGGCCTGGCTGTGACCTTGAGGAAGAAGACCCGATCGGACTCGGCGACCTCGGCCGGCACCTCGATCGAGGCGACCTGGCCGGCGTCGCAGAGCAGGCACATCGCGGTGACGTGGACGCCGGTCGGCCGGTAGTGGCGCACTCTCGGCGTGGCGCCGCGCGCCACGTCCATGACCGCGCGGATCGGGTTGTGCGCGGCGGTGATCCCGGCGATGAGATCCAGTCCCCCGCCGCCGGGCCGGATCGCAATCTCCAGCAGGTACGGCTCGCCCCGGTGGAAGCGGACCTCGGCGTGCAGCACGCTGCGCCGCAGCCCCTGGGCGTGCGCGCCGGCCCTGACCACCCGGTGGACCGCGGCCACCTGCTCGGTGGTGAGCGAGGTCGGCGCGTGGTGCACGTCGTCGTCGAAGGTGCCGCCCTCGACGGTGATCCGGTCCACGATGGAACCTAGGTAGACCTCGTCGTCCCAGGCCACGGCCTCGATGAGGAACTCCTCACCGTCCAGGAACGACTCGATCAGCAGGCCGTGCGGGCCGAGGTCGAGGCCGTGGGCCTCCATCTCGAACCACGACATCCCCTCGATGCCCTCAAGGGCCTGCGGGAACAGCTCCGCCATCTCCTCCCTGTCGTCGATCTTGAACACGAAGTTGCTCGCGGCGCCCAGGGTGGGCTTGAGGATGACCGGGTAGCCGAAGTCGTCCGCGGCCCCGAGCGCCTCCGGTAGGTCGGTGACGAAGCGGAAGTCCGGGTGCGGGGCGTCGTGCCTGCGGTGCGCCTCGCGCATCAGCAGTTTGTTACGGCTGGTCCTGGCCGCCTCGACGCCCACGCCCGGCAGGCCGAGCGCCTCCGCGACCGCCGCGACCGTGGTCACCGCCGACTCGGAGAAGGTGATGATCCCGTCGAAGCGCTCCTGCTCGTGCCAGTTCTTGGCCTCGGTGATGAGGTCGTCGATGCGCTGGGAGCCCGCGACGCGGTAGCGGTCCGTGGGCCAGAAGTCCGGGGTGCCGATGCCGTTGAGTACGTAGAGCTCGGCGCCGAAGTCCTGAACCTGCTGGTAGCGGGACTGGTAGTAGGTGGCGTTCTGTCTGGCTTCAAGGGCGAGGAGCTTCATCGGGGACTCCCGGGCAGTCGCGGTAGTGAGAAGGCGTCGATCGTCTCGGCGGAGGTGTCGAGGGTGAGCTCGACACCGGCCGCCTCGGCCTCGGCCGCGACGTCGATCAGGATGGGCGCGGCGCAGGCCAGGAAGGCGCGCACCTCGATCAGCAGGTCACCGGGCTCGTCACGCTCGGCGGTCAGCAGCCTGCCGAGCTGGGCGACGATGCCGTCCGCCGCCCTGGTCAGGCTGAAGGAGGTGAGGTCGTAGCAGAGCCGGAACCTCTCGACGATCACCGCGGCCCGGTGCCGGCCGGCGGCGGTGACCTTGAGCTCCTCCCCCGGGTCCGTGACGATGGTGTCGAGGCGGTCGGCGAGCGCGTTCCACGGCTCGCGCAGCCGCCGGCCGGTGACCTTGTCGAGTCCCTCCCTGGTGAAGTTGGCCCGCTGGTCCTCCGGGCAGGTGAGCGCGAGGTAGAACCGGACGAGGTCGCGCGGCACCTCGGCGACCAGGTCGGCGCCGCGGATCAGGTGGTTGCGGCTGGTGGAGAACTTCTCGTTCTCGAGTTCGTAGAACTCGTTGCAGACGTTGGCGTCCGGGGTGATGTAGCGGTCGCCGTGGGCCAGCAGCATGACCAGGTCGACCATGCCCCAGAAGTAGACGTTGTCGAAGCCGTGGAAGTAGACCAGGCCGTTGCCGCTCCCGGCGCGCCAGGCGCTGTCGACGGGGCCCTCGGGCTCGCCGGCCGCCTTCCAGGTGCTGTAGATCGAGGCGGGCATCGCCTCGACCCACGGGTAGAGGATCTGGCCGGGGGTCTCGGCGAACGGGGCGTCGACCCCCCACCCCGGCGACGGCACCGTGATCGGGATCTCCGGGAGCGGCCGGGCCAGGATCTCGCGGATGAGCTGCCTGCTGTGCCCCCGCCAGGTGCTCTCCCTGGCGGCGTAGTAGGCGGTGAGCTCCTTCCGGTAGTTCTCGATGGGCAGGACCAGGACGGTGACCTCTCGCGAGGTCACCGGGTCGTCGGGGTCCAGGACCGAGCGCGGGTCGCCGAGGTCGTCGAAGTGGTTGGGGTGGCCGCAGCCCTCGCACGATCCGCCGCAGCTCTCGGTCAGGCAGGCCGGGCACTCGCCCTTGACCAGCCCGTCGAACAGGTAGGTTCCCGCGTTCTCCGCGTACGGCATGCGCACGGTGCGGAGCTCGAAGCGGCCCTGGTTGTGCAGGGTCGCGACGAAGTCGAGCACGGTCTGCCGGTAGGCGTCGTCGACTGGCGGCAGCGGGGCCAGCGAGATGCCCATCGCCTCGACCGACCGCTGGATGGCCGCGGTGGAGGTCGCGCACAGTTCGGCGGGCGTGGTGCCGTGCTTACGGGCGGTCGAGATCATGTAGGACTGGCTGTCGTCGGTGCAGGTGTTGTAGTTGACGGGGCGGCCGTCGGCCCGCAGGTAGCGGGCGTAGACGTCACCGGCCAGGTAGGGGCCGGCCATGTGGCCGACGTGCAGGTCGCCGTTTGGCGTCGGGGTGGCGGCGATGACGATCGTCCCCGTCATTTCTCCTCCAGGTGCCGGGTCTCGAACGTGCGGGCGAGGTCGTGGTCCCACCAGATGCCGTACATCTCGAAGTCGGCGGTGCCGTCGTTGACCACCTGGTGGTCGGTACCGGGCGGGAAGTAGGCGACGTCCCCCGCGGCGAAGGGGGCGCGCTCGCCCTCGCTCTCCAGGACCGCCTCGCCGGAGACCGCGATGAAGATCTCGTACTCGTGGTGGGCGTGCCGGGTCGAGGCGGTGCCGGGCGCGATGACGCACCAGGCCCCCTCGAACGGGGCGTTCAGCGTCTCCCAGGGCAGCAGCCTCTTGGCGAGCAGGCCGTTGTCCGGGCGTAGGTGGGCAGGGTCATAGGAACGGAGGTCCACGGGGATTCTCCTTGCAGGGGTTCGGGGGGATCAGGAGGCGACCGGCAGGGCGAACGGCGACAGGATCTCGGCCGTGGCCAGGCTCTCCTGGATGTCGCCGACGATCTCCTCCGCCCGGTTGGCCAGCGTGCTGAGCAGGGAGTCGGCGATGCCGTGCGTGTCCTCGTTGACGCCTTGCAGGTAGCAGGCGGCGCTCGACCCTGCGGGCAGGGTCAGCTTGTAGAAACGGTCGACGTCGATCTCGCCGAGGCCGGTCCTGGTGGCCAGGTCGCGGATGAGCGAGGGCATCCGGCGGTCGAAGCCGGTGCCGAGCAGCAGGACGTCGCAGGGCAGCTCGTCGAGACGGCCGCTCTTCCTGTCCTTGAGGGTGAGGATGATCTCACCGCTCTCGATCCTGGCCTGGGCGATCTCGGCCATCGTGATCATCCGGATCCTCTCCTGTCCGGTGAGGCGCTCCAGGTAGATCTGC
This sequence comes from Streptosporangium sp. NBC_01810, assembly GCF_035917355.1. NCBI lineage: Bacteria > Bacillati > Actinomycetota > Actinomycetes > Streptosporangiales > Streptosporangiaceae > Streptosporangium > Streptosporangium sp. NBC_01810. The sequence goes on along the minus strand of NZ_CP109070.1, from coordinate 1,835,774 downwards.
CGGTAGAGGCTTTCGAGCAGGCCCGGTGAGAGACCCGCGTAGTTGGTCCGGTGCATCTCGCTGAGGAGCTGGCGTCGGGCATCCGGGCGCGAATCGTAGAACTCGTCGACGAAGGAGGCGTAGAAGAGCTCGTTGGTGAACTTGCTGCTCTCGTAGCCGTTGAGGCCGATGGAGCGCATGATCATCGTGCACTCGGCGTTGGGCATGCTCTGGTGGGTGGCCCACAGCATCTCGGCCGCGCTCTGCGCGCCGCCGATGACCGCGACCCGGTGCGGGGCGTCGTGGTCGAGCCCGGCGATCCCCCTGCTGTACTCGGTGCTGTGGATGATCCGCTCCCGAGGGAGCGTCTCGAACACCTCGGGGATGTGCGGATCGCGGCCCGCGCCGACCACCAGGGTGCGGCAGCCGATGGTCGAGCCGTCGGCGAGCCGGACGATCCAGCGCTCGACCCGGCCGTCGCCGGCCAGGATCGGCTCGACCGCCACGCAGCGCCGGCCGTACTCGATGCGCACCTGGGCGAGCGACTCCGCGACCCAGAGCAGGTAATTCGAAATCTCCATTCTGTACGGGGTGAAACTACCCAGGTTGACGAATTCACTGAGCCGTCCCACCGAGTGCAGGTGATTCACGAAGGAGAACCTGCTCTGCGGGTTCCGCAGGGTGACCAGGTCCTTGAGGAAGGAGACCTGGCTCTGCGTCCAGGGCAGCAGCATTCCCCGCTGCCAGGCCACGTTCTCGTGCTGCTCTATGATCAGCGTTCTGGTTGCCAGTTCCGGAGCGAGCTCTTCAAGAGCCACGGCGAGGGCGAGGTTCGACGGCCCTGCGCCGAGAGCGAGTAACTCGACTTCCTGGTGCTTCACGATGGTCGCCTCCCGGACGACTTCTCGGGCGCGGTGCCCGTGACGAATGGGTTTCTCCTGATCGGCTCACTGCCAGCCGGCTCCGCCGGCCAGAATGAGAACCGTGGTGGCCGCGGGGCCACCGACCTTCTCCCCGGCCACGACCGCCACGGCGGTCGTGAGGGTGACGGTGAGCGAGAGGACGCCGAATACGGTGGCGACTGAACGGACCGCGGCATTCATCGTTCTTCTTCCTTTCGGCCGGTAATTCTCGGCGCCCTTTTTCGCTGTTTCGCGGGTGGTTTTCCGAACTACTTCCTTCGGACATTTCCCGCTTTGTTCTGACACTTCGATTCTTGGTCGATATCTGGGTATTCCGGAAGACCTAGGGGCTGTCAGCGCGCTGCAATGGCAGGACGCTGACAGGCCTGGCCGCCGGAGGCCTTGAAGCGGGCGAGAGCGAGGACGAGGTCGGTGCCACAGCCCGCCAGCGACCAGCCTGCGAGTCCGGGCACGCTGTCGAGACAGCGCGCGCAGAGCCGGGCCGCCGCGCTCTCGGCGGCGTCGAGGGTGGGCCTGCGAATGAAGAGGCCGAGGTCGACGCCGTCGGCGTGGTCCTCGCCGTAAACATGCTCAAGCCCTTCCTCGGGCTCCGCCAGCATCAGGAGCAGGCGCCGGATCTCGCGCGCGGACATCCGGCCGCCGGGTGGGGCCAGGCGGCCTTCGATCTCGGGGGCGCGTAGGTGCGCGTTGATGAGATACATGAATCGACAGTGGTCGGCGCACCACGAATAAACCAGGCATTTCGCCTGGCAGGTCCCTAACGTGGCAGGGTCATGCCAGCGTGCCGCAGGCCGGTCGGCGAGCTCCCGTTCCGCCGCGGGCGGTGACTACCGGCCGACGCGGGAACGGCTCTCCCGCCCCGCCGTTCCCGCCCTTGGCGTGCCCGAAGACGCGTGCCCGAAGACGCGTGCCCGAAGACGCGTGCCCGAAGACGCGTGCCCGAAGGTGATCACATAACCCCGTCGTCACTACGCCTGGCTAGTTTCAGGCTGAGACCATCGTGGGTCCTGCCCGCAGATCGGGTCTCGGTCATGCTCGAACCGGGGAGGAGTCGTGCTCATGTTGCTTGGCATCGGGTCCGCCGAGGAAACCGTCTACCGCACCATTCTGGAAAATCCCTCCTACGGCGTGATGGAACTGAGCCTGGAGTTGGGCTGGCCGGTCCACCGGATCCGCAGCACGCTGGACGAGCTGGCCAAGCTGTCGCTGCTACGCCCCTCCTGGGAGGAGCCGGACGTGCTGCGCCTGGTCCGGCCCGAGGTGGGACTGGCCGCGCTGCTGGCCCGCGAGGAGGCCGCGCTGCTGGCCAAGCAGCAGGAGATCGAGCGGAGCCGGACGGCCGTCGCCCAGATGATCGCGGCCTACGCCGACCAGAACCCGGCGCGCTCCGGCGAGGACTCCGAGTCCCTCGTCGGCATCGACACGATCCGTACCAGGATCGAGGAACTGGTCGCCGACTGCCGGCAGGAGCTACTCGGGTTCGAGCCGAAGAGCGCCCAGACGCCGGACAACATCGCGGCGAGCCGCCCCCTGGACGAGGCGTTGCTCGACCGGGGTGTGGCGATCCGCGTCGTCTACCCCGACAGCGTCCGCAACGACCAGCCGACCAGCGCATACGCGGCCTGGCTCACCGACCGCGGCGGCCGGGTGCGCAGCATTCCCGGCCTTCCGCTCCGCATGCTCATCTTCGACCGGCGGGTGGCCCTACTGCCGACGGATCCCGAGGACAGCAGCGTCGGCGCGGTCCTGCTGCGCGGCGCGGGCGTCGTCACCGCCCTGGTCGCACTGTTCGAGCAGACCTGGGGTGCCGCCGCCCCCCTCGGCGAGGAGCGCAGGCGCGACGAGAAGGGCCTAAGCCACCAGGAGCGCGAGGTGCTCCGCCTGCTCGCCGCCGGACTCACCGACGAGGCGGTGGCCCGCAGGCTCGATGTCTCGGTACGCACCCTGCGCCGGGTCACCGCCGACCTGATGGAGCGGCTCGAAGCCCGCAGCCGTTTCCAGGCCGGTTACCTCGCGGCCACCAGAGGGTGGCTGCCCCGTCCGTGACGGCGGCTCCGCCTCCCGCCAGGTGAGGGGATCAGAGGTTGTAGGCGCGCATACGGGGCCACCAGCCGGGCACGGCCGCACGGTACCTCTCGTAGTCGGCGCCGAACCTGCGGCGCAGATTCGGTTCCTCGTACCAGTGGACGAACGCGACGACGGACGCGGCCATGACGGCGCCGTACAGCAGCAGGACGGGCCGCCCCAGAAGCAGTGTCTGCCCGCCGATCGTCGCGAGGACGGCCACGTACATCGGATTCCTGACGTATCTGTACATCCCGCCGACGACCAGGCGCTCGGGCGGTGCGATCGGGGCGGGAGTGCCCAGCCCTTCCACGACGAACCCGACGAATGCCCTGACCAGCACCACGACCCCGGCGACGACAAGTGATGCGCCGATGAGGCGTAGCGGGGCAGTGACCCAGGACGGCACCGCCGGTAGCGGGTCCGCTCACGGTCCCGCACCGCATGGACACGATGCGCACCCCGCTTCGAGTGAAGCCTCCTCCGGGCGGCCGACCAGCCGGAATATGATCGGAAAGGCAGGGTTCACCCGACGTACAACCAGGCACCCGAAATGCGTTAACCCCATGCGCATAAGCTGTTCCGTGGCCGGAAGGGCCTCACACCACATGGGGGAAGACCGTGAGTCCGTTACCGGCCGACACCGACGTGCCACCGCGGGCGCTCCTGCCGGGAGGGAACGCGCCGCAGGCCAGGACGCTGCTGGACATCCTCGACCGGACCACTCGGCGCCACCCCCACGCGGCCGCGCTGGACGACGGGCGGACCCGTCTCGACTACACCGGCCTGCGGGCCGAGGCCGGACGGATGGCCCTGGAGCTGCGGGCCGCCGGGGTCGGGCGCGGCGACCGGGTCGGGGTGCGGATCCCCTCGGGCACCGTCGGACTGTACCTCGCGATCGTCGCCGTGCTCACCGTGGGCGCCGCCTACGTACCGGTCGACGCCGACGACCCCGACGAGCGGGCCGAGCTGGTCTTCGGCGAAGCGGGAGTCCGCGCCGTCATCGTCGACGGCGGGAAGATCATCCCCTACGGCGACCTTGGCGTCTCCCCTCTCGACGGCGGTCCGGCACACGACCTGACACACAGCCCGGCCGTCCCGTCTCACGGCGACGGCGGGCGGCCCGGCCCCGAGGACGACGCGTGGATCATCTTCACCTCGGGGTCCACCGGAAAGCCCAAGGGCGTGGCGGTGACCCATCGCAACGCGGCGGCATTCGTCGACGCCGAGGCGCGGCTGTTCCTGGCCGGGGAGCCCATCGGGCCCGGTGACCGGGTGCTGGCGGGGCTCTCGGTCGCGTTCGACGCCTCCTGCGAGGAGATGTGGCTGGCCTGGCGGCACGGCGGCTGCCTGGTGGCGGCACCGCGGGCGCTGGTGCGCACCGGCATGGACCTGGGGCCGTGGCTGGTCGACATGGGCATCACGGTCGTGTCGACGGTACCGACCCTGGCCGCGCTCTGGCCGGTCGAGACGCTCGACGACGTACGGCTGCTGATCTTCGGCGGCGAGGCGTGCCCGCCGGAGCTCGCCGAGCGGCTGGCCGTGCCGGGGCGCGAGGTGTGGAACACCTACGGCCCGACCGAGGCGACGGTGGTGGCGTGCGCGGCGCCGCTGACCGGGGAGGGGCCGGTGCGGATCGGGCTGCCGCTGGCGGGCTGGAATCTGGCCGTCGTCGGTAAGGACGGCGAGCCGGTGGCCATGGGCGAGACCGGGGAACTGGTCATCGGCGGGGTCGGGCTCGCCAGATACCTGGACTCGGCCAAGGACGCCGAGAAGTACGCCCCGCTCGGGTCGCTCGGCTGGAAACGCGCCTACCGCAGCGGCGACCTGGTACGGGCCGAGCCGGAGGGACTGCTCTTCGTCGGGCGGGCGGATGAGCAGATCAAGCTCGGCGGCCGCAGGATCGAACTGGGCGAGGTCGACGCGGCCCTGCGGGCGCTGCCCGGGGTCGCCGGGGCGGCCGCGGCGGTCCGCACGACCGGTGGCGGGCACCAGCTGCTCGTCGGCTACGTCGTGCCCGGCGAGGAGTTCGACCAGCAGGACGCCAGGGACCGCCTCCGCCACACCCTGCCCGCCGCGCTGGTCCCCCGGATCGCCTTGGTGGACGACCTGCCGACGCGCACCTCCGGGAAGATCGACAGGGATGCCCTGCCCTGGCCGCTGCCCAAGAGGCCCGGCCCGGCCCCTACCGGGGTGCCGGACGCCGACCCGTGGGTGGCCGAGTGCTGGCTGGACATCCTCGGCGGCGTCGAGGGCGACTTCTTCGCGGAGGGCGGCACCAGCCTCGCGGCGGCCAGGCTGGTCTCGGCGCTGCGGACCCGCTACCCCGCGGTCACCGTCGGCGACGTCTACGACAACCCGACGCTGCCCCGGCTCGCCGGGCACCTGTCGGCACTCGACGCGCCGGAGATCGTGACCACCGACCGGATCGTCACGCCGATGCCGCGCCGTGCCGCGATCACGCAGGCGGTGCTCACCATCCCACTGCTCACCGCCGGCGCGCTGCGCTGGGTGGTGGCGCTGGCCGCGCTGAACAACCTGGTGAACCTGCCCTGGGCCCCGGCCGTCTCGTGGTGGTGGGTGCTCGCGGGCGCGCTGCTGTTCGTCAGCCCCGCCGGGCGGATCGCGCTGGCCGCGGGCGGCGCCCGGCTGCTGCTGCGCGGGCTGAGACCCGGCACCTACCCCCGAGGTGGCGGCACGCATCTGCGGCTCTGGTTCGCCGAGCAGCTCGCCGAGCGGCTCGGCGTGGGCGAGGTGTCCGGCGCCCCGTGGCTCACCCACTACGCGTGGGCGCTCGGCGCCCAGATCGGCGATGACGCGGACCTGCACTCGATGCCGCCGATAACCGGGATGCTCAAGCTGGGCAAGTACGCGGCGGTCGAACCCGAGGTCGATCTGAGCGGCTACTGGATCGACGGCGACCGGGTGCGTGTCGGCGAGATCAAGATCGGCGCCTCCGCCACGGTCGGCGCCCGCACCACCCTGTTCCCCGGCGCGAAGATCGGCAAGAACGCCCAGGTCGCGCCCGGCTCGGCGGTGGCGGGTTCGGTGCCGTCCGGGGAGCGCTGGGCGGGCGTGCCCGCGAGCCGGATGGGCAAGGCCCGCCAGCCGTCGGCCGACCGTCCGCCGCGCTCGTGGCGCTGGGCCGCGGTCTACGGGCTGTCCGCGCCGGTCCTGGGCCTCTTCCCGGTGATCGCCGTGCTGCCCGGCCTCGCCGTGCTGCTGCGCGGCGGCGCCCCCTCCCTGACCTCCGTCCTTTCCGGGGTGCCCGTGGCCACCGTCGTCTCCGCGGCCACCCTCGTCCTGCTGACCGTTGCCTCGGTGCGGCTGCTCTCGGCCGGCCTGCACCCCGGGCAGCACCCGGTGCACAGCCGCCAGGCCTGGCAGGCGTGGGCGACGGGCCTGCTGATGTCGATGGCGCGGGTCTGGCTGTTCCCGCTGTACGCGAGCATGGCCACCCCTGCCTGGCTACGCGCCCTGGGTATGAAGGTCGGCCGGGACGTGGAGCTGTCGACGGTGCTGGCGCTGCCGTCGATGACCTCCGTCGGGGACGGCGCCTTCCTCGCCGACGACACGATGGTGGCACCGTACGAGCTGGAGGGCGGCCGGCTGCGAGTCGACCATGTGCGGATCGGCAAGCGCGCGTTCCTCGGCAACTCGGGGATGACCGCACCGGGGCGCAAGGTGCCCAAGGACGGCCTGGTCGCGGTGCTGTCGGCGGCGCCGAAGAAGGCCAAGGCGGGCTCGTCCTACCTGGGCATGCCACCGGTGGAGCTGCGCAGGGCCACCGAGGAGATCGACCGGAGCCGCACCTACGATCCGCCGCCGAGACTGAAGGTCGCCCGCGCCGCGGTCGAGGTGTGCCGCGTCGTCCCGGTGATGTGCACCGTCGCCGTGGCCGTGCTCGTGGCGGCGGCTCTGGAGTGGCTGGCCAGGGCGTACGGCTTCGCGGCGGCGATCGTCCTGTCGGGCGTGGTGGTGCTGGGCGGCGGGGTGCTCGCCGCGGCGGTCACCACTGTGGCCAAGTGGGCGCTGGTGGGCCGGATCGCAGTGGGCGACCGGCCGCTGTGGAGCTCGTTCGTGTGGCGCAACGAACTGGCCGACACCTTCGTGGAGGTGCTGGCCGCGCCCTGGTTCGCCCAGCGCTGGCTGGGGACGGCACCGCTGAATGTGTGGCTGCGCTCCCTGGGCGCGCGCGTGGGCCGGGGCGTGTGGTGCGAGACGTACTGGCTGCCCGAGGTCGACCTGGTCAGCCTGGGCGACGGGGTGTCGGTGAACCGGGGATGCGTGTTGCAGACTCATCTGTTCCACGACCGCGTGATGAGCATCGATACTGTCGTCATGCGGGACGGATCGACGCTCGGGCCCCACGGGGTGATCCTGCCCGCGGCGGTGATCGGGGAGAACACCACGGTCGGACCGGCCTCCCTGGTGATGCGCGGCGAGTCCGTGCCCGCCGGGACCCGCTGGTTCGGCAACCCGATCGCGGCATGGACCCGGCGGGGATAGCGTACGAAGAGAGTGGAACAGAGGAAGCCGGTGTGGTGCTGAGCACGCCCTTTACCCCCAAGTCGTATTTCCCCACGCACGGCGACGACGGCTACCGGGTGGAGCACTACGACCTGACCCTCGACTACCGGGTGGGCCCGAACCGCCTGGGTGGCGTCGCCCGGATCTCCGCCGTGGCGCTGCGGCGGCTCACCCGGCTCTCCCTCGATCTGGGTGCCCTGCGGGTGAGCGGGGTGCTGGTCGACGGCGCGCGGGTGCGCTTCACCCATCGCGGAGGCAAGCTCCACCTGTCGCCGGTCGGGCTGCGCCCCGGCCCCTTCACCGTCGAGGTCCGCTACGCGGGCAGTCCCCAGCCGGTGGCCAGCCACTGGGGCGAGCTCGGCTGGGAACAGCTCACCGACGGCGTCATCGTGGCCAGCCAGCCGATCGGGGCCCCGTCGTGGTTCCCGTGCAACGACCGGCCCGATGACAAGGCCACCTACCGGATCTCGGTCACCACCGCCTCCGCGTACCAGGTGACCGCCAACGGGGAGCTGGTCGCGCGGCGGCGGGCGGCCTCGACGACCACGTGGGTGTACGAGCAGACCGAGCCGATGGCCTCCTACCTGGCGAGCGTGCAGATCGGCCGCTACCAGCGGGCCGAGCCGGGCCCGGGGATGGAGCTGCTCTTCCCCGCCGGGCACGCCTCGCGGGTGCGCCACGACTTCGAGCGTCAGGGCCGGATGATGGAGGTCTTCCGCGAGCGGTTCGGCCCCTACCCGTTCGGCTCCTACACCGTGGTGGTCGTGGACGACGAGCTGGAGATCCCGGTCGAGGCGCAGGGCATGTCGATCTTCGGGGTGAACCACGTGGACGGCAGACGGGGCGAGGAGCGGCTGGTCGCCCACGAGTTGGCCCACCAGTGGTTCGGCAACAGTCTGACAGTGGCCGACTGGCGCGACATCTGGTTGCACGAGGGGTTCGCGTCCTACGCGGAGTGGATCTGGTCGGAGAACTCCGGCGGCCTGTCATCCGATGACCACGCGCGCCACTGGCACCGTTTGCTCTCCGACCTCCCCCAGGACTTCGTCCTGGCCGACCCCGGCCCCCATCGCCTGTTCGACGAACGCGTCTACCGGCGCGGCGCGCTCACCCTGCACGCGCTCCGGCGCACCATCGGCGACGACCCCTTCTTCGCGCTGCTGCGGGAGTGGACGGCCGGGCACCGCCACGGGAGCGTCAGCACCGAGGCGTTCACCGCGCTGGCCACGCGCCACACGGTGCGGCCGCTGAACAGGCTGTTCGCGGGCTGGCTGCACGACCGCCGCCTGCCATCCCTTCCCTGACCTCCGTACATCATCGCTATCGTGGGCGGGTGTCGCCCACCCTCCGCACCCGTCTGCTCGCCGCGCTCGCCGCGGCCCTGACCGTCGCCGCCGGGCTGACCGTCCGCGCGGTCACCGGCGGCTGGTTCGGCAAGTACGCGGGCGACGCCCTCTACACCGCGCTGGTGTACGCGCTGATCGTGCTGGTGTGGCCCCGGATCACACCGGTGCGGGCCGCGCTCGGCGCGCCGGCGTTCAGCTGGGCGGTCGAGCTGGCCCAGCTGACACCCGTTCCGGCCGCGCTCTCCGAGGTGAGCGTGCTGGCCAGGCTGGTGCTCGGCAGCACGTTCGGCGCGGCCGACCTGGTGGCCTACGCGGCCGGGGCGGCCCTCGCCGCGTCGGCCCACGCCCTGCTCCGGCGACGGCACGGGCACCGGCCGGAGACGGTGGCCACGCCGCCCTGACCATCACCGGACGCGCCGTATGATTTCGGGATCATGCCTGAAGGACACACCATTCATCGACTGGCCGGGGAGCACCGGCGGGCGTTCGGCGGCCGTGAGGTCCGCGCGGAAAGCCCTCAGGGGCGGTTCGCCGCCGGGGCGCTGCGGATCGACGGACGGGTGCTCACCGAGGCCGACGCCCACGGCAAGCACCTGCTGCTCGGCTTCGACGACGAGCGGTGGCTCCACGTCCACCTGGGCATCTACGGCAAGTACGCCTTCGGCCCGGTCCCCCTTCCCGCACCGACCGGGATGGTGCGGCTACGCCTGAGCAACACCGGCGAGTACGCGGATCTGCGTGGCCCCAACACCTGCGAGCTGCTCGACCCGGCGGGAAAGGCCGCGCTGCACGCCAGACTCGGGCCCGATCCGCTGCGCGCGGACGCCGACCCCGAGTCGGCCTGGCGGCGGATCGGCCGCAGCCGCACCTCCGTGGGGGTCCTGTTGATGGACCAGTCGGTCGTCGCGGGCGTGGGGAACATCTACCGGGCCGAGGCACTGTTCCGGCAGGGCGTCGATCCGTCACGGCCCGGCCGCGACCTCACCCGCGAGCGGTGGGAGGCGATCTGGGCGGATCTGGTGGTCCTGATGGCCGACGGTGTCCGGGTGGGCCGCATCGACACGGTCAGGCCCGAGCACACTCCGGAGGCGATGGGCCGTCCGCCCCGCGTCGACGACCACGGCGGCGAGGTCTACGTCTACCGGCGTTCCGGCATGCCCTGCTTCCTCTGCGGCACCGAGGTCCGTACTCAGGTGCTCGCCGGGCGCAATCTCTTCTGGTGCCCGGTCTGCCAGACCGGCTGACCCGGGCGGTGACGGCGTCGCGTCACATCAGGGTGCGGGCCGTCCAGAGTTCGGGGAAGACCTCCCGCCGCATGCTCCGCTCCAGCCAGCTCAGGCCGCTGGATCCGCCCGAGCCGGGCTTGGCGCCCATCGAGCGGCGCACCGCCATCAGGTGCCGGTAGCGCCAGTCGGAGAACTGCTCGGCCAGGTCTGTCAGCGTCTCGGCCAGCGGGGCGAGCGGCCCGGCGTAGACCTCGACCCAGACCGCCTCGACCTCGGCATTGGGCTCGTACTCCGCGGCGAGGTCGCGTTCGAGCACCGACGTGGGGATCGCGTGGCCCGCGCGGGCGAGCATGGCGAGCACCGAGTCGTAGAGGCTCGGCCGGTGCAGTGCCTCCACCAGTTCCCGGTGCGCCTCGGGGTTGCGGCGGTGTGGCCTGATGAGCGCCTCGGACTTGTTGCCGAGCAGGAACTCCACGTGGCGGTAGAGCGCCGACTGGAAGCCCGAACCCTCGCCGAGGGCGTCGCGGAAGGTGTTGAACTGCGCCGGGGTCAGCCAGCTCAGCGCGGCCCAGGCGGCGTTGAGCGCCTCGAAGTGCCGTACCGTGCGCCTGATCGTCCCCGTCGCGGCGGTGACGTCGTCCTCGTCGAGTTGCCGCTGGGCCAGCCGCCACTCCGAGCGGAGCAGCCCGAAGTAGAGTTCCATCACCTGTGTGGTGACCAGGAACGCCAGCTCCTCCGGGGCGTCGGTGACGGTGTGCTGAAGATCATGAAGGGCGGCGGTGCCCACGTAGTCGTCGTAGGGCGTGCCGGCCTCGAATCCCAGCGTTGGCAGCCCGTCATTGGCCTCCGCGCGCGCCTTGCGGTCCTGCTCCGTGAGCTGCTTGATAGCGGTCATCGCTCCTCCTACGCCTGTGCACCTCCATAGTGCTCCGTATCGGTCTGTACGAAAATGATGCAGGAAAGGTGATTATTAGGTTGTGCCTTCGGAACGGAAGGCATCGAGCAGATCAACTTACGGCATGACGGAGCGTGATCGTGGACACGATGGACTGGGCACTGCTGGCCGAGTTGCAGGAGGACGCGCGACTGTCGTACAGCGAGCTCTCCCGGCGGGTGCATCTGTCGGCTCCGGCGGTGGCGGAGCGGGTACGGCGGTTGGAGGAGACCGGGGTGATCACCGGTTACCATGCCCGGGTCGACGCGTCACGGGCCGGGCGCGGGGTGGCCGCCCTGATCAGGATGTCGTGTTATGGCCCCCGCTGCGTGCTCCGCGACGAGCAGGCGCTGGCCTGGCCGGAGATCCTTGAGGTGCACCGGGTGACCGGTGACGCCTGCTGCCTGCTGCGGGTCGCCACCTCCTCGATGACGACGTTCGAGGAGATGATCGACCGGCTCGCTCCGTACGGCCACCCGTCGAGCATGATGGTGCTGTCCAGCCCCGTCCCCTGGCGTCCCCTGTCACCCGCCTGAGATGGGACGTCGCGTCAGGTGGCCTTGCAGTGCTCGGCCATCGCCTCGGCGGTGGCCCGCCAGATCGGCGACGCGGGCTCGATGACGTCGAAATGATCACCCGACATTTCGAGATATATCACCTGATCACCTGACTCCTGGGCGGCTCGCGCGTAGCGGCGGCCGAAGTCGACCAGATCCAGATCATCCCCAGTACCCTGCACGATGAGCTGGGGAACCACCAGGGGGAGTCGCTCCAGCGGCCCCGACCGCAGGTAGGTCTCGGGCACCTCGGCCACGGATCCGCCGAGCGCGGCGGCGACCGCGCCGGAACTCATGTGCCTGCGGTCCCCCTCGGCCAGGTCGAGCACTCCGGCCAGGGAGACGGCCAGGGTGATCCGCCGGTCGTCGGCGGCGGCGTCGTCGGCGGCGGCGCGGAGGGCGAGCTGCCCGCCCGCGGAGTGGCCGATCACCACAAGCGGGCCACGGGCGCCCTGTGCCGCGAGGGCGATGCCCCGGGCGACGTCCGCGGTGGTCGCGTCCCAGCCGTGCAGGTCGGGGCGACGGTACTCGAGGTTCCAGGCGGCGAACCCGCGCTCGGCGAGGTCGACGGCGAGCGCGTCCATCAGGTCCGCACCCCAGATCGAGCGCCAGAAACCGCCGTGCAGCAGCACCGCGACGGGCGTCTGCCCGTCGGCCTCGGGCGACGGCGCCTGCCCCGCGGTCCCGTACGGCGGCCGTATCTCCGCCCACTGGTCGGGATGATCACCATAGGCGACCCGGTGCGCCGGTCGGCGCAGCCGGTGCACGGCGTGTCTGATCGCCCAGGTCAGCCCCCAGATTCCTCGCCCGTGCAGGTGGGTGCCCAACGCGCCGCCGGCCGACCCGGGGAGAGGGGCCTCGGACTTCGTCACGTCGAGCCAGACCGCCTCGGGACGCTCGGCGAACAGGCCGCGGGCCCCTGGATCCGGACCCGGCAGCACGACCAGGGCACCGGGAGAGTCCAGCGCCGCCCGGAAGCCGGGCAGGTCGGAGGTCATCGACACCGTCCCGCTGACCCCGAGGGCCGCGAACTCGCGGTCGGCCACCTCGGTGAGCAGGCGGAGGTCCGCGACCAGGCCGGGGCCGATGACTACCGGCACATGCAGACTCGGAGGAATCATCCGCCCATTCTGCCCCATAACTCCGCGACTACCGCTCGAACCCTCGGGCCCGTGTCAGCAGCTCCCCGGCCGTTCCCGCACCCCGCCGGCCCTCTCGCCGGCGACGGGTCCCGGGCCGGCCGGCCGGGGCCACACGATGGCCTGGAGCTGGGCCTGGGCACACGCGGAGGCGTGAGTATAAGATCACTAAAATGATGGTATGTCCACTTATTGGAATGATCTCTAGCCGTGGAACCCCCGAGACGTTAACGTCTGCGCATGCGCCACGTTGAGATCTCGGGCCGGAGACTCCGGCTGAGGGAAGTCACCATCGATGACGTGGACGCCCTGCACGCGGTATACGGCGACCCAACGGCCACCGAACACCTGCCGTTCGACCCCCGCACGCGCGAGGAGGTCGAAGAGTCGATCATCGAGGCGATCAAGTCCTCGGAGACCGAGCCCCGGCGTCTCTACATGCTGGCGGTGACAGACCTCGACGGCTGCGAGGCCTTCGGCGTCGCCCGGCTGCACATCGAGGCCGACCACCCGCACAGCGCGGAGATCGGCCTCGGGCTCCGCCCCGACCACTGGGGCCGGGGCATCGGCACCGACCTGATCCGGCTGATCCTGGCGTTCGGCTTCCGCGACCTGCGCCTGCACCGTATCTGGGGCGCCCGCTCCCCCGCCAACACCGCCGCCCAGCTGGCGATGCTGGTCGCCGGAATGGTCGAGGAGGGCAGGATCAGGCATCACGTCCGGGCCCGCGGAGTCTGGCGCGACTCCATCGTGCACTCGGCCCTGGAGGACGAGTGGGAAGGCCACCGCGATGTCTGACCTCGGAGGATCCCCCGGCCGCGCACCGACCGGAGACACCGGGAGACCCGTCCCGGATGATCCCGCGCACCCCGCCTTTCGGAATGTTGTGACGGAAATGCCGCCGTTTCCGGTCACGGGAAGAGTCAAATGGCCCTAGAGTCCGCGCATGTGAGTGAGAGTCCCATCCTCCCCGTACGAGGGCGCCCGGTACGGCCCTCCGGCAGGCACCGCAGGCCCGTGCCTTCCCAGCTCCCGCCCGAGGCGCCGGCACTGGTGCTGGCCACGCTCGGCGACACCTCCGGCACCGCCGCGGAGCTCGCGGCCCTCATCCGGGTGGACAACCCGCAGATCCAGGTCAGACTGGCCGGGCTCGGCGAGGACGCCAAGGAGCTGACCTCCGAGCTGGAGTCGGCGGCCAGGGAGCGTCCCGAAGACGCCACAGCCGCCATCGTGGTGCCGCTGCTGACCGGCCCGCACCCGGTCGCGGAGCAGCTGATCTCCACGGCCGTCACGGCCAGCAGCGTGTCGGTGACGGTCACCGATCCACTGGGGCCGCACCCGCTGCTCGCCGAGGCACTACACATCCGCCTGGCGGAGAAGAACCTGGCACGGGCCGACCGGATGCGGTTGCTCAACATCTCCAACCCGGTCGACACCCCGGTCGACGCGGTCATCCTCGCCACCGTCGGCGGAGAGAACGCGGCGGCGGAGGCGCAGTCGACGGCCGTGCTGCTGGCCTCCCGGCTGACGCTGCCCGTTCTGGTCGCCTCGCTGGACAGCGCACCCGCCGTGGCCGACGCGGCCGAGCGGCTCCGCGGCATCGGCGCCCAGCGGATCGCCCTGTCCCCGTGCGTCCTAGGCCCCGAGGCGGCCCCGGGGCTCGCGAGCGCGGCGGCGGCGGAGATCGGGGCCGAGTGCGCCGATCTCCTCGGCTCTCACGACCTGATCGCGGATCTGGCCGCCCGCGCCTACGGAAGCATCCTGGCGGCGGACTGAGCGACCCGATGTGACAGATCCCCTCTGACGGGTACTGACCTGCGTAAGTTGTCAGAGGGGACAGATCATGCTGTACGGAAAAGAGCACGTTGCGCGGTACCGGGCGACCGATGGTGCCGAAGGACACGAATGGCAGGGCACCACCGCCCTGATCCTCACCACCACAGGCCGCAGGAGCGGCGAACGGCACGACACCCCGCTCATCTACCAGCGCCATGGCGACGACTTCCTGGTGGTGGCCTCCAAGGGCGGTGCCGACAACCCTCCGCTGTGGTATCTCAACCTCCAGGCCAACCCCGAGGTCGAGGTCCAGGTGCTGGGGGACCGGTTCACGGCCAGGGCGCGCACCGCCACCCCGGAGGAGAAGCCGGAACTGTGGCAGATCATGACGGCGGCCTGGCCCGCCTACGACGACTACCAGGCGAAGACCGGCCGGGAGATTCCGGTGGTCGTGCTGGAACGCGTCCCCTCGTGACCGGCGTTACGGCAACCTGCCGGGTTCCACCGCGTTCGGTCGCGCCGGAGCTCACCACCTGGTGCTGTGGGAGCCGCCCCATACCCGACCGAAACAAGGTCCGGGTCAGGGCTCCAGCCAGATGTCGCGCCGGAGCTCACCACTTGGTGCTGTGGGAGCCGCCCCATACCCGACCGAGACAAGGTCCGGGTCAGGGCTCCAGCCAGACGTAACCCGCGAACCTGCCGGTCGTGCCCTCCCTGCGGTGGGAGAACAGATCGGCGGTTTCGATGGTGCAGCGGGTGTCGTGGATGATCTCTCCGACACCCGCCCTGCCGAGCTGCGAGGTGATCGCGGCCCGCAGGTCGAGGGCCGGGGTGTCCCCGGAGGTGATCGACCACGCCTCAGGGAGGTCCACCGCCACCTCCTCCCGCAGCTCGGCGGGAACCTCGTAGCAGGTGCCGCAGGCCATCGGACCGATCAGGGCGGTCATCCTCGCCGGGACCGCACCGCGCTTGGCCATCTCCTCGACCAGGGCCGTCACCACGCCGGACACGGTGCCGACCCGCCCCGAGTGCGCGGCCCCGACCAGACCTGCCCGCGGCTCGGCCAGCAGGACGGGCGCGCAGTCGGCACAGAGCGCGGCCAGGCCGAGGCCTGGCACGTCGGTGCAGATCCCGTCCAGCGGCGGCGGGTCGTCACCGAACGGCGCGCTGACGTAACGGACGTCGGCGCTGTGAACCTGCCGCATGAACACGACCCGTTCCAGACCGAACTCGGCGGCCGTCCTGGCCCTGTTCGCCGCGACCGCGTCCGGCTCGTCACCACACAGGCCTCCGAGGTTGCGGCTGCCGTACGGACCGGTGCTGACGCCACCATGACGATCGGTGATCCTCATCTGAAAGTTCACCAGAACCTCCCGAGGATGCCCCGGCCTTCAGGCCGGGGAGGAGTCGGGAGCGGGAGGGCCGCCAAGGCCCGAGCGTGCCCTGACCGGTCAGCCATGTCGATCGGCTTCTTTCTGAGTCGTGTAGCCGTAGCCGTCCGCGCGCTGAAGATGATGGACATGGCGGTGGTTGATCCCGGCGACGCGGCCGTGCCGGGTGGTGATGTCGAACGAGCCGGAGGAGCGGACCAGGACTCGCCCGACGTGCACCCCGGCCTTCTTGCCCGCCGGGACGTTCGCCCGGACCAGGTCGCCGGTTTGGAAGCCGTGGCGCAGTTTGCTCCGTGGCCGGACAAGGCGGGGGAACCCGTATCGGTCGGGGGTGGTGCGGGCGTAGGTGCCGCGCCCGGTCGCCGCGACCACCAGGACCACCGGCGGCCAGGCGGTCACGGTCTCCAGTTCGCCGACGTGCAACGCGTCCAACGTGTGCGACTTCGGCGCGCCGGTGCGCGAGCGGTTCCACTTCGTGCGGCCGCCGGAGGCGGTGTGAACGGGCAGGCCGGTGGCTTCCAGTGCCCGCCACAGCGCCCAGCGGGTGGCGTTGACGGCGGCGGCATCGCGCAGCGGTGCTTTCGCCTGCTTGAGGATCCTCGCTAGCAGGGCGGGCCTGCCGTTGAGGAATTCCTCGATCGGGGTGGCGTTCTTGGTCTGGTTACAGCCGACGCAGGCCAGGGTGAGGTTGCTGATCCGGTCGGAGCCGCCCCGGCTGCGGGGGTGGATGTGGTCGAGGTTGAGTGGCAGGCCGCTCGCGCCGCAGTAGGCGCAGGTGCGCCCCCACTTGGCCAGCAGGTATTCGCGGACCTCGTACCCGGCGAGGGTGCCCTGCTGGTATTCCACTCCTTCGAGCGGCCGCCCGGCCGACAGGGCGTGCGTGTCGAAGGAGACCTTCTCCACGTGGACGGCGGCCACGGGCGCCCACCGGGTCAGCCGCGCCACCCACGACAAGGTGACATCGACGCGGTGTCGCAGCGACGGCGCGAGCCACCCCTTCGGCTTGGCCCGGTTGAGGAACCGGGGCGCGCGGTAACGCAGGTTCGCGCCACGGCGTCGCCGTCGATACCGCGAGCGGGCGGTGAGCTTGTCGCGGATCGCCGCGCCTCGGTGGTCGAGCTGGATCGCGTACCTTCCCCTCCGGTTCGCGCCACGCGGGGTGAACACGGCCAGACCGGTGTGCTTGCTGCCAGGGTCGATGCCGACGTGCACGCCTTCGACGGTCGAGGTCGCCGCGTCGCGGTCCTTGAGACGGATGACGAACGGGGTGTGACGGGCCACGACCGCCCGCCCGGCCGCCAGCAGGCGACGGGCACGGGCGGGATGGCAGGGGTCGAGCGGGTGGCCGTGCCTGTCCAGGACGAACACGACGGGGTGAACCTCACGGTTGGCTCCCTCGGACGCCGAAGCGTCCTCGGGGTGACGCCGAGCAGACCGGGTGCCGGTCCGCTCGATCTCCCCTCGCCCGGGTTGAACACCAGGTACCGCCTGGCGGCGGTGTCCGTGAGCCGTTTCGTGCCCACCCTCGGGCGTGTCTGCTCCCACGAATTCCAGAGCGGCAGGCTGAGGAAGCACCTGCCGGTGGGTCTGCGATCTCGTGTTCAACGTAGCCATCAAAACGCACCTCCTTGAGCGATGGCCAGGGCTGGTCAACGCGGGGCTTCAAAGCGCATTACCGCGCCTCAAGCCCCCTCCTTCAGGAGGGGGTCGTTGACCGCCTAGGAATCCCTCACACCCCTGCGGAAGCCGTCATCCGGCCACGCGCTACCTGCCGGTAGAGCTCCATGGTCCGATCGGCGATGCGCTCCCAGGAGAAGTGCTCCACCGCGCGCAGGCGCCCGGCCTCGCCCATCCGGGCCGCGAGGGCCGGGTCGGCGAGCAGCCGGTTGACCCGCTCGGCGAGGTCGGCGGCGAAGGCGTCGGGATCGTGCGGGGTGCCGTCGGCCGCCTGGTCGATCGGAACCAGCAGGCCGGTCGAGCCGTCGGCCACGACCTCGGGGATGCCGCCGGTGGCGGTGGCCACGACCGCGGTCTCGCAGGCCATGGCCTCCAGGTTGACGATGCCCATCGGCTCGTAGACCGAGGGGCAGACGAACACCGTCGCGTGGGTGAGAATCTGGATCACCTCGGAGCGGGGAAGCATCTCCGAGATCCAGACGACGCCCTCGCGACCGAGCCCGTGCACGAGCTTGGTCACCTCGACGGCGATCTCCGGGGTGTCGGGCGCGCCCGCGCACAGCACCAGCTGAGCCTCGGGGTGGAAGTCACGCGCCGCGTGGAGCAGGTGGACGAGGCCCTTCTGCCGGGTGATGCGGCCGACGAAGACGACGTACGGCCGGTTCGGGTCGATGCCGTGCCGGACCAGGACGTCGGTGCCGTGGTCGGGGGCGTACTCCCCGGTGTCGATCCCGTTGTGGATCACCGTGACCCTCTCCGGCGGGATCTCAGGGTAACTCGCCAGCACGTCGCGGCGCATCCCCTCCGAGACCGCGACGATCGCGTCGGCGCTCGCCAGCGCGCCGCGCTCGGCCCACGACGACAGTGTGTAACCGCCGCCCAGCTGCTCGGCCTTCCACGGTCGCAGCGGCTCCAGGCTGTGCGTGGTCACCACGTGGGGTGTTCCGTACAGCATCTTGGCGACGTGACCGGCGAAGTTGGCGTACCAGGTATGGCTGTGGACCAGGTCCGCGCCCTCGCACCCGGCGGCCATCTCCAGGTCGACACCGAGCACCTGGAGCGCGGTGTTGGCCGCCTCCAGTCCGCCGGGCACCCGGTAGGCCGCGACGCCCTCCTCGTGCCGTGACGCTCCGAAACAATGGACCCGGGTGTCGGCGAGCCTGCGCAGCTCCCGGGCGAGGTACTCGACATGAACTCCCGCACCTCCGTACACATCGGGGGGATATTCACGGGTCAGTAGATCCACTCGCATATGAACAGCCTAGTGCTCCGTTCCTCAGCGGAGGTTGCGAATGCGCTACGGGGAAACCGAGATTATCGGGCCTGCCTTCTCCTGCATATCAGGACCGAGGTGGATCCGCACTTTCGGTGAGGAACGTCGCACTAGTGTTTCACCTCTGATTCATCAGGTTAAGGTCCACACATGAGAGTCCTCGCGATCGTGCTCGCCGGCGGAGAAGGTAAGAGGCTCATGCCTCTGACAGCTGATCGGGCGAAGCCCGCAGTGCCCTTCGGGGGGATATACAGGCTCGTGGATTTCGTGCTATCCAATCTGGCCAACAGCAACTACCTACAGATCGTCGTACTGACGCAGTACAAGAGCCACAGTCTCGACCGGCACATCTCCCGGACCTGGCGCCTGTCGGCGATGCTCGGCAACTACGTCACCCCGGTCCCCGCCCAGCAGCGTCTCGGTCCGCATTGGTTCTCCGGCTCCGCCGACGCGCTGTTCCAGAACCTGAACCTGATCTACGACGAGATGCCGGACCACGTCATCGTGTTCGGCGCCGACCACATCTACCGCATGGACCCGCGGCAGATGGTGGAGCAGCACATCGAGAGCGGAGCCGACGTGACCGTGGCCGCGATCCGGCAGCCGCTCTCCCTCGCCGACCAGTTCGGGGTCATCGAGGCGGATCCGGCCGGACGGCGGATCGTCGCGTTCCACGAGAAGCCGAAGGACGCGGTGGGCCTGCCGGACGCGCCCGACCAGGTCTACGCGTCGATGGGCAACTACGTCTTCAAGACCCAGGCGATGATCGACGCGCTCAGGGAGGACGCGCTCGACCCGACGAGCAAGCACGACCTGGGCGGCAACATCATCCCGATGATGGTGAAGTCGGGCAGCGCGGAGGTCTACGACTTCGCCGACAACGTCGTGCCCGGCTCCACCGAGCGCGACCGGGGCTACTGGAGGGATGTCGGGACGCTCGACGCCTACTACGAGGCCCACATGGACCTCATCTCGGCGCATCCGGTCTTCAACCTCTACAACAGCCACTGGCCCATCTACACCGGCCACGATCCGCTCCCCCCGGCCAAGTTCGTGCACAACGACGGCGATCGGGTGGGCCGGGCGATCGACTCCCTGGTCTCCGCGGGCGTGGTCGTCTCCGGTGGGCTGGCTGAGCGCTCCATCCTCTCCCCCGGCGTGGTGCTGCACTCCCACTCCCAGGTCGAGGACTCGGTCCTGATGGGCAACGTGAAGGTGGGCCGGGGGGCCATCGTCCGCAAGGCCATCATCGACAAGAATGTGATCATCCCGGACGGCGCCCGGATCGGCTTCGACCTCGAGTACGACCGCAGCCGATTCGCGGTGACCAGGGGAGGCGTCGTCATCATCGGCAAGAACGAGATCGTCGAACGCTGACCCGGCCCGGGGACCTTCCATACCCGCGCGCGGCCTGTTCCTCGTCGACGAGACGCGCAACCTCTACGAGGTCATGGCCGACTGACCGCCGCGCCCCGCGCCGGTCCAGGTGAAGCGGGGCGGGCGACGTCCGAGGAAGGCCGCGACGCCCTCGGTGACCTCCTCGCGCGCTTCCTGCTGCCACAGCAGGAAGCGCGCCTCGTCGGCGCGGCCGTCCACGATCTCCTTCGCGGCGGCCAACGACGGTCATCTCACAACGGATCGGGCCGGCCGTCGCCCTGGCCACCGGAACGGCCCGGTCGCGGCACCGTCGGGTCCTTGCCCATCAGCCCGGTGAGTGTCCCGGGAACGGTGGCGGGCACGGGCGGGGTCTCGACCCGGAAACGGGGCAGGGCCTGGGGGTACTTCTCGCGGACGAAGGCCACCAGGTGCTCGCGGATGTCGCACTTGAGGTCCCAGGCGCTGGCGGAGTCGGCGGCGCTCATCAGGGCGCGCAGCTCCAGCAGCCCGTTGGGAAGGGTGTCGGTGACCTGGATGGCCCAGTCCTTCTGGTCCCAGAGCGGGTGCTCTCGCAGGGCGTGGTAGAGCTCGGTGCGCAGTTCCTCGATCGGCACCGACCAGTCGACCCGGATGAACACGTGGCCGATCACCCTGCTGCTGTGCCGGGTCCAGTTCTCGAACGGGTTGGTCGTGAAGTAGGAGACGGGCAGGACCAGCCGGCGCTCGTCCCACAGCCGCAGCACCACGTAGGTCAGGCTGAGCTCCTCGATGCGGCCCCACTCGCCCTTCACCACGACGACGTCGTCCAGGCGGAGCGCGTCGCTGAAGGCCAGCTGGAGGCCGGCGAGCAGGTTGCCCAGTGTCGACTGGGCGGCGATGCCGACGACGACGCCGGCGATCCCGGCCGATGCCAGAAGACCGGCGCCGAGCGCCCGTACCTGCGGGAAGGTGAAGAGCATCGCGCCCAGCGCCACCACGATGATCACCGCCGAGGCGACCCTGCGGACCAGGGTGATCTGGGTGCGGATGCGACGGGCCTTGCGGTTACCCTCGCCCTGGACCGTGACCAGGTGCTTCAGGACCACGTCGGTGACGGCGTAGGCGGCCTGGATGACCAGCCAGGTGGCACCCCCGATCATCGCCACGCTGAGGCCTCGGTCGATCACCTGGCTGACCGAGCCCTCCGCCATACCGGGCTCGTAGACGGTGTAGGCCGTCGCCACGGCGGCCGTGACGAACCCCGGCCAGGTGCAGCGGCTCACGACCGGACCGGCGAGGGCCCACTTCTCGCCGATCAGCCGCGAGCGCAGCACCCTGCGCACCACCTCCACCGCCACGACGGCGGCGACCACGGAAACGATCAGGATGATCCAGTTGGACACTGACGGCGTCCCTCTCGTCGTTCTCTTCCCCGGGCCATTAGCTAATCAGAAGGACTCGTCGAAGGCGACATTCCCCTCGACGGCTATCTGGTAGGCCGAAACCCTCCGCTCGAAGAAGTTGGCCAGCTCCTGCACGTCCTGCAACTCCATGAACGCGAACGGGTTGGCCGTGCCGTACCGGACGGGCATCTGGAGCCTGACCAGCCGCTGGTCGGCCACGTACTCAAGGTAGCGTCGCATCTGCTCCACCCCCATTCCCGGCATGCCGTCGCCGCACAGGTCGGCGGCGAAGGCCAGCTCGGCCGCCACCGCCTCCTCGATCATCCGGGTGACCTGCTCGGCGAGCTTGTCGTCGAACAGTTCGGGCTCCTCGGCCCGTACGGTCTCCACAACGCCGAAGGCGAACTCCATGTGCATGGACTCGTCGCGGAAGACCCAGTTCGTCCCGGTGGCCAGGCCGCTGAGCAGCCCCCTGGAGCGGAACCAGTAGACGTAGGCGAAGGCCCCGTAGAAGAACAGGCCCTCGATGCACGCCGCGAAGCAGATCAGGTTGAGCAGGAACGCCCGCCGGTCCTCCCTCGTCTCCAGCCGGGTCAGGCCGCCGAGCGAGTCGATCCAGCGGAAGCAGAACTCCGCCTTGTCGCGGATCGAGGGGATGTGCTCGACCGCGGCGAACGCCTTGACCCGCTCGTCAAGGTCGGGCAGGTAGGTGTCCAGCAGCGTCAGATAGAACTGGACGTGCACCGCCTCCTCGAACAGCTGCCTGCTGAGATAGAGACGCGCCTCGGGGGCGTTGAGGTGCTGGTAGAGGTTGAGGACGAGGTTGTTGGCCACGATCGAGTCACCGGTGGCGAAGAACGCCACCAGGCGGTTGATCAGGTGACGCTCCTCGGGTGTCATCCTCGCCAGGTCCGCCAGGTCGGAGGCGAGGTCCACCTCCTCGACGGTCCAGGTGTTGCGGATCGCGGCCCGGTAGCGCTCGTAGAACTCGGGGTAGCGCATCGGCCGCAGGGTGAGATCCATGCCGGGGTCGAGCAACATCGGGAAAACGCCCTTTCGGGGTGACTGAGGGGGCGGGCACCGGATCGGTGCCCGCCCGCGGATGGTCGCCGGCCGGTCTACTGGCAGGCGTCGCAGTACTCGGGGTTCTCCAGGGAGCAGGCGACGGCCTCGGGGTCGAGGACAGGGGCGGGGACGGGGACCTCCCCGGCCACCGATGCCGCCACGGTGGCCTGCGCGATCCGGGTGGCCGGACGCGAGCGCAGGTAGTAGGTGGTCTTGAGGCCCGACTTCCAGGCGTAGGCGTACATCGAGGAGAGCTTGCCGATGGTCGGGGTGGCCATGAACAGGTTCAGCGACTGCGACTGGTCGATGTACGGGGTGCGCGCGGCGGCCAGGTCGATCAGCGCCTTCTGCGGCAGCTCCCAGGCCGTCCGGTAGAGCAGCTTCAGGTCTGCGGGGATCTCGGGAATGTCCTGGACGGAGCCGTCGGCACGCTTGATCACGTCGCGGATCCGCGAGGTCCACAGGCCGCGGGCCCGCAGGTCGGCGACGAGATAACGGTTGACCTGGAGGAACTCCCCCGAGAGGGTCTCGCGCTTGAAGATGTTGGAGACCTGTGGCTCGATGCACTCGTAGCAACCGGCGATGGAGGCGATCGTGGCCGTGGGCGCGATCGCGATCATCAGCGAGTTGCGCAGCCCCGTCCTGGCGATCCGCTCCCTGATCTCCGTCCACTCCTCGGACGTCGCGGCCCGGTAGTGGTCGGGGTGGAGCACCCCGGTGGCGGCCCTGGTCTCCTGGTAGGAGGGGTGGCGGCCACGCTCCACGGCCAGGTCCGAGGAGGTCCGGTAGGCGGCCAGCGCGATCTCCTCGGAGATCCGGGTGGACAGCTCCAGTGCCCGCGGCGAGTCGAACGGCAGCCGCAGCGTGAACAGCACGTCGGCCAGGCCCATCACGCCGAGCCCGATCGGGCGCCACCTCTGGTTGGCGCTCCTGGCCTCGGGGGTCGGGTAGAAGCCCAGGTCGATGGTGCGGTCGAGGAACCGCACGGCGGTGCGGACCGTCGCGCGCAGCCGTACCCAGTCGACCCCGTCTCCGGGGGCCGGAGACAGGTGGGCGGCCAGGTTGATCGAGCCGAGGTTGCAGACCGCGGTCTCGGCGTCGCCGGTGACCTCAAGGATCTCGGTACAGAGGTTCGACAGGTGGATGACGTTCTCCGGCCTGGCCGTCTGGTTGGAGGTCCGGTTGGCCGCGTCCTTGAAGGTCATCCAGCCGTTGCCGGTCTGGGCGAGCGTGCGCATCATCCGGCCGTACAGGGTGCGGGCGGGCAGCTGCGCGGCGAACCGGCCCTCGGCTTCCGCGGTCCGGTAGGCGTCGTCGAACGCGGCACCGTACAGGTCGGTGAGGTGCGGGACCTCCTTGGGGTCGAACAGCGACCACACGCCGTCGGCCTCGACCCGGCGCATGAACTCGTCGGGGATCCAGTTGGCCAGGTTCAGGTTGTGCGTGCGGCGGGCCTCCTCGCCGGTGTTGTCGCGCAGTTCGAGGAACTCCTCGATGTCGGCGTGCCAGGGCTCCAGGTAGACGCAGGCCGCGCCCTTGCGGCGGCCGCCCTGGTTGACCGCGGCGACGCTCGCGTCCAGGGTGCGCAGCCAGGGCACGATGCCGTTGGAGTGACCGTTGGTGCCGCGGATCAGCGAGCCCCGCGAGCGGATCCGGCTCCAGGCGATCCCGATGCCCCCCGCGTACTTCGACAGCCGCGCGACCTGCCCGTAGCGCTCGTAGATGGCCTCCAGCTCGTCGCGGGGCGAGTCGAGCAGGAAGCACGAGGAGAGCTGGGGCCTGCGCGAGCCGGAGTTGAACAGCGTGGGCGAGCTGGGCAGGTAGGACATGGTGGCCATGAGCGCGTACAGCTCGGCTGCCTCCTCGACGGTCTCGGACAGGCCGCAGGCCACCCGGAGGAAGAAGTGCTGCGGGCGCTCCAGGACCTTGCGGGTGCTCGGGTGACGCAGCAGGTAGCGATCGTAGACGGTACGCAGCCCGAAGTACTCGAACCTGGTGTCGGCGTCCGGCTCGATGAGCGCGTCCAGGACTTCGGCGTGTGCGGCCACGAACTCCGCGAGCCCGTCGGCGATCAGCCCCGCCCGGTGCGTCGCGGCGACGGACTCGGAGAAGTCGCGGACGCCGTGCTCGGCTGCCTCGTCGGCGATCAGCTCGGCCAGCAGCGCGGCGGCGACCCTGGAGTTCTCCGGGTCGGTGATCACCCTGGCGGCGGCCTCGTCGATGGCCTGCCTGCGATCGACCGTCGCGTTCCCGCTGCCCCGGTCGTCCCCGGCGTTCTCCGCCACGACCCCTGCCGCGTTCTCCACCGCGGTCCCTGCCAAGGTCTCTGTCACCTGGTGCCCCTCGCTCGCTCGGACTTCCCCGTACGGCTCCGCCGGATGGGCACGCGTCCGCGAGCGATCCCGGGCACGCCGGACCGCCTCGTTCCGCGGGCCCTCCCACGAGGCCCTGGACAATCACGTCACCGGCAGGTCTTCGGACTCACGGGCGCCCTGCGCGTGCCTACCGGCCGTCGCTTCCCGGGCATGGTTCACCCAGTGCTCACATGACGGCTTTCGTTCCCGTTCACCGCTGCGGGGCAGTCCCGGAATCTCACCGGGTTCCCTCTTGCCTCGCCCCTTCCGGGGCGAACCAGCAACGAGCAGGATCCTACATCTAGGGGCGTCTGACGCAACTACCCCAACAAGTTGTGTCGGAGGACTTCAGCAACCCGAGCTCGTGGAGTACCCCGCGGGTGCGGGCCGTCTCGGTGAGGAGCCACTGACGGAAGTCGTCGCCGCTGAGGTAGACCCGGCTCCACTCATTGGCCGCGCACAGGGCGCGCCAGCGCGGCGCGGCGTCGATCCTGTCACACAGGGCGATCGCGGCGTCCCGGTCCGCCGGGCTCATGCCCTTGGGCCCCAGCAGACCGCACCAGTCGCTGTACTCCAGCCGGACGTCGACCTCCAGGAGCGTCGGCGCGTCGATCCCGTCGAGCCGGCCGCCCGAGGAGACCACCAGGGGACGCAGGCGGCCGGCTGCGATCTCGGGTCGCAGGGCGCGGGCCGACCCCAGCAGGGCCGCCACCCGTCCGATCTGAAGCGCCTCGGCGGCATCCTCGGCGGCAAGGAAGCCGGCGTACTCCAGCAACCGGGCGTCCACCCCGAGGCACTTGCCGATCATGCCGTAGAGCACGTGGTCGGAGCCGCCCTCCAGCCGTCCGCCGACCGTCAGCGCCGCCGGGTCGCGGCGCAGCTCCGCGGCGAAGTCCTCGAAGGTGTGCAGGCGGGAGTCGGCGGGGACGACCAGGACCGTCCAGTCCCCGACCAGGCGGGCGAGGGGGGTGGTGGCGTCCACCACGGCGGCGGTGTTGGCGATCTCCGCGGCCGTCACCATCGGCATCGCGGTGACGAGCAGCCTGCCCTCGCGCACGAACGAGCCGCGGACGGCGCCGAACGCGTCACGGGGGACGGAACCCAGCGCTCCCGGCCGCTCGACGACCATGGCGGAGCGCGCCAGCCCCGCCAGGACCAGGACGGAGGCGAGCCTGCCCGCCATCCCGCCCCAGCCGTGGCCGTCGGCGGTGGGCTCGAGGATGATCAGGCGGCCCACGGCGGAGTCGGCGGAGTCGGCGGAGTCGCCGACTCTGCCGCAGCTCGCGACGACCATGGCTCCCGCCACCAGCGCGAAAAACCTCCTACGGCGCATAAGCGCCCCTTCCCCCAAGAACCTCCTATACCATAGGTTACCCCTCAATCACTTTCCGCTACAGGTCGGGGAGGTGACCGCAGCCCATCCCTTGACGGGGCGACCATCGTCGGCGGTCGCACCGGTAGCCGTCTCACTCCACCGTGACGCTCTTGGCCAGGTTGCGAGGCTTGTCGACGTCCCGCTCCAGCGCCACGGCGGCGTGGTAGGCGAAGAGCTGAAGCGGGATCGACAGCAGAATCGGGTCCAGCTCGGTCTCGTTCTTGGGTACCACGACGCAGTCGTTGGCCAGCTTGGAGTCGACCGTACGGTGACCGACCATGAGCACCCGGCCACCCCGGGCACGGATCTCACCCAGAGTGGTCAGGTTCTTGTCCAGCAGCTCGTCGTCGGGGACGATCGCCACGGTCGGCATGTCCGGGCCGATCAGCGCCAGCGGCCCGTGCTTGAGCTCGCTGGCCGGGTACGCCTCGGCATGCACGTAGGAGATCTCCTTGAGCTTCTGCGCGCCCTCACGGGCCACCGGATACCCCCGGACCCGGCCCACGAACATCATGCTCGGCGCCTCGGCGTACTCCTGCGCCAGCTCCTTGAGCTGCGGCTCCAGCGCCAGGATCTCCTTGATCTGGTCCGGCAGCCTCCGCAGCCCCTCGCAGATCCGGCGGCCGTCGGCGGGAGACAGGTCACGCACCCGGCCGAGGTGCAGCGCGAGCAGCGCGAAGGCCACGGCGGTCGAGGTGAACGCCTTCGTGCTCGCCACCGAGACCTCGGGACCCGCGTGCAGGTAGACGCCGCCGTCGCACTCGCGGGCGATCGCACTGCCCACGGTGTTGACGATGCCGAGCACCCGGCCGCCCTTGCGCTTGAGCTCCTGGACGGCGGCGAGGGTGTCATAGGTCTCCCCCGACTGGCTGATCGCCACGTACAGGGTGTCCGCCTCCACCACCGGGCTGCGGTAACGGAACTCGCTGGCCGGCTCCGCATCGGCCGGGATGCGCGCCAGCTCCTCGATGAGCTGCGCGCCGATCTGGCCCGCGTAGTACGCGGAACCACAGCCGATGATCTTCACCCGGCGGAACGAGCGGGTCTCCCGCGCGTCCATGTTGAGGCCGCCCAGGTGGGCGACGTGGAAGCGGTCGTCCAGGCGCCCGCGCAGCGTCCTGGCCACGGTGTCGGGTTGCTCGGAGATCTCCTTGAGCAGATAGTGCTCGTACCCGCCGGTGTCGTAGTGCCCGGCCTCCCAGTCAACGGTCAGCGTCTCCTTGGCCGTCTCCCGCGCGTCGCTGGCGAAGGTGTTGAACCCGTCGGCCTTGAGCACGGCGATCTCGCCGTCCTCCAGGTGGACCACCTGGCGGGTGTAGCGGACCAGCGCGGAGACGTCGGACGCGGCGAACATCTCCTTCTCACCGATGCCCAGCACGATGGGGCTGCCGTTGCGGGCCACCACCACCTCGCCGGGGCGCTCGGAGTCGATCACCGCGATGCCGTATGTGCCGACGACACGCTTGAGCGCGGCCCTGACGGCATCCTCCAGGGAGTCGGAATCCTTGACCGTACGGGCGATCAGGTGCGAGAGCACCTCGGTGTCGGTCTCCGACAGGAAGACCGCGCCGTCGGCCTCCAGCTTGGCGCGCAGCTCGTCGGCGTTCTCGATGATGCCGTTGTGCACGACGGCGATGCGCTCGTCGCTGGACAGATGAGGGTGGGCGTTGACGTCACTGGGCACGCCGTGGGTGGCCCAGCGGGTGTGGCCGATGCCCAGCCCGCCCTTGAACCGCGCGGGCACGACCGCCGCCAGGTCGGCCACCCGGCCCTTGACCTTGCGCATCTTCAGACCCTTGTTGGAGACCACCACCCCGGCCGAGTCGTAACCCCGGTACTCAAGGCGCTGCAGGCCCTCCAGCAGGATGGGGGCCGCGTCCTTGGGCCCTACATAGGCCACGATTCCACACATGTAACCGTTCCTTATCCATAGACGATCCGGCGCAGCTGGCGCTGGGAGAGTTCGGGTGCCGCGACACGACGTACCGCCAGCTCGACGGCCACCCGGGGGAAGATCTCATCGTTGACCAGCCCCCTCGCCCTGAGTTCCGCGTGACGCCGCCGTACGAATTCCTCGACGGGCTCGGAGAAGTAGGCCAGCACCTCGGCGACGACTCGCGCCGCCTCGCCCGGACCGAGCGCGCTCGTCCGGGTCAGGTGGGTGATCAGATCCTCATACGGATGCCGCGTCGTGGACACAGAGCAGGACCATACGCACCCGGGAGAGCGGACACCAAGTTTTCTGCCCGATTCCGGGCAGAGAATCTCCACAATGCGGTAACCCCGCCACAGCACGCGACAGTCGGCAATCTCTGATAACTCTAAGTAGCCATCAGAGGGGGAGGAACCTTCATGCGCCGCCTGCCGGGGATCACCGTCGTCGCCGCTCTCACCGTACTGGTCTCAGCCGTCCCAGCACAGGCGACACGTCCGGAGGACCGGGTGGCATGGCCCTGGAAGCACCCCGCCCCCTTCACGACCGCGACGTCCCCCGATGCCGTCACCGACACGCCGTCACCGACCGGAACGAGGGCGCGGTCCGGCAGGCAGGCCGCCTTCGCCGAGGCTGCGCGGGCGTACGGGGTGCCGGAGAGCGTGCTGCTCGCGGTCTCCTATCTGGAGTCCCGCTGGGAGGGCCACGGCGGGCTGCCCAGCGTCTCGGCCGGTTACGGTCCGATGCACCTGGTCGACGGCCGAGCCAGGCCGGGCCGCCCCCACGGCGTCGGCGAGGACCCGCGCGGCGACGAGACCCGGCCGCGCGCGATCGCCCTTCCCCCCGTCGCGCCGCCCCCGCCCCAGGACACCCTGCGACGGGCCTCGAAACTGACCGGCCTGCCCCTCGGCCGGCTGCGCGAGGACGCCTCCGCCAACATCATGGGCGGTGCCGCGCTGCTCGCCGACTACCGGCGCCGCACCGGCGGGAGCCCTGACACCGGTCCGGCGGGCTGGTACGAGGCGGTGGCCCGCTACCCCGGCACACCGGAAAGGGGCGCCGCGGGAACGGAGGCGGCGCGGTCCTTCGCCGACGAGGTCTACGCGACGATCCAGGCCGGGGCCGCACGCGTGACCGACGACGGCGAACGGGTGGTGCTGCCCGCGATACCGGACCTTTCCACACCGCGGGCGCCACTCACCCCCGAACCGTCTCTCCCCGAACCGTCTCTCCCCGAACCGCTCGCCCCGGAGGCACAGCGCCGTGCGCACGGCCCCGCACCCACACCCACCGCCGCACCCTCCCTCGGCACGGAGCGCGCCGAGAAACCCGTGACCGAGCCCGCAACGAAGATCGCCGCAGTGCTCCCTGCGGCCCCCTCCCCCCTGCCCATGGCGAGACCCGTGGCGAGACCTGCGGCGTCCGCCGTGGCACCCGATGTGAGGCCCGCCGTGGAACCCGCCATAGGACCCGCCGTGGAACCCGCCGTGGGGCCCGACTGCCCGAGGAACGTCTCCTGCGAGTGGCTCCCCGCCGTCTACAGGCGGCTCAAGAGCGGCGGGTACGGCAACCACGATCGCTCCGACGGCCCCCGGAAGATCGACTACATCGTGATCCACGACGGCGAGACGAGCTACGACGCGATGACCCGCCTGGTCAAGAACCCCGACTACCTGAGCTGGCACTTCACCATCCGCTCCAGCGACGGCCATATCGCCCAGCACCTACGGGCCAGGGACATCGGCTGGCACGCCGGAAACTGGTACGTCAACTCCCGCTCCGTCGGCCTGGAGCACGAGGGCTACCTGGCCAAAGGCGGAGCCTGGTTCACCGAGGCGATGTACCTGGCCTCGGCCAGACTGGTACGCCACCTCGCGGCCAAGTACGACATCCCTCTCGACCGGGCGCACATCCTGGGACACGACAACGTGCCGGGCACCACCCCGGAGACCGTGGGCGGCATGCACGACGACCCCGGCCCCTACTGGGACTGGAGCCACTACTTCGAACTGCTCGGCAGCCCGCTGCGCGCCTCGGGCGGCGACACCGCGCGCTCGGTGCTGATCAAGCCCGACTACGGCACGAACAGCCCGAACTTCACCGGCTGCAGTGGGGGGTGCCGCAGCCTGGGCGCCGCCTCGGTCTGGCTGCACACCCGTCCCTCCCTCACCGCGCCCCTGGTCAGGGATATCGGCAAGCACCCCACCGGCGACTCCACGTACAGCGTCTACGACCACGCCGCCCGCGCCTCCACCGGCCAGCGGTACGCACTCGCCGAGCGCAGGGACGGCTGGACCGCGATCTGGTACCTCGGCCAGAAGGCGTGGTTCAGCGATCCCGCCGGAGCCCCCACCTCCCTGCCCGCCTCCGGCCCGCTGGTGACGCCCAGGCCGGGCCGCTCCCCGGTGAAGGTGTACGGCAGGGCCTACCCGAAGGCGCATGCCTACCCCGGGGGCGTCCCCGTACAGGCCCTGACCCCGTTGCAGTACTCGATACCCGCGGGGCAGGTCTACAGCTCCGGCCCGATGACCACGGCCTCCTATCTGCGAGCGGCCGCCTTCGACCCGTCCGAGCACCGCGTGGTCAGGGGCGAGATCCGCTACCGGCAGATCCAGTTCGGGCACCGGATCATGTTCGTCCGGGCCTCCGACGTTCAACCGCTCAGGAAGTGAAGATCTTCGTCAGACCCGCTCCCTGCGCACATCCGCCCTGCGGAGGCGCTAGAGTTTTCACGTGCGCCGCCGGAGTCGTCTCCGGTGAACACGCGGAAGTGGCTCAGTGGTAGAGCATCACCTTGCCAAGGTGAGGGTCGCGGGTTCGAATCCCGTCTTCCGCTCCGGCAGATCCTCCGGGATCTGACTGGTGGAGTGGCCGAGAGGCGAGGCAACGGCCTGCAAAGCCGTCTACACGGGTTCAAATCCCGTCTCCACCTCAGCGCACGACCTGCGGACCCCCAGGATCCGGTAAGGTAGGGCGAACGCCGAGGGGAAACCCGAAGCGAATACGCGGAAGTGGCTCAGTGGTAGAGCATCACCTTGCCAAGGTGAGGGTCGCGGGTTCGAATCCCGTCTTCCGCTCTGATGACACCCGAGGACGATTAGCTCAGCGGGAGAGCGCTTCCCTGACACGGAAGAGGTCACAGGTTCAATCCCTGTATCGTCCACCAGACAGATCCCAGGCCATCCGCCTGGGATTTTCTGTTTCCCGGCACCGTGACGCACGCACGGAGCGACTCCGAACGGAGGCCGCCCTCGCCTGACGCGATCTCGGATCCGGAACAATCATCACGATCATCTTTTTGGCACGCGTCACCGGCCGACAAAGAGGCACCATGGGAGGACGCATGACCTGAAACACGGTTAATCGCTATGCTCTTGAAACGTGGCAAAGGGGGCGAGCCTGTGCAGCGCGTGGTGGTCGATCCTGAGGTGCCCAGGAACATCGCCGAACTGCTCCGTCGTAACGGGCCCCTGCTCTATCGCCTTCGCACCGGACGCGTCCCGAGGGAGGACGACGGCCCCCGGATTCCGGGAGTGCTCATAGGGCTCTTCGGCGGGTCGACGGTTGTCGCGGCGGGCGGATTGACACTCACCGACCTCCCGCTCCCGGCGGCCGCCGTCGTGCTCACCACGCTGGTCAGTCTGTATCTCCTCATCCTCACGGTGATCTATCTCGCCAGGAAGCCCTCACCCGTCGACTCCGTCGAGCGGGTCCTGTACCGGCACTCCGTGCAGTGGCAGGGGCGCTTCCTTCTCCTGGAGGATTTCGACCACGACGCCAGAAGCCTGCTCGGCCGGGTCCAGCGGGCCATCGACTTCATCGTGCACTCCCGGGTCAACGCCATGGGCATGCTCGACAGCGTGCGCAACGCGGTGATGCTCCCCGCCGAGGAGTGGGAGATCGCCCGGCTGCTGACCAAGCTCTCCGCACTGCGGGCCAAGCACCACCACCTCGCCAGGGGCGGCAGGAGCCCCGAGGTGATCGCGGCCATGGCACCGCTGGAGCGTGCCCTGGCCGCCAGCGAGGCCGCCGTGCTCGCACGGGTGGAGGCGTTGGAACGCTACGCCCGGAACGTGTCCGACGCCGAGCGCGCCCTGCTCTCCCATGGGCAGATCGAGGTCCTGCGAGCTCACCTGCCCGAGTACGAGCAGCTCGTCGCCGAAACGGGCGCGGCCAGGTTCTCCGCACCGGAGATCGGGCATCTCAGCGATGATGCCGACATGCTCCGGCGGGCGCTCCGCGAGAGCGTACGCTCGGCGCACGAGGCGTTCCGCCATCTCGACCGATGATGTCAACCTGACCGGATGGAGGGGGCGGGCCTGTGCGGCGAGTGGTGGTCGATCCTGAGGTTCCCTCCCGGACCGCCGATCTCTTCCGCCAGCACGCATCGATGTTGTCGCGCATCCGCGCCGGCTGGAGCCCCGACCCTCCCGAGCCCGCCTCAAGGCTGCCCGTCCGT
The DNA here is from genome assembly GCF_035917355.1 of Streptosporangium sp. NBC_01810. NCBI lineage: Bacteria > Bacillati > Actinomycetota > Actinomycetes > Streptosporangiales > Streptosporangiaceae > Streptosporangium > Streptosporangium sp. NBC_01810. The sequence continues at coordinate 1,803,014 of NZ_CP109070.1, read as the reverse complement.
TTCCTGTGGTCCGGAGGGGCGATGTCGGCGCTCCTCCTGGCCTGCCTGCTCTTTCTCGCGGACGCCGGGCAGCTGTTCTTCTTCGTGCTCGCCCTGCTCGCCCTCGTGGTCCTCGTCGGTTTCCTCACCGCCCGCGAGCCGCTGGAGCCGGACACGACCGAGCACGACCTGTATCGCGAGGCCCGCTGGTACGAGGGCCGCTACCTGCTGCCCGCCGAGGACTTCGACTACAACGCCGGCCGGCTGCTCGAACGGGCCCAGCGGGCGATCGACCTCATCCTGCGCTCCCGGGTCAACGCCATGGGCATGCTCGACGACGTGCGCAACGCGGTGACGCTCCCCTCCCAGGAGTGGGAGATCGCCCAGCTGCTGACCAAGCTCTCCGCACTGCGGAACGAGCACCACGAGTTCGTGCACGGCGGCAGCACGCCGGAGGTGGCCGCGGCCATGGCACCGCTGGAGCGTGCCCTGGCCGCCAGCGAGGCCGCCGTGCTCGCACGGGTGGAGGCGTTGGAACGCTACGCGGGCCACGTGTCCGACGCCGAGCAGGCGCTACGCGCCCACGAGCAGATCGAGGTACTCCGCTCACGGCTTCCCCGCTATGAGGAACTCCTGGCGGAGTCGGGCGCCGACGCCTTCGCCGTACCGGAGATAGGGAGGCTGACCGAGGACGCCGATCACCTGGAGCAGGCGCTGCGCGACAGTGTCCGCTCGGCGCACGAGGCCTTCCGCCACCTCGACGGCGCTGCCGCCGGCGGAGCCGCCGGCCCCTCGACCGCTCCGAGCGAACCCTCCTCTCCCCCGAACTCCGGAGGCCCCCGAGGCCCCCGAGAGGACCCCTCGACCCCCTGAGGACGGATCTCCCCTCCCCGGGCGAACCGGCCCTTGTCACGGATCACAAAGAAGGCGAGGATAGCTCGCGTTCTTTGGAGGTAGCATGCGGATCCGCCTGGATGTAACCCTCGGCGTGGTCGTGCTGGTAGACGTGTTACGAGTCTTCCTGCCCTCGCTGATCACGCTCTTCGGCCGGGCGGGAAGCACTCCCGCGGAGATGATGGGCCTGTACGCCCTCTCCTGGTTCGTGCTGGCCTTCCTGACCGTCCCGCTGGCCAGACTCGTCCGGCCGCGGCTGATCGCTCTCGGTGCCGGATGCCTGCTGCTCCTGGCCCGGCCGGCGCTTCAGCTGACCGAGGGCGGGGACCCGCAGCTGTACGTGGCCAGCCTCGGCCTGCTGGCCGGGCTGGTCTGGCTGGTGGCGACCGCGATGGGCGGCCGGGACGCCCGGCCCGTGACGGCCGGGGTGATCGGCGGCCTGGCGGCCGCCACGGTGATCCACGCGGCACTGGACGGCATCGACCTGATGTGGCGGCCTGGAGCGGTCCCGTGGGCGCTGCTGGCTGTGGAGCTCGTGCTCTTCGGCTCGTTCCTGATCCGGGCGGAACCCCCGGACGAGGAGTACTCCGGCGCCCCCCGTGCCTGGCTGGCCATCGGCCCCGCCCTGCTGCTCTGGGGCCTCTACACGGGCAACACCGCGCACGCCCAGGCGGCGACCGTCTCCGCCCAGCAGGCCGCCGCCGTGGTCGTGGCGGCGTTCGCGGTGGTGTCGGCGGCGCCCGCCGCGCTGCCGGTGCTGCGCCGCCCGCTGCCGCCCGCCATCGCCCTGGTGGCCTCGGCGGTGGCGTTCACGCTGGGCAGGGCCACCGTGGACGGTGTCCACGGAGTGGCACCCGGCTGGACGATCGCCGCGCAGATCATCGGCCAGCTCGCGCTTGGCGCCTGTCTGGCGCACGCCGCGGCGACCCTCGGCCCGGACAGGGCGGCTCGGCGGGGCCTGGCCGCGGCAGGGGGCATGCTGCTGTTCGTCGTGTTCGTCTTCGGCTACTACGCCGCCTACGACCTCTACCTTCCCAACCAGTGGGTGCCGGTCTGCGCGGCACTCGTCGTCGCGGTGCTGGGCCTGGCGGGCAGCGCGGGCCTGCCGCGCCGCTCCTACGACCGGCGGTTCGCGGCGGTCGCCGTGGCCGCGGTGGCGCTGGCGGCGGCTGTCCCCCTCTGGCAGGGGGAGCGGCCTCGCTGGGAGGCACCGCGTGACGGGCTGCGGGTCGCCGCGTACAACATCAGGATGGGGTACGGCGAATCCGGCAGGCTCTCCCTGGAGCAGCAGGCCGACGCGCTCAGGGAGTTGCGGCCGCACGTGGTGGTGCTGAGCGAGGCCGACAGGGGCTGGCTGCTCAACGGCGGCCACGACGGGGTGCGGCTGATCGCCGAACGGCTGGACATGCACTACATCTGGGCCCCGGCGGCCGACGAGGTGTGGGGCGACGCCCTGCTCACCACGCTGCCGATCACCTCGATAAGGAACCACGTGCTGGTCCAGGGCGGACCGACCGGCGCGCAGGCACTGGAGGTCGGGTTGCGCTGGCAGGGCGGGGACATCACCGTGATCGGCACCCATCTGCAACCTCCGCCGGGCTGGCGCGAGCTCGACCAGGTCGAGCAGCTCGGCGGGATCGTCAGGGATGCCTCCAGAAGCGGCGCCCCGGTGATCGTGGCCGGTGACCTCAACCTTCAGCCCGGGGACCGGGCCTGGGAGGTGCTGACCGGCGCGGGCCTGACCGACCCCATCGCCCCGGTCAGGCCGTTCAACACCATTCCGTCCCAGGGACACTCGGTCGAGCAGATCGACCACGTGCTCGTCACCCCGGGTTTCACCGGAAAAGACCAGGTCAACCCTGATGTTCCGCACTCCGACCACCGCCCGATCGCGGTCACCCTGGTCGCCGGGCCTTGATCGGGTTCCGCTGGGTAGTGTCGGTTGCATGACAGGACGACCTGTACTGATCTTCGATGGCGACTGTGGCTTCTGCACGACGAGCGTCAGGTTCGCCGAGCGCCGCATCGGGGTTCACGCCCTGGTCGTCCCCTGGCAGTTCACCGACCTTCCGGCGCTGGGCGTCACCCGCGAGCGGGCCGAGCGCGAGGTGCTCTGGGTTCAGGACGGCGAGGTGCACGGCGGGGCGCAGGCGGTGGCCAGGCTGCTGATCGCCGCCGGTCTCCCCTGGAGCCCGCTGGGGTTCGTGCTGCGGGTCCCGCCGCTGCGCTGGGCGGCCCAGGGGCTCTACCGGCTGATCGCCGGCAACCGGCACCGCCTGCCCGGCGGCACCCCCGCCTGCGCCCTTCCTCCGGACCCCCGATGAAGGGCGTCCTGCTCGCCGCGTTCGAGCCGCTCGACGGCGGCGGCAACCCGTCATGGGAGGCGGTCGCCCTGGTGCCCGGGGTGCGGACCGCGCTGCTCCCCTGCCGGTTCGGCGAGGTGCTGGAGCAGTTGCGCGCTGTGGTGGCCGAGCACGACCCGGCGGTGGTCGTGTGCGTCGGGCAGGCCGGGGGACGGCCGGACGTGACCGTGGAGCGGGTGGCCGTCAACCTCGACGACGCGTGCGTCCCCGACGGCACCGGGCGGCAGCCGATCGACGAGCCGGTGGTGCGTGGCGGCCCGGCCGCCTACTTCGCCACGCTGCCGGTGAAGGCGTGCGTGGCGGCGGCGCGTGCGGTCGGGGTGCCCGCTAGCGTCTCGCAGAGCGCCGGCACGTTCCTGTGTAACCACCTCTTCTACGGCCTCATGCACCTGATCGCCACCGAGCGGCCGGGGGTCCGCGGTGGTTTCGTGCACGTGCCGTACAGCCCCGAGCAGGTCCTCGGCGAGGCCAGACCCTCCATGCCCGTCACGGTGACCGCCCAGGCGCTCACCGCGATCGTGACCACCGCCGTCTCCGTCTCGCTGGGCGGCGATCTCCGCCTGGTCGGTGGCTCCCTCCACTGACCGGACACCCGTGCGGGAAGGCGCCCCCGCATCGGGGCCGGCCGCTCCCCTTCCCCGGTCCGGTGAAAGCCGGTCCGCGGCCGGTCAGAGCGGCACGCCGTACACCACCCGACGGCCCGCGAACTCGGTCACGCTCCACAGCGTCCTCTTGTCCCGGACGCAGGTGAGGTCCTCAGGGCCCACCGGATAGGGCCGTCTGCGCACCGTGTCGCCGACCACGACCAGGGTGCCGTTCCCCGTGGCGCCCGCGGTCTGGCTGAGGTACCAGGTGCCGTTGTAGGAGAGCGCGCCCTGAATCTTGCCCGCGGGAAGCGCGTAGGCGTCCACGGCTTGGACGACGCCGCCGGCGGGGGCGTTCAGTGCTCCCTGCGCGGTCAGCTGCCAGCGGGCCACCCGTCCGATCGTGCCCGCCGTGTCGACGTACTCGCCACAGATCAGGGTGTGCGGGGCGGTACTGCGGTCGACGGCGGTGTGGGAGAAGCGCACGGTGCCGCTGGTGGTGGTCCAGGCATCGGTCTGCGGCATCACGTACCGGTAGCCGAACGCCTCGTATCCGCCGTCCTTCCTGCCGATCGCAGCCGTGCCGTCCCCGTTGACCTCGAAGATCTGCCGGGTGTCGAACACCCGCAGGCCCCGCGTGGTGTCGACGACGTACAGCAGGCCGCCGTACCAGGCGACGCCGCCGGCGTGGATGTTGATCGGCGTGATGTTCCCGTCGGCGGCGACCCGCACGAGCAGGACGTGCCGGTACCGGAGTGTCGCGGTGTTCAGGAAGGTCAGGCGCGCACCCCGCTCGGCTCCCGACGTCGGCGAGTGGTACCAGCTCACCACGAACGTGCTCCCGCCGATCCCGGCGTCGGAGGCGGAGGTCAGGCCCTGGGGATACCACTCCCTGGTGACGTTGTCGTCCGCGTCGAAGCAGTACCAGTCAACGGGTTTGGGAGTCATCTTGGCGAACGCCCCGGCACCGGTCGATCCCTTTCTGGCCGCGACGCGGTTCGCCTTGGCCAGCACGGCGTCGAGGGACACACGTTGGAGTTCCCTCTCCAGGATCTTGATCCCGGCCGTGAGGCCGCCGGCGTCCCGTTTCAACCCGAACGGCTCTGCCGATGCGGCCTTCATCTGACTCATGAGGGGGTCTCCTTGTCCGGTCTCGCCAGGATTGGCGGATCAAGATACGGAGTTCATGAGTATGCCTTTACTCAAATCCCTTTTGTAGTTAGAAGGGCCAGGTATGGACGGGCTCCCCGGTCAGCGACAGCTCCCGGTACCGGCTCACCAGGCGCGCCCGCGCCGCCTGGTCGCCCCCCATCCCGACCAGGGTCTTCCGCTGCCAGATCGCACCGGTACGGCGGCGCGTGACGCGTTCCCGCACAATGTCCAGCGCCCACCGGATCTCACTCGGCTCCACGCCCATCCTGCCGAGACCGGTCTCGGCGACCGGCAGCAGGTCCAGGGCGAGCCGCCAGGCCGGGACCTCCTCGCGCAGGCCGGGCCAGATCAGCGGCGCGTCCAGGCCGTGGATCGCGCCTCGGTAGAAGTTGCGGTAGGCCCCGGCGAAGGGGAACTCCTCCACCGGTTGGAGGGCCAGGGCCGCGGTCAGCCCGAGCAGGAACGCGCTGTTGGCCGCCATGTCCGCCGCGCTCGGCCCCGCGGGCAGGGCGCGCATCTCCACTCGGAGGTGGCCGCCGTCGACCGGGTCGTAGACCGGCCGGTTCCACTGCCACACGGTGCCCTGGTGGAGCCGGAGCTCGGCCAGCTTCGGGACGCCGCCCTCGGGCACCTCCTCCGGTACCGAGCTCATCGGCAGCACCGGCTCGTAGTCGCGGACGCATGTCTCGAACAGTTCCTCGGCGCTCTGCGCCCAGCCGGAGCCGAACGCCACCCGCCGGTCCCTGCGGTCGAGCCGCTCCACGTCCCGGTCGTCGGCGGCCTCCTCGAACAGCGCGATCCTCGTCTCCTCCCAGAGCTGCCTGCCCAGGAAGGCGGGTGAATTGCCGCTGACCGCGAGGACCGGGCCGATGGCCAGCTGGGCGGCGTTGTAAACGCGGGCGAAATCGCCGGGAGGCGTACGGAGATGGACCTGCCAGGAGGTGTTGGCGCTCTCCAGGATCACCCCCTCGACCTCAAGCTCCAGCAGCTCGACCCCCTCGATGCGCACCCGGAACGGCTCCGTGCGCAGCCGCCGCATGCCCCTGGCCAGCGCTCGGTAGCGGCCCTCGCCGCTCAGCGCCTCGTGGTTGAAGTCGAACTCGCTCAGTGAGGGCAGGATCCCGATCACCACGACCTGCCCGCCCTGGGTCGCGGCCGCCGCGTCCACCACGGCCATGATCTCCCGCATCTCGCGCGTCAGAGCGGTGAACGGCCGCCCGGCGATCGGCAACGGGGTCAGGTTGGCCTCCAGGTTGAACCTGCCCAGTTCCAGCGTGAGCCGGGCGTCGTCGGCGGCGACCTGCACCTCGCGGTTACGTGGAAGCGGCCGACCGTCGGGCGTTATGAGAAACATCTCCAGCTCAGCCCCGATCGTCACGGGACCTGCACCGAAATCAGGCCGCGCGAGCACCTCGCGGAGGGTGTCGATCTGCTCCACCAGTCTCTCCCCGAAGCGGACGAACTCCACTTCGGAGAAACGGTCCTTGTCGACTTTCTGCCCCATCACACCGTCCGATCAGTTGGTCCTCGTGCTCCCTCCCTCTCTCCCAGCTTGCGCCTTCTAATCAGTGCTTTCGTCACAGCCCTCCGTGGACGACGGCGCGCGGCGCGTCCCGGGAGCCCGTCCCCCTTTCCACGGTCTCCCTTCAGTACTTTCGTCACAGCCCTCCGTGAACGACGGCGCGCGGCGCGTTCCGGGAGCCTGCGCGCCCTTTCCATGGTCTCCCCGACTTCCCACGATGCCTCGTGGACGCCGAGAAGGGAACGGTGGCCGGGACCGGCTTGAGTAGTGTCAGGTTCGAGCGGGGCCGAAAGGCAGAGGCCGACAGCCGGAAGAGAGTGTGCGCAAGTGCGAGCGGTGGTCTTCGACGAGTTTGGAGCCGATCTTGAGGTCCGGGAGGTGCCCGCCCCCGAACCACCACCCGGCGGAGCGGTCATCCGCGTGGAGGCCACCGGGCTCTGCCGGAGCGACTGGCACGGCTGGCAGGGTCACGACCCGGACATCCAGGTCCCCCACGTGCCAGGGCATGAGCTTGCCGGGGTGGTCGAGGCGGTGGGCGCGGGCGTCGCCTCGTGGCGGCCCGGCGACCGGGTGACCGTCCCGTTCGTCTGCGCCTGCGGTTCCTGCGCGGCGTGCGCGGCCGGTGAGCAGCAGGTCTGCGAGCGTCAGACCCAGCCGGGATTCACCCATTGGGGGTCCTTCGCCGAGTACGTGGCGATCGATCACGCGGACGTGAACCTGGTGCGGCTCCCCGAGGAGATGAGCTTCGGCACCGCCGCGAGCCTGGGCTGCCGCTTCGCCACCGCCTACCGGGCCGTGGCCTCCGTGGGCCGGGCGCGGCCCGGCGAGTGGGTGGCCGTGCACGGCTGCGGCGGTGTGGGCCTGTCCGCCGTCATGATCGCGGCCGCGGCCGGGGCCAGGGTGATCGCCGTGGACATCTCCACGGGCGCCCTGGAGATGGCCCGGGCGTTCGGCGCCACCGCCTGCGTCAGTGCCGCCCCGGCCGAGGCCGACGTCCCCGCGCGGGTCATGGAGCTCACCTCGGGGGGCGCCCACGTCTCCATCGACGCGCTCGGCAGCCCCGAAACGTGCGCGGCGTCGATCGAGAGCCTACGCCGCCGGGGACGCCACGTTCAGGTCGGTCTGCTGCCGGGGCTCACCGCGCTGCCGATGGACCGGGTGATCGGCTACGAACTCGAACTTCTCGGTAGCCACGGCATGGCCGCGCGCGCCTACCCGGCGATGCTGGAGGCCGTCACCGACGGCACCCTCCGCCCGGACGCCCTGATCACCCGCTCCATCGGCCTTCAGGAGGCGGGAGCCGCACTCGCCTCGATCGGATCCGTCCCCGGCGTCACGATGATCATTCCATCTCTGCGGTGACGGCCCGGCCACGTGACCTCGGCCGTCACCCCTTGCTCACCCTGAGAGAGGTCTCCAGGACCCTGCTGAACCTCAGCCGGCCGCGTGACCTCGGCCGTCACCCCTTGCTCACCGGACTCCCCAACTGATCCACAGGTCACTTCCAAGAGGCCGCGCCCAGACTGTGCGAACTCAACAGAAGGAGAACGACCTGTGAAGATCGCACTGGTCACCGGGGCCGGGCGGGGCATCGGCCGGGAGACCGCCCGACAGCTCGCCGAACGCGAGATGATCGTGTTCGCCGGAGTCCGCGAGGAGAACCACGCTCCCGAAGGCACCCGTCCCATACTGCTCGACGTCACCGACCCGGCGGCGGTCGCGAGCGCGGCCAAGATCGTCGGTGAGGAGTTCGGACGACTGGACGTACTGGTCAACAATGCCGCGACCTGCGGTGACTTCGGCATGACCCCGGCGGAGGTGACCGCCAAGCACATGCGGGCCACCTACGAGGTGGGCGTCTTCGGGGTCGTCACGGTCACCCACGCGATGATCCCGCTGCTGCGGGCGGCCGGCGAGGCCAGGATCGTCAACATGACGACCCGGCTGGCCTCGATCAGCCTCACCTCCGCCGGAGACGACCTCAACGTCGCGTGGCCGATGCTGGCCTACAACTCCGCCAAGAGCGCGCTCAACGCGCTCACCGTGCTCTACGCCAACGAGCTGCGCGGCTCCGGCATCCTGGTCAACGCCGTCGATCCCGGCCACTGCGCCACCGACCTGACCGGCCACACCGGAACCCGTACGGCGGCGGAGGGCGCGGCGGTGGCCGTACGGATGGCGACCCTCGGCGGCGACGGCCCGACCGGCACGTTCAGCTCCCAGGAGGGCCCCATCCCCTGGTAGCCGGACCCACCAACGGCGGCGGGCCGGGGAGAGCCTCAGTGGGTGGCTCCCCGGCCCGCCGCCGGCCGGTTGGAGCCAAGGAGGGCCGGTGGACGTTCGTCTGCGTCGAGGACATCCGCATCTGACACCCGTGGACGTCGGTGGACGATTTCAAACCGGATAAAGATCAGAAGGCCGGGGTTTCGAGCCGGCCGCACAGATACCTGGGGCTCGTCAACTTGACCCGGCCCTAAAGGACCGGGCTTGGAGGTAGGGCACCACTGGCTGTGGTGTGGCCTCCTCCGTCCAGACCACCTACGGGGTGGCTGGGACGCGTGACTCACGCCCCGCAATCCACGCAGCCTCGCCGCGTGCGGCGATGTTGCGGGAGGCATTCCGGTCGGCGTGGGCAACGACCCCGCAGTTCCGGCAGACGAAGAGGGCCTGGTTGACCCGGTTGTTCTTCTCGATGTGGTGGCAGTCGGCGCATTCCTGACTGGTACAGGCCGGATCAACGCGCACCAGCGGGACGCCCGCCCGCCGCGCTTTGTACTCAAGAAAGGCCCCGAGCTGGTGGAAAGCCCAGGAGTGGAGCATGACCCGTTGGGGCTTGCGGAGCCGTACCCTCTCCCGGATTCCGCCCAGGTCTTCCAGGGCGATACCGGACGAGGTGCGTGCAGCCTCGGTCACGATCTTCTTCGAGATGATGTGGTTGACGTTCGCGGCGTGCCGCCGCTCTTTGCGACGGCGGCGCTTAAGCCGTCGCCTGGCGGACTTGGTGCCCTTGGCCTGAAGCTTACGGCGAAGTTCGAGCTGCCGCTTGCGGTGCCGGTTCAGACCACGTCCGTTGAACGGCGTCATGCCGTCCACGGTGGCGATGTTGACGATGCCGAGGTCCACGCCGAGCCAGCCGTCGGGGTACTCGTTGACCGGGGCCTCAGGTACCTCGCACACAGCGATCAGGTAGAAGGCGCCGTCGCGTTCGATCAGATCGGACTCGCCCCTACGGTGTTCACGCAGCGCCTTGAGCGCCTCGGCCGAACAGACGAAGCGGACGTTCCTGATACGCCCGGCGGTGGTCCAGATACTGACGGTCTGAGCGTCGTACTGCCAGCTCAGACACCGGTCGTCAAACGGGTGCGCCGCCTGTGGACGGAAGGTGATCGGCGTGGACTCCGCTTTGATCCGGCGCTTGGAGCCCTTCTTGCCGAGGTTGCCGGCACGGACGTTCGCCTTCAACGTGGTGTAGGCATCGCGGACCTTCTTGATGGTGTGCTGAGCGGCCTGTGCCCCCAGCCCCCGCGCCTTCAACTCGGCGTAGGTGTGCTTGCGCAGCTCATACTCACGCGGCACGCCGTGCTCGAATGCCACGGCCGACACCCGGTTCGCGGCGTCGTTGACCGCATGCAGGGTAGCCGACAGCGCAGTGGCCTGATCGGCCTGCGGCATCAGCTTCACCTGCACGACGACCTTCACTTGGAAGATCGTATGATCTGTGTCACCACGCCGGGAGCCGAACCCCGACATTCGCAGGGGCCGTACACTCGTCTGCACCCTCTGCGCACACGTGGTCTTCACACCCGGGTATCGGCGCGGACCGTTCACCGACGAAATCCTCAGGCGGTGCGAAGACGTCATGCGGGCCGTCCGCGCCGACTTCGAGACCGAACCGGTCGAGTTCAACGGCGAGCGTGATCACGTGCACCTGCTGGTGCGCTACCCGCCGAAAGTCTCCCTGTCCAGGCTGGTCGGCTCCCTGTCCAGGCTGGTCGGCTCCCTCAAGGGCGTGTCCGCCCGGAGATCGCGACAGCAATACCCCGACCACATCGGCAAATACCTGTGGGGTGCCCACTTCCGGTCGCCCTCGTACTTCGCGGCCCGGTGCGGCGGAGCACCGCTGTCCATCATCAAGGAATACATCGAGAGCCAGAAACGCTCAGGCTGAGCCGCTCTCCGAAAGTTGCCGTCACCGCACCGCTCGGCCCTTGGCGGGCCTCCCGCGCTGCCGTTTCCTCCCGGGCGTGAACGCCCAGGGTTCCACGACAGATCACGCTGAACAGGCGCTACGCCGTCAGGCGCTCTCGCTGACATCTTGTCGGGCACGTTGTCCGGTTTCGCCTTTCGCGTTACTTAGCGGATCCTAGATTTACTTCCATGACGATAAGGGTCGGCCTGGTCGGTGCCGGGCAGCGGGCGTCGGAGGTTCACGCGCCCGCGCTCGCCGCATGTGCCGAAACCGAGTTCGCCGGGGTGTGGGCGCGTTCTCACGGCGCGTCGGCCGAGCTGGCCGCCCGGTACCGGGCACGGGTCTTCGAGAGCTACCACGACCTGCTTGAGGAGTGCGACGCCGTCGCCCTCGCGGTGCCGCCCGCCGCCCAGGCCGAGCTCGGCGCCCACGCGGCGCACGCACGCAAGGCGGTGCTGCTGGAGAAGCCGATCGCCGGGGACATCGCGGGTGCGGAGAACCTTCTCATGGCGGTCGATCGGGGCGGAGCCGTCTCGCAGGTCGCGCTGGTCTGGCGCCATGCTCCCGCGATCCAGCGGTTTCTGGACGCGGCCGAGCGGACGTGGCCGGTGGGCGGCAGCGGCCTTGCCATCTCGGGGACGCAGACCGACGAATCATCGGCGAGCCCGTGGCGGCTTGAACGCAGCGTCGTGCTCGAACTCGGCCCCGACCTCGTCGATCTGCTGGAGGCCGCGCTGGGAAGGGTGGTCGACGTACGCGCACAGGGGGATCCGTCCGGCTGGTTCGGGCTGCTGCTTGAGCACGAGGGCGGGCGGTTCAGCCAGGCCTCCCTGTACGCCAGGGCGGTGATCGACCCACCGCGAGCCGAGGTCGAGATCTACGGGCCCGGCGGTGCCACGTCGATCGACTGCGTGGCCGCGGTGGGCCGGGAGGCGTACGAGGCGATGTACCGGGACTTCGCCGGGGCCGTCGAGCGCGGCACACCGCCCCCCACGGACGTACGGCACGGCCTGCACCTGCAACAGGTGATCGAGGCGGCGGAGACCGACCTGATCCGCAGCGGGCCGTCCACGATCGCCCCCTGAAACTCAAGCATCCGACCGCCATGACGAGGACATCGCATGATCACCAAGGGCACTGTCGACCGTCTCATCCGCTTCGACAGCGGAGGTCTGCCGGTTCTCTCCATGTACGTCGCCGTGGGCCACGACGGCCTTGACGCCGTCCGTACCCGGTTGAACAGCCTCATCACCCAGATCCGCCCGCTCACCGAGGACCCGTCGCTCGACCGGCGGGCACGGCTCTCGTTGCGGCAGGACATCGAGCGTATCGAGGGCACGCCGGATCTCGGGCGGGGCACGATCGGCGCCGTCGCGGTGTTCGCATGCGGTGAGGGTGGCCTGTTCGAGGTCGTGCTGCTCCCGCGCAAGGTGCGTGACCAGGTCGTGGTGGACCAGACCCCGTACGTCCGTCCCATGCTCGCGGTGCTCGACGAGTACCACCGCTGCTGTGTCCTGGTCGTCAACAAGGAGTCGGCCCGCGCGTGGGAGCTGTACCAGACGGAGATGCGCGAGATCGGCGAGGTGCGAGGGCGCACCCTGCGCAAGCCCGACTACGCCGGCTGGGCCGGTCTCGCCGAGTACCGGGTCCGCAACAAGGCCGACGACCTCACCAAACGCCACTATCGCCAGACCGTGAGCCTGCTGGACGAGATCTTCCGCGCCGAGGGCCACGACCTGCTGATCATTGGCGGCTACCACGATGAGGTCACCGTCTTCCTGGACTTCCTGCCGCAGCAACTGCGCCCGAAGGTCGCGGGCGTCTTCAACGTCGACATGGGCAAGGTGGCGACGCCCGAGGAGATCCGGGAGAGCGCCGAGCGCATCGTCGCCGACTACGAACGCGAGGAGGAACGCCGCCTGGTGCAGCAGGTCTTCGAGAGGGCCGCCGTCGGTGGCAACGCCGCGATAGGGGTCGACGAATGCCTGTGGGGCGGCACCACCGCCGCGATCGACACCCTGCTCATCCAGGACGGCGCCGAGGTTCCTGGCGTGATCTGCGATGAATCCGGCTGGCTGGCCCGCTCCGGCCAGACCTGTCCTCTCTGCGGCGGTGCCACGCGCCAGGTCCCCGACGTCCTCGACGAACTGACCGAAACGGTCATCAACGAGGGCGGCTCCGTCGAACACGTCGCCGTCGACACCCAACTGAAAGACCACGTCACAGCCGCCGCCCTCCGCTTCCCGCTCCCTCCGAAACCCTGACCGCCGGCTGGACCGGCTGTGCTGTCCCGTATCACTCAGACAACCTGAGCCTCGTGGAATGTCCCGGTACGGCAACCAGGAGGGTGCGGTACGCGTCCAACGGATCATGAAACGATCCATCGGCGCCGGACTGCTCGCCACCACCTCGGCGGTGGCGGCGGTGGCCATGCTGGCGACCACGACCGCGTGCGCCCCGACCGCCTCCTCCACTCGGGGCACCGCCCAGGCTTCCGCCGGCGCTCCCGCGAGCCTCTCCCCCGCACCAGGCAGCACACCCGCGCGTCCCGCCACCGTCCAGGCCGCCGGCCTGCGGGTCGCGGACACCGGTTCCACCACAGGGCGCACCGTCCGCAGATACCGGTCAGGAACGCCATCGGGTTCGGAGTGTGGGTGAGCGTGGACAGGCCCATCGCGTGCAGGGCCGCGATGAAGAACCCGCAGGCGATGCCGACGCTCTCGTTGACGTAGTAGTGCTTGACCCTGGTGCCGTCGGGGCGCACGCCGTACTTCTCCGCGAAACAGACCACCAGCCACGGCACCGCAAGCCCGCGGTGGGCCACAGCAGGCCCGCGCGTACGACAGCCTGAGCCGGGTCAGCCTCTACCGAGGTGATCATGCCCGAGGGGTCACCTACGCTCAGCGAGGACTACAGGTCCCGGACATCACCAGCAGCCAGGGTGATCGTGCTCTCTTCTACCGAATCGGGCGGGTCGAGGAGCATCCGGGCGGGGAGTGGCCGGAGTCGGCGGTCGTAGGCTGGGGCCCAGGGTTGTGAAGATCGGGAGGTTTGACATGGAGTACGTGCGCCTGGGATCCACCGGCATGAAGGTGTCGAGGGTCTGCCTCGGCATGATGAGCTACGGTGATCCCGCCAAGTGGGGTGAGTGGGTGCTCGACGAGGCCGCCGCCGAGCCGATCGTGCGCCGGGCGGTCGAGGCGGGGATCACCTTCTTTGACACTGCCGACGTCTACTCGCTGGGCGGCAGCGAGGAGGTCACCGGCCGGCTGCTGAGCGGGCTCTTCGCCGACCGGGACGACTATGTGCTGGCCACCAAGGTGTGCCTGCCGATGGGCAAGGGTGTCAACGACCGCGGCCTGTCGCGCAAGCACATCCTGTCCTCGATCGACGCCTCGCTGCGCCGGTTGGGCACCGACTACGTGGACCTCTACCAGATCCACCGCTGGGACCCGGAAACCCCGATCGAGGAGACCATGGAGGCCCTGCACGACGTGGTCCGCGCGGGCAAGGCCCGCTACATCGGCGCCTCCAGCATGTACGCCTGGCAGTTCGCCAAGGCCCAGCACGTCGCCGAGGTCCACGAATGGACAAAGTTCGCATCAATGCAGAATCATTACAATCTGCTCTACCGTGAGGAGGAGCGGGAGATGAACCCGCTCTGCCGCGACCAGGGGGTGGGCCTGATCCCGTGGAGCCCGCTGGCCCGGGGGCTGCTCGCCCGCGCCGGAGCCGAGGAGGCCACCACCCGCGCGGGCAGCGACCCGCGCATCGAGGCCCTCTATGACGACGCCGACAACGACCGGCTGATCCTGGAGCGGGTCGCCCAGCTGGCCGGGGAGCGCGAGGTCCCTCCCGCCCAGGTGGCGCTCTCCTGGCTGCTCCACCAGCCCGGCCTGTCGGCGCCGATCGTGGGCGCGACCAAGAACAGGCACGTGGACGACGCGGTCGCCGCGGTGGACCTGCCCCTGAGCGAGAAGGAGCTCGCCTTCCTCGCCGAGCCGTACCGCCCCCGGGCCGTCAAGCACTGACCTTTCCGGCTCACCCGCGTGTGCCCGGGTGGGCCACCCGATGTCCGGGAGGCCCACCCGGGCGGCACAGCGCGCACCGGCCCCCTGCCCGCCCGGCATCACGGCATGACGCCCCGCCAGGACATCCGGGCCCGGCGGGGCGTCCGCATCCGTACCGGGCGGGACGAGCGAGGTTCGGCGGGCGCCCGACCGGCTGGCTTACTCAACAGGACCACATGTGAGCTTTTGTCAGGATTTACCGCCTGTGGCGCTACATCTCCAGAGATACGCGCATATGAGGGGGAGATAGTAGTTCCGACCGTGGATTGATCAACGGAGGATCCGATGGTTCGAAAGATGATCATCCTGGTGGCCGTCACCATGGCCGCGATGGGCGGTACGGCCGGCGCCGTCGTCTCCCCCTCTCCCCAGGCCATCCCCCAGCAGGACAGGGACTTCCTCGTCCAGGCACACCAGGCCAACCTGACCGAGATCGAGTCGAGCAAGGCCGCCCGGGAGAAGACCGCCGGCCAGCAGGACCGGGAGGTCACCAGGACCGTCCGCAAGCTGGCGAAGAAATTCATCAAGGACCACAAGAAACTCGACAAGGCCGTCCGCCAGGTGGCCGATCAGCTCGGCGTCAAACTTCCCGACACGCCCAACACGGAGCAGCGCAAGCAGCTCGACGAGGTGTCGGCCCTGAGCGGCGCGGAGTTCGACAGGGCCTGGATCAGCGCGGAACTCCACGGCCACCACGAGACCCTCGCCGCCGTGGAGCAGGAGATCGAGAACGGCTCCTCCCCCGAGGTGAAGGAGCTCGCCACCGAGGCCAAGCCCATCGTGCAGGAGCACATAGACCTGCTGCTCAAGGCCGAGAGGGCCTCCACTCCCGGCCCCTCGGAAAGTGCCGGCCCCCCGGAAAGTGCCGGCCCTTCGGAAAGCCCGAGCCTCTCAGAAAGCCCCAGCCCCTCGGAGAGCTGAGGCGAGCAGCGCGGCGCTCCGGGCGGCTCCCCACTCGAAGATTCCCGCGAGGCCGAGCGTCGCTCCGGCGACCTTGCCCGGCCGGCCACGAAACGACGGTCGCGAAACGCCTGCGGAGCCGAGGTAGGACCTG
Source organism: Streptosporangium sp. NBC_01810 (assembly GCF_035917355.1). Classification (NCBI taxonomy): domain Bacteria; kingdom Bacillati; phylum Actinomycetota; class Actinomycetes; order Streptosporangiales; family Streptosporangiaceae; genus Streptosporangium; species Streptosporangium sp. NBC_01810. The sequence continues at coordinate 1,787,207 of NZ_CP109070.1, read as the reverse complement.
GGTTTGTCTGGCACCTGGCTGTGAAACGGGACGGGGCCTGAGGCCGGCAGAGGTCGCGGCGGGCCGCCGGGAGCGGGAACTGTCGGTGCGATCTTCTAGGCTGGCTCCATGGCACGAGCTAACGACGATGTCGCGGCCGCTCTGCAGGAGTACGCCGAGCTGTTCGCGATGACCGGCGGCGACGCCTTCCGGGTCCGCAGTTACCAGAAGGCGGCCAAGGCGATCGCAGGCTTTCCCGGGGACATCACGACCGTGCCGGTGCGAAGCGTGTCAGGGGTGGGTGAGGCGATCGCCAAGAAGGTCGAGGAATACCTGGAGCGGGGCGGCTTCCGGCAACTCGACGACCTGCGCGAAAAGGTTCCCCAGGGGGTGCGGCGGCTGACCCGGGTGGCCTCGCTCGGGCCGAAGAAGGCGATCTTCCTCTACCAGGAGCTGGGCATCGACTCTCCCGAGGCGCTGGTGAAGGCCATCGGGGAGGGCCGCCTCCAGGGCGTCAAGGGCTTCGGCGCCAAGACCGTGGAAAACCTGCTCAAAGGTGTCGAGCACCTGGCAGAGAACAGTGCCAGGATGCACACCGGGATGGCGATGGACCTGGCGGAGCGGGTCATCGCCTCGCTGCCGGGTGCCGAGCGGATCGCCTACGCCGGGTCGCTGCGCCGGATGAAGGACACCATCGGCGACGTCGACATCCTCGCGGTCGGCCCCGAGTCGCTGATGGACGACTTCAAGGCACAGCCCTACGTCGCGGAGGTCATCGCCTCGGGCGACAAGAAGACCTCGATCCGCACCACCCAGGGCGTCCAGGTCGACCTGCGCCTGGTCCCCGCCGAGTCGTGGGGCGCCGCGCTGATGTATTTCACCGGTTCCAAGGAGCACACGGTGCACCTACGGGAGATCACGGTGAAGAAGGGCTGGAAACTGTCGGAATACGGCCTTTTCGAGAAGGAGCGGGTGATCGCGGCCGCGACCGAGGAGGAGATCTTCGAGGCGTTCGGCATGCAGTGGATCCCCCCGACCCTGCGCGAGGACAGCGGTGAGATCGCCGCCGCGCTCGCCGGTGAGCTGCCCACGCTGGTCACTCTGGAGGATCTGCGGGGCGACCTGCACACTCACACCGACCTGACCGACGGGATCGCCTCGCTGGAGGACATGGTCGCCGCCGCCCACGCTCGCGGCTACTCCTATTACGCGGTGACCGACCACGCGCCCGACCTGGCGATGCAGCGGATGACACTGGACAAGGCCCTGGAGCAACGCGAGCGGCTGCACCGGCTGCAGGAGAGATACCCGAAGATGCGGCTGCTGCACGGCAGCGAGCTGAACATCGCCCCCGACGGCTCGGTCGACTGGCCGGCCGAGGTGCTGGCGGGCTTCGACGTGTGCGTGGCCAGCGTCCACTCGCACTTCACCCAGTCGCGCGAGGAGATGACCCGACGGTTCGTCGCCGCGTGCGAGAACCCCCACGTGCACATCATCGGCCACCCGACCACCCGCAGGATCGGCATCCGCCCTCCGGTGGACGCCGACTGGGACGAGGTGTTCCGCGCCGCGGCCCGCACCGGCACCGCGATGGAGATCGACTCCTTCCCCGACCGCTCCGACCTCCCCTCGGACCTGGTGCGGCTGGCACAGCACCACGGCGTGAAGTTCTCCATCGACAGCGATGCCCACGCGGTTCCGCACTTCGACAACCAGCGGTTCGGCATCGGTGTCGCCCAGCGCGGCTGGCTCACCGGCGACGATGTGATCAACACCTGGCCCCTGGAGCGGTTGCTGGCTTTCCTCGGCCGTTGAGGGGATGATTGAAAGCGGCAGGGGTGTGGCATCCTTCACATATTACATAGTTTACTGGTAGGAAATAGATGCAGGGAGAGGAGTGGCGCCGGATGCCGTACGAGGACCTCAACGACGAGGCCACCTACCAGCGCGCCCGAGCCGGGCAGATCCTGCGGGAGACCCCCGACCGGCTCAGGTCGGCCTCCGTCGACTGCAGGACCGCCGACGGCAGGGCCATCGATGACAGGACCCGTGACAGCGAGGCCGCCGATGACGTCGACGACAGGACCGTCGATGACAGGACCCGTGGCGGTGAGGCCGTCGGCGGCGAGCCGTCCGCCTCGGGGATCGTCAAGCCCCTGCCGCCGGAGTTGTTCATCGAGCACGAGACCAATGCCGAGATGCGCTGGGACGCCATGGGCGATATCGGGTTCCATGTGCCCAACAACCGGTTCTTCGTACGCAATCACACCTCCACCCCGATCATCGACGCGGCCACCTGGCGGCTGCGGCTGCACGGCACGGGCCTGAACGGCCCCCGAAGTTTCGGCTACGAGGAGCTGCTCGCACTGCCCTCGGTGACGCGTGACGTGGCGATCGAGTGCGCGGGCAACGGGCGAAGCCTCTTCACCGCCCAGCAGCACCAGGAGGTCGCCGGCACCCCGTGGCGGCTCGGCGGCATCGGGGTGGCCCGCTGGCGCGGGGTGCCGCTGGCCACGGTGCTGGAACGATCCGGGATCATCCCGGACGCCGTCGACGTCATGGCCCGCGGACTGGACCCCGCCTACGTGGCCGACGGGGTCGACTACGGCCGGGTGCGCCGCCCGATCCCGGTGGCCAAGGCGATGCGGGACGTCATCCTCGCCTACGAGATGAACGACGAGCCGCTCCCGCCCGACCACGGCCACCCCGTGCGGCTGATCGTCCCCGGCTGGATCGGCCTGGCCTCGGTCAAGTGGGTCGGCGACATCGAGGTCTCCACCTCACCGTTGTTCTCACCGTGGAACACCGAGTTCTACCGGATGTTCGGCGACGCCTATCCGCCGCAGGGCAGCGCCCCGCTGACCACGCGGGGCGTCAGGAGCGCCTTCGAGCTGCCGTGGAACGCCACACTGGTCGCCGGACGCCCGTACCTGCTGCGCGGGCGGTCATGGTCGGGCAATGGCCGGATCGCCGATGTGGAGGTGAGCCTGGACGGCGGCGCCACCTGGCAGCGCGCCCCGCTACGCGGACCGCACGTGGCATCCACCTGGACCCGCTGGCAGGTCACCTGGAAACCCACCGAGACCGGCCGGCACCTCCTACTCGCCCGCGCCACCGACGAGACCGGCGCGGTCCAGCCGCCGCGCACCACGCACAACGACTTCGGCTACCTCTTCGACGCCGTCGTCCGCCACCCGGTGACCGTCGTGAGCAGGTGACCGTCGTGAGCGGATGACCGTCGTGAGCGGATGACCGTCGTGAGCGGATGACCGTCGTGAGCGGATGACCGTCGTGAGCGGATGACCGTCGTGAGCGGATGACCGGGAGCCCCATCCGGGTGAACGCCTCGGCCCACGGCTCCTGATGCCCGTACCCGAGTATCACCTTCGGAAAGAATCGCCAGGACATCTCCATCCACAAGGCGTGACTACCGAGCGGAATGGGAACGTTACGGAACGCGATGATCGGCTGGGCCTTCAGACCTCGCCAGAAAGACATTCCGAGGTCCCACGGAGGAAACGAGAGGGAAACGTGCCGACCTGATGATGGCAATACGTGTTCTCCCATCTTTCGCCAGGAGGCTCGACCGATGCGCCAGCTGACCGCGCTCGACGCGCAGTTTCTTCACGCAGAATCGGCGACCACTGCGGCCCACGTCGCAGGGCTGGCCATCCTCGACCCCGCCTACTCCCGGGCCGGGGCCGTCACCCGCGAGTGCCTGGTCGAGCTGCTCCGCGAGCGGGTGCACCTGGCCCCGGCGCTGAGGCTCCGCCTGGCCACCGTGCCGTTCGACCTCGACCGGCCGTACTGGACGGAGGACTCCGATCTCGACGTCGCCGGCCATGTCCACGAGGTGACCCTCGCGGCGCCGGGCGACGACGCCCAGCTCGCGGAGGAGGTGGCCCGGATCCACGAGCGGCGCCTCGACCGGGGCCGCCCGCTCTGGGAGATGCATCTCATCCAGGGGCTGACCGGCGGCCGGGTCGCCCTGTACGCCAAGGTCCACCACTGCGCCATCGACGGGGTCTCGGGGGCGGAGACACTGGCCGCGCTGCTGGACCTGACGCCCGAGCCTCGCATCGTCGAGCGGCCCGCGCCCACACCGCGGACCACCGCCCCGGGTCTGGCGGGCATGCTCGCCGGGGCCGTGGCCAGGTCGGTGATGCAGCCCGCCAGAACACTGTACTCGCTGGGCCGGATGGCGACCGAGCTCGACACGATGCCGCTGGCCTCGGCGCTACCGGGCGCCCGGCGGGTGGCCGCCGCCACCCGGATGATCGCCGGAAGGGTGCGGGAGCTGCCGGAGCTGCCCGTGCTGACGGCGCCGCGCACACCGTTCAACGGCCCGATCGGCCCCGAGCGGCGCTTCTCCTACGGGTCGATCCCGCTGGCGGACGTCAAGCGGGTGGCCAGGAGTTCGGGAGCCAGCGTCAACGACGTGGTCATGACGCTGTGCGCCTCGGCGCTGCGCGCATGGCTACGCGAGCGTGACGCGCTGCCCGACCGGCCGCTGATCGCCGCCGTCCCGGTCGCGGTCCGCACCGCGAGTGCCCGGGAGGTGGTCGGCAACCAGATCTCCGTCATGGTCACCCCCATCCCGACCGACCTGGCCTGTCCCCGCGAGCGCCTGCGCGTCATGGCGCGGACGATGCGCACCGCCAAGCGGCGGTTCGCCGGCTCCCCCACCGGCTGGTTGGGAGAGCTGTCGTCGATGCTGCCCGCGGCCGTCACCGCGCTGGCGACCTCCACGGTGTTCCGGCTGGCCTCGATCGTGCTGCCGCCGATCAATCTGATCGTCTCGAACGTGCCGGGGCCGCAGCTCCCGCTGTACCTCTGCGGGGCCAGGGTGCTCGCTTACCACCCCATGTCCGTGCTGACCGACCTGAGCGGCGGGGTCAACATCACCTGCTTCTCCTACGACGGCTCGCTCGACTTCGGCATCCTGTCCTGCCCGGACCGGGTGGCCGACGTGTGGCGGCTCATGGGCCACCTGCAGGAGGCCATGGACGAGTTGATCGAGCAGATCGAGCCCTCCGGGCGGATCGCCCCGGTGGACAGCCCCCCGGTCAGGCAGATGGTGCCCGCCTGAAGGGCCGGCACGGCAAATCCGATCACCTGCCGGAGGGGAAGGTCCCACGGCGTGATCCCAAGGAGTGGGCCAGCGGCTGGTGACGCACGTACGTCTGCCGTGCGCCCACGGCGGGGCCCGTCCGCCGACTCGTCCGTGAGGAACTTCTCGGCGTGGTCGGCGACAGCACCGATGAGGAGTCCGGGTAACCGGGGGCCAAGAGAGCCTCCGGCAGTCTTATTGACGCCGTACATAACAGTGCTCCGACGGCCGCCACCGATGCCCCGCAACCGCGCGATTATTCGAGAAATAGAGTTAGCCCATGAGCTTTTCTGAGCTGAACCTGTTTCCTCTCTGTCTCGGCGGCAACGTATTCGGCTGGACCGCGGACCGGAACGACTCCTTCGCAGTCCTGGACGCCTATGCCGAGGCGGGCGGCAACCTCATCGATACCGCGGACGCCTACTCCGCGTGGGTGCCCGGACACGTCGGCGGGGAGTCCGAGACCGTCATCGGCGAGTGGATGACCTCCCGCCGCAACCGTGACCGGATAGTGGTGGCGACCAAGGTGGGTTCACTGAACGGCCGCACCGGGCTGTCGGCGGCCAACATCCGCGCGGCGGCCGAGGACTCGCTACGGCGGCTGCGCACCGACCACATCGACCTGTACTGGGCCCACATCGACGACGCGGCCACGCCTCTGGAGGAGACCCTTGGCGCGTTCGACGACCTGATCACCGAGGGCAAGGTACGCAACATCGGCGCCTCGAACTACAGCGCCGAGCGGCTCGCGGAGGCGCTGGAGATCTCCGAGCGGGACGGTCTGGCGCGGTACGGGGTGCTGCAGCAGCACTACAACCTTCTCGAACGCGGCTACGAGGGGGCACTGCGAGACGTGGTGGCCAAGGCGGGGCTGACCAGCACACCGTACTTCGGCCTGGCCCGAGGTTTCCTGACCGGCAAGTACCGGCCGGGGGTCACAGTGGACAGCCCCCGCGCGGGCCAGGCGTCGGAATACCTTCGGAGCGAGCGCGGGCCGAAGGTGCTCGACGCCCTGGACAAGATCGCCGCCTCCCACGGAGCCGCCCCGGCCACCATCGCCCTCGCCTGGCTGGCCGCCCAGCCCACGGTGGCCGCGCCGATCGCCAGCGCCCGCAACGTCGAGCAGCTGCGGCCGCTGCTCGCGGTCGCCGATCTGACGCTGTCAGAGGATGAACTGGCCCTGCTGGACGAGGCGTCCCGCTAGAAGGACGACGGGGCCCGGCCGTGGTACGGCCGGGCCTCGATCGGGTTCAGGAGCTGTGCGGGGTTGGAGCCTAGTCGGTACCGGGCTCCGGTTCCGGGTCGGAGCCTAATCGGTACTGGGCTCCAGTTTCGGGTTGGTGCCGGGTTGCCGCTGGACCTCGCCGACGGGCTGGTACGAGGTGGCCTGCTCGGCCCCGATGCCGGTGAGCGAGCGGACCTCGATCTCCGCGTACTTGCCGGCGCTGTACTCCTTACTGAGACGCGCGCCGACGAACCCGGCCAGGAAGCCGAGCGGGATCGACACGATGCCGGGGTTGCTCAGCGGGAACCAGGCGAAGTTCGCATCGGGGAACAGCGCGGTGGCACTGCCCGAGACGACCGGCGAGAAGACCACCAGGAGCAGGGCCGAGACGAGGCCTCCGTAGATCGCCGAGACCGCACCCGCGGTGTTGAACCGCTTCCAGAACAGGCTGTAGAGGATCGCCGGCAGGTTCCCCGAAGCCGCCACGGCGAAGGCGAGCGCGACCAGGAAGGCCACGTTCTGCCCCTGAGCGAGAATGCCGAGCCCGATGGCGACCGCGCCGATGACGAAGGCTGAGATCCGCGCGACCAGGACCTCCTCCTTGTCCGTGACGTTGCCGCGCTTGAACACATGCGCGTACAGGTCGTGGGCGAAGGAGGAACTCGACGCCAGCGTCAACCCGGCGACGACCGCCAGGATCGTGGCGAACGCAACCGCCGCGATGACGGCCAGCAGGATCGTGCCTCCGACGTCGCCGAAGATGGTCTTACCGACCGCTTCGGCGAGCATCGGCGCCGCCGTGTTGCCTGCCTTGTCCTGCGCCAGGATCTTCTCGCCGCCGACCAGTGCCGCGGCGCCGAAGCCGAGCACCAGGGTCAGCAGGTAGAAGACGCCGATGATGCCGATGCCCCACAGGACCGACTTGCGAGCCTCCCGCGCGGTGGGCACCGTGTAGAAGCGGATCAGGATGTGCGGCAGACCTGCGGTGCCGAGCACCAGGGCCAGGCCCAGGCTGATCAGGTCGATCTTGCCCGCGATGCCCTGCGCCTCGGTGCCGTACTTCAGGCCCGCGTTGAGGAACGCGTCGCCCTTGCCGCTCTGCGCGGCGGCGTCACCCAGCAGGCCGGACAGGTTGAAACCGTAGTGGCCGAGCACCAGCAGGGTGACCAGGGTCGCGCCGCCCATGAGCAGCACCGCCTTGACGATCTGCACCCAGGTCGTGCCCTTCATACCGCCGACGACCACATAGACGATCATCAGGATGCCGACGCCGACGATCGTGAGCGCCTTACCCGTCGGCGAGGTGACGCCGAGCAGCAGGCCGACCAGCGCGCCCGCGCCGACCATCTGGGCCAGTAGGTAGAAAATCGACACAGTGATGGTGGAGACACCCGCCGCCGTACGGACCGGGCGAGGGCTCATCCGGAAGGCCAGCACATCGGCCATGGTGAACTTGCCGGAGTTGCGCATCAGCTCGGCGACCAGCAGCAGTGCCACCAGCCAGGCGACCAGGAAGCCGATCGAGTACAGGAAGCCGTCATAGCCCGACAGGGCGATGATCCCGGCGATACCCAGGAAGCTCGCGGCCGACATGTAGTCGCCGCCGATGGCGAGGCCGTTCTGCACACCGCTGAAGGACCGGCCACCGGCGTAGAAGTCGGTGGCGTCCTTGGTGTTGCGGCTGGCCCAGAAGGTGATCCCCAGCGTTCCCGCGACGAAGAGCAGGAACAGGATCGTGGACAGGCTCTGGTGGCTCATTCGGTCTTCCCCTCGACCTTGTGACGGATCTCGTCAGCCAGCGGGTCGAGTTTCTTCTCGGCGAAACGGGAGTAGGCCCAGGCGATCCCGAACGTCGACACGAACTGGAGCAGACCGAAGATCAGCGCCACGTTGATGTTGCCCAGGACCTTCGCGCCCATGAAGTCACGCGCCCAGCCGGAAAGGACGACGTAAAGCAGATACCACGCGAGGAACGCCGCGGTCATCGGGAACGCCCAGGCCCGAAAACGCCTCTTCAACTCCTGGAACTGTTCACCGGCCTGAATCTCTTCATAGACCGATGAGTCATGTTGCCTGGCGGTCACAAGACCTCCCACGAATGTGATCTGGATCACGGACAACGTAAGAGGGGAAGCTACCTTTCGTGGAGACCCGCTCGCGGACTCTTCGCCGAGGCGCCGCCGCGCCGCGTTCAGCTGGACATGGCTTGCGGTGAAAGGTCTGTCTCGCGCGACGAACGGTTCCCGCCGGAGGGTCCCGCGGGGGCGCGCCACCGATTGCCCCGGCCGGCCGGAAGGAACGGTGGGCCCGCCCCGTCAAGAAGACCGAGGCCGCCAATCACCCCGGTCCAGATTGAGGATCTCGGGGGTGTGCAGGCGCACCATCGTACGGGCCACGTTCGGCGGGATGCGCCCCGGCGTCAGCAGCGAGACCACCACCATGACGAGAAAGGCGATCGGCACCGTCCACGCGGCGGGCTGGGCCAGCATGGCACCCGCCAGACCGGCGTAAGGCCCCCCGCCGATCGTCATCAGAACCGCGCCGCAGGCCAGGCCACCGCCGGCGAGCAGTCCGGCCATCGCCCCGGTAGGAGTCAGCCGACGCCACCAGATACCCAGCACCAGCAGCGGACAGAAGGAGGACGCCGCCACCGCGAACGCCAGACCGACGACGTCGGCGACCGGTAGCGAGCGGGCCAGCGCCGCCAGGCCCAGCGGAACGATCACGGCAAGCACCGCCGCCGTCCTGAACGAACGCACCCCTCCCTTGAGAATGTCCTGCCCGATGACCCCGGCGACCGAGACCGTCAGCCCTGAGGAGGTCGACAGGAACGCCGCAAACGCCCCGGCCGTCACCAGCGCCGTCAGCAGGTCGCCGGCCACACCGCCGATCAACCGTCCGGGCAGCGTGAGCACCACCGTGTCACTGCCCTTCAACTCCGGGACGTAGATCCTGCCCAGCGCGCCATAGACGGCCGGCAGCAGGTAGAAGGCCCCGAGCAACGACAGGACCACCAGCGTCGTACGCCGGGCGGCCCGGCCGTCGGGGTTGGTGTAGAAGCGGACCAGCACGTGCGGCAGTCCCATGGTGCCCAGAAACGTGGCCAGGATCAGCGAGTAGGTCGAGTAAAGACCGTACTCCCTGCCGTTGGAGAGCGGCAGCGCCCAGGTGGCCGCGTCCCGCTCACTCAGCCCCGGAGCTCCCCCGCTCCGCCACGCCAGCAACAGGAACACCAGCGGCACGGCCAGGGCCGTAAGCTTCAGCCAGTACTGGAAGGCCTGCACGAACGTGATCGACCGCATGCCACCTGACATCACGTTCACCGCCACCACCGCCGCCACCAGCAGGCCTCCCGCCCACTCGGGGGCGCCGGTGATGGCCCGCAGGACCAGGCCCGCACTCTGGAACTGCGGCATCAGATACAGCCAGCCGATCAGCACGACCAGCACCCCGGCCATCCGCCGCACCGCCATCGACTCCAGCCGCGCCTCGGCGAAGTCGGGCAGCGTGTACGCGCCCGAACGGCGCAGCGGTGCCGAGACCAGTACGAGCAGCACCAGATAGCCACCCGTCCAGCCGACCGGCAGCCACAGCATGTCGGCGCCGTAGGTGAGAATCAGCCCGGCGATGCCCAGGAAGCTCGCGGCCGACAGATACTCCCCGCCGATGGCCGAGGCGTTCCACAGCGGGGAGACGGTGCGGGAGGCGACGTAGAAGTCGGAGGTGGTCCGCGACAGCCGGATGCCGAACGCGCCGATCAGCACCGCCGCCAGCACCACCAGCACGACCGCCGTCACACCGTACGCGGTGTTCATCTGATGCCTCCCGGCGTGGAGACCTCGGGCTCCGGGCCCGGGGCGGAGGTCAACGGGCCCTGTCCACCAACTCGGCGAAGTGGCGCTCGTTCCGTTCAGCCTGCCGGACATAGAGCCAGGCACCGATCACGAACGCCGGGTAGATCAGACCGGCCAGCACCGCCCAGGGCAGCGGGATCCCCAGCAGGCGGACCGCGTGCAGTTCGGGCACCAGCAGGAACAACAGTGGCAGCCCCATCACCACGCAGCCCAGCACCGTGCAGACGAACAGGGCCAGCCGGAACTGGGTACGGACCAGCGAGTGCATGTAGATCTCGCCCAGCCGGGTCTGCTCGTCGATCTCACGAGTGACCGGGTAGCGGGGGTGGCGGGGCGCCATGGTGCGAGGGCTGGTCACCACCTCGCGCCTCGGTCGCTCGGAATCCTTACGCGAGCGGTCAGACTCCTTACGCAGTCGCTCGAGATCCTTACGCGAGCGGTCAGACTCCTTACGCAGTCGCTCGGAATCCTTACGCGAGCGGTCAGACTCCTTACGCAGTCGCTCGGAATCCTTACGCGAGCGGTCAGACTCCTTACGCAGTCGCTCGGAATCCTTACGCGAGCGGTCAGACTCCTTACGCAGTCGCTCGGAATCCTTACGCGAACGCTCGGTGATCCACCGACGCGGCTCGGCCTCCTCCCTGGACCCGGAGTCGCGACTCACTCCGACCTGCCCCTACGCGCCCGGCGGACCAGCAGGTCGCGCAGCTCGCGGGTGTGACGGCGGCTGACCGGGATCTCGGTCTCGCCTATGCGGACCACGCACCGGCCCGAGTCGATGTGCAGCTCGTCGATGTGCTTGACCGCGACCAGGTGGCTGCGGTGCACCCGGACGAAACCCGCCAACGACCAGCGCTCCTCCAACGTGGCCAGCGAGATGCGCACAAGGTGACTGCCGCCCGCGGTGTGCAGGCGAGCGTAGTCACCCTGCGCCTCGACGTAGCGGACCTCGGTGCTGGCCACGAACCTGATGACGCCGCCGAGCTCGACCGGGATGGTGTCGGGGTCGCCACGGCCCGCGCCCTCGCTCTCCGGCAGCTCCGCCGAGACGAACACCCGCCGAATGGCCTCGGCCAGTCGCTCCGGCCGCACCGGCTTGAGCAGATAGTCCTCCGCCTTGATCTCGAAGGCGTCCACCGCGTGCTCCTCGTAGGCCGTCACGAAGACCACCCGGGGCGGGTTGGCGAACTGCGAGAGCAGGCGGCCGAGCACCACCCCGTCCAGGCCGCGCATCCGGATATCGAGAAAGACCGCGTCGATCGGCCGCCCGTCGGCGATCGCCCGGTCCAGAACGCGCAGCGCGGCGGCCCCGTCCCTGGCCAGGGAGACCTCCCCGATACGAGGGTCGTCCCTGAGCAGGTAGGCCAGGTCCTCCAGCGCGGGAAGCTCATCGTCCACCGCAAGGACGCGCAGGCCGGTCACGGTCACTCCTCCGGGTCGTTCACGTGGGAATTTCTAGAGGGTGATGAATCAGACATCGCCTGTCAACTTTGTCGTACTCGGGAGAAGAATCGAACGGGCCCGGGCAAACGAACGATGGGCGACCAGGTAGGCCGGAGAGCCCGACAGGTGGATGCGCAGGCGGTGAACGGTGTGGCAGGCGGACGGGCGGTTCAACGAGGGGGCCCGACCGTGAGCGGGGGCGACCGATCGGGCACGGTTCAACGGGCGGAGACACCCGGGTGGTACTTCGGCAGGCGGACGCTGACCTTCGTGCCCGCCCCCTTGGCCGTCTCCGCCACCAGGCCGTACTCGTCACCGTAGACCTGACGCAACCGCTCGTCCACATTGACCAGCCCCACTCCTCCCGCCCCCGAGCGCTCGTCGGCGTCACCGGCCAGAATGCGGCGCAGGCGCTCCGGTTCCATGCCGACGCCGTCGTCCTCCACGCTGATCTGGCACTCCGCCCCGGCGTCCTCTGCGACGATCGAGATGCGCCCGATCCCGGGCTTGCTCTCCAGCCCGTGCTGAACCGCGTTCTCCACCAGCGGTTGCAGGCACAGGAACGGCACCGCGACCGCGAGCACCTCAGGGGCGATGCGCAGCGTCACCTGAAGCTGGTCGCCGAAGCGGGCACGTTCCAGGGTGAGGTAACGGTCGATGGAACGCAGCTCCTCGGCCAGCGTGGTGAACTCCCCGTGCCGCCGGAAGGAGTAGCGGGTGAAGTCGGCGAACTCCAGCAGCAGCTCACGGGAGCGGTCAGGGTCGGAACGGACGAAGCTGGCGATGGTCGTCAGCGAGTTGTAGATGAAGTGCGGGGAGATCTGCGCGCGCAACGCCCGGACCTCGGCCTCCATCAGGCGTGTCCTCGACCTGTCGAGTTCGGCCAGCTCCAGCTGCGAGTCGACCCAATTCGCGACCTCGTGGGCGGCCCTGACCAGACCCGCCGAGGCGTGCCCGCCGTACGCGGCCAGGGAGCCGACCACCCGCCCGTCGGTGGTCAGCGGCACCACCACGGCGAACCTGATCGGGCACTCGGGAAGATCGCACCAGACCACCTCTGGGCCGAGGACCCGGGTCCGGCCCCCGGCGAGCGTCTTGGCGGCGTGGGTGAACGCCTCACGGGCGTGATGGTCGCCCTCGCCGTCGTAGACCAGCAGCCGCTCCTCGTCGGTGACCGCCAGCGCCGGGGAACCCAGCAGCTCACGCAGGTACCGGGACGCCTTCTGCGCCCCCGCCTCGGTCAGCCCGGCCCGCAGCGGCGGCGCGGCGAGGGAGGCCGTGTGCAGGGTCTCGAACGTGGCCCGCTCGGCTGGGCTGCTGCCCAGTTCCCTGCGCCCGCGCAACACCCGCCACAGCACCAGGGCGGGCACCCCGATCAGGGCGACGACCAGCAACACTGCGATGACGGGTTCCACGCTCCGGACCTTATACGCCAAGCCCCACCCGCGCCCGGCCCATACAGATCACACCGGCCTTCCGTATCCGGCCAGAGCAGGACCTGGAGGACTTCCGCTGTGCGGATCGGTGGCCATTCCTCACGCCGGGGATTCCGGTCGCGATGGCGCAGAACAGACACCGTTCACCTGGCATCACGTCAGGATAGGAGGCGGCGGGCGGCCCTCACCACCGCCTCGTCGACCATCTGCCCCCTGGCGTCGGTGACGACACCTGATCCGGATGCCTCGAAGCGGGCGATCAGGTCACGAGCCCGGTCGAGCTCTTCCGCCGAGGCGGTGAAGACCTCGTTGACGACGGCCACCTGGGCGGGGTGAATGCAGGCTCTGCCGCGGAAGCCGAGGCGTTTCAGGGCGAGGGTGGAGACGCGCAGGGCATCGAGGTCACGGAAGTCGGTGCTGACCGGAGCGAGGGGTGGGTCGAGCCGGGCGGCCGCCGAGGCCAGGACGACCTGGGAGCGAGCCCACAGCAGCTCGCGCTCGTCGGGGCCGGTCTCAACCGCGAGGTCGGCGCGGAGATCGGCCTCACCGATCTGGAGGCGCGCGACACGAGGCGCCCTGGCGATCTCTGGAGCCGCCAGGATCGCGGCCGCGCTCTCCAGCAGGGGGCACACCACGATGGAGCCGCCGGGCACTCCCTCGGCCGCCTCGGCGGCGGTGAGCACGGCGTCGACGGCCTCCAGTTCGGCGGCCGACTCGGTCTTGGCCACGCAGATTCCGCGCACCCCGGGCAGGGCGACCGCCCGGAGGTCGTCGTGTCCGGCCGCGCCGGGATTGATCCGTACGTAGATCTCGGAGGTGTCGGGGCCGAGCCCGCGCAGCCACACGGCGACGGCCGCGCGGGCTGCCTCCTTGTGCACGGGCAGGACCGCGTCCTCCAGGTCCACAATCAGGCTGTCGGCTCCCCTGTCGAGCGCCTTCGCGAGTTTTTCGGGCTGGTCACCCGGGACATAAAGGGCAGATCGCATCACCATCCGACCTTAGCGGTACCCGAGATGAGGGATTTCGCGATGACCATCCGCTGGATGTCGTTGGTGCCCTCGCCGATGGCCATTGCGGGCGGACGTCTCAGCTCCGACCCCTTGGAGCAGGGGGAAGCCGGGCGTTCCACTCGTCAGAGCGTGGCGCATGAAACCTCCCGTGTGTCCTGCCCCGAGAACATGTCCCGCCCAGGAACGCTACATGTGCTCGGGCACGCGTGTGCCCAAGATCGGGATACTTCGCCGTTGGTTACGAAATACGAAAACAGGGACGCGGCGCCCCTGACCGCGAAGACGACGCGGCGCCCCTGACCGCGAAGACGACGCGGCGCCCCTGACCGCGAAGACCCGGTGTGAAGGCCAGGGCCGAGCGGAGGCTGTCCGGCGGGACATCCGTGGGGGAGATCCGGGCAGGCGGAGAGGAGGGGGTCCGCCGCCCACCCGGAAACGGTCAGATTACCCCGACAGACATGAGTTTGGCTTGCCTGGGCGCACAGGTGTCGGCCGGATCTCCGAAGATCCGGCGGTCGCGCCGCTTTCGGCGGTTCCGGGGGTTACCCGGACCCATCCCGCCAGACCCCCGGGATCCTCGGTCCGAGAGTCCCGTCAGGGCGGTTCCGAAGGCTTCGGGACGCCCCCAGATCTTCCCGGACCATCCGCCAGACGACCCCCGGGATCCTCCCGTCAGGGCGGTTCCGAAGGCTTCGGGACACCCATCAGATCTTCGGGGACGGCCCTGCCGGGCATCTACCTCCTCTTGCCTCGCCGCAGGACCCGGAAGACGAGCAGGGCGAACGCGGCCACCGCCGCGACCGTCAGGACGGGACGCTTGCCCGCCTCGGTCGCGACCTTCTCCGCCGCGTCCTTGATCTCGACGGGGGTCGCCTCCTTGACCCGGCCGACGATCTCGGGGGCGGTCTCCTTCACCCGCCCGACCATCTCAGGAGCGGCCGTCTTGACCCGCTCCACCATCTCGGTGGCGGTGGTGGCGGTCGCCGCCCCCGCCCTGCGCAGATCTTCGCCCACATGGGCGGCGGTCTCCTGGAAACGGCCCTTCACATCGGTCTTGTGCACCAGTGCCTCCACAGTGTCGCCCAGTTCGCGGCGGGCGTCCTCGATGTCCCGCCGCACGGTTTCCGCATCGTTCTCGTCTTTTGTGATGATCTTTCCGGTCTTCGTCTCGCCGACACCGGTGCCGGCGGTGTTGACGGTCTTGCCGTACGGGGTGGCGCCGGCGACCGCGCTCTCCGGGAGCCGGGGCGTGTCGTCGCGCTCGGACTCCGGAACACCTAGATCCTCGCCGGGCGTGCCGTACGGCTGCTTCGGCGGGATGTTCAGCGACTCCCTCTCATCCGGCGTTATGGGAGCACCGACCCTTTTTCTTCGGGATCCGGTGATTCCGGCCTCGGCCGGGGGGCGGTCGGAGCCGCCCGGGTCTGTCTCAGTCATCGGTGGGCCCTCTCCCTCACCGCGTAGATGTCGTCCCTGACGCTCTCGATGGTCCGCGCGGGAGTCGGCGGGGACGCCTCGGCGACCTGGTGCTTGCCGAAGAACCCGAGTGCGCCGGCCACGGCCAGCAGCACCACGCCCACGACCGCCGCGGCCAACCAGGCGGGCATCACGTACGCGAGAAGCAGGATCACCGCGGCGACCAGAGATCCCGCCCCGAACAGGGCCACGACTCCCGCCCCGCCGAACAGTCCCACGCCGATTCCCGCATGCCTGCCCTTTTTGGTCAGTTCCGCCTTGGCCAGGCGGAGCTCGTCCCTGACCAGACGCGAGACCTGCTCCGACATCTGCCGGATCAGCTCGGATGTCGGCAGTGACTCCTTGGTATTGACCATGGACTGCCTCCTCCCCTACAGGAAAGGACGCCTACCCTGTCCCGCCACGGCAAACATCCGTACGGCGGCGGTGCTCACGGGAGCCTCAGGGGCAACACCGTGCCACGTCACGGGCCGGCCCACCAGCACGACCTGCCGGCACGACCCACGGCGACCACGGAAACCGAAGAAGATGTCCGGCATCCTGACCGGCCGCGGTGTCCCGCCTGCCATCCGAGGGCCGGCCGGAGCGACAGCGCCGACGTGCCGGACACGTCGATCACGTCTCACGGCCGGGACTACGCCATGATCATAGGGAGGCCCGCGTGTCCGAGTGGTGGAAAAGTAAAGCTACGGGCAAAGATGAGCCTCTTGAGATACTGCGTGGCACGATGAGCACGATTAGGAAGGCGGCACGCTAGAGATGGCACAGATCGTCGGCGGCGGAAGCCCGGTCAACGACGCCGAGCGACGGGTCATCGCACACCTGCGAGACAGCGCCCCGCAAGACTGGCTGCTACTGCACAACATCGAGGTGCCCCGCGGCGACGACACCTTCGAGGTGGACTTGATCGTCCTGACAGGCCACTCGCTCTGCGTCATCGACGTCAAGGGCACCCGGGGCAGGATCGAGGTCGCGGGGAACCGCTGGTTCCCGCTGCGGCGGGAGGCGTTCGGCTCCCCTGTCACCAAGCTGCGCGGCAACGGGCGCGCGCTCAAGGGCCTGCTCACCCAGGAGCGGCGCGAGCTGGACCGGGTCTACGTCGACAGCCTCGTGGTTCTCACCGGGGCCGACGCGGAGCTGGTCGACCCGGCCGGCCGCGACTCACGCCACGTCACCGACCTGGCCGGGCTTGTCGGCACGCTGAGTGACGCCTCCCGCGTCAGACGCGGCCACACCACGGATACCGCGCCGTACGGCACCGCGATCATCGAGGCGCTCAACGGGAGCGTGCGACGTTCCACGGCGCCGCCGCGTTTCGGCAGCTGGGAGGTGGAGGAGCAGCTGGGCGGCGACAACCGGGTCACCGAGTATCGCGCGATCAACGCGACGGTCCCCGGCAGCGAGACGGTCCTGCTACGCGTCTACCGGGCCGACCCGCTGGCGGAGGAGGAACCGCGAGCGGCCGAACGACGGCTGATCACCAACGCCTACCAGGCCCTCACCAGGATCCCGGCGCACCCGTGCGTGGTGCGTGCCCGTGACTTCTTCGCCATCGACGACGAGAGCCGGTTCGTGCTGGTCCTCGACGACGTGCACGGCCAGGCGCTGCACCTGCACCTCACCGCCTCCCCCCGCACGCTCTCCACCGCCGCCCGGCTGGACGTGGTGGAGGACATGCTGCTGGGCCTGGCCCATGTCCACGCCAACAACGTGATCCACCGGGCGCTCAGTCCCGCTTGCGTGCTGGTGACGGAGGACGGCCGGGCGATGCTCACCGGGTTCGACTACGCCAAGCCGGGCCCCCGTGCGCACACCGTTGCCAACGAGCTGCCCAACGTGCTCGACACCCACTACGCGGCCCCCGAGTGCCAGGCCATGCCCGAGCGGATGACCGCCGCCTCCGACGTGTACGCGGCCGGGGTGATCGCCTTCCAGCTGCTGACCGGGGAGCTCCCCCCGGCCAATCCCGACGCCGAACCCGCCCCCGGTGAGGCGTCCGCCGAGATCATGGACCTGCTCCGGCGGATGCGTGACCACGCGACGCACAAGCGCCCCGATGCCGCCGAGGCCCTGGCCGACCTGCGGCGGGCGCGGCGTCCCCGCCCGCCGGCCCTCTCCCCGCCGACCCTCTCCCCGCCGGCTTCCGGCGTACCGGCCCTCCCTCTCCAGGACCCCGGTACGGCGAACACCGGCGTGGCGGTTCCCGAACGCCCGGAGAGGCACGGGCCGGGACACCACCCGCGAGACGCCCACGCGCCCGCGTGGAACGGAGATGAGCACGAGGAGAGCCTGCCTGACAGGAACGTACCGGGACAGAAGCCGCTACTCGCCAGGCTCAGGGGGAGATTCCGGCGTATCACCGGAAAACAGCCGTGAAGGCGAACCCAACCTGAACGCGGCTCAGGAGTCGACGAAGTCGTCGGGGACCATCACCCGCAGGCCGTTGGGGACGGTGCGGATCGTGATGGGGGTCATCAGACGGACCTCACCGTCGATGTCGGCGGCCAGCGGCGGGTCGGTCTCCAGGTGCATCTCCCGCCCTATGACGAAGGGACCTCCCGCGAGGCTGCGCCAGCGGCCGCTGCCGGCCCGGATCATGGTCTCTACCAGCAGGCGCAGGCGCTTGCCCGAGCCGAGCTGGTAGGCGACCAGACGACCGTTGTCGATGCTGATGTCCTTGGCGACCTGCCAGCCGCCGTGGAAGCGGCCGTTGGCGATGTTGAGCTGGTGGGTGAGCAGTTCGTGGCGGCGGCCGTCCACGGTGAGGAAAGCCCGGAACGGCTGGTGACCCGGGAGGATCATCAGGGCCGTGAGCGAGTAGGCCGCGCGGCCGAGGAGACGTTTCACCCCGTGCCTGACCTTGCCCGCCACCTCCACCGAGACCCCGAAGCTGGCCAGGTTGGCGAACTCCCGGTCTCCGGCGATGCCCAGGTCGATGTCCGCGACCTTGCCGGTGCGCAGCACCCGGACGGCTCCGGCGAGGTCGAGGGGGACGCCAAGGCTGCGGACGAAGTTGTTGGTGGTGCCCAGGGGCAGCACGCCGAGGGCGACGTCACGGTGGGCGACGTGTTTGACGGCGGAGCTGAGCGTGCCGTCGCCACCGCCCACGACGAGCAGGTCGGGGCCCGTGGCCAGGGCCTCCTCGATGATGGCGCGCAGACGCCTGGGATCTTCCACGGGGAAGAAGCGGATCGATCCGAACCTCTCGGCCCGCAGTGCGCGGACCACCTCCGGGTAGTGGCGCCGGCCTCGGCGCGAGCGCGTGTTGACGACCACGCAGACCCTGCCCTCGGTCCTGATGGCCTCGGTGTGCTCGGCCTTGCTTCGGAGCTCTCCCACGCTGTTCCCATCCGATCGGGTGCCTGCCCGTTCAAATGGTATGGCCCCGCCATCGGTGACAGCGGGGCCATATCCTGGGGGGTTTACTTCTTGGGCGGGGTGACCTGCACGATCGCGCCGAGGTTACCCGGCAGCGGGGTGATGAGCTTGAGCTTCACACTCAGCGCCTTGCCCTCGTCGCCGGGGTTGCCGGAGCCGAGGACGTGGCCGCCGCCCATGTCGATGCCGTACGCCTGGGTGGCCGGGCTGCCGTCGGGGTTGACGACCCGGGTGCTGTACATCTGGTCGCCCGCCGACGGGATGACCGTCGAGGCGTCGGCGTCGCGGAGAAGCAGGCTGTCGCCGCGCGCCTCGAAGCCGGGGTACCAGGTCTTGGCGTCGGTGAACTCCGAGACCCCCTTCAGCCCGTCCACCTTGGTGCAGTACGCGCTGAAGGGCTCGTCGAGTCCCTCGATGCACTCGGTGAAGGGGTAGGTCTTGGCGAAGGAGAAGGCGGCGTTCGAGGACTGCACGCGACCGCTCATGTTCTTGAGGGCGAAGTCGTCGGCGTGCCAGCCGCGCGGAGTGTAGGCGGCATCGGTGTTGTAGGCCAGGCGGAGCTTGATCGCCTTACCGGCGAACGGGGCGAGGTCGACGTAGTCGTGCCGCCAGCCGTCGGTGTTGCCGGTCAGGCCGTACCTCTTGTTGCCGAACGCGACGAGGTTCCCGTTGGGGTCGGTGTAGTCATCGTCGGTGGAGACCAGGGCGCCGCCCTCGGTGTAGACCCTCTGCTGAGCCCAGGTCGTGCCGCCGTCGACGGAGACCTCGACGAAACCGTAGTCCCAGTCCTCTTCGATCTCGTAGTTGTTCCAGAGCCAGAACTTCAGATCGGTCCCGGCCGGCACCTGGACGTCACGGGCGATCTTGACGTTGGCCCACTCCTGGTCGAAGTTGGACCACAGCGTGCTGGTGCCGCTGGTCGTTGAACTCCACCAGCAGGGTGAGGAGCTTGGCCGTCTTGGGGGTCTTCACCTTCTTGAAGAGAAGGTCGGCGGGGTCGAGCCCCGTCCTGATCGCCTCGGCCTCGCATGCGGCCAGCACCCGCGCGGCGACGGGGTTGCCCTCGGAGTACTTCTGGTCGATCTTCCTGGACGGAGCGGCCTTGCGTGCCTTGCCCGACGGCAGAGCAGGGTCGCCGACCTCCGGCTCGTCCCTGGGCGGTGCGTAGTTGATGTAGTAGTCGGCCGCGGTCGGCTGGTACCGCGCGACCAAGGAGTCGCTCTCGGCCGACGCACCGCTCACAGCCAGGCCCGTGACGGCCAGGCCGAGTACGGGAACCATCGCGAGAAGGCGCCTGGGAGCGCCTCCTCTGCTGACTCTGCCGGACAACGTGTCCCCTCCCTCCGCGCGGGTTTACCGGGCGCGGACATCTCCGGCGCGCCGGATAAGCGCACCGAACCGGGAGGTTCGACGAGAAAGCAAAGCCAGAGTCAAGGCGCCAAATGATGTTGCAAAACTGAAATAAAATGCCTTTTGTTAGAAAATGGTGGTGATTTTCACTCCGATCCGGATCGGCGTCGCCTGCCCGCCTCCTGAGGTGCCGCGTTGGCATGCGGGGGCGCGATGAGCGTGCCGCCTGAACGTTCATGCGGAACCAGGTCGTACAGTCCAGTTGTGACCGCTATCTCCGAACTCGTCGCAGCGCTGGCACCGGAGAGGGTGCTGACGGACTCCGACGTGACCGACGCCTATGCCCGGGACCGGACCTTTCTGGAACCCGGGAGACCTCTGGCCGTGGTGCTGGCGCACACCAGGGACGACGTGGTCGCCGTGATGAGATGGGCCACCAGGCACCGGGTTCCCGTGGTGCCCCGGGGTGCCGGGACCGGCCTGGCCGGCGGGGCGACCGCCATCGAGGGGTGCGTCGTACTGGCGCTGCACAGGATGGCGGCCATCAGGGAACTCTCCCCCGACGACGAGATCGCCGTGGTCGAGCCTGGGGTCATCACCGCCGACCTGGACCGGGCCGCCCGCGAGCACGGGCTGATGTACGCCCCCGACCCCTCCTCCTACGAGATCTCCACCATCGGCGGCAACCTGGCGACCAACGCGGGCGGCCTGCGGTGCGTGAAGTACGGCGTGACCCGCGACTCGGCACTCGGCCTGGAGGTCGTGCTCGCGGACGGGCGGGTGATCAACACCGGCAGGCGCACCGTGAAGGGCGTGACGGGGTACGACCTGACCGGCCTGTTCGTCGGCTCCGAGGGGACGCTCGGGATCATCACCGCGGCGACGGTGCGGCTGCGCAGAGCGCCGTCGGTCTACCCGGCGACGATCGCGGCCGAGTTCGCCTCCCTCAGGGAGGCGGCCGCCGCCGTCTCCGCGATCATCGCGGCCGGGTGCGAGCCGTCCCTGCTGGAGCTGCTCGACCGGAACACGCTCAAGGCCATCGACGACTGGCGGAACATCGGGCTGGAGGAGTCGACCCGGGCGATGCTGATCGCGCAGTCGGACGCGGTGGACGGCCCGGCCGTCTCCGAGCGCATGGCGGAACTCTGCACCGCCAACGGCGCGGCCTTCGTGGCGGTGTCGTCGTCGGCGCAGGAGGCCGAGCAGCTGATCGGGGTCCGGCGGATGGCGTACGAGGCCAAGGAACGGCTGGGCAAGTGCCTGGTGGAGGACGTGTGCGTGCCACGCTCTCTGTTGCCCGACATGATCGAGAAGATCGAGGCGATCGCGGCCAAACACAGCGTGCTGATCACCACGGTCGCCCACGCGGGCGACGGCAACCTGCACCCCGTCTTCGTCTTCGACAAGGCCCTGGCCGAACCGCCGCCCGAGGTGTGGGCGGCGGCCGACGAGCTTTTCAGGGAGACCCTGAAGATGGGGGGCACGCTCACCGGCGAGCACGGTGTCGGTCTGCTGAAACAGCGTTGGCTGTCCATGGAGACCGGGCCGGTCACCGAGGAGATCCACCACGGGATCAAGCGGGTCTTCGACCCGCTCGGCATCCTCAACCCCGGCAAGGCCATCTGAGCGGACCCCCGCCCACCGGGCGGGGAGATCCGGAGATCCCCTCTTACCAGGCGGGGAGCCGGGATCTCAGCGAATCCCCCTCCGGCCGAGCGCGGGATTCCGCGGTTCCCTCGAATCTCCATGGCCGTTCGCTCCCCTCTCACGCTGGTAGCGTTCTGCCCCACCTAAACCATTTTTCGGGTTTTGCCGGGGGGCAGCTGATGGAACCACTCACAGCGGAGGATCCCCCGCGCCTGGGATCGTTCGAGCTGACCGGGCGGCTCGGGGAGGGCGGGCAGGGGATCGTCTACCTCGGGCGGGGGCCGGAGGGCGAGCAGGTCGCCGTCAAGCTTCTCCACCACGGGCTGGCCGGCGACCCCGAGGCCAGGGCCCGCTTCCTGCGCGAGGTGTCGGTCGCGCAACGGGTGGCCCGGTTCTGCACCGCCTCCGTGCTCCACGCCGACCTCGCCGGCAGCCGTCCGTACATCGTGAGCGAGTACGTCCCGGGCCCGTCCCTGCGCCAACTGGTCGACAGCCAGGGGCCGCGGCGCGGCGCCTCCCTGGAACGTCTCGCCGTCAGTACGGCCACCGCGTTGTCGGCGATCCACCGCGCGGGCATCCTGCACCGTGATTTCAAGCCCGCCAACGTACTGATGGGCCCCGAGGGCCCGGTGGTGATCGACTTCGGTATCGCCAGAGCCCTGGACTCTCCGGGGATGACCGCGACCGGGGTGGCGATGGGGACCCCTTCCTATCTCGCGCCCGAGCAGCTCGGGCCGGGCGAGGTGACGCCCGCGGCCGACGTGTTCGCCTGGGGCGTCACGATGGTCTTCGCCGCGACCGGCACGCCCGCGTTCGGCCAGGACTCCATCCCCGTCGTGATCAACCGGATCCTGAACACGGAGCCGGAACTGGGCGCGCTGGAGGGAGAGCTGCGCGAACTGGTCGCGGCCTGCCTGTCGAAGGACCCGGCGCTGCGCCCAACCGCCGAGCAACTCGTCAACCGCCTGATGGGCACCGCCCCCACCACCCCGGTCCGGCGGCCGGCGCCCCTCACCGGTCCCGCGCCGGATCCCGGCCACATGTCCGCGGCGGCCATGTGGCAGAGCGGGCAACGCCAGGACGGACCGCCGGCGGGCAGGCCGGGAGACATCGCGCCAGGACACAGCGGGCCAGGACACAGCGGGCCAGGACACGGCGGGCCAGGACACGGCGGCTCCGGCCAGGACGGGTCCGGGCGGAGGAAGGCACGCGGCCCTGTGGGGCTCCTGCTCACCGGGGTGGCGGTCGTGGCCACGCTCGGCGTGGCCGCCGCCGGGACCGTGACGGTCCTCCAGAACGACGAGAAGACCGCGGTGGCGCGAGCCGGAGCGGCGTCCGCCGCGGCGGAGACCTCAAGGCCGGCCCCGGCATCCGTTACCGACGGTCCGCCCACGGCCGGCAAGAAGCCGCCCCTGCCTTCGGAGATCGGGGAGGACGCCGAAGAGGTCTCCCCGATCACGCCTCCCCCGTCCCGGCGGATCGCACGGCCGTCCTCCCGGCCGGCCGAGAACCCGAACAGCGATGCGGGAAAGCCGACGAGGGAGCCCACCAGGCCCCCCTCCCGTACTCCCAACCCGGCGGCCGGCACCGCCAAGCCCACCCCGTCGGCGAACCCGTCGGACCCGGACAACGCCATCAAGCCCTCATCGGATTCCGAGCCGACGTCCAAGCCGACGCCCAAGCCCACCACCGCGCGACCGACGGCGAGACCCACCACCACCGTCAAGCCGAGCCCGAAGCCCACCCCCCAGAAGCCCAATCCCTACACGGCCACCGGCGTCTGCGGCAGCGGTTACAAGGTCGTCAACTCCAGGGCCCTGGGTGGTGTAGCGACGATCTACCTGCTCTACAACTCCGCCGCGGGCAAGAACTGTGTCGTCACCATGTCCAGGTACGTGGTCCCCGCCAAGGTCGCGATGAACGCGATACTCCAGGTGCAGGGCGGCTCCAGCGGGAGCAACCCCGGCAGGTTCACCGTCTACGCGGGCCCCGTACGCCTGTCCGCGGCCAAGAAGTGCGTCATCTGGGGAGGTTCACACGGGTCGCTGTCGTGGAAGAGCGGCTGGAGCCACTGCGGCTGAGCACGGGAGATCCCGCGCGCTTCGTCGGCTTCCGTTTCATCCGGCCCGGCCGGCTCCGGTCGTTTCGGCCGCCTCGCGTGCGTACGCTGGCCGAGAGCGGTGAAACCCGGGCATCGTGGCGTTCAGCGGGGACGACCTGCGCCCGGACCCCGGGCAGATCGTCGAACCCGGTGGACGTATCCATCGTGATCACGGTTCTCGCGGTGGCGGCGCGCCTGATCCTTTGAACGCCGGAGAGCGTGTCCGCACGGGCCGCGCGACGCGGAACGGCGAGGCCGCGCCGGTGGTCCGCAGGAGCCCCGGAGGCTCACACGGGGACGCGGCCCCCGCCGCGCACGCGCCGCACGAGGTCGCCGGCGGCCTCCGGCCACCGGGCGTGGTCGAAGGCGAAACCCGCTTCGAGCAGGCGACCCGGGACGACCCGGCGGCTTTTCAGCAGGAGTTCGGTGTCCGAGCGCAGCGCGAACGCGCCGAGCTCGGCCATCCACCTCGTGGCAGGCAGGCCGACCCGAATCCCCCACGCGGCGCGCAGCACGCGCATGAACGCACGCTGCGGCAGAGGATCGGGGGCGGCGAGGTTCACCGGCCCGGCGAGGTCGTCCCGATCGGCCAGGAACTCGACGGCACGGACGAAGTCGCGGTCGTGGATCCAGGACATGTACTGCGCGCCGCCCGCGATCGGGCCGCCGAGGCCGAGCCGCACCATCCGCAGCAGGACATCGAGGACGCCGCCGCGATCGGGACTCATCACCATGGCGGTACGCAGAGCGACCTTACGCGTATGCGGGGTTTTGGCCCGCTCCTGCTCCCGCTCCCACGCTTTCGCGATCTCGACGCTGTAGGCCCAGTAGGCCGGGACACCGGGTTCGGTACCGCCGATCACGCCGGTCGCCTCGTCGTTGGGCGCGTCGAAGCGGTGAGCGTAGACGGTGGCGGTGCTCATCTGAAACCAGACCCGGGGAGGCCGCGCGGCGGCCGCGATCGCCTCGCCCACGACCCGGGTGGAGTGAACACGCGAGTCCATCATGGCCCTCAGGTTGGCGGCGGTGTAGCGGCAGTTGACGCTGCGCCCGGCCAGGTTGACCACGATGTCGCTACCGTCGATCGCCTCCGCCCAGGGCCCCAGGGTCTCCCCGTCCCAGCGGACGTCACGCTCCCGCACCGGCCGCCTGGTCAGCACCACGACGTCATGCCCCGCGGCGGTCATCGCGCGATCCAGGACCGCACCCACCTGACCGCTTCCTCCGGGTATCACTATCTTCATCGGGCCCCCAGAATGTGTGAGGCCAGCTTAGCGCGGCGCGCTGAACGCGTTCAAAAGAGGTCGATCTCGCTCACCGCCCCGCGCACACACGCGACGACCTCGCGAAGGTTCCCCCCATGGTCCGGACACCGGCGGTGTGTCGTCAGGTCATTCGACGCTCACTGCCTTCCTCACCCGGAGGGCGACTTCGTCGATGCTCCCCATGGTCTTCCACTCGCCCTCCAGGTCTTCCTGCCCGCCCACGAGCTTCGAGCCGTTGTCGAAGATCATCCTCTGGGGATCCGGAGCCGCCAGAACGACACCGCTCGGCAGGCCGTTCTCAGCCCCTTCGATCCGAAAGGCCGTTCGCCGATCCCAGGGCTGAAGCGTTCTCACGTGGTGAGACCGAATGATCGAAGGCCGTGGGCTGGGTGGCGGCGATGTGGGCCCAGCCGATCAGGCGGGCCAGGCCGACGGCCAGGTCGCGCAGACCGGCCGGGATTCGGGGAGCGGTGCCGGCCCCCACCCTGCGGGCGTCCTCGCGGTGGGTGACAAGGCGGGCCGGGGCGGGTGGTGTAGATCTTCATGCTGCCGACCATCAGGACGAAAAAGCCTCGCGGAGGCGCGATTACTCCGCACAACCGCTGAACGATTTTTACTTGATCGTTACAATTTTTCGTGTTTGACATTTGCCCAGCCGCCCGCGATTGCTCGCTTGATCATTCCCTTTTCCTGGGTGAATTTTACTGATAGCTTCCTTCGAGTCGAACCCTTGTTCGCATGACCCGCACGTC
The DNA here is from genome assembly GCF_035917355.1 of Streptosporangium sp. NBC_01810. Taxonomy (NCBI): domain Bacteria; kingdom Bacillati; phylum Actinomycetota; class Actinomycetes; order Streptosporangiales; family Streptosporangiaceae; genus Streptosporangium; species Streptosporangium sp. NBC_01810. The sequence continues at coordinate 1,761,181 of NZ_CP109070.1, read as the reverse complement.
GTGCGGGCCAAACGCATGCCTGCAGGAGTGATGAGTGACACCAACCCCAGGGATAAGAGAGAACTCACCCTTCTTATCTCGGCGCAGACGAGGCAGACGCCGACTGGTGAATGCCGCCGCGGTAGGACTGGCAGTGACGATGATCGTCAGTTTGGCCGCGGTCCCATCATGGGCACAGCAGGAACCGGCACCAACCCCCGCGCAAACGCAACCCGCGCCGGCACCGAAACCGGCACCAAAGGGTGGCAGGCCGGTTGTGGACAAGGTGGTGGAAGCCGCCAAGGAGAAGGCCGGCAAGACCGGCAAACGGGTGGAGATTCCCTCTCAGCGGACCGAGACCACGACGGTCTTCGCCAATCCTGACGGCAAGACCCTGCGAATGGAACTGCACGCACAGCCCATCCGAGTCAAAAAAGCCAAGGGAAACGGCTTCACGCCGATCGACACCACCCTCGTCGAGGAAAACGGGGTCATCAAGCCCAAAGCCGTCAAGGGCGATCTGACCCTGTCGGTGGGCGACGACACCGCCTTGGTGAAGAGCAAGAGCGCGCAGGGCACCGCGGAGATCGCCGCTTCCGGCAAGCTGCCCAAGCCGAAACTCGCCGGGAACGCCGCCACCTATCAGTCCGCTTACGGCGAGGACATAGACCTGGTGGTCACCGTGACCGCGACCGGCTTCCGGCAGCGGATCATCATCCGCGAGCGGCCCGCCGGCCCGTTGACCTTCCGGCTTCCGGTGGATCTACCCACGGGCATGTCCTACGGCAAGGACGCCGCCGGACAGCCCACCCTGCTGGCCGAGGACGGCAAGAAGAAGATCGCCGATATTCGGCCGGCGCCGCTGCTCGACGCTGTGGCCGCCGACGGCAACGGGCCGATCGACGCGGGCAAGGTCGGCAAGGCCGCCGTCGGTGTGGAGCAGGACACCTCCACCCTGGTGTTCACCCCCGACGTGACGTTCCTCGCCGATCCGGCGGTTTCCTACCCGGTGACCTTGATGGCCATCGACTCCGACTGGTGGGAACCGTCCCTGGGCAATGACACCTTCGTCAACAGCCTGAATACCAGGACGGCTACTACAACAGCAGCCTGGACCGGATCCTGGTGGGTAAGTCCAACAACGGGTCGGTGCGCTGGCGCAGCTACATCCGCTTCGACGAGATCCCCGCGGACTCCCTGCTGCTGGGCGGGGCGGTTGACAACGCCGACCTGGTCCTGTGGAACCACCTGTCCAACGACTGCGGCGAGTTCGTCGGATCCGGCGTCACCGCCCGTCGCATCACCCAGCGGTGGGATGTCTCCACCCTGACGTGGAACAACCAGCCGCCGGTCACCGGCGCGAGTGCGAACACCGAGTACGGCGCCTATCTCCCCGGCTGCACCCGCGGCTACATGGACTACGAGCATGACCTGATCCACTCTGTGAACGGGATCGTCCAGGCATGGGCCGATGGCCAGCCGAACTACGGCTTCCAGCTCACCGCCGGCAACGAATCCGACATCACCAACTGGCGCCGCTACCGCACCCAGGAATACACCTGCTGCAGCTCGGGGGCCCACGCTCCCAAGCTCACCGTCGACTTCACGCCCGCTCCGATCGAAGTGGTCGTCTACTCATACGACGGAGCGCAAAGGACGACACCACCGACCTACGCGGAAGCCCTCGCCATGCAGGTCGACACAGCGGAAAACATTCCCAGTCTTCCTGCGATGAGCGCTGGGAATGAACAGCTTCTCACAGAGCAGCAGCTTTACCCGGAAGAGATCCCGACGGAACAACTGCAACCGATCGACGGAGAAGCAAGGGGTGACGAACTAGGCGACTGGGACGGGAAGGGTGTCGAGGGAAGCGAGACAGGTGACACAAGCTCGCCGACCGTGGTTGCCACCACCCCCGGCAGCGATGCGGAGAACGTGTCTCCGGGCACCGAAGTCGAGGTGACTTTCAGCGAGCCGGTATGGGAACCGGACATCTCAATGAAGGACGCTGTGGGAGTGGAGGTTCCCGGCGACACAACAGCAGCCGCCGATGACAAAACATTCACCTTCACGCCGACCCATCCTTTGTCCTCGGGGACTCGCTACACGGTACAGGTCAGCGACGCCGTCGACGCAGCCGCCAACCCCTTCACCCCCCACTTGTGGTCCTTTACGACAGAGATTCCGGAAAGTGGCCGCTGGACGTTCGACGAGGGAACGGGAAACACCGCAGAGGATTCATCCAGAAACCAGAACGATGCGATTCTGAACGATACGGCTTCCTGGATTCCAGGTAAAAACGGTAGCGCCGTTTCGAACGCGGCTTCTCAGTCGCGGGTAGCCGCCTCCCTTGATGCCGTCAAGCAGGGGAAGGCTGTTGCGGTCGTCGGTGAGACGTCCGAAACGAGCCTCACCTACGCGCAGCCCGACGGGAAGACGTTCAAGACCGAGATCGCCGCAGGTCCTGTACGGACCAGGCAGGGCGGCAAATGGGTGCCGATCGACACCTCGCTGGTGGCGCATGGCGGCGGACTTCGCCCGAGGATGCTGCCATCAGGTGTCACCGTGGGAATTTCCACCGGTGGTACAGACGCGTTCGTGAAGATGACGGCCGCTGACGGGCGGTCCTATGCGCTGCGGTGGCCGACCGCGCTGCCCAAGCCGGCCATCAGCAAGAACGTGGCCACGTACGTCGATGCGGCGGGCCGCGGCGCGGACCTGGTGGTGACGGTGCTACCGACCGGATTCCATCATGACGTGGTGCTGCGCGAGCGGCCCGCCAAACCCCTGGAGTTGCGCATCGGGGTGGACACCGGCGGCCTGACCCTGACCAAGGGCAAGGGTGGACGCCTGCTGCTCACCGACACCAAGGCCGGCGCGACCGGCACGGACGAGAGCAAGGACGACAAGCTCGTCGCCTCGGCGCCGCAGCCGGTGATGTGGGACGCCTCCGCCGGAGCTCGCCTGGCCAAGGGCCGCCTGCCCCAGGCCCGGCACGCGAAGATCGCCACCGACGTGGTGACCACGGGCGGCCGCACCGAGCTGGTGCTCAAGCCCGACCACGCCTTCCTGTCCGACCCCGCCACCCGGTATCCGGTGCGGGTGGATCCGACCACTACCTTGCCGTTCAACCATGATGTGGAGGTCGCCTCCACCAGCGACGCCGACTTGCCGGCCGATCCGACCGCCGGGTATCTGATGGCCGGGCGGTTGTTCGGCGACTTGTCTCGGGTGCATCTGCGCTTCGACACCGCCGTCCTGGCGGGCAGCACAGTGACCGATGCCAGGCTGTCGCTGCTCAACATCGACGCCCAAGGCTGCGGCCCCACGGTCGGGCCGGGCATTCAAGTCCGACGCCTGACTTCGGCGTGGGATGAGAACAACCTGTACTGGGCCAACAAACCGACCTCCACCACCGAGGACGCCCAGATCAACAGGGTCGCCCTCGGCCCGACCTGTGAGCCGGCTCCGCTAGAGTGGCCGGTCACCGCCATCGCTCAGGACTGGGCCGGCGGCGCTGCCAACCACGGCCTGGTGCTGCAACACCCCAACGAGGCCAACACCAACGACAACTACCGGGTCTTCCCCTCCGCCGAGGAGACCTTCGAGTTCAACTCCCCGCCCAAGCTGACCGTCACCACCTCCGGCCAGGCCTCGGCTCCGGCGATCACCGGCTTGACGGTGACCCCGGCGCAGAACGTGGCGGGCATCACCACGGTCACCTCGCTCACCCCGCAACTGGCCGCCACCGTCTCCGACACCATCGGCGGCACCCTGACCGGCCAGTTCGAGATCGAGCACGACCCCACCGCCACCGGGCAGGGCACCGGCCAGATCTGGACCGGCACCTCCACCGCAGTGGCCTCCGGCAGCCCGGCCACCATCACCGTCCCAGCCGCCAAGCTGACCGACGGCTGGAAGGTGCGCTGGCGCGCCCGCGCCACCTCGGCCACCGCCTCCTCCGCCTGGTCGGACTGGCAGCAGGTCACCGTCGACGTGCCCAACCCCACGGTCGGCCAGTTCCAGGTCACCCCCTCCACCCTGGTAGACGGCAAGACCGTCACCACCAGCCTCACTCCGAACCTGCTCACCACGGTCACCGACCCCGCTGGCCAGCCAGTGCGGGCCGAGTTCGAGGTCGAGCACGACCCGGCCGCCACCGGGCAGGGCACCGGCCAGATCTGGGCCGGCACCTCCACCGCGGTGGCCTCCGGCACCCAGGCCGCCGTCGTCGTCCCCGAGGGCGAACTGGCCGACGGATGGCTGGTGCGCTGGCGTGCCCGCGCCACCTCGGCCACCGCCTCCTCCGCCTGGTCGGACTGGCAGCAGGTCACCGTCGACATGCCCAAACCCACGGTGGGGAACCTCACGGTCACCCCGTCAGCGGTAGTGGACGGCACGACCACGACTCGCACGATCATTCCGACCCTCAACGCCACGGTCACCCACCCGGGTGGGCAGGCGCTGCGAGCCGAGTTCGAGCTCGAACACGACCCGGCCGCGCCTGAAGGCCAGGGCACCGGGCAGATCTGGGCCGGGGCCGTGGACGGCGCCGCCTCCGGCAGCCAGGCGGACATCGCTGTTCCAGACGGGAAACTGATCGACGGCTGGAAGGTCCGCTGGCGCGCCCGTGCGGTCGCCGGAGAATCAGCCTCGGCCTGGTCGGCGTGGCAAGAGATCAAGATCGACGTCGTCCAGTCGGGTGAGGAACCGCTGGCGCAGACCGCTGGATCGGTCATCCGCACCGATGAGAGTTTCACCGCGGCGGCCTGGCTACGGTGGAGCGACAAGGACGGCGACTACATCGTCCTGGAACAGAAGGGTGTCCACCAGGCTCCTTTCCGCCTGGGCAACACCGCCGACCACGGCTTGGTGTTCACGCTCACCAACGCCGACGCTGCCGGCGCCACCCCCCAGGGCGTGCTCTCCGGTGTCGAACCACCGGTCGGCGAATGGTTCCACCTCGCCGGGGTGTACGACGCCGAGGCTGACACCGCGACGCTATATCTCAACGGCACCCCAATCGGAAACGACGTGATTGGTTTCTCCGGATGGGACGCCGACGCCGCTATGACGTTGGGTACCGTCATGCGCGGAGACCTCGACGACGTTCGGGTGTATCAAAAGGCGTTGTCAGCCGACGAGGTCGGCGCGCTTCACGGCAGCACGACCACGGTCGCCGCCTCACCGTGGGAGTCGGAGAGGGGTGGCGAAGGCGAGCGTGACGAGCCGTCCGAGTCCTCTCCCGGGAAAACCGTACGGTCCAGCCAGCAGAGTGCCGTACCCGACCCGTCGTTCAATTACCAACATTTCACACTCGACACGTGTAAGGCGGAAGGACCGAAGCAATACAAGAAGGGCGTCTGGACCGCCGCTTCCGTCTACAGCGGCTGCACCGTCAGATGGTATGGAATGAGTATTTGGGTCCCGGACCCGGAGGACATCTTCGGAGGAAAGAAGAGAAAGACGAAGAAGAGGCCGGACGGTACCGTCGAAGAGGAGACGGACCTGATATGGCGGTCGACGGTGGTCGTCAACACCTACCTGGGCATGCCTGACGGAGAGTTGATCCGCGATCCAGGAAGCGATGGAGCGACAGGCTCACTGAAGCCCAAGGACATCTCGGTATGGGTCAGCCTGGACAACATCACTCCGGATCACATAGCCGCAGGCCAGCAGGAAATGTCGCTGGAGATGACCGCCGCATCAAGTGGGCCTAATTCGACCTGCGCTAAAACGGTCGACGGAGATTGGGCAGGGAGGATCGACGAGTGGGGAACACGCACTCGGTACTACCGATTCAGATCCACGTCTTCCAGCGATGACGTGCGTCGGTGCAGCGTCTTCCCGTGGCTGGTGTTCATCAACGCCAATTTCATGGACACGAACGAGGCCGTTCCTTTGTGGGACAGGCCGAAGGAGGAGCAAAACGGCAGCTGGAACCCGCCCACTGTCTGCTGCGAGGACGAGGTGATGGGAGGGATGCTCAACAACGTTCCCGACGATAAGCAGATCAGATACACAGGTGCGTGCACTTTCCCGGAAGTCAGCCGCATCTACAGGATAAAGACGGACGACCCCGATAGAGGTGCCGTCGCCCAGCACCTTTGGAAGGCGTTCAATCAGCCGGATTCCACCGTTCCCTCGAAGGCTCCCGTACCGAAGATCATTCCAGGAAACTGGAATGGGACAACGGCTGGCACCAAGGCTGCATTGACGCGCGTCAACGAAGGTCTGCTGCGCCCGGGGACCCCAAGGGAAGAACATGGGGCGCGGTTCAGCTGAGTGCGAGGAAGAAAGCGTGCAGGCCGCTGAAGACCGCCGGTCATTGCGACGAGTACCCATTCAATACCGCCAAACAGGGACCTGGGTGGGGAGACGGCAACTTCTCGGTCAAAAAAATAGTTGGCATAGAAAACACCAATGACGGGCGGCAACTGCAAATCTTCTACTCCCGTTACCGCGTTCTTGTCCCCGACGGCACAACCCGTCTCGACGGGGATAAGTACTGGGTCAGCGTCACCGGGCCACCGCCCCAAAATCCATAGATAATAAGCTCGCCACAACATGAGGGTGTCGCCGTCCTGTCGAACCGACAGGACGGCGACACCCTCGGCGAACGAGGAGATATGACCACACCTTACAGTCTCTACGATCTTGTTTCTGCTCACGAAGGAGGCCATGGCTCCCTTGCCGATTTTTATGTGACGTGGTGTGAAGGTGTCAGCGTTGAGAACGTCGCTCGTGTCATGGGCGCCGATATCGATACGGTGACGCCATGCAAAATCGTAGGCTGGGGATCCGGCTCGGACGGAAGCGGACGCGAGGACGGCAACATTCTCGTAGGGGCGGCCGGAACATGGACGTTCCTGCTGGGAGATTATCGCTGCGTTGGCATCGACTCGGTGGTCGGCCTGTCGAAAAACAACGGGCGGGCCCTGAGCATCGAATGGAGTGTCCATGGAGAAACCATCCTCAGGTATGCGGCAAACGGCGAGATCGCCACTGTTCTCGACATCACCTACACCGAGGACCGATACGGAGGCGACCCCAACGCCCTGGATTCACATATGGAAGGTCTGCGCTTCGACATCATTGATGACGACGTCGAGGACGGGGTCACCGACTTGCGTGAGAGCTTCACCTCGGCGTTGATTCTCGTAGAGCGGATCACTGGACAGAAAATCAACAAAGAATGGCTGGACGCTGTTTATGCCTGTTACGTTCTCCCGGCAACCGTGAATGAGTGAGAAGATCCCGGTCTCTCGGCACCTTTACGGGTTCTTCGATCTTGAGGGGGGAGCCCAATGCCGTTTAGTTAATGATCATCCTCTGGCTCGGGGTTGTCGGGGTAGGAGCGCGACGGTGGGCGGTCCTGCGTGCCGGATTCCCTTGTCGGAGGGGCGGCGTTCCCTGTAGCTGCTTCGTCGGGTGCGTTTGACGGCTCGGGGGTAGCTGCGGTGGCGGCGGGAGGGGTTGCGGGGCCGGCCGACCTGGTACTGAGCCGATCGTAAGTTTTGGTACGTGTTGGGTAGCGGTGGGAGATCGAGTTCCGGCAGGCGCATGCTGGGGGTATGGCGAGAAAAGGTCGCAGAGCGACGTTCGAGGAGAAGGTTTTCGCCCTCCGGTTGCTGGAGGAGGGCATGTCACCGGATCGGGTGGCCGAGGCGCTGGGGGTGGGCCGTGAGTCGGTGTTTCGGTGGAAACGCCAGGCCCGGGCAGGTGGTGACGAGGCGCTGCGGATCAAGAAGGCGCCGGGTCGGCCGCGGCGGCTGACGCCTGGGCAGGAGCAGAGCGTCAAGGCGGTGGTGCGTGATGTCACCCCCCGTCAGGTACTGGGGACGGCGGTGGCATTGTGGACGCGGGCGCTGGTGGCGTTGGTGATCGCGGCCTGGTTCGGGATCGGTTTGTCGGTGGCGGCGGCCGGGAGGTTGCTGCGCGGGCTGGGCCTGTCGCCGCAACGCCCGGCCTATCGGGCATGGCGGCGTGATCCGGCGGCCGTCACCCGGTGGACGACGGTGCTGTTGCCGCAGATCTGTCGCCTGGCCCGGGCACGGGGGGCGCTGGTGTTGTTCGCCGATGAGATGAGCATGCGCGTCGATCACCGCGCCGGGACCACCTGGGGACTGATCGGACAGACCCCGGTGGTGTGCGCCGGGGCGCAGCGCCGGTCGGTGAAGATGTTCTCGGCGGTCGCCGCGGACGGCACGCTGCGCTACCGGCTGTGGCACGGCTCGATGGACCGCTGGGCGTTTCTCGGGTTCTGCGCGCAGCTGCTGCGCACCGTCATCGGGCCGATCTTCCTGGTCGTCGACGGCTCCTCGATCCACGCCGCCGCCGCGGTGCGTGATTTCATCGCACGTACCGGCGGCCGGTTGCGCTTGTTCTTCCTGCCCGCCTACGCCCCCGATCTCAACCCTGATGAGTGGGTCAACCAAAACATCAAGGCCCGGGTGGCTCGTGAGGCGGTCGCCGATGAACACGAACTGGCCGCGGCCATGCACAGCGGCATGCACCGGCTACAGAAACGCCCCGACATCGTCCGGGCCTTCTTCACCGACCCGCACCTGACCTACATCGGCGCATAACGCCGATAGTCCCAAAACTTGTAGGGTCGGGGGCTGGCGCGGTGGCTTCTCCTGGCGGGAGGGCCTGGGGCCTTCCTTCCGTCGGTTTCCCGGACGGGTGTGCCACCCCAGTGGCCGTGACCAGGTTCTTCGCTCCGTTTCCAACCCCCGCCACCTCGATCCGTGCATGCGGTTCTCCCGCACACGGCTCACCGACGTCGTTCACCGCCGGCATTCGGCCTTTCCCGCCAGGGCTTGCCCGCCCTGGGCGCGACGACGATTCCATACAGGCTGATCAAGCCGAGATCGCTGAGCGAGCGTTTCAGCACGCCCCGGCCGTAGCTCCGGCTGCGCCGGTGTTTTCGGCTGAGGAACAGCGCCAGGCGCATCCAGGCGAACTCTCTGATCTTGCTAAAGCGCCGGGCAGAATGCCCGTACCGGAAATAGCCAGCCCATCCCCGCAGGAACAGGTTGACCTCCTTGGTGATCGCTTCGGTGCGAAGCAGCAGCCTGCGGCCGTCCGTGAGGTCACGGATCCGGTCGCGGGCGTGTTGCATCGCCCTGTCTGAGGGCCAGCGAGCGAGGAAAACGAACGGCCGTTTCCCGTTGAACCCGCGTGAGCGCACCAGCCGGTGGTGAAAGCCCAGGAAGTCCAGGCCTTCCCCACCGACCTCCAGGTGCACGATGCGGGTCTTGGCGGCCTTCGGCTCCAAACCGAGTGCCGCCAGCAGCTCCGTCAGGCGGGCCAGGGCCCGCTCGGCTTGACCGCGGGACCAGCACATCACGATCGCGTCGTCGGCATAGCGGGCCGGCACGCCGTCCGCCTCGTCCCACGCCCGATCCAATCGGTGCAGGTAGACGTTACAGAGGACGGGTGAAACCACGCCGCCTTGTGGCGTGCCGGTGACCTCTCGCCGGATCTGTCCGTCCTCCATCACCCCGGCGCGCAGAATCACCCGCAGGAGCTTCAGGAGCGACTGATCGCAGACGCGTTCCTCGATCGCACGCATCAACTCATCGTGCGGAATCGCCGAAAAGCAGTTGGCGATGTCCGTCTCGACCACCCACCGGCGGCCCCGCGCCTGCTCCTCAATGAGCACTTGCAGAGCATCGTGTGCTGAGCGCTTCGGGCGAAACCCGAATGAGCAATCAGCCATGTCCGCCTCGAAGACCGGTTCGAACACGATCTTCACAGCGGCCTGCACGATCCGATCCCGAACAGCGGGAATCGACAACGGCCGGTACTCGTCCTTCAGCCCAGGCTTGGGGATCATCACCCGGCGCGCGGGCAATGGCCGATACCGGCCCTGCCGAAGTTCCGCGGCCAACTCCTCAAGAAGCCGGACGATCCCGTACTCCTCGATGTCGGCCAGCGTGGTCGCGTCGATGCCCGGTGCGCCGTTGTTGCTGCGCACCATGACCCACCCGCGCTCCAGAACGTCTCTGCGATAGACCTTGTCCATGAGCGCGTGGAACCGACGTCCGGGATCGGCCTTGGCCGCCCGGTAGAGCACATGCTGCAAGGCGCGGACCGGATCACGCGGAACACGCGGCCCCACGGCGGCGGGAATAGCCAAAACGGCACTCACCGAGCCCCTCCTCCACCTCAATATGCATCGACGAAGTAGCGGCCCTTCCCTCACCGCCGGTTATGTTGTCCGGTCGGCTCAAGCAGTACTACGGCCGCCTCCGACGCCCACCCGGCCAGCAATCCACTTCCCGGCGTTGACCGGTTATAGGACGCCACGCTCCGGTAACACCTTCCGCAGGTCACCGGGCCGGGGAGGGCCTCCCCAGTTCCCGCCGTCACTATCGATACGTTCCGCGCCCCATACGCCGGGGAGTTCTTCGCGGCTGCAATTTCCAGGCTCTTCGCCGCTTCCATGGCCTTCACCCCGATCACGAGGGGCTCGGCTCTCCCTTGTCCCGTCCGAAGACGGCTGAGTAACGACGCCGCAGGCTTCGCGTCATGCTACGGACCGCATCGTCGCTCCCCCTTAAGGGCTTTTGACGCTGGGCTTCGACCCCGCCCGTTTCCAGACGAAGCCGCCAGCCTGCTACCGGGCCTCCTGGCAGCTACCCGGACCGGACTTTCACCGGCAAGCGACGACGAGCTTACGAACATGCAGATCAGCCGCTATGTCACGGCTTCACCTCCAGTTCTACTGGGCGCACATGATCGGCTCAGTAGACGGTGCGCACCCAGAGTGTGTCGTGGGGTTCGGGGGGGAAAGGCCGCCCGGTCGGTGACCGAGCGGCGCACGATACGCAAGGTGGCCAGGAACTTGATCCGGTCAGGGTCGATCCCTGCGGTGGTGGCCGCGACGCAGATCAGGGTGGCCAGGGCCCAGTGGGTGAGCAGGTAGGCCCAGATCTCCTGGCGCACCAGATCGGGGGTGCGGGACCGCAGGATCCGACCCGGCCCGCGCAGATGGGTTTTCAGCTGGTCGAACCCGGTTTCAATCCGCCACCGGTGATGCACCTGTAGCTGGACTGCTCTCTATTGCACCGTCTGGGCCTGGGGCGATACTCAGCGTGGAGGCGTTGCTGCGACTGGTGGCCTTGGTCGACCGGTTGCGGTCCCCGGTGTCTGGTGAGGCAGGTGAGGCCGAGTGCCCGGTGAGCGCGGTGAGCCCCCCGATCCCGGATCTGGGTGAGGTTACCGATCGAGAGCCGGCAAGCAACGGTGAGGTTGCTGGCCGTGTTGGCGGCTCGGGCCGTGGTCGGCCGGAGCGGAGGCGGGCGTGATGAGCCTGGCGGGGTATCGGCCTTGGGGCCAGCCTCAGGAGAAGATCCGCCCGGAGCATCGGGACCGGACGGCGGTGGTGTATGTTCGCCAATCCAGCCGGCAGCAGGTGCTTGAGCACACCGAATCGACCCGGTTGCAGTACGCGCTGGTCGAGCGCGCGGCGGCGCTGGGCTGGGCCCGTTCCCGGATCGTGGTGATCGACGACGATCTAGGGGTCTCGGCCGCGATGGCCGATGCCCGGGTGGGCTTTGCCAAACTCGTCACCGAGGTCACGATGGGACGTGTGGGCATCGTGCTGGGCATCGAGATGTCCCGGCTGGCGCGCACCGGCCGAGACTGGCACCAACTGCTGGAGCTGTGCTCGCTGTCGGGGGCGCTGCTGGCCGACCCAGATGGTGTCTACGACCCGAGTTTCTACAATGACCGGCTGCTGCTGGGGTTGAAGGGCACGATGAGCGAGGCCGAGCTGTACCTGATCCGGCAGCGGATGCTGTCGGGCAGGCTGGCCAAGGCCGAACGTGGGGAGCTGGCCTTCCAACTGCCGATCGGGTATGTTCGCCGCCCGTCGGGAGAGGTCGTCTTCGACCCCGATGAGCAGGCCCGGCACGTGGTCGGCCTGGTCTTCGACACCTTCACCCGGCTGGGCACGCTGAACGCGGTGCTGCGCTACTTGGTCGACCACCAGATCCAGTTGCCGGTCCGGGTGCGTGGCGGCCTGGCCAAGGGCGAGCTGGAGTGGCGGCGCCCGACCCGGGAGACGTTGCAGATCATGCTGCACAATCCGATCTACGCCGGATACTACGCCTACGGGCGGCGCCGGGTCGACCCGCGCCGCAAGCAACCGGGTCGGCCCAGCACCGGGCGCATCGTCCGTGATAGCGACGAATGGCTGGTGCTGCTGCCTGACCGGATGCCCGCCTACATCACCATCGAGCGGTATGAGGCGAATCTGGCCCGGATGGCGGCCAACCGGCAGACCGCCGCCTCGCCCGGAGCCCCGCGGGACGGCTCGGCGCTGCTGGCCGGGCTGCTGCGATGCGGCCGATGCGGCGGCGGGCATCGCATGAGCGTGCGCTACCACACCCCCAGCAGCCGCAACCCCGCCCACGGCTACGTATGCGCCTACAACCAGGTCAATTACGGCACCGGCGGGCCCTGCCAGCACATCGCCGGGCCCGCCCTGGACGCTTATGTCACCGGCCAGGTGCTGGCCGCGGTGGCGCCGGCCGCGCTGGAGATCTCGATCCACGCGGCGGCCCAGGCCGAGGCCGAACGGGCCATGCTCGACAAGCTCTGGCGCCAGCGCCTGGAACGGGCACAGTACGCCGCCGACCGGGCCCGCCGCCAGTACCAGCTGGCCGAACCGGAGAACCGCCTGGTCGTCCGGCAGCTGGAAAAGGAATGGGAAGCCGCCCTGGCCGAGGCCGACCACCTGCAAACCGACTACCAGCGGTTCACCGAGTCCCTGCCGATGACACTCACTGACGCAGAACGTCAGGCGATCGGGGAGCTGGCCGGCGATCTGCCGCAGATCTGGAACGCGCCCACCACTGGCCAGGCAGACCGCAAGGAACTCCTGCGCACCCTTATCGAGAAGATCACCGTCGCGGTCATCGGGAACAGCGAACTGGTGGATGTCACCATCACCTGGGCCGGCGGGCACCACACCACCGGCCAGGCCATCCGGCCCGTCGCCCGTCTGGACCAGCTGTCGTACCACCCGCGGCTGCTCGCCCGCGTCACCGAGCTCGCCGAACAGGGTAAGACCACCCGGCAGATCGCCGACACGCTCAACGCCGAAGGGCTCCGGCCGCCCAAGCGGACCAGCCGCTTCGAACCCGCCCAGATCCGGACTTTACTGAACCAGTACCGCATCGTCGCCCCGCGGCGACGCGATCGACCCACTGCCCTGGCTGACCTGGACCCCGGCGAGTGGACGGTCCCGGGCCTGGCCGCCGCCCTGGAGATGCCCCTGGCCACGGTCTACAACTGGATCTACCGAGGATGGATCACCGCCCGGCACGCCCCCGAAGGCAACTACTGGATCATCACAGCCGACGCCGCGGAACTGCGGCGGCTACACCAGCGCCGGAGTCGGCCGCCGGGCTTCTACACCCGCGCCCGCTGGACCGAGCCCCCCGACGAACCATCCCCGCAGGACGGAGTCCCACAGTGAAAGACGAACACGACTTGAGGGGCACCACAGGTGGCGTATCTCGGCTTCCCACCGCTGGTGGTAGCAGGAGGCCAGGTGCTCGGCGGTGGCGTCGGTCGGGTCGAGGATGCCGGTGATCAGCCTGATGTGGTCGCCTTTGCGATCGGGCACGGTGTAGTCGACCACGCGAACGACCACAGCCCGGTCGGGGTCGAGGTCCCGGCCCTGGCGGGCGTCTTCACGCAACCGGTCCTTCTGTGACCTGTGCAGGCCGACCACGGGGTTGGTGATGACCGCGAGCCAGGACCCGTCGTCCAGGTCACACAGCCAGTACGGGCGGAGCCCGGCCTGCACCCGCCACAGCAACTGGGCGCCGGTACGGCGGGCCTGCCCCCAGGCGTAGAAGCTGTAGAAGCCGCGATCGGCGAGCAGCAGCATGTCCTCCTCCAGCCGCTCGTACAAGGAGTAGGCCAGGGTCTGTTCACCGTCCCAGCAGCCCGACATATCCGCCGCGACGATCGCGTGAGAGCCGCACTCGCTGATCGCCACGACCCGGGCCTGCGGGAAGGCGGTTTCGTACCCGCCCGAGCTGTCCTTGGGGAACTCTTCGAGGTTCGCCGGAGTGTCGGGCAGGTCGAGCACGAACCCGTCGATCGCCATCAGCCGCCGGCGGCCGAGCCAGGCACCCGTCGTCGTCGGGAAGGCGGCTGGGCGGGCCACACGCTCGAATACCTCCCGGACTGCCTCGGCCCCCAATCGCTGACGAGCCTGGGTGACGGCGCCGCGTGTCGGCGGTTCCCAACCCGAACCCGGCACCGAAGCCAGCAGCCCGGTCAGCTTCTCCGCGGCCTCCTCGTAGTCGTCGTCCGGGAACAGGCATAACGCCATCAACAGGTAGACGACCACATGTGCGGGAAGCTTCCGGATCCTCTCCTCACGGCACCCGTGCAGCTCAATCGCCGCATCGAGCACGTGCCGGGGCACCAGCGATGTCAACGCGCCCAACCCCACCAGATCCGTCAACCGGCCCGAACCGCCGACCTTGATCAACTACATCCGGCGACGCTACCAGCACAAACCCTATCTAAACGGCATTGGCTCGGGCCGCTGACGGCGGTAACGGTGCGCCCGGCCGGGGTGCGAGATCGCGCCGGGGCCATACCCGAGGGGTCCCCCGGGAGACCTCGACCCCGGCAGCCAGGTCAAACCCTCGCCAGGAGCGAGTCACAGGGAGGCTCCTCCTGTGACCGGCTCGTCGCGAGGAAGCGGGGGAACCCGTCGAGAAGGTCCCGCGTCTCAACAGTCGTGATCAACCAAGCGATGGCAACAGTACTGGTGATCGGATCGCTGCTGGGCGGAACCGGCGTGGCCCACGCGGGCGCCACCGAGATCCCCAAGGGGTTCCTGCTGACCGAGCCCGCAGCGACCGCGGGACCGATCATGGAGGACGAGGAGTGGTGGAAGATCAGTAACAGTCTGTCCCGGCAGCTCGAACTCAATCCCTGTCGCACGAAGGGGAAACCCCGTGACGGCCGGGTCGCGATGCGCACCATCACGTACTCGAACAGCGCTCCCTCCGGGAGCAGCGAACAGCTCGTGCTGTACAGGAGCACCAGGCCCGCCCAGGCCGCGTTCCGTAAGCTTCGGACGGACCTGGCCAGGTGCCCGAGGCGGGAAACGGCGAAGGGCGACACCGGCTCCAGGTTCGGCTACGTCGGCAAGCCGTTGCGGGTCGGAGACGAGGCCCTGTCTGTCGCGGGTTACTTCCACAAGCAGGGGAAGCGTGAGCGTGAGCCCGTCGAGATGGGGGTCGTCGCCCGCCGGGGCGCCGCGCTGTTCATCTACACCGACATCGGCAACGGCCTGGGAGCGGGCAAGAAAATCGTCAACCAGGCGAAGAAGATGACGAAGAAGGTGTGCGACCTGCCTGGGGTGTGCGGGTAGGTCGCCCGCTTCGGGAAAAGACCGATGTCCCCTGCCGGAATCGAGCAGTACCGGCAGGGGGCGTCGCATACCGCTGTGTGGACCACGAACTACCCGAGCTGACCGGCGCGGTGGCATCGTGGTCAGCCTGGGTGTGGTTCGTGGTCGCCCGGCGGGCAGAACGGGTTACAGAGCACGTCGACCCACACGTCGGCGACCGGCGCGGTGATCTGCTCGACGACCTCGGCCGAGATCACCTCGTCCGTGACATCAGCCCAGATCAGGCGTACGGCGGCGGCCAGCGTGACGATGCAGGTGCCGCACCGCGCGCAGACGCGCACGTCGCCGGGCGTGTCCAGCACGGGCAGCGGACCGCTCACCGAGATCCCGGTTCCACGCAGACGAACCAGACGGTCTTGCCCCCCGGCGCGGACTCCACCCCCCACCGCTCCGCGTAGGCCGAGACGATCGCCAGCCCGCGACCGTGCTCCGAGTCCGGACCGGCCAGGAGCGGGGTCGGCCACACCGCGCCGTGGTCGGTGACCTCCCCGCACACGATCCGCCCGTGCCGGTGCAGGGAGAGGGTGATCGGCGCCCGCCCGTGCACGACCGCGTTGCTCACCAGCTCGGACACGACCATGGTCACGTCCTCCGTCACGGCGGAGATGCCCCAGGTGACGAGGGCTTCCCGCGCCAGCCGCCGCGCCGCACCGACCACTTCGGGATCGGCGGGCAGGTCCCAGCACGCCTCAAGAGCCTTGCGAGGTGTCTTCATAAGTTTCTCCAGCCGAGGCGAGACCGACAGAGTGAATGCCGCGCTTACCGTGCGTGGGATCAGAACTGCGAGGTCCGAATCCGACCAGGACAGCGACCGATGTCACACAGCATCACGAGCTACTTACAGAACGTGTTCGCTTGACGGCCCCATGATGTGGCCCGCACAGTCGATACTGCAACTCTCATTTTGAAACTCGACCGATATGTCTTCTCTTGCGTCGAGTGCTCTACGATCAGCATCCCTACGCTTTGGAGGCAAGCGATGACAAACAGTGGCCAGAGTCCAACTGTGCGCCGCCGACGTCTGGCCGCCGAACTCCGGCGTCTACGCGAAGCCGCCGGTCTGACCATGGAGGAGGTCGCTCAATCGCTGGATCTGTCACGAGCCACGATTTCGCGCCTCGAAGCGGGCAAAACAGCCCGACCACGCCCACGCGACATTCGGGACATCCTCCAGCTGTACAAGGTAGGAGATCCACAGCGGGAGGCGGTCATGGACCTTGCCCGAGGTGCCCGCGAACGAGGATGGTGGGAGCAGTACAAGGGCGTCCTCACCGGCACCTATGTAGGACTCGAAGCGGAAGCATCCTCAATCGATACTTTCGAACCCCTTGTGATCCCTGGCTTGCTGCAGACCTCCGCATACACAACCGAGTTGATCCGAGCCTCTCTGGCTGACCCCGCTGAGATCGACAAGCGCGTGGAAGCGCGGATGCGCCGACAGGAGATCCTCCAGCGTCCAAACCCACCCCGATACCGCGCGATCATCGATGAAGCAGCCCTGCTACGGCCTGTAGGCGACACGAAGGTCATGCGCGACCAGCTTCGCAAGTTGATCGACACCCATCCGCTTGAGCACATGACCATTCAGGTCATTCCGATGTCGGCCGGTCCGCACATCGGCCTATGGGGTCAGTTCGTCATTCTCGGGTTTCCTGACTCCACTGATCAGGACGTTGTCTACATTGAAACCCCGACAGACAATCTCTATCTCGAAGAGCCTAAACATCTCGAACGTTATAACCTGGTGATGCAGCGCCTCGCTGCCAACGCACTTGGAGCTGACGCCTCGATCGCGTATCTGTCCGAACTCATCGACCGGTTGTGAGGCACCAATGGATCTTTCTAACGCCGAGTGGCACAAGAGCACCCTCAGCCAGGGCGACGGCAACAATTGCGTGGAAGTCGCACTGAACCTTCCCGGTATCGTCGCGATACGTGATTCGAAGGCCCCTAACGAGCCGAGCCTGATCTTCACCCCCTCGGCGTGGTCCGCCTTCATCGACAATATACAAAACGGCCAGCTCGACTGACCAAAACCCGCTGTACAAACCGAGAGGTAATCATGGATCTCCCCCAGCCTCATCCCCTCGCCTGGCGAAAGAGTTCCTATTCCGGCTCGGGCGACAACTGTGTCGAAGTCGCGGCGCTCCCCAACGGAGGCCAGGCCGTACGGGACTCCAAAAACCCCACCGGCCCCGTCCTGAAGTTCTCCCCTGGCGCATGGAACACCTTCATCAGCGGTATCAAGGACGGCCGGCTCGGCTGACGGACACCCGCTGTACGTGTACAACCAGCCACCGAGCCAAGATTTCCATCTCAGCTGGCGGCTGGTCGGGTTCAAGCGCATGCCGATGAACGGCGAGTCCAATGCGCCCCGGTGACGCGCCGATCACATATCTGTCCGAACTCACCGACCGGTTGCGAGGCACCGATGGATCTGTCGCCGAATGGCGCAGAGGGAGCGCGGCGGCCTCCGCTCAGCGCACCACGTCCCGGTCGGCGAGCTCTCCATTGTCGCGAGTGAGCAGCAGGTAACGCTCCTCATACAGCGGCCTGGCGGGTGCGCCGCCCAGGTCGTCGACGGTCACCGGGCCGCCTTCCCGCGCGAGGTCGCGCTCGGCCCAGACCGATGACGACGTCCGCCGAGACGAAAGAGGGGGCCTGTCCGGCCGCGAAGTAATGATCAGCCTCGTTCTAGACTCGGCGGGTGGGGGTTCACCCAGGCACGGAAAAGGGGGCGTCCGTTGTCCGAGAGCGCACAGGGCCGCACGTACCTGTTCTCCTACGGGACGCTGCGCCAGCGCGAGGTACAGCTGTCCACCTTCGGCCGCGAGCTGGACGGCACCCCGGACCTGTTGCCGGGCTACACGGTGACGACGGTGGAGATCACCGACCCCGACGTCATCGCGGTCAGCGGCACCGCCCGTCATCCGATCGTGCGCGCGACGGGCGACCTCTCCCACGCCGTCGAGGGAACGGTGTTCGCGATCACCGACGCCGAACTGGCCGCCGCCGACGACTACGAGGTGGCCGACTACCGCCGGGTGTTCGTGAGGCTCGCCTCGGGCGTGCTCGCCTGGGTTTACATCGATTCCTGAGCTCCGGGGTCCGGGAGAGGGCGCTCGACCGGCCCGGTCGACAGCGCGTTCGCCTCACAGAAGCACGGAAGGGACGACCTCGATGACCACCGCTCCCGCGGGAGGCTTCGATTACGACACCCACGGCCACGGATACGCCGTCCAGCGCCGTACCGATCCGCGCATCGCCGCCCTCGTCCACGCCGCGCTGGGCGAGGCCCGTACCGTCGTCAACATCGGCGCCGGGGCCGGCGGCGGCGAGAAGTACGTCGACCGGCACCGCGCGCGGGGCAGGCTGCCGGCCAGGGGGCGGATCGAGCTGCTCGTCGATCCCGACTCGGCGTTCCTGGAGCTCTCGCCGCTGGCGGGCTGGGGCAGCGACTTCCCCGTGGGAGCGAGCGTGGTCACCGGGATAGGGGTGGTCGAGGGCGTCGAGTGCGTGCTCGTCGCCAACGACCCGACGGTGCGGGGCGGCTCGTCCAACCCGTGGACGCTGCGCAAGACGCTCAGGGCGGCCGACATCGCCTTCGAGAACCGGCTGCCGCTGATCAACCTGGTGGAGTCCGGCGGGGCCGACCTGCCGACCCAGAAGGAGATCTTCATCCCCGGCGGCCGGATCTTCCGCGACCTGACCCGCCTGTCGGCGGCCGGGATCCCCACGATCGCCCTGGTCTTCGGCAACTCCACCGCCGGCGGGGCGTACGTACCGGGGATGAGCGACCACGTGGTCATGGTCAAGGAACGCGCGAAGGTCTTCCTCGGAGGTCCACCGCTGGTCAGGATGGCCACCGGGGAGGAGTCCGACGACGAGTCGCTGGGCGGTGCCGAGATGCACGCCCGGGTCAGCGGGCTGGCCGACTACCTGGCCGCCGACGAGCACGACGCGCTGCGGATCGGGCGGCAGATCGTCAGGGGCCTGAACCGGCGGAAGCCCGGCGTCTCCGCCGGGGCCGCAGGTGATCCGCTGTACGACGAGGACGAACTGCTGGGCATCGTGCCCGAGGACCTGAAGATCCCGTTCGACCCGCCGACCCTCGTTTCCTGTTCTCCTGGCCCAGCGCGAAGTCGGCGGTCATGGGGCCCGCCCAGCTCGCCGGAGTGCTGTCCATCGTCGGCAGGGCCGCGGCCCAGGCCCGGGGGCAGGTCTACGACGAGGAGGGCGACGCGGCGATGCGCCGGATGGTCGAGGCGCAGATCGAGGCCGAGTCGCTGCCGTTCTTCCTGTCCGGCCGCCTCTACGACGACGGGGTGATCGACCCCCGCGACACCCGGATGGTCCTGGGCCTGTGCCTGTCCGCCGTACACAACGCCCCCGCCCCGGAGCCCGCGGGCTTCGGCGTCTTCCGGATGTGACCATGCCCGCGAACATGCCCGCGAACATGCCCGTGACCGCCCCGCGGATCCGCCGCCTGCTCGTCGCCAACCGGGGTGAGACCGTCGAGTTCCTCGTCAGGGGCGAGCTGGTCGCCTTCCTGGAGATGAACACCCGCCTGCAGGTGGAGCATCCGGTGACCGAGTGCGTCCACGGCGTCGACCTCGTCGAGCTGCAGCTGCGGATCGCCGAGGGCGCCCGGCTGCCCGCGTCGCCGCCCGAGCCGTCCGGACACGCCGTCGAGGTGCGCCTGTACGCCGAGGACCCGGCCCGCGACTGGCTCCCGCAGAGCGGCACCCTGCACCGCTTCGAGATCCCCGGCGTGGACTCCCGCTTCGCGCCCGCCCCCGGCGGGCGGCACGGCCTGCGGCTGGGTCGGCGCGGGGCAGGTGCTCGTGGTGCTCGAGGCCATGAAGATGGAGCACCGGATCGCCGCCCCCGCGCCGGGCACGGTGGCGGCGGTGAACGTGACTCCGGGCCGCCAGGTCGAGGCCGGGTTCGTGCTGGTCGTGATCGAGGAGCAGACTTGATCCCCTCCCCGGGCTCTCCGGAGCCGAAGTGCGGGGTCTTGCCGCTGGAAGGATTCAGATGAAAACCGATGGAGGTTGGCCGGTGGAGCGCCTGGTGCACAGGGAGGTGTCCGGAGGGGTGGCGACGATCACCCTCGACTCCCCCCGCAACCGCAACGCCCTGTCGGTGCGGTTGCTGGGCGACCTGGAGGACCGGCTCAACTGGGCGCTGGCCGAGGAGAGCGTCCGGGTGATCGTGCTCACCGGGACCGGACCGGTGTTCTGCGCCGGCGCCGACCTGAAGGAGCAGCGGGTGGCCCCCGGCAGCGCGCACGAGGCACCGGTGACCGCGTCGTTTCCGGAGGTCATGAGCCTGATCTGGGAGAGCCCGAAGCCGGTCGTGTGCAGGCTGAACGGCACCGCGCGGGCCGGGGGGCTCGGTCTGGTGGCGGCCTGTGACTTCGCGATCGCCCCGGACTCGGCGTCGTTCGCGTTCAGCGAGGTGCGGCTCGGCGTGGTGCCCGCGATGATCGCGGTGACCGTGCTGCGGCGGCTCGACCCGCGCGCCGCCGCCGAGTACCTGCTCACCGGGGAGACGTTCGACGCCGCCCGCGCCAGGGAGATCGGGCTGCTCACCCGCGCCGTGCCGGAGGAGGAGCTGGACGCGACGGTCGCCCACTACACCGGCATGCTGCTGCGCGGCGGCCCCGAGTCGCTCGCCCTCACCAAGCAGCTCGTGCGGACCGTGCCCGGGCTGAGCGTGGAGGAGGGCATGCGCCAGATGGCCGAGCTGTCCGCCCGGCGCTTCACCTCCGCCGAGGGGCAGGAGGGGATCGCCGCCTTCATGGAGAAGCGGCCCGCGTCGTGGATCCCCGGGCCCGAGGCGGGCTGATGCGCCATGGCGGGCCAGCGCTCCTCACCGGGCGCGCGTCCGAGACGCCCCTGCCCGAGGAGATCTGATGCTGCGCGTCGCCAACTGCTCCGGCTTCTACGGCGACCGGCTGTCGGCCGCCAGGGAGATGGTGGAGGGCGGTCCGATCGACGTGCTCACCGGCGACTGGCTCGCCGAGCTGACCATGCTGATCCTGGCCGGGAACCGGCTCAAGGGCCGCCCCGGCTACGCGCCGACCTTCCTGAAACAGTTGGAGGAGGTCCTCGGGACCTGCCTGGAGCGGGGCATCAAGATCGTCTCTAACGCGGGCGGGCTGGATCCCGCCGGGTGCGCCGGGGCGGTGGCCGAGCTGGCGGGGCGCCTCGGGCTGCCCAACCTGCTCGCCCTCAACTTCGTCGTCCACGGCCTCCTCGGCCGCGGCGTGGCCGCCGGCCCCCGCCTCGACGCGCAGGCCAAGGCCCTTGGCGAGGAACTCCGCGCCGTACTCGCCGACATCCCGCGGCGCCTCCTGTGATCCCCCGGCATATGCGTTATCTCGTGCTTGAAACCTTCACGCAACCCTCCAAACTCTAGGATTGCTCGCAATTGCTCCATGAGCGTGGTTCGGGGAAGGATTCAGTCATGCGCCTCCGGTTTCTTGGTTCCACCTCCGAGGCGGGCGCCTGCCCCTCCCTCTACGAGACCGACCGCGGGACCATCGTGGTCCAGGGCCTTCGGGTGACCGATGCGGAGGCGCTGGCCGATCTGCGCCATGTCCTGGAGGGTGAAACCGCCGTCGAGGTGCCCCGCGAGTTGCTCGTGGACATCGCGCGCCGAGTACTTTCTGTAAATATTGGTCACGATTAGGAGTGCTCTCTGGCTTGATCCATATGCTCGGGTCTAGCGTCGTGCGCACCACGCGGGAGATGACCTGAACTCATGGGAAGAGCAGGCGGGCAAGAGCGGCCAGGGAGGTCGTGTGAGCGGGTTCCAGCAGGCCAGAACCGAGCTCGGCGCACGGTTGCGGCACCTGCGGGAGACCGCCCGCCTGTCGGGCAAGGAGCTGGCCGAGCGGCTGAGGTGGCAGGCCTCCAAGGTCTCCCGGATCGAGAACGCCCGCCAGACCGTCACCGAGGACGACATCGTCCAGTGGGCACGGGCCACAGACGCCTCCCCCGAGGTGGTCGAGGACCTGGTGGAGCACGCGCTGGGACTCTCGGATCGCCAGGACTCCTGGCGGCAGCGGCACCGCGGCGGACTGGCCGCCCTCCAGGAGGACGTCCGCGACATGGAGGCGCGGACCACGCTGCTGCGGGTGTTCGAGCCCGGCGTGGTCATCGGCCTGCTGCAGACCACCGAGTACGCCCGGAGCATCTTCACCCGGATCAGGCGCCTCCACCAAACCCCTGACGAGATCGACGCGGCCATCCGGATCCGCATGCGGCGCCAGGACATCCTCTACGACCAGAGCAGGCGGTTCAGGCTCGTCCTGCCGGAGGCGGTGCTGCGCTACCGGCTGGCCCCGCTGGACGTGATGCGCGGGCAACTCGACCGGTTACTGGCGGTGACCGCGCTGCCGAATGTGGCGTTCGGCGTGATCCCCTTCGAGGCACCCCTGCCCTCGGCGCCGCTCAACGGTTTCTGGGTGTACGACGACGACCATGTCTCGGTGCCGACCAGGACGAGGGACCTGCTTCTCCGCGACCCGGACGACGTCGCCTTCTACGCGCGAACCTTCGAGGAACTCTGCGAGGTCGCGGCCTTCGGGGAGAGTGCCAGGTCTGTGATCGTCCGCGTACTCAACGATTTCTCCGGACAACCAGCAGACTAAACGCCGCAATTGCTTGATTAGCATCCCAAGATCGTGCAAGTCTCTGTCGGGACGGAGGTGACGCATGATGCTGGACACGCTGTCTTGTCTGGAGAGGTTCGCAACCGCGATACGGCTGCACGCCGACCTTTCCGTGCAGCGGATCTCGTTCGGCGATCCCGCGTACGTGTACGTCCGCAACCGTTTCAGCAACACCCTGGCCGAGACCGTGACCTGCTCCCAGGACGGCCGTTTCATCACCTCGTGGGGTTACCGGCTCGGCACCAGTGAGAACATCGACGGCGCCGCGGCGCGGCTGGCCTTCCTGCTCGCCGCCCTGCCCACCCCCCAGGTCTGACTCCCCAGATCTGACCTGGTCAGAGCCGACCAGCTCCCCAGGTCTGACCTGCTCAGAGCCGACCAGGCCGCCCGGACGCCCCCGCCTCGGCGGCCCACGATCTCCCCCGCGCAAACCGCCCCCGAGCGGCCTCCCGCCGTTACGGGGCCTCGGCCGGCTCGTCGGGGAAGTCCGAGAGGCGGAGGCCGACCTCCCTGGCGGCGGCGACCCTGGCGTGATGGAGCATCCGGCTCCGGGACATGTTGCCGGTGTGCAGGGTGTACCGGACCACGAGGCCGTCGAGCATGCCGTCGATCCGCTCGGCCGAGCCCAGGGGGTCGTCGCAGATGAACTCGCCCGAGGCCACACCGTCGGAGATCACCCGGCCGAGGATCTCGATCCAGGCGCCCTCAAGCTCCAGCAGGATGGTGCGGACGTGCTCCTCGCGCACTCCCACGGCCCAGGCGTCGACCCAGAGGATCCAGCTCTGGTCGGATCGGGAGGCCGGGATGTAGAAGCGCAGGACACGGTCGAGGCGCTGGACGGCGGTGCCGGGACCCGCGACGATCTCCTTCAGCCGCTGGACCTCCGAGTCACTGGTGCTGCGGAGCATCTCGGTGATGAGATCGTCCTTGGTGGCGAAGTGGTAGTGGATCAGGCCGCCGCTCACGTTCGTCGCCCTGGCGATGTCGGCGACGCGGGTGCTGGCCAGCCCGCGCTCGAGCACGACCCGCCTGGCGGCTTCAAGGAGCTCCGCTCGGCGCTGGTCGGCCTGGTCGGCGCGGCGGCTGCGCGCTCCTCCTCCGCTGTGCACGGCGCAAGACTACAGCAGCGCGGGCCCGCCGCCTCCGTACTCCTGACCGGCTGATCAGTCAATGGCTCCGCCCCTGCCGCACCGACCGTATCCGGTCACCGCACGGGCGAGGAGAGCGGGAGCGGCACGGCGCCGGCCGCCCGGAGACAGTCCGTCCCGGACGGCCGGCGTGCGGCTCAGCCGCAGCGGTACAGAGGGACCGGCCGGCGTGCCGGCTCAGCCGCAGCGGTACAGGGACCGGTCGGCGGAACCGCCGTACTCCGACGCCTTGACCGCCGTGCAGTTGCCTCGCACCCACTCGGTCGCCCGGGAGCCACCCCCGTCGGGACCACCCCGGTCGTCTCCGGTCATCACGTACCTGAGCCGCCCCGAGGAGACGAGCCCTGCGAGCCGGTCCACGGTCATGGCGGGGTCACTCCCGGTGAAGCCGCCCATGGCGATGACGGGCAGCCCTGTCGACAGGATGGCCGAGGAGGCGCCCCGCGCGCTGCTCACCGCCACCAGCCAGGTCGCGCCGTCCCGGTGCTGCTTCAGGTATTCGATCATCTGCTGGTCCATCGCCCCGCCGGGGCCGCCCCGCATCCCGCCTCCGGCCGGGAGGCCGTCGCCCAGCTGCGGGGCGGCGTCACCGGTCGCCCCCCGCTGCGAATTCTGTCCCGGTACGCCGCTGGGAGGGCCCGCGTCACCCTCGGGGACTCCACCGGGGACTCCACCGGGGAAGCCGCCCCGCATGCCGCCGAAACCGCCGCTCCCGGCGGGACCCGCGGTGGGGTTGGTGCCGTTGACGGCCGAGCCGAGCGGGGTCAGCGCATAGGCGGCGGGCCCGGCGAGGCCGGCCGCCAGCCCGGTCGCCAGCGCGACGGCGGCGATCCGCAGCCTGAGCCGCGGCCCCAAGCGGGCCAGGAACAGCCCGGCGACCGCCGTCACGGTGGTCGCGGCGACCGCCCAGGCCAGCCAGGGCACGAAGTCCGCGCTGCGGCGGAGCACGATGAACGCCCACGCCCCGGTGACCGCGATCCCCGCGGGCAGCACCCACGACCACGCCCTGGAGTGCCGGTAGGCCCTCCAGGTGAGCACCCCGCCGAGACCGGTCAGGGCGGCGACGGCCGGGGCCATCGCGGTGGAGTAGTACGGGTGGAAGGTACCGCTGGAGAAGCTGAACACGACGTAGTGGACCGCGAGCCAGCCGCCCCACAGCAGCAGGGCGATCCTGCCGCCGCGGAGCGGGCCGCGGGCGGTCAGGACCAGGCCCGCGACCAGGACGATCACGGCGAAGGGCAGCAGCCAGGAGATCTGCCCGGCCATGATGTCGTTGAACAGGCGTCCGGCGCCCGCCTCGCCGCCGAACCCCATCCCGCCGCCCCGCCCCCCGCCGTTGCCGAAGATCCGTCCGAGGCCGTTGTAGCCGATGACGAGATCCCAGACGGAGTTGTCGGTGCTGCCCCCGACGTAGGGGCGGCTCGCCGCGGGCCACGCGTCCACGATCACCATCCACCAGGCGCTGGAGGCCACCAGCGCGACACCCGCCGCGAGCAGGTGCCCGAGGCGGCGGAGCAGCGCCCCCGGAGCCATGGCCAGGTAGAGCGGGGCGAAGGCCGGGAGCACCAGGTAGGCCTGGAGCATCTTGGTGTTGAACGCCAGGCCGACGAACACCGCCGAGGCGACGAGCGTGCGCATCCGGCCGGTTCGTACCGCCTCCTGACAGAACCAGGCCGCGACGAATTCGAGGGGTCGTCGCAACACAGTGATCACTTACTGGCGGTGGGAAGCACTCGGGTTCCAGGGATCGTCGCGACGGCTGATCCGTTCAGGGGGTGCGACGACCCCTTGAATCCGCCCGGCCGGGGGCTCTCAAGCGGTCACCTCTTGGCGGGGGCGGAGAACGTCATGACCCCGAGGTGGCCGGCGCCCTCCCTGGTCAGCTTCATCAGCAGGCTGTCGTCGTAGAAGGAGTCGGAGTCGTTCCTCAGTCGCTGCCCGGTGTGGCCGGCGTACGGCCGCGCCGCGTAGACCCGGTCGGAGACCTTCTCGTCGAAGAACATCTGGGTGGTCAGCACCCGGGCGTTGCCGATGTGCACCATCGCGTGGATGTGCACGCTGCGCCCCTGGTACCAGCCCGGGTAGATCGTGACGAACTCCACGATGCCGTCGGCGTTGGTGACCTGGGCACCGCGCAGGTAGCGCCCCTCGTCGGTGGGCGTGCCGTCGCCCGCCCCCGGCCTCCGGCCGCCCGCCCCCGGGCCGCCGGGACCGCCGCTCGGCGGCACGCCGGTCGGGCGCTCCCCCGTGGGGCCGTCGCCGCCAACCGCCCGGGAGGCACTCTCGAAACCGGAGTAGAGGCCTCCCGCGTCGCAGTGCCAGATCTCCACCACCGCGCTGGGAATCGGCTCACAGGTGGTGGCGTCCTGCACCCGGATCGCCACCCGCAGCGTGCTCCCCTGCCGGTCCTCGCGGATGTCGCTGCGGATCCTGTCCGCGTCGAAGTGGTACGGGCCCTGGGTGACCTCCTCGGTCAGGACGCACGTCGACGCGTCCTCGAACAGCGCGGCCAGTCCGGTGGAGGACGCGGTGGTCGGCTGAACGGTCGCGGTGCCACCCGTGGTCGTCGCCACCTGCCTGGTGGTGCTCTCCGGCCCGGCGCAGGCGGCCAGCAGCGCCCCCAGGCCCACGGTGCCGAACCCGGCCAGGGCCGTCCTCCGGTCGATGTTCTTCATGGTGATGTCCTCCTCGTATCGGTTCCCACGCTCACCGTGCCCTCTGCGATCTCGCTGAGCGAATTCTTGACGCCTGATGAGAGACCTCACGGCGCCGCGGGAAGGCGGGCGCGGACGGGGGAGCCCGGCAGGCGGAGGCGCGCGAGGGTTCCGCCCCCCTCGGCGTTCTCCAGTCCCACCTCTCCCCCGGCGTCGCGCACGGCCTTGGCCACGATGGCCAGACCCAGCCCCGACCCGGGCATGCTGCGGGCCGAGGACGACCGCCAGAACCTGTCGAACACATACGGCAGCTCCCCCTGGGGGATGCCGGGACCGTGGTCCCTGACCGTCAGCTCGCCGTCGCGGAGCCGCACGCTCACCGGGCCTTCCTGCCCTTGCGAGAACTTCACCGCGTTGTCCAGCAGGTTCAGCACGGCCCGCTCCAGAGCGGCCTGGTCACCTCGCAGGTACCAGGGGCGCAGTTCCACCTCGATCGGGATGTCGGGGGCGCGCGGCCGCGCCCGGCGCACGGCCGCCTCGACGACGTCGTGGAAGGCGACCTCGACGTACGGCTCGTGCTCGTCCTCGGTGCGCGAGAGCTGCAGCAGGTCACCGACGAGCGTGGACATCTCCTCGAACTGGGCCTTGAGGTTGGTCAGCAGCCTGCGCTTGGGGGCGGGGTCGAGCGGGCGCCCGGTGTTCTCGCTGCGCAGCAACAGGTCGATGTTTGTGCGCAGGCTGGTGAGCGGGGTGCGCAACTCGTGCCCCGCGTCGGCGATCAGCCGTCGCTGGCGCTCGCGGGACCCGGCCAGCGCGGTGGTCATCGCGTTGAAGGAGACGCCGAGTCTGGCGATCTCGTCGGTGCCCTCGACGGGGATCCTGGTGTCGAGGTCCTCGGTCCTGGCGACGTACTCGACGGCCTCGGTCAGCCGGCCGACCGGGCGCAGTGCGGTGCGGGAGACCAGCAGCCCGGCCGAGGCCGCGCCGAGTACGCCGAGCGCAGCGACCCCGGCGAGTATCCAGGCGAGGGCGGCGAGGGTGGCGTGGACCTCCTCCAGCGACCGGGACTCCATGATCGCGAGGCCGGGCCCGACGTTCCTCGTCATCACCCGGACCTCCTCGCCGCCCTCGGTCACCCCGTTCCGGTAAGCCCTCGTGCCCGGCAGGGCATGGGTCAGGGCCAGATCGGCCGGGGTGACCCTGACGGGAGTGGCGCCCACGACGCACCGGCCGCCGTCCGCGTAGATCAGCTGGGTGGGCGGGAGGCGGAGCGGCGGCCTGCGCTCGTCGATGAGCTCCCTCGGACCCTTCAGCCCTCCCGAGCAGTACGCCTCGATCCACTCGATGCCCTGCGGCCCCTTCTGCACGCCCAGGGAGCGCTCCACCTGCCGCAGCAGTTCTGCCCTGACGACGAACCAGCACAGCACCGCGCACACCGCGATCGCCAGCGCCACGGCCGCCGCCACCAGCAGGGTCAGCCGCGAGCGCAGGGAGCGGCGACCGTTCACGCGGAGTTCCGCAGCACGTAGCCGACCCCCCGGACCGTGTGGATCAGCCGGGGACGCCCGCCGCTCTCGGTCTTGCGGCGCAGGTACATGACGTAGACGTCGAGGGAGTTGGAGGAGGGCTCGAAGTCGAAGCCCCACACCTCGCTGAGGATCTGCTCGCGGGTGAGCACCTGACGGGGATGGACCATGAGCAGCTCCAGCAGCAGGTACTCGGTACGGGTCAGCTCCAGCCGCTCGCCCGCCCTGGTGACCTCGCGGCTGGCGATGTCCATCCGCAGGTCGCCGAAGGCCAGGCGCGCGCCGTCCTCGGCCGCGGGCGCGCTCAGCGCGCCGCGCCGCAGCAGCGCCCTGACCCGCGCCAGCAGCTCGTCCAGCTCGAACGGCTTGACCAGGTAGTCGTCGGCTCCCGCGTCCAGGCCCGACACCCGGTCGCCCACGGCGTCGCGGGCGGTGAGCATGAGCACCGGCAGCTGACCGCCCGCCGCCCTGAGCCTGCGGCAGGCGGTCAGCCCGTCCAGCCGGGGCATCATCACATCCAGCAGGACCAGCTCGTACGGCTCCCGCTCCAGCGTCTCCAGCGCCTCCTGTCCGTCCGAGGCCACGCCGACCCGGTAGCCCTCGAACTCCAGGCTGCTCTGCAGCGCCTCCCTGAGCGCGGGCTCGTCGTCCACGACCAGCACCCGCGCCGCCTCACCGTCACCCATGGCCCTCACGTTAGACGCTCATCATGAGAACCCGATGAACACCTCCGGCCCCCTTGCCCAGGCCGGACGGGCTCAGGTGAGCAGCGCCATGGCCTCAGGTGAGCAGCGCCATGGCGGCGTTGTGGCCGGGGATGCCGCTGACGCCGCCGCCGCGCCGCGCGCCCGCCCCGCAGAGCAGGACGCGCTCGAAGTCGGTCTCCACGCCCCAGCGCCCCGGTTCCCCGTACGGCCAGGACAGGTCGCGGTGGAAGATGTGGCCGCCCGGCAGGCCCGCCTCGGCCTCCAGGTCGACCGGTGTCTTGGCCTCCAGGCAGAGGCTGCCGTCCGGGGCGCGCAGCAGGCAGTCCTCGACGGGTTCCGCGAGCACCCGGTTCATCGAGGCGAGCGTGGCGCGCAGCGCGGCCTCGCGCGCCCCGGCCGGGTCGTCGCGGAACAGCCTGGCCGGCATGTGCAGGCCGAACAGCGTCATCGTGTGGGCTCCGGCCTCCCGCAGCCCCCGGCCGAGGATGGACGGGTCGGTCAGCGAGTGGCAGTAGACCTCGGCCGGGGGCAGGGTGGGGATCCGCCCGGCCGACGCCTCCGCGTACGCCCGGGCGAGCTGGTCGCGGCCCTCGTTGATGTGGAAGGTGCCGCTGAACGCGGCCTCGGGGTCCACACCGGGGTCCCTCAGGCGCGGCAGCCGCGACAGCACCATGTTGACCTTGAGCTGGGCGCCCTCCGGGGCGGGCTCGGCACCGCCAAGGAGCCGGGCGAGCACGGCGGGCGGCACGTTGGCCAGCACCCGCTCGCCCACCACCGTGTGCTCCCCGCCCTCGTCGCGGAAGACGACCTCGCCCGAGGCGTCGACCGCGAGGACCTCCGCGCCGGTCAGGATCTCAGCCCCCGCGGCGCGGGCGGCGTCGGCGAGCGCGCCGGAGACCGCGCCCATGCCGCCGACGGGGACGTTCCAGTCACCGGTCCCGTCGCCGATCACGTGGTAGAGCAGGCACCGGTTGGCCGACAGGCCCGGGTCCGAGGGGTCGGCGAAGGTGCCGATGAGGGCGTCGGTGAGGACCACCCCGCGCACGGTGTCGTCGGCGAACCGCTCGTCCACCACCTCACCGATCGGCCGCTCGAACAGGTCACGCCACGCCTCGTCGCCGACGAGGCGCCGCATCGCCGCGCGGTCGGCGAGGGGTTCCAGCAGCGTCGGCGCGACCTTCCCGGCCACGTCGGCGGTCATCCGGTAGAAGCGGCGCCACGCGTCCAGCTCACCGGTGCCCCCGGTGACCCTGGCGAAGGAGGCGGCGGTCCGCGCGGCGTCGCCGTTGTCGACCAGCAGCCCGCTCTCCCCCACCGGCGTGTACGAGGCGTAGCGGCGTCGGCGCAGCGTGACATTGAGCCCCAGATCGGCCACGACCTTGGCGGGCAGCAGGCTGACCAGGTACGAGTAGCGCGAGAGCCGTGCGTCGACCCCGGGGAACGCCCGCGCCGACACGGCGAGACCACCGACGTGGTCGAGGCGCTCCAGGACGAGGACGCGCCGGCCCGCGCGGGCGAGGTAGGCGGCGGCGACCAGGCCGTTGTGGCCGCCTCCGACGATCACTGCTTCATAGCGAGAGCGGAGCACGAGACTTCCCTGCGGGTTGGGGGGACGGCGAGGCCGGGGGCTCCGGCCGCTCGGCGGCGGAGAGGGTGATTTTCAGCAGGGTGGCGGCGGGGCCGCTGGGGGTGCGACCTCGGCGCCAGACCGCCCGAAGGCGGCGCGCGAGGTCGATGTCCCTGGTGGGCACCTCGATCAGGCGGCCGGTGGCCAGCTCGGCCTCCACCGCGTAGCCGCTGAGCACGGCCGGGGCCGCGCCCTCTCGGGCGGCGCCCTTGACCGCGGCGTTGGAGCCGAGCTCCAGCTTCGGGGCGGCGACAACGTGGCCGGTCAGCGCGAGGTCCAGCGTCTCACGGGTGCCCGACCCCTGCTCCCGCACGACCAGCGGGGTGGCGGCCAGCTCGGCGGCGAGCAGCGGGGTACGGCGGCGCGCCCACGGATGGCCCGGCGCGACCACCACCACGAGCCGGTCCGTGGCCACCACCCGCGACACCAGCCCTGACGGCACCGAGGGGCCCTCCACGAACCCGAGCTCGATCTCGCCGCCGATCAGCTTCGCCACCTCTGCCGAGTTCTGCACGTCCAAGCCGACCTGGACCTGGGGCTCACGATTCTGGAGCTCTCCCAGCCAGCGCGGCAGCAGGTACTCGGCCACGGTCATGCTGGCGGCGATGTGCAGGTGGGCGGCCCTGCCGCGCCGTACCGCCTCCACCCCCCTCATGAGCTCCTCGGCCGCCGCCAGCACCTGCGCGGCCCAGGCCGAGACCATCGCGCCCTGCGGGGTGAGGACGGAGCCTCGCGGGGTGCGTTCCAGCAGTTCCAGCCCAAGGCGTCGTTCCAGCAGCGAGATGCGCTTGCTCACCGACGGCTGTGCGATGCCCGCGGCCCGGGCTGCCTGGCCGAGGCTGCCCAGGCGTTCCACATCGACGAGCAGGCGCAGGGACTCGATGTCGGGCAGCTCACTCATAGCCCCAGGCTATGACCTACCAGTAAGGAGACGGGTACCGGCCCCGCCGTACCACGCCGACACTCGGACCATGTTCTCCTCCCCGCCCACCCGTTCACCGGAACCTCCCCGGCGGTCCCACCCGGTGCCCGCGGGGACGGGCCTGGCACCGGCGACGGCATCGGCATCGGCATCGGCATCGGGGCTCGGGGGGCTCGCGCCGGGGCTCGGGGCCGTGGCCGTCGCGGTGGTGCTGGCCACGGCCACGACCCGGATCGTGCCCGAGGTGAGCGCCGCCGTGATCGCGGTGGCGTTCGGGGTCGCGCTCACCAACCTCGGCGGCCTGCACCGTTCGCTGGCCCCCGGGCTGAGGTTCGTCTCCCGCCGGGTGCTCCGCCTGGCGATCGTGCTGCTCGGGCTGCAGATCGCACTGCCGGAGCTGCTGGCGCTCGGCTGGCCGGTGCTGGCGGTGGTCGCGACGGGGACCGGTGTCACGTTCGCGGCGACGCGGTGGATCGGAGTCCGGGTCGGGGTGAGCCCGCGCAGGTCCCTGCTGATCGCGACCGGCGTGTCCGTCTGCGGGGCGGCGGCGGTGGCCGCCATGCACGAGGTCGCCGGAAGCGACGACGACGACGTGGCGGCCGCGGTCGGCGTGGTCGTCCTGTACGGCAGTGCCTCGATCGTCGCGCTGCCGCTGCTCGCGGGATCGCTGGGCCTGACACCGCACCAGCTGGGCATGTGGGCCGGCGCCTCGGTCCATGAGGTCGCGCAGGTCGCGGCCATCGGCGCGGCGGCCGGCGCGGGAGTCCTGGTGAGCGCGGTGGCCGTCAAGCTGGTCCGGGTCGTCCTGCTGGCCCCGATCGTCGGCCTCACCTCCGCCGCCCTGCGCTCTGCCTCGACGGAGCCTCCGGAGGCCGGGCGGACGGCAGGCCGGCCTCCGGTGCTGCCGTTGTTCGTCGCCGGCTTCGTCGTGGCCGTGGCGGCGCGGAGCCTGGGCGCGGTGCCACCCGAGGTCACGCGGGCCGTCCCCGGTCTGACGGCGACGCTGCTCGCGGCGGCGCTCTTCGCCCTGGGCACCGGTGTCGATCTCCGGAAGCTCGTGCGGGGCGGGCGGTCACTGCTCCTGGGCGGGATCGCCACGGCCATCATCGGCTGGATCTCACTGATCGGAGTCATACTCATTAGCTGATCTTTAAGTAGACGTCTCCCGGCAACCGCCGTAACGTGCTCTTTTTGGGGAAGACGGTGTCGTTTACACCGTTCCAAAAGCAAGCAACGATTACGAGCTCGGACAAGGAGACAGAACCAGCTCATGCGTACCACCCGACAGTCCCTCACCCGCGGCATGCCGCGCCCCTCGACCGAGGTGGCCGAGGCGCTGGAGCAGGGCGCCCCGATCGTGGCCCTGGAATCCACGATCATCTCGCACGGCCTGCCCCAGCCCCGCAACCTCGAGGTCGCGGTGGAGCTGGAGCGGCTCGTCCGTGAGGCCGGGGCGGTACCGGCGACGATCGCGGTACTGGACGGCGTGGCGCGCATCGGTCTCGACAAGAGCCAGCTGGAGCGCATCGCCGGCGAGCCCGGGCTTCGCAAGCTGGGCTTCCGCGACCTGCCCGCCGCCGCCGCACTCGGGGCGAGCGGGGCGACCACGGTCTCCGCCACCTCGTTCCTGGCCGCCAGGGCGGGAATCCGGATCTTCGCCACCGGCGGTCTCGGCGGTGTGCACCGCGGGTGGACCGACAGCCAGGACGAGTCGGCCGACCTCGACATGCTGAGCCGGACCCGCATCACCGTGGTCTGCGCGGGCGTGAAGTCGATCCTGGACGTCGGAGCCACCCTGCAGCGGCTGGAGACGCGCGGCGTCACGATCGCGGGGTTCCGTACCGACGAGTTCCCCGGCTTCTACCTGCACACCTCGGGCGAGCCGATCGACTGGCGGATCGAGACTCCGGCCGAGGCCGCGGACATCATGCGAGCCCAGGACGCGCTGGGCGGCCCGGAGAGCGCGCTGATCGTCGCCAACCCGGTGCCGCCGGCGGAGCAGCTCGACCCCGACCTGCACGACCGCGTCCTCGCCGAGGCCCTCGCCGCGGCCGAAGAACAGAAGATCACCGGCCAGGCCATCACCCCGTTCCTCCTGGGCTACCTGGTACGCGGCACCGGCGGCGCCTCGCTTGAGGCGAACCTGGCCGCGGTGCGGGGCAACGTCCGCGTCGCCGGGCAGATCGCGGCCTCCTGGAGCCGGGGAAACTGAGGAAACCATGACCGGAACGGGTCTGCTGGTCATCGGCGACGTGGTGACCGACGTCGTCGCGCTGCACGGCGGGTCGGCCAGGAGCGTCCTGGCCGTCGGCACGGACACCGCCGCCGACATCGTGCTGCGGCCCGGCGGCTCGGGGGCCAACACCGCCTCCTGGGCCGCCCGGCTGGGCGCCGACACGCGCATCCTGACCCGGGTCGGCTTCGACACCGCCGACTGGCACGCCGCCGAGCTGCGGCGCTTCGGAGTACGGCCCCATCTGCGGATCGACCCCGACCGGCCGACGGCCGTGGTGATCGCCATGGTCGACGTGACCGGGGAGCGTTCCATGCTCACCAACCGGGGGGCGGGCGGGCACATCGGCACGGGCGACTGGGACGAGAGCCTGCTGGAGGGGGTGGGCCATCTCCACCTGTCCGGATACACGCTGTTCGCCGAACCGGGGCTCCAGCTTTCCCGGCTGGCCATGGCCGAGGCGTCCCGGCGCGGCGTCTCGATCAGCGTGGACCCCGCCTCGACCGGATTCCTGCGCTCGTTCGGTGTCGAGCGGTTCATCCAGGAGACCCTGACCGCCCAGCTGATCATTCCCAACCTGGACGAGGCGCTGCTGCTCACCCGCGAGACCTCGGCCGAGGGGGCGGCGGAGATCCTGAGCCTGCGCTACGGCGCGGCGGCGGTGAAACTCGGCTCCCGCGGCGCGCTGATGGCCAGGAATGGAAAGTTGGCCGCCCGGGTTCCCGCGCTCACCACCGAGGTGATTGACTCCATTGGAGCGGGGGACGCGTTCGCGGCCGGGTTGCTGACGGCCCTGCTGAGCGGGGCCGGCGACGAGGCCGCGCTGGACGCCGGACGCCGTGCCGGAGCGGAGGCCGTGACGGTCTTGGGGGGCCGTCCACGTATCCTTCCGTCGGAGTTGGATACGAATGAGCTTTACCCTCTTAGCACCAATTGATAGCTTGCGGCGTAGGCTGCACCATTAGCCACACGCGTCACTTTGGGGAGGTTGCGGTCCGCCGATGGATGCCGAGTCATCGATCTGCCTGAGTGATCTGGTCCCAGCCCTGCGCTGGAGCCGACCCCAGCAAGTCGCCGAAGCCCTGACCGACCCCCGACTGCCCGCCGGCTGGTGGTCCTCGGTCGCCCTGCCCAAGGCCCTCGGCGCCGCCGGGCTCGACTGGGTCTGCGACAGGCTGGCCCGGCTCTCACTGTCGCGCTGGGACCACCTGCCGCTGAGCGACGTGCTGCCCGCCCTGCACGTGCACACGGTCGACCCCACCTTGCCAGGCTGGCCCGAGCCCGCACGCTCGGCCATCGCCGGGCTGGGCGGCTGGAGCCGACTGCGCCGCCTGACCGCTGGAGACCTGAGCGGGCCCGCGATGCCCGCCTCTCCCGAGGTCCTGGTCACCGCCATGTTCCACGAGGTGCTCAGCCGTATCCCGGGGATCGCCGAACAGGCCGCACCGGCCGCCGCTCAGGCTCAGTCCCCGGCAGAGGTCCAGGCAGAGGTCCAGGCCCCCGCGCAGATGCCCGTGCCACCGATCCCGGCCCAGCCACCTCCGCCGCAGGAGCAGCGCCAGGCGCCGGTCGCCCCCGCCCCTCCCGCCCCTGTCTCTCCCGCCCCCGCCCCTCCCGCCCCTGTCTCTCCCGCCCCCGCCCCTCCCGCCCCTGTCTCTCCCGCCCCCGCCCCTCCCGCCCCTGTCTCTCCCGCCCCCGAGCCTCCCGCCGCCAAACCCCCGGTCCGGCTCAGCGACTATCCACTGGTGCGCCTGATGGACAACATGTTCCGCGACTGGAGCGTGCTGGAGCGCGCGGTCGCCGTGGAACGGCTCTTCGCGGTGGACCCGATCAGCCTGCGCGCACTCGCGCACAAGCTGAACGCCGACCGGGACGCGCTCTCCTCGGCCCAGCGCACCGCCGAGGAGCGCATCCTGCTCTGGTTGCGCTCCTCGGAGTCCGCACCGCTCACCGGGCACATGTTCGGGCTGACCGAGTGGCTGGGCGCCGCCGCCACCAAGGACCAGCTCATCGGCGCCGACCCCGCGCACCCTGTCGAGGTCCCCACCCTCCAGACCCCGCTCTGGCGGGTGCTGGTCACTCTCATGCCCGACCGACGGCTCCAGGACGACTGGCTCGTCGTGGGCGATCTGGGCGGCCTGCGTGACAGGACCCGCCAACTCCTGGCGAACAAGCCGATCGACACCGACGCGGCCGCGCTCATGGAGCACCAGCTCGGCATCCGGGCCCACTCGGCCCAGGCCTGGCTGGACGCCCTCGCCGCGAGCGGGCAGGAGACGCCTCCCCAGGAGGCCGCCTCCGATGCGACCAGGCAGCTGCCTCGCCGCACTCCGGGGAGCAACGGCCACCACCACCGCGGCGGCCAGCCGATACCGCAGGTGAACGCCGGCGGCATCGACCCCCGCGCCGCCCTGGCCACGCTGTCGGCCCTGTCGGGCGGTAACACCCGGCCACACCTGATCACCAGCCGGCGGGCTCCGCTCCACCCGCCCGCGAGCCCGTCGGCCGACCCGAGCCGCTGGCAGCGCATCGAGGTGACCAGCGACCACCTGCGGGGCGGTCCCGTGGCCGTGCCCGAGGGGTACGCCACCCGGCTGGGCATGCGTCCCGGCACGCTGCTGTCGGTCACCGGCCCCGGTGACAACGCGGTGGTCCTGGTCTGGCGGGACCACCCTGTCTTCGACTCCCTGCAGCCCGTCCTGATGCGCCTGAACGCCCGGCCGGGCGACCAGGTCTACGTCACCGTGGACGGTTACCGCCTGGACGCCCAGCTGCCCGCCTGACTTTCGGAAAGGCCCTCCCCCGGAAAGCGATCCCGCGGGGAGGGCGAACGTTGATTCGCTTGTGTGAATCGGCGATATGCTTGGGCCTCCCAAGACCGGAATTAACTACTGGAACCCCATGTGACATGGGTGCCACTAGTCGTTTTCGTGTCAACAAACCCCCATTTCTCATCTTCTATTCGGCGGTTTCGGCCACTTACCTCACGGACCGGTGTCAGCTGTTTCCAGCGGCTGACACGAGAACAGGAACACGCAAGCTGTGAGGGAAGGACCGGAGCGGGCAACCCGGATCCACAACACCAGGGACTTCAGGTTGGCGTGGGCCGGGTCGACGCTTTCCATGACCGCGTTCCGGACCCTTGGCGTTTCCTATCCGCTGATAGCCCTGATGCTCACCGGCTCTCCCATGGCCGCCGGATGGGTGGGGTTCGCCTCGACCGTCCCCGGCCTCCTGCTGTACATCCCGGCAGGCGTCCTGATCGACCGCCTCACCCCGCGCCGGGTCATGCTCTGGACGGAGGCGATCCGGGGGATCGCCGCGGCCGGCGTGTTCGTGGCCCTGCTGTGCGGTTCGGCCTCGCTGGCCCATTTGGTGGTGGCCGCGGTCATCGAAGGAGCCCTGTGGGTCCTGCACTCACTGGCGGAGACCGCGCTGATCCCCTCGCTCGTCAGCCGCGACCGGCTTCCCCGCGCGCTCGCGCGAAGCGAGATGAGCTTCCACACCGCCGTCCTGGCGGGAAGACCTCTCGGCGGCTTCCTGCTGGGGATCGGGCAGGCGGTACCGTCCGCCGTCAACACGGTGCTTTTCTTTCTCTCGTTCGGTTTTCTGCTGCGCATGAACACGAACGGCGTCCGGCAGAAAGCACGTCCACGCCCGCTGGTCAAGGTCGGCGACGGCCTGCGGGAAGTCGCGCGGCAGCCTTTTCTTCGCACCGCGATGGGGCTGACCGCCTTCACCAATCTGATGGTCAACGCGCTGACCATGGTTTTCCTCTCGGGCTCGGCGGAGCTGTCGCCGCTGGTCGTCGGCCTGGTGCTCGCGGGGGGCGGGGCGGGCGGGGCCCTGGGATCCTTTGTGGTCCTGCGCCTCACACCGCCGCCCTGCATGCTGTTCCTGCAGGTGTGGATCTGGGCGGCCGCCTTCTCCATCGCCGCCGTCGGCCACCATCCCGTCTTCTTCGCCCTGGCGACACTGGTGACCGGATGCACCGGCGCTCTCAGCAACATCACGGTCAGGACGTTCGAGGCCCACGAGATCGGACCGGACAGGATAGCCAGGGTGGCAAGCGTGTCCCGGCTCACCAGCCGCGCGGCGATATCGGTGGCGGCACCGCTCGGCGCCTTTCTCGTCACCTGCTTCGGCAACGAGGGGGCGACGACGGTCCTTTTCCTCACCATGATCGTGGTTGCGGTGCTGGTGACAGCCGTCCCCTCGCTGCGTGGTGCCCTGATCGGGCCGAGAGGTGCCGCCCCGGCACAGGGCCCCCCGATCAGGGTGGCTGGATGAGCCGGTCGGCCTCGGCGGCCAGGTGAGCGGGGAGTGCGGGTGCCCTCGCCGATCTGGCCCGGCGGGCCAGATCGGCCGCCGATTCGGCGTCATGCGCCAGAGCCCTGACCCGAGCGGCGTACAGCAGCGCCGGACCGTGATCTCCCGCCTCCGGTAGCACCGCTCTGACAGCCCGCTCCGCCTCGGAAAGGTTCCCCAGGAGAGCCAGTGCGAGCGCGTGGGCGGCCCGGGTGGAGGGCCACTGCAGCGGCCTGACCCGGTCGAGGTCGCGCAGCGCCGCCTCCGCCCGGCCGAGCCCGGCGAGGATCTCGCCCCGCGCCCGCAACGCCTCGGTGAGGTTCCCCTCCCTTCCCAGAACGTCGTTGAGGACGTCACGCGCCGCGTCGGGATGGCCGTCGTACCAGAGCGCCCAGGCGAGCTCGGTCTGGATGCTCATGTCATTGGGGACACGGCGTATCGCCGAGTACAGCTCCCGCACCGCGACCGAGGGACGTCCCTGGGCCAGCCGCAGCCGGCCGATCCCGGCGAGAAGGCCGCCGACGGCCGAGGTCGCCCCCAGCGTCTCGAAGAGGACCGCGGCGGTGCGGTAGTGCGACACGGCCTTCTCGAAGTCCTCCCGCCGGTGCGCCACGTTGCCGAGAAAGGACTCGATCTCCGCGCGGATCCTGGTGTTGTCACCGCACCGCTCCAGAGCCTCCTCGGCCTGTTTGGCGGCCAGCGCGAACTCACCGTCGCGGAACGAGAGCTCGGCGGCCCGCAGGTGGTCTTCGGGAAAGGTCCGGCTCTCGGCCTGCACGACGAGGTGGTCGTTCTGCAGGATCGGCTGGATGAGGCGTTCGTGCGACAGCTCGCACCAGCGGGTGCCCGCCTTGATGTCCTCGCGCAGGATGTGGCGGTCCACCAGCGCCCTGACCAACGCGTTCGGCATGCCCGCGGTGACGGTCTCCCCCTGGTAGACGACCTCGCGGGTGCCGAGTTCGGTGATGAAGCAGCGACGCAGCCAGCTCCTGAGCTCGGCGACGTCGTCTCCGAAGTGGTCATGGGCCACCTCGGAGATCATCCGCTCGGAGAAGTCGGTGAGGGAACGGTCGGCGTTGGCGAACCTGCGGACGTGGTCCGAGGAGATGATCCGCACGTCCTCGGGCAGGGAGCGCCACATGGCCGAGCACACGACCTGCAGCTGGACGGGCTCGACCACCTTGGCGTCGGCGACGACCTCCTCACCCAGCGCCCTGCCGACCCTGATCATGCGGAGGTCGTCCACCAGGCCACGCGCCGCGCCCGGGGCGAACGAGCGTCCCGTTCCCTCCAGCGGGCCCTCGGTCGCCCGGACCGCGGCGGCCGTGTCAAGAGCGGTCAGGGAGAAGCGGCTCCTGGCCATGCCCGCCAGCTTCGGCTCGTGGGGCAGGATCGCGGCGAGGTAGTCCTCTCGGATCGAGACGAGAAGACGCAGGTTCGGGTCGCCGTCCAGCGCCTCGACGAGCTGGCTGATGAACCATTCCCGGTACGGCTGGCGGTGGGCGAAGTCCCCGAAGAGTTCCTCGGCCTGGTCGATCGCGGCCAGGGTGAGGATCGGGTCGCCGTAGGGATCCTGGCGCGGTGGGCGCCGGCTCAGGAACTCACGGATCGTCAGCCCCGCCAGCCGGGTGGGCGTCTCGGAAGGGGACCACGACGACAGCAGCGCGAACACGTGCGGGTTGTGCCGGGACAGCGCGGCGGAGGGGAAGGGCGAGCCGTGCGACACCCTGCCTATCGGGAGGACGTCGGTCCTGCCCGCGTCCAGCAGCGGGAGCACACCCGCCTGGATCAGCGAGGTCTTACCCACGCCCGACGGCCCGTACAGCACGGTCAGGCGTCCGGCCTGCCACAGGTCGGAGACCTCGCAGGCCTCCCTGTCCCGGCCGAAGAACTTGGCTCGGTCCTCGCGGCGGAAGGCCCGCAGGCCGACGTACGGCTGGCCGGCCGCGTCTGGCCGGACAAGGTCGGAGGTCACGTCAGAGGTCACGGCACCGGTCCCATCCGCCGGCGCAGCTCACGGCAGAACTCCTCCGCCGTCCCCCAGAAGATGGAGATCCGCCAGTCTTCGTAGTATCTGGCCAGCTGGCGCTGGACTTCCAGCACGTCCGCCTTCGTGCTGGCGATCGAGGGGGCGAGCTGGACGCTCACGTGCCTGCGGCGGTTGATGCCGGGAACGGCTTTCAACAACCCATGGAAAAGCACGCGAAATGTCCAGTCCTGCAAGCTGTATCCGATGAACAGCAGAGGTCTCCTGGTCAGCGCCGCGAGAATGGAGGTGGGCAGCATCCGCTGGCCGCCCGCGACACCGTCCACCGCGAGGTTGGTGAGAAACTCCAGATAGTCGTCCTCCGCCAGCACTATCGACGCCGGATCCTGCAGGTTGCCGTGCAGGTGATAGATGAGCGGGGCCTCGGGCTTGGGATTCCACCCTGCCTCGCTGCTGAACAGCTCCTCGGCGTAGGCCAGCCCTTTGTTCCATGGACAGACGGCCACATTCGGTCTTTTTCCCACGGCTTCGAGCGAGCGCAGGATGAAGTCGTCGTAGTTCGTCGTCAGATATACCGGAAGCGGGAAGCTCGCGAGCAGGCCGTGCGGTTCGAGGGGATCCAGGAAGTCGGGCGCGCCCCCGGCGTCGAGCTCGTCGCAGATCCGCCTCTTCACATATACGGAATCCCCATATCGCATCACCGCGAACTGCGTCACACGAGGAAGATCATGGTCGTCGTCGAACGGATAGTCCCATCGGCGCGCCATGTCGCGGCTCAACGCGGTCCCGGTCGGCAGAGTGCCCGCACACGCCCCGGATCCCAGGAACGGCGTGCAGTCTCCGCTGTTCAACTGGTCGAGCAGGCGCTCCCACTCGGCCTCCCCCATGTCGTGCACGCGGGGCACCACCTCACAGACCGAAGGCCCGGCCGGACGTCGGACCCGATGCCGGACGACTCTATTGCCGCGGTCAACCCCCGGCGGTCCGGATGTGGGCGTCTGACTCGCCGATCGCCAGGAAACGGGCTGATGCTTCACGGTTATCTTTCTGTCGCAGTCTGCCCGGAACCGCAAGGCGATCGCTCATATCGAGCTGTCGAACCCCGCACTCGGCTCTAGATCCGCACCATGCCCGAGAAGTTCTTCCAGCACCCTTCTGAGAGAGGCACTCCCGACCTTTTCAAGATCCCTGAACGACAGACCGGTGATGTCGATGGAGACCGTTGACGCCGCACCGTCATGATGCATTTATGCTCCCTGCTTCGCGACCCTATCGCCAGCCTGGTTTCGGCCATCCAAAACACGGTGCGACGGCCTTCTCCGCTGCGCATGAAATTCAAGATGCGCCCGCCATTTATTTTATTCTGTTATGCCCGGCTCCTCGAATCAAGCTCTAAGATGGCGACAGAATCCTTCGGCTTGACAGGGTGGAGGCCATAGGTGGTGGAGCTTTCACACGCCGCGAACACGGTGCCGGAACGGCAGCCCGAGGTCTGGGAGAAAGTGCCGCCTCGCAACAGGAACTTCACCGGGCGAGACGACCTGCTCCTCAAGCTCCGCCAGGGCATCAGCACCGTCACCGCCGTCGTCCCCCAACCCCAGGCGCTCCAGGGATGGGGCGGCGTCGGCAAGACCCACCTGGCCATCGAGTACGCCCACCGCTACCGCTCGCACTACGACCTGGTCTGGTGGATCCCCGCCGACCAGCGTGTGCTGGTGCCCTCAGCGCTGGCGGCGCTCGCGCCCTACCTGGGCCTGCCACCGGTGTCGGCCACCGGTGTCGAGGAGGCCGCCGAGGCCGTGCGCAGGACGTTGCAGAGCGGCGACCCCTACCGCCGCTGGCTGCTGATCTTCGACAACGCCGAGGACCCCGGGCAGGTCGAGGAGTTCATCCCCCGCGGTCCCGGCCACGTCCTGATCACCTCCCGCAACCCCAAGTGGGAGGACCACTTCGAGACCCTCCAGGTCGACGTCTTCACCCGCGAGGAGAGCGTGGCGTTTTTGAAGAAGCGCCTGCGCAGGGAGGTTCCCGACGAGGACTCCTCACGGCTGGCCGAGCAACTCGGAGACCTTCCCCTGGCCCTTGAGCAGGCCGGCGCGCTGCAGTACGAGACCGGGATGTCGGTCGACGAATACCTGGAACAGCTCAGCGAGCAGGCAAGCCGTCTGCTGGGCGCGAACCGGGCACCGGGGTACCCGCTGTCGATGACGGCCGCCTGGAAGGTGTCGGTGTCGCTCCTGCAGGACCGCCTCCCCGAGGCCATCACGGTCCTGCGGTGCTGCGCCTTCTTCGGCCCCGAGCCCATCCCGCGCGATGTGTTCCGCAGGGGCAACAGGGCGGACGTCCCCCGCCTGAACGCGATCCTGTCCGACCCCATCCTGCTCGCCACGGCACTGAGCGAGCTCAGGCGCTTCGCCCTGGCCAGGATCGAGCCCAAGACCCGCACGATCCAGGTCCACCGCCTGGTCCAGGCGCTCCTCCGTGACGACCTGCCGGAGAAGGACCAGCACGAGATCCGGCACGAGGTCCACGTGCTGCTGGCCGGCAGCGCCCCGAACGATCCCGATGACACCGACAAATGGCGTAGTTTCGAGGAGTTGGTCGCCCACGTCGCCCCCTCCGGCCTGGAAGAATGCACGGACCCCCAGGCCAGGCTGTTCGCCATGGACATGGTGCGCTACCTGTATCGATCGGGCAACTACCAGTCCGCTCACTCGTTCATCAACGGCTTCATCGGGAGATGGACCGAGATAAGCGGGCCGAAACACCAGGACGTGCTCGTCGCGCACAAGCACCTCGGCAACATCCTGCGAGGTCTCGGACA
The DNA here is from genome assembly GCF_035917355.1 of Streptosporangium sp. NBC_01810. NCBI lineage: Bacteria > Bacillati > Actinomycetota > Actinomycetes > Streptosporangiales > Streptosporangiaceae > Streptosporangium > Streptosporangium sp. NBC_01810. Next base: position 1,718,131 of record NZ_CP109070.1, on the reverse strand, counting down.
GTACGCCCTGGCCTACGACGTCGACCACGAGACCCTCGACAGGATGACGGAGACTCTCGGTCCCGATCACCCGGAGACCCTCTCGACGATCAACGGGTACGCCGCCTCGCTTCGCGCCCGCGGCGACTTCCTCGGCGCGCGCAGGCTGGACGAGGAGTCGCGGACCACGCATATCAACGGGCCGGGTCCGACCGCACCGTCCACCCTGCGCGTTCTGTACAACCTGGCCCTCGACTACGCGCTGACCAGCGACTACGCACAGGCGCGGAGGCTGCACCAGGAGACCTACCTGGAGCAGAGCGACGCGACGGAGGGGGTCAGCAAGGGCACCCTGCTGCTGTCCTGGAACAGCCTGGCCAGGGCCGTTCGCCTCTGCGGTGACTACACCGAGGCCTGCGACCTGGGTGACGAGGCCTACGCCTACGGCGTCCAGGAGTTGACCCTCGACCACCACTACACCCTGCTGGCCGCCAAGGACCTCTCCATCGCCAAACGGCGGGCGGGAGAGATCCCCGAGGCCCTGGAGCTCGCGCACGACACGCACACCCGCTTCCAGCGGCTTTTCGGAGACGGCCATCCCGACACCATGGCGGCCGCGATCAACCTCTCCAACGCCCTGCGGACAGCCGGGGAGATCGACGAGGCGTTCGCGATCGCGGACAGGACGGTTGCCCGCTATCCCAGGGTGTACGGCGCCGACCACCCCTACACCAACGCGTGCCTCGGCAACCTGGCGATCCTCCACCGGCTGCGAGGAGACGTCTCAACGGCCCGCGACCTGAACGAGAAGGTCAGGAAGAGCCTGATCGCCAAGGTCAGCCAGAACCATCACTACCCGCTGACCTGTGCCATCAGCCTCCAGACGGACCTCGCGGCCTCCGGAGAGACCAGCCGCGCCCGTGAGCTCGGCGAGGACACGCTCGCCAAACTGCGCGGCCTCTTCGGCGAGAACCACTTCCTGAGCCTGGCCTGCGCCAGCAACCTCGTCCTCGACCGACGGGCGACGGGCGCGGAGCAAGAGGCCGAACTCCTGTACGCCGACACGATGCGGCGCTACGAACGCCCGCTGGAGATCGGTCACCCCGACGCCCTGTTCGCGAGCGAGGGTCGTCGCATCGACTGTGACTTCGACCCTCCGCCGATCTGACCGCTTCTAGATCCGGGAGTTGCGGCGGGTCCAGGCTCTGAGATGCTGGTCGGCCTCGCGTCGGGCCTGCGCCGCGACCGCGAGGTCCACCGGCTCGTCCAGCCACCGTTCCAGCGTGCCTCTCATCGCCTTCACGAATTCCTCACCGCGGTCGTTCAGGCCCCCGCAGGCCAGGAGGGTGCCGGTGACGCGGTGGGCGGCCTCCCTCCAGCGCGTGAACTCGACCTGTCCGCGAAAGGCGCGAGCCCCCTGCTCGAAACGGTGCTGGCGCCTCCAGAATCCCGCCACCCCGAGATATGCGTACGCTCCCTGTAACAACCCGTTGACCGGACGGGGGTCGTTCCTCCAGGGCGCGTAGTGCCGCCGTCCGTTCTCCGGCCGGGTCAGATCGACCATGCCGGTCAGCGCCGTCAGCTTCGCGTGCTGGATCTCGTGGGCGAACGTCGCGGCCATTCCCAGGCCGTGCTGCGGCTCGGACAGGGCGACGGTCCCGAACGTCTCACGGGAGGTGGCACTGTTCTGGCCGAAAGCCGGCGCGTGGATGGGGGTCAGCACCGAGACACCGCAGGTCATCTCTTCGGCGACGGTCCAGTGACGGGCGGTCAGTACACGCCATGCCTCGCGCAGGCACCGGGCCCAGTGATCCAGCTTCGCGTCGCTCAGCCTCGGCTCGGTGACGTGACCCGCGGGCCACCGGTACGGGTCCGCGTCGTCGACGACGAGGCTGAACCCGGAGCCCACCGGCAGCCGGCGCAGGACCTGCCAGCCGGTGTCGTCACGGAGCGGGTCGACGCGTACCGTTGACCGGCCGATGTCGAGCTCGGCCCCCTCACCGTCCGGTCGCACGGTGACGTCGAACACTCCCCGGGCACCGGCCGGTGCGCTGAGACGGCCGAGGCCGGGCAGCACGATGGCGTCGTCGGAGAGCGCGAGGCGGACCTGGCAGGCGATCTGCGATCTGACGGCGACCGCCACGACCAGGGCGGCCAGCCTGCCGGGGTCGTCCTTCACTCCCGTACCGGCCTTGAGCGAAAGGTACGTTCGCAACGCCCATGCGCCCACGGCCGGGTAGCACAATTCCGATTCGACCCGGCCCCTGCCGTGCGTCTCCATCTCGACCATGAGGTCGTAGGCGCGAGCCGAGAGGTCGGCGTGGGGGTGCCCCGCCGTCCGCGCCTCCAGGACAAGCTCACGGATGAGGAGCCTGTTCTTGAAACACTGCATCGCGCGCAGCTCGGCCATGGCACCGGCCCCGCCCCCACCCGCCGCGAGCCTGGAGAACGTCTCTTCGGACACCGGACGCGAGATGAGCCTCATCCGCTTCCCTTCAGCCGGGCGACGTCTCGTAGCAGCCGCGCACGAATGTGATCTATGAGCCGGTAGAGGTCGGGACAGTAGACCGAAGGACCGAGGAATCCGCGAGCCTCGCTGTAGCGGTGCGGGTAGAGCCCCCCACCGCAGATGGAACGGATGTCACAGGCCTGGCAGACGGGTGCCAGCGCGAGCTCGCCGATCTGCCGGGCCACTATGGACGGGTGCTCGAGCACGGTGTCGAAGGAGTCACGCAGGACGTGCAGCAGAGTCGCGGGAGCACCGTGGTAGCTGGACTTGAGGATGTCGGACTGCTCGATGCTGCCGTTCGTCTCGATGACGACCATCCGTGCCGGGGAGAGACCGATGGCCTCGGTACGGGACGCACGCCCGGTGAGCAGCCGGACGATCTCGTTGAAGAAGCGAATCTCGGTCTCCTCCACGGCGGCCCCATACCAGCGGTCGAAGATCGGGAGCAGCCAGTCGGCGTACGGTGTGGCGGCCGAGTCGGGGTCGCGAAAGGGTGGCGGGGTGAGCCAGTTGCCATGCGGCAGCAGGAAGTCGACCGCCGGCGGGTCGAACTCCAGGAGTGCCTCGTAGGTGGCCAGTGGATCGTTACGGATGTCGATCGTGCACAGAAGGCCGCTGAAGAGATGGTGAAAGGGGCCGGCCGTCAGTCTCCGCAGCGAGGCGGTGACCATGGCGTGACTCCCCTTTCCGTTGGTGAAGAGCCTGTGCCGGTCATGAGCGGCCTCGTAGCCGTCCATGCTCACCCCGACACGGACCTCCAGGCTGTCGAAGAGCCGCAGGTAGGTTTCGTCCAGGCGCAGTCCGTTGGTCTGCACGCCGACGTGGACGCGGGTCCCGACGTCGGCGGCCGCTCCCCTGATCGTGCGCACAGCGTGGGAGATGAGCTCCGGGCCGGCCAGAAGCGGTTCTCCGCCGTGGAGTATGACCTCCACCTCCGCCAGTTCGTGGGCCAGGGCATGCTCCGCGATGCGCTGTGCCGTTCGATTGACGATCGCCTCGGACATGCGCCGCGGCTGGGCCTTCCAGGACTGGTCCGCCATCTCGTAGATGTAACAGTGCCGGCAGGCGAGATCGCATCTACTGTGAATCTTCAGGATGAACTGTCGGAAGGCGGACGGCCTCCATCCCGAGGCCAGCAGTCCGGCCACATCGAGCGTGGCTGGAAACGCATTTTCGGGCGACAGAATTTCCAGTTTCGGCTTCTCTGACAAATGCGGCACGCCTCTCTTGCGCCATTTCCATCTCGCACTACTTTGTGCCGTTAGTCAAGATTAAAACTTGTAAAACTTGATTCAGCCACGCGTCAGAGTCGTACAGCGGGATGACTCCTTCCGCCGCGGCGACACCCATCTTCCACCTACCCTGAAGTCAGCTTTCGGGCATCACATATAACGCCGTGTCGGGGGAGGCTGATCAACAGTGCGCGATTGGCCGCCGAACCCGGGTACCGGCAAGCCGCCCGCCCTCGACCGGAGACCGACGCCTTTTTACCGGTTTATTCGGAAGATCCGTAGTAGACGCAACCCTGCATGCAAATATTGCTATATGTACGAAATGGCAGGCTCTGGCTGGCATAGCCGCCCGCAGTACGTGCCGCAGGAGACCTTCGCCGCCGCGGCCGGGAGAATCCCCGAACACGTTCACCCGCGCCGACTCGACGGCATCGAGTCGGCGCGGCACGGCGGCGAACCGCTCCATGAGATCGTCCCGCGGGTCCGGCCGCGGGTCGACTCCGCCACGCGCCTCCCAACGTGCCTACCTGTTTCTCCTCACCGGGCATATCGATAACACAGTCGGAGCCGATCCGGCCTTCCGATCGAAGAACGGGAATTGAGGGGGAACGATGAACCTACGCGAGCATCGGATTCCGGCAAAGGTGTTCTCGGAGCTGGCCCACGGCGGCGGCGGTGCCCCCGCGGTCGGCCGTCTGGCCGCCGCCCAGCACAGCAAGCACGTGCTTCTCGTACGCGGAGTGATGGAGACGGCTCGCACGGTCGATCATCCGGAAGCGGCGACCACCCGCCGCGCCTACGACCTGCTCGCCACCGTCCAGCGCCGTCACCCCGACGCCGTCGACACCGTGCTCCGCCATTCGGCGGTGGGTGCCTGGGCGCGGCGGACGATCAGGATGCTCCACGCGGGCGACGCCGCCGCGGCGCCAGGACAGCTCGCGGCGCTGGCCGCCGCAGCGGCGATCCGTTCCCGCACGGCCTGCGACGTCGACGTGCCCGCGCTGGACGGGGTGGTCACCCTGCCGTCGCTGGGTCAGGCGATCCTGTCACCGACCGTCTCCTGGGCCACCGTCGAGTGCGCCGCGGACGGTGCCGAGGTCACGGCGGACCGGACCGTCGTCCGAGTTCCCCGTGATCCCCGCCGGGACGCGCCGGGCTGGAAGGGCCTGCGCTCGCTGTACACCGAGGTGGACGGCATGTCGCTTCGCCTGATCATCGACGATCTCGACCCCTACCGGATGCCGGAGACGGCCAATATCGGCGAGCGGCTCACCGAGACCGAGACCGAGCGCTGGCAGTCGACACTGCACGCGGCCTGGGACCTGCTGGTGCGCCACCACCGGATCGTGGCCGAGGAGGTGGCCACGGCGATCACGGTCCTCACACCACTGGTCGCACCCCCCGGAGGCCAGTCGAGTTCGACCTCTCGGGAGACCTTCGGCTGCGTGGCCCTGTCGACGCCGCCGGACGCGGCGGCGCTCGCGGTCACCCTGGCGCACGAGACGCAGCACGCGAAACTCTCCGCCCTGCTCGACCTCGTCCCGCTGACGCTCCCCGACGACGGCTCCCGCTACTACGCCCCCTGGCGCGATGATCCCCGTCCCGTGCCCGGGCTGCTCCAGGGGGCGTACGCGTTCCTCGGTGTGTCCGGCTTCTGGATGCGCCAGCGCGACCTGGAATCGGGGGAGGCGGCGCTGCGCGCGAGTGCGGAGTTCTTCCAGTGGCGCGAGGCCGCCCGCCTGGTCACCGCCACCCTCCTCGGCAGCGGGCGGCTGACCCGAGCCGGTGAGAGCTTCACCACCGGAATGGCGCGGCGCCTGGACGACTGGTCGCGGGAGAGCGTGCCCGCCCGCGCGCGGGCCCTGAGCCGTGCACGCGCGGACGACCACCACGCGCGCTGGCTCGAACGTAACGGTTAGAGCGCGGGCGGATCGAAGTCGAAGTCGAGCCGCTCACCCCTCAGGGCCACCTTCGTATCAGGATGATCATTACCCAGCACCCGCTGGTAGCGCTCGAAGGTGTCGGCTTCCAGCGTGCCGGCCTCCTCGGTGTCACCTTCCGCCCGCATGTCCACGACCAGGTTGTTCGCGCAGGCCAGGGTGAGCGGGTGGTCCACCCCCAAAAGCTCCCGCAGCTGGGTCAGAGTCTCCTGGCCCAGCTGCCTGGCCGCCGGAGTGTCTCCCATGGCGGCGAAGTCGCTGGCGAGGTTGATCGCACAGGTCAGCGAGTAGTGATGCCCACGGCCGAGCGTACGATCGAGGCCCTCCAGGGATCTCCGGTCGAGCCGGCTCGCCTCTTCGATCTCTCCGTTGACCCGCAGGAGCAGCGCCAGGTTCATGTCGCAGCCGAACGTGAACGGATGCTCGTCCCCGTACCTTTCCGGGTAGCGTGCCGCGGTATCGCGCAGCAACTCCAGCGCCTCGGTGATCTCTCCTCTGGTGCGCTGCGCGTTGGCCAGGCACAGAGCCGCGGCGAGCGTGTCGTGGTGGTCACGGCCGAAGATGCGGTTCTCCCGCTCGTACGTCCGCTCGGCGATCTCGAACGCCTCGTCGATGAGTCCCGCCCTGCGCTTGGCGATGGACAGATCCTTCGCCACGCGCAGGGTCCATGGATGGTCGGGCCCCAGCTCCTGCACGCCGAACTCGTACGCGTCCTCGCCGAGGTCGCAGGCCTCGGAGTAGTCGCCTCTGAGCCGGACGATTCTGGCGAGGCCGTTTCTCGCCGCCAGCAGGACCAGTGAGCTCGACGTCGAGTCCGAGGAGCGTTGCTTCGTGTAAAGCACCTTTTGCAGCTCGAAGGCCTGCGGATAGTCACCGAGCAGCATGTAGTCCACGGAGAGATTGTTCATGGCGCGCAGCGTCCGGCGGTGATCGGGGCCGAACACCGCCTGGTGCCGGCCGAACGACTCCTTGTCGTGCTCCAGCGCGTCCGCGAAGTCGCCCCGCATCCTCATGTCGGCACCGTGGCTGTTGACAAGCAGGAGGGTCTCCTCGTGTTCGGGCCCGAGGGTCACCTGCATGCGTGCCAGGGTGTCGCGATTGAGCTCGAAGGAAGCCCGATAGTCGCCGAGCTCGCGCAGGACGATGCCGAGATGTCGCCGCGCGGAGAGCACATTCTGGTCATCTTCGCCGCTGTCGGCCCGCCACCTCCTGATGAAGCTCTCCACGAGCTCGACAGCCGACTGGTAACCACCCGACGAGTAGAGATAGCGAACGACGTCGAGGGCGAAGCCACGGACGCGGGGATCCCCGCTCTCCTCCACCAGCGCGGGCCTCATGTGGCCGAGCAACTCCGCGTAGCGTGGCCAGGAGCCGTTGTCGTCGGGCAGGCCCGGCGTCGCCGCCACCAGCAGGAGATGAACCTCCCTGCGGAAGGACACGTGCTCCTCGTCGCGCAGCTCGTCGCGCAGGAGCGCCTGGACCAGGCGATGCACCTGGATGGTCCGGTTCTCCGAGTCGATCCGCACCAGGGCGTAACGCCCCAGCTCCCTGATGGCCTTGCTCAGCAGGATCGGGTCGGCGAGGAGCGGGCCGAGACGCGATCCCTGCGCGAACTCCTCGGGAAGCACTCCGAAGACATCACGGGGTATCGGATCGGGGCCGAAGAAGGCGCAGCAACGCAGGACCTCCACGGCCTCGGGCAACTTCGCCTTGAGCTGTGACACCGACAGTGACCACGCCGCCGTCATGGAGAGCGGGTAGTCCGACGCCTTGTTGGCGTCGAGCAGCTGGACCGTCTGCTCGTCGAGCAGACGGAGGTACTGCCCGACGGACATCCCCGTCTCCGTCTGCAGGGCTCCCGCCTGTTCCAACGCGAGCGGGAGATCACCGAGTTGCTCGGCCAGCAGGTTCCTGTCGTCGAGACTGGTCGACCTCGGCACGCGCTTGCTGAGGAAGTCGATGCTCTCAGCCCTGCTGAAGACGTCGACCGGGACGGTGTCGACCACGCTCTGCCAGGCGTGGCTGCGCGAAGTGATCAGGACGTGCCCCGGACCGCGCGGGATGATGTCGTTGACGTCCTCCGGTTGCTCGGCGTTGTCGAAGACGAGCAGCCACCTGGAGTAGGGTTCGCCTCGGCGCAGGGCGTCCAGCACGGCCCTGGACGCCTCCTCCACTCCCATGGTGACGGAGGAGGACACGCCAAGGTGCGGAGCGAGCGCGGCCAGTGAGGAGCGCACCAGAATCGGCTGGTCCGCGGGAATCCACCAGACCAGGTCGTACTCGTGGCGGAAGCGATAGGCGTACTCGATCGCGACATGGGTCTTGCCGACACCGCCGAACCCGTGAAGGGCATGGGGCACCACCGCGGTGACCTCAGCCGTGACCCCGGTGTGCAGCTTGTCGAGCAGATCTTCACGACCGGTGAAGTTCTTGTTCCGCTGTGGGACCTTGCCCCAGATTTTGGGCTGGCGCCCCGTGGCCCGGGAAATTCCCGATGGCTCTGAAATGGACATGCGACCGCCTCCGCTCGCCCGATTCTCGTCCAGCTTAGACTCCCGGCGGACCGAGCGCATGTACGCTGAGGCCAGAGTCTCATGGCGACATACCAAAGAGAGGATAAGACGTGAATGTTTTCCTTCTTTATGATGCCAGGATAACCGGATACCCTGGGTTGGAAGCGCTCGGTGAGCGTGGAAAGATAATGGTGTAAGTGGTGCACGCGGCGTGAGTGGCTCGCGTGAACCGGCCACGGCCAGGGGAGTCCGCATGGGCGAGGAAGTCATCACGGGAGAGATCGATTCCATCGAGAGCGTTCTCATCGACGTCACCGGACTGAGTTTGACCGACCTTGATCATATAGATGATTCCCACCTTAAGCGTGCATTAAGGCGGATACTTGACAACGACGACACCGGACCGGCCGCCGGATTCACATCGTCCATATGAAAGATCTTGACTTCTGTGCAGCCATGACGGGAAATAGAGTCCTATAAGGGACTGTTTCCCAATGATCAGGGTGGCCCATGGATGATGTCGACTGGAAACGGTTGATAGACCAGCTCGGCAGGGGCGACTGCGCCCCTTTTCTCGGAGCGGGAGCCTGCGCCGGCACGCTTCCCACCGGCACCACCCTGAGCAACCAGTACGCCATGCGCTATGACTATCCGTTCGCCGACCCCGGCAACCTGGCCCGTGTGATGCAGTACGGCGAGGCCGTGGTGCGAGATCCGGTGGACCTCAAGGAGACGGTCTGCAGCCACCTCCGGTCACACGGGCGTCCTCCCGCGAGCGATCCCTGGGAGCCGCACCGGCTGCTGGCCGGCTTCCCCGTGACGACGTTCCTCACCACGAACTACGACGACTTCCTGGTCGAGGCGCTGCGGGCGGAGGGCAAGGAGCCCCACGTCGCCGTCTCCCCCTGGTGGAAAGCCGACTCCGCCACGCCCGTCCTGCCGGAGCCGACGGTGGAACGGCCCCTCGTCTACCATCTGCACGGAAGCTGGTCCGAACCGGCGTCGCTGGTGCTGACCGAGGCCGACTACCTGACCTACCTCGTCAACATGGTGGACGCGGTCGCGACCGACGGACGGCATCCGCTGCCGATCCCGATCCTTCAGGCGATGACCACCCGCCCGTTGCTCTTCGTGGGTTACAGCCTGCAGGACTGGACGTTCCGGGTGTTGTTCCACGGCCTGGTGCGCGGCACGCCCCGCAGCAACAAGCGGCGGCACGTGAGCGTGCAGCTGATGCCCGAGATCAACGGATCGGCGAGCGACGCGGAGAGCAAGGCCAGACGCTACATCACCCACTATCTCGACGGCTGGAACATCTCGATCTTTCTGGGGACCGCCTCGGAGTTCTGCGCGGAGCTCCTGCGGAGAATGGGACGGGCACCATGACAGGCGCGACTCACCAAAGCGACAGGGCCACCCACCCGTACGTGGGGCTACGCCCCTATGATCGCGGCGAGCACGCGCTGTTCTTCGGGCGGGAGCGCGAGGGCCGCGACATCGCCACCATCTGGCAGGCCACCGGTCTCACCGTGCTGTTCGGAGCCTCCGGAGTGGGCAAGACGTCCCTGCTGCACGCGGGTGTCCTGCCGCGCATCGAACCCGAACGCGCCGACGTTCTGCCCGTGGCCCGGGTGTCGCCCCGCGGGATCGTCTCACTGCGCCCGAGGGTCACCGGCAACCCGTACGCGCTGGCGCTGCTGTCGGCCTGGGCGCCGGAGGAGCCACTGCCCGTGCTGGCCGGGCTGACGGTCTCGGACTTCCTGGCCGGGCGCCCGGAACGCGTCGACCGGTACGGTGACCCGGTGCCCACCCTGGTCGCCGTCGACCAGGCGGAGGAGCTGTTCGGCGGTCCGCCCGACCGGGAGGAGGAGCGTCACGCGCTGCTGCGCCAGCTCGCGAGTGCCGTCGAGGAGCACGACGGGCTCCACCTGCTGCTCTCGCTGCGCGAGGAGTATCTGGCCTCCGTGCTGCCGTACGAGCGCCCGCTCGGCCGGGGCTCGCGGGCGCGGTTCCAGCTGCTGCCGCTGTCGCGCGCGGCGGCGCTCGACGCCACGACGAGACCCCTGGAGCGCACCGGCCGATCCTTCGCCCCCGGGGCCGCCGAACGACTCGTCGACGACCTGCGTACCGTCCCCTTCCTCAACGACGAGGGGCAGACGACCACGGTGACGCTGAACACCGTGGAGCCCGTCCAGCTGCAGGTCGTCTGCTCCGCGCTCTGGGACTCGCTGCCGCCGGGCCTGCGCGAGATCACCACCGAGCACGTGAACCTGCACGTGAACGTCGACCACTTCCTGACCGGTTTCTGCGAGCGGATGCTGGCGCAGGTCGCGGCCGAGTCGGGGGTCACGTCGAGCGAGATCCGCTCCTGGCTGCGCAGGACCTTCGTCACCGAGCACGGGACGCGCAACACCGTCTACGAGGGCCTCCGTGAGACGGCGGGCATGCCGAACGCCATCGCCGAGGCGCTGGAGGACCGTCACCTGCTGCGGGGCGAGCACCGGTTGGGGATCCGCTGGTACGAGTTGCAGCACGACCGCCTGATCGGCTCGGTGCGCCAGTCGCAGCACCCGGCGACCTACCTCGGCGACGCGCGGGCGGCACTGGCCAGGGGGAGCTGGGAGACGGCCCGCGGCCTCGCGGAGGAGGCGGTCCGCGCCTCGGGGCCCGGCGAGACGTGGGTGCGGGCCGAGGCCCTGGTCGTCCTGGGGGAGGTCGCGGCGGTGGGAGGCGAGGTGGAGGGTGCGCGGCGCCTCCTCGAGGAGGCGGCCGACGTGTTCGCGACGCTCCAGCGGTTCGACGGGGTGGCCTCGGCGCTGACCGCGGAAGGACGGCTCTGGCTGGCCCAGGGCCGGTACGACAGGGCGGTGGAGCAGTTGCGTGCCGCTCTCTCCTGGGTTCCCAACGACCTGCCCGCGCAACTGGCGCTCGGGGAGGCGCTGTGGCATCTGGGACAGCCGCGCGCCGCACTCGCCCTTCTCAACGGCGCCGTGGCGCTCGCGAGCGAACCCCCCGCCGAGGCGCTGGCGCTGCGCGGAGAGATCCTCGCCGATCTCGGAAGGCCCGGCGAGGCCCTGCGCGACCTGGATCGGGTGAGACGGCACCAGCGGCCCACCACGATCGCCGCCAGGGCGCTGGCCCTGGCCCTGGCTCAGCGGTTCGACGCCGCGGGACAGGAGATCCTCGACGCGACCGCCGACGAGTCGGACAGCGGTCCGGTCCTGCTGCGGGCCGCACGCGTCCACGCCCTGCTGGGTCAGCGCGCGACCGCCGAGGAGTTCGCCTCGCGGGCGCTCGACGCGGTCACTCCCGGGCTTCCGCCGCATCTCCGGAAGCAGGCTGAGGAGTTTCTCCGGAAAACGGCGTGACATCGGATCTCGCCGCCTCCCATATGTGGTTGAACTGCTCCACCCAGTAGGTGTACCAGCGCTCGTCGCGACCGCGGGTCAGCTCCAGGTGCATGCGTGACGAGGTCGACGGGTTGTGAAACCCGTGAATCTCCACGATGACCCGGCCCCGCGGGGTTTCCGGGTCGAGAAGCACAAGGCTGAATCCCGGGCTGTAGGAGAGCAGGCGATACTCGAACTCACCCGCGGTCTTCCAGCCGTTCATCAGGCGGAGGCGCTCCATGGTGCTCTCCAGCGCGGCGGGAAGCCTCTGCACCGGAAACTCGATCGATTCGTCCAGCTGCTTCGCGGCCTGCTGGACCGCCGCCCTCTCCAGGGGGTCGAGAATGACGATCCTGACGCGTCCCTTCTCCCGCGCGAGCACCGTGTTACGCATGATCTCGCAGGTCTGCGCGGAGAGCAGATTGACCGCGGAGGGCGCGAACACGCGGACGTCACGCGCGTGGGCGAACAGCGACGACAGCGGTGCGATGTCGTATACCGACCGGTCGTTCAGGAGACTGTCGGGAGATTCGGTGAGCTCCGTGGGAAGGGTGATCCGGTAGAGCAGCAATCCCACTCCCGAGAGCAGGACCGCCCATCTGATGTCGTCATCCAGTGCGTCGCTGACAATTGACAGAAATGCGAAGCCGAAGACGACGATCGTGAGAGCGTACGCGTCGATGTGCTGCCGAGCCTTGAAATCACTGCCGATTCTTCGTAGCCACCGCACATCGACCCCCAGCCATTCGGCACCGTCGAAACAGCTATGCCCATTGTCGGGGGGCCAGGACCTCGTGGCGCCCGATGTTCCGGGTGACTTCAGGCCCTGTCCCGCGGAGCCTGCCGTGGCGAGGACCGGTCAGACCGGAGCCTGCCGTGGCGAGGACCGGTCAGACCGGAGCCTGCCGTGGCGAGGACCGGTCAGACCGGAGCCTGCCGTGGCGAGGACCGGTCAGACCGGAGCCTGCCGTGGCGAGGACCGGTCAGACCGGAGCCTGCCGTGGCGAGGACCGGTCAGACCGGAGCCTGCCGTGGCGAGGACCGGTCAGACCGGAGCCTCGCGAGGCGGCGGAGGGAGTCCCGGCGGGCCACGGTGACCGGCGGCAACACGGCGAGGCCGCCTGACCGGTCACGGCGGGCAGAGGATCCAGAGGGCCGTGCCTAGACCGCCACCGGACGGCGGCGCCCCTGCCTGAGACCGTCAACGGCGAGGGCACCACCACCGCTGAAGGCGATGGCCAGGGTGCCGGCGGCGAGGGCGAGGACGAACTCGTAGCCGCCCTCGCTCACCGAGAAGCCGGCCGCGGCGTGGGCGAAGACGATCGCGCCGAGCATGTCGAGCACGAGGAGAGTGCCGAAGACCGGCAGGGCCGCGCCCAGGATGAGCGCGATGCCGCCGACGACTTCGAGGACGGCGACCGCCGGAGCCGCGACGCTCGCCAGCGGGATGCCCAGCGAGTCGAAGAAGGCCGTGGTCTGGGCTAACCCCATGGTCATGAACTTCTGCAGCCCGTGGACCAGGAAGACCACACCGATGCCGATCCGCGCCAGCAGCAGGGCGTAGGGGCGTACTTGGTCAATCACGATGACTCCTCACTGTCATTCGAATTTGAACCAAACCCTAACAGTTGGTTCAAATTCGAACAAGCCATAAGATGTGCCGGTGAGCGACACGAGATGGCTCAGCGAGAGCGAGATGGCCATGTGGGTGGCCTACCTGTCCGCGACGCATCTGCTGGAGCGCCGCATCGAGGATCAGCTGAAAGCCGACTCAGATCTGACCCACGCCCAGTACGAGATCCTGGTGAAACTCTCCATGAGCCCCGACCGGCAGATGCGGATGACCAAACTCGCCCGCCGGCTGATCTTTTCCAAAAGCGGCCTCACCTACCAGATCGGGCAGCTGGAGAGGCGGGGACTCGTCACACGGGCGACCTGCCCCTCGGATGAGCGGGGCGTGCTCGCCGTACTCACCGAGGAGGGCCTGCGCTGCCTGAAGCGGACCGCCCCGAGGCATCTGGCCGTCGTGCGCGCCTTCCTGATCGACCGGCTCAGCCCCGAGGAGGTCGAAATCATGCGGCAGATCATGACGAAGGCCACCGCGGCCATGGAGGCGGCGCCGGCCGGCCCGCTCCGCGTCTCCGCGCCGGGCAAAAGCACAGGTTAACGCGCAGCTCTGGCCCAGGACCCCGGTTCTCGCTTTCGGCCACGGAACCGCGGGGAAGACGCGAGAATCCAGTACGGCTCGCACGGGGGGCATACCGTGCGAGCCGTACCGGATCAGGGCCGCACCACCGGGTCAGACGGCGGTGCAGCCGTCCGCCTCGCCCGGCAGCTTGATCCAGAGGAACGCGTCGATCGCCGAGCGGCCCTGCGCCCGCTCACGCGGCCGGGACCGCCGCCCTCTCGACGACTCAGAGGTCTCCGAGTCCCAACTGGCGGGCGATGAGCATGCGCTGGACCTCGCTGGTGCCCTCGCCGATCTCCAGGATCTTGGCGTCGCGGTAGAAGCGGCCGACCGGGTATTCGTTCATGAACCCGTAGCCGCCGAAGATCTGGGTGGCGTCGCGGGCGTTGTCCATGGCGGCGTCGCCGGCGACGAGCTTGGCGATGGCCGCCTCCTTCTTGAACGGCTCCCCCGCGAGCATCTTCTCCGCGGCGTGGTAGTAGGCCAGGCGGGCGGTGTGGGTGCGGACCTCCATATCGGCGATCTTGAACTGGATGGCCTGGTAGTGGCCGATGGGGTGGCCGAACGCCTGGCGCTCGCGGACGTAGCGCAGCGACTCGTCCACGCAGCCCTGGGCCAGGCCGGTGGAGAGGGCGGCGATGGCAACGCGGCCCTCGTCGAGGGTCTGCAGGAACTGCGCGTAGCCGCGCCCGCGCTCGCCGAGCAGGTTCCGTGCCGGAACCCTGCAGTCGTCGAAGGAGAGCCCGCGGGTGTCGGAGCAGTTCCAGCCCACCTTGGAGTACTTCTTGGCGACGGTGAGGCCCGGGGTTCCGGCCGGCACCAGGATCGTGGAGATCTCCTTCTTGCCCCCGGCCTGCTCGCCGGTGATCGCGGCCACGCCGATGACGCCGGTGATGTCGGTGCCGGAGTTGGTGATGAACGCCTTCGTACCGTTGATCACCCATTCGTCGCCGTCCAGCACGGCGGTGGTGCTCATGCCGCCCGGCACGTCGGAGCCGCCGCCCGGCTCGGTGAGGCCGAAGGCGCCCAGCATCTCGCCCGACGTCAGCCTGGGCAGCCACTCGGCGCGCTGCTCCGCCGTGCCGAACCGGTAGATCGGCATCGCGCCCAGCGACACCGCGGCCTCGACGGTGATCGACACGCTGGAGTCGACCCTGGCCAGCTCCTCCAGGGCCAGGCAGAGCGCGAAGTAGTCGCCGCCCATGCCGCCGTACTCCTCGGGGATCGGCAGCCCGAACAGGCCCATCGCGCCCATCTGCCGCACGATGTCGTAGGGGAACTCCTCGCGCTCGTAGAGGTCGCCGATCACCGGGGCCACCACGTCGCGGGCGAACGCCTCGACGGTCTTGCGTAGCTCCTCGTACTCGTCGGTCAGCTTGGGCATGGTCACTCCTCGACGTTCTCTACGGTGGTGCGGGACAGGCTCCCGGCCAGTGCCTGGACGACCCGCGACGGGCTGGGGCGGCCGAGCCTGTCGGCCAGCCAGGTGCTGGTCTCCACCAGCGACGGAAGATCGAGACCGGTCTCGACGCCGAGACCGTGCAGCATCCAGACCAGGTCCTCGGTGGCGAGGTTGCCGGTGGCGCTCTCGGCGTACGGGCAGCCACCGATGCCTCCGGTGGAGGCGTCGATCACGGTCACGCCCTCCCGCAGCGCGGTGAGGGTGTTGGCCAGGGCCTGGCCGTAGGTGTCGTGGAAGTGAACCGCGAGCCGGGAGGGGTCGCCGAAGGCCTCGATCAGCGCGGCGACGTGGCCCGGAGTGCCGACACCGATGGTGTCGCCGAGCGACAGCTCGAAGCAGCCCAGGTCGAGCAGCCTGCGCCCGACGGAGACGACCTGGGCGATCGTCGTCGGGCCCTCCCACGGGTCGCCGAAGCACATCGACACGTACGCCCTGACCTTCAGTCCGTGCGCCAGCGCCCGCGCGACCACCGGCTCGAACATGTCGAACTGCGACTCCAGCGTCCGGTTGAGGTTCCTGCCCGCGAACGTCTCGGTGGCGCTCGCGAAGACGGCGATCTCCTGGACTCCGTGTTCCAGCGCGCGGTCCAGGCCGCGCTCGTTGGGCACGAGCACCGGGTATCGCACACCGGGGACCCGCTCCATGCCCGCCAGCAGCTCTGCGGCGTCGGCGAGCTGGGGCACCCATTTGGGGTGCACGAAGCTGGTGGCCTCGATCACCCGGTGTCCCGCGGCGGCCAGCCGGGCGATGAACTCGGCCTTGACCCGGACGGGGACCACCGCCGCCTCGTTCTGCAGCCCGTCGCGCGGCCCGACCTCGTAGATCGTGACCCGCTCGGGCAGCCCCGCCGCCCCGATCCGCTGCGGCTCGCGCATCATGCTCCCTCGCCCTTCCCCGTCTCGGCCCTCAGGCGTCCCGGTACGACGCGCATCACGGCTCCTCCCCGCCGACCACGGCCAGTACGGCGTCCATGCCGACCGCCTGGCCCGTCCGGACCCGCAGCTCGGCGACGACCCCGTCGATCGGCGCGGTCACCGTGTGCTCCATCTTCATCGCCTCCACGATGAGCAGCGGCTGCCCCTCGGTGACCCGGTCACCGGGGGCCACCTTCACCACCAGGACGGTGCCCGGCATCGGGCTGCGGACCAGGCCGTCCCCCGGCCCGCCCGCGCCCGCCCTGTCACCGGGGTCGCCCAGGTGGCGGCGGGTGAACGCCCAGGCGTCGCCGTCGTGGCCGAGCCATACCGTGTCGCCGTCCCTGGCGACGGCGTAGCGCCTCGTGGTCTCACCGAGGGTGACGAGCAGGTCCTCGCCCTCGTCGGCCAGCAGCGCCCGTACTGTCCCGGCGCCGGCACCTGCGCCGTCGCCGGAGACGTCGCCGGAGACGTCGGCGGAGAGGTCGGCGGAGAGCAAGACCTCGGCACCGGAGGCGGGCAGGCCGCGCACCCTGAGCTCGCGGACGCCGTCGCGGCTCTCCAGCCGGTAGACGGTCCACGCCGCCTCGCCCAGCCGCCAGCCGTCGGGGACGTCCCACGGGTCGGCGGGCCCCGCGGGGACGTGCTCGTGGTGCAGGACCAGGGCCGCGGCGGCCAGGACGTCGTCGGGGACGCCCTCGCGGGCGACCAGCTCGTCGAGGTGGCGCTCGACGAGGCCGGTGTCAAGGTCTCCCGCGACCACCGCGGGGTGGCCGATCAAGGCTCGCAGGAAGGCGATGTTGGTGGGCACCCCGAGCACGGCCGTGGCCGCGAGCGCCCCGTCGAGCCGACGCAGGGCGCTCGCCCGGTCCGGCCCCCAGGCGATCACCTTCGACAGCATCGGGTCGTAGTCGCTGCCGACCACGCCCCCGGCCAGCAGGCCGGAGTCGACCCGCACGCCGGGCGGTTCGCGCAGCGCGAGGACCCGGCCGCCGGTCGGCAGGAAGCCCCGGAAGGGATCTTCCGCGTAGACGCGGGCCTCGACGGCGTGGCCGTCGAGCCGCACCTGCTCCTGGGTGAGCGGGAGGGGCTCGCCGGCGGCGACCCTGAGCTGGAGCTCGACCAGGTCCAGGCCGGTGACCAGCTCGGTGACGGGGTGCTCGACCTGCAGGCGGGTGTTCATCTCCATGAAGTAGTAGTCGCCGGTGGATCCCTGGACGATGAACTCGACGGTGCCGGCGCCGGTGTAGCCGACGGACCTGGCGGCCTCGACCGCCGCGGCGCCCATGGCGGCCCTGGTCGCGGCGTCGAGGAGCGGGGAAGGAGCCTCCTCGACGATCTTCTGGTGGCGGCGCTGGAGGCTGCACTCGCGCTCGCCCAGATGGATGACGCCGCCGTGGGCGTCGGCCATCACCTGGATCTCGATGTGCCGGGGGTTCTCCACGAACCGCTCGATCAGCAGGGTCGCGTCGCCGAAGGCGGCGGCGGCGGTGCGGCGGGCGGACGCCAGTGCCTCCGGCAGCTCCGCCGCGGAGCGCACGAGCACCATGCCCTTGCCCCCACCGCCTGCCGAGGGCTTGATCAGCGCGGGGAGGCCGACCCGCTCGGCGGCCTCGGCCAGGTCGTCTCCCGGCTCGGCTCCGCCGGGGACGACGGGGACGCCGGCCGCGGAGACGGCGGCCTTGGCGCGGATCTTGTCGCCCATGGCCTCGACGGCCTCCGGCGGCGGGCCGACGAAGACGAGCCCGGCCTCGGCGCAGCGCCTGGCGAAGGCGGCGTTCTCCGCGAGGAAGCCGTAGCCGGGGTGCACGGCCTGGGCGCCGGTCGCCGCGGCGGCGGCGAGGATGCCGTCGACGTCGAGGTAGCCGCCGGCGAGTCGCACCGCGACATCGGCCTCGCGGACATGCCGCGCCCCGGCGTCGGCGTCGCTGTGCACGGCCACGGAACGGATGCCCAGCCTCCTGAGCGTGCGGGTGATCCGCAGGGCGATCTCGCCGCGGTTGGCGACGAGGACGGTGTCGAACATCCGGCGGGGTGCTGATGGGTGGGTCATGGGTGCGATCACATCCGGAAGACGCCGTAGCCGACGGGGTCGAGGGGGGCGTTGGCCGAGGCTGACAGGGCCAGGCCCAGGACGGTTCGGGTGTCGAGGGGGTCGATGACCCCGTCGTCCCAGAGGCGGGCCGTGGAGTAGTAGGGGTTGCCCTGCTCCTCGTACTGCCTGCGGATGGCGTCGGGGTCGGCGTTGCCGACCGTGGACAGGACGTTGGCGGCCTGCTCGCCGCCCATCACCGAGATCCGGGCTCCCGGCCACATCCACAGGAACCGGGGCGAGTAGGCACGCCCGGCCATCGCGTAGTTGCCGGCCCCGAACGAGCCGCCGACGACCACGGTGAACTTGGGCACCCGGGCGCAGGCGACGGCGGTGACCATCTTCGCGCCGTGCTTGGCGATGCCGCCCGCCTCGTACGCCCTGCCGACCATGAACCCGCTGATGTTCTGCAGGAAGACCAGCGGGGTGTTGCGCCGGTCGCACAACTCGATGAAGTGGGCGCCCTTGAGCGCCGATTCGCCGAACAGGATGCCGTTGTTGGCGACGATCCCGACGGGGTGGCCGTGGATGCGGGCGAATCCGGTGACGAGCGTGCTGCCGTACTCGGCCTTGAACTCGCCGAACCTGCTGCCGTCGACGACGCGGGCGATGATCTCACGGACGTCGTACGGGGTGCGGGTGTCGGCGGGGACGATGCCGTACAGGTCGCGGGGGTCGCAGACCGGCTCCTCCGACGGCAGGCGTTCCCAAGGGGAGGGCGTGCGCGGTGCGAGGGTGGAGACGATGTCGCGGACGATCCTCAGCGCGTGGCGGTCGTCGTCGGCGAGGTGGTCGGTGACGCCGCTGACCCGGGCGTGCAGGTCGCCGCCGCCCAGGTCCTCGGCGCTGACCTCCTCCCCGGTGGCCGCCTTCACCAGCGGCGGGCCACCGAGGAAGATCGTGCCCTGGTTACGGACGATCACCGCCTCGTCGCTCATCGCCGGGACGTACGCGCCGCCGGCCGTGCAGGAGCCGAGGACCGCGGCGATCTGCGGGATGCCGCGCGCCGACATGGTGGCCTGGTTGTAGAAGATCCGGCCGAAGTGCTCACGGTCCGGGAAGACCTCGTCCTGCCTGGGCAGGAACGCGCCCCCGGAGTCGACGAGGTAGACGCACGGCAGGTTGTTGTGGAGGGCGACCTCCTGGGCCCGCAGGTGCTTCTTGACGGTGATCGGGTAGTAGGTGCCGCCCTTGACCGTGGCGTCGTTGGCGACGACCACGCATTCGCGGCCGGAGACGCGGCCCACCCCGGTGATGATCCCGGCGGCGGGTGCCTCGTCCCCGTACATCCCTCCTGCCGCCAGCTGGGAGAGCTCCAGGAACCGCGAGCCGGGGTCGAGGAGGGAGTCGACGCGGTCGCGGGGCAGCAGCTTGCCCCGGGAGACGTGCCTGGCGCGCGATTTCTCCGGGCCTCCCAGCCTCGCGGCGGCTACGCGTTCTCCGAGCTCGGCGACCAGGCGCTCGTTGACCTCGGCGTTGCGCCCGAATCCCTCGCCGCCCGGGTCGCAGGCGCTTCGCAGCACCGGCCAGCCACTCATGCGGGCCCTCCTCTGTACGGCTCCGTCGCCGCTGGGTTAACGGTCACTAACTCCACCGCAGATGTTAGTCATTATTAACGCTACCGTCTACCATGCGAGAGGTGACGACTGCCCAGACCCGTACCCGCAATCGCGGCTCGCGGCGCGCGGAGATCCTGGACGCCGCGGCGGAACTGTTCGCGGCGCGCGGCTTCCACGGCGTCTCGATCGAGGACATCGGCGGCGCGGTCGGCACCTCGGGTCCGGCCCTCTACCGGCATTTCAGCGGCAAGGAGGCACTGCTCTCCGAGATGCTGCTGGACGTCAGCGAGCACCTGCACACCTCGGGCACCCACCGTGTGACCGAGGCTGCCGACGCCGAGCAGGCCCTGAACGCTCTGCTCGGCTGCCAGATCGAGTTCGCGCTGAACCACCCGGCGCTGATCACCGTGCACGACAGGGAACTGGACAACGTGCCCGAGCCCGCCCGGCGGCGGATCCGCAGGTTGCAGAGGCTGTACGTCGAGGAGTGGGTCACCGTGCTGAGCGAGATCTACCCGGGCCGCCCCCAGACCGAACTGCGCGCCGCGACCCACGCCGTCTTCGGGCTGCTCAACTCCACACCGCACAGCGCGGGCGAACTGCCGCCCCCGGTGATGGCCGAACTGCTGCGTGGCATGGCCCGCGCGGCGCTGGCCGCACCCAAAAGTTAGCAACCACTAACTCGCGACGTGGGCACCCTTGCGCGGGGACACGAGCCAGGCCTGCGAGGGGTTCACCATGACCGTGCACGGCGCCTCGCGCAGCAGCATCTGGCAGGCCGGGCCGATGGCGAGGCCGGGCGGGTCGTCGCGCTCCCTGTCGGACACCACCAGCAGATCCGAGCGGTCGGCCGCGTGGCGGAGCACCTCGGCGTGGGATCCCGTCTCGATCAGGGTCTCCACCTCCAGCTGCGGATACCTCTCCTCCCACAGTGCGACGTTGGTGTTGAGGTGGACCGCCACCCGCCGGGTGTCGCCGGTGCCCTCAGGGCAGAGGCAGATCACCAGCAGCGTCGCCCTGCGCAGACTCGCCTCCTCGAAGGCCAGACCGAGCTCCGCCGAGTCCAGGTGCGCCTCCTCCACGGCGATCGCGACACGGCCGGTGCGCAGGTGGCCCGGCTGCCTGACGACGGCCACCGGGCAGCGGGCGTGCGAGGCGACCTGGACCGTTGTCGAGCCGATCTTCAGCTCGTCGAAGCCGCCGGAGCCGCGCGGACCGATCGCGATCAACTCGGCCGTACTCGACACGCCCACCAGGGCCGCCGCCGACGACCCCTCCACCAGCTGACCGCGCACCTGCACGCGGGGGGCCAGGTCGTGTGCCAGGGCCAGCCCCGTTTCCAGGACGTGCGAACCCATCCGCCGGAGGACCGCCGTGGTCTCGGAGGTGACGGAGAGCATCGGGTAGGGCCACTGCCAGGCGTGACACAGCAGCAGCGGGAGAAACCTGAGGCGGGCCTCCACAAGGGCCCACCGCAG
The DNA here is from genome assembly GCF_035917355.1 of Streptosporangium sp. NBC_01810. NCBI lineage: Bacteria > Bacillati > Actinomycetota > Actinomycetes > Streptosporangiales > Streptosporangiaceae > Streptosporangium > Streptosporangium sp. NBC_01810. The sequence continues at coordinate 1,696,876 of NZ_CP109070.1, read as the reverse complement.
TGCCCGCCTGCTCTCCGTGGAGTCGTCGTATCCGACGACCACCGGCCGCTCGTCGTCCCGTACCGGCATTGCGGCTCCCCTCCCGCGTCGCTCACCTTCCATACTTCACTGATCCTCACCCCCGGAAAGGCGGCCCTTCACAAGTCTTTCCTCGTTTTCCGGCTCGCACCGGCAAAGATTCCTCCTTGACCGCCGTTTCCGATGATCGGCGACAAACCCCGACAACCTGTCATGGACGACTGTCGAATGGGGCCGTTCCGCGCCCCGGCCGCACCAAAGATGTCAAGGTTGAGGACGGCGTCCGTCGATGGGGACATAATCGGGCTGTGGCGCGCGACACTGTTGAGACCCACTTCACCGAGGCCGTGGCCGCCCTCTCCCCCGGGGCGCCGCGCGATCCCGGCCTGCCCATACGGGAGGGCACGACCCTGACCGGGGCCCGCTGCCGCGAACTGTTCGAGTTCCAGCTCGGCAGCAGGCTGCTGGACGTCACCGCCCGCTGGCTCCGCGAGCAGGGGCTGGGCTTCTACACCATCGGCTCGGCCGGGCACGAGGGCAACGCCGCGATCGCCGCCGCGCTGCGCGTCACCGACCCCGTCCTCCCGCACTACCGGTCCGGCGCCTTCTACCTGACCCGGTCGGCGATGGCGGGACGGCTGCCCGAGGAGGGGATGCGCGACGTGCTGCTCGGCCTGACCGCCGCGGCCGAGGAACCGATGGCCGGTGGGCGGCACAAGGTCTTCGGCCATCCCGACCTGGCGGTGATCCCGCAAACCTCCACGATCGCCAGCCACCTGCCACGCGCGGTGGGTGTGGCCTTCGCCATCGAGCGCGCCCGCCAGCTCGGCCTGCCTGGACCATGGCCGGCCGACGCGATCGCGATGTGCAGCTTCGGCGACGCCTCGACGAACCACGCCAGCGCCCTGTCGGGGCTCAACACCGCCGCCTACGGCTCCTACCAGAAGCTGGCGCTGCCGATCCTGTTCGTCTGCGAGGACAACGGCCTGGGCATCAGCGTGCGCACCCCCGACGGCTGGGTCAAGGCCGCCCACCACCCGCTGTTGAGGTACTTCGAGGCCGACGGCTGCGACCTGGCCGACGTCCACGACGTGGCGTCGGCCGCCGCCGACCACGTCCGCGTGAACCGCGCCCCGGCCCTGCTGCGTGTCGGCACCGTCCGGCTGATGGGCCACGCGGGCTCGGACGTGGAGCTTTCCTACCGGACCAAACGGGAGATCGACGCCGACCTCGCGCGCGACCCGCTCGTGGCGACCGCCAGACTGCTCGTCGAAGCCGGTCTGATCACCCCCGACGAGCTGCTGCTCCGGTATGAGACGACGCGCGAGCACCTGTTCAAGATGGCGATGGAGAGTTCACGGCGGCCCCGGCTGGTCTCCGCCCTCGACATCGTCGAACCACTGGCCCCGCGCACCCCCGCGGCCGTCGCCGCGGCCGGCGCGAAGGCAGCCGCCCCCGAGACCAGGGCAAGGGCCTTCGGCGGCAGGCTCCCCGAGCAGGAGGGCCCGCTGACCCTCTCCCAGGCCATCAACCGCACTCTCACCGACTCCCTGGCCACCCACCCCGACGTGCTGGTCTTCGGCGAGGACGTGGCGCGCAAGGGCGGTGTCTACGGCGTCACGCGCGGCCTGCAGAAACGCTTCGGCCTCGGCCGGGTCTTCGACACCCACCTCGACGAGCAGGCGGTGCTCGGCCTGGCGCTCGGCTCAGGGGTCTCCGGCCTGCTGCCGGTGCCCGAGATCCAGTATCTGGCCTACCTGCACAACGCCCTGGACCAGATCCGCGGCGAGGCCGCGACGCTCCAGTTCTTCTCCCGGGGCGCCTTCCGCAACCCGATGGTGCTGCGCGTCGCCTCCTACGCCTACCAGAAGGGCTTCGGCGGCCACTTCCACAACGACAACTCCGTCGCCGCGCTGCGCGACATCCCCGGCCTGGTCGTGGCCTCCCCCGCACGCCCCGACGACGCCGCCTCGATGCTGCGTACCTGCCTGGCCGCCGCCCGCACCGACGGCAGCGTCTGCGTCTTCCTTGAGCCCATCGCGCTCTACAGCACCCGCGACATGTTCCAGGAGGGCGACAACGGCTGGCTCTCCCCGTACGCGCCCCCGGCCCGCTGGGCGGAGACGCACATCCCGATCGGGCGTGCCCGCAGCTACGGCGACGGCCGCGACCTGACGATCGTGACCTTCGGCAACGGCCTGCGGATGAGCCTGCGCGCCGCGGTCAGGCTCACCGCCGAGGGCCACGGCTGCCGGGTGCTCGACCTGCGCTGGCTCTCCCCCCTGCCGGTGGAGGATCTGATGCGGGCCGCCGAGCTGACCGGAAAGGTGCTGATCGCCGACGAGACCCGCCGTACCGGGGGGGTCTCGGAGGGCATCGTCACCGAACTGCTCGACGCGGGTTTCACCGGCAGGATCGCCCGGGTGACCTCCTTTGACAGCTTCATCCCGCTGGGCGAGGCGTCCAGGCACGTGCTGCTGTCGGAGGCCGAGATCGAGGCGGCCGCCCGCAAACTACTCGGCTGATTCCTCCGGATCCCGGCCAAGCTCGGCTGACACCCCTCCCCCCGCAGGCTCCGGAGCCCGTCGGGTTCGGGCCCGGCCGGCTCAGAGCCAGTCGCGGCGCTTGAACACCAGATACAGGGTGAGACAGACGCCCGCCATCAGAAGGACCGCGAAGGGGTAGCCCCAGGTCCAGTGGATCTCGGGCATCACGTCGAAGTTCATGCCGTAGATGGTGCCGACGAGGGTGGGGGCGAACAAGATGGCGGCCCAGGCGGAGATCTTCTTGACCTCCTCGTTCTGGGCGTTGCTCGCCTCGGTGAGCCTGGTCATGTGCTCGTTCTGGGCCTGGGCGACCATGGTCGAGTTGACCACGAGGATGTCGTGGAGCATCTGGCGGAAGCCGCCGACCCGCTCCGCGACGGTGATCGCGTGGTCGGCCACGTCCCGCAGGTATCTCTGCAGTTCCTCATCCACCCCGTACTTGGCGGCCCCCGCGATGAAACCCTCGATCATGCCAAGCAGCGGCTGGGTGGCCCGCTGGAACTCGATCACCTCTCGCGACAGCTCGTAGATGCGGCGGGAGACCCCGGGCTCGTTGCCGAAGACCTGCACCTCGATCTCGTCGATGTCGTTCTGCAGACCGGCGACCACGGGAGCGTAGCCGTCCACCACCGCGTCGAGGATGGCGTAGAGCACCGCCTGCGGGCCCTGGCCGAGCAGGTCGGGATCGTGCTGCATCCTGCGGCGGACCTGGGACAGGTCGGGGGCCTCGCTGTGCCGTACGGTGATCACGAAGTTCTGGCCGACGAAGACGTGCAGCTCGCCGAAGTCGACCTCCTCGGCCTCGTCGAGATACCTGGCGGGGCGGAGCACCACGAACAGGGTGTCGCCGTAGCGGTCGGCCTTGGGCCGCTGGTGGGCGACGATGGCGTCCTCGACCGCCAGCTCGTGCAGGTCGAACTTCTCGGCGACATCGAGGATGAAGCTGTCCTCCGGCCGGTAGAAGCCGATCCAGGCCATGCTGCCCGGGGTGTTCTTCAGGTACTCGAAGGCATCGGGAAGCGACTCGGGGGTGGCCGCGCGGTGCCCGTTGACGTAGATCGCGTTGTCGATGACGCGCGAGCGAGGTGGGACCGGCTGCCCCTCGCCGACGGATCTGGGGTCCATCGAACGCTCGGGGGATTCCCGGCCGGCACCGGGACGCCCACGCATCAGGCTCCGCAGGCCCCGCACTCGCCGGTCGGTCACACGTGTCTCCTTATCGGGTGGTCATGAACTCTCGCAGCGACTGCCTCGCCGTGTTACGGATCTTGGCCCTGAGCATCGGGGTCCAGCCGAGGACGATCCCGGTCGGCAGGCCCATGGCCATCCTGGACCAGCGCCACAGGTCGAAGTCGTCGTGGTGGCGAACGATCAGTCCGTCCTCGAAACGGAAGAGAGCGTCGATTTCGTTGACGACCTTCCTGCCCGTCCTACCGAAGGTGTAACTCGCGGTCCAGTGCGCGGTGCCCTCGTGCGGGCGGGTGGCGATGTCGCGGACCTTCACCCCGAGGTCGGTACTGCGGCCGAGCAGCATCCGCCACATTCCCATGACCTTGTCGCGCCCTTCGAGGTCCTGGAAGACGGGGTCGCCGAACGTGACGTCGGGGTGGTAGCAGCGCTCCATCTCGTCGGCGTCACGGCGTGCGAAGGCGTCATAGAAAGCCTTGATGAGCTCGGCGTTCCGATCGTTCACGAGTTTCTCCCGATCACAGATGTCCTGCCGACCGAGTGTAGTGCGAGGAAAGGTCAAAAAGATTGTCCGCGTTGTCCCAGCAGACCGCGCGGAGCCAGTCGTCGCCCAGGTCGAGCCTGTCCAGCGCGTGAAGCTGGTGGGCGTAGGGGGGGATGTTGGGGAAGTCACTGCCGAGCAGGACCTTGCCGGCCAGCCCGAGGTCGCGCAGGCGCGGCCGGAGGCGCGCGGGGAACGGCATGCCGCGCTCGGCGAAGTCGGTGAAGGTCATCGTGGTGTCGAGCCGCACGTTCGGAAAGGTCTCCGCCAGTTCGAAGAACTCGTCGTACTCCGGCATGCCGAGGTGCGCCACGACCAGCGGCAGGGTGGGATGGTACTCCAGTAACCCGCCGATCGGCGCCGGCCCCGTGCAACGGCCGGGCAGCGGGATCGAGCTGGCGTGGACGACGACGGGGACGCCCCGCTCGGCCAGCAGCCCCCACACCTCGTCGATCTCCTCACGCCTGGGCCGGAATCATGTTCTGCACGACTCCGACTTTATCGCCAACACACCGGTGGTCGTGGGACGCTTTGCTCTCATGCCGCGAAGGAGAAGTGAGCGTTGTCCGACCTCTGGGTGACCCTGACCACGGCCCGTTCCGGGCCGCCCCTGTGGGTCGTGCTGCTGTCCGCGCTGGCCGCACTGGGCGTGGTGTCGTGGTCCACCTCGTGGCAGCTGTCGCGGGGGCTGATCACCATCGCCCACGAGGGCGGGCACGCGCTGGTGGCGCTGCTCACCCGGCGCAAGCTGGAGGGCATCCGCCTGCACTCCGACACCTCTGGCGTGACCCTGACCAGGGGCAGGCCCCGCGGGCCCGGCATGATCCTGACCGCCGCCGCCGGATACATCGCCCCGTCCCTGCTGGGGCTGGGCGGGGCGTGGCTGACCGCCTCCGGCTACGTGGCGGTGCTGATCGCGATAGTGATCGGACTGCTGTTCTGCATGCTGCTGCTGATCCGCAACCTGTTCGGCGTGGTGAGCCTGCTGGCCACCGGGGGGGCCATCTTCGCGTTCACCTGGTATGCCGCGCCCGACATGGACGCGATCCTCGCCTACCTGGCCGTGTGGTTCCTGCTGCTGGGGGGCGTGCGGCCGATCGTGGAGCTGCAGCGCAAGCGGCGTTACGGCCGGGCGCCCGACTCCGACGCCGACCAGCTCGCCCGGCTGACCTTCCTGCCCGGCGGGTTCTGGGTGTTCCTCTTCCTGGCGGTGGCGGGAGCCTGCCTGGTGGCCGGGGCCTACCTGCTGCTGCCCACGGCGTTCAAGCTCACCTGGTGAACGCCGGCTGAGGCGGCGGGAAAGCCCGCGCCCGCCACCCCATTGACCGGCGCCCCCTGACCGGCGCCCCATTGACCGCCACCCCATTGACCGCCACCCCATTGACCGGCGACGGCGCGACAAAGATCGCCAGGTACGACTGAATCATTATTCTGTCTATATCGACATATTTACACCTGATTTCACGACATTTCCTGCCTGCTCGCACCGCGCCGCGAGGCCCCTCCTTGATTGACAGCCAACATCTTTTTGAGTTTATTGACAGGAATATCGTTTCCTCTGCGAGAGGCGCTCCATGCCGCACCCCGCCTACCTCGTCGGAGCGGCCGGGGTGGGCATCCTGCTGATCTCTCTGGGCGTCACGCTCGCCCTCACCCTGCGGATCAGGCGCCTGCGCGCCGAGCGGGAGCGCGCCCTCTCCAGGGCCTACGAGGGGTTCGCCCGCGACATGCACGACATCGTGGGGCACTGGCTCTGGCTGGCCTCTGTCAGGGGAGAGCTGGCCCACCGGCGGGCGGCCGGCGACACGCGCCTGCGTGAGGATCTGGAAGAGGTGCTCCAGGCGGTACGGCAGGCCGCGCACGCGGTACGAAACGTGTCGGCGGCCCGCCACCGGCTGTCGTTCCCCGGCGAGGCGGCCCGGGCCAGGGCCCTGATGGAGGGGTTCGGAGCCTACTGCTCGGTCCGGATGGACGCCGACGAGCTGCCCGAGCCCGTGAGCACGGCGCTGGGTGCCGTGGTACGCGAGGGCGTGACGAACATGCTGCGGCACAGCCAGGTGAAGCGGTGCGCGATCGAGCTGGTCGAGCACGGCGGCCTGCTGCGCCTGACCGTCGTCAACGACGGGGCTCCCCGGCGGGAGGCGCCCTCCACCGGCGGCGACATCGGCGGCGACATCGGCGGCGGGGTGGGCAGCGGGGTGGGCAACCTGCGTCACCGCCTGGACGAGCTGGGCGGCACGGTACGGGTGGCCGGCGGCTCTGACGGGTGGTTCACCCTGATAGCCGAGGTTCCCGGTAATTATTCCGAATAGTCTTCACGTCCCCTACAAAAGCACAGGTAGCGCCCGCCTTCACGGTCGACACCGTGTGTTTCACATATACGAGTGGTTTAGTTTGTAACTAGTGGTTTCTCGGGTTATCCGTAATTCTCTCTTCTGGAAGACAGCAGGGGAGAATGCCGTGGATGACCAGTATGAGCTTTATTGCCTGGCGGACCCGCTTTTTTATGACACGCTTGACGGCCGGCGGGGCGACCACCCCGATTTCGCGCTCGCGGCCCGGGAGGTCCCGGACGGCTGGCAGCACCAGGCGACCGACACGTGGATGCACTACGCGCCGCTCGCGGGCCGTATCCCCGCCCAGGGCTGGAAGATCCACGTCTCGGCCCGTACCGAGGACGCCGAGCGCGCCATAGCGGCGGTCTGGGACTACTGCGTGCCCCGCGGCATCGCGTTCAAGTTCCTGCGCAGCCTGCCGGTCATGACCATGCTGAACTCCAAGGCCGCCCCCCGCGGCGCCAGCGGCAAGCTCGTGACGATCTACCCGGTGGACGAGGCACAGCTGGAGCTCACGCTGAAGGAGCTCGACGAGCTGCTCGCGGGCGTCGAGGGGCCGTACATCCTCAGTGACCTCCGCTACGGCGAGGGCCCGCTCTTCGTGCGGTACGGCGGGTTCGCCGGGCGGCGCTGCCTGGCCGGCAACGGTGAGCTGGTGCTGGCCGTGGAGGACGGCGAGGGGCGGCTCGTCCCCGACGTGCGCGAGCCCTCCTTCGGCGTGCCGCCCTGGGTGACGCTGCCCGCCTTCCTCGAACCCCACCTGGCCGCCCGCAACGCGGTCACCACCGAGAACCTGCCGTACCGGGTCGAGAGCGTCATGCAGTTCTCCAACGGCGGCGGCGTCTACCTCGGCGAGGACCTGCGCACCGGGGAGCGGGTCGTGCTGAAGGAGGCCCGTCCGCACGCCGGACTCGACGCCGCCGGCCGGGACGCCGTGGCGCGGCTGGCACACGAGCGCGACATGCTGGAGCGCCTGTCCGGGCTGGACGCGGTGCCCGCGCTGATCGACTACTTCACCCTGGGTGGCCACCACTTCCTGGTCGAGGAGTTCGTCGACGGCAACCCGCTCCAGCGGCAGCTCGTCCAGAGATACCCGCTGACCAGGGCGACCTGCGACGAGACGGCCCTCGCCGAGTACACCGCCTGGGTGCTCGGCACGCTTCCCAAGGTCCGGCGGGCGATCGAGTCCCTGCACGGGCGCGGGGTGGTCTTCGGCGACCTGCACCCGAACAACATCCTGGTGACCGCGGACGGCCGCCTGGCGCTGATCGACTACGAGGTGGCGACCCTCACCACCGATCGCGGCCGCGCGGCACTCGCCCACCCGGCGTTCGGCGCACCGGCCGACCGGCAGGGCACGGACGTCGACCACTACGCCCTCGCCTGCCTCTGCCTCGGCCTGTTCGCCCCCCAGCTCACGATCATGCTGCCACTCGACCGCGCCAAGGTGGCCGACCTGGCCAGGCTCATCACCGAGACCTTCCCCGTGCCGCCCGAGGTGATCGACGAGGCGGTCCTGACCATCGCGGGCCCCGCCCCGGCGACGGTCACCCCCCTGCCGAGACCCGGCCACGACGGCTGGCCCGAGCTCAGGGAGGCGATGACCCGGGCCATCCTGGCGAGCGCCACCCCCGACCGCGACGACCGGCTCTTCCCCGGTGACGTCGCCCAGTTCCAGCCCGGCGGAGGCGTCAACCTCGCGCACGGCGCGGCGGGCGTGCTCTACGCGCTGGCGATGGCCGGGGCCGAGCGCCTCCCCGCCCACGAGGACTGGCTGCGCCGCAGGGCGCTGGCCCCCGCCTCGGGGACCGGCATCGGTTTCTACGACGGGCTGCACGGCGTCGCCTACGTCCTCGACCTGCTCGGGCACCGCCAGGACGCGATCGACACCGTCGAGTTGTGCCTGCGCGAGAAGTGGGAGGCACTGGAGCCGGGACTGTTCGGCGGCCTGGCGGGTATGGGCCTGAACCTTCTCCATCTGGGCACCACCACCGGCGAGCGGACCTTCACCGACCTTGCCCTGCGGATCGTCGACATCTGCTCCGACAGGCTGGGCGGGCCCGACGACGTACCGGAGATCAGCGGCGGCAGCCATCCCCGCGCCGGGCTGATGTACGGCTCCTCCGGGCCTGCCCTTCTCTTCCTGCACGCCTACGAGCGCACCGGCGACACGGCGCTGCTCGACCGGGCGGCCACGGCGCTCCGGCAGGACCTGCGGCGCTGCGTCACCGGCGAGGACGGAACCCTTCAGGTCAACCAGGGCTGGCGCACGCTGCCCTACCTGGACGAGGGGTCCGTGGGCATCGGCATGGTGCTCGCCCGCCACCTGGCCCACCGCGACGACGCGGACCTCCGTACCGCGCTCGACGGCTGCCGGCTCGTCACCCGAGGACGGTACTTCGTGCAGTCCGGCCTGTTCACCGGCAGGAGCGGCATGCTCGCCGCCCTCGGGTGGGGCCTGGGACCCGAGACCTCCCGCACAGACCACACAGACCACACAGACCACACAGACCTGGCCGAGCAGCTGCGCGGGCTTGGCTGGCACGCGCTGCCCCACGGCGGCGGGCTGGCCTTCCCCGGCGACCAGCTGCTCAGGCTCTCCATGGACTTCGCGACCGGCACGGCCGGAGTCCTGTTCGCGATGAGCGCCGTGCTGCACGACCGGCCGGTGTTCCTCCCCTTCATCGAGCCGCCCGGCGGCACGAACGCCCCTGCCTGGGCGTCCGCGCACGGATCCGCCGGACGGTTTGGCTCCTGCGACTCACCGAAGGAGGTGTAACGACATGGTTCTTCTCGACCTGCAGTCCCTGGAAACCCCCGGTGGCGGCCACGGCGGCGGTGGCAGCACCCTCACCGTCCTCGGCTGCCAGTCCGGCCGGCCCAGCAACCTGAGCCTGCTGCTCTGCCACTAGTCCCCCTGTTCCACAAAGACCCAGAAAACCTGGAAACGGAGCGATTCCCATGGTCCTTCTCGACCTGCAGTCCCTGGAGACCCCCGGCGGCGGCCACGGCGGCGGCGGTGGCAGCACCCTCACCGTCCTCGGCTGCCAGTCCGGCCGACCCAGCAACCTGAGCCTGCTGCTCTGCCACTAGTGAGAACCCGTGCCCGGGACGGCCAGCGACGGCGGCCGCCCCGGGCACACCCGTTCCCGAAAGGAGGGACCGTGCGGGCAGCGGACCGGCTGGTGGCCGAGACCGTACGGCGTGGCGGACCCTGGCTGGCCGTCCTCGCGGTCACCTCCGTGCTGGGCGCGTTCGCGCAGCTCGCGCTCCCGCTGGTGCTGGGCAGGACCGTCGACGAGCTCGTGGCCGGTGGCACCGGCACGGCGACCTGGCTCGGCGCCTGCGCGTGCGTGGTGATCCTGACCGTGGCCTGCGACACCCTCGGCGTCTGGGCCTCGGGATCGAGCGGCGCGCGCTCCTCGGCCTGGCTCAGGGAACGGGTGGTGCGCAACGTTCTCGGCATCGGGCCGGCGGTCACCCGACGCTTCCCCGAGGGAGACCTGGTCACCCGGATGGGCCTGAACACCGAGGAGATCGGGCACGTCCCCGAGTCGCTCGTCACCGGGGCGGCGCTGGTCATCCCCACCGCGGGCGGCATCGTGGCCCTCACCCTCATCGACCCCCTGCTGACCGCGACGCTGGTCGTCGGGCTCGTTCTCATCGCGCTCGTCCTGCGGGCCTTCCTCACCGTGAGCACCGCGATCGCGGGCGACTACCAGGCGGCGCAGAGCGACATCGCCGCCCGCCTCGTCGACGCCCTCGCCGGGGCCCGTACGATCGCCGCGGCCGGTACCGCCGACCGGGAGCGGGCGCGGGTGCTGACCGCGCTGCCCCTGCTGCGCAGGCATGCCATGGCCATGTGGCGGGCCAACGCGCGGGCCGGCGTGCAGGCCGGCGCCGTGGTCCCGCTGCTGGAGGTCGCCGTACTCGGGGTGGGCGGGCTACGGCTGGCCGGCGGCGACCTCACGGCCGGCGAGCTGTACGCCGCCGCCCGTTACGTCGTGCTCGGCGCCGGCCTCGGCTCGGCGCTGGGCTACGTCGGCCGCCTGGCCAGGGCACGGGCCGCCGCCGCCAGGGTGGACGAGCTGGTCGCCGAGAGTCCCCGGTCCTACGGCACACGGCCGCTGCCGCCGGGTCCCGGCACGCTGGAGCTCCGCGATGTCGACGCGGGCGGCCTGCACGAGGTGGACCTCGTCATCCCCGGCGGGCAGGCGGTGGCCGTGGTCGGCCGCTCGGGCGCCGGTAAGTCACTGCTCGCCGCGGTCGCCGGACGGCTGGTGGATCCGCGCCACGGTACGGTCCACCTCGACGGCGTCCCACTGCCCGACCTCTCCCGCGAGGCGCTCCGCCGGGCCGTCGGGTACGCCTTCGAGCGCCCGGTCCTGCTCGGCGGCACCGTCGCCGCCGCCATCGCCCTGGGCGCCCCCGCCCCCGCCCCCGCCCCCGCCCGCGTCCCCGGCGCCGACACCGGCCCTGGCCCTGGCCCTGGCCGCCACAGCCGTCGTCGTACCGGCACCGAGAAAGCCACCCGTTCCGGCGACGGCCGGACCGGGCAGCCGGATGGGAACGGGGAGGTCGTGAGAGCCGCCGCGCGGGCGGCCCGCGCCGACACCTTCGTCCGGCGGCTCCCGCTCGGATACGACACGCCACTGCAGGAGGCACCCATGTCCGGCGGTGAGCGGCAAAGGCTCGGTCTGGCCCGCGCCTTCGCGCAGGGACAGCGCCTGCTCATCCTGGACGACGCCACCTCAAGCCTGGACACCGTCACCGAGCGCCAGGTCGCCCGAGCACTGTCCGGGGAGCTGCGCGACCGTACCCGCCTGATCGTGACCCACCGGGTGGCGACCGCCGCGGCCGCCGACCGGGTGATCTGGCTGGACGACGGCCGGGTACGCGCCTGCGGCAGCCACCACACCCTCTGGGCCGACCCTGCCTACCGCGCCGTCTTCCAGGCAGGTGCCTCGTGAACCGGCCCATCAGGGGAAGGCTCCGACCGGGCGAGGACAGGGTACGTACCGCCTTCCAGGCAGGTGCCTCATGAACCGGCCCATCAGGGGAAGGCTCCGACCGGGCGAGGACAGGGTACGTACCGCCTTCCAGGCAGGTGCCTCGTGAACCGGCCCATCGGGCGGGCGCTCAGAAGAGACCCGTACCAGCTGGTCAGGCTCGCGGGCTGGTCCGTCGCGGAGACCGCGCCCTCGCTGGTCATCGGCCTGGCCATCGCGCGCGCGATCGACGACGGCTTCGGCGCGGGGCGCCCCGCGACCGGGTTCGCCTGGCTGGCCCTGCTCGGCGGCGCCTGGCTGCTGGCCGCCGTCGGCGCCCGTCAGGTGGTGCTGGCCGTCGCCGCGATCGTGGAGCCGTTCCGTGAGGAGCTGCTCGCACATGTCGTCGACGACGCGTTGCGCCACTCGGTCACCTCCGGGCGAGGGCCGGGGGCGGGGGCGGTGGCCCGCGCCAACCTCCAGGTCGAGCTGGCCCGCGACGCCTTCGCCTCGGTCATCACCGTGGTCAGGTCGTTCGCGTTCACCGTGGTGAGCGTCGTACTCGGGCTGGCGACCCTCGTCCCCGGGGTGCTCGCGCTGGTACTGCCGCCCTTCCTCGCCGGCCTCGTCCTCTTCCTGCTGTCGCTGCGCGCCCTGGCCCGGCGGCAGCGGGACTTCATCCTGGCCGACGAACGCACCGCCGAGGCGCTGGCCGACATGGTGGGCGGGCTGCGCGACATCACCGCCTGCCGAGCCGAGGAGCGGGTCGCGGGCGACGTCGGCCTCCGGGTGACCGAGCAGGCCCGCGCGGCCAGGTCACTGGCGCGGGTGACCGCGCTGCGCACCGCGTCGCTGGCGGTGGGCGGCTGGCTGCCGGTACTGCTGGTGCTGGCCGGAACCCCCTGGCTGCTCCGCGAGGGCGCGGGCGCCGGGGTGATCCTGGGCGCGCTGGCCTATGTCACGCAGTCGCTGGCACCCGCGCTCGGCAACCTCGTGGAGGGACTGGGGATCAACGGCGTCCGGCTCCGGGTGGCACTCGACCGGCTGCTGCGCGACGGCGACCCGCCCGTACGGGCGCGCGGGCGGCTCGCGGCCGAGAGCGGAGGTGCCGAGCTGCACGGCGTGACGTTCGCCTACGGCCCGCACGCCGAACCAGTGATCGACCGCCTCGACCTGTCCATCCCCGAGGGGGACCACATCGCCGTGGTCGGGCCGAGCGGCATCGGCAAGTCCACCCTCGCCGCACTGCTGACCGGCTTGCTGCCGCCGGGCTCCGGCCAGGTCATGGTGGGCGGCGTGCCCGCCGACCGCCTCGACCCCGCCGACCGGGTGCTCATCCCCCAGCAGGCGTACGTCTTCCGCGGCTCGGTGCTGGAGAACCTGACCTACCTGGCCGACGCCCCGAAGGAGGCGGTGGACGCCGCCGTGGCCGAGGTCGGCCTGACGAACCTGGTGGCGCGGCTGGGCGGCTACTCCACCGAGATCGACTCCGGCCTGCTCTCACCCGCCGAGCAGCAGCTGATCGCCCTGGCCCGCGCCTACCTGGCCCCGGCCCGGCTGGTGATCCTCGACGAGGCGACCTGTCATCTGGATCCGGCGGCCGAGGCCCGCGCGGAGGAGGCGTTCGCCCGCCGGGGCGGCACACTCCTCGTCATCGCCCACCGGCTGACCTCCGCCCTGCGGGCCCGGCGGATCCTCGTCATGGACGGCACCGGCGTCCTGCTGGGCACGCACGAGGAGATGCTCGCCGCCTCCCCGCTCTACGCCGACCTGGCCGGACAGTGGAACCCGTCGAGCAGACAGGAGCTGGTGCCTTGACTCTCTTCCCGGAGCCCAGGAGCTGGTGCCTTGACTTTCTTCCCGGGGCCAAAGCCCGAGGTATCCACGCCGAAGGAGACTCGATGATCTACCCTCCCGCCGAACGGCAACCGGTCGTCGACCACCTGCACGGCCACCCGGTGCCCGACCCGTACCGCTGGCTGGAAGACGCCGGCAGCCCGGAGACGCAGAACTGGACGGCCGCCCAGGAGGAGCTGTGGTGCGGCCACGCCGCCGCGCTGCCGGGGCGCGACCGGTGGCACGCGCGGGTGGCCGCGCTGACCGGCGCCGGGATGGCCGGCGTGCCGATGTGGCGCGGCCGGAGCCGGTTCCAACTGCGCCGTACGGCCGACCAGGAGCACGCGGTCCTCTACCGCACCGGCCCCGACGGGGTCGAGGAGGCGCTGATCGACCCGGTGGAGCTGGACCCGAGCGGACTGACCACGCTCGACCACTGGCAGCCCGACTCGGACGGCCGGCTGGTGGCCTACCAGCTCTCCACGCACGGCGACGAGCGCTCGGAACTGCGGGTGATGGACGTCGCCACCCGGCGGGTGGTCGACGGCCCGATCGACCGCTGCCGGTACTCCCCGGTGGCATGGCTGCCCGACGGGAAGGCGTTCTTCTACGTCCGCGCCCGCCAGGTCCGCCTGCACCGGCTCGGCACCCCGGCCGAGGATGATGCCGTGATCATGGGCGAGGATCGCTCCTACGGGCTGGGGATCAGCTACAACGGGCGCTGGCTGACCGTCTCGGCGGCGGCGGACGACGGCAACGACCTCTGGCTGGCTGACCTGTCCGCCTCCTCCCCCGAGCGCCCTGACCTGCGGGTCGTCCAGCGGGCGGCGGGCACAGTGACGGCGGGCACGGTGACGGGCGCGGTGACGGCGGACACGGTGACGGGCGCGGTGACGGCGGACACGGTGACGGCGGGCGCGGTCGGCCGCGACGGGCGCCTGTACCTGCTCACCACCCTGGACGCGCCACGGGGACGGCTCTGCGTGGCCGACCCCGCGCGCCCTGGCGCCGAGCACTGGATCGAGCTGGTCGGCGAGGACCCGGAGGCGGTGATCGGCGAGTTCGCGATCGCCGGGCAGACGCTGCTCGTCGGCTGGACCCGGCACGCGGTCGGCGAGATCAGCGTCCACGACCTGGCGACCGGGGAGCGGCGCGGCCTGGTGCCGCTGCCCGGCCTCGGCTCGGCCGGCGCGATGACCACCCGTCCCGAGGGCGGCCACGAGGTCTGGTTCGGCTACACCGACAGCGTCACTCCACCGGGCGTGCACCGCTACGACACCCGTACCGGGCAGATCTCGCTGTACAGTGCCGCGCCCGGCGCGGTGCAGGTGCCGGAGCTGGAGGCCCGGCAGGTGGTCTTCGCCTCGGCGGACGGCACCCCGGTGCGGATGGTCGTGCTGGCGCGGCCGGGCGCGGGCCCCCGGCCCACGATCCTGTACGGCTACGGCGGCTTCGGGCTCTCGCTCACCCCGTCGTACTCCAGCTACATCCTGCCCTGGGTCGAGGCCGGCGGGGTGTTCGCCCTCGCCCAGCTACGCGGCGGCGGCGAGGAGGGCGCCGCCTGGCACCGCGACGGCATGCTGGAACGCAAGCAGAACGTCTTCGACGACTTCGCGGCGGCGGCCGAGGCGCTCGTCTCCGGCGGCTGGACCACTCCCGCGCAACTGGGCGCCTGCGGCGAGTCCAACGGCGGGCTACTGGTCGGCGCCGCGCTGACCCAGCGCCCCGACCTGTTCGCCGCCGCGGTCTGCTCGGCACCGCTGCTCGACATGGTCCGCTACGAACGCTCGGGGCTCGGCCCGGCCTGGCGTTCGGAGTACGGCTCGGCCGACGACCCCGAGCAGCTGGGCCGGCTACTGGGCTACTCCCCCTACCACCGCGTCACCGAGGGCGTCGACTACCCGGCGACGCTGCTGACCACCTTCGGCGGCGACTCCCGGGTCGATCCCCTGCACGCGCGCAAGATGTGCGCGGCCCTGCAGTGGGCGACCTCGGGCTCGCGGCCGATCCTGCTCCGCCACGAGGGGGGTGTCGGCCACGGTTCCCGCGCAACCGGCCGCGCGGTCGCCCTGGCCACCGACATGCTCACCTTCCTCGCCGCCCACACCGGCCTGGAGGCCGGCGCCTGAAACCTCCGCCCGGCTTTAGAATCTCCGGCGCCTGAAACCTCCGCCCGGCTTTAAGATCTCCGGCGCCCTCCGGTCCTGCTGCTCACTCTCCACCCTGGTGGAGGGAGCCGAGACGGGTCATTTCGTCCGGTGAGAGCCGCAGGGCGCCGGCGGCCACGTGGAACGTGTATTGGAGCAGGCTCAGTGGATCAGCTGGTTGTGGATGGTCTGCGGGTGAAGGTCACCTCGATCGTGACGCCGGGGGGCGTCTCCAGCAGGGTCCGTACCGGGTGGCCTTGGAGGTCGATCACGCTGACCCTTCTGCCGGTACCCGCCGACTCCCAGCAGTACAGGTGGCTCTCGTCGTACCAACCGAGCACCTTGTCGCAGGCGGAAGTGATGGTGTCGGCCTGCTGACCGCTCTCCGTGTTCCAGATGCACTGCATGTTCGGCGTGTCGCCGGGGCAGTCGGTGACGAAGAACGCTCCGGAGGGTGAGAAGAAGTCCATCGTGTCCGGCACCTTCCCGACCCCGTCGATGCTGCGCACCTGCTTGCCGCTGGTGTCGTAGAAGCGCAGGGACCGCTGGTAGCCGTCGTCGGCGACGGCGACCGTGCCGCCCGTGTTGCCCGCCCAGCCATAGGGCGACTGGTCCACGGCGGAGTCGTCGTTGCCGACCACGTCGGCGGCCAGGTCCTTGGCCGTGAGGATGACGAAGCCCTCGGTCGTACGGCTCGCGCCGGCTCCTCGCTGGATGACGAGCAGGAGGCGGGCGCTGTCCTTGGACCATCGTCCGATGGCGGTGGTCCTCGGCTGCTGCACGGTCTTGACCGTGCTCTGCTTGCCGGCCTCCCTGTCGACGATCGTCACGGTGTCGTAGCCGTCTTCGGCGGCGGAGTTGCCGTGGACGGCAAGGTAGCGGCCGTTCGGCGACACCACTGTCTCCGATTGATCCAGATATTTCGTGAAATCTCCGGTGAGAGAGTCGCGGGCGTAGTCCACCTGCCCCTGCGTTCCCGCATCCTGGACCTCGTAGGAGGTGAGCGTGAGACGGTCGGCCGGGTCCTCGTAGAGCTTGGTCTCCCCGCCCCCGGGAAGCGGGATGGCGGTCAGGCCCTCCGTGGGCACCGGCGCCGACGAGGCGTCGGCCGTTCGCACGGCTACGGGGCTGTTCTGCTCGCCGTTCGCGTCCTGGCCGCGCAGCGCCACCACAGCGAGGACGCCCACCAGTACTACCGCCAGCACGCCGCCCAGGGCGAAGGCGAGCGTACGGCCACGTGGCCCCGATCCTCCTTCGCCAGGCGGCGGAGGAGAGGACGGTGGAGCGGGATGTGGGTGCCCAGGTCCAGGCGAGGGAAGTTGGGCGGCCTGGGAGAATCGGACCTGATGGGTGGGCTGGGTGGGCTGGATGTTGGGGTGCGGGTAGTGGAGGGGCGGTGGCGCGGCGTGCTGGTCGGGTGGCGCCGGAGCAGGAGGGGCGGACGCGGTGGGCGGGCCCGCGACACCGAAGGCGGTCGACCGCTCCGCTGACTGGGGAAGGGTCGACGGGTCCGCGATGGTCTCGAGGAAAGACGGCCGGTCCGCGATGGTCTCGCCAGAGGCCGGCGGATCCGCGATGGTCTCGAGGAAAGACGGCCGGTCCGCGATGGTCTCGCCAGAGGCCGGCGGGCCCGCGATGGTCTCGGCGGGCTTGGCGCCCGCGGGTGGCGGCGGCGACGAGGGTTGGCCGGGGGCCGCTACGGCGGCCGCCTCCCTGAGGAGGACGGGATCGCTGGCCGTGACCGGACTCTGGATCAGGCGTAGGATCACCTGCTCGGCCGACGGGCGTTGCTCCGGGTCCTTGTTCAGGCAGGCGACGACGAGGTCGCGCAGCGGTCCGTCCAAGGAGGAGAGGTCCGGCTCCTTGCTGAGCACCCGGTGGATCACCGCGGGCAGGGTGTCACTGCCGAACGGGGCCTGGCCGGTGGCGGCGAAGAGCGTCGTGGCGCCCCAGGAGAACATGTCGGCCGCCGAGCCCACCATCTGACCGAGAAGCTGCTCCGGCGCCATGTAGGCGGGCGTGCCGATGGGCGAGGAACTGAGCGTCGAGGTGGCGTCCAGGGCCCTGGAGATGCCGAAGTCGATGACGCGCGGGCCGTCGGGGGCGATGATCACGTTGGCGGGCTTGAAGTCCCGGTGCGCGATTCCGGCCTGGTGGATGGCCGCGAGCGCGGTCGCCATGCCGATGGCCAGGCGGTGCAGGCCGGCGCCCGTACGAGGTCCCGACTGGGCCACCACGCTCTGCAGCGACGCGCCCTCGATGAACTCGCTGACGATGTACGGCCGGTCGTCCTCTACCCCGCTACCGAGGACCTGCGCGGTGCAGAAGGGCGCGACCCGCTTGGCGACGGCGGCCTCGCGGACGAACCGCTCGACCATGACCGCGTCCTCGGCGTACTGCGGACGCAGCCATTTGAGCGCCACCTGTCGTCCCGACTCGTCGGTGGCGAGATAGACG
Source organism: Streptosporangium sp. NBC_01810 (assembly GCF_035917355.1). NCBI lineage: Bacteria > Bacillati > Actinomycetota > Actinomycetes > Streptosporangiales > Streptosporangiaceae > Streptosporangium > Streptosporangium sp. NBC_01810. Next base: position 1,678,819 of record NZ_CP109070.1, on the reverse strand, counting down.
ACGCCCTGCCCGCCTTCGCCGAGCCGCCCGAGGAGATCGTAGTCTCCCAGCCGGGACGGGTCTCCGGTTCTCAAAGCCGTGAATGATGGCATCAGGGGAAAGCTCCACGTCTGGTTCGGAGAGACTCGCGAATATACGAGCCTGTGCTCGCCGATGTCATCCTGAGAGCATCGAGTTGTTCGATTTCCTGGGAATCATCCTGGTGCGGTCTCCGGCCCGAAGTTCTTCCGGCGCGGACGGGACCGGCGAATCCTGCTGGTAGAAGATGTCAATGTCCACCTCTTCGCCGCCGACGATCAACGTGTCCCATGCCCCGCTTCGCAGCAGGGTTCGCACCGTCTCGCCTTTCAGCTTTCGCAGATGATCCTTGAGGGTCGCGTCGTCGGGCATTCCGGGAATGCGTGGCGCCAGGCGGCTCCGCACCGATCGCAGTTGCTCCATGAGCGCGTCAATGGTCGCGTCCTTGTCCAGGTCTTCGCCCGACGCCTCCTCGATGCTCTGGGCGATCTTGTCTTTGATCGCATGGCTGACGCCGCGCTCGTCGGCGGCCACCATCGCGTTCCACGCACGGCTCTTGTGCCGGTACTGCAGCATCGACATCGCTGCTTCATGGCGGACGAAGTCGGCATCGCGCAAGGGCTTACCGCGCCAGGCGTTGCTGAGAGACCGCGCCAGCGAGATGGCCGATGCCAAACCGCTGTTGAGCCCGCGCCCCGGCCAGAAGTGGATCGCATTGGCGGCGTCGCCGAGGAGGAATCCGTACGTGCCCGGGGCGACCGACGTCGCGGGGAACAGTTGCGCGGTGAACCGCGGTCGCTGCACCATGTCCAGCCGGAACGCGGTGACGGCGCTGAGGTTCCCCTCGGCGACGCCGAAGAACGTCAGCCCTTCCTGCACCCGCTTCCATAGTGCGGAGCCTCTGATCAGAGCGGGCAGGAACAGCGTGCTGTGGGTCGAGCAGTGGAAGTCGCCGTGCTCGTCCCGTCCCATCACGCATGGGCGCGAGGCGATGCACTCCTCGAACACCTGCCGGACGGGGTCGATCCCGACGACCTCTTTGGCCTCGGCATCGGTGAGGCGCATGTTCAGGAAGCCTTCGCCGCGCAGGGAGTTCAGGAGGAAGCGGTTCTGGGTGACAGTGAGCAGGACCGTCATGGGGTCCGACAGATCCGACTTCACCCGCAGGCCCAGCACGACGTCCTGGATATGCCGGCCGTCCAGCGAGTAGATGGACTTGTCGGCGTTGCCGAATTTGTCGGTGAAATGCTCCCGGGTGCGCGAGCGCCCTCCCTCGCAAACGGCGAGCACATGGTCCTTGGCCGCGGCATCGTGGTATTCGGCCGGGTCGAAGCGTGCAGGAACGAGCCGGATGCGGCCGGATTTCTCGTTCGCCAATTCCAGTAGTTTATCCTCGATATAGGCGATCCGAATGTTCCGCGGGCTGTAGCCGCGAATGGAATCGGGGCCCGAGGGCCACATCTCGGTATACGATCCGGCGCCGAACAACCGGTCCTGCACCTCTTCTGGGAGGTTCAGAAATTGGCGACTCTGGACCGTCACCACTTGCTGCCGCCGGATGTTTCCCTGCCCTTCGTCCTTCCAGACGACCTGCGTTCCATTCTGGGTCCAGCGACCGTCATATACGGTGATGGACACCCGCTCGCCCATGAGGTGTTCGAGCAACAAGGCGAAACCCAGGCCGACGGGACCGCCGCCGGAAACGGTGACGTTGAGCACCCTCGGATCAGCGGGAGCGGCGGATGCGATCAAGTCCTGGACCGCGGCCGGATCGAGGATCGTCTCCAGCGCGCCGGTCACCTCGAAGCAGAACGTCTCATCGCCGATTGTGATGAGATCGCCTGGCTGGAGCACGTGTGAAATCACGCGCTTCCCATTGACCAGCGTGCCGTTGCGGCTACCCCGGTCGTATAACACATAGCCGCCGGCCTCGGGAATCACCTCCGCATGAAAGCGCGAGGCCCTGCCACTGTCGATCACCACACTGTTACCGTCCATTCGACCGAATGTAACGGGTGTGTCACCCACCGGAAAACGTTCCCCGGCAAGCGGGCCCTCACGTCCGACAATCGAAGGTGGCATGGGTCACTCCCTTTCACAGGTAAAGCCTTGCCCGTGCCCTCCGTCGGGCCCATGACCGGCCAACAACGCTGATCCCGGACAGCTCAGACAACAGTATGTCAGCGTGATCGCGACGCTCATACCCGATTCCACAAAAACCCACGCATAGGCGTCGCCCCACCCGGATGGCCGCAGGTCCCCCGCAGGCGGTCAGGCGAATATTCCACCATTGGCGGGTAGGGCTCCAGGTAATAATCCACAATCCGTCCGAGGATTATTGCATGGACAGCTTTCGGGTGCGGGGCCGTGTACTCATGGAAAGCGGTTCAGGTGGGCTTCGGTACCGGAGGTGGAACGACCAAGGAGGAGGGGCCAAACCGTGCCGAGGCCAACGCCGGTCCGGCCAAGCCTCCGCATCAGCAGCCGCCAGGCCATCTCCGACAACTCCTGCGCCTCGTCAACGATCACGTGCCCGAATGTCCAGGTCCGGTCGGCCGCCGCGCGCTCGGCCGAGGTGCGGTGGTCCGCCTCCTGGTGCCGCTCGGCGAGCGTGTCCGCGTCGACCAGGTCGTTGACCGTGAGTATCTCGGCCTCCTGGTCGTCCTCCAGGTCGGTGGCCCGCGACCCCATCGCGACGTCCAGCACACCCTGGGCGTAGCAGACACGCCTACGCCGTTCGTACTCCTCCCGGATCCGCTCCGCCCGGGTGTCCTCGCCGAGCAGCTCGGCCGCCTCGTCCAGCAGCGGCACATCGGCGGGCGACCAGCCACCGCCGGACTCCCGCAGCAACAGCGCCCGATCCTCGGGGGTGAACCCCGGTGCCGCGGAGGCGAGCTGCGCGAACTCGGCAAGCTGGCGCTGTACGACTACACGCGCCTTTCCCGGGCGGAGAACGGCGAGATCCTCATCCCACTGGAGCAGGTCCGGCAGCTCGATCGCCTGCTCAATGCCGAGGGAATGCTCATCGCGTTACGCGAAGCGATCGGCTGTGACACCGCATCGAGATCACCCGCTCTACCCAATGGCGCCTCCGATGACGGACCGGTCATGCTGGAGTTGCGAACGCCTGACGGAGGGAGCGTCCACGTGACCATGTCGCGACGCGAGTTCGCCCGGTTGCTCACCACCGGTGCGCTCTCCTCGGTCCTTCCCGGGACCGTCGACATCGCCCAGACCGAACGGATCGCCCGCGCGATCGAGCAACCCACCCGGGTCGACGCCGACGTCATCGACTACTTCCGCCGCCTGCTGGCAGAGCACTACGCCGCCGACAAGATGCTCGGCCCCCGGCTGTTGCTCCGGCCTGTGATGGCACACATCGAGGTGCTGAACGAGCTTCGCCGCGGCGCCCGGTCAACGAGCGTGGAGCCGCTCTTCCAGGTCCTCGCCCAGTACGGGGAGATGGCCGGTTGGCTGCACCAGGACATCGGCAATCTTGACGCGGCGCGACACTGGTCGCGTCGCGCGGCCGAATGGGCACAGTGCGCCGGTGACCTCCAGATGGCCGCCTACCTGCTCGTTCGCGAATCCAACATCGCCTGCCTCACCGACGATCCGGCAGCCGTCGTCCAGCTGGCCACGGCCGCCCGCAACTCCCCCGGCCCGCTCGACCCGAAACTCCGCGCGCCGGCCGGCCAGCAGCAGGCTCGCGGACACGCCATGCTCGGCGAGTACGACCGCTGCTTCGCCCTCCTGGACGAGGCCACCGATCTCCTGAACGACCATCCATCCGTCAGCGATCCGAACGCGCCGGTCTACCTGCACCACTACGACCTGGACACGCTTCAGGAGCAGAGTGCGGTCTGCCACCGCGCCGCCGGACGCGCGGACACCGCCGTCACCATCCTGGAGAACAGGATCACCGCGACGGGCGAGAACCTCACCCGGGACCGCGGGCACCTCACCGCGAAACTCGCCCTCGCCGTCTCACAGGCCGGCCGGCCCGATCCGAGCCGGGCCACCCAGTTGGGACTCACCGCACTCACCATCGCCCGCCAGACCGACTCGGCACGGATCATGCGTGAGCTGCACACCCTGGACAACGAGCTTCGAAACCACTGGCCCGCCCGCGAGGAAACCCGCACCCTGCACGACGCACTGAAAACCGGCTGAGTCCTCGTCCGGTGAGCTCTGTGCGCGGCTCTCGAGCCGCTCCTCGCAGACCAGGGAAGACACGCACCGGAGCCGGTTCCGCGGATAGCCTCCAACCATACATACCGACAAATATTGGTTGTGAATCGCATAAACAACTGCTTTACTTGTGCCTAGCGCCTGTCGGATGGAAATCCGGGGTGACTTTCCAGCGCTGAGATTGAAGCTTCATCTATGTAACGCTCGATGTGATGCGGCGACCAACTCTTTAGCCTGTGCAGCACGGCGCCTTCCACGGCCCCCTGACGGACACGGTGTAACGACATGTCACAGATCGGTAGCCTCGGTTCATCCATCCGAACGCAGCCATCCGAGCTCCTCGACATTCTCGAAACCGAGTGGCGGCCCCGGCTTCGCGCTGTCTCGCTCGTCACCGAGGTCGAGGCGAGCGGCGAGACGCTCGCCATGGCCGCGGCGGCGCTGGGCGAGCTGTACCGCCTCAAGGTCTTCAAGGGAAAGTTCCAGACGCTGTTCGACCGCTGGCCCGGATGCGTGGCGGTCGCGCTCTCCGGGGTGGCCGCCACCGACTACCGCCAGGGCACCTTCTGGCCGTACTGGTGGAAGGCCACCGGCTACCAGCACGGCACCGCCCAGGACCAGACGGCATGGGGCCGCGGCTTCGCCCATGCCCTGGAGACCTTCGGATTGCCGACCTTCCCCGACATGTCGTTGACGTACGTCGGCCCGATCCTGATGCACGCGGGCATCCCGACCTACTGCCTGGAGGACGTCTTCCGGCTCCTCCTGCAGCGGCGCGCCCAGGACCCCGGGCTGGACGCCGAGGCGTTCCTCACCTGGGCGGTCGGCCGCGAGGGACGGCTCAACAGTCTTGACGAGCCCGCACGGCGATTCATCCGGCACGGCACCGACTACGCCATGGACGTCCTGGACCGCTGCTTCGACCTGACTGACCGGCTCCACTCCCCCGACCCCGACCTGGACGGGCTCGGCCTGCCCACCCGGTTCGTCGAGGAGGCGCAGAACCTCGCCACCCGGGGCAGGCTCGACCTCACCCGGTATGACGCGGCCGAGGCCAGGCGAGGCCGTACCGAGCGACCTCGATTGAGCCTCGACCCGTTCGGCCAGGGCGTCCAGGTCGTGCTTCCTCCCGTTGGAGACGCCCCGGACGGAACGGCGCGGTGGACCGTGACCGTCGATGGGCTGCAGAACATCGTCCGCAGCCGGTCTCTCTGGGTGGGGACGGCCGAGGCCGCGCCCAGCACGACGTTCGCGATCGCCCAACCCGCCCGACGGGCCCAGGTCTCGCTGTACGGCTCCGCCCACGAGGTGGAGCTGGAGATCGTGGATCCGGCCGATCCGCTGCTGGTCTTCACCGAGGACGGCAGACACCTGCCCGGCCATCTGGCCCTCCCGCCGGACACCGTCTGGCTGCTCCACCCTGCCGACCGCGAGCCGGCCTGTGACGTCGCACCGCGCGTGGTCACCGAGAGCCCGCTGCCCATCGGCTGGGACGGCTGGCGGCTGGTCCTGGTTTCGCTGGAGGGTGCGACCTGGATCGGCCTGGGCGGCGGCGCCGCTCGCCGCCCCGTTCGCGGGCACAGCAAGCCGCGCGTCCTCACCGGTGCCCCCGTCACCGGTGTGACCACGCCGTACGGCTCCGCCGTGTTCGCCGAGCTCCCGTCGATCTGGCTTCCCGCCGAGCGGGAGACCACCTGGCTGGTCGACATCCGCCCGTCCGCCGGTGGCCGTACCGTCTTCACCGGGTCCTTCACCGTCAGCGAACCCACCGAGATCTCGGAACGGCTCTGGGAGACGCTGCCCCGGCCGGTGCTCGGCGCCTTCGAGATCACGGTTCGAGGCCCCATCGGGCGTAACACCCGCCGCTCCATCGTCATCGCCGAGAGCCTCACCTCCCGGTGCACTCCCCAGATCCGCCTGTTCAACCATGAGGGACTGGTCGCCGGGCAGGCGTCGCTGGCCGCCGGTTCCGGCATGCGGGTGGAGCCGGCCGTGCTCACCTACACTCCTCGCGAGCGCGAACACGTCATCACCTGTAGCACCGACCAGCACGCGGAGCCGTTCATCGTCGCGCCCCCACACATGAGGGTGCTGGTCGAGGAGGCCGGGCAGAGCCCCCGCTGGCACGCGAGCCCCCTCCGCCTGGTGACCGAGGAGGTGGAGAGGCTCGAATCCCTCCGCGTGGAGGTCCCTGGGGTCGACGCGCTCCCTTCGGTCGAGATCCTGGCCGGCGGGAAGTCGGTGCAGGAGGTTCCCTCCTCCGGCCGGGGGCTCTACAACCTCAAGCGCGCCACCACCACGCTGAAGGCGCACCGCAGCGCCGATCTCATCCTGCCGTTCCTTGGCCGGGCGGTGCCCGTCGCCAGTGTCCGGCCGGCCAAGCTCGCCTCGGCAGTTACCTACCGCGAAAATCGCCTGGTGCTGGAGGACGGCATCTGGATCGAAGGGCTGTCAGCGGGGATCTACCTGACGACCGCTCCCTGGCGGGAACCGGAGATCATCCCGGTGGAGCAGGACTGCTCGATCCCCCTCCCCGCGCATCTGGTCGATGCCGGGCAGTTGCACGTACGGCTCGCCATTCAGGATCCGTGGCTCTGGGAGGAGTGGCCACGCTGGCCGCATCCCCGCGAGATCTTCGTCTGCGACGCCCCCGGCCGGTTCGGCGGGGCCGACGAGGAGGAGGCCGCCATCTCCGGCTATCTCGCCGGGATGAACGAGCTTCCCACTGAGGTCTCCCGGCTGGAGCGGCTCTGGGCGATCGTCGACCTGGCCAATCGCATCGACCACCGGTCCGCGAACCGGCGCATCGACGAGATCGCGACCGTCCTGCGACATCATTCGGATGCGGTCCAGGTGCTTCCCGAGGCGGCGTTGCCGCCCGATCGGACCATCGTCGCCCTGATCACCACGGGTCTCGCCGCCGCGCCCGCCCCCGAATACCGGGAGTCCCACGGCCGCCTGTGGCGAAAGTATCCGGCGGTCGCGGCGCTGCTCACCGGCTCGGCCCTGCCCGGCCAGGCAACCGAGGAGTCCGATCTGCTCGCGAACATCGAGGCCCAGTGCGGCGAGACGGCCGGGCGGCTGCTTCTCGGAGAGGCGGATCCCGACGCCGAGGTCGGCAGGTTCGGCCCCGATGCCGAATGGATGGCCCAGCAGACTCCCGAGCAGCTGGAGAACCTGTGGAGGGCGGTCAATGTCGTGCCCTCCGCCCTGCTCGACAAGGACACCCGCGTCGCCGCCGCCCGGCAACTGTTCGACAAGCGCACCAGCTACGACGCCCGTGACGTGGCCAACCAGGCGGCCCGGGTGCTCCGGGAGGCGATGAGTATCAAGCTCACCGACTACCGGGGGGTGGAGCGATCCATCGAGGCCCGCTGCCATCCCCTGCGTCGCGACGGGTGGCTGGCCCTACCGGCCGCGTCCATCGCGTTCGCCCTGGTCGCCAGGATCGCCGCCCGAGGCCACAGCGGCTGCCGCCACCTGGAAAGGGAATTCCGCCCCATGTGGCGGGCCCTGTCGAAGATCGCCCCAGACCTGACCACGATCGACCTCATCCGCGCCGAACTTCTCCTCGCGGGCCGAGCCGACCAAGCAGGCAGGTAATCGACGCATGGCCCCCAGGACCGGTGCGCTCGTACTCGCCGAGCGAGCCGGCCTGCCCCGACAACCGACCAAGCCTCCCCCCGGAGTTGACGCGTGGACCCGCTCAAGACCAGTGCGCTCATTACCGATACCTACCGGCGTTATCTGCGGTCGATCCTGCCGGTACGGGATCCGAGGATCGCCGAGGCGTTGGCAGCGGAGATCACGGACAGTCCGATGCTCACCAAGGGGCCGTTGCTCGAAGCGACGCCGCCCTATCGGACCGGGGCCACGCTCCGTGAGCTGATCGCCGCCGGGGTGCTGGGCGAGGAGTTCGCCAAGCTCGGCGGGCCCGCCCTGCCGCTGGATCGCCCCCTCTACCTGCACCAGGAGCGGGCGCTGCGCAAGGCGGTGGCCGGACGGAACCTGGTCGTGGCGACCGGCACCGGCTCGGGTAAGACCGAGAGCTTCCTGCTGCCGATCCTCAACACCCTGGCGAAGGAGCACGCCGACGGCGAGCTCGGCCCGGGGGTGCGGGCGCTGCTGCTCTACCCGATGAACGCCCTGGCGAACGACCAGCTCAAGCGGCTACGCCAGCTGCTGGAGGCCGTGCCGCACATCACCTTCGGCCGCTACACCGGCGACACCCCCGAGCAGACTCTCAAGGGGATCGCCCAGTTCGAGGAGCTCAACCCCGGACAGCGGAGGCTGCCGAACGAGCTGCTCAGCCGTGAGGAGATGCGCGCCAACCCGCCGCACATCCTGCTCACCAACTACGCGATGCTGGAGTACCTGCTGCTCCGCCCGGCCGACATGGACCTCTTCGAGGGCGAGCACGGCGGGCACTGGCGGTTCATCGCGCTTGACGAGGCTCATGTCTACGACGGCGCGAAGGCCGAGGAACTCGGCATGCTGTTGCGGCGCCTGCACGACCGGGTGGCTCCCCGGCAGCGGCTCCAGTGCATCGCCACCAGTGCCACGGTGGGAGACCAGCCGCCCCCGGTCATGGACTTCGCCCAGAAGCTGTTCAACGTCGACTTCGAATGGGTGGACGGCGACGAGAGCCGCAAGGACCTCGTTGGCGCGACCAGGGTGGACATGCCCGAGGGCCCGTTCTGGGGACCGCTGTCGGCTCAGGACTACCGGGAACTTGCCCAGAGCGAGGACCTCGGCGAGGAGCTGTGCTGGCGCGCGGCCTCGGCGGGCGCGGATTTCACCGACGCCGGTACGGCTCTCGCCCGTGAGCACGCGATGGCCGCCCTCCGCAACGCCCTCCTGGCAGGACCGCGGTCGTTCGACAAGCTCGCCCAGCTGATCTTCGGCGGTCAGGACGACCCGGCGGGCGGCCTCTCCGCGCTGGTGCAGGTCGGCAGCCAGGTGCAGGACCGGTCGGGCTCTTCGGTGCTCTCGGCCCGCTACCACCTGTTCGCCCGCGCGACCGAGGGCGCCTTCACCTGCCTAACGAGCGCCGGTCCGCACGTCTCGCTGGGCAGGCACGAGGTCTGTACCTCCTGCGGCGGCGCCATGTTCGAGCTGGCCGGCTGCAAGCGCTGCGGCGCGGTCCATCTCATCGGCTCGGTGGAGATGTCCGCGGGCGGCACGGTCTTCACGCCCCGGATCAAGCACAAGGACTCCCGTACCTGGCTGCTGGTCGGTGACGCTCCCGAGGTCGTCGACGAGGACGAGGTGACGCTGGAGGCCGGCCCGGAGATCGACGCCCAGGACGGGCACCTGTGTCCCCGGTGCGGCGCGCTGCACGCGGCGGCGCCGCTGGTCTGCGGGTACGGCGGCTGCCAGGAGACCCGGCTCCGGCCGGTCAGGAAGCTGAACACGAAGGCCAGTTCGCCCACCGGCTGCCATGCCTGCGGCGCCCGGGGAGCCGGTCAGATCAGGCAGTTCGAGAGCGGTAACGACGCCGCGGCGGCCGTACTGGCCACTGCGCTCTACCAGGATCTGCCTCCCGCACCGGACGAGGAGGCGGCCGACCAGCCGGGTGGCGGTCGCAAGCTGCTGACGTTCAGCGACAGCCGCCAGCAGGCGGCCTTCTTCGCGCCCTATCTGGAGAACAGCTACACGAACCTGCAGCGGCGGCGTCTGGTGCTGGACGGCCTGCGCCGGGCGACCAGGGACGACGACCGGGTACCCGTCGAGGACCTGGTGCATCATGTGACCGTGGCCGCCACGAAGGCGGGCGTCTTCCAGCGCAAGGACAGCAAGCAGACGAAGCTGCGCGCCGTCTCCCTCTGGGTGATGCACGAGCTGGTCGCCCTCGACGACCGCCAGTCCCTGGAGGGCCGGGGCCTGATCCGCGTCGACCTGGACCGGGATCCGCGCTGGCGGCTCCCTCCGGCGTTCCTCTACCTGGGGCTCTCGGAAGAGGAGGTCTGGACGCTGCTGGGCGAGCTCACCCGCTCGCTCCGCACCCAGGGGGCGATCACCATGCCCGAGGAGGTCGACCCCGGCGACGAGGCCTTCGACCCACGCCGGGGCCCCATCTACGTACGCGGCGACGGTTCGGAGCCCAAGCTGAAGGTGCTGAGCTGGGTGCCGACCCGAGGGGGCAATCGGCGGCTCGACTATCTCCAGCGGGTGCTCGCCACGGCCGGCTCCGCCGAGGATCCGCGACGGGTGCTCATGAAGTGCTGGGAGTTCCTGACCGCGCTCAGGGAGGGGTGGCTGCCCAGGGACCAGGTTCCCCGGATCGGGGTGGTCCACCAGGTGGATCACCGCAGCCTGAGGCTCGTCCCGGCCACCGAGATGTATAGGTGCGACCTCTGCCGGCGGATCACCACGGTGGCGGTACGCGGCATCTGCCCCACACTGAAGTGCGAGGGCACCCTTCAGGAGTGGGCGGCCGACGACTCCGACCACTACCGGGCGCTCTACCAGGGCATGACGCCCATCCCGCTGGTCGCCCAGGAGCACACCGCCCAGTGGACCGGCAACGAGGCCGCCGACATCCAGCAGCGGTTCCTGCGCGGCGAGGTGAACGTGCTGTCCTGCTCGACGACGTTCGAACTCGGCGTCGACGTGGGCGAGCTGCAGACGGTCATGCTGCGCAACATGCCGCCGACCACGGCCAACTACATCCAGCGGGCCGGCCGGGCCGGTCGGCGCGCCGACTCCGCCGCGCTGGTGGTGACCTACGCCCAGCGCCGCTCGCACGACCTGTCCCGCTACCAGGAACCCGAGACCATGATCGCGGGTAAGGTACGCGCACCGTACGTGCCGCTGGGCAACGAGCGGATCGACCGCAGGCACGCGCACTCGGTGGCGATCGCCGCGTTCTTCCGGCACGCCAAGGCGACCAGCGGGGAGGTCTGGCGCACGGCCGGTGAGTTCTTCCGGGCCACCGACGGTGGGGACGCGCCCTGCACCAGGGTCGCGAACTTCCTCACCCCCGTACCGGAGGAGATCACCGCGTCCCTCCGCCGGATCCTGCCGACCTCGGTGCAGGCGGAGATCGGCGTGGAGTCGGAGGCCTGGGTGACCAAGCTGTGTGTCCACCTGGAGAAGGTCCGGCAGGAGATGGCCCAGGACATCGAGATCTTCGAGCAGCGCATCAGGGAGTACGCGGAGAGCAGGAAGTTCGCTCAGGCCGACCGTTACCAGCGGACCATCAACACCATCACCCGGCGCAACCTGATCGGTTTCCTGGCCAACCGGAACGTGCTGCCCAAGTACGGCTTCCCGGTGGATGTCGTCGAGTTGCGTACCGCGCACTGTGACAGCTCCGTCGGAGCGAGGCTGGAGCTGGACCGCGACCTGTCCAGCGCGATCTACGAGTACGCGCCCGGCTCCGAGGTGGTCGCCGGAGGCGTGCTGTGGCGGTCGGCCGGCCTCTACCGGCTGCCCGGCCGGGAGCTGATCAGCAATTACTACTACGTGTGCAGGCAGTGCCAGCACTTCCGGCAGGGCGGCGAGAAACTCGATCCGGTCTGCCCGGCCTGCGGCACCGTCGCCGACTTCCAGGCGCGCAAGTACTACAAGCCGGAGTTCGGCTTCGTCGCCGACTACAAGACGGCCAAGCCCGGTACGGCCCCGCCGAAGACCTCCTGGAACGGGGCAGCCCATGTGGTGTCGCTCGCGGACGACCCCGTCAAGCGGCTCTGGCGCTCGGCGAGCGGGTTGTCGGTACTGTGCCGGTCCGGCTCGCGCGGCGAGATGATCGCGCTCGCCGAGGGGCCGACCGGCAGTGGTTATCTGATCTGCGACTGGTGCGGCTGGGCCACGCCCAACTTCGGCAAGGGCAGGCAGAGCGCCACGCACACCCACCCGATGCGGCAGTCGGAATGCAAGGGCAAGCTGAGTTGGCGCTCTCTCGCGCACACCTACGAGACCGACATCATGGAGCTGCGGCTGGAGTCCCTGTCGCTGTCCTGGTCGCAGTGGATCTCCACCCTGTACGCCCTGCTCGAAGGGGCCGCCGACGGGCTGGAGATCAGCAGGGGTGACATCGACGGCGCCGTTCACCCCGGGCACGACGGCCAGACCAGCCTGGTGGTCTACGACGCGGTGCCGGGCGGGGCGGGTTCGGTGACGCGGATCGCCGACTCGCTGGACCTGGTCGTGGAGACCGCGCTGAAACGGATGTCCAACTGCGACTGCGGCGAGGAGACCTCCTGCTACGGGTGCCTGCGCAACCGGCGCAACGAGCGCAGCCACGACATGCTCCGCCGCGGTGAGGCGGTCAAGGTCCTCGAACTTCTGACCGGGGACGGTCCCCTCAGGGCCGAGGAGTAGTCCATCTACAGCTTCGGACAGGACATGTCTAAACTTGGCAGCCATTGAGGATCAAGAGGGACTGGGTGGAGCCCGGAAGTAAGCGCTGGGTCGAGGTCACGCCTTCCGAGTACGCGCACGAGCGGAGCGGTCTGGCCGCGATCCGTGAGCTGCTCAGCGAGAGCGACCCCTACCGGGCGTGGAGCAACTTCACCTTCACCACCAAGACCAACCGCCAGTACGAGGTGGACCTCCTGGTCATCGGCCGGGGCGGCATCTACCTGCTGGAGCTCAAGCGGCGGGATCCTGCGGGCCGCCAAGCGGGAGTACTCCGTCCTGGAGAACGCCGCCTATCCCGGCATCGCACGGGCCATCGAGCTGTACGAGCACGAACGCGGCCCGGCGGTCGTCTTCACGCACGACCCGACCGAGGTCCGCCTCGACCACTTCCTGCGGCAGAAAGGCGGCTCCCTCAGCGTCGACCAGCGGGTGGAGCTGATCCGCACCCTGACCGGGACGCTCCGGTACGCGCACGCGCGCCGCCTGATCCACCGCAGGCTCAGCCCGCTCTCGGTCTACGTCCGCACCCTCGGTGACGGCCGGTACGGTGCCCGCGTCCGGGACTGGCACACCGCCGGTCGGATGTTGCCCGGGCAGACCGGACAGGTGGCCGGGACCCGCACCCTGGAGATACTGACCGACCGGGGCGCGCACGGTTATCTCGCCCGGGAGACGCTGCACAACACGGACGCCGACGCGGTCCTGGCCGACGTGTTCGGCCTGGGCGCGCTGACCTTCCTCATCCTGACCGGCAAGGCCCCCGCCGAGTCCAACGAGGAGCTGCTGCTGCGGATCGTCCGGGAGAACGGCCTCGATCTCACCCTGGAACTGCCCGGCGCCTCGCAGACGATGGCCGACCTGGTCCGCGAGGCGACCACCGGTGACGTGGACCTCCGCACCGAGTCGGTGGACCGGTTCGCGCAGGCCCTGGAAGAGCTGATCGCCGAGCTCGGCGGTCAGCCGCGCGTCGACCCGCTCACCGCCGGACAGGGCGCCGTCCTCGGCACCAAGGAGGAGCCCGGCAGGTTCGAGGTCATCCAGCGGCTCGGGCAGGGGTCCACCGCCGTCGCCCTGCTCGTCAAGGATTCCCGGCACGGCGAGGCGGTCCTGAAGGTCGCACTGGACGAGGAGGGCGCCAGGCGGCGGCTGCTCGACGAGGCCACGGTGCTCCCCTCCAACCAGAGCGGCCGGCCACACCTGGACGGGCACCCGGCTCCGGGCGCCATCGGCGCGGTCCAGCTCTCCACCACCTGGATCAAGGCACATCAGCACGCCGCGGTCTCCTGAGCCCTACCTCCTGACCTCTGATCCCTGACCGCCTCAACCTCCGACTTCTGATCCCTGACCACCTCAATCCCTGACCGCCCCATCCCCTGGTCCTCCCGACTCTGACCATCCTGACCTCCGGCTGCTCTGGCCTGTGGCTTCTCCGACTTCCGGCTGTTCTGACTTTCGGCCTTCCCTCGCTCGGCTTTTGGTGTCCTTCGAGGGGGGCTGCGTACGGGGCACCGGGGGTTGGACCGGGTCCGATGGGCACCCGCATGTCCTCTCGTAGCTCGTTATGGAGCTGACATCGCGCCACCTGCGGGGAGTCTTTACCTGCTCTTAAAATGATCTCCCATCGCACGGCCAACTGACACCGACTTCGTCTGGTGGTGGGACATCTCGGCTGACCGGGCCGAGGCGCTGATCGAGGCTTTCCAGCGCCGGGACAGCGACGGCATCCGGCTCGCGCACGACTTCCACAGCGAGAGCCTGGACACCCGCTTCCTCGGCGACCTCTACCAGGATCTCTCGGAGCACGTCCAGAAGAAGTACGCGCTGCTGCAGACGCCGGTCTTCGTGGAGGAGTTCATCCTCGACCAGACCCTCACCCCGGCCCTGGAACGTTTCGATCTGACGGAACTGAAGCTGATCGACCCCACCTGCGGGTCGGGGCACTTCCTGCTCGGTGCGTTCGACCGGCTGCTGGAGGAGTGGGGGCGGCTCGAACCGGGCACCGACCTGCGGGTCCGGGTGCAGCGTGCGCTGGACAGCGTGCACGGCGTGGACATCAACCCGACCGCGACCGCGATCACCAAGTTCCGTCTGATGGTCGCCGCGCTCCGCGCCTGCCGGGTGACCCGCCTGGACGGCCCCAACACTCCCGGTCTGCAGTTGAACATCGGCACCGGCGACTCCCTCATCTACGGCGGTGGCATGTCCGGCGGCCGTCAGACCGAACTCAATGTCGAGGTCACTGGAGAAGACTTCGGAAAGAAAGACGAGAACGCCGATCCGGGCACAGATGATCTCAATACAGGAAGAGCTGGACTGGGAGGTCTACAAGCTCTACGGGATCCTGGAGGAGGATCTCACCTACGGCGGAAAAGACCTGCCGGGGCTGGCGCTCGGGGAGCGGGCGTTCGAGATCGTGCTCGGCAGGCAGGTCGAGGCCGGGGGGACGGAGACCGCCTGGTTCGAGCGGCACCGTTCGACCATGCGTACCGACCTCCCGGAACACTGGCCGGAGGCGTACAAAGAGCTGGTCCGCCGGCGGATCGACTTCATCGCGAACAAGCCGCTGCTCGGTCTGGTGGAGCGTCCGGAGTGCAAGCGGCGCTGGGCGGCGGAGCCGTACGAGACGACGCGGGCGAACGCGCTGCGCGACTGGCTGCTGGACCGGCTTGAGAAGCCAAGCCTCTGGTCCGACCGGAACGGGGACCCCCGAGCGCTGAGCGTGGCGCAGCTCGCCGACCTGGCCCGGCTGGACACGGACTTCCGGCAGGTGCTCGACCTCTACGTCGGAACCCCCGACCACGACCTGACCGCGAGCCTGGCCGCGCTGCTGAAGGACGAGCAGGTGCCGTTCCTGGCCGCGTACCGCTACAAGGAGAGCGGGCTGCGCAAGCGAGCGGAGTGGGAGGAGGTCTGGGAGCTCCAGCGCCGGGAGGACGCCTGGACCGCCGCCCGAGCCGAGCACTTCTCCGGCTGGTTGCGGGACCGGCTCACCGAACACGAGCTGACCCGGCCGGATCTGGCCAGTTGGCGGCCGAAGGCGCCCGCCCGCGGCACCAAGGGTAAAAAGAAGGTCAAGAACACCCAACCGACGGCTGAGAAGGGGAACTGACGAATGGCGGCCTCTCCCGACGGTGCGGTGCTGCTCAGGGACGTCATCGAGATCCCCGAGTCGCTGAGCGCGAACGACTTCGTGCTCAAGCTCAGCGACGGCGTCTCGCGTATCGACGCGACCCTGGCCAGCTACGTGGTCACCCCGCAGCTCGCGCAGAGCTTCGACGCGGCCCTCGGCTACGTCCAGGGCACCCTGGAGAAGGGGGCCAGCGACGCGGTCTTCCTGCACGGCTCGTTCGGCTCGGGCAAGAGCCATTTCATGGCGGTGCTCAACGCCATCCTCCAGCACAACCCGGACGCCCGGGGGCTCCGTGACCTGGAGGGGGTGCTCGACAGGCATGACCGTTGGCTGGCCGGGAAAAAGCTGCTCTGCCTCAACTACCACCTGATGGGCGCCTCGACGGTCGAGGAGGCTCTGCTCGGCGGCTCGGTTACCAGGGCATCGCCCTCTTCATCGACGAGCTGGTGCTCTGGCTCGCCTCCCGCAGCAACGACACGACGTTCGTCAACCGCGAGGGCCCCAAGCTCTCCAAGCTGGTGGAGTCGGCGTCCAGCAGGCGCCCGATCCCGCTGATGTCGTTCGTCGCCAGGCAGCGGGACATCAAGGACTTCCTCGGCGCGAACTTCACCGGCGCGGAGAAGTACGCCACCGGCCAGACGTTCCGCTGGTGGGAGGACCGCTTCAACAAGATCGTCCTTGCCGACGGCAACCTCCCGTTGATCGTGGAACGGCGGCTGCTCTCCCTCAAGCCCGGCGGCCGGGAGAAGCCGGAGGCGGCGTTCGCGCATGTGACCCGGGAGCCGAAGGTCTGGAACGTGCTGCTGGACGGGCTGGACGACTCCTCCGACCAGCTCTCCTTCCGCCGGACCTATCCGTTCTCACCGGCGCTGGTCTCCACCATGGTCGCCCTCGCCGGCCTGCTGCAGCGGGAGCGGACCGGCTTGCGGACCATGGCCGAGCTGCTCCGCCGGGGCCGGGACGAGCTGAGGGTGGACGATCTGATCCCGGTCGGCGACGTCTACGACGTATTGATGAGCGCGGGCATGGTGCCGCTCACCGACGACATAGCGCAGCACTTCGCCAACGCGCGGACCCTGTTCGAGGAGAAGCTGCTGCCCCGGCTGCTGGACCGGCACCGGCTCACCAGCGACCGGGCCGAGGGCCTGCCGCGGACCCACGCCTTCGTCAGCGACGCCCGGCTGGTTAAGACGGCGCTGCTCACCGCGATCGCGCCGAACGTCCCCGCGCTGCGCAACCTCACCGCGCTGAAGCTGGCCGCGCTGAAGCTGGCCGCGCTGAAGCTGGCCGCGCTGAAGCTGGCCGCGCTGAAGCTGGCCGCGCTGAACCACGGCACGATCAAGGTCCGGCTGGTGGGCGACGAGACCGGCAAGGTGCTGGCCCTCTTCAAGGAGCTCGGGCAGTCGGGGGTGAGCGAGATCCACCTCTCCGACGACCAGAGAAACCCGCTGATCACGATTCAGCTCGCGGGCGTCGACTACGAGAGCGTGCTGGACCGGGTCCGCAACCAGGACACCAACGGAGAGCGCCGGCAGCTGCTGCGCAAGCTGGTCTTCACCTCGCTCGGCGCGTCGGCTCCCGCCGACACCATCGGCGGCGGGTACACGCACTCGTTCGTCTGGCGCGGCAGCCGCCGCACGGTGGACCTGGTCTACGGCAACGTCCGCAACGCCGAGGAGCTGCCGGACTCCGCGCTGCTCGCCGAAGGCGACCGGTGGAAGCTCGTCATCGACTTCCCGTTCGACGAGCAGAACTTCGGCCCCAACGACGACCTGGCCAGGATCGAGTCCGAGGTGCGGCGCAGCGACCTCACCACCGTGCTGGAGTATCTGGAGGCGGCGGCGGCCGACGAGCACGGCCGAGTCCCGATCGCGGCCAAGGACCGCGAGGTGCTCAAGAAGGTGGCCAACCCGCTGAAGCTCGGTGAGGCGCTGGAGAACGCGTTCCTGCTGACCGCCGACACCTTCCCGCTGCGCCGGCACCTCACCCAGCTCGCCGCCCAGGACGGCCTGGAGCAGTCCATCGGGGTCGGCAAGCTGATCGGCTGGCTGGACCAGCCGCAGGCGCGCGGCCTGGACCCGGCCGTTCGCGGGCTGGTCGTCGCGGCGTTCGCGCTGGCACAGGACCGCGAATGGTTCCGCGGCGAGGAGGGACCGGTCCCCCGGCCACCGGTGGACCGGATCGACGCCGCCTACGAGCTGCGACTGCCCCGGCTGCCCGACGAGTCCATCTGGCGCGGCGCCGTCGACCGGGCCGCCCGGATCTTCGGGGTGCCGTCCGGGGAGCGCCGGTCGGCCGCCACGGTCAACCGGCTCGCGGGAGCCGTGCGCACCCAGGCCAGGGCGTTGCAGGAGCCGGCCCGGAAGCTGGTCGCGCTGCTGGAGACCCACCGCGACGCGCTCGGCCTCACCGGGAGCCAGGCCGCCGACGGGACCTCGGACCGGCTGGGCCTCGTCAGGAACGCGGCCTCGCTGGTCACCTCGCTGGCAGCGGAACCCGAAGCCTATGACCTGGTCAGCGGCCTGGCCTCGGCGGCACTGGACGCCGCACCGGAAACCGTGGCCCGGTCGTTGAAGACGGCCGAAAGCATGGTGGCCGCGCTGGACCGTATGGACTGGGACCTGCTGCGCGCGGTCGAGACCCGCTCGTCCCATGACCAGACCGCCGCCGACCTCGTGAGGCGGCTCCGCGACGCGGCCGGATATCAGGAGGTGCAATTGTCCCTCGGCCCGGCGCTCGCCGACGCCAAGCGGGAGGCACAGCAACTCCTGGCCAATATCGTCATCCCGGACCCGATCATCATCGATCCGGACCCGATCATCATCTGGCCGGATCCGATCGACGGGTCATCCGACCCCGATCCGGTGACCGTGACGGATAAGACAGGTACGACGACCGTGACCGCAGGCACCATCGACGGGGCGCTCGGCACGCTGAAGGCGCTGGCCGACGCACACCCCGGGGCGCAGATCACCATCAGCTGGCGGATCTCGACGGGAGAGGCGCAGTCGTGATCGAGACCTCCGGGACCGGGACCCGGCTCGCCGCCGCGACGCTGCCCGCGATCCGCAGCATCGTGAGCGGGGTCGCGAAGCCCGGCCAGTCGAAACGGGTGATCGGCATCCACGCCCGTCCCGAATGGGCCGGGGAGCCGTCGTTCCCGCTGGAGGGTGCCTCCGGCGAGACCCTCGTCCAGGTCAGGGCCTGCCCGTCCGCGCTGGCCGTCCGGGAGGAGCTCATCGCGCACCGGGGAAACCCCGGCTACCTGGTAGTCCTCACCGACACGGACGCCGCCGACCTCGGGCTCGGGCTGCTCACCCACCTGGTACGCGGCATGCTGATCCCGCTGAAGCCGTGGGACCTGCTCAAGCAGTCGTTCGCGGCACGGAGCGTCGATCCGCTGCTGCTGGCCGAGGACTGGGCCGCGTCGGCGCTGGGCAGGTGGGAACCGGCCGGTTCCGGCTGGCCGCCCGCTCCCGGAGGGGCGCTCACCCGTGAGCACGCGCTCGGGCACCTCGCCTCGGTACTGTTCGGGGCCCGGGCCGACGGCGAGCCGTACCTCACCCCGGGGCACCCGGACGCGACCGGACTGCTGCGCTGGTCGCTCGACCCGGTGGCGACGGCCGCTGTCGCCGCGCTTCCCGGCGAGGTACGGATCGGGCTGACCAACTGGCTGGGCGGCGTCACCGGACCCGCCGGGATCTGGACGTTGCGGGCCGCGGCGGCCGGGCACGGCGGCGACGCGCTCCCGCTCGCGCTGGCCGCCGGGCTGCTGTGGCCGGAGGGCAGGACCGGCGTCCAGTCCATCGGTGAGGCCCGCGGCCTGCTCCGGGCCAGGCTCGGCGGCGCCGATCTGCCCGCCGAGCAGGCCCAGACCTGGAGCCGCGCGGCGGAGGCGGCCATCGTCCAGTTGAACCAGCCGGACGGCCTGCTCGAACGGGCCGAAGAGCTGCTCCGCAAGTTCAACGCCGGGGCGCTGATCACCCGCTCCACCCTGCTGCCCGGCGCGTACGACAGCCGGCTGCGCGAGTTCGCGAAGACCGTACGGAACGCGCTTCCCGTCCCCGGCCCGGCGGAGCTGGACCGGGCCGAGCAGGCGTACGCCCAGCTCGCGGCGCACGAACTGGCCCAGCGCGGAATGGACCGGGAGCGCCGGGCCGTGGTGGCCCAGATGGCGCTCCGGCTGCTTCGGTCGCTCGCGGTCCCCGACGAGCCCGCGCTCACCCTCGCCGACACCCTGCACCACCAGATCAGGGTCGGCGCCTACGCCGAGTGGGCATTCGCCGACGTGTGGGACGGTGATCTCGACGAGCAGGTGGGCCGGGCCTACCGGTCGCTGCTGGAGGTGGTCGCGGCCCGGCGCGACGCGCGGGACCGCGTGCTCGCCGGACACCTGGCGACCATGGTCGCCGCCGACTCCCCGCCCGGCACCCTGGTGCCGATAGAGTCGGCGCTGTCCACGCTGGTCAGGCCGCTCGGCCGGTCGCTGCTGATCGTCCTGGACGGGATGTCCGCCGGAGTGCTCGCCGAGCTGGCGGCCGAACTGGTGGGCAGCCGGTGGATCGAGCTGATCGACTCCGCGCTGGGTCATCGACGGGTGCTGCTGCCCGCGCTGCCCACCGTCACCGAGACCTGCCGGACCAGCCTGCTCACCGGAACGCTGCGGACCGGCGGTCAGCGCGAGGAGAAATCCGGATTCGCCGCCGCGACGGGCGATCCGGCGGCCCGGCTGTTCCACAAGTACGAGCTGCGCGCCCCCGGTGGCCACTCCCTGCACTCGGAGGTCCGCGGCGCGGTGGAGGGCGAGGCCCGGGTGGTCGGCGTGGTGCTCAACACCGTCGACGACGCGCTCGACAAGATGGATCCCGGTGGCACCACCTGGACGCGCGCCCAGGTCCGGCATCTGACGGCGCTGACCGAGGCGGCCAGGGCGACCGGCCGGACCCTGATCCTCACCAGTGACCACGGGCATGTCATTGAACGTGACAGCGTGCCGCTGACCGGCACCGGAGCCGAGTCGGCCCGCTGGCGTCCTGTCGGCGGCCCGGTTACCGAGGGGGAGATCGCCATCGAGGGACGCCGGGTGCTGCTCGGCGGCGGCGCGGCCGTACTGCCCTGGCGCGAGGGGCTGCGCTACACCGCGAAGCGCGCCGGATACCACGGCGGTGTCTCCGCCGCCGAGGTCGCCGTGCCGTTCGCGGTGTTCAGCGCCGCTCCGGTGGACGGGATCGCCGGCTGGCGGCCCGCCCCGGCGCAGGAACCCGCCTGGTGGCACAGTACGGTCACCCTCGCCGCATCCACGGCGGCTCCCGTGACTCCCCCGGCTCCCCGGAAGGCCCAGCGGCCGAGTTCCTCGAGGCTTCCGGAGAACCAGGAGGAGCTGATCTCCTTCGAGGAACTGGCGCTCCCCGCCGCGCCACCGGTGCTGCGACGCGCCGCCGAGCGGTTCGTCGACAAACTGCTCGCCACCTCGCTTTACGCGCGGCAGCGGGAGAGCGCCGGACGGGCCGCCTCCGACGACGAGCGGGTCCGCGCCGTGCTGATCGCGCTGCTCGACGGCGGCGGGCGGCTGCACGAGTCGACGCTCTCCGCGCTCGCACAGGTGCCCGCGACCCGGCTGCGCAGCGTGCTGGCCGCGGTCCGGCGGGTGCTCAGCGTCGACGGCTACGACCCGATCGGCTACGACCGCGACGGGGTCACCGTCGTGCTGGACATCGGCATCCTCATCGAGCAGTTCGGGGTGTCGTGACGGTAGGGAACGTCAGCGAGCGCCGCCGCCGCGAGGTCATCGACGCGCTGCGGCGCGGCACCGTCCCGTCTGCCGGACTGGACCTGCTCGCGGTGGGCCTGGGCCGGTTCACCGCCGCCCTCGACGACGAGCTGGCCGTCGCGTCGCGAAGCGGCGCGGTCTTCAAGGCGGTCCGCGGGGAGTACGGCTCCGGCAAGACGTTCTTCGCCCGCTGGCTCGCCGAGCGGGCGAAGCGTGCCGGGCCGGCCGTGGCCGAGGTGCAGATCTCCGAGACCGAGACGCCGCTGCATCGGCTGGAGAACGTCTACCGGCGGCTCTGCGAGAACCTGTCGACCGCGCAGTTCGCACCGAGCGCGCTCCGCTCCGTGATCGACGCGTGGATGTACACCCTGGAGGAGGACTCGCTCGCCGCCGGGGTGCCGGAAGCCGAGCTGGACCCGGCCGTGGCGGCCCTGCTGGAGAAGCGGCTGGCCGAGGTGAGCCGCTCCGCGCCCGCGTTCGCCGCCGCGCTCCGAGGCTACCGGGCGGCGCTGGCCGCCTCCGATCCGGTGACCGCTGAAGCCGTACTGGCCTGGCTGGGCGGGCAGCCGCATGTGGCGGCGTCCGCCAAGCGGGCGGCGGGAGTCCGCGGTGACCTGGACCACTTCGGGGCGCTCGGCTTCGTGCAGGGTCTGCTGACCGTGCTGCGGGACTCGGGGCACCAGGGCCTGCTGCTGGTGCTCGACGAGGTGGAGACGTTGCAGCGGGTCCGCTCCGACGTGCGGGACAAGGCGCTCAACGCGCTCCGCCAGCTCATCGACGAGGTCGACTCCGGCCGGTTTCCCGGGCTGTACGTGCTCATCACCGGGACACCCGCCTTCTTCTCGGAGGGTTCCCAGGGGGTTCAGCGACTGGCACCGCTGGCGGCCAGGCTGGCCACCGACTTCGACACCGACGCCCGGTTCGACAACCCCCGGGCGGTGCAGACCCGGCTGCCGGGGTTCAGCCACGACGGCCTGCTGGAGCTGGGGATCCGGGTCAGGGACCTGTACGCCGCGGGGGCGTCCACCCGGGTGGCCTCGGTGGTGGACGACGCCTATCTGGCAGATCTCGCGCGGGCGGTCGCGGGTTCACTGGGCGACAGGGTAGGGGTCGCACCCAGGTTGTTCCTGAAGAAGCTGGTCGGCGAGGTGCTCGACCGAGTGGACCAGTTCCCCGACTTCGACCCCCGGGTGCACTACCGGCTCACCGTCGGCGCGCACGAGCTGACCGAGGTGGAGAGGAACGCGCTGTCAATGGACGACATCTCGCTGGATCTGCCGTGAGCTCCGAGCTCCACCCCGTGGTGCTGCACCACATCGTCAACACGCTCGGCTGGCCGGAGCTGCGACCGTTCCAGCAGGACGCGATCGCGCCGGTGCTGACCGGCGCGGACGCGCTGCTACTCGCCCCGACGGCGGGTGGGAAGACCGAGGCCGCGATGTTCCCGCTGCTGTCGCGGATGGCGATGGAGCAGTGGCACGGCACCTCGGTTCTCTACCTCTGCCCGATCAAGGCGCTGCTGAACAACCTGCTGCCCCGGCTGGAGGGCTACACCGGGTGGCTCGGGCGGCGTACCGCGCTCTGGCACGGTGACGTGACCTCCCCCCGGCGCAGGCGGATCCTCCGGGAGCAGCCCGATGTGCTGCTGACCACGCCGGAGTCGCTGGAGTCGATGCTGGTCAGCGTCAACGTCGACCACCGGCAGTTCTTCGCCGGGTTGCGGGCCGTCGTCGTCGACGAGGTGCACGCCTTCGCCGGCGACGACCGAGGCTGGCACCTGCTCGCCGTACTGGAACGCCTCACCCACCTGCTCGGCCGCCCACTTCAGCGGATCGGCCTGTCCGCCACCGTGGGCAACCCCGGCGAGCTGCTGACCTGGCTGCAGGGATCCGGCGCGGGAGAGCGCCCCGCGCACGTGGTCGCGCCCGGCCCGCCCGGTCAGGCGCAGGTCGTACCGCCGGGAGAGGTGCAGCTGGACTACGTGGGCTCGGTGTCCAACGCCGCGAAGGTGATCTCGGCGCTGCACCGGGGTGAGAAGCGGCTGGTCTTCTGCGATTCCAAACAGCTCGTCGAGGAGCTGGGGCACGCGCTCGGCGGTCTGGGCATCACCGTCTTCCTCTCGCACGCCTCGCTCTCCGCCGACGAGCGACGGCGCTCGGAGGAGGCGTTCGCTGAGGCCCGGGACTGTGTCATCATCGCGACCTCGACCCTTGAGCTGGGCATCGACGTCGGTGACCTGGACCGGGTGATCCAGATCAACGCGCCGTTCAGCGTCGCGTCGTTCCTGCAGCGGATCGGCAGGACCGGGCGCCGGGCGGGAAGCGTACGGAACTGCCTGTTCCTCGCCCTGGACGAGGGATCGTTGCTGCGGGCCGCGGCGCTGCTGCTGCTCTGGGGGCGCGGCTGGGTGGAGCCGGTCACCCCGCCCCCCGAGCCCCGGCACATCATGGCCCAGCAGATGCTGGCGCTCTGCCTGCAGGAGCATCGGGTCGGGGACCGAATCTGGCCACGGTGGTGGAACGGGCTGTGGCCGTTCGGCCCGGGCTCCGAACCCGTCGTCGGTCACCTGGTCGCGTCGGGATACCTGGACGAGGACTCCGGGATGCTGTTCATCGGCCCGGAGGCCGAGCGGCGCTTCGGGTTCCGGCATTTCATGGAGATGACCTCCGTCTTCACCGCCGCCCCGGAATTCGCCGTGCTGCACGGGCGCAAGGAGATCGGGCGGACCGATCCCGCACTGCTCACCGAGGAGATCGAGGGACCGAGACTGCTGCTGCTCGCCGGGCGGACCTGGCGGGTCAACCACATCGACTGGCGGCGGCGGCGCTGCCACGTGGAACCCGCCGACGGCAGGGGTAAGGCCCGCTGGAACGGACGAGGGCTGGGTGGGCTCTCCTTCGTCCTCTGCCGTGCCATGCGTTCGGTGCTGCTGGGCGAGGACCCATCGGTTCAGCTGAGCCGCCGGGCGCGGGAGCGGCTCGCCGTGATCCGCGAGGACGGTCTGGCAACGGTCCACCCCGGCGGAACCGTCGTCACCAGGGATGAGACCGGCGACGTGCACTGGTGGACCTGGGCCGGTTCCCGGGTCAACGCGACCCTCGCGGCCACCCTGTCGGAGATCGCCGACAGCGGTCAGCGCGTGGAGGAGGAATCCATCCGGCTCCGGACGAACCTGACTCCGGACGGGTGGCGGAAGGCGATGGACGGAGCGGCGGACCGGCTCTGCCTGCCCGAGGTGGACCCCAGGGCGTTGACGGGGCTGAAGTTCGCGGTGGCCCTGCCCGAACGGCTGGCGGTCGCCACGCTCGCCGCACGCCTGGCCGATCTGGACGGCGCGCAGGAGGTGCTCGGCGAGTCGTCTCGCTGGTCGATCACCGGGTAGTGGTGTGCAGGTCCAGGTCGGCCAGGATCTCGGCGATCTGGTCCACCGCGGGGTGCCGCGGGCCGTAGCGGCGTTCCAGATCCGGAAGGAGCATGGACAGCGTGTGGATCGCCACCGCCTTGTCGCCGGCGGCGAGCTCCAGCAGTCCGATCTCGCGGCGAAGCTCCAGGATGCGATCCTCGTCGACGCCGAACTTGTATCCGTCGGCCGGCAGACCGCGGAGCTGCCGGAGAGCCAGGCTGTTCTCCCCCACCTTCGCGTGGCAGACGGCCTCCTGCAGACGGCAGCGAAGCACCAGATCATGGTCGGCCCCCTCGCGTGCGGCCAGGTCCGTGGCGAGCCGGTGGAACTCCGGAGCGGCCTTTCGGTAGTCGCCGCCGAGGAAGAGCACATTGGCCAGTTCCAGCCGGAGACCGTTCAGCTCGGAACTGGCAGGGCCGAGAATCTGGACGGCCGGCTCGATCACCTCGGCGAGCACCGAGCGGCAGAACTCGGTCAGCCTGGCGAAGACCTCCGCCGCGTCCTCGGGCCGGTCCTCCGCCTTCTTGGCCAGGAGCTGAAGGACCAGTTCCTCCAGCCGGACCGGAATCCCGGAACGGAGCTCGCGCGGAGGCCGGGGTGGCTCGTCGGTGTGTCCACGCATCACCGCGAGGGGCGTCGGCCCTCTGAACGGCAGTTCTCCGGTCAGCAGCTCATACAGGACGACCCCGAGGGAGTAGAGGTCGGACTGCGGGGTGGTGACGGCACTGAACGCCTGATCCGGGGCCATGTAGTCAGGGGTGCCCGTCGTCACGCCGGTCTGGGGGATCCGGGGCATGCTCGACGCCTCGAACGCGCCAGCGACCCCGAAGTCAAGAACCTTCACGGTCCCGTCCAGGCAGAGCATCAGGTTGCCGGGTTGAGATCCCGGTGAACGAGCGAGGCCGCGTGCGCGACCGACAGCACCGTGCAGACCTGCGCGCCGATGGCGGCAACCCAGCCGATCGGAAGCCGCTCAACCTCGTCGATCACGGTGGAGACCGGGGAGCCGTCGATGAGCTGCATCACCAGATAGAGCTCGCCGTCGTAGATTCCGTGGTCGTAGACGATCGGAACACCGGGGTGTTCCAACCGGGCGGTGATCCGGGATTCGCGGACGAAGCGCTTGGTCAGCTCCTCAGTTCGCACGCTCCCAATGTCATCTCGGCCTGTCAGCCTGAGGAGCTCATAGTGCTGAGGCGCCTTCAGTCCGGAAAACGAATCGCCTGTGCTGTAGCGCACCTGAACATCAAAAAAGACGTCCTTTCTAAGGCGCGTCTGCATCTGGACGCCACCCGATCCTCAGCTTTGTTCGCCGAACGTATGGCTCTCGTCGAAGGAGTGACGGATGTGGCGCTGCTCCGCCAGCTTGGCCTGGCGTGGGCTGCGGGCAACCAAAATCGAACATCGTTCGTCAATGCGCTGGCTATCATTCCGATGGGCTTCAAAGGAAGGCCTTGGGCCGTGCAGCTTCTCGCTATCAAAGGCAAAGAACTCTGTGACCGTATCGCCGTACTCGGCGATACGGATAAGCCATCAAGCGGCAATTTGCTCACGGATCCGGCATGGCTCGCTTCCCATGATCAAAAAATCGTGAAGCATTTCGCAAGCGAGCCGACCCTGGAGCCTGCGATCACAGCCGGGAACGAGGATGCAGTCGCAGCAGCACTTGGGAAAATTGGTGTGATTATTCCTCTTCGGATCACCCCCGACGAGATTCAATTGCTGTTCCGTAGCGCCTCGATAAAGCACAAAACCAGTGCTGGATCCGCATCCAGAAAAAAAGGGAGAGTTCGCCCTTGCACTGGCCGAGGAACTGCAGGATCGCATCGACAAGGACCCTTCCTCGGTACACGTTCCCGACCATATGCATCGCCTTTTTGATTTCCTATACGACAAACCCGCGCCAAGCATCCTCGTCCTTGCAGATCTCAACCACTTCTTAAGTTCAGAAGAAGGAAACAGTGACCTCCAACCTTGATCTAACCCCTGCGCAGATCAAAGCCGCCGGCACAGAAGCCGGACGTGTTTATATCGAGGCTGAACCCGGATCGGGAAAGACCGTTATCGCCGCTGAACGCTTTGGCGTGCACCGTTATACCAGCAGGGGGGACTTCCGAGCCGTACTCGCCCTCTGCTTCAATCGAGCTGCAGCTACCGAACTTCGAGAACGGATCAATACCCGGTCAGGGCCCCGGCGTTGAATTGTTATGTCCAAGTCCGTCCTGTTGATCAGATGTTGTAGACGGCGAATGCGGCATCGTGGTCGAGGAGATCGCGGCGAGCGTGGGCGATGTTGGCCCGGCCGGCCAGACGGATGGTGCTGATCGCCAGATTCCGGAGGCTGGCTAGGGTTCTGGGTGCGGTACCCGTCCTGACCTGGGAATGATCCTCCGCGAATGTGACGTCCCTGACCCAATTCAGCCGGTTTTCCACCCCCCAGTGCGCCCTTTCGTAGTGGTTGAGGTGCGCGGGGCCTGCCAATTCAACGGGCAGGCTGGTGATGCCGAACACGATCTCCTTGCTGGTCCAGGCGCCATCCAATTCGCCGACGTCGCGGCGGAGCCGGAAGGCTTGCCGGGCGCCGGGGAAGAGGCCGTCATCGGCAGAGGCGGTGCGGATGGTGCGGCGTTCCCTGCGGCCGTGCCCGTGATCGTCATCGACCGCGGTGGTTTGCGTCCAGTCGGCATCCGGCCCGGACAACAGCGCGTGCGCGGCGGCGCGTGCCAGCGGTTGATTGCCCTTGAGGATGAGGACGTAGTGGCCGCCCAGCTGGGTGATCAGACGGGCGGTGGTCTTGGTGGTGTGCAGGGCGTCCAAGGTCAAGACCATCCCGGCCACCCGCAGGTGGGGCAGCATCGCGCGGGCGGCGGGACCCTCGCCTTTCTTGCCGGCGACCTGACACTGGCCCAGGATCACGCCGTGCTCGTGGCTGATCGCGCCGACCAGGAAGACCCTCCCGTCTTCGCTGGTGCGTGCCCCGCGCAGGGCCTTGCCGTCCAGCGCCGCTGCGGGCAGCAGCCCGGCCGGGGCGGGATGGCTGAGCCGGCGTCGTGCCGCGCGGCGCTGTTCCCGTTCGGCGGGGCCGGGAGTGTCGGGCAGTTGTGGCGTCAGAGCCTCCTGCCGTATCACCTCGGCGACATAGCCGCTGATCGCGGCGTCCAGCGCATCGGCGTCCAGCTCCGCCAGAACACGGCGGAAGGTACGCTCACTGGGCACGAGGAACAACCCGGTGAACAGATCACGGTAGGCGCCCAGCCGCTCCAGCGCCGCTTGCGGGCTTCGGGCGGCCCACTGCCAGATCGCCGCGACGCTGTCGCCGCCGACGACCAGGGTCGCGCACGCGGCCAACGTCAAGATGGCCACCAGCGGATGGCGCAGACCGCAAGCAGACCGCCGATCGGGAACCGTCGCCAACCGGCGCATCAACGCCGATTCCACCACGACCGGATCGGGTGCCAGTTCGGACTCCCACAATGCCAAGTCGGCGAGCTGGTCAAGACACGAGACATGCGGGGAACTGGTCAGAGAAGATGGGGACACGAGCGCGACTCCTGCGATGATCTCCGGATTTCGACACCCGAAAGATCAGCAGAAGTCGCGCTCTTTCGCGTTCCACCTGGCCAAACGCTCAACGTCGGCATACCGCATCAGAACCCGGGAACGCCGGGGCCCTGAATACCCGGTGGGGAAGAACCGCGCTGACCTGGCCCCATCGGGTTGCCACCATCGATGCCTACCTGCACGATCTACTCGGGTATCTTCTCCGCCATGGTCTGCTGACATGGCCCGGTGGTTGCGTCGAATTAACGGTCGCGGACTCCTGGAAAGCCTGGGGTTACACGTACCCTGACACGAGCTCCTGGCTGTCGATCATAGATGGCGAAGTAGTTCCTTGTGATATAACCACATATCGCGATCACCTGGAACAGGGAAAGTGCACCCACGCCGAAATACGAACCGTTCTGAATCAGGCATTAGAAAACCATGCACTTGCGGATGCGATCTCCACACATATAAAGACTTCAATACGTGCGCTGATCGTTGACGAAATCTTCGACGCCAACGAGCTGGACCTGCGACTCGTCAGCATGGCCTGCGAGCAGGACATCAAAACAACCATCATCGGCGACCCCTGGCAGGCTCTATACGCCTTCCGGGGTGCTACTCCCGAACTCGTTCACAAACTCGTGTCCCGGTACGGCTTCATCAGCTGCCCGCTGTCTGAATCCTTCCGCTTCCGTTCTCCCGAAACCATCCTGCTTGCAGAGTGTCTACGCGCACGCAAACCTGTCGAACTCTCTGCGGGGGAAGGGGAGAAAGTCGATGTCGCCCTTGCCTGGAAGTGGCAGTCTCTCTGGAGTGCGGGTACGGAAATCCTTCCGCTCTCGTTCGGGCCACCTCACACAGCCGCAGAGTCGGCAGTCGCTCTCTTGCTCAACCAACTGACACAAGTCGAGTTCGGGCTGTCGTCCACCTTTCTGAACGATGCCCTTCGCAACCTGGGGATTCTCGACCCCGCCGCCCCGCAGCGCCTTTTCGAGTGATTGGGCGGCGTTCTGGCTTCTCTCGCCTCCGACCCGGTTCAGGATACATGGAAAAAACTTTCCCTTTCTATCCGGCATGAGACCGAGCAATACCTTCCGGAAACAGGCCCATACCGAGAGCTCGAAAATATTAAAAAACGTGTAACGAACACTCATCCTTACCGTATTCTCGGAATAACAATCCACCAAGCCAAAGGATGCGAATGGGATCGAGTCGCAGTGCGGCTAACCTCTGGGGAGCATGAGACACTCCGTAAAGGACTAGATTCGGAAAACGAAGAGCACCGAATTCTGTATGTCGGCCTGACCCGCGCCCGGTTTTCTACCGTTGCTATTTGATCAGCTACCGAGGAAAAGTATTACGGCTACCAAAGAGACCACCAGTGGAGTCACATCGCCAATCACACGGGGCCGCACTCTTCACTGACCAGCCGTTCCAATAGACGGCAGTAGGCGGTGATGTCCGCGCAGACGATCCGATATCCATAGTGGCTCTCTTCCTTCCCTTTGTTCATGCCTTTAGGGAACTTGATCATAGCGGCACCAAAGCGGAATTTGTCAGGAATGGTGAGCCCGGGAATTGAGGTCAGGCGCCCGAGATCGGTCTCAGGCGAGACAAGCACGGAGATGGTTCCCTGCGGCGTTTCGCGTCCGACGTAGCCGACCTGGCCTTGACCTGCGTGCTCAAGCTCAAGGTATTTCACTGTCGGACTCCTCAAGACCTTGAAAGCGCGCTCGTCCGCGAGTGCCACCAGGCGCTCCTCGGAGGCGGTCAGCCTCTTCCTGTCATCGGTCATCGGGGGGCCTCCAGCATGAAGTCAGAAGGACAACAGAGGACGCGGCGATCTTGCTTCAGCGCCCATCGACATCAAACCAGGAGAACCGACCATCTGAAGCGACTCTCCGCCAACAGCCCTTATCAATCATCCTGTCGCTCCGGTTCGTCCGCCCCCCGGTCCCCCGCCCTCCGAACTCGGCCCCTGGCCCCGCCCCGTCGGCCGACGACATCGAATCTGATGCCCCGAGGTCACCAAGCCTTTTCTCGTTCAACTCCACGAAGGCCGCGTCGAGCGCCTGGGCATCCGACGCGACGACGACACGAGGGTCACGGTTGGCTCATATGGCCAGGTCAGCGGTCACCATCATTCCGTCTCATTCAGATGGGCTCGCAAGTTCAGGGACGTCGGAGTTCGCCGCGTTCGATGCCGCCGGTGAAGGCGTCGTACTCGGCGTCTGTGAACAGGTGCGGGGCCTTTTCGGGGTTCTTGGAGTCGCGCAGGGCCACGATGCCCTGCTCCAGGAAGGCGATCTGGACGCAGTTGGTGCCGCCGCTGCTGAGGCTGCTGGTCTGCCAGCGAGCGTTGCGGAGCTGGGTCTCGATCCAGTCGGGGGGGAGGGTGTTCTTGTTCACGAGAGGTCCTTGGCGATCGTGGTGAGAAGCGGGAGGGAGGCCTTCGGCGACAGGGCGTCGGACTTCAGCAGGTCGCCGGTCGTGCGATAAAGCTCGACGGTCTCAGGTTCGTTCAAGTGCAGGGAGGCGCGCAAGGACTCGACGCACACCAGGTCTCGGCCGGTGGGAAAGGACATGAGCATGAACGGGCCGTCCATTCCCGCGTGGGCTCCGGCGGAGAACGGCAGAACCTGGATGGTGACGGTGGGGTTGGTACGGGCGAGGTGGATCAGGTGCTCGATCTGGGCACGCATGCAGGATCGGCCGCCGACTTCCTGTCGCAGCAGGCCCTCGGGGAACACTGCCCAGATCTTCAGCGGAGGTCGACGCTCCAGCATGGTGCGCTGATGCTCCAGTCGCAGGGCCACGAAGTGGTCGATGTCTTCGGGGGTCTTCCAGACCCTGCTTCCTTCGGTCACCGCTCGGGCGTACTCGGAGGTCTGGAGCAGGCCGTGGATGGCGAGTGGATTGAAGACGAACAGGCCATTGGCAGTTTCAACCTGGGAAAGGTAGTCGCCGAGTGGGTCATCGACCACGCCCTCGTAACGTTGCCACCAGTCGGCTTCGCCGGCGCGGCGTACGAGGTCGCGGAGTTCTTCTCGTAGAGCGGCGTCGGTGATGCCGAAGACCTCGAAGAAGTGCGGAAGCTGCTGGATCTTCAATCCTTGCAGCCCGTTTTCGATCTTGCTGACCGTGGAGAGGGACTGGTAGCCGAGGCGGCTCGCCGCCTCTTCCTGGGTCCAGCCGAGGGCTTCGCGGATGCGCCTGAGCTCTGCGCCCAGACGGCGGCGCCGCGGGGTGGGTTCGACGGGCATGGCCACCTCCTTCCTCGTGGGGAGCGTAGTGCTCGGAGCGGCGTCTGGTTCGACCTCCCCACCCGGCCTCACCAACCCTGACCTCCCGACCTCCGGGCAGCCGGGATCGCCCCTCGATCCCCGCCGACCCCGGAGCCGGTCCACGCCGACGGCTCCCCCGCGCCGGGCGCGGACCGTACAAAAAGGCCGGCGTCCCTGGACTTGGTCCCCCCTCGTCCGGGACGCCGGCCTCCCCACCCCACGGTGACTTGGCAGAAAGCGATGGTTCCCATGGTCACACCGGCAAACGAACCCCTCCGCCCCAAAGGCCGCCGCCGCGGCACAGATCCTGCCCGTACCGACCCACCCGCAGCAAGCACGGACAACGCCACCGAGCTGGCCCGCGACCTGGAAGCCCGCCATCCGGGATGGGTCATCCTCTGGCGCCACTGGGCCCGCCGCTACTGGGCCTTCCCCACCTGGAACACCAACACCCCCGAACCCATCGAAGCCAGAAACGTCCAAGACCTACTGACCCAGATCAACGACGTCGAACTCCAACACCCACCACCGGGTACCAACGGGCCTGTAACTTCAAGTGTGTAAAGATCGCTTCTGGTTGATGGAGCTGTTTGGGTGTGTCGAAACCCATACAGTCTCGTGTTAGGCGATGGCAGCGATGTCACCGTCGTCGAAGTAGATCGACTGATGGAGTCGACCGCCCAAGGCGGTGGCGTACCGGGCGAGAACATCCTGCCCAGAGATCTTGCCTTGCTCGATCTGCGAAATACGGCCCTTGGTGACCCCCATGCGTCGTGCGATGTCCTGTTGGGTCATCCCGCGGCTGTGGCGGATCTCGGCAAGGCGGTGTCCCTGTACCTTGGCGAGAAGTTCCTGCTTGCCCGCTTCCACCGCTTCCTCGCCACCGGCACGCTCGACGTGCTCGGCGCGAATATCCTTCCAGCGCACGTATCCCGTCATGATCTGTCCTCCTCCACCTGAGGTTCTTTCAAATAGATCTCATAGCGCTGCTCGGCGAGTGGGATGGCCTGCCTATACCAGGCGTTCCACTGCCCGGCCTTGTCGCCCGCTACCAGCAGGATGCTGGACCGCCATGGATCGAAGGCGAACAGGATGCGCACGGTACCCGGCCGGAGTTCCTTCAAGTTCTGGAGTCGTGAGGCGGTGATCGTATCGACCAACGGCCGCCCCAGACCTGGTCCTCCTTCGGCGAGAGCATCGATCGCTTGCACGACGCGCGTGTGTGTCGCGTCGTCGAGTTGCTCTATCCATTCACTCACCTCGTCGACGATGTAGACATCCCACTCTTCGGCAGCCACATGTTGCAGTATAGCGAACGGTATACATCTGCAGTGTGTGGTGTACGGCTAGGAATCCCCTCTGCGTCAGGCTTACGCGAGACATGAGCTGCCTCGTCGTCGTGTCTGAGCCACCTCCTTCGGACCGCCGCCTCCTGTACGGCTGTCTCTCTGAAGGCTTGGGACCTTGAAACCTGTGCTGCCAGATGGAATCTATGTTCGGAAGCCGGAGAATGATCCGCTCGACCAGTTCGGGCACCCACTCGACGTACTCCACCGTCGTCGTAGGCACAAGTCTCGGCAATAATTCGGTGGGCCGAAATGGACGGATAGGTTAGGCTCTCGCGCATGATCTACTTCATTCGCCTGCGCTCGGCCTGACACGGCGCGACCGCCGGGCCTGCCCGCCATCGGGCGGCCCCCTTTGAGCGACCCTGTCCTTTCGGGTCTTCTCCTGCGCGCCGTCGGAACACCTCGTTCGAGAACCGACAGGACATCATGCGTATGCGCGAACACATCGCCATGATCGGCTGCACTGCGCCGAGTCACATCTATCCCTCGCTGGCCATCATCACCGAGCTCGTATCCCGTGGATACCGAGTGAGCTACGCGGTCGGTGAGGCCCTGACCGGGCTGGTGGAGCCCACCGGCGCCGAAATCGTCGCCCATCCCTCACTGCTTCCGACCAGCGAGGCCGATTGGCCGGACGACCCGGCTTCGGCCATGCACGTCTTCCTCGACGAGGCGATCGCGGTGTTGCCGCACCTCATCGACCGCTACGACGACGACCGGCCCGACCTCCTGCTCTATGACATCGGCGGGCTGCTCGCACCCGTGCTGGCCGCGCGGTCCGGCATCCCCGCCGTGCAGCTTTCCCCCACGCTCGTCGCGTGGGACGGCTACGAGCAGGACCTGGCCGAACACATCGACGCGATGCGGACGTCGGAGTCGGGCGAGCGCTACTACACGGCGCTCACCGCCTGGCTACGCGACAACGGCATCGAGCGGGACGCCTGGGACTGGCAGTCACGCCCTGACCACGCCCTCTCCCTGATCCCGCGTGCGATGCAGCCCAACGCCGACCGGGTGCCGTCGAACGTCCGGTTCGTGGGGCCGTGCCTTTCTCCCCAGCGGCTGGCGGACACCGGTTGGACGCCGCCCGGCGATGACAGGCGGGTGCTGCTCGTCTCGTTCGGCACCACCTACAACGACAAGCTCGACATCTACCGGGCGTGTCTCGAAGGTTTCGCCGGTTCGGACTGGCACGTGGTACTCGCGGTGGGCGCGAACATCGACCCTGCGGATCTCGGTCCGCTCCCGGACGGCTTCGAGGTGCACCGCACCGTGCCGCAGCTGGCCGTACTGGCCGAGGCCTCGGCGTTCATCACCCACGCGGGAATGGGCGGATGCGTCGAGTCGCTGTGGTTCGGCGTGCCGACCGTGGCGATCCCCCAGGCCGTGGACCAGTTCGGCAACGCGGCCATGCTCGAACAACTCGGTGTCGGAAGGCATCTGCCCACCGAGGAGGTCACGTCGGCGACCTTGCGCTCCTCGGTCGAGGAGGTCGCGGGATCGGCGGAGGTGGCCGCCCGCCTGGCGGAGATCCGTGCGACCGTACGGGCTGACGGCGGTGTCGACCGCGCCGTGCAAGCGGTGGAGTCGTTCCTGAGCTGAGCCCTCGGCCTCGCGGGGCAGGACCACCCTGCCCCGCGAGGCCGACATCATGACAGTGCGATGACCGGGCTGCGGCGCTCGATCAGCACGACGTCACGCCAGATGCCGTGATGGCAGCCGATCCGCTCCCGGGTGCCGATCACCCGGAACCCGGCGCGTGCGTGCAGCGCGAGGCTGGCGGTGTTCTCGGGGAAGATGCCGGACTGGATCGTCCAGATTCCGGCGGCCTCGGTGGAGGCGATCAGCGCCGCGAGCAGCGTGGAGCCGACACCGCCGCTTCGGCCGCCGGTGCGGACGGCGCCTGCGCGGTTCCGCTCATGCCATCGCCGTGACGCGCGGCCCCAGAATCGCCGACAGCCGCTCCAGCACGCCCGGATTCACCCAGTAGTAGACCCACGTGCCGCGCCGCTCGCAGTCGATCAGCCCCGCCTGGCGCAGCACCTTCAGGTGGTGGCTGATGGTCGGCCCGGTCAGCTCGAAGGCGCCGGTCAGGTCGCACACACACGCCTCGCCGCCCTCGTGGCAGGCGATCAGCGACAGCAGGCGCAGCCGCACCGGGTCGGCGATCGCCTTGAACAACGGCGCCAGCTCCTCGGCCTCGGCCACCTTCAGCGGCTCGCA
This sequence comes from Streptosporangium sp. NBC_01810, assembly GCF_035917355.1. NCBI lineage: Bacteria > Bacillati > Actinomycetota > Actinomycetes > Streptosporangiales > Streptosporangiaceae > Streptosporangium > Streptosporangium sp. NBC_01810. The sequence continues at coordinate 1,643,541 of NZ_CP109070.1, read as the reverse complement.
CACCAGCGGCGCGCAGCACGCCTGCCCGGCCTCATCAGCCCCGGCCAGGTCCACGATCGGCAATGCTTGTTTCGACATACCTCTAAGTTGACAGACCTCTAGACAGCATTGCAAGCTGAAGTCGAATCACTGTCTAGATGTTCATCTAAACAGAGCCGGGTGGTGACCGGCATCCCATTCACCGAAGGAGGACTCGCATGTCCCGTGTTCAGCGCAATCCAGGCGCGCGTGCGGGAGGTGGTGTTGGTCTGCCGGTACCCCGGTCATATCTGCCAGGGAGCATGGGCATGGTGATCGTTCGGCAGGACCCGAGACGACCGGAAGCAAGCCAGCCCTCGGAGCTATATCCCGAAGTCCTCGGGGGAAGCTACCTGCCGTAAGACGACCGCTCCCACGATCACCCGACTCGGCAGATCACCCGCCCCAAGCATGGCCGGTAAGCCCGAAGGGACGTTCCGGTACCGTGACGATGTAGTGGAAGTCGCCTATCCCAACCGTTCGTTCAAGGGTCTTGACGACGCTCCGGGGATTGTCGTGCGGGCCTGAGATGTAGAACGGCTGGCCGTCCTTGCCGAAGGTGATCGCGGACGGCCCTTCCCACGTGCCGAGGTGGTCGGCGGTCTGCGCAAAATCCGCAGCGGGCTCGAAGCCAAGGCCGCGCGCGTACTCGATCGCGCCAAAGACGATGTCCTGTGCGAGCTCGATTGGCGCCTCCTGCCACCCGGATGAATAGGCGGAGTAGTAGTCAGGGAGGAACCGAAGCAGAGCCAGCTCATCCATGATGTCAGGCCCCAGAGCCTTCTTCACCCCCAGGCAGTACACATCTACCAGGTAGCCGCACACCGCCACCTTGTCCCAGCGATGCCGCCGGGCGACCAGCACGCTCACTATGCCCGCGGTCCCGTCTTCGGACGCGGCCTCGTCCACCCAGCCGCGCCCCTCGTCAATTGACAGGCCCACACTCCAGCCGACGTTGACCCAGCAACCAACAATCTCCGGTGCAGGAGCCGTCGCACGGTTCTCCGCCGCGACAGCCCGTATCAGCGGGGCAACAACCGATGGCGACACACCCAACGTGCGAGCGATCTCCTTCGGAGATCTGCCCTGGCCGCGTAGCTCCCGCACCTGATCCAGAAATTCTGCGCTGTCCATGAGAACTCAACCTACCGATGCCGAAGCATAGAGACGCAGCAGACTGCTCAACGCGGTTACAGTGACGCCCATGCCCACGTACGACGCCCGCACGATGACCGCCACGCTTGCGGATCCGGTGACCCTTCTCGTGTTCGGCGCGATCGTCACCGCCACCTCCGAGGCACGTCCGCTGAGCTAGATGGGCTATTCGATGGTCACACGTCGTCGGGGCCGAAGGGTGGAAGTAGGGCTCGTCGAGGCGAACCGCGAGAGCTGGAGATGACGAGTGCCGACCGTGATGCTCGACACCAACGTCATCGCCGGCCTACTCCATCCCGATGACGCGCTGCACAGCCATGCTCGTGACGCGGTCCGCCACTGGGAGGACAAGGCGGCCTCGTTCGCCATCTCCGTGATCACCTGGAGCGAACTGCGGGTGGGCGCGGTTCGCAAGGGCGTCACAGCCGGGAAGATGCTCGGGGCGTTCCGTGCCGCCGTCATCGACCGGATCGTCGAGGTGAACGAGGCGACGACTGAGAGCGCGGCCCTGCTCAGGGCCGCGGACCTGCTCAGGGCCGCGGACCTGACAATTCGCGTACCGGACGCCCTCATCATCGCGACCGCACGTGGAATAGGGGCCGACGCACTGCTCACCGCGGACCGGAAACTCCCGGGCATCGCCCCGGAACTCGTCGAACTGCTACGGCCGAGTTGATCCCCGCGGCACCACCCCCTGGAGGGGGCCGCTGCGCGACGGTGACGGGCGCGGGCCGGTGTTGGAGACTCGCCGAAGGGGCGTGACGAGCGCTGACATAGATGATCACTCGCCCTCGCCACGCTTTCAGCCCCGAGGCGCCCGTACACCGCTTTCGTGAAGGAGGGCCCCCGCGGTAGGTCGCGGTCAGGGAGGAGCTTGACCTTGACGCGACGTCAACGTCTGTAATGCAGGTATGCGAATCGGAGAGGTCGCGGCGCTGGTCGGCATCACCACCCGCGCCGTACGTCATTACCACCACCAGGGACTGCTGCCAGAACCACCGCGACGACCCAACGGCTACCGCGCGTACGGCCTGCGGGACGCGGTCGAGCTGGCACGGATACGGCGGCTCACCGAACTCGGCCTGGCCCTTGAGGAGGTGCGCGACGTCCTGGCCGACGACCGGGGCCGCGACCTGCACGAGGTGCTCGTCGAACTGGACGCCGACCTCGCCCGCCAGGAGCGGGCGATCCAGGAGCGCCGGTCCCGGCTGGCGGTGCTGCTGGAAAAGGCCTCCGGCGCCGATCTTGACCCCGACGACGTGGTCTCCCCCGGACTGGCCGGATTGTTCGGTGCGATGTCGGCCTCTGCGAGCGAGTTGCCGGAACCCGCGCCGGCGGCCTGGGACCGCGAACTGCTCGCGCTGATGGACACGACCGCCACTCCCGAGGATCGGGAACGGCTGTTCGCCGCCATGCGGCCGATGGCCACCGACCCCGGCGCCGTGGCCCGCTCCTACGAGCTCTACCGCAGGCTCGGTGAGCTGACCGAGGCGACCGCCGACGATCCGCGGATCCCCTCACTGGACGCCGAGTTCGCCGACCACATCCCGGCCGACCTACTGGCCCTCCTCGGCTCCGATCTCCCGGGGGCCTCCACCGATCCACTCGGCGAGACCTTCCTGGCGGAGCTTCCCCCGGCCCAGGCCGAGGTCGTACGCGAGACGTTGCGGCTTCTCACCGGACGGCTGTCATGAGACGGCTGGTCCGCGCGATCGCCTACGCGGTGCTCCCCGCTGAGATGGCTCTGGTGGTGTGCCTGGTCGCGGGCGTCCCCGTCCCGATGCCGGTGATCGTGGTGGCCGAGGTGGCCGTCGCCACCCTCGTCGGGGTGGAGGCGTTCCTGCTGGCCGGGGCGTTCAGGAGGCACCGGTCACAGGGCCTGACGGCCGCCGAGGCTGCCGGGGCGGCACTGCGGGAGCTGGTTCCCGAGCCGATCCTGCGGTTGACGGCGCATGAGGCGAAAGCCGCGGCGAGCATCGGATACCTGGTCGCCGGGCGGCGGCAGGGAGTTCACGGCGACGCCGTCGCGATCGGCTACGCCCGCGAGCAGACCCCCATGATGCTCATCCTGCTCGTGGTGTGCGTGATCGAGACGGTGGTTCTGGCCATCCTGCTGCCCTGGCCCGTCGTCCACGCGGTCGTAACGGTCCTGGACGTGTACGCGGTGGTCACGATGCTGGCGATGACGGCCGCCGGCATCACCCGGCCCCACGTCGCCGCACCGGGCGAGCTCAGGCTCCGCTGGGGCGCCCTGTTCGATCTCCGTGTGCCGATGGCGCTGGTCGAGTCGGTACGGGTGGACCGGCGCTACGACCACGAGAGGCTCCTGCAGGTGACCGGCGACGAGCTTTCCCTGGCGGTGTCGTCCCAGACGAACCTGGTCGTCGACCTGGCGGAGCCGGTGACCGCGGTGCGCCCGCTGGGAGCCGTCGTCACCGCCCGGCGGCTCCGCTTCTACGCCGACGACCCGAACGCCGCCGTCGCCGCGATCCGGCGAGCCCTCGACGGAGCACAGGCGACCGCATCGGCGCCCGAACCCCCTGCCCGCCCTGACCGGCTGCCCATGGCCTCCTCGTAGGGAGCCCTGACCGGCTGCCCATGGCCTCATCGTAGGGAATGGGCATCTCTTCAAAGGGTTCACCGGCCGACGCGCCTACCCTGTCCTCCGATAGCGGATCAGGCCGAGTTCGGCCAGGTCGTCGGACCAGAGCCAGCCCGCCTCCTTGGCGATTCTGACCGCTTCCACTCGTGTGCGGGCACCGACCTTGGTGAGGATTCGTCCCAGGTAGTTGCGGACCGTGCCGCCGGACAGGCAGAGCCGGTCGGCGATCTCGCCGACCGGCGCGCCCTCGGCGGCGGCCTGCAGGACCTCTAGTTCGCGTGCGGTGAGCGGGTTCGGCTTCGCGTTGAGGGTGGCGACGGCCAGTTCGGGGTCGACGACCCGCTGACCGGCGGCCACCCTGCGCACGCAGTCGGCGAGCTGGCCCGCCGGGGTGTCCTTGACGACGAAGCCGCGCGCGCCGGCGTCCAGTGCGCGGTGCAGCGCGGCCGGGGTCGCGAGTCCGGTCAGGATCACCGTCGCGCAGTCGGGAAGCCTTCTGCGCAGTTCCGCCGCGGCGGTGAGGCCGTCGGTGCCGGGCAGGCCGATGTCGAGGAGCGCGACGTCCGGCCGATGGTGCAGACAGGAGCGGACGACCTCGTCGCCGTGACCGACCTCGCCGACGACCTTGATGTCGTCCTCGGTGGAGAGCAGGGCGACCATGGCCCCCCGGACCAGGTGCATGTCCTCGGCGATCAGGACGCTGATCATGGGTTGTCTCCCCCGTCGTTTCGCGGTGCGCTCGTGCCTGGCCCGGGGCCACTGCCCACACGCGAGGAGACTACCCACAGAATTCAGCTGATTACTGCGTACCAGAGTTAAACACCGAAACACCCGACATGAGGCTATCGTCCTCGCAAGAGAGGATTTCCAGCGCAAGCCCCACCTGGGCCGCGCCCCGTGGATCAGGTAATCGGCGTGGACATCCAGCCCGAATGAGGACCGACTGCGTGGATATCCGGCCCGAATGAGGACCGACTGCTCAGCATCCCGTCGGATCGCCCTCCACCGACGCCGCGCAGCAGCCCCGTTCTGGCGATCTACTCGAACCGGCCACCATAATCAGGGTCGCGGCTAAGTCGCGGCTAAATTGACGGCAGGCGGAAAGGTGGCGAGGAATCGTGGACGCACTCTTACGGGCAGAGGCCGACCAGCTTCGTAATCTCTACTCGTGGCTGATCGAGGAACCGGAATTCCGCGGACGTGTCCGAATTCTCGAACGGGACGGGGCACCTCACGAGCTCGGCCCGACGACCGACCTCCTCCAGGTGGCCCTCGGATCGGGGGGCGCGGTGGCGGCCCTCGCCGGCATCGTCATCGCCTGGCTGAACAGCCGACCCGGCGAGGTCTCGATCCGGATCTCGCGCGACGGTCAGGAGATCGAGGTGACCGCCAAAGGGGTCAAGTCGCTGACCCCGGAAGGAGTACGGGCGCTCACCGGCCAGATCGCCGAAGCCGTCGCGGGTCACCCGATCGCCGAAACCGTCGCGGGTCGCCCATCGGAGCTTGAGCGGTGAGCCTGCTGTCCCACGAGGGAACGCGCGTGCTGCTCGTCGGTTCGGGAAGCTACGTTCCCGGTTCACACCTGCCCTCCGTGCCGGCGAGCCGTACGACGGTTCAGGACCTCGGGGACTGCCTGGTGGACAGGGCCGGCCTGGATCCCCGCACGGCTCACCAGGTGCGTCGATCGGAGATGCCGGGCGCGGGTCCCTGGCTTTAGCCATGGGGGTAAGCCCGGCGCGGGAGGGCCGCCAGGCCCGAGCGTGCTCTGAACCTGATGAGAGTTCTCCTTGATGGGTAATCGAATCTTTGAGCGGTAGATAGCTTCCTTCTGTATGGTGACTCAGTGTGACCGTGACGCTCCGGACGAACAGCAGCATCGCCTTCCAGTGCGCGTTCCACGTGGTGTGGTGCCCCAAGTACCGGCGGCGGGTTCTGGGCGGCCGGATCGAAGAACGGCTTAAACAGTTGATCCGTGAGGTGATCGAGGAGAAGGAGGCGTGGCCGGTGGAGCTCGACGTCATGCCCGACCACGTTCACCTGCTGGTCGAGGTGGACCCCCAGTTCGGGATCCACAAGCTGGTCAAGGCCGTCAAAGGCCGTACTTCTCGCCTGCTTCGCGAGGAATTCCCGGCGCTGAGGTCGAAGCTGCCGACCTTGTGGACGAACTCCTACTTCGTGGCGACCGTGGGCGGTGCGCCCCCGGACGTGGTCAAGCGCTACGTCGAGAACCAGAAGAACCGGTGATCGCCGATGCTCACCGGACGCAGGTACCGCCTGGACCTCACCCCCGAACAGGGGGAGTTCGCCGAACGCATCGGCGGGGCGTGCCGGTCGGTGTGGAACACCGCGCTGGAACAGCGCCGGATCCACCGTCGGCGCGGTGGGTGGATCGGCTACCACGACCAGGCCGCCAGGTGGCTGAGGCGAAAGATGACTTCCCCTGGCTGGCCGAGGTACCCGGTCACTGTCCCCAGCAGGCGTTGATCGACCTGGATCAGGCGTGTGCCAAGCACGGCACGTGGAAAGTCCGCTGGAAGTCGAAGGCCGCCAATCCGCCGAGCTTCCGGTTCCCCGAGGGCGGGAAAATCACGGTCGAGCGGCTCAACCGGCGCTGGGCGCGGGTGAGGCTGCCGAAACTCGGCTGGGTCCGCTTCCGGATCACCCGCCCGCTCGGCGGGAAGGTCAAGAACGCTACCGTCAGCCGGGACGGCGAGCACTGGTACATCGGCTTTCTCGTCGAGGACGGGGTCACCCCGCCTGAGCGGCACGCCGGCCCCGGCAGCGCCGTGGGGATCGATCGGGGCGTGGTCAAGGTCGTGACCCGCTCGGACGGCCGCTTCCACCACCGGGTGTTCGCCCGTGATCGGGAGGTCGAGCATGTCAAGAAGCTTCAGCGGGACTTCGCCCGGACCACGAAGGGGTCGGTTCGGCGCAAGAAAGCCGCCGCGCGGGTCGCCGACATGGTGCGGACGGTCCGCGGACGCCGGGAGGACTTCGCCGCCAAGACCGCCCATACCCTGGCCACGGGTTTTGAGATGGTCATGTTCGAGGCGCTCAAGACCAAGAACATGACCGCCGGCGTCGAACCCAGGCCAGACCCTGAGCAGCCGGGCGCGTTCTTGCCGAACGGGGCCGCCGCCAAGGCCGGACTGAACCGGTCCATCTTGGACAAGGGCTGGTACCGGATCGAGGTGGCCACCCGTGGTAGGGCCCGGTATACGGGCACCCACGTGATCACTGTCAACCCGGCGTACACGAGTCAGACGTGCAACGTGTGCAAGGTGGTGGATCGGAGGTCCCGCGAGAGCCAAGCGGTCTTTCGGTGCACCTCTTGCAAACACACCGAACACGCCGACGTGAACGCCGCCAAGAACGTACTCACCGCCGGGAGGGCGGAGTTCGCACAGCCCAGGCCGGGTGTGCGAGCTGGGGCGCGCAGACCACGCAACCGCGTGGGCCGGAAGGCCGGCCGCCAAGCAACAGCAGCGCAGACCACCGCAACAGCGGCGTCCGGGCCGGCTGGAATCCCCCGGCTTTAGCCGTGGGGAGCGCTTCAACCAGCGGATCCGCAACACTTCGCGAGCCTTCTTGACGACGCGGCCCGGCAGGCGACCGAGGTGCTCGTCCTCTACTACGTGGGACACGGTCTGGTCGGTCAGGCCAACGAGCTCCACCTGGCGACCCAGGCGACGACGGACCTGACAACCGGAACCCCTCCCGAATACCAGGCCCTGCCCTACTCCACGGTCCAGAGGCCACTGCTGCGCAGCAGTGACAGCGGCAATCTCGGCGGCGTCAGATCGGGGCGACGGCGGCGTGGTGTTCCAGCAGGACGTCGGTCAGCAGGTAGCCGCCGCAGATCAGGTGGGTCAGCGGATGGGCCCGTATCTCCCGGTAGTGGGCGGCGATCCGGAACGCGGCCGCGACCGGGGTGGCGGCGCTCGTCCACAGCGGTCTGTGCCGGCCGGTAGAGGCCGGGACGACCCACCAGAAACGGCAGGCGTCGTCGAGGCGGGCGACCAGCCCGTAGTAGACGGAGACGACTACCTTGCCGGACGGCAGGCGGTGGACGTCAGCCGGGATGTTGTGGGCTCGGGCCAGCAGGGCCGCCAGTTCACGGGCCCGGAGTTCGGCTGGGTGAGGCGCGAGATCTTCGGGGGATGTGTGATCAACGGTCACACTCGCGAGATTAGAGATCATGAGATGGCCGCCTCAACCATGTTGCGCGATGTTGCGAGTTCATATCTCGCGGAACGCGGCGGCCGCGGAACGCAGCAGGACGCGGGCCTCCTGCCCGTAGGCCGCGGCACCGCTCAGTGCCCGGAACGCCTTCTCGTACACGACCACGTCGCTCGGGGCCTTGTGCTGGATCTGGCCCGGCACGGTGTCGACGCGGACCCGGTTGGCGTCGTATATCCAGAAGTTCTCCGGCGGCATGAGCGGCGGCCTGATCGTCGCGGGAACGATGCCGAAGGACACGTTCGCGACACCCGAGGTCAGCTCCGCCAGCCGGTCGAGCTGGGCGGCCATCTCCGCCGGGCCGACCAGCGGCGTGCGGAGTGCCTGCTCACCGACGATGAACGCGAACCGCTTGCTCCCGTTGCGCAGGATCTCCTGCTGTTTCATCCTCGCCGCGACCGCGGCGTCGATGTCGTCGGGGATGCCACGGAAGTCGATGACGGCACGCAGGTGACCCCGGGCGTAGTCGCCGGTCTGGAGCAGGCCGGGGACGGCCGAGTGCTGCCAGACGCGGAACTGGTGGGTCCTGTCGTACAGCGGCTGGAAGGAGCGCTGCACGTGGCCGAGACCGCTCTCCTCAAGGCGGCGCCAGTCGGTGTACATCGCGTCGATGTTCTGGGCGGCCGCGATCAGGTCGACCACCTGCTCGTCCGCGTCGCAGGCCTCGCACCACGTCCGGATGTCGGCCTGGTTGGGCATCTGGACCGCGTTCTCGATCTTGGAGATCTTGGTGTGGTCCAGGCCGGTCTTGGCCGCCAGCGCTCGCCCGGTCAGCCCGGCGTCGGCGCGGAGCGCTCTGAGCCGGGCGGCGAGGATGCCTTTGGCCTCGTCGATGCGTGCTGTGGAGGTCGCCATCTCCGTCACCTCGTCACCGCGGGGGGTTGATCCTCCGACCGTACGTCGGATGTTGCGATCTGTCCTGAAAGTTGCGAATAGTTGCGAAAACGATGGTGAGCACGCTCCCACTCCGTTCCGCGAGAGGCATCCGACGGACCCGCCCCATCTGCGCTTCTGGCTCGTGCGGGTCAGGGATGTCGGGCACAAGCCTTACGGTAGGGCGCGTGCCAGAGACGAACCACGAGCTCACGCTCGACTCGGCCCTCACCGAGGAGGCCGTGCTCTCGACCTACCGCCGCATGTTCGCGGCGCTCGCCCGCGACAGCGGCGCGGTGGTGGACGACCCCGCGCTGGTCGACATCGCCGAGACCCTGTTCGCGGCGTTCGCCGAGGCCGGCGAGGAATGGCTGACCCACGAGCAGATGCGTCACGTCTGCCGCGCCTATCCGCTCGACCGGTTCGAGAACCGGCTCCGGGTCCTGCGGGGCCTCGGCGCGATCCGCGAGGTGTTCCCCAAACCCAACCAGCTCCGCTACCGCGCGTCGTTCACCAGCGTGGTGGGGCTGATGTTCATCCGCCGGATGATGGACGACGGCGGCCAGTCGGAGATGCACCGGCTGCTCGCGCTCGAAGACCTCAACGTGGCCGACCCCCGCACGACGATGGAGGAGGCCCGTACCAGCGCGCAGAACCTCTCGCGTGCCTTCCGGCTCTGGGCCCTGGAGCTGATCACGCTGACCGGCGGCACCATCGAGGAACTGCGCGAGCAGGCGCCCAAGCTGTGGGGCACCGAGGAGATCGCCCGGCGGGCGCAGAACCTGCACGGCACCATCCTCACCCGCTGGCCCGACCTTGACCGCGTCTGCACCGAGCTGCGCGCCGCGATCTACTCCTACAGCGACGCCTCGCGCCGCGCCGCCGGACGCCTGGCCGACTCCGCGGGTACGACGAGGAACCTGACGCTGCTCCCCGCGGAGCTCTGGCGCACCTTCGCCCAGACCGCGAGCAAGGAGCGGCTGGCCTCGGTGCTCGACGGCTTCGTCTTCGACGCCCCCGCCCCCTGGCACGACCCGGCGGCGATCGTCAGGGCCGTGGACGAGAGCCCCCGCCCGGCGCCCGCCCAGCCCACTCCCCCGCGCTCGGCTCTGCCCGACACCGGCCCCGCCGACACCTACGACCCCGCCACCGACGGCCTCGACCACCTGACCGCCGTGGCCGAGGCCGCCCTCGCCGGGCGCTCCACCGCACGGCTGGAGGAGCTGCTCACCGCCGACGGCGAGTGGGTCTCGGCCCGCCGCCTGCTGGCCGACCTCGTCTCGGCCGACCTGCGCCCCGACTCCCCTTATCGCCTGCGCTGGTCCGACGGTCTCACCGCCATCCCCGGCGCCGAGCCCGCCTGGCTCTCCCACGGCCATCTGGAAAGGACCGGCGGTGTCGGCTGATCCGCGAAACGTACCGGCCTCGACGACCGGACCGGCGAGCGCCGACGCCGAGGCATCCGGGCACACGGTGACGACCGGGGAGGCCGGCTCCGAGACGTACGCGCGGGTCCAGGGAGTCGCACCTGAACCGTCCGTGACAGCACATGTCCGTGCCATCGAGACATACCCGCGGGCCTCGGAGGCCGAGCCGTCCGCGACGGCACATGTCCGTGCCAGGGCGGGCGGGCCTCTCGCGCTCCGTGCCGGGCAGGCGGCTCCGGTGGGGATGGCGCGACTGGGGCGCGGTGACGGGACGGGCATGGCGCTGCCGGTCTGGCCCGATGGGGCGACCCCGTCGCTTCTGGAGGAGTACCAGGTCGCGCCGGTCACGGTGGAACGATCCGGCGAGACCCGGCGGGTGCTGGCCGCGGCGCTGCGGTGCTGCTGGAGCGACCTGACCACCGACCCGTGGCCGGGCACTCCGGCCACGGTGGACGACGTGCTGTCCGCGTACCGGGCACTGATCGGGCGCGGCGACGACCTGATGCGCAACTGGGCGATCGGCGCGCTGCGCCGCCTGCACGACTCGGCCTGGCTGGAGGTCGCGGACGGCTTCGTACGGCTCGGCCCCCGGTGCGCTTCCTGGCCCCCCGCGTCCCACGCCCAACTGCGGGAGCTGATGCGCGCCTGCAGGAGGAACTGATCCTCGCGGCGGGGCCGCACACCCCGCTGGCGGCGGCCGTACGGGCCAACCGGCGGTGAGCGGGAGTGCAGCGACCACACCGCGCGATGAGTCGACCCCGGTGGGAGGTGCCGAGGACCCGGCGCTCCCGGCACCGGGAACAGGATGGAAGAAAGGAACGACGGGGTTGACCGACCAGCGGAACCAGGCCGCGAAGAGTTCACGCGGGAGCCGCGCGGAGGCCGACGGCACGGGCACCGGCACGGACACGGGCATGGGCACGGACACGGACACGGACACGGACACCGGCACCGGCACCGGCACGGACACGGGCATGGGCACGGACACGGACACCGACACCGGCACCGACACCGACACCGACACCGACACCGACACGGTCGAAGCCGTCCAGACCGGAACCTCCCGAGCCACCCGAGCCGCCGGAGCCACCCGAGCCGCCGGAGCCGGAAACGCCCGCACCGGGAACACATCGGCCAAGGGCCGCCGAGGTGCGAGCACTCGGACCGTGGACGTTCCGGCCGAGGGCAGTCGGGCCGTAACCGCTCCGACCGAGGATGTTCCGGCCAAAAGGGGTCGAGCCACGAGTACCGAGACCTCCGTGGCCTCGGCCGGGACGCAGGCGAGTCTGGTCCCCGTGGAGATCCGCGCCACCGCTCCGACCGAGAACGTGGTGGGTGACCGGGTGCTGATCGCCGTGCAGCCGGTCAACATCTCCCGGCTCTCGACCCACCCGGTGCCGACCGTGCCGGGCACGCTGATCGTGGTCGCGGGCGCCGGTCCCAAGGACTCCAACGGTGCCGGCAAGTCGTCGTTCATCGCGATGATCACCGCGCTGCTCGGAGACGAGCAGTGGCGTTTCGCCTCGGGTGCCAAGTCGGTGTCGGAGCTGCTGTTCAACGCCGAACTCGCCGCGGGCGGGGGCGGCCGGACCTGGGCCAGCGCCGACCACGGCTACATCGTCGGCGTCTTCGCGCCGGCCGGCTCCGTACACACAAGCCCCGCGGACACCGGTTCCCTGGACGACGCGGTGACCGTGTGGTTGCGGGTCAACCAGGAGGCCCCGCACCTGGAGATCAGGTGGACCCGGGGAGTGCACCTGGCGTCGGCGACCTCGGAGGCGGAGCGGGTGACGCGGGCCGACGCGCTGTGGGCGGCGCTGCCCCGCTCGGCGGGCCGACGCGACGTGGTGGCGCGCGACCTGACCAGATTCCTGTACGGCGACCGGGTCAGGTGCGTGTCGTTCCTGTCCACCTCGGTACGGAGCAAGGTCGCCACCAACCTGCTCTCCCAGCCGCTCAACGAGATCTCCCCTGAGCGGGTCTTCGAGGCGATCGCCGCGCTGACCGGTCTGGACGCCGAGCTCGACCAGGAGCGGGAGGCCCGCCGCGACGAGCACGCCAGGCGGGTGCGCGCGACGCGGGCCGTGGAGATGCTGCGGGAGTTCGAGGGCGAGTCCCGTACGCTCCTGGAGACCTTCGACCGGCGCGACCGTGCCCGTGTCCGGCTGGCCGAGGCGATGCGCTGCTGGCGGGGACGGCTGGCGCGCAGGCTCGCCGACGCCGGGCAGCGGGACGAGGCGCTGGCGGTGGAGCTGGAGCGGGCCCGCGCGGCGGGCGAGCGCGCCACGGAGGCGATCGGCGAGATCAGGGCGGAGATCGCCACCCTCAAGGACGACACCCTGGAGCGCGGCCTGGCCGAGGCCCGAAGGGAGCTGGCCACCCTGCAGGCACGCGCCGCGAAACTGGACGCCGACCGGGCGGTGGCGGAGAACTCGGTGGACGAGCTGCGCGGCTGGATCCCCGGGCTTGAGGAGCAGCGCCGTCTGGCCGACGGGCGCGACGTGGCGACGGCGGGCGCGGAGCTGGCCGAGGCCAGGACACGGCTGAACGAGGCGCTGAAAGCACTGGGCGTGGCCGACCGCGAGGTCGAGGGGGCGAAGGCCGCGCTGGACGACGCCGAGGGCGGCCCCGCGGCGGCACAGCTCAACGCGCTCGCCGGAGCGGGTGTCGGAGCGACGGGCCTGCTCGACGCGATCGACGTCGCCGAGCAGGCCCGGGACGAGGAGGCTGCTCCTGCGCTCGGGTCGCGCGGGTGGCCGCACGAACACGCGGTGATCGTTGACGCGGCCGATCTGGAGGCCGCGGCGCGGGCGCTGGACGCGCTGCCCGGTTCGGTTCTGGTCAGCGCGGCGGGAGTCACCGTCGTGGGGTCGTTCGAGGTGGCGGTCACCGGCAGGGAGGCCCGGATCAAGGCCGCCGAGCAGCGGCTGCACCGGGCACGCGACACGCAGGAGAGCGCCGCGTCGGCCGTGCGGGCCGCCGAGGACACCGTGGCCGAGGCCGGCCGGCGGCTTGAGGGGGCCAAGGCGTCGGTGCAGCTGGCCGACATCGAACGGCGGCTGGCCGGGCGGCGGAGCGCGCTCGCCGAGCTGGCCGGGGCGCTGGCCGAGGTCACGCCGAAGGTGGGCGAGGCCGAGCGCCGGGCGAGCACGCTGGACTTCCGTGCCCGTACGAGGAGCATGGAGGTCGAGCGCCTGGAGGGCCGCAGGTCCCGGCACGAGTCCGACCGCGACCAGGCCGCTGAGCAGGCGGCGAGAATCGCCGCCGACCGCGAGGCTCTCAGGCTTGCCGCGCTGGCCGACGACTGGGGCGGAACCGTCGACGGTGCCCGCGAGTGGCTGGGCACCCTGGACGAGCAGGAGCGCCCACTGACGGCCGAGGAGTGGTGGCGAGCCGCCGAGCGCCGCCTGGACGAGGCGCTGCGCGACACCTTCCCCGGTGAGGACGAGGAGATGCCCGAGGAGCTGCGCTTCCTGGTCAGGGAGCGGACCGCGCCCGGGGCCGGGCGCACCGCCCGCGAGCAGGCGACGTTCCCCGGTGTGTGCTCGGCGCTCGCGTCCTACCTGCGCGGCCAGGAGGAGTACGAGCGGCACCGGCGTCGCCAGATCGAGACGCAGATCACCACCCGGCAGCGCGACCTGACGGCCGCGGCCAGGGGCGCCGAGGAGGCAGCGCAGTCCACCGCCGTGCACCGGGCCGCGCTGACCGCCGCGATCAGGGCGCGGCTGACCCGGGTGGCCGAGGAGTTCGACAAGCTCGACACCTCCTACGGCGGCTACGGCGCGACGCTGGAGTTCCCCGTGCCTCCCGCTCCCGCCGACCCCGAGCAGCGCTGGGCGTGGCGGGTGACGCCCAAGTGGCGCAGGGGTGAGGGGCAGGGGTTCGTGCCGTACAACCGGCGGGCCAACACCGCGCTGATGGACGAGAAGGCGGTGAAGCTGGTCTGCGCGGCGGCGATCGCGTCCTCCGGCGGCGGGCACCTGTGCCTGGTCCTCGACGAGCTGGGCCGCAACCTCGGCAAGGAGCACCGCAGGGAGGCCGTGGCGTTGTTCCGCCGGATCGGCGAGACGTACGGGATCACGGTGATCGGCGCGCTCCAGGACGACATGGAGCCCTACGCCGTCGACGCCTGCGGCCAGTACGTCAAACTGCGCCGCTCCTCCGACGCCATGCCGTACAACGAGCCACCGGTCGTCATCGGGCACGACCAGAACGCCGAACGGGTGCGCGCCCTGGCTTCGGCGGTGAGCCGATGAGCGGGGAAGACCGATGAGCGGATCAGCGAGAAGACCGGTGAGCGGGTTGGGCCGCTGCTCACCGGCCCGGTGGGACCGCGAGCCGACCTCCCCTCGCGGCCGGCCCCTCCCGCGCGGCCAGACCTTACCGCTGTGCGGGAAGGCCCACGACGGTGCGCATCGTGAGCTCCGCGTCCTGGAGGGAGAGGGAGACCCGCACGGGACCCAGTTCGGAGGTCCGCGAGACATGCGTCCCGCCGCAGGGTATGCGTGCCTCCCCCTCGGGCAGCGAGCAGTGCCACATCCGCCGCGCCGACAGGGACGGGGACGGGCTGTCGATCATGATCGGCGCATCGGCCGTGATCCACTCCCTGAGCCGCTCGTCGATGTCGTCCCGCGAAGACCGCGAAGACCGCGAGAACAGCGTGCGGTCCCCGGCCACCGCCGCCCGGCGGTCACTCCAGGTCGCCGTCCCCGGCCCAGTGGGTCGTGGTCCATACGGCGCCACACTGGCAGTGCTTCAGCTCGACCAGCTCGCTCTTTTCGTTCATGGTCAGGCCGTGGTCGAGACGGACGTGAACGTGTGCACTCATGACGGGTCGACTTCCGATTGATCATTTGATGTCCCGGCCAGACGCCGGGCGCCGATACTCCGGCGTCCACCGGGCGGAAACCAGCCGACGACATGGGCCGGACGGGAGCTTTTCTTACTGTTTACCCGAAGTAAGGACCAGTCGATACGGTTCCCGCAATGTTTTACCCGAGGTCAAGGCATCACCCGAACGGGAGGCGCAGGCAGGACAGGACCCACGCCACGGCAAAAGCGGCTTCAAGCGGAGCGCACAGGTCCGGACCCGTGCGCGCCGCTCATGCGAGGAACACGAGCTGCGCGGCGACGAGAACGTCGGCGCCGCCGCAAAACGCAGCACGGCCGGCCATCTCCAGCGTCGCGGCCCAGCCGTGGCCCCGGTAGCGCATCCAGGCGATCATCCCGGCGGACATGTTGACGGCCATCTCCAGGGCGGCCGCCTCCGATCGCGCCGGGAACTCCAGGCCCGCGAGCGCCAGGCCGGCGCGCACGGCGGCGCCGAGCACCGCCATGCCGACGAACATCGCCATGCCGACGAACATCGCCGCGAGCATCTCCGGGTAGTGACGGAAGAAGGGCCACCAGCCGTGGGCGTGGGCGACTCTCCTGAGCGATGGCGGTTGGTGTTCAGGCCACTGCGGGGCGGATGTCGCGGTAGCGGGTTCGGTGTCCGGGAAGGCGTGCAGCCATCAGCTCCGACGCGGAGGAGATCCTGGGCATCGGGGACTGGGGGGTGGGCGGCGGCTCCGGCATCGCCGTCGGCAAGCTGGCCGTCTACACCGCCGCGCCCTGATCGCCACCGGCATCCCGATCGCCCCCATTACTCACAACGCCGTCACCTACGTCATCGCTCAGGCCAACAACGCCCTGCTGTACCCGGGGCTGGGACTGGGCGCGGTCGTGTCGCGAGCGCGGCGGGTCAGCGACGGCATGCTCCAGGCCGCCGCCGAGGCGGTCGGCGGCATGGTGGACGTCTCGGCCCCGGGCGCCTCCCTGCTGCCCCAGGTGGACAACCTGAGGGAGGTCTCGGCCACGGTCGCGGTCGCGGAGGGCTACCCGTCGGCGGCCGTGCCGGGTGATCCGGTGAGCGGGCGTTCCTTGAGCAGCAGCGCCAGCACCAGTCCCGCGCCGAACACCACCGCCAACCACAGGAAGATCGGCACCAGGCCGTCGGCGTACGCGCCGGCGACGAGCGCGCGGGTGGCGGGAGGCAGCGCGGCGGCGGCCTCGGGGGTCAGGCGGTGCGGGTCACCGGCCCCGCCGAGCACGGGGCCCAGCCCCGCGGCGACCCGGTTGGCGAACACCGAACCGATCACCGCCGCCCCGACCGTCACGCCGATCTCCCGTACGAAGACGACGGTCGAGGTGGCGGTGCCGACCGAGGACTGAGGCACCGCGATCTGCACCGCGGTGATCGAGACCTGCATGAAGCAGCCGACCCCGAGGCCGAGCAACACCAGGTAGGCGGCCAGCAGCCACCAGGGCGTCTGCGTGGTCATCGACCCGAGCAGCAGCGTCGAGGCGGCGGCGAGGGCGGTGCCCACGATCGGGTAAATCTTGTAGCGCCCGAACCTGCTGATCAGGAGACCGGTGCCGATGTTCGCCGTGAGCAGGCCGAGCGTCAGCGGCACCAGGAACAGGCCCGCCGCGGTGGCACTCATCGAGTACACCATCTGGACGTACGACGGCACGTAGCTGACCACGCTGAACAGCCCTGCACCGACCACGATGCTCAGTCCACCGGCGACCAGGACCGTGCGGTCGGCGAGGAGGCCGAGCGGGATGAGCGGATCGGCCGCACGGCGCTCGGCGAGCACGAACAGGAACGTTCCCACCACGGCGAACGCGCCCAAGCCCAGGATCGTCGGGGACGCCCAGCCGTGGAGCGTGCCGCCCCAGGTGCCGATCAGGACGAGCGCGGTCGTCGTGACGGCCATCAGCGCGGTGCCCGTCACGTCGAGGGGGGCCGACAGCCGCCGCTTCGGGAGCCGTAGCGAGGTGGCGACGAGGACGAGCGCCACGATGCCGAGCGGCAGGTTGATCCAGAAGATCCAGCGCCATCCGGCGCCGTCGGTGAGCGTCCCCCCGATGAGCGGGCTGACCACCGTGGCGACGCCGAAGACCGAGCCCAGCGGGCCGAGGAACCTGCCCCGGTCACGCGGCGGGACCAGGTCGGCGACCACGGCCTGCGACAGGATCATCAGTCCCGCGGCGCCGAGGCCCTGCAGGGCGCGGGCCAGGACGAGCTGGACGATGTCCTGGGCCGCGCCGCACAGCACCGACGCCACCAGAAAGACGACGATCGACCCGAGCAGCAGCGACTTGCGCCCCAGGGCGTCGCCGAGCTTCCCGAAGACCGGCATCGCGACCGCCGCGGCGAGCGCGTAGGCCGCCACGACCCACGACATGTGTTCCAGGCCGCCGAGCTCTCCGACGATGGCGGGCAGGGCCGTGGCGACGATCGTCTGATCCAGCGCGGACAGGAAGGTGACCAGCAGCAGGGCGACGAAGACCCGCCCGAGCCGGGGGGCGGGTGCGGAGGAAGTCTCCTCGAACGCGGCGGAGACGGGAACCTCGGGCGGGGATAAGGGGGAATCGGGCGCCCCGGGTAGGGCGGCGGCGGAAGGAACGGGGGCGGGAGGCGAAGTCAAGGGAAGGGCCTTGAGCTGCGCGAGGGCGTCGGGCATGACAGGGGGATGATCCACGAGAGACTTCTCCGCGGGTCTCCGCTCGCTCTGTGCGGCGGTGACGGCGGCAGGAGGCGCGGCGCGGGACACGATCGTCCCGGGCCGACGGGCGGCGATGTCAACACCGCGCCCCGTCGTCACTCCAACTATCCCATGCCCCGCTTATCACACCCTGGTCGGGTACGTGTTCCGGCGGCGACACCGTTCACGGCCCAGACCGGCCCCTGTCCAAGACCTCCGTACCCGTGTCCCGGCTGGGGGTCCAGGCACCCTGCCCACCATCCTCGGAGGGCACGGCGGCTCGCGGCGGCCGCTGCGCTCACCAAGGCACGGTGGGCGAGTCCCCGTCAGCCGGTGGCCGCGGGCCGGTCGGGGTCGTTGGACCATTGCGACCACGACCCGGCGTACAGGGCCGCGTGGATCCCGATCCGCTCCAGCGCGAAGACGGTGTGCGCGGCGGTCACCCCCGAACCGCAGTAGACGCCGACCGCCGTGCCCTCCTTCACCCCGAGGGCGCCGAAGCGGACGGCGAGTGCCTCCTCGTCGAGGAAGGTCGCCTCCGGCGTCAGGTTCTCCCCGGTGGGGGCGTTGACCGCGCCGGGGATGTGGCCGGCGCGCGGGTCGATCGGCTCGGTCCGGCCGAGGTAGCGCTCGGCCGCCCGCGCGTCGAGCAGCACGCCGGTGCCGGCGAGTTCGGCCGCGGCGTCGGCGTCGAGGACGGGCAGGGCGCCGGAGGTCAGCGTCACGCCTCCCGGTTCTGGCCGGACCTCGCCGGTCTCCACCGGATGGCCCGCCGCCGTCCAGCCCCGCAGGCCGCCGTCGAGCAGCCGAACCGAGGACACCCCCGCCCAGCGCAGCAGCCACCACGCGCGGGCCGCGGACAGACCGCCACCGGCGTCGTACGCGACGACCTCGTCACCGTCGTCCAGCCCCCAGCGGCGCGCGGCGCGCTGGAGCGTGTCCAGGTCCGGCAGCGGGTGGCGCCCGCCCTCGGGAGAGGGCGGGGCGGCCAGTTCGGTGTCCAGGTCGACGAAGACGGCACCTGGCAGGTGGCCTTCGAGATAGGCGCGGTGGCCGTGCGGGTCACCGAGCTGCCAGCGAACGTCGAGAAGCCGGACACGCGACCCCGACCCGAGTCGTTCGGCCAGCTCGTCCGCGGTGATCAGTCCGGTGGAGCTCCCGCTCATCGTTTCGTCCCCCTGAGATTCGACTATGGCGTGAATCAGACCTTGCGGCCTGTTTCCTGGATTTGGCCGGGGCTTTGGAACCAGTGGGTCACCCAGGCGTTGGGGTCACCCGGCGAGTTCGCGAACATGGCCGGGAAGTTCTCCCCCGGCGATGTCGGCAAGTGTCACCGATTCGAGAATAGGTGACATTGGTGTACCCCTCAGGTCGACGGCGTCGATCACGACATCCTCGTTGGGCGGGTTGAGAGGAGATCCAGCTGCTTGCCCCCCGGCCCGGTTCAGGCGGGCAGCGGGAGGGCGGTGGCGGCCCCTCCCCGGCCGGTGGCCGCGGTGCTCTGCCGGCGGCGACAGGCGGTTGCTGTGGTCATGTCACATCTCCTTTGTAGTGAGTAATCACTATCAAATGTCGAAAAAAACACCGCTCAGCCCGAGGTCGGAAACCGCTCGACCCACGGGTCCTCCTTGATCCGGGTCGGCAGATCCATCGCTGCGGAGGCCATGTACAGCATCCCCTCGGCGACAAAGGAATGCGCCTTGTCGGCGTCGACGCCCGGCATGCAGCCCCTTATGGCCGAACTCGGCCAGAGCGGCTTCGAGGATCTCCTCACGCCGCCGACTCGCGTCCACTCGGGGACGTCGTCCTTCCATAATGCTTGATAGCAAACAGTCACTATCAAGCCGTTGTCAACAGCCGGCGCCGCGAACATAAAAGCCATATTTCCATACCGATTTAGTAGGTTTTAAGTCATGGTCCGATCCGGACCCACAAACACTCGTGGGACTTGGGGTGCGCCTACGCGGGTTTCGCGTCGGCAGGGTCGCGGGGTGCCGAGGTGGCGGACGAGAGCACAGCGCCGAGTGCGGCGGCACCATCGAGGAGGGCTTTGGAGCGAGCCGTAATGCCGGCGTCTCTGGCAGCCAGTGCGGAGGCGACATCCGCCAATCGGCGGGCGCGCCGTAGCTCCGGCATGAGGGCCCGAAGGGGTGCGATGCGGTAACCGGCCCTGCGCAGTTGGTGAACGATCCGTGCGTCCCGCACTTGGTTGGGTGTGTACCGTCGCGTTCCTCGCGCGGAGTCGCGGTCAGGGACGACAAGATCCTCCGCATCCCAGTGCCGCAACGTCGAAGGGCGCACGCCGAGGGCGGCGGCGAGTTCGGAGACGCCCATCGAGTCCGATGCGCATACGTCTTCGATCGGCTCGCTGGAGATCGTCTGGGCGGCCTCCTCGGCCTGCCTCAGTTCCGTGCGCTCCGCGTCGAGCCGGGCGTGCGCCGCGTCGAGAAGGGCAAGCACCTGCGAGGCAGGGAACCGATGGACGGCCCGAACGATCTTCTTGGCCTCAATCGGACCCGCGCCTGCTGCGAGGGCTCGGTAGGCCAACGCGGACTGTAGATGTATCTCTCCATAGATCCGGTAGCCCGTGGCCGTGCGCGTCGCCGGCGGCAGCACACCGTCGCGTTCGAGATTGCGCACCTGCTGGACGGAGTACCCGGCACGCCGCGCGACATCGACGGTACGCATGTCCCGCGATTTGAGACCTGACCCCCTGAAGCCCCTAACCCTCAGCCCCAAAGTCTCCACAAGCACTTTAATGCAACGCTGGAGCACATGACCATAGACGAGATCATCAGCTTCATCGACGGCCTCGACGGCGTCTTGACCCTTAGGCCGGCGCCCGGCGACGGCTCGCCGGAGATCAGCTGGGGCGACACGTTCTTCTACTACGCACCTGATGGCGTCACCCCGACAACGACCCAGCCCTTCGCGACGGTCGTGACCAAGAACTACCCCGGCGACGAGGCATCGCGCCTGGACCGGCCGGACACCTTCCGCGTGAACATCTCCCCCGGGAAGGAGGCGTTCATCCGGTGGACCGGTCACGCGCCACGCGAATCAGCCACCGTCGAGGTCGACCCCAGCGCCACCGACACCGTGATCGCGCACCCCGTCTACGGCACCGTCGGCTGGCTGGCCGTGGTGAACCCGGGCTCGCGTACTGAAGCCGCAACGCGTGAGCTGCTGTGTACGGCCCATCACCTCGCACGCTCGCGCTATGAGCGACGCGCTGAATCTACGGCGCGCTGACGTGAGGTGAGGTTCCCCCTGTAGCCCGGACACCGGCGGTGTGCCATCAGGCTCCCGGGTCCGGCAGATCCGGCACACGACCACCTCAACCGCGGTGTGAGCAGTGCCGGAGGGCGCCTGTACGGAACGGCGCGTGTTGACACCTCGGCAGGCGGTGGAAAGACTCCCGGCGGGGAGAGTGTGATCTTAAGGAAGGTCCACGGTGTCACTGCGCCAGTCATGGACAACGGACCACGACTCACTGTGCCTGGGGTACTCGTCGGGCGGCGACCTGGCTCTGCCCATCGAGGAACTCAACCTCACGGTCCGTGCGTACAACAGTCTCAAGCGCGTGGGCGTCCACACCTGCGGCGAGCTGACCGCCCTCGGCGAACGGGATCTGCTGGCCATCGAGGGCTTCAATTCCGAGTTGGCCGAAGATGTCAAGCAGAGGCTTGCCGACGTCGGCCTGTCCCTGCGAGCCGCCCCACCCGACGGCGTCCGGGAGCACTCCGCCCTCATCCGGCACAGCTCTCGGGCGTCCGTCCGCGCGGTGGCCTTCCACCCCGGCGGCCACCTGCTGGCCACCGCCGGTTGGGACGACACAACGCAACTGTGGGACACCAGCGCCGGCCGGCCCGTCGGCGCCTCCCTTCCCGGCCACACCGACACCGCGCCCCTCCGGCCTGACAGCGACCACACGCGGCTGTGGGACACCAGTGCCAAGCGCACAGCACGGCTGTGGGACACCACCACCGGCCGGCCCGTCGGTGTTCCGCTCACCGGCCACACCGAGCCGGTCCACACGCTGGCCTTCCACCCCGACGGCCACCTGCTGGCCACCGCCGGCGAGGACGACACGGCGCGGCTGTGGGACGCCATCACCGGAAAGCCCGTCGGCACTCCCCTGGCCGGCCACATCAGATCTGTTCACACGGTGGCCTTCCACCCTGACGGCCATCTGCTGGCCACCGCGGGCTGGGATTACGGGGTACGGCTGTGGGAGGTCTCCACCTGCAGGCTCATCGCCCTGTTCACCGGCCACACCGACACCGTCTGGTCGGCGGCCTTCCACCCAGCCGGCCACTACCTGGCCACCGCGAGCGAGGACGGCACCGTACGGCTGTGGGACGCCGCCGGCCAGACCGTCGCCCTGTTCAGCGGCCACCTCGGGACCGTCGCCTCGGTGGCCTTCCACCCCGGCGGACACCTGCTGGCCACCGCCGGCCACGATAGCGCGACACGACTGTGGGACATCTCAGCACCACATCCGTGACCTGTCAGAACGGAGAGTCGAAACGCACCAGGCCCTGCCTGGCGGATCTCGCCGTGGCGAGGATCGGTCAGGTGGTGCCTCGCGAGACGGAGGAGGGAGTCGCGGCGCGCCTCGGTGACCGACGACAACGCGGCGGGGCGCCACCTGACCGCAGTGGGGACAGGGCCTGGAGAGAACCTCACAGCCACGCCTCGCCCGGCGTGGAGGCGGCGGCCCCTGCCGATTCAGGTTCGGGGCAGCTCTTCCGAAGGAAGACGTACACACCATGACGGTCGAGGACCGGGTTTTGAGCGCATTCCTCGCTTGAAGAAAATTACCGAATGCTACGCCTCCGACTGGACGGCGGGAATGACATACATATCCACCGGAGTTTCATCGGAGCCTGAGGGATTTGCCGGGATCGCACACCATACCGTCCGGCCACCGGCACCGAAGTCGCGAATGCCCCAGTTTCCCGATGAAAGCTGGTTGACGATGAAAAGCCCTCGTCCGTCTTCCGCATTCGTGGATTGATTCTCCCTTATGTGTGGTTTGCTGGACTCGGAACCGGGGTCGGTGACCTCTATGTGGACGAAGTCGTTGACCACCTTCAGTACGACCATGACCAGGTCCCCTACCGGGCCGGATTCCGAGTGTTCGACGGCGTTCGTGGTGATCTCGGAGACGGCCAGCCGCACCTGCTCGTAGGCCGGATGATCGGCGCCGAGGAGATCGAGCACCATCTCCCGTGCGCGCGAAACCGATTCCGGTTCTCTCCGCAGGAAGATCTCCCCTGACTTTCTGGTCGACTGCATCACGATGCCCTTTCACCCAGCCCTTTGGTCCGCCTTTCGGGCTTTCTCGCCTCAACTCCCGGCGTCTACCCGATGTCTATTCCGAGATTCCCAAAAAAGGACTACGCTCGGTAGCAACCCCGGACTCACGGTCACTACACAGATATGTGTGGAGGGTCGTGCATTAACGAGAGGAAGGGAAATGTCCATCTCCCCGGGCATTAGCCCCACAGTCTCCCCAAAGGAATATTTCGCCGCAGAACTACGCAGGCGCCGCAAGGAAGCAGGTCTCAGCCAGAAGGAACTGGCCGACCGCATCGGGTGGTCGGTCAGCCTGGTGAGCATGGTGGAACTCGGACATCGGAAGGCGCCCAGAGAGATGGCCGAGAAGATCGACGAGGTCCTGGAGCTCGGCACCGCCCTCACCGACCTGTGGGACCTGCTCAACCACGTGGGCAGCCACCTACCCGACTGGTTCAGACCCTGGATCGAGATCGAGCGGGAGGCCGAAACCCTGAGGGCCTGGCAACCTCTCGTCGTTCCCGGCCTGCTTCAGACCCGTGACTACGCCGAGGCCATGCTGCGCGGCGAGCCCCGCATCACCTCCGAGCAGTTGGAGGAGTACGTGTCGGCCCGGATGGACCGTCAGAGCATCCTCAGCCGGCCGACCCCTCCCATGCTGTGGGCGGTCATCGACGAGAGCGTCCTGTTCCGTCCTGTCGGCGAGGACCACGTGATGGCGGCACAGCTCAAGCACCTCGCCGAGGCGGGCGAACGTCCTGACATCGCGCTCCAAGTCCTTCCGACCCAGGCCCGCACGACGACCGGCGTCAGCGGAGGTTTCGTCGTCGCGCAGGCGCATCGGGGAATGCTCAACGCGGCCTATGTCGAGTCGGCCAGTGCGGGTCAAGTGACCGATCGACCCGACGAGGTCGCCGTCCTAGCATTGAGATACGAGACGATCCGCGTCGAAGCACTGTCCCAGCGCGAATCGCTGAAGCTGATCAAGGAGACGATCAAGCGATGGACCTGAACCGGGAACTGGCAGCGGCGAAGTGGATCAAGTCCACCCGTTCGGCGAGCAACGGCGGTGAATGCGTCGAGGTCGCCAGGCTGTCCAGCGGACGCCACGCCGTCCGCGACAGCAAGAACACCACCGGCCCCGCCCTCATCTTCACCACCCCCGAATGGACCGCCTTCATCAACGGCATCAGGAACGGCGACTTCGACTAGTAGTACTTCGGTTGAGCCTGGTGGGTGCCGAGGGACTGCGGTTGGGGCGGGGAGATCGCGGTAGCAGGTAGGGCACGCGCCGGTCCAGCACTGCAACAAGCCCTGCAGTGTGGTGTGGCATGCACCTGTCCGAGGGCGCTTTTGGCGTCATGCTCGCCGTCGGCGCGGTTGGCGGGGTGGCGGGTGGAGCACTGGCGTCGGTGGCCGGGCTGCGCGTGCCCTTGTGGGTGGGCGGAGCCGCTCTGATCGTACTCACGGTCGTGTTCGGGGTCCTGGCCGATGTAGCCGTTGAGGACCTGGCGCAGACGGCCGCGAGCCTGATGGCACGAACCGGATTCGAGGTCACCCCCCCGGGCCAGGTGTTGCGCGGCTGCTGCCGGTGTTGCCGGACCTGCTGAGAACCCGCAGCGGCATGCCGCGCACCGTCTCGGGTAGTTGCATGATTATTGTTGTTGCGAGATAAATGCATTAGAGCTCGCAGAGGAGACACCCATGGGTGACTACACCCTTCCGGATATGCCCTACGACTACGCGGCCCTGGAGCCCGCGATCACCGGGGAGATCTTGGAGCTGCACCACTCCAAGCACCACGCCGCCTACGTCAAGGGCGCCAACGACACCCTGGAGAAGCTCGCCGAGGCCCGCGACAAGAGCGAGTTCGGCGGGCTGGTCGGCCTGGAGAAGACCTTCGCCTTCAACCTGTCCGGGCACGTGCTGCACTCGATCTTCTGGCAGAACCTCTCCCCCGATGGCGGTGACCGCCCCGACGGCGAGCTGGGCGATGCCATCACCGAGCACTTCGGTTCCTTCGAGGCGTTCCAGAAGCAGCTCACCACCGCCACCGCGACCGTGCAGGGCTCCGGCTGGGGCATCCTGGCCTGGGAGCCGCTGGGCCGGCGCCTGGTGGTCGAGCAGGTCTACGACCACCACGGCAACGTCGGGCTCAACACCACGCCGCTGCTGGTCTTCGACGCCTGGGAGCACGCCTACTACCTGCAGTACCGCAATGTGCGCCCCGACTACGTGCAGAAGCTGTGGTCACTGATCAACTGGAACGACGTCATCGCCCGCTTCACCGAGGCCAAGGGCGTCTGACCCGATGACCGCGGCGCCCACCGTCCGTCCTTCCTTGGTGAATGGTCCAACCGGACGGCTGGGCGTCGCCTCCTTCCACATCCAGGTGGTCGGCCCGAAGGCCGCCGCCTCCCACCTTGTGGCCATCGCCGACGTCGGCGGCGACGTCTTCACCCTGCCGCCCTGGCGCGAGCCGTACCCCGCCGCACGGGGGGTGGCCGCGCGGCTGCTCGCCGACAGTAAGCAGCCCGGGTTCGTGCTCGCCCTCGCCCTCGGCGGCGAGGAGCTGTACGGCTTCGCCTACGGCGTGCGCTGCTCGCACCTGGCGAGGCTGACCTGTCATGAGCCGGGCCAGGACTTCACGCTCAAGGAGTTGGGCGTCTTGCCGCAGCGGCGCGGGCTGGGGCTCGGAGCCGCGCTCCATGACGCCGTGCTCGCCCGCGCCGTGCCGGGAATGCACTGGCTGACCACCCACCCCTGCGCCGCCGCGGCCCTGGGCCTCTACCGCGCCCGAGGGTGGCGAGCGGTCGCCCTGACGGGCAACGAGCAACTGATCATGTCGCGCCGAGGCACCCATTGCCTGGTCCCTGATCGCCACTTACGTTGACTTAATACGAAATCCTCTCAATTGCAAGGAATCTGCAAGCTATCCGACGAGACCGAGTCGGCATCTCCGCCGACCTGCCCTCCCATGCCCGCGAGCGTCCTCACCGCTCCCCCACGGGCCGTAGTCCTCCGGCGACGCCAAGCGGTACGGCGTTGCGCTTGAGGGCGTCGAAGCCGGCGGCCAGGGCCGGGTCGCGGGTGAGGGCTTCGCCCACGACCGGGTCGGTCAGCACAAGAAAGGCCAGGTGCCGCAGGGCGTGGGCGACCACGTTCTCGACCTGCAGGTGCTCGGGTGACGGCGCCGAAGGCGCGGATCCTCTGACGAGCTGGAAATCCGTCAGCGCGATCGCCGGCAGGTGGGCGGCGGGATCGGGGCAGACGGCGTAGGTCAGGACGACCTGGCCTTCGGGCTGGTAGCGCCAACTCGTGGAGTGCACCACGGTGGACGTCGCCTCGGCGGTGAGGCCGCCGGCGCGGCGGACCGCCTGGTCCGGGTTTTCTCCTCTGTCCAGTGAGGTCACGATGCGCCGGTAGCGCCATGCGCCCGCCGGGTCGGCCCGCAGCAACAGGATCTCGACCGATACCGGTACGAGGTGGCTGAGCTGCTCGTTCACATGATGTCCCGTCATCCGGCCGCACTGTTGCATTGATTATGCAACAACGTGTTTATCGCAGAGATGCTATTGCCGTCGGAGCGTTCCTGTGCGTGGCTTGGCGCAGGACGACAGAGAGGCGGGACTCGATGGCGGGACGGCCTGGGGTGCTGGTGCTCATGGGCTCGGGCGAGACGAGCCCGACGATGGTCGAGGTCCATCGCGCGGTGATCCGCCAGCTGGGTGGCGGGGCGCGGGCGGTGCTGCTCGACACCCCGTATGCCTTCCAGGAGAACGCCGCCGACATCTCCGCCCGCGCCCGGGGATACTTCGCGCGCAGCGTCGGCCTGGAGGTCGAGGTCGGTGACGAGGTCGGTGGCGCCGACTGGGTGTTCTCCGGCCCCGGCAGCCCCACCTTCGCCCTCGATCGATGGGTCTCGACGCACGTCGCCGGCGACCTGCGTGCCCGTGTCCGGGCGCGGGAGGGGGCGACGGTGCTGGCCTCGGCCGCCGCCTGCACGGCGGGCGTGGCGACCGTGCCGGTGTACGAGATCTACAAGGTGGGCGCCGCCCCCCACTGGCGGCCGGGCCTGGACCTGCTGGGCGTCCTCGGCCTCAAGGTAGCGGTCGTCCCGCACTACGACAACGCCGAGGGCGGCACCCACGACACCCGCTACTGCTACCTGGGCGAGCGGCGGCTGACCCGGATGGAACCTGAACTGCCGCCGGGCGCCGCCGTCCTGGGCATCGACGAGCACACCGCGCTGGTCGTCGACCTGAACACCGAGGAGGCGCTGGTGGCCGGCCGGGGACGCGTGACGATCCGGCGGCCCGGCTCCCAGGCCGTCCTGCCCGCGGGTACGAGCACGAACCTGGACGAGATCCGTCGTCTGGCCCGCGGCGAGAAAACGGTGACCGGCGCCCCGCCACCGGTCACCTCACCGGTGCCCCGCCAGATCAGCCTGGGAGAGGCGACCCACTCTTGTGAGGAGCGGTTCGCCGCCGCGCTGGCGAGGCGCGACGCCACCGGCTCTTCGCCGCCATCGCTGCCGGAGCCTTCGCCTCGCAGCGATCCAGCCGGCCGAACGGCGACGGGATCCGGCCCCGGCGCGATGCCGCGCCGGGACCGGACGGGTCAGGCCGATGGCTGGTCGGCCACCTCTTTACGGATCTCACGGGCCGCGGCGACCAGGTTGTCGAGGGAGTCGCGCACCTCCGACCAGCCGCGGGTCTTCAGGCCGCAGTCGGGGTTGACCCACAGCCGCTCGGCCGGGATACCATCGAGCCCCTTACGCAACAGGGACGCGACCTCCCCGACGCCGGGGACGCGCGGGGAGTGGATGTCGTAGACCCCTGGTCCTACCTCGCGCGGGTAGCCCGCCTCGGCGAGTTCGCGCGCCACCTGCATGTGCGAACGGGCGGCCTCCAGACTGATCACATCCGCGTCCAGGTCGTCGATCGCGGCCAGGATCTCCCCGAACTCGGCGTAGCACATGTGGGTGTGGATCTGGGTGTCGGCCCGCACCCCGCCGGTGGTGAGCCGGAAGGCCTCGCCTGCCCAGGCCAGGTAGCCGGGCCTGTCGGCGGCACGCAGTGGCAGGGTCTCACGCAGGGCGGGCTCGTCGACCTGGATGACGGCGGTGCCGGCGGCCTCCAGGTCGGCGACCTCATCACGCAGGGCCAGCGCCACCTGGCGGGCGGTTTCGGCCAGGGGCTGGTCGTCACGGACGAAGGACCAGGCCAGCATGGTGACCGGCCCGGTGAGCATGCCCTTGACGGGACGCGCCGTCTGGGATTGGGCGTAGCGGGTCCAGCGCAGCGTCATGGGCTCGGTGCGGGAGACGTCTCCGGCGAGGATCGGCGGCCGCACGTAGCGGGTGCCGTAGGACTGCACCCAGCCGTGCTGCGTGGCCAGATATCCGTTGAGCTGCTCGGCGAAGTACTGGACCATGTCGTTGCGTTCGGGCTCGCCGTGTACCAGGACGTCGATGCCCGCCGCCTCCTGAAAGACCAGAACCGAGCGGATCTCGGAGGCGATCCGCTCGTCGTAGGCGGCGGCGTCGATGCGTCCGGCGCGTAGGTCGGCGCGGGCCGCCCGCAACTCGGTGGTCTGCGGGAAGGAGCCGATGGTGGTCGTCGGCAGCAACGGCAGGCCAAGGCGGGCACGCTGCGCGACGGCCCGCTCGGGATAGGGCTGGGAGCGGCGTGCGTCGGCCGGGGTGACCGCCGCGCTACGGGCCCGTACGGCGGAGTCGTGGGTGAGCGCCGAGGCCGCCCGCGAGGCGAGATCGGCCCGGTTGGCGGCCAGTTGCCCGGCGATGGCGCCGGTGCCCTCGCTCAGTGCCCTGGCCAGGGTGACGATCTCGGCCGTCTTCTGCCGGGCGAAGGCAAGCCAGCGGCCGACCTGCGGATCCACCCCGTGCTCGAGCGCGACATCCAGCGGGACGTGCAGCAGCGAGCAGGAGGCCGCCACGTCCACCCGGTCGGTCAGGCCGAGCAGGGTGGCCAGGGTGGACAGTGACCTTTCCAGGTCGTTGATCCACACGTTGCGGCCGTCCACGACGCCCGCGATCAGACGCTTGCCGACAACCCCGCCCACCCTGGCCAGGTCGTTCAGGTTCGCCGCGGCCGGGCCGGTGAAGTCCAGGCCCAGTCCCTCGATCGGCGCCTCGGCCAGAACCGGCAGCGCCTCTCCCAGCCGGTCGAAGTAACTGGCGACCAGGATCTTCGGCCGGTAGGTCAGGGAGCCGAGCTCCCGGTAGGCGCGGGCCGCGGCGTCCAGCACGGCCTGGTCGCGGTCCTGTACCAGGGCGGGCTCGTCCAGCTGCACCCACTCGGCGCCCGCCGCGCGCAGGGCGGTGAGCACCTGCACGTAGACCGGCAGCAGCCGGTCCAGCAGGGTGGTCGGGTCGAAGCCGGGGTCCATGCCGGGCGCGGGCTTGGCCAGCAGCAGGTACGTCACCGGGCCGACCAGCACCGGACGCGGGCTGTGCCCCTGTGCGAGAGCCTCACGCAGCTCGCCGACCTGCTTGGCCGGATCGGCGGTGAAGACGGTGTCCGCCCCCAGTTCCGGCACCAGGTAGTGGTAATTGGTGTCGAACCACTTGGTCATCTCCAGCGGAGCGACGGCCTGGGTGCCGCGCGCCATGGCGAAGTAGCCGTCCAGGGCGTCTGCTTCGACGGCGGCCCGGTGACGTTCAGGGATGGCGCCGACCATGACGGTGGTGTCCAGCACGTGGTCGTACAGTGAGAAGTCGCCGGTGGGGACCTCCCGCACGCCGGCACCGGCCAGGTGCCGCCAGTTGTCGCGGCGCAGCCGGGCCGCGGTGTCATGCAGCTCATCGGCGGTGACGCGGCCCGCCCAGTAGCCCTCGATCGCCTTCTTCAGCTCGCGGTCCGGCCCCTGGCGTGGATAGCCGTGGACGGTGGCGAGTGATGCGGGGGTGGCGGAAGTCTCAGCCACGAAACTCTCCTTCGCGAGTCATGGAGAACCCCGGTGCTCTCATGGGCGCGAAGGAACGGCTGACCGGCGAGCACCCTGATCTGGTGCCCGCTCGCAGCGCCGACCCGCCCTCGAGGTCACCGAAGTCACCGCGTGCGTGGTCGCACGCGGGCAGTGGCAGGTCTTCGGACTCGCGGGCACGCCCGGGATTTCGCCCGGGCATCTACTGGCCGTCGCTTCCCCGGTCCGGTACTCGGACCCAGTGCGTTTGACGGCGGTCGTTCCCACTCACCGCTGCGGGGCAGTCCCGGAATTGGCGAGCTCGCGAGCCAAACAGGCGAGCGCCGGCCGCACCGGGTTCCCTCTTACGACGCGCCTGCCTGGAGGGCAGGGCGAACCGACTGCGGGTCCAGCCTAGACGCATTCGGTTCCCCCAGGTGACAGGGGAGCGATCGGCCCCGCCAAGACCCCGATGCCGATGCCGAAGTGGTGGGGGCACGTGAACAAGCGGGTGTTCAACCCTCGCGCGATCGCGAGCGGGACATGGCCGGTGCTGACTCACGTCGGTCGCACCTCTGGCACGACGTACCGCACGCCGCTCGATACGCACCCCGTCGACGGCGGCTACCTGTTCGTTCTGGTGTATGGATCGCGCTCGGACTGGGTGCAGAACATCTTGGCGGCCGACGGGGCGCGGCTCCGGGTCGACGGGAGGGAGGTGGAACTCGCCGCCCCACGCCTCGTCGGGAAAGACGAGGCGTTCCAGGCTCTCTCCGATGAGGTGCCACGCCCACCGAGGCTGCTCCGCATCACCGAGTTCCTCCGCATGGACCTGGCCGCAGGCTGACGATATTCCAGGTGCCATCGGCCTGGCTCGATATCGGAGTGCGGGGGCCGATCCTGATCGCCTAGCGTGACCGGGATGAGAGACCGACCGGGTGCCGTCGGATCCGCGCTCAGGAGGGCGCCGACCGAGCGCCGTCGGAGTCGGAGTCGAAGTCCGTGGCCACACGGCACTGTCAGCGGCTGATTCGTTCTCGACGCCGGGCAGGCCCTGCCGGCCTTGCCCGGCGTCGTTGCCGCCTGATCGCGACGAGGCGGGCCGCGACGGGCTGCCCGAGGAGGATGCCGAGGAGTGCCAGCATCAGCCCGCAGAACTGTTGCGCGGTGAGCGCCTCTCCGGCGATCGTCGTACCGATCAGCACCCCGGTCACCGGGCTCAGCAACCCGACGAGTCCCACCGTTCCCGCCGACAGGTGCCGTAGTCCGGCGAACCAGGCGGCGAAGGCGAGAGCCGTCGCGACGACGCTGACATAACCGAACCCGAGGATCGCAGGTCCGTCCAGGCTCGGCGGCGGGCCCTCCACCGCGACGGCGAAGGGCAGCAGGACGACTCCCCCGGCGATGAGCTGCCACGAGGTCGACGACAGCACGTCGACATCCTCGTTCCATCTCTTGGCCAGCACGTAGCCGACCGACGACATCACCATGGCCGCGACGGACGCGAGCACGCCGAGGGCGTCGACGGCGGCCGCGCCGGTGAACAGCATGAGGCACACCCCCGCGATGCCGACGCCGGCTCCGGCCAGGTGCAGGATCCGCGGGCGCTCCGAGAGCAGCGACCAGGCCAGGAGCATCATCACGACGGGCGACGTCGCCATGATCGTCGAGGCGATGCTCGTCGGAAGCAGCTGAGCCGCCAGGTAGATCAACGCGAAGAACGCGCTCATGTTGAGAGTTCCGAGGACCAGGGATTTCCACCACCACGCCCCGTAAGGAAGCCTTCTGCTGATGAGGAGGAGCAGGAGTCCCGCGGGCAGCGCCCTGATGGCCGCCCCGTACAGGGGGTAGCCGGGCGGGAGGAACTGGTGGGTGACGAAGTAGGTCGTCCCCCAGGTGATCGGCGCCATCGCCGTGACCAACGCCCAGCGAAAATTAGCTTCCATAGAAGGCAATATAGCTTCTCTGGAAGCTATATTGCAGGCATGAGCGAACACCTGGATCATGTAGCCCGCATCCAGCAGGAATGGGCTCGCGAGCGGCCGGACCTGGATGTGAGCCCGCAGGGTGTGATCGGGCGCCTGCACCGCCTCGCCGGGCACCTCACCGAACAACTCTGTGTCGTCTACCGGCGGTACGGGCTCGGGGAGGGAGAGTTCGACGTCCTCGCCACCCTGCGACGCGGCGGCGCGCCGTTCGAGCGCGCCCCCGGAGAGCTCGCCGCCTTCACCATGGTCACCACCGGTGCGATGACCAAACGCATCGACCGGCTCGAACGTGACGGGCTGGTCACCCGTCGCCCGAGCGAGAGCGACGGCCGCGGACGGGTGGTCGCGCTCACCGCCGCGGGCAAGGAGCTGATCGACCGGGCGTTCGCCGAGCATATGCGCAACGAACGCCGCCTCCTCGACGAGCTGACCCCCGAAGAGTCCGCACACCTCGAATCGCTCCTCACCACCTGGCTGACCCGCTTCGAAACCCCTCTCCAGACAGAGACCTGAGCCCGGCGCCCAGACGGCGTCCCAGCTCGGGCGGGCTCAGGCCCTCCACCCGCACGCCGCTGAAATCCGCCGTCCCACACGATGGTCGATGTCCGTCCCCCCGACCGGGAGGTCGCCGGCCGGGACACTCCAGGATCGTGTGGTGGCCGTGGCCACCACACGATCCTGACGCCCGTCCTCTGGTCGCGCCGGCTAGGGTGAGCGCACGGCCCAGCCGCGATTCGCTCCCAGCCGTCGGGTGGGTTCCCTGGGTGTGGACGTCGGCGCCGCGTCGGGCCGGGAACGGTCCCAGCCCGGCACGTTCAACGCAGGTAGAGGCGGAGCAGGTCCTCCTCGGTCTCCCGGCGCACGATCACCCTGGCGGCCCCGTCGCGGACGGCGATCACCGGGGGCCGCGTCACATGGTTGTAGTTGCTCGCCATCGACCGCTGGTAGGCCCCCGAGGCGGGGATCGCCAGCAGGTCGCCGGGCCGTACGTCGGCGGGCAGCGGCAGGTCTCGGACGAGCACGTCGCCGCTCTCGCAGTGCTTGCCGACCACGGTGACCTTACGCAGCGGGGCGTCCGAGGAGCGGGAGGCCAGGAGCGCGGTGTAGGCGGCGCCGTACATGGCGGGGCGCGGGTTGTCGCTCATCCCGCCGTCCACGCTGACGTAGGTGTTGACGCCGGGGATCTCCTTGACCGTGCCCACCTCGTAGAGGGCGACGGCGGTGGGTCCGGCGATCGAGCGGCCCGGCTCGACGGCGAGCCGCACCCGGGCGGGTACGGCCGCACGCAGCGCCGCGACCACCTCAGCCGGGCGTGGCGGGACCGGGTCGCCGGGCCGGTAGACGATTCCCAGGCCGCCGCCGAGGTCAAGCTTGGGGATCGTCACGCCGTGCTCAAGCTCGCAGGCCAGCAGGAAGTCGGCCATCCGGCGGGCGGCCAGGGTGAAGCCGCCCAGGTCGGTGATCTGCGAGCCGATGTGGGAGTGCAGCCCGGTCAGCTCCAGCGAGGTGGTGGCCAGGACCCGGCGGACCGCCTCGGCCGCCAGTCCGGCGCTGAGCGAGAACCCGAACTTCGAGTCGTCACCCCCGGTGGCGATGAACTCGTGGGTGTGCGCCTCCACTCCGGGGGTGACCCGGATCATCATGCGCTGCCGTACCCCCGCCTCGTCCGCGAGGGCGGCCAGGCGCTCGATCTCGGTGAAGGAGTCCACGACCACGCAGCCGACGCCCCAGGTGACGGCGCGGCGCAGCTCGGCGACCGACTTGTTGTTGCCGTGGAAGACCACCCGCGCGGGGTCCATGCCCCCGGCCAGGGCCACGGCCAGCTCGCCCCCGGTGCACACGTCGAGGCAGAGTCCGGCCGTGTCCAGCCAGCGCACCACCTCGGGACAGAGGAAGGCCTTGCCTCCGTAGTGCACCTCCCCGTCGGGGAGCGCCTCCCGCCACTCCGCGCAGCGGCCCTGGAACTCCTCCTCGTCGAGGACGTAGGCGGGCGTGCCGAACTCGGCGGCGAGCTCCCGCACGCCGATCCCGCCGATGCGGAGTTCCCCGCCGGTCCATGCCGCAGTGCGCGGCCAGCCGTTCTCCATCACCAAGGTCATGAGGTCGAAGGTAGGGACTGATGGCTTTTGTCCGGTCTTAGCAGCGAAGTTTTCGATGCTAAGGCTCGCAAGCATTCACGTGTGTTGGGGCTGTTACCTCCCGTCGACACCATAAACTCAACTATTCGCAAACTAGGAGGTTTCGTGACAAAGCGCCTGTATTCGGTCATTGCTGTCGCGCTGGCGGTATCGGCATTCGCCGGAGGCTGCGGGCGCTCGTCGTCGGGAACCGACGCCGGCGCGGGCGCCGGCGCGGCGGCCGGCAAGACCGCCAAGGACCTGGTGCCCGAGGCCGTCCGCAAGACGGGCGAGCTCCGGATGGCGACCTCGGAGGGCTACCCGCCGATGGAGATGTACAAGCCGGGCACCCAGGATCTCACCGGCGTCGACCCGGACCTCGCCGCCGCGATCGCGACCAAGCTCGGTCTGAAGGCCAAGGTGACCAACGCCGCCTTCGACGGCCTGATCCCGGGCCTGCAGGCAGGCCGCTGGGACGTGGTGATGTCCTCGATGAGCGACACCGAGGAGCGCCGCGCGGCCGTCGACTTCGTCGACTACTTCAACGCCGGCGGGGCCATCATGGTCAAGAAGGGCAACCCCGAGGGCATCAAGACCCTTGAGGACCTGTGCGGTCGTACCGTCGTGCTGGCCAAGGGCAGCTCGAACCTCGCGATCGGGCAGCGGCAGGACGAGAAGTGCGCCAAGAAGATGCAGATCATGCAGAGTGAGGACGCACCGACCGGCCTGCTGAGCATCGACTCCGGCCGCGCGGTCGCCACCATCGTCGACTCGCCCGTCGCGGCGATGTACGCCAAGGAGACCGGCAAGTACGACGTGCTGCCCGAGCAGTACGACGCCGGCCCCTGGGGCATCGCGATCGACCGGCGCAACACCGCGCTGCGCGACGCCGTGGCCAAGGCCATGCAGGAACTGACCGCCGACGGCGGTTACCAGGCGGTCCTGGAGAAGTACGGCGTCGCGAGCAACGCCGTGCCCGAGGTGACGGTCAACACCAAGCCGTGGAAGTGACCGGAACCGCCGCGGACACCGAGAATCCGCACCTGCCGATCGACGCGCTCCGCCCGCCGCGGCCCGGCCGGTGGATCATGG
This sequence comes from Streptosporangium sp. NBC_01810, assembly GCF_035917355.1. Lineage (NCBI taxonomy): Bacteria > Bacillati > Actinomycetota > Actinomycetes > Streptosporangiales > Streptosporangiaceae > Streptosporangium > Streptosporangium sp. NBC_01810. The sequence continues at coordinate 1,608,270 of NZ_CP109070.1, read as the reverse complement.
CGACGGTCGCCGGATTCATCCTGGTCTGGCTGGCCTACACGATCATCGTCAACGAGAACCTACACTGGGACGTCATCGCCGCGTACCTGATGGACGGCAGGATCCTCGGCGGCCTGTGGGTCACGATCCAGCTCACCGTGCTGTCGATGGTGATCGGCCTGGCGCTGGGCATCCTCGCCGCGGTGATGCAGCTGTCCGGCAGCCCCGTGCTGCGGGGCGCCTCCGCGCTCTACACCTGGTTCTTCCGCGGCACCCCGCTGCTGGTCCAGCTCATCTTCTGGTTCAACATCGGGCTGGTCTTCCCCTCCTTCGGCATCGGCGTGCCGTTCGACGGCCCCAAGCTGATCGAGTGGCAGGCCAACGAGCTGATCACGCCCTTCACCGCGGCCCTGCTCGGTCTGGCGATCAACGAGGGCGCCTACATGGCCGAGATCGTCCGGGCGGGCATCCGCTCGGTGGACCCCGGCCAGCGCGAGGCGGCCGAGGCGCTCGGCATGTCGCACCGGCAGGTGCTTCGCCGGGTGGTGCTCCCCCAGGCGATGCGGGTGATCATCCCTCCCACCGGCAACCAGTTCATCTCGATGCTCAAGACCACCTCGATGGTCTCGGTCATCGCCGGGGCCGAGCTGCTGACCGTCTCCCAGCGCATCTACCTCGGCAACTTCGAGGTGATCGCGCTGCTCATCGTGGCCTCCATCTGGTACATCGTGCTCACCACCATCGCCAGCGTCGGCCAGCACTTCATCGAGAAGCGGTTCGAGCGCGGCCACCACGCGCTGCAGGTCAGAGTCCGCCGCAACCTGCGGCCGTTCAGCAGGGGGAACGTTTGATGACCGAACCCATGGTGAGCATCCGCTCGGTGCGCAAGTGCTTCGGCTCCGTCGAGGTGCTCAAAGGCATCAGCCTGGACGTGCCCGTAGGCGGCGTGGTCTGTGTCGTCGGCCCGTCCGGGTCCGGCAAGTCAACACTGCTGCGCTGCGTCAACCGGCTGGAGACCATCGACTCCGGCCGCATCCGGGTGGACGGCGACCTGATCGGCTACGCCGAACAGGGCGACCGGCTCCATCACCTGAGCCCCACCCGGCTCTGCCGCCAGCGGCAGGACATCGGCATGGTGTTCCAGCGCTTCCACCTCTTCCCGCACCGCACGGCGCTGGAGAACGTCATGGAGGGCCCGGTGGTCGTCAAGGGCATCTCCAAGAGGGACGCCAGGAGGAGGGCGCTGGAACTGCTGGAACGGGTGGACCTGGCAGACCGTGCGGACCACTACCCCGCCCAGCTCTCCGGCGGCCAGCAGCAGCGCGTGGCGATCGCCCGCAGCCTGGCGATGGACCCCAAGCTCATGCTCTTCGACGAGCCGACCAGCGCGCTCGACCCCGAGCTGGTCCAGGAGGTGCTCGCGGTCATGCGGGATCTGGCCGCCAGCGGGATGACGATGATGGTCGTGACCCACGAGATGAGCTTCGCCCGCGAGGTCGGCGACAGCCTGGTCTTCATCGACGGCGGGGTGATCGTCGAGCAGGGCGACCCCCGCGACGTGCTCGCCAACCCGCGCCACGAACGCTTCCGTACCTTCCTCGGGCAGGTCCTGTGACCCACTTCGACCTGCTGCTCCGAGGCGGCCTGGTGGTCGACGGCACGGCGGCGCCCGATGCCGCCCACCTCGCCGACGTCGGCGTCCTCGCCGGTCGCCTCACGTTGCTGCCCCCGGGAAGCCCGGCCGGCTCCCGCCACACCGAGGACGTGACCGGCCTCGTCGTCGCCCCCGGCTTCATCGACGTGCACACCCACTCCGACGGCGTCACCCTGATCGACGGGGAACTGGGCGGCGACATGGTCCAGGCCGCCGTCCTGCAGGGTGTCACCACGGAGATCTGCGGCAACTGCGGCTCCAGCCTCTTTCCCGCCCTGCCGGAACGGCTGGCCGCGATGCGCGCGGAGAGCCGGGTCTACTTCGGCGGCGACGTCGGGATGTACGAGGGCTTCGCCGAGTTCGCCGCCGCGCACGCGGCCGTGCCCCGCGCCAACCACCTCGCCTCCCTCGTCGGGCACGGCACGCTCCGCGCCGGAGTGATCGGCCCCGTCGATCGGGCCGCCGCCCCCGGCGAGCTGGAGACCATGTGCGCGCTGCTCGACCGGGCGCTCTCGGCGGGCGCGGCCGGGCTCTCCAGCGGGCTCATCTACACCCCCGGCACCTACGCGAGTACCGACGAGGTCGTCGCGCTGGCCGCCGTCGCGGCCGGGCACGGCAAGCCGTACGTCACCCACCTGCGCGATGAGATGTCGCGCGTGGAGGAGGCTCTGGAGGAAGCCGTCGAGATCGCGCGCAGGAGCGGCGCCCCGCTGCACGTCTCCCACCACAAGACGGCGGGCAAGTACGCCTGGGGACTCACCGAGCGCACCCTGCCCAGAATCGCCGGGCTGCGGGCCGAGGGCATGGACGTGACCTGCGACGTCTACCCCTACACCGCGGGAAGCACGGCGCTGGGCGCGATGCTCCCGCCCTGGGCCTCGGACGGTGGGGTGTCCGCGCTGATGGCGCGGCTGGCCGACCCCGGCCAGCGCGATCGGATGCGCCGGGCCATCGCCGAGGGCTTCCCCGGCTGGGAGAACACCGTCGGCAACGGCGGCTGGGACCGCATCTCGATCGCCTGCGCGCCACGCCACCCCGAGACGGAGGGGCACACGATCGCCGAGCTGGCCGCCGCCCGCGGCCAGGACCCCCTCGACGTGGCCGCCGCCCTGCTCGTCGCCGAGCAGGGCGAGGTCACGATCATCAGCCACTCCATGATCGAGGACGATGTACGGCGGGTGCTGACCGCGCCGTACTCGATGATCGGCTCCGACGGCGTGCCCAAGCCCGGCGGCCGTCCCCACCCGCGCTGGGCCGGGACGTTCCCACGCGTGCTCGGGCACTACACCCGGGAGCTGGGACTGCTCGACCTGGAGACGGCGGTGCACAAGATGACCGGCATGGCCGCGGCCAGGTTCGGGCTGACGGGGCGCGGCGTGATCAGCGACGGCGCCCACGCCGACCTGGTCGTCTTCGACCCCGCCTCGATCGCCGACGGCGCCACCTTCGCCGCGCCGCTGGTCCCCCCGACAGGAGTCCACTCGGTGATCGTCGCCGGTGAGAGCGTGATCCGCGACGGTGCCGAGACCGGCGCCCGGCCGGGGACGGTGCTGGCCACGTGACCGACAATGACGGTGACCTCGGGAAGGACACCGGGTTCCGGGAGAATGGGGCGATGACAGGGATCGGCCTCCCGGGTGAGAGCGGCGCCGCCCCGGTGATCGCCAGGGTGGCCGTGTCGGTGCCGAGGCTGATCTCCGTCGACGAGGACGCCGAACTGCCCCTCGCCAGCGTCGGCAAGCTGCTGCTGCTCGCCGTGCTGGCACGGGGGATCACCGAGGGGGAACTCGATCCCACCGAGATCGTGGAGCTGCGCGAGGACGACCGCTGCGGAGGTTCCGGTCTCCTCGGCGTCCTGTCCGGCCGCCGCTGGGCGATCGGGGATCTCGCCGTGCTCACCGCGTCGGTGAGCGACAACACCGCGACCAACGCGCTGCTGCGCCGGCTCGGCCTGGACCGGGTCGCCGAGGGCGCCGCCGCACTCGGCTTCGCACGGACGCGGATCCTCGACCGGATCCGCGAGCCGCGCCTGCCCTCGCACCCGCCGACCTTCGCCGTCGGTACGGCGGGCGAGCTCGCCCGGTTCGCGGCCGGGCTCGACGGCCGGCGGGAGTGGACCCGGCTCCTGCTGGGCTGGATGGCCAGCAACACCGACCGGAGCCTGGTTCCCGCCCTGCTGCCGAGCGAGCCGGAGGACCTGGAGATCCCCGGCTCCGTTCCCGCCGGGACGGTGTGGGTGGCGAACAAGACCGGCACCGACGTCGGCGTGCGGGCCGACGTGGGTGTGATGATCGGCGCCGAGCGCCGGATCGGCTACGCCGTGCTGGCCAACGGTCCCGCCGGAGGCGAGCACGCCCTGGTGGAGCGTGCCCGCCAGGCCGGCCTGGCCATCGGCCGCCTGGCCGGCCTGCCTCTCGCCGGCCTGCCTCTCGACCGCTGACCCGGGACACGCCGGAGGAGTCAGCGCAGGGCGTTGCGGATCTGGGCCGAGGCGTCGCGCAGGTAGTCGATGAAGGAGCGCAGCGCCGGGTTGGGATTGGTCGGACGGGTGGCGGCGCCGATCCTGCGATAAAGGCGGGGGCCGTCCAACCTGCACACCTGGATGCCCGAGGCCCTCTGCGCGCCGAGGCTGGGCACCAGCGCCACCCCCAGCCCGGCCCTGACCAGTCCGAGCGTGACCTCGTAGTGGTCGCTGCGGCAGCGGATCATCGGGCTGAACCCCTCCAGCGCGCTGGCACGCTCCAGCACCGAGACCGGGGTGTCGGTGCCGTACGTGGTGATCCACGGCTCGCCGGCCAGGTCGGCGAGCCGTACCCGCTGCCGCTGCCCCGCCGGATGGCCCGGCGGCACGACCAGAAGCTGCGGCTCGTCGAACAGGTGGATGACCTCGACCCCCTCCGGCGGCTTCCAGGGATCGAGCGCGTGCTCGAAGACGACCAGGACGTCCAGCGCGCCGCGCTCCAGGTCGGGCAGGAGCTCGTGCGGCTGGCCGAGCACCAGATCGAGCTCCACGGCGGGATGGCGGGCGGTGAAGGTCGACAGCGCCAGCGGCAGCAACCGGTATCCCGCGGAGGCGAAGAAACCGATCCGCAGTTGCCCGGCGTCGGCCCTGGCCTGCGCCAGCAGATCCTTCTCCGCCGCCTCGATGATGTCGAGCACCTCTTGCGCCCGGGTCGCGAGCCGCCGCCCGGCCGCGGTCAGCCGCAGGCTCTGCGCGCCCCGCTCGACCAGGCCCACGCCGGCCTCCTCCTCCAGCTTGGAGAGCTGGTGGGACACGGCGGAGGGCGAGAGCCGCAGGGTGCGGGCGGCTCCCGCGATGCTCCCCGTCCTGAAGATCTCCAGAAGCACCCGCAGGCGTTGGCTGCTCAGCACCGTTCCAGTATCGGCGTCGGCGAAGCGGCCGGACAGCGGGGGGTCACGGAGCCGTTCCCACCCCGCTCGCCCGGACCGCTCGGCGCCCGCCGGCGGGACGGTGGACGTAGCGGCCCACCGGGTCGCCGACGATCTTGCCGGCGTCGAGCACCCGGTGGCCCCGGACGAAGGTGTCGGTGACCTTAGCGGTCAGCTCGAAACCCTCGAACGGGGTGTACTCCTGGGTCGACTCCGACTCGGCGGCCCGGACGGTCCAGGTCTCGTCCGGGTCGACGAGGCACAGGTCGGCGTCCAGGCCGACCGCGATGGCGCCCTTGGTACGCAGGCCGTAGCGCCTGGCCGGGTTCTGCGAGGTGAGCGCCGTGATCCGGCCGTAGGACAGGCCACGGCGACGGCCCTCGGTGATCATCCCCGGGAGCAGGTACTCGGCCCCGCCGAAGCCCGACTTGGCGACGAAGATGTCATCGCGCGGCTCGCCGAACTTCGTCTCGTCCCGGCAGCAGGCGTGGTCGCTGACCACCCAGTCGACGGTGCCGTCCAGCACGTACTCCCACAGTGCCTCGACGTCCTCTCGGGGCCGCAGCGGCGGGTTGACCTTGCCGCCGAGGCCGTGCGCGGTGGTGATGTCGGCCAGCAGGTGGCCGACCGTCACCTCGCGCCGGAAGTCGATGTGCGGGAACGCGCCGGCCATCCGGACCGCGGCGTCCACCGCCTTCCTGGACGACAGGTGCAGCAGGTTGATGGTGGGCAGGCCGGTCTCGTGGGCCAGGTAGGAGGCGATGGAGACGGCCAGGCCCTCGGAGTGCGGCGGCCGGGAGGCGTGGTAGGCGGCCAGGCCGCTCAGGTCGCCGGCGTCCTCCACCATCTTGGTGTACGCGCTCATGATCTCGGCGGTCTCGCAGTGCAGCGACAGCGAGATCTCGTCGGCCAGGTCGGGGAAGCGCTCCCTGGCCGCCTGCACGCCGCGCATCACGAACTCGAAGTGCGCGTAGTCGTAGCGCTCCCCTGGCGGGATCATCAGGAAGGAGTTCTGGTCGGCGGAGCGGCCGTGCAGGCCGTGACTGCCGTAGAACATGAAGACCTTGAACGAGGTGACGCCGAAGCGCTCGATCAGGTCGGGGATCTCCCCGATGTGGCCGCGCGACATCGGCGCGAGGTGGAAGCCGTAGTCGACGTAGGCGCGGTCGGCGGTGGCGTCGAGCACCTCGGGGAAGAAGTCGGCGTAGTCGCCGCCCTTGTTGAGGTAGTACTGGCCGGTCCGCATGTAGGTCAGCGCGGTGGTGACGCCACCCTGCGCGCTCGCCCTGCTCTCGGAGACGGCGTCCTCGCCCAGCGGGTTGTAGATGCCCCAGTGCTGGTGAGCGTCCACCACGCCGGGGAAGGCGAGCTTGCCGCCGCCGTCGACGACCTCGCGGGCCGCCGAGGTGTCCAGGCCGGGCTCCACCCGGGCGATCCGCCCGTCCTTGATGGCGATGTCCGCCTCGATGGGCTCGTCGCGCTCGTGCGAGACCACGCGGACGTTCTTCACCAGCAGGTCGTACTCAGTCACGGCCGTCTCCTGTCGCGTACTGCGGCTCCGCCACCAGGCGGAGCAGGTCTCCGATGTGGTCCAGCTCGTCGAGCCGTACCACCCGGTCGGTCACGGCGTCCATGGTGGCGGCCGACAGCCGCCCCTCGGCGTTGTCGCGGAACTTCGCCGCCAGCTCGTCCGCCGAGAGCGGCCGCTGGGGGCCGCCCCTGTTGGTGAGCACCTCCTGGCTCCACTCGCGGCCGTCGGTGTCGCGGGCGCGCAGCACCGCGGGGAACTGGTGGGGGAAGATCGCGGTGGCCCGCTCGTCCGCCACCACCTCGACCTTTGCCATGAGGTCCCGGCGGAGCGGGTCGCGGGCCAGTTCGTCGGTGAAGTCCGCCAGCCCCACACCGAGGCCGCCGCCGCCCAGCAGCCCGGCCGCGACCGCGTACGGACCGCTGAACTGCGCCTGATAGCCGGTCTCGGGAGTGCGCTTGCCCTCGATGGGCTCGCCGATCGTCCGGATGACGGGCGCGGGTACGCCAAGCGTCAGGCTCTCCACCCGGGAGGGGTCGAGCCCCTGCTCGCGCAGCCCGATCGCGGCGTCCACCGCGGTGTGCACGAAGTGGTTGGCGGGGTAGGGCTTGAAGAAGATCCCGGGGACCGCCCAGTCGATGCCGAGACCGGAGGTGATCTCCGACGCCTCGTACCGCCCGTGCAGGAACGCCTGGAAGAAGCCGAACCTGCCCTCAAGCACGGTCGGCGGCCCGGTGAAACCGCGCCTGACCAGCTCGGCCGAGGTCACCGCCGACTGCGCCGCCCACCCGCAGTGCAGCCGCTTGACGGTGCCGCCGGTGCGGTTGGCCTCGATGATGCCCGAGGCGGTGGAGGCGGCGACGCCGAGCGCGTCGAGCACACCCTCGCGCGGCAGGCCGAGCAGCACGGCCGCGGCGACGGCGCCGCCCAAGGCGCCGCAGATGGACGTGGCGTGCTGGCCGTGCTCGAAGAACGTCGAGTTGCCGGCCTCGCGGTCGTAGCCCGCCATGCCGACCCGTACGCACACCTCCAGGCCGATCGCGATGGCGTGGATCGTCTCGCGGCCGGACGCCCCGGCCAGCTCGGCGGCGGCCAGCGCGGCCGGGACCACCGAGGCGCTGGGGTGCAGCACCGAGGGCAGGTGGGTGTCGTCATAGTCGAGGGAGTGGGCGAGCACCCCGTTGGCGAGGGCGGCCAGCGGTGCGGGCACCGCGGAGCCGCCGCCCACCACGTGGGCCTGGGGGCGCCCGCCCTGGTCGCGGACGTACTCCACGATGGCGGTGCTGGTCGGCAGCCGGTGCGCGGCCACGCACAGCCCGATCACATCGAGCACGCGCTTGCGGACGCTGTCGACGACGTCGGCGGGCAGCGTCGAGTAGGAGGTGTCGACGGCGAAGTCGGCCAGTTGGCGGCCGAGCGTCGGCTCAGCCACGGCGACCGCCCTGCCCTTCGGCCTCGGCGCCCCGCGCCGGCGGGCGGCCGACCACCGCCAGGGGCCGCACCGGCGAGCCGGTGGCGCCGAAGAGCGCCAGCGGCGACAGCACGAAGGTGAACTCGTGCACACCGTGCAGGGCCGGCTCCTCCAGGTTCATCGTTTCGATGATGTAGACGCCGGACTCCACCAGCAGGACCCGGTGCGCGGGCAGCACGCTGTGCCCCTGGCCCGGGGCCAGGCACTCGAAGGCGATGGTGTCGGCCCCGGCGGCGCGCACCCCGCGCTCGGCCAGCCAGTACGCCCCCGCCTCCCCCACCCCTGGGACGCCGGACTCGGAGCCGATGTAGGCCGTGCGGTCGGGATCGGAGAAACGGCTGCCCCACCCGCTGCGGATCAGCACGACGTCACCGGCCTCGACCTCGGTGCCCTGCTCCCGTACGGCCCTGTCGAGGTCGGCCGGGGTGATCTCGTAGCCCGGCTCGCAGGAGGCCACTCCGAACGCGGCGGGTATGTCGAGCAGCACGCCCCTGCACACCATCGGCGCGACCGTGTGGATGCCGTGGTCGGGGTAGCGGCCCCCGACACAGGCCGCCGCCGCGTCCACGCCGCCGTACAGCCTGCCGTCGTGAGACACGTGGGCCAGCGCGTCGATGTGCGTGCCCACGTGGGTGCCCATGACGAGCATGTCGTTGGCCGCGGACCCACCGTCGGGGCGCACCTTGTCGCCGTGGCGGCGCGGGAGCGTGTGGGTGTACGCGGGGTGGTTGGGCGACTGCGGCATGCCCGCGTAGAACGGGCGGCCCAGGTCGTACACGGTCACGCCGCCGCGTACCGCCTCCAGTAGGGGGTCGCTTACCGTCTCTCCCGGCGAGGTGGCCAGGGTGGTGGATGTGCTCACGTCGTCTCGTCTCTCCCGATGTCCGTCTGTCCCCCCGATCGACGCGTCGCCGCGCCGTCGCGGATCAGGCGATGATCTTTCGTTCTCGTAGGTCGCTCAGGGTCGCGGGGTCGCAGCCCAGCCCCTCGACGAGCACATGCTCCGTGTCGGCTCCCAGGCCGCGGCCGGTGAACCGGATCCGGCCCGGTGTCCGCGACATCCGCCACATCACGTTGTGCATCAGCACGGAGCCAAGGTCGGCGTCGTCGACGGAGGTGAGCATCCCGGTCTCGCGGACGTGGGGATCCTCCACGAGGTCACGGGCGTCGTAGACGGGGGCGACCGCGGCGCCCGCCGAGGTGAACTCCGCGACGACCTCCTCCCGGGTGCGGGCGGCGATCCAGTCGCCGAGCAGCCTGTCCAGCAGCTCCACATGCCGGACGCGGCCCGCGCCGGTGGCGAACCAGGACTCGTCGATCACCTCGGGGTGCCCGACCAGGCGTATCACCCGCTCGGCGATCGTCTGGGCGCTGGTCGAAACCGCCACCCAGTGGCCATCGGAGGTGAGGTAGGTGTTGCGCGGCGCGTTGTTGGTGGAACGGTTGCCGTGCCGGTGTTCGACGATCCCGAGCTGCTGGTAGACGGTCGGCGAGGGGCCGACGGCCGTCATGATGGGCTCCAGCAGGCTCATGTCGACGACCTGCCCGCGCTTTTCCTGGTCGCGCTCGCGCTCCCAGAGCGCCATCATCGTCGCCGAGGAGGCCGCGATGCCGCAGATGCTGTCGGCCAGCCCGAAGGCGGGCAGCGTGGGTGGTCCCTCGGCCTCGCCGGTCAGGTGGGCGAAGCCGCTCATCGCCTCGGCGAGCGTGCCGAACCCGGCCCGCCCCGCGTACGGCCCCGTCTGCCCGAAGCCGGTGATCCTGACGATGACCAGCCCGGGGTTGACCTCGTGCAGCCTGTCGGGACCGAGCCCCCAGCGCTCCAGGGTGCCTGGCCGGAAGTTCTCGATGAGCACGTCGGTGCGTTCCATCAGCCGCAGGAAGAGCGAGGCCCCCTCGGGCGCGGACAGGCTGAGCCCGATCGTCTGCTTGTTGCGGGAGATCTCCTTCCACCACAGCGAGACGCCGTCCTTGGACTCGCCGTGGCCGCGCATGCCGTCGCCCGCCGTCGGATGCTCGATCTTCACCACGCCGGCACCGAAGTCGCCGAGGATCTGAGCGCACAGCGGCCCCGCCAGGATCGTCGAGGCGTCGACGACTCGCAGACCTTCCAATGGCCCGTCGCGCATGCTTACCCCCAGGTCAGAAATGGTTTCATCGATATTCTTCCGGTCTGCTTCCGGTACGGCAGGCCGCCTCCGCCGTCTCACGGAGTGGGTGTCACGCGACCGCCCTCCCCGTCCCGGTCCCGGTCCGCCGTACGGAAGCCGAGGTCGGCCGAGATGTCGGCGGCCGCTGCGGCCACCCACTCCCCCAGCGACTCCCTCCGGCTGCGGGTGAACATGTCCTGCGGCCCGCACACCGACACCGATCCGACGACCTGCCCGGTCGCGCCGCGGAAGGCCGCCGCCACACTCGTCGCCCCCGACTGCCGCTCGCCGAAACTGACGGCGTAGCCGAGGGTGCGAATCCGGATGATCTCCTCGCCCAGCGCGGTCGTGGAGGTGATCGTGGCGTCGGTGACGCTGTCGAGGCGGTGGTGGGCCACGTAGTCGTCCACCTCCGCGTCGGGCAGCGCCGCGAGGATCGCCTTGGAGGAGGAGCCCGCGTGCAAGGGGTGGCTGGTGCCCAGCGCCACCGACATGCGGATCTCCTGTGAGGAGAGGACCTGGTCGACGTAGACCCGCGACCAGCCCTGGCGGAGCGAGAGCGTCGCCGTCTCGCCCGTCCGCTCGGCCAGCGCCACCAGGTGGCGGTGGGCGACGGCCGGCACGTCGAGTTCGCGCATGGCGGCCAGGCCGACGCTCAGCGCCCCGGGGCCGAGACGGTAGAGCTTCCTGTCCTCGTCGAAGCTCAGGAACTGGCCGGTCACCAGCTCCCGCAGTATGCGGTGCGCCACGGCCTTGGGCAGGCCGGTCTGCCGCGCGATGGTGGAGACACCCTGGGGCTGGGGCGATCTGCCGATGACATCGATCACGGCGAGAACCCGCGCGATACCGGAGCGGGAGCGTTCGGGCTCCCGGTCCTCTCCGATGTCATCGGTGGTCATGGTTTCCTCGGTTGGTCGGGGCGCACGCGGCGGGCGGCACGTAAGGGGGGAAGATCATGTGAATGTCATAGGGCAACGCTGTCCTAAGGAGCGCCGAGAACCTCGATCGTGACGTCAGCGTTACCCCGGACCGCGTTGGAGTAGGGGCACATGCCGTCGGCGATGCCGACGAGCCGCTCCAGGTCCGCCTGCGGAACGTGCGGCGCGGCGATCCTGAGCGCGGCGGCGATCGCGTACTTCCCGCCGGGCACGGAGCCGAGCGTCACCGACGTGGTGACGCTCACCGGGTCGAGGCCGATCCGCTCGCGCCGCGCCACCATCGCCAGTGCGCTGGCGAAGCAGGCGCCGTACCCAGCGGCGAAGAGCTCCTCGGGGTCGGTTCCGGTGTCGCCTGGCGTGCGGGCCGCGGGCCGGGTGAGAGCGAGGTCCAGCGAGCCGGTGAGCGAGCGCGCGCTGCCCGCGCGACCGCCCTGGACCTCGACGGTCGCGGTGTAGAGCGGCTTGAACGCGGCGTCCGGCTGCGCGGCCCGGTGTGCCAGTACGTGCTCGGCCACCGCCCTGGCGAAGATCTCCGGCTGTTCCTCGGCGACGAAGTCGGTGCCGCCGGGGATGCTGACCAGCGGCACGCCCGGCAGCGCCGCCTGGACGACGTCGTTCATCCTGGCCACGACGTCGTCGCCGCCATGCAGCAGCAGCATGGGGATGCCGGCGAGCGCGGCGGTGTCCAGGCGGTGGTCGAAGACCGCGCGGTAGGCGACCGCGTAGTCGGGGCCCACGCTGAGATACTCGGCGACCTGGCGGCTGGCCGACTCCGCTGAGATCCTCGGGTAGAGCCAGTGGACCCGCTCCCAGATCGTCGACAGGTGGCCGCCGTCGTGGGCGAGCTCGTAGCCCGGCGCGTAGGAGGCCTTCTTCTCCTCGCGCTCGGCGTCGTCGTACAGCGGCAGCCCCTGGAAGATCAGGCCGTTCACCCGCTCACGGGCGGTGAGCGCCGCCTCGGCGGCGACCACGGCGCCGGTGTGCTGCCCGAGCAGGTGCACCTTCCCCAGGCCGAGGGCGTCGGCGATCCGCCACGTCGCCGCCGCGTAGTCGGGGATGGACCACTGCTCACCGGGCGCGTCCGACATCCCGAAGCCGGGGGTGTCGACCGCGACGACGTGCAGGCCGTGCGCGGCGAGGGCGGCGAGGGCGGGCTCGTAGGTCGCCGACGACAGCGGCGACTGGTGCAGGATGAGCAGCGGGACCGCCGAGGGGTCGCCCGCGCGCCGGTAGTGGACCTGGCCCCAGGGCAGGTCGAGGTAGCCGCGCTCGGAGGCACCGCGCAGGTGGGTGGCGCTCATCGGTCCACCGCCATCGCGGCCATGACCTCGACGACGTGCTTGATACCCCTGCGGTAGTCCTCCACAAGAATGTTCTCGTTGGGGCCGTCGACCCCGGAGTCGGCGCGCGAGACGCCGACTCCGACGATCGGGCGCCCACCCATGACACCCTGGTTGCCGATCCACTGCGTGTACGGCTCGATGACGGGCTCGGCGCCGTAGACGCGGCGGGCCGCGTCGGCGACCAGCGACACGAACGGATCGCGGTGGTCGGTGATGCTCGGGCTGCTGGTGGCCATGACCTCGATCGCGATGTCACCGAAGCCGCCGTCGGCCAGGTGCTTGCCGACGACCCGCAGCACCCGCTCGGGGTCCTGCCCGGCGACCAGGCGGATCTCCACCTTGGCGACGGCGGTGGCCGGGATGCCGAGGGTGATGTCGTCACGGTTGTCGCCCCCGGTGATGCCGGCGACGGTCAGGGTGGGCCTGGTGCGGATCTCGACCGCCGCCTGGGCGTCGTCGAGGCCGCCGATGAAGGAGTCGACTCCGGCCCTGGCGCGCAGGAAGTCGCCGTCGAAGTGCAGCTGGGCCAGCAGCTCCCGCTCCTCGTCGGTGGGGACTCTCGCGTCGTCGGCGAAGCCCTCCACGGTGACGGTGCCGTCGGGACGCTGCAGGCTCGCCAGCGCCGTGGCCAGGCGGGTGGTCGCCGACGGGAGCAGCACGGTGTTCTGGCTGGTCAGCTCACGCGTCAGTGTGGTGGCGGTCAGCCTGAGGTAGAGCACACCCTTCTCGCTGAGCTTGAGCAGCGGCCTGCCCTGGGCGTCGGTCCAGGAGTTCTCCCACAGGGTGCCGTCGCTCGCCAGCCGGTCGGCGTGCGCGCGGACGAACGAGCCGAGGCCGGGACTGTGCAGCCACTGCTTGCCCTCCATGATGTAACGGCTGGTGACCGGCGCCTCCTGGCCGGACAGCCACCACACGGCCGCGGCGTGGACGCGCGACATGAGGGCGCCCTTGTCGTCGGCGACGCCTCGCGCGTACAGCCGCCCATCGTGGATCTCCGCCGCGTACGGCGGGCTGATCCACCGCTCCTCGTCTCCGGTCGGCTCCACCTCGACGTCGTAGTGGTTGAAGTGCAGCAGGGCGGGCTCGCCGCCGCCGATCTCGCCCAGCACGTACGGGTGGGAGTGTTCCCAGGGGATGACCTCGGCGGTGCCGCCCCAGCGGCCGATCGAGGCGGCGAGGAACTCGGCGGTGGCCACCATCTGGTCGGGTTCCTGGCGGCGGCTGCGGATCCGGCAGAGCTGCCGCAGCTCCTCGACGAAGGTGTCGAGGTGTGCGTCGACGGCGGCCAGCGCGGCGGTGACGTCTGGTTTGGGCATGGGGTGCTCCTCGCGAGGGTCTGCCGGTTGTCAGTGGATGGTCACTCCGCCGTCGACGTAGACCGTCTGGCCTGTCGTCATGGCGGCGGCGGAGCTGAGCAGGAAGGCGACCGCGTTGGCGACGTCTCCGGGGCCGGCCATCCGCCCCAGGGGGATGGTGGCCAGCTTGTCCTGCATGTACGCCGAGCTGGCCCGGACGTCGACGGTCATGTCCGTGGGCACGATCGTGGGTCCGACGGCGTTGACACGGATGCCGTCGGGGGCCCACTCCAGGGCGAGCACCTTGGCCATGTGCATCACCCCGGCCTTGCTGACGCAGTAGCCGAGGGTGTCCAGGACCGCGATGTGACCGTTGGTCGAGCCGATGTTCACCACACTCGCGGTGCTCTCGCCGCCCGGCCTGCCCGCGTCGCGCAGTGCCGGGTAGGCGGCCTGGGACATGCGGAAGGTGCCGGTGAGGTTGACGTCGAGGACGTCTGTGAAGTCGTCCTCGCTCATCGTGACCGCCGGCCCACGCCGTACGATGCCCGCGTTGTTGACCAGGTGGTCGAGGCGGCCGTGCGCGGCGAGCACCTCGGCGACCAACGCGCGGCAGGACTCCGCCGAGCGGACGTCGACGTGGTGGCGGGTGTGCCCGTCGCTCTCGGGCAGCGGCGCCTGCCAGTCGTCGCCGGAGGTCACGTCGGCCTGGGCCACGCGGGCGCCGCGGGCCGCGAGGGTGGCGGCGATCGCCGCGCCGATGCCCTTGCCCGCGCCGGTGACCAGCGCCACCCTGCCGTCGAAGCGGTTCGGATCGCTCATGCGCCGATCACCCGGCTGTCCTCGGCCCAGAAGGCGAAGCGCCGCTGGGCGAGACGGATCAGGGAGTGCGCGATGAGGCCGAGCACGGAGAGCACCACCAGGACCGCGAACATCCCGGAGATGTCGAAGTTGTAGTTGGTCTGCAGGAGCAGGTAGCCCAGGCCCTCCTTGGCGCCGATGAACTCGCCGACGACCGCGCCGAGGATGGCGAAGACGATCCCGATGTCGAGCCCGGCGAAGATGAAGGGCAGCGCGCTCGGCAGCCGGACCATCCGGAACACCTGGAATTTGCCCGCGCCGAACACGGTCAGCATCTGGATCCGGTCGGCGTCGGCCGAGCGCAGCCCCTCGATGACGTTGACCAGCATCGGGAAGAAGGAGATGACCGCCGCCATGACGATCTTGCTGGTCATGCCGAAGCCGAACCAGACGACGAACAGCGGTGCCAGGGCGACCTTCGGCACCGTCTGGAAGGCGACGATGTAGGGCATGAGCGTGCGCTCGGCCAGCCGCACCTGCGAGATCAGCGTGCCCAGCACCATCGCCGCGCCGACGCCGATCACGAAGCCGACCAGGGACTCCTGGAGCGTGACCAGCAGGTGCGACCAGAACTGGTCGTCGGTGAGCTGGGTGCCCAGCGAGGCGACGATCTGCGAGGGCCGGGGCAGCACGTAGTCGTCGATGCCGAGGGGCTGCACCAGGAACTCCCAGGCGAGCACCACGATCAGGAAGACCCCGGGAACCATGATGAGCTCGGGGCGTTCGCGCAGGTCGAACCCGCTCAGGCGGTTCTTCTTCCGTGCCGGGCCCGGCGGACGGGCGGGGCGGCCGTCAGTGGCCTTGGTCATTGTCATGGTGTGTACCTCGTCAGTCGATGACGCCGGCGGCGTTGAAGTGCTGGCGGATTCGCGACACGTAGACCCCGGCGCGGTCGGAGGACATGACGCTGAGATCGCGGGGGCGCCCCAGCTCGATCGGGACGATCTCGGCGATCCGCCCGGGGCGGGAGCTGAGCACGATGACCCGGTCGGACAGGAACACCGCCTCGGGGATGGAGTGGGTGACCAGGACGACGGTCTTGCCGCTCTCCTTCCAGATACGCAGCAACTCGACGTTCATGTACTCCCTGGTCATGGCGTCCAGGGCACCGAAGGGCTCATCCATGAGCAGTACGGACGGGTCGTGCACCAGGGCCCGGCAGATCCCGGCGCGCTGCTGCATGCCGCCGCTGAGCTCATGGGGGTACTTGTCGCCGAAGCCGTCCAGGCCGACCATGTTCAGCAGGTTCCTGGCCTGCTCGCGGTAGACGGCCGCGTCGAGTCTCTGCACCTCGACGGGGACCATCACGTTCTCCAGGATGGTGCGCCAGGGCAGCAGGGTCGCGGCCTGGAAGACCATGCCCACCTCGGGGAGCGGCTTGGTCACGTCCCGTCCCGCGACGCGGACGACGCCCTCGCTCCTGGGGATCAGCCCGGCAAGGATCTTCAGCAGGGTGGTCTTACCGCATCCGGAGGGCCCGACGACGGAGATGAACTCCCCCCGCCTGACGGTGAAGCCGATGTCGGACAGCGCATGGGTGGGCTCCGACCTGCGGGGCCGGTACAGCTTCTGCAGGCCGGCCACCTCGATCCACGCGTCTTCGTCCACCGGTGCCGATGCGGCGGTGGCCTGGCGGCGGCCGGGGGTCCTGATGGCCATCGGCCCTCCTCTTCGATGCTCGGGTGTGTCGGTCGTGGTCGCCGGTCGCTCCGGCCCTGATCCACTTCTGGCGGTGCGGCCCCGGGTCACCCGGGGCCGCATACTCCGGGGTGTGCGGCCACGGGTCACCTCGGGCGTACGCCTCGGGTTACTTCGGGCTGTAGGCCTTGGCCTTGGAGACCACCGCGGCGGAGTCGAACTCGTTGGCCGCGGGCAGCAGGCTCGCGTCCCAGACGTCGGCGATCACCGGGTCCTTGGTGATCTGCCCGGCGCCCTTGGTGTAGGCGGCGGTCTTCGTCCACTCCTGGTCGCTGATCGCACCCCAGTCCGCGAAGGTCTCCGGCTCGCCGGTGGTGGGGGTCGAGGTCTTCAGCCACGCCGCCATGACCTTGGTGTCGTCGGCGATCCGGTCTTCGGCGGACTTGCCCGCCAGGATCTGCGGGAAGACCTGGTAGCCGATGCGGGTGGCGGCCTCGGTGTTGACCGCGGAGAAGAGCATGCCCTGGTAGCCGGCGCGCAGGAAGCGGGTCAGCACGTCCTTCTTCTCGTCGAAGGTGTCCTTGCGCACGGCGAAGGTGATGGAGCGGATCCCCTGGAACATGTCCGGGTTGGGGAGATACTCGTAGGTGACGCCGGAGTTCTCGATCGTGGCGTACGCCTGGGTGTAGAGCGCGAGCGCGTCCACCTGGCCGCTGCTGATCGCGCCGGCGGCCTGCGCGCCCACGCCGACGGGCAGCAGCTCGACGTCCTTCTCCGGGTCCAGCCCGGCCTCGCGGACGTAGCCCCGCGCGTACGGGCTGGAACCCGACGCCAGGCTGATGACACCGATCTTTTTGCCCTTGAGGTCGGCGCCGCTCTTGATATCGCTGCCCGGCTTGACCGCCATGACCCACGGCCAGTTCTGCACCAGGCCGCCGATCGCCTTGACCGGTACGCCCTTCTCCGCCGCGGCGAGGATCGAGCCCGCGTCGGCGGCGGTGATGTCGGCGCTGCCGGACGCGACGGCCTGGATGGCGGCCACGGACCCGTCGGTGTTGATGGTCTCGACGTCCAGGTTCTGCTCGTCGAAGAAGCCCTGGTCCTTGGCCACCGCGTAGGCGGCGACCTCCTCCTTGGGGCCGATGACCGCCGAGGCGATGGCGAAGGTGATCTTTCCTCGGGCGGCCTGGGCACCATCGGCGCCCTCGGGTGCGGCGGTGTCGCCTCCACCGCAGCCGGCCAGCATGGTCAGTGTCGCGACGGTGAGGGCGCCAACGCCCAGTCGCAGGGATTTCTTCACGTACGGCACCTCTATCAAACCAATGGGGTGGGGGGTGTCAGACCGGGGAGGGGGAACCCGGCCTCGGTGAGGTCGTTGTAGACGTGCTGCTCGGCGATGAGACCGTCGCGGATGACGAACACGTCCACGTATCGGATGCCGGAGAAGGGGGCTCCGGCCAGGTCCTCGCCGTACAGGGTGCCCAGGGAGGTGACGACGGTGGCGTCGTCGTCACCCTCACCCTCGAAGTACCGTTCGCGGTTCTTGCGCACCCACAGGTAGCGGCCACCTGCGCCGGCGACCATCTCCGGCAGTGAGGTGAAGACCAGGTCCCCGGGAAAGACGAGCCGCACCCCCGGCGCGAGGAGCCTGGCGGCCTCGTCGAGGTCGCGGTCCTCGCACAGTCGCAGGTAGTGGTCGACGAGCTTGGCCGCCGTGCCGGTAGCCATCAGCCGGCCTTGGCCGCCAGGGCGGCCTCCCACTGGTCGCGCAGCGGGTGCTCGGCGGGACCGCTCTCCGCGATGATCCTGATCAGGCGGTTCATCATCGCGTCGCGCTGGCGCTCCAGGATCCGGCGCTCCGCCTCGTCGGGTACCAGGGAGTCGAGCTCTCCCTCGGCGACGACGCCGTGGCGGACCAGCAGCGCCTCCAGGCCGTGCAGCCGCTGGTTGGCGACGTGCAGGTCGGTGCTGAGCTGCAGGGCCAGGTCGAGCAGCTTGCCAAGGTGACGGTCGCGGAAGTAGTCGAATTCGTCGCTCATCAGTTCTCCGGCTTGTTCGCGGCGAGAGCCGCCCACGGGAAGTGCCATTCGCGCCGGTCGCCCCAGCCCTCGGGGCGCACACCGTCGTTGCGCTCGTCGAACGGTGACCAGGACGTGTCGGTCAGACCGGCCTCGCGGCAGAACTCCAGGAGGTCGGAGGCGAACAGGTCATGGAAGAAGGGCTCGTTGTTGCGCTCGGCGTGCTCGAAGATCGTCGCGTCCCTGAACGGGTCACCGGTCGGCTGGAACTCCAGGAAGCGGAGCGCCCCACCGGGCCGCAGCAGGCGTGCGGCCTCCTGGATGGTCTCCTTCACGGCCTGGGCGGGCATCTCGTGCAGCACCATCGTGCCGGTGACCACGTCGCAGGAGCCGTCCGGCAGACCGGTCGCCCTGCCGTCACCCTGGAGGTAGGTGATCGCGACGCCCTCGGCCTCGGCCTCGGCGTGCGCCAGGCGCAGACCGGGGGCGGCGAAGTCGATGCCGATGACCTCGGCCTGCGGGTAGCGGTTCGCGAGCGGGCGGGTGCTCTTGCCGAAGCCGCAGCCGATGTCGACCACGCGGGCCGCGTCCGGCAGGTCGGGCAACGCGGTCTGGGTGAACAGCTGGTGGAACTTGTAGCCGTCGTTGTCGCGCAGCATGACGATCCGCGCGCCGAACTCGTAGACGTACGCGGACAGGTCGTCAGAGAAGAATCCGCCGGGCTGGATGTGGATGTCGAAGTCGGTGTACCAGTCCGGCAGCTCGACCTCGGCATTCAGGGTGAGCTTGCCCTTCGGCGCCTCCACCTCGCCCAGCTGGTCGATCAGGTCGTCACGGCGGCTGATGACGGCGTCGCCGGCGGTCTTCCACAGCATCTTCTGCTGCACCCGCTCAAGGTGGCTGAACCACGAGTAGAGGTTCAGGTTACGGAAACGCTCGCCGGCCTCCTCCACGGTCCGCGCGGGAGCGCCGCCGGCGCGGTACTCCTCGGCGAGAGCGGGGTAGAGCGTGTCAGCCCACCTCTTGCGCATCGCCAGGATGTAGTCCACGGTGGAGCGTTCATCGAAGGTCAGGCGATCCTCGATATCGATCATGGTTCTCCTTCCAGGGGTCGAGCGGTGCCCTTCTCCGGTGCCGCATCGGGGCCGACGGGGAACGGTGGCAATGTGGTCGAGGCGTGGTTCAGTGGGCGCGGGCCAGCGCGGTCGCGCCACTGACGGCATCGGTCAGGAAGGTGCCGGCGAGCCTTCCCTCGTAGACCGCCTCCAGCGCGGTCCGCGGCGCGTTGGCGTCGCCGACGACGTGCACGCGGGGGGCCTCGGACAGGGCGTCGAGTTCGCGGTAGAGCTCGTCCACGGCGGTGGGGGTGCCCGCGTCGACGATCGCGGTCACGCCCGGCAGGGTCTCCACATCGCCGCACAGGGTGTCGCGGAGGGTGAGCAGGCCCCCCTCGACGCCCTGCGGGACGCGCAGCGGGTGGACCTTGACACCCAGCTCGCCGAAGCGGTGGGTGAGCGCGAGCCTGGAGTACGTGGTGATGCGGGCGGAAAGCGAGGCGGTCGGGGAGAGCAGGTGCACCTTCGCCCCCAGCCCGGCCAGGTGCTCGGCGATCGACGCGGCGGGCCAGGCCCCCTCGTCGTCGCGGACGACGACGGTGCCGCGCAGCGGCGAGGCCGGGTCGTCCAGGGAGGCGACCGCCTGCCACAGGTCGAACACCGGGGGCCCGCCCGGCAGCTCCCGCCGCCGGGGCCGCGAGCCCGTCGCCACGATGACGTCGTCGACGCCCTCGTGGCGACCTCCCGCGAGGAGGTCCGCTGCCTCGACGCGGTGCCCCAGCAGGATCGTGATCTGCTCGGTGGCGACGTCCCGGCTGAGTTCCGAGGTGAGCAGCGCGAGGCGCTCCCTGCCCGGCACCCGGGCGGCGATCGCCACCTGGCCGCCCAACTCGGGGCCGGCCTCGGCGAGCGTCACCTCGTGGCCGGCGCGCCGGGCCGACAGTGCCGCCTCCATGCCCGCGGGACCGCCGCCGACGACGAGGACCCGGCGAGGACGGGCACCGGCGAGCGGCGGCTCCGCCCTCATCCGCCGCCACTCCCGCTCGGCACCGACCTCGGGGTTGACCACGCAGGAGATCGGCAGGCTGCTCTCCAGCCGCCCGATACAGCCCTGGTTGCAGGCCAGGCACGAGCGGGACTCGTGCGAGCGGCCCTCCATCGCCTTGCGGACCAGGTGGGGATCGGCGATGTGCGGCCGCGCCAGCCCCACCAGGTCGGCCTCACCGGAGGTGACCAGCTCGACGGCCTCGGGAAGGCTGTCGAGCCGGCACACCGCGAGCACGGCCAGGTCGGGGAAGCTCCACTTGAACAGCGCCGCGTGGTGCCGGAACGGCGCGTGGCCGAAGCTCATGTCGGCCATCTGCGTCGCCAGCGAGTAGCTGCCGTGGTAGGCCGAGTGGCTGACGTGCACGTAGACGAGCGGGAACTCACCGCGCAGGAGCCCGACGACCTCCAGCATGTCCTGCGGCGTCAGACCGCCGGGCAGGAACTCGTCGGCGCTGATCCGCAGCCCCACCGGCAGGTCCGGCGCCTGCCGGGTCACCGAGGCGAGCACCTCGCGGGTGAGCCTGAGACGCCCGTCGAGGTCACCTCCGTAGCCGTCGGTCCTGGTGTTGGTGACCGGCGAGAGGAACTGCTGGAGCAGGTGGCCGTGGCCGAGGTGGACTTCCACGCCGTCGTACCCGGCCTGGGCCATGCGGTGGGCGGCCGCGCCGAACGCGTCGACGACCGTGGCGATGTCGCCGTGTCCCATCGCGTGCGGGACGTGCGCCCCGGCGGCCCACGGCACGTCGGCCGCCGACCAGGCCGCGGTGCGGGTCGCGTCGCCGGAGGCCTGCCGCCCCGCGTGCATGATCTGGGCGAAGATCCGCGCCCCCTCGGCGTGCACGGCCTCCGCGACCTCGGCGTAGGCCGGAATGGAGGAGTCGTCGAAGCTACCGAGGCTGATGTGCCTTCCGGCGCTGGTGGGATGGACCCGCACCGCCTCGGTGATGATCAGCCCCACCCCGCCTCTGGCACGTTCCAGGTGGTAGGCGGTGTGCCGGGCGGTCGGGCGGTTGTCCAGGCCGAAATTGGTGGTGTGGCCAGGCACGAACACCCGGTTGCGCAGTGACACCGGCCCCAGCCTGACGGGCGAGAACAGCGGCCCCGGATCCGGCATCGTCGCCCTTTCCCTCTCTCGGTGGCATGAGTGTGACCCTGGGAACCCATCAAGTCCCCATCGTTCCGGTCAGCGGTACGGCGTTCAGATGAACCGAACGGCGTGGAACGAACAGTAAGGAGTGACAAAGGGGGAGTCAATGGTTGATTTGAAATTCCGGGCAGCCGTAACATGCTTCTAACCCGTCCCCAAAAGATCTGATCCACCACCGCCGGTGCGGCACCCCGAACGGAAAGGACACACCGGTACGGCCCCTCGGACACCGTCGCCATCGAGTCACCCGCCCTGCGAACCGCGCCGTCCTGACGCGCGGTGTTCGGCGCGCGGCGATTCGTGCCGCGATGGAGCCGTCGGCAGGCCGAGCCCTTCAGCACCGCTCGCGGTGTTCGGCGGGCGACGACGTCACCGACTCCCGCGCCCGGCGGGCCACGCCGCCGGTCGTGCCATCGAGCATGCCGTCATACGCGCGCTCGGAGTCGCGCGACGCTCAGGAGACCGTCACGTCGTCATGCCGTCGTCGGGCGGATCACTGACGGACCGTCGAGCCTCGGCGCTCCTTGCGGATGTGCAGTTGGGCGGGGACCCGGGTGCGCAGCTCGGCGACGTGGCTGACAATGCCGACCGCGCGGCCGTTGTCGCGCAGGCCGTCGAGGATGTCGAGCACCCCGTCGAGGGTGTCCTCGTCCAGGGTGCCGAAGCCCTCGTCGACGAAGAGCGTGCCGATGTCGACTCCCCCTGCCTCGGCGGTGACCACGTCGGCCAGGCCGAGGGCCAGGGCCAGGGAGGTGATGAAGCTCTCGCCGCCCGACAGGGTCGCCGGGTCGCGGCCGACGCCGGTCCAGCTGTCCAGGATGTGCAGGCCGAGCCCGCCGCCGGACCTGCTCCGATCTCCGGCGGAGCGGTCGCGGTTGTGCTCCAGCAGGTAGCGCCCGCCCGACATGTGGTCGAGCCGCTCGTTGGCCGAGGCGACCACCTGGCTGAGGCGCTCGCCCAGCACGTATGAGGAGAGCCGCATCCTCCACCGATTGTCGGCGGAGTTCCCACCGGTCAGGGCGGCAAGCCGGTCGGCCAGGCGGTGCTGCTCGTCGGCGGGCCGCCAGCGTTCCAGGCAGGCGGCCAGCTCGGTGCGGAGCGCGGCCAGCCGGGCCAGCCGGCCCTCGGCCTGGCTCCGCTCGGAGAGCAGGCGGGCGTGGGCGGCGTCGGCCGCGTCCCGCGCCTCGCGCAGGCTCAAGAGGTCGGGTTCCGGCTCGGCCGCGGCGGCGACCAGCTCGGGGTCGGCGAGCATGGCGGCGACCGCGGCGCTCTCCGTGACGAGCTCGTGGAGGCGGGCGACCTTCTCCTCCCGGTCGGCGGGAGAGCGGACGGCCGCGCGGGCGTCGTCCAGCCCGAGGAAGCCCGCCTCGACGACGGCGCTCAGCGCCCGGTCGCGGGCGGTCACGAGCTCGGCGGCGCCGACCCGCTCGTCCCTGACCGCCTCGACGGCCTCCCTGAGCAGTTCCGCCTCGTCGGCCAGCCGATCCAGCCTGGCGGTCAGCGTCGGGTCCTGGCCGCGTGCCTCGTCGATGCACCCGGCCAGCCGCTCGGCGTCGGCGCCGAGCCTTTCGACGTCCGTACGGCGGGCTGCCAGGTCGACGGCGAGTTCGCGCGAGCGTTCCCTGAGCCGCTCGGACTCGGCGGCGATCCTGGCCGCCTCCGCCGCCAGCGCCGGCTCGGCATCGGCCGACTCCCGGAGCGCGGCCAGCACTCCCTCCGCCCCGGCGAGCTCGCCCGTGGCGTCTGGTACGGCCAGGTCGGTCCGATCGCTCGCCTCCCGGTGGGCCGCGGTGACCTCGACGGCGTGGACAGCGGCGGCCAGGGCCGCGGAGAGACGCTCGGCCTCCGCCGCCAGGCGGTCGCGGCGGGCCTGGACCGTGAGGTCGTCGCCCCGGGCCCCGTCCAGGCGTGCGGTCAGGCGCTCGCGCTCGGCCTGCCATCCCGTGTGGCGGGCCCGGCCTTCGGCGAGCCGCCTGGCGATCTCCTCGGCCCGGGTTCTCGCGCCGTCCAGTTCGGTGGCGATCCGCTCCACCTCGGTGGTGAGGGCCTCCTCGGCGCTCGCCGCGAGGGTCAGCGCCTCCAGTTCCCGCTCGGCCTCAGCGAGGATCTCCCCCGCCCGTTCCCCGGTCTCCTCTCCCGCGACGGCGAGGACCTCATCGAGGCGGGAGAGCAGCACGGTGACCGTGGTCTCCGCGTCCCTGCGCCGCTCCTGGGCCGCCTCGTAGGCGCCCTGGGCCGCGCGCTCGTCCGCTACGGTGTGCGCCTCGTCGGCCGGGGCGGCGGGGGCGGGGTGGTCAGGCGAGCCGCAGACCGCGCAGGGGTCGCCAGGGGTGAGCTTGGCCGCGAGCTCGGCGGCCATGCCCTCGGTCCTGGAGCGCTGGATGTCCTGGTAGCGGTCGCGGAGCGTCTGGGCGAGGTCGATGGCCTCGACCTGGGCGGCACGCGCGATCTCCGACTCGGCGCGGAGCGTCTCGCGGCGCCGTACCGCGGTGAGCACCGCGGTGGCGGCCTCGGCACTCGCCCGCGCCGCCAGGATCCCCGCCGCGGCGGCCCTGGCCTCGTTCAGCCGTACGGTCGCCTTCGCCGCCTCGGCGGGCAGCCCTTCCTGGATCTCGCGGACCTCGGCCTCCTGCCGGGCCGCCTGCGCGAGCTCACCGTCGAGTACGGCGATCAGCCCGTCGAGTTCGGCCAGCCGGGCCTCCTCGACCCGCAGCCCCTCCAGCCCGGCCAGCTGCCGCCCGCACTCCCTCTCCTGGGCGGTGAGGACCTCGCGGAGCTCACCGGGCTCGGCGAGCAGGGCTGTGTCGTCGCGACGGGTCCCGAACGTGTTGTCGCCCCCTGCCGGAAAAGCCTCCGCCCCGAGCGTGTCGTGGGCTCCGTCCCCGAGTCCGGCTCCGGGAGCGCCGTGAACCCCGGTCGGGAAGGCGTCGCGAACCCCTGGCGGGAGGGCGGCGAGCCCGGCGGCGAGGGCGGCGCGGGCCGCGGACAGGTCGACGGCGAGGCGGTCGCGGTGCTCGGCCGCCCGGAGGCGGGTGGCGGCGCCCTCGACCGCCGACTCGGCGGCGGGGACGCGGGCGGCGTCCAGGCGGGCGGCGGTGAGCCGCGTCTCCACCTCCCGCCGGAGATCGGGGAGGACCTTCAGGCGGGCGTCGGCCACCATCTGCGCGGCTGCCAGCTCGACGATCTCACGAGCGGTCCTCTCCCGCTCCTGGACGATCTCCGCCAGGCGCGGTTCCTCCGCGCGCAGCTCGCCCAGCCGGGTGATCTCGCTCTGGCGGTCGCGCTCCAGCTCGACCAGGTGACCGAGCACGGCGTCACCGCAGTCCGCGCCGCCCGTACGGTCAAGGAGAGGGAGGGCGCGGGCGACGGCGTCGGCGGCCAGTCGGTGGGCCTTGGCCGCGACCTCGGCGCGCTGCTCGGCACCCTGGATCAGCGGCAGCACCCGGTCGGCGGCCGCCGCCTCCTCCAGGAGGGTCTCCAGGTCCGCCCGTTCCTCGGTGGTCTCCTCCAGCGCACGGCTCCTGGTCAGCGCCTCGGCGTGGCGGCGTCGCCGGTCGGCCAGCGCGGTGCCGCGTTCCAGGCTCTCGCGCGCCTGCCGTACGGCGGCCTCGCCCCCGGCGCCCTCGCCGCCCAGCCGCGCGACCTCCCGTGCCGCGAGCTCCTCGATCGCGTGGGCCCACCCCAGCGGATCGTCCTCCACCGAGACCTCCACCGAGACCTCCGCCGAGACGTCCGCCGAGACCTCCGTCAAGACGTCCGCCAGCGCGGTCGAGAGCGCGGAACCCGCGGCCTCCTCAAGACGTTTGACGGCGAAGTCGACCTCCTTACGGAGGGTCTGCTGCTCGCGATACGCCTCGGTGCGCCTGTCGGCGAGCCAGGACTCGGCGGCGGCGTAGACCTTCACCGAGAAGAGGCGTTCCAGAACCTTGCGCCGGTCCTCCCCGTCCGCACGGAGGAACTTGGCGAAATCCCCCTGGGGCAACATCGCGACCTGGAGGAACTGCTCGGCGTTCATGCCGAGCAGGGTGCCGATGAACTCCCCGGTCTCGTCGACCCGGGTGGTCAGCCCCACCCACTCCCCGGAGGGGGCGAGTTCCTGGAGCAGTGCCTTCTCGTTCTCCCTGGTCGTGCCGGTGCCCTTGAGTTTGGGACGCTGCCAGGCGGGCGACCGGGTGATCTTCAGCCGCCGCCCCCGGACCGTGACCTCCAGTGCCACGCCGGGGCCGCGTCCCGGGGGTGCGTGGTCGCAGCGCAGGCTCTTGGCACTGTCGCGCCTGCCCGGCACCCTGCCGTACAGGGCGTAGCAGAGCGCGTCGAGCACCGTGGTCTTGCCCGCACCGGTGGGGCCGTGGATCAGAAAGAGCCCCGCCTCGGCGAGGGCGTCGAAGTCGACCTGCTCCTCACCGGGGAAGGAGCCGAACGCGGTGATCCACAGACGGTGCGGGCGCATCTACGCCATCGCCTCCTTCGCACGGGAGGCCTCGATGGCCTTCTGCAGCAGTTCGGTCTCGGCGGGGTCCGCGGCCTCGCCGCGCACTTCGCGGACGAAGTCGAGTGCGACCTCGATCTCGGGCCGGCCGGCCACCCTGGGCCGGGTGACGGTCTCATCGCCCCCGCCCTCGGGTTCGAAGGACAGGGCGAGCGTGTGCGGGAAGCGGGACCTGAGCCGCTCCATCGCGCCCTTGGGCCGGATCCGGTCGACGAGCGTCACCTGGAGCCAGTGGTCCTCGTAGCGGGCGTGCTCGGGCGAGGCCAGCAGCTCGTCGATGCGGCCGGTGAGCCGACTGACCGGCCTGGGCACCGGCGCCTCGGCGAACTCCGCCCGCTCGTACCCGCCGGGGCCGATGTCGACCAGCCAGGATCCCTTGACCTGGCCGACCTCGGAGAAGGAGTAGGCGATCGGGGAGCCGGAGTAGCGGACGGTCTCGCTCATCCGCTGGCGACCGTGCAGGTGGCCGAGCGCCACGTAGTCGACACCGTCGAAGGCCGACACCGGCACATGCGCGACACCTCCCACGCTGATGTCGCGTTCACTGTCACTGCCTCGTCCTCCGGTCACGAACGCGTGGGCGAGGACCACCGACCGGGGTCCACGCCGAGCGAGGTCGGCGTGGACCAGGGACATGGCGTGCCCGATCGCGGCGGTGTGGGTGCGCTCGGGCAGTTCCCAGGGGGCGCGCACCAGCTCGGGCTCCAGGTAGGGGATGCCGTAGAAGGCGACGTCGTCGACGACGACCGGCTCGCCGACCCGGCCGGGGTCGGTGCGCAGGTGAACACCTGCCGCGTCGATGAGGTCGGCGCCGAAGCCGAGGCGGCGCGCCGAGTCGTGGTTGCCGCTGATCAGCATGGTGCGCACGCGGGCGTCCATCAGCCGCCGCAGTGCCTGGTTGCACAACTCGACCGCGTCGACCGAGGGCAGTGCCCGGTCGTAGACGTCACCGGAGACCGCGACCACGTCGACCCGCTCCGATCTGACGGTCTCGATCAGGTGGTCGACGAAGGCGCCCTGGGCGGCCAGGAGACTCTCCCGGTGAAACGAGCGGCCCAGGTGCCAGTCCGATGTGTGCAGCACCCGCATGTCGCACGAAGCTAACAGGACTCAGTGACAAATGTGGCCACTCACATCACTCGGATCGCCCGTTACGCTCAAGGCTTTCCGTCCATGAGTACGCTTGAAGATCGAGGGAACGATACCGGGAAACGACGATCACGGAGGCGAGTGACGATCGGGGATCGGATCGGTAACCAGGCCGGCCGTGGCGCTCTGAGCGTCGTCTCCGGCCTGATCCTCGTGGTTCTCGCGACGGTGGGCTACACCCTGCCGCCCCCGTTCGACCCGACCCCGCTCCGCGCCGACCCGGTCTTCCAGACCCTCCCTCCCCAGCCGCTGGACGAGATCAGACCGGTCGCCGCGACCAGGCAGATCACCACGCAGGATGTCACCGTCACGGCCGAGGACGGTACGCCGATCGAGGCGACGATCCGCGCGCCGATCGCCCCCGGGCGGCACCCGGCGCTGGTCTTCGTGCAGGGGGCCGGACCCGGTGTCAGGGGCGAGTTCACCACCCAGGCCGAGTGGCTGGCCAGGGCCGGGATCGTCACCCTCGTCTACGACAAGCGGACCGTGGGCTACGACTTCCGCAACCGTGACTTCGGCCTTCTCGCCCGCGACGCCCTGCTCGTGCTGGGGGAGCTGATCTCGCGCGACGACGTCGACCCGGCCAGGGCGGGGCTGTGGGGGGTGAGCGAGGGCAGTTGGGTGGTGCCCATCGCCGCGACCAGGAGCAGCGCCGTCGGGTTCACCGTGCTGGTGTCGGCCCCCAACGTCTCCCCCATGCGGCAGGTGACCTGGGCACTGGGCGAGCAGCTCGAACGGCTGTACGCGCCCAGCGGGGTACGCGAGTTGCTCACCCGCGTCATGGGCGCCGTCGACATGAACTTCCTGCGCTACGACGGCCTGCCCGCGTTGCGCGGGATGCGGCAACCGGTCCTGGCCCTGTACGGCACGCGCGATCCCTCGATTCCGTTCGTGGAGAGCAGCATGGCGTTGACCGGCGCGCTCACCGAGGGCGGCAACGGCGACTACACCATCCGCTATCTCGACCGCGCCGACCACGGCATGCGCGTGCACGGCGGCCCGTTCGCGCCCGGCTATCTGCAGACGCTGGCCAACTGGGTCCTGGGCCTGCCCGGCACGGCCAGAGCGGCGGTGCCCATCGCCGGTGCCACGCCGATCCAGCGCCTGGAGGCCAGCGACGTTCCCGCGGCTCCCTGGTACGCCGGGGGAACCGTCATCGGGCTGACGATCTGCCTGGCCGCGGTCGGCTACGTGGTCGGCCCGGTGGCCGAGATAGTGGTGCGGCTCCGCGGCCGGTCACCCGCCGCGGAGGCCAACGCCCGGATCTGGCCGCCGATCCGACGGCGGTTCCGCCGGATGGCGTGGACCGGGGCCGGGCTGCTCGTCTCGGTGGCGGCGTTCATCACGCTGCTCGTGCTGTTCTCGGTCAACCAGGCCGGGGCGTGGCCGGCGGTGCTCACCGGGTGGCTGGTCATCAGGATCCTGGCGCTGCTGATGCTGCTGCAGGAGGTCACGGGCGTGGCGGCCGTCGTCGCGGGGCTGCGGGAGGGCTGGGAGCCCTCCCGTCCGCAGAGTTCCGCGATCGCCGGGGTGCTCGGCGGCACCGGCCTGCTTCTGGTGGCCGCCGCCTACTACGGCCTGTTCGCCTTCCCCTGGTCGTGACGCCCTCGGCGGCGTCGGGCGCGGAGCCGAACCCGGCTGCGTCGGAGCCGAACCCGGCTGTGTCGGAGGCGAACCCGGCTGTGTCGGAGGCGAACCTGATGTCCATCGGGAGCGGCGTTGAGGCGGTGCGGGCGGTCGAGGGTGATGGTGGCGACACCGTCCGCCACGCCGTACTCGATCTCAGCGAAAGCCATGACCGAATCTTATTCCAGTGGAAATCAGAGGATAAAGCCTTATCGGCTTCCCGAGTTGTTCACCCACTTGTCGCCCGCGACCTGGTTTCGCCCCCCTACCATCTCCCTGCGGCGGTCAAGCGCGAGTCAGGCGCGAGGAAACGGGGAGCAATTGCGGGACAGATCAAAGCCGCCCGGCGTCGGCACGGTCATCGGCTGGACGGCACTGGCCGCCATCGTCCCGGGCGCCGCGCACCTGCGCGCCGGATGGCGAAGGACCGGGCTGGCACTCCTGTGCGCGTACGTGACACTGCTGCTGGTTCTGCTCTGGGTCGCGCTCACCTCCGACCTCGGTGATCTGGCCGGGCAACTGGTCTCCTCCTCCTGGCTGACCGGCGTCACGGTGGCCTCCCTGGCGCTCGGCACCGCCTGGTTCGTACTGGTCGTGCACTCGTTCGTGGTGATGAACCCCGGCACGCTGCCCGGCGCCGGGCAGGTGGTCACCGGGGTCCTGGCGGGAACTCTCTCGGTGGCCGTACTGCTGCCGTTCGGCCTCCTCGGGCAGTACGCGGCCGTCTCGCAGTCGGCACTGGACGACGTCTTCAACGCCCCGTCCACTCCGCGTCCCGCCACCGGCGGAGGTGGCGAGGATGACCCGTGGACGGGCCGCGACCGGGTGAACATCCTGCTGCTCGGCGGCGACGCCGACACCCACAGGGCGGGCGTGCGGACCGACAGCATCAATGTGGCCAGCGTGGACGTCAAAACCGGCAACACCGTGCTGCTGAGCCTGCCGCGCAACCTGGAGAACGTCCGCTTCGTCCCCGGCTCCCCCATGGCGAGGCGCTTCCCCGACGGGTTCCGGCTCCCGGCCAACCCGGACGGCTCGCGCGAGGACCTGCTCTTCGCCGTCTGGGAGTACGCCGACGCGCACCCGGAGATCTTCGGGGGCCGCCAGAAGCAGGGAGCGAAGACGCTCATCGACACGGTCGGCTACACGCTGGGGCTGAAGATCGACTGGTACGCCCTGGCCAACATGTGGGGCTTCGCCCGGTTGATCGACGCGATCGGCGGCGTGACGGTGACCGTGCCCCAGGACGTGGTCTTCGGCAAGTACAACGAGGGCCTGGTCAGGGCGGGGACCCGCAGGCTGCGCGGCGCCGACGCGATGTGGTTCGCCCGATCGCGCACCAACAGCGACGACTACACCCGGATGGGACGCCAGCGGTGCGTGCTGGGCGCCCTACTCTCCCAGTCGGACCCGGCGACCGTGCTGTCGCGGTTCAACCAGGTCGCGCTGGCCACCAAGGAACTGCTGCGGACCGACATCCCGCGCCCGATGCTGGAGCACCTGGTCCCGCTGGCGCTGAAGGTCAAGAACGCCAGGGTGACCAGCGTCCAGTTCGTCCCGCCGCTGATCAACACCGGCTACCCCGACTGGAGCAGGATTCGCACGGTCACCGCGAAGGCCCTGCACTCCTCGGCCGTCACCCGGCGCCCCCTCACCGCCGCAGCCCCCACGGCCACCCCCACCCCCGCGCCCACGACCACGACCACGACCACCCGCGCGCCCCGCCCCGAGGCGAGCACCACGGCGAAGCCGGATCCGACCGCTCCCAAGGGCATCACCGAAGGCTGCGCCTGACCGCCGCCGCCCCGCGGCGACGGATGAAGACGGATGAAACGGAAGCGAGCCGGGCCCGGAGCGGTCCCGGGTTCCCCTCGGCCGCAGGTGTGGCCGCGGTAACGCTCACAGCCGAGGCGGACGTGACGGCAGTGTCAGAACCGTACTAGGCCGAGTACGACTCCCTGGACAGGCGGCGGACACGGTCCTCGTCGATGCGGTGGCCCAGGCCCGGCTGGGTGAGCGGCACGGCCACCACACCACCCGAGGCGCCCACCGGCGGGTCGACGATCTGCGCGCTGCGCGGCGGCTCGGCCACGTCGCAGGGCAGGCCGCAGCCGGGCAGGCTGGCCGCGGCGACGGTGGCCGCGCGCGCCAGCCCGGCGCCCAGGCCCCCGGCGCAGGCGATCTCCCATCCGGCGCGCACCGCGCGATCGTGCACCCGCCGCACCTGGCGCAGGGAGCCCAGGGCCGACGGGCGGAGCAGCAGCGCCCGGCCCGCGCCCGCGGCGACCGCCTCGTCCAGCTCCGCGGCGGAGGCAACCTCGAGCAGGACCGGGGCGGCGACGCGCTGCTGCAGGTCGGCGTGGTCGGCCAGGCCCGCGAGACCCGCGAAGGGGCGTTCGATCGCGGAGAGCCCGTAGGCGTCCAGTGCCGCAAGGGCGTCGACGTCGTGATAGGCGCCGCGGGCGTCCACGCCGATGCCCAGCACGGGGTACGCCTGACGGACGGCGCGCAACGGCTCGATGTCCCAGCCGGGGTGGACGTCCAGGGTGACGTGGGCGTACCCGGCGCAGACGTGCCGGTTCACCCGGGCGACCAGGCTCTCCAGGTTGCGGTCGGCGCCGATCCTGACGGTGGCCATGAGGGAGGTGCGGGTGCCGCCCAGCGCGTGGGCCAGCGGCACACCGCGCATCCTCGCCCACAGGTCCCAGCAGGCCATGTCGGCGGCGGATCCGCCGGGAACGGCGCCGAGCTCGTCGGGGTGCTCCCAGTCGACGCCGATCAGCGCCTGCGCGAGCCCCTCCTCCAGCGCGACCCAGGTCTTGGGAGCGGCGTCGACGACCTCGCCCCACCCGGTCATGCCCCCGTAGTCGGTGAGCCGGACAAGGATGCTCTCCGGCCGCCTGCCGTAGGGCAGGATCAGCCGGAACACCTCAAGCTCACGGACACGCGGCATGACCCCCCCTTGATCTCTCCGGACTCGGAGAATTCAAGCTCGGAAAAAACGAATCCCGCCCGAAGGCGGGACTCCTCTCAACACCGGCAGGAACGGCGTTCTTCCCATGGTGCCACGGCGGCTTGCGAACGCCTCCTGCTCGCGGGGGTGGGATTTGGTCATCTCGTTCACCCGTCACCCGTCACAGTCGGAGAACGAGGCCACCAGGTTCACGATCCTTTTCGGCCCGGGAAAGGCGTCAGGTCCTGACCCGGCCGCTGATCAGGGCTCCGGTGCTCGCCATCAGCGCCGCCAGCCAGAAACAGAGCACGTAGGCGGCGGCCGAGGCGCCCAGTGCCGCCAGGAGCGCGCCGGCGACCGCGACGGAGACGACCGTGTACACCGACTCCGCGACCCCCAGTGACGCGCTGTTCTCCCCCTCCTCACCCGGGGATGACAACTCCAGGACGAGCACCGACAGTGTCGGGTACACGATGCCCATGCCGAGCCCCAGGACGATCTCCCCGAGGAAGGCGGCGGCGACCGGAACGACGGCGAAGACGGTCAGGCCCATCAGCACGAGTCCCGCGGCGATCAGCACCGAGCCGCAACGCAGTACCAGGACACGGTCGAAGCGCCGGCGGCCCACCACCCACGAGCCGAACGACCAGCTCAGCGCGCCACCGGTCAGGGTGAGCCCGGCCATGGTGAGCGACAGGCCACGCTCCTGGTTGAGCATCAGCGGCAGGAACGCCTCTCCGCCGATGACCGCACCCGCGACGATGCCCCGCAGTGAGATCACCGAGGGCAGACCCCTGGCCGCGCGCAGGGTTCCCTTGGGGAGCAGCCGGGGCAACGCCGCGACCAGCGCGGCCAGACCGACGACGAGCAGGACGAACCCGGCGCCGCGCGCCGCGCCGCCGTACTGCATCAGTGCCGCGCCGACCGCGACGAGCACCGCCCAGCCCAGCCGCCGCGCGATCGAGGAGCGCGGGCCGGTCGGCGGCCGGTCCGACATCGGCGCGGCGGCCAGCCCGCGCCAGAGCAGCAGCGCCGCCGGGAGAAGGAGCACCGTCACGCCGATGAAGACCCAGCGCCAGCCCGCTTGCTCCACCACAAGACCGGTGATCACCGGCCCCACCATGGAGGGCACCACCCAGGCCGTCGCGAAGATCGAGAACACCCGAGGGTGGATCTCCGCCGGGTAGACCCGCGAGACCAGCACGTACATCGCGACCTGGAAAACGCCCCCGCCGAAGCCCTGCACGAACCGGCCCACGACGAACATGTCCATCGTCGTCGCCGCCCCGGCCACGACCAGCCCGGCGGCGAAGAGCGCCACACCGGCCCAGAGTGGCGCGACCGGCCCCCTGACGTCGCCCCACCGCCCACCCAGCACCGTCGCGATCACCCCGGCCGCCATGGCCCCGCTGAACGCCAGCCCGTACAGCGCGTGACCGTCCAGCTCGTTGGCCACGACCGGCATGGCGGTGGCCACCGCGAGATATTCGAAGGCGACCAGGGAGATGAGCGCCACCATCCCGACGGTCAGGGCACGGTGGCGCGGGGCGAATATCCCGGCAGAACGCTTTTCGCCCGTCGTGGTAATCATGGGCCGACGGTACGCCCGATGCCCGGCCCCTGACATCGGGCCTCCGCGTCAGTCCTTGGTCGTAGGACCGGCGTCCTGGATGTGGGAGACCAGACCTCTCAGGAGCAGGTCGAGCCCGAACTCGAACCGCTCCGTACCGTTGGCGCCCACCAGGTTGTCGATCTGGGCGACGAGGGCGAGAAGCCGCTCCCACTGGGGCGTGGAGAAGTGACCGGGTGGAAGGGATCGGGAGAAGAACCTGCGGGCGGCCAACGCCGGCCCTCATCTGCCCCCGGCGGGGAGGGCCTTCCGCTCCGCGGGTACAGTAACCGGTGGTGCGCCGGGAAGTCTGGTCGGCAGTGGCTGACCCGACCCCGAAAATGGAGCACTGATGACCGGAACCCCGCCTGGCACGCCTCGCCTGCTCGGCCTGGGCTCGTGGCCCGAGGCCCGCCGCGTCGCCGACATCCTCCGCAAGGAGACCGTCGGCGGGGCGCTGCTGCTGGTCGGCGCGGTGGTGGCGATGCTCTGGGCGAACTCCCCGTGGTCAGGTGCCTATGACGCGCTACGTGCGGTCAAGGTCGGCCCCGCGGCGCTGCACCTGGATCTGAGCCTGGCAACCTGGGCCGCCGACGGGCTGCTGGCGATCTTCTTCTTCGTGGCCGGTCTGGAGCTGAAACGTGAGTTCGTCGCCGGCGACCTGCGCCAGGTGCGGCGGGCCGCGGTGCCGGTCGCGGCCGCACTCGGCGGGGTGATCGTCCCGGCCGTGCTGTACCTGCTGCTCACCCTCGACAGCGGTGCCGGCGCTGCCAGGGGCTGGGCGATCCCGACGGCCACCGACATCGCGTTCGCCCTGGCCGTGCTCGCGGTCATCGGCCGGTATCTCCCCACGGCGCTGCGTACCTTCCTGCTCACCCTGGCCGTGGTCGACGACCTGGTGGCCATCGTCATCATCGCCGTCTTCTACACCGAGCAGCTGTCGGTGCTGCCGCTGCTGGGCGCGCTGGTGCCGCTGGCGGTCTTCGCCATGCTGGTGCAGCGCCGGGTACGCGCCTGGTGGCTGCTGCTGCCGCTGGCCGCCGCCACCTGGGCGCTGATGCACGCCTCGGGCGTGCACGCCACCGTCGCCGGCGTGCTGCTGGCCTTCACCGTGCCGGTCCTGCGCAGCGAGCGCGCCGGTGGCCCGGAGGCCGGTCCCGGTCTGGCCGAGCACTTCGAACACCGCCTGCGGCCGCTCTCCGCCGGGGTGGCCGTGCCGGTGTTCGCGTTCCTCTCAGCCGGGGTGGGCCTCGGCGGCCTGAGCGGTCTGGCCACCGCCCTGAGCGACCCGGTCGCGGTGGGGGTCGTCGCCGGGCTCGTGGTCGGCAAGCCCCTCGGGATCATGCTCGCGACCTGGCTGGTGGCCCGCTTCACACACGCCCACCTGGACGAGGGCCTGGCCTGGGTGGATGTGGCCGGGCTGGCCGTCCTGGCCGGTATCGGGTTCACCGTCTCCCTGCTCATCGGGGAGCTGGCCTTCGGTGTTAGCAGCGAGCGTGACGCCCACGTCAAGGTGGCGGTCCTGACCGGCTCCCTGATCGCGGCACTGGCGGCGACACTGATCCTTCGCCTGCGCAACCGCACCTACCGGCGCATCCACGAGGCCGAAACCGTCGATCACGACCACGACGGCATCCCCGACGTCTATCAGGAGCGTTCCTGAGAGACCGCGGAGATCAGGAGCGTTCCTGAGAGGCCGCAGAACCGTCCTGACCACGGAGAAGAGACGCGGCTCGACGCGCCCGTGAGAGGCCACCGGGCGGGGAGCCGTCCGAGACGGCCACCTGACCGGCCCGCACAACGGCGGGTGTCAGGTGCCATCGGATCGAGGAGCCGCGCTGGGGCCGGATTCGGCCCCTGACGTCCTGGAGAGGGTGGGCCCCCGTGGCCTTGCCTCCCTCACCAGGACGGGATCAGGTGGCGGTGTGCTCCAGCCGACGCTCGGCCCACTGGCCGATGTCGCGGCGCTCGATCGCCGCGGCCATCAGGTCGGGGAAGACGTCGGGGGTGCAGGCGAAGGCGGGCACCCCCATGGCCGCGAGCGCCGCGGCGTTCTCGTGGTCGTAGAAGGGCGCGCCCTCGTCGGAGAGCGCGAGCAGCACGATCACCTGGACGCCGGCCGCGGTCATCTGGGCGACCCTGCGGAG
This sequence comes from Streptosporangium sp. NBC_01810, assembly GCF_035917355.1. Taxonomy (NCBI): domain Bacteria; kingdom Bacillati; phylum Actinomycetota; class Actinomycetes; order Streptosporangiales; family Streptosporangiaceae; genus Streptosporangium; species Streptosporangium sp. NBC_01810. Next base: position 1,572,783 of record NZ_CP109070.1, on the reverse strand, counting down.
CATCTCCTGCCGTACGCCACCCTCGTAGAGGTCGCTGATCAGGATGAAGATCGAGTCGCTGGGGCGGGTGATGAGGCCCTGGGCGTAGGCGATGGCCCGGTTGATGTCGGTGCCGCCGCCGAGCTGGGTGCCGAACAGCAGCTCGACCGGATCGTGGAGCTGGTCGGTGAGGTCGACGACCGCCGTGTCGAAGACGACCAGCGAGGTCTTCAGCGAGCGCATCGAGGCGAGCACCGCGCCGAAGACGCTCGAGTAGACGACGGAGGCGGCCATCGACCCGCTCTGGTCGATGCAGAGCACCACCTCTCGCTGGACCGCCCGCTGCCTCCTGCCGTATCCGATCAGCCTGGACGGGACCACGGTGTTGCGGTCGGGCAGGTAGTTCCTCAGGTTGGCGCGGATCGTGCGGTCCCAGTCGATGTCGGCGACCCGCCTGGGCCGGTGGGTCCTGGCCGAGCGGTCCAGAGCGCCGGTCACGGCGGCCTTCGTCTTCTGCACCAGCCGCCGCTCCAACTCGGAGACGACCTTGCTGACCAGCGCCCTGGCCGACTCTCGCGCCTTCTCGGGCATCACCCGGTTGAGCGACAGGAGGGTGCCGACCATGTGGACGTCCGGCTCGACGGCCTCCAGCATCTCCGGCTCCATCAGCAGCCGGGTCAGGTTCAACCGCTCGACGGCGTCCTTCTGCATGACCTGGACGACGGTCGAGGGGAAATAGGATCGGATGTCGCCCAGCCAGCGCGCCACCCTGGGTGCGGAGGCGCCCAGGCCACCGCTCCGCTCGGCCGAGCCCTCGCCCCCGTTGTACAGCGCTGCCAGTGCCCCGTCCATCTGGGCGTCGGTTCCGGCGAGCGAGCACCCGGTGCCGTCGGCGTCACCGCCCAGGACCATCCGCCAGCGGCGCAGCCGCTCATCCATCGATGCTCCCCGTCCTTCCCAGAATCGTCAGCACGGTCCGCACGGCCGCCGCCGCGCGTTCCTCGTCGAAGTCCTCCGCGTCCGGTGCCCGGCCTGCGCCGCCGCCGGTGCCCGTGCCTGCGCCGAGAGAGCGGACGCGCGAGCCGATCGAGCGCCGCTCAGGGGCGGCGAAGGCGCCGAACGTCCTGCGGAGCAGGGGCAGCACGTCGACGAAGGTCTCCGGGGCGAGTCCGATGAGCCACTCGTCGACCAGCCCGAGCAGCCGGGAGTCGTGTACGAGCAGCAGCCCGCCCCCCGAAAGGAACCCCTCGATCCAGGCCGCCGCCCTGGCCGGCGGGTGCCCCGCCGACATCGCCAGTGACATCCGCCGGCCCACCTCGGCCGTGTCGAGGTCGGCCGCGTCCAGCAGGATCCTGGTGAGCCGACCCTCGATGAGCCCGTGCAGGTCGCTCCGGCCGGAGGCTCCGCGCAACGCCACCAGCCACCGCCCCTGCGATGGTTCCTCCCCTGAGTCGGCAGAGCCTCCTACCGGACGGGCGGGCTCGTCGTCGAGCAGGGCGACGGCGGCGTGGACGGCGTCTATGTGGCGGATCAGGTCGCGGGCGGCGTCGTCGTCGAGACCGGTGACGGCGCCACCGAGACCGACGCAGATCCTGGTGAGCATGGCCAGGGCGATGGTGGCCAGGCCGGTGGCGGGGGTGCCGCGCACGTCGCCGTAGCGCTGGGCGCGGACCATCGCCGGGAGCGCGGCCATCAGGTGCGTGACGTCGCCGTCGAGCGCGGCCCGCGCCGACAGGGCATCCAGCACGTGCGGCAGCGCCTCCGGCAGGTCGGCGAGCAGGCAGCGCTCCACCAGGCCGGTGAGCCCGGCCAGCGTGACCCCGCCGGACGCCCCGCCACCGGACATCGCGCCGGACCCGCCCGGCCCGCCGCCTCCCGGTCCGGGTATCCCCGACCCGGGCGTCGCGCCGGGTGTCGTGATCCGGGTGGCCGTGCCGAGCGCCCTTCCCCCGTCGGCGAGGTCGCGGACGCGGGCGGCGGCCGCCGCAGGGACGGTCGTGCCCCAGGCGCTCGCCTCGATCAGGTCGATGTCGAACTCGGGCCGCCAGGTGAGCGACCACGACTCGCGGAAGGTGCCCTTGCCCCGGCTCTCCTGGGGGGCGCCCCAGCCGACGCCGAGCAGGCGGAGCCTGTGCAGCAGCCTGCTGCGCTCCAGGTCGAGGGGTTTGCGCAGGTCGAGGTCGTACTCACGGTCGAGCGCCTCGGGCTTGAGCCTCACCCGCCGCTGCTCCTCGCGCAGGTGGCGCTGGAGGGGGACCATCGGGGTGGTGTCCGGCACCTGGCCGAGCCGCTCCCCCACGACCATGCGTCGCTGGATCAGCTCCACCGGCAGGTCGTCGCCCTCGCACAGCACCGCCCTGACCGCCTCGGTGACCTCCGCCAGCCCGGCCAGGGGCCGCCCCCTGAGCACGGCCAGGCTTTCGGCGAGCCGGACCGCCTCGATGACGTGGGCGGAGGAGACCGGCAGGTCCTCCTCCCTGAGCACCCCGGCCGCCCCGGTCAGCCACCGCTCGACGGGACGGTCGGGGGAGGCGAACAGGTGGTGGTACCAGCCGGGGGAGGTCACACCCGCGCCGTACCCGCTCCAGGAGGCCAGCCGCCCGTACGTCCACGGCACCCAGGTGATCTCGGCCCTGACCTTGGGCAGCCCTCTGAGCAGCGCGTCGTCGGCCTTCGCGGTGGGCAGCCCGGCTCCCCAGGGCGCTCCCTCACGCGCCGTGCCCGCCAGCGCGGGGACGTGCCAGGCCCCGCAGACCACGGCGATCCGCTCGAACCCGTCCCTGACCGCTCTGCGGATCGTGCGCCGCATGAAGGCTTCGCGCCGCGCCTCGTACTCGTCGGCGACATGTCCCTCGCGGACCGCCTCCACGGCCTCGGCGATCATGTGGAACGGGGTGTCGCCGCGGTGCTCGACGGCGTCCTCCCACCACCGCTCCGGGTCGTCGTATCCGGCGGCGCGGGCGAGGGCCCCGATCGGATCGATCCGTACGACCTCCGGAGTGACATCACCCTTTTCGCCGTCATGCGCCGTTTCAGCACGGAGGTCTGGAGCCTCCGTATCCGGTGCGCGCGCCCCGGCTTCGTCCGGATCCTTCCCCCGCTGTGGTTCGGCGTCACCGGTCGTGTCAGGGCGGGAGGCGAGGCTGTGCGCGGCCGGCAGGTCGCAGAAGCGGACCGGGATGCCCGCCCCGACGGCGTGGCGGAGTGCCTGCCACTCGGGGGAGAACACCGCGAACGGCCAGAACGCGGCAGTGGACGGCTCGCCCGGCACGTGGGCGAGGAGCGCCACCGGCGGCTGAAGGCCGGGGTCACGGGCCAGCTCGACCAGTTCGTCCGCCTCGGGCGGGCCCTCGATGAGCACGATGTCCGGCTTGAGGCGGTCGAGCTCGTCGCACAGGGACCGCGCCGACCCGGGACCGTGGTGCCGAACCCCCAGCACGGAGACGCTCACCGTTGCCCCCCGCCCGGTGAGGAAGCCGCCTCACCGGCCGTCGGAAGCGGCCCCCTCTCCGAGGTCACCGCCTCAGCCCGCGTCACGGCAGGCCCGGTAGAAGTCGCGCCAGTCCTGACGCTCGCGCACCACGGTCTCCAGATACTCGCGCCAGACGACGCGGTCGGAGACCGGGTCCTGGATCACCGCACCGGCGATGCCCGCGGCCACGTCGGAGGGGCGGAGCACCCCGTCGCCGAAGTGCGCGGCCAGCGCGATGCCGTTGGTGAGGACGGAGATGGCCTCGGCGGTGCTGAGCGTGCCGCTGGGGGATTTGACCTTGGTGCGGCCGTCCTCGGTGACACCGGTGCGCAGTTCCCGGAAGACCGTGACGACGCGGCGGATCTCCTCCAGCCCGGTGAGGGTCTCGGGCAGCTCCAGGGAGCGGCCGAGCTGGCCGACCCTGCGGGAGACGATGTCCACCTCCTCCTCTGCGGTGGCCGGCACCGGCAACACGACCGTGTTGAACCGGCGGCGCAGTGCGCTCGACAGGTCGTTGACGCCGCGGTCACGGTCGTTGGCGGTGGCGATGATATTGAAACCTCGCTCGGCCTGCACCTCCCGGTTGAGCTCGGGAATCGGCAGCGTCTTCTCCGACAGCACGGTGATCAGCGCGTCCTGGACGTCGGAGGGCATCCGGGTCAGCTCCTCCACGCGGGCCAGCCGCCCCTCGGCCATCGCCCGCATCACCGGGCTCGGCGTGAGCGCCTCCATGGACGGGCCCTCGGCCAGCAGCCTGGCGTAGTTCCAGCCGTAGCGGATGGCCTCCTCCGCGGTGCCCGCCGTTCCCTGCACGAGGAGTGTGGAGTCACCGCTGATCGCGGCGGCCAGATGCTCCGACAGCCAGGTCTTGGCGGTGCCCGGCACGCCGAGCAGCAGCAGCGCGCGGTCGGTGGCGAGCGTCGCCACGGCCACCTCGACGATGCGCCGCGGCCCGATGTACTTGGGGGTGATCTGGTCGCCGTCACCGAGGACGTAGGTGGTCACCGCCCAGGGCGACAGTTTCCAGCCCGGCGGACGGATCCGGTCGTCGCCCTTGGCCAGGACCGCCAGTTCCTCGGCGTACTGGTCTTCGGCGTGGGCCCGCAGAACCGTTGTCACTGTGTGAGCTCCTTCAACATGTCGTCGCGGAAACGCAGGAGGGCGGCGACCTCCTGGATGGACGGCTCCAGCGAGAGCCGCCCGGCCATGTCGTGCAGTGCCGGATCGATGCGTTCACCGGCGAGCTTGGTCAGCTCGCCGAGGTTCCACGGCTGGGTGCCGGACACCTCGATGATCTTCTGGAGGACCGCCGTGGCCAGGGCCGGCCCCCAGGGGGCCGCGGCCCCGCCGAGAACCATGATCAGTTGGCCGTCCAGGCCGTGCCGCCGTACGAAGTCGGCCGCGACGCTCTCCTGTCTGTCACGGGGCAGCGCGGCCAGCAGGTCGGCGATCGGATCCCAGGCGAACAGCTCCAGCGCCCACTCCGGGTCACCCTGGAGAACGGCGGCCCTGACCCAACCGGCCATGACCTCGCGGCTCCAGTCAACGATCTTCATGCGGACCAGCTCCCGGGGCGGCCGGCCGAGCAGCCGGGGCCAGACTTCGAGCGGTGTGCGGGCCACGGCCTGCTGCAGCCACCAGCCCCGCTCGCCGGTCCCCCGGGGTGCCTTCGCCCGGATGCCGTCGCGTTCCATGGTGCTGTCGCAGGCCACCGGCGGGTCGACGTGGATCTCACCGCCGGCGACGGTGACGTACCGGGCGACGCGCTCTGCCATGCGCAGGGCCAGGCGCGATCCGGGGAGCCGGGTGAGCAGGTCGGCCGCCTGGTGGCGGACCTCTCGGCGGCGGTCGTCGAGCGCGGACTCCAGGAACGGCTCGTCCTCCGGCGACAGCCCGGCGCTGAGAGCCTCCAGGAACGCCGCCCTGTCGTCGGGGCCCTCCTTCTCCCAGGTGGCGGCGAGCAGTTCCCTGGCCCTCGTCGGATCGGCCGTCCGCAGCTCGCCCAGGTGGACGCGACGGTCACCCGAGGTGCCGAATTCCCAGACCTGCGAGGTCGGCTCGGAGCCGGTCGCGGCCACTCCCGTGACCTCCTCCAGCAGGAAGCCCCACGCCGGGTTCAGCCCCGCCAGCCAGCGCCCCCGGTTTCCCGCCAGGACACCGAGGTACGGGCGGATCGACCTGTCCCTGGCCGCGTGGTCGAGGAGCTCGGGCAGCAGGTGGGGCGAGAGGCGGTATCCACGCCCGGCCGCGGTCTCCAGCCACTCGGTGAGCAGTCTCGGCTGCTCACCACCGAGAACGCGGGCGAGCCTGTCGCCCGCGGCGCGCGAGACCTCGGGCCGCTCCTCGGGCGCCGCGAGGGCCGGCGGCTCGCCCGGGGCGATCGGCCGCCGTCCCGCGCGCATCCGCAGGGTGTGCACGGCCGCGTGCCCGAGCAGCTCGACCTCGCTCGCTCCCTCCCCCGGCAGCGGGCGCCGGTCGGTCCCGACGAGCGCGGTGGACACCAGTTCCTCCCAGTCGGCGGAGGCGTTCACAGGGTGATCACCCGGCCTTCCTCATCCCAGGTCGTGAGGGGACGCAGGCCCCTCGGGGTCCATTCGGCGGCGACGGTCAGCGGGTGACCGCCCGAGGTGGCGACCAGCCGCCACGGGGTTCCCACGGACTCCTGGAGCGGCAGCCCGCCGGAAGGGCCGGCTAGGAGCCGCGAACCACTCCCCGCGGGGGTCACCCCCTCCAGCACGAGCGGCCAGGAGTCGAGCCAGGGGTCACCCGCCAGAGCCTCGGCCACCTCGTCCAGTGCCCGCTCGATGGTCAGGCCGGGCGGCGGACCGCTTGGGGCGGCATCATGGGCGGTGTCGTAGCGGGCGGCGACCACCGCGCGCAGCGGAGTCGAGCCTGGATAGAACGCCAGGTCGGCGTCCACGGTCGTGCCGGTGACGAGCGAGGCGTCGAGGGCCTGTCCGACCGGCGCGAACGAGAGCACCAGCGCCGCCCTGCCCGTCCGGCGCCCGCGCAGCCAGACCCGGCGCGCGATCAGCCGGTCGTGCTCCTCGTCGCGCCGTCCCAGCACGTCCCACAGGTCGCGGACGGGCTCCCCCGCGAGCACCTCCTCCTTCGTCACCGAGAAACCGACCCGGTCGCGCACCCTTTCCAGAAGCCCCGCGGGCGCGACTTCCGGCACATTCCCTGAGCCGTCGCCGACCCCACCGTCGACCCCACCGTCGGCCGGAGCCGAGAGACTGCGGTGGGCCACGCAGAGCAGGTGCAGCAGCGCGTACTCGCTGAGCAGGCGGGCGGGCCAGTCATCGCCGTCCAGCACGGTGTTGAGGCGCGACAGCGACCCCGCGACGGCGGGCGCCTGGGCGTCGATCAGGCGCTTGACCAGGTCGTCCCACTGGTCGTGGCGCCGTGACCCGGCGAGGCCCTGCCTGATCTGGTCGGCGAGCCAGCGCTCCAGATCCGACAGACCGGCGGCCACGCGTTGCTCGCGCAGCGCGGCCCTGCGGCTGTCGGCGGGACCCGCCTCGCCGGACCTGGCGGCGCGGGTCGCCCCCGCCTCCGCCGCCCTGGCCGCGCGGTCGCGCCGCCCGTCGAGCCACTCACCCACCCAGTCGGCGACCTCCTCCGCGGCGGGGACACCGTTGGCCGACCACAGGAGCAGCAGGCCGAGAGCGTGTTTGCACGGGAACTTCCTGCTGGGGCAGCTGCACCGGTAAGCGGGCTCGGACAGGTCGACGCAGGCCCGGTAGGGCTTGGAGCCGCTGCCCGCGCACTCGCCCCACACCGCGTCGGCGGTGACTCCGGCCCCCGACCACTTTCCGGGGGAGGAAATCGTCCCCGCCGCTTTCTGGGACGAGGCGTCGGGCGCGAGCGCCAGCACCTGATCCCGATTCCACCGTTCGATCACGGACCGAACCTAGCCAACCCCCCCGACAAATCCGGACCGATCTAGCGCAGCCCATCACCATCCCCTCCGATGACTCCCGCACCGATTCCCCCGCATCGCACCGGAGTACCCGGAAGGCGACTCCAAGCCGCCGCGTAATCCTCCCCGCACACCGGTCGCACGGCCCGTCCGGCGGAACCGGAGTCCCTAGAATCTTCGCCATGACCATCCCTTCCCGTCCTCCGCTCGCCGAGACCCTGGATCTGCTGCCGCACCCCGAGGGCGGCTGGTTCCGCGAGACCTGGAGGACCTCCGTCGACCTCACCCCGCCCGGGTACGCCGGAGCGCGGGCCACCGCGACAGGCATCTACTTCCTGCTGGAGCCCGGCCAGGAGTCACGCCCGCATGTGGTCGCCTCCGACGAGGTGTGGTTCTGGCACCGGGGCGGCCCGTTGACACTGATCCTCGGCGGCCACGAGGGCCAGCCCTCCCACTCCGTGACCCTGGGTCCGCTGGTGGAGGAGGGGCAGGTCCCGCAGGCGGTAATACCCGGCGGCACCTGGCAGGCCGCCCGTCCCGCCGGCGACGAGGGCGTACTGGTGAGCTGCGTCGTGTCCCCCGGTTTCGACTTCGCCGACTTCCGCATGCTTTGACGGACAACGCGACGAGCGGCATGACGGACAACGCGACGGACAACGCGACGAGCGGCGTGACGACGGTGTGGCTGACGATGCTGTGACGACCTTCCGCCCGATGTGACGGCTTCGCTTCGCACGGGAAGAATACGGTCACAAGTCCACACCGGGAGGTCGAAGGTGACCAGCGAGATCGTCTCCGTCATCGGCGGAAAAGAAGCGTCCAACGGCACGGCCTACGAGTCGGTCAACCCGGCTCGCCTGGACGAGGTGGTCGCGCGGGTCCGGCTGGCGGACGCGAGCACGTTCTCCTCCGCGTGCCGCACGGCCACCGCGGCCCAGCGGGAGTGGTCGCGGGTTCCCGCGCCCGTCCGGGGGCGGGTGATCGCCTCGATCGGCCGGCTGGTGGAGGCCAATGCCGAGGAACTGGCCCGCCTGGTCACCCGCGAGATCGGCAAACCGTACGCCGAGGCGCTGGGCGAGGTACGCGAGATCGTCGACACCTGTGACTTCTTCCTCGGCGAGGGCAGGCGGCTGTACGGGCAGACGGTCCCCTCGGAGATGCCGGACAAGAACCTGTTCACCTTCCGGGTCCCTGTGGGGGTGGCCGCGGTGATCACGGCGGGAAACTTCCCGGTCGCGGTGCCGTCGTGGTACCTGGTCCCGGCGCTGCTGTGCGGCAACGCGGTGGTGTGGAAGCCCGCCGAGTACGCGGCCGCCTCCGCGCACGCGCTCTACCGGCTGTTCGCGGCGGCCGGGCTGCCCGACGGCGTGCTGAACCTGGTCCTCGCCGACGGCGCCGCGACGTTCGAGGGCCTGGAGGCGGCGCTGGCCGAGGGCACGGTGCACAAGGTCGGGTTCACCGGATCCACCGAGGTGGGCCGCGCCGTCGGCGAGCTGTGCGGGCGCCACCTGCAGTCTCCCTGCCTGGAGCTGGGCGGCAAGAACCCGATGGTGGTCATGCCGGACGCCGACCTGGACCTGGCCGTGGAGGGCGCGCTGTTCGCGGGCTTCGGCACCGCCGGGCAGCGTTGCACGTCACTCGGCACGGTGATCGTGCACGAGAGCGTCCATGAGGAGTTCCTCCGCCGGTACACGCGCGCCGTGGCAGAGGCGGCGATCGGCGACCCCGCCGGGGATGTGCTCTGCGGCCCGCTGCTCGATGAGAGGTTCGCCTCGCGCTACGAGGAGTACCTGGGCTGGATCCAGCCGCACCACACCGTCGTCTCCGGTCTCACCGGCCGCATCACCCCGGACAACCCGCGCGCCGACTTCACCGGTGAGGGCGGCCTCTACTACCATCCGGTCATCGTGGACGGCGTCCGCCCCGACGACCGGCTCTTCCTGGAGGAGACCTTCGGCCCCGTCGTCGGCGTGACCCCCTTCGCCACCCTGGAGGAGGCCGTCGACCTGGCCAACCTTCCCGGCTACGGGCTCTCCTCCTCCATCTACACCACCGACCCGAGGTCGGCGTTCCACTTCCGCGCCGGCATCGGCGCGGGCATGGTCAGCGTCAACAACTCCACCTCCGGTGCGGAGGCCCACCTGCCTTTCGGCGGCAACGGCAGGTCCGGCAACGGCAGCCGCCAGTCGGGGATGTGGGTCCTCGACCAGTTCACCCGCTGGCAGGCGATGAACTGGGACTACTCGGGCAGGCTCCAGAAGGCCCAGATGGACGTCGCCGAAATCGTCCCCGACCTGGACTTCCGCCTCTGACGCCCGGGAACCGTCTGGACCCCCGCCACGGTGGCGGGGGTCCAGACGGTCACCGGTGCCCTGTGGCGGCGGGTTCAGTGGTGGGGCAGCACGTGTGCGAAGAGCGCGAAGCCCGTGAAGAGCAGGAACGCGACCGCGATGAGGGAGTACAGCAGGGCCGGCTGCGGCATACGGCGACGCGGCCGGGGGTCGGCGGGCGAGGAGGCGCTCGGACTGGCCCGCGCGGAGGCGAGGCGGCGCGGGCGCTCCGACATCGGGTTCTCCGTGGCGGACGCGCACGCGCTGCCCTTTCCCGACGACACCTTCGACGTCGTCCACGCCCACCAGGTACTTCAGCACGTCGGCGACCCCGTACTGGCGCTGCGCGAGATGCGGCGGGTCTGCAGGCCGGGTGGGATCGTCGCGGTGCGCGACAGCGACTACGCCGCGTTCACCTGGTTTCCCGAGATACCCGAACTGGACGAGTGGCTGGACCTCTACCGCAGGGTGGCGAGGGCGTGCGGCGGCGAGCCCGACGCCGGGCGGCGACTGCTGTCGTGGGCGCACACGGCGGGATTCACCGACGTCTCGGCCACCTCATCGACCTGGTGCTTCGCCACGCCCGAGGACCGAGCATGGTGGGGTGGCATGTGGGCCGAGCGGGTTCTGAAGTCCGACATGGCCCGCCTGGCCCTCGCCTCGGGCGGCGCCACCGAGGGGGACCTGCGCCGCCTCTCCGAGGGCTGGCGCGCCTGGGCCGGGGAGCGGGACGGCTGGCTGTCGCTGCTCCACGGCGAGCTGATCTGCCGCGTCTGACCGGCGCCGGAACCTTGCCGCGAGGTTCTCGCGGAGCAGGTCTCGGGGCGCCCCGGCGAGGGCGCCCCGAGAATTGGTCAGGGCTGCTGAGTGATCTTGACGTTGTCGATGCCGGCCTCGACCAGGGATGCGGTCGAGGCGTCGGAGGCCTCGATCAGGATGCGGACCGTCTGGCCCGCGAAGGCGGAGAGGTTGGCCGTGGCGACCGCCCAGGCCCCGTTGCGGTTGGAGGCCGCGCCGAGTTGCTGGAACACCTGGGTGGTGGTGGAGCCGACGACCTTGACGCGCAGGAAGTCGGCGGTGGAGGAGTTGGAACCGTGCGCCAGGTACCACGACAGCGACAGGTTCAGCGTCCCGGTCGACGGCAGGGTGATGGCCGGTGACTGGATGGCGGTGACGCCTCCGTCGATGTCGTGGTCACCCGCCGCGGTGCCGGCGAGGCGGCCGGTGACCAGGTCGTTGGTGCCGCTGACCGTGGTGCCGAGCTGCTTGGCGCCGCTGGAGGTGGTGGCCTGCGGGACGCCGCGCTCCCACTGGCCCGAGGTGGCGGTGTCGGTGCCCGAGGGGTTGGCCGTCCAGCCGGTCGCCGTCTCGAAGGTGTCGGAGTAGACGGTCACCGGCGGGGTGCCGGTGCCGCAGTACTGCGACTCCTTGCCGATGATGCGGTAGACGCAGTCGGAGTACTCCAGGAAGCGGAGCACGGCTTCGCGGTTACGGGTGGTCTGCGGGACGATCTGCTCGTCGGGAGGGTAGAAGCCCGGCGAGGAGGATGCCGGATACATCTCGAAGGTGTAGCTGAAGATCTTGTGGACGCCCCACAGCCAGTCGTCGATCGTGCCGTCGGTGATGTAGAGGTCGCTGGCCTGCTGGGGGGTGTAGTTGTTGGTGGTGGCCATGTTCTGGCCCAGCGTCGCGTGGGCGTCGCGGTCGTCCTGGGTCAGGCCGGGGCCGGTGTCGTTGTAGGTGTAGCCGTACGGCCACAGGATCAGCTCGCCGTAGGTGTGCCAGTCGATGTGCGCCTTGACCTGCTGCACCCCGCCGACGACCCTGCTGCGGACCCAGTTGGACACCGCCCTGACCTCGGGAGCCGACTCGGCCGCGGAACCCCGGTAGGTCTCGCTGGAGGTGGAGCCGGAGGAGCCTCCGCAGCAGCCCCAGTTGTAGCCCCAGTTGCGGTTCATGTCCGTGCCCACGGACGACGAGCCGGAGTTGGGTTGCCGGTTCTTACGCCAGGAGCGGTAGGAACCGTTGGCGATGTCGTACTCGCCGCCGTCGGGGTTGAGGTCCGGCATGATCCAGATCTCACGGCCGTTGACCAGGTTGGCGATCCGACCGTCGGTGGTGTAACCATCGGTGAGCAGGTTGAGCAGGTAGATCGCCATTTCGACGGTCAGGTGCTCGCGAGCGTGCTGGTGGTGGGTGAACAGCACCTCGGGTTCGTCCTCGTCGACGTTGACGTTGTCGCTGATCTTGATGGCGATCAGGTCGCGTCCCTCGTACGAGGTGCCGTAGCTGATCTTGCGGGCGATCGCCGGGTGGTCGGCGACGATCTGGTTCACCGCGGCGGTCATCTCGGCGTAGTTGTGGTAGCCGGAGTCGGCGGAGGGGAAGTCCGAACGCTGTTCGGGTCCGGTCTGGGATAAGGACTTGGGGATCTTCGTAACGGTGTGGCCGAGTTTCTTGATCTCGGCGACCTCGGCCTCGCTGGCGGTGACCACGACCGAGTCAGGATCGACCTGGTCGATCGCGGCACCGGTGGCCGCGATCGCGCTTCGCTGCTGAGAGGTGCTCGGCCCCTGGACCTTGTACTGGCTGTTCGGTGGCGGCTCGGCCGAGGCTCCCGCCCCGGTCACACCGAGACATAACAGCGCCAGGGCGGCGAACACCACGATCAGACGGCGTCTCACCTGCGTCCTCCTCAGACACGCGCTCTAGGGGTTTGTCGCGTGCCTCCACTGAGAGTCAGACAGGGATGTTGATTAGCAAAGGCCCAAATTTCAGGAGCCGCGTGATTTCCGCGCCGAGATCAGAAGACGACCTCGAACCAGAGCGTCCTGGCGCCCTCGGGAACGTCGTCCTGAATGCCCCAGTTGTCGGCGAGCAGGTCCACCAGGAACATGCCTCGGCCGCCCTCCGCCTCGGGGTCGTTGCGCACGTGCGGCATCGACGCGCCGGACCCGGCGTCACAGACCTCGACCAGCACCGCGGCCGACCCCACCGCCACGGTCATCGCGACCTCTCCGCCCCCTCCGGAACCCGAGTGGAGCACCGAGTTGGTCACCACCTCGCTCACCAGGAGAATGACGTCGTCGGACGCGGGGTGCCCCTCGCCCAGAAGTTCCCTGACCCGGCTCCGCGCCATGGACACCGATTCCGGAACCCCCTTGAGGGTCACGGTGGATCGAGGTGAGACGGCCTGCCGTCCGGTCGTCATGGTTGACCTCACTCCCCGACACGCATATTCCATGCACATCGCCCTCTGAGATGGCACACTCACTCACGGTGAACTGTTCTATCAAGGACTGCAATACCTCATGTTGAGATTCCACAGATTTCCTATCAAAGGACGGAGGGAGGTAGATGCGTGGCTTCTCGACGCAGCCCCACGGCCCGTCATCGCCGCCTGATGGCTGAACTGAACCGTCTGCGAAAGGACAGCGGGCTGACACGGGTGGAGGTGGCCGAGCGGATCGGCTCCACCGACACCACCGTCTGGAGATACGAGACGGGCCTGACCCGTCCCCGCCCCTCGGACGTGTCGGCCCTCACCGATGTGTACGGCGTGACCGGGGAGGCACGTGAATCCCTGATCCAGATGGCCGTGGAGGCCCGGCGGCGAGGCTGGTGGCACCCCCACCGCCAAGCCCTCAAACCGGGCTTCGACTCCTACATCGGGCTTGAGGCGGAGGCGTCGCTCGTGCGCTCGTACGAGCCGCTCGTCGTCCCCGGCCTGATGCAGACCGAACCGTACGCACGCGCGGTGATCGAGGCGACCTCCATTGTCCAGACCCCCTCCCAGGTCGAGGAGACGGTCTCCGTGCGCATCTCGCGCCAGCGGTTGCTGCACGGACCCGGTGACCCGATCCACCTTGTCGCGGTGCTCGACGAAGCAGTGATCCGGCGTCGGATCGGCGGGCGCGACGTCATGTCGGAGCAGTTGGAGCATCTCGTCCACCTCGGTGCGCTGCCCAACGTGGAGATCCGGGTCGCCCCGTTCTCCGCGGGAGCGCACGCGGCGATGGACGGCAAGTTCTGCCTGCTCAGCTTCCCCGAGCCCGAGGTTCCCGACCTGCTCTATCTGGAGCAGGCCGCGAGCGGGCTCGTGCCGGACGACCCGGAGCAGGTCAGCCGATACGCCTCCATGTTCGAGAGCCTCTGCGAGATGGCACTCGGCCAGGAGGATTCGGCGGCTTTCATCGCCCAGATGGCGAGAAGGTTTTCCACCCCCTAGCCGTAGAAGGAAGAAAAAGTGCGAGGGTCCACGATGGATCTGTCCGACGCCGAGTGGCGTAAGAGCGGTCGCAGCACCAACGGAGGCGACTGTGTGGAGGTGGCGGTCGTCCCCGGTGATCCGGCCGTTGCCCGGCACAAGGCCGACGCCGATCGGCTTTACCTCGTCCGCGACTCCAAGGACCCGGGCGGCCCGGCTCTGGCGTTCACCCGGAGCGAATGGGACGCCTTCGTCGGCGGTGTGAAGGACGGCGAGTTCGACTGACGGACCTCCGGGGGAACCTCACCGGTTCCCCCGGAACCTTCCGACCGCACAGCCCGCCCGCGGCCTCGGCCCGGCGGGCTGTGCGTGTTCGAAGCCGTCAGCGTAAAGGCCGCTCATCGGTGCCCTTGTAGCCGAGGACCCGCATGGCGACCTCGGGGTCCATCGCCGCGGCGAGCAACTGTGCCCGTTCCACGGCACTGTCACGCTGGGCTTCCGCCCTGGCCCTGGCGGCCTGTGATCCCCGGGTGACCGCGGCGACGATGCCCGCTCCCACGATCGCGGCCACTGCGGCGACGAACACCACCGTGAACATGCCGGTCTCCGGCGAACCCGCCCCGCCCGTCGCGAGCGTCCCGCCGTTGAGCGTGTAGACGCCCAGCAGCGTGAAGGCCGCCAGCGCCGCCAGGCCGGCCGCGACCAGGAGCACCACCCTCAGCCGCCCACCGCGCGGCGCGGGGACGACGGGCGGTGGAGGCGGTGGTGGAAACGGCACAGGCGGTGGCGGTGACGGCCTGGGCACCGGACCGTCGTCACCCCACGGTACGAAGTCCGGCTCGGCCATGACCGCCGAGGCCGGCGCGGCCGACATTATGGAGCCGTGGCCGTTGCCCGTGAGCACCGCCCCCTGGACGACCGCGGCGGCGGGTTCGAGCCGGAGCAGGACCGTCGGGACGGGAAGGGTGCGTGACACGTGGCTGTGCTCGCGATGCGCCCGCGCCGCCTCCAGGTGATACTCCTCGATCTCGGTGTAGAAGTCGTCCGAGAGATAGACCGAGCCGTCGACCAGCGGCCCCTGCCTCCGCTCCAGGATCGCGACCACGTCCTCACCGTTGAGCGTCTTGTGCGTCTCCAGCGCGTGGGCCAGGCACAGGACGTCTCTCCGGTGCTCCCGCAGCAGTTCCTCGGTCCTCTCCAGCAGGCGCACCAGGTTGAACTCGATGCGCTCACCCAGCACGTCGGGGGCCGGCGGCTGCCCGCCGCCCGGCGCCTTGGTGAAACCGATGCCCCCGCCACCGGGCTTGGGCATCGACTTGCCCCCCATGATCTCCAACTCCTGCAGCGCGGGCACCGAGGTCACCCCACGCCCCATGCCCCAGTGCGCCTCCATCAGCGCGGTGAGGTACGTCGCGGAGAACAGGTCACCCGAGACGCCGGAGGAGTTGTCCTCGCCGAAGAACATCCGCTCCCCCGCCAGCGAGGCGAGCGAGACCATGATGTCGGCCTCGTGCTCGGACTTCCAGCGGGTGAACTGGTCCTCGGGCTTGATGCTCGCGACCATGCCGAGATAGTCGGCGCCCTTCTCGATCGTGGCGATGTCGATCTCGAGGTGGTAGCGGGTGCGGTAGGCCGCCACGGCGTGGCATGCCTCGTGCACGGCGACCGCGTGCCGTTCGCGCTCGATGTACTCCACGTCCTCGGGCGGCCCGAGCTGCTTGAGCCGTTTGGCCCTGGTCACGTCCGACCAGGTGATGATCTCCCGGCCGTCACGGATCGCGGTGATCAACGACTCGTTCACCAGGTCCTTGATCGTGGCACCGGTGGCGTAGGGCGTGATCGTCGCCAGCTTGTCCAGCTGCTCGTCGGTCAGCTCGTGGTCGACCTTGTCGAAGTAGCCCCGGTAGGTGCGGACCCGGCCCGCCTTCGACGGGTAGCCCACCTTGTAGATGCGGTCGATACGGCCCGGCCGCAGCAGCGCCTCGTCCAGCGAGTTGGGCATGTTGGTGGCCATCATGACCAGGATCCGGTACTTCGGCGGCGGCTTTGGCCGCATGCCGAAGAGCCTTCGCACGTGCCGGTTGACGATGCCTCGCGGCTTCTTCAGGCCCGACAGCTCGGTGAGCAGCGCCTGCAGCGTGCCCGGGTCGCCGCCTCCGCCGCCCATACCGCCCATCATGAAGCGGCTGCGGCCGGTGTCCGGCTCCTGCTGTTCCGCCGCGCCGTTGCGGGTCAGCAACCAGCGGGTGTCCTCGCTGAGGTAGCCGAATCCATGGCATCCTGCGGCGTGCGGGGAGAATCCGGGGCCACCCCTGGGCCCCTGCTGCGCCAGCGAGCCACGCCGTCCGAGGGAGTCGGCCTCGTCGAAGAAGACGATCACGCCCCCATACCGCAGCGACAGCTTGCGGAGCTTCCTGAACAGCGACTTCACCTTCAGGATGCCGATGCCCATGAACATGTTGACGAACGCGCCGGGGTCGACGAACACGTACGGCTTGCCGGTCTCCCCCGCCACGGCCTCGGCCATCAGGGTCTTGCCGGTGCCCGGCGGGCCCCACAGCAGCAGGCCGCTGGGCACGTAGCCACCGCGCTCCTCGATCGCGTCCGGCCGCTCCAGGAAGACGATGTTCTCCTTGACCCGCTCGACGACGTGGTCCTGTCCCCAGACGTCGGTGAAGCGGGTCTTGATGTCGTCGGGGAAGTAGGTCTCCACACCGCCCCGCGACAGCAGCCAGAACAGGCCGATGAACTGGAAGGCGATGAAGAAGAACGCGAAGGCGAGCTGTGCCACGTACGGCAGCGCCTGCCAGAGCAACGCGGGCGCCTGGAACAGCGCGAGCGCGGGAGAGGTGTCCAGCACCTCGCCCAGGATGAGGGCGAGCACCGCGATCCAGAACAGCCACTTGATGGCACGCGCCATCCTGAAGCGGTTCCAGTCGGAGAAGCGGCGGTGGGTCCAGCTCTCGAAGCCGCCGAACACACCGCGCGTCCAGAACCGGTTGTATCCGGCGGAGCGCTCGCTGACGAAGAAGTGGAGCTGGCGCAGGAACTCGGCCCCCAGGAACCAGAAGATCCACGGCGCCGCGACAGCGGTGGTGATCATCGCATCCTGGAACGTCATGATGCCCTCGAATGAGGCCATCTCGCTCCATACCAGGATGAAGTAGATGATTGTCAGGATGAGGAGGAATTTGATCCGGTCCCAGAACGGCATCTTCTTGCGTTTGTCGGGATGCGGGTCCGTCGGACCTGAGCCGGGGGCCCGCAGTCCTTCGAAGGTGGGGGGCGGCGGAGGTGACTTCATGTACGGGCTTCTCCTCACCCGGCGAGTCGTTTGACCTTGAAAGATTGCGCGATCCTGTCGAATTCCCCGGCGCGCTTCCGGTAACAGGCGGCCGAGCAGCGGATCAGCAGGGTGGAGATCTGCTTGCCGTCCGGGGCCAGATAGGAGGTGAGGTCGAAGGTCTCCGTCCCGGCGCCCTCGATCGCGTAGTTGAACCGCACGTGCACCCCGCGCAGGCCGTCTCCGGGCTGAAGCACCTCGTCGGCGAGAAGCTCGAAGTTCCTCAGCGGGTAGCCGGGGATCTCCGCGTACTCCTTGCGCACCGTCTCGGTGACGGGCAGGACGGAGTTGCGCATGCTGTTCAGGGAGAGCGCGTCCTGCTCCTCGGGGAGGAGCTTGGCGATCCGGGCGAAGACGAATGGTTCGTCCTCGGTGCCGTAGCCGAGCAGGTGATCTGGAGACGGCTTGCTGTGGGCGTCGTAGGCGGTCGACCAGATGAGCTGTTTGCGCAGCTGCGCGGTGGCCGATTCGAGGTCGGCTCCGATGGTCGCCTTGTCCAGCGCCGTCTGGTCGACCTTCTGCCAGGCCGCCGGAACCTTGAAGTATGTCTGCCCGTCGTCGTGGCGGACGTAGGTGAACTCCGCACGTGCACATCCCGTGAGCCCGCCGGCCATGGCGGAACCAACCGCCACGGCAACCAAGGCGAACCCGGCCCTCGATCTTCTCACCAGGGCTGTACCTCCGCTTTACGGGTTAACGAGGTGGTTGTGCCCGTTTTTTAAGCGCCTCTCTCCTGTCTCGACCCATTCTCCTTAGGAATCTTGACCAAATCTTGCCGGGAACCCGACTTCACTTGTTACAAATCTCCGCCGTTGGCCTCACCACATCATTGAACCCTCCGCCTCCGCCTCCGCCTCCGCCTCCGCCTCCGCCTCCGCCGCAGACCGGAGGCAGACGGGCGTCCCCTCCGCCTCGGCCCGCGGCGGGAACCCCCAAGGGAATCCACTCAAAGCGATGCCCCTTTTATCCCTTCGCCGCCCATACATGCTTCTATAGGGATTTTCTAGGGTATGGAGCGATACAATTATGGAAACGGGATGCTCTTCCCACATTCACCGCAACGGGCGGCGGCCCTGGTCAATGTCGTCTTTCTCCGTGGTGTGCCGGCGGGGTCCGACCTCGAAGACCCGATGGTGCTGAACGGCGCCGCCCCCGGACCGAATCGGGCCGGGCCGGAGACGCGAGGGACAGGGATCGCACCGGCGGTCCGGGAGCGATCATGTTGCGGAAGACGACGGGACCTGTAACGCCGGACGATCCCTGGTACGACATATTGCTACATGGTAGGACTCTGAGGGAGAAAGATCTCTCCCTCGCGCTGGAACCGGCACCGGCCAGAGGGGTGAATACCCCCTGGCCGCCCTCGCCCTGGAACAGCTGGCCGACGGACTCGGAGTGCCCCATGAGCGATCACGCGGATGACACCGCTCCTGACCGCCGGACCCGCGGATTGGAGATCATGAAACAGGTCTACGGCTGGGATCACGTCGGGGACGGGCCGGGCGACTTCTTCGGGATGACCGTCGAGCACCTGTTCGCCGAGGTGTGGTCCAGGGAGGGGATCTCGACCCGCGACCGGCGGCTGCTGCTGGTCGGCCTGCTCGTCGGGCAGGGCATGGACGACGAGGTCGGGCTCCAGTTGGACGCGGCGCTGAGGACCGGCGACCTCACCCCCGACGAACTGCGCGAGATCGTCATCTTCCTCACCCACTACGCCGGGTGGCCCCGGGGAGCCAAGCTCAACGGCCAGGTCGAGGAGCTGATCGCCCGCGTCATGAAGTCCTAGCCCCCGCGGAGTCCGGCGGGGCCACCGTCGTCGACCTCCTCTCGGCCCGTTGGGGGACCGGGATTCCCCGCGCCGCCGACGCGCCGTCCCGAGGAAGGCGCGCGGCGGGGCGAGGTGGGTCACAGCCTCTCGACGTTGGACCCGCGGCAGCGGTTGCGGGTGTCGAGGACGAAGGCGCTCGCCCGTTGGACGAGCTCGTAGTCGAAGCAGTCGTGGTCGCTGAGAACCACCACCGCGTCCGCCGCCGCCAGCTCCCGTTCCGAGAACGCGACAACCTCGATGTCCTGCGGCAGCAGGAAGCAGTCCACGTGCGGGTCGGCGGCCCGCACGTCCGCGCCCAGCTTGCGCAGGCCCCTGACCACGTCGATCGCCGGTGACTCGCGGCAGTCACCGGTGTTCTTCTTGTACGCGAGGCCGAGCGCGAGCACCCGGCTGCCGTTGACCGGCTTGCGCAGCTGGTTCAGCGCGAGAACCAGCCGGTGCACGACATGGTCGGGCATGTGGTCGTTGATGTCGTTGGCCAGCTCCACGAACCGGAAGTTGTGCCCCAGGCTGCGCTTGACCTTCCACGACAGGTACGACGGGTCGATCGGCAGGCAGTGCCCGCCGACACCGGGCCCGGGAGTGAAGCGCAGGTAGCCGAACGGTTTGGTGGAGGCGGCGTCGACGGCCTCCCAGACGTCGATGTCGAGTTGCCTCGCGAAGATCGACAACTCGTTCATCAGGGCGATGTTGACATGCCTGAAGGTGTTCTCCAGGAGCTTGCACAACTCGGCCACCTGCGGCGAGGAGACCGGGACGACCTCGCCCACGATCCTCGCGTAGAACGCCCGGATCCTCTCCAGGGACGCCTCGTCGACGCCGGAGACCACCTTCGGCGTGTTCTCCAGGCGCCAGCGCGTGTTGCCCGGGTCGATCCGCTCGGGACTGTAGCCGAGGTGGAAGTCCTCCGGCGCGTGCAGCCCGGAGCCCTCCTCCAGCAGTGGCAGCAGGTACTCCCGGGTGGTTCCCGGATAGGTGGTGGACTCCAGCACCACTGTGGCGCCGCGCCGCAGCAGCGGGGCCAGCGACTCCCCCGCCTCGCCGATGTGGCTCAGGTCGGGAACGCCTTCGCGCAGCGGCGTCGGCACGGTTATCACGCAGACGTCGAACCCCTCGGCGGCGGCGTAGTCGGTGGCGGCCAGGTAGCGGCCGGAGCGGTGGGCCGCGGCCAGCGTCTCGTCCCCGATGTCCTCGACGTAGGACTCGGCGGCATCGAGCCGTTTGACCTTCCGGTCGTCGACGTCGATGCCCACCACGTCGAACCCCGCCTCGACGGCCCGCATCGCGAGAGGCAGACCGACATAACCCTGGCCGATCACAACCAGTTTCTCTCTCACGGCAGAACCCCCGTCGATTCGAGATGAGATACGACCTCGACTGTAGGAGTCTTGCTTTCCCGCACCGCCCATCTTGTCGCTCTCCGGGCGTGTCGCCCAATGCCCGGAGTCATTCAGGCACGCGAACGAGACCGATCCCGCCATTGAAAGCAGGATTAAAGTCCTAAATAACCACTCAATAACTTTAAATACATATTTATATATTTTATGTATATGCAGCAACCGATCGACGGGCGGTCAGACGGGCTTCCGCCGCTCCTCCCCACCTCATCTCTCCATCCCCCCGAACAGCACAGAGATCAATTTAGTACCGAAAAATAAGTAATATCAGGAAGTACTGCCGAGTAAATTTTCTATCAGCCGCATATCGAGATATGACCTTCTTGATCGCGCACAGGCTCGCGCACACCCCCCTCCACGGCACAGTCATCAGCGTGTCGCACGGCGTCCTTCGCCAACGTGACAACATTTCGGCGATTTACCTTTCAACCGGCCTTTAATCGCCTCCTGGGATTAATACCACAAATCACAGAAGCCCGATAGCGGCCTCAAGTTCCATTCATGACAGCTCGCAGGTGACGGACCGTACCGGGCGCCTGACACAGCACGAGATCAGTGAGGAGTTGTGTCGCATGTCAAAACCCGTTCGCGACGCGCTCGACCAGACGACAGACACGACCACGACCACGACCACGACCACGACCACAGTCGACGCCGGGCGTCCCCGGCGCCTGCCGCTTTCCCTGCGCCGCACGCGAGCCTTTGGCCGCACCGTGCTGAAGGCGACCGTGGTCGCCGCCCTCGCGATGGGCGCGGTCACCGGCACACCGGGAAGCGCGAACGCGGCCGACAGGAGTACGCGCGCGATCGATCCGGTGGACATCGGCAGCGCCGCCTCGTTCGGGGTTCTGGCCGGAAGCTCGGTCGGCAACTCGGACTCCACCACAGTCACCGGCGACCTCGGGATAAGCCCGGGAAACACCCTGGTCGGCTTCCCCCCCGGCGTGGTGTCGGGGAGCACGCACCTGGCCGACGCCACCGCGGCGCAGGCCAAGGCCGACGCGGTCGCCGCCTACAACGACATCGTCGGGCGCGCCCCCACCGCCACCGTGTCCCCCCAGCTGGGCGGGACGACCAAGGGGCCGGGCGTCTACAACAGCACCAGCGGCAACTTCTCGATCGACGGAACCCTCACCCTTGACGCCCAGGGTGATCCGGGCGCCGTCTTCATCTTCAAGTCGACCATCCTCACCGCGGCCAGCATCAGCAACATCGCCCTGCTGCGCGGCGCCCAGGCCGACAACGTCTTCTGGCAGGTCGGCGACACGGCGACCCTGGGGACGTACTGCACGTTCCGCGGCAACATCCTGGCGCAGAACTCGGTTGGGGTGAACAGCGGCGCCAACGTCATCGGCCGCGCCTTCGGGCTCGGCATCACGGTCTCCATCCAGGGCACCAACAGCCTGCCGCACACCCGCGTCACCGTGCCGAACGACCCGCCGACCACCACGAACCTGACCGTCTCGGCGAGCTCCGCGTGGACCGGGTACCCGATCACCCTGACGGCCGCGGTGCAGGCGGTCAGCGGCTCGATCGTGCCGGCCGGCGAAGTGGTCTTCAAGGACGGTTCGACGGTCCTCGGCTCGGCCTGGCACGACGACCAGGGCCCCGCCCGGATCACGGTATCCGACCTCGTCGGGGGAGAGCATCAGATCATCGCCGTCTATCTCGGGGGCGACACCTTCGACCACGAAGCCCTGATCCACTTCGCGCCGAGCACGTCGGTGCCCGTCACCGTGAACATCTCGGACAGCCTGTGGGACAACTCGGGGACACCCGCCGCGTCGCAGGCGGATCCACAGCCGATCACCGTCGGCGTCAAGTTCAGGGCGACGACGAGCGGGACCGTGACCGCCGTCCGGTTCTACAAGGGCGCGCAGAACACCGGCACCCACACCGGGAGCCTGTGGACGAGCGGCGGCAGCCTCCTGAGCAGCGCCACCTTCACCGACGAGAGCCCCACCGGCTGGCAGCAGGCCACCTTCGCGACACCGGTGCCGATCACCGCCGGCACCACCTACATCGCCGCCTACCACACCACATCCGGCAACTACTCGGTGACCCGGCCCTACTTCACCACCTCGCGGACCAACGGCCCGCTCGTCGCCCTGGCCAACGGCACCGAGGGCGGCAACGGCGTCTACACCTACGGTGCGACGAGCACCTTCCCGACGAGCAGCGTCCAGGCGACGAACTACTGGGTCGACGTCGTGTTCGTCCCGACGAACAGCCTGTGGGACAAGGTGGCGACGCCCGCCGTCCTGTCGCAGCCCGACTCGCGGGGAACCACCCTCGGCGTCAAGTTCAAGCCGACGACGAACGGCAAGGTGAGCGGGGTCCGGTTCTACAAGGGCGCGCAGAACACCGGCACCCACACCGTGCTCCTGTACGCCGCCAACGGCGAGCGGCTGGTCGGCGCCACCTCCACCCCCGCCGACGAGACCGCCACCGGCTGGCAGCAGGTCAACTTCGCGGCACCCGTCGACGTCACCGCCGACACCACCTACATCGCCGCCTACCACACCACATCCGGCAACTACTCGGTGACCCGGCCCTACTTCACCTCGCAGTACGCCAACGGCTCCCTGGTCGCTCTGGCCAACGGCGCCGAAGGCCCCAACGGCATCTACCGATACGGCATCACCGCCGGCTTCCCGTCACTCGGCTACCAGTCGACGAACTACTGGGTCGACCCGGTCTTCAACGAGTGACCCGGGTCCTTTCCGCCCCAGGTTCTCCGGTGGCCGGCTGACACCCGGATCCGACGCCACTGTCAGGGCGCCCGCTCCTTGGAGCGGGTGCCCTGACACCTGGGCGTCCCGGGTACCACCCGACGAACCCGGTAGCGCCGGTGACGAGGGCTCTCAGCCTCGCACCTGGATCCTGCTGTGGTCGCCCACCATGAGCTCGTGGGTGTTGGACACCCCGGCCGCGCGACTGACCTCGACGCTGCGCCCGATCAGGGAGTGCGCGACGCGTGAGACGCCCCGCACCGAGGAGCCGTCGAGCACGATGGAGTATTCGATCTCGGCGCCGTCGACCAGGCAGCCGGAACCGATCGAGGTGAAGGGGCCGACGTAGGAGGAGAGGATCTTGGTGTCCGCGCCGATCACGATCGGCCCGCGGAGGATCGAGTTCTCCACCACCGCGCCCGCCTCGACGACGACCCGCCCGGTGATCTCGCTCAGGCCGTCCACGGTTCCCCTGACGTCGGGCTCGACGCGTTCGAGGACGATGCGGTTGCACTCCAGCATGTCCTGGAGGCGTCCGGTGTCCTTCCAGTAGCCGCTGACGAGGTGCGAGTGGACCCGGAAACCGTTGCCGACGAGCCAGGAGACGGCGTCGGTGATCTCCAGTTCGCCGCGCGCCGACGGGGTGATCGCCCGAACCGCCTCGTGGATCGCCGGGGAGAAGATGTAGACCCCGACGATCGCGAGGTCGCTGCGCGGGCGCTCCGGCTTCTCCTCCAGGCCGATGATCTCACCTTTCGGCCCTAGCTCGGCCACCCCGTAGAACTGCGGTTCGGCGACCCTGGTGAGCAGGATCTGCGCGTCGTGGTCGTTCCGACGGAAGTCGTCCACCAGACCGGTGATGCCGTCCACCAGGAAGTTGTCCCCCAGGTACATCACGAACGGCTCGTCGGCGAGGAACTCCTTGGCGATCAGAACGCAGTGCGCCAGCCCGAGGGGAGCCTCCTGGGGGATGTAGGTGACGTCCAGCCCGAACCGCGAGCCGTCGCCCACCGCGGCCCGGATCTCGTGGCCGGTGTCGCCGACGACGATGCCCACGCCGGTGATACCGGCCTGCCTGATCGCCTCAAGCCCGTAGTAGAGCACCGGCTTGTTGGCGACCGGGACCAGTTGTTTCGCCGAGGTATGGGTCAGCGGGCGCAACCTCGTCCCCTTGCCGCCCGCCAGAACGAGTGCCTTCAACGCTCTTTGGGTCCTTCCGCGAAGAACGCATGACCGTGCGGTCACATGTCCGCCGGAGTTTATCGAGAACCAGAATCGACGCTTCCGCACCGGCACGCGTCTTTACCGAACGGTGCATGACGTGTTGCCGATTTCAAACTCTTCCTCGATTACGGAACACCCAGGCCCGATTTATCGCATAACTCAGCGGCGGACTCGTCGCTATCACCACCCCCTGGGCCACCATGACCGGGATCCCGGCGAGCTCCACCAGAAGCGGGACCCCGATGACGGACACCGCCAGGAAGCTCAGTCCGACCGCATAGAACCGCAGGTAGCCCCCGATCCAGGAGTCCCCGGAACCGCGGAAGACCACCAGCCGGTACCAGGGGTAGACGATCACCACGGTCGTCAAATGGCTGACCACGACCAGGAAAAGATAGGGGACGCGATCTTCAGCGGCCAGCAATCCTAGGCCGAGGAGAGCGCAATACACCACGGCCGTCATGGCGCCGGCGAGCAGGTATGTGATGCGGTGGTCACCAAAGGCCGAGATCACGGCCAGCCGCCCGAAAAGCGAATTATCGTTCCGGGCGGTTCTGTTTTCGACTTCAACCATGTGACGGTCGCTCCGGATCGTGATCCGACAGTGGGGCAAAAAAGGATTGTAGTAGGCGGCGAACAATAATCGGGGGATTAATGTCGGTGTCGGTGGTTATTCCGTGTTACCGCTCCGCGCGGACCCTTCCGGCGCTGGTGGACAGGCTCATACCGGTCCTGCGTGGCCTGTCCGTCCGGCACGAGGTGATCCTCGTCGTCGACGGAGGCCCGGACGACACCTGGGAGACCGCCGCCGAGCTGACCCGCCGGTTCGACGCCGTCAGGGCGATCCGGCTCTCCCGGAACTACGGGCAGCACAACGCGCTGGTCGCCGGCATCAGGGAGGCGGCATTCGAGGTCGTCGTCACCATGGACGACGACCTGCAACATCCGCCCGAGCAGATCCCCCTGCTGCTGGCCGCCCTCGAAGGCGACCGCCTCGACCTCGTGTACGGCGTCCCGCACGACGAGGAGCACGGGTTCCTGCGGAGTCTCGCGTCCCGGTCGGTCAAGGCCGCCATGGCCGGTGCGCTGGGCATCCGTACCGCGCGCACGATAAGCGCCTTCCGGGCCTTCCGTACGCACCTGCGCGACGGCTTCGAGGACCTGTCCGGGCCGCACGCGTCGATCGACGTGGCCCTGTCCTGGGCCACCGCGCAGGTGGGCTCCGTCGGCGTGCACATGAACGAGCGCGAGCACGGGCGATCGAACTACACGCCGTGCCTGCTGGTCGGGCACGCGATGAACATGCTCCTCGGTTACAGCACCGCTCCGCTCCGCGCGGCGAGCTACCTCGGATTCCTCGTCGGCGTGATCGGCCTGGTGCTGGGGGGCGCCGTCCTGTGGCGGTTCGCCGCGGGCGACACCACGGTGGCCGGGTTCACCACCGTCGCCTCGATGGTCGCGCTCTTCTCGTCCGCCCAACTGGTGTCCATCGGAGTCCTCGGTGAGTACATCGGCCGCATTCACGGAAACGGCATGGGCCGCCCGACATACGTGGTGCGCGAGCGTGCCGGGTCGCCGGCCGCCGCCCTTCCCCCGCGGCCCGGCGGCCCTAGCCTTCCCGCGCACGCAGGAGCCGGCTCCGGACCAGATGAACGGTGAGGAAGGTCTGGACGGGCTCGAATCCGTACCTCGCCCATGCCCGCTGCACCCGCGTGTTGTGCCCCTGGGTGGAGATGACGACCTCTGCCGCGCCACGTGCCAGCGCGCGGTCCTCGACGGCCCTGAGCAGGTGGGCGTACAGCCCACGCCCCTGCGAGCCGGAGACCACCCCGGCCAGCAGGATCTCCGTCCGGGGGCCGTCCTCCTCCAGCGTGGCCAGCCCGAGCACGCGCGGACTCTCCGCTCCCGCGCCTCGATCCTCCAACGCCAGACATCCCCCCTCGGCACAGGATCTCAGTGCCCACTCCTGATAGCCCGCCAGTGCCTCCGCGGCGTCGAACAGCGGATTGGCCAGGTAGTGGTTCCCGTACGCGCCGAAGATGTCGGAGACCAGCGCCTTCACCGCGGCGGGGTCGACCGGTTCCGACGTCCGCAGGTCAGGCGACGGAGCGGGCTCGCGCCCCCGCCCGGCGCGCAGGCGCCAGTACACGAGGGAGTCCGCGAACACGGCCGTCCTGTCGAAAGCGGTCAGCTTCGCGAACCAGCCGACGTGTTCGGCCGGATACCGGAGCACGACGACGTCCGCGGCCGACCCCAGGAGCGCCTCGGCGATCGTGGAGAACGGTGTCCCGGCCTCCGCGGGGACGGTGAGCCGCTCCACGGAGCATCCGAATCGGACCGATTCCAACGGCGACTCCACGGCCCGTACGGCCCTCGACCCGATCATGTCGCACCAGGCCATCAGCTCACCTCGTAGGACCGGACGGCGTCGATCACTCGCGCCACGCCGGTCTCGTCCAGATCGGCGAAGAGCGGCAGCCGGACGAGACGGTCGGCGACCCGCTCGGTGACCGGGCAGCCGCCCGGGGCCACCCGGCCGAACCGCGCCCCAGCGGGCGCGGCGTGCAGGGGCTGGTAGTGGAACGTCGCCTGCACGCCTTCGCTCCGGAGACGGCCGATGAAGGCCTGGCGGTTCTCCAGGTCCGGGAGCAGCAGGTAGTACAGGTGCGCCGGATGCGCGCAGCCTTCCGGGATCGCCGGCTGGGAGACCCCGTTTTTGATCGCCCAGTCCGCCAGGTCCTCGTGGTAGCGGTACCAGACGGCATGGCGCCGTGACTGGACCTCCTCAAACGACTCCAGCTGGGAGGTCAGCTGTGAGGCCAGGACGTCGGACAGCAGGTAGCTGGAGCCGATGTCCACCCACCGGTACTTGTCGACCTGGCCGCGGAAGAACCGGCTGCGGTCGGTGCCCTTCTCCCGGACGACCTCGGCACGCGCGACGAGACCGGCGTCGTTCAGGAGCAGCGCGCCTCCCTCCCCGCACTGCACGTTCTTCGTCTCGTGGAAGCTCTGCGCGGCCATACTGCCGAACGATCCAAGCGGCCGGCCCCGGTAGAACCCGCCCAGGCCGTGGGCGTTGTCCTCGATCAGAGTGAGGGAGTGCCGGTCACAGAGTTCGGCGATCTCCCGCATCGCGCACGCGATGCCCGCGTAGTGGACGACCACGACGGCCCGGGTGCGATCGGTGATCGCGGCTTCGATCAGCCGCTCGTCCACGTTGAGGGTGTCGGGCCTGCAGTCGACGAAGACCGGGACCGCCCCGCGCAGCGCGTAGGCGTTGGCCGTCGACACGAAGGTGAACGACGGCATGATCACCTCGTCGCCGGGCTGGAGATCCAGCAGGATCGCCGACATCTCCAGCGCGTGCGTGCAGGAGGTGGTCAGCAGCACCTGGCCGGCCCTGGTGATCTTTCCGAGGAGCTCGGCCGCCCGCCGGGTGAACGGCCCGTCTCCGCAGGTGGATCGCCGGCGCACGGCCTCCCCCAGGTACTCCAGCTCGTTCGTCGAGATATGCGTCCGGTTGAAGGGGACCATCGTCAGGTCGGTTGCGTTCACGGCCGAAGTGAACAACGAAAGGCCCGTCCGACACGCGTCGCGCCGTCGTTCCTTGGCGATCCATTACGCAAGTCTTAGATCACGCCGGTCTGTCCGTCGGCCAGCCGGTAGAGCGCGTAGTCGCCGGAGCGGAACCTCGGCTCGGCGAAGTCCCCGATCTTCGAGCCGGGGTCCAGACGGCGTTCGTCGACGAGGAGCCAGCGCACCCCGTACTCCTCGCGCAGGCGTCGCATCGCGGACGCCGAGGGCGCGCGGAAGGCCTCGTCGTTCGCCCGGAGCCGCTCGCCGTCGGAGAAGGGCAGGTACTCGGGCAGCAGTCCCGGACGCCAGCGGCCCATGTTCGCGGAGGTGTACGTCCATCCCTCGACGAGCACGCGCCGCTCCGACAGAGCCGCCGCCCAGAACTGACGGCTGTCGCACGGATCCTCGTACCCCCAGCGGCAGTACACGTTCGTGGCGACCAGATCGTCGGTGCCGGAGTGGGCGCGCAGCCACCGGGCCACCGTCACGGCTCCTTCGGGAACGTCCTGGGGCGCCACCGGCAGGACCTCACCGAAGGGACGAGCCACCGGAACGTCACCCGCGACGGGCAGGACGCGCGCGCACCAGGCCGCGGGCGCACCGACCGCCGCGAACGCGACGAGCAGGAAGACCCAGTTCCGGAGGGCTCGGCGCCCGGTCGCGACCAGCACGGCGGCCGCCAGGGCGACAACGCCGAGCAGCACGGCGTAGGGCAGGTAGAGGGCGAACTCCGACCGCCCCGCGCTCAGGGGAGCCCGGACGTCGCAGAGCGCGCGGATCAGACAGGCGGCCACCACCCCTGCGCCGACCGCGCAGGCGACCCTCCTGGAGGGCATCCGCGCCCGCCGCACGGCGACGACGAGCCCGTAGGCCGCGACGATCATCAAGTAGGGATAGGTCGCCCCGAAGAAGTAGAGCTGGCCGAGATGAGGATGGCCGAGGAGCAGGACGGCGGCGGTGGACGCGGCGCCCATCCCGAGCAGCAGGACCACCATCGGCCGCAGCAGCAGTTTCGGCCTGCACAGCAGCCCGAGGACCCCGCACCAGGTCACGGCCAGGCACACCAGGTACAGCGCGGTGAGACCCAGCAGCGAGGCCGGCGTCGGCTCGGCCGCGCCGGCACCGCCGGTCAGCTCCCCCCAGGCCCGGCGCAGCATGGAGAGGGGGTCGACCGTCATCGCCTGCCGCGCACCGCCGAACAGCACCGCCTGCGCGTAGCCGAAGCACACCGCGGTCATGGCGAGCGCGGCGAGCGCCCGCCACGGCGGCCGGCGCCGCCTGACCATCTCGACTCCGGCGACGGCGGCCAGTCCGGCGGCCAGCAGCGGCAGGTGGGTGGCCTTGGCACCCATGACCGCCGCCAGGAAGACCCCGAGCAGGAGCCATCTGCCGGCCCGGCGTCCGCGGCCGTCGAGCAGGTCGGCGAGGAGCAGGACGACCGGGGCGAACAGCATGGCGCCGAAGGTCTGGGTGAGTCCCGTCCAGGACTGGAAGCCCCTCCAGGTGAAGTTCCCGATGTTCACCCCCAGGTAGAGATTCGGGGCGGTCATGAACACCGTGCCGACGACGGCCAGGAGCGTGGCGGCGCGGGAGCCGGTGACCCGCCGGGCGACCATGGCCAGCAGGATCAGCAGCACGGCCGTCATGGGCAGCGCTCCCAGGCGGAAGAGCAGCACCAGGGGTTCGATGCCGGTGATCCAGCTGGACGCGGCGAAGTGGGCGTAGATGAACCAGTGGTAGAGCAGGGGTTCGCCGGCGACCATGGGCACGGTCGGGGGCACGTGGTGTTTGAGCTCGCCGATCAGGGCCAGGTGGAAGGGCATGTCGACCGAATAGGTGGCCAGGGCGGGCCAGGCGAGGGCCTGGCCGCGGAAGAAGCGGACCACGCCCAGAGCGGTGAGGTAGGCGATGGCCAGGGCCAGTGACCATGACCACCACATGGGGGCCGCGGGGCGGGGCCGCCTCTTCCAGTGCCGGCGCAGGCGGGGCACGGCCAGGAAGAGGACGTAGACGGTGACGGGCCAGGCCAGGGTGAGCAGGGGCAGGCCGGCGGCGCGGGCGGCGAGGTAGGCGGGTATCTCCAGGGCGTAGCCCAGGGCGACGCCCAGGGCGAGCTCCTCGGCCAGGGTGCGCTCACCGCGGTAGACCGCCCGGATGATCAGGGTGCCTGGCAGGGCCAGGCCGAAGGCGAGGTAGGCGGCGAAGCGAATGATATCGTCGGCCGTCACCTCGTGGAGAAGGAGCGCGGCAACGGTGAGGGCGACGACGAAGACCGCGGGCAACCAGCGCGGTACGGCTCGGATACCCGGGATCCGAGGCCGGGCAGGCCGGCGTTCACCGCGGCGCGGCTCACCTGCCTGGGTGACATGTGCGGGTGGCGGTGGGCTCGGCGCGTGACCCCGCGCCGGTGACGTCGTCTCCATGAGCGCAAGCATGATGACGCCCGTCCCCCGGACGACTCCGGACGCAGGCTTTCGGTGGTTTTCTTGCCAGTCCTTTATGTGAGGCCAGGGACGGGCTGTTTGGACTTCCAGCTGATATTCCCGCCAGAGAAAATCACCTTTATCTCAAAAGTAGTCCTCTAGACCAATATTGGAGCGAAAACCCTTTTTGTAAAGAAATCGCCGTTATTCAAATATCATTTCCGGCGTAACCTCGGCGTGCTTGTCTCTTTTCTGGTCGCTACTCCGTCCCGGGCGGAGATGTACACCCCAGAAAGTGCCCGGGAGGTCACATATGCCACAGAACCCAGACGACGCCGGGAAGGCCGGCTGCAGACGACGGTCGCCGCTGACCGTGCCGATCCGTTTCCGAACCGGTGTCCTCGCCGCGATCAGCCTGCTCTGTGCCGCCTGGACTCCGGTCCCCGGCACCGACGCGGAAAGCGGCACCGTGACCGGCAAGGCACGGGAATCGGTCACCGCCGTGGACACCGACGTCCGGCACCGCGGCGACGCCGCCGAGCGGGCCAAGCGGAAGATCATCGCGAACGCGTCCCCCCGCTCCCGGGCGCACCGCGCGGACTGCCCGCCGACCTCGGTCATCTGCCTGGAGAACAACCTTCCCGGCAACCCGTCCAGCGAGTGGAACATCCCCGGAGGCGGCAGCACCGACATCCAGGGATACGTGACCAACATGAGTGTCAACAAGGGGGAGATCGCCCAGTTCAAGGTGAACACCCAGTCAAGCGACTATCGCGTGGACATCTATCGCATCGGGTACTACGGCGGCATGGGCGCGCGGAAGGTGACGACGGTCCAGCCCTCGGTCCCGCTGCCCCAGGCCCAACCGGACTGCTTCACCCAGGCGGCGACCGGGCTGGTCGACTGCGGGACCTGGGCGGTGTCCGCCTCGTGGGCCGTGCCGGCCGACGCGGTCTCCGGGGTCTACATCGCGAATCTGATCCGGGAGGACGGGGTAAGCGGCGCCAGCCAGATGATATTCGTGGTCCGAGACGACGACCGCGGATCGGAGATCCTGCTGCAGACCTCCGACGCCACCTGGCAGGCGTACAACAGATACGGCAACAGCAGCCTGTACTCCTCCTCCATCTCACCGGCCGGACGGGCCTACAAGGTCAGTTACAACCGGCCGTTCATCACCCGCATCTCCGGCTGCTGCGGCGGTTCGGTGGAGAGCTGGTTCTTCGACTCCGAGTACCCCATGATCAGGTGGATCGAGGCCAACGGCTACGACGTCAGCTACACCAGCAACGTCGACACCGCGACGCGCGGCTCGGAGATCCTCGAACACAAGCTCTTCGTGTCCTCCGGCCATGACGAGTACTGGTCCAACGAGATGCGGAGCAACGCCACGAGCGCCCGGGACAACGGCGTTCACCTGGCTTTCTTCTCCGGGAACGAAATTTTCTGGAAAACCCGCTGGGAGAACAGCAGCGATGGGACGAGCACCCCGTATCGAACTCTGGTCTCCTACAAGGAGACGTTGGCGAACGCCAAGATAGACCCGTCCCTCCAGTGGACCGGCACCTGGCGTGACCCGCGTTTCTCCCCGCCCTCGGACGGCGGAAGGCCGGAGAACGCCGTCACGGGGACATGGTTCAGGGTCAACGGCGTATCCAACGACGCGATGACCGTCCCCGCCGAGTACGGCAAGATGCGCCTGTGGCGCAACACGTCCATAGCGACCCTCCCGGCAGGGCAGAAAGCTGTCTTCCCCAATGGAACGCTCGGCTACGAATGGGATGTCTCACCTGAGAACGCGGTCGAACCGACCGGCCGGGCCAGGCTTTCCGGAACACTGGTGAACCTGCCTTCCAAATACCTGGTCGACTACGGCAGCACCTACGGCGTCGGAAGCGCGACACACCACCTGACGCTTTACCGGAGCGCGAGCGGTGCGCTCGTCTTCGGCGCGGGGACCACCCAGTGGGCGTGGGGGCTGGACGCCAACCATGATCGGGCCGGCTCCCCCACGGACATCCGGATGCAGCAGGCGACGGTCAACCTCCTCGCCGACATGGGTTCCCAGCCCGCGAGCCTCCAGTCCGGCCTGGTCCCGGCCACCGCGTCGACGGACACCAGTCCGCCGACCTCGGCGATCACGAGTCCGGCGAGTGGAGCCTCCGGCACCGCGCTGACGACCATCGTGATCCAGGGAACGGCCGCCGACACCGGAGGGGGCGTCGTGGCCGACGTCGAGGTCTCGGTCGACGACGGCACCAGCTGGCTTCCGGCGACGGGCCGGGAGAACTGGAAGTACCGCTGGACACCCTTGAGTTCTGGAACCTTCACGGTCGCGGTTCGAGCGGTTGACGACATCGGCAACCTCCAGGAGATCCCGACCACGATCACGGTTACCGTGGACCCGTCGTGCAGCGCCTGCACTCTCTGGCCGCCCAGCACCGTGCCCGCCACCGCCTCGACAGCCGACGCCAACGCGGTCGAGGTCGGGGTGAAATTCCGGACCACGTTCGCGGGCGTCATCAGGGGCATCCGGTTCTACAAGGGCCCGGCCAACACGGGGACGCACATCGGCAACCTATGGAGCTCGAGTGGGCAGCTCCTGGCGAGCGCGACCTTCACCGACGAGACGGCGTCCGGCTGGCAACAGGTGAACTTCGCAACGCCTATCACAGTAACCGCAGATACCAGCTATATCGCCTCCTACCACACGGTTCCCGGAGGTTACTCGATAACACGCCCATATTTCTCATTGCCCTACGCGCATGGCCCGTTCGTCGCACCGGCGAGCGCGGCATCGGGCGGTAACGGCGTTTACACCTACGGCGCGACAAGCAGCTTCCCGACCAGCACCTACCAATCCACCAACTACTGGGTCGACGTGCTGTTCGTGCCGGCTAGAAGTCTGTGGGACGACCAGACGATCCCGCCGGTCGCCTCTCAGGCCGACAACCGCGCCATCGTGGTCGGCGTCAAGTTCAAACCGCTGACGAGCGGCACCATCACGGGCATCCGATTCTACAAAGGCCCGCAAAACACCGGAACCCATACTGGAAGCCTGTGGACGAGCGGCGGGCAGTCGCTCGCGAGCGCCACCTTCACCAACGAGGCGGCATCCGGCTGGCAACAGGTGAACTTCGCGACACCAGTCGCGGTAAACGCGAACACCACCTATATTGCCTCTTATCACACTATATCTGGCTATTACTCGACAGAAGCATCGTATTTTGCTGAAAGATACCAAAACGGTCCACTCCTCGCGCTCCAGAACGGCGATGAGGGCGGTAACGGCGTTTACACGTACAGCGCGACGAACACCTTCCCGACCAGCACCAGCGAGGCGACCAACTACTGGGTCGACGTGGCCTTCGTGCCGTCCGGAAGCCTGTGGGAGAACAAGGAGGTACCCGCCATCCCGTCCCAGGCCGACAGTCAGCCCGTGTCGGTCGGTGTCAAGTTCAGGGCGATGACGAGCGGCACCATCAGGGGCATCCGATTCTACAAAGGCTCGGAGAACACCGGAACCCACGTCGGAACCCTGTGGACGAGCGGCGGGCAGTCGCTCGCGAGCGCCACCTTCACCAACGAGACGGCATCCGGCTGGCAACAGGTGAACTTCGCGACACCAGTCGCGGTAAACGCGAACACCACCTATGTCGCCTCTTACCACACAGTGTCCGGGCGCTACTCGGTAACGCGCCCATATTTTTCCACGCAATACACGAACGAGCCGTTGCTGGCGCTCGCAAGTGGCGCGGAAGGCGGCAACGGCGTCTACACGTACGGCGCGACGAGCACCTTCCCGACCAGCACCTACCAGTCCACCAACTACTGGGTCGACGTGGTGTTCGACGCCGATTAGCGTGACGGTGAACCGGCGCGTGTGACGCCGTCGCCGGTCACCACCTCAGCGCATCGGGCCTGTCGGCCACGATGCGGAAAGGCGCGATCTCCGGGCTCAAGATGAACCCGGAGATCGCGCCTTTCCGCCCCCGATATCAGCCCTGATCGCGGAATCGAATGCCGCAGGCTTCGACATCGCTTTTCCGAACCACCTTGTCGATCTTGGTCATTTCAAGTCGCCTGGAATCTCATAAACGGCGTAGTCGCCCGACGTGAAACGTAGGTTCGCATAGTCATCGACCTTCCGTTCCGGATCCATCCGGCGTTTGTCGGCGAAAAGCCAGCGCACTCCATATCGTTCTCCCAGGAGCAGGACCGACTCCCGCGAGGGCGCGAGGAACACCGCGTCATTCGATCGGACTCGCTCACCGTCCCAGAACGGCTGGTTTTCCAGCACCGTGCCCGGCCGCCAGCGATCCCAGTTCTTCGCGGTGTACGCCCACCCTTCGAGGAACACCCGTCGTTCGGTCAACGCCGCCACCCACGAGTGACGGCCGTCGCAGGGAACCTCGTGCCCCCAGCGGCAGTGCCCGTTCGTGGCGATCACATCGTCCGGGCCGGAATGATCCCGTAGCCACCGTCCGGCGGCCAGGGCCCCCTGCGGGATCGCCTCGGCCGCCGGCTGTCTGACCACCCCGTCCAGATCGTCTTCGGCGACGCGGTGAAGCACGGAAAGGACCCGGGTGTGCGCCGCGGCGGGCAGGCCTATGCAAGCGATCATCGTCAGGGCGAGCGCCCACCGGCTCCAGCCCCGTCTGGTGGCGATCAGGACGACGACCGTCAACAGGACGAAACCCAGCAGGACGACGTACGGCAGGTACAGGGCGGCGGTCGTCTGCCCGGGCCGCCGGGGAATCTCGACACCGCAGAGAAGCGGAATCAGGTAGGCGGCCAGCACTCCGACCCCGGCCGCCACCGCCACCGCCCCGCGCGACGCACGCGCCTGACGTACGACGACGAAGAGCCCGTAGACGGAGACGATCGCCATATAGGGGTAGGCCGCTCTGAGGAAGTAGAGCTGATTCCCATGAGCGCTTCCGAACAGGAGGACCCCCCCGAGACCGGCGGCTCCCATACTCAGCATGATCACCACAGCGGGACGCAGCAGCAGGCTCGGCCGGCTCAACAGCCCGAGCACTCCGCACCACGTGACGATCCAGCACAGCAGGTATACCGATGTGATGCCGACCGCCGTCGCCGGGGTCAAGTCGACGGCAGAGGGCCGGCCGGTCAGGTCGCCCCAGATTTTTTCCATCAGAGACAGGGGGGCAAGGGTCACCCCCTGCTGCGCGCGCCCGAAGAGGACGAATTGCGCATAGAGGAAACACATCGTGGTGATCCCCAGCGCGATGAGCGGGGATCTCGGCAACCGGCGGCTCCTGATCGCCTCCACAGCGGTCACCGCGGCCAGTCCCACCACCAGCAACGGCAGGTAGGTCGCCTTGGAACCCATCACCGCCAGGAGGAAGACCAGCAGTAGGAACCAGTTACCGGCACGGCGTGATCGTCCCTCCAGAAGATCGACGAGCAGGAGCACCACCGGTGCGAACAGAACGGCCCCGAAGGTCTGGGTCGGGCTGGTCCATGCCGCGTCCTGAATCCCTCCCCAGGTGAATATCCCGTTCGTTCCCAGATACAGGCTGGGAGCCGCCATGAACATCGCACCCAGGACAGCCGCCAGCGCGCCTGGACGCGAGCCGATGACCCGGTGCCCGAGCATGCCCACGAGGACGACGAGTGCGGCCAGCATGGGCAGCATGGCCAGCCGGAGAAGCAGAACCACCGGTTCCAGGCCGGTCACCCAGCTTCCGGCCGCCAGGTGCGCGTAGATGAACCAGTGATAGAAAAGCGGTTCCCCGGCGACCCCCGGCACCGTGGGGGGCACGTGGTGCTTCAGCTCACCGATCAGAGACAGGTGGAAGGAGCTGTCGACATGGGATGCCCCCAGCCCCGGCCAGGTGAGCGCATAAGGGCCGAAGAACGTGATCGCGCTCCAGGCGACCAGATAGACGACCGCCAGCGCCAGCGACCACGACCACCAGATGGGGGCGCCCGGGCGAGGGACCCCTCTCCAGTGTTTCCGTAGCCGGGGCACGGCGATGAACAGCGTGTACGCGCTGAGTGGCCACACCAGGACGAGCAGCGGCGCATCGACGGCCCTGGCGAAGACATAGGCGAATATTTCCAGAGAATAACCGAGTGTTAATCCGAGGGCGATCTCCTCGGCCAGAGTGCGGACACCGCCGTACAAGGCCCGGATCAGCAGCACGCCCGGGAGAGCGAGGCCCAGTGCGATATAGGCCCCAAAAACGACCATATCCCAGGCGGAGACACCATAGAAACTCAGAACGGCAGCGGTGAAGGTTCCCGCGAACGCCGTTGGCAGCCACCCTGACCTTAAAAGATGCCGCCCGCTCCGCGGTAACCTGTCTGATCGACCGGCTCTCACCGGTTCGGATGGGATCGGCACAGAACCATGAGCGGGCGAGGTTATCTCCATACGCCCTAGCCTGGTGACGCGGGCACCTCAGAGGTGTCTCGGACACGAGCTTTCGAAAATTTCTTTTCCGGTCCTTTGTGCAGGGTCCACGCCACCGCCGAGAGCACGCTTGTGACCATAAGGATCGGCATGCGCTGGCGGAATATGAGGCCGATGTTTCCCATGGTGGTGGCATAGGCGACAATGCCCGGAACAATGAACAGCAGGAGGACGAAGAGCATCCTGCGGTCGTAACACCACATCCGGCGAGCCCCCCGTACGGCACTGTAGAGAAGGAAGTACCAGATAAATGCTTCGATCTTCCCCAGCTGCAGCATCATGCTCCCCTCCGTCCAGGGGAACGGAGACAGAAGCGTGTACAGAAGTTTGGAACCGAGCGCACCCCACGGGTTACCGTCGTCCGCGAACGTCACGCCTGAATCCTGACTGGAGATGGAACGACGAACGGTATCCGACTGCCCGTACTCCAGCTGATCTTCCATCGTTTCCAGGACGCCGATGCCGGCGAAGTCGCCAAAAAAGTAAAGGGTACCGACCAGCGCCATGGCGAAGACGGTCATGATACGCGGAGACAGTGCCCTCCGGGAGCCCAGGAGGCTGAGCAGCAGAGGTGGCATGCACATGAAAACCATATAGGGCCGTACGTGCCACAACGCCCACATGAACGGTACGAGCATGAACAGCTTACGCATGTCAAAGCGTTGCATGTTCGAACAGGACAGACCGAGGCAGGCAACCACCAGGAAAACACTGAAACCGTCCTTGAACATGTCGGACGTGTGCACCAGGAATGCCGGTGTGAATGCCGAGAGGACAAGCAGTAGAAAAGCCGCTCGCTCGTCCGCGCCGAGCAGTCGCGCAAACCTGTAGATGACGATGCACAGCGCACAGGCAACGAGAGCGACGAGAGCCGTACAGGCCAGCGGGGCCTTCCCGCCGCACAGATAGATCACAATCGCGAACAGGTTGCACGGCAGGGCCACGGACTTCTGAATCTCGCCCTCTCCGGGAACGACGAAGTCAAAACCCTGCCGCCGCCATTCTTCGACGATCTCCATGGCCTTGATCTCATAGATCAGGTTGTCCCCGCCGTACCACATGCCTCCGTTTCGGATCAGCAGAACATGGATGGCCAGCCTGACCGCGAAAGCCGCCAACAGCACCGAAAGCACTCGCCCCGCCACACCCGTCTCGAAGTTCACCTGAACCAGAAACACCAAAATAATTACACAAAAAGCAACAAGAATGTATTCCATACACAATCACCTCCAGCCCGTCTCAACGTCACCCGCCGCAGGCCCCCTGGAACGCGGCATGCATCTTCGCACTCCGGAAACCTCCGGAGACCTCCGGGAATCCAGGCGCCCGCTCGGCGGCCCGACAGCGCGACCCCATGGCACCGCCTCTCTTCGAGAAGGATATGTACGATGAACTCCAAATCCTGCTGTCATCGCCTCGGATAAAACACACGGATCAGGCAGTATGACCCCGCGAACAGGTATCGGCACGACGACACGACGAGAATTTGCCTGCTTCTCACAGGTATTACCATCACTCGAGGCGGGTGGCCCGAGGCATCTCACCCTCGGATGCCACGTCATGACAGGCAGGACAACCTCCAGCATGCGCCGATCCGGCCTTCCGCCCGCAGCGCCTGGATCATGCGCAGGTAGACGATGGGAAAACATTTCGCCACCGCCGTTACGGCACCGCCCGGCAGGTCGGATTCCGGGCTAGTTTCTCCGGTGTACCCCGGCATGATTTCCACCTGATCGGCTGGAGAAAAGATGTGGAGACGGTCTATTCCACTGCCGAGGCGATCCTGCTGACCTATGGCAGCCAGGGCACACTTCTCCACTCTCATCACCGACCACCGGACACGTGCCAGACGAGCACCTGTCCGGGCGACGTGACCGAGCGCCCGAAGGAACAGATCTCTCAGGGAAGCTGACATGAGGATTCTCCACATCGGATACCGGCTCCCGCCCGAACCCGGGGGGAAAGAGCGCTACATAGAGCGGCTCGTCCACGAGCAGGCACTGCGGGGGCACACGGTGACCGTCGCCCACCGGCGTGGCGACGTCCCGCACGGCGCGCGGACGCTCCCGCCGGTGCGAACCGGCGTCAGCCGCGCCGTCTCCAGCAGATCGGACGTGGTCGCCTTCGGCATGGAGTGCGCACGGGCGCTTCGCCGCGCGCGCCGGTTCGACATCGTTCACCTGCACGGCGACCACCGTGAGGCGCTCGGTCTGGGCGCCGCCGCCCGGCGGCTCGGCATCCCCGTCGTGCTCCACGTGCACGGTGCTCTCACGGTGCGGCACCAGCGGATCATGCCGTGGGCCCTGCGCCACATCGACGGATTCGTCGTCTCCGGGGAGCGGCCCCGAGCCGGACTGCTGGCGGCCGGCATACCGGACCGGCTGATGCGGATCGTTCCCAGCGGCGTGGCCTTCGATCACCTCACCCGGCTTCGGGAGAGACATCCCGTCGAACCGGGACTGATCGTCAGCGTCGGCTCCCTGGTGAAGGTGAAGAACCACGCGCTGACCATCCATGCCTTCCACAGGCTGCGCGCCACCCGTCCTGGCGTGCGACTCGTCATCGCGGGGGACGGCCCCGAACGCGCCCGGCTTGAGCGGCTCGCCGGGATCGGCTCGGGGATCGAGTTCGCCGGGCACCTCTCCCCCGACGACGTCTACTCCCTGATGGGACGGGCCCAGATCCTCGTACACGCCTCCCACAGGTTCCCCACCATCGGGGAGGGCATTCCCACGGCTCCCATGGAGGCCCTCGCACTGGGCACCGCCGTCATCGTCTCCTCCGACTCCTCACTCGACCCGGCCATCGCGGACGAGGACGCCTACCGCGTCTTCCGCACGCAGAGCGCGGAGGACCTCCTGACCCAGCTGCGGACGGTCCTCGACGACGAGGTGCTCTGCCTGCGGCTGATGCAACGCGGTGTGCGGGCCGTCGCGGAGCACGACTGGCCGCTGGTGGCCGGCCACATCGAGAAGTGGTACGAGACGTTCCTGGCCGGACGGCCCTCTCTCTTTGCCGCGGGCGTGTCATGAGGAGCCTGCACGTCTGCGAAGTGATCAAGACGCTGGACGTGGGCGGCGCGGAGGTACTGCTTGTCGAGAGGCTGCTCGCCGCTCCCCCGACGGGCAAGCGCTACACCGTCGTATGCCTGCGGGCCTCCACTCGCGAGCTGAGCGGACGGCTGCGAGCGGCGGGCATCGGAGTCGTCGACCTCACCACCTACCCGCGCTGGTTTCGCGCGGCTCGCCTCGCGTGCGTGGTGCGAAGACTGGAACCCGACGTTCTCAACATCCACTCCCCCCTTCCCGCGTCGCTCCTGCGGCCCGTGTCCCAGCTGCTGAGTCCCCGCCCGGCCCTGATCTCGACCGTGCACAATGTGCGCTACCGGCTGCCGACGATGCTGCTCGACCGGGCGACGGGCTGGCTGGACACCCGGACCGTGGCCGTCTCTCCGCAGGTCGCCCGTGCTCGCACCGGCAGGCGCTCACGTGGCCTGTCCGTTCGCGTGCACGGCGTCCAGGTCGCGGAACAGCGCCGTTGGGCGACCCGATCGGAACAGACGAGGCGGGAGTGGAACGTCTCCCCGGACGCCTTCCTGATCGTGCACGTCGCCAACTTCCACCCGCAGAAGAACCACGAGTTGCTCGTCGAGGCCGCGGCGAGGGTCGAGGAGCGAGATCCCCGGCTCGTGTTCCTTCTCGCCGGATCCGGTCCCCTGCAGGCTCGGGTGGCCCGCCGGGTCGAGGAACTCGGCCTGGGCAACGTGCGCCTGCTCGGTCACGTGCCCGACGCCGGCCGGCTCATCGCCTCCTCCGACCTGCTGGTACTCAGTTCCTGCTACGAGGGGTTGCCCGTGGTCGTCATGGAGGCTCTCGCCGCGGGCGTGCCGGTCGTGTCCACCGCCGTGGGCGGAGTACCCGATCTGATCGAGGATCGGGTGAACGGCCTCCTCGTCCGGCCCAAAGATCCCGTTGCCCTCGCCGAGGGCATCCTGCGGGCGGCACAACCGGAGACCCACGCCCGCCTTCGCGAGGGAGCGCGGGAAAGCGCGGAACTCGTGGACATCAGCCGGGCTGCCGACTGGTTCGACCGGCTGTACGACGAGGTCTGCTCCTAGGACATGGTCAACACTCTCGGACGCGCCGTCCACCGGATGCGCCCGCCCGGCGGGCGCCAGTTGCGGACCTTCGCATCGC
The DNA here is from genome assembly GCF_035917355.1 of Streptosporangium sp. NBC_01810. NCBI lineage: Bacteria > Bacillati > Actinomycetota > Actinomycetes > Streptosporangiales > Streptosporangiaceae > Streptosporangium > Streptosporangium sp. NBC_01810. The sequence continues at coordinate 1,531,712 of NZ_CP109070.1, read as the reverse complement.
TGACCGCCGCCGGCCTGGGCGAGGCGGTTCTTCCCACTCTCAGCCTGATCGCCCTGGTACGCCTGACGGGAAGCGAGACATCCGGCCAGGTGGTCTTCGCCCAGTCCGTCGCGACCGTCTGGTTCCTGCTGTGCGACCCCTGTCTGGAGAACGCCGCCCAGCGGTTCGTCCCCATCGAACAGCAGCGGAGCGGACGGGGCTCCGCGCTGTTCATGCGCCTGATCCACTGGGACGTGGCGATCGGCGTGGCCGCGACCGGCCTCAGCCTCACGGCGCTGCTGACCGCGCGCCTGCTGGACCACGTCTCGGACGAGTTCGCGCTCATGCTCGCTCTCGCGATCGTCGCCCGCGGGGCCATGGCGTCGTACGGCACGGCGGGTGCGGCCTTCGCGTTGACGGACCGGCTGCGCACGCTGGGCGCGCTCAGGACGCGGTGCGCGCTTCTGTCGTTCGGACTGTCCCTCGGCGGGCTCCTTCTCGGCGGGCCCCTGCTCTACCTGGCGGGCCAGGCCGCGGGCGCGCTGGTGATGGCGGTGGTGTTCTACCTGCTGGCGACCCGTGGGCTCGTCGCGGAGCTGGGACCGGCCGTCGCACGGGTCCGGCTGCCCTCGGGCATGGTCGCCTTCACCGTGAAGACGTCCATGGGAACCAGCGTGGCCGGAATCTCCGACTCGGGCATCCTCACCCTCGCGGGCCTGCTGGGCGGCCCCAACCTGGTGACCATCCTCAAGATCGCATCGGCCCCCGGCCGCTTCTACGCCAATCTGGCCGTCCCGGTGGCCGCGATGCTCTATCCCCGGATCATCCGGGCCGCCACGGCGGGAGCCGGGACGGCGCCCATCAGGCGGGACATCTCGCGCACGGCCCTGCTGTTCACCGTGGCCGGAGCGGCGACCCTCGCCGTCGCGCTCCCGACGACCGACGCCGTCATCGGCATGGCCTATGGAGCTCAGTACGCCCACATCGGCGTGGTCGCCGTGGTGCTCCTGGGCGCCGCGTGCGTGAAGGGATCGGTGTGCTGGTCCAACGTGCTTCCCCTCGCCCTCGGCAGGCCGGGCTGGAGGCTCGCGTATCTCTCGGCGGAGGGGGTCATGCTCCTGGGCGTGCTCCTGGCCGCCGCCTGGACCGCCTCGGGCCCGTTTCAGGCATCGCTCTGTTTCGCCTGGGGAGCGCTGGCCGTCGCCATACTCGGCACCGGTTTCTGGATCGCTTCGTTGCGGCACATCACCGACCTCGAATGTTTGGACTCCAGATGATTTTCCACTAGCGAAACACAGAAATGCGGACATAGAGCAAAAGGCCCATTTCGCTATGCCGCCGTCACAGCCACTCACCACGTCGTCACTCCCGATGGGGACCAAAGGGTGGACTGCGAACACTTGGGGCGACCCAACTAGATCATGCCTAGGTAGGGAATGGGAAAAACATCGCGCCACCACCGTGATGGCGTCGGCAAACGACTCGGGTGGAGAACTAGTTTCTCCGACGTGAGCCAGGCCCGTCATCAAGGAGCCCCTATGAAGCCGGACGGCCGGATTCGTATCATGGAGATAATCGCCAGGATGAACGTCGGCGGCCCCGCCACCCAGGTGTCGGGGCTGTTGCAAGGGCTGAACACCGACGAGTTCGACCACCGCCTCTACACCGGTCACGTCGACGAGCACGAGGGCGACCACCTCCGGCTGCACGACGCGGGAACCCGGGTGCACCGGGTGTCCTGCCTCGGCCGGTCGGTCAGGCCCGGAGACGACTGCCGCGCGCTCTTCTCACTGATCCGCGCCATACGGACGTTCCGCCCGCACATCGTGCACACCCGCACGGCCAAGGCGGGCGCCCTGGGCAGGACGGCGTCCCGCCTGTCCGGTGTCGCCTCGGCCCGGGTGCACGTCTTCCACGGGCACCTCCTGCACGGTTACTTCTCCCCGGTCAGGCGCGGGCTCTACGTGCGCTCGGAACGAATCCTGGCCTCCATGTCGGACCGGCTGGTGACGGTGGGGTCCAGGGTCAGGGACGATCTGCTCCAGGCCGGGATCGGGCGCCCCTCGCAGTACGTGGTGATCCCTCCCGGCGTCCGGCTGGGACCGGTCCCCGACCGCGGGACGGCCCGCGCCGAGCTGGGGCTCCCACCGGACGCGCCCGTCGTGGCGTACGTGGGCCGCCTCACCCAGGTGAAGCGGCCCGACCGGTTCCTCGCCGTGGCCGACGCCGTGTCCAGGCAGATCCCCGGCTGCCGCTTCGTCGTGTGCGGCGGCGGCGAGCTGAGGCGGCAGGTCGCCTTGGACGTCGAGCCCGTCCGCGACTCCTTCCACCTGCTCGACTGGAGGAAGGACGTGGAGACCGTCTACGCCGCCGCCGACGTGGTCATACTGACCTCCGACAACGAGGGCACCCCGCTCACACTCATCGAGGCGGGCATGGCGGGCAGGCCGGTCGTCTCCACCCGGGTGGGAAGCGTCGCCGAGGTCGTCAGGGACGGGCACACCGGTCTGCTGGCGTCGACCGACCCGGCCGAGCTCGCGGCGCACACCATCCGCCTGCTCTGCGATCCGGGCCTGGCCCGCCGGATGGGCGAGTCCGCCCACGACTGGACGAAGTACGCGTTCGGCGTGGAGCGCCTCGTCTCCGATACCGAGCACCTGTACCGGTCGCTGTGCGGGCAGGCCGGCCGACGGCTCGTGGCGGGGGAAAGCAACCGATGAGGGTACTGGTGACGGGCGGAGCCGGTTTCATCGGCGCGCACACATGCCGGGCACTGGCGGAGCGGCCCGAGGTCGGGCACATCACGGTGCTGGACGACCTCAGCAGCGGGGACCTCGCCAACCTCGAAGGCGTCGAGGCCGACGTCGTGACGGGCAGCATACTGGACCGGGACCTGCTGACCGACCTGGTGGCCGGCGTCACCCACGTGATCCACCTCGCCGCCCGGCCCTCGGTCCCCCGCTCCCTGGCCGATCCGCTGGCCTCGCACGCCGTCAACGCGACCGGCACCCTGCACGTGCTGGAGGCGTGCCGCGCGAGCAGGCCGCACGTGATCCTCGCCTCCTCGTCCTCGGTGTACGGCGACAGCCCCGAACCGTACAAACACGAGGACCTGCCCACCAGGCCGCTCAGCCCGTACGGGGCCAGCAAGCTCGCCACCGAGGCCTACGCGATGGCCTACGCGCACAGCTACGGCCTGCCGGTCCTGCCGTTCCGCTTCTTCAACGTCTACGGCCCGCTGCAGACCGCCGGACACGCCTACGCGGCCGTGATCCCGGCGTTCGTCTCCGCGGCGCTGCGGGGCGAGCCGGTGCCGCTGCACGGCGACGGCCGCCAGGCGCGGGACTTCACCTACGTGGGGTCGGTGACCCAGGTCCTCGCCGACGCGGCCGTGCACCGGATGACGAGCACGAAGCCGGTGAACCTGGCGTTCGGCACCCTCGTCTCCCTCCGGCACCTGATGGACGTCCTCTCCGAGGTCCTCGGCCGCCCGGTCGAGTCGATCCGCCTGCCGCCGCGGGCAGGCGATATCCGACAATCCCAGGCCTCTCCCCATCTGTTGCGCGAACTGTTCCCCGGTGTGTGCCCCGTCCCGCTTGAGGACGGGCTCCGCACGACGGTGGCCTGGTTCGAGAAGTCACAGGTCCCGAGCATCAAGGCGGGGCTCGGCACGCACGCGTGAACCACCGCTTCCTCCCGGTAACAGAGATCTCTCCAAGCACGTGATGAGGAAACCCCGTGAGCACAGCATCAAGAACCAGCTATCTGATAACGGGTGGCAGCGGATTCATCGGATCGCATCTGGCCGACGCGCTGCTCGCGCGCGGTGACTCCGTCGTCGTCCTGGACAACCTCTCGACAGGCCGGCTGGAGAACCTGCGGCCCCATCCGGAGCTGCGTTTCGTACACGGTTCGGTCCTGGACGAACTCATTGTCGACGAGTTGGTCCACCGGTGCGACGTCGTCGTCCACATGGCCGCCGCGGTCGGCGTCAAGCTGATCGTCGAGCAACCGTTGCGGTCGCTGACGACCAACATCCGGGGTTCGGAGATCGTCATCGAGGCCGCGCACCGGTACCGGAAGAAGATCCTGATCACCAGCACGAGCGAGATCTACGGCAAGAACTCCTCCAACGCGCTGCGCGAGGACGCCGACCGCATCCTCGGCAGCCCCGCGGTGGTCCGCTGGGCCTACAGCACCGCCAAGGCCGTCGACGAGATCCTCGCCAACGCCTATCACAAGGAACGCGGCCTGCCGACGATTGTCGTCCGGCTGTTCAACACCGTGGGCCCGCGGCAGAGTCCGACCTACGGCATGGTGATCCCGAGCCTCGTCCGGCAGGCCCTGTCGGCCACGCCGCTGACGGTCTTCGGCGACGGGACCCAGACCCGGTGCTTCGCGCACGTCGCGGACGTCGTCGACGCGCTGCTCCGGTTGCTCGACGAGGACGCGGCCATCGGTGAGACCTTCAACATCGGCTCCACCGACGAGGTGAGCATCATGGAACTGGCGAAACTCATCATCGAGTTCACCGACTCCACCTCGGGAATCGACCTCATCCCCTACTCCGAGGCCTACGAACGGGGATTCGAGGACATGACCCGCAGGGTTCCGGACACCGCGAAGCTCCGCGCGCTCACCGGCTGGGCTCCCCGGCGCTCTCTCGACAGGATCCTCACCGAGATCATCAGGGAGTCCGTCGGCGATCCGGCGGCGTGCCCCCGGTGAACGGAACGATCACCCTCACCGCGGGCACGGCCTGCCTTCTCAGCGTGGCGACCGCCGTGCCGCTGAGGCGCCTGGCGCTGCGCTGGGATCTCGTCGACCGCCCCGGCGGGCACAGGGCCCACACCCGCCCGACCCCCTACCTCGGCGGCATCGCGATCGCGGCGGGCACGGTCGCGCCCACCGCGATCGCGATCGGCTTCGCCGATCTGCAGATCGCCGCGATCCTCCTCGCCGCCACCGCGGTGTGCGTCCTCGGCCTGATCGACGACATCGCCCCCCTTTCCGCTGCCACCAGGTTGACCGTGGAGACCATGGTGGCGATCGGGGTGGTGCTCTCCGGCGTCCAGGCGACCGTGACCGGGACATGGCTGGACGGCGCCCTCACCGTGGTGTGGGTCGTCGTGATGACGAACTCCTTCAACCTGCTGGACAACATGGACGGCGCGCTGGGGACCGTCACCTCCGTGACCGCCGCTCTCCTCGCGGCCACGGCCCTGGTCCAGGGCCATATCGCGCTCGCGGTGCTGCTGGCCGCGCTCACCTGCGCGTGTCTGGGCTTCCTGCCGCACAATTGGGCACCCGCGAGAATGTTCATGGGGGACTCCGGATCGCTGTTCCTCGGATTCACGCTGGCCTGCTCCGCGGCCGTCCTGGTCACGGGACGGCCGCCGGCCGCGACGATCGCCGGACTGCTCCTGCCGACCTTCGTCGCGACCGTCGACACCTGCGTGGTCTTCCTCTCCCGGATGCTGGCGAACCGCTCACCGTTGCAGGGCGGCACCGATCACCTGTCTCACCGGCTACGTCACATCGGACTGGGGACCCGAACGGTCTCCGCGACGCTGGGCGCGATCACAGCGATCACCGGCGCCCTCTGCCTGGCGATGGTTCTGGGCCGGCTGTCACCGCTCATCGTGCTGGTCGTCGCGGGCATGATCGCCGCCGTTCTCATCGGCCTGCTGCGGGGCGTGAACGTCCACTCACCGGTCCAGCACCTCAGGCCCCCTCAGAAAATTCGCGAAAGGCGGCGTTGACCCCGTGGATCTGCTCTACTACGTACGGCTGGCGCGCAGGAGTTGGCTGCTCATCCTCCTCTCAGTGATCCTGGCGGTGGGCGCGGCACTCGCCATCACCGCGAACACGCCGCCGAAGTACGTCGCGACGATCTCCATGCTGGTGTCGGGCTACGACAGGGAGGGCAGCCTCTCCACCGCCTACCAGGCGGGCATGCTGTCGGCTCAGCGGGTGCACTCCTACGCCAGCCTGCTGTCCAGCCGCCGGGTGGTCGGCCAGATCGTCGAGGGTGAGGACATCGGGCGCCTCCAGGAGAACATCACCACCGAGGCCGTCCCCGGCACCGTGTTCCTGCGTGCCACGGTCACCGACACCGACCCCGCACGGGCCTCCCAACTGGCCAACGCCCTGGGGACCCGGTTCGCCGAGCTGATCGACCAGATCGAGCGGCCCACTCCGCGCAGCCGCCCCGCCGTCAAGATCACGATAGTGGATCAGGCCGACGTCCCCCTGAGGCCCGTCAGTCCCAAGCCACTGGCCAACCTGGTGATCGCCGTGCTGGTCGCGCTGCTCTGCGCCATGGCCGTGATCATTTTCCGCGACCGTCTGGATACGACCATCAAGTCCTCCGAGGCGCTGCAGGAGGCGTCGGGCAGCTCGACCCTCGGGGTCATCGGCTACGAGCGGGACGCGCGGCAATACCCCCTGATCCTGCGCAACCGCGGCCGTTCCTCCAGGTCCGAGGCGTTCCGCGCGCTCCGGACCAACCTGCAGTTCATCGGCGTCGATCGGCAGCCGAAGTCGCTCGTGGTCACCAGCTGCCTGCCCGGCGAGGGGAAGTCCTCGACCTCCGCCAACCTGGCGATCACGCTGGCCCAGGCCGGTTGGCGGGTCGTCCTGGTGGACGGCGACCTGCGCCGTCCCAGTATTCCCCGCTACCTCGGCATCGAGGGGTCGGTCGGCCTGACGGACGTGCTGATCGACAGGGCACGCCTGAACGAGGTCATCCAGGTCTGGGGCGAGGCCGGTCTGTCCGTCCTGCCGAGCGGCCAGATCCCACCGAACCCGAGCGAGCTGCTCGGCTCGGGCGGGATGCGTGAGGTGCTCGCACAGCTCACCGGGGCGTACGACATGGTGATCATCGACGCGCCGCCACTGCTGCCCATCACCGACGCGGCGGCGATCGCCGCGCTCTGCGACGGCGCGCTACTCGTCGCCCGGTACGGCAGGACACGCCGGGAGCACATGGCCCGCGCCTCGGAGCTGCTGACGTCGATCAGCGCCCGCGTGGTGGGAACCGTCCTGAACTTCGTCCCGGCCGGTAGCGGCACGTACTACGGCTACAACTACGGGTACGGCTACGAGGGCGAGGCCAAGAAGCCGGTCAAGAAGCCGGTGAATGTGTGAGCAACCCGAGCGGGACGGCGAGCGACCTCGCGATGCTCCGTCCCACCATCCGGTAGACCAGCCGGGACCGCCGGTACGGGTCGGCGATGTCGGGCCGGTCCACCCGGACCAGCCCGCGCAGCGCCCGTACCTCGTCGACCAGCGCGCGGGCCCGCCGTACGGGATCCCGGTGCCGGGTGATCTCCTCGGGCGACACGGCCCGCGCCAGCACGCCGAACTCGGCGATGGTGAAGGTCCGCGCGGCCGCCGCGAGGTGCACGGCCACCGATTCCGCGCGGTGCCCGCAGGTGGCCGTCAGCACGAGGTCCGCGGCGGCCACCAGCTCCGGCACGAGCGGGCGGGAGCCGAAGCCGGTGGGATCGCCGCCGAGCCGTATCAGGACCCGCCGGGCATGCCCCGTCATCTCCCGTCCCGTTTCCGCGTGAGTGCCCGCGCTGATCACCTGGACCGCCGGGCACGGCCCGAGGGCCGAGCGGGTCAGCCGCTCGGCCAGCGGGGAGCGGCAGACATTGCCGGTGCACACATAGAGGACGCGGAAGCGGACACCGTCTCGCGGTACCTGCGCCTCCCGGACATCCCGCCAGCAGCGCGGCCCGCAGCCCTCGTGTCCGGCCGGGGCGCTCTCGCCACTGCCCGGGCCGGACACGAGGGCCGCGGAGTCCCGCGCGCTCCCACCGGTCCGCGGTGAAGCCTTCGTGACTCCTCCGCTCTCCGAGGAGGGCGGCTTCTCGCCTCCCTCGGCCGAGGTGGGCGACGGCCAAGCCCTGACCGTTTCAAACATCGGAGCCATGACCGGGAAGCAATTCACCTGCCGGGCAAACCCGGCAGTCCCCTCGCTGAACATCATGGCGCGAAGGTAGATCGCCCTCGGTGCGCCGCCGCCCGCGGCGCGCGGTCCTTTGCTCTTTTCTGCCGATACGACGCGGGACGGGTCCGGGCTTGTCCCGTCGGGGAGTTCGGCGTCAGGGGGCGCAACCCCGCTGGTCCTGGGTGACGCGGGTCCGCTGGGGACGGACCAGCGGTTGCACCGGAACCAGCGGCGGCTCAGCGGAGGCGGGTTCGCTGAAGTCGAACTCCAGCCTCCTGGACTGCCCGGGGGTGAACTCCACCAGAGCCGAGTAGACGGGGTGGGAGCGTTCGATCTCCCTGATGACCCCCGTCCGGTGGCCATCGAGCCGGGCCTCGGTCATCCTCGCCCCGGACCCGCCGTACAGCGACACCCAGAGCAGGTTGGAACCCGGTAGGTGGCTGCGCCGGGGGACGTCGAGCCGGCCGGTGACGTAGGAGGGCAGCGTCGTTCCTCGCGGGACGTCGTTGGTGAGCCGGATCCGCACCGTCGAGGGGCGCAGCCCGCCCCGGCAGGGACCCAGCTCGTAGTCGAGGGAGCGCTCCAGGTAGTAGTCGAGTTTGCCTCCGGCGGAGTTGTTGACCACCAGTCCCGCGAACGGCCCCCGCCGTGTCGGCAGCACGCCGCTGATCGGCATGCGTGACAGGCGCCGCTGCTCGGCCTCGTGCCGGCTCCAGATCTGGATCCGCCGCTCGCTCACCATGTGGCCCAGCACGGGCAGCAGCGCGACGGGGTCGGCGAGGGCGGCGGGCAGCGCCGCGCCGACGGCGGCGGCGATCTCGATGAGGAACCGCTTGCGCGCCGCGGGGTCGAGGTAGCGGGCGTAGGCCTCCCGCTCGGTGAGGTCGACGACGTTGCTCGCGCTCACCTGCTCACCGTCGGGCAGGGTGACCGGGCCGATCACCTCCAGCAGGCGGGCCAGGCCCACCGGGTCGGTGGCGACGGCGCCGTCCAGCCGCTCGCCACCCTGCCGCTCCCACAGCCCCGCCCAGGTCGCCGCGGCGTACGGGAAGTGCGGAGAGAGGTTGGAGACGGACAACATCCTGGTCGCGCCCGGCCCGTAACGCCGGTGGAAGTCCCGGCCGTGGCGGACGACGGGTACCGGACTCGTCGCGAGGGCGGTGTTGGCCGCGAGGCGCTCGACGGTCATCCGGCCCCGGTCGGCCCTCAGGATGCCGTAGGCCCCCACCAGACCTCCGGTGCCGCGTGCCTCGGCGTTGGTCTGGAACGCCAGGAAATAGCGGCGCGGGCCGTCTCCGCCCAGCATGGGGGGGAGCAACGCGGCGGCGGCCGCCGCGGCGGCGACCCGGCCACGCAGTTCCTCGACCTCACGCAGTGCGGTGCCGCGGGACTGCTCCAGCAGGTCGACGCCGGTGTCCCGCGGGATGGCCGCCAGGCCGGAGCTCACCCAGGCGAGCCCGCCGAGGGCGTCGTTCAGGATCGGCTCCGCCGTTCTGACGGCGACCAGCAGGTGCCTCGTGTCACCGGGGAAGCGCGCTCGCGCCGCGGCGAGCATCGTGCCTGCCCGCTGCAGACCGCCCAGCACGTCGGTCAGCTCCGCGGCGCTCTCCGCCAGCCCTCGCACGGCCGTCGCGGCGTTCCCCAGCACCGGAAGGTAGGTGACGGTCGACCAGGGCACGCCGGTGGTCAGCCGGCGCGCCTCGGCCGCGTGCCACCGGGCGTCCGCGAGTGGCCCGGCCATGAGGCCCGGATCGTGTACGCCCGCCACCGCGCGCAGCCGGAGCAACGCGCTTCTCGTCGCCTCCAGGTGTTCTCGCACGCTCAGGCCGAGGTGTGCCGACCAGCCTCCGGCCGACAGGACTGCGAGGGCCAGCAGACCGGCCATCGCGATCCCACGGTGTCTCCGCCGACAACGGTGTCTCCTAGCCGACAACGGTGTCTTCTAGCCGACATCGGAAGAGCGGCGACGCCTTACCGAGATCAGGGTGCTGATGACCCCGATGCCCAGCAGGCCACCGCCCACAGCGGTCGCCAGCGCCAGTGGCGCTCCGGTGAAGGGCAGTCCGCCGGTCGCGCCCTGAGCATGCGGGCGCGAGCAGTGCCTCCGGCCTCCCGCGCAGCCGGCCCCGCAGGCGCCTCTCCCGCAGCCGCGCCTGCCGCAGTGGTTTCTGTGGCATCTGCCGTTTTTCTCCAGTTTTATGGAGGAGTTGTTCTGGTTTCTGGATTCGAGATTCTGGTGTTGAGGCTGGTGTTGAGGCCGCGGCGGGTAGGGCGGCGTCTCCACGGCGACCACGGGTGGCATCGTGCCGGTTCCGGCCGCTGCCGCCGCGGTGGCCCCGGCTACCGGTCCACCAGCGGCTATCACCGCGAGGAGAAAGGGCACTACATATCTTCTGACCATTTCAGGCCTCCTATGGTGAAAAGCAAGCTTGGAACAGAGCACTTAAACACAAGCGATATGTCCCCGGAACCCGTTCTATCCCCCTAATGACACCGAATGGTTTGCCCGGCTCGCGTCCCTTACCGAACGATTGTCGATCTTTATTCGATCTTTGACACGCGGTTCGACGATCGGATCCACCACCGCGGCCGCCACCGTTCGCGGCCGCCACCGTTCGGGAACGGGCGACCGTCCTCCCCCGGGTGCTGGAGGATCTCACCACGCCAGGCGCCTGGGCGGTCGCGTCCGCGCAGGTGGTGTACGAGTGTTTGAGATCGGTACCCGCGTCGGGCCTGGCTGATCGCCGTTGAAAAGCGCGGCGTCGTCCGTGGGAAAAAGCGCAGCGAGGGCGGCGGAGTCGCTCAGGACCGCTCACCGGCAACACATCGCACGGGGCCGAAGATCAAAAACGCGGCGAGGACGGCGAAGTGGTTGGGGGCCGCTCACCGGCAACGCATCGCACGGGGTGGTGGCGGGCGTTGGGCGGGTGTGGGTGACCGGGGGCGGGCCGGTGGAGCTCCGGGAGGGGGCAAAGCGGGTCATGGCGGGCGTGGAGGCGGGGCCGTGGCGGTGACGATCGGGGATTTTCCATGATCTGGGTGAGTTGGCACGCTGGGGGCGTGCGGATTCACCCAGATCAAGGAAAGCGCCACTCCCACCCCCTCGGATGGGCCGCTTTTCGTGGTGGAAGGCCCGATTCGTCCCCGCACCCGGCCGAGGGCGACCCCTGACCGGACGCCCCGCGGACCTTCGTACCCCGCGCGACGAGAGCCCCGCGCGAGGCGGCGGCGAGCAGCGGCCCCGAACCCTTCCGCACCGCGGCGGACCCGTACCGGTGAGCGGCCCTGAACCACTCCACGGTCCTCGGCGCGCTTTTCACCACGGACAACACCGCGCTTTTCACCACGGACAACACCGCGCTTTTCCACCGTGACCGGCTCACCGGATTCGGGCGCTCGTACACCACGTCCATGGACGCGACCCTGGGCCCCGCGTCATCCCTAGACTGCGGGTATGCCAACCGCATTGATCACCGGGGCGACGGCCGGCATCGGCGCCGCCTTCGCCCGCCGCCTGGCCGCCGACGGATTCTCACTCGTCCTGGTCGCCCGCGACGAGAAACGCCTCGTCTCGGTCGCCGAAAAGCTGCGCCTGCGCTACGGGGTGAGCAGCGAGGTGCTCGCCGCCGACCTGGTGACCGACGAGGGCCTGGAGTCGGTGGAACGGCGGCTCCGCGAGGGGGTCGACCTGCTGGTCAACAACGCGGGCTTCGGTCATCAGGGCAACTTCCTCGACGTTCCCGTGGAGGAGGAGGTGCGGATGCTCAGGCTGCACTGCGAGGCGGTGCTGCGGCTGACGCTGGCCGCGCTGCCGGGAATGAGGGAGCGTGACCGGGGCGCGGTGATCAACGTGGCGTCGGTGGCGGCGTTCTTCACCCGGGGGTCCTACAACGCGTCCAAGGCATGGGTGGTCAGCTTCAGCGAGTCCGCGGCCATGGAGATGGCCGGTACCCGCGTGCGGGTCATGGCCCTGTGCCCGGGTTTCGTGCACACCGAGTTCCACGAGCGCGCCTCGATGGACACGTCGAGCATCCCCGGCTTCCTGTGGCTGTCGGCGGACAACGTCGCCCGCGAGGCCATGCGCGATCTGGCCCGTGGTGTGCTGGTGAGCATCCCCGATCTGCGTTACAAGGCCATCGTCAGGGTCGGCAGGTTGCTTCCCCTCAACCTGATCAGCCAGGTCTCACGTCGACTTGGCCGCCGACGGGACACCGCCGACAGGACGCCGACGGCTCGGCGCCGCTGACAGAAGACGCCGCTGACAGAAGACGCCGCTGACGCTGACAGAAAGGGCCCGCGCCACGGGAGGCGGTCGCGGCGCGGGCCCTTTCCGGCCTGCGGGGGCGATCGAGGGCGGGCCTCACGGACCTCACGGGCCGCCGGGTCGATCAGACGCGGGTGTTGGCCTCGTGGCCGATCGCCAGACCCGAGACCGGGTCGAAGAAGTGCAGGTTGCGGGTGTCGACGACCAGCTCGATGCTCTGACCGGGGCGGACGTGGCTGCGGGAGTTGACCCGGGCGGTCCACAGCGACTTGTCGCCCACCAGCGGCAGCGTCGCCTCCTCGTCGCCGTCGGCGTCGGCGGCGGCCACGGTGTCCTGGTGCTGGACGGGCGGGGCGTCGATCAGGAAGAGCACGTTGATCTCGGAGCCCAGCTCCTCGGTGACCTCGGCGCGGACCTGCAGGCGGGTCCAGCCGCCCGAGGATCCGTTGGCGGCGACCGAGTCGTCGAAGTCGGAGGGGCGGATGCCCAGGATGATCTTCTTGCCGAAGTACTGGTCGAGGCCGTGCTTCTCGGCGAAGGTCTCGTTCGGCACCGGCAGCCTGAAGCCCGCGAAGGCGACGGCGGCGCCGCCGTCACCGCGCACCAGCTCGGCGTTGACGAAGTTCATCGACGGGGAGCCCATGAAGCCGGCGACGAACAGGTTGACCGGCTTGTCGAAGAGGTTCTGCGGGGTGTCGACCTGCTGGAGCAGGCCGTCGCGGAGTACGCAGACGCGGTCGCCGAGGGTCATGGCCTCGACCTGGTCGTGGGTGACGTAGACGGTCGTCACACCCAGACGCTCGTGCAGGGTGTTAAGGGAGGCCCGCATGGAGACGCGGAGCTTGGCGTCCAGGTTGGAGAGCGGTTCGTCCATGAGGAAGGCCTGCGGCTCGCGCACGATGGCTCGGCCCATGGCGACACGCTGGCGCTGGCCACCGGAGAGGGCGGCGGGCTTGCGCTTGAGGTACTGCTCGAGGCCGAGCATCTTGGCCGCCTCGTTGACGCGCTTGGCGATCTCCGCCTTGGGCATCTTGCGGAGCTTCAGACCGAAGGCGAGGTTCTCCTCGACGGTCATGTGCGGGTAGAGCGCGTAGTTCTGGAAGACCATGGCGATGTCGCGGTCCTTCGGAGGCAGGTGGTTGACCACCCGGTCGCCGATGGCGATCTCGCCGCCGCTGATGTCCTCAAGCCCGGCGATCATGCGCAGGGCGGTGGACTTGCCACAGCCGGACGGCCCGACCAGCACCATGAACTCCCCGTCCCTGATCTCAAGGTCGAGGCCGTTCACGGCTTTGACGCCGCCCGCGTAGATCTTGTCGACTTTGCTGAGAACGATGGATGCCATGGAAGTCCTTAGCGCCTCGGGCCAACCCCGCGTTCACCCGATATTGGATACGTTTTCATGCATCTCACCGGAAACGGATATCTCTGTCAAGAGGCTTAACGGTTCTAGCTTGTCAGAAGGGCAGTCGTTACCGCTTCGCGCTGGATCGAAAACGGAAAATATGATGGAATCGTTTCCATGAACATGCGTCGTACGACGATCAAGGACGTGGCCGAGGCGGCCGGGGTGGGGGTCGCCACGGTGTCCCGGGTGCTGTCCGGCGGGTCGGCGAGTCCCGAGACCAGGGAACGGGTGCTGAACGTCGCGGCCCAGCTCGACTACCGTCCCAGCGCGCTCGGGCGCAATCTCCGCCAGCGGCGCTCGGGCGGGATCGGGCTGCTGTTGCCCGACATCACCGACACCTTCTACGGCCGCCTGGCCGACGGCGTGCTCACCTGCGCGCGCTCGGCGGGAGAACCGGTGATCCTGGGCGCAACCGGCGACGATCCCGAGCGTGAGGCCGAGCTGATCGGCACGCTGCTCGAACAGGGCGTGGACCGGGTGATCGCGGTCCCCTCCGGTGACGGCGACGGTTGGGCGCCGACCCTGCGGGCCGGGCTGACCACCGTGTTCGCGCACCGGCTCTCGGCCGGGCACGAGGAGATCCCGGCGGTGCTGGCCGACGACCGCGCGGGGATCAGGATCGCGGTCGACTATCTGAAGGGACTGGGGCACCGCCGCATCGCCTACCTGGGCGGTCCGGGGCAGGAGCAGCGCCTGTCCTTCTTCCGGCAGGCGCTGGGACCCCTTGTCGACGAGGAACTGGTCGTCGCCGCCCGGGGCAGCCGCGACTCCGCCTACGCCGCCGCGGCCGGGCTCTTCCAGCACCGGCCCGACCTGACCGCCGTGCTGGCGGGGGGCAACCTGCTGGGCGAGGCGGCGGTGCTGGCGGCCAGGGAGCTGGACCTGCGCATCCCCAGGGACCTGTCTCTGATCATGTTCGACGACGTGCCCTGGGCGGAGCTGTGCTCACCGCCGCTGACGGTGATCGCCCAGCCGGCCCAGGACATCGGCTACCGCGCCGCCGAGCTGGTGCTGCGCGGTGGCGGCAGACGGCCACGCGGGGTGCTGCTGCCCACCGAGCTGATCGTCAGGGGTAGCTGCGCGGCTAGAGGGACCTCTCGATCGCCTCGATGACCGCGGGGTCGTCGGGCAGGACGCGCGGCCGGAACCTGGCCAGCACCTCCCCGTCGCGCGAGACGAGGAACTTCTCGAAGTTCCACTCGACGTCGCCGGCCTTGCCCTCCCCATCAGGGGTCTGGGTGAGCGAGTCGTAGAGCGGGTGCCTGCCTTCGCCGTTGACCTCGGCCTTGGCAAGGAGCGGGAAGTCGACGCCGTAGGTGGTGGAGCAGAACTCCTGGATCTCCTCCGCGGTGCCCGGCTCCTGTCCGTAGAACTGGTTGCAGGGCACCCCCACGACCGTGAAACCCCGGTCGCGGTAGGTCCGCTGAAGGTCGACGAGAGCGGCGTACTGGGGGGTCAGCCCGCATTTGGAAGCGACGTTGACGACGAGGACCGCTCGCTCTCCGGCCAGCTCGGCCAGGGTGGTGGGTGCGTCGGAGAGGGTGTGGATGGCGATATCACGGATTCCCATGCTCCGCACCCTAATCCCCTTGTCACATTTGAGAGTTATGTCGTCCATAAAGTGAAATGTGACAGAAGCCACAGATGAGACGGCACCCCCCTCACCAAGGCCCTGATCGTTCTCTTACCGATCTTTGACATGACTCCTGACAGGCGATGTCGACTGGTCCGGCGACGAATCGCCGGGCATCGTGGCGGCCGTCCCTCACCCCCAAGGCACAAGGGAGTCCCATGTCGACGCTACGCCGTACCGGTGTGCTGGTGATCGCCTCGGCACTCACCCTCGGCACCACCACCACGGTCGCCCAGGCGTCCTCGGCGAGAACCGGCAACCAGGCCGTCGCCAGGCCGATGGTGGCCGCGCACGGCTGGAGCAGGACCCAGTTCGACTGCCTCAGCAGGCTCTGGACAAGGGAGAGCAACTGGAACCACCGCGCCCGCAACCGCCACTCGGGTGCGTACGGCATCCCGCAGGCACTGCCCGCGGGGAAGATGGCCACCGCCGGCCGCGACTGGCGCACCAACCCCCGGACGCAGATCAGATGGGGACTCGGATACATCAAGCAGCGCTACGGCTCGCCGTGCCGGGCGTGGGCGCACTTCGGCTCCCGAGGCTGGTACTGATCACAGAGCGGTGATCTGAAACCCCATGACGGGGTGATTTTCACACCGTCTCCACGCATGGGCGATTCGCCGGTCGTAACCGGACCCTCGCCGAATCTCCCGTAGATCAAGAAGATCGGGCAAACACCTTCCCTTCGCGTGTCCCATCCGCCGTCCGACGCTCTCCCGCGTACTAGAAAGCCGCCTAGAGAGACCGCCGCGGCGTCTCATGCCGGAAACAGGCCGGCGAGACCGCGCGGACGTTCCCCGCCCGAGCCACGGGCGCCGGATCGTCGGCCGCACGAGGGCACCCGCGTGCCCTCCTGCGGCCTCCGCACGTGGCCCGAGGACAAGGATCCATGTGAACAGCTACCTCGTTCTGCGCAACACAGTCGTGACCGTTCTCGCCGCCTCGGCGATGGTCGGGTCCTCGACGTCGGGGCAGGCCGACAGCACAGCCGAGTCGTCCAGGAAGGGGACGGCGAGAACCGTCCATCGCCTCACCTGGGTCACCCAGGTGAAGCCAAGAGTGAAGGCGGTCGCGAGGACCGCCAAGAGCAGGAACAAGACGATCGCCTATCGTCTCGTCTCCCGCCGCGCGTGGCCGCACAGCCAGTTCCGCTGCCTGGACAGTCTCTGGACCAGGGAAAGCAACTGGAACCACCGCGCCTACAACCGCTCCTCGGGGGCGTACGGGATTCCGCAGGCACTGCCCGGCTCGAAGATGGGCGGCAGCGGCGGGGACTGGCGATACAACCCGATCACGCAGATCCACTGGGGTCTGAGCTACATCAAGAGCCGCTACGGGTCACCGTGCGGCGCGTGGGGTCACTTCCGGTCGAGCAACTGGTACTGACCCCGCCCGGAGAGTGTCCAGGGGAAGGGAACACTCTCCCGACGCCCGGGGCTGCGAGGTCCCGGGCGTCACCTCTTGAGCTGCAGGGCCATCGCCTGGATGAGCAGCTCAAGGCCGAAGGCGAACTCCGCCTCGTGGTCGCACTCGTGGAGTTCCGGAGCCAGCTCGCCGACCTGCGGGAACAGCAGGGGGTCGACCTCGTTGACGCGAACGTCCGGACGGTGCACCGGGGCGAAGGTCGGGGTCACCCCGACCTCCCTCAGCAGGGAGCCCACGATGTAGGCGATGAACACCCGCAGGGCGCGCACCGCCTCGTCGCCCCCGAAGCCCGCGCCGCGCAGCGTGGCCAGCGCCCGCTCCACCGGGAGCAGCCCCGCAGTGGAGCGGAGCTGGCGGCTGACCACCACCATCGTGCACCGCGGGTAGTGGTGCGCGATCTGCCGGAAGGCGAGCGCCTGCATGCGCACACGGTCGGTCCACTCGGCGTCCGGGTCGTCGGTGAACTCGATCTGCGACAGGACGGTCTCGGCCACCGCGTCCAGCAGGGCCTCCTTGTTCGGCACATGGTTGTAGAGCGACATCACGCCCACGCCCAGATCGGCGGCGATCGCGCGCATGGACACCGCGTCGGCGCCCTCCCGCTCGATCAGGTCGATAGCCGTGGCGACGATGCGCGCTCGGGACAGTGGCTCGGCAGGCATATGACCATTGTCCCCTCATCGGTTCCATTGACGTACGTACAGCGTACGTGGCACGCTCGTCCTTTACGTACGGTGTACGTCCCTGGAGGCCGCATGTCGACACACGATCTCTACACCATCCCCGCCGAGCTTTCCACGTGGGACGTCGAGGCGGCCGGGGCCGCCCGCTTCACCTGGGAGTACGACAACGGCAGGGATCGCATGCTCGCCCTGTACCAGAAGGGCAAGGACAAGCAGTGGGACTCGGTCAGGCGCATCGACTGGGACCTGGAGGTCGACCCGTACAACGTGCTCGGCATCCCCGACAACACCATCGCGATCTACGGCACCCCGCTCTGGGAGCGGATGGACGAAAAGCAGCACAAGGAGGTGCGCCTGCACGGCGCCGCCTGGCAGTTCTCCCAGTTCCTGCACGGGGAACAGGGCGCGATGATCTGCTCGGCCAGGATCGTGGAGTCGGTCCCCGACCTCGACTCCAAGTTCTACGCCGCCACCCAGACCATGGACGAGGCCCGCCACGCCGAGACCTACGCCCGCTTCCTCCAGGAGAAGGTGGGGCTGGCCTACCCCATCAACCCGTACCTGAAGTCGCTGCTCGACAGCACGCTGAGCGACTCCCGCTGGGACATGCCCTACCTCGGCATGCAGGTGCTCATCGAGGGCCTCGCCCTGGCCGCCTTCGGCGTGATGCGCGACATCACCACCAAGCCGCTGCCCAAGCAGATCCTCGCCTACGTGATGCAGGACGAGGCCCGGCACGTGGCCTTCGGCAGGATGGCGCTGCGCGACTACTACCACCAGCTCAGCGAGTCGGAGCTACGCGAGCGCGAGGACTTCGTCATCGAGGGCTGCTATCTGATGCGCGACCGGCTGCGCGGCCGGGAGACCTGGGAGAACCTGGGCCTGAACAAGGCCGAGGTCGCCGAGGCCATGGAATGTGTTGACAAGTCCGAATATCTCAAGATCTTCCGCTCCCTGCTCTTCAGCCGTATCGTCCCCTGCGTCAAGGACATCGGGTTATGGAGCCCCCGCCTGCAGAAGGCCTATGCCGACATGGGTGTGCTGGACATGGCGGGCCAGAGCCTGGACAGGCTGATGCGGCAGGACGAGGACATCGCCGAGAGGCTCGACGCCGAGCGGTTCGCCGCCGAGGAGACCGAGCGCCACGCGGAGGTCGCCGAGACCGTCGCCCTCGGCGGCGAGCCCCATCCCTGACCGGCCCTGACCCGGCCCCGGCCCGGACCCGCATCGGCGAGCTCGGGCAGCCTGTCGGCGTGAGCGGGCAACCGGTCGGCGTGAGCGGGCAACCGGTCGGCGTGAGCGGGCAACCGGTCGGCGTGAGCGGGCAACCGGTCGGCGCGCTGGGACAGCCGGTCGGCGTGGCCGGCCCACAGTGCGTGACATGCCGCGATACCTTGCCGCATATTCCTTACCCTCCGAACCTTGCCAGCACGAAGGCGATGGCTCCGGCCACGGTGGCGAGAGTGCCGAACCAGGCGATGAGAGCGTCGGCCCGGTTGTCGAGGGGACGGCTCTGGTGGAGTGCCTCTTGGACTCGGCGGAAGCGGATGCCCGTGTGGGTCAGCAGGAGGCCGGCGCAGAACACGGCCGGCACGAAGGGGACGATGGCTATCAGGGGCGTGCCCGCGCGCAGGGCGACACCGGCACCGGCCAGGCCGGTGACGGCCAGCATGGCGGTGGTACGTATCCAGGCGAGCTGGGTCCGCTCGCTCTGCAGGCCCTCGTCCCAGGGTCTGTTCATCGGGACAGCAGGATGAGGATCAGGGCGAGCACGGCGACCGCCGCCACACCGTACCCGAACAGGGGCGCGAGGGCGGGAGGCGGCAGTGGGGCGGAGCTGCGCAGGGCGTGCTGGACGCGGCGCCAGCGGGGGTAGGCCATCGCGGCCGCCAGGGCGGACAACGACACCAGGACCACCGCGAGCAGGGTCCGCATCCACGGGACGAAGATATCGGCGGAGACCGCGGCCATGGCCACACCGCCCGCGCTCAGCGCGAGCGATGTGCTCAGCCAGGTCAGGTAGGTGCGTTCATTGGCAAGGGTGAATCGAGGATCCGGCTCGTGGTCGGGAGGCTCCATGGGAACGACGCTATTTCAGCTACATTCCCCCTAGAGAACCCGGGTTGACGGAGACCTCCGCTGGTGAGGGCTACCCGCAGGCGTTGGTCAGCTGCTCGACCCACCGCACCGAGTCGGTCGCCACCTTCTGCGCGGTGTCGATGGCACTGTTGGCGTCAGGGACGTTGAAGCCCTCCAGGGTGTTGGAGACGCCGTCGGCCGCCTCCTTCAGCGAGGTGTTGGCCGCCTTGTCGGCCAGGTCGCCCAGCTTGGCGCCCCCGTCCTTCAGCGCCTGCTCCATCGCGGCGGGGTCGTCGAGCAGACCGGAGACCTTCGAGACGGTCTCGGTGACGATGCCTGCGGCCTGCACGCACTGCTGTGCCTTGTCGATGCCCTGGCTCACCTCCTGGATCTCGGAGCAACCGGTGGTGATCAGGACGGCGGCGAGCGCTGAGGCGGCGAGGGCGGGGATTCGTCGCAGAAGGGGTCGCATGCCCAGACCCTACCCAACAAGCCGGTGCGGCAGGTGCCTGTCGTGCCGGTTCATTGTCGGCTGGAGCGCGGCTCCGGCCATACGATCAGCAGTGTTCGAACGAAGGAGAGATCGTCAACGCCCCCCTCCCGAAGGAGGGGGCTTGAGGTACAGCGATGCGTCTTGAAGCCCCGCGTTGACCAGCCCGAGTCGATCACCTAGAAGGAGGTGCATTCGATCGACTACGTTTCACGTAGGCCGGCAGACCCACCAGCGGGTGCTTCCTCAGCCCGCTGCTCTGGAATCCGCGTCAGCAGACACGCCCGAGGGTGGGCACGAAACGGGACGTGGACACCGCCCCAGCGCGGTAACCGGCGTGGAACATGGGCGAGGGGAGATCGGAGCGGACGGCACCCGTCTGCTCCGGCGTCACCCCGACGGCGCCACGGCGCCCGAGGGAGCCAACCGTGAGGTTCACCCGGCCGTGTTCGTCCTGGACTCCCGCGGCCGCCCGCTTGACCTGTGCCACCCTGCCCGCGCCCGCCGCCTACTGGCGGCCGGGCGGGCCGTGGTCCACCGGCATACCCCGTTCGTCATCCGGCTGCGCGACCGCGCCGCCACCGACTCCACACTCCAGGGCGTCGAGGTCGGCATCGACCCCGGCTCCAAACACACCGGCATCGCCGTGTTCACCGAACGCGACGGGAACCGTGCCGGCACCTACAGCATCCAACTCGATCACCGGGGCGGCCGGATCCGCGACAAGCTCAGCGCGCGGGCCCCGCTGCGCCGGGGCCGCCGTTCCCGTAACCTGCGCTACCGCGCGCCCCGTTTCTCCAACCGCACCAAACCGAAGGGGTGGCTCGCCCCGTCCCTGCGACACCGCGTGGACACGACCATGTCCTGGGTTGGACGCCTGAGGCGCTGGGCGCCCGTTCGAGCCGTCCACGTCGAGCGCGTCGCGTTCGACACGCACGCCATGTCAGCGGGCAAGCCGCTCGAAGGGGTGGCGTACCAGCAGGGAACGCTCGCCGGATACGAAGTCCGCGAGTATCTGCTGGCCAAGTGGGGGCGCACGTGCGCGTACTGCGGCAAGCAGGACGTGCCGCTCAACCTCGACCACATTCACCCGCGTTCCCGGGGCGGCTCCGACCGGATCAGCAACCTGGCCCTGGCGTGCATCCCGTGCAACCAGACCAAGAACGCCACCCCGATCGAGGAGTTCCTGGCAGGAGAGCCGAAGGTGCTCGCCCGCATCATGGCGCGGGCGAAGGCCCCGTTACGGGACGCCGCCGCCGTCAACGCCACCAGGTGGGCGTTGTGGCGGGCGTTGGAAGCCACCGGCCTGCCCGTGGCCACCGGCTCGGGCGGCCGGACGAAGTGGAACCGTACCCGCACCGGCGCGGCGAAGTCGCACACCTTGGACGCGCTGCACGTCGGCCATCTCGACGTGGTAGCCGGCTGGCCGTCCACGGTCCTGGTGGTGAAGGCGACCGGGCGCGGCACGTACTGCCGGACCCGCACCGACAAGTACGGGTTCCCCCGACTACGGCTGCCCCGAACCAAGACCGTGCGCGGCTTCCAGACCGGTGACCTGGTCCGGGCAAACGTCCCGGCAGGCAAGAAGGCCGGGGTTCACACCGGCCGGGTCGCCGTCCGCACCACCGGAAACTTCAACATCACCACCCGGCACGGCACCGTGCAGGGCATCGGCCACCGCCACGTTCGCATGCTCCAGAGAGCGGACGGCTACGGCTACGCAACCCATTCAGAAACGCGGCACCGTGCCGCGTTTCCTCCCCCGCCTGAAGGCGGGGGTCTCCACGCTGGAGGTAACCGATGAAGCTCTGTCAGCATCTCGCGGAGGCTCAGGACCCGCCTCCGCACACACCACAGGGGTGCGAGGAATGCCTCGCGGCGGGTGATCGCTGGGTTCACCTGCGCAAGTGCCTGTCCTGCGGGCACATCGGCTGCTGCGACTCCTCCCCCAACAAGCACGCCACCGCCCACTCGACGGTGATCGGCCATCCGGTCGTCGCCTCGTTCGAACCGGGCGAGGACTGGCGGTGGTGCTACGTGGACAAAATCATCGGCTGACCGGCGGCGACGGGGCCCTTCCGCCGTGCGGGATGTCAGCTCCAAGTCTTTTCCAAGCACGAGGGCCTATCTCTTGATCTGTAACGATGTTCAAGAGTACGGAGGCCACCCGCCTAGCCACCCGCCTAGTCACGCTCCAGCATGGCCTCCTCGAAGTCGATCTCCTGGAGGACCCGGCGGAGCACCTCGTCGTCGATGCGCCGCTCGTCGCGGAGGCGTACGAAAACCTCGCGCTCGACCGCCAGCATCTCCCGGCGGAGCCGCCGGTAGACCATGCCGGGCGTCTCCTCCCCCTGTGGTCCCGTGCCGCCGCCCAGTCGCTCCCAGGCGCTGAGGGTGCGGCGCTCGGCGCGTGACCTGAGCTGGTCGACGACCTCCCGATAGACCTCGTCGACGCCCTCACCCACCAGTTCGTCCAGCCGGGCCAGCGAGGCGGAGGTGGCCGCCTGCTGGGCGGCCGCCTCGGCCAGGTTGTCGGTGTAGATCTCCCGCTCGTTGGAGACCTTCAGCCTGCGGATCAGCGCCGGGAACGTCAGGCCCTGGACGAGGAGGGTGCCGATCACCACCGAGAAGGTGAGAAAGAGCAACAGGTCGCGGCCCTGCAGGGTCTGCGGAATGGCGAAGGCCGCGGCGAGGGAGACCACTCCGCGCATGCCCGCCCAGCTCACAACGGTCAGCTGCTGCCAGGCTCTCCCCCACCAGGATGGTGACCGTCCTGCGAGGCAACCCGAGCCTGCGGGCCACGGCGACGGCGGCGACCGCGTCGGGCGGGGCCACGATCGCGCCCAGCGCGAACGCGGCGGCCGGCGGCAACTCGGGCAGGAGCAGATGGGTGATCCACCCGATGACCAGCGTGGTGAACAGCACCAGGCCGATCGAGAGCAGCCCGATCTGCCGGCGAAAGTCCTTGAGCCTCAGATAGGAGCTGTCGATCGCCGCCGAATAGAGCAGCGGGGGCAGGAAGACCAGCAGGATCAGCTCGGGGTCGAGCTCGTACTCGGGGAAGACGGGCGACAGCACCAGCCCCACGAGCACCAGCAGCAGCGGCGCCGGCCACCCCCTGCGCCTGACCACCGCGGCCACCCCGATCCCAAGGACCGACACGGCCAGCGTCTGCACCACGGTCGACTGGTCCACGCCACCCTGCCCGATAGGATCGATCGGTTTCCGTGCCTCCGCGCGCCTCGGGAACCGCCCGGGACAACGGAAACCGCCACACGGCGCCGGGTTTCACACCCGGCGGCCGGAACGACGGTACCTCCCGGGCGTGGACCTCTCGGCCGGGACACGACGGGACCGCGCTCCAGGGAACTCGCCTCCCCTACAGGGAGGTCACCACTCTCCGCGTTCGCCCCGGTCGCCCCGGTCGCCCCGGCGCCGTCCCTCGCGGCGCCTGTCGTCGTACTGGTGCTCGTCACGGCGGCGGTCGTACCGGTCGTCGTGGCCCTGTTCGGGGCGGAGCCTCTCACCCGTGGAGTGCGGCGGGTCCTGGAGGTAGGGGCGTGACAGCCTCTGGTCGGGCGCGGACTGGCCTCCCAGCCCCAGCGGGTCGGACGGATCGACGTCCTGCTGCGGGTAGACGGGTGGCGAGCCGTACAGGTCCCTGAGGTCGGCGGGGTGACCGGCCTGATGTGGCTGGGCGGTGCCGAACGCGTAGGGATCGGGCTGCGCGGGGGCCGGGTAGCCGTACGGATCGGGCTGCGGGGTCCCGTGGCCGGCGGCCTGCTGCTGGGCGGCGAACCCGAAGGGGTCCGTCGAGCTCTGCTGCCCCTGCCCGTAGGGGTCGGGATCCGGCCGGCGGGCGGAGTTGGGGAACTGTTCGGCGTGCGGCGCGAACGGGTCGACGGGCCGCTGCTGGAGCGACACATCGTACGGATCGGGCTGCTGGACGCCGAACCGGTCGGCTGGCTGCGGCGCGGGCGTGCCGTAGGGGTCCGGCTGCGAGCCGGGCACCGCGTAGGGGTCCGGCTGCGAGGCGGGCACCGCGTAGGGGTCCGGCTGCGAGGCGGGCACCGCGTAGGGGTCCGGCTGCGAGGCGGGCACCGCGTAGGGGTCCGGCTGCGGCGCCCCGTACGGAGCGGGCTGCTGCGCGGGCGGGTAGTGGTCGCCCGGCATCTGGTAGGCGGCCTCGCCGGACACGGGGCCCGTGCCGAGCGGATCGAAGGACTGCGGCTGCCCGTAGGACAGGGAGTCATTAACGATCATGTTCTCGCGCGGCACGGCGTCCGAGGAGCCGTACCCCGGCGCCATCCGATCCTGGGACCAGTCGGGCCGGTCGGGCCGATCCAGGGGAGGCACCACTCCTCGCGCGACGAGCACGTCGTTCGGCCCGAGGGTGGCGACCTGGCGGGGCTCGTCCGGCACGGGGACGTGACCGGCCGGGTCGGCATACTGCTGGGGCTGGGCGTAGTCCTCGGGCCGCGGCCTGGCGTACTGGCCGGTGCCGGGATAGTCACCGTGGATCTGCTGCTCGGCGTGAACGGGCTCGCCCACCTCGTCGGGGTACTGCCCACCGGCCTGGACGAAGCCCTCGTCGAGGGTGTCGACCAGCCGCCCCACATCGTTCATGGGCATGCGGAAACTCGCGGTGCACATCTCGCCACGCCACAGGCTCAGCACCAGCGTGCCTTCGTGCCAGGTGACCCGGAGCACGCGCTCCTGGCCACGCTCGTCAAAGAACACCTCGCCGAACGACGGCAACGGGACAACTTCCGACATGGAGGACATAGTGCTTTAACCAGCCTTTATTCGTCCACTCGACCTCGGGAAACCCTACCGAACCGGTCTTTCCGTCCCCATCTTCCGCCCCAGTGACACCGGAACGGTAGACCTTCTTTGACCCTACGAGGATTGATGAGCCGGGTGATCCAGCCAGTTTGCCATGCGAGACGAACCTCAGGTTCCTGAATACGGGGATGCGGGCACACGGCGACCCACCGGAGCCGCCGCGCTTGTCGGGGCGAGCGGGTACGGTTGGCTGTCGTGCCGACCGACTCCATCGCCTCATCCAAAGACGTCTCCTCAAAGGTGGATATTCCCCCGGTTGAGGATCTGCTGAGCACCGCCGTCGAGGCGGTGGGCGGGGTCGACCGCCCCGGGCAGATCACCATGGTGAGGGCGGTGCAGCACGCGATCGAGTCAGGCGACCACCTGGCCGTCCAGGCGGGCACCGGCACCGGCAAGTCGCTGGCCTACCTGATCCCCTCGATCAGGCACGCGATGACCTCCAAGGGGGCCGTGGTCGTCTCCACCGCCACCATCGCGCTCCAGCGCCAGCTCGTCGACCGCGACCTGCCCCGCCTCGCCAAGGCCCTCGCCCCGCAGCTGCCGCACGAGCCCGCGTTCGCGATCCTCAAGGGCCGCCGCAACTACCTGTGCCGCTACAAGGCGAGCGCGGGATGGCCCGACGAGGAGCAGGACCAGCTCTTCGACCCCCGGGAGGTCAACGCGACGGGCCGGATGGTCCAGCGCATCCAGGAGTGGGCCAACGAGACCGAGACCGGTGACCGCGACGAGCTGGTCCCCGGCGTCAACGAGCAGGCCTGGCGCCAGTTCTCGGTCAGCGCCAGGGAGTGCCTGGGAGCCATGCGCTGCCCGAGCGGTATGGAATGCTTCGCCGAACTGGCCCGCGCCCGCGCCGGCGAGTCCGACGTGGTCGTGACCAACCACGCGCTGCTCGCCATCGACGCGATGGAGGACTTCCCGCTCCTGCCGGAGCACGAGGTGGTCGTGGTCGACGAGGCCCACGAGCTGGTCGACCGCGTCACCTCGGTGGTCAGCGGCGAACTGTCGGAGACCATGGTCGCGGCGGCCGTGCGGCGGGTCGGCAAGCTCATCGAGCAGCACCTGGCCGACCGCCTCATGGAGGCCGGAGAGGACCTCAAGGCCCTCCTCACCGCCGCCCCCGCCGGGCGCCTCGACGAGCTTCCCAATGTGCTCGGGCTGACGCTCGCCTTGATCCGCGACTCGGCGGGGGCGTGCATCACCGCCCTCGGCCCGCGCACCGGTGACAAGGACGACCCTGAGGGCGCGGGACTGCGCAAGGCGGCCTTCACCTCCCTGGACGAGGTCCACGACACCGCGCAGCGCATGCTCGACGCCTTCGGCCACGCCGAGGAGGTCGACCGGGCCGAGGTGGTCTGGCTGGAGGCCGGCACCGACCGGCGCCCGCCCCTGCTGCGGGTGGCGCCGCTGACGGTGGCGGGCATGCTCCGCGACAGGCTCTTCGGCGACCGTACGGTCATCCTGACCTCGGCCACGCTCGCCCTGGGCGGCGCCTTCGACGGTCTGGCCCGCCAGTGGGGCCTTGGCGCCGAGGGCGGCCGAAAGGACGCGGAGGCGGACGAGACAGGCGAGGGGCGCGACGAGTCCAAGAACGGGAAGGCCCACAAGCGCCGGGCCGGCTGGAGCGGCATCGACGTCGGCTCTCCCTTCGACCACCCCCGCAGCGGCATCCTCTACGTCGCCAAGCACCTGCCCCA
The DNA here is from genome assembly GCF_035917355.1 of Streptosporangium sp. NBC_01810. Lineage (NCBI taxonomy): Bacteria > Bacillati > Actinomycetota > Actinomycetes > Streptosporangiales > Streptosporangiaceae > Streptosporangium > Streptosporangium sp. NBC_01810. Next base: position 1,505,255 of record NZ_CP109070.1, on the reverse strand, counting down.
GCCGGGCCGTGACGGCCTGCCCGAGGCCTACATCGACGAGATCACCGAGCTGATCGAGGCCGCCGGGGGCCGCACCCTCGGCCTGTTCTCCTCGATGCGGGCCGCCAAGGCGGCCACCGAGGCCCTGCGCGACCGGCTGAGCGTGCCGCTGCTCTGCCAGGGCGACGACTCCACGATGCTGCTGGTCAAGCAGTTCGCCGAGGACGAGCCGACCTGCCTGTTCGGCACGCTCTCCCTCTGGCAGGGCGTCGACGTCCCCGGCCCCTCACTGCGCCTGGTCATCATCGACCGGATCCCCTTCCCCCGTCCGGACGACCCGCTCAGCTCCGCCCGCCAGCGCCACGTGGCCGCCAAGGGCGGCAACGGGTTCATGTCGGTCGCCGCCACCCACGCCGCGCTGCTCCTCGCGCAGGGCGCGGGCCGCCTGCTCCGCAGCCAGCACGACAAGGGCGTGGTCGCGGTGCTGGACCCCCGGCTGGCTACGGCCCGCTACGCCGGGTTCCTGCGCGACTCCCTGCCGCCCTTCTGGCCCACCGACGACCCGGCGAAGGTCCGCAGCGCCCTCAAGCGCCTCAGCGCCTCCTGAAACCGCCTCGGCCCCCGGCGATCCCGGCATCGGGATCGCCGGGGGCCGGGTGCGACCGCCGGGGCGCGGGAAGTTCCGGGTCGCCCGGATTCAGGAGGTGCTCTCGGCGATGGCGTGCAGGGCCGGCACGTACGATCTCAGGCCGAAGCCCGCGATACCCACCGGGACCGCCGGTGTCGTGAAGCTCACCGGGCGATCTTCCGGTAGGCGGCTTCGAGAAGATCCTCCGAGGGATCGGACAGCGGGGACACCTTCGCCAGGCCGTCCAGGAGGATGAAGCGCAGCGTGGCGCCGCGGCTCTTCTTGTCGAGGCGCATGTGGTCCCGGAGCTCGGGCCAGGCCTCACGGCGGTAGGCGGTGGGCAGCCCGACCGAGGTCAGAATGGACCTGGTCCGTTCCACGAGGTCGGCGCCGATCCTGCCGTCCAGATGGGACAGCTCGGCCGCGTAGACCATGCCGATCGCGACGGCCTCGCCGTGCCGCATCCGGTACCGCTCGACGCGCTCGATGGCGTGGGCCAGGGTGTGGCCGTAGTTGAGGATCTCCCGCAGGCCGCCCTCGCGCAGGTCGGCGCCGACCACGTCGGCCTTGATCTGGATCTTGCGCTCGATCAGCTCGCGGGTGTGCCGCCCCTCGGGGACCTTGGCCCCCTCGGGATCGTCCTCGATGAGGACGAGGATCTCCGGGTCCGCGATGAAACCACCCTTGATGATCTCCGCGAGGCCGCCCACGTAGTCGTCGCGGGGCACCGAGACCAGGGTGGCCAGGTCGCACAGGACACCTGCCGGCGGATGGAACGATCCGACCAGGTTCTTGCCCTCGGGGGTGTTGATACCGGTCTTGCCACCCACGGCCGCGTCGACCATGCCGAGCAGTGTCGTCGGCACCTGCACCACCTTGACGCCGCGCAGCCAGGTGGCGGCGGCGAACCCCGCCAGGTCGGTGGTCGCTCCCCCGCCGACACCGACCACGGCGTCGGAGCGGGTGACGCCCGCACGGCCGAAGGCCGACCAGAGCTCCGCGACCACCTCGACGGTCTTGGCGCGCTCGGCGTCGGGCACCGGCAACGGGACCACCTCGTACCCGGCCGCCTCGATCACGCCGCAGACCGGGTGGGCGATCTCCGGCAGGCTCTCGGGGTGGATCACGGCGACGGTGCGGACCCCCGGCCCGAGCAGGCCCGGCAGCTCGCCGAGCACTCCGGCGCCGACCACCACGTCGTACGGGCTCTCGCCACCGACCTTGATCCTGGAGATCGTCACGGCTACAGGCTCCTCACGATCTCGTCGACGATCTGGCCGGGCTCGCGCTCGTCGGTCACCACGACGAACCGGGCCAGCTTCTCGTAGACGGGGCGGCGGGCGTCCATCAGTTTCTTCAGCTGGCTGCGCGGGTTCAGCACGAGCAGCGGCCGCGCCGAGGCCAGGCCCACCCTCTGGACGGCGTTGGAGAGACCGACCTCCAGGTAGACCACCGGATGCCCGGCCAGCAGCTCGCACGTGGCCTCGGTGAGGATCGCGCCGCCGCCGAGGGAGAGCACGCCGTCGTGCTCGGCCAGCGCCCGCCGCACGGCGTCGGCCTCCAGTTCGCGGAAGAACTCCTCGCCGTCCTCGATGAAGATGTCGCTCACCGGTTTGCCCACCGTGAGCTCAACGTCGGTGTCGGTGTCACGGAAGACGACCCCGAGCCGGCCGGCCAGGAGTTGTCCGATGGTCGACTTGCCCGATCCCGGGGGTCCGATCAGCACTACTCGGGGACTCATCCGGCCTCCTTGCACCGCGGCTCGCCGGCCGGAGCACCGAGGGCTCCACCGGCCTGGCGCCCGCTCACTTGATCACCAACGAAGAGAGGTAGCCGGACAGGTTGCGGGCGACCTCCTCGACGGAGTCTCCGCCGAACTTCTCGATCGCCGCATCGGCCAGGATCAGCGCCACCATCGCCTCGGCGACGATCGCGGCGGCCGGGACCGCGCACACGTCCGAGCGCTCGTGGTGGGCCTTGGCGGCCTCGCCGGTCAGCACGTCGACGGTGGCCAGCGCCCTGGGGACCGTGGAGATCGGCTTCATCGCCGCGCTGACACGCAGCGGCTCGCCGTTGGTCATGCCGCCCTCGACACCACCGGCCCGGTTGGTGATCCGGCGGATACCGTCCTCGGTGTTCTCGATCTCGTCATGGGCCAGGGAACCGGGACGGCGGGCCGTCTCGAAGCCGTCGCCGACGGCGACGCCCTTGATCGCCTGGATGCCCATCAGCCCGGCCGCGAGGCGGGCGTCAAGACGGCGGTCCCAGTGGGTGTAGCTGCCCAGGCCCGGCGGCAGGCCGTAGGCGACCACCTCGACGACGCCGCCAAGGGTGTCGCCGTCCTTGTGCGCCTTGTCGATCTCGGCGACCATCGCCGCGCTGCCGTCCGGGTCGGCGCAGCGCACCGGGTCGGCGTCGATCACCGCTGAGTCGCCGGGGCCGGGGATGACACCGGGGGTGGCCGCCGCCCCGCCGATCGAGACGACGTGGCTGACGATGTCGACGCCGAGGGCCTGCTTGAGGAAGCTCCGCGCCACCTGGCCGAGCGCGACGCGGGCGGCGGTCTCGCGTGCGCTGGCCCGGTCGAGCACCGGGCGGGCGTCGTCGAAGCCGTACTTCTGCATGCCCGCGAGGTCGGCGTGGCCGGGACGGGGGCGGGAACGTGGCGCGTTGCGCGCCTGCCCCTCCAGCAAGGCCGGGTCGACGGGGTCGGCTGCCATGACCGTCTCCCACTTGGGCCACTCGGTGTTGCCCACCCGGATGGCGACGGGACTGCCCAGCGTGCGGCCGTGGCGGACACCGCCCACGATGGTGACGACGTCCTGCTCGAACTTCATTCGCGCCCCGCGGCCGTAACCGAGGCGGCGGCGGCGCAGCGCCTCGTCCAGCTGGGCCGTGGTCACCTCCACCCCGGCGGGCAGGCCCTCCAGGATCGCGACGAGTTCGGGGCCGTGGGACTCTCCGGCGGTCAACCAACGCAACATGCTGACAAGTCTTCCACGTGTCGCCCACTGGAATGGCCCCGGTTCACCTACTGAGACATCCGCCGGCGCCCCCAGGCCGGTGGTCAGAGCGCGGCGAGGACCGCGGCGAGGGTGCCGACGGCCATGAAGGGGCCGAAGGGGATCTCGCTCTTGCGGCCCGCGCGGCGCAGGACCATCAGGGCGGCCCCGTAGACGCCTCCGGACACCAGGCCCAGGAAGGTCCCGGCGACCAGGGTGTCCCAGCCCAGCCAGCCGAGGGCGGTGCCCAGGCTCGCCGCGAACTTGACGTCGCCCAGCCCCATTCCCTCCGGGTTGACCAGGAGCAGCACCAGGTAGAAGCCCGCCAGGGCGAGTCCACCCAGCCCCGCGCCGAGCAGATCTCCGAGGCGGCCGTCGACGAGGGCCGACCCGGCGAGCGGTGCGGCGGTCCCCAGGTAGGCGGCCAGGGTGAGCCGGTCGGGCAGCCGGTGGACGGCGGCGTCGACGAAGGACAGGGCGACGGCGACCACCGCCAGCCCCCCGAAGGCGAGCAGTTCCGCCGCCCTCCCGGCCACTGTGATCGCCGTCCCGGCGGGCACGCCGGACCACAGCGCCCGCAGCGCGAGAGCGGCCAGCACCACCGCGGTGGCCACCTCCACGGCCCCCGCCACCGGCCGGGCCCGCCCGGTCCGCCCGGTCCGCTCCCCGTCGGGCACCGAGTGGCGGGCCACCACGCGCCGCGTCCACAGCCCGATCACCGCTCCTGACGCGGCCGCCGCCAGGACCGGGAGGAGCGTCGGCGCCGCCGTGAAACTCACGAGACCACCACCGCCCCAAAGACCCGGAGGTACCTGACGGTCCGGAGGTGCCTAATGGTCCGGGGAGGACTGGGGGGCCGGTGTGCCCACTCGGCGTACTCGCTCACGGAGCGACCATAATCCGCGAACCCCGGTCCCGCCGGGGATCCCGGGGCTCGAAGTGACCGCCGTGATCCTCGCCCTGGTCTTCGAGCGCGACTTCGGCGGGTTCGTCGCCGTGATCGCCCCGGTGATTCCGACGATCAACCTCGTCCACGCGGTGGCCAACCGAACCGCCGACGTCTGGGAGGCTCGGCGATCTCTTCCATCCGTGCCACTGTGATCTCGGGGCCCAACTGGTCGACGGTGCCCGATTCGACCGCGGCGAGTGCCCGCAGCAGGGCGCCTTCGATCACGAAGGGCACCGGGCCCGCGACGTCGATCACCACGGCGGCGGTGTCCTCGTGCACCGCCGCCTGGCAGACCTGAAGGATCGTGGCCTGGATGGGCCGGGCGTCGGGACGCCACCGCCGCAGCGGCTCCATCCCGGTGAAGGAGAGCACCGCCTCGCGCCCGTCCGCACCGACGAGCTTCGGCAGAGCCATCTCGCTCTCCTTCTCCTGCCGCAACCCGTGCTCGCCGATCTCCGACTCCTTCAGCAGGGCGACCACGGGCACGAGCAGCCGTGCCCCGCTCAGCGCGGCGACGACCTCGCCGGCCTGCGCCTCCCCCGCGGCGAAGGCGGCGAGCACGAATGTCACGGCGGCGTCGGCGGCGCCGTCGTCACCGGGGACCAAGGGCTGCGGAATACTCGGCACGAACCGGGAGCCTACCCGCGGCGACGCTCGGGGAGGACGTCCGCCCCGCCCGAGCGCGTGCCCGTCAGCCGAGGTCGGCGATGGCGGCCACCGGGCCGCCGCCGCTCGGGCCCTGATGGACCGCGGCGACCGAGACGAACACGGCCGGGTCGCCGGTGACGCTGGCCGCGACGCCGCCCACGGTGGCCTTGATCTGGCGGTGCCAGTGCACGTCGGAGTCGTCGAGCATGATGTTGCGGCGGCCCCGCACGCTGCCCGACGGGTCGGCCTCGCACTTCATGAAGACGTTGACCAGCCGGTCGCCCAGGTCGGACGGGTGGGGGCGCTCGGGCAGTTCGATGCCGCTGGAGCGGATGGCCTCCCAGATGCCGTCGGCGTCCAGCGCGTCCCTCATGACCGAGTGGCCGATCCGGTAGCGGCCGCCGATGCCCCGTACGTTGCCGACGACCACGATCTGGGCCCGGTCCAGCTCGACGCCCGAGGAGCACGAGGCGACGGAGGAGTAGAGCGACAGGTCGCGGTGGATCTGGTCGGCGGCGGGCATCTCGATCTCGCCGAGCGCGACGGCGATACCGAGCGCGGTGGTGGAGTTGGAGATGTCCATCGACGGGCCGGTGTCCTCGATCACCACGTCCTTGCCGCGCGACTTGGCGTCGTTGATCGTGGACAGGGTGAGCAGCGGGGTCTTGGTCTGGACGTAGTGGACGTCGGCGGGGTCGTCGATCCCGGCGAGCTTCATGGCCTCGCGGACTCCGGCGGCGACCTTCTCCACCATCGCGGGACGGCCGATGTCCTCGGGCAGGATCACATCGCTCATCGCGATGCCGACGCTCACCCGTGGCTCGTCGCTCGGCTCGGCGTTCGCCGTGGTGGCGAAGATCGTGGCATGCGGGCTGAGCACGCCGTCGGTGCCACCCGACCACACCAGCGGCACGCTCTCGGGGGAGGGATGTCCCTTGGCCTCCAGCACCTCGCGAAAGGCCCTGTCGGCCAGGATCCGGGTGTAGTCGTTCACCCCGCCGTTGCCCTCGGTCTTGCCGATCACCGCGAGCACCCGGTGCGCCTCGATCACCCCGTCGTCGATGAGCCCGGCCAGCCCGGAGGCATCGGTCACGCTCTCGATGGGCACCTTGCGCACTTCAATGGGTTCCGGCATCCCTGCCACCTTTCAATCGCGTCGTGTTCACTTTCGCACCACGGTGCCGTTCTCGCCGGTGAGCGCCGCCCCGATGTTCTCCAGGGAGGTGATCACCGACCGGTCGCCGCCCTGCTCGACGAAGCGCAACGCGGCCTCGACCTTCGGCCCCATGCTGCCGCCGGCGAAGTGCCCGGCGGCGTGCAGTACGCGCAACTCGGCCGCGGTGACGGCGCCCAGGGGCCTGGCCTGGGCCGTGCCGAACCCGACGACGGCCGCGGGGACGTCCGTCGCGATGACCAGGACCGTGGCCCGCACGTCCCGGGCGAGCACCGCTGCCGCCAGGTCCTTGTCGATCACGGCCTCGACCCCGCCCAACCGCCCCCCGGCATCGCGGGCCACGGGCACGCCGCCGCCTCCCGCGGCCACGACCGTGAACCCCGCCGCCACCAGCGCGGCGATCGCGGGGGCGTCGAGGATCTCCAGCGGCTCGGGGGAGGCCACCACGCGGCGCCAGCCCCGGTCGAAGCGGCGCCAGGTCTGGCCGAGCTCCTCGAAGCGGCGGGCCTCCGCCTCGCTGAAGTAGCGGCCGATCGGCTTGACCGGGTCCTGGAAGGCCGGGTCGGCGGGGTCGACGAGCGTGCGGGTGACCACGACGGCGGCGCGGCCGTCGAGCGCGTTGAGGACGAGGGTTCCTATGGTGGCCTGCGTCTGTGCCCCGCACCAGTCGAGCGGCACCGGGGGCACGACGTGCGCGGCGAGCTGGTTCTTCAGGATCAGGTTGCCCACCTGGGGGCCGTTGCCGTGGGTGAGGGTCACCTGGTGGCCGTCCGCGATGAGCGCGGCGACATGGCGCATGGCCTGCTCGACCGCGCGACGCTGGGCGTCGGGTGAGGCCCCGCCGTCCGGCCCCGTCATCGCGTTGCCGCCGAGCGCGATAAGTACTCGTTCACCCACAGGCTGACGCTAACGGCCCCCACGCCGCGTCTCATGGGCACTCACTGCCCAAGGAAGGCCAACTCTTCGACACAATCCGCCAGCAGGGCGGCTTCCGGGGGCGGAGCCGGTCCGGAGCCCGCACCTGGACGTTCCTCTCGGCCGGGCTGCTTCGCGCTCATCCTCTGATCGGCTCGTTCACCCCGCGAGCAACCGGACGATCTCCCCGACCACCGGCGCGCGCTGCGGCTGCAGGTAGAAGTGGTCGCCGGGAAAGACCGTGAGGGAGAAGTCGGAGATCGTACGGGCCTCCCACGACTTGGCCTGGTCCGGGGTGGCCGCCGGGTCCGCGTCGCCGACGAGCGCGGAGATCGGGGTGTGCAGCGGGGGTCCCGGGCGATGGCGGTATGCCTCGACCAGGCGGAAGTCGGCGCGAACGTAGGGCAGGACGATCTCGCGCATCGACCGGTGGGAGAGGATCTCCGCCTCGGTGCCGCCGAGCTTGGCCAGCTCGACCACGAAACGGTCGTCGTCGTACTCCGAGATCGCGTCCCTCTCCCGGGGGTCGTGCGGCGCCCTCGCCCCGGACACGAACAGCCGCGCCGGGGCGATTCCCCTGGCCTCCAGGCGGCGCGTGACCTCGTAGGCGAGCGTCGCTCCCATGCTGTGCCCGAACAGCGCGAAACGCCGGTCCAGCAGCGGCGGCATCGCCTCGGTCACCAGGTCGGCCAGCGTGTCCATGTCCTCCGGCGACGGTTCCCCGAAGCGGTCGGCCCTGCCGGGCAACTGCGTGGCATGCAGCTCGACGGAGTCGGGCAGCAGCGCGGGCCAGTCCCGGTAGGCGGTGGCCGACCCGCCCGCGTGCGTGAAGCAGAACAGCCGGGTGGTCGCCCCCGGGCGGGGAAAGGCGCAGCGCAGCCAGGTCATGCGGTTCCTCCGCGGACTCGGCCGCTCACTGTTCCATCGCCCGGATCAGGCTGTTGGGCCGCATGTCGGTCCAGTCGGCCTCGATGTGCTCCAGGCAGGCCTGTTTGGAGTTCTCGCCGAAGGCGACGGTCCAGCCCGCGGGGATCTCCGGCCAGACGGGCCGGAGGGAGTACCGCCCCTCGTCGTTGATCAACGCCAGGTAGACGCCCTCGGGGTCCTCGAAGGGGTTGCTGCTCACTGCGTGTCCTCTCTGAGAAGGGCGGCGATCTCCGCGATGGGCCCGGCACTCAACATGTTCGCATGGTCGCAGGCGACCTGGTGATCATGGATGGCGGTTGAGCGCGAAGCGCAGGCCGGACAGGGCCTGGCCTTGCCGGGTTAGGCTTACCTTGCTTAATATATGAGCAACTGTTCAGATGTTGGCAGAACGGATCTTACGATGGGTCACGGGCACGGGCACGGGCACGGCGCGAACGCCGACCGTCGCTACCTCGCGGCGGCGCTCACCCTGCTGCTCGCCTTCATGGCGGTCGAGGTCGTCATCGGCATCGCCGCCAACTCCATCGCGCTGATCTCCGACGCCGGGCACATGCTCACCGACGCCGGCGCCATCGCGCTCGCGCTGGTGGCGATGAGGATGGCGGCCCGTCCGGCCCGCGGCGCCTACACCTTCGGCTGGAAGCGGGCCGAGATCCTCTCCGCGGCCGTCAACGGGCTGACGTTCGTGGTGCTCGTCGCCTACTTCGTCTACGAGAGCGTGCGGCGGCTCATCGAGCCACCCGAGGTCGCCGGAGCCCTGGTCTTCGGCACCGCCCTGGCCGGGGTCGCGATCAACGCCGTCGCCGCGTGGCTCATCGCCAGGGCCGACCGGAGCAGCCTCAACGTGGAGGGCGCGTTCCAGCACATCCTCAACGACATGTACGCGTTCGTGGCCACCGCGATCGCGGGCGCGGTCGTCTGGCTCACCGGCTGGGGCCGGGCCGACGCGATCGCCGCCCTGGTCGTCGCGGCCCTGATGGCCAGAGCGGCCTACAGCCTGCTGCGCGACGCCGGACGCATCCTGTTCGAGGCCGCCCCCGACGGGGTGAACCCGGCCGAGGTGAACGCCGCGATCATCGCCCACGCGGGCGTGACGGGTGTCGAGGACCTGCACGTGTGGACGGTGACCAGCGGCTTTCCCGCGCTCTCCGCGCACGTGACCGTCATGCCCGGCGGCGACTGCCACCGGGTCCGCCGCGAGCTGGCCGAGCTGCTGCACGAGCGCTTCCACATCGACCACACGACCCTGCAGGTCGACCACGTTCCCGGCACGGCGTGCCGCATGACCGCGAGGTGAACCCTCACACCCTGAGGCATGCCTCGAAGACCGCGGTGAGCCGGGCGATCACAGCCTCGCGGTCGGGGACGTCGCCGGAGTCGGGGCCGTAAAGCCGGTGCATCGTGCCGGTGCCGGTGATGAGCGCGGTGGCTATCGTGGCCCGGAAGGCCGCGTCGGGGCCGGGGAGCCGAGCCGAGAGAGGTCCCAGGATCGCCGAGCTGACCCGATCCCGGATGATCTCGTGGATCTCCGGGGAGTTGGACGACCGGATGAGCGCGGCCAGCACCGGACTTGCCCGGTCCGAGCGGAGCCGCTCGGCGATGTACTCGGCCAGGCGGCGGGGTAGCTCCTCCTCCGGGCCGTCCAGGACACCGGGGAAGCGCCCCTGCATCGCGAGCACCTTGGCGAACAGCTCCCGCTTGCTGCCGAAGTAGCGGTTGATCAGCGCGATGTTGGCATCCGCCTCGGCGGCGATCATCCGCATCGTCACCTGCTCGTAGCCGAGGTCGGCGAACAACCGGCGGGCGGCGTCGAGGATGCGCCGACAGGTGCCCTCCCTGTCGCGCTGCCGTGTCTCATCCACCTACGCGATCCTTCCAGATTTGACGAGTAAACAAGCGTCTACTAACTTAATATGTACTCTACACGCATTGGGGGACGGTTCATGCCGACCGAACAACAGATCCGGGCCGAGGCCGCACCGAGTTTCACCCACAAACAGGTGCTGGAGATCCTGGCCGGACTGATGCTCGCCATGCTGACGTCGATGATCTCGACGTCCGTGGTGGGAACCGCGCTGCCGACGATCGTCGGCACGCTCGGCGGCCAGGACCAGCTCGCATGGGTGGCCGGCGCGACCCTGCTGACCATGACCGCCTCCACCCCGATCTGGGGCAAGCTCTCCGACCTCTACGGCCGCAAGCTCATGTTCCAGGCCGCCCTGGTCGTCTTCGTGGTCTCCTCCGTCGCCGCCGGGTTCTCCCAGGACATGGGCCAGCTCATCGCCGCCAGAGCGGTGCAGGGCATCGGCGCCGGCGGCCTCGCCGCGCTCCCGCAGATCATCCTCGGTGACGTGGTGGAACCCCGCGAGCGCGGCCGCTACTCCGGCTACATCGGCGCGGTCTTCGGCCTCTCGACGGTGGCCGGCCCGCTGCTCGGCGGGTTCATCGTGGACAACATGTCCTGGCGCTGGACGTTCTGGTTCTGCGTGCCGCTGGCCGTGGTCGCGTTCGTCGTCATTCAGAAGGTGCTGAAGCTGCCGTTCGCCCGCACCGACACCAAGGTCGACTGGTGGGGCGCCACCTTCATCACCGGTGGCACCACCGCACTGATGCTGCTGCTCTCCCTCGGGGGCAACGAGTTCGACTGGAACTCCCCGTGGACCTACGGCCTGGGCGTGCTCAGCCTGGCGATGTTCGGCCTGGCCGTCGTCGCCGAGCGCAAGGCCGCCGACCCGATCCTGCCCCCGCACCTGTTCCGCGACCGCACCTTCGTGCTCAGCTCCATCGCCTCCCTGCTGGTCGGCGCGGCGATGTTCGGCGCGCTGATGTTCCTGCCGCAGTACCTGCAGATCGTCAAGGGCATGAGCCCCACCGGTTCCGGCCTGATGACCCTTCCCCTGGTGCTCGGCCTGCTGGTCTCCTCGATCGCGGTCGGACGGTTCGTCAGCAGGACCGGCCGATGGAAGATCTTCCCCGTGCTGGGCATGCTGCTGGTCGGAGTCGGCCTGTTCCTCCTGTCACGCCTGCACGTCGACAGCTCGCTGCTGCTCATCGGCGTCGACAACGTGATGCTCGGTGTCGGGCTCGGCGCCTCCATGCAGATCCTGATCCTGGCCGCGCAGAACGCGGTGGCCAGGGCAGACCTCGCATCGACGACCTCCGGCGTGTCGTTCTTCCGCTCCCTGGGCAGCGCGGTGGGCGTCGCCGCCTTCGGCGCGATCCTGACCAACCGCCTCACCGCGGAGCTGATCTCCCTGGCGAAGGCCGCGAAGCTGCCGCTGAGCGGCGGCGCGGTTCCCGGCCTCGGCTCCCCCGAGGCCATCCACCAGCTTCCCGCACCGGTCCTGGAGATCGTCCTGGAGGCCTTCACCCGGGCGATGAACGCGGTCTTCCTGGTCGGCGTCCCGGTCGCGGTCCTCGCCGCGGTGGCCGCCCTGATGCTCAAGGAGATCCCCCTGCGCTCGGCCCAGAGCGCCGCCCCGGCCGCCGCCGTCGACCCGGCCGCCCCGCCGGTCACCGCCGGCAGGTAGCGAACACCCTCACACCGCCCGGGGCCGGCCCACTCTCCGCCGGCCCCGGGCACCTCCAGCCGCACGAAGCACCCTTTTCCGGACGGGGAGCGCCCCGTCCGGCTCAGGCTCCGGCACGCGGGCAGGCAGGATGCGGTCTCCATGCCGCCCGCGAGCGACGGCGGTCAGAGCGTCCACTTCTGGTTGGCCCAGCCGTTGCAGTTCCACAGCTGCACCTTGGTACCGTTCGAGCCGATGGTCCCCAGGTCCGCGTCCAGGCAGCGCCCGTTGTACATGCTGTAGATCGTGTGGCTCGTCGCGTCGTAGATCCACTTCTGGTTGGCCCAGCCGTTACAGTCCCACAACTGCACCTTGGTGCCGTTCGCATTGATGGTTCCCAGGTCCGCGTCCAGGCAGCGCCCGTTCTCCTTGCTGTGGATCGTGTGGCTGGACACGTCGTAGCTCCACGACTGGTTGTCCCAGCCGTTACAGCCCCACAGCTGCACCTTGGTGCCGTTCGGGCCGATGGTGCCCAGATCGGCGTCCAGACAGCGCCAGTTCTGGTGACTGCGGACGGGGCCCCAGGCGGCGGACGCCGAGCTCGAGGTGGCCACCGCACCGGGAACGAACCCCGCGCAACCGAGCGTGACCGCCGCCGCCGACGCCAGCACCCTGAATCTCCGTCGCATCGTCGATGCTCTCCTTCCTGCGGATTACGGGAGTGGAGAGCGACGCGAGCCACCGGAAGGAGCCCGCACCCCGCGCACCCACCCTCGATGATTACTCTCCGCAGCAGAACGTACACGTAGAGAGATCGGTTTCAGGGTGGCGACACGACGACAGGCGTTTCGCGGGACGCGAGTACCCGCGGGGGCGGCTATTCGGTGCCCTCGCCCGCAGGGGGGAGAGCACCGGCGCGCTCACCGGTCCCGCGCCGATGTAGCCTGTGCCCTCGCCCACAGGGGGAGGGCACAGGGGAACTCAGCGGGGAGCCGTCGCGCGCTCGGCCGCGGTGATCGCGTTACGGAACAGCATCGCGACGGTGGTGGGCCCGACCCCGCCGACCCTGGGCGTGATGGCCCCGGCCACCCGGGCGCAGGACTCGTCGACGTCGGGCAGCAGGCGCCTGCCCTCGTAGCGCACGCCACCGCCGATGACGACGGCGCCGGGCTTGACGTGCTCGGGCTGGACGATGCCCGGCACACCCGCGGCGGCGACGAGGATGTCGGCGCGGCGCGTGTAGCGGGGCCAGTCGCTCACCCCGGTGTGCACGACGGTGACGGCGGCGTTCGCCGTCGGGCGCTTCTGCGCGAGGAGGATCGACAGGGGCCGCCCGAGCGTGGCCCCGCGCCCGAGGACGACCACCTCCCGACCGGCGACCGGGATGTCATGGTAGGCGAGCAGCGCCTCGATCCCGGCGGGCGTGCACGGCAGCGGACCCGGGAGCTCCAGCGCCAGCCGCCCCATGTTGAGCGGATGCATGCCGTCGACGTCCTTGTCGGGATCCATGACCTGCAGGGCCCGGTCGTAGTCGAGATGCCTGGGGACGGGGTGCTGCACGAGCAGCCCGTGCACCGCCGGGTCGTCGTTGAACGCGGTGATGACCGCGTGCAGATCAGCCTGGGTGGCGCTCGCGGGCAGGTGCTCGTGCGGCGAGGCGAAACCGAGTTCGGCGGCCTGCCGCTGCTTGATCCGGATGTATCCGGCGCTGGCGTCGTCGTCGCCGACAAGGACCGTCGCCAGGCTCGGGGTGACGCCCCCGCGGGTCAGGGCGGCCGCCCGCGCGGCCACGTCGGCGAGGATGCTCTGCGCGACCGGGCCTCCGGGAAGCAGCCGGGCGGACGGCGCGCTCTCGGACTCTGAGCCCTCTGAGCCGTTTCGAACGGGCTGGGACATGTGTGTCCTCTCGGCGTGGGCGCCCAGGCGGTCGACTCCCACTACGAGCTCCCCGATGGTTGATGCCATCCCCTTGCCGCCAGTCGCGTCACCCCCCAGAATGCCCGATCGGCAGTCTCCAGGTCGAGCCACCCCCCGTCAGGAGAGGGCGCCGAGCCGTGCCAGGCGGCTCACCGCCTCGTCGATGACCTCATCCCTCTTGCAGAAGGCGAAGCGGACAAAGTGCCTTCCGCGCTCGGGGCGGGCGTAGAAGACCTGGGTGGGGACGGCGACCACGCCCGCCAGGGACGGCAGCTCGCGGGCCAGGGCGAGGCCGTCGGTGAAGCCGAGGGGGCGGATGTCGGTCTGCACGAAGTAGGTGCCCGCGGGGCGGTAGACCTCGAAGCCCGCCGCGGACAGTCCCGCCGCCAACCGGTCGCGCTTGGACTCCAGGTCGGCCCGGAGGCGAAAGACCCAGTCCAGCTCGTGGCGGAGGCCGTGGGCGACGGCGAGCTGCCAGGGCGCGGCGGCGGTGAAGGTGAGGAACTGCTTGACGGTCTGCGCGGCCCTGACGAGCTCGGCCGGGCCACAGATCCAGCCGGTCTTCCAGCCGGTGACCGAGAAGGTCTTGCCCGCCGAGGAGGTCATCACGGTCCGCTCCCGCATTCCGGGCAGGGTGGCCAGCGGGACGTGCTCGACGCCGTCGAAGGTGAGGTGCTCGTAGACCTCGTCGGTGACGGCGATCAGATCGTGCTCCTGGCAGAGCAGGGCGATCTCGTCCAGCTCGGCGCGGGTGAAGACCGTGCCGGTGGGATTGTGCGGGGAGTTGACCAGAACCACGCGGGTGCGTGGTCCGGCCGCGGCGCGCAGCTCGGCGGGGTCGAAAGTGAAGCGGCCCTCGACGGGGCGCAGGGTGACCGGGCGGAGCACCGCTCCGGCGAGGGCGACGGAGGCCGCGTAGGAGTCGTAGTACGGTTCAAACGCGATCACCTCGTCCCCGGGCTCGCAGAGCGCCAGGATCGCCGCCGCGACGGCCTCGGTGGCGCCGACGGTGACGAGGATCTCGCCGTCGGGGTCAAAGAAGAGGCCGTAGTGGTCCTTGTGGTGCGCACAGATGGCTTGGCGCAGCTCGGGCACGCCCGGCCCCGGCGGGTACTGGTTGGCGCCCTCTCGGATCGCCGACACCGCACGCTCCAGCATCGCCGCGGGCCCGTCGGTGTCGGGAAAGCCCTGCCCCAGATTGATCGAACCCGTCCGCAGGGCCAGCGTCGACATCTCGGCGAAGATGGTCGTGCCGAACCCGCGCATCCGTGTCACCAGAGGATCGTTCACGCGCCCCAGCGTAATCGCCGACGCGGATCGACCGATCGCGTCCGTACCCGGTCCGCAGCCGGTCCGCGACCGGTCCGCGACCGGTCCGCGACCGGTCCGCGACCGTGCGGGGACGGCGGCGACGCGGATCAGCCGATCGCGTCGACCGTGATCCGCTCTACGCGGGCACGGCGAAGCTCCGGAGCACTTCGGCGATCTCGTCGACCTCGGTGAGCTTTCCCGACGCGACGGCGATGACGAGGTCGTAGGCCTCGTCATCGCCGGTGTCGATCGCCTTCCCGTTCCACGCCATGAAGACGACCGCCGCCACCCACGCCACACGCTTGTTTCCGTCCACGAACGGATGGTTGGCGGCCAGCGAATGAAGCAGGGCCGCGGCTTTGACGAACAGGTCCGGGTACGCCTCCTGCCCGAACATCGACGCCTGGGGTCGGTGCACGGCGGAATCGAGCAGACCCAGGTCACGTAGCTCCGGTGTGGCCCCGATCGCCAGTTCCGCGAGGTCGAGAACCTGTTCCACCGTGAGGTAACGGGTCATTCGGCAAGCCTGTCGAGAACGGGCTTCCACCGGCGTACGGCCTCCACGCCGAGCCGGTGAACCTCCTCGTCATCGGAATGACGCGTCAGGTACTCGTCCACAGCCGACAGCACCACCTGCTGCATGCTCCTTCCCTCTCTCTCCGCGCGCCGCCGGAGGGCGTCGGTCTGCTCGTCGGAAAGCCGCAACGTCATAGCCATGCCTTCCATCGTAAGTCGGATCAGGTATCACCGCGATACCACAGCTGAGAGTATATGTGTCGTCACACAGGGTTGACGCCTATTTTGCCGTCCAGAGCCTGATGGACCCTGATGGGGAACGCGAGGACATCGACCTCACCACGAGAAGCGCGACGGAGCCGTGCCCCTCGGTGAGAGCCGCGCCCGTGGCCGGAGGACGATGGTTCAGTAGGTCTCGGCTCCGCTCGACGGTGGTGTAGCGGCCTCCTGCTGCTGTTACGGTTTTCGCGACGGGAGGAGGGGCGTGGCGGTGCTGGTGGTTCATGGGGCCTGGGTGGGTGACAGGCTGGCGCTCTGGGCGGAGGATCCGGCCGGGCAGGCCGTGAGCGCCTCCCGGGCGAAGGTCCGCCCGCATCCGTTCGCGGCCCCGGCGGCACGGATGACCGACGATCTGCCGCTCTGGGGAGACGCCGCGACGACAGCCCTGGCCGGGGCCGCCGCGGAGGAGTTCGTCCTGCTGCTGCCGAGTTCGGCGCGGAGCCCGCTGCCCTCACCCGACTCGGGGATGGAGATCGCCGCGCGGCAGCCGAAGATCGGCTCCTGGCGGGTGCCGGCCCTGCTGATCGAGCCCGGCGCGGCGCTGGGCCTGCTCGACGCCGTGGACGAGATGACCCGTCTCCCGGCGGGAGCGTACGAACCCGACGAGTTCCCCGCCGGAGAAGACCGGGCGCCGGTCCCGGGAGCGTCCCTGCGCTACCTCGCCGTCGTCGCGGCGTACGCCCGTGACCTGATCCGCCGGGGCCGGGTGCTGCCGCAGCTCGTCGCCGAGAACGAGGGCTACGCGGCCCGGTGGCGTCCCGTGCTGACCGGTCCCTACGCCGCCCGCTTCCGTGAGCTGGCCACCGCGATGCCGCCCGTCTGCCGGGCCGTCGTCGAGGAGCGCCCCTCGGCCCACGTGCTGATCGAGGCCGTGGCCCACCTTACCGACGCGGCGGTACGGCGGGCGCTCCCCGACCGCCTGCTCGGCGGGCACCGGCCGGGGCCGCGCGCTCCCCTCCCGGACCGCTGGACGGTCGCCCTCACCGGTGAGGACGCCGCGCTGCCCGGGCTGCCCCGGACCTCGGCGGAGAAGCTGGCCAAGCCGCTCCGGGAGTGGTTCGACTCCGCGCAGCGGCTCGACGGCCCGGTCAGGGTGTGCTTCCGGCTGACCGAGCCCGAGAACGGCCCCGAGCCCGAGAACGGCGGCGACCTCGTCGCGGAGTACGGCGGCCGTCCGGCGCCGCCACCCGACGACTCCCGCTGGCGGCTGGAGTTCGCCCTCCAGTCGTCGGACGACCTGAGCCTCTACCTCCCCGCACCACTCATCTGGGCCGGTGAGACCGCCCCCGGCCTGCCGGGACGTCCCGACGAGGCGCTGCTCGCCGGGCTCGGCCGGGCGGCCCGGCTGTACCCGAAGGTCGGGGAGGCGCTGCGCGATCGCCGCCCTTCCGAGCTGGTCCTCGACACGGCGGGCGCGTTCGCGTTTCTCCGCCAGGCCGCCCCGCTCCTGCAGGCCGCCGGGTTCGGCGTGCAACTGCCCGCCTGGGCCGGCACCACGAGGCTCGGCCTCAAGCTCACCGCCCGCTCGCAGCCGACCGGTCCTGGCGCGGCGGCCGACCAGGGTTTCGGGCTGCACCAGCTGGTGGACTTCCGGATGGACCTGGCGATCGGCGACGAGACGATCAGTGAGGAGGAGCTGGCCGAGCTGGCCAGGCTCAAGGTGCCGCTGGTCCGGGTGCGGGGCCGCTGGGTCGAACTGGACGACCGGCAGCTCACCGCCGCGCTCAAAGCCGTCGAGCGGCGCCGATCGGGTGAGATGACCGTCGGCGAGGTGATCCAGGAGGTCATCCACGGCGGCGACGACGAGTTGCCGGTCGTCACGGTGGACGCCGACGGTCTTCTCGGCGACCTGCTGTCCGGCGAGGCCGACCGCCGCCTCGTGCCGATCACGACTCCGGCCGACTTCCACGGCGTGCTCAGGCCGTACCAGGAGCGCGGGCTGTCCTGGCTCAGCTTCATGTCCGAGATCGGGCTCGGCGGCGTCCTCGCCGACGACATGGGCCTGGGAAAGACCGCGCAGACCCTCTCCCTGCTGCTCAACGAACGCGCGACGGGTGTGCGTCCGGGGCCGACCCTGCTGGTCTGCCCGATGTCGCTACTCAGCAACTGGCAGAAGGAGGCCACCAGGTTCGCCCCCTCGCTGGAGGTCTACCTGCACCACGGCACCGCCCGGCTGCGCGAGACGGAACTCGCCCGCCGGGTGGAGCGTGCGGACCTGGTCCTCACCACGTACGGCACCGCCCTGCGGGACCGCGAGACGCTGGCCGGCCTCACCTGGGCCAGGGTCGTCTGCGACGAGGCGCAGGCCATCAAGAACAGCGCCGCCAGGCAGGCGCAGGCCGTACGGGCGCTGCCGGCCAGGAGCAGGTTCGCGCTGACCGGTACGCCGGTCGAGAACCACCTGGCCGAGCTCTGGTCCCTGATGGAGTTCTGCAACCCCGGCCTGCTCGGTTCGGCCAGGACGTTCCGGGAGCGCTACCAGGAGCCGATCGAGCGGGACGGCGACGCCACCGCGACCGCCGCGCTCCGGCGCGCCACCGGGCCGTTCGTGCTCCGGCGCCTCAAGACCGACAAGACCATCATCTCCGACCTGCCGGACAAGATGGAGATGAAGGTCTGGTGCACCCTCACTCCCGAACAGGCCACCCTCTACCAGGCGGTGGTCACCGACATGATGAACAAGATCGCTGACAGCGAGGGCATCGAGCGGCGCGGCAACGTGCTCGCGACCATGCTGAAGCTCAAGCAGGTCTGCAACCATCCGGCGCACCTACTCAAGGACAACTCGCGGCTGTCCGGCCGGTCGGGGAAGCTGGCCCGGCTGGAGGAACTGGCGGAGGAGATCGTCGGCGAGGGCGACAAGGCGCTGGTCTTCACCCAGTACGCCGAGTTCGGCACGCTGCTCCAGCCGTACCTCTCGGCGCATCTGGACCGCCCGGTGCTCTGGCTGCACGGCGGGCTGCCGAAGAGACAGCGGGACGCGCTGGTGGAGCGGTTCCAGGACGACGACGAGCCGATGCTCTTCCTGCTCTCGCTCAAGGCCGCGGGCACCGGGCTCAACCTGACCGCGGCCAACCATGTCATCCACGTGGACCGGTGGTGGAACCCCGCCGTGGAGAACCAGGCGACCGACCGGGCGTTCCGGATCGGCCAGACCAGGAACGTGCAGGTCAGGAAGTTCATCTGCGTCGGCACCCTGGAGGAGAGAATCGACGAGATGATCGAGCGCAAGCAGGCGCTCGCCGAGAGCGTCGTCGGCACCGGCGAGGACTGGATCACCGGCCTGTCCACCGACCGGCTGCACGAGCTGTTCCGTCTCGGACCGGAGGCCGTCTCATGAGCGAGCGAATCAGCAGGGCCGGCCGCCCTCCTCGACAAACCCGTGAGCGCGTCAACGAGGGCGGCGCGTTTCCCGGACGCGCCCACCGGGAGGCTTCATGAGCGGGAGCGGCTGGTTCGAGCCGTCCCGGCCGATCCGGGTCGAGGGCGGCATCCGGGTCCGCAGCAAGCGGGGCTCGATCGGCGAGCGGTGGTGGTCGCGCCGGTTCATCGACATCCTGGAGAGTGTCTGCGATCCGGGCAGACTCGGCCGGGGCCGCTCGTACGCTCGCTCCGGCCAGGTCCTCGACCTGGAGCTCGGGCCGGGTCTGGTCACGGCGCGGGTCCAGGGGTCTCGGCGCACCCCGTACCTGGTCGAGATCCAGATAACCCCCTATGCGGCGGACCAGTGGCGCGAGCTCGCCGACGCGCTGGCGGCCCAGGCCCTCTACCGCGCCAAACTGCTCGCCGGCGAGATGCCGCCGGAGATCGAGGAGGTCTTCCGCGCGTGCCGCCTGCCGCTCTTCCCCGGCCGGCGCGGCCTGGACATGAACTGCTCGTGTCCCGACTGGGGTTTCCCCTGTAAGCATCTGTCCGCCGTGCTGTACGTGCTGGCCGAGAGGTTCGACGACGACCCGTTCCTGGTGCTGGCCTGGCGGGGCATCGCCCGGGACGCCCTGCTCGACGCCCTCCGCGAGGCGGGCGTCACCACGACCGGCGCCGCAGCCGGCTCCGGCTCCGGCTCCGGCTCCGGCGAGCACGGACCCGGCCTGTTCGACGTGGACGACGCGCCGTTCACCGACCGGCTGGCCGCCTTCTACGAGCCGAGCGTCTCCCCGGCCCGGCTCCGCGACCGGACCGGCCTCCCCGTCCCCCCACCCGACCTGCTGCTGCGCACCCTCGACCCGCCACAGATCAAGGCCCGGCACATCCCGATCCTGGACCTTCTCCGCCCCGCCTACCGGACCTTCGCCGACGACACCTGACCCGGTGCCGATCATTGGATGGTCGCGATCACGGATCGACGCCCCTGCCACCGCGTCGCCCACCCCGGCGTGCCGCCCGCCACCTGGCCATCCGGGGCACGACGGCCCCGCGTCCGCGACTCCGGGTGACCAGGTCGTCTATGCATAGTTGATTATGGGGTGATACGTCTATCTGCTGTGCCCCGACGATTCCACGAACTCGACGCGCTCCGCGGCTTCGCGGTGTGCGGGATCATGCTGGTCAACACCTGGCAGCACACCCTCGATCAGCTGGAAAACCCCGATCAGAACGCGGTCGACTGGGCGATCGACAACCTGCTGCAGGGCAGGTTCTACCCGATCTTCTCGTTCCTGTTCGGGCTGAGCTTCGTTCTCTTCCTCCGGTCGGCGGCCGAGCGGACCGAGAGCCCCCGGGCCGTGCTGCTGCGCAGGCTGGCGGTGCTCGCGGCCCTCGGCGCGCTCCACCAGATCGTCAACCCCGGCGAGGTGCTCCTGCCGTACGCGATCTTCGGGGCACTGGTCCTGCTGCCCGCCTCGTTCTTCCCGCAGCCCGCGGTGGTGCTGCTGGGCGTCGCCCTCACCGCGTGGGCGGTGCACCAGGGCGGCGGGGTGATCCTCATCCCCGGGCTGTTCTTGCTGGGCATGGCCATGATGGAGCGGCCGCCGCCCGAGTGGCTGCTGCCGTTCGCGTTCGCGGCGAGCGTGGTACTGGGCGTGGCGCTCACCTGGCTCTGGGTGCGCATCTCGGGCGATCCCGTCCTCTTCAACGGGGCCGTCTACCCGGCCGCCGGGCTCGCCGCCGCCACCGCCTACTGCACCGGGCTGCTGCTGGCACTCCGGACCCGGCTGCGCGACCCGCTCCTGGAGATCCTGGTGCCACTCGGCCGGATGGCGCTGACCAACTACCTGATGAGCACCCCGATCATCCTGCTCTTCCTGCCGTTGCTCGCCTCGGACGCGACCCGGCTGTCCGGTGTGGCGCTCTCGGTCGCCGTCCTGGCGCTCCAGGTGCTGTTCAGCCGGGCATGGCTGGCCAGATTCAGGTACGGACCGCTGGAATGGGCGTGGCGGAGCCTCACGTGGATGGAACGAGTGCCGAACCGACGGATAGGGTCACACCCGTGACGCGCATCGCCCTGTGCCAGATCCCGGTCTCCAAGAACCCCGCCGTCAACCTCGACCGTGCCCGCGAGGCCCTCGGCGAGGCCGCCTCGGGCGGCGCCGAGCTGGCGATCCTCCCGGAGGCCGCGCTCACCCGGTACGGCAGGAGAATCACCGCTCTCGCCCAGCCGCTGGACGGGCCGTTCGTCACCGGCCTGGCCGAATCGGCGCGAGAGCACGGCCTGTCGGTGATCGCGGGGACCTTCGAACCCGGCGAGGGCCGGGTCCACAACACCGCGGTCGCCATCGGCCCCTCCGGCTCGATCGAGGCGGCCTACCGGAAGATCCACCTGTTCGACTCCTTCGGCTCCCGCGAGTCCGACCTGGTCACACCGGGCGACACCCCGGTCGTGGTGGAGCTGGCCGGGCTCCGGGTGGGCCTGGTCACCTGCTACGACATCCGCTTCCCCGAGCTGACCCGGACCCTGGTGGACGCCGGCGCCGAGCTGTTCGCGGTGATCGCCGCGTGGGGTTCGGGGCCGATGAAGGAGGAGCACTGGACCACCCTCGTCAGGGCCCGCGCGATCGAGAACACCACCTGGGTCGCGGCCGTGGGCCAGGCACCGAACCCGCAGGAGGCCGCCGACGGCTTCGGGATCGGGCGGAGCATGCTGGTCGATCCGATGGGGGTGGTGCGCACCGATATGGGGCCAGGACCCGGCGTACAGATATGCGAATTCGACTCCCAGATCACGATTGCCACCCGGAATGCCCTACCGTGCCTGGAACACCGGCGACTCCGGGCCGGTGGATCGTAAAATGCCGACCGTGAGTGATCCACCTGGGCGTAGAACGCAGATGCAGAAGGTCATACCGCCTCGGCTGCTGGTGCCCTATCTGGCCGGCAGACGCACCGTGATCTCCGGATATGTGTACCGGGTTCAGGACTGCGCGCGGCTGACCACCCCCGCGCAGCTCTTCGCCGGTCTCGACCTGGGGTTCGACGGCTCGGAGCTGACCTCCACGGTCCCGGAGATCTATCTGATGCGCTGGTACGCCCGCGACATGGACGCCTACGTCGTGCCGTACGGCCCGCACATGGGTGGCGACTGGAACGATTCACCGCCCTTCGCCGGAAACGGCTTCACCACCTCGCGGGATCACGTCGTGCCGCAGTTCCACACCACGCCCATGCCGATCCCCGCGGGAGCCGAGATCATCCACGTGACCCCCGGTGAGGAGCGTCGCTTCGGCCGCTACGACGGCCTGAGCTGGCGGCCCGCCTCATGAGCGCCGAGATCGAGCCGGTGGCCTCGGGATTCGCCGCCCGCTACTCCGGCCGGACGTACGCCGCCGCCCTCGGCCCCGGCGCCACCGAGGTGGTGCTGTTCAACGAGGAGGCCCAGAAGGGCTTCGAGGCGGCCTCCGGTTACTGGCGGCTGGTCGTCGGGCGTGAGGACCTCGACTGGCTGGTGCTGGTCCGCACCGTCGGCGCGTTCGGCGGCGAGCCCTGCCTGGTCCTCGACGTCTCCGAGGAGAACGGCGAGGAGAGCCTGCACATCGCCTACACCGGGCACAGCGGGACGAAGGCCGAGGCCCTGGGCTACTGGATGGTCGACCACGGGGCGTACGAGGTGGTCGTCCCCCGCGACGAGGTCTTCTCCGTCCGGATCGAACGCCTGCCGGTCCCGCTCACCCCGGCGGTCTCGGAGCCGTGACCTTCCCTCGCGCCCGCCGTCCGCCTGAGGGCTCCCAGGTGACCTGCCACGACGCGCGGCCGGGGTGGAGACCCGCCGTTGTCCCGTCGCTGCCGCCCGCTCAGCCCACGCCGAGCCGGCGGTAGCGGGAGAGCCTGGTGGCGAGGCGGTCCGCGGGGGCCTGCCCCAGCAGAGTCGCGATCTCGTACTCCAGTGCCCGCGAGACCCGGTGGCAGAACGCCTCCGGCTCGTAGGCGGCGTCGGGGAACTCCGGGATGATCCGGTCGACGAGGCCGTCCCGGCGCAGGTCCGTGGATCTCACGCCCTGGGCCTCGGCGATCTCCGGGGCGAAGTCGACACTCCGGTACAGCAGCGCCGACGCCCCCTCCGGGGAGAGCGGCGACAGCCAGCCGTGCTGGGCACAGAGCACCCGGTCGGCGGGGAGCAGCGCGAGGGCGGCGCCGCCCGCGCCCTCCCCCAGCAGCAGGCAGACGGTCGGGGCGTCGAGCATCACCAGGTCGGCCACGGAGCGGGCGATCTCGGCGGCCAGACCGCCCTCCTCCGCCGCCCTGGAGAGTGCGGCCCCGGCGGTGTCGATCACGGTGACCAGCGGCAGCCCCAGCTCGGAGGCCAGGCGCATACCCCTCCTGGCGACCCGGAGCCCGGCCGGGCCGAGCGGGGCGTCGATCCGCCGGCACCGCCGGTCCTGGCCGAGGATGACCGCGGGGACCTCGCCGAACCTGGCCAGGGCGAGGATCAGCCCGGGGTCGTGCTCGCCCACGCCGGTGCCGTTGAGCGTGGTGGCCTCGGAGGCTCCGAGCTCGAGCAGCGCCCGCACGCCGGGGCGGTCGTCGCGGCGGGAACGGCTGATCGCGTCCCACACCTGGACCACCGGGACCCACTCGTCCGGCTCGGGACCCGGATCCAGCCCTTCACGGGGAGCGCACAGCACGGCGAGCACCCGCGTGGCGACCCGCCGGGCGTCCTCGGCCGACACCACGGCGTCGACCAGGCCGTGGGCGAAGAGGTTCTCCGCGACCTGGACGCCCTCGGGAAACGGGTAGCCGTGCAGTGCCTGGAACACCCTGGGCCCGAGGAAGCCGATCAGCGCGCCCGGCTCGGCCGCGGTGACGTGCCCGAGCGAGCCCCAGGAGGCGAAGACACCGCCGGTGGTGGGATGGCGCAGGTAGACGGCGTACGGCAGGCCGGCGGCGCGGTGCGCGGCCACGGCGGCGGTGACCTTCACCATCTGGACGAAGGCCACCGCGCCCTCCTGCATCCGGGTGCCCCCCGAGGCTGGGGCCGCCAGCAGCGGGAGCCGCTCGGCGGTGGCCCGCTCGATCGCGGCGGTGAGCCGCTCGGCGGCGGCCACCCCGATCGAGCCTGCCAGGAAGGAGAACTCGCACGCGACGATCGCCACCCGGCGCCCGTCGAGCAGTCCCTCCCCGGAGATCACCGCCTCGTCGTATCCCGTCCTGGCTCGGGTCACGGCCAGCTCCTCGGCGTATCCCGGGTTGGCCGGGAAGGGATCGGCGGGCGGCTCGTCCCACGAGAGCCAGGTACCGGGGTCGAGGAAGGTGTCGATCAGGGTCCGCGCGTCGGGTCGCGTCGGGGTCATATCCGCGCTCCGCGGGGTGGCAGCTGGGCGCGGAGGCAGGTCCGCCCGCCTGTCAACTCTCCCGCTCCTTCAGCCAGGCGAGGACCTCGTCGTTGTGCTCGCCAAGGGCCGGCGGGGCGGTATGGCGCATGGGAAGATCGCCGTCGAAGCGGAGCGGCGGCCCCGGCAGCTCGATGGTGCCGAGCACGGGGTGGTCGACCTCGACGACCAGGCCCTGGGAGCGGGTCTGCTCCCAGGCGTAGACCTCGTCGATGGACCTGATCGCCCCCGCGGGCACCCCGAGCTCGCCGAACGCGGCCAGCCAGTGCGCCCTGTCGTGCTTGGTGAGCCTCCGCTCCATGTCCGCGATCAGCTCATCCCGATGCGTAAATCTCTCCATGTTCGTGGCATATTTCGCGATATCCGGGTCTATCTCCAGCAGGGTGGCGACCCTACGCCACTGCGCGTCGTTCGCCACCGCGATCTGGATCATGCCGTCGGCGCAGTGGAAGGCGCCGTACGGGGCGATGGAGGCGTGGTGGTTACCGTTGGCGACGGGCACCTGGCCGCCGACGGTCCAGGTCGTGCCGTGGTAGGAGTGCACCCCGGTCACCGCGGCCAGCAACGAGGTCCGCACGACCTTGCCCCGCCCGGTCCGCTCCCGCTCGTACAACGCGGCCAGCACACCGTAGGCGCCGTGGATGCCGCCGAGCAGGTCCGCGATCGAGGCGCCCACCCGGTACGGCTCGTCGGCCGACGGGCCGGTCAGGCTCATCAGTCCGGCCTCGCCCTGCGCGATCTGGTCGTACCCCGGCCTGCCGCCCTCCGGGCCGTCGTGGCCGAAGCCGGTGATCGACAGGATGACCAGGCGGGGGTTGAGCTCGTGCAGCCGCTCGACGGGGAAGCCCAGCCGGTCCAGCACGCCGGTGCGGAAGTTCTCCACCAGCACGTCGCTCTGCCGCACCAGGCGCTCGATCAGCGCCTTGCCCTCGGCGGACTTGAGGTCGACGGTGATCGACTGCTTGTTCCGGTTGGCCGCCAGGAAATACGTTGAAATATCACCATCGGGACCCGCGAACGGTGGGCCCCAGCCCCGAGACTCGTCACCTCCCCCGGGATGCTCCACCTTGATCACCCGAGCACCCAGATCACCGAGCATCTGCGTGGCGTGCGGACCCGCGAGCGCACGAGAGAGATCGAGAACGACGATGTCGCCGAGTGCTCCCTGCAAGATCAACCTCCGATGCGTGGCGACCGGACCCGGCCGGAGGAGCACTTCCTCCGTTCCCGGCCCGCTTGCCATGAGACTGGCACGATACTCGGATGAGGGAATCCCATGATCCCCCATACCGGTACCCGGCAGAACGGGCGGGGGGAGATCATGAGACGTGTTAGTCACCAGCTCCCCGTCCACCGCCGACAGCGAGTCGGCCCCGCGCCCGCGGGGATGTTTCTCAGGCCGGTTCGGCTTCCACGCAGCATCGCGAGTCGATCTCCTGCGGGGATTTTCCCATCGTACCTGCCGGCGCGGACGCCCAGGTGCTTTTGGTCCTGCTTCTGTGGGGATACCTCCTCGGGGGCGATTTCTGCCCACATAGATGGAGAGGAGTCGACCGTGGACAGGAAAATGATTGGTTTTGGTGCTCTCAGGCGCTGAGTTCGAGAAAATCCCGGACGCTTGGAGTGTGACGGTATGGCCTCAGTTTTTTGCGGAGATCGGTGATCGCTCTGGATGGGCGGGTGGAGTCGACACCTCCGCTCTGTTCGAATGCCTGCCTTCCAGCCGCACAGGCTTCATCGATCTCACCAAGCGCGAGATGCGCCCCGGCCGCCCTGGTGAGATAGAGGGCGTTGTCTCGGACGTAACCATCGGCCGAATATTCGGCGGCACGGGCGGCCTCAAAGGAATGAAGCGCCTGCCGAGGGTGTCCCAGGTCGAGCGCGCACGATCCGGCGAGCATCTCAATCTCGCCTTCGGTCATCCAGTAGATCCAGGGTGGATCGTCATCGTGAGGCCCCTGCGCCATGGCGTCGCGGGCATGGGAAAGCTCCCGAGTGCAGGCGTACAGGCCATGTGATGTCTTGGACAGTGCGCGGGCGGCGCGAGCATGAAGCATCGACCGTACGCGTGGAGTCGTGCGCTGCTTGGTCTGGCTCTGAGCCGTCTGAACCAGGTTGACGGCGTCCTGAGGGTTACCGACGGAGTAGGTCTGGATGGCCATGAAGGCCAGGACGTTCGCACCGATTTCGGGATCACCCGCAGTAGCTGAAGCTCGCAGGGCGGTGATGAAGTACTTCTGTGCGGCGGCCTGGCGGCCCGCGTCGAAGTGTTGCCAGCCGCAGATACGCGCGGCTTCGCAGACGGTCGCGAACAGACGCCGCCCGGCGTCGGAGTTGTAAGCAGCCTTGTCGGCCAGCGAGCTGATCAGCTGAAGTTCCGCGATGGCGATCTGCCGTAGTTCTCCGCTGCCCAGGACATCGTCCAGATGACGCAGGTCATCCAGGCGTTGCTCAAGGTGGGAGACCATTCCGACGGTGAGCGTACGGCGGCCTGTCGAAGCCATGGGCAGCTGGTCGAACGCCTCACTCCACCGCATGGCGATGCCGCCCAGCGTCGCCCCGCCAGCTATCAGGAATCCTCGACGATCCATGGATCCTCCCCGCCTAGAAGCGGCCATTGAAGCCACGGTACCTTCCAGAGTCCAGGCGGCACCAAGGGCGGTTTGGTCGTCGGGGAAGGCGAGCAACAGCCAATCCGGCCAGTCGAGTTCGTGTACGGCTTGCTCGGTGATGCCATGCAGGCTGGCGATAGCCAGTTGGGCGGTCAACTCAGGCGCACAAAGCCCGGACTCCCAGCGAGCCGCCTTCTCCCTGCGAGTGGCCATCGTCCCGTGACCGAGATCGCGATGCCGACGCCCCAGCAGAACCAGATAGTCACTGGCTGACAGGCCCAGCTGGGCACGCAACGCGGCCAGCGGGTGCCGGTAGGACTCGTTTCCCATCACGCGGCTCCCTCACCACGACCGGTCCCTGCCCACTCACCGTACCCACCGGACGGTCTACTCAGGGGAGGTCGGCAACATCCCGGCAACACCCCAGCCATAGCCACGTGCCGCTTCGGCTTGCTGTCATGCGTTCACCGGATCCACACGGATAGTGAGAGGCGGAACGACAATGGGCGAGCGGCGACCGCTGGTGTCGGTGGTGACCTCGGCTCGGGGAAACGGAGCCCGGATACGGCATCTCCTGACCGCGCTCACCGAGCAGAGCCTCCCGCCCGAGCGGCTGGAAGTAGTACTCGTGGACAACGATCCGCGCGGGCGGCATGGCGCCGTGGCAATCGCCGCCCATGGCACCTGGCCCTTCCCCGTCCGGGTGGTACGGGAGGCCCGCGCCGGAGCCAGCCGGGGGCGCAACCGGGGAATCCTCACGGCCCGGGGACGTTTCGTCGCGCTGACCGACCCTGACATCACCCCCTCTCCTGGCTGGCTCACCACCCTGACCGACGCCGCCCAGCAGGAAGGGGCTGCAGTCGTGGGAGGCCGTACCGACACCGTCTATCCAGACGGGACCGTCGTGCCTTTACAGGACTCCTCCGCCCGGCCGCTCCGCGAATGTCACGGCCCGCTGGAGTGGCCGGAGCAGCGCACCCGCTACGGCTGGCCATACTGGCTCACCACCGCCAACATGCTGATCGATCGAGCGTCCGCGCTGCGGGTGGGACCGTTCCGAACCGATCTGGGACGGCGGGGCCGGCTGCTACTGGACTGCGAGGACCTGGAATGGGTCGACCGGGCCGTTCAGCGAGGGCTGACCGCGGTGATAGAACCAGCCGCCGTCGTCACCCATCCAGTCGGTCGCGGTGAGACCACCGCGCGCTGGTTCCTCGCCCAGGGCATCTGTCACGGCATCTGTGTCGCGCGGATGCACTCCAGCGTGCGGGTGCATCATGCGGCGATCCGCGCAGACCGGGAGGCCGCGGCGTTCGCGCTCGAATCACTTGTCATGGGGTGGGGCTTCCTCGACCGGGCCGCCGCGGTTGGCGGCATGCGGGACCTGGCTCGTATCGGGGCCTACCACGCCGAACGCATTCGTCTTCTGGGACGCCGCCCCCCGCTGGTCTCACCGCTTTTCGCCGCGCTCGTCGAGCACTTCGGAGCCCTCACCGGTGTGCCCGTCGTGCTGAACACGAGCTTCAACGACCACGAGCCGATCGTGGAGACCCCGGCGGATGCGCTCGCGACATTCCAGGCCGGCGAACTGGATGCGCTGTTCTTGGGCGACTATCTCGTGGAAAAGATCTGATCGAGGCAACTGACCTGGGAGGATGGCGATTGTGAGTACCCCGAAGATACGCGAGGCCGCCCGCGCCATTGTCCTGGACGAAACCAACCGCGTGCTGCTGCTTCGCTACGACGAGGGCGACGGGGTCTTCTGGGCCACTCCTGGCGGAGCACTCGATCCGGGTGAGGACCATCGGGCCGCCGCCCGCCGAGAACTCGCCGAAGAGCTCGGCGTGATCGACGTGGAACTCGGCCCGAAGGTCGCCACGCGCAGCAAGGAGCACCTGATCCAAGGAAAGGCCACCCAGCAGGTCGAGAGCTACTTTATCGTCCGGATTCCGGCCAACCATGTCGACCCCACACGGGCAACACAGACCGACGACATCCTCTCCTGGAAATGGTGGCCTCTGGCCGACCTGCACACCACCGACCAGGTTGTTTACCCGGCCGGGCTCATGGATCTGATCGACAGCTTCCTCGCCAACGGAGCGCCGGCCAACCCCATAGCGTTCACTGGTTGATGAGGAAACTGCTGATACGACTCAATACTGAGGGCATTTCAACGCCTGGGCGAGGTGCGGGCTGTCCTGCCAGATCCAGGCTTCCAGCTCCGGATCGATCACCACAACGGCGAAGTGCTCCCAGCTGCCCTTCATCCGCTCGGCGATGTCGTCGCGGATCGTGGCCGCCCCCGGGCTGCCCTACCATGCCGCGTCCAGCATCACGACGGCGTGGGCATATCTCCCCTCATAGGCACTGAGGATCTGATGGGCACGCAGATAGACACCCGGATCTCGCCCCTGGGTGTCGACGATGACGTCGAGGGCGGGATCGAACCGGTAACCGCCCGCGTACTCCACCGCGAAGTAGGCGTGATGGTCTTCCTCGCGTTCCACCACGCTGAGATTCATTCCTTGATCTGGGAAACGATGCTCAGGGAGCGAAGTTCCTCGTCGAGATGGCGGACGTGCTTGTTGCCCGCCCACGGCTGGAGCCGGGTACGAGCCTGCCGTACGGAGTCGGTGAGCTGACCGGAGCTGTGCGAGCCGGCGAGGTGCGCAGCACCGCGAATCTTGTCGACGGCGGCGGGGATCTCACGCTTCCGGGTAAGTGCCTCGGCGTAGTACAGCAGGGCCTCACCGTGAGCGATCTTGCGAGTCATGGGAATCGCCAACGCCTGTTCCGCTGAGTCGATCGCATCGGTGAGGCGTCCCCAGGCGAGCATGCAATAGGCGGTGTTCCGTTGCACCCCGATGGGTGTCCACCAGTAGAGATAGGAAGGATCGGCCTCGCTTCTCGGCTGGCTGACCAGTTGACGGGATCGGGCGAGGGCATGCTCGCTCTCCCGGACGCTTCCGGAGCGGGCCAGCGCGCGAGCCATGTCTATCGCGTGCAGCGATCGGAGAAGGGCGCTCGGACTCCGCCGCGCCCAGCCCTCAGCGGCGTAGATATGGTCGAGGGCCCGACCTGTCTGTCCTTGGCGGAGGAATATGTTGCTCAGGCAGGTGTGCAGGTAGGTGATCAGAGTGGGATCGGCGATCTGATGCGCGGCGCCCAGCGCTTCCCGGTAGCGGCGCTGCGCTCCCGCATAGTCCATCAGGTCGTATTGGAGATATCCGGCGAGTTGGCTGAGCTGGGCGTAGGCGTAGGTGAGTCGGTCGCGTAGCGCGGGGAGCAGGGTTTCACCGCGCAGCAGACCGGCGACCAACTCCCGCTGGGCATCGACCACGGGAAGCACGGTCTCGGGGCCGAAGTCGTCGTCCAGGCGGCGGCACCGGGCGGTCAGCTTCTCGATCACCTCGACGGTCCCGGCGTCCACCCGGCCGGAGGTCCGCACTGCCGTCGCCAGCCGGTCCTTCTCCGGCGGGGAGAGGTGACGCAGCAGCACGAGGGCGGGGGCGCCGCCCATCGCCAGGGCGAGCTCGAACAGCAGATCCCGTCGCTTCACATCGGCCTCCTCGGCTCTAAGGGCACGAAGCAGGGCGGCGCAGCCCGCAGGCGTCAGAGCAGCGGGAACCGTACCGCTCGCACGCACCGCTTCTAGCTCCATGCTGGCACGGGTGGCCACCGTGCCCGGGGCGTGGCGAGACCCCTGGGAATCGAGGTGACGATGATCCGTACGGTCGATGAGATCGCGGTCGTTCGGGCTGTAGGAGGCGTACATCTCATCGGTGACCAGACGCCGGGCGGTGGTGTGGTAGATCTGCGCGAAGATCGTCAGCGCCCTGGCGTTGGGACGCCGCTCCGAGTCCGGCCACCCCTCGAAGACATAGAGCCTGGGCACGCGCATCGCCGCCGTGCCGGCCGGGTCCAGGTCGTTGTAGGCGGCCACGGCCTGCGCACCGGTGAGTCCGTGCGCGTACCGGTGCAGCTTCAGCGGGCTGACATCGTGGTAGAGCGTGAAGATGTCCGCGATCTGATCGAAGCTGAAGCCCTTGGCCCGCAGCAGCTCGCTGTGCTTCCGGCAGTCGATCATGATGTGGTAACCGTCTCTGGACATCGCCATCAACTCCCGGCGTACGATGCAGACCAAGCGTCAGTCACGGATAGTACATGAATGACCACGGAAAGACAGAGGGGCGGGAATCCGAATAACGGGGACTACGGGAACGGAAATCACTTACCCCTGGCCGTCCGAGCAGTTCCCCCGTCAATGATCGGGATCCCCCGAGCCGAAAAACCGGGGATCTTCCTCACGGGCACCTCGCGCCAGAGTTCAGCCTTATGCGCCAACCTTTCAACCACGGCCACGAGCGACTCCGCCCGCCCACCGACTCGAACCTCCTCCCCAGCTCCTCAACCGAAAGAAGACCGACCCCCTTCTCCCTCTCTGAGGTCGGGCCGACCCCCACCTCCGCTCGGCCACGTCCTACCGGTCACCTGGTCTGGTCCCGCTCCTTCTCCGGTACGCCGGACCAGGTGGCCCAGGCCCGCAGGCTCGTCCGTTTCCTGCTCGCCGACACCCCCTGCGCCGACGATGCCGAACTGATCGTGTCCGAGCTGGCCGGCAACGCGCTGCGCCACAGCCGCAGCGGCGACGCGGACGGCTCCTTCACCGTCGAGGTCGTACTGGGCCGCGCGTCACCACTCCGGCACGGGGGCGAAGCCATCGGCATCCTGATCACCGTGCACGACCAGGGCGGGAACGGTGTCCCCTGGTTCCGCAGGGAGCAACCGCCGGACCCGAACGAGGAGAACGGCCGCGGCCTGGCGACCGTCGCGGCCCTCGCCACCCGCACCGGCTACCAGGGCGGTCCCACCATCGGTCACCGAGTCTGGGCCTACCTCTCGGCACGAGAGGACACCGCGACGCCTCCGTGAGAGGACTCCATTGTCCAGTCGCCACCGGTCAACGTCCAGTGTCGGTGCTCGGCACCGGACGTGCGGGGCGCGAAGCCCGAATCTCGACGGCCCCGCCTACGAGATTGCCCCCCGCAGGTGGCCCACCTCGTTGAAGATCTCGGGCCTGGAGCCGCGCCACACCGAAACCGAGGCGTTGCCGACCGGGCCGAACGCCTCGACGGAGCCGATCGGGACGTCCTCGATCACGTGCTTGAACATCAACACCACCGAGTCGTGCGCGACGATCAGCACCCGCCGCCCGGCGTGCCCCGCGCGCAGTTCCTCGACCACCTCGCGCACCCGGTCGGCGACGTCGGGGTAGCTCTCGCCCCCGGGCGGCCGGAATCCGGCGTAAAGACGCGCCGTCAGGTTCTCCTCCTGCCCGGGAAACCTCTCCCGGAGCGCGATCAGGTTCATCCCCGACCAGCGTCCCATGTCGTGGTCCCTGAGCCTCGGCTCCAGCCGGACCTCGGGATCCACGCCCAGTTCGGCGGCGACCAGTTCCCAGGTCTGCACGGCCCTGCGATATGGCGAGCAGAGGACGAGGTCGGGCGGGTCCCCACCGGCCAGACGCCCCCCAGCCCGGCGGCCTGCTCCCTGCCCAGCGGGGTCAGCGAGACGTCCCGGTCCCGGCCTTCCAGGACGATCGCCCTCCCGGCGCGGAGAGCCTCCTCGAAGGCCACGTTGGACTCGCTCTGACCGTGCCGCACCGCAGTGATCATTAAGGTCATGCCTACAGGAAAACGTCTTCTCTCCCCCTGGGCAAGACCGGCGGATCTCGCGAACCGGCCGCCCGGCCCGCAGTCCTCGGCGACCGCCCGATATAGCCGGAACATTCGAGAACCCACCACGTCCCCGGGCGAAGGTCGGGTCGGAGATGACAGGGCCGGAGCATCCGAAGAACCTGGCGATGCCCGGCGACGGACGGGCGGACATGAAGCGAGCCGGGGCCCGCACCCTCGAAGGGTGCGGGCCCCGGCCCGTGCATTGCCGTGCTACGTCAGACCGGAACGATGTTCTCGGCCTGCGGGCCCTTCTGGCCCTGCGTGACGTCGAAGGAGACCTTCTGGCCTTCCTGCAGCTCACGGTAGCCCTGGGCAGCGATGTTGGAGTAGTGAGCGAAGACGTCGGCGCCGCCGCCGTCCTGCTCGATGAAGCCGAAGCCCTTTTCTGCGTTGAACCACTTCACGGTTCCCGTAGCCATAACTTTCTCCTTCGATAGGGGGCAGAGCCGGAATCCGCACTGTGCGAACCCCGCGTCGCCGCGATGAGCCCATCCGGAGATGACCGGGAAAACAAAATGCACCTGAAGGTCATCCGTCAGGTGCACACAAGGTTTCATGGGTACCACAACCGCAACTGCTTTCAGGCTACCACCTCCGCGGCCTCACACACGAACCCGGCCGGGCCGCCGCCTGTTCGCCGCCCGGCCCCCTCCGGCGTGCTGCCGCCTTCCCCGCCCGGGCGCGGGAGCGGGCCCATGCGGCGAGGCCGTCGCGGTCGCCAGCCGCGCCGTCTCCCGCACCCTCCACCGCCGAAACTGACGGTGGAGGGTGCGGCTAACAGATCATGCCAGCCATATCAATCTCTTAAGGTGATTTTTCACTACATGAGGTCCAGCTCCGCGTACGGCAGGCCGCCCGACAGGGTGGGGAAGCCCGGACCTCGATCGAAGAAGGGCCCGTCGGCCGGGATGAGGGCACGGAGCTTCGCCCGACGGGTCTCGGTGGCCTCGGCGTCCACCCGGAGGTCATCGCGGGGGCCGGACAGGATGACCCCGTAGTCGTCGTGGGCCCCCTCGATCGAGACCTTGCCGTCTCGGACGTCGGCGGCCACCAGGGCGGGGTCGCGGTCCAGGGGGGAGCCCCAGCCGCCGCCACCCGTGGTGCGCACCCGGATGATCTCCCCCGCGCGGACCGGCGAGTCGTCCACCAGGCCCTCCATCTCCCTGCCCTCGATCTCCACGACGAAGGGCCGGCCGGCCCGGCCGCCGTTCACGCCCCAGCAGGACAGGATCGAGCGGTCCGCGATGGACATGAACGAGGCGTCGCGGAGCATCCGCAGATGCTTGTCGTAGCCGAGGCCGCCCCGGTAGAGGCCGGGGCCGCCGGAGTCGCGGGCCAGGCCGAGCCGCTCGACCCGGAACGGCCAGCGGGACTCGGCGAACTCCACCGGGATGTTGCGCGAGTCCGGCACCACGTGGATCGTGTCCTCCCCGTCCGCGTACCACCGGCCGCCCGAGCCGCCGCCGAGGACCTCCCGCATCAGATACGGGGTGCCGTCCAGGCCGTCGCCGTAGACGCCGGTGTAGCGGATGGTCTCCTGGTCGGCGGGCATCCGGCCGCCGGTCGCCTTGGCCAGCACCCCGGCCAGCACGCCCAGCAGGCGCAGGATCACGAACGTACGGGCGTTGGTGGGGGCCGGGAAGATGGGGGTGAGCAGGGTGCCCTTCTCGGGGAACCGCATCTCGATGAGGGGGACGACGCCCTCGTTGACGTCCAGTTCGGCCATCCGCTCGGGGGTGTCGGCCAGGTTGCGCAGGATCGGCGCCAGCCACTTCTTCAGGAACACCCCGTCGGCGTAGTCGCCCGCGTGGTTGATCGGCCCCTTGGCCTGCGGTGAGGTGCCGGTGAAGTCGATGACCAGCGGCACCTGGGCTGAATGGTCGACGGTGAGGGTCATCCGCTGGGTGTGCAGGCGGGGGGAGTCCACGCCGTCGTGCTCGGCGTAGTCCTCCCACACATGCGTGCCCTCGGGGATCTTGGCCAGCAGTTCCCTGCGGAACGTCTCGGTGGTGTTGGAGATGATCGCGTCGAAGCACGCCTCGACCGCCTCGCGCCCGTACCGGTCGAACAGCTCTCCCAGCCGTCGCGCGCCCATCAGGCAGGCCGAGCACTCGGCGTCCAGGTCTCCGGCCAGCGAGTCGGGCATCCGCGAGTTCCGGGTCATGATGGTGAGCGCCGCCCGGTTGGGCACGCCCTCGTCCCACAGCTTGATCGGCGGGACCATCAGCCCCTCCTCGAACACGCTGCGCGCGTTGCTCGGCATGGAGCCGGGCACGCCCCCGCCGATGTCGTCGTGGTGGCCGAACGCCTGCACGAAGGCGACGACCTCCCCGCCCTGGAAGACCGGGACCGTCACGCACAGGTCGGGCAGGTGCCCGATGCCCCCCTCGGACAGGTAGACGTCGTTGTGGAAGAACACGTCGCCGGGCTTCATCTCGGTGACCGGGAAGTCCCTGACGATCGGCTGGACCAGCGCCGAATAGGACCTGCCGGTCAGCTTGCGCAGCCGTACGTCGTGGATGCCGGCGCGGAAGTCGTGCGCGTCGCGGATCATGGGCGAGCGGGCGGTACGGGCGATGGCCGTCTCGACCTCCATCTCCACGGACGCGAGCGTCCCCTCAACGATCTCCACCAGTACCGGGTCAGCCGTTCGCGTCCGCTCCACGGCGTACCTCCAGGTTTCCGAACTCGTCCATGGTCGCGGTGAAGCCCGGGTGGACCGGCAGCGTGGAGCCGTACTCCTCGATGACTGCGGGACCGCTGATCTCGGCTCCGGCCGCCAGGTCGGCGCGGCGGTGGATCGGGGTGCTGCGCCACTCGTCGTAGCAGACCTCGCGCCAGGTCGCCGGCTCGGGCCGGCTCGTACCGTGCGCCCGTCGTCCGATGGCGGGGCGGGTGATCGGGCCGATCCCGGAGACCCGGAGGTTGACCCACTCGACGCCGTGCCGGGGGTCGTCGCGGTAGCCGTACCCGTAGAGCTTGTGGTGCTCGGTGTGGAAGCGGTCCAGCACCTCGGCCCGCCACGCCTCGTCCAGCGGTCCGGCCGGGGCGGGCACCCTGACCTCGTAGGCCTGGCCGTAGTAGCGCAGGTCGGCGCTGCGCGCGTAGACGTGCGCCTCCGCTGCGAAGCCCTCGCGGTCCAGGGCCGAGGCCGCCTGTCCCGCCAGCTCGCCGAAGATCTCCGCGGCGGCCGTGAGTGAGAGGTCGCGGGTGACGAAGGTACGCACGTAGTCGTTCTTGACGTCCACGGTGAGCAGCCCGAACGCCGAGACGTTGCCGGGGTCGGGCGGGACGATCACCGAGGGCAGGCCGAGGATGTCGATGAGCCGGCAGACCAGTAGCGGTCCCGAGCCGCCGAAGGCGACCATGGGGAAGTCGCGCACGTCCAGGCCGCGCTTGACGGTGATCTGGCGGATGGCGTTCGACTGGTTGAACGCGCTGATCTCCAGGATGCCCGCCGCGGTCCGTTCCGGGGTCAGTCCGATCTTGCCCGCGAGCGCCTCGATCCCCTGCCGGGCGGCGTCGGCATCGAGCGGGATCTCCCCGCCGAGCAGGTGCGCCGGGACCCGGCCGAGGAAGACGTGCGCGTCGGTGACGGTGACCTCGGTGCCGCCCCGGCCGTAGCAGAGCGGTCCCGGGTCGGCCCCCGCGGACTTGGGCCCGACCTTCGGCGTGCCCTCCGGGGAGATCCACGCGATGGAGCCACCGCCCGCGCCGACGGTCACGATGTCGATCATCGGGATCTTGCAGGGGTAGCGGCCGATGCCGCCCTCGGTGGTCAGCGACGGCTCCCCGTCGACGACCACCGCGACGTCGGTGGAGGTGCCGCCGCCGTCCAGGGTGATCACCGAGGGGTGCCCGGCGGTGGCGGCGATCAGCGCGGCGCCGAGCGCGCCCGCGGCCGGTCCGGAGAGCACCGTGGTGATCGGCTGGTGCACCACCTCGGCCGCGGACAGCACTCCGCCGTTGCTCTTCATGACAGAGAACGGCAGGCCCGCACTCACGACGCCTGTCTCAGCCGCCTCCAGACGTTCGGCCAGGTTGGCGATGTAGCGGCGCATCGTCGGTTTGACCGCGGCGTCGACCAGCGTGGTGACCGAGCGCTCGTACTCGCGGTACTCGCGCAGCACATCGCACGAGATCGAGACGACGGCGTCCGGGTGCTCCCGTTCCAGGACCTCCCGCATGCGCAGCTCGTGGGCGGGGTTGGCGTACGAGTGCAGGAAGCAGACGCCGATCGCGGTGATGCCGCGGTCGCGGAACCACCGGGCCGTCTCGACGGCCTGCTCCTCGTCGAACGGCCGTACCTCGGCCCCGGTGTGGTCCAGGCGCCCGCCGACGGTCCTGACCCGGTGCACCGGGACGATGCGGGGCGGTTTCACCCAGAAGTAGGAGTTGCCGTAGCCGTCGGGCACGCTCTGGCGGGCGATCTCCAGGATGAACTCGAAGCCCTCGGTGGTGACGAAGCCCAGGTCGGCGATACGGTCCTCAAGGAGCTGGTTGGTGGCGACCGTGGTGCCGTGCACCACCGCCGACACGGCTTCCAAGGTCACCTCCTCGGCCCCGGCCGCCTTTCTGAGGACCTTCCACACCCCCTCCATGAACCCGTCGGCGGGATTGGCGGGGGTGGAGGGAGTCTTGGTCGTGGTGATCTCACCGGTCTGCTCGTCCACCGCGACCACGTCTGTGAACGTGCCCCCGGTGTCGACCCCGATACGGACGCTGCGCATGCCCCCGTGTCTACCCAGTCCCGGCGAATCCGCAAATCGGCGGACCCTGCCGAAGCTACGCCCGATCCTTGGGCAGTGTTGGCGGGGGGAGTACCGGTGGACGTCCGGAGACGCGAAAGGCCGGCCCTGCCGGAGATTGTCCGGAGGCCGGCCCGCTGGAGATCCGCGGTGCCTGTTCTAGCGGCGCCGGGGACCCATGGTGGTGTTGATCACCGAGTCGGCGTCGTGCGCGTGGACCTTGGCGGCGAGACGGATGGCGATCTCGTTCGTACGGCGCAGCTCGGCCTCGACCCTGTCCTTGCCGGACTGGCCGACCTGCACGCCGAAGTAGGCGCCGATGATCGCACCCGAGACGCCGACGAGCCCGGCGAACGGCGCGGTCGTGTCACCCCCGCGCAGCGTGATCACCGCGAAGCCGATCAGGATGACCACGAGCCCCACGATGACGACGTAGAACCCGTACCGCCAGCGAGCCGCCTCGGCCTGGGCGGCGACGGCCTCGTCCTCACTCATCATCGCCGCGAGCGCCACCGGTATCTCCGCGGTCTCCGCGCTGGAGGAACCGGAGGTCAGGGTGGCCGGGGTCTTGCCGAGGGGTGGAGCGGTCTTGTTGGTGGTCGTCACTGGTTCTCCCACTTTCCGATATGCCAAAGGGAATCTCCCACGCTTTTCACGGTCAAGCCAAGTCAAGCCCAGTCAGGCTATGTCAGCCGGGGACCACCCACTTCTACCAGCACATCTTCCCCTCAAACCCCCTCGTACCTCCCGTCGTTCACCCTCGGCCGAAGACCATAACCTTTCAAGCGGACGTCCGAGAATGGACCGTTGCAAAAATCGAGAACGGCCTGCTCTGACCCATCGGCCCCCCGGTACCGCGGGGATCGTACGGCCAGCGAAAGCGACAAACCGGTCATCAGGGGTGGAGATCGCCGACCACGTCGGAAGTACTAGGCTGGCGCCCCGTGACCGAAACGTCTGCCCTCTCCGCTGTTCCCGCCGTCTCCCGGGACGGGGTGCTGCGCTTCTACTTCGGCCCGATGGACTGCGGCAAGTCCACACTGGCACTGCAGATGAACTACAACCACGGCCGCCAGGGCAGGCGCGGCCTGGTGCTCACCAAACACGACCGCTCGGGCAGCGCGCAGGTCACCAGCCGGATCGGCCTGGGCAGCGAGGCCGTCGAGGTCGACGACGACCTGGATCTGGTGGCCCTGGTCCGCACGCACCAGCCCATCGACTACGTCATCTGCGACGAGGCATGCTTCTACACGGTCGCCCAGATCGAGCAGCTCGCCGACCTCACCGACGACTACGGCGTCGACGTCTACGCCTTCGGCCTGGCCTCGGACTTCCGTTCGCGGATGTTCCCCGCCGCCCAGCGACTCTTCGAGCTGGCCGACGAGATCAACCGCCTCCAGGTCGAGGTGCTGTGCTGGTGCGGACGCCCCGGGCGCCTGAACGCCCGGGTGGTCGGCGGCAGGATGACCCGTACCGGCGAGCAGGTGGTCATCGGCGACACCGGCGCCGCTCCGATCCGCTACCAGGTCCTGTGCCGCCGCCACCACCGCTCCGGCGAGCTCGGCCTGCCCGGTCTTCCCGGTCTTCCCGGTCTTCCCGGCTGACCTTCCCCCGAGCGGGCCCGGGCCAGTTCCTCGTAGCACCAGGGGCAGACGACGTCTGAGTGGATTTCAA
The DNA here is from genome assembly GCF_035917355.1 of Streptosporangium sp. NBC_01810. NCBI lineage: Bacteria > Bacillati > Actinomycetota > Actinomycetes > Streptosporangiales > Streptosporangiaceae > Streptosporangium > Streptosporangium sp. NBC_01810. The sequence continues at coordinate 1,465,970 of NZ_CP109070.1, read as the reverse complement.
CCTTCACCTACCGCTGCAACCGGTGCGGAGGGCCGCTCATTCCGCGGTGTCGCCCGCGGCCACGCGGCACCTGGTGAGACGGAGCGGTCAGTACGGCAGCCGCCTGCCCGCCGGAGTCCGTAGGTCCAGGGTGAGCCGGGCAGCGGAGCGCGACCGCCTGCGGATGTGGATCCGACGCATCGTCAGCTGACCTTCTCGGGCTGCCGGTCGCCGGTCGGCTGCCACGCCCCGGGCGCCGGGACCGGGACGGAAAAGAGCCGCCGGGGCACCCTCCCCTGGTGAGAGGGCAGGCCGGCGGCCGGATGGGAGGCCGAAGCCCTCATGCCGCCCCAACACAGTGGCTGTGCTGGGCGGGAATGCCGCGATGGGCGGGAATGCTACGTCCGTCGGGCATAAGCTCCCCGGTGTCCTCGAAGACCACCACACCGTTGCAGAGCAGCCCCCACCCCTGCTCTGGGTAGGAGACCACGAGACGCGCCGCCTCATGATCAAAAGCGTCCGCGGACGGACAGCGGGGTATGTGCTGGCACACGGTCTTGCTCCGATCTTGATTGACTGTGGGAAGGATTCCATGCTCAGAGGGAGACGGCGCGGACGATCTTCCCGGCCGGCCCCGCACCGGCTTCACGAAATCTTGCCTTCGCAGCCGTGCCGGCACTTCGTGCGCTCCAGCGCGACCAGGTTCTGGTGGGCGGCCCCGGTGGCGACCGCGGGCTCCTCCGCCGGCGTCACCGCGTCCGTCTGTCCGATGACCCGAACATGACGCGGGATCTTCTAGCGGCGTTCTCTGAGCAAACAAGTTGTTAATTTGTCGCCTTTTTGGTGCTAATTAACCTTTGTCTACACCCGTACATGCCCATCGTCGATAGAGCCAGGGTCTTGTCCTGGTAGAGCATTCTTTGCGATGGGAGGTCTCCCGATACGACGACAGACTTTCCCAGCCGAGGTGGCATTATCACGAAGTCCTGCGACGAGGAGGCCGTGACCGAGGCGAGGCGTCGTAGTCAGGCCCCACATCGACGGCTACCGGCCGGGCAAGCCGAGTTCGAACCAGATGACGGTTCCGCTGAGGTCGCGGTGGAAGCCCCAGCGGGTGGCGAGCTCGTTGACGAGCATGAGTCCTCGGCCGCCGGTGGCGTCCAGGCCGGGTTTCCTCGTACCGGGAATCTCCGAGGCGCCGGGGTCCTGGACGGTGATCAGTACGCCGTGGGGGAGGAAGGCCACCGTGACGACGAACTCTCGTGGCGGGTCGATCGGTCCCGCGTCGCGCGGTCCGCTGGAGTGCTCGACGGCGTTGGTGGCGAGTTCGCTGGTCAGGAGTACGGCGTCGTCGCGGAGCGGGTGGTCGTCGCCGAGGACTTCGGTGACGAAGATACGTGCGGGCCTGACCTGGTCGGGGGTGGCCGCGAACCGCTGAGAGAAGACGGGGGTGTGACCCAGGGGTGCCGACCATCCGGGGATTCGGCCCAGGTGCGGTGACCGCATGGCGCTGTCGGCTGGTGTACGGAAGCGGTCAGCGAGTACGCCGACGAGTGCGGACAACAGGCGTGCTGGCATCTCGGTCACCTCCCGTGCTCTCGGTCGTGTCGCTCTCGTCGCTCGGGACTGGGTCGTCTGTGCTGGGGCGGTAGTTCTCGATGTTCTGTATCTGTGCGGCGAGTTCGGCGGGGGTGTCGGCCTCGATCAGGCCGATGTGCTCTCGGCACCAGGTGGGGGAGAGTGCCCAGTAGCGGCTGGTGGCCTTGCCGTACCAGAGGTGCCAGCCGGTGAACCGCAGCGCCGGCGGATGCAGCGCTCCGGCCTCCTCAATGGGCTCGTGCCGGGAGGTGGTGTCGACGGGGGTCATGCCTCACCGCCTTGCGGCGTGGTTCGCGCCTGCCCAGTCCGGGCCGTACACCCGGCGGCGATTCTCGTTCATACGGCGGGGTGGCCGTCGTCGTGGCCGGTTGCGAGCCGGTCACGGTCAGAGTGCTCAGAGGGCAGAGGCGTCTCCTGTCATCACTCACAAAAGGTGACGCTATGAATGCGGAGAGACACTGACATCAGTGCCGCTGATACTTTGGCGCAGGGGGAGGTCAAGCCGGTCGCACCGGGTTACCTTGAGGCCATGGCCTACTTGGACCCGGCGGCGGAGAGTGTGGGAACCCGTGTGCGGCGCGCTCGTAAGCGCGTGGGCATCACGCAGAACGAACTGGCCCGGCGCGTCGGTCGCGCCCAGTCCTGGGTGTCGGCGATCGAGAACGACAGCCTTCCCCTGGACTCCATCGCGCTGGTCAACACCCTCGCCCAGGCCCTGCGCACGCACCCCAACGAGCTCACCGCGCGCCCCTATCGGGGTGACAACCCGGCGGAGGATCGGGGGCACGCGGCGATCCCCGAGATCCGCCGCCAACTGGAGCGCTACGACCTCGACCCCGAATGGGCCGGCGAGGTGCGATCGCTGCCCGAGCTGCGCGCCGCGATCGAGCACGCCTGCCGGCTGCGGATAGAGACCCGCTACACGGAACTGGCCGATCAGCTCCCGGCGCTGCTCTCCGAACTCCAGGCGGCGACCCACCTGTACGCCGAGCCTGACCGGAGCGCCGCCTTCGGACTGCTCTGGTCCGCTTACCGGGCAGCGGACTCGGTCGCCTACGACCTGGGGTACGCCGACCTTTCCCTGATCGCGACCAGCCGGACCCACTGGGCCGCCGAACGTTCGGGGGATCCCTACCACCTGCCGGTGGCCACGTGGCGGCGCGCGCGGAACCTGTGGGCCAGCACCTCGTGGAACGACGCGCTCACCGTGCTCGACTCGGCCTGCGCGAGCATCGAGGACGAGTACAGCGCGGGTCAGCCGGAGGCGCTGGCCGTCTGGGGCGGGCTGCAGCTGTGCGCCGCGATCACCGCGGCCCGCAAAAACGACGCCGCCGAGGCGTGGTCGCGACACCGGCTCGCGGGTGAGGCGGTCACCCGGCTCGGACCTCGCCAGCGCACCAACTACTACGAGATGTGCACCAGTCAGACCAACGTCGACATCCACGGGGTCGCCGTCGCGGTCGAACTCGGTGACGGCCCCCAGGCTGTGAGCCGGGGAAAGACGGTCCGGCTCCCGAAGGGCCTTCAGGCCAACCGCGTCGGATACCACCATCTCGACTACGCCCGAGGCCTGCTCTGGTGCGGCCAACGCGAGGCCGCCACAGCCGAACTGGAACACGCCGAGAAGGCGGCCCCCCTCCTCATCCGCAACCACCCCATGGCCCGGCAGGCCGTACGAACCCTGCTGGACCTGGAGCGCTACAACTACCGCGAACGCATCCGCCGCCTCGGCGTCCGCATGCACATTCTTTAAGAAGTCCGGCCTCCGGCGAGCCGAGCCTTATGGGTTCAATCTCCGGCTAACACTTCAACCTCCTTTTCTCCTCCGCCAGGAGAATCTCTTATTGCGGCAACCAATACTTGATCCTCGAAATCCTTTTTGAGAACAAAATCAGCATCATAGGGTACTGCATCCTTTTGGGATACGGACTCCCAGCGGTCCATCTTCATTCGCTCGGCCACCTCGACCGACGATCGAATATTGTCGGCAAACCATATGGTAACCGAAGGGCTATCCCAGGAATCGCACCCGGATAATTCACTGTAAGAGGCGCCCCACTCTTCGCGGAACGAGTTTTCAGTAGCTTTCATTACCGTGACGGAATATTTTTCCGCTCTGGTCTCACATGCGGCTGAACAGCCCCCGGAGGCAAGCATTACCGAAACGGCAGCCAGTAGAGCTCCGGTAAAGGAAGGCAGTTTTCTAACCACGCCAAACAACTCTTCCTCCGTACCGGACCTCTTTCTTTTTACTATTTAAAGTTGCCATGCGTCCCACCTCGTACTCCCGCGCAGCTATCGCCCCTAGATGTCTCACCAGGGTCTCAAACCCCTTGCCTGGCGGCGCCAGCCAGTAAGTCTTTTTCAATTCGCCACTGTGGTCATTTGCATAATTCAAGGCGATGCCATTATTCCAGCGGTCTCGTACACTATCGGGGTAGTTTTCCTTCCCTGTCCCGGCCTCGTGGGCCTCGGCGACGTCCACATCTCCATCACCGCCGACACCTACGCTTACGTCCGGCTCCGCCTACAACGCGACGCCATCGAACGCATGGCGGGCGCTCTCGACGACCACCCCGAAACGTAGCCGTCAGAAAACGATCACAGCCGCTGTAGCCGTCAACGTAGCCGTCAAACCAGGTTCGGCACCCCAAGTGAGACCGTCACAAGGGGTGCCGAATTTCTATTTACAGGCCGACAAGAGACTAAGCAAGATTGAACCGTAGAACAATCCAGTCCGCTAGGATGCCGCCCTCATCGGCAACCGCCATCAAATAGATTCCGCCAAGACAGCCCTCCGGAATCCCTTCAAAGCAGGTTCAACTTTGAAGCGATCAAACCCGAGCCCTACGAGATGAAGGAGAATGCATCGGATTGGCTCCATAGAGCCTTCACGGTTTAACCGTTCAGCCTCTTCGGCGCAGAGTCTTATAGTGCGAAATACGTGTTCCTCTATTGCCTTATCGTTAAGCTTGGCAGCATTCTCGTCAGGTCGGAGATCCTTCAAAGGGAGCGGCGGGGTCGCCAAGATAGTTCTTGGGGATCCGTCCTGCAAGTGGTTGACGAGTGCCTGGGCCTTTCCGATCTGAGGGGATCCTCCGTACCGGTCATGCGCGAACGTGAAGGAAACGATCTCTGCGTCGCAGCCTTCTCCAGCTGGGGGAACGCGGCCCACACGGAACTCCAGATTGGGGAGATCTTGCAGGCCCTGCATCCATGGATTTAGTGTTCGCTCAGCCGATGAGGCGATCACGTATTTCATTCGTCTCGCTTATCAACAACTCGATTGCGGCATAATACGGGGCCTTCCCAACTCGTCGAGCAGGTCAGTCGGAAGGGCGACCCCACCACCAGGAACATCAGCCGTGGGCGGCATAATGCTGCTCGGCGGAATCTTTCCCTTTTGAATGGTGGTTCGAGTCACTGTGTACGGCCCTTCCTGTGGACGTACGCCATAAGCTCTACGCCCGTACTCTCTGGCACCTTCTTCAGTAAAAGCGAAGTACTTCGTCTCGTAACCCAGCGGGTTATGATATGAGCGATTTCCGTGAATACCTGCAAGCTCAGAATCTTGCACAGCGCGCCAGAGATAAATCTCGTCATCGCCGAGTCCACGTCCAGGACCAGCATTATGGACCAGGATAGCTTGGTCGCCTGCGAGGACATGGTAGGTGTGTAGGCCCTCGACTGTCAGGTTGTGGACGCGTTGGGGGGTGGTCCACTTCTTGATGGCGGTGAGTTGGACGTAGGTGCCGGCGCTGGTTCGTAGGAGCATGCCGGGCTGGAGTTCGCCGGCCTTGACCCACTTGCGGAGGTCGGGGACCCAGAACGGGTGGCCATCCGTGGCGACCAGTGTTCCGGATTTGCCGGTCGTTCCGTCCGGAGTGACGGTGATGCGGACGAGGTGTTTTTCACCGTCGCCGGTGATCAGGTGGCTGACACGCCTGGCGGCGGTCAGTCCTGTTGCCGCGTCGGCGGCTACCACCCAGTCGCCTACCTCGACGTCTTCGATCGGCTTGGTGGTGCCGTCGGCCATCAGGACCTTGGTGCCCGGGACGAAGCTGTTGAAGCCGGAGGGTGAGCAGGACACCGGCGGGGGTGGTGGGGCGTCGGGGTACCAGTCGGGATCGACGCCGGTATCGGGGACGGGGAAGTTACGCGAGCGAGCCGTGCCGTTACCTAAATCGTTGCCGGAACTGGGCACACATCCGGACACCGAAGTGGAGGACAAAAAGCCGATGGATTCGCTGCAAGCGTCTCTTCCGCAGTTTCCTGGATTCCAGTCCTCGCATGAAATTCCCCCGCCGCCACCGCCACCGGTAGCACCATTGATTTCAATGCCGACATGGCCGCCATAACTTCTGCAAGGTCCCAGAGTACATAGGTATTGTTCCCACTCGCGCGGAGTTCGACCTGATCCCGGACCGCGATCTTCTGTTCCATTGTTCGGGTCGTTTTTGAATTCTTTACTGTTCGGATCAAAGTCGGGTTTGTACGGCTCGGACTTCTTGATCTCCGGAGGCTTTGGAGGCCTTGGAGTAGAGCTGGTAGTGTTGCAAGTCGTGCATGGTCCGGAACTGCCACTGGTTTTGCTGGTTTGCTTAACTCGCGCAAGAGGAGCCCTGGTCGACCTTGGGGGATTCCAGGGCCTGGTGTTGGGCTGGAGCTTTGTATTTGAATTGTTGAGCGTGAGCGGCTTTCCGTTTATCGAATAGTAAACTATGCCGCCGATAAACATATACTGTCCGACTCTTTTGGCAAGCCCTCGGCCTACTGCCCCAATAACTTTAGAGGCGAAGGAAGGTTTGGGAGGTGACTTAGTAGCAGGCCTGGGAGGTGAGTAAGTTCCTCTCCCTCCGCTAGTATCCATAGCGTTCCAATGGCCCGAAGGGTCACTATTAACCATCGGATTACCGTTGCCATAGGTGTAACGATTGGCCTGAATTGACGGTTGAGGGTCAAGTGTCCAGTCGTCGCGGGAGGTGAAGGCGCCGGTGCCGGGCTGGTACCAGCGGGCGTGCATATTCACCTTGCCGGTATCCGGGTCGGTGTACTCGCCCTGGTAGCCGAGGCTGCGCTGGGTGCCGGCGCGGTGGGTGACCTCGCCGAAGGGGTCATAGGCGGTCGAGTCAACCAGGGCGGTGCCGGAGAAGGTGGCGACCAGGTCGTCGTGCAGGTCGGTCATGGACCCGAGAGCGGCTGTGCCCCCTTCCTGGAGGCTGAGCAGGCCGCCGAAGGGGTCGCGGCCGTACTTGGCCAAGGTGGTGTTGGCGCCGTCGGCGACGGTGGTGATGTCGTTTTCCAGGCCGGAATAGACGAAGCGTCGCTGATCGACACCCTTGGTACGCGAGGTCATCCGCCCCAGGGAGTCGTAGCCGTAGGTGGCGTCGCCGTCGGAGATGAGGCGGTCGAAGGCGTCGAAGGTGAGGTCGCGGGTGACGCCGGCCTTGGTCTCGGTGGCGGTGGTGCCACGAGGGGTGTAGGTGTAGTCGGTGCCGCCGCCGGAGACGATCCGGTTGCGCTCGTCATAGGTGAAGGTCTTGGCGCCGGCTGTGGTGCGGTTGCCCGAGTCGTCCCACGTGTAGGCGGTGACGGCGCCGCCGGGGGCGGTCCAGGAGGTGAGGCGTCCGGCGTGGTCGTAGCTGTAGGTGTTGGTGCCCGCTCCCGCGGTGCCGGTGGTGGTCTTGGTGGTGAGATTGTCGTCCTTGTCCCACCCATAGACGATCTTCGACAGCTCGGTGCCGGAGCTGTTCTTCAGGCTGTGGGAGGTAAGGCGGTCGACGGTGTCGTAGACGTAGCTCTGGGTGTTGACCGGGCTCGCAGAAGTCTTGCTGGTGAGTCGGTCGGCGTTGTCGTAGCCGTAGGTCCAGGTCCGCCCGGTGACCGGGTCGCTCGCGGTCTTGAGCCGGTCGGCGTTGTCCCAGGTGTAGTTCGCCGTCCCCGCCGGGTCGACGCGCTGGGTAGGGTTGCCCACGGCGTCGTAGGTGTAGGTGGCGACCTGGTTGGTGGCCTTGGAGACCTTGGTCAGCAGGCTGCGGTCGTTGTATTCGAGGGTGTAGTCACCGATCGCGGTGATGCGGCCCGCTGCGTCGTAGGTGAAGTTCCGCGTCGGGGTGGTCACCGAGGCACCGCTGCCGCTCTCCTCGACCACCTGGCCCAGGGGGTCGAAGGTGCGGTCGATGCGTACCCCACCCGGCTGCAGAATGGAGACGGCGTTGCCTGCGGCGTCGTAGACGCTGGTCCAGGTCCGGTCAGCGGCGCCTGGATGGGCGGCGGTGGATGGTTCGATGACCGACTCGACCAGACCGAGGGTGTTGTAGCCGGTCCAGGTCGCGTTGCCTCGGCCGTCGGTGGTGCGGGTGCGCGCGCCGGTGGCGTCGTAGCCGAACGTCGTCGTGATCGACGTGCCGGTGGTGACCGGCTCGATGAGCGAGGTCATCTGGTCCGTGGCATCGAAGGTGCGACGGGTGATGCGCCCTTCGGCGGAGGTGGTACTGGTCGGGTTGCCGGCCGGGTCGTAGCCGAAGCCGAAGGTGCGAATGGTGGTCCCGGTGCTGTTGAGGTCCTTGGCGGCGATCTGTCGTGCGGCCAGGTCGTACTCTGCCTCGGTGGCGTTGCCCAGCGGGTCGGTCACTTTGGCGGTTCGGCCAAGGAAGTCGTAGGCGACGGTGGAGGTGTGGATGAGCGGGTCGGTCACGGCTGTGACCTGTCCGGCGGCGTTGACCGTGTAGTCAGTGGTCTTGGGGCCGGGGGCGACGCTCTTGGTGAGGTTGCCCGCGGTGTCGTAGGTCAGCCTGGTGGTATGCGCCGCAGTGGTGGGGGTGCGCTCGACTTGCGTGCTGGTGATCTTCCGGCCCAGATCGTCGTAGGTGGCCTCGACGCGCGCACCGGTGGGATCGATGACCGCGAGCTGCTCACCCAGCAGGTCGTACTCCGCCAGCCAGACGCCACCCGGCCCGGACGGGCCGGGTTCGGTCACCTTGACCGGGCGTCCCAGCGCGTCGTAGACGGTGGAGGTGACGTAATTGCGCGGGTCGGCCACCGTGGTCTGGCGGCCCGCCGCGTCGTAGCCGAAGCTGACCTTGGGGATGACGGCGCTGCCACCCGGCGGGGTGTAGGAGGGGGCGATCGCCGAGGTGAGGCGTCCGGCCTTGTCGAAGGTCGAGGTGAACGTTCTTCCCTCGGCGTCGACCGTGTGGGTCGCCAATCCGGCATTGTTGTAGCCGTACTTCATCGTGGGCCGCCCGTCGGTGGCGGACCCGTTCTTTTCGATCTTCACCTGGGGGGCCTTCGACTCCACGAGCTGGCCCAGGAGGTCATACCGCATCGTGGTCGTGAAATCGGCGGCTGTGGCGCCGGAGACGTTGCCGCGTGGGTCGGTGGTCGCGGTCAGCAGACCGCGGTCATCGTAGGTGTTAGTGGAGACCAGGTCGTCGGCGCCGTTCTCCACGCTCTGTTGGGTCACCAACCCCAGGGCGTTGTAGGTGTACACCGTGGACTCCACCCGAGTGCTGCCTGCCCCGGTGAGGTTCTCACCGGTGACATTGTCGGTCGCGTCGTAGGTGTAGGCGATCTTGCGCTTGAGGGTGGCAGGGTCGAAGGTGCTGGAGGTGAGACGGTTCGCGGCATCGTAGGCGTAGTCGACGGTCTCCATGCCCCCACCGGTGACCTGCTTGCTGAGATTGCCGGCCGCGTCGTAGGTGTTGGCCTCCACCACCACCTCCGCCGTCGTGGTGGAGCCGTTCAGCCGGACATCATCGCCGATCACCTGGGACAGACGGTTGTCTGTGAAGTAGGTATAGGAGGTCTTGCGGCCCATCGCGTCGACCTGGCCGGCCAGTCGGCCCGCAGAATCGTAGGAGTAGGACCCCAGGACCACATCCTGCGGGGTTTGCGGCGTGACCGGGCTCCCCGTCCAGTTCTTGATCGTCGTGGAGGTCAGCTCACCGCGCTTGGTGTAGGCATAGGTGAAGACAGTGCCCAGCGGATCAGTTGCCGATGCCTTGGCGCCGGTGCTGTCCCAGGTAGAGCGAGCCACACCACCTTCAGACCCGGTCATCGTCTCTAGCCGACCTTTGACGTCGTAGGTGTAAGTGGTCGTGCTTGGAGGGTCGCCGCCGGTCAGGTCGGTGAGGGTTTCGGTGAGCGGGTTGCCGTCGGCGTCGTAGGTGTAGGTGGTCTTGGCCGTGTGAGTGACATCGGTGACCTCGTTCTTCACTCCTGGCTCGGTCCGCGTGAGCAGGCGCCCGGCTCCGTCGTAGGTGAACGTTGTGGTGACTCCGCCGGGGGTGGCCTCGGACACCTCCGTTTGGGAGATCGTTCGGCCCAGCGAGTCATAAGCGAACTGGATTTTCAAGCCGGACACGGTGGTTTTCTCTGCCAGATCACCGGCGAGACTGTAGCGGTAGGTCGTCTCGTTGTCCCTGGCGTCCTTCTCTGTCTTCACCAGTCCGGCCGGGGTGGTGCCGCCGCCGACGGCGGGTTCGGTGCCGTCGGTGTAGGTGAAGGTGGTCGCCCGGCCGTTGGGGAAGTCGATGGTGGCCGGGGTGGTCTGCTTGAGCGTTTCGCCGTGCTGGTTGTACTCCCACTTGGTGGCGTAGGTGTTGTCGGTGGCGCTGGAGGAGCGCGCGTCCCGCGAGGCGATCGGCCGGTCGTTGCGGGCGTCGAACCGGTCGTTGGTGTTCAGGTAGTACGCATGGCGCTCGGTCTGGCAACTACTCGTGCTCCGGCATTGCTTGACCCCGACAAGGTTGCCGCGTTTGTCGTAGAAGCGCTCTGTCACGTTGTTGTTCGGGTCCGTGACCGTCTTGAGGAAGCCGCCGGTGTCGTACGCGTACTTGGTGACCTTGGCGAGCTGGTCGCTCCGGCTGACCAGGCGGTAGCCACGCCAGGCGTCATAGACGTAGGTCAGCGTCTCGGTGCGCGGGTCGGTGACCGTCACGGTGGACTGGCCGGTCGTCCGGTTGTAGGCCAGGGCGCCGATCTGCCAGGTGCCCCCGTTGGCATCGACGTGCGTTGTGAGCCGTTCGGTTGCCGAGTCGTAGGTGTTGGTCGCCCATACCCGCCCCGACGGCAGCGTGATCTTCGTCAGCTTGTTCGGGGCCTCGACCCGGGCGGCGTAATGCGCCGCCACCTCGGCCGCGGTCAGCGGCCGGTCATAGGCCGCGATCTCGTCGACGGTCCCGGCCAGCCCCCCGCCGATCCGGGTGAAGCCGCGGTTGTCGGCGGCCACCGGCTGAGTCAGCGTTCCGGCGGGGAGGCCGTCGAGGTAGAGGGTCTGCTTGTCGGCGGCGACGGTGAACACCAGGTGGTGCCACGCACCGTCGTTCACCACGGCGGTCGAGACGATGGGCGAGGCGGTCGGCCGCAGCGAGGCCCGTAGTTTGCCGTCGGCGCCCACCTGCACCACCGGGTCCAGCGTGCTGCTCCACTCTCCCGAGGAGACGAGGCGGCCCGTCCCGGTGGACTTGAACCACAACTCCACCGCTCCCTGCTGATGTAGTCGTGGCATGAGGCCCGAGGGCAGCTCCACATAGCCCGAACTCGTCAGCTCGACCGCGGTGTCGGTACTGCCGGCCGGCGCTCCCGGACGCCCTCGGGTCGCCCCGGAGTAGGAGGCCGAACCGGCGCCCCAGCCCAGATCGGCCGCATTGCCGGAGGCCTCACCCAGCCGCCAGTAACCGAACGGGTCGGCGTCCTGGACCGAGCTGCGATACAGCGATCCGGCGCCGTACTCGAAGCTGGTGCAGGCGGTCGTCGGCGCGCAGACCTCGGTCAGGCGGTCACCGGTGTAGGAGTAGGTCCAGGTCAACGGCGCCCCGTTCACCGGGGCGGTGGACACGGTGGTGACGTGCGCGCCGGTCCAGGTGAACGACAGGGACCTGCCGCCGGTCGCGGTGACCTCGCTCAGTTTGCCGTCGGTGCCGTAGGTCAGCTCCTGGCCGCGGCCCTGGCTGTCGGTCGCCCGCAGCAGCCGGCCCTGGGTGTCGAAGAGGTAGGAGGTGGACGACTTGTCCATCAGCCGCCAGCCGCCCCCGGTGACCGTCGCCAGGGTGGCGTAGGTGCCCGGCGGCGGCTGGAAGGTCCCGTCCCCCTTGTCGGCGAAACGCACTGTGCGCCCGTCGGGGTAGGTCACCAGAAGCGCCTCGAAGCCGCGGATCGTCTCCGGCACGATCCGCATGTCGAAACGGGTCGACCAGCCCGCCCCGAACGCGCCGTCACGGCGCGGGTCCATGCTGTTGTAGGAGCGCACCACCGACAGGGGCAACCCCGCGGTGTTGACCACCGCGTCGGTGAAGGTCGTCGTGTAGTTACCGGTGGACTGGTGGAACTCCTGGCCGTTGACACCCCGGGCCGACAGGTTCGAGGTGATCGTGGGCTGGCGCACTCCCATGGTGAAGGAACGCGTCGAGGAGTATCTGCCCTGACCGCCGATGGTGGAGGCGTCGGTGACGTACACCCGCCACCAATACTCCTTGCCCCACGACAGCAGTCCTTCGGGCAACGGCCACTGGCCGGACAGTCCGCAGCAGACATTGTCGTAGTCGTCGGAGTTCACGCAGTTGCCCGACATCGACGGACTGTCACAGACCTGGAAGTCGAAGCCGGCCACGCCGCCGGCCCACGAGGTCACCGTCGCCGACAGCGTCGGCTGCAGCGTCATGACCAGTGCCTCGTCGGCGGGGGTCATGGAGGTGACCGTCGGAGCGGGGGGCAGCGGACACGCTCCCCGGTCCGCCCATACCCATGAGAAGCCATTCTCCGGCGGCGTCGTATTGGCCCATCCCGCGATGGCCTGAAGCGCCTCCCAGATCCGGCCGGCCGAGGCAAGCCGATCCCCCTGCGCGACCGCGTAGTTGGACCGCCATGGTGAGACGCTTCCGCACGGAGGTCTGCGAGCGCCTGCATCGACAACGTGGCCTGTTTCCGCTGTTTTTGCTGTTTCTTCGACAGGGAGGGAGCCGTCGTGGTGGAAGGCGCCGCTTCCTTGACGAACCGGCCTTCGAGGGGCAGCGCCTTCTTCGGTGCGGCGACTTCCTTCGAAGGGGATTTCACCTGCACCGTTGTCGCCGTGCGGTCCGTTCCCACGAGGGAGGGCAGACCGGCTGCCGTTCCGGACAGTTGAACCGGCGCCGGCTCGCCCCGCACGGCAAGGGACGCGATGGCCGGATTCAAGTCGGCGACCGCCGGTTCCGCGTGCAGGAGCAGGAGGCCGGGGATCAGCGTCACCAAGGTGATGAGACTCACGCCGGTTGAAGATCGAGACGAACGGCCCCATGACAACAAGCGGCGCATACGCCGTCATCCTCCGAACACGTCAGCGCGAGAACGAGTGTCCCCGCGTTACCCCAGTTCGTCATGGGAACCGGACGAGGCCGGAGCTGACGGTTCAGAGTGCGTCAGGTGCAAGCAAACGATCAAAAAGTACATATAGATCACTTAAGTCCGCAAGATCTCCATAAGGAACAAATAAAGGGCGCGGCGGTCAGGTTTGGGGAGATGAGATATCGAACACGTGAGTGAGATGTGACGCATAGTCGTGGAGTGGCGAGATGAAAACGACGACGCGGAGGGAAGGTGTGATCACCTTCGGTCGTCTCGCGTGGCTCGCCTGGGAGCGGTTTCCTTAAGAGTCCAGCTCACGCCTGGTAAGAGGCGGCGGCATCCATGAGAAACCATGACGAAAGACATATTTTCGGGCATCCGCTGGTGATGAGGGCGTCGCATCATCGGTGACGAGCGTGGCGGGAAGTCTGTGACCGGACACGGTCAAGATCGACTCCGTCTGGAGTCGGTCCTGCCCGGCAAGAGCCTGAGACGGCGGCCTTGCCGGGCGGGGGCGGAGCATCTGCCGGGCTCCGGGATGATTTCCGCATGAACGAGTTCGTCGAGTCCATGGCCCAGGTGGTGACCGGGGTGACGGTCGTCACGGTGAAGGACGAGCGGGACGATGTGGGGACGACGGTCGGCACGTTCACCTCGATCTCGCTGGATCCGCCGCTGGTGATGGTGAGCCTGGACAACGCCGGATACCTCAACGAGCTGCTGCTCCGGCACGACCGCTGGGCCGCCGGTGAGCGCCACTCCGTGGCGGGGCCTCAGCGTCGGCCGAGGGTGTCGATCGCGCCGATCATGAGATCCCAGAACCGGTCCCGGTCGAGTACGGTCCCGACGTTCGCGTTGGGCTCCCAGTCCATCCGGCCGTGCAGGTCGGCCACGGTGGCGCCCCGGGTGTGCGTGCCGTCCAGTTCGACCCGCAGGCCCACCCGGACGTGGGTCAGGACCTCGGGGTCGATCAGGTAGGCGAGGGTGATCGGATCGTGCAGCGGGGGCGCCTCGAACCCCCACGTCTGGTGGTAGCTGGAGCCGAAGAAGGTGAGAAGTTCCACGCAGACCCGGGCCAGCGGGGTGCCGAGTGCGGCGATGCGGTCGAGTACGTCGGCGGTGACGAGCGCCTGGTGGCTGACGTTGAGTCCCACCCAGGTGGTCGGGATGCCGCTGCCGAGCACCTCCGCCGCCGCCTCCGGGTCGGCGTGGATGTTGAACTCGGCGTAGGGCGTGTGGTTGCCTCGTTCGGTGGAGCCACCCATGATCACGATCTCGCGAATGCGGTCGCGGTCGCCGGGGTGACGGCGCAGCAGCGTGGCGATGTTGGTCAGCGGCCCGATGGCCACGACCGTCACCGGCTCGTCGGCGGCGGCGAGTGTGTCGTGGATGAGCTCGACACCGTGGCGCGGATCGAGGGGCACGTCGGGCTCGCCGAAGGCCGGGCCGTCCAGCCCGCTCTCACCGTGCACGTAGTCGCCGATCTCCAGCGGACCGGCGAGCGGCCGGTCGCAACCGGCCGCGACCGGTACCCCGGTAACCCCCGCCAGGCTGAGCATCCGCCGCGCGTTGAGAGCGGTCTTCGCCACGGTCTGGTTGCCGGCGACGGTGGCGACCGCGCGCAGGTCGATCGCCGGGTCGGCCACCGCCAGCAGGATGGCTAGGGCGTCGTCGTGACCCGGATCGCAGTCGAGGATCACCGGGATCGGCATGTCAGATCTCCTTCGCCAGCCAGCGCACGGACCGGGTGAAGAGGGTGCGGTACCCCTCCCAGGTGACGAACTCCTCGGGGCACCAGTGCGGGGCGATGTCGGAGGCCCAGGCGAGGGTACGGCCCGCCCCCGCCTGCCGTACGGCGAGCAGCGGGTCGGCGCCGACGGTGGCGAGCAGCCGGGCGTCCTCGGGGACCTCGAAGCGGTTGTAGCCGAGCAGGTCGGGCCAGTCGGAGGGCAGCCCGTCCACGATGGGGTGGGCCGGGTCGACGACGACGCCGGGAAGACCCTGCGGGGTCTCCACCCGGTCGTCGTAGGGGGAGATCCGGGCGGGGAGCACCCGCTCCACGGGGGTGCCGTGGAAGGCCGCCTTCGCCTCGAAGCCTTGGAAGCTGAGGTAGCCGCCGGCCATCGCCAGGCCGCCGCCCTGCTCCACCCAACTCGCCAGCAGGTCGAGCCGGTTCGCCGACTTCCTGCTGTGCAGCCAGGTGTCGGGGTGCAACAGGATGCTGTTGGCGCCGATGTCGGAGAGCACGACGACGTCGTAGGCCGACAGTTCGTCGAGCGTCCCGGGGAACAGCTTGGGCACGTCGTGCGCGGGCAGGTGGTCGACCTCGATGCCGTCCGCGACCAGTACGTCGCGCAGCGGCTCGAAGCCGGTGTGGTAGGTCGTCGTGGTGAACGCGTCGAACCCCTTGTAGTGGGTCGACACACTCATCCACGACTCGCCGGCGACCAGCACGCGGGTCATATTGTCTCCTTCAGGGTGTCTTCGGGGTGGTGAAGAGCTCGCGCGGATTGGCGACGAGCAGCCGGTCGGTGTCCTCGGGGGTCAGCCCGTGGCGGTGCAGACGCGGCACGAAGTGCGTGAGGATGTGCGCGTAGCCGGTTCCGCCGTACCGGACCAGCATGGTCTTGAGGAACACGTCCTGGGAGAGCAGCAACCGGCTGCCCAGGCCGGCGCGGACCAGCCAGGCGACGGCTGCGGCGTTCTCCTCGTCGCACGGCGACTGGCCCTCGCCGGGGTAGAGGTAGTCCATGCCGCACATGTCGTATCCGAGGTAGGCCCCCCGGGCGGCGAGGGACACCTGGTGGTCGCGCTCACGCAGGCTGGGGTTCATGTGTGACAGCACAGTGGCCGGGAGGAGGCCGCCCTCCTCGGCGATGACGTCGAGCACCCGGTGGCCGTGCCGTACCCACCCGGGCAGGTGCACCGAGAGCGGCGCACCGGTGCGGGCCTGGGCCCGGGCGGCGCCGCGGAGCACCTTCTCCTCGGCCGGGGTGAAGTCCGGGGAGATCCCGATCTCGCCGATCACCCCGGCACGTACTCCCCCGGCGCCGTCGACCAGATCCCGCTCGATCTCGTCGGCGACGTCGGCGGCGCTCATACCGCGAACCCGGGCCGGGTGGGTGCGCTCCAGGTAGAAGCCGCAGCCCATCACGATGTTCAGGCCGGTGGCACGGGCGATGCGGACCAGCTCCGCCGGGGCGCGGCCGATGCCCTCCGGGGTGACGTCCAGCACTGTGCGGCCCCCACGGGCCGCAAACCGGGCCACCTCCTCGATCGCCACACCGGTGTCGTCGAGGGACACGTTGTCGCGGGAGAGGTAGGGGTCCTGCCGCAGCCGGCCGAGGAACTCCATCCGCACCGGCGAACCGGCGATCAGCTCACCCTCGGCGTCGCCCTCGGGGGCGGGGTGCCAGGCACTGGCGCCGTCGTTGCGCAGGTGCTCGTGGCAGAGCGTGATGCCGAGCTCGGCGACGGGCACCTCGCCGAGCACCGTGGTCGCGGTCGCAGTCGCGGTCGCAGTCGCAGTCGCGGCCTCGGCCCGACCGGTCATTTCCGCACCGCGCCGAACCTCGCCCACAGCTTGTTGTTGGCGAAGATGGCCAGCAGCAGGATGCTGCCCTGCACGATCTGCACGTAGAACGGCGAGACGTGCAGCAGCACCAGGCCGTTGGCGATGACGCCGAGGGTGAGGGCGCCGAAGATGGTGCCGAGCATGCTGGCCCGGCCGCCGAACAGGCTGGTCCCGCCGAGCACGACGGCCGTGATGACCTCCAGCTCGAACCCGGTGCCCGCGTTCGACGACCCGGAGCTGAGCCGGGTGGCGATCAGCACTCCGGCGAGCGCGGCGGCCAGACCGGCCAGCACGTAGACGATGAGCCCGATCTTGCGGGTGTTCACACCGGTACGGCGCAGCGACTCACCGTTGGAGCCGAGACCGACCACGTAGCGGCCGAACGGCGTGCGCGTCAGGACCAGCCAGCCGAGCAGCGCGATCACCACGGCGAGGACGGCCGGCACCGGCACTCCGGCGATGCGGCCCTGGCCGAGCTGGACGATCCACAACCCGCCGTCGATCGGAGTGGAGTAGCCCTCGGTCGCGCGCAGGGCGGTGCCCCGCAGGATCGAGAGCATGGCCAAAGTGACGATGAACGCCGGGATGCCCTGGTAGGAGGAGAACCAGCCGTTGACGAACCCGATCGCCGCGCCGAGCGCGAGGATCGCGATGAGCGCGAGGGTGGGGTCCCAGCCCTGCTGGAGGACGATCGCCAGCAGCGATCCGGACAGCGCGACCGTCGAGCCGACCGACAGGTCGATGCCGGAGGTGCTGATCACGAAGGTCATCGCGACCGCGACGATCAGGGTCGGGGAGATCTGCCGGATCAGGTTGAGCAGGTTGCCGACGCTGGCGAAGCGGTCGGCGGAGAACGAGAAGAAGATCAGCAGTAGGACCAGCATGGCCCCGATGGCGATGGTCTGGGCGTGGCTGCCGATGTGGGCGCTGACCCGGGCCGACCGGGTGGTGACCACCCTCTCGCTGGTGACGGTCATGACCGTGCTCCCTCGGGCTGGTCATGGGCGACGATCTCCGACACGAGCCGTTCCAGGCTGGTGGTGCGGGCGTCGAGGTCGGCGCGGAGCGTCCCCTCGTACATCACGCAGAGCCGGTCGCAGACCCGGAACAGGTCCTGGAGGCGGTGGGTGATCAGAATCACCGAGACCCCCTGGGAGGAGACGGTCTTGATCAGTTCCAGCACGGTCTCGACCTCGGCGACGGCGAGCGCGGCCGTGGGCTCGTCGAGGATGAGCAGCTTGGGGCCGAAGGTGACCGCGCGGGCGATGGCGACCGCCTGCCGCTGGCCGCCGGAGAGCCCGCCCACCGGGATGTCGGTGAGGGGGATCCGGATGTTGAGCGCGTCGAGTTGCCGGCGCGCGTCCTCGTGCATCCGCTTGATGTCCAGCAGCAGGCCACCGGCCCGGCGCGGTTCACGGCCGAGGAACAGGTTGCCCGCCACGTCGATGTCGTCGCAGAGGGCGAGGTCCTGGTAAACCATCTCGATTCCCAGCTCGCGGGCATCGCGGGGGGTGGCGAAGGACACCTGGCGACCGTCGAAGACGATCTGCCCGGAGTCCGGCACCACGGTGCCCGCGAGCACCTTCATCAGGGTGGACTTGCCGGCGGCGTTGTCGCCGACCAGTCCCACCACCTCGCCCACGCCGACCCGCAGATTGGCCCCGCGCAGCGCGTCGACCATCCCGTAGCGTTTGCGGATGTCGCGCATGACCACACGGTCCGCGCCGGTCGCCTCGTAGTCGGTCATAGGGGTCTCTCCGCCGCTCACTTGAACGTGGAGCGGTATTTGTCGACGTTTTCCTTGGTCACGATCGTGACGGGCACATCAATGGTCTTCTTCGCCTGCGCGCCTCCGATCAGCGCCTTGACCTCCTTGACCGCCTCGTAGCCCTCGGTCCTGGGGTCCTGCTGCACGACTCCGGCGACGAAGCCGGCGTCGATGCCGCCGATCACTTCCGCGGTGAGGTCCCAGCCGAAGACCTTGACCCGGTCGCTCGCGTTCTGCGACTTCACCGCGGCCACCGTGCCGAGCAGCGCGGGCTCTCCGGTGGCGTACACGGCCGTGAGGCCCGAGCGCGAGGTGAGCAGGTTCTCGGCGGCGGCCAGGGCCGCCTCCTGCTTGTTCTGCCCGTCCACGGTCTGGACGATCTTGGCGCCGGCCGCCTCGACGGTCGAGTTGAAGCCGTCCTTGCGCACGTTCTGGATGAATGAGTTGAGCGCGCCGACCACGCCGATGTTCGGCACGGACACGTTCTGCTTCTTGGCCCACTCGTTGACGAACGTGCCCATCTGCTTGGCCGCCTCGGCGTTGTCCACGCCCACCTGGGTGTCGACCGCAGGGGAGTCCACGATCGCGTCGACGGCCACGACCTTCAGTCCCGCGTCCTTGGCGATCTTGACGGCGGGCTTGATGCCCTCGACGTCGATGGCCACCACGATGACGCCGTCGAACTGCTGCTGGACGAAGTTGTCGATGGCCTCGTTCTGCTTCACGGGGTCGTCGTTGGCGTTGAAGATCGTGAGGTCGACGCCCGCCTCCTTCGCGGCCTGCTGGGCGCCGGCGTTCATCTCGTTGAAGAAGATCGCCTGCTGGTTGATCTGCACCAGGCCGATCTTCGGCTTTTCTCCGCCGTCGGCTGAGGGCGCGGTGTCGGAAGCGTCCGTGCCGCCGCATGCCGCGGCCAGCAGGCCGGTGGCAAGGATTGCCGTGACGGCGGTCAGGCGGGTGAAGCGAGTCGGTCGTGCCATCGAATCAGCCTTTCGAGACGCTGATGCAGGGGGTTTGGTAATCGATTACCAATATCCGGGGATGGTAGCGACCAGGGCAAACGCTCGTCAAGGTGACGTAAGGCCGCAGACGCTCTATGGTTCTAACAACCCGCACCTGAGCGAGCTCGTGTGGCGGGGAGGCGACCGGTTATCCTCAGCGCGACCAGGGAAATCGATTACACAACATGGGCGTGACAATCCACGACGTGGCCAGAGCGGCCGGCGTCTCCGTGGCCTCGGCCTCGCGTGCCCTGTCCGGCCGCCGCAAAGTCACCGCCGAGGTGGCCGAGCGAGTGACACGGGCCGCCACCGAGCTGGGCTACCGGCCGAACGCCATCGCCAAGGCACTGCGCGACCAGACCACCGGAACAATCGGCATGATCGTTCCCGGCATCGGCAACCCGTTCTTCACCACGATCGTCGAATCGGTGGAGCATCAACTCCAGGAGACCGGGCGGGACCTGCTGCTGTGCGCCTCCCTGTACGCACCCGAGATCGAGGCCCGGCGGCTGAACACGCTGCTGGCCCGGCGGGTGGACGGCCTGATCATCAGCCCGTGCGACTTTGAGGCCAGCGCGCCGGCC
The DNA here is from genome assembly GCF_035917355.1 of Streptosporangium sp. NBC_01810. Classification (NCBI taxonomy): domain Bacteria; kingdom Bacillati; phylum Actinomycetota; class Actinomycetes; order Streptosporangiales; family Streptosporangiaceae; genus Streptosporangium; species Streptosporangium sp. NBC_01810. The sequence continues at coordinate 1,446,140 of NZ_CP109070.1, read as the reverse complement.
GTCCTGAACGCCGCCCGGCAGGTGCCCCTGGTGCAGGTGGACCGCTACATCGAGGGCGGCGGAGCCGACTGGGTCGGCGTGGACGACGACTCGGCGCTGGCCCAGGCAGTCGACCACGTGGTCGCCGGAGGAGCACGCTCCGTCGTCTTCGTCAGCAGCCGCCTGATGAACTCCTCCGCGAGGTTGCGGCTGGCCGGCTTCCAGCTCGCCACAGCCCGCGCCGGGATCGCCTCCAGGCCGCCGCTGCTCGGCGAGTTCACCCTCGCCTGGGGCTTCGAGGCCGGGCAGTCACTCCTGGCCGACGGCCCCCTGCCGGACGCGGTGGTCTGCGGGAACGACGAGATCGCGGTCGGCCTGCTGCGGGCGCTGCGGGTCGGCGGCGTACGCGTTCCCGAGGAGGTGGCGGTGGTGGGATTCGACGACGTCGGCCACGCGGCGATGTGCGACCCGCCGCTCACCACCGTGCGTCAGCCGGTGGAGGAGATGGCGGCCGAGGTGGTACGCCTGCTGAACCAGGTACGGGTGGGCGATCCGCGGCCCGCGCAGCGCATCGCGATCGCTCCCCGGCTCGTCGTACGGGAGACCAGCCGCCTCGTGACCAGGGGCGTGGTCACCACCGGAGCCGCAGGAGTCCTGACCGGGGACACGGCCACCGCCGGAGTCTCAGGAACCGTGACCGGGGACGGTCAGGAAGGCAGGGGATCGGCATGACCGACGTCGTGGAACTGACCCGCGAGCTGATCAGGATCGACTCGGTGGGCGGCGGCGAGGCCGCGGTCGCCGAACCGCTCGCCCACAGGCTGGAGGCCGCCGGTTTCGAGGTGCGGACGCACGACCACGCACCCGGCCGTACCGGACTGGTGGCCCGATGGGGAACGGGCGTGCCCGTCACCCTCACCGGTCACCTCGACACGGTTCCGCTGGGCGGCCAGGCATGGACGCACGAGCCGCACACCGCGGAGGTGGACGGCGACCGGCTCTACGGGCGCGGGTCGAGCGACATGAAGGCCGGGGTGGCCGCGCTGGTCGTCGCCGCCGAGCGGCACGCGCGCGGGCCGGGCCACCGGGTGGCGCTGGAGATCGTCCTCACCGCGGGAGAGGAGACCGGCTGCGAGGGGGCGATCGACATGATCGCCCGTGGGCTGGTCAGCCGGTCCCGGGGGCTGCTGGTGGCCGAGCCGACCGCGAACCGCGCCCTGCTCGGGCACAAGGGCGCGCTCTGGCTGAAGGCGACCGCCCACGGCCGGACCGCCCACGGCTCGATGCCCCACCTGGGCGACAACGCGATCTACAAGCTGGCCCGCGCGATCGGCGCCGTCGAATGCTTCGATCCCGGCGTTCCCCCTCATCCCTGGCTCGGCGCGCCGACCGCGAACGTGGGGACCGTACACGGCGGGATCAACGTGAACTCCGTCCCCGACCTCGCCGAGGCGACCGTCGACATGCGCACGGTCACCGGCCAGGACCACGCGGAGCTACGTGAGCGGCTCCGGGAGAAGCTCGGCGGGGAGACCTCGCTGGAGGTGCTGACCGACCTGCCCTCGGTGTGGACCGACCCGGACGACCCCTTCGTGCGGGTCCTGGTCGCCGCAGGGGCCCGCCCCCCGGGCGAGCGACCGGCCGCCAGCTACTTCACCGACGCCTCGGTGCTCGTCGCCGCCTGCGGTGGAGCACCCACCGTGATCTGCGGTCCCGGGGAGCCGGAGCAGGCGCACGTCACCGACGAATACTGCGAGATTCCCCGGATCGAGGAGGCCGTCGAGATCTACGCCGGCGCCCTGGCGGGACTCTCCACCCGCTAGTAGGGCCAGGTCAGGTGGAGGTCGACCCGGCGAGCCGCCCGGTGGCAGGCCCCCGAGTGGGGCGACGAGCGGAACGTCGCGTTAGGGGGCGTCGGCGATCTCCGCGAGGCGTGCGGCCAGTTGCCCGGGTTCGCCGTCGACCAGGGCGGACACCCCTCGCCACCAGGCGAACCACTCGCCGCTGCGCCACATCCAGTCGATCCGCTCGATGGCGGCGATGACATCGCCCCTGTCGCGCCACACCGCACCCACCTGTGCGGCGGAGGCGCCCTGGCGCAGCGCCCAGGTGTGCAGGGTCGCGGCGGCCTCGGCGTCGACCGGCTGCTCGTACGGGTCGGGGTGCTCGTCCAGCCGGTGCGGGCCGAGCCCCGCGGCGACGCCCCAGCTCCACTGGGCCTCGGCGGGGCGGGAGTAGCGCAGGGAGTCGAAGTCGAGGTTGGAACCGAGCTCGTTGTCCGCCCGGCGCAGGACCACCGCGTCGAGTCGGCCGCCCGCGTCGAAGGCGACCACGATCCGCCGGCCGGGGCACGCGTCGGGCGGCAGCTCGACCCGGTCCTCGGCCTGCCAGGAGTTGAGGTCGGTGACGGCGGCGGGGCGGCCCCAGGTCTCGTCCGCCGCGTCGTCGGCGATCCAGGCGGCGAGCATTTCCAGAACCGTCAGGTCGGTCCACGGTTCGATCGCGGTGGAGCTCCGGAGCACCTCGTCCGGCGCGGGCAGCTTGCCGCCGCGCTCGCGCCGCCACCACCGCTCGCCGAGCTCACGGGTTCCGACCAGCAGGGCGGCCAGCGCGGCGAGCTCGGTGGATCTGCGGGTGAGGGGGGCGCCTCGTGCGAGTTCGACGGAACGCGCGACGCGGTCGGCGCCCAGCGCCGCTCCCGCCTCGCCCAGCAGAAGGGCGGCGTCCGGCCGCTCCTCGCCCAGTAGGTCACGGATCAGTCGTCTGGCCTCGGTCCTTGCGTCCTCCGCACGTCCCTCACGCATACCGACACGGTACGCCGGGAGATCCCTAGGCGCGAGCGTCACCAGGCGGTACGGCCGTGCCGTCGCCGGGCGGTACGGCCGTGCCGTCGCCGCCGTCGTCGTGCGGCGCCGCGGTGAGGTAGGCGGCCCTGCCCACCATGTAGGCGGCCACCGCGGCCGTCACCACCTGGTAGACGGCGACCAGGAGTATGACGCCGGCGATCTTCCAGCTGGGGTCGCGCAGCCACATGGCGAGCAGGATGAGGTGGAGCCCGAGCACCTGGGGCTTGGTCGCCGCGTGCATGCGCGCCAGAGTGCCGGGGAACCTGACCATGCCCACCCCCGCGGCGAACGCCAGTCCCGCCCCCAGCAGCAGGCAGACGGCCGCGGCCACGTCCATCACGGTCACCGGGCACGCCCGGAGAAGAACCTGGCCAGCGAGACCGAGCCGACGAACCCCAGCAGGGACAGCACCAGCAGCACGGGCAGTACCGAGTAGTCCCGGTAGGTCGCCGCCCCCGCCCCGATCGCGCAGATGACGACGGCGGTGAGCACATCCAGCGCGACGGCCCGGTCCAGCATCGTCGGACCGCGCACCAGGCGGTAGAGCGTCATCGCCGCGGCGGCGGCGAGCAGCCCCAGAACGATCAGGTACACCGTCGTCATCGCACCTCCTCCTGGTCCGCGCGGGTGCCGAAGGCGGCCACGATGCGGTTCTCCAACCGGGTCACGTCATCCTGGGTGACCTGTCCGACCGTCGCCGGATCCCCCGGAACGCCGAGCACGTGGAGCAGCAGCGTTCTCCGGCGGACGTTCGCCTCCAGCACCAGGCTGCCCGGCAGCGCCGACAGCGCCACGGTCACCAGCACGGCCATGGCCTCCGACGAGGCGCGTAGCCTCACCTCGACGAGCTGCATCGGCGGCGGCCTGCCCAGGCGCAGCGCCCAGAAGGCGACCCGGAAGCTGGACACCATCATGTCCCGTACGAAGCGGACGAGGAACAGCAGGATCCAGACGGGGTGGAGCCGGAGGCCGGTGTCCTGAATCGGCAGGGGCAGCAGCCACACGAGGACCAGCCCGACCAGCAGGCCGCCGAGCACGTTGCCCACGCTCAGGTCTCCCCAGAGCAGCAGCCAGATCACGGTCAGCCAGAGCACCTGCGGCAGCGGCACGGGCCTGCCCGGCAACCGGGGCGCCGGGAGCACCCGGCGGGGCTCGCTCACCGCTCACCGCCGAGCACCGCGGAGATGTACGGTTCGCGGGCCAGCAGTTCCGCCGCGGCCCGCTCCGACAGGGCGAACAGCGGGCCGGCCAGCACGGTGAAGGACAGCGCCAGCGCCACCAGGGCGGCCGTGGAGGCGAACATGAGCTTCGGCATGGTGACGGAGGTGACGATCGCCTCGGCCGCGGTCCCGCTCCGGGCGCCCGCGCCCGGCTCCCCCTGCGGCTCTGCCCCGTCCTCGCCTTCCTGGGTCTCCAGCACGGTTCCCCCCTCGGTGACCATTCCCGCGGGCGGTACCCGCCAGAAGGCCTTGTTCCAGGTCGTGGCCACCGCGTACAGGGTGAGCAGGCTGGTCACCAGCCCTCCCGCGACCAGGGTCAGGGCCATCGGGCCGCCGTCCGCCACTCCCGCCTGGATCAGCCCGAGCTTGCCCAGGAAGCCCGACATCGGCGGGATGCCCGCCAGGTTCATCGCGGGCACGAAGAAGAGCACCGCGATCACGGGTGTCAGTTTCGCCAGGCCGCCGAGGCCGTCCAGGGAAGTGGTACCGGTGCGGCGCTCGATCATGCCGGTCACCAGGAACAGGCTCGTCTGCACGGTGATGTGGTGGGCCACGTAGAAGACGGCACCTGCCATGCCCTGGACGCTGTACAGGGCGACTCCGAACACCATGTAGCCGATATGGCTGACCAGGGTGAAGGAGAGCATCCGTTTTATATCGGTCTGGGCTACCGCCCCGAGAACCCCGACGAGCATGGTCAGCAGCGCCGCCCACATCAGCAGGCCGCTCACCGGGCCACCGGGGAACAGCAACGCCTCCAGCCGGATGATCGAGTAGATGCCGACCTTGGTGAGCAGCCCGGCGAAGAGCGCCGTCGCGGGAGCGGGCGCGGTCGGATACGAGTCGGGCAGCCACGCCGACATCGGGAAGATCGCGGCCTTGACCACGAAGACCAGCAGGAGTGTCAGCTCGACCAGCAGCCTGACGTGCTGGGGCAGCATCGAGAAGCGCTCGGCCAGCTGCGCCAGCGACACGGTGCCCGTGGCGCCGTAGGCCACCGCGATCGCGACGAGGAACAACAGTGACGACGCCAGTCCTATCACCGTGTAGGTGGCGCCCGCCCGGATGCGGGACTCGGTCCCGCCGAAGGTCAGCAGCACGTACGAGCCGCCGAGTAGCATCTCGAACCCGACGAAGAGGTTGAACAGGTCACCGGACAGGAAGGCGTCCGACACTCCGGCGACCATGATCAGATAGGCCGGGTGGAAGATCGACAGTGAGGCCTTGTGCTCCTGGTCCGCCCAGGACTGGGAGAGCGAGTAGATCATCACGCAGAGCGTCACCGCGGAGGAGACCGCCAGCATCAGCGTGGAGAGACGGTCGGCGACGAGCGCGATGCCGATCTGCGCGCCCCAGCCCCCGGCACGGGACACCAGCGGGCCCCCGCTGTCGGCCGCGACCAGCAGGAACAGCGACACGATCAGCACCACCGCGAGCGTGCCCACGCTGATGAGTGCCTGGAGCCTGCGCAGCCTGCTGCCGATGGCCAGCTTGAGACCGACGGCCAGCAGCGGCAGCACCACGGGCACCGGGATGAGCGCCTCCATCAGTCCTCGCCCTCCAGCTCGGGATCCTGCGCCCTGGCCTGCCGCGCCCGGTCCTCCCGGATGGCGGCGCGCATCTGCCTGCGGGCGTCGCGCTGGCGGGCGCGAAGCCGCTTGCGGATCTCGCGCTCCCGCGCGGCCTGCTCCCGCCTCCTGCGGGCGAACTCGGCGCGCATCTCCCTCACGCGCCTCTCCCGGCCCTCCTTGGAGACGTCCTCCGCCTGCTGGGCCTCGGCGAAACGCTCGGCGAGCCGCTCGGCGGACAGGCCGTCGTTCTTGTGCTCCTGCAGCCAGCGGCCCAGGTCGACGTTGACGTCGAGGATCTGCTGCTCCAGCTCATCCAGTTCCCTGCGCTCCCGCTCGTGCTGGGCCTCCTCCAGCCGGGCCAGCTCGGCCCGCTGCTCGCGGACCAGCCGCTGGTAGGCCTCCTCGCGGTCGAGCACGGCCTGGCCGAGCTCACCGCGCCTGGCGCGCAGCCGCACCCGGCGGTCCTCGGTGTCGTCCTGTACCTCGTCGGCGCCGGTGAGCTGCCAGGACCGGTGGATCATGGCGAGCAGGAAGGCGGTGACGCCCAGCGTGATGACGATGGCGGTGAGCACCATGGCCTGCGGCAGCGGGTCGGCCATCCGCTCCGGGTCGGACACGCCCAGGATCGGTGGTTCCCCCGGCGGCCCGCCCACGGTGAGGATCAGCAGGTTCACCCCGTTGCCGAGCAGGATGACCCCGGCCAGCAGCCGGACCAGGCTCCGCTCAAGGAGGAGCGTGACCCCCGCGGCCACGAGCGCGGCGACCACCAGGAGAGGCAGCACGGGCGCGGTCATCGGCTCTCCCCCTCCTCGATCTGCCGATCCAGCTCGGCGCCCAGGCTGCGCAGGATGTCCCGCACCATGCCGATCACCGTGATGTAGACCCCGAGGTCGAACAGGAGCACCGTCGACAGGTGCAGCTTGCCGACCAGCGGGACGTACAGGTCGGCGGAGAGCATGTCCAGCGGCCCCGCACCGGCCGACAGCCCCACCAGGGCGGTGAGCGTGGACAGCAGGAGCCCCAGGCCGATCAGCACCCCGGGGGCGACCGGCGCGGCGGCGGTCAGCTCGTGCCTGCCTCCGGCGAGGTAGCGCAGGACCAGCGCGAGACCGGCCACGATGCCCCCGGCGAACCCGCCGCCCACCCCGCTGTGCCCGGTGAACAGCAGGAAGACCGAGACCAGCATCACGGTGTGGAAGGTCACCCGGGCCACGAATTCGAGGACGACCGTCCGCTGCCCGGGCGGCAGACTGGTCGCCAGCCAGTACGTCCGGGGCTCCTCACCGGTTCTCTCCTCGCCGGTTTTCTCCGTCGGAGGCTGCGGCGCGTACGAGCGGCTGCGCAGGAAGACCAGGCCGGTCATGCCGAGGGTGAGGACGACGAGCACGGAGCTCTCCCCCATGGTGTCCCAGGCCCTGATGTCGACCAGGAGCGCGCTGACGATGTTGGCGGCCCCGGCCTCCTTCGCCGCTTCGGCCATCAGCGTGCCGATCGGTGTCGCCTGCCGCGCGTTCATCGCGAGCAGGCCGGCCCCCGCCACCACGACGCCGCTCACGATGCCGAGGGTGAGCCGCGCGCCGAACGGCACCCGGGGCCGGTCCTCCCTCGGCCCGAGGGGAAGCCTCCGCAGCACCAGCACGAACACGACCAGGCTCAGCGTCTCGACGAGGAACTGGGTCAGCGCCAGGTCCGGCGCGCCGTGGACGAGGAACAGCAGCGCCGTGCCGTACCCGGTCAGGCCCGCCAGCAGCACCAGCACGATGTGCGAGCGCACCCTGAGCGCGATGGCCGCCGCGGCGATGATGAGCACGCCGATGACGGGCTGCTCGATACGGTCCCAGGCCACCAGGTCCAGCCGAAGGTCGGGTTCGGGACCGTACGCCAGTGAGAAGGCGCCCACCCCCGCCACCGAGACGAATGCGATCATGAGGTAGTCGGGCAGTGAGCCACGCTGGACGACGCCGGTCAGCTGCAGGGAGAAACGTTCCAGCCCGCGGACCAGGGCCCAGTAGGCCCGGCCGGAGTCGATCAGGTGCAGGGCCTCCCCGATCCGCGCCAGCGGCTTCCTGGCCAGGAAGAGGAGCGCTCCACCCGCCAGCGCGACGGCCGACAGCAGCAGCGGCACCGGGGCGCCGCTCCACAGCGCGAGGTGGGTGCCGTGGCCGGGTCCGGGGAAGGTGTCGGTGTAGCTCCGCATCGCCTCGCCGTACCGTGCGGCGAACGGGGCCGCGGCGAGGCCGAGCACCGAGAGCAGTGCGGGCGGCAGGAGCATCGCGGCGCCCGCGGGGTGCACCGGCACCGGCTCGACACCGGGCTTGGCGCCGAAGGCGCCCCACAGGAAACGCGCACTGTAGCCGGCGGTGAGCGCCGACCCGAGGACGACTCCGGCGAGCACCGCCGTGTCGGTGCCCCGGCCGGTCAGCAGCGACTCGAAGGCCGCCTCCTTGCCGACGAACCCCAGGAACATCGGGATGCCCACCATCGAGGCGGCGGCCCCGGTGGCGACCGCGGCCGGCCACGGCGCCGAGCGCCGCAGGCCGCTCAGCTCGCGCAGGTCGCGGGTGCCCGTGGAGTGGTCGATGACGCCGACGACCAGGAAGAGGGAGGCTTTGAACAGTGCGTGCGCGAGCAGCATCCCGACCCCGGCGATCGCGGTGTCGCGGGTGCCCGCGCCGAACAGCACAGTCAGGAAACCCAGCTGGCTCACCGTGCCGTAGGCGAGCAGCTTCTTGAGGTCGTGCTCGCGCAGCGCCCGCCAGGCGCCGAGCAGCATGGTGAGCAGGCCCAGGGGTACGGCGACCCACCGCCAGGCGGCGAGCTCCCCGAAGGCCGGGCCCAGGCGGGCGAGCAGATAGATTCCCGCCTTCACCATCGCCGCGGCGTGCAGGTAGGCCGAGACCGGTGTCGGCGCGGCCATCGCCGCGGGCAACCACATGCTGAACGGGAAGACCGCCGACTTCGACAGCGCGCCGACCAGGATCAGCACCACCGCCACCGCCACCAGGCCGCCGGACGGCGGGCTCTGCACGATCCGCGAGATGCGATACGTTCCCGCGGCCTCGCCGAGCACGACCATGCCGCCCAGCATCGCCAGGCCGCCGAACGTGGTGACGATCAGCGCCTGCATCGCGGAGCGGCGGCTGGTCCTGCCGGCGGGGTCGTGGCCGATCAGCAGGTAGGAGAAGACAGTGGTCAGCTCCCAGAACACATAGAGCAGCAGGAGGTCGTCCGCGACCACCAACCCGAGCATCGCCCCGGCGAAGGCCACGAGCACCCCGGCGAACCGGCCGAGCCCCTCGGCGCCTGCGGAGAAGTAGCGCGAGCAGTACAGCACGACCAGCGTGCCCACACCCGTGACCAGGGCCATCATGAGCACGGCCAGCGCGTCGGCGCGGAAGGACAACCCCAGGCCGAGGCCCGGCGCCCAGTCGTGGTGCGACTCGACGGGGACACCGGTCAGGGCGATCCAGATCGTGTAGCCGAACCCGCAGGCCAGTGGCACGGCGAGCAGGAGGAACGCGGCCCGGCCGAAGCGGCGCACCAGCGCCGGGGCGAGCACCGCCGCCACTGCATGCAGGATCAGCAGCGGCTCCATGTTCCCCCGTGACCCGTCGTGGCAGACGTACGCCAGGATCCTAAAAGGAGCGCGTTTTACCGGTCAAACACGCGGACCGCCGGTCCGAACACCACAGATTCCTCACCGGAGCATGATCAATTCCTTGAACACCCGCCTCAGCAGGGGTGGAGACATGATCTCGGCACGTCCCGCCGACGCGATCACTTCCGTCCGGTTGTGACCACCGTCACCGTTTCCTGCCGGTACGGCCGAGCAGCCAGCCGATCACTGCGCTGCCGAGCGCGACGCCCGCGCCCATCCCGAACGCGGCGAGGAGCGACCAGGCGGGGACTCCGGGCCTGGACTGCTTGGCCGGGCGCTCGAAGACGTGCGCGGGGCCGGCTTCGAGCGTTGTTCCGGGCGTGACGGGCGTGACGGGCGTGACGGGCGTGACGGGCGTGACGGGCGTGACGGGCGTGACGGGCGTGACGGGCGTGACGGGCGCAGTGGACGCAGTGGACGCAGTGGACGCAGTGGGCACGGTGTACGCGGTGTCCTCCGAGGGGGCACCGGTGGTGAGGACGGGAGCGAGGGCCGGGGCGGCAGGGGCCTCGCCGGAGACCTCGCCGGAGATCTCGCCGGAGACGAGGTGACTCTCCACGGCGGAGAAGAAGTCACCCGCGGTCTTCCTTGCGACGGAGCCGAGCATGCGCTGGCCGACGCCACCGATCATGCCGCCGATCACCGCCTCGGCGTCGTAGTCGATCCGGGTGCCACCCTCGACCTCGCTGAGACGGACCTCCACCGTGGCGTCCACGGTGCCGGGGGCGCCCTGGCCACGGGCCCTGAGCACGAACCGTTCCGGGGCCTCCGGCTCCGACAGGGCGACCTCGCCCTGGTAGACGCCCTTGATGGAGGCCACGCCCGCGGTGACGGTCATCCGGTAGGTGTCCGGGCCCGTCTCCTCAAGGCGCTCGCATCCCGGGATCGTGCGCACGAGCACGGCCGGGTTCTGGAGCGCTGACCACACACGATCTCTGTCGATGCCGAGCACGGCACTGCCTGCGAGCTTCACACCAAGCACCCTAGGCAATCTCCGGGCGGGCGGATAACAGCAACATCTGCCCGCCGGGACGACCCGTCGTTGTCAGTGCTGCCGCCCTGACGCACGAGACCGACCGGCGCGGACGGGTCAGCCGGGCGCGGGGCTTCCGGCTCGCAGGGACGCGCCCACGTCGTGCAGGTGGCGCAGCGCCTGCGCGTACGAGCTGACGATCCCGGACTCCAGGTAGTCGACACCCAACTCCTCGCAGTAGGCCCGGACGATCGGCTGGGCACGGCGCAGGTTGGGCATCGGCATGCTGGGGAAGAGGTGGTGCTCGATCTGGTAGTTGAGCCCGCCGAGCACGGCGTCGAGGACCCTGCCGCCGCGCACGTTGCGCGAGGTCAGCACCTGGCGCCGGAGGAAGTCGAGCTTCTCCTCGCCCCTGAGCATCGGCATGCCCTTGTGGTTGGGCGCGAAGGTGCAGCCCAGGTAGACACCGAAGATCGCCTGGTGCACCAGGAGGAAGACCACGGCCTTGCCCGGTGACAGCACCGTGAACAGCGCGCCCAGATACAGGACGGCGTGCACGGTCAGTAGCGACGCCTCCACGGCCCGGTGCTTGGTCGTCGGGCGCATCAGGGCCCTGACACTGGACACGTGCAGGTTGAACCCCTCCAGCGTGAGCAGCGGGAAGAACAGGAACGCCTGCCGGCGGCCCAGGAGCCTGGGCAGCCCCCTGCTCTCGGCGGCCTGCTCGTGCGACCAGATCAGGAAGTCGGGGGCGACGTCGGGGTCATGGTCCTCGTGGTTGGGGTTGGCGTGGTGGCGGGTGTGCTTGTCCATCCACCAGCCGTAGCTCATGCCGATGGAGAGGTTTCCGGCCACCAGTCCGGCGATCTCGCTGGAACGGCGGGAGCGGAAGACCTGGCGGTGGGCCAGGTCGTGGGCGACCAGCCCGATCTGCGCGAACACCACCGCGAGGAAGGCGGCGACCAGCAGTTGATACCACGAGTCGCCGACGGCGAAGAAGACGGCCCAGCCGCCGACGAAGGACGCCGCCACCAGGCCGAGCCGTGCGGCGTAGTACCCGGGGCGCCGGTCCAGCAGCCCCGCCTGGACGATCCGGCGCGACAGCCGGGCGAAATCACTACCCCGTTCCGCGCTTTCAAGGGGGACGGGGGGATCCGCGTCGTCTATCGCGGTGGAGTTGGTCACGGTTCTCCTCAGATGGGCCGGATCACTCGACATGATTACGTCAGCCGGCGACGCCACACATCCGCGTCGGCCGAACATGACGACTTTCCCAGGATCGCGTGGCCGCCGTGATCGCAAACCCCCGCTTCCACCCCTAGTCGTGGTAGTGCTGACCCTACCCCGCTAAATGCCATGATCATGGGAGTACAGAACATAGCCATTTGAATCGCCCCGCGAGGCACGATCAGACAGACTCCCGCGAATCACCTCGCGAGGCATGATCGAACGGACTCCCGGCTGCTGGCAGGATGGTCGCCCATGGCATCGGGGACTCACTGGACGATAAGAGCGGCGGCGGCGACGGCCCTGGCGGTGAGCGCCGGGTGCGCCACGGGCCTGGACGGCGGGCCCGGCGAGGGTGCCGCCCCCGCGCCAGGAGTCTCCTCCGGCTCGGGGAAGGCCCCCGCCGGTACGGATGGCCGAGCCGCGAGGAAGGCGGCAGGGCCACCGGGTGCGATGCCCAGGCGGGGTGAGGTGGGCGTGATCCCCCGTCCCGGTGACGGCCTGCCTCCGGTGATCAGCTCCATCCCCACCAGGCGGAAGGTCGTCTTCCTGACCATCGACGACGGCTGGGAGCAGGATCCGGGCTTCGTGGCACAGGTCCGCGACCAGCGGATCCCCGTGGCGGCCTTCGTCACCCGCGACGCCGTGGAGGCCAGGGGCGCGGCCGATCCGACCGCCCAGGGCAGCAGGTTCCTGGGCGCGGGCAAGTGGGGGTACGTACGCGACCTGCGCGACGCGGGGGCGACGATCGAGAACCACACGCTGACGCACCCGAACCTGCCCGCGCTCGGCTACGAGGGGCAGAAGGCCGAGATCTGCGGTACCTCCACACTGATCCGCAGGCACACCGGCACCGCGCCCACCCTGTTCCGCCCCCCGTTCGGCAACCACAACACCGCGACCCGCAGGGCCGCCAAGGCCTGCGGTATCGACGCGCTCCTGCTCTGGACCGCGACCGTGCAGCCGGGCGGGAAGATCGCCTACCAGGTGCCCGACAAGAGGCTCCGCCCCGGCGACGTGCTGCTGTTGCACTTCCGGCCGAACCTCGCCCGTGACTTCAAGATCCTCATCGCCAAGATCAAGCGCCGGGGGTTCGAGCTCGGTAACCTCGACGCGTACCTGAAGGCGGCGCCCCTGCGACCCTCCCCCGCTTCGCGCGGGAAGTAAGGGCTCGCGATGTCGCCCGCGCGGCGTACCTCGAAATCACTCCGGAGGTGGACGCCCCGGGGGTGCCGCACGCTCCACCATGGAGTCACGCCTCCGGGGGGATGGCGGGCGGCGGGGATGTGCCCGGCGTGACGGGAGACATGTCCCTTCATGCCGGGCCATACGTGGAGACATTCCCTGCGGCATGAGGAGAGCCGGCGTCGCGAGCCGAGGGACGGTCTCGGTCCGGCGGAGAAGTGCGGTCTCGCACCGAATCATGTGACAAAGATCGCATCAGCTCGCGGCGTCTCCTCCCCCCTTTACTCTACAGCCTGTAGTACTACTAGAAGTAGAACTACAAGCCGTAGAGCAACAGGCCCGCGAGGGAAACGCGAAGGGAAGATGGACGCACTAGACCTGGCTCGGTGGCAGTTCGGGGTGACCACCGTGTACCACTTTCTGTTCGTACCCCTGACCATCGGCCTCGGCGTCTTCGTCGCCGGCCTGCAGACCGCCTGGCACCGCACGGGCAAGGAGCACTACCTGCGGCTCACGAAGTTCTTCGGAAAGATCTTCCTGATCAACTTCGCGATGGGCGTGGTGACCGGCATCGTGCAGGAGTTCCAGTTCGGCATGAACTGGAGCGAATACTCGATCTTCGTCGGCGACGTCTTCGGCGCCCCGCTGGCGCTGGAGGCACTGCTCGCGTTCTTCCTGGAGTCGACCTTCATCGGTCTGTGGATCTTCGGCTGGGACAAGCTGCCCAAACGCATCCACCTGGCCACCATCTGGATCGCGGTCATCGGCTCCACCGTGTCCGCCTACTTCATCCTCGCCGCCAACGCCTGGATGAAGCACCCGGTCGGCTACGAGGTGGTCGACGGCAAGGCCCGGATGACCGACCTGTGGGCGGTGCTCACCAACTCCGCCGCCCTCGTGCAGGTGCCCCACGTGGTGGGGGCGGCCTTCGTGGTCGGGGGCGGTTTCGTGCTGGCGATCTGCGGCTACCAGGTCCTGCGGGAGCGGCGCGCCGCCCCCGAGGGGGCCTTGCCGGCCCGGCGGAACACGGCGAGCATCTGGCGGACCCCGATCCGGGCCGCACTGGTCATGACGGCGCTCGCCGGCGCGGTGGTCGCGGTCAGCGGGGACATGTCCGCCAAACTGCTGTACGAGCAGCAGCCGATGAAGCTGGCCGCCGCCGAGGGACTCACCCACGACACGGCCGGCGCGGCGTTCTCCCCGGTGCCGGGGGTGGAGATCCCCAAACTGCTCAGCTTCCTGTCCACCAACGACCCGAACTCGGTCGTCCAGGGCACAGCGGACCTGCAGGCCCGGTTCACCGAGCAGTTCGGCCCGGCCGACTACCTGCCCAACCTGCCGGTGGTCTTCTGGTCCTTCCGCGTGATGATCGTCTTCGGGATGGCCACGGTGGGCCTGTCGATTCTCGGTCTCTGGCTGACCCGCAAACGCCGCGGCGGCAACCGCCCGCAGCAGGAGATCCCGGCCTGGTTCGCCAGGGCCGCCCTGCTGGCGCTGCCGCTGCCGACCATCGCGATGATCTCGGGCTGGCTGCTCTCCGAGATCGGCCGCCAGCCGTGGACCGTCCAGGGTGAGCTGCTCACCGCGGCGAGCGTGTCGCCCGGCGTGAGCCTCACCGAGGTGGCCCTCTCGCTGGCGATCTTCACTCTGGTGTACGGCGTGTTCGCGGTGGCCGAGGCCGTACTGATCACCCGCCACGTCAAGACGGGCCCCGAGCCCGCCGTCCCCGCCGCACCCCTCACCCCGCCCTCGCGCGACGACGACCAGGCCGCGAGCGCCCGGCTCCAGCCGACCCTGATGTACTGAAGGCGACCACCATGGAACTCACCACCTTCTGGTTCATACTCATCGCGTTCCTGTGGATCGGCTACTTCGTGCTGGAGGGCTTCGACTTCGGCGTGGGCATGCTGGCACCGGCGCTGGCCAGGAACGAGGCCGAGCGCAAGCAGGTCCTGGGCACGATCGGCCCGGTCTGGGACGGCAACGAGGTCTGGCTGATCACCGCGGTCGGCGCCATGTTCGCCGCCTTCCCCGCCTGGTACGCCGGGCTGCTCAGCGAGTTCTACCTGCCGATCACACTGATCCTCGTCGGCCTGATCGTGCGCGGCGTCGGCCTGGAGTGGCGCGGCAAGGTCCAGCACGCCTCCGACCGCGTCTGGTGCGACCTGGGCGTGCTGGTCGGCAGCGCGCTTCCCGCGTTCCTGTGGGGTGCCGTCTTCGCCGACCTGCTGCGGAACAGCGCGACGGCCGCGCTGGTCGGCGGAGTGCTCTCCCTCTCGCTGTGCGTGCTGCACGGGGCGGTGTTCGTCGCGCTCAAGACCTCGGGGCCGGTGCGCTCCCGCGCCCGGCGCGCCGCGATGATCGCCGCCGCGGTGGCGCTGCCCGCCGCGGTGGCGGCACTGCCGAACATCCCGGCCACGGATGCGGTGGCCGCCGGCTGGTCGGCGGCCCCGTGGCTCTGGGCGGGCGCGCTCGCCTCGGTGGCGGCCCTGGCCGCGGGGATCGCGCTGACCTGGCGCGGCCGGGACGGCTGGGCGTTCGCCGCCACCGCCTCGTCCATCGCGCTGGGCGGCGCCGCCCTGTTCGGCGCCCTGTGGCCCGCCCCGCTCCCCGGCCTCACCGTCGCCGAGGCCGCCTCCGGCCCGTACACGCTGGGCATGCTCACCTGGATCGGTCTGATCGCGCTGCCGTTCGTGCTCGGCTACCAGGCGTGGTCGTACTGGGTCTTCCGCAAGCGCCTGGTCGCCGAGGTGTCCTGAGACATCCTGCCCGCCACGGGCCGGGCTTCCCGCTTCACCGCCGGCCCCGGTCGCTGGCCGCCGGTCCCAGTCGCCGGCCCCGATCGTCGGGCCCGGTCGCCGGCCCCGGTCGCCGGCCCCGGTCGCCGGGGAGAGCCCTACCCCGAACCTGCGCGTGGCGTTCAGTACAGGCCGAGCCTGGCGAGCGGCTCGACCAGCTCCCTCTCCTCGTACGACAGGTGGGACAGGAGCGTGTCGGTGAGCAGGTCCATGGCCGCCCGCAGCTCATTGTGGCCGTCCGGCCGGCTCGTCACCGAACTGGCCCCCGACACCGCCTCCCCACCCGCCAAACCACGCCGCTCCCCCGCCACTGAGCGTCGGCCTCCGTCACCGCCGTATCCCCTGAGGGCTCATCCGAAGAACGACCTCTCCGACACAAGGTCGGCCAATAACTACACGGCGAATCCAAATAAAAACCCACCGTGACATTCTTGCCCTTCATAGTATGCCTGCATACTATGAAGGGAGTTCGCCATGGCGTGGAACCTGGAGTTGACGGAGGAGGTTCGAGAGTGGTTGCACGCGACACGAGCAAGTGATCGCGCGACTTCAAGACTGGTCGGCCAGGCCATCCAGACCCTCATCGAGATCGGACCCGCTCTCGGAAGGCCACTGGTTGACAGGATCACAGGCTCCACCCTGCAGAACATGAAAGAACTCCGTCCCGGATCATCGGGCCGGAGCGAGATCAGGATCCTGTTCGCCTTCGATCCCCGTCGCAACGCCGTGCTTCTGGTGGCCGGCGACAAGGCTGGGGAATGGAACATTTGGTACGAAAAGGCGATACCGCTCACAGAGAGTCTCTTCACCGAATGGATAGAACGACTGGAAGCATCACCGAAGGAGCACGAGCGATGACCACATTCCACCGGTGGGACGACGTCAAACACGAGATCTTCGACGAGGAGGACATCACCGCGATCGACGAGGGCGCGGCCGAGGCGGTCACTGCCATCAGGCTGACCGCCGTGCGCAAACAACTGGGCCTGCGCCAGATTGACGTCGCGGAGCGGATGCACGTGCGACAGGAGAGGATTTCCGCGATCGAACGCGGGGAGCTGGGGTCTGCGACGCTGGGCACGCTAACGGCATACGTCCAGGCGCTTGGAGGGCGACTTGAAGTGGTCGCCACCGTCGACGAGCACCGCTATCGCATCGCCTGACCGGACTGGAGAGGGCGAAGCACTTCCCGTGGCGAGTTGACCTCAAGGTCACTTGAGGTTGAAGGATGGCGTCCATGGACATCGGAGTGATTCTGCCCGGCATCGGCGTGCAGCGGGAGCAGCGGCTCGATCTGGGCACCGCCGCGCGCCATGCCGAGGAGGCCGGGCTGGACGGCGTCTGGCACGGCGACCACCTCGCCACCGGGGCCGCATCACTGGACTGCGCCGTGGCGCTGGCCGTCGCGGCGACGACGACCAGCCGGATCCGGATCGGCGCGAGCGTGTTCGTCCCGGCGATCCGGCCCCTGGCCTGGGCGGCCAAGCAGGTCGCGAGCCTGCAGCACGTCTCGGGCGGCCGGCTGGTGCTGGGCGTCGGCTCCGGCGGCGGGGCCGGGCAGTGGGCGGCGGCCGGAGTGCCGTACGGCGAGCGCGGCAGACGGACCGACACCGCACTGGAGCTGCTGGCGCGGCTGCTGGCCGGGGAGACCGTCGCGCTGGTGGACGAGCCGGGAGAGGTGCGGCTCCAACCGGCCGTGACGCCGCCGCCGATCTGGGTCGGCAACGCCTCGGCGGTGGCCGTGCGGCGGGCGGCCCGCTATGGGGACGGCTGGTTCCCCTCGATGATCCCGCCGTCGGAGGTGGCCTCGGGCCGAACCAGGCTGGCCGAGCTCGCCGCCGCCCACGGGCGCCCCGAGCCGGTCGTCGCCATCGGCGCCACCGGCGTCCTCGGTTCGGGGCCCGGCCTGCCCACCCGCGAGTCCATCGCCTCGGGTATCACCGGGTACGGCATCCCCATGGAGGAGGCCGTGCAGCTGCCCCTCACCGGGAAACCCGCGCAGGTGGCCGAGCGGCTGGCCGCCTACCGTGACGCCGGGGCGCGTCACCTGGTCCTTGGCTTCGCGGGCGGCGACTGGCGCGACCAGTGCGATCTGCTGGCCGAGACCCGCGCGCTCCTGGGCTGACCATGGACGTTGGTGACGGCGACACGGTTGAATGATCTTGAAGTGGGCAAGAACTTCGGCCGCCCGCTGGACGATAACGGAAAGCGATGTGTTCGCCGACGATAGCCGGGTAGGGTTGGCGGTGCCGCCCCCTGCTAGGGGGAGAGGAAGTGAGCCCGGGTTTACTGCCGGAACTGACAGGACCCCGGGCTTCGCGCTGTTCTCAATCAGTCGCAGCGCAGTCGATCGACGATCACCCCTTCTTCGAGAATCCCCAGCAGTGCCGTGTCCCCTGCGGCCGCTGCCGCGATGACGCCCGCAAGGATGTCGGGAAGCCAGAGGAGTTCGTCGCAAAGAGGGTCGGCCCACTCGACGCGCATCTCGTCAGGCAACATGTTCTGCGCGCGTAGAGCGTTAACCATGTCGAGGTCTTCCTTGTTGCCCGCCTGACCGCGCCCCTCCATGATCACGTGGGGCACACGTCGTTGGGCGAGTCGCCAGTAGAGGCGATCCATGCATTTACGTCGAGCACGCTTCTGTTTTGATGACGGCATATCGGTGCCCACGACCGCGATCACGTCGAGCGACAGTTCGGCAAGCGCATAGACGATCTCAAGACGGCGTTTCGGCCTTTCGTCCCGCCAGTGCAGGCGCGGCTGCTTGGAGAGAAGCAATGCGCGAAGAGCCGCCCTGTACGTAACGGCCTGGTGGTTGGGAACGACCGCGGCGGCCAGCACATAGAGTCCGGCACCGACCCGCATGGACTCATCAATGTACGCGCATGACTCGCTGTTCACGATCTGTCACCGTAAGGGATCGGTACGACATCCGCCCTTGGTTCGTCGATAGTGAGCAGGCTGTTCGGAGAGGGGCATGCGGTTCATCGACGAGATCAACGGGGTGACTTCGCGAAGATCTTCGGTGAGCTGTGCTTCCGCGGACGGTTCGCCGCGCTGGTGGGCGACGAGCACTCGCTCGCGGATTCCTGGCTTGACCTTCATTCGTCGCGGCGGAGCGGGCTTTGACCTGGTGTGGGCCACGCAAGCTGTCCTGAGATCCCATCGGCCAGGTCCCTGACATCGGTCCTCCTGGTCGAGCGCGCCTGGGGAGTTCCGGTGTCATCCGTTGGCGGTGCTTCGGGAGAACGGGTTTCGTCAGCTGTGACGTAGCGAAGGGGAGGTTGGAAGCGATAACCGGGGTGGGTCTCGCACCGGCGAGAACCCGGGTCTCGTGCCGAGCAGGAAAGGCGATCGCCATTACCGGTGATCACCCGACCCGCTCTGGACCACGAACGGGAGAGTGAGGAGGAGGCGGATGGTGGCTGAGGCCACGCCGAGGCTCCTGCTGTCCGGATCCGGCGTTCGCGTGCTGATCGTCGGCTCGGGCCGGCACGTCGCGGAGGCGAGGATCCGCGACGTGCCCCAGGCGGTCTCCGCCGCGACCGACCTGGCCACCACCCTGGTCGAGCACACCGATCTGGCTCCCGAGCAGCTGACGCTCCTGGTGAACCCGGACGATCCCGCCCGGCTGGCGACGGCGATCGACGCCCTGTCCCAGCAGGCCACCGACGTGTTGGTCTTCGTATATGTCGGACACGGTCTCATCGGTCCTGACAACCGCTTGTATCTCGCCACCCAGGCCACGGTGGACCTCACCCAAGGCCCGGTCAGGAACCAGGCGCTGCCGTACGCGGAAGTCGCCGACCTGCTGTCAAGGAGCAGGGCCCGGCTGAGCGTGGTGATCCTGGACTGCTGCTGGGCCGGACGCGCCACCGGCTGGCCGGACACCTATCTGCTGACCTCCACCAGCCGCGACGAGACGGCCTGGGCGCTGCCCGGGGATCGCCACACCGCTTTCACCGGCGCGCTCATCCACCTGCTCACCGAAGGCGACCCGACCGGACCGTACCTGCTCGGCCTTGACGACGTGCACCGCTGTCTCACCCGTGGCCTGCGCGAACGCGGCATGCCCGTTCCCCGCCGCCAGGCCGCCGACCACGGTGGCCGCCCGATCGTGGTCAACGCCGCGTACCGTCCCCCGGCCGGTCACCGCTTCCCGGCGGCACTGCCCGATGACGGGCAGCACAGCCCTTACCGAGGTCTGCGTGCCTACCGCGCCGAGGACACGGCCTTCTTCTTCGGCCGTGAAGCACTCACGCATACCCTCGCCGATCGGGTGACCTCCGAGCGAGGTGCACCGCTCGTCGTCACCGGTCCCTCCGGTTCAGGCAAGTCCTCCGTCCTGCAGGCCGGGCTGATCGCGGCGCTGGGCTCCGAACGTTGCCTGCTGCTCACCCCTGGCGCCGATCCCTTCGGCGGTCTTCTCCAAAGCGTGACCGACCTGACTGGAGGAAGCCGGCCCGACCCCGATCGCACGGGCGACACGACAGCTGAACGAGAGCAGCTGCTCGCGACGCCACCTGGCCCCGATCGCTTGGGGGACACGAGTGGAGGACGCCAACGGCTCATAACCCCGCCCGACCCCGATCGTTTGTGGGACGCCCTTCCTGAGGACACCGTTCTCCTCATTGACCAGTTCGAAGAGGTTTTCACCCTCTGCGAGGACGAGTCTCGCCGCGCACCGTTCATCAGGGCACTCGTCGCGATCTCCCGCAAGGTGCCCGTGGTGATCGGCGTGCGCGCCGACTTCTTCGGCCATTGCACCGCCTACCCCGGACTCGTGGACGCGCTGGAGCACGCGGCCGTCGTTCCGCCGCTGACCCGCGACCAGTTGCGCGATGTGATCGAGGAACCGGCCCGGCTGGCCGGTCTCACCCTCGATGAGGGCCTGGTGGAACAACTGCTGGACGACCTCGGCGACAGCACCGACAGCACCCCTCTGCCGCTGCTGTCCCATGCGCTGCTGGCCACCTGGCAACGCCGCGAGGACGGCGTCCTCACCCTGGCGGCCTACCGCGCGACCGGCGGAATCACCCAGGCGCTGGCCCGCACCGCCGACGAGACCCTGAACTCCCTCCACTCACCAGACCTTCTCACCACCGCACCCCGGTCATCGCAGTCGTCCGGCACCGCACCCCGGTCACCGCAGTCGTCCGGCACCGCACCCCGGTCACCGCAGTCGTCCGGCACCGCACCCCGGTCACCGCAGTCGTCCGACACCGCGCCCTCCCACAGCGCGAAGCGGCCGCCAAGCGGGCCAGAGCCTCCCGATTCCTTGGCCCGGGACACCGCGCGCCGTATGTTCCTGCGCCTCGTCCGGCTTGGCGAGGCCACCGACGACACCCGCCGAACGGTCCCCCTGCTGGAACTGCTCCCTGCGGCCGGCAGTCCGGAACATGATCAAGCCCGGGTCGTCCTCGACGCCTTCACCCGAGCCCGGCTGATCACCGTGGATCAGGATCGGGCCCACATCGTCCACGAAGCCCTCATCCGTGCCTGGCCGCAACTGCGATCCTGGATCGACGCCGACCGCGCCGACCTGCTCGTGGGCCAGCAACTCTCCGAGGACGCCGCGCGCTGGGACCGCCAGCGACGCGAGCCCGGCTATCTCTACACCGGCGCCCGGCTGGAGGCCATCGACCGGACCCGCGAGCGCTGGCGCTCCGGCCCGACCCGCCACCCCTTTCTGAACGAGGTCGTCGCCGACTTCCTGACCAGCAGTGACGCGGCCGCGAAGCGGGCCAGACGGCGCCGCCGGGTCACCCTGGTGACCCTCATCGTCCTGCTGATCGCCTCGCTGGGAGGCGCCGGGGCGGCCGTCCTCGCCGCGAACGACGCCAGGACCCAGCAGCGTCTCGCCGAGGCGCGGAGCCAGGAGGCCACGTCACGCGAGCGGGCGCTACAGAGCGAGTACATCGCGGCCGCCGATCCGGTACGGTCCGCCGCGCTGGCCGCCAACGCCTGGCGCGTCGCCCGTACGCCCGAGGCGCGCTACAGCGTGCTCGACATCCTCGCCGGCGCCGGCCGAGGCATCATCGCGGTAGGCGAGGGCTCCGCGTGGGCCGTGGCCTACAGCCCGGACGGAAAGACTCTGGCCGTCTCGGAAACCGATGGCACCATACGGCTGTGGGACGTCGCCACCCGCCGCCCCATCGGCACCCCGCTCACCGGCCACCCGGACGACGTCCGCGGCGTCGCCTTCAGCCCGGACGGGAAGACAATGGCCACCACAGCCGCCGACAAGGCCGTACGGCTGTGGGACGTCGCCACCCGTCGTCCGCTCGGCGCCCCGCTCACCGGCCACACGGACGCCATCGGTTCCGCATTCAACCCCGTCAACGGGGTGCTCTTCAGCCCCGACGGACGCACTTTGGCCACGGCGGGAAACGATGGCACCGTACGCCTGTGGGACGTCGCCACCCACCGCCCGCTCGGCGCCCCGCTCACCGGGCACAAGAACAGCGTCATCGGGCTGGCCTACAGCCCGGACGGACACACTCTCGCCAGTGCCGGATTCGAGGGAACCGTCCACCTCTGGGATGTCACCGCGCACCGCCAACTCGGCGGCCCCTTCGACGCCGCCGCCGAGTTCGCCTGGACCGTCGCCTTCAGCCCTGACGGCCGCATCCTGGCCAGCGCGGGGAGCGATGGCATCGTGCACATCTGGGACGTAGCCGCCCACCGACGTCGCGGCGAACCCCTCACCGGCCACAAAGAGCATGTTCTCCGGCTGGCATTCAGCCCGGACGGACGCGTTCTCGCCAGTGCCGGAGCCGACGGCACCGTGCGTCTGTGGAACATCGCGACGCACCGCGAAGTCGCGACCCTCACCGGACACAGGAAAGGAGTCCAGACCGTCGCCTTCAGCCCGGACGGGCGCACCTTGGCCAGTGCCGGAGACGACGGCACCGTACGCCTGTGGGACGTCGCCACCCATCGCCCGCTCGGCGCCCCGCTGACCGGGCACGGCGGCCGCGTTCTTGAGGTGGCGTTCACCCGAGACGGGCGTGGCCTCGCCAGCGCGGGAATCGACGGAAGCGTCCGCCGGTGGAACATCGCCGGCCACAGTGGCGACGCCGTTCTCCCGCCGCGTCGCGAAGGCTCGGTGAGCGCCCTTGCCCTAAGCGCCGACGCGCGTGCCCTCGCCATCGCCGACACCGATGAGAGCGTGGTGCGCCTGTGGGATCTCTCCACCGGGCAGGAGCGCGGCAATCCCTTCGCCGGGCACCAGGACACCCGCAACCCAGTGGTCGACTCCATCAACAGCGTGGCCTTCAGCCCTGATGGACGCAGTCTCGCGAGCGGGGGAGCCGACGGCACCATCCGGCTGTGGGACACCACCACCCACCGGCAGCTGGGCGACCCCCTCACCGGACACACCGCCTCCTCCAATGGATTGCCGTTCATCAGCGGCGTGACCTTCAGCCCTGACGGGGGGACCCTGGCCAGCGCCGGTGGTGACGGCACCGCACGCCTGTGGGGTGGCGTCGCGGTCCCGGCTGACAGCGATCTATCGCGACTGATCTGCCCGCTGGCCGCCCGATCCCCCTACTCCGAGGGGTATGACGAGTACACCGCTCCACCACCTGATCAAGGAAGGCGGTGCTGAGCTTCAGGCCGTTTCCGAGCGTGTCACCTCAAGCGTGCAAAGATCACCTCCGATAGATGGAGAGTGTTCTCCACCTGATTCGTCCTGGGTGGGCACGTACGCCCAAGAGACCGCCGGCTCCGCGACTGTCCAGGCCGTCCTCGTCCGGTAGACCGTCGAAGCCGATCGCCACCCAGGATGAAAAAGCCTTCCTCAGCTGGATTTTCCAGTGATCCACAACTGGTTTCCAAGTATGTCGGCGCACTCTGACGGCAGGAAATCATGTGCTTGAGACGCGATTACCACCAGAATCGCCGTTCACGGGCGCGTGCCTCTTCAACGAAGGGCAGGAAAAGAATGAGAGCTCGTCGTCTGGCCACAGTGGCGTTGATGGCAGGTGGGCTTGCCTTCGGCACCATGGCCGCCCCCGCCATGGCCGCCCCCGCCGCAACCACCTCCGCGCAGGCCGCCCCCTCATGGCACTTCGCGGATTACTACCAGTATAGAAACGATTGCAACAGAACCGGCTTCAACGCCATCACCAACGGCGGCATCGTCCAGGATTACAAATGTGAGCTCGTCGGCTCTCGCTTTGCTCTTTACCTCTTCTATTAGAATTCACTGAAAGATCCGTCCCGGGCCGGCGTGAATGTCGGCCCGGGACGAACCTTTCCGCGGATATTTTTCATCCCGGAGCGGTCTGCCGGTCGCAGGATGATCGAGAGTCCGGCGTCCCCCTGATGACATGAAGAAGCTCCTGGTAGACGGGTTGATCACCACACCGGCCACCGGGCACGCGGGTCGAGCTCTCCTCGACGGTCGTGACGCCACGCGCCAGACTCCCTTTGAGGGCCGCCATCACCTCAGACAGGGCGGTGTTCTCCGCGTCGCGGGACGCCGGAACGGCCCCTCCAGGACGGCCGCGACCTGGGAGGCAGCGGGCAGGCGTCTGGAGTCCATGCGGGTCCTGCTGCCCGGCACCGACCAAGGCATACGATCCTGGGCTTCGCGGGCGGCTACTGGCGCAAGCAATGCGACCTCCCGGCCGAGTCCCGCGCACTCCTGGCCTGCCACTGCGCGTGCTGCGCAGCCCGGGACCGGGGTCCGTCACCCTGGTCGCGACAAGTCGAAACCGGACCGATTCCTTCTCCGCCCAGGCGCCGTCATACAGCCGGTAACACCGTATGACACCTGAGACGGGAACAATCATGTCCACCACCAGCAAAACAGCGGTCACGGTGAACTCGACGGTCATCTCCCGGGACGGAACCGAGATCGCGTTCGAGCGGCTCGGTGCCGGGCCCGCGGTCATCCTGGTGTCCTCGGCGCTGGCCGACCGCTCCGACGCCGGTAAGCTCGCCGGCCTGCTCGCCCAGCACTTCACCGTGATCAACTACGACCGGCGAGGCCGGGGCGCCAGTGGCGACGCCCCAGGGTACGCGGCCGAACGCGAGGTCGAGGACATCGCGGCGTTGATCGACCATGTCGGGGGTTCGGCCTCGGTGTTCGGGAGTTCGTCGGGGGCGGTACTGGCGTTGCGTGCTGCGGCGACCGGGCTCAACATCGAGAAACTGGCACTCTACGAGCCGCCGTTCGTGATCGGCGACGACGGCTTCGGCCCACCCAAGGACTACGCCCGGCACCTCGACGCGCTGCTGGCCGCCGACCGGCGCGGCGACGCGGTCAGGTACTTCATGACCAAGGCACAGGGCATGCCCGCGTTCATGGTGACCATGATGCGGCTGATGCCGGGTGTGTGGTCGAACCTCAAGGCGCTGGCGCACACGTTGCCCTACGACGCCGCGGTGATGGGCGAGACCCAGCAGGGCAAGCCGCTGGAGGCCGGCCGATGGTCTGCCGCGACAGCGCCGTCCCTGGTGCTTACCGGCGGCAAAAGCCCGGCCGGATTCCACAACGCCGCACGAGCACTCGCCCATGTCCTGCCCGATGCCGAACACCGCACCCTGCCCGGCCTCAACCACGGCGCCGTGGTCATGGCCCCCAAAAAGCTCGCGCCCGCGCTCGTGGAATTTCTGCACGGCTGAGCCGGGCACCGATTCCTTTCCAGGCGCCGTGCCGTCACACAGACAAACCCAGCAGCATCGAAGCGGACAGGAGAGGTCCTCATGTCGAACAAGCAGGACACCGCGATGACCGAGCTAGACCGGCTCACCGGCACCTGGAAGGTGAGCGGCGAGGCCACCGGCCAGGTCACCTATTCCTGGCTGGTGGGCCGTCACTTCCTCAAGCAGGAGGTCGACCTTCAGCATGCCGGCCGGCACATCACCGGCATCGAGATCATCGGCCGGGAAAAGCCGTTCGGCGCCGAGGAACCAGGCGAGGACATCACCTCCCGGTTCTACGGCAGCCAGGGCGAGACCCTCGACTACGTCTACGAGATCAACGGTGACACGCTCACCATCTGGGGCGGCGAGAAAGGCTCACCCGCCTACTATCGCGCCCTGTTCAGCCCCGACGGCAACAGCCTGTCCGGGGACTGGATCTGGCCCGGCGGCGGCTACCACGCCGAACTGAGCCGCGTCCGATGACTGACACCACGACCACGAAGCGACTGCTGACCGCCGGTACGGTCGCGACCCCGCTGTTCTTCACTGTGGCGTTCGCCCAGGCGTTCACCCGAGACGGCTTCGATCTCTCCCGGCACATGCTCAGCCAGTTGGCGACGGGAGACCTCGGATGGCTGCAGATCGCCAACTTCGTCGTCACCGGCACGCTGTTCATCGCGGCGGCCATCGGGATGCGGCGGACACTGCGCCAGGGCCATGGGGCGAAATGGGGCCCCCGACTGATCGGAGTCTTCGGCGGTGCACTGGTCCTCGCGGGCGTCTTCGTCACCGACCCGGCGAGCGGCTACCCCGCCGGGTCAGCCGACGGAGTGATCTCCTGGCACGGCGCGCTTCACAACGTGGCCTCCATGGTGGCCGGCCTTGCCCTGCTGGCAGCGAGCCTGGTGTTCGCCCGCCGGTTCCTCGCCGGCAAGCAGAAAGGGTGGGCGATCTACAGCGTGGCCGGCGGGATCGTCTACGCCGTCCTGCCACAGACCAACCCCGGGCTGATGAGCCTGCTGTTCGCCGTCGCATCGCTGATCGGCTGGGCCTGGATCTCCATGCTTTCCCTCCACCTCGTCAACACCAGCACGGCTGAGGCGATCAAGCCCCAACTCCAGCGCGCATAACAATCATCAGTGGGGCCCGTGTCAAAGGACACGGGCCCCACTTTCCACGCTCCCGCTCCCGGAGCCGCGCGAGCCCAGGGCCGGAGCGGAGGACGCCCCACCGTGATGGATGCAGTTGTGCGAGCCCGCAGACTCAAGGGCCCCCGAGGCCGCTCCCCACGAAAGCCCGCCCGCCCAGCATCTATCCCGATGACCAGCGGCGGAGATCTGCGAGACCGGGGCGGAGGTCCGGGAGGGGTGGGAAGAGCAGGCGGTTGCCGGAGAGGGTGGGCAGGGCGAAGGCGACGGCCTTGCCGGGGGTGGCAGTGGTGAGGGTGATGGCCGGGTAGGTCTGGCAGTGGCCACCTGAGAGCTGGTGGGCCAGGAGCAGGCCACGGCCGTTCTCGGCGAGCAGCGGAAGGCCGATCTTCTTCACCGAGTGCAGCAGGTTGAGGATGAGGCGGATCTCATGCAGGTTGGGGTCACCGTCGACGATCTCGCACCAGGTGGGGATGCCGTCCAAGCTGAAGATCCGCAGCTCGTACGGCGGGCGGGCGTGCTTCTCGGCGTTGGCGGCGAGTTCGGCGACGATGAGTTCGGCGGTGTCGATGTCGTCGTCGGGCAGGCCTGCCTGCTGGAGCACCTCCCGGACGGCGGCCCGGGCACGGCGCGAGGCCGAGCCGGGCTGCAGGACCTTCACAAGCGCACGGATGTCACTCTGCCCCGCCGCGCCACCGTCCCGCCCCGTTGTCCCGGTGTCCGGCCCCACCGCTCCGGCGCCCAGCCCTGCTGCCTCGCTGTCTGGCCTTGTCATCCCGGCGCCCGGCCCCGTCACCCCCGCCTGTCGCCTCTTCATCTCGGTGTCCGGTGCCGTCGCCCTGGTGTCGTGTACTGGCGGGGTGGTGCTCTGTCCGGTTGCGTCGAGGTGTTTCCAGTTCTGGTCCGGCAGGGGCGCCGGGCTTTCGGCCGGGTGGTGTTGGGCACCTGGCGGGATGTCGTCGGCTGACCGCATGAGCACGCTCCGTTCACTGTGGGGGCTGTGCACAGCAGGAAACGTCAGGGTGATCGGAGGGGGGAACATCAGCGCCTGCCCGTTGATCACCGGCCGTTGGAGGCCGTTCCGGAGGTGGAAGGCGACTGGGCATCAGGAGGGCGTAACTGGGCGGCGGTAGGCGTTAACCGAGCGTTTCGCTGAGGGGTAGCGACCAGAGGTCTTCGAATATCACAATGAGTTGTCATTCGATTACCGAAGGAGAGTGGTCGTGGGGAAGCCACATGGTGGTAAGGGGCGTCCGGACCTGGCCAGGGCGCGTAAGCAGCGGGGAATGACTCAGGAGGAGGCGGCGGCAGCGGTCGGGGTGGCCCCGGGGACCTGGGGCCGGTGGGAGCGGAGCGAGCAGGGCATCCGTGCCTACAGCCGCAGACAGATCGCGGCCGTGTTCGAGGTGGAGGCGGTGGAGGTCGAGCAGTGGATAGAGGGGTGGTCCCACGGAGAGACATCTTCGTGGCCCGGTACGGAGTACGGCGACACGTCGACGGCGGCTACCGTGAAGTCGGCCGCACTGTTGTGGAGGTATGAGGTGGACGAGTCCCGGCGCCACGTGCTGGCCGCGTTGCCGTTCGTGCCCTCGGTGCTGGGCGGGTGGCTGTCGGCGTGGAACTACGACACTCCCCCTCGATCGGCCGCGCAGCGGGGAAGCAGGCACGCGGTGGGCATAGCCGACGTCGACCGCGTCAACGAGGCCCGCACGGTCTTCAGCCAATTGGACAACCAGTTCGGGGCGGGCCTGGTCCGCCCGACGGTGGCACGGTATCTCGACAACACAGTCGCCCCGCTGTTGCAGGGCCGCTACGACGAGCAGGTGGGGGCGGCGCTGATGTCGGCGGCGGCCGGGATGACACTGCTGGCGGGCTGGACGGCCTTCGACCTGAACCAGCAGGGTCAGGCACAGCAGCACTTCGGCCAGGCCCTGCGGCTGGCGAAGACGGGGGACGATCCACTGACCGGGGTCTGGGTGCTGGCGACGATGGCCAGGCAGGCGATTCATCTGGAGCAGGCCGCCATGGCGGTCTGGCTCGCACGAGCCGCGACCGACACCGCACGCCGTGCACAGGCGTCCCCGAACGTCATGGCGTTGATGCTGACCAGGGAGGCGTGGGCAACGGCCCTGCAAGCCAAACCAGCCGAGACCGATGACAGGCACAGCGCCAAGCA
Source organism: Streptosporangium sp. NBC_01810 (assembly GCF_035917355.1). Classification (NCBI taxonomy): domain Bacteria; kingdom Bacillati; phylum Actinomycetota; class Actinomycetes; order Streptosporangiales; family Streptosporangiaceae; genus Streptosporangium; species Streptosporangium sp. NBC_01810. The sequence goes on along the minus strand of NZ_CP109070.1, from coordinate 1,417,702 downwards.
GGTCGAACGTCTGCTTGGCGAAGCGGAAAGCACCCACGCTCAAGGGAGCACCGATCGTGACCCGGCATGGATCGGCATGCATGACGAGGTAGAGCTGAATGCCCAGGCGGGCGAGTGCTGGCAGCTGCTCGGCGACTACACGCGAGCGGCGAACCATGCGGAAGCGGCCGTGACCTCGTTCAGCAAACGCCTTCCTCGATCCGCCCAGATCAACCAGATCAATGCCGCCAAGGCATACGTGAAAATGGGTGAGCTGGAGCGAGCTCTTGACACCGCCCGAGCCGCGATTCCGGCGACGAAGGCGCTGGCCTCCGCACGCTCGGTCGATCTGATCCGGCAGTTCGCCGGTCGGCTTGAGCCGTACAAGGGCAGCATGATGGTCCGCGAGTTCCGCGACCACCTCAACCACGAACTCGCCGCCTGACCCTTACCCGCCGGGCGGGGCGGCATCGAAGTCCTCTGCGGGGGGGCAGCGGTGACGACGTCCCTAGTCCGGCCGGAAGCATCAAGACTGCGAAGGGCGCCGCGTAATGCCTGACCGACGTAGCGGGATTTGCGATGATGGCCGGGCGGAAGTGTGATTCACGGAGCGCGGAAGGGGTGAGGTGATGACGTACGACCCGAAATTGGCTGCCGCGCTGTCAGGCGCCACGCTCCGCCAGCTCGCGCACTGGCGTAAGGCCGGTGTCAGACAGGGCGCGGTGCTGATACCGGAGATCTCCGGCACGCGCCCCGTCCTCTACTCCTTCCGTGATGTGGTGGCGCTGCGAACCTGCGTCAAGCTGCGTAACGACGCCTCACTACAGAAGATCAGACGGGCGCTCGACACACTCCGCGGCGATCTGAAAGAGCACGACCATCTCTCGTCCTACACGCTGGTCGCCGACGGCAGCAGCATCTACCTGGCCGAGTCGGATCAGGCGGTCGATCTGGTGCGGAGGAAGGCCAACGTGGTCATCCACGAGATGGTCGACGTCCTGCAGCCGTTCTACCGTGACGGCAGGCACATCCCGCCGTTGCTGCGACCTCGCGCGCATGTGACGGTGGATCCGGCGGTTCGCGGTGGGGTGCCCGTGATCGAGGGCACCCGCGTCCCTTATGACGAGGTCGCCGCACTGCTCAGGGACGGAGTCCTCCCGGAGCGGATCTCCGAGTACTACCCGAGCGTCACCGCCACAGCGGCCCTGGATGCCGCCGATTTCGCCGACTACGTTGACAGCTACGATCCCCCCAAGGAGCCTCGTGAGGCTGCTGCTGGATGAGAACGTGTCCCGGCCGCTCCACCAGGCCATCGCCGCTTTCGTCCTGGGGCATGAGATCGTCCACCTGCTGGATCTCGATCGTTGGTCCGGAACACGGGATGAGAACCTCTACCCCCGGGCGGTGGCCGAGGGCTTCCACGTCATCCTGACCAACGACGCTCGGCAGATGCAACGTCTCCGGGAAGTCGAGGCGATCGCCGCCTCCGGGTTGCATCGGATCGAATACCCGCACAAGCATCCTGGCCTGATCGGAATCGGTCTCGCGATCGCCACGGTCGCCGCCGGACTGCCCGCTGCCCTCGCTCTGCTCGCCGAGGCGGACGGGCAACGTCTGGTGACCTTACGCGGCATCGACCCGACCCCGGCCAGCCGCCTGCGCGTCGTCGACCCGGCCATGGTCCCGCCGAAAATACTGGCCGCCTCTGACGTAGCCCCTCTGCCGTGGAGCCCGCAAACCGATGGGCGGAAGTCACACGCACATTCGTGAACGGGTCAGGAGGAGACCTTACCTGGGTCGCGTCCACGGACGTGGTGTACGAGCATCCGAATCCGGTAAGCCGGTCACGGTGGAAAAGCGCGGCGTCGTCCGTGGGGAAAAGCGCGGCGAGGGTGGCGGAGTGGTTCAGGGCCGCTCACCGGTGTCGCGTCGTTCGGGGTCGAAGATCAAAAGCGCAGCGAGGGCGGCGGAGTGGTTCAGGGCCGCCCATCGGTACGGGTCCGCCGCGGTGCGGAAGGATTCGGGGCCGCTCCTCGCCGCTGCTCGCCGCCGCCTCGTGCGGGGCTCTCGCCGTGCGGGGTACGAAGGTCCGCGGGGTGTCCGGTCAGGGGTCGCCCCCGGCCGGGTGCGGGGACGAATCGGGCCTTCCACCACGAAAGGCGGCCCACCCGAGGGGCCGGAGTTGTGGTTTCCATGATCTGGGTGAATCCGCACGCCCCCAGCGTGCCAACTCACCCAGATCATGGAAAATCCCCGATCGTCACCGCCACGGCCCCGCCTCCACGCCCGCCATGACCCGCTTTGCCCCCTCCCGGAGCTCCACCGGCCCGCCCCCGGTCACCCACACCCGCCAACGCCCGCCACCACCCCGCACGATGCGATACCGGTGAGCGGCCCCCAACCACTCCACCACCCTCGCCGCGCTTTGACCTTCCACCCCGCACGACGCGACACCGACGAGCGGCCCCACACCACTCCACCACCCTCGCCGCGCTTTTCCCCACGTACTACGCCGCGCTTTTCAACGGCGATCAGCCAGGCGCGGCAGGTACCGATCTCAAACACTCGTACACCACCTGCGCGGACGCGATCCCTCACCTGATCGCAGACGTGCCACGAGGTTGGGCTCCTGGGATTCCAGGGCTGACCAAAGGATTCGGACAATCAGTGTCGTACCAGGTCAGCGGGGTAGAGACAGTGAATTAACCCGCGGGACGACCGTCCGGGTGGTGCCCGCGCCGCAGGCGGGGCAGCGAGAGCGGTCGTGGCCGCCGGGCCAGGCCGCCGCTGAAGCGATGGCGAAAAGTCACCAGCCAGGTGAGGAAAATCATGGGTGAAGGATACGAACACACGACTCACACCCTCGCCCGCGCGCTGGGCTGGGCCGGCCTGGGAGTGGGCGTGGCACGGCTCGCGGCGCGGTTCGCCGCGTCGGGCGCCGGTAGGCGCGCGCCCGGTGTCGAGGACTCGGCCCGGGCACGCGACGCGATGGCGCCGACGGGCGTGTGGGGTGTGTTTTACCCGGCGTCCCCGCCGGGCGGCCGCAGACCCACCTCCAGAGGAGGGACCCGTGTCGCGGGTGACATCCCGGGCCGGATCCGGCCGGGCCTGTCGACCGCCGGCCGCACCGGCCGGAGACGCGGCCGCGCCATGGCCGTGACGGCGGTCGCCGCCGGTACGGCCGCCGCCCTGTACACCGCGGTCCGCGCGAGGCGGCACCGTCAGGAAAAGTCCGAGCACGGGATGAATCTGCACGCGGCCGTCACGATCAATCGTCCCCGCGAGGAGGTGTACCGGTGCTGGCACGACTTCGAGAACCTTCCCCGCTTCATGGCGCACCTGGAGTCGGTACGGGTGATCGGTGACGGACGATCGCACTGGAAGGCGAGGGGACCCGCGAAGAAGGCCATCGAGTGGGAGGCGGTGATCGTCGAGGACCGCTCGGGCGAGTTGATCGCCTGGCGCTCCGTCGGGAAGGCTGCCGTCGCCAACAGCGGTTCCGTGCGTTTCACCGACGCGCCCGGCGAACGTGGCACGGAGGTGCGGGTGAACCTCAGATACGACCCGCCGGGCGGCAAGATCGGCACCGCCTTCGCCCGACTGCTGGGCGAGCATCCCGAACAGCAGGTACGAGACGATCTGTGCCGGTTCAAGCAGGTCCTGGAGACCGGAGAGGTGGTCCGCTCCGAGGGGATCCCGGAGGGCGCCCGCGCCCTGTGGCAAGCCACGCAACGCCCCGCTCAGCCCGCGATGTCAGGGAGCGCCTCATGAAAGCCAACTGCTGGATGGGCCGCAACACCGTCGAGGTCCAGGAGGTCCCCGATCCCAGGATCCTGAACGCTTGTGACGCCATCGTCCGGATCACCTCGACCGCGATCTGCGGCTCCGACCTGCACCTCTACGACGGCTACATCCCGACCATGGAGAAGGGCGACATCCTCGGCCACGAGTTCATGGGCGAGGTGGTGGAAGTCGGGTCCAAGGTGACGAAGCTGCGGGTCGGTGATCGCGTGGTGGTGCCCTTCCCGATCGCCTGCGGCTCCTGCGGCGCCTGCGATCACGGCATGTACTCGGTGTGTGAGAACTCCAACCCCAACGCCGGTCTGGCGGAGAAGCTCATGGGTCACACTCCCGCGGGCATCTTCGGCTACTCCCACATGCTCGGCGGCTACCCCGGAGGTCAGGCGGAGTACGCGCGAGTGCCGTTCGCCGACGTGGGGCCGATCAAGATCGAGGACGGCCTGCCGGACGAGCAGGTGCTGTTCCTGTCCGACATCCTGCCCACCGGCTGGATGGGCGCGGAGATGTGTGACATCAAGCCCGGGGACGTCATCGCCGTATGGGGGGCCGGACCTGTCGGCCAGTTCGCGGCCGCCAGCGCTTTCCTGATGGGAGCCGAACGGGTCATCTCCATCGACCGCTTCCCCTACCGGCTGGAGAGGGCCAGGCGCGCCGGCGCCGAGACGCTCAACTACGAGGAGGTCGATGTCCTCGACGCGCTGCGGGACATGACCGCCGGCCGGGGTCCGGACGCCTGCATCGACGCCGTGGGCATGGAGGCCCATCACCCCGCTGGCATCGTGCACGCCTACGACCGGGCCAGGCAGGCGACCCGGATGGAGACCGACCACCCGTACGCCCTGCGCGAGGCGATCATGTCCTGCCGCAACGGTGGAATCGTCTCCGTGATCGGCGTCTACGGCGGCCTGATCGACAAGTTCCCGATGGGCTCGCTGATGAACCGGTCACTGACGATGCGGAGCGGCCAGTGCCACGTGCAGCGCTACCTGAAACCTCTGCTGGGCAGGATCCGCAACGGCGACATCGATCCCAGCTTTGTGATCAGCCACCGCATGCGGCTGGAGGACGCCCCGCGCGCCTACGAGATGTTCAAGCACAAGCAGGACAAATGCAACAAGGTGGTCCTGACCCCGTAGCACTCCGTTCCTCCGGGTTCCTCCGGGTTCCTCCGGGTTCCTCCGGGTTCCTCCGGGTTCCTCCGGGGATGAGGTGTCGAGAGGATGCCCGCCGGTCGATGAGAAGCCTGTCACCGCCGCAGGCACTGATCGGCGAGCAGGGTGTGGGCGCGCATGTTGTGCTCCATCATCCGCAGTGCCGCGCGGGCGAGGGCGGGGCAGCTGTGGGCCACGCAGTCACGGGCCACTCGGACGGAGAACTCGCGCTGGATTCAGGGTGAGCCGGGCAGGGGCCGGAGACCGCCCAACGAACGTCCGCGCCCCGGCGGGGGCGGACGGAGTGAAAGGTCAGGTTTCGGAGGTGGATCGTCCGGTGGCGGCGCGGCGCAGGTCGAAGAGGTCCGACGGGGAGATGGGCATCCGGTCGATCCTGATCCCCTCCGCGTCCTCGATCGCCGAGGCGATCACCGCCGAGACCGGGATGACCCCCGCCTCGCCCGCTCCCTTGATGCCCAAGGGGTTGAGTGGCGACGGGGTCTCCAGGTGCGCGGTCTCGACGAAGGGCACCTCGGTGGCGTACGGCATCAGGAAGTCCATGAACGAGGCGTTCAGCAACTGGCCGTGGCCGTCGTAGACCATCTTCTCGTACAGGGCGCCGCCGACACCCTGGGCGACCCCGCCGTGGATCTGCCCCTCGACGATCATCGGATTGATCAGGTTGCCGCAGTCGTGCACCACGGCGTAGCGAAGGATGCGGATCTCCGCGGTCAGCGGGTCGGTCTCCACGATCGCCGCGTGCATGCCGGAGGCGAAGGTCGAGCGGATCGGCGAGTAGTAGTCCCGGCCCTCAAGCCCCGGCTCCTCCCCCTCGGCCACCGGTGGCCGGTCGAAGGACGAGGTGCCCGCGAACTGGGTCGCCCTGGCGGCCTCGGCGTCGAAGGCGTAGCGCAGCGGGTTGGACAGCACCGCCACGGTCGCCAGCGGGATCGCGGTGCCGGGGGCGCCGACCACCCGCACCTCCCCGTCGACGATCTCCAGGTCGCGGGGGTCGGCCTCCAGCGCCTCGGCGGCGATCCGCAGCGCCTTCTCCCTGACCTTCCTGCAGGCCAGGGCGATCGCGTTGCCGCTCATCACCGCGGCCCGCGAGGCGAAGGTGCCGACCGCGTAACCGAACCTTCGGGTGTCTCCGGTGACCACCGAGACCTGTTCCAGCGGCACGCCCAGCTCGGTGGCGGCGATCTGCGCGAACACCGTCTCGTGGCCCTGGCCCTGGGAGGTGAGCCCGGTGGAGACGTGCACCCGGCCGTCCGAGGTGACCTGGACGTGGCCGCCCTCGTACGGGCCGACGCCGGTGCCCTCGACGTAGCAGCCGATCCCGATCCCGATCGCGCGCCCCTCGGCGGCGGCACGGGCCTTCAGCGCGGGGAAGTCGTCCCAGCCGATCAGCTCCTTGAGCAGCCGCAGCGACTCGGGGTAGTCACCGCTGTCGTAGATCAGCGGGCGGCCGTCCTGGAAGATCAGGCCCTGGTCGTAGGGGAACTCGTCGGGCTGGATGAAGTTGGCCGCGCGCACCGCGGTGCGGTCGGCCCCCAGGTGCTCGGCGATGTGGTCCATGCTCCGCTCCATGCAGAAGACCGCCTGCGGGCGGCCCGCCCCCCGGTAGGGGGTGACCTGCACGGTGTTGGTGTAGATCGAGGAGAACGCGACCCGGTAGGCGCCGATCTTGTACGGGCCGAGGAGCTGGGTGGCGGTGATGATCGGCACGATGATCCCGTACGGCGTGTAGGCGCCGTGGTCGTGCAGAATCTCGACGTCCAGGCCCAGAATCCGGCCCTCGTCGTCGAAGCCGACCCGGACCGACTGCACCTGGGCGCGCTCGTGCGCGGAGGAGATGAAGTGCTCGCGCCGGTCCTCGGTCCACTTGACCTCCTGGCCGAGCCTGATCGCCGCCCACGGGACCAGGATCTCCTCCGGCCACGGGTGCACGATCTTCACCCCGAAACCGCCGCCCACGTCCGGGGCGACGACCTCGACCTTGGGCAGCGGCAGGCCGAGCTTGGCCGCGATGGCCATCCGGACGCTGGTGGAGGTCTGGGTGCTGGAGTGGACGCGCAGCGAGTGGTCGTCGGCGTCCCAGCGGGCGTGCACGCCGCGCCCCTCCAGCGGCATGGACGCGCTGCGCTCGATGTCGAGCCGGAAGGCCAGCGTGTGCGGCGCGGCGTCGATGGCCTCGCGTGCGCCGAGCCCGGCTGCCGAGGGCACCTCCTGGATCAGGTGCGCGCCGACGTTGCCCGGCACGTCGGCGTGCACGAGCTGGGCGGACTGCGCGGCCTCCTCCACCCCGACCACCGGTTTGAGGATCTCGTAGTCGACCTCGATGAGCGCACAGGCGTCCTCGGCGAGGTAGCGGTCGCGGGCGACGACCATCACGACGGGCTCGCCGACGTGCCTGACGATCTCGCGGGCCAGCGGGTACGCGGTGCGGCCGTGGGTCAGCGCCGGATGCGGGATGAGCAGCGGCAGCGGCTCGGCGAGCGCGCCGGGCAGGTCCTCCCAGGTGTAGATCGCCACCAGCCCGTCGACCTCGATGGCGGCCGAGACGTCGATGTCGCGGATCCGGGCGTGGGCGTGCGGGGAGCGGACGAACGCCGCCTGCAGCGCCCCCGCTCCCAGGTCGTCGAGGTAGAGGCCACGCCCGGTCAGCAGCCGGGGGTCCTCGCGTCGCCTGACCGGTTCGCCGAACAGTTTCGTGGTCATGATCGCCTCACCGGGACGCGTCTCCTGCCTCGCCCGCCCGAGGATCCTCCGGAACCGCCCGAGGATCCTCCGGAACCGCCCGGAAAGTCCTCGCGCTCCGAGAGTCTCCCGCCCCCGTTCGGGGCGTCCACGCGCCCGCTCAAGACTCCTCCGCCATGATCTCGGCCGCGCGGTGGACGGACTTGACGATGTTCTGATAGCCCGTGCACCGGCACAGGTTGCCGGAGATGCCCTCCAGCACCTCCTCGTCGCTCGGCGCCGGATTGTCCCGCAGCAGCGCGGTCACCGTGCACAGGAAGCCGGGCGTGCAGAAGCCGCACTGCAGGCCGTGGCACTCGGCGAAGGCCCGCTGCACCGGCGAGAGCGTGCCGTCCTGGCCGGCGAGCCCTTCCACGGTGGTGATGTCGCGCCCGTCCACGGTGACCGCGAACGTCAGGCAGGAGCGGACGGGCTCGCCGTCCAGCAGCACCGTGCAGCATCCGCAGACCCCGTGCTCGCACCCGACGTGCGTGCCGGTCAGGCCGAGGTCGTGCCGCAGGCAGTCGGACAGCAGCCGCCGCGCCGGGACCGCGGCCTGCCTGACCACCCCGTTGACGGTCAGCGTGATCTCATGCATCTACGGCCTCCCTGGCGGCGTCACGGAGTGCCTGCTCGGTGAGGACTCCGGCGAGGTGCCGCCGGTAGGCGACGGTCGCGTGGATGTCGGCCTCCGGCTCGATCCGGTCCGCTACGGCGCGGGCCGCCGAGGCCCAGTCCGCCGAGTCCGGCGGCCGGTGGCCGACGGCGTCGGTGACGTCTACGAGCACCGGGACGGGGCCGAGGCTCACGCACGCCACCGTCGCCGAGGTGATCCTCAGGTCGTCGTCCAGCGCGACCAGCGCCGCGATCCCGGCCAGGGCGTAGTCGCCGTGCCGCCGGGCGACCTCGCGGAACGCGGTGCCCGAGCGCGGGGGCGGGGCGGGGAAGAACGCGGAGACGGCCAGCTCTCCCGCCTCCATCGCCGACTCCAGGGGGCCGGTGAAGAAGTCCTCGGCGGCCACGTCCCTGACGGCTCCCGGCCGGGCCAGCCGTACCGAGCCTCTCAGCAGGGTGAGGACGGCCGGCAGTTCGGCGGCGGGGTCGGCGTGGGCCAGGCTGCCGACCACGGTGCCCCGGTTGCGGATCACCGGGTGGGCCACCAGCCGGAGGGCCTGGCGTAGCAGCGGCTGGGCCGCGGCGACCTCCTCGGAGCGTTCCACCTGGGCGTGCCTGGCCAGGGCGCCGACCCGCACGCCACCCGGCTCGACGTCGACGGCCGCCAGTTCGGCCAGCCGGTTGATGTCGACCAGGTGCGCGGGGGCGGCCAGCCGCATGTTCAGCAGCGGGATCAGGCTCTGCCCCCCGGCGAGCACCTTGCCGTGCTCCCCGGCCCCGGCGAGGGCGTCGAGCGCCTCGCCGAGGGAGCGGGGGGCGTGGTATTCGAAGGGGGGTGGTTTCACCCGGTGGCCTCTCGTCGCAGCTCGGACACCTCTGCCGGACCGGCGCCGCCACCTGTGTCGCCCCGTCCGGAGATGGCCCGGAGCAGGTGGTAACCCACCACCACCACGATGGTGCCGAGGGCGATGCCCTCCAGCGTGAAGTCTGAGCTGATCATATGCTTGACCGGGCCGATGGCGAGGATGATTCCCGCCCCGATCGGGACGAGGTTGACCGGGTCCGCGAAGTCGACCCGGTTCTCGATCCAGATCTTCGCGCCGAGCAGGCCGATCATGCCGTACAGGATGACGGTGATGCCGCCGAGCACGCCGCCCGGCGTGGCCGCGACCAGCGCGCCGAACTTCGGGCAGAGTCCGAAGAGGATCGCGATGACGGCGGCGATGTAGTAGGCGGCCGTCGAGTAGACGCGGGTGGCGGCCATGACGCCGATGTTCTCGGCGTAGGTGGTGGTCGGGGAGCCGCCGAAGGTGCTGGCGACGACGGTGGCGGCGCCGTCGGCGATGACCGCCCGGCCCATGTAGGGGTCGACGTCGGTCTTGGTCATCTCGCCGACGGCCTTGACGTGGCCGACGTTCTCGGCGACCAGCGCGATCACGGCGGGCAGGACCAGCAGCACGGCGGAGAACTTGAAGTCCGGGAAGTGCATGCTCGGCAGGCCGATCCAGTCGGCCGACGCCACCGCGTCGAAGCTCACCCTCGGGTGCGTGTCGATCGCGCCGGTGCCCGCGTTGAAGGCGGTGATGTTGCCGAAGATCTTGTCGGCCGCCCAGGAGAGGACGAAGCCGATGATCAGGCCGAGCAGGATGGCGATCCTGCCGATGAAACCCTTGAAGAGCACGATGAGGACGAAGGTGACGGTCATCGTGATCAGGGCCATCCACTGGTCCTGCGGCCAGTAGATGTCGGCGACGACGTACGCCAGGCCGAAGCCGATCAGCATGACGACGGCGCCGGTGACGACCGGCGGGAAGACCCGGTTGATGACCTGCACGCCGAGGAAGTGGACGGCCACGCCCACGAGCGCGAGTACCAGTCCGGCGACGAGGATGGCGCCGGTGACGATCGCGTCGGTGGCGGGCGTGTCACCGCCCATGAGCGCCCGGATGGCGAGCACGCCTCCCACGAACGACGCGCTGGTCCCGAGGTAGCTGGGGACCTTCCCCTTCACGATGAGCAGGAACATGATCGTTCCGACGCCGGAGAACATGATGGCGACGTTGGGGTCGAGCCCCATCACCAGCGGGAAGACGAAGGTCGCGCCGAACATCGCGACGACGTGCTGCGCCCCGAACCCGACCATGCGCGGCCAGGACAGCCGCTCGTCGGGTCTGACCACTTCCCCCGGGGCGAGTGTCCGGCCGTCGCCGTGTTTCGTCCAACCTGCAGCCATCGAGCCCCACCTTTCACCGGGCCGTCGGTCGGTGGCCACCCCGCGGGCATCCCTCCGGCGAGTCCCTTACTACCGTTGCGGGCACATTAGGACTGAGTCCATGCGCGGACATCGTCATGATCTGCCAAATCTGAGCAGCCGACCAGTGAATGCCTCGCGCACCACCAGCGAGAACGCCCGGTGAAGGACACGCGGGACGGCGAAAGATATAGGTATGTGACGTAGCCGGCAGCGCGGACGGACCGTCACGGCCCGGAAGAGCGGCCGGAGGCGGACGGACCGCCGGAGAGCCGGGCGGGGCCGGTGACGGGATCAGGCTCCGGCGGCGACCACCTGGATCTCGAAGCCGTCGCCGGTCACCACCTGGCCGCTGCGGATCTTGCAGGTCTTGCGGAGCTCGACCTCACCGTCCACCAGCACGTTGCCGTCGGCGATGAAGTGCTTGGCCTGGCCGCCCGTCTCGGTGACGCCACAGTACTTGAGCAGGTCACAGAGCGGGATGTAGTCGGTTTCCAGCTCGAAGGTCTCGTTCACGCCGAACAGCTTAGATCCCGAACAGCTTGGATCCCGAACAGCTTGAATCCCGTGCGCTCCCAGAACGCGGGCGCTCCCAGAACGCGGGCGCTCCCAGAACGCGGGCGCTCCCAGAACGCGGGCGCTCCTTCGGACGTCGCCCCCGCGCACGTCCAGGATGCGGAGCACCGGTCGCAGACACCAGGACGCGGAGCACCGGCCTCAGATACCTCTCATCCGCAGGACGTGCAGGGCCAGGGTGAGGTTCAGGCGCAGGTGAGCGTCCTCGGTGAAGCCGCCGAGCATGCGTTCCAGCTTGCCGATCCGGTAGCGCAGCGTGTTGTAGTGGAAGTGCAGCCTGCGTGCCGTCTCCGCCACGTTGAGGTTGGTCTCCAGCAGCACCTGCAGGGTGCGGCGCAGGTCGGCGTTCTCGGCGTCGTCGTCGGAGGCGAGCGGGCCGAGGGTCTCACGGACGAAGGAGTGCAGCTCGGCGGTGTCGTTGACCAGGGACAGCAGCCGGTAGACGCCGAGCTGGTCGAAGTGCGCGACCGCGCCGGGGCCGTGGAGCTGGCGGCCCACCCGTGCGGCCTTCAGCGCCTGGCCGTACGCCTCGGGCAGCGCCTCGGCCCCGACGGCGGTGCGGCTGGCACCGGTGGAGAAGGTGGCGGGCAGGGACTCGGCGAAGACCGCGGCGGCGTCCTTGGCCAGGCGGTCCGCGTCGACCGCCGCGTCCACGATGGTGACGACCTCGTGGGAGAAGCCCGCCACCGCGCCGCGCGTGTCGTGGCGGCGCATCGCACCGGTCCAGCAGGTGACCAACCGGTCCTGGGCGACGCGCTCGTCGCCCTCCGGGTCGAGCTCGGCCACCAGCACGGTGACCGGGCGCTGCAGGTCCCAGCCGAAGGCCCTGGCCCTGGAGGAGACCCGCTCGGAGCCTCCCGCCCTGCCGGTGAGCACGTCGCGCAGGAAGTCGGCACGGTACTTGCTCTCGACGGCGTTGACCGCCTCCTGCCGGGTCACCACCAGCGCGGCGACCGTGGCGGCACGTTCCAGAATGCCGACATCGCTGTCACCGATCGACCCGACGGGGCCGCAGGCGACGATCCTGCCGTGGTGGTGCCCGCCCGCCACCACCGGCACCGAGGTGTGGCGGGAGTCGGGGGCGCCGCGCAGCTCGGCCACGTGCTCGGCGGGCCCGGCCGCGGCCAGCACGTGGCCCGTCCCGTCCAGCACGGCCACGCCCACGTCCAGCAGCCCCGCGACCTCGGCCGTCACCTCGCGCAGCCCTCCCCCGGCGAGCACGACCTGGACCAGCGCCCGGTGCGCCTCCTCCGCCCTGGCCAGCACGACGGCCTGGCGATTGAGGATGTCGGTCAGCACCTGGTTGAGGATGTCGTCGAAACCGACGTTGTCGGGGAGCTGGATCAGTGGGAAACCCAGCCGGTCGGCCTGCTCCACCATCTCCTCCGGCAGCTCGTCGAGGTAGCGGCCGAGCTTGACGGCCAGCGCGGCCAGACCGCGCTCGTCGAGGTCGGCCACCAGCCTGCCGAGCGACTGGGGGGTGTTGCGCAGCGGGTAGCCGGTGGTGAGCAGCAGCTCGTGCGGTTTGACCCAGGCCAGGACGTCGGGGACTTCCATCACGTTGAGCCGCTGCACCACGCGGTCCAGGCCCCGCTCTCCCGCGATCAGCCGGGCTCCCGCCAGCGTCGAGACGCCGAGGACCTCGCCGACGGCGACGCCGTGAATGATCGTTCCGGTACTCGCCGGCCGTACGGGAGGTTCCATGAGGTGATTGTGACCGATAGACCTGTCTGTCAGGAAGAGCCAACCTTTGAGCTGACTGTTGGCAGCTTTATCCGTACGGCCTGCGTCCACGCCCGTTCTACCGTACGGCTCAATGGATGGGGGAGTCCGTGAGCGAGCGAACCGCTGGAGAGAGCACCTTCACACCCACGGGGCCTGCCGAGGAGCGTTCATGAGCGTTGGAACGCGCCCGAAGGCGCGACACGTGCACGTGCGGACACACGGGACCGGCGCGGCCAGCACGACCCTGCGCGGGGTGCTGGAGGCGCCCCGCCGTCCGGCGCGGGTGCTGGCGGCCTTCCCCGCCGGCGTCTACCTTGAGGTACGCACCGAACTGGAACCGCAGGTCATCGCAGTGGTGACCGGGCAGGCCACCCGCCTGCCCAACGCCATGGTGGTCACCGACCCGATGCCTCAGGTCTCGGTGGGTGACGAGGCGTGCGTCGGCGACGGCTCGATCGACATCGGGCGGCTCCGCCTGCGAGCCCACCGCTGGTGGAACCCGGCTCCGCCGCTCGGTGCCGTGAGGGTGGCGGAGCTGGTCCGCTCGCTGCCCGAGATGGCCGGGCTGTGCGAGCGGTCGCAGAGGCGGTCGGGACTGGAGGGCAACGGTGCCGCCAACCTGCTGGCCCAGGGGTGCGCCGAGGGCTCGCTGCTGAAAAGCGTCGTGGCCGCCGAGCAACTGGTCGGTCTGGGCCCGGGGCTCACGCCGAGCGGCGACGACGTGCTCGCGGGACTACTGGTCGCGCTGCGCCACCTGGGCGGCGCGACGGGGGCGGGCCGTGCCGTCTGGCTGGCCGACTGGCTGGCCGCCGCCGTCACCTTCGACGTGCGCGGCAGGACCACCCCCATCTCGGCCGCGCTGCTGCACTGTGCCGCCAGGGGCGAGGCCAGCGGCGAGGTCCTGGCGGTGCTGCGGGGCCTTTCCGGGCGGCAGTCCCTGGAGCCGGCGCTACGCCGCCTGCTCCAGCTGGGTCACACCTCGGGGGCCGACCTGGCGTGGGGGCTGCGCATCGGGCTCGCGGCAGTCATCGATCTGGAAGGCAGGGGCAATTGAGCACTGATGTGGTCCGGGTGCGCACGGGCGTCTACCACGACTCCGTGAGCCTGATGCGGGTCAGCCGGACGGCGAGCGCGCTTTCCGGCGTGGAGGTCGCGGTGGTGGCGATGGCCACGGAACTCAACCTCGGGATCGCCGCCGAGCTGGGTTTCGACCTCCCCAAGGCAGGTCCCGCCGATCTGCTGATCGCGCTGCGCGGCGGCGAGGCGGACGCTCTGGAGGCCGCCCTCGCCCAGCTGGACGGGCTGCTGGCGGGACTCTCCACGCCGCCCGCGAGCGGCGCCACCGTCGAGCACCCCCCGCGCACGGTCCGTACCGCGGCCCGCGAGCGCGCCGCCACGCTGGCCCTGGTCTCGGTACCCGGGCCGTACGCGTTCGCCGAGGCGCTGGACGCGGTCGAGGCCGGCCTGTCTGTAATGATCTTCAGCGACAACGTGCCGGTCAAGCAGGAGGTACTGCTCAAGCGACGCGCCGCCGAGCTCGGCGTGCTGGTCATGGGTCCCGACTGCGGCACCGCTGTGATCGGCGGAGCCGGTCTCGGGTTCGCGAACGTCCTGCGGCCGGGCCCGGTCGGTCTGGTGGCCGCCTCGGGGACCGGCGCCCAGCAGGTGACCTGCCTGCTGGACCTCGCGGGAGTGGGGGTCTCCCATGTGCTGGGCGTGGGCGGCCGTGACCTGTCCTCGGACGTGGGCGGGCTGTCCACCCTGCGCGCCCTTGAGGCCCTCGACGCCGACCCCGCGACCGAGCTGATCATCCTCGTCTCCAAGCCTCCCGCCCCGGAAATCGCGCGGGCCGTCGCCGAGACCGTCGCGAAGCTCGGTACGCCGGTCGTGACCGCCCTGCTCGGCCCCGGCCAGGACGACCTGACCTCGGCTACCGAGACCGCCCTGCGCGCCCTCGGCGCCCCGATCCCCGCCTGGCCGTCCTGGGCCGCCCCCGGCACGGCGCGGGAGCACACGGAGACGACCGGTACGGGAGCCGGGGGGAGTCTGCGCGGGATCTACTCGGGCGGGACGCTCTGCGTGGAGGCTCGGCTGATCACCGGGACCGGGGAGTTCACCGACTTCGGCGACGACGCCTACACGGTCGGCCGGGCCCACCCGATGATCGACCCGACGCTCCGTCTGGAGGCCCTGGCCGAGGTGCCGCCGGGCGAGGTCGTCCTGCTCGACGTGGTCCTCGGCCACGGCGCGGACCCCGATCCCGCCGCGACGCTCGCGCCCGCGATCGCCGGGGCCGTCGCGAGAGGGGTCACGGTGATCGTCGCGCTGATCGGCTCCGGGGGCGACCCGCAGGGACTGAACACGCAGGCCGAGGCCCTCAACGCGGCGGGGGCCACGGTGTTCACCTCCAACGCCCGGGCCGCGGGACACGCCGCGAAGGTCGCCGCCGGGACCGCTCGTTGACCACCGCCGGACACCGGGGTCTCCCGCTGACCACCGCCGGACACCGGGACCGCCCGCTGACCACCGCCGGACGCCCGGAAGCGGCCGCATTCCCTCCGAACGTCACCGTTCTTCGCTCAGGAGTTCACCCATGACGCTGACCATGCTTTCCGGCGAGCCGGAAGTGATCACGGTGGGGGCCGACGTGCTCGGCGAGGCCCTGGACGCCCAGGCCGTTCCACGGACGCGGGTGGACTGGCGCCCGCCGATGCCCGGTACCGAGGCGGACCTGGCCCGGGTGCTGGCCGACCCGCGCAGGGGCCGCGCCAACAAGACGGCGGTGGGCCGCCTGGTCTCCGCCCGGCCGCAGCTCGTCGGGGTGCGGCCCGCACATGAGGTGCTCGACCTGCCGAAGGGCACGTTCCTGCACGCGGGGCCGCCGATCGAGTGGGAACGGGCGTCGGGCCCGATGCGGGGCGCGCTCGTCGGGGCGATGCTGCTGGAGGGGCTGGCCGCCGACGCCGCCGACGCCGAGGAGCGGCTGGCCTGTGGGCGGGCGCGGCTGGACTCCTGCCACCACCATCGGACCGTCGGGCCGATGGCGGGCGTGGTCACCTCGTCGATGTGGATGTTCGAGGTCCGTGACGCCGAGCACGGCGGCACCGCCTACTGCTCGCTCAACGAAGGGCTGGGCAAGGTGCTGCGCTACGGCGCGTACGGCCCGGAGGTGCTGAGGCGACTGCGCTGGATGGCCGAGGTCCTCGGCCCCGTGCTCAGGGCCACCCTGGAGCGGAGCGGGCCGCTGGATCTGCGGTCGCTGACCGCGCAGGCCCTGCAGATGGGCGACGAACTGCACAACCGCAACCGCGCCGCCACCTCGCTGCTGGTGCGCGAACTGGCTCCCGAGGTGGTGGAGGCCGCTCCCGGCCACGCCACCGAGGTGCTCCGCTTCATCAACGGCAACGACCACTTCTTCCTCAACGCGGGCATGGCCGCGTGCAAGGTCAGCACGGACGCCGCGAGGAACGTCCCCGGCTCCACAATGGTCGTCGCGATGGCACGCAACGGCACCGACTTCGGGATCCAGGTCTCCGGGCTGGGCGACCGCTGGTTCACCGGCCCCGCGGGCGTGCCGGACGGTCTCTATCTCGGCGCGTACGGCCCGGACGACGCCAATCCCGACATCGGCGACTCCACGATCACCGAAACGGCCGGCCTGGGAGGCTTCGCGATGGCCGCGGCCCCGGCGATCGTGCGGTTCGTCGGCGGCGACGTCTCGGACGCGATGGCGGCCACCCGCTCCATGTACGAGATCACCCTGGCCGAGCATCCCGCGTACCAGATCCCGGGGCTGGACTTCCGGGGCACGCCGGTCGGCATCGATGTCACGCTGGTCGCCAGGACGGGCCTGCTGCCCACCGTGAACACCGGTATCGCCGGCCGGGTCGCGGGGACGGGACAGGTCGGCGCGGGTCTGGTCAACCCGCCCGCCTCGGCTTTCACCTCGGCGCTGGCCGCGCTGGCCGAGACAGCCGATCATGGAAACGAATCGATTTAGTGATCCTTTAGCTATCAGAAACGGGCGAAGCTGACATTTCTCCCGCCCGCCGGCGGCATCCGGCGACGTCAGGGCGCGGACGCGAGATCGGTGATCCGAAGAGCACCGAATCACCGACAAATACCATCACGCGCTTTCTCCGTACACCAACTTCCAATATCGAATGACATCCCGATATCGTGTTCAGCCTTACAAAAAGGGCTGTTTATGGGGAACGGGGTACGATGACCGATCGCTTGCTCGGGAGAAACCCCCAGGGGCCTGAGGGTGGCGATTCCGCCGGGGCCGCACCGGAGGGCCAGGGCAGGCTGGTGGGCAGGCGCTACCGCCTGGTGTCACCGGTGGGCCGTGGCGGGATGGGCATGGTGTGGCACGCCCACGACGTCCTGCTCGACCGGGACGTCGCGGTCAAGGAGCTGATCCTCCCCTACGGACTCGACCACGCGGGCAAGCAGGGAGCGCACCGGCGGATGCTCCGCGAGGCCCGCTCGGCGGCCCGGCTCAGCCACCCCGGCATTGTCACGGTCCACGACGTCGTCGAGGAGGACGGCCGCCCCTGGATCGTGATGGAACTGGTCCGCGCCTGGTCGCTTGAGCAGGCCGTACGACAGAGCGGGCCGCTGCCCGTGATCCAGGCCGCCGAGATCGGCGTCCGGGTGCTCGACGCGCTCCGCCACGCCCACGCCGCCGGGATCATGCACCGCGACGTCAAACCCGGCAACGTGCTGCTGACCTCCGACCGGGTGGTGCTCACCGACTTCGGCATCGCCGCGATAGAGGGCGACGCCACGATCACCCAGACCGGCCTGCTGATGGGCTCCCCCGCCTACATCCCGCCGGAGCGGCTGTCCGGCCAGCGGGCCACCCATTCCTCCGACCTGTGGTCCTTCGGTGCCACCCTTTACGCGGCGGTCGAGGGCCGGCCCCCCTACGAGGGTCCTGACGCGGTGGCCGTGCTCGGCGCGATCCTCACACAGGAGCCCAACCGCCCCCAGCGGGCCGGCGCCCTGATCACCGTCATCGACGGCCTGCTCCGCAAGAACCCCGCCGACCGGATGACCGCCGCCCAGGTGTCGGATCTGCTGGACCGGGTGCTGCGCAGCCACGGCTCCAGCACCCCGAACCGCACGCCCAGCCCGGTGCCCTCGTCGATGCCGATCCCCGGCGACTCCATGCCGATGCACCTGATGCCCCCGCTGGACGTGCCGTCGGGGCCGATGCCCTCCCGGATCATCGAGACGCCCTCCGGCCCGATCCGGGTGCCCTACGACCCCGCCGCCGACTTCTCGGGCGGTCACGCGCTCCCCTACGACGTGCTCGACGGGCCGAGCGGAGCCCACCGCGCGGACCTGCTCTCCCCCCCGGGGCACTCCCCTGCCCCCGGATCCCCGCAGACCGGCGGGCACCAGCGCGGGTACGACGCGCTGCGCACCCCCGCGACCGGACCGGACGGTAACCCGTTCGACGCGCTGACCAGCTTCTCCGGTGACCTCCCCGGCGCCCCGCCGCGCGGTGGGCGCGGCGAAGCCACGCTCTGGCCCATCCCGGCCTCGCGGGAGCCGGCCCCCTCCGACGCCGTACGGAACTCCCAGGCCATGACCTCGCCCGGCAGGGCCAGGGCACGCGCGGGCACGCGCCGCGCTCCGGAGCGCAGGGGCGGCCGGTCGCGCGGCAACGGTCTCGACGGTCTGCTGATGCTCGGCGGGGGCGGCGTGCTGACCATCGTGGTCGCCGGGCTGATCGTCTTCCTCCCCGGCGACGACTCCGGCACCACGAACTCCACGGGCCCGTCGGTGGCGATCTCCGCACCCGCCGACCCGGCGGCACCCTCCGATACCGAGGAGGAGATCCCCGACGGCTTCAAGCCGGCGAACGCCGCCGGGGTCTTCGGCGCGGTGCCCGGCGACTGGACCGTGAAGGCCGGCCCGGAGGGAACCGTCACCTTCTCCGGCCCGAAGGGCGGCGGGCAGAACATCGTCGTCGTCGAGGTGCCGGTCGCGGACCCGGTGACGGCACTTCGCAAGGCGAGCAAGAAGGGCCTGGACGAGTACACCGAAGTAGGCGTGACGGCGGTGGACTACCGCTCGTGGAAGGCCGCGGACTGGGAGTACACCTATCTCCAGCCCAACGGCGTCCCGATGCACGGGCTGACGCGCTACGTCGCCGTCAACGGCCAGACCGCCTACCAGATCACGTTCAGGGTTCAGGATCTCGACTGGGAGAAGAACTCGGAGATCCTGGACACCTTCTTCGCCACCTTCACCTCCGCCGACTGACCCCGCCCGCGAGACGACTTCCCGGTCCGGTCATGAGTGATGGCAGACTTCACTCGTGACCGCCGACACCACGCCTCCCGACACCACGCCCCCCGACCTCTCCCGTGCCCGCCTTGACGGCGGGGAGCAGGTCGCCACGGTGCGGCGGCGGACGCTCGCCGTCCTTTCCGCCGCCCAGATCAGCGGCGGGATCGGCGTCGCCGTGGGACTCGCCTTCAGTTCGGTGACCGTGAAGGAGCTCTCCGGCTCCACGACGCTCAGCGGGCTGGCCGGGACCGCGACGGTGCTGGGCGCCGCGCTGCTGGCGCTGCCCACCGCCAGGTCGTCCGGCAGGGGCGGCCGGCGGGCCGGGCTCACCCTGGCCTACGGGTGCGCCCTGCTCGGCTGCCTGGTCTCACTGCTCGCCGTCGCCGTGGGTTCGTGGCCGCTGCTGCTGGCCGGGCTGGTGCTGTTCGGCGCGGCCAGCGCGGGCAACCTGGCCTCCCGCTACGCCGCGACCGACCTGTCTGCGCCGGGGCACTCGGCCCGGCACCTGTCGCTGGTGGTGTGGGCCACCACCGTCGGGGCGGTCACCGGCCCGAACCTGGCGGGACCCGCCGAGCGGCTGGGTGCCGGGTTCGGCCTGGCACCGGGCAGCGGCCCGTTCGCCCTCGCCCTGCTGAGCTTCGCGATCACCCTCGTCGTCATCCTTGTCGCCCTGCGCCCGGACCCCCTGCTCCTGGCCCGCTCCATGCTTCCGCCCCCGGACACCGCGCCGCCCGCCTCCGCGGGGCGGACGGGCGGGGAGCACCAGGCCGCGGAAACGCCTCCCGGCCCTGACAGCCCGCCCTCCGTCCAGGCGCCGCTCCCCGTCCAGGCGCCGCCCTCCGGCCCGGCCTCGACGTCGGCCACGGCGGACGGCTCCGGGAAGGGCGAGGGCACGCTACGCGCCGCCTGGCGGGTGCTGCGCGGGACACCCGTCGCGAGGCGCGCGCTGATCGCGATCGCGGTCAGCCACACCGCCATGGTGTCGATCATGTCCATGACCCCGGTCCACCTCGACCACGGCGGCTCGACGTACACGGTCATCGGTGTCGTGATCAGCCTGCACATCGCGGGGATGTACGTGCTGTCCCCCGTGGTCGGCTGGCTGGCCGACCGGGCCGGGCGGACACCGGTGCTGGTGCTGGGCATGGGCCTGCTGCTGACCTCCGCGGTCCTCGCGGGCGGGGCCGAGGCGCACGACGTCACGCGGGTGACCGCCGGGCTGGTCCTGCTCGGCCTCGGCTGGTCCTGCGGGCTGATCTCCGGTTCGGCGATACTCAGCGAGGCGGTGCCGTTGAAACACCGCACCCCCGTGCAGGGCCTGTCCGATCTGCTGATGAACGTCTGCGGCGCGACCGGCACCGTGGCCGCCGGGGTGATCGTCGGCAGCCTGTCGTACGGCGTGCTCGGCGCGGCCATCGGGGTCATGGTGACGATCACCGGCGCCTGGCTGGCTCTGAGCAGGGCCTGAGCAGGGCCTGCCCCGCCCGGATCCGGGGTTCCGAGCGCTCGCGCACACCGGCATGCCCCCCAGGCGGAGCTCATTTGGCGTCGGCGTAGCACCGCACCTGGACCGCCTGCATCGGGAAGCAGACGGGGGTCGATCCGAACAGCAGCCTGCTCGCCTCCTCCGCCGCCCTGCCGACCGCCGCGACGACCTCGTCCGCCTGCTCGGCCGGGCAGTGCACCATCACCTCGTCGTGCTGGAAGAACACCAGCCTGGCCGGGTCGGAAAGGAGGCCGCGCAGCACGGCCATCAGGGCGAGCGCCCACTCGGCCGCGGTCGCCTGGACCACGAAGTTGCGGGTGAACCGGCCACGCTCGCGGGCCGCGCGGCCTCCCTCGGGGCCCGAGACCAGCGCCCGCCAGCCGGCCGAGGGCGGCGGCGAGGTGCGGCCCAGCCAGGAACGGACCACCTTGCCCTCCTCCCCCGCGCGGGCGGCGTCCTCCACGAACTGGTAGGCGCGGGGAAAGCGCTGGCGCATCACGGCCAGCAGCTTGGGCGCGTCTCCGCTGGTGCCCCCGTACATCGCCGACAGCATGGCGATCTTGGCGTTGTCGCGCTCGCCGCCGAACGCCTGCGCCAGCGCCTGGTAGAGGTCGATCTGCCCGGCAGCCCCGGCCAGGCCGCCGTCCCCGGCCATGGCGGCCAGCACCCGCGGTTCCAGCTGGGCCGCGTCGGCGACGACGAGCGTCCAGCCGTCGTCGGCCACGATGACCTTGCGCATCAGCTTGTGGATCTGCAGGGCGCCGCCGCCGTTGGTGGCCCACCGGCCCGTCACCACGCCGCCCACCACGTACTCGGGCCGGAAGCGGTGGCCGCGGACCCACTGGTCGGCCCAGGCCCAGCCGTGGAAGCTGTAGAACCTGGCCATCTCCTTGTAGGCGAGCAGGGGCGCGACGCCGGGGTGGTCGACCTGTCTGATGTCGTGCGCCCTGGTGGAGGAGACGGGCACGCCCGCCGCCTTGAACGCCCTGACTATCTGCTGCGGCGAGTCGGGGTTGAACGAGGTGCCGAAGGCCGCCGCCACCTGATCGGCCAGGGCCTGGAGCTTGGCGGGCCGCATGCCGTGCACCGGACGCGGGCCGAGCAGGTCTGTCAGCAGCTCGTCGTGCACATCCTCACGCCAAGGCATGCCCTCCTGGGCCATCTCCGCGGCGATCAGCGCCCCGGCCGACTCCGCGGCGACCAGCAGCCGGAACCGCCGAGGATCGGCGGTGGCCTCGACGCGCCGCAGCTGGTCGGCGTGGACCTCGGCGACCAGGTCCGCGTCGGGCGCCGGCGTCTCCTCCTCGAAAAGGGTGGCCTGCCGCGCCTGGGACTCCTGATGGTCTTCCGGCACGGGGAGACCGTGCAGCCGGGCGTGGGCGGCCCTGGCCGAGCGGGGCTCGCCGAAACGTCCCTCATGTGCCAGGAGCAGGCCCTCGGTCAGCGCCAGGTCGTGGCAGCGCGCCACCCGCACGCCCGCGGCCAGCAGCGCGGGGTAGACCTCCCGCGTGTCCGCCCAGACCCAGCGAGGGTGGCAGGCCTCCAGCTCGCGAACCGCCGAGGCCAGATCGGCGACGGCCACGGCGGACTCGCCGTCCACGCGTAGAGCGCCCCCACCGCCGGGAGCGGCCGCGACCGACACGTTCATACGCCAACACTGCCACGCCGGTACGACATTCCGGTTCAGACGAGCGGTATGACGATCTCGTCCTCGAGCGGGGGCTCGATCTCCTGTGGCAGGCACCCGGTGGCGGCGAAGCTGCGGATCCGTAAGACCTCGGGCGTCACCGAGACGTGCAGGAAGCTTTTGAAGAACGGCGGGGTGTCCCAGTCCGACAGCTCCGACAGGTAGCGGTGAAAGATCCTGCCCACCGGAAGCCGGAACGGCATCGGCCAGCCGCCGAGCATCCTGGCCGCCCATCTCATCCGCCGGGTGATCGGCACGGCCGGGATGTCCCGCACCGGGGTGTTGCCGATCCGCCGGGACATCAGCGCCGAGCTCTCGTCCGGGGTGAGGTAGAGCCAGCGCATGCGCAGCCGGTCGCTGTAGAGCCTGCTGTAGAACGACAGCGAGTCACCGCGGAGCGGATAGCACCTGTAGTCGTCCTCGTGCAGGCCGCCGACGGTGACCCGGGGGATGGTGTGGGTGGCGTGCATGAAGGCCCCTGAGCCGCCCGCCACGATGTACTGGATGGTCCGCTCCCCTACCTTGATCGGGAAGCGCTGGTAGTTGTGCACGTCGCCGCCTATCGCCGCGACGTAGTTGTGGGCGGGGTCGGTGACGATGTCGTCGATGGTGCCGCCCCCGGCCAGCTTCGACGGTTTGTAGTCGTTGCGGGTGTAGATGGGCTTTCCGGTGATCAGCACCTTGGGCCGGGGGTCGCGGGAGACCTCGCGCAGCCAGCCTTCCTGCTCGGCGTCGATGTCGCCGCGTATCCCGGTGTCCACGCCGACGATGAGCAGCCCGGGGGTCTCCATCGCCCAGTAGGGCGCCGGCTGCGCGGCCTGCTGCTCAGGCTTCGCCCGTCGCTCGCGCGCCCTGGCCAGCCGGGCCTCGTCGATCTTCTCGGGCCTGTGCCAGAGCAGGCCGCGCAACCCGGAGGGCGACAGCCTGCCCCCCTCGCTCTCCGCCGCCAGGGACGGGGCGTCACAGAAGACGCGCATGAAGCCGCCGAGCCCGTCGTACCAGTCGTGGTTGCCGGGGATCGCGTAGATCGGCGCCCGGTAGTCCTGGTACGGGCGGAAGAACTTGTCCTCGTACTCGTTCCCCGCCCCCGTGGGGTAGATCACGTCACTGGCGATGACCGCGAAGGCGGTGTCCTCACCGATCCTGAGCATGCCCGGCACCACGGCGTACTGCGAGGAGTCGCCCTCCCCGGTGTCACCGAGAACCAGGAAGGAGAACTCCGGGCCGACGTCCACCGGGATACGGAAGGAGGGATCGACCCCCCGGGCACGCTGGGATGCCACCCAGCGCGCCCGTACCTGCCCCGACGGGTCTCCGAACAGGGCCGCGAGGACCTCGTTCCTGGAGCGCCAGACCGTGCGCACATCGAGCCAGGAGAAGGGCTTCCGGCTGGGCAGCAGTTCCTCGAAGGTTCCCCTCCGCGAACAGGACCAGCCCGCGCCCTCCTTGGACACCCGGGAGGAGACCTCACGCCCGCGCTCCGCTGCCTGCCCGACATCGACCATGACCCTATCTTGGCAATGATCTTAAGGAGTCGCACCCGGATCACGGGTAAGAAAGATGGATTGTCCCGTTCGGCGGCGGCCGAGCCGGAAGCCGGAGGGCGACCTCCGGGAGACCCGCCCGGAAGGCGGGCCTCACAACGGGTGCCTCCTGACGGCCTCCAGGAAAAGGGCTTCGGGAAAATACCTTCGGGAAAAGGGCTTCAGGAGACGAGCCTCAGGAGACAGGCCTCTCCGGGGCGACCAGGACACCCGGGTTGAGGATGCCCTCGGGGTCGAGCCTGTCCTTGATCCCGCGCAGGATCTCCACGCCCAGGTCGCCGATCTCGACCGCGTGGGCCTCCCGGTGGTCGCGGCCGACGCCGTGGTGGTGCGAGATGGTGCCCCCGGCTCCGACGATCGTCTCGTTGACCGACCGCTTGGCCGCCTCCCACTGCCCGACGGGGTCGTCGGTCTGCGCCACCACGACCGTGAAGTAGAGGGAGGCGCCGGTGCCGTACACGTGGGAGACGTGGCACATCACCAGCGGTGAGCCGAGCGAGGCGCGCAGCGAGAGCCGCACGGCCTCGTACAGGCGAGGCAGGTTGGACCAGAATCCGGCGGTCTCCAGCGTCTCGACGGTCGCCCCGGCGGCGAGTAGCGAGTCGCGCAGGTAGGGCGCGGAGTAGCGCCCGTGGGCCCACGACTCGCCCGGATCGGGACCGAGGTAGACGCCGCCGAGCCCGGACGCCACGGCGGCGACCCGCTCCCGCAGCGCGGGCACCTCGGAGAAGCCCTCGTACCCGGCGACGGCCAGGCAGCCCGCGTCGGCGGACAGGGCGCCGATCTCGCCCGGCCTGGCCAGGCCTATCATCGTCTCGGTCTCGTCGGACAGGCGCAGCACCGTGGGCACGGCGCCCTCCTGGGCCAGGTGCCGCAGCGCGGCCGAGCCCGCCGCGAACGACTCGAACCGCCACCCCTCGTAGACGCGTTCGGCGGGCGCGCGCCGGACGCGGAGCCTCAGGGAGGTGATCACACCGAAGGCCCCCTCCGAGCCGAGGATCACCTGACGCAGGTCGGGACCGGCGGCCGACCTGGGCGCCCGGCCCAGGTCGAGAGTGCCGCGCGGGGTCGCCACGGTCATGCCGACGACCATGTCGTCGAAGCGGCCGTAGCCGGCCGAGGCCTGGCCACTGGAGCGGGCGGCGGCGAAACCGCCCAGCGTGGCGTACTCGAACGACTGCGGGAAGTGTCCTAGGGTGAGCCCGTGCCCAGCCAGAAGCTGCTCGGCCTGCGGGGCGCGCAGCCCCGGTTCCAGCTCGGCGACCATCGACTCGCCGTCCACGGCGACCAGCCGGTTCAGCCGGGCCAGGTCCAGCGCGACGACACCGGTGAAGCCCTGCCTGGTCGCGACCAGGCCGCCGACCACGGAGGTGCCGCCGCCGAACGGGACCACCGCGACCCGGTGCGCGGCACAGGTCGCCAGCACCGCCAGCACCTCATCGTGGGAGCCGGGCAGCACCACCGCGTCGGGCGCGTCGGAGCCGTCTCCGGCGCGCATGCGCAGCAGGTCGGGGGTGGACTTACCGCGGGTGTGCCGGATGCGGGCGTCGTCGTCGAAGCGCACGTGGTCGGCGCCGACGACACCGCGCAACTCGGTGAGGACCGGCGGGGACAGTGCCACGGCGGGCAGGCGCACCTCACCGAAGTCGGCGGCCCGGTCCCGCGGCGGACGCACGCCCAGCATCTCGTGGAGCAGTTTGCGGATCGGTTCCGGCAGGTCGGCGGCCTTTGCGGGATCGCCCCAGCCGGACCAGAGCATGGGTTCCGCGGCACTCGTCGGTTTTTCCACCCCTACACTGTGACATATGACGTCCATTCGTCACAATGCGGCCGCGGAGAGCGGCGACCAGGTCCTCGACGCCGCCCGCGAGGTGGTCCTCGCGGTGGGGGTGCGGCGGGCCACACTCACCGACGTGGCTCGCCGGGCCGGGGTGTCCCGCATGACGATCTACCGCCACTGGCCCGACATGCGCACTCTCGTCGCCGACCTGATGACCCGCGAGTGGGTGCGCGTCGCCGGCCGATTCGCCACCGAGGATCCGGTCACCGCGGCGGTGGCGGTGGTGCGGGCGCTGCGTGATCACCCGCTCTGGCGAAAGATCGTCGAGGTCGATCCCGAGCTGCTCCTGCCCTACCTGCTCGATCGCCGGGGCTCAAGCCACGAGGCCATGCTCGGCCTCGTCGAGTCGGCGATCACCGCAGGACAGGAGCTCGGCACCGTGCGCGGCGGTGACGCGGCGAGGCTGGCCAGGGCCGTGCTGCTGACGGCCCAGTCGTTCCTGCTCTCCGGCCCCACCATGCTCGACCCGCTCACCAGGGACGATCTGGACGCCGAGCTCGCCACGCTCCTGGAAAGGTACCTGCGACCGTGAAATCCTCTCTCAACGCCGCCCGCCGCGCCCGCGAGCTCGCCGAGGTCCGCGACCTCGTGGTGGACGTGCTGGTGGTGGGGCTGGGCGCGACCGGTGCCGGGGCGGCACTCGACGCGGCCTCCCGAGGCCTCTCCGTGGCCGCGATCGACGCCCACGACCTGGCGTTCGGGACCTCCAGGTGGAGCTCAAAGATGATCCACGGCGGGCTCCGCTATCTGGCCAGGGGACAGGTCGGGGTGGCGTACGAGAGCGCGGTGGAGCGCGGCCACCTGCTCGGCCGCATCGCGCCGCACCTGGTCAGGGCCCAGCCCTACCTGCTGCCGCTGGTCCCCGCGGTCTCCCGCCGTCACGCGGCGCTGGTGATGACCGGGTACCGGCTCGGCGAGGGGCTGCGGATCGCGGCGCACACGCCCCGGCACCTCCTTCCCGGCCCCTCGCGCATCTCCGCCCAGCAGGCGCTCGCCCTCGCCTCTCCGCTGGACTCGCGCGGGCTGCGCGGCGCCCTGCTGTCGTGGGACGGGCGTCTGACCGACGACGCCCGCCTGGTGGTCTCCGTGGCCAGGACCGCCGCCCGGTGGGGGGCGAGGGTGCTGACCCGCTGCCGGGCGTTGGCGGTGTCCGGCGAGGGCGCGCTGGTCCGCGACGAGCTCGGCGGGGACGCCTTCACCCTCCGGGCCAGAACGGTGGTCAACGCCACCGGGGTCTGGGCCGCCGGGCTCCACCCGGGCATCCGGATGCGCCCCTCGCGCGGCACCCATCTGGTGCTGCGACCCGAGACGCTGCCGGGCATGGCCGCGGGGCTGCACGTGCCGATCCCCGGCGAGAGCAACCGGTTCGCGCTGGTGCTCCCCCAGCCCGACGGACGGGTCTACGTCGGCCTCACCGACGAGCCGGTGGACGGCCCGGTCCCGGACATCCCGCAGGCGCCGGAGGAGGACGTGACCTTCCTGCTCACCGTCCTGAACTCCGTGCTGGAGGAGCCGATACGGCGCGAGGACGTCGCCGGTACCTACGCGGGGCTGCGGCCGCTGCTCGCCGCCGACGGCCACACCGCCGACCTGTCCAGAAAGCACGCGCTACTGGCCATGCCGGACGGGATGGTGACGGTCGTGGGCGGCAAGCTGACCACGTACCGGCGGATGGCCGAGGACGCGGTCGACCGGGCGGTGTCGCTGGGCGGGCTCAAGGCGGGCCGGAGCCGCACCGCGAGGTTGCCCCTCGTCGGGGCCGTCAGCCCGGACAGGGGGAACGGCAGGGGGACGGACCGGCTGCTGGAGCGGTACGGGAGCGAGGCGGGCGCCCTGCGGGCGCTGATGGCCCGCGAGCCATGGCTGGCCGAGGCCGGCCCGACCGGGGTCACGGGGGCCGAGCTCGTCTGGGCGGTCAGGCACGAGGGCGCCCTGGACGTGGACGACCTCCTCGACCGGCGGACCAGGATCGGCCTCGTCCCCTCCGACCGCGAGGCCGCCCTCCCCCTGGCTCGCGCGGCACTGGCCTACTGACACCGCCGGCACGCTTTTACCCACCTACGATCGTTTTCCCCCTCCGCCACCTCAACCCGACCATTAGGTTAGTCTTGCCTAACCTAGAGCGAGGAGAGAGAGTGATCACGGGCGGTGGCGCGAGCATGGCGGATACGGCGGGCAAGGGATGCGCGCATCCCCGGGGCTGCCATACCGGCGAACTGCCGGTCCACGCCAGCGCGACCGTCGGAGCCCGCTTCTGGCTGCTGATCGAGCACTCCGGCCCCTGGGCCTCCCACCTCGAAGACTGCAAACTTCCTGAGGGCGTTCACACTCTTATCAAACGGGCCACGCGGCTCGGCGTCCGGTCCCAGTTGATCCGCCGCCCGGGTCGCAGAAACCCCGTGGAAACCGGCATTCACGTCATGGTCGCCAACTCCGTCACCGCCGAACCATGGATCGCCGAGGGCGTCGTCGCAGGTCCAGACGATCTTGACCTTGACAGCGTGGTGGCCGGAGTGGTCCCGGAGTCCTGCATACTTGTGAGTGAGCCGGTTTTTCTGGTCTGCACGCATGCCAAGCGCAACGCGTGCTGCGCCCGCATTGGACTACCCCTGGCTAGGTCCTTGGCAAAATCATTGCCGGACACAGTATGGGAAACATCACATGTTGGCGGCGATCGATACGCCGCCAACCTCGTGTGCTTGCCACACGGGCTTTACTACGGCAGCATGTCTCAGGCTGCTGCGATCGCGGCAGCCAACGCGTACCGGTCCGGCGAGATCATTCTCGACCGTTTCCGGGGACGCGCAGGCATCCCTGAGCCACTGCAAGCCGCTGAGCATTTCATCCGCATTCATACGGGCGAACTCTCGGTTGACGGAGTGGCCGTGGAATCCTCCAGGTCAGACGGCGCCGTCACCGAGGTATTTGTGCGCGGTAGTGGCGCTCGTTTTCGGGTAGTGGTTGAACCCATGACGCTGACAACGCCATGTGGTACGGCTTGCGCCGATACGATCACTACCTACCGGCTGGTAGCGCTGGACAGGCTCACCCCTGTGCTGTACGCCACGTCCGCGCTGACCTGACCTGAGGGAACATCACGGCCTATCCAGGCGTTGGATCCAGGGACGCCACAAGCGTCCAAATGCGGCATCAACCAGAAATACCTCTCAACTATAAGGTGGTTTTCTCATGTCTCAGGTACGTCGGCAGACCGCCCGGCCTCGGCCCAGCTGGGGCTGGCAGGATGACGCCGCGTGCCGGGGCGAGGACCTCGTGCTCTTCTTCGGTCCCGACGGTGAGCGTCAGCCCGAGCGTGACATCCGCGAACGTAAGGCCAAGGCGATCTGCGCCCAATGCCCCGTTCGCGCCGAGTGCCTGGACTACGCGCTGTCCCGTCCGGAGAAGTACGGCACCTGGGGCGGTCTGAACGAGGACGAGCGCGCCTCCGAGCGTCGCCGTCGTATGCGCCGCGCCGCCAGCGCCGGCATCAGCGCCGTCGCCTGAGCAGTACCTCCACCCGGCTTCCCCTCACGTGTGATCTCGCGCACCCCCTGCGAGATCACACGTTGTCGTGTCGGGCCCCGCACGTGCGACGCCTGGAACAGACAGCCGCACGGCGGGCGCTTCCCGCGTTTCACGGCCTGCTACGGCCCGGCTTCCGCATCTCCCTGTGGATGACCTTCCACTTGTTCTGCAGTTCCTTGCGAAGCCGCGCGTCACTCCGAGAGGCCATCCACGCGGCCTCCCTCTGCAGCTTGTTCCAGCTCTCCAGCCGCCGCTCGGGAAGCGTGCCGTCCTCGATCGCGGCGAGCACCGCACAGCCCGGCTCGCTGTCGTGCCGGCAGTCGCCGAACCTGCAGCGCTCGGCGAGCTCCTCCAGGTCGGAGAAGACCATGTCCACGCCCTCGCCCATGTCGTACAGGCCGATGCGGCGGATACCCGGCGTGTCGATGATCAGCCCGCCTCCCGCCAGCGGGATGAGCTCGCGGTGCACAGTGGTGTGACGCCCCCGGCCGTCGCCGGACCTGACCTGCTGGGTCTCCATGGCACCCTCCCCCGCCAGGGCGTTGACGAGCGTGGACTTGCCCGCGCCGGAGGCCCCGAGCACCACCGCGGTGCGCGTGCCCTCAAGATAGCCGCGGACGATACCGACCCCCTCCCCGGTGACGGAGCAGACCGGGTGCACATCCACCCCCGGCGCAGCCGTGGCCACCTCCTTCAGCAGGAAGTCGAGCCCCTCGCCGATCAGGTCGGACTTGGTGACGAGCACCACGGGACGGCCCCCGCTCTCCCAGGCGAGCGCGAGCAGCCGCTCGATCCTGCCCAGATCGGCGGTGTCCGTGGCGTGCAGTGCGGGCTCGGCGACGAAGACGACATCGACGTTGGCGGCGAGCACCTGCCCCTGGGAGTCACCGGAGAGCCCGCTCCTGGAGACCCGGCCGACACCGCCGCGCACGAACGCGGTGCGCCGGGGCAGAAGCGCCTCCAGCTCGAAGCGGCCCTCGGCCAGCCGGCGGAGCCCGGCCCAGTCACCGACGCAGGGCAGGGCCACCGGATCTGCGGCGGCCTCACGCCGCACCCGGGCACCGTAGTCGGCCCGGAGACGGCCGGAGGCGGTCAGCACCTCGGCGGCACCGCGATCGACGCGGGACACCCGGGCGGGAGTCAGACCGGCGGGGAGTTCGGCGGCGAAGAAGTCGGTCCAGCCGAGCGCGGTGAGAGCGGCCGATGAAGAGATGAATGGCGAAGACAACGTGGGTACACCCTTTTTGGAAGGCCGGGTGCCCCGTCGCGAATCGGCTAGGCGGGCACCCGAAGGTCGGTGGATGACAGGATCGTCAGAACAACCCGCATGATCTCCACCTCCTCGTGGCTCACAGCCGTCCGTCTCTCGAACGACGTCTTCGGGAGAACCTTAGCGCAGCCTCTCCCGCCCGGCGCAAACCCATTTGGCCGTAGGCCCCCGGGGATGCGTCGGGGCTCCGGG
The DNA here is from genome assembly GCF_035917355.1 of Streptosporangium sp. NBC_01810. Taxonomy (NCBI): domain Bacteria; kingdom Bacillati; phylum Actinomycetota; class Actinomycetes; order Streptosporangiales; family Streptosporangiaceae; genus Streptosporangium; species Streptosporangium sp. NBC_01810. Next base: position 1,387,018 of record NZ_CP109070.1, on the reverse strand, counting down.
ACGCATGACGTCCCGGAGCCCCGACGCCTCCGGCGACGGATCCGGCGACGGATCCGGCCCGCGAAGATCTGTTCAGCCTCGTCGGCACGGCCCCGGGCATGCCCGGCGCACCGTCCGCGAGGGCTCGGTCACATGCCTGGGGCCGGGAAGTGGGAGGTGAGCTCCCTGACCTCGCCGTGCACTCGGGTGATGACGTGCTTGGCCTCGTCCTCGTCCTTGGCCAGGGCGGTGACGACCTGGTCGATCCAGGCGCCGATCTGCCGCATCTCGGCGACGCCCATGCCGCGGCTGGTCACGCCCGCGGTGCCGATGCGGATGCCCGACGGGTCGAACGGCTTGCGCGTGTCGAACGGCACGGTGTTGTAGTTGGTCTCCAGACCCGCCTTGTCCAGGGCCTGGGCGGCGGGCTTACCGCCGATGCCCTTGGGGCTCAGGTCGAACAGGATGAGGTGGTTGTCGGTGCCACCGGAGACCAGGTCGAAGCCGCGGCTGCTGAGCTCCTCGGCCAGCGCCTTGGCGTTCAGGACGACCTGGCGGGCGTAGTCCCTGAACTCGTCGGTCGCCGCCTCCTTCAGCGCCACCGCGATGGCCGCGGTGGTGTGGTTGTGCGGGCCGCCCTGCAGGCCGGGGAAGACCGCCTTGTTGAGGGCGGTGGCGTGCTCGTCGGAGGTGGCCATGAGCATGGCGCCCCTGGGCCCGCGCAGGGTCTTGTGGGTGGTGGTGGAGATGACGTCCGCGTAACCGACCGGCGACGGGTGGGCGCCACCGGCCACCAGGCCCGCGATGTGCGCGATGTCCGCGGCGAGCACGGCCCCGACCTCGCGGGCGATCTCGGCGAAGGCCGGGAAGTCGATGGTGCGCGGGATCGCGGTACCACCACAGAAGATCACCTTGGGTCGCTCACGGAGGGCGATCTCGCGCACCTCGTCCATGTCGACGCGTCCGGTGTCCTTGCGAACCCCGTAGCGGACCGGGTTGAACCACTTACCGGTGGCCGAGACCGACCAGCCGTGGGTCAGGTGGCCGCCGAAGGGCAGGCCCATGCCCATCACGGTCTCGCCCGGCTTCAGGAAGGCCAGGTAGATCGCGAGGTTGGCGGGCGAGCCCGAGTAGGGCTGGACGTTGGCGTGGTTCACCCCGAACAGGGACTTGGCCCTGTCGATGGCGATGGTCTCGATCTGGTCGATGACCTGCTGGCCCTCGTAGTAACGCTTGCCGGGATAGCCCTCGGAATACTTGTTGGTGAGGACGGTGCCCGTGGCCTCAAGGACGGCCTTGGAGACGTAGTTCTCCGAAGCGATCAGCTTGACCGTGTCGGCCTGCCGCCGCTCCTCGGCCTTGATGAGCTCGGCGATCTGCGGATCCACGCTGGAAAGAGCACTCATGCGCCTTCACTCCCCTGTCATCGTCGACATCGCGCGAAGACCCAGGCGCTCGGCCTTCTCGCCCTTCAGCTCCCCGGTGGTCTCTCCCACCCTATGCGCCAGTTGCCGCATAGACGATAGCGGACTAACCCGTGCGGCTGGCGCGACCTGCGCCGTCGACCGGCCAGAGCCGGTCGACCTCGGCGTTGAGCGTGGCCCCGATGAGCACGGCCAGCGCGGTGATGTAGAGCCACATCAGCACGGCGATGGGCGCGGCGAGCGAGCCGTAGATGGAGACCGGGGAGAACCAGGCGGCGAGCACCGCGCGCAGCACGGCGGCGCAGGCGATCCAGATGACGAGCGCGAGCACCGCTCCGGGCAGCTCGCGCCACCAGCGCGTGCGTACGGGCACGCTCACGTGGTAGAGCAGGGTGAGGAAGATCACCGAACCGATGACGACCACCGGCCAGTAGAGGACGTCGACCAGCGCGGCGTAGTCGGCCGGCAGGGCGCCGCGCAGCGCGGCGGGGCCGAGAACGAGCACGGGCATCACCACCAGCCCGATCAGCAGGCCCGCGAGATAGAACCCGAAGGACATCAGGCGGGTGCGGATGATGCCCCGCTCCTCGCCGAGACCGTAGGCGACCGAGATCAGGTCGACGTAGACGAACAGCGCCCGCGAGCCCGACCAGAGCGCGAGCAGAAAGCCCAGGGAGATCAGCGAGACCTGCTTCTCGGGTTTCAGCACGTCCTCGATGAGCGGGGTGACGACGGTGTCGACGGCGTTGTCCGTGAACAGCAGGTGGGCCTGCTGGTCGATCCAGTCACTGACGTTCTTGACGGTCTCGGGGCCGAACACCCGGGTCAGCTGACCGAGCACGCCGACCAGGCCGAGCATGAACGGCGGCAGCGACAGCAGCGCGAAGAAGGCCGCCTCCCCCGCCAGGCCGGTGACCCGGTAGGTGACACCCGCGTTCGTGGTGGCGGTGACCAGCGCCCACAGGTCGGTTCCGCGAATCCACGCGAGCAGCGCCGGCAGCCGGGCCCAGACGTCCATACCGCGAATCCACCCGAGCCCCTCGCGCAGCCATGTCCCGAGCCCGCGCGAGGGGCGCCGTTTGGGCCCGGGCCGCTGGGCAGGGGCATCAGTGGACGTCATGCCACACAACGGTATTCCTAGCCGTGCTTGATCACGAGTCAGGCGGGCAACGATCGAATCTCGCCCACCTGCCCGGATTACCTGTGGTAAAACGCCTCGGCGTCGTCGCTGTCGACGATGCGTGCGCCCAGTGGCAGCAGGGAGACGGGCTTCCTTTCTAGTGGTCGTCGCAACACCCCAGCTCGGGGAGTGTGAAGGCCTGCGCGACCGCCGTCCGGGCCCTCGCGGTCTCGCCGCATACCAGCGTGACGTGTCGGCAAGGTGGCGGCGCAGAATGGAGGCATGATCTGTGAGGAGTGCAAGGAGCGGCGGCACGACAGGTGCCGGGGTGGCTCGTGGTGCGACTGCCAGCACAAGCCCGCCGACCGCCCCCGGGAGTCGGCACTGGGCTGGCCGCGCCAGGGGTGATCCGGACCCGGAGCTCGCCCTCGCGTCCAGATTGTGGACCTGACATTGGACATCCACTGTCACCAAGGTATCGTCGGAGACATGCCAGCGGACCCATTGCTCGTCGTGCGACGCCACGTCGACCTCCTGCGTGTCCGCAGCGCCATCTGTTGTGACGTCCGTTAACCGTCGCCCCCTGCTGATTTCACCCAGCTCGGCCGCGTAACAGGCGTCCTCCTCTGAGTAATCGACCCCCGCACTCGACGATGAGGCGGGAGGTGCCGCCCGTGCGCGTCCGGAAATCATCCCATCGAGCCTCAAAAGGACGCGCACATGACGACCCCGGCCCGGCCGGTCAACCGACACCACAAGCGCCCGCGCGGCGAAGGTCAGTGGGCTCTCGGTTACCGCGAACCGTTGAACAAGAACGAGGAGAACAAGAAGAACGATGACGGGCTCAACGTCCGTCAGCGGATCATCGACGTCTACTCCAAACACGGCTTCGACTCCATCGACCCCTCCGACCTGCGCGGCCGGATGCGCTGGTTCGGGCTCTACACCCAGCGCAAGCCCGGGATCGACGGCGGCAAGACCGCGATCCTGGAGCCGGAGGAGCTCGACGACCGCTACTTCATGCTCCGGGTCAGGATCGACGGTGGCCGGCTCAACCTGGCGCAGCTGCGCGTCATCGCCGACATCTCCAACCTCTACGGCCGGGGCACCGCCGACGTCACCGACCGGCAGAACATCCAGCTCCACTGGATCGAGATCGAGGCCGTCCCGGACATCTGGAAGCGCCTTGAGTCGGTGGGCCTGTCCACCACGGAGGCCTGTGGCGACACCCCGCGCGTCATCCTGGGCTGCCCGCTGGCCGGGATCGACACCGACGAGGTCCTCGACGGTTCCGCGCAGGTCCAGGAGATCTACGACACATACATCGGCGACCCCGCCTTCTCCAACCTGCCGCGTAAGTTCAAGTCGGCGGTGAGCGGGTGCCCGGCGCACTGCACCGTGCACGAGATCAACGATGTGGCGTTCGTGGGCGTCGTGAACGAGAAGGGCGAGCGGGGCTTCGACCTGTGGGTGGGCGGCGGCCTGTCCACCAACCCGATGCTCGGCAAGCGGCTGGGGGTCTTCCTCACCCCCGAGCAGGTCGCCCCCGCCTACGGCGGCGTGATCGGCATCTTCCGCGACTACGGCTACCGCCGTCTGCGGCACCGTGCCCGGATCAAGTTCCTGATCAACGACTGGGGCGCGGAGAAGTTCAGGGAGATCCTGGAAACGGAGTACCTCGGCCACGCCCTGCCCGACGGCCCCGCGCCCGAGCAGCCGCGCGGCGGCCGCAGGGACCACGTGGGCGTCTTCCCGCAGAAGGACGGCAACTTCTATGTCGGCTTCGCGCCGAAGGTGGGCCGCCTCGACGGCGACAGGCTGCACCTGATCGCCGACATCGCCGAGCGGCACGGTTCCAACCGGGTGCACACCACCGTCGAGCAGAAGATGGTCATCCTCGACGTGGCGCCCGACCAGGTCGACAGCCTCGTCGCCGAGCTGGAGGCCGGCGACCTGCAGGTCAACCCCTCCACCTTCCGCCGCCAGACCATGGCGTGCACCGGGATCGAGTTCTGCAAGCTGGCCATCGTCGAGACCAAGGCCACCGCGGCCGACCTGATCGACGAGCTGGAGCAGCGGCTGCCCGATTTCAAGAACCCGCTGACCATCAACGTCAACGGCTGCCCCAACTCCTGCGCGCGCATCCAGGTCGCCGACATCGGCCTGAAGGGCCAGCTCGTCGTCAACGACAAGGGCGAGCAGGTCGAGGGCTTCCAGGTGCACCTGGGCGGCTCGCTGGGCGTCAACCCGGGCTTCGGCCGCAAGGTCCGCGGCCTGAAGACCACCTCCGAGGAGCTTCCCGACTACGTGGAGCGGGTGCTGCGCAACTTCGAGGAGCAGAAGAAGGACGACGACGAGACCTTCTCCGACTGGGTGCAGCGCGCCGACGACGCGGACCTGAAGTGAGCGGCCGCCAGACCGGCCTCCCGGGGACGCGCCGGGCGCACGGCCGGGCGAGGAGGAGCGGATGAGCGAGCGAGCCGTCCCCTTCCACTGCCCGTACTGCGGCGAGGAGGACCTGGAGCCCTACGAGGGCGACGGCGGCTGGTACTGCCGGTCGTGCGTGCGCGCCTTCAAGTTGAAGTTTCTCGGAATCGGGGTGCGCGCGTGACGCGCGGCGAATCCGACGCGGTCCACGCGAGGGCCGGCGAGGCCCTCGCGTGCCGCACGATCCAGACGGCGAGTTCCGGCGCGACGAACGCACCGCTCCGCGGGGCGAATGAGGATTGGGTGAACGGGCGATGACACTGGTGGAGATCGAGATCGGGTTACGGCAGCAGCGGAGTACGTTCGACCTGCAGGACATCGTCGAGTCGGCCTCCCGGTTCCTGGAGGACGCCTCGGCCCTGGAGATCATCCGCTGGGCGGCGGCGACCTTCGGCGACCGGCTCTGCCTGACCGCCTCCATGGCCGACGCCCTGCTGATCGACCTGGTCAGCCGGGTCAAGCCCGGCGTGGACGTGCTGTTCATCGACACCGGCTACCACTTCGCCGAGACGATCGGCACCCGTGACGCGGTCCAGCAGGTCTACGACGTGAACGTGATCAACGTGAAGCCGTCCAGGACCGTCGCGGAGCAGGAGCGCGACCTGGGCCCGCGCCTGTTCGGACGCAACCCCGACCTCTGCTGCTACCTGCGCAAGGTCGAGCCGCTCAACCGCGCGCTGGAGCCCTACCTCGCCTGGGTCTCCGGCATCCGCCGCGACGAGGCGGTCACCCGCTCCGGCATCAAGGTCGTGGAGTGGGACGCCAAGCGCCAGATGGTCAAGATCAACCCGATCGCCGGCTGGACGCAGGACGACGTCGACAACTACATGGCCGACAACGGGGTGCTGATCAACCCTCTGCACTACGACAACTACCCCTCGATCGGCTGCGCCCCCTGCACCCGCCAGGTCGCGCCGGGAGAGGACCCGCGCAGCGGCCGCTGGGCCGGGATGGGCAAAACCGAGTGCGGGCTGCACGTATGACGTGGCGCTCCCCCGGCGCCGCTTCCGTGACACCGCTGATCGCGGTGGCGCACGGGTCCCGTGACCCGCGCGCCGCCGCGACCGTGGAGGACCTGCTCGACCTGGTACGGAGTGCGCGCCCGGAACTCCTCGTGCGCACCGCCTATCTCGACCACGCCACCCCGACGCTCCCTGCGGCGCTGTCCGGACTGACCGAGGCGGTGGTGCTGCCGCTGCTGCTCACCGAGGCCTACCACAGCCGGGTCGACATCCCCGGCGCGCTGGCCGAGGCGACGGCCCGCCGGCCCCTGCTGCGCGTGCACCCGGGCGCCACCCTGGGCCCGCACCCGCTGCTGGTCACCGCGCTGGAGCGGCGTCTGGCCGAGGCGGGGGTGCAGCCCGGCGAGCCCGGCACCGCCGTGGTGCTGGTCTCGGCCGGTTCCAGCGACCCGCGGGCCAACGCGACGGTCGCCCAGGTCGCCGGAGACTGGGCGACGCGACGCGGCTGGCGGTCGGTGAGCGCCGCCTACGCCTCGGCCGCCGGTCCCACCCCCGAGGAGGTGGTGCTGCGCCTGCGGCGCTCCGGGGCCGCCAGGGTCGTCATCGCCCCCTACCTGCTGGCCCCCGGCCACTTCGCCGACAAGATCCGCCGCGAGACCCTGGCCGCGGGCGCCGACGTCGTCGCCGACGTGCTGGGCGCCGCCCCGGAGCTCGCGGCGGTGCTGCTCGAACGCTACGACCGTGCCGCGCACCGGCAGCAGGTGCTCGCCACCGCCTGAACCCCACCGTGCCCGGCTCCGCAGCTCTGGACCCCACGAGGAGGCTCAGGGACCCCACGAGGAGGCTCAGGGCACGCTCGGGGGTGCGGTGGCCTCGCCCTCGCAACGCAGCAGGACCACCTTCCCGGTTCTCGGGTCCACCCGGCGCACGTTGTCCCGGCAGACGGGGAAGATCACCTCCCGCACGCTGACCGACCACTTCAGCGGGAAGGTTCCGCTTCGCTGAGCTGTGCCTCCCAGCCCTCGAAGTCGTCGTCCATCCCTTCGATCAGCATGTTGATCGTGCGGTAGACGTACGGGTCCGGATCGTCGCCCACTCTCCGCCAGGCGAGCCACGCCTTGGCCAGGGCCGTCTGCAGCGGGTCCTCCGCCGTGCCCCAGTCGCGGCACAGCAGGTAGGCGGTCCGCAGCAGGCGGGCCGAGCGCTGCTCCACGTAGCGCTCGAAGTCGGCCCGGTCTCGCATCGGGTGATCCTCACTGCTCGGTGTATGTCACCAAGCACTACGCTCCAGGCGCCCCGAGACGTTGCACGCGTCCGGAGACTCACCCACCGGGGAAGCAGGGAGAAATCCCGGGCGGGGGACAGAGGCGGCCGAGCGCACGGCCACGCGGCCCGGAGTGGCGCGGTCCGGGTATACGGGAGAGTTGCCCAAGGCGCGCTCGGTCGTGCCGCAGCGCGGGACTGGCCCGGGACTGACACGGTGCCGGGCGACGCGTAGCAGGTGAACGCGTAGCAGGTGAACGCGTAGCAGGTGAACGCGTAGCAGGTGAACGCGTAGCAGGTGAACGCGTAGCAGGTGAACGCGGGGCAGGTGAACGCGGGGCAGGTGAGAGACCGCGCGGGTGGCGGCGAGGGGGAGACGGCCGTCAGTGGCCGGGCAGCCGGGGAGGCCGGGGAGGGTGCGCGGAGCTCCAAGGCTGGGGGGGCGGGGGGATCTGGTGGGGGTGCGATCCACCGGGCAGTTCGCCGCGCATCTGGTCCCACTGCTCCCGCCAGGCGGCCCACTTCTTCTTGAGGGGCTTGGCCCGCGAGTCTCCGACCACTTTGATGTCCCCCATGAGGACGTAGGCTCTGACCCGGACGATCGGCACGTTCGTTCCCGGGGGCGCCTCGATGACCTGGACCTTCTTGTCCCCCATGATGGCGATACCGTCGAGTTCGACGTCCACTCCGTCCGGGACGATGATCTTCACGTCGCCCATGACCGCGGTGGCCATGATGTCGACCACCCCGGTACGGACCTCGGCCTGGCGCAGGTCCAGCACGACGTCGCCCATCACGGCGACGGCGCCGAGCGGCTTGTCGATCCGCCATGTGCCGCGCCGCTTGGAGCTGCCCATCACCGCCACGAACCAGCGTCGCCCCGCCCCGCCCCGCTCGGCCTCGGCCGGAGGGTAGGCGGGCGCGGACACCGGGTGGCCGCCTGGCAGGTCCGCGGTGATCACGGCCAGCTCGGCCTGGGTGAGGGCGGTGTAGGCCGCCTCGGTGCGCTCGGTCAGCTCACCGAGGGTCAAGCGCCCCTCGACGGAGGCGACCCGCAGCCATTCGACGGCGGCCTCCCGCTCGGCGTCCGAGACCCGCATTTCCCCAGGATCATTCATAACTCACAACATATCGCGAGTTATCTGAATAGAGGATCCCCAGAAAGCAGGAAGCCCGGTGCGTCCTGAGAAGGAGGCCAGGCAGGCAGGCCTGACGCCCTCTCCGGGTACCACGATCACCATACGGCGGCGTGGGGCACCGCGCCGGGCGTCGGGGCCGGTGTACGGCCTTCTTGAGAAGGCAGGCAATATGATCCGGAGGCATGTACCAAGAACTCCTGGACACGGTGACGGGTAACGACGCCGAGCGGGTCGAGCGGCTGCTGCAGAGCGGGACGAGCGCCGACCCCGGCGGCGCGGAAGAGCCCACCGCCCTGTACCTGGCATCGAGCGCGGGACGCGTGGCCATCGTGCGCGCGCTGCTGGCCCACGGAGCCGATCCCAACCGGATCAGCGGCGGACAGGACGCGGGGCTTCCCCTGTGCGCGGCCTCGGCCTGGGACCGCGTCGAGACCGTGGAGGCACTGCTGGCCGCCGGGGCCGACGTGTCTGGGCGGGAGTCCGACGGGTGGACCGCCGTGCTCTGGGCCGCCGCCAACGGGCGGGCCGACGCCGTCCGTACGCTGCTCCCGGCCGGGGCGGACCCCGAGGACGCCAACGAGGGCGGCGACACCGCGCTCACCCTGGCCACCCGGCGCGGTGCCCTGGGCGTCGTGCGCGCGCTGCTGGAGGCCGGCGCCGAGGCCGACCGGCCCGACGGCGACGGCGACACGCCGCTGTCCATCGCCTACGACTGGCTCGGCACCCAGCTGGAGAGCGCGCTCCTTGAGCAGCTCACCGAGCAGGCCCCCGAGGGCTCGCAGTTCGTCGTGGGCCGCAGCCGGGCCACGGACGGCACCGACCTGGTGACCGTCGCGGCGGTGGGCCCGGACGGGACCCGTGTGGCCGAGCTCACCTGCCAGCGCGGGCACGCGGCCGTCGCGACCCTGCTGGAGGACGCGACGGACGAGCGGCTGCCCTTCGGCGAGATGGTCGAGCGGGCGATGCCCTACCGCGACATCGACGAGGAGGCCGAGACCTGGTGGACCGTGGCGAGCTCGCTGAGCCGGCGCGGCGACGGCGAGACCTTCGACGCGGCGGCGCGGCTGTGCGCGAGCGAGGATCCGCGCAAGCGGGAGTTCGCCGTCGACGTGCTCGCCGAGTTCGGCTTCACCGAGGACGAGAAGCCCTTCCTGGAGGAGGCGCTGCCGATCCTGCGACGGATGGCGGCCACCGAGGGCGACGAGCGGGTGTTGCGCTCGGTGCTCGGCGCGCTCGGTCACCACGCCGACCCGCGTGCCCTGCCCGAGGTGCTGGAGATCATCACCTCCGACGGCTGGGCCCGCACCCAGGCCGACCCCGCCGCGCTGGCCGCCGTACTGCCGTCCGGCCACGCCGAGGGGCTCGCGCTGCTCATCTCGATGACCGAGGACCCCGACGCGGAGGTACGCGACTGGGCGACCATGGGCCTGGCGGGTCTGGCGCAGGACAGTGAGCCGATCCGCGACGCGCTTGCCGCCAGGCTCGACGACGAGGATCTGAACACCGTCGCCGAGGCCACCCGCGGCCTGGCCACCCGGGGGGACGCCCGCGCCCAGCGGGGCGCCGACCGCGTGCTCGCCGAGAGCGACGAGGACGACGACTACGTCCGCGACCTGGTCAAGAACCTCTGATCCGCGAGCCGCAGGAGCGACTCCGCCCGGCCCGCGCCGAGGCGAAAGGCGCGTACGGCGGGGGCGTTCCCTGTGGCCGCCCTCGCCCAACTCCACGGGGGCGTTCCCTAAGGCCGCCCCCACCCAACTCCACGCGAAAGCCGGACATAGCACCACAATTAACTGCACCAACCCCCCGGAGGGATGTTGAGATAGATACAGGAGCCGGCGACGGCCGGATGAGTTCACCGGAGGCCCCACGTGACCCATGACGTCTTCAACCAGGCACATCCGCTCACCGGGCACGACGTGTCCGCCGACGCCGCCCTCATGGAAGGCGTGGAGCGGGAGGGCGTGGGATGGGCCACCGGGGAGCTGCGCAGGCTCGGTCTCCTCGCCGGTTCCGAGCAGGCCCAGGAGTGGGGACGGCTGGCGAACGAGAATCCGCCCGTGCTGCGCACCCACGACAGGTACGGGCGGCGGATCGACGAGGTGGAGTTCCATCCCGCCTGGCACGAGCTGATGACCGTCGCCGTCGAGGGCGGCATGCACGCCACCCCGTGGGCGAGCGCCAGGCCGGGCGCGCACGTGGCCCGCGCCGCCAAGTTCTATGTCTGGAGCCAGGTCGAGGCCGGGCACGGCTGCCCGATCTCGATGACCTACGCGTCGATCGCCGCGCTGCGCCACAGCCCGGCGCTCGCCGCCGTCTGGGAGCCGCTGCTGACCTCGCGGAGCTACGACTTCGGGCTGCGCCCGCCGCTGGGCAAGCGCGGCGTGCTCGCCGGGATGGCGATGACCGAGAAGCAGGGCGGCTCCGACGTGCGGGCCGGCACCACCCGCGCCGTGCCGCTGAGCGACGGAAGCTACCTGCTGACCGGGCACAAGTGGTTCAACTCCGCCCCGATGTGCGACGTGTTCCTGGTTCTCGCCCAGGCCCCCGGCGGGCTGTCCTGCTTCCTGCTCCCCCGGATCCTGCCGGACGGCACCCGCAACGCCGTCCAGCTGATGCGGCTGAAGGAGAAGCTGGGCAACCGGTCCAACGCCAGCGCCGAGGTGGAGTACCACGGTGCGACGGCCCATCTGGTGGGCGAGGAGGGCAGGGGCGCGCGGACCATCCTGGAGATGGTCAACATGACCCGGCTGGACTGCGTGATCGGCTCCGCGGCCGGCATGCGGTACGGCGTCACGCAGGCGGTTCACCACGCCAGGCAGCGCGCCGCGTTCGGCAGGAAGCTCGCCGACCAGCCGCTGATGCGCAACGTGCTGGCCGACCTGGCCCTGGAGTCGGAGGCGGCGACCGCCCTGATGACGCGGCTGGCCGGCGCCACCGACCGGGCCGTCTCCGGCGACCGCGCCGAGGCCGCGCTGCGCCGCACCGCGCTGGCCGTGAGCAAGTACTGGGTCTGCAAGCGCGCTCCGGTGCACGCGGCCGAGGCGCTGGAGTGCCTGGGCGGCAACGGCTACGTCGAGGAGTCGCAGATGCCCCGGCTGTTCCGCGATTCGCCGCTGAACGGCATCTGGGAGGGCTCGGGGAACGTCGCGGCACTGGACGTGCTGCGCGCCCTGGGCCGCGAGCCCGAGGCACAGGAGGCGTTCTTCGCCGAGGTCTCGCTCGCCTCCGGCGCCGACCGCCACCTGGACGCCGCCGTCGACCGTCTGCGTAAGTCCCTGGACGACACGACGGACATCGAGGCCCGCGCCCGGAGTGTCGCCGAGAACATGGCCCTGGTGCTGCAGGGGTCGCTGCTCGTGCGGCTGGCGCCGGCGGCCGTCGCCGACGCCTTCTGCGTCTCCCGCCTGTCCGGCGACGCGGGCCGCGCCTTCGGCACGCTGCCCGCGGGGCTGGATCTGGCCCCCCTCATCGACCGCGCCTCCTGCTGACCCCGCCCCGGCGGGTGTCCGGCGTTCCGGCAACCACCTGGGCGGCGGTGCCGGTGGGGCGAGTAGGGTCGGTGATGGCCAGAACTTCATGATCGAAAGGATGATCGCCATGGCGACGACACGCACCGCGACGACCCAGTGGAAGGGCGCGCTGCTCGACGGGGCGGGCAGCGTCTCCCTCGACTCCTCCGGGGTGGGCACGTTCGACGTGTCCTGGCCCTCGCGTGCCGAGCAGGCAGGCGGCAAGACCTCTCCGGAGGAGCTCATCGCGGCCGCGCACTCCTCGTGCTTCTCGATGGCCCTGTCCCACGGGCTGGCCCAGGCGGGCACCCCGCCGCAGACCGTGGAGACCAGGGCCGACGTGACCTTCCAGCCGGGTGAGGGCATCACCGGGATCGTCATCTCGGTCCGCGCCCAGGTCGATGGCCTGACCGCCGAGCAGTTCCAGGAGGCGGCCGAGAACGCCAAGGCGAACTGCCCGGTGAGCAAGGCCCTCGCGGGCACGACGATCAGCCTCAACGCCGAGCTGCTGAGCTGATCACGGCCGACCGCCCACGGTCATGACCGATCACGACCGACCGACAGGCCGTGATCGGGCTGATCACGGTTGAACCGCTCATCGGGCGGTCACCGCCGGGTGATCACCGCGCCTTCGTGACCATGCGCGCCCCACGGGGCGCGCGTGGTCACGTAACGGCCACGGACGGTGCACCGAAAGACTAAGGCAAATCTCCTCAACGCCGCCTTAGAGTGACAAGGGCGAGAACACCCTGCACAAGGGTGCCCGACCAGAGGAGAATAGGGGAACATGCGCGAAGTCTGGCCAGGAGAGTCCTATCCGCTTGGCGGCACCTGGGATGGGGTGGGCGCCAACTTCTCCCTGTTCTCCGAATCCGCCGAACGAGTCGAGCTCTGCCTTTTCGGGGACGACGGGCAGGAGGAACGCGTCGAGCTGACCGAGGTCGACGCGTTCGTCTGGCACGGCTACCTTCCGGGGATCATGCCGGGACAGCGGTACGGCTACCGCGTCCACGGTCCCTACAACCCCTCTCAAGGGGACCGGTGCAACCCCTCCAAGCTGCTCCTCGATCCCTACGCCAAGGCCGTCGAGGGCGACCTGAAGTGGAACGAGGCGCTCTTCTCCTATCAGTTCACCGATCCCGGCCGCCGCAACGACACGGACACCGCCCCCTTCGTGCCGAAGAACGTGGTGGTCAACCCGTTCTTCGAGTGGGGAAACGACAGACCGCCCCGGACCCCGTACCACCAGACCGTGATCTACGAGGCGCATGTCCGCGGGCTCACCATGTGCCACCCCGCGGTGCCCGCCGAGCAGCGCGGCACCTACGCGGGGCTGGGCCATCCCGCGGTCATCGACCACCTGCTGAGCCTGGGCGTCACCGCGGTGGAGCTGATGCCGGTGCACCAGTACGTGCCCGAGCACGCGATGGTCGCCAGGGGCCTGACCAACTACTGGGGCTACAACACGATCGCCTACCTGGCCCCGCACGCCGCCTACTCCGCCTCAGGCCAGCGCGGCGAGCAGGTGCAGGAGTTCAAGGCGATGGTACGGGCGCTACACGAGGCGGGGATCGAGGTCATCCTCGACGTGGTCTACAACCACACCGCCGAGGGTGACCACATGGGGCCCACGCTGAGCTTCCGCGGCATCGACAACAGGGAGTACTACCGCCTGCACGACGGCGACCGGCGCTACTACCTCGACTACACCGGCTGCGGGAACTCCCTCAACGTCCGCTCGCCACACGCCCTCCAGCTGATCATGGACTCGCTGCGCTACTGGGTCCTGGAGATGCACGTGGACGGCTTCAGGTTCGACCTGGCCTCGGCCCTCGCCCGCGAGCTGCACGACGTCGACCGGCTGAGCGCCTTCTTCGACCTGATCCAGCAGGACCCGGTGATCTCCCAGGTGAAACTGATCGCCGAGCCGTGGGACGTGGGGCCCGGCGGTTACCAGGTCGGCAACTTCCCGCCGCTGTGGATGGAGTGGAACGGCAAGTACCGCGACAGCGTCCGCGACTTCTGGCGCGGCAGCGGGTCCGCGCTGCCCGAGTTCGCCTCCCGGCTGACCGGCTCCGCCGACCTCTACGCGACCTCGGGGCGCCGCCCCGTGGCCTCCATCAACTTCGTCACCTGCCACGACGGGTTCACCCTGACCGACCTGGTCTCCTACGACCGCAAGCACAACGAGGCCAACAAGGAGAACAACCGCGACGGCACCGACGACAACCGGTCGTGGAACTGCGGGGTCGAGGGCCCCACGGAGGACCCGGAGATCGTGAGCCTGCGCAGGCGCCAGCGCCGCAACTTCCTGGTCACCCTGTTCATCTCCCAGGGCGTGCCGATGCTGCTGGCCGGTGACGAGTTCGGCCGGACCCAGGGCGGCAGCAACAACGCCTACTGCCAGGACAACGAGATCTCCTGGATCGACTGGTCGCTGGCCACCGACGAGGCCGACCTCCTCGACTTCGTCAGGAGCCTCTCCAAGCTGCGGCGCGAGCACCCCGTGTTCCAGCGGCGCCGCTTCTTCCACGGCAACAAGGCCGACGACGGCACCCGCGACATCGTCTGGCTCACCCCGGTGGGAGAGGAGATGTCGGCGGCCGACTGGCACACCGGCTACGCCAAGTCACTGGCCGTCTTCCTGAACGGCGACGCCATCACCGAGTCGGGCACCCGCGGCGAGCGGATCACGGACGACTCGTTCCTGCTCCTGATCAACGCCCATCACGAGGAGATGACCTTCACCCTCCCCGAGGCGAAGTACGGCAAGCGGTGGCGGCGGGTGCTGGACACCGCCGACGAGGGGCCGGGCCACGCCTCGGCCCCGCAGGAGTCATGGCCGGCCGAGAGCACCGTGGAGGTGACCTCCCGCTCGGTGCAGGTCCTGCACTGCGAGCGGGCGTAGCACCTCACCGGCGCGTCCGGGGCCGAGGCCGCCCACGGCTCTTCAGGCCCCTGACGCGATCGCGGCGGTGAGCAGGACAAGCACGAACGTCGCCACACCGGCCGCGCCGTGCAGCAGGACCGCGACCATGGGGAAGCGCTGCTCGGCGCCGCGGGCGTGGCGGCCGCCGCCCAGCCAGCGGGTGAACATGGTGAAGCCCAGCAGCGCGGAGATCGCGAGGACTCCGAACGACAGCCAGGCGAAGACCGGCTCCAGGGTGCGCACGTACACCAACCAGCAGGCCAGGGCGGACACCGCCAGGGCCGGATGGGCGAAGATGAGCAGCGCGGGAAAGCGGGTGACCTTGGTCGCCTGCTGGCGGAGCCCTCCCCCGGAGAGCCACAGGTACAGCAGATAGATTCCGACCATCGCGGTGATCAACCATGTCACGATCGTGACCAGCCCCACACAGCCCTCCCGTGTCTCCCGGAGAGAATCATGTATCGGGAAGCCGCCCCAAGTCACCCCCTGCCCTGAGATCCAGTGTCAACCGCTCCGGGAGAACTCACAGGCCGCTTCCGTGCGATGGTGGGGGCATGCGCTTCATTCATCCCGAGAGCTCGGCCGAGGTCGACCTCGCCCGCGCCTACGCCTACCCGGCCGGCCCTTGCCTGCGGGTCAACATGGTCGCCAGCGCCGACGGCGGGACCTGGTTGAAGGGGTTGTCGGGCGGGCTGTCCGGCAGGGGCGACCGTCAGGTCTTCTGGACGTTGCGCGGGCTGGCCGACGTCGTCGTGGCCGGCGCGTCGACCGTGCGGGCCGAGGGGTACGGACCGGCACGGCCCAGGCCGTCATGGCAGGGGCTGCGCGAGGGGCGTCCGGCCGCCCCGCCGGTGGCGGTGATCACTCGCGGGCTCGACCTCGACCTGTCGGGCCCGCTGTTCACCGAGGCGGAACCGTATGCCCGGACCATCGTCGTCACCTGCGAGGCCGCCCCCAGGCAGCGCCGCGAGGAGGCCGCCAGGTGTGCCGAGGTGATCGTGGCCGGGGGCGAACGGGTCGATCCGGCACTGGCGGTGAAGGCGCTCAGCGAGCG
Source organism: Streptosporangium sp. NBC_01810 (assembly GCF_035917355.1). Lineage (NCBI taxonomy): Bacteria > Bacillati > Actinomycetota > Actinomycetes > Streptosporangiales > Streptosporangiaceae > Streptosporangium > Streptosporangium sp. NBC_01810. The sequence continues at coordinate 1,371,149 of NZ_CP109070.1, read as the reverse complement.
CGGCCTGAGCAGGGTGCTCTGTGAGGGCGGCCCGAAGACCAACGCCCAGCTGGCCGCCGCGGACCTGGTGGACGAGCTGTGCCTGACGGTGAGCCCGCTGCTGATCGGCGGGGACGCCGCCCGTGCCCTCGACGGCCCCCCCTCGCTCACGCGCCTGCGCCTGGCCCACGTCCTGGAGGATGAGGGGTTCCTCTTCACGCGCTATGTTCGGCTGGACGAGGGTGCCGGTACCCGGTAGCGCCGGAGGCCCCGGCATTCCATCATTCATATGGACATCCCCCTAGAGAAACGATATATCTCGACTATGGAACGATCATCCTCCTCCGGCGACGAGCTACGGGCCTCGCTCGCCGCCCGCCGGGACCTCGGACCGGAATACGAAGACTCCCTCGTCGAGGGTTTCCTGGAGAAGATGGACCAGGAGATCGACAAGCGGGTGGACGACCGGCTCGCCGCCCGCGCCCGCAAGGAGAGCCCGGCGGTCCGCCCCTCCGTGGATGCCGGGCAACGGCTGGCGCTGGCGATCGTCTCCCTGGCGACCGGGATACCCGCGACGATCGGGCTGGCCTTCTCCGGCCTGGGCGACTCGATCCTCGCGTTCATCCTGGTGCTCGTGTGGGTCGGCATCATCAGCGTGAACATGTCGTTCGCCCTCGTGCGACGGCGCCAGGGCTGACCGCCGCCTCCCGCTTCCGCTGACGGCTGGGATGTCCCCCTCGCCGAACCCTGTCAGGACGGGAGGGCAGGTCCGCCCCGGAGCCGCCGCGGCGGCGGGACCGGGCACTCGACGGGGCGGACCATATGATCACCCGCACATGCCCACCGGGCCCAGGCGCTGGCGCGCACCCGGACGGCGGCACTCCGGCCGGTCCGCGGAACGCGAACGGCCGGGCAGGTGATCTCACCCCTCAGCGGGAGGGTGAACCACCCTCCACATACTTAAAGACGCCAAAACGGGCATCAAAGGATGCTTCGCCCATCAAGATTTTCCGAACCCGGCGATCCCGGGCCTCACCTCTCCACGCGCCGCGGCGACCGCTAGGCTGATGGGATGGAAAAGGTGGTAAAGAGCGACGCCGAATGGCGCGTCCAGCTCTCTCCCGAGGAGTTCCGCGTACTCCGCCAGGCCGGGACCGAGCGCCCCTTCACCGGGGAGTACGTCGACACCAAGACCGTGGGCGTCTACAGCTGCCGCGCCTGCGGCACCGAACTGTTCCGGTCCGACACCAAATTCGACAGTCACTGCGGCTGGCCGAGCTTCTACGAGCCGTCGAAGTCCGACACGGTGACGCTGATAGAGGACCGCTCTATGGGCATGGCCCGCGTCGAGGTCCGGTGCGCGACCTGCGACTCACACCTCGGCCACGTGTTCCACGGAGAGGGCTACGGCACGCCCACGGACGACCGCTACTGCATCAACTCCGTCTCGCTGAGACTGGAGCCCACCGAGTAGGCCACCGGCTCGCGCGTCGCGAACCGGCCGGACCGTGACGCGCGGGGACAGCCACATCGATCCGTCCTGGAGGTTAGCAAGGCACCGAAAGGGGCAGAGCGACATCACGCAAAGTATTCACAGATCTCCGTAGCGTGTCTGCCCAAGGAGTTCCCGTGCATCTCCGCCACAAGTGGGAGATCGTTGAGACCATCGGCCGGGTGATCACCCAGCGCTGTTCGATCTGCGGCAGGACCAGGGTCCGGGTGATCCGGCCCGAGCGCCGCGCGGACTAACGCCTCGGCCCGAGCGCCGCGCGGACTAACGCCTCGGCTCGGGGTAGGTGACGCGGCAGTCGGAGTCGTCGGGGCCGAGAACGTTGGCCAGAACCGGGTTGCCGTTCTCTCCGAACTCCGCCTGGACGAAGACCACGGGGTCGGGTACGCCGAGCTCTCCGACGAGATAGTCGACACCCGCCTCGCACAACTTGATCGCCTGCTTCGAGTTGTCCGCTGACTCCGGCAGGTCCGTATATATCCGTAGATAGCCACCGACCATTCGGATGTCCCTGACCCGCTTGGTCACCTTGCGGCTCTCGAAGTAGGCCAACGCCTTCTTGTCGGTGTGCTTGGAAGGCCCCGAGGCCTCGGCCTCCCCGACCTTCCGGCTCTTCTTCTCCGTCTTGGAACGCTTCGCGGCCTCCTCGGCGTCCTCCTTGCTCTTCCCGTCCAGCTCGGCGGCCACCACCGCGCCCGCCGCGGGGTCCCCTGGCGGCCCCTCGGCGGCCGGACCGCCGGGAGCCGGCACCCGCACCACCCCGCCCCCCGAAGCCGTCTCCCCGGAAGACCACACCCCGCTCACCGCGAGCACCCCCACCACCAGCGCGGCGGCGCCCACCGAGATCTCAAGAACCCGTGACCGGGACTTCTTTCTCCGGCGCCCCCGAGCACGCCGCCCGGACTGTGCCAGACCTTCGCCCCTTTTCACCCTTGGCCTCACATAGACAGGTGGTTTTCCACGAGTATGACAAAGGCAAGGGACGGTAAAGAGATCTTCACGGGATTATTTTCGGCGACCCGTCACGGGAGACGCGCCCTTCATCTCCGGAACAGAGATCCCGCCGCCGGAGAGCGAACCTCATGGCGGCGGGACGCGCGAAGGCTACGGCACGCGCGAAGGCTACGGCAGCGCGGCGATCAGCTCACTGGGCGGCTTGCGGACACCGGTGTAGAAGGGGATCTCCACCCGGGTGTGCCGCCGCGCCTCGGCGCCGCGCAGGGTACGCATCAGGTCCACGATGCGGTGCAGTTCGTCGGCCTCGAACGCCAGCATCCACTCGTAGTCGTTCAGCGAGAAACACGCCACCGTGTTGGCGCGCACATCCGGGTAGTCGCGAGCCATCCTGCCGTGCTCCGCGAGCATCCGGCGGCGGTCTGCGTCGTCCAGCAGGTACCACTCCAGGGAGCGCACGAACGGGTAGACGCTCACGTACGTGCGCGGCTCCTCCTCGGCCAGGAAGGCCGGGATGTGCGACTTGTTGAACTCGGCCGGGCGGTGCAGCGCCATGGCCGACCAGACCGGCTCGGACAGCCGCCCCAGGCCGGTACGGCGGAAGCGGGAATAGGTCTCCTGCAGGTCCTCGGCCGTCGGAGCGTGCCACCAGAACATGAAGTCGGCGTCGGCCCGGAAGCCCGCCACGTCGTACAGGCCGCGGGTGACCACGTCCTTGCGCTCCATCTGGGCCATGAGGTCCTCGACCTCGGCGGCCATGCCCTCACGGTGTCCCGGGCAGCGCTCGCTCAGTTTGAAGACCGACCACATCGTGTAGCGGATCACCTGGTTCAGGTCTCGTGCCTTGGGCCGCGCGTTCCCGTCCGTCGTCCTCACCCCTTCGTCAACGAATCGGTTCTGTCCTGCCATTCTCCCTTGGGGTCCAGGTGGTCGAGAATCCGGGCTGCCGCAGTGCGTGCCGTGGAGACGCAGGCGGGGATGCCAAGGCCGTCGTAGGCGGCGCCGCACAGCGCCAGCCCCGGCGAAGCGGCGGCGGCCGCCCGGATGCGCGCCACCCGGTCGAGGTGGCCCACCTCGTACTGCGGCAGGGAACCGCCCCAACGGGTCACCCGCGAGTCGCGGGGCAGCCCACGCACGCCCATGACCTCGACCATCTCGGCCATCGCCAGCGCGACCAGCTCCGCGTCGTCGCGCTGGAGCACCGCCTCCTCGCCGAGCCTGCCGATCGAGCAGCGCAGCAGCACCAGGCCGGGATCCTGCTCCGCCAGGTGCGGCCACTTGACCGAGCTGAACGTGGCTGCCTTGATCGGGCGCCCGTCGACGGCCGGCACCAGGTAGCCGCTGCCGGACGGCGGCCGGGGAAACGCCTCTCTCGGGTAGGCGAGGGTGACGATGGCCATGCCGGCGTACTCGATCCTGACCAGCTCCGCGGCGGCCTGGGGCAGCTCCTCCGCGAGCAGCCGGCTCGCCGCCGGGGCGGGAACGGCGATGATCACCGCATCCGCCTCGACGATCTCCGGTGCCGGGACGGGGCCGGTCACCAGCCGCCATCCGCCCTCGGTCCTTCGCAGCTCCCTGACCATGACGCCGGTCCTGATCTCGGCCCCTGAGGCGGCGGCGACGGCCTCGGGCAGGCTGCCCATCCCCCCGCGCAGGGTGGTGAAGACCGGCCCGGCGTCCTTCGGGGCATCGGCGGCGATCTCCCCGGCCGCGGCGAGCAGCGACCGCTCGGACCTGGCCGCGATGGCGATCCTCGGCATGGTCGCGTCCAGCGAGAGCCGCTCGGTCCGGCCCGCGTAGACGCCGCCGAGCAGCGGCTCGACGAGCCGGTCGACCACCTCGCCGCCCATCCTGGCCCGGATGTAGGCCGCCACCGACACATCCGTGCTGACGCGCGTCGCCGGAAGGATCCGGTCCAGCGCCGCCCTCGCCAGGCCCCCGGGGGAGAGGATGCCCGACCTCGACAGCGCGAGGAGGTCGGACGGCACGCCCATGACGTGCCCCTTGGGCATGGGCCGCAGCGCGCCCCGGGTCAGGATGGCCGCCTGGGTCGTGCCGGGGAGCCGCAGCTCCTCACCCAGCCCGACCATCCTGGCCAGTTCCCTGCCCTCGGGCCGCCGGGCGAGCATCGCCTCGGCCCCCGCGTCCATCGCGACGCCCGCCACCTCGGTGGCGTGCAGCTTGCCCCCGACCCGCGGGGCGCCTTCGAGGACGGTCACCCGCAGGTGCTCACCGCCCTGCCGCAGATGCCACGCGGCGGCCAGTCCGGCGATCCCGCCGCCGACGACCACCACATGCCTCCGGTTGCCTTCCATGACTCCTGACCGTACCGTTCCGCACCCCCGGTCCCGTCTCCCGCCTCGGCGCCCCGCCCTCCCCGTGACCCGACGGCGCGCAGAACGTGACGTCATCGTGACTGCCACTCACCGAACTCCACCGCCGCGCCCGCCGTCATGAGGTTCATGAGCAGATTCCGGTACGGCCCGCGCCTGGCCGTCTCCCTCGCGGGCCTGGCACTGTTGGTGTCCGCCTGCGGCGGGGGGTCGGTCCAGTCCACGTCCTCCGACGAAGCGGCCCCCTTGGCCGGCGCGCAGGTGAACAGGCAGGCCAACGAGGCGGTTCCCCAGAGCGCGGCGAAGGCCGAGGGCGGCGGCTCCCCGCAGACCGGCCAGGTGAGGATCGTCCCGCAGGACCGGGCGATCATCTACACCGCGGAGATGACGGTCAGGGCGAAGGAGGTCACCGCGGCTGCCGACCGGGCCCGGCAGATCGTCACCACCGCGGGCGGCTACCTGGCCATGGAGAACTCCGACGCCCACTCCGACGGCGAGGGCTCCGCGACGCTGGTCTTCAAGATCCCGCCGGGGAACTATCCGGGCACGCTCGACCGCCTGGGCAAGGAGCTGGGCACGCGCGAGTCGCTCCGGCAGAACACCGAGGACGTCACCGAGCAGGTGGCCGACGTGGAGAGCCGCCTGAAGTCGGCCAAGGCCGCGCTCGACTCCCTGCGCACGCTGCTGAAGCGGGCCAACACCATCGGTGAGGTGCTCGAGGTGGAGCGGGAGGTCTCCAACCGCGAGAGCGAGCTGGAGTCCCTGCAGGCCAGGCAGAAGACCCTCGCCTCGCAGACCAGCGCGGCGACGCTGACGCTGAACCTGGTCGGCCCGGCGACCGTGGTGAAGAAGAAGGAGGACGACGAGCCCGCCGGCTTCCTCGGCGGCCTGCGGACGGGCTGGAATGCCTTCGTCGTCGCCGTCAAGCTCGGCCTGACGCTCCTGGGCGTGCTGCTTCCCTGGCTGATCGTGATCGTCCCGGCCTGGCTGCTGACGGCCTTCCTGCTCCGCCTCAGGAGGAACCGTGACCGGTCGCTCACTCCGGGCCCCGGGGACACGGAGCCCGGCCCTGACGATGCCGAGGAGCCTCTCCCCGCGAATCCACGGGGAGAGGACGACTCCGAGGGAACGGACGGGCCGGTGCCGTACGAGCGTCCCTAGCGCTCCGTTCCTGACGACGGTGTGGGCGGCGGTACACCGCCGCCGGGGACGGTCAGCGGGCCGAGGCCTCGTGGACGAAGTCGGTGAGGCGGGCCAGCTGGTCGGGGTCGGTGCCCGGCAGCACCCCGTGCCCCAGGTTGAACACGTGCCCCTCGGCCTTGGCGGCGCGGGTGAGGATGTCGCCCGCGCGGCGCTCCACGACCTCCCACGGGGCGAGCAGGATCGCCGGGTCCAGGTTGCCCTGCAGCGCCTTGCCGGGGCCGACCCTCCGGGCGGCCTCGTCGAGCGGGACCCGCCAGTCGACGCCCACGACGTCGGCCCCCGCCTCGCCGAGCAGGCCGAGCAGCTCTCCGGTGCCGACGCCGAAGTGGATGCGCGGCACGTCCAGACCGGCCAGGCCGTCGAAGATCCGGCTGGTGTAGGGGAGGACGAACTCGCGGTAGTCGTCGGGCGACACCGCGCCGACCCAGGAGTCGAAGAGCTGGACGGCGGAGACCCCCGCGGCGAGCTGCACGCGCAGGAAGCCCAGGGTGATCTCGGTCAGCCGGTCCATGAGGGCGTGCCAGAGCCCCGGCTCGCCGTACATCATGGCCTTGGTGTGGTCGTGATTCTTGGAAGGACCGCCCTCGATGAGATAGGAGGCCAGGGTGAAGGGGGCTCCCGCGAAACCGATGAGCGGGGTCGCGCCCAGCTCCTTCGTCAGCGCCTGGACGGCCTCGGTGATGTAGGAGACGTCATCCGGCTCGATCGGGCGCAGCGCCTCGGCCGCCCTGGCATCCCTGATCGGCTCGGCCACCACCGGGCCGATGCCGGGTTTGATGTCGAGGTCGACGCCGATCGCCTTGAGCGGGACGACGATGTCGCTGAAGAGAATCGCCGCGTCCACACCGTAACGGCGGACCGGCTGCATCGTGATCTCCACGACCAGATCGGGGGTGGCGCACGCCGTGAGCATCGGCACCCCCTCGCGGAGCGCCCGGTACTCGGGCAGCGAGCGACCTGCCTGGCGCATGAACCACACCGGTGTGTGGGAGACGGGCCGGCGACGGCAGGCGCGCAGGAAAGCGGAGTCGGCAGGCTCGGAAGTCACCCCACCAGGGTGCCATGTCCCGTGACCGGTCGGCTCACCAAGGTCGCTGGCCAGCGGAACCGGCCCGAAATCACCAGTTATTCAATGAGATTGCGCCTCACACCACCCGGGCACTGTCAAGTGATGACAACGATAGTGTCTTACCGGTTTCGAGAGCTTCGTCCAATGAAATCCGATGTTGACACCAGCAGAACAGCGCCGCACGGCACGAAGCGATCATGTTTCCGGGTACAGTTCCTCCCATTGGTGATCCTGGACCGGCCCCCGGCTGGTCCAAATGTTCGCCAAGTCACCGCGCGGCATCGATTCCTGCACCACTTTGGGGACACGCCGAGCACGCTGCGCGGAAATGTCGGCGCGACGTGCCAACGTCGGACCACGACCCGACGAAAGGCCCGTGCGATGTCCACCATGTGGAGTTCACCCGAACGTCGCGGTGAGCGCCGTGCCTCCTGCGCCCGCGTGCGGGTTCTCCGACAACCGACCCGACCTGTCGATCACGGCCGGGACGAACACCCGGAACGGGCCGGTGCCGAACGGGTCCACGCCGAGCGCGGTCACGCGCTCCTCTCCGAACTCCCCCGCGGCGGGGCCACCCCCGCCCTCCACAGGCCGTCGGCAGCGACTTGATCGGTTCCAATGGCTCCTACACATACCCCAGTGGTCCCCATGCGATCAATTTCGACCTACGCTTCCGATATGACCGCCGGTGACACGCCGCTCGCTCCCGCCGCCTTCAGGCGCGCGGTGGCGAGCATGCGCCCCGCGGAGGTCAGGCCCGAGATCGAGCTGGAGGACATTCCGGCGCCGCAGCGCCTGGCCCCCCACTCGGCCGCGATCGGCGCGTCGGTATACCGCGACGACGACGAGCTCGCGATCGGCCGCCTCATCGTGCTCTTCGACCCGGACGGCCAGCGCGGCTGGGACGGCCAGTTCCGGCTCGTCGCCTACGTGCGGGCCGACATGGAACCGGAGATCACCGAAGACCCGCTGCTCGGCCCCGTCGCGTGGAGCTGGCTCACCGAGTCGCTCGACGCGCACGGCGCCGGCTACGCCGCCGCCGGAGGCACCGTTACCAGAGCGGTCTCCGAGGGCTTCGGCAACAAGGCCGAAGACCCGGTGACCACCGAGCTGGAACTGCGTGCGTCCTGGTCACCGCTACAGGAAGACCTCTCCGGCCATGTCGCCGCCTGGTGCGATCTGATGTGCCTTGCCGCGGGCATCCCACCCCTGCCACCCGACGTGGCGGCGCTGCCGTCGCGCCGTCGCGACGATCCGGAGCCCTTCAGAACGTGACCGATGAGACGACCGTAATTCCACTGCTGGAGCCTCGCGAGGGAATCCCACCCGTCATCGAGGACTCCGCCGCCCTCGCGCGCGTGGTGCGCGCCTTCGCCGAGGGCACCGGCCCCGTCGCCGTCGACGCAGAGCGCGCCTCGGGCTACCGCTACAGCGGCCGCGCCTACCTGGTACAGCTACGCCGCGCCGGCGCGGGCAGCGCCCTGATCGACCCCATCCGCTGCCCCGACCTGTCGGGGCTCGACACGGCGCTGGCCGACGCGGAGGTGGTGCTCCACGCGGCCTCCCAGGACCTGCCCTGCCTCGCGGAGGTGGGCTTTCATCCACGTGAGCTGTTCGACACCGAGCTGGCCGGCCGGCTGCTCGGCTACGAGCGGGTCGGTCTCGGGCTGATGGTGGAGAACGTCCTCGGCTTCAGGCTGGAGAAGGGGCACTCGGCCGCCGACTGGTCGACCCGCCCGCTGCCGGAGGACTGGCTGCGCTACGCCGCGCTCGACGTCGAGGTCCTGATCGAGCTCCGCGACATCCTGCACGAGGAGCTGAAGTCGAGCGGCAAGCTGGCGTGGGCGCAGGAGGAGTTCGCCTCCGTGCTCGCGCACAAGACCCCCGTTCCGCGCTCCGACCCGTGGCGGCGCACCTCCGGAATCCACAAGGTCCGCTCGCTGCGCGGGCTGGCGGTGGTACGGGAGCTGTGGACGCTCCGCGACGAGCTCGCCCGCGAGTCCGATGTCGCCCCCGGCCGTGTCCTGCCCGACTCGGCGATCGTCACGGCCGCCCTGGAACTGCCCCGCACCACCAAGGCGCTCACCGAGATCCCCCCGTTCACCGGCCGCAGCGCCCGGCGGCACCTGCGCGACTGGCTGGCCGCGATCGGCGCCGCCCGCTCGCTGTCCGACTCGGAGCTGCCGCAGCCCAGCACCCCCGGTGACGGGCCACCGCCGGCCAACCGATGGATGGACCGCGATCCGGTGGCCGCCCGGCGGCTGGCCGCGGCCAGGACCGTGGTCGCCGCGCTCGCCGACGAGCACCACATGCCCGCCGAGAACCTGATCCAGCCCGACGCCGTACGCCGCCTGACCTGGGAACCGCCGCCCGTCATCGACGACGAGACCGTCACCGCCCGGCTGCGCGAGCTGGGCGCCCGCGAGTGGCAGATCGGACTGACCGCCCACCCGATCGCCAAGGCCCTGCTCCGTCTGGAGCTCAAAGGTCAGGCCTGAGGGAGCGGCCACCGCCCTTTACAAAGTAGATTACTGAAACGATGTCAGCCCCTGTGCGGGAACGGGCCCCGCACAGGGGCTGACGAAGCACTCAGCAGGTCGCGAGCATGCTCTGCAGGGCGCTCTTCTCCGAGCTCTGCAGCGTCAGCTTCCAGTAGTACTTCACCTGGATCCACGCTCTGGCGTACGTGCACCTGAACGAGCTCAGCGGCGGCTGCCACGTCGACGGATCCTGGTCGCCCTTGGCCTGGTTGACGTTGTCGGTCACCGCCCACAACTCGGGCCCGCCGAGGTCGTTGGCGTAGGACTGCCGCTGCGCGCCGGTCCAGGCGTGGGCGCCGGAGCGCCAGGCCTCGGCGAGCGGCACCATGTGGTCGATGTCGACGTCGGCGGCGGCGGTCCAGGTCGCGCCGTCGAACGGGGAGTACCAACTGCCGGAGGTGGCCGCGCAACTGGAGTTGACCACCACTCCGACGCCGTCTCTCTTGAGCACCGTCTCCCGGGTGTTGCAGGTACCGCTGATCGTTATCCAGTGGTTGAACAACGACCGGTCATAGGAGGACTGGTTGCTTTCCGCGGCGACGGTGAGTGTCGCGAGCCGGCTGGCGGCGGTCGCCGCCGAAGGGATGTTGGGCGGGGTCGCCGACACCGTTCCGGTCGTCAGGGAAAGGGTGACGAGAATTGTCATGAGGGCGGCGGAAGCCGCGGTGACAACTCGTTTCACGAGTGGCCCCTTCTGTCACTCCGCCTCGGCCAGTCGGGGGGTCTGGGCGCCGCGAGGGAAGGACAGACGGAACGTCTCAAGTCATGACAAATACGCAAATGTCATGGTTTGACGATGAGTCAGGAGACACTTAGTCGGATACTGCATCAATCCATGGTCAGGTACGCTTGATCTGCGATTATGTAAATTGCGGTGGTTTGGAATCCCGTTTTTTCGCGCTAACGCGCTGTGAATTTTCGGTAAACAGTGAAATCTCGCTCCGAGATGGCGTCCGGGCCGCCGGATCCTCCGGACCCGCGCATCACCCCCCGAACCGCTGCACCCGATGTACTGCGCCGACCGGGCCGTGCTGTCCACTCTGGGCCAGGCCCTCGATCTGGCCGGGCCGTACCCTCCCGAGCAGGTGGGCGTCGTCGTCGGCACCTTCCACGTGTGGTGGGATCCGCACGTCCTGGAGCAGATCGCCAGGACCTCGGGGCGGATCGCGAGCTACCAGGTGTGCGACTTCCCCTCCCCGCTCCCCACCGACGTGCTGCTCGGCCGGGGGGGTGATGGGTGAAGGCGTGATCGACTTCGCGCCGCCGACCGAGGCGTCGGCCTCGGCGGGCTATACGGGGGACATCGAAGTGGAGATCTTCAACGCCGATGTGTGGGCCACCGACCCCGACGAGGTCCTGACCAAGGTGAAGGCGTCCTTCTCCGAGTTCGTCGGAGAAGGACGCGCGGACCCCGCGACGGGATCCGCGACGGGATCCGCGACGAACGGAGCGTTCCAACGGGAGGGAAAACACGTTCACCGGGCCCGGATTACCGCTTCACGTTGGAGTGACATGGCAGGTACTCGTACGGTAGGGGTATGACGACCGCAGAGAGCGAAGCCAGCCCCGCCATACAGCGGCCGCCGGAGCATGTCCTTGCCGTACTGGAAGCGATCAAGGGGTGGGAGGCCGCCAACCCCGAATCGGCCCCTTCGGGCCAGGGAGAGGCGATCCTCTGGGCCCTGGGCAAGCGTGAGCAGGCGCCGATCAGTGGCCGTCCGGCGTCGGGGGCCCCGCCCACCCTCGCCGAGGCCCGCGCGGAGATCGACGCCGCCGAACGGGTTCCGCGCGAGGGCCGGGTCGTTCCCGCCGACGGGGTCATCAGCACCCTGAGCTGGTTGATCGGCGCCAAGGACGGGCTGCCGATCCCCGGCCGCCGATCCTCCGAAGGCTGGGGGCACCTGGTCGGCGGCCGCGGGGTGATCCTGCGCACCGAGACCGAGATCGGCCGGATCGCCGAGCTGGCCCGTGCGGGCCGGCCGAACGCGGCGGGCGAGTGGGAGAAGGAGTGGTGCTCCGGGACCATCGCCGTGTGTGAGTGGGTGCTCGGCACCCGCAGGAAGTCTCCGGTCCGTAACACACCGCGGCCCATCCACGGACCGACCGGACTCAACCTCGGCATGGAGGAGAGCGCGGCCGAGGACGTGTCGCGGCAGCTCGGCCGGGGCCGCCAGCACTCCCCCGGCTACGGAGACGGAGTCATCCGGACGATCCGCTGGCTGCGCGGTCAGATCATCGCCCCGCCGATGAACGAGCAGGGAAAACCGGTTTCCGGCATCCGCTGACCACCCCTTCCCCGCCCCTGCTTTCGATTCCCCCTACGAGACAGGCCCGAACCCCCGCGAGGTCCGGGCCTGTCGTGTCGTAGGGTCGGACCGGGATCTCACTCCAGGGCGCGGGTGCTCTCGCGGAGGATCACCTCTCCGGTCACGACCTGGGCCCTGGCCCCCCGTCCGGGGCCGCGGCCGGCTCCACCTTGGCCCGCAGGGATGCGCCCACCTGTCTGGTGCTGCCGTTGAGCACCCGTGACGCCGTGGCGAGTGAGACGCCCTCGTGCCGGGCGACATCCTCAAGCGTGACCACCGGCAACCTCCAGGAAAGCGTTTTCCAAAATCTGTCGGAGTTGCCGCCGCCCCGCATCCGTGACATGCCGCACCGGACCGCGCGCCTCGGCGAACAACTTACCCATCCCGGGCGGGACCGGCCGCACCAAACGTTGTTACTCGCGAGTAGCATAGGGGGGAAGCCATCCAGCAACGAGGAGCGAATCCGTGCCTTCGTCTCGTGACGTCGTATTCGTCGACGGTGTGCGCACACCCTTCGGCAGATCGGGTCCCAAGGGCCTGTATGCCGAGACGCGCGCCGACGACCTGGTGATCCGCGTCATCCGCGAGCTGATCCGGCGTAACCCGAATCTGCCTCCCGAGCGCGTCGACGAGGTGGCCATCGCGGCCACCACGCAGATCGGCGACCAGGGCCTGACCCTCGGCCGCTCCGCCGCGATCCTGGCCGGGCTGCCCAAGAGCGTGCCCGGCTACTCGATCGACCGCATGTGCGCCGGCGCGATGACCGCGGTGACCTCGGTCGCCGGAGGCATCGCCTTCGGCGCCTACGACGTCGCCATCGCCGGCGGCGTCGAGCACATGGGCCGCCATCCCATGGGCGAGGGCGTCGATCCCAACCCCCGCTTCCTGGCCGAGCAGCTCGTGGACGGCTCCGCCCTTGTCATGGGCATGACCGCCGAGAACCTGCACGACCGCTACCCCTCCATCACCAAGGACCGCGCCGACGCCTTCGCCCTCGCCTCCCAGGAGAAGGTCGCCAAGGCCTACGCCGACGGCCGGATCCAGCCGGACCTGGTCCCGATGGCGACCAGGTCCGTCGAGAAGGGCTGGGGACTGGCCACCGCCGACGAGGCGCCCCGCCCCGGCACCACGCTGGAGGGCCTGGCCGCGCTGAAGACCCCGTTCCGCCCGCACGGCCGGGTCACCGCGGGCAACGCCTCCGGTATCAACGACGGTGCCACCGGCTGCATCGTGGCCGCCGCCGACGTCGCCGCGGAGCTCGGCCTCACCCCGAAGATGCGCCTGGTCTCCTACGCCTTCGCCGGTGTGGACCCCGAGGTCATGGGGGTCGGGCCGATCCCGTCCACCGAAAGGGCGCTGCGCCTGGCCGGGCTCTCCGTCTCCGACATGGGACTGTTCGAGATCAACGAGGCCTTCGCCGTGCAGGTGCTGGCGTTCCTGGAGCACTTCGGCATCGCCGACGACGACGCCCGGGTGAACCCCTACGGCGGCGCCATCGCCTTCGGCCACCCGCTGGCCTCCTCCGGGGTGCGCCTGATGACGCAGCTCGCCCGCGAGTTCGGCGAGCGCCCCGACGTCCGCTACGGCATGACCACGATGTGCGTCGGCCTGGGCATGGGTGGAACGGTCATCTGGGAGAACCTCAGCTGGGAAGGTAACAAGTGACGGACATCAAGGAACTCTTCGCCGACGAGGTCGTCACCCGGGCGACGGTCCACGACGTGGAGCTGCCTCAGGGCGCGGGCACCATGGCCCTGATAACGCTGGACAACGGCTTCGACCACACCAAGCCGTCGACGTTCGGCCCCGGAGGGCTGACCTCGCTGGGCGAGGCCCTCGACACGATCGCCGGGCGCGGCGACCTGGCGGCCGTGGGCGTCGTCGGCAAGCCGTTCGTCTTCGCCGTCGGCGCCGACCTCAGGGGCGCCGCGCTGGTCTCCGAACGGGACCAGGCGCTGCAGATCGGCAGGCTGGGCCACGAGGTGTTCCGCCGCCTCGGTGAACTGGACGTGCCGTCGTTCGCGTTCGTCAACGGCGCGGCCATGGGCGGCGGCCTGGAGGTCGCGCTGCACTGCACGTACCGGACCGTCTCCTCCGGTGTGCCCGCCGTGGCGCTGCCCGAGTGCTTCCTCGGCCTGGTCCCCGGCTGGGGCGGCACCCAGCTGCTGCCCCGCCTGATCGGGCCGGCCGCGGCCGTCAAACTGATCATCGAGAACCCGCTCTCGCAGAATCGCATGATCAAGGGCAGGGAGGCGTTCACGCTCGGTGTCGCCGACGCGATGTTCGAGCCCGCCGACTTCCTTGAGGAGTCGCTGCGCTGGGCCTCGGCGGTGCTGCGCGGCGACGTGACGGTCTCGCGCCCCGACCACGCCGGGGACGACTGGGCCAAGACGATCGCCGACGCGCGCTTCCTGCTCGACATGAGGCTGCACGGTGCCTCCCCCGCCCCGTACCGGGCGCTGGAGCTTCTCCAGCTGGCCCGCACCGCCACGCGCGAGGAGGGCTTCGCCGCCGAGGACCAGGCGCTGGCCGACCTCCTCATGGGCGACGAGCTCCGCGCCGGCCTGTACGCCTTCGACCTGGTGCAGCGCCGGGCCAAGAAGCCCGCCGGAGCCCCGGACCCGGCACTGGCCCGCAGGGTCACCAAGGTCGGCGTCGTCGGCGCGGGCCTGATGGCCTCACAGATGGCGCTGCTGTTCGCCCGCCGCCTGGAGGTCCCGGTCGTGCTGACCGACCTGGACCAGGCCCGGCTGGACAAGGGCGTGGGCTACGTGCACACCGAGATCGGCAAGCTGCTCGCCAAGGGCCGCGTCTCCGGCGACCAGGCCAACCGGCTCAGGGCCCTGGTGACCGGCTCGCTGACCAAGGACGCGTTCGCCGACGCCGACTTCGTCATCGAGGCCGTGTTCGAGGACATGAAGGTCAAGCAGAAGGTCTTCGCCGAGGTGGAGGAGGTCGTCTCCGCCGAGTGCGTGCTGGCCACGAACACCTCCTCGCTCTCGCTGACCGAGATGGCCTCGGGGCTCCGGCATCCCGAGCGCGTCGTGGGCTTCCACTTCTTCAACCCGGTCGCGGTGATGCCGCTGCTGGAGATCGTCCGGGGGGAGCGGACGGACGACGCGACGCTCGCGGTGGCCTTCGCCGTCGGCCGGTCGCTGAAGAAGTCCTCGGTGCTGGTCAAGGACGCGCCCGCGTTCGTGGTCAACCGCCTGCTGACCCGCTTCATGGGCGAGGTCATCGGCGCCGTCGACGAGGGCACCCCACTGGAGCTCGCCGACCACGCGCTGGACGGGCTCGGCCTGCCGATGACCCCGTTCGCGCTGCTGCAGCTCGTCGGCCCGGCCGTGGCACTGCACGTCGCCGAGACGATGCACCAGGCGTTCCCGTCCCGCTACGGGGTGTCTGCGAACCTCGCCCGGCTGGTCGCGGCGGGCAAGCCGGGTGTCTACGCGCCTGACTTCTCGCTGGACCCCGAGGCGGTGGCCCTCTTCGCGGGGGGCACCTCCCCGTCGACGGCCGAGGCGGTGCGGCTGCGGGCGCTGCGGGCACTGGCGGAGGAGATCCGTCTCATGCTCGACGAGGGTGTGGTCTCCGCTCCCCAGGACATCGACCTGTGCATGATCCTCGGCGCGGGGTGGCCGTTCCACCTTGGCGGTGTCACCCCCTACCTCGACCGCGAGGGTATCGCCGAACCGCGCTTCCTGCCGCCGGGCGTGGCCTCGGTCCCCGCCTGACGCAGCGGGCGGACTCCCCTGTCCCGCAGCCGCCGCGGGACAGGAGTCACCGCACCCCGGATCCTCGGCGGCGGCCAGGTGGTGATGCGCTTCTGTCCCGCGGCTCCGCAGGACAGGGGTCACCGCACCGGGAGCGGTGCCCCGCCGGACCCGTTCTCCGCACCTGCCGCGTCGTCGCAGGTCAGTAGCCATACCTGATCCAGCACAGCGGGTAATCACCCCAGGTCGATCGGGGGTCACGTGCGGAATACAGGGCTAGCGCTCCGGGGAGTGCTCCGACAGAGCGCTGTGCCGGTAGCCGTAGCCGATGTAGATCAGGAATCCGAGGAGCATCCACGCCCCGAACCTGAGCCAGGTCTCCACCGGAAGGTTGAGCATCAGGTAGAGGCAGGCGAGCACCGACAGGACGGGCACCAGCGGCACCAGAGGAGTGCGGAAGGAGCGGGGCAGGTCGGGGCGGGTACGGCGGAGGACGACCACCGCGATCGAGACCACCGCGAACGCGAAGAGCGTGCCGATGTTGACCAGTTCGGCGATCGTGGACAGCGGCACCAGCCCGGCCAGGGCCGCCACGACGACACCCATGATGATGGTGATGACGTGCGGTGTGCGGTACTTCGGATGAACCCTGGCCAGCCCTCGCGGCAGCAGGTTGTCGCGGCACATGGCGAACATCACCCGCGACATGCCCAGCATGAGGATCATCACGACGGTCGTCAGGCCGGCCAGCGCGCCGATGCTGATCAGTGACGCGGCCCAGGTCTGGCCGACGGCCTTGAACGCGTCGGCCAGCGGCGCCGTCTCGCTGAGCCGGTCGTAGGGCTGCATGCCGACCACGACCAGCGAGACCGCGACGTAGAGCAGGGTGCAGACACCGAGTGAGGACAGGATGCCGACGGGCAGGTCCCGCTGCGGGTCGCGGGTCTCCTCGGCGGCGGTGGCGACCACGTCGAAGCCGATGTAGGCGAAGAACACGATCGCCGCGGCGCTGAAGATGCCCAGCACTCCGTACGCGACCGGGGTGATACCGAACAGCACCTGGATCAGAGGCGCCGACAGCCCCTCCACGGCGGGGGTCACCTTGGACGGCGGAACGAACGGCGAGTAGTTGGCGCCCTTGACGAAGAACAGCCCCGCCACCACGACCAGCAGGATCACCCCGAGCTTGATCCCGACGATGATCAGGTTGAATCGGGAGGACAGCTTGATCCCGATGACCAGGATCGCGGTGAGCATCAGCACGACCAGCGCGGCGGGCAGGTTGAACACCGCGCCCTCCCCCGCGATCGCGCTCGGCAGCGGGGTCCCCAGAGACGCCAGCAGCGAGGTCAGGTACCCCGACCAGCCGACCGCGACGACCGCGGCGCCGAGCATCATCTCCAGCGTCAGGTCCCAGCCGATGATCCAGGCGGGCAACTCGCCGAGGGTGGCGAAGGCGAAGGTGTAGGCGGATCCCGCCACCGGGACCGTGGAGGCGAACTCGGCGTAGCAGAGCGCCGCCAGCGCGCAGACGATCCCGGCGGCCACGAAGGACAGGGCCACCGCGGGCCCGGCCAGATCCCTGGCGACCCGGCCGGTGAGCACGAAGATACCGGTGCCCACGATGACGCCGATGCCGAAGACCGTGAGGTCCAGCGCGGTGAGGTCCTTGCGCAACCGGTGTTCCGGTGCCTCGGTGTCCGAGATCGACTGCTCCACCGACTTGACGCGAAGAACGCCCACGACCCCTCCTGACGCGCCGGCGGTCACCCTTGCCGACGCATCAGGTCATGCCCAGCGGATCACCGCCTGAACGGCGAAGCCGGGATGTTTGACAGGAGGTGCGCTCAGCCGGCCGGTTCGTTCTCCAGGGCCGGAGAGCGCTTCGCGATCGCCTCGGTGACCTGGCGGGCGATGTCCTGCGAGGTCAGGCCGATCTCGCTGAGGATCTTCGCACGCTTGGCGTGGTCGAGGAAGCGCTGCGGGATGCCGTAGGTGCGGACCGGGACGTCGACGTCGGCGTCGCGCAGCAGGCGGGCGACCGCGTCACCCACACCGCCCACCCTGCTGCTGTCCTCGACCACCACGACCAGCTTGTGGGCGCGGGCGGCCGGCACCAGAGCCTCGTCCAGCGGCTTGACCCAGCGTGGGTCGACCACCGTGGCGGAGATCCCCTGGGCGTCGAGCAGGCCCGCGGCCCCCAGGCACAGCTCGGCCATCGGCCCCACGGAGACGAACAGCACGTCGGCGTCGCCCCCGCGCAGCACGTCCATCTCGCCGAGGCGGCCGACCGCCTCGATTTCGGCGGCCACCGGACCCTTGGGGTAGCGCAGTACCGTCGGGCCGTCGTCGACCTTCACGGCCTCGGCCAGCAGCTCGCGCAGCCGGGACTCGTCGCGGGGAACCGCGATCGACAGGCCGGGGACGACCTGCAGGATCGACAGGTCCCACATGCCGTTGTGACTGGCGCCGTCGTCGCCGGTGACGCCCGCCCGGTCGAGCACGACGGTGACGGGGAGGCGGTGCAGGGCGACGTCCATCAGGAGCTGGTCGAACGCCCGGTTCAGGAAGGTGGCGTAGACGGCCACCACCGGGTGCAGGCCGCCGAGTGCCAGACCCGCGGCACTGGTCAGGGCGTGCTGCTCGGCGATGCCGACGTCGTAGAGTCGGTCGGGGTAGGCCTCGGAGAACGGGATCAGGCCGGTCGGGCCGAGCATCGCGGCGGTGATCGCCACGATGTCCTGCCGCTCGGCGCCCAGGCGCACCATCTCCTGGCCGAAGACGTTGGTCCAGCCGTGCGGTTTCGACTTCTCCTCGCCGGTCAGCGGGTCGAAGACGCCCAGCGAGTGGAAGCAGTCCTCGTCGTGGTTCTCCGCCGGGGAGTAGCCGAAGCCCTTCTTGGTGAGCACGTGCACGATGACCGGGCGGCGGAAGTCCCTGGCCCTGCGCAGCGCGGACTCCACCGCCTGCTCGTCGTGGCCGTCGACCAGCCCGATGTACTTCAGGCCGAGGTCCTCGAACATGACCTGCGGGGCCAGGACGTCCTTGATGCCCTTCTTGACGCCGTGCAGGGCGTCGTAGACGGGAGCGCCGACCACGGGGACCCTGTTCAGGTTGTCCTTGACGAAGTCGAGCATGTCCTCGTAGCGCTGGGTGGTGCGCAGGGAGGCCAGGTGGGAGGCGAGCCCGCCGATGGTCGGCGAGTAGGAGCGGCCGTTGTCGTTGACCACGATGATCAGCGGCAGGTCCTTACGCGCCGCGATGTTGTTGAGCGCCTCCCAGGCCATGCCGCCGGTGAGCGCCCCGTCTCCGATCACCGCGACGACCGTGCGCTCCTCCTCGCCCCGCAGCCGGTACGCCTTGGCCAGGCCGTCGGCGTACGACAGCGCGGTCGAGGCGTGCGAGTTCTCGATGATGTCGTGCTCGGACTCGGCCTGGCTGGGGTAGCCCGACAGGCCGCCCTCCTGGCGGAGCGTGTCGAACCGCCCGGCCCTGCCGGTGAGCATCTTGTGGACATAGGCCTGGTGACCGGTGTCCCACAGGATGCGGTCACGTGGCGAGTCGAAGACCCGGTGCATCGCGATCGTCAGCTCGACGACACCCAGGTTGGGGCCGAGGTGGCCGCCGCTGCGGGCCGTGGAGGCGATCAGGAGATCTCTGATCTCGGTGGCGAGCAGTGGCAACTCGTCCACCTCCAGCAGTTTGAGGTCCCCTGGCCCCTTGACCGACTCCAGAAGACTTCCAGGCTGCCCGGTCCGCTCGCTCACGGAATCATCCCCTCTGTCCAGTCACCGTCACGAAGAGTCTAGTTCGGATGACAGGCGCTGCCCTCCCGGGTGAAAAACCTGCACGGTTTATACACACTTGCCCTAGCCTTTCCCTCACCATGAACCCCCTCCCCTTTAGGCGACAACTGTCACTGGTCGTGGCCTTCCTGGTGTTCGCGGTGGTGGTCGCGGGAATCGTCATCGCCGTTCCTCACCTCACCCCGGCGGCCCTCCCGGCACCCGCTCCCGCCCCCACCTCTCCCCCCACCCCGGCCCCCGAAAGGGTCCCGGTCATCAAGGAGCGGGCGGCGCCGCGGGGCCGCACCGCCGCGACGGCGAGCCGCCTCTACCACACCGGGTCGATGCGGGCCGCCAGATGTTCGACGGGGACGATCCGCACGGGGAGCGCGGCCTCCTACCGGACCTTCATGACTCAGATCACCCGCTGCCTGAACCTCTCCTGGAAGACCCAGTTCTCCAGGGCGGGACTGCCCTTCGCCAAGCCCAGGCTGCGCTTCTCCACCTCCAAGGTGACCACGCCCTGCGGCCGATGGCCCGGCAGCGCGGGCGGGCTGTACTGCTCGACCAACAAGACCATCTACATAGGGATCACGCGCCAGGTTCTGCGGAACCCCTACGCGGCCAACCACGCCCAGTTCATGGCCCACGAGTACGGCCACCACGTGCAGCACCTCGCGGGCATCATGGACTACTACGCCAGGAGCGTCTGGCTCGCGAAGGCGCCCGCCAAGCTCGCCTACTCCCGCCGCCTCGAATTGCAGGCCGACTGCCTGGCCTCCGTCTTCCTGCGCCAGATCGCCGACGACCTGCCGGTCGAGCGGGCGCAGTGGGAGGCGATGGTCGGCTGGGTCAACGCCAACGGCCACAAGAACTGGCCCAAGAACGACCACGGCAAGGGCCGCAGCCAGGCCTACTGGATGGAGCGCGGCTTCGACTCCGGCTCCCCCTCCGGCTGCAACACCTGGTCCGCCCCCACCGGCCGGGTCGCCTGACAGCCTGTCAAGCCAGAAAGGAGCACGGTCTCGGGCCCCCGCTCCATGCTCGGATCCCAGATCTCCTGAGCGCCTGCCGGGCCGCTCGGGCGGGTCAGGAGCCGGCGCGGGCGAGGACTTCCAGGGGGTCGGTGAGGACCTGGGAGAAGGCCAGCTCGGCGGCGCCGACAAGGGTGGCGTCATCACCGAGGGCCGAGGTGCGCAGGCGCAGGTGCTCGCGGCACGGGGGCAGGGCGTCCAGGGCGAGACGGCTGCGGACCTGGGCGGCGGAGCCGAGGTAGATCTCCCTGAGCATGCCCCCGAACACCACCATCTCGGGGTTGAAGATGTTGACGAGATTGGCGACGCCCAGGCCGAGCCAGTCGCCGACCCGGCTCAGCGCGGCCTGCGCGACGATGTCGCCCCGGTCGGCGGCGTCGACCACGGCGCGGACGGCGTCCCTGCCGACCTGGGGGCCGAAGCGGCCCGCGGCCTCAAGAAGGGCGCGCTCGCCGACCTCCGCCTCCAGGCAGCCGAGCGAGCCGCACCCGCAGAGGCGGCCCTTGTCAGGATTGACGATCATGTGTCCGACCTCGCCGCCGAAACCCAGGTGACCGCCGAGCAGCTGGCCGTTGACGATCACGCCTCCGCCGATGCCGACGTCGCCGTGCAGGTAGACGAGGTCGCGACAGCCGACGCCGACGCCCCTGGTCTGCTCGGCGAGGGCGGCCAGGTTGGCGTCGTTGCCGACCGTGACCGGCAGGCCGAAGGCCAGCCGGCGGGTCATCTCCTCGGCGAACGGCACGTCGTCCACCGTGGCCATGTTGGGCCCGAACCTGATGCCCCCGTCATCGCGGCTCACTCCACCGGGGAAGGCCGCCGCCACCCCGACGCACACCGTGTCGGGCCGGGTCCTGCGGTGCATCTGCCGGGCGAAGGCGGCGAGCGGGCCGACGATCTCCTCCAGGGAGAAGGCTCCTCGCCTCCGTACCGTCTCGCGGCGGTCGAGGATCGTGCCGCCCAGGCCGACGCGGGCGGCGACCATCCGGTCGACGCCCACGTCGAAGGCGAACACGTAGACCCGCGCCGACTCGGGGCGGACCACCAGGGAGGGGCGCCCGGCCCGGCCCGTCTCCCTGGGAAGTTCCTCCCTGACCAGGCCGACGGAGGTCAGGTCGGCGGTGAGGGCCATGATGGTGCTGCGGTTGAGGCCCATCCGGTTGGTGAGCTCCGCGCGCGAGGTGGGACCGCTCAGATGGACGTGGCGGAGCAGGGCACCAAGATTGTGGCGCCTGATCTCCTCTTGGGAGGGGCCTGCCCGCATGACGAGGGGTTCCTTCGGTGGATCGGAGTCGCTGATCACCTTAGACCAGTGGCGGCCGCCCGCTTGCGGGACAGCGCGTCCACCACGGCGGCCAGCAGCAGGACCGATCCGGTGACGATGAACTTGACGCCGGAGCTGTAGCCCATCAGGCCCATGCCGTTCTCGATGACCGCGACCACCGCACCACCGAGGATGGCGTCCAGCACCCGGCCCTTGCCGCCGAACAGGCTGGTGCCGCCGATGACCGCGGCGCCGACCGCGTACAGCAGCACGTTGCTTCCGCCGGTGTTGGGGTCGACGGAACTGGCCCGGGAGGCGGCGATGATGCCGCCGACCGCGGCCATGGAGGAACAGATCACGAAAGCGCTGATCTTCATCCGGTCGACGTTGATGCCCGCCCGGCGCGCGGCCTCGACGTTGCCGCCGACCGCGTACAGGTGGCGTCCGTACGCCGTGCGGCGGAGCACGAACGTCAGGACCAGCAGCAGCAGCACGATGATGGGCACCACGACCGGCACGCCCGCCAGCGAGACGACCGCCGCGTTGCGGCTCCGCTCGATGTTGAGGAAGTAGACGGCGAGCCCGCCGAGCAACGCGAGGGCACCCACCCGGACCGCGATCAGCGAGACCGGGTCGGAGGCCAGGTCCCGGGCTGCGCGCTTGCGGGCGCGCAGCAACTGGAGCCCGGCGTATCCGGCGACCCCCACGGCCAGCAGGATCCAGCCCAGCGCGGGCGGAAGGTTCTTGTTGGCGATCGCCAGGATGGTCTCGTCCCGGATGGCGATAATGGTGCCGCCCTTGACCAGCAGCAGCACGAGCCCCTGGAAGGCCAGGAAGGCCGCGAGCGTCACCACGAACGACGGGATGCCGAGTTTCGCGACGACGGAGCCGATCCCGGTACCGATGACCACCCCGGTGAGGATGGCCGCGCCCACCGCCACGTACCAGGGCAGTCCCTGATTGCCGAGCATGATCGCGAGCACCGCGGCGCAGACACCGCTGGCGAAGCCCGCCGACAGGTCGATCTCGCCGAGGAGCAGCACGAAGACCAGGCCCATGGCGATCACGGTGACCGCGGCGCCCTGGGTGAACAGGTTGGCGAAGTTTCCCGCGGTCAGGAAGGACGGCCGCAGGATGGCGAAGACCGTGCAGAGCACCACGAGGCCGAACACCGCCGGCAGCGCGCCCATGTCGCCGCCGCGCACCCGCTCGGCGTAGCCGCGAACGTTGGTCCTGATCGAAGGGGCCTCGGGTACCCGCTCCGGGGAAATCGTGGCGGTCATACGGTGACTCCGTTGGTGAGGCCGAGGTCCCCGCTGCGGCCGGAGGTGATCAGTTCGACGACCTGAGCGTGGGTGACGTCCGAGGTCTTGACCTGGGCCGCCATCCGGCCCAGGTAGAGGGTGGCGATCCGGTCCGACACGGCGAACACGTCGTTCATGTTGTGCGAGATCAGCACGACGGCCAGGCCCTGGTCGGCCAGGCGCCGGACCAGTTCGAGCACCTGCGCCGTCTGGGCGACGCCGAGCGCCGCGGTCGGCTCGTCGAGGATGACCACCTTGCTGTTCCACAGCACGGCCTTGGCGATGGCCACCGTCTGGCGCTGGCCGCCGGAGAGGCTGGCGACGAGCTGGCGGATGGACTTGACCGTCCTGACCGACAGGCTCTCCAAGGTCTTGGCCGCCATCGCCTCCATGGTGTCCTCGTCGAGGACGATGCCGCGCTTGTGCTCGCGGCCCAGGAACATGTTCTGGACGATGTCGAGGTTGTCGCAGAGCGCGAGGTCCTGGTAGACGATCTCGATGCCCAGCTCGGCCGCGTCGCGCGGGCTGCCGATCCGGACGGGCTTGCCGTCGAAGAGGTACTCGCCGGAGTCGATCGGGTGGATGCCGCCGACGCACTTGACGAGTGTGGACTTGCCTGCGCCGTTGTCACCGACCAGCGCGGTCACCTCTCCGGCGTAGGCGGAGAAGGCGACGTCGTGCAGGACCTGTACGGGACCGAAGCTCTTGTCGATCCCGCGAAGTTCCAGTGCGGGGGTCATGGGGTGTGCTCCCTGTGTTCATTTCGCGCGGTGAAGCTCGCGCGGCTCGGGCGCCTGCGGGCGGTGTCCTGCCCCGTCGCCGGAATGGACGTTCGTTCACCTGCCGCGTCCTCCGGCGTCACAGTGCGAATACGCCGCGGTGGAGCCAAGGGGACGGACGGACGGGGCCGGAATCCAGTAGGCCGTCCGTCCCCATCACGCCCTACTGGATTCCGGCCTCGGTGCACTTGGCGGCGAAATCGCCGGTGCACAGCTCGTCCTTGGTCACGAAGCCGTCGGCGACGACGTCCTTGACGCTGTCAAAGAAGATCGCCTGCGGGTCGAGCAGAACGGCGGGCACGTCGGCGCCGCTCTCGGTGTCCTTGACCGTACCGGTCGCCGCGGGCTTCTCACCCTTGGCCAGGCCGATGGCCAGCGCGGCCGCCGCGTCGGCCTCCTTCTTGATCGCCTTGTAGACCGTCATGCACTGGTCACCGGCGAGAATGTTCTGCAGGCCCTGCACCGTGGCGTCCTGGCCGGTGACCGGGACCTTGCCGTTCAGGCTGTTCTTCTTCAGGACCGAGATGGCCGCGTTGCCGAGACCGTCGTTGGCGGCCAGGACGCCGGCGATCTTCGGCTGCTCGGTGAGCATCTGCTCGAAGATCGTGCCCGCCTGGGCGTTGTCCCAGTCGGGAACCGACTGGTCCGGGCCCTTGACGTAGTCCCCCGAGTCGTACTTGGCCTTGAGCACGCCGTCGTAGCCGTTCTTGAACAGCGTGGCGTTGTTGTCGGTCGGCGAGCCGTTGAGCTCGGCGACGATGGGCTTCTTGGCCTGCTTGTCTGACAGGCACTTCACCAGACCCTCCCCCTGCAGGGTGCCGACCTTGGTGTTGTCGAAGCTGACGTAGTAGGACGCGCCGCCGTTGAGCGTGAGCCGGTCGTAGTCGATGGTGGCCACGCCCTGCGCCTTGGCCTTGTCGAGCACGGCCTTGCCGGTGCCGCTGTCAAGGTTGACGATCATCAGAACCGTGGCACCGTTGGTGATCATCTGGTCGGCGATGGTCTGGAACTGGGTCTTGTCACCCTGGGCGTTCTGGATGTCGTAGGCGACGCCCGCGGCCTTGAACGCCTCTTCCAGGTACTTGCGGTCCGCGGTCTCCCAGCGGGCGGAGGACTTGCTGTCGGGAAGGATGACACCGACCTTGCCCGCCACGGCAGCCGAACTCTCCGCGGGGGACGCGCCGCTCGACGCGCTGGTGTCGGCATCGTCACTCCCGCAAGCGGCGAGGCCAAGGGTCATCGCCGCGGCGGCGGCGGTAAGGCTGAGGATCCCCTTGCGCATGGTCCACGGGTCCTTTCTTCGAAAGTGGGGGGTACGGCGGATGTGCGGCATGCCGGATTCGCGGGTACGGCTCCACCGGGTCTCGGCTCACCGTTCCGTTGAATGTTGTTTGCGGCAACGTATTCCGCCATTGGCCAGGAGCGCCAGACCCTCCATGGCTAAAGTTTGTTGTGGCCGGTAACAATCCAGAAACGCGTCGTTAACAACCCCCGCCCCGCGCGGTGCGACTCGCCAAGCTAGATGTCACCTGACCACGGTTGTTGTCACCAAACTGGAGCCGGGTTATCTGGGGTGCCGAGAAGGCGTCAGGCATGTGAGGCAAGTGCGTTCCCGGCGAACATGCCCGACAAGCTATCTGGGGTTGTCGGGCATGTTCGTCACCTGCGGAAATCCCGGTCACTCACAGCTACTTAGCGTTTGGTGGCAGCGACCCGAGCGCCGGGCCACAGAAGGGCGGTTCAGGTTCGTGTTGCTGGGCTCCTGCGCCGGCGGGCAAGGTGCTCGCGGTAGCAGGAGGCGCGAACGAGGCGGGTTTGATCACCGTCTGGTGAGCCGTCACGGCCGCGATGCACGAGATAGTCGGCGACGATCGCGCTTGAGGACTTGAAGCCACCACCGTTCCCGAAAGCCGCCAAGCCCTCCGCATCGGCGCGTCGGCGGCCCGCCGCAGCTATGGGAGTGCCTGGCCAGTACACGGGGATCGCTGCCCTTCCTCCCGTACTTGGCCTACGACTACGATCGTGTCGGCTTTGTCCGGCGGGCTATGCTCTTCGGCTATGACTACCGGGACGGCATCGCGCCACTCACAGATTGGTGACCCGGTGCTCTCCTGAGCACCGTACGGGCTGGTACGGGCCCGCTGTTCGATCGAAAATCTTGCGCTGCCGCGCGGGCTCCGCCTCCGTCGTGTTGATCACAGGCTCTACACATCAACCACGACAGGAGAAGTCATGCCCACCAAGACTCTGCAGATTCCCACCACGGACGGCCAGGCCGACGCTTTCGCCGCCTTCCCCGACCATGGCGAGCGGCACCCAGGGGTGCTGATGTACGCGGACGGCTTCGGCATCCGACCTGTGCTGCGGGAGATGGCCCGCGAACTGGCCGGGCACGGGTACTGAGCTTCCCCCCGTAGCACGGCCACCTCACCTTCGGCATATGCGGATGCCGTATCTACGCAAAGCCGCACCCGACGTCCCCGGGGTTCCGCAGTTGATGTAGCGGGATAGTCCGCGAATCTGGGGATTGACATGCGGAAACATGCCGTCTGCTGGCGGGACGGCGTGTATCTAGGGGCTGGGGTTCGGCCTGGTCAGCGGCTGGGCGGGGTGAGCTGGTAGATCCTGGGCGGGGCATCGATTTTGAGGGCGTGGAGCAGATCGCGCTGGGCTTTGGTGATCTCGGTGCGTTGCCGGAAGGTGCCGGCGGGGCCGGTGAAGGTGCCCAGAGTGATCCGGTCGAGCTCGCGGCGCAGGGCGGGCCAGGTCTGCCCGGTGGAGGTCTCGGCGATCCGGGCCAGCAGCAGCGCCAGCCAGCAGAGCAGGACGTGCGCGCGGATGCGCTGCTCCTTGCGGTGGAAGACCGGCCGCAGATCGATGATCTGCTTCATGTCGCGCCAGCCCCGCTCAACCTCGAGGAGCTGCTTGTAGCCGAGCGCGATGTCCTCAGGAGTCATCTTCGGGTCCGAGGTGCGCAGCAGGTACTTGCCGTCGAGGTTCTCCTCGGCCTTGATTCTCGCGGCGTCGATGCGCAGCAGCCCGCCGGGCGTGGTCCGCAGGTACCGGTTCAGGCCGGGCTTGGTGGAGATCACCCCGCGCAGCTCCGCACGTTTGGTCGCGTTCAGCCGATCGGTGCCCTCGATCAAGGTCGCGAGCTGGGCGAGCAGTCGTTCCCGGACCTTCTCGTCCCGCTGCGCGGCCTCGGGGTTGAAGCAGATGATGAACCGCTCGTCCTCGCGGATCCGAACCTCCTTGACCCGCAGGTTGTCGCGGATCTCCTGGTAGCGGCCCTGACGGGCGAGTGCTTCGGTGGCCTCGGCCGATCCGGAGCGGAGCTTCTCTCCGATGATGTAGTGGTGGTCGCCCTTGCGCAGGTGCAGCCGGTTGCGCTCGGAGGCGAAGCCGCGGTCGGCGACCCACACGATCCGCGACAACGTCCAGTCCCGCATATCGTCCTTGACCTGCCGGATCAGCGCGGAGTCGCCGGTCGCGCCGGGCCAGGACCACACCCGGACGGGGATGCCGGTGCGGGTGACGGCCATCCCGATCACGACCTGCGGCAGGTCATCGCGGTGGTCCTTGGACTTGCCGAACGACCGGAACCCCTTGCGCTTGTGATCGTCGGTGGCGTCCTGCTCGGGCACGACCTGGCCGAACGCGTCGCGAGGCACGGCTTCGTCGGCGTCTTCGGTCTCGAAGTAGGTCGAGGTGGTGTCGAAGAACAGCAGATCGACCTCGAGGTTGAGGAGGTTTGCGACCTGGTGGAACACCTCTTCCTCGAGCTTTCCGGAGATCTCGATCAGCCAGTCCATCGCCCGGTAGCAGGCGTCGTCGCTGGTCGCGGGCAGCAGGCCGTCGATCGCCACGTCCTCGTTCACCCAGCGGGCCGCCGCGAGCTTGGAGCAGGGGGCCAGGGCCCGGTTGGCGACCAGCGCGAACAGCACCCGCTCCGCGGCCGGGTCGAGCCGGCGGCCCTTGAGCAGCCGTTTCATCACCTTGCCGATCTCCAACTGCCGCCAGAGGGCATCCAGCACCCATGTGCCGCCCAGAGGTCGGGACTCGGTGAACGCCAGCCCGTCGGTCGCCGCCGACAAGGCGGCGTCGGGATCGAGGAACCGGGTGACCGAGGCGATCAGGCGCTGCAAGGCTTCCCGGTTCGCGGCATCCTCGCGGCCGAAGTTGTAGACGACCTGCACCTTCGACCGCTTCAACACCGGATCCCACACGTTGTGCGCGAGCTGCAGGTATCGGACTTCCGTCCCGTCCTTGTTCCGGCGAGGCGTCGACCGCAGATACATGGACTAGACGATAACGCCATAACCCTTGGCAGGCCTAGGAAACGGCGAATATGCGTGTATCTAGGCAGAATCGAGAATCCGACCAGTCCCCACCCCTCTGACCAGCATCTACACCTTCAGCCGTGGCCCAGAACCCTGATTAGCTGCGGAACCCAGGCGTCCTGGCCACCGCCAAAGCCCAACGCTGGGACCCCGCCGAGGTCTTGCGGGTCCTACTGAACGAGGAGATCACCGGCCGGTCCGCCGCCTCCCGCCGCAACCGCCGCAAGAGCGCGGGGTTCCCCTCGGGGAAGACATTTTGCACCTGGAGCGAGGAGGAGTCCTCGATCCCCGCCCCGACTCAGTCCTCGCTCAAGACTCTGGAGTTCATCGGCCGGGCTGAGAACCTCGTCATCGCCGGCCCCAGCGGAACCGGAAAGTCCCACTATGTCGAGGCGCTCTCACACGCCGCGATCGAAGCGGACCTGCGGGTCGCGTGGTTCACCCTCGAAACACTCACCCAGACCATGGCCAGAGCCAAAGTCGACGGGTCCACGGCCCGAACCGTCGCCCGGATCTGCCGCTCAGACCTCATCGTGGTCGACGACATCGGGTTACTGCCCGCCGGGCAAGATGCCGCCGAGGCGTTCTATCGGATCGTCGATGCCGCCTACGAACGCCGCTCTATCGCGGTCACCAGCAACATCCATCCCAGCGGTTTTGACACGATCATGCCCAAGACCCTCGCCACCGCGACAGTCGACCGGCTCCTGCACCATGCCCACCTCGTTCAGACCAACGGCGACAGCCACCGTCTCGCCGAGGCCCTCTCCGGCCGCGGCGTCGTCCCGCTGACCTGACCACCCAACATAGATCAACTGGCCATCAGCCTGGAATTCCGCTGACCGTCAGCCCGGAGAACTACCGACCGCCCACCAAGACTACGGCGTGTCCGTTGACACGGTTGCTGCGTGAGGTGGCTCGGGCGCAGGCGTGGCGGACGCATCTGGCCGACCTGCAAGAACGGGCGAAGATCGACCCGCTTTCCGAGACGTCGGGCGGATCCCTCCCTAAACAGGAAATGGCGATGTCCTGATTAGGTGGCGAAATGAGCGCGCCAAAGCGATAGACAGGAACGCACGTCAACGACAGGTAGGAAGGAAGGTAGCGAGTGGCCTTCGATTTCGATGAGTTCATAGCGAAATTCACCTGGTTTCACTGGGGGCTGTTCATCGTCTGCGGGCTGGTCATGCTCGTCAGTTCGGTTCGTAGGGCGGTGGAGTGGTGGGGTGATAGGGAGTGGCGGAAGAAGCAAGGGTTGTCGGACTCGGACGTGCGTGAGCTAGTGGAAGAGCAGCAGGCACGCCGGGTGTGGCGGGAGCGTCGGCGTACGCACTACGAATAAGCGGGCGGACATCGAATCGAAAGGAAATGGTGGCTGATCACGATGGGTGAGGTTTTTGCGGTTGAGGTGCTGCTGATCCCGCTGGGCGTGGTGTTTGTGGCCATGCTGGTGGGCTGGTGGATGACGCGGCGGATTCGGAACCGGCGGATTGATCGGCGGCGTCCGGCGGTGCAGGGGGCGAGGCATGAGCGGGCGTCGTCGTCGGGAGCGCCGTGGCCGGTGCGCCCCTATGTGATCAGCACGATCACGGCCAGCACGATCACGAAGGAATTCGAGGAGGAAAGCGCCGTTCAAGAGTGGTTGGTCTCGTGGCCGCAGTTAGAGGAATGGGGGCAACAAGCCTCGAAGACGCCGGGGGTGGCGGCTATGGCGGTGTATGAGGACCAGGGGGCGCGGATCAGTACGGCGTGGACGTGGGAGGACGGGAAGTTGGCGGGCAAGACCGTGTATCCCTGGTCGTGGCAGTCAGCGCTGAGGACTCATGGATCTAGTGACAGTAGCGGCAAAGACAGCCACTGAGGGAAAGGACATTCTTATGCACCATGCTGCGGGTGTCGGTGTCACCGATACGCATGTTCTGCTGGCCTTTGCTGCACTGGCCATCTTCATACCCGCCTACCTGTGGTATCGGGGCAGGCAAGACGACAAGTGGCGGGCGGAGAGCGCGGAGCGGTACGACGCTCTTAAGCCCCGTTTCGCCGATCAGTCCGCAGATCATTACGTCGTCGGGGCTTTGGGCGGCGAGTCGCACGTGATCGAGACGTTTGATGCGGACGCTGTGGATCTGGCCATTGAGGAGTCACTGCACAACGGTGGCAAGGAGGTCTATCTCTCGGGCAAGGACGGCAGGACACGGGTGTACCTGCGTGGTCATCTGCGCCGGACCTTCCGCTGATGACGGTGTTCGTGGTCATCGCGCTGCTGGTGGGGGCGGTGGTGGTCTTCAGCTGGGTTCAGGAGAGCGGTTCGGACCGGGCGGAGCTGACCTGGGCGTACAGCGATGTCCCGGCTGGTGGTAGGCCGCCGGAGTCGATCGGCCCGGACAAGGTGACGGTATATCAGGTCGGGACGCGCCTGGATGACGGAACGGACGGGGCCACGTGGACGCTGAGCGCGACGTGGGTGCGGGTGGCGCATTGGGCCACGGTGGAGTCTGAGCGGCCGGGAGTGGCTGAGGCGTGGGTGGGTCGCACGGCCCGGAGCGTGAGGCGTACCTGGCGTTGGGCGGACGGTCTGCACACGAGGCGTAGCAGCGCGCCGGTGGCAGAGGGTGAGGAGGGGCGTTGATGTCGGCGCGCCGGTCGAAGGGACGGCAAACGTGGGTGGTAGATGCACCCGATAGATCAGCTCGTCCGAGAGGGGCGCGCTGAGGCAGACGCGCGAAGCACCGAAGGGTGAGACCGTCCCAAGTGCGCGTGGCGTCGTCGGTCAGCAGGAATTCGGCGAGTGGGCTTTCTGCGGTCGAGCCGCGTAGCTGGGCGCGGATCTCCTCTATGCGCGTCACGCTCACCTGGACCACTGCCATGGAGGCCCGGGCGAGGTGGGAGTCGCGGCCCCGACCTGCCCCTTCTGGACGACGGCCCGGAGAACACGGAACCGCCCGGCGGGATGATGTCCCACCGGGCGGTTCTTGTCTGGGGTGTCCCCTCTGGGGTGTCCCCCCGATGTGGGCGGGGCTCAGTGCGGCCCCGCCCCTCCTGCTCAGCTCTTGGCGAGCAGGGAGCGCAGAACGTACTGCATGATGCCCCCGTGCCGGTAGTAGTCGGCCTCTCCGGGAGTGTCGATGCGTACGACGGCCTGGAATTCCTTACCGTCGGCCCTGACCGTCACGGTCTGCGGGATGCCGCCTCCGTTGAGGGCCTCGACGCCGACGACGTCGAAGGTCTCCTCACCGGTCAGGCCCAGCGACCGCGCCGTCTCCCCCTCGGGGAACTGCAGCGGCAGCACGCCCATGCCGATCAGGTTGGAGCGGTGGATGCGCTCGTAGGACTCGGCGATGACGACGCGGACGCCGAGCAGCGCGGTGCCCTTGGCGGCCCAGTCCCGCGAGGAGCCCGAGCCGTACTCCTTGCCGGCCAGGACGACGAGCGGGATACCCGCGGCCTGGTAGTTGGTGGAGGCGTCGTAGATGAAGGCCTGCGGCCCGCCCGGGGCGGTGAAGTCGCGGGTGTAGCCACCCTCCACCCCGTCGAGCAGCAGGTTCCTCAGCCGGATGTTGGCGAAGGTGCCGCGGATCATGACCTCGTGGTTGCCCCGGCGCGAGCCGTAGGAGTTGAAGTCCTTGACCGCGACGCCGTTCTCCTTGAGGTAGTCGGCGGCGGGGGTGCCGACCTTGATGGCACCCGCCGGGGAGATGTGGTCGGTGGTGACCGAGTCGCCCAGCTTCGCGAGCACCCTGGCCCCGGAGATGTCGGTCACCGGCTCCGGCTCGGGCGGCATGCCCTCGAAGTAGGGAGCCTTGCGGACGTAGGTCGAGGCCGGGTCCCACTCGAAGGTGTTACCGGTCGGGATCGGCAGCGAACGCCAGGTCTCGTCGCCCTTGAACACGTCGGCGTAGTCGTGCAGGAACATCTCCTGGTCGATCGAGGAGGCGACGACCGCCGCGATCTCCTCGGGCGCCGGCCAGATGTCGGCGAGGAAGACCGGCTCACCGTTCGAGCCGGTACCCAGCGGCTCGGTGTTCAGGTCGACGTCCATGGTGCCCGCGAGGGCGTAGGCGACGACCAGCGGCGGCGAGGCCAGGTAGTTCATCTTGACGTCGGGGTTGATCCGGCCCTCGAAGTTACGGTTGCCGGACAGCACCGCGGTGACCGCGAGATCGTTCTCCTGGATGGCGGCGGAGATCTCCTCCAGCAGCGGACCCGAGTTGCCGATGCAGGTGGTGCAGCCGTAGCCGACCAGGTTGAAGCCGATCTTGTCGAGGTAGGGCTGCAGGCCCGAGCGCTCGAAGTAGCCGGTGACGACCTGCGAGCCGGGAGCCAGCGAGGTCTTGACCCACGGCTTGCGGGTCAGGCCCTTCTCGACCGCGTTCCTGGCGAGCAGCGCGGCACCCATCATGACGTACGGGTTGGAGGTGTTGGTGCAGCTGGTGATCGCGGCGATGGTCACCACACCGTGATCGATCTCGAAGCTCGTGCCGTCCGCCAGGGCGACCGCCACCTTCTTGTGCGGTCGCCTGCCGTTGGCGCCGGCGTTGGACGCCGGGGCGTCGGAGGCCGGGAAGCTCTCCTGCCCGGCCTCGTCCACGCCGTCGTGGTCGATGTCCTCGACGTAGTTGCGCACGTCGTGACGCCAGGTCTCCTTGGCCGCCGACAGCGCGATGCGGTCCTGCGGGCGCTTGGGGCCGGCGATCGACGGGACGACCGTGGCGAGGTCCAGCTCGATGTACTCGGAGAAGACCGGCTCCTCGGCGGAGGGGTCCAGCCACAGTCCCTGGGCCTTGGCGTAGGCCTCGACCAGGGCGACCTGCTCGGCGGGGCGGCCGGTCAGCGTGAGGTAGTCGATCGTCTGGCCGTCGATCGGGAAGATCGCGCAGGTCGAGCCGAACTCGGGGCTCATGTTGCCGATCGTGGCCCGGTTGGCCAGCGGCACGCTGGAGACGCCCTCGCCGTAGAACTCCACGAACTTGCCGACGACGCCGTGCCTGCGGAGCATCTCGGTGATCGTGAGCACCAGGTCGGTGGCGGTGGCCCCCGCGGGGAGCTTGCCGGTCAGCTTGAAACCGACCACCCGCGGGATCAGCATCGAGATCGGCTGACCGAGCATCGCGGCCTCGGCCTCGATGCCGCCGACGCCCCAGCCCAGGACGCCGATGCCGTTCTCCATCGTGGTGTGGGAGTCGGTGCCGACGCAGGTGTCGGGGTACGCGGTCAACACCGCCTTGCCGTCCTTTTCGACGCTTCGCGTCATCACCACGCGGGCCAGGTGCTCGATGTTGACCTGGTGCACGATGCCGGTGCCCGGCGGGACGACCTTGAACTCGTCGAAGGCGGTCTGCCCCCAGCGCAGGAACTGGTAGCGCTCGCGGTTGCGCTCGTACTCCCGCTCGACGTTGCGCTGGAAGGAATCGGGGCCGCCGAAGAAGTCGACGATGACCGAGTGGTCGATGACCATCTCGGCCGGGGCGAGCGGGTTGATCCTGGCGGGGTCACCGCCGAGGTCGCGGACGGCCTCGCGCATGGTCGCCAGGTCGACGACGCACGGGACGCCGGTGAAGTCCTGCATGATCACGCGAGCCGGCGTGAACTGGATCTCCACGTTCGGCGCGGCGGACGGATCCCACTGGCCGACCGCGCGGATGTGGTCGGCGGTGATGTTCGCGCCGTCCTCCGTGCGGAGAAGGTTCTCAAGAAGGATCTTCAGGCTGTACGGGAGACGCCCCGACCCTTCCACGGCGTCCAGCCGGTAAATCTCGTATCCCGCGTCACCGACGCGGAGCGTGTCACGGCTGCCAAAGCTGTTCGAGGACACGGTTCGCCTCCCTCATCACCCTGATGTCTGTCGCGCCGGCACATAAGGCGCGATTAGATCCTGCCGCACCACCCGAGCACCCCGGACTGTTAGGTACACCTAACCTCCGGGGCACCCGCAGGTTGCAGCGGATGTCTCGATATCAAGATATCGCCCCGGGTATCTCGACATCAAATTACCCCCAGTATGATCACTGCGGAGCGAGGCGGAGGTACAGCAACCCGAGAACGACGACGGAAAGTACCGGGGCGAGAAACTTCTGCTCGAAGGCGCGGCCCGTCTTGATGCCGATCTTCCACGGCAGCAGCCATTTCCGCCGTATCGGCCAGAGCACCGGGCAGCCCTTCTCGGTGCAGCAGTCACCCACGACGTGGGTCAGGCATCCGATCGCGACCGCCAGCCCCAGCCAGGCGTAACCCACGTTGTCGCTGCGGAACACCACGAACAACCCGGCCGTCATGCCGACGTTGAGCATCGCCGAGGCGAACTTCTTGCCCGGGATGCCGACCCCGATCGCCCGCAGCGCCAGGCCGATGAGCAGGACCACCAGAATGTCGCGGCCGATCGGATAGGTGTTGGCCAGGTAATGCGCGCCGAAGCCCGCGGCTGCCGCGAACACGAGCGAGTGGGTGGCGTTGCGGTGGCCGCCGGCGAGCCACGACACCGCCTTGCTCAGCCCCCAGGTGACCGGCCCGAACGTCTGCGCGATCGTCGCGCTCGGATGGTCGAGGTCGGGCAGCATCGCGGCACCGGCGCAGATGAGGGCCCCGGCGACGAACTCGGCCGGGTTGAGCGCGTTGACCATGACGCCGGTCTCCAGGAACTTCGACGTCTCGGTCAGCAGCGGCAGCGCGGCCAGCGTGGGCGCCACGCCCAGCCAGGCGATCGCCCCCGTCAGCGCATGCGTATGACCCATCATCGCCCAAACACCGCCATCAAGATCACCCCGGGAGACCGTACGCCAAAGCCCCCTCCAGATGGAGGATCGTGCCATTTTGCACCATCGGCGTGTCGCGCGGGCGAGATGATCCCGGCGCGTGAGCGCTGATCGTTTCCATCCGCTTCCAGGGTCGCCCGAGGGCGACGGTCGTCCGCTTCGATCTCCCCGTCCCTCCGTGAGAAGTGCCTGCCAT
Organism: Streptosporangium sp. NBC_01810; assembly: GCF_035917355.1. Classification (NCBI taxonomy): domain Bacteria; kingdom Bacillati; phylum Actinomycetota; class Actinomycetes; order Streptosporangiales; family Streptosporangiaceae; genus Streptosporangium; species Streptosporangium sp. NBC_01810. Next base: position 1,336,091 of record NZ_CP109070.1, on the reverse strand, counting down.
CGGCATCTTCCTACGAATGGGGAACGGATGGAACCGGTGATCGGTGCCGGGGACGGCCGTACGAGAGCATCCGCCCGGGAAGATCGTCTTCACCTGGGAGCCTCGCACCGGAGTCTTCGCCGGGCGCCCTCCGGATCGTCTCCACGGGAGACCGGAGGTGCGACGGGAAAGACCGGTGAGCAGACGTGGGCCTGCGGAAACGCCTGCGAAAACGACAGACGGGACCGTTCCGCGCCGAAAGCACCCCCCAGCCCTTCCGACACGGAACGAATCCCGTCTACGTCCTTTGTAACGTGCAGGTCTCAGTGCTTGTTCCGGAATCTGGCAAGAATTACGTGATCTACCTCACTTACACGCCGAGCACCCGCATGGTGACCACCGGCAACCCGGCCGAAGGAAGCCCATATTTCAGGACATGGGTTGCTGTCAGAATGTTCTCGATATATCTTTGAGCCATCGAGAGCGGTCAAAAGACGATCGCGATATGGAGGTACGACATGACAGCGACAAGTGCGACGAATGGCCCCTGGTCCGGGTTCGGCTCACCGGAGGTCAGGCGCGAGATGAAGCGCGCGGCCAGAGAGGCGTGGCGACAGATGGCCGCCGGATGGCACGAGGGCGGGCCGCAGCACGGGCCGCAGCACGGGCCGCACGAGCACCACGAGGGCGGGCCGCACGAGCACCGGCACCGCGGTCACCGCGGCCCCTTCCCCGGCGGCGGGTTCCCCTGGGACTTCGCCAGGGGCGCCCGAGGCGGCCGGGGGGGCAGAGGCCCGTTCGGCGGAGGCCCACCGTTCGGACGCGGACGCAAGGCCAAGCGCGGCGATGTCCGCGCGGCGATCCTCGCCCTGCTCACCGAGTCCCCGCGGAACGGCTACCAGATCATCCAGGAGATCGAGCGGCGCAGCGAGGGGGGCTGGAAGCCCAGTCCGGGGGCGGTCTACCCGGCGTTGCAGCAGCTCACCGACGAGGGCCTGGTCCTGGCCGAGGAGAACGAGGGGCGCAAGACCTTCAGCCTCACCGAGGCCGGCCGCGCCTACGTGGCCGAGCACTCCGACGAGGTGCGCGCGCCGTGGGAGGAGATGACGCCCGACATCGACGACAGCACCTGGGAGCTGATGGACATCGCCCGCCAGTCGGGGTTCGCCATGCTCCAGATCCTGCAGACCGGCAGCGAGGCGCAGATCCGGCAGGCGAAGCAGACGCTGACCGAGACGCGTCGCAAGCTCTACCAGATCTTGGCCGACGGCGACACCGGCGAGGAGTGACCCGACCATGACGCCCCGAGACGACCTCCGCATCGGAGACGCCGAGCGTGACGCGGCGATGGAGGCCCTGCGCGAGCACTACGCCAAGGGCCGCCTGACCCGCGAGGAACTCGACGAGCGCCTCGAACTTACCCTGTCCGCGCGAACGGGCGGCGACCTCGCCGTGGTGTGCGCGGACCTCCCCGGTCCGCGCGACCCCGGGCCGGAGGAGTTCGAAGACGCCGGGAGCCCATGGGGACGTGAGTGGCACGCGCACGCCCGGGGCGTTCATCATCCCGGGTTCCGGCCCGGGTCCCGAATCCGTCACCGCGCGGCCTGGAGTCACCACCACGCGGGACACCGGGGCGGGCCTCCGTTCGCTCCCGTGGTGGTCCTGCTGCTGGTGGCGGGGGTGGCGGTAGCCGGAGTCGGGGTGCTGAAGTTCCTCCTCCTCGCCTGGCTGGCGATGGCCGTGCTGGGCCTGCTCCGCCGCAGGCGGTGGCACTCCCGGGCACGGGCCGGCCGGTTCGGCCCTCCAGGCGCTTTCTGAGCCCCTGGAGGCCGGGCAGGTGGACGGAGTCGCGGTGCATCGCGATGCTCGCGTCCGCCTCGGCCGCGTCCGCCTCGAAGACGCCCGCCCATCTGCGGCGCCCGGCTTACACGTGAGGCAGGACCTCCTCGGCGATGAGGTTCAGGTGGTCAAGGTCGGCCAGGTCAAGCACCTGCAGGTAGATCCGCTCGGCGCCCAGTTCGGCGAAGCGTCCGATCTTCTCGGCCACCTCGGCGGGGGTACCCGCCAGGCCCGTCGCGCGCAGCGCGCCGAGGTCCTGCTCGATGATCCCGGCCCGCCGCGCGATCTCCGCGTCGCCGGAGCCGACGCAGACGGTCTGCGCGACGGAGAGCATGACCGGCGCCCTGCCCTCCGCCTCGCATGCCCTGCCGATCCGGTCGAAGGCCTTCGCGGTGTCATCCAGGGTGCGAAACGGCACGTTGTACTCGTCGGCGAACCTGGCGACCAGGCGCGGGGTGCGCCTGGCGCCGACGCCGCCGATGATGATCGGCGGCCTGGGGCTCTGCGCGGGCTTGGGCAGCGCCGGTGAGTCGGCCAGCCGGTAGTGGGCGCCTTCAAAGGAGAACGTCTCACCCGCGGGTGTGGTCCAGAGCCCGGTCAGGATCTCCAACTGCTCCTCGAACCGGCCGAACCGCTCGCCGACCGGCGGAAAGGGGATGCCGTACGCGATGTGCTCGGCGTCGAACCAACCGGCGCCCAGGCCCAGCTCGACCCGGCCGCCGCTCATCTGGTCGACCTGGGCCACGCTGATCGCCAGCGGTCCCGGCAGCCGGAAGGTGGCCGGGGTGACCAGGGTGCCGAGGCGGATCGTGGAGGTTTCCCTGGCCAGGCCCGCCAGGGTCGTCCAGGCGTCGGTGGGGCCGGGGCCGGGATCGCCCCCTCCGATCCGCATGTAATGATCGGAACGGAAGAAGGCGTCGAACCCCAGCCGCTCCGTGGCCAGCGCGACCGTCAGCAACTCGTCGTAGGTGGCACCCTGCTGCGGTTCAGTGAAGATCCTCAACTTCATGGCGACCATTATCCGGGCACTCCGGACGGCATCCGCAGAAAGCCCACGCCGTGACCGGAACGCTTGCTAACGTTCTGGCCTTCGACGCAACGGGTAGCGGATCCAACACTTAAAGCGATCACCCCTGTCGTTGAGGAGGGGGATCACATGCCCGTGGCGACCGACCGTACCGGCACCCGCCGGGCCCGCGAGCCCGGCACCCCGCCCCGGCCCCTCGTGGTGCTCGCCTCCATCGCACTCGCTGCGGGAACCGGTGGCGCGATCTGGCTGCTGCCCCCCAGGGCGCAGGGTGAGTGGGCCGCCGCCGGCAGGCATGCCGGGGCGGGCGCGCCGCCCTCGGGGACCGCCACCCGGCCCGCGTCCGAACAGGCGTCCACACCGGCCGTCGTCCGCCCGTCGGGCTTCGTGGCGTTCGTGGACGCGGTCCACGACCCGCGCTTCAACCTCTCCAGGGCGGTCAGGAAGAGCCGAGTGCGCTGGTTCACGCTCGGCCACCTCACCGCCGGGCACAGGGGGTGCGTTCCCAGGTGGGGCGGGCTCCAGGGGCAGGGACGCAATCCGGTCGCCAATCGGCTCGGCTCCCTGCGAGCCGCCGGCGGGGACGCGGGCCTCGCCTTCGGCGGCCCCACCGGACGCGAACTCGCCACCGCCTGCGCGGACCCGGGTCGGCTCACCGCCGCCTACCGCCGGGCGATCGGCGCCTTCGACGCCAGGTACATCGACTTCGAGGTCCACGCCCCGGCCGGTGACACCGTCGTGCGGCGGCGCGCCAGGGCGATCGCGACCCTGCAACGGGAGGCCGCCCGCGAGGGCCGTCCCCTCACGGTGAGCTTCACCCTCCCGGTCACCGAAGCCGGTCTGGCACGCGGCGACCAGGAGATGCTCCGGGCCACCCGGTCGGAAGGCGTCGAGATCGCCGCCGTCAACCTGCTCGCCCCCGTTGACGCCTCCTCCGGTTCCGGAGGCCGCCTGCATCCGATCGCCTCCGCCGTCCGCGCCGCGCACCCGCAGATAGCCCGCTCCCTGGGTGAGAGCGCCGCCTGGAACCGGATCGCCCTGACCCCCGTGCTGGCCAGGTCCGGCGATCTCACTCGGCTCGACGCCCGGAGACTCGCCGCCTTCACCAGTCGCAACAATCTGGCATGGCTCTCCGCCAGGGGCGCGGCCCTCGCCCCTGACATCACCCGGTTCCTCACCGGTGCGGCACGCTAGACAATTACCCCCCTCCAGGGTTATCTATGGGTTATAACCCTTCCATAACCCCTAAGGGGAGATGTAATGCCGAAGATCAATGTCTACCTGCCCGACGAGCTGGCCGAGGCGGTCAAGAGAGCCGGGGTGCCGGTCTCCGCCGTGTGCCAGCGGGCACTGGAGCAGGCCGTACGGCGGGTGACCTCCATCCGCGAGACGGCGCTCAGCTCCCCCGACATCGACGACCTGACGGCGCGCTTCCCGCACTTCACCCCCCGGGCCCGGTCCGTGATCAAGCTGTCGGTGGAGCAGGCACGAGCCCTGGGCGCGGCCGAGGTCGGCACCGAGCATCTGCTGGGCGGCATGCTCGCCGAGGGGAGCAACCTAGCGCTCCAGGTTCTGGGCGCCCTGGAGATCGACCCCGAGGAGGTGCGGCGCCGACTGGACCGGCCGCGCCTCGACGCACCGGCCGCGACCGCCACCGGCGCAGAGCTCACCTTCGGGGCACCGGCTGCGGCGGCCCTGGAGATGACCGTCACCGAGGCCACCTCGCTCGGCCACAACTACATCGGCTGCGAACACCTGCTCCTCGGGCTGATCGCCGAACCTGAGGGAGTGGCCGGGCACGTCCTGCGGGAGCTGGGTGCCGAGCACCGGCTGACCCGCCGCGCGGTATCGGCGGCCCTCGCCGGTTATGTCCACCTGCGTGCGCAGACCCAGGCCGCTCCCGGTGTCCCGGCCCAGCCCGCCGACGCGGCGAGCGCGCTGTCGGCGGCCATCCGCGAGGAGCTCCGTCCCGTCCTGCGCAGGCTCGAACGGCTGGAGGAGCGTCTTGGCCCCGCGGAGAGGCGTAGCCGGTGAGCGCGCTGAGCGCCTCACCCCCCGCCGCCCCACACCACCCCACGTCAACGAGGCGTTGACAAAGCAGTGAACACATGATCTTTTCACTTGTTCACGATCTGCCTGACCAGGCCGAATGCCGAACAGGCGCCGCCACCACGAGGTGCGCGAGCTCGCGGCCGTGGCGGGTGGTCTGCCTTGGCCAAGGCGAAGACGACGTTACAGCTCGCCGCGGTACCAGGCCTCGGCCTCGGCGTTCAGCGCGTTCTCGTCCGGCTGCTTCGGCGCCCGCGCCCGATGGATCCAGCGGAGCAGGTACCGCGCGAGTTGAACCAGGGTCTCTGGTTGCGCGGACCCATGGACGGCGAAGTACGTGATGATCGGGCCGGCATTGGGGTCGCCTGCGTCGCAGCAGGCGCACAGGAGAGCGTCACGGATGCCGCGGACCGGGTCGCCCGCCGCGTTCGTCCAGGTGTGCGGGAGGCGCACGACGGCCAGGACCTCGCCGGTACGGCAGCGCGGGCAGGCCCACCGGCCGGTCATGCGCCGCCGATCGCGCCGGCGCCGAGCAGTGCCTTGACGTCGCCGTAGAACGCCGGCTCCGGGGCCACCTGGAACGGCTGGAGGTTCCACAGCACGCTCGCGGCGCCGGGGCGGTGCACCCGTACGTGCACGGGTGCCCGGCCGGGATGGGTGGTCAGGATGTGCTTGAAATCCTGCACGACCCTGTTTGGTGACCTTGCGTTGCAGGCTGGAGATGATGCCGCTGATCCGGGTCGCGCCGTCCTGGCGTCCGGAGGCCAGCAGGTCTGCGATGGTGGCGTCGCGGCCGGCGGACAGGACGCGTTCGGCGCCGTCGAGCGGGTGGCTGGAGACGTACAGGCCGAGCATCTCGCGTTCGAAGGCGAGCAGGGTGGCCTTGTCCCACTCGCCTTCGGGGATCGCGACGGAGAAGGCGCTGCTCCGGCCGGGCTCGCCGAACAGCGAGTTCTGGCCGTGGGCCTCGTTCCGCTTGATGTCGATGACCGTGTCCACGGCGGGTTCGTGCACCGAGACCAGGGCTTTTCTGCGGTGTCCCAGGCTGTCGAAGGCGCCGGCCTTGGCCAGTGACTCGATGACGCGCTTGTTGCAGACGACGGACGGGACCTTGGCCAGGAAGTCGTTGAAGTCGGTGTAGGTGCTGCGGGCCTCCCGGGTGGTGACGATCGCCTCGACGACGCCCGCTCCGATGTTGCGCACCGCGCCCAGGCCGAAGCGGATGTCGGACCCAACGGCGGCGAAGTCCAGCCCGCTGGCGTTGACGTCGGGGGGCAGCACCCTGATGCCCAGGCGCCGGCAGTCCGACAGGTAGACGGCCATCTTGTCCTTGTCGTCGCCGACCGAGGTGAGCAGCGCGGCCAGGTACTCCTGCGGGTGGTTGGCCTTGAGGTAGGCGGTCCAGTAGGAGACCAGGCCGTACCCGGCGGTGTGCGACTTGTTGAAGCCGTAGCCGCCGAACGGGACCAGGACGTCCCAGACCGCCTTGATCGCCTCCTCGGAGAAGCCGCGTCCGCGCATGCCCGCCGAGAACCGATCCCATTCGGCGTCCAGGACCTCTTTCTTCTTCTTGCCCATGGCCCGGCGCAGCATGTCGGCGGCGCCGAGGGAGTACCCGGCGAGCTGCTGCGCGATGGCCATGACCTGCTCCTGGAAGACCACCGGTACGGTCCCTACCGACGGGGGCTGCCGAACACCGTGACCAGGCAGGCGTCGAGGTCGAGCAGCACCCAGGACCGGCAGGGCACCCGGCTGAGCAGCGGCGGGCGGATCTCGGTCGCAGGCACGTCTTGGCGGTAGACCGGTGGCCCGGTTCCGTAGTCTCCCCTGAGGCCGCCCGACGGGCCGACTGGCCAGGCGTCACCGGGAGGCCGGCTCCTTCAGCACAGCGGTGATCAGCCTGTCGCCGACGTCCTCGGTGTACGGGTGGCGGGCCGGCGGTCGGGCCGCGCCGGCGTCCGGGGAACCGGGCGGGTCACGATGCCGGCTCGACCAGCAGTGGCTGGATCAACAGGCACAGGCGCTGGATGAGGAACCGGCCGTGTCCACCGGGACTCCGTGGGCGGGCGCAACAGCGGCTACGAGACGGCTTCCAGCGGTAGGTCGTTGCCGCGCCAGGTAGCCGCCAACTCCTGAACCGGCACGTTGAGTGCCTCACCGAGGCAGACGATCGTGCCGAATCCGGGGGACGGCAGTCGTCCGGTCTCAATCTTGCGCAGGGTTTCCGGCGAGATGCCGGCCACGTGCGCGACTTCCGCTAGGTCGCGTCCCGCTCGCGCGTGGCGCAGCAGGGCGCCGAGACGCCTGCCGGCTTCGATCTGCTCAGGTGTGAGCGGTTGGCGGACCATGCCCCCAGAATAGGGCTGGTATTACTTTACCGGCAAGCGCTAGGGTGCCGGTATAACTATACCAACACCCTGTGACGCGAGGTATTCGTGATTGAACTGAAGACGCCTGCGGAGATCCAACGCATGCACGTGGCCGGGCGTTTCATCGCCGAGGTGCTCTCCGAGGTCGGCCGACTCGCCGACGTGGGCGTCAACCTCCTGGACCTGGAACACCACGTGCGCGGCATGATCAAACAGCGCGGGGCAGAGTCGTGCTACTGGGACTACGCGCCGTCCTTCGGACGCGGCCCGTTCCGCAACGTCATCTGCCTGTCGGTCAACGACGCCGTCCTGCACGGCCTACCCCACGACTACACGCTGCGTGACGGCGACGTACTCAGCGCGGACCTCGCGGTCGGCGTCGACGGATGGGTGGCCGACTCGGCGCGCACGGTCGTCGTCGGGACCGCCGCCGAGGAGGACCTGCGGATCATCCGCGCCACCGAGGAAGCGTTGGAGGCGGCGATCGAGGTGGCACGTCCGGGCAACCGCCTGGGTGACATCTCGGCGGCCATCTGGGCGGTAGCCCACGACTACGGCTACCCGGTCAACACCGAGTTCGGTGGCCACGGCATTGGCCGCACCATGCACGAGGGGCCCCACGTTTCGAACAAGGGCCGGGCAGGGCGCGGCCTTACGCTCCGGCCGGGCCTGACCCTCGCGCTCGAACCCTGGTTCGCCCGCACGACCGACCGGATCGTCTACGACGCCGACGGCTGGACCATCCGGTCGGCGGACGGCTCGCGCACGGCCCACTCCGAGCACACGGTAGCCGTCACCGAGAACGCCCCCTTGGTGCTCACCCGGCGTGAACCGGAGAACCCGGCGACGCGGGCTGATTCCGCCGGTCGGCTATCCACAAAGGACGCCTAGGTCGCCCTGTTCAACCGATGTCGGCCCGATCGAACGGTGCTCGCAGTCAGCTGGAACGCGAGGCGGTGGCGACGTACAGCCCGCGCCAGGCCGCGGAGCTGTTCGCGCTGATGATCCGGCGCGGCGCCTGGCAGTCGCCCACCCTGGTGACGGTGCAGCGGTTCCGGCGCGCGCCCGACGACATCCTGAACGACCCCGAACTGCGGGCGCCGTCCGCTACATCCCCGTGTGGGCATGCTGGAAGGCGTATGAAGCCGTCGGCTGACCTGCCGATCTCGGCGTGACTGTCGCCTGGGGTTTCTGGGCGTCGGATCTGCCGGGCCGGAGCGGGGCCGCCGGGCTCGGCTGCCTGGGGCCGACCCTGGTGACGCGGCGGGACCGGCCGTCGATCGTCCGCTACCGCAACCAGGCGCCGGCCTACCCGGCCAGGCGCGATGTGCTCAGCCCTTGATGAAGCGGCGGGTCATGTAGCGGCGCACCGGGCCCAGCGTGGCCAGGCGCAGCGGTAGCAGGCTCAGCCACAGCAGCAAGGGGTTGGCGGGGGCGTAGACGCCTTTGACGCGCCTGCCGAGCTTCTGCTTCTTGTCCACTTCGGGGCGTAGTGCGCTCTCCCAGGCGTTCAGGGCGGCGCCGATGTCGCCCGGGTGGTCAGCCAGCGCGGTGCCGAGCAGGTCGGCACCGCCGACGGCCAGGGCGGAGCCGTATCCGGCGAACAGGGTCACGCACCAGGCAGCGTCGCCGAGCAGCACCACCCGGCCGCGGCTCCACTGCTTGGCCACGACCTGGCTGATGCTGTCGAAGTAGACCGAGTCGGTCCTGTCCATGCCCGCGAGCACTTCGGGCACCACCCAGCCGATGTCGCCGTACACCTCGGGTAGCACCGTGCGCGGGTCCTGACTTGGGGTGGCGCGGTCGGTGCGGTAACCGAAGAAGGCGACGTTGCGGCCGTCGCCGACACTGATCACCGCCATGGTGCGGCCGCCTGAGGACAGCGTGCCGGTGGTGCCGGGCGCGATGGCGGCGGGGCGCTGGTCGAGCATGTAGACGGCGACCTGGTGGTCGAGATCGAGCAGGTAGTCCTCCTCTGGGCCGAAGACCAGCGCACGGGTGGCCGAGTGCAGGCCGTCGGCGCCGATGAGCAGGTCGGCGCGTTCGACGCGGCCGTCGCTGAGGGTGGCGTGGACCGCGTCGCCGTCCTGGTCGATGGCGGTGACGGTGGTGGCGAAGCGGATCTCACCGTGGTCGTGGACCTGCTCGAACAGGATGGCTTCGAGGTCGCCGCGCAGGATGGTGATCGAGCGCGGCCCGGTGGTGGCGACGATGGTGTCGCGGTCGAGGGCGAAGCGGCGAGAGCCGTCGGGCTTGTGGTAGACGAGTTCCTCGGTGACGAAGGATCGACGGCGCAGGGCGTCCAGGATGCCCATGCGTTCGGCGGCGTCGTAGCCGATGCCGCCGAAGGTGACCGCGTAACCACCGCCGCGGCGGGCGGGCGCGCGTTCGACGATGAGAGTGTCCCAGCCGATCTGGCGCAGGCGCAGGGCGGCGGCCAGGCCGGCGATGCCGGCTCCGACGATGATGGCGCGCATGACAGTGGTGCTTCCTTAGCGTGAGAGCTGGTCGAGCAGGCGCTGCTCGGCGGCGGTGTCGAGCCAGGTGTCGGGGGAGGGCGCGTCCGCGCGGGGTGCCGGGTCGCCCTCGGCCTGGAGCCAGGCCCAGGTGTCGATGACGGCGTCCCACTCGGCGTCGCCCAGCGCCTGCCGTACGGTGTCGACGTCGGTGTGGTCGGCGATCAGCGCCCGCACCCCGGGTGCGGGGTCGCGGCTGAGGCCGCGGTTGAGCGTGCTCACCTCATCGCCGCGCTCCAGCGCGGTCTCCACGATGGCGCGGCCCACATGGTGGGTGCCGCCAAGGACAAGCAGTTTCACGATGCTCCTGGGGTGAGTGGCAGCCAGCCGGCTGAAGGGTGGTCGTGGTCGTGGAAGATCTCGTGCTCCGATGTGTGCAGGCTCGTCCCGGTCGCGAGTGGTTCGCCGGGGCCGGGGTTGCGGCCGAAGCGCGGGTGGGCGCGGCCTGGCCGTCTTGCGGGATACGGCTGAGCCCGCCGTACGAGCGCGGATACCAGGGTGTCGGTTCGTGCGCGGGCGGCCAGGCGGGCCGATCGATCCAGCGGCCCGGATCGCGGGACGCACGCCGTACAGACGGCTGAGCAGGGTCACCGGAGTCATCTCCTCATCGACGCGGAACTGGATGTCGCATCGCCGACCAGGCTTCCCGGCACACCATCGAGCCTCACGGGGAGGCCGATGTGAGCAATATACCGACTTTTCAGAAAGTACTGAAGAGTCGTGGCGTTCGATATCCTTCCTCACGTAAGGAGGCATATGTGAACGACAGGCATGAGGAGTGGCAGGCCGCCGAACGACTGGCGCTGACTCTGACCGAGGGCGGGATGCAGCGCATGGCCGCGCGCACCCTGGCGGTCTTCCTCTTCACCGACCAGCAGAGCGTCACCGCCGGCGAGATCGCCGACCGGCTGGAGGCCAGCGCAGGCTCGGTCTCCAGCTCGATCAAATCCCTGCTGACGGTCGGGCTGATCGAACGCCTCCCATCGCCCGGCAGCCGCCGCGAGCACTACCGGCTCCGCGACGACGCTTGGGCCACCCTGTTCACCAGCCAGAACACCGTCATCCAGGCCATGCTCCAGGCCGCGGCCGCCGGGATCGCCGCCACCGGCAGCGGCGATCCCGCCCATCAGCGCCTGGCACAGATGCACGCCTTCTACGAGTTCCTGCTCGGCGAGATCCCGGCCCTGCTGGACCGCTGGCACCAGCAGTCCGGCTAACCCCTTGAAGGACCGGCCCCGCCCGGGCCTGCCGCACCGCCTCACCCCGGCCCAAAGGGCCGAAGTCAAAGCCTTGGCCTGTCGGCTACCGGCCGAGACCGGAGTGCCCCGGGAGGCGGATGTTACGTGGACCAGTCGGATGTGAGACGTCCGAGCAGTTCGATGAGGCGGGTGAGTGCGCCGGGCCCCGGCCGCCAGGATCGTCAACGTCGCCTCCCAAGCCTCCCGCCACCACGGCACCCTCCGGCTCCCGCAGGACCTGACCGAGACGGTCCCGTTCACCGCACGCGGATCATCGCAGCACTACGGCAAGACCAAGCTGCTCGACATCATGTTCACCCTCGAACTCGCCCGGCGCCTGGCCGGCACCACCATCACCGCCAACTGCCTGGACCCCGGCTTCAACACCACCGGCCTGGGCCGCGAGCTCCGCTTCGCCGCCACCCTGGAAAAGATCCTCACCCGGCTGTCGATCGTCGACCCCGCCCGCGGCGCCGGCCTGATCGTCACCCTCGCCACCGACCCCGCCTTCACCGGCCGCACCGGCGGCTACTACACCGTCCGCAAAACCCGCCGGATCCAGCCCACCCCACCCGGCGACGACCTCGAACTCCAGACCCTGCTGTGGCGCGAAACCGAACGACTCCTCGACACACGTTGACCAGCCCCAGTAAAGGCGAGGTGCCCGGAGTCGGCGCCGGCGGGTTGCCGAGCGCCTGGTTTCAGAACTCCTCTCCGCTGCGTGGTGAGGTGTCGTACAAGATCAGACCCTTCAGGGCGGTGGGGGTCAGCACGTAGCGCTGAGCGACGAAACCGCCGTGGGAGTGGCCGAGCAGGAACGGTTCCGGCGCCTTCAGGTGCTCCGCGACGCTGTGCGGGAACTGGGCGTAGGGGTCGATGCGATAGTCCTGCGGCCGCGTGGCAACCGGCTCTGGGCGGCTCAGCGGAGGGTCGCCGCCAGGTCGCGGCAGCGACTGGCCGCCTCCGCATCGCTGATCGTCTCGGACACCTCGGCCGCACGCGCGTACGTTTGGCGGCTTTCGTCGGTCCGGCCTTCCTCGGCCAGGATGGTCGCGAGTGTCTCCAGGGCGCGGGCCTGTGAGCTGAACGACTGGAACTGCTCCATGAGAGCGATCGCCTCGGTCAGCATGGCGATGTGGCTTCCAGGTCCCCGGGCGGTACCTGATGCACCCAGGCCAGACGGTTCAGTTGCGTGGCCTGCTGAGCCGTGTCACCGAGGGCGGCGGCGGCTTCCGCTCCGACAGCCGTTAGCACTGAGGTTGATCTTGACTGCCATCGGGCGGAGTCGAGCGCGCCGGCGCGATTATGCGAACACACGCAGTCACTGCCATCACGCGGAGCTACTGAGCTCCTGGGCAGATCGGGCCCGCCTCGGACAGGCCGGGCTGAGCGATCTCCTCCGGGGAGTGCTTGAGGCTGCGTCACGGGTCCGTGGCACGCCGGGCGCGGAGAGCCCGGAGCTTGTGGCGGTTGCCGCAGCGCTCCATCGCACACCAGCGCCGGGCGCCGGGGCGGGACGAGTCGACGAACACCAGCGGGCAGTCGTCGCTCGCGCACTCGCGGATGCGCCCGGAGAGCGGCCCGGACAGCAGCTCGATCATCTCCCGCGCCAGCGTCGACAGCGCTTGCGTTGCCCGCACCGGCGGCGCCCACCCCGCGGTCGTGCCGCCGACGGCGAGCTCGGGGACCAGCGGCGCCGAGGCCGCGGCCCGGTTGATGGTCGCGACCGCCCCGGCGGGGAGGGGGCGACGCGCCGCCCGGGCGTGCGCCGCGTCCCAGATCGCCTGGCGGAGGTCCTTGGCCGCGGTCAGCTCGCGGGCCGTCACGGGAACCGTCATGACCGCGGCCGGCGGCGGCTGGGCCAGCCATTCGCCTAGGTCGGCAGGCTCATGGAGGGTCTCGAACACCGCGTACCGGCCCTCGCCGCCGGTGTGGGCGAAGTCCAGGCAGACGGCGCCGGCATCGAACCAGAACGACCCTCCCCTGGGGTCGTGCAGCACCCGTCCGGTTGTGCTCGCTCGCATGAAGCCACTATAACCGGTGTCGCACGAAACCACTATTACTGGTGTCATTGTCAGAGGAGGGCGACACATGGGTATACGGCGCATCAACCCTGAAACGAAATCACCGGATGCCTGAAGCGTCATGCCCTGGCCGCCCGCGCTGTCGGTGAGGTGGAGTGCCCGTCGTACCCCCTCGGCGAAGACCGGCACCTCCGGCATGTCAGGGTGCGGCGGTCGCCAGGTCGCGGCAGCGACTGCTCGCCTCGACGTCACCGATCGCCTCGAACACCTCGGCCGCACGCGTGTAGGCTCGGCGGCTCTCCTCGGTCCGGCCTTCGTGCCTGCTGATAGGTTCGGCGGTACCTGCGTGGGTAGCTCGATGGCATGCTCGCCGTGCTGGTCCGCTGGGGTCTCCGCCTCCTTACCCTCCTGATCGGCGCATGCCTGGCTCTGGCGTTTCCGGCCGTCAACGCGTGGTGGTGGGCGTGGGTGGGGCTCGTTCCCCTCCTGCTGCTCCTGGCCCGCGCAGGATCTTTTCGGGAGGCGGCCTGGCGCAGTTGGTTCGCGGCGGCCGGCTTCTTCGTGACGCTGCACCACTGGGTGCTCCCTTATCTGGGGATGCTCTCGGTGGTGGCGGTCGGGATGGTCGGCCTGCTCTGGGTGCCCTTCGGGCTTGCCGCCTACGGGCTACTCCGGCGAGCCTCGCTCGCCGGAGTGCTGGTGGCGATGCTCGTGCTGCCCTCGGTGTGGCTGACCGTTGAGGCGCTGCGCTCCTGGAAGCACCTGGGTGGGGCGTGGGGAATCCTCGGTCTCAGCCAGTGGACGGTAGGGCCGGTACTCGCCGTCGCCGCCCTCGGCGGGGTGTGGCTGCTGAGCTTCCTGCTGGTCGCCGTCAACATCGGGATCACCGCCCTCCTGATCCCCGGCGCCACGCTCTGTACCCGGCTGGCCGGTGGAGGAGTTGCCGTCGCTCTGGCCGCGGCCGCGGTCGGCTACGGGATACTGCGGCCGGAGCCGACGGTGACCGGCAGCATACGCGTGGCGGGCGTGCAGCCCGGTATCGTCTATGGCCCGAAAGAGCGCCTCGCCACCCATCTGCGGCTCACCCGCGAACTGGCAGGACTCGACCACGACGTCATCGTGTGGGGCCAGAGCAGCGTCGGACTCGATCCCACGCAGCGGCCCGACGTCGACCGCCAGTTGCGTCAGGCTGCCGCCGCGACAGGCAGCGACCTGCTGGTCAACGTGGACGCTCGCGACACGTCCGGGCAGATCACCAAGTCGACCTACCACTACACCGGCGAGGGGCTCGTGGCCACGTACGCCAAGCAGAGGCTGGCGCCCTTCGGCGAGTACATACCGCTGCGACCGCTGCTCGGCTGGATAGCCGACTACACCGGGGCCCCCGAGCAGGATCGGTCCACCGGCGACAAGCTGACGACGCTGGATGTCTCCGGGGTAAAGGTCGGCCCATTGATCTCCTATGAGTCGACCTTCCCCGACATGCGGCGCGACCTCGCCCGCATGGGCGCCGATGTCACCATCGTGCAGGGCTCGCTCACCACATTCCACGGTAGCTGGGCGCATCCACAGCAGGCCGGCTTCGAGGCCGTGCGAGCGGTGGAGTCCGGCCGCCCGGCGGTGCTGGTGGAGCTTGACGGGACCTCGGTGGCATTCGACGCGCGAGGCAGGCTACTGGCATGGGTCCCGCCCGAGTACCGCGGCACCTTCATGATCGATGTGCCGCTCTCCAGCGAAGAAACACCCTACGTCCGGCTGGGCGACTGGGTACCGGTCATGTCCAATGCGATCGTGATCGCGGCCATCCTCACGCTTGCCGCCCGGCAGGTCGGACGGCGACTGGCCAGAAGTAGCGGCGCGGGTTGTCGATGAGCATCACGTCGATCTGACGGTCGGTGACCCCGGGCTGGCGTAGGGCCGGCAGGACCGCGTCGTGGATGTGAGTGAAGTGCCAGTTCGGCGCGACCTGTTCCCGCACACCGGGCGGGAACCAGTCGATGTGACACGAGGCGTCGTGCGAGAGCACCATCCGGTCGGCCAGGCCCTGTTCGACGAGTCGGGCGACGGTGGCCACCCGCTGGTCGCCGGGCAGCAGGATGTCCAGGCCGAACCGGTCCACCCCCGTATAGGAGCCGTTGTCGATCAGTTCGTGCAGGTAGTCCAGGTCCGCGGTGTCTCCGCTGTGCCCGATCACCACCGCGCCGAGATCGACCCCTTCCTCTTTAAGGATCTGCTGCGCCACCAGTCCGGTGCGCCTGGCCGGGTTGGTGTGCACGGTGATCGGCGCTCCCGTGCGCTTGTGCGTTTCGGCCACCGCCCGCAGCACCCGTT
Organism: Streptosporangium sp. NBC_01810; assembly: GCF_035917355.1. Classification (NCBI taxonomy): domain Bacteria; kingdom Bacillati; phylum Actinomycetota; class Actinomycetes; order Streptosporangiales; family Streptosporangiaceae; genus Streptosporangium; species Streptosporangium sp. NBC_01810. The sequence continues at coordinate 1,320,719 of NZ_CP109070.1, read as the reverse complement.
CGCCCCCGGGAGTCGGATCCCCTTCCAGCGCGCATTTGAGGAAGGCGGCCTTGATCTGCGTTCCGGCGATGCCCTCGGTCAGGTCCTGGACGAACATCGACACCATCTGCTCGTCACCACCGAGCAGCGTTCCCGGGCCGTGGTAGGCGAAGAAGTGCGGGACGTCGCTGTAGGTGTAGATTCCGGTCGCCACGATTCGGCTCCGGGCCCGGCCGGTTCAGTCGACCGCACGGGCGGCGTCCTGGATGAGGCGGGTCAGCACGCCCGGCTGGCTGATCATCGGCACGTGCGAGGTGGCCGCCGGCTGCCCGGCCCCGGAATCCGTTCCAGCGGACCGGCGAGCGCGAGTCAGGAAACGCCCGGCATGAGCACCGGGCGGCCCGCTGTTTGACGAGTCCAGGAGGGATGGGGGCATAATCTATGTTCTCACCCGGCTGGCCCGAAACTCCAGGTAGCGTTGCTCGGCGATGCTGGCGGTGGACTTCGCGGCGCGCCGGTAGTGCTCGCACGCCCCGGCCAGGTCGCCGGTCTTCTCCAGCAGATGCGCCCGTACGGACAGCAGCCGGTGATGCCCGGCCATCCGCTCGTCACCGTCCAATGTGGACAGCAGGGCCAGCCCGGCCTGCGGGCCCTCGGTCTCGGCGAGCGCGATCGCCCGGTTGAGGGTGACCATCGGGTTGGGCGCGATCCGTTCCAGGACCAGGTAAAGGGCGTGCACCTGCGACCAGTCGGTCTCCTCGGCCGTGACCGCGTCGGCGTGCGTGGCGGCGATGGCGGCCTGCAACTGGTAAGGCCCCAGCGCCAGACCGGCCAGCGACGCCTTGACCAGCTCGATGCCCTCGTCGATCAGCCCGCGGTCCCACTTCGTACGGTCCTGCTCGTCCAGCGGCACCAGGTCGCCGGCCTCCGTCGTACGTGCCTCCCGGCGGGCGTCGGTCAGTAGCATCAGCGCGAGCAGCCCGGTCACTTCGCCGTCCTCGGGCAACTGCGCGTGCACCATCCTGGCCAGCCGGACCGCCTCGTGCGCGAGGTCGGCGCGGTGCAACTCGCTGCCCGAGGAGGCGGTGTAGCCCTCGTTGAAGATCAGGTAGAGCACGTGCAGGACGACCCGCAGCCGCTCCTCGCGCTCCGCGCCGTCCGGCAGGCTGAACGAGCTGCCGACGGCCTTGATGCGCTGCTTGGCCCGGCTGATCCTGGCCGCCATCGTGGCCTCCGGAACCAGGAACGCGCGGGCGATCTCAGCAGTGGTCAGGCCGCCGACCGCCCGCAGCGTCAGGGCCGTCTGGGAGGCCGCGGTCAGCGTCGGATGGCAGCACAGGAACAGCAGGACGAGCGTGTCGTCGGTGTCCGGTACGTTCTCGGGCACCACCTCGGTGGCCGTCGCCGACTCCCGCTCACGGCGCGCGTGGTCGCTGCGCATCTGGTCGATGAGCCGCCGGGACGCGACAGTCACCAGCCAGCCGCGCGGGTTGTCCGGCACCCCCTCGGCCGGCCACTGCACGGTGGCGGCGAGGACAGCCTCCTGTACGGCGTCCTCACACCCCTCGAACCGGCTGTGCCGGCGTACCAGCGCGCCGAGGACCTGCGGCGTGAGCTCACGCAGCAGGTCCTCGATGACCGGTGCCGTCATGCCTCCAATTGTCCGTCAGCGAACATCACCTGCCGCACCTCGACCCCCAGACCCTCGATCGCGGTGTCCGGGATCTGCGCCGCCAGCTCGATCGCCCGCTCCTTGTTCTCACAGTCGATCAGATAGAAGCCGCCCAGGTACTCCTTCGACTCCAGGAAAGGGCCGTCGGTCACCACCGGCTGGCCGTTGCGTACGGACACCACAGCGGCCTGTGACGGGTCGACCAGCGCCTGCGTGATGATCAGCTCGCCGGACTTCTTCAGCGCCTCGATGAACTTGCCGTGGCCGTCGCCGATCGCCGCCTTCTCCGCGTCGGTCAGCGCGTCCAGCACGGCCGGGTTGATATGCATGCCGATCAGGAACTTCATCTCGCACTCCTCGTGATTCCAGAGCCCCGGCTGGGCCCTTCGACCGGTTGGTCGGAGCCGCCGCCGTCGTCTTGACACCCCCGCCAGAACTTTCGCATGAGTTTTCGCCGTCGCATCGCCCGGACCGCGAGGTCGTCATCTCTGGTGCCCCCCCGCCGTGGCAGGCGCGAGAGATCTCCTTCCTGCTGGTGACCCAGTATCTGCAGAACGTGCTCGGCTTCGCGCTGCTCGGCGTGGAGGCGACTCGCGCATAGAACCCTGCAGAGGCCGGCGTTGTGGTTGTCCTATCCGAACGCGGCACTCCATCGTCACCTCCACGCATGACGAGCATGGCCGGCAGCCAACTGACCCTGTGGCGAGCAGCGGTCACGACGCGGCCCTGGCCCCGGTCGGCCGACCGGCCCGGCGGCCGAATATTCGGCAGGATGCTCACATGACAGTGAAGAACGGCAGGCGGTGGAACCACAACATCCATTACCACCCCCGCATCCTCCGGGTGGTCCCCGATGACGCCCAGCGCGCCCTCGACGTCGGCTGCGGCGAGGGCATGCTCGCCCGTGAACTGCGGCAGGCCGTGCCGCGCGTCACCGGCATCGACCTCGACGCGCCCAGCATCGACCAAGCCCGCGAGCATCCGGACGACGTCGACTACATCCTCGGTGACTTCCTCACCCACCCCTTCGAGCCCGCCTCGTTCGACGTCATCGCATCCGTGGCAACCCTGCACCACATGGACGCCGCCACCGGATTGGCCCGCATGCGCGACCTGCTGCGCCCCGGCGGCGTCCTGGCCATCGTCGGCCTTGCCCGCAGCACCATGCCCAACGACCTGCCGCGCGACCTCGCCGGCGTCGCCGTCGGTACCTTCCACCGCACCACGAAGGGCCACTGGGAGCACCCGTCCCCCACGGTGTGGCCGCCGCCGGTGACCTACCCGCAGATGCGAGCGCTGGCCGCCGAGATCCTGCCCGGCTCCCGCTACCGCCGCCACCTGCTGTTGCGCTACAGCATCACCTGGCGCAAACCGCAGGACCGAGCAGGGCCGGCCGGCCAGGTCGACGACGCGACGTGCGGCCCCTGGCGCGGTCGAAATCGGCGTTGTAGGCCAGTACCCGCGCCGCCTTGCCGGATCGGCAATAGGAGTTGCGAGAGCGGGACGCGATGGGCGAGGTTAGACCGGTGACCGACGACATCGCAGCAGGATCGCCCGCGTCCGATACTCCCCCGCTTGCCAACGGATACGCCGCAGACCCCGCGGTGCAGGCGGAATGGGACAAGCGGTACGCCGCCCAAGAGCAGCTGTGGAGCGGCCGGCCCAACGGTGCGCTCGTGACCGAGGTTGCCGGGCTCAGGCCCGGGCGGGTGCTCGACGTCGGCTGCGGCGAGGGCGCGGACGCCGTCTGGCTCGCAAGGGGCGGCTGGGAGGTGACCGCGCTCGAGGTTTCGGGCGTGGCGCTGGAGCGGGCGGCCGGGCATGCTCGGGATGCCGGGGTCACCGTTCGCTGGGTGCATGCCGCACTGGTGGAGGCGCGGCTCCCGACGGCGTCCTTCGACCTCGTCTCCGCGCAGTACCCGGCCCTGCTGCGCACCCCCGACGCCGCAGCCGAGCGCGCGCTGCTCGCGGCCGTCGCGCCTGGCGGCGTGCTGCTGCTCGTGCACCACGCGGGGATGGACACCCATGAGGTGCACGACAGCGGTTTCGACCCGGCTGACTACGTCTGGCCCCCGATGGTCGCCGCACTGCTCAACGACGACTGGGTGGTAGAGCTGAACGAGCAACGGCCACGAATGGCACCCGACCACGGCGCCGGCGCGCACCCGACCGAAGACCTGGTGCTGCGCGCGCGCCGACTGCGCTGAGGATCCAAACGAAATAACGGAGCCCCGGTCCCCGCAGAAAAGGGGGCCGGGGCTACGTCCTGCCGGCAGATGACGAGGAGCCGTCCGCAAGCGGGCGGATAGTTGATCAGTTGTGCGGCACACACCGTAGTCCTACTGGGCGAGTGAGGCGAAGAATTCGCGGATGTCCCCGATGAGGAGGTCGGGCGCCTCCAGAGCGGGGAAGTGGCCTCCGCGGTAGAACTCTGACCAGTGTGTGATGTTGTGGGCTTTCTCGGCGAAGCGGCGGATGGCGAAGTCGGCGGCGGCGAAGACCGCGACGCCCGTGGGCACCGTGGCAGGGGGCTTGGGCGCCCACATGCTCGCGTCGTGGAAGCGCTCGTAGTAGGAGTTGGCCACGCTGCGTGCGGTCTCGGTGAACCAGTAGATGCTGATGGTGGCGAGCAGCCGGTCGCGGTCCACCGCGTCCTCGGGCAGCTCCTTGGCGGGGTCGGTCCACTCCTTGTACTTCTCGACGATCCAGGCAAGCCGACCGACGGGGAGTCGGCGAGGGCGTGCGCCAGGGTCTGCGGCCTGGTGCTCTGGAGCTGCATGTAGGCGGACATGTCGTCCTGGAAGTGCTTCATCGCCTGGAGCCGCTGCTGCTCGGTCTCGGTGAGCGCGGCCATGTCGACCTGGTCGCCGGCGGGGAAGGTGGCCAGCGCGTTGGCGTGCACGCCGATGACGTGCTCGGTGTCGACCCGCCCAAGCGCCGGGCCGATGAACGCCCCGATGTCGCCGCCCTGCACGCCGTAGCGGTCGTACCCGAGCCGGGCCATGAGCTCGGCGAAGGCCGGGGCGATCCGGGTGTCGGTCCAGCCGGTCTCGGTGATGGGACTCATGTCGTGATTCTGGCTGTGACGGCTGGACGGCAGGGGGCGGATCCGGTGGCGGTCTGGGCGAGGAGGGCGCCGGACAACACGATCAGCCCGCCCACGATCTGGAACACGCCGAGCGTCTCGCCGACCAGCGCCCAGGCCACGATCGCGCCGCCGATGACCTCCAGCGACGCCACGGTGGCGCCCACGGCGGCCGAGAGCCGCCGCACGGCGTTCACCCCCAGGATGTACGCGGCCACGGTCGCGACCAGCACCATCCACAGGTACGCCGCCAGCACCGGCAACGTCCGACCACCCGCGGCGGGCGTGGCGAAGACCGTGAAGGCGTCCCACAGAATGTCCCAGGGCCAGGTGAACGGGATCAGCACCACGGCCGCCCCTGTCATCCCCCAGGCGATGAGCCCGAGCGGGTCCACATCGTCGCCGAAGCTATCGTTCATCAGGAAATATCCGGCGGAGCATGCCCCGGCCAGCAACCCCAGCAGCAGGCCCAGCGTGTCCAGCCGTACCTCCTGCCAGACCTCGACGACGATCCCGAGGCCCGCGACCGAGACGACCGCCCCGACGTACGCGGCCCGCGCGAGCCGTACCTTCCGTACCAGCCGCACCCACGCCACCACCATCACCGGCGCCATGTACACCAGCAGCAACGCGATCCCCACCGGCAGCCGGGTGATCGCGACGAAGTAGAGAGACTGCACCCCGGCCACCGCCATGACCGCATACAGCCCGAAGAACGGCAACCTGGAGCGGGGGATCCGCAACGCCCGCGGCCTGATCACAACCAGCGCGGCCACCAGTAACAGCCCCGCACCCGCCATCCGCGTCCACACGGCCTCGATCGGCGTCAGCCCGGCGGTGATGAGGTATTTGGCCATCGGCCCCGAGAACGCGAAACACCACGAGGACACGAACGCGAGCGTGAGCCCCGCATGCCTCATCCCACCCCCCTGTGCCGTAATCACCGTCCAGCGGGCTTGACATTGACATGTCCGGCGTCCCAGGCGCAATGGGATAACGCTCTTCGCGTGATCGCTGACGGCCGTGTCCGGGTTCGTCTCAACCGGCGCGGTGTCGCCGGTAAGGCGTCAGAAAATCCTCCAAAGGCGTAGGGATCGCGTCAAAGCCCTGGCGATGGGCCCGGGTATCGGCTCCCATGGGACCGAAGGGCGGTGTCGTGGGGCGTCGCCGGGCCGGGATCCGCCGCCTGCTGGAGGGTGTTGTGAACGAGGTCGTGGGACTGTGGTTGCTAGGCGTCGGCCTCGCCCTGTTCGTGCTCGCAAAGCGCATCAGGGGCGGGCCGATACGCGGCTGGGGCGGGCTGGCGGCCAGGATGGGCCTGGGGGACGCGCGGTCGTGGGAGATAACGCACGACGAAGTCGAGCCGTGGATCGCGTCGGCGGGGGTCGCGTCGGGGCTGGCCGGGCTGGCGTCCCTGTCCATCGAAGAGAGCTCGGTACTGGCCGCAGTGACGACGCTGGGCTTGGGACTGTGCGGCGCACTGCTGGTGGCCGCCGCCGTGACCGGACGCGCGCGGTTACGGCGGCCCGGCGCCTGAGAGCCTGATCACGGCTGCGTCCCCCGCCTCGCTCCCTTCGGATGCGCTCGGCTTCCCGCTGGTGCCGGCAGTCGGACGGCCCGGCGAGGAGCTTGAGGTGCTTCCTGGGGACGCGTCGGAGATCCGGAAAACACCGACTCACCCTGACCCGCAGTAAAACATGACGTGTTGCATAACCGCTGGTCAGAGCCTAGATCGACCCGTTGACCAGCAGCGCCACACACTCCACGTGGTGGGTCATCGGGACCACATCGAATTTGCATCATCACAGCTCAGAGCTAGGTAACTGATCCACGATCAGTCCCCGTGCGCATCTGATGCGCATCTATCTGCGACCACGCCGCCTCGATCTCCCCGTGCGCACCGGGAGCGAGATGGGCGTACCGAAGAGTCGTCTGGTACGAAGCGTGACCAAGGAGGTCCTTGACCCTGTACAGGTCGACACCGGCCTGCACGAGCCAGCTCGCCGCCGTGTGCCGGCAGTCGTGCGGGTCATACCTCGGCACCGGCTCGACCCTCTGCTCCTTCGATAGCTTCCGGTTCGCCTCGCGGATCTGCTCGTTCGCCCTGTCGATCGCCTCGTACCAGACGACCCGCCAGTTCGCCCCCGACAGCAGGGCTCGCTCCTCAGCCCCCGGCGACCGACGCCGGGAGACGAACAAGAACGCGTCCCGGCCCCGCTCGGCGATGAGCGGGGCCATCCGGTCCAGCGCCCACCGGGGCACCGGCACCTCCCGGCGCGAAGAGGAGTTCTTCGGGTACTCCTTCCACTTCCCAAACTGCGAGACCACCCCGCGGATCGAGACCTTCCCCCGCAGCCAGTCGACCGGGTTGCCCGTTTCGTCGGCGCGCTCGGCGCCGCAGACGCCAGCGGCCTCGCCCCACCGGGGCCCGGCGTAGCACATGAGGTCGGTCATCACCCCGTGCCCCTCGGGCAGCTCGGCGACGATCGCGGCAACCTGCGCCGGGGTGAACCAGCTCGGCAGCTTGGCCACCGTCGCGGGAAGGACCACCTTCTGGCACGGCGACGCCGGGATGACCCCCTCCAAGGCAGCGTCCCCGAGCATGCTCGCCAACAGGTTGTAGGAACGGCGGATCGCGTACCGGCCGTCACCCCGCTGCTCCATCTTCCGCACCCACTCCTGGACGTTGATACGGCCGATGTCGCCCATCCGCCACTCCTTCCAGTGCGGGAGGATTCGCAGCCGGAACTGGGCCTCGTCCCCGCGCCGGGTCTCGTCCTCGACGACGCGGGCCGCCCACCACTTCTCGTGCCACTCCCCCACCGTGATCCGCCCGGCGCGCGGGTTGACCTTGTGGCCTTGAGCGATCTTCGCCTCCTGCTCCTTCGCCCAGTTCTGGACGACGGACTTCAGCTTGTGCGTCTCGGTGACCCGTCGTCCGCCAGGCAGGTCCACGGTGGCCTGCCACAGACCAGAGGGCAAGCGGCGATATCTGGCCATATCGGCCTCCAGGTATCGGGAGTGAAGGAGGGGGGGACATCGATTATGCGAAATTGCGGCCGATCTCGTCGGAGGCCTGGACGAGCAGCGAGGGAAGCGAGGGCCGTATCAGGGAGCGATCCACGAGCAGGTCTACGACATTGCCGCGAACATCGACATACAGCAGGTCACGGCCCGCCCCGATGTCCGAGACTCGGTGGATACGGAGATCGAACACGGGGCGGCGGTTGGGCTGGTCGAACCATCGCCGCCCCTGGAGGAGCCTCTCGCCCACGCGGCCGAGCTCGGTCGCGAGAGGCTCCTCAAGGAGATCATCACCCACGAATACGGTGACATCCCCCTTTACGGCATGAACTATTACTGGTTGTGTAACGGGAATAATTTTGCGCGATAAAAGACAATACGTAACTTTTCCGGGCACTCGCTTCACCGCCACGACATTGTGGGTTGAACTGAATGTCCAATCTGTCGCGCAACACAATGTGTTGTCTGCTACAGCAGCCACTGAGTAAGCCGAGTAAGCGGAATGTATCTAATAAGTTACTAACTGTCCTTGTTGGCCAGACGCCGAGCCATCTCCGCCGCCATCTCCGCGACCAGCCGCCGACCCGCCTCATCCAGCCCCGCTGGGGCCGGAATCACGATCACATCCCCTCCGGCCAGTTCGACCCGAGCCGCTTCACCCTCCAGACCAGGCCATCGCTCTGCGGCCAGCCGGCGGATGCTGGTCAGGTGCCGGCGATAGGAATCCTCGTACGCCTCCGTGCCGTCCTCGGCCTCGCCGCGCGCCATCCCCGCAGCCAGAGCGCGCAGACGCCACTCCTCCGGCCGCCCGGTGCGCTCCTCGGTCAGGTCGATCAGCCACTGCCGCCTCAACTTCCCGTCACCCTGCGGATCACGGGACCGCAGCTCCAGCTGGCGGTAGGACTCATGCCCCCCGCCTCGACCTGGACGACTCTCCAGGTACTTCACCACGTAGCTCGCCAGGCTCCCTGGAGCCTCGCCTGTCGATTCTGGTCGCGACGGCATCTCGTCGCCTCTCTGTCGCCCTCGCCTGCCCTGGCGTCCTGTCCAGACACCAGAGGTTTGCTGTCTGTGTAGTCCTCGGTCGACCAGACAACAATATGAAGCAATGAAAGCAGATCCCCTAGGCCACATACCGAATCGCTGGACAACCGAATCGAGCAGCGCTTAAAGTGTCTGCGTGCCCAGACAACGAACTAGGAGTCAAGACATGGCACGACGACCCACGATGATCCTCCGCAGCGGCGCCGCTCTCCGGCAGGCTATGCAGGCGGCGGGTTACGACACCGTGAGCCTCGCCGCGCAGGTCGAACGGTCTAAGTCGCTGATCGGGTACCTCTACTCCGGCACCCGCACCTCCACCAGCGAGACCACCGCCCACGCGATCGAGGACGCCCTCAAGGTAGACAGAAGCGCACTTTTCCACCCGTTTATGTCTGCGCCATCAGACAACATCAGAACTGGAGAGGACATGGAGACCCTGCTCAAGCCCAAGGACGTGGCGACCCAGATCGGCTGCTCCGAGAGCCACGTTCGTCGCCTCATGGCTGGCGGAGAGCTGGCCATCAGCGACATCGCCATGCCCGGCGCGCGCAGATCGAAGATGCGCATCCCCTCGGGCTCGGTCCTGGACTACATGCGCCGCCAGGCCCAGCCCCACCCGACCCGCACCGCCTAATCCGAAAGGACCCCCATGGCCAACCAGCCCGATCCCCTTCTCACCCCCGCTGAGGTCGGTCAGCTTTTCCGCGTCGCCCCGAAGACCGTCACCCGCTGGGCGAAGGCCGGCCGACTCGGCTCCATCCGCACCCTGGGCGGCCACCGCCGGTACTCCGAGCCCGAGGTGCAGGCCCTGCTCCGCGGCGAGCCGACCACCCGGCACTCGGTGGGGGTGGAGCCCCTCACCGACGAGCTGCGCCGCCTCACCACCGTGCCCGACGGCGCGACGCTGGCCGTCGTCGAGCGGTCCAGCGGGCAGGCCGTGAAGGTCTGCACGACCGACGCCCAGGCCAACGGCGTCTCGATTGAGGACATGGCGCGCAGCTACGCCCGCACCTACGGCGCGACCTACGTCTCGGCGGTGAAGGCATGAGCGCCCCCGCCCTGGAGGCCGTCACGGAGTTAGCCGCACGCCAGGTCCTGGCCGCCGCCGCCGACCTGCTGGAGACGACGTACCCGGCGCCCCGGGTGACGTCGGTGGACGTCACCCGCGTGGTCATCAAGGCCGCTGACCGGGTGCTGCCCGGCGACGAGCGCGGCTCCTACCACCTGGCGTGTGACGCCCTGGACGCGCTGACCGCGCACCGCACCGCGCTGGGCGAGAACCCCAAGGCGCTGGACCGGTGGACCACCGTCTACAGCCGCGTCGAGATGGTCGCGCAGATGCGCGCCTCAGCCGAGCAGGCCCCGGCGGTGACGGCATGACCGCCAACCCGACGCTGACCGGCCAGCAAATCGCGGCCCGTGCCCTGCTCGACCTGCTGGGCCGGGACCTGCCGGGCGTGACCTGGACCCTCTGCCTCTACACGGGCCTGCTCAGCGGGCAGCCCGACCACCAGCCGCCGCTCGCTGACCGGCGGGCCGCCATCACCCGCTACGCGGAGGTCCTCGACGCCACCCCCGAGGTGCACCGCTACCGCAACCCGACTCCTGACCACGCCGGGCACCTTGGCGTGGACGCCGAGTACCTCGGCGCGCGGATCCGGGTGTGGGTCGCGCTCACGGAGGCGGACGTCGCTGAGCTCGACGCCGAGCAGGCCCCGGCGGTGGCTGATGCCTGAGATCCGCATTCCCGAGGGGCCGATCGAGGCCGAGCCGTGGGACGCGATTCGCACCTCCCCCGGCGAGTCCCTGACCGCCGCGTGCCGCACCGCCCTGCTGCGCGAGCTGGGCGGCCTGGAGGCCGGTGCTTGGGATGACGAGCTCCTGGGCTGGCTCGCCAACCAGGACCCGTCCGTCGTCGCGACGGTGTGCTCCTGGCTGCGCCGGGTCCGCTCCTTTCCGCCTCCGGCCTCTCCCGCCTCGCGTAGCGAGCCGTACGGCCCGCAGGCGGGCGACGAGCTCGTGGCCGCGGACGGCACACGGTGGCGCGTCGTCAACCTCCCCCAGCCCGAAGGCCGCTCTCGTACCCGCCTCCTCCTCTCTCACCAGGTGGACGCCAGTGACAGGCGGCCACGTCGGGTCGAGGAGGTCCGTGCTCAGCACGGCGAGCTGACGCTGGCACACCGCCCCACCACCCCGACCGTGCGAGGCGGCCCCCCGCTCGACGACGCCACCGAGGCCGAATACCGCGCTGAGCGGAACGACCACAACCCCGAGGAGCAGACATGACGCACTGGCTGACCACCTTCGACGAGGACGGCGATCCCTCCGGCTCGATCTGCCACTGCGAGATCAACGCCGACCACCTGTCCAGCGGGCGACCGTTCCCCGAGCCCGCACTCACTCCCGAGGAGAACGCGTGATCAACACCCGACAGCCCACCGGCCGCGCCCCCTGGCCCCTCATCCTCATCGAGGGCGGGGAGAAGAGCGGCAAGTCCTGGGCTGCCGCCCAGCTGTCCGCCAGCGAGAAGGTCGGCCAGACCTACTGGATCGACCTCGGCGAAGGCGCGGCCGACGAGTACGGCGCGATCCCCGGCGCCCGCTACCTCGTGGTCGAGCACGACGGCACTTGGGGCTCGATCCTCACCCAGGTGCGCGAGGTGCGCGAGGAGGCCGCCCGCGCGGCGAAGGCCGGGGAGCCGCCCGTCGTCCTGGTCATCGACTCGATGACCGCCGAGTGGGACCTGCTCAAGGACTGGGCCGCCAACCGCGCCAAGGAAGCCGCAGCCAAGAAGGGGAGGCACGTCGACCCGAACGACGAGATCAAAATCCCCATGAACTTCTGGAACGACGCGACCACCCGCCACCGCCGCCTGATGACCCTGCTCATGACCTTCCCTGGCATCGTCGTCATGACGGCGCGCGGCAAGGAGGTGGCCTCCCTCGACGCAGCGGGCCGCCCGATCGAGGGCAGCAAGGAGTACAAGGTCGAGGGGCACAAGAACCTCGCCTTCGACAGCTCCGCCTGGGTACGGCTGTCGCGCGACCGGCCACCGGTCGTGGTCGGTGCTCGCTCGGTTCATGCAGGCATCCGCCCCGGCGTCGACGACCCTCATGAGCTGCCGGAGGGATGGAGTCTCGAGGGACTGGTCTTCGACGTCCTGCGCTGTGACCCGCAGGGCACCCGGGCCCGGGAGATGACGACCCTCCAGGCCGGAGCCGAGAGCCCGGACCTGGACAACCTGTCCCCGGAGACCGAGCGGCTGCTGGGCGTGGCCGAAGACGCCTCGAACGTCTCGGAGCTGACGCTCTGCTGGACGGCGACCGGGGCCGCGCTGAAGGCCGAGCAGATCACCCAGGCCGAGGCCGACCACATCGCCCGCCGCATCAAGGCGCTGGGCGCGGAGATGCAGGCCGCGGCGTGAACCTTTTCGAGATAGTCGTGGGCGAGCCTCCACGGGAGGACGAGTTCCTCGGCTGGCTGGAGGAGCGGGGCCAGCGCATCGCAGCGTGCGCCGCTCGCCCCTTTGGGCACCGCTGGCAGGTCGAAGGCGAGCCGGAGGAGGAGCCTCACCTTTCGTGTGAGGACTGTCCGGCAGGTGCGGATGACCTCATGCCGGACCTGCTGGACATCCTCGCCTACTACGCCACGCTGGAGACGATCGGCGACCGAGAGGTGCGGTGGGGATCTCCTCTCGCGGCCGATGCCGCTCCATTCGCGATCCCGGTGAACATCTCGATCGAGACCATCACGCACACGGGCGACTACGGCACCGAGTACGACTACGAGGTCCACATCACCTCGCGGGGTGGTGAGGGTGCCCCGACGGGCCGCGGCTGTGCCTCGGCCGGCTGTTCGCGCCGGGCGGCCACCACGATCCACGCCTGCGGCACCGTCCACCTCTGCGAGCCCTGTCTGGCGATCGTTGTCCAGCTCTCCGACGACGGCTCGTGATGGCCGACCTCCGCAACCGCGCCCTGGCCGCGATCCGCGAGGGCCGCGTCACCATCCTCGACGCCCGATCCGACCCCGACGCCATCCGCCCGACCTGGGTGTCGGCCATCGTGCGCGGCCACACCGGCCGCCACACCGTCACCTACCGCGGCCCCGGTGGCGGGTGGGCGTGCTCGTGCCGCGAGGCCGGGCGCTGCTCTCACATCGGCGCCGTGGCCATCTCCACCGGTCAGCCCAGTCTGGCCGGCCGTTCCGACCTCACCTCTGAGAGGGCCTCATGACGCACATCGACGACCTGTACGAGCCGTACGACGACCGGGAGCCGGAGCCGCCGGAGGAGCACGAGCAGCCGCTGGACCTCGACGAGCTGGCCGCCACTCTCGCCGACGCGCGGAACGACCCCGGCGAGCTCGGGCAGGCCACGGCCGAGGTCCTCGCCGCCGTCCCGCACCTGCTGGCCCGGCTGCGCGCGGCCGAGGCCGAGCTGGAGGACTGGCGTAACCGGACCCACCGCTACGAGTACGGCACCACCCTCGGGCCTCTGCCGGGAACCTCGGGCGAACCGTTCTGGCCGGTCTCCCGCGACCAGGCCGAGCTGGCGTGGCAGCAAACCGGCCTCACGCCGTGGGTGCGCACCATCAGCACCTCGGACTGGGCCGAGCTGACCGAGCCCCCGTTCTGATGGCGCACCGCAAAGGCCGCGACCGCGCAAGGCACGGCAAGCGCCTCCGCCTGAACCCCGCCGAGGTGGCCCTGGTCGCCCTGGCGGTGCTCGTCACCGTCGTCGTCCTGATCGCCTACTACGCCCGCTGAGCAGCCCCCGCCGTCGCTTACACGGCGGGGACCACCCACTCAGGAGGATCTCATGATCTCCAACCCGTACAGCGCCGACACCAAGCCCGAGCCCGAGCCCGAGCGTTTCGAGGTCGAGGCGAAGCTCAACCTCAAGGGCACCGCGGAGTTCACCGGCGTCCGCCACCACCACGACAAGGCGCCCACCTCCGGGATGCGCGTGTGCGGCGTCGACCTGGTGTTCGCCACCCCGGCCGAGGCCGAGCAGTTCGCCTCCGCCGCGATGGTCATGGCCAACCAGCACCACATCGCGTGGGACCGCAACGGCATCGGCCGTACCCGGTCGAACGTGCCCGCGCAGGCCGCCCCGCAGTAGCTCGCCCTGGTGGCCGTGCTCGCCCTCACAGGCCGCACGGCCACCCCTGGCCCCCTGACCCGCCCTCACCACCACTGAGGAGTCCTGATGGACCTCAAGACCTTCGCCCAGACCCTCACCCGCAAGATCAACGAACTCGAGGGAGTGGAAACGGCCGAACTCCTCGACGGCCAGGACCCGCCGCTGATCGGCGTCTCCACCACCGACGGCACGGACGCCTTCTTCGTCGAGATCCAGCCCTCGTGATGGCCACCTCAGCGCAGATCGAGCTGGCCGCCCGCGCGAGCGACCAGCCGACCGTCTTCCGCAGCGACCAGGCCCGCGCCACCGGGCTCGTCTACGTCGCGTACACCAACGACACCAGCGCTGCGGCCGAGCGGGAAGAGCGCTTCCACGCCGCCCGCTTCGCCCGCCAGCACGGTCCCGACCTGCTCGACGCGCTCGGCCTGTCCGACGTTCCTACCGGCCCTGAGGGCTGGTGCACCTGCCCGACCCCAACCTCCACGGAGAAGCAGTGACCACCGACCCCCGCCTGAAGACCATCACCGAGGCACTGCGCACCCTGATCCCCGGCGCCGTCCCCGACAACCTCACCGTGCGCGTCGAGGAGCAGCTGCTCGCCGGGCAGAACTCCTGGGACGGGACCATCGACGCGGTCGCCGCAAAGATCCACCACGCCTTGCATGGGCGCCCGGAGCAGACCCCGGCCAACGAGCCGCCGGTCGCGGCAGAGGCGCCCATGCTCACCCCGGAGATCGCCGCCCACGTCCTCCACCACTTCGGCACGACCGGCGGCGTCCAGCCCGACATGTTCACCCGCCACCTGATCACCGCCATCGCGTCCCTGGGCCACGACCCCGCCATGCGCCTCATCGCCGCGTACGCCCACGCCGTCCGCCGGGCGGCCACCGACGCCGGTATCCGCGGTCTCCAGGACCTGGCCGGGCTGATGCTCGTGCCGGCACCCCAGGACGGCGGTGAGCACCGTGGCTGACCTCACCGTCCCCGAGGAGCTCCGCGCCGTCGCCACGAACCTCCGCTGCGAGCACTCGTTCCCCGTCCAGCCGCCCCACGGGTCGCTCCTCGCGCCCGGCCCCTGCAGCCGGTGCGGGGTGGCGTGGGCCGTCTGTGCCAGGGACGTACCCGACCGGCTCCGCGAGCCCCTCGCGGCCCTGCTGGAGGTCGTGTCCAGCGTCGCCGAGTACGCGGCGGAGCGAGGCTACAGCACCAACGCGCAGACCGACGCCACCCTGTCCGTCGCCCGCGCCGTGAACGGCGGTGCCGCCGATGTGTGAGCACCCCGGCGACACCCGTCTCGTCATGGGCACCCGCAGCCCAGACGGCTCCGTCCACACCCGCGCCTGGACCATCTGCACCCACTCCGCCGAAGGCCTCGCCGAGCAGCTCGGCCCGCCCGACGCCGAGACACTCGCCAACGCCAAGGCCGTCGCCGACGTCGGGCGCACCATGCTCGACACCCCCGGCCTGATCCGCACCGAGAGGTCGTCATGAAGCGCGTCAAGGTCGCCGGCGACCTCTTCCATGGCCGTGTGCCCGACGGAGCCGTCTACGTCGGCCGGGCCGCCCCCGGCCTGCCCGCGAACCCCTGGCACAACCCCTTCAGCGTCCGCGACCGAGGCCGCGATCGGGCGCTGGAGCTGTACCGCGCCTACCTCGACGCTAACCCCGCCATCGTCGAGCGCGCCCGCGTCGAGCTGGCCGGCAAGGACCTGGCGTGCTGGTGCGCGCTGTTCGACAAGGCCGGTCGCCCCGTCCCGTGTCACGCCGACGAGCTGCTCAAGCGGATCGAGGTGGCCCCGTGCGACGCCTGATCGGACGCCTGATCGCGTGCCTGCGCCGGGGGCACTGGCCGCAGCTCCACCGGGGCCGCCACGTCACCCTGTGCCTGCGCTGTGAGCCGTGCCTGGTGTGCCGGTCCGACGCGTTGTCCTGCATCGGCCGATGCGCCGCGGAGCGGCTGTCATGACCGCCGGGAGCCACGAGCGCGGCACCGTGCGCGGCTGCCTCGCCTGCGCCGACCCCGGCCAGCTGCTGGCCTGGCTCGCCTCCGAGCGGGCCAAGGCCGACGAGCACGCCGCCCGGGCGACGACGCTGCGGGCCGCGGGCGAGGAAACCGGGCAGCGGCACCTGGCCGCCGTGATCGCCGGTGAGGGCTGGAAAACCCTCGTGGCCTTGCAGCAGGAGCACCTGCGGCTGTGCGGTGAGTCCAACGCCTACGCCCAGCGCGCGCTCATCATCCGCGGTCACGCCGACCTGGTCGAGGCCGCCCACCCTCAGGCCGTCGGGCCGCAGCAGTCGGCGCTCTTCGGAGCGGCGTCATGAGTGGCGACCGCACGGAGCTGCTCCGCATCGGCCTGGAGGTGATGGTGCCCATGTCCATCGCCAAGATCGCCGACTGGTCGGCCGAGGACCGGCAGGCGGCTGCGGTCTCCGCCGCTGACCTGATCAGCTCCGGCGCCGACCAGATGTGGGAGCACAACCCGCGCAAGCGGGACCTTCCGCAAGGGCGCGTCACCGCCACCATCGCCCAGGGTCTCGCCGTGCTGGCCTATCAGCCGGGCGGCGTGACCTGGGCGGGCAGCCACTGGTGCACGGCCCCGCACGAGGGGTGCCCGACGCCGGCCAGGTGGTCGTCATGACTGAGGAGCAGCTGGCCGCGACCCTCGCCGTCGTCGTCACCCCGCAACGCCTGTACGCCGAGCTGAACGCGCGCCGCAAGGAGCTCGGCTGGCCGTGGTGGCGGGTGGCTGTGGCGCTGGACGTGAGCGTCAGCGCGCTCAACCGGATGCGGCACGGCGCGCACATCCAGGGGATCCGCGAACGCGCCCCGGAATGGCTGGAGCGCCTCGACCGAAGACCAGCCCAGCCCCGGCCCGAGTAACCCAGCACACGGAAGACGGAGAAGCGTGAACGAGGAAGAACGCGGCGTGGCGATCGACGAGGCCGACCTCCCGGCCTGGGCCCGGTCACGCTTCTCTGCTGCCCAACTCCAGCTGCACAAGGGGCTGCAGTGGGTGCTGCTGATCTACATGAGCACCAGCCTGGAGGCGTCTCGCCTGAGCGTCGCCCAACGGCTGTACGTCCACACGATCGGCAAGGAGCGTAAGGAGGCAAAGCCCAGCTTGGAGAGCCTGGCCAGGGATCTGAACATCTCCCCGCAGACGGCTGTGGTCTCCATTCAGGACCTGGAAGAGCAGGGCTGGGTCGTGGTGAAGCGCGTCAGTACGCACTTCAACATCTACCGCCTGGCTTGGCCGTTGGAGAACGTGCTGGCTGCCGACAAGGAGGTCGACAAGTGCGGGCGGCTCACGAAGAAGGGGGAGGTCTGCACGCGTCGGGCGGGCTGGGGGACGGACACGCCGGGTGTCGGACCGTGCAAGCTGCACCCGATTCAACCCCAACCGTTGGAGTTGAAAGAGGACCCCGAAGATCCGAATGAACTCCAACCATTGGAGTCCACCGAATCCGATTCGACTCCAACCGTTGGAAATTTCAACTCCAACCATTGGAGCAATGAACTCCAACCGTTGGAGCAACTCACTCCAACGGTTGGAGTGGAGTACGAAGGGAGTGCGTTACGGAGTTCGTTACTGAGTACGTCCACTCCGGTTCTGTCCGAAGGACAGCTAACGGTCCGTACCGCGCGAGCCCTCCACGCGCCTTCGGCGAACCAGAGCGGCTTCGCCGCCCGATCACTCGTCTCAGCCATCCCCCGCTACCGGGCCGCCCCCGGCTGGGTGAAGAAAAACCTCGCCACACTCGCTGACGCCGCCCTCGCCGCTGGCTTCCACCGCGACGCGATCGTCCAGTACGCCGCCGCCGTCATCGCCGAGGCCCGGTTCGCCGAACACCAGCACATCCCCGAGTTCCGTGACGCCCTGCGCCGCCTCGGCCGCGACGCCGCCCTCGGCGACCTCCCCGCCATCCCCGAGCCCGCCCAGGCCGATCCCGACGCCCCATGGACCGATGAAGACCAGGCCGCATGGGAGCGCGTCCTCGACCACCTCGGCGTCGAGGACGCCGACCTTGACACCACCGGGACACCCTGATGGACCTCTCCAAGCAACTCCGCGACCTCCAGGCCGACGTCGACCGCCTCACCGAGGAACTCGCCGACGCCCGCCAGCGCGTCGACTCGACCGCCCGCGCCTACGACGCCCGCCGCCGCTACTCACCGGCCGGCGTCGAGACCTGCGCCGCACACACCGCGTGGGCCCTCGCCCTCAAGGAATGGGCCCACACGCTCATCACCCACGCCGCCGCCCGCGACCACCTCGACGTCCAGGCCGTCGACGGTCAGCAGGTCGTCGGCGACCACTTCCTCACCCAGACCCGGAGCACCCGATGACGCGCCTCGCACCGTCCGTGCCGTACTACGGGTCCAAGCAGACCCTCGGCCCCGCCATCGCCGCCCTGCTGCCCGCTCACGAGCACTACGTCGAGCCCTACGCCGGGAGCCTCGCCGTCCTGCTGGCCAAGCGGCCGAGCCGGATGGAGACCGTCAACGACCTCGACGGCGACCTCATGCACTTCTGGAAGATGCTCCGCGACGACGCGCTCGAAGTCGAACGGGTATGCGCCCTCACCCCGCACAGCCGCGCCGAGTACGAGGCCGCCCGGGACGCCGACCTGACCGCCGCGAGCGACCTAGAGCGCGCCCGCCTCGTCTTCGTCAGGCTCACCCAAGGCAGGGCCGGAACCATGCGCCGCACAGGCTGGCGCCACTACCAGAACCCCGCAGGCTGCAGCTCAGGGATGCCCCGCTACCTGGCCGGGTACGTGAGCAGGCTCGCCGCCGTCGCCGAGCGGCTCGCGATGGTTTCCCTGGAGTGCCGCCCCGCTCTCGATCTCATCGCCGCCTACGGCCGCCACCCCGAGGTGTTGCTCTACGTCGATCCGCCCTACCTCGGCACCACCCGGGCGGCGAACTACCGCCACGAGATGCGCAGCGAGGCCGAGCACGCTGCACTCGCCGACGCGCTCCACGGCTGCAAGGCGGCCGTCGTCCTGTCCGGCTACCACAGCCTCCTCTACGACGACCTCTACGCGGGCTGGCACCGGATCGAACTGGACGCCCACACCGGCCAGGCCAACGACGAGCAGGACCGCACCGAGGTCCTGTGGTTCAACCGGCCCGTCAGGGTCACGGCGCCGAGCCTCTTCGAGGAGAGCTGATGACCGCCGACCCCGACATCAGCGCCGAGTGGACCGCCCTCCGCCGAGGCCTCACCGCCATGCTCCGCCCCCACGTGCAGGACCACATGCTCGACGACCTCGTGAAGCGCATCGTCGCCGAACTGGTGAACGGACCCGGCTGGAGACCGCCGATCAAAGCGCTGCCCGCCGTGATCCGCGACGCCCGCGTCCGGCGAGCCCTGGCTGCCGAGGACGCGCCGTGAGGTGCCTGCTCCGCCACCGCTGGGTCGACATCGAGCAGATCGGTCGAGTCGTGACCCAGCGCTGCAGCCGATGCGGCAAGACCCGCACCCGAGCCCGCTGACCAGGCAGGAGCCATGAGCTACCCCGAGCACCCACTGATCAACATCTGGGCCGTCATCGCCGACCCCGACATCCCCGACGACGTCGTCGAGCGGCTGATCGACCGGCAGGCCGCCAGACGCGACGGCCGCACCCCCAACCCCGTACCCGAGGACGACAAGCCGTGGCTGGCCCGCCACATCGCACCGACCACCTGACCAGACCCGACCGAACCCCAGGCCACCCGAACGGAGGAACCATGTTCAGCAAGGCCGACCTACGCCCCTGCCGCCACTGCGGGAAGCCAGTCCGCTGGACGACCAGCGAGGCCGGGCGGCCGTTCGGCGTCAACCCGGAACCCGATCCCGAGGGCAACACCGCGGTGATGCGGGACGCCCCTGGCACCCTCCGCTCCCGCCGCGTCTCCACCGCCCGCCCGCTGCTGAGCCACGAGCGCCTGATGATGCCTCACGTGGCCACATGCGCCCCTCCGACACCTGAGGTCACCCAGTCCCCACGAACGCCCCCACGGGCCGCACAGGGCCGTCTAGCGACCGTCTACGACCTCGCCAGCTACCGCCGACCCCGATAGGAGCACCACCCCATGTACGTCGTCATCACCTACAACCAGGCCAGCCACCAGCCCGAACTCGGCAGCTGGAGCCTCTACGACAACCTCGACGACGCCCAGGCCGAACGCGACGACCAGCAGGCCCAGACCGACGCAGTCGGCCGCCGGGAACGGCACATCGTTGCCGAGGTCACCCCCATCGAGAGCGAGGAGCCGTGACACCCGACCAGGCCGAGTGGGTGCGGGCCAACATCTGGACCAAGCCCATGCGCAAGCAGCACCGAGACGTCCCCCTCACCGCCAGCACATGCGCCTGCCAGTCCGGCCTCACCCACTGGTGCCAGCCCGACATCGGCCAGCACGACCGCTGCCGCCGAGCCACCCCGCTCCCGACGTGGGAGACGCTGATCTGCGACCGCAGCGGCGTCTACCCCGCCCACCACGCCGAGCCGCACCAGCACCCCACACCGTCGATCACCGGGCCGCGCTACGGGTGCAGGGCGCAGGTGTACCTGGCCGACCGCATCTGTCAGTGGATCTGCCCCTGCGCCCACCACGCCAACACCCGGCCACTGGCCGCTCCGGAGCCCGAGACCGTACCGCGGACCTCGTGGACCTACGAGCTGGTCGAGCTCCCGCTGTTCGACCTCGCCACCTGACCCTCACCCCGACCAGCACAGGGAGCCGCTCATGCCACTGACCTGCCCCACCCCGAGCTGCGCCCGCACCATGCCCGGCCACCTGCGCGTGTGCCGGGCCTGCTCCACCGACCTGCTCCGCGACCTGCGCGACGTGCCCTCCCTCGCCCACCACATGGAGCTGGCCGCCGCCAAGCAGACGCGGCTCGGCACCAGCGGCGGCAGCCCCGCCCGCGAACTCGGGGAACACGCGGACGAGATCGGGCTCACGATCCGCAAGGCGCCTCTGCCCTGGGACGAGCGCGCCCGCACCGCCCAGCACGCCCTGCGCACCGTCCTGGTCGGCTGGGTGCGCGTCCTCCAGCACGGCGTCCGCCCCTACGAAGGGCCGAGGTGCCAGGACTGCGCGCACCGCTCCTGCACCTACCTGTCGCTCGGCCGCAGCCCCGCCGACACGCTGCCCGCCATGGCCGTGTGGCTGATCCGCCACCGTGCCGTCCTCCTCGGCCGCGACGCCGCCCCCGAGGCAGTGGACGGGATCCGTGAGGCGATCCGCCAGGCCCGCCGCACGATCGACCGGCCCGCGGACCGCATCTACGCCGGCCCCTGCAACCAGTGCGAGCGGGACCTCTACGCCCGCCCCGGCGCCCCGACCGTCGACTGTGGCCCGTGCCGTCTGCGCTACGACGTTCAAGACCGGCGGGACTGGATGCTGGCCCACGCCGAGGAGATGCTCGGCGGATCCGTGTGGGTCGCCAACGTCGCCACCGGCCTCGGCTTCAAGGTCAGCCCGTCCACGATCCGCATGTGGGCACTGCGCGGCAAGCTCACCCCGCGGACGTGGACACCGAGCCGAACGACGACCGCCGACCCTCAGCCGCTCTACCGCGTGGGCGACATCATCGCCCTCGTCATCCGCCGGGCTCCCGCCCCTTCTAGGGGAGCGCTTGACACTAGTCGCCCCGCAGACCACCCTGCATCGGACAAGCCCGGCCAAGCGTGACATCGAGGTCGGATAAGAGTCGTTTCACACGGGGGAATCATGTCCACCACGGGTAAGAGCAAGACGGTCGGCGGCGAGATGCTGTTGGCCCTGCTGACGCCGGAGCAGAAGGCGCACGTCGCCGCTGGCGTCGACCGCACGATCAAGGCCCTCGCCCAGCACGTGCTCGTGCCGGTTGCCGCACGCACCCAGGCCGTCATCGAGCAGGCAGTGACCCTCGCGGGTCAGGGATTGGCGGGCTACGTCAACTCGCCGGCCGGTCAGCGCCTTCTGAAGGACTTGGAGGAGTCGCAGCGGCCCATCCGTCGGGAGCCCGACATGGCCCAGCGGCTGTACCTCGCCCGCCGGATGGACCCGGCCGACCTGATCGACCTGCGAGACAGGAGGAACTGACCCTTCGGCAGGCGGCGGGATCAGGGGGTCCCGTCGCCTGCCGTAGTGCATCACAGGACGCCTGGGTGCGATGGCCGCCGCTACCCTTGTCCGCCATGGACGCTGCGACCGTTTTGCCCCACGTGATTAAGTTCGTGGGGGTCGCCATCTCGATAGTGGGCATCCTCGTGACAGCCCCAGACGGAACCCGCAGGGTCGTAGGCGAGGTGCGGGTTTGGCTGGGGCAGCGACGCAACCAGCTCCAGGCGGCTCTCGCACTGATCTTTCCAGGCGCGCGCCGGGTGACGACGATCCAGCTGGGAATGGCCGAAGAAGTCTCGGCCGTGAGCAAGTTGACCGTCATAAAATCTGGCGGCTACAAGTGGGACCCCTCAACTCCGATCGACGAACGTTTCCAGCTGCTACGCAGCTACATCGAGAGCGTCGAGGAGCGCCACAACCAGCTCGCCAGCCAGGTAAGCAAGGAGGCGTCCCAGCGTGAAGAAGACCTCGCCGCGCTGGAACGCAAGCTCACCGCTGCGATCACCGAACTTCGGCGGCTATTCGATGAGAAAGATCAACAGGCCGCCCGGATCGACGGGAAAGGCCTGCCCATCTTGGGCATAGGCACGGTCCTATCCAACTACTCCACCGAGGGTGGCGAACTACTCCCCTGGTACGTGGTCCTGCTGATCCTCGCCGCCTCTCTGACCATAACGATCGGCGTCGGATGGAGCTCCTGGCGTCAGCATCGGAAGCCTCGCCTGCCGAAGCCGACCTCCCAGGTTTGACGCGTGCACCACGGGAGATGCGTAGGGATGGGTAGTCCAACCTCGGCCCGTGGCCGCAGCGCTGGCAGGCTGCCACAGCCGCAACGTGGCTCCCGGTCTCCCCGCCCCACCAAGTAAGACTCCGAAGCCGAACCACGGCTGGACAAGAGTGCGGGCGGACGACGGAGGATTTATACGGCGGATCGTGACGCCCAAAGGCCCGGCTGGCCTCACCAGCGCCAAATGCCCAAGCAGCCACTAACCTGGGCGCCCATGAGCGATCCGAGCGTTTTAACCGAGGCCGCCGTTCTGACCCAGGTCAATAAGTGGGTGGGCGTCATCATCGCCCTGATCGGCGCCCTCATCGCCGCTCCCGATGGCGCGCGCCTGCTTTTCCAGTCCTCGGCAACCTGGATCCGTGCTCAGGTCAGCCGCTTCCGCAAGCCCTCCCCGCAGACGACCAAGGTTGTCAGTGGCACCGCGAACATGTCGCTTCCGGGGCTGACCGCTACAGTTTCCGCCCACGCGTGGAGACCTAATGACCCAATCGACGACCGCATCGAAGCACTCCGCGCGCACCTCAGCGACTTGGGAGGCCGTCTCAACCAGACAGCGCAGGAAGTCCGCCAAGAGCGGACCGCCAGGAAGGAGGCTCTTGCCGAGCTCTCTCGCACCTTTCAGGAGAAGCTGGACGAACTCCACCAGTTGCTGAAAGAAAAGGACCGGAAGACGGCCACCATCGATGCGCGGGGACTCCCCGTTATCGGCACTGGCATCTTTCTCAACGGCGTACCCGAAGCCCTAGCCGGACTCCCGTTGCGTATTGGGTGGTTCCTGGCCTTCGGAGGATTCGCAATCATGATCGTGGCCTTGATGGGTGCCATACAAGCCCACCGCGCAGCATCGCGTACGCCACCCGTTTGACGCGCACGCCAGGTGTGACACATCATTCTGATCAGCTGAGACGAGAAGGCCCGCCGAGTGCGGGCCTTTCGTATGTCCCCAGACTCCCGCTCAGGGGAGATGCGTAGGGATGGGTAGTCCAGCCTCGGCCCGTGGCCGCAGCGCTGGCAGGCTCCCGTAAGCCTGAAGAGCGGGCCCTGTCTCCCCGCCCCACCAAGTAGGACCCCGGCGCCACACCACGGCTGGGCGCCGGGCACAAGAGCTTCCGCCCTGGTCGGTCGGAAGGTGAGGGATCGGGTGAAGGGCGGCAGGTCTGAGGGGACCTGCCGCCCGGCCCGCCACGTCGAGAGGAACCCAATGCGCCTGACGGACCACGTCTCCAGCCTCGTGGAGACCTCCCTCGCCGCGCAGCTCGCGCCCGGCGAGACTGTGGACCACGAGGTGATGATGGCCAGCGTGTCCATCCCCGGCGGCCGACGCCCCGAGCTCACGATCCAACTGGTCGGGTACGACGGCACCACCCCGCTCAACGCCGCGCCCGTGACCATCGCTGGGCCCACCACCACCCAGACCGCGATCGACGGGCACGTGGCCACCGCGCTCACCTGGATCCGGGCGCAGTAGGACCGCCTCGTCACCGACTCACTGGCGGGACGTGAGGGAGACCTGTCGCCCGCCCGAGGCTCCCGGAAGGAATGCCATGCAGAAACCATCCATCGGCCGGATCGTGCACGTCATCGTCGATCCTGCCAAGAACAACGGCACCGATATTGCGCCCGCGATCATCACCCGTGTCTGGTCGGAGACCCCAGACTCCTGGTGCGTCAACTACAAGATTTTTTATGACGGTGAGGCCGCGCCCGGTTACACCACCTCGGCATACCTGTTTGAGAACGAGGAGGCCGCCCGCACATCGGCGGAACCAGCCATACCCGGCAGTCGCGCGTTCTGGCCTGCGAGGGTCTGACCATGAAGGTCGCCCCCCACCGCCCGGCCTGGATCCGCGCCAAGTGAGGCGTTGACCCCATGCGCCCGGCAGACCCCATGCGCCCAGGGCGCTGGTGCGGGCAGCATCAGCGGTACGAGTGCGATCGGCAGCGCAAGAGGGGCGGTCCTTGTCACGGTTCGGCTGTGGCCGGGCTGGGGGCGTGTCGAATGCATGCGGGGGTGACGGGCGAGGTGGCCAGGGCGCAGGGGGCGGCGATCACGGCGTGGTCAGCGCTCGCGGGATCTCCGACGGTGACGTCTACCGAGGCCGTGCTCGGGATGCTGCAGATGTCGTGGCTGCGCGTGCACATGTACGCGGGGCTGCTGGAACAGCAGGTCGCTGACGAGCAAGCTGCCCGCGAGGTCGGAGACCGCGCCGTGGAGCTCGACGTCGTGGAAGGCCACGAGGGCGAGGGCGAGGACGACTGGTCGGTGACGGAGTCGGTGCGGCGCGACGATGTCGGCCCCGGTGCGGGTCTGATCGGCCACACCCGGTCTGGCGTGAAGGGCATCGGCATCTTCACGACTGGCGAGGCAGTCCGCGGCCTGGCGCAGCTGGAGGCCGCCGAGCGGGACCGGGTCGTGAAGTACGCGAAGACCGCCCACGACATGGGGATCGCCGAGAAGACCGTCCAGCTGATCGACGACCACGCCTCCGAGCTCGCTGGGCTCATCTCCCGGATCCTCGACGGCCTGGAACTGAACCCGGCGCAGCGGCAGCTCGTCGGCACGGTGGTGCCGCGCGAGCTTATGCGGCTCGCGGGATGAGAGGGGTCTGATGTACGTGCCCGCCTCGTCCCGGCAGGACGTCCCGGTCTACTGGTCGGCGGACCTGATCGGCGCTGACGCCGAGATCGCGATCATTCTGCGGACCGTTCCGGAGACCGAACCGGCGGACGCCGACTACAAGCCCGCCGCCTGGGACGGCACCTCGGGCACCGCCACCATCAAGGTCGGCCCCGGCGACGACGCGACCCTTCTGGTCGCGGGCGAGTACGTCATCTGGGGTCGCATCGTCGACGGCACCAACCGGCCGGTTCACCGTGCGGGGATCCTGACGGTCGGGCCGCCGCCCGCGCTGTGAGTGTGTCCTGGGCGGAGGTCTGCGCGCAGGCCGCGTCCCGGTTTGCCCCGCGGGTCCGGCAGTGGGCCACGCCCGGGGCGATGGCCACCGACCTGGACCCGGCCCACCGGCAGACCGCCGCGCTCGACCTCATCGACCGCGAGCTGGTCGACCTGTTCGACGGTGACGGCCACGACAGGCTCATGGTGTTCATGCCCCCGCAGGAGGGCAAGAGCCAGAAGATCAGTCGCCGGACTCCGGCGTGGCTGCTGTCCCACGACCCGACGCTGCGGATCGCGATCGTCTCCTACGCCGCGAACAAGGCCGAACGGTGGGGCCGGCAGATCCGCCGCGACATCCTGGCCCACCCCCAGCTCGGCATCACCTTGCGCGCCGACTCCCGGGCCGCGGGCAGGTGGGAGACCGAGCAGGGCGGCGGGCTGATCTGTGTCGGCATCGCCGGAGGCATCACCGGCGAACCCGTGGACGTGCTCCTGGTCGACGACCCCGTAGAAGGCCGGGCTGAGGCCGAGTCGGAGACTTACCGCGAGCGGGACTGGGACTGGTGGGAGTCCGACGGGTCCACTCGCCTGTCCTCCCGGGCGCGCGTCGTGGTGATGATGACCCGCTGGCACGAGGATGATCTGGCAGGGCGCCTGCGGGTCCGCGAACCGGGCGACTGGCGCGTCATATCGATCCCCGCCATCGCGGGCCCGAACGACCCGCTCGGACGAGCGCCGGGAGATGAACTCGCCTCGGTTCAGAGGCGCAAGCCGGGCTACTTCACCAAGCTGAAGGCGACCCGCTCGGCGTACGTCTTCAACTCGATTTTCCAGCAGAGCCCCACGGCGGCCGAGGGCAACCTCTTCAAGCGTCCCGACTTCCGCTACTGGCACCAGATGCCCTCCGACTCCTCCCGGCATGGCCGCATGTCGGGCGCCCGCCTGGATCTCGGCGGCCGAATCCTGATGTTGGACGACTGCTGGCGGTTCATCACAGTCGACCTCGCCGCGAGCAAGAAGACGAGCGCGGACTGGACGGTCGCCTCTGCGTGGGCGATCAGCCCCGACGGCGACCTGGTCCTCCTCGGCCGCGAGCGCGGGCGCCTGGAGGAGGCCGAGCACTGGGACCACGTTCGGCCGCTCCAGCAGCGGTGGGCCGTGGACACGGTGTTCGTCGAGCAGTCGTTCATCTCCACGACGCTGGCGATCGACGCGACCGCAGCGGGGATCCCGGTCGAGCCGGTGACCGCCGACACCGACAAGATCACTCGGGCGATCCCGGCGACCCACCGCGTGAAGCAGCACCGGGTCTGGTTCCCCGCCGGCGTCGACTGGCTCGACGAGTGGTGCGACGAGCTCGCCAGCTTCCCCAGTGCCGCGCACGACGACCAGGTGGACACCCTGTCCTACGCCGCCCGGGTCGCCTCCGCCCACTGGCTCCCCGACCCCGACCCGACGCGGCCGACGCCGAGCGCCGACCAGACCGCCGAGCAGGCCTACGCCGCGGCGACCGGCCATCACGGCGGCGCCGACTACCTGACCATGCCGTACTGAACCGAGGGGGGTGAGTCCGTGGTTGCCATCCCCACCCGCGACATCGGCCAGGTCGACACGCTGCAGTACGGATCGCTGCTGGCCGACTGGCTGGAGTTCGTCCCGGACCTGCAGTGGCCGCTGTCGGTGCAGACGTACTCCCGGATGCGGCACGATCCCAAGCTCGCCGGGATCCTGGGCGCGTACACCCTCCCGATCCGGCGGGCGACGTGGGTCGTGGACCCGGCCGGGTGCCGGGACGAGGTCGTGCAGCTGGTCGCCGACGACCTCGGGCTGCCGATTAAGGGCGTGGATGAGAAGCCGGGCGGGGCGCGCCGGCGCGGCGTCATCTGGGGCGAGCACCTGCGCCACGCCCTGCTGTCCCTGGTGTACGGGCACATGGTGTTCGAGCGGCGGTACGAGATCGTCGATGGCATGGCGCGGCTCGCTGCCCTGGGCGAGCGGATGCCGCACACCATCGGTGAGATCACCATCAACCGCGACGGCACCGTGAAGTCGGTCTCGCAGGACGTAGTGAGCGCCGCAGACATTCCCGCGAACCGGCTGGTCTGGTACGTCCATGAGCGGGAGGGCGCGAACTGGACAGGCCGTTCCCTGCTGCGCGCCGCGTACGGGGCCTGGCTCCTCAAGCACGAGGTCTGGAGGGTCCACGCCACCAGCATCCGCCGGTTCGGGATGGGCGTGCCGAGCGTCACCGCCCCACCCGGCGCCACCCCGGCGCAGGTCACTGAAGCCACGAGACTCGCCTCCGCCATGCGCGTCGGTGACCAGTCCGGCGCGGGCCTCCCGCACGGCTTCCAGGTGCGGCTCACCGGCCTGACCGGGTCGACGCCGGACGCCATCGAGTTCGTCCGCTACCTCGACCAGCAGATGTCCGTCATGGCCCTGGCGGGCATCCTCGACCTCGGCCAGACCGAGACCGGGTCGCGAGCGCTCGGTGACTCCTTCGTGGAGCTGCTGCGCCTGTCGCTCCAGACCGTCGCCGATGACCTCGCCCGCGTGGCCACCTCCGGCCACGGCGGCATGCCCGGCATCGTCACCCAGCTGGTCGACTTCAACTTCGGCGAGACCGAGCCCGCGCCGGTCATCGTCGCCACCGACGTCGGCGACCAGCACGAGGTGACCGCAGAGGCGATCCAGATGCTGGTCACCTCCGGCGCGCTGGCCCCGGATCCGGAGCTGGACTCCTACCTGCGGCAGGCGTGGCGGCTGCCCGTCCGCAAGCCCGGTACTCCGGCGCCCGCGCCCCAGCCCGATCCGGCCCCGGCGCCCGCGCAGGCCCGCCGCCGTACGGCCCGCTCCCAGCAGCACGCTGCGGCTGCGCCGACTGCCCTGGCCGGGCGCCCGATGACCGAGCAGGAGATCGCCGCCGGGATGGACCCCGACGCCATGCACGAGGCCTGGGAGGCTGCGGTCGCCGCGCTCCTGGTCGCCTGGGCGGCAGGCATCGCCACCGCCTGGACCGCCACGCTGGCCACCCTGATCGCGGCCGCCGTCGACAGTGGCGACCTCGCAGCACTCGGCACGCTGCAGCTCGATAGCGCCGACGCGCAGGCGGTGCTCGCCGAGCAGATGGCCACTGTCGCCCAGACCTCCGCGGAGCAGCTGGTGGCTGAGGCCGCCGGCCAGGGCGTCGAGGTCGAGCCGCCGCCGGTCGACGTAGAGCAGCTCGGCCAGGTGGCCGCCGCCGTCGCTGCGCTGCTGGCCTCCGGGCTCGCCGCAGCGGCCGGCCGGGAAGCTCTTCGGCGCGCGGCTCCGGGCGCGAACGGCGTGGAGGTGGCCGAGGCCGTCACCACCTACCTCGATGGCCTGACGGACGCCAGTCTCCGCTCCCAGCTCGGTGGCGCGATCACCGCCGCCCAGCAGGCCGGGCGGTTCGCGGCCCTGGAGTCCGCGCTGGAGGTCAACCCAGATGGGCTGCTCATCGCGAGTGAGGTCAACGACGTGAGCACCTGCGGGCCGTGCCGCGAGATCGACGGCACTGAGTTCGCCGACCTCGGCGCGGCGATGGCGGCCTACCCGGTGGGCGGCTACGTGGCCTGCAAGGGCGGCGTGCGGTGCAGGGGCACGGTCTTCGGGCTGTGGTCGTGATGGCCGACATCACCGTCCCCACTGCGGCGCCGCTGGCCAGCGTGCACGGCGTCGAGCTCATACAGACCGGCCAATGGGACATCTCAACGGGCACCGCGACGTTCACCCGCGACGACCTGGCCGCCGCCGTCGGCGCCCAGGACTGCCCCGCCGTACGGCGGCCGATCCTCAAGCTCGGCCACACCGACCCCCGCTTCGACGGAGAGCCCGCGGTGGGGTTCGTCGATGCCATGGCCACCATCAACTCGGGTCACACGCTGATCGGCGACTACGTCGGCATGCCGGGCTGGCTCGGCCCCGTCCTCCCGTCGGCCTGGCCCGACCGCAGCATCGAGGGCTGGTGGGACTTCCAGTGCCAGCTCGGCCACGTACATCCGTTCGTGGTTACCGCCGTGGCCTTGCTCGGCGTCTCCCGGCCCGGCATCGGCACGCTGCAGTCCCTGCAGGACGTGGCCGACCTGTACGGCGTCGCCGCCGGCGCCCCCGAGCCCGCTCCGTCCTTCGGCCACGCGGTCGTCATCCACTGCAAGGGAGCAGCACCGATGCCCAATCCGAGCCCCCTCCAGGTCGCGGCCACGGTCACGTCCGAGGACGTGCGCCGGGCCTACTACGAAACGACGCCCTGGTCGGTGTGGATCTGCGAGATGCAGCTCGAACCGCTGCAGCTGATCACCGTGGACGATCTCACCGGCAAGTACGCCCGAGTGCCGATCACGATCAACGGTGACGACTTCGAGTTCGGCGAGGCGGTGCCCGTCGAGATCCAGTACGTCGACACCACCGGCACGCCCGCCGCCGCCAGCGCGGGCGCCGGGCGTCTGGTGTACGCCTCCCGCGCCGAGTCGCGCCCCGGCCCGCCGCCCCGCGCGGCCGGCCCTGAAGCTCCCCCGGTCGAGCCGGCCGCGGGGCCCACCCCAACACCGGAAGGAGAGGCATCCATGCCTGCTCTGGACGAGGGCCTGCGTGAGCGGCTCGGCCTGGCGGCCGACGCTGACGAGGCCGCGATCCTGGCGGCGGTCGACGAGCTCACCGAGACTGCGACCGCCCCGCCCGCTCCTGTCCCCGCTGCGGCGTCGCCCGCGCTGCCGCCCGGCACGGTCGCCATCGACGAGGCCACGCTGGCCGAGCTGCGCGAGCGCGCCGAACAGGGCGCCGCCGCCCGCACCCAGCAGCTCACCGAGTCCCGCGACCGGGCCATCGACGACGCGGTGAAGGCCGGGAAGATCCCGCCCGCCCGCGTCGAGCACTGGCAGAAGGCGTGGGCCGCCGACCCTGACGGCACCCGGCAGACCCTGGCGTCCCTCGCCCCGGGCCTGGTCCCCATCGAGGACATCGGCGAACCGGGTGGCGACGACGCCCTCGACGCCGACTGGGACCGTCTCCACTCCGTGAAGGGAGCCTGACCCATGGGTGACTATGTTCCGGTCTACGCGGGCGGCGCCCAGCCGTTCGGTATGACCGCCAGCGCGACCATCACCGGCGGCCAGGTGCTCATCGCCTCGGGCGTCGGCACCGTCGCCCCTGCGGCGGGTGCTGACGGCAAGGTCGTCGGCGTCGCGGCCCACGACGCCGCCAACGGGGCCCGGGTCTCGGTGTGGCCGATCCCTGGCATCACGCACGAGACCATCACCCCGACCGGCGCGACCGCCGGGAACGCGCTGGCCAGCGCCGCGGCGGGGACCGTCGATCCCGGCACGCTGGGCACCCTCGCCGCAGCGGGAACGCTGATCGGCACCGCAGTGTCCACCGCGACCTCCGGCCTCAAGTGCCGGTGGATCGGTCGCTGACCCCCGAAGGGAGATAGAGCATGCCTGGTACGTATCCGGCAGGCCCCCCGACGCTCAGCGGGGATCTGCTCACGATCAACAAGAACCTGCAGAACCCGGCCTACATCCGCCGGCGCCTGCGGACGTTCGCGAACCTGCGGTTCGTCAGCGACCAGATCCTGACCCAGCGGTTCCGCACGGTCGGCGGCGCGATCCTCTACGAGGTATCCGAGCCGATCCTCACCACGCGGCCAGTCGAGTCCGTGCCGCCGGGCGGCGAATACCCGCTCGACGTCCCGCCGACCGGCGCTGCCGCGCTCGCCGCGGTCCAGAAGTGGGGCCAGGCGATCAAGATGACCGATGAGGAGGTCGCCCGTAACCGGTACGCCGGGGACGCGGTGGACCGCAACCTCCTCAAGGTCGTCAACTCCATCATCAAGCAGGTCGACGGGGTCGCGCTGTCCGCGATCGGCTCTACGGTGACCGCGACCCAGGCGGCGGCCGCGTCGTGGTCGGGCGGCAGCCCGAAGATCCTGCAGGACGTTGAGCTGGCGATCGCCAAGGTCGAGGACCTGAACATGGGCTACGTGCCCGACACGATCCTCGTGAGCTCGACGAAGTACGCCTACCTGGCGTCCGACCCGGTGATCGCCGCGCTGCGCCGGCGGGAGACGACCGACAACCCCGTCTACAGCGGGGATATCGAGACGATCGCGGGCCTGGTGGTGCTGAAGGCGCCGCTGTCGTCCCTGCCCGGCGGCATCGACAGCCCGTGGATTTTCGACTCCAAGCAGATCGGCGGCATGGCCGACGAGGAGGACAACGCCCCCGGCTACACCGTCGCCGAAATGGCCGTCCAGGTGCAGACCAAGCGCATGGACGAGAACGACGGCTGGAAGATGTGGGGCCGCCGCAAGACAGTGCCCGTCGTCCAGGAGCCGGGCGCCGGCATCCAGATCACCGGCACCTGAGAGGCGGTCGACCATGAAGATGTTCCGGGTCACGGGCCCGTGCCTAGCCAACGTGCCAATGTCGGGCCCTCTGGGCGAGATGCGCCAGACCCTCTACCAGCACGCGGTGTTCAATGCCGACCTGGTCGAGGACGAACTGCTGGAGCTGTGGCAGAAGCGGGGGCTGGCCGAGCCCGTCGACACCGACGCCAGCCCGCTAACCGATCCCGCGCCGCCGTCGGACCCGGAGGGCGGCAGCACGCCGCCCACACCGGCACCGCCGTCGATCACCAACCGCTCCAACAAGGGCGAACTGGTGGCGTACGGCGTGAGCCAGGGCGACGACCAGGCCGAGCTGCAGGGCATGAGCGTCAAGGACCTGCAGCAGCGCTACCTGAAGGCACAGCAGTCCGAGTAGGACGTCGGCCCGGCGGCGCGAGCGTCGGGCTGGCACAACCAGATAGGGGGTGGGGTCGTGTCGGTTCCGTGGGTGCCGAGCTTGGAGCAGGTGGCAGGCCACATCCCCGCCCGGACACGGGCCACCACCCACCCGGGCGCCAACAACGAGGACGCCCTGCCGAAGGGCACCTTCACCGCGGAGACCCAGCC
Source organism: Streptosporangium sp. NBC_01810 (assembly GCF_035917355.1). NCBI lineage: Bacteria > Bacillati > Actinomycetota > Actinomycetes > Streptosporangiales > Streptosporangiaceae > Streptosporangium > Streptosporangium sp. NBC_01810. The sequence goes on along the minus strand of NZ_CP109070.1, from coordinate 1,288,015 downwards.
CACCGACGAGGTGGCGGGCCGGTTCATCGCCGCGGCGGTGGCGCAGGTGGCTGGCCGGGTCGGCACGGTCCCGTCGACCCCGACCTACCTGGTGGGCCTGGCCACTGCGGCGGCGGCGCTGCGGGCGGCGGCAGACATCGAGCTCGCGTATGGCAGCGACCGCGACGCGGACCGGGACGCGAACAAGGACGCGGTCCGCGACATCGACACGCAGATCTATGAGCGCCTCGACGCCCGCGCAGGGAAGGCGCTGGCGGACCTGGTGGACGCGATCGGGCAAGGCGGCGGCGGGCCGAGCGGCCAGCTTCTGCCACAGTGGTCGATGCCCGAGCCGCCCGCGTGGGGGGACACGGACCTGTGAGCGTGCGGGAGACGGTCCGCCGTGGCATCGCCGAGTACTTCGGCGGGCTGCTGGACCCGAGCGATCCGGCGGCCACCCTGTACCGGCCGGGGCCGCTGCTGCCGTACAGCCTGGCCACGGTGCGCGCCTACGCCGGACGGCCGCGGCAGCCCGACACCGACTTCACCGTAGGGCTGGAGCCGCCGCGCGCCATGGGCGCCCGCATGACCATCGGCCTGGCCACGACGACCGAGCGGCGCGTCACGACCGGCGGCTGGAAGGCGCTCGTGATCCAGGTGTCGCTCGGCATCGAGGTGCTCGGTACGGCGCCGCACCCCGAGATCGCGCAGGCCGAGGTGGACGAGCTGCTGGAGGCCATCGCCGCGATGGTGCGCGCGGATCCGACGCTTGGGGGCTGCGTGCTGCAGGCGGGCGAGGGGTCACGCGGCATCGTCACTACCTGCTCCGAGCCGCTGTTCGAGGGCTCATCGTCCCGACTCGGCATCACCGCGAGCGTCGCTTTCGACGCCGACGTCTACCTGGAGGCCTGATGACCTGGCGCTACACGGGCGATATGCCCGCCACTTACCCCGCCTACCTGGCCATCGGCGAGGACGGCCAGGTGCAGACGCTGGTCGCCGAGCCCGGAAAGACCTACGAGATCCAGCCCGCCGAGGGCACCGAGACCGTCACCCCGTCCGAGAAGGAGGGAGGCAAGCCGACCGTGACGAAGCTGCCCGTCCCGCCTGAGGGGCCGTGGGAGCGCGTGAAGACCACAACCAGCAGCAGCGACAAGGGCAAGGAGTAGGCGATGGGCGTGTTCGCCGGATCGAAGCGCTGGGTGGGGATCGCGAAGGAGGTCACGCCGGGCACGGCGGTCGCCCCCGCGCTCACGATCCCCGTCGATAAATTCGACCCCAGCGATGACGTGACGCAGCTGGATGACCAGGCGCTGCGCGGCAGCATGGCCAAGCAGTACGGCCAGTACTCCGGCCCGATCATGTCGAGCTGGGATCTGGGCGGGCCGATGTTCGGCGACGGCCTGGGCTACCTGCTGCACAACATTCTGGGCGGGTACGCGGTGAGCGGTGTCGCGGCCCCGTACAGCCACACGTTCTCGCTGCTGAACTCCGGCGACGGGCAGCCGGTCACACACACCCTGACGGACGTCACCGGCGTCCCGGCCGTCTCGGGCGCCCGCCAGTACCCCTACAGCTGCCTGTCGGAACTGACGCTGACCTGGAACGCCGAGCAGCTGTGCAGCTGGGAGGCCAAGGCGCAGGCGTGGCCGTCCGTCGTGCCGGGTGTGGCGCCGACGAACACCCTGTCGTCCGTCCCGCCGGTCGCTTCATGGCGAGGCGCGGTCGGCATCGGCGGCCCGGCCTCCGCCGGCACCCTCGTCACGGACGTCACCGAGATGTCCATCACGATCAGCCGCGAGGTGACGCCGTATCACACGGCGGACGGCTCTCAGTCGCCGTTCGTCATCGCCCGCGGCCCGGTGGACGTCACGGGCAAGTTCACGCAGATCGCGCAGAGCGAGCAGCGGATGCTGGACCTGCTGGCGAACACTCAGCCGCAGCTCCAGTTCGTACTGTCCAACGGGCTCACCCTGGGCGCGCTGATCTCCGTGCAGTTCGACCTGCAGAAGGTCGGCTACCGCTCCACGAAGATCAACACCGGCACCGTGTTCCAGTACGACGTCGAGTTCACAGCCATCGCGAACAGCACAAACGTGGGCGCGTCCGGTGGCTTCGCTCCGGCCAAGGTGACGCTGCAGAACGCCGTCGTCACCTACTGACCCGCCCGATCCCCGAGGAGATTCCCCCGATGCGCGTAGACCTGCCCGGCGGCCAGTGGGCCGAGCTGATCGCCCCCTCCGATCTGCGAGCGGGCGACATGAAGGCCATGCGCCGCGATCAGACTCTGACCGGCGGCACCGCGACGATGGGCTGGTGGGACGCGGCCCGTGACGTGCTGCTGCGCCGCGTCATCACCGCCTGGTCGCTGGACCTGCCCCTGCCGAAGGACCTGCCCGGCACCGAGGAGGAGGCGGGAAGCCTCGACCGGGTGACCATCCCCGTCTACCAGGCGCTGCTGGACACCCTGGACCCCTACATCGCGCTGATCAACGGCGAGGCGGAGGAGGACCCAAAACCCTCCAGCGGATCCGCTGGTACCTCGACGGACAGTCCGTCGACCTCGGTGAGCAGCTGACCCAGACGGTCCGCTACGCGATCTACGCCGAGCGGTACGGCTGGACGCCCGCCCAAGTCGATGACCTCCCCGCCACGGTCGAGCCGTGGCTGCTGCCGATCGCGGGCGTGATGGATCAGATGAGGGGGGCTCGTGGGTGATGTCGACGTCAGCGCGCTGATCGCCTCCCTCCAGGGGCTGCAGCACCGCGCCTCGCCGGCCGCGCAGGCCGCCGTCGACGGCATGGCCGAGGCCGCCGAGACCGCGATGCGGGCCGCACTGAGCCGCGGCCCGGCCCCCAGCGCTCCCGGGTCGCCGCCCGCCCGCCGGTCAGGGGCGCTGCGCCGCAGTGTCGAGGCGCGACCCGCGTTCCAGACCGGGCCCGCCCGGTGGGAGGCGCGCACCTACTCGGGCATCGCCTACGCCCGTATCCACGAGGTCGGCGGCTGGACCGGCCGTAACCACGCCTCCTACCTGCCGCCCCGCCCGTACGTCGCGCCCACTGTGATCAGCATGCGCGGCGTGCTGGAGCGCATCGCCGCCGACACGTTCGCCCGGGAGGTGGGACTGTGACCGAGTTACCCCCCGCGGTCGCGCGGTTCGTCGCCGACGCCGATCCCTTCGAGCGGGGTGCCGGCCAAGCGGCCGAGGCGGCGAAGAAGTTCGACCGCGACGCCTCGAAGGCCGCCCTGTCCGCCCGGAAGATGGGTATCGCGGCGAAGGAGGCCGGGGAGAAGGCCGCGGTCGCCGGACGGGTTGCGGCCGAGGCGGCGGAGAAGGCCGCCAAGGGCATGCTGAAGGAGGGTGAGGCGGCCCGGCTCGCGGCTCGGGCAGTGCGCGAACTGGAGCGTGCTGAGATTGCTCAGGCCGCCGCCGCGCTCGCCGCCGCCACGGCGAGCGAGAAGGCCGCCCGCGCCCACAACCAGCAGTCCGCCAGTGCGACCAAGGCGACGAAGAGCGCGTCCTTGATGCGGGGCGAGCTCGTCACCCTGGTCGCCGTCGGAGCCGCCATCGCCCCCGCCTTCGTGGTCGCGGGCACCGCGGTCGCCGGGTTCGGCGCCCTTGCCGTGCCGACCATCAAGAAGGTCATCGAGTCGCAGACCAAGATGGCCGAGACGTGGGACAGCATGTCCGAAGCCCAGAAGGTCAGCTCGGTCTCCACGCGGATGCTCACCGAGCAGTACAAGGGGCTGGCGAAGGCCGTCGAGCCGGACGTGCTGAAGGTCTACAACAACGCGCTGGCCGTGACGTCGCGGATCATGCCGCGTCTGGTCCCGCTCACCCGGGCGACCAGCGGGGCGCTGGTGGACTTCGAGAACAAGATCGAGTCGGCGCTGAACTCGGACCGCGCGACCCAGTTCTTCCGCTTCGTCGAGGCGCAGGCCGCGCCCGCCATGGACCAGCTTGGCGACACGCTCGGCTCGACCGCGCACCTCGCTGTCTCGCTGACGGAGTCCTTGGCCCCGCTCGCCGGGGTCGGGCTGGGCGTGGTCGGCATGACCGCCCAGTTGCTGGCCAACCTCTCCGACCTGTCTCCGGAGCTGGCCCAGCTCGCCGTCTTGGGCGTTGGTCTGCGCGGTCCGCTCAGCAGCATGGGCGAGATGGCCGGCAAGGCAGGCGAGAAGTACCGGACGTACAGCGCTGGCGCGAAGGGCGCTTCGGCGGCCACGAAGCTGCTGAACCTCGCGACGGCGGCCGGACCGAACCTGTACATGGCCGCCGGGTTGGCCATCGCCTACTTCGGTCTAAAGGCGCTGAACGCCAAGAGCTCGACGGACAAGCTGGTGGAGTCCATCACCGTCGCCAACCGTGCGGTGGGCAACAACGTCGCCGGGTACGTGGCGGCGAACCGGGCGTTGGATCAGCAGATGGTTCCGGCTACGCAGCGTGCGGCCGACGCCCAGCAGCGCCTGATCTCCAACTCCTCGATCATGAACGTGCAGATGGCTCAGGGGGCGACGGCTGCTCAGGCGCTGACCGAGGAGTGGGTCAAGCAGGCCAAGAGCGACAACGACAAGAAGTTCGCCAACGTCCAGGCGGGGGCGGCGGCGCTGGGCAGGCAGTACGGCATCACCGCCAGCCAGGCGATCACCTTGGCGGACGCGGTCGGCGTCGACATGTCGAAGGGCATCACCGAGAACGGCACGGTCATCGCGTCCACGGCGGCGAAGTTCGACCGCTACCGCCAGGCCGTCGAGATGGCCCGCAACCCGACCGCGGTGGTGGCGCAGGCCTGGCGGGATGCTGGCAACGAGGCGCTCATGCTCAAGGACCAGGTCAACGCGGCGGCCAGCGCCATGGACGCCTTCTTCAACCCGGCACTCAACGTGCTGAGCGCCACGAACCAGATGCGCGACGCCCTGGCGTCCAGCAACCGGGTCCTCAACGACAGCAAGGCGACCGCGCTGGACAGGTCCAAGGCATTGGAGGCGCAGCTGGGGCCGATGGGCCGCTGGGTGAATGCTCAGGTCGCGGCGAAGCGGTCGGTGAGCCTGACCGACTCGGCGATCCGTCAGCAGTTGCCGTCGCTGGTCCGGCTCGCCTCGGGGAACCGTGCGGGGCAGGCAGCCCTGAGCGGGTTCGTGGCCAGCATGGGCGGTGTGATTTCCCGGACCCGGTCGGGCACGACCATCGTTGATCGGTTCGGCAACCGCGTGAAGGTCCTGCCGAACGGCAAGGTGACGGTGATCAAGGCGCAAGCTGGTCAGGCCAACAGCGCTCTGGACGGCGTCAGGGGGCGAATAAACAGCCTGCGAGACAGGGTCGTCCGCGTCACCGTGGCCTACTCCACCACCGGCCGCGCGATCATCAACGGCACACCGTCGGTGGGCGCGTTCGACCGGGGCGCGACCGGCGGCCTGGTCACCGGCTCCGGTATCCGGCGGGCCGAGGGCGGGCCGATCGACGGGCCCGGGACGGAGACTTCGGACTCCATCCCGGCGTTGCTGTCCAAGAACGAGTACGTCATCAACGCCAAGCAGACCCGCCGATACCTGCCGATCATTGAGGCGATCAACGCGGGCCGGTACGCCGACGGCGGGATGGTCGGGTACGCCTCGGGCGGCAAGGTCACCCGGGTCGGCGGGGTCGACGTATCCACCGCACAGTGGCGCAGCCTCGGCCTGCAGCTCGGCAAGGACTTCCTGAAGGCCATGACCGGCAGCACGGCCGAGATCGCCTCCATGGACCGGCGCCTGGAGAAGGCCGTCGCGAAGCTCTTCGGTGGCAAGCGCACCCAGCTGGACAACAAGCTGATCAAGTACTTGGACAAGGGGTCCGACCGGCTTCAGGACTTGTCCGAGCGGCGGGCGCTGGCCCAGGAAGGGCTGAAGGAGGGCAAGCAGTATGCGGCCACCCTGACCTCGAACGCGAAGAGCTTCGCCGGACTATCGGGCCTGGACGGCCCGACCAGTGGCGCGCAGATCCGCCAGGGCCTCACCATGAAGCTCTCGGACCTGACCCGCTTCACGTCCGTGATCAAGGCGCTCGGCAAGCGCGGCCTGTCCAAGTCGATCCTGCGACAGGTGCTCGACATGGGGCCCGAGCAGGGCCTGCAGTACGGCGAGATGCTACTGGCGGCCGACAAGACGACGTTCAACGACCTCAACAGCACACAGAAGGCCATCGACCGCGCCTCGGCGTCCCTGGGCTACAACGGCGCGGACATCCTCTACGACGCGGGCAAGAACGCCGGGAAGGGCTTCCTTACCGGGCTAAACGCCGAACTCAAGAGTCTCGACAAGACCATGGATGCCCTGGCCGCCCGGATGGCCAAGGGGATCAAGAAGTCCCTGAAGATCAAGAGCCCGAGCCAGTTGCCCGCCCTCCGCAACGCGGGCGCCATGACCGTCGCCGGTGTCGCGGCGGGCATGGACGGCGGCCTCCCCGCTCTCGATGGCGCCTCGCAGCGCCTGGCCGCTCGCCTCGGCCGCCGGGCCAGGGTGCCCGGCGCGGTCACACGCGCCCCGAGCGTGCCCCTCGCGGCCCGAGGCGGCGCTGTGCAGCAGGTCATCCACGTGACTGTCCAGGGCTCGGTGTGGGCCGAGCGAGACCTGTACGGGGTCATCCAGCGGCAGGCGCTGCAGCACGACAGGCGCAACGCCACCAACGGCCTGTCCCTGGCAGGCCGTTGATGGCACTCGTCAACCAGTGGACCGACAGCTACGCGCTCGCCGCCGGATTCGTGATTCCCGATCCCACGATCTCCACCCGGCAAGTCGCGGTCGCCAACACGGCAGGCAACTGGCTGGTCTGCACCGCCAGCTGGCACACCGGCGCCGGCGCCCAGACCATCCCCACGGTGAGCGTCGGCGATGACGTCCACAACTACTGGGTGCCGCTGGCCAGGGTCAGTGGCGCCGGTGGCGGAGTGGCGATCTGGGTGGCGCCGAATGCCCGCGCGGCCAGCAGGGTCTACATCGCGCCGACCGACTACGTCACCGGTCTGAGTATCTCCGTGATGGAGCACAACGGCCTCGGCAACTACCTGCAGGTCGGCGACCGCAAGACCGCCACGGCCACGGGCACCAGCGCCAACCTGACCCTGCTCGCTCCGCCGTCGCAGGCACTCGCCATTGTGGCCGGCGGCTCGGACAACGCCACCGCGACCCTCACCAGCGCGACCGCCGGATGGACGTCCGGCACGGCGGTGTCCGGGACGAACGGTGTAGACCTCACCTCGGACACGAGGTTGCTGCCCCGCTACCAGACCACCACGGGCAGCGTCAGCGTCACCTACACCACCTCGACGAGCACGAACATCGTCGCGGTGGGCGTGACCGTGCTCACCGCCGCGGCGGCACCTGCTCAGCCGAACCCGCACTGGCCGCGAGTGGTCTTCGAGGTCGGGTTCGGATCCGGATCTGGTACGCCGCGCGACCAGATCACCTGGACCGCCCCCACCAAGCGGCTGCTGGCCTTCAGCACCAGCCGAGGGCGGCAGTACGAGCTGAGCCAGCTGCAGGCCGGGGAGACGAACCTCCAGCTGCGTAACAACGACGCCGCCCTGAACCCGGCCAACACCGGCTCGCCGTACTACCCGAATATCACGGACATGACCCCGGCCCGGGTGACCGCGACCTGGCAGGGGCGCACCTACGGCGTGTGGCATCACTTGGTCGAGCGCTGGCCGCAGTCCTGGAAGGACGCGCACTGGGGCGAGGTCAACGCGACCGCGGTCGGCCCCTGGGCGGCGCTGACAACGGAGCTGCCGAACATCGCGTCCGGCGAGATCCTGCTGGACGCCCCGTACGGCTACTGGCCCATGTCGGATCCGGATGAGGCCACGGTGGGGTCGAACATCGCGCCGAACAACGCTGAGCCGTTCAGGCAGGTCGTGTCCAAGTACGGGCCCGGCGCAGCGAAGGCGCGGTTCGGCGTGGACTCCGGACTGCTCATCGGCTCGCCGAATCTGACCGCGTGGGAGCAACGCGGCCTGACCAGCCTGCAGATCACCAACGGCATCAGCCTGCAATGCGGACCGGGCCCGGCCTTTCCGCCGGTCGCGCCCGGCTGGACGGTCGAGTTCTGGGCCCGCCTCGACCCCTCGGCCTCTCAGCCCGCCAGCAACTTGACCTTGTTCAGCGTGAAAAACGGTAACGGGACGCTCATGTCCATCTACGTGGACCAAGCCTCACAGTGCGCCACGATCTCCGACTACGACCCGATCACCCATGCCCGTACCAACACCATCAGCGCCGTGCCGGTCCTGACCGGGACATTCACTCACTTCTGCCTGACCTTCAACACGACCGGCTGGCAGCTGTACGTCAACGCCCAGCTCGCGATCTCCCGGGTGACGTCTCTGGACACCTTCGTCACCTGGCTGACGGCCTGCGGAGCGGCGGACGAAACCTTCCACGGTCGCATGATCAACGGCTCGTTCGCGCACTTCGCCGTCTTCGGCCGCAAGCTCCCGTATGGCCGGATCGTCGCCCACTACTGGTCCGCGTGGGGCGGCAATGAGAACGACAGCGCTGACCAGCGGATCAACAAGCTGTTGGCGATCGGCGGGTCGGGCATCGCCCGGTCGATCTCCTACACCGCGGACTCGACGATGGTCCCCGCGTCCGGCATCGAGGGCCAGGACGTCGCGACGAGCGTCGAGGAGGTCGCCGCCTCGGACGGCGGCGGGCTGTATGAGGACGGCCTGGGCTACATCTGCTTCACGAGCAAGCCCGACCGCTACAACAGGTCGCCGCAGTACATCCTGGGCGACCGGCCCGACCTCGGTGAGATCCCCTACCTCGGGGACATCGTGTTCGACCGTGACCCTGCCCAGGTCTCCAACTCGATCACCGTGACCCAGGCGCACTACGGGAGGAAGGTCTCCGTATCCGACTCGGCGAGCATCACCCAGCGTGGAGTGCGCACGCGGGACGCGACCACCCACGTGGCCAACCCGCTCGCGGTCGCCGATCATGCGAACTACCTGCTCCTGCGGTACAAGCAGCCCGAGCTCCGGATCTCCCAGATCACTCTCGACCCGGCCAGCAACCCGGCCATCTGGCCGACGGCGCTCGGGATCGAGTGCGGCGACGTCGTCACCGTCAACCGGCGCCCGATCGGCGGAGTGCTCCTGACCGGCCGGTTCGAGGTCCTCGGGGTGAGCCACCGGGTCGACTTCGCTGCAGGCGAGTGGAAGACGACGCTGAACCTCGCGCCGGCGGACCCGTTCTTCTTTCGATTGGACGACGCCACTTACGGCGTCCTGGACGGACCGGGAGTCCTTGGATGGTGACCAGGCCGACGCCCGCGCGGCGAAGTGTGATCCAGTGTGCTGACGAGATGTTCGGGGTCTCCTCGCTGGAGGAGTATCTGGACTACCTGGATGCGAACCGCGACCGGCTCGGGGTGCCGTTCGTGCCCCGCCCGGAGGGTGATGCTCCGGAGTCGGGGACTGCATGGGCGCGGGTGGACAACGCCAGGTGGATCGCGGACTGCCCGTGGCGGTGCGGCGCCTCCCATGCGCTGCCCCGGACCGAGACGCGGTTCTGGTGTACGGCCTGCGCGAACGGAGGCTCGGGGAAGACCTGCCTCCTCTCGTGGCCAGACGCCCGACAGCGCATCGAGACCAACATGAGCACCCTTCCCAGCACGCTCGCCTCCTGGCCCTGCTCCGCGGACATCCCGCTGTACGAGGCCGGGCAGCACGCGGCGATGTGCGAGCCGTGCCGCACGATCGGAGCCCTCCAATGATCGTGCCCTCCCCGCGGACCTGGGTCGTCGGCGAAATTCTGACCGCGGCGAAGCTCAACACCGACATCCGGGACGCCATCAACTTCCTGCTCAGCCCGCCGCTGTTCGAGCTCAACCACTCCAGCGGCATCAGCCCGGCCACCAGCACCCAGGCCGTGATGCCGTTCGACACCGAGACAATCGACCGCGACAACGGGCACAGCACCGTCACGAACAGTTCCCGCTACACCAGCCAGACCGCGGGCTACTACATGATCAGCGGCGCGGTCGGCTTCGTGTCCAACGCGACCGGCAAGCGCGAGATGACGATCCTGGTCAACGGCACCACCGAGACCTACCCCTGCTCCATCCCTGGCACCGCCAGCGGGTTCGGCGGCATGATCGTGGCCGGCCGCGTCTACCTCGCGGTCGCGGACTACGTCGAGCTGTACATCTGGCAAAACAGCGGCGGTGCGCTGGCCACGAACACGACCAAGGGCGGGCCCAGATTCGGCGGCCACTGGATCTCGAAGTGATCCGCAGGCTCCGGGCGCTGGACGAGCTGATCGGTTACCGCGGCAGCGTGCTGGTCTTCCTGGCCTTCTGGAGCGGCGGACAGTCGGCCCGCCTGGCGTGGCCAGACCCCGCCGCCCTGGGAACGTCCACGTACGTCTACCTCGCGTCGATCGCGCCGCTCTGGGTCCTGGCAGTGCCGTGGGCCATCTGCGCCATCTTGTGCGCCGTCCAGGCGCTCACGGTGGCCGACTGGCTGGCCTTCGCGGTCACCGCCGGTGTGCTGGTCGCCTGGGCCGTGATCTACCTGGTCGGCGGCATCCGGGGCGCGATCCCGCAGGCCTACTGGGCGTGCATCGTGCAGGTCGCCGTCGCGGGACTGGTCTTGCGGCTGTCTCGCTGGCCGGATCCGCCCCACCGGGAGCAGTGATGGACCCGGCCGTCATCGTGTCCGTGATCGGCGGCGCGTTCAGCATCGCCAGCACCATTTATGTCGGACGCCAGGCCCGCCAAGCCAGCCGGGACAAGGCCGAGCAGGCGGCCCGCGAGGCTCGGCTCGCCGCCGAGGACGGCGCCTACCAGCGTGCGAGCGCCTTCGACGTCTCCACTCAGACCCGCATGCAGGGCGAGATCAACCGGCTGCAACGCCAGGTCGCCTACTTGCAGAAGCAGGTCGCCCAGCTCACCCGGCAGGTCACCCAGGCCGGGCTCGAACCCGTCATGGTTCCCGAGGAGGATCCCCTTGCCTGACTTCGTGTGCTCGCTGATCACCGAGCAGGGTGTGAAGCAGACCATCCCGCCCGGCGACACCTACACCCTCGTACGGTTCCCCTTCGGGGTCGAGTCCGCGGACCAGCACGACATGCACCCGGAGGTGCAGCCGGACACCAGCCAGACCGTCACCTACTCCAGCCCGCGCTCAGGCCTGATCTGGCCGAAGCACTCCGCGTGGGCTCAGGTGTATGCGCTGATGTACTGGGATCCGGGCGACTACACCGAGGTCCGCGACCGCATCGTGCGCGACCCGCTCGGGCTGAACAGCGCCCCGGACAGCACCTGTACTGAAGACCACCCGGCCACGCCCGGCGGGCAGTACCGGGCGAAGTCCTGGGCGATTTTCGTCCACCCCGGGATTCCGCTGGGACTGATGGTCCGCCACAACGCGTCAGGCCCGGTGAAACTGGCCTTCGCCGAGTTCAAGCTGGCCTACCACCGCGACCCGACGCCGGTGCTGCCGTGACGACTGTCACCGGCACCATGACCACGGCGGGCGGCGGCTACCTGCGCAGCGCGTCGGTGGTGGCGACCCTCGTGGACCTCGCCGGACGGCCAGTGGCAGGGTTCGCCACGGATGACCGCGAGGTCCTCGGCATGGTCACCGCCCCCGTCGCGGTCGGCGGGGCGTGGTCCCTGGAGCTGATCCCCAGCGCGGACATCGTCAGCCCGCGCGGCGACACGCTCTACCTCATCCAGGAGCGCGTCCATCAGGGCGTATCGGCCAGCTACCACGTCAGCGTCCCAGCCTCTGGCTCGCACTGGGTAGGCGACCTGCGGGTGACGCTGCCGGGGTCCGCGGCCGAGGAACTGGTGGGCTACCTGCCGCTGTCCGGCGGCACGATGACGGGTCCGTTGGTCCTGGAGGACGGCTCCCCTGCGGCGAGTGAGCAGTACGTGGCCGACAACGGCGGCGGAGGCGGTGGGGGGACGCCGTCGAACACGGTGGTGTCCGCGACCAGCTACGGCCAGTCGTCGGCGGCCGGCTCCGCGTCGGCCTACTCCCGGGGCGACCACGCGCACGGCACTCCGGCGCTGCCGACGCCCGGGGCGATCGGCGCGGCCACCTCGGGGCACACCCACACGGGCGTCTACGACCCGGCCGGTACGGCGGCCTCGGCGGTCGCGGCCCACGAGGCGGACACGACGGGCGTCCACGGGATCGCGGACACCTCCGCCCTGGAGACCTCGAGCGGCGCCGCGGCGAAGGTCTCCGCGCACGCTGGTGCGGCGGATCCGCACGGAGACCGCTCTTACACCGACACGGCCGTCGCCTCCCGGCAGCTCCGCTCCGTCCTGACGACGAAGGGCGACCTGTACGTCGCCACTGGGGCCGGGGCGGTCGCCCGGGTCGGCGTCGGGACGGACGACCAGGTCCTCACCGTGGACTCCGGGCAGGCGGCCGGGGTGCGGTGGGCGGATCCGCCAGCCGGGGGCGCCTCGGACAGTCCGGCCTTCCCGCTGAGCGGCTATGGCCTGCTGGCGGCATCCGGCGATCCGTCCGGGTTCCTCGCCAACTCCAACGCGACCAACAACTCGATCTTCATGGCGAGGGTCTGGATCCCGGCCGGGGTGGTGGTGACGTCCCTGTGGGCTGCGGTCCGCACGGGCGGCTCGTACTCCGCGACGGGCACCCCCAACCAGCTTGGTCTGTACACCGACGCCGGGGTGCAGGTAGCCATCACCCCGGACGACCCGACACTCTGGTCGGCGTCCGGCTGGCGCGGCGGTGCGCTGCCTGCTCCGGTGCCCGCGGAGTCTGCCGGCCGGTGGACGTACATCGGACTGATCGTCGGCGGCTACACGGTGGGCCTGCCGTACCCGACCGGGGTCGACGACGCGCACGCCTCGTGGTTCTCCGGCGGGGTCGGGGCAACGCCGCGGCGGGCGATGTACGCCAGCGGCAGCAGCCTGCCCGCCAGCTTCAACCCGTCCAGCTACGGGACGCCGACCACCTACCTGTCTCTCGTGGGCGTCTCCTGAGAGGAGCACCATGCCCTACCTCACCCAGCTCGCCGACGTCGCCCGTCGGACCGGCTATCCCGTCACCGAGGTACCCGGGTGGAAGACCCGCGGCCACGGCCCTCAGCCCGAGGTGTATGGCGTCGTCTGCCATCACACCGCGGGATGGGGCGACATGCACGTGGTGCGCGACGGCCGCCCCGGACTGGAGGGTCCGCTGTCGCAGATCTGGCTCCGCCGTGATGGCCGGATCTTCGTGGTGGCGGCGGGCCGGTGCTGGCACAACGCGCCCTCGACCTCCCTGGGCCATACGAACAGCAACTCGATCGGCATCGAGGCGGAAAACGACGGCCGCACTCCGTGGCCACCCGCGCAGCTGGAGTCCTGGTGGCGGCTGTGCGCCGAGCTGTGCAAGGAGTTCCAGATCCCGGTGAGTGCGGTACGCGGCCACAAGGAGGTCAACCGCAGCAAGCCTGACCCGCACACCCTTCACATGGACGACTTCCGGGCCATCGTGGCTCGGCTCATCGCAGGAGAGGACGACGACGTGAGCGCCAAGGAGATGTGGCAGCACGAGCTGCCGGTGCCGTTCGGCAGCAAGGAGAACCCGGAGTGGCAGGCCGGGAACATCCTGGTCAACACCGCGAAGTGGGCGAAGGACGTCCGCGAGACGATCGCCACGCTCGGCGCGAAGCTCGACGGTCAGACGGTCGCCATCAAGGCCCTGGCCGAGGCTCTGGCGGCCCGCGACGACGAGATCGACGTGGAGGCCCTGGTGGCGCGGATCGAGGCGGCCATCGAGGGGATCACCGTCCGCCTGGAGGTCAGCAGCCCCGCCGCGCCGTGATCGAGGGCGCGCTCCTCGCCTACCTGGTTGCTGTCGCCCGGCGCGACGAGGGGCCCGATTTCATACCGGTGAATATGCCACCACCACTGACCAGCACTTTCGTGTCAGCGGTTCCTCTTTTCCAACCTCAAATGAGGAGATCTATGAACACCGAAGGACGACACCCGGGCGTCGCGCAGATCGCTCGCTACTTCGACTTCGAGCACCTGCCTCCGCATCTGCAGGCGATCAGCCAGCCGTGTCACGACCTCGCGGCCGAGATGATCGAGCAGGTCCCTGACGGGCCGGAGCTGACGGCAGGGCTGCGGAAGCTGCTGGAGGCGAAGGACTGCTTCGTCCGCGCCGCACTGCCCCAGGAATGAAGGAGATCACCATGCGTGACTTCGTGACCCGTCAGCCCATCGTGATCCGAGTGATCATCGCCATTGCGATCGTTGCCATCCTGCGCATCACCGCCCTGCTCGGCTGGATCCCGGCCAACTGGGTAATCGCCGAGGACGCCGTCCAGGACTGGATCGACTACGCCATCGGCCTGGGTGCGTTCTGGTCGGCGCGGCGGGCAGTGACCCCGGTGGCCGACCCGCGCGACGACCAGGGCCGCGCGCTCGTACCGGCCAGCCCCCGGCCGTACCCGATGGGCTGATCATGCTCTTATAGAAACGGGCCCCGAAGTGAGGGCCAGACGCGCGAACGCCCCCGCTCCTCTTCGTGAGGGCGGGGGCGCTTCTGCGTTCGGCGCGGTGGTGACTTGTGGATCACCCGGCTGCGTTCGGCGGTCGCCCTGGCCTGCCGGGGTTGTCCCGCCGCGCGTCCAAGGCGTGCCGCCTGAAGTGGGGTACGCCGCACACCTCCACGACGGTGAGCCGCTCTTCCTTCTGGTAGCGGCGCACCGTGCCGTAGTCCACCCCGAGATAGGCGGCGGCTTCCGGCCCGTCCAGCAGATCGTCAGGGTGCGGGTGCATCCTCGCGGGCCGCGTCGGCAGCTCCCGCCCGGCCCGGTATGCCTCCCACTGCGCCGCGTCGTACAGCAGCTTCCGTGAGCCCGGGTTGAACGGCGCCGGTGCGCCTTCCTGTGTGGCGATCCGCTTGTTGCGGAACGTCTGGTAGGCCATGCCCATGATGTCCGCGGCGCCGGCCGCGTCGACTGGTCGGCCGTCCGCGGGGATCATGCTGGTCCCTGGTCGTCGTCGGGCTGGGCCTGGCTGATCGGCTCGTATGGCCGCGTCGTGTCGGGCGTGAGGGACATCCACCCGACCTCCCGCCCGGCGGTGTCCACGATGGTCCATCGAAGGGTCATCTCGTTGACCCCCTCAGCGTTTGCGGCGGCCTGCTCGGTGGCCTGCCTGCAGATCTCTTCCAGCCGCTCCTCGGCCGCCTCGAAGGTTGGTCGCTCGTCGAGCACGTTGCCGCGCTCGTCTCGGATCTGGAACATCAGGTGACTCCTCTCGTCTCCTGGTCAGGGTGCTTGCCGTGTGTTGGTCGCCGCCGACCCGAATCGCGTTCTGTGGGTAACCCGGATGAGGAAGGGCGGCCCTATGAAGAAGGGGCGGGCCGTGTGGCCCGCCCCTTTCTCACTTCCTGTCGGCCAGGACTCCCGGCCAGACTTCCCGCTGGCCGAGGTCGTAGGCGCTGGCCCAGGTGACCAGCTGCCGGTCGTAGGCGTCGCGATCATCCATGATGATCGTCAGCCCGCCGACCCGGACCCGAAGCTCTCCGCAACCCGAGGGGCTGTGGTTGTGAGCCTTACCCTGGACCTGCCGTCCCGGCTGCCAGCCGGTGATGGCGACCGAGGCGTAAAGCCGGGTGACCGGGGAGACCTCGTAAGCCGGGGCCGTGAGGCCGTTGAAGACGTTGTGCGCGATGCGCGTCGCCTCCATCCAGGCCTTCCAGATGCACCAGATCGCTTGCGGGTCGGTGACCGTGATCACCAGCCCCGGGATCATGACCCGGATCGAGCCCAGCAGGGCCTCGACGTGGGTCTCGTGGTCACCGGCGAGCCGGTTGGCCACGAGGGTGCTGTGATGGGCGGTGGTGCTTCCCATCTGGGCTCCTTCCTCTGTTGAGTTATCGAGCGGCTGTCGTTCCGGGGCTTCGACCCCCCTTCCCGACACTCATCAATCTACAACACTTCAGTACCGAGGGGAAGGGTTTCCGGGAAGAAAGTACGCTGACCTTGGCTCCTACCTCATCGAGCGGCAGGACCACGGCGCCGGCGGCGCTTCGACCGGCGCAAGCCGTACACCGCCGGCGCCCAATCACACCGGTCGCCCCCGCACCGGGAGCCGACGCCGTACGCTGGCCCGGCACGGCCCCTCCCCTGGGGATGCTGCAGCTGATCCATGAAGAAGCCCGTCGCTCTCCTCCGGAGCGGCGGGCTTCTTCGCGTGCGGCGGTGCATGCTGGGTGGATGGAGACTGACGTCCGCCTGATGGGCGGCCCCCTCGACGGCATGACCCTGCCCAAGCAGCAGCTCGGCGATGACCCCGGCGCCTACATGATCGTGCCCGGCGAGATGCACCGCGCGATCTACGAGCCGACCCCCGGCGAGGATCCCACCCTCTGGCGGTACCAGGGCGACATCGGCTGACGAGAATCCGCAGCTCAGGATCATTTTCGGCACTTCCCGAAAATGATCCAGATGTCGCAGGTCAGCAAGGTTACGCAGGCCGGTAACCTCGGCGACCAGGCCAATCATCACTTCGCCAGATGGCGAAGTGACACGCGAAGAGACCCCCGCCCGAGCTGGGCGGGGGTCTCTTCATGTGCGGCTACCGGTCGGGCAGGTCAGTCTCCGCAGCTAGCAGAACTCGCAGTCTTGAGCTCCGGCACGTATTTGTAGAGCGTCGCCCGACTCACACCGAGGATCTTCGCGATGCTCGACACCGTGGCGGTCGGATTCGTCAGCAGGTGCCGGGCGGTCTCGACCATCTCCGGCGTCATCGCGGGCGGCCGGCCAAGGCGCTGCCCTCGGGCGCGGGCTGCGGCCAGGCCCTCGTGAGTGCCCTCGACGATGAGTTCGCGGATGAACTCGGCCAAGGCGGCGAAGAAGTGGAACATGAGCCGTCCGGCCGGAGTGGTGGTGTCGAGGCTCTCATGCAGGGAGCGGAACCCGATCTCGCGGCGGCGCAACTCGGCGACGATCGTGATGAGGTCGTGCAGGGAGCGGGCGAGCCGGTCGAGGCTGAGGACGACCAAGGTGTCGCCGGCGCGCAGGTAGTCGAGGCACGCGGCCAGCTCGGGCCGCTCGGTGTTCTTGCCGCTCAGCTTGTCGGCGAAGACGCGGATGCATCCGGCGTCGGTGAGGGCGGTGTGCTGGCGGTCGAGGTTCTGGTCGCGGGTGGAGACGCGGCCGTACCCGACGAGCGTCCCGGTGCGGGCGCGGGTGGCGGGGAGAAGATCGTCGGTGGTGGTCATCGTGCCCCCGTGTATAGGAATGGGTGGTGGGGGGATTGTTGAACAGCAAGATTTCTCAACACGTTTCTCGACAGTCAGGGGGGTCGGATCGGCTCCCCCAACTCCCCGAAAGAGATCTTGTTAAGAGACGGTCGATTTACAACACGGCCAGGGAAAGAGCGGCCCCAGCACCGCAAGGGCGCCAGGGCCGCAGGGATCACTTGCCGGTCTTCTTCGCGTTCTTCGGGTCGGAGGGGCAAGCCCCGGCGTGGTAGAACGCCCGGCGGAACGTTCCGCCGCAGTGGGGGCAGTGGACGGTGTCCTCGTTGGTGGCGGTCATGACGTGTCCTTCCTCGCGATAGTGGAGCGGCGCTCCGGGCACGTGGCCGACCATCGGCCGACCGCGCACCCCCAGCTCCGCTACGACAGCCGCCAGGCAAGCACGGCCACCAGGAGCAGTGCCGCACCTACGGCGGTCACCGCACCCGACGCTGTGCGAGCCTCGCCGCGCCAGACGCTCACCGCGTAGTCCAGCGCCGCGACCGCGGTGGCGATGGGGATGACCCAGGTCGGCGGCCCCCAGGTGCCCAGCAGATGGGCGAAGAACGGCCTGTTGAACAGGACCAGGGCGCCGAGCAGCAGCGCGAACACCGCGAGCACCCGCTGCGGGTCGGCCTGGGCGACGTCCTGGCGGGCGCTCTCTCGGAGGGTCATCGCTCCCCCGCCCCGGGCGTCTCGTCGCCGAGTAGCTCGGCCAGCATCCCCTGGTGCGCGGCGAACACCCGCCCGCCGTAGGTCGCCTCCAGGTGAGCCACCAGGACGGGGTAAGTGTCGGCCCGCACCCACTCGGTCCGCATGGCGTCGTCGGCCCCCGCCACGGCGGGCAGCTCGGCGACGTCGCCCAGGTCGCCCAGGTCGGCCACGGCGGGCCAGGTCACCATCCACGCCTCGTCCGTCGCCCTGGGGTCCGGCACGATTCGGACGGGGAGCACCTGCCAGGACGCGCCCGGCAAGGTCAGGCCGGTCTCCTCGGCCAGCTCCCGGACGGCGGCCGTCAGCGGGTCCTCTCCGGGGTCCAGGCACCCGCCCGGAATGGCCCACCCGTGGTCGTCGTCGCGCTCGACCATCAGCGCCCACCGGCCGCCGGCGGTGCGGGCGAAGACGATGGCGTCGGCGGCCTGCCGCTCGCCCCAGTGGCCCAGCTCGCCCCGGCCGTACCGGATGCCGGTCGGCGCACCGGGGCTGACCGGGCGGCCGTCGACGACCTGGAAGGGGATCGCAGCATCCCGCTGGCGGGCGGCCCAGTCGATCCTGGTCGGGTCCTCCTGCGGGTCCGCCCATCCCTCCTCGACGCCCCGGGTGAGCACGTCGGGATGCGTGTACGTGGTCATCAGGTCCACCACTTCCGCGTCGTCTCGGCGTTGAACCGGCAGTCCCGCGCGTTGGCCTCCGCGACCCGGCGGTTACCGTCGTGCTCCCGGATCATGTACCTGTCGGCGGCGGGGTCGGTGCTCTTGCCGGACCTCAGGAGCTCCGTGTGCTTCGCGATCTTTCGGGCTTCCTCGCGAGCTTCTTTGCTGTACGTTTCGGCCTTCTTCTCCCACTTCTCCGCTTCGGCGGCCTTCTTCTTGCTGCTGAACAGGCCCATCGTGGGCTCCTCTCGGTGGGGGGTGGCCCCGACTGGACAGCCGGGGCCGGGGTGGTCAGTCCTCGTCGACGTCTTCGGCCCAGATGGTCGGCTTCTTCTTGTACGGCTTCTTCGGGGTGGTCACGCGGATGATCCCGGCGATCAGGTCCTTCCGTGTCTGGTCGAGCGGCTTCGGCTCGTCCTTCGCCATGTCGATCTCCTCTCCTGGAGCTGGCTGCTCCGGACACGCGCCCGGCTGGCCGGGCGCGATCCGCAACGTCAGCTCTTCGGCGCCTTGCGGACGGTCAGCTCGACCCCCGCCGCCTTGGCGGCCTTCTGACGGGCCTTCAGGTCCTTGCGGCCGTGGACGAGGATGGGGCCGCCGGTGATGCGCTCGGTCGGCGTCCGGGGGCCGGTGTCGGGCGTGTCGACGAGGTACTTCTTCTTGCTGCCGAACATGTTGATCTCCTTCTCGGTGGGGGCTACTTCTTGTGGGTGTGCCGGGTGACGATGTCCCGCTCATCGGCGAGGTACTGCTGGCGCAGCCGCTCGTGCCGGGCGTCGGCGGTCTCCTTCAACCTGGCGAGCTCCTCGCGCGCCTCCGGGTCCTTGCGGTACAGGCGCCGGGCGGCGCGCTCCTGCTTGTCCTGGGCGAACAGCCCCATAGCGGTCTCCTCTCGGTGTGGAGCAGCTGCTCCGGGATCGCGCCCGACCATGGTCGGGCGCTCACCCGCAACCTCCACGTCAGCCGAACCACCGGCGTAGACCCTTGGGCGCGGCACCCGCACGCTGCAGGGCTTCCTCTTTCAGCCGGGCCGCTTGGCGCTTACCGACCCGCTGCTCCAGGGCGGCGGCGGCCTTGGCCTTGTCGGCGCGGCTGACGCCGAGGCCGTTCGCCGCGGTCGCGAGACCACCGAGGTCGCTGGAGTGCTTCGCGGCGCCCTTGGCGGCGGCGAGCTGGGCGGGGGTCATCTTGCTGGGCATGTCGAGTCCTCTCGATGGAGTGGTGGAGCGGCTGCTCCGGGCGCCCGTCCCGTCGCATGCGGGAGAGCACCCGCGGCCCCCGCTCGCGGGGGTGAAAGGTGAGACCAGCGGACCTAACCCGGTTAGTGATCCCACTGCGGGGTTAAGTCGCCGCAATCGCGGCCATGACCTGCGGAAAGTTAGGACGGTTAGCCGGTTAGCGCCAGTTAGGTCCGGGCCTCTCAGACCCTCCCAGAGAGGGTTTCGAGGGGTGGGCCGTCACCTCACTCACTGGCCTCGCGTCCCGCCATGGCACGTCGCACGTCGGCCGGATCGAGCAGCAGAACGTTGCCCTTGTTGATCACTCGCACCCCGTGCTTTTGCGTCAGGACCTCACGCAGCCGGACGCCGGTCAGCCCCGCGTAGCCGGGCCAGCCCGGAGCAAGATCCCGCAACAGGGCGGGGACGTCGGACAGCTTGATCCGCTCCCCGTCCGCATCGAGCACCTCGTCCAGGTCGGCCAGCAGGTCTCGCGCCTCCTCGACCGCCGCAGAGCTGCGCGTGGTCACCTTCGCGCGGCGGGCCTTGGCCCGGGCGGCGACCTTGGCGGCGTCCTCGGTGGAGACGTAGTGCGTGCGGATCGTGATCGACGCCTGGCCGGGGGCCATCTCCACTCCGTCGCCCGCCACGACCACGGTGCCCTTGTCCAGGCCCTGACGCAGCTTGTGCGGGGCGGCGCCACCATCGATGGCCTTGTCTCCCAGCGCCATGCGGGCCTGCTCCTCGGAGCCCACGACCAGCGACGCCCGGATGTGGGCGCCTTCCCGGACCAGCTTGGGAAGGTTCTGGTCGGTGGGGTCCTGCGTGCCCTGCCACAGGGTCACGTCCACGGCCCGCCCCTGGTTGTGGATCTTCCGGACGGCCCGGAAGTAGCGGCTGGTCGCCTTGGTGCCGCCGTAGGGGTTGCCTGCGTCGTCCTTCTCCGGGCACATGAAGGCGACCTGGGCCTCGTCGACCATCAGGATCAGCGGGTCGAACTTCGAACCGGGTGGGGCGAGCAGCCGCCGCTCCATCTCCGCCACGCCCGCCTCGACCATCTTGGTCGCGGCCACGACGTGGTCGTCCGTCGGTCCCTGAATCAGCACGGTGGCCAGGTCGTTGAACATCGCCCAGTCACCGACGCCCTTGAGGTCGGCGATGCGGAACTCCACCCGGGAATCGAAGGCCAGCCACAAGGCCAGGGCCCGCATCGCGGCGGTCTTGCCCTGGTTGGACAGGCCCGTGATCAGCAGGTGCCGCTGGTGCAGGCTGATCCGCGCGGCGTCGCCCCGCAGGTCCTGGCCCCACGGCGCCCGGTCGGATGCGTAGCTGGCCCTCATGCCGGCGTCGGTGACCAGCGGAGAAGGGCCGATCGGCTCGTCCAGCGCGCCGGAGTCGGCGATCCATAGCCGCACCGTGCGCGCGGCCTCGGGCTTGGTGATGAACAGCTCGTGCTCGTGCCTGCCCAGGTTCTCGGCGAGCTTGCGCCGCTTCTTCTCGACCTCTTCGGTGGAGACTCCCGAGGGCAGCATCACGTCCACCTCGACGCCGCATCCGGCGATGCGGATCGGGCCGAGCATGGCCGCTCCGGCGTCCCCCATGTCCTGGATGGCCTTGCGCAGCGGGGAAATCCCCAGGTCACGCAGGGCGACGACCACGATGGACGGGGTGATCACCACGGACTCGGCCTCACGCTCCCGAGCGGGGGTCATCCACTGAGGGCGAGCGCCCCGGCGGCGGCCCTCCCGCCACGCGCCGACGAGCATCCAGAGCGGCAGCAGGAACCAGGTGTACTTCAGGATCGTCAGCAGCAGGCGGAGCGCGCCCCCGGCGACCATCCAGACCGCGCCGAAGTCGGCGACACCGGTCGCCCACATCGCGGTGGACAGTGCCAGCAGCAGCACCAGCGCCCCGACCAGCGAGATCCCCAGCATCTTCGCGACGTTCAGGGCCACCCTCGGCAGGTCCATGAGGCGGGCGTGGCGCTGGTGGACGGCCCGCTCCTTGCGGTCGATCCACTCGGCGAGCGCCTCGCGATCCCCCATGGCCTCGGCAGCGCGGATCTGCCGCCGGTAGACGCCGAAGGTGAGGCCGTCGGCGGCGCGGACTGCCCAGGAGTGCCAGCCCTGGGCGACGGTGAACGCGGCTACGGCGGTGACCTGGGCGGCCTGCCGTACGGCCGGGGACGGCTGGACGACGACGTCGCGGCCGGCGATCCGGACGGGCAGGTATCGCGGGGCGGGCTCGTCGTCAATGATTTCGCCCTCGTAGACCTGCTGTTCCAGTTTGGCGCTGTGCTGCGTGGTCGGCTCCAGGTCGGTGCTGTGCTCGGTGCCGGGGAGGGGCGGGGCGTCCGCAGCGTCACGGACAATGTGCAGGTAGGGGCGCTGGGACTCGCTCATGCTGCACCTCCCGCCCGGAGTTCAGGACCGCCGCCGAGGGTGGCCAGGCCGACGGCGACGACGGCCAGGACGCTGCCGACGCCGTAGGCGGTGTGCCAGAGCAGGCGGCACACCGTGGCCAGCAGCAGCAACGTCAGCACGACGGCGACCTGCAGGGTGCGGGCGGTGACCCGCGGCCAGCCAGCGCGTTGGAGGGTGGCGCGCATCTCGGCGCAGGTGCGGGCCTGGGCGGTGGTCGGCCTGGTCGACGCCAGGGCGAAGGCCAGCAGGCCGAGCAGCAGGGTCAGGGCGGTGGACATCACGCCTCCTTCGGGCGCTTGAAGTAGAAGGCGAAGCCAGAGCGGTCGGAGTTGTAGGCGGCGGAGACGAGCTCCCAGCCGTCCGCGCCGAGCTCGTTGAGCTCGTCAGCGGAGCAGTTGCCGCGGGCGAGGTACTCCCAGCGGGTCATGACGCACCGCCCGCCGAGCCCACAGCGGTCATGTCGATGTCCTCGGCGTGGACACTGTGAGAGCCATTCGCGGTGACCGGATCGGCGGGCGACTGGACGACGTTCGCGGGCAGGAACCGGTAGCCCTTCGCGGTCATCTCGGCGCGCGCCGCCTGTACACGGAGCCGTGCCCAGCCGCGGCTGAACTTGTACCGCTCGACGACATCGCCGTAGGTCGGCGTGCGGCCCTTGCGGATGCACGCCCTGATCCACTTCTCGGCGTCGCGATTGTCCTGCTCATCGGGGCGATCCCGATCACTGTCCGGGTCGTCATCGCCAGCGTCCGAAGTGACCGCGGCGGTGACCGGCGCCGGGTCGCTCGCGGGGACCTCCGGCGAACACTCGATCGTCGCCGAGGTGTTCACGGCATCGTTCGCGGGAGCGACCTCGACGGTGACCGGTCCGGTGACCGCCTGGGTGACCTCGCGGGCAACGATCGCCGGTGCTCCGATCGTCGCGCTGGTGTTCACGGCGTCGCGCGCCGCCTCCAGGTCGGCGATGACCAACTGCGTGACCGTGAGGACGTCGCCCTGGGCTCGGATCAACCCGTCCCGGGCGTCCCCGAGGCCCCGCCACGCGGCGTCCATCGCGCTCATCGCACGGATCTCAGCCAGGGCGACTTGCGGGGAACGGATGTCCTCGGCGACTCCGTACTTGAAGGCGGCCCAGGTCTCGGCGCGCAGGGACGGAATGACCCAGCGCAGCAGCGGGAAGCGCAGCGGCCTCTGCTCCAGCAGGCCCTGTTCGCGCATGCTCTCCCAGTGCCGCCACTGGGAGTAGATCTGCCACAGCACCGGGCTGAGGACGGAGGCGGCGCCGAACACGCCGGCGAACTCCTTGGTCTCGATCAGGCCGGAGTTGTGGCTGTAGTTGAAGAGGCCGACGCCGACGCCGATGGCGTAGGACAGCAGGCGCAGGCCGTACGCACTGAACCCCTTGATCATCTTGTCGTGGGCGAGATAGCCGACGTTCACCGCCACCGACTCGACCACGACAGCCAGCGGGACGGCCTGCCACCACTTCCAGTCCAGGCCGTACATCAGGGCGAGGATCTGGCCGAGGACGGCGGCGGCGTTGACGCCGATGTTCGCGGCGGCCAGGACGACGGCGAGGCTGATGCGCTGGCGTAGGGTGCGGCGCTGGTCGCGGCGCTTGGCTGCGGCGGTGGTGGTCTGCTCGTCGAGCTGCGCGCGGAGGCGGGCGTGCTCGCTCTCGGTTTCGAGGCGCTCGCGCTCAGCCTGCTGGCGGGCGCGCTGCTCATCGATGCGGGCGCGGGCGGCGTCGGCGCGGCGCTCAGCGCGGGAGCGCCACAGGCGCCGACTCGGCTCGGCGCGCTCTGGCGCGGCCGGGGCCGTGTCCGTAGCGTGCTCCATAAGATCCTTCTCCTGCTTCTGTCAGGTGCGGGGTCGAGGGCGGAGGTCGGCGGTGGAGTCGCCGGCCTCCACCCGCTTGGGTTAGGCGGGGGTGAGCGCCTGGGACCGGCTCTCGTTGACGAGGCCCTTGAACCCGGCGCCGGGCTTGAACTTCGGCGCCCGGGACGCGGCGATCGTGATCTGGGCGCCGGTCTGCGGGTGTCGGCCGGCGCGCTCGGCCTTGTCGACGGTGTCGAAGGTGCCGAAGCCCGGGAGGGTGACCGGGTCGCCGGCGGCGACGGCCATCGGGATGACGTCGAGGATTCCGTCGAGGACCTTGGCGACGGTCTTCTTGTCGATGCCGTCGATGTGCTCGGTGACGGCGGCGACGAGCTCGGTCTTGTTCATGGTCGTTCTCCTTCGTTCTGGGGTGTTCCGTTTTGTTCCGCGCCCGAGGCGGGTGCGGTGGAGCTGGTGCTCCGGACACGCGCCCGGTCGACCGGGCGCGATCCGCAACATCAGCGCTTGCGGGCCTTCGGGTTGTTGCTGATGACCTTGGCTTTGGCCAGCTCAGCAGCGGCCCCAGCCTTGTCTCCCTTCTCGTGGGCCAGCAGGTACTGTGCGGCGGACTTGACCAGGGTTTCCATCGCCGCGTCGGTGTACTTCTTGCTCATGCGCTTCTCCTGTCGGTGTGGAGCTGGTGCTCCGGACGCCGTCCGACCGTGGGGCCGGGCGGCATCCGCAACGTCAGCGGACAACGAGCTGGTCCTTGCCTAGGTGGATGGTCTGTCCTGGGGTGACGGTGTCCGCCTGGTGACGGTGTCCGCCTGGTGACGGTGTCCGCCTGGTGGCGGAGCTTGGCGGCGGTGTCGCCTGTGGCGGCGTACGACCGGGCGATGAGGAGTTTCGCGGCGGTCTCCGGCGTGATCGTGGCCATGTCGCCCCTCAGGTCTGGTTCGGCTTCGGCATGGCCCGGCACTTCTCGGCGTGGGACTGCGCCCACTCGCGCGCCTTCTGAGCGGCCAGGTCGCTGCGCTCCTCCTCGTGGTAGGTGCCGTCCACGTGGGTGCCGCTCTGGTACGTCCAGCCGAAGCCCTTCCGGGTCGGGCATCCGGTGCAGGCGGCCTCGGTGCGGTTCACTTCGTGGTCCTCGGTCAGGTCGACGGTGGCGCCGCCGACGGTGAGGTACCGGGCGATGACACCGGCCGGCCACGCGGTCTCGCTGCTCACTTCATCCTCCTGGGCGGGTTGGTGCGGGCGGGGTCGTCCTGTCGGGGGCGGGGCTCGGGCTGCGCCATCGCGGAGTCGAGCTGGTTGAGGGCGGTGAGGGTGGCGGCGAGCCGCTCGGCCGGGGTCACCGGTCCTCCTCGTAAACCCAGCGGGGGACGATGCCCTCGCCGCCGCAGAACTCGCAGCTCCCGTTGCCGCCGCACTCCTGGCAGGTGGCGGGGTTGTCCTCGTACCAGGGGGTCGTGCGCTTCACCGCTCCTCCTGCAGGGTGAGGAGGGCGGCGCGGGCGTCCCGCTCGCGGCGGATCTTGGCGAGCTGGGTGGAGGTGTACGGCTGGTTGCCCGCGCCGTCGGGGTCGGGGTGGTGGAGCTGCGTCTCCAGGTAGGCGCGGGCGGTGGCCTCGTCGGCGGCCCGCACCGCGCGGGCACCGGCGGGCGTGTCGAACGTGAAGCGGGGCATCACTTGCCGCCTTTCGGCTTGCTGGTCTGGAGCGGCTGGCGGGCCTGCTCGGCGGTGGTGGCGCGCTCGGTGGGGCTGTGGAGCGGCTTGGCCGGGGTGTGAGAGCTCATCGCTTGCCCGCCTTCCTGCAGGTGGGGCAGGTGCAGGAACTGGTGGTCACGGTGGCGCTGGGGCGGGTCATGGCCTGGGTGAGGGTGGCGAGGGTCTGGGTGATCTGGTCGGCGGTCACGCGGCCACCGCCGTCCGGGCCGCGTCGACCAGGTCGAGCAGGGCGCGGCCGTAGGTCTCGGCCTGGTCGAGGGTGAGCTCGTCGCGGGTGTTGCTGTAGGCGAGGACCATGGGGCCGTCGTCGGTGGCGCTGAGGTAGACGCCGTCCACCTCGGTGCGGCGGCGACAGAAGCCGTCCTCGGGCTGGGCGCCGGTGTAGTGGTCGGTGCACCAGACCTGACAGGGTCGGGCCGGTGCGGGAGTAGCCTGGAGCATGGTTCTCCTCTGGTGTAGTCAGGGCGGGGATCACAGGGCCTGTTCGGTGTTGCTGCACCGGCAGGCCCACTTCGTTTAGGAGGCGGCGACCAGGCCGCGCCGGGCGGCGTCGTCACGGATCGCGGCCAGAAGGGCGACGTTCTCGGGGGTCGCGCAGTGCTTGACCTTCTCCTCGGCCTGGGCCAGCTCGAACGCCAGGTACTCCCGGGGGATCTTCGGGACGAAGTCGAGGTCGTGGGCGTGCAGGACGGCACGCTTGGCCTCGTGGTCGGTGACGGCCTGGTGGACGGCGCTGGGCGTGAGGTCGGCGTCCAAGCGGATGACCTCGGCGCGCGTGGGGGTGAAGTGCAGGTCGCCGTGCTCGACGATGCAGATCGAGGCGGGTCCGGTGTTCGGCTGCTCGCTGATGTAGATGCGCTGCTTGATGGGCTCATGCTGGTCGGCGACGGGGGCGGTCACCGTCTTCCCGGCGGCGCGGGTCGCCTGGATGGCCGCGTCGAGGGCGTCGCGCAGCTCCTCGGCCCACTGCAGGGTGAGCATGTGCCCGGCCGGGGCGCAGCCGATCTGGCGAACCACGATGGAATTCCCCTGGAGGTGGACCTCGCTACGCACCGAGCGGCGGTGCGGGTCGTTCGGGACGACGATGGGGAACTCGGCGGCGCTGGCGGCCGTCGTGCTGTGCTGCATGGTTCTTCTCCTTGTTGCGGTTGGTTTCCGGGGTCGAGCTGGTCAGGCGGCCCGGGGGGCCGCGCGAGTGGTGACCTGAAGGCTTTTGGCCACCAACATCTTCTTGACCGAAACTTGTGTCCGGACTTCCCTTCCGGAACTCTGTTGCGCTCATGACGTTAGCGCACAGGTGTAGGTTCCGCAACTGTGTTCCGGTAGTCTGTTCTCATGACCGAGGAAATGAGCCCCCTGGCGCTGCTCGACGCGACTACCACCCGATACCGCCAGACGGAGCAGGCCCACGAACACGCGAGGCAAGAGGTGGTGGCCGCCGCCCTGGCTGCCCTGCGCGCAGGAGAGCGGCCCACCGACGTCGCTGAGCATTCGCCGTTCACCGACTCCTACATCCGGCGCATCGCTCGAGAGAACGGAATCAAGGCACAGCCACCGGGAGGCAAAAGGGCGCGGCAACACACCGGACACATCGAGGCCGAGACGGGACCGACTCATACCTGAACTCCCGAGGTCGCGCGGCATTTCCTGTCCCTTTAAGGGGACCGCGACACCACCCGGAGTAGCCATGAACGGACACCACACCAGCGCTGAACCAGCACTGAATCTCCACTAGCGCGAGCCGAGAACCCCGGCAGACTGGATCTCAGTAAGGAGATCGCCGTGGAAGTTGTAGAAACGTGGACCGGCGCCCTGGCCAAGACCCTCCGCCAGGCCTACCACTACTCCCAGGAGGGGTTCGCTGCCCGACTGGGGGTCTCCGCGCGCACCATCGCGAAATGGGAAGAGTGCCCGGCGATGCAGCAAAAGCCGGAGCAACAGCAGATCCTTGACGTCCACCTCTGGCAGGCACCAGACCACGTCAAGGCCCGCTTCGCCCTGCTGATCCAGCAGCAGGCCACGAAGCCGCAACCCGTACCCCAGCAGGAGTGGACCGATGACGACATGAACCGCCGCGAGCTACTCAGAATCTTCACCATGGCCGGTGCTGTCATCGCCACCCCCCAGGCAGAGCAGGCACTCGACCTCGACCGGATCGCAGCCCGCACGGGCAGACCTGACGCCGAAACGGCCACCCAGTACGAAATGCTGAACAGTCACCTGTGGCAGGTGTTCATGCTCGCCAGTAGCAAGAGCAAGGTCTACCCGCTCGTACAGGACCACCTCGCCGCGCTCGTCGAGAGCCTCCAGCGTTCCGCCACCGAGGCCACCCACCGGCGTCTGTGCGCGCTCGCCGGCGACCTGTTTCAACTCGCTGGCGAGATCCATTTCGATGCCAACCAGTACACCGACGCCGCTCACTGCTACAGCCTCGCCGCGTCCGCCAGCAGAGAAGCGGGCGCCTACGACCTGTGGGCGTGCGCGGTGACTCGCCATGCCTTCATCGGTGTCTACGAACGCGAGTACGGCAAGGCCGTCCCGATGCTCGACCTCGCCACCAACCTGTCTCGCCGCGGCGACAGCGGCCTTTCCACCCGCCATTGGGTCGATGTGGTCCGCGCCGAGGCCTTGGCAGGACTCGGCGATTTCGACGGTTGCCAGCGCGCCCTTGATGCGGCTGAACATGTCCGCGATCTGACCGGTCAGATCCACAACGGCGGTTGGCTGCGCTTCGACGGCAGCCGTCTCCACGAAGAGCGTGGCGCCTGCTACACGATGCTTCGACGGCCCGACCTCGCCGAAGTTGTCCTCGTCGACGCCCTTACTCACAACCTGTCCGCCCGCCGCCGCGCCGGCGTCCTCGTCGACCTGGCCGCGCTCGGCGTGCAGCGAGGCGAGATCGACAAGACGCTCGAACACGGCCGAGCCGCGCTCGAGCTCGCACGCCGCACTGGATCGGGTGTCATCGGCCAGAAGCTGCGCGGCTTGCAATCGCACCTGGCCGATGTGACGGACAACCAGGTACGCAGTTTGAACAACGACATCGCCGAGCTGGCCACGGTCAGCGGAACCTGAAGGAGCCACCGTGCAGGAACCTGGCCGTACTTTCCGCGAAGCGTGGATCGACGGAGTGAAGAAGCACTTCCCTGGCGAGCCGAAGCCCGGCTACGTCACGCCGTGGGAGGAGACGCCTGACTGGGAGCGCTCATGCGCCGCGGCGGTTGAGGAGCAGGTGAGCGCGTTCATCGCGGTGACCGCCCGCCAGACGGCGAAGCTGACCCGGGAGCAGCGCGGCCGGTTCATCGCGATCTGCTGGATCGGCCAGATCTTCAAGCACATCCCCGCCCCGAAGCCGGCGTACGTGGCCGACTGGGATGACCTGCCGGCGTGGCAGCGGGAGACGGATGCCGACATCTTCGACCGTATCGAGCAGGCGAGCCAGCGCCCCTCGTTGGCCGATTGATCAAATTACATAAGGCGGGCCTGGCCGGTGCGTCAACACCGAACAGGCCCTTGAGCCCCACCTGGGATCAGC
This sequence comes from Streptosporangium sp. NBC_01810, assembly GCF_035917355.1. Taxonomy (NCBI): domain Bacteria; kingdom Bacillati; phylum Actinomycetota; class Actinomycetes; order Streptosporangiales; family Streptosporangiaceae; genus Streptosporangium; species Streptosporangium sp. NBC_01810. The sequence goes on along the minus strand of NZ_CP109070.1, from coordinate 1,258,678 downwards.
AGGAGGAGACCCGTGGTCACGATATCGCCGTGCGCTCAGACGTGCATATTCGCGCGCCTGAGCGCAGGAGTCTGATGGGCGTCCGTTTGATGGTCGAAGTCCTCGACCATGCACCCGAGACCCTCACACCCCGCGAGCGCTGGGCGCTGATCGCCATCGCCGAGGACGCGCGAGACGAGACTCGTCTGTGCCTCAAGGGCGTCGAGAGCAACCCGACGCTTGTTCGCCGCATGCGCACGGGGCGCACCGAGCGCGCGGCGATCATCGCGGGCCTCATCGACAAGGGCGCCCTGGAGCGGGTGAAGCGCGGCCAGATGCATCAGCACGCCGTCTTCCGGATCCCTCCGCTCACGGCTGCCCAGGGTCCGGAAACCCCGGATGCTGAGCCACCCCCAGCATCCGGGAAACCCAGACGCTGGACGATTCCCAGGGTCCGGATTCCGCTGGCCCAGGGTCCGGGAATTGCCCTCCCAGGGTCCGGGAAACCCGGATGCCTTCCCCTCAGTCCCCTCAAGACCCCTCATCTCTCTCTGGCCACGAGCGCATCGTCATGGACGCCCTGAGCCACCTCGGGGTCACCGAGGACGAGATGAGAGAAGTGATCAAGGAAGTTCACAAAACGAGCAAGGTCAAAATCGAGAAGCCAACCCCGTACTTCCGGGCCATGGCCAAGAACAATGACCTTCCGGGCTACCTGGCCGACGTTCGCGCCGCAGCCGCTCGCCGCGCCGCCTACGCCGCCCGCCAGGCCCAGCCGCCGCCCGCCGCCCCCAAGGAACCCTCACAGCCCTCGGTGACGCCCGAGGAGAAGGAGGCCCTGCTCGCCGCCACCCGCGAACTCCTCGACGCCGCACGACGCTCACAGGGCCAACGACGCCCCACCAGCCCCACCCGAGTAATCCCCCAGCGCATCCCCAACGACGTCCTGCGCGCGGTCACCGCCGCCGACGCCGCCCGCGCCGAACTCCTGCAAGGTGGGGACTTCGACCGATGGATGAAGGCCGCCCGGGAGAAACTCGGCAAAGACGCCGACCGCGACGAGGCCGTGATCCTCGCCGCTTCCCTCCGCCGAACCACGACCCCTGCCCTCGGGAGCCCAACATGATCAAAGCCGCCGAAGCACGCTGGCACGCCCACTACCACCCCTCGCAGGAGCAACACCTCATCGTCGGGTGGAACGAACACGACGGATCACCGATGATCGTCCACCCGACGACGGGAGTTCTCATCCCTGCCGCCGACTTCACGACGGACGACGGCCACGCCCTTTCCGGCGTAACCGACGAGACCGAGAAAAGGCAGCAGAGGGATGAGAACTTCCGTCGAGGCGCTCGACTCTTCCTCGCTTGGCGGAAAAACGACGCCGAAGCTCTTGCCGCGCTGTGCGCTGAGGCGGACGCCCATAGACCCCGCCCCCTCAGCCTCATAACCGGCCTTCTCCACTTCTTTGATGTCTTCCTCGAAGACATCAAGTACGTCCACGACATCGGAAGCGAGACTCCGCCGACACCAGAGCAGGACACCCCCGTGCGCAGCGCGGGAGACCCTTCCGCTGCGGTCGATCAGCAGCTCGCCGTGATCCGCGACGACCTCGCCGCGCTGAAGACCAGCCAGGATCAGCTCCGGGAACTCCTGGCCCGACTCGCCACCCGGCTCGACGGGGCCACGTAGAGTCCGGGCGCACGATCGCCCAGCGCGGCGACCTCTCCGACTACCTGTTTCACTCCGGCCTACGGGCCGGTCTCATTGCGGAGAGGACGGCCATCGCCCGCGAGAAGCTCGGCGAGACGGCCGGACGGGATGAGGTGGTTCTCCTCGCCGCCGAGCTAGCGCGCGCAGGGATGCCCTCACCTCCGGCTCACTCCGAGGCGTCCCTGTAGCGCCCTTCTCGCCAGGCTTGGACATCCTCCGGCCACTTCGTCCACCACGACTCGGAGGCGGCGTAGCGCACGTACAGACGCCAGCACGTCTTCACCAGGTCGTCGAGCCAGAGCTGGCCAAGGGTGTCCCACCCCCCGGCAACGAAGGAGAACCGGCGCCCGATGGGTTCGTGAAGGCGACCTGAGTCGCCACCGAAGAACATCAAAAGGTATTTGACCAGTCCCATGATCTCTCTGGGTTGGGGGTTGGGCTTGTGAAGCGCTGGCATGTTCCCGATCAGGTTCCTGATCACGTAGTCGCTGTAGTCCGCATTGCTCGGTGGTCGATCTTTGTCGGCGACCGCCTTCCAGAACTCCTGGTCGTCGGGGCCGGGCAGGAAGCTAAGGAGATTGGAGAGGTGTCGCAGGTCAGGATCGGTATGGGTGGTCACACCGTCATCGTGAGCGAGCGATGGCAGATTGCAATGCCCCCACGGGAAACGTCCGAACCCGGCCAGCGGGCCGATGCACGGCAGCGGATGCCTCGGTCCCGCGAACGAGGGGATCATCCGCTCGGCAAAGGCACTGCACGGGGCAAGTAAGGCAACACTGTCCGATTTGAGGTAGTTCCGTGGAACACATTCCCTAGACGAGAACGTTGGAAAGTGCGACAGTCGAACTGGAAGCAGGATCGCCGACCACCTGCAACCGGAAGGATCACAGCCGTGAGCCGCACAACGTTGCGAAGGAAGGGGCAGCTCACGCTGCCACCAGAAGTCCGGAAGGCATTGAACGTAGACGCTGGCGACGAGGTCGAGTTCGACATCATCGAGCCAGGCGTCGTTGTCCTGCGCGGGCTGAAGATGATCCCCGCTGACCAGGCATGGTTCTGGAACGAGTCGTGGAACGCGGGCGAGCGCGAGGCGAGCAAGGACATCGCCAACGACCGTGTCACCCTGCACAAGTCAGTGGACGACATGTTCGACCACCTGGGCGGGTGACCGGTGGCCACGTTCATGACCACGACCCGCTTCGAGAAGGACTACGCCCTACTCGACCCCAGCGACAAAGATCGTTTCAAACGGACAGTCAAAGAGCAGTTCGTGCCCGACCTCATAGACCTCCCACGCGGCGGACGCTTTCGCCCCGGCCTGCGCGTCAAGGGCATTCAGGGCGCGTCAGGAATCTTGGAGATGACCTGGGCGCCCGATGGGCGGGCCACGTTCGAGTTCGGACCACCCGAGCGAGGAAACGAGCCACACATCATCTGGCGTCGCGTCGGAACGCACGACGTATTCCGAAGCCCCTGATCGGATGCGCCACCTATCCTGAGTCCATGCCGTACATCGAGGAGCGCGTCTCCACCGTCGAGACCGACATCGCCGAGATCAAGGACCGGCTCGGCGTCCTGGAACGGTCGGTCGGCAACATCGAGAAGACCCAGGCCCTCATGCGAGACGACGTCGCCGACCTCAAGGCCGGGCAGATCGAGATCCGCGACCTGCTCGCCCGCATCGTCGCCCGCCTCGAAGGCGTGTAACCGCCCCCTGCGCACCACGAAGGCCCCCGCCCTACTCGCCAGGGCGGGGGCCTCCGTCGGTCAGCGCGTCACACCCCCCAGCTTCTCCATCGGCCCGAACTGGCTGTCGACCCAGCCGAGCGTCCCCCGGGCCGCGCCGTTGAGGAGCTCGATCACCACCTCGCCGTCCTTGGTGTAACCGGTGTCCAGCCAGAGACGCCCTTCCCGGTCGGTCCATCCGGGGATCGGATCGCTCACCACTCCTCGATCCGCTGCTGCTCCTTGAGCTGGACGGCCAGCTCCTCCACGGTGGTGCCGCACACGGTCAGCGCGGCCCCTTCGGTCATGTGCAAGTCGGGGGACCATCGCCGCCGATTGGCGTAATAGTCGCCCGGGGTGCCATCGAATCGGATGCCCCGCCAGAACAACCACTCAGGGTGATCGACTGCGAGCTGTTCGAGATCAGTCATGGCCACACGGTAGTGGCCTTAACCACGGTTAACCATGCTCAACGTTGGTACTGCGTGAGTATCCCCAGGTCAGCATGGTTGCTTACGGTTAAGCAGTGATGATCGAATGGCGGCCGAACGCGCCGAAGTGGGCGCAGATCGCGGAGATACTGCGCGAGCGGATCGCGGACGGCACCTATCCTGTGGACACGCAGCTGCCGTCGCAGCATGAGCTGGTCCGCGAGTTCGAGATCGCCCCGAACACCGCTCAGAAGGTCCTTACCCGGATGCGCGAGGAGGGGTCGGCGTACTCGGTGCGCGGCGTCGGCACGTTCGTGGCCGCCCGCCAGGAGCCAGCCGAGTAGCCCGGACAGAAGAGCCCCGGCAGCGAGCGGGCCGGGGCTCCCGCGACGTCCTATCCTGGCTCCATGGCTTTGACTCGGCGATGTCACCAATTTCCGGGCCCGACGGCCCGGTCTCATTGCGGCACCGTGCGCAACCGCGGCACCTTCGTCCGCGCCGCCACCGTCGTCGAGGTCGCTGCGGACTCCTCCGAGATCCGCGTCCAGTAGCCGGCGCAGTGAAGAGCCCCGGCGTCGAGGTGCCGGGACTCTCACGTCTGGACTACTGGAGCAGGATGTTCACCGGCGACCCGGCAGCAGCACACAGGGGGCGTACGGTATTGATCGACGTGCCCACGGTGGCCACCTCGTCGGCGACGTCCATCGTCCCCTTCGGTGCAGCCAGGAAGTCCTCGACGGTGCCGCCGAGGACTGCGATGGCGGCCGCCGTGCGCTCCATGGCCTGGCGGGTCTCACCGTCGGCCAGCTCCGCGGCCTGGCGGACATCCTTCTCGCCGTCGCGGGCGACGACTCGCAGGGCGAAGGGTACGTAGCCCCCGTTCTGGCTCTCGGCGACGGTCTTATCCAGCCATTCCAGGGCGGCCACGTATTGGCGGCAGGCGGCGGCGGTGAGGGACCAAGAACCGGGAGATGGCGGTGAGGCCGGTCCGGCGGCCACGTATTGGCGGCAGGCGGCGGCGGTGAGGGGGTTCGAGGTCGCGCTCGGCGAGGGGGGCGGCGCGGCGGCCTTCGTGCTGGAGCACCCGGCAAGCAGGGCGATCAGGGCGATGGGGACGACTCTCCGCATAGTGACTCCTGGTGATAGATCAGGGGCGGAGAGTAGACGCCGACGGTCAAGGAAGGGTTGTCCGAAGAGCGGCGAACCAGGGAAAGCCAAGCACCTGTCTACACACCTGTCCGTGCTAGTCCGTGACCCTGTACGCCAATATGGAGCCGGAGGGCCGCACCCCTACCGTCAGACCGTGCGCGAGATTGATCATGATGCCGAGACGCCCGTGTACCGCCAGGTCGCTGACACCATCCGGCGGGACATCCAGACCGGCCAGTTCCAGCCGCGCCGCCCCCTGCCCTCCGAGATTCACCTGCAGCAGCGTTTCGGAGTGGCCCGCGACACGGTCCGAAAAGCGATCAGCCACCTCGCCTCGCTCGGCCTGGTACGCACGGTGCCCGGACGGGGAACGTTCGTGCGCGCGCCGGAGGTCACCGTGATCGCTCCGGAGCCGGGCATGCGCATCTTCACGCGGCCCCCTACGGACGCCGAGGGGGCGGAACTGGGCCTCGGAGAGGGTGTGTGGGTCCTGGTGGCCGAGAGGGCCGACGGAGGCGTTGAGGTGCTTCCTGGGGACGCGGCGGAGATCCGGCTGGAATAGCGAGAGGCCCCCGCGGTGGAGCGGGGGCCTCTGCCTGGCCGCGAGGCGAGGGCGACTCCCCTGCGCGGCTGTACCGGGACCCTATGGGGGTGTCGCTATTGCGGTCTACCCCTTGGTATGTATCGGTCGGGTCTCTTGTCTACGTAATGTGACGGGCCACGAGATCCATGATCGTGCGCATCTCATGCGCAAAGATCTTGGAAAACGGTGACTCGCACTGACGCACGCTGAAACATGACGTGTTGCATAACCGCTGGTCAGAGCCTAGATCGACCCTGTGACCAGCAGCGCCACGCACTCCACGTGGTGGGTCATCGGGAAGGCGTCGAAGGCACGCAGGTCGGCGAGGCGGTAGCCCCCCTCGGCGAACCAGGCAAGATCGCGGGCGAGGGTGGCCGGGTCGCAGGAGACGTACACGATCCGAGTGGCCTCAAGAGTGGTCAAGCGATCGACGATGTCGCGGCCCAGACCCGCCCGGGGCGGGTCGACGACGACCAGGTCCGCGCGCTCGATGCCGAAGCGGTCGAGAGCGTTCTCCACGCGTCCCCGGGCGAAGTGGGCCTGGGGGAGGTCACGGAGGCTACGCTCCGCGTCGCGGACGGCGACGGACTCGGACTCGACGCCGAACACGGCCCCCTCGGGGCCGACCGCCTCGGCGATCCCGGCGGCGAACAGACCGACGCCGCAGTAGAGGTCGAGCGCCCACTCGCCCGGCCGCGGGGCGGCGAACTTCAGGACCGCGTCGAGCAGGGTGGCGGCGGCACCGGGATGGACCTGCCAGAAACCGCTGCCGGTGACCTGGAAGTCGCGTTCGCCGACGCGCTCGACGAGATGGTTGCGGCCGCGGACGACCCGGCTGCGGCCCTTGCCCTCGTCGACGAAGACGGCCACGCTCGTGTCGAGGTCGGGCACGGCCACCGTGCGCCGGGGCTTGGGGGCGATCACGACCGCCTGGTCACCGCTGGAGGAGGCGATGACCTCGACCGAGGAGGCGTTACGCCAGTTCATGACCTCGGCGCCGACGTTCTCCACCTCGGGGTGGGCGATCAGGCAGGCGTCCACCGGCTCGACGTCGCGGGAGCGGTGGCGGCGCAGGCCCAGCCTGCCCTCCCGGTCGACGGCGAACTGGACGCGGGTGCGCCAGCCAAGACCGTCGGGGGCGCCGGGAACCTCCTCGACCACGCCCTTCCAGTCGATTCCGCCCAGACGCTTGAGCTGCTCGGCCACCACGTCGGCCTTCAGGCGGCGCTGGGCCTCCAGGGAGGCGTGCTGCCAGTCGCAGCCACCGCAGCGGCCGGGACCCGCGAACGGGCACGGCGGGCTCACCCGGTCGGCGGAGGGCTCCAGGATCTCGACGGCGTCGGCCCGCAGGAAGCGGGAGGTCTCCTCGGTGATCTCGGCCGTGACGCGCTCGCCGGGCAGCGCGTGCCGCACGAAGACGACCCGGCCGTCATGGCGCGCGACACACCAGCCACCGTGCGCAACCGGTCCTACCGTTAGTTCGATCGCCATGGCCGTCGCCCCCCAGAGAATTCGTCGTCGGTCGAGCCTCCTTGCTGTCAGGAGCGCATATGAAAGGTTATGCCTTGACGTCCTCGTCCCGGACCGTCTCCCGGCGGGGACGGCGGACGGCGCCCGGCGCGAGAGGCTCGGGACGGCCCTTGAGGCGGTCGGAGGAGTGCAGCTGCCAGGGCACGCTGATGACCATCACACCGGGCTGGAACAGCAGGCGGCCCTTCAGCCGCAGCGCGCTCTGGTTGTGCAGGATGTGCTCCCACCAGTGGCCGACGACGTACTCGGGGATGTAGACGCTCACCACGTCGCGGGGAGAGCGGCGGCGCAGCGACTTGACGTACTCCAGGATCGGCCGGGTGATCTCACGGTAGGGCGAGTCGAGCGTCTTCAGCGGCACCGGGATACCGCGCCGCTCCCACTCCTCCTGCAGTTGTTTGGCCTCCTCGCCCTCCACGCCCACGGTGATCGCCTCAAGCTTGGAGGGACGGGTGGCGCGGGCGTAGGCGAGGGCACGCAGGGTCGGCTTGTGGATCTTGGAGACCAGGACGATGGCGTGGTTGCGCGCGGGCAGTATCGACTCGTCCACCGCCGAGTCGTCGGCGGCGAGCTCAAGGGCCACGTTCTCGTAGTGACGGTGGATGCCCTTCATCATCAGGAACAGCACCGGCATGGCCACGCAGACGATCCACGCCCCGTGGGTGAACTTGGTGAGCAGCACGACCACCAGCACCAGCCCGGTCATGACGCCGCCGAAGAAGTTGATGGTCCGTGAGCGGTGCATCTGATGCCGGACCTTCGGGTCGGTCTCGGTTCTCAGGTGCCGGGTCCAGTGCCGGACCATGCCGATCTGGCTCAGCGTGAACGACACGAAGACGCCCACGATGTAAAGGTTGAGCAGGCGGCTGACGTCGGCGTCGAAGCCCCACAGCAGCAGGCAGGCCCCGGCCGCGAGGATCACGATGCCGTTGGAGAAGGCGAGCCGGTCGCCCCGGGTGTGCAGCTGGCGGGGCAGGTAGCGGTCCTGGGCCAGGATCGAGCCGAGCACGGGAAAGCCGTTGAAGGCGGTGTTGGCGGCGAGGAACAGGATCAGCGCGGTGACGGCCGAGATGACGAAGAAGGGCAGCGAGCCGTTTCCGAAGACCGCGTCGGCGACCTGGGAGATGATCGGCTGCTGGTAGTAGCCGGGCCCGGCGGGCCGCCCGTCGATGAGCACGTCACGGAAGGCGACGGCGGGGTCGGCGACCTTGACCCCCGAGGCCAGGCCGAGGGAGATGATGCCGGCGAACATCGTCACCGCGACCAGGCCCATCATCAGCAGCGTGGTCGCGGCGTTCTTGCTCTTGGGCTTACGGAAGGCGGGTACGCCGTTGCTGATCGCCTCGACACCGGTGAGCGCGGCGCAGCCGGTGGAGAACGCGCGCAGGATCAGGAAGGCCGCCGCGAAGGAGGTCAGGTTGGACTGCTCGGCGACGATCTCGTACCCGGCGGTGGGCGCTCGCAGCTCGTCACCGAGGACGAGCACCCGGAAGGCTCCCCACACGATCAGGCCGAGGACGGCGACCATGAAGGCGTAGGTGGGGATCGCGAAGGCCGCACCGGACTCCCGGATGCCGCGCAGGTTCACCAGTGTCAGCAGGACGACGATGACGATCGCGACCAGCGGCTTGTGCTCGGCGACGTAGGGGATGGTGGCACCCACGTAGTCGACGCCGTTGGCGACCGACACCGCGACGGTCAACACGTAGTCGACCATCAGGGCGCTGGCGACGGTCAGGCCGGCGTTCGGTCCGAGGTTGACCGTGGCGACCTCGTAGTCACCGCCCCCGCTGGGGTAGGCGTACACGTTCTGCCGGTACGACGCCACGACGGTGAGCATCACCACCACGACGGCAAGGGCGACCCAGGGGCTGAAGTGGTAGAAGGAGATCCCGGCCAGCGAGAGGATGACGAGGATCTCCTGCGGGGCGTAGGCCACCGAGGAGAGCGCGTCGCTCGCGAAAACCGGCAACGCGATGCGCTTGGGGAGCAACTGCTCGTGTAACTGAGTGCTGCGTAGCGCACGCCCGATGAAAAGGCGTTTGACAAGGTCCGTCACCTTCGACACGTCTGCCGATGCTAGTCGCTATTACCCGGCTCCACTCACGCGGCGCTCCTAAGGGCGCCATACTGGCTGAATACATCGGGAACAAGATCCGCCTCACAGCGACCGGCGGGGGAGCATGCATATCGTGATCATGGGGTGTGGCCGGGTGGGTTCGACACTGGCGCACATCCTTGAGGACAGCGGCCATTCGGTCGCGATCATCGACCGTGACCCGCAGGCGTTTCGCCGCCTGCGGGCCGGGTTCCGGGGGCGCAGGGTAACCGGGATCGGCTTCGACCGGGACGTCCTGGAAGAGGCGGGCATCGAGGCCGCGGGCGCCTATGTGGCGGTGAGCAGCGGCGACAACTCGAACATCATCTCTGCCAGGGTCGCCCGCGAGACGTTCGGCGTGGACAACGTGGTGGCCAGGATCTACGACTCCCGGCGCGCCGAGGTCTACCAGCGGCTGGGCATCCCCACGGTGGCCACGGTCCGCTGGACCGCCGACCAGATCCTGCGCCGTGTCCTGCCAGAGGGCGCCGAGCCGCTCTGGCGCGACCCCAGCGGGCGCGTGGTGCTGGCCGAGGTGGCCTACCACCCCGGCTGGATCGGCACCCCGGTGAGGGAGCTGGAAGAGGCCGCGGGAAGCCGCCTGGCGTTCATCAACCGGATCGGTGAGACCCTGCTGCCCAAGAACGACTCGGTGGTGCAGGAGGGTGATGTGCTGCACGTCATGGCGGTCGAGGCCGACATGGACCGCATCAACAAGGTGCTGTCCGGGGCGCCGGAGGAGGAGCACTGATGCGCGTCACCATCGCCGGCGCGGGGGCGGTCGGCCGGTCGATCGCCGCCGAGCTCCTGGAGAACGGCCACGAGGTCCTGCTCGTCGACATCGACCCCAAGGCCATCAAGATCGACACTGTGCCGCGGGCGGAGTGGCTGCTCGCCGACGCCTGCGAGATCTCCTCGCTGGACGAGGCGGGCCTGGCCGACTGCCACGTGGTCGTCGCGGCCAGCGGCGACGACAAGGTCAACCTCGTGGTGTCGCTGCTCGCCAAGACGGAGTACGGCGTGCCGCGCGTGGTCGCCAGGATCAACCACCCCAAGAACGAGTGGCTGTTCAACGAGTCGTGGGGCGTCGACGTGGCCGTCTCGACCCCGCGCCTGCTGAGCGCGCTGGTCGAGGAGGCGGTCAGCGTCGGCGACCTGGTGCGCCTGATGACCTTCCGCCAGGGCCAGGCCAACCTGGTCGAGCTCACCCTGCCCGAGGACGCGCCGGTCGTCGGCCACCGTGCCGGCTCGGTGCCGTGGCCGAACGACACCGCCCTGGTCGCGATCCTGCGCGAGGGCCGGGTGCTGGTGCCCACCGCCGACGACCCGCTGGAGGCCGGTGACGAACTGATGTTCGTGGCCAGCCAGGAGGTCGAGGAGGAGCTGGCCGAGCTCCTGTCCCCGCACCGCACGCCGCGCTGAAGAGGGGCTTCGGACCGGCATGCCGGTCCGAAGCCCGGTCACCGGTCAGAGGCCCGGTCACCGGCCAGGAACACCCCCGCGAGGGCGCGGGCACGCCGGGACGGCGAAGCAGGGGCCCTGCCGAAGCAGGGGCCCTGCCGGAGCAAGGGTCGTGCCGGAGCAAGGGTCGTGCCGGAGCAAGGGTCGTGCCGGAGCAAGGGTCGTGCCGGAGCAAGGGTCGTGCCGCTCAGGAGGTCGCGGGCCGCACCGGGGTCCGGCCACGGGCCAGGAGCCACACCATGGCGGCGAGTGCCGCGACCTGGAGCGGCCAGCCCATCGCGATCTTGAGGATGCCCAGCTCGGCGACCGCGTCATCCCTGCCGATCAGGTAGACGGGGAGCTGCACCGCCACCCGGATCACACACGGGATCATCAGCAGCCAGGTGAGCCTGGTGCACAGCCTCACCACGGCCGGATCCGCGCGCCACGCGGTCGGGTCACCGGTGACGGACCCGATGAGAAAACCCACCACCGGCCACCGGGTGACGATCGACAGCAGCATCACCACGGAGTAGCCGGCGTTGTAGAGGATGCCCGGCAGGAAGACGTCCTCCGCCTGACCGGTGCGGGAGGCGAAGAACGCGCCGATGCCGATGCCGATCAGGCTGTTGATCACGAACTGCGGCGTCGAGCGCCGCGCCAGCCGCACGACGAGCAGCAGCACCGCGGCCGAGATGCTGACGATCAGGGACATCCTCAGGTCAGCGGTGGTGATCCACATGCCGGTGAAGGCGATGGTGGGTACGGCGGCCTCGATGACGCCCCGCACTCCGCCGAACGCCTTGGCAAGCTGGCTGCGGATCGCGGCCTCGACCGTGTCGTGCGCGGCGGTCTCGCCGGTGGTGGTCATCTTCTCGCTCACCGTCTCGTGGTCCTCGATCGCTCACGCACCGCCCGTCGGGCGCAGCTCGTATCTGGGGTTGAACATGACTTTTCGCCCATCCTGGATGCTGACCAGCCCTTCGGCCAGCACCAGACGGCCAGGCTCGATGCCCGCGATCTTCCTGCGGCCCAGCCAGATCAGATCGATCACATCGGAACCGTCATAGAGCTCCGCCTCCAGTGCGGGAGCGCCCCCGCGAGGACGCAGCGTCACCGTCCGCAGGGTACCGCTCACGCAGAAGCGTCGGCGTCCACTGCACGACACTATGGGCGTGGCGCCGTGCCGGTCGAGGTCCTGCTGGAGCTCGTCAGCCTCCAACTCGGCCTGGCCTGCTGTCATGCGGCGAAAGAAGCCTCGCAGACCGCCCTGTTTATGCGGCTCCTGAGAACCCACGGACCTCTCCTTCACGTACGAGTTGAATCAGCGTACGCGATCCAACCCCTCAGCGAATCTCGGCGATCTCCGGTCCCCGGTCGAACGGGTTGAGGTCGGGCACCTCACCCCCGGTGGCCTGCTGCTCCACGGCCTGCCTGGCCTCGGGGGGCAGCCGGAGCTCGATCGCCTCCTTGGGGGCCATCGGATCGTCGCCGCGTACCACGACTATGTCCCGGACGACACCCTCCAGCGTCTCGGCGACCTCGGCGTCCTGCGCGGCACGCCCGCTGATCACCGCGCGCAGGAACCAGCGCGGCCCGTCCACCCCGATGTAGCGGACCGGCTGCTCGACGCCCTCGGCGGGGATCCTGGCGGCCAGCTCGACGCCGAAGGCTCCCTCCCGCTCCTCGGCGGTGCCTCCGGCGCTCTTCACCCCCTCGACCAGCTCGGCCCTGACCTCGTCCCAGATCCCGCTCCGCTTGGGCGCCGCGAAGGCGTGCACCTGCAGAGCGCTCTCGTTGAACAGGACCACCGCGCCGACGATCTGGTCGCCGGCCAGGTTGAGCTGGACCTCGAAGCCGGGTCCGACCGGCAGGCGCATGCCTCCGAGGTCGACCCGCTCCCGCTCGGGATAGGGCTCGTCCGCGTCCCACGGGCCCGACTCCCGCGACGGGACCTGCGGGGCCTCGTCCACCGCGGCCTTGGCTGCCGGGGACTCCTCACGACGGCGACGTCGGAACATTTTCCTCACGCTCCTTGAAGATTCGCTGGTAACTCATCCCCCGCCGGGTACGGCGGCGGGCGGCCTTGGGGGCCGAAGGCGCGCCCAGGTCCCGGATCATCGTCCGCCACCTCCTTCACCTCGCCGGAGTCACTCCCTGTCAGCGGCCCGTGGACCCGAACCCGCCCGCGCCTCGTACCGATCCGGGCAGCCGGTCCACCTCGTGGAACGCCGCCCTCTCCACTTTCTGGATCACCAGCTGCGCGATGCGGTCTCCCCTGCGCAGCCGCACGGCGTCCTTGGTGTCGGTGTTGAGCAGCGTCACTCTGATCTCGCCCCGATATCCCGCGTCCACGGTGCCGGGCGCGTTGACAAGCGTCACGCCGTGCTCGGCGGCCAAACCCGAGCGCGGGTGGACGAACGCGGCGTACCCGTCGGGCAGGGCGACCGCCAGCCCGGTGCCGACCACGGCCCGCTCTCCGGGGAGGAGTTCGACGTCGGTGACGGCGTGCAGGTCGGCGCCCGCGTCGCCCGGGTGGGCGTACGAGGGCGGCGGCAGGTCGGCGTCGAGCCGGTGGATCAGCACCTCGACGGTGTGGGTCACGGGTTCACCTCGTACTCGTGGTGCTCGTCGATGATCGCTTGGGCGTCACCGTGCTTGGCGAAGTGCTCCATGCCCACCTCGATGAAGAGCGCTGCGGCCCGCACGGCGACCGGGCCGTCCAGGGAACCGATCCGGCCCTCAGCCTCAAGGTACGCCTTCCTGCCCGACATGCCGTTGCACCAGGCACGCATATGCAGGACGGTGCCGACCGGAACCGGGGCGAGATAGTCGGTCTCCAGCCTCGCGGTGACGTAGGGGCGCTGGAAGAGCCACACCAGCATGCCGATGACCTCGTCCATCGCCGTGGCGAGCACGCCGCCGTGCGCCAGGCCCGGCGCACCCTGGTGTGCCGTGCCCACGGTGAACGTGGCGATCACCGTGATCCCGTCGGGGGTGACGGCGGTCAGGCGCAGGCCCGTCGGGTGGTCTTCACCGCAGCCGAAACAGCGGCTGTAGTGGGAGCCGAGGGTGGCGCCGGGGGCGGGCCCGCCGGGAAGCGGCCGCGGAAGGACGGCATCCGGAGGAGGGACGGTCAGGGCGGAACGGGTCACGGAGCAGAACGTTACCCCCTGTGCTGCGGTGATTCCTCATCCACCGGCTTTCCCGCTTCCGCCGCCGGTTCCTCCCCGCCCTCCTTCGGCCCCGCCTCGCCGGGGTCGGGATGCGGCGCGGCGGGTGGCAGGGCGCGCGGTGCGTCACTGATGAGCTTGGGCAGCGCCCGGTAGATCACAGCGGCCACCGGCACCGCCACCACGGCCCCGGCGATCCCCGCCAGGATGCCGCCCACGGCCAGCACCAGGATGATCGCCAGCGGATGGAAGTGCAGCATCCTGCCGACGATCAGCGGTTGGAGCACGTGGTTCTCCAGTTGCTGCTCCACGATCAGGATGCCGATGAAGATCAGGGCGTAGATCGGCCCCTTGGCGCCGAGGGTGACCAGGGTGGCCACGGCACCGGCGAAGAAGATGCCGACGATGGGGATGAAGCTGGCCACGAAGATCAGCACCGCGAGCGGCGCCCAGAGCGGCACGCCCATCCCGGCGAGCACGATGCCCATGACCACGCCGTGCACGGCGGCCACCGCGACCGTGCCCTGCACGTAGTGCGAGAGCGTCACCCAGGCGGTCCGCCCGGCTTGATCGACACGCGGCGCGACCCTGCCGAACCCCTTCAGGAACCACGCCCAGATCCGGTCGCCGTCCTTGAGCATGAAGAACGTCACGAACAGCAGCAGCACGATGGAGGCCAGCACCTCCAGCGCCACCGTGGCGCCGGTGAGGACCGTCTGGGTGATCTCGTTGCGCTGGTTGGTGATCTGCTTGCCGATCTCGTCGACCCAGCTGGTGATCTGGGTCGGCTGCAGATGCAGAGGCCCGGTGTAGAGCCAGTTCTCGACGTCCTTGGCCGTGCTGCGCACCTGGTCGACGAGGCCGGGGAACTCCTCGTTGGCGCGTGCCCCGATGATCCAACCGGTGCCGCCGAGCACGGCGAGCGCGATGATCATGGTGAGCCAGGTGGCGTAGATGGGCTTCATGCCCGTCGCCCGGAGCCGCCGGGTGATCGGGAACAGCAGCGCGGTCAGCAGGAGCGCGATGGCCACCGGCAGCACCACGATGCGCAACGTCGCGATGAACTGGGCGAAGTAGAAGACGGCCCAGCCGATGATGATCAGGCAGAGACTCCACATCGCGAGGCGCAGCAACGTGCGAGGTACCAGGTTCGTCAGACGTTCCCGATCTGAGATCACACGTTCCAGACTGTCATGCCGGGAGGGGAAACGCGCGGGAGTTGTCGCCTTGACACGGGAAGGAGTGGCCCGGCCGGTCGGCCGGGCCATCCGGTGTGCTCTCGGGGGCCGGCGCCCGCCCGGTCAGGGGCCGGCGCTCACCCGGCCGGGTTCAGCGCTCACCCGGCGGGCGGGAGATCACCCTGTCCTCGAGGTAGCAACTGCAGTTACCACATCCTGGCGGCATGCCTGTCCTCCCCTCACCTGTTTTGCCTCGACCGTACGGCAGGATCCCCCGACGGGAAGGACAGATTCGTGTGCGCGACCTGTCTCCTCGCTCTCACCACGGCCCCGGCCCGGTTTCCCCGGCATGGGTGCGAGGCACGGTCACCACTTCGTCATGCCTCGCCATGGCTTCACGCGATATGACGCTCGGGGAGACTAGTGTTCTTCATGCGGACGGAAAACGGGAGGACCACATGGCCGACAAGAGCGAGAAGCAGGACATGGCCTGGAGAGCCATCGGTGGTCTGCTTGGCCTCGTCACCGCCTGGAGCGCCAAGAAGGTCATCGGGTTCGCCTGGGAGAAGAGCACCGGCAGGAAGCCGCCCGCCGACAGTGAGTCGCCGGACATCAGCCTCGGCGAGGCGATCGGCTACGCCGTGGTGATGGGGGTCGGCATGCAGGTGGCGCAGATCGTGGTCGCCCGCGGCGCCAGGAAGCGCTACGACGCGTGGAAGTCCCTGAAGAGCACGGCCAAGGACGCCACCACCTGACGGCGGACGCCGCGGCCCCCGTCCCCTGTCCTCGTCCCGCGGGGGGCGGGGCTGGACGGGAGACGGGGAGCCCGGCGACGGGTCAGGAGGACTCGAGCGAGGTGAGGAACTCCTTCGCCCAGCGGTCCACGTCGTAGGTGGACACTCTCCGGCGCAGCGAACGCATCCGGCGCGACAGGTCGTGCGGGGTCGCCCGCATCGCGGTCAACATGATCCGCTTGAGACCGTCGACGTCGTAGGGGTTGACCATGAACGCCTGGCGCAGCTCGTCGGCCGCCCCGGCGAACTCGCTGAGCACCAGCGCGCCGCGCAGATCATTGCGGCAGGCGACGTACTCCTTGGCGACCAGGTTCATCCCGTCACGCAACGGTGTGACCATCATCACGTCCGCCGCGAGATAGAGCGCGGCGAGCTCGTCGCGGCCGTACGACTGGTGCATGTACTGCACGGGCTGCTGTCCGAGCTCCCCCTGCTCGCCGTTGATCCGGCCGACCTGGAGTTCGATCGAGTCGCGCAACCGCATGTACTCCTCGACGCGCTCCCGGCTCGGCGTGGCGATCTGCACGAACGCCGCCTCGCCCGGTTTGATCTTTCCCTCGGCGAGCAACTCCCCGAACGCCTTCAGGCGCTGGCCGATGCCCTTGGTGTAGTCGAGCCTGTCGACGCCGAGCAGCATGCACTCGGGGTCGCCCAGATCCCGGCGGATCTCCCTGGCCCGGGAGATGATGTGCGGCTCGCGGACCAGCGAGTCGAGCTCGCCGAAGTCGACGGAGATGGGGAACGCCCCGGCGCGCACCACCCGGCCGTCCACGTAGATCTCGTGCTTGTGGTGCTGGAGGCCGAGCAGGTGGCGGCAGAGCCGGATGAAGTTGGACGCGCCACCGGGACGCTGGAACCCGACCATGTCCGCGCCGAGCAGCCCTTCGAGGATCTCGCGCCGCCACGGGAGCTGGACGAACAGCTCGATCGGCGGGAAGGGGATGTGCAGGAAGAAGCCGATGCGCAGGTCCGGGCGGAGCTTGCGCAGCATCGCCGGGACCAGCTGGAGCTGGTAGTCCTGGATCCACACGACCGCGTTCTCCGCGGCCTCCTCGGCGGCCGCCTGGGCGAAACGCTCGTTGACCATGCGGTAGGCGTCCCAGGTGACGCGCGAGTAGATGGGGGTGGCGACCACGTCGTGGTAAAGGGGCCAGAGCGTGGCGTTGGAGAAACCCTCGTAGTAGAGCTCGACCTCGTGCTCGGACAGCGGGACGGGAACGAGCTGCATGCCGTCGTGCTCGAAGGGTTCGAGCCGCTCGCCGGGGGCCCCGTGCCAGCCGATCCAGGCCCCCTCCCTGCGCTGCAGGACCGGGGCTATCGCGGTGACGAGGCCGCCGGGGCTGCGCCGCCACAGGTCCTCCCCCACCCGATCGACGGGGAGACGGTTGGCGACGATCACAAACGTGCTGCGACCCGGCACAGATTCCTCCAGGTAGTCGGGGGCTTACTGAATTAACTACCCGTTCGAGAAGTTTCTATGACTTTCCAGGCGGGAGGGCACGGTGAACTCTCAGATCATTCCGTACGATCTCGCCGAGCTTCTTCGTGGCGGCGCGGTTGAGGAACCCTCCGGCCACGGCGCCGGTGAGGAAGGGGCCGAAGGTGGTGAGGTGGCGTCCGAGAGTGCGCATCAGCCTGTTGCGCAGGGCGGTCCTGGTGGCGGTGCCGAGCGCGACGGTCATCGTTCCCGGGGACAGGGGGTCGACACCGCGCTGCCTGGACCAGGCCGCCGCGAAGGCCATGGCCCGCTGGGAGACGTTGCCGGGCACCTGCATCCCGTACACCTCGTGGAGCTCGGCGATGAGCTTGACCTCGATCGCCGCGACGACGAGGGTCTCGGCCACCAGCTGGGCGGGGGCGGAGAGCAGCAAGGGGGGAGCGGCGAACTCGGCGGCGGCGACGGCCCCGCCGATGGCCCCGACCGTCATGGTGGCCTTGGCCGCGGTGCGCACCAGGTCGTCGGCCAACGCCTCGGCGGTGAGGCCGTGGTGGTGCTCGGAGAGGGTGTGCAGGTCCCGGATGGGTATGCGGGGGGCCACGGCCATGAACACGTCGGTCAGCCAGCGGCCACGGTCCCTCCCCGACGCCCTGGCCTTCTTCGCCCGCTGGGACAGCGCCTTCGTGAGGCGGCCGAGCAGCCGTCGCCGCTCGGCCCCATCCATGTCGCCCGGCTCCGCGAGCCGACCGACGATCTCAGCCACTTCCCGATCAGGCGCGCCGTCCGACTCCCCTGCCGTGGAGTCGTCCGGCGCCTCACCGGTCTGCCTGTTCTCTGACGTCATGTCTCGGAACCTCCTCAAGGCTGTCCTGGGACCCTATCCATAGCTGGAAGAGCACACCTCGGACAGGCCATCGGAATCATCGTCAAGCCGCACATTCCCGACATATCTGCTGGCCGTTCTTCTCAACGGCGAGCTGACTGCGGTGGTGTACCAGGAAGCAGCGCGCGCAGGTGAACTCGTCGGCCTGACGAGGAATCACCCGGAGCGAAAGCTCCTCGTTCGACAGGTCCGCACCCGGCAGTTCGAGCGACTCGGCGAGATCCGTCTCGTCGATGTCGATGCTGCCCGAGGACTTGTCGGTACGGCGGGCCTGCAGTTCCTGAAGACTGTCCTCACTGAGGTCGTCGTCGGTCTTGCGTGGGCTGTCGTAATCGGTAGCCATCGGTCTGCTCCATCCCCCTCATCTAGCTGTGTGCGCTCACTCGCGCGTGTGTAACGTTCGAGAGGCACGACTTGTGCCCGATCTGCCGACGAGATTCCTGCTTCGGTACCCTGCCGGAAAGGTCACTGAACCTCCCTACACGTGAGGGACGTACCGCCAATGGCAACGGTTAGCCAAATATGGCGTAAACCACAGCATCGGCGGCATGCACCACCGTGTTCGACGGCACATCCAACCACATGTACGGCGTGAACGAGACGCCCCCCGCCGGATCAACGTGCCTGAAGTCGCACGGTGACCACCAGACCTCCTCCGTCACGGGGGATGGCGGTCACGTTGCCCCCATGGGCCCGCACCACCGCGCGGACGATGGAAAGCCCGAGCCCCGCCCCCTTGTCGGAGTCGACCCGGTCGGCGTTGAGCCGCCGGAACGGCTCGAAAAGGCTGTTCACCTCGTACGCGGGGACATGTGGCCCCGTGTTGGCCACCTGAACGACCAACGCGCCCTCCACCATTCCCGTCCTGACCCACAGGCGTCCTGCGTCGGGGAGGTTGTGCTTGATGGCGTTCTCCACCAGATTCGCCACGCAGCGCTCCAGGAGCACCGGATCACCGACGGTCTCGGCATCGCGGAGCTCGGTGACCACGGTGACCCCGGCCTCCGCGGCCCGCGTGGCGAGCTGGTCGACGGCCGTCTCGGCCACGTCCTTCATGTCCACCGGCTTGCGCACGCTCAGCTCGCGCTCGCTCCGCGCCAGCAGCAGCAGTCCCTCGATCAGGCGTTCGTTGCGGGCGTTGACCTCCAGGAGGGTGCGGCCCAGCGCCTTGAGATCGCCCGACGCCTCCGGGTCGCCCAGCGCGATCTCCAGCACCGTCCGGTTGATCGTCAGCGGGGTGCGGAGCTCGTGCGAGGCGTTGGCCACGAATCTTCGCTGTGTGTCGAAGGCCACATTGAGCCTGGTGAGCATCTCGTCGAAGGTGTCGGCCAGCTCCTTCAGCTCGTCGTCGGGCCCCTTGAGGTCGATCCGCTCGTGGGCGAGCGTGGAGCCCGACAGCTTGCGGGCCGTGGCGGTCATCTGCTGGATCGGCTTGAGCGCCCGGTCGGCGACGATGTAGCCGATGATGACCGCCAGGATGCCGACCCCCAGCAGGGCCAGCAGCGAGCGGGCCAGCAGTTCCTTCTGCGCTTGGGCGATCGCGGCGTGCTGGTACCAGTACCACTGCCGCTCGACCAGGCGCACCTGGTCGGGAGGCATCAGCTCGTCCAGGTCGAGCGGGAAGCTCGGCCACGCCGTGTTCAGAGACCAGCCCACCATCAGGTAGATCACGACCATGAGCAGGGCGCCCGCGGTGAAGAACAACGTCGCGTAGGTGATGGTCAGCCGCCACCGGATGCTGACCCGGCCCACGATCGCCCGCAGCCGGTCCAGCAAGGTGTGATCGACCGGCACCGCGCCCGCCGGGGGCGGCCCGTCCCACGCGGGCGGGCCGGTCGGCGGCGGGGGCTGGGCACCCGCCTTCCCAGCCTTCTCCGGGGCTCCCGACGCGAGCTGCTCACTCTTCCGGGCGCCCCGCTCGGAGTGCGGGCTGATCATCGGATGGGTCGGCACGGACTCCCGGCCCTCGTCCGCCGGGACGTCCGCCGGGACGAACGTCGGGCGTTCCTCTCCCCCGCCTGCCGTAACGCTCACAACCTGTACCCGACCCCGGGAACCGTCTCGATCACCTGAGGCTCGCCCAGTTTCTTTCTCAGCGTCATCATGGTGACGCGCACCACGTTGGTGAACGGGTCGATGTTCTCGTCCCACGCCTTGTCCAGCAGGTCCTCCTGGCTGACCACCGCGCCCTCGGCGCGCATCAGCTCCTCCAGGACCGCGAACTCCTTCTTGGTCAGCGCGATCTCCCCGCCGTCCCGGGTCACCAGCCGCTTGCCCGGATCCAGGCGGACCCCCGACCGCTCCAGCACCGGCGGCAGCGCCGGGGCGGAGCGGCGCCCGAGCGCCCGCACCCGCGCGACGAGCTCGATGAACACGAAGGGCTTGGCCAGGTAGTCGTCAGCTCCCAGCCCCAGTCCCTCCACCTTGTCGTCGACGTCGCCCGAGGCGGTCAGCATGAGAATCCGCGACGCGGTACGGGAGGCCACCAGCCGGCGGCAGACCTCGTCTCCGTGCACCTTGGGCAGGTCACGGTCCAAAACGATGACGTCGTAGTCGATGTAGCCCGTCCGCTCCAGCGCGCCGGCGCCGTCGTAGGCCACGTCCACGGCCATCGCCTCGCGCCGGAGCCCGGTCGCGATCGCGTCGGCGAGCACCCGCTCGTCCTCGACCACAAGCACTCGCACGGCTTATGGCACCTCCCGTCACATTCCATGAGCAGCCGCTGGGACGGCTCCTCATTCTCGCCCCAACCCCTGTAAGCACACGGTAAGGCCCTCTCCGGGGTAGACACTCCGTGTGATGTCGGAAACACACAGGTTTAGCTACCGGGTCACCGTGGGTACAGCCGCTTCCAGTCTCTATCGCGGTATCTTCCGCCCCCATGAGCCCGTGAGAAAGAAGGTGAGATGGGCGAGTTCACCACCACAATCGAACACCGCCTCGACCAGGCATACAGGAATCTGCGGGAGGCCAGGTCCTCCGGCGACGACTACCTCGCCGACACCTTCAGCACCGAGATCGAGGATCTACACCGTCTAGCCACAGACAACGGCGTCCCCATCCGGCGCTGAGGCGTCCCCATACGGCGCCGATGGGAGGCCGATGGGAGAGAGCCCTCCGGCCAGGAGACGGCCGGAGGGCTTTTCGTCCGCCCGCCCCGGTCGGGACGACGGGGCGGGGGACGACGGGGCGAGAAGCCGGAGCCGAGGACACGACCTCAGGCGTCGCGTTCCGGATCCAGCGGGAGCAGCAGGTCGTGCAGTTCCTCGAACAGGCCAGGCGCCGCGCACAGGACGAGGCCGGGATTGGCAGGCCTGCCGGCCAGTCCACCGAGCCTGGCCCCCGCCTCCTGGGCGATGAGGCCGCCGGCCCCGTAGTCCCAGGGGTTCGTGCCGCGCTCGTAGTAGCCGTCCACCCGTCCCGCCGCCACCGAGCAGAGGTCCGAGGCAGCCGATCCACCCCTGCGGATGTCACGTACCCGTGGCAGCACGTGACGGAGCACCTCCGCCTGCACCTCGCGTCGCCCGCTCTCGTAGCCGAATCCGGTGGCGATCAGTGCCCGGTCCAGCGGCACACCGGTGTTGCAGCGCAGCCGCTCCCCCGCCAGCCACGCGCCCTCGCCCCTGACCGCGGTGAACACCTCTCCGCGGGGCACGACGTTGACCACCCCCGCGATCACTTCACCGTCCACCTCGACCGCGATGCTGACCGCCCACTCGGGCAGCCCGTACAGGAAGTTGACGGTCCCGTCGATCGGGTCGACGATCCAGCGGACCCTGCCGTCGCCGGTGGAGCCCCCCTCCTCGCCGAGGATCGCGTCTCCGGGCCTGACCGCCCTGATCCTGTCGCGGATCAGCACCTCCGAGGCCCGATCGAGGGCCGTCACCACGTCGGTGGGGCTGGATTTGGTAACCAGCACCTCGGGACGGGGTGGGCGCTTGGCCAGGAGCATCTCACCGGCCTCCCTGGCTATTTCCTCCGCCAACCGGCCGAAGGTCACGGCATTGTCCACGATCCGCTCATCACTCCTTGCTCGTTCCACCGTACTCACGAGAGCGACTCCGGGCGCTTCCACTCGCGGCCAAGGACATGCTGGTCCAGGAAGGCCATGACGGTTTCGTACCAGACGATCGCGTTGCCCGGCTTGAGCACCCAGTGGTTCTCATCGGGAAAGTACAGGAACTTCGACTCCACGTCGGAGCGCTGCAGGTCCCACCAGAGCCGCAGCGCCTCGCCGATGGGGACCCGATAGTCCTTGTCACCGTGGACGACCAGCATCGGGGTGGAGATGTTCCCCAGCGACAGGTGCGGGGAGAGCTTCGCGTACAGCCCGGTGCCCGGGGCTCCGAACTCGCGCTGCCAGTACATGGACCCGTCGGTGGTGCCGGCGAACTGGTCGAGGTTCCAGAGCGAGGCATGGGTGACGATCGCGCTGAACCTGTCGGTGTGCCCGGCGACCCAGTTGGCCATGTAGCCGCCGAACGAGCCGCCCATGGCGGCGGTCCTGGTGGCGTCGACCTCGGGTAGCTCCAGCGCGGCGTCGGTGATCGACATCAGGTCGGCGTGGGTACGCGGGCCCCAGTTGGCCCAGCCGCGCCGGATCATCTCCGGCCCGTAACCTGTGGACATGCAGGGGTCGGGAAGCAGCACGGCGTAACCGTGCTGAGCCATGATCCAGGGGTTCCAGCGCCAGGACCAGTCGTTCCAGCTGCCGAGCGGGCCACCGTGGATCCACAGCAGGACCGGCGCGGGGTTCTTCGACGAGGCTCCCTCGGGCAGCGCCAGCCAGGCCCTGATCTCCACGCCGTCGTCGGCGGTCGCGGTCACCTCAGTGAGCGTTCCGGGCGGCTCCAGCTCGGGGGCGGGGGAGGGCAGCCTTTCGACGGTGCCGTCCGCGGCCACCCTGACCGGGGCCGCGGGCGCGTCCACCGCGCCGCGCAGCGCGTAGACGGTTCCGTCGGGCGCGACGTCGAGCGAGGCGTACGCGCCGTCGTCACCGGTGAGCCGCTCCGGCGCGGAGCCGTCGGCCGGGACCAGGAAGATCGGGCGGCGGCCACGATGGTCGGCGGCCACGAACAGCGAGCGGGAGTCGGGTGCCCAGACGATGTCGGAAGGCCAGAGCGCCCCGCCCGCCGGACGCCCCTCACCGGTGGCCAGATCGACGATCCACAGGGTGCTCTCGGGGATCTTGTCGATGTCGGCGTGGTTGCTCCGGACGCACGCGACCAGGCGTCCGTCGGGAGAGATCTTGACAGGCCCGCCGAAGTCGTGGCCGTTCTCGGCGGCGAGGACCCGCCGGGCACCGCCGTTGGTCGCCTCGATGGTGACCAGTTCGAAACGGAGCTCGCCGTGCGGCATTGAGACACCCCAGGTGGCCACGACCGTGGAGCCGTCCGGCGTCACGTCGTAGGCGCTGTGGCCGGCCAGTGCCTTGCCCGGCTGCGGGGTGAGGTCCCTGACCTCGGTCAGCCGTTCCTCCTCGCTCAGCGTGCCCGCGAACAGCCGGGGTTCGCCGGGGCCGAGGTCGTGATCCCAGTAACGCACCGGGTAGCTCTCGTGCAGGATCGCACTGATCCCCGCATCCTTGCGCGTCTTGCGCCGCTCGGCCTCCCCCGCCTCGTCGCCCGGGAGCACGTCGGAGCAGAAGACCACGGTCTGCCCGCCGATCGCGAACCCGGCGACACCCCCCGGCCTGGAGGCGATCTGCCGGGCCTCTCCTCCCGCCGCGGGCAGCAGCCAGAGCGCCGGAACCTCCTCGTCCGCCTCCTTGACCGTCGGGTCGGGCCGGCGCGAGCCGAAGAGCAGATCACCACGCTGGGTGAACTCGGCCCCGGCCTCACCCTTGACCGATCTGGTCAACCGGTGCGGCCGTCGGCCGTCCAGCGGGATTTCCCAAAGGGAGGTTCCGTAGGATCTGCCATCGGGGTTGAGCGCCTGCACCACGCTGACCAGGCGCGTTCCATCGGGGGATAGCCGCAGGGATGCCACCCGCGGCACACCGACATAATCGCGGATGTCGTTAAATGGGGTCACGGTTTCGAACCTACCCCGGCTGCCGTCTTCGGACATGCCCCCAAACACGCATCCACAAATGTTGTTGATGACGAACTACTCATGGTGACCATGCGAGAGAACGCCCCGGCATGCGGTTTGATGAAGGCCATGGGGAATTACGACGCACTCCTCGTCGTCTCGTTCGGGGGACCCGAAAAACCTGACGACGTGATGCCGTTCCTGGAGAACGTGGTGCGGGGCCGCGGGATCCCGCGCGAGCGGCTGCTGGAGGTCGAGGCGCACTACCGGCGCCTCGGCGGGGCCAGCCCGATCAACCAGCAGTGCCGCGACCTGATCGCGGCCGTGAAACCGACCGTCGACCTTCCGGTCTACTGGGGCAACCGCAACTGGCACCCCTACCTGGAGGACACACTCCGCGAGATGGCGGGCGACGGTGTGCGCAGGGCAGCGGCCTTCGTCACCTCGGCCTACAGCTCGTACTCGAGCTGCCGGCAGTACATCGACGACATCGCGCTCGCCAGAGCCGCGGTCGAGGGCGCCCCCGAGGTGGTCAAGCTCCGGCACTACTTCGACCACCCGGGCTTCATCGCGGCGATGGCCGACCACACCCGCGAGGCGCTGGACCGGCTGCCCGACGGGCTCGGCGACTCCGCCCGGCTGGTCTTCACGGCGCACAGCATCCCGATCTCGATGGCCGAGACGGCCGGAGAGAGCGGCGGGGCGTACGAGGCGCAGCTGCGCCGCGCGGCCACGCTGGTCACCGCGGAGCTGGGCGGCGACAGGGCGTGGGACCTGGTCTGGCAGAGCCGGAGCGGCGCCCCTCACATCCCGTGGCTGGAGCCCGACGTCTGCGACCACCTGCTGGAGGTCGACGCCCAGGCGGTGGTGCTGGTGCCGATCGGCTTCGTCTCCGACCACATGGAGGTCGTCTACGACCTCGACGTGGAGGCCGCGGAGACGGCGAGGAAGATCGGCCTGCCGCTGGTCAGGGCGGCCACGGCCGGCACCCACCCCCGGTTCGTCTCGATGGTCGGGGAACTGCTCGCCGAGCCCGAACCCGTCGCGTGCTCGGCCACCTGCTGCCCGGCGCCACCGCGCCGCCGCGGGTAGGGCGCGCGTGCGCCTTCAGGGGTAGGCGTCGGCATAGCCGCGGGAGATGGCCAGGACTTTGGAAACGTACGACCAGGAGTGGTTGTAGAACCAGATGGCCTTCTCCAGCTTCTTGCCGCCCTGGGCCGCCCCGTTCGCGCACAGGTAGTTGGCCGCCGAGGGGACCGCGTCGTAGGGGCTCCAGATGTCGGCGACGCCGTCGCCGTCGCCGTCCACGCCGTAGGCCTTCCAGGTGGCGGGCATGAACTGCATCGGGCCCTGCGCACCCGCCGAGGAGGGGCCGTTGTTGCGCCCGTGGGAACTCTCCACCTGGCCGATCGCGGCCAGGACCGTCCAGGAGAGCCCCGGGCAGATCTCGGCCGACCTGCGGTAGAGCTCCAGGTAGCTGCCGGGTCTGCCGACCGTCACCCGGGCCGCCTTCGCGGTCGACCCGCCGGTGGTGGTCTTGCCCGCGGTGGTCTTGTCGGTGGTGGTCTTGCCCGCGGTGGTCTTGTCGGTGGTGATCTTGTCGGTGGTGGTCTTGTCGGTGGTGGTCTTCGCCGTGGCGGCCGCACCGACGGCGACCACGTGGGAGCCCGGGCCGAGCAGCCTGCCCACCCGCGCCTTGAGAACGGCGGTGGCCTTCCGGGGCCCGTGCACGAGCAGCGCCACCCCCGGCAACAGGCCCAGCCGGCGGCCGGTCTCGGTGCCCACGATGCCGTCCACACCCGGCAGGCCGAAGGTGGCCGAGGCCGCTGCCCGTAGCCGGGGACCGTCGTCCACCTGGTACTCCGCGCCGAGGACCAGGCCCAGGCGGCGTGCCGCCGAGCTGTCGGCGACGAACTCGCCCCTGGCCAGGGCGCTCCACACGCCCTGCTGATCGGCGACGGCCCTGGGGGCCCACGCCCGGAAACGGTCGGGGTCGACCGCGATGAGGTTGAGCCCGACCCCGGACACCTTGACCGCCCCGCCGTCGAAGGAGTCGATCTTCTGGACGTACTTGAGCCGGGAGATGTCCTCCTTGGTCTGCTCGGTCAGCGTCGACGGTGATATGACCAGCAGCCGAGGCGGGGTGGAGGCGGGCCCTGGCCCCGCTGTCCCTACCGGGCCGGGAGCCGCTGTCCCTACCGGGCCGGGGGCCGCTGTCCCTACCGGGCCGGGGGCCGAGGACGGCCGCGAGGCCGGGTTCTCCGGGGCGGCCTCCCCGCCCACCGGGTTGTTCGGGCCGGGGCTCCCCCGGTCCGGGCTCGGCGGATCCGGACTCCCGGGGTTTTCCGGGTTCGCCGCGTCTGCCGTGGCCGGCGGGACCGCCGTCCGGCCGACCACCGGCGCGAGCGCCGACAGGTCCCGGATGCGGGACTCCACGACGGCGTTCCCATCCGGGGCCGCGGGACGACCGCCGGTGATCACCGCGAGCGCGACTCCGCCGAGAGCGACAAGTGCGGTCAGAGCAACCACTACTGGGACGAACACCCTCAACCCGGGAAGACGTGACACCGAGCTCACGTTAGCCTCAACGGACCGCGTCGGGAGCCGTTGCCTGGAAATCACTTGCCGAGGAGCGATTCCGTGCGGAATCGTCAGGATGTTTCACACGCATAGAGCATCAAGAGGTGTCAGTGGTCGGGCCGTACCGAGGGCTCTTCAGCACGCCCGGCGTCAAGGGTTTCGTCATCGCGGGATTCTTCGGGCGAATGCCCATGTCGATGCTCGGCATCGGCATCGTGCTGCTCATCGAGGCGCTCACCGACTCCTATGCGACGGCGGGGGCGGTCGCGGCCACCGTCAGCGTCTCCTACGCCATCGCGGCTCCCCTGTCGGGGCGTCTGGTGGACAGGTTCGGCCAGGCCAGAATAGTCATCCCGCTCACCCTGGCGCACGGCGCCACGCTGACCGGCATGATGCTCTGCGCCGAGTTCGGCGCCCCCCGGTGGACGCTCTTCGCCACCGGTGTGGCGGTCGGCGCGACCGCGCTCTCGCTCGGCTCGCTGGTGCGCGCCCGCTGGTCGCACCTGCTGGGCGGGACGGCGAGGCTGCACACGGCGTTCTCCTTCGAGTCGGTCGCCGACGAGGTCATCTTCGTCGCGGGCCCGGCGCTGGTCACTGCCCTGGCCACCATGATCAACCCGTACACGGGCCTGATCGTGGCTCTGGTCTGCACGACCGTGGGCACCATCGCCTTCGGGTTGCAGCGTGGCACGGAGCCGCCCGTCCGCCCCAGGGAAGAGCGCTCGGGCACCCCGATCACCATCCCCGGCGTCGCCCTGATGTCATGCGCCTTCCTGGCGATGGGGGCGGTGTTCGGCTCGGTCGACCTGGTCACGGTGGCGTTCGCCGAGGAGGAGGGCGTCAAGGCCGCCGCCGGACTGCTGCTCGCCTCGTTCGCCGGCGGGAGCCTGGTCTCGGGGCTCTGGTACGGCGCGCGGCAATGGACCGTCTCGCTGCGCGGCAGGTTCATCGGCTCGCTCGCGGTGTTCGCCGTGGGCCTGACCCCGATCATGCTCATCGACGATGTCAGGGTCATGGCGGGCGCGCTCTTCCTGGCCGGGCTGGCCATCTCCCCGACCGTCATCACCGGCTACAGCCTGACCGAGCGGCTGGTCCCCGCCCACCTGCTCACCGAGGGCATGGCGTGGATCTCGACCTCGGTCGGATTCGGCGTGGCGATCGGCGCGTGGGCGGGCGGCAGGCTCACCGACGCGTTCGGCGCTTCCAACGCCTACGGGTTCTCCTTCGTCTGCGCCCTGCTGGCCGTGGCGATCGGCGTCGGCGGCTCCGCCTGGCTGCGAACCCCTGTCGCCCGGCAACAATCATGAGTATTGTTCATATTTACTGGCGGAGCGAGTGACGAACCGGCGGTAACCCGCGTGTCGCGAGCGGGCGTCCCGGGGACGCCGTGCCCACGAGGCGTCCGGGTGACACCCGCAGGGCAGGAGTGAGCATGGGCGAGACCTTCCGCAACTGGGCGGGGAACCAGTCCGCCACCCCCGCGGAGGTCCGTACACCGTCCTCCGCCGAGGAGGTCTCGCGGGCGGTGCGCGATGCCGTCGCCTCGGGACGCCGGGTGCGGATGATCGGCACCGGGCACTCGTTCACCGCGGTCGCCCTGACCGACGGCGTCCTGCTGCGGCCGGACGCGCTGACCGGGATCCGCGAGGTGGGAGACGGCTGGGTGACGGCCGAGGCGGGGACGACGATCGGCGTGCTCAACGGGGAACTGCACCGCAGGGGTCTGGCCCTGGCCAACATGGGCGACATCGACGCCCAGACGGTGGCCGGGGCCATCCAGACCGGCACCCACGGCACCGGCAGGGACATCGGCGGGCTGGCCGACCAGGTAGTGGCGCTGGAGATGGTGCTCGCCGACGGCGAGATCGTCACGGTCCGCGGCGACGGCGAGGGGAAGATCCGCGGGATGGCCGAGCAGGACCTGTTCGACGCGGCCAGGGTGGGCCTGGGCGCGCTCGGCGTGGTGACCGCGGTGACCTTCCGGGTGGAGCCCTCCTTCCTGCTGCGCAGCGTCCGGGGGCCGATGGCACTGTCCTCGATCCTGGACTCCCTCGACTCCCTCGTCGCCGGCAACGAGCACTTCGACTTCTTCTGGATGCCGCACACGGACACCTGCCTGACCAAGCGCAACAACCGCAGCCCCGGCCCGGCCCGGCCGCCGAGCGCGTTCAGGCACTGGCTCGACAACCACTTCGTGGAGAACACCCTGTTCGGCGCGGTGTGCGGCATCGGTGGCCGCCACCCGGGCGCCATCCCCCGGCTCAACGCGCTCTCGGCCGCGACGTTGTCGGCCTCGACCCACACCGACGCCTCGCATCGGATCTTCACGAGCGTGCGCCAGGTGCGCTTCCTGGAGATGGAGTACGCCATCGCGCGTGAGCACCTCGGTCAGGCCCTCCGCGAGGTCCGCGACCTGCTGGAGGCAACGGACTGGAAGATCAGCTTCCCGATCGAGGTGCGGGTCACCCCCGCCTCGGACGCCTGGCTGTCCACCGCCTACGGCAGGGACTCGGCCTACATCGCCTGCCACGTCTACCGGCCGACACCGAACCCCGCCTACTTCGAAGGCGTTGAGGAGATCATGGCGAGGATGGGTGGCCGCCCGCACTGGGGCAAGCTGCACACCCGCGACGCGGCCTACCTGACGGCGGTCTATCCCCGGTTCGCCGACTTCCTGGCGGTACGGGACGTCCTCGACCCCGGACGCGCCTTCGGCAACGAGTATCTCGACACCGTCCTGAGGTGAAGGACCCCCGCCCCCGCCGCCCGTTCCCCCGATTCGGTCGCTTCTCACAAGCTTTCGGTAAAGGGTGGCGCAAAGGCTCGCTCGAAGAGTGACGCGTCCGCGTGTCCCGTCGTTCCCCCGGCGTGTGCGACGGGCAGATTCGCAGACACCCGCGCCGCTCGACCCCGAGGGAGTCCGCTGGAGATGACCTTCTCCCGCCGTCCATGCCAGCCGCCGCCGCGATCCGTCGTCACGGACCGCGACGACCGCCCCCCGCACAACGCCGCGATCGCGACGTCCCCTCCCCGGATCGGCGGACCGGCCTCACCGCCATCTCCCGGTTCTTGGTGGAAGTCCGCAGCGGTTCACGGAGTTATCCGTGAGAATCCCTTGAGGATCCCGAAGTTGCTGCTCCAGACCGGTGCCCTGTAATTAGATGAATGGAGCAAATGTGACCGGCGTCACATCGCTGCGAGCCCCATCCAGGAAGGCGATGTTCGGACATGCCGGGTACGGTGCTGGCAGGCAACCGGCACACGCGAGAGACTCAAGGGTCCGGGGGAAGATTGAGCACGACGACGAAGGGACTCGCATGCAGGAGCTCCGACTCGTCGCGGTGAGTGAGGACGGAACCTATCTCGTGCTGGCGACAGCCGGCCGGGGTACCCGGTTCACGCTGCCCGTCGACGACCGGCTCCGTGCTGCCGTCCGCGGCAACTTCTCCCGTCTCGGCCAGTACGAGATCGAAGTGGAGAGTCCGTTGCGCCCCAAGGAGATCCAGGCCCGGATCCGTGCCGGCGAGACCGCGGAGGAGATCGCCAATACGGCGGGCATCCCGGTCGAGCGCGTGCGGTGGTTCGAGGGCCCCGTGCTCCAGGAACGTGAGTACATGGCACAGCAGGCGCAGCGCTGCGCCGTACGCCTGCCCGGCGACTCCGCTCCCGGTCCCACTCTCGGCGACCTGGTCGCCGAGCGGCTGACCCGCCGCGGCGTACCCGCCGACGAGATCGAGTGGGACTCCGCCAAGCGGGACGACAACATGTGGCGCATCAAGCTCGGGTTCGTGTGGAACGGTCACACGCGCAACGCCGAGTGGCTCTTCGACCCGCGCCGGCGCCACATCACGCCCCACGACGACGAGGCCCTGCTCCTGTCCAGCGGCGAGGACGTCAACCCGGTCGAGGACACCACGGTCACGCCGTTCGTGCCGCGCGTGGCCAAACTCGCTCCGGTGCCGCCGCTGGCACCCGAACCGCCGAACCAGCAGCCGGTCGCGTTCCCATCGGTCCTGCGGCACGAGCCCGCGGCCCAGCACCGGCCCGCCTATCAGCAGCCGCCCATGCCGCCGCTCCCCGCCGGATACGAGGCCCCGAGGGTGTCGGTGCCGCCGCTGCGCGCTCCCGACCCGGCCGGATACCAGCCTGGCAGGATCCCGGAGCCCACCGTTCCGGCGGCCGAGGACTCCGATCCCGCCGCGTGGATCAGGCCTCCGGAGCCGGTGTCGCCGGAGCCCGTCACCGTGCACGAGCCGCTCCCCTCCCCGGAGCCGGAGCCCGCGGCACCCGCCGCGCCGCAACCCGTTGCCGCTGTCCAGCCACCGGTGACGGCGGCCGGGCCGTCTTGGGAGTCGTCTCCGGTCGGGCCGCCCTCGGCCGGCGCACCGGAGCCGGCGCCCGCCACGGCGCGGGAACCGGTCACCGGATCCGGCGTGCCCGAGCAGGTCGCCACCGAGCCGGCTCTCGCGCACGTGTCGGCCGCCCCCCCGGAGCCGATGGCCGCCGTGGCCACGGCCGAACCCGTGGCCACGGAGGTCGCGAAGGCACCGGAGGTCACGAAGACACCGGAGGTCACGAAGGCTCACAAGGGGGCTGAGGTTTTCGAGGTCGCCGAGGTTTCGGAACCCTCCCGGCCCACCGCCGCACCCCCACCGGAGCCGGTCCCGGCCGCCGTCCTGTCCAAGCCCGCCGAGCAGCGGTCCACCCCGGGCGGGAAGGCGGCAGAGCAGCGAGACTCCACGAAAGCGGAGAACGGCACCGCTGCGAAGGAGACCCCCGCGCCGGAGACCGAACCAGCCCAGGAGGGCTCGATAGCTGTACCGGCGGCGCGCGTCAGCGTGGACGAGCGGGCCAAGGCCGAGCCGGGCAGGCAAGAGACACAGGGGGACACGGGGGCCATGCAGGAGACCAAGGTCGACAAGCCCGCGGCGGAGAAGCCCGCGGAGCCGCCGAAGCCGGCACCGGCTCCGGCGCGACCTGCCAAGAAGTCCCGAGGGCGGCGCGCGTCCGTGCCCACCTGGGACGAGATCATGTTCGGCGCTCGCCGCCAGGACTGACCCGCACCGCGTCAGGCGGGGGTGACCGGAACACCGGCCCCCCGCTTCACGGATGTCAGCCGTTCCCCGAGTCCCCGGGCGAGGCGGGCGGCTCACCGGATGAGGACGACCTGCCCCGCACGGGCGGTTCGCCGGACGGACGTGCCCCTCCCGGCGCGCCGGGTGCGGCTGCCCCAAGGGTTGCGGACTCCCCGGAAGGCGGGTTCTCGCGGATGGGGTCCTCGGAAACGAGGAACGGGGCGAGCCAGCTCGGGGTGACCTCGGCGGCGAAGGCCGGCCCCTCGGCCTCATCGACGTCGAGGGCGGCGTAGCCGCCGGTGCCCGCGCCCACGCCCGCGGTCACGGTCAGCAGACCGACGCGGCGCTGGAACCAGGTCTGGCTCAGGGTCCAGCCGACGACCGCCCGCTTCTCCACCACCGCCTGTGAGCGGCGCAACGACCCCGAGCGGACCGACAGGCGGCTCCCGTCGTACGTGTGGCCGAGGGACCGGTAGCGGTCGAGGCCGAGCGGGATGCCCAGCAGCGCGAGGAGCAGCGCGGGCGCCGCGAGCGCCCACCAGAGCCCTGACCAGAACATGGCCGCCGCCGTCGCACAGGCGGCGACGACCAGCCACGGAAAGATCGCCCGAAACAGCCGGCGCCTGCGCGCCGCCGGCGGGTGGGGCCGCAGCCCGGTGGCGACCGGGCCGATCGCCTCACCGACCACGTCGAGCACGGTGTCCCTCGGGGCGACGGGAAGCAGTTGGCCCCGGGTCTCCGAGTCGCCGAGACCGGTCACGATCGCCCATGCGCGGCCGAACCCCGCCCAGCGCTCGACCAGCCCTTCCACGAACTCGAACCCTCGCACCCTGCGCCGCTCCAGGGACACGCTCCTGCGCGTGACCAGACCGCGCCCGGCGATCAGGTATCCCTCGCTCGCGCGGAGGGTGAAATCCCAGTTGAACACCGCATACATGATCACACCGACCACCGGCATGGCCAGGATCAGCAGCACCAGGGCAGCGGCGAGCAGGGGCGGACGCTCCCAGAGCCACTCCCCCGCACCCATCACGACCCGCCTGTCGATTTTGAACTCGCCGCCCCACTGGAACGCCAGGCCCACGGCACCGGCGACCAGCGCGAACGGGGTCAGCAGGTAGGAGCCGGAGAGCGGGCCGTAGACGAGCCACTTTCGCGGTAACACGAAGAACACCCGTTCGGGGAGCGCATCACCCGCCTCGTGACGGACGGTGGCGGACGTCGTCGGCTCCGTCGCGTTCGCGGCCGTGAGCTCGCCGGAGCCGGGCGCCGAAGCCGCCTCGGCCTGGACGCGTCTCGCCGTCCGGGCGCGTGCGTGCCAGAGCAGCACCGCCTTGAGCCGCTCCCCCTCCTCGACGGTGACCCCGTCGAGCTCACCCTCCTGCTTGTCGTCGCCGCCGGCACCGGTGTCGATCCGCAGGACGGCGATGCCGAGCAGGCGGTGCAGCGGCGGGGCACTGACGTCGACGCCGCGGATCCGCTCCAGCGGGATCGTCCGCACCGACCTGCTGATCAGCGACCGGGTGAGCTCCATCCGGTCACCGGCGATCCGGTAGGTGAAGGTGGCCCAGCGCACGGCCGAGAACGCGACGGAGCCGACGACGCCCAGCGCCGCCCACACGAACGATCCTGGAGAGAACCCGCCGAGGAACAGGACACCGGCCAGCGGCAGGAAGAGCGAGGGCAGCATCCGGATCGGATCGGTCAGCAGAACCTTCGGGCTGAGCCGCAGCGGCGCCTCCGTCCGGTCTGCCGGACGAGCGTGGCCGGATCCGGGAGGCGGAACGGATCCGGGAGGCGGAACGGATCCGGGAGACCCGGAATGAGGCACGGCGCCGGAATGAGGCACGGCGGGTTCGCCGCCCTCCGGCGGCCCGGCCGGTGAACGGTCGCCGGGAGATCCGGTCACGTCGCGTCGTCCCTGAGCTCTTCCGCGCGCCGGGCGAGCCCTTCGGCCAGCTCGGCGGCGACACCGTAGTCGAGACCCTTGATCGTGGACGAGCCCGCGTGGGAGGCGGTGCGGATCTCGACGGTTGCCAGGCCCAGCATGCGCTCGAACCAGCCCTGTGCCTTGTCGACGGTCTGGATCCTGCTGACCGGGACGAACACCCATTCCCTGCTCAGCCATCCGGAACGGGCATAGACAACGTCCTCGCTGAGCTCCCATCTGTGCACGGCGTACCGCCAGAACGGCTCGACGAGCGCGCCGGGCACCAGTAGCAGCACCATCAACCACGGCAGCCACCAGATGTTGTCCAGTGCCCATCCGGGCAACCATGACCAGCGGCCCTCGTCGATCCACCTCGCCAGGAAGAAAGAGCCGCCGACCAGGACAATGGACCAGAAAATCCCCTCCATCAGCCACAACGTGACTGCCTTGCGTGAAACCGGATTGGCGGGGGCGCGCAGGGAGACTCGGGCACGCCCGGAGGTGGCTCTGCGACGCTCGCCCGGCCGACCGGCCGCCGTGGCCTCCTCTGAGGCGGGGCTGGGCTTATCGGCTCGGTCGTTCACGCTGTCAGCCTAAACGGTCATGTCCCGCAGGGTGCTCCGGCGGTGTGACGCAAAAAGTTCCGCCGGACCTCGGCGGGCATCGCGGCAGGTCCTGCGGGCAGGCGCTCCCGATGAGGCGGCTCCCCTTCCGCGATCTGTCCTCACCCGTTTCCCCGCCGCCGGGCAGAGGGGCGCAAAAGTGTCGGTGGCGCAGTACATGCTGGAGGTCCGGAAACCACGGAGAGGCATGACCGATGACCTATGCGATCCAGGCCGAGGGTCTGGTGAAACGCTACGGGAAGACCCGCGCGCTGGACGGGGTGGATCTCCTCGTTCCCCAGGGGCGCCTGCTCGGCGTGCTGGGCCCCAACGGGGCGGGCAAGACCACCGCGGTGCGCATCCTGGCGACGCTGCTCCGCCCTGACGCCGGCACCGCCAGCGTCGGCGGCTACGACGTGACGCGCCAGGCCCACCAGGTGCGCTCGCTGATCGGCCTGACCGGGCAGTACGCCGCCGTCGACGAGATGCTCACCGGCATCGAGAACCTGGTGATGATCGGCCGCCTGCTGGGCATGACGCGCGCCGACTCCCGGGCGCGCGCGGGCGAGCTGCTGGAGCGCTTCGATCTGTCCGACGCCGGCGGACGGGCCGCCAAGACCTACTCCGGCGGCATGCGACGCCGGCTGGACCTGGCCGCCAGTCTGGTCGGCCGCCCCCAGGTGCTCTTCCTCGACGAGCCCACCACCGGGCTCGACCCGCGCAGCCGCACCGACCTGTGGAGCGTGGTGCGCGGCCTGATGGCCGACGGGGTCACCGTGCTGCTCACCACCCAGTATCTGGAGGAGGCGGACCAGCTCGCCGACGACATCGTCGTCTTCGACCACGGCAGGGTCATCGCCTCAGGCACCTCCGACCAGCTCAAGGCGACCACCGGCGCACAGGTCCTGGAGGTGCGTCCCTCGCAGGCCGAGCACCTCGATCTGGTCGGCAAGATCCTGGCCGATGTGCTGGGCGAGATCCCCGACCTCAGCGGGGGCAGAGCCACCGCCTCCGTCCACGATCCCGCCGCCGTTCCCGTGATCGTGCGCCGCCTGGACGAGCAGGGTGTCATCGCCTCGGAGCTCGCGCTGCGCAAGTCCAGCCTGGACGAGGTCTTCCTGGCCATCACCGGCCATCTGCCCGACGACAAGGACGTCCCCGAGAAAGAAGAGGCATTCGCATGACCACGCTGACGACGACCATCCCGCGGATGGCCGCCAAGCGCGTCACTCCCCTGGCCACGCTGCAGCAGACCATGACACTGGCCTGGCGCAGCCTGGTCCAGATCAAGCACAACCCGTGGGAGCTGCTGGATCTGAGCATCCAGCCCATCATGTTCCTGCTGCTGTTCACCTACGTCTTCGGCGGCGCCATCTCCGGCTCCACCGGCGACTACCTGCAGTTCGCTCTGCCCGGCCTGCTCGTACAGAACGCCCTGTTCTACACGCTCTCCACCGCTATCGGCCTCAACACCGACATCACCAAGGGCGTCTTCGACCGGCTGCGGAGCCTGCCCATCGCCCGCACCGCGCCCCTGTCCGGGCGAATCATCGCCGACACCGTCAAGCAGATATGGGCCTTCGCCCTGCTGGTCGGCTTCGGCATGGTGCTGGGCTTCCGGGTCACCACCAGTGTCTTCGGAGTGCTGGGCGCCCTGGCACTGCTGGTCGTGGTCGCCCTGGCCATGTCCTGGATGTCGGTGCTGATCGGGTTGAAGGCCTCCAGTCCCGAGAAGGTGCAGATGATCGCCTTCTCCACGATGATGCCGCTGACCTTCACCAGCAGCGCCCTGGCGCCGTCGGCCACCTTCCCGTCCTGGCTGAAGGCCTGGTCCGACATCAACCCCGTCACGCATCTGGCGGACGCCATCCGCGGCCTGCTCATCGGCGGCGACGTCACCAGGGCCGTTCTCTTCTCGCTGCTCTGGGCCGCGGGTTTCGCCGTGGTCTTCGCCCCTCTGGCGATCCGCGCGTTCCGCAGCCGCGTCTAGGCCCCGTCCCTTGGATCTTTTGCCCACCGTGGTCAGGCGGTGTCTCGCCGCGTCGTCGTCGGTCACCGCGGTACGCCGCGGGTCCCTCCTTCGCCTCGCGAGGCACCGCCTGACCGATCCCCGCCTGACCGATCCCCGCCACGCCTCCCCCTCACGGCCATCCACTGGCACGGCTCCCTGCGTGCCCCTGGGCGCCTTTCCCCAAGAAGCTCCGGACAGGCCGCTGCACGAGGTTTCCGGTGTGGCCTGGGAAACGGGTCCGGACGGACCCCGCAGGGGCAGGGCGGACCCCTCGGGGGCAGGGCGGCCCCCTCGGGGGCGCCTCGGGGGCCGCCTCAGGGGCGCGGCCGTCACAGGCGTTCCAGCCGGCACAGAAGTCTCAGGCGTCACGAACACCGGGAGCGGCGAGACCTGACCAACGAGCGGAGGTCCGGGGCGGCGAAACTAGTTTGATGTTCACTCCCGTCCCTTCCGTCCCTCGGTTTTGCCCGTTTTTCGGCCTTTTCCCCACCGCGGAACCTCGCGATCCGGTCTGCACATCTTCCAGACCCGCGTAGCATCATCGGGCATGGGGCAGCCAAACATGTCTACGCGCCGCCCGCGGCTCACCTCGGGAGTGGCGATCGCCGCGGCGCTCGTCGTCGCGTCCTCGGGTTGTGGGATGGCCAGCGGCATGGCCTCGACGGAGAGGTCGCAACTGGAGCCGATCAGCGTCTTCAGCCCCCGGGTCAGAGACGGCGGCCCCCTGCCGTCCGACTACTCATGCAAGGGTTCGGTCGGCAATCCCCCGTTGCGCTGGTCTCGCGTGCCCGAGGGCACGAAGTCCGTCGCGATCGTGGCGGACAACAACTCCCGGGCGGACGGCGAGGTGAACTGGGTCGTTTTTGACATCGACCCCCGCACCAACGAACTGCCCGAGGGTGGCGTCCCGGTGGGAGCCGTGGAGGGAAGTACCACGAACGGCAAGGTGGGCTATAGCCCCCCGTGCGACGTCCGGGAGAACTATCGTTTCACTGTCTACGCGCTCGATGACAAGGTCGATCTTCACAAGGGAGCCTCCCTTGACAAGACCTTGAAGAGCATCGCGGACAAGACGATCGCCTGGGGACGGCTCACCGCGGCACACATCGAGTGACTGGCCAAACACCGGAGGTAGTAATGGTTACCAATTCTTCACTTAGGGTGTGACAACGCTCATAGTGGTCCGACACAATCAGATCCAATGTCCAAGCGCAGGTGATGCATGGGGGAAGGTCGCGTCGATGGCCGCGCGATCTCACCGGCGCCGCTGTAAGGCCATGGCCTTGAGGGTGGTGCAATGATCGCGGTCGTAGTAAGCCTGGTCGCCGTCGTGCTCCTCGTGCTCGTCGTCGTGGCACTGGGAATGCGGTCGATGAACCGCAGGGAGAGCGCGCTCCCGGCGGAACGTCTGCGGGAGATGGCGGAGAAGGAGGCGCTGACTCCGACCATGTCCAGCGACGACTTCGCCACTAGAGAACCGAAGATGAACCATTTCACCCCTGACCTGACACCGTTCGACGAGCCGAAGCCGCCACGCCAGCCACGGCCGCCGAGCGCCCGGGGCAAGCGTGGGATGAACGAGTTCGGTCAGGTGGACGACTACGACGACGACTACTGGACACGGCTCCAGGCTGACGAGGGCGGTTTCGGAGGGCCCTTGGCAGCTCAGATGGGCGCGAGTCGTCCCGTCGACCAGGAGAACCAGGAGAACCAGGAGAACCAGCAGGTCGACGCCGACGCGACGACGGTGCAGGCCCCGCTCCCGATCAGGCCCCAGCCATCCCGAAGCACCCCGCACCCCCCCATGCCTCGACCGGCCAGGCCCGCGCCCGAGCCGGCCGTCGCCTCCGCCTCGTTGCCCTCCGGCCTCGACGACCTCATCGCCCCGGTCCAGCCGAATCCGGCGCCCACCGCGGCGTCGCTCGCCGAGCAGAGGACCGTGACGTTCGCGGCTCCCACCCCCGGCACCTTCGGCGACGCCCGCCCCTCGCGGGCGAGTTCCCGCCGTGGCGGGAACCGGCCGTCCTCGCAGCCGGCGCCCCAGCCCGTCCAGGGCAACGGCGGCCCCTCCCGGCCCGACCCGCTGAACGACCCGCTCGGCGGCTCGTACTTCCGCCGCGGCGCGGGCTCCCGGCCCAGTGGCGCGGGTTCCCCCTCGGCCGGCAGCGGCTCGCCCGGCGCCCGCCCGGGCAACGGCGGGCCGCCCGCCTCGATGCCCCCCATGGGTCCCACGACCAGCGGCGGCTTCCCCGCCGCGTCCGCGCCCGACCCGCTCACGGCGCCCTACCGCCACCCGGCGCAGCCGCCCAAGAGCAACGTGGCGGACAACCCGTGGGCGCAGGCCACGAGCCCGACGTCGGGTGGCTGGCCTGCGGCGAACACCGCCGACATCCTCGACGACCCGGCCCCGTCCTACTCCTCGTACCAGACACCGGTCTACGGCGCGCCGCCCGCGGGCTCGTACGAGGTCAGCTCGGGTTGGGCAACCATCGAAGACGACGCGATCACCGGTCCGAGCCCGGCGGTCTCCGCCTCGACCGGCCCCTCCCGAACCTTCCCCCCCGCCCAGGACCGCCCGGCCGCCCCGCAGGGTGGGACGACCGGCGGGTACGGCTACGAGCCCCAGCCCGCCACCCCGGCCAGCCCGGCCAGCCCGGTCGCGTGGCCGGAGCCCGGCGCTCCCAACGGGAGCGACGGCGCGAGCTGGCCGAGCTACGGCGAGCTCTACGGCACCGCCCCCGAGACCACCCCTGCCGAGGGAGGAGGGGCCGGCTCGCGGGGCAACCACCGGGCCGCCCAGGAGCCCGACTACCCCGACTATTACCGCTGATTCTCCCCGTCCTCCGTAAAAGCCCGCGGTAAACGCCCGGCTGACGGGGGGCGGCCCCGTAGGGTCTGCTCATGGAGACGGACACGAAGAGCGACGGGGCGTTGACGGCGGGTCGCATCGCCTCTGTGCTGCGGTACGACCTGCCCGCCTCCCTGGTGGTCTTCCTGGTGGCCCTGCCCCTCTCGCTGGGCATCGCGGTCGCCTCGGGAGCACCACTGGCGGCAGGGCTCATCGCCGGTGTGGTGGGCGGTGTGGTGGCGGGTCGGCTGGGCGGCTCCGTCGTCCAGGTGAGCGGGCCCGCCGCGGGACTGTCCCTGGTGGTCGCCGATCTGGTGGTGCGATACGGCTGGCGGGCCACCTGCATGATCACTTTACTCGCGGGCGTCCTGCAGCTGCTGCTGGGCGTCTGCCGGGTCGCCCGCTCGGCGCTGGCGGTCTCGCCCGCCGTGGTGCACGGCATGCTCGCCGGGGTGGGCGTGGTGATCGCCCTCGCCCAGCTGCACGTGGTGCTCGGCGGGAACCCGCAGCGCTCCGCGATCGAGAACCTGGTCGAGCTGCCCCAGCAGATCATCAACAACCACACGCACGCGGTCTTCGTCGGCCTGCTGACCATCACGGTCCTGGTCGCCTGGACCCGTATGCCGGCTCGGCTGCGGGTCTTTCCCGCACCGCTGGCGGCCCTGCTCACCGCCTCGGTGACCGCCTGGACGCTCGGCTGGGAGGTCACCCGGATCGACCTGTCCGCCAGCCTGGACTCCTGGGCCACCCCGCTCTGGCCCACGGGCGACTGGCACGGGATCATCGCCGCGGTGCTGATCGTGGCGCTGCTGGCCGGGGTGGAGTCGCTGCTCTGCTCGGTGGCCGTCGACAAGCTGCACGAGGGCAGGCGCTCCGACCTCGACAGGGAGCTCATCGGCCAGGGCGTGGCCAACATGGTGACCGGCGTGCTGGGCGGCCTGCCCGTGGCCGGGGTCATCGTCCGCAGCACCACCAACGTCAGGGCGGGGGCACGCAGCCGCTGGTCCACGATCCTGCACGGCGTGTGGATCCTGCTGTTCGCGGTCGGGCTGGGGTGGATGATCGCCCTGATCCCGATGGAGGCGCTGGCCGCGCTGCTGGTCTTCATCGGTGTGCAGATGGTCAACATGGGGCATCTGCGTAACCTGCGCGGCCACAGCGAGGTGCCGGTGTACGTCGTCACGATGGCCGGGGTGGTGCTGCTCGGCCTCGCCGAGGGAGTGCTGGTCGGCCTCGGCCTCGCCGCGCTGTTCGCGCTGCGCCGCCTCACCCGGGTGACCGTGCGGGCCACCGCCGAGCCGGACGGCCGCTGGCACGTGGTGATCGCCGGTTCGCTGACCTTCCTGGGGGTGCCCACACTCACCTCGGAGCTGCGGGCCATCCCGGCGGGGGCCTCGGTCGACCTCGACCTGAACATCGACTTCATGGACAACGCGGCCTTCGAGGCCATCCACGACTGGCGGCACGAGCACGAGCGCGGCGGCGGGACCGTGGACATCGACGAGATCCACGACGAGTGGTACGCCATGGCGGCCAGCGGCGCCCGGGTGTTTCCCGCCAAGACCCCGCCCCTGGCGCCGGACCGGTGGTGGCTGCCCTGGTCCCACCGGCGGAGCGGGCGGCGCTCGATCCGCCACCCGCTGGTCGCCACCCGGCACGCGCCCCGCGGCGGCAGTCCCGCCGTGCCCGACCTGCTGGCCGGGGCGCGGGAGTTCCACCGGCGCACGGCACCGCTGGTCCGCCCGCTCCTGCACGGGATGGCTCGCGGGCAGGAGCCCTCGCATCTCTTCATCACCTGCGCGGACTCCCGCATCGTGCCGAACCTGATCACCGCCAGCGGCCCGGGAGACCTGTTCACCCTTCGCAACCTCGGCAACCTGGTGCCCCGGCGGGATTCCGTGCCGGCGGACGACTCGGTGGCGGCGACGATCGAGTACGCGACGGACGCGCTCAACGTCCGCACCATCACGGTCTGCGGGCACTCAGGGTGCGGGGCGATGACCGCGCTGCTCAGCGGGGGCGAGAAGGCCGCGGGTCTGCCGGCGCTGGGCCGCTGGCTACGCCACGGCAACCACACCCTGGCACGGTTCATCGCGGGCGAGAGCGCCGGCGACGACGAGGGCCCGCTGGACCGCCTCTGCCGGGTCAACGTGATCCAGCAGCTGGAAAACCTTCGGACCTACCCGCAGGTGGACCGGCTGTTCCGCGCCGGGCACCTGGAGCTGGTCGGCATGTACTTCGACATCGGCAGCGCCCGGGTGCACCTGCTGGAGCATCCTCCGATCGCGAGCCGTCCGCTGTGAGCGGATGGCTTGCGCTACGGGTGAAAGCCCGTGGCCCCCTATCCGCCGGGCGCCAAGAATGAGGCGCTATGAGAATTCTGATCATGGGTGGTTCGATCTTCCTCGGCCGGGCGATC
Source organism: Streptosporangium sp. NBC_01810 (assembly GCF_035917355.1). Lineage (NCBI taxonomy): Bacteria > Bacillati > Actinomycetota > Actinomycetes > Streptosporangiales > Streptosporangiaceae > Streptosporangium > Streptosporangium sp. NBC_01810. The sequence goes on along the minus strand of NZ_CP109070.1, from coordinate 1,217,066 downwards.
ACCCAGGAGGCGCTGCGGCGCGGGCACGAGGTCACGACGTTCAACCGAGGGCGCAGCGGGGTCGACCTGCCGGGCGTGGAGGCCGTCAAAGGTGACCGCGAGGTTCCGGAAGACCTGGATCGCCTGGTGGCGGGCCGGGAGTGGGACGCCGTCATCGATGTCCACGGGCAGGTCCCGAGGGTCGTCGGCGAGTCGGTGCGGAGGCTCGGCGGCCGGGCAGGCACCTACGCGTACATCTCCAGCATCTCGGCTATCTCCGACTTTCCCGAGCGGGAGTGCGACGAGAGCTCGCCACGCTACGAGTGCGCGCCGGACGCGGGGCCCGAGGACGGTCACTACGGCATCCTCAAGGCGGGCTGCGAGCGGGCGGTGGAGGGCTTCGACGGCAACGCGCTGATCATCCAGCCGGGTCTCATTCTCGGCCCGTACGAGAACGTGGGCCGCCTGCCCTGGTGGCTGGACCGGATCTCCCGAGGCGGACGGGTCCTGGCCCCTGGTGACCCGGACCGGGCGATGCAGCTCATCGACGCCCGCGACATCGCCGCGTTCGTCCTCACCCATGCCGAGGCCGGGACGGCCGACCGCTTCCTCACCAGCGGGGTGCGGGGCAACATCACCTACGGCGGCTGGCTGGCCGAGTGCCGCGCGGCGACCGGTTCGGACGCCGAGTTCGTCTGGGTCGACGACCGCTTCCTGCTCGATCGGGAGGTGTCGCCGTGGAGCGAGTTCCCCGTCTGGACTCCCGGCGGTCCCGAGTTCGCCGGGGTCTGGCTGCCGTCGTCGGCGAAGGCCATCGCGGCCGGGCTGACCTGCCGCCCGGTCGCCGAGACCGTACGCGACACCTGGGCGTGGCTGGGTGAGGTCCCCCCGGGCGAGCGCGCGTTCCGCGGGCACGGCATCGACCCGGAGAAGGAGGCCGGAATCCTGGCCGAGTGGGCATAGGGCGTGCCCGTGACTCCTCCGCTCCCCCCGGGTACGCCTTCGGAGGAGTGGCGCGGGCTCGTGACGGCGAGGGCTCGTGACGGCGGAGGCTCGTGACGGCGGAGGCTCGTGACGGCGGAGGCTCGTGACGGCGGAGGCCGAGCGGCTCGCCGCTCTGGGCGCCCCGAGATTCGCAAGGCGGAGGAGTGGGGAGGATGCCGGACCTCATGACCGACCCCGAGACCGACCCCGAGGGTAATGAGTTCTTCCTGCGGTAGGGATGTATTTCTACGCATACATCGGGTCGGCGGAAACATAGGGTCGCGGCTGTCCGGCTCCGTCCCCCGAACGCCGGACGGCGGTCCACACTCCCAGGGCCGAGGGTGGAGGGCTACCGATATCGTCCTCCACCCACCCAACCCCGACCCGAGCCGATTCACCAGAACCTCCCGAGGATGCCCCGGCCTTCGGGCCGGGGCGGAATCGGGAGCGGGAGGGCCGCCAAGGCCCGAGCGTGCCCTGACCGGTCGGTCATTTCGATCGGCTTCTTTCTGAGTCGTGTAGCCGTAGCCGTCCGCGCGTTGAAGGTGGCGAACATGCCGGTGGTTGATCCCGGCGACGCGACCGTGCCGGGTGGTGATGTCGAACGAGCCGGAGGAGCGGACCAGGACTCGCCCGAGGTGAACCCCGGCCTTCTTGCCCGCCGGGACGTTCGCCCGGACCAGGTCGCCGGTTTGGAAGCCGTGGCGCAGTTTGCTCCGTGGCCGGACAAGACGGGGGAACCCGTATCGGTCGGGGGTGGTGCGGGCGTAGGCGCCGCGACCGGTCGCCGCGACCACCAGGACCGTCGACGGCCAGGCGGTCACGCTCTCCAGTTCGCCGACGTGCAACGCGTCCAACGTGTGCGACTTCGGCGCGCCGGTACGCGACCGGTTCCACTTCGTACGACCGCCGGAGGCGCCTGCCACGGGTAGGCCGGTGGCCTCCAGCGCCTGCCACAGTGCCCAGCGGGTGGTGTTGACGGCGGCGGCGTCGCACAGTGGCGCTTTCGCCTGCTTGAGGATCTTCGCCAGGATTGCGGGTCTGGTTTTCAGGAACTCCTGCACGGGGGTGGCGTTCTTGGTCTGGTTACAGCCGACGCAGGCCAGGGTGAGGTTGCTGACACGGTCGGAGCCGCCCCGGCTGCGGGGGTGGATGTGGTCAAGGTTCACAGGTACGCCGCTCGCGCCGCAGTAGGCGCAGGTGCGCCCCCACTTGGCCAGCAGGTATTCGCGGACCTCGTACCCGGCGAGGGTGCCCTGCTGATACTCCACTCCTTCGAGCGGCCGCCCGGCCGACAGGGCGTGAGTGTCGAAGGAGACCCGCTCCACGTGCACGGCGGCCACGGGCACCCACCGACTCAGCCGCGCCACCCACGACAAGGTGGTGTCGACGCGGTGGCGCAGCGACGGCGCGAGCCACCCTTTCGGCTTGGTCCGGTTGAGAAACCGGGGGGCGCGGTAACGCAGGTTCCGCCCCCGGCGGGCACGGCGCAGTGCGGCCCGCGAGGCGAGCCTGTCACGGATCAGCGCGCCCCGGTGGTCGAGCTGGATCGCATACCGGCCGGCCCGGCTACCGTCATGGTCGATGAACACGGCCAGGCCGGTGTGCCTGGAGCCGGGGTCGATACCGACCTGCAGGCCTGCCACGGTGGAATCGGCCACCGACCGGTCCTTGAGGCGGATGACGAACGGGGTGTGGCGGTGAACCACCGCTCGCCCGGCCGCCAGCAGGCGGCGGGCGCGGGCGGGGTGGCAGGGGTCGAGCGGGTGGCCGCGGGCGTCCAGGACGAACACGACAGGGTGAACCTCACGGTTCGCTCCCTCGGACACCGAAGCATCCTCGGGGTGACGCCGAGCAGACCGGGTGCCGGTCCGCTCGATCTCCCCTCGCCCAGGTTGAACACCAGGTACCGCCGCCAGGCGGTGTCCGTGAGCCGTTTCGTGCCCACCCTCGGGCGTGTCTGCTCCCACGAATTCCAGAGCGGCAGGCTGAGGAAGCACCTGCCGGTGGGTCTGCGATCTCGTGTTCAACGTAGCCATCAAAACGCACCTCCTTGAGCGATGGCCAGGGCTGGTCAACGCGGGGCTTCAAAGCGCATTACCGCGCCTCAAGCCCCCTCCTTCGGGAGGGGGTCGTTGACGGGCTCCCATCCCGGCCCGGGCACGGGGAGCGGCCCCGCGTCACGCGCGGCGGGTGTGCCTCATCGTCCAGTTGGTCTCCCAGGTCTTCTCCCCGTCGGCGGAGAACGCCTGCTCCCACAGGGCCGATGTCGGTGTGATCTCCGACCACGTGTACCGCATCCGGATGGGCGTGCCCTCGTGGGTTTCATCGCCGTGGAACACCCCCTTCCCGTCGGCGAACGTGCCGAAGACGGGATTATGGAGGATTCCGGTCTCACTGTTGATCCAGTAGATCGCCCACAGTTCGCGTTCGACGTCAAAGGTCCGTATCGACACCCCCTTGAAGCCCTTCGTGGGGAAGGTGATCTCGTCGAAGACGCCCGCGCCGTCAAAGAAACCGCGGCAGACGGCGACGCTGGGAAACTCCTCCCACTCATCCCTCCCGCTCAGGGGTTTGACGAGCCTACGGTTGGCGATGTCCCAGCTGCCGTGCAGGAAGTCGAAATCGCTGTTCATGCCAGAAGGTTAGAACCGCCCGGTGACACTTGGGGCACGCGGGAACTCCGGACGCCGGCGGCCACGCTTCTGGTCTTCCAGGTCCTCTCCCCGTCGATCGAAAGGCAGGAGCCGCCCGCCGGCATCTCATGGCGGCGGGCCTTGGACATTCCCGCCCGGGCGAGCGTTGCGCGGCACTCGCATGCGGAGTACCGTCACGGCCCCCGTGTTTTCCCATTCGACTCGGCTTCGACATCGGCAAGAGAGGCTGGGCACCGGGGCGCCATGGGGACGTTGCACATCTGCAGGGGCATGAATCAGGGCGCCAGACACGCATAGGGCACGGAGGTCGACGATGGCTGAGTGGCACGCGTTACGGGAAGAGCTGGTCTCGCAGGTACGCACGCGGGGGATCAGCGAGGTGGTGACCGACGCGCTGCGGGCGGTGCCGCGACATGTGTTCCTGCCGGACCTTCCGGCGGAGACCGTCTACCGGGACGACGCGATCGTTACCAAACGCGACGGCGGCGGCCGGCCGATCAGCTCCTCCTCCCAGCCGGCGATCATGGCCCTGATGCTCGACCAGCTCGGAGTGGAGCCCGGGCAGCGGGTACTGGAGATCGGGACCGGGACGGGCTACAACGCCGCGCTCCTCGCCCACCTGGTGGGGCCGGAGGGCCAGGTCGTGAGCGTCGACATCGACCCCGAGCTGGTGACGCTCGCCGGGGAGCACCTGGCGGTCGCGGGACACCCCGAGGTGAGGCTGGTGTGCGGCGACGGATCCGAGGGGTTCTGGCCGGGGGCGCCCTACGACCGGGTGATCGCCACCGTCGGCGTGTGGGACCTGGCACCGGCCTGGCTTGAGCAGCTCGGGCCCGGTGGACGCCTCGTGGCCCCGCTGGACCTGCGGGGGGTGCAGCGCTCGGTGGCGATGGAGCGCCGGAACGGGCACTGGGTGAGCCGCTCGGTGCTGCCCTGCGGTTTCATGCGGATGCGCGGGCCCTTCGCGGGCCCTGAGACGACCCTGGTGCTGGACCAGGAGTCAGACCTGACGATCTCGCTGCCCGATGCGAGCGAGATCGGCGACGTGCTGGCGGCGCTCGACGGACCCGCGGTCGAGCTGTCCACCGAGATCAGCGTCGGCTTCTCCCAGCTCTTCGACGGGCTGAGCCTCTGGCTGGCGGTGCACGAGCCCCGCTGGTGCACGATATCGGAGGCGCGGCCGGGGTGGCTGGCCTCGCCCCCGCTCGACCTGACGGGGTTCAGGATGGCCGTCGGGATCGTCGAGCGCGACAACCTCTGCATGCTGGAGCCGTCGCCGGACGGCACCCTGATCGCTCGCGGCCACGGGCCGGACAGGCTGCGGCTCGCGGGCGAGCTGGTCGCCCACGTCCAGGCGTGGGACATGGCGGACCGCCCCATGACGACCGGACTCCGGATCGAGGCCTACCTGAATGACCCTCCGAGTGGTGGGCTGCTCCTCCGTAAGCGCCACGCCACCCTCGCCCTGTCGTGGAAGGACTCCTGACCTCCACGCCCCGCGAGCACAGGTGACGGTTCACGACCGCGCGCGAAAAGCACCAATCAGGTGCGCGATTGAAACGTACATTAAATCGTCAAGTAGAATATGTGTCGCCAAATGGTGGTTAATTCAGTTTAGCTGCGACTTTTGCACTTAACTCCCTCCTTTCAGATCAGCACTTATCGCCGATTCCAGACATCGCACCTGCGACGATCCATCATGACGCCCAGCCTTGACAAACGACTTGACAAAGGGCTGAACAAAGGCGCCGACCTTCGTGTCAGCGAGCCGTACGATGCGAGGGTAGAGCGTGGCCCGGCGCCGCCGTGTGGAAACAACGGGCACGCGGCGCCATGAAAAACAGGGATGATTCCATGCAAATCAGCCGATTCAACGGGCCAGTGCTCTCGCTCTTCCGTATCGTGACAAGCCTTCTTTTCCTGTGCCACGGCCTGGCATCGATGTTCGGTGTCTTCGGCGGCAACCACGGCACCGGCCAGGCCCTCGCGTTCGGCGTCTGGCCCGGCTGGTGGGCCGCGCTCATCCAGGTGGTCTGCGGCGGGCTCGTCCTCGCCGGGTTCCTCACCCGCGTCAACGCGATACTCGCGTCAGGTTCGATGGCCTACGCCTACTTCATGGTGCACCTGCCGCAGGACTTCATGCCGCTGCGCAACGGCGGCGAGCCCGCGGCGCTGTTCTGCTGGTCGTTCCTGATCATCGCCGTACTCGGTCCCGGCCCCTGGGCCGTCGACACCCTGCTCCAGCGCCGCCGCGACGACTCCGCCGATGCCCGTCCGATCCACGTCCCCGCGCACGCCGAGGGAACCTGACCGGCGGCCTTCCCCCAGAAGCGTGCGGGAGCCCTGGGCGCCGATCCGGCGTCCGGGGCTCTCTCGCGTTCCGGCGCTTCCGGGAGGTCGTCGCCGGAGCCCGAGTCGCTGAGCGGAACGGGAATCCCACAATATTTTCCATCGCTCCGGCCGGAGTCAGAAAAGGCCAGGTCAGCATGGACACCCGGCACGGGCGGACGGCGGAAAGGACCGTTCACCGACCCGAGGAAGAGTGAGTTTTCGCAGGTCAGAGCAAATGTGAACATACCTTTCACGTTTGCCTGATCCGGATCGCGTGGGCAAAGATGAATCATCTCCAGCCGACCCCCGACCAGGGCTTTCTTCGGCATGCCACCAACCACCCACCCCGAGGAGGGGACGATGATCCATGCCCGAGGGCTGACCCGGCGATTCAAAATCAGAAAAGGAAGCGTCGACGCCGTGCGCGGCCTCGACATCGATGTGGAGGAGGGCCAGTTGGTGGCCTTCCTCGGCCCGAACGGCGCGGGCAAGTCCACCAGCCTGCGCATGCTGACCTCCCTGCTCCCGCCGACGTCGGGAACCGCGACCGTGGCGGGCTGCGATGTCGTGTCGGATCCGGCCGGGGTCCGCGCCCGCATCGGCTATGTCGGCCAGAAGAACAGCGCGGGTGAGAACTTTCGCGTCCGCGACGAGCTGGTGACCCAGGCGCGCTGCTACGGGCTGCGGCGGGCCGAGGCGCGGCGGCGGGCCGACGAGATCCTCGGCCTGCTGGACCTGGAAGCGCTGGCCACCCGGAAGCCCGGCACCCTGTCGGGCGGCCAGCGCCGCCGCCTCGACATCGCCCTGGGGCTCATCCACCGGCCCGGTCTGCTTTTCCTGGACGAGCCCTCGACCGGCCTCGACCCGCAGAGCCGCGCCAACATCTGGGAGCACATCCTGCGGCTGCGCGAGGAACACGGCACGACCCTCTTTTTGACCACCCACTACCTGGAGGAGGCCGACACCATGGCCGAACGGGTAGTGATCATCGACCACGGCCGGATCATCGCCGACGGAACCGCCGAGCGACTGAAGGGCGACCTGGCCGGCGACCGCGTCACGATCACCGTCCACGACGAGCCGGGGGCGGCGAGAGCCGCCGAGGTCGCCGGGCGGATCACCGGGCCGGACGCGGTCACCGTCGACGGGAGGACGGTACGGCTGCGGGTGCCCCACGCGGGCGCGGCGCTGCCGGAGTACCTGCGGTACCTGGAGTCGTCGGGGGTGAAGGTCGCCACCGCCGAGACCGCCCGGCCCACCCTGGACGACGTGTTCCTCGCACTGACCGGCCGCAGCCTGCGCGAGAGCGATGAGAACCAGGGGACCGACCCACAGGACGCCTGACCGTCGGCGACGCTTTCCCCCGCACTGGCTCCCCCGCGCTGACCGGCCGCGAACTGAGCGAGAACCACAGGCCCGACACGCATGACCCGCGCGACGCCTGACCGTCGGCGACGCTTTCCCCGCACCGGTTCCCCCCACCGGTTCCCCGCGCTGAACGGCGAAAGCCACAGGCCCTCCGTACAGCACCCCTCCCCCGGTAAGAAAGGCCACCCCGTGAGCGTACGACTCTTCCTCCGTGACACCTCGACCGTGTTCTCCCGCGAGTTCGTCCCCGTACTACGCGAACCCCTCGGCCTCCTCTTCACCATGAGCCAGCCGCTGCTCTTCCTGTTCCTGTTCGGCCCGCTGCTCACCGGAACGCAGAGCTTCGGCGGCCAGGACTCGCCATGGCAGTGGTTCGTGCCCGGCATTCTGATCATGATGTGCCTGTCCGGGCCGATGATGGCCGGGTACTCCCTGCTGGTGGAGCTGCTCGGCGGCTCGATGGAGCGCATGCTGGTCACCCCGCTGAACCGCACCGCGATGCTGGTCGGCCGGACGATGAAGGAGTTCGTGATCCTGCTGGCCCAGGCCGTGCTGATCATCGCGCTCGCGGTGCCGCTGGGCTTCCGTCTGCACCTGCCGGGGGTACTGACCGGGCTGGCGATACTGGTCGTGTTCGGGATCGGCCTGGGCTCGCTCTCCTTCGTCCTCGCGATCGCGTCCAGTCCGAGCGGCAACCTGTTCTACGGGGTCACCCAGCTGGTGCTGTTCCCGCTGATGCTGCTCTCCGGCGTGCTGCTGCCGATGGACTTCGGCCCGGGGTGGCTCCAGGTGGTCGCCACCCTGAATCCGGTCTCCCACATCGTCGAGGCGGAGCGGGCACTGTTCTCCGGCCGTTTCGCGGACACCTCGGTGCTGTACGGGACACTCTGGGCCTGCGTCGTCGCCGCGGTGGGCCTGGCCATGGGCACCAGGGCGATGCGCCGCGGCATCTGACACAGCGCCCTCGGGAGTTCGTGACGCGGCTTCGATCACCCACGGGTGCCGCAACTCCGTGGCGGCCTTACGGAAGGCGAAGGCGGCCCCTCGGGCGATGGTGCCAAACGCCACCAGCGTCAGCGGGATGTAGAGGGTCGACATGACGGCGGCGAAGACCGGCGGGAACTCCGTCCACATCATGACGAGCACGAAGATCAGCCAGACGTGGCTGGCCTCCCACACCGGCCCGATGGAGTGCTCGATGAGATTGCGCTCCGGCATACCCTTCCTGCTGCGCCCGGCCGGCAGATCCCAGACACCGCCGCCGAAGTCGGCCCCGCCCAGCAACGCGTAGCAGGTCACGCCCACCCACAGCACGAGCAACAGGATCTGCGCCGAGTCCAGCCGTACACCACCCAGGGCTGCCTGCCGACCTCCGTCACGATCCAGCCCGTCTCCACCGCGACGGCGGCGACCCCGGAGATGGCCGCGAGCCTCAGAAACCACGGCGAGCGCGGCAGGTCGCGCCGCCGCCACCACGCCAGGGCGAACCAGGCCGCCATCAGGAGCAGGAAGAAACCGATTCCCACCATCGTGTCGAAGGCCAGATGCACGGGGTTGACCGGTGGGCGCTCGGCCACAGGCACGATGTTCAGTCCCTGAACCACGGTATCGGGGTGAAAGCCCACCAGCATGGAGAGGCCGTAGGGAATCTCCAGCGCGTAGCGCAGCTCGTCGTTCACCACGAAGCCGCCGACGCTCAACGGCGCACCGGCGCGAGTCTGGAAGAGAGCCTCTGCGGCGGCGAGCTTGACCGGCTGGTTGGTGGCCAGGAACCTGGCGATGAAGTCGCCCACCACGATGCGGCGGGAGAGCACGACATCGCCCGGGTCTTCCCTCCGGCCGGTCACGGTGGGAGAGCACGACATCGCCCGGGCGTTCCCTCCGGCCGGTCACGCCCCGTGTCGCCCGTATGCCCGACGGGAACGAACACCGGCGAGACCCGTCCCGAAAGGAATCCATATGTTCGCCGACCCGCACCGCAGCCCGAAGCCCGTGACGGCCGGCACCCGGTGATCACGGTGGACACCGGGCCGGTCGTGGCCGAGGCCGAGCGCCAGTTCAGGGCCGCTGAGCGCCGCGGCGGGGTCGAGGTGCGCGAACTGCACCAGATCAGCGAGTTCCGGCAGGTCTTCGCCCTGTACGACGACATCTGGCACGCCGATCCCGGCAAGGCGCCGATCAGCACGGAGCTCATGCGGGCGATGTCCCACAGCGGCAACTACGTCACGGGCGCCTTCGACGGCGCGAGGCTGGTCGGCGCCTGCGTCGGTTTCTTCGCCGACCCCGTGGGCACAGCGCTGCACTCCCACGTGACCGGGGCGCTACCCGGCCGCGGCATCGGTTTCGCACTCAAGCTGCACCAGCGCGCGTGGGCGCTGGCAAGAGGGCTGAGCACCGTTTTCTGGACCTACGACCCGCTGGTGCGCCGCAACGCCCACTTCAACATCGCCAAGCTCGGCGCGCGTCCCGAGGAGTATCTCGAATCGTTCTACGGCCCCATGGCGGACGCCATCAACGCGGGCGACGAGTCCGACCGGCTCCTGGTGGTCTGGCGGCTGACCGAGCCGCGCGTGGTGGCCGCCTGCTCGGGGACGGGGAAGCCGCCCCTCGTCCCCGACGAGGCGAGGGTGGCCCTGGCCGCCAAGGGCGATCGCCCGGTCAAAGGCACGACGGACGGGCGGGTGTCGCTGGTCCAGATCCCGCGCGACGTGGAGACGTTACGCCGTACCGATCCGACCGCCGCCAGGGCATGGCGGCACGCGACGCGCGACGTGCTCGGCGGGCTGATCGGTCAGGGCGCCCGCGTCACCGGGTTCACCTCCGACGGCCACTACATCCTGGAAAGACAGTAAAGATCACCGGTGTCGAAGCCGATGAGAAACGGGGTATGCCCAGGGCGCGGCCGACGGCTTCGGCACGACCCAGGAGCGGGGAAGGCTCACCGGCCCCCAACCCGATTCGCATACGGCACCGAGGTGCTCTCGGCTTCAGCGACGCCGAACATCATGGTCACGGATGGTTAAACTCCCAGTATGCGGATTCCACCGGACGGAGAGATTCGCGCGCTGCACGCGAAGCACGCGCCCACCCGGGAAGCGTTCGAGCTCGTCTACACCCACTGTGAAATCGTGTGTGGAATCGCGGAACAGCTCCTCGCCCGCGTCGGCCCCGATCTCGACGCGGACCTGGTGCGGGCCGGCAGCCTGCTTCACGACATCGGGGTGTACCGGCTGTACGACGACGATGGAAAGCTCGATCACGCACGCTATGTGCGTCACGGGATACTCGGCTACGAACTCCTCCTCGGCGAGGGGTTCCCGGAGAAGCTCTGCCGTTTCTGCTCCTGTCACACCGGGATGGGAATCAACCGTCACGACGTACAGCGACAAGGTCTCCCGCTGCCACCTGCCGACTACATGGCGGAATCAGCCGAAGAAGAACTCGTAATGTACGCGGATAAGTTTCACAGCAAAACCGATCCCCCGACATTTGTTTCCGCCACCTCCTACACCACTCGGATCCGGCGCTTCGGCGAGGACAAGGCCGCGATCTTCAAGTCGATGTGCGAAGGCTTCGGAGTTCCCGATCTCGCACCGTTCGTCACCATTTACGGGCACGCCGTGGTGTGACACGCTCTCCATCGAGTCGGCATTTTACCCTTCCTGTCAGAGGTCTTGGGCAGCCGAGGCGAAGATGACGCGGGATTTTGTCGGTACCGCGGAGCACAATCGGCGGATGGAGAAACCGAGGATCGTTTCTGCCGAGGAATGGCAGCAGGCTCGCGACGAGCTGCTCAAGGCCGAGAAGGAGGCCACCCACGCCCAGGACGCGCTCGCGGCGCGGCGTCGCCGCCTCCCGATGGTCAAGTTCGCCGACGGGTACGCGTTCGACACGCCCACCGGCACGAAGACCCTGCTCGACCTGTTCGAGGGCCGGGAGCAGCTGGTCGTCTACCAGTTCATGGACAACGGGCCGGACCACTACTGCCCGGGCTGCACCGGGTTCACGAACAACGTTCCGGTGGCCGGGCTGGCCTGGCCGGCCGAGATCGGGGTCACCTGGGTGACCGTGTCGAACATGCCGCTCGCCCAGATCGAGGCGTACAAGGCGCGGATGGGCTGGACCCTGCCGTTCGTGTCCTCACACGGCACCTCGTTCGCGGACGACTGCGGCGCCGGCCGCGGCTTCATGCTGAGTGTGTTCCTGCGCGACGGCGAGGACGTCTACCGGACCTACAACACCACCTCCCGCGGCGTGGACCGGCTCCTCTTCGCCAACAACATCCTCGACCTCACCCCGTACGGCCGGCAGCAGGAGTGGGAGGACTCCCCGCCCGGCTGGCCGCAGCGTCCCACGTACGGGTAGGTGAGCCGCACGACGAATGCCCTGGCCGGGACGGCCAGGGCATGATCGGCGGGTCAGCCGCGTCGCATGGTGAGGATCTCGCGCCCCCGCTCCGGTGTGATCAACCGGGCGATCCGAGGGTCGACCAGCAGGGCGATCGGCGCGAGGTGGTCATCGCTCATCGGGCGCCATGTCAAAAGGGCGTCGCGCAGGAGCGGCCAGGCGTCGTCCCCGGTGTGGTCGGCGATCGCGGCACGCACCGCGTCGTCGAACTCCGACTCGCCGAAGCGGACCCGGAATCCGGGCTCACTCGCCCTCGCCCGATAATCGGCGATCAGCCGCTGGAGCGGTTCGGATCCGCGCTTCACCAGGCTGACGAGGGTGGACTGGGTACGCCGGCGAGCGGCGCGCTTGTGATCGGCGAACAGAATGGGCAGGACCTCGGCCGTCAGGAAGTCAGCGTCGAAAATCCAGTTCAGTTTGATGCCGCGCCGTAGCGTCGTCCCGCACCAGTAAGTTCCTGCGGGTGTCACGCAACTCCTGGCGCTGGTGGGCCGCAGCCCTCCTTACCGGGGTGGCGCTGGTCGCGCTGGTGCTCCTGGCGTTCCTTCCGGTGACCGATCGCGCGCCGGGGGCCGTGTCCGCCTGCCCCGCCGATGCGAGCGACTTCGTCTGCGCGGCGCGGCAGAGCGGCAACGAACCCTACAAACGGCTGCCCGACCGGGAGTTGCTGGCCTTCGGGCGGCGGCTGTGCGGGGCCTACATCAGAAGGGATCCTGCGGAGATCGCCCGCATTCAGGAGCGGGGCGGCGTCCACGTTCTGGCGATGGCGGGCGCCCTGACCGGGATCTGCCCCCGGGCGGCGGACGTGCGAACTCCCCGCGGTTGAACAGCACCGTGCGATGCGTTGCTGACCGCCAACCGGTGTCGGCTCGCTGCCGATGTCCGCTACGGAGGAGCACCGGCTATGACCAGTCCCGCGCCAAACAGAACCACATCCCCCAGGCACGACACGAGAAGCCGACTCGAAGTCCGCATCACCACGGAAGACAAGAACCCGATCGAACAGGCCGCCCGTGCCAGCCGGGAGACCGTCACCGGATTCGTTCTGCATGCCGCTCTCGACGCGGCCGAAGAGGTCATGCGCCGTGAACGAATCACCATGGTGCCCCCCGACTTCTTCGAGGCGATCATCGATTCACTTGATGCTCCCCCTCAGCGGAACGAAGCGCTGGCCCGCGCCGCCCGGGAGAGCCGAGAGATTCCAAAAAGGAAGTAATGGTGTATGACCCCCAGCCGCTCAACCAGCAGCATCACCTGGATTCATTCGACTGCGGATTCGACTGCGGAAAGGAGGGACTGAAACCGCTGTCCCGCGCCCGGCCTGGTCCATCACAGTGATCAAAGAGTATGGGGCGATACACCTCCATATCACTCAGTCCGCGATGCGGCACAAGTGTCGTCGGGTATCTCTGTTGACGATGTCAATGCACCCATTACCTGGCGCTTCCTACCACCACGTGTACTGTTTCCCCATGAACGCCGATTCCCAGGCCAGTGCCGATTCCCTGGTCTCGGCTGCGGAGATCGCGAAGTTGGCCGGGGTGACACGGGCCGCCGTCTCCAACTGGCGCAGGCGGCACGCCGACTTTCCCACGCCGGTCGGCGGCGGGGCGCACAACGCCCTGTTCGCCCTGTCCGAGGTGCAGACCTGGCTGGACCGGCATCGCAGGGGCGGCGAGGTCTCCGGCGAGGTGCTCGTCTGGCAGGCCTTGCGCGGGATGTACGGCGACGACATGACGCGCGGCCTCGCCGACGTCGCCGAGCTGTTCACCACCGGGTCCGCCCCATCGCTGGATGCCGGGATTCGGTCGCCGGTGAAGGACCTGGCCGCGCAGAGCTCACCGGCCGAGGTTGTCGCGGGGCTCACCGAACGCCTCATCGACTCGGCGGGCCGGGTGGGCTCGGAGCAGGTGTCGACCTCTCGCCTGACCCGTGCGGTGCGACATTTCGCGGGCTCGGTGAGCGGCACAGTCTTCGACCCCGCCTGTGGAATCGGCTCCCTGCTCCTCGCACTCGGCAACGGCCCCGAGGTCACCCTGGCCGGGCAGGAGATCGACTCGTCGGCCGCCCGGCTCGCCGAGTCCCGTACGAGGCTCGCCGGGAGGACGGGCGTGACGATCAGGGTGGGCGACTCACTGCGTGAGGACCACTGCCCGGAGCTCCGGGCGGACCTCGTGGTGTGCGACCCGCCGGTGAACGTACCCGACTGGGGTCGCGAGGACCTGCTGCTCGACGCCCGCTGGGAGTTCGGCGTTCCCACCCGGGCGGAGGGCGAGCTGGCCTGGTTGCAGCACTGCTACGCGCACGTCGCCCCCGGCGGCAGGGCGATCTTCGTGGCCTCCGCCTCCGCCGCCTACCGCAAGGCGGGCCGCCGGATCCGCGCCGAACTCGTCCGGCACGGCATCCTCACCCAGCTCGTCGCGCTACCGGCGGGGATGGTCGCCTCCCACGCCCAGCCCGTGCACCTCTGGCTGCTGGCCCGGCCCTCCTCCCCCGACGGCGCGGCCTCCTTTGTCCGGATGACGGACCTCACGGCCAACGACCCCGACGGCCCGTTCGCCCCTGCTCCGGACCAAGTCGTGGATGTGGCGCTGATCGACCTGCTCGACGAAACGGTGGATCTCACCCCCGCGCGTCACATCGCGGCAGCCCGTACCGACCATCTCGCGGAGTACACGTCCATCCGCGCGGCCCTAGTGGGCCGGCTCCACGAGTTGCTGGACCTGTTGCCGCCGCTCAGCTCCGGCCCCGGTTACCTTGAGGGCGCCACGGTCAGGGTGGCCGACCTGGCCCGCGCCAAACTCGTCGAGATCGTCGAAGGGGAGGCCGTCTCCACCAGCGACCAGCTCGACACCGACTACCTGCACGGTTTCCTGCGCAGCACCGCGAACACCCGGCACTCCACCAGCGCCAGCGGCGGCTTCCGCACCGACATCCGCGGCTCGCGCATCCCGCAGATGAGTATCGACGACCAGCGGCTGTACGGCACCGCCTTCCGCACCCTCGACGAGTTCGAACGGCGTGTCAGGGAACTCACCGAACTGAGCGACCGCGCCACCTCACTGGCCCGCGACGGCCTCACCGGCGGAGCCCTGCGCCCCCGCACCGACCGGTAAGACCCCGGGCATCTCCCCGCCGACGTGTCCGGCTTCGGCCAGAACAGCGGTCAACGGGTCGGAAGCCTTTACCGGCTCGCTACACCGGGTAAAGGTCAGCTGGTGCAAGTCCGTGCATACCTCAGATGGTGGAGGTCACCATGGCGCTACGGTTTCTGGGCATCAATCCCGGCACTCCGAACGACGGCTCTCCGACGGTCTGGATCGACGAGGAGACCGGCGACTACATCGTCCAGTCGTACAAGGTGGACGAAGCGACATTGGAGGAGTGCAGGAAGACCGGCGACATCCCCGGCCACGAGACGGTGATCCGGCTCCCAGCGGTGATGATGCAGTTCTTCCCCGAGGTGAACGGCACGACAGAGGCGGCGACCAATGGCATCGGACATCCGTGACGGACTAAGAACAGCCCGCTCCTCAGCGGTGCACCTGGAGCTCCGGGACGTCTACACCCCGAACGATCCCGACTACCTCGCCTGGATGGCGGGAGACCGGTTCGACCCGGCCGAACGCTGGAGCGACTGGTTCGATCTGATCGTCGCGACGGTCGCCCGGGGTGTCCGGGTACGGCGGGCCCGGATCGTGTCCGAACCGGTGACCGACTACATCCGCTACGAGTACGACATCACCGCCGCACACAACATCGCCGCGGGTGAGGAAGTCCGCTGGTTGCCCCGGCGACAGGCCGCCGACCTGCTCGTTCCGGGCAGCGACCTGTGGATCTTCGATGGATCAGTGGTCGTGTTCAACCATTTCACCGGCGACGGCACATGGCCCGCCGACGGGGTTGAACGGCGAGCCGACGAAGCTCTGGCCAAGCGACTTCTGGCGGCATTCGACACGATCTGGGAACGTGCGACACCCCACCAGGACTATCAGCCCACCTGATCGTTTAGTGTCCTCTCGTGTCCTCGTCCGTCTCCTCCAGCGCTCGCGCGGCCAGGCAGTCCCTGGCCGGTCGGCTGCGGGAGATCCGCCTCGACGCAGATCTCAGCGCACGAGCGCTGGCGGCGGCGGCCGGATGGCATGAGTCGAAAACCTCCCGCATCGAGAACGCGAAGACACCGCCCGCCGACGCCGACATCCGCGTCTGGTGCCGGGTGTGCGACGCCGAGGACCAGATTCCCGACCTGATCGCCGCGGCGCGTGAAGTGAACTCGATGTGGGTCGAGTGGAAACGGATGGAACGGGCCGGCCTGCGGCAGGCACAGGAAGCGCAGCTGCCGCTGTACGAGCGGACCCGTCGCTTCCGTAGTTACGCGCCCAGCCTGGTCCCCGGGATCATCCAGACACGTGCCTACACCACCACGGTCCTGCGGGCGATCATGCAACGACGGTCGATCCCCGATGATGTGGATGCCGCTGTCACGGCCCGAATGGAACGGCAACGCGTTCTCCACGAAGGCGGGCATCAGTTCGCGTTCCTCGTGGAAGAGACGGTGCTGCGCTCGGTGATCGGGGGCAGGGAGGTGATGGCCGCCCAGCTCGACCACCTGACCGTGGTGGCGTCCCTGCCGTCTGTCAGCCTCGGTGTCATTCCGCTCGGCTCAGATCGGACTCCGATGCGGTGGACCGTCGAAGGATTCTGGATCTTCGGCGCCGAGCAGGTGTCCGTGGAACTTGTGTCGGGGTACTTGACGGTGACGCGGCCCAGCGAGATCGACATGTACAGCCGCGCGTTCACCGAGCTCGCCGAACTCGCGGTGTACGGCGCCGACGCGCGGGCCCTGATCTCGGCCGCGCTACATGCTCTTACCCAGTGAATTGTGCAAGCACCTGCAAGTTCGTTGAACCTCGCATGCGCTGATTCCTACCGTCAGGGGCATCCGCTCACCTGCCGCCGCGCCGTCGTCCCCGCTTGCACAACGGCTCCGTTACACGCAGCCGGAAGCCACGGTCGCCACGGCGGCGCCCTCCCAGCAGAGGGCGGAGGCGCACTACATCGCACCTCACGGCACGGCACGTTCCCCCAACCGGAAAGGGCACATGATGGTCACCGATCCTCTTTCCCCGCTCACACCGGCGTCCGTCGAGTTCCTCGAACTCGAACTCACGAACCGCTGCCAGCTCGTCTGCGTTCATTAGGCAAGCCCGTTGTCGGAATCAGTTTTGTCGGCTTGCTGTCTGTCTGGTGAAGGCAGCAGCGGATGTCGCTCTTGCTCGTGAGAATCCTCGGTGAACCCGTTGGGACGCTGGTGTCGGAGCGTCTGATACCGCTCATCGAGCAGGCCCACTGCTTCGTGCAGGGTGCACTCGAACAGAGTGCGGATTTGCTGGAGCGCCTGGATATTAGTGCGCGCGAGGATGAGTTCGTCGATCTCCAGCCACCGCCGATCAGGGGCGTCTTCAGGCTGTCTCAAGGCCGCCACCTCGACACGAAGCCGCTCGATCTCCGCGAGGATCTCCCGGTCGGACGGAACGCTGAGGACTGTGATCTCCTGCGGACCGGGCTCTCGGCGAAGGACGTCCAACTTCCGGGAAAGCCATGCACGAAGGTCCCCCAGTTCCCGACGTAGAGCATCTCGCTCGATCTGCACCTGCGTCGGCTCAGGCTCGTCTGGGGTGAGGTCGTACTCGTCGATGTCCAGGGCGGCGCCGGTGGCGGTCAGGAAGTCCAGCACGTCTCGGTCGAGGTGCCAGCCGAGCAAGTTGGGCTCGTCCGGTGGCGCTGGGGGCCGGGTGTCTGAGGGATTGAGTTGGGGGTCTTCCTCGTCATCGTTTAGGTAGCGCACGACCTCCAGGACAGCGCCGGCGTGTTCCTCGTTCTCGGCCCGAAGACGTTCGGCGAGTTCGGCGATGCGGTCGGTGTGAGGCCGGAGCCGGTCCAGCACGCGGGATATCTGTTCATCGACGCTCAGACCAGGCTCACGGCATACGATCTTCCAACTGTGGCTGACTGGAATTGCCGGTGCGGTGCGGCGGCTTCCGCGGATCGTAATCTCATCGGGTGCGATGCCTAGCCACGTCGCTATCTCCTCTGCGGAGATGCGCTGACTGAACAGCGCGAAGTAGACGTACTGGCGGATGCGCATTCTGGGACGATATCGGCGCGACCAGCAGCGATCCAGTTCGGGAGCCTGTTCCGCTGCGTCAGCACGGTCCGATCAGTTCTCCACCGCCGCGAACTGGAAGCCGAGCGACGTTCCCCACCGAAGCGAGCTCTTCACGGGCCTGTTGGAGTTCAAGAGACAGTTCAGCGACCGCCCTGCGTAGCGCGGTCCCGGCGGCTCGTTCTTTGGCGAGCTCGGCCGCAACCTCGGTGATCTTCTCCTTCAGCTTGGCGTTCTGCTCAGCGAGATCCTGCATCGCCAGCGGGGTAGAGTCCTGAACTTTGACGCGAGCCTGGAACTCCTCCACCAGGTCCCGGTAGTCGGAGTAGACGACGTCGCGTCGCAGCCCGGACTCGGTGATCAGCTCGCTGACGGTCAATTTTCCCGATACTGACCTCAGCGGCGTCCCAGTCAGCAGCCGGTCAGCGGCGGCCCGGATCGTAGCGTGTTCGGCGTCCCGTTCCCGGGGAGTACGGCTCACTGGTCCTCGCCTTCGGTCGTTCCGGCTGTGGGCCGGGAGGCTTGGTGGCGTTCGATGATCGCTCGTCGTTGCGCGGCACGAGCGGCTGCCCGGTCACGGATCGGGCGGGGTGTGAGCTGGTCCGCGGCAGCCTGTTCCATCGCAGCTGCCTCCTGGCGGATCTGCTGGATGTCACGGTCGGTGTAGGCCAGGTTCTGGCAGGTCGTGCGGCATTCTGATTCGTCGGGGGCGTCGTCGGAGGGCAGCCCCTGCTCGATCTTGGCTTTGCGGCAGGCCGCGGTCTCGGCCCGCCAGACGCAGGTCATCGCCTCGCCGTGGTGGATGTTGGAGTCGGCCTGGGCCAAGAGCCGTTCCAGGTTGCGGGCCGACTTAACGCCCCGGCCCTCGAACCTGCGGGCGCGGGCGATCCGGTCACGGTATTCGGCTGCGGAGGGACCGCTGACGTGCTCGCCGCCCGCCAGGAGCGTCCAGTCGCGGTCGGTCTGCTCCAGCACCAGTTCCAGCCGCTCCACCGCGAGGTCCTCCATCCATGTCGTGTCGGCGGTGCCCGAGTAATTCAAAGTCACTCGCGTGCTGACATGTCCGTATTGAAGAGCAGTGGCGATAAGCCCGCGCGGCTTGCGGACGATGAAATAGGCGAGGGTCCTTCTGAAGCGCCTGGCATGGATGTGCTTGGTCGGGTCCGACGGGATCGGTGATTCGCCGTCCGGGCCGGCGAAGGCGGTGTTGACCCAGTTGGCGAATTGCTCCAGGTCACGGGTCATGTAGCGGGATACCCGGGCGTGTTGGTCAGCGCTGCGCCTGCCCTGGGCGGCGACGATGCTGGCGGGGAACACGAAGGGGTGCGGGGCAAGTCGCTCCAGCATGGCGATCGCGCCGTGGACAGGAGCGACAACGACCCAGGGCCGCGTCAAGACATCGTCGGCGCCGGTCGAGGGCAGCCGGTCGCTTCCCTTGCCGGCGCGACCGACCAGCAGGAGCTGGCCAGTGTCCGGATCGGTATCCCGGCAACCTCGCCGCAGGTTGAGAGCCTCGCCTGGGCGCATCCCGGACAAGTAGCAGACGATCACAAAGCAGGCCGCCGTGAGGAACCGCACCAGATCATGAACCTCATCGACGGTGATCGGACGATCCCGCCATGGTCGGCCGTCGAGCTGCCCACCGATGGTGCCGAGGAAACTGCCGGCCGCGATGGGCAGCCCGGATTCTCGCACCTGCCGGAGTAAGCGAACTCCCAGACGGCCGCGCCTGCCGCCGAAAAGCCGCAGCAAATGTGCTTCGTCGACTTCAACGGCGCCATCCTGGCCGAGCCGGCCAGGCAGTGAAACTCCTTCCGCCCTCGCGTCTGCGAGAAAGATCGCCAGGCAGTCACGACGGGCAACGCCAGCGAAGCGCCGCTGGGACGAGTGAGTGCCGTCGCAGAGCTGGTTGTACTCCTCCCAGGCGTCGGCGATGTCGGGACCGAAGTCCTCCAGCATCCGCAGCGACCAGGCCAGCAGGGATTCCATGGTCGCCGGGGCGATCCGTGGGGTCTTGTTGCCGCCTCCCCGGGGCGGGACCATGGCCAGACCGTGACCGCTGGCCCCGTTCCACGGGGCGGCCTCGGGCAGTCTGCTCTGCTCGGGGAGGAGATCACGGTAACCCCACAACATCCGGATGGAGTTCAGCAGCCTGGCCTTACGTGACGCGGACGTGGCCAGTGCCAGCACGTGACTGTGGTAGGCATCGAGCCTGCTGCCCGACACCTCCGGCAAACTCTCCAAGCCCTGATCGGCCATCCACTGCGCGAACACCCGCAGGTCCCTGAGGGTA
The DNA here is from genome assembly GCF_035917355.1 of Streptosporangium sp. NBC_01810. Taxonomy (NCBI): domain Bacteria; kingdom Bacillati; phylum Actinomycetota; class Actinomycetes; order Streptosporangiales; family Streptosporangiaceae; genus Streptosporangium; species Streptosporangium sp. NBC_01810. Next base: position 1,196,881 of record NZ_CP109070.1, on the reverse strand, counting down.
AGAGCGACGGTGTCGATGGCCATGCGCTGGCTGTGCCGTTCGATCGCCAGGACCGGCGGATAGGGGTGGTCCAGGACCGCCAGTGTGAACGTCTTGAACACTAAGACCAGGTGCGGCGGGAACCTCTCCCAGTGCAGGCTGTTGACGCCATGGTGGGCGTCAGGGTGCGCGGGGTGCAGGACCCAGACAGCATCATCGAACCTGGACAGCCGTTCCTGAGGTGTGCCGGGCCTGACGACGCGATTGCGGAGAATCACCACATCGTCATCGGGCCAGCGCGGGACGTTCTGCTCGAGTGACAGCGCGAGGTTTCCCATGGTCATCGTAGGTCCCACCGTCCTTCCAGGAACTCGTCGATCATCTGCTGCTGGCGGCTGGTCACCTCACGGCGAGCCTGCTCCCGTTCGGCGGCGGTGTAGGTGTTCACGATCTCTTCGAGCTGATCGAGCCGCGGCCGCAAACGCGTATCCCAAACCACCGGATCCAGGTGCGGGCGCAGAGCCGCAATGCGCTCCGCCGCGGCGAGCTGCACCGGCAGCTGATGGGGAAGTGCTCGGGCGTTCTCGCAGTCCAGGCAGGACAGGAACGAAGCCGGGCAGGGCAGCCCGGGATCGGCGTGTGGGCTGGCGAGGTGATCGGTGCAGGAGGCCAGCACCGTGTCCTGCTCACCCACCAGGAGCCGTTTGATGACGGCCACGTCCAGATCGGTCTCGGCGGCGACGCAGTCCGGGTCGTTTTGGAACCGGGCGATGAACGCGGTGGTGAAAACGGGGACGCGCTGGCGGGTGCGAGCCTTGTCGACCTCCTCTTGCTCCATCTCCACCGACCGCTCCAAACAAGATCGAAGACGACAACGATGAATAGCCTAGAGAATCTGCGCGCACTGTTACGCCCACTCCGGGCCCACCGAGGGCCACGGCACCATGAGCACCGCCGACTGGCAGCAGCTCATCTCCTCCGCGCCGGCCGCCGGCATCCGCAAGATTCAGCTCATCGGCGGCGAGCCGACCATGCACCCCGACTTCGCGCATCTGCTCAACCATGCGATCGGCAACGGCTTGCAGATCGAGGTGTTCTCCAACCTCCTGCACATCCCCCCTCCGCTGTGGCAGGTGCTCTCCCAACCCGGTGTCGAACTGGCGACCTCTTACTACAGCGATGATCCTGCCGAGCACGACCGGCTCACTCGGCGAGCAGGCAGCCATGCCCGTACCCGGGCCGCGATCATCGAGGCACTCGACCGCGGCATCCCTCTCCGAGTCGGGATCATCGACCTCGGCGACGGGCAGCGCACCGAGCAGGCCCGCGCTGAACTGGAGCGGCTCGGCGTCACCCGAGTCCGCGTCGACCGGGTGCGTGGTGTCGGCCGAGGCGTCGTACCGGCACGCACAACGCCGAACGTGGCAGAGCTGTGCGGCAGGTGCGGCGACGGTCGCGCCGCCATCTCCTGCGACGGCGAAGTCCGCATGTGCGTACTGTCGCGGTTCCTGCCCTCGGCGGGCAACGTCCGCCGGACGCCGCTGGTGGACATCTTCACAGGTGCCGCGTGGCGGAACCTGCTCGCCCAGGTGCCGCGCCGACGCCCCAGCACGGCGTGCAACCCCGACAGCGACGGCAACGACTGCTCCCCGGCCGAGACCATCTCCCCACCTACGGCCCGGGACAGCGGGATGGTCCGCGCGAGCATCCCCAACAGCGACAGGAACGACTGCTCTCCGGCGGAGAGCAGCGCCCCGCCTCCGGTGCTGCTGCCGGTCACCATCCCCCGCCGTCGCCGCACAGTGGCGACGGCCGGTACCGCGGGAGCAGACTCCTGACCATGGACTGGATCCCGCACGCCTCCGCGCTCGCCGAGCGTGTCACCCGCCCCGGATCACCGTGGCGAACCCCCACCGCGAGCACGCCTCGGCACACGTTCGTACCCCGCTGGTGGAAAGCCGCCGGCAACGGAGCGTGGACCCTGCAGGACGGGCCCGGCGAGGCGGAGGCCTGGATGGGCGCCGCCTACGGCGACCGCAGCCTCGTCACCCAGGTCGGCACGTTGCACGCCGACCACGCCGCACCGGAGGACAATCCGACCGGCAAACCGACGTCCTCGTCCACACTGCCGACCCTGGTCGTGCAGATGCTGGAGCACGCCGCCGTCGAGGACACCTCCACCGTCCTGGACGTGGGCACCGGTTCCGGGTACGGCACGGCCCTGCTGTGCGCCCGTCTCGGCGCGGCCCGGGTCACGTCGATCGACGTGGACGCCTACCTCGTCAAGGCCGCCGGGGAGCGGCTGGCCGAACTCGGCCACCGGCCGTCCATGGTGACCGGCGACGCCACCGGCTCTCTGCCGGGGCCGGTGGATCGGATCGTCGCCATGGTGTCGGTGCGGCCGGTCCCCACCTCCTGGCTGGCAGCACTCCCGGCCGGGGGACGGCTCGCCACCACCATCACGAACACGTCGATCATCCTCACCGCCACGAAGACCGAGGACGGCGGCGCGATCGGTCGCGTCGAGCGGGACTGGGCCATGTTCATGCCCACCCGCGCCGGCGCCGACTACCCGCCCCGGGACCGAGCCCTCCTGGAACGGGCCCGGATCGAGGACGGCGAGGACGTCGACCTGGGTCGCTTCCCGGTGCTGGACGTGATCGAGTCATGGGAGGTGCGATCCATGCTGGAACTCGCCGCGCCCGACATCGAGCACCACTACGAGACCGACGGCGACACCCGCACCGCGATCATGCTCCACGAGGACGGGTCATGGGGGCGCGCCGAGCAGACCCGGCACACGCCGCCCGTGGTGCATCAGGGTGGCCCGCGTCGCCTGTGGGACCTGCTGGACGAGGTCCGTGACCACTGGCTGCGGCACGGGCAACTCCCGCTGTACGGCGCCCTGGCCCGTGTCACTCCGGACGGGACGATCCACCTGCGGCGCGGCGCGTGGAGCGCCGTCATCGGCTGAACAACGGCCAGACCGACGAGCCACGATCCAGGAAGGCGGCTTCCCTATACGTGGGCTGTACGAGGCGAGACCTCTTTAGCGGGGATCCGGACGCCCTGTGCTCCGCCTTGACATCCAGCCAACTTGTACGGACACTGTCCGTACAGAACCTAAGCGGCGGGGAGTGATCTCCCTGCGGTTGAACAGCGCCGCACACTGCGGCGCCGACCGCCCGACCGGTGCCGGCGCAACGCCGACACCCGCTGTGGAGGAGCCAGTAGTCATGACCCGTCCCGCGCCAGGCAGCACCGCCTCCCCCAGGCACGACACCAGAAGCCGACTCGAAGTCCGCATCAGCACGGAAGACAAGAACCTGATCGAACAAGCCGCCCGCGCCAGACGGGAGACCGTCACCGGGTTCGTTCTGCACGCGGCCCTCGACGCGGCCGAAGAGGTCATGCGCAATGAACGAATCACCGTGGTGCCTCCCGACTTCTTCGAGGCGATCATCGACTCACTCGACGCTCCCCCGCAGCGGAACGAGGCACTGGCCCGTGCCGCCCGGGAAAGCCGAGAGATTCCGAAAAGGAAGTAACGGTGTATGATCCTCAGCCGCTCAACCAGCAGCACCGCATGGATTCGTTCGACTGCGGGAAGGAGGAGCTGAACTTCTGGTTGAGCACGTCAGCCCTGCAGGCTGAACGGAACCGCACCGCCCGTACTTTCGTGTGGACCTCGGATGGGGAGCACGACGTCGTCGCCTACTATTCCCTTGCCGGCCATCTGCTGCAGAAAGACGAGGTCCCTTCCAAGGCAGGCCGTGGCGGCCCGAGCCAGATTCCCGCCGTCATCCTGGCGCGACTGGCACTCCACAAAACATTGCAGGGCGGCGGCCTGGGCGGTCGCCTGCTCGTCCACGCTCTCAGCACGGCCCTGGAGTCATCTCGGAGCGTGGCCGCTCGCCTGATCGTCGTCGACGCCCTCGATGAGGAGGCGGCGCGCTTCTATGAGAAGTACGGGTTCATCCGTGTCCCGGGGAACATGCGACTGGTTCGAAAAATGAGCGACATCGAAGCCGACCTCAGCGGCTGAACGTCTGACCTCTTGGTCAGAGACGAGGTGGTGGCGCCCTGCGGCCGGTACCGGACGGGGAGGGCCGCCCGGTGTGGTGGCGTCGAGTCAGCCGGGGTACGGCTCATGGTCGCCCGGTGGGCAGGACGGGTTGCAGAGCACGTCGACCCAGACATCGGCGACCGGCGCGGTGATCTGCTCGACGACCTCGGCCGGGATCACGTCGTCCGTGATGTCGGCCCAGATCAGGCGTACGGCGGCGGCCAGCGTGACGATGCAGGTGCCGCACCGCGCACAGACACGCACGTCGCCGGGCAGGTCCAGCATGGGCAGCGGGCCGCTCACCGAGATCCCGGCTCCACGCAGACGAACCAGACGGTCTTGCCCCCCGGCGCGGACTCCACGCCCCACCGGTCCGCGTAGGCCGCGACGATCGCCAGCCCGCGACCGTGCTCCGAGTCCGGACCGGCCAGGAGCGGGGTCGGCCACACCGCGCCGTGGTCGGTGACCTCCCCGCACACGATCCGCCCGTGCCGGTGCAGCGAGAGGGTGATCGGCGCCCGCCCGTGCACTACCGCGTTGCTCACCAGTTCGGACACGACCATGGCCACGCCCTCCGTGACGGCGGAGATGCCCCAGGCGACGAGGGCTTCCCGCGCCAGCCGCCGCGCCTTGCCGACCACTTCGGGATCGGCGGGCATATCCCAGCACGCCTCCCGGGTGTTCTTGTCGTCTCTTACGGGATGTGGAGGGATGAAGCTAGGGTTCTTCATAGGTCAGAGGGCTCCGAGTTCCTGATCCAGTCCTCGGGCGGGTGGTTGAGTCACCACGCCCGAGGACGCCGGGGGTTGTCTCCGCTCGCCATGGCCGAAACGAGCGCATTACACCAATTGGTGGGACGGGCCGCGCATTAAGTAGAACCGCGAGTACGTCCACCCGATGCACGGATACAACTGCGATGAGCCGAGCGGGTATCTCTCATGCCATCTCGAATACAAATCGCCCTCGCTACGCGTGCATTACGAAGTGCGCCGCTTGAGCGAGCTACTTCTACTTTGAGGTCAAATTATGGCGGTGACCCCGCAGCCGAATTACCGATGTGATGCCGCAATCTCGCTAAGGAAATTCGGCTACTCACCCTGCAGTTCTCGATACTTTCTGATAATGTCTTTCACCGCGTCCGTCACGGGCGGCTCGTCGGCGATCGCACTCCAGATGTAGGCGTCATGCTCCTGGAGCTTGATGGGTTCGGCAGCGGTCACGTCCACGGCGAAATTGAACTGACGGCTCTTCTTGCCGCTGCCGGACGTGTAGTCGAAGCTGCCCAGGTAGTCGCGGATAGCGGCGACGTCGAGGCCGGTTTCCTCCTTGACCTCCCGAATCAGTGCCGAGTCCAGCGCTTCACTCGCCTCGGCCTTGCCACTAGGCAGTTCGAAGATACCGCCCATGAAATCGTCCTCCGGTCGCCGGAGGAGAAGCACCTTGTCGTCGTGTTGCACGACCGCGCCGACGACGAATTGCTGAACACCGTCGCGTTCGGCCTCGGCACTGAGTTCTTCGAGAAGAGAAGACTGATCCATGATTCCTTGTCCTAGAGAAGATCGCGATAATTCTCGGCCACCTTGTGGAACGCCTCGATATAGCTATCGACCAGCGACATATCCTCCTCCCTGTGCCATACCGGAAGCTTGAGAGTGTTGTGGTGAATCGCCTCGGCCTTCGGGAAAGCGCCAGGCGAATAGTTGAGCCTTTCGCTGTACTCGGGAAACAGTGGCCCCGGCTCCTGGAACAGCGGAAGGAGGTTGAGTGGACAGGTCGAGCCGGGCCGATCTACCTCGCGGCACCCCTCGGCGTGCAGCGCCTCGTAGAAGCGCTCGATGGGCAGGCCGTCAAGCTCATCCGTGACGTAGCGGAGCGGCAAGCCGTACCAGGAGGCGCGCACGCCGAGCGGCCGTTCCGGCACGATGATGCCCGGCAACTCGGACAGGCGCTCGCACAGATACGCCGCAGTGGTGGCACGTCCTTTCAGGTAGTCGTCCAGATGTCCGAGTTGATCAAGGGCGATGCTGGCTGCCAGCGGGTGGATGCGAGACTTGAGCCCCATGCCGGTGGTGGCGTAGCGGTAGAGCGGGTGGCCGGATGGCAGTTCGCCGCGACACCGCTTGTTGTACTGGCTGTGCAGCAGCACGCGGTAGTAGACCTCATCGTCGTCGGTCAGGACGAAGCCACCTTCCCCGGCTGAGAGCGGCTTGGGTCCGTTCATACTGAAGGCGGCGGCACGTCCAAAGGTGCCGATCCGCTGGCCGTCGACGGTTGCGCCGTGGGCATGCGAACCGTCCTCCAGGAGCATCAGGCCGTGCTCGTCCGTGATGGTTTTGAGCGCCTGCATAGCGGCCGGCTGTCCCCACATATGCATGACGACCACGGCCTTGGTGCTCGGGGTAATCCGTCGTACGACGTCATGCGGATCGAGGTTGCCGGACTCGTCACAGTCGGCCAGGACGGGGACCGCGCCCAGGTGCAGCAGTGGCGTAACCGTGGCGAAGAACGTGTACGCGGGCACGATCACCTCATCTCCCTGCCCGAGCTCGCAGGCTGCGTACATCGAATGGAGCGCCGCTGTACCTGAACTGGTGAGGATGGCGTGCGCGGTGCCGTGGTAGTCGCACAGCTCGTTCTCCAGCAGTTCGATGACGCCCGAGCGGTTGTAGATCGAGATACCCTGCCCGAGTTGGCTCAGCACGGCCGCCGCGGTGGTTTCACCCGGTGGCCAGGTGAAGTGCGGTCCGGGCTGGGTGATGGTCGGTGCACCACCGAGCAGCGCCAGGGGTGAGTTCACAGCATCTCCTTGGGGTTGATGTAGACGTGGGTCTTGGCGGACTCATAGCAAGCAGCGATGAAACTCATGTGCGCCAAGTTCTCTTTCGGGCCGCTGGTGTTCGGCCGCAAGCCCTCGATGACCCTGCAGAAGTAGTCGATCTGGCAGGTAGCCGCCGACGGCCATGCCTGCTCACGCGACAGTGATTCGATGACGTCGCCGCCATTGGTGAGCCTCTGGATACGGCCGCGCTCCAGGTGCACCATGCCCTTGCTGCCGACCAAGCGGATCCGTTCGGTCTTCGGGCCGATGAAGCGCGACAGCAGCAGTGAGCCGTACAGGCCGCTGTCGTAGCCGAAGTGGATGAGCGCGGTGTCCTCGGCATCGTATTCACGATCCGGCCGGGCACCCACCGAGACGTCAGCCAGCACACGATCCGGCAGACCGAAGTACCACAGGATCATGTCGATCAGGTGGTATCCCATGTCGATGATGCAGCCGCCACCGGCCTTGGCGGTCAGGCCGCGCCAGCCCTCGGAGGGGTCGTCAATGAACAGCGTGTACTGCGCGTCCACGACGAATGGCGTGCCGATCTGGTCGGCAAGTTGCGTGAAGCTGGTGTAGATCGGATTGAAGCGGCGTTGCAGCGTGACCATGAGCTGAATGCCGGACTCCTCGCACTGCTTGGCGAGTTCCTGCGCTTCGCTCATGCTGGTGGCAAACGGCTTCTCTTTCAGCACATGAATGCGATATTCGGCTGCAGTCTCGATAACCGTCCGGCCGATGTGGTGCGGTACGGTGACGATCACCATGTCGAGCTGTTCGGTCCTGAACATCTCCCGGAAGTCGGTGTAGCCGTTGACACGGAGCTGGTACTGATGCTCGCGGACGATCTCGGAGTTCTCATCGCAGATGGCTACCAGCTCGGCGCCATCGGACGAACGGAGGCCCGGAATGTGGTCATCTAAGGCTTGCTTGCCGAGACCGACCACACCGGCTCGCAGTTTCACCTGCCGTCGACCTTTCGCGAGGTTGCCAAGCTTGGCGAGTGGTATTGCCTTGGGCACGGGTAGCACCGTCATATCTCCGTTAACCCTTTCGCGATGACGAGGCCAGCCGAGTACGGATATCTTCAATGACCGTTGTCACCCTCTCTATGAGTGGCCAACTGTTGTCGATCACAAGAAACCGTCCCGGTTCATGAGCGGCCCACCCGTGACCCTTTACGGCTGCCGTGGTATGAGATGTCGAAAACGGATCAAAATCGAAAGAAGCAACTAATCCTTTCTTTTCATAGCCGCTTCCCTCCTGGCATCTGCGCACCGTAACCTGAATACAACAGGGAGTAGCGGAGACCTACCAGAGCGGAACCACCGCACCGTTGTCTCAGGATTGCGGCGTTCAGACCTCTGACCAGCGGAAACGCGTCCCGAACTGACGGAAGGGAGCGGAAGACGTGGCATCACGGCGACAGCGGTTCGCTCAGCGCCGGAAAACCGTGGGTTTCAGCCAAGAGCGATTGGCCGAACGGCTCGGCATCGACCGGTCGACGGTGACGCGCTGGGAGTCAGGCGAGACCGAGCCGTTGCCCTGGTTGCGTCCGAAGCTGGCGCGCGCCCTCCAGGTGTCCATCGAGCAGCTTGACGAGTTGCTCACCGAGGCCGGAGAACCCGAAGCGGTTGCCGATGAGCGACTGAATCACGTCCTCGAACACCCCGGCAGTGTCGATCTGATAGCTGTGGCTCGGCTGCGCGAGCGTGTGCAAGAACTTGACGTGCGCTACGACAGGGCACCGTCCACCTCCCTACTGGCTGATGCCGGGCAGTGCTTGGGGCAGGTCAGCTTCCTCAGAGCGCACGCCGCCACAAGCCGAGTGCGCCGCGAACTGTTCGCGGTCGAGGCCGAAGCGGCAACGCTCATGGGTCAGCTTGTTTGGGACGCCTCACAGCGCCGCGATCACGCCACGGCTCGCGCCTACCTCGGGCAAGCCGTGGAAGCAGCGCGGCAGATCCACGAGCCAACAGCCGAAGGGCTGGCCTTGCTTCGGACGAGCTTCGTTGCCCTCTACGGCGAGAAAGACCCGCAGGCCGGATTGGTACTCGCCATGCAGACAGCTGAGGCTGTCAAAGGCAACAGCCACGTCCTGGCGGGCCTCGCCACCTTGCACGCGGCGGAGGCGCGAGCCATGCTCGGGCAACGGCAGGATTGCGAACAGGCCTTGAGCCGGGCACAGGTGCACTTCGAACAGATCGGCGCTGCGGATGCGGCGGCTGATCTGTTCTCGCCGACCCAACATGGCCGGTTGGCGGGCTCCTGCTACCTGTTCCTCAACGATGCCGGACGCGCTGAACAAATCCTTGAAGGTATCGCGCAAGCCCTCCGCGATCGGTCGAAGTCCCAAGCGATTGTGCTCGGCAATCTGGCCCTCGCCTGTATCCGTCAGAAGAAGCTCGACGAGGCCGCGGCTTGGCTGCACAGCGCTATAGAAGTGGTAGAGATGACCTGGGGTGGTGGTGGGCTCGGCATCGTCTTCGGAGCGGGCCGTGAACTGCGTCCCTGGCGACGGATGCCGGTCGTCCAGGACGTGTACGACCGCCTACTCACCCTTATGGCAGCGGCGTAAGGAGCGAAGTTGACCAGTTTGGACATCGACCAGGCCAAACAGGCGATCCGCGAGCGAGTGTGGGCACTGCTGGAGCGCGAGCGGGCTGCGCCGCCCGGTGTCCACGGCCGTATCCCCGCCTTTTTCGGAGCCGAGGCAGCCGCCGACCGCCTAGCCGAGCTGCCCGTGTGGCAGGCCGCCCAGGTCATCAAGTCCGTACCGGACAAGGCGCAGCTCCCGGTCCGGGTACGGGCACTCGCTGAGAACCGGTTGGTCTACATGGCCGTGCCCAAGTTGGCCGAGGAACTGCCGTTCTACCTACTCGATCCGGCGACGCTGACCGTACCTCCGGCCGAAGCCGCGTCGAGCAAGGTGGCCGCGACCGTGGCACGCAAGATCGGCGTGGGCGACATGCGGCCAGTCGATCTGATCGTGTGCGGCAGCGTCGCGGTCAACCGGCGTGGTGTCCGGCTGGGTAAGGGCGCCGGCTACTCCGACATCGAGGTAGCCCTGCTACAAGAGGCGGGGTTAATCGGGCCTGAGACGACAATCGTGACGACGGTGCACTCTCTGCAGGTGGTTGACGACGAATTGCCGGAAACCAAGCATGACTTCAGCGTCGATCTGATCGTGACGCCGGATGAGGTCATCGAGTGCGGACCACAGCGCCGACCACAAGGGCTCTATTGGGACAGCTTGAGCCAACAGAAGATCGAGGCTATTCCAATTCTGGCGGCAATGAAAAGCCGCCTGTAGATATGCGGTGGACCAAAAGGTGCTTCCCGTCGACGAATGCTGATATATGCATGTTGGGCGTATAGCCGAAGCAGCCTGTCATATACGTCACTGGAACTCAGGGGGCTCGCCCGGGGCCTCAGACTCCTTCGCCTTCCGTTCGATCGGTGGCTGTGGTGTGCGCCACGGGATGGCGGGGGCCGTGGCCGGGAGGTGGGGTGAGGGTGGAGGTGTAGTTCTCGCCGTCGATGAGGGGGGTGGTGGTGAGGCTTACGCCGGACTCGGCCATGCGGTCGTACTCGGCGAGGACGAGGTCCTTGGTGCGGTACGTGCCGTACTTGGCGATCTCGTTGTTCTTGAGACCGCCGTTCTCGGTCTGGAAGGTCTCCAGAATGTAGTCCACATCGGAGGCGCTGATCCCGTAGAGATGGAAGAAGTAGGCGTCCAACTCGGCACGGATCTGGGCTCGGCGGTTCTCGTCCCATTTGAAGGGGGCACCGGAGTCACCGAGGTCACGGGCGAGTCCGGCCATGTCGTGGGCGGTGTAGACGAGTTCGAGAACGCGGGGGGCGAGGAACGATGTGTGGAATTCCACCCTCTGGGGAGCGGGAACGGGGAGTTGCTTCCACGTCATGAGAGCCATGTGAATGCCACCCACCTTTTGGCGGCTCACAAAGTCGAAGACCAGAGAGCTCTGAGCAGCGACAAGGGCAGCAGTCAGGACAGGTGAGACACGTGGCAGCATCAGAGGATACGTGTGGCCGACAGCCGCGCGCGGGAGGAAGGCGGGGATAGCCGTACGCTCATCGGTCGTACGACACACGTCACGCCAACCACAGAGCCAGTCCCGGCCCCAACCCACATCCTCCAAGCGGAGGGTAATACCCGGGATCTCGACCTCCTTGTTCTTCCTAATGGTTGAGATTAGCCCGTTCTCTGCGATCCAGTAGCGGGGATCGGCTGCCACCGATGGGTTCTGCTTTTCATCAAATGTCAGGCGACGGCGATCCTCATTGCCCGTATCGTAGTAAGAGTTCCAGCGGTGGTCGAAGTGGTGGGCCATCTTTCCCTCATAGAGCGGCAGCATGCGCTCCTTACCCCGAATGAACACGTTCCCGCGCAATTCCCACCCCTGCGCCTCCAACTGATCCCGCGTGCGGAAAAGGTCGGAGTCGTCGGTCATGTTGAAAAAGTTCTTGAAGGTGATGCCCCACGGGTTGCCGTTTTTCTCGGTCTCGTTCCACAGGACCGGGACACGGCGGTAGATCGCAACGGTGAGGTCAGCGTCCTGGCGGGTGCGGAAGATGGGGAGGGTGCCGGTGTTGGGGTTGATGAGGGCGATCTCCTCGGGACTGAGCGCGAAGACGCGCTTGGAGTCGTCGAGGTCGGTCGTGTCCTCAAGGAAGAACGCGAACTTCGCCGCCGGTTCGCGCAGTTTCCGGCCGGTCATCGAGAGCAGGCAGAACTTGTAGCTGGAGTGCACTCCCACGAAAAGCGGCTTGAGGTTCTCGAAGTCGTACAGGGAGGCGATGGCGCCGCGCCGGGTGAGGTCGCTGAAGAGGTGCTGCGCCCCAGCGCCCGTCGCGATGGCCGTCGGGATGATGCACCCGAAGCGACCCTTGGGCGCGGCGATGGAGGCGAATCGCTCGGCGAAGAGCTGGTCGGTCTGGAGCGAGTTGACGCCTTTGACAGTGAGGCCCTTGCCGCACAGCGGGTACGCCCCTGAACCGCCCGCGAAGAGGAAAGTCGACTTCACCTTGCGACGCTCCGCCTGGTAGCGCTTACCCGCCTCCGGGTTTTCCTTCGCCCACCCGGCGATCCGGGTCCGCCGCGCAGTCCCGGAGATCGCGGCGATCAAGGGGTCAACGACGCTGAAATATTTCTTGTCCTCGAAGTCGACCTTGTCCCATGGCGGATTACCCAGTACACAGGAGAAACCGCCCGCCCAGCCGGTAGCGGGGTCCACGCCCGCGCCGTCGTCAGGGACAGTGAAGACATCGGGAAACGCCAGGTACCAGTGGAAGAAGCGGTACTCATCGCGGAGCCGCACGATCTCATCATGGGTCGCCTGCGAGGCGGCCGTGGCGTCCGGATCCTGGAGTGCGCGAAAGACGTCATAGGTGACCGGGGGCGGCGCGTCCTTGGTCTTGTGCCACATGAACGCCGCACACCAGGCATCTGCCACGTGCACGGCGTGGACGTACGCGGCGGAGGTCTCCCACTTGCGGTAGTCCGCGGCTTGCCGGTGGACCTCTTCGAGGGTGCCGGAGGGGGCGTTGGTGATGCGGCGCAAGCCGGAGGCGAAGGTGGTGTTGGCCACCTTCGTCTCTCCTGCCAGGTCGAACAGTCCGCCCTGTCCCGCGCGTTCCTCGTTGTTCTGCTTCTCCAGGAACTTCGCGTACCTGTCGTCGTCGCCCTCAACCGCTTTGAACGCCTTGCTGGGGATGCCGTCGCGCAGCAGGACCGGTGTCGCCCCGATCAGACCGTTGCCGTGCTTGATGTGCGCGTCAAGGAAGCCAAGCGGCCTGCCCGGCTCCAGAGCCTCCAGCCAGAGCGACACCTTGGCGAGTTCGACGGCCATCGGGTTGAGGTCGACGCCGTACACGCAGCGGGCGATGACCTCGTGCAGGGCGTGCCGGACCGCGTCCAGGGTGGGCTCCGGGTTGCGCTCCCGTACGGCGGCGACGCGCTTGGCGATCCGGCGGGCGGCGGCGACCAGGAAGTGGCCGGAGCCGCAGGCCGGGTCGCAGACGGTCAGGGAGAGCAGCTCGGCGACGATGCTCTCGGCCGGGTCCGGCTCCCCCGCTGCCGAGGCCCGCTGCTCGCCGCGCTTCTGCGCGTCGTCGATGACCGGGTCAAGGGTGGAATCGAGCAGGGTCTCGATCAGGGAGCTCGGCGTGTAGTACGAGCCGGTCTTCTTCCGGTCGTTGCCGAGGCGGTTGACCAGCTCGAAGGTCCGGTCGACGGCGCTGTGCTTGGGGACGAGCTCAAGGAGCGACTCGTAGATGGAGCCGAGTTCCTCCGAGCCCATGTTGCGGTAGTCCACCTGGCGCCAGCGGGCCGAGTTCACGTCGCGGACCCGGTCGAGGTGGCGTACCGCCTCCAGCAGGTGCGTGTTGGAAAGGAACAAACCGTGCAGCGGGGCGTCGGCGGCGGTGTCGTCGAAGAGCCCGCCGAGGCCGGGCAGGCCCAGCTCCGGACGGCCTTTCTCGTCGCCGAGTGCCTTGAGCACGATCCGCAGAGCCTGGTAGAGGTCGGTGTGCGCGGTGCCCCGGCGGCGGCTCGCCTGGCGGCGCAACCGGTCGGAGGAGAAGTAGTCCGCGTATCGCTTGCGGGCTCTGTCGTCCGTCCCGGGCGGGTGGAGTGCGTCCCGGTCCTCGGTGACGAACAGGAAGATCAGCCGGTAGGCGAGGCGGAGCAGCGCGGCGTGGAAGGCGTCGACGTCCAGGTTCTTGCGGAGGTCGGCGTTGTCGGGGTGCTTGAGGAAGCCGGTGCCGAGCGCTGTGATGGCCTTCTGGACTCCTTTGCGATGGTTCTCCAGCGCCCGCGTGCCGGACGCGATCGCCTCGGTGCGCCACTTCTCCAGCCAGCACGTCGACGGCGCCTGGCCCTCCTCGATCCTGAAGCGGGAGAAGTGCAGCAGCCGGTAGAGCAGGACGAACTCGCTGAACAGCTCGCCGTCGAAGATGGCCTCCAGGTCGAACTCGACGTACGAGGCGGTGGCGAGCGCGCTGGAGTCGCGCAGCAGGCGTAGCCGGCGGCCGTTGGTGAGGACTCCCCACAGGTGGGCGTCGGTCCGGTTGAGGCACTCCTGGACGAGGGACTGCGGCGGGACCGTGCCCGCGCCGCCCGGACGCTTGTCCAGCGCGGCGTTCCAGGCGGCCAGGTGCAGGGGAACGCGGCCCCAGCGGTGGCTGATCGCGAAGATCTTGCCGCCGTCGTCGGACGGGATGCCCGCCGCTCCGACCGCCGTCAGTTCGCCGAAGCCGAGCTCCATGAAGAGCGGTTCGAGCCACTGCGTGATCGCGACGCCGGTGGGGTCGGACGGGGCCTCCAGCTCCGGGGCGACGAGGAGCTTCGCGCGCAGCTCGCTCCAGACCGACTTGAGGTAGTCCCAGTGGCGCTCGGCGTCGTCGCGGACCGAACGGGAGCCGATGACGCGGTAGTCGGTGGGCAGGGAGCCCTTGACGTCCCTGCCCTCGGAGATGCGGACCAGCATGTCGGCGGGGATGAGACCGCCGATGGTGTGGACCGCGGAAAAGACCTGGTTGCGGACGGTGGCGGACATCAGGCTGCTCCCCCGGGGACGGTGACGGTGGGGGTGACGGCGCCGGAGGCCGGCAGGTAGACGTAGACGCCGAGAACATCGGCGGGTTTCTGCGCGGTGACGTCCACCCCACGGACGATCTCGCCGGAGGCGCTGCGGACCCGGCGGTGCGAGGCGAGGAGTTCGTCGGCGAGTTCCACGCCGTACGCCTCCAGATGTGCGGTCACGGTGGGCAGGCCGTCCAGGACGCGGCTCATCGTGCGCTCGCCGAAGGTGGGGTCGGTGTTCTCGTCGGCGGTCGCGTCGAGCAGCCCCAGCGCGGCTTCGGCGGGCAGCCACACCGCGTTCGCGGGTGAGCCCTCGAAGGCGAGCAGCCGGGCGTCCTCGGCGACGAGCTCCCGCTCCCCCGACCTGGACGGCAAGGTGAGGTGGAAGCGGTAGCGGACCAGGAGCAGCGTGGTGCGGTTGCCGACGGCTCTGGTGCGGATCACTCCGCAGCGGCGGGCCGGGCGGGGGCCTTCGGCCTTGCCGTCGAGGGCGGCGTTGAGGACGTAACCGGCGAGCGCGCCGACCACCGGGTCGGTGCGGACCAGGGCGGCCTCACCGCGCGCCACCGCGGCCGTCGTACGGAACGGGACCGGACGGCCCAGCTCGACGGCGTCGCCGCCGAGAACGGGGGCGAGGACGTCGCGGAGCCCGGCGGGAGCGCCGCTCACCTCCGCGGTGAAGTCGCCGGTGCCGCTCGCGTCGTCGCGCAGGACGCCGTCGAGAGCGGCCAGCGCATGCCGGACGAAGTCGTGGGTCTCACCCGACCGTCCCAGGGTGTCGCGGATCGCGGCGACCTCGCGGGCGACCTCCTCGGGGTGGATGGAACGCTGGGCGAAGCGGGAGCGGGACGTCTTCTCGCGTTCGGCGGCGGACTTCCACTCCGTCTCCAAGTCGGCGGCCCTGTCGTCGATCGCGCCGAGCTCCTCAAGGCCGAAGAGCGTCTCCTGCCCGCGTTGCCGGTCGCGCATCAGCATCCATTCGACGATCGCGTCGGTCACCCCGGAGGAGGCCGCGTCGGGAACGGAGACGGAGATGCCCAGGTCCTTGCGGATCTGGCGGTGCTTCTTGATGAGGACTTCGAGGACCTTGCCGTCGATGCCGTTGTCACTGCCCCAGAGGGTGATGACCCGGACGATGTCCCTCTTCTGGCCGTAGCGGTCGACGCGGCCTTCGCGCTGGTCATGGCGGGTGGGGTTCCATGCCAGGTCGTAGTGGACGACGGCGTCGAAGTGGTGCTGGAGGTTGACGCCCTCGGAGAGGCAGTCGGTGGCGATCAGGACGCGGCGGGCCGCGCTGTCGTCGCCCGCCTCGTCGGCGAGTTCCTCGATGCGCTGCAGGCGCTGCTGCGGGGAGAGGGTTCCGGTGACGGCCCGGACGACGGTCTTCTTACCGAGCTTGCCGTCCAGGTGCTCGGCGACGTACTCGGCGGTCGGGATGTAGCGGCAGAAGACGATCGGGTGGTAACCCTCGTCCAGCAGCTTCTTGAGGTGCCTGACCAGCGCCGCCAGCTTCAGGTCACCGGCCGTTCCCTCCAGGCGGGCCGCCCTGTCGGCCAGTTCGGCGAGCCGTGTGCCCGCTTCCCCGGTCTCCGCGATCCCCCCGGCCTCCGCGACCTCCCCGATCTCCGCGACCTCCCCGATCTCCGCGCCGGGGGCGACGTCGAGACCTTCCAGGGCGTCGTTTTCCGAGGAGTCGCTGGTCAGGGGGGCACCGAGCCTGTCGGCCTCCTCGGCGGTGGTGGCCTTCGCCGCCGCCGAGCGGGTGCGCAGCGTCTGGGCGGCGGCGCGCGGTGAGGAGACCAGGGAGCGGAGCAGCGCGATCGCCGACCACCAGGCGATCCGGGCCTCACGCCTGCCCCGGTCACCGGCGGCGGTCACCCGCTCACGCGCGTAGGCGATGGCGTCGTCGAGGAGGGCCTGGTAGGCAGGAGAGAGCTTGTAGGTCTCGTCCTTGAAGTACCGGTCCGAGGGAAACGTGGTCTCCTCGGCCAGGCTGTTGTCGGCCAACCCGTCGTTCACGGTGAGGAACCGGCGGACGTCGGCCCGCTTGCGATGCACGAAGTGCGCGGCCAGGAGCCTGCGGCCCTCCTCCGAGCCGAAGTCGACCGTCGCGAGCTCCGGCCTGACCAGGCCCAGCAGGTTGCGGAACGCGCTCTCCTTCCCGCTGTGCGGGGTCGCCGTCACCAGCAGCAGGTGGCGGCCGGCCTTGGGGTCGGCGACGCGTTGGAGAAGCTCGTAACGGAGCTGGTTCTGCGTGGAGCTGTTCTCGTCGGCGGCGACACAGGTGTGGGCCTCGTCGACGATGACCAGGTCGGGGCAGTGCCGGACGAAGTCGTCGCGGTGCCGGGTGGACTTGATGAAGTCGGTGGAGACCACCACGTGGGGGTGCCGCTCGAAGAGGGACTGGCCCAGGTCCAGGCCGCGCTCCAGCCTGGAGACCGTGGAGGCCAGCACCAGCTCGGCGTCGATGCCGAACTTGGTGCGCAGCTCCTGCTGCCACTGCTCGGCCAGCGCGGGCGAGCAGAGTACGGCGAGCCCCTTCGCGCCTCCCTGGGCGAGCAGCTCGCTCGCGATCAGACCGGCCTCGACGGTCTTGCCGATGCCGACGTCGTCGGAGATCAGCATCCGTACGGTCTTCTGGCGCAGCGCCATCATCAGCGGTACGAGCTGGTAGGCGCGGGGATCGACGGCGATCCCGGCGAGCGAGCGGAAGGGGCCGGCACCGGAGCGGAAGCCGATGCGCAGGGCCGAGCGGAGCAGGCCTGCGGCACGTTCGTCGCCGAGGTCGGCGGCCAACGGGGGTGCGAACTGGGCGCTGGTGACTTTCTCGAAGGCGGGGAAGACGGCCGCGATGTCGTCGTCCGCTCCGCCCAGGGGGCGCAGCACGAGCATGTCGGGGGCGCTTTCGGGCAGCACCACCCAGTCACGGCCTCGGGCGGAGACCAGGGAACCGACGGTGGGGGTGATCGTCATCGGAGGGGGGTCCTTGGGTAGTTGATCGTTGCCGGTTCTCCGGTTCAGGCACCGGTCCCGAAGTAACGCCTGAACTCCGCCGCGATGGCGGACCAGTCGGCGTCGTGGGGGAACCGGACCACGTCCCAGCCCTTGTCGATCAGCCGGTCCTCCGCCTCGCGGTCGCGTTCGGCGACCGAGGCGTGCTCGTGGACGGGGCCGTCGACGAAGACCGCGACGTTGACGCCGGGCAGCCGGTAGACGTAGTCGGGCCGGGCACGCGCCTCGGCGACGAGGGTCTGCGCCTCGTCGGGCAGGCGCAGCCCTCGTTCCTTGAGCCAGGTGATGAGCCTGGCCTCCAGCGCGGTGTCCGACTGCGCGGTCAGCCGTGCCAGCTGCTCCGAACGGGACTCGCCCCGGCCGGTCGTACGGGCCGTCGAACCCGCGATCCGGAGCAGCAGGTCACGCATCGAGTGTCGGTCGATGAAGGCGTGGTTGAACTGGTTGCCGTAGGTGAGCAGGCACTCGTAGCAGCCCTTGGCACAGGGACGGTCGGGGTGCGCTCCGCCCAGGTCGGTGCCGTCGGCGTCGAAGTGGCAGATGGCCAGGGCCTCTGCGGCGGCGCGGGCGAGCGCGCCGGGCTCGGACTGCATCAGGCGCAGCACACCGGCACCGCCTTCGGCGGCCTCGGTGAACAGCATCCGGTCGCGGGGACCGTCGTCGGGCGGCAGCAGTTCGCTGCTCAGCTCGGAGTCCTCCAGCTCGAAGGCGGCCTCGATGCCGCGTTCCAGCGCGTACATGAGCGAGAGCGCGACAGGCTCGTCCAGCGGCTCGTCCAGCTTCAGCACCAGGATGTTGCGGCTGTCCTGGACGTAGGGGATGACCCGCTTCTTGCGGCGCTTCTCATTGCCGTCCGCGTCGATGACGGGCATCTCACCGGAGTCGCCGGAGGCCTCACCGGCGTCGCGCTCGTTCATCCAGCGGCCGTCGGCGGGATCGAGCCAGAAGCCGTCCGGCTCGTTCGGCTTGGCCCGTACCCGGCCGACGTTGGTGATGCGGACGATCGCCGAGTCCCCGTAGGACAGGGTGGCGAGTTTGTTTCCGGCCTCGAAGACGAGGGCGTCCTGACGGCCCGAACGCTCGCCATGCTTCTGGAAGCTGTAGGAGGTCACCAGCCGGAAACCCGCCTTGCGGCGCTCCTCCTCGTCGGAGGAGATCCGCTCGCGACGCTTGGTGTAGACGGTGTGCAGTTGAAGCAGCCCGTACGTGGTCTCGCCCAGCGGCTCGTCGCACATCTTGCAGCGGTCGACGCGGTCGTGGATGTCGTGGTGGTAGCCGCAACCGGCGCACCTGCGTGCGCTACTGGTGACGACGTCGCCCGTCGCGTCCGGCGGCAGTTGGATGCGGGTGACCTGGTAGCGGGCGCCCTCGTGGTAGACGAGGGCTCCGGGCCCGAACTCGCGGATGGCCAGGAAGCGGGGGCGCTGGAGGTAGTCGCCGTCGCCGAACCGGCTGCCGACCGTGGGGATGTAGGCGGCGAGCGGCAGGCGCGGGAAGGAGTAGCCGGGCAGGAAGCCCTCGCCGGCGAGGTAGCGGTAGGGGTTGAAGTCGGAGAGTACCGACTTGCTGTCCGCGCTCTCGTTCTTGAGGAGGTTGAGCTGGGTCTCGGCCTCCCGGCGGCGCCCGACGGCGATCTTGCGGTCGCGCTCGGAGAGGGTGTGGTCCAGGACCCGCCGGTTCTGCTCGGCCTGGTCGACCAGGGCCGCCCTGAACAGGCCACGCCAGCGGTCAAGGTCCCGGTCGAACTGCGCGGGAGCGGCACGGACCTTGTCCTCGATCCACTCGTTGTACCACCAGGCGGTGGCCGCGAAGTCGGTCAGCAGTCCACCGAAGACCTTGTGTGCGGCCTGCACCGCGCGCTCCTGCACAACGGTGTCGCGCAGGGCCTCGGCGATGTGGTCCTGCAGGGCAAGTTTGGGGTTGGGGATGCGTGCGTCCTCGGCATAGCCGATGTCGATGATGTTGGGGATGGCGTTGCCCAGTTTGAGCCCGGCCTCGGCCAGCCAGATGGCCTGGACGTGGGAGCGGACCAGGTCCTCGTTGGCGAGGTCGAGACGGGGCGGGGCGACGGCTCCCGCGACCATGCGCTCGGAGCGGCGGAAGTAGTACTGGTCGTGGCTGTTTCCGGTCGCGCAGTAGGTGGTGACGAGTGCGGGCTGCCCGGACCGACCGGCCCGGCCGCTGCGCTGGGCGTAGTTGGCCGGGGTGGGCGGCACATTGCGCATCATCACGGCGTTGAGCTCGGCGATGTCGACGCCCAACTCCATCGTCGGCGAGCAGTAGAGAAGCTTCAGCTTCGCGCTACGGAAGGCCTCCTCGCGCCTCTCCCGCTCTTCCGGGGTGACCTGGGCGGTGTGTTCGCGGGCGACGAGGCCGCTGAGAGCACCGGCCGCACCCCGGTAGAGGTCACGGAAGAAGGCGTTGACGCGGGGGCCGTCGCCGCTGGCGTAGGTGCGGGTCAGCGGGTCGTGGGTGCCGGTCTCCCCTGTTCCGGCCCGCCAGATGAGGGCCGCGGCGGAGATCCGGTAACCGGTGATGGTCGGGCCGGAGGTGCCCCGGAAGCGGCCAGCGCGCTGCGGGGCCGCGGCGATCTCCTTGACCAGCCCGGCTCTGGCGAGCACCTTCAGCAGCTCCACGATGATCAGCTGGGTGTCGTCAACCGGCAGATCCTTGCCGAAGTGCACCCGCCGCAGGTACTTGCCGAACTTGCCCCGGCCGGACAGGAACAGACCCGAGCGGTCCAGGCCGGGCCTGGAGCCCTGCGGGTAGGCGGTGCCGACCTTGGGACGGTCACCCGCGGCGAGCCCCCAGGGGTCGACGAGGCGCTCCTCGCTGGCGCGCTGGAGGGTGTCGAAGTCCTCGCGGAAGTGCTGCACGTCGATGGCGAGGGCGCGGCGCATCTCGTCGAGCAGTGCCCGCATGATCTCGGCACGTTGGCCCGGGGCCGCCTCACGCAGCTTCAGGTGAGTCTCGGACCACCGGTCCTGCTGCTCGGCGAGCCACTCCAGGTCCTCGTAGTGGATCTCCAGCAGGCCGGTCTGCTCCAGGTTGGGCATGGTGATGCGCCAGCCGCGTTCGAGATCCAGGTAGAGGCGGAAGGCGATGACGTCCCGCAGGGTCTTCGCGGCGTTGCGTGCCATCGAAGGAGGCAGGTCCGCGCTGCCGGCGTAGTCGGCGAGCTCCAGGCCCAGGGCGACCGAGACGCGGGAGGCGAGCTCCTCGTGGTTGACGCCCTCCTCGCCCGCCTCGACAGCCGCCTGGTAGAGGGCGCCGCGCAGCTGGACGATCTGCACGAAGTCATTGAAGTGACCGGCCTGGAGAGAGGCGTCCTGCCGATTGTCGACGAAGGTGAGCAGCTTGCGGGCCGCTTCCTTGAGTGCCTCGGCGGGGACCTCCTTGAGCGAGCGGACGATGGAGGCGGAGACGAGGGAGGTCGCCGAGGAGCGGCCCTCCTGGTCGAGGGTCGCGAGCTTGGCGAAGTCCTTTCCCCTGACCTGCTCGTAACTCACTCCGCAGTGCATGCAGAAGAGGAACGGTGAGGGGATGAAGGCCGCCTTCAGCTCGCCCTGCCCCTCGACCCCGTACGGGTCGACGGTGACGGCTCTGGGCAGCCGCACCCGGTAGGAGGCGCGCACGACCTCCTGTCCCCGCTCGTCGATCTCCAGCCAGGACTCGGGCAGCCAGCGATCGGCGATGGCCTCCTCCGGCGTGCTCGGCCAGGGGCGGTCGGAGTCGACGTAGAGGTAGCCGTCCCCGGCGCGGCCACCGGTGGCGGCGGTGTCCCGGCGCGGCTCGTAGACGACGCGGCCGTTCTTCTCGGTGCGCCACACGGTCGGGTACTCCTGACCGCACTCGCGGCAGAAGGCCAGCGGCAGCAGGATCTTGCCGTCCGAACCGGGCTGGACGAGCTGGTAGTCGCGCGTCAGGTGACGGGCCGGCTTGTCGTCAAGGGTGACGTAGACGGTGTCGCCCTTGGAGAGGAACTGGTGCAGCCGGAAGGCGAACAGGGGGCGCTCGGTGACGGGGTTCCCGGCCTCGGAACCGGCCTCCAGCGTGCGGCGGATCGCCCGCGCGCATTCGGCCGCGGTCAGCCCGCTGTCCTCGGCGAGTTCGAGGGCCGCTTCCTCGATCTTGGCGGGTCTCTGCCGGACCAGGCGCCCCGCCTCGTCCGTGGCGAGGCCGAAGCGGGTCTCGATCCAGCGGGCGAGGGGATCCTTCACCAGGTCGGCGTAGGCGCGCGGAGCCCCCGGAGCCCGGAGGCGCTCGACCGGAACCCTGTCGGGGGCTTCGTCGGTGGCGCGCACCAGCGTCTCACCGATGACGTTCTCAGAGCCCACTGTGGTGCCGAAGAGGGTGGTGGCGACGCGGCCGACGGCCGTTCGCTGGTCCTCGGCGGTGCCCTCGCTGGAGATGGTGGCGGAGGTGCCGATGCACTGCAGGCGCTCGGCCTGGCAGGCCTCACGAACCCGGCGGATGAGCAGGGCCACATCGGCGCCCTGGCGGCCGCGGTAGGTGTGCAGCTCGTCGAAGACGAGGAACTCCAGCCCCTTGGCCATCTTGATGAGAGAGCGCCGGTCGCCCGGACGGGTGAGCATCAGTTCCAGCATCACGTAGTTGGTGAGCAGGATGTCCGGCGGGTTGTCACGGATCTCCTTGCGCCGCGCCTCATCCTCCTGGCCGGTGTACCGGGCGTAGGTGACCGGCTCGCGGCCGGGGCCGTAACCGTCGCGCAGGTACTTGTCGAGTTCCTTGATCTGGCTGTTGGCCAGTGCGTTCATCGGGTAGACGATGATCGCGCGGACCCGCTTGCGGGCCTCGGACCCCTGCTGTTCGCGGTCCCTCAGCACCTTGTCGACGATCGGCACGATGTAGGAGAGGGATTTGCCCGAGCCGGTGCCGGTGGTCAGCACGTAGGAGGCGCCGGACCGGGCGGTGTCGATCGCCTCACGCTGGTGGCGGTGGAGAGTGAGCGGACGACCGTCGCATACCGTACCGTCCTTGGTCTTCCCCGCCTGGAAGATGCGCGCGCACTCCGGGTGCAGCACCCCTTCGGTCGCGAGTTCGAGAACGGTGCCGCCCGAGGCGAAGAACGGGTTCAGCGACAGCCAGGGGTCGGGCCACTGGGACTTGGCATCCAGGTCGTTCTCGACGAAGGCCGCGATCCGATCGTCGCGGATGACCGTGCCGCCCTCGGTGAACGAGCGGTAGTCCTTGATGAGCTTGCGGTGCACTCCGAAGACATCCATCCCGGATCCGGGCGCCCGGGGCTCGGGGGTGTCCGCGAGGTCGGTGGCCGGCCGGGGAAGGCGGCTCTCGGCGCGCACCGTCGCGAGGTGCCGTACCGGATCGAGCTCCTGCCAGCCGGGAACGTGCTCCTCCCCCACGGCGAACGGCAGCAGTGCCTCACGGACGGCGACGGCGTCGGCGGGCCGGTCGGCCGGGTCCTTGGCGAGCAGCTGCTCGATGAGTCTCGACATCTCTTCGGGGACGTCGGAGCGGAGCAGCCGTACCGGGGGTGCCGGTTCGGTGAGGTGTTTCTGGCCGAGCTCGTGCGCGGACTCGCTGTGGAACGGCGGAACACCGGTGAGGAGTTCGAACAGCACGCAGCCGAGGGCGTACAGGTCGGCCGCCTGGGTCACCGTCGCGGCGAGGAACTGCTCGGGGGCCATGTAGCGGGCGGTGCCGACCGTGACACCCGTGCTCGTCACCTTGCCGTTCTCGATGTCGTCGAGGATCCGCCCCATGCCGAAGTCGAGGACCTTGACCACTCCACCGCGCAGCAGCATGACGTTGGCGGGCTTGAGATCGCGGTGAATGACACCGGCGGTGTGCGCCGCGGACAGCCCGTCCGCGATCTGAGCGCCCAGCGCCGCGACCCAGCCGACGGGCAGCTGCGGATGCTCGCCCACCAGGTCTCGCAGGGTCTCCCCGTCGAGAAGCTCCATCGCGATGTAGGGCAGACCGGTGCCGTCCACCCCGCCGTCGATGATGCGCGGGAGGTTGCGGTGGTCGAGCCTGCGCATGATGCGCACCTCGCGTTCGAACCGCTGGACCGCCTTGGCGTCGGCGTACGAGTCGATGATCGCACCGGAGCGGCTGCGCAGGATCAGCTTCACCGCGACCACGCGATCCCTGTCGTCTTCGGCCGCCTGGAGGTCCTCGGCGCGGTAGACCTCCCCCATGTTGCCCTTACCCACGGCTCCCAGGAGACGGAACCGGCTTGCCACCTGCTCGAAGTTCACAGGACTTCTCGCTCTCCACGCACCCGGCGCCGGGAACGGGGCCCAGCGACGACCGACAAGCCCTTATGTTGTAAGTAAGTAGGTCCCTACATCTCCAGCAGAGTACACACTATCCCGAAGATTCGGGACATGTTTCGCGTTGACAGCGTTAACACATCGATGTGGTTCTCTGCAGCCGACCGATACGGGCGGTCCGGCCGACCGAGAAGACAGATGGCGGAGACGACGACGGCGAGACCCCGCGGGGAGGCGCATGCCCGTCTTATCAGCGTCCGGGGAGGTCAGGGTTACGGCGGACGCGCCGATCGTTATGAACCCGGAGCCGTCCTCGGCGAGCTCTCGCCCGACGGGAACGAACCTGTCTCGCGAAGGCCACATCTCCCAGGGACACGGCATCCTCCTACCGGCACGGTGTCTGCGCAGGGCATCCCCATATCGGATGTGAGCGAGACAGGTCGCCCGAGGGCGATTTCACTACACATCAAGGAACGCGGACACTTGTCCAAAGAATTCGGTGCGTCTCAGATTCTTGTCACCGGTCATATGGCGCGGTTCGATGCGTTTGGGGGTACCGGAGCCACGCGGAGGGACGGGCGCATGACGTCATGGTGGGGACGAACCCCCTCGAAGGCTCTGCCAGGCGCAATGGTGGCGGTGACGATCCTGACGGTGGCGGCGACGATGGCCGGAGCCCCGCCGACCGCGCACGCCCTGCCCGGCGAACTGTGCCGGGTCGCCTTCACCATCACCACCGGTGGGGACGGCCTGCGCGACGACTCCTTGGAGTCGATCCGCCTCGGCGACCGGCCTACCGGTCCGTTCTTCCTCTTCGAGGACGCCGACGGCGACGGCACGCCCGACCCCGAGCCGCTGCGTCAATTCCATTCGGGCGGCACCGGTGACCGTCCTCATGCCACATTCACCTGGAACGCGGTGCTGTCACCGTGTCTGCCGGTGAGCGCCCTGCGCGACGGGTTCGTGTTCCACCATCTCTCGGACGCTCCGGACATCAGTGCCGACAACTGGGATCTGGCCGCCCTGCGCATCGTGGACCGCGACACGGGCACGGTGCTCATCGACCGCGCCGCACCGCCCGGCCAGTTCCTGCACCGGTTCCGCAAGAACGACAACCAGACCTTCAGCACCCTCGACCTGGACGGCGACGGCGACGGCCTCACCGACCGCGTCGAACTGGAGGGCATCACCCGCGCCGACGGCACAGTGGACACCTGGCTGCCGGAGCACGGCGCCGACCCGTGCCGCGGCACCATCGCGATCGAGCTCGACTGGCTCGATGACGGTACGGACGCCGGCGACGACCGGCCGGACACCGCGGCGATCGAGGAGGTGGTCACCATGTTCGACGCCGCGCCGCGCCCGGCGCGGCCCACCTGCCCGTACGGCCACACGCCGGAGCCCGGCATCCAGTTGCTCGTGGACGTCGACGACGCGATCCCGGTCACCCCGGAGCAGCGCCGGCAGCCGCTCAACATGGAACAGGACGGGCAGAAGCCCTTCCTCCGCTTCCGGGAGGCCAACTTCACGCCCGGCCGGTCCGACCTGTTCCGCTACAACCTCTGGGGCTTCCAGCACGACGACACCGACAGCAGCGGATGGTGCTGCCACGGGCGGGACTTCATGGTCACCCTCGGCACCTGGCCGGACGTGCCGGTACGGGCGCAGAGCGGGACGCTCGCCCATGAACTCGGCCATGCCCTCGGCCTCGGCCACGGCGGCGCGGACGACGTCAACCACAAACCGAACCACCTGTCGGTGATGAACTACAACTACCAGTTCGTAGGATTGCCGGACATCAGCGAATGGCGCGCGCGGATAGAGGCGATCGGCCCGGCCACCGACGGGGGCACCCGCCTTCGAGTGGCACTCGACCAGGTGAGCACGCTCGACTACTCCCGGGCCGTGCTGCCGCCGCTCGACCGTCGGCGCCTCGACGAGCACACCGGTATCGGCATCAGCACCGACACCATGGCGGCGTGGTGGGACAACGAGGGCACCCTGCGGGTGGGCGACGGCTCGGCCGGGCTGGACTGGGACCTCGACGACACGCTCGACGCCGCTCCGGTCGCGGTCGACGTCAACGGCGAGTTCCAGAAGTGCGTCGAGGGCACCGACCCGGACCGTACCCCTCCGAACAACGACGACCTGGAGACCGCGCCCTCCCCCGGCACCGATGACCTGTCCAGGTACGGGCTGATCTACGCCGGCCTCAACGGGCGGTGCGAGACGCCGGCCGTGCCGGGCGACACAGCGAAGGTCGCGAACGGGTACGACTACCCGGTGGAGTACGGCTACGACGACACCTTGGACGGCGCCGACGACTGGGCACGCCTCGGGTTCCGCATCGGTGTCTCGCCGGATGCCGGGCAGGCCCTGCCCGCGCCGGTCCCCGAGATGGGCACGGCGGAGATCAAACGCCACCGGGCGCGCGTCATCGACGCGCTGGTCGCGGCGAGCAGCACGGCACCCGGGGCGGCGCCGCGCTGGGGTTACGCGTACATGGACCGGGCCACCACGGCCGAAGCGCCGATCGGTGCGGTGACGCCGCTCAACCCGTACTGGCAGTGGAGCACCGGCCGACTCGACCCTGCCACCGCGGACCGGCGCGCCACCGTGGTGCACACCGGCACCGGCGAGTACGAGGTACGCCTTCCCGGGGTCGCCTCGGCGACCGGGATCGCACACGTGACCGCGTACCGGACCGTGTACCGTGGCCGTACCTGCGGGGTTGTCAGCCACGTTCCCGACGGCCCGGATGAGCTGATCCGGGTGCGCTGCCTCAACGAAGCCGGCGCGCCGGTGGACTGGTGGTTCACGATCTTCTTCGCCGCGCCCAGCGGCGGGACGCGCCCCTACGCCACCGTCCGGTACGACGACGGCGCCGGGGGTACGGCCACGGTGGACCCGGTCCACAACAATGGCACGGTGAACTCGGGCGGTGGCGTCAACCGCGTACTGCGTGAGGGCACCGGGCGGTACCGGGTGATCCTGGAGGGTACGGCGTTCGCCGCGGGAGCCGGGTACGTTCAGGTGACGCCGTACGGCGCCGGGGCAGCGGTACGTTGCAACCCGTCGGGCACCACGCCCGGCGCGGGCCGGGTGGAAATCACCGTGGCCTGCTACGCGATCGGCGGCGCGGCCACCGCACAGCCCGCGGACTCGCCATGGCTGCTGTCCTACGTGGACGGTGCGGGTCTGCACCGGGACGCGGGTACACCGGCCGCCTACGTCGGCGTCACCGGTGACCCGGCCGACCCGGTCGTGGACGCGGCCCGCTCGTTCAGCGGCAACGGAGAGGTGCCCGTGGTCGCCCGGCTCGGCGTGGGCTACTACCGTCTGACCTGGAACACGCTGGGCAAAACCGGCGACAGCGTGCAGGTCACCGCAACTGGAGCAGGCGGCGGCTACTGCCACCTCGGCACCATCGACTCGTACGCCGCACCACCCCGTTTATCCATCTATGTCTGGTGTCACACCCCCACGGGGGCCCGTGGCGACAGTACGTTCGGCGTCGCGTACGTTCGCGCGCCCTGACCCCGGTTCGCCACCGAGGTCAGCCCTGGCAGGCATCGGCGCGACCCGCCGCCGTGGGCCCGTTACCCCCGCGGAGGTGCGCACAAGGCCGGCCAGTCCCTGAACATGAACGGTTTCGGCCGACCTTGCGGCGGTCACTTGCGCCAGACGACGTACGAGATCTCCAGCGGCGCGTCGCCCACCGGCACGGCGCGGACCTGGACCGCGAGGAGATTGTCCTCCGCGGTGCGCGCGCATGCCCAGTCACCGGCTTTCATCTTGCCGACCTCCACCATGCCGTAGTCGTGAGTCGCCAGCGCGTCCGCGCACGCAGCGCTGTCCGGGCGGCCGTCGATGTCGATGGGGGTGATGGGGAGGGCTCCGCCGCCGGCCGTCCACAGCGCACGGTAGGGGCTGACGTACCAGAGATCGCTGACATTCGGCCGCACCTCGCCGATCTTTCCGGTCTCGGCGTCCAGGTAGTCCTGGTCCTTCAGGGAGACCTCGGCCTCGTACAGAACCTCACCGGCCGTGAGTGGAGATGTCGTGTCCGACGGCGTGAGCCTGGGAGCCGACGGCGTGAGCCTGGGAGCCGACGGCGTGAGCCTGGGAGCCGACGGCGTGAGCCTGGGAGCCGACGGTGTGGGCCTGGGAGCCGGCGTGGTGCCGGCAGGCGTCGGGATACCCGAGGAGGAAGGGGAGGGCGAGGAGTGCGCAGTGGCGGCCGATGTGACGTCGGCGGGTTCATTGAGGTACTGCTCGATCATCGCACCGGTCACTCCCGCGCCGGTGCCGATCAGTATCACCATCATCATCGCCCGAAGCCCGACCGGCCGCCCGAAGAGCTGGATCAGTCCGAGCAGGCCGGCCAGGACCGACAGCAGTCCTGCGACGAGTATTCCCTGCCGCGAGCCGCTGGTGATCAGCTGCGTCACGGCTGCGATGTCGGCGACCGAGCCGAGCCCGACAAGAATGTTCGTCCGCCAGACGGCGCCGCGAGCGGTCCCCGAGTCGGCAGTGTCAGTGGAGGAGTGCGACTCCGTCCCCGCATCGTTCATACCCAGTCCCACTCGGTAGGCGATCCGTTTCGCTGCGTGTCAACGCGGCCGTGCGTTGAGTATCGCAAGCAACGCCGGCACCGTCACACCTTCTCCTATTTCGTTATAGGGGCGCTAGTAACCCATTTCATACCGGGAGGGTGCTGCTTCCACGTCCTGCGGATACCTGTACGTAGGGGGGCCGGTGAAATAGAACTCACGGCCGTCGACTCTGACCAGTCTTTCGGCTCCCCCAGCGTTCATGCGCAAGCTTGCGAAGTCCGCACCGGCGTTGTCGATTGCGAACTTGTGCGACTCGCGGATTTTCCCTCCCCCAGTGGGAAGCGCGACATGAAACGAGGTTGCCAAAAGCCCCCTGCCCCCGTATTCGCGTTTTCCACCTGACGTACGGGCATAGACGATCACCGATGCTCGTCCAAGACGAGGGACTGGTATCTGCACCACCTTCCGGCCTCCAGAGGGAACGTGAAGCCATCCCATCGAACTGTCGGTCGAGTACAGATGCATCGCACAATAGAGATCTTTACCGGTGCTGTTCTCGTAGGTGAATGGCTTGAGCACCAGTTCTTTGGCCCACTTTCGGGCATTCCAGCCAAGCTTGCCGAGATGGTAGACCCCAAAGATGACCGGCTCAGGCATAACTGCACCTCTAAGTGCTGGATTGCATACACGCCGAGTGTAAGACGCCAAGGGCGTGTTTGAGAAGCGTTGAAACGATCCACATTTCGACGCTGTACTGGTATGTGGTGCGCCGATAGCAGAGATACCGAACTCATGCCAACCTGATCTCGCAGGCCGCGAGCCGATTGCGACCAAGTTGCCTTGATCGGCAAATGAGGAAGCCCCCGACGGAAGGGTTGTCGACCAAGATCAACTATTACGCCAGGGGCTCACCTATCTTTAATTCGTGGAGTTACACCAGGCTGAAGGCCAAGCCGGTCTCGACCCGGAACCTGTCAACCTTTCCTGCCTCCCGGCGGCACCTGCCGCGGGCCGTTCGTATGTCCGGCCGAGGTCAGCAGATCTTGTAGCCGTGCCGCGTCGAACTGTACGAGCAGGAGTCCACCAGCGTGCCGGACACGTTCCGCAGGTACGCGGCGTCCTGGCCCTGGTTCCAGATGTAGGCGAAGGTTCCTCCGCTCCTGCCCCAGTAGAGGGTAGTGGCGGTGTTCCTACCCTTGCCGGTCCGCACGGTGACCGTCTTCCCGGCTCCGAGGGTGAACGTGCCGAACGTGTAGATGTGATCCGGCCGTTTCGTCTTGTCGCGGAGGGTCCAGCCCTTGAGGCTGACGGCCTTCCTGGTGGTGTTCTTGATCTGCGCGTACTCGCCGTTCAGGCTGCTGTTCGCGCCGAAGTCCGGCGAGCCGGGCGAATCGTAGTAGATCTTGGTGATCTGAACGGCAGGGCCCGCAGCGTGGGCGGGCGAGGAGACGACGACCACTCCGGCGGCCAGCACGGCGGCCGTCAGCAGAGACCGGATACGCACAGAGATACTCCTAAAATGGAGAATAGGATCCAAAACGATTATATCGATAGCAATAGGTATCAATATGATCATTCCTGTATCGACTTGGCATCCGACAGAGCTTTTATATGCCGGACACACCTCGGGGCGAGGATCCGATATTCACCTCCACGGTGAGCAGGGATCCACACGTGCGTCCGCGTCGCGCCCCCATCACCGCCTGGAATGCTCGCCGTCCCAGCCTGCGTCCCCCCTTCTGGACAACTCGCACTTCCACATGATCGACTTCGAAAGTCCAAACGCAGCGAGCCGAGAGATGACCTCACAAGCCCATGACCCTCATCACCCTGCGGCAAGCCGCCGTCCGCTTCGACCTCCCCGGCGCCGCCCTACAGAAGATCGCTGCTGCGGGTCTGCTTCCTGCGGTCGGTCAACACGGCGACAAGCCGGTCATCCCTACGGACGTGGCGCAACGGATCCGGGCTCGCTCCGCTGTGGCGCTACATCACCTCCTGTCAACGACAACGGGCAACGCCACGATGGCGGTGTTGCGCGTCGACGTGGCGAAGCATGTCCCAGATGAAGATCGCCCCTTCATCGGCTTTCACGCCGATCTGACACCTGAGGACCTGCTGGAGGCGCTGCGCGGATGGTGGGTGGGGAGACCGGAAAAGATCGCCCAGGCAGGGATTCTCCCGGTGACACTCGGCGGATTCGTTGTCGCCGTACTAACGGGACTGAGCAGCTGGGACACCAAACTGACCGACAATGGCCTGACCCGTCATCGTTTCGACGCGAGACTCGCCGGCTACATCAGCGACCTCGACACGGCCACCAACATGATCACGATCGGTACAGCCGACGACCTGCGAATCGCCAAGCTCCTTCTCGGCAAGCGCCTCAAATCCACGTCCGGCGGTCCGATCGCCTACGTGACCGCAGCCGCTCATCAACCGGCCTCCGGGATCAGCGGCCACTGATCCCGCGGAACACGGGCACGTAGTGATTGCTCCGTCGCAGGTCAAAGCCATAAGGGCGGATGGGTCGGCCTGTAGGCCGGGTTCTGATCCGGCGTGCTCACGACCTGCACGCCGGCCAGCGACCTGCCTCCTGACCTACGGGAACGCTGCCATCCTTTGACGGTCGCGTCCACGGACGTGGTGTACGAGCATCCGAGTCCGGTAAGCCGGTCACGGTGGAAAAGCGCGGCGTTGTCCGTGGGGAAAAGCGCGGCGAGGGTGGTGGAGTGGTTCAGGGCCGCTCGTCGGTGTCGCGTCGTGCGGGGTCGAAGATCAAAAGCGCAGCGAGGGCAGTGGAGTGGCCCAAGACCGCTCATCGGTGTCGCGTCGTGCGGGGTCGAAGACCGCTCATCGGTGTCGCGTCGTGCGGGGTCGAAGACCGCTCATCGGTGTCGCGTCGTGCGGGGTCGAAGATCAAAAGCGCAGCGAGGGCAGTGGAGTGGCCCAAGACCGCTCATCGGTACGGGTCCGCCGCGGTGCGGCAGGATTCGGGGCCGCTCCTCGCCGCTGCTCGCCGCCGCCTCGCGCGGGGCTCTCGCCGTGCGGGGTACGAAGGTCCGCGGGGCGTCCGGTCACGGGTCGCCCCCGGCCGGGTGCGGGGACGAACCGGGCCTTCCACCACGAAAAGCGGCCCACCCCGAGGGGCCGGAGTTGTGCTTTCCTTGATCTGGGTGAATCCGCACGCCCCCAGCGTGCCAACTCACCCAGATCATGGAAAATCCCCGATCGTCACCACCACGGCCCCGCCTCCACGCCCGCCATGACCCGCTTTGCCCCCTCCCGGAGCTCCACCGGCCCGCCCCCGGTCACCCACACCCGACCAACGCCCGCCCCCACCCCGCACGAGGCGTTACCGGTGAGCGGCCCCACACCACTCCACCGCCCTCGCCGCGCTTTTGACCTTCCACCCCGCACGACGCGACACCGGTGAGCGGCCCCCAACCACTCCACCGCCCTCGCTGCGCTTTTCCCCACGGACTACGCCGCGCTTTTCAACGGCGATCAGCCAGGCGCGACGCAGGTACCGATCTCAAACACTCGTACACCACCTGCGCGGACGCGACCGGCGCTGCGCGGCGTCGAGCTCGGCGACGGGTCCCTCAGTCCGGGTTGAGGTTCCGCCAGCCCGCGGCCAGCGAGCCGCCGATGGCGTCGATCACCTGCGGATCGGTCCAGTAGAAGGGGTGGACCAGCGGCGTGGCGAACACCGGCCACGGCCCCCGCACCGTCACCGGCCGGTCCATGGTGACCTGCCGCGCGTAGGCGGGGCCGAGCGGCCGCAGCGGATAGGCGATCACGTCGTCGCGGTCGTAGAAGTTGACCCACTCGCTCCTCAGCCGCGAGCCGCGGCCGGCGATGTCGGCGCCGGGGAAGTCGATGGGCCGGTCCAGGCCGGCGTCCGGGTTGCGCAGGCTCCAGAGGGCGAGCGGACTGCCCATCGTGTACAGCCAGGCGAGGGTCTCACCCCGGGCGAGCGGCGAGGTGCCCATGACGGCGCGTACCGCGTCGGGGACGAGCTTGCGCCCGCGCAGGGTCTCCTGCTGGTCGTAGAGGTAGTCGCTGACCAGTACGGAACCGAAGGAGTGCGCGAGCACGCACAGCGGCGCCCGGTCACCCGCCTTGTCGGCGAGCACCGCCAGCGCCTGCGCGAGCACATGGTGCGCGGCGACGTAGTTCTCCTCGTTGAGCTTCCGGTCGTAGGCGATGATGTCGCCGACGAAGTGCAGCGTCAGCCAGCGCGCCGTCGGGTAGTGCAGCGTGCGGATCTCGGGCGTGGTCCGCCGCACCAGGGACGCGAGCAGCCGCGCCAGCGACGCCGCCGATCCCGCGTTGACGCTCTTGACGATGCCTTCGAGGTGGTCGTCGAAGAACGTTCCGGCGTCGTCCCCGCACATCTTGGCGAACAGCTCGCGCTGCCGGCCCTCGATGTGCGGCGCCCAGTAGACGGGCTCGATGACCAGCGCGTTGTCGGCGTCGAGCGGGCTCAGGCCGAGCTCGGCGGCGAAGCTGCGGCGCAGCAGCCTGGCCGGTTCCGCGGCGAAGGCGGGGTCGGCGATCTCGACGCCGTGCACGATCGCGACGGCGATGCGGTTCACGACGGCCGCCCTTCTTCCGCGGGCCCGCTGCTCGTGGGGGTCGCTGTGGTCGTGCGGGCGCGGCGGCGGTTCCGGTGCGGACGGTTCTCCAGCAGCCGGGTGCACATGCGGTCGGCCAACGCCGCGATGGTGAGCGACGGGTTCGGGCCCACCGGTCCCGGCATGGCCGCGCCGTCGGCGACGTACAGGCCGGGCAGGCCGAACACGGCGTTGTACGGGTCGCACACGCCCTCGGTCCTGTTGTGGCCGATGGCGGCGCCACCCAGCGGATGCACGGTGATGATCTTCCGGAAGAACCAGAGCGGGTTGTCCACGTACCGGGCGTCCAGCGCGTCGGCGATGTCGCGCATGGTGCGCCGGACCCGGGCGAAATACTCCGTGCTCGTCTCGGTCGTCCAGTCCACCTGCAGGCGCTCGCCTCGCAGCCGCATCACGCCATCCGGCACGTCGCGGCCGATGCCGAGCAGGGGCAGCGAGCCCGCCGACAGCGTTCCGTCCCCGATCAGGCGCGCGATCTCGCTGCTCAGGCTGGTGTCAGGGGTGCCGAACAGCCGGGCCATCAGCGCCCGCATCGCGAACTCGCCCGCCCGGAACACCGTGCGCGTCACGTCCGCGCTCTCGGCCAGCCAGTCGACGAACCCCGGGTACCCGCCGTCCTGCACGTAGAAGCCCCGCCCCATGACGTCCGGGCGGTCCAGCCGGTCGGGGACGAACATCGAGCTGGTGATCACCGGCCCGCGGCTGGCCTCCAGCGCGCTGCCGGAGCCTTTCTTCGGGAGCAGGAAGGTGAGCAGGTCGCCGTTGCCGGAGTAGCGCCTGCCGAGCGCGGGCAGGTTGAGTCCCGGCAGGGTGCGGTGGTTGCGCAGCAGCAGGTACGTCGTGCCGTACGTGCCCGCACCGAGAATCAGCAGGTCACAGGTGATCGTGCGGAGCGGCAGCGCATGCGTGTCCGTGCGGCGGCCTTCGTTCGCCTCGTCGTGCTCGACGTAGGTGACCTCGTATCCGCCGCCGTCCCGTGCCTGCAGGCCGCGTACCTCGCAGCGGGTGCGGATGTCGGCGCCCGCCGCCTTCGCGGCCGACAGGTACGTGTGGTCGAGCGTGTTCTTCGCCCCGTCGTTGCAGCCGATGTCGCACTCCCCGATCAACCGGCAGGTACGGCGGGGCAGCCCGTGCAGGTTGCCGTACTCCGCGTCTTTGATCGGCAGCCCCAGGCCGGGCGGTTCCTCGGGCCCCGCCGAGAAGCTGACCGCGAGCGGCGGTAGCTCCCATTCCAGCCCCAGGTTCTTGGCCGCCAGCCGCATCGCCAGGGTCTTGCGCGTGTCGGCGTACGCGGGGGCGTGCAGCGGATAGCGGGTGGCGCCCAGCATGCGTTCCACGGCCTCGTAGTGGGGCTCCAGGTCGTCCCTGGTGACCGGCCACGTCTCGTACCCGCCACCGGGCAGCGACTCGCGCCTCACAAACCACCGCTCTTCCTTCCTGAGCAGCACGTTCGCGTAGATCAGCGAGCCGCCGCCCAGCCCGCTGCTCACCACGGAGTCGAACCCGTTGAACGTCCAAATGTCGAACAGGCCGTGCAGCCCCTCGCTCGGATCCCAGAAGTTCCTGCTCATCTCCTGTGGCGTGCGGGCGAAGCTCCCGGGCGGGTACGCGCGGCCGCGCTCCAGCACGACCACTCGCAGGCCGGCCTCCGCCAGCCGGTAGGCGGACACGGATCCGCCGAATCCGGAGCCGACCACCACGGCGTCGACGTGTTCAGTGGACGGTGTCAAAGGCTCGGCACTCATCGTCCCTCCTTCAGGATGAAGGCACGCAGCCACTGCAGATAGCTGTTGCGCAGGCTGCGCGCGAACAACAGCCCGAACGTCCCCAGCACGCGGGCCGCCTCGACCGGCGAGGCCACGTTCGTGGCGCGCATCGACAGCAGCAGCGCCACCAGGTCGGCGCCACCCAGCCGCAGCACCCCGGCCCCCACCACCTCGCCGCCGACGTCGGGTCCCCGGTGCAGCCGCACGTCGAGCGTCGTCGTGTCGGGCCACAGGTCCAGGCCCAGGTCGTCGCGTACGTTCTTGCGCCCGGCCAGGTAGTACGCCTGCCCGCCGTACGAGAACGGCGCCTCGTACACCAGCAGCGTGAGGTCGGGCCGCCCGGACGGCGCGAAGAGCCGGAACACCCCGTCGTGGAACGGGATGCGGTGTTCGACGCCCGGCAGTTCGACCTCCCCGCGCAGGGTCCCGTGGTGGAGCGGGTCGGCGACGAAGGCGTCGATGTCGGCGATCGTGACGGTGGCGCGCAAGGTGAGCCGCCACCGGGTGCGGCGGCCCGCGCGGGCGCCCTCGTGCGGATCCGCATAACCCATGGCGAAATATCCGGACATCTTCTCGTGGAAGGTCAACCCAGCGCCCGCGTCAACCTGCTCAGGCACGCTGCGCTCGGGCAGCACCGGCGCCCGCCTGGCGGCCACGGCCGTCGCCCCTGCCCGTCGCGTCGCCGCCGACCGGCCGCCCGCCGCGGCCGTTGTCGCCCGGATGCCGTCCGTGGCGGTCGTCGCACGGTCGCGTGCGATCGTCGCACGGTCGCGTACGGTCGTCGCCGCCGCTCGGCTCGCGGGCTTCTGCCGCGTCGGCGCGGGGACTGCCGCGCCACTCGGGTCCTCGTCGCGCCGGTGTGCTCTGGCGGCCATGGGCGATCATCCCTTCCGCGGCTTGCCGGGGACCGGCTCGGTGGCGTGCTCGGCGTACCGGGCGTTCGGGTCCAGCAGTCGCCGCCGTTCCGGATCGCTGCTGGTGCGTGAATGCATGTACCGGAAGCCGCCGTGGTCGATGACGATGTCGTCGACCCGGTCCACCAGGCGTTCGAGGATCTTCTCGGTCATCTGCTCGGGGTTGACACCGACGTAGAGCATCAGCTCGCAGTGCCGCTTGGTCTCGTCCCCTCTCGACAGGTACGCCGAGCGGATCGCCTTCACGTACACGGAGATGAACGTGATCCCCCCGCTGGCGCGCCGCTCCTCGACGGCGGCCTCGTACAACTGCCTGAACAGCGACTCGTAGCGCTCGGCCGGGGCCAGGGCGACGAGCATGCGGGTCGGGTCGCCGACGGTGGAGTCGAGCACCTGGTCGGTGAAGCGCTCGATGTTCTTGCCGCTGGCGTAGGCGGGGCTGAGCATGATCGTCGCCATGCCAAGGTACTTGACGATCTCGTCCACCACCGAGGGCAGGCGGCCCGCCCAGTAGCCGAGGAACCGCTGGTAGCCGTAGGCGACGTTGTTGAGGAGTGATTTGAGCGGGTTCTGCGGGGTCTCGTGATAGGAGGAGAACTGGCCGAGCCGCAGCGGCCCGGCCGGGGTCGGGAAGTCGGCCCAGACGCCGCGCTCCATCAGCGCGTCGCCGGGGTCGCGGATCAGCTCGCCGGAGCGGCGGATGTAGTCGTCGAGGTTCGTGGTGAGCAGCCGGTCGTTCTTCAGCACGGTCCGGTGCTTGTCGACGCGGACGATCGCGACCGTGAGCCAGGTGATCATGCCGTGCCTGCCGGTGCCCGCCAGGACACGGTGGAAGCGGTCCGGGTCGCGCTCGCGGCCGCAGATGTGCGCCTCGCCGTCCCAGTCGACGTACTCCAGCTCGGTGACGGTGTCGACGAACAGCCCGTACCGGTGGGACGCGGGGCTGATGCCGCCGACGGATGCGAAGCCGCCGGCCGTGATGTGGTCGTGGTCGCCAATGATCGACAGCCCCCAGCCGCGCCGCGCGAGGTGCGCGTCCACGTCGGCCAGGACGGCACCGCCCTGCATGGTGCAGAACGCCTGGCGCTCGTCCACGTTGATGATCTCGTTCATCCGGTCGGTCAGCAGGACCGTGGCGCCCTCGCCGGTGACGAGATTGTTGCTGGAATGGCCGTGGCCGCGGACGATCAGCCGCTCGCCGCGGTCACGGGCCTCGCGCACGGCTCTGACGACGTCGTCGGTGTCGCGCGGCAGGTAGACCCTGAACGGCCAGCGCGGCGGGACGCCCGGGTCGGCGACGCGCTCCCAGTCGTAGGCGAGACTGAGCAGCGTGCCGTGCTGGAAGGCCTCGTGGCTGGTGGGCCGGTAGGTCTGGGACACGGTCACGCCCCCTGACGCTTGAGAAAGTCGGTCATTACCGGGAAGACGTCCTGGTGGCAGTTCTTGCCCATGAAGACGTCCTGGTGGCCGTAGCCGGGGAAGACGACGAGCTCGTGGCGGCCCGGGGCGACGGCGTTGAGCCGGTCGTGGCAGACGACGTTGGAGTCGGCGAAGACGCGGTTGCGGTCGCCCGTGGTCAGTAGCACGGGGGTGGTGATCTCGGCGGCGTTCGCCAGGTAGTCGCCCGGCAGGGCGCTGTGCCGGGGGTCCCGCGGGTCGTACTTCACCGCGCGGCCTGCCCGGACCATCTTGAGCACGTGCCGGTAGTAGTGGAGGCCGGTGGCGCCGTACAGGTCGCCGCTGCGGGCGTGGGTGATCGCGTGCAGCTTGTCGTGGCCGTAGAGGGCGGGCCAGCCGGTGCCCCACATGAGGCTCAGCATGTGGCAGGAGGACTCATCGCATTCCGGGTGGAACAGGTCCACCGCCTTCGAGAACAGCCACCCGCGGGTGAGCGCCGGCTCCTCGCCCCACTTGGGGTCCAGGTAGGGGAAGCCGAGGACGTACTCCATGAACGCCGGCGCCACGGTCAACTTGAGCTGCGACCAGGCGGGCACCCTCGGGGTGAGCGCGGCGCTGTTGGCGATGACGCCGGCGATGCCGTCCACCGCCCCGCCGAACAGGCTCATCATGAACGACACCGAGCCCAGGCAATGCGCGATGACGTGCACCCGCCGGTCCCCCACCTCCGCGCGCAGTGTGCGCAGCGCGGCCGGGTAGTCGAACAGCGCGATGTCGTCCATGGTGAAGCGGTGCATCGAGCGGTTGTACGGGTGCCGGTTGCTCATCCGGTAGTCCAGCGTCCACACGTCCGGGTAGCCGTTGTCCAGGAGGTAGCGGACGAGGTTGGGGTGCTCGGGCATGATGAACATGTCGCTGGAGGTCGTCAACCCGTGGATCACAAGGACGACGTCGTCGGCCGGCTCCCTGAGGAACCTGAGCATGCTCAGCCCCAGGCCGTCCTGGGTGGTGAACGAATGCGTGCTCGTCCGCGCGTCGGGGACGCCGTCGAGGGTGAACATGGGGATGCGGCGCGTCATGGCATTTTCTCCGCGATCGGACATCTCGGCCTCGCCTTGGCTTTCGTGATCGACTCCCTGACGGCGCCAACAGCAACGGCCCCCTGCTGACCAGTTGCTCCAAGCTGACCGCGTCGAGAGGATCATTGATGGGCGCCATCGCTTCGAGTTGGGTGGTGTACAGCCCAAGAGAATCCAACGCTTCGTGTTTCTCGGGGTACGGAGGTGACGGCCCCAGGACGAGATCGATCGCTCCATCCTCCAGCGGACCGATCACATTAATCTCAAAAATATCCTCATGTCGACCTTGATCGCCCAGTACCCGGCAGTGAACTGTGATCTCATCGCGAAGGGCGAGAAGTGCACGAGAGACGAAGTAGGAATGCCGAGGGAGGAACGCTCTCAGCCGATCTGGCGTAATGTACTCGAACTTTTCCTTGCGCGGCATGGCTTCAGCTTCTCAGGGGAGCGAAGATGTTCGCGACAAGAAGAGGAATATCTTCTTTCCCGCCGCGGGAAGATTATTTCTTCCTACGAAAAAGAAATCCTGCGCGCGAGCCGGGAAAAGCATGTGGGACGTAATTTCTGCTTCATGTTTTAACAGGGGTTGTTTCGGGAGAAAATACAGGTCGCGGGGCTACCAGGGCCCCGGCACATCGAGGATTCGTCCGGGTTTAATTTCTTTCGGGTTTGATTTCTTTGACACGGCCAAGCGTGAGGTGCAAGCCAGGTACAGCGGTACGGGCTGGGTAATGGCCGGCCCAGTTCGCGCATGAGGAAGGGCACGGTTCCCGAAGATCAGAGGTCTCTGAAGCCGTCTGATCCAAAGAGGAAACCGTGCCCGTCACGCCATCATCGCTAATCGCTGCTGTCGACCGCGAGCAGCTTGAGGAAACGAATGCCGGCTCCTCGGCCCGCCTGGAGCTTCTGGGCCGGTTCGCCCTGATTACCGATCCGCGCTCGCGGAGAGGGCGACGCCACTCACTGGTCTCGGTCCTGGCGGTGGTGGCCTGTGCGACGGCGGCGGTGGGCGGCGACTCGCTGACCGCGATCGAGCAGTGGGCCGACAACGCGCCGCAGCAGGTACTGGCCGACCTGAAGGTATGGCGCGACCCGCTCACCGGACGCGTCAACGACCCACCATCCACCCCGATCACGACTCCGGCAACGGGGCGTCGCCGGGAACGAACCGAGGAAGATCACTATGATCGACTACACGGCCAGGTGGTCCCTTCCTCGTGGCAACCAGGTGGTCCCATCAAGCTGGCAAGCGACATTCAGGGTAACGCCAACCTTTGATCACCAGTAATGATTGCTCCGTCGCAGGTCAAAGCCATAAGGGCGGACGAGTCGGCCTGTAGGCCGGGTTTTGTTCCTCACTCGCGTGAAGAGGCGACCATCCATCTAGGGCCGTCGTTGCCGACGGCCTCAAGCGGTCTACCCGCGCGGCTCGGGCGGGCAGCCCTCAGACGTCGCGCGCGGGACGCTCCGGAGAGCGCCCCTTCTTGACCTTGCTCCGGGTGGGGTTTACCGAGCCGCCCACGTCACCGTGGGCGCTGGTGGTCTCTTACACCACCGTTTCACCCTTACCTCCCCGCGAGGGGAGGCGGTCTGTTCTCTGTGGCACTTTCCCGCGGGTCACCCCGGGTCGGCGTTACCGACCACCCTGCCCTGTGGAGCCCGGACCTTCCTCGGCGGGTCTCCGAAGAGACCCGACGCGGCCGCCCGGCCGGCTCGTCCGCCATGTTCCAAGCCTAACGGGTCCCAAGTGGGCTCCAACCGAACGGCAAGTCATCTGCGCTGAAATATGAATCAAGCGGGACGGGACAGCCGAGTTCCTTCGGACGCGAGACCGCCGGTTCAGCGCAGGTGGGAGGTGTCGTTGAACGCCTTCACCACCGCCGGACCGTCGGCGTAGTACTCGATCAGGGACAGGGCTGACAGGTCGAGATGCATGCGGTACAACGCGCTGAGGGGAGCGAGCAGCGCGAATCGCAGCAGCATCTTGATCGGCGTGACGTGGGAGACGGCGAGGATCGTCTTGCCCTCGTAGCGCTCGATCAGCAGGTCCCCGGTCGCCTGGACCCGCCGCGCCGCCTTCCCGAAACTCTCCCCACCCGGCGGCGCGGCGGACGGGTCCGCCAGCCACGCGGCGAGCTCGTCCGGCCAGCGACGCTGGATCTCGGTGAACGTGTGGCCTTCCCAGTCGCCGAAGTCGGTCTCCCGCAGCCCCTCCTCGACGACGACCTCAAGACCGGTCCTGGCCGCGACGATCTCCGCGGTGGCGCGGGCGCGCTTCAGCGGTGAGCTGACGATCACCTGGATGCCGTACGCCTCCCCCGCCAGCCTGGCGGCGGCTGCCTCGCCCTGGGCGACGCCGTTGGGCGTGAGTTCGGGATCGCCGAGCCCGGAGAACCTGCGCTCGATGGAGAGCGTCGTCTCACCGTGCCGGAGCAGGTACAGCGAGGTCGCGACCGAGGTAGGCGGGCGCCAGCCGGTGCCGCGCCCCGTGGGCATGGCCGTCCGTGCCGCCTGCCCCGCCGGCTCCCGGGTGACGACACCGCCACCGGAGTCACCGGCGCCGAGGTCATCGGTGTCGAAGAGGAGAAGATCCTCGGCGGGCCCTCCACCGGTGAGGGTGGCGGGGGCACCATTCCCGGAGGCGCCGCTGCCGGAGGCGCCGCTGCCGGAGGCAGGGATCTCGGAGACAGCACCACCGGAAGCGCGACTCCCGGAGGCGCCGCTGCCGGAGGTACGGCCGCCGCTCACTCCCTCGATGGGAGAGGAGGAACCCGAGGATCGCCAGATGCGGCCCTTGGCCGCGGCGTCCATGGCCTCGTTGGCCAGGCGGTCGGCGTCCTTGTTCTTCTCGCGCGGGATCCAGCGCCAGGTCACCTTCAGCCGCCTGGCGAGGGCCGCGGCCTCCAGGGCGAGCGGGCGCAGGCCCTCGTTCTTGACCTTCCACCGGCCGGCCATCTGCTCGATGACCAGCTTGGAGTCCATCCGGACCTCGACCTTCGCGCCGTCTCCGGCGAGGGCGAGCAGGGCGGCCAGGCCGGCGATGAGTCCTCGGTACTCGGCGACGTTGTTGGTCTGGGTGCCGATCGACTCGGCGGTCTCGACCAGTAT
The DNA here is from genome assembly GCF_035917355.1 of Streptosporangium sp. NBC_01810. Lineage (NCBI taxonomy): Bacteria > Bacillati > Actinomycetota > Actinomycetes > Streptosporangiales > Streptosporangiaceae > Streptosporangium > Streptosporangium sp. NBC_01810. The sequence goes on along the minus strand of NZ_CP109070.1, from coordinate 1,155,682 downwards.
CTGGCCGTCGGCGGCGTCCTTGACGACGGCGCCGTAGCCGGCCGGCCCGGGGTTGCCCCGCGAGCCGCCGTCGGCCTCCATGACGTACAAGGTCACAGGCCGGACTCCGCGGTGCGGACCAGGATCCGGCGGCACTCCTCGCAGCGAATGACCTCCTCGTGGGCGGCGGCCTTGATGCGGTTGATCTCGGCGATGGACAGGCTGGTGCGGCAGCCGAGGCAGCGGCCGCCCTGGAGCATCGCGGCGCCCACCCCGAACTGCTCCCGCAGCTTGCCGTAGAGGGCGAGCAGGTCGGCCGGGATGTCCTTCACGACCTCGGTGCGCCTGCTCTGGACCTCGTTCTTCTCCTTGTCGATCTCGGCGAAGGCCGCGTCCCTGCGATCCTCGGCGACGCCTCGGGTGCCCGTGAGCTCGTCGCGCTCGGCCACCAGCTTGGCGACCTGCGCGTCGGCCGCCTCGCGGCGCTCCATGATCTCCAGCACCACGTCCTCCAGGTCGCCCTGCCTGCGCGTCAGGGAGACGATCTCCGACTGGAGGCTGGCCAGGTCCTTCGGCGAGGACACCTGGCCGGAGTCGAGGCGCTTCTGGTCGCGTTCGGCGCGGATGCGGACCGAGTCGACGTCGGCCTCGGCCTTGGTCTGGTCTCTGGCGAGGTCTCCGGACTCGGTCTCGGCGGCGATCACCTGTGTCGCGATGCGGGCGACGCGAGCGGAGAGCTCGTCGATCTGGGCCAGCTCGGGCTGGGTACGGCGGCGGTGGGCCAGCCGGTCGATGACGGAGTCGAGTTCGGCCAGGTCAAGCAGACGCTTCTGGGCCGCAGGGGCTGCTTTCACGTGAAATCCTCGCACTTTGCTGTTGTTTTCCAGGCGTCCGTGACCGTCTCGGAAACGCGCGTCTCAACAGTAATCCCCCTGGCGGCCGATGCGGACGTCAGATGGTGCGCCGCGTCGGCGAGCCATGGCCACTCGGTGGCCCAGTGGGCGGCGTCGATCAGCGCGGGGCCGTCGGCCTCCATGAACTCGCTCGCCGGGTGGTGGCGCAGGTCGGCGGTGAGGAAGACGTCGACTCCGGCGGCGCGGGCCGTCCCGAGGAGGGAGTCTCCGGATCCCCCGCTGACCGCGATCCGCTGGACGGGGCGGCCGAGGTCTCCGGCGACCCGCAGGCCGCCCGCCGTGGCGGGGAGACCGCGCGCGGCCTGCCGGGCGAACTCGGCGAGGGGGATGGGGCCCGGCAGCGAGCCGATCCGGCCTAGACCACGCCTGGGGTCGTCGGCCGCGGGCATGAGCGGGACGAGCGTGCCGGTCAGGCCGACGGCGCGGGCGAGCGCGTCGGAGACGCCGGGATCGGCGATGTCGGCGTTGGTGTGGGCGGTGAAGAGCGCGATGTCGTTCTTGATCAGCGTGTGGATCAGGCGGCCCTTGAAGGTGGTGGCCGCGACGCTCGTGGTGCCGCGCAGGTAGAGCGGGTGGTGGGTGACGATGAGGTCGGCGCCCCAGCCGAGGGCCTCGTCGGCGACGGCGGCCACCGGGTCGACCGCGAACAGGATCCTGCGCACCTCCGCGGCGGGGTCTCCGCAGACGAGTCCGACCGCGTCCCACGACTCCGCCCAGCGGGGGTCGTAGCGGGATTCCAGCTCTGTGACGATGTCGGCAAGCGTAGGCACCAGCGCAGACTATCGGCCTGTTCCCCGGCACGAACGGATCACCTGATGTAAGCGGACACTGCCCCATGGGCAGCGGCGGATTCCAGTATTTATTCCAGTATTTGTCACAACACTCCTGGTGTATGAAGAGGTGTGGAGCTGGGGAGACGTGGACGCAGGCGGCAGCTGGAGCTTGCGGACGTCTACCGGCGCCTGACCCTTGCCGGCATCGGGGGCCGCTGCCGTGACAACATCAACCCGGGGACGTACGCATGAGTCCGAACGTCGCGATCATCGGTGCCGGATTCGGCGGCCTGTGCATGGCCATCCAGCTGGAGAAGGCCGGCATCCGCTCGTACACGATCTTCGAGAAGGGGAACAACGTCGGGGGCACCTGGCGCGACAACACCTATCCGGGGGCGGGCTGCGACATCCCCTCGCACCTGTACTCCTTCTCCTTCGAGAAGTACTCCAGCTGGACGCGCCGCTTTCCCGAGCAGCCGGAGATCCTGGACTACCTGGAGAGGTGCGCCGACAAGTACGACGTGCGACCCCGCCTCCGGCTGAACACCGCGGTCATCGCCGCCACCTTCGAGGAGTCGCTGGGGAAGTGGCGGGTCCGCACCACGGCCGGGGACGAGCTGTTCGACGTGGTGGTGTCGGCCGTGGGACAGCTCAACCGACCCCAGTTGCCCGACATTCCGGGAATGTCAACGTTTAATGGCGCGGCTTTCCACTCCGCCCGCTGGGACCACTCCTTCGATCTGACCGGCAGGCGGGTGGCCGTGATCGGAAGCGGGTCCTCGGCGGCGCAGTTGATCCCGAAGGTCGCCGAGGTAGCCGATCACCTGGATGTCTTCCAGCGGACCCCAAACTGGGTGATCCCCAAGGCGGACGCCGTCTTCGGCTCCGGAGCCAGGACCGCCTTCCGTTACGTGCCCTTCCTGCAGCGCGCCTACCGCGAGTGGATCTACCGGTACACGGAGATCACCCTCTACCCGGCCCTGGCCGGAGGCTGGAGCTCCGACCCGCTCCGCAAGCGCGCCCTGGAACACCTGCACAACCAGGTCCCCGACCCGGTGCTGCGGGCCAAGCTGACCCCGGACTACCCGGTCGGCTGCAAGCGGATCGTCGCCGACAGCAAGTTCTATCCCGCGCTGACCCGCCCCAACGTGGACGTCGTCACCGACCGGATCAACCGGATCGTCCCCGGCGGTGTGGAGACCGCCGCCGGGCTCCACGAGGCCGACGCGATCGTCTACGCGACCGGCTTCGAGACCTCCGACTTCCTGGCCTCCATCCAGGTCACCGGGCGCGGCGACCGGTATCTGGCCGAGGAGTGGAAGGACGGCGCGGAGGCGTACCTGGGCATCGCCGTGCCGCACTTCCCCAACCTGTTCCTGCTGTACGGCCCCAACACCAACCTCGGCCACAGCTCGATCGTCTTCATGATCGAGTGCCAGGTCCGGTACATCATGGGCTGCCTGCCGCAGCTGGCCGCGCGCGGGCCGATGGAGGTCAGGCCGGAGACGATGGCCACCTGGCGGAAGACCCTCGACGAAGCCATGGCAGGCATGGTCTGGCAGGCGGGCTGCACGAGCTGGTACAAGAACGAGGCCGGCCGGGTGACCAACAACTGGCCGGGCAAGACGACCGCCTACCGCCGCGTCACCGGTGCCGCACGCCCGGACGACTTCCACTTCGCGCGCTGACCCACGCTCCCTCGCGAGGCGCGGGAGGTGAGGTGCCGATACCGTCGTGGCGAACGAGAGCCGTACGCGCAGAAGGGCCCGCCGTGTCCGCCGACCTCCACCGCGACTCCGTGGTCGCCGATACCCACAACGACCTGCTGATGGCCGTCACCGCGCGTCCGCCACAACGCTGGGCGTCGTTCTTCCGCGAGCGCTGGCTGCCGCAGCTGCGCGAGGGCGGGGTGAACCTCCAGGTGCTGCCGGTCTTCATCGACGACCAGTACCGGCCCGAGGGCGCGCTCCGGCAGACACTGCGCATGATCGAGTGCGCCCACGTGCTGGCCGAGGGCAACGCCGACGCCGTACGGCTCTGCCTGGACGGCGCGCAGATCGACGAGACCCTCGCCGGGGGGAGGATCGCCCTGGTCCTGGCGCTGGAGAGCATGCCGGGGCTGGATTCGGCCGTCGAGCTGGTGCCCACGCTGCACCGGCTGGGCGTGCGGGTCGCCTCGATCGCGCACTGGGGCCGTACCGCGCTGGCCGACGGCAGCGGCGAGGACGCCACCGGCAGCAGGCTCACCGCGGCGGGGGTGGAGACGGTCCGGGAGATGGAACGGCTCGGCATGATCTTCGATGTCTCCCACCTGGGCGCCTCGGGGGTGGGGCACGTGCTGGAGCTGGCGAGGAGGCCGGTGATGGCGACCCACTCCTCGGCCCGCGCGCTGCGCGACCACCACCGCAACCTGACCGACGACCAGATCCGTGCCGTCGCCGCCACCGGCGGCGTGATCTGCGTCAACTTCCTGCCCGCCTTCCTGACGGAGGACATCACCGAGTACACGGTGGACCGGCTGGTCGACCACATCGAGCACGTCGCGAGCGTCGGCGGGATCGACCACGTCGGTCTCGGTCCCGACTTCATCCGCGAGGTCATGCACGACGTCACTCCCCCGTGCTGCGAGGAGGTCGGCTACAGCGGCGTCGACGTCGGCGCGACCCTGCCCGGACTGTCCGGCCCGAGCGGCCTGCCCCTGGTCACCGACGCCCTGCTCAAGCACGGCTTCGCCGACGAGGAGATCGTGAAGATCATCGGCGGGAACGTGCATCGGCTGTTCCGCGCCGAGCTGGGAAGGCCCGCCTGAGCGAGCCTCGCCGACACGGCGACGGAGAGCGGCGTGACAATGGAACCCGGTGCGACGAACGAGAGAAGGAAACTTGAAGATCACCGGGATCGAGTTGAGGCGGATCGCGATGCCGCTGGTCACACCGTTCCGTACCTCCTTCGGCACGGAGACCGAGCGCGATGTGCTCCTGCTCCGCGTGGTCACCCCCGAGGCGGAGGGCTGGGGCGAGTGCGTGGCCATGTCCGACCCGCTCTACTCCCCCGAGTACGTCGACGCCGCCGCCGACGTGCTGCGCCGCTTCCTCATCCCGGCCCTGCCCGCCCACCTCGACGTCCACGGCGTGGGCCGCGCGCTGCACCCCTTCAAGGGCCACCGGATGGCGAAGGCCGCCCTGGAGAGCGCGGTCCTGGACGCCCAGCTGCGCGCGTCCGGTGTGTCCCTCGCCTCCTTCCTCGGCGCCGCCACGGACCGCGTCCCCGCCGGGGTGTCGGTCGGGATCATGAACTCCGTCCCCGAACTCCTGGACACGGTCGCGGGCTATCTCGACGAGGGCTACGCCCGGATCAAGCTCAAGATCGAACCCGGCTGGGACCTCGCCCCGGTCCGCGCGGTGCGGGAGCGCTTCGGCGACGACCTGCTCCTCCAGGTCGACGCCAACGCCGCCTACACCCTCAGCGACGCAGCCCACCTCGCCAGGTTGGACGACTTCGGCCTGCTGCTCATCGAACAGCCGCTGGCCCACGACGACATCGTCCAGCACGCCCGGCTGGCCGGCAGAATCGCCACCCCGATCTGCCTGGACGAGTCCATCGAGTCGGCCGCCGACGCGGCCGCCGCCATCTCGCTGGGCGCCTGCTCAGTGGTCAACGTCAAACCCGGCCGGGTCGGCGGCTACCTGGAGGCCCGGCGCATCCACGACCTGTGCCGCGCCCACGGCGTCGCCGTCTGGTGCGGCGGCATGCTGGAGACCGGCATCGGCCGCGCCGCCAACGTCGCCCTGGCCGCCCTGCCCGGTTTCACCCTGCCCGGCGACACCTCCGCCTCCCGCCGCTACTACACCACCGACATCACCCCGCCCTTCGAGCTGAGCGACGGCCACCTGGGCGTCCCCACCGGGCCGGGCATCGGCGTCGAGCCGATCCCCGGCGTGCTGCGGGAGGTCACCACCTCCACCGAGTGGATCACCCGCTAGCCCGGCATTCCGCAACGGAACGGCTAGGAGGCCAGATACTCCTCCCGGACCCTGGAGCGGGAGAGCTTCCCGGTGGGCGTGCGGGGCAGCTCGTCGCGGAACTCGATGACCCCGGGGTGCATGCCCGCTCCAATCAGTGCTCACTTACGCTAGCCGGCGCCCGATCAGCCGTACAGAGCAATGCTCTACAGGGGAAGGTGGAAGGATATTTGCCCCTTCTTGGCCATCAATCACCAGGAAACGGCAATTAATCCGTTTAATGGCCCTATTTAGCGCCGAGGAGTGAAGTGTTCGCGGGGAACGCGCGGTCGGTACGGCGTCGGCTGACGTTGACCGCCGTCACGACGGCCATCGTGACGGCGGTCGCCCTCCTCGCGATCGCGACGCTCAGGACCGTGAAGGCGGCGCTCGTGCCGGTGAAGGCGATCAGACGCGAGCTGGAGGAGATCACCGCGACCGACATCGGCCGCCGGGTGCCGGTACCGGCCGCGCAGAACGAGATCAGGCAGCTGGCCGAGACGATCAACCAGACGCTGGACCGGCTGGAGGCCTCGGCCGAGCAGCAGCGCAGGTTCGCCTCCGACGCCTCACACGACCTGCGCAGCCCGCTCACCGCCATGCGCGCCCAGGTGGAGGAGGCGTTGCGCTACCCCGACGACGTCGACTGGAAGGCGAAGGCCGGCGCGATGCTCACCAGCCTGGACCGGCTCCAGGCGATCATCTCGGACCTGCTGACACTGGCCAAGCTCGACTCCGGGGTGCCCGCCCGGCACGAGCGGATCGACCTGGGCGCGCTTGTCGGCGACGAGCTGGACAGGCGCAGGCGCAACGTCCGGGTCGACAGGGATCTGCAGCCGGGGGTGGCGATCACCGGCGACCGGCTCCGGATGGCCCGGCTGCTGACGAACCTGCTGGACAACGCGGAACGGCACGCCGACTCCCAGATCTCGGTGAGTGTGAGCGTGGACGGCGAAACGGCCGTCGTGGAGGTGCTCGACGACGGCGCCGGGATCGCGTCCGAGCAGCGGGAACTGGTCTTCCAGCGGTTCGCCCGGCTGGACGCCTCCCGCAACAGGGACGAGGGAGGCACCGGACTGGGACTCCCCATCGCCAGGGAGATCGCCCGCGCGCACCGCGGCATCCTGAGGCTGGAGGACAGCACCCGGGGCGCGCGATTCGTCCTGCGCATCCCCCTGCACCCCGGCCGGGAGGGCGGCCCCTGACCCGCTAGTGTTCCCTTGTGGCACGGGGATTTGGGCGATTACGTCGTGAAGATCTACTCCGAACCGCCTGCGATGTCATCGCGGCCCAGGGGTTCGGTCACACACGGACCGCGGACATCGCGCAGGCGGCCGGCGTCAGCCAGGCACTGCTCTTCTACCATTTCGAGACCAAGGAGAAGCTGTTCGCCCAGGCCTTCTCCTACGCGGCCCAACTCCATCTGGACGCGCTCACCAAGGTGGCGGAGTCGGGCGGCTCCCCCCTCGATCGGCTGCGGGCCCTGCTCCGGTTCTATCCTCCCGGCGGGAAGACCAAGTCGTGGGCCCTGTGGATCGACGCCTGGGCCGAGTCGATGCGTAACTCAGAGCTTGAGGAGACGTCCCGCAGGATCGACATGCGATGGAAGGAGACACTTCACGCGATCATCGACGACGGCGTCGAGGTGGGAATCTTCGTCTGCGCGGACCCCGAGGGCGCGACCTGGCGGATCATGTCTCTCATCGACGGCCTGGCCACTCAGGTGACGGTGCACAGGCGGCTGCTCCCCCGGGCGCGCATGACCGAGCTCATCCAGACGGCCGCCGCGGCGGAACTGGGCCTATCCCCCGCCGAACTGAGCTGAGCAGCCCCCTGGGCAGCACGACCAGGAGCATGGCGAGGGCGATCAGCCCTCCGCCGAGGAAGATACTCAAGGTGAGCGACTCCCCGTACAGCGCGACCGCCAGGATGGTCACCCAGAGCGGCTGGGCCGACAGGATCACCGCTGCGGGCACCGGCGATACGTGGACCTGGCCCCACGAGCGGGCCAGGAAACCCAGGGCGCAGGCCACGATCGACAGGTGCCCGAGGATCGCCCAGTCACACGGCGTGGCGGGCAGGGTCAGCCCGTCCGGCAGGGCGAGGACACCCGTCATGACGGCGATGGTGCCGAGTTGGATGACCGTGACCGCGTAGGCGTGTCGCCGCGCCTCGGCGGAGTTGCCGAGCGCCAGCGTGTGGGCCGCGTACAGGAGCGCCGACACCAGGGTGGCGACCAGCGCGGGTGCGGAGATGTCGCCCTCCGCGCCCTTCAGCAGGGTGAACACGGTCATCGCGACGGCCGCCAGCGCCACCGCGGCCCAGATCCTGGCCGAGGTCCTGGCGCCGAGCAGGACCAGCCCGAGAACCGGGGTGATCACCACGTACGAGCCGACCGTGAACCCCGAGACCGATGAGGGCAGGTCGTGCAGCGAGACCGCCTGGACCGTCTGGCCGACACCGAACAGCAGGCCGAGCAGGATGCCGGTCAGCCAGGTGCTCTCGGAAAGCCCTCGCAGGCTGCGCGGGCGGCACGCGACCAGCGCGAACGTGGCGATGCCGTACCGCTCGGCGAGTAGGTCCGCCACGGGCATGCGGACGATGAGGTCCTTCATCAGCGGGAAAGCCGACCCCCAGGCGGCGCTGACGAAGGTCAGGAGAACGATTCCCAGGACGGGCCGGGGGGCTACAACCACTGCCATACCCAAAGGGTTCCATCACGTGCAGCGACGGAGACATCACCGATCGGAGCGGGAGTGGCCTTAATACAACACTGAGTGAAGGACGTCACACCGGCGCGAGGGACCTCGTACCCTCACAGGACTTTCCGCCTTAACCGCACATGCGCCGGGCACTGCTCCCGGACGAAGAACCGTGCCGCACATGCGCCGGGCACTGCTCCCGGTGGCGGGCGGCGTCCGTCCGCACGGTCAGGGCACCGAGCGGATCTTCCAGACGAGGGCGGCGCCGAGCAGGGCGAGGGCCGCGGAGGTCAGGTAGAGGACCGGATAGCCACCGAGACCGGCCACGATGGGACCGGCGATGACCGGGCCGAGCACCTGGGGTCCCGAGTTGGCGATGTTGATGACACCGAGATCCTTGGCACGTCCCTCGGCGGCCGGCAGGACCTGAGTGACCAGGGCGTTGTCGACCGAGAGATAGATGCCGAAGCCGATCCCCATGATCGCGGCGCCGGCCGTGGCCACCGGCCACTGCGGCCAGAACGCGAGCATCACCGCGGGAATCACGCTGATCAGGCCGGAGGCCGTGACGAGCGCTTTGCGTCGGCCGAGCCGGTCGGAGACGACGCCCGCGGCGACGGTGGTGAGCACGACCGTCGCGGTGTAGATCAGGATCAGCGTGAGCAGGCCGTCCTCGGCCCGCTCGCCGGGGAAGAGCCGCTCGTAGCCGACCGCGTCGGTGAGGAAGTACAGCAGGTAGAGCGTGGCGACGGCGTTGCCGAGCTGCATCAGGAAGCGGGTCAGCCAGGCCCAGAAGAAGTCGGGGTGAGCGCGGGGGCTGATCCAGAAACCTCTCAGGAAGGCCCCGAGCTCGAAGGGTGGTCTGGCCGCCAGGCGGGGGTCGTGGGTGGTGAGGACGAAGGGAAGCACGCAGAGCGGCATCAGCGCCGCTATCAGGAAATATCCGGATTCGGTGGTGGTGGCGACCATGGTGACCAGGACCACGGCGAGCACCACCCCGAGCGTCTGGGGAATCCCGATCCAGCCCGACACCTCACCCCGCTGGCTCACCGGGACGTGGTCGGGCACCTCGGCGCTGAGCGCGGCCTGCATCGCGTTGAGCCCGGCCTGCGCGAGGCACCAGCCGGCCGCCAGGCCGGCGATCGACCCCTGCCCCGCCAGCAGGGCCAGCGCCCCGGCGCCGACCAGCGCCCCTGCCAGCGACCACGGGTGCCTGCGCCCGAACCGCCCTGCCGTGCGATCGGACAGCGCCCCCGCGATGGGGTTGAACAGCATCGCGACGGCGGCCCCCAGCCCGGTCACCAGCGCCAGCGCCCCCTCCTTGCCCGCCGGGTCGACCAGCGCCACCTGCGAGGGAAGCAGGACCTGGAGCGGCCCGAAGTAGCCCATCCAGAGCGCCAGGTTGGCCAGCGAGATGCCGGCCACCCACCAGGACCCCACCCGGCGCGTCGGCTCCGCGAGCGCCGCCCTCGGATCGGGAACAGGCTGGACAACGCCCATATGGCCTCGCATCCTCGTGACTCACGACTCCGAACAAGCGCCCGACAACACGAGGCGTGCCCGGATGGTACGCCGTCCCCCTCCCACACCGACAGCCCCGGCCACCACCGGCTCCCTCCGGGAAGCGGTGGCGGTCGCGGGCGGGAACGCCGTAGGCCTCCCCGCCCACTGTTCCCCGCTGCGGGTTTCCCGGTCAACGTTCGGTGTGGGGCCACTGGAGAGCGACGCGCGGAGCCTCTCAACGGGGCCGAAGCCTGGATGGACGCCTCGCAAGGCACCCTCCGGGCTTCACCCGTGGGCGGACGGCCCGGGAGACGCGTGCCCCCACGACGAGCGGGCCGTTTCCGCCCGCGGGCAGGCTCCGGACCGCTCACGGGCGAAAAGCCGTTCCGGCTCCTCGACCCGGGACGCCCCCTTTTCCCTCCGTGCCCGGCCATCGCCCGGGTGGCCGCGTCCCGGACACGCAAGCGTGGGACCATGTCCAGGTCATGACGGACCCAACGGAAGGCCACGACCGGTGAGGCGGCTACTCACGGTCCTGTTGCTCGCGTGCGCCGCGCTGCTCGGCGCGGTCACCCCGGCGCAGGCCCACAACGTGCTGATCGACAGCGACCCCAAGAACGGTGCCGAGCTGGCCACCGGACCCGAGACGATCACACTCACCTTCGACCAGCCTGTCCGGCAGGGTTTCGCGCAGATCAGCGTGACCGGCCCTGACGGCACGCGTTGGGAAGACGGCAAGACCGCGGTCGACAGGGCGAAGGCCAGCGTCCGCGTGAAGGCCCTCGGCCCCGCCGGGGAGTACGTGGTGGGCTACCGGATCCTCTCCTCCGACGGTCACCCGGTCTCCAGCAAGATCACCTTCACCCTGACGGCGCCCGGCCCTGCCTCCTCGGGGCAGGCGTCCACCGAGCAGGCCCCCGCGGGCCCGGCAGCCACCGACCCGGCACCGGCGGCCGCGGCCGCCGCGGCCCAGAGCCCCGATCTGGGCGCCCAGGCCGCCGAGGCCGCGCAGAACGGCGGAGCCGGGATGGCCGTGCTGTGGATCGCCGCCTCCATCGTCCTGCTGGGCGGGGCCACCGTCGTGGCGATGCGCCGTACCAAGGAGGGGGACACGAGATGACCGTGACCACCGAGCGGGCTCCCGAGGCCGGCACCGCCAGGAGGCTGGTGGCCGGCGGGTTCGTGTCGGGTGCCGTGCTGGCCGTGCTGGCCGCGACCGCGTTCACCGCGCAGGAGGTGGTGCCGGGGATCGTCATCCCCGGGCCGCTGGTGGAGTACGGCCTGCCGGTGCTGCGGGTGCTGCTGGACCTGGCGACGGTGGCGGTGGTCGGGCTGAGCCTGCTGCCGAAGATGCTCGGATTCGACGACCCCGAGCGGACCGAGCCGGTGATGCGCCGGGCGCGACCGATGGCCGTGACCTTCGCCTGGGCGTGGGCGCTGCTGGCGCTGGTCATCATCGTCTTCCAGACGGCCGAGCTGAACCCCGGGCTGATCCCCACTCCGTCGATGATCGCCGAGTACGTCGACGGTGTCGGCGCCGGGCAGGGAATGCTCTTCACCGCCGCCTGCGCGCTCTCCTACGCCGGGATCGGGCTGCTGGCCGTGCGGTACGGCGAGAAGGTCCCCGCCGAACTGCGGATCGTGATCGCCTTCTTCGGGCTCCTGCCGATCCCGGTCACCGGCCACGCCGTCGACTCGGTCTGGCACGACCCCATCATGATCTCGATGGAGCTGCACGTGATGGGCGCGGCGGCGTGGACCGGCGGCCTGCTCACGATCATTCTGCTGGTCGCCGCGGACCGGGAGCTGCTGGCGCGGGTGCTGCCGAAGTTCTCCAGGCTGGCCACCCTGGCGCTGGTCCTGGTCAGCGTCTCCGGGCTGGTGAACGGGCTTGCCACGATGGCCCTCACCCCCGGGGTGGAACTACCCGGGGCGCTGCTGAGCGGTGAGTACGGCCCGCTGGTGGTGGCCAAGGTCGTCTGCGTGGCGCTGCTGATCCCGTTCGCCGCCCACATCCGCTTCCGCCTGCTGCCGCACATCGCGGAGCGGCGGGCGACGGCGGTCGTCGCGTGGGCGGCGGCCGAGATCACCGTGATGGGGCTCGCCTACGGGGTGGCGGTGGCGCTGACCACGGCCTCCCTGTCCTGAGCCCGGAGCGTGCAGCGGCCGAAGGACCATTCGGCCGCCAGCCACAGGACGGCGAGTCCCACCCCTCCGATCAGCATGGTCGCGGGGGTCACCAGCGGGGGCGCCATGAACATCTCGTGCTGGAGGCGGAGCGCCTGGTCGACGATGAGGGTGACGCCGAGTGCGCCGACCAGCGCCCTGACCACGGGCATCCTGATCAGGAACGCCAGGTCGACGGCGAGCGCTCCGGCGATCAGGAAGACCGGCACCGCCGAGCGCGGGAAGTCGGCGACCGCGAGCAGGGGCCAGATCAGGGCGCGGAAGACCACGTAGGCCCCGACCACCGCGGTGGCGGAGAACATCCGGCCGATCATCGCCCGGGCATAGACGGCCACCAGCATGGCGGCGATCACGGCGTAGAGCGGGTAGAGCTGGTCGGGCACGGGCAGCGTGAAGTGGAGCGCCACCGCCCTGTCGTCCACCGGCAGGCCGATCTGGTCGGCGGCGAACCTGATCAGGATCGGTTCCGCGTCCGGCTCGCCCCTGTCCCAGGCGGCGAGGCCGTAGACCCCGTACTCCTGGTGCTGTTCGGGGAACCAGACGTTCTCGAAGAGGAAGACGAAGAGCCCGCCGAGGACCAGCGTGCGCGTCCGGCCGGGAACCGCCCGGATGAACCAGCCCCAGAGGACGCCGCAGACCATGAAGAGCGTGCCGATGTAGAGCATCAGGTGGGACGGGCTCCACGAGGTGATGTCGAGCCCGTTGACCCGGTGGTTGATCAGGTCGAGCGGAACCGCGATCAGGAAGACCGCCGTGCCCCAGGTGATGAGGCGCTGCGCGAGCTTGTCGACGCCGTAACCGGTGTAGATGTGGATGATCGTGAGCGCGAGGGCGATGGCGGTGCCGACGCTGTTGAGCAGGTGCGGCGGGGCCAGGTCGTCACGGAGCCACTTGAAGTGCCAGGAGACGTCCCAGGAGGCCCCCAGCACCTTGAAGGAGAAAGCCACCAGCCACCCGAGGTAGAGGAGCCTGAACAGGTCCTCCGGGGTCTCCCTGCCGGCCTTTCCTCGCGTCCAATACGGCAGAGCCCACTCGATGACCGGAGTGGCTCTTCTTCGGAGGCTTTCTACTGGCTTCACGTGTCGAAATGATGCCGCCCCTTCACCTCGGTCCGCAATCAGGGACATCCCCGAACCATCGGGGCGACTGCCGTCCTTCCGGCACAGGTGATCGTCCTTGTTCACTTCCGGCGTCGCACCACGGCGGCTGACCGGTGGGGATGCTCCTGAGAATCGTCTCAGGAGCATCTCAGCTTGGATCAGTAAGCTCGCGCCGTGACATCCTTCCCTCTTTCGAAGGGAGGGGACTCCCACGCTCAAGGAGAACTGGTGAAACGTGGGGCAAGGTGGGCCGCCTGGGTCGCGGTGGTCACCGTGCTGGCCGTCGGTGTCGTGGCCTGGCTGGTCTGGCCGTCCACACCGGACGTGCGGGCCCAGGAGCAGATGATCACGGTGCTCGACGGGCCGGGCGACGACCAGCGGGTTACGCTGGACGCGAGTTTCTTCCCTCCCGCCGGAGGCGGCAGGGCCCCGGCGGTACTGCTCGCGCACGGCTTCGGCGGCAGCAAGCAGAGCGTCAGGGACGCCGCGGTGCGGCTGGCCCAGGACGGCTACGCCGTGCTGACCTGGTCGGCGCGGGGTTTCGGCCGTTCCTCGGGGCAGATCGCGCTGAACTCCCCCGACTACGAGGTCAAGGACGTGCGCCAGCTGGTCGACTGGGTCGCGAAGCGACCCGAGGTCCGGCTCGACGCGGCGGGCGACCCGCGGGTGGGCATCGCGGGCGGCTCGTACGGCGGCGCCATCGCGCTGATGGCCGCCGCCCACGACCCCAGGATCGACGCGATCGTCCCGCAGATCACCTGGTACGACCTGGCCGACGCGCTGTTCCCCGACGCCACCGGGCAGGGGCCCGAGAACGGGGTGTTCAAGCGCATGTGGGCCGGGCTCTTCTTCAGCCGGGGCGGCCCCACACCGGCCGTCGCCGGCCCGGCCGCCCTCGGTGGCGGGAACGGCGGAGGCCCGGAGCGGCAGGCGCAGGAGCGGCCGCTCACCGCCGATGAGGTGCGCTGCGGCCGGTTCCTGCCGGAGATCTGCGACATGTACCAGCAGGTGGCCCAGAGCGGCCGGGCGACGGCGAGCGCGGTGGAGACGCTGCGCAGGTCGAGCCCGATCTCGGTGCCCGGGAAGATCAGGATTCCGACGCTGCTGCTGCAAGGACAGCGCGACTCGCTGTTCCCGCTGGGCCACGCGGACGCCAACGCCAAGGCCATCGCCGCCACCGGCGCCCCGGTACAGGTCGCCTGGTTCGACGGCGGCCACGACGGTGGCGACGGCGAGGTCGACTGGCTGCACGGTAGGACGCTCGGCTGGTTCGATCGCTACCTGAAGGAGACCGGCGACGCGGCCCAGGCCGGCGGCGCCTTCACGGTCACCCGCAGCGGCGGCCGCGACCCCGGCACCCGCCAGCCGATCCAGCTGCACGCCACGGCCGACGGCTACCCCGGGCTGTCGGGCAGCGGCCAGACCTCCGTACCGCTCAACGGCCCCGACCAGTCGGTGGCCACCCCGCCCGGCGGCTCTCCCTCCTCGATCTCCGCGGTGCCCGGCTTCGGCGGCCTCGGCGGTGGCGGTGGCGCCACGGTGAACCTGTCCGTCGACATGACGGGGCAGAGCGCCGTCTTCGACTCCGCCCTGCTGACCGCCCCGCTCCAGGTCACCGGCAGCTCTACCGTGCGGGTCCGGGTGACATCCGAGACCTCCGGGTCCCCCGCCGCGGCCGAGGCCGCCACCGGCTCGTCCACCGGCTCGTCCACCGATGACGCGGAAGGCGGCGCGGGCGACACCCGGACCGGGAGCGACAAGGCGAAGAGCCCTGCGGGCGAGGTCACCCTGTTCGCCAAGCTCTACGACATCGCCGGCGCGACCCAGGCGCCGATCCTGCCCGAGGGGCTCGTCGCCCCGCTCAGGATCGCGATCGGCGCGGACGGCTCGGGCGAGGCCACGGTGACCCTGCCCGCCATCGACCACAGATTCGACGTCGGACACCGGCTGCGGGTCGCGTTCACCACCACCGACCTGGCCTACGGCACCCCGGCGGCCCCGGCCGTCCACAAGGTCGCCCTGGCCTCGCCGGCCGTGACCGTCCCCACCCACGCCACCCTGCGCACCCCGCAGACCGGCCCCGTCTGGTGGATCTGGGCACTGCCGCTGGCATCCCTCGTCGTCGCGGCCGTCCTGCTGCTCGCCGGCCGCCGCCGCACCACCGATGAGCACGATCCCGAGCTGGGCTCCGTACCGCTGCG
The DNA here is from genome assembly GCF_035917355.1 of Streptosporangium sp. NBC_01810. Classification (NCBI taxonomy): domain Bacteria; kingdom Bacillati; phylum Actinomycetota; class Actinomycetes; order Streptosporangiales; family Streptosporangiaceae; genus Streptosporangium; species Streptosporangium sp. NBC_01810. The sequence continues at coordinate 1,140,322 of NZ_CP109070.1, read as the reverse complement.
GATCAGTGGGCTGACCAAGGCGTACCGGAACGGCGAGCGCGCGGTGGACGACCTGTCGTTCACCGTGGAGCACGGCCAGGTGCTTGGTCTGCTCGGCCCCAACGGGGCGGGCAAGACCACCACCCTGCGCATGCTGATGGGCCTGATCCGGCCGGACGGCGGCGAGATCCGGATCTTCGGTCACCGGGTGGTGCCCGGTGCCCCGGTCCTGTCCAGGCTCGGCTCGTTCGTCGAGGGCCCGGGCTTTCTGCCGCATCTCAACGGCCGCGAGAACCTGGAGCTGTACTGGAAGGCGACCGGGCGGCCCGCCGAGGACGCCAGGTTCGCCGAGGCCCTGGAGATCGCCGGGCTCGGCAAGGCGCTGGACCGCGCCGTCCGCACCTACTCCCAGGGCATGCGCCAGCGCCTGGCCATCGCCCAGGCCATGCTCGGCCTGCCCGACCTGCTCGTACTGGACGAGCCCACCAACGGGCTCGACCCGCCCCAGATCCGCGAGATGCGCCAGGTCCTGATCCGCTACGCGGAGGGGGGCCGCACCGTCATCGTCTCCAGCCACCTGCTGTCGGAGGTGGAACAGACCTGCAGCCACGCGGTGGTCATGCACCGCGGGCGCCTGGTCACGGCCGGAACCGTGAGCGAGCTGCTGGCCAGCCACACCCCGGTCAACGGCTCCGGCCCCCGCCTGGAGGACGTCTTCCTGGACCTGATCGGAAACAAGGCATGAGCGACTCCAACGCTGCCCTCACCACCCCGACCGGCTCTCCGGGCGGCGGACTCGCGCAGAACGGCTCGGCGCGCGGGTACGCGCCGGGACGCACGTTGCCGCTCGCCGTGGAGATCGTCCGGCAGTTCAAGCGGCGCCGCACGCTGATCGTGTTCGGCCTGCTGCTCGCGCTGCCGTGGATCCTGGTGATCGCCTTCAAGTTCGGCACCGTGCCCGGGCAGCCGGGCACCGGGCTGCGCGTCGCCGACCTGGCCACCCAGGGCGGGCTGAACTTCGCGGCGTTCACCCTGTTGGTGTCGGCGAGCTTCCTGCTGGCCGTCGCGGTGGCGCTGTTCTGCGGCGACAGCGTGGCCAGCGAGGCCGGCTGGTCGTCGCTGCGCTACCTGCTGGCCGCCCCGATCCCGCGCGACCGGCTGCTGCGGCAGAAGCTGATCGTCACGATGGGCTACTCGGCGGCGGCGGTGATCTGCCTGCCGGTGATGGCGTTGCTGGCCGGCAGCCTCGTCTTCGGCTGGAACGACGTCCGGGTACCCCAGACCGGCGAGACGATCGCCGCCCTGGAGGTGCTGCCCCGGTTCGGGGTGGTGATCGGCTATGTCCTGGTCAGCCAGTTCGTGGTCGCGGCCATGGGCTTCCTGCTCTCGGTCAGCACCGACTCCCCGCTGGGGGCGGTCGGCGGGGCGGTCGGCCTGGTGATCGTCAGCAACATCCTGCAGGCGGTCGAGGCGCTCGGCCCGCTCAGGGAGTTCCTGCCGACGTTCTGGAGCAACGCGTGGCTGGACGCCCTGGCGGCCCAGCCCTCGTACGAGGGCATGCTCAAGGGGGTGGCCGTCTCGGTCACCTACTCGGCGATCATGATCGCGTTCGCCTTCCGCCGCTTCCGCGTCAAGGACGTGGTCTCCTAGAAGTGCACTGAAGATCTTGGTTTGAGTGGATATCGGCGCGGAGCAGGCGCCCCGGCGGCTTATGCAGTGGCGGGGTTCAGTGCCCAGGCGCCGCCTGTGTGGGTGAGTCCGAGGTTGATGAGGCGGCGGAGGTTGAGTGCGGCAGCGCGGTTGTGGAGCCAGATGTTGTTCTTGAGGACGCCGCGGTAGGGAACGCGACGGTTGCCTTTGGCGACCAGCCAGGCGATGGCGCGTTCGACGGGTGGTCGCCAGCGGCGGTACTCCTGCTGCCATCGCTGACTGGTGGCGGCCTGCTGCCGGGCGGTTTTGAGGAGGTCATAGTGGGGGTGGACGTTGAAGGTGCGTCCGGTCTTGGACGTGGTGCAGCGTTCGCGCAGTGGGCAGGTGCGGCACAGGATCTTGAACTGGGCCTGGCGGTTACCACCTGCCAGCGGGCGGCCGAGGGTTTTGGTGTGGCCTGCCGGGCAGGTGACGCGGCCGGTTTGGGTGTCGACCTGGAAATCGTCGGTGGTGAAGCCGCCGGGGACGGCTTGGCGTAGCGGCGGCGGCTTGATCACCAGGGTGTGGCCGTCGGCTTGGAGGGTCTGTCGCAGGTCGCCGGTGCCGTAGGCGGTGTCGCCCAGTACCGTCAGGGCATCGTCGTCGCCGGCGAGGAGGCTTCGGGCGACGGCGGCCTCGTGGTTGTCCGCGCCGCTGCCCGCGGTGAGGGCGACCTCGGTGAACAGCCCCGCCTCGGGCTCGAACGCGGCATGTGCGCGAAAGCCGTCCTGGTGGCGGGTGCGGTTCTTGTGGATGTGGCGGGCCTCGGGGTCGACCGTGGACACGATGCGGTCGTGGGCGGTGCGCCGGGCGATCCGCCATCGGCCGTCGGAGCCGTCGGCGGGCTCGACGTCTTGTCCTGCGACCAGTGCCAGCAGTCCGAGGGCGCCTGCCGCCGTCTCGCCGAGCGGTTGGCCGGGCACGTGAGCGATGAGATTAAGGGCGTCGGTGACCAGGGCGTCGACCAGTGTGTCCCGCGCCTGCTGGTCGTTCCAGGCGATCTTCGGCTTGCCGGGGTCGGTGTAGTCGTGGGCGGTGCACCACTGGGCGGCGACCGGCTCGGCGCCGGGGACGTCGCGGATGACCCGGCGGATCGCGGCGATGAGCTGGGTGACGGTGTCCTGGGTGGCGACCGCGTCGTCCAGCACGGTGGAGTCCAACGCCCGGCGCTGCCTGCCTTTGAGGACGCCGGTGGCCGCGACGACTTCCCTGACCTTGGTGAACAGCCGGTTCGGATCGGCCGAGCGCTGCAGGCGCCGTCGGAAGTAGGTCAACAGCGACGGGTCGAACGCGGTGTCGTACAGACCCAGGCCGCAGGCGGCCTTCCACCTCAGGTCACAACGCAGTTCCTGAACCGTCTCGAAGTCCGACAGCCCGTGCAGGCTCTGCAGGACGATCACTGTGGCGAGCACCTGCGGCGGCATGCTCGGCCGCCCGTTCGCCGAGGGATACATGTCCGTGAACATGTCTGCTGGGAACAGCGTCTGCCGATGTTCGGCCAGGAACGCGAAAACGCTCCCGGCTGGGATCAGCTCCCGGCAGGTCTGCCACACATCCGGCCCTACCGGTTCTCCAGCCCATTCACCCTGCACGCAACGAGTCTGGCCCCGAATCATCCGAGGCGGGACCAGAACGCAAGATTTTCAGTGCACTTCTAGGGCCTGCCATCGGCACATTCTCCGACGACGCACACGTCGGCCTCGATGGAGCACTCCAGCGCGGGGCGGGGAGCGGGCAGGCCGATCTCCCGGTACCAGAACGACACCTCTCCGTTGACCGTCACGCCGAGGTCCTTCCGGTGTGGCGGGCGATCCCGGCGATGATGGTGCGCGCGACGCGCACGTCGAACAGGTCCGCGTCGGCGACGGTGGACACGTCGTGCGAGAGGATCACCGCGTCCCCGGCCAGGCCGTGCTTGAGCGCGCCGCGTACCTGGTCCTCGTGCCCGCCGGCGGCGGCCCACGAGGTGAACATCCGGGCCGCCTCGTCGAAGGTAATCGCCTCGGCGGTGGGCGTCGCGCAGGGCGGCCTCGTCGGAGGCGGCGAACGGGATGGTGTGGATCGAGGTGATCCCGTTGGCCAGTAGCATCGGCTCGCTGCGCAGCGTCGCCGAGGCGCTCGGCGTCAGCATGGCCGACCTGTTCGCCGAAGACCAGCAGCCCAAGCCGCAGGCGGTGCGCTTCGAGAAGCATCCCCGGCTGGCCAGCGAGCCCGGCGCGCGCAAATACCTGATCACCCAGCGCCCGCTGCGGAACCTGGAGATCTACGGCGGCGAGTTCGATCCCGGATCGAGCACCGGCGACGAGCCGTACACCCATGGCGACTCGCAGGAGGTCTTCATCGTCACCGCAGGGGAGGTCGTACTCACCCTCGACGACGCCACGTACGTGCTACGGGCCGGCGACAGCATCGAGTTCCGCAGCAGCACGCCGCACCACGTGCGCAACGACGGCACCGAGGTGGCCGGCGTCCTGTGGATCTGCAGCCCCGTCAGCGGCGTCGGCTGAACTCTCCAAGCCGGCGTCGGCTGAACTCTCTAAGGTGGTGTGGGACCGATGGTCGCCACGACGGCGGGGCACTGGCGGGGGGCCTGGAACGGCCGATCGGCGTTTCTCACCCGGGTGCGGCCGCCCTGACATGTCCCTTTCCGCGCCTGACGGGTCCGGGCGCGGAGGGGCGTGAACGCGGGTCAGCCCCAGTGCGGCGGGCGCTCCTCCATCAGGCGGGCGTCGTCGTCGGCCTCGCGCCACTCGCTCCAGCCGACATCGGTGTCGTCGGCGGTCTGATCGGGCAGGATCGGCAGGCCGTCGTCGGCGAGATCGACGGGACGCAGGTCATCGGGTTCGGGCACTGTCACACGCCCATGCTAATCATCCGAGTGACCTGTCATTCCTCCCCCACGCGAGAAAGCCACCGCGGCGCCGCGACGCCGGGACAGGCGAGAGCCCAGACGGTACGATGCTTGGGCAGGTTTCGGCTACTTCCGTGAGGCGCCATGACAACGCCAGCAGGATGGCGGCGAGACGGCAATCTCCCCAACGAGCTGACCAGCTTCGTGGGGCGCACCAGGTTGCTCACCACACTCAGGCAGCGGTTGGGCGAGCACCGCCTGGTCACGGTGACCGGCATCGGAGGGGTCGGCAAGTCCCGCACCGCCCTGCGGATCGCGCACCTGATGCGCAGCCAGTTCAAGGACGGCGTCTGGTTCGCCGACCTGGCCCGCCTCCAGGACTCGGGGATGGTCCGCCACACGATCACCTCGGCCCTCGGGATCGCCGACCAGTCCGCCCGCTCGGCGGACGAGACGCTGATCGAGTGGCTGGGTGACCGCGAGATCCTCCTGATCATCGACACCTGCGAACATCTGGTCGACGCGTGCGCCGCGCTCTTCGAGGACCTGCTCCGCAACGCCGGGGGCCTGACCATCCTGGCGACCAGCCGCCAGTCGCTGAACGCCAGGGGCGAGCACACGGTCACCATCCCGCCGCTGGCCGTCCCCGGCGACTCCCCCGGCGAGGACGTCTTCACCAACGAGGCGGTGCAGCTCTTCGCCGCGCGGGCCGGTGCGGTGGTGCCCAACTTCATGCTCGACGAGGGCAACATCGGCCCGGTGTCCGAGCTCTGCCGCCGTCTCGACGGCATCCCGCTCGCCATCGAGCTGGCCGCGGTCCGGATGCGCGCGCTGTCCGTGGAGCAGATCCTCGGCCTGCTGGCCGACCGGTTCAGCCTGCTCGCGGGGGCCAGCCGCACGGCGCTGCCCAGGCACCAGACGCTGCGGGCCGCGATCGGCTGGAGCCACGAGCTGTGCGAGCCGGCCGAGCGGCTCCTGTGGGCACGGCTGTCGGTCTTCGCGGGAGACTTCGAGCTCGATGCCGCCCGCTACGTCTGCTCAGGGGACAATCTCCCCTCAGAGGACATCATGGACCTCATCTCCAGCCTGGTGGAGAAGTCGATCCTGCTGAGCGACGGCACGCCGTCCGGGCACCGCTACCAGCTGATCGACACCCTGCGGCAGTACGGCGAGGAGTGGCTGGACAAACTCGGCGAGAGCGACAGGGTCCGGAAGAAGCACCGCGACTACTACCTGCAGCTGGCCTCAAGGAGCGAGGACGCCTGGTCGGGCGCCCGCCAGGTCTACTGGTACGTCAGGATGCGCCACGAGCACGACAACATCCGGGTCGCGCTCGACTACTGCCTGCGCACCCCCGGCGAGGTGCAGTCCGGGCTGAAGCTGCTGTCCTCCCTGTGGTTCATGTGGGTCGCCTGCGGGCTGGCCCGCGAGGGCAGGCTCTATCTGGAGAAGACCCTGGAGCTGGCGCGCCGGCCGAGCCCCGAGCGGTGCAAGGCGCTCTGGGTGCTGTCCTACATCAACAGCGCGCAGGGCAACATCAGCGGTGCCATCGAGGCCGCGGAGCAGTGCAGCTCGGACGCCGTCAGGGTCGGCGACTCGGGCGCGGTCATCCTGGCCACCAAGATGCTCGGCACCGCCGCGTTCCTCCAGAACGACCTGCAGAAGGCGAGCGCGCTGCTGGGCGTGGCGATCGAGTTTCACAAGAGCGGGCGGGAGCTCAACCCGGGACTGCTCCCCTCGATCGTCGAGCTGTCCATGGTGCTGCTCATCCAGAACGAGCCGGCCGAGGCCGAGGTGCTGCTGCGCGACTGCATCGCGGTCTGCACCCAGCGCGGCGAGCTGTGGCTGCGCTCGTACGCCATCTACGCACTCGCCAGCGTGTGCCAGGCGATGGGCCGCTCGCCCGAGGCCACGTCGAACGCCCGTGAGGCGCTCCGCCTCAAACGCTACTTCCATGACGTGCTCGGCATCGGCCTGGCGATCGAGGTGGTCGCCAAACAGGCGCTGGAAGACGGCCAGCCGGTGCTCGCCTCCCTGCTGATGGGCGGCGGGCAGGCCAACTGGCGGACCTTCGGGATGCCGCAGATGAGCTCCCCGTTCTTCAACACCGAGCACGACCGCTGCGTCAAGGAGTGCAGGCGCCTCCTCGGCGACGAGGCACACGAGGAGGCCTTCTCCCGGGGCAGGAGGCTGAACCTGGAGGAGCTGATCGTCCTCGCGCTCGGAGACCACGAGGACGGTCAGACGCTCTCCGGGTGAGTCACCCGGCGGACTCTCCCTCCCGCTGCCAGGCCGTCGTGTAGCGGGAGCTGGTCAGCGAGTAGTCGACACTGCCGCTGATCCAGAACTCCAGGCCGCGCACGTACGCGAGCACCGCCTCGGAGCCGAGCGCCTCCAGTGAGGGGCGCAGCGCCACCATGTCGGCGATCGCCCGGTTGCGCATGGCGCCGATCGCCTCCATCGCCTGCTGCCGGGAGTAGCCCCGGTGCCTGGTGAGCACGCTCACCAGGTTGTTGCGGGAGTTGACGCCGTCGCTCTCCTTGGCGTACGAGATGAGGTCGTTGTCCCAGACGACGACGTCGTTGGCGCTCTCGGTGATCGCCTTGACGTCGGGGTGGCGCCACTCCTCCGGGGTGAGGGGGCGGCCGCTGGCGACGTCGATGAGGGCGAAGACCGTGAGCATGGCACCGGTGCGCCGCCGCATGAAGAGGTAGTCGTCCACCTGCGGCACCACGTCGGCCTCGCAGTTGGCGGCCTCCCACACCTGGGCGAAGAGGTAGTCCTTGGTAACGGAGCGCCAGCGGTCGAGCTGGTCGTCGTCCCCGTAGGCGGAGATCCTGCCCTTGATCTCCAGGAGCGTCCTGGCGAAGACGTCGTCGACCTCCTGCCCGGCCTCCAGGTCGTCGAGGACGGTGAACAGCCGGGGCAGGGCGCGGGTCAGCTCGCCGGCGCCGCGGCCCGACTCACAGAAGGCGTCGTCGAAGGCGAACAGCCACACACACCAGTCGGTCACCAGCCGGAGCGTGTGGTGCTCGGCGTAGGGATACGTACGAGCCCCCAGCCAGCCGTACTTCGCCTGCCGGTAGCGCTCCACGGTCTCGGCGTCCTCCAGGATGCCCGTGTCCACCAGCCAGTCGAGGGTCTCGGTGTTGACCCTTTCGACATGGGGGCTGACCTCGCTGGGGAAGGGGCAGGGTAACGGGGGGACGCGAAGTGGTAGGCCTGACCTACGCGTAGTAGTAGTTCCCACCCTCCAAGGATGACTGAAGGGCGACAGTTTTCCTATACATCGGTAAACACCTGGATATCGCAATTTCCGACTTAATGCCCAAACCATTTCAGGTATTCGTCCTGGCCGAACATCCGGGCCGCGTCCGTCGCCGAGGGCGTTCCGGCGTGGCCGTGGTAGGCGGCGCGCAGCCGTGGTAGGCGGCGCGCATCAGCGGCGTGTGCCCCTGCCGTCGGTGAGATCGGCCGGAACCCCGGCCTCGACGTAGGCACGGAGCTGCTCCGTCTCGCCACCTCTCGCCGCCTATCGCCAGGTCGAACAGACGGGTTGCGAACTCCTCAAGCTCAGGGTCAGGCTGCATGTGACCCACTGTGCCCCGATAGGGTGCCTGTGATCGCCGAGGGCAGCCGGAATTCAGCGGACCCGGAGCGGGTTGAGCTGAAGAGACGACCGACGAAAGGCTGGAAAACGGTGTTCGACCCGACGGATCTCTACCGGCTCAGCGGAGACGTCCCTGAGCTGACCGATCCGGTGCTGCTCTACCACTTCGACGGGTTCGTGGACGCGGGCGGTGCCGGACGGCTCGCCGTCACCCACCTGCTCGACGAGCTGGAGCACCAGGTCGTGGCGACCTTTGACGTGGACCGCCTGCTCGACTACCGCTCCCGGCGGCCCACCATGACCTTCGACAGCGACCGCTGGGTGGCCGTGGAGAGCCCCGAGCTCGCACTGCGCCTCGTCCACGACACCACGGGCACGCCGTTCCTGCTGCTCAGCGGCCCCGAGCCGGACCGCGAGTGGGAGCTGTTCACCTCCGCCGTCGAAACGCTGGTCAACCGGCTGAACGTCGGCAAGCTGGTGACCGCCCACGGCATCCCGATGGCCGTCCCGCACACCCGCCCGCTGGGCGTCACCGGACACGCCAGCCGGCCCGAGCTCGTCACCGGCCAGACCAGTACCTTCGGCAAGGTCCAGGTGCCCGGCAGCGTGACCGCGCTGATCGAGTTCCGGCTCGGCGCCAAGGGGCACGACGCCCTCGGCTATGCGGTGCACGTTCCGCACTACCTGGCCCAGGCCGAATACCCCTCGGCCGCGGTGACCGTGCTGGAGTCGGTCACCAAGAGCACCGGGCTGGTGTTCCCGCTGGAGGGCCTGCGCGAGGCCGCCGGCAAGACCGATGCCGAGATCGCCGAACAGATCGAGGCCTCCCAGGAGCTGTCCACCGCCATCACCGGCCTGGAACAGCAGTACGACGCGTTCGCCGCGGGCGCCGAGCACGAGAGCCTGATGGCCGAGTCCACGGAGATGCCGACCGGCGACGAGCTCGCCGCCCAGTTCGAGGCGTTCCTGGCCGAACGTGACGAGCAACGCGGTGACTGAGCTGCGCGTCGGCCTCGTCGGGTACGGGGTGGCGGGGGCGTTCTTCCATGCCCCGCTGATCACCGCGACCCCCGGTATGCGGCTGTCCGCGGTGGTCACCGGCGACCCCGGCCGGGCCGCCGAGGTCTCGGGGAAGTACGGCGCGCGGGTGGTCGGCGACGCCACCGTCCTGTGGGACGGCGCCGACCCGGTCGACCTGGTCGTGATCGCCTCCCCCAACCGCACACACGTTCCGCTGGCGGAGGCCGCCCTGAAGGCCGGCCTGCCGGTCGTGGTGGACAAGCCGCTGGCCGCGACCGCCGGACAGGCGTGCGGCCTGGTGGAGCTGGCGCGCGCGGAGGGCCTGATGCTGACCGTGTTCCAGAACCGGCGCTGGGACGGCGACTTCCTGACGCTCGGGCGGCTGGTCTCGGCGGGCGAGCTTGGCGAGGTCACCCGGCTGGAGTCGCGATTCGAGCGCTGGCGGCCGGTGCCGAAGGGCGGCTGGCGCGAGACGGGCGGCACCGACGAGGTCGCCGGGCTGCTCTACGACCTCGGCAGCCACCTGGTCGACCAGGTTCTGCGCCTGCTCGGTCCGGTCGTCGACGTCTACGCCGAGTCGGATGTGCGGCGCCCGGGGGTGAACGCCGACGACGACACCTTCATCGCCCTCTCCCATTCGAGCGGGGCCCGTTCCCACCTGTGGGCCGGCGCGGTCGCGCCCCGGCTCGGCCCCCGCTTCCGGGTGCTCGGCTCGCGGGCGGGCTACCTGAAGTACGGGCTGGACGTGCAGGAGGAGCAGTTGCGCGCCGGTCTCACCCCCGTCTCTCCCGGTTTCGGTGCGGAGCCTCCCGAGCGGTGGGGCACCCTTGGCACCGACGACGACAACCGTGTCGTCCCCACCGAACCCGGCACCTACGCCGGCTTCTACCGGGCGGTGGCCGCCTGCCTGCGCGAGGGTGCTCCGCCACCGGTCGACCCCGAGGAGGTCGTCGAGGCTCTCACGGTGCTGGAGGCGGCCCGTCGCTCGGCCGCCGAGCGCCGGGTCGTCACCCTCTGACGACCTGACGACGACCTGACGACGACCTGACGACGACCTGACGACGCACCGCTCAAGGCGGTCGCATCCGGATACCGCGCCTCCGTACTGGAAGCGCGGGCCGGTCGCGCGACCTGCCAAGGGGCCTCAGTCGCGCAGGCGGGCGCGGAGGAGACCGGAGTCGCTCTCGCTCCAGCCGTGCGAGGCGAGCCATTCGAGCGGGCCGCCGAAACGGTTGTCCAGGATGTGCAGGAACTGCTCGATGTACTCGGGCCTCGGACGATGATCGTCGGCCGGGCGGGCGTCGAGGTCGTCGCGGTAGGTGGCGCTGGCGCGCAGCCGTGCCAGGATGCCCTCCAGGCGGTCACCCGTGGCGGTGTAGTCGGCGACGATCGCCTCACGGGTGGCACCGGCGACCTCCAGCGCGAGGGCGCTGACGACACCGGTGCGGTCCTTGCCCGCCGCGCAGTGCACGAGGGCCGCGCCGTCGTCGCGGGCCATGGCACGCAGGGCCGCCAGGACCGAGTCGGGACGGTCCCGGAGGTAGGCGTAGTAGAAGCCGGTCACCCGCAGCTCGGCGAGGTCCTCCTCGTCCCGCGCCGTCCAGGGCAGCACCCTGTCACCCTCGATGGTGTCGGCCTCGACATCGGTGTACCTGCCGCCCTCGGCGAACAGGGTGAGGTGGTGGATGCTCACCTCCGGCACCCCGGTGAGCGGCCCCGGCCCCTCCAGGCGCACCTCCGGACCGGAGCGCAGGTCGACGACGTTGCGGAGCTTCAGGTCTGCGACGAGCAGCTGAATGTCCCGCTCGGTCAGCCCCTGCAGGTTGTCGGCCCGGTAGATGCGGCCGAAGCGTGTGGTTCCGCCGTCCACCGTGGCGAGCCCGCCGAGGTCGCGTACGTTGACGGCACCTTCAAGATCAATCCAACGCGTGAAGTCGTTCATCGCCGCCAAGTTTATACGCCCCTTTACGTATGGCCAGTTAACACATAGGACCTATTTCCGTAATTGCCGATGTCCATGTGCCACGTCCGCAAATGCACCGCATTTTTCTCCATTCAGCCCTCCGTACGGCGCAGGAGTTCCAGGGTGCGGCCCATCCCCGCCTGGTTGCCGAGGCTGCGGTAGATGTCCTGGGCCTGGCGCAGGACGTCCACCGCGGCCCGCCGCTCGCCCGCCTCCTGCCGCATCTCAGCGGCAGGTTTCCGTCCAGCGGCGACGACTCGTCGTCCTTCGGCCAGCACGTTGATGACCGCGTTGACGTCTCGGTCATGGGTTGCGCCGCAGGCGCATACCCAGTCGCGGACGTTCAACGGCATCGACTCTTGCAGGGTGCCGCACTCCGAGCACAGTTTCGAGGAAGGGAACCAGCGGTCAATCTTGACGAACGTCCGGCCGTACCGAGCGGCCTTGTACTCCAACATCCCGATAAACTATGTCCATCCGGCGTCGTGAACCGACGTGGCCAGCCGGGTGCGGCCGAGTCCGGACACGGCGAGGTTCTCCACGTAGACCGCTTGAGCTTGGCACAGAGGGGTAGGCCCCCTCGATCAGGTCCAACATCGGGTTGTCCAGGTACCGTGGCCTGTTCGGCGGGTCCGGGTGGGTGGTCCCAAGCCGGTCGTCGAGCAGGAGCTGCTTGAGCTCGGCGAGCCGGGTCACCAGCCACGCTTCATCGCCGACCGGGGTACGCACCCGGACGATGGGGCCGCTGTCCCGCAGCCGGCGGATCAACGGGTTCAACTGGCCCGGCATCCACATGCGCCCAGGACCGGCACTTCGCTATGGTCATCCGAGGTTTGTTTGGGCACCACGCTCTCGCTAGATCATCACCCCTTTGGAAGTAAAGATTCCCTTAGTACGTCTCGGCGCGGCAGCCCGGCCGCACGATGCGCGGCCGGGTTGGCGGGTTGGCGGGTTGGCGGACCGGTGTAGGTACCGGTGGCGATCAGTACGCGGAGGGAACCGGCAGATCCCAGGTGATCGGTAGCTGGGCGATGCCGCCACCGACCTTCTGTTCGCTCAGCTCGCCGGAGACCGGGATATCGCCGATCGGGATCGCCAGGCGCATGGAGGGCAGCCGGGGCAGAAGCCTGGCGAGTACCTCGCTAATTTCCAGCCGAGCCAGTGGGGCGCCGATGCAGTAGGTCATTCCGTGGCTGAACACCAGGTGGGGGTTGGGCGATCGGGTGACGTCGAACCGTTCCGGGTCTTCGAACACCCGGTCGTCGAACGCGGTCGAGCCGTGGTCGCACAGAACGAGGTCGCCGGCGCGGATCGTGACCCCGCCGATCTCGATGTCCGCGCTGGCGTACCGGGGCAGCGCGGATTCGGCGAATTTGCTCATCCGCAGTGCCTCCTCCACCGCGCCGGGCAACAGTTCCGGGTCTTCGAGCACCAGCTTGTGCTGATCCGGGTTCGTGGCGAACAGCCCGATCGCCGCGCTGATGCTGTGCGGAGTCACCTGGTACGACATGGTGACAAAAGCCAGCAACGCACCGACGAACTCGTCGGGGAGTCCGGCTTGGCACAGCGCCGAGGCCAGATCGTCGCCCGGTTGCACGCGTTTACGCTCGGCAACCTCGCCCAGGTATCCGAACAGCTCCTGCACCTGGTCCAGTCCCGCCCCCACGCTGCTGATCCGGTCGAGCACCGCCTGGTATTCCGCTGGATCCGCTACGCCGAGCAGGTCACACAGGATCTGATAGGAGAACGGCAGCGAGAACTCGGTGTGCATGTCTACCGGCGGCTGCTTGGCAAGTATGGCGTCGAGATGCTCGTCGGCCACGGCGCCGACGCGCGACCGCATGCCGGCTATGCGCTTGGCCGAGAAATACGGGGTGAGACTCGATCGGAGGGCGTGATGCGTACGACGCGCGTCAGCCGGATCCTGGTCCGACACGATCAGATCCAACATCGGGTTGTCCAGGTACCGCGCCCTGTTCGGCGGGTCCGGGTGGGTGGTCCCGAGTCGGTCGTCGAGCAGGAGCTGCTTGAGCTCGGCGAGCCGGGTCACCAGCCACGCTTCATCGCCGACCGGGGTACGCACCCGGACGATGGGGCCGGTGTCCCGCAGCCGGCGGATCAACGGGTTCAACTGGCCCAGGCATCCGCGTGCGCCCAGTGCTGGCACTTCACTATGGTCCATCCGAGCCTCCTGGGGTTTGGTTTGGGCACCACACTTTCGCTGGATAATCACCCATTTGGAACTAAGAATTTCCTTAGATACATCGGTAATTCGCGGATCTCGCGCCATCCCGGCGTCCTGTTCGTGGATCGTCAGGCGGCCTCGGATTGAGGTGCCCCAAAGATTCCGGATAGACCACTCGCTAGGCTGGTAATAGTCCGAAGAAGATAGAAACATGCCGAAAGGTTCCAGGCGTAGGTTCAGTCAGGAGTTCAAGGACAAGGCTGTGCGCATGGTCCTCGATGGCCCCCGTACGATCGCCGAGGTCGCCAGAGAGTTCGGCGTCCACGACACCACGCTCGGCAACTGGGTGAACACCTACAAGCGGACACGCGCGGAAGAAGAACCGCACTCCCTCAGCGGCCCCGAGCGCGCCCTGCTGGGTGAACTTGAGCGAGAAAACTCCGAGCTCCGAGAGAAGCTTTCCTCTCTGAAAAAAGCCGCGGCCTTCTTCGCGGCCGAGAACAATCGGTGACCGCGAAGTTCGAGTTGATCGACGCGGAGAAGGCCAACCACAAGATTGTGAAAATGTGCGACTGGCTGGAGGTGTCCCGCTCGGGGTATTACGAGTGGCGCGACCGGCCCGCCTCGGCGACCGCACAGCGTCGCGACCTCCTCCAGGACCTGGTCTCGGGCATCTTCTACGAGCACGAGGAGGTGTACGGCTACCGGCGCGTCCATGCCGAATTGCTGCGCCGGGGTGAGCGTTGCTCGGCTGAGCTGGTGCGGGTGCTGATGCGCGAGCTGGGCCTGCTGCCGGCGCAGGTGCGGCCCTTCAGGCCAAAGCTCGCCGAGCTGCGGTTCGTTACATCGAGGGCTTCTACAATCGGTGCCGACTTCACTCATCTGTTGGTTACCGGACGCCAAACGAAGTCCTCGACGAATACATAGAACTTCAGTCGGTTGCGTAGCCCGCGGCCGCAGATTCCGCTGTCCGGAATGATCTAAGCCTCTTAGTGGCGACAGCGGCACTGGCTCCGATCAAACGCATGGTAGCACGCAACAGTTTGTCGGGATACACGGTCAACACGACTGTCCGCATTCCGGCCACGCAGGTGGCACGGAACCAGCAGCCCGCGCGCCAAAATACCGACGCGGCCCTCAGCACAGTTCCGAACCTCGCCTCATCGGCGCCGACTCCGTGGGCTTGACGCGTCATCCGCGACACCTCCCGGGCCAGGGTAGCAAAATTGCTCCGAATTTTCGGGGTCTTCGAAGTTAATTTGAAGTTAATTCGAAGTTAATCGGAGTTGAAGCGTCTGCGTGGACGCTGGTTAAACATTAAATTTGCCCACGCTCTCCGGGTCCGACAGCCGAGGTCACGGAGACGGCCTCGGCTCGGATCATCCGGGAAGCCGGTGAGGATTCCCGGGCGGCACACTAGGCGAGCTGCGCGTCGACCGCGCCCAGCAGTTCCCTGAGCTGGTCTCGCTGCTCAGCGGTGAGCACCGAGAACAGTTCCTCGGCCACCTGCCTGCGCGCCTCACGTACCTGCTCGTACAGCTCGCGACCCTCGCCGGTCACCACGAGCAGGGTGGAGCGGCGGTTGGCCGGATCGACCTCGCGGCGGACCAGACCGGCCTCCTCCAGCGCGTCGATCACCGGGGTCACCGAGCGCGGCACGATCCGCAGCCTCTCGGCGAGCTGCACCATCTTGAGCGGCGGCTCGGAGTCGACGATCACCCGAAGCGCCCGCGCCTGGCCGGGGCTCAGGCCGAGCGGGCCGAGCCGCTCGCCGTATCCCCGGCGTAGTCGATGGCCGACACCGTGCACCAGATCGGCCAGTTCCGTCTCCACAGCGCCGAACCTATCCCAGTGCCACCCGGAATGAATGTGAGGTAGCCTCTGTTTGAGCAAACATCAGAAAGGAGCTCCATGGCGGAACAGACCGGGAGTGCCGAACGGCACGAAACACCTCGTATGACCGACGATCCCCGCGCGAACGAAGCCCCCCTCGAAGACGAAGTACCCCCCACGAGCGACGAGCCCCGCGCGCCCCTGCGGCGCGTCGTCGGCCTGTTCCACCCCTACCGGGGCCGGCTGGTCGTCGTGGGCGCCCTCATCGGACTGTCCTCGCTCGTCTCGCTGTCCTCGCCGTTCATGCTCCGTGCGGTGCTCGACGACGCCATCCCGCACGGCAGGACCGGCCTGCTGACGCTGCTCGTACTCGGCATGGTCGCGGTCGCCGTCGTCACCAGCGTGCTCGACGTCATCCAGATGCTGATCTCCAACGGAGTCGGCCAGCGCGTCATGCACGATCTGCGCACCGCCGTCTACGGCCACCTGCAGCGCATGTCCATGGCCTTCTTCACCCGCACCAGGACCGGCGAGGTGCAGTCGCGCATCGCCGGCGACATCGGCGGCATGCAACTGGTGGTCACCTCCACCGCCGCCGCGATCGTCTCCAACCTGACCACCGTGATCGCGACGGTCATCGCGATGCTCGTGCTGGACTGGCGGCTGACCGTGGTGTCGCTGCTGCTGCTCCCGCTCTTCGTCGGCATCAGCCGCCGAGTCGGCCGGGAGCGCAGGAGGATCACCTCCGAACGGCAGCGGAAGATGGCCGCCATGTCGTCGATGATCCAGGAGTCGCTGTCGATCAGCGGCATCCTGCTGGGCCGGACGATGGGCCAGGGCCCCGAGCTCGCCAGCCGGTTCTCCGCCGCCTCGGACGAGCTGGCCGTCCTGGAGCTCCGCTCCAGCATGGCCGGGCGCTGGCGGCAGTCCACCATCCAGATCATCATGGCGGCCATGCCCGCGATGATCTACTGGGCCACCGGACTGACCTCGGCGATCTCCATCGGCACCGTCGTCGCCTTCACCACCCTCCAGCTGAACCTGTTCCGCCCCTCGGTGTCGCTGCTCCGGCTCGGCGTCGACGTGCAGAG
This sequence comes from Streptosporangium sp. NBC_01810, assembly GCF_035917355.1. Lineage (NCBI taxonomy): Bacteria > Bacillati > Actinomycetota > Actinomycetes > Streptosporangiales > Streptosporangiaceae > Streptosporangium > Streptosporangium sp. NBC_01810. The sequence goes on along the minus strand of NZ_CP109070.1, from coordinate 1,124,101 downwards.
CTCCCTGGCGCTGTTCGCCCGGATCTTCGAGTACCTGGACCTGGCCGTGGACATCCACCCCGGCACCCACACACCGCAGACCGTACGCGGCGAGATCCGCTTCGAGCACGTCGACTTCTCCTACGGCGAGACCCCGACCCTGTCGGACATCGACCTCACCGTCCCCGCGGGCACGACCCTGGCCGTGGTCGGCGAGACCGGCTCGGGCAAGACCACGCTGAGCTACCTGCTGCCCCGTCTGTACGACGTGACCGGCGGGCGGATCACCATCGACGGGGTGGACGTGCGCGAGCTGACCTTCGAGGCCCTGGCCGAGACGGTCGGCGTGGTCTCCCAGGAGACCTACCTGTTCCACTCCTCGATCGCCGACAACCTGCGCTTCGCCAACCCCTCGGCCACCGACGAGGAGATCGTCGCCGCCGCCCGGGCCGCCCGGATCCACGACCACATCGCCGCGCTGCCCGAGGGGTACGAGACCGTGGTCGGCGAACGCGGCTACCGCTTCTCCGGCGGCGAGAAGCAGCGCCTGGCCATCGCCAGGACGCTGCTGCGCGACCCGCCCGTACTGGTCCTCGACGAGGCCACCAGCGCCCTCGACACTCAGACCGAGCGCGCCGTCCAGGAGGCGCTGGACACCCTGTCTCGCGGCCGTACCACCATCACGATCGCCCACCGCCTGTCGACGATCCGCGACGCCGACCAGATCGTGGTCCTCGACCGGGGCCGCATCGTCGAACGCGGCAGCCACGACGACCTCCTCGCCGCCGGCGGCCCCTACGCCGCCCTCGTCAACCGCGACCGCTCCCTCACCACGGCCTGACCCGGGCCACCTCCCGCGATGGCGGAGACCGCCAGGGAGACCACCAGGCCGGTCATTCCAGTTCTCCCCGCGCCCGCCGGCGAAACCGCCGGGCAGGGTTCGGCACGGTTGCCGGTCGCATCCGTCATCGTCCGACGGCCGGAAGCTTCGGGGCGGGAAGCAGGCCCTCGACCAGTAGCGTTGCCGCCTGCATCGCGGCGGTGAGGATGTCGGCGTCGTCGGCCTCGGTGCCCTGGGCGGCCATTACGGTGCTGTGCACGCTGAGCAGGGCCATCCGGATACGCAGGCGGTCCTGGAGGGGTGCACCCGGCCCCAACATGATCGAGACGGCCTTCTCAAGGCGCTGCAGTGCGCCGCCCTGCCTCGAAGGCAGGGCCGTGCGCAGCGCGGTCTGGTTGGCGGCCGTGAAACGCATGGTCCGCAGCCCCCGAGCGGCGGCCAGGGTGAGCCATCTGCCGAGGAGTTCGGAAGCCAGTTCCGGAGAGTGCGGCTGCTCGGCGGCCCAGTCGAGGAGTTCGTCGAGCGTGCGCAGGTGCTCCTCGAAGAGGCTGAGGATGATCGCCTCTTTGCTCTCGAAGTGATAGTAGAGCGCGGCCTTGGTGATACCGAGTTGCTCGGCGACTTCGCGCATCGACGTGGCGTCGTAGCCATGCTCGGTGAACAGGGCCAACGCGACCTCCTGGATCTCGGCCCGTCTGTCGCTGCCCTTGCGCCGCGTACCCGTCACCCGTTCCGCCTTCGCCCTTGATCCGATGCCGCACGCTCCGGGAGCCGCCGGGAGTCGCCGACATGGTGCCGCCGGCACCCGCGGTCGCGGTGTGCCCAGCTCTCGTCATCCGGCTGGACCGTGTCCCGGGAACGCCGCACTGCCCCTGGAGTCTATCGCTTCTCCCCCATTTGCTTACCGGCCGGTTAGCAAGTAAATTTACCGACCGACCGGTAAGTTGTTGGAACCTGGAGGGAAAACAGTGGTGGAGAAGGACAGCGCGAAAGGCGCGGACAGTCCCCCTGCGGCAGAAAAGGAGGCCGGGCTGGGGTTCAGCCACCGCCAGATCCTGGTCACAATGAGCGGCCTGGTCATCGCCATGCTGCTGGCGATGCTGGACAACATGATCGTCGCTCCGGCGCTGCCGACGATCGTCGGCGAGCTGGGCGGCCTGAACCACCTGGCATGGGTGGCCACCGGCTACGTCCTGGCCTCCACCGTGTCCACGCCGATCTGGGGCAAACTCGGCGACCTGTACGGCCGGCGCATCACCTTTGTCGCTGCTGTGGCGATCTTCCTGATCGGTTCGATGCTGTGCGGCGTGTCCCAGGACATGGCGCAGCTGATCGGCTTCCGCGCGGTCCAGGGCCTGGGCGCGGGCGGTCTGATGGTCGGCGTGCTGTCGATCATCGGGGAGATGATCCCGCCGCGGGACCGCAGCAAGTACCAGGGCGTGATGATGGCCGTCATGCCGGTCGCGATGATCGGCGGCCCGCTCATCGGCGGCTTCATCACCGACAACCTCAGCTGGCGCTGGGCCTTCTACGTCAACGTGCCCCTCGGCGTCGTCACCCTGGCCCTGTGCTGGATCACGCTCGCCAAGCTGCCCAAGGGCAGCGGCAAGGCCGTGATCGACTGGTGGGGCACCGCCCTGCTGACCGTGTGGATCACCGCGCTGGTGCTCATCACCAGCTGGGGCGGCACCCAGTACGACTGGGGCTCGGCACAGATCCTCGGCCTGGCGGCGCTGGCAATCGTCGCGTTCATCGCCTTCGTCTTCGTCCAGCGGCGAGTGGCCGAGCCGATCATGCCGCTGCGGGTCTTCAAGAGCCTCAACTTCACGCTGTCCGGCGTGGTCGCCTTCATCTCGGGCTTCGCGATGTTCGGCGCCATTAGCTTCCTGCCACAGTTCCAGCAGTTCGTCCAAGGCTCCTCGGCCACCAACAGCGGCCTGGCTCTGATGCCGATGATGATCGCCGCGATGGTCGTCAGCCTGAGCGGTGGCGTGCTGATCAGCAAGACCGGGCACTACAAATCGTTGCCGATCATCGGTGCCATCCTGGTCACCGCCGGCCTGGCACTGTTCGCCACCATGGACCTCGGCACCTCCACGTTCACCTCCGGCATCTACATGGTGCTCCTGGGCGCCGGGATGGGCGCGATGATGCAGACCAGCACCTTGATCGCCCAAAACAGCCTCGACCTGCGTGACATGGGCGCGGGCACAGGGGTATCGACCTTCCTGCGCAACATGGGCAGTTCGCTCGGCGTCTCCCTGCTCGGCGCCGTCTACGCCAGCCAACTGACCGACTCCCTGACAGGTGGCGGGACCGCGACGCAGGGGGTGGCCGCCTCCGCCACCTCGATGACCCCCCAAGCGCTGCGAGCCCTGCCCGAAGCGGCCAGGCACCTGTTCCAGCAGGCCGTCACCGACGGCGTCACCGTGCTCTTCACCTGGGGCGCGGCCGTGGCCGCCATCGGCATCGTCGTCGCCCTGTTCATTCGCCAGGTCCCGCTCCGCGGCGCCGCCAAGCCGGTGGCGGTGGGTAGCTGAGCCGGTCCGCCGCAGGGCCACCACCAGCCCGCGAGCGGCCGACCTCGGCCGCATCCACGACAGAGGAGACCGCCATGTCAGCACCGACCGAACGCGGCATGGAACGCGTCGACGCCAGGTGCTACGTGCAGCCCCACCTGTCGACTGACAGCCACGCCCTCGGCCTGTGGAGACCCCGTCAGATGTGGGTTTTGGGGTTACTCGGGCCTGCCCCGCGTACGGTCCGGCCGGCCACGAGAAGGAGGGTGAGCGCACCGAGAACACGGAATCTCATCACGGCGCCCTCAACGGCAGGCGAGCATGGACGTTCATCGTGGCCACCGACGATCCAGGACATGACCCGCGCATTCGGCCTGTCCGCGTACCTCGACCAGGGGAAGATCGACCGGCACCGCCAGCGCGTAGGCGACCTCGCGCCGATGACAGAACTCCCGCAGGTCCGGGTCGCGGCCGTAGTCGGCGTCGGCGGCGTCCCACTTGGCGCCGTTCAACAGCCACTCGATCCGATACGCCGTGCCATGCCCGACATGATCAGCCAGCTGCCAGGAGTTCTTACGAGCCACATCGGCCAGCAGGCCGCGCACCAGATCCGCGAACGTCGCCCTCGGCTCCGGACGGGTGAACAACGGCCCGGCGATCTCCTCACTCAACTCGCGAAGATCTTCCTCCCAAGCCACGATCCGATCATAGGTGATGGTATCCGTCATCCCTGGTCAACGGGCTACACCCGGCACCCATTCCATGATCTACGAATGCAGTACCTGTCGCAGGACATCATGCGTGCCCTGCGATATACGTCGCCGCTTATCCGGCACTGGCGCGATACCTTACCATGAAGTAGCGTTCCGGGCATGGGCGACATTCATACCACCAAAAAAATGATCCTGTTGTGCTCCGCGATTATGTTCGTGTCGGCCTGTGCCGGGCAGGCGGGAGTGGGCGGTGATTCTCGCGCGGCAGTGGATCAATGGCGCGAGTTTCCGTACGCACGCGATCCACGTCCGATAGTCATTATTGAAGATCTCCCCAAATCCTTGGGAAACGCTAAGCCGGGAACGCAGTTCACTTTGCGGAAAAAACTGTCCGACGACCCGCCGGAAAGCCAGGAGATCCTACTCCATGGAGGCAGGGTAAGCCTTACTCAGATATCAGCAGCAGATGCTTTCGATTATCTTTCTGTACAGCTTCGACAGTTACCCGGCGAGACTAATTTAATGACTGTCGTCAAAGCACGTCTGAATCAATTGGAGTGGATGACGGACAGAGGGTCGCTGTCACTTCCCTCATGGAGCTTCTACACGGACGATGGAGGGTCGGTAAGCTGGCCGGCGGTGACACCTGACGCGTTTTGGCGCCTAGGTAAAATAAGGCGGTCGGCGACGATTAACAGCGTGTCTCTGGACGCGTCGAAAACTTCGCTTTCCTTCGAAATGATCGCCGACCCGAATCCCTGCGACGGCTCAACGGGTGGCGATCATTTCGAAGCCGGTCAACTCCAGTCCACCGTGGTGATCTTTACCGGTGAATCAAGTGCCGCGGACTCCGGCTGTGATCGGCCGGCTTTCGCGATGCTGAGGAGCGGAACCGTACGAATCGATCGACCACTGGAGGGAAGGGTCGTTGTCGATCAGCACGGTAATCCTGTGCCGGTTGAAATGCCGTGAAATCACCGCTTCCGGCGGAGTTTCACTCCCGGTCACACACACCCTCGGACCGTCAGTAGGTTCGCATCTGTATCGGGAAGTCCACCAGCGCGGTGTATATATCCTGGAATATCATGCTGCTCGAGCTCGATCCAGATGTCACGCCGACCGGATGAACCTGCCCGGCCGTGTCCGGGTAGAAAACCGGCCCCCCGCTGTCGCCGGAGCGCGCCCCTTGCCCGTAGATCTGATTGGCGCGGAACAGGCCGTAGTAGCACTCGTAGTTACCGTATGCGTCGTTACCACAGTAGGCATAATCGCCGCTGGTCACGACCTCGAAGTTACAGACCGCGCCGCTCGTCTGCCCGGACTGGCAGAGCCACTGTCCTTCGTACACGTGGTCCCAGCCTACGATACGCTTCGTGAACTCGGCTGAGGTGTTCCACCCTCCCGGCACTCCGCCGTCCCACATGTGCCTTCCCACGCCGTTCGGAGCATGAATCAGCGCCAGGTCATGGTCGGCTCTTTCGAGGACCGTTTGGCCGATGTTCACGGAGCGATTGCCGTTTTGCCAGTTTGTATACATACCGGTGCAGTGACCCGCGGTAAGCAGGTATTGAAAGCCGGGATTGCTCGTCGCCGCCACCGGCCATCCCGCGGTGCAGATCGGACCGTCGTCGCTTACAATACGCATTCCTCCATAGAATGGCGCGGTGTCGTTCATGCGCCCGCTGGGAACCGCTCGCTCGACGATCTTGACCTCAATGGGCACGGAAGAGCCAAGCGAGTCGTATGTCTTACCGAGATCCCTTTTGGCTCGCGAGGTCTCGGCCTCGACGTAGACCCCGCTGCCGTCGGACTCTATACCGACAGCATGAAGTGGCCCGCGAGGGTTGTCGGCCAAGTCTTTCCTTATCGCCGCCGCAGTTCCCCTGAGCTCCTCCCGTGAGAATCGAGCCGAATCCACCTTCACCGGAGCGTTCAGACGCGCCTCGGCAAGAACCGGATCTATGTGAGCGGGAACATCGCCCTTCCACCAGACCTGAACGAAGCCGTCTTCCAGCTTGAGCCCGGCGAATCCCAGGTCTTTCGTGTCGGAAAGCACGGCGTCCATGATCGGCTTGGCTGCCCGCCGGAGTGGTTCCTGTACATCCATTCTTTTCTTCGTCTCGGGCGAGAGGTAGCTGAACGGCTCCTTCTCGATCTGCTCGCCGGGCTTTGGCGGATCGTCCGACGAGAGCGTGAGCGCATACGCCGAGGTGGCCGTATTGCTGACCGCGAGCGCGAGGGCGAGCAGCAGCATCGGAAGTTTAGGTAATCGCACCGGAGGCCTCGTTTCGTGGGGATCTGAATGCCGAGTCGATCACACTTCACGGAAACGATCAACAGCTTGACATCGTTGTTTTCTGTGATAATCTTTTCGGCTTTCTCATTTCGATTCAAAAGAACGAATCAGGCGTCGCGATGACGTCGGCAAGACTACGAAAGGATTAATTTTCCTTTAAGGCTTGGATCGTGGCGAACTCGGGGAGTCTGATTCTGGAATCAGATCCGATTGCCGCGGATACGCGATCAGCGCGACGCCCGCGGTGACCCCCCACCAGTCCTCGGGACGGACGAAGAACGCAGCGGAGCGCCCCCTCGACCGGAGCCCGGCGCACCTCCCTCGGACCGAATCCGGCCGCGCATCTCCCCCTTCAGGTGGAGCGCGGTCGTACGAGCCCCACGTCGTACGCCAGTACGACGGCCTGGACCGTACCAGGCCGTACCACGGCCAGCAGGCGGCGCAGCTCCCCGAGCGCCTCGCGCCCCGCCGACTCGATCGAGCGCAGCGCGGCGCGCGCCTGGTCCGGGCGCTCGTCGAAGACGTCGACGGCGGCGGCCTGCACGACGATGACCGAGACACTGTGCGCGATCACGTCGTGCAGCTCGCGCGTGATCCGCGCCTGCTCCTCGCTGACCACCCGGCGCAACTCCTGGTCGATCGCCACCCGTCGGTTGCGTACGACCTCGCCGAGCGCCCAGGCGATGACCGGGGACGCCATCGCGAACCGCGTGTCCTCGGCGGGGCCGGTGAGGAAGTTCAGCGCGGTGAGACCGAGCAGCGCCGCGAGCGCGGGCAGCGACACCCGGGGCGACCGGGCGGCGGCCAGCGAGCCGATCGCGACCAGGCCCGCGAACGGGAAGATCCCCTGGGGTGCGAGAACGTGGGTGACGACCCCACCGGCGAGCGCGATCACCATCACCGCCACCGGAGTCGTGGCCGCCCAGTTGATCACCCGCCGGTTGAACCCGGCAGTACCCTCGCTGAACATGACGGACAGCCCTTCGCGGACCACGCGGCCAACCTTCCGTACCGCCACGTTCGCGGACGTTCTCCCCGTACTGTCTCTGGTCGAGTCGGCGTACCGGGGAGAGTCGAGCCTGGCCGGCTGGACGAGCGAGGCGCATCTGAGGAATCTCATCAAGGCCGACAGACGGCCTGGCGGGCCTTGCCCACGGCGGACGACTCGCGGCGGTAACGTGGCGGGGGTGAGCAATACCTACATCGAGCCCGCCGCCTGGTACGCCACTCTGCCCAGCGTGTTCATCTCCGCCTGCCTGCTGCTCACCGACGGTGAGGACCGGGTTCTGCTGGTCAAGCCCAACTACCGGCCGGGCTGGGGCTTCCCCGGCGGGGTCGTGGAGGACGGTGAGGCGCCCCATCACGCCGCGATGCGGGAGGTGGCCGAGGAACTCGGCGTGTCCGCCGAGGTGGGCGATCTCCTCGTGGTCCACTGGAGCCCGCCGTCGGGGGAACGCCCCCGCCCACTGATCACCTTCATGTTCGACGGCGGCGTCCTGAATGACCTCGGCCAGATCAGGTTGCAGGTTGAGGAGCTTGACGAGGCGGCGTTCCTCCCGTGGGATACCGCCGCCACCCTCCTTCCGGAGAGCGCCGCCACCCGCCTGCGCACCGCCCGCCTCGCCCTACGCGACCGACGCCCCATCTACCTGTCGGACACCGAGTAACCGACGGGCCGGTCCTGACAGACGAGGCGGAGGCATCACGTCTCAGCCGGAGAAGTCGAACTCCCCGTCCTTGACGCCGCCGATGAACGCCTCCCACTCGGCGCGGGTATAGACGATCACCTCACCATCAGGCCGATGACTGTGCCGCACCGCCACCCGCCCACTGCCGTCAGCCCACTGCCGTCAGCCAACGGCCCGGCCTCCACGCAGTTTCCGCCACCGTTGTCGCTTTTCGTACTGATGTGCCAGGCAACACCGACTAGCGCGGGTTGAGGTGGCAAAAGCCTTCCCTCGGCAAAAAGATGCCCTTGTTCGGCAGCCTGCGTCGGGGAGATCATGGAGCTCACGCACGCCACCTCGCCGGGCGGGGGGCGAGCCAGGGCCTGCCAGGCTGCCACCAAAGGAGAACACGCTGTGGACCAACAGCAGTTGAGCATCGCCGGTAACGACATCGCGTTCATCGCGTCGGAGGGCACTGGACGAGCCGTACTCCTCGTGCACGGAAACTCCTCATCCGCTCGCGTCTGGCAGCCCTTGCTGACCGGCTCCTTCGGACAGCGGTTCCGTTGTCTGGCACTTGATCTGCCCGGCCACGGCAGGTCGGCTCCCGCCAGGCACCCGGACGACTACTCACTGCCGGGGTACGCCGCGGTTCTTGCGGAGTTCGCCAGGAAGACGGGTGCCGAGGACGCCGTGATCGTCGGATGGAGCCTGGGAGGGCACATCGCCCTCGAAGCGGCGGCGGAGATGCCCGAGGCCGCGGGGTTCGTCGTCTTCGGTACTCCGCCGGTCGGCACCGCCGCTGACTTCGGCAAGGCATTCCTGCCGAATCCCGCCGTGAACGTGGGCTTCACCGCCGATGTCGACACCAAAGCGGCGGAGTCCTACGCCGGCAGCTTCCTCGCCCCCGGATCGGTCCTGCCGACGGACGAGCTCGTCGCCGACATCCTCGCCACAGACGGCACAGCCCGCACCAGCCTCTTCGCGACTCTCGGGAGTGGCGGATTCGCCGACGAGGTCGAGATCGTGGCTCAACTCACGCGTCCCATCGCGGTGCTGCACGGCGAGGGCGAACAGTTGGTCAGTCTGGACTACCTGCGCGGACTCGCCATGCCGACACTCTGGCGCGGCGCGGTACAACTCATACCGGGCGTCGGCCACGCCCCCCAGGTGGAAGCTCCCGAGAACTTGGCAGACATCCTTACCCAGTTCATCACCGACCTCTGCGGATGACCTAATAGGGTCTGGTCGGCTTCGGACGCGGCGGCGTGTCGGTCCCTTGCAGGCGAGGCGGAAGAGACACAGGGCCCCAGGTGGGACGGATGATATCCAATCATCGCTCCACCTGAGGCCCTGCCACTGGGCGACTCGCCGGGTCGACCTCCACCTGACCAGGCCCTACTAGTTCACCGGAGCTGGGCCTGCTGTGCTCCCGCATCGCGTTCACCGCAACTCTGCTGCCGTCGGGGAATATGTACGGTTCGCGCCGGGAGAATCAGACGCCGGGGAAGTCGAACTCCCCGTCCTTGACACCGCCGACGAACGCCTCCCACTCGGCGCGGGTATAGACGATCACCTCACCATCAGGCCGATGACTGTGCCGCACCGCCACCCGCCCACTACCATCCGCCAACGGCCCAGCCTCCACACAGCTTCCGCCGCCGTTCTCGCTCTTCGTGCTGATATGCCAGGCAACACCGGCCAGTTCAGCGGAGCTGGGCTTGCTGTGCTCTTGCATCGCGTTCACCGCATTTCTTCTGCTATTGCGGAGATGAGTTCGGCCGAGTCTTCGGGGCCGAGGGCGAGCTTCCGCAAATTATCGTACGTCAGCACGAAGCTCTCAGCATCGGGTGATTCCACGTAAATAGCGCCCTTCGGGGTCTCCGCATAGGCGACCTCGGGATAGGGATTCCTCATCGCCAGTATTCGGAAAGCACCTGTCGGGCTGGCATGCGCGCCAGCACTGAACGGGAGCACCCGGATCTCGATATCCGGCCGGGCGGCACATTCGATCAGATGGCGTAGCTGCGCCATCTGACATTCCGGCCCACCGACCTCACGGTGCAGCACCGCTTCATCGATGATCGCTGACAGGCGCGGAGGGTCATCACCTCGGAGGATCTCCTGACGAGTCATGCGCAACTCGACCCACCGCTCGATCTGCTGTTTTTCGGCACCGAACTCCGCCGCCGCGATCACCGCCCGCGCGTACTCCTGCGTCTGAAACAACCCGAGAAGCAGTGTGTTGTCAAAGGAGCGGATCTCGGCCGCGCGGGACTCCAGCCACACATAGTCGACGAACGCACCGGCGACCTCGTTGGCGTATCCGTCCCACCAACCTTTCTGCCAGACCTCCTGGCTGAGCTTGATCAGGCTCTCACGTCGCCTGCTGTCGGCCACCCCGTACAGATCGAGGAGGGCCAGCAGGTCCGGGCGCCGGATCGGATAACCGCCGGACTCGAAGCGGCTGACGGTGCCCGGATCGCGCTGCAGGTACTCGGCCACGTCCTTGAGGAGCAGATCGTTGGCCTCGCGCAGCTCTCGGAGTTGCTGACCAAGCCACTGAGAACGCAACGTGACCCACTTTGGAGCAGCCACACTCCTCCTTTCTGAACAGATCCACGCAAACCGGAAGCCAATTCAAACAATCAAGTTGGACAACTTGTGGAGCACGTATCGTGCATGCAACTATACCCAGAGTGAGAGAGCGATCACAATAAGTGCATGGTTCAGCAGTTACCGGTCAACCAGAGAGCCCTGTGGTCGCACGCACCCCAAGGAAGATAAAGAGACCGGGGCGGGCTTCGCTGACAGGCCACGCTCGCCCCGGCCCCGAAGCCGGAAGGAAGCACCCGAGATGGAGCACTTCAACGGTTCCGACTACCCGACTGTTTACCACGGCATGGTCTCGTGGCGCGGCGAGACCGGAGGAGGCGGAGGCGGTTTGTCCTGGCAGTCCGATTCGGCTCTCGGCAGGGAGGAGGTTCGGGCACTGGCCGGGGGACTGCCCCGCGTGTTCGCGCTGGTCCGGGAGGCCGAGGGAGAGGGTGAGGAGATCATCGCGCGGTTGGTGGCGTACGGGCTGGCCCTGCCGGGCGGCGACGCGGCCACCGTCGGCGCGACCCGGGGATTCGGCCGGTGGATGAGCGCGCAGAGCGCGGCCCACCGGCTCGGCTCCGGCCTCGTCTGGCTCGGCGACGGCGACGGCGACGGCGACGGCGACGGCGACGGCGACGGCGACGGCGACGGCGACGGCGACGGGTAACCGTACCCACTTGACACGAGATGGCTCGGCGGCCGAAGGGACTGCCGCCGAACCATGCTCTGACCTGTGGGTTTTCGGGCGCAGAACGGGTAAGGCCGCAATATGACGGAAAAGCCCCCGGACCGTGAAGGTCTAAGCGACGAGCAGGCGATAGAAGTCGAGGAGTGGACCGATGACCTCGGTCTGCACCACGAGATTCTTCCGAACGACCCCGAGCATCACGACACGCTTGACGAACGTCTCTGGCGCGAGGCCCCGAACCACGAGCGGGTCCCGCGCGAGGAGAACCGTCTGGTGGCGCCGGATGAGGGCATCGGCCCGGACGAGACGGCCGAGGAGTACGCCCGGGACGTCGGCCCCGACAGCGGAGACCTGTCAGCCGAGGAACGCGCCATCCACATCGAACCCGACTGATCCGGCCCTTGGCGATACCTTTCGCCGAGGATGCCGCCGGAGCCGTACGCGGTCAGCCGGCGGTCCTGCGAACCATTGCCTCGACGAGGCTGGGAAAGTCGTCGATGACGTGGTCGGCCTCGGCCGCCTCGGGGCGGGCGGCGTGCAGGTGACCCCACGGCCCCCGGCGGATCAGGGCGGTCCGCATTCCGGCCGCGCGGGCGGGCCGGACGTCGTTGTCGAGCCGGTCGCCCACGTAGAGGATCTCGCCGGCCTCGCGCCCCGACACCGCGACGACCTTCGCGAAGAAGCCGGGATCGGGCTTGGACACGCCCCAGCCGTCGGAGGTGTGGATCGCGTCGACGGGCAGATCCATCGCGGCCAGCGCGTCATAGGCCTGCGGCGGCTGGTTGCCCGCGATGATCAGCTCGTATCCGAGCCCACGCAACGCGGCCAGACCGAGCCGCACGTCCGGATAGAGGTCGTCGGCGTCGAAGTTCACCCGGAGCCCGGCGGGGTCGTCACGCTTCCACGCCTCCTGCTCGGCCTCGACGTCGAACCCGGGCCGCAGCAGCCGGAACGCGTCCTCGAACGACCGGTCGAGCGCGGCCATGCCGCCCAGCACGCCGAGCATGGTGAACCGGGTGACGCCGAGCCGGTCGGCCCAGCGCGACCAGATCCGCGTCTCGTCGATCAGCGTCTCACCCACGTCGAACACCAGCGCCTTGACCACGCCACCCCTTTCCCAAGCCCATCCGATCGTAGCCCGACCCGACAAAACGACATCAGGCGGGAGCATGACCGAACGGACGCGCCCGGACACCGGCACACCCGCCCCTCTGCCAACGCCCCGCCAAGCCGATCCATAACCGGAGGGCATGTGTCCCGTGTCCAAAGAGAGTCCGTGCGACACTTAGGGTGCTTGTTCGAACACGGAGGGGGATAAGTCAATGGCGACAACGACACGGGGACGTCCCTCACACCATGCTTCCCCGAAGGATCCGCCACCCGCCCGTACGGCGCGAGATCTCCTCGAAACGCTGCCCCCCACACCCGGCTTCCGTGCCGAAGTCATCGACGGGAGTCTGATCGTGAGCCCCGTGGGCACCCCCGAGCACAGCTGGAGCGCGACGCTCCTCTCCTACGCGTTGCAGCCGGTCGTCATGGAGCGCGACTGGCGCGCACACGTGGGCGGAGTGAACATCTGCATCGACGACCCCCGAGACAGCCTCATCCCCGACTTCGTCATCGCTCCCGCGAACTGCCCGCGTTGGGGCGCCCTGGAGCTGCGCTCCGCCGGTTTGATCATGGTCACCGAGGTCGTCTCCCCAGGGAGCGCCCGAACCGACCGCGACGACAAACCCCGCATCTACGCCACGGGCGGAGTGCCGATCATGCTGCTCGTCGACCCGATCGCCACCCCTGGGACGGCAACGGTTCTCAGCGACCCCGAGGACGGCGCCTACCAGACCATCACGCGCGTCCAGCTGGGCAAACCGCTCCGGATCCCCTCCCCCGTCGACTTCGACCTCGACACCTCGATCTTCCTTTGACGTCCTCCCCCACCTGAAGGCCGGAGCACCGGCCCACATTTCGGTGGCGGAAGGTCAGCGCGACACAGGGATTGCTTTCGACGCGCTCTCGGCCACGCTACGGCCCACAGCCGATCCACAATCGCCGCGCATTTCTCTCACGACCGGCGACATCCCATGGAACACTTAGAGTGCATGTTCGGACACGAAGGGATACACACTCATGGTGATGACAGCGTCTCAGCGATCCGTCTCGCGCACCGCGCCCCAGCCGCCCGCTCAGCCCGCCGCACCTGAGGACCGTCCGCTACCTCGCACCCCGAGGGAGATCTTCGAGTCCCTTCCCCCAACCCTGTGCCTTCGCGCCGAGATCATCGACGGGAACCTCATCGTGAGCCCATCTGGCATTCCCAAGCACGGCCGGATCGCCATGCGCCTCGCCTTTGCCTTGCAGCCCATCCTGGAGAAAAACGACTGGGAGAGTTTCGCGGGAAATGTCGATATCTGCATCGAGGGGCCACGTGACACTCTGATCCCCGATTACTGCCTGGTCCCCGTGGACGCTCCGCTCTGGGGCGATCGGGAGATCCTCTCCTCTGGGCTGATTCTGGTGGCGGAGATCGTCTCGCCCGGCTCCATGGAGATGGACCGCGCCACGAAGCCCCGGATCTACGCGGGCTGCGGCATCCCGATCATGCTGATCGTTGACCCCGTCGCCTCGCCACCGATGGTCACCGTCCTCAGCGATCCCGAGGACGGCAGCTACCGGACCATGACGCACACCGAGATGGGCAAGCCGCTCCGGATCCCCTCCCCCGTCGACTTCGACCTGGACACCTCGATCTTCCTCTAGCTCTCGCGATCCGGCGGAACCTCGGCCTGCGGCAATGGTTCCGCCGAAATCAAGCCGGAAACCTCGCGCACAACGCCGGAGCCAACAAGGCCTCCGGCGCCGACGGTTCACCCCCTGAGTGAACCGTCAGAGCTTCTCCATCGCCTTGCGGATGCGCTTGTCGGAGATCGAGTACGGGGTGCCGAGGGTCTGGGCGAAGTAGCTGACCCTGAGCTCCTCGATCATCCAGCGGATCTGCCGGACGTCGTCGTCGGAGCGGCGGGCCGGGGGAAGCTTCTCGACCAGCTCGTGATAGTCGTCCTCGATGTCGTGCACCTTGCCCATCCGCTCCCCGTCGCGGAACGCGTCCTCGTGCACCTTCTCCAGCCGCCGCTCGGCGCCCTTGAGATAGCGGAGCAGGTCGGGCAGACGCCTGTAGCCGGTCTCGGTGACGAAACCCGGGTAGACCAGGTTGGCCACCTGGTCGCGGATGTCCTCGATCGCCGGCGTTGAGCGAGACTCGGGCAGCAGCGTCGAGACGGTGTGCCAGACCTTGAGGATGCTCTCGACGCGAGCGACCACCTCGGCCGTGGTGTCGAAGAGTTCGGCGCGGACCGCCTCGTGCAGGGCGGTGAAGGCGGACTCGTCCCAGACCGGCCCGCCGTACTCGTTCATGAGGTGGTCGGCGGCGCAGGCGATGCAGTCGTCGAAGAGGGCGACGGCACCGGCGTGCGGGCTCCGGCTCAGGGCGAGCTTGGACTGGTTGCCGAGGCGGCCGAGCACCCATTTGGCCGGGGACGGGGTGTTGAGCAGCAGCAGCCTGCGAGTGCCCTCCCACATGGCCTGGCGCTGCTCGGCCTCGGTCTCGAACATTCGTACGGCCACGGTGACGCCCTCGTCGGCGAGCGCGGGATAGGCCTTCATCCTGCGCTGCTCGAACGTCTTGGGCAGCGCGCCCACGGTCCACCCCGTCAGGCCGGATTTCTCCAGGCCGTCGGCGGCCTTGGAGAGGGTCTGGCGGAGTTTGGGGGCGAGGCGCCGCTTGAGATCGGCCAGGTCCTTGCTCTCGGCCAGCTTCTGCTTGCGGCCGTCGGTCACCCGGAAGGTGATCTTGAGATGGTCGGGGACCAGGTCGGGTTGCCAGTCCTCGCGCGACACCTGGACGCCGGTCAGGTTGAGCAGTTCGCGCTCCAGCACCGCGAGCAGCGGTTCCTG
Organism: Streptosporangium sp. NBC_01810; assembly: GCF_035917355.1. Classification (NCBI taxonomy): domain Bacteria; kingdom Bacillati; phylum Actinomycetota; class Actinomycetes; order Streptosporangiales; family Streptosporangiaceae; genus Streptosporangium; species Streptosporangium sp. NBC_01810. Next base: position 1,108,849 of record NZ_CP109070.1, on the reverse strand, counting down.
GGTGGGCTTGGCCCGCTCCAGGGTCTTCTTGGCGTAGTTGGGGGCGGGAACGAAGTTGCGCCGGATGTTCTTGGGCAGGCTCCGGATGAGCGCGGTGAGCAGCTCCTCGCGCAGCCCCGGGATCTGCCAGTCGAAACCCTCGACGTTGACCTGGTTGAGCAGCGCGAGCGGGATGTGCGCGGTGACGCCGTCGGCGTCGGCGCCGGGCTCGAACTGGTACGTCAGCGGGAAGCGCAGGCCGCCCTGGCGCCACACGTCGGGGTAGTCGCGCTGGCTGACGTCGCCCGCCGACTCGCTGATCAGCATCGACTTCTCGAAGCTGAGCAGGTCGGGCTGGTCGGCGCGGACCTTCTTCCACCAGGAGTCGAAGTGGCGTCCGGAGACGACGTCGGCGGGAACGCGCTGGTCGTAGAAGTCGAACAGGGTCTCGTCGTCGACGAGGATGTCGCGGCGCCTGGCCCGCTCCTCCAGTTCCTCGACCTCTTCGAGAAGCCTGCGATTCTCGGCGAAGAAGGCGTGGTGGGTCTCCCAGTCGCCCTCGACCAGGGCGTGCCGGATGAACAGCTCCCGGCTCAGCTCGGGGTCGATGCGGCCGTAGTTGACCTTGCGCTGGACCACGATCGGCACCCCGTACAGGGTGACCTTCTCGTACGCCATCACCGAGCCCTGCTTCTTCTCCCAGTGCGGCTCGGAGTAGGTGCGCTTGATCAGGTGCGCGGCGAGCGGCTCGACCCACTCGGGTTCGATCTTGGCGTTGACCCGGGCCCAGAGGCGGGAGGTCTCCACCAGCTCGGCGGACATCACCCAGAGCGGCTGCTTCTTGGCGAGCGCGGAACCAGGGAAGATCGCGAACCTGGCGTTGCGCGCGCCGACATACTCCGTGAACGGCCTACGCGGCTCGGCCATCGGCCTGCGCGGCTCGTTCGTGCCGCGGCGGGCGCCGGGCTCCGCGGTCTTCTTGTCGATGTCCTTGACACCGACGTGGGAGAGCAGACCGGACAGCAGTGAGATGTGGATCTTCTGCTCGTCGCCGGGGGTGCTATTGAGGGCGACGCCGAGGGTCTTCGACGTCTGGCGTAGCTGGCCGTAGACGTCCTGCCACTCACGGACCCGCAGGTAGTTGAGGAACTCGGCCTTGCACAGGCGCCGGAACGCGCTGGAGGACAGCTCCTTCTGCTGCTCCTGCAGGTAGTTCCACAGGTTCAGGTAGGAGACGAAGTCGGACTCCTTGTCGGCGAAGCGGCGGTGCTTGTCGTCGGCGGCCTGCTGCTTGTCCGCCGGGCGCTCGCGCGGGTCCTGGATCGACAGGGCGGAGGCGATGACCATGACCTCGCGGACGCAGCCGTTGTGGTCGGCCTCCAGCACCATGCGGGCCAGTCGCGGGTCGACGGGGAGCCCGGCCAGCTTGCGGCCGAGCGGGGTCATCTGCCGCCCCTGGTCGAAGGCGCCCAGCTCCTGCAGCAGGTCGTAACCGTCCCTGACCTGGCGCTGGTCGGGCGGCTCGACGAACGGGAAGGCCCCGATGTCGCCCAGGCCGATCGAGGTCATCTGCAGGATGACCGAGGCGAGGTTGGTGCGGAGGATCTCCGGGTCGGTGAACTCCGGCCGGGTGACGAAGTCGTCCTCCTCGTACAGCCGGATGCAGATTCCGTCGGAGACGCGGCCGCAGCGGCCCTTGCGCTGGTTGGCCGAGGCCTGGGAGATCGCCTCGATGGGGAGGCGCTGGACCTTGGTGCGGTGGCTGTAGCGGGAGATGCGGGCGAATCCGGGGTCGACCACGTATTTGATACCGGGCACGGTCAGTGAGGTCTCGGCCACGTTGGTGGCCAGCACGACCCTGCGGTTGGTGTGCCGCTGGAAGACCTTGTGCTGCTCGGCGGCGGACAGCCTGGCGTACAGCGGCAGGATCTCGGCGTCCTTGCGTTTGGAGAGCGCCTCGGCTGTGTCGCGGATCTCCCGCTCGCCGCTGAGGAAGACCAGGATGTCTCCGGGCCCCTCGGCACACAGTTCGTCGACGGCGTTGCCGATCGCCTGGATCTGGTCGTCGTCCTCGGCGATCGGCCGGTAACGCACCTCAACGGGGTAGGTCCGGCCGGAGACCTCCACGATCGGCGCGTCGCCGAAGTGCTTGGAGAAGCGCTCGGGGTCGATGGTCGCCGAGGTGATGATCACCTTCAGGTCGGGGCGGCGAGGGAGGAGTTGCTTGAGGTAGCCCAGAATGAAGTCGATGTTGAGGCTGCGCTCGTGCGCCTCGTCGACGATCAGCGTGTCGTACTGGTCGAGGTCGCGGTCGTTCTGCAGCTCGGCCAGCAGGATGCCGTCCGTCATGACCTTGACGAGCGTGCCGTCGCTCACCTGGTCGGTGAAGCGCACCTTGTAGCCCACGGCGTCGCCGAGCGGGGTGTCGAGCTCTTCGGCGACGCGTTCGGCCACGGTACGGGCGGCGATGCGGCGGGGCTGGGTGTGCCCGATCAGCCCTCTGACACCCCGGCCGAGCTCCAGGCAGATCTTCGGTAGCTGGGTGGTCTTGCCCGAGCCGGTCTCACCGGCGACGATCACGACCTGGTTGTCGCGGATCGCCTCCAGGATGTCGTCCTTGCGCCGGCTGACCGGCAGCGCCTCCGGATAGGTGATCGCGGGGACGCCGGCGCGGCGCCGGGCGACCCGGCGTTCGGCCCGCTCGATGTCGGCGGTGATCTCGGTGGTGATCTTCTGCTGCGCGGCCCGGTTTCTGACCTTGCGGGCGCCGTCGAGCCTGCGTCGTAGCCGCCGCTGATCACGGAGCGTGAGCTCGGGCAGGCGCGCGTGCAGCTCGGAGAGCGGAGATGTCAAAGGAGGCGTTCCCATACTGAAACCCAGGATACTTTCGGCCCGCGCGTGAAGGCTCACGCGTGCCCTGCGAAGGCCCCCGTGTGAAGCCCCAACCGTTCATGCTGCCCGGCCCGCCGCTTCCCCGCATCCCAATATCCACCCCCACATCCACCCCCCGGATCCCCCACCGGGGAAAGAGAGCGGGTTTCGAACCCGATGAAAGTTTCAGAACCCTGTCCAGGACCGGTCCGGAATGGTGCTCCGGCCGGCCCCCGCCACGGCAGGATCCGCGAGAGGGGACCTAAGCGGTCCGGTTCCGTGGCTTTTGCAAGGTCGCCATGGCCGCGCCCACGATGCCCGCCTCGTTCTGGAGACCGGCGGGAACGATCGGGGTACGTATCTTGATCCGGGGCAGGAACCTGTCGGCTTTCTTGCTGACCCCTCCGCCGATGACGAACAGCGAGGGAGAGAAAAGCGCCTCAAGGTGTTCGAGATACTCGGCCACCCTGTCGGCCCACTCGTCCCAGCCGAGGCCGTGCGCCTCCCGCGCGTGGTCCGAGGCGCGCTTCTCGGCCTCCTTGCCCTTGAGCTCCAGGTGGCCGAGTTCGGTGTTGGGCACCAGACGGCCGTCCATGAGCAGGGCACTGCCGATCCCGGTGCCGAAGGTCAGCAGCATGACCACACCCGATCTGTCCCTGGCCGCCCCCACCGCCACCTCGGCCAGGCCCGCCGCGTCGGCGTCGTTGAGCACCGTCACCGACAGGCCGGTCTCCGCGGAGAACAACTCCCGCGCGTTCGTGCCGATCCACTCCTTGTCCACATTGGCGGCCGAGCCGACGACCCCGTCGACCACGACTCCGGGGAAGGTCACGCCCACCTGTCCGTTCCAGCCGAAGTGCCGGACGATCCGCACCACCACCTCGGCCACCGCTCTGGGCTTGGCGGGCTTCGGTGTGGGGATGCGCAGCCGCTCCCGTGTCAGCCGCCCCGTGGCGACGTCCACCGGCGCACCTTTGATTCCCGACCCGCCGATGTCGATTCCCAGTGCTTCCATGGGCCCACCTCCTGCCGCTCCTCTTCCCCCTGATCGACGGCTGATACTCGTTTGCAGATGGCGATCAACCCATTTGAAAGCAGCCTATTTCAGACTTTGGGCATCGCAGCCGGAAAGGAACCCTACCCATGATGACCATCCGTTCCCTGACAGGGCTCGCCCTTGCCGCCGTTCTCATCTCGATCACCCCGGCGGCCGCCCAGGCGGCGACCGGCCCGGCCGGTGAGGGCACGACGGCCGCGCGGAGCGCCACCCAGGGCACCATCCAGTGGAGCACCAAGTACGCTCCCGGCCGGAAGGCCAAGACACACGGCTCGCTGACGGTCTCCGGCGAGGACCACGCCGACATCCCCGCCGCCGCGACGAGCCGGATCTCCGGCAAGGTCTACGACCTGACCAAGGGGTCCTCGTGCGGCTGGGCGGTCTTCCGCCTCACCTACCGGACCGCGGGCGGGAACCTGCCGTTCAAGCACCACAGCGTCGTCGACTGCTCGTACGGCACCCCGAAGTCGTTCGCGTTCACCCAGCGCAACCTCTACCAGCTCGAACTGAAGGTCTGCTCGGGGGCCAAGGCTTCCAAGCCCTCAGTGAACTGCCTGTACGCGGGTAGCTGGAAGGTCCTCTACGTCTCGAAGTGACCGGCGGCCAGGGTTTCCCCCCGGCCTCCCGGCAAGGTCCTCTACGTCTCGAAGTGACCGGCGGCCAGGGTTTCCCCCCGGCCTCCCGGCATGGCCGCCGGGCCCGCCCCTCGCTGAGAGCGTCAGCTCGCCGGGGAAACGGCCCGGCGCCTGCGGCGTACCGCGAAGCCGAGGACGGTGGCGGGCAGCACGACCAGCCCCGCGATCAGCCCCGCCAGGGGCAGGTAGTCCTGGTCGGGCGTGACGGACGAGCCCGTGCCGGTCGCGGGGAAGGTGACGGTGGCGGTGACCATCCGTTTCACCATGCCGCTCATCAGGGTCAGCCGTACCTTCCAGGGGCCGTCCGGTACCTGCTTGTCCAGGGTCACGCTCACCGGAGCGGCGGAACCCGGAAGCAGCGTGACCCCCAGATCGGCGGGGAAAGGCCCGGCCTGCAGGCCGCTGGGCCCGTCGGACAGCGACAGCGTCCCGCTCATGTCCAGCGTCCGCTTACCGGTGTTACGGATCAGTACCTCCAGTTGCGGACTACCGTCCGGGGCGCGCTTGGGCGTCAGATTCTCGATCCGGAAGTCCGAGGGCGGCTCACCACCGCTCCCGACGTCGAGGTAGACGCGGATCCCGACACGATTGATGACGCGCACCGGGTTGGCGTCGTCGGATTCGGCCATGCTCTCCGCCCAGACGACGCCGTACCGCTCGCCCCGCGAGGCGGCGGGCGGCACCTTGATCGTCACCTGCGCGATCTCCTTGGCGCCCGGTGCCACGTCGATCGAGGGACGGTCGAGTGACATCCAGCTCGCCAACTCGTTCTGGACCTGGCCCGGTGGCGCGCTGAAAGCATTCCGCACGATGTCGGCACTGGCCGGATACAGGCTGATGTGCTGGGCCCTCCTGGAGGTGTTGGACACCTCCAGCTTTCGCTGGATGGTGGTGCCCGGATGGAGATGGTCGACGATGTAGGAGAGCGCACGCGGGTCGTTGCGGTGGCTGACCGGCGCCTCAAGGAGACGGATGCCGATCGTGCCATGGGGGTCGGCGGCGACCGGGCCCGTTGTGACCAAGCCCGTTGTGACCGGGCTCGTTGTGACCGGGCTCGTTGTGACCGGGCTCGCGCCGGCCGCGCTGGAGGACAACGCGGCCAGCAGCGTCAGCATGAACGATCCAGCGAGCCGGTTATGCCACCTGATGTGTCACCGTACCGCTGTAGGTGCCCAGCTCGGTCGTGATGGGGACGTTGACGATCAGAGTGGGGTTCCAGGTGGCCGTGCTGCCGCCGGTGCCCCCCGTGTGGCCGAAGGCCGTCACGGCGGTCTCCGTCGTACCGGTCAGGGCGATGGCGTCGCCTGCCGTGAGCTGTCCCGGGGTGAAGGTGCCGCCGCCGGTGGTGGCGGTCGCCGGACCTGACCAGTACTGCACCGCGGCGAAGGGAACGGTCAGGGCGTCGACGGTGAAGTCCGTCGCGAACACCGACGCGGTCCAGACCGAGGTGGCCCCGCCACGGGTGTCGGAGACCGACACCGGGCCGATCTGCCCGGTGACCGAACCGGCCGGAGGAGCGGAGCCGATGTTGATCGGACCGACCGGCGCGGTGATGTCCAGGCTTCCCGCCGACACGGTGAACGTGACGATGGTGTCGGCGCTGGGGGCCGCCACCGCCGGAGCCGCCAGGATGAACAGCAGGACGCCCGCACCCGCTGAGGTGAGTGCGGCGAATCTCTTACGCAAGGTCTCTTCCTTCCGAATGACGGAGCATGTCCTCGGGGGGGACGAGCAAGCATTGGATCTTCCACACCCGCTCCGATCACCTTAAGAGATCAGCAACTACACAGCGTGACCGAAATGGCAAAATGGCGACCCACAGATGGCCCGGTAACGCCCAAAGGGCCGGACAGGCCCCGCGACGCCCCAGAGTGAGCACATCGCCCTTCGGCGGGCCGACCCGAGATGGGAACCGGCCCGAGGCGGAAACCGATCCGGATTCGCAAGGAAAGAGTTATTTTTTGGAAATCACCAATATTAAGCGTCTACCTCTAGAGCACATTTCCGTAATATTCCAATGTAAATTTCCAAGCTCACGACAAACGCTTACGAGAACAGCGATGGCCGGCGAGTTCCCTCAGCGCTTCACCGGGCCTGTCGAGGCCCTGACCACCAGCTCGGGCTCGAACAGCAGCTCGTCGGCCGGGACCAGCGCCTTGTCGATCTGGGCCGCGAGGAGGTCGACGACCGCGCGGCCCATCGCGTCGATCGGCTGGCGCAGCGTCGTCAGCGGCGGGTCCGTGCAGTTCATCAGCGCGGAGTCGTCATAGCCGATCACCGAGACGTCGCCGGGCACGGAGAGGCCCGCCCTGCGGGCCGCCCTGATCGCCCCCAGGGCCATCACGTCGCTGGCGCAGATGACGCCGGTCACACCCCTGCGTATCAGCCGCGCGGTCGCCGCATGCCCGCCTTCCAGGGAGAACATGGTGTGCTCCACGAATTCCGGGTCAAGCCCCGCCGCGTCCAGCTTGCGCTGTGAGGGCACGTGGTCGGGGGGTCCGAGCACCATGCCGATCCGCTCGTGGCCCAGCGACCGCAGGTGACCGAGCGCCATCTCGGCGGCGACCACGTCGTCGCAGGAGACCTGCGGGAAGGCGAGGTGCGCGACCGCGGCGTTCACCAGCACGGTCGGCAGGCGCCGCTCCCGCAGCAGCTCGTAGTGCTCGTGCGAGGCGTCCGCCTGGGCGAACAGACCTCCGGCGAACACCACGCCCGACACCTGCTGCTGGAGCAGCAGGTCGACGTACTCCGCCTCGGAGACGCCGCCCAGGGTGCGGGTGCACAGCACGGAGGTGAACCCCTGCTGGGCCAGTGCCCCACCGACCACCTCGGCGAAAGCGGGAAAGATGGGGTTCTGCAACTCGGGGAGCACGAGCCCGACCAGCCTCGCCCGGTCACCCCGCAGTTGGGTCGGCCGCTCGTAGCCGAGCACGTCGAGCGCGGTGAGCACGGCCTCGCGGGTCGCCTCGGACACCCCCGGCTTCCCGTTGAGCACGCGACTGACCGTCGCCTCGCTCATCCCGACCTTCTTGGCCACTTCTGCAAGCCGTCGCGTCATGATGAAACTATAAGGCAAAAGAAGCAATTACTTGCGTAAACTTGCGAAAGTTACGTCAAGAGTCAAGCGCCCGGATAGCCGCCCCGTTCAGCTTTCGGTGATCCGACCGGCGTCGACGTGGATCCGCCGGGTGGTGTGCACCGCGTCCAGCATCCGGCGGTCGTGGGTGACCAGCAGCAGCGTACCGGGGTAGGAGGCGAGCGCGGACTCCAGCTGTTCGATCGCGACCAGGTCCAGGTGGTTGGTCGGCTCGTCGAGCACGAGCAGGTTCACCCCGCGTGCCTGGAGCAGCGCCAGCGCGGCCCTGGTCCGCTCCCCCGGCGACAGGGTGACGGCCGGGCGCGGCACATGCGCGGCGCGCAGCCCGAACTTGGCCAGCAGGGTACGGACGTCGGCGGGGGCCATGTCGGGCACGGCGGCACCGAAGGCGTCCACCAGGGGCTCATCACCGAGGAACAGCCCACGCGCCTGGTCCACCTCGCCGACGACCACGCCGGGACCGAGCGAGGCGTCCCCCTCCTGGAGCGGGATCCGGCCCAGGAGCGCGGCGAGCAGCGTGGACTTGCCGGAGCCGTTGGCGCCGGTGACGGCCACCCGGTCGGCCCAGCCGACCTGCAGGTTCACCGGGCCGAGAGTGAACGCGCCACGCCGGACCACGGCCTCGCGCAGCGTCGCGACGACGGCTCCGGAGCGGGGGGCCACCGCGATCTCCATCCGGAGCTCCCACTCCTTGCGCGGCTCCTCGACCTCCTCCAGCCGCTCGATCATCCGCTCGGTCTGGCGGGCCTTCGCGGCCTGCTTCTCGGTCGTCTCGCTACGGAAGCTGCGGCCGATCTTGTCATTGTCCGGCGCCTTGCGCCGTGCGTTCTTGACGCCCTTCTCCATCCAGGCCCGCTGGATCCCGGCGCGCTGCTTGAGGGAGGCGACGGTGCCGGCGTACTCCTCGTACTCGTCGCGGGCGTGCCTGCGGGCGACCTCGCGCTCGGCGAGGTACGCCTCGTAGCCGCCGCCGTGGAGGCGGATCAACTGCTGGGCGAGGTCGAGTTCGACGACCCGGTTCACTGTCCTGGCCAGGAACTCACGGTCGTGGCTGACGAGGACGGTCCCGGCACGCAGGCCCGCGACGAAGCGTTCGAGCCGCTCCAGACCCTCCAGGTCGAGGTCGTTGGTGGGTTCGTCCAGCAGGAAGACGTCGTAGCGGCTGAGCAGCAGAGAGGCCATGCCCGCCCGCGCCGCCTGACCTCCGGAGAGCGCCGTCATCGGCCTGTCGAGCTCCACCGCGAGGCCGAGTTCGGCGACGACCTCCCCCGCCCGGTCCTCCAGGTCGGCACCGCCCAGGGCGAGCCAGCGCTCCAGACCGACGGCGTACTCGTCGTCGGCACCCGGGCGGCCCTCGACCAGCCCCTGGGTCGCGGCGTCCAGCGCGCGCTGCGCGGCGGCCACCCCGGTGCGGCGGGCCAGGAAGTCCGCGACCGTCTCATCCGCCCGTCGCTCGCGCTCCTGCGGCAGGTAACCGACCGACGCCGACGGTGGGCTGAGCCGTACGGAGCCGTGCTCGGGGGGCAGCAGCCCGGCGAGGATACGCATCAGGGTGGACTTCCCCGCGCCGTTCACACCGACCAGGCCGACGACGTCGCCTGGGGCGACCACCAGGTCGAGCCCGGCGAAAAGCGCTCGGTCGCCGTGTCCGGCGGCCAGATCCTTGGCGACGATGGTGGCACTCATGCGTAAACGCTATCCGCCCGCGGAGACCGCAACGTCACGTCCGATATGTCCGATTGGCACTCCATCCCACCCCGAGCGGGCGCCACACGCCACCGCAACCCTTATTCCCGACAAATCGGACATATCTCTTTTAGTGGAAAAACTTTTCTGACGACGGCGATCGGCGATTGACCTGCCCATTTCCGCGGAGAAACGTTACTTTACGGAGACTTAGCGCCACTTTTTTTGGGACTTCGGGCAACATCACTTACTTCTAGGCCGTCTTATGGGGAGAAGACGGTCACTCCCGACCGCCTCCGTCAACGGGGAGAAAAGGAATTATCTTCATGAAACGAATCGCCATCGGCCTGCTGTCCGCGGCCGTGAGCGGCTCGCTGCTCATGTCCGCCGGAACGGCCTCCGCGGAGCGAGTCGCCCTCAGCGTGCGCATCGACAGCGTCAACCCGAATCCGGTCGTCGTGACGGGTGACGACGACACGAGAGTCACCATCGAGGTCCGCACCACCGAGGCCACCCGCGTCGAACTGCGTCTCAAGCCGGTCAGCGACCAGCTCCGCACCCAGGACGCACGCAAGCCCCGGATCTTCCACCAGGGCGACCTGTGGCGCTTCACGACCAGCTTCGACGCCTCCGACTTCGAGGGCCGCTGGGTCGCGATCGCCGACGCGTACAACAAGGACGGCAAGAAGGTCACCGACGAGGTCAACTTCTCCGTCAAGCACGAGAAGAAGGAGAAGGCCGAGACCCGCGTCTACCGGTTCTCCGCCGATCCCAACTCCGTCCGCAAGGGCCGCTCGGTCTACTTCACCGGCCGTCTCCAGGTCGACGACCACTACTGGAAGGGCGCACGGGGCGAGGAGGTGGAGATCTACTTCCGCAAGCGCGGCTCCAGTGCCTGGAAGTACGTGACCTCCGCCGACACCGGCTGGAAGGGCACATTCCGTGCCAAGGCCCGCGCCACCAAGAGCGGTGAGTACCGCGCGATCTTCGACGGGACCGACGACCTCTCCGAGAGCAGGAGCCGGTCCGACTGGGTGCGCGTTTACAGCTATCACCGATAGGCCGGTCTGACGGCCGGTCTGACGGCCGGTCTGACGGCCGCGCCGCGGCCGGACGGCAGCCGACGGCGGAAGCCCGGGACACCCCGGACTTCCGCCGTCTCCGTGCGACACCGTCTCCGTGCGACACCGTCTTCGCGCATTCCCGGCTCCGGATGGCGAGGGCTCCGCTCAGACGGCTCCGCTCGGACGGCTCCGGTCAGCGGTCGCGGCGGGTGACGAGACGGGCGAGTTCGGCCAGCTCGGCGGCGGGCCGGGGCAGCGCGCCCGCGGACCGCAGATGACGTAGGGCCCGCGCGAGCAGCTCATCGGCCTCCAACTGGGTCCAGGCCCGCCCGCCCGCGGTCTCGACGAGCTCGGCCGCGCGGGTCAGGTCGGTGTCGGAGAGCGGCTGCTCTCGGTGGTAGAGACCGGCCAGTTCCTGTCCGGCCGGGGTGCCCGAGGTCAGGGCGGCGACGACCGGGATGGACTTCTTCCGGCTGCGCAGATCCGAGTAGACCGGCTTGCCGGTCACCTCGGGATCTCCCCAGATGCCCAGCAGGTCGTCGACGAGCTGGAACGCCAGCCCCAGGTCCCTGCCGAAGGCCGCGAGGTGCTCGACCTGCTCGGGGCCGCCGCCTCCGAACAGGGCGCCGAGCCCGCAGGCGCACCCCAGCAGGGCGCCGGTCTTGCCCGCCGCCATGCCCAGGCACTCGGCCGGCCCGACGTCATGGCGTCCCTCGAACGCGACGTCCGCGCTCTGGCCCTCAAGCAGCTCCTGGACCGCTGCGCTGAAGACCCGTGTCGCCTCGGCGGTGATCGAGTGCCCGCCGGTCGCGAGCACGTCGAAGGCCAGCGTCAGCAGCGCGTCACCGGCCAGGATGGCCGGGCTGACACCGAAGACGGCCCAGGCCGTGGGACGGTGGCGGCGGGTCCGGTCACCGTCCATCACGTCGTCGTGCAGCAGGGAGAAGTCGTGCACCAGCTCGACCGCCGCCGCCGGACGGAGCGCCAGGGCCGCGGCGCCCCCGACGGCCTCGGCCGACAGCAGGGCCAGCGCGGGACGGAGCGCCTTGCCCCCACCGGTCGCGGACGGTCGGCCCTGCTCGTCCCACCAGCCGAAGTGGTAACCGGCGATGTGCCTCATCGGGGCCGACAGCGTGTCGGTCGCCGGACGCATGGTCGTCTCGACCATGTTCCGGCTCCAGGCCAGCACCTCGTCCGCGGACCGCCCGTCCGTCCTCATCTCAGTGGTCGTCATCCGATACCTCCAGTTCGTGACGGCTAGGGCTGGTCAACAGGGGGCTTCGAAGCGCATCGCTGCGCCTCAAGCCCCCTCCCTCAGGAGAGGGTCGTTGACTCGGCCGTTCCAAAAAGCGATGCGGCCGGAACGGCCGAGGTGCCGGGGCCGGGCGGCCCGCGGGAAACGTGTCCGTCAGGACCGGAGACCTCGGCCACTGAGGCCGAGGTCTCAGTGGCCGATCTCGACGTCTTCCAGGATGCCGAGCGCGTCGGGCACCAGGACGGCCGCGGAGTAGTAGGCGCTGACCAGGTAGGAGATGATCGCCTTCTCGCTGATGCCCATGAACCGGACCGACAGGCTGGGCTGGTACTCGTCGGGAATGCCGGTCTGGTGCAGGCCGATGACGCCCTGGTTGTCCTCGCCGACGCGCAGAGCCAGGATCGAGGTGGTGCGGGTGTCGGTGATGGGGATCTTGCTGCAGGAGAAGATGGGGACGCCGCGCCAGGCGGGCACCCCGCTACCGCCGACGTCGACGCCCTGCGGGTAGAGCCCGCGCGCGTTGCACTCCCGGCCGAAGGCGGCGATGGCGTGGGGGTGGGCCAGGAAGAAGCTCGTGCTCCTGCGGCGGCTGAGCAGCTCGTCGAGGTCGTCGGGGGTGGGCGGCCCGCTGCGGGTGTGAATCCGCTGCTTGAGATCGGCGTTGTGCAGCAGCCCGAACTCGCGGTTGTTGATCAGCTCGTGCTCCTGCCGCTCGCGCAGCACCTCGATCGTCAGCCGGAGCTGCTGCTCGATCTGGTCCATCGGGTCGTTGTAGAGGTCGGCCACCCGGCTGTGCACCCGCAGGACCGTCTGCGCGACGCTCAGCTGGTACTCGCGCGGGCTGAGCTCGTAGTCGACGAACGTGCCCGGCAGGTCGGCCTCTCCCGCGTGCCCGGCGGCCACCTCGACGGCGGCCTCGCCGTACTTGTTCTGCGGCCCGCTGGTGGCGGTCTCCCGTCGCCGCAGGTGGGCCTGGAGCTCCTCGGAGCGCTCGGCCAGCTCCAGGAACGCGTGCCGGGGCAGGACCATCGCCGTGCCGCTGGTGACCGCCCTGGCGGTGAACGGCCACTCGCTGTCCGCGCCGACCAGCGTCTCGTCGCCGAAGTGGTCGCCCGCGGCCAGCACCGTCAGCACGATCTCGTCGCCGTACGGCCCGGCGCCGACCTTGTTGACCTTGCCGTGCGCGATGAGCACCACCTCGTCGGCCGGCTGCCCCGACTCCGCGAGCACGTCGCCGGCCCGGAACTCCCGCTGGACGAACCGGCCCGCCAGCGCGTCGAGGGTGCCGGAGTCGTCGAACCCGCGCAGCAGGGGCAGCTCACACAACTCGGCGGGGATGACCGTCACCTGCGATCCGGCGTTGCTGAAGCTCACCCGCCCGTCGCCGATCGTGTAGGACAGCCTCCGGTTGACGCGGTAGGTGCCGCCCGACACCTGTGTCCAGGGAAGCATCCGCAGCAGCCACCGTGAGGTGATCTCCTGCATCTGGGGAGTCGACTTGGTCGTCGTCGCCAGGTTACGCGCGGCGTCCGTACTCAGACTCAGCTGCGACCGGCCAGCCTCGAACTCCGTCACAACACACACCACCGATCCGTGCTCGTACTGACAGGGGGAAAGCGAAGAGATGAATCAACCAGGAGGAAACATCAGTTAACCGCTATGGAAACGGCAAAACCGACCTCCCGATGCGCGGTTCCAGATTCGCTCCGCCATCGTGGGCGCCTCAATTTTGGGTGGCCCTTAAATATCTTGTCAAGCATTGAATACGATCGAGCCAATAATAAATAAAGGCGCCATCGCCAAATGCCCGAAAAATATTGAATGTCCCATTGATGGCTACGGTTCAGCTCACATGAAGGGGTTTGTGAACTGGGGATATCCGTTATTCCGGACATTGTGTGCTCATTTCCCCGGACGGCGGTTCCCATGGCGCGGAAAGACCGAGTTCGCCTCCCGCCTCCCGCCTCCCGCCTCCCGCGCGACAGCGCGCCGAGAGCCCTCCCGCCCCCTTCGCGCCAAGGATTTCCGGCGTACGGGCGATGGTGAATCCCCGTACAGTGTGAGCCATGGGGATGGTCAAAACCGTGGGGCTGGTTCTGCACCCGCAACGCGATTCGAAGGTGGCCATCGACACGATCGTGGAATGGGCCCGCGCCCGCGACGTCACGGTGCTCGGGCTGCCCGACGAGGTCGGGCGCATCGACTGCAGCGCGGTGTCCGTCGACAGCACCACCCTGGTCGACCGCGCCGACCTGCTCGTCAGCCTCGGCGGCGACGGCACGATGCTGCGCACCATGCGGCTCATCTCGGGGCGACGGACTCCGATCCTCGGCGTCAACCTCGGCAAACTGGGGTTCCTCGCGGAGATCGACGTCGACGAGCTGCCCTTCGCGCTGTCGGCCATCGACGACCACGCCTACACCGTCGAACCGCGGATGGCGGTGCGGGCCGCCCTGCCCGACGGCACCTCGGTGACCGCGTTCAACGACATCGCCCTGGTGCGGATACCGGGCCACAGGCTGTCGGCGGTGTCGATCGCCGTGGAGGGGCACCCCTTCGTGCGCTACGCGGCCGACGCGGTGATCGTCGCGACTCCCACCGGGTCGACCGCCTACAACTTCTCCGCGGGCGGTCCCATCGTGTCGCCGACGGTCGAGGGGTTCCTCGTGGTCCCGGCCGCGGCGCACTCGTCGTTCAACCGGGCCCTCGTGCTGTCGGCGGACGAGCGGGTCGTGCTCGGCCTGCTGCCGACGAGCGGCCGGCTGGCCCTGGAGGTGGACGGCTCGGTGGGCGCGCACCTGTCGCCGGGGGACGAGCTCACCGTCACCGCGATGCGCGCCGCCGCGTGGGTGGTCCGGCTCGGCACCACGAGCTTCTACGAGCGCGCCCGCCGCAAGCTCCGCGTCAACGGGAGCGCCGAGGTCGACTAGGCACGCCCACGGATCCTCACCGGGTCCGTGACGATCGTTCCGGCCCCACCCACGCCCATCGCCACCATCACCGGCCCGCTCGACAGCCCCGGCGGCGGCACTGCGACCGGAGGGCTTCGCCGACATCCTCGGCAGGAAGGCGAGTCGACCTGAGCCGCCCCCCGGCCGCGCTCGGCGGACAGGGGGCGAGCCGTTCGGTACGGGGTCAGCGTGCGGCGGACGAGCCGTTCGCGGACGAGCCGTTCACGGTCAGAACCTGCTCGGTCTCGATGGCGGGGAAGGTGCCGGTGTCGATGATCCCGTGCTCGTGGAAGGCCGCCTCCAGCAGCGCGTGAGCCTTGGGCTCCAGCTTCCACAGCGCCCGGTACTCGCGGGCGGTGGCCAGGGAGACGCCGGTCTCGTGGGCGATGTCCGTCGCACGGGGCACGAACTTCCGCTCGATCTGCTTGTCCCAGTACTCCCGCGCGGCACGCATCAGGGCCGCGCGCTGCGCCGTGTCGACGACCGGCGGCGGGCCGTCCAGCACCTGGACCTCGTCGTCATCGTCGTCGATGACCGACCGCCCCGCGGCCACCGCGGGGCGCACCGGCTCGGGCTCCGGGTCCCACGGCACCGGCGGGGACAGGTCGATCAGCGCGGAGGTGTTGTAGAGGGCGCCGATCTGGGAGAGCAGGGCCTCCTGGCGTACCGAGTCGACGGCCAGGCCGGTGTGCTCCACCGCCCGGTCCATGGCACGGTCCAGCTTGCCGAGAGCCACGCGCATCTTCCGCTCGGACGCCCCGGACTCGCGGAGCGCGCGGGCGCGCTTGGCCGCCAGCGCGACCCGGGTCAGCCTGCGGTGGGCGTCGACCTCACTCGCCGTACGGTCGCTGACCTCGGCCAGCCCGATGCGGACCAGCGCCCGCTCGGGGGTTAGCCGCCAGTTGATGCGCGCGCGCCCGCTGATGCGATGGCGTTCGATCGCCATGCCGCGCTCCCAGAGCCACGCCGCCACCAGGGGCGCGGCGAGCCGGAAGATGGCCTCGGCCATGCTGCGGGCGTCCATGCTGGACAGCACCGCGGTCAGGCCGGTGAGCGCCCACACCGCGATGCCGTCGATGCCGGCCGAGAAGTTCTCCCGCATGTTGCGGCGGGCCCGGACCGCGCTGGTGATGACGGCGACCTCGATGAAGGCGAAGAGCAGCAGCCGCAGCGGGCCGTCGAAGCCGAGCACGTCACCGGAGAAGCGCCACATGCCCTGGGCGGAGACACCCGTCGCGATGCTGGCGGCGACGATGGTGAGGATGTCCTCCACCGGACGAGGTGCGACATGGGAGTGGAAGAAGCGGACCGCCATTCGCAGGATGGCACGGAGCACGAAGTAGGACACGACCAGGAGCGCGAGAGCGAACACGCCGATGATGATCGTTAACACCGGCTGGTCGGATGCGAAGGTGGTGATTTGATCGATGGGGGGCATCAGTCACTGTCCGTCAGTCTCGATGTCCGACAGGATATCTACGCGATCATTCCAGACTGTCGGCACTCTGTTCGCCAAACGGACGCTCACGCGAGTGACAGAAGAGAACACAGTTGTGGTGGGGACGAGTAAGGATCGCCCACCCCGTCCGCCCTCAGGGCGCCGGCTCACTCCGGCGTCAACCCCCCTCCGCACCGGCCCGCCACCGACCCGCCACGGGCCCGTTCACCGTCGTGACCAGCGCGGCCAGTGGTTACCAAGTTATCTTTCAGATGATCACAAGAGCCGGTACCTAGCGTCCTCGACGTAACGGAAAACACCGGGCGCCGCACTCGACAAGGAACGCCGCGCCCGGTCTACGGAGGGGACCGAACATGTCCAAGATCAGTATTGACGACATCCCGTTCGAGGGTGCCGAGCTGTCCGAGGCCGAGCTGGGCGAGGTCGCCGGCGGCCGGATGACCGTCTCCTGGCGCAACAGCAAGGGCCAGGCCAGCGAGTGGTGGGTCAGCTGACGGTCGGCTCGCCGCCCTGGGTGGGATCAGACCCCGCCCGGGGCGGCGCCCTTCCTTTCGGAAAAGCGCCGACCCTCGGAAAAGCGCCGACCCTCGGAAAAGCACCGACCCGGCCGGACCGGGATTCCCGTTCCGCCGCGCCTTCATGACGAGACGAGCCTGATTTCCCGGAGCCAAGGCTCGGGGTCTCCACGCTGGAGATATTCGATGATCCTGATACTGAGCGACCGGAAGGACGACACGGTCGACCTGGTGCTGCCGAAGCTGCGGCGCCGTGGAACGCCGGTCACCTGGTGGGACCCCGGCGACTATCCCTCCCGTGGCACGCTCACCGCCACCTTCACCGGCGACGGGCACCGGTTCACCCTCGACACCGGCACCGAGCGGCTGGATCTGTCGACGGTACGCGCGGTGTGGCGGCGGCGCCCCAAGGCGCCCACCCCGGCCGACGGCGTGACCAACCCCTCCCACCGCCGTCACGTGGTCTGGCAGGCGGAGTTCCTGCTCGACGGCGCCTGGGAGCTGGCGCCGGCCCGGTGGCTGCCCGCGCGCCGGGACACCGAGCGCCGGGCGCACAACAAGATCATTCACCTGGCCCACGCGGCCGCGCTCGGCTTCTCCGTACCGGAGACCGTCTTCACGAACGACCCGGCGGAACTGGTGCCGGCCTACGAGCGCGCCTCGGGACGCCTGATCGCCAAGCAGATCAACTCCGACGAGTTCGACATCGACGGCGTCGACCACCGCACGTACACCACGGTCCTGACCCGCCGCCACCTCACCGCGCGCCACCGTCTCCGTCACGAACCGGTCATCCTGCAGCCGTACGTTCCCAAGGCCGTGGAACTGCGCGTGGTCGTGGTGGGCGAGCGGGTCTTCGCCGCCGCGATCGACTCCCAGGCGTCGCGCACCGCCAGGGACGACTGGCGGCACTACGACGACGACCGGGTGCTCTATTCCGCGCACCGGCTCCCCGGCGACCTGGAGCGCGGATGCGTGGAACTGGTCAGCGGGCTGGGCCTCAACTACGGCGCCATCGACCTCATCCTCACCCCCGAAGGGGAGTACGTGTTTCTGGAGATCAATCCCAACGGGGCCTGGGGTTTCCTGGAGCAGCGCGCGGGGCTGCCCATCAGTGACGCGATCACCGACTGGCTGGTGGCGGCGGACACCAGGACCGACTTCCTGCCCACGACCGAGACCCGGGGTTTTTTCGCTGGAGGTATTCGATGAGTGACCTCGGAACGACGCTCGCCTCCGGGGTGCGGCTGCTGCGCGGCCTGCCTCGCCGCCGCGCACAGGTGCCGCAGGCCCGTCGGACGGCCGCCGCGTGGGCGGCCGACCACCCCGGGCTGAAGGCGGAGCTCGTCGTCGACGAGCGTCCCGGCACCTCGGTGGTCGACTTCGACCTGCTGTTCCAGGACCCGGAAGGCGGGACGATCGCGCTCACCGCGCAGGCCGACGACGGCGTCCCCTGGCTGATCGACCACTCCACGCACTGGGCGGCGGGCCAGCTGGTCAGCGTGGACGGGATACACCTGTCGGTCGCCCAGGCGCTCACCATGATCCGTTCGCTGTCACGCCGCGACGCGACGCCGCACGACGAGATCGTCGACCAGTGCCTGGTCCTGGACGAGATCCAGCACGACGACACGCCTGTCGGCGACGAGGACCTGCAGGCCGCCTCGGAGGAGTTCCGCCGGGGGCGGGGCCTGCACGACCGCGCGACGACGCTGGCCTGGCTGGCCGAGGTGGGGATGACCCTCCAGCAGTTCGACGGCTACATCGGCGGTATCGCCAGGCGCCGGAACTTCCGCCGCCGCAGGGAGGCCGAGCTCGGCCCGGCCTACCTGGCCGCGCACGCCGGGAAGTTCGACCGGGTACGCGCGCTCTGGAGCATCGGGCCGGAGCGGGTCCTCGCGGACCTCGCCGGTGATTCACCGGACGGCCTCCTTCCCGCGCTCGCGGGTCCGGCCGGCGAGGTGGAGACGACGATCGCCGAGCGTTTCGCCTTCGAGCTGCCCGAACCGCTGCGGGACGCCGAGCCAGGAGACGTCGTCGGGCCGACGGCCCATGGCACCGCCTTCCTCGCCGGGGTCGTCCTGGGGCGTACGGCCTCGTCGGCGGACGAGCGGACCCTGGCCGCGGCCGGGCGGGTGGCGTTCACCGAGTGGCTGGCCGAGCGCCGCGCCGCGGCCTCGATCGAGTGGCACTGGCCGTGAACGACAGGGTTCCCACGGCCGCCGGTTAGCGGGGCCGCCCGTACTGAAAGCACCGGGCGTCGCGCGAAACGTTCTTGAGCACCGGTCCAGTTTGCCGTGATTGGACCATGACGCGAACATGCTCCGCTTCCTATGGTGAAAGTATGAACGCCAGACCCGACGCGGGCACCGTCCCCATTCCCGACCCTCCGCACAAAGGTCAGGCCACCTGTGCGGCCGACGGTTCCAGCGTGATGACAGCCGGCGGTTCCAGCGTGATGACGGCGGGCGGTTCCAGCGTGATGACGGCGGGCGGTTCCAGCGTGATGACGGCGGGCACCTCGGCGCGCAGACGGCGGCTGAGCGAATCGCGCTGGGAGACGACCGTGACGTGCACACCACAGTCGACGAGCCAGGCGGCCAGGTCGGCGAAGTAACCGTCCCCCGAGCCGATCACGACCCGGTCGAACCGCTGGTCCATCCGGTCGCCCCGGGCGGCCTCGGCCAGGGCCTGGTCGGCGCCGTCGGGGCCGGAGCGGGCCAGTAACTGCACACCGTGAAAGGCGATCCCGACCGCGACGAGCGCGCCGTGGTTGACCGCGACGACGAACTGGTCCATCGGGCCGATCGGGACGGTCCGCCGGTAGCGGGCCATGACCTCGGCGACCTCGGAGGTGGTGGGGCGACTGGCCCCTGTCAGGTTCTCGATGTCCAGCAGGTGCACGGCCCGCCCGGAGCGAAGGCGCCTCCTGCCGCGTGACGTGGGGGCCTGGAACTGATCGATGCGCGTGGTGGGGGTGATCACGTGTCATCGGTTCCTTCCGTGATGATGATGCTTAGTGTCCAATTAAATTCAGTAAAACACGTGTTGATGGAATCGACCAACAATTTTGGGGACGTTGCATGCAGGCGACGCGCTCGGGTACGGTCCGATCGACAGCGGACGGAGGAGCGGTGGACAGGGACGCCCAGGTGACCGCGGCGGACACGGAGGAACCGATGGACAGGGACGCCCGGACGACCGCGGCGGGCATGACGAGGCGCCCATGGGCAGAGACGCCCAGGTGACCACGGCGGACACGGAGGAACCGATGGACAGGGACGTCCAGGTGACCGCGGCGGACATCGCCCGGCTGGGCGATGTGGGCCGCGCCGCGGTGAGCAACTGGCGGCGCAGGCACGATGACTTCCCCCAGCCCGTCGGCGGCACCGCGACCAGCCCCGCCTTCTCCCTCGGCGAGATCAAGGAGTGGCTGCTCGGCCACAGCGACGGTAAGCCGCTCCCGGCGCGCGAGTGGCTCTGGCAGGACCTGCGCGCGGGCGTGCCCGAGGAGGAACTCGCCGACCTGATCGCCGACCTCGGCGCCTTCCTGGTCTACCTCGATCGGGAGGACGACGACTGGGCGGCACTCTCCGCCACCGACGACGCGGCCGTGGCGGCCGTGCTCCCCGAACGGGTCCTGGCCGCGTGCGCCGCGCCGATGCAGAACCCGCCGCCGCCGAAGTGCCTCATCCGGGACCGGCTGCCGCTGCTGCGCCGGGTGGCCGCTCTCGCCACCGAGGACGGCGCGAAGGAGACCTTCACCTTCCTGCGCGAACGCTACTTCGAACTGCACAGCAAGCGGATGTACGCCACCCCCGAACCGGTCGCCCGGCTCATGGCGGAGCTCTGCGGCCCCTCCCCCGAGATCGTCCTCGACCCGGCCTGCGGCTCGGGAGCCCTGCTGAAAGCGCTGCGCGACCGCCCCGGCAACCAGGTCCGCCATCTCCTCGGCCAGGACGCCGACGAGGCGACCACCCGGCTGACCGCCGCGCATCTCGCGCTGCACGCCGCCACCGTGCGCGTCTCGCACGGCGACTCACTCCGCCAGAACGCGTTCCCCGGCACGCGGGTGGACGCGGTCGTGTGCAACCCGCCGTTCAACGACCGCGCCTGGGGATACGAGGAGCTGACCGCCGACCCCCGCTGGGAGTACGGCCTGCCACCCCGGATGGAGTCAGAACTCGCCTGGATCCAGCATGCCCTCTTCCAGCTGAAACCCGGCGGCACAGCCGTCGTACTCATGCCACCCGCCGTCGCCGGCCGCAGATCCGGCCGCCGCATCCGCGCCCAGCTGATCCGCCGGGGAGCGCTCAAAGCGGTGATCACACTCCCGCTCGGGAGCATCCCCAACATGGCGGTCGCCCTGGCCCTGTGGGTGCTGCGCAGACCTGCGGACTCCCAGACACCCGATCACGTCCTGATGGTCGACACCTCCGACCGTCCGGAGGACTTCGCGCGGGTCGCCGCGGCTGCCTGGGCGCGCTTCGAGGCCGGTGCGGGCGCCGACGAGCCGGGCGTGAGCCGGGCCGTCCCCTCCATCGAACTGCTCGACGACGACGTCGACCTCACCCCCGCCCGGTATCTCGCGCCACCGTCTGCGGACCTGTCGCCCGAGCGCGTCACCGGGCAGCGGAACCGAGTAGCCGACTTCCTCCGCCTCGCCGCGGAGCTGGTGCCGACCGTCGAGTCGGCTCCGGAGCCGAAGGACCTCCCGATGGTCCCGCTCGCCGAACTCCTGCGGCGCGGCATGCTGACGATCCACCACCAGAGCCCGGTGAGACCCGGCGAGCCGTCCGAGGTCGCGGACGGGCTGACCGTCCTCACCGCCGAGGACGTCGTCGACGGCACCCCGCCGACCGCGACCACGCCGGACGTAGCCGTACAGCACGAGATCATCGTGCGGCCCGGTGACGTGCTGGTGCCCAACATCGCGCGGCGCCCGGTGGCGCGGGTCGCCGGGGAGGGCGGCCCCGTCCTCGGCCTCCGCCTCTCCCTGCTCCGCCCCGACCCGGCCCTGCTCGACCCCCACTTCGTGGCGGGCTTCCTGAGCGGCTCGGTCAACCTGCGCAACTACGTCACCGTGGGCAGCCGCGCCCAGGTGGACGTACGCCGCGCGGAACTCCCGCCCCTGCCGATCGAGGAGCAGCGCGGGTACGGCGAGACGTTCCGGAAACTGGCGGAATTCGAGGCTTCGCTGCGCCGGGTCGCCACCCTCGGCGAGGATCTGATCCAGCTGATATCCGACGGCCTGACCCACGGCGCCGTCCGGCCGTCCACCGAGGACATCAAGAACACCGAGCACACTGAGAACACCGAGAACGACGTGAAGGAAAAACCTTGAGCGGTAACCACCAGAGGTACGCGGACTTCATCTGGTCGGTGGCCGACCTGCTGCGCGGCGACTACCGGCAGTCGGAGTACGGCAAGGTCATCCTGCCCCTCACCGTGCTGCGGCGGCTCGACTGCGTGCTGGAGCCCACCAAGGAGGCGGTGCTCGCCGAGGCGAAACAGCTGAAGGGCCAGTTGCTGCCGCCCCGGCTGGTCGAGCTCAAGTTGCGGAACGCCTCCGGCGCGAGCTTCTACAACACCAGCCCGCTCGACTTCGGGACCCTGGGCAAGGATTCCGAGAACGTCGCCCGCAACCTGCGCTCCTACATCGGCGCGTTCTCCCCGGGCGCGGTCGAGGTGCTGGAGAAGTACCGCTTCGACGACCAGATCACCCGGCTGGAGGAGGCCGGGCTGCTCTACCTGGTGACCTCGAAGTTCGCCGAGATCGACCTGCATCCGGACGTGGTCGACAACCACCAGATGGGCTACGTCTTCGAGGAGCTGATCCGGAAGTTCTCCGAGATCTCCAACGAGACCGCCGGTGAGCACTTCACCCCGCGCGAGGTCATCAGGCTGATGGTCAACCTGCTGATGGCGCCGGACGACAAGGACGTGATGACGCCCAACATCGTCCGTACGATCTATGACCCGGCCTGCGGCACCGGCGGCATGCTCTCGGCCGCCGAGGAGCACATCACCCGCTACAACACCAAGGCCACGGTCAAGGTCTCCGGCCAGGAGCTCAACCCCGAGTCGTGGGCGATCTGCCGCTCGGACATGATGCTCAAGGGCCAGGACCCCACGAAGATCGCCTTCGGTAACTCCTTCACCCAGGACGGCCATCCCGAGGGGCGGTTCGACTACCTGCTGGCCAACCCGCCGTTCGGCGTGGAGTGGAAGAAGGTCCAGAAGCAGGTGCAGGACGAGGCCGACCAGCTCGGCTGGGCCGGCCGGTTCGGCGCGGGCACCCCCCGGATCAACGACGGGTCGTTCCTCTTCCTCCAGCACATGATCTCCAAGATGAAGCCCGTCGACCAGGGCGGCTCCCGCATCGCGATCGTCTTCAACGGCTCCCCGCTCTTCACCGGCGCCGCCGGTTCCGGCGAGTCGGAGATCCGCCGCTGGATCCTGGAGAACGACTGGCTGGAGGCGATCGTCGCCCTGCCCGACCAGCTCTTCTACAACACCGGGATCTCCACCTACTTCTGGATCCTGTCCAACCGCAAGGCGCCCGCGTTGAAGGACAAGGTGATCCTGCTGGACGCCCGGGATCGCTGGGCCAAGATGCGCAAGTCCCTCGGCGACAAGCGCAAGCTCATCCCCGACGACCGGATCGCCGAGATCACCGACCTCTACCGCGAGGTCCTTTCCCTGACCGACGGCCAGGAGCCGAACCCCAAGGTCAAGGTCTTCCCGCGGCACGCGTTCGGCTACCAGCGGATCACCGTCGAGCGCCCGCTCCGGCAGCGGTTCGAGGTGACCGCCGAGACCGCCGACACGGTGGCCGAGGCCAAGGCGGTGGCCAAGTTCGAGCAGCGCGACGCGCTGCTGGCGGCGCTGCGATCCCTGGCCGGTACGGGGTGCGGCACCAAGCTGGAGTTCGCCGGAAAGCTGGACGCGGCCATGGCGGAGCACGGGCTGAGCAAGCTGCCCGCCCCGGTGGAGAAGGCGATCTGGGCCGAGGTGTCGACCGGCGACCCCGAGGGCGAGCTACAGACCGACCGGAAGAACAACCCGCTGCCCGATCCCGACCTGCGCGACAACGAGAACGTGCCGCTGACCTCGATGCACTCCACCCCGGCGGAGCTGGAGGCCGAGATCGAGGAGTACATGAGGCGCGAGGTCCTCCCGCATGTCCCGGAG
This sequence comes from Streptosporangium sp. NBC_01810, assembly GCF_035917355.1. Classification (NCBI taxonomy): domain Bacteria; kingdom Bacillati; phylum Actinomycetota; class Actinomycetes; order Streptosporangiales; family Streptosporangiaceae; genus Streptosporangium; species Streptosporangium sp. NBC_01810. Next base: position 1,085,086 of record NZ_CP109070.1, on the reverse strand, counting down.
GCGTGGGTGGACCACTCCAAGACGAAGGTCGGCTTCGAGATCCCGTTCACCCGGCACTTCTACGTGTACACACCACCTCGGCCGCTGGAAGAGATCGACGCGGAACTCAAGGCGTTGGAGGCCGAGATCCAGAAGCTCCTGGGCGAGGTGACTGGATGAACTGGCAAAGAGTGCAGCTTAAGCGCATTGCCCATCTCACCTCCGGGGGAACTCCCGATGTTAGCGATGCAGATAACTGGGTGGAATCAGATACTCATGGTTACGCCTGGGTAGCAATAGGTGATATGTCAAACCGCTCAGTAGTTGAATCCACAAGTCGTCGCATATCAAGTCAAGGAATGCGCAATGCCCGACTAAAATTAGCTCCTCCCGGAACCCTCCTATTCAGCATGTATGCAAGCTTGGGGCATACAGCAATTCTCGGAGAGCCTGGATGTTGGAACCAGGCAATCTTAGGGATTACTCCAGCCCTTGGAGTGGACCCAAGATTTCTCAACTACTCCCTTGTGAGTCTACGTCCAACGCTACTTTCCATGGCGCGAAGCACCACTCAAAACAACCTTAATGCCGAGCAGGTGGGAAATCTTTCTCTACTTCTTCCCAGTTTCGAAGAACAGCGGAACATCGCTGACTTCCTAGACACCGAAACGTCTCGAATCGATCAATTCATCTCCGCCCACAGGCGCCAGATTCACCTCATCGAGGAACGAGAGCTTTCCAGTATTTATGACGCGCTACGCGGAGCCGACGAACCAGGTGAACGAAAAACAAGTGGCCTTGATTGGTTGAGAGAGATCCCAGCCTCGTGGCCGGTCGCCTCCGTTTCCAGTCAGTTCGACATTCAGCTGGGGAAGATGCTCAACGAGGAGCGCACCAGAGGTACGAATCTAAAACCCTACCTACGCGTTCTCAACGTTCAGTGGGATGACATTGATGTCGAAGACCTCGCCCAGATGAACTTTCCTCGCAGCGAGCGTAAGCGCTACGAGGTTCTCCCCGGCGATCTCCTTATCTGCGAGGGTGGAAGTTACCCAGGGCGAGCCGCCATCTGGGAAGGACAAATCCCAGAGATCTACTACCAAAAGGCTCTACATAGAGCCAGATCTCGCGGGCGCAGTTCGGTGCGCTGGTTGTACTACTGCCTCCGTGTCGCTCGGGCCATGAGCGTCTTCGAGGTCGAAGGCAACAGCACGACAATGACCCACCTCACCGGCGAGCAACTCGCCGTTCATCGATTCCCTTTCCCTGAGCGGGAAGTCCAGGACCGCCTTATTCGTAATCTAGATGAAGCCACCAAGAGGAACCGACTCCTGAGAGCAGCATTAGAGAAGCAATTGGAAGTCCTTACCGAGCGACGGCAGGCACTGATCACGATGGCGGTGACCGGGCGGATTGATATGGCGACGGCACAACAGGTCAAGGTGTGAGTGACAGCTCTGCCGGCCAGTGCCGCCGGTGGCCGTAGCGGATGAGAGCGGCGGGTTTGTTCTTCTCGACCTCTACGGCCATGCCACCAGTTGGAACCAGACGGATTTGCCGTAAGGGTTCAGGGTCCAACCCCAGTTGTGGGAGAGGTCCTGGACAATGGCGAGGCCACGGCCGGAGGTTTCCAGGTCGTCGGGCTGTTTCATCCGTGGGATCTCGATGCAGGAGTCGTAGACGTCCACGGTCAGCAGGTCCTTCTCCCCGCTGACCGTGATGCGGATCGGGCTCGCATCGGAGACGTCCGCCGAGCCGTACGCGATGGCGTTGGTGACGAGTTCCGAGGCCAGGAGTTCGGCGATTTCCGGGACGTCTTCCGCCGCGTTCCAGTCGGCTGCCAGGTCACGCACGAATCGGCGGGCCGAGGCGACGTTTCTGGGATCACGAGGTATCCACTTTTCCCCCAATGGGGAGAATGCCGGATTCATCGTATAGCGGCATTCGGTCAGTGCCGCACTCGCCTTGATGGCCTCTTCCATGATTTTTCTTCCTGTCTCGGATTTTGTATGTTCAGATTGCCGAGACATCACTACGCTTGGTAGCGGAACGATTACGAAGGGCACGCATTGGAGTTCACAAGGCTTTTGTTGAACTCCGGTTAGGAGGGCACTGTGGCCGACCTCTACACGCCTCAGGCAATATGGGGCAGGGAGCTGCGTTACTACCGGAAGGCAGCCGGCCTCACCCAGGGAGAGCTCGCCGAGAAGATCCACTTCAGCGAGTCCCTGATCAGCGGGGTGGAGACGGGGCACCTCCCGGCCAGCCCGGAATTCGCCGAGGCGTGCGACTTCGCCCTCAACACGGGCGGCGCCCTCCTCCGACTCCTCGACTGGAGAAAGGGCCAGGTCTTCCCCTCCTGGTTCGGAAAGTGGCGGGACAAGGAAAGCGCCGCCGTCACGCTCCGGACATACGAGCCGCTGATGGTCCCCGGCCTGCTCCAGACCGAGGCATACGCACACGCTCTGCTGGGCGACAACGAAGCCGTCACAGCCCGCCTGGAGCGTCAGAACATTCTGACCCGCGAGAAGCCACCGACCCTCCGCTGCGTAATCAGCGAAACGGTCCTGAACCTGCTGGTGGGAGGCCCGGATGTCATGCGCGAGCAACTGGAACACCTCGTCGCGATCACCGGCCCTCAACTCAGCGTTCAGGTCGTTCCCTCCGGTTACGTCCGCTCCGGCCTGCTGGCGGGATTCGCGATCGCGACCCTGGAAGACGGTAGCGAGGTAGCGTATTTGGAAACGGCCATTCGCGGATTGACGACCGGCGATCGGGACGACATCACAATGACCGTCCAGCGGTTCGAGGCCATTCGCATCGAGGCCCTGCCGCTGAACATGTCGACGGACCTTATTAAGCGAACAACGGAGGAAAAATGGACCTGAGCAAGGCACGGTGGCGCAAGTCAAGCCTCAGCGGCAACAACGGTGGAAACTGCGTCGAGGTCGCGGAGCTCGAAAACCTCACCGAAGGCCCAGCCCACAAGACCGGACACCCCCACCTGATCACCGTACGCGACTCCAAAGACCCCCACGGCCCCAACCTCTTCTTCACCCCCACCGAGTGGACCACCTTCATCAACGGCATCAAGGCCGACGACTTCGACCTCGGCTGAACGACCTCCCCTACCGGCCGCCCGACCACGCACCAGGGCGGCCGGTAGGTGCTCTCCGACCTCGTGCCCTGCCGTCCATGGGGATCGCCTGCCGGATGATTGACTGCTCGCGTCGTGGTCCGAGGCACCGACCACCCGGCAGGGTTCTCGGTGATCTCGCCGGATCGGTGCCATGAGAACAGGAAAGATGGCTCGGGAAGCGGCTCGCCGGACGACTCTCGTCGGCGCCGGGCAGGAAGAGGTGGGGTTGATGGCTGGGCGGTTGGTAGAGCTGGAAGTGGAGAACTTCCGCAGCCTGCGGAAGGTGTCGCTGCCGCTGGGACCGGTCAACGTGCTGGTCGGGCCCAACGGCGCGGGCAAGACGAACGTGCTACGGGTGTTCGACTTCCTGGCCGACATCGTCCGGACCGACCTGGGACCGGCGCTTGAGGACCGGGGCGGCTTTGACGAGCTGGTGTTCCGGGGCGGCGAACTGAGGCCGAATCACATCCAGATCGGCTTGAAGGGACACTGGTCCGTCCCCGAGACATCCGGGTGCCCGCTTGATGTGTACCGCTTGAAGATCAACGGTAGTCCTCCGGCACGGGAGGAGATCTTTCACCTCAGCCGGGCCGGCGGCTGGCGGAACCGGATCGAAGTGTCGGGTGAGCGAGCCGCGAGTTCACAGTACGGGGCCGACGAGGTGATCTCGGATGACGAGTCCGAGCGGCGCACCGCGGTGATGGAGGTCGGAATCCAGCCGTTCAGCACCGGCCTGTCCACTCTGCCCCGGCTGTCGGAGAATTTCGGCGGCCGAGAGGTGGTGGCCCTGGCCGATTTCCTCACCACCTTCCGCGTCTTCGACGTCGACGTGCACCGCGCGCGCCTGCCGTCGCGTGTTCCTCGGAGCGGATATGAGGCGATCGCGGATGACGCCTCCAACCTGGCGAGGTTCCTGCTGACTCTGCGGGATACCGACGAAGAGGCGTGGGAGCGGCTCCAGGCCGACGCGGTGGAGGTTCTCCCCCAACTCGAAGCGCTCGACTTCGACTACCGGTCCGGGGGCGCTCATTCCGTCGTCGTGGTCCTCAGGGAACGTGGGCTGCGCGAACCCACCTCGCTGCTCGACGCCTCCTACGGCACGATCCGCCTGCTGGGTCTTCTCGCGATGCTCTACGATCCCAGCCCGCCCGCGCTCACCTGCGTCGAAGAGATCGATCACGGCCTGCACCCGCAGGCATTGGAGATCCTCGTCGAGCGGGTCCGGGAGGCGAGCGACAGAACACAGTTCATCATCGCCACACATTCGCCGGCCCTCGCCGACCGGCTCAAGCCAGAGGAACTCATCGTGTGCGAGCGTGCGGAGGACGGTTCCTCCGTCATCCCGGCGGTTTCGACCGCCCAGGTTGAGAAAATCGTGCGAGCCAGCGAGGGGATGCCCCTGGGAGAGCTGTGGTTCTCCGGTGCGCTGGGGGGCGATCTGTGAGCAGGCGCGGGGGAACCCGCATCCGGCCGACCAGGAAGCCGATCGTGGTCGTCGCCGGTGAGGATCGGAACGACCGGCTCAGCCTCCGGATCCTCTTGGAGGAGTTCTGCCCGGAGATGCGCGGACGGATCGTGGAGATCGGCGATCCGGTGCGACTGCACCAGGCCACCGGTGCGAACCTCGCCGCCCGCGCGGAGACCCTCGCGCGCAAGGTCCGCGCGAGAGCCGTACGCGATGACACGACGGTGGCGTGCGTGTTCGTTCACGAGGATCTCGACGCGGTCGACGACGAGCGGTATCCGGCCATTCGCCTGCGGGTGGAGAAGGCATTGGAGGCAGCACTGGGTACGGCGCACTATGCCCTGGCTGTGGCAGAGATCGAGTCCTGGCTACTGCTGTTTCCTGACGCACTCACTGCCGTATGCGGCTCGTGGTCGGTGCCCGCCCGCCATCGTGGCAGGGACACCGGACGGCTGGCCGATCCCAAGCGGGTGCTCATGCGAGAGGTCAGCGGCTCAGGCCGCCGCTATCGGGAGGCCGACGCACCGGAGGTTCTCGGCCAGGCCGCGATGATGGGCTTGGCGACGAACCCCGCAGGCCGAAACCGCTCCTACGAACAGTTCCGAGAAGACGCCGCCCGTTGTTGTGCCGATCACGTGGGTCCCACCTCAAGGTGATCCCTCACACATGAGCATTGACCGCCGGGGCAAAGTATTGGAAGAGCTGGCGCGAGCGATACATGGGGTGGAGATCCCTGGCTCGTCGTCAATCAGGAAGGTGTCCGTCGAGCCATACCTGGACGCGGACGGGGAGTCGGCGCTCAAGGCTCTGATCGTTGTCGAGGGGGCGTACGAAGGCGGCTGGCCCGCCGAGTTGACGCACTCGCTTCGCAGGCAGGTGAACCAGCTCGCGGCCGAGAAGGGTCTGAACGAGTACGTCTACGTCACGCTCTTCACCGAACAGGAGTTCAAGGATCGGGAGAGCACCGACGACCTGGCGGAAAGCGACAGCACGACCGACATCGACCGTGCTCTCAGCGAAGACCGGCAGGACAGACAGTGAGGCGAGATTTCATACGCCCGCGAGGAAATCCTCGAACGGAACAGCCGCCGTCCGAAGCCCGATCGCCTTCTTCTCCAGCGAGGAGATGACGACGGGATCGTGCGTCATCCAACCACCGGATTGGAGACCGATCTCACCATAATCATGGATCAATGCCGCATGCCGGTCGAATAATAAGAAGTCAAATTGGGATGTCAATGATGAATTCGCAAAAGATCCGTCTTGAAATGGCATGGTCGGAACCGGCCAGGTCTCCGCTTGCCAGAGGCTTTGCTTTTTTCTGAAAATCAGTCGTTACTATGATAAATTTGGAAAATAGTTCATCCGCTGTCGGCAGCGCGAAGAACATCTGTCCGGCGCCGTGCCTCTGTTGTGACAGTTGGGGGGCAAGAGGATGGCGAGGAACGAAACCTGGGGCGCCGATTCCGAGGAGAACCAGCGGCTGCGTACTCTCGCGCTCACCTCCGTCGGCCTCGGCGAGATCGAGGTGCTGAAGTACGCGCTGGACCAGGCGGTCGCCGAACTGCATGGGTTGAGCGGGATGGTGCACTGGTCCGGAGCGCGGGTCGACCGCGGGGGACCGCGCCTGCTGGTGGCCTCCGGGCTGCCTCCCGCCCAGTTGCAGACGTGGGGGGAGGCGATCCGGGACGTCGTCGTCCGGGCGCTGCGCGACGGAGCGCCCGTGTGCACGTCCGTCGCCCCAGGCGCCGGGCGCGAGAGCGCCAAGGAGACGGCCGCGGCCATACCGCCCACCGCGACCCTGACGGCCGTGCCGCTGCGCGTCCGCGACGCGCCGGTCGGCGTACTGTCCGTACTCTCCTGCGGGCCCGCCAAGCTCACCGGCCGCCAGCGGGCGTTCCTGCGATCACTGGCCGACTGGCTGGCCCAGCGGCTGGCCGGATCCGGCACCGACTCAGACGGTGGATACCCGCGGCGGCAGGACCTCTCCACCGGCTCTCATCTCCGGCAGGCGCTGAAGGCGACCAGGATCGGATCTTGGGACTGGAACATCCTGACCGGCGAACTGCGCTGGGACGAGGCCGGCCTAACCGTGATGGGGATCGATGTGGACAGCGGCCCCCACACCATTGACTACTGGGTCAACCTCATCCACCCAGATGACTATCCCCGGGTGATGACCGCAACCGAGGAGGCCGTCCGCACCAGGGGACTGTTCGAGGCCGAGTATCGTGCCCGCCGCCCGGACGGAACCACGGGCTGGGTGCAGGAACGCGGCCGGGTGGTGCTGGATGCGGCCGGCGAGCCGACACACATGATCGGCACGGTCTGGGACACCACGGAGAGCCGTATCGCCCGCGAGTCGGTCAGCCGCGCGCTGCGCTACATGAGCGACGCCTTCCTCGCGGTGGACCGCGACTGGCGGATCACCTTCGTCAACCTCGACGCCGAGCGCCTCCTGGGGGTCACCGACCCCTACGGTCAGGTGCTGTGGGACCTGCCGACAGGAAAGTCGCCCGACCTGCGGGCGGCGTGCCACCGGGCCGCCGCCGGGCGGGAGCCCGCCACTCTCGACATGCGGTGGCCGACCGACGGTCGCTGGTACCGCGTGCGACTGGTGCCGGTGCCCGACGGCCTGACCCTCTATCTCGCCGACGTCACCGACAAGCGCCTGCGCGACGCCGAGCGCGAGGCCGCCGAGCAGGCCGCCGCCGAGCGGACCGCCTGGGTCCAGGAGCTGACCCGAGCCCTCGGCGACGCCGTGACCGCCCGTGACCTGGTGCGGGTCATCGCCGAGCGGGTGCTGCCGCCGTTCGGCGCGGCGGGACTGATCATGCTGACCGTCGACCACGGTCGCCTGCACGTGGCCGGAGCCTTCAACCACGCCGCGGACATCCTTGACCGGCTGGAGGACCAGGTGCCCGTGGAGCCGTCCCCCCTCTCCGACGCCCTGCGATCGCGTGCCCCGGTCTTCATCACCTCCAGGGCCGAGCACCACAAGCGCTATCCGAACTTCGCCCGCTGGATGGCCCGCAGGAGCGTCGACGACTCGGAGAAGAACGCCTGGGCGATTCTGCCGCTGCTCGTGCCCGGCCAGTACCGGGGGTGCTGCGTGATCTCCTTCGACCAGCCCCACCGCTTCCCTGGCGAGGAGCGTACGCTGCTCACGGCGCTCAGCGGGCTGATCTCCCAGGCCCTGGTGCGGGCCCGCCTCTACGAGGTGGAGCACACCCGCGTCCAGGAGCTGCAACACCTGCAGGCGGGGCTGCGGGAGTCCCTCGAACGGCAGCGGTGCTTCACCGCCGACGCCTCCCACGAGTTGCGCACCCCGCTGGCCGGACTGCGGGCCCAGCTGGAGGAGGCGCAACTCCACCCCGAGGAGACCGACCTCGGCGACCTGCTCGAACACACCTTGGGCGATGTGGACCGGCTGCAGGCCATCACCACCGACCTCCTCCAGCTGGCCAGGCAAGGGGCCGACCAGGCCGCCGCGCTGGAGAACGTCGACCTGGCACGGCTGATCGAGACCGAGGTGCCCCGCCGCGCGCACGATCTGCACCCGATGCGGCTCCGGCTCGAACCCGGCGTGGTAGTCGACGCCGTCCCCGGGCAGATCGGCCGGATACTGACCAACCTGCTCGACAACGCCCAGCGTCACGCGGTACGCCGCGTCGAGGTCGGGCTGCGCCGCAGCGGTGACAGCGCCGAGCTCACCGTCACCGACGACGGCCCGGGAGTCCCAGCGTCAGAACGCGAGAACATCTTCCAGCGCTTCGCCCGGCTGGACACCGCCCGCAGCCGCGACACAGGAGGCACCGGCCTCGGCCTGGCCATCGCCCGCGACATCGCCCACTCCCACCACGGGACCCTGCACGTAGAAGCCCCGCCCACCCGCGGCGCGCGCTTCATCCTCCGCCTCCCGCTCACGAATCAGGGGTGAGGAGACCGCAGTCGTACGATCTTCAGCGCACGGTGGCCCCATATCCAACCCAAGGCGAAAGGCGATGACATGGCCGGGACCGTTCAGCATCGCATTTACACGATCCAAGAGGGCCTGCTGGAGGAATGGGCGGAGAAGTGGCGATCGCGGATCGTGCCACTCCGCCGCGAATTCGGGTTCGAGATCCACGGTGCCTGGCTGGATCACGAGCGCAGCCAGTTCATCTGGGTGCTCTCGTACGACGGACCGGAGAGCTTCCAGGAGCGGAATCAGCAGTACTGGGACTCTCCCAAGCGCGCCCGGATGGGCGTGGATCCGTCGCTCTACCTGGTGGACCGGGTGGTCCGCGAGGTGGCGGCCGTCTCCTGACGGGCGGGGAGGGGCAACATGTGACCGCGTCGTTCTTCCACTGTCAGGCTCCGATAGACGCGGCCTCGCGCCAGGGCCTGCAGCCGGGACAGGTCGGGCTCGGCCTGCCAGATTCGCGCCGTGCCGTCGAATGACGCGGTGAGCAGCGCCCGTCCGTCCGCGGACCAGGCGACGGAGCTGATCTTTCCGCGGTGGACACCGGCGATGGTGATCTCCTCACAGCGCTCGGCGTCCCAGACCCGTACGGTGCAGTCGTCGGATCCGGTGGCTATCCGGGTGCCGTCCGGCGACCAGGCGACCGCATGGACTCGGCTTTCATGGCCACGTAGGACACCGGTCTGCCTGCCGGAGGCGACGTCCCAGATGCGTGCGGTCCGGTCCGCCGAACCTGTGACCACGCTGGTCCCGTCAGCGGACCAGGAGACGCAGTCGACCCAGCTGTCGTGCCCGCGCAGGACCGTGTGCTGCTCTCCGGCGGCAATGTTCCAGATGCGGGCAGTGCGGTCGTCGGAAGTGGAGGCCAGCATTCGTTGTGTCGGGGACCAGGCTAGCGAGATGACCCAGTCCTGGTGACCGGTCAGGGTAGTGAGTTGTCGTCCGTCGGCCGCGTCCCAGACGCGAATGAACCAGTCGTGGCCGCCGGTGACCAGCCTCGTCCCGTCGGGCGACCAGGCGATCCCTTCGACGTAGTCCTGATGTCCCTTAAGGGTCAGGTCCGCCGTACCGTCTGCGACATTCCATATGATCACCGTGCGGTCATGAGATGCGGTGGCCAGACGACTGCTGTCGGGGGACCACGCCACACCGAGCACGTTGTCGCAGTGGCCGTGTAGTTCACGCATGATCTCGCCTGATTCCGCGTTCCAGATCCGCACGGTCAGATCCCGCGAGGTGCCCGCCACGTGCAGGCCATCCGGTGACCAGGCCACGCCTCGTACGACGTCCGCCGCACCGGTCAGAATCCGCTGAAGTTCGCCGGTCACGGCATCCCAGAGGCGGACTGTCTGGTCTCGCGAGGCGGTCGCGACTCTGGCCGAGTCGGGCGACCATGAGGCCATCTCGACCATTCCGCCATGACCGGAGAGTACGGCCAGCGTCCGACCGGTGACGGCATCCCACACCCGGCCGGTACCGTCACGGGAGGCGGTGACAATGCGTGTCCCGTCAGGTGACCATGCCAGATTGCGGACCGCGTCCGTGTGCTCATGCAGAGACAGGGTGGAGTGGCTGAACACCAGTGCGGTCATCAGGCCACGCAGTGCGGCCTGGGTCGTCACGCACTCGTCGAGGGCTGCCAGCGAGAGCAACAGGGACTCTTCGGGTGCCCGCTCGGCGGAGGTCAGGACATGCCTGCCGATGCCATCCGAGATCCGCCGCAAGAACGCCAGATCCCGGCGCTGGGAGACCTCGACCAGTTCACGAGTATCTTCGGTGGCCTGGCCGGAATCCACCAGGCCGGTCAGCCATCGCTGGGCGAGCACGAGCCGGCTCCCGGTCAGAAGGTAATCGTCACTGCGCCCGGATCTCCGCCAATCGACCGCCCACCGTTCCAGTTCAGCGCGTCGGCGCAGCTGCTCGGCACGGGTCTCGACCTCCTGCCGGAGTGGTGGCCACTGCCGGAACAAGGCCTCGTGCGCGACCTGCCCCACCGGCCGATCGTCTCGTACGTCGGTGACGAGCAGCCGGGCCTCGACGAACACCTCGACGATCCGCCGTTCGTCAGGGGGCAGTTCGGTCAGGACGACCTTGCGCCTGGCCGCCTCCTGTCCTTCGACGGTCACGAACTTCAACAGCACCGCGAGAACCGGCTCGATGCCGGCCTCCCCGTGTAATGCCACGACCGCCTGGTCCGCCTGGCGTGCCATGGCCCCGCCCACACCGCCGAGTGACCGGTAGTGCTCGATGTCAGCCATCCTGTCCGAGCCCACCAAGTCGTACAGCTCCTGTAGCAGGTACGCCAGCAGCGGTAGTGCGTCGCTGGTTCCGGCCTCCTTCACGATGAGATCCACCAGGCCGGGTGCGAACCGCATCCCCGCCAGTCGACCGGGTTCCTCGACGGCCTGCGCCAGTTCGGGGTGTCCGATCGCCCCGATGGCCATGGGGTTCTCAAAAAGCCCCGCCTGGGTGGTCTCCAGAAAGTCACGGAGAAACTCGATACGCAGCGTGGCCACCAGCCAGAGTCTTCGATCCCGCTCAAGGGCTGTGCGCACGGCGGAAAGGAACAGATCCCGCTCATGTTCTCCCGTTGACGTGAGCAGCTCCTCGAACTGGTCGACGACCAGTAGCAACCGGCTGAAGCGGCGCCCGGTCGTCGTCCTCAGTCGCTGGACATGATGGGCGAGGTCATCCGGCGACCGCCGTAAACGCCGCAGTACGGCAGGGGCCTCAACCGTGCCCTCGGCATCGGACAGGGCTGTGGCAAGTGCCGCCATCGGGTTGCCTCCGGGCGTCATGACAGGCAGCACCAACCAGCGCCGCTCTCGCAACCTCGGTATCACCCCGGCTTGCACCAGTGAGGACTTACCGCTTCCGGAAGCGCCGACCAGCGCGACGAACCGGTCATCCGGCGCGATGGAGGAGTTGTGCAACCGCCGTACGAGATCGGAGATCTGTCGGTCACGGCCGAAGAAAACCGCCGCTTCATCCTCTTTGAAAGCATCCAGCCCGGGATACGGCGGACGGCTGAAATCCCATACCCGCTTGGGAAGCGGAGGGTTCTCCAGGCGATAGGTCACAATAGTGCCCGCGATCAGGATGAGGATCAGCACCCCGATGGCCGGAGCCGCGATCTGTTGCAGAATCTGCAACAAGAACGGACCGTTCTCCACACTGGTCGCGTAGTTCGTCACGATGCCCAGAAGTGCGGCGACCACAACCAGGACGAGCTGCAGAAACAATGTCGACCACCGACGTCTGCTCATCGTGGCCCTCCAGAGCAGACACGCATTCGACCTCTCCCGCTGTATCGTTGCTTTCCTGTCCTATGGACGTATATCAAGGATGTTCATCTTCGGTCTGCCGGATCTGATCACCGACATTTTCCGGTCCATCCTGATCCTCCTTTCATGCTCGCCCACCCTGCCGTCGACGCGATCCACGAGTTCACCGGCTCCGATCACTCTCCGTAGGTGTCGAACCCGCCTTGACTGGCGTGACACTCCGGCAGAAGCGCCCACAGGACGGGGAACCGGGACACTCGCCGTCACCGATGCGGATGTCGATCGCCTCCGGCGCGCTCGTCGAGGACGCGTGCTGCGCTGTGCTCGGGCGTGAGGTCGAGTCGTCGCAGCAACTGGGCGTTGAGGGCGACGACGACGGTTGAGGCGGACATGAGGATCGCGCCGACGCTCATGGGAAGAACGAAACCGATGGGTGCCAGGACACCGGCGGCCAGAGGTACGGAGATGAGGTTGTAGCCGGCGGCCCACCACAGGTTCTGTCTCATCTTGCGGTAGCCGGCCCGGGACAGCTCGATCACCGAGAGCACCGAGCGGGGGTCGGAGCCGGCGAGGATGACACCGGCCGAGGCGATGGCCACGTCGGTTCCGGCGCCGATCGCGATGCCCACATCGGCCTGGGCGAGGGCGGGGGCGTCGTTGACGCCGTCGCCGACCATGGCGACCTTGTGGCCCTCGGCCTGGAGTTCGGCGACCTTGGCGGACTTGTCCTCGGGCCGGACCCCGGCGAAGACCCGGTCGATTCCGAGTTCTGCGGCGACAGAGTCGGCGACGGCTTGGGCGTCGCCGGTGATCATGACGACCTGGACGCCGAGCGCGTGCAGGGCATCGACCGTTTCGCGGGACTCCGGGCGGATCTCATCGGCCAGGCGCAGCGCGCCGACGATCTGACCGTCGGCGAGGACGTGCAGGATGATGGCGCCTTCCTCGCGCCACGCGTCGGCCACCGACAGTTCGTCCAGGTTGTGCTGCTTGAGCAGGTAGGGACCGCCGACCTCAATCGTGGTGCCGTCGACATTCGCCTTGACGCCGACCGCCGGCGAGGACGAGAAGTCGCTCGCGGCTGGGACGTCCAGCTCTCGGGTGCGGGCGGCACCAACGATCGCCTTGGCGAGTGGGTGCTCGCTGTCGGCTTCCGCAGCGGCAGCCAGCGCGAGCACATCCTCCTCGCTGCGGTCACCGGCCTGCTGGACCGCGGTGACGGTCGGCTCACCCTTCGTGAGGGTTCCGGTCTTGTCGAGCAGGACCGAGTCGACGGCGCGCATGCTCTCCAGGGCCAGACGGTCCTTGATGAGGACCCCTCCGCGGGCGGCCCGCTCGGTGGCGATGGAGACCACCAGCGGGATGGCCAGCCCGAGGGCGTGGGGGCAGGCGATGACCAGCACTGTGATGGTGCGCACCACACCGGCATCGGGCATCCCGAGGACGCTCCAGGCCACAGCGGTGATCGCCGCCGCGCCGAGCGCGAACCAGAACAACCCCCCCGCCGCGGTGTCGGCAATCCGCTGGGCCCGCGATGACGACGCCTGGGCATCGGACACGAGCCGCTGGATACCGGAAAGGGTGGTGTCGTCACCGGTGGCGGTGACTTCCACGCGTAGCCCGGAGTCGGTGGCGACCGTTCCGGCGATAACCTGGTCGCCCTGCTCGCGGCGCACCGACTTCGACTCGCCGGTCACCATCGACTCGTCCATGCTCGCCGAGCCACCAACGATCCGGCCGTCCGCCGGCACCGAGGCCCCGGGGCGGACGATCACCACGTCACCGACCACCAGATCGGCAGGTGCGACCTTGACGACATCGTCGCCGTCGACCTTTTCTGCCTCGTCGGGCAGGAGCGCAGCCAGCGAGTCGAGCGCGGAGGTGGTCTGGGCCAGCGAGCGCATCTCGATCCAGTGCCCGAGCAGCATGATGACGACCAGCAGCGCCAGTTCCCACCAGAAGTTCAGCTCATGATCGAGCAGGTGCAGGCTCGCGCCCCACGAGGCGATGAAGGCGACCGTGATGGCCAACCCGATGAGCAGCATCATCCCGGGCTTGCGTGAGCGAATCTCACTGATCGCGCCGGTCAGGAACGGCCAACCACCCCAGAAGTAAACGACCGTCCCCAGCACCGGCGACACCCACCACACCCACGGTGCGTCGGGCAGACGGTAGCCCACGAGATGGGCGAACATGTCATTGAAGCCCACCACCGGCACCGCCAGGACCAGCATGATCCAGAACAGCCGCCGGAACCGACCCACATGATCGCCGTGGTCACCGTGGCCTCCATGGCCAGAGTGGCCAGAGTGCCCGCCGTGTCCCTCACGGTTGCCGTGGTCGTGACCGGCGTGCGGGTCGTCCTGGTCGTCTGGTTTGTGGACATGGACCTTCAGGTGCTGTTCAGTGCGGTCATTCATGGCCCTAACTTATACCCCCCCTAGGTATCTGTCGAATGTAGAGGTTCCGGTCACCGACATGCGAGTGGCGACCGGAGACCGACAGTCAGCGCTCAGGCGGCGCCCACGTACCGTTCGGGGTCGGCACCGAAGAGGGGGCCATCGGCCCGGAAAGGTGAGGGTCATGTCCGCACCGGGGAAATACCCCGATGACCCGAGTGGGCGCGCGGCCGTCACCGGGATCCATGAGATCACCGATTCCGATCACTCGCCGTAGCCGTCGAACCCGTCTCGCGTACGGCGGCAGGAATCTCGATAACGATGTCGCCATCACTCCACACAACACAGCTTGATTGTGTACCGTGTTCACGTGACCTTGCCTCCTCCGCCAAGGCCGAAGGCCGACCGGTGCGACGGCGGGCACGCCCGTGACGGATCAGCGCCGAAGGGAATGTGATCGTGTCCCCCGTACATCACGAGAAGGTCTTCGAGGACGCGATCGAGTCTGCGTTGCGCGGAGCGGGCTGGTTGAAGGGCGTGAGAGGCGCCTACGACCGGACGCTCGGGTTGAACACCACCGAGTTGCTGGATTTCGTGCGGGCGAGCCAGCGCAAGGAGTGGGAACGGCTGGTCACCATGCAGGCCGGGGACGACGCCGGAGCCGCGCAGCGGCTTGCCGACACGGTGGCGAAGGCGATCGACAACGAGGGCGCCCTTGAGGTGCTCCGGCACGGGGTGAAGGACCGGGGCATCACCTTCAAACTGGCCTACTTCCGGCCCGCGCACACCATCGCGGCCGACGCGCTGGAGCCGTACAGCAAGAACATCCTCAGCGTGGTCCGCCAGCTCCGCTACTCGGAGACCACGCAGGACGAGCTGGACCTGGTGCTGTTCGTCAACGGCATCCCGGTCGCCACGGCCGAGCTGAAGAACACGCTCACCGGCACGACCGTCGAGGACGCCAAGGAGCAGTACCGCAGGACCCGCGACCCCAAGGAGCCGCTGTTCGCCCGGCGGACCCTGGTGCACTTCGCGGTGGATCAGGACCTGGTGTTCGTCACCACCCGGCTGGCGCGGGAGAAGACCAGGTTCCTGCCGTTCAACACCGGCGACGGCGGTCCCGGGAACAAGGGCGGCGCGGGCAACCCGCGCGTCCCGCTCGTCGGCGACTACCGGACCGCCTACCTGTGGCAGGAGATCTGGGCGCCGGACACCTGGATGGACCTGCTCAAGCGGTTCCTGCACGTGGACGACGAGGACGTGCGCAAGGGCCGGGGGCGCAAGACGTACCCGGGCAAGGCGCACCGGCTTCCGATGATCTTCCCCCGCTACCACCAGTGGCACGCGGTGCGGGAGATGACCGCGCACGCCAGGCGGCACGGCTCCGGGCACAACTACCTGGTCGAGCACTCTGCGGGCTCCGGCAAGTCGAACACGATCGCCTGGCTCGCGCACGCGCTGTCGAACCTGCACACGTCGGCGAGCCTCGCGGAGATCGACCCGGAGGCGATCGAGCGAGGGTACCGGGCGAACCAGCCGGTGTTCGACAAGGTCATCGTGATCACCGACCGGGTGGTGCTGGACCGGCAGCTGCAGGAGACGATCTACCAGTTCGAGCACACGCCGGGCGTGGTCAAGCGGATCGACCAGGACGCCGCCCAGCTCGCCGAGGCGCTCCAGGGCGAGTCCGCCCGCATCGTCATCACCACGCTGCAGAAGTTCCCGCACGTCCTCCAGCAGGTGGAGGGGCTGCGCGGCAAGCGGTTCGCGGTCATCGTGGACGAGGCGCACTCCTCGCAGTCGGGCGAGGGCGCCGCCGCGCTCAAGCGGGTGCTGCGCCGGCTCGGCAGTGACGACGTGGACGAGGACGGCAACCTGCTGACCGCCTCCGCGCTGGCCAGGGGCAGGCACGAGACCCTGTCGTACTTCGCGTTCACCGCGACGCCGAAGAGCAAGACGCTCACCCTGTTCGGCACCCCCGGGAGCGACGGCAAGCCGCGCGCCTTCCACATCTACTCGATGCGCCAGGCGATCGAGGAGGGCTTCATCCTCGACGTGCTGAAGAACTACGTCACCTACAAGACGCTCTGGCGGCTGATGAGCCAGGAGCCGGAAGATCGCCAGGTGCAGAGGCGTAAGGGGCAGGCGCTGCTGGCGCGGTTCGCCGAGCTGCACCCGACGAGCATGCAGCAGCGGGCGCAGATCATCGTCGAGCACTTCCGCAGGCACACCGCCCCGCAGCTGGGCGGCCGGTCCAAGGCGATGGTGGTGACCCGGTCGCGGGAGCACGCGCTCCGGCTCGGCCAGGCGATCCGCGACTACGTGGAGACGAATGGATACGCCGGCTGCGGCACGCTCATCGCCTTCTCCCAGACGCTGAAGGTCACCGACGAGCACGGGGTGGAGACGGAGTACACCGAGGCCGGGCTGAACGGCTTCGGGGAGAAGGAGCTGCCGGACCGGTTCGCGTACTGCCGGGCCGACGACAGCGCGCCCAACGCCGCCGAGAAGGCGGAGTACCGGATCCTGGTGGTCGCCGACAAGTACCAGACCGGGTTCGACCAGCCGCTGCTGACCACGATGTACGTGGACAAGAAGCTGGCCGGAGTTGCGGCGGTGCAGACGCTGTCGCGGCTGAACCGCACGCACCGGCTCAAGTCGCAGGGCGACGTGTTCGTGCTCGACTTCGCCAACGAGGCCGAGGACATCCAGGCCGAGTTCCAGCCCTACTTCGAGGGTACGGCGGCCGAGACCATCGATCCGAACCTGCTCTACACGCGGGCGGGCGCCGTAGCGGGGCACGCGCTGCTTGTGGAGTCGGAGATGCAGGCCCTCACCGAGGCCTACCTGCGGGCCGAGCGGGCCTCGGCGACGCAGCGCGACTGGGAGAAGGCGCACGCGGCCCTCTACCGGTTCACCGAGCCCGCCGTGGCGCGCTTCGTCGAGCGGCAGGGGCAGGACAAGGAGAGCGACGACGACTCGGCCGAGCGGTTCCGCGGCGACCTGCAGTCCTTCGTCCGGATGTACGGGTTCCTGTCGCAGGTCGTGCCCTACACCGACGACGACCTGGAGCGGCTCTACCTGTTCGGCCGGTTCCTGCTGAACCGGCTGCCGCGCCGGGAGGACCCGGCGGTGGACGTCGGGGAGATCGACCTCACCCACCTGAAGATCGCCAAGACGGGCGAGCACGACGTCAGCCTGTCCGCCACGCCCGGCGGTGAGGTGACGCTGCCCGCCCCGTCCGGCGCGGGCGGCGTGGCGGCCGAGCCGGAGATGACGTCGCTGCACGCGCTGATCGCGGCGGTGAACGACAAGTACGGCCTGGGCCTGTCGGAGGCCGACCAGGTCTGGGTGGAGCAGCAGTTCGAGGAGGCGGTGGTCAACGACTCGCTGAAGGCCGCCGCGCTGGTCAACGACGAGGCCAACTTCGGCGAGGTCTTCGCCGACCACCTGGAGAAGGTCGTGGTGGACCGGCACACCGGCAACACCGGCCTGGTCCAGCGGTTCTTCGACGACTCGCTCTTCCGCTCCCGGATCACCGAGCTGGGCCGGAAACAGGTCTACAAGATGATCCGGGAAAGCACCGGGATCGAGTGATATAAGCATGATCGTGGATGCGGGAACGGTCGTCGGCGGCCGATACGAGCTCGTCATGCGGCTGGGCGAGGGCGGCCACGGCGAGGTCTGGAAAGGCTTCGACCAGTCGCTGGACCGGCACGTGGCCGTCAAGTTCATCCGCGCCGAGAGCTTCCCCACGCCCGGGGAACGCCGCGAGGCCGAGCAGCGGTTCCGCCGGGAGGCCCGGGTCACGGCCAGGATCCGGCACCCGGGCGTCCCGGTCGTCCACGACGTGGGTGACCTCGACGGATCGCTCTATCTGGTGATGGAGCTGGTCGAGGGCTATCGCATCGACCATCTGATCGACGCGCACGATCCCCTTCCGGTGGCCTGGGCGGCGGCGATCGCCGCCCAGATCTGCGCCGTGCTGACCGTCGCCCACGCCCGGTCGCTGATCCACCGGGACCTGAAGCCGGTGAACCTCATGCTGTGCGGCGACGGCACGGTCAAGGTGCTCGACTTCGGCATCGTCGCCGTCCTCGACTCCCCGAACATCACAAAGATCACCCAGGTGGGGCAGGGCGTCGGCACCTACTGCTACATGCCCTCCGAGCAGGCCATCACCGGGAAGGCCGACGCGCGCAGCGACCTGTACGCGCTCGGCTGCGTGCTGCACGAGCTCCTCGCCGGAAAGCGGGTCTTCGAGTCCGCCCACCCGGCGGCCGAGATGGCCCGCCACTACTCCGAGGCGCCCCCGCCCCTGCGGTCCCGGCGGCCGGACGTGCCCGCCGAGATCGAGGAACTCGTCCTGGCGTTGCTGGCCAAGAACCCCGCCGACCGGCCCGGCGACGCCGCCCAGGTCTACCAGCGGCTGCTGCCGTACATCGTCGCCCTGCCACCGCTGCCGGGCACGACGGCGGTCGCACCGTCGCCGGACCCGGGCCGGATGTACGCGACGGTCGTCGGCCGGATCGCCGAGACCGCCCTGGTCGGCCCGCGAATCCCGGTCCCGCGCACGACTCCCCCACCTCGGCTGTCCAGAGGTGATCTGGTCGCGGCCAGGGAACGGGCGGAGGAACTCGCGGTCGAGGGCCGGCTCAGCCAGGCGATCGAGATCCTCAAGGAGGCCGTGGCCGCCTGCGCGCCGCCCGCCGGGGATCGCCGGCTGCTGATCGCCTTGAAGATGGACCTGGCGAACGCCCGGTTCACCGCCCGCGACTACCCGACGGCCCTGGACGACTTCGAGGAGTTGATCCCCGCGCTCACCGATATGCTCGGGGCCGGGCACCGGGTCGTCCTGGAGTGCCGGTACAACCAGGCACTCAGCTCGGCCGCCCTGGGGTGGAACGAGACGGCGCGAGAGCAGATGACCGGTCTGCTCGGCGACGTCCGTACCTCACTGGACGAGCACGACATCCTCACGCTGGAGCTCCGCCGGGAGATCGGCGAGCTGCTGGCCAGGACGGGCGACCACGAGCGGGCCCGAGCCGATCTTCGCGCCCTGCTCCCCGACCTGACCGCCGTCTTCGGCCCCGACCATCCGGAGACCCGGCATGTCCAGACCCTGCTGGAGAACCTGGACCAACTCGGGCACTGAACCCGCCGCTCGGTACGGTGGACCTCCGGCCGCTCCGCCACCAGCGCGATCTGCTCGTCGATCGCCACCTTGAGACCCACGGTTTCCGTAGAAGGTCTTCGAAGCCGCGATCGAGTCTGTGTTTTTCAAGACGGGCTGGTTGAAAGGGGTGCGGGGCTCTACGACCGGGCGCTCGGGTTGAACACCACCGAGCTGGGGTCGCGTCCGCGCAGGTGGTGTACGAGTGTTTGAGATCGGTACCCGCGTCGCGCCTGGCTGATCGCCGTTGAAAAGCGCGGCGTCGTCCGTGGGGAAAAGCGCAGCGAGGGCGGTGGAGTCGCCCGGGACCGCTCACCGGTAACGCACCGCGCGGAGTCAAAGATCAAAAGCGCAGCGAGGGTCGTGGAGTCGCCCGGGACCGCTCACCGGTAACGCACCGCGCGGAGTCAAAGATCAAAAGCGCAGCGAGGGTCGTGGAGTCGCCCGGGACCGCTCACCGGTAACGCATCGTGCGGGGTGGTGGCGGGCGTTGGGCGGGTGTGGGTTAAGAGGGCGGGCCGGTGGGCTCCGGGAGGGGATAAAGCGGGTCATGGCGGGCGTGGAGGCGGGGCCGTGGTGGTGACGATCGGGGATTTTCCATGATCTGGGTGAGTTGGCACGCTGGGGGCGTGCGGATTCACCCAGATCAAGGAAAGCGCCACTCCCGCCCCCTCGGGTGGGCCGCCTTTCGTGGTGGAAGGCCCGATTCATCCCCGCACCCGGCCGGGGGCGACCCGTGACCGGACGCCCCGCGGACCTTCGTACCCCGCACGGCGAGAGCGCCGCGCGAGGCGGCGGCGAGCAGCGGCGAGGAGCGGCCCCGGATCCTTCCGTACCGCGGCGGACCCGTACCGATGAGCGGTCTGGGGCCACTCCACGGTCCTCGGCGCGCTTTTGACCTTCGACCCCGCACGACGCGACACCGACGAGCGGCCCTGAACCACTCCACCCCCCTCGCCGCGCTTTTCACCACGGACGACGCCGCGCTTTCCACCGTGACCGGCTTACCGGATTCGGATGCTCGTACACCACATCCGTGGACGCGACCCGAGCTGGAGAACCTGGACCGGCTCAGCCACTGACCCCTCATGCGAAAACGTCGGCGAGCGATCACAGGAAATCGCTTTCCCAGTGTCAATGAACAATGAAACTTTCACCCTGGAACCCGACGTAAGCCGATCCAACCCTCCGCTTCTGGTCCTGATCTCGTATCGAGCCTGGAACAGGCCGGAGTGGCCCCGTGTTTGCCCCACTCCGGTAACCGTACGATCCCCACCGCACGGCGGCCCCGTATCCGCCCGGCACGGAAGGCGATGACATGGCCAGGACCTTTCAACATCGCACCTACACGATCCAGGAGGACCTGATGGAGGAATGGCTGGAGAAGTGGCGATCGAAGGTCGCGCCGCTCCGCCGTGAATTCGGGTTCGAGATCCATGGCGCCTGGGTGGATCACGAGCGGAACCAGTTCATCGTGGTCCTCTCGTATGACGGCCCGGAAAGCTTCCGGGAGCGGAATCAGCAGTACTGGGACTCTCTCACCCGCGCTGAAACGGGTGTGGAGCCGTCGCTCTACCTGATGAACCGGGTGGTCCGCGAAGTGACCCCCGTCGCCTGACGGCCGGCGAGGGGCAGCGCCCCCGGCCCATCCCCCGGCCCATCCCCCGGTCCGTCCCCAGTCCGTCCCCAGTCCGTCCCCAGTCCGTCCCCAGTCCGTCCCCGGCCCATCCCGGCTCTCCCCGCACGCTCGTAAGCCTTCAGTCCGACCGTCACCCAACGCCTACCGCTTCGCGGCACGTGATCTGGCAGGTCTGGCCGTCCCGGATCTCGCGGGTGCGCTTCTACCGTGCTGTCCTATGGACACCCCAGATCTCCTCATCCGCAACGCCTCCCTCCGTGGCCGTCCCGGCAGGTGGTCGCTGGCGGCCACGGGCGGGCTCATCGGCCTCGTCGCCGAGGGCGACCCCGATCTCGGCCCGGCGAGCGGTGTGACCATCGACGCCGACGGCGCCCTGGTCACCGAGCCGTTCGTGGACGCCCACCTGCATCTATGCAAGGCGCACACCCTCGATGCGGCCGGGCCCGCCGCGCTGTCGGCGTACACCGGCGGCACCATGGGAGCCGCGATGGGCGCCATCGAGACGGCCGCCGCCGTCAAGGCCGGTCAGACGCGGGAGGCCGTCCTGGAGCGGGTCCGTCCGGTGCTGGTGGAGTCCGTGCGACACGGTGTCCGGGCCGTGCAGGCCTTCGCCGACATCGACCCGGAGGCGGGGCTCACCGGGGTGGAGGCGCTGCTGGCGCTACGCGAGGAGTTCCGCGGCGTGGTCGACGTGCGGGTGGTGGCGTTCCCGCAGGACGGTCTGCTCCGCGAGCCCGGCACCGAGGAGTTGGTCGCCGAGGCCGTACGGCGCGGCGCCGACGTGGTGGGCGGCATTCCGTGGATCGAATGGACCGACGCCGACGCCGCCGAGCACGTACGGCGCATGGTCGATCTCGCGCGACGGCACGGGCTACGTGTCGCCATGCTGGTCGACGACGCCGGAGACCCGGGGCTGCGTACGACCGAGATGCTCGCACGGGAGCTGCTGGAGCAGAACATGATCGGGCGCGGCAGTGCCCAGCACGCCCGGGCGATGGCTCTCTATCCCGAGCCGTACCTGCGGCGCCTGGCCGGGTTGTGCCGCGCGGCGGGGCTCGGCTTCGTCAGCGACCCGCACACGGGACCGCTCCACCTGCCGGTCTTCGAGCTGGCCGGCGCCGGGGTTCCGGTCGCGCTGGGGCAGGACGACATCGAGGACGCCTACTACCCGTTCGGGCGGCACAACCTCCTGGAGGTGGCGTTCCTGGCCGCGCACCTGCTCGATGCCCGTACCGACGCGGCTCTGGAACGGCTGTACGACATGGTGACCGTCGACGCCGCGCGGGTCGTCGGCCTGCCCGCCCACCGCCTGGAGCCCGGGACCCCCGCCGACCTCGTCGTCCTTGAGGGACGGACCCTCCGCGAGGCCCTGACCCGGCACGCGCCGCCCCGGCACGTCGTCGTCGCGGGCCGGGTCGTGGCCTCGTCCACCCGGCACACCGCCTTCGGAGCCGGTGTCCCCCACTGACCGGCGGGAGTCACCTCCACGGCCCCCCTTCCCCCGGGGACGGTCGTGTCCCTGCGGGTGAACAAGCGCTGGGAACCGCTCGGGCGGGGATCCTCCTACCGGAGGGTCTCCGCCCGAGCGGGTTCGGCGCCCCCTCTAAGCCGTGCGAGGCAGACCACCCCGACCAGTCTCACCTCCGCCCACTCGACCACCCCGACCACTCTCACCTCCGCCCAGAAGCCGTGCCGCGAACACAAGAACCCCGAGAGGTGCCGTGCCAGGAGCGGGCACCACGGCACGTAGAACCAGGGGTCCCGCAGCGGTGAGCACAGCAGTATCGACGGTGTCGGCATCGGCATCGGCCGGGGCAATGTCGGCATCGGTGGCAGCATCAACGGCCACAGGACCCCCGGCAACAGAGGCGGCGCGGGGATCGACAACTGACAGGGCCGTGGGTGGCCCCGCGAGGCCACCCGAGATCGCAGACTACCTCCCGGCCTCGTGCGCGTCGACCAGCCCCTTGGGGGCCGTCAGGCACCACGCCTCGGTGACCAGCTCGAACAGCTCATCCGGATCGATCTTCGCGAGGTGCACCACGACCCAGCCGAACCGGCCCGCGGTGAACTGGACCTCGAACACCTCCGGCCGCTCCGCCACCAGCGCGATCTGCTCATCGATCGTCGCCTTGAGACCCACGGTCTCCGCATCTCCCCATATGTAGCCGAAACCCTTGCCTCGGACCTTCAGCGAGGTCCAGCTGCCGGAATCGCTCTGCTGAACCTCGGGAAGTCGGTCCAGCATCTCCAGGAATTCACCAACGCTCACACCCATGAGCCACGTGTATCAGAGCGCTACGACAATCCCCGCGAAACCGCCCCGCCGTTGCACGCCACCGCGATCATGGCCCGGCCGGGACACCCGAGGCGGATGGACGCCCCCTCTCGCCGAAGCCTCTCACGCACCCGCCATCTGCTCGGATCAGGTATCGCACATCCCGCGCAGCCGGCACCGGGCACCGGGCACCGGGCACCAACGAAGACACCAGAATCACCTCGTACCGTGACCGGGGAATGACAACAGCGGCGCTGTAGCGCACGGCCGGCTCCCCTCGTTCGTCAAGGCCCGCGCCGCGGTGTCGCGGCAGCGTGTGATTCGCGGCGAGTGTACTGAAACCTCCCCGGGCGGGAAACAGGTTTTCTCACCGGCGCCCGGACGGCCTCCGGCGGTCTGCGGCCGATACCGACAGGCTCCAGACGAGCCGTTCGCTGATTCTCGGTGTTCGTCAGTGCGGATCGGTGAGCCGCCACGTTGCCGTGGCGGCGCTCGGCGACGCGCTCGGCGACGCGCTCGGCGACGAGGAGAAGGCCGAACTGCAGGCATCCATCCGCGGGGTCGCGGTCAGTGATCACCATCAGGCGTGAGCACGGATCGCGTCGCCGCGGTCCCGGTGGAGGCGGCCGGCCGGTAGGTGGCCAGAAACATATGAGTGGCGCCGTCGGCGATACGGGACAGTTCGTCGGCCGGATAGCTGCCGCCGCAGAACATGACGCGGTTGATCGGTATCCACAGCAGCAGGCCGACGAACTGGTTGGCGGCCAGGGCGGGGTCGTCCACGGTCAGGGAGCCGCGCCTGGCCAGGCGGTCGAAGCAGCCGGCGAGGCCGGCCAGCACTCGTTCGAAGCCCTGCTGGTACCAGGCGGTCCCGAGGGCGGGGAAGCGTTCGGCCTCGGCGATGACCAGGCGGCGTAGCGCCAGTAGTTCCGGGCGCATGAGCGCGGCGACAAAGCGGTGGGCCAGTTCCAGCAGGTCGCGTTCCAGGTCATCGGTTTCTGCGAGGCTCTGGGTGACGAGCTGGACGAGGGTGTCGACCTGGCCGGTGGTGTTCAGGACGATACTGCGCGACTACATCGCCCAGGCCGTCCGCCTCGACCAGAACTGACGGCCGTGAGAGGCCCCGGTCCGGCACCACCCCGCCCTTGACCTGGAGTCACAGTCCACGACGATCCGTCGGCTTCCAACCCCCGCCCATGCTCCTTGTCACCCCGTTGGTCACTCGGGTACGACATCACCCGTTGGTCACTCGGGTACGACCTACCGGCCGGTTTCGGCACCGTTGGGGGCGACCTGGTTGGGGATGTGAGTGTCTGGAAGGCATCGGTCGGACACTGCCGACAAGCGGTCGGACACTGCCGGGGTGGAGTGTGAGGTGGCCTGGCCCGCTTCGGGAGGCGTCGCTCGTTCCAGGAAGCGGAGCAGTTCGACAGGGAAAGGCAGCACGAGGGTGGAGTTCTTCTCGGCGGCGACTTCGACGACGGTCTGGAGTAGGCGTAGTTGCAACGCGGCGGGGTGCATGTTCATCGTTTCAGCGGCTTGGGCCAGCTTCTTCGAGGCCTGCAGCTCGCCCTCGGCGGTGATGATGCGGGAGCGCCGTTCACGTTCTGCCTCAGCCTGCCGCGACATGGACCGCTTCATCGACTCGGGGAGCACCACGTCCTTGATCTCGACGCGGTCGATGTGCACGCCCCAGCCCACAGCCGGGCTGTCGATCATCAGCTCCAGGCCTTGGTTGAGCTTCTCCCGATTGGACAGCAGGTCATCCAGCTCGCTCTTGCCGATGATCGAACGCAGCGAGGCCAGCGCGACCTGGCGAATGGCGGACTCGTAATCCTGGACGCCGACGACCACACGCACCGGGTCGACGACCCGGAAGTAGATGACGGCATCCACGTGAACCGTCACGTTGTCGCGGGTGATGGCATCCTGGGCGGGTACCGGCATGGTGACGACCTGCATGTTGACCTTCTGCAGGTGGTCGGCGACCGGCACTATCAGGGCGAGCCCGGGAGCGCGGATCTCAGCGCGGACCTGTCCGAACCGGAAGACGACGCCCCGCTCGAACTGTTTGACGACTCGTACACCGGCCTTCAGCCATATCGCGCCCAGCACGAGGATCGCGATCAGTACAGCGATGACGGTAGTGATCATTTCAGCCTCCCCACGTCTCCCCTCGGTCCCGCCGATCCAAAGGCCTCTCAGATCGATAGCCGGTTCGCGGGTCCCGCCTGCGGCGGGGTGGGCCGACCACACAGGGCGACGGCGGCAGCCGCTGCGGCACCCGGGATCACAGCGTGGGCCGTGGCAACCGCCGATGACCGGTGTCGTCCCGGCGACTCCGCTTCTCCCGTTTGAACCTTTCTATCGTAGCGCGATCAGAGATGTCCGATATGCGCCTTTTGCCGAACAGATCAAGCGGCCCACACGCGGCCCCGATTAGCCTGGTCGACGGTGGCGCCCCCGCCCACGGCGTCGGCGACGAGCCCGCTGATCGTACGGCCGAGTAGTGCCGAACCTCGCGCCGGTTCAGCCCGTCGTAGGGGCATGAGGACATCGATTCGTACGGTCAGCACGGCAAGCGGGTGATCATCGTGGACCGCGGCGCGCTCAGGGTGGTGGACACCGCGACCAGGAAGGTCACCGGCACGCTCAGGCTCCTGAGCGCCGAGCAGGTGATTTTCCCAGCGGCCGACCTGCTGATCAGCGGCGACAGGGCTCGGCTTCGAGCCCGCGGCCGGTCCTCATGCAGGACGCGGAGGCCAGGAACGACGTCTTCGCGAGTCAGTCACTCACGTCTCGTTTCCAACGATAACGAGACGTTTCGGCTGATGGGCACTACTGGGTTCGAACCAGTGACATCTCGCTTGTAAGGCGATCGAGATGGGGGGCCGACCTGGGCCTATACTTGCGCTGACCTGCGATTACAGTCCACAGTGATCCACCGTCGTCCGGCCCCGTCCGGGGTCGTTGTCACCCGGTTGGTCCCCTACGGATTCAGAAGTTCTCGCGCCATAGGTACCAGGGGCCGTAGTAGTGCTCGACGTCGGGCTCGTACCCCCCTTCTTCCGGCAGCGGTGGTTCACCATGCGGGCTCCATATGACGCCCTGCTGATGGATGTCGTCTCCCCCACCGGCCAGCGCGAAGCGCACCGTGTTCCCATGCCGCGCGGCCCAGGAGACATCGAACAGCCCCAGCGTTCCCGTGCCCATCTTCCAGTCGGCGCTTCCCGCCACCGCCGACCGTGCGACCGTCTCGAAGCTCTCTGCGGACAGAGCGAACCTGGACTTCTTCAGTTCTCCTACGGCGGGCAACGTAAGCACCAGGATCCCGATCAGCGGTGGTGCCGCCCAGCGCAAAAGGTTCCGCCCGACACCTGGCCGGCTCGCCGGGTTGAAGAGCGCTGCGGCGAGGCGAACGAACCAAACCACGCCGAGCACGAAGAACACAAGCAGCGCGGGCAGTACCCAAAGAGGGCCGATACCGGGAAAGCTCGCCTGGTACAGGAGCAGGAGGCCGATGACCGCCAGCGAGCCGACCAGAGGGAGACCCGGTGCGCCGGTCGAACTCCTCGGGGACCGCTCTTTCAACGTCACGGCAACTCCAACCAGGGGCGACCAAGGCATCTCATGATCGCAGCATTTCCCGGATGGTGCATTTGGCGTAGTTCTGCGGGCCGTTTGTGGGCAAGTTTGGCGTGGCCGCTAGCAACTGATCCAATCAATCACCCTGTGCCGGGCAAACAAGCCTTTCTTCACGTCAGGTGATCGATATCCGTCGATCAAGCCGCGTGAGGCTCGAACCACACCGAGCCCAGATCATGACCGGAGGTGAGACGAACGTCAGCATTCAGTGCCGCAGCCAGATGCCGCAGCAAGGCGATCGTTGGAGTGGTTCCGCCCTCCTCGATGCACTCGATCTCATCCTCGGTCATGCCCGCGCGCTCGGCCAACTCCGCCACCGTCAGCCCAAGCGCACCACGCCGGTCATACAGCGCCTTACCAAAAGCCAACGCTTCACGGATCATGATCCGTTCGGGATCCTCGGTCTCAGGTTCAGGTCGCACCCAGCGGGTGTGATAACCAGTCATCACACCTTCCTCTCATAGATCTCGGCCACCGACCCATGGTGGTCGCGTTCACAGATCTTCTGCGCCCGGACCGCCCTGTCGATCTGCCGTTGATCGTGCTGCTTGGTCTTGCGGAAAGCCGTGAGCAACACGATTTTCCTATCCGGAGTACACCAGTACGTCACCCGAGCTGCAACATCACGGAGCCGAACCCGTAGTTCCCAGACTGGCCCTTCCAGATGGTCCGACCATGGACCGCCAAGCTCAGTCCCTTTTTCCGCCAGTAGACCAGCTACCTCGTCAACCCGTTTGAAGTCGCTGTCACTCAGGTTGTCGAGCCACTCACGGACCTCCGGCTCGATCTCAAAACCATACGGCTTGTGCACCTGAGACTCCCTCCGCGCACTCACCTCACCTAGAGTAGCGAATCATTGCCGACGGCAACGGTCGAAGAGTCGCCTCGTCCCGCCCGAGCCGCCTAGGGGACATGACACAAGCGTGTGCTCATGTGTTGAGGCGACATCTGGCCAAGCGATGTGGCGAGGCGGTTTGGCGGTAAAAAAAGAGAAGCCCCTCGCCTGTTTTCGCAGGTGAGGGGCTCGTGGTGGGCACTACTGGGTTCGAACCAGTGACATCTCGCTTGTAAGGCGAGCGCTCTACCACTGAGCTAAGCGCCCGAGGTGATCCCGTTGGACAGACGGGACAACACCTTACGCCACTCGGGGGGATTTCAGCACATCGGGAGACCAGGCGGCCCCCGCGTCGGCGAAACCGGCGGCGCGCCAGCCGAGGAGGGCGGCGCCGAGCATGCCGGCTGACATGCCGAGGGCGGCCTGACGCAGAGGTGGTGCGTCGCGGAAGGCGAGGCGTTTCTGAAGACGTTCGGCCAGGGGGACGGAGAGGAGAGGGCCCGCCTCGGCAAGGCCGCCGCCGAGGACGATGGCTGAGGGGTCCAGCAGGAGCGTATAGGTGGCCAGGGCCGGGGAGAGCGCCTCGACCGCTTCGCCCCAGATCTCCATGGCCAGAGGATCTCCGGAGGCGGTCAGGGCTGCTACCTGCTCGGCGGTGACAGGAGCTGGCGAGGCAGCGGTGGCGGGCGAAGCGGTGGCGGTGGCGGGCGACGCAGCAGTGGGTGAGGCTGCCGAGGCGGTAGTGGTGGTGTCGGGCGAGGCGGTGATGGAGAAGGCGGGGGCGGGGGAGGCGGGGGCGGTGGAGGCGGGGGCGATGGTGGTGGAGGAGGCGGATGAGGGGGCGCGGGTTGAGTAGCGGCGGGCTACGGCGGAGGCGGAGGCGTAGGTCTCCAGGCAGCCGATCTGACCGCAGGCACACGGCTCGCCCTCGGGGAGGACCGGGGTGTGGCCGATCTCGCCGCCCCAGCCGGCGCTCCCGCCGTACGGCTCGCCGTGCAGGATCACGGCGCCCGCGATGCCGGTGCCGATGGGCAGGAACAGGAAGTCGGAGAGCTCGCGACCGGCGCCGAAGACACTTTCCGCGAGGCCGCCGGTGCGGACGTCGTGGCCGAGTATGACGGGGACGTCGAGCGGGACGAAATCCGTCGCGGGGACGTCCCTCCAGCCGATGTTGGCGGAGTAGAGGGCCGCGTCGGCGGTGACCAGGCCGGGCACGGCGAGTCCGACACCCGCGGGGGTGCCGCCGCCCGCGGTGGCGAGGTCGTCGATGAATGATCGGATCGTCGCGACGACGGCAGCAGGGCCCCGATCCCGCGGGGTCGCGCGGCGGTCGGTGCGGATGATCTCGCCGGAACGGGTGACGAGGCCGCCCTTCATCGACGTTCCACCGACGTCAAGGGCAACAACGAAGGAGCTCATGCACCCATCCAGCGGCTCGAAGAAGCGGGACCGAGCCCGACCCTAGCGCACGGCGCACACCTCAACGGCCCCTCAGGGGACCCGGCGCAGGACCCTGGCCAGGGCGGCCTCCACCTCGTCGGCCAGGCCCGGGGCACAGACGACGGCCGGTCGGCCGTCGGCGCGGGCGGGTCGCACCGAGCCGCAGGACCGGCACTCCACCTCGCCGAGCCGGCAGATGAGCCCGACGGAGCCGCATGAGGAGCACGTGTCGAGCTCGACTTCATGGGTGCGCCGGCAGTCCGGGCAGATCAGCACCTGCGTCTCGTCGCGTACCCCGCGCGTCCACGGGCTGGCACCACGGATCGGGTCGGTCTGCCTGGCCCCGCAGGAGAAGCAGGGCATGATCGCCTCCGAGAGGTTGGACCGGCGGGCGCCGCGCGAGCGGGCGGCCGCCGGATCACCGCTTAGGGAAGTTCGGCGAGCACCTTGCGGTACTCGGCGATGTCGCGGGCCTGTGAAATCGAGTTCACGACACGCCAGCGGACCACGCCCTCGCCGTCGATGATGAAGGTTCCGCGCTCCGCGAAGCCCTTCTCCTCATCGAAAACACCGTACGCCCGCGCGACCTGTCCGTGCGGCCAGAAGTCGGAGAGCAGCGGGAAGGTGTAGCCCTTCTGATCCGCCCACGCACGGTGGGCGAAGATGGAGTCAATCGAGATTGTAAGAACTTCAACGTCTTCGGGCATGTCGGCCATGAACTCGTCACGGATGGCGTCGAGCTCGCCGCTGCAGACCCCGGTGAACGCGAGAGGGTAGAAGATCAGCACGATCTTTTTACCCCGGTGGTCGGAAAGCTTGACCGGAGTGCCGTGCTGGTCGCTCAGCTCGAAGCCGGGAGCCTGGGTGCCCACCTCGATCGCCATGGCCGGGGATCCTTTCGTCGCATGAGGCATGCGCCATCATCCTGCCGTACGGCTCACGCGAGCCGTACGGCAGGGCGGACCCTTAGCGGCGCGCCTTGGGCGTCGCCAGACGCGTCCCCGACCAGTCGGGGGCCGCGCTGATGCTGCTGGTCTGCGAGAGACCCGCAGTGGTGGCATCTTCCCCGATGTCGCTCGGCTCCACGTGCCCGTCCCGGCCGGCTTTGGGAGTGAGCAGCCAGATCTGGCCACCATCGGTGAGGTTGGTCACCACGCTGCTCAGGGCGTCGAACAGATCGCCGTCACCGTCGCGCCACCAGAGCAGCACGACGTCGACGACGTCCTCGAAGTCTTCATCGACCAGCTCGTTACCGGTCAGCTCCTCGACGGAGTCGCGCAGGTCGTCGTCAGCGTCCTCGTCCCATCCGACCTCCTGCACCACCTGACCCTGCTTGAGGCCGAGTCGTTCGGCCAGGCCGCGTTCGCCCTGGGCCTGACCCGCGGTCGCGCTCACGTTTGTCCCTCCTGCTTGGATGGCCCCGCAATCACACGGTGCTCAAAGTGCTTCGGCACAGTCCACACGCTGTGACCCTTAGTCGTCAACGGTCGCCACGGCAACGACTGGGCTACGTATGAATTAGTCCGACAAAAATGACAAACGGACCTGGCGTTCCAGATTGTCGATGTTGAGATCCACCACGGCGATGGACTGCCAGGTTCCCAGCGCGAGCCGTCCCGACAGGACCGGGACGGTGGCGTACGGCGGAATGAGGGCGGGCATGACATGCGACCGTCCATGCCCTCTTGAACCGTGCGCATGCCTCCATCTGTCATCGGCAGGAAGCAGAGCCTCCAAGGCCGCGAGCAGATCGTCGTCACTGCCTGAACCCAGCTCCAGCAGCGCGACCCCGGCGGTCGCATGGGGCACGAAGACGTTCAACAGGCCGTCGCCCCCACATGACCGGACGAAGCTCTCGCACTCGGAGGTGATGTCGTGCACCCGATCCCGGGAACCCGTTACCACCTCGATCGTCTGAGATCTCACATACCGATCCTACGATCCATCGTGAGCTGCGACGACGACCGCACCCCGGTCCGGAGCGCATCAGGGCCCCATCCGTCACACGCCCGCCCTGGGTAGATCACCTTATTTGGGATGCTCCTGCCCTCCATGAGGGCATGAAAAGGGTACGGAGGGCACTATGTGGGGAGGGCCACCCGTTACATATATGCAAGATTTCGATCGGTCCCGGCGGCGTCCCCGAGCCCGGAAAGCCTTCCTGCCGCAGGGTTTCGGGCCTCGTCCGGACCGCGGGCCCGGAGTCCCAAGGGGAGAGACCCCGGATTTCCAGGGAGAGGCCCTGTAAAAAGTAGGGAACCTCGTTGTAACCTTTGACGGCGATTCATCCTACCATCGGTGGTCTAGGCCACTTTTGTGCCCCTGCCAGCAGGGATCTCCTGGTTACCGGTAAGTAGAGATGCACTTTCCGGGGTAAGCGACCAGGATGGAAGACGACCTACACCAGACAAAAGTCCATCCTCGGAAGGCGAGACCCAGTGGCTTCCGGACGCCAGCGTTTCTCGATCATCAGCGACGGCCTACCCAGCCAGCTTCCTGATGTCGACCCCAGTGAGACCCAGGAGTGGCTCGAGTCGCTCGACAACGTCATCAAGACGGAAGGTCGCACTCGTGCTCGTTATCTGATGCTTCGGCTGTTGGAACGGGCCCGGGAGCACCAGGTCGGTGTGCCCGGCCTGCGCAGCACCGACTACATCAACACCATCCCGCCGGAACGTGAGCCCTGGTTCCCGGGCGACGAGTACGTCGAGCGCCGGATCCGCGCCTATACGCGCTGGAACGCGGCGGTCATGGTGACCCGGGCCAACGCCCGCACCAACGTCGGCGGGCACATCGCCACCTATGCCTCGGCCGCGTCGCTCTACGAGGTGGGTTTCAACCACTTCTTCCGCGGCAAGGATCACGGCGAGTCCGGAGACCAGGTCTTCTTCCAGGGCCACGCCGCACCGGGCATCTACGCCCGCGCCTTCCTTGAGGGCCGCCTCAAGGAGGCCCAGCTCGACGCCTTCCGCCAAGAGCTCTCGCACGGTTTCAAGGGCCTGCCCTCCTACCCGCACCCCCGCCTGATGCCCGACTTCTGGGAGTTCCCCACGGTCTCCATGGGTCTCGGGCCGATCGGGGCGATCTATCAGGCCCGGTTCAACCGCTACCTGCTGAACCGGAAGATCAAGGACACCAGCCGGAGCCACGTCTGGTGCTACCTCGGTGACGGCGAGATGGACGAGCCCGAGTCGCTCGGCGCGATCGGCCTGGCGGCCCGTGAGGAACTCGACAACCTCACCTTCGTCATCAACTGCAACCTGCAGCGTCTCGACGGCCCGGTGCGCGGCAACGGAAAGATCATCCAGGAGCTGGAGTCCTACTTCCGTGGCGCCGGCTGGAACGTCATCAAGGTCGTCTGGGGCCGCGACTGGGATCCGCTGCTGGCGGCCGACGTCGACGGCGTGCTGGTCAACAAGATGAACACCGTCCCCGACGGCCAGTTCCAGACCTACTCCGTCGAGTCCGGCGAGTACATCCGCGAGAACTTCTTCGGTGACGACCCGCGGCTGCGCAAGATGGTCGAGCACCTCTCGGACGAGGACATCCGCAAGCTGTCGCGCGGCGGCCACGACTACCGCAAGGTTTACGCGGCCTACAAGTCGGCCCGCGAGCACGTCGGCCAGCCGACCGTCATCCTCGCCCAGACCATCAAGGGCTGGACCCTCGGCAAGGACTTCGAGGCGCGCAACGCGACGCACCAGATGAAGAAGCTGTCCAAGGCCGACCTGAAGGAGTTCCGCGACCGGCTCTACCTGCCGATCCCCGACTCCGCCCTCGAAGCCGACCTTCCTCCGTACTTCCACCCGGGCGAGAACGACCCCGAGATCCAGTACATGAAGGAGCGGCGCGCGGCCCTGGGCGGTTTCCTGCCCAAGCGCGTGATGCGCGCCAAGCCGGTCAAACTTCCCGGCGACGCCGCCTACGCACAGCTGAAGAAGGGCTCCGGCAAGCAGAACGTCGCCACCACCATGGCGTTCGTCCGCCTGCTCAAGGACCTCATGCGCGACAAGGAGATCGGCCACCGCTTCGTGCCGATCATCCCTGACGAGGCGCGTACCTTCGGTCTCGACGCGATCTTCCCGACGGCGAAGATCTACTCGCCGCACGGCCAGACGTACGAGGCGGTCGACCGCGAGCTGCTGCTGTCGTACAAGGAGTCGACCGAGGGCCAGATCCTGCACGAGGGCATCAGCGAGTCGGGCTCGATGGCCTCCACGATCGCGGTCGGCTCGTCGTACGCCACGCACGGCGAGCACATGATCCCGATCTACATCTTCTACTCGATGTTCGGCTGGCAGCGCACCGCCGACCAGATGTGGCAGCTCGCCGACCAGATGGGCCGCGGCTTCCTGCTCGGCGCCACCGCAGGCCGCACCACGCTGAACGGCGAGGGCCTGCAGCACGAGGACGGCCACACCCCGCTGATCGCCTCGACGAACCCGGCGGCGGTCTCGTACGACCCGTCGTGGGGGTTCGAGGTGGCCCACATCGTCCAGGACGGCCTGCGGAGGATGTACGGCGAGCAACCGGAGAACGTCTTCTACTACCTGACCGTCTACAACGAGCCCTACCTCCAGCCCGCCGAGCCCGCGGACCTGGACGTGGCGGGCCTGCTCAAGGGTCTGTACAGGTTCGCCCCGGCTCCGGCCGTCTCGGGGCCGAAGGCCAACATCCTGGTGTCCGGCGTGGCCGGGCCGTGGGCCGTGGAGGCCCAGCGGTTGCTGGCCGAGGACTGGGGTGTGGCGGCGGAGGTCTGGTCGGCCACCTCCTGGACGGAGCTGCGCCGTGACGCGCTCGCCGCCGAGGAGCACAACCTGCTCAACCCCGGGGCGGACAAGCGCGTGCCGTACATCACGCAGGCGCTGTCGAAGGCCCAGGGGCCGTTCGTGGGCGTGAGCGACTACATGCGGGCGGTCCAGGACCAGATCGCCCAGTGGGTTCCCGGTGACTGGAGCTCGCTCGGCACCGACGGCTTCGGCCTGTCGGACACCCGGTCGGCGCTGCGCCGCCACTTCCACGTGGACGCGGCCTCGATCACCCTGGCCGTGCTCACCCAGCTGGTCGAGCGCGGTGAGCTCGACTCCGAGGTGCTGGGCGACGCCATCGCCATGTACCACCTGAAGAACGGCGTGACCGAGGCCGGGGGCGCCGAGAGCAACGACACCCAGTCCATGGGAGTGTGATCCTTTCCGGGCGGGTTCTCCTTTTCCAGGGGGGCCCGCCCGGTTAGGGTGGAATCGCTTCCCCCGGCGAACGATTCCAGGGGGAGCTGTTTCATGGCAAGAATCCTTAGGGCGGCCGCGACGGTCACGGCCCTGTCAACCGCGCTCGCCGCCTGCGGCGGCTACGGGAACCGCGCCGTCTCGGACATCTCCGCGCCGACCGCCACCGCGGCAACGGTCACGCCCTCGAAGACGCCCTCGAAGACGATCGTCTGGGGTCCCTGCACCGACATCCAGCGACCCGGCGGCCAGCCCCCCGCGGCGCCCGACCGCACGCAGCAGTGCGGGAGGCTCAAGGTCCCGCTCGACTACGCCAAACCGAACGGCGAGTCCATCGACATGGCCGTCATCCGCGTCAAGGCCACGGGCCCCGGTGCGCGGATCGGCTCGCTGGTCTTCAACTTCGGCGGTCCCGGCGCCTCGGGCGTCGACACCCTCGCCCAGGCCGCCAAGGCCTTCACCAATCTGAACCGCCGCTACGACCTGGTCAGCTTCGATCCCCGCGGAGTCGGCCGCAGTTCGGGCGTCAGGTGCGACGGCAACGCGATGATGGACAAGTTCACCTCGATGAACACCCTGCCCACCAACGACGCCGAACGCGCCCAGATCCGGCTGACCACCAAGGAGTTCGTGACGGCCTGCGGGCAGACCTCGGGCAGGCTTCTGCCCTATGTCGGCACCGTGAACGCCGCCGCGGACATGGACCGCCTCCGCGAGGCCCTGGGCGAAAGACAGCTGAACTACTTCGGCATCTCGTACGGGACGCAGCTCGGCGCGGTCTACGCGACCAGGTTCCCGAAGAACGTGGGCCGGTTCGTGCTGGACGCCCCGCTGGACCCGAGCGTGTCCATGGCCGATCGAACGCTCGTCCAGACGAAGGGCTTCCAGCACGCCTACAACGCCTTCCTGAAGGACTGCGTGAAGGAGCCCGGCCAGTGCGAGATCGGCACCGACGCGACCATCGCGAACAAGAACGTCGTGAAACTCATGGACGACCTGAAGGACGAGCCGCTCGAGGTCCGCGACCGTACCCTGACGCAGGGGCTGGCGGGCACCGGCATCGCCGCCGCGCTGTATTCGGAGATGACCTGGCCGCTGCTGGACCAGGCGCTGGGTCAGGCGATCAAGGATGACGGCCGGATCCTGCTGGCGCTGGCCGACAGCTACAACGGCCGCCTGCCCGACGGCAGCTACACGACGCTCATGAGCAGCTTCCCGGCGATCAGCTGCGTCGACACCGCGGAACGGCCCACTCCCGAGCAGCTGGCAGCCCTGGAGGCCGAGACGATGAGGGTCTCCCCGCTGTTCGGCGGCACCGGCATGGGTCTGATCTGCTCGATGTGGCCGGTTCCCGGCAGCGACGAGGCCAGGCGGGTCAACGCCACGGGCTCGGCTCCGATCATGGTGATCGGTGGCACGGGCGACCCCGCCACACCGTACGAGTGGGCTCCGAAACTGACCTCGGAACTCAGGACGGGCGTGCTGGTGACCTACAAGGGCGAGGGGCACGGCGCCTACCTGTCCGGCGACGCCTGCATCGGAAAGGTGACCGACGCCTACCTGATCGACGGGAAGGTTCCGGCGAAGGGGATCACCTGCCCCAACTCCTGACGCGCCCTTCCCAGTGCCCGCAGGTCTCCAGGCGGGGCAGTGCGGTCTCGCCGAGCCGATGGAGCTCGATTCTCCATGCGCGAACACCGGCGGCTCCGCCATGGCTCCATACGGTGGTTGAACCGACAAAACAGCATCGATACCCTAGTGCGACGCATCTCATTGGAGCTCAATGGCCCAACCACCAAAACACCCACTGGCCGCACCACAGAATCTTCCCGGCAAACCACCCGCCAAGCCCTCGGGGTTCAAGGCTTCCAAGGTGGTCACCATCACCGGGATCGGCGTCGTGTCGCTGCTTCTGGTCGGCTACTGCTCCGCGCAGCAGGACTACGAGGAGGTAGGCGCCGAGTGCGTCGACCTCAACAGCCGCCAGCCGGACGGCACGTACGAGGTGGTGGACGAGGACCTCTGCGACGACAACCGCTACCACGGGTCACGGGGCGCCTACAGCTGGTACTACGGCGGCGTCAGGAGCGGCGCCTACATCCAGCAGGGGACCACGGTGCGCCCCTCGGACGTCAAGATCACCAGCCGGAAGGGCACCGTGATCCAGCGGGGCGGCTTCGGCGGGCGCAGCGGGTCGGGCGGCGGGAGCTGATCCGGCACAGATGAGACGCGAGACCTCGCTCCCCCGCGACGGCTGGGAGAGCATCATCGAAGGCCACGGACTGGCCTACCACCGCTCGGCACACCCCGAAGGCCTCGTCCGCCCGTACTGGGACGAGACCGTGCAGTACGTCTTCTCCATGGACGAGGTCCTGGACCTGGAGAACCAGGTCGAGGAGCTGCACCGGATGTGCCTGCACGCCGTGGAGCACGTCATCGAGAAGAACCGCTACGCCGACTTCGCGATCCCGGACTGGGTGGCCCCGGAGATCGCCGCCTCCTGGGGGCGGAACGACCCGCACCTGTTCGGCCGGTTCGACCTGCGCTACGACGGGACCGGGCCGGCCAAGATGCTGGAGTACAACGCCGACACCCCCACCAGCCTTCTGGAAAGCTCGGTGGTGCAGTGGTTCTGGCTGCGCGACCGCTACCCCGACGACGACCAGTGGAACTCCATACACGAACGACTGATCGCCAGGTGGCAGCAGATCTCGACCAGCCTGCCCACCGGGCCCGCGCACTTCGCCTGGACCAACATGGACGCCTCAGGTGAGGAGGCGATGACCCTCGCCTACCTGCAGGAGACCGCCGACCAGGCCGGGCTCAAGACCGTCGCGGTGGCCATGGAGGACATCGGCTGGGACGACCTCAACCTCCGCTTCGTCGACATGGAGCGCCGGGTGATCCGCACGCTCTGCAAGCTGTACCCGTGGGAGTGGGCGATCGCCGACCCGTTCGGCACGCGGGCGGTGCGCCAGCAGGTCTCCACGACCTGGATCGAGCCACTGTGGAAGATGCTGCTGTCCAACAAGGCGCTGCTCGCGGTGCTCTGGGAGCTGTATCCGGACCACCCGAACCTGCTGCCCGCCTATCTCGACGGCCCCCGCTGCATGTCCTCGTACATCGCCAAGCCGCTGCTCGGCCGCGAGGGCGCGAGCATGCGGATCGTCGCCCCCGGCGAGCGCGTCGAGACCTCGGGTGGCTACGGCGCCGAAGGGCACGTCTACCAGGAGTTCCAGGCGCTGCCCGTCTTCGACGGCTGGCGCCCCGTGCTCGGCGCCTGGGTGGTCCACGACGAGGCGGCGGGTGTCGGCATCCGCGAGACCTCAGGGTTCATCACCGACGACACGTCGTCATTCGTTCCGCACCGCATCGAGCTCTGAGTCCTGAAAAGAGAATCAAGCCATGAGTCCCACCCCCATCCCGGCCGTGACGCTCCCGCCCTCCGTGACCGGCGGCGAGACGCTCTCAATCGCCGAAATCCTCGGGCGCGGCGCGCTCGCGATCGCCTCCTACGCCGCCCTCGGCGTGATCCTGCTGATCATCGGCTTCTACGTGATCGACATGGCCATCCCCGGCAAGCTCAGCCGGCTGATCAAGGAGGACCGTAACCCCAACGCCACACTGCTGGCCTGCTCGGGACTGGCCGCCGTCGGGCTGATCGTCGCGGCCTCCATCTGGTCCTCGGGCGGAGCCCTGCACGAGGGCCTGCTCGCGACGCTGGTCTTCGGCCTGGTCGGCATCGCCGTGCAGACCGTGGCGATGATCGCGTTCGACAGGGTGGCGGGGATCTCGGTACGCGATCTGGTCAAGGAGGCGGAGCTCCAGCCAGGCGCCCGGCTGCTGGCGGTCACCCACCTGGCCATCGGACTGATCACCGCCGTCGCGGTCGTCTGAGCGCACGGTCGGCTGAGCACGGCCATATGAGCACGTGGTCGGCTGAGCGCGGTCGGCCGCCACTCGGCCGCGTCCGCCGTAGGGGACCCGGTCATACCGGATGTACAAGATCGAGGGTGCTGCGCTGTCCGGAACAGTGGCTGGCGCATCTCCGACGACCTGGCACTCTTGGTGACGTGAGGGAACGGATCGAGCGAGCGGTCAGGCACAGCGACGTCGTGGCCGGGTCGGACGGGAGAGATCTCGACTCCGACCGGGTCAGGGAGGACACCACACGTCGGCTGGAGCGGGCCATGGGCACGCTGAGCACGGCCGCCATGGCCCGGATGGACGACCGGCTGATGTGGTTCCGCGCCCTTTCCGCAGAGGACAGGTCCTGGGTCGGACTGGTCGCCCAGGCCGGGATCGCCGCCTTCGTGGAGTGGTTCCAACACGCCGGCGAAGGCCGCCCGACGCCCAGCATCGAGTTCTTCGGCACCGCGCCCAGGGAGCTGAAGCGGTCCATCTCGCTGCAGCAGACGGTCGACATCGTGCGGGTCGTGGTCGAGGTGGTCGAGGCACAGACCGAAGAACTGGCGGCGCCCGGCGGGGATGACCAGCTCCAGCAGGCGATGCTCCGCTACACCCGCGACGTCGCGTTCGCCGCCGCGCAGGTGTACGCGCGGGAGGCCGAGGCCCGCGGCGCCTGGGACGCTCGACTGGAAGCGCTGATCGTGGACGCCCTGGTCAGGGGGGAGGTCGACGACGGCCTGCACTCGTGGGCCGCCGCGCTCGGCTGGACCTCCACCCCCGTCGTGGTGCTGGCGGGACAGACACCCGACGACGACCCGCAGGCGGTGATAGACACGTTGCGCGACCGGGGCCGCAGGTCTGGTCTGGACATGCTGGCCGGGGTGCAGGGCGACCGGCTGATCGTGATCGTGGGCGGTGCGGACAGCGTCGCCGCCGCTGCCAGGCACGTGGTGCCGCGTTTCGGAGACGGGCCGATCGTGATCGGGCCCGAGGTGGCGGACCTGCACTCGGCCGCCAGATCCGCGCGGGCGGCGATGGCCGGGCTGCGGGCCGCCGCGGGGTGGCCGGACGCGCCCAGGCCGGTCCACGCCGAGGACCTGCTGGCCGAACGGGCCCTCGACGGTGACGCCGACGCCAGGGCACAGCTGATCGAGAACGTCTACCTGCCGCTGATCGGCACGCCACTGCTCGACACCCTGGCGACCTACCTGGAACAGGGCACCTCCCTGGAGGCGACGGCCCGGCTGCTGTTCGTCCACCCGAACACGGTGCGCTACCGCCTGCGCAAGATCACCGAGCTGACCGGCTACCAGCCGACGGAGGGCCGGTCCGCCTTCACGCTGCAGGTGGGACTGATTCTCGGACGCCTATCGGAAGCACCGGTTACCTAGAAGGCTTTACTTAACTTCCACGAAACTCCCCCTGTAGGTTCCCTACAAAAAAGTGGTGACAAACTTCGTCTGGATCTCCATCCGTGTATTGGACTTCTACAGGGCAGGCTGGATTTCGTGCTCGTCATCGTCGCTCCGGGCCAGGGTGCCCAGACTCCAGGCTTCCTCGGTCCATGGCTCGAACTGCCGAGCGTGACCGACCGGCTGACCGCTTGGTCAGAGCTGGCCGGACTCGATCTGATCGCCTACGGGACCACCGCCGACGCGGACGAGATCCGTGACACCGCCGTCGCGCAGCCCCTGCTCGTCGCCGCCGGACTGGCCGTCGCCGAGGTCCTGGGGGCCTCTCCCGACATCGTCGCCGGGCACAGCGTGGGCGAGTTCACGGCCGCGGCCCTGGCCGGGGTGCTCACTCCCGAACAGGCCCTCGGCCTCGTCCGTGAGCGCGGCCAGGCCATGGCCAAGGCCGCGGCCGTCACCGAGACCGGCATGTCCGCCGTCCTCGGCGGGGTCGAGGAGGAGGTCCTCGCGGCCATCGCCGCCAACGGGCTCACTCCGGCCAACGTCAACGGCGCCGGGCAGATCGTCATCGGCGGCACGCTGGAGCAGCTGGCGGCGTTCAAGGCGGAACCGCCCGCCCGCGCCCGGGTGATCCCGCTGTCGGTCGCCGGCGCGTTCCACACCGTGCACATGGCCTCCGCCGTCGACAGCCTGCGTGAGGCCACCTTGGGCCTCGACCCCGCCGACCCCACCGTCACCCTGCTGTCCAACAACGACGGCGCGGCGGTCACAAGCGGCGCCGAGTTCCTGGAGCGTCTGGTCACCCAGGTCGCCAACCCGGTGCGCTGGGACGCCTGCATGGCCACGATGGCCGAACTCGGCGTCACCACCATG
The DNA here is from genome assembly GCF_035917355.1 of Streptosporangium sp. NBC_01810. Taxonomy (NCBI): domain Bacteria; kingdom Bacillati; phylum Actinomycetota; class Actinomycetes; order Streptosporangiales; family Streptosporangiaceae; genus Streptosporangium; species Streptosporangium sp. NBC_01810. The sequence continues at coordinate 1,044,427 of NZ_CP109070.1, read as the reverse complement.
ATCGAACTTGTCCCCGGCGGCACGCTCACCGGCCTGGCCAAGCGTGCTCTGCGCGGGGTGACGACCGTCGCCCTGAAGACCCCCGACGATCTGGAAGCCGCACGAGCCGCTCTCCAGTCGAATGAGGAGCGGTGACCGACGTATGAAGACCTCTCAGGGCTCTCCGGGCGCGAAGATCCTGGCCTTCGGCCACTACCAGCCTTCCCAGGTGGTCACCAACGACGACCTGGCCGCGACCATGGAGACCGACGACGCCTGGATCCAGAGCCGCGTCGGCATCAAGGAACGCCGGATCGCCCCGGACAGCGAGTCCGAGATCGACCTGGCCGTGCAGGCGGGCGGCAAGGCCCTCGCCGCGAGCGGCCTGTCGGTCTCCGACATCGACCTGGTGATCGTCGCCACCTGCACGCTGGAGACGCAGATCCCCAACGCCGCCGGCCGGGTGGCCACGCGGCTGGGCATCGACGCACCCGGCGCGTTCGACGTCAACACCGCCTGCTCGGGCTTCTGCTACGCGCTCGCGGTCGCCAACGACGCGATCCGCGCGGGCTCGGCCACCAACGTGCTCGTCATCGGCACGGAGAAGCTCTCCCAGTGGATCGACTGGACCGACCGGGCCACTGCGGTGATCTTCGCCGACGGCGCGGGCGCGGCGGTCGTCGGCCCCTCCGACACTCCGGGGATCGGTCCCGTGGTGTGGGGCAGCGCCGGCGACAAGTTCGACGCGATCATCATCAAGGACCGCGACTCCTTCCTGCACCAGGAGGGCCAGACCGTGTTCCGCTGGGCGACCACCGCACTCCACCCCGTCGCCAAGGAGATCTGCGAGCGTGCCGGGGTGGACCCGGCGGACCTCGCGGCCTTCGTGCCCCACCAGGCCAACCTGCGCATCATCGAGACGATCGCCCGCAAGCTCGGCGCCGAGAACGCCGTCATCGCCAAGGACATCGTCCTGGCGGGCAACACCTCGGCCGCCTCGATCCCCCTTGCCCTGTCCCGGATGATCGAACGCGGCGAGGTCCGGTCCGGCGGGCTCGCCCTGCTGCTGGGCTTCGGCGCGGGCCTGACCTACGCCGGTCAGGTCATCGAGATCCCCTAGAACTTCCGCACGGCCCCGCCGCACGGAAAGCCAGAAGAAAACCCATTTCAAGGAGAACACGCGACATGGCTCTGACCGAGCAGGAGATCCTCGCCGGCATTGGCAAGATCGTCAACGAGATAACCGGAATCCCGGCCTCCGAGGTCACCCCGGAGAAGAGCTTCGTCGACGACCTCGACATCGACTCGCTGTCCATGGTCGAGATCGCCGTCGCCGCCCAGGACGAATTCGGCGTGGAGATCCCGGACGACCAGCTCAAGCACCTCAAGAACGTCAAGGACGTCATCAACTTCATCCAGAACTGAGACGTCTCGGCCTTTGCCCCTAGACCAGCGATTCACAAGGAGCGCAGAACGTGAGTACAGACCAGGTACGCGTCGTCGTCACCGGGCTCGGCGCGACAACGCCCCTCGGTGGCGACGTCGCCTCGTCCTGGTCGGCGCTTCTCGCCGGTCAGTCCGGGGTCCGCGACATCACCGAAGACTGGGTCGACTCCGTCCCGGTGAAGTTCGCCGCCTTCGCCGCGGTGGACCCGACCGAGGTGCTGCCTCGGCCGGAGTCCCGGCGGCTGGACCGGACCGAACAGTTCGCACTGGTCGCGGCCCGCGAGGCATGGGCGCACGCCGCGATCGACAAGATCGACCCCGAGCGGCTCGGTGTCGTCGTGGGCAGCGGTATCGGTGGCATCACCACGATCCTCGCCGCCTACGACACCTTCAAGGAGAAGGGCTGGCAGCGGCTCTCACCGTTCACCGTGCCCATGCTGATGCCGAACGGCGCGGCGGGCTGGATCGGCATCGAGGTCGGCGCCCGCGCCGGCGTCCACGCCACCGTGAGCGCCTGCGCCACCGGCGCCGAGTCGATCGGGTACGCCATTGAGATGATCCGCTCCGGCCGGGCCGACGTGGTCGTGGCAGGCGGCACCGAGGCCGCCATCCACCCGCTGAACATCGGCTCCTTCGCCGCCATGCGCGCCATGTCGACCCGTAACGACGAGCCCCAGCGCGCCTCCCGGCCGTGGGACAAGGGCCGTGACGGGTTCGTCCTCGGCGAGGGCGCCGGCATCCTGGTGCTGGAGTCGGAGGAGCACGCCCGCGCGCGTGGCGCCACGATCTACGCGGTGGCCGCCGGGGTCGGATACTCGGCCGACGCCCACCACATCGCCCAGCCCGAGCCGACCGGTGCCGGGGTCATGCTGGCCATGCGCCGCGCCCTGGAGAACTCCGGCCTCACGGGCGGCGACATCAAGCACGTGAACGCGCACTCCACCTCCACTCCCGCCGGCGACGTGGTGGAGGCGTTCGCGATCAAGGAGGTCATCGGCGACCATCCGCTGGTCAGCGGCACCAAGTCGATGACCGGCCACCTGCTCGGCGGTGCCGGCGGCATCGAGTCCGTCTTCACCGTCCTCGCGCTGCACGAGCGACGCGCACCCGGAACGATCAACGTGGACGACCTCGACGACGGCGTCGAGGTGGACATCGTGCGCGGTGAGCCACGTGCTCTGCCCGGTGGCCAGATCGCCGCGATCAACAACTCCTTCGGGTTCGGCGGACACGACGTCGCCGTGGCCTTCACCAGCGTCTGACAGGAGCTCGTGATGACTGTGCTCGACAGCGGGGTGGTGAGCGAGGCCTCCGAACAGGAGTCTCTTGATCCCCGTGACCCCCAGGTGCGCCTCTCCGCTCTGTTCGACGAGGGCTCGCTGCGGCTGATCTCGCCGGTCGATCGCAGCGGCATGCTCGCCGCGACGGGTCGTGTGGAGGGCGTGCCGGTCGTCGCGTTCGTCAGTGACGCCCGCGTGCAGGGCGGCGCGATGGGCGGCGAGGGGTGCGAGCACATCGTGCACGCCTACGACGTCGCGGTCCGCGAGCGGGTACCGATCATCGGCGTCTGGCACTCCGGCGGCGCACGCCTCGCCGAGGGTGTCGAGTCACTGCACGCGGTCGGCCTCGTCTTCGCCGCGATGACCCGTGCCTCAGGCGTGATCCCGCAGTTGTCCGTCGTCGTGGGCCCCGCCGCCGGCGGCGCCGCGTACGGCCCGGCGCTGACCGACATCGTGATCCTGGCCGACGAGGGCCGTATCTTCGTCACCGGTCCCGACGTGGTCCGCAGCGTCACCGGCGAGCAGATCGACATGGCCGGCCTGGGGGGACCCGAGCCGCACAGCAAGCGCAGCGGCGTCGTCCACGTGGTCACCAAGACCGAGACGGAGGCCTACCTGCAGGCCCGCCGCCTCGCGGTGCTCCTCGGCCACCAGGGCCGGGTTCGCACCGAGGTCGAAGAGGTCGACTTCTCCGGTCTGCTGCCCGAGAACGTGCGCCGCGCCTACGACGTGAAGCCGCTCATCAAGGGCCTGCTCGACGAGCCGGGCGTGGAGCTGCACGCCAAGTGGGCGCCCAACATCGTCACCACTCTGGGCCGCCTCGGGGGCCGGACCGTGGGAGTGGTGGCCAACAACCCGATGCGCCTGGGCGGCTGCCTCGACTCCACCTCGGCGGAGAAGGCCGCACGGTTCGTCCGGATGTGCGATGCCTTCGGGGTGCCGCTGGTCGTCCTGGTCGACGTCCCCGGCTACCTGCCCGGCGTCGGGCAGGAGCACGACGGCGTGGTCCGCCGCGGCGCCAAGCTCCTGCACGCCTTCGCCGAGGCCTCCGTGCCGCGGATCACCCTGGTGACCAGGAAGGCGTACGGCGGTGCCTACATCGCGATGAACTCCCGCTCGCTGGGCGCGACCAAGGTGTTCGGCTGGCCGACGACCCAGATCGCGGTCATGGGCGCGGTCGCCGCGGTCCGCATCCTCAAGCGCCGCGAGCTCGCCGCCGCCCCCGAAGAGGAGCGCGCCGCCCTGGAGACCAGGCTCGCCGAGGAGCATGAGATCCTCGCCGGCGGCCTCGATAGGGCCATCGAGCTCGGCGTGATCGACGAGGTCATCAAGCCCGGGGACACCCGGGGCGCCATCGCCAAGGTCCTGGCCAAGGCGACCCCCGCCCGGGGCGCGCACGGCAACATCCCGCTCTGAACGTGGCTCGTCGAGCCCTCGCCCCGGTCCAGCCGGGGCGGGGGCTCCCCCGTTGTGGCTCCTGGCCTCACGCGCCCGCGCTCGTACCGGTCGCGGGGCAGACCTCGCGGTAGGGCAGGTCGGGCCTGTTGCCGCGTGCGACGTTCCTGTTCTCGATGAGCCGGATCGGGCGCCCGCTCGGCAGGTCCCAGATCGCGAGGGCCCCTAATGGCCCGGTGCACTCCGCGCAGGTGAGATAGAACGTGGCGGCGAGGGTCCTGCCATCCGGGCTGAGCGCGAGTTCCTCGATGCCGTCGTACTGGTACGGGCTGACCGCCGCGTCCGTCCGCGGCTTCTTCTCGCTGTAGGGGAAGGAGGCGAGCATGCGCCGGGTGGAGACCTGCCACACGCTCACCATCGTGCCGTAGCCGACGACGAGGGTCTTCCTGTCCTTGCTGAAGGTCGCGGCGGCCCGCGCCAGGTCACCGCCCGTTAAATCCTCCCCCGGCACCCGGATGGGATCGCCCAGCGGCCTGCGCAGCGTCGTGTCCCACAACCGGACCTCTCCCCTGCCCTCCACCGCCATGACGCGCCCGTCGGGGCTGAACACCGCGTCGTGGCCGGGGGCGCCGCTGAGCAGCGGATGGGTGTAGGCCTCGATGTCGAGGGTCAGCACCGAACCCCAGTCTCCGAGCAGACGGAGCGTGCGATCCTCAGGCCCGAAGCGGGGCGTCACGCTCCCCAGGCCGGAAAGCGGGTAGCGAGCCAGCTCACGACGGTCGCTCACCCGCCAGAGCGTCACCCTGGCGCTCTCGTCGTCGGAGGAGGCGAGGAAGCGGCCGTCGGCGCTGAAGGCGAACCGCGGAATCGACCGCGACCGCGTGAGGTTTCCGGCCGACCGCCGGCCGGAGGCGACATCCCACAGCTCCGCCCGCCACTCCGTCCGAGCCTGGTCGAACGTCGTGCTCACCAGCGTCCTGCCGTCGGGGCTGAACGCCATGGGGAAGGAGCCGCCCTGGGAAAGCCACGGTGCCGGCACCCGCGTCCGGGTGCGGAGATCCCACAGCTCGGTCGTCGGCCCCGTGTCGCTGACGCCGGTCGGCGGGATACCCGATATGACGGCCCTGTCGTCGACGGACAGGGCGACCACGTCAAGGTAGGTCAGCGTCGTCGGCGGCAGGATCCGCTGCCGGCTGTCCACGTCCCACAACTGGCCCTGCGGCAGCTCGCCGCCATCGCTGACCACGAGCAGGCGTCCGCTGGGGCCGAACTCCAGCTTCTCCGCGTGCTCAAGGTAGGACGCGTCACCGAACGCGGCGCCGACCTGCTTTCCCGAGGCGAGGTCCCAGAGCCTCAACCCGTCACCGGCGGCCGTGGCGAGCCTGGTGCCGTCCGGGCTCAGGGATGCTGCGAAGGCCGCCTTGCCGGTCGTGGTGAAGGTGTGGAGTAGCTCGCGTGTGCCGGCCTCCCAGACACGGACCTCGTTCTCGTTCACGTCGGCACGCATCCGGCCGTCGGGGCTCAGGGCGTGGACCGTCGTGGCGGTGGCCAGGCGGTGGAGCCCGTCGCCGTGATAGGGCCCGGCGGTCGTGACCGCCTGCTTCAGCGTCGGGCCGTGGACGAACTCACTGACGATGTAGGGCGGGGACGCCTCGGGGTGGGCCTCGATGACCCTCGCGGTGCAGAAGGAGGAGACCTTCTGGGTGGCGGCGACCTCCTTGGCGAAGCGTCCCCGCAGTTGCGGATCCGCCCTGCCGCCGGCACGCAGAACCTTGATCGCGACTCTGCCGCCCGTCTCGTCGTAGGCGTCGTAGACGACTCCCTGCCCGCCCTCACCCAGGCGCCCCGCGAGCCAGTAGCCACCGATCCGCTGAGGGTCTCCGACACGCAGTGACACGCCCACTCCCGACGATCCAGATTCCGATACCCCTCTATGTCGCGATAAAGGCATCGAAAGTTGCGGAATCCGGCGAGAAACTCCGATGTGTCCTTCGGCACGACGTGAGCATGATCGGCCACTGCCCCGGCAGAGGGCGGTCGTCAGGGCGGATACGGGCCGGTCACATCGACGTGGGCGCGGGACCGGCCGGGTCCGGCGGGACGTGCGAGGTCAGACGGCGAGGTCAGACGGCGGGGTCAGACGGCGGCGTGCAGCCAGCGGACCGGCGCGCCCTCCCCCGCGTAGCGGAACGACTCCAGTTCGGCGTCCCACTGCTTGCCCAGCAGGCGGTCGATCTCCTCCTCCAGCACCACGCGGCCCTGGCGTGCCATCAGCATGGCGGAGCGCAGCCGGTCCTCCGGGACCAGGATGTCGCCCGTGGCTCCGACAACGGCCGTGAAGGCCCCGAGAGACGGGGTGTAGGCGTGCCGGGACCCGTCGACACCCGGTGAGGCATCCTCGGTGATCTCGAAGCGGATCCGCTGCCAGCCCATCAGGGACGAGGTGACGGCCGCCGCGGTACCCACACGGGCCTCCCACTCGGCCTGTGCGCGCACGTGACCGGGCGCGGCGGGCTGTGGAGTCCATGTCAGGTCTACGGGGACGCCAAGAACACCTGCGACCGCCCATTCAATATGAGGGCACAGCGCAGGCTGAGCTGAGTGGACGTAAAGCACGCCACGAGCAGACACCGGACCTCCCGTTTCGTACGAGGTGCGCCTTCCCCAACGGCCTCGTACCAGGATGATCACAAGTGACTGAAGGAGAGACTACCGTCGGTCGTGACGTCGCACCAGAGGGGGGTCATACCAAGATGTTGCGACGCGGACGCTTGGCCAGGGCATCCTCGGGAGCGAAGAAAACCCCGCAAGCTGGTGAGCACCCCCGGAGGACCAGATGGACAACGATATCGAACGGGTCGAACCCATCCCCGGATCGCCCGCTCTGATCAGAAAAGGTCAGCTGCTGACCGACGCCTCGGGCATGGCGGCCACCGCCCGCTGGGCCGACGCCGTCACCGAGACCCAAGGGATCTACCGGGTACGGCTCTCGTCGGGCGTGGACGTCTGCGACCTGGTGGCATCGGTACGGGAGCGGGGATTTCCCGCCTCCCCCAACCACGTGCTGACAGGCCAGCCGCTCTACTTCGGAGGCCCGGCCTCCCGCCCCTTCCCCAGCCCCGCCCTCCCGATGCCCGAGCCCGCCGCGGACGGGCCCGCCACGACCGCCGTGACGGTGGCACTGGCCGACACGGGCCTGGCGTCGCACCCGTGGTGGCGAAAGAGCCCATGGTTTCTGGAGCAGGGACAGGACTCCGCAGAGGTGCCCGACTCGGACGGTGACGGCGAGTTGGACCTCCAGGCGGGGCACGGCACGTTCATCACCGGACTGCTCCTGCGGTCGGCCCCGGCGGCGAGGCCGCTGCCGATCCGGATGCTGAGCGGCCACGGCATCGGGGACGAGGCCGGACTGCTACACGTCCTGGAGCGGCTCAGGGCCGAACCACCCCGGGTGCTCAACCTGTCCTTCGGCGGTCACACCTTCGACGACGGGCCCTCCCCGCTGGTGGAGGCCGCCCTGGCGGAACTGGCCGGCACGGTCACGGTGGCCTGCGCGGGCAACACCGCCTCGGACCGCCCCTTCTGGCCCGCCGCCTCGCCCAGGGTGATCGCCGTCGGAGCACTGGACGCGGCGGAGCGGGACAGGGCCCCGTTCTCGGCGTACGGCCCGTGGGTCGACGCGTGTGCCCGCGGCGAGTGGCTGTCCAGCACCTTCCTCGAACACGGCGCGTTCCGCGGCTACGCGTGCTGGAGCGGGACCTCCTTCGCCGCCGCCCTGGTGAGCGGGGCGATCGCCGCGGCGTCCGCGGACCGGCCGTCGCAGGAGGCCGTGGAACACGTCCTCGCCCCGGCGGGAGCCAGGCGGATCCCCGATTTGGGAGTCGTCGTGCCCACACCCGGCTAAAGTCTCACTCAAAGTATTCGCGTGAACACTCAGAGTGTCCTATGTGGCTCGGAGGTGCCGGTGAGCGACCAGCCCACGATCGAGGCCGTCCTGGCCGGCGACCAGGCGGCCTGGGACGCGCTGGTCACCCGCTTCACCGGCCCGCTGTGGTCGGCGGTGCGCGCCTACGACCTGAGCCCGGCGGACGCCGCCGACGCGGTGCAGGGCACGTGGCTACGGCTGCTCGAAAGCCTGCACACCATTCGTGACCCGGACCGGATCGGCCCCTGGCTGTTCACCACTGCCAAGCGCGAGGCGTCCCTGCTCCGCCGGCGGCACCGGGGCGAACGGCTGGTCGCCGACCCGGTGGACACCGGGCACGCGCGTTCCACACCGGCCGACGCCGGGCACGTCCACGCCGATCCGGCGCTGGCCGTGCTGACCGCCGACGAGAGCCGCCGTCTGTGGCAGGCCGTCGACGAGATGCACGAGCCGTGCCGCTCGCTGTTCCGGCTGATGGCCACCGCCCCAGACGCGGGCGTCCACCAGCTGGCCGGGCGCCTGGGCATGCCCAGCGGCAGCTACGGTCCCACCCGAGGTCGCTGCCTGAACCGACTACGCACCATGCTCACCACCCGGGAGGCGACACCGTGACACGACATCCGACGACGATCGACGACGAGTCCCTGATAGCCGCGCTGCGCCTGGCCTCCGGGAGCGACCCGGTACCGGCCCAGGTGACGGCCGCCGCCCGTGCGGTCTTCGGTCTGCGACTGCCCGGTGCCACCACGGCCCGCTCCGTGGTCACGCCCGTACCACAGGGCGTTCGGTCCGCCGAGGGTCCCCGGCTGCTGAAGTTCGTCGCCGCCGAGCTCACGGTGGAGCTGGAGGTCACCTCCCTGGACGGCCTGGTCGACCTGGCGGGCCAGATCTCCCCCTGCCCCGAGGCGGGCACGCTGGTCGAGATCCGCACGCCGCACCTCACCGAGTCGCGCGCACTGTCCCCGACGGGCCGGTTCGCCGTCACCGGCCTGCCGCCGGGCTGGTTCAGTGTGGTGTGTCACCGGCCGGAAGATCTCCCGGTGGTCACCAGCTGGACCCGGATCCGCCCGTAGTTGACCTTCGACGAGGCGCTCGCCGCCGCCGAGCACGCGGTCGACCTCTCGGGCAGCGACCCGGCCCGCGCCCTCGCTCTCGCCCGCACCCTGCTCGCCTCGCTCCCCGCGTCCTGTCCGGGAACGACCGGCCCGACGGGTGATCCGGACGATGGCGGCGCGGTGGCGGACCGGAGCCCGGGCTGCCGGCACTGCGAGGCGGAGGCGGTGGCGCACCGGGCGCTGGCGGTGGCGGCGCGAGAGCTCGGCGACCTGCCGTTCGCCGAGGAGCGGTTGCACCGGGCGGTGGAGATCGCGCTGCGGGCCGGGCTGCCGCACCGGGCGGCCCAGGCGCGCCTGTCACTGGTCCACATCCGCACGGAGCTGGGCCACCCGGAGCAGGCGCTGGCCATCGCCGCAGACGCCGAACCCGGCCTGACCCCGGCCGAGCTGGGCAAGCTCGGCGTGCATCGCGCGATGGCCCTGGCGAGGCTCGGCCGCTACCGCGAGGCCGTCGCCCACTGCGACCGGGCCGTGGCCGTCCTCGGCGACGACGTCAGGTTCCTGGCCGGGGCGATGCTGAACCGCGGACTCGCCCGGGTGTTCCTCGGGGAGTTCGAGGCGGCGGAGGCCGACCTGGGCCGGTGCGCGGAGCTGGCGAGAGGCGCGGGCCTCACGCATGTGCTCGCGCTCGCCGAGGGCAACCTGCCGTTCCTGGCCGCGCGGCGCGGCGACCTGCCCGCCGCCTTCACCGCCTACCGGCGTGCCCAGGACATCCTGCTCGACTACCCGGAGCGGCTGGCGACGGTCCGCTGTGACCTGGCCGAGGCGCTGGTCACCGCCCACCTGCCCGGCGAGGCGCGAGCGCTGCTGAACATGGCGGTTCCCGAGCTGGCGGCGGCGGGCGCCGGGGTGGCCCTGGCCGAGGCCCGCCTTCTGCTCGCCAGGGTCGAGCTGCGCACCGGAGATCCGCGCCGCGCCCGGGAGAGCGCGGAGCTGGCCGCTCACGAGCTGGCCGCGCAGGGGCGAGCGGTCCTGGCACCGCTCGCCGACGAGATCCTGCTGCGGGCCCGGCTCGCACTGGACCCGTCCTCCGCGAAGCTACCGGCGACGGTGCCGGAGATGCTCGCGTGCGCCGAAGCACTCGATGCCACCGGCCACCTGAACACCTCGGCGGCGCTCAGGCTCAGCGCCGCCGAGGTCGCGCTCCGGCTGGGTGACCGGCCGTCCACCGACGGCCAGCTGGCCCTCCTCTCCCGCTCGGGTCGCGGGCTGGTCGCCCGCCAGGCGACGGCGCTGCGGCGGTTCCTGGCCGGCGACCGGCGGGGGGCGTTCGCGGCGGTGCTGGCAGGCCTCGCGGAGGTGGGTTCCGAAACGAAGGCGTTCGAGGACCCGATGGTGCGCGCGCACGCCGCCAGGGCGGGTGAGCCGCTGGCCGGGTTCGGGCTGGCCCTCGCCATGCGAACCGGACGAGGCCGCACGGTCCTGGCGTGGGCCGAGCGGTGGCGGGCGGTCACCGGAGGTGCGGGCCGGCCGCTCGCGCCCTGCCTGGCCGCGCTGCGAGCGGCGCTCGGAGAGTCGGCCCTGGTGGAGTTCGTCCGCCATGAGGCGGAACTGGTCGCCGTCGCGGTCACCCGGGACCGGGTGACGCTGCGCCGCCTCGGCCCGTTCGCGACCGTCGCCGAGGCCGTCGTCCGCCTGCGGTACGGGCTACGCAGGGCGCACCTGCTCGATGGAAGGGCTCCCGAGCCCGGTGCGGAGGCCGCGGAGTTGGAACGGCTCCTCTTCCGCCCGCTGGGCGACCGGCTGGGCGACCGGCCGCTGGTGATCGTGCCGACGGGGACGCTGCACATCCTGCCCTGGCCGCTGCTGCCCATGAACTCCGACCGGCCGGTGAGCGTGGCGGCCAGTGCCGCCGCCTGGCTGGCCGGCAGGGAGGTGCCGGCCGTGCGGGACGGGCGTGTCGTGGCCGTGGCGGGGCCGGGGCTGCGGTGCTCGGAGACCGAGGCTCGCATGGTCGGCGAGTGCCACCCGGGGACGGAGCGGGTGGCGGCGCGGCGGGCGGAGGTGATGGCGGCACTGGAGCGGGCGGACGTGGCGCACCTGGCCGCGCACGGGATGTTCTCCCCGCGCAGCCCGCTGCTGTCGAGCATCGATCTCGACGACGGCCCGCTGATGGCGTACGACCTGCTCCGGCTGCGCACCCCGCCCTGGCTGGTGGTGCTGTCGGCGTGCGACGCGGGGATGGCGCACGCCCCGGCCGACGGGGCGCCCCTGGGGCTGGCGGGCACGTTCCTGTCGCTGGGGACACGGTGCGTGGTGGCCAGCCTGGTGCCGGTGCGCGACGAGGAGACGCTGGCTCTGATGACCGTCTTCCACAGGTCGCTGGCCGCCGGCGCCCCACCCGCGCGGGCACTGGCCACCGCGAGCGGGAAGACCGGTGTGGCGGGCTTCGTCTGCTTCGGGTGCGGGGATCAGCCGGTGGCGCCCGGCCCCGGGGAATCGGTCATTCGACCGGCCCGCGACCCGGCGTAGGGCGCGGGCTCATCTGGTGCTCACCTCCAGGAGGGGAACGTGCTGCTCGGCGGGTGTCAGCGAGCCGTGACAGCCGACGAAGGCCGCCTCCTGCGGTTCGGCGACCGAGGCGACGATGGCGCAGTCGGTGTACGGAACGGCGAGGACGTCGCCGATCCTGGGCAGCCATTCGGAGCGGACCCTGGGGCCGAACCAGCCGGATTCGACCGCCTCCTGGCGGGATGCCACCCAGGCCTTTCCCGCGAGGATGTCACGCCAGGTGTCGAGTACCGCTTCCGCGGCGCCGGGGACGGTGTAAACGTGACGGGCCCTGGCCTCCCCACCGAGCAGGGCGACGCCCTCGCGCAGCACGCCGATCGTGTCGACGTCGACACGATCGGTGACGTTGACCATGCCGTGGTCGGCGGTGACGTACATCGCCGAGCCGGGCGGGAGCGTCTCGGCCAGCCGCTCGGCCATCCGGTCGACCAGGGCGAGCTGGTCGAGCCAGGCCGGGGAGCCCCAGCCGGTCCGGTGGCCGACGGAGTCGAGGTCTCCGTAGTAGACCGAGACGTGGGCGCGGGGCTCGGCCAGCGCGTGGCGGACCCCGGCGATCCGGTCGTCGACCTCGTCGGCACCGACGAAGCGCACGCCCCGGTAGACGGCCCTGTTGAAACCGGTGGTCTCGAACCTGGCCGGGCCGACGTAGCTGACCGGGATGTCGGCCGCCGCCGCACGTTCGTACACGGTCGGGGCGGGCTGCCAGTCGCCGGGGTCGACGAGGGGGCCCTTGGCGGTCCAGCGCAGGCAGTTGAGCATGTAGCCGGCGCCGGGCACGGCGAGCTGGTAGCCGAGCATGCCGTGCTCGCCCGGTGGCAGACCGGTGCCGAGTGTGCCCAGGCTGGTCACGGTTGTGGCTGGGAAGCCCGCGGTCAGCACCCTGCCGAGCCTGGCGGACAGGAACGGCGCGGTCAGTGGGTGGGCGGCGAGCAGTTCGGCGCCCATGCCGTCGACGAGGAACAGCAGGACCCGCTCTGCCGGGGCGAGGCCCAGCGGGTTGTCGCCGTCCATCCCGACCGAGGCGAGCAACGAGGACGACAGGTCCGCGAGCGAGGCCGTCCCGTAGGCGGGGACCAGAGGGATCACGAGGCGGTGCGGGCGGTGGCCTCCGACAGTGCCTTGGCGAAGGCCAGCACATGGGAGACGGCCTCTGGTCCGTCGGCCGCCTCGCTCACCCGCAGGGAGAGATCGTCGGCCGTGATGGCGCCGGTGTATCCGTGGTCGGCCTCGCAGTTCTCGTCGCCGCAGGTGGCCGGCTCCAGGTCGACGTGGGAGATGGCGCCCCAGCCGATCGTGAGCGTGACCTCCGTGGGCGGCACGCCCGGAACGTAGGAGGCGGGGTCGGGGACGACTCTGGTGACCGCGACCGACTGGATCCGGCTGAGGCGCACGGCCTCGGTGGTCGTGGAGGCGTGTGACGCCGACACCCCCTCCACGGGCGGGTGCTCGTCGGTGTGGCAGACGAGTAGCCGGGTGGGGGAGAGCACCAGCACCGTGACGTGCCTGCGCACCTCCATGGCCGGGTCGAAGGTGGCCTCGTGATGCACGACGTAGGCGCCCACCTGCTCCTTGCCGAGCGCGGAATCGACCGCGTCGGCGACCAGATCGGGATAGTAGCCACTGCGGTCGATGGCGTCGCGCAGGCCGGCGGACGAGAGTCGGGTTTCCCTCATGGGTCCATCCTGCCCTGTCCGGGGCAGCGCTTTCACCGGGAGCGCGCCCCCTTTGGCAGGTGGTGCAAATCGTGATCCGGCCCGCGACGGTCTTTTCCGGCCGCGAAAGCGTCACCGGAAGCGCCCGGTGTCCGGTTCCGGTCCGTGACTTTTACCTCCGTTTGGTTTGACGTGATCTTTTCTGGGCTACCGGGAGCAGTGGTGGTCCGGAACCCGGAATCCAGGGATGAGGAGATATGGCCGATGAACGTCCAGATTCGCCGGAGCGGGCCGGGATGGCCCTCGCGGTGACCATCGCGGCCACCGTGGCGGTGACCGTCACGACCACTGTGGCGGCCATCGCCGCCGCCACCGCACCGCCCGCCCTCGGAGCGCGACTCCCCGCCGACCTGATCCTCACCACGGTCCACGACGGCCCCTTCGAGGCCGGTGGCACCGGCACCTTCTCCATAGACGTCACCGCCGACCCCGCCTCCATCGGGATCGGATACCCGACCGAGGTCACCTACTACTTCCCCGCGGACCTGACCCCGGTACGGGCCTCGGGCGCGGGCTGGAGATGCCGGACAACGCCCAGGAGCGTCGACTGCGAAACGCGTGACCTGGCCTCTCCCGGCTTCCAGCTGCCCCGGATCACGATCGGCGTGACCGTGGCGAGGGACGCCACCGGCACGCTGACCGCCTCCGGCAGGGCCGTCGAGGCCGTGGCCGTCCCCACCGGGACCGGCCACGCGTCCGACACCGTCGCCAGCACGGTCCAGATCCTCCCTGCGGCGACGTCCGCGACCTGACAGGACATGCCGGGTACGCCGGGCGGGAACGTTCACCCGGCGGGATGCCCCGCGCTCTCCGGCCGTGGACCCGGCCGGGCGGCGCGGACCACGGGAGAGGTCCGCGTCAGCCGAGGCGCCGGGGGCCGTCGTCGGGGCGCGGGCCCTCGTGGTCGCGGAGCACGACCCGGGCGCCCAGCACGGTCACCCCGGACTGCCCCACCAGCACCGGGTCGAGAGTGAGCCGTGCCACCTCCGGGAGATCGTCCGCCAGCCGTCCGAGGCGGATCAGCAGGTCCTCCAGCGCCTCGACCGCGACCGGCGGGTAGCCGTACTCGCCGAGGAGCAGGGGGGCGGCGCGCGGCGACCTCACCAGTGCCGCCGCGTCCTCACGGGTCAGCGGGGCCAGCCGGTACGCCTCGTCGTGCAGCAGCCGCGCGGTGATCTCACCGAGCCCGAAGGAGACGACCGCGCCGAAGGCGGGGTCGTCCATCACCCCGGCCACGGTCGGCACCGCGGGCTGCGGGGCCATGCGCTGCACCGCGAGCACGGCCCCGGGTTCGAGTTGGCGCGTCAGGTCGGCGTAGGCGTCACGTACCCCGTCGGGTCCCGACAACCCCAGACGCACGGTCCCCGCATGCTTGGCCGCCTCGGACCCCTCGGCCTTCAGCACGACCGGCCAGCCGAGCCTCGTCGCGGCGTCGACGGCCTCCTGGGGCGATCCCACCGTCTCCGACGGCCAGACCTCCACCCCGTAGCGGGCGAGCAGCCGCGAGGCGTCGATCTCGGCCGGGGCGTCGCCCAGCCCGGCGAGCACGAGGCTCCGTGCCGCGCCGGTGTCGACGCCCTCGATCTCCTCGGGCACCCCTGCGGGCTGCTCCAGCCAGCGCGCGTGCCGCACGACGTGGGCGAGCGCGCGGACCGCCTCCTCGGGCGCGGTGTACGAGGGGATGGAGCCTCGCTCGGGAGTGGTGCCGACCCGCAGTTCCCCGAGCATGCCGATCTTGCCTTCGAACGTGGCCAGCACCGGTTTGCCGCAGTCGCGAGAGACGCGCAGCAGCTCGGCGCCGACCTCTTCGGCGTTGCCGGGGATGGGCGGCATGTAGATCGCCACCACGGCGTCCACGTCCGGGAGCACCGAGGCCAGGGCCGCACCGAACTCGGCGGCGCCCGCCCGCGCGCCGAGGTTGACCGATGGCCTGGGCTCCAGGCCGACCCGCGCGCAGGCGTCGGCGGCCAGCAGCGCCATCGCGTCGGAGTTGC
Organism: Streptosporangium sp. NBC_01810; assembly: GCF_035917355.1. NCBI lineage: Bacteria > Bacillati > Actinomycetota > Actinomycetes > Streptosporangiales > Streptosporangiaceae > Streptosporangium > Streptosporangium sp. NBC_01810. The sequence continues at coordinate 1,029,070 of NZ_CP109070.1, read as the reverse complement.
TGACCAGACCGACCCTGGGCCCGGCGGGCAGCGGCTGGTAGGCCAGCAGCTGCGCCACGTCGAACTGCTGGATCAGGTCGTCCACCCTGATCACCCCCGCCTGCTCGAACAGCGCGCTGAGCGCGGGGTCCGGCAGGCCGAGCACGGGCGCGGCGTGACCCGTGGGCACGCCCTGGGTGGTGCCGCCGCTCTTGACGACCACGATCGGCTTGCGGCGCGAGATGCGCCGCGCGAGGCGGGCGAACTTGCGGGGGTTTCCCAGCGACTCCAGGTAGAGCAGGATCACGTCGGTCCGCGGATCCTCCTCCCAGTACTGGAGCAGGTCGTTGCCCGACACGTCGGCGCGGTTGCCCGCGGAGACGAACGAGGAGATGCCCATGCCCCGCTGGGCCACCCGCTGCAGCAGCGCGGCGCCCAGGGCTCCGGACTGGCTGAAGAAGCCGACCCTGCCGCGCCCGGGGAGGGTGGCGGCGAGCGTGGCGTTCAGCCGCACCGATGGGTCGGTATTGGCGATGCCGAGGCAGTTGGGGCCGACGACCCGCAGGCCGTACGCGCGGGCGATGCGCACCATCTCGTCCTGCCTGGCCCGCCCCTCGGGGCCGGCCTCGCCGAACCCGGAGGAGACCACGATCAGCCCGCGCACCCCCTTCTCCGCGCACTCCTTGACCACGTCGATCACCCCGTCGGCGGGTACGGCGAGAACGGCGAGGTCCACCTCCCCGTCGATGGCCGTCACACTCGGGTAGGCCCGCACCCCGGCCACGGCCCGCACCTCGCGGTGCACGGGGTAGACCGGACCGGTGAAATCGGCGCCGAGCAGGTTGCGCAGCACGGTCTGGCCGACGCCGCCCGGCTCGCGCCCCGCCCCGACGACCGCCACCGAGCCAGGCGAGAGCAGGCGCTCGATCGAGCGGGACTCGGCGCGGTGCTCGCGGGCGGTGGTCACCTCCTGGGCGGTCTCGGTCGGGGTGAGGTCGAGGGTCATCCGGACCACGCCGTCGGCGAAACTACTCTGCGCGGTGTAGCCGACCTGTTTGAGGACGCCCATCATCTTCTGGTTGGCGGGCAGCACGTCGGCGACGAAGCAGGCGATCCCCCGCTCCCTGGCGGTGGCCGCCAGGTGTTCGAGGAGCACCGAGGCGACCCCCCGGCCCTGGTGGGCGTCCTCGACGAGGAAGGCGACCTCCGCCTCGCCGGGTTCGATCCGGTCGTAGCTGATGACCGCCACCATCTCGGCGCCGATCGTGGCGATCAACGCCACGCGGTCCACGTAGTCGACGTTGGTGAACCAGGTGATCTCCCGATCCGACAGCCGCGGCCGGGGACTGAAGAAGCGGAAGTAGATCGACTCGTTGGACAGCCGGCCGTAGAAGGAACGCAACCGGTCGGCGTCGGCGGGCCGAATCGGGCGTACATGGGCGGTGCCGCCGTCCGACAGGACGACGTCCGCCTCCCAGTGGGCAGGGTACTGAGCAGCCTCCACAGCCCCGAGAGTAGACGCGAATCTCACAAGACGGACCAGCGGCACGAATTCACGCAACGCTTGTGCATCGACTATGGTCCGGTGTCTGGTCAAGACCCCATAGCCTGGCCGGAAGCTGTTAAGTTTTTCGCGGCTAGAGGTCTAGAGGTACGGCTTGAAGCACGGCCAGAGGCACGTCGGCATCGAAGGCAGCAAGGTGGTGACATCATGACGCGGGTGGTCGTGGTGGGCGATCTCATGACCGATGCGGTCGCGAGAGCTCGCTACCCGTTGGCAAGGGCCAGCGACACACCGGCGGTCGTCACCATGCACGGCGGTGGCTCGGGGGCCAACATCGCCTCCTGGCTCGCCGTCGAGGGCACGGAGGTCGCCTTCATCGGGCGGCGCGGCGCCGACATCACCGGCCGTAACCGCGACATGGAGTTGATGGGCTACGGCGTCGACGCCCGCCTCGTCATGGATCCCGAGCGGCCGACCGGCACCTGCGTGGTGCTCGTCACCCACAAGGGCGAGCGCACCATGCTGTCCGACCCCGGCGCGAACGCGGCCCTGTCCCCCGAGGATCTGCCCCGTGACCTGTTCTCCCAGGGTGGGCACCTGCACCTGTCCGGCTACACGCTGATCAACGAGGGTTCACGCGAGGCCGGTATGGCGGCGCTGGAGATGGCTCGCCGCTCCGGGATGTCCGTCTCGGTCGACTGCTCCTCCTCCGCTCCTCTGGAGCGCACGGGTGCCGAGCCCTTCCTGGAGTGGACGCAGAGCGCCAAGCTGCTGTTCGCCAACGCCGACCAGGCGAAGGTCCTCACCGGCCGCGACGATCCCGCCGCCGCCGCCAAGGTCCTCACCGCCTGGTTCCCTCAGGTGGTCGTCAAGCTCCGTGACGAGGGCGCGCTCTGGTACGGCAACCGCCCCGACCCGATCAAGGTCCCCGCCGGGGCCGTGGAGCGCGTGGTCGACGGCACCGGCGCCGGTGACGCCTTCACCGCGGGCTTCCTGCCGGCATGGCTCGGCGGCAAACCCCCGGCCGAGGCCCTGGCCTCCGGCTGCCACCTGGCCTCCCGGGCCATCTCCCACCTGGGCGCCCGCCCCCGCCTCTAGCGAGGGTCCACCTGGTCGGGCGGACTCTCCTAGCTGGTGACCGCCAGGGCCTAGAGCACCGGTCAAGTAAGGACCAAGCGGTGTCCGGCCTTCGGTAAACCCGGGTCGCAACAGGTCGGCCTGGCCGCATCTGGTGTTGATCAACGCTCTGTGCGGTTACTTGACCGGCTCTCTAGCTGGTGACCGCCAGGGCGAGAGGCAGCACGGCGGGGGCTCCGGCGTGACGGAGCATGGCGGCTCCCAGGGTCATCGTCCAGCCCGTGTCGATCCGGTCGTCGACCAGAAGGAGCGGCCCTTGGGCCGAGACCACGGCCGCGCCCAGGGCGGAGGGCATGGCGAGGGTGCCCCGGATCGCCTGGACGCGCTGCGCGCTGTTGAACTGCCGTCCGGGCGGGCCCGACCGGTAGCCGAGGTCGCCCAGATAGGACAGGCGCCCCACCTGGGCCAGCCGCTCGGCCAGGTTGCGGACGAGTTGCGGGCGACTTCCCGAGGGCACCGCGACCACCCCGACCGGGCGCTGTGCCCACTCCCAGGACGACAGCACCTTGACCACGGCGGCGAAGACGTCGTCGGGAACCGGCCCGTCGGCGGCTCCGTCGGCCAGGAGGCCGCGCAGGCGGTTGCCCCAGCCGATGTCGGTGAGCCTGCCCAGCACCCGCCCCGGCTCGGCGCCCAGTTCCGGCCTGATCCGGCCCTTGAGATCGGTCAGCCCCGTCGGCCACTGCCTGCGCGCCTCGACCTCCACCCCGGGCCTGCGGAGCCGATCGGCCGCCGACCGCACGGCCTGCTCGTCCACCTCGGGCGAGCGGTGCGTGCCGGTGCAGTTGTCGCAGCGCCCACACGGGGCGGCGGTGTCGTCGTCCAGGCGGCGGCGGAGGAACTCCTCCCGGCAGCCGGTGGTGTCGAGGTAGTCGAGCATGGCCCGCTGCTCGGCCTCCCGCTCGGCGGTGACCCTGGCGTAGCGCGGGGCGTCGTACTCCCAGGGCTCGCCGGTGGACTCCCAGCCGCCCTTGACCCGGCGCACGGCGCCGTCGACGTCGAGGACCTTCAGCATGGTCTCAAGGCGGCTCCGGCTGAGATCCACCCGGTTCTCCAGGGCTGCCGTGGACATCACTCCGCCCTCCTCCAGCGCGGCCAGCACGGCCCGCACGACGGGCTCGGGCGGGAAGGCCAGCGAGGCGAAGTACGCCCAGATGTCGCGGTCCTCCGCACCGGGCAGCAGGATCACCTCTGCCCGCTCGACTCCTCGGCCCGCCCTTCCGACCTGCTGGTAGTAGGCCACCGGGGACTGCGGGGCCCCGACATGGACGACGAATCCCAGGTCGGGCTTGTCATAGCCCATGCCGAGCGCGGAGGTCGCGACCAGTGCCTTGATCTTGTTGTCCAGCAGTGCCTGCTCGGCGGCGAGCCGCTCGGCCTGTTCGGTCTGCCCGGAGTAGGCGGCCACCTCGTGGCCCTGCTCGCGCAGGTAGGCGGCGATCTCCTGGGCGGCGGCCACGGTGAGCGTGTAGACGATGCCGGAGCCGGGGAGCTCGTGCAGCGTACTGGCGAGCCAGGCCAGGCGCTGCTCGGCGCCGCGCAGGCGCACGACCCCGAGATGGAGGCTGTCGCGCTCCAGCGCGCCGCGCAGCACCAGCGTCTCCTCGCCCATCTGCTCGGCGACGTCGCGGGTGACCCTGGCATTGGCCGTGGCGGTGGTCGCGAGGATCGGCACGCCCTCGGTGAGCTCCTCGAACATCGTGCGCAGCCGCCGGTAGTCGGGGCGGAAGTCGTGGCCCCAGTCGGAGATGCAGTGCGCCTCGTCGACCACGATCAGGCCCGCGCTCTCGGCCAGCTCGGGCAGCACGTGGTCGCGGAAGTCGGGGTTGTTGAGCCGCTCGGGGCTGACCAGCAGCACGTCGACCTCGCCCTCGGCGACCTGGTTGTAGATCTGCTCCCACTCCTCGGGGTTGGCCGAGTTGACCGTGACCGCGTTGATCCCGGCGCGCTCGGCGGCGGCGATCTGGTTGCGCATCAGGGCCAGCAGCGGGGACACGATGACGGTCGGCCCCTCACCCAGCTCGCGCAGGAGCGCGGTGGCGATGAAGTAGACGGCTGACTTGCCCCAGCCGGTGCGCTGCACCACGAGCACCCGGCGCCGGTCCATGACCAGTGCCCTGATGGCCGACCACTGGTCCTCGCGCAGCCGGGCGTGCTCCCCGGCGAGCGCCCGCAGCCGCCCCTCGGCCTCTTCTCGCAGCATCTGCTCTTCGCTCACCGGTCATTGGTACCAGGTCTCGCCGACTGTTTCACTTATGCGCTGGTCGGCACCTCCCGCCCGCTGTCGGTCGGCACCACCTCCACCCTGTCCGCGCTGACGGCGGCCGCCGTCGCGGCCTACCGCGCCCGCGGCTCCTGAACGTCCAGGTGCTTCGAAGGTGTTGTCGCTGCGCCACTCGTCGCCGCCCTCGCCCTTGGGGTCGGTCTGGTCGAGGACGTGGATGGCGGTGCCGCCGTCCTTCCTGAAGACGTGGTGGTTGATCGAACCGAAGTTCTCCGCGAAGCGGATGTGCTCTTCGTCACTGATGTGCTGGTCGCGGAAGAAGAGGACCTTGTGCTTCAGCCAGCCTCGCCGGATCTCCCGGACCTCCCCCTCCGACAGTGGCCTGCGCAGGTCGACGCCGTTCACCTCGGCACCGATGTGCCTGGTCACGGGCTTGAACTCGATCATTTTCGGACGCCCCTCCATCGTGGCCGTACGACATTCGCGAAGGTTGGGTCATCCTTACCCTCCCCTCTTTCCGAGCCTGGCCCGGCCCAATAAATCAAGCAATCACTTGGTCAAAAACATGCCGCGGGCCGGTGCCCGCCGAGAGTGGCCCCGGCCGCCGTGGACACACTCGTGAGGAAGTCACACCGGGTCGGCGGGGAGCGAGGGAGCTGGCAGGCTCCGCTCCGTGGTTTGATGCATCCACTATGGACGTCACCACCTGGTATCTCGAACAGACCTCACGCTCGGACCTGCTGCCCGCGAAACCGCCGTCGATCGAGGTCGACATCGTGCACGCCGAGGTGCCTTCGCCCGAGTTCAGCCGGTTCCTCAGCACGGCCGTCGGCGGAGAGTGGCACTGGACCAACCGGCTGCCGTGGACCTGGCGCGAGTGGAGCGACTGGCTGGAGGGCGGCGTGGAGACCTGGGTGGCCTACCACCGCGGCACCCCCGTCGGCTACGTCGAGCTCGCCCCCCAGGACGGCGCGAGCGTCGAGATCACCTGCTTCGGCCTCCTGCCGTGGGCGATCGGCAGAGGCCTCGGCGGCCATCTGCTGGAGGTCGTCACCGCCAGGGCCTGGGACCTGGCCGACCGGCAGCCCGATCGGGAACCGACCCGGCGGGTGTGGCTGCACACCTGCTCCCTCGACAGCCCGGCGGCGCTCGCCAACTATCGGGCACGCGGCTTCAAGATCTACGACACCAAACTGAACGTGCCCGGCGACGAGTACGAAGGCGAGACCCCCGGCCCCTGGCCCGGAGCGGGCCCTCGGACCCGCGACACCCCCTGAACACCCCGCTCGAACGGCGGTGGCCCCCGGCGGCAGGCCGGGAAAGGCCCGGAGGTGTCGGATGAGCTGGGTATGGTATCGAGTCTCGGTACCATACCGTCGCCCTGTCACCGCTCTCCCGCCGGACGTCCCGTCCCGAGGCTCCCCGGGGAGCCGGTGCAGGCGGTTCGCCCACGAAGACAGAAGGAGGATGCGCCTCCCCCCCGGCCTGACGGCCGGGGCGCGCGCGCAGGAAATCAGATGGCTCGACGGACGACCACACCCCCGACCGACGAGGGCTTCGAGGAGCGGATCGTCGACATCGACGTTTCCACCGAGATGCGCACCAGCTTCCTCGAATACGCATACTCGGTCATCTACCAGCGCGCGCTGCCGGACGCCAGGGACGGCCTCAAGCCGGTTCAGCGCCGCATCCTCTACTCGATGAGCGAGATGGGCCTGCGGCCCGACCGGGGCCACGTCAAGTCCTCGCGCGTCGTCGGCGACGTGATGGGCAAGCTCCACCCGCACGGCGACACCGCCATCTACGACGCGCTGGTCCGCATGGCCCAGCCGTTCTCGATGCGCCTGCCGCTCATCGACGGGCACGGCAACTTCGGCTCCCCGGACGACATGCCCGCCGCGATGCGTTACACCGAGGCCCGGCTGGCCTCGGCGGCCATGGCCGTGGTCCAGTCGATCGACGAGGACACCGTCGATTTCAAACCCAACTACGACGGCCAGGAGACCGAGCCCACGGTCATGCCGTCGGCCTTCCCCAACCTGCTGGTCAACGGGGCCACCGGCATCGCGGTCGGGATGGCCACCAACATGGCGCCGCACAACCTCGTCGAGGTCGTCGCCGCCGCCCGCCACCTGATCAAGAAGCCGGAGGCGACCCTCGACGACCTGATGCGGTTCGTCCCCGGCCCCGACCTGCCCACCGGCGGCACGATCATCGGCCTCGACGGCATTCGCGACGCGTACGCCAAGGGCCGCGGCACCTTCCGGATGCGCGCCAAGTGCGCCGTCGAGCAGGTCAGCCCCCGCCGCAAGGGCATCGTCGTCACCGAACTGCCTTTCAACGTCGGCCCCGAGCGCGTGGTCACCAAGATCAGGGAGCTGGTCACCGCCAAGAAGCTCCAGGGCATCTCCGACCTCAAGGACCTCAGCGACCGGCACAAGGGCCTCAGCCTGGTCATCGAGATCAAGAACGGCTTCATCCCCGAGGCCGTGCTGGAGGAGCTTTACCGGCTCACGCCGATGGAGGAGACCTTCGGCATCAACAACGTCGCGCTGGTCGACGGCGAGCCGCGCACGCTGGGCCTGCGCGAACTGCTCCAGGTCTACGTCGACCACCGCATCGACGTGGTCCGCCGCCGCTCGCTGTACCGCCGGCGCAAGCGCGAGGAGCGACTGCACCTCGTCGAGGGCCTCGCCATCGCCCTGCTCAACATCGACGAGGTGATCCGGGTCATCCGCTCCTCCGATGACTCCGCCCAGGCCCGCGAGCGCCTGACGCAGGCATTCCAGCTGTCGGAGATCCAGGCCAACTACATCCTCGACACCCCGCTGCGCCGCCTGACCCGCTACGACAAGCTGGAGCTCGACCGCGAGAGCCAGACGCTGCGCGACGAGATCGCCGAGCTGACCGCGATCCTGTCCTCCGACGACAGGCTCCGCAAGGTCGTCTCCGACGAGCTTGCCCAGATCTCCAAGACCTTCGGCACCCCGCGCCGCACGGTGCTGCTGGAGTCCTCGGGGGTCGCGAGGAACGTCTCGGCTCCCCTGGAGGTGGCCGATGACCCCTGCCTGGTGCTGTTCTCGTCCACCGGGCTGCTGGCCCGCACGACCGACGCCTCGCCACTGGCGGGCGACGGCGACCGCTCGGCCCACGACGTGCTGGTCTCCGCGGTGCGGAGCACCGTCAGGGGCGAGGTGGGCGTGGTCACCAACCAGGGGCGGATGATCCGGGTCCAGGTGGTCGACCTGCCCACGCTGCCCCGCTCGGCCAACCCGCCGTCGCTGTCCGGAGGCCACCCGGTCGCCGAGTACGTCACCTTCAACCCGGGCGAGACCGTCGTCGGCGTCGGCTCGCTCGACCCCGAAGGACCCGGCCTGGCACTGGGCACCGCGCAGGGCGTGGTCAAGCGGGTCGTCCCCGACTACCCGGCCAACCGCGACGACTTCGAGGTCATCGGCCTCAAGGACGGCGACAGCGTGGTGGGCGCGGTGGAGCTGACGAGTGAGGACCATGACCTGGTCTTCATCACCTCGGAGGCCCAGCTGCTGCGCTACCCCGCCTCCGTCGTCCGCCCGCAGGGCCGCCCGGCGGGCGGCATGGCCGGCGTGCGGCTGGACGGAGGTGCCGTGGTGGTCTGGTTCGGCGCGGTCGACCCCTCCCGCGAGTCGCAGGTCGTGACGATCGCCGGCTCCTCGACCGCACTGCCCGGCACCCAGATCGGCGGCGCCAAGGTCTCCGACTTCGCCGAATACCCGCCAAAGGGCCGCGGCACCGGCGGTGTCCGCGTCCAGCGGTTCCTCAAGGGCGAGGACGTCCTGCTGCTCGCCTGGGCGGGCCCCGGCCCGGCTCGCGCGGTCTCGTCCGTCGGCAAGCCCGCGCCGCTCCCCGAGGAGCCGGGCCGCCGCGACGGCTCCGGTGTCCGGCTCACCCACACCGTGGCGGCCGTGGGCGGCGCTCTCTGCGCCGAAGGCGACCGGAAGGGCCAGGGGGCCGACACCCCCCCGGAATGACCCTCACCCCCCGTGTGGGACCCCACGGAGCCCCCGCCAGGACGGCGTGGGCTCCGCGGGGCCGGGGAGGGGTGACGGGTCCCGCGCACCGAGCGCCGACGTCGCGTCCCCGGAACCCGGCGACGCCGCCCGGCAGATCTCGGGTTCCGGATGCGCGTCCCCTCCCGCGCGGCGCTCAGAATCCGCCCGGGACCTTCAGGTGAGGGCCCCCTGGAGCGCGAACCTGATGGCCATCAGCAGTTGCCAGGGCTCGCCCGACTCCCAGAAGCGGACGACCCTGGCGACTCGATCCGGCGGATCGAACTCACCGGCCCCGTACGGGCCGAAACACCCCGCCTCCACGAGGACGGCCACGAACGGGTCGTCGTCCTTCAGGGACCGGGTATAGGCCGCCGCGTCGAGCAGGGCCAGTGCCGAGCGCGCGTTGCGCCCCCCGTCCCTGGCCTCCACACGGTCCAGCTTCCGCCTGCCCTGGTCACGGAGATAGTCGGCCAGCGATTCGGTCCTGCTCATTACCCTCCCCAACTCCCGGACTTTGAGTGACGACATCATCACCCACTGTGGGTGTCGGCGGTGGGATCTTGGTGAAGTCGTCACTCGATGCGCCCCCGACGACTCTCGCCAAACGGGTATGACGCATCATTAATCCGTTAGCTCCATCGACCGAGGGATACACGTACGTGAGTGCCTTTGACGACCTGCTGGCCGCCAACGAGGAGTTCTCCGCCACGTTCACCGACTCAGAGCTGACCGGCAAGGCCGCTCGCGGCCTCGCGGTGGTCACCTGCATGGACTCACGGATCGATCCGCTGGGTCTCTTCGGGCTGAAGCCGGGCGACGCCAAGATCCTCCGCAACGCCGGGGCCAGGGTGACCGACGACGTGCTGCGCACACTCGTCCTGGCGGTCAACCTGCTGGCGGTGGAGCGGGTGCTGGTCATGCCGCACACCGACTGCGGCATGACCAAGGTCACCGACGGCGAGGTGCATGCGATCGCCGCCCGGCGCGGCGTCGACACCCGGAGCCTGGACTTCCACACCGTCCCCGACCAGGACGCTGCGCTGCGCCACGACCTCACCCGGATCAGGACCAGCCCGTTCCTTCCGGCGGGCATGCCGGTGGGCGGCGCCGTCTACGACGTGCACACCGGCAAGCTGATGCCGGTCGAGATCTGAGCCTCGGGATCCGCTCCCGGTTCCGCCCGGCCCCGCCCGGACGGAACCGGTCTTCCCGCGCCACGCCCGGCGCCGACGTCATGGGGGCGCCCGCCAGGTGACCGGCCCCGCTGAGCGGGGCCGGTCAGCGGGGCCGGTCAGCGGGGCCGGTCAGCGGCGGCAAGGCACTCAGAGACGGCCTTGGCGCGAAATGGCCGGGAGCCCGATGATGCCGCCGCCCCTAGGCGTCGATGTGGTCGCGGTCGATCTCGGCCGCGCTGCCCACGATGAACTCCCGGCGCGGGGCCACGTCGCTGCCCATCAGGAGGGCGAAGATGCGCTCGGCCTCCTCGATGTCCTGGATGCGGACCCGGCGCAGGGTGCGATGGCGGGGCTCCATGGTCGTCTCGGCCAGCTGGTCCGCGTCCATCTCGCCCAGGCCCTTGTATCGCTGGACCGGATCCTTCCAGCGCTTGCCCCGGCGCTCCAGATCACGCAGCACCTTGTGCAGCTCGGCGTCGGAGTAGCAGTAGACGTACTTGCCCTGACCGCGGCCGGGGTTGATGACCTCGATCCGATGCAGCGGCGGCACGGCGGCGAAAACGCGCCCGGCCTCGACCATCGGCTTCATGTAGCGGTGGAACAGGGTCAGCAGGAGACAACGGATGTGCGCCCCGTCGACGTCGGCGTCGGCCATCAGGATGACCTTGCCGTAGCGGGCCGCCTCGATGTCGAAGGATCGACCGGAACCCGCCCCGATGACCTGGATGATCGCGGCACACTCGGCGTTCTTGAGCATGTCCGCGACGGACGCCTTCTGCACGTTCAGGATCTTGCCTCGGATCGGCAGCAGCGCCTGGAACTCCGAGTCGCGGGCCGCCCGGGCGGTGCCCAGCGCCGAGTCACCCTCGACGATGAACAACTCGCTGCGGTCGACCTCGTCACTTCGGCAGTCGACCAGCTTCGCCGGGAGCGCCGAGTTCTCCAGTGCGGTCTTGCGGCGCTGGTTGTCACGGTGCTCCCGGGCGGCGATGCGGGCCTTGGCCGCCGCGACGATCTTCTCCAGGACCGCACGGAGCTGCGGCTTGGCATTGCGCGACGGGTTGGCGAGCAGTTCCTTGAGCTCGCGCGAGACGACGTGGGCGACGATCCTGGAGGCCGCCGAGGTGCCCAGGACCTCCTTGGTCTGGCCCTCGAACTGCGGCTCGGGCACCCGGACGGTCACCACCGCGGTGAGACCCTCCATGATGTCCTCACGGGTGACCGGGGCATCGCCGTTCTTGAGCAGGCGGGTCTCGCGCAGCTGCTCGTTCAGGGTACGGACGAGGGCTCGTTCGAAGCCGTTGACGTGGGTGCCGCCCTTGGGGGTGGCGATCACGTTGACGAAGGACCTGACGGTGTTGTCGTAACCCTTGCCCCAGCGCACCGCCACGTCCACGGTGAGCTCGCGCTGGACCTCGGTCGGGGTCATGTGCCCCAGCTCGTCGAGGACCGGAACCGTCTCGTGGAAGTGACCCACGCCCTGCAGCCGCAGCACATCGCAGACCGCCTCGTCCCGGGCGAGGAACTCGGTGAACTCCGAGATGCCGCCGTCGAAGTGGAACTCCTCCTCGGCCGCCTCCTCGCCGCGGCTGTCGCGCACGGCCAGGGTCAGGCCGGGGACCAGGAAGGCGGTCTGGCGCAGGCGGACATGGATCTCGTCGAGGGAGACCTCGGCCTCGGGGAGGAAGATCTGGTGGTCGACCCAGAAGCGCACGCGGGTGCCGGTGACGTTCTTCGCGGCGTCGCCGCCGTCACGCAGCCCCGACTTCTTCTTGAACTTGGCCTTGGGCCCGTCGCCGTCGAAGACGCCGGGAACGCCCCTGCGGAAGCTGATCTCGTGAATCCGGCCGCCACGGTCGACCTCGACGTCCAGCCGCGAGGAGAGGGCGTTGACGACGGAGGCGCCGACCCCGTGCAGGCCGCCGGAGGCACCGTAGGAGCCGCCGCCGAACTTCCCACCGGCGTGAAGCTTGGTGTAGACGAGCTCGACGCCCGCCAGACCGCTCTTGGGCTCGATGTCGACGGGGATGCCCCGGCCGTTGTCACGGACCTCGATGGAGCCGTCGGCGTGGAGTTCAACCTCGATGCGGGTGCAATAGCCGGCCAGGGCCTCGTCGACCCCGTTGTCCACGATCTCCCACAGACAGTGCATGAGACCGCGGCTGTCGGTTGACCCGATGTACATACCGGGGCGCTTGCGGACGGCTTCGAGACCCTCCAGCACCGACAGGTGGCGGGCCGTATAACCCGTCTCCGCGCTAACTGCGGTCACGCCCACTCCCAGCTCTGTCGAACATGTGTGCGCAGCTTACCGTTCTTCCCGCCACCACGCGTACAAGCTTGCCATCCGGTGGACAACGGCGTTACATCCAGTGTGATCATCGTTACTTTCGGCCGCTTTCCGCTCTGGGCGTAGCAGGGGGTCGGTTGGGAACGTTCGTATCGGGTTAGATGTTCTCTCAAGTGACTGACGCCAGATCCTCCACCTCAGGGGATGACCTGAAAGGCGATACGTGACTGGAACCCTCGCCCCCGCCAAGCAGCTGACCGCTGCGGACCGCTGTGACCGGTGCGGCGCCCAGGCCTACATCCGCGCAACCCTGCCCGTAGGTGGGGAGCTGCTGTTCTGCGCCCACCACGGGCGTCAGCACGTAGCCGTGCTGAGAGACAAGGGCGCCAACATCCAGGACGAGTCTGCGCGTCTCAGCGACGCTCCGGCAACGGCAGGCAACGACGAACGATAACCAGACGGTCGGAGCCATCATCGGACCCGATAGTGATATCGGGCCGCCACTGTGAAGCCGTGGCGCTCGTAGAGCGTCCTGGCCACCGTGTTCGACTCCACCACCACTAAATATGCCCGCGGTGTGCCCTGCTCTCGCGCATGTGTGAGCAGGGCACATAACACCTTCCGTCCGTGACCCCTGCGCCGCGCATGCGGCACCACGGCCATGGAGTAGATCCCGAACCACTCCCCCTGGACCACGCCCCGCCCCACGGCCTTTCCGCCAAGCGAGGCGTATGCGTTGGCCCGCTTGGTCACCTTATCCGCGGCACGCGGGGTCCAGCCTCCCGCGTCCACCCGGTGGATCGCCGGCCAGGCCTGGTCGACCAACCGGTCGAAGACCTCATCGATCATGCTGCAGGATCCTAACCCTCGATCGCCGCACTACGCTCGGTGACTGTGCTGATTCTGCTGCCTCCGTCCGAGGGGAAGGCCGCGCAGGGTGACGGCCCCGCCCTCGACCTGTCCCGGTTGAGCTTCCCCTCTCTCGGCACGTCCAGACAACTCGTCCTGGACGCGCTGACCGCTCTGTGCGAGGGTCCCGCCGCGCGGGAGGTGCTCGGACTGTCGCCAGGACAGGCCGGTGAGATCGGCAGGAACCTGCTCCTGCGGACCGCGCCCACGCTGGCCGCGGCCGACCTGTACACCGGTGTGCTCTACGACAACCTTCACCTTGCCTCGCTGTCCCCCGAGGCCGGGGCACGGGCCTCGGAGAGGCTGCTGATCTTCTCCGGCCTCTGGGGTTTGCTGCGGGTCGGCGACCGTGTGCCACCGTACCGGCTGTCGATGGGGACGAGACTGCCGCCGCTGGGCGGTCTTGGTGCCTTCTGGCGCCGATCGGTCACCCCGCTGCTCGACGCCGAGCCCGGCCTGGTCGTTGATCTGCGCTCCAGCACCTACGCGGCGGCGTGGCAGCCGGGCGGCAGGGCAGTGGCGGTGCAGGTGCTCAAGGAGGGGAAGGTCGTCAGTCACATGGCGAAGGCCACCCGCGGCGTGATCGCCCGCTCGCTGCTGGAGGGGGGCGTCGATCCGCAAAGCCCCGATGAGCTCGCGAAGGTCCTGGACCACCTTGGACACTCCGTCACTCTCTGTCCACCGCCCGCGGGGAGACGGTCATGGACACTCAACGTTACGGTGTGATTTTCACCACATTTCCCTCACGTCCTCGCGTCGGGAGAGGCGGCGAGCGCTGAACCCGAGGTGAACGACCGTGCCCCGGTGCCCCGTTCACACCGGGACAAGGTGGAGCCGACCGCAGGCCCGCTGGAACTGCTGGGCGGGATCACCCAGATAGGACCACGGCAACCGGCTGACCCTGCCCCCCGTACGCATCAGGTGCCCACGCGCGGGCCTACGCAGGTCGGTCAGGTAGAAGGCGGCCCCGAACAGGTTGTGCGCCTCGATCGACCGGGGATGGCCGTCGTTGCCCAGCCAGCGGCCCGCGTGCGAGACGACCTCGCGCAACGCCTCGTCCGAGAACCAGCCGCCGCGCGACATCGGCGACCGCTCGGCGGCCACCTGCTCGAAGTGGGCCAGCGGCAGCAGGGCTGCCATCGGATCCCCGTCAGGCGCCCACGACACGGCCTGCCTGGCGAACTCCAGCATTTCCTGGGCGCTGCCACCCCAGGCCGGGGACAACGTCATGAGCCTGGCCACATTGGCGGGGAACAGCGTCGGATAACGGCGAGCGGTTTCAAACCAGACCGCGTCCTTCTCCCAGCGCGGCCGATCGAGGCCGAGGAAGAGCCACATGATCGACTCCCAGGGCACCGGATCGGACGGCACGAGCGCCGCCGCGGTGAAGAGCGGTTGCCTGGCCCTCTCCATGGCCGCCTGGAACGCCTGCAGGCGTTGCGCCTGCACGGCCCGGGCCTTGACATCCGGCTTGATCGCCCAGGCTTCCTCGATACGGGTACGCCCGAGCCAGAGCCACAGGTCGGGGTTGGCCCGGTCGCGGACCGCCAGCGCCTCGATGGCACCGCTGTGGCCGACGGCCGCCCTGGCCAGCGCCTCGACCCTGAGCGCGCGGCTCTCCGGATCGCCGCGGGCCGCGCCGAGCGTGATCGTACCGGGCTCGAACACCCTTCGGCACACAGCGGCGACCGCATCGTCGAGCATCGCGTCCGCCCACGGACGATCGACGATCACCCGAAGCCTCCGGGCGCGAATACTGTCAACTTCGGCCACACCCATGAGGCGGCAGCCTAGAAGTGCGTTTCACGCTCCGCGCTACCGACCTGTTAAGCCCGCGTTAACGACGCGGGGCCCGCACCGGACAGTGCGGGCCCTCTGTCAAGAAATCCCTCTCAGGAGATCTCAGTCAAGATAGTCACGCAGGACCTGCGACCGGGACGGGTGACGGAGCTTGGACATGGTCTTGGACTCGATCTGCCGGATGCGCTCGCGCGTCACCCCGTAAACCTTGCCGATCTCGTCCAGCGTCTTCGGCTGGCCGTCGGTCAGGCCGAAACGCATCGAGACCACGCCCGCCTCGCGCTCGGACAGCGTGTCCAGAACGGAGTGGAGCTGCTCCTGCAGGAGCGTGAAACTGACCGCGTCGGCGGGGACGATGGCCTCGGAGTCCTCGATGAGGTCACCGAACTCACTGTCTCCCTCCTCACCCAGCGGGGTGTGCAGGGAGATCGGCTCGCGACCGTACTTCTGGACCTCGACGACCTTCTCGGGGGTCATGTCGAGTTCGCGGGCCAACTCCTCGGGGGTGGGCTCGCGCCCCAGATCCTGGAGCATCTGCCGCTGGACGCGGGCCAGCTTGTTGATCACTTCGACCATGTGGACCGGGATGCGGATGGTCCGCGCCTGGTCGGCCATGGCACGGGTGATCGCCTGCCGGATCCACCACGTGGCGTAGGTGGAGAACTTGTAACCCTTGGTGTAGTCGAACTTCTCCACCGCGCGGATCAGGCCCAGGTTGCCCTCCTGAATCAGATCCAGGAAGAGCATGCCGCGGCCGGTGTAGCGCTTGGCCAGCGAGACCACGAGGCGGAGGTTGGCCTCCAACAGGTGGTTCTTGGCCCGGCGGCCGTCCTCGGCGATCCACTCCAGCTCGGCGCGGACGTCGACCGGGAGCCTCTCGCCGTCGGTTCCCAGCTGCTCCTCGGCGAACAGACCGGCCTCGATCCGCTTGGCGAGCTCGACCTCCTGCTCCGCGTTGAGCAGGGGAACCTTGCCGATCTGCTTGAGGTAGTCCTTGACCGGGTCGGCGGTGGCGCCGGCGGCGGCAACCTGCGGCACCGGGGCGTCATCGTCGTCATCGGAGAGGATGAGGACCTCGTCCTCGTTGACCTCGACGGCCTCGACCTTGGGCTCCTCCTCGGCCTCGGCCTCGACCTCGGCTTCCACCTCGACCTCGACCTCGACCTCGACCTCGGCGACGGCCTCCAGCTCGAAGTCCTCGATCTCGACGTCTTCGAGGTCGACGACCTCGTCGTCATCGCCGGCGAGCGACTTCGACTCGGACGCGGG
Organism: Streptosporangium sp. NBC_01810; assembly: GCF_035917355.1. Classification (NCBI taxonomy): domain Bacteria; kingdom Bacillati; phylum Actinomycetota; class Actinomycetes; order Streptosporangiales; family Streptosporangiaceae; genus Streptosporangium; species Streptosporangium sp. NBC_01810. The sequence continues at coordinate 1,012,752 of NZ_CP109070.1, read as the reverse complement.
AGCCGGAGCGGCGACCTCGGAACCGGCCTTCTTCGGCGGAGTGGGAACCGGCTTCTTGGCAGCCGGGGCGACCTTCTTGACCGGCGCCGCCGGCTTCTTGGCAGCCGGGGCGGGCTTCTTGGCCGCGGCCGCGAGCTCGGAGCCGCCGACGACCGCGGTGACGGTCTCCGGCTGCTCCTTGGCCGCAGCGGCGGTCTTGGTCTTCTTGACGGCGGCGGGCGCGGCCGGGGCAGCGCGGCGCTTGGGCGGAGTGCGGGACTTCTTGGGAGCCGCGGAGTCCTCGGCAGTCAGCCGTACGGTGATGCCCTCTTTGCTGAGGCTTCGCAGGATTCCAGCGACCTGCGCCATCGGAATGTCCGCTTCCTCGACGGCCTTGCGGACATCCTCGGACTCGAGGAACCCCTGCGAGCGCCCCCGCTCCATCAGCTGCTGAATGACGGGCTCGTTCAGCTCGGATGGCTTCGAGCGAGTCGAACTTGCAGGCGACACGAACACCTCTCGAAGGAAAGCGAGACGAGAATGGACCCAGATGCCCAACCAGGGGCACTTCTGCCTCTAGTTGTGATTAGCGAGGCCGCGCGAACCGCGACGCACCTGTCCAGCATTGTGGCATGACACCGTGATCCATACGGCCGCCTCCTGGCGGTTGCCCTCCACCCTAGGCCGACCAAGAGAGTAGTGCGTACGGAAGCGAGGCACCGATACCCGAAAGCAACCGTTATGACTGTTTCATTCAGTCACTCTTCGTGGCGGGGGGAACGTGAATCGCGAGCACCGTGACATCGTCATCCTGCTCATACCCGGACAACATGCGGTCGACAAGGAAATCTAGCAACATGTGAGGGCTTCCGACCACTTCAGCCGGGGCTTCGGTCACAACAGAGCAAAGATCAGCAAGCCCGGCATCGAGACCACGCTTCCGGTTCTCCACCAGACCATCCGAATACAGGACGGCGGTGTGGCCCGGTGGGACACAGAACCTGAACTGCCTGCGACTCGTGGGCCAGCCCAGTGGGGTGCCCGGCTCGCCGTCGCACAGGATCGGCACGCCCTCCGGGGAGACCAGCAGGGGCGGCGGGTGACCGGCGAGCGCCAGCGTGCCCTCTCCGGTGCCGGGCTCGACGACCATGTAGGCGAGGGTCGTGACCTGCTCCTCCTCCTCGGTTGCCTCGAAGACCCGGTCGAGGCCGGTGAGAACCGCCGCGGGCGGCGGGTTGGTCAACGCCAGGGCCCGCATGGCGTTGCGGATGCGGCCCATCCCCGCCGCGGCCTTGACCCCCTTGCCCATGACGTCGCCGACCACCGCCGCGACCCGGCCGTCCTGGAGCACGAACGCGTCGTACCAGTCGCCGCCGACCTGCACGTGGCGGCTTCCCGAGCGGAACCGCTGGGCGAGGACCAGACCTCTGACCACCGGCAGGCGGTCGGGCAGCAGGCTGCGCTGGAGCGTCTCGGCGGTGCGGTGCTCGCGCTCGAACAGGGTGGCCCGCTCCACGGCGAGGGCGCACTGCCCCGCGAGTGCCTCCAGGAACACCCCGTCTTCCTGGGAGATCTTCTGCGGGCGGGTGAAGGAGAACCTCAGCGCCCCGAGCGCGCGGCCCGCGGCCAGCAACGGCAGGCCCACCCAGGCTCGCTCGTCACTGTGGGTGATGAAACCTGTGATGCTCTCGTCATCGCCGCCCGCGTCGACCAGTTGGGACCGCAGGCTGTCCGGCGACTCGGCGAAGACCGGGCGCCGGCTGTTGACCGCCATGGTCATCACGCTGGAGTGCGACAGCGGGATCTCCTCACCGGGCGCGCCCGGAATGTCGGGGATGCCGCCGCTGTTGACCAGCTTCAGCGCGGCCCGGTCGACGTCGAGCAGCGCCACGGCCGACCGGTCGGCGGCCAGCGCCGTACGACCCACGTCGATGATGACCTGGACCACCTGCTCGACGGTGAGCGCCTCGGCGAGCAGCGCCGTGGCGCCCTGCAACCGCGCGGTCCGCAGGGCAGCGGCGCCGAGCTGGTCGGTCAGGCGGCCCCGCATCTCCTCGGCCTCGCGCTGCGGGGTGACATCGGTGTTGGCTCCCACCCACTCGACGACCCGGTTGTGCCGGATGATCGGGACGGCGCGCACCTCGAAGTGCCGGTAGCCGCTGGCCCGGGTGCGGACCCGGTAGCTCCACTCGAACATGATCCGGCCGCGCAGCGCCTCGCGCCACGCCTCCTCGGTGTGCGGGCGGTCGTCCGGGTGGACGGCCTCCAGCCAGCCGTGGGTCAGGTACTCCTCCAGCCCCTGACCGGTGATGGCCCGCCACTGCGGCGCGTCCTCCTCCACGACGCCGTTGGGCGCGGTGATCCAGACAAGCTGGGACTGGGCCTCGACCAGCGAGCGATATCGCTCCTCGCTGCGCCTGAGATCCTCCTCGACCTGCCTGCTGTCGGTGATGTCGACGCCGACCAGGCAGATCGCGCGCAACGTGCCCTTGTCGTCGTGGACCGGGGAGAACGTCAGCGACCAGTGGTGGGTCTCGCCGCCGGCGGTGCGCACCCGGATCCGTTGATCGCCCTCGACCGCGGATCCCGCGACCATGCTCCGCACCGAGCCCTCGATCAGGGCGGTCAGGTCGGCGGAGAGCAGCTCTCCGGGTGCCCGGCCGACCAGGCGCTCGGCGGGCAGGCCGACCACGTTGGCGAAGACCTCGTCGACACGCTCGAAGCGACCACCGGGGTCGAAGAACGCGAAGGCGAACGGCGACTGGGACAGCAAGCCCTGCAACAGGCCGGAGTCTGAGATGTCCACACCCGACTCCCGGGGACGGGGCACGGAGGTTTCGGCGCTCATGGTCGGCACCTCCGTCGCGTGCCAGGGTCTCCCACGAGGCACATCTCCAAACTTGCGAATTGGCGTAGCGCGGCTCCGGGGGACCGGATCCTGGAGTACATCATCGGCGATGGGCAGGTGCGGACGGAAGCCCTGCCCAAGATGCGGTCAGCACACCCCGGGAACGCCGCCGCTCCGATGACCGGAACCCCCGGGCCGACACGCCGGGGCTCCCGTACGGGCGGCGACCAGTCGGCGTTGCGCCTTCGAACGTTTGCGGCCAGGACCCTAGCAGGATCGCGCCGGACCGTCCCGGCAACTGCCCACCTCATCTCCGTCGGGCTTGCAGGCGAGATCAGGCTACTGACTCGCCGTCAATTCGGCCCCCTCTTCGGGGACACTCGCTTACTCCACCGTTGCAGGATTCAGTCAAGATACGGGGTCAGCTTCCCATATCACGGCGCTGAGGGTTGACACTCCCGAGATAAGTTGTGGAATGAGAACGCACGTCCCCGCCGAACACATCCGGGGGATGCTCCCGGGAAACTCCGGAGGAATGCGACATCCATGCCCGTTCTCGCCACCCGCTTCACCGGGCCTTCGACGACCCACCACGAGCCGATGACATCTCACCTGGCCGCCGAGTTCCTGACCGTCCCTGTCGACACCGTCGGCAAGTGCGTGGCCGAGGTCTGCGCCTGCGCAGAGCACCTCGGCATCGAGACGACGCCCGAGATCGTCGAGCGTGTAGCCCGCGAGCATCTGCTCGCCCTTGTCAACTCCGCGCCGCCGCCCCGCGGTCCCCGGTAACATCGGGGAACCCGGCCGTCTTCTACGCACCGTTTGGACCGGGAATGCGAGAAGGTTGGGACGTGAGCGAGCGAAGCGGGCGGGCCAATCCGCACGGCGACGACCGCGATGAGCTCACGCGGCCGACGGGGGAGGCTGAGACTGCTTGAGTCGGCGACACCGTCGAGACCCCAGGGAGAGCCAGTCCCCTGAGGCGGTCTTCTCCGAGATGTTGCTCGCCGCTCGCGAGCTGCTGGCCGTCCGCAGCCCACTGGACGCCGAACTCATGGTCTCCGACATGGTCGGAGCCTGGTGGGGGCGCCGGCTGAAACGCGGGGACGCCGAACAGGTCCTCGGCGAGGGTCTGGTCGACTACGCGGCCAAGGCCGGCTCTCCCGCCGCGCTCACCCTGCTGATCGCGCTGGCCTACCTCGGCACGGCCCGCCAGGCAGCCAAGGCGGAGGGCGCCGCGCTGGCGCTCATGGAGCGCGGCGTGGCCAGGCCCCGCTGGGCCGACCGGCTGGGCGCGGTCAAGACGACCGGCTGTTTCGTCTCCCGCGACGCCTACGGCGACCAGGACACGGTGGTGTGCACCTTCGGCTACCGGGGTGCCGACAGCGGCGAGGACCGGCATGCGCTGGTCATGATCGTCGACTACAACATGCGCGGCATCGCCCGCGACGCCTGGGTCTCATCGCACGTCGACAAGCTGCTGGAGCAGGCCAGGGCCGAGGCTGAGGACAACCCTATGCTCAGGTTCGGCCAGATCGAGCCGCAGCAGGCCCGGGCGCTGCTCGAATCGGCGATGAAGGCCACCGTGGAGTACGGCCACCGCAAGACGACCGCTCCGGTCAGCGACAGCTACAGCGCCTACCACGCCTTCGCCAGGTCCCGGATCAAGGCGCTGCCGCCCGGCCGGAAGCGGCCGGCCCCGCTGCACAGCGAGGCCCCCTACAGCCGCGACCGCCGGGCGATGCTGGCCGCCGAGTTCCTCTCCTCGGACGCGGCCGAGCACCTGTCCGACCCCTCGGCGGCCTCCCGATGCGCCGATCACATCATCGACTACGGCTGCGACCAGGATTTCGGCCGCCCACTGCGGGTCAGCCCGACCAAGTGCGAGACGTTCCTTCTCGACTGGCTGCCGCGCAAGGTGATGCTCAGCACCGCCGAGCAGGAGGCGGTGCCGCACGTGCTGGGCGCCTGGGCGCGTTTCGCCGCCGGCCGGACCGGGCTGCCGGACGAAGGGCTGCGGGCCACGCTCGACGCGGTCTGGGAGGCGACGGGCAAGTTCGCCGAGTCCTACCGCGATCCGACGACCTTCGGGCTCGACCGCGGCCTGCTCGACCGGCTGCTTCCGGACGGCGACCTGTCGGCACTGGCCAGGCGGGTGTTCGCGTTCCCTTTTCTGCAGGGCACACACGGCGAGATCCAGCTCGGCCTGCTCAACCCCGCGGACGACACCGACCGGCGGATCCTGCTGGGCATCGACCACGTGGGCGAGATCACCCGGCCCGGCCACGACGAGCACCTCGCCTGGCACGAGGAGATCGCCGCCCGGCTGTGGGAGGGCGACCCGCCGCAACTCTGGGAGGCCGCACAGCGGTTGCTGGACCTGGGCCACGACCGGCACGACGTGCTGCACGTGCTGATCGAGATCGCCGAGCGCATCGGCGACGACCCCGAGGAGCTGGCCATCGCTCTCGACGACATCGCGGACATTCCCGACGAGCCTCCGGTGTAGGTGAGCCATGATGATCGATCTCAACGCCGATCTGGGTGAGGGCTTCGGGATCTGGCGGCTGGGCGACGACGCGGCCCTGCTCGACCTGGTGACCAGTGCCAACATCGCCTGCGGATTCCACGCCGGTGATCCGCTGACCATCCGCCGCACGTGCGCGGCGGCGGTCGACCGGGGGGTGGCGATCGGCGCCCAGGTGTCCTACCGGGACCTGGCCGGGTTCGGCCGCCGCGAGATGGACGTCGACCCGGAGGAGCTCTGCGCCGAGGTGCTCTACCAGCTGGGGGCGGTGGACGGCATCGCCAGGGCGATGGGCGGCCAGGTCTCCTATGTCAAGCCGCACGGCGCGCTGTACAACCGGATCTGCCGCGACCCCGAGCAGGCCGAGGCCGTCGTGGCGGCGGTCGCCGACTATGACCGGAGCCTGCCGCTGCTGACCCTGCCCGACTCGGCCGTCCACGAGATCGCCGCCAGGGAGGGGGTCAGCACGGTCGTCGAGGCCTTCGCCGACCGTGCCTACACCGGTGCCGGAACACTGGTCTCCCGCCGCTCCCCCGGCGCCGTGCTGCACGACCCCGGTACGGTCGCCGCCCGTGCGGTGCGGATGGTGACCGAGGGGGTGGTCGAGGCGGTGGACGGCTCGCTGGTCCCCGTCGAGGCGCGCTCGATCTGCGTCCACGGCGACACCCCCGGCGCCGTGCTGATGGCCCGGGCCGTCCGCGACGGCCTGGTGGACGCCGGGGTGACGCTGAGGTCCTTCAGTTGAGGGGCCGACGGTGATCCGACCGGCCGGGGAGCGGTCTCTGCTGGTGGAGACCGGCTCCCTGGAGGTCTCCCACCGGCTGGACGCCCTGCTGCGGGCCGATCGGCCGACCGGGGTGGTGGAGATCGTGCCCGGCCCGACCACGGTCCTCGTCACCGCCCCGGGGGCCGACCTGACGCGTCTGCGGGACCGGCTCCTTCGCCTGCTGGAGACGGAGGCCACCGTCGGCGCGAGCACCGCCACGCCCGCACCGGCCGTCACCCTCCCCGTCGTGTACGACGGGGCGGACCTCGACGAGGTGGCCGCGCTGAGCGGCCTCTCCCCCCGGGAGGTGGTCGAACGGCACACCGGGCGGGAACTGGTGGTGGGCTGGCTGGGCTTCGCCCCCGGGTTCGCCTACCTCACGGGGCTGGATCCGGCGCTGCGCGTCCCACGGCTGGACACCCCGCGAACCTCGGTGCCCGCCGGAGCCGTGGCGGTCGCCGGCCCCTACTCGGCGGTCTACCCCTCGGCCTCCCCCGGCGGGTGGCGGCTGCTCGGCCGCTCCACGACGGCGGTATGGGACGTGACCGCCGACCCGCCCGCCCTGCTCACGCCGGGGACCCGGGTGCGCTTCCTGTCGGTCGGCGGGCCATGATCGAGGTGATCGCACCGGGTCCGTACGCCACGGTGCAGGATCTCGGCCGGCCCGGGTACGCCCATCTCGGGGTGCCCCGCTCGGGTGCCGCGGACGAGCCGAGCCTGAGGCTGGCCAACCGCCTGGTCGGCAACCCGGAGGCCGCCGCGGGAATCGAGCTGACCCTCGGCGGCGCCCGGCTGCGCTTCACCGCCGGTGCCTGGGTCGCCGTCACCGGGGCCGCCTGCCCGCTGGATCTCCTACGACCGCGCGGGACGGCCCCGGACGACGCGACTCCCGGTGTGATGGCCCCGCAGGGGGTGTGCGCGCCTTTCTGGGTGCCCGCGGGCGGCGAACTGCGCGCGGGGACGCCCGAAACCGGTCTGCGCACCTACGTCGCCGTCCGGGGAGGTCTCGACGCCCCCGTCACGATGGGGAGCCGGTCGACCGACTCACGGTCCGGGCTCGGCCCTCCCCCGCTCCGTGCCGGAACGGTTCTGCCCGTGGGACCGACGGACGGCCTGCCGCCGATCACCGTGGACGCGGCGCCCTCGCCGGAACTCGGAGCGGGCGTCCTGCGTCTCCTGCCGGGTCCCCGGGACGACTGGTTCGTCCCCGGAGCCCTGACCACCCTGTGTGCGGAGCCGTACGAGGTCGGCCAGGACAGCAACCGGGTGGGCGTGCGAATGCGCGGTGCCCGCCTGGAACGGGCCCGGGACGGGGAGCTGCCCAGCGAGGGCATGGTGGCCGGGGCCGTCCAGGTGCCGCCCAGCGGCCAGCCGATCGTGTTCCTCGCCGACCACCCGCCGACCGGCGGCTACCCGGTCATCGCCGTCCTGACCTCGGCGAGCCTTGCCGAGGCCGCCCAGCTCCGCCCCGGCGACCGGATACGCTTCCGCCGCGGCTGAACCGCTCTCCACCGGATCCGGGGGGAGGGCCTTCGGGCACGGGGTTCGGCTTTCGGCCACGGAAGTCCTGGTTGTGACGGCTTTCGAAGCCGGAGCCATCAGCGCAGCAGCCCGGACACCCGCTCGGTCTCGGCTGCGAGGGCCTCGGCGGGCACCTCCGCCGGCAGACACGACCGCGTCACCGGGTGAAGCCGATGTCCTGGTATCTCAGGTCGTAGAAGCCGCGGGCGCCGAAGTTGGCGACGGTGCTCTTGACCGCGACGTTCTGTGGCCGCTGGTAGAGCGTCACCACGTTGACCGCCTGCCAGATGAGCTTGTCGGCGGCGTTGGTGTCGGCGATGGCACGGCCGGCGTCGAGGGCGGCGGTCGCCTTGTTCATGGCGGCGTCGATCTGCGGGGAGCCGATGCGGCCGAGGTTGGCGTTCCACTGCCCGGTGTCGTCCGGGCGCCTGGTGGCGTCGGCGTACTGGCCGTAGGCGCTGGAGACGGGAAACGGCGTGCCCATGTACGCGAAAGCAGTGATGTCGTAATTGCCGGGAATTATGTATTTGGTGAAGTAGTCGTCGGTGGGTACCGACTGGAGAGTGACCCCGACACCGATCTGGGCGAGCATGTCCTGGACGAGTTCGGCCTCGGACTTGGTGAGCTGCAGGCTGGACGGCAGGACGAAGCGCAGGTTCAGCTCCCTGCCGTCCTTCCTGCGGATCCGCCCCTCCCGCTTCCAGCCCGCGTCGTCCAGCTCCCGCCCGGCCGCACCGGGGTCGTACCTGCCGATCTCACCTGCGTTGTCCCGGTAGCCCTCCTGGGTGTTCATGAAGAAGTGGTTGTTCAGCAGGACGATCGGCCAGTCGAGGCCCTGAAGGTCGGACTGGACGATGGCCTGGCGGTTGATACCCGTCGCCACGGCCCTGCGGACCCTCGGGTCGGACAGGACGGCGCTCTCGCCGTTCATCGTGATGTGCCGGAAGTCGGGTCCGGCCGCCTGCCGTACGATCGCGCCCGGGGTGGCCTTGGCGCGCGCGTAGTCGGGCGCGGACGGACCGATGTCGAAGGTGTCGAGCTCACCGTTGCTGAAGGCTCCGACCAGTGCGTCGCTCTCCAGGGAGCGGTAGATGATCTGGTCCAGCTTGGCCCGCTCTCCCCACCAGTGGTCGTCCCTGGCGATGGTGACGGTCTTGGCGGTCGGATCGAACGAGACGAACCTGAACGGGCCGGCGGTCACCGGGACGCGGTTCAGCCAGGCGTTGTTGAACGCCTCCGGGGTGGCGTTGGTGCTTCGGGGGTACAGCGGCGCGAACAGCGACTGCCAGTCACCGAAGGGTTTGGCGAAGGTCACCACGACCTGGTGGGCGTCCTTACCCCTGGTCACCTTCTCGATGTCCTGGTAGCCGGTGGTGCCGGCCACCCGGTAGTCGCCGTTGCGACCGTTCATCGCCTGCCACTGGGCACGGTAGTCCTCCCAGGTGATCTGGGTGCCGTCGGACCATTTGGCACGCGGGTCGAGGGTCAGTGTGACGACCTGCTTGGGGCCGTCCGAGGTGACCCTGCCCGCCGACAGGTAGTCGGTGTTCGGGGAGATCTGCCCCTTGGCGTCGGAGCGGAACGGCGAGGGCATGAGGGCGTCCATGACCTTCTTGACCGTCGCCAGGTTGCCGTCGACATGGTTGAGGTTCCAGTTGGACGGATACTCGTTGAGCCCCCAGCGGAGCACCCCTCCGTCCACGACCCGGTCACGGGCGACAGGGTTGACGTCGTAGGCCTTGATCGCCGAGGTGGACCCGCTCCCCGTCCCGCCCCTGCCATCGCAGCCGGTCAGAACCGGCGAGACCGCCAGGACCACGGCCAGCGCGGTGGCGAGCGCGCCCACGCGCCGGATCGATGTCACTGTTTTCCTCCCCGGAGGATACGACTGGGCGAACGGAAGGGCACTCGACTGGATCATCAGGCGTCGAGCCTCTCGGCGAAGTGACATGAGACTCCGTGGTCGTCTCCTAGCCGGCGCACCTGGGGTTCCTCGTCCACACAACGCCTTCTGACGGTCTCGTCGAGGGACCTGAACAGGGGGCAGCGGGTGCGGAAGCGACAGCCGGAGGGGGGATCGGCGGGGCTTGGCAGGTCCCCCTCCAGCAGGACGCGCCTCCTGGAACGTTCCATGATCGGATCCGGCAGCGGGATCGCCGACAGCAGTGCCCGCGTGTAGGGGTGCATCGGAGCGTCGTACACCCGGCCGACCTGCCCGATCTCGGCGATCCTGCCGAGATACATGACCGCGACCCGGTCCGCGACGTGCCGGACCACGGCCAGATCGTGCGCCACGAGCAGGTACGACAGGCCCAGGCGGGTCCTCAGCTCCTCCAGCAGATTGAGCACCCCGGCCTGGATGGACACGTCGAGCGCCGAGACCGGCTCGTCCAGCACGACCAGCCGGGGCTCCAGGGCAAGAGCGCGGGCGATGCCGATGCGCTGGCGCTGGCCCCCGGAGAAGTCCTGCGGATAACGGGCGGCGTGACCGGCCTCCAGGCCGACCAGGCCAAGCAGCTCGCGGACCCTCGGCCCAGGGTCACGGCTGCCGTGCGCGCGCAGTGGCTCGGCGAGAATGTCGTAGACGGTCATCCTCGGGTCGAGCGAGGCCAGCGGATCCTGAAAGACGACCTGCATGTCGCGCCGGACGGCCATCCGGTCACGGGCGCTCATCCGCGAGGTGTCGCGGCCCAGCACCGTGATCGCACCGCCCTGTGGTGCGGCCAGTTCGAGGATCTCCATCAGGGTGGTCGTCTTGCCGCAGCCCGACTCCCCGACCAGGCCGAGCGTCTCGCCTTCGCGGACGTCGAAGCTGACACCGTCCACCGCGCGGACCGTGCCGACCCGCCGCCGCAGGAGCCTCCCCTTCACCAGGGGATAGTGCTTGACCAGGCCGTCGACCGCCAGGACCACCTCACGCTCGCCACGCGGCCGTGGCCGCTCCCCGACGGGGGAAGCGGGGAGGGAACCGACGGGGAAACCCGGGACGGAACCGACGGGGGAACCCGGGACGGAACCGGAGACCGGGCGGACCGCCGCCTCCCCGGCGATGGCACGCACACCGTAGACCTGGGCGGGTGACCAGCCCTTCGCCTCGATCTCACCGGAGCGTATGCACGCCGCGAGGTGGCCGGGCGACCCCACCTGCACCGGCTCGGGTTCGGCCTCGGCGCACGCCGGGACGGCGATCGGGCAACGCGGCTCGAACGGGCAGCCCGGCGGCAGCGCCGCAGGTGACGGCGGGTTTCCCGCAATGGGCACCAGCGGCCGCTCCCGGCCGCGGTCGAGGCGCGGGATCGAACCGAGCAGGCCCATGGTGTACGGCATGCGGGTGCGGTAGTAGACCTCGTCCACCGAGCCGACCTCGACGGGGCGCCCGGCGTACATGACGAGGACCCGGTCGACGAACCCGGCCACCACCCCCAGGTCGTGGGTGATGATGACGATCGCCGCGCCCGTCTCCCGCTGCGCCGTCTTCAGCACCTCCAGCACCTGAGCCTGGACGGTCACGTCGAGCGCGGTGGTCGGTTCGTCACAGAGGATCACGTCGGGGTCGTTGGCCATCGCCATCGCGATCATCACGCGCTGGCGCATGCCGCCGGAGAACTCGTGCGGGAACGCCCTGGCGCGCTGCGCGGCGTCGGGGATGCCGACCAGGTCGAGCAGTTCGACCGCGCGCCTGGCGGCCTGCTCGGCGCCGATCCGCTGGTGGACGCGGACCGCCTCGGCGATCTGGTCACCGACCCGGTAGACGGGGGTGAGCGCGGAGAGCGGGTCCTGGAAGACCATCGAGATGCTCTTACCGCGGAACGTGGTGAGCGTCCTCTCCGGGGCCCCCAGGATCTCCTGCCCTCGCAGCCGCACCGACCCGGTGACGTGGGCGTGCGGCGGGAGCAGCCCCATCACGGCCAGCGAGGTGACCGACTTGCCGGAGCCGGACTCACCGACGATCCCGAGCACCTCGCCCGGACGGACCGCGTAGCCCATCCCCCGGACCGCGCGAACCGCTCCAGGGCCCGGGCCGAAGGTGACGTCGAGGTCGCGCACCTCGAGCACCGGGGCGGTGAGCACGGGACCGGCCCCCATCGACAGGGGGTCGGCCCCGGCGCCGCGCCCGCCGGTCCGGCCGATCCGGGATCTCGCGCCCGCGGTTCGCTCGCTGGTCATCCGCTCACCCACTCCTGCGGGCCGTGGGGTCGAAGGCGTCGCGCAGGGAGTCGCCGACCAGGTTCACCGCGAGCACGGTGACGATCAACAGGCCCGCGCAGAACCAGAACGTCCAGGGGGCGTAGAGCGCCGTCTGGGCGCCGTCGGCGATGAGGCTGCCCAGCGAGACGTCCGGCGGCTGGATGCCGAAGCCGAAGTAGGAGAGGGACGTCTCGGTGAGGATCGCGGCGCTGACGTTCAGCGTGGCGTCGACGACCAGCAGCGAGGACATGTTGGGAATGATGTGCCGGAAGATGATCCTTGTCGGCGGCACGCCCATGAACCTGGCCGCGTGGATGAACTCCCGTTCCCTGAGCGAGATGGTCATGCTCCGGACGATCTTCGAGGTCACCATCCAGAGGAAGAGCGCCAGCACCAGCACGAACATCGGCCACTGTCCCCCGGCGAAGAGCGGGGACATGATCGCCAGGATCAGGAAGGCGGGAAGCACGAGCAGCAGGTCGGTCACCCAGGTCAGTGAACGATCGGTCCAGCTCCCGAAGTATCCGGCGAAGGCCCCCACCACGGCCGCGAGCGCGGTGCCGACCACCGCGGCGAGCAGGCCGACGACCAGGGACCTGCGCATGCCACGCAGCGTGACCGCGTACACGTCGGCACCGGTCTGCAGGGTCCCCCACCAGTGCTCGGCCGACGGCGGCGCGAGAAAGGCCGTGAAGTCCTTGGCGGTGTAGGTCCAGCGGGTGAGGTAGGGGCCGGCGAAGGCCAGCAGGAAGATCAGCACGAGGAGCACGAAGCCGATCCGGCCCCGGCCCGAGCGCAGGAGGCGGCCCATGACCACCCGCAGCCGCGAGGGCGCCTTGATCCTGTCGACGGACGCCCGCTGTTCGGTGAGCTCCTCCTCCGCGATGCTCATCTCCGGCTCACCCCACCCGGACGCGCGGGTCGAGGACGGCGTGCAGCACGTCGGAGGCCAGCGCGGCCAGCAGCACCGCCAGCGCGGCGAAGCAGCTGATCGCGGCGACGGTGTTGATGTCGTTGGTGGAGATCGAGTCGACCAGCTGCTCTCCCATGCCGTGCCAGCCGAAGATCTTCTCGGTGAAGGTGGTGCCGACCAGCAGCGCCCCGAAGGTGAAGGCGAAGTAGGTGACCGCCGGAATCAGCGCGGTGCGCAGTGCGTGCCGGGTCAGCGCGGCGCGGCGGCTCAGCCCCTTGGCCATGGCCGTGCGGATGAAGTCGGCGCCGAGCACATCGAGCATCATGTTGCGCTGGTAGCGGCTGTAGACGGCGGCCAGGCCGAGCGAGAGCGACAGCGTGGGCAGCAGCAGATGCTGGATCCGATCGACCGCGGCGGCGGCGACCCCGCCCTGGAGCCCGGGGGTCGCCTCTCCGCTGACGAGGAGGATCTGGGTGCCGACGGCCTCGTTGAACCGGACCGCGGCGATGATCAGGATGTTGGCCAGCACCACCGTGGGGACCGCGAGGACGACGAAGGAAAGACCCGTCGAGAGCCGGTCGAAGGCGCCGTACTGCTTGACCGCGGCGTAGGCACCGACGAGCACGCCGGTGACGCTGCCGACGAGAAGCCCGACCGTGATCAGGCGCAGGGTGACGCCTATCCGGCGCCCGAGGTCGTCGCCGACCGAGCCTCCGGCCACCGTCCTGCCGAAGTCGCCTCGGGTGAGGGCACCCACCCAGGTCAGGTAGCGCTCGAACAGCGGGGTGCGGTCGTTGAGGTTGAGCTCGGTGAGGCGCGCGTCGACGACCGCGGGGGGAATCGGAGGGTTGCGGCCCTCATAGTTGGATCGCGGGTCGAGCGTGGAGGCCGCCAGCATGTAGGCGAGGCTGGTGGCCACGACGATCAACACCAGGTAGTTGAGCAGCCTGCGGGCAAGGAATCCCGTCATCTTTCCTCCTCCGGAGCCCCGCCGCTGTCGGTGACCATCTTGCTACACTCGGCGACCGATGGGCTGCATAGCGTACCGAATCGGAGGGATCTCGGTGAACGATGCCGCCGGTCGGGCCCGGAATCACTTTCCGGAGAGTTCGTCCACGGCGGCGCGCAGGTCGATGCTGGTGATGGTGGTCAGATCGGCCGCGGTGGCGGTGGCACCGCCCAGGGCGGCCAGGCGGACGTCCCTGCGCATCGCCGCGCGCTCGAAGAGCGAGCGCGCGAACCTGCCGTTGCCCAGGCCGTCGATCAGACCCTCGTCGCAGACCCAGGTGAAGACCTCGGCCAGGTCACGCCGGGCGTCGTCGTCGAACCTGTCGCCCGAGGAGTCGGCGAGCAGCACCGCGATCTCGGTGAGCTCCTCGGAGGAGTACGAGGGAAACCGCACCCGCTGGCTGAACCTGCTGCCCAGGCCGGGGTTGGACGACAGGAAGGCGTCCATCTCCCGCTCGTATCCGGCCAGGACGATCACCAGCCGGTCGCGGTCGTCCTCGGCCCGCTTGAGCAGCGTCTGCACGGCCTCGGTGCCGAAGGCGTCACCCCCGCTGTAGCCGGAGTTGACCAGGCCGTAGGCCTCGTCGACGAACAGCACCCCGCCGAGCGCCCGGTCGACCAGCTCGTTCGTCTTGATCGCGGTGGCGCCGAGGTGCTGGCCGACCAGGTCGGCCCGCTGGGCCTCCACCACGTCCGGTTGGGCGAGCAGGCCGAGCGCGGCGAAGACACGGCCCAGGATGCGTGCCACCGTGGTCTTTCCGGTACCCGGCGGCCCGGCGAAGACGAAGTGCCGCATCTGCGTCGGGGTCGGCAGTCCCCGCTCCTGGCGCATCTTGGCCACTCTGAGTTGCGCGGCGATCGCGTGCACCTGCCGTTTGACCGGCTCGAGACCCGCCATACGGTCGAGGTCTGCCAGCGCCTCCTCAAGAGTGGGCGTGGCCTGGTAGCCCCGGTAGCGGGCGGTGAGCTCGTCAAAGGCCTTGACGACGTCGCCCGGGACCGTGGTGACCAGGTCCTCGGTGGTGGGCGCGCCGCCCGCCCCCACCACGCGCACGTCCCTCGCCTGCGCGGCGGCCTCCACGAGGCTGCGGACGAACCGGGCGTTGCCCAGGTCGTCGACTATCGCGCGCCGGTGGATGTCCTCGAATCGGGCGAGCAGCGCGGGCACGGCCTCCGGCGACATCCGGTCGCCCCGGCGCCGCTGCAGCAGCTCGGTGATCTGGAGCAGCTCGTCGGGGGCGTAGCTGGGGAAGCGGACCCGGCTTGCGAACCGGCTGGACAGGCCGGGGTTGGACGACAGGAAGGTGGCCATCTCCTTCTCGTATCCGGCCAGGATGACGACCAGCCGGTCGCGGTCGTCCTCGGCCCGCTTGAGCAGCGTCTGCACGGCCTCCGCGCCGAACCTGTCCGGCTGGCCGTCACCGGAGTTGATCAGGCTGTACGCCTCGTCGACGAACAGCACGCCGCCGAGCGCCCGGTCGACCAGCTCGTTCGTCTTGATCGCGGTGGCGCCGAGAAACTCCCCCACCAGGTCGGCCCGCTGGGCCTCGACCACGTAGGGGGTCTCCAGCAGGCCGAAGGCATAGAAGATCTTCGCGACGGTCCTGGCCACACTGGTCTTGCCGGTGCCCGGGGGGCCGACGAACACGAAGTGCCGCATCGGCGGCTCGGTGGAGTATCCGGCCTCCCTGCGCAGCCTGGCCGCCTCGATCGAGGCGGCGATCGAGCGCACCTGCTCCTTCACCGGGGCCAGGCCGATCATGGCGTCCAGCTCTCCGAGCGCCTCCTCCACCGAGATGGGCGGCGGCGCGTCCCGCTCGCCGGTCGCGGCGGCGGGAGCGGGCGCCCCGCCCCCGCGGCCCCTGAGCCCGGCCTGGCCACGCTCCTCCGCCGCCAGCGCCACTCGCACCCGGCGGGCCTGGAGGAACCGCTGGACGAGCACCCCGGCCGCCACGGCGTACGCGGCCCAGATGGCGACGGCGGGCACGAACCCGGTGATGACCACGCCGAGCAGGACGGCCACCAGTCCGGCGGGCACCAGCGCCATGGCCGTGCTCACCCACGGGGGAACCCAGCGGATGAGGTGGGCCACGCCGGCCACCACAGGGGCGAGGATCATCAGCGCCGTCGGGATCGGCGAGTTCCAGCCGGACGCGCCCTGGAAGATCATCAGAACCGCCAGCCAGGCGAGCACCACGAGCAGGGTGGCGGCGGCGCGGGGAAAGCTCAGGGTCAGCGCCGCGAAGCCGAGCAGCGTCAGCGTGACGAAGAACGTGTTGAGCGCCGGCCAGCCGAGCCCGAACGCCAGCACGACCGCTCCGACCAGCACCGCGACGTAGATCAGTCTGCGCAGAGGCGGCGAGAGCCGGAAGTAGCCCAGCCGCACCCGCTCGAACAGATCCCGTGCGGCCGCGCGCCCCGCCGGCCGGGCCCTGCTGGATTCCCGCATCACGCCTCCCCGGTCCGCCCCCGGTTATATCGCACCGGGGGGACGTTTGCGCGTGCCTGAGCGTCGCGCCACGCCGTCGCGCGGGCACGATCAGATATGTGGACGAGAATGGATGAATCCACGTTCGAGGTAGCTAGCTCCGACCGGTGCCGCACCGGTGGCCACACCCTTCCCTGTGCCGCCTGCGCCCGTGACTCGCGTCAGCGGCCCGGCACCCTGCGCAGTGCCGCCCCCAGGCGCATCCGCGCGGCCCAGGAGCCCGGCGCGAGGCGTACGGCCTCCTCGGCGGCGGCCACCGCCTCCGCGTCGCGGCCGAGCCGCTCGAACGCGAGGCTGGCGAGGCGGTATCCCCAGTCGGCCCCCGACTCGGATCGGGGGTCGAGGTCCAGCGCCCTGCGGGCGGCCTCCAGCGCGGCCTCGGGATGGTCACTGTTCAGCCATGCGGCGGCCACGGCACACCACTGCCGGGGGGCTGCGGGGTCTCGGGGCGGCGGCACCGGGGCGGGATCGTGCCCGCCGGACCCGGTCACCACGGCGGCTCACGGGCCTCACGCTGACTCCCCACGACCGCCATGGTCCGTGGGAGATCACCATTTGCCTAGATAGCGGTATATGCCTGTATCTCTCTAGAGAGGTCACTCACAGTGTCGCCGAAAACACGGCTTGCCGACCGACCGCAAGCCGCAAGGTACACATATCCATGTAAATCCATCATCGAATGCCACCCCGCGCACCGCCGCACTTCGCCTAGGCTGCGACGTATGTTCGTCCAGGCTGACAATTCCTGAGCGGCCCATGACCACCATCATGGCCAAAGCCAGGGGTGGGGACGGCGGCCCACGGGCACCCGGGGCCAGCCGGTGGTCGATCCTCGTCCTGCTCTGCTTCAGCCTGTTGCTGATCGCGGTGGACGCCACGGTGCTGCACATCGCGGTACCCACGCTGACGGCGGCCCTGGAGCCGACCTCCGTGCAGCTGCTGTGGATCATCGACGTCTACTCGCTGGTGGTCGCGCCGCTGCTGCTCACCTTCGGCACGCTCGGTGACCGCTACGGGCGCAAACGGCTGGTGCTGGCCGGGTACCTGGTCTTCGGCGTCGCCTCGGCGGCTGCCGCTTTCGCCCCGACCCCGCTCACGCTGATCGCGGCGCGCGCGCTGCTCGGCGTCGGCGGAGCCATGATCATGCCGGCCACCCTCTCCATCATCCGGCAGGTCTTCACGGACCGGCGCGAGCGAGCGGTCGCGCTGGGTGTGTGGAGCGCGGTGGCGGCGGCCGGGGCCGCGGTCGGCCCGCTCGTCGGCGGGCTGCTCATCGAGCACTTCTGGTGGGGCGCCGTCTTCCTGATCAACGTCCCCATCCTGATGTTCCTGCTGCCCGCAGCCATCAGACTCCTTCCCGAGTCCCGAAGGCGCACCGACCGGCCGTGGGACGCGCTCAGCGCGCTGCTGTCGGTGCTGGGCATCCTCGGGGTGGCCTTCGGCCTGAAGGAGACGGGAGCCGGGCATCTCGGCGGGGTGGCGGTCCTGGTGTTCGGGATCTGGATGCTGGTGTGGTTCGTACGCAGGCAGCGGCGGCTGACCTTCCCCCTGATCGACCTGGGCCTGTTCAGACGGCGGGCGTTCTGCGCCGGGGTGGGCTGTGTGCTGCTGACGGTCTTCGCCCTGGTCGGGCTGGAGCTCATGCTCGCCCAGTACCTCCAGCTGGTCCTCGGCGACAGCCCGCTCGGGGCGGCCGTACGGATGCTCCCACTCATGATCGCCTCGGTCGCGGGCGGTCTGGCCGGGGCTCGGCTACTGCACTGGTTCGGCCTGCGCATCACGATGAGCGGCGGGCTGGCGCTGACCGCCCTGTCCCTCGCCCCCACCCTGGCCTGGGGCACCGAGGGACATCCGATGGCCCTGACGTTCTGCTTCATCGGCATCGGCTTCGGCATCCAGGTCACCCTGCTGGCCGCCTCCGACACGATCATGTCGGCCACTCCGGAGTCACGCGCGGGCGGCGCCGCCGCGATCGAGGAGACCGCCTACGAGCTGGGCGCCGGGCTCGGGGTCGCGGTGCTCGGCACGATCACCACGGTGGTGTACGCCCCCTCGCTGGCCCCGGTCCCCGGCGTCGCCCCCGAGACGATGCACCAGGCCCGCCAGTCACTCGCCTCCGCCGCGCACATGGCGCGGGAGATCGGCGGCGGCGTCGGGGAGACGCTGCTCGCCTCGGCCCGCGTCGCGTTCGTCTCGGGCCTGCACTCGACGATCCTGGTGAGCGTGCTCCTGCTCGGATCCACCGCGCTGGCCGTGATGCTCCTGGTGCCCCGCCGTTCCGACAGTTCCGACAGAGAGGAGAGTGACTCCCAGTGAAGGGTTTGGAAGTCCCTCGCTCGGTCATCTATCGGTCAAGCCTGGGCAGGAACGGTGAATCTAACCAGAATGAGGAACCGTGCGACGAACCCTCCATGATCTCGCCTCCCTGGCCGCCAGGCTGGGGGTGGGCGGGATCTTCTTCGCCAACGGCTGGCACAAGCTCGAAGCGGGCCTGACCGCCACCGCCGGGCAGTTCACGACCTTGGGTGCACCCGCGCCAGGCGTGTGGGCCGCCACCACCATGCTGACGGAGCTCATCGGCGGCGCGCTGCTGGTGGCCGGTCTCGCCGTATCCGCGTGCGGACTGCTGCTGTTCGCCGAGGCCCTAGCCGTGTTCGTGCTGGCCAGCGGTGAGACGGGCCTGCCGCTAACCGGGGGCGACGTCAAGCTGATCGTGGCGCTCGGGGCCGCCTCCATACTGCTCGCGGTCGGCGGCGCGGGCCGCCTGTCGGTCGACCACATGGTGGTGATCAAGCGCCGTGAGGCCGAGGCCGCCGAGGACTTCGCCGCCGAGACCGAGGCCGACGACGTCATCGCCGCGCTGCGCGAGCCGGAGACCCCCTCGGCGCCCGCCCTGCCCGCCGCCGGGAAGAAGCCCGCCGATACCGACAAGCCCGCTCCGACCGCCGCCGAGAGCACCGTCGACACCGCGGAGTTCCCCGCCGCACCCCGTCCGCGCACGCGCACCCGCAAGCCCTCCTCCGGTACCGCGCCCTCCGCACCTTCCGTGCCGCCCGCGCCCTCCGCGCCGCCCGCACCCTCCGCACCCTCCGCGCCGCCCGCACCCTCCGCGCCGCCCGCACCCGGCAAGGCCGGTGACACCCTCGTGGCCGGCCGGAAGGACGCCCCGTCCGAAAGCTGAGCCCCCTGGACGGTACGGCCCACGATGAGCGGTGCGGCCCTTTGATCACTTCGGCGCCGCCGTCTCCTCTCCTGCGACGCTCACGGCTCCCGCAGGCGGCGCGAAACGCAGGTCACGGGGCGACTCACGGGGCGACGCCCTCGACGCCGTCCTGCGTAGGCCGCCCTGACGGCTGGGAAGGGCTGCCCGCCCCTCACCTTCGCGACGGGTGCGGCGTGCTTCAAAGCTCGAAGCGGGCCACCCGGCGGAGTTTGTTCATGGCGTCCAGGGCGGCGACCTTGTAGGACTCGGCCAGGGTGGGGTAGTTGAAGACGGCGTCGACCAGGTAGTCGATGGTGCCGCCGCAGCCCATGACCGCCTGGCCGATGTGGAGCAGTTCGGTGGCGCCGGTGCCGAAGACGTGCACGCCGAGCAGGGCGCGGGTCTCCGGGGAGACCAGGAGTTTGAGCATGCCGTAGGTGTCGCCGATGATCTGGCCTCTGGCCAGCTCGCGGTAGCGGGAGATGCCGACCTCGAAGGGGACGTGGGAGGCGGTCAGCCCGTCCTCGGTGTGGCCGATGAAGCTGATCTCGGGGATGGTGTAGATGCCGATCGGCTGCAGGTGGTGGATGCCGCGCAGCGGTTCCCCGCAGGCGTGGTGGGCGGCGATCCGGCCCTGCTCCATGGAGGTGGCCGCCAGGGAGGGGAAGCCGATGACGTCGCCGACGGCGTAGATGTGCGGCACTGTGGTGCGGTAGTGCTCGTCGACCTGGATACGGCCTCGGGCGTCGGCGGCCAGCTCCGCGCTCTCCAGGGCGAGCTCGTCGGTCATGCCATGGCGGCCGGCCGAGTACATCACCGTCTCGGCGGGGATCCTCTTGCCGCTCTCCAGCACGGTCAGCGCCCCCCTGGAGCGGCGCTCCACCGCGGCGACGGTCTCACCGAAGCGGAAGGTCACCGCCAGGTCGCGCAGGTGGTACTTGAGCGCCTCGACGATCTCCAGGTCGCAGAAGTCGAGCATCCGGTCGCGACGCTCCACCACTGTCACCTTGGTGCCCAGTGCGGCGAACATCGAGGCGTACTCGATGCCGATCACCCCGGCCCCGACGACCACCATGGAGTCGGGGATGTCCTGCAGCTTCAGGATGCCGTCCGAGTCGATGATGGTGTGGTCGTCGAACTCCACGGTGTCGGGGCGGGCCGGCCGGGTGCCCGTGGCGATAATGACCTTGTCGGCGGTGACCTTGGTCTCGTGGCCGTGCTCGTCGACGACGCCGACCGTGTGCGGGTCGACGAAGTGGCCCATCCCGCTGAGCACCGCCACGTGGTTGCGCGACAGCTGGCTGCGGATCACGTCGATCTCCCTGCCGATCACGTGCTGGGTGCGGATGCCCAGGTCGGCCGCGGTGATCTCGTCCTTCACCCGGTAACTCTGGCCGTACATGCCACGCTGGTTGAGGCCGGTCAGGTGCAGGACGGCCTCACGCAGCGTCTTGGAGGGGATGGTGCCGGTGTTGATGCACACTCCGCCGAGCATGTTGCGCCGCTCGACGAGCGCGACGCGCCGTTCGAGTTTCGCGGCGGCGATCGCGGCCTTCTGCCCACCTGGCCCGGAACCAAGAACAAGGACATCAAAATCCCACATAGGGATCAGTGTGAACGCATGAGGCGATCTCAGCCATAGTCATTGCGGTCCGCACCATGGCGGTCTTGTTAATACCGCCTCACGCCGCCTCCGCCGGCTCCGCGCACCGGCACCCCGCCTCGTAGCGGGGCCCCAGGCGCCTCGCCCTCCGGCTGATCCGCACCGCGTCCGATGTCACACGGCCCCACGCCGCCGCCCCGCGTCGTTACCGCCCTACACCGTCGCCCCCACATGGTCCACTATCGCGGTCGCGCCCTCCTGGCGTGCGCAGTTGGCGCAGCAGAACCAGCGCCTGCCCGCCTCGACGCCGTGTCCGACGATGCGGACCTCGCAGTGCTCGCAGATCGGCGCCAGCCGCTGGATCGCACACTCGAAGCTGTCGAAGATGTGCACCTTGCCCTGGGTATGCACCTCGAAGCTCATCTCATAGTCGTTACCGCATGTTTCACACTTCGCCATGTTTCCCCCCGAAAACTCGCGGCTTTTCCGGTGAAGTCCTACCCAGGTATTCGCCGGTCAGTCAATCCATCCCAGCGCGATCACTCCCGCGACCAGCGCGAACACCGCCGAGGCGGCCAGCAGCAAGGGGAGCAGCCGGGCGAACTTCTCACGCGCCACGAGCCGGGTGCGGTTGGCGTCGATCCACTCCCCCAGACGGGGCCAGGCGTAGGGCAGCGCCTGGTGGACCAGGCACACCCTGTCGCCCCGGTGCTCGACCAGCCCCGCGAAGCCGTGCAGGACGCCCTCGGACCCGGCGGGAGCCCTGGCCTCGCGGGCGACCGCCTGCCCGTCGGCACCGATGGCGACGAGTCTCAGGAACACCGCCGGCACACGCTCCCGGTCCGCCGGGTCCAGCGCGGCGAACGCCGACTCGGCCAGCGCGCCCAGCCCAGGATCGTCGCAGGCCGTGCGGACCCTGGCCGCCACCTCGGCACCCGCCCGCAGCAGCGAGGCCGTCTCGAGCCCCGGCGCGTCCGTCCGGGGAGCGGCCGGCCCGGCGGCGATCAGTGCGAGCAGCAGGTCGCGGGCGGCGGGCCTGGCGCGGAGGTCCTTGGTGAGCGCGGCGGCGGCCAGGGTCCGCAGCGGGCAGGGCAGCGGGCTCAGGTCGGGATCGAGGGCGAGGATCCGATGCATCACCGCGCCCAGGCTGCCCGCCGCGAACGGATCCGTGCCGCTCGCGGCGTACAGCACGATCCCGCCCCAGGCGAACACGTCGGCGGCGGGACCCACCTCGCCGCCGGTGAACACCTCGGGCGCCGTGTACGACGGCGCGCGTGGCCTGAGCCCGGTGGCGGTCAGCGAGGCTCTCAAGCCGGGACTCACCCCGAATCCGACGATCCGGGGTCCGCTCCGGCCGAGGAACACGTTGTCGGGGGTGAGGTCGCGGTGAACGACCCCGACGTCGTGGAGGGCGGTCAGCGCGACGGCGATCGCCGTCGCGAGGGCGTGCAGGTCGTCACCACCGAAGATCCGGCCGGCCCCGCGCAGGCTGGGGCCCTCGACGTACTCGCTGACGATGTACGGCCTGGGCCCGGCCAGATCGGCGTCCAGCACCCCCGCCGTACAGAACGAGGCCACCCGGCGCGCCGCGGCGGCCTCACGACCGAACCGCTCACGCACCTTGGGATCGCTCCCGGCGTCACCGTGCAACACCTTCACCGCGACACGCCTGCCGGCGGCGTCGTACGCCTCGTAGACCACACCCTGACCACCCGCGCCCAACCGCCCGGCCAGCCGGTAGCCGCCCAACCGCTGCGGATCACCCATGATCAGTTCCCGCGCCACTCTCATGCGGTGTTTGATGCGACTCCTGGAGAAAAAGTTTCTCTAACCGCGGCAAACGTTGCGATAGGGCAGGTCGCCGAGGTAGGTGCGCCACTCCTCGCGCGAGAGGGTGCGGCCCGCGCGCTCGCAGACCGCCCGCGCCACCGCCTCCGGCTCGACCGGATACTCGTCCAGGGTGCCTGCCGAGTCGACGACGACCAGCCTGGCCCCGTCGGGACTGAACGCCAGCGACTGGAGATCGCCGGTCTGCGCGACGATCGGCTGGCCGAGGCGGCGCCCGGTCGCGACGTCCCACAACCCCACCGACCGTTCGTTCACCGCCGCGGCGATGACATCGCCGCGGGGCGAGTACGTCAGGGCGGCCCCCGCGCCCCGCTCGCTCCGGATCAGGGTGCCCACCCGGTCCCTGCCCCGGGTCTCGAACACCGAGATCCGCCCGACCTGATCGGCGATGGCGAAGCGGGCTCCGTCCTCGCCGAAGGCCAGCGCGATCGTCGGGATGCCGACGCCGGGCGAGCCGTAGGTGTCGCCGAACGGTTCGCCGGTCTTCGCGTCCAGCAACCGGTGGTCGCCGCCCGCGACCGCGAGCGCCCTGCCGTCCGGGGTGAACACCAGCCCATCGACCAGCTCCTGCGCCCGCGACCAGCGGAGTCGGCCGCTGGGCACGTCCCAGACGTGGATCTCCCCGCCGGGCGCCTCGTCGGAGTCGTAGTAGAGGGTGTAGGAGGCCACCGCGGTGCCGTCGGCGCTGATGGCCACGGCGGGCACCTGGCCCGCGCGGGCGGTGGCGACGGCGGCGATCCGCTTGGAGGTGGCCGTGTCCCAGACGGTCAGCCGGGAACCGTCCCCTCCGGTGTTGGCCACCAGCCGCCCGCCATCGGCGCTGAAGGCCATCTCGAAGAAGCCGTCGGCGCCCTCGGGCCCGACCTCCAGCGAGCCCACGCGGGCGCGCCGCCGGACGTCCCGGATCACGACCTCGCTCGCCCTGTCGTCCCTGGAGGCGAGGAGCCTCCCGTCGGGACTGAGGGCTGCCCAGCCGGTCCCGGGACCCTTCAGCGTGACGGGCCTGGTCAGCGCGGAGACGTCGAGGCTCGTCACCGAGTCCTCCGTGAGGTAGCGCAGGGTGCGCCCGTCCGGGTCGAAGGCCACGACGGGCTGGTACGCGTCGATCTTCTGGGTGAGCAGCAGCCGGCCGTCCTGGACCCGCCAGACCCGCAGGGCCGTATCGAGCGCCGAGGCCAGGAAGCGCCCGTCGGAGCTGAAGACGAGGCCGCCGGTGGCACCCTCCTCGAAGAAACGATCCAGGTCGGCCCCGGTGGACGCGTCGCGCAACTCGATCCGCCTGCCTCTGGCCACGGCGACGGTCGCGCCGTCGGGGCTGTAGGCCACGCGCGGCCCGCAGCCGTTACAGCGGCTGCCCAGCGGGATCCTGCGCAGGTCCTCCAGGGTGAAGGCCGCCACCTCCCCGTCGAGGTCGCCGGTCGCGAACCCGCGCCCGTCCGCCGAGATGTCGAAGCCGCTGGTGGCCACGGGCGGCGACAGCTCCTTACCGGTCACGACGTTCCAGAGAGAGAGGCCCTGCCCTTGAGTGACCACGAGCCAGTCGTCGGACTGCCCGAAGAACACCCCGGTGTCACCGCCCGCGGTCCGCCCCTGGACGGCGATGGAGAACCCCGTCGGCCTGCCGGTCCGCACGTTCCAGACCTTCAGCCTCAGGCCGCTGATCACGGCCAGCAGCCCGCCGCCCGGGCTCAGCGCGATGCCGCGCAGGTCGTCGCCGAGGCCGGTGAAACCGCCGGTGCGCCTTCCGGTCCGCACGTCCCAGAAGCGCGCCTCGCCGTCGCTCACGCTGACGAGCGTGCGCCCGTCGGCGCTCAGCGCCCTGAGGGTCTGGATTCCCGCGGCCGGGTCGTGGAAGGCTGCCGTCTCCCGCTGGGCCAGCGAACCGGCCAGGCTCGCCCTGGCCTCGGTCACCGGCGCCAGCCGCCAGGCGGCCACGCTGAGCAGCATGGCCCTGACCGGCTCGGCGATCCGCAGCGCGTCGGCCGTCGCGGCGAGCCGGGCGGCCGTCGCCTGGTCACGCTGGGAGGCGATGACGTCGCTGCGCGCGTCGGCCACCCTGCTCTGCTGCACGGCGAGCACCCCGGCGACCAGCGCGACGACCAGTAGCACGGCCAGCGTGCCGGACAGCACCCGGCCCCGGCGGGCGCGGCGCCGGGTGAGGGCGGCACCCGCCTCCAGGAAGTCCCGCTCGACCGGGCTGAGCGTGATGTTGCGGCGCCCCGTGGCCGCCCACCGCATGGCGTTCTCCAGGCTGCTGCCCTGGAACAGGTCTCCGTCCCGGTGCCCCTGGGCCTCCCAGCGCCGCGCCGCGGTCAGGATGCCGCGGTGCACGGCCAGGCCGTCCCGATTGGCCTGGACCCACATCCGCAGCCTCGGCCAGGCCTGCGGCAGTGCGGGCCGCGACAGCCAGACCTCCTGCTCGTCGTGGGCGATCAGGTACGAGAACACCTCCACCAGGCGCCGGATCGCTGTCACCTCACCCTCCTCGCGCCCGTCGAGGAGCTCGGCCCACCGCGCCTGCCGTACGACCAGCTGGTCGTCGTCGGTCACGGTGACCAGCCGCAGGAAGATCTCGGGGGCGAGTTCCCGCTCGGCGGGGCCGAGCGCGACGTAGGCGTCCTCGGCGAGGGTGCCGAGCGCGGGGTCGGCGGAGGCCGCGCGGATCTGGGCCCCGGCGTCGCTGCCCGCCGCCAGCAGCCTCGGTGTGTCGATGGCACCGTCCCCGCTGACCAGGGCGAGCAGCAGGTCCCTCGCCGTGGGCCTGGAGGCGGGATCCTTGGCGAGCGAGGCGGCGACGAACGGCCGCAGGTGCTCGGGGAGCATGTCCAGCTGAGGCTGTACCGACAGCACGCGGTGCATGATCCCGCCCAGGCTCTCCGCCCGGAACGGGTCGGCACCCGTCGCGGCGAAGACCATGATCCCGCCCCAGGCGAAGACGTCGACGGCGGCGCTCGCGCGCCGGCCCATGAAGATCTCGGGGGCCATGTAGGTCGGAGTGCCCGCCACCATGCCGGTCGCGGTCAGTGACATGTCATCCGTGCGGGCGATGCCGAAGTCGATCACGCGGGGGCCGTCCGGGCCCAGCAGGACGTTGTCGGGTTTGAGGTCGCGGTGGATGACCCCGGCCTCGTGGACGGCGGTCAGCGCGGTGGCGATCGCCGTCGCGAGACGGTGCAGGTCGCCTCCGGTGAAGCGGCGCCCCTCGGCGACGGCCCTGCGCAGGCTGGGGCCCTCGACGTACTCGCTGACGATGTACGGCCTGGGCCCGGCCAGATCGGCGTCCAGCACCCCCGCCGTACAGAACGAGGCCACCCGGCGCGCCGCGGCGGCCTCACGACCGAACCGCTCACGCAGCTCCGGATCGCTCCCGGCGTCACCGTGCAACACCTTCACCGCGACACGCCTGCCGGCGGCGTCGTACGCCTCGTAGACCACACCCTGACCACCCGCGCCCAACCGCCCGGCCAGCCAGTAACCGCCCAACCGCTGCGGATCACCGTCGATAAGTGTCGTGCTCAACTCACACTCCGTTCAACGGCAGATTGGACGCCCTGGAGGATGACGAAGTTCGCGGAGTGCCGGATATTCTGCACACGTCTCGTCCTCCTTGCGTGAACGGTGACGAAACTCTCGCGGACGACATGGCCCGTGGCCCGCTGGGCGGCGTCGACGAGGCCGGGAACACCGACCAGGATGCCTGCCTCCGGCTGGGCGGGGTGACCGTTCGGAGATCGGGGACGTCACGGGCCGGCCGGTCGCCACAGTATCCGGGCCGGCACCGGGCATGCCGCGTCCGGCGCGCCTACACCGCGAAAAACACGTCGTGTCGTGGCGGCCGGGAGCGGGCCGCCGCGGCCGGCCCGAGGTGCCGGCGACGCGAGTCGTGACGATCTCGGCGATCAACGTCCGAACCCGCACCACCCAACACCGTACGCATGACCTCCGAACCCGCACCGCCATCACCGTACGCATGACCTCCGAAGCCCTCCGTAGCCAAACCGGTTGATCCACAGGGCGGGGGCGGGCTAGGTTGGCTTGCACGGACTTTCGCGCGTGCCGGGCCCGCAAGCCTCGGGCACGCCGGTGTCAGGTGACGCATAGCACGGCGAGCCCAAGGAGGGGAGGAAGATCATTCGACGCATCAGGATCATCCGGCGGCGGAGCACAAACCGTCCCGCCCGCGCCTTTGGCCTGGATCTGAGATCTCCCTCAGGTCGCCCACTCCCCTATTGACCCGGTCTTTACGGCAGTCTTATGCGGCGATCTGTAGATATTTCATATAACGGAACCATCACGCCGGGGGGCTCAATGAAGAGACTTGTGGTCGTGCCACCATATGTCGCACGGCTCAAGATCAGGGATATCCGTTCCGCGACACGCCGTGGAGTGACCGGCGACGCCAAGGTCGTCGACCTCAACGCCTACACCGGCCGCAACGTTCTGCGCTTTCCACAGACGAGCGGCCCCACCTCCGCCGCCTGACCTCCATCGCGAAAGACCCGCCCGGGCGGGTCTTTCTCCGTTTCCGGCCCCTTCCCACGCCCCGGCGCCGACCGCCGCCACGTCCACGGCCCGGTCGCCGGTGGTCTCGGGCCTACTCGCCGCCGGAGGCCTTCCAGGTGAGGAACAGCAGGATCACCGGGGTCGGCACGCATCGGAAAACGCCAAAAGGGGGCCGGACTCAACTCCGACCCCCTTTGCTACCGGGCACTATGCAGATTTGGCTTCCGTGTCCAACGCTGCTTTTCTGCCTGGAATACTGGGGACGTGCACTTATTCAGAGGGTGCGGTATTCGTCGTGTCCTGGTCGCGGGCGGCAAGGTAGTCGGTCCAGTCGCGTCTGGCGATGTTGGCCCATCGAACTGCGGTGTTGATGTGGAGGCCGAGGAGATCGGCCAGAATCGGGGGCGGAACATCCTCCAGGAGCGCGATGAGGGCCGCGTTGCGGGCCGGCCGAGCGTCGATCCCGTGGTCGAGGAGCTTGCGGCTGAACCCAGACGGGGCGGCTGGGCGCCCTGGTAGCAGGCCGGGGAAGAGCCAACGCTGCCCGGGGCCGTCGGTCTTGATCCTGGCTTGTCGGCTCTGGCCTTCAGCGAGTTGGCTCAACAGCCTGGCCAGCTTGGGCGGGATCAGCAACGCAGGTGAGCCGACGTTGAGGTGCATCTGACCGTCATGCTCGTGCAGGTGCCCGGTGTGGATATGCCGGATGCGTGAGGTCGGAAGCCCGAAAAGCAGCACCAAAGCGCCGGCGGCCCGGACGTCCAGCGGCAGTGTGGCGTCGTTCAGCAAGAGGCTGAGCTGGTGCCAGCGCTCATCCTCGTCCAAGATCCGCGTTGGATCCTGGCGAGGGATGGACGGGATGGTCATCTCCGGCAGGAGGTCGCGTTTGGCGGCCCAGCTTAGGAAGTAGCGGATGGAGTAGTTGCGCGTGCTGCCGTCCGCGAGCCACTGGTTGAGGCGGTCTTGGGTGAGGTCCCCGAGCGCGAGTCGGTGCTCGTCGAGCCAGGTCAGCAGTTCCAGGGCGACGCGGACCCGGGTGCGGACGTAGGTGCCCGCCATGGCGGGTCGTCCCCGGTGGGCGGCTCGGCGGCGGGCCCGTTTGAGCAGGAACCAGTGGACGAACGGTCGGATCAGGGCGGCGTGCTGGGTAGGCCGGTCGGCCAGGAGTTGATCCAGCCAGGCGGGGATCCGGTCGAGGTCTTCGTGGCGTTCGGGCAGCACGCCGGTGTGAACCAGAGTCTGCCGGACGTAGTGCTCGTAGCGGCTGGGCGGGAGTTCGTCTAAAAGGTCGTGACTAAGCGGCTTTCCGCTTGCGGCAAGTTCGCCCAGTAGGTGTGCGTTCGGGCTTCGCCGCAGCCAGCACAGGACACCGCGGGGGTCGTTTGCGGCGGCCAGCGCGTCCTGCAGCGGACGGAGTTGGCAGGAGACCTGGCCATCGGGTCCAGCGAGGTGTTCTTCGAGGCGGAGCAAGAGCACGCAGCGGGGGCAGCGGCCATCAGCGTAGAGGCGTCCGCCCTTGCCGCAGGCCAGGCAGGTGTAGATGCCGGGCATGCCGGCGCATGGGCCGCAGATGTTGTGACCGCTGTCGTCCCTTGCGATCAGAGGTTGCTGCTCGTGGCAGAGGTGGCACTCATCGGAGTGGTCGAGGATGCGGACATAGCAGGCGCCACAGACCGGTCCGCGGGGCCAGTGGGCGTGCACGGGGCGAACCTGGCTGCAAGCAGAGCACACACTGGTGGGCCGGGGCCGACAGGTGCGGCAGACGAGCCGCCCTTGAGAGTTCTTGGTGCAGGGGCGGACCTGCCCACAAGTTGAGCACGGGGTTGCGGCCGGGGTCGCGCAGTTCCAGCAGAGGTCAGGGCTGTTGGTAGTGGCTCGGCGGACAATCTGCTGGTGCCTGCCGCAGTTCCCGCAGGTCCGGCGAGGCTGGGCAAGGTGGCGGTAGCAGGTCGGGCAGAGCGCCCCGGCCGAGCCGAGGGAATGGGCGCGGCCGACGCGACCGCAGGCGGTGCAGGTATGCGCGGGCGGAGTCCAGCAGGCTTCACAGAGCGGCTTGCCATCCGAGCGCCGGGTGGCGGGCATCCGCGAACGTCCGCAGCCCGCGCAGTCCTCGGTGACCTGCGGATCCTTGCGGTAGCAGGAATAGCAGATGCCACCTTCGTCGCGCCGAGCGGAAATCCTGGCGGTGCGACCGCAGCGCCCGCACGGCTTCTTGTTCAGGGAGCTTCGTGCGGCGCATGCCTGGCAGATCCGGCCGCCCGGGCCGCTGCGGGGCAGCGTGATGCCGGTGCGTCGACATTCCGAGCAACCGGGCGAGGTGACACCGGTGTGTCCGGCGGCGAGCAGGGCCTGCGCGAGGCGCACGATCACGGCCGGGCAACGTGGATCGCCGGAGGTGAGCGCGTCCGGATGCGCGGCCAAGTGCTCGTCGAGCTCCCGCTGGGCGACGCCGCGTTCGGCCCGCGCCTGCAGCAGTGCGTCCGACGCGGCCTCCGCGTCCAGGTCAGGCAGGCGGGTGGTGAGCGCATTGATGATCCGGACGCGTCGTTCGTGGCGTTCTGCGACTCTGCGCTCGTCGCGGGTGCGGCTCACTGGCCCGGTCGACGGATCGTGGTCCGCCGAACCTGCGGCGCAGGACGGTCCGTGTCTCCGACAGCCTTGCTGACCTGGGCATTGACCGTCTCGACTTCGATCAAGTCGTTCGGGGTGCATTGAAGGATGTCGCAGAGCGCAGCGAGGGTGTCCATCGACAGCCGCTGCGGGGGCTGGGTGACCAACCGGAAGACCTGCTCGCGGGAGAGATGGACGCCTCGTTCGGCGAGTAGCGGGACCATGTCCGTCGTCTGGAACATGTCGCGGTCGGCCATGAGCTTGCGCAGGTTCCAGGTGATCCCCATTTTCTTGATCATTGACTCTCCCAGAGGTCAGGGTGGCGGTCCTTCAGGGCGCGCTGGATCACCCGGTTGCGGTACTCGTCGGACACACCGGTGTAGATCGCGGTCGTGCTGGCGTAGCTGTGGCCGACCTGCATGGACACGAACTTCTCGGGATAGTCGAACTCCACGAGGTGCGTGATGTACGAATGCCGCAGACAGTGCAGATCCAGTTCGGGCGGTAGGCCAGCGGCGTCTCTGGCCGTGGTGAAAGCCATGTTGACGCCGCGCAGGGACATGCGGCTGGAGCGTTCGGTGACAAACAGTGCGGCGAGCTTGCCAGGTGAGAAGGCGGGGCGGACCTCGGTGCACCAGTGGTCGAGCACGTCAACGATCCAGTCGAACTCCTTGACCGTGAACACCGTGCGGCGCTTGGGCGGACTGCCGTTGGAGGCCTTGCCGTAGCGGACGTAGAGGCCGCCGTGTTTGCCGTACTGCGGTCTTTTCGGAGCCCGCCGAAGGTCGGCGAGGTCGAGCATCCGCGCCTCGTTGCGCCGCAGCCCGTAGGCGTAGACCGTCTTGAGCAGGGCGGAGTCGCGCATCGCGGTCAACGCGCCTTTGCGGCCCCGAGTCTGGGCCTCCTCAACTCGGCTGTCGGCGGCGTCGAACAGGGCTTGGACCTCGTCGTAGGTCAACGGGCGGCGATCAGGCTGGCCCTCGTATTCGGCCACGTGGGCGACACGATTGTCCTCGTGGAAGATCTGCTGCGGGGTCTGTCCGAACCGCTCCAGGCACTCCGCCGCCCATCCGTAGCGGCGGTCGGTGATGAAGTCCATAAACAGAGCGAGGGTGGTCTCGTAGCCCCGCCCTGTCGACAGAACGACCGGCTTCTTGCGGTTCGGGGACCGCAGGTGAGCTATGAACGCCTCACCATCGGCAGGTTGCCACTGCCACGGGTACTGGTTCGTGAAGTCAGCCAAACGCCGCACCAGCGACATCCGCGGTTTGATCGTCGTCTCCTCGTTGAGGAAACGAGTGCGTTGCTGGCGTGCCCAGCCCAGCAGCATCGCCTCGAACACCGCGCTTGAAGGGTCGAGGTGGACCACTCCATCGACGAGTTCCAAGCCGGCGGACCCGGCCAAGCGGCTGACATGACCCTCACGAGCTTCCGTTGCATTCACCGCAACATTGTTGTGGTTGATGTGATCAAAAGACAAGGACACGGCAAGCTCTGAGTATGCGGAGCAGCCGTCGGAGACGGCGTTCAGCGGGGCGGCTGCCCGGGTGTAGGCCCCGAGCAGCCGCGTGCTACTTCTTCTTCGGGCGGACCGGCGTCTGCGCCAGCGCGCTGGCTGCGGCAGCCTTCTCCGCCTTGGTCGCATTCGGGTTCGCCAGCGTCTTGCCGGCGGCCGAAGCGGCCTTCGCGCCGGTCTGGCCGGTGCTCTTGGGAGCCTGCGACAGTGCGCTGGCCGCAGCGGACTTCTCCGCCTTGGTCGCATTCGCGCTGGTCAGGGCCTTAGCAGCGGCTGAAGCAGCCTTTGCGCCGGTCTGACGAGGATTCTTTGGAATGATCAACACCCCCCTCCGGGTCTAATTTGCATCGCGACCCGAAAGCTGATGTCATGCGTGATCTGACCCAGCGCATTGACATCAGTTCAGTGCCGCACCGAACGCCTGGCCCCTACAAGGCCAGGCGTTCGCCGTTCAGCCGCCAACTATCAGCGGCTGAGACGAACCTGGGCAATCCTCCGGTTCCGGCTGCGAAGCCAAAGGACAACCACGTTTAACCAGGCCGAGCCATCCCCCACAACGGACATTCAGCACGTTGTATCCGATGCAACTCGGCCCATTTTCAGCTGCAGCCGCTGGTGGAGCCGCAGCCCTCGCAGACGTAGCAGCTGCCCGCGGGGCGCATCTTGGTACCGCAGGTCATGCAGAGCGGCGCGTCGGCGGTGCGGCCCTGGTGGGACTCCAGGGAGCCGACCCGCCGCGGGGTTTCCACCGGCACCGCTTCGGGGCGAGGCTGGGGCTCCTCGATGGGGGCCGAGGTGGCGAGTTCGGCGATGACCTCGTCGGTGTGGATCGGAGCCGGGTCCTCGCCACGCTGCTGAGCGGCGCGCTCGGAGGCGGAGAAGACACCGAGGGCGGCGCGGTCGTCGTAGGGCAGGTGGTCCAGGGCCAGGCGGCGGAAGATGTAGTCCATCACCGAGGCCGCCATCCGGATGTCCGGGTCGTCGGTCATGCCGGCCGGGTCGAAGCGCATGTTGACGAACTTGCCGACGTAGGTCTCCAGCGGCACCCCGTACTGCAGGCCGATGGAGATGGCCACCGAGAACGCGTCCATGACGCCCGCGAGGGTCGAGCCCTGCTTGGACATCTTCAGGAAGACCTCGCCGAGGCCGTCGTCGGGGTAGGAGGAGGCGGTCATGTAGCCCTTGGCTCCGCCCACGGTGAAGCGGGTGGTGGTGCTGGGGCGCTGGTTCGGCATCCGGCGACGGGTCGGGCGGCTGATCTCCACGACCTGGATCTCCGGCTCGGCCGAAGCCTCCTGCTGCTCGATCCTCCTGTCCTCGATCCTCTTGTCCTCGGTCTTCTTGCCCGAGGCCGAAAGGGGCTGACCGACCTTGCAGTTGTCGCGGTAGACCGCGAGGGCCTTCAGACCGAGCTTCCAGCCCTCCATGTAGACCTGCTCGATGTCCTCGATGGTGGCGGACTCGGGGAGGTTGACGGTCTTGGAGATGGCACCGGACAGGAACGGCTGGGCCGCGGCCATCATGCGGACGTGACCCATGGGAGCGATCGCGCGCTCGCCCATGGCGCAGTCGAACACCTCGTAGTGCTCGCGGCGCAGGCCGGGGGCGTCGACGACGTGGCCGTGCTCGGCGATGAACTCGACGATCGCCTCGACCTGCTCCTCCTGATAGCCCAGCTGCCGGAGCGCGCGCGGGATCGTCTGGTTGACGATCTGCATGGAGCCGCCGCCGACGAGCTTCTTGAACTTGACCAGGGCGAGGTCGGGCTCGATGCCGGTGGTGTCGCAGTCCATCATCAGGCCGATGGTGTTGTGGCTGACCATACCGTTGGCCACGTAGGTGACGTTGTCCGGGACGGACAGGTCATAGGTCGGCTGCACTCCGCCGTCCTCGTTCGCCTCGACTCGCTCGAAGAGGTAGCCGAGCGCGTGGCCGAGCCGCTCGTCGAGAAACTCGGCGAAGATCTGCTTGGCCGGCATGCGAGCGACACCGCCGCTCCTGCGAACCGACTGGAGCACGGTCCCGCGCAGGGAATGCCCCTCGGGCAGGATCGTCTCCCACACCTCTCGGGGCAGGAACACCTGGTCCTTCCTGGCGGACCGCTCAGGCTCCAGCTCGGCCATGAGCTTGTTCTTGCGGTCTCCCATGAACCCGACGATCTCGTCGAAGCTCAGGGCGTGGTCGACGTTGCGCAACCGCACCTGGAAGATCGGCCCGCCGAAGCCACTGACCGTTTCACGGGTCGTGGTGGCCATGCCGAGGGCGAGAAGCAGGGTCCGGATCTCACCCGCGAAGGAGTCCGAAGCCGTCGAGAGGCTCGGCACGCCCTCCAGGACGGCGCCGTCTGCCTCGAAGAGACCACGCAGGAAGGCACCGTAGATCTCGCTGTCGTTGGTCTCAAGGATCGCCGAGGGGACCCGCGGCGTCCAGCCCTTGCCGGAGTGGTCGATACCGGGAAGCTCTTTCGCGAAACCGGAGGCCTGCCACCAGCGCGCGAGCCGCACCGACTGGAGGACGACCTCCTGGTATCCCTCCCGCTGGGTGAGCACCGGTTCGAGGTGGAAAAGCTCCTTGGACAGGATGCGGAGACGCTCGACCACATCGAGGTCGGCGTCCGCGACACAGAACCGGACGCCCTTGGCGTGCAGGCTGCCGTCACCCATGAAGTAGCCGACCAGCTCGGCCAGCTCCGGCGACACCGTGTCGGGGACGACGATGGAGCGGTCTTCGGCTCCGTACGCCTGGTCGAGCACGGGCAGGGGAACCGCACGGCGCTCACCGACGAGGGTCTGCAGCTGCATGGGGACGAGGTCACCCGGCTCGATGTCGGCCAGGCGCTTCCACTCCCACACTCCGGTCGCGCTGTCGACGACCTTGACGCGGTGGGTCAGCGTGCCCTGGACGCGGTAGCCGCCGTGGGTGCGGATGAGACGGGTGGGCTCCTCGCCGTTGACGAAGAACTTCGTAGCCCGGCGCGGCCCCTCGTCGGTGGAGACCATCATGTCGAGGTCCTGCCAGCGATCGCCGTACACGTTCGCGATCTCGGCCAGGCGGACGAGCCCTCGGTCCGTGGTAATCAGTGTTTCACCCGTCAGGCACCCGGTGGGCGCGAGCAGCGAGGCCTGGGCGTTGCGGTAGCCGTTCTTCTCGCCGAGCCGCAGACACTCGGCCCACTGCCCCGAGGCCTCGTGGTGGATGTCCCCGTCCATCTTCTCGAACGTGCGCAGCGCCTCGTTGGCGTCGTTGTGCTTGCGCATGACCCGCTTGTGCGCCTCGGCGTTGCGGGCGTAGCCGTCGTACGGGCCCACGACCGCGGCCAGCTCGGCGCTGCGGCGGTAGGAGACGCCGGTCATCAGCGAGGTGATGGCTCCGGCGAGGGCCCGGCCGCCTTCGGAGTCGTAGGCGTGGCCGGTGGCCATGAGCAGCGCGCCGAGGTTGGCGTAGCCGATGCCGAGCTGACGGTAGGCGCGAGTGGTCTCGTCGATCTTCTCGGTCGGGAAGTCGGCGAAGGTGATGGAGATGTCCATCGCGGTGATGATCAGCTCGGTGATCTTCACGAAGTTCGCGATGTCGAAGGTGTCGTCGTCCTTCAGGAACCTCAGCAGGTTGATGCTCGCCAGGTTGCACGAGGAGTTGTCCAGGTGCAGGTATTCCGAGCAGGGGTTACTGGCGGTGATACGGCCCGTCTCGGGGCTGGTGTGCCAGTCGTTGATCGTGTCGTCGTACTGGAGGCCGGGGTCGGCGCACTCCCATGCGGCCTTGCCCATCTTGCGGAACAGGCTCCTGGCGTCGACCTTCTCGATGACCTCGCCGGTGAGGCGGGCGCGCAGGCCGAACTCCTCGCCCTTCTCCACCGCGCGCATGAACTCGTCGGAGACGCGCACGGAGTTGTTGGCGTTCTGGTACTGGACGGAGACGATGTCCTTGCCGCCCAGGTCCATGTCGAACCCGGCGTCGCGGAGGGCGCGGATCTTGTCCTCCTCGCGCGCCTTGGTCTCGACGAACTCCTCGATGTCGGGGTGGTCGACGTCGAGGACCACCATCTTGGCGGCGCGGCGGGTGGCGCCCCCGGACTTGATGGTGCCCGCCGAGGCGTCCGCTCCGCGCATGAAGGAGACCGGGCCGCTGGCGGTGCCGCCGCTGGAGAGGAGCTCCTTGGAGGAGCGGATCCTGGAGAGGTTGACGCCGGAACCGGAACCGCCCTTGAAGATCACACCCTCTTCCTTGTACCAGTCGAGGATCGACTCCATCTGGTCGTCGACGGCCAGGATGAAGCAGGCGCTGACCTGCTGCGGCGACGCGGTGCCGACGTTGAACCAGACGGGGGAGTTGAAGCTGAAGACCTGGTTGACCAGAGCGTGCTTGAGCTCGTGGTCGAAGATCTCGACATCCTCCTCGCCGGCGAAGTAGCCGTGCTCGACCGCCGTACGGGTGTAGACGCCCACCACCCGGTCGATCAGCTGCTTGAGGCTCCACTCCCGCTGCGGGGTGCCGACCGCACCGCGGAAGTATTTGGTGGTCACGATGTTGGCGGCGTTGACCGACCACGACTGGGGGAACTCGACGCCGCGCTGCTCGAAGTTGACCGAGCCGTCGCGCCAGTTGGTCATGACGACGTCACGGCGCTCCCAGGGCAACTCGTCATAAGGATGCACGCCTGGGGTGGTGAAGATGCGCTTCATCCTCAGGCCCTTGCGCGGCCGCTTGCTCCCACGTGCCACCGCACCGGCGGTCTCCGTCATGACTTCCCCCTCCTGGGGCTCCGCGAGCCCTCAAATCGGACCACACCAACACGCCGCTCACCCCCGGCGCCCAGGGTCTTTCTCAGTCTTGCTCGCTGGAGCGCCCCGCCCGGAGCTGCTCGATCTCCGCCTCGAAGTCGGCCAGGGTCTCGAACCCCCGGTAGACGGAGGCGAACCGCAGGTACGCCACCTCGTCCAGCTCGCGGAGTGGACCCAGGATCGCCAGCCCGACCTCGTGAGCCGCGATCTCGGCACATCCGGTGGCCCGGATGCTCTCCTCGACCCGCTGGCCCAACTGCGCCAGGGAGTCCTCGCCGACGGGCCGCCCCTGGCAGGCCCGCCGAACCCCGGCGATCACCTTGTCCCTGAAGAACGGCTCCGTCACGCCACTGCGCTTGCCCACCATGAGCAGGACCGTCTCCTGCGTGGTGAATCTGCGCCCGCACTCCGGGCACGTGCGCCTGCGGCGGATGGCACCACCGTCCTCGGTGGCCCTGCTGTCGATGACTCGCGTGTCCGGATGACGACAGAACGGACAGTGCACGCGCGTCGCCTCCTTGACCTGCGGGAGCGGCTCACCCACCTCACCTGCCCCACGACGTGCGTGTCGAGACGCTCGCGCACGCCCCTCGAATAGTCGAGATGCGGTAATGGAAACACAATCTGTGGTGAAGTGTTGCGGTGCAGCCACTAGATGTTGTGGTCTAACGGTAGAAGTGCGCGACCATGAACGCAAGTTGAAAGGACCCCGCCACGCGAAGTCGCTGATCAGCCGTCACGTCTCGGCGTGTCGCCCATCGGGCAATGCCCTCCACCCCGCACACCCCCTCCCTCACACGCGTCCCGGCCGATCTGTCAGGCAGGAGCCCCGGCGAACCCTCTTCGCATGGCCCACCCACACCTTCCCCAGGCCCCGCCCATCACTCCCACGCGCCCCACCGACCGCCCCCCCTTCTCAGCGAATGAGACCCTCGGGGAGATAGAGCCGGGTTCCGGGCCGCACCGCGGATCCGGCCAGCCCGTTGAGGTCCACGATGTGGCGGACCGTCCGACCGGCGTCACCCT
This sequence comes from Streptosporangium sp. NBC_01810, assembly GCF_035917355.1. NCBI lineage: Bacteria > Bacillati > Actinomycetota > Actinomycetes > Streptosporangiales > Streptosporangiaceae > Streptosporangium > Streptosporangium sp. NBC_01810. The sequence continues at coordinate 975,428 of NZ_CP109070.1, read as the reverse complement.
CCTGCGTCAGCGCGTCCGCGATCTCCCACAGCGTGTCGCCCGCGTGCACCGTGATCCGGGGCAGGCCCTCAGGACCTGTCCGCTCGCCCGCCAGGGCCGTGTCGATGCGCCCGCCGATCCAGAGCACCCCCAGGGTGAACAGCGCGAGCACCACCACCGCCACGATCCTCCCACGCCGGGTGAGCCGGAGCGGCCGCCCGACGGTCCGGGAGCGGGTGACCCCCGGGCGGCGTACACCCCCCGCACGAGCCGCCCCCGATCCCGGCGCCCGCTTCGGCCCTGCCCCACGCCCGGCTCCCCGCTCTCGCCCGGCTCCCCGCTCTCGCCCGGCTCCCCGCTCTCGCCCGGGCCCACCTCTCGCTCCACGCCCGAGTCGCGGCCCCGCTTCGCACCCGGCCCCCGACCTCGCCTTCGGATCGCGCGGCCGCCCGACCGCCTGCTCCCGCCCGAGCCGCCCCGGCCCCCTTCCGCCTTCCGCGCCCCGCCCGCCCCCGGCCCCTCTGCCGGGATCCAGCGCAGGCTCCGGCGTGGGCTCCGGCTCCGGTCTCGGTGGCGGCACAAGGCGTAGGCGCGGTACTCCCGGTGCCCCCGATGATCGCCGCGCCGTCCGGGGTCTCGGCACAGCCATGGATCGTGGTGTCGTCGCGGTCGGTTTCACGGTGGCCCCCATCCCCTCGACCTGGCCGAACACATGTCGAAGAAAGATCGGTGAATCGAACACGATGTCGATCGAACTCCCGTACGATGTTGTACACCACGGCGTGGCCGATATCGAGGACATTCGAACAATTGTTTGAGTATGATCTTCGGCCATTATATGGTCGCTGTGTGCGACACATCAGATACAGACCGGGAGGCGAGGAGTTCGTATGAGCCAGCACAACGAGAACGGTTCGGCCGCCAGCGACCTGGCGGTGCGAAGGCGTGACTCCCTTGGCCTCACCCCCAGGCAGCGGAAGATCCTTGAGGTGATCCGCGACTCCGTGCAGCAGCGCGGTTATCCGCCGTCCATGCGGGAGATCGGTGAGGCCGTTCAGCTCACCAGCACCTCCAGCGTGTCGCACCAGCTGACGGCGTTGCAGCGCAAGGGCTATCTGCGGCGTGACCCGCACCGCCCCCGTGCCCTGGAGGTGCGCCTTCCCGGCGAGCCCGTGCTGTGGGTGGATCCCGACTCCGGTGAGGACGAGACCCCGGTCAGCCGCCCGACCGCCGCCTACGTGCCACTCGTCGGCCGGATCGCCGCCGGCGGCCCGATCCTCGCCGAGGAGAGCATCGAGGATGTCTTCGCCCTGCCCAAGCAACTCGTCGGCGAGGGCACGCTCTTCCTCCTCCAGGTGACCGGAGACTCGATGATCGAGGCCGCCATCGCCAACGGCGACTGGGTGGTCGTACGCCAGCAGCCGGTGGCCGACAACGGTGACGTGGTCGCGGCGATGATCGACGGCGAGGCCACGGTCAAGACCTTCAAGCGCAGGGACGGCCACGTCTGGCTGGTCCCGCACAACTCCAACTACGACCCGATTCCGGGTGACGAGGCCACCGTGCTCGGCAAGGTCGTGGCGGTCCTCCGCAAGCTCTGAAGCACGCACCTTCGACCTGCACGTCAACACTCCAAGGGACGCGCGAAACGCCGGGCGACCGGCACCCCGATATCGGGGTGCCGGTCGCCCGGCGTGTTTTCGGGTGGCGGTGCGACGATTTTCGGGTGGCGGTGCGACGACCGGACGGCAGAGCCCGAGCCGGGCGGGCCAGAGGTCGGCCCGCCCATGAAAGCTCGGAGGGCGCACACCGGACGGGCGCCCCTCTCGAACGTCCCCTCTCGAACGTCTACGGGACGATGTTGACCAGCTTGGGCGCTCGGACGATGACCTTGCGCGGCGTGCCGCCGGGCAGGAAGGACCGGACCTTCTCCGATGCCAGCGCCAGCGCCTCCAGATCTCCCTCGGAGATCTCCGGAGAGACCTCCAGCCGGTCGCGCACCTTGCCCGCGACCTGAACGACGCAGGTGACGGAGTCCTGGACGAGCAGCGCCGGATCCGCCACCGGCCAGCCCGCGACCGCGACCGAGCCGCTGTGCCCCAGCCGCTCCCAGCCCTCCTCCGCCGCGTACGGCGCGACCAGGGAGAGCATGACCGCCAGCGTCTCGGCGGACTCCCTGACCGCGGGGTCGGCGGCGCCGGGCCCGGAGTCGATGGCCTTGCGGGTCGCGCTCGTCAGCTCCATCATCCGGGCCACCGCGACGTTGAAGCGGTGGGAGTCGACCAGCCTGGTGACCTCGTCGACCGTGCGGTGCACGACCTTGCGCAGATCCAGGTCTCCGCCTGCGAAGTCGACACCGGGGGCGGAGGCCGCACCCGCCTCGGCCATGACGCGGAACGCCCGGGCCAGGAACTTCTGGGACGCGGCCGGCGAGACGTCGGCCCAGTCGATGTCATCCTCGGGCGGGCCGGCGAAGACGACGGTCAGCCTGACCGCGTCGACCCCGTAGGCGTCGATCTGCTCGCCCAGGTCGACGCCGTTGCCCAGCGACTTGGACATCGCCTTGCCCTGGTTGATGACCTGCCCCTGGTTCAGCAGGCGGGTGAAGGGCTCGACGAAGTCGACCATGCCCATGTCGTACAGGACCTTGGTGAAGAACCTGGAGTACAGCAGGTGCAGCACGGCGTGCTCGACGCCCCCGACGTACTGGTCGATCGGGCCCCACCTGCGGACACCCTCGACGTCGAACGGGCCGTCCTCGTAGGAGGGATTGACGTAGCGCAGGAAGTACCACGAGGAGTCGACGAAGGTGTCCATCGTGTCGGTGTCGCGCCTGGCCGGGCCGCCGCACTTGGGGCAGGAGACGTTGACCCACTCTTCCGCCGAGGCCAGCGGGGAGACGCCCTTGGGCGCCAGGGCCTCGCCGCGCAGGTCGGGCAGGGTGACGGGCAGCTGCTCGTCGGGGACGGGGACCTCGCCGCAGTCGGCGCAGTGGATGATCGGGATCGGGCAACCCCAGAAGCGCTGGCGGGACAGCAGCCAGTCGCGCAGCCGGAAGTTGACGGTGAAGCGGCCGGTGCCCCGCTCGCTCAGCACCTCGATGATCTTCCGGATCGCGTCGGTCTTGGTCAGACCGTCCAGCGGGCCGGAGTTGACCATCGCACCGTTCCCGGCGGTGGCGATGCCGGTCTCACCGGGGTCGGCCAGGCCGGTGTGTACGACGACCCGTACCGGCAGGTCGAAGGCGCGGGCGAAGTCCAGGTCGCGCTGGTCGTGCGCGGGCACAGCCATGATCGCGCCATGACCGTAGTCGGACAGCACGTAGTCGGCCGCCCAGACCGGCATGCGCTCACCGTTGACCGGGTTGATCGCGTACCGGCCCAGGAAGACGCCGGTCTTCTCCTTCTCGGTGGACAGCCGGTCGATGTCGGACAGCTTCGACACCTCGGCCCGGTACGCCTCGAATGCCTCGCGCCGGTCCTCCGCGACGATCTCCTCGGCCAGCGGCGCGTCCGGGGCGACCACGAAGAAGGTCGCGCCGTACAGGGTGTCGGGGCGGGTGGTGTAAACGGTGACCGGCTCGTCACGGCCCTCGATGACGAAATTGACGTCGGCACCCTCGGAGCGGCCGATCCAGTTGCGCTGCATGGTCAGCACGCGCTCGGGCCAGCCCCCTTCCAACTGGGCCATGTCGTTCAGCAGCCGGTCCGCGTAGTCAGTGATCTTGAAGTACCACTGGGTCAGCTCGCGGCGGATGACCTCGGCACCGCAGCGCTCACACCTGCCGTCCTTGACCTGCTCGTTGGCCAGCACCGTCTGGTCGTTGGGGCACCAGTTGACCAGTCCGCCCTTGCGGTAGGCCAGGCCGCGCTCGAAGAAGCGGATGAACAGCCACTGAGTCCACTTGTAGTACTCGGCGTCGCTGGTGTGCAGGCGGCTGGACCAGTCGAAGGAGATCGCGTAGCGCTTGAAGGAGTTGGCCTGGGTCTCGATGTTGGCGTAGGTCCACTCGGCGGGGTGGGCGTCACGCTTGATCGCGGCGTTCTCCGCGGGCAGGCCGAAGGAGTCCCAGCCGATGGGGTGCAACACGTTGTAGCCGCGCTGCAGCCAATAGCGGGAGACGACGTCGCCGATGGCGAACACCTCTGCGTGTCCCATGTGCAGGTCACCCGAGGGGTAGGGGAACATGTCGAGCATGTAGCGCCGCTCACGCGGGTCGGCGGGGTCGTCACCGGCCCGGAAGGGGTCCAGTTCCTCCCACCGGCGCTGCCACTTGACCTGCAGGGCCTGCGGGTCATAGTGCTGCTCGTCGCTCTGCATGTCGGCTCGCTCGCTCACGTCGATTTTCCCTCGGGGTATGTCTGCGTGGATGGTCTGACCCGCCTGGCCCAATGCAAAAACCCCCCGCTCACGCGGAGGGCGGCCGCATCGGCAGGGCGCTCAGGGGCAGGGAGGCCGATGCGGCCCGATAAGCAGGGTCGCGGCACGCATAGACCAAGACTATCGCAGCCCGCAAGGCATATTCGTGGCCTGGGGAAACAGGCCCGATCACGGCAAACAGGAGACAGGCGTCCGAGCAGGTCGACAGAATGAGGATTTCCGTGCTCTCCGGAGCGAACGAGACCCGATGGCTATGCACCTGTTGTGACCTCGTACGTCCTTCGCGTTTACTCTTTTCACCGTGGCACATTCAGTAGAGCCGGGGCGGGGCCCGGATCCGTTGGAGGTCGGCCTGCCCATGCAGGACCCACCGACCGACCCAACCGGACTCCAGTTCAGAGGGGCGTTCTCCAGTTTCCCTGCGAGCCCCCCCGTCTCACGTGAGATCATGCCCAATACGCCCAATTCGGGCACCCGCGCGGGAGGTAAGGAAAGCATGGCCTCGGAGCAGTCCAGCCAGTCCCACCTGCCTCCGGCATGGCCGGAGGCTGCCGAACCGCCACCGCCGTGGACGAACGATCCCCTCGGCACCGGCCCCAGGCTCCCCCACCCACAGGAGGAGCCACAGGGCGGCAACGGCTCCTGGCAGACCTCGCCAGGCGTCGGGGGGCAGCGGGACTCCGACCCGCAGACCGGTTCTCCCGGCCAGACCTCCCCCGGCGGCAACGGCTGGGCACAGGCCTCCGATCCGCAGAACAGCGGCTGGGCACAGGCCTCGGCCTCCCAGAACGACGGCTGGGCACAGGCCACCGGCCCGCAGAACAACACCTGGGCACAGGCCGGCACACCCACGCACGACGGCTGGGCGCAAGCCTCCGATCCGCAGAACAACGGCTGGGCACAGGCCACCGGCCCGCAGAACGACGGCTGGGCACAGGCCACCGGCCCGCAGAACAACACCTGGGCACAGGCCGGCACACCCACGCACGACGGCTGGGCGCAAGCCTCCGATCCGCAGAACAACACCTGGGCACAGGCCGGCACACCCACGCACGACGGCTGGGCGCAAGCCTCCGATCCGCAGAACAACACCTGGGCACAGGCCGGCACACCCACGCACGACGGCTGGGCACAGGCCTCCGATCCGCAGAACAACGGCTGGGCACAGGCCACCGGCCCGCAGAACGACACCTGGGCACAAGCCTCGACTCCACAGAACGACACCTGGGCACAGGCTTTCAGCCCCCGGAACGACAACTGGGCACAGGCGTCCACCCCGCAGGGCGGCGATGACCGGCACCAGACCTCCCCCGGCAACGGGTGGCCGCAGCCCACGCCGTCGCAGGGTGGCGGCTGGTCGCAGACATCGGGCCCGCAGGGCGGCGCCGGCGACCACAATCCCTCCTCTCCGGGCAACGGGTGGCCGCAGCCCACCTCCACCCCCCAGGCGGACCCCCGCGGCCAGACCTCCTCCGGCGGCAGCGGCTGGGCACAGGCCACCGCACCCTCGCACGACGGCTGGGCACAGGCTGCCACCCCACAGAACGACGGCCGGACACACGCGTCAGGCCCGCAGGGGGATGGGCAGGGGCAGCGGGTTCCCGGTACGACGGGCGAGGCATGGCAAGCCGCACCCCCGCGCGACGCCTCCGGCCGCCCTCCGGCTCAGACGGCTGAGAACAGCGTGTGGCCGCCCACCCCTCCGGCGGAGAACGCCGCCTGGCCGCCCACCCCTCCGGCGGCCGGCGCCACCTGGCCACCCACGTCCCCCATGGGAAACCCGGGTTCCGCCGAGGCACAGACGTCGACGTTCTCCTGGGTCGCCCCTCCCTCCGAGGGCTCGGCCGCTCACTTCGGCGACGCCTCCTCGGGCGCGGCTCCCGGCGCCCCTGGCACCTCCCCTGAGGGAGGCGACAGAACCGGTGCCGGAAACGCGCGGCGCAGCTACGGCGTGCCGGACAACCCCGCCATGTGGGCCATGGCCGCGGCGAACGCGGCGGCGGCCTCCCAGGCCCCCTCACCCCAAGGAACCTCCGTTCACCCCGGAGCCGGCCCTCAAGCGCCACAGACCCAGCCGGGACAGCCCCAGCATCCGGGGCAACCCGGCCATCACCTGAGCCGCGACCCCTCCGATCCGAACAGACCGTTCGTCACCGCCGGCCAGATCAGCGGCCCGAAGACACCTCCGCCTGAGCGCCAGCAGGAGCTGTGGAACACGGTCTTCGGCGACAACTACCGGGACATCGAGGACGAGCTTGAGGAGCGGGGCCGGCCGGTCTGGATCTTCGCGCTGGCCGGATCCGTGATCATCGCGCTGGTCGGCGTGGTGCTCTGGGCTTTCCTGGCCGGGCCGCTGGCCTCCTCCGAGGAGGAGATCGCCGAGCCCAAGCCTGCGACGACGGCTCCCAAAAAGACCTCCAAGCCCGCCGCCATCGGTCGCCTGCCGCGATTCACCGGCGATCCCTCGCCGGTGGCCGGTACGCTCACCGACCAGTCGGCGGGAATCACCCTGGCCCAGCTCGGTGCCCCGTGGCGGCAGGACCAGCGCCCCAGCGTGCCCACCACTTACGGCTTCACGACCCGCCAGTATCTCCCGGCCGGTACGGACTCCACGGGCAAGGCCCAGTACGCGCAATTGATGTCGGGCCCGCTCTCGCCTCGCTTGAAGAGCAGGTACACCTCTCCGGAGAACCTCGCCCCGGTGATCAACGCGGTGGCCTCCACCGGCCGCAAGAGGTTCTTCCCCGAGGACAACACCGCCCGCAAGACCGCCCAGCAGACCCTGTCCGTGAACGGCCTGCCGGGCCAACTCGCCGCGTACGAGATCACCTCGGGCGATTCGAAGACGATCATGGTCGTGGCGGCCGTGAGCACCGGCGCCGACCTGCCGGCGATCGTCTACATGTCGGTGCCGGACAGCAAGAAGGAAATGCTCCCCGACATCAACACGGTCTTCAAGTCGATCCGCGTGGCGGGGCGGTGACCTCGCCCGCTCAGTCCGCTCGAACCACTCAGGGGGCGCATCCCGTGTTCTGACCGGGCTGGAGTCGCTGGGCCCGCCGCCCTGCCGGCGCTCTCGTCGCCCGCCGCCCTGCCGGTGCTCTCGTCGCCCGTCACCACCGGCAGGATGTGGCAGGACCTCAGAAGTCGCAGTCGAGGTGCTTGATGCCGTTGATGAAGCTGGATCGCAGGCGGTCGGGCTCGCCGACCGAGCGGATCGCGGGCAGGCGGGTGAACAGCTCGCGGAACATCACGGTGATCTCGCGGCGGGCCAGGTGGGCGCCGAGGCAGAAGTGCGGCCCGGGGCCGCCGAAGCCGACGTGCGGGCCCTCGGTGCGCAGGATGTCGAAGCGGTGCGGGTCGGTGAAAACGCTCTCGTCACGGTTGGCCGCCCAGTAGTAGAGCAGGACCTTCTCGCCCTCTCGGTAGAGGTGACCGTTCATCTCGTGGTCGCGGGTGAGGCTGCGGCGCATCCAGGCGACGGGCGAGGCGAGGCGGACGATCTCCTCGACCGCGCCGGGCAGGCGCCCGTCGAGGTCCCCGAGCAGCAGTGCCCGCTGGTCGGGGTTCTCGGTGAACAGGTGCAGGCCGTGCGAGATGGCGTTGCGGGTGGTCTCGTTGCCCGCCACCACCAGCAGAATGAAGAACGAACCGAGCTCCTGCATCGTCAGCTTCTCACCGTCGATGTTGGCACTGGTCAGGGAGGTGGTGAGGTTGTCTCCGCCCTCGGCGGCCAGGGAGACGACGAGGTCCTGGAGCCGCTGCCCCGCTCCGAGGAGCAACTCGGCCGCGCGGCTGACGTCGGCGATGAACTCGGGGTCGCCGCCCGACAGGATGATGCTCGTGGCGTCGAAGACCGTCTGGTAGTGCTCGGGGCCGATACCCATCATGTCACAGATGATCTTCAGGGGCAGCTTGGCGGCCACCTCGGTCACGAAGTCACAGCCGGGGCCCCTGGCGATCAGCTCGTCCACGATCCGCACGGCGGTCGCCTCGACGTCGGCCTCAAACTTCTTGATCATCTTTGGCGTGAACGCCCGGGAGACGATCCGGCGAAGCCTCGCGTGCCGGGGATCGTCCATGCTGATCATCGAGCCGAAGTACTCGCTGAAGTCGGGGCCGAGGTCCTGGATGGACGTCGCCCCCCGGCCCGAGGAGAAGATCTCGGGGTTACGGCTGGCCTCGACGATGTCCGCGTGCCTTACCAGGGCGTAGTAGCCGGGACCGACCGGCGCGAAGGGGATCTCGGGTTCGGCGAACAGGATCGGGCCCGGCTGCGCGCGGAGTACCGCGAAGGCGGCCTCCCGTTCGGCCATCGGACGCTCCCAGAAAGTGATGTCCGACAGGTCGATGTCCGCGAGTGAAACCGTCACGCCAGCCTCCACTAGAACCACATTCGGTTTACCGATCCTGCCACAGGATCCTCAGCTCAACCAGTCGAGAACGAGGTCGTTGACTTCCCGAGGTCGTTCCAGGTGCAGGAAGTGCCCTGCCTGGAGAACATGCTCCCCCCTGGAGCCCGGCGGAAGGAAGGCCGCGGCCCGGTCGATCTGGTCCACCCCCAGGCCGCCGTCACGGACCCCGTGCAGGTAGAGGATCGGAACCTCCCGGCCGGTCGCGGACTGCTCGGCGGCATCGCGCCCGTCGGGGGCACCGCCATCGCGACCGCCTTACGCCGGCGCTCGGGGCGAAGAGGGCGCCTCAGCTGTCTGTGGCGATGAGGTCGGCGGCCTTCTCGGCGATCATGACGGTGGGCGCATGGGTGTGCCCCCGGTTGATGACCGGCATGACGGAGGCGTCGACCACCCGCAGACCCGCGACCCCGCGGACCCTCAGGGCGGGGTCCACCACCGACTCGGGATCGTCACCCATCCGGCAGGTGCCGACCGGGTGGTAGAGGGTCTCGCTGCGCTCGCGGATCCAGCGGACAAGCTCCTCGGTGGTCCTCGCCCCCCAGTACGGGTCCATCGGAGGCCCCGCGAGCGGTCGTAGCGCCTCGGTGGCGAACAGCTCCCCGGCCTTCCGCAGCCCGGCGACCTGCCGCCGGACGTCGGCCTCCGCCGTCAGGTAGCCGGGATCGATCACGACGTCGCGGCCGTCCAGCAGGACGCGGCCCCGACTCTCGGGTTGGAGCAGGATCGAGGCGATGGTCAGGCCGTGGCCGGACGGCGGGGTGAGGCCGTGGTTGACGAAGGGGCCTGGAGCGAAGATCAGCTCGATGTCGGGGGCGTGCTCCTCGGGAGAGGTGCGGATGAACGCCACGGCCTCGCCGACGTTGGAGGTGAGCATGCCCCGGCGGCCGACCAGGAAGCGGAGCAGGTTGCCCGCCGACTCGGCTCCGGCGAGCGTGATCGGCTCGGGGCAGTGCAGGACGACGCCCGAGGCGAGGTGGTCCTGGAGGTTGGCGCCCACCCCGGGCAACTCGTGGACCGGCTCGACGCCGGCGGCCCGCAGCTCGTCGGCCGGGCCGAGGCCCGACAGCATCAGCAGGTGCGGGGAGCCGATCGCACCGGCCGACAGCACGACCTCCCTGCGCGCCCGCACCACCGTACCGCTGTCGTCGTCGCCACCGTGATACCGCACGCCGGTCGCGCGCCCGCCCTCGATCAGCACCCGGCTCACGTGTGAGGAGGTCAGCACCGTGAGGTTGGGCCGCTTGGCCGCGGGTCCGAGATAGGCGTCGGCGGAACTCCAGCGGCGCCCCCTGTGCTGGGTGACGGGCGTCGGCGAGCACCCCTCGTTGGATGGGCCGTTGAGCTCCTCCAGGCGGGCGATGCCCAGCTCCTCGCAGGCCCGAAGGAAGAGTGCGGTGGCCCGGTTCGGGGAGCGCAGCTCCGAGATGTGGGTCGGGCCTTCCGTGCCGTACACACCGCCCCGGTTGGAGCCGGCACGGCGCTCGATCCGGTGGAAGTAGGGCAGGACCTCGTCGTAGGACCAGCCTGGCACGTCCCAGCCGTCGTAGTCCGCACGGTGCCCGCGCACCCACATCTGAGCGTTCATCGAGGAGGATCCACCGAGCATCCGGCCGCGTGGCCAGTAGAGCTCCCTGCCGGACAGCTCGGACTGCTTGGCGGTGGTGAAGTTCCAGTCGTGTTCGGTCTTGAACAGCTTGGCGAAGCCGGCCGGCATCCGGACGTCAAGCCTCCTGTCGGAACCGCCCGCCTCGATGAGGACGACCCTCGTACCCGGATCCGCGGAGAGTCGGTTGGCCAGCACGCATCCCGCCGACCCCGCGCCCACGATGACGTAGTCGTACTCCACGCTCACTGACCCCTCCTCGCACAGACGGTCAGCTCGCCTCCCCGTAAGCGGGCTCTTATCTACTTACTCCCCCGCGGTTTGCTCGTCAATTTGTAACCAAAGTTACCTACCAGTAGGTATTCGATGACTGCGAGTATGGGCGAGTCAGAGCTCGCTCGGAGGAGGACCCACGATGCTCAACCTGTCGGTCGCACTGGAGGACAGCGCCCGGGAGAACCCCGAGCGCACCGCACTGGTCTTCGGTGACCTGCGGCTGCCGTACTCCCTGGTCAACACCATCGCGAACCAGGTTGCCAACCTACTGGTCTCCAGGGGGATCGGGAAGGGGGACAAGGTCGCGCTGGCCTGCCCCAACCTGCCCTACTTCCCCTTCGTCTACTACGGCATCCTCAAGACCGGCGCCACGGTCGTGCCGCTCAACGTGCTGCTGCAGTCCAGGGAGATCGCCTACCACCTGGACGACTCCGAGGCCAAGGTGCTGTTCTGCTTCGAGGGCACCCCAGAACTGCCGCTCGGCGAGCGGGGCAAGGCGGGCTTCGAGGGATCGTCGGCGGAGCACTTCTTCGTGCTGCCCGCCGCCGCGTTCGCCACCGAGTCCGAGTACGGGGAGACCTTCTGGGCTGCGCTCGACGGCGTGTCCGGCGAGTTCGAGACCGTGCAGACCGCGCCCGACGACACGGCCGTGATCCTCTACACCAGCGGCACCACCGGCCAGCCCAAGGGCGCCGAGCTCAGTCATCAGAACATGCTGCTCAACGCCATGGTCTCGGATGAGATGTTCCCCCGCGCCGAGGGCGGCGACGCCTACCTGGCGGTGCTGCCGCTCTTCCACTCCTTCGGGCAGACAGTCATCATGAACGCCGGGTTCCGGCGCCAGGCGACCATCGTGCTCATGCCGCGCTTCGAGCCGGGGCCGGCCCTCGCGCTGATGCGCACCGAGAACGTCACGCTGTTCGCGGGCGTGCCGACCATGTACTGGGCCATGCTGACAAAGATCCACAGTGAGGGCGACGAGGTGCCCACCTCGCTCAAGGTCGCGGTGGCCGGCGGCGCCTCCTCACCCGTCGAGGTGCTCAGGGACTTCGAGAAGACCTTCGGGATCGGGATCCTGGAGGGGTACGGCCTGTCGGAGACCTCCCCGGTGGCCAGCTTCAACCATCCGGGCAGGCCCGCCAAGCCCGGCATGATCGGCACGCCGATCTGGGGTGTGGAGATGAAGCTGGTCGACGGCGACTGGAAGACCGTCGAGGGCGAGGGTCCCGGCGAGATCGCGATCCGCGGCCACAACGTGATGAAGGGCTACTACAACCGGCCCGAGGCGACCGCCGAGGTCATGAGGGACGGCTGGTTCCGCACCGGTGACATCGCCACCCGCGACGCGGACGGCTACTACGCCATCGTCGACCGGGCCAAGGACATGATCATCCGGGGTGGCTTCAACGTCTACCCGCGCGAGCTCGAAGAGGTCCTGATCACCCATCCGGAGGTCTCCCTCGCGGCGGTGGTCGGCGTCGCCCACGACTCGCACGGCGAGGAGGTCAAGGCGTACGTCATCCGCATCCCCGGCGCGACGATCACCGAGGCCGAACTCATCGCCTGGGGTAAGGAGAACATGGCGGCGTACAAGTACCCGCGGATCATCGAGTTCCGTGACGCCCTGCCGATGACCGCGACGGGCAAGATCCTCAAGCGCGAGCTCCGCTGAGCGGTTCGCACCCGCCGGGCCGAGAAAGCCTCGGGACCGGGTTCCGGCGCCTTCGTGTGTCGCCGGAACCCGGTCCCGACGAGGTGGCCACACCGGGTGGACCGAGGTGAACGCGCCCACGTGAGCGCGTCCGCGCGGGATCTCGTACGGGAACATCCCCTATGAGCTTCCTCCGCGCGGGCGCACCCGGCGTGAGCGCGTCCGCAGAGGGTCAGGGCCAGTCGCGTGAGGGGCGGAGCGGTACGTGGGCCGCCCCCTCGGAGTCCAGCTTCACGCCGAGGATCTGGTGAAGCTGGATCTTGTTGCGTTCGAAGCCGACCACGCAGGCCGCCATGTAGAGACGCCAGACCCGCGCCGTGCCCTCCCCTACCTCGGCGACCGCCTCGTCCCAGTGCTCGTCGAGGTTGGCGCACCAGTAGCGGAGGGTCTGCGCGTAGTGTTCGCGCAGGTTCTCCTCGTGCCGGATCTCGAAACCGGTGTCCTCGATCTGGCGGGCCAGGTAGCCGACCGACTCCAGCTCACCGTCGGGGAAGACGTAGCGGTTGATGAAGCCGCCGGCGTTGAGGGTCTTCTCGGTGCCCGTCGGCCGGGTGATGCAGTGGTTGAGCAGCCGCCCGCCGGGGACGAGCTTGTCGTACAGGGAACGGAAGTAGAAGGGCAGTTGCCCCTTGCCGATGTGCTCGGTCAGGCCGATCGAGCTGACGGCGTCGAAGCCCGTCTCCGGCACGTCGCGATAGTCCATGTGACGGACCTCGGCGAGCTCGCTGAGACCGGCCTCCGCGATGGCCTTCTGCGCCCACTCGGCCTGCTGGCGCGAGAGGGTGACGCCCAGCGCCTGCACCCCGTACTCACGGGCGGCGTGGATGACCATGCCGCCCCAGCCGCAGCCGACGTCCAGCAGCCTCATCCCCGGCTTCAGGCCCAGCTTCCGGGCGACCAGCTCGAACTTGGCGAGTTGTGCCTCCTCCAGGGTGGACTCCTGCTCGGGGAAGACCGCACAGGTGTAGGCCATGGAGGGGCCGAGCACCCACGAGTAGAACCTGTTGGAGACGTCGTAGTGGTGGTGGATCGCCTCGGCGTCGCGCTGCTTGGCGTGCCTGCTGCCCATCCGGGCGAGCATGCTGCGCCGCACCTCCTGCGGAGGCGGCGGCATCCGGGTGAGCAGTGGGCGGACCCCGAGGGCTCGGACGGCCGCGAGCTTCTGCCCGACGGGGATGTCGTTGATCGTGAGCGACCACATCCGGGACAGCAGGGTGTACATGTCCCCCTGGACGTCGAGGTGGCCGGACACGTACGCCCTGGCCAGTCCCAGCTCCCCGGGGGCCTGTGCCAGGTACGCGACGGCCGCCGGGGTCTTCACCTCGACGCTGATGTCGGCGCTGGCCGGGCCGGCCTTACTTCCGTCGTAGGCGACGAAGCGCACATCCGCCTCGGGGCCCATCACCTTTTCGAAGATCTCTGCGAGCAACACAGAATCAGCCTCTCCTAACGCCCCCGAACACACTTGTCGTAGAGGTCGAGCAACCGGCCACCCCCGTCGTATGCCCGCTTGACCGGCCAATAGGCGGTTCCGTTATAAAACCGCCAGAATTCATCCTCTGGGTAGAACGAGGTGGAGTACAGCGATTTATGACCGTCCAGCTCGTGGACCCGGTTCTCGATGAGACGGTTGTGGTAACCGTCGAACTGCCCCCGGGGCAACGGGACCGTCCCCCAGAAGCCGAAGTTGACGTACAGCCGGCCGGGCTCCAGCGGGTAGAGCGGCCACTCGCCCTCGGACCTCAGCGGGCACATCCAGACCGGCGCCATCCCGACCTTGTCGTGGAAGAAACTCAGGAACTCGGCACCGCGCTCGACGGGCACCTCGATGTCCTGGATGACCGACTCCTGCACCGGCAGGTCCCGCCAGCGGTCGATCCTGGCGATCACCCCGTACTTGCGGTCGAGGCCCACGAGCTTGCGGTAGACGTCCGAGCGCATCCACTTGCGCGGCATCAGGGAGCGCACCAGCGCGGTCTGCACGCCGAAGGCGCGCGAGCACCAGAACCAGTCGGTGTCCCAGCGCCACAGGTAGTCGCGGACGGTCAGCCAGTCGCGGGTCCTGGTCTGGATCGACCGGTAGTAGATGCGCATCCCGGTGTAGTCGGACAGGTACGGGGCACGCTCGGCGAAGCGTCCCACGGTGATGTAGAGCTCACCTGGACCAAAGAACGTGCCGTCCACGAAGTCGACGCGCTCGCCCTCGTGCTCGCCGCTTTCACAGATCTCGCGCATCGCGAGCATGCACTTGTCGGCGTCGCCGAACGGGATGTGGGTCAGCCTGACGTACGGCTGGACGGGCTTGAGCTTGATCCGGATCCGGAGGGCGTAGCCAAGCGTGCCGTAGGAGTTGGGGAACGCCCGGAACAGGTCGCGATGCTCGTTGTCGTCACGGGCCACGACGATCCTTCCGTCGCCGGTGAGGATCTCCAACTCCTCCACCGACTCGTGCGGCAGCCCGTCCCTGAAGCTGGTGGACTCGATGCCGAGCCCCGTCACCGCCCCGCCCAGCGTGATCGTCTTCAGCTGCGGCACCACGTACGGCATGAGCCCGTGGGCGAGCGTGGCGTCCACCAGGTGCTCGTAGGTGGTCATCCCCTGAACCTCGGCGGTCATCGTCTCCGGATCGACCGCGATGACCTGGTCCAGGTCCCTGGCGGAAAGCTTCGCCGACCGGGCGCCCTCTCTGAACCGGAACAGGTTCGTGGTGGCCTTGGCGAGCCGGGGCACCGCGTCGCCGGGAATGGCGGCGTAGGAATCCCTGATCTGCTCCACCGCTTGCCGGTGCGCCGACATTTCTGTCATCTGTCGCACGGTAATCACCCCCATCACCATCGTTGGAAAGATCGCCCCTAGGCACGTTATATCTCGGATGTCTCGGGAGCCAGGCGGGGCGCGTTAAACACTGGAAAACTCTACGGCCGTCCTTCCAGGAACCTACGGCCGACCACCGGATCAACCCCGTTGACCACGTTCGTCACCGGACGGCCGTCGATCGCGGCCTCGCCGAGCGCGGCGAGCAGCGACTCCCGATCGCGGGCCGCGGGGACCGACACCGCGATCCGGTCGCCCAGCGAGCCGAGCAGGTTACGCACCGCACCTTCCGGGAGCGGCGACGGCGCGAGCACCTTCCAGGTCATCTCACTCGCCTCCGCGGGGGTGGAAACTGCCGAACACCCGGTTCATGAGGGGCTGCTGGGCACCCCAGTCGCCGTCGTGGGTGGTCCAGCTGAGCACCATGACCGCGTCGCCCACCTCGATGAAACGCCGCACCTCGTGGTAGGTCACCCCGGCGGTGGCCCAGGGGGCTCCGCCGTTGTCCTTCATACTCCAGGTGAACTCCCACTGGAGCCCGGCGCCGTAGGCCAGGGGGATCTTCGCCGTGTCCTCGGAGTGGATCTCGCTCCACTGGGCCACGTTCTCCTTGACGATCTCCTGGAGGGACTCCAGACCGTCGGCGTCCGCCTCCAGCACCTCCACTGACAGGTGGGCGGCCCCGTCCCGGCGCAACCACTGGGTGTAGCCCGTCTCGGCCGCCCAGTCGCCGTTCCAGCCGGCCGGATAGCTGATGGACCAGTTCTCCGGCGGGCGGGCCCGCCATACCTTCAACCCTCCGGCGGGTGCCACGGTTCTGGCCGTGGTGGGAGTGGGAGTGGGAGTGGGGCTCGGGGTGGGCGTCTGCGACCTGGTCTCCTCCGTGGCTTCGGGCTTCGCCTCCGGGGAGGCGAGTTCGGCGCGCGCCACCGGCTGCGCCTCGGGCTGTGACATCGCCACGGCCGCGACGGCGCCACCTGCGGCCAGGAGCACGACGGCCGCCAGGACCAGCGGGATCCGGCCACCGCTCCGCGCCCCGCCGCTCCGCCCTCCACCTCGCCGGCGGCCGGGCATCGGCGAGGTTCCGATCTCGCGCCCGTTTCGCTCCCCGGCGCCGCGCGGGTTCTCGCCGGTCCGTGCCGTACGGTGGACCGCCCTCTCGCCGGTCCGTGCCGTACGGTGGACCGCCCTCTCTCCGGTGCGCCGGGCCGCGGCCGACGGGTCGTCGAGGACCTCCGCCAGCATGGCGTCGGCCTGCTGGGCGGTCAGCCGGTGGGCGGGCTCGCGCTGGAGCATGCCGGTGAGCACCGCGCGCATCTCCAGGGGCACCCTGCTGAAGTCGGGCTCCTCGGTGAGGAGTGCGCCGAGGGTGGCGATGGCGTCTCGACGCTCGAAGGGACCGTGCCCGACCAGGGCCGCGTAAAGGGTGGCGCCGAGCGCCCACAGGTCGGACCAGGGACCCGCGTCGGTGCCGGTGGCGCGCTCGGGCGGCAGGAAGCTCGGCGAGCCCGTCACCATGCCGGTCTGGGTCAGCGAGGTGTCGCCCTCGATGGTGGCGATACCGAAGTCGGAGAGCACGGCGCGGCCGTCGGCCTCCAGCAGGATGTTGCTGGGCTTGACGTCGCGGTGCAGGATCCCGGCCTCGTGGGCCGCGCGCAGGGCCGAGAGGACCTGACGGCCGATGTCGGCGACAGGGCGTACCGGCAGCAGACCTACCTCGTCCAGCCCGCGGGCCCTGACCAGCTCCATGATGATCCAGGGACGGCCGTCCTGCTCCGCCACGTCGTAGATCGCCACGATGCCCCGGTGATTGAGCCGGGCGGCGGTCCTGGCCTCACGAGAGGTGCGGGTCAGCTGGAGCTGGTGCTCTGCCGGGGAGAGGTTGGGCGGCAGGAGCACCTCCTTGACGGCGACCGAGCGGTTGAGGAGGGTGTCGTAGCCCTCCCAGACAACACCCATGCCGCCCCTGCCGAGTTCCCGCAGCAATCGATAGCGCCCAGCGACCACCCGTTCACTGTGCGGATATGTCATCGCAAAACCCCTAGGTCCCATTCGGCGAAGGCGCAAGTTTCCCATACGCGCGCGGGCGCCACGCGGCTACTCGCGATGTGTCTTGCCACAGAAAGCCGAATGTTGTTCTATTCAGGCGAAGGGAACGGTGTCGCGTCCTACCGAGCGATTGCTTGTGTGAGCCGTACCGGACTAGAGTCGATACCGCACCCGAGGAGAATATCTATGGAGCGCGTGACCAGAAAGGGGCCGCTGGCCGGAGTTCGCGTGCTCGAACTGGCGGGGCTGGCCCCCGGGCCGTTCGCCGGGATGATGCTGGCCGGCCACGGAGCCGAGGTACTGCGCGTCGATCGCGCGAGCGTCGTCGCCAAGGCGGGGGACGCGCCACGCGTCGATGTGATGGACCGGGGCAAACGGACGATCGGCCTGGATCTGAAGTCCCCCGAGGGGGTGGCCGCGTTCAAGGAGCTGGCCCGCCACGCCGACGTGGTCGTCGAGGTCTTCCGGCCGGGGGTCGCCGAACGCCTCGGCATCGGCCCCGCCGACCTGCACGCGATCAATCCGCGCCTGGTCTACGGGCGGATGACCGGCTGGGGCCAGGACGGCCCGCTCGCGCCGACCGCCGGGCACGACATCGACTACATCGCCATCTCCGGCGTGCTGTCGATGCTGGGCCGCGAGGGCGAGCGCCCCACCCCGCCGATCAACATCCTCGGCGACTTCGCCGGGGGCGGCCTCATGCTCGCGTACGGCGTGCTGCTCGCGCTGATCGAGCGGGAGCGGACCGGCGAGGGCCGGGTGATCGACGCCGCCATGGTGGACGGCGCGGCGACATTGTTCGCGATGTTCCACCACGGCGCGCAGACCGGCCTCTGGGGCCCGCGCGGCACGAACCTGCTCGACACCGGCGCGCCGATGTACGACACCTACGAGACCGCCGACGGCGGACATGTGGCCGTCGGCTCGCTGGAACCGCAGTTCTGGGCGGAGATGGTCACGCTGATGGGACTTGAGGACCTGCCCGACCGCGATGACAGGAAGCAGTGGCCCGCGCTTCGCGAGCGGCTGGCCGAGGCCTTCCGATCCAGAACCCGCGCCGAGTGGGAGGCGATCTTCGACGGCTCCGACGCGTGCGTCTCCCCCGTCCTGGAGGTGGGCGAGGCCGCAGAGCATCCGCACAACAAGGCCAGGGGCACGTTCGTCGAGGTCGGCGGCGTCCGGCAGCCCGCCCCCGCGCCACGCCTGCTCGGCGTGGGGGAACAGGACCTCTCCCCCGCCACCCGGCTGGCGGACCTGACCTCCTGGGGCCTGTCCGACGAGGCCGCGGCGCGGCTGCGCGAAGCGGGCATGCTGGCCTGATCGACGTCCTCGACGCCTTCAGGGACACCTGGAGGCAGGAGGGCCGAGTCCCGGCGGCCCGGCCCGCCGAACGACGACGACCTAACCC
This sequence comes from Streptosporangium sp. NBC_01810, assembly GCF_035917355.1. Taxonomy (NCBI): domain Bacteria; kingdom Bacillati; phylum Actinomycetota; class Actinomycetes; order Streptosporangiales; family Streptosporangiaceae; genus Streptosporangium; species Streptosporangium sp. NBC_01810. Next base: position 956,793 of record NZ_CP109070.1, on the reverse strand, counting down.
GCCCCGGATCGCCCGGCGCGACAGGGGCCGCGCCGAGCCGCTCAGCGCATCGGGGACATGACCGCCGCGTAGATGTCGGCGCCCCCGGGGTGGTGCACCTCCACGTCCGTGGTGAAGGCCCTCGGCGGGGTGCCTCCCGTCTCGGTGTGCTTCCACAGCCGCTGCCACTCCTCCAGCAGCGCGTCCGGCATCGGCCCTCGGGCCTCCAGCTTCAGCGAGGGCACCCCGGGCACCCGCACCGCCACCATGCCCTCGGGCAGCGCCGCGGCACTGCGCACGGTGACCCCGACGATCTGGGTGTAGGCGCCGTGGTGGTCGCTCTCGTAGTCGGTGAGCACGGCGTAGATGTTCTCGTCGATCCGTCCCGGCACGTGCGCGAAGGCTCCGGGGGACCCCGCCCTCGCCCACTGCGCGCGGAGCCTGCCCCGACCCGGCTCCATCTCGTCGGCGTTCGATGTTCGTACCGCATGACCTACTACGAGCATCTCGGGCCGATCAACCAGGATCACAACGCCTCCTCATGGCCACCCATTATTCACGCAAACCGGATCTTAGCCTCCGCTCCGACCTGCTGGATCCTCTTGGAGAGCGTGGAAAGGGGGAACGCTCATCTCTGGCAATTCACGGGATAAGGTGGAATAACGTGAAATTTCTCAACGAGTCGGTCCCGGCCTACGACCTGACCTACAGCGACGTGTTCATGGTGCCGTCGCTCTCCTCCGTCGGCTCACGGCTCGCCGTCGACCTCTCCAGCCGGGACGGCACCGGAACCACCATCCCCATCGTGGTCGCCAACATGACGGCCGTGGCGGGAAAGCGGATGGCCGAGACCGTCGCGCGCCGGGGCGGGATCACCGTGATCCCACAGGACATCCCGATCGACGTGGTCGCCAATGTCGTCGACTGGGTCAAGAAGCGCGATCTGATCCACGACACACCGCTGACGCTCACCCCGCACGACACCGTCGGCGAGGCGCTCAACCTGCTGCCCAAACGGGCCCACGGCGCCATCATCGTCGTCGACTGGGAGAACCGCCCGGTCGGCGTGGTCACCGAGGGCGACTGTTCCGGCGTGGACATGTACACGCAGCTCTCCCAGGTGATGTCCGACAACCTGCTCACCCTGCCCGCCGGGCTCGACCCGCGCGAGGTCTTCGACCGCCTCCACGAGGGCCGCCACCGGCTCGCCCCCGTCGTGGACGGCGACGGCCGGCTGGTCGGCATCCTGACCAGGACCGGCGCGCTGCGCTCCACCCTCTACCAGCCCGCGGTCGACGACTCGGGCAGGCTCCGCGTCGCCGCGGCCGTCGGCGTCAACGGCGACGTGGCCGCCAAGGCCAAGGAGATCCTCGACGCCGGGGTGGACTGCCTGGTCGTGGACACCGCCCACGGCCACCAGGAGAAGATGATCAGCGCCCTGCGGGCGGTTCGCGGGCTCGACCCCGGTGTACCCGTCGCGGCGGGCAACGTCGTCACCGCCGAGGGCGTGCGCGACCTGGTCGACGCGGGAGCCGACATCCTGAAGGTCGGCGTCGGCCCCGGGGCCATGTGCACCACCCGGATGATGACCGGCGTGGGCCGCCCGCAGTTCTCCGCCGTGCTGGAGTGCTCCGCGGAGGCTCGCAGGCTGGGCCGCCACGTGTGGGCCGACGGCGGCGTCCGCCACCCCCGTGACGTGGCCCTGGCCCTGGCCGCCGGAGCGGCCAACGTGATGATCGGTTCCTGGTTCGCCGGCACCTACGAATCGCCTGGCGACACCCGTACCGCCCCCGACGGGCGCAAGTACAAGGAGAACTTCGGAATGGCCTCGGCCCGCGCGGTGATGCTGCGCACCGCCGAGGACTCCCCCTTCGAGAGGGCCCGCAAGGCACTGTTCGAGGAGGGCATCTCCACCTCCAGGATGTACCTCGACCCGGCCATGCCCAGCGTCGAGGACCAGATCGACGCCATCGTGGCCGGTCTGCGCTCCTCGTGCACCTACGCGGGCGCCTCCACGCTGGAGGAGTTCCACGAGCGCGCGGTGATCGGTGTGCAGAGCGCGTCCGGCTACACCGAGGGCATGCCGCTCCACCAGAGCTGGTGACTCACCCGCCGGGATGAGGCGCCGCCGTCCCCGCGGCGCCTCCCTCTCGTCCCCCACCCCCGAAAGGCGAGCACCCATGAACGAGACGCCCACCGGCCTGGACACACAGGTCGTGGTGGACCGGAGGGTGCTGGCAGGCTACGACAACTACCTCGCGGCACAGCGAACCGTGGACGGTCTCTCCGACGCCGGATTCCCCGTCGAGAACGTGGCGATCGTCGGCAGCGACCTGAAACTTGAGGAGACCGTCACCGGCAGGGTGACCGACGGCCGGGCCGCGCTCACCGGAGCGGGCAGCGGCGCGGCCTTCGGCGCCATGGTCGGGATGTTCCTCGGACTGTTCACCTCGACCGCGCTGTCGTTCATCGTGCTCGTGCTCTGGGCAGCCCTGTGGGGTGCCGTGATGGGCGCCGCGTTCGGGTTCATCAACCACGCCTTCACCCGCGGCAAGCGGGACTTCGCCTCGCGCAGCGCGATCATCCCCTCCCGTTCTCCGGACCGGGTCGGCTGTGACACCTTCCAGACGGGCTGTTCTGTTCGAGCTCGAACCAGATCAGGGTTCCACTGGAATCGCGGTGGAATCCCCAGCGGGTGGCGAGGTCGTTGACGAGCATGAGTCCTCGGCCACCGGTGGCGTCCAGGCCGGGCTTTCTCGTACAGGGAATCTCCGATGTGCCGGAGTCCTGAACGGTGATCAGTATGCCGTGGGAGATGAAGGCCACCGTAACGACGAACTCTCGTGGCCGGTCGACCGGTCCGCTGGAGTACTCGACGGCGTTGGTGGCGAGTTCGCTGGTGAGGAGTATGGCGTCGTCGCGGAGCGGGTGGTCGTCGCCGAGGAGTTCGGCGACGAAGACGCGTGCGGGTCTGACCTGGTCGGGGGTGGCCGCGAACCGTTGGGAGATGACGGGCGTGTGGCCCAGAGGCGCTGACCAGCCGGGGATTCGGCCCAGGTGCGGTGACCGCATGGCGCCGCCGACTGGTGTACGGAAGCGGTCAGCGAGTACGCCGACGAGTGCGGACAGCAGGCGCGTTGCCATCTCGGTCACCTCCCGTGCTCGCGATCCCGTTGTGCTCGGGATTCCCGGCGACCTTGACGTCCGTGCTGCCCCCGGGGTGCGGGGCTTCTTTCGTTGAGAGGGGGCGGTTGGGCTGGTCGGGGGCGAGGTGGGGGTGGAAGTTCTCGATGTGCTGCATCTGGGCGGCCAGTTCGGCGGGGGTGTCGGCCTCGATCAGGCCGATGCGCTGCCTGCACCAGACGGGGGAGAGCGCCCACCAGTGTCCGGTGGCCTTGCCGTACCAGAGGTGCCAGCCGGTGAACCGCAGCGCCAGCGCGCGCGGCACCCGGTCGTATTCGTCGTCCCGCGATGTGTGTTGCGGAAGCGGAGGCTCGGTGGCCTGGCAGGGATCCATGGTGATCACCAGTGGGGGGTCGCCCGGCATATCTTCTCCCAGTGAGATCGAGTAACTCTGTGTAATTTCCTTTCAAGAGAAGCGCAGGTGAGTGACGATGAAAGGAGCCTCGTGGGGGCCCGCGCCGAGGGGCCGCCTTGAAGGCCAGATCAGTCGCGAGGGGGCCGCTTCCTGGCCTACAGGCAGTGAGCGAAAGGAGCCAGGGCGTGGAGGGTCTGACGATCGAGGAACTGATCAAGCAGTCCCGGCAGGCCAAGGGCCTCACTCAGGCGAGCCTCGCCGACCGGCTCGCCCGAGCGTCCGGACAGTCCACGATCACTCGCAACGAGGTCTCCCGCTGGGAACGCGGCAAGCGGCTGCCCTTGGCCTGGCTGCCGTGGTTAAGCATCGTGCTGGACCTCCCGCTGGCCGTACTGGACCAGGCGGTCGTGCTGTCCCGCGCCAAGCGACTGGGCGTCACTCCGCCGAGCATGAACGGCGATCGCCTGACGCTGTTCAGTGACGGCTGGACGCGAGAGAACAACGATGCGATGGCCGCCGGGCTGGTCGCCGAGAGCGAAGCCATGTCGGAGGAGTCCGCGCTTCGCGTCGCCCACGAGTGGCTGATCGTGGAGCCGCCGCAGCTCCATGAGATCCGGGCGGGACGTCGTATCGGTCACCCACTGATCGACAAGATCGAAACCCGGGTCGACCATTTGCGGCACCTCGATGACTACGTGGGCAGCACGGACCTGCACGCGCTCGTCTCCCAGGAGTTGGAAGCCACCGCCACGGTCGCCAGGGAGGCCGCCTACCGTGAGGACGTGGGCCGCCGACTCCTGAAAGCCGTGGGAGAGCTCTGTCAGCTCGCGGGATGGGTGACCTCCGACGCGGGACTGTATGGTCGAGCCCGGACTTACTACGTCAAAGGCATCCAAGCCGCGCATGTCGCCGGGGATGAGCCGACGGCGGCCAATCTGCTGTCCTCGTTGAGTTACCAGATGGCCAACGTGGGAGACCCCAGGAAGGCGGCCGTGCTGGCCCGTACGGCGGTCAAGGGCGCCGAGCGATCAAGCACCCCGCTCACCCGCGCTCTGCTGTTGGAACGAGTGGCCTGGGCACACGCCAAAGCGGGAGATTCAGCGATCACCGAACGGGCGCTCGGTGAGGTTGATCAGGTGTTCGGGCTGCACCGAGAGGGCGATGAGGACCCGAAGTGGGTCTACTGGCTGGACCGGGGCGAGGTCGACGTGATGGCCGGCCGCTGCTTCACCGAACTCGGCCGCCCGCTCAGGGCTGAACCGTTGCTCATCCAGGGCATCGACACCTACGACGCCACGCGTGCGCGGGAGCTTTCGCTCTATCTGAGCTGGCTCGCCGACGCCTACGCCCAGGCCCGCGAGATCGAGCAGGCCACCGAGGCCGCCTCGAAGTCGTTGAACCTGGCGGTCAAGGTCAACTCAGCCCGCGTCACCGACCGCATAGAGCTCATCCGGTCCCGGCTCCGGCCTTTCGCGGACACCGCGGCGGTCCGAAGATTCGAGGACCTCTGCCAGTCGGCGGTACTGAGCCGATCATAATTTTTTGGGACTATTCGCGTTACGGGCCGATGTAGGCCAAGTGCTGGTCGGCGAAGAAGGACCGGACGATGTCGGGACGTTTCTGCAGCCGGTGCATGCCGCTGTGCATGGTCGCGGCCAACTCGTGTTCATCGGCGACCGCCTCACGAGCCACCCGAGCCTTGAGGTTCTGGTGTGACTGTTCAGGTGCCCTTTCCTCGTGAGGTTGGGCGTGGCATGGGCATGATCGGACTCATGGGATGATCTTCGGGTGATTCCGGCTGAGGGCGAGCGTCCGTCATACGGCGAGCTTGCCGCTTTGGTCGTGACGCTGACCGCCCGGCTGGATGTGCTGGAAGCGCGGGTCGTCGAGTTGGAGGCGGAAAACGCCCAGCTCAAAGCGGAGAACGCGGAGTTGCGGGCTGAGAATGCCGAGCTGCGGCGGCAGGTAGGGCGAAACTCGCGTAATTCCTCGCAACCTCCGTCGGCCGATGGCCTGGCCAAGCCACCGCCCAAGTCGATGCGGGGTAGGAGCGGACGTCGCCCCGGTAAGCAGCCCGGCACGTCGGGGACGGCGTTGATGCAGGTGGACTGCCCGACATGGACGGTGCCGCACCTTCCATCTGCGTGTGGCGGGTGTGGCGGGGACCTGACCGATGCAACCCCGGCGGGCGTTGCGGTGATTCGGCAGGTTTTCGACATCCCCGAGGTCAAGGCCGAGGTCACCGCGCATGAGTTGCACGCCCTGGCCTGTGGCGGTTGCGGGACGGTGACCCGTGCTGCGGCTCCGGCGTTCGCCACGGCCCCGGCGGTGTACGGGCCACGGGTGAGCGCGCTGGCCGCCTACCTGTCCGCCCAGCACCACATCCCGGTTGGGCGGGTCGCCGAAGTCCTCGCCGATCTGGCCGGGATCGAGGTGTCGACCGGGTGGATCAGCGACACGGTCACGAAGGTGGCCCAGGTCCTGGCGCCGGTCAACGCACGGATCCGTGACGCGATCGCCGCTGCGAGCGTCGCGCACTTCGATGAGAGCGTCACCCGCGTAGGCGGCAGGAACCACTGGCTGCACGTGGCCGCCACACCTGCGCTGACCGCCTACCACATCGACGCCCACGGGCGCGGCACCGAGTCGATCACCGCGTTCGGGATCCTTCCCCGCTTCACCGGCGTGGCCGTCCACGACGCCTACCGCTCCTACCAGGCATTCGAGGGCTGCACGCACGCCTTGTGCAATGCGCACATCGTCCGGGAGGCCGCCGGGATCGGCGAGTACGACCTTCGCGCGCGGGCCGATGGCTGGGCTGAGGCGCTGGTGCTGTTACTCGGTGACGGATACCGGTGGGTGGCCGCCTGGCGAGACAAAGGGCATGACCGCCTGCCGGACTTCAAGCTGAAGGACCTGTCCCAGCGCTTCGACGACCTGGTGGAACGAGCGTTGACCGCGCATTCCCCACGCGGAACGGGCAAGCAGAGCCCTGCACGTACTGAGCCGATCGTAAGTTTTGGTACGTGTTGGGTAGCGGTGGGAGATCGAGTTCCGGCAGGCGCATGCTGGGGGTATGGCGAGAAAAGGTCGCAGAGCGACGTTCGAGGAGAAGGTTTTCGCCCTCCGGTTGCTGGAGGAGGGCATGTCACCGGATCGGGTGGCCGAGGCGCTGGGGGTGGGCCGTGAGTCGGTGTTTCGGTGGAAACGCCAGGCCCGGGCAGGTGGTGACGAGGCGCTGCGGATCAAGAAGGCGCCGGGTCGGCCGCGGCGGCTGACGCCTGGGCAGGAGCAGAGCGTCAAGGCGGTGGTGCGTGATGTCACCCCCCGTCAGGTACTGGGGACGGCGGTGGCATTGTGGACGCGGGCGCTGGTGGCGTTGGTGATCGCGGCCTGGTTCGGGATCGGTTTGTCGGTGGCGGCGGCCGGGAGGTTGCTGCGCGGGCTGGGCCTGTCGCCGCAACGCCCGGCCTATCGGGCATGGCGGCGTGATCCGGCGGCCGTCACCCGGTGGACGACGGTGCTGTTGCCGCAGATCTGTCGCCTGGCCCGGGCACGGGGGGCGCTGGTGTTGTTCGCCGATGAGATGAGCATGCGCGTCGATCACCGCGCCGGGACCACCTGGGGACTGATCGGACAGACCCCGGTGGTGTGCGCCGGGGCGCAGCGCCGGTCGGTGAAGATGTTCTCGGCGGTCGCCGCGGACGGCACGCTGCGCTACCGGCTGTGGCACGGCTCGATGGACCGCTGGGCGTTTCTCGGGTTCTGCGCGCAGCTGCTGCGCACCGTCATCGGGCCGATCTTCCTGGTCGTCGACGGCTCCTCGATCCACACCGCCGCCGCGGTGCGTGATTTCATCGCACGTACCGGCGGCCGGTTGCGCTTGTTCTTCCTGCCCGCCTACGCCCCCGATCTCAACCCTGATGAGTGGGTCAACCAAAACATCAAGGCCCGGGTGGCTCGTGAGGCGGTCGCCGATGAACACGAACTGGCCGCGGCCATGCACAGCGGCATGCACCGGCTACAGAAACGCCCCGACATCGTCCGGGCCTTCTTCACCGACCCGCACCTGACCTACATCGGCGCATAACGCCGATAGTCCCAAAACTTGTAGGGTCGGGGGCTGGCGCGGTGGCTTCTCCTGGCGGGAGGGCCTGGGGCCTTCCTTCCGTCGGTTTCCCGGACGGGTGTGCCACCCCAGTGGCCGTGACCAGGTTCTTCGCTCCGTTTCCAACCCCCGCCACCTCGATCCGTGCATGCGGTTCTCCCGCACACGGCTCACCGACGTCGTTCACCGCCGGCATTCGGCCTTTCCCGCCAGGGCTTGCCCGCCCTGGGCGCGACGACGATTCCATACAGGCTGATCAAGCCGAGATCGCTGAGCGAGCGTTTCAGCACGCCCCGGCCGTAGCTCCGGCTGCGCCGGTGTTTTCGGCTGAGGAACAGCGCCAGGCGCATCCAGGCGAACTCTCTGATCTTGCTAAAGCGCCGGGCAGAATGCCCGTACCGGAAATAGCCAGCCCATCCCCGCAGGAACAGGTTGACCTCCTTGGTGATCGCTTCGGTGCGAAGCAGCAGCCTGCGGCCGTCCGTGAGGTCACGGATCCGGTCGCGGGCGTGTTGCATCGCCCTGTCTGAGGGCCAGCGAGCGAGGAAAACGAACGGCCGTTTCCCGTTGAACCCGCGTGAGCGCACCAGCCGGTGGTGAAAGCCCAGGAAGTCCAGGCCTTCCCCACCGACCTCCAGGTGCACGATGCGGGTCTTGGCGGCCTTCGGCTCCAAACCGAGTGCCGCCAGCAGCTCCGTCAGGCGGGCCAGGGCCCGCTCGGCTTGACCGCGGGACCAGCACATCACGATCGCGTCGTCGGCATAGCGGGCCGGCACGCCGTCCGCCTCGTCCCACGCCCGATCCAATCGGTGCAGGTAGACGTTACAGAGGACGGGTGAAACCACGCCGCCTTGTGGCGTGCCGGTGACCTCTCGCCGGATCTGTCCGTCCTCCATCACCCCGGCGCGCAGAATCACCCGCAGGAGCTTCAGGAGCGACTGATCGCAGACGCGTTCCTCGATCGCACGCATCAACTCATCGTGCGGAATCGCCGAAAAGCAGTTGGCGATGTCCGTCTCGACCACCCACCGGCGGCCCCGCGCCTGCTCCTCAATGAGCACTTGCAGAGCATCGTGTGCTGAGCGCTTCGGGCGAAACCCGAATGAGCAATCAGCCATGTCCGCCTCGAAGACCGGTTCGAACACGATCTTCACAGCGGCCTGCACGATCCGATCCCGAACAGCGGGAATCGACAACGGCCGGTACTCGTCCTTCAGCCCAGGCTTGGGGATCATCACCCGGCGCGCGGGCAATGGCCGATACCGGCCCTGCCGAAGTTCCGCGGCCAACTCCTCAAGAAGCCGGACGATCCCGTACTCCTCGATGTCGGCCAGCGTGGTCGCGTCGATGCCCGGTGCGCCGTTGTTGCTGCGCACCATGACCCACCCGCGCTCCAGAACGTCTCTGCGATAGACCTTGTCCATGAGCGCGTGGAACCGACGTCCGGGATCGGCCTTGGCCGCCCGGTAGAGCACATGCTGCAAGGCGCGGACCGGATCACGCGGAACACGCGGCCCCACGGCGGCGGGAATAGCCAAAACGGCACTCACCGAGCCCCTCCTCCACCTCAATATGCATCGACGAAGTAGCGGCCCTTCCCTCACCGCCGGTTATGTTGTCCGGTCGGCTCAAGCAGTACTACGGCCGCCTCCGACGCCCACCCGGCCAGCAATCCACTTCCCGGCGTTGACCGGTTATAGGACGCCACGCTCCGGTAACACCTTCCGCAGGTCACCGGGCCGGGGAGGGCCTCCCCAGTTCCCGCCGTCACTATCGATACGTTCCGCGCCCCATACGCCGGGGAGTTCTTCGCGGCTGCAATTTCCAGGCTCTTCGCCGCTTCCATGGCCTTCACCCCGATCACGAGGGGCTCGGCTCTCCCTTGTCCCGTCCGAAGACGGCTGAGTAACGACGCCGCAGGCTTCGCGTCATGCTACGGACCGCATCGTCGCTCCCCCTTAAGGGCTTTTGACGCTGGGCTTCGACCCCGCCCGTTTCCAGACGAAGCCGCCAGCCTGCTACCGGGCCTCCTGGCAGCTACCCGGACCGGACTTTCACCGGCAAGCGACGACGAGCTTACGAACATGCAGATCAGCCGCTATGTCACGGCTTCACCTCCAGTTCTACTGGGCGCACATGATCGGCTCAGTAACCTGGCGCTACGCCTGCGAACCCGAAAGAGTGAGGTGCTGCGGTTCGCCACCGACTTCACTGTGGCGTACTCCAACAACGTCGCGGAGCAGGCCATCCGTATGATCAAGACGAAGACCAAGGTCAGCGGTGGTTTTCGCACGCTCAAGGGCGCCCAGACTTTCCTGGCCTATCCGCGGCTACATCTCCACCGTCCGAAAGAACGGTCTCCGCGCCGCTCACGCGCTGCACGACGCGCTGCTCGGCAATCCCTGGATGCCCGCACTCACGCGATGACCTGAATAGTCACCGCATCTTCGCAAGATCCTTAGACCCTCACGATGCCCTGAATGGTTCGACATCTCCCCATTCCCAGAAAGCTTCTCCTCGTTCGACATAGCCGCTTACAAGGCCAATCAGGTCATCGAAATTAATATCTGGGGGAACGTCTATGGCTATATGTCGATCTCCATTCCACTCAAACAGAAGGTCAGCCTCGCTGGCCTTCATATTAATTGAATTTATAACGATAGAGAGGCGCTCAGCTCCAAGCGACGGGATTAGTAGAACGCGAAGGACTTTTCGCCCCGACGGGCGCACTAGTGAACTAATCAACGACCCGTCGGAAGATATATTAACCACGTCCCCCAAGGCAAGCCCGTAAACTCGAAAGGGAATGCATCGGACTTCATACATTCCACCACCTAGATCGCCTAGCCACATTTGCTCGAACAGGCTAGGGAACCCGAAGGGTGCGAGATCAACGCGCGCAATATAGTTCTGCTTAGCCGCCTTCGCCGGGGTATCATGCACGAGAAACTTAGGTTCAGTAGCACTCATGATGCGCTCCTCATAGCCGGTAGACGAACGTGCGGCGGAGGAGGCGGGGCTGGGGTGGTGGTCGCCCCCAGATCCAGGGCTGGGCACAGGCGTTGAGTTGGGCGGTGGCGATGGCGACCGCGTAGGCGATCTCGGTGGCATCGGCAAAGGTCTGCCCGGCGAACGCGGCCTTGCGCAGCAGCCGCCACCAGCCTTCGGCCAGGTTCAGCCAGCACGCCTTGATCGGGATGAACACCTGGCGGATCCGCGGGTGACGCAGCAGCCATTGACGAACCTTCCAGTTGGAATGGCTGGACAGATTATCGGTGATGACCACGATCGGGCCGCGCCGGTTGGCAGCGGCGATCTGCGTCAGCAGCTGGATCCAGCCGTCGCTGTTGCGCGAGGGCGCGCAGAAGGTGAGTTCGGTGCCGTCGCGGATACGTAGGCCGCCGTACACCCACGCCTTGTCGGCGCCGCGCGCGTACTCCAGTCGGTCTTTGATCCGGTGCCCGTCAGGTGACCAGGCGGGCGCGGGTGGGAAGGTGCGCGGGGTCACCGGCCCCAGTTCGTCGGCGCAGATCACCGTGGTGCCTGGCGGCGGGTGGGTATAGAGGCCGACGACCTCGGCTCTTTTGGGACGAAGTCCGGATCGGTGGAGGTGGTCCACGAGCGGGTGTGCCGCCAGCGCACATGTTCGGTGACCAGGATCCGGCGCACCTGAGAGCGGTGGATGTCGATACCCGCCGCGCGGGCGGCTGCGGTGAGCGTGTTCAGTGTCCACTCGGCTGGGGCGGTCTCATCGGCCGCCACCAGGTCCCCGGTCGCATCGCGGACCGGCTTGCCGGGCGGGGTCGAACGCGCCAGCGCGATGACCTGTCCGCGTTCGACCTCGGTGATCCGCGGCTTGCGGCCCACTCCGGGCCGGTCACCCAACTCGGCCAAGCCCTCGACGTTGAACCGGTCGAGCCGCTCGCGCACCGTCTGCATGTGGCAGCCCAGCTTGGCCGCGATCGCGCTGGTCCGCAGCCCCTGCCAACTCAATACGATCATCTGCGCCCGCACGATCCAGTCGCCCGGGGCGTGCCGCGCTCCAGCCAGCTTACGGATCTTGCGTTCCTCGTCAGCGTCCAGCGGCGGACGCGCATACAGTAGCTTCGGCATGACAATCCCCCTGGGACCATCATCACCCCAGGCCAACAGGGATCTCCGCCCCATTCAGGAACGCAGCAGTAGGCGCTGGCATTGGGAAGTCCGGCGAGGAGAGTGGCATTAAGTCATGGCGGTAGTACTGGCGGCAACGGGAAGGCCTGGCTATACATTTATCCCGCAGAAATTGAAAACCCTCTCGTTCCCTAGTGACTATTCAGGTCATCGCGTGAGTGCGGGCATCCAGGGATTGCCGAGCAGCGCGTCGTGCAGCGCGTGAGCGGCGCGGAGACCGTTCTTTCGGACGGTGGAGATGTAGCCGCGGATAGGCCAGGAAAGTCTGGGCGCCCTTGAGCGTGCGAAAACCACCGCTGACCTTGGTCTTCGTCTTGATCATACGGATGGCCTGCTCCGCGACGTTGTTGGAGTACGCCACAGTGAAGTCGGTGGCGAACCGCAGCACCTCACTCTTTCGGGTTCGCAGGCGTAGCGCCAGGTTACGTGCAGGGCTCTGCTTGCCCGTTCCGCGTGGGGAATGCGCGGTCAACGCTCGTTCCACCAGGTCGTCGAAGCGCTGGGACAGGTCCTTCAGCTTGAAGTCCGGCAGGCGGTCATGCCCTTTGTCTCGCCAGGCGGCCACCCACCGGTATCCGTCACCGAGTAACAGCACCAGCGCCTCAGCCCAGCCATCGGCCCGCGCGCGAAGGTCGTACTCGCCGATCCCGGCGGCCTCCCGGACGATGTGCGCATTGCACAAGGCGTGCGTGCAGCCCTCGAATGCCTGGTAGGAGCGGTAGGCGTCGTGGACGGCCACGCCGGTGAAGCGGGGAAGGATCCCGAACGCGGTGATCGACTCGGTGCCGCGCCCGTGGGCGTCGATGTGGTAGGCGGTCAGCACAGGTGTGGCGGCCACGTGCAGCCAGTGGTTCCTGCCGCCTACGCGGGTGACGCTCTCATCGAAGTGCGCGACGCTCGCAGCGGCGATCGCGTCACGGATCCGTGCGTTGACCGGCGCCAGGACCTGGGCCACCTTCGTGACCGTGTCGCTGATCCACCCGGTCGACACCTCGATCCCGGCCAGATCGGCGAGGACTTCGGCGACCCGCCCAACCGGGATGTGGTGCTGGGCGGACAGGTAGGCGGCCAGCGCGCTCACCCGTGGCCCGTACACCGCCGGGGCCGTGGCGAACGCCGGAGCCGCAGCACGGGTCACCGTCCCGCAACCGCCACAGGCCAGGGCGTGCAACTCATGCGCGGTGACCTCGGCCTTGACCTCGGGGATGTCGAAAACCTGCCGAATCACCGCAACGCCCGCCGGGGTTGCATCGGTCAGGTCCCCGCCACACCCGCCACACGCAGATGGAAGGTGCGGCACCGTCCATGTCGGGCAGTCCACCTGCATCAACGCCGTCCCCGACGTGCCGGGCTGCTTACCGGGGCGACGTCCGCTCCTACCCCGCATCGACTTGGGCGGTGGCTTGGCCAGGCCATCGGCCGACGGAGGTTGCGAGGAATTACGCGAGTTTCGCCCTACCTGCCGCCGCAGCTCGGCATTCTCAGCCCGCAACTCCGCGTTCTCCGCTTTGAGCTGGGCGTTTTCCGCCTCCAACTCGACGACCCGCGCTTCCAGCACATCCAGCCGGGCGGTCAGCGTCACGACCAAAGCGGCAAGCTCGCCGTATGACGGACGCTCGCCCTCAGCCGGAATCACCCGAAGATCATCCCATGAGTCCGATCATGCCCATGCCACGCCCAACCTCACGAGGAAAGGGCACCTGAACAGTCACGTTCCCTAGTCAGTCGTAGGCTAATTGGAATAATAACCATCTGGAGCAATAAATATTGACTGAAAATAGCGAGCAAGGCCGTCGTTGTCGCAGTCGTCACCGCTCTCACGGTCCAGGCCGATCGACGCTTCAGGTAGTACCGGGTGATACTTATCTTCAAAGTCGAGCCGATGCCCTATCTCGGCAAGCTGGACCAGGGCACTGTCGGCAGGAGTAGCGAAGATCGGAATACCATACAGATTCAGGTCGATCAAATTGGTGTCATTCGGTCGCCAAACCTCAAGGGTAAACAGGAACCCGCCGGACCCGAAGCTGGCGTATACGGAGAATGAGTCATCGAGGCCTTCCGTGCGAAGCTTGAGTGCACCCCCGGGGGCCGTGGAGTCCACTACATTCCCGAGAGTGGCCAACCCAGCCCTAACCTGTGGTTCGTCCATGCCGAACCGCAGACTGTCCAGTCCCGAGCCGACGTGGACTTCGAGCATCCGTTCAGCCATCGCTGCGCGCCTCCGATCGTCGGCTCATAATCTCACTACGGACACGAGGCACCCCCGGCGAACCGTGCGCGATGCGCGTTGATCTCAGAGTCGTACTTCCCCGGGAAACGTTGCTGGATATCGCGATACTCCATTTCCATCGCGTCGGAATGTTTTCCGGCGCCGATGAGTTCTTTTTGCCACTGTAGCCATGCCTGCGATTCCCGTGAGGAGCCCGTGGAGTACAAAGCCCGATGGTCGGGCTTGTCCATCCGGATCGCCGGGCCTTTGCCGTAGCTACTGCCAGCCGGTCTCGTCGAGTGCGGCGGGATATGGTGTCGCTCCTTACCTGGACCTGATGGAGCCATCTCACTATAGGTACCAACGTCCGGGATGGTGTTGTGAACAAGGAGAGCCTGGTCGCCTGCAAGGACATGGTAGGTGTGGATGTCGTCGACTGTCAGGTTGTGGACGCGTTGGGTGGTGGTCCACTTTTTGATTGCGGTGATCTGGACGTGGGTGCCGGCTGAGGTCTGCAGCCACATGCCGGGCTGGAGTTCGTCGGCGTCGGTCCACTCGCGCTGGGAGGGGACCCAGAAGGGGTGCTCGTCTGTCGCGGTGATCGGGGCGGTGGCGTCACCTCTGTCGCCGTCGATGTCTACGGTGATCTTGACGAGGTTCTTGGTGCCTTCTCCTGGGATCAGGACGGTGACGGCTCTGGCTTCGGTGCGGCCGGTTTCGGGGTCGGTGGCGAGCACGTACTCGCCGACCTTCACGTCTTCGATCGGCTTTTGGGTTCCGTCGGCCATCAGGACGAGAGTTCCTGCTATGAAACTGTTGCGCTTGCAGGCTTTAGCGGCGCCCTGCGCTCCCTTGGCGAACTTGCTGCCCAGCTTGGCTGCCGTCGTGGCGATTTTCCCGCCGGGGATGAATCCGATCACCCCCATCGCGCAGCTGCCCAAGGATGGGTTGGCTGCGCAGTTGAGTGCGTCTCCGATAAAGAAGTCGCACAGGAAACTTCCTGAGCATCCATCCGCGAGGTTTTGCAGGGTGGATGGAGGCTCCTGGGGATAGGTCAGGGTTGTGGGAGAATCAGATGGCGTGTAACCGACCGGCTTTACGGAGCTCGGTTCGCCGCAGTTTCCAGGATTCCACTGCTCGCAAGGAATCCCTCCGCCTCCGCCTCCGCCGATGATATCGATTCCACCTGTACAGCCGCCGAAGTTCTTCGGGCGTTCCCGACCGTAATTACAGTGGAGCTCGTCAGGAGTAGGTGGATTCCGATCTTTTCTTGCGTTATTCGGGTCGTTTATAAAGTCCTTGCTATTTGGGTCGAAATCAGGTTTATATGGTGGCTCTACCGGCTTCGGCTTCGGCCGCGTAGGCGCAGGATTACTGCCACAGCTGCGGCAGGGATTGCCGCCTGTCGGAGCGCTTTGAGTGCCACCTTTTATGCTGTTGCCGCCAGTTTGCTTAGGCGGGCACCCCGGAAAACTTGGAGTTTGGCAGCCAGAACTTGCGGTTGGAGTAGCGGGACCTGGAGCACCGGGACAATGCGGGCGCGGGTCCATTGGTCCATTGCAAGGGCCTGTCGCAACAGCGGGTTGCAGACGACCCACCCATTCGGTTTCGGTAATTAACTTACAATTAAGACCCCAGAGGGGGCCGAATATCCGTCCTATCGCCCAACAGGGCGCATGTCCACTGGGATCAACGTTGACCAATGGATTGCCGTTGCCGTAGCCGTAGCGGTTGGCCTGGATTGACGGGTTGGGATTGAGGGTCCAGTCGTCGCGGGAGGCGAAGGTGCCGGTGCCGGGCTGGTACCAGCGGGCGTGCATGTTGACCTTGCCGGTGTCCGGGTCGGTGTACTCACCTTGATAGCCCAGCGTGCGCTGGGTGCCGGAGCGGTGGGTGACCTCGCCGAACGGGTCGTAGGCGACCGAGTCGACCAGTGCGGTGCCGGAGAAGGTGCCTACCACGTCGCCGTGTAGGTCGGTCATGGTCCCGAGGGCCGGCCCGGCGCCTTCTTGCAGGCTGAGCAGGCCGCCGAAGGGGTCGCGGCCGTACTTGGCCAGGGTGGTGTTGGCGCTGTCGGCGACGGCGACGATGTCGTTTTCCAGGCCCGAGTAGGTGAAGCGCTGCTGCTCTGTCCCCTTGGTGCGCGACGTCATCCGGCCCAGCGCGTCGTAGCCGTAGGAGGCGTCACCGTCGGAGATCAGACGGTCGAAGGCGTCGAAGGTGAGGTTGCGGGTGACGCCGGCCTTGGTCTCCGACGCCACGGTGCCACGGGGGGTGTAGGTGTAGTCGGTGCCGGCGCCGGAGGTAAGCCGGTTGCGCTCGTCGTAGACGAAGGTCTCGTCCCCGGCCTTGGTGCGGTTACCGGAGTCGTCCCATTCGTAGGCGGTGGTGGCGCCGCCGGGGGCGGTCCAGGAGGTGAGGCGTCCGGCGTGGTCGTAGCCGTAGGTGTTGGTGCCCGCGCCGGCGGTGCCGGTGGTGGTCTTGGTGGTGAGGTTGTCGTCCTTGTCCCACCCGTAGACGATCTTCGACAGTTCGGTGCCGGAGCTGTTCTTCAACGTCTGGGAGGTGGGCCGGTCGACGGCGTCGTAGGCGTAGGTCTGGGTGTTGACCGGGTTCGCAGAAGTCTTGCTGGTGAGCCGGCCGGCGTCGTCGTAGCCGTAGGTCCAGGTGCGTCCGGTCACCGGGTCGCCGGCGGTCTTCAGCTGGCCGGCGTTGTCCCAGGTGTAGTTCGCGGTGCCGGTGGCGTCGATGCGCTGGGTGGGGTTGCCCAGGGCGTCGTAGGTGTAGGCGGCGATTTGGTTGGTCGCCTTGGATGCCTTGGTCAGGAGGCTGCGGTCGTTGTACTCCAGGGTGTAGTCACCGATCGCGGTGATGCGGCCCGCGGCGTCGTAGGTGAAATTCCGCGTCGGGGTGGCCACCGAGGCGCCGCTGCCGCTCTCTTCGATCACCTGGCCCAGGGGGTCGAAGGTGCGGTCGATGCGTACCCCGCCGGGCTGCAGGGTGGCCACGGCGTTGCCGGAGGCGTCGTAGAGGCTGGTCCAGGTCCGGTCGGCGGCATTGGGGTGGGCGGCGGTGGATGGTTCGATGACCGATTCGACCAGGCCGAGGGTGTTGTAGCCGGTCCAGGTCGCGTTGCCGCGGCCGTCGGTGATGCGGGTGCGCGCTCCGGTGGCGTCGTAGCCGAACGTCGAGGTGATCGACGTGCTGGCGGAGACCGGCTCGATCAGCGAGGTCATCCGGCCCAGCGCGTCGAACTCCTTGCGGGTGACGTGCCCCTCGCCGGAGGTGCGACTGGTCGGATTGCCCGCCAGGTCGTAGCCGAAGCCGAATGTTCGAACGGCTGCTCCGGTGCTGGTGAGGTCTTTAGCAGCGATCTGGCGTCCGGCGAGATCGTATTCGGCCTCGATGGCGTTACCCAGCGGGTCGGTCACCTTGGCGGTTCGGCCCAGGAAGTCGTATCCGATGGCGGATGTTTTGAGGAGCGGGTCGATGATGGCGGTGACCTGCCCGGCGGCGTTGACCGTGTAGCTGGTGGTCTTGTTACCCGGTGCGACGCTCTTGGTGAGGTTGCCCGCGGTGTCGTAGGTCAACGTGGTGGTGAGCGCGGTGGTGGTGGGCCTGCGCTCGATCTGGGTGTTGGTGATTCTGCGGCCGAGATCATCGTAGGTGGCTTCTCTGCGCGCGCCGGTGGGGTCGATGACCGTGAGCGGTTCGCCCAGCAGGTCGTATTCCGAAACCCATGTACCGCCGGGCCCGGACGGGCCCGGGTCGGTCACCCGGACCTGACGCCCCAGCGCGTCGTATTCGGCTGAGGTGACATGGCCTCGCTGGTCGGTGAAGCTGGTCATCTGGCCGGCGGCGTCGTAGCCGTAGCTGACCTGGGGGGTCAGCGAACCGCCGCCCGGCGGGGTGTAGGACGGCAGGGTGGTTGAGGTCAGGCGCCCGACCCTGTCGAACGCCGAGGTGACGACCCGCCCCTCGGCATCGACGTTCTGGGTCAGGAGCCCGGCGCTGTCGTAGCCGTATCTCACCGTGGGGCGCCCGTTGGTGGCGGATCCGGCCTTGTCGATCTTCACCTGTGGGGACTTCGACTCCACGAGCTGCCCGGCGAGGTCGTAGCGCATTGTGGTGGTGAAGTCCGCAGGCGTGGCGCCAGAAGCGTTGCCCCGCGGGTCGGTCGCCTCGGTGACCAGGCCGCGGTCGTCGTAGGACCAGGTGGAGACCAGGTCGTCGGAGCCGTTCTCCACGGTCTGACGGGTCACCTGGCCCAGGGCGTTGTAGGCGTAGAGAGTGGATTCCACTCGGGTGCTGCCCGCGCCGGTGAGGTCCTCTCTGGTGACGTTGCCGACCGCGTCATAGGTGTAGGCGGTCTTGCGGTTGAGCGTGGTGGGATCGAATGTGGTGGAGGTCAGGCGGCCCGCCGCGTCGTAGACATGGTCCTCGGTGGCCTTGCCGCCGCCGGTCACCTGCTTGGTGAGGTTGCCGGCCGCGTCGTAGGTGTTGGCCTCCAGCACCACGTCCGTTGTGGTGGTGGAACCGTTCAGCCGGACGTCGTCGCCGATCACCTGTGATAGGCGGTTGTCTGTGAAGTAGGTGTAGGAGGTTTTGCGACCCATCGCGTCGGCCTCACCGGCCAGGCGGCCTGCAGGGTCATAGGAGAAGGATTCCAGCACCACATCTTGCGCGGCCTGAGGCGCGACCGGGCTGCCGGTCCAGTTCTTGATCGTTGTGGAGGTCGGTTCACCGCGCTTGGTGTAGGCGTAGGTGTAGACCGTCCCTTTCTCGTCGGTGATGCCGGCTCGGGTTCCGTCGGTGTTCCAGGTGACACTGGCCACGGCACCTTCCGGGCCGGTGACCGTTTCCACCCGGCCGGCGGAGTTGTAGGTGTAACTGATCTTCCGGTCGGGATCACCGCCGGTCATATCCACGGCCGTCTCGGTGAGCTTGTTGCCGTCGGTGTCGTAGGTGTAACGGGTCTGTCTGGTGTGCGTCACATCAGTGATCTCGTTTTTCACTCCGGCACCGGTGTGGGTGAGCACCCGGCCCAGCCCGTCATAGGTGGAGGTCGTGACCACCCCGCCGGGGTGGGTCTGCGAGATCTCCGTGCGCGAGGTCACCCGCCCCAGTGCGTCATGAGCGAACTGGATTTTCAATCCTGATGGGCTGGTCTGCTCGGCCAGGTCCCCTGCGGCGGTGTAGCGGTAGGTCGTCTCGTTATCCTTGGAATCCTTGGCCGACTTGCGCAGGCCCGCCGGGGTGGTGCCGCCGCCGACGGCGGGTTCGGTGCCGTCGGTGTAGGTGAAGGTGGTCGCCCGGCCGTTGGGGAAGTCGATGGTGGCCGGGGTGGTCTGCTTGAGCGTTTCGCCGTGCTGGTTGTACTCCCACTTGGTGGCGTAGGTGTTGTCGGTGGCGCTGGAGGAGCGCGCGTCCCGCGAGGCGATCGGCCGGTCGTTGCGGGCGTCGAACCGGTCGTTGGTGTTCAGGTAGTACGCATGGCGCTCGGTCTGGCAACTACTCGTGCTCCGGCATTGCTTGACCCCGACAAGGTTGCCGCGTTTGTCGTAGAAGCGCTCTGTCACGTTGTTGTTCGGGTCCGTGACCGTCTTGAGGAAGCCGCCGGTGTCGTACGCGTACTTGGTGACCTTGGCGAGCTGGTCGCTCCGGCTGACCAGGCGGTAGCCACGCCAGGCGTCATAGACGTAGGTCAGCGTCTCGGTGCGCGGGTCGGTGACCGTCACGGTGGACTGGCCGGTCGTCCGGTTGTAGGCCAGGGCGCCGATCTGCCAGGTGCCCCCGTTGGCATCGACGTGCGTTGTGAGCCGTTCGGTTGCCGAGTCGTAGGTGTTGGTCGCCCATACCCGCCCCGACGGCAGCGTGATCTTCGTCAGCTTGTTCGGGGCCTCGACCCGGGCGGCGTAATGCGCCGCCACCTCGGCCGCGGTCAGCGGCCGGTCATAGGCCGCGATCTCGTCGACGGTCCCGGCCAGCCCCCCGCCGATCCGGGTGAAGCCGCGGTTGTCGGCGGCCACCGGCTGGGTCAGCGTTCCGGCGGGGAGGCCGTCGAGGTAGAGGGTCTGCTTGTCGGCGGCGACGGTGAACACCAGGTGGTGCCACGCACCGTCGTTCACCACGGCGGTCGAGACGATGGGCGAGGCGGTCGGCCGCAGCGAGGCCCGTAGTTTGCCGTCGGCGCCCACCTGCACCACCGGGTCCAGCGTGCTGCTCCACTCTCCCGAGGAGACGAGGCGGCCCGTCCCGGTGGACTTGAACCACAACTCCACCGCTCCCTGCTGATGTAGTCGTGGCATGAGGCCCGAGGGCAGCTCCACATAGCCCGAACTCGTCAGCTCGACCGCGGTGTCGGTACTGCCGGCCGGCGCTCCCGGACGCCCTCGGGTCGCCCCGGAGTAGGAGGCCGAACCGGCGCCCCAGCCCAGATCGGCCGCATTGCCGGAGGCCTCACCCAGCCGCCAGTAACCGAACGGGTCGGCGTCCTGGACCGAGCTGCGATACAGCGATCCGGCGCCGTACTCGAAGCTGGTGCAGGCGGTCGTCGGCGCGCAGACCTCGGTCAGGCGGTCACCGGTGTAGGAGTAGGTCCAGGTCAACGGCGCCCCGTTCACCGGGGCGGTGGACACGGTGGTGACGTGCGCGCCGGTCCAGGTGAACGACAGGGACCTGCCGCCGGTCGCGGTGACCTCGCTCAGTTTGCCGTCGGTGCCGTAGGTCAGCTCCTGGCCGCGGCCCTGGCTGTCGGTCGCCCGCAGCAGCCGGCCCTGGGTGTCGAAGAGGTAGGAGGTGGACGACTTGTCCATCAGCCGCCAGCCGCCCCCGGTGACCGTCGCCAGGGTGGCGTAGGTGCCCGGCGGCGGCTGGAAGGTCCCGTCCCCCTTGTCGGCGAAACGCACTGTGCGCCCGTCGGGGTAGGTCACCAGAAGCGCCTCGAAGCCGCGGATCGTCTCCGGCACGATCCGCATGTCGAAACGGGTCGACCAGCCCGCCCCGAACGCGCCGTCACGGCGCGGGTCCATGCTGTTGTAGGAGCGCACCACCGACAGGGGCAACCCCGCGGTGTTGACCACCGCGTCGGTGAAGGTCGTCGTGTAGTTACCGGTGGACTGGTGGAACTCCTGGCCGTTGACACCCCGGGCCGACAGGTTCGAGGTGATCGTGGGCTGGCGCACTCCCATGGTGAAGGAACGCGTCGAGGAGTATCTGCCCTGACCGCCGATGGTGGAGGCGTCGGTGACGTACACCCGCCACCAATACTCCTTGCCCCACGACAGCAGTCCTTCGGGCAACGGCCACTGGCCGGACAGTCCGCAGCAGACATTGTCGTAGTCGTCGGAGTTCACGCAGTTGCCCGACATCGACGGACTGTCACAGACCTGGAAGTCGAAGCCGGCCACGCCGCCGGCCCACGAGGTCACCGTCGCCGACAGCGTCGGCTGCAATGTCATGGCCAGTGCCTCGTCGGCGGGGGTCATGGAGGTGACCGTCGGAGCGGGGGGCAGCGGACACGCTCCCCGGTCCGCCCATACCCATGAGAAGCCATTCTCCGGCGGCGTCGTATTGGCCCATCCCGCGATGGCCTGAAGCGCCTCCCAGATCCGGCCGGCCGAGGCAAGCCGATCCCCCTGCGCGACCGCGTAGTTGGACCGCCATGGTGAGACGCTTCCGCACGGAGGTCTGCGAGCGCCTGCATCGACAACGTGTCTTGTTCTCGCTGTTTTTGCTGTTTCTTCGACAGGGAGGGAGCCGTCGTGGTGGAAGGCGCCGCTTCCTTGACGAACCGGCCTTCGAGGGGCAGCGCCTTCTTCGGTGCGGCGACTTCCTTCGAAGGGGATTTCACCTGCACCGTTGTCGCCGTGCGGTCCGTTCCCACGAGGGAGGGCAGACCGGCTGCCGTTCCGGACAGTTGAACCGGTGCCGGCTCGCCCCGCACGGCAAGGGACGCGATGGCCGGATTCAAGTCGGCGACCGCCGGTTCCGCGTGCAGGAGCAGGAGGCCGGGGATCAGCGTCACCAAGGTGATGAGACTCACGCCGGTTGAAGATCGAGACGAACGGCCCCATGACAACAAGCGGCGCATACGCCGTCATCCTCCGAACACGTCAGCGCGAGAACGAGTGTCCCCGCGTTACCCCAGTTCGTCATGGGAACCGGACGAGGCCGGAGCTGACGGTTCAGAGTGCGTCAGGTGCAAGCAAACGATCAAAAAGTACATATAGATCACTTAAGTCCGCAAGATCTCCATAAGGAACAAATAAAGGGCGCGGCGGTCAGGTTTGGGGAGATGAGATATCGAACACGTGAGTGAGATGTGACGCATAGTCGTGGAGTGGCGAGATGAAAACGACGACGCGGAGGGAAGGTGTGATCACCTTCGGTCGTCTCGCGTGGCTCGCCTGGGAGCGGTTTCCTTAAGAGTCCAGCTCACGCCTGGTAAGAGGCGGCGGCATCCATGAGAAACCATGACGAAAGACATATTTTCGGGCATCCGCTGGTGATGAGGGCGTCGCATCATCGGTGACGAGCGTGGCGGGAAGTCTGTGACCGGACACGGTCAAGATCGACTCCGTCTGGAGTCGGTCCTGCCCGGCAAGAGCCTGAGACGGCGGCCTTGCCGGGCGGGGGCGGAGCATCTGCCGGGCTCCGGGATGATTTCCGCATGAACGAGTTCGTCGAGTCCATGGCCCAGGTGGTGACCGGGGTGACGGTCGTCACGGTGAAGGACGAGCGGGACGATTCGGAGGCCACGTACGAGCCGCCGGGGCTGTCGGTCCGGAAGACGACGGCCTTGACGCCGTCGCGGCGGGCGGCGCGCAGCGCGGCGCAGATGGTGTCGGAGCCCATCGCGCTGCCACCGCCCAGCGGGCTGCGGCCGAGCCGGATCGCGCCGTTGCCCCGGACCGGGGCGCCCGCCGGGGCTCGGAAGCACAGCCGGGCACCGCCGATCAGCCCTTGACGCTGCCCGCCAGCAGGCCCCGGACGAAGTAGCGCTGCATCGACAGGAAGACGATCAGCGGGATGACCAGCGAGACGAACGCGCCCGAGGTCAGGCGCTGCCACTCGTTGCCCCTGGTGCCGGCCATCTGCGCCAGCCGTACGGTCATCGGGGCGCTGTCCGGGGTGCCGCCGGCGAAGATCAGGGCGACCAGCAGGTCGTTCCAGACCCAGAGGAACTGGAAGATGGCGAAGGTGGCCAGCGCGGGCCCGACCAGCGGCAGGATGATCGTGCGCAGCACCTTCCCGTGGCTGGCCCCGTCCACCCTGGCCGCCTCCACCAGTTCACCGGGGAGCTCGGACATGAAGTTGTGCAGCAGGAAGACGCCCAGCGGCAGCGCGAAGCAGGTGTGGGCGAACCAGACCTGAACGAAGCGGGCCGGGCCCTCCAGGTCCCAGGCGGGCATCAGCTGGACGCCGAAGACGGCCACGCCCTCGGAGAAGAACGACAGCAGCGGCACGAGCGACATCTGCAGCGGCACGATCTGCAGCGCGAAGATACCGATGTAGATCCACTCGCGCCCGCGGAACGGCAGCCAGGCCAGCGCGTACGCGGCGAAGGTGGCCAGCGCCAGCGGGAAGAGCACCGACGGGATCGTGATGACGATCGAGTTGATCAGGAAGCTCATCATCTGGCCGGATGACGAGGAGGTGCCGAACAGGACCTCCTGGTAGTTCTCCAGCGTGATCTGCGGGTCGGAGAAGAACATCCACCAGCCGGTGGTCTTGATCTGGTCCTCCGGGCGCAGCGAGGAGAGCAGCAGGCCGAAGGTCGGAGTGGTCCACAGGACGGCGATGACGATCGCGACGGCGCTGGCGACCCGGCCGCTCAGCCGCCGCCGTACGCGTTGCGGCGCGTTCTCCCCCCTGCTCCGCACCGCGCTCTGGGTCAACGTGGCCACGTGGCCTCCTTCGTCCGGGGCGTGCTCGCGCAGCCTGCTCGCCCGGTCACCTCAGGGCCTCCCTGCGCTGGCGGATCTGGTAGATCACGATCGGGGTGACCAGTACGAACAGGAAGACCGCGAGTGCCGCGCCCTTGCCCGTCTCGCCGTACCGGAAGGCCTGGTTGTACATCTCGTTGGCGATGACGCTGGTGTCGAACTGACCGCCGGTCATGGTGCGGACGATGTCGAACAGCTTGAGCGTGCCGATCGACTGGGTGACCATCACGACGACGATGGCCGAGCGGATGGAGGGAAGCGTCACCCTGAAGAACATCTGTATCGGGTTCGCGCCGTCCAGCTTGGCGGCCTCGACGATCTCGGCGGGGATGCCCTTGATGGCCGCCGAGAGCACCACCGTGGCGAAGCCCGCCTGGATCCAGACCATGACCACGATCAGGAAGAGCGTGTTGATGGGGGGCTCCTGGAGCCACTGCTGCGGCTCGCCGCCGACGGCGACCACGAGCTGGTTGAGCAGGCCGATCTGGTCCTGCTCCTCGGAGCGGTAGGCGTAGACGAAGCGCCAGATGATGCCCGCGCCGACGAAGGAGATCGCCATCGGCAGGAAGACCAGCGACTTGGCGAGCGACTCGAAGCGGGTGCGGTCCACCAGGACGGCGTAGATCAGCCCGACCGAGGTCACCAGCAGCGGGACGAGCAGCACCCAGATGAGGGTGTTGCGCAGCACGGTCACCGCTTCCGGCTGGGTGAACATCCAGCCGTAGTTGTCCATGCCCACCCACTGCTTGCCGTCACCGCTCATGAACGACAGCAGGGTGGTCCTCACGGCCGGTATGACCAGGCCGATGGTGAGAAACAGGAGTGCGGGCAGCAGCAGGATGGTGGCGTGGGTCCAGGCGCGCCGTCGCATCGGGGCGCGGTCGACCAGCACCAGTATCACCGCGACCACCACGAGAAACGCGGCGACGCCGATCAGCAGTTGGACGAGTTTGGGCAGTTCTGCGGCGAAGTCGAAATCCATCGGAGGATCTCCCGGGAGGATCGGGCCGGGGGGGAACGACGGTCCGGTCCCGCGTCACGCGGGACCGGACCCGTCAGTCAGGTCAGGACTTGGGCCAGGAGGCCTCGATGTAGTCGAGGACCGTCTTGGTGTCCTTGCCGTTGATCCAGTCGGTCATGCCCTTCCAGAACGTGCCCGCGCCCACCGCGGCCGGCATCAGATCCGAGCCGTCGAAGCGGAAGATCGTGCTCGGGTCCTGCAGCATCTCCATGGAGAGCTTGTCGATCGGGTTCTGGGCGTTGGCCGAGTCGACGCCCTTGCGGGCGGTGACGTAGGTGCCCAGCTTCATCCGGGCGGCGGGGAACTCCGCGGAGGCGAGGTATGCCTGGACGGTCTGGACCTCGGGGCGGTCGGTGAAGGCCGCCACGAACTCGCCCGCGCCGAGCACCGGCTTCTTGGCCGGGTCGTTGCCCGGCAGGTAGAAGGCGAACACGTCGCCGTCCTCGGCGACCTTGGTGCCCTCGGGCCAGAAGTTCGCGTAGAAGGACGCCTGGCGGTGCAGGGCGCACTTGCCCTCGGTGATCGGGACGCCGCCCTCCTGGAAGGCGGTGCTGGCGATCGACTTGACCGGGCCGTAGCCGCCGTTGACGAACTTGTCGTTCTTGAGGATCGCGCCGACCTTGTCCACCGCGGCGACGACCTTGGGGTCGTTGAACGGCAGTTTGTGGCTCACCCAGTCGTCGTAGCCCTCGGGGCCGATCTCCCGGAGCAGGATGTCCTCGATCCAGTCGGTGGCCGGCCAGCCGGTCGCGTCACCGGACTCGATGCCCGCGCACCACGGCTTGACGCCGGTGCCGGCGATCGTGGTGCTGAGCGTCATGAGCTCGTCCCAGGTCTTGGGGACGGCCCAGCCCTTCTCGGTGAACATCTTCGGCGAGTACCACACGAAGGACTTCACGCTGGCGCCCAGCGGAGCGCCGTAGAAGGTGCCGTCGACCGTGGCGTACTTGGCCCAGTCCGCCGACCAGCCCTCGCCGGTGAGCTTCTTGACCTCTTCGGAGGCGGGCTTGAGCTTGCCGGCCTTGGCGAAGCGCTCCAGCAGACCCGGCTGGGGGAAGAAGGCGATGTCGGGCGGGTTGCCGCCGTCCGCGCGGACCTGGATCTGGGCCTCGAACTCGCCGGTGCCCTCGTATGTGATCTTGATTCCGGTGCACTGGGCGAACGGCTTCCACGCCTGCTCGAAGAGGTCGGCCTCCGCGTCGCGGATCGGCGAGTAGATGCTGACGGTCTTGCCCTCGTGCTTACCGTACTGACTGAAGGCGGCGCATTCGGGGGGCGTGCTGCTGCCGCCGCCCGCCGATGGCTTGGCCTCCGTGGATCCACATGCGGTGGCGACCAGCGCCAGCCCTATGGTGCCCGCCACCAGGACGGCACGATTGGGCCGAGAGAGGAGCGACATGGACCTTCCTCCATATGTACATTGCCGGGGAGTGAGAGAGCGCTCTCTCGAAGAGTTGTCCGCGCACCATGCAATGTCAAGAACTGTGATATTACGGTTACAGTCTCATTTTTCTTGACACGATCCCTGCGATACCGTGATGCTCGTGAGAGCGCTCTCACGGTACAGTCAAACAGAATGGGACGGTGAGGACATGACCATGTCCGCCGAAAAGTCCTACGACCTTCGGGACTCCGGCGTGCCGAGGTTTCCCGAGGGCTTCGTCTGGGGTGCCGCGACCGCGGCCTACCAGATCGAGGGCGCCGCCCGGGACGACGGCAGGGGGCCCTCGATCTGGGACACCTTCTCCCGGACCCCCGGCAAGGTCCACGCGGGCCACACCGGTGACGTCGCATGCGACCATTACCACCGCTACCCCGAGGACGTCGCCATCATGCGCGACCTCGGCCTCGCGGCCTACCGCTTCTCCATCTCCTGGCCCCGCCTGCAGCCCGACGGCTCGGGCCCGGTGAACCCGCGCGGCCTGGACTTCTACGACCGTCTCGTCGACGAACTCCTCGGCGCGGGCATCACCCCGATCGTGACGCTCTACCACTGGGACCTGCCGCAGACGCTGGAGGATCGCGGTGGCTGGACCAACAGGGAGACCGCCGCGCACTTCGCCGACTACGCCGCGATCACGCACGGCCGGCTGGGTGACCGGGTCGAGACGTGGACCACCCTGAACGAGCCCTGGTGCTCGGCCTTCCTCGGCTACGCCTCGGGCATCCACGCTCCCGGCCTCGCCGAGCCCGCGCTGGGCTTCGCCGCCACCCACCACCTACTGCTCGGCCACGGCCTGGCGGTCCAGGCGCTGCGCGCCTCGGGCGCCACCAAGGTCGGCATCACGCTCAACCTCGCCCCCGTGCTCGGCGACGACGTCGCGGCGACCGAACTCGTCGACGGCCTGCAGAACCGGATCTTCCTGGACCCGATACTCCGCGGCGAGTATCCCGCCGACGTCGTGGAGCGGACCCGCCGTTTCACCGACTGGTCCTTCGTCCAGGACGGAGACCTGGAGATCATCAGCCGGCCGATCGACCTGCTGGGCGTGAACTACTACCACCCGCAGACCGTGGCCGCCCGCGTCGGCGAGCCCGCCAACCCCGTCTACCCGGGCAGCGAGGGCATCGCCTTCGGCCTCGCCGACGCGCCGAAGACCGCGATGGGCTGGCCGGTCCAGCCGCTCGGCCTGACCGACCTGCTCCTGCGGCTCTCGCGCGACTATCCGGGCACCCCACTGATCATCACCGAGAACGGCGCCGCCTACGACGACGTCGTCGAGAACGGCGAGGTGCACGACGTCGGCCGCCTCTCGTATCTCGACGGGCACCTGCGCGCGGCGCACGCGGCCATCGAAGGGGGTGCGGACCTGCGCGGCTACCTCGTCTGGTCCCTGCTGGACAATTTCGAGTGGGCCGAAGGGTACCGCAAACGCTTTGGCGTCGTACATGTCGATTACCGGACTCAACGCCGTATCCCCAAGGACAGCGCCCTGTGGTACAGCAAGGTCGTACGCCGGAACGGACTGTGAGGGCCCGTCCGACCCTGGAGAAGGTGGCCGCCCGAGCCGGTGTGTCCCGAGCGACCGCCTCGCGCGTGGTCAACGGCTCCACGCGCGTGGCGCCGCAGATCCGTGAGGCGGTCAACCGCGCCGTGGACGAGCTGGGCTACGTGCCCAACCAGGCGGCACGGAGCCTGGTCACCCAGCGGGCCGACTCGATCGCCCTCGTCTTCCCCGAACCGGCGACCAGGGTCTTCTCCGAGGACCCCACCTTCTCCGGGATCATCCGCGGGGTCAGCATGGAGATCGAGGAGGCCGACAAGCAGCTCGTGCTGATGCTCACCGGCCTGGCGGGCGGCTACCAGCGAGTCGAGCGTTACGCCACCAACGGCCACGTGGACGGCGTGATCATCGCCTCGATGCACGGGACCGACCCGCTGCCCGGCGTCCTCGCCAGGCGCGGCGTGCCGGTGGTGTGCAGCGGCCGGCCCAGCGTGCCCAGCAGTCTGCCGTACGTGGACATGGACAACGCCGGCGGCGCCGAGCGCGCGGTGCGGCACCTGGTGGAGCAGGGGCGCCGCCGGATCGCGACCATCGCGGGACCGCAGGACATGATCGCCGGGATCGATCGGCTCAACGGCTACCGCGCCGTGCTGCGCGACTCCGACCGACGCTCCATCGTCGCGGTCGGCGACTTCACCCGCGAGTCCGGTGCGGTCGCGATGCGGCAGCTGCTCGCCGACGACCCGGAGATCGACGCGGTGTTCGTGGCCAACGACCTGATGGCCCTGGGCGCGCTGCCGGCCCTGCGCCAGGCGGGGCGGCAGGTCCCCGGCGACGTCGCGATCGTCGGTTTCGACGACATCCCCGCCGCCTCCTACGCCGAGCCCCCGCTGACCACGGTCAGGCAGCCGACCGTCGAGATGGGACGGAGGCTCGCGCGCATGGTGCTCGATCTGGAGGAGAAGGCGCAGGTGACGCTCCCCACCGAGCTGATCGTCAGGGGGTCTACGACGATGCCCTGACGGCCAGTTCGGTGGGCATGATCACTGTTTCGGCGGGTCCTCCGCCATGGCTCGACACGAGCATGACGCCGTCGACGTGACCGCCGGCTATGTAGTTCTCCACCCGGGCGTGGCTCTCCGGCGACCCGGCCAGCAGCAGCACGACCTGCTTGTTGACGGCCTCCAGCTCCAGGCCGGCCGAGCGGATGACCGTGGAGAACATCGGGTCGTCGGAGAACACCCGGTTCGGCGACTCCGAGACGACCAGCGCGACCGAGTTGGTCCGCTGGGTCGCCAGGTTCCTCGCCGCCCCGTTGGGGACGTAGCCGAGCTCGTTCACCGCGCGCATGACCAGTTCTCGGATGTCGGCGGTGACCGTGGTCTGGCCGTTCACCACCCGGGAGACAGTCGACCGGGAGACCCCGGCACGGGCGGCGACCGCCTCCGGGGTGGGTCGTTTCATCGTGTTCCCCTACAGTCCGTTGCGCGCGATGACCTCGCGGTACCACCGTGCGCTGTCCTTGAGCAGGCGCCGCTGGGTGGCGAAGTCGACATGTACGATCCCGAACCTCCGCCGGTACCCCTCGGCCCACTCGAAATTATCCAGTAGCGACCAGACCAGGTAACCACGCACGTCCGCCCCGTCCGCGATCGCGGCGTGCACGGCGCGCAACTCCGGTGGTGAATCCCGTGTGCGTCCCGTCTCCCGGCCGCTCCGCACGGTCCTTTCCGGAGGACGACTCGGAAGCCACCCGGTCCCCGTGGCTCTCGTGGCGGCGCCGGACCCCGTAGAGTCGTCCGGCCGGTCGGAAATCGACCGGCGCGTATCCAACCAAGGAGAACCACGTGGCACTGGAGAAGCCGGAGATCGACTTTCCGGAAGGCACCCCGCCCTCGGAGCTGGAGATCGTCGACATCGTCGTAGGGGACGGCCCGGAGGCCAAGCCGGGGCACCAGGTCACCGTGCACTACGTCGGCGTGGCCTTCTCGACAGGCGAGGAGTTCGACGCGTCGTGGAACCGCGGCGACACCTTCCAGTTCCCGCTGGGCGGGGGCCGGGTCATCGCGGGCTGGGACCAGGGCGTCGCGGGCATGAAGGTCGGCGGCCGTCGCCGCCTCACCATCCCGCCGCACCTCGGCTACGGCAACGCCGGTGCGGGAAGCCGCATCAAGCCGGGCGAGACGCTCATCTTCGTCGTGGACCTGCTCGGCGTGAGCTGACGCCCGGGAGGCGAGACAGCACCGGCGGGCGGGCCGCCCTCACCACCGAATCCCGATGTCCCCGCACGAGCGGACATCGAACATCGGTAACGGGGGCGGTCCGCCCGCCCACCCGTTTTCGCGCGTGTTTTCGGGGGGTGACGCGCTTCGAGGGGCTCCTCCCCCCTTCCGGGAATGCGACGGCCCGTGAAAAGCAGACCCTCGCCTCACCGAAATGTCGCTTACAGCTCTTAGGCTGGCCACTGTGTTGCTGATCGACCTCGCGCGTACCTCGGCGGCCGTGGCCGCCGGCTCCGCCCGGCTGGCGAAGACCGCCCACCTCGCGGAGCTGCTCGGCCGGGTCGAGCCGGACGAGGCGGAGATCGCCATCGCCTACCTCTCCGGAGAGCTGCCACAGCGCAACGTCGGTGTGGGCTGGACGAGCCTGCAGGATCCACCCGAACCCCGGCTGGTCGCCACCGCCACCCTGCGCGAGGTCCACGACCTCCTCGACCGCGTCAAGTCCCTGGCCGGTCCCGGCTCGCAGAACGCACGCAGGACGCTCGTCGCCGAGCTGTTCGGTGCCCTAACCCGCCAGGAACAGGTCTTCCTGTCACGGTTGCTCCGGGGCGAGCTGCGCCAGGGTGCGCTCGAAGGGGTGATGATCGAGGCCGTGGCGAAGGCGGCCAAGGTTCCGGCCGCCGAGGTCAGGCGGGCGCTGACGCTTCACGGCCGGCTACCCGCCGTCGGTGCCGCCGCCCTGTCAGGCGGGGTCGAGGCGCTGCGTGCCTTCCACCTGGAGGTCTGCCGGCCGGTGTCGCCGATGCTCGCCCAGAGCGCCGCCTCCGTCGCGACCGCGTTCGGCAAGCTCGGCGGCCCGGTCGCCGTCGAGTGGAAACTCGACGGGGTCAGGGTCCAGGCACACCGCTCCGGCGACCGGGTGTCCGTCTTCACCCGTGCCCTCGACGACATCACCACCCAGGTGCCCGAACTGGTCGAGGCGGTGAGCGCCCTGCCCTCCAGCGACCTGGTTCTCGACGGCGAGGTCATCGCACTGCGCCCCGACGGCCGCCCCGAGCCCTTCCAGGTCACCTCCGGCCGTGTGTCCAGCCGCACCGACGTGTCGCGAGTACGCGAGAAGACCCCCTTGAGCGTCTTCTTCTTCGACGCGCTGCGGGTCGACGGCGCCGACCTGCTCGACCTGCCGGGCGAGGACCGCCATGCGGCCCTGGCCGCGGCCGTGCCCCCGGAGCTGGTGACCCCGCGCCTTGTCACCGGCGACGTCGCGGACGGTGAGGCGTTCTTCAAGGACGCGATCAGGAGCGGTCATGAGGGTGTGGTGATCAAGTCGCTCCTGATGCCCTACGCCGCCGGGAGGCGCGGAGCCGGCTGGATCAAGGTGAAGCCCCGGCACACGCTCGACCTCGTCGTCCTGGCCGCCGAATGGGGCCACGGCCGCCGCGAGGGCAGGCTGTCCAACCTGCACCTGGGCGCCCGCGACCCGCGAAGCGGCGGATTCGTCATGCTCGGCAAGACCTTCAAGGGCCTGACCGACGAGCTGCTCGCCTGGCAGACCGACCGCTTCCTCGGCATCGCCGAGGGCCCCACCGACGGCTGGACGGTCGCCGTCCGCCCCGAGTTGGTCGTCGAGATCGCCTTCGACGGCGTGCAGCTGTCAAGCCGTTACCCCGGCGGTATGGCTCTGCGCTTCGCCAGGGTCGTCCGCTACCGCCCCGACAAGACGGCGGAGACGGCCGACACCGTGGACACGGTCCGCTCCCTCATGCTCTGACCTCCTGTCCCGAGCCCCGGCCTTCTGGGTGTCACTTCACAAGGCGCAGCGTGAGGGGGTAGCGGAAGTCGCCGTCGCCCATCGCCGCGACGCCACCGATCACGGACAGGACCACGCCGCCGATCCAGAGCAGTGGCGTCAGGACGACGCCCACAACCGTGATCGCCAGCACGATGGTGGCCGCGATCAGCGTCAGCTGGAAGTTGAGAGCCTCCACCGAGTGCGCCCGGATGTAGGGCGAGGTCTTGCCCGCGGTGAGCATCATGACCAGCGGGCCGAGGATGGGCAGGCCGGCCAGCGAGAGCATGTGCGCCGCCGCCGCGCCCAGACGATCCGCTCCGGTGTCGCCATCCCGCCTGCCGAGGTGCCCGTGGTGGCCGTACGCCGCCTGAGATGTGGCCGGCGGTTGGAAGGCGGGCCGGACCGGCTGCGTGCCGTACAGCTCGTTCATGATCGGAATGAGGTCGCCGTGGACGCGTGCCGTCATCGCCCGCTCCAGCCTGTCGTCGAACTCGACTCTGTCGAGCCTTCCCTCCGCATAGGCTGCCTGGACGTGCTCGACCACCCGCTCACGATCCTGGTCGCCGACCCGGAGCCCCGCGTAACCGGGAGCGGGGCCGCTCACCGGCACTCCCCCGTGCCCGTACCCCTGGCCCGCCGATGTCATTGTGCCTGCCATGAGACCGATACCCTTTCGTCGCCTCTTCGATCTCAATGCTCGTCCACATTGTCGGCCCCGTATATCAGGATGAACCCCCATAGGCCCCTGAAATCCACCCCTGGCCTTTCACCGCGAACCGAGCAGGAGAGGTATACAAAGAGACATGAGATGGCGAGATCGCTATGGGTTGAGGCGCCTGCGCGGGCCGAAAATCGCCAAGTTCGACCGTGATGCGACCGACGCCGACATCGAGACGCTCATCGCCTTCGCGAAGTCACGCCGGGGCGTGGAGTTCTACGTCGAGCCAGAGACCTTCGCGACCGACACCACGGCGGTGGCCGTCGCCGACGACGGCGAGTGGACCCGGCGCCGGGTCGGCTCCCCCGCGGTGATCCGCAAGGTGGCCCGCGACCTGTCCCTGCCCGTCTACGACGTGCAACTGACCGGCTATCCCCCCAGGATGAGGGCCTACAACGAGCGCCAGAAACGCGCGGAGAGCTGAGCCAGGAACCCGGTGGTCGCATCGTGAACGGGACCGCCGGGTTCTTCCAGCAATGCGGCCATCGGGAGCAGCCAGGCCATCTTCGGGCTGCCCATCTCCTGGTCCAGCTCCTCGGGGCTGGGCATCCTGTCGTTGAGGGCGTGTGGCGGGACCAGGTGGCGGACCGCGTGCGTGAGCAGGTGAGCCATCGAGTAGCCGGGATCGGCCTCAAGCGCCCGGGTGAGGGCGACGCCCGCCAGCGCGGAGTCGCCCCGCCGCCAGGCGACCAGGCCGAGCAGTGAGGCTGCCGGGGGCACGAACCTCGGTTCCAGCCTCCGGGTGAGGTCGTGCCAGAGCTTGAGATGCACGTCATGGCTGTCGTCGCCGACCAGCGCCCACGCCTCGTCGCGAACCCTGATCACCGCCAGGTCGAGCCCCAGCCTGACCGCCTGGTCGTCGTCGAGCCGACCGCCCGAGGCGCAGGTGGCGATCGCCTCACGGACCCTCGCCACCCCCTCCGCGACGAACTCCACAGCGAACTCGTCGGCGTCACGACATCCGGTCAGTCTGCCGCTCAGCTCCTCCATGAGGCGGCCCGTCGCCTCACGCATGGCCGCCCGCGCGGGCCCGGCGACCGGGTCGAGTGAGCGCTCCAGCGCCTGCCTGTCCGGCCACGCGACCAGCCCGTGCAGGACCGCCTCGGCCGCGACGACGGTGGCCCGCCGCTCGTACGGCACACCGTCGACCGGACAGCAGTCGGTCTGTGAGCAGCCGTACGACCAGTAACGGCCGCCCTCCACCCGGAGTGCGTCGACAACGGTGAGACCGCCCCGGCGGAACAGTGCCCCGGCCTCGTCGATGGCCGGGGTCACCAGCGGGCCTGGGCCGTAACCGACCATGACGACCTGGGTGACGTCCTCCTTCTGGAAGAGCGGAACGATCTCGCCGAGACCGCCGGACGCCAGGGGCAGGTCCCATCGGACGGTGAGGTGCAACCTGCTTCTGGGCAGACCACCCGTGAGGCCGATGACGACCAGGCTCTCCGCGGGGTGGAACCCCAGCAGGTAGGGAACCGCGCCCAGGACGTCTTCGGTGGAACCGAGCAGAAGCCGGGGCTGCGAGACGGGCGGAAACAGGGACTCGGGCGAGTCCTGGCTGTCTGTTGTCATGGCCGGAAGCCTCCCGGACCCGGTCCCGCGTCTTTCGGCCCGAACCCCTTTCTGTGGACAGAGCCTGTGGCCGTCCACAGAAAGGGGTTCACCGCCAGGGGTTCACGGCCACGCAGCCCGGATTCGCGTGAGACCCGCGCTGCTCAGATACCCCTGTCGATGCGCGGCCCCCCGTCCGCCCGCTCCGCCGACAGGACGGCCGGCGCCAGACGAGTGCGGACCATGATGGCCGCCCCGGCCACGGCGGGAGGCATCGCGATGACCGCGACGAACGGGACGAGGAAGAGCAGGAAGAGCAGGACCCCGAAGCCGAGCACGGGGGCCTTGTTCGCACGGAGCAGGCCGAAGCGGCTCTTGCGCACCATTCCCCTGCGCTCCAGGGCCAGCGCGGTCAGTTCGATCGTGAGGAAGAAACCCGAGACCAGGGCGCCCAGAACCGGAACCACCGTCTGCCCGACCACCGGCACGAAGCCGAGGAAGAACAGCGGGATCGTGAACACCAAAAGCCAGCCGAGGGTGACCAGGCTGTCCCTGATGGATCTGGGGATCGACTTCCACAGCGGGAGCTCGTAGCCGGTCGGCACCTCCCCGTAGGTCTCCTCCACCTTCTCGGAGAGCTTTTCGTAGAAGGGATCGCCCAGAATGAGAGTGACCGCCGTAAAGGTCACCACGGACAGGACCAGCCCCGTGCCGAAGAGCACCAGCCCGACCAGCGCGCGCAGCGCGGTCCGCGCCGCCTCGCCCCACCCGTCGGCGAACGGCGTTCCCCACGCGGCGATGTCCAGCGCGTTCTTGCCAAGGAGGTAGAGGCCGACCGCGTAGAGGACGAACGCGATCAGAGCCGGGATCACCCCGAACAGCCACCAGCGCGGATATCGCGCGACCCAGCGCAGCCCCTGGAAGAAGAACCCGATGCCGTCCATAAAGGAGCGGAAATGACCCATGCCGGAAGATTATCGGGATCGGACGGCGACAGGGACGGGTACGGTCTCCTCCTCATACCCCGTATGCGAGCGAAAGCGGACGCAGGCCACCGATGGGCGGGGCCGCAGACGTCAGGCGCGCTGCCAGAGGTCGGGTACCGAGACGCCGAGGGCCGCGAAGAGGCGACGGAGCAGGGGCAGGGAGATGCCCAGGACGTTGCCGTGGTCGCCGTCGATGCCGTCGACGAACCAGCCGCCGCGGCCGTCCAGGGTGAAGGCTCCGGCCACGTGCAGAGGCTCGCCGGTGGTGACGTAGGCGGCGATCTCGTCGTCGGTGGCGGTACCGAAGCGCACGACCGTCGCACCCACCTCCGCCACCTCGCGCCCGTCCGCGGCGTCGATCACGCAGTGGCCGGTGAGCAGGCGGCCCTCGCGGCCGCGCATGTCCCGCCAGCGGGCGACCGCCTCCTCGGGTGAGGACGGCTTGCCGTAGGCCCGGCCGTCGAGCTCCAGCACGGAGTCGCAGCCGATGACCAGGCCGTCGGTCAGGCCCTCGGCCACCACGGCCGCCTTCGCGCGGGCCAGCACGAGGCTGAGTTCGCTCGGGCTGTCGGCGGTGACGGCCTCCTCGTCCACACCACTGACGATCACTCCTGGGTCGAGTCCGGCGCTGCGGAGCAGGGCGAGGCGGGCGGGGGATGCGGAGGCGAGGACTATCCGGGTCACGCCGACCGAGCCTAGCGCGGCTCCGGCCGCCCCTTCGCCACAGGCGGAAACCCCCTGCGACGGGCGTCCGGCCGGAGGTCCGCGGGCAGCGCATCCAGGCGTCGGCCCGCGACGGGGCCGCCAAAGGTCAGCCATGGGGCGAAGGCGGGCGCCCCGGCGGGCAGCCGAGTTTCATCAGGTCACACGGATACCGCGATTCCTGCCCAGATGGGGCTTACTTCAATAATCTGAGGGAGGAGACCGCGGTGTTGATATCGCGCCAGCGCTTGCTCTGGGCGTCGGGGATCGTCACGAAGAGCATCGCGGGCTTGGCGCCGGGACCCTGGACCACGGCGACGGCGGCCATGGAGGAGCGCGTCTTTTTCTTGATCTTGTACTTCACCCGGTAGGCGAGCATCCAGCCGCCCTTGATCGGCTGCGAGGCGACCCACGCGATCCTGCTGCCCTTGGGATGGTGGTTGAGCGTCCACCGGGCCGCCAGCAGCGCGGTGTCCTTCGGCTTCCGCTGCACCAGGATCGGCACCGGACAGCTCGCGAGCATCGCCCGGTGAGCGACCCCCTTCACCTTCGGCAGCACCTGCTTGGTGGAGAACGGCGACGCACCGAAGATCTTCCATGGCTTGCCGAAACGGATCAGCGACACCCCCGACCTGTCGTCCTCGACGCGGCGCTTGCTCTTGTACACCTTGCCGGGAAGCCGGCCGAGCCGCTTGTCACGCGGCAGTGCGGGCACCCGGGAGTCGGCGAGCGCCGCGATGACGGCGCTACGGTCGGGTGCCGGCTCCCAGCCCTCAGGCGAGGGGGAGGGGGAGGCCGTCTCGGCAGGGCTCTCCGATGGGGACGCCTGCTCCGAAGCCGACGCCGACACCGGGGCGGACGGCTCCGGCGAGCCTGGACCGGGCGAGGGTGGCGCGGCAGATGGCGCGGCGACCTGCCCCGTCTTTCCCCCGCCCGGTTGATCTGAGGAGCCCGAGGAGACGAAACCGACCACCGTCGCGACGGCGGCCAGGACCAGCGCGACGCCCACGGCCAGGATGCGATAGATCACTCGCATCGGCAGGTCGCCGATACGGGACCGCTTCACCGGTGAGTCCGACGGCTTCGGGGGGCTCTCCGCCACGATTTTCGGCAACTCCGACGTCTCCGCCTCGGCGGTCACGTACGTCGGCGCGGGACCCGTCTCCCGGGTCCCCTGAGTCCCACCCAACCCATCGAGCACGATCGGGAGCGTACGACAAATCCGGTTTTCCCGTGCGGGATCCCCATCACACTTCGGGAACGAGTACCTTCCTCACCGGCCCACCGGACGGCTGTGCCCCAACTGCCCATCCCTTCGGGACAGGGATGACGTCAGGCCTTCAAGAACGCCTGCTTCCTGGTGATGACCACCGACATGAGCGCGGCGGCGAGACAGAGGAACCCCGCGGCGTACCAGGCGAGGTCGTAGGCGCCGAAGTGGTCACGGGTGACTCCCGCGGCGACCGCGGCGACCGCCGCGCCGATCTGGTGGGAGGCGAAGACCCAGCCGAACACCACGGCCCCGTCGGGACCGTAGATCTGGCGGCACAGGGCGACGGTCGGCGGGACCGTGGCCACCCAGTCGAGGCCGTAGAAGATGATGAAGACGAGCATGCTGGGCTCGGCGGTGGCCCCGAACAGGCTTGGCAGGGCCATCAACGACAGACCCCGCAGCCCGTAGTAGGCGCCGAGGAGGACGCGCGAGTCGACCTTGTCGCTCAGCCATCCGGACGCCACGGTGCCGACCACGTCGAAGATCCCGACCAGCGCGAGCAGCCCGGCGGCGGTCGGCTCGGCCATGCCGTGGTCGTGGGCGGCAGGGATGAAGTGGGTACCCACCAGGCCGTTGGTGCTCATCCCACAGATCGCGAACCCTCCGGCGAGCAGCCAGAAGGGACGCGTCCGCGCGGCGCTCCACAGCACGCCGAGGGCCCGCGAGGCGGCGCCACCGGTCCGCGTGGGCCGCACAGCCGGGGGCGCGGCGGGGTCGGCGCCCAGAGCTGTGGTGCCCACGTCCTCAGGCCGGTCACGCAGCAGGAACCAGACCAGGGGGACCACGACCAGAGCCGCGACGGCGACCGTGATCGCGGCCGACCGCCAGCCCCTGTCGGCCGCCAGGTGCGCGAGGACGGGCAGGAAGACGAGCTGCCCGGTGGCGCCGCCCGCGGTGAGCACGCCGGTGACGAGGCCGCGGTGACGGACGAACCAGCGTTCGGTGAGGGTCGCGGCGAAGACCAGGGCCATCGAGCCGGTGCCGAGGCCGACCAGGACGCCCCAGCACAGGACGAGTTGCCAGGGGGCGTTCATCAGGATGGTCAACCCGCTGCCCGCGGCGACCAGCAGCAGGGCGTACGTCACGATCCTGCGCATTCCAAAGCGGTCCATGAGCGCGGCCGCGAAGGGCGCGGTCAGCCCGTAGAGCATGAGGTTGACCGAGACGGCCAGCGAGATCGTGCCCCGGGACCAGCCGAACTCCTCCTGGAGCGGTGTGATCAGCACGCCGGGCGTCGCCCGGAACCCGGCCGCGCCGAGGATGGCCACGAATGCGACTCCCGCCACGATCCAGGCGCGGTGCAGCTTGCGGTCGGGCGCCCGAAGAGTCGTTGTCATGCGCCCCATAATCGAGGGGGAGAACACGTCACGCGAGTGACCCGAGTGTCAACATCCACAAGGATCGGGCCATATCCGCTCCGGCGGTGCCGTCGCGTTCCCTTACTCGGGCACCCTTCCCGTATGCGGACACGTCCAGAGTTCGGGAGTGACCGTCTCACATATTGGGAGAATTCGCTCAAAGGTTCTGTTTTTTCTATTCTCGTCAACTGTGAGTCTCGCATCCGGCATGGTCACGGGGAGACGCGAGGCCGGTCTCCGGTCTCGCCGGTCATGAGGGAGTGACGATGCTCGCGCTCCGCTCGACCGGTACGGGGCCGGCCGGAGAACGGGCGACCGAAGGGGTGGTGCCGTGTTCCACGCACGAAGGCCGACAGGGGTCCTGACACTGCTGGCATGCGGCGCGCTCCTGCTCAGCGCCTGCGCGAACACCGATCCGGCGGACGACCCGACGGCATCGGACCCGGAGTCGATCCGACCGGCCGAGACCATCACCTACGCGTACGAGCAGGAGTTCCACTCCTACAACAACAACACCACCGCCGAGAACGCCACGCGCAACGCGGCGCCCCTGCAGCGGGTGCGCACGGGTTTCTGGTTCTACGGCGACAAAGGCGAGATCGTCCCCGACAGGGACTTCGGAACCTACGAGAAGATCTCCGACGCCCCGCTGAGCGTCAAGTACACGATCAACGCCAAGGCGGTCTGGTCCGACGGCACCCCGAT
The DNA here is from genome assembly GCF_035917355.1 of Streptosporangium sp. NBC_01810. NCBI lineage: Bacteria > Bacillati > Actinomycetota > Actinomycetes > Streptosporangiales > Streptosporangiaceae > Streptosporangium > Streptosporangium sp. NBC_01810. The sequence goes on along the minus strand of NZ_CP109070.1, from coordinate 917,566 downwards.
CGACTGCGACGACGTCATGCTGTGGTGGGCCTTCCGATCCGGCAAGGTCAAGGGCTTCGCCTCCGCCGACACCAACGGCGTCCAGGACACCGAGGTCCCCGACTGCGAGAAGGGCGGCAAGGAGTTCACCCTGGTCTATGACAAGCCGTTCGCGGACTGGGTGGCCGGTGGCCCCGGCGCGACCGAGATACTGCCGGCCCACGTGGTCGCCGAGCAGGACGGCCTGTCCGAGGAGGACTTCATCGCGGCGGTCAGGAACACCGACGCGAAGAAGCTCGCCGAGGGCATCCGGTTCTTCAACGACGGCTGGGTCTCCGAGGGAAGACTGCCCGAGGCCAGGCTGATCCCGTCCTCGGGACCGTACAAGCTCTCCAAACTGGACGCCGGACAGCGGCTGACCCTCATCGCCAACGACAGGTGGTGGGGCACTCCCGCCGCGACCCCGACGATCGTCGAGCGTTTCATCACCCTCGACGAGCAGGCACAGGCGTTGCAGAACCGCGAGGTCCAGATCGTCGAGCCACAGCCGGGACCCGAGGTGCTCAAGCAGTTGCAGTCCCTGCGAGGGGTGAAGGTCAGCGTCTCCGACAAGTACACCTACGAGCACCTGGACTTCAACTTCGACTCCAGTCCGTTCCGCGACAGGAGGCTGCGCGAGGCGTTCGCCAGGTGCGTGCCCAGGCAGCTCATCGTCGACAGCCTGATCAAGCCCGTCGCACCCGCCGCCAGGCCCCTGCAGATCCGCACCGTGGCTCCGTTCCAGACCAACAGCACCGCGGTCGTGGCCGCCAGCGGCAGCGCCGACGTTTACACGCGACAGGACATCGCGGGTGCCAGGGAACTGCTGCGGAAAGCCGGCAAGACGGGGCTGGAGGTCAACATCGGCTACCAGACCCCGAACCCGCGCCGCACCGCGGCGGTGCAGCTCATCATCGACTCCTGCAACAAGGCCGGATTCAAGGTCGTCGACAAGGGCTCCGAGGATTTCCTGGGCACCGTGATGCCGACCAACGGCTACGACGTGGCGCTGTTCGCCTGGTCGGGTTCGTCCCTGGTCAGTGGCTGGGCCTCCAGCTTCACCTCACCGCAGAAGTGCGACGCCCACAGCAAGGGCAACAACAACGGCTGCTACTCCAGCAGGCGGGTCGACCTCCTCATCAAGGAGTTGAACTCGACGGTGGACCTGGCCGCCCAGGACCCGATCATCGGCGAGATCGAGAAGCGGCTCTGGAGTGACCTGGCCACCATCCCGCTGTTCCAGCATCCGGGCCTCAGCGCGTGGGACGAGACGCTCCAGAACGTCGTCCCCAACCCCGCACAGTCGACCATCACCTGGAACATGGATAAATGGCGTCTTTCCTAGGGCGTCCCCTTCTCGCCGTCGCGGTCACGGGTGGAGAGCCGTACCCGAAGGGGACACGTACCGGCACCGCGCACGGCCGCAAGGGCACCTTTGTGCTCCATCACACGGCCACGGCACACGCCGGGGAGTCCGCGCTGAGCTGGACGATCCTCCCCGACTCGGGCACCGGCGAACTGCTGGGCATCCGGGGCGGGGGCCAGATCGTCAACGACGACGGCGCCCACTCCTTCCACCTCGACTACGAGCTCGGCTGAGAGCGATCGTCCCGGGAAACAGCGAAGGGCGGCCGCGTGGCCGCCCTTCGGTGAGGAGTGGAGCTATGGGGATTCGAACCCCAGACCTCCTCCATGCCATGGAGGCGCGCTACCAACTGCGCCATAGCCCCTCGGTGTCAACCGAATGTCGCCGGGCCCGGCCCGGCGTCCACGCCAGTGTATAGGAAATCACCCCACACCCTGTAACCGCCGGGGCGGCCCGCCCACGGGTGCCTGCTCGCCTCGGGCGGCGGGGCGCGCACGGGCGGCGCGGGCACGCACGGGCGAGGGCCTACCGTAGCGACATGGCCCTCTCGATCAGCGTGGCGAGCTCGGTCACCGCGGGATCCTCGGTGGACGCGGCCAGGCGGGTTGCGTGGGCGGCGAGGTCCTTGGGCGCCGCTCCGGCGATCCCCTCACCCGTGCGGAGATATTCGGCGAAGCCCGCGGCCACCACGTCAACCTGAAACCTCGATGCGGACTCCCGCCACAGCGAGGCCGCCAGGTCACCGGCCGCGAGGGAGCGACTGGCCTCGGCGGGGTCGCGGGTGTCGGGGTCCTGCCAGCGTACAGTGGCGGTGGCCAGCTGACCCGACGCCCCACCGCGCAGCCGCACCTCGTACAGGGCGGTCACCGAGTGACCGGGACCGACCTCGCCGCCGTCCTTGGCATCGTCACGGAAGTCCTCGGTCGCGAGCTGCCGGTTCTCGTAGCCGATCAGACGGTACGACTCCACGACCGAGGGGTTGAACACAACCTGCGCCTTGGCGTCGCGGGCACGCAGGTCGAGGTTGGTGGCGAGCTGCTCGACGAAGACCTTGCGCGCGTCGTCGACGGAGCTGACGTAGACCGCGGCACCGTCCCCGTTGTCGGCGAGCTGCTCCATCAGCCGGTCGCCGTAGTCGCGGCCGACGCCGACGCACAGCAGGGTGATCTTCTTGCCGGCGGCATCCTCGACCCGGTCGAGGATGCCCTGCCAGGTGGTGTCGCCGACGTTGGCCAGTCCGTCGGAGAGCAGGATGACGCGGTTGACCGCCACCGCCCTGAAGCTCTCCGCGGCCTCGGCGTAACCGCTGGTCAACCCCGCCTCCAGGTTCGTCGACTGCCCTATGGCGAGGCGCTCGACGGCGGCGTGGAGCCGGTCCCTGTCAGTTGCCGGGGTCATGGACAGGACCGTGTCCGCCCGGTCGCTGAAAGCCACGACAGCGACCTGATCGCCGGGCCCGAGCTGGTCGACGAGCTTGTGCAGGGCCTCCCTGACCAGGTCGAGCCTGCCGGGCTCGCTCATGGAACCGGACACGTCCACCACGAAGGTGAGGTTCGCCGGACGCCGGGCCTCCGCGGCCGCCCTGCGGGTCTGCAGGCCGACGCGGAGCAGCGCGGTGCCGTTCTTTGGGGTACGAGCGCCGTCCATGTGCACGGTGAAGCCGTCGTCGTCCGGCTCCCTGTAGTCCTGCGCGAAGGAGTTGACGAACTCCTCGGGCCTGACCTGGCCCGGCTCCGGCAGCCCGCCATCCTGGAGGAGCCGCCTGCTGTAGCCGTACGAGGCGGTGTCCACGTCGAGTGCGAAGGTGGAGATCTGCTCGGTGGCGGTGTCACGTTGCCTGGTGGCGACGGCCTCGGGGGCCTCAACCTCGGCGGTGTCCCGGTCACCGGTTTCGGCGAGGGTGGGCTGCGGGACCGGCTTGCCGGATTCGGGCATCGGCTGGCCGGCGGATCCTGCCCCGTCCGAGGACCCGCCGCAGGCGGCGGCGGACAGCAGGGCGATCACGACGAGTGCGGTGGCAAGCGGGCGTGACTTCATGTCGCCTCCTAGGGATGCATGTCACCCCCTACGACGGCTCCTTCCATCCACCCGCCGGGAGCTTGACCCAAGCGAGCGCAAACCGTGTTCGGCACGTGATCAGGGCTTCCAGGCCGGATCCCGTCCGCTGAACCCGAGCGCCCGCTCGAACGGCGAGGCGTCCGGATCTCGTTCACGGCGGCCATGCTGTCCGGCCGATCTCCTAACTGTCTTGAAAAAACGCGACATAGGATCCTGCACCATGCGCGTGTACCTCGGCCTCGCGGCCAAACACCCGGGAGCCGGAATACCGGAGACGATGCTGCATCGTGTCAGGAGCGCGATCGACAGCGCGTTCCCCGTACCGCCGGAGGTCATCCGGTCACGCGAGTGGCGCCGCCCCGGCGTCACCCTGTTCGCCTGGACCAACGAGCCTGACGACTCGCGGCAGCCCCCTCCGCTGGTGACCGGGCACGACCGGGTGACCGGGGTGAACGGCTATCTGGCCGCACCGGACGAGGTGAACCGGCTGGCGGGCATGACCACACTGGACACCGAGGCGGTCGGCGGGTGCTTCTCGGTGTTCCGGGCGACGGAGGACGAGCTGTCGGCCGCCACCGCGATCCACCGGGTCTGCCCGGTCTACCACGCCGAGACACCCGACGTACACGTGATCGGCAGCCGGGCGCTCCTGGTTCACCTCGCCTGCGGCGAGCGCGTCGACTGGGACGTGCTCGCGCTGCAGTCGATGGTCCGGCAGGGATACTTCCTGTCCGACGAGACGCCCTACCTCGGGGTGAGCGCGCTACCGCCGTCCTCGTCGGTGACCGTCAGGGGCGGCGCCCGTACGATCACCACGACCCCGCTCCCGACGGCCGTGCCGGTGCCGGAGTCGCGCAGACGAAAGAAGGAGCTCGTCGGAGAGCTGGCCGACGCGCTACTGGCCACCGTGGAGCCGCTGCGCGCGGCCGGTGAACCGGTGAACCTCGCGCTCACCGGTGGCAGGGACAGCCGCCTGATCGCCGCGGTGCTGCACGCGGCCGGCATCCCGCTGCGCGCGACCACCAACGGCCTGGACACCCACCCCGACGTGATCCTCTCCGGGCGCGTCGCCAGGGCACTCCGCATCGAGCACACGGTCATCCCTCCGGCCCGTGCCGAGAAGAAGGACGCGATCGTCGTCGAGCACCCGCTCGCGCGGGCCTACGAGACGTTGCGCACCTGCGAGGGGATGACATCGGCGTACGAGTCGGTCGTCGGCTACCTCCCCTACAGCGCCAGGCCGACCATGTCCGGGCAGAGCGGCGAGATCCTGCGGGCCGGCGGCCTGCTGCTACTCCAGTCCGACCTGGGGGAGAAAGCGCTGCGTCGCCGGGTGGACGTGACCTTCCTGCGGGATCCGGCGCTGTTCAGCGAGGCGGCCAACGAGCACGCCCGCGAGCTGGCCGGGCCGTGGCGAGAGCGGGCTCCGCTTGAGGCGCTCGACCACATGTACGTCACCTACAAGGTCGGCCGCTGGCACGCGGGGTCGCGGGCGGGTTCGCTGCGCCGGGGCGACCAGATCTGGCCGTTCCTCGACAACCGGGTGGTCCGCGCCGCACTGGGCCTCGACCAGACCTGGCGGCTGTCGGAGGAGGTCATCTACGAGCTCCTCGGCGTCCTGGCCCCGTCGCTCAGGGACATCCCGATCGAGGGCAAGCCGTGGCGGTTCACCGCCGGGAAGCGGTACTACCCCTGGCAGCGCAGACCACAGGTGCTGACCGCGCCGAAAACCGGCGGCGGTGGCTGGAACTGGCGGACCAGCCCCGGCGCGGAGCTGACCGGCCTGATGCGTGACCACGTCCTGGGCCGCCTCGACCTGCTGACGCCCATCGTCAACCCCGACGAGGTTCGCACGCTGTTCGCCGAGCCCATCCTCAAGAAGCCCAACCAGGCCTGGCATCTCTACACGGTGGCCACCATGCTGGGTGGAGACTATCCCGGCAAGGAGCCGAAGGGCCTGCCCAGGATCCACATCCCCATCCCGTCCTGACCTCCTCCCCACGGCTGAAGCCGGGGAAGACCACGCCTTACCGACTCCGTTCCCCGACTCGTTTTCGATCTTCGCAACCCGCGTGTCCGGTGCCGGGCAATGTGCACCTCCCACTCGGCCTATAGCCGGGCGTTCCGCGCCCCGGTGTCGCCCTGCCACGCGAGCCCACTTTCCACCTCCGTCTCGTAATCATAAAAGCTTCGCCCCATTCAGGCCGAGAATCTCCCAGCCGCGCATATCGCGCAACGTCACGCGTACGACGCACGAAGATCATGTATGACGGACACTTCTCGACGATGGAGCGTATTCCGCGAGCGGGCGTTTTCAACGGCGACGACGACGGCTCCGACCTCGACTCACAGCCGGTTCTGGACGGCGTCGAGAGCTGCGTCCAACCACAGTCTAGCCACCCTATTATCCGACTTTGGTGAATATGATTCACTTATCCAATTAATTAGCACAACAAGTATATTGAGCTTTTATGTGGTGATTCAATTTTACAGAAAGCAAAGAAACGCGCACCCCTTATCAAGCTTCCACGCCTGATTCGACCGACGCTTCTCCCGCCACCCCTTAAGCTTCCCAAGAATGGCCGCAAAGCGTTTTCTCTGAATGCAACAGGAGAGACAACGCACGTGTCTATTTTCATGAAACGGACCCTTGCGGGCGGCGCGCTCGCCGGGGCCGTCCTTCTTCTGCACTCCCCTGTCCCAGTTTCAGCTGATTCGCAACTTCCGACTTCGGCGCAGGCTCGTCACGAGATCATCGAATCCGCCAGGGGGGCACAGGTTGACCCCTGTCTTCTGGCGATTTCCACTATTTGCACGAACTTCGTCTCCATCCCCGGACTAGTCACCGCACGCGACGTCTCCAGCACCAAGGCAATCATCCAGGGTGCGTTGCAGCCGACCACGAGCGGTTCGGCTTACATCCCGCTGTGCAAGTGGCTGGGCCTGCCGACCTTCCTATGCCGGATTCCTGATGGAGTCCAGGGCCCTGCTGGACCCGTAGGCCCCAGAGGCCCGGTGGGGCCACGAGGTCCCGCTGGCGCAACCGGACCTGAGGGACCTGAAGGACCTGAAGGACCGACAGGACCGCAAGGACCCGCGGGCGCCGACGGCGCACCCGGACCCGCGGGCGCCGACGGCGCACCCGGACCCGAAGGACCCGCAGGACCACAAGGACCCGAAGGACCAACAGGACCCGCAGGCGCCGACGGCACACCCGGACCCGCGGGCGCCGACGGCGCACCCGGACCCGAAGGACCCGCAGGACCACAAGGACCCGAAGGACCAACAGGACCCGCAGGCGCCGACGGCACACCCGGACCCGCGGGCGCCGACGGCGCACCCGGACCCGAAGGACCCGCAGGACCACAAGGACCCGAAGGACCAACAGGACCCGCAGGCGCCGACGGCACACCCGGACCCGCGGGCGCCGACGGCGCACCCGGACCCGAAGGACCCGCAGGACCACAAGGACCCGAAGGACCAACAGGACCCGCAGGCGCCGACGGCACACCCGGACCCGCGGGCGCCGACGGCGCACCCGGACCCGAAGGACCCGCAGGACCACAAGGACCCGAAGGACCAACAGGACCCGCAGGCGCCGACGGCACACCCGGACCCGCGGGCGCCGACGGCGCACCCGGACCCGAAGGACCCGCAGGACCACAAGGACCCGAAGGACCAACAGGACCCGCAGGCGCCGACGGCACACCCGGACCCGCGGGCGCCGACGGCGCACCCGGACCCGAAGGACCCGCAGGACCACAAGGACCCGAAGGACCAACAGGACCCGCAGGCGCCGACGGCACACCCGGACCCGCGGGCGCCGACGGCGCACCCGGACCCGAAGGACCCGCAGGACCACAAGGACCCGAAGGACCAACAGGACCCGCAGGCGCCGACGGCACACCCGGACCGGCAGGCGCCGACGGCGCACCCGGACCCGAAGGACCCGCAGGACCACAAGGACCCGAAGGACCAACAGGACCCGCAGGCGCCGACGGCACACCCGGACCCGCGGGCGCCGACGGCGCACCCGGACCCGAAGGACCCGCAGGACCACAAGGACCCGAAGGACCAACAGGACCCGCAGGCGCCGACGGCACACCCGGACCCGCGGGCGCCGACGGCGCACCCGGACCCGAAGGACCCGCAGGACCACAAGGACCCGAAGGACCAACAGGACCCGCAGGCGCCGACGGCACACCCGGACCGGCAGGCGCCGACGGCGCACCCGGACCCGAAGGACCCGCAGGACCACAAGGACCCGAAGGCCCGCAAGGGCCGCCCGGACCGCCCGGATCGGGAACTTTGAGTACCCCGACGACCAGGCCACCGGCTATCAGGACGCCGATTATCAGGGTGCCGATTATCACTGCCCCGGTCATCTGGACTCCCATGCATGTCTGCGCTCCTATGAAAATCTGCTGAGGTTCTCCAGGGGGTCTCATGGAACAGGTCGATTGACACCTCCCGGCCCAGTGGTTCGCTCCGAAGGTCTCTAGGACCAAGAAAGTGGAGTTCGGGAACGGTTGCGCAGGACAGGTGGCCGTCGACTGACAGATAGAACCGACAGACGGAGAGGTACGGGGCGACAATGTCCCCCGTACCTCTCCGTCTGTCCGCCGAAAGCGGTCTCGTACGGTGTGGCGGCCGTGGTGTGCGCCTTCGGCCTCTGGCGGCTGCTGGGGCCGCCCTCATCGGGGCAGGCGCCTTCGCCGCACTCACCTGACGTCACCCGCCACACCGATGGTGAACCACCGTGCGGCGACATACGTGTTAGAAGCATGCGCCGACTGTTTCCCGCCCTGCTGGCCGTCGCCGTCCTCTCGTCGTGTGCCATGGCCGAGCCCAACGTGATCACCGCGGAGGGGGTGCGGCGGGAGGTCCCGGAGAACCCTCCGGTCGCGGAGACCGTACGTGGTCTGACGTCCTTCGGACACGCCCTGTTCGCCGCGACCGCGAGCCCCGGCGCCAACGCGGTCCTGTCGCCCCTGAGCATCGGTTACGCCTTCGGCCTGGCGAGGGCGGGTGCCTCCAAGGACACCGCGACCGAGCTCGACAGGGTCTTCGGCTTCCCCTCAGCAGGACCGCACACCTCGCTCAACGCGCTCACCAGGCAGATCATCACGACCGAGGACCCGCCACCCCATCCTGTCCCGGGCTTCGCCTTCGCGATCGTCCACCGGCCGACGCTGACCCCGCTGTTCATCGGTCAGGTCGGCGACCCCACCGCCGGGAACTGAGCCCGGTCGAGCCGGGGCAGGCGGGCCGGACGTCGATGATCACGTCCTCAACGAGTCGACGAAACACGCCATTCCGGTCAGCCAGCGGTCGGGGTCCTCGGCTTTGCGCTGGACGAAGCCGGCGACCTCGGGGGCGGGAAGATATGGAACCGCTCGGCGGCGAGGCCGTCGACCACCGTGTCGGCCACGGCCTCCGGGTCGAGGATGGGTCCCGACGCGCCCGCCGCCCTCGCGCTGAGATGGTCCTCGGCGATGCCTCGCTCGAACATGGCGGTGCGCACGCTCTGCGGGCAGAGCACGCTGACCTTGACGCCCCTGGTCGTGTAGTGGATGGACACCCACTCGGCGAAGGAGATCGCCGCCGACTTGGTCACGGCGTAGGGGGCGTCTCCGGGACAGCTCACCAGCCCGGCGGCCGAACAGGTGTTGAGCAGGTAGCCCTCGCCGCGCTCGACCATGCCGGGCATGACCGCGCGTGCCGCGTAGACGTGGGCGAGGACGTTCACCGCGATCGTCCGGGTCCAGTCCGAGGTCGTGGCGTCGAGCCCGCGACCGGTGGTGACGCCTGCGTTGGAGCAGAACAGCCCGATCGGGCCGAAGGCGCTCTCGGCGGTGGTGACCAGGCCGCGCACATCCTCCTCGACCGACACATCCGCCCGTACCGCGACCGCCTGGTCACCGATCTCCTTGGCCACCGCGGTCGCACCAGCCGCGTCGAGGTCGGCCACGACCACGCCGATGGCCCCCTCGGCGGCGAACCTGCGGGCCATCGCCCGGCCGATCCCGCTCGAGGCCCCGGTCACCACCACGACCTTGTCCCGCACCCGCATGCAAGCTCCCTCGAAGCGACCAGCCGGTCTCTGGGAACCTATTCCTACCCGTCAGTAGCCGTCAACGGCGGCGCAGCACGAAGACACCCCAGCCGAGGTGTCTCCTGCCGTACTCGACATGCGAGCGGCGGCAGCGCTCCAGGAAGTCGCGCACCTCCTCGACGTCGGCATCGTCGGGGTTGTCACGCAGCCAGTCACTCAGCGTCCACCACTGGCTCGCCACGTAACGGTCCCAGCTGTCCTGATCGGCGCCCTGAAGGATCTCGGCCTCACCTTGCGCCAGGTCCGTTCGATCCTGGATGAGTGACGGTCACGCGCGCGCGATGACCAGGTCGTTGAGGCGGCGGACGTCCTGCTGGAGCTTGTGCCTGAGCCCGCGTCTGAGAAAGGGGACACGCAGGCGCTGCAGGCCGCGGAGCCTGATCCTGAGGTGAACGGTCACCAGGCACCGGTCGCCGGCCAGCGGCACGACCGACCTGCCGCCCTCGGCGTCGATCCCCGAGATCATCCGCCAGGCGAACTCCGTCCCGGGAACCACCGAGGTCACCACGCTGCCGGTGTGGTGGACACGGCCTCCGAAAGTGATGGATTCGTCCGCGGTGGTGCCCGGGACGACGAGGCCCGGCGGGTCCGGTGCCATGGTGGTCACGCCCGCGCGCCATCGGGGGTCCTGGCCGAAGTCGGCGATGATCCGCCATATCTCAGCCGCCGGATGTGCCATCTCGATCGACACGTTCAGGTCGATCACAGCTCGTACACGATCCCTGTAAGGCGCTCGGACCTCGCCCGCAGCCGGGTCCAGGCGGCGACGGCGTGCGAGCCGGCACTGGAACGGATCTCTCCGGGGGCGGTCAGAGACGTCGGCCTCCGTCCAACGGCTACCGGTCATTGCCGCTCTTTTCCAATAAGCGATTAGTCGGCAAACCATATCGAGTCTGCATTTGTTATGAATGTTGACTAAAAGAGAGAATCGGCGTCGACCTGACGAGCGTCCCGGTCACCGCGGACCGGCCGTGCCTGCTTCGGCGCCTTCCTGCTCTTGGGCACCTCGTTTCCCGGCCGCTCGTCCGCTTCGGTCGATCGGTGATCAACAGGTCCTGGAAGTCACTATCGTCACAACCATGGAGCAACTGGCGTTCACCTCGACCACCCTGGTCAACTTCAAGGACAGGACCTACCGCTGGGTGGACGTGAAGCACTTCCGTATCGCCTCCGGACAGGACGACGAACCGCTGCTCACCGCACTGCTCTCCCACCAGCTGTACCGGGACGACTACCTTGGCTCCGACTCCTGGAAGGGCGACGGGTCGGTGCACGGCCCCTACCGCCTCGACTCGCTCTCGGCCGCCTCCTTCGAGGACGTCGACACGGAAACCGCCTCCGCCACGATCCGTACCTGGGCCGACAGATACACCGATCTCCCCGAGGCCGTCGCCCACGATCTGGAGACCGAGGTCTACCGGCTGATCCGCGCGGCCACCTCCCGCTACCGCCTCCGCGACCTCGACGAGGCGGCCCGCGACGACGACCTGGGATGGATCCTCGGCGAGTTCCACGAACTCGTCCTGATCGACCGGAGCGAGGGCTCCCTGGCCGTCATCGTCGCCTCCGACGACTGACCCGGCCCCGCCTTTCCCGGAGGGCGCGAGGGCGCCCAGGTCCCCTGCTCTCCGAACAGTCCACGAGCACCGCGGGATCCTCTCACGACGCCCTTGAAAAGTTCACATATATGAACAGCTTGACAGCATATGGAACCCGACTGACAATGGGCCGCGACGTCCGGCAAGAGAGGTGGAGTTGTCGTGTCGACTCATGTCAGTCAGACGCCCGGCGCGGGCATCGCCGCCGGCCTGAGTTTCGATGCCCTCACCCCGACGGCCTTCCTCGACCGGGCCGCGGCGGTCCACGCCGACCGCACAGCGGTGATCGACGGGCCGCTCCGGCTGACCTACCGCGAGCTGCACCTGCGGTGCCTGCGCCAGGCGGGCGCGCTCGCCGGTCTGGGCGTGCGGCCGGGCGACCGCGTCGCCGTGCTCGCCGCCAACACCCCGCTGCTGCTGGAGTCGCATTTCGGCGTGCTGTACGCGGGGGCGGTGCTGGTCACCCTCAACATCAGGCTCTCCGCCGAGGAACTGCGTCACATCATCCGGCACGCGGGCGCCCGGCTGCTGCTGTTCGATCCCGAGTTCGCCGAACTCGCCGCGGCGGTCGCCGAACCGCTGGAGGACCTGAGAGTCGTGGACCCGGGAGAGTACGAGGCGCTGCGCGCCGACGCCGCGCCGCACCGGGTGCCCGTGACGGACGAGCGCGCACTGATGGCCCTGAACTACACCAGCGGAACCACGGGTCCCCCCAAAGGGGTCATGTACCACCACCGGGGCGCCTACCTCCAGGCCCTGGCGATGGTCGGTCACTTCCGCCTCACATCGGAGGCGGTCTTCCTCTGGACGCTGCCGATGTTCCACTGCAACGGCTGGGCGTTCCCCTGGGCGGTCACGGCCGCCGGCGGCGTCCACGTCTGCCTGCGCAAAGTCGACCCACCCCGGGTGTGGCAGCTGATCGCCGCCGAGCGGGTCACCATGCTGTGCGCCGCACCCACCGTGCTGATCTCCCTGGTCGAGGCCGCCCCCGCGGCGTTCGACGGCCACCGGGTGACGGTCGCGGTCGGCGGCGCGCCACCGTCGCCCACCCTGCTCCAGGGCTGCGCCCGGGTCGGCTTCGACGTCACCCACCTGTACGGCCTGACCGAGACGTTCGGCCCGGCGGCCATCTGCGACTGGCGGCCGGAGTGGTCGGCCCTGCCCGCCGACGAGCAGGCGCCGCTGCGCGCCCGCCAGGGCGTCTCGAACCTGGTGTCGTCCGCGATGCGCGTCCTCGACGCCGATGGCCTGGACGTGCCGTGGGACGGGGAGACGATCGGCGAGGTCGCGCTGCGGGGCAACACGGTGATGCTCGGCTACTACCGGGACGAGAAGGCCACCCGGGCCGCCGCGCCCGACGGCTGGTTCCGCACCGGCGACCTCGGCGTGCTGCATCCGGACGGCTACCTGCAACTGCGCGACCGCGCCAAGGACATCATCATCTCCGGCGGAGAGAACATCTCCTCGATCGAGGTCGAAGCGGCCCTGGCCGGCCATCCGGCAGTCCTGGAGGCGGCGGTGGTCGGCGTTCCCGACGATCGCTGGGGCGAGCGCCCGGTGGCCTTCGTGACCCTGCGCCCCGGCGCGCAGACCTCGGCGGAGGAGCTGCGCGCGTACGTGCGCGGCCGGCTCGCCGCATTCAAGACACCGGACCGGATCGAGTTCGGGGAGCTGCCCAAGACGTCCTCCGGCAAGATCCGAAAGGTGCTGTTGCGGGCCCGTGCCGATGTCGGCTAGCGCCGCCGGCCGGGAGCGTGGCCCCCCACACGGGGCGGTCGGCCGGACCTTTCCTGGCTTCTCCCTGTGCGTCAGCGAACCGAGTAAGGTACCACTGACCGAACCCCGGTTTACCTACATGAATGGCCTTCCATTGTTATGAACCCACTTGTCAAGTCGGCAGACCGTACCCTCGCGATTCTGGATCTGCTGACCGACCATCGCGACGGCCTGACCCTGACCGAGATCCAGCGCCGGCTGGAGATCCCGAAAAGCAGCACCTACACGCTGCTCGTCACGATGGTCACCCGAGGGTTCCTGGAACAGGACGCCGAGACGCGACGCTTCCGCGTCGGCATCCGGCTGTGGCAGGCGGGCCAGAGCTACGTCGCGGTCTCCGATCTGGAGCAGGCGGCGCTGCCGTACATGGAGACGCTGCGGGACACCTTGAACGAGACCGTCCAGCTGGCCACGCTCGACGGTACGGACAACGTCTACATCGCCAAGGTCGACCCCGACCACCAGCTGCGGCTCGCTTCCCGCGTCGGCGTCCGCCTGCCGGCCTACGCCACCGGGATCGGCAAGGCCCTGCTCGGCCAGCTCGACGACGAGGAGATCCGGGAACGGTTCGCCGAGATCCGCTTCGTCCAGTACACCCCGCAGACCATCATGTCGCTGCCCCAGCTGCTCGCCGCCGTACGCGAGGTGCGCGAGAACGGCTACGCGACCGACAACTCCGAATACACCCCCGGCGTGTTCTGCATCGCCGCCTCCTTCAGCGGCCACCGGGGCGGCAGCCGCGCCGCGATCAGCGTCTCGATCCCCGAGATGCGCAAGACGCCGGCGCTCATCGCCACGACCATCGACAACGTCCGCTCCACCGCTCACCAGCTCTCGCTGCGCATGGGCTACCAGGACGGCGCGAGCGGCAACGCATAAGGCATAAGGACTGACATGGAACTCTTCCGGTTCGGCCCCGCCGGGTCAGAACGCCCCGGCGTACGGCACGAAGGCCGCGAATACCACCTCACCTCGCTGACCGCCGACCTTGACGGCGCGTTCTTCGCGGCCGACGGCATCGAGCGGGTCGCCACCGCCCTGGCCGCGGGCGAGCTCGCGGAGGCCGACACGGCCGGGCAGCGGATCGGGTCGCCCATCGCGCGACCGGCCGCCGTGGTGTGCATCGGGATGAACTACGCCGCCCACGCGGCCGAGTCCGGCGCGGCCCCCCCGGAGCAGCCCGTGGTCTTCCTGAAGCACCCGGGCTGCGTGGTCGGCCCGGACGACGAGGTGATCCTCCCTCCCGGCTCGGTCAAGACCGACTGGGAGGTCGAGCTCGCCGTGGTGATGAAGCGCACGCCACGCTATCTGAGTGACCCGTCCGAGGCCCTCGACTACGTGGCGGGCTACGCGCTCTCCAACGACCTGTCGGAGCGGGCGTTCCAGCTTGAGGTGTCGGGCGGGCAGTGGTCCAAGGGCAAGTGCGCCGAGACGTTCAACCCGCTCGGCCCGGTGCTGCGCCCCACGGCCGAACTCCGGCCCGACCGGCTGCGGCTGCGTTCCTGGGTCAACGGCGAGCCGCGGCAGGACTCAAGCACCGCTGACATGATCTTCTCGGTGCCCGAGCTCATCGTGCATCTGAGCCACCACATGCTGCTGCTGCCCGGCGACGTCATCAGTACCGGCACCCCCGAGGGCGTCGGTCTCTCCGGTCGCTTCCCGTACCTCAAGGCCGGCGACGTGGTGAGCATGGAGATCGACGGGCTGGGCCGGCAGGAGCAGAAGGTGGTGGACTACCAGCCCGCCCCCTGAGTCGGCGGCTCCGCCCGGTCCAGCGACCGCAGCTCCTCCTCGCTCAGGACGAGCCCGGCCCCGCGTACGGCGGCGGCGACGCTGGCCGGGCGCCCGGCGCCCACGACGGGAACGATCATCGGGGACTGGGCCAGCAGCCAGGCGATGGCCACCTCGTGCGCGCTCACGCCACGCGCCAGCGCGATCTCGCCAAGGGCGGGCAGGCGGCCGGCCAGGCCGCGCGCCCCGGCGGGCCCGCCGAACGGCGAGTAGGCGAGGTAGGCGATGCCGTGCGCGGTGCAGTGGTCCAGCACCGCGCGATCGGCGCGGTCCAGCACGGAGAAGCGGTTCTGCACCGCGTCGACCCGGGTCCGCGCGGTGGCCTCCCGCAGCTGAACGAGCCCGACGTTGCAGACCCCGAGGAGCTCGACGAGACCTTCCTCGCGCAGCCGGGCCAGCGCGCCGACGCTGTCGGCGATCGGCACCTCCGGATCGGGCCAGTGCAACTGGTACAGGTCGATCCGCGGGACGCCGAGCGCGGCGAGGCTGCCCAGGCAGTGCCGCCGCAGGGTCTCCGGCCGGGCGTCGACCGGGAATCCGCCACTCGGGTCGCGCCAGTGCCCGCCCTTGGTGGCCACCAGGACCGAGGAGCCGCGCGGGTGAGCGGCCAGGCCCCGCGCGATCAGCTCCTCGTTGTGGCTGCGCCCGGGACGCGAGGCCGGGACGTAGGCGGGCGCGGTGTCCACCAGCGTCACCCCGGCGTCGACGGCGGCGTGCAGCGTCGCGAGCGCGGCTGCCTCGTCCGGCTCCGCGGCCAGGGACCAGCGGGCGCCGCCCAGCCCGACCGGGCCGACCTGGCGCGATCCGATCAGCCGGGGCTTCGGCGGGCGGATCCCGGTCACGAACCGGGGACCGCCGCGACGACACCGTCCGGGTAGCGGGTGAGCTGGTCGGCGTCGTAGAGGGTCAGCGGCACGTCGGCCACCCTGCGGACCCGCTCGTGGGCCGCCATCGCCTCGTAGATGTTCTCGCAGATCCCGATGGGATGGTCGGTGTCGAGGTTGCGGCGGGTGAAGTAGGCGTCGGTCACCGTGACCACGCCCGCCGTGCTGTCGATCTCGACGGCCATGGAGGCCCGGTGGTGCGAGCCGGTCCACCAGGTACGGATCCCCGGCACCACCTCGTCCTCGTCTGCGAGCAGCCGGACCCGGTCCCACGCGTCGTGGGTGAGATAACTCAGCACGTGCGGCGGCAGGCAGGACCAGCGGTCGTCGTGCGGGTGCCGCTTGGCACGGTGGAAGTGGGTCCAACCACGCTCGGTCAGGCAGAACCGCGCGTTCGGGAACAGCGGGATGTTCGAGGTGGTGTAGAGCTGCAACGGCGTCAGCAGGACGTGGGTGACCTCCTTCAGCGCGACCCCGTGCGCGGCCAGCTGGTCGGGCAGCCACTGGCCCTGCTCGCGCCGCATCGCCGCGCGCTCGCCGAGAAAACCGGCCCACTGTTCGTTCATCGGGCCGAGGTCCTCGGCCGGTCCCGTGCCGATGAGCGCGGTGACCCCTTCGCCCTGGATCAGCACGGCCTGAAAGGCCAGCCGGTACCACTGGTCCCAGTCCGACATCCAGTACACCTCTGGACCCGGCACGTCTCCGTCGCCCAGATGAAGCAGGCGTACACCGAACATCTCACTCCTCTCCCCATGGGCGCAGCAGCGCCTTGACGACATCCTGGCGGCCCGTCATCAGCTCACCGAAGATGGCCGCGCCGTCGGCCAGGTCGAAACAGGACGTCCAGTCCAGCGCGATCTCCTCGGCGAGTTTCACCGCGTGGGCGAACTCGGCCGCCGTGTAGCAGTACGAACCGACGACGTGCTTCTCCTCGCGAACGATCTGCTGCCCGTCGAAGGCGGCGTCGCTGCTGAGCAGCCCCACCCACACGGCCGTGCCACCCGGGCGCAGGTGCTGCACCGACATACGGTGCGTCGCCGCCGCGCCGACGGCGTCCACGACGATGTCGAACTCACCCTGAAGAGACGTGGTGACGGCGGTCGCGCCCAGGCGCCCGGCCACCTCCAGCCGCTCCCTCGACAGGTCGCAGACCACCACCTGGTCGGAGAACCGCCTGGCCACGAGCATGGAGACCAGGCCGATCGTGCCGGCGCCCAGCACGGCGACGCGGGCGCCCTCGGCCGGACGGGCCAGGTTCAGCGCGTGCACGCCGTTGGCCAGCGGCTCGATCACCGCCGCCGTCTCGAACGACATGGACGGCGCGAGCGGATGCAGGGCCTTCTCCGGCACGGAGACGTACTCGGCGAACGCCCCCGGCCGGTGGATGCCCAGGATCGCTCGCTCGCGGCAGAGATGGTCGCGGCCCATCAGGCACAGGTCGCACGCCCCGCAGCTGAGCAGGGGGTTGACCGTTACCCGACGGCCGTCGGGAGTGGTCCCGGCGAACTCGTGGCCCATGATCAGCGGTGGCCGCCGGAAGCCGCTGTCCCGGATGCCGTGCAACTCGCTGCCGCAGATGCCGACCGCGCGGACCTTGACCAGGACCTCACCGTCGACCGGCGGAGGATCCTGGACATCGAGCAGTTCGACGGTGCTCGGCTTGGTGAAGACGAGAGCGCGCATCGTCTCAGCCCGCCGCCGTCAGCAGGTCACGCATGATCTCGGCGGCCCGCCGCTGAAGCATCGGCAGCGACCGCGTCGAAAGGTAGGCGACATGCGGGGTCACCAGCACGCGGTCGTGCCCGGCCAGCTCCGCCGAGATCCCGGACGGCGGCTCCCCGGCCAGTACGTCCAGCGAGGCGAAGCCCAGCGTGCCCGCCTCCAGTGCGGCCAGCAGCACGGCCTCCTCCACCAGGGCACCCCTGGCGGTGTTCACCAGATGCCCGGCCGGGCCGAGCGCGTCGAGCACCGCCCGGCCGACGACGCCGCGGGTCTGCTCGGTCGAGGGCACGTGCAGCGTGAGGTGGTTGACGGCCGCGGCCAGGCCGGACAGCGTCGCGTGCCCGGTGACGTCGGAGGGCAGGTCGGTGACGTATGGATCCCACACGTGCACCGGGAAGCCGAGTGCGGTGGCGCGCCGGGCGACCTCACGGCCGATCCGCCCGAACCCGGCGATGCCGACCGGGTCCTCGCCGGGGGGCAGCGGCGCGGCGATGCCCTCGGTGGTCCATCCCCTGACGGTGTAGGACCGGCTCGCCGCGGTGAGCCTGCGGTTGTGGGCGTAGACCGACGCGACCGCGTGGTCGGCCACCTCGGCCAGGCAGTAGTCGTCCACGTTGCGGACCTCGATGCCCAGCCGGGCGGCGGCGGCCAGGTCGATGTTGTCCAGGCCGATCCCGTACCGCACGACCGCGCGCAGCCGGGGCAGCCCCGAAAGGACCCGCTCGGTCAGCGGCGCCCACTGCACCAGCAGGCCGTCGGCGTCCGCGCCGGCCTTGAGCACCTCCTCCTCGGTCCTGGCGTCGTGGTGGCTCACCTCGAAGACGGGGACCAGGACGTCGCGCTCGATGGAGCCGTCCCCCAGGTTGGTGTCGGTGATGACGATGTGCGTGTTCAACGCGGGTCCCTCGAATCGCTGTCGGTGCGCGTCGCCGGAGCGGATCCGGCGAAGCTGGAGTCCTCGCCCAGGCCCTCGGGGCCCATGGCCAGATAGCCGCCGTCCACGGGCAGTTCCACGCCGGTGATGAAGCTGGCGTCGCTGGAGCACAGGAAGGCGATGGCGCGGGCCACCTCGTCCGGCTCGCCCAGGCGGCGCAGCAGGTGGAAGCGGCCCCAGACCGGTTCCCAGGCGGCCCGGTCGCCGTGCGCGGCCCGGCTCACCTCGGGCGTCCAGATCCATCCCGGGCTGACCGCGTTGACCCGGATGCCGTCCGGGGCGAGATCCATCGCCATGCACTTGGTCAGCGTCAGGATGGCGCCCTTGGTGGCGTTGTAGGTCCACCGCGCGGGCTGGGCGACGTGGGCGGAGACGCTGGCGGTGTTGACGATCGCGCCCGCCTCGGAGCGGGCCAGCAGCGGATGCGCCGCCTGCACCACGTTGCTGATGCCCTGCACGTTGACCCGGAGCACCCGGTCCCACTCCGGCGGTGTCACGTCCAGACCCCGGGCCAGGAAGTTCACGGCGCAGTTGACCACCGCGTCCAGGCGGCCGTGCGCGGCCCCGATGCCGGCGACGGCGCGCCGTACCGCCTCGTCGTCACCGACGTCTACCACCTCGGCGGTGGCCGTGCCGCCCGCCCGCTCGATCGCCTCGCAAGTGGCGGCCAGGCCCGCCTCGTCGACGTCGAATCCGACCACGTGCATGCCCCGCGCGGCGAAGCGCAGGGCCGTGGCCGCGCCGATGCCCGACGCGGCGCCGGTCACGACGCCGACACGATCCGTCCAGTCCATGATTGTTCTGCCTTTCGGTCAGGCGTCAGGTCGCGAGGTCAGCCCGACACCCACGCGTTCAGGAAGCTCGGCACGCTGTAGCGCAGCCGGCCCGGCTCGTCGAGGTCGACGCTGTGCACCCGCTTGGACCAGATGAAGCCGATCGGCGCGCTGGTCGTCCACACCCACGGGAGCCGGCTGGTCAGGACGGCGTCCGCCTCGTTCCACAGCTTCTTCTGCTCCTCCGGACTCCCGGTGACGCGGGCCGCTTCGGCCTTCTCGTCGAAGGCGGCGTCCTTGAACCCACCGGTGTTCAGATCGCCGCTCGAGTGCAGGAACCGGTACGGCAGCAGGTCCGGGGTGAGGAAACCGGCCATCGTCCAGCAGATCGACTCGTACTTCTTGCCGAAGAACTGCGCCAGCCAGGCGGAACCCTCCAGCGCGTCCAGCTTCACGTCGAACCCGGCCGCCTTGAGCTGGGAGACGATGACGTCGGTGGCCGCCCTGGCGTTGTTGCAGGTGTAGGTGAAGGAGGCCTTCTTACCGGTCTCCGTCTCGTACGCCTTGATCAGCTCCTTGGCCCCCGCGAGGTCGTACTCCGGGTTGGCCTCGGCGCCGTGGAAGGGGTTGCCCTCGGGGAAGAGGCTGACGGCGGGCTTGCCCAGGCCCTCGGTGGCCAGGTCGACGATCTCCTGGCGGTTGAGCGCCTTCGACACCGCCTGGCGTATCCGCTGGTCGTCGAAGGGAGGCCTGGTCACGTTGAGGATGATGCTGTCCTGGTCGCCGCCGACGCCCTGGACGAAGTTGACCTGGGTGTTCGCCTTGGCCGTCTTCATCAGCGTCGAGGAGGTGGTCGCCATCAGGTCGGCGTCCCCGGCCAGCAGCGCCTGGTAGGCGCTCTGCGGGTCGGCGATGGTCTTGACCAGGACCTTGTCCAGGTAGGCCTGCTTGTTCTTGTTCCAGTAGTTGGGGTTGCGGACCAGTTCCACCGGGCTGCCCGGCGACCACGACTGGAGCTTGTACGGCCCGACCCCGGCGGCGTGCGCGGTGTAGTCGTCGCCGTACTGCTTCAACGCCGTCGGAGAGGCCACGTACCCGGCGGTGCCGGAGCCGTCGTAGGCGAACACGTACGGCAGGTTGCTGAAGGGCTGCTTCATCTTGATGACGACCGTGCTGTCGTCCTTGGCCTCGACCGAGTCGATGGAGGACAGCAGCGCCGCCGCGGTCGAGCCCTCGGCCCTGTTCCGGTCGAGGTTGAACTTCACCGCCTCGGCGTTGAAGGGCGTTCCGTCGCTGAACTGGACGCCCGTGGGCAGCGTCATCTCCCAGCTCATCTGGTCATCGCTCTCGACCAGCGACTTGGCCAGGTTCGGCTCCGGCCGATCGCCGATCTTCGGCACCGCCATCAGCGTGTCGTAGACCGCCGAGCCGATCAGCGCCATCGTGTTGGCCGAGCCCTTGGAGGGGTCGAGGGTGGTCAGGTCCACCCCGCCGACGACGGTCAGGGTTCCCCCGGCCTTCGGGGCGGCGTCGGTGGCGGCGGGGGCGCCGGGCGTGGTGCCGCCCTGCACCGTGCAGGCGGCCAGGGTGATCGCCGTGGCGGGCGCGAGGAGGAGGACGATCGCCCTGCCCACGCGGCTACCCCGATATGGGACGCGCATTGCGTTGCCTTCTTTCTCAGGGACTGATGAAGCTGTTGTCAGCGGACGGCGGGCTCGAACGGGTGGTAGCAGGCGACCTCGTGCCGTGGGGACAACTCGTCCAGCGCGGGCGGAGCGGCCGTGCAGGCAGAGGTGACGGACGGGCACAGCTCGGCGAAGCGGCAGCCGGGCAGGAGCCGGCCGTCCACGTCGTCGGTCCCGGTCCTGGTACGGATCCGGGGCGCGGGGTCGGCGGTCAGATCCAGTGACGGCACGGCGTCCTGGAGGGCGACCGAGTAGGGGTGGCGTGGCCTGTTGGCGATGTCCGGCGCGGCACCCTGCTCGACCACCCGCCCGGCGTACATCACGGCGGTCCGGTCACACAGGGACGCGACGACGCCCAGGTCGTGGGAGATGAACAGCATGGCCAGGCCCTGCTCGGTGCGCAGTTCGGCCAGCAGTTCCAGGATCTGCGCCTGGATGGAGACGTCCAGCGCGGAGACCGGCTCGTCGCAGACGAGCACCTCGGGCCGCAGGATCGTGGCCCGGGCGATCGCGGCCCGCTGGCACTGGCCTCCGGAGACCTCGTTCGGGCGGCGGACCGCCATCTGCTCGGTGACGCCGACCCGGTCGAGCTCGGCCAGCGCCCGCGCGCGCCGTTCCTTCGAGGTGCCCTGGCCGTGCACCCGCAGCGGCTCGGCGACCGAGTCGAGCAGCGACCTCTTCGGGTTGAACGACGCGGCCGGATTCTGGAAGATCGCCTGCACCGACGCCCGCAGCCGCCGCTCGTGGACGCTCACGGGCGTGCCGTGCAGCGTCAACCGGCCGCCGCTCAGCGGGACCAGGCCGAGCATCGCCCGTGCCGTGGTGGACTTCCCGCAGCCGGACTCCCCGACCAGGCCGAGGATCTCCCCTCGGTAGAGCCGCACGGAGACCCCCGAGACGGCTTCGGGCTGGCCGCTGCCGTACCGCACGGAGCCGTTCTCCAGCGTGAAGATCGGCTGCTTCTGTTCCGTCATCGGCTCGCCTTTCCTGGGTGCCAGCAGGCGTACTCGTGGCCGGGGACGTCGCCGAGCGCGAGCAGCGGCGGCTGCTCGTCGCGGCAGTGTGGCGAGGCGTGCCCGCACCTGGGCCCGAACCGGCAGCCGGGTGGCGGGTCCAGCAGGTTGGGCGGCTGCCCCGGAATCGGCCGCGGCAGGGACTGCTCCGCCGCGCGGTGCTGCGGGATCGCGGCCATGAGGGAGCTGGTGTAGTGCATGCTCGGCCGGGCGAAGACGGCCCGCACCGGCCCTCGCTCGGCGATCCGCCCGGCGTACATCACGGCGACATGGTCGGTGTGGCGGCCGACGACGCCGAGATCGTGGCTGACCATCACCAGCCCGATCCCGAAGCTCGCGCACAGCTCGTCGAACAGGTCGAGGATGCGGGCCTGCACGGTGACGTCCAGCGCGGTGGTCGGCTCGTCGGCGAACAGCAGCTTGGGCCGGCAGGCGACGGCCATCGCGATGGCCACCCGCTGGCGCATTCCGCCGGACAGCTCATGAGCGCGGGCGTGGACGCGCCGGGCGGCCTGCGGGATGCCCACGGTCTCCAGCAGCTCGACCGCCCGAGCCGCGGCCTGGCGGCGAGTCACCCGGGGGTCTCGGCGGACCGCCTCGGCGATCTGCTCGCCGATCGGGGTGATCGGGTGCAGCGCGCTCAGCGGATCCTGGAAGACCATGGCGACCTCGCGTCCCCACAGCGCCCGGCGGCGGCGCTCGCCGAGATCCAGCACCGAATGTCCGGCGATCACGATCTGACCGCTGATCCGGGCCGTGCCCGATCGGGTGAGCCCCATCGCGGTGCGGGCCAGCACGCTCTTGCCCGAACCCGACTCCCCGACGATGCCCAGGCGTTCGCCGTAGCCGAGTTCGAGACTCACATGGTCGACCGCACGGACCGTCCCGGCGGCGGTCGGGAACTCCACGACCAGGTCCCGGATGCTCAGCAGCGTGTCGTTGACGGTGGAGGTCACAGTGGAGGTCATCGCACACCTGCCGTCGTGGCGTCGGAACGGGACAGGAAGCGGTCGGCGATCAGGTTCAGGCCGAGAATGGTCAGCAGCATGAACATCGACGGCACCGCGACCAGGCGCGGATCCTCGCTGATGAAGATCCGGCCGCTGTTGATCATGCTTCCCCAGGAGGGTTGCTCCGGTGGCACGCCCATCCCCAGGAAGCTCAGGCCGCCCTCGATGAGGATCGCCGAGCCCACGCTGACCAGCGCGTACGCCAGGACGGGCTGGAGGATGTTGGGCAGCACGTCGCGCACCACGATCGACCACGTCCGGGTGCCGATCACCTGACTCGCCTCCACGTACTCCCGGCCGGCCACCGACATCGTCTGCGCCTTGGCCAGCCGGACGAACACCGGCGTCATCGGCACCAGGATCGCGATCATCACGTTGCCGACCGAGGCCCCGAGGAACGAGGCCAGCGCCAATGCCAGCACCAGCCCGGGGAAGGCGAGGATCACGTCCACCACGAAGGAGACGACCGCGTCCACCCGGCCCTTCAGGTAGCCCGCGAGCATGCCGAGCGGCACCCCGATGACGGCGGCCGCGGCGACCGAGCCGAACCCGATCCCGAGCGAGATCTGCGCCCCGGACAGAGCACGGGCGAGCAGGTCGCGACCGTAGTTGTCGGTGCCGAGCCAGTGCTGGGCGGAGGGACCGCCAAGGCGCTCGGTCGCCGACATGGTCTCGGTGTCGAGCTGGAGGAACAGCGGCAGCGCCAGCGCGGCGAGGGCGAGGAGCCCGAGCCAGGTCAGCGACAGCGCGTCGGTCAGCCGCCAGGCGCGCAACCGCCGGCGCCAGGTGCCGGCGGCGCCCACTGCGGGGAGAAGTCCTGTGCTCACGCGACCGGCACCTCCCGTGCGCGCCTGACCTGGCGGCCCACCGTCCGCGTCTTCCGCAGCCGGGGATCGATGAAGCCGTACAACAGGTCCACGGCCGCGTTGATCAGCACGAACGACGTGGCGGCCACCAGCACGACCCCCTGCACGGTGACGTAGTCGCGGGCGCTGACCGACTGGGCCAGGATCGACCCCAGACCGGGCAGGCTGAACAGGTTCTCGATGATCACGCTCGACCCGATCAGCATGCCGACCACCACGCCGAGTGAGGTGGTGAGCCCGAGCAGGCTGGGCCGGAAGGCGTGCCGCACGGCCATCCGCAGCGGCGAGATCCCTTTGGCACGGGCCACGTTCATGAACTCCTGTCCGTACGTCTCGACGAGGTCGGCCCGCAGTACCCGCTGGTAGAGCGCGGCCGGGCCGGCGGCGAGCGCGAGGGCGGGCAGGAACAACGAGCCGAGGTTCTGCCCCAGTCCGGCGCTGATCGGGATGAAGCCGTTGGCCGGGTAGAGCCCGAGCTTGATCGCGAACACCCAGATCAGCACGAACGCGAGGACGAAGGAGGGCACCGATACGGCCACGAACACCAGCGAGCTGATGCCGCGGTCCACCGCGGTTCCCCGCTTGATCGCGGCGACGGCGGCCAGGGGCACCGCCACCGCGAGCGCGATGATCTGGCTGAGGACGATGAGTTCGACGGTGACCGGGGCCCGTTGGAGGATGATGTCGGCGACCGGCTGCCGGTTGGCGTAGGAGCGGCCGAAGTCGCCCTGCAGGATGTTGCCCAGCCAGCTCACGTAGCGGTCGGCCAGCGGCTGGTCCAGCCCGAGTTCCTGGCGCAGGGCCGCCACCGACTGGGGGGTGCCCGACTCGCCGAGAATCGCCCGGGCCGGGTCTCCCGGCAGCAGGTTGAGGCTCAGGAAGCACAGCATCGACACCACGATCAGCACGGCCGCCAGCCGGGCCAGCCGCAGCACGACCGTCCGCATCCTCATCGCGAACCCAGGTGCACGCGGACCGTGTGGCGGCCGGGGCCGAGCCGGACCTGCCCGATGCCGGCGGTCGCGCCCCCGGCCTCCAGCGCGGCACCGACCGGTGCGTGCACGGTCGCGTACGCGGCGCCGGGCACCTCCAGCTCGTGCTCGACGACCTCGCCGGACCGTTTCCAGTGGCTGCGGATCGGGCCGACCGGGCTGTCGTAGGCGGCCCTGACCCAGTCGAGTTCGCGACTGTAGCGGGCGCGCACGGCGACCTCGCCGGTCCAGGTGGTCTCGGTGGCGTCGATGCCCGCCACGCCCTCGAAGAGGTGGCGGCCGACCGCACCGAGGGCGCAGTGGTTGAAGGAGTTCATCTCGGCAGTGGCCAGCGACCCGTCCGGCTCGATGCCGTTCCACTTCTCCCAGATCGTCGTCGCGCCCTGGCCTACCATGTAGAGCCAGCCGGGCATCTGGTCGCGGAGCAGCAGCCCGGTGGCGAGGTCCGCGTGCCCGTGGGCGCTCAGCACGGGCAGCACGTGCTCGACGCCGTGGATCCCGGCGGTCACGTATCCGATTCGCTCGATGCTCTCGCGGAGCCGGTCGGCCATCGCCCACGCTGCCTCGCCCCGTACCAGGCCGTACCCGACGGCCTGGGCGTAGGCGGTCTGGGTCGCCTCCTTGATGCTGCCGTCCGGCAGCAGGAACGCCTCCAGGTAGGCGGCGCGGATCTGCTCGGCCCTGGCCGCCAGCCGGGCCGCCTCGCCGTCCTCGCCCAGCCAATGGGCGATCTCGGACAGCTGGACGAAGGAACGGTAGCTGTGCCCGGTTCCGACGATCGGCCGGGGCGTGGTCGAGTACGCGCCGGTGTATTCGAACCCGGTGTGCCGCTCCAGCCCGTCGCGCTCGGGCAGGGACAGCCAGTCCCCGAAGTCCGCGCCGGTCTGGTTGACCCGCAGGCCGTCGGGGTTGGCGCGGTCGACGTGGTCGAGGAAGCGCACCATGGGCTCGAACAGGCGCCGCGCGGCGGCCAGC
This sequence comes from Streptosporangium sp. NBC_01810, assembly GCF_035917355.1. Classification (NCBI taxonomy): domain Bacteria; kingdom Bacillati; phylum Actinomycetota; class Actinomycetes; order Streptosporangiales; family Streptosporangiaceae; genus Streptosporangium; species Streptosporangium sp. NBC_01810. The sequence goes on along the minus strand of NZ_CP109070.1, from coordinate 891,990 downwards.
TCGCCGTATCGCTGGACGAGTAGGTGCACCAACCGGATGAAGCCGTCGGACCAGCCTGGCGCGCCCGGTCTCAACGTGCTCGGCGGCACGGCCGGCGCGTAGTTGCGGATGCCCCCGTCGGAGTCCTGGGTGTCGGCCGCGTCCTGTGCGAACTTGGCCACGAACGCGGAGACGTCGAAGTGGTAGGCGGCGGTCGGGGCGATCACACCCGCGTCGCCCAGCCAGCCGTGCCGTTCGTCCCGCTGCGGGCAGTCGGTCGCCGCCTCCAGGAAGTTGTCCCTCACGGTCCACTCCACGTTGCTCGCCAGCCGGGTCAGCCGGTCGTCGGAGCACTCGAACCAGCCTGTCCGGCTGGGCAGCCCGGTGACGGAACGCGCCTCGACCAAGGTCTCCGGCAGCACCTGGTACGCGCCGTACGGCGTCGTCGACGGCAGCCCCCACACCTCGGCGTAGCGGAAACCGTGCATCGTGAACGAGGTCTCCAGGCGGTGCGGTCCCGGGTCGGGAACGGTGTAACGGTCCTCCTGGAAGGCACCGCGCAGATTGTCGCGGTAGACCAGCAGGTCCGGCGTGAGGATCTCGCCGTGCCGCACGATCAGCTCGACCGAGGGCGTGCAGGGCGTGGTGAGCCTGGTCCAGCCGACCAGGTTCTGCCCGAAGTCGAAGATGGCCGGGCCGCGCGTGTGCTCGTGGACCAGCCGGCCGGGGTGCGTCCGGTAACCGGTGATCGAGTCGTGCGGCTGCGGCAGCACCAGTTCGGGTGCCCCGGCGAAGGGCCGGGCCGGGGCCCACGCGCTGTCGTCGAACCCGTTCAGGTGCCAGCCCGCGGGCTCCTGCCGCAGGTCCTGGATCTCGCCGCGCAGCAGGTCGGAGGCCTGGAGCGCGCCGTGCCCGGTACGCCATTCGCCGTCGGTGGCGACGATGGGGACGCCGTCGACCTCCAGCTGCGCCAGGAAGGCCGGTCGGTCGCCGTAGTAGCCGGGCTCGCGGAGCAGGCCGAGGCGTCCCGCGTACCAGCCCTTGGCCAGGACGGCGGTGAGGGTGTTGCGCCCGCGCCGCAGCGCCGCCGTGCCGTCGAAGGTCTGGTGGTGGACGCGGACGGCGTAGTCGGTCCAGCCGGGCCGGTACAGCTCGCCGGAGGTCAGCTCGACGCCGTTGAGCCAGAGGCGGTAGAGGCCGAGCGCGCTCGCGTACACCCGGACCGAGCCCACGTCCTCGACGTCGAACTCGCGCCGCAGGTACGGGCAGGGGTCCCAGCTCTCGCGTGGGAACGCCACCGGCTCGGCACTGATCCACTCAGCCCGCCAGTCGGCGGCCGAGGTCAGCCCGACCTCCCACGACGCGACGTCGCTGGCCAGGGACCGGCCGGAACGATCCAAGGCGGTGACCATCCAGTGCAGCCGCCGGCGCGCGGCGGGCTCCGGCCCGCCGTAGCCCACCCAGGGACGCTCGCCGCCACCCGACCACAGCACCGAACCGTCCCGCAGCGCGCGCTCCGAGACGGCGACGGACACCTCGAAGAACGTGCCGGGATCGATCCCGGCGTCCGGTGCGACCGACCAGGACAGGCGCGGCGGTGTGCCGGGCATCCCCAGCGGGTCGACGCGCCCCCCGGTGCGCAGCGAACTCAACGCCGAGCCTGTCTGCTGCCTCATCATCGCGAACTGCCCTTCTGGTTTACGGCCCTCCGGAATGCGCCTCTGGTAACGCACCGTTCACACGAGCGGAATCGTGCGCCAACTCGCACCGAACTGTCAAGCATGAGAACCGAAGTTCACATACATGAACTTGCCGTACACTTTTGATCTACTATGCATATTTTTGATAATCAGTTTCACATATGTCCGATTTGCGGCATAAGCAGATAAAAGGGGCTCTCTAGTTCACATATATGAACATGCGTCTACACTCTTGACTTCGTGCCGCGCTGTGGGACAGCATCGCGCACATCGCTTCAATTACGGCGCGTCTCGTCGCCCGGAGAGGAACCGGCCCATGCAGACCGCGGCGAACCCCGCCTCCCACGGCCTCGACCCGTCAAGCCTGACCGCGCTCGACGAGCGGCTACGCGAGTACGTCGACCACGGCGTCCTGCCCGGCTGGCAACTCCTGGTGAGCCGGCACGGGCAGGTCGTCCACCGCCGCTCCCACGGCCTGGACGACCGCGATGACACGATCTTCCGGATCTACTCGATGACCAAGCCCATCACCTCGGTCGCCGCGATGATCCTCCACGAAGAAGGCCGCTTCGACCTGGCCGACCCGCTGGAGCGCTACCTACCGGCCTTCCACGACATGAGGATCTTCGCCGGCGGCGACGCGGACACCCCCGAGACCGAGCCCGCGCGGGGTTCCATCCAGATCCGTCACCTGCTCCAGCACACCTCAGGCCTGTCCTACGGCGCCTTCCTGGACCACCCGCTGGACGAGATGTACCGCGCCCGGGGCCTCGGCTCGCCGCAGCCGCCGGGCCGCGGCCTGGCCGAGCTCACCGACGCCTGGGCCGGGCTGCCGCTGTTGTTCGAACCCGGCACCCGCTGGAACTACAGCGTCTCCACCGACGTCCTCGGCCGCCTGATCGAGGTCGTCTCCGGGCAGGACCTGGACGCCTTCCTCGCCGAGCGCGTCTTCGCGCCACTGGGGATGACCGACACCACCTTCACCCCGACCACGGCGCAGCGCGCCCGTCTCGCCCGCCTGTACACCCCTGACGAGAGCGGCGACCTGGTCGAGCACGCCGAGGACACGGTGCTGAAGAGCTCCGGTTTCCTGTGCGGCGGCGGCGGGCTGCTGTCGACCATGGCCGACTACCACCGCTTCACCCAGATGCTGCTGGGCGGCGGCACCCTCGACGGCGTCCGCCTGCTGGACCGCCGCACGGTGAACCTCATGACCGCCAACCACCTGCCCGGCGGCGTCGATCTCGCCCAGGTCGCGGTGACGGTCCCCGACCCCGGCCGCTACAACGGCTTCGGCTTCGGCCTCGGCTTCTCCACCGACCTGGATCCGATCGCCCACGGCATCACCTGCGCCCCCGGCCAGTACGGCTGGTCCGGCGCGGCCGGAACGATCTTCCTCATCGACCCCCGTCACCATCTGACCGTGATCTTCCTGACCCAGCTCCTGCCCTCCCCCCACACCGCCGCCATCCGAACCCTCCTCAGCCATCTTCTGCACGCCGGGCTGGAGGACTGACCGGGAAGATCGAAAAAGGGCCTCGGGGAAATCCCGGGCCCCTTGCCGACCCGCGATCACACTGTGGGATGTTCACGAGTGGGCGTGACCTGGCCGAACCGGGCCCCCTGGAAGATCGCTTCCCGTGCGAGGAATGATCGTTTCCCGAACACCGCCGGCACCCTTCTTCGCGGTCGCCGCACCCGCTCGGACGAGCCCGCCGACGGCCTCACCGGCCCGGAAAAACGAGATCCCGTCCGGTCGAGGTGACCGGACGGGATCTCGTCAACTTCCTGCACGCCGCCTCAAGAACGGCCCACTGTGGAGCTATGGGGATTCGAACCCCAGACCTCCTCCATGCCATGGAGGCGCGCTACCAGCTGCGCCATAGCCCCTTGCGATGCAGATGAAATCTTAACCGACTTCAGATACCCCTCGCGCCATCATTCCGGACACGAGCGCGACGGCCGCCGACCCCAGGGCGCTCGCGGTGACGATGCCAAAGGAGATCACGTACGCGTCCCGGGACGGGACGGCGGTGCCGGCGATGGTCATGGTGGTGAGGAGCGCGGCGGTGGCGGCGCCGGAGAGGCTGCCGCCGATGGAGCGGACCAGGGAGTTGATACCGCTGGCGATACCGCTCTGGTCCATGGGCACGTGCTGCACGGCGAGCGCGCCCAGCGCGGCGTAGGCGATGCCGAAGCCCAGCCCCTGCACCGCGTTGGCACCGACCAACTGGAGTACCGAGTCGTTGAAGAGGGTGAACCAGCCGAATCCGATCGTGCACAGGCCCGCGCCGAGGGCGAGGGAGTAGGCGGGGCCGAACCGGGCCGAGAGACGGCCGGCCATGAAGGAGGAGAGCAGCATGGTCACGGTGCTGGGCAGAGCGTAGAGACCCACGTCGAGGACGGACCCTCCGAAGCCGTACCCGGCGGACGGGGGCGTCTGGACGAAGCTGGAGATCAGGGTGAAGGAGCCGAACATGGCGAAGCCCAGAAGCAGCGAGGCCAGGTTGGCAGGGAGGGAGTGGCGGCCGGCGAGCAGGTGGAGCCGTACCATCGGCGCCCGGAGCCGCAGCTGGCTGAAGGCCCACATGGCGCCGAATCCGCCCGCGCCCGCGGACAGCCCGATGACGGCTCCCGAACCCCAGCCCCAGTCGTTGCCCTTGGAGATCGCCAGCAGCAGGCAGGTGAGCCAGACGGACAGCAGTGCCGCACCGATGAGGTCGGGGCGGCCTCCGGCACCGGTTCCGCCGCCGGGGGCACTCAGCACGATGAGAACGGCCGCGGTCACGCCGAGCCCCGCGGTGATCCAGAAGACCGGGTGGTGGCTGGGGGTGCGGTCGGCGATCAGGCCGGTGACGATCATGCCGATGCTGCCGCCGACGCCCATCGTGGCGCTGACCACCCCGATGGCCGTCATGACCCTGGCGGGCGGGAAGGTGTCCTTGATCATGCCGATGGCCAGCGGGACCAGCGCCGCCGACGCGCCCTGCAGGGCCCGGCCGGCGATCAGCACGGGGAGGGAACCGGACAGGGCGCAGACCAACGAGCCCAGGACGAGCAGGCCGACCGTGAACAGGATCATCCGCTTCTTGCCGTACATGTCGCCGAGGCGCGACAGCAGCGGCGTGGCCACCGCGGCGGCGAGCAGCGAGGCGGTGAAGACCCAGGTGACCTCGGCCACCGACACACCGAAGGTGGCCATCAACCGGGGCAGCAGCGGGATGACCACGGTCTGCTGGACGGAGACGACCATCCCTGCCGCGGAGAGCGCCACCAGGGTCAGCCAGAGATGTCCGCCCTGCTGCGCGGTGTCCGGTTCGGCGACGATCGTTCCCGTCACTGCACGCTCCTTCGCTGCCGACTTCTGCTCTCGCATGGTAGAGCGCGGCAGTAAACAGCCGTTTACCGGGCTATGCCACACCGGAGGGCCGTGAATACGTCATCCGCCCTGCGGCCATCCGGCGAGCGGGCCCCCGGAGCCGCACTCGATCGCCTGACCGCTATGCCGGTGCGGTTTGCGCCGCCCCCGAGAGGGCGCAAGCCGCACCGGCACAGGAGACTCAGCGCGCGCGGACCCGCTCGTCCTCCAGGTATGCCGGCCGACCGGCATACCAGCCGGCCACGAACTGCACCGCGACCACCCCGAGCAGCAGCAGGAACGGCAGCGTCCAGCCGCCGGTCGACTCGTGCGTGAAGCCGATGACCAGGGGTCCGGCACCCGCGATGAGATACCCGGTGCTCTGCCCGAAGGCCGACAGCGCGGCCGTCGCCTCGGGGGTGCGGGTGCGCATGGCGAGCATGGTGAGCGCGAGCGGGAAGGATCCCATCCCGACGCCGACCAGGCTCGCGAAGAGCCACGCCAGGCCGGCGGGCGCGAGCCAGAGACCGAGGAAGCCGGCGGTGTAGAAGGCCACGAAGGCGGCGACCACCGGCCGCTGGTCGGAGAACCTCGACGCGACCCAGGGCACGATGAGTGAGACCGGGATACCGATCGCGGTGAAGACGCCCAGTATCAGACCCGCCTGCCCGCTGGTGTAGCCACCATCGATGAGGATCTTCGGCAGGAAGCCGAACATGATGTAGGCGACCATGCTCTGGGTGCCGAAGTAGGCCGCGACCGCCCAGGCCAGCCTGCTGCGGAGCAGGGCACGGGCCCCCGTTCCCTCGCCCGCGCCGCGCCGTTCCGGCTCACTGCGCGCGAGCGCAAGCCACGGAATGGCGGCGACGGCGGCGAGCGCCCCCCACACCCCGAGGGCAACGTGCCAGTTGCCGTCGGTGGCCCGCTGGATGGGCACGGTCGCGGCGGCCGCGAGCATCGTGCCCACCGCGAGGGCCGTGGTGTAGACGGTGGTCATGGTCCCGGCCCGGCCGGGGAAGTGGCGCTTGATCAGGCTGGGGATGAGCACGTTGCCCACCGCTCCGCCTGACAGCGCCAGGGCACTGCTGTAGAGGAACACCTCGGCCGAGTCCACCATCGAGCGGATGAGCAGGCCGGCGCCCAGGACGATGAGGGAGAGGAGCAGGAGGCGGTGCTCGCCGACCTTCCTGGCCAGCACAGGGGTCAGCGCGCCGACCGAGGCGAAGATGAGCACGGGGAGCGTGGTGAGCAGCCCGACTCCGAGGGCGGTCATGCCGAGGCCGGAGGTTATCTGGTCGAGAACCGGCCCGACGCTCGTGACGGCGGTGCGCAGGTTCAGCGCCGCGAGAACGATTCCCAGCACGAGCAGCCAGGCGAGCGAGCCTGTCGTTCCACCTGTGCGGCCCCTGGTCTGATGGGTTAGCACGCTCATGCGGGTTTCAGTCCTTCTCCGTGATTTCATCCAATCGTAGGATGATTGGCTGACCTCAACTTTAACAGGACTGAAACCGCTGTTTGTTCCTGACCGGCGCGGCGGACCGGAGGTGACCGGAAACCGCTGACAATGTGAAAGCCGAGCCACGCCCCCCTTTACAGGGCGTGGCCCGGCTCTCCCACGCACCGGCGCAACTCCGGCTCCGATGCCAGAGAACCCGGACAGTCCGGGCACCGGATGCCTGGGGTCACACCGGGCGAGCCTGCGTCAGACGTACGGCCCGGACCTGTCGTGCCGGTGCCGCCGACACGGACGCAGTGCTCGTGTCGGCCCCGGCACATCCCCGCGCCAGGCACCGGTCTCGCCGCCGCGCGACTCGATACCGAACCGTGCGGCACCGCGCCGCGTTTCCTCCCATCCCCAAGGACAAGGTTTCCACGCTGAAGGTATTTGCCGACCGTGCCTCCCTTGCGGTCTGGTCGGTTCGGGAGACGGACCTGCCCGGTGCGGGCCGGATCTAACTAGCGGCGCCGCAGAAGCCAGTAAAGCCCCAGGACCGGGAGCACAAGCGGAATGAAGAGGTATCCACTTCCGTAGCCCGACCAGACCGTGGCGCGCGGGAACGCCTCGGGGTAGACCATGCTGAGCGTGCCGACGATGAGCACCCCGGCCAGCTCGATACCGCAGGCGACCAGTGCCAGGGGCCGGTTCCCCCTGGCCAGCGCGACGGTGAGCACGATGTAGACGGCGGCGGCGAACGCCGACAGCCAGTAGGCCAGCGGGGCCTCCTGAAGGCGCGTCACGACCTGTACGACGGCGCGGGCCCCCGCGGCCAGGGCGAACACACCGTAGACCGCCACCAGCGCGCGGCCGGGTCCGCTGCCGATCGCCGGCTCGCTCACGGCAGTCCCTGCCAGATCTGGAGCAGCCGCCCGACCATGCCGGGGATCGCGAAGCCCGCCACCGCGATCACCGCGGGGCCCCAGCGTGAGCGCTCGCCGATCCCCCAGAAAGCCGCCACCGGCGGGATCACCACACTGCCCGCCAGGTAGCCGATGAGCGTGGCCGTCCCCGCCGGCCCCTCGCCCCTCACCATCGCGGCGATCACGAACCCGGCCTGGACGAGCAGCCCGAGTTCCAGCACTCCGAGCGCGATGAGGAGCGTTCTCCCCATCGCCCTGTTCCGCGCGGTGGTCAGGAGGCTGAACAGCCCGATCGCCAGAGAGAACAGGATCAGACCGGTTGCGAGCGGGCCGATCATCGAGACCTCAGGGGATCGAAAAGCATGGGCAGTAGGTTACTGCCCGCCCCCCTCGCCCTCCCTTTCGCGGCGCCTATTCTGAGGCCGTGGAAAGGATCCTGGTCAGTCTCCCTTTCGCGGCGCCTATTCTGAGGCCGTGGAAAGGATCCTGGTCAGTGCCTGCCTGATGGGGCGGAAGGTCCGCTACGACGGGGCCGCCAAGACGAGCGGCGACGCGCTGCTGGCCGCGTGGCAGCGCCAGGGGCGGCTCATCCCGTTCTGCCCGGAGGTCGAGGGCGGTCTGGCCGTCCCACGTCCCGCCGCGGAGATCGAGGGCGGCGCCGGCGGCACGGCTGTGCTCTCGGGGGCGGCCCGGGTGCTGACCGCGGAGGGCACCGACGTCACGGCAGCCTTCCTCGCCGGCGCTCAGGCGGCACTCGCCGTCGCCAGGTCCTTCGACGTGAAGGTCGCGATCATGAAGGAGAGCAGCCCCTCCTGCGGCAGCCTGACCGTCTACGACGGCACCTTCGGTGGCCGGCGCGTCCCCGGCCACGGAGTCACCGCGGCCCTGCTCGAACTGCACGGCATCGCGGTCTTCGGCGAGGATCGTGTCGCCGAGGCCGCCGCGCGGCTGCGCGAGATCGGCGAATCCTAGTATTCCCACAGGTCCGTGCGGCTCTCCCCACCGATGCAGAAGACCGCCGAGCCGTGCCGGATCCGGGCCTCGACGGGGACGGCGCCGATCGGGAGAGCCCGGTGTCCCGCGTGCGCACCGGCGCGGCCGTCCTCGACGGGGAACGGGCCGGCTGCGGCCTGGCGGTACCCCGCGCGGGCGGCGTGAGACGGGGTGCCGGGGTCCGGACAGGTGCCGAGGAGGCTGTCGGAACGCCGACGACCTGCGGCCCCGTCTGCGGCCCGTCGGCGCCCCCAGCGGGAGCCCGGAGTCTCCGGTACGGCCGGCGACGGCGTTGAGGGGCTCGATGCTCGCGTCCTCGAAGACCTCGCTGCGGAGCACGTCGCGGACGCCGAACCAGGCGACCGAGATCGCCAGGACGGTGGCCCCGCACCACACCGCTACAAACCCCAGCGTTTGCCGCACGTCACGGATTATTGCGTCATATGTCCCATAATTCACTACCGTTACATGACATGGCGACAGTTCTAGTGGTCGAAGACGACGAGTACGTACGATCCGCGATCATTCAGGAACTCAGCAGGCGCCAGCATGCCGTACGCAGCGCGGGACGTGCCCTCGACGCCCTGAGGGAGATCACCCAGAACCCCCCGGACGCGGTGGTCCTCGACCTCGGACTCCCCGACCTGGACGGGGCGGAGGCTCTCAAGATGGTCCGCAGCGTATCCAGCGTCCCCGTCATCATCGCCACGGCCAGGGACAACGAGGCGGAGATCGTCCGCCTGCTCCGGGCGGGGGCCGACGACTACCTGGTGAAGCCCTTCTCCGGCGACCACCTGAACGCCCGTCTGGACGCCGTACTGCGCCGGGCGCGGAGCGCGACCCCACCGCCGCTGCTGCGCGTCGGCGCGCTGTCGGTGGACCTGAACCGGCGCGAGGCCCACCTGGACGGCGCCCCCCTCACCCTCACCAGACGCGAGTTCGACCTCCTCGCCTACCTCGCCGCCCGCACCGACCGGGTGATCTCCCGCAAGGAGTTGCTCACCGAGGTGTGGCAACAGTCCTACGGTGACGACCAGACGATCGACGTCCACCTGTCGTGGCTGCGGCGCAAGCTCGGCGAGAGCGCGTCCTCCCCCCGCTACCTGCACACCGTACGCGGTGTGGGGGTCATGTTGATCACACCGCCGTGAGACGGACCCTGGCCCTGCACACCGTACGCGGTGTGGGGGTCATGTTGATCACACCGCCGTGAGACGGACCCTGGCCCTGCACACCGTACGCGGTGTGGGGGTCATGTTGATCACACCGCCGTGAGACGGACCCTGGCCCTGCTCACCGTCGCCGGGACCTCGATGATCGCCCTGGCCTTCCTGATCCCGCTCGGGCTCATCGTCAGGGAGATCGCCCACGGCCGGGCCATGGCCGAGGCCGAACGGCAGGCGTCGGCTCTGGTCCCGGTGCTGGCCATCACCGTCGAGGAGGCCCGGTTGACCCACGCGCTGCTCAGCACGGGCGCGCGGTCGGCCCGGCGAGGCGTGCCGAGATCCGCGGCGAGCGCGAACCGGACGGCATGGTGAAGCCATCACATCCCATGGCCGCTTGACACAAACGGCCATGGGATGTCTGACCTGCACCAAAGCGCAGGTCAGAGGCCATTTAACTGTGGAGCTATGGGGATTCGAACCCCAGACCTCCTCCATGCCATGGAGGCGCGCTACCAGCTGCGCCATAGCCCCTGGTCACCGCTTCGAGTGCTCTCGTCGCGGCGCTTGGGAAGCATATAAGGACACCGACATGTTCACCTAATCGACGGCCACACGGCCCGCGCCCGCCACCGGGGCGCAAGCCGCACCGTACGAGGTCACTCCTGGGTGGCCTCGGGGCTGTCGTCGCTGCTGACCGGCTCGGGGAGGGTCCCGGCGTTGTGCTCCAGCAGGCGCCAGCCCTTGCGCGACTCCTCCAGCACCGACCACGAACAGTTTCCCAGGCCGCCCAGGGCGGGCCAGAACTCCTGCGGCAGGTTCATGAGCCTGGCGATGCCGAGCCGGATCGCCGCCCCGTGTGAGGCGACGACGAGCAGGCCGTCGGAGTCGACCTGCGCCGCCCAGCGGCGCACGGCCGACGCCACCCTGTCGGCGACGTCGCCGACCTCCTCACCACCGGGCGCCTCCCAGGCGGCGAACTCCCGGGGCCACCCGGTGGAGATCTCCTGGCGGGTGAGCCCCTCCCACTGACCTCCACCCCGCTCACGCAGGTCCTTGTCGACCGCCACGTCCAGGCCGGTGACGCGGGCCAGTGCCGAGGCGGTGTCGAAGGCCCGTTGCAGGTCGGAGGAAACGATCATGCTCGGGCGGAGCGCGGCGAGCAGCGAGGCCGCGCGGGCGGCCTGTGCGATCCCGGTCTCGTCGAGCGGGATGTCGCTGTGCCCCTGGAAGCGGTGCTCGACGTTCCACAGCGTCTGACCATGTCTGAGACAGACGACGCGACGGCTCACTCAGCTACCGCCCCGCGGGCGCGCTGGGCGGCGACCTGGGTCACGCTGTCCGGCAGCGCGATGGAGGGGCAGTCCTTCCACAGGCGCTCAAGCGCGTAGAAGGTGCGGTCTTCCTCATGCTGGACGTGCACGACGATGTCGATGTAGTCCAGCAGGACCCAGCGGCCCTCGCGCTCGCCCTCGCGGCGGACGGGCTTGGCGTCGGCCTCGATCCGCAGCCGGTCCTCGATCTCGTCGACGATGGCGCGGACCTGGCGGTCGTTGGTGGCGGAGCAGAGCACGAACGCGTCGGTGATGACGAGTTGATCGCTCACGTCATAGGCGAGGATGTCATCGGCCAGCTTGTCCGCCGCCGCCTCGGCGGCGAGCCTGACGAGCTGAATGGATCTGTCGGTTGCTGTCACGGTTTGGGTCAGTCCTCCTGCTAGTCGGCGCTGTCACCTATCAGGGTGCCCGATTCGGCGCTCGTTGAAGAGCCACCGTTTGAACAACGCCTATCGTGTGCCACCCGATTCCGTGCCGCAAACGGATTGACGGCCTGATCGGGGGCGTCCTTCGCGGTCGGGGCCGCGCTTGCCGATCTCCGGTGGGACGGGCACGGGCCCGGACCGTTCAGCGATCAAGCCGGTTGAGCTGCGGATACTCGTCCCACGCAAACTTCTCGAATCATAGCGAAAATCAGCGAAACACGTCCTGATCCAAGCGGGATCCGACCTGATGAGAGGATTCGATCATGAATGCGGCTCTCGAACTTCCCGGAAATGCCCGAAGGCAGCGGAAGGATGATGCGAACGCCGGTCGGCCGCCCTCTCAATGGTAAAGACCACGTTTGTTGATGTACTGGACGATGCCGTCGGGGACGAGGTACCAGATGGGCTCGCCCGAGGCCACCCGCTCGCGGCACTCCGACGACGAGATGGCCAGCGCCGGGATCTCCACCAGGCTGACCTTGCCCTCAGGAAGGCCCGGGTCGTGCAGGACGTGGCCGGGCCTGGTGGCACCCACGAAGTGCGCGATGGTGAACAGTTCGTCGACGTCGCGCCAGCTCAGGATCTGGGCCAGGGCATCGGCGCCGGTGATGAAGTAGAGGTCGACGTCGGGCCCCCAGGCGGAGGAGATCTCCCTGAGCGTGTCGATGGTGAAGGTCGGTCCCGGGCGGTCGATGTCGACGCGGCTCACCGAGAAGCGAGGGTTGGAGGCGGTCGCGATGACCGTCATGAGATAGCGGTCCTCCGCCGCGGAGACGGTCCTGTCCGCTTTCTGCCAGGGCTGTCCCGTCGGCACGAAGACCACCTCGTCAAGGTCGAAGTGGTGGGCGACCTCACTGGCCGCGACCAGGTGACCATGGTGGATCGGATCGAAGGTCCCGCCCATGACGCCCAGGCGCCGCTTCCCCTGCCCGGTAGGCGCGTTCATCATGAAACGGACCATACGCGCAAGCCGTACAGAGCTTTTAATCACCCCCCGCGCGTGGCAGGCAGACCCGACGTAGCATGCCGGACATGACCACCACCCCGGATCGCAACCGTGTGCAGCTTCCCGGCATCAGCTCACGCGCCTACGAACATCCCGCTGACCGGTCCGCGCTGGTCGCCCTCCGATCGCTCAGCGGATTCGACACGGTGCTCAAGCAGATGTCCGGCCTGGTCAGCGAGCGCCGCCTGCGCCTGATCTACCTCGCCTCGGCCGTACGCACCGGTGACACGCAGTTCCGAGCGCTGCACGACATGGGCCGCGACGCGGCCTACACGCTCGACCTCCACCGCATTCCCGAGGTCTACGTGCAGCAGAGCCCGCTGGTGCAGGCGAAGGCGATCGGCTTCGACGACCCGTTCATCGTCGTCACGACCGGCCTCCTCGACCTGATGGACGAAGAGGAGCAGCGCTTCGTCATCGGCCACGAGACCGCCCACATCCTGTCGGGTCACGCGGTCTACCGCACCATGCTCGACGTCCTGACCCGTCTGGCCTCGCGCGTGGCCTGGATCCCGCTCGGCTACATCGGCCTGCGCGCGATCGTGGCCGGCCTGGAGGAGTGGCACCGCAAGTCCGAGCTCTCCGCCGACCGCGGCGGCCTGCTCTGCGGCCAGGACCCCGACGCGGCACTGCGCGCCCTGATGAAGCTCGCCGGCGGCTCGCGCCTGCACGAGATGAACATCGAGGCCTTCCTCGACCAGGCACGGGAGTACGACACCGCGGGCGACGTCCGCGACGGCCTGCTCAAGGTCCTCAACCTGCTGGGCACCACCCATCCGTTCGCCGTCTCCCGCGTCGCCGAGCTCGACAAGTGGCGCCGCGGCGGCGAGTACGACACGATCGTCGCCGGCGAATACCCCCGCCGCACCGACGACTCCAACGCGAAGATCTCCGAAGAGGTCAGGGCCGCCGCCCGTTCCTACCGTGAATCCTGGTCGCAGTCCCAGGACCCGTTCATCGGTGTCCTGCGCGACGTGGCCGAGGGTGCCGTCAACGCCGGGGAGCGCATCTTCAACCGCTTCTCCCGCCGCGATGGAAACTGAGGGAAGGTTCCGCCAGCGGGGTCCGGGTGACTGCCCCCGGACCCTTTCCTCTTTCCCTGAGCGTGGAGACCCCGAACCCTGGGCCCCGCCCCACGGATCCTGCCGTCCCTGGGCCCCGTCCCACGGATCCTGCCATGGCGAGGTTCGGTCGGCTGCCGCCTCGCGAGGCTGAGGACGGAGCCGCGGCGTGCCGCGGTGACCGCCGGCCACGCGGCGGGACACGGCCCTGACGGACCCCTACACGAGAAGGGCGATCACGCGTACGGCCGCGGAGCACAGGGCGACGAAGCCGCCCAGCACGGCGAGCGCGCGCAGGCCCTCCTTCCGGAGCTCGACGAGCCGGGTGCCGATCCGCTCGATCTCCCTGCCGAGTAGGCCGCCGCAGACGACGCCGAACACAACCCCGGAGGCGGCGACCGGGGCGGAGTGCAGCCACCACTCCGGCGGCAGCGAGCCACCGAGGGTAAGCCAGAGCGCGAGACCCGCGAGGGCGGCCGCCGGCAGCCCCGGCCAGACCAGGACGGTCAGCAACGAGACGGCGAAGATCACTGGGAAGCACAGCACCCGCAGGGCCACCCGGACCCTGGCCGACTTGCGCTTCCTGACCAGCCAGTGCCCGGCCCAGAGTGCGCGGGCCAGCGTGGCGAACAGGCCGGTGACGGCGAAGGTGGCCGGCGGCCAGATGACCGTGGCCACGACGCACGGCACGGCCAGCACGGCCAGCAGGAGCAGTGCCGCGTTACCCGTGGGCAGCGGCCCTGCCCGGCCCGGGGCCTGGAGTTCCCCGGCCGCGCCGCCGGATCGCCTTCCGCCCGCCTGGCGCCGGGTCGCCTTGCCGCCCGCGGAGGAGGGACGCCCGCCCCGCGAGGCCTCCCCCGCCGCGGAGGCCGGACGCCCGCCGCCGGGCACCTCAGCGGTCGGGGAAGCCTGACGCCCACCCCGTGACGTCTCCCCCGCCGCGAGGAGCGCTCGCCCCGCGCGGGGCGCCTCGCCTGAGGCGAGCGCCGCCCGCCCGCCGCGTGACGTGCCCTCCGAGGCGGCAGGAGAGCGTACGGCCCGCGCGGGCTCCGCGGAGCCGTCCGCCGGGGCGGGTGACCTCCCCCTGCCTGTCTCCGCCCTGGCCGGCCGGCCGCTCCTCGCGGACTCGTCGCCCTTGGCGCGGGGCTTGGAACGGCTCTCCCGCTTCCTGGCCGGGCCGGGCTGCTCCCCGGCGGGGTCGTCCGCCTTCTGGGCGGTCCCCGCCTCGCCCGGCACCACCCGGGCGAGGCGGCCGAGGCGTCCGGCGAGGAGGGCCGCGGTCGGGCGCTTGGCCGGCTCGCGGTGCAGGGCCGCGCGGATCAGGGGCAGCAGCGCGGCCGGGACCCCCTCAAGGTCGGCCTGGCCGTTGAGGATCGCGTACATCTGCGCCTCGACCGTGCCCCGGCCGAAGGTGGGCCGGCCGGTCGCGGCGAAGGCCACGGTGGCCGCCCAGGCGTGCACGTCCGCGGGTTCGCCCACGGGCTCGTCGGCGAACAGTTCGGGGGCGGCGTAACCGGGGGTGCCGAGGAAGGTGCCGGTCAGGGTGAGCCGGGTGGCGTCCAGGACGTGGGCGATGCCGAAGTCGATGAGGACGGGCTCGTCGTCCTCGTTGACCAGCACGTTGGCGGGCTTGAGGTCGCGGTGGACGACCCCGGCCGCGTGAATGATCGACAGAGCGGTGGCCAGCCCCTGCGCGAGGGTGAGCAGGCCGCCTTCCAGGGGACCGCCGCGCCGCACCCGCTCCAGCAGGGTCTCCCCTTCGATGTGCTCCATGACCAGGTAGGGCCGGTCGCCGTCGAGGTCGGCGTCGACGACTCGGGCCACATAGGGGCTCTCGACCCTGCGAAGGGCGCGGACCTCACGCTCCAGGCGCATCCGGGCCTCGGAGTCGGTGCCGACCATGCCGTGAAGGACCTTGAGCGCGACGTTGTCGCCACGGCGGCAGGTGGCGAGGTAGACCTCGCCCATGCCTCCTCGGCCGAGACGCTCCAGCAACGTGTAAGGACCGACCCGCCCGAGACGACCCATGTGACCTCCTGCGTCGGCCACATGGGTCAGGGACCGCTGCGCCTGTCGGGTCGCTCGCTACCGCTCGCTTCCCTGCTGTCCAGCCATAGGAGACCACACCATAGCGGGCGAGTGTGACGTTTTCCCGATGGCACGCCGGACTCCCGAAAAGATCGGCACGGCGGGGACGCGCACGTCCCCGCCGGCATTCTCAGGCTCGGGTCAGGTCGCGGGCGGGGCACCTCAGCGCCGGCGCCCGGGGTCGCGGGCCGGGTCTTCCAGCAGGTTGTCGAGCTTCGCGGTGGGTTCGGCCGACAGGTCGCGGCGCCGGGTGCGGCGCCAGTTGACATGCCCGCGGCTCTCCAGAAACAGCAGCAGCCGATCCACGCCAAAAAGAACAAAAGCTATGAAAAGGAATACAACTACGATTTCCATGAAGCCCAGTCAAACCATAAGCGACCGCTATCACACGGAGCGACACACCGTAACGCTCGGCAACCACCGAGGTCGCCGAACGAGATCCCCGACGAACCCCCCGGTATGCCGGCTTCACCATCATGTTCAGCGAAGCGAGGGGACCGCCGGGTTTACCCGGCGGCTGAATCACTTCCCGGTTACGGTTCCCGTGTTTGAAACGGTCAGGGCTTGGCCGTCGCCTACCTGGCCCCCTCTATCTCGGGCCGGTTTCGGCCGAGGCGAGGACCGTGCCCTCGCTGGTGCGCAGATGGCCCTCGCCGGTGTAGACCCACTTGGTCGAGGTCAGCTCCGGCAGGCCCATGGGGCCGCGCGCGTGCAGCTTCTGGGTGGAGATGCCGATCTCCGCTCCGAAGCCGAACTCCGCGCCGTCGGTGAACCGGGTCGAGGCGTTGACCGCCACGGCCGCGGAGTCGACCAGGGCGACGAACCTGCGGGAGGCGCTGACCGAGCGCGTGACGATCGCGTCGGTGTGGGCCGAGCCGTACTTCCTGATGTGCGCGACCGCGTCCTCCAGCGAGTCGACCACGGCGGCCGCGATGTCCAGCGAGAGATACTCCATCCGGAAGTCCTCCTCGTTCGCGGGCACCACGTCGCCGTACGCCGCGACGCGGGCGTCGCCGTGCACCGTGACCCCCTCCGCCGCCAGCGCGGCCAGCGCGCGCGGCACGAAGGCGTCGGCCACGGCCGCGTGCACCAGAAACGTCTCCGCGGAGTTGCAGACCGAGGGACGCTGGACCTTGGCGTTGATCAGGATCTGGATCGCCAGGTCGAGGTCGGCGTCGGCGTCGACATAGACGTGGCAGTTGCCCACCCCGGTCTCGATCACCGGGACCGTGGACTCCTCCACCACCGAATTGATCAGCGAGGCGCCGCCTCGCGGGATCAGTACGTCGACCAGGCCGCGGGCCCGGATGAGCTGCTTGACCGAGTCGCGGGTCAATCCGGGGACCAGCTGGACGGCCCCTGCGGGCACCTCGGTGCCCGCCAGCGCCTCCTGCATGATCCTGACGAGAACCGTGTTGGACTCGTACGCGCTGGAGGAGCCGCGCAGCAGGGTGGCGTTGCCGCTCTTGAGGCAGAGCGCCGCGGCGTCCACGGTCACATTGGGCCGGCCCTCGTAGATGATGCCGATCACCCCGAGCGGGACCCGGAGCTGGCGCAGCTCCAGCCCGTTGGGCAGCGTGTTGCCCCGGATCACCTCACCCACCGGGTCGGGAAGGTCGGCGACCTGGCGGACCGCCTCGGCGATCGCCTCTATCCTGGCCTCGTCAAGGCTGAGACGGTCGATCATGTATTCGGAGATCCCGCTCTCCCTGGCCTTCTCGACGTCGAGCGCGTTGGCCGCGACGATCTCGGCGGACCCGGCCACGAGCGCGTCTGCGATCACACGGAGCGCGGCGTCCTTCGGCGCCCTCGGCAGCGGGGCCAGCTCGGCGGCGGCCTCTTTAGCCGCCAGGGCTACCTTCAGGAAGTCCTCGGACATCTCGCGCTCCCAAAAGAACTAGTGGTGGAATTCCAGTATGACGATGTCGTCACGGTGGATGAGCTCTCGTTCGTACTCGGGCCCCAGGGTGGCCGCCAGTTCCCTGGTGGAACGGCCGAGCAGTCCGGGAATCTCCCCCGCGTCGAAGTTGACCAGGCCGCGCGCGACCACCTGGCCGAGCGGCCCGCACAGATCCACCGGGTCGCCCGCCGCGAACTCGCCCTCGACCGCCGTGACCCCCGCGGGAAGCAGTGACTTGCGGCGGCTCACCACGGCCTCGACGGCGCCGGAGTCCAGGTGGAGCCGGCCTCGGCCGGTGGTGGCGTGAGCCAGCCAGAGCAGGCGGGTGCCCGGGTGGCGGCCCTCGGGATGGAAATAGGTGCCGACATCGGCTCCCGCGAGAGCCTGGGCCGCGTGCGCGGCGGCGGTCAGCACCACGGGAACGCCCGCCCCTGTGGCGATCTTGGCGGCCTGAACCTTGGTGACCATGCCACCGGTGCCGACCGCGCCGCCCTTGCCGAGCTCGACCCCGACGAGGTCGGAGGGGCCGCGCACCTCGGTAAGCCGGCGGGCACCGGGGCGGCGGGGATCGCCGTCGTAGAGAGCGTCCACATCCGACAGCAGCACCAGCGCGTCGGCCCTGGTCAGATGAGCGACCAGGGCGGCGAGGCGGTCGTTGTCGCCGAAGCGGATCTCGTCGGTGGCCACGGTGTCGTTCTCGTTGACCACCGGGACGATGCCCAGCTCAAGCAGGCGTGCCAGCGTGCGCTCGGCGTTGACGTGGTGCGAGCGGCGCATCATGTCGTCGGCGGTCAGCAGCACCTGGCCGACCCGCAGGCCGTACCGGGCGAAGGAGGAGGTGTAGCGTGCCACCAGCACGCCCTGGCCGACCGAGGCCGCGGCCTGCTGGGTGGCGAGGTCGCGTGGCCGGGCGGGCAGGCCCAGCGGGCCGAGGCCCGCCGCGATCGCACCCGAGGAGACCAGCACGATCTGGGTGCCGGACTTCCGCCGAGCGCCGAGCACGTCCACCAGGGCGTCCACCCGGTCGACGTCGATCATTCCCTGCGGAGTGGTGAGCGAGGACGAACCCACCTTCACGACGAGGCGTGAAGCCGTACGGATCCGTTCGCGCGCAGAGTCCACGACACGCACCTTTCAAAGACGATCACTGGAAAGAACAGCGGGGTTCCCGGCACCGCGCTAACCGAGCCGGTTGTCCGATCCGCGCGGCCCCTGGCGCACGGCCTCGGCGTTGAGCGTCGGCTGCCAGTCGAAGATGTAGCCGTTCTCCATGGAACCGATGATCACTTCGGCCCCTGCCTTCGCCCCGGCCTTGGTGAGCTCCTCCTCGACGCCGAGCCGCTCCAGCCGGTCGGCCAGGTAGCCCACGGCCTCGTCGTTCGTGAAGTCGGTCTGGCGGATCCACCGCTCCGGCTTGGCCCCGGTGACCTGGAAGGTGTCCTCGTCGACCCGGCGGACGGCGAATCCCGTGTCCCCGTGCTGCCTGGGCCTGATGACCAGCCGGGTCGGCTCGGGGACCGGAGCGGCGGCCCTGGCCGCGGCGACCATCTCCCCCATGGCGTAGGTCAGCTCCTTGAGCCCCTCATGGGTGGCCGCGGAGATCGAGAAGACCCGCAACCCCCGCTCCTCGAGCATCGGCCCGACGATGTCGGCCAGATCGCGGGCGTCGGGCACGTCGGACTTGTTGAGCACCGCCAGGCGCGGCCGGTCCTCCAGCTTGCCGTACGCCGCGAGCTCGGCCTCGATCGCCTCGTAGTCGCTGACGGGGTCACGGCCCGGCTCCATCGTGGCGCAGTCGATCACGTGCACCAGCGTGTTGCAACGCTCGACGTGGCGCAGGAACTCGTGCCCCAGGCCCTTGCCCTGCGAGGCGCCGGGGATCAGGCCGGGGACGTCCGCGACCGTGAAGACGGTCGCGCCGGCGGTGACCACTCCGAGGTTGGGTACCAGCGTGGTGAACGGGTAGTCGGCGATCTTCGGACGGGCGGCGGAGAGCGCCGCGATGAGAGAGGACTTGCCCGCGCTGGGGAAGCCGACCAGCGCCACGTCGGCGACGCTCTTCATCTCCAGCATCACATCGCGCTCGTCGCCCGGCTCACCGAGCAGCGCGAAACCGGGGGCCTTGCGCTTGGTGGAGGCCAGCGCGGCGTTGCCGAGCCCGCCGTGCCCACCCTCGGCGATCACATAGCGGGTGCCCGCGCCGATCAGGTCGATGAGGACCTCACCCGTGTCGGCGTCCTTGACCACGGTGCCGTCGGGAACCGGGATGACGATGTCGGGACCGTTGGCGCCGTCGCGGTTGGCGCCATGTCCCTGCTTGCCGTTGTCGGCCTTGCGGTGCGGGCGGCGGTGGTACTCCAGGAGCGTCGCCGTGTTGGCGTCCACCTCCAGGATCACGTCGCCGCCGCGGCCGCCGTTGCCCCCGTCCGGGCCCCCCAGCGGCTTGAACTTCTCCCGATGGACAGAGGCGCAGCCGTTTCCCCCGTCACCGGCCTTGATGTGCAGGACCACCTGGTCCACAAAGTCCGGCATGTCTACTTTCCTACCTCTATCTACGGGAACTTCGACGAAAAACGCGAACAGGGGTGGACCGCTGAATGCGATCCACCCCTGCGCTCAACGTCTGTCGGTGCGAATCTACTCCGCGACCGGAACGATGCTCACCGCGCGGCGCCCGCGCTTGACGCCGAACAGAACGTGGCCTGCGGCCAGCGCGAACAGCGTGTCGTCACTGCCACGGCCAACGTTGTCGCCGGGGTGGAAGTGGGTGCCACGCTGACGAACGATGATCTCGCCGGCGTTGACCAGCTGACCACCGAAGCGCTTCACACCGAGCCGCTGGGCGTTGGAGTCGCGGCCGTTCCGAGTGGACGACGCGCCCTTCTTGTGTGCCATCTCGCAAAACTCCCGAAACTCAGGCCTGGTCGATGCCGGTGATCTTCACCTGGGTGTACCGCTGGCGGTGACCCTGGCGCTTCTTGTACCCCGACTTGTTCTTGTACTTCAGAATCCGGATCTTCGGACCCTTGGTCTCACCGAGAATCTCGGCGGCAACCGTGAACTTGCCCGCCTCGGTGGTCACGTCGCCGTCGTTGACGACGAGGACCGTCGGCAGCGAAACCGTGGAACCGACCTCGCCGGCGACCTTGTCCACTTCAAGGACGTCACCGACGGAGACCTTCTGCTGCCTGCCGCCGCAACGAACGATCGCGTACACCGCGGAACCCTTCTTCTGACTGCTTGCTCGCTGGATGCTGCGCCCCGCATCCGGCTATGGTCATTGATGACGTACCGGGTAGGCGCGCGAACAGGGCGCGCCATGAGCGCACCGGTTCACCAGAGTACCGGATTGACGGTGTCCTGGTCGAACCGGGCGGAACGTCGGGGGTGCCGACCCCAGGTCCTGCTCCTTGGATCTTCTGCCTGCCTTGGTCACCCAGGCGGGGCCTCCGCGGCGGCTTCGTCACCCATAACACGCTATGAGCTCCTCTTCCGCCTTGCGAGACACCACCCGGCAGACCCTCGCCACGGCAAGATCTGCGGGACAGGACCTACTCGGCCGGCCTGGCCTTGCGGGAGCGTCTCCGCCCCCGGCCAGAAGCCTGTGCTGCCTGACCGTCCTCATTCTGGACGCCGTCAAGCGCATCGGTCACCGTATCACGACCCGACTGGTCACCGGCCGCCACAGCCTGGCTACCGTCCTTGCCGAGTTTCTCCGCGACGGCCTT
This sequence comes from Streptosporangium sp. NBC_01810, assembly GCF_035917355.1. Lineage (NCBI taxonomy): Bacteria > Bacillati > Actinomycetota > Actinomycetes > Streptosporangiales > Streptosporangiaceae > Streptosporangium > Streptosporangium sp. NBC_01810. The sequence continues at coordinate 870,894 of NZ_CP109070.1, read as the reverse complement.
CTCGACCGCCATCTTGCCCTGCGTGCCCCGCGGCTCCGGCTTGCCCTCGACCGGCTCGGCCGAGACGTGCAGGCCACGTCCGTTGCAGCACTCGCAGACCGTGGAGAACGCCTCCAGGAGGCCCTGACCGACCCGCTTGCGCGTCATCTGGACCAGGCCGAGGGAGGTGACCTCGGCGACCTGGTGCTTGGTACGGTCGCGGGCCAGGCACTCCAGCAGCCGCCTCAGCACCAGGTCCCGGTTGTTCTCCAGCACCATGTCGATGAAGTCGATGACGATGATGCCACCGATGTCGCGCAGCCTGAGCTGGCGGACGATCTCCTCGGCCGCCTCCAGGTTGTTGCGGGTGACGGTCTCCTCAAGGTTGCCGCCCTGGCCGGTGAACTTGCCGGTGTTGACGTCGACCACGGTCATGGCCTCGGTCCTGTCGATCACCAGCGAGCCACCACTGGGCAGCCAGACCTTGCGCTCCATCGCCTTGGCGATCTGCTCGTCGATCCGGTAGGCGGCGAAGACGTCGCCGCCCTCCTCCCACCTGCTGAGGCGGCCGGCCAGGTGCGGGGCGACGTAACGGACGTACTCATCGACCGTCTCCCATACCTCGTCTCCCGCGACGACCAGCGAGGCGAAGTCCTCGTTGAACACGTCCCGGACCACCCGGACCGTCAGGTCCGGCTCGGAGGAGAGCAGCTCCGGCGCGCTGGCCGACTTGGCCTTGCGCTGGATGTTCTCCCACTGCGCCGACAGCCTGGCCACGTCGCGGCTCAGTTCGTCCTCCGACGCGCCCTCGGCGGCCGTGCGGACGATGACCCCGGCGTTCTCCGGCATGACCTTCTTGAGGATGCTCTTGAGGCGGGTGCGCTCCTTGTCGGGGAGCTTGCGGCTGATCCCGGTCATCGAGCCGTCGGGCACGTAGACCAGGTAGCGCCCAGGAAGGCTGATCTGGCTCGTCAGGCGGGCGCCCTTGTGCCCCATCGGGTCCTTGGTGACCTGCACCAGCACCGACTGGCCCGACTTCAGCGCCACCTCGATCCGCTTGGGCTGCCCCTCCAGCCCCGCGGTGTCGAAGTTCACCTCTCCGGCGTACAGCACCGCGTTGCGGCCCTTGCCGATGTCGACGAACGCGGCCTCCATGCTCGGCAGGACGTTCTGCACCTTGCCGAGGTAGACGTTGCCCACGTACGACTGGCTCGCCTCGCGGTTGACGTAGTGCTCGACGAGGACGCCGTCCTCCAGCACCGCGATCTGGGTGCGCCCGCCGGTACGACGGACCACCATCACGCGCTCGACGGACTCCCGGCGGGCCAGGAACTCCGACTCGGTGATGATCGGCGGACGCCTGCGGCCGAGCTCACGCCCCTCGCGGCGGCGCTGCTTCTTGGCCTCCAGGCGGGTCGAGCCGCGCACACTCTGCACCTCGTCCACCGAGGTGCTGCGCCCGGCGCGGGGCGCGCGAATGCGCACCACGGTGTTCGGCGGGTCATCCGGGACCTCGCCCGTCTCATCGGTGCCCCTGCGCCGCCTGCGGCGACGCCGGCGCGAACTGCCGCTCTCCGAGTCGTCGTCCTGCTCGGCCTCGGGCCTGTCCTCTTCCTCCGGCTCGGCCTCGGTCTCCTCGCTCTCGTCGAGGTCGCGCGTCTTGCCACGGCCCCGACCGCCCCTGCGGCGCCGACGCCGACGGCCACCGGCGTCGTCGTCCTCTCCGTCCGTGTCGTCGTCCTCGGGCTCCTCGGCGATCTCGGCCTTCGCCACGGCCGGCTCGGGCTCCGGCTGCGGCGCGGGAGGCTGGACCGGCGCGGGCCGGGCGGCGGGCTGCGTGGCCCGCTGCGGGTCGGGGGCCTGGAACAGCGGCTGGAACACCGCCGCGGGCGCCTGGAAGGTCACCGAGGGCACCTCGGAACGTTCTTGGGCGACCAGCCCGAAGGGGTCGGCGAACAGCCCCGGCCGCCGTCCCTCGGCGACCTCCTCGACAACGTCCTCACCGGCGGGCTCGTCATCGAGCGGCTCGTCGGCGGGCATCTCGAGCAGCAGCTCCGCCTCGACCTCCTCCGCCACGGCCGTGGGCACGTTGTCGGCGACCTTCTCGGCCTCGGCCGGCGCCTCCCGTACGACCGCCTTCTTGCGCGTACGAGTGCGCTTGACAGGGGCGGCAGGCGCCTCCTGCGGCGCGGGCTCGGCGAAGGGCTCCTGAACGGCGGCGGGCTCCGCCCCGGCGATCCCCGTCTCGACAGGCTCGGCGACCGGTTCGGCCGCCTTCTTCGCACGACTACGCCGCGCGGTGGTGGCGACACCGTCCGTCGTGGCGGCCTTGCGCCTGATGGCGCGCTTGGGCGCCATCTCCTTCATCTCCGCCGCCGCCTCCGCGGACTCCGCCGCGGGCACGGCCGCACCGGCCGGCGATGGTTCCGGCGAGGTGTCGGACGCCGCCCGAGGTGCGGGTGCCGACACGACCTCGGGAACCGAATCCGGCTCCTCCGGCGGAGGGCCGGCAGGTCGGCTCGCGGCCCTGCGCCGGGGCGCCGGTGGCTGCGTCTCTTCTGTTGTCGTATCCCCGCCGAGGCCGTTGACCTCGGCGTTGGGCTCGTTGTCGAGCATGCGGGCGCTCTCCCGTTCAGCTCCCGGGCGCGTCTCCGCGCCGCGCGGGAGCTCTCGTCTCTCACTGTCCGCCAGGCTCATAGCCCGGCGCCAAGTCCTATATGTCGCCGCCGACGCGCCTGCCCACCGGTTCCGTCTCGCCGCCGCGCGTAATGTCGCGGTCCAGGCCGAACGGATCAGCGGGCTCACCGGTGCGAACGTCCAGCGGGCCCTGCGCCAGCCTGGTCACCTCGGGGGGCACCGGCGGCGCGAAGTCAGCCACAAGACGCAGTCCAGTGAGAACGTCGTCGGGTCGAACGGCAGGAGTTGCGTGCCGTACAACCATGCGAAGTATGACACATGGCCGACTGGACGCCTGACCTGCTGTTGTCCCTTTGCCCTCAAATGCCGCGAGGCTCAGCACCGCCTCCCGCGCGTCGAAACGTCGTATCCCCTTCTTGGTAAGGCGTTCGACCTCGACGTGATCGGTGGCGACGAATTTCTCAACCGCGACCCCGGTGAGGGCGAGATCGGCCTCAGGCAGCCGAAGTTCCCACGCCGAGCACTCCATCTGGTCGGCCAGGCTCGCGGGGCCCGCCTCCACGACGTCGAGCACGTCGAGACCGGGCGGCAGCGAGGCGTCCAGAGCGGCTCGCAACCACTCCGGGTCACACTCCCGAGTCACGCTGATCTCGAGGTATTCGGCCTCGCTGGCCACCCCGGTGGGGGCGGCCCCTCCCACATAGGAGATCTTCGGGTGGGGCGAGAAGCCCGCGCTGAACGCCACCGGGACATCGGCTCGCCGGACCGCCCGTTCAAGGGCCCGGGAGATGTCGCGGTGGCTGGTGAAGCGCAGGCGGCCGCGCTTGGCGTAGCGCACACGAAGGCGCTGCACCACTGGCGCGGGCGGCGGCCCGTCAGGAGCGGGTTTCAGGGTGGTGTCGTCCTTTCAAAGTCGTGGTCGTCATCTCTACAGTGGGCGGTACTCACGCACCGCCTACCTCAGACAACCGTCAGTGGCAGCAGCTTCTTCCCGGTGGGCCCGATCTGGATCTCTGTCCCCATCGTGGGACAGACACCGCAGTCGTAGCACGGGGTCCATCGGCAGTCTTCGACCTCGACGTCGTTGACCGCGTCCTGCCAGTCCTGCCAGAGCCATTCGCGGTCGAGGCCGGCATCGAGGTGATCCCAGGGCAGGACCTCGTTCTCCTCGCGCTCACGCGTGGTGTACCAGTCGACGTCGACGCCGACCTTGGCGGCGGCGTCCATCCAGCGCTGATAGGAGAAGTGCTCGCTCCAGCCGTCGAACCGGCCGCCGTCCGCCCACACCGCGCGGATGACCTCCCCGACCCGGCGGTCCCCCCTGGAGAGCAGGCCCTCCACGATCGAGGGCTTGCCGTCGTGGTAGCGCAGGCCGATGGCCCGGCCGTACTCCCTGTCACCGCGCAGGGCCTCCTTCAACGCCCTGAGCCTGCGGTCGACCGTCTCGTGGTCGGCCTGGCCGGCCCATTGGAACGGGGTGTGCGGTTTGGGAACGAAGCCGCCGATGGAGACCGTACAGCGGACGTCGCGCGACCCGGTGGCCTCTCGACCGGCCTTGATGACCTTCTTGGCCAGGTCGGCGATGCCCTCGACGTCGACGTCCTCCTCGGTGGGCAGGCCGCACATGAAGTAGAGCTTCACCTGTCGCCAGCCCTGGGTGTACGCGGTGGTGACGGTCCGGATCAGGTCTTCCTCCGTGACCATCTTGTTGATCACCTTGCGCATCCGCTCGGAGCCCCCCTCGGGGGCGAACGTCAGGCCGGAGCGTCGGCCGTTGCGGGAGAACTCATTGGCCAGGTCGATGTTGAAGGCGTCGACCCGGGTCGAGGGCAGCGAGAGCGAGGTGTTGGTGCCCTCGTAGCGGTCCGCCAGCCCCTTGGCGACCTCACCGATCTCGGAGTGGTCGGCCGAGGAGAGCGACAGCAGGCCGACCTCGTTGAAACCTGAGGCCTTCACGCCCGCCTCGACCATGTCGCCGATCGTGGTGATCGAGCGCTCACGCACCGGACGGGTGATCATGCCGGCCTGGCAGAACCGGCAACCCCGGGTACACCCGCGGAAGATCTCCACGCTGAACCGCTCGTGCACGGTCTCGGCCAGCGGGACCAGCGGCTTCTTCGGATACGGCCACTCGTCCAGGTCCATGACCGTGTGCTTGTGGATCCGCCACGGCACACCCGACCTGTTGGGTGCGACACGCTGGATGCGGCCGTCGGGGTGGTAGTCGACGTCGTAGAACTTCGGCACGTAGACCCCGCCCGACTCGGCCAGCCGCATCAGCAGCCCGTCACGCCCGCCGGGCGAGCCCTCGGTCTTCCACTCGCGGATGACCTCGGTGATCGCGATGGCGATCTGCTCCCCGTCGCCCAGTACGGCGGCGTCGAGAAAGTCGGCGATCGGCTCGGGGTTGAACGCCGCGTGGCCGCCGGCCAGGACGATCGGATCGTCGTCGCCCCGCTCCGCCGCCTCCAGCGGGATGCCCGCCAGGTCCAGCGCGGTCAGCATGTTGGTGTAGCCCAGCTCGGTCGAGAAGGAGAGACCGAACACGTCGAACGCCCGTACGGGCCGGTGTGCGTCGACCGTGAACTGGGGCACGCCCTCGGAGCGCATGAGCGCCTCCAGGTCGGGCCAGACCGCGTAGGTCCGCTCGGCCAGCGTCTCCGGCAGCTCGTTGAGGATCTCGTAGAGGATCTGGACACCCTGGTTGGGCAGGCCGACCTCGTAGGCGTCCGGATACATCAACGCCCAGCGAACCGTGCTCTCGTCCCAGTCCTTGACTGTCGAGTTGAGCTCACCTCCGACATACTGGATCGGCTTCTGCACTTTGGGCAGGAGCGCTTCCAGGCGGGGAAACAGCGACTCGACAGACATGCCATCAAGAATATCCGCCTGGAGAGAGTGCCATCGGCAGTCGCCCATGCCGGTGCTAGAAAGACTGTCGGCGCATGTGAATCGCCTGAAGCAGCCCAAAGGCAATCATGTTGGCGAAGGTGGCGGTACCGCCGTAGGAGACGAACGGCAGGGGAAGGCCGGTGATCGGCATGATCCCGACCGTCATCCCGATGTTGACGAACGACTGGAAGGCCAGCCAGCACACGATCGATCCGGCCGCCAGCGCGCCGAACCGATCCTCGCACTCGCGCGCGATCCGCACCCCCCGGAGCAGGATCACCCCGAGCAGCGCCACCACGGTGACCGAACCGAGGAAACCGAACTCCTCCCCCGCCACCGTGAAGATGAAGTCTGTGTGCTGCTCGGGTACGAAGCGGCCGGTGGTCTGGCCACCCCCGAACAGCCCTTTGCCGTACACCTCTCCCGACCCGATCGCGATCAGCGACTGGGTGCTGTTGTAGCCGACCCCGCGCGGATCGCTGGCCGGGTTGAGGAACGCGGTGAACCGGGCGATCTGGTACGGCTCCAGGATGTCGAGGAACCACACGGCGACCCCCGCGCCGAGCACGCCGAGGGTGAGCCCGCCGATCCAGCGCTTGCGGGCGCCGGCCACGACGATCGCACCGGCCGTGATCACCCCGATGACCATCGTGGTTCCCAGGTCGGGCTGGAGCATCACCAGTCCCATGGTGAAGGTGGCCACCACCAGCGCGATCACGACGTCGAAACTTCTCGGCCGGTCGGTGCCGCGGGCGGGCTGGGCGAGCAGCATGGCGAGCATCAGCACCAGGCCGAGCTTGGCCAACTCCGAGGGCTGGAACGCGAAACCACCACCCAGCATGATCCACGAGTGTGCGCCGTTCACGGTGCTGCCGAGGGGGGTGATCACCAGCAGTAGTCCGATCAGCGTCACGCCGTACACCAGCGGCGCGAAGGTTCTCAGCGTCCGGTGGTCCACCATCGCGGCCGTACCGGCCAGCACGGCTCCGATGACGAGGTTGAGGATATGCTTCTTGACCAGCCCCGTGGAGCCGGCCGCCCAGGTCCTGGTCGAAGACCAGACCAGCATCGTGCCGATCACCCCCAGGGCGGCTACGGCGACCAGCATCATCCCGTCCATCCGGCCCACTGCGGAGAGCGCCGCCACCATCCGGCCGGCCAGGGACGCCCTGGGCGGCGAGGCCGCCATCCGGTTCACGCCGCCCTCCTGGCGGACGTCACCGCCGACGCCGTCACAGACCTCACCGCGGACGGTGTCACAGATGCCACAGCGAATGTCATCGCGCCACCGTCCCGTCTTTCGCGATCACCGGAAGCGCTCTCACCGGGCGCCCGCTCGGCAGGATCGGGGAGGACGGCTTGCCGTCGGGCTTGAACCCGAAGATGCCCTCGTAGATCTTCCGCACCGCCGGAGCCGCGGTCTGGGCGCCCATCCCGCCCTGGGACACCATGGCGACGATCACGAACTGCGGCTTGTCCGTCGGAGCGAACGAGGCGAACCAGGACGTGTCAGCCTTGCCGTAGACCTCGGCGGTGCCGGTCTTTCCACCGATCTTGACCTTGTCCATGGGGAACCCGGCAAAGGCCCCGGCCGCGGTGCCGTCGGAGGCGACCTCGCTCAGCGCCCCCTTGATGTAGGCCCGCTCCCGCGGTGAGAGCGGCAGCCTGCCCACCACCGGCACCTCGATCTCCTTGACCTTGGTGCCGTCGGGACGCACCAGCGCCCAGCCCACCCGGGGGCTGCGCAGCCTGCCGTCCCCGACCAGTGCCGCGTAGGCCGCCGCCAGCTGCAGCGGCGTCACCAGCACGTCGCCCTGCCCGATGGAGAAGTTGGCGGCGTCACCGGGCCGCCACTGGTACCCCTCCAGGCAGTTCTCGTACGCCAGTCGCTTGAGGAAGGCGGCCCTGCTGGGACTGCTCCTGGCCACCTCCGGGTAACCGGTCCTGGCCCGCTTGCAGTTGGTGTCCTTGGTCACCGCCCAGAGCGTCTTCTTCCAAGCCCGGTCGGGGATCCGACCCGCCGACTCACCCGGCAGGTCGATACCGGTGGGGCGGCCGAAACCATAGGCGCGCGCCATGGCCGCCATCGGCTCCTTGGTCCTCGCCTTGGGGGTGAGCCCGCCGTCGCGCAGCCACTGCTCGTAGGCCGCCCGGTAGAAGATCGTGTCGCAGGACTTCACCAGCGCCGTGTGCAGGGTGAGCGTTCCCAGCCCGATACCCCGGAAGTTGTTGAACGGCCGGTCGCCCACCATGAAGGACCCCGGGCAGTCGTACTGGCCGTTCAGCGGGTAGCCGTCCTTGAGCATCGCCGCCACCGACGACACCTTGAACGTCGAACCAGGCGCGAACTCGCCCTTGATGGCCCGGGAGATCAGCGGCTTGCCCGCCTTGCCGGACAGCAGGCGCTGGTAGTGCACCTCGGAGATTCCCCCGGTCCAGATCTCCGGATCGTACGTCGGCGCGCTGGCCAGGGCGACGACCCTGCTCGTCTTCACGTCCAGTACCACCGCCGCCGCTCCGTCGGCGCTGGGCGCGCCCTTCATCGCCTCGGCCAGCGCCTTCTCCGCCGTTGCCTGCACTTTGGAGTCGATGCTGGTGATGAGCGTGTCGCCCGGCACCGGAGGCACGTGCTGCTCCACCCCGGTGACCTTGCCAAGCCGATCGACCTGCACCCGCCGCATCCCCGGCGTTCCCCGCAGGGACACGTCGTAGACCGACTCCAGGCCGTCCCTGCCCACCAGGTCGACCCCGGAGAACGCCGCCCTGAGCCCGTCGCGCCTGTTCAACTCCTCCTGCGTGATCGGCTGCAGGTAGCCGAGCGCCTGTGCTCCCGCGCTCCGGCTCGGATACTCCCGCACCGCCTGCACCTCGGCCGTGACCCCGGGAAACTCCTCCTGCCGCTCCAGGATCTGCAGGGCCTCGCGCGTGGTGACGTCCGCGTCGATGGGGATCGGCTGGTACGGGGAGCCGGGCCAGCAGGGACGGGTGACCCCCGGCCCGCATGCCCTGATGCGCTCCCGCAACTCGGCGGGGCGACGGCCGAGCACGGCGGCCAGTTTCTCGAGCACCTCCTTGCCGTTGCCCTCCATCCGGTTCAGGCGGGTGCGGTCGACCGAGACCACCAGTGTGGTCCGGTTTCGCACCAGCGGATGGCCCGTCGAGTCGAGGATCTGCCCGCGCACCGCGGGAACGACGACATCGCGCGTGCGCGTCTCGGTGGCGGCCACCACGTACTCCGGGCCGCGCACCACCTGTACCTGCCAGAGCCGGACGGCGAGCAGCGCCAGCATCGACACCACCAGTAACTGCACCACGACCAGTCGCCCTCGCATCAGGCCCATGCCCGTTCCTCCCCACCGCCACTCACGTGTCCCGCAGCACGAGGTGCCTCGTACGCGGCCTCACGAGCGGCTCCGCATGACGTATCCGAGCACCTGGACGGGGCGCGCCTCCGGCCCGCAGACGAGCCTTCGCACCACCCACACCACCGGCGACGCGGCAAGCAGGTTGTAGAGCACCGCCTGCGGCAGCGCCGTCGTGAGCATGGACATGCCGGTCCGCGGGTCTCCCAGCAGGGCGCCGGCCGCCACCGCGATCACCGGACCGGCGGCCGCGCAGGCCAGCGCCGCGAGCGGCCCCGCCCCCGGATGGCTCTCCACCGCGCGTCCCGCCATGAAGCCGACGAGGCAGAGCACCAGCGCGTGGTACCCGAACAGGTGCGCGGCCGGCGGCAGCACATCGCTGAGAAGTCCGGCCGCGAAACCCATGACCGCCCCCGCCGCGGCCCCGCGGGCCAGCGCGTACCCCACCACGGCGAGCAGCACCAGATCCGGCGCGGCCTGTCCCGGCAGCGGCAACCTGTTGACGACGGTCACCTGGAAGATCATGATTCCCAGGAGCAGCGTCACGAAGATCGCGTTGCGGCCCATCCCGTCAGAGCCCCTCTCGCTGGAAGCGGGGAGCCGCCGCCTTTCCCCGGCCGGAGGGGAGCACCGTGTCACGCGGGTCGCGGCGCGGCGCCTGTACCACCACGCCGACCACGTCCAGCGCGGTGAGGTCGGCATACGGCCGCGCGTACGCGATTCGGGTCAACTCACCCGGTGTGGCCTCCACCCGCTCCACCACTCCGATCGGCACCCCCGCCACGTACGGCGCGCCGCGCTGGGAACCGAAACTCACGATGCGGTGACCGGGGATGATGGGCGCGGTCGAGTCGAGCAGCCGGAAACGGACCAGGCGGCCGTTCTCCCCCACCCCGTGCACCACCCCGATCTCGTTGCTTCCCTCCAGCCGGGCCCCGGCCGCCGAGGCGGGGTCGCTGAGCAGGACCACGGTCGAGGTGGACGGGCCCACATGGACCACCCTGCCGACCAGGCCGTCGGCGTTCAGCACCGTCATCTCGGTGCGCACCCCGTCGGCGCGCCCCACGTCGAGCTCGACGGCCTCCTCGAAACCTGGAGCACCGCGCCGAGCTATCACCTGGGTGGGCAGGATCTTGTAGCCGCCGGTGCCCGAGACACCGAGCAGCTTGCGCAGTTCCTCCGATCGCCCCCGGTCGAGGCTCTGCGCCGCCAGGTCGCGCTTGAGCCGCTGGTTCTCCGCGCGTAACTCCTCGATGCGTCCACGCGCCAAAGGAGCCTCGGCCATCGTCTCGAAGAACTCGCCGACCGGCCGCACGATCCCCGACCCCACACTCTCCGCGGTGCCGAACAATGTCGTGCCGGCCGTACGGAGCGGCCCGAACGGGGATTGCGTGGCCGAACGGTGGTCGATGGTCACGAACACGAGCGCGGCGGCCAGCAGCAGCCCCAGGTTGACCCGTGCCCGGCGGGTGTCCTTCATCAGTGCCGCGGCTCGGGAACCAGGACCTGCTGCAGGGCGTCGAAGTCCTCGACGCACTTGCCCGTGCCCAACGCCACGGAGTCGAGTGCGTTGTCGACGAGGTGGATCGGCATGCCGGTCTCGGCCTTCAGCCGCTCGTCCATGCCCTTGAGGAGCGCCCCACCCCCGGTGAGGGCGATCCCCCGGTCCATGAGGTCTCCGGAGAGCTCCGGCGGGCACTTGTCAAGTGTGGTCTTGACCGCGTCGACGATCACGTTGAGCGGTTCCTCGATGGCCTTGCGGATCTCGGCCGCCGACACCACGATCGTTTTCGGCAGGCCGCTGACCAGATCACGGCCCCTGATCTCGGCATGGCTCTCCTCCGGGAGCATGCAGGCGGAGCCGATGGCCATCTTGATCTCCTCGGAGGTGCGCTCGCCGAGCATGAGCGAGTATTCCTTCTTCGCGAAGGCGATGATCGCCTGATCGAGCTCGTCACCGCCCACCCTGATCGACTGGCTGGTGACCACACCGCCCATCGATATGATCGCCACCTCGGTGGTGCCACCGCCTATGTCGACCACCATGTTGCCGGTGGGCTCGTGCACGGGGAGCCCGGCGCCGATCGCGGCGGCCATGGGCTCCTCGACGATGTAGACCCTGCGGGCGCCCGCCTGGTACCCGGCCTCCTTGACCGCCCGTTGCTCGACCCCGGTGATCCCGCTCGGCACGGCGATGATGATGCGCGGCTTGGCGAAATGGCGGCGCTTGTGCACCCGCTGGATGAAGTAGCGCAGCATGCGCTCGGTGACATCAAAGTCGGCGATGACACCGTCCTTGAGCGGGCGGATGGCGATGATGTTGCTCGGAGTGCGGCCTATCATCCGTTTGGCCTCGATGCCAACGGCCACGATCTTCCCGGTGATGCTGTTGATCGCTACGACGGACGGCTCGTTGAGCACGATCCCGCGCCCTCTGACGTACACAAGGGTGTTCGCGGTGCCGAGGTCGACTGCCATGTCACGGCCCAAAAAAGCAAGATTGCTGCCCATGAGGAAAGCCGGCCTCCTTCCGTCAGGTCGTCGGCGAAAACTACGGAACGCACTCGAATCGTAACGTGACGCACCCACCCTTGAGCGCAATGAGCCGGCCTGCCGCAGCAAAATCTTGGGTTAGCCAAATACGTCGGGGCCCGCCGTCCAGAAGGACGGCGGGGCCCGACAAACACGATAAAAGCGGACGCCTAAAAGCGATCCGGGAAGAAGATCTTGATCTCCCTTGCGGCGGACTCGGGGGAGTCCGAGCCGTGCACGACGTTCTCGCCGATCTCCAGAGCGTGGTCACCGCGGATGGTGCCGGGAGCGGACTTGACCGGGTCGGTCAGGCCCGCGAGGGAGCGGAACGCCTCGATGGCGCGCGGCCCCTCGAGCACCAGCGCGACCAGCGGGCCGGAGGTGATGAACTCCACCAGCTCACCGAAGAACGGCCGCTCGGAGTGCTCGGCGTAGTGCGTCTTGGCGGTCTCGACGTCCAGGGTACGCAGCTCCAGCGCCACGACCTTCAGACCCTTGCGCTCGACACGGGCGATCACGTCGCCGATGAGACCACGCGCCACACCGTCGGGCTTGATCAGGACAAGGGTGCGCTCGGACACTGAAGTTCTCCTTCGAACATGTATGGGTCGCGGACTGCGGTAATCGCGCGAAGTTTACCGCCCTTCACACGCTTTCCCGTGGTCGACGGAATCACTGGAGGGCCGGGCCGCCCCCAGGGCCGTCCTCCGGCGAGGGCGCGGGCGGTGGCACCACCACCGGTGGCGCGACCACCTTCTCCGGCTCCGGCTCCGTGTCGGGGTCGCTCTCGGGAACGCGGTCCGGCTCGTGCCGAGGCCTGGACCTGTTGCCCTTGCCCGCCCCGGTCCCTCCTCCGGCCGCGGCGACGGACCCGCTCATGGGCCTGGCCTCCGGCTTCGAGCGGGCCGGCGTGTGGGAACCGGCCACTGCCTCGGAGCGCGGCCGCACCACCGTGGGCCCCGGCTGTCCGCGCGTGACGGCTCCCTGCCAGGCTCCGCCGGCGGGATCGGCCTCCCCCGCGGGAGAGGGCACCAGCCCGGAGGCGGGGCCCGCCATCGGCGAGACGTCCGCCGTACCGGCATCCGGCGGGCTGTCCGGACTCCCCGGCAGGCTGTCCGGACTCCCCGGCAGGAGACGGGCCAGAACGGCGGCGAGCACGATCACCACGAGCACCAGGCCACCCCCGACCAGTGTCCACAGGTGCAGAGCGCCCACGAACCCGTCGACCAGTGCCTGCGGGGTCCTGGCCTCCCGCAGCTGGGCGACCTGAACGCCGCTGCCCAGCAGGAAACCCGCCAGCACCGCAGGAAAGAACAGCGACAGTGCCAGGAGCGCGGCCTCCTCGGCACAGGAACGCAGCGCGCCGGTAAGGGCCACCGAGGTGCCCCCCGCGAGCAGCGCGAACGGGAGGATCAGCGCGAGCCCGCCCGAGGTGGGAAGGAAGAGCCGTACGGCACACAGGCCCGCGACCACCACCACCAGGCCACCGGCGGTGACCATGGGCATGGTCGTGACGCCCAGCCGGTTCGTCAGCGCGGCGGCCAGGAGAGCCACCACGGCGGCGATCGCGAAGGCCGACCACAGGCCGGACAGACCTGGACCCCCCAGCCCACCGAGCTCGACGTAGGTGACCTGAGCCGCGGTGGGCAGGACGACGACGCCGACCGCGACCATCGCGTAGGCCGGCGCACGGCCGACGGCCCCCCGTGAGGCACCCGAGGAGGCCAGGGCGAGCAGCACGAGGACGGACACCAGGGCCGCGCGGATCACGAGACTCGCCGACCAGTCGAACGTGCTGCCCAGGGCGAGGGCCGCGACGCCCGCGGCGGGCACGACCGCCCACAGCGTGCGCCCACGCGCCGCGCCGCCCGGGTCCGGGCCGGCAGCGCCCTCACCGTCCTTCAGCCACAGCACGAGGTAGAGCGCGGCCAGCACGAGTGCCACCCCGGTGAGCATCGGGTACGGCTGGAGGGTGACGCGCCAGGAGTCGACCTGGTCGAGTGGCCAGAGCGCGAGCGCCTGTGCGGCCAGGAGGCTGGCCGCCAGCGTGGCCGCCCACACCACCCGCAGGAACGGGGAACGCCCCCAGACGGCCATCAGGGTGGCGGGGACCAGCAGGCCCGCGCCGACACCGTGCAGGACCCGCAGGATCCCCACCAGCGCCGTGGACCCCGCATAGCCGCCGGCGGCGTCCGCGAAGGCGAGCAGGGTCAGCCCCGCGACCACCATCGGGGCCGCCCTCACCCGGCGCACCAGTACCGCGGCCACCGGCATGGTCAGGACCATCGCGGGGAGCGCCAGCCCGTGTGCCCTGATCATCGCTATCTGCGAGACCTCCGGCGGCAGGAGGGCGGCGACCACCGAGATGGTGTTGGGAATGGCGACGATCGCCAACGGCAGCACTACCGCGACGAGTAGTCCGAGGACGACGTCGAGCATCAAGGGGACACCGAGTGCGCGCACCAGGCCCGTGGGCCCGGCGCCCACCGCCCGAGTCGGCTGAATGGGAGGGACGGCCATGTTGGCCGACTTTAGCGAGAAGTCACGCCCTCGACACGGCGAGCGACGAATATCGCTGTGATCCACAGCGCGGCGAAGATCGCTCCGAGGAAGAACATGGTCGTGACCATGAAGCCGGAGGCGATGGCGAGCACCTGGATCAGACTTCCCGCGACGTAGGCGAAAGGCCGCTTGAGCAGGCCGATGACCACCACGCAGAGGAGCGCCAGGCCCAGCCCGACGGTGGCCGCGACGGCCGGTTCGATCCCCTGCGTGTTGATGGCCACCGGCGTGAACAGCCCGACGACTATGGCCTCCATACCGAGCACGCTGGCGCAGAGACGCCTCATGCCCGGAGTGACCGTGATCATTTCTCACTCCTTCTCAGTCGCCCCGTCGGCGGCCGTTGGCACTCGCCGTTCACTACTGCGTCTCGTCCGCTTTGAGGAGGAGCCGCGCGTCGCCGGCGGTGACCACGGAGCCTGTGATCAGTACCCCGGCCCCGCTGAACTCCCCCAGAGCGTCGACAATGCCGATCGCCCGGTCGATCGCACTGTCCAACCGCTCGACCTGGTGCACCCGGTCAAGGCCGAAGATCTCCTCGGCCAGCGCAGCGAGATCGTCCACGTCCATGGACCTGGGCGAGGAGTTCCGGGTCACCACGATCTCGTCCATCATCGGTTCCAGCAGCTCCAGAATGCCCTCGACGTCCTTGTCCTCGAACACCGCCACCACTCCGATGAGCTTCGCGAAGTCGAAGGACTCATGCACCGCGTCCAGAGTGGCCCGCATCCCCGCCGGATTGTGCGCGGCGTCGACAAGCACCGTGGGTCCCCGGCGCACCACCTCCAGCCTGCCGGGCGAGCGCACCCCCAGGAAAGCCTGCCGCACCAGCTCGGCGTCGAGAGGCTCGTCCCCGCCGGTCAGTGCCTCGACCGCGGCCAGCGCGCAGACGGCGTTGCTCGCCTGGTGGGCACCGTACAGGGGGAGCAGGATGTCGTCATAGGTACCCTTGAGGCCCTTGAGCTGGAGCAGTTGCCCGCCGATGGCGAGTTCCCGGCTCAGCACTCCGAACTCCAGCCCCTCGCGTGCCACGGTGGCGCCCGTGTCGGCCGCCTGCCGCATCAGCACCGCGGCCGCGGGAAGCTCCTGCTGCGCGAGCACGGCGGTCGCCCCGGCCTTGATGATGCCGGCCTTCTCTCCCGCGATCGTCTCGACATCGGGCCCGAGGTAGTCGACGTGGTCGAGGGCGATGGGCGTGATGACCGCCACAGCACCGTCCGCGACATTGGTGGCGTCGGTGATGCCGCCCATTCCCGTCTCGATGACCGCGACATCCACGGGGGCGTCGGCGAACGCCGCGAACGCCATCGCGGTGAGGGTCTCAAAGAAGGAGAGCCGTCGCCCCTGGGCGTCGACCATCTCCAGGTAGGGCGCGATGTCCTCGTAGACCTCGACGAAGCGTTCCTCACTCAGTGGAGCACCGTCCACGCTGATACGCTCGCGCATGGAGACGAGGTGCGGGCTGGTGAACCGGCCGACACGCAGATTGCGCTCGCGCAGAAGCGCCTCGATCATCCGGGTCGTGCTCGACTTACCGTTCGTACCGGCCACGTGCACGACGGGATAGGAGTGCTGCGGGGAACCGAGCAGATCCACAAGCGCGGCGATCCTGTCGAGGCTGGGCTCGAAGTTCCACTCGACCCCGCGCTGCATGATCGCTTGTTCAACCGCTCGATAGTCCACGTCTCCAGCCTACTGACGTCCCGGTCAGGTTCCGGACACGAGTACCCCCAACGCAAAAAAGGCCCTCACCACCCGGCGAGGGCCCGAAGCCGGTCCCGTTTCGGGACTCCCCTGGAAAACATGAGAATCCCACCAACCGGCGGTGCGGGTTCCCGGCAGAAAACACGAAGGCCCCCACCACGAATGGTGAGGGCCCTCACATGAAAGATTGTCCGGCGGCGACCTACTCTCCCACACCGTCCCCGGTGCAGTACCATCGGCGCTGAAGAGCTTAACTTCCGGGTTCGGAATGTAACCGGGTGTTTCCCCTTCGCCATAACCGCCGTAACACTATGAAACACACAAACCACTGTTTGCTGTCTCAGAATTGCCTAGTGGACGCGAGCAAGAATTGCTTTGTGGTCAAGTCCTCGGCCTATTAGTACTGGTCAGCTCCACACATTACTGCGCTTCCACTTCCAGCCTATCAACCCGGTCGTCTACCGGGAGCCTTACCCCCTCACAGGGTGGGAGACCTCATCTCAAGGCGAGCTTCCCGCTTAGATGCTTTCAGCGGTTATCCCTTCCGAACGTAGCCAACCAGCCGTGCTCCTGGCGGAACAACTGGCACACCAGAGGTTCGTCCGTCCCGGTCCTCTCGTACTAGGGACAGCTCCTTTCAAGTCTCCTGCGCGCGCAGCGGATAGGGACCGAACTGTCTCGCGACGTTCTAAACCCAGCTCGCGTGCCGCTTTAATGGGCGAACAGCCCAACCCTTGGGACCTACTCCAGCCCCAGGATGCGACGAGCCGACATCGAGGTGCCAAACCATCCCGTCGATATGGACTCTTGGGGAAGATCAGCCTGTTATCCCCGGGGTACCTTTTAGCCGTTGAGCGACGGCGCTTCCACATGCCACCGCCGGATCACTAGTCCCAGCTTTCGCTCCTGCTCGACCCGTCGGTCTCACAGTCAAGCTCCCTTGTGCACTTACACTCGACACCTGATTGCCAACCAGGCTGAGGGAACCTTTGGGCGCCTCCGTTACTCTTTAGGAGGCAACCGCCCCAGTTAAACTACCCACCAGACACTGTCCCTGATCCGGATCACGGACCGAAGTTAGACGTTCAAAACGACCAGAGTGGTATTTCACCAATGACTCCACCACCACTAGCGTGATAGCTTCACCGTCTCCCACCTATCCTACACAAGACGTTCCAAACGCCAATGTCAAGCTATAGTGAAGGTCCCGGGGTCTTTCCGTCCTGCTGCGCGTAACGAGCATCTTTACTCGTAGTGCAATTTCGCCGGGTCTGCGGTTGAGACAGCGGGGAAGTCGTTACGCCATTCGTGCAGGTCGGAACTTACCCGACAAGGAATTTCGCTACCTTAGGATGGTTATAGTTACCACCGCCGTTTACTGGCGCTTAAGTTCTCAGCTTCGCCACACACGTGCGACTAACCGGTCCCCTTAACGTTCCAGCACCGGGCAGGCGTCAGTCCGTATACATCGTCTTACGACTTCGCACGGACCTGTGTTTTTAGTAAACAGTCGCTTCCCCCTGGCCTCTGCGACCCCCACCAGCTCAGAGTGCAAAACTCATCACCAGCGAAGGCCCCCCTTCTCCCGAAGTTACGGGGGCAATTTGCCGAGTTCCTTAACCACAGTTCACCCGATCGCCTTAGTATTCTCTACCTGACCACCTGAGTCGGTTTAGGGTACGGGCCGCCACGACACTCACTAGAGGCTTTTCTCGGCAGCATAGGATCACCCACTTCGCCACAATCGGCTCGGCATCACATCTCAGACTTAATGTGCTGCGGATTTGCCTACAACACGTCCTACATGCTTACCCCAGGACTACCATCGCCTGGGCTGGGCTACCTTCCTGCGTCACCCCATCGCTTACCTACTACCAATTCAGGCCAGGCGTTCACCCTCACCCCAAACCCGAAGGCTCGGAGGGGTTAAGGACCCTTAGTATCACTGGATTCAGTATTGGCGCATCGTAGCGGGTACGGGAATATCAACCCGTTGTCCATCGACTACGCCTGTCGGCCTCGCCTTAGGTCCCGACTTACCCTGGGCGGATTAGCCTGCCCCAGGAACCCTTGGTCATCCGGCGCAGAAGTTTCTCACTTCTGATTCGCTACTCATGCCTGCATTCTCACTCGCACAGCCTCCACAGCTGGATCACTCCGCTGCTTCACCGGCCGCACGACGCTCCCCTACCCATCCACACACCTAAACCACAAAGGCTCAGTATACGTGTGAATGCCACGACTTCGGCGGTGTACTTGAGCCCCGCTACATTGTCGGCGCAGAATCACTTGACCAGTGAGCTATTACGCACTCTTTCAAGGATGGCTGCTTCTAAGCCAACCTCCTGGTTGTCACTGCGACTCCACATCCTTTCCCACTTAGCACACGCTTAGGGGCCTTAGTCGGTGGTCTGGGCTGTTTCCCTCTCGACTACGGAGCTTATCCCCCGCAGTCTCACTGCTGCGCTCTCACTTACCGGCATTCGGAGTTTGGCTGACGTCAGTAACCTTGTCGGGCCCATTAGCCATCCAGTGCTCTACCTCCGGCAAGAAACACGCAACGCTGCACCTAAATGCATTTCGGGGAGAACCAGCTATCACGGAGTTTGATTGGCCTTTCACCCCTAAACACAGGTCATCCCCCAGGTTTTCAACCCTGGTGGGTTCGGTCCTCCACGCGGTCTTACCCGCGCTTCAACCTGCCCATGCCTAGATCACTCCGCTTCGGGTCTACAGCATGCGACTCAAACGCCCTATTCAGACTCGCTTTCGCTACGGCTCCCCCACACGGGTTAACCTCGCCACACACCATAACTCGCAGGCTCATTCTTCAAAAGGCACGCAGTCACATCACAAACACTCCGAAGAATGTTTACGCTCCTACGGCTTGTAGGCACACGGTTTCAGGTACTATTTCACGACCCCTCACCGGGGCGCTTTTCACCTTTCCCTCACGGTACTTGTTCACTATCGGTCATCAGGGAGTATTTAGGCTTACCAGGTGGTCCTGGCAGATTCACACAGGATTTCTCGGGCCCCGTGCTACTTGGGATCCCCTCCAACAGTCCAACCGATTTCGCCTACCCGACTCTCACGGTCTACGGCGCCACTTCCCAGAAGCTTCGGCTATCGAAAGGATTTCTTACTGTCCGGAGGAACGGCAGCCCCTCCCAGAGGGTCCCACAACCCCGCAAACGCAACGCCTGCCGGCTATCACACGCCTACGGTTTAGCCTGATCCGCTTTCGCTCACCACTACTCACGGAATCACTATTTGTTTTCTCTTCCTACGGGTACTGAGATGTTTCACTTCCCCGCGTTACCACCAACCGCCCTATACATTCAGGCGGAGGCAACACCACATGACTGGTGCTAGGTTTCCCCATTCGGACATCCCCGGATCAAAGTCTGGTTGGCGACTCCCCGGGGCTTAACGCAGCCTCCCACGTCCTTCATCGGCTCCTGATGCCAAGGCATCCACCGTGTGCCCTAAAAAACTTGGCCACAAAGATGCTCGCGTCCACTATGCAAATCTCAAACAACAAACAGCGACCAGACCAGACCCGCCACCAACACCCACCCGGGTCGCACCCACGGTGCGCCACGAACGAGCCGGTATGACAGATGATCGGTCCCGCATGAGGCCCAAACAGACAGCAAGCCCGCCGCAAGCGGGCCCACCTCAAAGTCCGTTTCCTCAGGACCCAACAGTGTGTTCACCCCAGCGAAACCCCGCAACCGCCGTTCCCACTCCCCAGCTCCGAAGAACCAAGGCGGTACTAACCGATCAGCGATCCCGCCGAACCGAATAGCCAGCGCTCCACTAATGAGCGCGCCGTGTGCAGAACATACGCCTGCAGACACGACCTGAACCACGACCACCCGAAGACGACCGCAGCCGATGCTCCTTAGAAAGGAGGTGATCCAGCCGCACCTTCCGGTACGGCTACCTTGTTACGACTTCGTCCCAATCGCCAGCCCCACCTTCGACCGCTCCCCCCAGACAAGCTGGTTGGGCCACGGGCTTCGGGTGTTGCCGACTTTCGTGACGTGACGGGCGGTGTGTACAAGGCCCGGGAACGTATTCACCGCAGCGTTGCTGATCTGCGATTACTAGCGACTCCGACTTCATGGGGTCGAGTTGCAGACCCCAATCCGAACTGAGACCGGCTTTTAGGGATTCGCTCCACCTCACGGTATCGCAACCCTCTGTACCGGCCATTGTAGCATGTTTGCAGCCCAAGACATAAGGGGCATGATGACTTGACGTCATCCCCACCTTCCTCCGAGTTGACCCCGGCAGTCTCCAATGAGTCCCCACCACCCCCGAAGGAGCGTGCTGGCAACATTGAACAAGGGTTGCGCTCGTTGCGGGACTTAACCCAACATCTCACGACACGAGCTGACGACAGCCATGCACCACCTGTCACCCAGTCCGAAGAGGCACCCATCTCTGAGTGTTTCCGGGCGATGTCAAGCCTTGGTAAGGTTCTTCGCGTTGCGTCGAATTAAGCAACATGCTCCGCCGCTTGTGCGGGCCCCCGTCAATTCCTTTGAGTTTTAGCCTTGCGGCCGTACTCCCCAGGCGGGGCGCTTAATGCGTTAGCTACGGCGCGGAAACCGTGGAAGGTCCCCACACCTAGCGCCCAACGTTTACAGCGTGGACTACCAGGGTATCTAATCCTGTTCGCTCCCCACGCTTTCGCTCCTCAGCGTCAGGTAAGGCCCAGAGAACCGCCTTCGCCACCGGTGTTCCTCCTGATATCTGCGCATTTCACCGCTACACCAGGAATTCCGTTCTCCCCTACCTACCTCTAGCCAGCCCGTATCGAATGCAGACCTGGAGTTAAGCCCCAAGCTTTCACACCCGACGTGACAAGCCACCTACGAGCTCTTTACGCCCAATAATTCCGGACAACGCTTGCGCCCTACGTATTACCGCGGCTGCTGGCACGTAGTTAGCCGGCGCTTCTTCTGCAGGTACACGTCAACTTCGTCCCTGCTGAAAGAGGTTTACAACCCGAAGGCCGTCATCCCCCACGCGGCGTCGCTGCGTCAGGCTTTCGCCCATTGCGCAATATTCCCCACTGCTGCCTCCCGTAGGAGTCTGGGCCGTGTCTCAGTCCCAGTGTGGCCGGTCGCCCTCTCAGGCCGGCTACCCGTCGTCGCCTTGGTAGGCCGTTACCCCACCAACAAGCTGATAGGCCGCGAGTCCATCCCCAACCGAAAAACTTTCCACACCCACCCGATGCCGGGAGGTGTCGTATCCGGTATTAGACCCAGTTTCCCGGGCTTATCCCAGAGTCAGGGGCAGGTTACTCACGTGTTACTCACCCGTTCGCCGCTCGAGTACCCCGAAGGGCCTTTCCGCTCGACTTGCATGTGTTAAGCACGCCGCCAGCGTTCGTCCTGAGCCAGGATCAAACTCTCCAAACAATGTCTGAACAGTTGCTCCCGGCTGAAAGCACCCATCTCACATGATGGATGTTCAACCAAAGGAATCCGTCCTCCCACCCCAAAGGGCAGGTCGGACAGGGTTGTGCTTCATGCACTGGCTTTTAACACACTGTTGAGTTCTCAAGAAACGGACGCGTACACCGTCGTCCGCGGACCCGCCTTCGCGGTGTCCCAGACTTCAGGGCGTTCCATTCCGTGTCACCATCTTATTAGATCTGCCGGGTTCGTGTCAAATTGCCGGTTTTCCGACCATCGACCCCAACCCGCCGAATCCGCTAGGATTGCGACCACCCTGTTTCCAGGGCAACCCCTCTAACTTACTCCAACATCCGGCCAGTGTCCAATTCGTGCAGACACGCCTGATTCTCAGATTTTCAGAGGGGGCGCAGGACTCCTGCCCTGCTTGAAGAACTCTAGCAGCCCCCTAGGGGCACCATGACCAACTTCCTGGTAACGACTAGGCCTTCCCTGAGACCCCAGCTCTCAAACACGAGAACCCGGAGTCAAGAGACTCCGGGTTCTCAGCTCGACCCGTCTCCCTGACCAGGGCCGTTCTCTTCCCAACCCACCGGTCAGAACCCTCGTACCGCTCTGAACTCAGGCCATCTGAACTCAGGCCATCGGCCCGTCAGCTCGCCGGCAAAGCCGCCAGCTGAGCGAGCAACCGCGCGATGTCCTGGTCGGCCTGTGCGGCACGGGATCGCACCTTGGTCACCACATCGTCCGGTGCCTTGGCCATGAACTGCTCATTGCCGAGCTTGGCGGCGACCTGAGCCGCCTCCTTACGCGCCACCGCGAGATCCTTTTCCAGGCGCTTACGTTCAGCGGCCACATCGATCGTTCCCGCCGTATCGATCTCCACGACGACCCCGCTCACATCGAGACGGGCGGTCGCGGCGAACGAATCGGACGGCTGGTCGAGCCGGAGCAACGACCGGATCGCCCCTTCGTGGGAGGCCAGAGCCGTACCGGCGAGTGAGAGGTGCGCGGCGACCCGCTGCCCTGGCTTGAGGCCCTGATCGGAGCGGAATCTGCGCACCTCGGTGATCAGCCCCTGCACCGCGATGATCTCCTCCTCCGCCGAGGGATCACGCAGCGACTCCTGGACCGTCGGCCATGGCGCGACCACGATCGACTCGTCCCCTGTGACCGCTCGCCACAGCTCCTCGGTGACGAACGGCACCAGCGGATGGAGCAGACGGAGCAGCGAGTCGAAGACATGGCCGAGCACGAGCCGGGTGTGCTCCTGCCCTGAGGCGATCTGGATCTTGGCGAGTTCCACGTACCAGTCGCAGACCTCGTCCCACGCGAAGTGGTAGAGCAGATCGGAGATCTTGGCGAACTCGAAGTCCTCGAACGCGGCGTCCACCGACGCGACGATCTCCTGGAGCCTGGACAGGATCCACCTGTCGGCAGCGGTCAGCTCCGCAAGCGGAAGCTCACCCGTCACGGCACCGTTCATCAGCGCGAAGCGGGTCGCGTTCCAGATCTTGTTACAGAAGTTACGCGACCCCCCTGCCCATTCCTCGCTGATCGCCACGTCGGAGCCGGGGTTGGCTCCGCGTAGCAGGGTGAAACGGGTGGCGTCGGCGCCGAAGCGCTCGATCCAGTCGAGCGGGTCGACGACGTTGCCGAACGACTTCGACATCTTCTTGCCGTACTGGTCCCGGACCATGCCGTGCAGAGCCACGGTTCGGAACGGCGGCTCGCCGTCCATCGCGTAGACACCGAACATCATCATCCGGGCCACCCAGAAGAACAGGATGTCGTAGCCGGTCACTAGAACGGAGGTCGGATAGAACTTCGCCAGTTCCGGTGTTCTGTCTGGCCAGCCGAGGGTGGAGAACGGCCACAGCCCAGAGGAGAACCAGGTGTCGAGGACATCGGGGTCCTGGACATAGCCATCGGGTGCCTGCTCGTCCGGGCCCACGCAGACGACCTCGCCGGCGGGGCCGTACCAGACCGGGATGCGGTGTCCCCACCACAGCTGCCGGGAGATGCACCAGTCGTGCATGTCGTCGACCCAGTCGAAGTAGCGCTTGGCCAGCTCCGGCGGGTGGATCTTCGTCCGGCCGTCACGGACCGCGTCGCCCGCCGCCTTCGCCAGGGGCGAGACGTTGACGAACCACTGAAGTGAGAGCCGTGGCTCGACCACGGTCTTGCAGCGCGAGCAGTGCCCGACGGAGTGGAGGTAGGGGCGCTTCTCCGCCACGATCCGGCCCTCGGCGCGTAGCGCGGCCACCACCGCGGGCCTGGCCTCGAAGCGGTCGAGCCCCTGGAACGGGCCGTGGGCCGTGACCACACCGCGCTCGTCCATAATCGTCAGGGACGGCAGCGAGTGGCGCCGTCCGATCTCGAAGTCGTTCGGGTCGTGCGCCGGGGTGACCTTGACCGCCCCGGTACCGAAGGCCGGGTCGACGTGCTCGTCGGCGACGATCGGGATGAGGCGCCCGGTGAGCGGTAGCTCCACTTCCCTTCCGATCAGGTGCGCGTAGCGCTCGTCGGAGGGGTGCACGGCCACGGCGGTGTCACCGAGCATCGTCTCGGCCCGGGTCGTGGCGACCACGATGGAGTCGTCACCGTCGCCGTAGCGGATCGAGACGAGCTCGCCCTCGTCCTCGCTGTGCTCGACCTCGATGTCCGACAGCGCGGTCAGGCAGCGTGGACACCAGTTGATGATGCGCTCGGCGCGGTAGATGAGCCCGTCGTCGAAGAGCTTCTTGAAGATCGTCTGAACGGCACGTGAGAGCCCGGGATCCATGGTGAAGCGTTCGCGCGACCAGTCGACGCCATCGCCGAGCTTCTTCATCTGGCCGAGGATCCGGCCCCCGGACTCCTCCTTCCACTGCCAGACCCGCTCGACGAACGCCTCGCGACCGAGGTCGTGCCGGGACAGGCCGTCCTTGGCGATCTCGCGTTCGACGACGTTCTGGGTGGCGATACCGGCGTGGTCCATGCCTGGCAGCCAGAGCGTCTCCTGGCCGCGCATCCGAGCGCGCCTGGTCAGCGCATCCTGGATCGAGTGGTCGAGTCCGTGGCCGATGTGCAGGACACCGGTCACGTTCGGCGGAGGCAGGACGATGCTGTACGGCTCGCGCTCGCCGCTCGGGTCAGCGGTGAAGTATCCCTCCGATACCCAGCGCTCGTAGCTCCGGGTCTCCACGTCGGCAGGTGTGTACTGGGTGGGCAGCTCTGGCGTCGTCACGATGTCCAAGTCTAGGGATGTCCGCGCACTCGATGTCCCCCAGCCGAAGACTTGCGACATGTTCACATCCTTGCGAGCTCCGCCACGCCATCGACCCCACCGGCCGACCCTCCGGAAACCGCCGAGAACAGCGACGCCCCCACAGGATCTCCCTGCGGGGGCGTCAGCCGTACGAACCGGTTTATCCGGGCTGGATCACGCGGACTTCTCGCGCGGCGGCCGCTGCTGCTTGTTGAGCTGGTCACGTGGCACGAGCGTGGGGTTGACGTGTTCGAGCACCGACTCGCGGGTGATGACGACGCGCGCCACGTCCTGCCGCGACGGCACCTCGTACATCACCGAGAGGAGGACCTCCTCCAGGATCGCTCGAAGGCCGCGGGCACCGGTGCCGCGCAGGATCGCCTGGTCCGCGATCGCCTCAAGCGCGTCGTCTGTGAACTCGAGTTCGACGTTGTCCAGCTCGAACAGGCGACGGTACTGCTTGACGAGGGCGTTGCGCGGCTCGGTGAGGATCTGGATGAGCGCCTCACGGTCAAGGTTGTGAACGCTCGTGATCACCGGAAGCCGGCCGACGAACTCGGGGATCATGCCGAACTTCAGCAGGTCCTCGGGCATGACGTCCCCGAAGATGTCTGAGCTGTCGATGTCTTCCTTGGAACGGATGATGGCGTTGAAACCGATGCCCTTGCGGCCGATCCGGGACTCGATGATCTTTTCGAGGCCGGCGAAGGCCCCACCGCAGATGAACAGCACGTTGGTGGTGTCGATCTGGATGAACTCCTGGTGCGGGTGCTTACGGCCGCCCTGCGGCGGCACACTCGCGGTCGTGCCCTCCAGGATCTTCAGCAGGGCCTGCTGCACGCCCTCACCGGAGACGTCCCTGGTGATCGACGGGTTCTCGCTCTTGCGAGCGATCTTGTCGACCTCGTCGATGTAGATGATGCCGGTCTCGGCCTTCTTGACGTCGTAGTCGGCGGCCTGGATCAGCTTGAGCAGTATGTTTTCGACGTCCTCGCCCACGTAGCCCGCCTCTGTCAGGGCTGTGGCGTCGGCGATGGCGAACGGAACGTTCAGCATCTTCGCCAACGTCTGTGCGAGCAGCGTCTTACCGGAACCGGTCGGGCCCAGGAGCAGGATGTTGGACTTGGCCAGTTCAATGCCGTCGTCACGCCCGCGCTCGCCGGACTGCACCCGCTTGTAGTGGTTGTAGACCGCTACGGAGAGAGCCTTCTTCGCCTGGTCCTGACCGATGACGTAGGCGTCGAGGAATTCGTAGATCTCCCTCGGCTTGGGAAGGCTGTCCCACTTGAGCTCAGAGGACTCGCTGAGCTCCTCCTCGATGATCTCGTTGCAGAGGTCGATGCACTCGTCGCAGATGTATACGCCGGGTCCGGCGATGAGCTTTTTGACTTGCTTCTGGCTCTTTCCACAGAAAGAGCACTTCAGCAGGTCTCCCCCGTCGCCGATGCGTGCCACCCCAGATACTCCTTTGCGTGGGACCGCCCTGGCTGCCGCGGTCCGTTTCTTCCGACCGGCCCGATACCCGATCGAAAAGTCATCCCGCTTAGGTTTCGACGTTACCGTCTTCTGAGCCCTCAGTGAGCCCCCTAGCGGCGAGTCGCACCGGAACGTGCCTGATTCGGCACGGTTCCGGTGCGATATGCCTCGTTAGGAGGCTACGGCCTTCGCGAGTTTCTTGCGGGACGGGATGATGTCGTCGATCAGCCCGTACTCCTTGGCCTCCACAGCGTCAAGGATCTTGTCCCGCTCGATGTCCTTGCGGACCGCCTCCGGCGCCCTGCCCGAGTGCTGAGCGATGATGGTCTCCATCTGCGCGCGCATCCTGAGGATCTCACGCGCCTGGATCTCGATGTCGCTTCCCTGGCCGCCCCCCTCGGTGGAGGGCTGGTGGATCAGCATGCGGGCGTTCGGCAGGGCGAAGCGCTTGCCGGGCGTGCCGCCGGCCAGCAGGACCGCCGCCGCCGAGGCCGCCTGCCCCAGACAGACCGTCTGGATCTCCGGCCGGACGAACTGCATCGTGTCGTAAATCGCCGTCATGGCGGTGAAAGAACCACCCGGCGAGTTGATGTAGATGCTGATGTCACGGTCGGGGTCGAGCGACTCCAGGGTCAGCAACTGCGCCATGACGTCATTGGCCGACGCGTCGTCCACCTGCACGCCGAGGAAGATGATGCGGTCCTCGAAGAGCTTGGCGTACGGGTTCATCTCCCGCATGCCATAGGACGTGCGCTCGGTGAAGGACGGAAGAACGTAGCGGCCGTTGATGTCTCCCGGCCGGATCAACTCACTCACCTTGTGCCCCTTCAGGAGACGGCGCCCGTGGAGGGCACCTGTCGAGCGCTGCGCACGACCTGGTCGATGAAGCCGTAGTCCTTGGCCTCCTCGGCCGTGAACCAGCGGTCACGGTCGGAGTCGGCCTCGATCTGCTCCAGGTTCTGACCGGTGTGGAACGCGATGCGCTCGGCGAGGGTCTTCTTGACGTAGAGCATCTGCTCCGCCTGGATGGCGATGTCGGCTGCGGTACCGCCGATACCACCGGATGGCTGGTGCATCATGATGCGGGCGTGCGGCAGGGCGTAACGCTTGCCCCGCTCACCGGCGCAGAGCAGGAACTGGCCCATGGAAGCGGCCAGACCCATCGCGACCGTGCACACATTGTTAGGCACGTATTCCATCATGTCGTAAATCGCCATACCAGCGGTCACGGAACCGCCTGGCGAGTTGATGTAGAGCCAGATGTCGCGCTCTGAGTCGTCCGCGGCGAGCAGAAGCAGCTCGGCGCAGATTCGGTTGGCGATCTCGTCGTTGACC
This sequence comes from Streptosporangium sp. NBC_01810, assembly GCF_035917355.1. Classification (NCBI taxonomy): domain Bacteria; kingdom Bacillati; phylum Actinomycetota; class Actinomycetes; order Streptosporangiales; family Streptosporangiaceae; genus Streptosporangium; species Streptosporangium sp. NBC_01810. Next base: position 843,733 of record NZ_CP109070.1, on the reverse strand, counting down.
TGGGTGCCCAGCACGATGATTCGCTCACGCAGCAGCCGCTGGTAGAGCTGGTCTTCGAGCCTGAACGAGCCGTTCGGCTGGCTCATCGACTCGGGCCCGGAGCCGGTCGGCTGGTAGAAGGTCGGCGGGCTGGTCACAGCGTCACCTTCCGATGCGTCGTAATCGATTGGCTTTGCTTGTGACCTTAACGCGCGCGGCCTACCGGACATGCCCCCTCAACGCACTGTTCGCTGACGGCGCATGCTGGCCGCCGCCTCCTCGCCGTGCCTGGAACCTCCCGCCGCGCCCCCTGGTAAAGGCTCGGAAACCGGAGTCCGTACGGCGCGTCGGAGCTCACGGGGCCGTGTGCGAAGGCCGGAAGCGGGTCGCGGGGAGCCGCGAAGGAGGGACGCACGACACTTCCGGGGCCGAAGAGAGGAAGATCGCGGCCCTCAGCGGGCCCAGGAGCCCGCGAGTCCCCTTGGAGGTCGGGAGAGCCGAAGGAATACCGGAGACCGTCAGGCAGCGCTCTGCGGCGCACTCACCCCCCACATCGCCCTCGGCTCGTCCGAGGCCTGCGGCCCCGGACGAGCGGCACCGCAGGCCTCGGCCGGAGCCGGGAGCACGCGAACGCCCCCGTCACGCGGAGCGCGGCGGGGGCGTCGGGCGCGCTCGATGGCGCCCTCTCTCAGCCTGGGACTACTTCGCGTCGTCGGCCTCGGGGGCGTCGGCCTCGGGGGCCTCCTCGGCGGCGGGCTCCTCACCGTTGATCTCGGTGTAGATGGCCTTGAGGTCGACCTCGTTGCCCGCCTCGTCGGTCACCTTCGCGGCGTCGCCGATGACGCTCTTGGCCTTGTCCCGGACGATCTCGACCATGGCCAGCGTGAGCTGGTCGTTGTCGGCCAGGTGCTGAGCCAGCGTGTTGGGCGCGACGTTCATCTGCATGGCGCGGCGCACCACGAAGTTGGTCAGCTCCTGCTCACTGACGCCGAGTTCCTCGCTCTTGACGATCTTGTCGAGGACGAAGCCCGTCTTGAGTGCCTTGGCGGCGCTCTCGTCGAACTCGGCGAGGCGCTCCTCCTCGGTGGTCTGGTAGAGGCGGAAGAACGCCTCCTTACTCAGGCCACTGTCGGCGATCTGGTGCTCAAGATTGTGCTTGCGATTGTCGACCTCGGCCTTGAGCGCGCTCTCCGGCAGCGGAATGTCGATCTTGCCGAGCAGGGCGTCGAGCGCGTTCTCACGGGCCTGGACGACCTGGTCGATCAGCTTGTTGCGGCGGGCCTGCCCGCTGATGCTCGCCTTGAGCTCGTCAAGGGTGTCGAACTCGCTGGCGAGCTGGGCGAACTCGTCGTCGAGCTCGGGGAGGACCTTCTCCTTGACGTTCTTGACGGTGATGGTGACCACGGCCTCCTCGCCGGCGTTCTCGCCGCCGACCAGGTTGGTGGTGAACTCCTTGGTCTCACCGGCGGACAGGCCGACCAGTGCGTCGTCCAGGCCCTGCAGCACCGAGCCGGCGCCGACCTCGTAGGAGACGTCGTTGGCCTGCTGCTCCTCGATGTTGACGCCGTCGATCGCGGCGGCCAGGTCCATGACGACGAAGTCGCCGGAGGCAGCGGCACGCTCGACGCCGGTCAGCGTGGCGAAACGCTGACGCAGGCCGTCCAGCTGGACGTCGACGTCCGCGTCGGAGACCTCGGAGACCGGGACGGTCACCTCGATGCCCTGGTAGTCGGGGACGTCGAACTGGGGGCGGATGTCCACCTCGGCGGTGAACTCGACCTGCTGACCGTCCTCGATCTTGGTGACCTCGATCTCCGGCTGACTGACCGGGAAGATCTCGCTCTCGTCGACGGCCTGGCCGTACAGCTTGGGCACCGCGTCATTGAGGGTCTCCTCCAGCACCACCGCGCGGCCGAACCGCTGCTCGATGATGCGGGCCGGAACCTTGCCGGGGCGGAACCCGGGAACGCGCACCTGCTGCGCGACCTTCTTGTACGCCGCCTGCAGGCTCTCGCCGAGCTCCTCGAACGGCACCTCGACGGTAAGCCTTACCCGGGTCGGGCTGAGCTCCTCCACAGCGGTCTTCACGGGGTCGTCTCCTTGATCAAACTTCGAGTGATCGCGGGCGCGCCAAGTCGTAGCGGCTACCGCGGCAAGCTCTCGCGCCGCGCCCACATGAGTGGCACTTGGCACAGCCATCGAGACGTGCAAGATTAGGGCACGCTCCACTGCGGCGGGTGTTCAGCGCCGCAGGCCAGTCTAGGGCAGAGCGGCACCATGGAGCGACCAACGGCCGCTCACTCCTCCTTGATGATCCGCCTCAGGATGTCGTTCGTCTCGCCGGGGGTGGTGCTGACCGCGCACAGCCGCTCCATGACCTCGCTGTAGCGGTCGACGTCCTCGCGCTTGTCCAGGTAGAGGGCGCTGGCCAACTGCTCGACGTAGACGACGTCCGGAAGCTCGCTGTCGTTGAAGCGGAGCACGCTGAAGGCGCCGCCCTCCGCGCTGTGGCCACCGAAGCTGAAGGGCATCACCTGGATCGTGATGTTCGTCCGCCGCATGAGATCGAGCAGGTGCTCCAACTGGCCCCGCATGACGTCCGCACCGCCGATGGGGCGCCGCAGCGCGGCCTCGTCGATGACGGCCCAGAAGAACGGGCCGTCGGACCGCTTGAGCACCTGCTGGCGCTCCATCCGCAGGTCGACGCGGCGGGCGATCTCGTCGGGCGCGATGCCTGCGCTCCCCGCGGTGACGATCGCCCTGGCGTACTCCTTCGTCTGCAGCAGGCCGGGCACGAACTGCACCTCGTACGTACGGATCCGGGAGGCTGCCTCCTCCAGGCCGACGTACGTCTGAAACCATGAGGGCAGCAGGTCGTTGAACCGGTGCCACCAACCGGGTTCGTTGGCTCTGAGCAGCAAGTCCATGATCGCCGACCGAGCGCGCTCGTCCTCCACCCCGTAGAAGGTGAGCAGATCCGCCACGTCGCGTTCTCTCAGACCAACCCGGCCGAGCTCCATCCTACTGATCTTGGATTCGGATCCGCGGATCAGATGGCCTGCCTCCTCTCGCGAGAGCCCCTTGGCCTCGCGCAGACGACGCAGTTGGGAGCCTAAGAGGATACGCAGAGCTGTGGGACCTGATCCCGGTTGAAGCTGCGCCACTTCGCCTCCCTCTCTACTTGGGCCAGCGCACACAGTGTCACTACTTCCGGCCGCTATGACAAGGTCTCAACTCCCTGCCCAATTCGCCAAGTCGCCGACCTAACCCCCATGCTGCTGCACATTGCAACTGCACGTGCATTTGGGTCTTGCAGCAGACGTTCCGGTGACCCATGATGGTTTAGTGCATATTGGGCTTATGGTGCACAAGCTCTGAAAACTCTCAAGCGGTACGGAGACTCACGATGACAGCGGGAGGTACCGGCAGGATGGTGGAGGAGCCAAAATCGGCTGCCGACTACCTGCAGGCGACCTGCGAAATCGGCTTTGACGAGCTGCTCGGGGTCAACCACTCCGACGCCACCGCGTGTCCCCTGCCCAGCCAGGCAGACTCGGTGAAGACCGCCCGGGACGTGACGCGCTCGACGCTTCACGACTGGGGACTGGCAGAACTCAGCGATGACGCAGCGCTAGTGGTTTCGGAACTTGTCACCAACGCGGTCCGTTACGCGCTGTGTCCGCCCGGGCAACCGGAGAACACCCCGATCACGCTCGTCCTGCTGCGCCTCTCCCCCCATGTGCTCCTGGCCGTGACGGACCCGAGCGACGAGATTCCGACCCCCAAGGAACCGGATTTCATCTCGGAGAACGGCCGGGGCCTCTACATCGTGGAGACCTACAGCCAGGATTGGGGCTGGGACTACCTCAACTGCGGCGGCAAGGCCGTCTGGGCCCTCTTCAGCGCCCACCACTGACGTTCCCGCACCATGGCTCCCGCACCATGGCTCCCGCACCGTGAGGCGATCCTCCCCGCACACGTCCGCGTGCCCCGCCCCTCTCGCGTGGCCGAAAACTCGCACCCCGTACAACGAGAAACCGGGCACCGGTCGAAACCGATGCCCGGCATATGTCGGGGTGACAGGATTTGAACCTGCGGCCCCCTGCTCCCAAAGCAGGTGCGCTACCAAACTGCGCCACACCCCGGTAGGTCGAGTGCGCGCACGCTCCGGAACTCCGGTACGCTTACGCCCTGACGAACGGATGAAGTCTAGACCAGACTGAAGCCGCTTCGCGCGGACGTAGCTCAATGGTAGAGCCCCAGTCTTCCAAACTGGCTACGCGGGTTCGATTCCCGTCGTCCGCTCCGAATGGCGAAGGGCCAGCTCAAACCCCTTGTGGGTGAGCTGGCCCTGCTGCTTTTCCGGACCTTTCCCGGCCTTCAGAGTCGTTACATGAATGATGGATTCTCCGCGTGGCGGGCGTGTTCAGGCGAGCGGATTCTCTCTCCGGGCATCGATCCGGCCGTCGTGGCCTCGGTGACGGCGGGTGTCGCGAGGAACCGGGACGTCGCACGCGAGCTGAACTACGGTGGGTGATGAGAGCGGCACTGAGTGGATCCGACATGTGGAGGCGCCCGATGACCGAGGCCACCCGAATCCTGCTCGACGAGTCCCGTATCCCCCGCAACTGGTACAACATCGTGGCCGACCTCCCGGTCCCGCCACCACCGATCCTGCATCCGGCCACCTCACGGCCTGTCGGGCCCGACGATCTCACGTCGCTGTTCCCGGTGGAGCTGATCGATCAGGAGGCGAGCGCCGAACGGTTCATCCCGATCCCCGCGAGCGTCCGCGACGTCTACCGGCTCTGGCGGCCCACACCGCTGATCCGGGCTCGCAGGCTCGAACGCGCCCTCGGCACCCCCGCGAGGATCTACTACAAGTACGAGGGCGGTTCACCCTCCGGCTCGCACAAGCCGAACACCGCCGTCCCGCAGGCCTATTACAACGCGCGCCAGGGGGTCGGGAAACTGGTCACGGAGACCGGGGCCGGCCAGTGGGGCTCGGCGCTGGCGTTCGCCTGCGCGCAGTACGGCCTGGAGTGCGAGGTATGGATGGTCCGTGTCTCCTACGAGGGGAAACCCGGCCGCAGGAGCCTGATGCGGGCCTACGGCGCGACCGTGCACCCGAGCCCGTCCCCGGTGACCGCGTACGGCGCCGAGACGCTGGCCCACGACCCCGACTCGCCGGGCAGCCTTGGCATCGCGATCAGCGAGGCCGTGGAGGCCGCGGGGGCCCAACCGGACACCCGGTACGCGCTGGGCAGCCTGCTGAACCACGTGCTGCTGCACCAGACGGTGATCGGCGAGGAGGCGATCGAGCAGATGGCCGCGTTCGGTGAGGCACCGGACGTGGTCGTGGGATGCACCGGAGGTGGCTCCAACTTCTCCGGGCTGGCCTTCCCGTTCCTGCGGGAGAAGCTGGCCGGGCGGATGGCCCCGGTGATCCGCGCGGTCGAGCCGGAGGCCTGCCCGTCACTCACCAGGGGCGTCTACGCCTACGACTTCGGCGACGCCGCGGGGCTGACCCCACTGCTGAAGATGCACACTCTGGGCCACGGCTTCGTCCCCGATCCCATCCACGCGGGCGGGCTGCGTTACCACGGCATGTCCCCGCTGCTGTCACACCTGTACGAGCTGGGGATGTTCGAGGCGGTGGCCATGGGCCAGAACGACTGCTTCGAGGCGGGGCTGTGCTTCGCCAGGTCCGAGGGGGTCGTCCCCGCCCCCGAGGCCGCCCATGCGCTGGCCGAGGTCGTCGCCGAGGCGCTGCGCTGCAGGGAGACGGGTGAGGAGAAGGTCCTGCTGACCGCGCTGTGCGGGCATGGACACTTCGACCTGGACGGCTACGACCGCTATCTGTCGGGGCGGCTGGAGGACCTCTCGCTGTCGCAGGATCGGATCGACACGGCCCTGGCCGGGTTGCCCTCCCTGTAACCCGGCACGCACCGGGAGCTCACCATCCGGTCTCCGGGGAGTTCCCGGTGCGGCCACTATGGCTATTTCATCGACTAAGCACCCCTAAGGCCTAGTCCATGTGGAAATATCAACGAATCTCTGTTAAACACGAGGTTCGTATATAGATCATTCTTTACAATCCTCCATACCAGCAGTCAGAGCGCCCTGGAGGGAACGTGTCGGAGTTCGACGGCGTCATCGTGGGCGGAGGCCACAACGGCCTCACCTGTGCCGCCTACCTCGCGAAGGCGGGGTTGTCGGTTGCGGTCGTCGAGCGGAACGACGTCGCCGGCGGTGGTTGCAGCACCCAGGAGCTCACGCTTCCGGGGTTCCGGCACAATACCCACAGCAGCTACCACTTCCTGGAGGAGGGACCGGTCCCCGCCGATCTGGAGCTCCAGCGATACGGTCTGAGTTACGTCTATCCCGAGACCCAGCACGCCACGATCTTCCGGGACGGCCGGGCGATCACGGTCTACACCGACCCCAAACGCACCGCCGAGTCCTTCGCCCGGTTCTCCAAGGCCGACGCCAAGCGCTGGCTGGAACTGTACGAGCGCTACGCCGAGGCGGCCAGGGACCTGATGAACGGGTTCCTGTACTCCGGCCCGCTACCGCCACCGGTGCTCGCCGAGCGGCTCAAGGGCGATCTGGGCCGCGACCTGATGAGCTATATGCCGCTCTCGCTGTACGAGGCCGTCGACAGGAACTTCGAGAGCGACCAGGTCAGGGTCCTGTTCAAGTCCTTCCTGCACGCCATCTCCATCGAGGACGTGCCCGGCACCGGCGGATTCTTCCCCCGGCTGCTGTCGCGCATCGCCCGGCTCGGCGTACCCGTGGGCGGTGCGGGGAACGTCGCGAGCGCGCTGCGCGCCGTCATCGAGGAGCACGGCGGCACCGTGGTGACCGGCGCCCATGTCGAGCGGATCCTCGTCGGCGACGGGCGGGCCACCGGGGTGGAGCTGGCGAGCGGCGACGTCCTCACCGCCCGCCGGTTCGTGGCCAGTGCGGTGGACGCCCCTCAGACCGTTCGGCTGGCGGGCCCGGAGAACTTCGGCCCGGAGATCGCGGCCAAGATCGAGGAGTACAAGTGGGCCGGGCACAGCCTCGTCACCCTCCACCTGGCGCTCGACGAGGCACCGCACTACCGGGCCACCGAGTTCGAGCCCGACGTGGACCGGGCCTTCCTCGTCGTGCTCGGCGCCGACGACAGCGAGCAGCTCGGCCGCACCTTCGACCAGATCCACCAGGGGCAGCTGCCCGACCGGCTGGCCGGCAACGGCGCGTGTCCCTCACTGTTCGACCCCTCATACGCGCCGAGCGGCAAACATGTGGCCTTCTGGTGGCCATGGGCCCCGTACGACCTCGGCGGCGACGCGGCGAACTGGGATCTGCGGCGCGAGGAGGTCGGTGAGCGGCTGCTCGCCGAGTGGGCCGAGTACGCCCCCAACCTCGCGGGGGGCGCCGTCCTCGGCAGGCGGGTCTTCTCACCGCTCGACATCGAGCGGCACTGCGTCAACATGGTGCGCGGCAGCCATCATGTGGGGGCCTACGAGCCGTCCCAACTGGGCGGCAACCGGCCGATCCCCGAGATGGGCCGGTACCGCACCCCCATCGACGGCCTCTATCTCTGTGGCGCCAGCAGCCACCCCGGCGGCTCGGTCTCCGCGGCCCCCGGATACAACGGCGCCAATGCCATCGCAGAAGACCTCGAACTGGCAACCTGGTGGACGCCGGTTCCCACACCCCGGTGGAGCGAGTGAAGTCCCGTTTCGTCACCAAAGATCCAGCGACGCCAGGGTTCCGGATGGGCAGTCCCGCATCCATGCACGAGCAGCTGTCCCTGCTCAACGCCGCCAGCAAACGCATCGGCAGCACACTGGACATGTTCGAGACCGGCAGGGAGCTGATGGACGTCGCCGTGCCGCGCTTCGCGGACGCGGCCGGCATCCTGGTACAGGAGCGGTTGGTGACCGAGGGGGAGTTCCCCCAGCAGACCACCGACGGCTCGGCGCTGGTGCGGCGGATCGCGGTCGGCGTGGCCGATCCCTCCCCCGGCGTGTACGCCAGCGCGTTCCCCGTGGACGAGGTGGCCGTCTACGAGTCATGGACCCCCTACGCCCGGTGCATGGCCACCGGCAACCCGATCCTCTACCCCCGCCTGGGGCGCCGGACGGCCGAGGAGATCGGGCGCTTCTGGAAGCGCGACTCGGTGTCGAAGGTGCTGGAGGACAGCTCGTTCCTGGTGGTGCCGCTGAAGGCGCGCGGCCGGGTACTCGGCTTCGTCATCTTCACCCGCAGACCCACCAGCCAGCCCTTCGACGAACAGGACGTCAACCTGGCCGAGGAGCTGGCGGCCAGAACCGGGGTCTGCCTCGACAACTCCAGGCTCTACAACCGTGAGCGCCGTACCGCGCTGACCCTGCAGAGCAGCCTGCTGCCCGTCGACCTCTCCCAGCCGCTGGGCCTGACGATAGCCTCCCGCTACCTGCCCGCCAGCGATCTGGTCGGGGTGGGCGGCGACTGGTACGACGTGATCCCGCTGCCCGGCTGCCGGGTCGCCCTCGTCGTCGGCGACGTGATGGGGCACGGCGTCAGGGCCGCCGCCACCATGGGCCAGCTCCGCACGGCCGCCCGCACGCTGGCCAGCCTGGACCTGAGCCCTGCCGACGTGCTGTTCCGGCTCAACCTGATGAGCCAGGACCTGGACGCCAGCCAGATCGCCACGTGCGTGTACGCCACCTACGACCCGGTCACGCGGCGGTGCGCGATAGCCTGCGCGGGCCACGTTCCGCCGATTCTGGTGCGGCCGGGCGGCGAGACCGAACTGCTGGAGTTACCACCGGGACTGCCCCTGGGCATCGGCAACGAGCCTGCCGAGATGCGGGAGTTCACGCTCCCCGACGGCACCGTGCTCGCCTTCTACACCGACGGCCTGGTGGAGAGCCGTGACCGGGACATCGATGAGGGCATCAGCGCGCTGCGCGGCCTGCTTTCCGGCCATGACCAGGACCTGGAGGAGGTCTGCGATCTCACGATCGGCGCCCAGCGTCCGGGACACGAGCGCGACGACATCGCCCTGCTGCTGGCCAGGGTGTCCGAGCTGACGAAGAAGGAGTTCGTCGAGACGTCGCTGCCGACCGACCGCCGCTCCGCCGCACAGGCCCGCCGCTTCGTCCGGGCCACACTCGGAGGCTGGGGACTCGACGCCCTGTGCGACAACACCGAGCTGATGGTCAGCGAGCTGGTCGCCAACGCGGTCGAGCACGGCCAGGGTGAGGTCGAGCTACGCCTGCTTCGTGGGCCCACGCTGGTCTGCGAGGTGTCCGACAGCTCCGCGTCCGAGCCGATGATGCGGGAGGCGTCCACCACCAGCGACACCGGTCGCGGCCTGCAGCTCATCAACTGGCTCGCCCACCGCTGGGGTTCCCGCCTCACCCCGAAGGGCAAGATCGTCTGGATCGAGCAGCGGCTGCGTTGATATCCTCTCCCCCCTGGAGGGCCGAGTCTCCCGCCTGCCGCGTACGCGGCTTCGGGTGGGTCGCCGCTTCGCCGCGCGGTGCCGGGATCACTCCCGGTCCTGCCCGCGCCCCACGGCCGTTCGGTCAGACCGGCAACGTCACCGGCCCGTTCCCGTGCCGGTGACGTGCTCGGCGTGGGAACGGGCCGGTTGGTGTGCGGCGTGTCCTTCCGGCCGCGCGGCTCAGCGAACCTCGTAGATCGCGGTGGTACCGCTGACCTCGTTGCCCACCACCAGGAGCGCGTGGCGGGTCGGGCTGTCGGAGGCGGAGATGAACAGCACACCTTCGGGGCCTACGTCCCCGGCGGTGCCGTCCGCGACCGATCCGGCGAAGTCGCGGGTGTTGACGTACCCGGCCAGGCGCGGCGCCCGCGGGTTGTCGACGTCATAGACGACGATCCCGCCGACCCGCTCCAGCCCGGCGAAGGCGTAGGTGCGGTCGCGCACCTCACCGACCGTGACCCCCTCGGGCTCGGGGCCCTTGTTGTCGCTGCGGCTGTCAAAGGAGTCGTTCGCCTCGTTGTCGGCGTTGAAGGCGGCGGGCAGCTCCTTGGCGACGAGCTGCTCCAACTGGTCGCCCGAGTCCCAGACGAGCTCTCCCGAGGCGGACCTGATCGAGATCGAGCGGGCACCGAACGCGTGCGGCTCGGTGTAGGCGCCGCTCGCGTCCCTGGGCGAGTCGACGGCCACGTTCAGCCGGCCGAGCTCGCCGTCCTTCTTGAGGTTCTCCGCGTCGGGCATCGCGAGGTTCAGGGACTTCACCCTGACCTCGTCGGCGTGGCAGCCCCAGTCACGCCCGTCGCCCTCGTTCGCGGTGACCAGGTAGGTGCGCCCGCGGTCGCGGAAGTGCACGATCCCGTCGGGCTGGTAGAGGCCCTTCACCGGCCTGGGCCTGATGTCGATCTTCCCGTCCCTGTCCGAGGCGTCGAAGCCGCTCTTCGACCAGTCCTTCAGTCCCAGCGGGACGACGTCGCGGACCGTCACCCGCTTCAGGTCAACGATCGCGAGCGCGTTGTTCTCCTGGAGGGTCACGTACGCGGTGTCGCCGTCGACCGTGACGTACTCGGGTTCCAGGTCCTGGGCGGCGGTGGCCCCGGGACCGGTGATCCGCACCCCCTTGGCCCGTAGCCGCTCGGCATCGAACTTCTGGAACCCCGCGGTCCGCACCGTCCAGCGCTTCAGATCGACGACGCTCACCGAGCCCTCGGGGTCGGCCTTCTCCCCCTCGCAGTAGGAGGACGGCTCCCCTTCGTTGGCCACGACCACCCGGTGCCCGTCCGGGGTGAAGGTCACCATGTCGGGCAGCGCGCCGACGGTCACCTGCCTGAGCTTCTTCCCGCTCCGAGCATCGAAGAAGGCGACGGTGCCCGGGTCGGTCTTGACAGCGGCCTGCTGGGCGACGGCGACCAGGCCGTCGCGTACCGCGACGCTGTTGGCCCCGGGGGTGGCCAGGGTGGCGACCGTGCGCGGCTTGCGCGGGTCACGGATGTCGAGCACGTCAACGGTTCCGGCCTGCGCGTTCACGACGAACACCCGACGGGTCTTGGCGTCGTACGCGGTGATCTCCGAGGCGCCGGCGGCGACGGTGCCGGTGGTGTGGCGGCCGAGGAAGGTCAGTTCGATGCCCCGGGGGCCGGATTCGGCGGCGGCCGGGGTTGCGGCCGCGGGCAGAAGGATCAGGCCGGTGGCCGCGGCGACGGCCGCTCGGCTGAAGGTCGTGGTGCGCATGGGACAAATCCTCACGAGATACCATGAACCCCCTCTGGCGCTGAGATGACCGAAAGGTGAAGCCATCCGGTCGGATGCGCCCCGGACGGGCCGGTCCCGCCCATCGACGCGATGACTACTGGCGGTCCAGGGGTTACGGTCAAGATGAGAGCCGGGAGACAACCCAGGAGGGCATCGGGAGGGCATCATGACCATCGACATACCCGAGGCTTACCGTCGCGCGCTGGACGATTTCGGCGCTCTCGTCCACCGGATCGGCCCCGACCAGTGGGAGAACCCGACACCGTGTGTCGACTGGGACGTGCGTGCCCTCGTCAACCACGTGGTCGGCGAGAACCTGTGGGCACCCGAACTACTGGCCGGGCGGACAACCGCGGAGATCGGCGACGCCTTCGAGGGCGACCTGCTCGGCGACGACCCCATCAAGGCGTTCGACACCTCGGCCGTGCCCGCCCTCCAGGCGGCGGCCGGTCACCGGGTCCTCGACCGCATCGTCCACCTGCCCTTCGGCGACGTGCCCGGCAGGGAGTACATCACCGAACTGTTCGCCGACGCCCTCATCCACACATGGGACCTGGCCCGTGCCATCGGTGCCGACGAGCGGCTCGACCCGGAGTTGGTCACGGCCTGCGCCACCTGGTTCGCCGACGCGGGACCCGGCTACCGGCAGGCGTCGGCCACCGGAGAGCACCAGGTCGGAGAGCACCGGAAGGTGCCCTCCGACACCGACGCGCAGACCCGGCTGCTGGCCTCCTGGGGCCGCCGCGCCTGACCGTCCGTCCCCGTCCGCTCCCATCCGCGAGACCGGGATGGTCTCGTGCCCGGACCGAACGGCCGGCTGTACTGCCCTGAGAGATCAGGTACGCGGCTAGCCTCGTTTTCCGCACGTGCCGCGTCGTCGCAGGTCAGCAGCTATATATGATCCAGTGCAGCGGGTAATCACCCCAGGTCAATCGGGGTCACGTGCGGAATACAGGGCTAGCGAGCGGTCGGCCGCTTGCCGTGGTTGGCCTTGTGCTTCTTGCGGGCCTTGCCCTTACGCGATCTTCTGGCCATGCCGGCCACCCCTTCCTTCAGGTTCTTCCAGGTCCCGCAAGTGCCGGCCTCCGTGATTCCTGATCCGCGCGAGACGCGATGCCACCGATTCAGACCTTCACGTTCCTCCCACGACGCCCGGCGCACAAGGCCCGAACCACGATCCGCCCTGCTCCGGTGAGTGCGTTTCCCCAACCTTGACGATCCGCGCCTCCTGCGGGCGTGTCCGCCTTGAACCTGACGGGCGGAGTCGTGGGTCCTCCCTTTCGGCCAGGTTCCAGGCTCGTCGGCCAGGTTCCAGGCTCGTCGGCCAGGTTCTAGGCTCGCCCCCATGAGCGAGAAGCTGATGGCCCGCTGGCGGTCCCTGACCGGCCCCGAGGCCGAGCCCCTCGGCCGCGAACTGATCACTCGTTACGACGAGCCGCACCGCAGATATCACACCACCACCCATCTGGAGGCCGTGCTCGCCCACATCGACATCCTGGCCTCCCACGCCGAGCACCCGGACCTCGTACGGCTGGCGGCCTGGTTCCACGACGCCGTCTACGACCCGCGGCGTGGCGACAACGAGGAGCGGAGCGCCATCCTGGCCGAGCGCGCGCTGCCGGAGACGGGGCTGTCCCCTGAGGCGGTGGCCACGGTCACCCGGCTGGTCAGGCTGACCGTCACACATGCCCCCGCACCGGGCGACTCGGACGGGGCCGTGCTGTCCGACGCGGACCTGGCGATCCTGGGCGCGTCACCGGAGGCCTACGCCGCCTACGCGGCCGCCGTGCGTGAGGAGTACGCCTTCGTGCCTGACGACGCTTTCAGGTCCGGCAGGGCCGCGGTGCTGCGCTCGCTGCTCGACCTTCCGGTGATCTTCCACATCGCCGATCTGGAGGAGACGGCGAGAGCGAACATCATGGCGGAGCTTGAGCGGCTGTGAGCAGGCGACCACCACAATTCAACAGTACTCGCCGTGGTATTTTGGTGGAATCTGGTGAATTAAAGGGAGTGAGTCAATGCTCGCCCAGCAGCGGCAGCAGGCGATCCTGGAGAGGGTGCGGAGCAGGGGCGGAGTCAGGGTCGCCGATCTCGTCCGAGAGCTCGGGGTGTCCGACATGACGATCCGGCGCGACCTTGAGGTGCTCTCCGAGCGCGGACTGGTGGAGAAGGTCCACGGTGGCGCCACCGCCGCCGGACCCGGCTCGACCGAGGAACCGGGCTTCGCCGCCAAGTCTGCGCGCCGGCAGGCGGAGAAGGAGATGATCGCCCAGCAGGCCGCCCGGCTCGTTCGGCCCGCCACCGCCATCGCGCTCTCCGCGGGCACCACGACCTGGACGCTCGCCCACCACGTGGTCGACGTGCCCGAGCTGACCGTGATCACCAACTCGGTCCGAATCTCCGACGTCTTCCACCGCTCCCCCAAGGCCGACCGCACGGTCGTGCTCACCGGCGGGGTCCGCACCCCCTCCGACGCGCTGGTCGGCCCGGTCGCCGTCTCGGCGATCCGAGGACTCCATGTCGACACCCTCTTCCTCGGCGTGCACGGGATGAGCGCCCGCGCCGGGTTCACCACACCCAACCTGCTGGAGGCCGAGACCAACCGCGAGCTGATCGCCTCCGCGCACCGCCTGGTGGTGCTCGCCGACCACACCAAGTGGGGCACGGTCGGCATCAGCACGATCGCCGAGCTGGCCCAGGCCCACATCGTGATCACCGATTCCAGCCTGACCGAGGAGGCCCGCGAGGAACTCGCCGCCTCGGTGGGGGAGCTGATCATCACAGAGCCGCAGCTGGAGAGCGAGAACATCGGCCGATGAAGCGTACGATCACCCACCTGGCCGACGGCCGGGAGCTGTTCTACTTCGACCTCCGCGACGACGCCTGGCCTCGAACGAGCACTGGACGGCGTTCGTCCCGGCCGCGGCGCGCTGGCCGGTGGAGGTTCATCTCTACCCCCACCGGCAGGTCCCCGACCTGGTCGGGCTGGAGCCCGTGGAGCGCGCGGCGTTCGGACCGCTCTACACCGACGTGCTCCGCCGCCTCGACGGGCTGTTCGGCGTGCCCATGCCCTACATCGCGGCCTGGCACCAGGCGCCGGTCAACACCGGTCGTGACCTGTCGTACGCGCACATGGAGCTGTTCAGCATCCGTCGCGCGCCGGACAAGCTGAAATATCTCGCCGGCTCCGAGTCGGCCATGGGCGCCTTCGTGAACGACGTGCTGCCCGAGGAGGCAGCACACCTTCTGCGCTCTGCTGTCACGAATTAATCACTAATTGGTCTCGTCTTGAGGTCGCGCGACCTTGTGTTTACCACTACTATCCTTCCCACATCGGCTGCAACAGCCGATATGCCTAATCCCAGGCGCATCGCCCGGGAGCCGGGGAACCACCGCACCTGGGGTGAAACCACTTCGGTGGAAGGGCGTCCTCCAGCCCGAACCCGTCAGCTAACCCGGTAGGCGGAAGGAGAGGAGAGTTCGTGGCGGCTCCGTCCCCCACGTTCCGTCGGCATGCGACTCTGGTCCTCTGCCTGAGCCTGATCGCCGCGTTCACCCTCGGTGCCCCCACCGCGGGAAGCGCGGAGCCCAAGCCGACCGAGGCCAAGCTCCGTGCCGAGCTGGCCAAGATCAACAAGAAGGTGGACGGACTGATCGAGGCCTACGCGGCCAAGCGCGAGTCCCTCAAGAAAGCGCAGAAGGCCGAGACCGTCGCCAAGCAGAACCTGGCCAGGGCCTCCGATCTCTACGCCGAGGCGGAAAAGCAGGTCGACTCCATAGTTCAGCTCCGCTACCAGAGCAGCACCGGGGGCCTGCCCGCGCTGCTGTTCTCCGACGACATGGGCGGAACCGCGGTGATGGAGCAGCTCACCGCCCAGCAGAGCGCGCACCTGCAGGGCTTCGCCGAGAGCCTCGAACGC
The DNA here is from genome assembly GCF_035917355.1 of Streptosporangium sp. NBC_01810. NCBI lineage: Bacteria > Bacillati > Actinomycetota > Actinomycetes > Streptosporangiales > Streptosporangiaceae > Streptosporangium > Streptosporangium sp. NBC_01810. The sequence goes on along the minus strand of NZ_CP109070.1, from coordinate 828,607 downwards.
AGGAAGAGGGCAACCGAGACGACAGCCAGACTCACCGACGAAATCGGTGAGGAGGCCAGGGAGATGCAGACCCAGCGCGACGAGCTCGAAGATCTGATCAAGGACATCAAGAACAGGCTCGACCGGCTCGCCCCCGTCGGCTCCGGGCGCCGCTCCGACGGCAGCTGGGCCCCGCAACTCCCCACCGGCGCCGACAACATCACCGACCGGACCCGGATCATGCGTGAGGCCCTCAAGAGGCGTTTCAACCTCCCGTACGCCGTCGGTTGCTACCGGTCCGCGAACGACGGCGGCGAGCACCCCCTCGGCCGCGCCTGCGACTTCATGATGAGCGCCGGCGGCACGATGCCCACAGCCGCCAACATCCGGCTCGGCGACGAGATCTCCGCCTGGGCCATCAAGAACAAGTCCAAGCTCGGGGTGAAGTACGTGATCTGGCGCCAGCGCATCAACCACGGCTCCGGCTGGAGGGTCATGTCCAACCGCGGCGGCGTCACCGCCAACCACTACGACCACCCGCACATCTCGATGTACTAATGCCACGACGCGCTGACCTGCGATTTCTCGGGCACCTCCCCCTCCGCACCTCAGGGGCCAAAGGCTGACGAGACACGACCAGGCCGGGTGCTCCCACGCGAGGGAGCACCCGGGGCCGACAGACCTCGCCCTGCCTCCCGCGTGGCGCGAGGGAGCATACCTAGACCATGTAGACGGGTGCGAGGTCGACGAATATGCGGTAGTCCGAGATCAGACCGTCGTCGCGGGTGCGCCAGATCGATACGGCTACGACGCTGACATCCTTGCCGTCGAGCCGCCGGTAGGTCACCTCGGTCTCGGCGATGATGTCGGCGTCCACCTGCCAGTTTCTGACGATCCGGTGCCGCAGGCCGCCGATGGTGGAGAAGAACACCCGCAACCCGGCGGCGATGGCCTCGCGTCCCGTCGTCGGCTCGGCATTGCCGAACACCAACGTGGCGTCCTCGGCCAGCAACCGCACGAACTCGTCGGGGTCGAACGAGTCGACGGACTGGAAAACACGTCGCACCACATCGTCGGCCATGCCGATCCTTCCTCGCACAATCGGGATCACTGTTGGGGACGATACGGGGCGAAGGACGACGCGCAACTATCGCAAAGGTGGGAAAGATCTTCCGGACACGGGCCGGGAAGGAAACCACTTCGGGCGCGGCCTCTCCCGCCCCTTTGTTTGACATCCCGCGTCGAGCATGACGGAGCAGATCTCGGTGCGCCGGTGCGCCGGTGCGCCGGACCAGGATCACCGCTTGGCATTGAAGACGATCTCCACTCGCCGGTTCTTCGCCTGGTTCTCCTTCACCGGCCGCCCCTGAACGACGTTGGGCAGTTTGGGCCGCCGCTCGCCGAAGCCCATGGCCTGGAAGGTCACATGGGATACCTGCTGCCGAAGTGCCTGTTGTACGGCCCGCGCCCGCCGCAGTGACAGCGCGTCGTTGTAGGCGTCGGCTCCCTGGTCGTCGGTGTGCCCCTCGATCCTGACCACCCCGCCCGCGGACTCGGCCTGGATCCTCTCGGCGACCCGCCGCAGTCGCTGCCGTGCCTGCGGCGTCAGCACTGCCCGGTCAAGCGCGAACAGCACGTCGCTGGTGAGCGCCACGGTGACCTGCTCACCCCGCTTCGACTCGCTCTCGGCGCCGTCGAGCGACTCCACCTCGGCGATGATGTCCTCGACAGGGGCGACGATGTCCTCCACATCGGCCGCGGTGTCCTCCGGATCGGCCCACGCGACCACGGCCGGGGCCACCACCAGTGTGAACGTGAGCGCGAGGACCGCGAGACGCTCAGGAGATCGGGACATCGGTGAACACACCCAGCACCTTGAGGTCCAGATTGATCTTCGTGACGTCCGGTGGCGGAGCGGCGAACGTGGCGTGCAGCGGCAGCACCTCACCCGGCTCGGTGAACACGTCGTAGTCGGAGCACAGGCACTTGGCCCTGGGATACTTGCCCGTGCGCGCGACGGTGTACCGCTTGCCGTTGACCGGGTCGACCAGGCTGACCCCCGCCACGGTCAGGCCGAGGCCGCCCGGGGTGTCCCCCATGTCGCTGCTCATCTGCCAGCGCTCGTCGCCCTTGTTGGTGACCGTCCAGGTCAGCGTGGAGAGCCGGCCCTGCCGTTTGAGACCGGTGATCTGCACGGTCAGGTCGGCACCGCCGGCCTTGACCTCCCTACTGGCGATCACCTCGCCCTGCTCGGCGAGCTCACCGGACTCACCGGACTCACCGGACTCACCGGACTCACCGGACTCACCGGACTCACCGGACTCACCGGACTCACCGGACTCACCGGACTCACCGGACTCACCGGACTCACCGGACTCACCGGCGAGGCCACGCCTGTCACCGAGAGCGTCAAACTCTCCCATAGCACCTGTTATCGCATCAACTGCCCCATCTACCTCATCAAGGTCCAGAAGAGCCATGGCCAGGGTCAGCAGCGCCCGCGCCGCCCCCCGGCGGTCCGCGTGCTCGCGAAACGTCCCGAGCGCCTCCTCCGCGGCCCCGCGGGCGACATCGGGCGTCCCTCCACCATGGCCACCCTGGCCAGGACCACCAGTCCCGCGGCCTCGGGCAGCCGATCCCCCAGCCGCCTGAGCAGGCCGAGACCGCGTTCGGCCCGCTCACGCGCCTCGGCAGGCCGCCGCTGGTCCAGTCCCGCCTCCGCCGGCGGAAGCGCCCGCTGGAGGGCTCCGGCCGCCTCCACCGGACGGCCCTCCACCAGGTGCAGGTCCGCCGTGGACCGCAACAGCAGCGCCTCGCCGTGGCGGTGGCCCATACGCCTCGCGGCCCGCAGGCCGATCTCCGCGGCCGCACGCCAGTCCTCGCGGTGCGCGCCGAGCTCGAAGAAGGGCGTCAGGTAGAAGGCCAGTCGGCGGGCCGACTCCCTGAGCTGCGTGGTCGCAAGGACCATGGCCTGCTCCGCCGTATGGGCCAGGGTCTGACCCGAGCCCGGCTCGGCGGGCAGGAGCAGCGCCCTGGCCCGCCGGGTGCGGTCAAGGATCTCCCGGACGGCCACGGCGAGGACTCCTTTGGGGGCACCCTCCTCCTCAGCGAGGCGTTCAGCGGCATAAAGCCTGGTCAGATCGTGCCAGCCGTACCTCTCCCTGCCGGTCGCGTCGAGCCCGCGCACCTGCAACAGGCCCGCCTCGGCCAGCGCCTCCAGCAACCGATCGGCGGGCGCGCCGAGGAGCGCGGAGGCCGCCCACGGAGCGAAGTCGGGCGCGGACAGCGCGCCGAGGCGGCGCAACAGCAGGCGTTCCCGATCCGAGAGCGCGTGGTAACCGAGCGCCAGGCTGCTCCGTACGGCCAGATCGCCCGCGCTGAGCTCGTCGAGGCGGCCGCGCTCGTCCTCAAGTCGTCCCGCCAGGTGCTTCAGTGTCCAGTTCGGCCGCCGAGCCAGCCTGGACCCGGCGATCCTGAGCGCCAGCGGCAGCCCACCGCACAGTGCCGCGATCCGCGCCGCCGCCTGCGGCTCGGCCCGCACGCGCTGCTCGCCCACCACCCGGGCCAGCATCGCCACGGACTCGCCGGGATCGAACACCTCGAGCTCACAGGCGCGCGCCGCCTCCAGGCCGAGCAGCGGCGAGCGGCTGGTCACCAGCGTCAGGCAGCCGGGCCCGGTGGGCAGCAGCGGGTGCACCTGTGCCTCGTCGGCCGCGTCGTCCAGCACCACCACCAGCAGCCGCCGCCCGCCCACCATGCTGCGGTAGAGACGGACCCGCTCGGGCGGCTCGGCGGGTACGGCCCCCTAAGGGCAGCCGAGCGAGCGCAGCAGGTCCTCCAGCACCGCACCCGACGTCCTGGCCCTGAGCGAGGCGTAAAGCCGTCCGTCGGGGAAATCGAGCGCGCCAGCCGCGTGGATCGCCATCGCGGACTTGCCCGCTCCCGCCGGGCCGTGCAGCACCAGGTGGACAGGGGCGCTACCGACGGCCTGCACGGCCCCGCGGATCCAGTCCAGCACGCGCTCTCGCCCGGTGAAATCGACGACGTCCGGCGGCATCTCGTTCGGCACGGCTCTCGGAGGCGTACCTTTGGCCGGCACCCGCTCGTGCGCCTCCCGCAGCTCGGCACCGGGTTCCAGGCCGAGCTCGTCGAGCAGCAACCGCCGCGCCTCCTGGTAGGCGCTCAGCGCCTCCGGCCTGCGTCCCGCCTGGTCGAGCGCCAGCATGAGCTGCCCCCATACCCGCTCCCGCAGCGGATACGCGGCCACGAGCGCGCGCAGCTCCCCTGTCAACTCCGCGCCGCGGCCGAGCGCCAGGTCCAGCTCGACACGCTCTTCGAGCGCGGTCAGCCGCGCCTCCTCCAGTGGTACGGCATAGGCCCGCCGCAGCCGCCCCGAGTCGATACCGGCCAGCGCGGGTCCCCGCCAGAGCGCCAGGGCGGCACGCAGCTCGTCGGCCGCCTCGGCGGTCCGGCCCGCGTCCCTGGCCCGCCTGCCCGCGCGCACCAGGCGCTCGAACCTGTGCGCGTCCACCTGGTCGGGGTCGACGTCGAGGAGGTAGCCTCCGGGCACGGTCCGGATCCCGTCCACCACCTTGCGCAGCGCGCTCACGTACACCCGCAGCACCGGCTCGGCCGAAGCGGGCGGTTCCTCGCCCCACACCTCGGCGATCAACCGGTCGACGGTCAGCACCCGCCCTCGCCGCAGCAGCAGAGCGGCCAGCAGCGCGCGGTGCTTGGCGGGTCCGGGCGTGAGGTCACGGTCGCCCTCAAGGACCTGCAGCGGTCCCAGCACGCCGAACCGCACCGCTCAGCCCTTCGCCGGGCCGAGGTCGAACGAGCGGAACCCGACCTGGACGGGCTTGGCCGTGTCCGGTGCCGCGTAGACGCCGCTGGAGCTGACCACGATGCCCTCGGCGGGCTCGCCGGAGGCTCGCCGCGCACCTGCTCGGGGGCCATGAAGGCGGGCGTGCCCATGATCGTCTGGCTGGTCAGGCTCTGGTTGTCGACGAGCTGGGCGATACCGAAGTCGATCACGCGCGGGCCCAGCGGTGACAGCAGCACGTTCGACGGCTTGAGGTCGCGGTGGATCACCCCCGCCCCGTGAATGGCATGGAGAGCCGTGGCGATCCCGACCGCGAGCGCCTCCAGGTTGGCACCGGTCAGCGTCCCCTGCTCGCGTACGGCCTGCGCCAGGTCGGGTCCCTTCACGTACTCCGTGACGAGGTAGGCCACGCCTTTCTCGATCCCGGCGTCGAGCACGGGAGCGGTGCAGAACCTGGCCACGCTGCGCGCCGCCGTGACCTCGCGGTCGAAGCGCCGCCGGAAGGCCGGGTCCCGGGCCGGTTGCGGGTGGAGCACCTTCACCGCGGCCAGACCACCGGCCGGGGTGGTGGCGAGGTGCACCACGCCCATACCGCCCCGGCCCAGCTCACGCATGAGCTCGTATCCCCCGATCACCTTCACCGGAGTCACCTTACGAGCAAACAATTACATCCAGGACAAGCCATCCGTTCAGCCGGGGGCGGAGGTCTCCGCCAGCGTCTCGGCGATCACCCGGTCGAGGTTGGCCGGGTTCGCCGGACGGGCGATGGCGGCCTCGGCGAAACGGGCGAGGAACCGGGCGAAAGCCTCGCGGTCCTGCTCGTCCCAGTCGGCCATCAGGCTGTCCAGGTAGGTGCGCCGATGGCGGACCACCGCCTCCAGCACGCGACGGCCCCGCTCGCTCAGCACGAGCCGGGCCCGTCTGGCGTCCACAACCGACTCCTCGCGCTCCACGAACCCCGCGCCGATCGCGTCGTTGACCAGTCTGCTGGCGGTGGAGGGGTCGACGTCCAGTTGCTCGGCGACGGCCCCCACGGTCACCTCGGACACGTCCAGGCTCAGCTTGTGCACGGCGTGCACGACCATCACGTTCGACATGGGCACCGGCCGTTGCGACTCTTCGGCCTTGCGCGCGCGCAGCGGCCGCGACCAGATCCGGCGGAGCCGGAACAGGGCCACATCGATCACTGCTCCGGGCGTCCCCTCGTTCACGGCGCCACCCTAACTCCTGCGGGGGGCGGCCTGCGGCGCCCCGCCCGAAGACGATCAGCCGGACAGGCGGACCGGGTTGACCAGATCGGCGTACATCAGCAGGCCCGCCATGATGACCATCAGGAAGGCGATCGCGTACGTGAGCGGAAGCGCCTTGGCGATGTCGACGTGGCCGGGGGTGGGGCGGCGGGCGACGCGCGCGAAGCCGCGCTTGAGGCCCTCCCAGAGGCCACCGGCGATGTGGCCGCCGTCCAGCGGAAGCAGCGGGATCAGGTTGAACAGGCCGATCGCCAGGTTGAAGCCCGCCAGCAGGTTGATGAAGACGACGATCTTGTTCTCCAGCGGGATCGCGGAGGCGGCGATCTCACCGCCGATGCGGCTGACGCCGATGACGCCGATCGGGCCGTTCTTGTCACGCTCGTCACCGGAGAAGGCGGCGTGCCAGACGCCCACCATCTTCTCGGGGAGCTTGACCAGCGCGGAGGCGGTGGCCGAGGTGAGGTCTCCCATGTGCTCGGCCACGGCGCCGAAACCCTGCTGCTCTATGACGACCTTCGGACTGACCCCGAGGTATCCGACGCCCTTTTCGATCTTGCCGGGCTCGTCCAGCGACTCGCGGTCCTGGGCGATGAGATCGGCGTTGACGGTCAGCTCCTGCCCCCCACGCCTGATGCCGATCGCGGTCGGCCCCGCGCCGTGGTCTCGGATGGCCCGCGTCGCGGCGTCCCAGCTCGTGGCGGGCCTGCCGGCCACGGACACGATGACGTCCCCCGGCCTCAGCCCCGCCACGCTGGCCGGGCTGGGCTTGTCGGCCGCGGTGCACTCCCGGTTCTTGGCGTAGTCGGCGGCGGTCTTCACGCACTGCGGAATCGAGGCGATCTCGGTCTTCTGCACGGGGATGCCGAACCCCATGAGCACGACGCCGAACAGGATGAACGCCAGCACGAAGTTCATCGCCGGGCCGCCGGACATGATGATGACCTTCTGCCACCAGGGTTTGCGGTAGAACACCCGGTTCTCGTCGCCCGGTCGCACGTCTTCCAGCGCCACGTCACGCGCGTTCTCGATCAGGCCCTGCCACGGTCCGGTGGAGACCGAGCGCACCTTGCCGGGGGCATCGGTCGGCCTGGGCGGCAGCATGCCGATCATCCGGATGTAGCCGCCCAGCGGGAGCCACTTGATCCCGTACTCGGTTTCGCCCTTGCGTCGCGACCACATCGTCGGGCCGAAACCGACCATGTACTGGGTGACCTTGACGCCGAACAGCTTGGCCGGCACCAGGTGGCCGATCTCGTGCAGCCCGATCGACACCATCAGTCCCACGAGGAAGACGACGACCCCGACCACGGAGAGCCAGCTCACAGGTTCATACTCCCATCGCGGTTTCCCCGACAATGCCCCATAAGAGATTAGCCGAAGTATCCGGCCTGCACGCCTCCGTCGCGGCCACGTTCCCCATCAAGTCACTTGCCCACATTTTGGCGATCGACCACATTTTGTTGACATTCAGCAATCACGCGATCACTCTTTGATGAAGGTGAGGGCGAGAGATCGGAGCGTTTTGATCGGGATTTTGGTTGCCGAGCACCTCCCCCTGATACGGCGCGGGCTGGTGGCGTCGCTGGAGAGCGAGAGCGACATGAAGGTGGTGGCCGACGTGGCCGACGGTGAGGACGTCGTCCCCGCCGTCCTGCGACACGCACCCGAGACGGCGATCATCAACCTCGACCTGCCGGGGATCGACGGTTTCACCACCGCCCTCCGGCTGCACGAGGAGGCTCCCCGCTGCAGTGTCCTGCTGCTGTCCCGCGCCCCGAACCCGGGCCAGGTCCGCCGCGCCTTCGCCGTCCACGCGCTCGGTTTCATGAGCCTGGAGGTCGACCCCGGGCAGCTGGCCGACGGCGTCCGCCGGGTCGCGGCCGGCCGCCGCACGGTCGACTCCGAACTCGCGGTGGCGGCCCTGAGATCGGCGGACAACCCGCTGACCCGCCGGGAGCTCGACGTGCTCCGGCTGGTCGCGCGGGGCGCCAGGTCCAGCGAGATCGCCGACCGGCTGTTCCTCTCCGTGGGAACGGTCCGCAACCACCTGTCCCGGATCATGTGCAAGACCCAGGCGCGCAACCGTCTCGACGCGGTACGCATCGCCGACGACTTCGGATGGCTCTGACGCCTTCCGCGCCTCAAGGGCGCCAGATGAGGATGAGGGCGCAGTCGTCGTTGTGGCCCGCCGACATGGAGGCGACCAGGTTACGGGCACCGTCGCGGAACCCGGAGGGCACCAGGCGCTCGGCCTCCCCCAGCAGGCGGTCGAGGCCCGCGTCGATGTCGCGCCCCGGCTGCTCGATCAGGCCGTCGGTGTAGAGCATGAGCGCGTCCCCCTTGCGGAGCATCCCCTGGTCCGTCTCACAGTGCAGGTCGGGTACGACGCCGAGGACTACTCCCTTGGCCGTGGAGACCCGCCACGTTCCGGCGCCCGACTCGTACTTGACCGCCGGGGGGTGACCGGCCGAGGTGATGACGTACTCGCCCGTCACGAGGTTGAGCCGGAGGTGGACCGCGGTGACGAAGCCCTCGGCCTCGCGCTGGCGGTGCAGGTAGGTGTTGCAGGCGGGCAGGAAGGCGTCGACCGAGCCGAGCAGCCCGCCGAAGGTGCCCGACAGCAGCAGCGCCCGGGTACCCGCGTCGACGCCCTTGCCCGACACGTCGACCAGGGCGAGCTCCATCGTGTCACCCTCGCGGATGGAGACCAGGAAGTCGCCTCCGAAGGAGGATCCTCCGGCCTGCTTGAGCACCACCTTGGAGCCCCACTCCTTGGGCAGCGGGGGCAGGTCGCTCTGGCTCTTGAGGCGGTCGCGCAGCTCCAGCAGCATCGCGTCGCCGCGCAGGCCCTGCACGCCGAGCTTGCCCCGGGTGCGGGCCATCAGCGCGGCCAGCACGGCGGTGAAACCGAAGGTGACCAGCAGGCCGGGACCGATGTAGTCCACCCCGCGCACCACGGCCACGTAGATCAGCGAGGCCGCGACCGCGCACAGCAGCTTGACGAGGCTGTTCAGCCGGAGCTGGAGGCCCGCCATGAGGGTGATCGGGATCATGAGAGCCGGGGAGAACCACTCCATGGACACTTTCGCGGCCAGCACACCGATCAACAGGGTCAGCAGGATCAGGGTGATGAGCAGGTTCCGGTCGCGCGCCAGGGGGCCGCGGCGCAGTAGACGCACCATGGGAACGAGAAGCGGGATGCGGACCAGGAATGCACGGAGCGCCGGGGGGAGCAGCGGCACCGGACGGGAACTCATGATGCGCCTGACTGTATCTGGCTATCCCCCCTTTAGGCGGCCAACTTGACCAATGCCTTGATCACTAAGCGTGGATATTAGCTGGCCGGAACTGTTTGTCCCATCTACCGTGTGAAAAATGACTCTTAGCCTGCGTCCGATCACCGAAGCCGACTGGTCCGATTGGATGACCGTCGATGAGGAGGCGTTCGGCGCCCCCATCCCCCCGCACCGGGGGGAGCTGTACAGGGGCGTCACCGAGTTCGACCGCTCGCTCGGGGTGTTCGACGGCGATCTGCTCGTGGGCACCACGGCGGTGTGCAGTTTCACCATGACCGTACCCGGCGGCCCGATCCCGGTCGGCGGCGTCACCGCGGTCGGCGTGCTGCCCTCCCATCGCCGCCGGGGCGTCCTCTCCTCGCTGATGACCCGCCAGCTTTCCGACCTCCACGAGCGGGGTGAGGCGGTCGCCGCGCTCTACGCCTCCGAAGCCGCGATCTACGGGCGCTACGGCTACGGCAGGGCCGCGGACGGCCTGGTCTTCCGGATCCCCACGGCGAGGGCGGCCTTCACCCGGCACGCCCCCGTCGATCCGGGCCTGCGGTTGCGCGTCGTCAGGCCCGCGGACGCCAGGGCCACCTTCGAGAAGGTCCACGAGTCGGCGCTCGACGAGCGTCCGGGACTGTACGCCCGCACGCCCGCGCGCTGGGACTCGACGCTGACCGACCACGAGGCCGACCAGGGCGGCGCCGGACCGTTGCGCGCCGTGATCGTCGAGGACGACGCCGGTCCGCGGGGCTACGCGCTCTTCAGGATCAGGCAGAGCTGGACCGAGGACGACATCCCTGACGGCGAACTGCAGGTCAAGGAGCTGTTCGGTCTCGATCCCGCCGCCTATGCGCTGCTCTGGCGGCACGTCCTGGACCGCGACCTGGTCTCGCAGGTCACCGCCGGGAACCGTCCCTCGGACGACCCGCTGATCCACTTGCTGGCCGAACCCCGCATGCTTCACGCGCGCTGGCTGGACGAGCTGTGGATCCGCGTCGTGGACGTCGAGCGGGCCCTTCCGGCCCGCGGCTACTCCGCGCCGGTGGACGTGGTGATCGAGGTCGAGGACGACGTGTGCCGATGGAACGCGCGCCGCTGGCGGCTGACCGCCGACACCTCCGGCGCCCGCTGCCTGCCCTGCGACGACCCGGCCGACCTGGCGCTGCCCGTCTCCGTGCTGGGCGCGGCCTATCTGGGCGGGCGCCCGCTGGCGGCGCTGCGGGCGGCGGGGGCGGTACGCGAGTCGCGCGCCGGGGCCCTGCGGGAGCTGTCCACCGCGATGTCGTGGGATCCCGCCCCCTGGGGCGGCACGGTCTTCTGACCACGTCTTCTGAGCACGGCCGCAGCTGCCCGGCCCGCCGATCAGGTCGGGCCGGGCCGCGTACCCGGCCCGCCGATCAAGCCTGGCTGGATCAGACCGCGTCCGGATCAGGACGGCCCCGGAGTGGGCCCGCCCGGACGGGCCTGGCGGGCAGGACGGGCCTGGCGGGTTATGGTTGCGGCATGGCACTGCAGAGCTTGCAGATCACCGCGATCACCGCGATGCGGGCGCGAGACGTCTCGCGCCCGACACCCGAGCAGCAGGAGAGCGCGGACCGCCGTCCCCTGCGCGACGAGACGCCCCACAAGGAGCCCACGCGCAAGCGGTGAGGACTACGGCAGCGGCGGGAGCTGGCCGATGGTCTCGTACGAGGTGAGCTGTGCGATCCGGCGGTTGTGGCGCTCGGCCCCGGAGTACGAGGTGTTGAGGAAGACCTCGACGAACCGGGTCGCCTCCTCCTCCGTGTGCATCCGCGCGCCGACGCCGACGACGTTGGCGTTGTTGTGCTCGCGGGCGAGCCTGGCGGTCTCCTCGCTCCAGGCCAGGGCGGCGCGGACGCCGCGCACCTTGTTCGCCGCGATCTGCTCGCCGTTGCCCGAACCGCCGATGACGACCCCCAGGCTGCCCGGGTCCTCCACGACGCCCTGGGCCGCGCGCAGCACGAACGGCGGGTAGTCGTCCTCCGCGTCGTAGAAGGAGGGACCGCAGTCCACGACCTCGTGGCCGTGCTCCTTCAGCCAGGAGACGATGTGGTTTTTGAGCTCATAGCCGGCATGGTCGGCACCGATGTAGACGCGCACTCACACAGTTTCGCAGGTGTGCGCGGGCGGCTTCACTCGGCCCCGGCTAGAGTAACAGTCCCTATGCTCACACAACCCTTACAAGAGAGAACCTCACATGCGTGACATCCGAGTGGTCGGTGACCCCGTCCTGCGCACGCCCGCCGAGCCGATCACCGACTTCGACCGTGATCTGCGACGCATGATCGACGAGATGTTCGACGTGATGTACGCCGCGCAGGGCGTCGGCCTGGCAGGCCCGCAGATCGGCGTGTCGAAAAGGATCTTCGTCTACGACTGCAGCAACCGCAAGGGGCACGTGATCAACCCTGAGCTGACCGTGGACGACGACTCCGAGGTCCTCGACGAGGAGGGCTGCCTTTCCGTTCCCAGCCGCGAGACCGGCACCCCGCTCTACGCCAGAACGCCCCGGGCCGCCGGCGTGACGATAAGCGGCCTGGATCGGCTGGGGCGACCGATCCGGGTCAGTGCCCGCGGCCTGCTGGCACGCTGCTTCCAGCACGAGACCGACCACCTCGACGGCATGCTCTACGTGGACCGGCTGGCCAAGGACGCCGCCAGGAAGGTCCTGCTCCAGGCACCCTGATCCGGTGGGGCGGCACGTGGGTGCGTCCCCCCAGACCGGGGTGGCGTCCGGCACCTGCTCCAGGCACCCTGCCCCGGTGGGGCTGCCCGGGTCGGGTGCGGAGGTCCTCGCCCGACGCCCTCAGAGCTGGATTGCCTTGATCTCCAGATACTCCTCAAGGCCGAACTCACCCAGCTCGCGGCCGAGGCCCGACTGCTTGTAGCCGCCGAAGGGGGCTCGCGGATTGAACCGGCCACCGTTGATCGCCACCTGGCCGGTGCGCAGCCGTCGCGCGACCTCGATCGCGCGCTGCTCACCACCCGCCCACACCGCGCCGGCCAGGCCGTACCGCGTGCCGTTGGCGATGGCGACGGCCTCGTCCTCACCCCGGGTGTAGGGGATGATCGTGAGGACCGGGCCGAAGATCTCCTCCTGCTCGATCACCATCCCCGGCTCCACCCCGGCGAACACGGTGGGCTCGACGTAGAAACCGCGATCCATCGGCCGGTCGGTGCCTCCGGCGACCAGCCGTGCGCCCTCCTCCTGGCCCCGGTTGATGTAGCGGACCACCCGGTCACGCTGGGCCGCCGACACGAGCGGGCCGAGCCGGGTCGCCTCGTCGAAGGGGTCGCCGACCGTGTATCTCCGCGCGGCCTCGACAGCGAGCAGGACCGCCTCGTCGTACTGGTCCCGGTGGACGATCATGCGGGTCCAGGCGGAACAGGTCTGGCCGGAGTTGAGGAAGGCGTTGGCCACCGTCGCCTCGGTCGCCACCGGAAGATCGGCGTCCGGCAGGACCAGGCTGGCGGACTTGCCACCGAGCTCCAGGGCCACCCGCTTGATCGTCTCGGCCGCGAGCGAGGCGACCCGGCGCCCGGCCCCGGTGGAGCCGGTGAACGACACCATGTCCACCTCCGGGTGGGTGACCAGGGCCTCACCCACCACCGGGCCGTAGCCGCTGAGCATGTTGAAGACCCCGGCGGGCAACCCGACCTCGTCGAGGATCCCGGCGAGCGCGAAGGCCGCCAGCGGCGCCACCTCGCTGGGCTTCAGCACGACGGTGCAGCCCGCGGCGAGCGCGGCGCCCACCTTGCAGACGACCTGGTGGAGAGGGTAGTTCCAGGGGGTGATGGCGGCGACCACCCCGACCGGCTCCCTGAAGACGCGGGAGTTGCCGACCTGCCCGCCCTCGAAGTCGTAGGTCTCGGCCAGTTGGGCGTAGGAGGCCAGCACCCCGGCCGGCATCAGTGTCTGCACCCTCATCGCCACGCCGTACGGCGCGCCCATGTCCGTGGCGATGATCCTGGCTATCTGATCGGAGCGTTCTCGTATCAGCTCGGCGGCGGCGGCGAGGATCCGGCCTCGCTCGGCGGGGGGCGTCGTGGACCAGGAGGGGAAAGCCTCGCGTGCGGCGGCCACGGCGACCTCGACGTCGGCGGGCACCCCGGCGGGCACCCTGTCGATCAGCTCCTCGGTCGCCGGATTGATCACGTCGATGCTCTCGCCCGACGCGGAGGGCTGCCAGGCTCCGTTCAGATAAAGGTGACGCATGCCTCTCATCCTTGCGTGCGTGCCGTTCCTTCGCGAGGGCGCGGCGGGTGCGGCGAGCGGACGGAGATCACCGTTACCCGAGAGCTCAGTCGTGATTCCACTGGTCACGGCACCTGGTCTGACGTCTTCCGGCTCCCGGCCTACGGCGCAGGTGCGGCCTGACACACCCTGCCCTCCCCACCTTCCCTGCCCACCGCGGTCGCGCGCGGCGGGCGGGGAAGGCGGGGAAGGCAGGGAAGGCGGAGAGGATTGAGCCGCGGATCAGTCGAAGATCGGGCGCCGGTCCCTGGAGCGCTTGAGCTCGAAGAATCCGTCGGTGGCCGCGACCAGGCGTACCCCGTCCCAGAGCTTGCCGGCGTCCTCGCCCTTGGGCGCGGGCGAGATGACCGGGCCGAAGAAGGCGACGCCCTCGACCGAGATCACCGGGGTGCCGACCTCCTGGCCGACCCGCTCGATGCCGTCGTTGTGCGAGGCGCGCAGGGCCTCATCGAACTCCTCGGAGTCCATCGCGTCGGCGAACGCGCGGTCGAGCCCGGCGGCCTCCAGGGCCTCCTCGACGGTCTCGCGGAGCGTGTCAAGCTCCTTGGCCCTGCCCTGGTTGTGAAAGCGGGTGCCAAGCTCGGTGTAGAGGCGGCCCACCGTCTCGGAGTCGCACTTCTCCTGCACGGCGGTGACAACCCGGACCGGGCCGATGGCCAGAGCGATCATCTCGCGGTATCCGTCCGGGACCTCCTTGCCCTCGTTCAGCACGTTGAGGCTCATGATGTGCCAGCGCGGCTCGATCGGCCGCACCTTCTCCACTTCCAGCAGCCACCGAGAGGTCATCCACGCGAACGGGCAGAAGGGATCAAACCAGAGGTCAACGGGGGTTCGCTCAGTCATCTTCTCGGCTTCCTGGTCGTAAGGCTTCGTCGGTAGCGACAACTCGGACGGCAGAGTTCCCTATTCCAAGGGTGGATTAATACCTTGACATGCAGCTTTATCCTCAGATCTAGTGATCAACCCGCAGGCTGTTCCAACGCCGCGCGTCGTGGCCTTACGTGGCAGGATTCAGTCACCCCTTAGCAACGGAGCGGGGGGAAGTTGTGAAGAGGGAGCGGTAGTGGCAGGCAATCTGACCCGTGACGAGGCGCGCGAGCGCGCACGGCTGCTCAGCGTGCAGTCCTATGCGGTGGAGCTCGACCTGACCGAGGGTGAGGAGCGCTTCGAGAGCGTCACCACGGTCCGCTTCACCAGCACCCGCCCGGGTGCCGAGACATTCATCGACCTGGCCGGCGCGAAGGTGCGCAAGGCCGTCCTGAACGGCGTCGAACTGGACCCGAGCGGCTACGACCCGGAGACCGGGCGGCTGCCGCTGCCGGGTCTGGCCGAGAGCAACGAACTGCAGGTGGACGCCGACTGCTCCTACACCCGCACCGGCGAGGGCCTGCACCGCTTCGTCGATCCGGTCGACAAGAGTGTCTACCTGTACAGCCAGTTCGAGACCGCGGACGCGCACCGGATGTACGCCTGCTTCGACCAGCCCGACCTGAAGGCCACCTTCGAGCTGACCGTGCTCGCGCCGTCCCACTGGGAGGTCATCTCCAACGCGGCGCCCGACTCGGCTGAGGAGCTGGCGGAGTACCACGGCAAGCACGGCGCGCTCCAGGCGGCCAAGCGCTGGCACTTCCCGCCCACCCCGGTGATGTCGACCTACATCACCGCCCTGTGCGCCGGGCCGTACCACAAGGTGACCTCCGAGCACGACGGCATCCCGCTGGGCCTGTACTGCCGGGCCTCGCTCGCCGAACACCTCGACCCGGAGAACATCTTCGAGGTGACCCGGCAGGGCTTCGACTTCTTCCACGAGGTCTTCGACGTCCGCTACCCGTTCGGGAAGTACGACCAGCTCTTCGTCCCCGAGTTCAACGCCGGGGCGATGGAGAACGCGGGCTGCGTGACCTTCCTGGAGGACTACGTCTTCCGTTCGCGCGTCACCGACGCGATGATCGAGCGCCGCGCCGAGACGATCCTGCACGAGATGGCGCACATGTGGTTCGGTGACCTGGTCACCATGCGCTGGTGGGACGACCTGTGGCTGAACGAGTCGTTCGCCACCTACGCCTCGGTGCTCTGCCAGGCCGAGGCCACCCGCTGGGGCCAGGGCGCGTGGACGACCTTCGCCAACGTCGAGAAGTCCTGGGCCTACCGCCAGGACCAGCTGCCCTCGACCCACCCGATCGCCGCCGACATCGTCGACATGCACGCGGTCGAGGTCAACTTCGACGGGATCACCTACGCCAAGGGCGCCTCGGTCCTCAAGCAGCTCGTCGCCTACGTGGGGCTGGACAACTTCCTGGCCGGGGTCCGCGACTACTTCCGTGAGCACGCCTGGGGCAACACCACGCTCGCGGACCTGCTCGGCGCGCTGGAGCACACCTCGGGGCGCGACCTGTCCTCCTGGTCGAAGGAGTGGCTGGAGACCTCCTGGGTCAACACGCTGCGCCCGTCGTTCACCACCGACCCCGAGGGCCGTTTCAGCGATTTCGAGGTGCTCCAGGAGGCCCCTGCCGACTACCCGACGCTGCGCTCGCACCGCGTGGCCATCGGCCTGTACTCCCTGCGGGACGACGAACTGGTCCGCGTGAGGCGGGTCGAGCTGGACGTGGTCGGTGCGCGCACGGCGGTGGCCGAGCTGGTCGGCGAGGTCCAGCCGGATCTGATCTTGATCAACGATGACGATCTGACCTATGCCAAGGTCAGGCTCGACGAGCGGTCGCTGCAGACCGTGGTGAACGGCGGCATCGGCAAGTTCACCGAGTCCCTGCCCCGTGCACTGTGCTGGTCGGCCGCCTGGGACATGACCCGCGACGCCGAGATGTCCGCCCGCGACTACCTCGCCCTGGTCGTCTCCGGGGTCAAGTCGATCACCGACATCACGGTCACCCAGACCGTACTCCGCCAGACCCGCCTGGCCATCCAGCAGTACGCCGACCCCGCCTGGCGCGACCAGGGCATGGCCCGGCTGACCTCCGCGCTGCGCGACCTGGTCGTGGGCGCCGGGCCCGGCTCCGACCACCAGCTCGCCTACCTGAACGCACTGGCGGCCACGGCCACCTCCACCGAGGACCTGGCGTTCCTGAAGGGGCTGCTGGACGGTGAGACCGTGCTCGACGGCCTCACCGTCGACACCGACCTGCGTTGGACACTGACCGGCGCCCTGGTCTCCGGTGGCCTGCTCGGCGAGGAGGACATCGCTCAGGAGCTGCTGCGCGACGCCACCGCGGCGGGCGAGCGCTCCGCCGCGCTCTCCCGTGCCTCGATCCCGACGGCGCAGGGCAAGGTGAACGCCTGGACGGCGATCACCGAGGGCAAGCTGAGCGGCGCGCTGCTCCGCTCGACGATCGTCGGCTTCATGGATCCGCGCCATCCGGAGCTGCTGGAGCCGTACGTGGCGAAGTACTTCGAGGAGATCGGCAGGATCTGGAAGTCCTGGACCTCCGACAGCGCCCAGAACTTCGCCAACGGCTGCTACCCGGCTCTGGCCATCTTGCCCGAGACGGTTGCCAGGACCCAGGACTTCATCTCGTCCGACCAGCCGCCGCACGCCCTGCGGCGGCTGCTGCTCGAGGGCGCCGACGGTACCAGCCGCGCCCTGCGCGCCCAGGCCAAGGACGCCTCCGCGAGCTGACCCCCGCGGAGACCGGACGGATACCCCTCGCCGTGACGGCGAGGGGTATCCGTCCGGCACGCCTTCACGGGCCGCCGGGGCCACGCGGCCCTGAGCACCTCGAGGCGAACACTGGTAGAGATAGGTGTTAACCGCAAGAAACGCCCCGTGTCCGGCTCCGTATCGACAGCAGTCCCTTCATTCGCCGGTTGTCGAATCCTCGGTGGGTGTGGAGGCCCCGGGCACCGGCCCCGGGAAGAAAGTCAAGAGAGGGTAATCCCGTGGAATCGGCACGTGATCTGCTCATCTCCCTGGCCAGGAGGTATGCCTTCGGTGATGTCGGAGCCCTCGCCTCCGGTGTCGTGGCGGACGCGGGCGACATCGAAGCGGCCTGCGAGTTCGGCCAGCGACTGCTCTCGCTCGACGCTGAGGACTTCGCCGCCGAGGCACGGACCGTACCGAGCGACCTGCGGCGGCGGGCTCGGGCCTGCACCATGCCGCAGACGCCCCGCGAGCAGCCACGTGGCGCGCTGGAGTCGCTGCGTCCCGCGTACGAGCTGCTGCTGGAGGTCATAGCGGTCAGGTGGCACCGTCGCGAGCTGAGCCCCATGGTCGCCGCCGTCCACATCGCCAGCGAGTATCTCCCGCTGCTCGCCTTCGAGCCGGTGCTCGGCAACGCCGGTGATCCGGCGCGCTGGCCGGAGGGCCTGACCGCGCCGGGCAGCAGGTTCGGGGTGATCGGCGAGCGCGAGTGCGACCACACGAAGGCCGAGCAGTCGGCGGCCAACCGGACACTGCGCGTGGCGGGAGAGCCCGCCGAAGGGTGGCGTGCCTACTTCGACCGCCAGCACAGCCAGGTCGCCGGGGCGTTGGCCACCTGCGTGGCCGACTGCCGCACCCCCTGCACCGCGATGGACTGGGTACGAGCGGACCGCCGCGACGACCTCGCCCTGCGTGCCGGCGTGGCACTGGCCTTCGCCGAGACCCCGCTGGTTCGGCTGCGCCACGCCGCTCCGGTGGGCCACGGGTTCGGTGTGCCCTCTCCTGAGGAGGTCACCGAGGCCTGGGAGCGCAGCCGGACCATCCTGGCCAAGAACGACGTGGGCGCTGAGGCGTCCGGTGACGACGGCTTCCCCCTGCCGGGGTTACCGGCCCTGTTCTCCGCCGTCGCGAGCGCCCCGGTGGCGCCCTCGACGCTGCTGACGGACATCAGCAACCATCTGGTGAGGCTTCTCCAGCCCTGAATCGGCCCTGAATCGGCTCTGATGGCGGGGCCGGATCAGAGTAGCCGGCTGACGAACACCGACAGCGCGCAACACGTGATGGAGATCAGCATCAGCCAGACGCCCCGCCGGATGTAGCGCCGCTTGGCGTCTCCGACGGCGCTGAGCCTCCTGATCTCCAGGACGAGCAGATCGACCCTGTCGCCGGACCTCGGTCCCGGCCGTACCTGGCCGACGAACCCCCCGGGATAGAAACGGCGTCTCTCCAGCGTCCTGCCCGCCAGCCCCGCGATACGGTGGTAGAGGGCTCCGACGAGCATGAGGATCCCCATCAGCCAGAAGAACATGCCGGCCCACCAGAGCCATTCGATCTTGCTGGACAGCTCGCCGGGTCTCCAGTACCCGTTCAGCAGCCCGACGACGACGGCACCGGCGGCCGCGCCGGTCGTGACCAGCAGGATGACCGCCGTCTCATCCTCCCTGCGGACCCTCGCCCGGGCATCGGCGAATGCCTCCTGGACGTAGCCGATGATCACATCGGGCTCCCGCGCCGCCGTGGACCTCTCAGCAGAGCGACCCAGCAGCGCATCCCACCTGATCCTCAGCACGAGCCCGATTATCCGGGAAAATCAGCTTCGCTCAGCGCGAACGGATCATCCGCGCCGCGACGCCCGGTCCGCCAGCAGCAGGACTCCGGTGACCAGCCCGCCCACCAGATCGCCCAGGCCGAGGATCGCGGCCATCGACATCGCGGTCGCGCGGCACTCGGCGTCGGGCAGCCAGGCCCTGGCCCGCGAACCGGTGACGATCTCCAGTGCCCTCCCCCGATGGTCCACGAAGACGAGCACCGCCCTGTCGGCCTCCTCTCCCAGCGCGGCGTGCAGCCGCTCGGAGAAGTGACGGCGCGGGCCGATCGCCGGCCCGAGGTAGGCGGCGAAGCGCAGCCCGGTGAGCCGCTCCGCCGTGCGCAGGGCCCCGCGGATGTCGTCTCCCTGTGTCGAGGTCAGGGTCAGCATCTCCGTACCTCGCCTTCACCGGCTCTCGCCGGGCTTCACCAGGCCGCCGACGCTCCGCCGGTGTGCCGTCCAGGCTCGGCGGTCTCCGCGAGCGAGACCCAGTCCGCCTCTGGCGCCGGAGGCAGGCTCGGACGCCGCTCCGTCAGCACGAGAACGGTGTCGGTGATCCCGCGCTCGCTGCCGAACGGCCCCCCCAGCCAGATCGCACCCGCCGACGTGCTCCTCGCCGCCCTGTCGCGCATCCTGCCGGGCATCGTCACCAGCAGGACGATGAGCAGGAACAGGCTGCCGGAGACCCCGATGAGAAAGCCCAGGACCTCGATCGCGCTGTCCATGTCTCAAAAGTAACCCCAGGTCGGCGGCCCGTCGAGGACTACCAGACGGCGGGTCTGCGCTCACCCCAGAAACCCCCGCGTACGGCCTCGATCTGCGACGACACGGAGATCAGGGTGCCCTCGTCGCCGAACCTGCCGGCCAGCATCACGCCGATCGGGAGGCCGTCCGCGCTCCAGTGCAGCGGCAGGTTGACCGCGGGCTGACCGCTGACGTTGTAGATGGCCGGGAAGGCGGCGAACCGCTTCATCCGCTCGAAGGTCTCCTCGGGATCGTCGACGTCCTCGAACCAGCCCACGGGCCTGGGCGGTTGCGTCACGGTCGGGGTGAGCACCGCGTCATAGGGGTCGGTCGCCAGCAGGCCGAACCGGGTGGCGAGTTGCAGCGCCGACTGGGCCTGCAGGAAGTCGGGGGCCGGGGTGGCGAAGCCGCGCTCGCGCAGCCAGGCGGTCAGCGGCCGGAGCCTGTCCTGCTTGGTCGGATCGACCGGATGCATGCAGGAGAACGCGTACCAGAGCGTCACGAACTGCGGCACCAGGTCCGGCCCGAACGGCGGGGCGATGTCGACCACCTCGTGTCCGAGCGCCGCCAGCTCCGCCGAGGCGTGCTCGTAGGCGTCGAGCACCTCGGGGTCCACGACGACACCGGGAACCAGCGGCTCGGCGTAGCGGGCGATCCGCAGGCGGCCGGGGTCGCGGCCCACGTACGCGCTGAAGGAGCCGAGTCCGGGCGGCGGCGCGTGGTAGAGGTCGCCGGGGTTGTGGTGGGCCATCACGTCGAGCAGCGCGGCGGCGTCGGCGACGGTCCTGGCGATCGGGCCGTTGGTCGACAGGCCGGCCAGGTCTGGAATTATCGGCGCGAAGCTGATCCGGCCCCGGGAGGGCTTGATACCGAACAGCCCGCAGACCGAGGCGGGGATGCGGATCGACCCGGCACCGTCGCTGCCCTGCGCGGCGGGGGCCAGGCCCGCGGCGACCGCGGCCGCCGCGCCGCCGCTGGACCCTCCCGCCGACCGGGAGGGGTCCCATGGGGTGCGGCTGGGCGCCGAGACGGAGGTCTCGGTGTAGCACGGCAGCCCGAACTCGGGTGTCGCGGTCTTGCCGAGCATGATCGTCCCAGCGTCCCTGAGCCGCTCGACCACGCTGTCGTCCACCGGCGCGACGAAGTCCTCGTAGGTGGCCGAGCCGAAGTGGATCGGCACGCCCTTGACGAGGTTGAGGTCCTTGATCGGGATCGGCACTCCGGCCAGGGGAGAGGGGTCGTCTCCGGCGAGCACCCTCGCCTCGACCTTGTGCGCCTGTTCCAGGGCGAGTTCGGGGGTCACGGTTACGTACGCGCCGATCTGGGAGTCCAGGCGGGCGATCCGGTCGAGGTAGTGCTCGGTGATCTCGACGGGCGAGATCTCCCTGCGCCGCACGGCTGCCGCCTGCTCCAGGGCGTTAAGGTCGTGAATGTGAGCCACGCCCCGCACAGTAGGCGCAGAGCGCGCGGTTATCCAGAGTGGAAGCCCGTAGATACCCGGTTCATAGCAGTGTCAAGCGGGTGACGGTGGTCACAAAAGTATGAGATACGCAATACTAGGCACCCCCCGAGGACGTCAGCTACCGTGAGTTACGTGGATTCCGGTCAGGTACCAGAAGACGGTAACACTACGTCACCGATTTGGGTCAGTGACCGACAGGCCGAGGACCGGCCGACGTCTCGACCCGCCGCACCAGCGTCTACGTACGCACCCGTCGAGCGCGCCGCGCTGCGCAGCCTGCTCGACCACCCCAAGTACCGCCACCTGCGCCGGCGCGTTCTCGTCGCGGTCGGCGTGGGCGTGCTCGCGGCCGTCCTGCTGGCCAGCTGGCAGCTGGGCTTCACCGCCGCCGTGGTGGCCGCGATCGTCGACACGGTGCTGCATGCCCGCTCCAGCTCGTCGGTGCCCGCCTGGCGGCGCTCCTCGGTCGCGGAGCGGCGGACGGAGATGCAGTTGAAACGGCTGGAGCGCGGGGGCTACCGCACCCTGCACGCCCGCGCGATCCCCGGTAGCGAGGCCCAGATCGACCACCTGGTCGTGGGTCCCACCGGCGTCTACGCGGTCGACTCGGAGAAGTGGGACAAGCGCCTGCCCGTCCGCGTCCAGTCGCACCGCAAGCTGTTCCACGGCCCGTTCAACCAGAAGCCCCGTCTCGACGAGGCGCGCTGGGAGGCGTCCCAGGCCGCCGAGCTGATCGGCGCGGAGCTCGGCCGTGAGATCACGATCGTGCCGTCCCTGGCGATCTACGGCCCGGCCATCCCCTGGAAGGTCCTCAACGTCCGCGAGGTCGACGTGTTCGACGGTAGTCGTGTCCGTAAATGGATCACCAAGCGGGAACGCTCACTCACCGACACCGAAATCGAAAGGATCTACGAGGTCGCCGGGCAGGTCCTGCCCGCGCGCTACCCGGAGAACTGACCTCGGCCGTCCTCACCGGCCTCTCCCAACACGGTGTCCGCGAAGCGACGGTGTTCGCGGAAAGTGTGGTCACGGACCTGATCTCTCATGGCATGGGCAGTCGTCTCACGCGCTGAGCGGTGGCCGTACCATTCATAGACCACGGTTTCGATGATGGGAGAAGCCTCATGCCCGCCCTCAGGTCTCGTACGGTCACTCACGGCAGGAACATGGCCGGGGCCCGGGCCCTACTCCGGGCGACGGGCGTAGCCGGCGAGGACTTCGGGAAACCGATCATCGCCGTGGCCAACAGCTTCACCCAGTTCGTCCCCGGGCACGTCCACCTGCGCGAGGTCGGTGACGTTGTGGCCGGCGCGATCCGCGAGGCGGGGGCGATCCCGCGCGAGTTCAACACGATCGCGGTCGACGACGGCATCGCGATGGGTCACGGCGGCATGCTGTACTCGCTGCCCAGCCGCGAGCTGATCGCGGACGCGGTCGAGTACATGGTCAACGCGCACTGTGCCGACGCGCTGATCTGCGTCTCCAACTGCGACAAGATCACTCCGGGCATGCTGCTCGCCGCCTTCAGGCTGAACATCCCCACCGTCTTCGTCTCCGGCGGTCCGATGGAGGCGGGTAAGACCCCCAACGGGAAGCTCGACCTGATCGACCCGATGATCGCCGCGGCCAACGACGCCGTCTCCGACGCCGAACTGCTGGAGATGGAGGAGAACGCCTGCCCGACCTGTGGTTCGTGCAGCGGCATGTTCACCGCCAACTCGATGAACTGCCTCGCCGAGGCCATCGGCCTCGCGCTCCCGGGCAACGGCACGATCCTGGCCACGCACAAGGCGCGCAGGAAGCTGTTCGAGGACGCCGGGCGCCGGCTCGTGGAGATCACCCGCCGCTACTACGAGCAGGACGACGAGACGGTCCTGCCGCGCGCCATCGCGACCAAGGACGCGTTCGAGAACGCCATGGCGCTGGACGTGGCGATGGGCGGCTCGACCAACACGATCCTGCACATCCTCGCGGCGGCCCGCGAGGCCGAAGTCGACTTCGGGCTGAAGGAGATCAACGAGATCTCGCTGCGGGTGCCCTGTCTGTGCAAGGTCGCCCCCGCCACGGCGAAGTACCACGTCGAGGACGTCCACCGCGCCGGCGGCATCCCGGCGATCCTGGGCGAGCTCGACCGAGGGGGCCTGCTCCACCGCGACGCCTACACGGTCAACGGCGGCACCCTGGGCGACTACCTCGACGCCTGGGACCCGCAGTCGCCGGGTGCGCTGCCGGAGGCGCTTGAGCTGTGGCACGCGGGCCCCGGCAACGTCCGCACCGTGAAGCCCTTCTCCCAGGGCGCCCGCTGGGAGGAGTTGGACCTCGACCGGTCCGAGGGCTGCGTGCGTGACGTCGAGCACGCCTACACCCGCGACGGCGGCCTGGCCGTCCTCTACGGCAACATCGCCACCGAGGGCTGCATCGTCAAGACCGCCGGGGTCGACGAGTCGATCTGGAGGTTCGAGGGCCCGGCCGTGGTCTTCGAGTCGCAGGACGACGCGGTCGAGGGCATCCTCAACAACAGGGTCAAGGCCGGTGACGTCGTGGTGATCCGCTACGAGGGACCGAAGGGCGGGCCCGGCATGCAGGAGATGCTCTACCCCACCTCGTTCCTCAAGGGCAAGGGGCTGGGCAAGGACTGCGCGCTGATCACCGACGGCCGCTTCTCAGGCGGCACGAGCGGCCTGTCCATCGGTCATGCCTCCCCCGAGGCTGCCGAGGGCGGCACCATCGCGCTCGTCGAGGACGGCGATCTCGTCGCGATCGACATCCCCGGCCGCTCGATCGGGCTGAAGGTCTCCGAGGAGGAACTGACCGCGCGCCGGGAGAGGCTCCTGGCCGACCTGGGCGGCTACCGGCCGCGCGACCGCCAGCGCCCGGTGAGCGCCGCGCTGCAGGCGTACGCCGCGCTCACGACCTCCGCCTCCACCGGCGCCTCGCGCGACCTGTCGCAGCTGTCACGCTGACCTGGGCTTCCTATCGGGTAGAGATGCCTTACCCGATAGGAAGTTCGAAAAAATGTCAGTGCTCAGACGTATTATCTGGGTATGACTAGCGTCATGAAGCCCACCGCCCCGCTGACGGCCGCCGAGATCGCCGCCCTCGCCCTGTCGATGGCGCATCTGGGGTCGGGTCCGCAGGCAGGCGCCGCCCGCAGCGGCCTGCGTCACGCGTTCGAGCAGATGGAGATCGACAACGACGTCGTCGCCACCACCCTGACGACCCTCACCGAGCCGATGCCCGCCCCGATCGCCGACCGCGCCCGGACGATCGCCAACGCCATCACCTCAGGCCTCGTCATCCGTCTCCACTACCGTGACGTCTCCGGGCGGGTCACAGTCCGCGACGTCGACCCGGTGACCTGCATGGTCCACCGCGAATACTGGTATCTCGTCGGCATGTGCCGCATGCGCCACGCGATCCGGGCGTTCCGGTTCGACCGGATCGTCGCCACCGAACCCACCTTCGTACAGGCCCGCCCGCACCGAGCCGAGGGATTCCTGCCCTTCCAGGGCAAGCGCGCCGCATAAGTGCATAAGTAGGGCTTAGCCGGCTTCTCGGGGGCTGTCACCCGGCGGTGCGAACCGATCCGGGTGACAGATCCCGGTGTGGTCAGCCGCAGCAGCCGCCCCCGCAGCAGCCGCCGCCACCGCCGGAGGGCTGGGGCGCGGCCGAGGAGCTCGCGGAGCCTCCGGTCACGGCGACGGTGGACAGCAGCTTGACCGTGTCGTCGTGGCCCTCGGGGCAGAGCGCGGGCTCACCGGAGCGAGCCATCGGACGGGAGATCTCAAAGGTGGACCCGCAGGCGCGGCAGCGAAAGTCGTATCGGGGCATGACCCCAAGGTTACCCGGCTCGCTCGCCGAGCACCCGTGCCCCAGGCCCCCTGTCTCTCCGGGCGGGTGAGAAGGACACGGCGCGGAAGGTCAGGCGAAGGTGATGGAGACGTAGTCGGCCACCGGCCGGTAGCCGATCGCCTGGTAGATCGAGTTGGACGTGGGGTTGGACAGGTCCGTGAAGAGCAGCACCTCCTCGGCGCCCTCGGTGAGCGCCTTGGCGCTCACCGCGTGGGAGAGCCCGGTGCCGTAGCCCTTCCGGCGAAACTCCGCGGGCGTGTAGACGGGACCGACCCGGGACATTCCACCGACGGGCGAGGAGGCCCCGGCGAACGCGACGGGCCGCCCGTCCGCCTCCCACACGACCAGCTCCCGCCTGGCGATCCGGCTGGCCACCAGCGGGGTCAGGTCGACGGGGGCGACGCCCTCGGCCTCGGACTGGAACTCCTCTCCCCACCGGACCAGGAGGTCGAGGTCGTCGGTGCCGGCCACCCGGGAAGCCCCCCGCGAGCAAGGGTCGGGGGGCAGCAGCGCGTCGAGCCGGTAGAGACGCTCGGCACGGCGTTTGGCCTCGGGCCGCCACCAGGAGGCGGCGAACGCCTCGGCCAGCGGGAGTGGCCCGCTCACCCCTGGGATCGCCCTCTCGATCTCGATCAGGCCGGTGGCGAGTTCGGGCACGGCGTCGGCTGGGATGGTCGGGAGCAGGAGGGGGTGAGGAGGTGTCTGGATCGCGGTCGCCACGATCCGGCCGTCGCGCTCCAGCCTGCCCAGCAGCACGTCATCGCCCCACAGACCACTCCGTACGGCGCGCAGGACCGTGAGGGGGACGGTGTTGCGAACCGGATCCCGCAGCAACCACGGCTCCGCCGTCCCCGCGTACGCCTCGATGTCGGAGGTGAAGGTCCATGTCATGACCATGATTGTGCCGACCGGGGATCACCGCCGCCAACGGGCATGCCGCCGCGATCGTGCCGTACGGCACGATCGCGGCGGCGCCGTCCTTTCAGGCCGCGCTCTCCGCGAGGTAGGGCGCCCACTGGGGGTCACCGACGATGTGCGCGCCGATCAACCGCCAGTGGACGCCGCGTGGCACCACCGGGGCGACGCTGAGCGTCCACCCCAGTTCCTCCAGCATGCGATCGGCCTTGCGGTGGTTGCACGTCGTGCACGACGCGACACAGTTCTCCCAGGTGTGGGGACCGCCTCGCGAGCGCGGGATGACATGGTCGATGGTCTCGGCCCGCTGGCCGCAGTAGGCGCATCGGTAGTCGTCCCGGCGCATCAACGCGGTCCGGGTCAGCGGGATCCGCGACCGGTAAGGAATCCGGACATATCTCCGAAGCCTGATCACCGAGGGAACGTCGAGCGTGCGACTCGCCGAGCGGAACACGGCGCCCCGCCCGTCGCGGTGCACGACGTCCGCCTTCTCCCTGAGCACGAGCACGACGGCCCGGTGCAGGGACAGGGTGGTCAGCGGTTCGTAGGTGGCGTTCAAGAGCAGGACCTGGCGCATCAGCGGGCCTCTCCCGCCACAGGACGTGTCAGTTGGGGGGGCACGCCACCGCGTGCCCCGGCTGGCGGCCCCTCCTGGGGCCCGGGCGCTTCCGTCACGAGGACCTCCGCCGGACGGCCCAGCGGATGCTCACCACGGCACCGTCCTTCACCAAGTTTGGCTGCTGCGTCACGGTTCCCGCCACCCATAAATGACTGGAGAGAAGCCTGATACGTTTTATGCCCGCATTACTAGTTCTTAACTCCTCCTGGCGAAGATCAGGTACGCCCCTCGCGCAATGCCCGCGTTCTGTCCTCCGGAGGTCGTAGTGTTCCAGCCATGACGCGACAGCCGTACCCTCCAGCCAGCCGTGTTGAGCTCGTCGAGGAGCTTCACGGGGTGCCTGTTCCCGATCCCTACCGATGGCTGGAGGACCCGAACGATCCGGCGACGAAGGACTGGCTGGTGGGGCAGGCGAGGCTGCTGGAGACCGAACTGGACATCCTCCCCGGGCGCGAGGGTTTCAAGACTCGGATCACGGAGTTGCTCAGGTCCGGTTCGGTCGGCGCGCCGACGTGGCGCGGGGAGCGGCGGTTCTTCATGAGGCGCACCCCGGAGCAGGAGCACGCCGTGCTCTACACCGTCGACTCCGGCGGCACCGAGCGGGCGCTGCTCGACCCGATGGCACTCGACTCGACCGGACTGACCACCCTCGACTCCTGGCAGCCCGACAAGGAGGGCCGCCTGCTCGCCTACCAGGTCTCGGTGGGCGGCGACGAGGAGTCCAGCCTCTACCTGATGGACATCGCGTTCGGCGACCGCATCGAGGGGCCGATCGACCGCTGCCGCTACTCCCCCGTGGCATGGTTGCCCGGCGGCGAGGCTTTCTACTACGTGCGCAGGCTGCCCGCCACCGAGGTGCCCGAGGGGGAGGAGCAGTTCCACCGCCGGGTCTACCTGCACCGGGTCGGCACCTCCACCGAGGAGGATGTCCTGATCTTCGGTGAGGGCCTGGAGAAGACCAACTACTACGGCGTGGCGGTCTCCCGCGACGGCCGCCGGCTGCAGATCTCCGCCTCCCGGGGCACGGCGCCGCGCAACGACCTGTGGGTGGCCGACCTGGAGGCCTCCTCCCCCTCCTCCCCCGACCTGGTCGTCGTCCAGCAGGACGTCGACGCCCAAACGGCCCTGCACTTCGGCCGCGACGGCCGCCTGTACGTCTTCACGGACCGCGACGCCCCGCGCGCCCGCGTCTGCGTGACCGACCCGTCCGCCCCTCGGTTCGAGAACTGGCGCGACCTCATCCCACAGGACCCCGAGGCCGTGCTGACGGACTTCGCGATCCTCGACGACCTCGACCGGCCGGTCATGCTCGTCGGCTGGACCCGCCACGCGATCAGTGAGATCTCGGTGCACGACCTGGCCACCGGTGAGCGCGTCGGAGATGTGCCGACGCCCGGCCTGGGCACCATCGGCGGCATCAGCGAGCGCCCGGAGGGCGGCCACGAGGCGTGGTTCGGCTACACCGACAACACCACGCCGCCGAGCATCCAGCGCTATGACGCCCGCACCGGCGAGACGACCCTCTGGGCGGCCTCCCCCGGCGCCGTCGAGGTGCCCGCCGTCAACACCGAGCAGGTGACCTATCACTCCGCCGACGGCAGCGAGGTCCACATGCTGGTGATCTCCCGCCCTGGCGCCGAGGGCCCGCGCCCCACGGTCCTGTACGGTTACGGCGGTTTCGGGCTCTCGATGACCCCCGGCTACTCGGCGTCCATCCTGAGCTGGGTCGAGGCGGGAGGCACGTACGCCATCGCCCAGTTGCGCGGTGGCGGCGAGCAGGGCGAGGAGTGGCACAGGGCCGGGATGCTCTCCCACAAGCAGAACGTCTTCGACGACCTGCACGCGGCGGCCGAGCATCTGATCGCCACCGGCGTGACCACGCCCTCGCAACTGGCCATCTCCGGTGGCTCGAACGGCGGCCTCCTGGTCGGCGCGGCCCTGACCCAGCGCCCGGAGCTGTACGCCGCGGTGGTCTGCTCGGCGCCGCTGCTCGACATGATCCGCTACGAGTTGTTCGGTCTGGGCGCGACGTGGAACGTCGAGTACGGCTCCGCCGAGAAGCCCGACGAGTTCGCCTGGCTGCACTCTTACTCCCCCTACCACCGTGTGCGGGAGGGGGAGCGCTATCCGGCGACGCTGTTCACGGTCTTCGAGTCCGACACCCGGGTTCATCCGCTGCACGCCTGGAAGATGTGCGCCGCCCTGCAGCACGCCCAGGCCTCGGACCGGCCGATCCTGCTCCGCAACGAGATGGAGGCCGGTCACGGGGCCCGCTCGGTGAGCAAGACCATCGAGCTGGCCGCCGACCAGCTGACCTTCCTCGCCCACCACACCTGTCTGACCTCCTGAAAGCGGTTCACGCGACTACGCCGGCAAGGACCCGGAGTGCGACCTCTGGCACTTCGGGACGTACCCCGCCCCTGACTTCGGCGCCTCTCGTCAGGCCCTGTGTCAGAGCAGGCCGAGGGCGTCGCGTGCCGCTGCCACGGCGGCCTGGCCGAAGCTGATGCCGCCGTCGTTGGGGGGTACGGCGCGGTGGGTGAGGACCCGGAAGCCTCCGAGCCCGAGGGCGCCTGCGAGGCCGTCAAGCAGCAGGCGGTTCTGGAAGACCCCGCCGGACAGGGCGACCGTGCCGATCCCGGTGCTCTCGCGGACCCTCGCGCACGCCGCGGCGGTGACGGCGGCGAGCCCGTTGTGGAAGCGTGCGGAGACGAGCGTCGGGACCACCCCGGCGCGGGTCTCCTCGGTGACCGCCCGGATGAGGTCCGCGACCTGGATCGTCAGGAGCGCCCCCTCGTCGAGGATCCGCACCGGGTAGGCGTCGCTCTCGGTGGGGTCTGCCCGCTGTTCCAGGGCGATCGCGGCCTGTCCCTCGTATCCGGCGGTGTCGCGGAGCCCGAGGATCGCCGCCACCGCGTCGAACAGGCGGCCGGCGCTGGAGGTGAGGGGGGAGTTCGTCCCGGCTTCGGCCACGGCGAGCACCTCCTCCCAGCGTGTGCCCTGGCGGCTCCTGACCGGCAGATCCTCGGGTAGCGCGGCGCCGTACGCCGCCTTCAGGTGGGCGGCCGCCATCCGCCAGGGCTGCCTGATCGCCGCGGTACCGCCTGGCATCGGCACCGGTGCCAGGCGCCCGGCGCGGGTGAAGTCCACGAGGTCGGCCACCAGGATCTCGCCACCCCAGATCGTGCCGTCGGTGCCGTAACCGAGGCCGTCGAAGGCCACCCCGATGACCGGACCGCTCTCGGCGTTGTCGGCCAGGCAGGAGGCGATGTGCGCGTGGTGGTGCTGGACCCCGGTCAGGTCCACCGAGTCCAGGTCGAGGGCGTACTTGGTGGACAGGTACTCGGGGTGGAGGTCGTGGGCGACGAGCCCGGGGGTGATGCCGAGCAGGCGCCCGAGGTGCTCGATCCCCTCGGTGAAGGAGCGCAGCGTCTCGTAGTTCTCCAGGTCGCCTATGTGGTGGGAGACAAAGGCGTATCCCTGCCTCGCGAGGCAGAACGTGCTCTTCAGTTCGGCACCGCAGGCGAGCACGGGTCGCCGGGCGGGCGGCGAGAGCCGCAGTGGCTCGGGGGCGTATCCCCGGGATCTGCGCAGCGGTAGCGCCCGCCCTCGCGCGACGAGGACCACGGAGTCGTCGGCGCGGATGTGGATCGGCCGGTCGTGCGTCAGGAAGGCGTCCGCGATCCCGGCGAGCCTGACGAGCGCGTCGCCGTCGCGGTGGGCGATGGGCTCATCGGAGAGGTTTCCGCTGGTGAGCACGTACGGCCGGGTGAACTCGGTGGCGAGCAGGTGGTGGATCGGCGTGTACGGCAGCATGAGGCCGAGAGTGCGGTCACCCGGGGCCACGGCTCCGGCCGGCGCGGCGCCGGGACGGCGGGGCAGCAGCACGATCGGGCGCCACGGGCCGGTGAGCAGCCGCTCGCCCTCGGCGTCCAGTTCGCAGAGTGCGTGCGCGGCGCGCAGGTCGGGGACCATGACCGCGAACGGCCTGTCCTCGCGGCGCTTGCGGGACCGGAGGGTCCTGGTGGCCTCCTCGTCCGCGGCGTCGACCGCCAGGTGATACCCGCCGAGCCCCTTGACCGCCAGGATGCCGCCCGCCCGCAACACCTCCGCCGCCGCCACGATCGGATCGCCATCAGAACCTTGGACATACGGGCTGTCACCCCGGGAAACACCGCCGTGGTGAACACCGCCGTGGTGAACACCGCCGTCCAGCAGGCGCAGGACCGGGCCGCAGGCCGGGCAGCAGATCGGCTGGGCGTGGAATCTGCGGTCCGCCGGGTTGAGGTACTCCCTCTCGCACTCTCCGCACATGGCGAAGGTGGCCATCGTGGTGGCGGGCCGGTCGTAGGGGACGTCCCGGATGATGGTGAACCTCGGCCCGCAGTTGGTGCAGTTGACGAAGGGGTGCCGGTAGCGCCGGTCGGCGGGGTCGAACAGCTCGGCCAGGCAGTCATCACATGTCGCGACATCGGGTGAGATAAGGGTGACCCGCTGGTCTCCGCCTCGGCTGGCCGCGATGCGGAATCC
Organism: Streptosporangium sp. NBC_01810; assembly: GCF_035917355.1. NCBI lineage: Bacteria > Bacillati > Actinomycetota > Actinomycetes > Streptosporangiales > Streptosporangiaceae > Streptosporangium > Streptosporangium sp. NBC_01810. Next base: position 797,415 of record NZ_CP109070.1, on the reverse strand, counting down.
GCGATCCCCGCGCGCCGGTATCGCGCTGGCCGTCATACGGTGGATCGCCGCCAGCGGCGGGGCCTGATCTCGCAGCTCCTCCTGGAAGCGCGCGACGTCGCCGGGCACCCCCTCGGCCTCGATGAAAACGCCATGGTCGTCGTTGCCCACCCACCCCGACAACTCCAGCCGCCGGGCCAGGGAGTGGACATGAGGGCGGAAACCCACCCCCTGCACGATCCCCTCGACCCTGATCCTGACGCGGACCCGCGCCCACCCCGTGCCCATCCCGCCATCCTTCCCGCGCATGGCGGGGGCGCCCCAGGGCTCACATGATCTGGACGGGAAGGTTACGTCGATGATCAGAGCTTTGCCGTTGGTTGTCGAGCCAGGGGTGTCGGCCCTGAAACGGCCAACCGTAACGTATCGGTTACCGTGAAAAATACGGAGCGTTGACATGCCTGTCACACCAAGTACCCAAAAACCATCCGCCATCGCCCCGGTCACGGAGGCGGCGGTCATCGCGGCCTTCGCGCGGCGGGAGCACGCCGGGCGCGCTCTGGCGGGCGACGTGGAGCGCATCGCGGATGCCGCCCGGGCCATGGCCGCCAGGTTCCACCTCGGCGGCAAGCTGATCGTTTTCGGCGATGGCGGCGCGGGCTCGGACGCGGCGCACGTCGCGGTCGAGTTCATGCACCCGGTCATCGTGGGCAAGAAGGCGCTCGCGGCGGTGGCACTGGGCAATGACACCGCGACGGTCGGCGTCGGCGAGAGCGGCGAGGATGCCGCCGAGGTCTTCGCCCACCAGGTGCGCCACTGGGCGGACGCCTCCGACACGGCCCTTGGAATCTCCCGCGACGGCCGCTGCGCGAGCGTCCGGCGCGGCCTGAGGACCGCTGGGGAACTGGGCCTGCTGACCATCGCCCTGACCGGCGGCGAAGGCCACGGAGAGGGGCACAGGGAGGGACACAGGGAGGGACACGACGGCGAGATGGCCGACCACGTCCTGGTCATCGCGTCCGACGACCCGGCCGTGGTCAAGGAGGTCCACGTCACCGCGTACCACCTGCTGTGGGAGCTGGTCCACGTGTTCTTCGACCGGCTCGGCCCACCCATGAGAGGGGCGACCCGGTGAACGGGCCCGAGGACTGTACCGCCGGTGTCTGCATCACCTGCTCCGACCAGGCACTGCCGGTGCGGGTGGTCAGACTGCTGGAGGCAGAGCTGGCGATCGTCGACGCGGGCGGAGTCCTCGAAGAGGTGAGCGTGGCGCTGGTCGACCCGATGGTGGGCGACACCGTTCTCGTACACGCCAGGGAGGCCATCGCCGTGATCGCGCACGGGAACGAAGGGCGGAGGGACGGCGATGAGCACGCTTGACGGAACGCCCATGGAGGGCACGCGGGGGTTGTACCCCTTCCTCGACAAGTACGAGTGCGACCACGAGTACGACCACGACCACGACCATCCGGACCGGACCGGGCCCGGCACGGCGGAGGCGGAGACCGAGGCCCGGCGGTCGGCCCTGGAGAAGATCGGCGAGATCGTGCGGCTGCGCCGGCGGGTGGGTGAGGAGTCGGCGGCGGAGCTGTCGGCATGCGCCGGGGAGATGGCCGAGCGGTTCGCCTCCGGCGGCCGGCTGTTCAGCTTCGGCAACGGCGGGAGCAGCACCGACGCCCAGGAGGTGGCCTCCGCCTTCCTGCACCCCCAGCACGGCCCGGCCCTGCCCGCGCTCTGTCTGACCGATGACGTCGCCGTGGTCACCGCGCTCTCCAACGACGTCGGGTTCGAGGTGATCTTCTCCAGGCAGCTCGCGGCGCTTGGCCGGCCGGGGGACATCGCCGTCGGCCTGTCCACGAGCGGCGGCTCCGCCAACGTCGTCCGGGCGTTCGAGGAGGCGGCCCGCCGGGACATGCTCACCGTCGGACTGGCCGGCGGAGGGGGTGGCAGGCTGACCGAACTGTCCGAGCTGGGAGTTCTGGCCCACCTGTTCGTCGTCCCCTCCTCCTCGGTACACCGGATCCAGGAGGCGCAGACCACCCTCTACCACGTCCTGCGGGAACTCATCCGGCACGCACTGACCCCGCGGACGCACGACCCCGGCTGAGGACCCGCGATGGCTCCCTCCCCCTTCACGTTCCACAGACATCCACCAGGAGTTGGGGAGGCGTCATGACAGCGCCGACGGATACGGCAGGCAGAAGATCTCCGGACCGGCAGGAACCGATCGTCCACATACTGTGGATCAACGCCGGGATGAGCTGCGACGGCGACTCCGTCGCGCTCACCGCGGCAACGCAGCCGAGCATCGAGGAGATCGTGCTCGGCGCGCTTCCCGGACTTCCCAAGGTGGCCGTGCACTGGCCTCTGATCGACTTCGAGTCCGGGCCGATGCAGGGCGCGGACGTCTTCATCGAGTGGTTCTTCAAGGCCGATCGCGGTGAGCTGGATCCGTTCGTGCTGGTCGTCGAGGGCTCGATCCCGAACGAGGCGATCAAGCAGGAGGGGTACTGGTGCGGATTCGGCAACAACCCCGACACCGGCCAGCCCATGACGACCAGCGAGTGGCTGGACCGGCTCGCACCCAAGGCGACCGCGATCGTGTGCGCGGGCACCTGCTCGGCGTACGGCGGCATCCACGCGATGGCGGGGAACCCGACCGGGGCCATGGGCGTCGCCGACTACCTGGGCTGGGATTGGAGGTCCAAGGCGGGCCTGCCGATCGTCAACGTGCCCGGCTGCCCGATCCAGCCGGACAACCTCTCCGAGACGCTCCTCTACCTGCTCTACCAGGTCGCCGGGCAGGCGCCGATGATCCCGCTGGACGAGGCGCTGCGACCGACGTGGCTGTTCGGCCAGACCGTCCACGAGGGCTGTGACCGGGCCGGCTACTACGAGCAGGGGCAGTTCGCCACCGAGTACGGCTCGCCGAAGTGCCTGGTGAAGATCGGCTGCTGGGGGCCGGTCGTCAGGTGCAACGTCCCCAAGCGCGGCTGGATGAACGGGATCGGCGGCTGCCCGAACGTGGGGGGCATCTGCATCGCCTGCACGATGCCGGGCTTCCCCGACAAGTTCATGCCGTTCATGGACGAGCCGCCCGGCGCCCTCATCTCCTCGACGGTGAGCGGCGCGTACGGGACGGTCATCCGGGCCCTGCGCGGCATCACCTCCAAGACCGTCGACAAGGAACCGAAGTGGCGCCACAAGGGGCGCGAGCTGCTGACCGGCTACAAGGCGCCCTGGAGCTGACATGACGACATCGGAACAGAACCCGGAACTCGTGGAGATGGCCTGGGACCCCATCACCAGGATCGTCGGGAGCCTCGGCATCTACTGCAAGATCGATTTCAAGAACAGGCAGGTCGCCGAGTGCTACAGCACCTCGTCGATCTTCCGCGGCTACAGCATCTTCATGAAGGGCAAGGACCCGCGCGACGCCCACTTCATCACCAGCCGCATCTGCGGGATCTGCGGTGACAACCACGCGACCTGCTCGGTCTACGCGCAGAACATGGCCTACGGGGTGCGCCCCCCGGCCCTGGGCGAGTGGATCGTCAACCTCGGCGAGGCCGCCGAGTACATGTTCGACCACAACATCTACCAGGAGAACCTGGTGGGGGTCGACTACTGCGAGAAGATGGTCCGCGAGACCAATCCCGGCGTGCTGGCGATGGCCGAGCGCACCGAGGCACCGCACGCGGCCGATCACGGCTACAAGACCATCGCCGACATCATGCGCTCGTTGAACCCGCTGGAGGGCGAGTTCTACCGCGAGGCGCTGGCGGTGAGCCGCACCACCCGGGAGATGTTCTGCCTCATGGAGGGCCGGCACGTGCACCCCTCCACGCTCTACCCGGGCGGGGTGGGCACCGTCGCGACGGTGCAGCTGTTCACCGACTACCTGACCCGGCTGATGCGCTACGTGGAGTTCATGAAGCGGGTCGTGCCCATGCACGACGACCTGTTCGACTTCTTCTACCAGGCACTGCCCGGCTACGAGGAGGTGGGCCGCAGGCGCGTGCTGCTGGGGTGCTGGGGAAGCTTCCAGAACCCCGAGCACTGCGACTACACCTACCGCAACATGGGCGACTGGGGCCGCGAGATGTTCGTCACGCCGGGGGTGATCGTCGACGGCAGGCTCGTCACCAACGACCTGGTCGACATCAACCTCGGCATCCGGATCCTGCTGGGCAGCTCCTACTACGACGACTGGCAGGGCCAGGAGCCGTTCGTCACCCACGACCCGCTGGGCAACCCGATCGACATCCGGCACCCGTGGAACCAGCACACCATCCCGCACCCGCAGAAGCGCGACTTCGGCGACAAGTACAGCTGGGTCATGTCACCCCGCTGGTTCGACGGGGAGAACACGCTCGCGCTCGACACCGGCGGCGGCCCCATCGCCAGGCTCTGGGCGACGGCGCTGGCCGGCAGGGTCGACATCGGCTACGTCAGGTCCACCGGTCACAGCGTGCAGATCAACCTGCCGCGGACGGCGCTGAAACCGGAGAAGACGTTCGAGTGGACGATCCCCGAGCACAACGGCCAGCCGCTGTCCAACGCCCTGGAGCGCAACCGGGCCCGCACCTACTTCCAGGCCTACGCGGCGGCGTGCGCGCTCTACTTCGTCGAGCAGGGCCTGGCCGAGGTGCGCGCGGGCCGCACCCAGACCTGGGAGCCGTTCACGGTTCCCGACGAGGCGATCAGCTGCGGCTTCACCGAGGCCGTGCGGGGCGTGCTCTCCCACCACATGGTGATCAGGGACGGGAAGATCGCCAACTACCACCCGTATCCGCCGACCCCCTGGAACGCCAGCGTCCGCGACGTACACGGCACGCCGGGACCTTACGAGGACGCGGTGCAGAACACACCGATCTTCGAGGAGAACCCGCCCGCGGACTTCAAGGGCATCGACATCATGCGCACCGTGCGGAGCTTCGACCCGTGCCTGCCGTGCGGGGTGCACATGTACCTCGGCGGCGGCGAGGAGCTCCGCAGGCTGCACACCCCACACGCCTTCGACACCACCTGATCCAGCGGCGGCCGGGGGGCCGACCGCTCCCCGGGGTCGGAAAGGGGGCCTGGGCAGATGCCACAAGCCCATGACATCCGGGTGACCGGCGATCGCGTCGAGGCGCTGATCGCCGACCTCGGCACGCTGAGCGACGCCGTGACCCGCGCCAAGGCCGAGGACCTGGTACGGGCCCTCGTCGAGCTGTACGGCGCCGGTCTGGAGCGCGTCGTCGAGATCGTCACCGAGGCCGAGGCATCCGAGGTACTGCGCCACCTGGTCGACGACCCGCTCGTGTCCGGCCTGCTGGTGCTGCACGACCTGCACCCGCTGAGCACGGCCGAACGCGTTCGCGAGGCGTTGGACGGCGTACGGCCCTATCTGGGGTCGCACGAGGGCGGCGTGGAGCTGCTCGGTGTGGGCGAGGACGGGATCGTGCGACTCCGCCTGGAGGGCACCTGCCACGGCTGCCCGTCCTCGCGGCTCACCGTGACCGACGCCATCGAGCGGGCCATCGGCCAGGCCGCTCCCGAGGTGTCCGGGGTGGAGGTCGAAGGGGTGACCGACGACCGCCCGGAGCTGTTGCAGATCCAGCGCCGCGCGCCCGGCCCGTGCCCGGTTCCGGAGCGGACACCGGCGTCGGAGCCGGTCTCGTGACGACCATCGGGCTGCGCAGGTTCCGCGAGCCGCCCAGCGGGGACGGGCCGCCGGTGACGCTGTGCGAACTGTGCGCGGTGCCCGCCGGCGAGGAGCACGGCCACGTCGTGAACGTGGAGACCCGGGGACTGCTGTGCGCCTGCCGGGCCTGCCATCTGCTGTTCACCCGCGATACGAGCGGCCGGGCGCGCTACCGGTCCGTCCCCCGGCGCTACCTTCACGCCCCGCGGTTCCTGCTGGGCACGGCCGACTGGGACGAGATGCAGATCCCGGTCCGCACGGCGTTCTTCTTCCGCAACTCCGCGCTGGACCAGACGGTCGCGTTCTACCCGAGCCCGGCGGGCGCCACCGAGTCGCTGCTGCCGCTGGAAACGTGGGAGCGCGTCCTGGCGGCCAACCCGGCGATGGCCGATGTCCAGCCCGACGTGGAGGCACTCCTGGTGGACCGCCGTCCCGACGGAGGCTTCGCCTGCCACCTGGTGCCGATCGACACCTGCTACGAGCTGGTCGGCCTGGTGCGGCTGCACTGGAAGGGCTTCGACGGCGGTCAGGAGGCGCGGGCGGCCATCGAGGGCTTCTTCGCCGACCTGCGCGGCCGCAGCCGAACCGTGCCGCCCGTTGACAGCGCCGATGCGGCGCTCGCGCCCGTCCTGGGCGGTGACGGCCGTGGCTGAGCTCGCGTTCGGCTGCGTGGACATCCGGGCGGAGGCGTACGCCGCCTTCCCGACGCTCGTCTTCCGGCTGCGCGTCACCGACCCCTCCCCCGACGGGGTGCACACCATCGCGCTGCACTGCCAGATCCGGGTGGAGCCGCAGCTGAGGCGCTACGGCGGAGCCGAGGCGGGGCTGCTCGGCGACCTGTTCGGCGACCCGGCCCGGTGGGGCGACACGCTGAAGCCCCTGCAGTTCGCCAACGTCTCGGTCATGGTCCCGGCGTTCACCCGGAGCACCGAGATCGACGTTCCGGTGCCCTGCGGCTACGACCTGGAGGTGGCCGCGGGCAGATACTTCGCCGCGCTGGACGAGGGCGAGATCCCGATGCTCATGCTCTTCAGCGGCACCGTGTTCGCCAGGGCGCCGGGCGGCTTCTCGGTGAGCCAGGTGCCGTGGCACTGCGAGGCCCGCTGCCGGCTGCCGGTGGCGGTGTGGCGGGAGCTGATGGACCGCTACTTCCCGGATTCCGGGTGGCTGCGGCTGCGCCGCGACACGCTCCGGGAACTCAGCGGCTTCAAGTCCGCCCGCGCCCTGGCGACCTGGGACGAGACCCTGGAACTACTGCTCAAGGAGGCGCGGCGATGAGCGTGCCGATGGACATCGCCCGGCGGGTGGCGGACGCGGTGCTGTACGAGGGCTACCTGCTCTACCCCTACCGCGCCTCGGCGGCCAAGAACCAGGTGCGCTGGCAGTTCGGAGTGCTCGTCCCGCCGGGGTTCACCGCGACCGCCGAGCACCCGGCCAGCGTGACCGAATGCCTCCTGGAGGGGGCCACGTACGCCGTGGCGCACCTGAGCCTGCGCTTCCTTCACCTCAGAACGCGGAGCGTCGAGCGTGCCGAGGACGACGGCTACTGGCCGGTCCAGCAGCTGCGGAACGGCCAGCGGACCTACCTCAGCTTCGACGAGGCGACCGAGCGGGAGCTGGAGACGGTGCTCCCCGTCGCCGGCCTGCTCGACGCCCCCGAGCGGGTGATCGAGGTACGGATTCCCGGAGACCGCGTGATCGAGCCGATCGTGGCATCGTCCGGAGAGGTCGTGGGACGCGTCGTCTCCGAACACCTGCCGCTCCACGCCGAGCTCAGGGTCTCCGCCGAACTGGTGCCCGGCCCCTACGAGCTGGTCAAGCTGCGTGCCCGGGTGCAGAACACCGACGACTGGAAACCGCTGGGCGCGCCGCGCGAGCAGGCGCTGCGGCACTCGCTGATCTCGGCGCACCTGCTCATCGCGGTGACCGCCGGGGCCTTCGTCTCCCTGCTCGACCCGCCGGAATGGGCGCGGCCGGCCGTGGAGACCTGCCGCAACGAGCACACCTGGCCGGTACTCGTGGGCGAGCCCGGCCACCGGGACGTGATGCTCTCCTCGCCGATCATCCTCTACGACCACCCGGACATCGCCCCGGAGAGTCCGGGCACCCTGTTCGACTCCACCGAGATCGACGAGATGCTCCACCTCCGCACGCTCACCCTCACCGACGAGGAGACGCGGGAGGCACGGGCGACCGACCCCCGGGTGGCCGAGCTCATCGACATGGTCAGCGGCATGCCCCCCGAACTGGTGGAACGGCTGCACGGTGCGATCCGCTCGGTGGACGCGACCACGGGCCCGCAGCCCTCCAAGCCTCCGGGGCAGGAGGGAGATCCCTGGAGTCGGCCGGAGGTTCCCACGCCCTGGTGGGACCCCGCGGGCGATGCCACGGTCTCGCCGGAGACCGACAGCGTGACGGTCTGCGGGGTGGCCGTATCCAGGGGCAGCAGGGTCCGGCTGGTTCCCGGCAGGCGGCGCGCCGACGCCCATGACATGTTCCTGACCGGCAGGACCGCCCACGTCGAGGCGGTGCTCCTCGATCTCGACGGCGCCCACCACCTGGCCGTCACCCTGGAGGAGGACCCGGGCGCCGACCTGCACCGATCGCACGGCCGTTTCCTCTACTTCGCCCCCGACGAGGTCGAGCCGCTCCCGGACGACCCACTCCCAGGCGACTCACTCCCAGGCGGCAAGGCCTCGGAGGGGTCGCCTCCGGGGGCGGCACTCGACGGGGAGGCCGGCGCATGAGAATCCTGGTGGCCGGTGTGGGGAACGTCTTCCTCGGCGACGACGGCTTCGGGGTCGCGGTGGCCGGGCGCCTGGCGGACGCCGACCTGCCCGACGAGGTCGAGCTGCGGGACTTCGGCATCCGGGGAATCCATCTGGCCTACGAGCTGACCGGCGGCGGCTACGACAGCACGATCCTCATCGACGCGGTATCCCGCGACGGCCCGCCCGGCACCCTGTACGTCCTCGAACCGACGGCGGGCGAGGTGCCGGGATCCTTCGCCGACGCGCACTCGATGACACCCGAGACCGTGCTGTCGCTGGTGAACACGCTCGGCGGCGGGGCCGGCCGCGTCCTGCTCGTCGGCTGCCAGCCCGCCGACACCTCGCCGGGCATGGAGCTCAGCGCGCCGGTCTCGGACGCCGTCGGCAGGGCGGCGGACCTCGTCGTCGAACTGGCCGGGCAACAGATCGCGATGGCGCTCGCCACCGCGGGGCACGAGGAGGAACGGACATGCTGAAACGCGTTCTGGCCGGGGCGGCGCTGGCGGGAGTGGCCGCACTGCTCTACGTGACGCTTCCCGACATCAAGCGCTATCTGAGGATGCGCAGTATGTGACGCGTCCGGACACCGGGAGATCGAACTCGAATGAGAGGGAACAGTCGTGCATGAATTCGGGATCGCCGAGGCGATCCTCACCGCGGTGGAGAAGCGCGCGGACGGCAGGCGGGTGCGGCGGGCGCGAGTGCACGCGGGTGCCCTGCTTCGCATCACCGAACCGGTGATCAACCAGGCGTTCTCCGCGATCGCCGACGGGTCCGTGGCCGAGGGCGCCCAGGTGGACCTGGTCATCGTCCCCGTGCGGATGACCTGCCGCTCCTGCGGCAGTACGTCCGCCTCCGTCGACCCCTTCACCGTCTGTGCGGGGTGCGGCGGCACCGATATCGACACCGAGGGCGGCGACGACCTCGTCCTCGAATCCATCCAGATGGCGGAGGCCGCTCATGTGCCTGGGAATTCCCGGGGAGATCGTGGAAATCCTGTCGGACCGTCCTGACCTGGCCATGGTCGATGTCAGCGGCGTCAAGCGCGCCATCAACATCGGCCTGCTTGAGGGCGAGTTCATCGTGCCGGGCGACTGGATCCTCATCCACGTCGGGTTCGCGCTGTCGAAGATCGACGAGGTGGAGGCCAGGGCCGCGCTCGACTTCCTGGAAAGCATCGGCCAGGCGTACGAGGACGAGATCGCGGCCCTCCGAGAATCCATGATCGAAGAGGGGTGAGGGCTGATGCGTTTCGTCGACGAGTACCGCGACGCGGAGAAGGCCCGGATGCTCGCCGCGCGGATCACCGCACTCTGCGAGCCGGGCCGCGACTACAAGTTCATGGAGGTGTGTGGCGGGCACACCCACACGATCTACAGGCACGGCCTGGAGGACTACCTGCCAGGGGCCGTCACGCTGGTGCACGGCCCCGGCTGCCCGGTCTGCGTCATCCCCATGGGACGGATGGACGACGCCATCCACATCGCCGAGCAACCAGATGTGATCATGACGTCGTTCGGCGACATGATGCGGGTGCCCGGCGGTAACGGCTCGTTCCTCGACGCCAAGGCGCGGGGCGCCGACATCCGGCTGGTGTACTCCCCGCTGGACGCGCTGAAGATCGCCCGGCAGAATCCCGGCAGGCGCGTGGTCTTCATGGCCATCGGGTTCGAGACCACGGCACCCTCGACGGCGATGACCGTCCTGCGTGCCGAGGCCGAGGGGATCGAGAACTTCTCGATCTTCTGCAACCACGTGACGATCATCCCCGCGATCAAGGCGATCCTGGACTCCCCCGACCTGCGCCTGGACGGGTTCATCGGCCCCGGCCACGTCTCCACCGTGATCGGCTGCCGGCCGTACGAGTTCATCTCCCGTGTCTACGGCAAGCCCCTGGTGGTGGCCGGTTTCGAGCCGCTGGACCTACTGCACACGGTCTACCGCCTCCTCGCGCAACTGGCCGAGGGACGTTCGGAGGTGGAGAACCAGTACTCCCGGGTGGTCCCGTGGGACGGCAACCTCAAAGCTCTGCACGTCATCAATCAGGTGATGGAGCTGCGACCGTACTTCGAGTGGCGCGGGCTGGGTTTCATCTCCCAGTCGGCCCTCAGGGTCACCGAACGGTACGCCGCCTTCGACGCCGAGCGGATCTTCCAGATTCCCGGCGGGCGGGTGGCCGACCCGAAGGCGTGCCAGTGCGGCGAGGTGCTCAAGGGAGTGCTCAAGCCCTGGGAGTGCAAGGTGTTCGGCACCGCGTGCACCCCGGAGACACCGATCGGCACGTGCATGGTCTCGTCCGAGGGCGCCTGCGCGGCGTACTACAACTTCGGCCGGTTCTCGCGCGAGCGCGTCAGGGAGGCGACTCGGAGGTGAACGACGGAGAGGGCTACGCCGGGCCGGGCGAGGGGCCAGGTGGGGAGCAGCGGGTCCTGGAGCGGACGAGAAAGACGGGCGGCGACACATCCGACCGGGAGCAGCGGGTCCTGGACCGGACGAGAAAGGCAGGCGGCCCCGACACATCCGACCGGGAGCAGCAGGTCCTGGACCGGATCGAGCGGGTACGGCGCCGCAGGGCGCGCGTGCGGGAGGAGCTCATCACCCTGGCGCACGGCGCGGGCGGCAAGGCCACGCAAACCCTGATCGAGGCGGTGTTCCTGGAGTCGTTCCGCAACCCGATGCTGGAACCCCTGGAGGACGGCGCGGTCACCGACGGGCTCGCCTTCACCACCGACTCGTTCGTGGTGACGCCGCTCTTCTTTCCCGGGGGCGACATCGGCGACCTCGCGGTGAACGGCACGGTCAACGACCTGGCCATGTGCGGGGCCCGCCCCCGCTACCTGTCGGCCGGATTCATCCTGGAAGAGGGCTTTCCCTTCGCCGACCTGCGGCGCATCACCGCCTCGATGGCCCAGGCCGCGCGGGTGGCGGACGTGTGGATCGTCACCGGCGACACCAAGGTCGTGCAGAGGGGCAAGGCCGACGGCTGCTACGTGACCACCTCCGGCATCGGGACACTGGAGCGGCCCATCCGGCTGAGCGTCGCCGCCGCGCGGCCGGGTGACGTGGTCATCGTGTCCGGGCCGATCGGCGAGCACGGGATCACCGTCATGCTGGCCCGGGGAGAGCTGGACATCGAAGCCGACCTGTGCTCCGACACCGCACCGCTCAACGCCCTCACCGGCCTGCTGCTGGACGCCTGCGAAGACGGCGCGGTGCGTTGCCTGCGCGACGCGACCCGCGGTGGGGTGGCGACGATCGTCAACGAGATAGCCGGGGCCTCGCAGGTCGCCGTCGTACTCGACGAGGACGCCGTTCCGGTCCGCCCGGTGGTGCGGGGGGCGTGCGAACTGCTGGGGATCGACCCACTCTACGTCGCCTGCGAGGGCCGGATGGTCGCGGTGGTGGCCGAACAGGCCGCCGAGGCGGCACTGGTCGCCCTCCGCTCCCATCCACTCGGCTCCGACGCGGCGATCATCGGACGGATCAACGACGACCCGCCGGGGCTGGTCCTGCTGAGGACCTCCTTCGGGGGCACCCGCATCGTCGACCTGCTGGTCGGCGACCCGCTGCCGAGAATCTGCTGATAACCAGCGAATCCATGAGGTTCTGGACATGAGCAAGAGACAGAAACCCGAACACACCAGCGGGCATGGCAAGGACACCCCGGGGGAGCGGGGGCGCTCCTCCGGCGTGAGCCACGCGAGCGAGGAGGTGGTGCGATCCGGCAACCTGGCCTTCGGACACCCGCCGGGCGACAGGCGGAAACGGGACGCTAGCGGGGGAAGACGATCGTCTTGTGGCCGTCGAGCAGGACGCGCTGCTCGGTGTGCCAGCGGACGGCACGGGCCAGGGCCTGGCACTCGACGTCGCGGCCGATGGCGGCGAGGTCGTCCGCGGAGTGGGTGTGGTTGACCCGGGCGACCTCCTGCTCGATGATCGGGCCCTCGTCGAGGTCGGCGGTCACATAGTGCGCGGTCGCGCCGATCAGCTTCACGCCACGGGAGTGCGCCTGGTGGTAGGGCTTGGCGCCCTTGAACGACGGCAGGAACGAGTGGTGAATATTGATCACGTTGCCCGCGAGCTTGACGCAGAGGTCCTCGGACAGCACCTGCATGTAGCGGGCGAGCACCACCAGGTCGGCCTGGTAGTGATCGACGAGGGTCAGCACCTCCGCCTCCTGCCTGGACCTGGTCTCGGGCGTGACCGGCAGGTGATGGTAGTCGATGCCGTACGACTGGGTCAGCGGCCGCAGATCCGGGTGGTTGGAGACGACCGCGACGATCTCGATGTCGAGCAGGCCCGAGCGTGTCCGGTAGAGCAGGTCGTTCAGGCAGTGGCCGAACTTGCTGACCATCACCAGCACACGCGGCTTGACGGACGCCTCCCGCAGCTTGAAATCCATGCCGAACTCGGGGGCGAGCGCGGCGAAGGCCTCGCGCAGTTCCCCATCGGGCAACGGAGAGGCGAACTGCACCCGCATGAAGAACCGCTCGGTCACGGCATCACCGAACTGCTGGCTCTCGATGATGTTGCAGCCCCGTCCGGCCAGGAGACCGGAGACCGCCGCCACCACGCCAGGACGGTCCGGACAGGACAGCGTCAACACAAACTCGGCCCTGGAACTCATGCCTTCACCCTTGAGCTGGAGCGGTCGGATCGTAAGGTACTTCCACCTGACCTGGGCAGAGTACAGCGAATCCCGGTGCCACACCCAGCCGGTCGGCACGCGGCGAGCCAGGAGGTGGGAAGAGCCACCCGGACACGGGTCCCCCGGCCGGCGGAGTCCGCACGGATCCCCCGGACGGGGCGGCGATGGTAGCGTCCCTGACCTATGGACGCCCCTCAGCCGAACGACCGGCCCGCTGCCCGGGTGATCTGCGTGGACTCCTCTGGCCGGGTGCTTCTCATGCACTGGCGTGACACCGTCGGCGGCCGACGCCTGTGGGAGCCACCGGGCGGCGGCATGGACCCGGGCGAGCCCCCCCTTGACGCGGCACGGCGGGAACTCGCGGAGGAGACGGGCCTGCCCGGCGAGGCGGTGGTGGACCGCTGGGTGCCGGTACGCCGGGACTTCCACTGGCTCGGCGTCCACTACGCCAAGACCGAACGGTTCTACCTGGCCAGGTTCGAGGGCACTCCCGAGGTGAGCCCGGGGTCGCTCAGCGCGGAGGAGGACACCACCTACCTGGGCTTCGGCTGGTTCTCAACGGAGGAGATGGCCGAGCTCCCCGACAGCCTGGAGCCCCCGGACCTACGGGAAGTCGTCTCCCGCGTCACCCGGCTGGGGTGATGCGACCGTCGGGCAAACCCGGAAATACCGTATGGCGCGGCCCTCGATCTCGAAGATCGAGGGCCGCGGTCGGCAGAGAACGATTCCCCCGGCCGGGGAGAATCTCACCCTTTGTGGATGGCGCTGGCAATGCCACCGAGCCTGGACACGCCAAATTTGTGAACAATGATCTTTTTCATCGCACTCACCCGAGGACGGCGATAGACACAAAGAACAATTATTCGAATATTTCACGAATTGGCAATGCCGAATAGTGAAGCGGCCTAAGTTCAGGTCACTTCATTAATGTGGACATAGCGGCCATTAGATCTTTTTCTCCATAAATCACCACAGATCCCCCTCGTTCTTCCCTGCGGACCTCGCGCCACCCGAACTTGCGGTAGAGCTCCATCGCCGCCGGTTGACTCAGGGTGGTATCCCCACGAAGCCGTACGTAGCCGAGTTCGATCGCCCGCGCCTCCAGCGCGACGACCATCTGGGCGCCGAACCCACGACGCTGGAACTCCGGATGAACCCGCATGCGGCACATCTCCGCGGTCTGGTCGTCGACGCGACGGAGCCCGCCCATCGTGACAATACGCCCGGCAGGGGTCTCACCCACGAGGAACTCTCCCCGGTCGGCGAGGTAGATCTCGTGGATCCTGGGGAAATCGTCCTCGTAGTAGACACCGTCCCCTGGCGCGAGGCCGACCTGGGCGAGGCATATCTGGTGGAGTGCCCAGACGGATTCGATGTCGGACCAGCGATAACGCCGAAGCCTCGGCCTCAACTGCCACCCCCGCCGGCCACCGAGTCCTCCGGCCACGCGCCGCGACCGCGCAGCGATTCCAGGTAGACCTTGAGCTTGGGATGCCCGGGAGCCTTCACCTCGGCCTGCCTGCCCACCTCGTGGGCGCGCTGCATGAGGATGTCGGGCCTGCACGCCTCATCGAGACCCGAGATCGTGCGCTGGGCGATGTCCAGCGCCTCGTCCACATCACCCTCAAGGATCTTGCACTGGGCACGGTCGAACTTGATGAAGGTCGGGTCGAGCCAGTCGGTCGGGCCGTACTTGGTGAGCGCCTGTTCCAGGATGAGGTCGGCCTCCATCGCCTGCCCGAGCTTGACCAGCGCGTCTCCCTGGTGGAAGTAGAGCTGTCGCTCGGTGTAGCCGAAGGTGGCGTCGTCCTGGTCCGCGGCGGCCATCTGGGAGAAGGCGACCCTGGCCCGGGAAAGCGCCCGCTTCGCCTGGTCGACCACGTCCTTCTTGCCCGTGCCCGACATCATCGCCAGCGCACGGGCCTCGACCACCGGGGCCATGGCCTGGGCCGCGCAGGGCGTCTGCCCGGCCAGGTCACGGCTCTTCTTCGCGAGGTTGAGCGCCTCGCGCGGGTCACCGTAATAGAGCGGGACCAGAGCCTCCCTGGCCGTGACCCACGCTCTCAGCGCACGGTCGCCGGTCTCGTCCGCGGCGGTCCTGCCGGTCCTGAAGAAGGATCGGGCAAGCCTGTGGTCGCCGAGATTGACCATGATCATTCCGCTCAGACCGGCCAGCTGGGCCGCCATGCGACATAGCCGTTCCTGCAGGTCGACCGGCTGGCGCCGCTCCATGGCCTTGCGCACCGCACTGAACTCCAGCATCACGTCGCACAGCAGCCTGAGCGGGGGGGTGTTCATGTACTGACGGCCGAAGCCGATGGTGGATTCCTCCCACTGGTCGAGCATCGCGGGCGAGACGGTGGCCGAAACCAGCGTGTCGTCCATCCGTCTGCGGATGCTCTCCACTGATCCGAGCACCTGTCCGTCCAGCGCGATGCCGCTGCCGGCCAGGAGCTGTAAGAGTGTCCTCCGTAACACGTTCTCGTCCTCCTCGCTCCCATCCGCGGAAAGTTCCAAGCCGATCGGCTGGATCAGCAGCTCGCGCGGATCAGGGGATGTGTCGGGTCTTCCATCCTGGAGATCGCCTCGGACGACACCGGGCATTCTGTGGCCGTGGCCGCAGATGCACGGGCCGTCGTACCCGAGGGAGGCCGGCTCGACCCGGTAGGCGGAGCACAGGTAGTGCAGGTACTCGGGACCGGGCCGCTTCAATCCGCTCTCGTACGCGGACAGGAGCGTCTCACCGATGCCAGGGGCCGACTTGCCGTCGCGTTCGAACAGCGCCCGTATCTGTTCGATGACGTCCGCGAGGGCGACACCATGGGCAAGGCGGTGACCTTTAACCCGGGTAGTCCCGAATTGCGAATTGCATTTCTCGTAGATTTCCCCGGCTATCTGCGCCGAGGACTTCCCGACGGCCAGGCCACGGGCCCGGACCTGCCGTGCCAGCTCTGTCTCCCTGTGCTGCCTGCCGGACATACCGGCCCCTCTCTCGCGGCCAGCTGGGCTGGCTGGCACACTTAGTCCCGACCGGTCCTCTCTCCATTGACACAGTGTGATCTATTCGTCGCACTACGCCTACCGAGAATGATGGACCACGTTTGACTCATCCGGAACGTGCTAATAAAGCCGTCGGCTAAGAATCGTCCCCCGGCGGACTGTTTCTTTCAACCTACTTGGCACAACGCCCACCCTGAACTGGGTTTTCCCTGAATTGACCCATGGGGCCACTGTGAGTCATCTTTGGCGAGCAGCACCGAAGGCGTGATCAAGCGAACACGATTCGGTGCCGGCGAACCAAAACCACGAGGAGGGGCGAGGTGGGTGAAGACGACTTCCGGCACCTGGAGCGACTGGTGACGGAGCTTGACTGCCGCGGGCTGCACGCCCGTGTGGTGCGGACCCACTCCGGCCGCGCGTTCGTGCGTGTGATCAATCCGAAGGCGACCAGCCTGGCGGAGAACGTCACCTGCCGAGCACAGGCCGCCCCCAGCCACCGGGATTGGTACTACTGGTGGTCCTGGGGTGAACGGATGCACACGGTGGAGGACCCCGCCGGTGCCGCGACCAAGGTCGCACGCGTACTCGCCGCGGTAGGGGAATGAGGTGAGCGGCGCGGAGGGCTTCACCTGCCCGACGCGCCGCGCCTACCACGGCCCGGCGGAGCCGACGGGGGGACCGGTGCGGAGCGTCCTCGGACGCTGGTCACCCCGTCGGCTCCGAATCGTCCGAGCCGGACCGCTCAACCGCGCCGCGTCCCACGAAGGACCACCGGCCTGACACGCGCGGGCCTCCACCGGCGGAACCGCTGAGGCTCGCCCGAGCCGAAGCCACGAACTGCTGTAAGGCAAAGGCTGCCGCCTGGTCTCTCGTCCGGGCGGTGAGTAGGAGGGATCCCCCTCGGGAACGGCACGGGACACGCTTCCGGGTGCGTGTCCCGTCCGGGCCGCCCGTCACCGGGGCATCCGGGTCCGCCCCCGCGGCCCCAGATCCGAATGTCCCCGTCTTCCCCGGCGTGATGTGACGGAGGCCGGTTCGATCGGCAATATGGGTAGGTCGCATGACTCGCCCGTCTGACCCGTCGATCCGATCCGAGAGGGATCCACTCCGTGTTCTTGCTTTCCCCCACGCCCATCCCCAGCCCCAGCCCAACCCCCAGCACCACCCCCAGCACCAGCGTCACCCCGACCCCCGGCCCCGGAGTCGTGGTCGAGGAACTCATCGACATGAGCGCGGGATTGACAAAGGGCTGCGGGAACGGCGGAGGGATGATCTGCGACTTCGTGCAGATGATCGTACCCGTGAGCTGGGCGGCCCCCGTGATCGCGGGCATGATCGCCATCGCGCTGGTCGTGATCATCGCGTTGCTCCTGCGCAACGTGGCGCACCGGCTGATCAGCCGGGTGGTGCGGAAGGCCTCCGCCGAGCGTGCGTCCCTGGCGGGACGGCTGCGCGGCAGGGAGGCGGTGACCCCCGAGGGCCTCGACGCGATCGTGGCCGAGCGGCGCAGACAGCGGGCCGAGACCATCGGTTCCGTGCTCAAGCCGGTCGCCTCGATCATCATCCTGGGCACCGCCGTGCTGACCGTCCTGGATCGGCTCTCCGTCCCCATCGCCCCCCTGCTGACCAGCGTCGGCATTCTGGGCGTGGCGGTCGGCTTCGGCGCCCAGGAACTCGTCAAGGACTTCATCGCAGGCATGTTCATGCTTCTGGAGGACCAGTACGGCGTGGGCGACGTGATCGACGCGGGTACCGCGATCGGCACCGTGGAGGCCGTCACCCTGCGCATCACCCGCCTGCGCGACAGCGACGGCCGGGTCTGGTACATCCGTAACGGCACCATCACCCGCGTCGGCAACGCGTCGCAGGGCTGGTCTCGCGCCACCGTAGACGTGCCCGTGGCCTACGCCTCCGACATCCCCGTGGTCCGCGACCTGCTCAAGCAGGTCGCCGACGAGATGTGGAACGACCTCGCCTTCCGCGACTCCATCATCGTCGAGGAGCCGCAGGTCTGGGGCATCGAGCAGATCTCCGAAACCGCCGTCATCTTCAGGGTCAGCGTCAAGACCATCCCCTCCCGGCAGGCGGAGGTCGCCCGCGAGCTCCGCATCCGGGTCAAGTCCGCCCTCGACCACGCCGAAATCCCGATCGCCGGCTGACGTCGATTAGGCTGGGGACGTGTCCGTTATCCCCGGGGAATCCCAGTCCTTCTACGACGCCGTCGGCGGCGAAGAGACCTTCAGACGTCTCGTGCACCACTTCTACCAGGGAGTGGCGGCCGATCCGGTGCTACGGCCGCTGTATCCCGAGGATGACCTGGACGGGGCCGAAGAGCGACTACGCCTGTTCCTCATCCAGTACTGGGGCGGCCCCAACACCTACAGCGCACAGCGAGGCCACCCGCGCCTGCGGATGCGGCACAACCCGTTCGTCATCCGCTCGGTCGAGCACGACGCCTGGCTCAGGCACATGCACGACGCGGTGATCTCCCTGGAACTCCCCGAGGACCTGGAGAAACGTCTCTGGGACTATCTCGTGTACGCGGCGAGCAGCATGATCAACGCCCCTGACGCATAAAAATCGTCAAGCGGGGGCAGTCCAAAGCACATGGAATCCCCCTGGTGGCGTGATGCCGTCGTCTACGAGATCTACGTTCGCAGCTTCGCCGACGCCTCCGGAGACGGTGTCGGCGACCTGCCCGGCATCCGGCAGCGCCTGCCGTACCTCGCCGAACTCGGTGTGGACGCGATCTGGCTGACCCCCTTCTACCGCTCCCCCATGGCCGACGGTGGCTACGATGTGGCCGACTACCGTGACGTCGACCCCCTCTTCGGCACGCTCGCCGACTTCGACGAGCTCGTCGCCGAGGCGCATCGCCTCGGGCTCCGGGTGATCGTGGACATCGTTCCGAACCACAGCTCCTCGGCTCACGCGTGGTTCCAGGCCGCGCTGCTCGGCGAGGGACGCGACCGCTACATCTTCCGTGACGGCGGTGATCTGCCTCCCAACAACTGGCAGTCGACCTTCAGCGGCCCGGCCTGGACCAAGACCTCCGACGGGCAGTGGTACCTGCACCTTTTCGCCGCGGAACAACCTGACTTCAACTGGCGCAACCCCGAGGTGCACGCCGAGTTCCTCGACGTGCTGCGGTTCTGGCTCGACCGGGGGGTGGACGGGTTCAGGATCGACGTGGCGATGGGCCTGTACAAGGCCGAGGAGCTGCCGGACACCCCGCCGCAGGACCAGGCGTTCAAGGCCGAGTCGCCGATCTGGGGACGGCCCGAGGTGCACGAGGTCTACCGCGCCTGGCGCAAGGTGCTCGACTCCTACGACGGCGAGCGGGTGGCGGTCGGCGAGGTCTGGACCGACTCCGTCGAGGATCTCGCGCTCTACCTTCGCCCCGACGAGCTCCACCAGAGCTTCAACTTCGCCTGGCTGGAGGCCCCCTGGTCCGGGCCCGCGTTCAAGAAGATCATCGATGACACGCTGGCCGCCGTGACCGCTCCCACCTGGGTGCTCTCCAACCACGACGTGGTCCGCCACGTGACCCGGTACGGTGACGGCCTGACCAATTCCACGACGGGCCTGGCCCGCGCCCGCGCGGCGCTGCTCGCCATGC
Organism: Streptosporangium sp. NBC_01810; assembly: GCF_035917355.1. Classification (NCBI taxonomy): domain Bacteria; kingdom Bacillati; phylum Actinomycetota; class Actinomycetes; order Streptosporangiales; family Streptosporangiaceae; genus Streptosporangium; species Streptosporangium sp. NBC_01810. Next base: position 777,709 of record NZ_CP109070.1, on the reverse strand, counting down.
TCGCCCTACCGGGCTCCGCGTATCTCTACCAGGGGGAGGAACTGGGCCTCCCCGAGGTGAAGAGTCTTCCCCCGGAGGCCCGCCAGGACCCCATCTTCGCCCGCTCCAAGGGAGAGCTGCCCGGCCGCGACGGCTGCCGGGTTCCCATCCCCTGGTCCGGCATGGCCGAACCGTACGGCTTCTCGCCCGATGGAACACGGTCCTGGCTGCCCCAGCCCGTCGAGTGGGCCGTGCTCTCCGCCGAGCGCCAGTCGAGCGACCCCGGCTCGACGCTGAGCTTCTACCAGGAGGCCCTGCGCGTCCGCCGAGCCCTCCGTGGCACGCTGCCCGAAGAGATCAGCTGGCAGGAGGCCCCGGAGGACGCCCTCGTCCTCAACCGGGGTTCCCTGATCTGCGTCATCAACTGTGGTTCCGCGCCGGTGCGACTGCCGCCGCACGACCGTGTCCTGATCGGCAGCACCCCGGTGGAAGGCCACCTGCTCCTGCCGGACACCGCGGTCTGGCTGCAGGCCCCCGAGGTCTGACGGCTTCCGGCGGACGGGCCTCGGGTCAGGAGGCCGGCCTCGCTCCTGGAAGGGCCTCAGCCCGCGGTGAACCTGCGCAGGTAGGCGAGCTCGCCGGAGTTCAGCCGCCGGGGAGAGGCACTCTCCACGTCGTAGGCCACGAGCACCGAGCGGGCCTTGACGAAGATCTCGTCATCGTCGCGGATCTCGTACGCGAGGGTGAACCGCACCGGACTAACCTTCGTCACCCACGACTCCACCCGGACCGGGTCGGGACGGAAGGTGAGGGGGCGCCGGTAGTCGATCTCATGCCGGGCGATCACCAGTCCGGCGAAAGGAGCGTTTCCCTCGCGCTGGGGGTCGATGTAGAACATCCCCGACCGCGCGTCCTCCAGATAGTCGAGGAACCGCACGTTGTTGACATGACCCAGCGAGTCGATGTCGGCGAACCTGACAGCCCTGGGGAACACGTGTCGGTGGCCATGGCCGACCTCGTCCGCGATGCTCTGTCCAAACACACCCAGAACCGTAGCGAGCCCCCGGTTCCCGTCGTACGGCGGGGGCACCGGGAGCTCGTCGGATCGTGCGGTCGCGACCGGGAGCGCACCTGACGCGGCCCGCGTCAGGTGCGGCGAGGCGGGGTCAGTCGCGGGTGAGCTTACGGTAGGTGACGCGGTGCGGCCGGGCCGCGTCGGCGCCCAGACGCTCGATCTTGTTCTTCTCGTAGTCGGCGTAGTTGCCCTCGAACCAGAACCAGTTCGACCCCTCTTCCCAGGCCAGGATGTGGGTCGCGATGCGGTCGAGGAACCACCGGTCGTGCGAGGTGATGACCGCGCAGCCGGGGAACTCCAGCAGCGCGTTCTCCAGGCTGGAGAGCGTCTCGGTGTCGAGGTCGTTGGTGGGCTCGTCGAGCAGGAGCACGTTGCCGCCCTGCTTGAGGGTGAGCGCCAGGTTGAGCCGGTTGCGCTCTCCGCCGGACAGGATGCCCGCCTTCTTCTGCTGGTCCGGGCCCTTGAACCCGAACGCGGCGATGTAGGCGCGCGACGGCATCTCGACCTGGCCGACCTTGATGTAGTCGAGCCCGTCGGAGACGACCTCCCAGACGTTCTTCGCCGGGTCGATCCCTCCCCGGCTCTGGTCGGCGTAAGAGATCTTGACGGTGTCACCGACGATGATCGCACCGTTGTCCGGCGTCTCACCACCGGTGATCATCCGGAACAGAGTGGTCTTGCCGACACCGTTCGGGCCGATGATGCCGACGAGGCCGTTACGCGGCAGGTCGAAGGAGAGGCTCTCCATCAGGACGCGCTCCTCGAAGCCCTTGGTGAGCTTCTCGGCCCGGATGACCGTGGTGCCCAGACGCGGGCCCGGCGGGATCTGGATCTCTTCGAAGTCGAGCTTGCGGTACTTGTCGGCCTCGGCGGCCATCTCATCGTAGCGCTGCAGGCGCGCCCGGCTCTTGGTCTGGCGGGCCCTGGCGTTGGAGCGGACCCACTCCAGCTCCTCCTCCAGGCGCTTCTTGCGCTTGGCGTCCTTCTGACCTTCGAGCTTGAGCCGCGCGGCCTTGGCCTCCAGGTAGGTGGAGTAGTTGCCCTCGTACGGGTGGCAACGGCCGCGGTCGAGCTCCAGGATCCAGGTGGCCACGTTGTCCAGGAAGTAGCGGTCGTGGGTGACGGCCAGGACGGTGCCCGGATACTTCTCCAGGTGGGACTCGAGCCACTGGACACTCTCGGCGTCGAGGTGGTTGGTGGGCTCGTCGAGCAGGAGCAGGTCGGGCTGCTCCAGGAGCAGCTTGCAGAGGGCGACCCGGCGACGCTCTCCACCGGAGAGCTGGGTCACCTCGGCGTCCGGCGGGGGACAGCGGAGGGCGTCCATCGCCTGCTCCAGCTGACTGTCGAGATCCCAGCCGTTGCGGTGGTCGAGGGCGTCCTGAAGCTTGCCCATCTCGTTGAGCAGCTCGTCGCTGTAGTCGGTGGCCATCAGCTCGGCGATCTCGTTGAAGCGGTCGAGCATCGCCTTGGTCTCGGCGACACCCTCTTCGACGTTGCCGAGGACGGTCTTGGATTCGTTGAGGGGGGGCTCCTGCTGGAGCATGCCGACGGTGAAGCCGGGCATGAGCCGGGCGTCGCCGTTGGACGGCTGCTCCAGGCCCGCCATCATCTTCAGCAGCGTCGACTTTCCGGTGCCGTTGGGGCCCAGGACACCGATCTTGGCACCCGGTAGGAACGACAGCGTCACGTCGTCGAGGACGACCTTGTCGCCGTGCGCCTTGCGCACGCGCTGCAGTGTGTAGATGTACTCCGGCATGCCTTTAGTTTAGGGCCTGGAAAGTTCAGCTAGGGGCGGCCTCGGATCCGGGCCTGCGGGCCGGAGGCACGATGGTGGCCGACAGACAGATCTGGTCGCGGCCGAGCTCCTTGGCTCGGTAGAGGGCGAGGTCCGCCGCGGCGAGCAGTTCGATCAGGTCGTCCCCGTGCACGCTCATGATCGCGACACCGACCGAGATGGTCACGGTGATCATGTTGTCGTCGGCCGGGACCGCCATCCGTCCCACCCGGGAGCGCAGCCGCTCGGCAACCCTGCGGGCCTCTGTCACGTCGGCTCTGGGCAGCAGGACGACGAACTCCTCACCGCCGAACCGGCCCACCACGTCGTAGTCGCGCAGCTGGCTGCGGATGGTGTCGGCCACCTCGACGAGGACCTGGTCGCCGATCAGGTGACCGTAGGTGTCGTTGACCCTCTTGAAGTGGTCGATGTCGACGATCAGCAGCGCGAGTGTCTCACCCGTGCGACGCGCTCTGACGATCTCGGTGTCGGCCTCTCGCTGCCAGGCCGCGGCGTTCAGCAGGCCGGTCTTGAGGTCGGTGCGGGCCGCGGCCTGAAGCTGGGCGTGAAGCAGGCTGCGCTGGAGCAGCACCACGGGAGGCAACGCCAGGACCAGCAGAGCCAGATTGAGCCCGCAGGTGATGGAGATGGTGACGCCGAGGCAGAGTTCGACGACGTCGAGGAGCAGATTCTCCCGGTTCCACAGGACCTCCCGCCAGCGACTGTCGGGGTCGGCGGTGTGCGCCGCGATGGCGATCAGCGCGGTGTTGATCACCGTGAACAGGACCGCGCAGCCGACGGCCACCAGGATCGGCCCCCCATCGCCTCTGGTCAGCGCGCTCAGGTCGCCGACCGCGGTGTGGAAGAGCAGGGAGGCCGCACATCCGGCCAGGCCGATCGCCGCCGAGCTGAAGACCCGCCGGTAGACAACCGTCGCACGCACCCGCCTCTGCAGCAGGAACTGGAGCGGAATGGGCGCCAGAAGAGCGTAGAGCGGCGGGAGGAGCAGTGCGGCGGGCAGCCACCAGGCGGAGAGCAGGTCCCGGTGGACGCCGGCCGGCATGCCAAGCCTCCGGGTCGCCTCGATGCACACGGCTCCACACGCCATCAGCGCGGTGAAGGTCAGCACATCGGACCAGCGGAAAACACCGGATACCACGAAGAACACGATCGCGGCGAGATCCAGCGCCACTACCCCGCAGAGGTAGCCGACCAGCGGGCGACGCTGTCCGAGCAAGGGCCAGCGGTCGACCAAGGGTGTCATGCCGTCGCGCGGTTTGACCGAGGTGTGACTAGGAGCCGCCATGTCGTCCCCCTCTCCGACTAACGATGTGTAACACAATAGTTGCGGAGTGTGCGACGCGCGATGGGAACCGCTACCTTTGACGGAGTGGGCCAGCCCACCGGTTGACCTACGTTTTGGAAACCGCTCGCTCGCGAGCGGGCCGTGTGGGAAAGGAGCAAGCCATGCTGCGGGGCGTGACCTGGACCTAACAGGTGTCTTGGGCATCTGACACGGGCAAGACCATCGGCTGGTTATCTCGGCCTCTCCGCGCCTCCGCGTCTCCGCGGCGAGACACCGACCATGCCCGGCCGGTCCCCCCTCACTCCGCTCGCACCAGGCCCCTTTCCGTGCGAGGCCTTGTACCCCGTCAGACATCCTGCCCCTGCGAAGTCCCCCTTCATCGGACGCCCGCCCGTCCTCATCTTCCGTCCGAAATCTTCCGTTCGAAATCTTCCGTTCGAATCTGTGCCCACCCCCTGTCCATCTGTCCGTGTTCTTCCCCTGCACGGACCCGTGTTCTTCCTCTGCACGGACCCGTGCTCATTCCTCTGCCCGGACCCGTGCTCATTCCTCTGCCCGAAGTTCGATCTCCCGCCCGTCTCGAACGTTTTCTCCGCACACCTCTCCGGCCTCGGATGGCCGATCGGGTGGGGAGGCCCGCGTCCCGGGCCTCCCGGCGGGAAACGGCTCAGGCCGCCACACGCTCCCGCATCGGCCAGGGCGTCTCATCACTCACCTCTGGGCGGACCTTCGCCGCGCCCGGCACTGCCCCGGCCGTCTCCTCCCCGGCGCCCCCCGCAGCCGAGTCGTCGGCCCCCGCGGCGTCTCCGCGCTTCGTGGCTCCCTTCACCGCCTTCCTTCTCCTGGTCACGGCCCCTCCCTCCTCCGTTTTCTCCCCGGCGGAGTCGTGATCCACCGCACCTGAGGCAGCCTCAGCGGCGTCTCCGTGAATCGCACCACTCTCGGCCGGCCCGCCGGTCGGCGCGGCCCGCTCGTCGTCGAGCCCGACCTTCAGCGGGGAGGAGGCGCCGAGAGCCACCGCGTCCACGGGGGCGCCACCGCTCATGGCCCAGTCGGACGTCTCGCGGTCGAGCTCGCTCCGCTCCGCGCTGCCCAGCGCCGCGACCGGGCCGCCGCGCTGTGGCTTGCTGAAGCTCCCGAGCCCCCAGCGCAGGTCGTGTCCGAGTGAGTTGGCCTCCACCTCGGGCATGAATCGGCGCTCGCCCTCGTGGGTGAACTCGCGGATCCGCAACCGTCCCTGAACGACGACGGGCTGGCCCAGCTGGACCGACTGGGCGACGTTGTCGGCGAGCCCGCGGAAGCAACGGACGCCGAAGTAGGTCGTCTCGCCGTTGCGCCACTGCTGGTTCTCCCGATCGAAGTAACGACTCGTCGAGGCGATCTTGAGCGAGGTGACCCGGGAGCCGTCGGGGAAGGTGTGCTGGCGCGGCGTGGCCGCGACATTACCGGTCAGCGTGACATGGATGTCGTTCATCGTGCCTCCCATGAGAGCCGGCCGAGTGCCGGCGGCATGAAAGACACGATGGCCCGAGCCGTTCCCCTCGCGAGTAACCGAATCACGCTCTGGGGACAACCATCGGACACGCGGCCAAGCTGTGGACAAGCCGGCGTCACGCGTACCCGGGCGGTGGGAATCAGCCTCGCAGGCCCCGCATGGCCGAGTAGAACTCGTTATAGCGGGTCAGCTCGCGCTCCACCGGCTCGATCACCATGCTCTCCGCGAGCCCGGCGACCCTGCGGCGCATCTCACGCTCCAGCGCGTCACGCTCGTTGCCGGCGCCGAGTACGACGAAGTTGCGGCTGGCCACCGCGGTGAGCAACCCGAGCCCGAGTACGGAGAACATCATCAGTCCCACCCACGGCAGCGAGGCGACGTCGCCGAACAGCTCCAGCCCCGCCGGCGGCCTCCCCGCGCCGAACACGCCGTAGGCCAGAGCCGCGCCGACCCAGGCGAGGCCCGCGACGAAGAGCAGGACCAGCAGGTACTGCCAGGCGAGAAGCAACCGCCACCAGCCAGGAACCCTGTCCAGGCGTGGTGCGACCTCCGAGAGCTCCTCCGACAGCACCTGGGGCAGCTGCGCCGAGCGGGAGCGCGCGGCGTCCCTGACCCCGTTCTGCCACGCCTCGTGCATGCCGGAGGTCAGGCCGTCGGCGAGGGCGTGGACGGCGGTGTCCACCTCGGCCGGCTGCGCGCTGACCGAACCACCGGTCAGGCCGCGGATCTCGTCTCGCAGGTCGCCCAGGCGCAGGCTGTTCAGCGGATCAGGGCGGAGCTTCGCCGCCCAGCGGGTGTAGGGCCAGCCGATCCACTCACCGGACCTCGCGGCGTACACGTTCTCCATCGCCTCGCCGACGGCGGGGACTCCGGCCGCGTCGCAGAGGGCATCGGTGAGGCCGATCCGGCGGGCGTCGTCAATGGAGGAGGGCGGCGCCAAGGTACCGTCGGCGGGCATGACCTTCGCCAGGCGGAGTGTCAGCCGGTCGAGGTCGGCCTCCAGGCGCTGGGTCGCGGCCCTGCGCCTGGACACGGTCTCGGCGAGGACGGCCTTGAGGTCGTCCACGCCCGTGCCCGTGATCGCCGAGGTGGTGACGACCACGGGATGCTCGACCCCCTCGCGGTAAAGAAGGTCCTCCAGGTCCGCGACGCACTCGGTCAGCTCCTCCTCCTCCAGCCGGTCGGACTGGTTGAGCGCGAAGATCGTCACCGCCTCATGCCCGGCCAGATCGGTCACGTAGCGCCGGTGCGTGGAGGCGTCGGCGTACTTCTGCGGGTCGAGCACCCACACGACGAGGTCGGCGATCTGGATCAGCCGGTCGGCCTCGGTGTCGGTCAGCGCCCGGATGGAGTCGTGGTCGGGCAGGTCGAGCAGGATCAGCCCGTGCAGCCGGCTCTCCCCGCGGTCCAGGGCGCTGGCCCGCGCGAAGCGGTGGCGCCACTGGATCTGCAGCCAGTCGAGCAGTGGTCCGGCGCCGTCCAGGCCCCAGACGCAGGCGTGGGTACGGGCCGTGGTCGGGCGGCGCACTCCCGTCGGCGACAGCTCCAAGCCGGAGATCGAGTTGAACAGTGTCGACTTGCCGCTGCCCGTACCCCCCGCGAGCGCTACCACCGTGTGGTCCGAGGAGAGTTTGAGCCTGTCACCTGCGCGCAGCAGCAGCTGCCCCGACTCGGTGAGGAGCTTGGGCTCGACCCTGCCCGCCCCCAGCTCCACGATCCGAGCCAGCGCGGCGAGCCGGCTGCCGAGGCCTTGGCCTGACTGGGTGGTGCCAACACTCATCGGGCGACCTCAAGGTTGTACGTTGCCTGGTAAAGGCGAGTAGCGGCGGATTCATCCGGTATGCCGGCACTGTCGAGAGCCTGGATGTAACGCGCCGTCTCGTCGTCGAAGAGCATGCCGATCCGGGCGCGGAGATCGCTCCGGGCCTTCACCCCGATGTTGCGCAGCGACTCAGCGCCGAGCAGTGCGTGTACCAGCCGTTGCGGCAGCGCGCCGGCGCCGTTCCGTACCTCCGAGGAGCCGTAACCGAGCAGCCCGATGGTCAGGATCAGTGCCAGGGACTCGACGTCGAACGAGATCACCCTGGCCACCGATCGCTTGGTCACACCCTCGGTGCGGATCAGCTCGATGATGTGCTCCTGCCAGGCCGCGACGGTCCTGCCGGCCCTGCGTGGAAGATTGTCGGACGCGCGACCGAGATCGGAGGCCACCGCCAGGACCCCCTGCGAGCCCGGACGGTTCGACCAACGCGAGGCGGCCTCCTCCGCGGCCCGTTGCGCCGCGGAGACGACCACCGACTCCAATCCCGTCCGCAGCGCGGATTTCAGCGCGCTGAGCCGCTCGGGTGCCTGATGGCTCGCCTTGCCCGCGAAGCGGCCGGGCTTGCGCAGGTGGAGGGTACGCATGAGATCGCCAGAACCGGCGAAGTCCTGCCAGCGGGCGAGAACCTCACCCCGGAGCAGCGAGCCGTCGCCGGTGCTCTCGTCGATCTCGACCAGCGCCTGGGCATAGGCGCTCTCCACGTCGGCGCGGAGATCCCTGCGGAAGGCGACCTGGATCTCCAGTTGCTTGGCCAGGGCGGGGACACGAGTGCGGAAGCTGTTCAGCACCCCGTCCAGGGTGGCCCGTACGGCCTGCTCTCGACGCCGCTCGTCAACCGACAACTCGGTCAGCCAGAGGCGCAGCTCGCTCACCTCGTGGTCGGGGAGCATGCCGTCGGTGACCTTGCCCTCGTTGACGACGAACCGGTCGACCTCTCCGAGACCGTACTCGGTGAGCATCCTGACGAAGTGCTTGGTGATCACCTCTCTGGACTTGGACGGCACCCTGGAGAGCACGATGGCCAGCTTGGCCCCGCGTTCCTTGGCCAGGCGGAGCAGCCGCCAGGCCGGGGCGTCGGCGTAGCGGGCGGCGGTGGTGACGAAGATCCACAGATCGGCCACGTCGAGCATGCGGTGGGCGATCTCGTGGTGCTCCTCGACCACCGAGTCGATGTCGGGGGTGTCGAGCAGTGCCACGCCGGGAGGGAGGCGCTCGGTGGAGACGAGCACGAGGCCGCCGGAGGCCGCCTCGGGGTCGGGCTCGCTCAGCCGCCGGAGACTACCGAGCATGTCGCCCTTGGCGAACCACTCGTGGTCGTCGGGGTGGCAGGCCAGGACAGGCGTTCCGGTCGTCGGACGGCGCACGCCGGTCGCGCTGACCCTGGCGTTGGCCAGTGTGTTGAGGAGCGTGGACTTGCCCGCGCCGGTGGAGCCCGCGACCACGACGAGGGCGGGCGCGGTGCTCGTGTGGACGCGGGGGATCACGTAGTCGTCGAGCTGGGCCAGGATCTCACTCTGGACCCGCCTGGCCTCCTCGGCGCCGGGGATGTCCAGGCCGAAGCCGAGATCGGTGACACCGGCACGTACGGCGGTGAGCGCGCTGCTCAGGGCCTCGGAGACGGCGTCGGGAAGCGGCGTCTCCCGCGTCCGGTCGCCCGGCGACCCCGCGTCCTTCCCGCCTCCGGCCTTCCCGCTCCCGCCGTCCTCGTCGTTCTCGTCCGCGTCGCCGGCCCCGTCCAGGACCTCGGCTCCGGCCTCGCCATCGCCATCGCCATGAGTCTCTTCACCGTGAGCCTCGTCGCCATGAGTCTCTTCACCGTGAGCCTCATCGACATGAGTCTCGTCGCCATGAGTCTCGTCGCCGGTCTCGGCGGGCTCGCCATCACTTCGGGCCGCGCCACCGGTCCCACCGGTCTCGCTCTCCCGCGGAGTCCGCTCATCGATCTCAGCGGGCTCGGCGTCGCGCTGAGCCCCGTCGCCGGTCAGGGCCCGCTCTCCGACCTCGCCGCCATCCTCGGCTCCGCCGGCGCCCGGCATCCCGGCGTTGCTCTTCGCTCCGTTCTCCGACCCGTCGCGATGCCCCTCACGGGGCGCGTCCCCGGTCTCACCGTCATCCGTGAGGAGGACGACGACCTCGTCGGACTCGGCGTCCTTCTCGGGCTCCTTCTGCTTTTCCTGGGGTCTGCTCACCCGAAGGGGCGGAGCGGTGGCCTCGGCGCGTGGCCGCCCGTCCTCGGACCGGGGGGAAAAGCCGTCATTCGCCGTACGGGAGGAGATCCCGGCACCTTCCCCGGGGGCGGAACTCGAAGCACCACCCCCGAGATCACCGGCACGGGGAGCGCTCGGGGGAACGGGGGCACCTGGGCGAAAGAGCGCACCGGGACCGGCCTGGGGAACAGGAGCACCGGGAGAAGGTGCGACGGGGCCACCACCGGCACGGGGAACGCTCTGGGAAGCGGGGCCCGGACGGAAAATCGCACCGCGAGAACCGATGGCGGGATCGTCCCCGTGAGAAGCGCTCGCAAAACCCCCCTGGAAGGCGGGAGCACCCGGCCTCGGAGGGACACCGGGAGGAGCGGTGGCAGGGCCACCGCCACGCGAAGCATCGGGGGAAGGATGGGCGCCTTGCCCCGGGGCCGCCCCCGGCGGGGTGGGAGCGCTTCCACGGGGAGCACTCGGCGGGGCGGGGGCACCGCCGCGGGGAGCCTTCTGGGGGGCGGGGGCACCGCCGCGGGAGGCGGCCGGGGAGGCGCTCGGACCGGGGGCCGCACCGGGCAAGGCCGTACCAGGGCCCGACGAGGCCGTACCAGGGCCGGTCAAGGCCGTACCAGGGCCCGACGAGGCCGTACCAGGGCCGGACGAGGCCGTACCAGTGCCCGACGAGGCCGTACCGGGACCGCTGCGGGAGGCACCGGAGGGACGGCCGCCCGGGGCGCCGGCGGAGGTGGGGTTGACCGTTTCCCGGGAGGTGGTGATGGCGGCGATCGTGGCCTGGGCGGCAGCCGCGGCGGCGTGGAAGGCCGCCATCGCCTCCGCGGAAGCAGGCGGGGCGGCTGGACCGACCGCCCCACCCGGGGCGGCTGGACCGGCCTTCCTGCCCGGAGGCGTGGCGGGACCCGCTGTTCCGCCGGAGGGCGCGGCGGGACCGGCCGCACCGGCGGAGGGCCGGGTGCGGGCGCGGATGGAGGCGGCGTCGTCGTCCGGACGGATGGCGCCGAAGGTCACCGTCTGCTCGCCGGGGGATTCCTGGTCATCCGACGGGGTGTCGTCGAGTGGCTCCGGGGGGGTGCCGGCGAGGCGAGGGTCACGGCCGCCACCTGAATGGGGGGGCCTGCTGGAAGCCGATTTCACGGTACTTGCTCCGCTCGAACCATCTCGATCTCCTGGCCGACCTTCACGACATCGCCGACGATCACGATCGCAGGTGGCCGAATCTCAGCCGCGCTTACGCGCTCCGCCACGGTGGACAGCGTGGCGTAAAGAGCGCGCTGGGTCGGAAGGGTACCGTCCTGTACCACCAATACGGGAGTTTCCGGCAAACGTCCATCATGAATCAGCGTTTCGGCGATCACCCCGATCCGCTCGACCGCCATCATAAGCACCAGCGTGCCGCCGGATCTGGCCAAATTGGGCCAGTCGACCGTGGATCTCTCGTCGCCCGGCGGGACGTGTACGGAGATCACGTGGAATTCCTGGCTGACACCGCGATGCGTCACGGGCACGTTGGCGGCGGCCGGGACCGCGACCGGGCTGGTGATGCCGGGGACCACGACCACCGGGATGCCCTCGCGGGCGCAGGCGAGCAGTTCCTCGCCGCCTCGGCCGAAGACGAACGGGTCGCCTCCCTTGAGCCGGACCACGAACTTGCCCTGCTTGGCGTGCTCGATCAGCAGCTCGTTGATCCTCTCCTGGGCCATGTAGCGGCCGTAGGGGATCTTCGCGGCGTCGATCAGCTCGACGTCCGGGGAGAGCTCGTCGAGCAGGGCCTGCGGAGCGAGACGGTCGGCGACGACCACGTCGGCCTGGGCCAGCAACTGCCGCCCACGGACCGTGATCAGGCCGGGGTCGCCGGGTCCGCCGCCGACCAGGGCGACGCCCACGGGCTTGGTGCGATTGCGCCGGGCGTCGACCGTACCGTCCCTGAGGGCTCCCACGACGGCGTCCCTGATCCCGGCGGCGCGCCGGGGATCGCCTCCGGCGGTGATGGCCACACTGATCTCGTCCACCTTGCCGCTGGCGGGGGTCCAGGCCGCGGAGGCGTCCTTGTCGTCGGCGCGCACGCACCAGATCCGCTTCGCCTCGGCCTCCTCGGCCACGGCGGCGTTCACCTCGTGGTCGTCCGTGCAGGCCTGCACCAGCCAGGCCCCGTCGACGTCGCCGGCCTGGTAGCGCCTGGTCTCCCAGGTCACGCGGCCTGTCGCGATGAGATCGTCGAGGGCGTGCGTGACGCTCGTCGAGACGATGGTGACCAGGGCGCCCGCGTCGAGCAGCGCCGGCACCCGCCGCTGGGCGACGCGCCCGCCGCCCACGACGAGCACCCGCCGCCCGGAGAGACGCAAGCCGAGCAGGTAGGGCGACATTGCGACCGATCTCCCGTTCACGAGGAATTGTGAATCATGGCGTGCTTAAGAGGTAAACCTACCGGCTAATGGCGCTCTCTTTGCTGCGCCTGTGTTAACAGGTGTCAAGAGAGGGCTGACTGTTGTCAACCGGTCGGGTTCAAGCCTTCCGCAGGTCAGGCTTCCTTGTCCGTCACACCGGCGGAATCGAAGGTCGCGACCTCGTGCATCACCCTGGCTGCGGCACAGACGAGCGGGTGGGCGAGCAGGCCGCCGGTGCCCTCGCCGAGTCGGAGTTCCAGCTCCACCAGGGGGCGCAGGCCCAGGTGTTCCAGGGCCGCGGCGTGACCGGGCTCGGCCGAGCGGTGCCCGGCCACGCAGTGGTCGACGACATCGGGGGCCAGTGCCGCCGCCGCCAGTGCCGCCGCCCCCGCGATGACACCGTCCAGGATGACCGGCACCCGCAGAGCGGCCCCGGCGAGGACGAACCCGGCGATCGCCGCGTGCTCCAGGCCGCCGACCGCGGCCAGCGTCTCCAGGGCGGACACCGGGGAGACGGCACCCGGCTCGCGCTCCAGGCCGTTCACCCGGAGTGCCTCGCGGACCACCTCGATCTTGCGTTCCAGGGTCTCGCCGTCGATACCGGTGCCCCTGCCGGTCACGGCCGCCGCCTCGTGCCCGGTGAACGCACAGATCAACGCGGCCGAGGCGGTCGTGTTGGCGATGCCCATGTCTCCGGTGATCAGGCAGCGGGCACCTCCGTCGACGAGGTCGCGAGCGTGCGCGATCCCGGCCTCCAGGGCCGCGACCGTCTGCTCGGGGGTCATCGCCGGCCCTCGGGACAGATCGGCCGTACCGTACGCGATCTTGCTGATCGTCAGACCGGGCGCTGGGTCGAGGTCGGCGGCCACACCGACGTCGACGACCGTCACCGAGACACCGACCTGGGCGGCGAAGGCGTTGGCCACGGCGCCGCCCGCGAGGAAGTTGCCGACCATCTGCAGGGTGACCTCCTGCGGCCACGGGGTCACGCCCCTGGCGTGGACTCCGTGATCGGCGGCGAAGATCGCCAAAGCCGCGGGGACCGGAAGCGGCGGCGGGCTGACCGCCGCGGCCCCGGCCAGCCGTACCGCCACGTCCTCCAGGACGCCCAGCGCGCCCCTGGGCTTGGTCAGGCGGTCCTGGTGGGCTCGGGCCTCGGCGACGGCCGCCGGGTCGGCGGGGCGGATCGCCGCGATGGTCTCCTCAAGCATGGTCATGCGCTCCAGTCTCCCCCGAGAACAGCATTTCCGAAAAAACACGAAAGAGCCATCGAGGGGTCACCGGATCACCAGGCGATGCCGCTGAGCGCCTCCTCGTAGCGCTCGATGACCACGTCGGCCAGGCCCTCGCAGTCGCCGATGACGTCGGCGCAGCGGACGTCCAGGTTCGAGTGGCCGGCGGCGTAGGCCATGGCCTGAGCCCAGACACGGTCGAGCAGACCGCCGGCGAACAGCAGGTAGGGCACGACGATCACGCGCTTGGCGCCGAGGCGTCGGCAGCGCTCGATGCCGCCGGGGACGCCGGGCGGGGTGAGGGAGACGAAGGCCGTCTCCACGGTCATGTACTCGTGGGCGTGGGTCTCCCAGAAGAGCCGGGAGACCCGGTGCACGTCGGCGTTCGTCTCGGGGCTGGTGGAGCCGTCACCGACCAGGACGACGGCGGTCTCGCCGATCTCGATGTGCTCGGGCTCCTCGTCGAGCGGCCCGGCGGCGGCGGGGACCAGCCGGAGACTGGCGACCTCGGCGGCGGCGTCGGCCAGACGCTCGGCGAGCAGCGCGAGGATGCGGGGGCCGGAGCCCAGGGGACGACCGTAGTCGCAGGTGAGCATGGGATGCCTCTCCCGCTCGCGGGCCATCGCGGCGGGAATGTCCGTGCCGAGCCACACGCCGCCGGTGAGACTCATGGGCTGGGCCACCATTCGGTGGTGCCCGCGCCCGACCAGCGAGGCGACGGAGTCGCTGAGGCGCGGCCTGGCCTTGGCGATGTAGCCGCCGGAGACGTCGGCCGCCGTCTGATCCAGACGACAACGGAGCCGGTGGATGAACCTGCCGAATTCAGCGGATCCGCTGTCGTTGTGCGAGCCCTGCCCGATGAGCAGCAGCGGCGGTTTCGTGACTCCTCCGCTCCCCGAGGAGAGCGGCTTCTCGCTTCCCTCGGGGGAGGCAGGCGACGGCCAAGCCCTGACCGCTTCAGACATCGGAACCGTAGCAGGGAAGCAATTCACCTGCCGGGTAAATCCGGCAGGCCCCTCGCTAAATATCATGGAAACCGGACTCCAATGACCTTGACCTGGGACTACGCAGTAGCGACTCGCGACGATATCCGATTTTGACACCGCATGAACAGGTAACGGATCGGTAAATTCTGTCTTTTCTTCCGTTGACCCGACAGATGACGAGGATCGGATCGACCGCGGCGGGCGACGCTCCCCCGCGGGTCGGCCCATGTGGATCACACGCCCTGGCACGTTAGCCGGACACGCGGGAGGCGTCCAGCACGGCCGTACCGGTGTTTCGGAGCCCGGTGCGCCCTCCCGGCCTCCGACCGGAGGATGTCCTTCCGGGTCAGCGGATGACGACGACCTCCAGCGTGCGCGGGCCGTGCACGCCCTCCACCCGGTTCAGCTCGATGTCGCTGGTCGCGGAGGGACCGCTGATCCAGGTCAGCGGCCTGGACGGGTCGAGCCTGCCGACGGCCTCGGGAACACCGGCCACGATCTGCTCCGCGCGCACCACGCACAGGTGGTAGTCCGGCAGGAGGGTCAGCGCCCGGCGTCCCTGCCCGGGGCCGGTGTCCAGCACGATCGTGCCCGTCTCCGCGATCGCCACGGCGCACCCGGTGACGACCCCGTCCACCCTGTCCAGCTCGGCCGCGCTCAGCGGCGGGTCGTCGGTGACCGGTTCGCCGGGGGCCCACTCGGGCGGCAGCCCGTCGGGGGCGACCAGCCGGGTGGCGCCCCGGCGGGCCAGCGCCGCCGCGATCGTCGCGGCCGCCTCGCCCTCGTCCACCACGTGCACGACGGCCCGGTAGTCGGCCACGCGCTCGGCGAGCAACCCCACCAGGCCCGCCGCGGCGGCCGGGTCCGGTGACGTGCGGTAGGCGCGGGTGATCTCGACCTCGCCGGCCCCGGCCACCGCGGAGCGGATCCGCGACAGGATCCGCTCCCTGCTGCCCGCAGCGTTCATTTGACGCCTCCGTCTGTACGGTCCCACCAGTCACGGAATGACTCAGAAGGAATGTCGGGAATGTCACGGGTGTCGGTCCAGGCCGACAGCGGGCCCGGCAGGCGCCCGGGGACGAACCTGCGCAGGCGGCCACCGAGCCGCTGGGTGCGTGCCAGCCGCGCGGGGCGGTTGAACACCCATCCGGCGGCACGCATGCCCAGGCGCTCGACGCGCGGGTGGCGGACCCTGCCACGCAGATGGACCAGGACCTCTGGAATGTCGATCGCGACCGGGCAGGCGTCGAAACAGGCGCCGCAGAGAGTCGAGGCGTACGGCAGCGACGCGTCCAGCTCCGAGGCGGTGCCGCGCAGTTGCGGGGTGAGGATCGCGCCGATCGGTCCCGGATAGACCGAGCCGTACGCGTGACCTCCGGCCCGCTCGTAGACCGGGCAGACGTTCAGGCAGGCCGAGCAGCGGATGCAGCGCAACGCCTGGCGGCCGATCTCGTCCGCCAGCACGTCCGTACGGCCGTTGTCGAGCAGCACCAGGTGGAACTCCTGCCCCTCGGCCGCGCCCGTCCAGGTGGAGGTGTAGGGGTTCATCCGCTCGCCGGTGGAGCTCCTGGGCAGCAACTGGAGGAAGACCTCCAGGTCCTGCCAGCTCGGCAGCAGCTTCTCGATGCCGACCACGCTGATCAGCGTCTCGGGCAGGGTGAGGCACATCCGCCCGTTGCCCTCGGACTCCAGCACCACCAGCGTGCCGGTCTCGGCGATCATGAAGTTGGCACCGGAGATCGCGACCCTGGTGGAAAGGAAGCGCTCGCGCAGGTGGAGCCGGGCGGCCTCGGCGAGGGCGCGGGGCTCGTCTGTCAGGTCCTCCGGCGCGGCACGGCCCCAGTCGGCCATCTTCTCCCGGAAGATCTCGCGGATCTCCGAGCGGTTGCGGTGGATCGCCGGGACCAGGATGTGCGAGGGCCAGTCGTCACCGAGTTGGACGATCAGCTCGGCCAGGTCGGTCTCGTACGCGGTGATGCCCTCGAGTTCGAGCGCCTCGTTGAGGCCGATCTCCTGGGTCGCCATCGACTTGACCTTGACCACGCTGGTCTCGCCGGTGGCCTTGACCAGGTCGGCGACGATCCTGTTGGCCTCCTCGGCGTCGGCCGCCCAGTGGACGTGACCGCCCGCCGCGGTGACCGCCTCCTCCATGCGCACCAGGTAGCGCTCCAGGTTGCGCAGGGTGTGGTCCTTGATCTCCTTGGCCGCCCGGCGAAGCTCGGTCCAGTCGGGAAGCTCGCCGACCGCCAGGGCCCGTTTGCCGCGGATCGTGTGGGTGGCCTTGCGAAGGTTGTACCTGAGCTGCGAGTCCTGCACGGCGGCCGCGGCGTTCACCGGGAAGGCCGGCATGCCGAGGAACGTGGCGCCCCCGCTCATCCGCGCACCACCCCGTGATCGCCGGTCTCCGTGGCGGCGAGGATCTCGGCGAGGTGCATGATCCGTACGCCGGTGCGCTGGCGGCTGAGGGTGCCGCCGATGTGCATCAGGCAGGAGTTGTCGGCGGCGCACAGCACCTCGGCGCCGGTGGTCGCGACATTGTGCACCTTGTCCGCGCACATGGCGGCGGAGATCGCCGGGTTCTTCACCGCGAAGGTGCCGCCGAAGCCGCAGCACTCGTCCGCTCCGGGGAGCGGGACCAGCTCCAGGCCCCTGACCTGCTCAAGCAGTCGGGTGGGCCGATCCCCCAGGCGGAGGGCGCGCAGCGAGTGGCAGGTCGGGTGATAGGTCACCCGGTGCGGGAAGTAGGCGCCGACATCGGTGACGCCGAGGACGTCGACGAGGAACTCCGAGAGTTCGTGGACCTTTGGCACCGTGGCCGCCACCTCCTCGGCGAAGGAACCCGGCCGGGGCCGCTCCCTCGCTCCGGGAGCCGCGGTCTCCTCGGCGGAGGGGGTGAGGGTGCCGGTGATCAGATCCGCAGGGGCCCCGGCGGTGATCGAGGCGGGTACGGCCGGGGTGCGGGCGAGGCGCGGGTACTGCTCGCGGACCATCGCGGCGCACGACCCCGACGGCGCGACGACCGCGTCGTACTCGGCGAAGACGTCCACGAAGTGCCGCGCGAGCCGCCTGCCCTCCTCGGGGTATCCCGTATTGACGTGCATCTGGCCACAGCAGGTCTGCGCCCGCGGGAAGTCGACGTCACATCCGAGACGGCGCAGCAGCGTGACGACCGCCCGCCCGGTACCGGGGAAGAGCGTGTCGTTCACGCAGGTGATGAACAGGGCGACGCGCACGGCACTCCTTTACACTCAATGGTATGACCACAGTATGGTCTGACCATATTCCCCCACAAGAGGAGGAGGCTCTCTTGAGCGGTTGGCAGCCGGTCCGGCGCACCCGGGCGTTCGAGGACGTGATCGCCCAGATCGAGCGGCGCATCGCGGACGACGGGCTCACGGTCGGCGACCGCCTGCCCGGCGAGCGGCAACTCGCCGAGCAGCTGCGGGTGAGCCGGTCGTCCGTACGCGAGGCGATGCGGGTACTGGAGACGCTGGGCGTGGTGTCCTCGCAGGTCGGGCGGGGCCCGGACGCGGGAGCCTTCCTCATTTCCAGGCCCGCGGACGCCCTGAGCGACCTGCTCAGACTCCACCTCGGGCTCTCGAACCTGTCGCTGGAGGAAATCCTCGACGCCCGGCTGATGATCGAGCAGTGGTCCGCCTCGCACGCCGCCGCCCGAGGGGCCGACCTGTCGGGGCTGATCGGCGCGCTGGAGCGGATGGACGCCGCGACGACCGCCGAGGAGTTCGTCGAGCACGACACGGCCTTCCACCTGGCCATCGCCGAGGCGTCGGGCAACAGGCTGACCACCGCGATGATGCTCTCCCTGCGTGACTCGCTCCGCCGCTACTCGATCGAGGCGGTCGAGCGCCTCGGCGACACGGCGGGACTCATGGCCGATCACCGCGAGATCCACCGGGCCGTCGCCGCCGGGGACGCGGCGGGGGCATCGGCCGCCGTCGAGGCCCATCTGCGACGGGCCTACCCCGGCATCTCACGGTCCCCACGGACCGAGGAAGAGGGGCCTGACGGGCAGCACGGGCGGCTTGGCCGAGTCGGCTGACCTGCAGGTGGCGCCCGAGCAGGAGACCAGCGCGTCGAGCTGCTGGTTGAACTGGGCGATCACGGAGAGCGGGGTCTCGGCGGCGAGGTTTCTGAGCTGGTAGGGATCCGCGGCGAGATCGTAGAGCTGATACTCGCCGGTGGAGTAGCGGACGAAGGTGTGCCAGGCGGTCCGCATGCCCTGGTAGGCCGGGACCGGAGTCTGACGGGCCGAACCCGGGTCGGTCGGGCGGTAGAACTCCAGCAGCACGTTCTGGCGCCATGAGGGCGGCGTACGGCCCCGCAGGAGCGGCAGCAGGGAGCGGCCTTCGACGAAGTCGGGGAGCGTGGCACCGGCCAGCTGGGCGAACGTCGGGGCCAGATCCACCGTGGAGGCCATGTCGCCGATGACGCCGCCCGCCGGCACACCGGGGCCGCGGACCAGGAGCGGCACCCTGATCGACTCGTCGAAGGGGGCGGTCTTGCCCTGGGCGAGCCGGTGCTGGCCCTGGTGGAACCCGTTATCGGAGGCGAAAAAGATATACGTTTCCTCCAGCTTGCCGGAGACCCTGAGGGATTCGACCAGGGCGCCCACCATGTCGTCCACGCCGAGCATCGCCCGGAGCCGGTCGCGGTAGTGCCGGTCGATCTTCTGGACCTTCCTGGCGTCGAACTGCGGGAGCGACCTGAGCCAGAGTGGCTCGGCACTGACATCCGGCTGGTTGAAGGACGGGGTGCGCGGGGCCGTCGCTCCGGCGAAGGCGGCCTCGTGCCGGGGGGCGTAGTTGGCCGGGTTGTGCGGGGCGATCGGGGCGAGGTAGAGGAAGAACGGGTCGTCGCCCGGCTGGGAGACGAACGCCCCCGCCTTCGCGCTGAGCACGTCGGCCAGGTAGTCCTCCGGTGCGAAGCCGTAGGCCCGCAGCGCGCCGTTCTCGTTGAGCGTGTAGCCGTACTCCTCGTAGAGCCTGCGCACCGGCACGTCCCACTCGTCCCAGCCGGGTGGCACGTAGGTGGCGGCGGTGGCGCCACCGGGGTAGTGGTTGAGGTACTTGCCCATCAGGCCGGTGCGGTATCCGGCCGCCTTCATCCACGTCCCGAGCGTGGAACGTTCCAGGCCGGTCGTGTAGTACTTGGTGAAGCCGCCCTCGGGGGCGGTGTTGGTCAGCACGCCGTGGCTGTGCACGTACTGGGAACGCATGATCGACGCGCGCGACGGGCAGCACCAGGAGTTCGGCACGAAGAACCTGTCGAAGCTGGTGCCGCCCCGGGCAAGGAGGTTTGAGATGTTGGGAAATTTCTGGAGATCCCCCGCATCCAGGTCGTCAACGAGGACCAGCACGATGTTGGGCCGCCCCGCCGCGTGCGCCACGGCCGGGATCGCTCCCGCGGCGGCGAGGGCAAGGAGGAAGATCAGGGAGAGGAGCTTGCGAGCTGCATAGAGCACAGATTGACGCTTCCCGGGAGACCGAATTTCGACACCTCACACTCGACCGACCAATATAGAACGTGTTCTAATCACGGGGCGTGTCCGGCCAGCGTTGCGAGGAGACCCGGTGAGTACCGACCTGAAGCTCGGCCTGAACCTCGGCTACTGGCAGCGCGGCGCCGACGACGCCACCGAACTCGTCCAGGCCGCGGAACGGCTGGGGTACGAGTCCGTCTGGACCACGGAAGCCTACGGTAGCGACGCCTTCACCCCTCTGGCCTGGTACGGCGCGCGGACGTCCCGCATCAAACTGGGCACATCCGTGGTGCAGATCTCCGCCAGGACCCCGGCGGCGACCGCGATGACCGCGATGACCGCGATGACGTTGAAGACCGCGACGTATCCCCGAGTCGTTTCAACCGGCGGCGACCGCGATGACCCTCGATCACCTCACCGGCGGACGGCTGCCGCTCTTCGTGTTCCCCGAGAAGATGGAGCGGATGTACGGCCCCTCGCTCGCCGGCGCCGGGCCTGACTTCGACATCGCCGCCATGGTCATGACACTGATCACCGACGACGTCAGGCCGGCGCTGGACGGGGTGAAGATGATGCTGCCCCTCTACATCGGCGGCATGGGCGCCAAGAGCCGTGACTTCCACGCCGACATCATCGGCAGGATGGGCTACGCCGAGGCCGCCGAGGAGATCCAGGCGCTCTATCCGGCCGGGCGCAGGGACGAGGCGTTCAACGCGATCCCCGACGAGCTGGCCGACGGCATCTCCCTGGTCGGCCCGGTGGGCCGCATCCGCGAACGCCTGGAGCCGTGGCGCAGGAGCCCGGTGAGCAACCTTCTGGTGATGGGCCCCCGCGACGAGACCTCCCTGCGGACGATCCGGGACCTGGTCCTGGGCTGATCCACCCGCCCCCGCTGGAGTGGCGTGCCCGACGGACCCGACGGGCGCCCCGCCGCCCCCTCCTGGGCGGCGGGCGAAAGATCACTTCCTGATGCCGAGTTCCCCGACCCAGCCGGAGCTCTCGTAGGCGACCTTGAAGCCCTTACGGGCGGGGATGAACACGGAGTTGGCAGTGCCCGCTCGGGGCTTCTCGTCCGGACCGTCGTAGCGGAAGGCCAGCAGGCGCGCGCCCGACTCGTCGATGACCAGGGTGCGGTGGCCGTTGGCCGTGGTGACCGCGGTGCCCGTGCGGCCGATCGGGTCGAGGACGCCCCGCTTCAGGACGAGTCCCGGCTGGGCGGCCAGGATGCGCAGCATCGAGGCGCGCGTGGCCGCGTTCGTCGGCATGGACAGCAGGTGGCGCGCCCCTTCGAAGGCGAAGTCCGCGAACGGTCCCTCGCGGTGCGCCGAACGGAGCCAGCGCTCAAGCCCCTCGACGTCGCCGGGCAGCTTCTGCTCCTCCCCCAGGTTCAGCGTCTTGGCGCCGATCCCGATTCCCAGGACCATGGAGAAGTCCTCGGTCTTCGGGCCGGGCCACAGGGACGGGGATCCCTTGGCCTTCCACGCCGCCTCATCGGATGCGGTCTCGAAGGTGACCTGGACGTCCTGGTTGGACGAGCTGCGCCCACTCCGGCCGTCGTGCCAGAACTCGTCGGTGTGGGCGACGACCGCACCGGACCCGACCGGCTCGAAGGTCCGGGTGCGCTCGAACCAGTACCGGCCCTTCGGGGCGGCCTCACGCGCCGCCGTCTCCGCACCGGCCAGCAGGAACGACCGGGCGTCGAGCGTGACCACCGGTGTGCCGGGCGTCGCGGCGGGAGATCCGGTGGAGGTCCGGTCCGGGTAGACGAGCTCGGCGGTCCGGCCGCCTCCCGGTCCCCGCAACCCGATCGTCCCCGTCACGACGGCCGGCACCGTCACGGCCGCGGCCAGCCCGACGAGAGCGCCGACCAGTGCGACCCTCGGCGTGAGACGGAACCCCGGACGGAACCCCGGACGGAACAGGTGGCGGGACGTGGTGCGGGACCGAGGCCCGGCCTCCGCGAAGGCGCGGGCGAGGTCGGCCTCACGGCGGCGCCGGTGGGCGTCCTCGGTGAGGGCGTCCGGGCGTAGCGCGCGGACGCGCTCGTCAACGTCGTTCATCGGATACCTCCAGTTCGGGGACCCCGGGCCGGGAACCCGGGGTGGGACGCGGCGCGGTGCCGCACGGGGTCGGTGAGGTGAGGTCGAGCGCCTGGGACAGGCGGCGGCGTGCGCGGTACAGGCGGACCGTGAAGGCGCGGGCCGAGCATCCGGCGAGCCTGGCGGCATCGGCCGGGGCGAGGCCGTACCAGCTGGCCAGGACCACGGCCTCGACGTCCTGCTCGGACAGACCGGCGAGCGCCGCCAGCGCGGCCTCGCGCTCGGCGATCTGCTCGGCCACATCGCCCGCCGGGGCCAGTTCGGCCAGCCGGTCGGCCAGTGCCCGCTTCCGCAGCCCGGAACGCCGCTGCGCGCGCAGCAGGTTACGGGCGATGCCGAGCAACCACGGCAGCGGAGACTCGGGCAGGCGTTCCAGCTGCCGCCAGGCGATCAGGAACGTCTCGCTCGCGATGTCCTCGGCCGCCTGTCTCTCGGCACGCAGCAGCGCGTAGCCGAGCACGCTGCGATAGTGCCGGTCGTACAACGCGGTGAATCGCGCTTCTGGATCATCCACACCCAGTAGTGCCTTTCCCCGGCCCCCGATCACCGGCAGGGAGAAAAAACCATCCGACGCGTTCCCCCGACCCGTTCCCTTGACGCGTTCCCCCATGGTGCTCACGCGGGCTCGTCCACGGACCGTCCCCTTCACCTGGCGCCCTGTTCTGAGATCCGGACCCGTCCGCCACCGGCTGGTTTTGTCAGTGAATGCCCGACCGTGACCCGGCGCCGAGCTGGCAGAATCCATCGGGTGACGATTCGGGTGCTCATCGCTGACGACCAGGAACTGGTGCGGACCGGGTTCCAGATGATTCTGGACGCCCAACAGGACATGGAGGTCCTGGCGACGGCCGCCAACGGGGCCGAGGCCGTCGAGCTGGCGCGGAGACTACGGCCCGACGTCTGCCTGCTGGACATCCGGATGCCCAGGCTGGACGGCCTGGAGGCCACCCGCATCCTGGCGGGACCGGGGGTGCCCAACCCGATGAGGGTGGTCATCGTCACGACCTTCGACCTGGACGAGTACGTCTACGGAGCGCTGCGCGCCGGAGCGACCGGTTTCCTGCTCAAGGACAGCGGACCGACCCTGCTCATCGAGGCGATCCGGGCCGCGGCGGCAGGGGACGCGCTGGTGTCGCCCTCGGTGACCGTGCGCCTGCTCGAACACCTGGCCCACCCGCGGGCCGCCGCCCTCCGGTCGCCCCGCGAGCCCCTCACCGAGCGCGAGCTGGACGTCGTACGCCTGGTGGCCAGGGGGCGGACCAACCAGGAGGTCGCCGCCGAGCTGTTCGTCTCGCTGTCGACGGTGAAGACGCACCTGGGGAGCATCCAGACGAAGCTCGGTGTCAGGAACCGGGTGGAGATCGCCGCGTGGGCGTGGGAGTCGGGCATCGTGAGCTGAGTGAGCCGAGTTGGCCAGGGGGACAGGGCGAGCCGAGTGGACAGAGTGGGCTGAGTGAGCCGAGTTGGCCAGGGGGACAGAGTGGGCCGAGTTGGCTGATTAGCGAAAGAGCTGACGGGATAGAAAAAGGGCAGGTCCTCAGCGCATGGCGGGGGGAGATATACATGCGCTCTATCCCATCTCTACAGAAAAGGTCGGCTTCGGCCGTCTACTTCACCCTCACCACACTGGTGATCGCGACCGCCGCCCTGGCGGTGTTCGAACAGGCCCGTGGCCGGCGCCTCGTCCTGGAGATCTCGAAACTCGGCGGCGACCCCCACGCCCCCGGCGCCGACGCGGTCTTCGGCGCGGTGACGGTCTTCGCCATCCTGATCATGTTCTTCGTCGCGGCCGCGATCGCCGCCGTCGTCGCGTACCTGAACTGGCTGCTTCGCGCCCGGCAGTACGCCGACCGACCCACGGTGGTCCCCGTCCTGGCGAGCTGGTTCGTGCCGGTGGTCAACCTCGTCGCGCCCGCCGTGCTGGTCGACCGGCTGTGGCGGGCCTCCCGCCCACCGGCCGACCGCCGCCCGCGTTGGAGAGTGCTGCTCGCCGCCTGGTGGCTGAGCTGGCTGGCCGCGCTCACGCTGGTGCTGGTGCGGCTCTGGCCGGGCGCGTCCCAGGCGAGCACGGGCCTGACCGATTTCGGCCTGACCGAGCTGACCGCCGTCGCGATCGCCGCACTACTGTGCGCGGCGACGGTCCGGCAGATCACCAGGTTCCAGAGCGCGGGCGCCAGGCACCGGCGCCGGATTCCGGTGAATCGTCCGGAGCGTGCCGGAGGTCGAGGCGGGGCGTGGCCCTGGGGCATGGCCGAGACCTGGAACTGGAAGTCAGTCCCACGCCCTGATCAGCAGCCAGCCCTCGCCCGCGGTGTCGAACCGGAGCTCGTAGGTGCCGACCTGACCGCCGGTGGCGGCCTCGGTCCGCCAGAACCGGCGCTCGCCCGGATCGCTGTCGGAGACCTTCCACCACTCTCGCGCGACAACCCAGTGATCGAGGACCCGGTGGACCGTGTAGAGGCGGTCGCGCCAGACGAACTGGACGGGGTGTCCATCGCGGGTCCACACCTCGACAGGATCACCATAGAGTCGGTTCAAGACGCCTCTTCTCCCCGGGGCTTCGGATGAGTGCCCGGGGGAAGACGGGCCCGCTATATCGAACATACGTTCCTATCGAGTGGGGCGCAAGTCGCCCATCTGCCGTACGAGCGGGTTGGCGTCCACCGAGTTGCGGATACTGAAGGTCACACTGCCCGCACGGTAACGGTCGTCGGACCACTCGACGGGCCGGCCCTCGTGGGTGGTGGTGACCCGGCGCTGGCGCAGCAGCGGGCTGCCCCTGCGCACGACCAGCAGCCTGGAGTCCTGCGCACCGGCGGCCACCGCGTCGATGAGGTGCTCGCCGTAGGCGAAGACAAGACCGACGCTGTCGTAGAGGGCCTGGGTGATCGACTCGCAGTCGGGTTCGATCCGCTCGACGGCCGAGGCGATCCAACCGGCGTAGATCGTGCGCTCCAGCATCACCGGCTCCCCCTCCAAAGAGCGCAGCCGCAGCACCGACAGCACCGGCTCGCCCGGTTGGAGCGCCAGCCGTGCCGCCTCGGTGGCGTCGGCACCCCTGTGACACTGTTGCAGCACCTGCCCGCTGACCCGGTAGCCCAGCGTCCGCGCCCACTGGGCGAAGCTGTGCAGCTCGGCGAAGCTCTGACTGCGCTCGCGGCCAAGCACGATGCGCCTGGCCCCCTGCCGGGAGCCGACCAGGCCCTCGGTGGCGAGCACCGCGACGGCCTGGCGGATCGTGCCCCGGGAGGCCGCGAAGCAGGTGGCCAGCTCGGCCTCGGAGGGCAGCTGGGCACCCACGGCGTACTCGCCTCGCATGATCGCGTCGCGCAGCCTCTCCGCGATGCCCAGGTAACGGGGGGTCACGCCCGTGCCCTTTCCCGTGCGCCCCCGAACGGCAGGAGCCCTGCCCACACGCCTTCCAACACTCGCGCTCCTTCCAGGACACCCGCGAACGTCCGGTGACCGCGCAATCTCGCCTCGCTCCTCAAAACCGCCCTCGTGTCCAACCCGACATCCGACCCGGCACCCGGCCCCGTTCCCGGCCCGGCACCCGACCTGGCATCCGGCCTTGCACCCGACCTGGCATCCGGCCCCGTTCCCGGTACCGGGCGCGATGGCGCACTCCTTCGCTGCGCGCACCGACCGACGGGACCAACCTCCACCCTAAACACCCCTGAATCACCCACACAGCTGCGGTTCTCGCATTTCACCCACGTACTCCGCGCGTTCATCAAACAGCAACTTATTCACGGCATACGAGGTCTAGCTTGTTTGTACAAGTTCATCTACTTTCGTGAAATATTGCGCGACACCCCCTTGGGAGACACAGTGATCGCATCCCGAGTTCGCCTTGCAGGCCTGGCCGCTATCCTCCTGGTGGGAGCCACCGCGTGCGGGGCCGCCCCCGGCACGTCCGCCCCGTCAGGAGCCGCCTCCGACACAGGCTCCGCAGCCGGCGTGGACGCCAGAACCGCCACCTCCGCCGCCGACTTCGGCGGGCTGGACAAGCTCGTCGAGGCCGCCAAGAAGGAGGGCAAGCTCCACGTCATCGCCCTCCCGCCCGACTGGGCCAACTACGGAAAGATCATCGAGGCGTTCAAGGCGAAGTACGGCATCGAGATCGAGAGCGAGACTCCCGACGCCTCCAGCGCCGACGAGATCAACGCGGTGAAGACCCGCAAGGGCCAGGACCGCGCCCCCGACGTTCTCGACATCGGCCAGTCCTTCGCGATCAGCGGCGCCGCCGAGGGCCTGTTCGCGCCGTACAAGGTCCAGACGTGGGACAAGATCCCCGAGAACCAGAAAGAGCCCTCCGGCCTCTGGTTCAACGACTACGGCGGCTACATCTCCATCGGCTGCGACGCCAAAAAGATCGCCAAGTGCCCGGAGACCTACGCGGACCTGCTCAAGCCCGAGTACAAGGGCAAGGTCGCCCTGAACGGCAACCCGACCAAGTCCGGCTCGGCGTTCGCGGGCGTGTACGCGGCGGCCCTCGCCAACGGCGGCTCCTTCGACGACATCCAGCCCGGCCTGGACTTCTTCAAGAAGCTCAAGGACGTCGGGAACTTCAACCCGGTGGAGACCACCCCGGCCACCATCGAGAAGGGCGAGACCCAGATCAGCATCGACTGGGACTACAACAACTCCGCATACGCCCCCAAGATGGCCGAGAAGGGCCTCGACTGGAAGACCGTCATCCCCACCGACGGCAAGTACTTCCAGCTGTACGCCCAGGCCATCAACAAGGACGCCCCGCACCCGGCCGCCGCGCGCCTGTGGCAGGAGTTCCTCTACAGCACCGAGGGCCAGAACCTCTATCTCGGGGGCTTCGCCCGCCCGGTCCTGCTGCCCGCCATGCAGGCCGACGGCTCGGTCGACAAGGCCGCCGAGGCCAACCTGCCGCCGGTCGAGGGTGAGCCCGCCTTCCCGACGGAGGCACAGGTCAACAAGGCCAAGGAGGTCCTGGCGAACGGCTGGGGCGCCGCGGTCTCGGGATGACGGTCCCAACGGTCACGGCCGCCGCCCCGCGCGGCGGCCGCGACCGATCCAGGAACTGGCTGGGCGCCCTGCCGCTGCTGGTCGTGGTGACCGTGGCGTTCGGCATCCCGGCGGTCACGCTGCTCGTCGGGGCGTTCACCGTCAAGGACCCGGCGACCAAGGTGTCGTCCATCGGCACCGCCAACCTGTCCCGGAGCCTGCAGGGCGCCTACCTCAACGCCCTGCTCAGCAGCGTGCAACTGTCAGCGGTGGTGGCGGTGGTCGCCGCGGTCCTCGGGACGTTCCTGGCCCAGGCCGTGATCACCTCCCGCTTCACGGCGCTGCGCGATGCGGTGCTGACCTTCTCCGGCGTGCTGGCCAACTTCGGCGGCGTGCCACTGGCCTTCATCTGGATCGCCACCCTGGGCAACTCGGGAGTGCTCACCACCGTGCTGGGCATCGCCCCCGGCACGCTGTACAACTTCTGGGGCCTGGCCCTCGTCTACCTGTACTTCTCGGTGCCGCTGATGGTGCTCGTCGTGACCCCGGCACTGGACGGCCTGCGCCCGCAGTGGCGGGAGGCGGCGCAGAACAACGGCGCCACCACCTGGCAGTTCTGGCGCTACGTCGGCGTTCCGGTGCTGGCACCCGCGCTGCTCGGCGGTGTCGTCCTGCTGTTCGGCGGCGCGTTCGCCGCCTACGCCACCGCCGCCGCCATGGTCGGCAGCACGGTCCCGCTGGTCACCCTGCAGATCGCCGACGCGCTCACCGGGGACGTCCTCATCGGCTACGAGAACATCGCGCTCGCCCTGAGCCTCGACATGATCGTCATCGCGCTGCTGGTGATGGCGGTCTACCTGCCGCTGCAGAAGAGGAGCTCCCGATGGTTGCGGTAGCCGCCCTGCCAGACGTCACTCCCGGCACCCCTCGGCCCGCCGGCGCCCGCCCCGGGCAGCGGCGGGCCTGGCGGGGGATCGTGCTGGTCGTCGCGGCGCTC
The DNA here is from genome assembly GCF_035917355.1 of Streptosporangium sp. NBC_01810. NCBI lineage: Bacteria > Bacillati > Actinomycetota > Actinomycetes > Streptosporangiales > Streptosporangiaceae > Streptosporangium > Streptosporangium sp. NBC_01810. The sequence goes on along the minus strand of NZ_CP109070.1, from coordinate 749,864 downwards.
TACTTCGTCGTGCCGATGGCCGTGTCGTTCTGGTTCACCGTCCACTCCGAGGGGCAGGGCTTCTCGCTCGCCGCCTACGGGCGGATCCTGTCCGCGCCCGGCTTCCTTCCCAGCCTGCTGCTCTCCCTCGGGCTGGCCGCCGCCACCATCGTCGCGGTGCTGCTACTGACCCTGCCGGCGATGCTGGCCGTTCGGCTCGGCTCGCCGAGGCTGGGGCCGGTGCTGGAGCTGATCGCCACGCTCCCGCTGGTCGTGCCGCCGATCACCTACGTGGTCGGCATCAGCACGGCGCTACGCGGCGGCATCGACGCGCTGGCCGCCACCCCGCTCTGGGCGACGCTGATCACCATCCAGGACGAGAGGTTCCCGATCGTCCTGGTGCTGGCGTACGTGGTGCTGACGCTGCCGTTCGCCTACCGGTCGCTGGACGCCGGGCTGCGCGCGATCGACGTGCGGACCCTGGTGGAGGCGGCCCGCAACCTGGGTGCCTCGTGGCCGTACGTGCTGTTCCGGGTGATCATCCCGAACATCCGCTCCGCCATCGCCAGCGCCTCGTTCCTCACCCTCGCGCTGGTGCTCGGCGAGTACACGGTCGCCGCCCTGCTCGGTTACCAGACCTTCCCGGTCTGGATCGTCACCATCTCGGGGAACGACGGGCAGCTCTCCGTGGCACTGTCGATCATCAGCCTGCTCCTCATCTGGCTGCTGCTGCTCACCCTCTCGGGTGCGGGAAGGAAACGCCGATGACCGTCGAGTTCCGGGGACTGCGCCGCGCGTTCGGCCGTACTGTCGCACTGGACGGCCTGGACCTCACCGTGGAGCAGGGCGAGCTGATGGCCCTGCTCGGCCCCTCCGGCTGCGGGAAGACCACGGCGCTGCGCTGCGTCGCCGGTTTCGAGCACCCCGACGCCGGGGCGGTGCTGGTGGACGGCAAGGACATCACCGGGGTCCCCGCCAACCGGCGGGACGCGGGCATGGTCTTCCAGTCCTACAGCCTGTTCCCCAACCTCAACGCCAGGGACAACGTGGCCTTCGGGCTCCGGGTCCGCAAGGTGCCCACCGCCAGACGGCACGCGCGGGCGGCCGAACTGCTGGAGCTGGTCGGCCTGCCGGCGCACGCCCAGCGCTACCCGCACGAGCTCTCCGGCGGCCAGCAGCAGCGCGTCGCCCTGGCCAGGGCGCTGGCCCTGGAGCCGCGCGTGCTGCTGCTCGACGAGCCGCTGTCGGCGCTGGACGCCAAGGTCCGCGTCACGCTCCGCGAGGAGATCCGCCGACTCCAGCTCGAACTGGGCATCACCACCATCTTCGTCACCCACGACCAGGAGGAGGCCCTGTCGGTCGCCGACCGGGTCGCGGTGCTGCGCGCCGGGCGGCTGGAGCAGTGCGGCCCCCCGTCCGAGGTCTACGACCGGCCCGCCACCCCGTTCGTGGCGGAGTTCGTCGGCGCGATGAACCACGTGCCCGGCCGGCTCTCCGGCCAGGAGGTCACGGTCCTGGGGCGGCTCATGCCCGTGGACGGCCCGCTGCCCTCCGCCTCCGACGTCGATGTGCTGGTCCGCCCCGAGGCGGTGCTGGTCACGCCCTCCCCCGAGGGAAGTGCCACGATCGTGGCCTCCTCCTTCCGCGGCTCGGTCGCGCGGCTGCGGGTGCGACTGGGCGAGCTGGAGGTGCTCAGCGACGTACCGGGACACGACGCGGTACGGCTGGCGCCGGGCACCCGGGTGGACGTCACCCTCGTGCAGCGGCCCGTCCTCGTCGCGGCGCGCACCGCCCCCGCTCCCACTCTCCCGGATTCCTCAGAGCCGTCGGAGCTCCCGAAGTCGTCGGAGTCCCCGAAGTCGTCGGAGCCGTCGGAGCCGGAGGCATCCGAGGGGTCGGAGGATCCCGCGGGTGTCGGATAAGCTCCGCGCCGTCCTGTTCGACATGGACGGCACCCTCGTGGACACCGAGGGAATGTGGTGGCAGGCGTGCGCGGCGGTCGCCGCGGAGTTGGGTCTGGAACTGGCCGAGACCGACGTCGGCCACCTGCTCGGCCGCCCGGTCGAGTACGTGGCCGCCCACCTCGTACGACGCGCTTCGTCCACCGCACCCGACGCGTCCACACTCCCCGACGGCCCGCCCATCGCACCCGATCCGTCCACACTCCCCGGCGGCCCGCCGACCGGGGGCGACGCGTCCGCGCTCCCCGGCGGCCCGCCCACCGGGGGCGACGGCACGTATCCGGGCGGAGCGGACACCGCCGAAGCGGACACCGTCGAACGGGTAGGGGCACGGCTCACCGACGCCTTCGCCGAGCGGATCGCGGGCGGGGTGACGCCGCTGCCCGGCGCGATCCGGCTACTGGACGACCTGGGTGCGGGCGGCGTACCCACGGCGCTGGTCAGCGCCTCCCCCCGGCGCATCGTGGACATGGTGCTCCAGACCGTCGGGGCCGAGCGGTTCGCCCTGGTCGTGGCCGCCGAGGACACCGCGCGCGGCAAACCGCTGCCGGACCCCTACCTGCGGGCGGCCGCCGGGCTGGGCGTCGACCCCGGCGAGTGCGTGGCGGTGGAGGACAGTCCGACCGGGCTCGCGGCGGCCCGCGCGGCCGGATGCCAGGTGGTGTCGGTCGCGGGCGGCGTGGCGCGGGAAGGCGTACTGGCCGTGGACGGCCGGGAGGGCGTACTGGCCGTGGACGGCCTGGAGGGCGTACTGGCCGTGGACGGCCGGGAGGGCGTACTGGCCGTGGACGGCCGGGAGGGCGTACTGGCCGTGGACGGCCGGGAGGGCGTACTGGCCGTGGACGGCCTGGAAAAAGTGGACCTGCCGCTGTTGCGACTGCTGGCGAGTGGCAAGAGATCGATAGGCTGAATCACTCCTGTGATGGCTTATGCGGTTAGGTACAAAGGTGAGCGACCTCAGTCCCGACGAACCCCTGCAGATAGGCCGGTACCGCTTGCTCAGCAGGCTGGGCCGAGGCGGGATGGGCACGGTCTATCTCGGCGAGTCCCCCGACGGGCAACAGGTCGCCATCAAGGTCATCAACTCGGAGTACAGCCAGCACGAGCGGTTCCGAATGCGCTTCCGCCGGGAGGCCGACTCGGCACAGCGGGTCCGCAGGTTCTGCACGGCCGCGGTCATCGAGGCTGCGCTCGACGGTGACCAGCTCTACGTCGTCACCGAGTACGTCACCGGCCCCAACCTGGAGGAGGCCGTGGAGTCCGGCGGGCCGCTCCGCGGCTCCAGCCTCGACGCGCTGGCCGTCGGTGTGGCGACCGCGCTGACCGCCATTCACGCCGCCGGGGTGGTGCACCGCGACCTCAAGCCCTCCAACGTGCTGCTCTCCCCCGTCGGCCCCCGCGTGATCGACTTCGGCATCGCCCGCGCGCTGGACACGCTCAGCGGGATGACCGGGACCGGTGAGATCCTCGGCACCCCCCGCTACATGGCGCCCGAGGTGTTGCGCGGCGAGCCGGTCTCGGCCGCCTGCGACGTGTTCTCGTGGGGCTGCCTGATGGCCTTCGCCGCGAGTGGGCGAGCGCCGTTCGGCGGCGAGGCACTGCCCGCGGTGCTGTACCAGGTGCTCAACACCGAGCCCACTCTGGAGGGCATGGAGCCCACGCTGCACGAGCTGGTCACCTACGCCCTGGCCAAGGACCCGCGGAACCGGCCCACCTCCCAGCAGCTCCTCGACCATCTGGTGGGCCGCTCCGCCGCACCCGAGCAGGCCGCCCACTCGGTTCAGACCTCCTGGCAGGGAACGCCGGGAACGTACGAGAGCGCCCCCTGGGCCGGACCCGCGGGCGCACCCGGCGGGCCCTCCCCCGACCCCGGCCGGGACCACCCCGCGATATCCGCCCAGGACGGCCGCACGATCTCCGGCGCCCCGCAGGCAGGTCCCGGCCACACCGCGCCCGGCGCCTTCCACTACGGTCCCGGCCACACCCTCCTGGAGCCGCAGGGCGACCTCGGGGCCGCTTCGCGCGAACGCTCGGCCAGGCGGCGCAAGCTGGTCATCGGGGCGGCCGCGGCGGCCCTGCTGGTGGGCGGCGCGCTCGGCCTGAGTCTCCTGCTCTCCCCGAGCGGCCCCCCGGAGAACCTCGCCCTGCTCTACCAGGACGACTTCACCCAGAGCGGAACCGGCTGGAGCGGCGGCGCCTACAACCCGCTCACCGGCACCTACGGCTACGCCCCCGACGGCTACTACGCCATCGACGTCAGCGGTTACTCCCCCGTCAAGCGGGAGCAGGCCCCGATCCCCTTCGTGCCCGCACCTCCCGCCACCCCCGACCCGACAGCCAGCCCCACCCCGGTCACGCCGGGCCGGATCCTGCTCGGCACCGACATCACGATCCGCTCCGGCAGCATCGGCATGGGCGAGTACGGACTGTTCTGCCGGGGCGAGGACGACAACAAGGCGACCCGGTACGAGTTCCTGCTCGACACCGCTGGGAACGCCCGCATCCGCAAGACCGTCAAGAGCTCCGGGGGCGAGCTCACCAAACCCGTCAAGGTCGACCTGCCCAAGGGGAAGGCCGCCAGGGTCGAGGCCGAGTGCACCGGGGCCGACGGGGGCGTGCAGCTCATCATGTGGGTCAACGGCGAGCGGACGCAGTCCTTCCTCGACCCCGATCCGCTGCCCAACGGGCTGGTCGGCGTGATCGTCCGGGTGGGCGAGAACAGCGACGCCGTGCTCAGGACCGCGTTCGACAACTTCACACTGCGCGGCCCCGCCGCCACCGGGCAACCCTGAGTGACCCGCCCAAGGGCGGGGACGATCAGGACACCGACCGATCAAAGGAGTTCAGCACGATGCGCGCCATAGTCGTCTCCGCCACCGGCGGCCCCGAGGTTCTCGCCTACGTCGACGACTACCCGGACCCCGAGGTGAACCCCGGGGACGTCCTGATCGACGTCGCCGCCTCCGGCGTGAACTTCATAGACGTCTACCACCGGATGGGCCGTTACCCGCTCTCCCTGCCCTTCGTTCCCGGTGAGGAGGGCGCGGGCACCGTCGCCGCGGTCGGCGAGGACGTGCACGACGTCGCCGTCGGCGACACCGTCGCCTGGGCGTCCGTACCGCGCAGCTATGCCTCCAGGGTCACGGTGCCCGCTTCCAAACTGCTCTCCGTACCCGAGGGGGTCACGCCCGAGGCCGCGGCGGCCGTCACGCTCCAGGGGCTGACGGCGCACTACCTGACCCACTCCGCCTACGAGGTGAAGGCCGGTGACGATGTGCTGGTGCACGCCGCCGCCGGAGGCATGGGCCTGCTGCTCACCCAGATCGCCAAGCTGCGCGGCGCCCGGGTGATCGGCACGGTCTCCACGGAGGAGAAGGAGGTCCTGGCCCGCCAGGCGGGCGCCGACGAGGTGCTCCGCTACCGGGGCTTCGCCGACGCGGTCCGCGAGCTGACCGGCTCCGGCGTGCACGTCGTCTACGACGGCGTGGGCGCGGCCACCTTCGACGAGAGCATCGCCTCGCTGCGCCCACGCGGCATGATGGCGCTGTACGGCCAGGCCAGCGGCCCTGTCCCACCCGTCGACCCGCAGATCCTCGCCCGGCACGGCTCCCTCTTCCTGACCCGCCCCACCCTGAACGCCTACATCGCCACCCGCGACGAGCTCGTCTGGCGGGCCTCCGACATCTACGGCTGGGTGGCCGACGGGCGGCTCCGGGTGCACGTCTCCCACCGCTACCCGCTGGCGGAGGCCGCCCGCGCCCATGAGGACCTCGAATCCCGCCGTACGACCGGCAAGGTGCTGCTGATCCCCTGAGCGCCCTCGGCATCCGGCCGGTGGCCCCGCATCCGGCCGGTGGCCCTGGCCGCTGGCCCCGCATCCGGCGTCGACCGGGATCGCCGCCCTCCTCGGTGAAGGGCCGCCGGGGCTCCGCGTACGGCGGGAGCGGTCAGCGCAGCGGCTGGGCGGGCCAGTCCAGCAGCCGGGCGCCCAATACCGCCGTCTCCAGGGTGAAGCGCTGGGTGGGGTCGTCGGGTGAGAACCCGGTGAGGCGGCGGATCCGCTCCAGCCGGTAGGTCACCGCCCGGGTACTGACGCCGAGCCTGCGCGCGGCTGCGGTCTGGTTGCCCTGGGCGGCGAAGACCGCCTCCAGCGTGCCGAGCAGCGGCTCGGGACCGCCCCGCGCCTCAAGCAGCGGGCTGAGCACCGTCGTCACCAGGTCCTCGATGGCCGCCCGGTCCCGCAGCAGCACCGGGAAGACCAGCAGGTCGGCGGCTTTCAGCACGGGGGCGCGCAGCCCCAGCCGGTCGCCGAGCTCGATGGCGTTGGCTCCCTCGCGGTAGGAGGCGACCACCCCGCCTGGACCTCGGTGCGCCCTGCCAAGGCCGACCCGCCAGCCGGGCGCGAACGTCTGGCGGACGTGGTGGGTGAACTCGCCGGTCGCGGCGGCCAGGCCGCCCGGCGCCACGCAGACGAGCGTCCCGTCCCGGACCGCGACCAGCACGTTGTGCGAGCCGAACCGGGCGACCAGCGCGTCCTCGATCCGCCGGGCCGTCCCCTCGCCCAACCCGCCACCCGCGTCGGCGGCGGGACGGGCGACGGCGACCAGGTAGGTCTCGGCCAGGCGGAGGCCGAAGTGCTCGGCCCGCTCGGCGAGCCGGTGGACACGCCCCTGGAGCAGGTCGTCGACGAACTCCCGGCGCGCGGCCTCCTCCTGGCGCAACGCGGACCGCTGAGCGCTCTCGTACCCCTCCATCAAGGCGGAGACCGTACGCCGCAGGGCCGGGAGCGGGGCGGGACTCACGGACTCGGCCATGGCCAGCGCGGCCTCGACCAGGGCCCGGACGGACACGCCCCGCTCGGCGGCCAGCGCACCGGCGGCACGGCAGTCGTCCAGCTCGGCCCGGCCGGGCGGCCTGCCGGTGGCGGCCGCCTCCCTCAACATCCGGAGATGGCCGCCGAGCAGATCGTCCATCAGACTCCCACGTCACGCCTGTCGAAGGCCGGTATCGCGGTCAGGACCAGCGCGACGATCGCGCCTACCAGCACGAGATACTCCCACGCGGGAAATCCCTGCTGGATCGGCCGTCCGTCGAGGTAGTAGTGGAACGGCGAGATCCAGCGCAGCCAGGACACCCCGCCCACGTCCCTGCCCATGGTCTCGACCACGTAGCCGGCCACCGCGACCACCCCGACCACCGCCAGGGCGATCCCCCTGCGGCCCGTCACCGCGCCGACCGTCAGACAGAGCGTGCCGAAGAAGAGGGCGAGCAGGAAGACGCCGGTGTGACCGGCCAGGATCCGGTCGGCCGGAACGTCCATGCCGACGGCCGTGGCCAGGCCGAGCACGACGAGGAAGGTGACCGCCGCCACGCCGAACAGGGCGAGGGCGAGGGCGGCGAAGCGCTCCAGGACCAGCCGCCTGCGGGTGATCGGGAGGGTGAGGGTCAGCTCCAGCGTGCCCGACTCCTCGGGCTGGGCGATCGCCCGGTTGCCGATCACCGCGGCGCACATGATGAACAGCAGCGGCCCGAACAGCTGGTAGACCAGCGTCTGCAGGTAACCGGGGCCACTGGTGAAGCCGTCCTCCAGACCGCCCATGAGGTCGCGCATCGCCCCGGGAAACTTGGTCAGCGCCACCTGCCCGTAGAGCTCGGGGCTGCTCACGATGGTCGGGTAGTACGCCAGATAGAGCCCGAAGAACGCGCTGATCCCGATCGTCCAGCCGAGCAACGGACGACGGTAGTCACGCAGGCTCTTCGACACCAGCGCGGGCATGAGGCGCCTCCTCTTCGCTGTAGTAGGTCAGGAAGATCTCTTCGAGGTCGGGCTCGGCGCTGACCATGTGCACCACGGTGAATTTCGCCGCCGCCTTGACCAGCGCGTCCGGGCGGCCGTCGATGGTGCAGCGCACCCCGGCCCCCTCCACCCGCAGGTCCCGCACGCCGGGCAGGTTCTCGAACGCCTCCCGGGGCACCGGCGCGTCGAAGTGGAACTCCACCCGGCGCACCGCCTTCTCCCGGAGCGCGGAGATGTCCTCCACCGTGACCAGCCTGCCGGCCCGCACGATGCCGACCCTGTCGGAGACGTGCTCGACCTCGGCCAGCACGTGGGAGGACATCAGCACGGTACGGCCCGAGGCGCGGACCTCGCGGACCATCGCCAGGAACTCCTGCTGCACCAGCGGGTCCAGCCCGCTGGTCGGCTCGTCGAGGATCAGGAACTCCGGCTCGTGCATGAACGCCTGAATGAGCCCGACCTTCTGTTTGTTGCCCTTGGAGAGCTTGCCCATGGGCACCGCCAGGTCGGCCTCCAGCCGCTCGGCCAACTCCTCGATCCGTCCCCTGGGCAGGCCGCCACGGACCGTGCCGAGGAAGGCGAGGTAGTCTCTCGCCTTCTCCCTGCCCTCCAGGGCCAGCTCGCCGGGCAGGTAGCCGATCCGGCTCCGCACGCCCGCGTCTCGGGGATCGTGGCCGAGGACCGTCATCCGGCCCCTGGTGGGGCGGATGACATCCAGGAGCAGCCTGATCGTGGTCGTCTTTCCCGCGCCGTTCGGGCCGAGGTACCCGAACACCTCCCCGGGCCGGATCTCCAGGTCGAGATCCTCAAGCCCCCGGCGCACGCCGTAGAACTTGGTGAGCCCCTCGGTCTCCACCACCGCTGTCATGCACTCGATCGTGCCCGCCCGCCGGTGCGGAGGCCATGGCCGGATCCCGACAGTTGGCCGCCCTTTCCTTGCCCGGATCCGGAACCCGCTCCGCCGATCCGTCGTGACACCGTTGACGACTCACCCGGCACCGGACCGCGTCCTCTCCCCACCGTCGTACGGATCCGGACCCCGGGAGCACCCCACTCCCCCATCGTGACCGGGCCGCGCGCCCTCCCCTTCCGGTACGCGAGCCCGGAACTCGCGCCGCGCGGGCCGTACCGGTCCCCGGCGCGGTCTATCGTGAGGTCGTTGATGACGAATCGCGCGGCACCGTGCCGCGTTCCCTGCCCGTCCAAGGAGAGTCGATGAGCGTGGACACCGCCTTCGTCCTCGGTGGCGGGGGCGTCCTCGGCGCTCACGAGGTGGGCATGCTGCGGGCGCTCGACGAGGCGGGTATCAAGCCCGACGTGATCGTCGGCACGTCCGTGGGCGCGCTGAACGGTGTCGTGCTCGCCGCCTCCTCCGGTGACGCGGTCGCGCGCCTGACCACGCTGTGGGGCTCGAACGTGGTCCGTACCGCGTTCGCGGGGTCGTGGATGACCCGGCTGTCCACCCTTGCCAGGACCGGCACCCACCTGCACTCCGGCCAGCCGCTGCGCGACCTGCTGACCAGGACGCTCCCCGTCTCCCGGATCGAGGAGCTGGAGGTGCCGTTCCAGTGCGTGGCCGCCTCGGTCGAGCGCGCCACCGCGCACTGGTTCACCGAGGGGCCCCTGGTCGAGGCGGTGCTCGCCTCCTGCGCCGTCCCCGGACTGCTGCCTCCGGTCCGCATCGGCAATGAACACTTCCTCGACGGCGGGCTGGTGCACAGCATCCCCGTCGGCCGCGCGGTCGCGCTGGGCGCCCGCCGGGTCTACGTCCTGCACGTGGGCAGGATCGAGCGTCCGCTGGTGGCGCCGAGACGCCCCTGGGAGGTTGGGATGACCGCCTTCGAGATCGCCAGGCGGCACCGCTTCGCCGAGGAGATGGCCACCCTGCCGGGTGACATCGAGGTCCACGTCATGCCGTCGGGTGGCGAGGCCCGCCCGGGAATGGATCTCGCCCAGCTGCGTTATCGGGATATATCGCATATATCTGGATACATAGAACGGGCGTACCGGGCCTCGTCCGACTATCTGGCCCGGCACGCGTCCACCTGAGCCACACAGCAGGAGCCGCTCGTGCTGCCTCCTCGCATCATCCGCCGTCTGATCCTGGCCCCGCTCGTCATCGTGCTCACCGTGGTCGCGGTGATCACGCTTCCGATCTGGCTGCTGGTGGTGGCCGCGGCCTCGCTGCGCCTGCCGCCCCCGCAGCGGCGCGGCACCCGGCTGGTCTGGTTCGCGGTGGCGTGGCTGGCGCTGGAGTCGATGGCCCTGGTCGCCTGCCTGGGCCTCTGGGTGGCGAGCGGGTTCGGTGGATGGCTCCACCGCGACGAGCACCAGGAGCGGCACTACGCGCTGATCCGGTGGCTCCTGTCCAAGGTGTACGGGGCAGCCGTGCGGATCTTCCGCCTGAGCGTCGAGATCGACGAGCCGGCACCGACCTCCGACGAGCTCTCCCGGCGCCTCACCCGCCCCGTCGTCGTGCTCTCGCGCCACGCGGGCCCCGGCGACTCGTTCCTGCTCGTCCACCACCTTCTCACCCGATACGGCAGGCGCCCGAGGATCGTGATGAAGGCCGCCCTGCAACTCGACCCCTCACTGGACGTGGTGATCAACCGCCTCCCCAACGCCTTCGTCCCCCGCAAGGCGACCGAGAGCGGCGTTCTCGGCGAGATCCGCCGCCTGGCCTCCGGCATGGACGCCGACGACGCCCTGGTGATCTTCCCGGAGGGCGGCAACTTCACCCCCAGGCGCCGCTGGCGGGCCATTCTCCGGCTGGAGCGCAAGGGCCTGTCCGAGGAGGCCGCGCGGGCCCGCCGGCTGGAGCACCTGATGGCGCCCCGGCCCAACGGGGCCATCGCCGCCATCGAGGCCTGCCCCGAGGCGGACGTGGTCTTCGTCGCGCACACCGGCCTCGACGACCTGGTCACCCTCAAGGACGTCTGGCGCCGCCTCCCGGTCAGCGCCAAGGTCAAGGCCAAGTGGTGGCGGATCCAGGCCGCCGACGTACCGCGCGACCGCGAGAGCCAGATCCGGTGGCTCTTCGACCAGTGGGAGGAGATCGACACCTGGATCACCGCAAACCAGCCAACCCCCACGCCCACGGCCTGACCCATGTCGGTCTGAGTCCGGAACCCCTAGGAAACGGGCCTACCACTCCTGGGAGAGACCCGACATCCGGCGGAGGTACTCGTCCTCGTCGATCTCACCGGCCGCGTAACGACGCCTGAGAATCTCGCGGGGGTTCTCAGGCGCAGGCTTGGAAGCCTTGGAAGCCGAGGAGGCGCGGACCATCGCGAGCACGCAGAGCACCACCACGGCGATGACGAAGAACAGCACGATGATGCGGACCATCGTCGACCTCTCAGACCTCCCCCATCGGATCTTGCGGGGGAAATGTCAATTTTACCCGGCGAGGGAGGCATCTCCCCTTCCCCGCTGGATTCCCCGCTGGATTCCCCGCGGGAAAAGGGCGGGAACATCACCGCCTCGCCGGGCCGCCGCCCGCGATCGCCTCGCGCGGGAAGGCGAGAAGCCACCCTCCGCCGCCTCGCCGGGCCGCCGCCCGCGATCGCCTCGCATGGGAAGGCGAGAAGCCCCCTCCGCCACCGGCTGACGATCCCGGTGAAGGCCGACCACCACACGAAGATCATCTGTAGCCGATGGCGGATCCGCCCCGTGAGAGGTACGGGGTCTCGTGCCGGGTGGCGCCCGGCGGCAGCGAAGGCAGGCCCGAAGGTGCCCCGGCCTCCATCAGCCGGAGCAGGGCGCCGGTGTCGACGTTCCGCTCGATCAGGTCGCCGAGCGCGTCCAGCCGCTCCTCACGCAGGGCGGCGAACGACACTTCAGGGGCCGGGATGAAGTCGCGACCGGAGACGGCGGCCACGTCGGCGAGGAACGCCCGGCGGAAGTCGTCGTTCTCCAGGGCGCCGTGCCAGGTGGTGCCCCACACCGAGCCGTCCCGGCAGCCGTCCAGGAAGGGCTCGCCGCCGTCGGCCGTCACGACGCCGTGGTGGATCTCGTACGCCTCGACCCGGCAACCGTAGGCGGAACCCACCGGGCGGCCCAGCGTCTTGTCCTCGGCGAACTCCACGGAGGCGGGCAGCAGTCCCAGCCCCTCGACCAGGCCCGCCCCCGACTCGACGTCGTCGCGGATGGTCCTGGCGAGCATCTGGTAGCCGCCGCAGACGCCCAGCACGGCCCGTCCCGACAGGGCCTCGGCCAGGCCGGTGGCGCGGAGCCAGGCGAGGTCGGAGACCGTGGCCCGGGAGCCGGGCAGCACCACCAGATCGGCATCGTCCAGCTCGCCCGGCGAGGTCACGTAGCGGACCGTCACCCCGGGCTCGGAGGCCAGCGCGTCCACGTCCGTGAAGTTGGAGATCCTCGGCAGCCGTACCACCGCCACCCGCAGGGTCTGCCTGCCATAGGGGGCGCGCGCGCCGAGCGCGGGCCGGTTGTCCAGGGCCAGGGAGTCCTCGACGTCCAGCCAGAGGCCGTCCAGCCAGGGCAGCACCCCGTACACCTCGCGGCCGGTCAGCTCCCTGATCATGTCCAGACCCGGTTCGAGGAGCTCGGGCGCCCCCCGGAACTTGTTGATCACGAACCCGGCGATCAACGCCTGGTCGGCGGGCTCCAGCAGCGCCACGGTCCCGTACAGCGAGGCGAAGACCCCGCCCCTGTCGATGTCGCCGACCACGACGACCGGCAGGTTCGCGGCACGGGCCAGGCCCATGTTGGCGATGTCGCCCGCGCGCAGGTTGATCTCCGCCGGGCTGCCCGCGCCCTCGCAGACCACCACGTCGTAGGAGGCCCGCAGCCGCTCCAGCGCGTCCACCGCGACCTGGCGGAGCCGCTCCTTGACGTCCCAGTACTCCATGGCGTCGACCTCGGCCATCGGCCTGCCCATCACCACGACCTGGCTGCGCCGGTCACTGCCCGGCTTGAGGAGGATCGGGTTCATGTCCGCACTGGGTTCCAGCCCGCATGCGGCGGCCTGCATCGCCTGTGCCCGGCCGATCTCGGCGCCGTCGGCGGTGACGAAGGAGTTCAGCGACATGTTCTGCGCCTTGTACGGCGCGACCCGTACCCCCTGGCGGGCCAGCCAGCGGCAGATCCCGGCGGTGACGACGCTCTTGCCCGCGTCGGAGGTGGTCCCGGCGACCAGCAGCGCCCCCTTCACCCTTTCCTCCCGCACGATCCGCGCACGGCGGCCAGCACGGCGAGCCCCGCCGCGGCCAGGCCGACCGCCCGCGCCAGCCGTACGGCCCTGCGGATGTCGGCGACCGAGGGCTCGGGCCCGTCGCCCATCTCGGGCCGGTGCTCCACCCTGGTGCCGTACAGGTTCACCCCGCCGAGCGTACGGTCCAGCGCGCCCGCGAAGGCCGCCTCGCAGCGGCCCGCGTTGGGGCTGGGGTGGCGGTGGCCGTCCCTGCGCAGCACCCTCGCCGCCCGCCGCGTCGAACCACCCGCCACAGGGGCGCCGAGCACGGCGAGCAGCCCGGTGATCCTGGCCGGTACGAAGTTGGCGACGTCGTCGAGCCGGGCCGCGGCCCAGCCGAAGCGCTCGTAACGCGCGTTGCGGTGGCCGACCATTGCGTCCAGCGTGTTGACCGCCCGGTAGGCGAGCAGGCCTGGTACCCCGGCCACCGCCCCCCAGAACAGCGGTGCCACGACCGCGTCGGAGGTGTTCTCCGCGATCGACTCGACGGTGGCCCTCGCGAGCCCGGGTGCCTCCAGCACGGCAGGATCCCGCCCGCACAGATGAGACAGCCTCTCCCGGGCCCCGTCCAGGTCGCCGTCCTCCAGGAGTGCGGCCATCGCCGCACCCTCGCGGCCCAGCGTGGTGCCGCCGAGGACCGCCCAGGTCGCCGCCGCGGTCAGCGCGGCCCGCACCATCGGGTCGCGCGGCCTGGTCGCGGCATGGCCGAGCAACGCCACCGGGACGACGCACAGGGCGACGTGCAGAACGCCCCTGGCCCGGCCGTCGCCGTACACCCGTCTCTCCACCTCGGCGGCGGCGGTGCCGAACAGCGCGACCGGGTGCCCGCGCCGGGGATCGGCGAGCACGGCGTCGATCAGGACCCCGGCGAGCATCCCCACCCCTTCGGCTACCCCAGGTCCCCTTAGTCCCACTTTGGCAATTAGTCGACTAAATGAGATGTTCATGGAGTTCATCTTGGTGGGTCTCCAGCCACACCCGGGCCCGCCGGATGCGCACCCCCACCCCACCGGCCCACATCCGGACCCACCCACCGCTCCCGCCCTCGGCCCTGGCACGCATCACCTGGTACGAGCGGTCGAAGCGGAGCCGGGCCAGATCCAGCAGCCGGCGCCGATCGCGAGGCGCCAGCCCGTACGCGTCGCAGAACAGGCGGAGCCGGGGCCCGACCTCAAGGCGACGCTGGAGCGGCTCCAGATCGATGGGGTCGGCGATCGGCGCCCAGTGCCGCAGCGTGGTCACCACGTCGAAGAGCCGGGTCGTCGGCCGGGCCATGTCGAAGTCGATCAGCGCGACCGGCAGCCCGTCACGGAAGATCACGTTGTCCAGATTGACGTCGCAGTGCCCGATCAGCCTCGGGGCCTCGTCGTCGTTGGACCCGGTCTCCCAGACGGCTTCCCTCGGCGGGACGAACCCCTCGGCGGCGTCGTGGAAACCGCGCAGCAGCCGCGCCAGCGCGGCCAGCGACTCCCCACTGAGCGCGTACCCGGGCAGCGGCCTGGCCGCGGAGCCGCCCTCGACATAGCTCAGCACCTCCCGGCCCCGCTCGTCCACGCCCAGCGCCCGGGGCGCACCCTCGAACCCGTAACGCTCCAGGTGCCGCAGGAGCGCGTGCACCGAAGCCGTGGAGGCCCGGCTGGGCCGGCGGACGGTGTCCCCGACCCGCACCACCCCGTCGGTGACATCACCGCCCAGAAGGGGAATCTCCTGTTGGGTCGTGACGGCGAACATGCCACCCGAGCGTAGACCGCTCCGCCCTCTCGCGGGGACGATTCGGGCAGACCGTTCCCCATCAGATGGAACACCCGGAAGCCTTCCACCTACCGGACACCCGCTGCCACGCCCGGCAGGAGAGCAGCAGGAGAGCGGCAGGTCATCGGGGAGAAGGCCCCCTCGTCCAGCGCGGTTCCCCCACCCCGAACAGCCGGAATCCCGCTTCGGCCGCCCGAGCCGAGGCGGCCCGGAGGCCGTTCTCTCCGGGGAGGGCGAGACGCCACAGAGTGATCCTCGCGACACAGCCCCAAAACCGATACATGGGCACTCCCAGGATCATGCACAATTAAGCGGGAGCACCCTTAGCTCAGCTGGATAGAGCACCGGACTTCTAATCCGACGGTCGCAGGTTCGAATCCTGCAGGGTGCGCAACCAAGACCAGGTCGTCCACGCGCTGACCTGGTCTTTTGCTTGTCCGCGGCCTGACCCCCTCAGGCAGCCACAGGTAGCCGGAAGCAGCCGTATGCCACCGGTCGCGGAACATACGCGGAATGGACCCGGCCCTGTTTTCCCAGGTGGGACCGGGAGTTCCGGAGGTTCGCGGAAGGATTCCGAGCCCTCTGAGCCGCGCCGCGGGGTGGTTCGTGATGTCGAGGTGTGGCACGATGCGCTCCATGACGACCCGAAAGGCCGATGCCGCGTAAGCGGCCGAGCATCCTCCATGCGCAAGTGTGGGCGAATCGCCGACGCTATCGCCCAGCCCCCAAGATTCCCGGCGTCTCCAGCCGGACCTGTGCGGCCATCGCACGAATCGAGCTCCAGCGTCTGAGGCCTGGAGCCATCGTCGGTGCCTTCGCCGAATACGAACGGTTCCTCCGGCAGCCCGGCCGCTACCTCTATCTGCCCGAAGCGAACTGCCCTTGCTGCGACCCGGCAGAGGCCCGGAACACGCTGGAATACGCCCTGCGACGCCTTCGATCCCCAGCCAAGGCGGAGCTTTCACGAATCGTGACGCGGCTGGACGAGGAGTTCTACCGCCGGACCATCCCAGACCCTTGGGCGCGTTATTACCCATGGCGCTTCGGCGGATGGTGGCATCACCGCATTCACGAACAATGATCATCTTCCGACACAGCGAAGGGCCCCGGTGTGAGCCGGGACCCTTCGCGATCATGGTGTTCTTACGATGTCTCACACAGTGAGCGCAGCCAGAATGCGCTGGCTAGAAGTGCACTGAAAATCTTGCGTTCTGGTCCCGCCTCGGATGATTCGGGGCCAGACTCGTTGCGTGCAGGGTGAATGGGCTGGAGAACCGGTAGGGCCGGATGTGTGGCAGACCTGCCGGGAGCTGATCCCAGCCGGGAGCGTTTTCGCGTTCCTGGCCGAACATCGGCAGACGCTGTTCCCAGCAGACATGTTCACGGACATGTATCCCTCGGCGAACGGGCGGCCGAGCATGCCGCCGCAGGTGCTCGCCACAGTGATCGTCCTGCAGAGCCTGCACGGGCTGTCGGACTTCGAGACGGTTCAGGAACTGCGTTGTGACCTGAGGTGGAAGGCCGCCTGCGGCCTGGGTCTGTACGACACCGCGTTCGACCCGTCGCTGTTGACCTACTTCCGACGGCGCCTGCAGCGCTCGGCCGATCCGAACCGGCTGTTCACCAAGGTCAGGAAGTCGTCGCGGCCACCGGCGTCCTCAAAGGCAGGCAGCGCCGGGCGTTGGACTCCACCGTGCTGGACGACGCGGTCGCCACCCAGGACACCGTCACCCAGCTCATCGCCGCGATCCGCCGGGTCATCCGCGACGTCCCCGGCGCCGAGCCGGTCGCCGCCCAGTGGTGCACCGCCCACGACTACACCGACCCCGGCAAGCCGAAGATCGCCTGGAACGACCAGCAGGCGCGGGACACACTGGTCGACGCCCTGGTCACCGACGCCCTTAATCTCATCGCTCACGTGCCCGGCCAACCGCTCGGCGAGACGGCGGCAGGCGCCCTCGGACTGCTGGCACTGGTCGCAGGACAAGACGTCGAGCCCGCCGACGGCTCCGACGGCCGATGGCGGATCGCCCGGCGCACCGCCCACGACCGCATCGTGTCCACGGTCGACCCCGAGGCCCGCCACATCCACAAGAACCGCACCCGCCACCAGGACGGCTTTCGCGCACATGCCGCGTTCGAGCCCGAGGCGGGGCTGTTCACCGAGGTCGCCCTCACCGCGGGCAGCGGCGCGGACAACCACGAGGCCGCCGTCGCCCGAAGCCTCCTCGCCGGCGACGACGATGCCCTGACGGTACTGGGCGACACCGCCTACGGCACCGGCGACCTGCGACAGACCCTCCAAGCCGACGGCCACACCCTGGTGATCAAGCCGCCGCCGCTACGCCAAGCCGTCCCCGGCGGCTTCACCACCGACGATTTCCAGGTCGACACCCAAACCGGCCGCGTCACCTGCCCGGCAGGCCACACCAAAACCCTCGGCCGCCCGCTGGCAGGTGGTAACCGCCAGGCCCAGTTCAAGATCCTGTGCCGCACCTGCCCACTGCGCGAACGCTGCACCACGTCCAAGACCGGACGCACCTTCAACGTCCACCCCCACTATGACCTCCTCAAAACCGCCCGGCAGCAGGCCGCCACCAGTCAGCGATGGCAGCAGGAGTACCGCCGCTGGCGACCACCCGTCGAACGCGCCATCGCCTGGCTGGTCGCCAAAGGCAACCGTCGCGTTCCCTACCGCGGCGTCCTCAAGAACAACATCTGGCTCCACAACCGCGCTGCCGCACTCAACCTCCGCCGCCTCATCAACCTCGGACTCACCCACACAGGCGGCGCCTGGGCACTGAACCCCGCCACTGCATAAGCCGCCGGGGCGCCTGCTCCGCGCCGATATCCACTCAAACCAAGATCTTCAGTGCACTTCTAGTGCGCTGACCACAAACGATCACCGGGTTTGGTCACTCAGTCCGGGACCGAGGGCGACCTCACCGGCGGTGTCGTTCACGCCGTACCCGAGCACGTTCGCGACACTGCGGGCCAGCACATCCGGGTGCCGGTTTGTTCGCGTTGCGCCACCGCGGATGCGCGTGCAACTCTCGCCCTTGCCCTCCCCGCCGGGCCGAACTAAGATCCGACCTCGGTTTCCAAGATCCTTGGAGAAACGTATGAGTGATGTAGGCACCGTCACTGGCAAGGTGGTCGTGAACAGGGTGATGTCGCTGGACGGCTTCATCGCCGGTCCTGGCCACGCGATGGACTGGATCTTCGAGTACATGACTGCGGATACGGTCCCGGAGGTCATGGCGGCCACGGGCGCCATGCTCATCGGCCGGGGTACTTACGAGGTCGGCAAGCGTATGGCCGACCAGGACACCAGCTACGACGGGGGAGCACAGTTCGTCCTCACCCACAATCCTCCCGCCGAGCCGGACCCTGCCGTCACATTCCTCACCTGTGGACTTGAGGAAGCCGTTGCCACGGCACGCAGCGCCGCGGGCGGCAAGAACCTGGAGATCCTCGGTGCCGATGTGGCCGCCCAGTGTCTGCAGCGCGGGCTCGTCGACGAGATCCTGGTGTATGTCCTACCGCTGCTGCTCGGCGACGGTGTCCGTTTCTCGCCTCCAGGCCTCGGCAGGATCGACCTGGAACCTTTCAGCAATACCCAGTCGGGCGCCGTCACCATGCTCCGCTTCCGCGTGCGAAAGTAGGCGCAGCCTCCAACGGCTACAGCGCTGTCCCTGAACGTTCGCCGGGTGTGATCAGGCAGCTTGGGGTCGTGGGCGTCCCCAGCGTTGCTGGCGTTCGCTGCGGATGCGGGCGCGTTCGCGGCGTTGTGCGGCTAGGACGTCGGGGTGGCGGGCGTTGGCGTTGCGCCAGCACAGGTAGGCGTGGAGTTCGCGGGTCTGCACGGTGTGGTTGGGGTGGTTGGAGTTGGCCATCACGAAGGTGCGCAGCGGCCCGAACTGGGCCTCGATCGGGTTGGCCCAGGACGCCTGGGTCGGGGTGAAGCACAGCTCCACCTTGTTCTTCCTGGCCCAGGCACGAATGGCGGGGGTCTTGTTCGCGGACAGATTGTCCAAGATCACATAGATGGGGGCGCCGTCCGGACGGGCCGCCCGGATCGACTTCAGCGCCGCCAGGCTGTGATCGCCGCCCTTTCGCTCGCGGACCACACCCCACAGCTGGTCATCACCCAGGGAATAGCAGCCGTGGAAGTACCGGATGCCGTGGGTGCGATGGTAGGTCGCCGGCAACCGGTCCGGCTTGCCCTCTTCGGCCCACACCCCTCATGCAGCCGCAGGTAGCCAAAAGCAGCCGTATGCCACCGGCCGCGGAACGTACGCGGAATGGATCCGGCCCTGTTTTCCCAGGTGGGACCGGCGGTTCCGCGGGTTCGCGGAAGGATTCCGGGGCCGGAACGACGAAGGACCCCGAGGTGTCCCGGGGTCCTGTCGTGGCGCAGAGTGGGCCTCACATGACGAGCGCGGCCAGGATGCGCTGGTTGGCCACCTCGCGTTGGCCGTCGATGCACTTGGCATAGACCTTGAGCAACACGTCCACCCCGTGCCCCGCCCGCTCCGCCGCTTCCGGTGCGTGCACCCCGGCGTTGAGCCAGAGGGAGACCGCCGCGTGCCGCAGGTCGTACGGCCTGCCCGCCAGAGGTGAGGCGACCTGGTCGGGGGTGAAGGCGTACGTCCGAGCCTCCTTCCAGACCTTGGCGTACGCCGACCCGGAGATCAGCCCGCCCGTACGGGTCCGGAAAAGCCGGCCATCGGCGGCGACGCCGTGACGGTCGATGTGGTCACGCAGGATGGCCACCAGTTCCGGCGGGATCGGCACCGACCGCGTCTCCTTCTCGGCCCGGTGCTTGAGACCGCGCTCGTCGTGGGTCTCCCCCGAGTCGGTGAACCGCTTGTTGCTCTGCGGCTTGGTCTTCTCCAGGGTGAGCACTCCCCAGCCGGACGCCGGAAGGTGACAGTCCTTCTTCCGGAGCCCCGCCGCCTCCCCCGGACGCAGGCCGCCGAAGTACATGCAGGCGAACAGGGCAGCGAGCATCAGCCCCCGCGACCGGCCCACGTAGGTCACCGCGATCAGCAGCTCACGGGCCTGAGCCGGGTTGACCACCGAACGCCGATCGATCTCACCCCCGGACTTCGCCTTGCGGAGCTTGACCTTGTGCAGCGGATTCGCCGGAAGCTCCTCCAGCTCGACCGCGTACTCAAGCACGTGATGGAAGACCGCTCGCTTGCGCCGGTAGGTCGAGACGGCCGCCGCCTTGCCGTTCAGCATGAGCGCCAGGGCCTCCAGAGCCGCCCGCGTGTGCTTGGCCTCCTCCAGGGCGTTCAAGGGCAGCGAAGCCGCCTCCAGCCACCGCACAGCACGAGCGATCTCCGGCGAGGGAACCGGGCGACGCTCCTCCGGCAGGAAGGAGAACTCTCGCAGTGCCCGCCGGATGATCTCGTCGTCAGGTCGGCCGGGCAGATCGTTCATGAGCACGCGAGTGACATTGGCCAGCGCATCGGTCATGCCCTCACGGGACTTGGCCGCCGCATGGGGCCACCAGGCATGCACGTAGGCCACGGCGAAGTCGTACCAGGTGCGCGCGTCCTTCGCCTCGGCCATCGACGTCGGCAGACCACTCGCCAGGTCGAAGGACTCACCGTTCTTGGCCGCCTGCCGTAGCTGCGACAGGAAGCTCTCGGCCAGCCCCTTGGTCTTGAAGGTCGCGGACTTCTCCCGATTGCCCACGGTCCAGCGGACGGTGTGCGAGACGATGCGCGGCTTCTTGCCCTGCCCCTGGGACTTCGTGTTGGTCCGGATGTCCCAGAACTTGACCTTGTACGAGGTGTTCACGCCGCCTCCCGGAGGGTTTCAAGCCATGCCTCGAACTCGCTGCGGTGGAGGCGGATCTCGTCGTTGGGCAGTCGCAGGCCGCGGGGGAACTTGCCGATCTCGCGCCAGCGGTAGAGGGTCCGGGCAGAGACCCCGCCGAGCTTGTCGAGGATCTCGGGAACGGTCATGAGCTTGTCGTCGTCCTTCTTCCTCACGCCGCCTCCCTCGTTGCCGAAGGGTCTTGTCCGGTCGCTTTGGCTTGCAGGGCCAGCAGGGTCGCTCGCCAGCGCTGGCGTTCGGCGACCATGCGCAGCAGCCGCAGGGCCAGGGAGGGAACGTCGCCGTCACCGGCCGGGACGGGCTTCCAGACGTAGCGGTGCGGATCGGGGACCTCGTCGGCCAGGCCGAGCGCTTCCATGACCCAGGTGCGCCGGTCGCGCCTGTGCTCGGACAGGGTCTTGTTCGACCACTTGCGCGAGACCAGGACGCGCCGACCCGCGTAGCCGAGGTGCTCGGGCTTGTGCGCCTTGCCCCGGCACCGGCCCGGAGTCATGCCCTGCTTGGCGCCTTTGGGCTGCACGCCGTAGCGCAGCCAGTTCGGGCAGGCCGGGGAGCAGGGTTCGTGACGGAGTGCTTCGACCATCCGGGCGGCATGCGCTCGCTGGGCCGGGTTGTCAGGGTCGAGGGTGTCACCGAGACTCTTGGTCAGGTACTTGCTCAGGTAGCGGATGCACTGGTCGGCATCCGGGGTGCCGCCGAGGATGCCCTGAACGTCGACCTGAGTGCCGAAGCGGACCACGTGCAGCGGTTCGGCCTCGTCATCGTTGCCGAGCTGGTCGAGTGCCTCGTGCCAGGTCGGGAGGAGTTCCCCGGTAGCGGGGTCGAGGTAGTCGCCGTCCTGTCCGTCCGGGTAGGAGGTGCCGTCTTCCCGTGGGGAACGCTCAGCCCACACCGGAAGGTGGTCGCCGTCGAACTTGATTTCATCGACGGACGGCCACCACACCTGGTGATAGGTCGCAGCCGCGATCGCCTTGACCTCAGCGCGTGGCATGGTGCCGCGGATTGCCATGTGCAGGTGAGGAGCGAGCCGCTTCTGTGGTTCGACGGAGGAGAAGTACTGCACGTCATAGCCCGAGACCCGGCGCAGGTTCTGCACGAAGCGGTCGACGAGCTTGGAGAAGTGCAGCGCGTCTCGCGCGGCCCGCGTGTAGTCGTAGGTGTCCGGGTCGATGGGCACGCCGTCGCGCACCTTCCCGTAGGAGGGAAGCGTGAGGGTGACGAACAGCGACGGCCGGTAGACGGCCCCGTCCGAGCCGGTGAAGGTACGCCCGAGCGTGGTGTTCTGCCGGATCTTCTTGGGCAGGTCGGGGGCGTCTTGGCGCCGCCGGGTCGAGCGGTTGCGCTTGGCGGTGGTCCGGCCGAGCAGGTTGCCCCGCATTCCGGCCTCGTTGATCTCGGCATCGAGCCCGGCGAGGATCGCGTCCAGGTCGCCGGTGTCGTCGCCGGCCTTTTCCGCGGCATCGCGCTGGGCCTGCATGTCGGCGCGGAACTCCACCAGCCAAAGCTGTTCCTCGTTGGGCTCATCCGGAGTCGTCGAGGGTTCGGCTTCCAGGTGCCAGCCTTCCCGGCACTGGGCCATCCGCAGGTAGCGGTTACGCCGAGCGCAGGAGGGACACTTGGCGTCCATGGTGGCCCCGCAAGGCACGTTGACGTCCTCGGTGAGCCCGGTGTGAGTGTCCAGCCGACGCAGGACCACCGGCCGGATGCACACGCCGTTGTGCCTGGCGATCTCCACCGCCACGTCCAGCGCGAGCGGCATTCTCTGACGCTCGGCACGCGACAGGCCGCGCTCGTTGGGGTTGCTCACACGTCCTCCCCATCGTGGTCGTGGTCGAGGTCGAGGAACGCACCCTGTCCGCACTCGCGGCACTCGACCAGGCCGCGCAGCAGGTCCAGCCACAGCGTGTTGACCGCGCCGCAGGCCGAGCAGCGCAGGCCGTCGAGGATGTAGGCCAGCTCAGTCACGCTCGCCCCTCTCCACTTCGGACAGGTCAGCCGACAGCCGGAACGTGGTCTGGTAGGGGTCAGCACTGACCTCGATGTTGAACAGTTCGAAGGCCAGGACGGGCTGAGCGTGACCGGTTCCCAAGACGGCCAGGATGGGGCGCTTACACACGCGGGTGATCTCCTCGTCGGTGCCGTAGAAGCAGACCCTCACGCGGCCACCTCCAGCGCCATCGCGCGGATGTCGGAGTCGGAGACGTACGCGGCGCGCACCCGGATCGGATCGGGTGAGGTCTCCAACCGGACGTAGCCGATACCGGCCCCCTGCTCGGGGATCGGCGAGATGTGGTCGGCCAGCGCGCCCCTGTCCCGTGCGCCGTCGCCGAGGACCATGTCGACCTGCTCGGACTCGTCGAGGCGGAGCGCGATCTTGTCGGGGAACAGGTTGCGGATGTTCATGACCTCTTTGCGCGGGTCCTGGAGAGCGGCCAGGACGCCGAACCCGACCGCGCGGCCCTGTGTCGTGAGCGTCGCCAGGGCAGCGGAGATACGGAGCTTCAACCCCTTGTCGGATTGGTAGGCGGTCAGGAACGCCACCTCGTCGACCACCACCAGGACGAACGGGTCATCGACGGAAGGAGTGTGGGAGCGCTGGAGTCCGGCGTAGCGGTCGGCCCGCTCCTGCATGATCTGTACGGCGGATTCGAGGAGGTCGGCGCAGTCGGCCGGGCTCGCGGCGTAGCGGGTGCCGAACAGGTCGCGTCCGTAGGACAGTTCCATCCGTTTGGGATCCAGCGCCCACACTTGGGCCAGGCCCGCGCGGGTGGCGGGCAGTAGGCCGCGGATCGTCGACCAGATGACCGAGCCCTTGCCCGCCCCGGTAGCCCCGGCGACCAGGACGTGAGTGCCGTGGACTTTCAGCAGCCAGGGTTTGCCGTCCTCGCATGTGCCGACCTCCACCGGCCCCACCGATGCCTCAGCCGGGACCGGTACGGCCGCAAGCGGAGTGGCCAGGGGATCACGCCGGGGGAAGACGAGCAGTAGCCGGCCAGAGCGCGCGATGGAGACCCGGCAGGATTGAGCACCGAACCCGTGGGCGAGATGGTCGGTGCGCTCAGCCCAGTCCTTGACCGCCTGCCCGGTGAGCATCCGCACCGTGACCAGGTCGGCCCACGAGGTGCAGGTGACGCGGACGAGGCGGGGCAGGTAGTCCCGGCCGCGTAAGTGTCGTCCGAGCCCGGAGATGATCATTACCGGTTGCCAGTGCCGCCGGTAGATCCACACCAGTCGCCACCAGGCCAGCAGCCGCCAGCCCAACAGACGAAGGAACGAGGGACGAGCGAGCAGGCACCAGGCGGTGAGGCCGAGCGGGACCAGGACGGTGAGGACGACGCCCCAGCGCCAGCCGTAGAAGTAGGTGAGCGCGCCGGGGGTGAGGGCGACGGCCGAGGCGATGGGGTGGCGCCACAGCAGCCGCAGGGCACCGGCCAGCAGCCGCCACGTGAAGATCAGAATCGTAAGGATCGCCGGGGTGCGGAGGACGGCCGGGCGGAAGACGACGGCGGTATCGGGGGTGGTGGAGACGAGGTGCTGTGCCTCGTCGCCGGGCAGTTTTCTGAACATTAGGCTTGAGCCCTCTCTTGATTCGCGTCTGGGGAGAACCGAGGGGCCGCCGGAAGTTGGCGCTTCTGGCGGCCCCGCTTACGTGTCAGGCCGCCTTGCCCTGCTCGGCCTGGTCGGGGTTGGTGGACTGTTCGGTGTGCAGGCGCTCGCAGTCGGCGAGGTAGCACGCGGTGGCGTCGGCGAGCCGCCGGGCGAGGGTCACGTCCCGTTCGGTGACCGGTCCGCCGCCGGTGGTGGAGATCACCACCTGTGCCTGTGCGGTGGACAGGTTCAGGAACGGCCGCCCGTTCCCGGCACCCAGCGCCATGACCGACAGGTCCGGGGTACGGAACGAGATGTCGAGCCGGGTACCGTCCGCATCGAGCGAGATCGAGGCACGGGTGTAGGGTTGG
The DNA here is from genome assembly GCF_035917355.1 of Streptosporangium sp. NBC_01810. Classification (NCBI taxonomy): domain Bacteria; kingdom Bacillati; phylum Actinomycetota; class Actinomycetes; order Streptosporangiales; family Streptosporangiaceae; genus Streptosporangium; species Streptosporangium sp. NBC_01810. Next base: position 725,354 of record NZ_CP109070.1, on the reverse strand, counting down.
TGCTCACTCACGCGGCCACGTCCTTACCGGCTGTCTCCTTGGCCGAGGTCGGAGCGCTCTGCCGAGCGGGAGCTGTCGCGGAGCGGGGAGTCCGCATCGCGGTTGCCCGGATCGACCAGGCCAGGCGGCCGGTGCTCTGGCCGACGTAGGGGGTTGCGGTCATGCCGTCGAACTCGACCGGTACGAACGGCAGGCCCGGCAGCGCGGCCGGGGGAACCGGCTGGACCGGGGACAGGATCTTGACCGCCACCGTCTTCTGGCCGGCCTTAACGGTGGGGTCGGCGTCCATGACGGCGACCTGCCAGACGAGTTCGCCGGTGTTCTTGTCCTTGGCGTAGACCGTGCGCCCCTTGCTGGAGGCGTCGAAGTCCTTGACCTGCTCGACCTCGCCGACGATGTAGCAGCCGTGCGGGAAGACCTGCGTGAAGCTGATCGGGATGGGGCCTTGGATGGCCATAAAGGTTCCTCTCTTCCAGCGGCAACCAGATGTCCGGTTGTTCACTTGTCCGCTTGAGTTGAGAGTAGCCCACTCCCACTTGTCCGCACAAGTGAATGAGTGAGGCAGGTGGAGAAGGCTTAACTCACCGGGTAGACATCCTGGAGTTCGTGTAGGTCACCAGGGAGCGCCACGCTCATCACCAGGAGCACGCTCCCAGCGGCGTCATGCACGGTGGCCAGCACCCCGAGGACAGGCTTGGAGGAGCCGAGCAACTCCGCCTCTTCCTTGGTCGGGTTACGCGCGGTCAGCCGCTCGGTGATGTGATCGAAGCGCAGGTGCTTGACCGCCTGGAGGTGATGACGCACCCCGCGCGCCAGCGGTTCGGGCTTGTCGACGTCGGTGCCCAACGCGATCTCCAGCGGGAACCACAGGGTTTCCACCGCCGACAGCCGGCCCCCCTGCTCGGCCACGCGCCGACGCGAGATCACCGGCGTCTTGTCCTCAACGTTGAGGAGATGAGCAATGTGGCGGGGAGCCGGAACACGGGCCACCTCGGTCACCATGTCATCGCTCTCGGGCTGCTCGGCCACCGCCAGGCCCGGCCGGATGCGATCGGCGGCGCTCTCGGGACGGCCCTTCACGAACGAGCCGCGGCCGTGCTCACGCTCGATCCAGCCTTGCATGGCCAGCGTCTGAAGCGCCCGAACCACCGTCGTGCGGCCCACCCCGAACTCCCGGACGAGCTGCGTCTCGGAGGGCAGCATGTCACCGGCCGCGTACTGCCCGGCCTCGATGCGCTCCTGAATCGTGCCCATCACCTGGGCATACTTCGGAGGGGCGAAATCCCTGCTCATCTTAACCGCCCGATCACTCTTCCACTTGTCTGCACAAGCACAGTACCGGCTGAGGGCAGCCCTGTCAGGAGGCGCAGCAGCGACAGGCGGCTACCTGGCCAGCCCCGCCAGAATCCTGATCCACACCACCCGCGCCTGAGCAGGCGACCACGCCTCACTATGCAGCACGGCGCTGCGATTTCTGTCCTGAACCGTCTTGCGGATGAATGACAGACCGCCCGCATCGCACAATTCGTAAAACGTCACCCGGTGCTCATGACAGGTCCAGGCCGCCACCCGAACCCGCCCGAAACGCCGCGCCCTATTCCAGGTCAAAGACACACATCCGGGGGCAGCTGGTACGAGATGATGCGCCATGCACGACACTCCTCGCCGAGGAGGATTCCCGCTCATGATTCCTGCCGCTCGAAACGCACCGACCCGGCCGGGTCCACGGTCGCGTGGAAGAGCACCTGTCGCGACCAGTCATCCTGCACGGCGCTGAAGTCGCGAACCCGGTGGCTGATGCGGCCCCACACCGTCGCGGGCGACTCCATCCGACGCATCTCCGTGCGGAGCGTGTCCATCGCCGTGGCCTGCCCCGAGCTGACCCCGCACGGCCCGAGCTCGTCGGTTCCGCCGGAGGTGGTGAACACCTCCCACTCGAACATCTCGACGAGCTGTTCCGTACCGCCGCAGTAGATGCAGTCCTCGTGTGCCGAGAATTCCAGGCGCAGGCCCATGGCCGCCACGCATCCACGACGGGTGACGATCTTCCAGCCGCGCCCGTCGCACTCCGTGCACTTAACCGGTGTTGTCATGCCGGAAAGAATGTCCGGGCGAACTTTTCAGCCCTATCCCGCGCAGGTATACTGAGCCGATCGTAAGTTTTGGTACGTGTTGGGTAGCGGTGGGAGATCGAGTTCCGGCAGGCGCATGCTGGGGGTATGGCGAGAAAAGGTCGCAGAGCGACGTTCGAGGAGAAGGTTTTCGCCCTCCGGTTGCTGGAGGAGGGCATGTCACCGGATCGGGTGGCCGAGGCGCTGGGGGTGGGCCGTGAGTCGGTGTTTCGGTGGAAACGCCAGGCCCGGGCAGGTGGTGACGAGGCGCTGCGGATCAAGAAGGCGCCGGGTCGGCCGCGGCGGCTGACGCCTGGGCAGGAGCAGAGCGTCAAGGCGGTGGTGCGTGATGTCACCCCCCGTCAGGTACTGGGGACGGCGGTGGCATTGTGGACGCGGGCGCTGGTGGCGTTGGTGATCGCGGCCTGGTTCGGGATCGGTTTGTCGGTGGCGGCGGCCGGGAGGTTGCTGCGCGGGCTGGGCCTGTCGCCGCAACGCCCGGCCTATCGGGCATGGCGGCGTGATCCGGCGGCCGTCACCCGGTGGACGACGGTGCTGTTGCCGCAGATCTGTCGCCTGGCCCGGGCACGGGGGGCGCTGGTGTTGTTCGCCGATGAGATGAGCATGCGCGTCGATCACCGCGCCGGGACCACCTGGGGACTGATCGGACAGACCCCGGTGGTGTGCGCCGGGGCGCAGCGCCGGTCGGTGAAGATGTTCTCGGCGGTCGCCGCGGACGGCACGCTGCGCTACCGGCTGTGGCACGGCTCGATGGACCGCTGGGCGTTTCTCGGGTTCTGCGCGCAGCTGCTGCGCACCGTCATCGGGCCGATCTTCCTGGTCGTCGACGGCTCCTCGATCCACGCCGCCGCCGCGGTGCGTGATTTCATCGCACGTACCGGCGGCCGGTTGCGCTTGTTCTTCCTGCCCGCCTACGCCCCCGATCTCAACCCTGATGAGTGGGTCAACCAAAACATCAAGGCCCGGGTGGCTCGTGAGGCGGTCGCCGATGAACACGAACTGGCCGCGGCCATGCACAGCGGCATGCACCGGCTACAGAAACGCCCCGACATCGTCCGGGCCTTCTTCACCGACCCGCACCTGACCTACATCGGCGCATAACGCCGATAGTCCCAAAACTTGTAGGGTCGGGGGCTGGCGCGGTGGCTTCTCCTGGCGGGAGGGCCTGGGGCCTTCCTTCCGTCGGTTTCCCGGACGGGTGTGCCACCCCAGTGGCCGTGACCAGGTTCTTCGCTCCGTTTCCAACCCCCGCCACCTCGATCCGTGCATGCGGTTCTCCCGCACACGGCTCACCGACGTCGTTCACCGCCGGCATTCGGCCTTTCCCGCCAGGGCTTGCCCGCCCTGGGCGCGACGACGATTCCATACAGGCTGATCAAGCCGAGATCGCTGAGCGAGCGTTTCAGCACGCCCCGGCCGTAGCTCCGGCTGCGCCGGTGTTTTCGGCTGAGGAACAGCGCCAGGCGCATCCAGGCGAACTCTCTGATCTTGCTAAAGCGCCGGGCAGAATGCCCGTACCGGAAATAGCCAGCCCATCCCCGCAGGAACAGGTTGACCTCCTTGGTGATCGCTTCGGTGCGAAGCAGCAGCCTGCGGCCGTCCGTGAGGTCACGGATCCGGTCGCGGGCGTGTTGCATCGCCCTGTCTGAGGGCCAGCGAGCGAGGAAAACGAACGGCCGTTTCCCGTTGAACCCGCGTGAGCGCACCAGCCGGTGGTGAAAGCCCAGGAAGTCCAGGCCTTCCCCACCGACCTCCAGGTGCACGATGCGGGTCTTGGCGGCCTTCGGCTCCAAACCGAGTGCCGCCAGCAGCTCCGTCAGGCGGGCCAGGGCCCGCTCGGCTTGACCGCGGGACCAGCACATCACGATCGCGTCGTCGGCATAGCGGGCCGGCACGCCGTCCGCCTCGTCCCACGCCCGATCCAATCGGTGCAGGTAGACGTTACAGAGGACGGGTGAAACCACGCCGCCTTGTGGCGTGCCGGTGACCTCTCGCCGGATCTGTCCGTCCTCCATCACCCCGGCGCGCAGAATCACCCGCAGGAGCTTCAGGAGCGACTGATCGCAGACGCGTTCCTCGATCGCACGCATCAACTCATCGTGCGGAATCGCCGAAAAGCAGTTGGCGATGTCCGTCTCGACCACCCACCGGCGGCCCCGCGCCTGCTCCTCAATGAGCACTTGCAGAGCATCGTGTGCTGAGCGCTTCGGGCGAAACCCGAATGAGCAATCAGCCATGTCCGCCTCGAAGACCGGTTCGAACACGATCTTCACAGCGGCCTGCACGATCCGATCCCGAACAGCGGGAATCGACAACGGCCGGTACTCGTCCTTCAGCCCAGGCTTGGGGATCATCACCCGGCGCGCGGGCAATGGCCGATACCGGCCCTGCCGAAGTTCCGCGGCCAACTCCTCAAGAAGCCGGACGATCCCGTACTCCTCGATGTCGGCCAGCGTGGTCGCGTCGATGCCCGGTGCGCCGTTGTTGCTGCGCACCATGACCCACCCGCGCTCCAGAACGTCTCTGCGATAGACCTTGTCCATGAGCGCGTGGAACCGACGTCCGGGATCGGCCTTGGCCGCCCGGTAGAGCACATGCTGCAAGGCGCGGACCGGATCACGCGGAACACGCGGCCCCACGGCGGCGGGAATAGCCAAAACGGCACTCACCGAGCCCCTCCTCCACCTCAATATGCATCGACGAAGTAGCGGCCCTTCCCTCACCGCCGGTTATGTTGTCCGGTCGGCTCAAGCAGTACTACGGCCGCCTCCGACGCCCACCCGGCCAGCAATCCACTTCCCGGCGTTGACCGGTTATAGGACGCCACGCTCCGGTAACACCTTCCGCAGGTCACCGGGCCGGGGAGGGCCTCCCCAGTTCCCGCCGTCACTATCGATACGTTCCGCGCCCCATACGCCGGGGAGTTCTTCGCGGCTGCAATTTCCAGGCTCTTCGCCGCTTCCATGGCCTTCACCCCGATCACGAGGGGCTCGGCTCTCCCTTGTCCCGTCCGAAGACGGCTGAGTAACGACGCCGCAGGCTTCGCGTCATGCTACGGACCGCATCGTCGCTCCCCCTTAAGGGCTTTTGACGCTGGGCTTCGACCCCGCCCGTTTCCAGACGAAGCCGCCAGCCTGCTACCGGGCCTCCTGGCAGCTACCCGGACCGGACTTTCACCGGCAAGCGACGACGAGCTTACGAACATGCAGATCAGCCGCTATGTCACGGCTTCACCTCCAGTTCTACTGGGCGCACATGATCGGCTCAGTAGAAGGCCCTGTCGGCGCCTGAAACGCGGTCCTCTTGAAAACCCGCTAGTCCCCAATAGGGCCTCTTGTATCTTATTCGACTGCGCTCGAATGCCAGCGGCTATCTACGGCTGATCATTCTTCATGTATTCAAGCCCGCGGCTTGCGGCAGCAGAGCCGCAGGTCAGGGCGGTTCATTGGTAGGTCTGTGAGTTCGTTTACCCTTGCGAGTGTGGTCGGGGACTGGTGGACGTGGCAGGATCCTTTATCTCGGGGCAGTGGCTCGACATCAAGTTTTTATAGGGTGCGCTAGGTACGACAATGATCCACAAGTGGCCTGGCAGACCATTGCCAGACCATCGAGTCAACTGCCGGTCTGCCGGGGACGGCGCGGAATCATGGCCACCGTCGCCGCCGCCGCCTCCGCGACCTCCGGGATCACCGACGTGTAGACATCCGCGGTGAACGAGAACTTGCTGTGACCGAGCGTCTCCGACACGACCTTCATCGCCACGCCCGCCGCCAGCATCAGCGACGCCGCCGAGTGCCGAAGGTCGTGGAACCGGATCGGCGGCAGACCGGATCGGCGCACGAGGTTCTCGAACCGGTTCTCATAGCCCTCCTACGAGGGGTCGCAACGTGAGCTTTTCCTCGCCTTGCTTGAGCCGGTATGGCGTCCTCATCGCCCCTACGAGGGGAAGCGAGAGCCCCGGCACCAGAAGGTACGGGTCAGCCCCAGTCCCACTGGACGCCGACCAGGCCGGCCTGGAGGGGGCCGGCGACGAGATGGACGGCGTGCTGGGCGTTGAGGGTGAGTTCGCCGCGATCGTGCTCGTCGGCGCCCAGGCCGCGGCGGGCGAAGCGGTGGATGCGGACCGGTAGCGCCGCGGGGTCGAAGCCGACCCGCAGCATGTACTGGCCGGTGGGAAAGCGGAAACCCCGCTCGTACTCCCCGGCCTCCGCGCCGCTGGGATCGGCCATCTCGTAGCGGATCATCTGGGTCTCCCCGGCATCTCGTAGCGGATCATCTGGGTCTCCCCGGTCCGCAGCGCCCGGTCGAACAGCAGCTCGGCCACCACCAGGGCGGCCGGCCCGTCGCGGCGGACCCGGCCGACGCGGCGGCAGGATGAGGATCTCCTCCAGCGCGCGTACGGCACGCAGCGACTCGGGCCGCTCGGGCCGGCGCAGGCCCTGCTGCCAGTAGCTCAGGCTCGTCGTCCCGACCCGCAGGCCGCGCTCTCCCAGGCGGTGCCGGAGCCGGTTCAGGGTCAGGCCGCGCGCCTGGACCGCGACGCGCAGCGCGACGTGAAAAGGTCCGTCACGTAGCGCGGCCCGGAGTTCACGATCATCTGACATGTGTGAATGTTCACAGATTTTCACCATGCTGTCACCGCGGGGCGGCGCTCTTGTGGCGTGCTTCACGTCCACGTTCACACCACCCCTGCCGGGTGATCGGCCGTGTCTTGCCCGGCCGCTGTATCGGGCCGACCATCCCTTCAACAGCATCGGCTTCTCCCCCTCAGGAGCTCGACATGCCCTACCTCTCGCCCGGCAGGTTCCGGCGCACGGCCCTCGCGCTCGTGCTGACGACCGTGGCCTGGCTGGCGCCGCCCACCCTCGGCGCCCATGCCGCGGCCGCCTACCGCCTCAACATCACCATGCAGGCCCAGCAGTACACCAACTGGTGCTGGGCGGCCGCCGGCAACACCGTGGCCGCCTACTACGGCTACAACTACAGCCAGAACCAGTTCTGCAACCTGGCCTTCAACCGCTCGATGAACTCCAGCTGCCCCAACAACCAGGCCACCCTGGCCAACGACCAGAACGCCTTCCGCCAGATCGGCATCTCGCCCGGCAACTATGTCTACGACTACCTGACCTACAGCGCGGTGATCAGGGAGATGAACGCCAACCGGCCGGTGCTGACCCGGATCCAGTGGTCCTCCGGCGGCGGGCACATGCACACCATCTACGGCTACGACCAGAGCGGATCATGGGTCTACTGGGGTGATCCCTGGCAGTCGAGTTCCCGCTACAACTGGGCGAGCTACAACTACTACGTCGGCAACGGGTCCTTCTCCTGGACCCACTCCCTCAACTACATCGGCGCGTGAGGAGGCTCCTATGAAGCGCATCACAACGGTTCGCCCTGGCCGGATCCCTCCTGCTCGCCCCCGCCGTCGCCCACGCGGCCGCCGGCGACCCCACCCCCCAGAGCCCGGCCGAGGCCGCGGCCGTGCAGGCCGCACCACCCGGGGCCGGCGACGGGGCGGCCGCCCGCGCCGCCGCCTCGGCCCCGGACGTCCAGCGAACGCTCGGCAGGTTCTTCGCCACCAAGGGAGCCCCGCCCGGGGCCGACACCAGAGCGGTGGCGCCGATCACCGCGAAGGTGACCGAGCAGACCGTGGCCGTCAACCACCTCAATCCCGCCTTCGTCGCCGGCCAGTCGGCGGAGGTCTCCCGGTTCGCGTTCTTCGCCACCCAGGCCGACGCGGCCGACGGCCAGACCGCCTCGATCTGGACGACCCGCTCGCGGACCGGCGGCTGGCAGGTCAGCAACATCGCCAGCGGCAACGACGAGCGCGGGAGTGCTGCTCGCCGGAGGGTTCGCCGCCTGGGTCACGGGCCGGTTGGCAGGCCGGTTGGGCGGACACCCGCTCCGCCGCCGCACCTCCCGGATCTGAGCGGCACGCTCGTCACCGGACGCCCGGCCCGCGAGGCTGGGCGTTCCGTGCCGTTCCAGCGGTTGACCAGCGGGCCCGAGCCCGTGGAGCGGCGTACGACCAGCTCGGGCTGGAACATCAGCTCGATGTGCCCGCTGTGACCGTGGCCTCGCTGACCCCTGACTGCGCGGCGATGACCGCTACCTGGCGCTCATGCTCGACGGCCTGCGCGCCCACCCGGACATCCAGCAACTACCCGACAGCGACATCGGCCTGGCCGACCTCGGCGGCGATTGATGGCCGCCTTCGCCAATGGTCAGCCCTGATCCATCCGGGAGGGAAAGGGGAGTACCCACTCCTTTCCACTCTCAACGTATAGCGCACCGGGGGGCTTGCCACAAGACCCGGGTCGTGCCGCAGAATCGTCGGCCGAGGCCAGAATCTACGGAAACGGGGGACGCGAAATGCGTGTGTTGTTGTCGACGTACGGGTCGCGCGGGGACGTCGAACCGCTGGTGGGACTCGCGGTGCGGTTGCGGGAACTCGGCGCGGAGGTGCGGGTGTGCGCGCCGCCGGACGAGGACTTCGCGCAGCGGTTGGCCGGTGTCGGCGTGCCGCTGGTGCCGGTCGGCCAGTCGGCGCGCGCGCTGACGACCGGGGCGTCGCCGCCGTCATCCCTGCCCCAGCGCGCGGCCGAGTTGATCGCCGGCCAGTTCGACGCGGTCCCCGCGGCGGCCGAGGGATGCGATGCGTTGGTGGCGACCGGCGTGATGCCGGCCGCGGCCGGCGCGCGGTCGGTGGCCGAGAAACTGGGCATCCACTCCGTGTCCGTGACCTTCCAGCAGCTCACCCTGCCGTCGCCGCACCACCCGCCGCTGGCGTATCCGGGCCGGCCGTTCCCACCGGAGGTGACCGACAACCGGGTGCTGTGGGACCTGGACGCCCAGAGCATCAACGCGCTGTTCGGTGCGGCGCTCAACACGAACCGGGCGTCGATCGGCCTGCCACCGGTGGACAACGTCCGCGACTACGTCATCGGCGACCGGCCGTGGCTGGCGACGGACCCGATCCTGGACCCGTGGCAGGAGACGCCGGACCTCGACGTCGTCCAGACCGGCGCGTGGATCCTGCCCGACGTTCACCCACTCCCTGCCGAGTTGGTGGCGTTCCTGGACGCCGGCACACCACCGGTGTACGTGGGCTTCGGCAGCATGCCCATGCGCACATCGACGGATGTCGCCCGGGTGGCCATCGAGGCGATCCGAGCGCAGGGCCGCCGCACGGTCGTGGCCCGCGGCTGGGCCGACCTGGCCCTGATCGACGACCGGGACGACTGCTTCGTCGTCGGCGAGGTCAACCAGCAGGCACTGTTCGGCCGGGTGGCCGCCGTCGTGCACCACGGCGGCGCGGGCACCACGACGACGGCCACCCGGGCCGGCGCGCCTCAGGTGGTGGTACCCCAGGCGGTGGACCAGCCGTACTGGGCCGGCCGGGTGGCCGACCTGGGCATCGGCGCGGCACACGACGGTCCGACTCCGACCGCCGAGTCCCTGTCGGCCGCGCTCAGAACGGCCCTGACCCCCGAGACCCGCGCACGAGCAAGGGCAGTGGCCGGCACGATCCGCACCGACGGGGCGACGGTGGCCGCGAAGCTGCTGCTCGACGCGGTCAGCCGGGAAAGGCCGCCGGTGCCCGCGTGAACCACGCGGGATCGTCGAGCCAGGACCCAGAAGACGAGACCCTGCAAACCCTGGCGACCTGGACCGACAACGGCCACGGGGTCCACGTCAGACGGAGCGTTGCCCGTCATGGCCGCCAGGTTCGTCACGCCGGTCCAGACGCCTTGCTGCGCGCAATGTCGCAAGCGACCTCAGATCGGAGCCAATGACATGAATCCCCTGACCACCAGCGCGTTTGACCTTCCCGACCACCTCGCGCCCAAGGCCGACCCGACGCTGATCGCCGGCGATGAGCAGCACTTCGCGGCCATCGCGGAGAGCCTCGAGCAGTCGATCGCCGACCTGTCCGACCGCCTCGCTGCCGAGCGTAAGGCGCCCGGCGGCAAAGGCCGGCAGGCGATGGACCGGGACCTGGAGGTCCACCGGCTGACCGCTCGCCTGCGCGCCCTGCGTCGCTTCGGTTTGGACCTGTGCCTCGGACACATGGTCAGCGCAGACGACCCCGAGCCCGTGTACGTCGGACGACTTGGCCTTACCGACAGCGCGGGTCGTCGGCTGCTGCTCGACTGGCGCTCCCCCGCGGCTGAGCCGTTCTTCGGAGCCACCCACGCCAACCCGATGGGGCTGGCAATCCGCCGCAGGTATCGCTGGACCCGTGGCCGGATCAGCGACTACTGGGACGAGGTGTTCGCCTTGGATGGGTTTGTCGGGCACGCCGCACTCGACGACCAGTCCGCCTTCATCGCCAGCCTGGGCAGCAACCGGTCGGCCCGGATGCGAGACGTACTCGGCACCATCCAGGCCGACCAGGACGCCATCATCCGCGCGGGATCCCGCGGCGCTCTCGTCGTCGACGGCGGTCCGGGCACGGGGAAGACCGTCGTCGCTCTGCACCGCTCCGCCTACCTCCTCTACTCCGACCCTCGCCTCGGTCACCGCCGGGGTGGCGTGCTGTTCGTCGGTCCGCACCAGCCCTACCTGGCCTACGTCGCCGACGTCCTCCCCAGCCTCGGAGAGGAGGGCGTGCAGACCTGCACCCTGCGGGACCTCGTCGCCGAGGGAGCCGCAGCAGCGATCGAGGCCGACCCGGACGTGGCCCTCCTGAAGTCGTCCGCGAACCTGGTGAAGGCGATCGAGCCGGCCGTCAGGTTCTACGAGAACCCGCCCACCAAGGGGATGACGGTCACGACCCACTGGTCCGACATCTGGCTGAGCGCCGACGATTGGGCCGAGGCGTTCGAAGCACCGGAACCCGGCACTCCGCACAACGAGGCGCGCGACCAGATCTGGGAGGAACTGCTCACGATCCTGATGGACAAGCACGACGACGACGCCTCGGCTGACGACGGCGACGCCTCGGCCGGCCTGCTCCGCAAGTCGCTGCTGCAGAACAGGGAGCTGCTCACGACCTTCAACCGCGCGTGGCCGCTGCTCGAAGCGGCCGACCTCGTCGGAGACCTGTGGTCGGTACCCGCCTACCTGCGGATGTGCGCTCCCTGGCTCAGCCCCGATGACATTCGGACGCTGCAGCGCGGGGACGCCCAGGCCTGGACGGTGTCCGACCTGCCGCTCCTGGACGCGGCACGGCAGCGGCTCGGCGACCCGGAGGCGTCACGACGCAAGCGCCGGCAGGAAGCCGCTCTCGCCGCCCAACGCGAGCGTATGGCCCAGGTCGTCGACGCCCTGATCGAGGCCGATGACGACGGCGAAGGCCTCGTGACGCAACTGCGCCGAGAGGACCTCCAGCGAAATCTGGTTGACGAGTCCGAGCTGCCCACCCTCGACCCGGACCTGCTCGCCGGCCCGTTCGCGCACATCGTCGTGGACGAGGCTCAGGAACTGACCGACGCGGAGTGGCAGATGTTGCTGCTGCGGTGCCCGTCCCGGAGCTTCACCATCGTCGGCGATCGTGCCCAGGCCAGGCACGGGTTCACGGAGTCGTGGCAGGAACGGCTCGAGCGGATCGGGCTCGACCGGATCAACCTGGCCTCCCTGAGCATCAACTACCGGACGCCGGAGGAAATCATGGCGGAAGCCGAGCCGGTCATCCGGGCCGTGCTCCCGGACGCCAACGTGCCGACCTCCATCCGCAGCGGCGACGTCCCCGTCGTACACGGATCTGCTTCGGATCTGAGCTCGATCCTCGACACCTGGCTCGCCGCGCATACCGACGGGATCGCCTGCGTCATCGGTGATCCCACGTTCCGGGCGACGCCCCGCGTCCGGTCGCTGACCCCGGAGCTGTCGAAGGGGCTCGAGTTCGACCTGGTCGTCCTCGTCGACCCCGAGGCGTTCGGCAAGGGCATCGAAGGAGCGGTCGACCGCTATGTCGCGATGAGCCGAGCGACCCGGCAACTCGTCATTCTCACGAGCTCCTGACGTCGGCCGGACGAACGCCTCCTCCCGGCCGAGTCGGAGGTGTTCCTGGACGCCGGCACACCACCGGTGTACTTGGAGGCGTTCCTGGACGCCGGCACACCACCGGTGTACAAAGTTGGGCCTCCAGGTCTTCTGACCGGTGGGACGAGATGGGCGGCTAACGGCACCGCCGGCCGGACCACCCGCACCCTCCCCTGTCGGGCCGGTTTCTCCCCGGAGAGGTGACACGAACGGGGACGCGTGTTCGATACATAGAGGAAGCCCCTTCCCTTCGCGGATCAGGCCGGACAGCTGCGGGAGTGTCCCGAACTCCAACGGCTGTCCGGATGTCGCCCAGAGTTGAGCCGGCAGCGCCGATCAGGTGGACAGCGGACAGTCGCCGCGACCGCACCGGCGAAGGAGAACCAGACATACTGCTCGAAGCTGCTCAGATCGAACCAAGCCACACCGACGGAGACCGCGAAGGCGGCCCCGCCCAACAGATGGAGACACGATGAGCATGGCCACGAGGACGGACACGCAGTCGCCTGCGCCGCACGTTGCCGACAGCCACGATCTGATCCGCGTACACGGCGCGCGCGTGAACAACCTCAAGGACGTCAGCGTCGAGATCCCGAAGCGCCGGCTGACGGTGTTCACCGGCGTCTCCGGATCGGGCAAGAGCTCGCTGGTGTTCGGCACGATCGCCGCGGAGTCGCAGCGGATGATCAACGAGACCTACAGCACCTTCGTGCAGGGCTTCATGCCGACGCTGGCGCGGCCCGAGGTCGACGTACTCGACGGGCTGACGACCGCGATCATCGTCGACCAGCAGCCGATGGGCGTCGACCCCCGCTCCACCGTCGGCACCGCCACCGACGCCAACGCGATGCTGCGCATCCTCTTCAGCCGGCTCGGGCAGCCGCACATCGGCTCGCCCAACGCGTTCTCCTTCAACGTCCCCACGGTCCGGGCGAGCGGTGCGATCACGGTCGAGCGCGGCGCCAGCAAAGCCGAGAGAGTAGCCTTCACCCGCATTGGCGGCATGTGTACGCGTTGCGAAGGCCGGGGCACGGTCTCCGATCTCGACCTCACCCAGCTCTACGACGACTCCAAGTCGCTCGCCGAAGGTGCGTTCACCATCCCCGGCTGGAAGTCCGACAGCTTCTGGACGGTGCGGGTCTACGCCGAGTCGGGTTTCGTCGACCCGAACAAACCGATCCGCCGGTACACCAAGAAGGAACTCCACGACTTCCTTTACAAGGGACCGGTGAAGGTGAAGGTCGACGGCGTCAACCTCACCTACGAGGGGCTGATTCCGAAGATCCAGAAGTCCTTCCTCTCCAAGGACCGGGAGGGGATGCAACCGCACATCCGGGCGTTCGTGGACCGGGCGGTCACCTTCACCACCTGTACCGAGTGCGACGGCACCCGGCTCAGCGAGGCGGCCCGCTCCTCGCGGATCAAGGGCATCAACATCGCCGACGCCTGCGCGATGCAGATCAGCGACCTCGCCGAATGGGTCCGCGGCCTCGACGAGCCGTCGGTCGCACCGCTGCTCGTCAAGCTGCGGCACGCCCTCGACTCGTTCGTGGAGATCGGACTGGGATACCTCTCGCTCGGCCGGCCCTCGGGCACACTGTCGGGTGGTGAGGCGCAGCGCGTCAAGATGATCCGCCACCTCGGCTCCTCGCTCACCGACACCACCTACGTCTTCGACGAGCCCACCATCGGCATGCACCCCCATGACATCCAGCGGATGAACGACCTGCTGCTGCGGCTGCGGGACAAGGGCAACACGGTGCTCGTCGTCGAGCACAAGCCGGAGGCCATCGCGATCGCCGACCATGTCGTCGACCTCGGCCCCGGCGCCGGTACGGCAGGCGGCACCATCTGCTACGAGGGCACCATCGAGGGACTGCGGGCCAGTGGCACCATCACCGGCCGCCACCTCGACGACCGGGCCACCCTCAAGGAGACGGTGCGCACCCTCACCGGCACGCTGGAGATCCGCGGCGCCACCCGCCACAACCTGCGCGACGTCGACGTCGACATCCCGCTCGGCGTCCTTTGCGTCGTCACCGGCGTCGCCGGCTCCGGCAAGAGCTCGCTGATCCACGGATCGATCCCCGTCGGCGCGGGTGTCGTCTCGATCGGCCAGGGCGCGATCCGCGGCTCGCGGCGGAGCAGCCCGGCGACCTACACCGGACTGCTCGACCCGATCCGCAAGGCGTTCGCGAAGGCCAACGGCGTGAAGCCGGCGCTGTTCAGCGCCAACTCCGAGGGCGCCTGCCCCAACTGCAACGGCGCCGGCGTCATCTACACCGACCTGGCGATGATGGCCGGCGTCGCCACCACCTGCGAGGAGTGCGAGGGCAAGCGGTTTCAAGCATCGGTGCTGGAGTACCACCTCGGCGGCCGCGACATCAGCGAGGTGCTCGCGATGTCGGTGACCGAGGCCGGGGAGTTCTTCGGCGCCGGCCAGGCGCGCACGCCGGCCGCGCACGCCATCCTCGACCGGCTCGCCGACGTGGGACTCGGCTACCTCAGCCTCGGCCAGCCGCTCACCACGCTGTCCGGCGGCGAGCGGCAGCGGCTCAAGCTGGCCACCCACATGGCCGACAAGGGCGGCGTCTACGTCCTCGACGAACCGACCACCGGCCTGCACCTCGCCGACGTCGAGCAACTGCTCGGCCTGCTCGACCGGCTCGTCGACTCCGGCAAGTCGGTCATCGTCATCGAGCACCATCAGGCGGTCATGGCGCACGCCGACTGGATCATCGATCTCGGTCCCGGCGCCGGCCACGACGGCGGCCGGATCGTCTTCGAGGGCACACCCGCCGACCTCGTCGCCGCTCGCTCCACCCTCACCGGCGAGCACCTCGCGGCCTATGTCGGCACCTGACCGAGGCCCTCGCGGACACCGTGAGATGAGTTCTCTCATCTGTTGCGACTCGTCCCACTCACTGCTCGGTATCTGGGTTCATGTCAATCCGCTGCCCCTTCGAGCCGTACTTGGGCTGCGGGCCCCCGCAGGCGGACGATCGGAAGTCGTAATGCCGGTGATCGACCGCGAAAAGCAGTTGCGGCCCGAAGTAGCGTGGCCGGTATGGAGATCTTCACCGAGGAGCAGGTCGAGTCGTTCGTGCGCGACGGCTTCGTGAAGCTGACGATCGGCTCGCGCGAACAGGGTGAGGCGGCGCAGGCGTTGCTGTGGAAGCAGATCGGCCTGTCACCGAATGAGCCCGAGGGCTGGCGCGAGCCGGTGGTGTGGGCCGCGGACCTGACCGGGCAGGGGCCGTTCGGCGAGCTGGTCAGGTCGCCCGCGCTGGCGGCCGGGCTGGACGCGGTGTGCGGGAAGGGTGGCTGGCAGCCGCGCGGGGCGGCGGGCAACATCCCGATCCGGTTCCCGCGGCGGCCACCGGCCAACGACCGCGGCTGGCACTTGGACGCCAATGTGCCGCGCCCCGACGGCAGCTGGGGGGTGACCGCCCGCTCGCATACCTTCCTGGTGCTGATGCTGTTCTCGGAGGTCGGCGAGCTGGACGCACCGACCCGAGTCAGGGCGGGGTCACAGCGCGACAGCCTCGCAGCGCTGAGCGAGCAGGTGCACGGCCACGTGAGCGCGGGCGCGCCGGGCGAGCAGGTGTACGACTACGTGAGCGCGGGCGCGCTGGTGGATGCGGCCAGCCAGGACCGGCCGGTGGCGCCGGCGACCGGCCTGCCGGGGGACGCCTACCTGGTGCATCCGCTGACCGTGCACGCCGCGCAGGAGCACCTGGGCGAGAGGCCCAGGTTCATGGCGCAGATGCCGTTCATGCTGACGGCGCCGCTGGACCCGACGGCGGACACACCGCTGGCCAGAGCGCTCCGCTAGGGGCGGGTTCCAGCAGATCACTTGCCTTCCACCTAGCCTGTTTCCGCGACCAGTAAGAGACCGGTAAGACCTGTAGCGGGTCAGCGGGCACGCGCCGGTGAGGTACGCCAGGTGTAGAGGGCGGTTATCAGGGCCATCAGGACGGTCAGCACCACCAGTGTGGCGTTGAACCCGAAGTGTCGCAGCAGCAGGACCCCCACCCAGGCGCCGAGGACGAGCGCGACGATCTCCCCCGCGCGCCGGCGGGCCCGCGTGCGCTTTCCGGTGCCGAGCACCGAATCGGCCGCCAGGTTGGTCAACGTGCCGGTCACCACCGTCGTACTGATGTCGGGGATCTTGAGGCGGCGCACGACGGTGTTCCGTCCTCCCATGGCGAGTCCCAGGGCGACGATCAGCGGGTAGCGGCCTGCCTGGGTGGTGGGCAGGAGGAACGAGCCCACCGTGGTGACGGCGAACAGGCTGGTCTCTATGACCATGGCGAGGACCATCCTGCGGCGGACGTTCGACACCCTGTCGGTGAGCCGCCCGGCCAGCCCTGCCCCGAGGAAGAAGCCCACCACGGCGATGGCCGTCGCGACGAGCGGGAACTGGGACGGGTCGCCCGCGGCGAAGCCGAGGATGAGCAGGTTCCCTGTCATGTTCGCCATGAACACCTGGCCGATGCCCACGTAGCTGATCGCGTCCACGAGCCCGCTGATGACGGTCAGACCGGCCAGCGACGCGTCGGACGGCCGGTCGTCCTTCACCTCCGGCATCGCGACCGGGGGAATCCGTGGGCGCCGGCGCCCCCTGTCACGGCGCTCCCCCGCGGCCGGGCGTGAACTCCCCTGGACGGCATAGTCGAACCTCTCGTTGCCCGGTACCCACGTCGGCTGCCTCTGAGCGGACACTCTCCACCAGAGGTGGAAGGAGAAGGCCGTACCAAAACCCGGGCTCGTCGGATTTTGGCCAGCATTTTCGGATGCCCCTGAACAGCGCTATCCGGCTGTATGGATTTTTTTCATGAAATCTTTAATACCGACGGCGAGAGGAGCCTGTGCGATTAGCCGATCGGATCCATCACGGCCACGGACGTGGGCGACTTCGCCACGCGCGTCCTCGACGCCGTCTCCACCTCCGTCCCCGCCTCTACCGCCGCACGCGACGCGGTCGCGTCCGTAGCGGCCGCTCCTGCCGAGCTCGATGCGGTGGTGGCCCAGGAATGGCAGCGGATCACCGGCAGGTCACCGGCCCCGGACAGCGACTTCTACGCGGAGAGAGGATCCTCGCTGGGCAGCGTGCGCCTGACGTCCCGCGTCGGGGCCCGCCTCGGCCGCGCGTTGAGCGTGACCGACCTGCTGCGCGCCCCGAGGTACCACGATCTCCTCGCGCACCTGTGTGAACCCGGCGAACCCGCCGAATCAGACCCAGCCGCATCAGACCCGGCCGGATCCGACCGGGCCGGATCCGACCCGGCCAGGTAGGCCGCTGCCCCGCTCGCCAGGCCGCCGGTCGAGCCCGGTATCGCAACCGCCGTGCTGGACGTCGGGCCGCACGGCGGGTTCTCTCACCACCGCGCTGCCCGGTGTGCCTGAGGTCGTGGCTCTTCGTCAGGCCGGCGGCCGGTCAGGCTCGGTCGCGCGCAGCTGCCAGCGGCCGTGGTGCGCGGTGAGCTGAACCCGGGCCAGCGGCGGGACGTCGATGCGCCAGAACGAGGCGGGAGGTGCGGCGAGTACGTTCACCAGCGCGGCCCGGATGACCGCGGCGTGCGTCACCGCGACCGCGCGACCGTGGAAGGAATCCCGCCACAGGCCCGCCAGCCAGTCGCCGGTCCGCTCGATCAGATCCACGATCGACTCCCCGCCGTGCGGCCTGGCGGCGGGATCGGTGAGCCAGTCCTGGATCGCCTCGGGTTCGGCGGCCTGGACCTCGGCGAGCCCGCGGCCGCGCCAGCGCCCGTAGTCGCAGTCGCGCAACGCGGGCTCGATCGACGGGTCCAGTCCGAGCGCCGCCGCGGTCTCCCTGGCCGCGGCGGCGGGGCTGCACCAGGCCGTCGCCGCGGACTCCCACCCGTTCCCGGCCGCGTGTCCGCCTCGTTCGGTGAGCGGTTCGTCGGCCGAGAAGGACGCCCGGGAGAGCGCGACGGTGGGACCATGACAGACCAAGATCAAACGGATCGTCACGCGGCGGCTCCGAATGGTGAGCAGGGGATGGCGTCTGCAGATGCCTTTGGTTTTCTTATGGCCCATAGGCGGAACCGGACTCGAACCGTACATTGTCATTAACCTGACTGCGACAGCGAGCGGAATCGGTCGGATCTGAGCCGGCATGCCACTGTCAACTTGTCGAGGTGGCCGCACCCGGGGCAGGTGCGGGAGGTGTTGCGCGGATCCACCAGCCGTACGGCCACCCCGGCCAGGGCGGCCTTGTACGCCACGAACGTCCGTAGCTGATGGAAACCCCACGAGTGCAGGTCGGCACGCTGAGCCTTGCGAACCGTGACCCGCTCCCGGATGCCTTCGAGGGCGATCCCGGCGCGGGTGTCCTTGGCCTTGCCGACCAGTTGCTTGGCGATGACGTGGTTGACGTCGCGGGCGAACCGCGACTCCTTACTGCGGCGCCTCTTCAGCAGCCGCTTGGCGGACTTGGTGCCCTTGGCCTGGAGCCGGGCCCGCAGCCGGGCGTTGCGCCGCCGCACCGCCCGTACCCCCTTGCCGCTGTAGGACTTACCGGTGGAGTCGGTGGCGAGGTTGACGATGCCCAGATCCACCCCCAACCACTCCTTCGGCTCCTCCCCTGGGGGTGGTGCGGGGACCTCGACGACCACGGCGAGGAAGAACACCCCGTCGCGGTAGACGAGATCCGCCTGACCCCGCAGGACGGCTCCCGCGCTGTTCAGCCACCGGCCCCGGTAGAGAAGGGGCACGACGACCCGGCCGCTCAGGGTGAGGAGACTGACCGCCTCAGGACCCTTCCACGTCAGGATGCGCTGGTCGTAGGCGACCGCCCCCAGCTCCCGAAAGGCCGGCTTGATGGTCTTGTCGCGTTTGTAGGCCTCGCATGCCTTGGCGATGGAGCGGACGGCCATCTGCGCTGACAACTCCCCCGGCCCCTCCAGATCCCCCTCCGCGAAATCCTCCCTTGGGCGATCTTCGGTGCGGTGCTGTCGCTCCTTCTCCTCTACTTCGTCGGAGCCGAGCAGGGTGTGTTCTCCGTGTTCGGCGGTCAGTTCGTCCATGAGTTCGTCCACGACGGCCGGCATCTCCTCGGCTTCCCCTGTCACTGACCAGCAGACGGGACGTGCTATGACGATGCGCGCACTGCTGCTGCGCGGAATGCTCGTCGGGCTCGTATCGGCCGCGCTTGCCCTGGTGTTCGCCTGGATCTTCGGCGAGCCCCAGGTGAGCCTGGCCATCGCGTTCGAGGGGCAGCACGCGCACGAGGCAGCGGCCGCCGAGCCGGAAATAGTCTCACGTATCATTCAGCAGACCTCAGGTCTGGCCGTCGCGATCGGCCTGTTCGGAGTGGCGATCGGCAGGTTGTTCGCCGTGGCGTTCGCCCTCGCCTATGGACGGATCGGCGGGTTCGGCATCCGCGCCGCCTCGGCGTTGGTGGCCGGCGGCGGGTTCGTCACCGTCGTGCTGGTGCCGTTCCTGTTCTACCCCGCCAATCCGCCCGCGGTGGGCGTGGGTGACACCATCGGCGCCCGCACCGGCCTGTACTTCGCGGTGATCGCCATCTCGGCGGCGATTGATCCGTACCCATGCCCGTGTCCGGCCTCGGACACGGGCATACTCGTGCCGCGTGTTCTCACCGGGATCCACCGGCAGCGGAAGGAAGGTTCGAAGGCGGCCAGGCGGGAGACCAGGGCACGCTCTCGGCCGCGTCGGGGTTCAATCGGGGTTCAAAGGCTCGCCGCGAGGTATCCGTGCGCGGCCGCCCCGAGGCGAGCGGCCGCGGTGCCGAGCCCGGTGGGGGCGCCGACCGGCCGCGTCGTCGCCGGCGGATAGTGCAGCTCGGACTCGTCGTAGCGGCGGGTCTTCATGTGCCAGAGCAGGACGCCCGCCATCCAGTCCTGCAGCTCCGTCACGTATCCGTCGAGCGTCTTCCTGGCCTCCTCGTCGAGGTCGAAGTCGTCGTACAGGGCGGGGAGTTCGGTGGCGACGATGTGCTCGAACTGATGCATCCGGGACGTCATCAGGTCGTTGACGATGTCGACCGCCTGTCGCAGGTCGCAGTCGAGGAAGTCCTGAACGACCAGCACGCAGTTGTGCAGCTCGCCTTCGAACTGGATCTCCTTCTGGTAGGAGCACAGGTCGTTGACCAGGCAGGCGTAGTCGGCGGCCGAATCGTCCAGCCCGCGCATCGTCCGAGTGCTGTAGACCTCGGGCGGCACCGACTGGCCGTGGGCCAGCCGGGACAGGCTCATCGTGAGGTCGGAGCCGAAGGTCCTGCGGCGCATCTCGATGTAGTCGACCGGGTCGGGAACCCGGTTCTGGATGTGGTTGGCCAGCTCCCACAGCCAGCTCTCCGTCATGTCCTCGACAGCCTGGCGGAACCTGGCGCGCGCGTTCTCCGACATGGGGGCCGCCGTACGGAACCACAGGTCGGCCAGCCCGCGCTCGATCGGGTTGGCCGGCGGCGGGGTGGCGGAGAGGTCGAGCGGCATGAACGCCGACAGCCGCTTGTTGAACGCCTTCGCGCCGATCATGTCGCGTCGCGGCCCGAACACCACCGGGAAGTAGTCGTCGGCGTAGGTCCCCCAGGTGAGCCAGAACGTCGAGATGTCCAGCTCGGGGCCGGGCGCGTCCGGGTTGATCGCCCCGGCGCAGATGGCGAAGTCGTAGCCGTCGAGCTTGTGCTCGGTCCAGATGGCCAGACCGGGGAAGCCGGGCAGCTGCTCGAACATCCCCATCTCGCGCGCCCACTCCACCGTGTGGCGGCGGGAGCTGTCCAGGTTGGGGTTCATCCTGGCCGTGTACGGCATGTAGATCTCGGGCAGCGGCACCGGCCCCACCTTCCGCAGAGGGACGTGGGTGTGGCTCCTGATCCCGCCCGGACCCGTGATGCCGGGCGCCAGCCTGACGCGCGCCGCCGCGGTGCCCAGGCCCGTGGGACCACCGAGGAGGGCCGGGGCGGCCGGGGACGCCTGCGAGGCACCGTTCATGTAGCGACTGGAGCGCATGTGCCACTCGTGGCCACCCGACTGCCAGTCCTGGAGCCCCTTGACGTACGCGAGGACGTCGATGCGGGACTTCAGGTCCAGGCCGTGCTCCTCGAAGAGGGAGGGCAGCTCGGTGAGGGCGGTGTTCTCGAACTGATGCAGCCTGGAGGTGATCAGATCGTTGATCGCGTCGGCCGCCTGCTGGGTGTCGTAGCCCAGGAAGCGCTCGAAGACCAGCACCCCGTTGCTGAGCTCGCCCTCGTCGCCGACCTCCCGCTCGTAGGAGAAGAGGTCGTTGCGCAGGTGCACCCCGTCGGAGAAGGTGTCCCTCAGCACGCGCATCGGCCGGCTGGCGGCGACGACGGCCGGGACCTCCGCGCCCGCGGCGTGCTCGACCAGGTTGGCCGACCAGGGGGCGCCGCCGACCTTACGCCGCATCTCGATGTATTCGATCGGGTTGGCGACGCGTCCGGCGTTGATGTTGGCGAGCTCCCACATGGACTCGTCGAGGAGGTTCCTGGTGCTCTCGACGAACCGGGCCCGCCAGTCGGCGGACATGGCCGGGATGGTGCGGGCCCACAGGTCGGCCAGGCCGCGCTCCACCGGGTTCTCCGGCTCGGGAGCGGGCCCGGTGGGGTGCACCGGCATGAAGGCCGCCAGCCGGTCGAGGTATTTCCTGGCCCCGGCCAGGTCACCACTGCGTTTGAAGGTCTCCAGGAAGTGGTCGTCGAAGAAGAACACCCACACGTACCAGTCGGTGATGAGGTCGAGTTCGGGGGCGGGCGCGTCGGGGTGGGTGTAGGCGCAGAGCAGGCCGTAGTCCATGGCGTCGAGCTTGCCCTCGTCCCAGATGCCGAGGTCGGGATCGAGGATGCCCATGTCGTGCGCCCAGGCCCTGGTGTGCTCGCGCGCGGTCTCCACGTGGGGGTTCAGCCTGGCCGGATACGGCAGGTAGAAGTCAGGGAGCTCGAAGGGTTGCATGTTCGTCCTTCCATGTCTGACTTCGACGCGTCTGGGAGCACCCTGGGCATCGGGCGTCGGGAGCACGGCGAATCGATGAGGTGGCACCCCTTTCCGGAAGCCACGACAGGCAGAACGTTACGCAATGACCACGTAGAGTGAAAGGGATTATCGTGAATACGCCATGGCACGGTCAGGACATCCGGTGTCCGCCGGCCGGGGTTCCCGGCGGCCGGAGCGCGACGCGCCGGCCGCGAGGTCACGGAGTTGGTCGGCGAACGCGAGTGCCTGCTCCGGTGTCATCCGGGGCTCGGTGCCGACGTAGAAGATCACGATGTCGCCGCTCGGGGACGTCGTGGCGGTGAACGGGAGAGACTGGTGGATAACCATGATGGGGTCATCTTTGCCTGCCCCACCGACAATTCGCAGGTCCTTTTACGCCCGGCACCCCCGTCACGTGAACCAAATACACGTACTCGATGCCGCCGATCGACGCCCGTCAACGCTGTGAGATAAGTTGTCGTCCACATGTCAAATGAGCTGACGTGGGAAAACGGAGGCTGGCGATGGCAGGGGACGAGGCGAGCGTCACCGCCGCCGACATCGCGCGGATGGCCGGCGTCGGCCGCGCGGCCGTGAGCAACTGGCGGCGACGGCACGAGGACTTCCCCGAGCCCGTGGGCGGGACGGCGACCAGCCCGACCTTCTCACTCGGTGCCGTCGAGGCGTGGCTGCTCCAGCAGGGCAAGGTGGCCGAGCTCCCGCTACGCGAGCGCGTCTGGCAGCAGGTCCGCGCCGCCGGCGACGACCTCAGGCTCGGCGAGGTCGTCGCCGAGGCCACCGAGCTCCTGCGCGGCCAGGGCAGGCCCCGCACCGTCCCGGCCCCCGCGTGGGAGCTCATCAGGCGATATGCCGAGGAGGAGGGGAGCCCCCAGGCCATCCGCTTCCTGCTGGACCGCTACGCCGACGTCCACTCACGCCGTCTGGCCGAGACACCCGCCGAGATCGCGGGCTTCATGGCCCACCTGTCGGGGCCCGAGGCCCGGTCCGTCCTCGACCCCGCCTGCGGTCTCGGCGTCCTCCTCGCCGCGGCGGCCTCGGGGCGGCGCGCGTACGGGCAGGAGTACGACGACTCCCTGGCCCGGCTGGCGCAGTCACGCCTGGCACTGGCCGGAGCGGGCGCCGAGGCTCCGGCGGGCGTCGGGAAGCGGACGGGCGGCAAGGCGAAGGCGGGCGGCAAGGCGAAGGCGAAGGCGGGCGGTGCACCGGAGGCCGCCGGCGAGGTCAGGGCGGGCGACTCGCTGCGCCAGGACGCCTGGCCTGACCTGACCGTCGACGCCGTCGTGTGCCATCCCCCGTTCAACGAGCGCCACTGGGGATACGACGAGCTGACGAGCGACCCGCGCTGGGAGTACGGGCTGCCGCCCAAGATGGAGTCCGAGCTGGCCTGGGTCCAGCACGCGCTCGCCCACCTGGCGCCGGGCGGCGTCGCGGTGCTGCTGATGCCCGCGATCGCCGCCAACCGCCGCTCGGGCCGCCGCATTCGCAGCAACCTGCTGCGGCGCGGGACCCTGCGGGCCGTCATCGGCCTCCCCCCGAAGGTCGCATCGGGTGGCACCGCGCTGCCCGTGCACATCTGGGTGCTGCGCAAGCCCACCGCCGACGACCGCACCCCCTCCCGTGTCCTGATGGCCGAGGCCGACCTGGGAAGCCTCGACGCGGTGGCCGAGCGGTGGCGCGAGTTCCGCGCGGATCCCGACCTCGACATCGACAGGCCGGGCGAGAGCCGGACGGTCCCGATCATCGAGCTGGTCGACGAGGACGTCGACGTCACCCCCTCCCGGTATCTCGGCACCGAGGAGCAGGTCTCGGCGGAGGGTTACCTCCTGCTCCGCGAGCGCCTGGCCGAGCGGCTCGGGCGGCTCGCCACCCTTGTCCCCGAGGCCGTCCCCGGCACCGGCCAGGAGTTGCCCTCCGTCACACTGGCGGAGTTGGAGCGGATCGGGGCGCTGGCCGTCTGGCAGGCGGGGCGCTTCGAGATCGACGGCTCGGGCGATCCGGTGCTGATCGACCAGCACGTCCTGGACGGGGGCACGGTGGAGACGCGCACACACCCCGAGGGCCGGATCAGGATCGAGCCGGGAGACGTGGTCGCCGCCATCGGAAGCGGCGGCCTGGCCACCCGGGTGATCGAGGAGCCCGGCCTGCTGCTCGGCCCCCGGCTCGTCCTGCTGCGCCCCGACCCCGACCGGCTGGACCCGTTCTTCCTCGCGGGCTTCGTCCGGGCTCTCTCCCCGGGCGCGACGACCGGCACCCAGTCCGGCTCCACCCGCTTCGACCCGCGCCGCGCCCAGGTGCCGCGCCTCTCGGTCGAGGAGCAGCGAAGGTACGGCGACACCTTCCGCGAGATCTTCACCTTCGAGGCCGAACTCCGGGAGCTGACCACCTCGGGCCAGACCGCCGCCACCGCCCTGACCCACGCCCTCGCCACCGGAACGCTCGCGCCGCCGGCCTGAGGTGTTCTCCCACCCCGCCTCAGGAGGGGGCAGGGACCGTGAGCATCCCAGAGGCCATGACACGCAGCGACGCGGCCAGCCGCATCGTCTCTCCGCGCTCCAGCAGTCGCAGGACCGGTTCGCTCTGGAGGCTGCCCAGCAGGATGTGCGCCAGTAGCTCTCCGTCCAGGTCGGGGCGCCGCGCGGCGATCAGTGCGCTGGTGTGGCCGTGCCAGAACCGGTAGACGGGGTGGTCGCCGGCTTCGTCCCGGTGCTCGCCGTGCTCCTTCCACTCCGGCCTGGGCGCCGCCGTGGCGGCGTGGCCGAGCGCCGCGAGGAGCCCCTTGTTGCGGCCGACGACGTCGACGATCGCGTCCAGAAAGGCCATCAGCCGCTCCTCGGGCGGGGCGCCGGGCCCCAGCGGCGGAGGTCCACTCGCCACGGCCTCCTCCAGGGCGTACGCCCGCTCCTGCATCAGCGCGACCATCAGCCCCATCCGGCTGCCGAAACGGTGGAACACCGTTACCGACTCCGGCCGCGGCGGCGACCTGTTCCATGGAGATCTGCCCGCCGTGCTCACCGGCGACGTGGTCGGCACGGTCGACGCGGTGGGGCCGGGCGTCGACCCCGCCCTTACCGGCCGGCGGGTCGCCACGCTGGCCGAGGACGCCTTCGCCGACCACGTCCTCGCCGACGCCGGGTGGCTCGCGCCCGTACCGGAGGGAGTCGGCGACGCCACCGCGAGCATGCTGCCGATGGGCGCCCCCGTGGCGCTGGGCACGTTGCGCGCCGCCCGGCTGTCGCCCGGCGAGACCGTGCTCGTCCACGCCGCCGCTGGAGGTATCGGCCATCTGGCCGTGCAACTCGCCAAGATCGCTGGCGCCGGCACCGTGATCGCCACGGCCGGCTCCCCCGCCAAGCTGAACTTCACCCGCACGCTCGGCGCCGACGTGGCCGTCGACTACTCCGCGGAGGACTGGCCCGAGCGGGTGCGCGAGGCCGCACCAGGAGGAGTCGACGTCGTCCTGGACTCCGTCGGCGGCCGCATCCTGCTACGCAGCCTCGACCTTCTGACACCGTTCGGCCGAGCCATCGTCTACGGAGCGGCCGGCGGCGAGGCAACCGATATCCCGCTGACCAGCCTTTTCGCAATGAGATCGGCAGCCGCGTTCTCGCTGCTCGCCTGGCGCGCCGCCGCGCCGAAACAAGCGCGCGAGGACATGGACCAGGTCACCCGGCACGCGGTCGAGGGGAGACTACGTGCCAGGCTGCACGCCCGGCTGCCACTCGACGAGGCGGCCGAAGCGCATCGGATCATGGAAAGCCGCTCCCAGCTCGGCCGCGTCCTGCTCATACCCTGAACTCCTGGCTCAATCATCGACGCGTACCAGGCCCGGAGCCGTGCGGGGTGCGCCGACGGGGCCGTTCGCTTACGGTCCGGGGGCGGCACTGCCGCCCCACTTTCGGCAGCAGCCGCTCGATCCGCTCCCGCGACTCGTCCAGCACGATCCACTTAAAGGCTTCCCAAGACGCCCACCCCACCCACGCGAACTACACGCTCCGCGACGAGACATCACCGAGAAGGGGTCAACGAGTCATACACACCAAGCATGAACTCGGCTCCTGGAGGCGGTCACTTCGAAAAGTGACCGCCTCCAATCTCCATAGCCTCAGGGCCATGCCACCAACTGGAACCAGACGGACTTTCCGTAGGGGTTGAGGGTCCAGCCCCAGTTGTGGGAGAGGTCTTCGACGATGGTGAGGCCCCTGCCGGAGGTCGCCAGGTGGTCGGCCTGCCTCATTCGGGGGACGGCTATGCAGGAGTCGTAGACGTCCACGGTCATCAATTCTTTCTCCCTGGTGGTTCTGATGCGGATGACGGTCGGGTCCGGAACGTCCGACGAGCCGTATGCGATCGCGTTGGTGACGAGTTCGGAGACCAGAAGTTCGGCGATTTCCGGGGTGTCTTCCGACGCGTTCCAGTCGGTGGCGATGTCCCGGACGAATCGGCGGGCGGAGGCCACGTTTCGCGTTTCGCACGGCATCCATCTCTCCCCCAGCACGGCCAGGGAAGGGTCCAGCGTGTAGCGATATTCGATCAGCGCCGCGTACGCCTTGAGAGCCTCTTTTCCGGTCTCCCCTTCTTCTTTGGAATCCATATGGCCAGCGTGCCGCGATATGGCTACGCTTGGTAGTCGAACGGTTACCATCGACGAGCGTTGGGGATTCGCACGGCCGTTGTTGAATTCCGGCAAGGAGGGCATCGTGATCGACCTCTACACACCTCAGGCAATATGGGGCCGAGAGCTGAAGCACTACCGGAAAGCGGCGGGGCTCACCCAGAGTCAGCTGGCCGAGAAGATCCACTTCAGCGAGTCCCTGATCAGCGGGGTGGAGACCGGCCAGCTTCCGGCCAGCCCCGAGTTCGCCGACGCCTGCGACAAGGTCCTCAACACGGGCGGCGCCCTCCGCCGCCTTCTCGACTGGCGAAAAGCACAACAGTTCCCGTCGTGGTTCGGTAAGTGGAGGGCAAGGGAACCAGAGGCAACCGAACTGCGCGCCTACGAACCTCTTCTGGTTCCAGGGCTGCTTCAGACCGAGGCTTACGCCCGCGTGGTAATGCATGGCGACGAGGTAGCCCTACGAGCCCGCCTGGAACGTCAGGCTATCCTCACCCGGGAGGACCCACAGCCTCCGATCTTCCGGTGCGTCATCGATGAGGCCGTTCTCTATCGACCAATAGGCGAACCCAAGGACATGCGAGGGCAACTGGAGTATCTGTGTTCCATAATCAGTCCCGCGCTTAGCATCCAGGTGATTCCCCACGGGATGCATCCGGGTCTGCTCAGCGGGTTCACCATCGCGACCTTTGATGGTGGAATCGATGTAGCGTACGTGGACACGGCTCTACATGGACTCACCGTCAATGATCACGAAGAAGTCCGCTACGCCATCCGGAAGTTTGAGTCCATCAGGACCGAGGCGTTGCCGCTACGCATGTCGATAGACCTCATCAAAAGGACGGCAGAGGAAAGATGGACCTGAGAAGAGCTCAATGGCGTAAGTCAACTTGGACCGGCGACAACGGCGGAAACTGCGTTGAGGTCGCGGAACTCAAGGATGTCGTCGACGCTCCCGGCCACAAGGCCGAGCACCCCGAGTTGATCGCCGTACGCGATTCCAAGGACCCCGAAGGCCCCAAGCTCTTCTTCACCCCCGCCGAGTGGGATGCCTTCATCAACGGCGTGAAGGCCAACGAGTTCGACCGCGGCCACCAAGGCTGACACCCTACTTCCTCTGTCACGATCCCGGCTCGTGTGAGATCACGACAGAGGAAGCAGGCTCGTTGTGCTCCGCGTCCTCTCTACTGGAGCATGCCAAGGACGGTGTGCAGGGCGTCATCGACCTCTTCGATCTCGGCTGGGTCCAGACGTCCCGCGAAGTCACCCAGGCGGTGTGGGGCGACAGCCATGGTCTGCTCGACCATGATCCACGTCTGCTTGCCGAGGGGTCGCGTCCGCGCAGGTGGTGTACGAGTGTTTGAGATCGGTACCTGCGTCGCGCCTGGCTGATCGCCATTGAAAAGCGCGGCGTAGCACGTGGGGAAAAGCGCGGCGAGGGTGGTGGAGTGGTGTGGGGCCGTTCACCGGTGTCGCATCGTGCGGGGTGGGAGGTCAAAAGCGCGGCGAGGGCCGTGGAGTGGTTGGGGGCCGCTCACCGGTAACGCATCGTGCGGGGTGGTGGCGGGCATTGGCCGGGTGTGGGTGACAGGGGGGCGGGCCGGTGGAGCTCCGGGAGGGGGCAAAGCGGGTCATGGCGGGCGTGGAGGCGGGGCCGTGGTGGTGACGATCGGGGATTTTCCATGATCTGGATGAGTTGGCACGCTGGGGGCGTGCGGATTCACCCCGATCAAGGAAGGCGCCACTCCCACCCCCTCGGGTGGGCCGCTTTTCGTGGTGGAAGGCCCGATTCGTCCCCGCGCCCAGCCGAGGGCGACCCGTGACCGGACGCCCCGCGGACCTTCGTACCCCGCACGGCGAGAGCCCCGCACGAGGCGGCGGCGAGCAGCGGCGAGGAGCGGCCCCGAACCCTTCCGCACCGCGGCGGACCCGTACCGATGGGCGGTCTGGGGCCACTCCACGGTCCTCGGCGCGCTTTTGACCTTCGACCCCGCACGACGCGACACCGACGAGCGGCCCTGAACCACTCCGCCACCCTCGCCGCGCTTTTCCCCACGGACGACGCCACGCTTTTCCACCGTGACCGGCCTACCGGATTCGGATGCTCGTACACCACATCCGTGGACGCGACCTGCCGAGGAGTTCGACCTCGGGGCGAAAAAGGGCGGGAGGCGCACTCGCCGAGGTCGGGGCGATGAGCACGGTGGGGAGATGAGCCAAGAAGTCCGACTGGAGGATTACCGGGAAACGCTCACCTCGTTACTCATGGGCCATCGCGTCACGAGGAGCACGCAGCCGATACACGTCACCACGCACGCAGGTGCTCCGTGTCTCTCATGATCGCTTCCGCTTCGGCCCTGTCTGCGGGGTCGTTGGCCAGCCTCTTGGCTGCGACTCGGGCCCACTCCATACGGTGGAGACGCTGAGCGATGACGAGCGCTTCGCGAACGGCTTCGGTCGCCGAACGGCCATCGGAAGTCAGCTCGTTCAGAGCCTTCTCCGCCTTGGCATCGAGATCAACAGTCAACACGCCCATATCTTCACTGTACGACCAGGCGTCTCGCAGGTCTTCGACCGAATTTCGTAACCCTCCAGATGCTCACAGTGATCAAAACTCGGAGAAGGGCAAGTGATCGTGCCCTCGTGCATCAAGAGAAGGTCTTCGAGGACGCCGTCGAGTCGGCGCTTCTCGCGAAGGGCTGGATGAAGGGTTCGAACGAGCCCTACGACCATGCCCTGATGATGACCCCGCAGATTGGAGGGCGCGTCGCTGTTCGCCGGAAAGTGGCCCGCAAGGGGGCGGACATACCGTCACGTTCATGACTTCTGGTAGGCACTTGATCCTGGTGGCCGCAGCCGCTCTCCTACTGTCCGGGTGTGGCGGCGGGGAGGACGACGCGCCCGTCGCGGACAGTCCGAGCGGGAACGCTCAGACGACGGCGCCGCCCGCCGAGGCGTCCTGCGGGGAGGTCGCCGACAAGGTCGAGCAGCACGTACGACAGGAGAGGGTCCGGTCGGTCACCGTGGCGGGGCAGTGTACCTCGGTGTCGATCGAGACCTCCCTGACCGACGACGAGTCGGCCACGGCCAAGGAGATCTGCGACGCCGCAGCCGAGGTCGCCTACTTCGGCGACACCAACTCCATCCGCGTGCTGGGCGCCTCAGGCAAGGAACTCTCGGTGGGCATCTCCGATGCTCCCTGCCTGGAACAGCCGTAGAACCCGCACCGGGACCGGCCAGGGTTTCACGCCCGGTGGCGGCTGCCTCCTGATCTCCCCCGCCACCCGGACGCCCCAGCCGTCGTCCAGCCGCCCGGGGACGGCATCGCGGGAGACGAACGGCGGGTAAGGCAGGCAACGCCTGCCGGGAGTGTCCCGCCCGCCGGAGCCGCCGGACTTGAGATGTCAGCTTCCCGGCCCTGGGGGCCGAGATCGAGCCGACGATCTTCAAGGGCAGCAACGACATGCGCGTCTTCCAGGAGGAGATCTTCGGGCCGGTCGTCTCGGTGACGACCTTCGACTCGGAGGACGAGGCCCGCTCCGAGTGGAGCGGGTGCGGCTCAGCCCCACCGCCGAGGAACTGCTGACCGTGCTCCACGAACGACACGGCCCGTTGATGTTCCACCAGTCCGGCGGCTGCTGCGACGGCAGCTCGCCCATGTGCTACCCCCGGGGCGAGTTCCGGGTCGGCGGCGCGGACCTGCTACTGGGCGTGCTGGCCCTGGACACCCCGTTCTGGATCAGCGCCTCCTCCACCTCCCAGCTGCCGCGCCCGATCGTGCCTGACCTCTGGCTTGTCTTATTCGTTCTCGACGCGCTCCCTGATCCATTCCATGCCGTCCTGCCAGGAGGCGAACGCCTGGAGATAGCGGCCGTCGCGGGCGTGGAAGGCGTGATACCGGAAGTCCCCATCGCTGCCCGTACGGATCAGGTCGAAGACGTCACCCTTGGAGCGGTACCACACGCACTCGCCGTCAGCGGGACGCGAGGACGAGGCATAGGCGAACTCACGCGTGATGGACATGTGACGGATGCTACGGACCGGCGAATCCACAGGCAATGCCGCATCCATTTCATTCAGGGATAAAGTTCGCCCTCCGTCTCGACCGGTTCGCGGGCGACCGTGACGATCAGCCGATGTCGTCGCGCTCACGACGCTCCCTTTGTGACTCCTCCGCCCCTGAGGGGAGCGGCTTCTCGCTAGGCCGCTTATGGACATCCCGCCGACTCTAGTAGTGCTAGATAAAAAATCTCTGACAGAAATACCGTGGCTCGCACATCTACTGAACATGAAAGCTCGACGTGACACGCGATCATGCCTCTAATGGGGGTGAACCGAGAGTGGTTTGCCTGATCAGGCAGACTCCCTGACGGGACTTCACGGTCCACGACTCCCCGACGGAGATGGGGGGTGTACTCCGGTGCCTGGTCCATCCACTGGACCTTGCCGTGCCGGGTGGCAAAGGTTCGGAATGTGGGTGGGTCACCGGTCAGGAAACCCGGCCGACGGCGCCCACCGTGACGGCACCGGCTCCCGGCGCGATGACGACGTCACTCGGGTCGGGCCGCCAGTCGTAGACGGGCACCAGACCGGGTTCGAGCACCTCCAGCCCGTCGAACAGTTCGCGGATCTGGGTGAGGGTGCGGGGGAAGACGCCGCCCGCGGTGGTCGTGCCGTAGACAGCACGCCCCTGACGGACCTGCTCCTCGCTGAGGTCGCCGGAGGTGACGTGGGAGATCACCACGTGGCTGCCCGAGGCCAGCCGCCGCCCGAAGGAGGTGGCGATGTCGGCGGCCTCCTTGTCATCCGCGACGAAGTGCAGGATGGAGACCATGAGGACGGCGACCGGCTGGTCGAAGTCGATGCGCTCGCGGACGTCCGGGTGATCCAGGATCACATCCGGCTCCCGCAGGTCCCCGGGGATCACGGTGGTCTGCGGGTTGTCGGCGAGCAGCGCGCGGGCGTGCGCGAGCACGATGGGATCGTTGTCGACATAGATGATCTGGGAGTCGGGCGCCTCGCGGAGGACGACCTGGTGCACGTTCTCCTGCGTCGGCAGGCCCGTGCCGATGTCGATGAACTGGCGGATCCCCGCGGCGGCGAGATGCCGCACGGTGCGCCCGAGGAAGGCGCGGTTGGAACGCGCCACGTCCTTCACGTTGGGGACAAGCTCAATGATCCTGTCGCCGGCAGCCCGGTCGGAGGTGAAGTTGTCCTTGCCTCCCAGGTAGTAGTCGTACATACGGGCCACACTCGGGATCGTGGGGTCGATTCCCGGTGAAGCCTGCTCGCGCTCAGTCATATCCTCGCCTTCACCACTCTTTCCCGAATGGTAGACGAGCAGCCAGCAGTTCAGATCATGAAACGACATATCATCTGATCGACAATTAAGGCGGACTCAAGCCGTCAAGCGTCACAATCCTTCTCAAAACCCATCAAATCGGGCCGACGCCGGCGGGCAGTGACCCACGTGCCGGGCATCAGCCCGAGAGCTCCTCACGCAGGTCCCCGAGGAACCTCTTGCTCTCGGCGAGGGAGTAGGCCTGAATGCACAGGCGGTCCATGACCTGTATGTAGTGGTCGATCTCGTCGAGCTTGTCCAGGTAGAGGGCGCTCGTGAGCTGTTCCAGGTAGACCACGTCGGGCAGGTCCCGCCCGGGGAAGCGCAGGATGGAGAACGGTCCACCCGCCGCGGCGTGGCCGCCCCGGTCGAACGGCATGATCTGCAGTTTGACGTTGGGCAGCTCGATGATTTCGAGCAGGTGGTCTATCTGGGCGCGCAGCACCTGCGGCCCACCGATGGGTCGCCGTAGCACGGCCTCGTCCATCACGGCCCAGAGTGTCGGAGCATCCGGCCTGGTCAGGCGCTTCTGACGGGCCATACGGAGCGAGACTCGGCGGTCGACCTCACCCGCCGAGGCGCCACCGTGCACGAGCATGATGACGGCCCGCGCGTATTCGGGGCTCTGTAGGAGGCCGGGGATGAACTGCACCTCATAGGTCCGGACCGTCGAGGCCGCCTCTTCGAGCCCGACGTAGACCTCGAACCAGCTGGGGAGCAGGTCGCCATACTTGTGCCACCAGCCGGGGGCGTTGGCCTGACGGGCCAAGGTCAGCAGCGAGGCCCTTTCCTCGGTATCGGTCACCCCGTACATCGTCAGCAGATCCGCGACATCGCGCTCCTTGAAACCGACCCGCCCGAGCTCCAGCCGACTGATCTTGGCATGAGAGGCGCGGATGGCGTAACCGGCCTGCTCTCGGGTGATCTCCTTGGCGACGCGCAGCCTCCGCAGCTGGGCACCGAGAAGAATCCGCAGGACGGTGGGACCACCACCACCCGCGTAGGTGAGAACGCCGCCCTGCGCGCCGCTGTCTTCGGCGGTCTGTCTGGCCATGTCGGCTCCCTGTCGCACCTTCCTACGGTGCCACACTTTCACATATACGGCGTGAATCACACAGCCCTACTGGACGCGCACTTGCGTCTGCACTTGCAATCGCATGTGCATATACCGACAAATCTTCCTTTACAGCTCATTTCTAACCCAGGAACCCCACCTCCAAAACCTCGCCGACGCTACTGCCCCGAAGCGAGAGCGTACGTGTCGTCATGGAGAACATCCCGACCCGCCAGGTTCAGCCCGGCCCCAGTGATCGGCACGGCCTGCCGCCCTCATGGCCTGCCGGCCCGCGAGGGGCTCGGCCCGCTCTCCCCCGCGGCGGGCGAGAGCGTCCGCCGAACCGGTTCGGCGGACCTTAACCTGCGTTTAGGGTTGGCGCAGCGTGGCGCTAACGGGGTCCCCGGCAAGCTCGGGGACATGCGAAACACTACGAAACTCACCATCGCCGCCACCGGACTCCTCGCCGTCATCGCCGGAGGTGGCGCGGTCGCCTCCGCCGGAACCACGACGCCCACCCCGGCCCCCAGCGGCAGTGCGACGACTCCCGCGCCGGTGAATCCGACGCCCGGCACCGAGAGCACCCCCGCGACTCCCGCGCCCGGCGAGGAGGAGGCCGGGATCTCGCGGGACGAGGCCGTCAGGATCGCTCAGGAGAAGGTGCCCGGCGCCAAGCTCGTCAAGGTCGAGTTCGACGGCGACGAGACGCCCGCCAACTGGGAGGTCGAGCTCCGCGAAGGCGATGTCGAGCACGACTTCGACGTCGACGCCACCACCGGCGCGATCCTGGAGCAGGACCGGGAGGTCGCGGACGACGACACCGACGACGACCGTGCCGCCAACGGCAGGGACGACGACGACCGGGACGACCGGGACGACCGGGACGACCGGGACGACCGGGACGACCGGGACGACCGGGATGACCGGGACGACCGGGATGACCGGGACGACAGAAACGACCGGGACGACCACGGCCGGGACCACCACGGCGACCAGGACGATGACTGACCACTTGACCGACAAGAATTCGTCTCATGCGGGAGGTACACCGGCCGGCCCGGTCAG
Source organism: Streptosporangium sp. NBC_01810 (assembly GCF_035917355.1). Lineage (NCBI taxonomy): Bacteria > Bacillati > Actinomycetota > Actinomycetes > Streptosporangiales > Streptosporangiaceae > Streptosporangium > Streptosporangium sp. NBC_01810. Next base: position 691,159 of record NZ_CP109070.1, on the reverse strand, counting down.
GTTCCCGTCGCGACGGAGAGGCGCCTGGATCACCGGTGGTCGCGGAGTGGGAGTGACGGGCCCGGCGAGACGACCAAGGTCGGGAGTCGAGGCCGAAAGCAGGGGTATGGACAGCAAATGAGCCTTCAGGAAGAACTACGGCAGGTCGAAGAGGATCTGGAGAGACTGCGTAACGAGGTCGCCGAGATGCGTCGGCAGGTCGGAGAGGTCGGCCCCACCGACCCCGTCGAGCGATCAATGATGATCAACCAGGCCGACGAGCAGGAGATCCTCGTCAGTGAGCTCGACGCCAGGCGTGAAGGCCTCCTCAAACGTCTCGGCGAGGAGTGAGCGGAGCAGCGCACTCACAGGCCAGGAGAAGCATCTACCTGTGGTTCGTCACAACTGGTTATCTACAGTCTCCCTGGGTAACCATAAGAGCGAACCACCATCAGGGGGATGAAATGATCAGTACGCTTCACAAGATGGGCGTCAAGTCCAGCGCGATGTACATCGCCGGAATCGCCTCGGTCGGCCTGTCTTTCGCGGCGTGGCTGGCATCGAATTCGGCGGAGAAGGCGGGGATCGACCGGGCGGACCGGTGGGGAATCTTCATCGGTGAGTGGGCGCCCACCTTCTTCGGGATCGGGCTCGCGCTGCGCATGGAGGAGCACCACGACGAGATGCGGCCGACGGAGCAGGAGATGCTCCACGGCACGTACTCCGAGGGCAGGATGCCCTCGCGCGCGGGCGTCTAGCTGAGCCGCTGGATGATCCAAAGGCGGGGCGTGTCGGGGGACGCGCCCCGCCTTCGTGTCCGGCCCTCGTGTCCGTCCCTCGTTCCCGCCCCGCCTTCGTGTCCAGCCTTCGTGTCCAGCCTTCGTGTCCAGCCTTCGTGTCCAGCCTTCGTGTCCAGCCTTCGTGTCCGGCCCGCCCTGCCACGAGACGGCTCACGGCGCTGTGACCAGGGCCGGATGTCTCGGATCGTCGACGCGGACGACCATGTCGGCGACCTGCGCCGGTGCGACCTCCGCCTCATAGCGCGCGTAGGCGGGCAGTGTCCAGCGTTCCTCGTCCGGGGTGCGCCGGGCGAGCGCGCCCGGAGAGAGCCTCAGGTGCACGGTCAGGTCGAACGGCATCCCCCTGCCCAGCAGCAGGGGACCGTCCAGCAGCAGCACCCCGCCGGAGGGGACGGTGACGTAGGGTGCGCGGGTGGCCCGGTCGACCACGCTGTCCCACAGCGTGGGCAGCACCTTCCCCGACCGGCCGGGAGCGAGCGGCCCCAGGACCTCGCGGACCAGCCCTTTGTAGTCGAACCAGTCGGTGTAGAAGGAGTCGGGGTCGGTCCTGCCGTACTCGAAGCGGAGCGAGGCCGGGCGCAGGAAGTCGGCGGAGGAGACCCGGAGCACCTCCCGGCCGCGGAGCCGGAGCGGGTCGGCCAGCGCGTCGGCGAGATCCCCCGGCCGCGCCGCCGGCGCTCCGTCGAGTGCGACGCGCACCCAGGAGTCGCCGGGCTCCACGGCGACCCTGTCAACGACTTCCGCCACCAGCGACGACGGGGAGATCGGCCTTATGTCCACCCCACCATCCTGGCCGACGCCCGACCCGTCTCCGACCGTGGATCGGCCAACCGCCATGCCCGGGTCAAGGTCGGACGTGATGCCGATCAAAAGTCAGCTTGCCCGGGTTGTCCCGCCGCTACGGGCGGTAACGATCCATATGGGATCGACGGCTCGGCCGTGACCGGGCGTCGGCCTCCCGGTCGCGTCACGTCCCTGTCGGCGCGATCCGGTAGTTGGCGTGATCTTCACGTCTTTCCGCAACCGAGATCACGGCACGTTACGCACGGAGACAGTGATGTCAGGAGGATTTCAGTGATCAAGCGCGGTAAGCCGACCAAGAACGGCCAGGTCAAGCTGACTTTCACCATAGCGGAGAGCCCGGCCGGCGGGGGGGTTTCACTGGTCGGCGACTTCAACGGCTGGGACCCCTACGCCCATCCCATGCAACGCAAGGAGAACGGCACCTACCAGGTGAGCCTGACCGTCCCCGCACGGCAGCCCATCCGTTTCCGCTATCTCGCGGACGGCGGCGTGTGGTTCGACGACGCCGATGCCGATCACCACGACGAGCACGGCTGCCGGATCAACCCGGTGGACGTCCAGGAAGCGCCGGAAGGAATCACCTCGGCGCCCAGCGTCGGCAAGCCACTGCGGCAGACGCTCACGGCAGGGCAGCCGGCCACGAACTCGTTGTCCGCCTCGTAGGGCCTGGCAAGCACGCTTGGAACGGAGTCACGTTCGCGTGACAGCCCGTTGTGCCGTCTCCGCGATCACCGGGGCCGCCCGCCCTTTCCCGTCCCCACGAGGCCGTGGAAGGGCAGGCCGCCCCGCCCGCGGACGGTGACCGGGTTCCCACCGACGACCGCCGAACACACTGCGGAATGGACAAACAGCGCCTCCCTGAGCAGGTCCCACTTCGCGTCGGGTGGTGTCCTGACATCCGGCGGTTCGCATTCACCCGTTGAACTGTCACAAGCCACGGGCGTACGGTGGTGTCAATGGCACCGGTCCTTGCACGGCTCCCGACAGGGCGCTGTCTCCAACTGCCGTAGACAGCGGGGCGATATGACTCGGCTTTCCGTCACCGTGGACACACATCCCCAGTTCTCCGTAGTGACCCTGGTCGGCGATCTGGACAAATCCTCGGCTCCGCTGTTGGAGGAGCGGCTCGCGGAGTTCATGAGGCGGGGCCATGTCTGTCTGGTCGTCGACACGACGAGGCTGGGATTCTGCGACTCCACGGGTATCTGGGTGCTGCTGACGAGCCTGCGGCGCGCCTACGAGCGGAAGGGCTGGCTGCGCCTCGTCGGCGTGCACGGATTCCTCAGCCGTCTGCTCGATCTGACCAGACTGCGAGATGCGTTTCCCATCAACTCCACGGTCGAGGAGTCACTGCGCGAACTCTCCGGCGAGAGCGTCACCGTCTCACGCTGATCCCGACGGCCCTCCGGCGATCAGCCCTGTGACGGGGGCGCGAGCCGGACACGCCCGCTCCCCGAGGAGAGCGGGCGGGCGGCTCAGCCGCGGGAGACCAGGCGGACGAACTCCTCGAACGAGAAGCGGCCGTCACCGTCGGAGTCGCCGTCCCGGTTCAGCGACCCGATGGCCTCCGCGGGCAGGTCGGGGAAGTGCCCGCGGAACTCGGCCTCCGTGATGAATCCGTCACCGTCGGCGTCGATGGCCGCGAACGCCTGCCTCAGTTCCGCCAACCGCTCCCCCGTGGGCTCTGTCGACATGGTGACCCGCCTCTCTCAACGACCTGCACTTCGATCAGCAGACAATTTACGGGAGGAGCCACCCGTACAGCCACACCGCGTCATATAGCACGTTTTATTACTAAAAATCCTCTTTGTGGGCCCGGCCCTTCCGTACCCCGCCCCTAGACTGCGAGCATGATTCGCCCCGCAACGCCGGACGACATCCCGGCGATCATCGACATGATCCACGGCCTCGCGGAGTACGAAAAAGCGCCGGACCAGGTCAAGAACACCCCGGATCTGCTCCGCGAGACGCTTTTCTGCCCCTCTCCCAGCGTGTTCTGCCACATGGCCACCGACGGGGACAAGGTCACGGGGTTCGCGATCTGGTTCGTCTCCTACTCGACCTGGACCGGCACGCACGGGGTCTACCTCGAAGATCTCTTCGTCCACCCCGAGCACCGGCGTGGCGGGTACGGCAGGGAACTGCTCGCCGAGCTGGCCCGCATCTGTGTGGAACGCGGCTACGGCCGATTCGAATGGTCGGTGCTCGACTGGAACACCCCCGCCATCGACTTCTACCGGTCGCTCGACGCGGAACCTCTCGACGAATGGGAGAGGTACCGGCTCACGGGCCCCGCGCTCGAGAAACTCGCCGCGACCGAAAGAAAGCGGTAGTCACACCGCGCCCGTCCGCAATCAATGCTCGGCGGGCGTGTCCGAGCAACGCCCGGCGGTGGCTGAGGCAGCCGCTCCCGGTCAGCCGAGACCGAACGAGTCCGCGAGCGTCTCCACCTGGGCCTCGAAGAGGATGCGCGGGTCGTGGCCCATGCCGCCGAACTGCGAGGCGACCTCCAGGCTGACCACGCCGTGCATGAGGGACCAGGCGAGGACCGCCCCGGCCAGGGCCCGCCCGGCGGCTCCGCCGCCTTCGCCCTCGGGCACCCCTCCCTCCTGGGCCACCCATGACGCGACGGCCGGCTCCTTGCGCGCCCACACCTCCATCTGCTCCACGACGGGCAGGACCGCCGGGCTTGGCCTCCCGTCGGTGAAGACCTTCAGGAACGGGCCCAGGGTCGCCCGTGCCCGCAGCACGGTGTCGACCGGCGCGGTGTAGCCCGGCAGCGGCACCCCCTGCAACAGCAGGTAGCGGTGTGGATCGCCGACGGCCCACCCGCGATACGCCCCGGCCAGAATCCGCAGGCGGTCACGGGGCGACTTCCCCGATCCCCCTTCTCGCCCTTCCCTCCACTCGCACCACCACCTCCCACACCGCAAGGAGCAACGCATGAACGCCAAGCCCTACATCAGCCGGCCACTTCGCCCCCGTCGCCGACGAGATCACCTCGCGCGAGCTCACCGTGCGGGGCACCCTGCCGCCGGAGCTGTCCGGCCGCTACTTCCGCAAAGGAGGACCCGGTCACCGGCGAGCTGCACTTCTTCGCGTACTCCCCGTTCCCGCCCCACCTGATCTACTACGTCGCCTCGGCGGAGGGAAAGATCATCCGGACCGAGGTGATCGAGGGAGCGGGACCGTCCCTGATGCACGACTTCGGCATCACCGAGAACCACGTCATCCGGATGGACCTGTCGGTGGTGTTCGACCCGTCCGAGCCGTCCGGCATCCCCTACCGATGGAGCGACACCTACGCGCCGCGCATCGGTGTCATGCCCCGCACCGGCCCCGCCACCGTCACCTGGTACGACGTCGAGCCCGGCGCGTTGCTGCACGTCGCCAACGCCTACGAGGGCGCCGGCGGGCGGATCGTCGTGGAGGGTCCCCGCACCGACCGCGGCGGCTGGGAGGCCTCGTGGAAGTGGTGGGCCGGCTCAACCGCTACCACTACGCGGTCGCCTTCCCCTGCTCCGACCTTACCGACCACGCCATCGTCAAGTACGACCGCGCGACCGGCACCCGGCGGATCGCCCCCACCGGCCGCGACCGAATGCCGGGCGAGGCGGTCTTCGTACCGTCGGCAGGCGGCACCCGCGAGGACGACGGCTACCTGCTCACCGTGGTCGGCGACCTCGCCAGGGACACCTCGGAACTGCTGGTGCTGGACGCCGGGGACATCGCCGCGGCCCCCATCGCCACGGTCGAGCTGCCCCGGCGCGTCCCCGGGGGGATCCACGGCTCCTGGATCCCCGACACCGATCTCGAAGGCGGCCGGTGACCGTGCGCGCCGGGCTCTCACCCGGTTCTTTTCCGGCTCTCGCGTGATTGGTCCCCCAGCCCTCCGGCCCGCCGGGGAGTGAGGCGGTAGCTTGGGGACCGCCATCAAGAAGGAAGAGAGATCGTGACCACGTCTATTCATCAGCGGATCGCCGAAGAGCTGGGTGTGCGCGAGCGACAGGTGCGGGCGGCGGTGGACCTGCTCGACGGCGGTGCCACCGTGCCGTTCATCGCCCGCTACCGCAAGGAAGCCACCGAGATGCTCGACGACACGCAGCTGCGCACGCTGGAGGAGCGGCTGCGCTATCTGCGGGAGCTGGAGGAGCGACGCACCGCGATCCTGGAATCGATCGACGGTCAGGGCAAGCTCGACGACGCCCTGCGGGCACAGATCATGGCAGCCGACTCCAAGGCCCGTCTGGAGGACGTCTACCTTCCTTACAAGCCCAAGCGGCGGACCAAGGCGCAGATCGCCAGGGAGGCGGGGCTCGAACCGCTCGCCGACGGCCTGCTGGCAGACCCGTCGGTCGACCCGCAGGCCGCGGCGGCGGCGTTCGTCGGCGAAGGGGTGGCCGACACCGCCGCCGCGCTTGACGGTGCCCGCGCGATCCTGGTCGAGCGGTTCGGCGAGGACGCCGACCTGGTCGGTGAGCTGCGCGAGCGGATGTGGACGAAGGGACGCCTGGTCGCGGCGGTCCGCGAGGGCAAGGAGGAGGAGGGTGCCAAGTTCTCCGACTACTTCGACTTCGCCGAGCCGTTCACCAAGCTGCCCTCGCACCGGATCCTGGCGATGTTCCGGGGGGAGAAGGAGGAGATCCTCGGCCTCACCCTGGAGCCGGAGCCCGAGCCCACCGGTACCTACGAGGGCCGCGTCGCGCACCGCTTCGGCATCGTAGACCGGGGACGGCCCGCCGACGCGTGGCTGGCCGACACGGTCCGCTGGGCCTGGCGCACCCGCATCCTCGTCCACCTCGGCATCGACCTGCGGACGCGCATGTGGCAGGCCGCCGAGGAGGAGGCGGTCCGCGTGTTCGCCGCCAACCTGCGCGACCTGCTGCTCGCCGCGCCCGCCGGGAGCCGCGCGACCATGGGGCTGGACCCGGGGCTGCGCACCGGCGTGAAGGTCGCGGTGGTCGACGCGACCGGCAAGGTGCTGGACACCGACACGATCTACCCCCACGAGCCGCGCCGCCAGTGGGACCAGTCGCTGGCCACTCTCGCCGCGCTGGCGAAGAAGCACGACGTGGAGCTCGTCTCCATCGGCAACGGCACCGCCTCGCGCGAGACCGACAAGCTCGCGGGCGAGCTGGTGAAGCTGATCCCCGGGCTGACCAAGATCGTGGTGTCGGAGGCCGGCGCCTCGGTCTACTCCGCCTCGGCGTTCGCCTCGCAGGAGCTGCCCGGCATGGACGTGTCGCTGCGCGGCGCCGTGTCGATCGCCCGGCGGCTCCAGGACCCGCTGGCCGAGCTGGTCAAGATCGACCCCAAGTCGATCGGCGTCGGCCAGTACCAGCACGACCTCGCCGAGACCAAGCTCTCCCGCTCCCTCGACGCCGTGGTGGAGGACTGCGTGAACGCGGTCGGCGTCGATGTCAACACCGCCTCGGCGCCGCTGCTCGCCCGGGTCTCGGGCATCACCTCCGGGCTCGCGGGGAACATCGTCCAGCACCGCGACGCCAACGGCCCGTTCCGTTCCCGCAAGGCGCTGAAGGATGTGGCCAGGCTCGGCCCGAAGGCCTTCGAGCAGTGCGCGGGCTTCCTGCGCATCCGCGGCGGCGACGACCCGCTCGACACCTCCAGCGTGCATCCGGAGGCGTATCCGGTGGTGCGGCGCATCCTGCGGAGCACCGGCGGCGACATCACGACCCTGATCGGCAACGGTACGGTGCTTCGGACCCTGCGCCCGCAGGAGTTCGTGGACGACACCTTCGGGCTGCCGACCGTCACCGACATCCTCTCCGAGCTGGAGAAGCCGGGCCGTGACCCGCGCCCGGCCTTCAAGACGGCGACCTTCAAGGAGGGCGTGGAGAAGCTCTCCGACCTCTCGCCCGGCATGCTGCTGGAGGGCGTGGTCACCAATGTGGCGGCCTTCGGCGCCTTCGTCGACGTCGGCGTGCACCAGGACGGCCTGGTGCACGTGTCGGCGCTGTCGCACAACTTCGTCAAGGACCCGCGCGAGGTGGTCAAGCCCGGTGACATCGTCCGGGTGAAGGTGCTCGACATCGACATCCCGCGGAAGCGCATCTCGCTCACCCTGCGACTGGATGACGACGTCAAGCCCTCCGGCCCGCGAGGACCGCGCGACCAGCGCGACCAGCAGGGCGGCGGGGGTCAGCGCCAGGGTGACGGCGGCGGCAAGCGGGGCGGCGGGCAGAGTGGCGGGCAAGGCGGCGGGCAGAGTGGCGGCCAAGGCGGCGGGCAGGGGCGCGGCGACCGGCAGCGGCAAGACCGCGGGGGTCGGCAGCGTAACGCGCCGAGCGGCGCGATGGCCGACGCCCTGCGCCGCGCCGGGCTCGACGGCTCCGGCGGCCGCCCCTGATCCGTACCGGGTGGGCGCCCCGCTGTAGACCCACTGCTGGCCACCCAGCAGTGGGTCTACAGCGGGGCGCGCGACATCGTGAACCCCGCGGCCGACAAGTGCCTAGCCAGGGGACCGGCCGGGTGGGGAACCGGCCGCCTCGCCCTCGCGGTCAGAGCAGGCGCCTGATGTCGCCGTACGCGCGGTAGAAACCGCCCCTCTCGGAGAAGCGGACGCCCTCGACGAGGTAGCGGGCCCCGACCTCGCGCACGCCCTTGGGGAACTGCACGTTCCGCCGCACGTCGTAGCCCTCGCTGACCACCCGCACCCTGAGCCGCTCGCCCTCGCGGAAGCACTCCACCACCACGCCGTCGCCGGTGTGCGAGACCGTGTCGAGCACCACGGTCTCCAGCACGGTGGTGGGCTCCACCACCGCCAGCCCGGCCGATGCCTTGACGTCGACGGGCTTGGGGACGGTACCCCCCTGGGCCGCGCTGATCGCCTCCTCACTCGCGTCGATGCAGGCCAGGGTGCCGTCGGTGGTCACGATGTAGAGGCGGTCGTCGAGGTACTGCATGGAGAAGGCGGAGCCGCAGCCGGTGGCCAGCTTCCACAGGCGCTCGCCGCCCTGGTCGAAGCAGTAGATCGAGGAGTGGTTGTCACCGGCGAAGACGTAGCGGCCGTCGGGGGCGGTGGCGCAGGAGAAGACCGTGGCGTCGCAGCGGTAGACCGCCTGGCCGGCGCCGTCCGACTTGCGCAGCCGGTGCACGGCGCCGCGCGAGGTTCCCGCGTAGACCGATCCGGCCTCCTGCCAGCCGAACAGCACCGCGCCGTTGATGGGCGTCTCCCAGACCGGCGCTCCGTCGGCGGCGTCGTAGCGGGCCACCCCGGTGGAGTGCCCGTGGTAGACGGCCTCGTCGTCGCAGCGGACCATCCAGGCCGAGTCGCCCCTGCCCTTGCGCGCCCACTGGAACTCGTCCTCGTGGTCGATCGTGGTGATCCGCCCCGCCCGGTCGGAGACGCCCAGCACGCCGTCGTGGATGTCCAGCCAGTAGATGTCGACGTCCTCGGCGATCTCGTACGCGACCCTCGGGACCTTGCCTCCGAGGTCGTAGACCTTGCCGTCGTCGGCGCCCGCGTAGATCCAGAAGTCGTCGCCGACGATGCACTTGACCCCGTCGGGCAGCCGGAAGCGACCGGTGACGGTGCCGCCGTGGGTGACGGTGTAGACATCGCCGCGCTGGTTGCCGACCCAGCAGCGCTCGGAGTCGACGAAGATGCCGAACGCCGCCGCGCCGCTGGCGAAGCGCCAGAGCACCGGCGCCTGGGTGGCGGTGGAGCGGGCGCTCTCCACACTGCGCCGGGTGACCGCGCGGCGCTGGCGCACCCCCTGAACCGCGGGGGCGTAACCCCTGCGGACCTTCTCGTTGATCTTCTTCGCGGCGGCCGCCTCGGCCTTCGCCTCGCTGGCGAAGGCCGAGATCTTGGACTGGCCGGACTCGCCGATGCGGCCGTACCTGATCGTCACCTGGGTTCCGTCGAGCACCACCTCGTAGAACTTGTGCGAGCTCCCGCCGTCCTCGGACAGTTCCAGGTAAGTGCTCCGCGCGGCCATGCTCCACCCTCTCTGTTGATCGACGCTTCCGGAGCGTAGGGCAGCCGTACGACAAATAATGAAAAGTCAGGAAAGTAGCGGCGGGGTCGTCGGTCGGCGGCAGGCCCCTCTCGCTCCGGCCGCCCTCAGGACCGGGAGCGCATCCCCCAAGGCCGGGAGCACGTCACCCCAGGACCAGGAGCACATCACCCCGGATCGCGAGGGGTCAGGCGCGAGCGGTCACCGGGAGCGGGCGGCGGGTACGGCCGTATCCGGTTCCGGCCACCAGGCCCAGCATGGCCAGCACCGCCACCTCGAAGCCCACCACCAGCCGCTGCGTCACCCCGGCGGGGATGTCGTCGCCCGTCAGGTCCAAGCCGGCCATCCGCACCACGTACGGGAGGACCACCAGGACCAGCACTCCCAAGGAGGCCAGGCTGAGCAGCCGGATCGCGCGGGCGTACGGGCCGGCCGCGTGCCGCCTGACCAGGAGCAGTCCGGCGATCGGCATCGTCAGGAAGGCCACGAACGCCGCGTACCTGTGGATGCCACCGGACATCGACAGCGGCACGCCGGGCTCGTCGGTGGGGAAGGCGCCGATCAGCAGCATGCACAGGCCCCAGAGTCCGACCAGCAGGGCGGCGGCCCGGTCCTCGCCCCGCCGGGCCAGCATGGTCCCGATGATCGTCGCGGCGGCGGCGAAGAGCGTGAGCGACAGGAGCAGCAGCCAGCCGTCCGCCTCGAACGCGTACTCGCTGATCACCGTGTGCACCGGGTCCAGGCCGGTGACCACGTGCAGCCCGAGCATCGTGACGGCCCCGGCACCGATCGCCGCGTAGCCGCCGAAGATCATCCTGGATCCGGTGAGCGCCTGACTTCCCATGCCTCAACGATGGCGACGATCAAGGTCCCGGAATATCGGAGAGAGCCCCCGGCCACCCCTGAGTGATCCCGTAGGGCCCCCGGGGCAGGGGGACGCCACCCCTCCGGGGAAACCCACCGCACCGGCCCCCTGACCTGCACGAGGACCGACGACGGTAGGGCGGGCCCTATCAGGGTCCCGGTATCGGGACCCCGATATCAGAGGACCGATATCAGAGGACCGGTATCGGGGCCCCCGCATCAGGGCCCGCCTTGAACCGCAATCCACCCCCAGAGGGATGTCAGGCCTCCTTTCCGCCCCTTACCCTCACGTCATGCCGCACCCCCCTGCCCTCGCGTCATGAGTCGCCGTTTCGCGCCCAGCGCCGTCGACTGGCTGATCGCGGCGGTCACGGCCGCGTTCGGCCTCACCGAGGAGCTCAGCGAGCGCACGTCGGCCTTCGGCCATGAGCAGTCCTGGTGGTTGCCGGCGGCGGTGCTGGCCGCGGCGGGCCTGGTGCTCGTACGGCGCCGTGCCCCGCTCACGATCCTGGCCGTCTACTCGCTGGTGAGCGCGGTGAGCTTCGCGCACCTCGGCGACCTCTCCGCCGCCTGGCAGTTCCACGTCCAGCTCATCCTGCTGTTCACCCTGGTCAGCGAGACTCCCCCGCGAGATCCCAGGATCGCGATCGGGCTCGTGGTCACCGGGCTCTTCGTCGGGTCGATGATGCTGGCCGGCGACCATCCCTCCATCCCCCGGGACCTGGCGGTGGCCGTGGTGATGACCTCGATCGCCGGCGGCACGGGCCTCGCCGTGTGGCGGCACCGGCAGGTCGCGATCCAGGCACGGGAACGCGGCGAGCTGCTCGACCGCAAGGCCGTGGCCGAGGAGCGCACCCGGATCGTCCGCGAGCTGCACGACGTGGTCGCCCACAGCGTCAGCGTCATGGTCATGCAGGCCGGCGCGGCCAGGTTGATGCTCCGCCCCGACCAGCTGGTCGAACGCGAGACGCTGACCGTGGTGGAGGAGGCCGGCCGAGAGGCGGTCGAGGAGCTCCGCCGCATGCTCGGCCTGCTGCGTACCGACTCCAACGAGGACGAGCTGGCCCCGCAGCCCAACCTGGCCCGGCTGGAGGACCTGGTGGAGCAGGTACACGGCGCCGGCCTGGAGGTGGAGCTGGCCGTGGAGGGCGAGGCGCGGCCGCTCCCGGCCGGGCTGGAGCTGTCGGCCTACCGGATCATCCAGGAGGCGCTGACCAACACGCTCAAGCACGCGGGTCCCGCACGCGTCACGGTCACCGTCTCCCATCGGCCTCGCACGCTCAGCCTGGAGGTCGTCGACGACGGCCCCCGCCACGGCCATACCGGACCCCGGGGCGCCGGGCACGGTCTGATCGGCATGCGGGAGCGGGTCGCGCTCTTCCACGGGCGGCTCGCCACCGGACCTCTGCCGGACGGCGGTTACCGCGTCAGTGCCTCGTTCCCGCTGACGACACGGGCCACCGGGGAGGAGCCCGCTGGTTGAGCGCGAGACTACGAGCACGGCCTCGTCCGCCCCGGCGAGCACCGGGATCAGTAGGCGAAGAACACCGTCTCGCCGTCCCCCTGGAGGCGGACGTCGAACCGGTAGGCCCGCTCCCCCTCGGGCACCGCGACGAGCGTGCTCCGGCGTGACGGATCCACCTCGGCGGGGAACGGCGCCTCCGCGGTGAGATAGATCCGGGTCCAGACCGGCTTGAGCAGGCCGCGCGCGAAGATCAGCAGCGGGATGTAGCCGTCGGGTCTGGCCGTGCGGAAGTGGTAGGAGCCGTCGGCCTCGGTCTCGCAGCGGCCGAACAACCCCGGCTGGCAGATCTCCAGCAGCGCGTCGGACACCGGCTCGCCCGCGCCGTCCAGCAACCGGCCGCGCAACTCGATCACGTCCGGATGGTCCGCCGGCACGACGAGGGGTCCCTCGGCGTACGACAGGGCGAACGAGAAGAACGGCCCCACGGTCTGCGACGGGGTCTGCGACATCACTCCTCCTCAAACGGGGTCGCGCCCAGCACGACGTCCCAGCGGTAGCCGAGTGCCCACTCGGGCTCGGTGACGTCAAGGTCGAAGGCGCAGATGAGCCGCTCGCGGTCCTTGGGCTCCGGGACCGACTGGAAGATCGGGTCGTAGGCGAACAGCGGGTCGCCGGGGAAGTACATCTGGGTGATCAGCCGCTGGGTGAAGGCGGCGCCGAACATCGAGAAGTGGATGTGCGCCGGACGCCAGGCGTTGGGGTGGTTGCGCCAGGGGTAGGCACCCGGCTTGATCGTGACGAACCGGTAGCGGCCCTCGGCGTCGGTCAGGCAGCGGCCGAAACCGGTGAAGTTGGGGTCGAGCGGGGCCGGGTGCCGGTCCACCGGATGGGCGTACCTGCCGGTGGCGTTCGCCTGCCAGACCTCCACCAGCGTGTTCGGCACCGCCTGGCCCCGGCTGTCGAGGACCCGGCCCGTGACGATGACGCGCTCGCCGATCGGCTCGCCCGCGTGCTGCCTGGTCAGGTCGTGGTCCAGCGGCCCGACCGGCCGATGGCCGTAGACCGGGTCGAGCAGCTCCGCCGCCTCCGGGTCGAGGGCGGGTCGCACCGGCGGGTACGAGGGGGCGCGGAGCAGGGTGCTGAGATAGCCGGGGGTGAGGTGGTGCGGGTGCGGATCTGGGTGGGTCACGGGCGGGCTCCGAAGTCGAAGGGCAGGCCGACGTAGTTCTCCGCGAGCGTGGTCGCGGCGGCCGCTGAGGAGGTGACGTAGTCGAGGTGCGAGATCTGCAGGCGCCGCCCGTAGGCGTCGTCGGCGTCGAAGGTGTGCAGCAGCGTGGTCATCCACCAGGAGAAGTGCTGTGCGCGCCAGACCCGCTTCAGGCAGCTGTCGGAGTAGGCGTCCAGCAGGTCCGCGGAGCCCGTCGCGTAGAACTCGGCCAGGGCTGCGGTCAGCAGCCGGACGTCCGCGACCGCCAGGTTGAGCCCCTTGGCTCCGGTGGGCGGCACGATGTGGGCGGCGTCCCCGGCGAGGTAGAGGTTGCCGTGGCGCATGGGCTCGGCGACGAACGAGCGCATCGCCGACACGTCCCTGGAGATGATCGGCCCCTCGGCCAGCGTGAACCCGGGGACCGTCTCCAGGCGTGCCCGAAGCTCGGCCCAGATCCGTTCGTCCGGCCAGTCGTCGAGCGAGGCGTCCGGGGGAACCTGCAGGTAGAAGCGGCTGATCTCCTCGGAGCGCATGCTGTGCAGCGCGAAGCCCCGCTCGGTATGGGAGTAGATCAGTTCCTTGGCCGACGGAGGGACCCGCGCGAGGACGCCGAGCCAGGCGAAGGGATAGTCCCGTTGGAAGACCGACAGGACGCCCTCGGGGATCGACCTCCGCGAGACGCCGTGGAAGCCGTCGCACCCGGCGATGACGTCGCAGTCGAGGCGCTCGCCCTGGAAGGTGAGGTAGGGATCCTTCTCCAGCGAGTGCAGGGCGACGTCGGGGACGTCGAAGAGGATCCTCCCTCCGTCGGCCAGCCTGCGGGCGACGAGGTCCTTGACGACCTCCTGCTGGCCGTAGACGGTGATGGCCCGGCCGGGGACGAGCCTCTCGAAGGGGATGCGGTGCCCGGCCCCGCCATACCGCAGCTCGATGCCGTGGTGCGGCAGTCCCTCGGCGCGCATCCGGTCGCCGACGCCCGCCTCGTTGAGCACGTCCACCGTGCCCTGCTCAAGCACCCCGGCCCGCACGCGCTGCTCGACGTATTGCCTGCTCCGTGCCTCCAGGACCACCGAGTCGATGCCCCGCAGATGGAGCAGATGGGAGAGGAGCAGCCCGGCGGGGCCCGCCCCGACGATCCCGACCTGAGTTCGCATGCGTCGAGCATTCCGCACGGTTCACCCCCGCACGCGCCGCTCTTCCGTTCAGCGGAAACCCATCACCGGAAACCTGTCAGCGGAAACCCGTCACCTTCGGAGGGCGGCGAGGTCCCGGGAGAGGGCCCCGGCCGCGGTCAGCACGGCGGGTGCCAGCCGGCGCGGGTCGGCGTTGTGCCGCCAGGCCACCAGTGACAGCGCCGCCACCACCCGGCCGCCCGCCCCCCGTACCGGCACCGCGACCGAGCAGGTGCCCACCGACATCTCCTCCTGCGTGCAGGCGATCCCGGTCCGGCGGACCTCCTCCAGCTCGGTACGGAGCCGCGCGGGGTCCACCACCGTGTTGGGCGCGTGCGGGGTGAGCTCCCTGGCGAGCACCCGCTCCACCGTCTCCGGGTCCGCGAAGGCCAGCAGGACCTTGCCGACCCCGGTCGCGTGCAGCGGCAGTCCTCCGGCCACCCGCGAGACGATCGGCACGGAGGTGGGCCCGCGCAGTCGCTCCAGGTACAGCGCCCGGTCGTCGCGGAGCACCGCGAGCTGCACGTTCTCGCGGGTCGCGGCGTAGAGGTCCTCCATGTACGGCAGGGCGAGCTCCCGTAGCTCCCGCGGCTCCGCCGCCTGGGCGCCGATCCGCCACAGGAGCATCCCGACCCGGTAGGAGCCGTCGGGGAGCCGCTCCACGAAGCCGCCCTCCACCAGCTCCTTGACCAGCCGGTGACCGGTGGCGGGAGGCAGCTCGGCCCGGCGGCAGATCTCGGTGAGCGTCAGCCTCACGTCTCCCGGCAGAAACGCGCCGAGGATCGCCATCACCTTCCCGGTGACCGTGGGCGCCCTCACCCGTCCCGCCCCGGCCGACGGAGTCTAGGAGGCGGCGCCCAGGCGTGCGGCCAGGATCCCGGCGCGGGCGAGCTGCACCTCGCGGGCCTTCTTCGCGGCGTAGCCGAGCAGCGGCCTGGCCCAGGCGTGCACCACGAGAATGTCTTCAACCTCGGTGCCCCCGTCCTTCTCACTGAGGGTGAACCGGTAGTCCATGCGCACCCCACCGGGGCTGTCGACCTCGCCCTCCACGGTCCGCGCTGTGTTCCGCAACGTCACCTTGATCATGTTGTCGTACTTGACGAAGCCGAGGAACCTGAAGCGTTCCACCGAGGTGTAACGGGTCTCGGCCTCCCCCTGCTCGACGTCCTTGACCGCGACCACCATGGGCGAGAGTCCTATGTAGCTCTGCGGCCGGCTCAGGTGGGCCCGTAGCACCTCCGGGGTGTTGCGGACGTGAAAGGTATTGCGAAGCGTGACCTTTGGCATGTTCTGCCCCCGTTTGAAGGTCTTTATTGGGAGACACTAGCGGGTTCGGCCATGTACCAGCGAGCATGCTGTTCACCCCGGGTGAGGGAATCGAGCCTGCGGGGCAATTCGCGCCGGGAGAAGGGATCCGCGGCGGCGTTGCGGATGTGGATGCCCACCGCGTAGATGTCCCTGACCTCCATGAGAGTGGAGTATCCCGGCCAGGAACGCAGGTCGCTGCCGTACGCGTCGGCGAACGCGTCCACGTCGGCGGCGGTCAGCCCGAAGCGCCGCTGGCCGTGGTAGGTGTGGACCAGATCCCACTCGCGGGGGCCGACCGAGACGCCGTCCCAGTCGCAGAGCACCACATGACCGTCCGTGCAGCGCAGCAGGTTGTCGATCCAGGCGTCACCGTGCAGCAGCACCGGCTCGTCGTCCACGCCGAGGTCCAGCCAGCGCTCCGTCAGCTCCGCGATGCGGTCGCGCAGCCAGGCCCGCTGGCTGAGGGTGAGCTCTTCTGAGCGGTCTACAGCGCGGCGCACCTCGCACAACGGGTCGACGAAACGCCGCAGAGCCACCGGCGGCACCGGCAGCAGGTGCAGGCTGCGCAGGATCTCACCCAGTTCCGTGGTGGTGGGGCGGCCGCTGGCCGGCACGTAGTGCCAGAACGTGACGACCCTGCCCTCGTGCACCACGGGCTGCTCGGAGATCTCGTCGGCCGGGCGCACCGCGGGGAAACCCTGCTCGGCGAGCCAGCGGGCCACCGCGAGGACCAGCGGCAGCCGGGTCAGCGCGTTGGGCGCGGTGGCGATCCTGACCACGATCTCGCTGCGCAGCTTGAAGACGGCGTTGCTGCGCACCCGCAGCAGCTCCGCGTCCCTGTGGTCGATGCCGAGATCCTCGCAGACCTCCCGTAGGACTGTGAACGCCTCCTCGGCGAGCGACCCCATCAGCTGACCAGAGCCGCGCCGGTGACCAGGTCGTTCAGGCGGCGCACCGCCGCCGCCCTGTGCCTGGTCTGCGGCACCTCCGACAGCAGCGCCCGCGCGCGGTTGAGCACGATGGAGGTGCGGTGCTCCAGCGGCACCTGGAGCAGTGCCTTCTCCGCCAGGTGGCAGGCGTCGTCGACCTTGCCGTCGCGGACCAGGTGCGCGGCCTGGTCGAGCAGGATCAGCACCGGGTCGATGGCGTACGGTTCCGAAGGGCTCGTGGGCCCCGGCTTCCAGTCGACGTCCTCACCCAGCTCGATCAGGGTGCCGATCCGGTAGAACTGCAGCCGCCGCTCGGAGAAGCGGAAGGCCAGGTGGTCGTGGCCCTCGGGGGGCATCCTGGCGAAGATCCGCTCCGCCTCGGCCAGCGCGACCCTGGCCGCCTTGTGCTCACCCATCCGGGCCAGTGCCCGCGCCTCGGCCGCCGCGCCGAGCGCCGCCGGGGAACTGGGCGCGCTCCCCGCGAGCATCCTGGCCTCGCGCGCCAGCCGCACGGTCTCGGCCAGGTCTCCGTAGTAGTACGGCAGCATCGCCTGCTGCGCCCGGACCAGGGCGCGCAGCCGCACGTCGCCCATGTCGTCGGAGGCGGTGCGCGCGGTGTTGTACCAGGCGTGGGCCTGGCGGGTGTCGCCGAGCTTCATCAGCGCGTCGGCCGACAGCAGTGCCAGCATGACCGTGGCGTTGAGCAGGCGGCGCTGGGCCATCGCGGGCTGACGGGTCAGGGAGAGCGTCCTGACGTCCGACAGCTCCAGCATGAGCCGGTAGAGCATCGGCACCGGCGCGCTGCTGATGTACTCGCGCCGGTAGCGCAGCACCTGCTCGTCGAGCCGGTCGAGCTGCTCCTCGGAGACGGTGGCGATGGCGAGCGTACGGTCCAGGTCCTGGCGGGTCCGCTCCACCTCGGCCAGCAGCCGGCCCGTCATCACCGACCGCGAGCCGAGCAGAGCGTGGTGGAACAGCGCCCGTCGCTCGATGTCGTCTTCGGACCGTTCCCGCTCCTCGGCCTGGTAGGGCGGGCGTCCCTCGCCGCCGGAGACGACCACGACCTTGGCGCCTCCGCCGTCCTCGCAGTAGTCTCCGGCCAGGCCTAGCCTGACGGCGTTGGCGCGGTACAGTCTGGCTAGCAGATCTATGGTCTGCGGGCGCGGTCTGGCCCGGTTGTTCTCCCAGGCGTTGAGCAGGTCGATGCTGGCCCGCGCCTCGCCCAGGTCCTGGCGCTCACAGAGCTCCTCCAGTTCCTGAACGGACTGCCTGGCCGACCATCCCCTGGCCAGACGGTGCGCCTTGAGCAGGCTCACCCCGCAGCAGCCATGGATGGCCTGCGCGGTCTGCCAGGGGGTCCACTGCCTGGACGCCGCCTGCTCGCGCCAGCGTCGTGCACATGCGGGCGAGTGCTCACCTCGGGCCACGGCGCCCCTCTCCCGGTCGCTGTTTACACAACATTAACAAGGGCGCACCACAGCGTAAACGCATCCGTGCGCCGGATTCCCGTTATTCGCGGTTTCTCAACGGAACATCAACGACTTTCCGGTCTATTCCACTGATCCTGGGGGGGTTTGCGGAAGGACCGATTGCCTCAAGTGCCGCGAAACCGCACTCTGCAAAGAAGCAAGTCACGAGTGTCCTCCAGGAGTGATCCGGATGATGGCAGAACGCGGCGAGGCCGTCGACCACCTGCGGCGGCTGGCCGTCCAGTTGGAGGCGCACGCCTTCCAGGTACGCCTGCGGTCGGCGGCGGGGCTTTATCCAAGGCTCCACGTGATCAACCCGATGGCACCCGCCAGGACCGAGGACGTGCTCGCCGCCCACGAGGCCGACGGCGAGTGGTGGTTCTGGTTGTCCTGGGCCGGGCGCATCGGTAACGCGGAGGACGTCGCCACGGCCGCGGAGCGTGTGGCCAGTGTTCTTCATGTGATACGGAGATAGGTGATTCTTGGGGCTGGCATGGGTAACACCCGGTGATCCAGCCCAGAATGGAGCGGCACCGTGAAAAGGATCCTGGTCGTGCAACGCCCCCGTCCCCCCCGCAGGCCGGTACCGCTCGATCTGCGCAGCCCCTCGGGTCGTGCACTCCCTTTCTGACCGTCGGCAAAGAGACCTTCCCCGTACCCTCAGAGGAAGGTCGGGGCGACCGGCCTTCCGTCCCGGACGGGCTTGCAAGGGGCTTTCAAGCGTTCTGCAGGCGGTTCGGTAGACCTTGTGGGCATGAACAGCGCCCCCTTCGCATTCAGCGTCAGTGTGGTCGTCCCCGCCATGAACGAGGCTGAGAACCTGCCCCACGTCTTCGCGACCCTGCCATCCTGGATCGACGAGGTGATCCTGGTCGACGGTAACTCCGTCGACGACACGGTGGCCGTGGCCAAGGCCCTCCGTCCCGGACTGCGCGTCGTCAGGCAGACCGGGAAAGGCAAGGGCAACGCCCTCACCGAGGGTTTCGCCGCCGCGACCGGTGACATCATCGTCATGATCGACGCCGACGGATCGACCGACGGCAAGGAGATCCACGCCTTCGTGACCGCGCTGGTCGAGGGCGCCGACTTCGCCAAGGGCTCGCGCTGCGCTCCCGGCGGAGGATCCGACGACATCAGCCCGATCCGCTCGCTCGGCAACACGGTGCTGACCAAGATGACCAACCGGCTGTACGGCACCCGCTACACCGACCTGTGCTACGGCTACAACGCCTTCTGGGCCCGCCACCTCGACGCGCTCGACCTCGACTGCGACGGCTTCGAGATCGAGACTCTGATGAACATCCGCGCCGCCCAGGCCGGACTCGTCATCCGCGAGGTCCCCAGCCACGAGCGCAGCCGGATCCACGGCGTCAGCAACCTGCACGCCGTCCGCGACGGCCTTCGGGTGCTCCGCACCATCCTCCGCGAGCGCGAGGGCCGTGCCGGCGGCGTCCAGCTCCGCCGGGAACACGCCGCCGCCTGACCTGTCCCGGAAATCGGCCGGACGAGAACTTCGAACGGCCGCGAAGGACCGCTGTGTTCTCGCCCGGAGCCGGTCAGAGCTCCGGACAGGAGAACGCCCATGAACGGAGGACGGGTTCAGAACGAGATGAACCCGGCGACGCGCCGGCTCTCCTCCAGCGGGGGCCGGTACGACCGGGCCGGACCCGCCCGACCGCTGTGACCGACCGGTATTCGCCCTCCCCTCTCGTACGGGTGGCGAGCGTCAGGTATCCCGCTCCCCGTTGAGAACGCTTGTCACCCACTCCAGCGATCCCGTGCCGAGCGCTTCGTCCGCGAGACGCTTGGCGGACGGTGTCCTCAGCGCGGCGAGAGAGCTGTCGATCCACGGCTGCACGTTCTGATGACCCTGCTCGCGGTACTCGATCGCCTGGATCAGGCACTCCAGCTTGTCCGCGTCACGGGCGCAGACGGCTTCGAGGCTGGTCTTCTCCTCGTACTCGCCGATCGCGCCGCTCACCATCTCCGCCACGGGCCCGGGGAGACCGCGCACCTGGTCGGCTGTGACCTCCTCGTTCGATACCGCCTTCAGGTAGCGCTTGGCGAGGTAGGGAATGTCGGTGACCCGCGTCTCCTGCGTGTCGTGGAACAGGCTCATGAAGGCCGCGCGCTCGGGGTCACCGCCTTCCAGCGCGGCGATCACACTTGCGATGATCGCTGTCCGGAAGGAGTGGTCGGCGATGCTTTCGGGGTCACGTACTCCCGCGACCAGCCAGCCGGTGCGCTTGTAGCGCTTGAGCAACCCGATCTCGTACAGCAGGCCGGCCAGCTTCGACGGTTCCTCGGCCATGGAAGTCCCCTCTCCCCTCGGTGGATCACACTCGGAGCGTAGATGATCGTCTCCAGCTCCCGCCGAAACCGCGGCGACACGGTGGCCTTTGCTGGGCGGAGGTCGGGATGATCCGGGAGGAGGGCGGCGCGTGGGGCGCGCTGCCCGCCGTCGGCAGCCGGACGTTCATCACGACCGCGATCGACCGCGAACGGCTCTTCGACGCCTTTGTCGGCGAGAGCACCGGTCCTCAGGCGTGCCGGACCGCCGCCGGTTCCCGTTGATCTCGCGCTGGTCGCACGTCGCGCGAACCCCCGCCTCAGGCCGCCTCCAGCGCCTCGGCCACGGTGGGGAACATCTCGAACACCGAGGTCGGGCCGGCGAGGTTGAGCCGGCGAGGTCAGGCCGAACAAGCGGTTCCCATCCCGGCGGATACCGCCCATCGATGGTGATATAAGGAACAATGACGGCATGTTGCAGCTGCGCCCGGTGGCGGTCATGGTCGTCGGAACGCTCCTGATCGCCGCGTGCGGCGCGGGCCGGACGGCGCCCGAACCCACCGCGACCCCGGCGCCGAACCGTACGGTCTCCCAGAGCCCCGCGTCCCAGAGCCAGGCTCCGCCGGTCACCGGCTCTCCCGGCCCGGCCGGCCAGGCTCCGCCGGCCATCGGCTCTCCCGGCCCGGCCGCCCAGGACCCCGCGGCGAGCCCCTCGGCGAACGCGGTGGTCCCCGCGTCCACCGAGTGGGCGGCGGAGGCGGGGAGTTCGAAGCTGTCGGGCGGCACGGCGCTGCTCGACGTGGCGGCGACCGGGCCCCGTGACGCATGGGCCGTGGGCTACCAGGACAGCGCGGAGGATCGGGAGGGCACGCCCGCGATCCTCCGCTGGGACGGGAGCCACTGGCGGCAGGTGCCCTTGGGAGAGGCCGACGCCTATCACCTGGAGGGGGTCAGCGCGGGCGGTCCCGACGACGTGTGGGTGGTGGGCAACGGCTCAAGCCCGTTCGCCGCGCACTGGAACGGGCGGGCGTGGACCACGCACCGGCCCTTCGGGGTGGCCGAGGACTACCGGCTGGCGGATGTCGCGACGAGCGGCGGCACCGCCTGGTTCGCCGCCAACGGCCCCGCCGGGGCGGTCGTCGTGGAGTGGAGGGACGGCGCGTTCCACAACGCGCTGAGCATCGAGAAGGGCACCCTTGAGGCGATCACCTTCAGGAAGGGGCATGTCTGGGTGGTGGGGACGGACGAGGCCAGGACTCCGCTGGTCTGGCACGGTGCGGGGGAATCGTGGGAGGAGACGGAGACGCCCCGGATCCCCGGCGGCAGGCTCAACCGGGTCTGGCAGGTCTCTCCGACAGAGGTGTGGGCGGTCGGAGAGATCTCCACCGCCCCGGGCCCGCGGCCGGAGGTGAACAAGGCGCAGCCGCTGGTCATGCGCTGGGACGGAAGCCGCTGGACCCGGGTCGAGGTGCCGGTCTCGCGCGGCGTCCTGCAGGGCGTCACCGCCTCCGGCCCCGGCGACCTGTGGATCAGCGGCATCGACGCCGATCATGCGGGGCAGGTGCTCATCCTTCACTTCGACGGCACCACCTGGTCACGTGAGTACGGTCCGCTGTTCCGCGCCTACACCGCCACCCAGCAGTACGACGGGACCGACGACATCGGCGGCACCGGTCTCACCCGGGTGCCGGGCACCGACGCGCTGTGGGCGGTGGGCTCGGTCGGCACCGGCGACGACGAGAGAGCCTTCGTGCTCCGCCGCTGAGTCTCCCTGAGTCCCCCGCGGAGTCCCCCTGAGTCCCCCCGCGGAGTCTCCCTGAGTCCCCCCGCGGAGTCTCCCTGAGTCCCCCCGCGCCACCACAAGGTCGCCGGCTTGGAACAGACGGTGTCCCTGCCGGGAACCCGCCCCTCCTCGACCTCCGCACCTCGACCTCCGCACCCCCTCAGGGCGAGCGCTGCCCTTCTGACAGGAAGAGCCGGTTGACGAACCAGAGGATCATCCCGATCGCGAGCAGTGTCCCCGCGCGAAGGTAGACGTCCCCTCCCCTGCCGGTGACCGGCAGCGCCAGGACGAGACAGACCACCGCCCCCAGGGCGGGCATCCAGCTCGGCGCCCGGAAGTGCTCGTGCTCCACGCGGTCCCCGCGCAGAACCAGCACGGCCACATTGACGATCGTGAAGACGCAGAGCAGCAGGAGCACCGTGGTGTCGGCCAGGTCGCTCACGTCTCCGGTGGCGACCAGCACCGCCGCGACCCCCACGGTGAAGACGATGGCCACCCACGGGGTGGACCTCGTCGAATGGACCGACGCGAAGATCCGCGGCACGATCCCCGCACGCGCCATGCCGTAGACCAGGCGCGAGGCCATGAGCATGTTGATCAGTGCGGTGTTGCCCACCGCGAGCAACGCGATCAGAGCGAACAGCTTGGGCGGGAACGCCAGCCCCGCGACCTTGACCACTTCGAGCAGCGGGCCGGACGAGGTGGTCAGCGTCCTGGTGTCGACCAGCATGGTCGCCGTGAACGCGACCCCCAGGTAGACGATCGCCGCGACGGCCAGGCCGCCGAAGAGCGCCCGGGGAAAGTCACGCTGCGGATTCCTGGCCTCCTCGGCGAGGTTGACCGAGTCCTCGAAACCGAGCAGTGCGTAGAAGGCGAGGGCCGTGCCTCCCAGCACGCCGAGGAAGGCGCCGTTGGCCGGATGGAACTCCAGTGCCCGTGACGGCTCGCCGTCCCCGGACAGCAGGGCGTAGATCCCGATCGCGATGATGACCAGCAGGCCGAACGCCTCGATGATCGTCAGCACCACGTTGACCTTGATGGACTCGGAGATGCCGGCGAAGTTCACCAGGGTGACCAGGCCGAGGAAGATGAACGCGCCGACGACGACCGGCAGCGTGACGAACTCCGCGAGGTAGTTGCCGCCAAAGGCCCGCGCGGCGGCACTCGCCGAGGTGATCCCGCTCATCATCACCGCGAACGCCACAATGAAGGTGACGAAGGGGATATTAAACGCTTTATTCACATAAAGCGCAGCGCCCGCGGCCTGCGGATATTTGCCGACGAGCTCGGCATAGGCGGTCGCCGTCAGCGCCGACAGCAGGAAGGCGACGAGGAAGGGCACCCACAGTGCTCCGCCGACATGGCCCGCGACCTTCCCGACCAGCGCGTAGATCCCCGCGCCGAGGATGTCACCCACCACGAACAGGAGCAGAACCCTGCGCCCGATGACCCGCTTGAGCGAGTGCTGACCGGAACCGGATTCGACGATCACCTCAGCCATACCCCGCTCTTACCCACCGCGAGGACGGAATCACATCAAGTCACTTGAGTCACTTCTGTAAGTGCCGTGAAAGTGGCGCGCAAGTCCCTATGCTTACCGTGCTACCTGTCACGAAATGCAATGAAAGGCAGAAATGTTCCGCGCCCTTTCCCCCCGCCGTATCGCCGTCGCCGCTGCGGGAGCCGCTCTCATATCGATGACCGCCGCCTGCGGCGGGTCGTCCACCAACGCCACGATCTGCACCGAGGCCACGTGGTCGAAGATCTTCACGGACTACAGCACCGCCGCCACGGCGGGCGCCGGTGACCTCGGCAAGTTCAACGACGCCACCGCCAAGCTCGCCGCCGACCTCAAGGCTCTGGCGGACACCGCGGACGGCGATCTGGCCAGCGCGCTCACCGACCTCTCCACCTCGTTCGGGGCGATCAAGATCGACCCGAACGACCCGGCCGCCTCGGCCTCGACCCTCGGGACGCTCGGGACGAAGATCCAGGAGGCGACCACCAAGCTCGCCGCCGCCTGTTCGTAACCGGAACCGTGCCTCCTTTCCGACAGGAGGCACTCCCGGTACGGCCGCCGCTCCGCCTGCGGGGGGCAGTGCGGCGCGGCGGCCGTACCGAACACCTCCCGGGCCCCGCCACCGCACAGCAGGGATCTTGCACGTTTCCCCCCGCCCCGGGCCTGACGCACCCCCGTCAGCCCCCGCGAGCGCGGGCCTGCTCGTAGCAGCGTTCGAAGCCTTCGAGCACCGCGGGCCAGGAGCTGCGGACGGGCTCGGTCTCCCGGTTGTTCGCCGCGATCGACTCGCGCAGCTCGCGGTCGCGGACCAGCCTGGCCACCGACGTGACCAGGTCGTCGAAGCTCCGCCCGAGCAACCCCTCCTTGCCCTGCCGGACGAAGTCGGCCACCCCGCTCTGCGCGCGTGCCACCACCGGCACCCCCGCCGACCTGGCCTCCAGCGCCGCCAGTCCAAAGGACTCGCGGGGCGCGGGGGCGACGAACACGTCCGTCGCGGCGAGCAGCTCGCGGATCTGGTCGCGGCTGTAGCGGCCGGGAAGCGAGACCCAGCCGGTCATGCCGTTGGCCCTCAGATAGCGCTCCATCCGTGATCGGGCCGGACCGTCCCCGACGACCGTGGCCCGCATCGGCGTTTCCCGAGGCACCAGGGCACGGGCCTCCCGCAGGAGCCGCAGCAGGCGGATCGGCTGCTTGCGGGGCGCCAGCCGCCCCACCGCGACGACATGCACCGGGTCGGACCGTACCGAACCCGTACCGGCGGAATCCGCACCGGCGGAATCGGCGGCAGGGGACGCGGCGCGCCAGCCGGAGACGTCCAGGCCGTTGGAGACCACGTACACCGGTACGCCGGGCCCGGCCACCGCGCGGATCGGCAGGGCGGCCGCCTCGCTCACCGCGGTGCCCACCAGCCCCCAGCGGTGCCATCCGAACAGCAGCCGCAGCCCCCGGTAGATCGCCCTGGTGACCGGGTCCCACATGCTGTGCACGGTGACGACCAGGGGCAGCCCCGCCCGCGTCGCCGCCCGCACCCCCATCCAGGCGAACGGCGAGACCGCGCCGGTGTGCACGTGCACCACCTCGGGGCGCCGTGCCCTCATCAGGCGGAGCAGATGGCCCACCCCGAACGGGTGGACCGGCAGGTCGAAGGGGAGTCCCGCGACGATCCTGTGCACTCCGGGGAGAGGCTCCCCCGGGGTGGCGGTCGCCACCTCGACATGGTGACCGGCCTCCCGCTGCATCCGGATCAGATCGGCGACCTGCACCTCGATCCCTCCGAGGCGCGGCAGGTAACAGTCACTGACATGGAGGATCCTCACGATGCCAGCGTAGACCCGCGTGAGATCATGCCGGTGTGCCCCCGAGGGCGCGCTCAACCCCCGCGAACGGAGTCCAGCCTGATCGGCAACGTCAAGACAGCGGTGTTCTTTCACGCCCATCCCGACGACGAGGCCCTGCTGACCGCGGGCACCATGGCGATGCTCGCCGCCGAGGGGCACCGGGTGGTGCTCGTCGTGGCGACCTCGGGTGAACGAGGCCAGGCCGACCTCGAACCCGGTGAGGCGCTGGGCGCCGCCCGGATGGCCGAGCTGTACGAATCGGCGGCCGCGCTCGGCTGCGCCCGGGTGGTGAACCTCGGCTACGGAGATTCCGGGCTGGCTCCCGACGGTGGGATCGCCGACGACAGGCCGGACAACGCCTTCATCGACGCCGACACGGAGGAGGCCGCCCGGCGGCTGGCCGCCATCCTCACCGAGGAGAGGGCCGACCTGCTGACGACCTACGATCCGGCGGGGGGCTACGGGCACCCCGACCACGTCCAGGTGCACCGGGTCGGCGGCCGGGCCGCCGAGATCGCGAAGACCCCGATCGTGCTGGAGGCCACGGTCAACCGCGACCCCCTGCTGCGAGGGCTGCGGCTCGTCCAGAGGTTCTACCCGCAACTCGACATCCGTGCCTTCGAACGGGCCTACTCCCCCGGCGAGGTGATCACTCACCGGGTAGGCGTGCGGCGCTTCGCCCGCCAGAAGCGGGCGAGCATGGCCGCCCACGCCTCCCAGGCCACCGGCGCCGACACCCGCACGCTCGGAGTCATGCTCAAGATCCCCCAGCCCCTCTACCGTCTCGTCTTCGGCACCGAGTGGTACGTCAGGCGGGACGCCCCCCTGGGCTCCCGCCTGAGGCACCCGTTCGAAATTCCTCCCCGAGGATGAGTCCGGGAGCGGCACACTGGATCGGGGGTGTTACGTGAAGAGCAGATTGCTCCAGATCGGGTTGTCGGTCGCGTCGCTGGCGCTGGCCGCCACACTCGTGATCTTCATGCCCCAGGTCGTGGCGACCCTGACGGGCAAGCACGTCTCCTGGTCGCAGATCGGTGCCCAGTTCGCCGCGCTGAGCCCCGGAGGGATCGCGCTGATGGCCGGCGTCTGGCTGCTCAGCCTGCTGGCCTACACGTTCGTGCTGACCGCCTCCCTGCCCGGCCTGACCCACCTGCAGGCCCTGACGCTGAACGCGAGCGGCAGCGCGGTGAGCAACCTGCTCCCCTTCGGCGGCGCGGCCGGGGTGGCGATGACGTTCGCGATGACCAGGGGCTGGGGTTTCCCCATCCGGGCCGTCGTGGTCTCCACCCTGACCAGCGGCATCTGGAACACCCTGTTCCGATTCCTGCTGCCCGCGGTGGGCATCATGGCCCTGCTGATCAGCGGGCAGCCGCTCAGCCCCTCGGTGACCGGGGCCGGCTGGGCGGGCGCGGTGTCCATCCTGGTGCTGGTCGCCGTGGTGATCACCGCGCTCTACTGGGACCGCGCCGCGGACGTCCTGGGCCGGGGCCTCGACGCCCTCGTCCGCCTGTTCCCGGGCCGGATCCGCCCCGGCGAGCATGCCGTCTCCGAGGCGCTGGCCAAGCTGCGGGCCGACACCTCCGAGATCGTGCGGAGCCGCTGGGCCGGGCTGACGCTGGGCATGGTCTTCTTCCTGGGTTTTCAGTGGCTGATCCTGGTCGTCTGCCTGCACGCGACCGGCGCCTACCCGGGTCTGGCCCAGTCGATCGCCGCCTTCGCCCTGTCCCGCATTCTGACCACGGCCTTGGTGACTCCCAGCGGGGCGGGAAT
Organism: Streptosporangium sp. NBC_01810; assembly: GCF_035917355.1. Lineage (NCBI taxonomy): Bacteria > Bacillati > Actinomycetota > Actinomycetes > Streptosporangiales > Streptosporangiaceae > Streptosporangium > Streptosporangium sp. NBC_01810. Next base: position 663,984 of record NZ_CP109070.1, on the reverse strand, counting down.
AATGGAGGCGGGAACCGTCGGCGCGCTGGTCTTCTTCGGTGCTCCGCTGGACTCCGCCACCGCCGCCGCGCTGCTTTTCGGGTTCTGGACCTACACTGTCGAAATCCCCTTCGGTGGACTGGCGCTCGGCGCGTGGTCGTTCCTGCGCCGGCGTGAGAACGCCGCACCGGCCCCTGAAAAGGAGCCGATCAGCCGCTAGATTGGGAAATACCTTGTGTGCGATTGGAAGGCCCACATAGCGTGGCGGCTGACATGGTGGCGTTCCGAGTTCTCGGCCCGGTCGAGGCGCATTCCAGTGAGGACCAGCTCGACTTGGGCGGGCTCCGTCAACGTGCGGTCCTGGCGCGCCTGCTCGTCGCGCGTGGGCAGGTCGTTCCCGTCGACTCCCTGCTGTACGACCTGTGGGACGACGACGCCGCCAAGGGCGCGCAGTCGGGCCTTCAGGTCTACATCTCCCGGCTGCGCAGGGTGCTGGAGCCCGGCCGTCCACGCGGAGGCCCCAACCGGCTGCTGGTGACCGTGGCCTCGGGCTACGCGCTGCGCGCCGCCCCCGAGCAGGTCGACGCGCTCCGCTTCGAGACGCTGGTCCGCACCGCCGGAGAGCAGCTGGAGGGTGACGACCCCACCTCCGCGCGGCCCCGCCTGGAGAAGGCCCTGGGCCTGTGGCGCGGCACCCCGTACTCCGACTTCGCCGACCAGCCGTGGGCCGAGGCCGAGGTCAACCGGCTCGCCGAGCTGCGCCTGGTGGCCCGTGAGCGGCACGCCGACAGCGGCCTGCGGATGGGCATGCCCGCGGAGGCGGTGCCCGACCTGGAGGCGCTGACCACCGAGCATCCGCTCCGCGAGGAGGGCTGGCGGCTGCTGGCCCTGGGCCTGTACCGCTGCGGGCGGCAGGGCGAGGCGCTGGCCGCGCTGCGCAGGGCGCGCACGATCCTCTCCGAGGAACTGGGCATCGACCCCGGCCCCGCGCTGCGCAAGCTGGAGTCCGACATCCTGTCCCAGGATCCGGGTCTGCAGCTCACCGCCCCGCCACCGGCCAGGCAGCGCCAGCAGGTGACCGCCGACACCTGGCCGCCCAGGCCCGCGGTGGCCCAGGTGAAGCTCCCCCCGCTGGAGCCCGAGCCGTTCGTCGGCCGCGACGCGGAGCTGAGCAGGTTGACCACCGCCGCGGCCAGGACCGGCCGCTTCACGGTCGCGATCATCAGCGGTGACGCGGGCGCCGGCAAGACCACGCTGGTCCGCCAGCTCAACATGCGGCTGTCCGACGACGGGTGGGGCATCTCCTCCGGGGCCTGCCCCGACAGCAGTGCCACTCCCCCCGGATGGGCCTGGGTGGAGATCCTGCGCACCCTGGTGAGCGCGGCCGGCCCGGGCGAGTACGCCGCACTGCTGGCCCCGCTCCTGGACGACGCGGCCCCCGAGCCCGACGACGACCAGGCCTCCGGCGGATTCCGGCTGCACCGGGCGGTGGGCGGCTACCTCGCCGCCGTCGCCAAGGAGACGCCGATCCTGCTGACCCTGGAGGACCTGCACTGGGCCGACGACCAGACGCTGGCGCTGCTTCGCGCGCTGCCGAGCCTGCTGGCCACCAGCCGGGTGCTGCTGGTGGTGACCTGCCGCGACAGCGAGCTGAGTGACCAGCAGGCCGACGTGCTGGCCGCGCTGGCCAGGCTCGGTCCCGTCCGGGTCGGTCTCACCGGGCTCGACACCAAGGCGGTGGCCGAGCTGGTCCGGGCGACCTGCGTGCGCGAGGTCGACGAGGACGCGGTCAACAGCATCGTCGAGCGCACCGGCGGCAACCCCTTCTTCGTCCGCGAGACGGTGCGCCTGCTCGACGCCGAAGCGGTGAGCGACCGCGCGACGGCCGCCGAGGTGATCTCCGGCGTGCCGTCGGGCGTCCGTGACGTGCTGCGGAGGCGGATCTCCCGGCTGCCCGTGACCGCCCAGCAGATCCTGCTGCAGGCCGCGGTGATCGGCCGCGACGTCGACGTGGACGTGCTGGTCGACGTCTCCGGCGACGAGGACGCCGTGGTCGACGCGGTGGAGGCGGCGCTGCTCGCCGGGCTGGTCACCGAACCGGGCCCCGGCATGCTCCGATTCGACCACGACCTGGTCCGCGACACGCTTTACTCCGACGCCTCCCGCCTGCGCCGCTCCCGGATGCACGCCGCGGTGGCCGCGGTGATCGAGCGCAGGAATCCCGGTGACGTGGCCGCGCTGGCCCACCACTACGACTCGGCGGGCACCAGCGAGACCGCCATCAAGGCGGTGCACTACGCCGGGCTCGCCGCCGAGCAGGCCGAGCGCCGCTTCGCCCACCGCGAGGCCGCCACCCTGTGGGAGCAGGCCATCGCCGCCTTCGACAGGTCGGGCATCACCCACACTCCCGACAGCACCAGGGAGCGGCTGCTGCTGACCCTGCGGCTGATCAAGGCACTGGCGCTCTGCGGCGACATGGCCGCGGCCCGCAGGCGGCGGCGTGAGGCGATGGACGCCGCACTGCCGCTGGGCAACCTGGAGCTCACCGCCCGGGTGGCCGCCTCGCTGGCGGTGCCGCACAAGGGCATGGCCCGCGACTTCACCCGTACTGCCTGGGAGATCGTCGACGTCGCCGAGCAGGCGCTGGTCGAGTTGCCCGCCGGTGAGCAGTCGCTGCGGGCGAGCCTGCTGGCCACGCTCGCCCTGGAGCTGGAGGGGTCGGCCACTCCCCGGGGCGAGCAGGCCTCGCTGGAGGCCGAGGAACTGGCCAGGCGGTCCGGCGACCCCGCCCTGCTGGCGACCGCGCTGAGCGGGCGGCTGCGCCAGTCGTACGGCATCACGCCGGTGGGCGAGCGCGAGGTCATCGGCAGGGAGCTGCTGGAGGTCGGCAGGGCGACCGGGCAGATCTCGGTGCAGGCACTGGCCCACCTCGTGCTGATGGAGTGCGCTGCCGCCTCGGGCGCGTTCGCCGAAGCCGACGCACACGTGGCCGCCACCGAGAAGCTGGCCAGGCAGTACGGCCTGCCCGCGCCGGCCGCCGTGGTCGCCTGGTACGCCGGGCAGCGCCTGATGATCGCCGGTGACTTCGCCGGGGCGGAGCGCGCCTACCGCGACGCGGCGAGGCTGACCGCCAGGGCCGGCATGCTGGAGGGCCGCCAGGACCTGCCGCTGATCACCACGTTCTGCCTGAACCTGGTCAACGGGCAGGCCGCCAAGATGGTCGAGCCACTGGCCGAGGCGCACCAGCGCGGGGCCAAATGGACACTCGACGCCTACGCGGTGGCCCTCGCCTCGGCGGGCCACCATCGCGACGCGAGGGCCGTCATCGCGGTGAAGACGCCGGTGCGCCCCGACTTCCTCTACGAGCTGGCGATGATCTGGCGGGCGCTGGCGGGCATGCTGCTGGACGACCGGGAGCGGATGATCGAGGCGTACGACACGCTGAAGCCGTTCGCCGACCGGATCGCGGGCGCCGGAACCGGCGTGGTGGCACTCTGGCCGGTCGCCCTGACCTTGGGCGACCTGGCGCTGCGGCTGGGCTTCACCGACGCGGTGCGGCCGCACTACGAGAACGCCCTCGCGGTGGCCGAGCGGGTCGGCGTGAGCCGGTGGGTGGAGGCGGCACGGCGCTCCCTCGGCGGCTGACCCGCCTCAGCAGCCGACCAGGAACCTCTCGCTGCGCAGCGGGGCGTCACCGGAGACGACGAGCACGACGCGATACCAGCCGGGGTTGTTGATGATCCGGGGCTGCCACTCGACGGTCTGGCTCTCTCCGGTGAAGCCGGAGCTCGCGCTCAGGTAGGCGTACCAGCGGTGGGTCTTCGAGCTCCAGCGCTCCAGGCGCCAGCCGTAGGAGACGGCGGCCCGGGGGTCGTCGTTGTCGACCACGCCCTGGGCCAGGTAGGGCCTGTCGCAGGGACCGAACGCGTCGATCGCGCCAACGGTGACCGTACCCGCCACCGGGGCCTGCTCCGTGGTGACCGTACCCGCCACCGGGGCCTGCTCCGTGGTGGTCGGCATCGACCTCGCGGAGAGCACCACGGTCCGCACCGGTGCCCGCGTCGCCGTGCCGGCCGTGACTTCCTGCCCGACCGGCATCCTGGCGGGGGTGCCGTACGCGGTCTCCACTCCCAGATAGGCTCCGGCGAAGGCAAGGGTGGCGATGAGCAGCTTGACGACGCTCGCGGTCCCACTCGCCACCACCGGCGCCATACTGCTACGCGAACCCATGACAGACACCTTTCTCCGTTACCCCCAGGTGTATGCCACGGTGGTTGCTCTGGAGTTGACGTCCGCTTGCAGTTCGCGTGCCTAAGGGGACTCCCGCCGCAACGGATGAGGTAAGCCTGCCCTAATATCAAGTCAAGCAGGCGGAGCGACCTTGGCGGTGATGTTCAGAGTGCGACCTGTTGTGGTGGGTATCCCCGACCCCGCTTCCGCGTCCTTCCTGGGCATGCCCCTGTGGCTCTGGGTGATCATCGGTGGCGTGGCCCTGTTCGGCGCGTTCCAGGCCTACTACTGGATCGGCCACGTCCTGGGCTCCAGGCTCTACACCTCCCGCCTGGGCACCAAGATCGGCCAGGAGAACATCCTGCGGGTCGAGAACGTCGTCAGGAAGTGGGGCGCGCTCGCCGTCTACGCCTGTTTCTGGGTGCCCGGGCTGCGCCACACGCTGCCCTGGGTGGCCGGGGTGCTGCGGATCTCCTATCCCTGGTACGTCGTGGCCAGCGCGCTCGGCTGCCTGACCTGGGTGCCGGTGACGTCCTTCGGCCTGTACTCGGTGATCTGGGGCTGGCTGGAGCTGGCCATGCGGTCGCCGCTCCTGGCGGCCCTGGCGGGCCTGGCGGCGGTCGCGCTGGTCGCCGGGCTCGTCCGCCGTCGCCGGCGCCGTCGCCGGACCGCCCGCGACGAGGCGGACAGGCCGACCGCCGCCACCACCACCTGACTCCCGTGGGTCGCCCCGGGCGTGGTCGCCGGCACGTTCACGGCGAGGCCGACAGGCCGACCGCCACCACCTGACACGCACCGATCCCGACCCTTCTGACACGCGCCGATCCCGCCGCCGTGCGGGATCCTCCTTTCCCGCCGCCGATGTCAACTTTCCATCGCCAAACCGCCAACTTCCGCATATTGACGGTGGCCTCTGCCAGCATGGCTCGCATGCATCACGGGGGAATCCGCCTCATCGCCCGCGCCGCGCTGGTCGCCGCGGCCACCCTGGCCACCGCGTCCCCGACGTCGGCCCTGGCCGCCGGTTCCCCGGAATCCACCCTGGTCACCGGACCGGCCGCGGCGGCTTTCAGCCCCGCACCCGCCGGGAAAAAGCCCGCCTCCGTGCCCTCGGTGCCGGGACGGGCAGCGTACCTGTACGACACGGACACGGGAGCGGTCCACCTGAGCAAGCAGGCCGGCAGGCGGATGCCGGTGGCCAGCCTGACAAAGATCATGACAGCGTACGTCGTGCTCAGGGAGGCGAGGCTGGACGACACCGTCACGATCCAGGCGGCGGATGTGCGGCATGCGGCGTCGAACGGCGCGGCCCACGCCTCCCTGAGCGCCGGGGAGCGGCTGACCGTCAGGGACCTGCTGTACGCGACCATGCTCCCCTCCGGGGCGGACGCCTCCCACGCCCTGGCCCGCGTCTACGGTCCCGGCAACGCGAGGTTCGTGGCGAAGATGAACGCCACGGCCCGCTCCATGGGCCTGGTCGACACCGCCTACGCCAGCGCCGACGGCCTGCCGAAGCCGGCACCCGGCCACTCCACGGCCTCAGATCAGGCGAAGCTGGCGGACATCGCGCTGCGCGACCCGGTGCTGCGGACCATCGCCTCCGCCAGGCGCCATGTCGTGGCCAGGTCCAAGGTGCACCGGGCACACTCCTGGACCAACACCAACAAGCTGCTCGGCAAGGCTCCCGGGGTCCTGGGCCTCAAGACCGGCTACACCAGCGCCGCCGGATACTGCCTGTCGTTCGCCGCCGACCGTGACGGCCACCGCCTCATCGGCGTCATCCTCGGCGAGTCCGACGCCGACCGGCGCTTCCAGACCGCGGCGCGGCTCCTGGCCTGGGCGAGCGAGCAGGGACTCCCCCGAGAGGCCCGGGCCGGCACCGGAGGCGAGGTCGCTCGACCTGCCGAAAGTCTCCACCGCGACATGTGAGCCTGCCCGCCCCTGCCGGACGGCATCCACTCCGAGCACCGGTTGCCTATGGGACCCGGACCCGTGAGGCTCAGCCCGCGCGCATCAGGCCGTGACAGGCGATGGCGGCCGCGGCCACCACATTGAGGGAGTCGACGCCGAGGCCCATGGCCGCCGGGCTCATCGGGATGCAGACCGGCTCGTCGGCCTCGCGCAGCCAGCGGGAGGAGAGCCCGTCCCCTTCCGAGCCGAGCAGGAGCGCCACCCGGTCGGCCATGGTGACCCTGTCCATGGGCGTGGCGGACTGGTCGGGGGTGAGGGCCAGCGTCTGGAAGCCCGCCTCGCGCAGTTCGGCCAGGCCCGCGTACCAGTCGGTCATCCGCGCGTACGGGATCGCGAAGACCGCACCCATGGAGACCTTCACCGACCTTCTGTACAGCGGGTCGGCACAGCGCGGCGAGAGGACGACCGCCTCGACGCCCAGCGCGGCGGCGCAGCGGAAGATGGCGCCGACGTTGCCGTGGTCGACGAGGTCCTCCAGGACCAGGACGCGCCGGGGCGGGGTGCCCTCGGCGCCGGGGCCCACGGCCTCCGCGCCCACCCGTCCGAGATCACGACCGGTGGCCCGGCCCGGGGACCTTCTCTCCGGGGAGGCGGCCCCGCCGGAGAGGATCTCCTCGACGGCGGGCAGGGGCAGGCGTTCCATCGCGGCGAGGGCGCCTCGGTGGACCTGGAAGCCGGTGACGCCCTCCATGACGGCGTCGTCCACGACGTGGACCCGCCCTTCGAGGGTGTCGAGGAGGTCGGCGAGGGGCTCGGCCCAGCGGGGGGTGAGCAGGACGGAGCGCACGGGATAGCCCGCCGCGACGGCGCGGCGGATGACCTTCTCCCCCTCGGCTATGAAGAGACCGTGCTCGGCCTCCAAGCTCTTGCGCAGCTCGACGTCACGCAGGTTGGCGTAGTCGGCCAACTGGTCGGCCAACTGGTCGGCCAGGTGGGGGTCGATGGCTTCAGGCACCCTCGAATACTGCCATGACCCGCCTGAGCTGCCATATCAGCGCGTGGACGAGGAGCATGGCGGAGCAGCCGACGACCACTCCCGCACCCAGCCTCGTCACGAGCTCCGCCGTGCCGCGTGGTGGGAAGGCGATGGGCCAGGCGATCGCGCCCAGCAGGATGGACAGGGCGGTGGCCAGGAACACGGCCATCCGCCCGCGGGCGGGAATGACCAGCCGCTCGGGAACCGGCCGGGGTTCCATTCCGGACAGGCCACGCCAGGCCCACCAGAGCACGACCGCCAGGCCGACCACCGTGGAGGTGTACTGCAGCAGGCGGAACAGGGGAAGCACGTCCGCCACCCGGGTGTCCAGCCAGTCCCAGCCCCACGTGGTGGAGCTGTAGGAGTGGGTGAAGGAGTCCCAGAGCTTGTGGGTGAGGGCGCCCACCGCGCCTCCGGCGATCACGGCGGGCAGCCGCCGCAATCCGTACATGCCGGGGGTCAGGGCCGCGGCGCGCCCGGCGAGGCCGGGAGGCAGGAGCGCGGTCAGCGGGTCGCGGAGCACCAGGTGGAATACCGCCAGCAACACGACGACGGCGAGCGGATCGATCGTGAGGACGCCCTCGAAGGAGTGCCAGATCATGTAGTCGGGCAGGAACGGGAAGAAGATCGGCAGATCGGGCACCATGGCACCCAGGGCGAGTGCCCAGGGGTCGAGCAACCGGCGCATACGCTCCGAGGAGATCAGTGGCAGCACGGCGGCCACATGACTGGGCGTGAACGGCACGGGTTTCCCTCCGACGATCTGCTGGGCAGGTCCCATCCTGTGGCACGATCACAGCGCGTGGGCACGCCGGGGAGCGGAGAAGCCACCGCGGTGGTGAGCTTTGCCGCTTCCCGGCACGACCACACTCCGTGACGGCTAGATTACCGAATGCCGTAGATCGGGGATTCGGAGGTCGCCGTGACCGACCAGACTGTGCCGGCGCCCAGCGCCGAGTGGCTGCGCGACGCCCACCGGGCCCGCGCGCTCTCCCTGGCCACCCTCCTCTGGCTGGGCGCGGAGAGCGTGCTCGGCATCGTCGCGGGACTGGGAGCGCACTCTGTCGCCCTCATCGGCTGGGGTACGTCGGCCCTGGTGGAGGCGGTGGCCAGCCTGATCGTGGTCTGGCGGTTCACCGGTTCGAGGACCGGTTCCGCGCACGCCGAGGAGCGGGCACGCAAGGCGGTGGCGATCAGCTTCTGGCTGCTGGCCCCCTACCTGGTGCTGCATGTGGCGCACGACCTGGGCGCGGGCCACCGGGCCGTGCCGAGCCTGCTCGGGATCGCCGTGACGGCGACCAGCGCGGTCGGCATGCCGTTTCTGGGGGTGGCCAAGCGGCGACTGGCCATCCGGCTGCACTCTGCGGCGACCGCGGGCGAGGGGACGCAGAACCTGATGTGCGCGCTGCTCGCCACGGGGGTGCTGGCCGGGCTGGCGCTGAACACCGCCGGGTGGTGGTGGGTGGATCCCGCCATGGCGGTGCTGCTGGCGGCGGTGGCGGTGCGGGAGGGGCTCAGGGCGTGGCACGGCCATTCCTGCCACCACTGACGCGCACCTCTCCCGCCGACGACCAGGCGATCCCGGCACCATTGACCACAGGCCGCCCCACTGGGACACAGGGTGCCAATATAAACACGTATGGTGATAACAGCACCAAAAGGGGTGTTTTGCCACAGTAACCGTTCCCAGTACAGTTCCGTGAACATTGCGGACAACCTCCCGATAGGGTGACCCGCTAGCTTCCTGACATCGACATCGAAGAGGGAATCGTGGGACGTCACCGTACGGATGATCTCGAGGGCGGCTACACCTCCTCCAAGGAGCCGCAGCCCAGGCGGAGGCGTGGGGGGCACGGCAGGGTGCTGGTCCCGCTGGCCGGTTCCGTCGCCCTCGCGGTGCTGCTCGGTGTGGCCGCGTTCGTGGTCATCAACCGCGACCGCGGGTGTGCGGGTGACGCGCTGCCACTGCGGATCACCGCCTCACCGGACATCCAGCCCGCCCTGTCCCAGATCGCCGAGCGCTTCAACAAGGCGTCCCACGAGGTCGAGGGCAGGTGCACCACCGTCGCGGTGACCAAGGGCGCCTCGGCGACCGTGGCCTCCTCCCTGAGCGGGGCCGGCGGCAGGGCCGCCGCGATGGATCTGTGGATCCCGGACTCGGGGCTGTGGGTGACGAACCTGCGGGCACGGAATCAGGAGGTGCCGGAGGCCGGCGCGTCCATCGCGCACTCCCCCATCGTCATGGTGGCCTCGGGCTTGGTGATACCGAACCTGAAGAAGAGCTTCGGCGAGGCCAGCTGGGGCGGCATGATCAACGCCGCCAACGTGGCCAACGTCGACGGCCCCGGCCGCAAGGTGCGCGTACTGGTGCTGGACCCCTCGCTCAACGCCGCCGGGCTCGGCGCGCTCCTGGCCGCCGCCGGGGTGGCCACGGCCTCGGGCGCGGGCGAGGAGCAGCTGGTCGGTGCGCTCAAGAACCTGTCGGGATCGACCTCGACGGTCCGCGACCAGGACGCGCTGCTGTCCAGCCTCGGTGTCAAGGGCAGCAAGGCCCCGCTGGGCATCGCCTCGGAGCAGGGTGTCTGGGCGTTCAACAAGGTCAAGAAGCCCGAGGTGCCCGCCGTACCGCTCTATCCGGCTGAGGGGACCATCAACCTCGACTACCCGGTGGTGATCACCGCCAAGGACACCGCCGTACGCAAGGCCGCCGAGGCGTTCCAGCAGGAGCTCGGCAGCGAGTCCTCCAAAAAGACCCTGCAGGATCAGGGCTTCCGCACCCCGGACGGCAAGGGCGGAAAGGCGATCTCCGGCTCCGCGGGCTTCCAGGCCAAGGCACCGCAGGCGATCGAGCCGCCCGACGGCAAGACCGTCGCGAGGATGTCGCAGACCTGGTCCCGGATCAAGCTCGGCACCAGGCTCGTCACCCTGCTGGACGTCTCGGGGACCATGGCCCTGCCGGTGCCCGGCACCGGCATGACCCGGATGCAGGCGATCAGCAGGATCGCCGTCGAGGGCATGAAGCTCTTTCCCGCCAAGAGCGAGCTGGGACTGTGGGAGTTCTCCACGCATCTCGACGGCCAGGGGGTCGACTACCGCGAGACGGTCCCGGTCGGCCCGCTCACCGAGGACATGAACGGCGTGCTGCGCAGGGACGTGCTCAACCAGAAGCTGATCGGGGCCCAGGCCAAGGCGACCGGCGACACCGGGCTCAACGACACCCTCGCCGCCGCCTACCGGCAGATGACCGACGAATACCAGAGCGACAAGATCAACACGGTGCTGATCCTCACCGACGGGGCGGGCAACGACGACCCGGACGGGGGGATCGGCAACCAGCAGATCCTGAAGCGGCTGAGGGAGCAGTTCAACCCGGAGAAGCCGGTCAGCGTCCTGATCATCGCGTTCGGCCCCGACGCCCCCAAGGGCAAGCGCCAGATGGAGGCCCTGGCCAAGGCGACCGGCGGTGACGCGTACATCGCCAAGGACGTCCTGGAGGTCAGGAAGTTCTTCCTGGAGGGCATGAAGCGCCGGCTCTGCGCCCCCAACTGCTGACTCCCCATCGCGTACGGCCGGCGCCACATTGGCACCAGCTGCACCAATTTTCCCAGGTCATACCAGGTTGGCATGATATTGACCCATCTGGTCAACCGGTTGCGGGGAGGTGACGTCCTACGCGTGTGAGGCCTGGAACGGGCGAGTGTCGAAGCCCGTGAACGAGCCCGTCCCGCGGGGAGGAATGTCCGTGCCCGGATGGCCGACCGTCGGCCGAACCGACGATCAACAACTCGTTGAGACGCTGCGGCGCGCCGACACGACGGCGCCCGCGAGCCTCTACGACTCCTATGCCGAACGTCTCCACGACTATGCCCACTCACTGCTGGGCGACCGTGAGAGCGCCGCCGGCGCCGTACACGACGCCCTGGTCACGGCCCAGGGCCGGGTGGACCGCCTGCGCGATCCCGGCCGCCTGCGCGCGTGGCTGTACGCACTCGTACGGATCCGGTGCGCGGGCGCGGAGCGCGGCGGCCGGCGGAGGACGGCACCGCCTCCTGACGTCCACGACGACCCGGGCGAGCGGGAACTGGCCGCCCTGGTCCACGAGGCGATGGCGGAGCTGGGCGGGCAGGAACGCGAGGTGCTGGAGCTTTCGCTCCGTCACGACCTCGGCGGCGGCGAGGTCGGCGCGGTGCTCGGGCTGACCTCCCGGCAGGTGACGGCGAGGCTCTGCCGGGCCCGCGACCACCTGGAGAACGCGGCGGCGGCCGTGGTACTCGCCAAGGTCGGCCGGGCGCACTGCCCCGACCTGTCGGCGATGGTCGACTCGTGGGAGGGGCCCCTCACCACGATCCTGCGCAGGCGGCTGTCGGCCCACATCGGCCGCTGCGAGGTATGCGTGGAGCGCAGGGACCGGCACGTCTCGGCCGGGCGGCTGCTGGACCTGGTGCCGCCGGCCTATCCGCCGCTCTCCCTGCGCCGCCGGGTGATCGAGACCTGCGTGAACCCGGAACTGCGCGAGGAGCGCGCCTCCGTCGTCGCCGAGGGCGACCACTTCGACAGGGCCGGGTTCCCGGTGGCGGGGCAGCGGCCACCGGGCCGCCGGCGGGCGGTGAGGAAGGAGCCGGCCGGCCGGCGGGCGCGCGACGAGGGAAGCCGCGGAACCCGGGAGACCGCGTCCCCCGCGGGCCCCCGGTCCCGGCGCGTGGCAACGCCCCCGGATGGTGCCGGGCGGTATACCGAGGTACTGCCGGCGCAGCGGCGGAGGCAGCGAAAGCGCAGGGGGCCCGTGCTGCTGCTGGCGGCGGTGTGCGTGCTGGCGGCCACCGGGGCGGTGGCCGTGGTGGGCGGGCAGGGCCTGGCCGGCGGGGCGTTGGGGAGCGCCGGGGCCGCACCGGGTACGGAACCCGCGCTGATCACACTGGAGCCCGGCCCGGAGCCGACGCCCGACCTGCCGCCGGAGGATCTGCCCCTTGAGGACCTGCCCCTTGAGGACCTGGAGACGGAGAGCGCGCCGACTCCCACTTCGCGAAGGACCCCGGCGACCGGGACGCCCGCTTCCACCCCCACCGCGGCGCGCCCGGCGCCGACCCGCGGGTCCTCCGCGCGGCCGGCCCGCGCCACCCGCGCCACCACCCGCGCCACCACCCCGCCGCCCGCAGCCGGGCGGCTGACCGTCTCGTGCCCGTCGAACATCGGAGAGGGCGCCGGGCAGATCCGGCTCGCGGCCCGCAACGCCACGCTCTCCTGGTCGGCGACCACCTCCGGCGGGCTCGATGTGCATCCCGCCCGGGGGCAACTGAAGGCGGGGGCGAGAGCCGTGATCTGGGTCACGGCCAAGGACCCCTCGGAGAGCGGCGCGGGCCGCGTCGCGTTCAAGTCCGCCGGAGGCAACGCCGGATGTGCGATCTCCTGGGAGAACCTGGAGGCGGACGCCTCCGCGCCTCCCCCGGACCCGGCCCCCGACCCGACCCCGGCCCCCTCCGCCGGGGCAGGCTCCGAGGGGGAGATAGGCTGATTCCCGCATCTCGTTTTACCTAACACCGAGACTTCTCTCAGGAATCCGGTAAACCATGGACGGGTGCCGAGCGTCGGCATTGACGTCCATGCTGAGTGATTGATCACATGAAGGCGCGATCAGTCACGTCATTACCAACCGGGAGTTTCGGAGATGTCGATCAACCGCAGGGTGCTCAAATGGGCACTCACCTTCGCATGTGTCGCGGGGGCCGTGATCGCCTTGGTCGACATCGACACTCCGTTACGCCTGGTTCTCACTCCCCTGTTCCTGTTGGTGGTTCCGGGCTTCGCGGTGGTAGGACTGTTGCGTGATCGTGACCCTCTTGCGGCACTATCAGTGGGGGCAGCGGCAAGCCTGGTTGTGAACGTTCTCCTGGCCGCTGCCATGCTCACTTTTGACGCGTGGTCGCCTCGTGCCGGAGTTGCGACGATCGCGGTGCTCGGCGGTTTCATATACGTACTACGCGTGTTGTATCGGGGGAGCGGGAGCTTGCAGACCGAACAGGGGGTCAGGTCAAGGTGAACATCGTCATCGTTCGTCCGGGAGACCTCGGGGAATCCGAGATCTCGCGATGGCGGGAGTTGCAGGTAGCGGATCCGTCGCTGGACAACCCCTTTCTCTCCGTGGAGTTCACGCTCGCCATGGGGCGCCTGCGTGACTACGTCCGCGTCGCGGTGATACAGGACGATGGCAAGATCGTGGGATTCTTCCCCTACGAACGGCACAGCTTCGGGATCGGCAAGCCTCTCGGGGGCTTCCTGACCACCTGCCACGGACTGATCTCCGTCCCCGGCCTCGACCTGGACGTCCGTGCCCTGCTGCGCGCCTGCAAGCTCTCGGTCTTCGACTTCGACCACCTGGTCCCCGGCCAGCCGACGTTCGCGGCGTACGAGTCCGACGTGCGACCGGCGCCGGTGATGGACCTCAGCGTGGGTTTCGAGACCTACATCGAGCAGGTGAAGGCCAACTCGCCGAAGAACCTCAAGACCGTCCGTTACAAGGAGCGCAAGCTCGGCCGCGAGCAGGGCGAGATCCGCTTCGAGTGGGACTCGTCCGACCTTGGCACGCTCCGCACGCTCACCAACTGGAAGTCCGACCAGTACCGCAGGACGGGCCGCGTCGACCGCTTCGCCCAGCCGTGGATCGTCCAGCTGCTCGACGAGATGCACGCGGAGAGGTCCGAGAGTTTCGCGGGTGTCCTGACCATGGTCTACGCCGGAGACAGGCCGGTCGCCGGGCACTTCGGCCTCCGTACCGCGACGACCCTGGTCGGCTGGTTCCCCGCCTACGACACCGAGTTCGCGCGCTACTCTCCCGGCATCATGCACCACCTGCACATGGCCGAGCACGCCGCCGGCTCAGGGTTGCGGCAGGTCGACATGGGCAAGGGCGGGCGCGAGTACAAGAGCTGGCTGAAGAGCGGTGACCTCTTCGTCGCGGAGGGCCGCGTCTCACGTCCCTCCCCCGCGGCCGCCGTCCACTGGATCGGCCGCACCCCGGTCAACAAAGCACGAACGATCGTTACTGATCGCCCGCATCTGTACAGGCTTGCTGACCGTGTGCTGAAGGGGTTCGGCCGTATGCGCTCCCCCGCGCAGAACCAATCAAGCACCCCGGTCGTCAAGGAACCATGGGGAGTGGGTTAGACCCGCTCCCACCACCGCACCCATTCGCCAGGACCCTCGCATGCAACCCTCATCGCATTCGCCATTTCCCCCGATCCCTCCGATCGCCTATGGCCCCGGGTCCGTCCGCCAGTCGCCCCCGACGACCGACCGCCCGGAAGGACATCCGTCACCATGAGTCCCGAAGTCGCCAAGCACTACAACAACAAGCCGCCCCTGAGGGCGGTGCCGCCCATCGAGCGGTTCACCCCCATCACCCCCAACATGGCGATCTCCCCGACCGTCAGCGTCGTCGTACCGGCCATGAACGAGGCGGAGAACCTTCCGCACGTCTTCGCGACGCTGCCGCAGTGGATCGACGAGATCGTCCTGGTGGACGGCAACTCGGTGGACGACACCATCGCCGTGGCCAGGAAGCTGCGCCCCAACATCCGCGTGGTCCGCCAGACCGGCAAGGGCAAGGGGAACGCGCTCTCGGCCGGATTCGCCGCCTGCACCGGCGACATCATCGTGATGATCGACGCCGACGGGTCCACGGACGGCCGCGAGATCATCCAGTTCGTGGGCGCGCTGGTCACCGGGGCCGACTTCGTCAAGGGCTCGCGCTACGCATCCGGCGGCGGCAGCGACGACCTGACGTTCATCCGCAAGTTCGGCAACAAGACGCTGACCGCGCTGGTCAACAGGATGTACGGGACCAGCTACAGCGACCTGTGCTACGGCTACAACGCCTTCTGGGCCCGCCACCTGGACGTCCTCAACCTCGACTGCGACGGATTCGAGATCGAGACCCTGATGAACGTCCGCGCCGCCAAGGCCGGGCTCAAGGTTCACGAGGTTCCCAGCCACGAGCGCTGCCGCATCCACGGCGAGAGCAACCTGCACGCCGTCCGCGACGGCATCCGGGTGCTGAAGACCATCATCCGCGAGTGGCGGAGCAGCCCCGCTCCCGTCGTTCACGAGCCGGCGGCCGCCTCCCGCGCGGCGGACCAGGGCGCCGCGTAGCCATGAGAAGCAGTGTCGTCATCTGCGTCTACACCGAGGAACGCTGGGAGGACATCCGAGCAGCCGTCGAGTCGGTCGAGAACCAGAGCCACCGGCCGCACGAGATCATCCTGGTCGTCGACTACAACCCGGACCTCCATCTGAAGCTGAAGAAGGAGTACCCCGGCGCGATCGTGGTGGAGAACGCTCAGGAGAAGGGGTTGTCCGGTGGCAAGAACACCGGCGCGGCGACCGCCTCCGGCGACATCGTGGCGTACCTGGACGACGACGCCGTCGCGGAGCCTGGCTGGCTGGAAGCACTGGAGGAGGGCTTCCAGGACCCGACCATCGTGGGGGTGGGCGGGCTGACCAGGCCGCTGTGGGGCACCGGGCACCGGCCCGGCTGGTATCCCCACGAGTTCGACTGGACCGTGGGCTGCAGCTATCGCGGCATGCCCACGGAGCGGGCGCGGATCCGCAACGTCATGGGCGGCAACGCGGCCTTCCGCAGGGAGGTCGTGGGCGGTGTCGGCGGGTTCCACACCGGCATCGGGCGCAGCGTGCAGGGGCGCAAGCCACGCCCGCTGGGCTGTGAGGAGACCGAGTTCTGCATCCGGCTCTCGCAGCGGATGCCCGGTTCGGGGATGCTGTTCGAACCGGCCGCGGTGATCGGCCACAAGGTGCCGGCCGTGCGCGCCACCTTCGCCTACTTCCGCTCGCGGTGTTACGCGGAGGGCCTGTCCAAGGCGCTGGTCACCCAGAGCGTGGGGGCGGGCGACGGGCTGTCGAGCGAGCGGGCGCACGTGCTGAAGGCGCTGCCGCTGGGCGCGTTGCGCGGGGTCGGCGAGGCGCTGCGGGGTGATCTGTCCGGCCTGGGCAGGGCAGGTGCGATCGTCGTCGGTCTCGCCTGGACCGCCTGGGGTTACGTCATCGGTTCCCTTCGACTGAAGCGGGTGCGTTCATGATCCGCGTACCGATCCTGATGTACCACTCGGTCTCCGACCGGCCCAACGCCGAGACGAAGCCGCTGGCGGTACGCCCCTCGGCCTTCGCCGAGCAACTGGCCTACCTGAAGGAGAACCGGTTCACGCCGCTGACGGTGGCCGACCTGGTCGCCTCGCTGCACAAGAACAACGGCCGCTCCATCCCGGAGCGGCCGGTGGTGGTGACCTTCGACGACGGGTACGCCGACTTCCACAGCGAGGCGCTGCCCCTGCTTGAGCGCTACGACTTCCCCGCGACCGTCTTTCTGACCAGCGGGTGGGTCAGCGACGCGGGCAAGGACGCGGCGGGCAGGCCACTGGACACGATGCTGTCGTGGAGCCAGGCGTGTGAGGCGGCCTCGTGCGGCATCGAGATCGGCGGCCACAGCCACAGCCATCCGCAGCTGGACCAGCTTTCGGATGACGAGCTCCGTCAGGAGTTGCGGCGCAACAAGGCCCTGCTCGAAGACAAGATCGGCTCCCTGGTCTCGACGATGGCCTACCCGTACGGCTACTCCAGCGCGCGGGTGCGGCGCGAGGTCCGGCGGGCCGGCTACTGGGCCGCCTGCGCGGTGAGCAACGCCATCGCCGCCGACCGGCACGACGTGCTCGCGCTGCCGCGCCTGACCATCGCCGAGGGCACGTCGATGAGAATGTTCAGCCGGGCCGTCGAGGGAAACCAGGTCCCGCTGATCTACATGAAAGAACGGATGCTGACGAAGGGCTACGCTGTCGTCAGGCGCACGAGATATGGTCTGCGCCGGGTGCGCGGCCAGGTGTGAGCGGCCTCTCCAGCCGGGAGAGGCGTGGCCCGCGGGCCGGCGCCCTCCCGGGTGCGCTCGTCTCTCTCTCCGTCCTCGCCGATGCTCCCGCACGGGAGCGCAGGTGGCGGTACGGGTGCCGCCGGGCGGAATCCGGTCGCGGTATTGCTCTTCAACGGTCTACGCAAAGCAGTCGAACATGATGTATCTCCGTGTTCGCCCGTCGCACCTCGGTCCGCGTAGCCGCCATGATGTTAGACGTGAGGCAACGGGCAGGTAATGACGTGACGACGACACCGGCGACGGAGACCGCCGAGGTCGGGGAGACCGATCCCACCCACCCCGCGCCTTCGGACGGAGCGCGCGACGGGTCCGACAGCGAGCACACCGGCGCGGCGTCCTCCGAGGCTCAGGAGGTTTTGGACGAGGCGCCCGACGGCGAGACTCCCGACACCGCCGCACCGGGTACCGACCGGGACGGCGAGGCCACCGACGCCTCTCGTGACGGCGGAGCGCCGGGCGCAGACCGTGACGGCGGCGACAGTGCCCCGGGAGACGCGGACGACGCACCGGATACGCCGGGTGCGCCACCGGGCGTGATCTCCGGCCGGGCTCCCGATGACACCTCCGACGGCGACGACATGGAGACCACCGCCGTCATCCGGCTCCCCGCACGCCCGATCTCACCGCCCACGGCGGACGCCCCCGAGGTCGAGGCGGCCGAGGGCGCCTCCGACAGCGAGATCGACACCACGACGGAGATGCGTCTGCCCTCGGCACCGCTCCGTCCGACGCCGAAACGCACGGGATCGGAACGCACGGGATCGGAACGCACGGGATCGGAACGCACGGGATCGGAACGCACGGGATCGGTGGGTGCGGGATCGGTGGGGGCGGCGGAGCGGCGAAGAAGGGCCGTCGCGACGCCCAGCCTGCTTCCAGGGACCTCTGAGGCCCCTGAGGTCACTGAGACCGCTTCGGAGGCCCCGGGAGCTCCAACGGGCCGTCGGGAGCCGCAGAGCGCGCGGCGGATTTCGGGACAGGCGGCTCCGGCCGCCGCCAGACCGTCGCGAATGACGGCCGTGATGCAGTCGGCCGCGGTGTGGCTGCCGCCGTTGCTCACGGTCGAAGGCCTGATCATGTACGTGCTGGCCCTGCGCGTGGCACCGGGCCCGCTGCGGGGCGTCGACGTGACCAAGATCGACGCCCTGGGCCTGATCTCGGCCATGCCGCTGACCGCGTTCGCCGCGATCCTGCTGATGCTCGTCGCGTTCTTCGTCACGATCGCGCAGAACACCGACCGCAAGTTCCTGCTGCTCTTCCAGATCGCGGCGATCACCTTCGCCCTGCACGGGGCGTCGGCCCTGATCTCGGACGAGGCCAGGTTCCCCACGGCCTACGTGCACGCCGGCTTCGTGGAGTACATCAACCGCACCGGCGAGTCGTCCGCGATCCTCGACGCCCGCCTCGCCTGGCCGGGGTTCTTCGCGCTGGTGGCGTTCGTCACCAAGGCCGCCGGGGTCACCGACCTGGCGACGATCATGCGGTGGACGCCGCTGCTGTCGAACCTGCTGTACCTGCTGCCGTTCGTGCTGATCCTGCGCCAGGTGGTCGCCACCACCCGTGCCCGCTGGTTCGCCGCCCTGCTGTTCGTCATCGTCCAGTGGATCGGCCAGGACTACTTCTCCTCCCAGGGCTTCACGTACGCGATCTACCTGGCCTTCGTGGCGATCGTGCTGCGCTGGTTCGGCAAGGTCGAGCCCCGCGACAAACCGATGCCGGCCAAGGGCCCCATCCGGCGGCTGCTGGCCCGCCTGGACGGGCTGACCCCCGGTGAGCTGCCCCACTCGACGGGCGCCTACGACCGAGTGATCATGCTGATCGTGCTGATCGGCCTGTTCGGCACCGCGACCGCCTCGCACCAGATCACGCCGTTCATGATGCTCGGCGCGCTGACCGGCCTGATCCTGCTCCGGCGCTCCTCGCTCAGCTGGGGGCTACCGTTCTTCCTCGGCCTGATCGTGCTGTCGTGGATCAGCTACCAGACGGTCACCTTCTGGAGCGGGCACATCGACCAGCTCTTCGGCGGACTGGGCCGGATCCTGCAGAACCTGCAGAGCAACACCGGTGACCGGATCGACGGCAGCGATCCCAGGCACGCCCTCGTCCTGATGGCCCGCCTCGGCATCTGCGGCGTCATCCTGACGCTGGCCGCCGTCGGCCTGCTGCGCCGCGTGCGGCGCGGTGTCGGCGACCGCGCGGCCCTGCTGCTGCTCTGCGTCCCGGTGCTGGCGCTCGGGCTGCAGAACTACGGCGGCGAGATCGGCCTGCGGATCTACCTGTTCGCGCTGCCCGGCGCCTGCATCCTGGCCGCGTACGCCTTCTTCCCGAACCTTCCCGCCGGCACCGAGGACGCGCCGGAGGAGACGGTGCCGATCCGCAAACGCAACATCCGGTTCAACCCGGAGCTGACGCGCCGGATCTCACTGCTGCTGGCCGCCGGGTGCGCCATGGCGCTGGCGATGGTCTTCCTGGTCGCCAGATACGGCAACGAGCAGTTCGAGCGAGTCTCGGCGAGCGAGGTCGCGGCGATGCGCTACATCTACGACCACGACGAACCCAGTGCCCGTGTCCTCTACCTGAGCCCGGTGCTCGGCCCCGAGGTCACGCCCATCATCCCGTGGGGCGAACAGGACTTCGACAAGATCTCCTACGAGCAGGCGCTGGTGAACCCGGACCCGGCCCGTATCTCCGCGGTGATCGACAAGCTTCGCGCGTCACCACCCAACACCTACCTGGTGGCGACCCGCGCGCAGGCCGGATACCTGCAGCTCAACCACGGCTACCCCCGTGACTGGGCCCCGCGGTTCCGCGCCGCCCTGGACGCCAGCAAGGAGGTCACACGTGTTTTCAACGGCGAAGACGCCGCCGTCTACACGCTGAAGTCCTTCCCCGAGGGCACCGAGATCCCCGAGCGCGGGGTGCCGCTCGGCGGCAGCGACCCGACCTCGCCATGGACGCCTGTCGGCCTGGCCGCGCTGGGTGTGACCTGGATCGCGTTGTTCACCTACGAGGTGTTCTGCCTGAGGGGCCGAGGCCGGGGTAAGCGGGCCAGGAGGCGCATCCTGTTCGTCGCGGTGCCCGCGTTCGTGCTGGCCCTGGCGGTGATCGCGGAGCGCTTCATCGTCATCGGGTACCAGCTTCAATAAAGAGCAAAGTCTCTTGGCTCGCGGCCTCGCCGCGCCATACTGGGCACCGTTTGCCGGGAGACGTACGTCTCAGAGCCTGGTCGAAGGACGGTTGGATGTTCGCTGGGGAACCCCTTGGCCGGGCGGGGACCTCCACCCAGGCCGGGGGACGGCGGATCGCGGCGGTCGACGCGCTGCGTGGTTTCGCGCTGTTCGGCATCCTGGTGGTCAACATCACCTATCTCGCCTCCGGATACCGGATGGCGGGGCTGGCGGCGCCGTCGTTCTCCGCGCCGCTCGACTGGGAGGTGCGCTGGATCGTCTCGTTGTTCTTCGAGAACAAGTTCTATCTGCTTTTCGCCTTCCTGTTCGGCTACAGCTTCACCCTCCAGCTCGACTCGGCGCACGCCTCGGCGACGGCTTTCACCCCCAGGTTCCTGCGCCGCCTGGGAGGGCTGTTCCTGCTCGGCCTCGCCCACGGGATCCTGCTGTTCCCCGGTGACATCCTGGCCACGTACGCGATAGTCGGGCTGGTCCTGCTGGCGGTGCGGCGGATCACCCCGCGCACCGCGATGATCTCCGCGGTCGCGCTGACCGTGGCGCTGGCGGTGGGGACGCTGTTGCTGGCCGTGCTGGCGACGCTGGGCACCGACGCCTCGGGGGCCGTCTCCGAGAGCGCCGCCCAGGCCGCCATGTCCGACCGCGCCCTGCACGGCTCCGCATCCATGATCATCAACGAGCACCTGCACAAACTCGCCAGGATCTTCGTGCTGCGGGTCTTCTTCCAGGGCCCCACGGTGCTCGCCGCCTGCCTGGTCGGACTGGCACTGGGCAAGATGCGCCTGCTGAGGGACCTGTCCGGGCACACGGCGACGCTGCGGCGGCTGCAGTGGTCGGGGTTCACCGTCGGCCTCGCCGGGGCCGTGGTCTACGCACACTCGACCTGGTCGGGCGGTGGGCACGCGTACCACATGGTCGGCCAGTCGGTGAACCTGGTCACCGCGCCGTTGCTGGCCGCGGCCTACGCCGCCACCCTGCTGCGCCTGCTCCCCGCGGCACCGCGCCTGGCCGGGGTGCTCGCTCCTCCCGGCAGGTTGGCGCTGACGAACTATCTGGGACAGTCGCTGATCAGCTCACTGATCTTCACCGGCTACGGGATGAGCCTGATCGACCAGCTCAGCCCGTTCTCCGTCGTGTCGATCGGCATCGCCATCTTCGCGGTCCAGGCCGTGTGGAGCCGGTGGTGGCTGAGCCGCCATCACTACGGGCCCGTGGAGTGGCTGCTGCGCTGGTTCACCGACTGGCGCAGGCCCTCCCGTTCCCCTGCCCGCCCGGAGAGCGCCTAACCGCTGCGGATCGCGCCGTAGCGTCGGACGGCGCCTCGCGGGCGTATGCGGCGAGGCGCCGTCCGACCGGAGACTAGGCGCCGACGCGCTCGCTCCACTTGATCTCGTACGGTTTCAACTGGAACTGCTTGCCGTCCACGGTGGTGCTCGCGGCCGCGTTGGTGGTGTTGACCATCACGAGCTGACGTTCCTGGGCGAGGACCCGCACCTTCCCGTTGGAGGAGGTGACCGTCTCCAGCCTGGTCCCGTTGGGGAACCACTTGGCGAAGCCGCTCAGGACGCCCGCCATGGGCATCTCCTCACCGGTGCTCGGGTGCCACAGGCAGCCCAGGCAGACCTGGTTGTCGCCGCCGGTGGACTTGCGCTGCGGGTTCCAGTAGAGCGAGGTGGTGACGCCGCTGGTGGCGAACTCCATCATCGCGGCGGTCTGGACGGCGATACGGCGCTCCTCGCTCCAGTTCCTGCTGTCCGGCTCGACGTACCACTCGGCCCACCAGACCGGCAGGTCGCCGCTCTTCTGCCGCAGCCAGGTGGTGAGGGCCCCGAACTTGCCCAGGGCGGTGAACTCGTCGGGGTAGGCACCGGCCTCCCTGGTGACCGAGGCTCCGTCGACGACTATGAAGTCGGCGCCCTTCTTCTTCTCGATCCAGTACTCGACCGCCTCCAGGTCACGCTGGACGACGCTCCCCCACGGTCCCTGGATCTCCGCCCCCCGTTCGGGAGTGGTGGTGCTGCCGACCGACACGTAGGGTCCGCCGACCTTGATGTCCTTGTCGACGGCCTTCAGCGCGTCGTAGACCTTGTTGTAGAGCTCGGTGTAGCCCTCGATGTCCCAGCGGTTCTGGGCGTTGTTCCAGAAACCCTTCAGCTCGTTCCAGACCATGTAGTGCTTGACCGTGGGGTAGCGCCTGGCGACCGTCGCGGCGAGCTTCGCGTAGTCGTCGAAGTGCTCGCGCCGGGGCGCCGTCTCCAGCTGCGTCCAGTCGGTCCGGCCGGAGGTGCCGCCCTTCATCCAGTCGGGTGAGCAGCAGAGCGTGATGATCGGGATGGCCTGGGACTTGGACATGAACCTGATGCGACGGTCGAGGTCGCGGAAGTCGTTCTTGCCGGGCGCGGGCTCGGGATTGCCCGCGCCCCAGCCCATGATGTGCTGGTTCTGCAGCAGCGGAACCCGGCTGAGCATGTGGGAGGCGGCCTCGGTGACCTTGCCGTCCTCGTTGTCGGCGCTGAACTCGGTGTGGGTGATGCCCCAGCGTGGCCACTCCTGGACCGCGGGTGGTTCCTCCAGCGTCGGCGCCGCCTGCGTGGGAGGAATTGTCATGCTCTGTCCGCGAGGAACATCCGGCTTGACAGCAAAGGCGATAATGCCCACCACCAGCACCGCTGTTACAGCCATCGCCCCCAGCGCGACCGGCCAGGCCGGGCGCCGTCGCTGGTGCCGTCCGTTAGTCGGTATCACCGATTCCTCAATCCTCGCAGGTCAACGAATGTAGCGTTCCACAGTGGCAACGGGCGTGACGATGGCCTGAGATGGTTCACAGGCAAGCGTTACCGGTCGTGTCGCCAGCGTATCCATGACGACTTGCATGACGGTTGAAAGTCAACGGTAGTTCCCGGCACGCCCCCGGTCACGGGGTCGTACGACACCCCCGCCACGAGTCCGAAACGGCCGGGGACCGCGACCGCCGGAGACTCAGCCCCTCCAGGACCCGCAGTACAGCGGGACCGCGACCGCCGACTCAGCCCTCCAGAACCCGCAGTACAGCCGGGGATCGCAACCGCCGGAGACTCAGCCCTCCAGGACCCGCAGTGCCCGGTCGACGAGCGTGGGAACGGCGGCGCCGATGTGCTCGAAGCCCTCGCCGACGGTCTTGCCCTGTTTGAACCTGGCGTGGATGCCCTCCACGATGACGGCGAGCTTGTAGTTGCCGAAGGCCAGGTAGAAGTCCAGGTCGGACAGGTCCGCGCCGGAGACCTTGGCGTAGTGGGCGGCGAACTCGCGGGTGGTGAGGAAGCCGGGGGCCACGGTGACGCCCGCCGCGACCGGGATCGAGGCGCGCTCGGTGTCGCCGGGGTCCTGCCAGTAGGTGAGGGTGAGGCCGAGGTCCGCCAGGGGATCGCCGAGTGTGGACATCTCCCAGTCGACGACGGCGAGGATGTCGGGGTCCGGCGAGATTCGCACGAGTGTGTTGTCGAGCCGGTAGTCACCGTGAACCAGCGTCGAGGCCGAGCGGGCGGGCAGGCGCTCGCGAAGGAGTGCCACCAGACGGTCGTACGCGGGCAACTCGCCGGTCTTCGACCGCTCCCACTGCTGTCCCCAGCGCTCCAGCTGGCGGGCCATGTATCCCTCGGGGCGCCCGAAGTCGGCCAGGCCCACCTTCCGGTAGTCGATCGCGTGGATCGCGGCGAGCACCTCCGCCAGCCGCTCCGACAGTCTCCGGGTCTGCTCGGGGGTGAGCTCCCGCGCCTCCTCCTGGCTCCGCACGGCCGCACCGTCCACATGCGCCATGAGATAGAACGGCGCTCCGATCACGTCCTGGTCGTCGCAGAAGGCGACCGGCTCGGGCACCGGGACGGAGGTCGGCGCGAGCGCCGAGATCACCCGCCACTCACGCCTCATGTCGTGAGCGGTCGGCAGCACGTGCCCGAGCGGCGGGCGGCGCAGCACCAGACGGCGCCCGGGGGTCTCGACGACGTACGTCAGGTTGGACCTGCCACCGGCGATCAGTGAGACTCCGGTGGGCTCGCCGGCGCCGGGGACGTTGGCGGCGATCCATCCGACGAGGCGGAGCCAGTCGATGCCAGGGGTGCTCATGGCCCCCATTAGAACGCCACTCGGGTCAGGGGCGCCACCTGGAGCCCCACAATGAGATCCCGAAACGTTGCCTATCCCACCGCTGGGGATCCCTTCCATCCTTTATCGTTACATTACGTCCCTACCAGCATGCTTGAGCTTTACGGCATCCTGCACAGGATGACGTAGGGGACCCCGCACATCCCAGTAGGAGCTCATGCGCGTCTCAATCGTTCAGCCCCGTGATCTCGGACCGGTCGACATCGACCGCTGGAGGACTCTCCAGGGTGCCGACGCCGCTTTCGACAGCCCGTTCCTGTCGCCGGAGTTCACAGTCACCGTCGGCGCCCTGCAGGAGCGCGTCCGGGTCGCAGTGCTGTACGAAGGACAGGACGTGGTGGGGTTCTTCCCCTTCGAACGCCATCCGATGGGGATCGGCATGCCCGTGGCCGCGGGCCTGACCGACGCGCAGGGGCTGGTCCACGCCAAGGACGTGGAGATCGACGCACGGCGCCTGATCAGGGCCTGTGGTCTGGCCGTCTACGAGTTCGACCACCTGATCGCGGGGCAGCCGCTGCTCCAGCCGGGGCACAGCAGGCACCCTTCACCGATCATCGATCTCCGCGACGGTTTCGAGTCGTACATCGAGACGATCAAGGTGACCTCCGGCAAGACCTACCGCTCGACGGCGTACAAGAGCCGCAAGCTCCAGCGTGACGCCGGGACGCTCCGGCACGACTACGCCACCACCGACCTGGCGCCGCTGCGCACCCTGCTCGGCTGGAAGACCGAGCAGTATCGCCGCACCGGCCGCAACGACAGGTTCGCCCGGCCATGGATCGTGGAGCTGGTCGAACGGCTCCTCGCCACCGACACCGAGCACTTCGGCGGTGTCCTCGACATGGTGTACGTGAACGAGAAGCCGGTCGCCGGGCACTTCGGCCTGCGCACCGGCACCACGCTCGCGGGCTGGTTCCCCGCCTACGACACCGCCTTCGCGAAGTACTCCCCCGGCCTGATTCACCACCTGGCCATGGCCGAGAAGGCCGCGGAGGCCGGGATCGGAGTCATCGACATGGGCCGAGGGGAGAAGGAGTACAAGGAGAAGCTGAAGAACGGCGAGTACGAGGTCTCGGAGGGCCGCGTCGCCCGGCTGAGCCCCGGCGCCGGGGTCCACTGGATGCTGCGGGTGCCGGTGCGCAAGGCACGTGGCACGGTCCTGGCCAACCCGCTGCTGCGCACCACCGCCGACCGCGCGCTCAAGACGTACGGCCGCCTGCGAACGTCCCTGCAGTCCTCCTGACCGCGTCCGCGATGTGGGAACGGTCCTTTCTCACCCGATCAGCCCGGCGACCACCGAGACGCCGCTCTCACCCGATCAGCCCGGCGACCACCGAGACGCCGCTCTCACCCGATCAGCCCGGCGACCACCGAGACGCCCCGCCTGACGTCCGCCTGCGACGCGGAGCCGTAACCGATCACCAGGCCGTGCCGCAGCTGCGGCCCGTGGTAGTGGCGGGCCATCGAGTCGAGCAGCACGCCGCGGGCGCGGGCGGCCTCGACCAGGGGTGTGACCGCGTGCTCCGCGAGCTCCACCATGACGTGCAGGCCCGCGGTGTCGCCGGTGACCCTGGAGCCGAGGATGTCGACGACCACGGCGCGGCGGCGCGCGTACTCCAGCCGCATCCGGCGCAGGTGCCGGTCCAGGTCCCCCCTCTCGCAGAGCACCGCCACCGCCTGCTGGGCCGGGCCTCCGGTGCGGTCTGCCAGGTTGTCCCTGGTCAGGGCGATGGCTTCGATGAGGCTCGGCCGGGTGACCAGCCAGCCGACGCCGATGTCCGGCGTCAGGGCCTTGCTCAGGCTGCCCAGTAGTACCACCCGCTCGGGATCGAGGCCGTGCAGGGCGGGCAGCGGCGCGACGTCGTAGCGGAACTCGGCGTCGTAGTCGTCCTCCACGAGGATCGCGCCGGTGCGGCGGGCCCAGGCGAGGAGGCGCTCCCTGCGCGGGATGGGCAGGCGGCCGCCGAGGGGGTACTGGTGGGCCGGGGTGGTGTAGAGGACGCGCAGGTCGTCCGGGAGTCGGTCCACGACGATCCCGTCCTCGTCGACCGGGCAGGGCACGATCTCCGCTCCCCTCCCGGCGAAGACGTTCCTGGCGACGCGGTAGCCGGGTTCCTCGACGCCGGCCCGGTCACCGGGCCGCAGGAAGGTGGCGGCGACCAGGTCGAGCCCGTTGCCGGTGCCCCGGGTGACCATGATGTTCTCCGGCCCGACGGGGATCGCCCTGGTCCGGCGCAGGTGCTCGGCGAGGGCCACGCGGAGCCTTGGCAGCCCGCGGGGGTCGGGGTCGCTCACCGGCGGCAGGTCGGCGGCTCCGCGCCAGGCCCTGCGCCAGGCCGCCCTGTCGTAGTCGTGGACCCACGGCCGCCCGGGACGCAGGTCGATCACCTGCTCTCCGTCCCCTGGCGGGGTGTCCCGGCCTGGAAGGGCGGCGGGAGGTGGAGCGAGGGGGCCGCGAGCGCGCTCGTTCACGGGGGGAACCACCATGTCGGCCACGTAGGTGCCGGAGCCGTGTCGTCCTTCGAGCCAGCCTTCCGCGTACAGCTGCTGGTAGGCCTCGGTGACGACGGTACGGCTGACCGCGAGCTGGCCGGCGAGGGAGCGGGTGGAGGGCAGGCGCTCGCCGGAGGCGAGGGTGCCGTCGCGCATGGCGGCCCTGAGGCGGTCGCCGAGCTGGACGGCGAGTGCCGTGCCGGAGTCGCGGTCCACCAAAACGGGCAGGTCGACGGCGAGGCGCGGCAAAGTGGTCTCCTATAAGTGCGTGAAAGTGGACGTATTCTGAATGTCCACTTCTCTTTAGACTAGTGCCATGCTCTCTACGACTCCCCGTACCACCCTCGGCCGCTCGAAGAACAGGGGCCTGACCTCTCACGAGGACCTGTACGCGGTGCTGGACGCCGGGCTGGTCTGTCACCTGGGCGTCGTGGTCGACGGCTTCCCCATGGTCGTCCCCACCGGTTACGGCCGGATCGGCGACACCCTCTACCTGCACGGTTCCACCGGCGCCACCTCCCTGCGGAACGCGGACGAGGTCTGCGTCACGGTGACCCACCTGGACGGCGTCGTGCTGGCCCGCTCGGCCTTCAACCACTCGCTCAACTACCGCTGCGCCATGGTCTACGGCCGTGTCCGCCGGGTGGCGGGCGGCGAGGAGCACCTGGCCGGGCTGCGGGCCATCACCGAGCAGCTGGCCCCCGGCCAGTGGGACGCCAGCCGCGCGCCCACCGGAAAGGAGCTCGCCGCGACCACAGTGCTCGCCCTCTCCCTCGCCGAGGCGTCGGTGAAGGTGCGGCAGGGCCCGCCGATCGACGACGAGGAGGACTACGAGCTGCCGATCTGGGCGGGGGTCCTGCCGCTCCACCAGGTCTGGGGAACCCCCGAGCCCGACCCCGCGATGACCGGGGACCTGACCGTCCCCGCGCACATCGCGTCGCGGACCATGCCCGCTCGCTAAGCCTCCGCGACAGGCCGACGCCACGGGGCGCGCCTCCTGGTCCGAAGTCCGGCCGCTCGCACTGATCAGCCATACGGCGCGAGACCGATTCGCGATTAATGCGCGAAATACGTTTCTCTATGGCTAGGCTACGGTCCGTCTGTTATGGGTGGGGGCCCAGACAACTGAGGAGACCGTTATGTACGGCACGCCATCGGCCTGGCAAGTCCCCGGATACACCGAGATCCGCGAGCTGGGCGCCGGCGCGGCGGGGCGTGTGGTGATGGCGCGCCACGATGCCGACGGCGCCCTGGTAGCGATCAAGTATCTGTCCGACGAGCTCAGGAACGACGTCGGCTTCGTGGCGCGCTTCCGGCACGAGGCCAGGGTGCTCAACACCCTGAAGAGCCCGCACTCCGTCCGGCTGTACGACTACGTCGAGACCGGCGCCGGCGCGGCCATCGTCATGGAGCTGATCAACGGCGTCGCCCTGCGCGCGCTGCTGCGCTCTGAGGGGCCGACCGGCCCCGAGGCGGCGCTGCTCGTGCTCAAGGGCTCGCTCATGGGGCTGGCCGCCGCGCACTCGGCGGGCGTGGTGCACCGTGACTTCAAGCCCGAGAACGTGATGGTGGAGGCCGACGGGAAGAGCAAGCTCGTCGACTTCGGCATCGCGGTCCGCTCCGGCAACGGCGACGCCCCCGCGGGCACTCCCCCGTACATGGCACCCGAGCAGTGGGTGGGCGGACCGGCCGGGCCCTCCACGGACGTCTACGCCGCCACCGTCGTGTTCTTCGAATGCCTGACCGGCGCCCGCCCCTTCCGGGCCACGAACATCGCCGCGCTGGCCCGCCAGCACCAGGTCATGCCGCCGCCGGTCGAGGAGGTGCCCCCGGCCCTGCAGGGACTGGTGGAACGCGGCCTGGCCAAGCACGCCGCCGACCGGCCGCCGACCGCCTCCGCGTTCCTCACCGAGTTGGAGGCGGTGGCGGCCGACGCCTACGGCCCCGACTGGCAGGAGCGCGGCCGCCGCCGCCTGGCCGGGATCGTCGGGCTGCTGGCCGGGATGTTCCCGCTGGACGCCCCCGCCCCGGCGGCCGACACCTCGCTGGCCATGACCGAGCTCGACGGCAAGAGGGGAAGGACCTCCTCGCTCGGCAAGCTGAGTGTCAAGATCCTCATTGGCGTCGGCTGCATCGCGGTGATCGGCGGGGTAAGCGCGGTACTGGTCGGCTCAGGCGGCACCACGAAGATCCAGTCGCAGAGTTCCGCCGTCACGCAGGACCCGACCCCCTCGGACCCGCTGGAGACGGTGCTCCCCGGAGACGAGGGCGACGAGTTCGACGAGCCGGACGAACCCGCGGAGTCACCGACCGCGGGCGCGCCCTCCGCGACGCCGACACCGAGCGGCAGCACCTCCGGCCTCCCGCCCGCGCCGCCCACCGCGCCGCCCACCAGGACGCCCAAGGCGTCGGCGACACCCAAGGCGTCGGCGACACCCACCAGGAGGCCGACCAAGCGGCCGACGAGTAAGCCGACCAGGAAGGCGTCCGCGTCTCCCTCCCCCGATGAGAGCTCCACGCTCAGCAGTCCGGGTAATCCGGACAGGCCCACGACCAGACCGCCGTCCGCCACCCCGACCCCAACCCGGCCAACGGCCTCCCCCACCCGGACGCGGCCGACCACCCCCGCCCCCTCACCCTCCGGGACGACCTCTGCGGGAACCCCGACCCCCGAGGGAACCCCCCAGCTCACCGGCTCGCCCCTGCCCTCCGCCGCGGTGACCCCCGCGGTGTTCCTCGCGCTGGGTCTGATGACAAGCGGTGCCGTGCCGGTCACACTGACCGTCAAGCGCGGCATGACGGGACGGTACAGGAAACGCCGCTAAGGACAGGGAGCGGGCACGATCATGAACACTGACCGGAGCGGCGTCGCCGGATTCCGGTTGACCGGTCGTACCTGGGCCGACGACCTGGGAATCTGGTCGTCGGCCGTCGCGGCCGACGGGCGGCAGGCAAGCGCGCTCAGATTCGACCCGCGACTGGTCGCCGATCCCTCGGCCCGCGAGAGGCTGATCGCGGCCGTGATCGCCGACCGCAGGCTCACGCAGAGCGGCCTGACCGGGCTGGTCCCGATCGCCGACCTCATCACGGCCCAGGACGAGGTCTGGCTGATCACCTCGGAACCGGCGGGCCCGACGGTGCGCGACCTGCTGTCCGGCGCACCTGGATCACCCCGGCCCGACGCGGGCAGCGCGGCCACGGTCCTGATGGAGACGGCACGGGCACTGCTGGCCGTTCACGCCTCCGGATTCAGCCACGGTGAGCTCCACCCCGGCACCGTGGTGATCGCCCCGGACGGGTCGGCGCTGCTCTCGGAGCGGGGGCTGCTCGACGCGCTGCTCGGCCGCCCGCCCGCGCCGGAGCGGGACGTGGCCGCCTGGGCGTCACTCGCCCGAGGGCTGGCCGCCACCTGGGCCTCAGCCGACCGGGAGGCGGCGGGGCTGCTGGAGAGGGTGGCGGCGACGGCCTCCATCCGAGGACTCCCCGCCGCGCGCGACGCCCTGCTCGCCGGGCGCGACACGCTACCGTCCGGGTTCACGACCCGTGACAGGCTCGTGGAGACCCTGCATCGGTGGCCGACACACGAGGCGCCCAATCCGGGAGGGCCTCCGCCACCCGTGCCGGCCGCCCCCGACGAGGGGGAGATCGTCACACTGCTCCACGTCCCGAGAACCGGCGAGCAGCGAACCCCGGGGACCGGCGAGCACCGGCCCGAGGACGTGGTCCTGCGCTTCGGTCCCGGGGTGCCCGCCGAGACCACGGCCGCCCAGATCTGGCGGACCGGCCGGGACCAGCAGCAGACCGAGCCGCCCTCCGACAGGCTCGGGGCCGCCGCAGCCCCCCATGCCCGGCGGCGTCGTGGTCGTACGATCCTCTCCTCGGCGATCCTCGCGCTGATGGTCGTGGGCGCGCTGGCGCTCTGGCTGTTCCGCGGCTCGGCGACACCGCTGGAGGTGACGAGGGTGGACGTCAGCGCCCCCAGGAAGACCCAGGGATGCGACAGCACGGTGAAGATCACCGGTGTCCTGTACACCAACGGCGCGGGCGGGGAGGTCCGCTACCGGTGGAAGCGGAGCGACCGCAAGGAGCCGATCGTGCAGACCGACCGGACCGCGTCCGGGGCGACCTCGCACCAGGTAAGCCTGGACTGGACGGTCAAGGGCGAGGGAAGTTTCAAGGGGACCATCACCCTGTCGCTGCTCTCACCGGTCCCCGAGGGCAAAAAGATCCAGGACAGAGCCACCTTCACCTACAAATGTTCATGAGTGGTCCGCAAGGTCCGCAATGCAGTACAAAGCCGTTCTTACTACTCTGACGGCCATGACCACGCAGATCCCCTCCGGCTGGTACCCCGACCCCTACGGCTCGCCGCTGTTGCGGTGGTGGGACGGCCACCAATGGACCGACGCCACCCATCAGGCGGATACCCCCGCAGGGCAGGGCACGCCGCAGGGACCGCAGACCGGCCCCCTCCCCCAGCCGCACCCCGCAGGGCAGGGTGTCCAGCAGATGGGGCCGCCTCCCCCGCCGGGAGAGCTCGCGGGGACGGACCCGGCCGGCCAGTGGAGCCGGCAGGCCGCACAGCGGGAACCGGCGGGCGCGGCGCAGCCGGACGGCAACACGGCGCAGATGCCACTCCCACGGTACGACGGCTACCCGTCCGGGCCACCGCCGCGCAAGAGCGGTCCGCTCCCGTGGATCCTGGGCGGTGGCGGCGCGCTGGTCCTGATCGTCGTGATCGTGGTCGCCGCGATGTATCTGGTCAACCCCGGCAGCAGGAACAACGCCGGCGAGCCCGTCACACCCCGTACGCCGCCTCCCACCGCTAGCCGGGAACCCGGCCCGACCCCCAGCCAGGAGCCGACCCCCGGGCCGGGGCCATCGCAGAACACGCCGCCCCAGCCGGTGTACGGGCGCATCACCGACCCGGTGACCGGCCTGTCCTACGAGGTCCCCGCAGGACCGTGGCGGGTCCCTCCCAGCATCGGCAGCGGGCTCGGGTTCACCTGGACCAGCGCGGCCATCGCCCCCGCCCATGAGAACTTCGACGGCAAGGGCGGCAACTGGGTCGGCAACGTGCTGACCGGCGAGCTTCCCGACCAGTACGGCTACCAGGGTGTCGAGAGCATGCGCTCGGTCGCCGCGACGCTACTGCAGGTCGTGGAGCCCAACTTCTACAGCCCCCCGCACCGCCGGAAGATCATCGAGGACAAGGCCGTCAAGGTGAGCGGCAAGGACGCCTGGCTGTTCGTCTTCGATCTGGACTTCTCCGAGCAGTCCGAGGCCAACGGCTGGAAGTGGAAGCGAGAGCGGGCCGCGTTCCTGATCGTCGACCGTGGTGAGGGCAGCCGACCGGCGCTGGCCTACATCACCGTGCCGGACAATCTCGGCATCTCAACGGTGGACAAGGTGATCAAGTCATTCAAGCTCTCGTAAGTGAGTACTACCCTGAAGGCTATGAGTGACCTGCTGGTCTGGATCGACTGTGAGATGACCGGGCTTGACCTTGGCCGTGACGCGCTTGTCGAGGTGGCCTGCGTGGTCACCGACGGCGAGCTGAACCAGCTTGACGAGGGTGTGGACGTGGTCATCAAGCCTCCTCCCGAGTCCATCGAGCAGATGTCGGAGGTGGTGCGGGAGATGCACACCGCCTCCGGCCTGCTGGACGCGCTGAGCGAGGGCGTCACGCTGGCCGAGGCCGAGACCATGGTGCTCGAATACCTCAAGGGACACATCAAGGAGCCGAAGAAGGCCCCGCTGTGCGGCAACTCCATCTCCACCGACCGGTCGTTCCTCTCCCGTGACATGGCCGCCGTGGACGCCTTCCTGCACTATCGGATGATCGACGTCTCCTCGGTGAAGGAACTGGCCCGGCGCTGGTACCCACGGGTCTACTTCGCCTCGCCCGAGAAGCAGGGCGGTCACCGCGCGCTGGCCGACATCGTGGAGAGCATCCGGGAGCTGCGCTACTACCGCGCGGCGGTCTTCGTGCCCCAGCCTGGTCCCGACTCCGCCACCGCCAGGGAACTGGCCGAGAGCGTGTCCACGCAGAAATCTTGATCGGTTCGCGCGAAACCCGGTACGAAACGACTCCCAAAGACCGCTACACTTTTCATGTGCTGCCACGGCGGCGATGGTGGGCGTAGCTCAGTTGGCAGAGCGCTAGGTTGTGGTCCTAGATGCCGGGGGTTCAAGTCCCCTCGCTCACCCCATCAGAACGGCCGGTCCCTCGGGACCGGCCGTTCCGTATTTCCAATCCCTTTACCCACCAAAAGTGGATATTGCGGGTTATGCTCGCAGCTATCGCTACGCCGTAGGATCGGGGGTTTCGGCGACCTGACCGTGTTGCAACCACGGAGGCCGAATGAGAGTCGACGATGCCACGTTCGACGCGGAACCCACAGTCGTGACGGGCTTGAGCAGGCGCGAGACCGAGGTCATGGAACTGATCGCGACGGGTCGCTCCAACGGGCAGATCGCCCGGCACCTGTTTCTGAGCGAGAAGACCGTGAAGAATCACGTGAACCGGATATACGCCAAGCTCGGCGTCGACTCGCGGGTCACCGCGATCGATCTGTGGCTGGAACGGGCCGCGCGCGAGGATCCTCAGCACTGCTGAACGGCGGCACGACATCTCCGGACCGCTTCGGAGGCGTCAGGCCGTGCCGGGCGGTACGCCTCGGCGGGCGGGAGGCCTCCAGGGCACGGGCGATGGCGGAGGTGCCCTCCGCCAGCTCCTCCGAGGTGATCGAGAGCGCCGGGCGCAGCCGCACCGAGCGTTCGCCGCAGGGCAGGACCAGCACGCCCTCGTCCTTCCTGAGCCTGGCCACCGCCAGGTCGCGCTCCGCGGCGTCCGGCAGGTCGAACGCGCACATCAGGCCGCGCCCCCGGGCGTTCTCCACCAGGCCGGGGAAGTCGGCCTGGATCTCCAGCAGCATCTCAAGGAGCTCGGCGCCGAGCCTGCCCGCGCGCGGGATCAGGCCGTCGCGCTCCACGATCTCCAGCATCCGGCGGGAGCGGACCATGTCGACCAGCCCTCCGCCCCAGGTCGAGTTGATCCTGCCGCTGACCTGGAACACGTTGTCCGGCACCTCGTCGACCCTGCGGCCCGCCATGATCCCGCCCACCTGGACCTTCTTGGCGAAGGCCACGACATCGGGACTCAGGCCGAGCTGCTGGTAGGCCCAGGGGGTGCCTGTGATCCCGGCGCCGGTCTGCACCTCGTCCATGACGAGAAGGGCGTCATGCTCGTGGCAGAGCCGCTCCATCGCGAGCAGGAACTCCGCCCGCATGTGGTTGTCGCCGCCCTCCCCCTGGATGGGTTCGGCGATGAAGCAGGCGATGTCGTGGGGGTGGCGCTCGAAGGCCGCCCGTGCCGCGGCCAGGGACCTCTCCTCGGCCGCCTCGACGTCCCCGAGGTGGATCGCGGGCACCTCGATCCTGGGCCAGTCGAACTTCGGGAACCGGTCTGTCTTGACCGGGTCGGTGTTGGTCAGCGAGAGCGTGTAGCCGCTGCGCCCGTGGAAGGCGCGGGTGAGATGGAGCACCTTGCCGCCGAGCTCGGGGGATCGCCCCCGCGAGGCGTTGAGACGACTCTTCCAGTCGAAGGCGCACTTCAGCGCGTTCTCCACGGCAAGGGATCCGCCCTCCACGAAGAACAGGTGCGGCAGCTCGGGGTCACCGAGCACCCTGGCGAACGTGTCGGCGAAGTCGGCGAGGTGGGAGGTGTAGAGGTCGGAGTTGGCGGGCTTGTTCGCGGCGACGTGGCCGAGCAGCGCCAGGAACTCGGGGTCGTCGTCGAACGGGTTCACCCCGAGCGGGGCCGAGGCGAAGAAACTGTAGAAGTCCAGGTAGCTTCGGCCGGTGCGGGCGTCGACGAGCCGGGAACCTCGGCTCCGTTCGAGGTCCAGCACCAGCCGGTAGCCGTCGACGAGCAGATGACGAGCGAGACGGCCGTGCACGTCCATGTCCCCTCCACGGGTAATCCGAAGAGATGATCCCCCGTCATTGACGCATCTACACGGAGAGATTACGCATCAGAGGCGACTCTTATGAAGATTTTCCGGTATAGCGGCAAGCTGGACATGGACACCCGGGCGCCGGGACCGTGCGGCCCGAGCTCCTCTCGTATGACCGTCTCCCTTCCCGGGGTTCCCCCCTGCCGAGACCACAGATCAGTCAAATCGGCCTGCCGTTACGCACTTCCCGGTGCCCGGATCCTGGATTCGCGTCAGCGCGGCACGTTACGCCGCCGCGTAGACCACCAGGGAGACCGCCACGTACTGCACCAGGTAGGCGGCGACGGTGAAGGCGTGGAAGACCTCGTGAAAGCCGAACCACCGGGGGGAGGGATCTGGCCGCTTCATGGCGTACACGACGCCGCCCACCGTGTAGAGCACCCCACCGAGGAAGAGCAGGGCCACCGCGACCACGCCGGCGCCCGCCACGAGCTGCGGCAGCACGAAGACGGCGGTCCAGCCGAGGCCGATGTAGAGGGCGGTCGAGAGCCACCGGGGGGCACCGACCCACAGCACCCGGAAGAGCACCCCGGCGATCGCACCCGCCCAGATCACGCCGAGCACCACCGCGCCGGCCTGACCGTCCAGGGCGAGCAGCGCGAACGGGGTGTAGGTGCCCGCGATGATCAGATAGATGTTGGCGTGGTCGAGCCGGTGGAGCACCTCCTCCGTCCGCGGGGAGAGCACCCCCCGGTGATAGGTGGCCGAGATTCCGAAGAGCAGGCCGGAGGTGATCGCGTAGATCGCGGCGGTGATCCTCGCCTGCGGGGTGGGCCCCAGCGCGACCAGGACGAATCCCGCAACGAGTGCCACGGGGAGCGCCCCGGCGTGCAACCAGCCGCGGAGGCGGGGCTTGACGGACTCGGCGAGCGTTTCTGTAACGGTCGTGGCCATAAACCTACGGTAGCGTAAGTTACTAAATCGTAGGCTGTGATTCCCCCTACACGCCGCGACCGGGTGGCCGGCGTCTCCCCCCGCCGCGGCCGGACGGGACTCCACCCCGCCGGACGGGACTCCACCCCGCCGGACGGGACTCCACCCCGCCGGACGGGACTCCACCCCGCCGGACGGGAACTCCACCGCGATGGAAACGGGGACCCTCGGCTGCGCATATGGTTTCTCTCCGGGTTCACGTCGTGGAAAAGAGGATCCAGCTGATGGGCAGGCGGGAAGAGCGGGGGCCGATGCCGGGACGGTATCCGGTGACCTTCGGCGAGGTCGACCTTCTGCAGGATCTCGACAGGCCCTCCGGCTGGGTGGTCTCCAAGGACGGCGTGCCGCAGTCGTACGTCGACCTCGACGACGCCACCTACCTCGACTTCGAGTACGTCCGGCTGATGGCCGACGTCGTCGACCTCCTCGGGGAGGGGCCGCTGGACGCGGTGCACGTGGGCGGTTGCGCCTGCACCCTGCCCCGCTACGTCGCGGCGACCCGTCCCGGATCCCGGCAGATCGTCGCCGAGCCCGACGAGGGGCTCGTCCAGCTCGTCAGGGACCAGCTCCGGCTGAAGTCGGTGCCCCGGCTCAAGGTCAGGATCCTCGACGGACGCACCGCCACCGCCGGACTCACCGACGACTCGGCCGACCTGCTCGTGCTGGACGCCTTCAGCGGTGCCACGATGCCGATCGAGCTGGCCACCTCCGAGTACATGGGGGACGTCGCCCGCGTCCTGCGCACCACCGGCACCGTGCTGATCAACGTCGCCGACGGCAAGGGGCTGGCCTTCACCCGCCGGGTGCTCGCCACCGTCCGCGGCACCTTCCCCCAGATCGCGCTGCTCGCCGAGCCGGGTGTCATGCGGGGCCGCCGCTTCGGCAACCTCATCGTCGTCGCCTCCCGCGTGCCGCTCCCCGTCTCCGACCTGACCCGCAGGGCCGCGGGCGGCCTCACCCAGACCCGCTGCGTGTACGGCGAGGACATCGTCAGGTTCATCGCCGGAGCCCGCCCGCTGCACGACGGCGACGCCGTGGTCCTCCCGGTCCCCCCGCCCGCGGTCTTCGGCTGACCCGTGACCGGTCCGCCGCCCCGGTCTCGCCCGCCATGGAATAGTTGAAACATCAACTGAGTTGTCGCCTGCGAACATCGCAGGAAGGAATCCACAATGCCGGCCGTGACCGTAGAGAACCCGCTGACCCTGCCCCGCCTGCCGCAGCCGCTGAACGCGGTCCACGAGCGCCAGGTGCTGGCCATCACCACCGCCCCGAGCGGATTCGAGGGAGAGGGCTTCCCTGTCCGCAAGGCACTTGCGACGATCAAGTCCCAGTATCTCGACCCGTTCATCATGATGGACCAGATGGGCGAGGTCGACTACGCGCCGGGCGAGCCCAAGGGCACCCCCTGGCACCCGCACCGGGGCTTCGAGACCGTCACCTACATGATCGACGGCGTGATGGACCACGCCGACTCGCACGGTGGTGGCGGCACGATCTCCGACGGCGACACCCAGTGGATGACGGCCGGCGGTGGAATCCTGCACAAGGAGGCTCCCCCCGAGTGGCTGGTCGCCAAGGGCGGCCTGTTCCACGGGATCCAGCTCTGGGTCAACCTCCCCGGCAGGGAGAAGATGGTCGAGCCGAAGTATCAGGACATCGGCAGGGCCAACGTCGTCCTGCTCAGCAGTCACGACGGGGGGGCGCTGGTCCGCCTGATCGCAGGCGAGGTCGGCGAGTTCACCGGCCCCGGCTCCACCAGAACGCCGATCACCCTGCTGCACGCCTCCCTGAGCCCCGGCTCCCAGCTGACGCTCCCCTGGCGCAAGGATTTCAACGCGCTCGCGTACGTCCTGTCGGGCCGCGGCACCGCCGGCGGCGACCGGCAGCCGATCGAGTCCGGCCGGCTGGCCGTCTTCGACGGCTTCGGCAACCTTCCGGGACTGGGCACCGACGGCGAGACCATCACACTCTCCGCGGCCGGCACCCAGGAGAGCCGGAGCCCCAACATGGAGGTCATCGTGCTCGGCGGCCGTCCGATCGGCGAGCCGGTCGCGCACTACGGGCCGTTCGTGATGAACACCCAGGCGGAGCTCGCCAAGGCGTTCGAGGACTACCAGGCGGGACGCCTCGGCACCATCCCCGCGGGCCACGCCTGATCGCGGAACGCCCGGCACCGGGGGACCCAAGGGGCAGGCCCTAAGGCTCGGTAAGGGTGACGCAGGCGACTCGGGGGCCGGCGCTGCCGGCTTCGGTGCCGACGGTGCGGGTGGGCTCGGCGTGGATCACCAACGACCTGGGCAGCCGGCCCGCGACGAACGCCCAGTCCCGGGTGGCGGTGGCGCGGGCCTCACCCCGGGCGTCGGTGGTGAAGTCGAGCCAGACCTCGTTCTTGGCACTGGCGTGGGTGTGGGTGTGCTGGTAGTGCGGCCCGGCGTCCTCGGGCTTGAGACCGCACGGGTTGACGTGCAGGTGCACCCCGTACGTGCGTCCCGGGAGCATGCCCGTGACGGTGACCGTGGAGGTGGCGAGCACCGCCCCCGACTCCGCGGTGACCCGGGCCGCGGCTCCCGGCGGCACCAGCGCGGTGTCGTAGGCGATGGTGGAGGCCCGAGGTCCGGGGGCGGAGAAGACTCCGCCCCCGACAAGGCGGATCCCCGAGGCGCTCGGGGTGGCGGCCGGTCCGTGCCCTGCCGGATGGGGGTCGGCGGCCCGCTCGGCACAGCCGGCGCAGAGCAGGGCGACGGCGAGAACTCCCAGAATGCGCATCCACGATCTCCTTGGCGGGCCGGAACAGTGCAGCGCCCACCATAACCAGTAATCGTCTGATCACACTCGGTATTGACCGCTTCCGGCCTCCGCGATCCCCGGCTTTCGCCCCTCCCCCTTCGCCCCTTCGCCCCTTCGCACCCGGCCAGGTGCGAAGACGGCCGCCAACCGACCCGGCCCTCCTGGGGGCGCTCAGGCGTTGGCGGCGGCTATCTCGTCGATGCGGGTGGCCAGGGTGAAGTCCATCTCCGTCAGCCCGCCGGCGTCGTGCGTGCTGAGCGCCAGGTGAAGGGTGCGCCAGCGGATGTCGATGTCGGGGTGGTGGTTGAGCTTCTCGGCCTCGACCGCGACCTCGTCCACGATGCGGATCGCGGTCGGGAAGTCGATAGCGGTGATCTTCCGGCGGATCTCGTCTCCCTCGCGTCGCCACTCGGGCAGGCCGGCGAGTCTGTCGTTCACCGCGGAGTCGTCAAGCAGGTTCATCCTCCCAGGAGATCATGTCCCCGGCGAAGACGCCAAGCCTGGGCAGGCTCCCGGCGCGCCGGGCCATGGCCATGATGCCCTGGGCCATGGCGGTGGCGTGGCTGGTCCCCTCAAGGAGGGGCTCCAGTTCGGGCAGGAGGCCGGGCAGCCGGGACAGGCTCCATTATAAGAACGACTCCCGGCGACACCCCCGGATTACTCGCCGGAGCTTGTAATTTGACCGGATCCGGTCATTTGACGGCACCGGAGGTGAGACCCGACTGGATCTGGCGCTGGAAGATGATGTAGACGATCATGACCGGGATGATGGCCATGCTCAGCGCGGCGAACAGCCCGGGCCAGTCGGCCTCGTACCCGGCGCTGGTGGAGATGTTGGCGACACCCTGGGTGATCAGCCACTTTTCCTCGACATTGCCCGACAGCAGCACGATCGGCAGGAGGTACTGGTTCCACTGACCCAGGATGTTGAAGATCGTGATGCTGACCAGCCCCGGCTTGGCCATCGGCACCATGATCTGGAAGAACGTCCGGGTGTGCGAGCAGCCGTCCATCATCGCCGCCTCCGCCACCGAGGTGGGCAACGTCTTGAAGAACGCCGACAGGAAGAAGACGGTGAACGGCAGCGAGTAGGCGATGTAGACCAGGATCACGCCGAGGTGGGTGTCGATCAGGCCGAGGTTCTTCACCACGAGGAAGAGCGGGACCAGCGCGAGGAAGACCGGGAACGTCATCCCCGACACGAACAGGAAGTAGATCGCCCTGTTGCCGGGGAAGGTGTAGCGCGCCAGCACGTACGCGGCCATCGAGCCCAGCAGCATGGTGCCGGCCGTGCTGCACGCCACCACGAAGATGGTGTTCAGCATGTACTGCCCGACGTGTGCCTTCTCCCAGGCCCGGCCCCAGGCGTCCCAGCCGAAGGAGGCGGGCAGCGTGATGGCGTCCCCGAAGATCTCGGTATTGGTCTTGAAAGAGGCCAGGAACGTCCAGAGGATCGGGCCGACGATCAGGATCGCCCAGACCAGGAGCGCGAGGTGGGAGAGCGCGCCGAAGGGGCCGAGCGAGTTCGCCTTCCCGCGCTTGACGCGCGCGTGGGCGGAAGGGCGGGCGGAGGGCTTGCGAGCCGTGTCCGTGGCCATCAGAACTCGATCCTCTCGCGCCGGGTCACGCGCAGGGTGAGGGCGGCGAACGTGATGGTCATGAAGAACAGCGCCACGCCCATCGCCGACGCGTAGCCGAACTTGGAGAAGTTGAACGCCGTGCGCCAGATCTCCATCGGGAGCACCGTCGTGGCGTTGTCGGGCCCGCCGCGGTCGACCGAGAGGACCTGGACCAAGGCGAAGGCGTCGAAGGCGGCGATGCCGAGATAGACCCAGGCGACCTGCATGGTGTCCCAGAGCAGCGGAATCGTGATCTTGAAGAACAGGGTGAACCTGCCCGCGCCGTCGAGTGCGGCGGCCTCGAACACGTCCTTGGGGATGGAGGACATGCCTGCCGAGAACAGCACCACGTAGAAGCCGACGGCCTGCCAGACCATCACGCTGATGATCGTCCACAGGGCGAGGTCGGGGTCGATCAGCCATCCGACCGGCTCCACCCCGATCTTGTCGAGCAGACCGTTGACCACACCGACCCGCTCCGGGCTGTAGATCGCCTGGAAGAGCACGCCGACGATGGCGACGGCCAGGACCTGGGGCATGAAGAAGATCACGCGATAGACCTTCGAGCCCCGGATCCCGGTCATCCGGCCGCCCCGCTGCCCGCCGCTCAGGTTGAGCAGGAAGGAGAAGAACAGGGCGATCACGATGGTGACCAGCGGCATGACAAGCAGCAGAACACCGTGGTGACGCACCGCAGCCCAGAAGACCTCGTCGTCAAGAAGCCTGGCGAAGTTCTCCAGGCCGATGAACCGGGGGTTCGCCGAGATGCCCTTCCAGTCGGTCAGCGCGATGTAGAAAGCCTGGATGTACGGGCTGACCACGAAGACCACGTAGAGGAGCACCGGCGCGGCGAGAAAGCCGACGATGAACGGATACCTGCCTTGCCGCATCGGGGCTACACCGTCCGGGTCTGCTTGGTGATGGACGAGTCGGCCTTCGTCTTGTCGGCGGCCTTCTGCATCTTCTCGCAGAACTCGTCGCCGGAGATGCGGCCGAACATGAGCGCGTTGGTCTGCTTGCGCAGCTCGGTCTCGAACTCCTTGTACCAGTTCTCGAAGCTGCTGAAGGTGACGACGTTCTGGCCGGCGGCGGTCTGCGCGGCGCTGAGGCTGGCGTTGCCCGGCGACAGCTCCAGGCCGTCGGCGGCGCCGGTCACGACGGTGATGTTGCCCGACTTCTCGGTGAAGCCCCTCGCGCCCTCCTTGGAGAGCATGATGCGCAGGTACTCCAGGCCGCCCTTGGGGTTCTTGGCCTTGGCCGGGACGATGTACGCCTCGCCGGCGGCGGCGCGGATGGCCTCGTAGGGCATCTTGTCGGCAGCGGTGACGCTGGGGGTGGGCGCCAGCGCGTATTTGAACCCCTCGGGGGTCTGGCTCTTCTGCTCGTTCTCCAGCCAGGAACCGGAGGGATAGAGGGCGACCTTGCCCTGGTTCTGGCGGAGCTGAACCGCGGTGTGGATCAGGCCCTCGAAGGACTTGTCCATGTACTTGGCGATCTCGGCCCAGGCGGCGGCGGACTGCTTCATGGCGTCGCGCTGCCAGACGCCGTCGACGAGGTTGTCGACGTCGAGCAGGATCTGGTTGCCCTCGATCTTCGCGGCGGAGATGAGGATCATCCAGTACGCGTAGTAGGCGGCGTTCTTGCCCGCGTACGCGAACGGGGTGACCCCGGCGGCCTTGGCCTTCTCGGCGAAGGCCTTGAACTCCTCGAAGGTCTTCGGCGGGGTCCAGCCGTTCTTCTCGAACAGCGCGGAGTCGTACCAGAGGCCGTACGCGGAGAAGACGTAGTTCATCAGGTACGGCTTGCCCGCGAGGAGACCCGACTCGACGGTGCCGGGCGCGACCAGGTCGCGAACCTTCTTGTTCGGGTCGTCGATCGAGGGGGCGTCCCACAGCTCGGTGAGCTCAAGGAGCTGGCCCTCCTGCTGCAGGGCTCCGTTGTCCATCAGGTCGGTGCCGGAGTTGGCGATCACGTCGGGGACGTCGCCGCCGGCGAACCGCGGCTGCAGGGTCTGCGCGATCTGCTGGGTGGCGACGTGCTTGACCTGCGCCTGGGCGAACGTCTTCTTGTACAGCGGCTCGTGCACCTCGGTGGCGTAGCCGTCGCCGAGGCCACCCTTGAAGATGACGACCTCAAGCGGCGCGTCGGCGGCGACGCCGAACGGGTTCTTCGCGGAGATCGCACCACCTGCGGAGGGGGCCGCGGAGGTGCCGGCCGAAGGAGCCGCACCGCCGCCGGTGGCGCAGGCGCTGAGCAGCCCGGCGCCCGGGCCGACGATCAGAGCGCTCATGCCGATCCGGCGGAGCAACTGCCGCCGGGTGATGTCTCCGGGCGTACCGACCGAGTTTGACATGCAACCCTCCTGAACGGGGGATCAATTAGGAAAGTTTCCTAAACGTTTGCCCGAAGGTACGTATCCGCGGAGCCCAGCGTCAAGACTTCCCTGCCGGTCTAGACCAAGCCGTGATGTCCTCGCGACCTATCCGCTAACTACCAAACGCCAAGGAGGTGCAATTCAATGATAGAACGGCACATAGTGGCCGATATTTCCCCGGAACCATTGACTTGGCCGCAACCGGCGAGATAAAGGAACCATGCTCGCCGGCAGCCAATGAGCGGCAACCGGTCTAGACCAGATAATGAGGGTTTGCCGCCCCGTACCGCAAGCCCCTACTTTTGACGGCGTGTTGTTGGCCGAGCAGCGCCGCCTGCTATGTGAGTACGGCCGCCGAGCCGCCGCGACCGGACTGGTCGTCGGAACCGCGGGAAATCTCAGCGTGCGCGCGGGCGAACTCGTCGCCGTGACGCCCAGCGGCGTCTCCCTCGACCGGCTGGAACCCGAGGCCTGCCCGATCGTCGACGTCGAGGGCCACCTCGTCGAAGGCGACCTGCGACCGTCCTCGGAGACCCCCATGCACCTGGCGGTCTATACGACCACCGACGCCGGCGCGATTGTGCACACCCACTCCGTCTTCGGCACCGTGGTCGCCACGACCATGAGCGAGCTGCCGCCGATCCACTACAACGCCCTGTTGCTCGGCGGGACCGTCCGCGTCGCCGAATACGCCACCTACGGCACGCCCGAGCTCGCCGCCTCCGTCCGAGCCGCGCTGGCGGACAGGCGCGCGGCGCTGCTGGCCAACCACGGCGGGGTCACGATCGGCGACGACCTGGACGGGGCCTTCGAGGCGACCAGGCTGCTGGAGTGGCTCTGCGAGGTGTACGTGCGGGCCAGGAGCATCGGCGAGCCTCGCGTGCTCACCGAGGAACAGCTCGCCGCGGTGATCCGGCGCGCCGCAGACCCGCCCACGTTCCCCCGTCGCGAGAACTGACCGCGGCGCGACCGCG
The DNA here is from genome assembly GCF_035917355.1 of Streptosporangium sp. NBC_01810. Taxonomy (NCBI): domain Bacteria; kingdom Bacillati; phylum Actinomycetota; class Actinomycetes; order Streptosporangiales; family Streptosporangiaceae; genus Streptosporangium; species Streptosporangium sp. NBC_01810. The sequence goes on along the minus strand of NZ_CP109070.1, from coordinate 620,374 downwards.
CTGTGCCCCCGTCGCGAGGACCGACCGCAGCGCGGCCCCGCCCCGTCTTGTTTTCAAGCCGGACGAAAAGGCGATTATCACCGACCGGCCAACGGGTTGATTCCCACCCGGGGTGTATATCTTCCTACCTAGATGGTGAATCCTACGCTTTTTCCTATCAATGACCTAGGCAGAAAAGGCGAACCACGAGGGCTTTCCCTACGCTGACCGGGCGACGTTGAAGTCGTCGGCAAGGGAGAGCACGTGCTCGGAATCGAAGACTGCCTCACTGAGGTAATGGCCATCCCCGGCGCCCTGGACGCGATCCTCATCGATCAGACCAGCGGGACGGTCGTGGCGACCGGTGGTGCGAGCCGCCACGGTGACGTGGAGAGATCTGCCGCGGGACTGAGCGAGACCCTGCGCGCGACGCTGGACGGGCTCGCCGTCACCGCACCGGGCGGTACGGTCCGGATCGACGACATGATCATAACCACGGACGGCGGCCACCATTTACTGAGGCCGTTGGAAACGCTTTTCGACGGCCCTCTGGTCATTTACGTCAGGCTCGATCTGAAACGGTCGAACCTGGCACTGGCCCGCCACCGCCTCCAGGCCCTTTCCGGCCGCCTGATCTCGACGTGAAGCCGTGCCAAGCATCGAGATCATCCTCAGTGGGCTCGCCGGTGATCGCGCCACCGGCTCGCTCCGCCTCGGTAAGGCGGGCGTCATCTATCTCACCGACGGCCGCGTGACCTACGCCGAGAGCGCGTCCGCCCCCCGGCTGGAGGACCTGCTGGCGGCCTGCCGCGGGATCTCCGCCCATGCCCTGCGACAGGCCAGGCAGGTCGCCTCCGAGGATCTGCGGGGCGGCGAGCCGCCGGTCGCCGCCCCGCAGATCCTCGGAGGCGACCGGCTCCTCGCACAGGGCCTGCTCACCAGGGGTGAGCTGGAGTTCTGCGTGCTGAGCACGGTGCTCGACGCCAGCTACTTCCTGTTGGAGGCAACCGGGCACCGGCCCAGGTTCCGGCGGGGAGAGCGGCACTGGCTCGGACCGCAGTGGTACTTCGACGCGGCCGGCCTGCTCCGGGAGTGCAAGCGGAGGAAGGCGCAGTTGGAACAGACCTGGCCGTCCGCGGAGCTGGACACGCTCCCGGTCGTCCCGCGAAGGCGGATCACCGCCCAGCGGGTGGTGCTGAGCTCACTGCAGTGGGAGGTGCTGGTCGGCGCCGACTCCACGGCGCCCCCGGCCGACCTGGCGCGCAAGCTGGGCCGCCCGGCGTACTCGGTGCTGCTCGCCGTACGGCAGCTCGCCTCCCGTGGGCTGCTGCGCATCCCGGAACCCGACGCGGCCGCCGCACCCGCCACGCAGGACCCGCTGCCGAGGCGGACGAGGGGGGCCACGGAGATCCCGGCAGCCGGAACGGGCTCCCTGGCGACGCCTGCGTCGCTTCCCGGAGCCACCGGGGACCCGACCGACGTCAACCTGCTCATCCGGCTCAGGAACGCATTGGAGGCACTGACTTGAGCCTGGTTCGATGCCGCCGATAAGGCTGCGGACGCTGAAGCTGATCGGAAGGAGGGTGTCGGTGGAACTGCGTGAGGAGATACACCGCGAGATGGCGCTGTTGCGGGAGCGGATACCCGACGTGGACGGGAGCATCGCGTGCAGCGTCGACGGTCTGACCCTGGCCAGTGATCTGGGCGACGGCACCTCCACCGAGCAGACCGGCGCGCTCTCCTCCGCGCTGCTGGCCCTCAGCCGCCGGATGACCGGCATGGCCGGCAAGGGCGCCTTCGAGGAGACGCTGATCTCCGGCACCAACGGCTACGCGGCCTGCTACGCCGCCGGCCCCAAGATCGTCCTCACGGTTCTGGCACGCCCGGGGACCAACCTCGGGCTGCTCAGGCTGGAGGGTCGCAAGACGGCGGCCAGATTGGCCGCCATCACCTCACGGATATCGATAACTCAGTGATCGGAGGCAGACATGGGCAACATGGACATCTCTCTCAAGGAGATGATGGCGATCGACGGTGCCATCGGCGCGGTGATCGTGGACTACAACAGCGGGATGGCGCTGGGCGCGCTCGGCGGTTCCAAGGATCTCGACCTCCAGGTGGCGGCCGCGGGTAACACCGAGGTCGTCAAGGCCAAGATGCGGACCATGGAGTCGCTCGGCCTCAAGGACGGCATCGAGGACATCCTCATCACGCTCGGCACGCAATACCACGTGATCCGCCCGCTCTCCGGCCGGAGCGGCAAAGGCCTGTTCATCTACATGGCCCTCGACCGGAACCGGGCCAACCTCGCGCTCGCACGGCACATCCTGCGCGGCATCGAGGAGCGGCTCGAGGTCTGATCCTCCTGCGGCCCGTGCCCCGGGGGGCACGGGCCGCAGGAGGATCTCATCGGATCGCGTCGGCGAAGGAAAGCCGGAGATCGTGCCGGACCTCAGCTCTCCTCGGCGCCCGCCCTACCGCGGAGACGGCCGGCGACCAGGTAGGTGGCACCACCCGCGGCGAGCACTCCCGCCAGGGCCAGGCCGGCGGCCGTGCCGGCGGACGGACCGGCCGAGGTGACGGCCGCCACCGGGGCGGCGGCGCCCAGGTCCCGGACACCCTGCTCGGCGGCCTTGGCGTCGGCGCCGGACAGGGCGACCGGCTTGGCGGCGATGCTCGCCTCAGGTGCGGTGAGCGGCTCGGACATGATCTTGGGCTTGGCGAACGTCTGGATCACCTGCTGGGTCTTCACAGACTTCTTGGACTGCTCGGCCTTGACCAGGACCGTCTGCGGAGGCTTCGCCGGGTTCGCGTCCCGGTAGCGCCAGGCACCGGTGGCGAACGCCACGGGGTGGTTCTTCTTGCCCACGCCGTCGCCCCACTTGGTGACCACGTACTTGATGTCGATGTGGCCCATGCCGCCGTTGCCGTCCACACCCAGCGTGGCGGAGTTGAACCGGCCGTCGGTCAGGTCGGCGAAGGTCTTGGCATCAATGTCGATCATGATGCCCCGGTTGGAGGGCACGCCGGGACCGCGGTCACCGACGAAGAACTTGGCCTTCTTGCCCTTGTAGATGACATAGCCCTCGGTGAACAGGGGCCAGCTCGGGCTGGCGATCATGCCCTTCTGCATCGGCTTGCCACTGGCCGGCAGGCCGGTGTCACCGGCCCGGCCCGAGGAGTCGTCCCAGAAGTAGGAGGCCCTGGTCGAGCCCTCAAGGAGAACGGTCTCGTTGGCGGCCACCACGGTGTCCGCGCCGGGGGAGGCAACGGAGGCAGTGGCACCGGCAGCGGCGACGGAGGCGGGAGCGGCGGAGGAGGCGGGCAGCGCGGAGGCCACACCGCTGGAGACGAGCACGCCGGCACCGACCAGAGCGGCGGTGGCGAGGCGGTTCTTGTACGGGAGGTTCTTCGGGAGGTTCTTATGCAGGCCGTTCTTGTGCAGGTCAAAAGGAAGACGCATGAAGAAGAGGCTCTTTCGCGAGGGAACGGGGCAGCCACGTGCGACGCATGGGGAGGAGTGCAGTGGCGGGGACGCGCTCATCGGAAAAGTGGCGTGGCAGGATCAGTCGATCGCTACGCGGAGCACGATCCAGGTGCCGCGCTCAGGCGCGGCGACAGGGGTCAGCGACGAAGTTCAGGTGGTCGGCACGGGCAGAGCGGGCACCGACGTGGTGACGCGGTGATCCATGAGGGGGATCTCCTCTCCAGCTCGTCTACCGGGTTAGCTGACGGGTTCGGGCGGTGGAGTTGCCCTACCGCCGCACGTTCGCGGCGGATTCACCCCGGAAAAGTGGTTCCCCGGTTCCCCGGACCATGCGGGCCCTGTGGGATTCGACGTCGGCCGGCCGCTCCCTCTTGTGAAGGGCAGGTCGCCAACCGATACCCATGGACACTACTCACGAAATCGGACAAAGCAAAGCAAATGCCATGAAAACCCCAGAAGATCTACCTACTACCCCCAAGAAAGCCCCATCGGGGACCCCGTCACACCAACAGCCGCCCTACCAGCGAGAACGTCTTGCCGATCTCGGGTTTCACACCCCGGAGACCCGCGGCGGGCAAGCTCAGTCCCACCAGAACGACCAGGCGTTCCTGCCCTTGATCTGCTCGGCGTAGTCGATGAGACTCCCCGCGCCCTGGATGATGCTGTCGGGGCAGAACGTCCAGTGCTCCGCGGCGACGTGCAGGGCGTGCTCCGAGGTCGTCGGAGGTGCGGCGACGCTGAGGTCGAGGGTGTTGAACCCCATGCCGACCACCCGCACCCCGAACCTGTCCTCCCAGCTCCGCACCACGGCCGCGAGCGGGACCATCCACTCGTTGTGGTTCAGGGCACCCTGCCAGCCCATGACGGCGAGAGCGTCGGCCCCGCGCTCGACCGCGACGAGCCCGAGCGGGGTCCTGCGCTCGGCCACCAGGCCGGCGTACCAGTCGGCGACCACGCCGGGATCGGCGGCAGGCCTTCCCGAAGGGGCCGGACCCGGACATTCGACTCCGAAGGGGTCGAGGATTTCGAGCTGGTCGATGTGGGCCTTGACGATCCAGTCGGACCACACCTCGGCCATGAACGCGGCGGCCTGGTAGTTGTCGATCTCGACGGCGGCGTCCGGGGCGATCTGACCGGCCGACCAGGGCTGCACCGAGTCCTCCAGCAGCACCGGCCACAGGCCGGAGTGCTCGTGCTGGGACCGCAGCCGTGCCCAGTACTCGCCGGAGACCGCCACCTCACTCAGCCAGAACGCCGGACGGCGACGGAGCGAGAGCTGAGCGTAACCGGGGTCGGGCCACACCACGTCCCCCGGTGGCAGGTCCACCGAGAGCCTCCGGCCCTCACCTCCGCTGCTTCCGTCGGCCCCGTCAGCGAACAACTGGCCCAGAACTGGCGGAAGCTTCCCACGCTCGCACTCGCTCATTCCTACCGATCCGATCCTGACCACGGACCAATTTTGGCCTGTCAACCGTCCCGAGGGACAGTTCTGCCCTGGTCCAGGCAAAAATTATCGGTACAGGGGGAACGGAGCCTGGCGGGTGTCAGTCCTTCACCGCCCCGCCCAGCCCGGCCACCAGCCTGCGCTGGACGGCCACGAAGAAGATCAGCACAGGAACGGTCATCAGCGTCGAGGCCGCCATGATGCCGCCCCAGTCGTTCTCGTCGGGCTTGAAGAAGACCAGCAGGGCCGAGGGCAGCGTCTGGTTGTCCCTGGCCGAGATGATGAAGGTCCTGGCGGAAGATGAAGTCGTTCCAGGCGGTGATGAACGAGAAGACACTCGTGGCGACCAGTCCCGGCGCGACGAGGGGAAAGAGGATCCGCCACAGGATCACCGGCCGGCTCGCGCCGTCGATCATCGCGGCCTCCTCCAGCGTCCGGGGAGAGCCTCCCCCGCCGCGCCGACCTCGACCTGCTCCGCCCGTCCGACGGGGTCAGCCGCTGACCGCTCACCGGAGCGGGCACTCCGCGGCGGGCGGCGGCGCGGGGAGCGTGCCCGCCCCCGCGACCCGCATCGGGCGGGGTCGAACGGGTTGACGACGGACACCCCCGTGCCGTCGAAGTCCTTGACGTTCCGGCTGACCAGGGTCCAGCCGTTCACCCTGGCTGTGGCGGCTGTCTTCGCGACTTCTCATCTTCCGCGCCCAGGTAGTGGCATCAATGTAGACTTCATCTAAGTAAGATTGATTATTACTAAGGTAGGATCGATGGAGTTTACCGGCAGGGCCTTCGATCTCGATCAACTCGACGCGCAGTTGCGGCTCGCGACAGAGGGCAGGGGAGGGACGCGAGGCCGGGCAGTGATCATCACTGGCCGCAGGCGAGTGGGCAAGTCGCGCCTGGTGCAGGAGTTCTGTGATCGTTCTGGCCTGCCGTATGTCGTCTTCCAGGCGACGAGAGGTCGTAGTCCGGTTGCGGAACGTAATGACTTCGCCGAGACCGTCGCCTGCTCCGGACTCGCAGGCGCCGAGTTCCTTCAGGGCTCCGCGCCGCAGGACTGGAACCACACCCTCCGGTCGCTGGCGCTGGCCGCGGGTGATGAGACCCCGTGCATCGTGGTTCTTGACGAGGTTCCGTGGCTGATCGAACAGGACGGGGAGTTCGAGGGTGCCCTGCAGACGGCCTGGGACAGGTATCTCTCAGCTCGGCCGATCCTGTTGATCCTCGTCGGAAGCGACCTGTCGGTGATGGAATCCCTACAGGAGTACGGCCGCCCCTTCTTCGGCCGGGCTGCTCACATGACGCTAAGGCCTCTTGCTCTTCAGGACGTCGCCGACATGACAGGGTTGCCCGCTGCCGACGCCGTGGACGCGCTGCTCATCACCGGAGGCTTCCCCGAGGTGGTCCGTTCATGGGAGCGCGGCATGTCCAGGATCGACTTCCTGCGCGACAGTCTTGCCAACCCGCTTTCACCTCTTCTCGCCGCCGGCGAGTTGTCCCTGCTCGGAGAATTTCCGTCGGCGACCTACACCCGGACCGTATTGGAGGCCATTGGAACCGGAGAACGCACCTTCAGCACGATCGCCGCCAATGTGGGAGGAGCGGCGCCGTTGCCGTCCGGCACCCTGGCGCCGATCCTCGCGAACCTGATCGCCAAGCGCGTGGTGGCGACCGACCTCCCGCTCTCCGACCGGCCCGACACCAAGAACAAGCGGTACCGGGTGGCCGACCACTATCTCCGGTTCTGGCTGGCGTTCCTGCAGCGGGCCATCGCCGACAGTGAAAGAGGCCGACCGGATCTGGCGTTGCGACGGATCGAACGTTCCTGGACAGCCTGGCGAGGTCGCGCGGTGGAGCCACTCGTACGTGACTGCCTGGCCAGAATGCTTCCGGACGACGCATGGCCGGACACCGAGGCTGTGGGCGGGTGGTGGAATCGGCAGAACAATCCCGAGATTGATCTCGTGGGCGCGGACCGGGAACCCGTCGCGAGCAGGGTCCACTTCGTCGGATCGATCAAATGGCTCGACGCCCGGCCGTTCGACCGCCATGACTATGACGCGCTGGTCCAGGGTTCCGCAGCCGTCGCCGGCGTGACCGTGGAGACACCGAAAGTGGCGGTGTCGAGGTCGGGATACGAACCGGGACTTCCACTGGCCGCGGCCTGGACACCGGAAGATCTGCTGGCGGCGTGGCAGCGCTAGGCCGGTTTTTCGCACGTGCCGCATCGCTTCAGGTCAGCAGCTGTATCTGGGTGATCACCCTGGTCAATCGGAGTCATGTGCGGAGTGCAGGGCCAGGACAAACGATCATCGGACTCCTATCCACTGCTCGTACACAAGGTGAGCCGGATACCGGTCGGTCAACGGCAGGGGGACCTGGGTTGGCTGTGCCGGGCCCCACTTGTCGACGGTGGCGGCAGCGCGGTCCGAGGCTCCGGCGGACTACCTTTGAAAGAAAGGAGTTCTCGCCATGACCGAAAAGCCCATCCTGCAGCCCGGTCCCGATCACCCGATCACGATCGCTCGGCGCCAGGCGTGGCATGGAGGCTAGAGATGCTCGCGGCGGATGAGCAGGCGGTGCGACTCCTGCATCTCCTCCGGTAGGTCGTCCGGGGCGAACCATCTCGCCTCCAGAATCTCGAAGTCGTCGATTTCGAGCGTGCCGCCGACGAACTCGGCCTCGTAGGCCACCTCCAGGCGCAGCTTGTAGCCGCTCTTCAGCTGAACGAGCTCTCCGACGTGGACCTTCAGCCCGGTCTCCTCCCGCACCTCGCGGCAGACCGTGTCCTCGAAGGTCTCCGAGCTGTTCGCACAGCCGGTCGGCAGCCCCCACTGCCTGCCCACCGGCCAGAAGCGATGCTTCAGCAGGAGGACCCTGCCGTCCGTGTCACGCACGACCCCGGTCACCCCGACCGTGAACTTGGCGTGCCGAAGCCAGAGGATGCGCCACTGGAGCGAGCCGTTGATCAACCTCCAAAGCCGGACGATCAGCTTCTTCACTGTGAATCCCCCCTGCGCATCGTCGCCTGCCTGAAGCCTGGAGGGTATCGGGAAAGACCCGTGCGGCACGGTGGTCTCAACCGGTCAGCGCGCCACCCGGGAGTTTGAGGCCGTCGCGCTGGACCGTCCCGACAGACGGTTGTCCCCGAGCTACAAGCGGCCTACTCGTGGCCACCGAGCGCATCGGTGGCCGCGCCGCTGAGAGCGTGCAGGGCCGTCGTGATCGCGGTGCTGCGCGCCGATCCACGGCGAACGGCGGCGATGATCTTTCGCGGCGGCAGCTGATCGAACGGTTGAACTGCGACATCGTATTCCGAGGTGAGAGCCAGCTTCGGCAGGAGGGCTATGGACAGTCCGGCCGCCACATGCCCCAGAACGACGTTGTGACTTGAGAATCTTCCAGCGACGATGGGCTCGAACTGCGCCTTCCGGCAGAGCCCCGGCACCAGGTCGCCGAGATAAGTCCCGGGAAAGTCGAGCGCCCAACGTTCCTTCGCGAGATCGTTGATTGAGATCTTCGCCTGATGTCTCAGTTGATGCTGCGGCGGGAGGAGGAGAAAGAACGGATCGACGGCAAGCGGGATGCTTCGAATACCTGGATCTATGAGAGATCCGTCCTCCTGGTCCACTGTGACGATAACATCGCATGTGCCACGGTGGAGCGCGGCTATGCTCTCGTGAGGCTCGATCTCCCGAAGCTCCACATATAGCCGCGGATGGCTCTCGGCCATCGCTTTCGTCGCGGATATGAGGATCGGCACAACGGAACTCGCGAAACCACCGATGCGAAGGTGCCCGACTGGGTCTGACGACAACTCAGCGAGCTCGATCTCTATGGACTCCATATGGTCGAGCAGATCGCGGGCGCGGGCCACCAGTATTCCGCCTGCGTACGTGAGTGTGAGAACGCGCCCCTCCCGCTCGAACAGCTTCGTCTTTGTCTCCCCTTCCAAAACCGACAGCTGCTGCGAGACCGTCGAGGGGCTGAGGTTCAGTTCTTTGGCGACGGCGCGAACAGTTCCGAGGCGCTCGAACGCATCGAGGAGTCGTAAGCGCCATGGGCTGAGTATCACCTTGACAACATACTGTGCCAGGGCTACGGCACATTGACGACCGGGTCCGTTGAGGGCCGATTTCACAGGGTCGACAAGGTGCGCGGGCGATGTCGGGCGTAGCCATGGCGGCGGATGGTACGCGACTCGGTTCGGCTGTGGCCACGATCACAGTCGGCGTACTGACGATCAAAGGTGGACGTTACACGAAGGCTATCTATCGCTGCAGGTCATCGGCATGATCGCGCGTCACGCCGAGCTTTCAGATTCAGTACGTGCACTCGGCGAAGTCGGTGTCGGTGTCCGCCGGCGCGCGTCGAGCCGCGGCCGACAGCGCGGGTTGATCACCCTTCGGGATGTTGATCATCCTTCGGGATCAGGGCGTAGTGCGTGCCCAGGTCCTGGGTCAGGTGACGGGTGCCACGGCGGACCGCGTGCGGGGCATCACCACCGGCCGGCACCATGCCGTTCACGTCAGGGCCTGCCGGTGATGCCCTGCGTACTGTACGCCTCTATCGAACAGAGCATCTGCAAAGTAGCGATGGACGCGAACAGACTCGTGGCCATACCGTTTATCCATGACTTCCTTCCGCCCCTTTTCTCCGTCTCCCGTCGAAGCGGCCGACGGACCATTCTGGACCGACGTTCATAAACACGTCATACGGTATGGTGCGTCGTTCGTTCCCGAGATCATCGTTCGCGCGGAAGGCAGTTTCGTCTATTCCGAGAGCGGCCGGAAAATCCTTGACTTCACGTCGGGACAGATGAGTTCCATCCTGGGCCACTCGCATCCGGAGATCGTGGCCACAGTGCACGAGCAGATCGCGACGCTCGACCATCTGTACAGCGGAATGCTGTCGCGCCCCGTCGTGGAGTTGTCCCGCCGCCTGGCGGAGTCGCTGCCGGCCCCGCTGGAGAAGACACTTCTGCTGACAACCGGGGCGGAGGCGAATGAGGCAGCGATTCGGATGGCCAAGCTCGTCACCGGCAAGTACGAAATCGTATCGTTCTCGCGCTCTTGGCATGGCATGACACAGGCTGCGGCGAACGCCACCTATAGTTCCGGACGAATGGGTTACGGTCCTGCCACCCCGGGCAATTTCGCCATTCCCACTCCGTACGCCTACCGTCCCGATTTCACGACCGCCGACGGCGGCTTGGACTGGCGTCGCCAACTCGATTTCGCCTTCGAGCTCGTCGACGCTCAGTCGACAGGAAGTCTGGCGGCCTGCATTGTCGAACCCGTGTTGAGTTCCGGCGGGATCATCGATCTCCCACTGGGCTATCTTGCCGCGTTGAAGCGTAAGTGCGAGGAGCGCGGAATGCTGCTCATCCTCGACGAAGCGCAGACGGGCCTGTGCCGGACGGGCACTTGGTACGCATTCCAACGAGACGGCGTGGTGCCGGACATTCTCACACTTTCCAAAACCCTTGGCGCAGGTCTTCCGCTGGCCGCGATCGTCACCTCATCCCAGATCGAGCAGACCGCCGCAGAACGCGGTTTCCTGTTCTTCACGACCCACGTGTCCGATCCGATGGTCGCCGCTGTCGGAAACCGCGTTCTTGACGTCCTCAAGCGTGACGAGCTGGACATCAGAGCGGCGAAGCTCGGGGCCCACCTTCGCGCCGGCCTGCTCGCCATCCAGGAACGCCACGAAAATGTAGGGGATGTGCGCGGTCGTGGCCTGCTCCAGGGAGTCGAATTGGTTCTCGACCGAAAAACCAAACAGGGCTCCGACAAGATGGGGGCCGCGATCACCCGCCGCTGCCTTGCCCTGGGACTGCACATGAACATCGTGCAACTTCCGGGAATCGGCGGAACGTTCCGCATCGCGCCGCCCCTCACCAGCTCGGAAGAAGAGCTTGACCTGGGCCTGGAAATCCTGGACCAGGCAATAGGCGAGATCGCGCCGCAATACGCCTGAGCCGACTCATGAAACAGGATTCGCCCTGGACGGCCCAGGCCGGGCGGCCTGTTTCATACCAGGTCGATTGCCGCGACGGCGGTCCTCGCGGCAAGAACGGCGATCTCCCTCCGGTGACCCGACGGCCGGTGACGGTCCACCGGCAAAACCGGTCGCCCCTCCCACTTTGATCACGTTAGCTTGGCAGTATGTCCGAACTGCGTACCGATCGCCTCCTGCTCCGCCAGTGGCGGGAGTCCGACCTGGACCCCTGGGCGGCGATGAACGCCGATCCCGAGGTTCGGGAACACTTCCCGAACCTGCTGACGCGTGAGCAGAGTGCCGCTTCGATCGCGCTCTTCCAGGCCGACCTCGGCCGGCGAGGCTATGGGTGGTGGGCGGTGGAGGTCCTGAAGACCGGTGAGTTCATCGGCTTCACCGGCCTGACCCCGGCGCATGAGGGCATGCCGTTCACGGGGATGGAGATCGGCTGGCGGCTGACCCGCTCGTCGTGGGGCCACGGCTACGCCACCGAGGCCGCCCTGGCCTGCCTGGCCTTCGGTTTCGAGACCCTGGAACTGCCGGAGATCGTCGCGATAACGACCACCACCAACCTGCGTTCCCAGGCGGTGATGCGCCGGATCGGCATGACCCGTGACCCCGCCGCCGACTTCGACCACCCGGACGTGCCCGACGGGCCACTGCGTCGGCATGTGCTGTACCGGATTCGCCGATAAACAGCTCATGCGTTTTCTCGCCAAACTCCCCGGCGTCAGCGCCTTACCGAAGGGCGCTGTTTGATTCCCATCAGCCGATGGACAAGGGATGACCGGCGCGAATTATCTACGGCCCCGGTCAGCGGCGGGTCGCAGCCCAGTCGTGGATGGCCTGGACGGTCTCGTCGGTTAGGTCGGAGTCGGACAGTTCGTCGAGAGTGATCCACCGGTAGGACTCATGCTCGTCGGACAGGACGATTGGACACGCGTTACCGGAAAGAGCGACGGTGCACTGGCGGGCCTTGCGCCCTGAACCGGACAGGTAGTCGAAGACGGCTACGAAATCCCGGTCGAGGATGAGCGGGCCGCTCCAGCCGATCTCCTCGGCCAGTTCCCTGGCCAGCGCTGACCGGAGGTCCTCGCCGTCATCGACACCACCGGAGGGCAGTTCCTCGATGCCGGGCAGGAAGTCGTCACCGGAGGAACGGCGCAGGATCAGCACCCGATCGTCGTGATACACGACGGCACCGACCACGAGCTTCTGGATTCCGTCACGGTCGGCATCGTCGACGAGGTGCTGGAGATCGGTCATCCGGCGAGGTTAACGCCGCTCACCGCGTCGAGTGCCGCGTTCGGCGCGCTCACCATGGCGTCGTTCGTAGGCCGACCCCTCTTGGTCGTCGCTGATGCGGTGACCGCCCACATCCACCGGCTTCCAGGAAAGGCTGTCGGGGCCGCGAACCACGAATTCTCGGACTTCTATCCGGACTCACTCCGACACCGTTACTGGACGCACAAAACCCCCGACCGGTTGACCGATCGGGGGCCCGAAATGACGAAAGAGACGAAGCGCTATTCCCATTAATGGATAGCCGAAAATAGGTGAATCCCGGCAATCAGCTCAGGTGGTCGAAGTCTCCCACCTTGATGCCGCTGACAAAGGCCCGCCACCCGGCAGGAGTGAAGAGCAGCTTGGCGCCGTCGGGGTCCTTGCTGTCACGAACCGCGACAGCACCGGGCAGATTCGCGGCGACCTCAACACACTGAGCACCGTTGTCTCCGGAGAGCGACGACTTCCGCCATACCGCGACACTCAGATCCATTCCTGCCTCGCTTCCTCGATCATTTTGAGGGACATGTGCTCAGGATAAGCCCATCCACGTATCGCTTCATAGCGATTCCATATCGGGGTTACGACGCTGGGGTCGGCCGAAATCTGTCCTTCCGCTGAAGAGTCCGCATAAATCGCGTCCGGTTGCCCGTCCGGAAGTTCTGCGATCATGAAAGCGCCCAGAACGCCGGAGAGGCAGAGCCGATCAACGAGTTGGATGGAGATGGAGGGGCGCTGGGCGATCTCCAGTAAGTAGCCGAGCTGTTCCCGCATTACTTCGGGGCCGCCGACATTACGGCGCAGCACACTTTCGTCGATGAGGGTCAGAAAAAGTGGGGGATTGTCCCCATCAAGGATTTTCTTGCGAAACATCCGACCCTTAACCCGCTCCTCTATCTCCTCCGGGGTGATCCGAGGGGCATGCTTGAAGATCGCTCGGGCGTACGCCTCGGTCTGCAGGAAGCCGGGGATGAGCAGCGGTTCCCACGAGCGCATGACGAGGGCGAACGGCTCGACCTCCTGTGCCCAGCTCATGAACCAGATCGGGGTGCCGTGGCGGGCCACGATGTACTCGCGCAGGTCCGTGAAATACGTGCTGCCGTCGGTGCCGAAGAGGGCGTCGAGGCGCTCGGCGTCGGACTTCGACGGGGTGCGGCTGGCGCTCTCCAGGCGGCTTACCTGGGTCTGGGTGCAGCCGAGGCGTCTGCCCACGGCGCTCTGGGAGAGCTGGGCGGCCTCGCGCAGGCGGCGCATCTCGGCGGCGAAGCGTGCGCGGGGGGAGCCCGGGTCCGGGGGGATCTCGTCGCTCATCGCATTCCTCCTGAAATAGAGAAAAACGGATTTTTGGTTATAGCGGCGATTCCAGACCTTGGTATGGGGAAACCCTCACCCGACATTCCAGAGCATCCACCGGGGTGCCAATCCAGCCATGAATCCACCTGCCATGCGGGCAATCTAAGCACACGCCCTATCGATTAGACAGGACGGAAAAGAAAGCATCCTCATACCTTTAAATCAGGGACGAGAACGAGCGATGAACGATCAGAACAGCGACCTTTCACGCCTCGGTAATGCTCGCCGCCGGCATTCCGGGGACAAAAGCGTGCCGGCCACCGAACAGCGCGAGCGATTTGCGCATTTGACCCGGCTCGGCTGGGATCTGCACGGCCTCGGAGTGTGCACCTCGCTGGTCCTGCCGGTGGCCGGGCAGCCGATTCTGGAGATCCGGTCGGCGACGGGCACGGCACTGGTCAGGATCACGGTCGTCCGGCGCTACTGCGGCTGGGCGTTCGTCTGGCGGCCCTGGTGGGCACGGCTGTGGCAGCGCGGGGAATGGGTCTGGGCGGAGGCCGACAACGCGGCCGACATGATCATGTCGGCGGTGACCGCTTGAGATCCGAGCGGGAGGCAACGGGGGAAGAGGACAGCTGCCCCGGACATCACGGTGACGGAACTTCGACGATGCCAGGGGAAGAAGACAAACTTCCCGGGCATCACGACGCGATGCCGTGGGCGGGTGGGCCGTACAGCGCGTGGCGGCAGGTCTTTCCCGGCCGGGTGGCCTCCGTGCCGGAGGTGCGGGCCTGGGCCCGGGACCTGCTGGCCGGACGCATCGCGCCCCCGCTGCTCGACGACGTGCTGCTCCTGCTGAGCGAGCTGGCCACCAACGCGGTGGCCCACTCCGACTCCGGACGGACCACGGACGGGCGAGTGACCGTCTACCTGGCCCGCACCACCACGGCGGTCCACGTGCAGGTCACCGACGACGGCTCCGTCACGAGCACACCCGCCGTCCACGTACCGGAGGCCGATGGCGACGGCGGGCGGGGGCTGTGGCTGGTCGACCTGCTCGCCGCCGAGTGGGGATTCCACCACGACGGCCCAGGCAGATCGGTCTGGTTCCAGGTCACGGGTTAGGGCGGGCGGCGCATGCCGACCGTGTCGGCCACCGGCACCCCAAGGTCGTCGCCACCATCGGAGCCCAGGCCGGCAGGACTCAGATCAGCACGTCAAACGGGTTGACGACGGACACTCCTGTGCCGGCGAAGTCTTTGATATTCCGGCTGACCAGGGTCCAGCCGTTCACCCGGGCCGTCGCGGCGATCAGGCCGTTCGTCGTGGGGAGTGGGCGGATGGCGTTCAGGCGTCCCCACTCCTCGGCGGCCTCCACGGTGACGGGGATGATGCGATCACCGAACTGCCGCTGAAGGCCGTGCAGCCAACGTTCCAGCACCGTTGCCTGGCCGGGGTCCCGGCGTCGGCGAAGCTCGACTCCGCAGCGAATCTCACCGACCGTCAGGCTGCTGAGGTAGAGAGTGGGTCCGTGAGCCGCGGCGATCCAGTCCTTGACCTGAGGGCTGCCGTTCCGCTTGCGCGCTTCGGAGACCACGTTCGTGTCGAGTAGGTAGCCGATACCCATCAGTCGAAATCGACTTCCCGGGGAAGGTCCTGGTTCCGCGGGAACTCCACGTCGTCGTCCCAGTCAGGATCGGCGAGAAGAAACTGTCTGAAGTCCGGAGCGCCACCGTTGAGGCGGCGGTATTCGGCGATGTCGATGACGACGGCCACCTCTTCCCCATGCCGGGTGACCACCTGAGGACCTTCGTTCACCGCACGCCGTACAACCTCGCTGAAGCGTTGTTTCGCCTCCTGAACCTGCCATCCGCTCACAGGCGTCCTCCTATCTAGTCTGTCTAGATTCAGGGTAGCCCCAGCATGAGATCACGCGGGTGCGGCCCGGCGTGATCATGCCATCGCCGGTGTCAGGTCATCGTTGATGTGGCCGATTCCGAGGAGATCTGGCCAAGTAGGTGGCCAGTTCGCGGAGATGTGGCCACGATGACTAAGTGAGTGCGGATGCGCTGGATGTGGCCAGCAGGTTCGATGTGGCCTATGTGGATGCGGACGGCGTCGAACGGTCGGTGAAGCTGGAGGAGCTGAGCCGGGTGAAGCTGGAGGCGGCTCGTCCGGTCCGGTCGTTTCCGTCATACGCGGGGCAGCGGAACTATCCGGGCTGGTACTGGTCGGCGACGATGGGCCGCCTGGTTGGGTTCGAGTCGTGGGTTGAGCGGGACCACCTGATCGCGATCGATTTCGATCCTGTGGTGACAGCGGTTGCGTCACAGCCGTTTTGGCTGCGATGGAGCGTCGATGGCCGACCGCGCAGACATGCTCCTGATTTCTTCGTCCGGGTGGCCGGGGGCGGGGTGCTGGTGCTGGACTCACGGCCGCTGGACCGGATCGGTGAGAGTGACCGGGAGGCGTTCCAGGCCACGCAGCAGGCGTGTGACCTGCTGGGATGGCGGTATGCGGTGTGGGGCACGATGAATGGGGTGGTGGTGGCCAACCAGCGGTGGTTGGCGGGTTACCGGCATCCGCGGTGCATGGATGAGGCGGTCGCGGCCCAGTTGCGTGAGGTGTTCGCCCAACCGCTTGCCCTGATGGACGGGGCCGAGCTGGTCGGGGATCCGATCGCGACGCTGCCGGTGCTGTTTCACCTGATGTGGCGGCACGAGCTGGAGGCGGATCTGTCTTTGGTGCTCAGCGACCGCAGCATCGTGAAGACGGCCGTGGGGGCAGGGGGCCGTCGTGGTTGACCGGCCGGTGCTGCGCATCGGCGACCGGGTGCGGTTCGAGGGCGTCGAGCACCAGGTGGTGGCATTGTCCGGCAACGCGGTGCGGTTGTTGTCGACGGCGAACGAGGCCAGTGTGGTGCTGGCGCCGTATCTGCAGGCTGCGCCGGACTTCGCCGTCTTGGGCGGGGGAGGTCAGGGCGACGGGCGCGTGGCGCGGGTGCCGCCGCTGGGGTTGTTGGCCACCTTGCCAGAACAGGTGCTGACGGCTGCCCGGGAGTGGGAGCGGCATCTGGTGGAGGTGGAGACCGGGCTCCCGCTGGGCGCACCCGAGGGAACACAGCCTCGTCCGGAGTACGACCCGGTGCTGCATTCTCTGGTCGAGCGGGAGCGCGCCAAGGCAGAGGAGTTGTGCAGGGCGGGCACGAAGGCGAGTGTCCGGACGGTCCGGCGGATGCGTGCTCGCTACCGTGATCAGGGGTTATGGGGGCTGGTCGACACCCGATACGCACGGCGGGCCAAGCCGACCGGGAACGTGGACGCTCGTGTGGTCGAGGCCGCGGCCCGGGTGATCGACGCGCAGACCAGCACGTCGACGGGCACTAAGGGCAGGGTGATCAGCCAGATCAAGCAGGGTCTGGAAGAGGAGTATGGGCCCGGGACAGTGCCATTGCCGGGGAAGACGACCTTTTACAAGCTGCTGGATGTGCTGTCGGCTGGGAAGCACACCTTCGGGTCGGCGACCACCCGCCGCCAGATGGCCAACCGCCCTGAGGGCGCGTTTACCGCGACCACCGCGTCCCGGCCCGGCGAGCAGGTCCAGATGGACGGCACTTTGCTGGATGTGATGGCGGTGATGGACGATGGGGTGATCGGCCGTCCCGAGCTGGTCGCCGCAGTTGATGTCGCCACCCGGACCATCTGCGCCGCGGTGTTACGCCCGGTCGGTGCGAAGGCGGTGGACGCGGCGTTGCTCCTGGCGCGGATGATGACGCCGGAGCCGATGCGGCCAGGCTGGGATGAAGCACTGGCGATGAAGGCATCCAGGATCCCCCATCAGCGGCTGGTGAGCATCGACACGCGACTGGAGCTGGCGGCGGCCAAGCCGGTCATAGCGGCTGACACCGTGGTGATCGACCACGGCAGGGTGTTCGTGTCGGAGGTGTTCCTACGTGCCTGCGACACCCTCGGCATCTCGGTGCAGCCTGCCCATCAGCAGACCGGCACCGACAAGGCGATCATGGAGCGGACGTTCGAGTCGATCAACACCCTGTTCTGCCAGCACGTGGCCGGCTACACCGGCCGAGACGTCACCCACCGCGGCGCCGATGTCGATGAGCGAGCAGTGTGGTCACTACCTGACCTGCAGGAACAGCTGGACGAGTGGGTTGTGGCCGGGTGGCAGTCGCGACCACATGAAGGCTTGCGCCACCCATTCACCCCTGACCAGCCCGCCTCCCCCAACGACGCATACGCTGCCCTGGTCACGGCTGCGGGCTACATCCCGATCGCGTTGTCGGGTGAGGACTACATCGAGTTGCTGCCGGCGGAGTGGCGGGCGATTGGGGATGGCGGAGTGCAGATCGACTACCACACCTACACCTGCCCCGAGCTGCGCGCCTACAGCCACTACCCATCGCCGATCACGGCCAAGGGCGGTCGGTGGGAGGTTCATTACGACCCCTACGACGTCACCCGGGTCTGGATTCGCAACCACTACCGGGGCGGGTGGATCATGGCGCCGTGGCGTCATGCGTCCCTGGTGGCGCAGCCCTTCGCCGACTTCACCTGGAGGCACGCCCGCAAGATCGCTGCGCAGCGCGGGGTGGACGCCACCAACGAGACCGCCGTCGCGGTGGTGCTGGCCGCGTTGCTTCGGCGGGCTGGGCAGGGCCCCGATCCGACTGAGCGGGCCTTGGCTCGCACCCGGGCCGTCGCGGCGGTCCGCAATCACCTGCCGCCTGACCTGCTGCCCACGCTCACGGCCAGCAGCGTCGCAGCCGATGAGATCACTGAGCAGGCCGATGCGGAATCCGTAACAACCGCAGAGTCATCGGCCGCCGGACACCCCGCCAACCGGAAAGTCCAGCGAGCGCGGGCGGCCCAGATGACCGATCGGGACGCCGACGAAAGCGACGAGGACGAGCCGTTACAGGGCACAGTCGTCGGATTCGGACTCTTCGATCCCTTCGCTGACGACCAGGAGGACCTGGCCCGGTGAGCAGCGAGCGCCAGGTCTCGCCCTCCCGGCCGCCGGAGATGGTCAGGTCGCACCGGCCCGGCGCGTCGCCATCGCTCACCGTGATCGTGAGCGCGCCCAGGTCGAGGCCCGCGTCGCGGGCCGTGAACAGGACCGCGCTGCCGTCGACGGGTAGTTCCTGGGTCGAGGGGATCACGAAGGTGTCGAGGTAGGCGGCGAAGAACTGGTCGTTGACACCGTGGAAGTACAGCACCACATTGCCGGTGGCGCTGTCCAGCAGGACGGGCGCGTCGGTGCATCGGGCGAAGGCCAGCAGGGCGCCGGCGCAGCTCAGCCCGGTGCGATCCAGGACGAGCAGCGGCATGGCCACTGTCAGATCGGTCGCGCCCTGGGCGGCGCCGGTCTTCAGGGCGAGGTCGTTGCGCGCCGTATCCAGCTCGACCTGCCTGGTGGCCAGGTCGCGTTGCAGCACCGACGCCTTGTTACGCCCCGCGCGCGCGTCCTCCAGATCGATGCCGGCCTTGTGGAACGCGGCCTTCGCGTCCCTCAGGCCGGTGTCGGCGGTGCCGACCATTTTGACGGGCACCATCTTGATCAGCCCGGAATCCCGCGTCAGGGCCGCCTTCGTCTGGACCACGGAGTTGTCGGCGCCCGCCGAGGAGACGGCGAGCTTGCTCTTGAAGTTGATGAGCCTGAGGTACTCGTCTTTCTTGTCCATGGAGAAAGTGATGTACTCATCTTTCCTCTCCATGAAGAAGAACGCGCGGAGGCTGCCCCTGTCCATAGCTCCGCGCCCAGTTTGAGGTCGTCGCCCCTGATCGCGATGGTCGGCCGACCGGGCGACTCCTGTATGTCCAGCCGCCAGAGCCAGGCCTCTAACCTGTCCTTTTGCTCGTCCTAGCTCTGCTGGCAGTAGGTGACCTGCTTGGCGAGCTCGTCGTAGGAGGTCTGGAGCGCGGGCACGTTCGCGGCGAGCTTGGTCAACCGGTCGATCTCCCGGGGCAGGTCCAGCACCTCGCCCTCAAGCTTCTTGATCTTCTGCTCCAGCACGGCGATCGCATCCAGGTCACTGCTCTGCGTCGGGCGGTCGATCACCGGCAGGTCCAGGATGTCGGGCACCTGGGCCAGCCGTCCGTCCCTGCCCACGCCGAACTCCACGGTCGCCACCTGCCCGTCCTTGTCGGCGGCCGCCTTGGTGGTGAAGGCGAGCAGCAACCGTGCCTGGCGCTTGGCCGGTCTGGCGGTCGTGCCGTACCCGACGGAGGCGGACTGCTGCTGGTGGTAGAGCACGGAGGACATTCCGGAGATCACGCTCCGGCCCGCGATGGAGAAGCTGTCGCGGCGCACGCCGGGGTGATCGCCCACCGGGGCCTGCGAGCCCACCCACTGCACACCGCCGCGGAGCGTGCCGTTGACGGCGCGGTCGCTCTGGTCGTAGGCGGTCGTGCCCGACCCCTCGTCGAAGCGGTGGTACGACACCAGTCCCGACTCGTTGCCGATCAGGCGATGGCCCAGTTCCCGCCTCAGCTCCTCAGCCGTGCGGACGCGGTCCCAGAGACGCACCTCGTCGATCTCGCCGTTGAAGAACCTGCCCGGTTGCCCCGCGGTGTTCACCGCGCCGATCAGGACCGGTGCGGCCTGGTCGGTCTGGTACGGCAGGCTCACGCTCTGGCCCGCCCTGCCGTTGACGAAGACGGTCGCGGTTGTCCCGTCGTAGACCCCGGCCACGTGGGTGTACTCGTTCAGCGGGATCGGCTCGATCGAGGCCACCGACCAGGGCGCGCTGTTGTGGGCGAGGAAGACCGTGCCGTTCGGGTGCACCCCGAGCCGGCAGGCCGTGCCCTTGGCCAGGACGGTCCCGTCGAAGGCCGACGGCTTGATCCACGCTTCGATCGTGTAAGGCCCGGCGCCGAATTTGAACGTTCCAGGATTGCCCAGGTCCACATGCCCGGCCGTACCGTCCAGCAGCAGCGCGGTCTCCGCGTGCCCTGCGACACCCGCCACCGGCACCAGTTCCAGGTTGGTGAACGGGCACTTGCCCGGGGCGCGCTCGAAGACGGCGTCGCGGTACTTGGGGTCGGGGCTGGTGTAGAAGCGCGTGCCCTGGGTGTTGAACCCGCCGTCGGCGTCCCGCTCGATGTTGAAACAGTCGACGCGGCCGGTGGCGTCGTTCTGCGCGAAGAGCTGCCACCGCCACATGTCGTTGATCGCGGTCGGCACCATCACCGCCGTGAACCGCCCGCCGCTCAGGTTGCGGATGAACGACAGTTCCTTCGTCGGCTCGTAGAACGGCCGGCTCTCCATGTCCTCGGTGCCCAGCGTGTCGTTGGTCGAGTCCGGCCGCGTGGCGTGCCGGCTGCGCCGATAGCGCACTTCCAGCACCGGCTTGAGCTTGCCGTCCACGAGCAGGAACCGGTCGCACGGCAGCGTCTCCCGCACCAGCGGCACCTTGTCGCCGCCGCTGGTCTCGTAGTCCGTCCTGGCCGCGTCGCCGGAACAGCCGCCGCCGGTCAGCTTGTGCACCGCGTCGGCGTGGGCGGCCCCGACCGACTGCCGCAGCACCACCACGTACGTGCCGTCCGAGATCACCTGGAACGGGGCCGCCGCCGACAGGCACGCGGTCGTGGAGAGGAACGTGTCGATCTCGTCGGGTTCCAGCTGTTCGGCCGCCCCCGCCTCGATCCGGCCGCCCCGCTTGACCGCCGGCATCGCCGTCGCGCCCGCGATGCTGTAGCCGACCTCGGTGATCTCCCGTGGGAACGGCAGTTCGGCGGGGTTGTCGGCCCACTACGCGGCGTCCATCTCGCCCTTGGCGGTATCCGTCCTGGCCAGGTTCAGGACGTTGTAGACGATCCGTCGCGCCGAGTCCATCGCGAACGCCACCGTGATGCCCTGGTGCCGGACCATCGCCACATGCGCGTACGTACGATCGCCGTAGACCTTGAGCAGGGAATCCTGAGCCGCCATAACCACCTCTGTACGTTGAAGTCCACTCACCCTGACCCTGATCGCATTTCGGATCAACACGGTCACGGCGACCACATTCGGCCATCTTGATCGCGCCGCCGGGCCGGTGACCGGTCCCGAGCTTGGCCGCCTGGCACTGTTGGAGAAGACGTTCACGAGCGCGCCCGCCGTACGCGTACCGGAGACCGATGGCGACGGCGGGCGGGAGTTGTGGCTGGTCGACCTGCTCACGATCGAGTGGGGGTCACCTCACCGAGGGACGGGCAGGTCGGTCTGGTTCCAGGTGGCGGGTCAGGCGATCAGTTGTCCCAGATCGCGTTCTTCAGGATGGTGGCCAGGCCGGGGGTGGCCCACTGGTCGACGATCAGGATCTTCGACTTGGGCAGGTACCACTCACGCTGGTTGAACGTCGACTTCTGCGCGAAGTCGGTGTACGACATACACCGGCCCGGCCACACCCGGTAGTGCGCCTTGTGCGCCACCCCGATGTTGCGGTAGCCGACCACGATCGCCTTACCGAGGACCTGGCCGTACTTGGGGTTGGTCGCGCAGGGCACCACGTCGGACGCCGGGTAGAACGCGCCCTGGGTGGGGTCGTAGCGCCGGAAGCCCTCTCCTCCGGTCTTGAGGGCCTTCGGCCCCATGACCCAGAAGCTGTCGCACCTGGGCTGGAAGTAACCGCCGTTGGGCCGCGCGCAGGCACCGGTCACCACCCGGACCTGGTCCGCGGTCCCGTACACCCGCCAGGAGTTCGGGATCTCCAGCGTCAAACCGCCGCGCAGGCGGAGCAGCGCGGTGGAGGAGCTCGCGGACGCGGGAAGCTGGGCCGCCAGCACGGCGGCTCCGGCGACAGCGGTCACCGCGATCATTCTTTTCATCATGGCGATGATCGTAGTAAGTCCGGCTTGCCGTCGGTTTGCAGGTTTCTTGCGTACGGAAAAGTCCACGCCGGTGAGACCCGAGCTCGCCGGGCGAGCGTAACCTACCGATGGGTATGCCCGCTGACAGGGGGATCCGCTCCGCTGACGCTCAGCGAATGGTGAAAGTGCGGTCCAGACCGGTGACCCGGAGCAGGACCGCCGTCTGGTGCCGAGGCGCGGACAGCTCGAAGGTGACTCCGAGCTGCCTGGCACGGCGCTGGATGCCGACCAGTACGGCCAGCCCTGACGTGTCGAAGAACGACACCCCGGACAGGTCGAGAACAAGCGGGTTCGCTCCGCGCCGCAACGCGCGGAGCAGTCGTTCGCGCAGTGCCGCACTGGTGAAGACGTCGATCTCGCCGTGTAGATGAATGACTGTCGCAGCGGGGCCGGCGGCCTGGGGGCCCGCTCCGTGGGAGGTCTGAGTTTGCAGAACGGTCATGATGTCTCCTCTCGGAGAGGATCTGGGCCCTGGTGACCGGCGCGGTGCGCGGTCGGCGATCCGCCCGCCCTCGTTCTCCCAGGTGGCCTGGCCGTCGTCCCGGGTGCCCTGGCCGTCGTCTCGGGTGATCGAGGTGGCGCCGGAGGCGGCGGCGGTGAGGATGTCGGTCGGACGAGTGGCACCCGCGCACCTGGTGGCCAGGGCGAGCATGTGCGCGGCCGTGCCGTTCTCGGTGCCGGGTGGAATGACCAGCAGGTTGACGGGGTCCATGGCCTCGCAGATCAGGGTGACCACGTGCGGGTCCATGTTGCGGAACCAGCCCACCTTGACCTGGCGGCCGGGGGCCGCGACACGGTGCGGGATGTCGTCCCAGGGCCCCAGGGGCAGGCCCACGCGCATGACGGGCCGGCCCAGCCGCCGGTCGATGGCGGCGATGAGGCCCGGCAGTTCCACTGCCGCGTCCTGTGAGTACGGCCACCAGGCCCCGTCCACGGCGCCCCTGCGGCCAAGGGCGGGATCCAGGCTGAGGCGTGCCTCAGGAGTGGTGTCTGTGAACGGCGTGCTGTGGGAAAGAAGCTCCGGCATCATGATCGCCCGGCCCGTCTCGGTCCCTGAGGGGGACCGGAGTCGCCTATCGCCTTGGGCGACGTCGACCTGGATGTCAACGCACGAAATGTCCTCGGTACTCCCAACTCTACGCCTGCTTTCCGCTCCGCGACGGGATCAAGGCCGGGCCTGAGGGCCTCGGCCCTGCTGACCGAGGCCACCTCCGTGCCCTTCTCAGGCAGGACGGACCAGACCCCACTGCGGCTTCGGTGGTTCGCCTCAAGCCAGGCGGACCATTCGCCTGATCGAAATTCTGTGTCGCTCTGGCCATCTCGTGATCGCAACGCACCCACATGGCGAACAAGGCGTTGGCCGTCTTGGACTGCCCGTAGGCCGACCAATGGTCGTAGCCGTGGCGGAGGTGCGGGTCGTCCCAGCGAATGTCGGACAGGAAGTGCCCGGACGAGGCCACCGAAACAACTCGTGCCCCGGTGGGGGCCAGCGCCGGGCGCAGCCGGTTGACCAGGGCGAAGTGCCCGAGGTGGTTGATGGCGAAGTGCGCTTCCCATCCGGGGGCGATGAGCCTGTGCGGGTAGGCCATGACGCCCGCGTTGTTGATGACGATGTCGACGGTTCGGCCGGTCTCCAGGAACCGGTGGCTGAAGGTCCGGATGCTGTCGGGGTCCGACAGATCGAACTCTCGCACCTCCGTCCGCGTAATGCCATGCAGGGCCTCCCTCGCCACTGCGGGACGGCGGGCGGGCACGACGACGTGTGCCCCGGCGCGGACCAGCGCGCGTGTGGCCTCCAGGCCGAGCCCCGAGTAGCCGCCGGTGATCAGGACGTTCTTGCCGGATAACCGGAGGCCGGCCAAAACCTCGTCCGCTGTGCTGTGCGCGTCGAATCCCGAACCGATTTTGTGTTGCGTGATCGCCATGCCTCGAACCGTAGGATCTAGCTGGACTTTGTACGACTTGCCGTAAGCGGCCTCCCAGGTCAGCTTGACCCGCGACACCGTAGCGCTCGCACCCAGATCGACCCGGAGCCACTGCGGATCCACCCCCTCGGCCGTCCTCCGAGGACGTGCTGGAGTACGGCGAGCGGCGACCCCGTCCACCACGGCACCTTTTGGTCGCTCTCCGTGCTCGTGGCCGCGTCGTCGGCGCCCGTTCCAGTCGGTCCAGGGGGAACCTCAAAGAGCGTCCAGCGAGCGACCCCGGGCGCGTCCCGGTCCAACCAGAGTCCCCCGAAAACCGAGAAACCCCAGCTCAGCGTACTGAACTGGGGTTTCCATCGGGTGCGCCGCCAGGGACTCGAACCCCGGACCCGCTGATTAAGAGTCAGCTGCTCTAACCAACTGAGCTAGCGGCGCTTGAAGCTCCTGAAGGATAGCGCACATCGGGCAGGGCTTCGAAATCCGTTACGATCAGCGGCTAAGCTAGAACAACATTCGGTCCTGTACTGGGAGCACACATGTGGTTCGCCTCGCCCGCCGACGCCAGCGAGCGGCTCAGCGCCGTCGACTACCTCTCCGACGACTCCATCGCGACCTCGGTCTTCCTGGCGGGAGCGCTCGGCAAACCACTCCTCGCCGAGGGGCCGGCCGGCGTGGGCAAGACCCAGCTCGCCAAGGCCGTGGCGGCGACGACCGGGGCGAAGCTGGTCAGATTGCAGTGCTACGAGGGGCTGGACGAGGCCAGGGCGCTGTACGAATGGAACTACAAGAAGCAGCTCCTGCGCATCCAGGCCGGGCAGGACGAGAGCTGGGACGCCACCCACGACGACATCTTCACCGAGGAGTTCCTGCTGGAGCGGCCACTGCTCGCGGCGATCCGATCCCAGACGCCGGTGGTCCTGCTGATCGACGAGACCGACAAGGCGGACGTCGAGGTGGAGGGGCTGCTGCTGGAGATCCTGTCCGACTACCAGGTCACCATCCCCGAGCTCGGCACGATCGCCGCCGTACGCAGGCCGTACGTGGTGCTGACCTCCAACGCGACCCGCGAGCTCTCCGAGGCGCTGAAGCGGCGCTGCCTCTACCTGCACCTGGAGTACCCGACACCGGAGCGCGAGCGCGACATCGTGCTGGCCCAGGTGCCCACGATCACGGCCGCCCTGGCCGAGCAGCTCGCCCGCACGGTGGCCACCTTGCGCGCCCTGGAGCTGAAGAAGGCGCCCTCGATCGCCGAGACGATCGACTGGGCCAACACCCTGCTCGCGCTGGGCAGGACCGAGCTGGACGAGGCGGCGATCGGGGCCACCCTCGGCGTCGTACTCAAGCACGCCTCCGACCAGACCCGGGCGCGCAAGGAGCTCGCACTGTGACCGGCACGGCCCGGCCGGCCGGGCCCGCCGCGACCGCCCCTGCCCGGCCGACCGGCCCGGGCGGCCCGGGCGGCCCGGCCATCGGGACGGGAGGCCGAGGGTGAGCCTGCTCGACCGGCACGTGGGGTTCGTGCACGCGCTACGCGAGGCCGGGCTGCCGGTGTCGCCGGCCGAAGGGCTGGACGCGGCCAGGGCACTGGAGGTGATCGACCTGACCGAGCGGGAGTCGCTGCGGGCCGCGTACGCCGCGACGCTGGTCAAGCGGCCCTCGCACCGGCCGGGCTTCGACACGCTCTTCGACCTGTGGTTCCCCGCCTCCACCACCGGCCTGCAGGCCTCGCACGCGGCCGGGCTCGACCTGCGGACCGCCGAGGTTCCCGAGCTGCGCGACCGGCTGGCCGAGCTGCTGCTGGGCGCCGAGGGGATGAACGAGTTCGCACGGGCGATGGTGGAGCGCTTCGGCCGCCAGGTGGCGAGTCCCGGCAGGCAGAACTGGTTCTCCTACTCGGTGATGCGGGCACTCTCCCCCCAGACGCTCATGGCACGGCTGCTCGCCGAGGTCCTTCTCGGCCAGGAGCGCGGCGGACTGGCCGAGAAGGTCGCCCGGCAGCGGATCGGCGAGCACACCAGGCGCTTCGAGGACGCCGTCTCACGCGACGTGCGCCGCCGGATCGCCGAGGACTCCGGCATCGAGCGGATCGCCCGCTCCTCCGTGCGCCCGCCGCTGGAGCAGCTCGACTTCCTGCGGATCACCAAGGCCGACCTGGCCAGGCTCCGCAGGGAGGTCCATCCGCTCGCCCGGCGTCTCGCCGCCAGGCTGACCGTCAAGCACCGGCTCGGCCACCGCGGCCGCCTCGACTTCCGCAGGACCGTACGGGCCTCGCTGTCCAGCGGCGGGGTGCCGCTGACCACCTTCAACAGGCCGCGCCGCCCGCACAAGCCCGAGCTGGTCGTGCTCTGCGACACCAGCGACTC
Organism: Streptosporangium sp. NBC_01810; assembly: GCF_035917355.1. Classification (NCBI taxonomy): domain Bacteria; kingdom Bacillati; phylum Actinomycetota; class Actinomycetes; order Streptosporangiales; family Streptosporangiaceae; genus Streptosporangium; species Streptosporangium sp. NBC_01810. The sequence goes on along the minus strand of NZ_CP109070.1, from coordinate 593,735 downwards.
GGTCGCCTCCTTCGCCCACTTCACCCTGCTGCTGACCTACGCGCTGCGCGAGCAGTTCACCAAGGTCCGCGCGTTCGGGTTCGTGGACACCGTGGACGAGATCACCCGGTTCTTCATGCCGGGCGCCGACGTGGCCGAGGCGATGACCCGGCTGGTGCAGGAGGCCGACATGGTGCGGTTCGGCCGGACCGACTACGGCCACGCGCTGGAGACGTTCGCCGAGCGGTACGGCGACGCCATCGGGCCGAAGACGTCACTGCTGATCCTGGGCGACGCCCGGTCCAACTACCAGCCGGCCGCACTGGAGACGCTGAGACGGCTGGCCAGGGACGCTCGGCACGCCTACTGGCTCAACCCGGAGCCGACCGCCCAGTGGGACACCGGCGACTCGGTGGCGACGGCATACGGGGGGATCGTGCCCATGTACGAGTGCCGCAACGTCACGCAGCTGGCGGCCTTCATCGAGGAACTCTCCTGAGCGGATTCCGGTTCTCCCGGCGCGACACCCGGGCACGGCCGACGTACGGTCAGCTCATCCGGCGCAGCACCCGGGCGGCGGTCGGCATACGGTCAGCTCATCCGGCGCAGCACCCGGGCGGCGGTCGGCATACGGTCAGCTCATCCGGCGCAGCACCCGGGCGGCGGTCCTGGCGAGCACCTCCACCTGGGCGTCGTCGAAGTCCGCCCGCGGACCGTCCTTGATCCAGCGCACGACCAGGCGGGGCTTGAGGAGGGTGACCCCCTCCGCGGTGACCGACCGCCTGAGCTGCCCGCCGTGCACGGCGAGCAACGGCTCGATGGTGACGGGAATGCCCGACTCGCGGGAGAGCACCTCGGCCAGTGACTCGGAGACCTCGACGAGTGCCTTCGCCGTTTTCGTGCCGTACTTCTCGCCGAGGAACAGCCGGTCGCCGTACCGGGCGATCTCGGTCTCCGGGTGCCACGCCTCGTTGTCGACCACCCAGATGCCACCGAGGCCGATGACGAGGTGGTCGATCGAGGCCTTGCCCGGGATGGCCCGGCCGTCGAGGATATGGTAGCCGGACCTGCGCAGCCTGCGGCGGAGCCGCTTACCGGTGATGGTCTCGCCCCTGCGCTTGCCGCGCCAGACGGCGGTGGCGTCGTACTCGCGCCAGGTCCAGAACGCGTCCGCGGCACCGACGAGCACGCCGCACAGCAGCCCGAGGACAATCGGGGACAGGTTGAACCGGTAGGCCAGCGCGACGCCCACCGCCAGGCCGGCCGCCGCCTTGACCCCGCGCATCTTCCTGCGGTGGTCGGCCTCCTTGAGCCAGAACTGCTCGTACATGACCTGGGGTGACAGGCCGTGGACCTGGTCGACTGGCGTCACGTAGATAGATCCGCCGGGCATGACGAACCCCCCATGGCTCGATGCGGTCGTGAAGGAAAGTGGGGGGACCTGCCACACTGAAGATCCTTGGACTATGAAATACCCAATTGGGGGCTCCAGCTATCGTTGAATCGCGAAGGTGACGCAAGTAACACGTCTATGGCAATCACCCCCCGCTTGACCAACCAGTCGGTACGCTTTCCCACACCACACCATGGGGGACACGTATGACTCAGGACCAGGAGCCGGTACGGCAGCGCCTGCTCAGTGAGGCCACCCGCCTCTTCGCCGAGCAGGGCTTCGAGGGCACATCGGTGCAGGGGATCGTCTCGGCGGCCGGTGTCACCAAGGGCGCCATGTACCACTACTTCGACTCCAAGGACGACCTGCTCCACGAGATCTACGGACGTGTGCTGCGCATGCAGATGGAGCGGCTGACCCACTTCGCCGACGGCTCGGGGCCGGTGTCCGAGCGCCTGCACACCGCTGCCGCGGACGTCGTGACGACCACCGTGGAGAACCTGGACGACTCCAAGGTCTTCTTCCGTTCGATGCACCTGCTCGCGCCCGACACCCGCAAGGTCGTCCGCGCCGAGCGGCGCCGCTACCACGAGCGCTTCCGCGACCTGGTCATCGAGGGACAGCGCGAGGGCACCTTCAGGAAAGACGTCCCCGCCGACATCGTCGTCGACTTCTTCTTCGGCTCCATCCACCACCTGGGCACCTGGTACAGCGTGGAGGGCGCACTCTCAGGCGCGGAGCTGGGGGCGCACTTCGCCGACCTGCTGCTGACCTCACTCCGCCCGGAGTAGACGCTCTCCTTTACCAAGTAATCCCCCCACTCCGCCCCGGGCAGGCGCCCACCCCCCTTCCCCTGAGCGACAGGCAGCACCCGGAGCAAGCCCTTCTCCCTCGCTCGCGGGCCGGGTGGCACCGGCCCGCGAGCGGGGGAGGTCAGCGGAAATTCACGGACCCCTGTCCCGCGGCGGGACCAGGGGCGCGTACCTCGACCGCCGAGTGGTCTCTGGGAAGGCCTCACGAGTGGACCTTCGAGCAGGTCCACTCGGAGTCCTAAAGTCCTTTCCATGACCGCGCAGATGCCCGCTCCCATCACCCTCGAAGGCGACACCGTACGGCTGGAGCCGTTGACCGACGGCCACATCCCCGACCTGTTCGCCGCCGGCGGCCACGACGACGAGGTGTGGCGCTGGGTGACCGACCCCACCCCGCGTACCGAGGCCGAACTGGCCCGGATCGCGGCGCGACTGGTCGAGGCGGCAGACCACGTGCCGTTCACGGTGATCCTGAAGGAGAGCGGCCGCGCGGTCGGCTGGACCACCTATATCGACACGCCCGGGTACGCCGACAGCATCGAGATCGGCTGGACCTGGTACGGCAGGGCCCTGTGGCGCTCCGGGGTGAACACCGCGTGCAAGATCCTGCTGATCGACCACGCCTTCGACAAGCTGGGCGTGAACCGGGTGCAACTCAAGACCGACAACCTGAACATCCGCTCGCAGAACGCGATCAGGCGCATCGGCGGCGTTCACGAGGGCACCCTGCGCCGCCATCGCCGCCGCGCCGACGGCACATGGCGCGACACCGTCTACTTCGGCATCCTGGACGACGAGTGGCCCGCCCACCGTGCCCGCCTCACCGGCCCGGCCCGCTGAACGCCTCCCGAACCGGCCATCCGGCCATCCGGGCCTCTCCGGTTTCCCGGATCGCCCCTGGCCCCCGAATCTTTCGAGCTCCGGACCTCTCCGGTTTCCGCGACGCTTCGGCCGAGCCCTATGCGCCTTCCCGGCCGAGCATGCCACGCAGCAGTTCCCCGATCCCCCGGCGGAGGTCGTCCAGGGTCGGTTCGGCTCCGGCGCCGACGATGGCGTCGAACATGACGCCCTCGCCGAAGGCGACGAGCCGGCGCCCGTGCCGTACCGGGTCGGGCGACCCCGCGGCGGCGAGGATCGCGGCCGCGGGGTCACGGAAGCGCTCGCCGGCCCTGTCATAGATCGTGCGCAGCTCGGGACGGCGGGTGGCCTCCAGGGCCAGTTCGTAGCGGGCGATCGTCCGCCTGCGGGTTTGGGGCGCCGCGCGGACCTGGTCGCCGCGCTCTCCGCACGCCTCACGACCGGTACGGTCCGGCTGAACACCGAGGTCACACGGGTCGACCCGGACAGCGGTCTGGTGACCTTCGCCGGCGGGCGGACAGAGGCGGACCTGGTGATCGGGGCCGACGGCATCCACTCCCCCGTCAGGTCCACGCTGTTCCCCGGCCACCCCGCCCCAAGCTACTCGGGCATCACCGCCTGGCGGCTGCTCGTGCCCGCCCCGGGCGTACGCGGCCGGGCATACGAGAGCTGGGGGCGCGGAAAGGTCTTCGGAGTCATGCCGCTGGCCGGGGACACGGCCTATTGCTACGCCACCGACACCGTCCCGGCGGGCGGCGGTGGCGGAGACCAGCCGGCCGAGCTGCGCCGGTTGTTCGGAGACTGGCACTCCCCGATCCCGGAGTTGCTCGCCGCCGCCACGCCGGAACGGGTGCTGCGGAACGACGTCCACCACCTCGCCCCTCCGCTGCCCGCCATGCACCGGGGCAGGGTCGCGCTGCTGGGCGACGCCGCGCACGCCATGACCCCCAACCTTGGCCAGGGCGCCTGCCAGGCGATCGAGGACGCGGTGGTGCTGGCCCACGTGGTCGGCGACGGCACGGGCGCCGTGTTCTTTGGCGGGGACGACGTGCTGGCCGGTTACACCGCCGCCCGGCTGGAGCGCACCTCCAGGATCGTGGCCCGGTCCGCCGCGATCTGCCGCGTCACCCGGCTGCGCAACCCGCTGGCCGTGCGGCTGCGCGACACGATGACGGCGCTCAGCTGGCGGCTCGCCCCCTCGCGCGTGAACGGCGCGATGGACGAGGTGCTCGGCTGGCCGCCGCCCTCAACCTGACCCACCACAAGAGGTGCTCGGCTGGCCGCCGCCCTCAACCTGACCCACCACGAAGGGCGCCTACGGCGAGACCGTCGCCTTCTCGCGTACCGAGGCCGGAACCCCGTGGTCCGGGGAGAGTTTCCCCAGGGTGACCGTCCCCCAGACGAGCAGCGCGACCGCGAAGAGCGCGGGAACCACGTTCAGCCAGCCGGTGGGCACCGCCTCGTCGAGCAGGAGCACACCGGCGAGGATCGAGGTGATCGGGTCGACCACCTGCACCGCCGCGTAGGAGATGCCGAAGTAACCCACCTCGTAGGTCTTCTGCAGCAACACGATCGCGCAGACGAGCAGCACCGGGATGGCGACCGTGAACCAGTTGAGCAGCGTGCCGAAGTCACCGCCGAAGTTGCCGCCCACCACCCGGACGAAGGTGGAGACGCTGGCGGTCATCGCTCCCGCGGCGACCGACAGCGTGAGTGCCTTGGCCGAGCCGGTCATCTTCCGTCCCAGCAGGTGGCTCACCACGATGACCAGCCCGACGCAGCCGAGGAAGCCCAGCGCCTCCTGGTTCGTCATGTGCGGCTTCACCGGGTGCACCGGAACCAGCAGCAGCAGGCCGAGCAGCCCGACGGCCACCGCGATTGAGCCACTGATCTCCGCCCGGTGCGGGCGCCTGCCGTGCAGCATCGCCGCCAGCGGCACCGCGAACACCAGCGTCGCCACGCTGATCGGCTGCACCGCGATCAGCGGCGCGAAGCTGAGGGCGACGGCGTGCAGGGATGCCCCGGTGAACCCGATGACACCGCCGAACCACCAGCGGGGCCGCCTCATCAGCTTCAGCGAGGCGCCTTCGGAGACCGCCTCGAACTGCTGGAGCGCGGCCCCCAGGGCGTAGCCCAGCGCGCCGACCAACGCGATCGATATCCCGACCCAGGTCATCGCCACCCCGCAGAGCGAACAGGACATCTGGGAAGAAGCGCTTCTTGGGTCACCCCGCAAGCTTAGAGCGCGAGACGAACGGGTAGGGACCTATGCCGTCTCTTGTTTCCCCCGGCGGCAGGTCGCCTAGTCGCCTGTCGGGCAGACGCAGAACAGGTGGCCCTCGGGGTCGGCGAGCACCACCCACTTTCCCTCACCGGGCTGGAAGGCGGGCCTGGTGGCCCCGATCTCCAGGTAGTCCCGGACCGCCGCCTCGACGTCTGCGACACGGACGTCCAGGTGGAACTGCTTGTTGGGGCCAGGCCACGCGGCGGGCTTGCGGTCGAGGTTCTGCTGGAAGTAGACGGTCATCGTGCCGTCGCCGATACCGGCGTAGGTGTCCTCCGCGTACTGGAGCTCATAGCCGAAGACGGCCGCGTAGAACTCGGCCAGTCGCCTGGGCTCGGCGCAATCGATGTTCACGGCCAGGAATTTCGCTGTCATGGTCATGGAACGATCGTCCCGCCCGTACCTGTCAGCTGTCGTCAGGTACGGGCGGGATACGCGGTTCTCTGGTCAGGTTTCCCGGGGCGTAGGACGGATACTCACGAGCGTCGCCGCGGCGGGTGGGGGCGAAGTTCAGCACCGCCCCCACCAAGCGGGCGCCGACGGAGGAGAGCAGGCCCAGTGCGTGTGCCACGTCCTGCTCGCGGGGCCTGCCGCACCTGGCCACCAGGAGTACCCCGTCGCAGTTCGCCGCGAGCGTCGCCGCGTCGGTGACCGGCAGTAGCGGCGGCGTGTCGATGATCACGATGTCGCAGGCGTCGACGAGCTCGTCGATCAGCAGGCGCATCCGCTGGGAGCCGAGCAGCACGCTCGGGCCGTCCGGCAACGGTCCACTGGGGATCACGGACAGCCGGCCGTCCGACACGTCCCGCTGCCGCATCACCGCGGACGTCTCGGCTCGGCCGGCCAGTACGTCGGTAAGGCCGGGCCGGTCACCTGTCTTCAGGTATTCGCCGATGCTCGGCCGCCTCAGGTCGCCGTCGACGAGGGCTACCCGCAAGCCCGCCTCGGCCAGGACGACGGCGAGGTTGCCGCAGATCCAGGACACGCCCTCGCCGGGGAGACAACTGGTGACCACCAGCGATCTGGGTCGGTGCTCGGCGTTCATGAACTGCAGGTTCGTGCGCAGCGTGTTGAAGGCCTCGATCTGGGCGGAGGAGCCGTCCCGCTCGGTGATCAGCGGGTGCCGCCGGGCGTCGCGCTCGTAGCCGATCTCGCTCAGCACCGGCACCGCGGTGGCCTTCCGCAGCGTTTGCGGGGTGCGGATCGTCGTGTCCAGCCGATCCCTCAAGATGATCACTCCCCCGATGACCGTCAGGCCGATCAGCGCGCCCAGCGCCACGTTGATCGGCAGTCGCGGCTCGATCGGCGCGGACGGCACCTGCGCCTGGTCGACTATCGAGACGCTCACCTTCGCCCCCTCCGGGGACTGAGCGGGGTGTTCGAGGTCGTCGATCAGTTGCGCGAAGGCCCGGCTCAGGGAGTTGGCCAGCCGCGCCGCGCGGACGGATCACCGTCGGTGACGGTGGCGCGCAGCAGCACAACGCGACGGAGTCCACCGGATGCCGTTTTCGCAGATGAGATCGCCTCGCGACTACTCTTCACTTTCGTAATCTTACTTTGAGTAATCGATGTCGATGTGGGAGAGACCCCCATGACCGGCGAACGTGTCGCGAAACAGGGAATCAGGATCCGGCAAACCGGGTCGAAGATTCCGTGGTCCTCACCTTGCTCCACCGGCCGGGCCGGTGACCAGGGGCACCTCGGCGTCCCAGCGGCCCGGTGACCAGGGGCACCTCGGCGTCCCAGCGGCCCGGTGACCAGGAGCACCTCGGCATCGCAACGGCCCGGTGACCAGGAGCACCTCGGCATCGCAGCGGCCCGATATCCCCGGCGAGCAGCCTGCCGCTCCGGAGACCTCGCGAACCCGCTCCGATCCATGAACAATCGATCTTTGCATCACAATGTGCGAAGAGACGGAACGCGAGCCCGCGAACGGGCGTTGGAGGGAACGTGGCCTCGATAACTCAGCTCTTCAGGCGCTTCCTCGAACGCCCCGGCACCATCGACCTGTCGAAGTTCGAGCGGGTCGTGGCGGACGCCGGGACCCGCGAGGAGCGGATCCGCGCGCTCGACGAACTGCCGACGCCCTCCGTCGACGACATGGCGGAGTTCTGCGCGATCGTAAGGGAGGCCTCGCGCCGCACGCTCGACCTGCGTCCTTACGACGTGCAGTTGGTCGGCATGCTGGCGATGCTGTCGGGAAACGTCGCGGAGATGGCGACCGGCGAGGGCAAGACCCTGTCCGGCGCGATGGCCGCCGCCGGATACGCCCTGCAGGGCAAGCGCGTCCACGTCATCTCGGTCAACGACTACCTGGCCCGGCGTGACGCCGAATGGATGGGTCCGCTGTACGAGGCGCTCGGCGTCTCCTGCGGCTGGATCGGACAGAACTCCACGCCCGGGGAACGTAGGGCGGCGTACGCGGCGGACGTGACGTACGGCTCGGTCAGCGAGATCGGCTTCGACGTGCTGCGCGACCGGCTGAGCACCCGCGTGGAGGACCTGATCGTGCCCGCGCCGGCCGTGGCGGTGGTCGACGAGGCCGACTCCGTGCTGGTCGACGAGGCCAGGGTGCCGCTGGTGCTGGCCGGGGCCGCCGACCCAGGCGACGCGGTGCCGGAGATGGCGGCGCTGGTCAGGCAGCTGGTCAAGGGCTACCACTACGAGCTCGACGATCAGGCGCGCAACGTCCACCTGACGACCAAGGGCATCGACACCGTCGAGCAGGCGCTCGGCCTCGACCTCTACGACACCCCCGCCACGCTGACGGAGGTCAACCTCGCCCTGCACGCGCACGCTCTGCTGACCAAGGACGTCGACTACATCGTCCGGGACGGCAAGGTGCACCTGATCAACCCGTCGCGGGGCCGGGTGGCGCTGCTGCAGCGCTGGCCGGACGGCCTGCAGGCGGCGGTGGAGGCCAAGGAGGCGCTGTCACCCTCGGAGACCGGCGAGATCCTCGACTCGATCACCGTCCAGGCGCTGATCACCCGCTACCCGGAGAAGTGCGGCATGACCGGCACCGCGGTCGCGGTCGGCGACCAGCTGCGGGAGTTCTACGACCTCAAGGTGGCCGTGGTCTCCTCCAACCGGCCGTGCGTGCGGACCGACGAGCCCGACCGGCTCTTCGAGTACCGGATGGAGAAGGACCTCGCGCTGGTCGAGGAGATCACCGAGGTGCACGCCACCGGCCGGCCGATCCTGATCGGCACCATGGACGTGGCCGAGTCCGAACGCCTGGCGCTGACCCTGAGCGGCCGAGGACTGGAGTGCGTGGTCCTCAACGCCAAGAACGACGCCGAGGAGGCGGCCATCATCTCCCTGGCCGGTGAGCGCGGCGCGCTCACCGTCTCCACCCAGATGGCCGGGCGCGGCACCGACATCCGCCTCGGCGAGGGCGTCGACGAGCTCGGTGGCCTGTACGTCATCGGCTCGGGACGGCACACCAGCAGCCGGCTGGACGACCAGCTCCGCGGGCGCGCGGGCCGTCAGGGCGACCCCGGCGGCTCGGTCTTCTACGTCAGCGGCGAGGACGAGCTGATCACCCACTACGTCGCCGACGAGTACGCCAAGGGCGTGCCGGAGCACTCCCTCGTGGGCCACGCCCAGCGGGTCGCCGAGGGCGTCAACATGGAGATCCACCGCAACACCTGGCGCTACACCCGCCTGCTCGAACGCCAGCGCGGCCAGTTGCTGGAGCGCCGCGACCGGGTCCTGCGCGAGCGGGTGGCCGGCGATGCCCTGGCCTCGGCCGCCCCCGAGCGATGGTCGGAGCTACAGGAGAGCGTCGGCGAGGAGGTGCTCCACGAGGCCGCCCGCCAGATCGTGCTGTTCCACCTCGACCGCGGCTGGGCCGACCACCTGGCCTACCTGGGGGAACTGCGCGAGGGCATCCACCTGCGGGTTCTCGGGCGGCTCAACCCGATCGACGAGTTCCACAAGGACGCGGTCCCGGCCTACCAGCGCCTGCTGGCCGAGATCGAGTCGCGCTCGGTCGAGACCTTCGAGACCGCCACGGTGACCGAGGACGGCCTCGACCTCGACGGCGCGGGCCTCAAGCGCCCCACCGCCACCTGGACCTACCTCGTCCAGGACAACCCCTTCGGCACCGAGTGGGACCGCATCCTCAACCGCCTCACCACCAAGGTCCGCCACCGCTGACCGTTCATCGGACGGCCGTCACGCCAGAGATGGCCGTCCTTCAGGCTCGGCGTCATGCCGACCAAAGCACGGCTCACCACTCATGGCGACCGGTAGGCGTCCGCCCGATGCTGGATGGTAATCACCTGCACCACGATCCGGCCGTCGTCGATCAGATAGAGCACCCGGTAGTCGCCTCGCCGCGCTGACCACTGCGGGGCGAGGGGCTCATCGAGAGGCTTGCCCACCCGGCGAGGATTGTCCAGAAGCGGGCCGGTGATGAACTCCCAGACCGCGGGCACGACCTTCGCCGGCAGCCGCTCGGCGAGATCCTGCCTGGCACGACGGGTGAGGCTGAGTTCGTACCGCCCGCTCACAGACGGCCGGTCCGGCGAAGCTCGGCCTCCACCTCCTCCTGCGAGAAGGTGCGTCCCGAATCCAGGTCGGCGAGCCCCTCTCGGATGGCCGCCACGGTTTCAGCCGAGGCGAGAATTTCGATCATCTCACGCATCGTGTCGTAGTCATCGGCGGCCAGCAGCACGGCGGCGGGCACGCCGTTACGGGTGATCTCGAACCGCTCGTGGGTGCTGACAGCGGACTCGACGATTCCGGAGAGTCGGTTTCGCGCGTCTGCCAGAGAAAGAACCGTCATGTACATAATTCTAGCCAATGAGGGTTTCAGGGGCCAGCCTTCCGACGAACACGAACTCCTGGCCGTCTCCTCCACATCATGGCAGGCATTATGTCTTCAGTAATGGTTTTGCTGATCATCACCAGTTATCGTGTGCTGCATGACCACCACCAGCGCGTCCCGGCCGGTAGGTGAGCTTCTGCGCCAGTGGCGGGAGCGCCGGCGAATGAGCCAGATGGACCTGGCGATCCAGGCGGACATCTCCACCCGGCATCTGAGCTTCGTGGAGACCGGAAGGTCCAAACCGAGCAGGCAGATGATCCTGCACCTCGCCGAGGAGCTGGAACTCCCCCTCCGCGAGCGCAACCACCTGCTGCTCTCCGGCGGTTTCGCACCGCTCTACTCGGAGACACCGCTCAACTCCCCGCACATGGCGTCCGTACGCGAGGCGCTGGGACAGGTGCTCAGCGGGCACGAGCCGTACCCGGCGGTGGTCGTCGACCAGCGCTGGAACCTCATCGACCGCAACTCCGCCACCGGGCTGCTGCTGCGCGGGGTCGCACCCGAACTGCTGGTCCCCCCGGTCAACGTGCTCCGGCTGAGCCTGCACCCCAAGGGCATGGCGCAGCAGATCATCAACCTGGGCGAGTGGCGGGCCCACCTCCTGCACCGGCTCCGCCGCCAGATGAGCCTCACCGCCGACCCCGAGCTGGCCGAGCTCTGGCAGGAACTCGACGACTACCCCTGCGACCAGCCCGAGCCGGAGATAGACCGGCCAGGACCCGGTCACATCGTGATCCCGCTCAGGCTCCGTCGCGGCTACCGGGAGCTGGCCTTCTTCAGCACCATGGCCACCTTCGGCACCCCACTGGACATCACCGTCGCCGAGCTGGCCATCGAGGCGTACTTCCCCGCCAACCCCGAGACCGCCGCCTACCTGCAGCACCAGCACCACCCGGACTGACCAGGGTGGTGGAAGGCGTACGCGGGGGTGCGGCACGCGCCCGCACCGCACCCCTGCGACCTCAGCCGGAGACCCCGGCGCCGGACCTGTCCGCGTCGGACTCGTCAGCGCCGGACCTGTCCGCGCCGGACTCGTCAGTGCCGGACTCGTCAGTACCGAGCTTGTCGGCGCCGACTCTCCCCGCGCGCGACGCCGCGATCCTGGCCAGGACGACGTCGATGACGAGGAAGGCCGACAGCGAGATGCCCAGCAGCGGGAGGAACACGCCCACGGCGATCACCACGACCGCCAGGGGAAGGAGCACGACCGGGGGAAGCCTCCGCAGACCGCCGCGCCTGTAGGGGGCGCCGAAACCCCGGGTCGGGCGGCGCAGCCACCACATGCGGTAGCCCCACACGATGACCGAGATCAGCGCCAGTGCCAGTACGGCCAGCAGGATCTGGTTGGCCAGGCCGAACAGCAAGCCCATGTGCCCGTCGATGCCCCACCGGATCAGCTTGGCCACGACGGGGAAGTCGTCGAAGCGCAGCTCGGCGCTCACCTGGCCGGTGGTGGGATCGACCGCCACCTGGTCGTTGCGCTGCGGCCAGAGCCGGTCCATCTCCTTGACGACGTACGAGCTCCCCGGCTCGGACGGCCAGACGACCTCAAGTGGTCCGGACAGGCCCCTGCCCGCCGCCGCCTGGACCACCTGGTCGGCGTCGACGGTCTGGGTGCCACCTCCTCCGTGCCCCCCGGCGGCGTGGTCACCGTGGCCGCCGGAGGAGGGCATCGACGGGGTGGACCAGCCGAACGAGGTCTGCAGCACGTCGACATTGGCTCCGGCGTACTTCGACCAGGTCAGACCGGTGGCCGACAGGGCGAGCAGGCCGAGAAGCGCCCACAGGCCGACCGAGCCGTGCCAGGAGAGGGTCCCGCGCAGACCGCGGGCGCCGCGCTCGGGCGCGACGACGCGGCGCAGCCGCCGGCCTGCCCGGCGGCGACGGGTCAGCCAGAGCACCAGCCCGCCGAGTCCGACCAGCCAGAGCCAGCTGGCGGCCATCTCGCTGTAGACGCGTCCCGGCTCGCCCAGGTGCAGGTGACGGTGGAGCTGGGAGATCCAGGTTCGCACGGGCAGGGCGCCCGAGCTGCCGTAGCTCTCCAGCGCGCCCCGGACCTGGCCGGTGTACGGGTCGACGAAGACCGCCAGGCGGGTGCTCTCCGCGAGGCCGGGCACGTCGAGCAGCACCCGGGTCGTCTGGCCCGGCTCGTCGAAGGTCCGCACGGCTCCGAGGGTTCCCTCGGGGTGCGCGGCGGTGGCGGCGGCGACCTGCCGTGCCAGCGGCACCTTCTGCTGCCCCTGGGGGACCGGGACGGTCAGCTCGTGGGAGTGGACCACCTGCTCCAGCTGGAAGGAGGCCGCGTACAGCAGGCCGGTCACCGCCGCCACCAGCAGGAAGGGCGCGACGAGGATGCCGGCGTAGAAGTGCAGGCGGAGCAGGAGCGAGCGCAGCGTCGCCCAGGTGGAGGGGGTGCGGGGGGTGGCGGGTGTGGACGGTCCAGCCTCGGGCTGGAGGTCGACGTTCGACGTCATGGGAGTTCTCCGTTCGCAGGGAACGCACGCACCGGCAGGTACGCGTCACCGCGGTGTGGGGTTCGGTTCGAGGGTGCCGATCCGGTTCGCCGGGACGGTCGTCGCGAGAGCGTGACGGCATCGGGGCAGGAGACCGGGAGAGCACTGCGAGAGCCGGCTCGCCACCCCGGGCGGGGTGGCAGGACGCCGGCTCACCGTCCGGGAAGGGCGCGACGGTTCACGGTCCGGAAACGCGCGGCGCTCGGAGCCCCGGGCCTCGGGAGGGTACCCGAGCCCCCGGAAGGAGCCGCAGGCCCCGAGAGGGTACGCAAGCCCCGGAAGGAGCCGCAGGCCCCGAGAGGGTACGCAAGCCCCGGAAGGGCACGACGGCGTCCGGGCGCGCGGGCCCGATGTCAGATGCCGAGCGGGAGCGCGGGCGGCCCGCGACGTGACACCGCGGCGGCGAGCAGCCGGGTGCGGAGTGGGACCCGGTCGTCGGGCGCGACGGGCGGGGCGACGCGGCAGGCGACGGGCGCGCGCCACAACAGCAGGGTGAGTACCGAGGCGAAGAGCAGGTACAGGAGCATGGCCAGGCCGCACTCCCCCCGCTCCAGCCAGTGGGCGGACAGCAGCGCCATCACGGCGTGCACCAGCAGCATGAACACACCTGTGGACAGGCCACCGGCACCGTGCCCGTGCCCCGTCGCCGGTGTGACCGCGCCGGAGGTGAACCACAGGTGCATGCCGTACTGCGCGGCGAAGCTCGCCCCGAGCAGCATGCCGAAGCCACGCTGCCGCCGGGCGAGGAGGAACGCGCCCGCCGCGGTCGGCGGCACCGCCCAGACCAGCACGCCCGGCCCGACCGGAGTGCCTCCGGCCAGCACGTGCATGGCCAGCGACGCCGTCACGCACACGACCGCGAACACCGCGGCGCGAACAAGACGGAAGGCGTGCATGGGGTAATGGTGACAGAAAACAACGGCCCCGCCATACCCCTGATTCGGAGTAAAAAGTGTGGATTTGTACCACTCGACGGGTACATCACGATCGTGTGGCCCGGTGCCGCTCACCCTCGGGAGCCCCCGACCCGGCGATGCCCTCGGTGCTCGCATCCGGGACCCCCGCGCCGGTGGCGCCGGAGCTCCGCACCCCGGCTACCGGGGGTGCGGGGCCGCTGGAGAGGGCGGCACGGCCCCGGCTATCGGGCGACCTTGGGCGCGTGGTCGGCCACCTCGACCTTCAGCAGCGCCGTCGAGGTCAGCACGCTGCCCACCGGGGCCCCGGCCCTGGCCGCGTCCACCACGACGACGCGCTCGCCCAGGTACAGGTAGGTGGCGGGGTCGAAGATGTACTCGTGCCGTACCCCACCCTCCCGGTTGGCCATGGCCGCCGCGACCCCTGCGCGTCCCGCGGCGTCCTCGACCCCGTCGACGGTCTCGACACCGGGGATCGTGCCGGTCGCCTTGAAGAGCGCGGCCCGCTGGGCGGCCGGCAGGTACGCCTGCGTGATCATCGAACCGACCCGCCCCCAGGCCTCGTAGTGATCGAGGGGTCCCCCTGACAGACCGGTGTAGAGATGCTCACGCATCCCGGCGGGGTCGGTGGGCAACCGGCTCAGGTGGGCGTAGTCGGTGCGCAGGTGGTCGGGACGGATGTCGATGCCCTCAAGTCTCGACGGCTCGCCCCCGCCCCCCGCCCGCCGCCTGGCCTCGGCGGGCAGCGGCTCTCCCGGATACGGCTCCGGTTCCAGGTGCTTAACCGATATGACCCCCTTATCCAGGGGAGAACCCTCGGCCGGTAGCCAGAGCTTGATCATGCTGCGGTCGAGGTAGCGGCCCTCCTCCAGCTTGACCGGAAACATGGCCTGCGACTCGTAGGCGAGGAACTGGCCGGGCCTCGGGTGCAGCTCGTCCTGCCTGCTCGCGGTGTCGGCGGCCCGCTGGAGGACCTCCGACATCGCCATCGGCGCCACCCTGACGGGTTCCTTCGGACGCGCGGCGAGGTTGGCATACACCACTCCCGTGATCACGGCGGCCGTGGCCCCGACGGCGAGGCTCGTCCGTAGGCTCCTCCGGACGAGCCCGCGCGGGTTCATCGGGCGACCATCCGGGCGCGCGGCCCGCGCGTTGCCGTGGGCGGCGATCTCCGACAGCAGCCGCCGCTCCTCGGCGCGCAGTTCCCGCAGGTCAGGATGGGGCACCTCGGCGCGCAGCCGGTTCAACCGGGTCATCTCATCCGTGACTTCTCCGTTCCCCGGGGGGAGCGGCTTCTCGACTCCCCCGGCCGAGGCAGGCGACGGCCGGACCTTGACCGTTCCGAACACAGGAACCGTGACGGGGAAGCGCTTCACCTGCCGGATAAACCTGGCAGTCCCCTTGCTAAACATGATGGAAGGGCTCCTCGCTGACAGACGTGGGATCGACTCCGCCGAGTTGCCTGCGTACCTTGCTCCGGGCGCGGTTGACGCGCGAGCGGACCGTGCCCACCGGGATGCCCAGCGACTGGGCGGCCTCCGAGTAGGTCAGACCGCCCCACGTCACCAGCAGCAACACGTCCCGGTGGCCCGTGGGCAACCCCGCCAGGGCGGCCGCCAGGCTCCGCCGTACCGCACCGGCGCTCAACCGCTCGTCGCTGCGCTCGGTGAACGGGACGGTCACCGGATCGACGCCGGTCCGTTCGAGAACGCGCAGCTGCCGCACCTCGACGCGCCGGTGCCGCCTGATCAGGTTGGTCGCGATGCCGTACAACCACGGGCGCGCGCTGAGCTGGGACGGGTCGTAGCCCTCCCGCCCGCGGAACGCCACCAGAAAGGTGTCCGCCACCACGTCCTCCGCCGCGTCGACCCCCAGCCGCCGGGTGACGTAGCGCTTGATCTCCGGCGCGTGCCGGTGGAAGACCTCGGCGAACGCCTCGGGCTCCCGCCGGGACCGCTCGATGAGTGAGGCGTCGTCGATCCCCGCCCCCGTGGAGGGGATCTCCGACCCGTCAGCGGAGAAGGGGCCGTCATCCCCCACCTCGTCGTGGGAGAAGACCGCGCCGACCTCCGTCCCGGTCCGGCTCGTCTCGCTCATATCCGGCCTCTCGGCTCTCGGTCAGGACACCCGTTGTTGCCTTCCCGAGCACCCGCGGTTCCCGAAGGCGACGAGGACATTCCCCGGATGTCGCACCGCGCCATGTTTCAGAGGCTTCTCACACGGCCGCGTGACAGCCGTTCTCCACGTTTCGGAGACTCCTCGAAATCGAGGCCCAGCCCACTCCATATTGGTCATTTTCCGTTATGTCTCCGCGTAGAGTCTCAAACTCCGAGTCCTGCCGATCCCGATCCCGATCCCGATCCCGATCCCGATCCCGATCCCGATCCCGATCCCGATCCCGATCCCGATCCCGATCCCGATCCCGATCCCGATCCCGATCCCGATCCCGATCCCGATCCCGTCGAGGAGTGAATCACGTGCGCCCTCCCGCCCATGACCTGCCGGACTATCGCAGTCGCGTGAGAGGTTGCCTGCTGGGCGGCGCGCTCGGCGACGCACTGGGGGCTCCCATCGAGTTCGAGTCGATCGGGAGAATCCGCAGGCAGCACGGGCCTGCGGGAGTGACCGGGCTGGTTCCCGACTGGCGTGGCACGGTGGGCCTGATCACCGATGACACGCAGATGACGCTGTTCACCGTGGAGGGGTTGATCCGCGGGGGCGACCTCGGCGCGGTCCACCGCGCCTACCTGCGCTGGCTGGACACCCAGCGGCATCCTTCCCCACCCCCCACCGCGAACGACCGCTCCCCCGGCTCCTCGGCGTACGATCCAAACGCCTCGGGGAATGACCCGATCCGCACCGGCCTGCTCCGCGAGCAGAGGTGGCTCTACTCCCGGCGAGCCCCGGGGAACGCCTGCCTGTCGGGCCTGCGGCACCGGCACGCAGGCGTCCCCGCGCCGTTCGGTAGGCCGGGTCCGGTCAACCCCGATTCCAAGGGCTGCGGAACGGTGATGCGCTCGGCCCCGTTCGGCCTGCGCGCGCGAAGTCCACGGCACGCCTTCGACCTGGCCGCCGAGTGCGCCCAGCTCACCCACGGCCACCCCACCGGCTACCTCGCCGCCGGCGCCTTCGCGGCCACCATGCACTTCCTGGTGACTCCCGCCGAGCAGAGCGGCTTCCCGACTCCGCCGCCGAACGTGGCGGAGGACGAGCCGCTCGCGCGGGCCGTACGGAAGGCGGCGGACCTGCTGGAGACGTACCCCTCGCACGAGGAGACCAGCCAGGCGCTGCGCACCGCCGTGTCCCTGGCGGCGGAGGGTGATCCGAGCCCGGAGCGGGTCGAGTCACTCGGCGGGGCGTGGGTCGCCGAGGAGGCGCTCGCCATCGCGGTCTACTGCGCCCTGGCGTACCCCGCGCCCGGCGACGTCGGGCGGGCGCTGCTGCTCGCGGTCAACCACTCCGGCGACAGCGACTCCACCGGGGCCGTCTGCGGCAACCTGCTGGGAGCCCTGCACGGCGAGGCCGCGCTCCCCTCCGGCTGGCTCACCCACCTGGAGGGCCGCGACGCCATCACCGAACTGGCGGACGACTTCGCGGCCTGGTCCGCTGGAGATCATGAGATCACCGACGCCTGGCTCAGGAAGTATCCCGGCGCCTGAGGTCGATGTCGGCCGGGACTCCGGTTGCTCACCCAACTCCCGGCGACCTGTCGGAGCGACCATCACATCTAAAACATGCCGCCGTCCGCCCACGAACCCGCCCGGCTGGACTGAACGCCGACCCGGGCGGCTCGTCACGCGATTCCTGTCTGCCGCCTGAGTTCGTTGCGGGCCAGGGAGTTCTTGTGCACCTCGTCCGGGGCACCGGCGAACGTCGTCATTCGCGCCTTATCGTCGTCCCAGCCGTCAGGCGCGGGGCCCGCCGGCGACGTAGATCACCTGACCGGACACGAACGAGGCCTCCTCGCGTACGAAGAACGACACCGTCGCGGCGATGTCCTCGGGCCGGCCGACCCGCCCGACCGGGATCTCCTTGGCCGCCGCCGCCTTGAAGTGCTCGAACGGCACCCCGACCCGCTCGGCGGTGGCGGCGGTCATATCGGTCTCGATGAACCCCGGCGCGATCGCGTTCACGGTGACCCCGAACCTGCCCAGCTCGATCGCCAGCGTCTTGGTGAAGCCCTGCAGGCCGGCCTTGGCCGCGGCATAGTTGGCCTGCCCCCGGTTGCCGAGCGCGGAGGTGCTGGACAGGTTCACGATGCGCCCCCACCTGGCATCGGTCATGTGCTTCTGCGCGGCCCTGCTCATCAGGAACGCCCCGCGCAGGTGCACGCCCATCACCGCGTCCCAGTCGGTCGCGGTCATCTTGAACAGCAGGTTGTCGCGGGTGATGCCGGCGTTGTTCACCAGTACCGTCGGAGCGCCGAGCTCACCGGCGACCCTGGCCACCGCGGCCTCCACCGCCTGCTCGTCGGCCACGTCCACGCCGACCGCCAGTGCCCTGCCACCGGCGGCCTCGATCTCGTCCACCACCGGCTTGCACGCCTCCTCGTCCAGGTCCAGGACCGCCACGGCGAATCCGTCCTCGCCGAGACGCTTCGCGACCGCGGCGCCGATGCCGCGGGCGGCCCCGGTGACCATCGCGATGCGACCCGGCTGCCGGTTCTGCTGCTCGTTCACTTGGTCTTCTCCTCTGCTTTCCACGTTCTGTCGCCGGTCAGAGACCGAGGTCCCGGCCGATGAGCTCCTCCATGATCTCGTTGGAGCCGGCCCAGATCCTGGTCACGCAGGAACGCCCGGACCGAGCCGCGGAACGCCTCGTGGTCGGAGCTGTAGATACTGCGCCTCAAGAGAACCTCGCACGAGCAGGCTGACTAAGCGCTTGCTTATCACTAAGCGCTTGCTTAGCCTTCCTCAATTGCGACATCCTTGTCAACGCCCCAACCGCAAGGGGAGCTTGTGCGCCAGATCGCAGAAAGTGGTGACGTGCCGGACGACCACCCCCCGACAGGGGAAACCCGCCCGGAGAACGCCCGCGACCGGCTGATCGCCGCCGCTGTGGAGTCCTTCGCCGCCAAGGGATTCCACGGCACGACCACCCGCGACATCGCATCGGCGGCCGGGATGAGCCCCGCGGCCCTCTACGTGCACTACAAGTCCAAGGAGGAGCTGCTCTACCTGATCTCACGGTCGGGACACGACCTCACGCTGCGGCTCGTGCGAGCGGGCGCGGCGAGCTCGGACGACCCGGTGGAGCAACTCCTGGCGGTCGTCCGCGAGTTCACCATGCACCACGCCCGCAGCCACACCAGCGCACGCGTCGTCAACTACGAGCTCGCCGCGCTCAGCCCGGAGCACCACAGGGAGATCAGCGCCGTACGGCGCGCCATCGGGCAGGAGATGCGTCAGATCGTGGAGGCCGGCGTCGCCGGCGGCGTGTTCCACACCGCCAACCCGCGGATGAGCGCGCTCGCGCTGCTGTCGCTCGGCGTCGACGTCGCCCGGTGGTATCGCGAGGAGGGCGAGTGGAGTGCCAAGGACATCGCCGACCACTACTGCGAGCTCGCCCTGCGCATCGTCGGGGCACACGGGTAGTGCGGTGACCGGAAACCCTTGCCGGGGCCGGTGGCCACCGGTCGTCCAGGCTCCGCAGTCCTACCTGCGCCGGCGCAACGCAGGCGCCCGTCGCCCCGGACGCGCTGGGCGCCCAACGCCCAACCCGGTGAACGTTCCCAGTCACAGCACTAGCCGAAACTTTGGCCGATATTCAGGCCAGAGATATCATCGTTGCATGGAAATCATTCCGATCAGCGAAGCGAAGGACCGGCTGACCGAGCTGGCGGATCGGGCCGCCCGCGAGCACGATCACTTCACGCTCACCCGGAACGGGCGTCCGCATGCCGTCATCGTGTCCGTGGCCGAGTGGGAGTCTCTGCAGGAGACACTGGAGATCCTCGCTGATCCGGAGATGCGCGCAGACCTGGTCGAGGCCGCGGCTGCCGAGGCTCGCGGCGACGTGACCACCGAGGAGGAGATGGCCGCCATCATGGCCGCTCGCCTCGGCAAGGCGAGCGCGTGAGCGACCGATACACGGTTCTCCTCGACCCGCCCGCCTGCCGCGCACTCGCCTCGGGCCTCCCCGAGACCGTGGCGGCCGCGGCCTGGGAGCTGATTACCGGTGCCATCGCACGCGAGCCCTGGCGCGTAGGCAAACCTCTTCAAGAGCCATACGAAGGGCTACATGTCGCCCGACGCGGAACTTATCGTGCTGTCTATCGCATTGACGAAGACAAGCACACCGTGACGATCCAAACCATCAAACACCGTCGAGATGCCTATCGCCCGTAGCGGCCGACGGAGCGCATGTGCAGAGCGAGCTCCGGCGTGTCACTCGCCGCACCGCCCGCGTTCCACTGCTCGTCCACGCCCGGCAACCGCCTCTTGATGACGCGAAGGCCGGGCGCCCGATTTCATCGGTAGTCCCGGCCTCACTTCCAACACCCACCGGGGGTGCGGCAACGCCACAAGAGTGGCACGTTCGCGTGCCATGCTCCCGATGCTGTTGGTGAACGAGAGCAGTGCCCCAGCGCTTACATCTCCGATGTCTCACCACATCGGGAATGTCCGTTTTTCCGACCTGTGGAATCTCCGGCGTTGACCCTGCCCCCGTGCGTGGCAAGGATCGGGGGATACTGATTACGGAGGTGTTACGCGATGGCCAAAGTGCTGATCGTCACAGGTGATGCGGCGGAGGACCTGGAGGTGATGTACCCCTACCAGCGGCTGCTTGAGGAGGGGTACGAGGTGGACATCGCCGCGCCGAGCGTCAAGAAGCTCCAGTTCGTGGTGCACGACTTCGTCGACGGCTTCGACACCTACACCGAGAAGCCGGGGCACACCTGGCCCTCCGACCTCGCGTTCGCGGACGTGGAGCCGGAGCGGTACGCGGCGCTGGTGCTGCCCGGAGGCCGGGCGCCGGAGTACATCCGCAACGACCGCCAGTGCCTGGAGATCGTCAGGCACTTCGCCGAGAGCGGCAAGCCGATCGCGGCGCTCTGCCACGGGCCGATCCTGCTGGCGGCGGCGGGCGTGCTGAAGGGCCGGGAGAGCAGCGCCTACCCGGCCTGCGCCCCGGACGTCGAGGTGGCGGGCGCGACCTGGATCGACAGCGAGGCCCACGTGGACGGAAACCTGGTGACCGGGCGGGCCTGGCCCGACCATCCGGCGTGGATGCGCGAGTTCATGAGGGTCCTCCGTGTCGCAACCGGCTGAGAGCCAGGGACTTCTCTCGTCCGTCCAGCGCGCGCTGCGCGTGCTGGAGGTGGTGGGGTCGGCCGGTGACGGCGTCACCGCCAAGGCCGTGGCGCGGCGCTGCGGTTTCAAACTGTCCACCACGTACCACCTGCTGAACACGCTCATCCACGAGGGCTACCTGGTCCGGCTGCCCAACTCCCGGGGCTACGGCCTGGGCTACAAGCTCACGTCGCTGAACCAGCGTCTCCGCGACCAGCTCGGCAGCACGCCGCTGGTGTCGGAGGCCCTCCAGCACGCCCACCGGATCAGCGGCACCGCCGTCTACTACAGCGTGCTGCGGGACGCCCACCTCGTGGTCGCGGAGGTGGTCGACTCGCCGGAGACGCCGCGCGTGCAGCCGCTGGACGTGGGCTTCCACGAGGCGGCGCACGCGACGGCGTTCGGGAAGGTGCTCCTCGCGCACCTGCCCGCCCGCCGGACCTACCTCGCCGAGTTCGGACTGCGCCGCCTCACCAGCAACACGATCACCCGGCTGGAGGATTTCGAGGAGGAACTGGACCGGGTCAGGGCGACGGGCATGGCCCAGGAGGTCGAGGAGTTCCGTCCCGACCTCGCCTGCGTCGCCGTTCCCGTCCTCGACGCCTCGGCGAGCGTGGTCGGCGCCGTCACCGCCTCGGCCCCGCTCGACTACTTCCGCGCGCACCGCGACCTGATGATCGAGGGTGTACGCGAGAGCGCCCGGCTGCTCGACCCGCGCGGCTGACGGGGCATCGGCCCCCAGGACCGGCCCGCCTTCCCGGCCCATACGGCGGGAGAAGTGGCGGCCCGGCACGAAGCAGGCGATGGGGCGGTAGGGCTCTCGCCTGCGGGCGCGATTGACCGCGTCGTGCAGAGCACGTGCCGTCCGGGACGTGTGGATGCGGCCCTGCCGGTTGCCGAGTTCCTGATAGACCTCATCGATGACGCTTCGGGCGCTGTCCGTCCCCCACGGCCCACAGGGTCGAGGCGACATGCCGGAAGTTGCCGAGGAGCAGTGCCACCGAGAGGTGGATCGCCTCGTTCGGCAGGTCCGTGCCGCCGACGGCCGTCTGGCAGGCGGACAGCACGGCGAGCTCCGCCGTTTCCAGATCGAGGCGGGCGAGGTCGGTGACCTTCAGAGGCCTGTCGTACAGGTAGAGCGCGCCCTGGCTGGAGTCGGCGAGGTCCTGTCCGGCGTGGCAGGCGAAGTGGACGCAGCTGTGCGAGGCCAGCAGGTCAAGTGCCTGCTCGCAGGTGGCGTCGGCGTTGAGCCGTGCGGTGTGCCGGTCGGGGAACCGGCGCCGCAGTGACTCCGCCTCCCCGCTGGGCTCCGGGCAGCGGGTCCAGGGTCGGCGCGTATCGCGGCCGGTCGCTCAGGGCCAGGATCAGCAGCCGCCGCATCTGATCCGACGAGAGGATCAGCGCCGTCGCTCCTCAGACTGATGCGAATCATCGCTTCAAAGGCGGGTTCCGGAAGTCGCGCCGGAGTCCCGCGGCCGGCTCCAGAAGGGTGGAACCGACATATCACCCACTTCTTCCTTATTTACCGCCATCGCGGGGGGGGAAGCCCCCCCTCTACCATCCACCGGACGTGCACGTGGGAACAGTAGAGCAAGGTAGAAATCACCCCATAATGCCTGAAAGGTCCATATTTTCTATTTTTAATATGCTTATTATAGAGTTAGAGTTAAATGGCTGAAAGCGGAGCGGGGAGAATGGCGTGGAGGCGATATCGCCGGGAACGGGATCTTTGCCGCCGGACTTCGCCGGGATCGACCCCGAGCTGATGCAGGGCTTCATCACCGCGCTGGAGCGCGGTCGCGACGTGATCGGCGAGCAGACCGAGCGGATCCGGCAGCTGCTCGCAACGGCCGAGGTGCCGGCGGCGGGACTGCTGCCGCTCAGGGAGATCGACGGCTGGGTCAGCGACGAACTCCTGGGGCTGCGCAACCGCCTGCAGACGATCAACCAGGACCTGCCCATGCTGGGAGTAGGAGTCAGCCTCCCAGGACAGACCTCGGCATGGACCGGCGGCCAAGTTGGGGACTCGTTTCAGTGGGGGCTGCTGCCCTACGACGAGAAGACCGGAAAGTCCCCGGCGGGCAGCGCCAAAGAGGGCACCGAGCTCGCCTTTCAGCTCTCGCGACTTCCCCCGTCCACCCTCGGCCTGCCCGATGCCGCCTACGACCGGATCCTCGGCAAACTCGCCGACGGGCAGCAGGACGCCTATCTGACCGCCGGGTTCTTCCGGGTCCTCGGCCCCGAGGGCATGCTCGGCATGATCCAGCGTCTGGAGAGGTACGACAAGAAGGCGGGCGACCAGCACCGGAAGGTCATCGGCGACGCCCTGGCCACCGCGGTCGGCGCGCAGCCGGGTCTCCTCGGCTCGGCCTGGGAGGCGGGCAACCTCAAGAAGGCGCCGGACGGCGAGCTGGCGTCCCTGCTCCGGTACGGCATGTTCCCCGCCGCGTGGCTCACCGAGATAGCGCGGGGCAGGGTGGGAAAGCCGGTCGGCGACGGCGACGGCACTCGCCCCCGGCGGTGGAAGACCGACCTCGTCCCACTGCTGCCCGCCCTGGCCAACAACCCCGAGGTGGCCAGGGGCCTGTTCAACGCCATGTCGCGCGAGGACCTCAGAGACCTGCTCACCGAGCTCAACCGCCCAGAAACCTCAAAAATCTATAAAACACCCTGGTTTGGGCTGGAAACCCCCAAACATCCCTGGCGGTGGCCGACGAGCGTGGACTTCGACATCGGCGCGGAGTTCGGCCGGATGCTCGCCGCCGGAGGCGGCGCCTACGAGAAGGGCCCGCACAGCCCCGAGGCCGCGAAGTTCGCCTTCAATGTCATGACCATCATGGGCGACCTCAAGGACACCGACGGCACCGAGGACTCCCCGGCCACCCCGATGGAGGTCGCGCCGGCAGCCAGGATCTACATGTCGACACTGGCCGGCGCCTACGCCACCGAGATCACCGAGGGCGCGAACATCGGCGACGCCAACATGACCGAGGCGAGCACGCTCAAGCCCTTCACCTCGGCCTTCGGCACCACGGCGGCGTTCACCCTGAGCCCGAAGGACACCTACAACTTCCTGAAGACCTTCGCCGACTCCGCGAAGAACCTCGCCCCGTTCGACCAGGGCATGGGCCGTTTCTCCCAGCAGCTCATCGCCGACGCCTCGGCGACGGCCCGGCGCACCGGGGACGTCGAACACCTGGACAAGGCGTTCACCGCCCTGGGCAACGTACGCGGCTTCGAACTGGCCGCCGTCGAGAAGGTCCAGGGCAACCTGGACATGATCGACAAGCAGCGCAAGGATACGGTGAACTTCCTCCGCGACGCCGCCATCGGGCTGGCGAGCACGCTCTACGCACCGAACCTGGTGTGGGGGTTCGGCTGGCTGGCGCTAAGCACCTCCCTCTCCGCCGAGGGCGCCTTCGGCGAGGAGGACGAGACCCGGATGGACAAGGCCAACAAGGACGACAGGGCGGCGACCCTCAGCCGCCAGCACACGTACGCGCAACTGCTGATGGCCAACGGCTTCACCCCGAAGGTGACAGCCGCCGAGTTCCAGGCCAGCTGCCCACCCGGCGTGTCCATCATCGACGCCAAGGGCAACCTCAGACCGTTCGCCGAACTGATCAAACAGGGCAACAAGGGGTTGGAGTCCTTCGAGCGGTGGGCAGCGGCCAACGGCATGGGTGGCGACGACGAGCTATCGATGGGCGATCTATCCCAAAAGATGGCGAGTCGGTTCGAAGGTGGCAACAAACTGAGCAGAGAGCGCGGGTTGGCCTACGATAGCTAGCTCACGAAGTCGGAAGACACTCGGTCTCGCCCCACACTCCGTATTGCCCGTTACCTGGCGACTCCAAGATGATCACTGTCTTGTATGTGTCATTGGCAAGCCGAATAGGAGCGTTGCCCTGATCTCCGGCAATCCGGTAAGGGGCAACCGAGGAGAGCACACCGAGCATGTAGGTGTTGAGCCCGCCCGGATCACGTTGCGGCGCGGCATCCCTCGCCGTAGCCGCGAAGGTCCGTTTGGCCTTTCCCTTCCCACAGGGAATATCACGCCCACCAGAATCGGTGATGCGGACATCAAGAACGTGGCTCTCCTTCATCAACTCGGTGATATGAGTTTTGAGGGTCTCGCCCGCTTCGGCCGCCGTAGGGCCGCTATCCCCACATCCGGCCACACCCAGTAACACCACCGTACAAACCAGGACACCGCGCCGCACAAAACGTCCCATGCATTCCTCCAGGGCTGGCCGATGTGCCGTAGACCCAATAATGTCCAATAGTCCGTCCGATGTATCCGCATCCGAAGAGGGATAAATGAATTCTCGCCCGGAGGATCTGGTGCCCAACCCGCGGCGCCAACTGCTGGAACAGACGTTGACGGAGCTCAGGGCGCGGGTCGCCGTCCTGGAGGCCGCCCTCGACCCGGCCCACGGCCAGCTCACCGGCCGGCCGACCTGGGTGGGGCCAAAGGCCCGGACGTTCGTCGAAGACCTCACCGCCCGCCGCGTACGGCTGCGCCAGGCGGCCAGGGCACTCGTCGACGCCCTCGAAGAGGAACTCCGCTCCGCCCCGGCCAAGATCCCGCCCGCCGCCGCGCGGTACTGACCTGCAGCGCCCTCAACCCCGGAACCGGCCAGTTGCGTTCCCGGTCCAGGGTGAAGGCCTCGATCCGGCCATTGCGGAGCGACGTGCCGCATGTTCCCCTCGACGGGCGGACCGGACCGACGATCCAGATCACCTGACGTTCGGATCAGGGCGCAGCCGACCACCTCACAGGCGGTTGGCACCGACTCCGTTCCCGTCCTGCCCGGTCGTCGCGTTTGCGGCATTCAGCAGCGTCCAGATCTTCTCCGCGGTCAAGGGCACCGAAGTGATCTTGTCTGCTACCTCAGGCAGGGCCGCAGCCACGGCGTTCACGACCGTGGCGACCGAGACGATCGTGCCGCTCTCGCCGACCCCCTTCATCCCGCCGGGCGTGATCGGCGACGGGTGGGTGAGGTGGTCGACGACGATCGCCGGGATGTCGGCCGAACCGGGGAGCGAGCCGTAGCTGAAACAGGGCTGTACACCACGGCCGTGGACGCAACCCGGCCGTATCTGATCGACGGCTGCCTGGCCGAGACTGGCCTGGTCCGCAAATCTTCGTAACTCTACGAATTAAAGATCAGCAGTGGTAGCCGAACTGGCCGAGGCGGTGGTGGGCGATCTCGATCTCGGCCGGCGTGAAGAGGTCCGCGAAGCGCGGCTGAACGACCAGCGCCTCGACGGTCAGGTCGAGACGCCCACGCTCCCAGAGAGCGGCGAAGCCGTCGGACACCGCGGGGGCGTGCAGCAGCTTGCGGGCCGTGGCGAGGCTGCCGTGCTCGGCGAGCATGCTCAGGAAGTACGTCGCATGGTAGTTCGCCTCGGCGCGCGCCCTGTCATAGACGGAGCGCATCGCCTCGTTGAACTCGGCGTCCACCGCCGTTCCGGCCTTCGGCTCGTCCCCGGTAGCAGGCTCCTCCGCCGAGGACCCCGAGGACCCCGAGAACCCGGAGACCCCGGAGACCCCGGAGACCCTGGAGACCCCGGAGGCGCTCTCGTTGCGACGGGTCACGTAACCGAGCAGGGCGTCGACCGAGGTGAACACCTCGTACCCCAGCTCTTCCAGCCGGGGCAGATCCGCGACGTCCGGATCGAGCTCCAGGACCACGGGCCTGCCCTGCCCCGCCTGCAGCCCGTCCGGCCAGAAGGCCTCGGCGACGGCCAGCGCACGACCTGTGACGGGATCGGCGATCTCGCTGTCGAGCGCCGGTTCGGCGTACCCCAGTCGCACCAGTTCCTCGGCCATGGCCTTGACCTGGGCCGAACGGACGTCGTCCTGCTCGTCCGCGACCACCGTCACCGGCCGCAGCTCGGTGGCCGCCACCGCGGAGGCTCCGTTACGGAGTTCGGTCAGGAAGGACTGCACGGCCTGCGCCAGCAGTTCACGCCGGGCTGCGAGGAAGTCGGGGTAGCGCTCGACCCGCCATAGGTCGGGGTCGGCCGGGATCCACTGCGAGGCGAGCACGCCGGGGTGCCTCTCCTCCGCCTCCGCGAAATACTCCTGGGGAGAACGCTTCCCGATCATGAGGTTGGTGTCCTGGGTCAGGAAGCAGAAGTTCGCGACGGCGTTGACCTGCGACCGGTCGTAGCCGGCCCGGTAGAGCACTGCCTTGGGGAAGATGTGGTGCACCTGCAGAGAGGTGAGCCTGCCCAGCATCTCGGCGCGCAGTTCCAGTCCGCTGCCGAGGTCGCGGGCGCCCTTGACCCGGGTGAGCATGTAGAGGAGCGGGTAGAAGCGTGAGCCCTTGGTGGAGCCGTCGAAGTCATGGGCCTGGATCTCCAGGTTTCCGCCGCGCCAGCGCTCCAGGGACGCGATCAGCCCGTCTATGCCGGACTCCTTGACGATCTCGTAGTCCTGGGCGAGCACCGTCTCGGTCGATCCGGCGAAGCGGCCCCAGAGCGCGGAGTGCACGTACCAGAACAGCACCTTGTCCCGATGGACGGCGTCGGCGAATCGGCCGCCCGGGCTGAGGTGGAGCAGCCGGGAGATGACGGGGATCGCGTAGCGGCCCATGAGCACCTGGTCGTGGTCCAGGCCGAGCCGCCCGGAGGCGGCTTCGAGGAAGTTGCCGACGTACCCGACGGACCTGGTCAGGGCGGTCTCGAAGTCGGTGGCCGACACGGCGTCGAGCGCGGTGAACACCGCCCGTCCGGTCGCCACCGCGGTGGTGTTGCGCAGCAGCCAGTCCAGGGAGAACTCGAATCCCACGCTCTCCCAGCGCTTCAGCTGGTCGCGCATGACCTGCCGGGCGGGAGACCAGTGCGCGCAGATCTTCGCCAGCGCGAGGTCGCCCTTGGACAGCGCGGTGCCGCCGGAGTTCACCCGGTTGAAGATGTCGACGACGACTTCCACGTCCTTGTCGGCCCCGGTGATCTTCTCCTCGTGGAACTCCCGGTCGAGAAGCTGCCGCAACCGGTTGAGCCGCTCAAGGTAGGTGGTGAACTCCGGAACGGAGCTGAAGTCCTTGATGAACGGCTCCAGCCCGTCGGTGAACAGCCGGGTCACGTCCACCCATCTGGGGTCGTCACGCATCTTCGCCGGGCCGTAGAACTCGAAGTTCTCGTCCTCGACGTTGAACCGGAGACCGGTGAACGCCGAGGCGTCTCCCTCGAAGAACGCGGGCGCCTGGCCTCGGATCACCCCGTACAGGGAGGTGATGCGCTGCTGGCCGTCGAGCAGCAGCAGCCGTACGCCGCCGTCGGTCGCGCCGCCGCGTACCGAGGCCTGGTCCGGTTCGGTCTCCCACATCAGCAGGCCGCCGACCGGGTATCCGCGATACAGCGAGCGCATCAACCCGCGGACCTGGTCACGGTTCCAGACGTACCCCCGCTGGAACTCCGGCAGCAGCACGGTGCCGTTGTCGATCTGGTGGAGGAGTACCGAGAGCTTGGCCATGTCCTGCCTTCAGCGTGAGAGACCGATGATCTTAACTGTCGCCGTACGGCTTGCACTTGATCTTTTACTGAAAGTCACGTGGCGAAGCCGGCCAGGAACGGGCTGGCCGTTCCGTGCCAGGAGAGGTGGAGCTGCTCCCGCGCCCGGGTGCACGCGACGAACACCAGGCAGCGCTCACGCTGCAGATCCTGCGCGTGCGTCAGGGGATCCTCCCGAACCGGGGTGACCGCGCTCGACGACGGCACCTGGTGTTCCGAAAGACCGATGATCGCCACGCAGCGGAACTCCAGCCCCTTCATCCGGTGCATGGTCCCGGACCGGACCGCGTCCTCGGCGTCCGGGGCCTTGGCCAGCGACCGCGCCGGGATTCCGGCTCGCTCCAGCACGGTGATCGCCGAGTCGGAGAGCATGTTGGACCGGGCCGCGATGCCGATCTCCCCCGGTGCCACACCCGCGTCCAGCCACTCCCCGATCTTGCCCGCGAGCGCGTCCAGTTCGTCCTTCTGGGTGCGGAAACCGCGGAGCTCCGGCGGCCGGCCGTGCACCTGTGACCGATAGCCGGCCACCATGTCCAGGCCGGCGTCCAGACCGCCGTCCATGTCGTCGATCCGCTCGCCGCGCAGCATGCCCAGGCTCCAGGCGAGGATCTCGGCGGTCGTCCGGTAGTTGATGGTCAGCCGGGTGGAACGGCCCGCGACCCCGATGCCGAGCTCCCGCAGCGAGACCCGGCTCTGGTAGATCCGCTGGTGGGTGTCACCCGCGATGAACAGGTCGTCGGGCCCCTCGGACACGGCCGCGCGGAGCAGCCGCCACTGGACGGGGTGCAGGTCCTGCGCCTCGTCGACGACGATGTGCCGGTACGGCCGCTCCGGCCGCTCGCGGAGCAACCGGGCGGCCTCGACGCAGATCGTCTCGTATGTCCAGACGCGCCGCCGTCGCAGCTCCTCCTCGAACTCCCACACCGCCTGCCACACCTGGGCCTTCTGCCGGGAGCCCAGCCCTCGGCCCCGCCCCTCCCGCTTGGCCTTCAGGTATTCGGCGGCGCTGGTCACCTGCTGGGCGAGCACCACGTGCCGCCACTCCTCGGCGAGGAACGTCTCGGTGAAGGGCGCGTCGAGCTGCTTGACGATCCGCCGCCAGATGTCCTTCTCCTCCTTGTCCCGGAGGATGGCGGCGCGGCCGTGCCGTTCGGCGAAGACCTGGTAGGACAGCTGGTCGACGTGCCGCACGACGATGCGGTCGCGGACCTCGGGTGAGTCGGTCAGCAGTCGCACCCCGGCCTCCAGCGAGGCGGACAGCGTCGAGGTGAAGGTGGTCACCAGCACCGGGCCGGCGCCCTGGCGCGCGAGATGGCAGGCGCGGTGCAGGGCGACGACCGTCTTACCGGTACCGGGGCCGCCGGTGACGCGGGCCGGTCCGCCGAAGGCCGCGTACGCCACCCGGTGCTGCGCCGGATGGAGATAGACCTTCCAGAGCGCGAACGGGTGACGGAACACCTCCATCAGTTCATCCGGGCCGTCGACGAGTACGACCTGCTCGGGGGTGCGCTCGACGGCCGCCGTGATGTCCTCGGTGTCATACGGCTCACGCCCGGCGCCGGCGCCGAGTTCGGCCCACACCTGTTCGGGGGTCATGCCCGCGGCCAGCCCGTAGAGGGCGTCCCACTGGTTCCGCGGCAGGAAGGACCTGGCGGCCTCCAGTTGCACCACGTCGGTCAGCGCCCTGGCGAAGGCCAGGGTCTGCTCGTCGACGCCGAGTCGCCTGAGGTCGGCGTCGCCCGCGTCGTCGAACAGCCGCCGCGGCGCCCGATCCGCCATCCTGGCCAGTTCCGGCAGGGTGGCGTCGATGGCCGCGCCATCCCTGATCTCGATGCGGCCGGTCGCCGTGTTCACCGATGCCCTGCGGCGCTGCGCCCAGGTGTAGGCATCGTCATGCGGCAGCACTTTCAGCAGCGTGAACGAGTCACCGGCCTCGGGCGCGAGCACGACCCCACGCCAGAATTTGTCGATGCGAATCGTCCGGAACCGGGGGTCACGCGCGTTGTTCGGCTTCTCCAGATGCAGTCCGGCA
This sequence comes from Streptosporangium sp. NBC_01810, assembly GCF_035917355.1. Classification (NCBI taxonomy): domain Bacteria; kingdom Bacillati; phylum Actinomycetota; class Actinomycetes; order Streptosporangiales; family Streptosporangiaceae; genus Streptosporangium; species Streptosporangium sp. NBC_01810. The sequence continues at coordinate 563,300 of NZ_CP109070.1, read as the reverse complement.
TGGGTGGCCTGCTCGAATTTGGCGAAGATCTCCGTGACGCGGTCCTGGACGGATCGGTCGAGCTTTCCGAAGTCACGGAGAAAGTCCTTGTCGATTCCGAGCTTCGGCACGCCGTGTCCTCCGGAGGTTCTCATTTGTGGAAGCGACCTACAAGAATGCTCGCCCTGGTTATCGGCCATCAAGGCTTTCCAGGATTTCCCGGACCTTTTCGACGGTGGGGTGGCGGGAGCCGTATCTACCTTCGAGATCCCGCAGCAGGTCGCTCAGCGTGACCTTCGCCCGCGATCTCCTGCCGGAGCCGAGTTCGAGAAGCCCGATCTGGCGCCGCAACTCCAGCATCCGTTCCTCGTCGACGCCGAACCGTCTCTCGTCGTCCAGGAGCCCGCCGAGCTGGGCCAGGGCCAGGTTCGTCTCGCCGACCGCCGCGTGGCAGTTCGCCTCCATCAGGCGGCAGCGCAGTACGAGATCGTGCTCGGGCCCCTCCCGGTCGGCGAGGTCGGCCACCAGCCTGCCGAACTCGGGAGCGGCCCGCCGGTAGTCCCCGCCGAGGAACAGCGCGTCGGCCAGTTCGATTCGCAGGTCGATCACACCTGAGTCCTTGGGCCCGAGGGCACGGACGGCCGGTTCCACCGCCTCCGCCAGCACGTCCGCGGCCTGGGTGAACCTCGACTCGGCCTTGAGCGCCTCGGCGTCTTTTCTGGCGGACGCGACGGCCTCCTGCCCGGCATCACGCTGCCCGGCCGCCGGCCCGGCGTCGCCCCGGCGACCCCCGGCGTCCCGGGGCGACCCGGGCCGGGGCGACTCGGCCCCGGCCCCGTCCCGGAGCCGCTCGGGCCGTGCCTTCCCGGTCAGCGGCCGATCGGCGGCGGGGCCGGTCGCCGATCCGACCGGCCTCACGCCGACCGACACCACCGCGACCGGCCCCGCTGCGGGCGGCTCGGCGGCGATCCGGCCCACGACGGCCGCGTACATCCGCACCGGGTGGGGTGCGCCGAGGTTCACATAACCGGGGAAGGCCGGCAGGTCGCGGCAGAAGTCCATCAGCCGCCGGTAGACCACGTCGGCACTGGGAGGCCGCTTCTCCGGCTCCTTCGCGAGCAGCCACAGGACGAGCCGCTCCAGCCCTTCCGGCACCTCTCGTCTCCTGGTACGCAGCGGCCGGGGAGGAACGTCGGTGTGGTTGCGCATCGAGGCCAGCGCCGTGGGACCGGCGAACTGGTTCTTCCCACTGAGCATCTCGTCCAGGACCACACCGAGGGAGTACAGGTCACTCCGCCGGCTGGTGGCCTCGCCCATCGCCTGTTCCGGCGCCATGTAATCGGGGCTGCCCACCACGATGCCCGTCGCGGTGAGCTTCGTGACGGCGTTGGAACCGAGCGCGGCGACGATGCCGAAGTCCAGCACCTTCACCGTCCCGTCGGGGCAGAGCATCAGGTTGCTCGGCTTGAGGTCACGGTGGACCAGCGAGTTGGCGTGGGCCACGGCCAGCACCGAGCACACCTGGGCGGCGATCGCCACCGCCCAGGCGACGGGCACCTCGGTCTCGTCGAGCAGCGAGGAGACCGGGCAGCCGTTGACGAGCTGCATGACCAGGTACAGCTCTTCGCCATGCGATCCGCAGTCGTAGACGACGGGCACCCCGGGATGTTCCAGCCGGGCGGTGATCCGCGACTCGCGCACGAAGCGTTTGGTGAGTTCGTCATCGGGTCTGCCGTCGGTCTGCCTGTCGATCCGGATGAACTTGACCGCGACCGGCCGATCCAGACGTTTGTCGTAGCCGAACCAGACCTCCCCCATACCGCCCGCCTGACGGGACACCGGGTCCAGTTCATAGCGATCTCCGACAATTGTCCGCCTGCCCACAACGGCCCGCCTTCCACGGAGAATTTTGGTATTTCCTAACAATCACCAAGGGGTTTCCGGAGAACGTACATGTTCACCGGTGAGACCGCGGAATCCCCGGCTCACCGCAACCGCTCCAGTACGCCCCTGACACGTAGTTCGGCGATGTGCTCGGCCGCCCGCGACGGTGTCGAACCGCCGTACACCAGCAGCCCGGCCTCGATGTTCCTGGCGACCCCGGACTGGGTGAGGTTGGCGCTCGACACGAGCAGCACCCGCCGGTCGGCGACGGCGAGCTTGGCATGCATCTTCGCCCCCTGCCCGTCCCGCCTGGCCGTCGGCCAGTGCCACAGCTCGACCCCGGGGACCGACGCGAACGCCGCCGCCGGCTCGGCGCCGCCCAGCGCGGAGCCCGCGCCCCGCAGGGTCTCGACGACGGCCATCACCGAGACTCCGCGCCGCACCGCCTCGGCCAGTGCGTCCAGCAGCGGCGGGTACGGCTTCGCGGAGTAGGTCATCAGAAGCAGTTCGTGCGACGCCTCGTTCACGACGTCCACCAGGACCTGCGCGGTGGACCGGACCGGCACAGAATGGGTGCCCGGCCCGCTCCACACCGCTTCGACCCGGTGGGCGGCGGCGTGCCGCGCGTACCCGTCGGCGACACCCCGCAGGTACGCCGCGGCCTCCCCGTCCGGTATCCCCTCGGCTTCCTGCGCCGCCAGTACGGCCCGCGCCACCTCGGCGAATCCGGGGGCCGGAACGGCCGAGGGGATCGCCGAGCGTGGTCCGTCCCCTGAGATCCGCTCGGCCAGCGTGCGAACTCGCACCGGTCCGAGCCGGGCGACGGCATCGGCCGCCACCTGGGCGAAGGGAGAGTCCGGCGTCACGGGATCTCGGGGTAGAGGGCCAGGTCTGGGTCGCCGATGGGCACGATGAACCTGCGGTCCAGGAAGCGGTTGCCGCGTTCGCAGGTCGTCTCGGAGACGAAGAGGCAGACGTGGCAGGCGGCGCCGTGCAGGAAGTCCTCGGGTGCCCGGGGCAGCCGCTCGGCGCAGAGCGGGTCGGAGGAGCAGTGCCTGGCCTCCGACAGCGCGCGGCGGGTCAGCCGGACCAGTTCCTCGGGTTCGGCGAGCGAGACCAGCCCGCCCAGGGTGCCCTCTGCGTCCGGCACCGCCGTGTAGATCAGGATCCCGCTGCGCGGGTCGTCCTCGGTGCCGGCGTAGATCCGCTCGGACAGGCTGGCGGAGTTGTAGCCGCATTCCAGCGCGATCGTGCGGATCAGCAGGTGCGAGAGCGTGTGCAGGGCGTAGTAGCGCAGGTCCGGCCAGCCCCGGTACCTGTCGAACCCCAACGGGATCCGGTCGGAGTAGCGGTGGTCGCGGAACCGCCCGTACGCCTCCCGGTGCTCGTGTGGGACCGACCGCGTCTGGCCGCTGTGCTCATCCGTGAAGGAGGAGGCGCGTACCCGCCCCTCCCACGCCGTCAACAGGTCCTCGGACAGCTTCAGGAAGATGCCCTCGCCGCGTACCTCGCTCGCGGGCACCCAGGTGGGCTTGGAGCGGGCCAGCGGTGCCCGGGTCACCAGCTCGGGGTCCTCGAAGTCGGGGGCGTCCAGCCGGGTGAAACCGATCATCGCGCGGACCTCGCGCAGCCGCTCGGCCTGGATGACGTCGGCGAAGTAGCCCTTCAGCAGGCTGGGTACGCCGTCCGGGTGCCGGTGGAGGGTGAAGTCGTCGGTCGGCTCGGGGAGCGTGGGAGCGGAGAAGACCTGCCATTCGGGGGTGAGCAGGTCCAGCCGTCCCTGCACCTCACCGCTCGCTGCCTCCAGCTTGTCGCGGTGTCGCTCGATGGCCGCCCAGACCTCCTCGTTGTCGGGCCACTTCGCCAACTCGTGGGAGAGCGGCGCCACGCGGCGCATGTACTCCAAGATCTCCACCCCGGGGGCATGCTGGAGGCTCTCCCAGAACTGCTCGACCCTGGCGTCCAGCTCGTCCGCGCCCGGCTTGGGTACGGCGAGCGCGGAGAGGGGCTGCGCGAACCACTGGTTGGAGGCGCCCACCACGACGAGGTGCGGCTGCTGCTTGCAGCCGTTCTCGGCGAACGTGCCCAGGTGCGGGTGGCGGCCCCGGCAGCCCGGCAGTTCGGCCCTGCCCTTGCGCCCCATGGCCTCGCGGATGTTACGGTCCTCGCCGCAGCGCTGGCAGGTGATCCGCACGTTGGCCCCGATGTTGCCGCCGAAGTCCTCCATACGCAGGTTGGGCTTGGGCGCCTTGGCGCACTTCTGGCCTCGGTGCACGAACTCCAGGTAGGGGAAGTCGTCCAGGTGCCCGGCCGTACAGGCCAGCACGAAACGGGCGCCGACCACCAGGCGTTCCTTGTTGCCGCGTCCGCACTCGTGGAAGAACCTGGCCTCGTGCGGCTTGCTCGGCTTGTCGTTCCTGAAGCCGAACGCCTGGGTGTCGATCGGCGCCAGCAGGTTGCAAGCGGTGCAGCGCATCCAGCTCGGGAACGGCATGACCGGCACACCGACCCTGGCGGCCTCTCCCTTGGGTTTGGTATCGGTTCCGGGCAGCCAGGGAGCGGGCTTGAGCTCTCCGACGGTCTTGCCGAGGATCGCCTGCACGGCGGCGAGCAGCCGGGCTTCGATGATGACCTGCGGGGTGTCGCCGAGCCTGTCGTACCGCCAGTCGTCCAACCCTCTGACCAGCACCGAGAAGTTCGGCAGGTCGACGATGGAGCCGACGCCGGAGGTGAACATCAGGTGGCTGGGGCGCACGGCCCCCACCCGGCGCAGGTACGGTGCGGAGTCGGCCATTACTTGCCCTTCCCGTTCAGCTCGGACACGCCCATCTCGTCCCCTTCGGGGACCTCCACGCCCGTGCCGTCAGCGTCCGACGGCTGGAACGTCCAGGCCGGTGCCCCGTACGGCACGGCGAAGATGTCACCGCTGCCCGGCAACAGCAGGTTGAGCTCGTTCTCCGTCTCGCGCATCGAGTTGCCGACGGTCAGCGCGTCCCACCGGCCGTTGCCGGCCCGGTTCAGCAGGCCGAGCACGATCTCCTGCTTGGTGCTCTTGCGCTGTTCGTAGCCGAGCCGGGCCGCGCTGCCCTTGGCCTGCTCCCAGGAGTCGGTCACCACCTTGATCCGTTCGGCCAGGTAGTCGCGGGCGCGGACGTCGCCCGCCGCCTCGGCGCGGGTCAGCAGCCGGTCGACGATCCGGCCGACGACCGGCCCGGACAGCGGCACCTCCTCGGCGTCCCGGTTACGTGAGTACGACTCCTCGGCGTTGCGCACCGCGGCGACGAACATGGCCGCGGTGCCCCGGTCCAGCGCCCGGCGAGTGTACGGGGTGACCGACAGCGCCTCGACCTGGCGGTAGAACGTGGCGTGGTAGTGCTCGAAGTCCTCGTAGTGCGCCAGGTCGCGGGGGCGCGACCAGTTGTAGAGCGTGATCACCAGACCGGGGCGTTCGGCGTCGCGGCCGACGCGGGAGGAGGCCTGGATGTACTCGGCGGTGTTCTTGGGCTGCCCGGTGACCACCATCAGCCCGAACCGGGAGACGTCCACACCGACCTGGAGCATGGAGGTGGCGAGCACCGCGTCCACCGGCTGGCGACCCGTGCCGCGCCGCCGCTGACGCTCGGCCAGCGGATGGGCGTTCCGGCGTTTCTCCTTGTTCTTCTCCTTCAGCACGTCGGCCCACTCCGCGCGGATCGCGTACCGGCGCCCCGAGGTGTCCGTCTCCTGGTCGAAGCCGATCTCCAGTTGCTTGAGCACCTCGCTGATGTCTCCTGAGGAGATCCGGGAGGTCAGCTCCACCACGGTGAGCAGGTCTGCCGGGGAGGAGAGCCGGTTGGCGATCCCCTTGCGCCTGCCGTGCGTCCGGATCCGCGTGGTCACGTCGTCGTCCAGATAGCGGCGCATGCCGGCCAGCTCGCGGGTGGCGTTGAAGTAGCCGACGACCGTCATATAGGGGTCGGCGGGCTCGCCGTACCGGTCGAACATGGTCTGCCCGGCCAGGAACAGGATCTCCGCCAGCCTGATCTCGGCGGACTTGAGCCTCGTCCCATGCGCGCAGACCCCGAGGTAGCGGCGGCCGGGCGTCTTCTCGGTGAGCGGCACCTGCCGGGAGAAGAAGGTGTCGGTGACGTCGATGACCTGCGGCGGGAACACCGCGAGCCGGCGACCGAAGACCCCGAGCACCTGGCGTTCGGCCCGTTTGGTGGTCGCGGTGGAGGCGATGATCTTCGGCCCGGTCAGGGTCCCGGGGCGGGGGCTCCAGGTGCAGAGCTCGTCCACGGCCGCCTCGAACAGGCCGACCGTGGTGCCGAGCGCGCCGGAGATCAGGTGCAGCTCGTCCTGGATGATCAGGTCCGGCGTGCGGAGCCGGAGGACCGGGCGACTGACCACCTTGGGCAGCTTCCCCTTGGCGTGGTGCTTCGCACCGCATTTAACGTGCTCGTCCAGGTCGGTGTGGCGGTAGCCGTGCCGGGGGCACCGCTGGCTGACCCGGCCGAACAGGTGACCGGCGAACCCCCGCCAGGGAAGCTGCGCCAGCTTGTCGACGGTGGCGATGACCAGGCTGGGGACCAGCCGGTAGATCTCCTCGTCGACGGTGAGGATCGGCATCCCGTCCCGGCGCGCGGCGATCTCCTCGGCGTCGTCCAGTTCGGAGGTGAGCATCCGGTCCTCGCCGATCCGGGAGAACGGGCAGGGGTCGGCCTCGCCCTCCCGGCCCCGGCCGCAGTAGAGCAGCACCCTCCTGCGGTCATCGTCGGTGAAGAGATTGCGATCCCCGGTCAACTTCTCTCCGCACCACGGGCAGGTCAGCGTCTGCAGCACGTTGGTCCTGCGGCCGGCCGGCGCCTCCCTGGCCTCGTGGATCTGGTCGGCCGCCTCGGTGAACCAGTTCGGGGAGACAGCACCGCCCACCCACAGGCCGATCCGGAACGGCTCCTCACCCCAGGTCGCCGGGTCCGCGCGGCGCTGCACCTCGGCGGCGCAGACCAGGGCGGCGGCCCGCTGGAACTGCTGCGCGGTGAGCAGCCGCAGGGTGTAGCGCATCAGCACCGACACCCCGGACCGACCGTCGCGGGCGTCGGCCCCGGAGCCGACCGTGCCCTGCAGGCGGCGGATCGCGAAGGTGTAGGCGGTCAGGCCGAGGTACGCCTCGGTCTTGCCGCCGCCGGTCGGGAAGAACAGCAGGTCGACGGTGGCCGAGGCGTCGGCGGCCCGCTCGGCGTGCTCGGGGTCGGTCAGCGACGGCAGGTTGAGCAGCACGAACGCGAGCTGGAACGGCCGCCACGACGCGGCGCTCTCCCCCTGTGCCTCCACCTTGGCCATGGCCTGCGGGTAGCTCAGCCCCAGCTCGTCGCGGAGCTTCCCGACCGTGGTTCGGCGGCGCTGCGCGGCCATCGCGGTGTTGGCGAACCGGAACGCGGCCAGCGCCTGGTCGTGGCGGTCCCGCCCGGGGTCGGTGAGCAGCTCGACCCCGTCGCGGATCCGTCTCGCGGCCTGCTCCGCCTTGTACACCGCGTTCTTGGCCACCTCGCGAAGCGGCTCGGGCAGATCCGGGATCCGGTTCCGCTGCCCGTCCAGCCAGGCGGCGTATCCGTCCGCGAGCGGGTGCAGCCCGGCTGCGAGATCCTCCGGCGAGGCCATGGCCAGGACGTCCATGGAGAGCTCGACCTCGGCCAGTGCGGTCCCCTTGCCGACCGGGGCGACGGTGGCGGGCACGTCGTAGGCGGGCAACCAGGTGGTACGCAGCTCCCGCGCGCACCGCTCCCCTTGGGCGACCTCGGCGTGTACGGCGACGTTGCGACCGGAGGCGTAGCGGCGCTCGTGCCGGTAGAGCAGCCGCAGATGCCGCTCCTCCAGGTCGTCGCCGACCGCCTCCAGGTCGTCCACCGGGTCATCGATCGGCAGGAAGACATCGGCGGCCTGGGTGGCGTGGGGATCGGCGGCGGTGGCGGCGGTGGCGGCGGCGGCCGTGGCGGCCGTGATGTTGCCGCTCGCGGCGTCGCCGTCGGCGGGGACGAGGACATCGGTGCCGGGTGCGGTCACGGTCAGTCCGGCCTGGAACAGCCAGGCGACGTCGGGGGTGCGTTCCGGCTCGATCTGCTGGTTGATCAGCGTCAGCTCGACGACCCGGCGGCCGTCCCGCTGCGGCCGGACCGCCACCGCCAGCAGGACACCCGGGTCTTCGGCACGTTCCATGGTGAGCGGAATCCGCTGCGACGGCTCACCGTCGAGCCGGACCGTTTTCCGGTGGTCCACCTGCTTGCGCGTCCAGGTCGAGGCGGTGCGTTCCCTGCCTTTGGCATCCTCGATCATGGTCTCGGTCTTGGTGTAGCGCCCCCAGGAGGCGACGACGGCGAGTGCGTCGACCTCGCCGGGCACCGCGAAGGACAGTCCCATGGACGAGGCCCAGATCCGGCCGAGGTTCTGCGGGGTGAGCACCTCCGGCAGCTCACCCTCGGCGCCGTCACCCTCGACCCCGATCTCGGTCTCCGGCATCTCTCCCGCGTCCTCCCGGGCCGACCGGTGCGAGGGTTTCGGGCCGAGCATTCCGACGAGGTAGCGCTCCCGCGGCCCGGACGTCCCACGCGGTAGTTCCTCGCCGTCGCCGTCCCACGGACCGAGCAGGTCACGCCGTACGAGCTCCTCGAACGCGTCACGCACCTGGAAGGACGTGCCCTGCTCGAACGCCTGCGAGGTGTCCAGACCAGGAGGCACCTGTTCCTTTTTAACCGGTTTATCCGATTTTTCGACTACAAAGTCGAGCCCTTGCTGTTTGTCACCTAAATCCGGAAAAAGGTCTTCCTGGTCGTTGATCACGCCCGCCGATACCTCTCGCAGAGCTCATTCTTTAGCCGTTCATTAGAACAGATTTAGCTCGGCTTTTGGCATGACACTCAGAAGAAAACAGACACAAATCGCGATAACCGACACCTGACGGCATTCTCCATGGACCGTCGTCGCATGCATCCGATCAGACCGGACGAGAACGATATAACCGGCAGAAAACCGGACAGGATCAGTCGGCCATCAGATCAAGGCAGTAGATATCCCAGAACGGCGGCACAGCCCCTGGTATCGGACCTTTTCTACCAATCAGCTGCCAGCCCAAAGCTACATAGAAGGCGTGCGCCTGAGCCGCGTCCGGCTGCACCGAAAGCACCGCGCGGGATTCCGATCTCGGACCGAGCAGGGAGTCGACCAGGCGACGGCCGATGCCTCTCCCCCTCCACCGCTCGCTCACCCCGATGTCGATCAGCGCGAAGGTCCGCCCATCCCACTCTCGCGTGACCTCGGAGGGTACGGGAGTCGTGAACCTCTCCCACCACCTGTGGTCTGTCAGCAGGCGATGTCCGTACGTGAAACCCACGACGTCCGTACCGGACAGCGCGACGGAGATCCCGAAGGTGAGGTCTTCCCGGATCGTGGTCAGCATGTCCTCATGCTCCTGCGCCGCCCGCTCCCCAAAGAGAAAGGGGGGCCGGAGGAAGATCTCGTCATGCAGCCTCCGGATGGAGGCGTGCCAGGAAACAGCCAGTTCTCTGCCACCGGCACGGAGGGAGGCCGCCGACTCGTGCGGTCCTGTCATAAGCCGGAGTCGTTCAACGGGCCGATCCTCTCCCAAAGGTCAGCGGCATCCGAATCGCCCAGATTCTCAAGGAGCGCAGCCGCTCTGCCGAAATAAGCTCGGGCCTCTCCCCGCTGCCCCATTCCTTGGTACGCCTCCCCGACACCGATCAGGGCACGCGACTCGTTGAGCCTGTCTTCGAAGGTGCCGAACGTTGCCAGCGCGAGCCGGTAGCTGGCCCGTGACTCCTCATACGAGCCTGACTCCTTCAGGGCTAGCCCGAGAGCACATCTGCCCCAGGCGAGGCTCCACTCGTCCTCGATCTCTGCGAATATGCCGAGTGCCGCGCGGCAGTAGTCAGCCGCTTCGGCATGCATCCCGAGCAGTCCGTAGCATTTTCCAAGACTGAGCCAGGCCATCCCCTCCCCCCTTTTCTCCCCGATCGCCTGGAAAACATTGATCGCCTCTTGGGTCACCTCTATCGCCTGGTCCAGTTGCCGGGTCTCCTGGAGAACGACTCCTATCTGCCGCAGCGAGAAGCCCTCGACCCAGCCGTCTCCCACCTCATGTCCTGCCTCGGCACTGTTCTGGTAACACACGAGTGCTTCGTCGAGGCGTCGTAGCAACCAGTTCGCATCACCGAGCCCCAGGTAGTTGCAGGCCTCTCCGTATCGGTCACCGATCGACTTGGCGGCCTCCACTCCGACGGTGTGGATCTCACGCCAGTCCGACCAGTACGAACGGAGCTCGAAAAAGCCGTACATCACGGCCGGGAGTCTCCACGCTATGTCGAACTGTTCGGTTTTCACCGCCATCGCCAGGGCGTCGAGCAGGTTTCCTCTCTCCCGCTCGAACCACTGCATGGCCCTGTCCACGTCATCGAACAGAAGAGGAGTGATCGGCACACCGTCAATGTCGATGGGAACGCTGTGAAATCCCGGCAGAATGACCTTGTGTCCGTTGTAGACACTCATGAGATACCAGAGAAGGCAGCTTCTTACGGCTGTGACACGCACCGAAACGGTCTCTTCGACATTCACCCGCTCAACGACATAAACCCGTAAAAGATCATGTAGATGATATCTTTCCGGCGCCACAGGTTGCACCAGATTTCTGCTCACAAGCGCGTCGATCAGCCGCCGCGCGGTCCTCTGATCCGCTCCGATCAGGGCTGCCGCGGCGGCCACGCTGAATTCGGAGCCCGGGTGCAGGCCAAGGAGTCTGAACATTCGCGCCAGGTCCGGATTGAGCGCCTTGTATGATGACGAGAACACTGCCCGCACATTGCTTAGTTCGTCATCCTCGATGCCCAGCGCGTCAAGCCTGGCATGCTCGTCCGCGAGTTCCGCCGCGAACTCCGCCAGACTGGTGTATGGGTGACTTGTTATGCGTTCGGCTATTATGCGTAACGCTAACGGTAGATAGGCGCAATGTGCTGCCAACTTCTCCGCGTCATCCCGCTCCGCATCGATCCGTTCCGCTCCCACTATGTTCCTGAGCAGTTCCAACGATTCAGCCGGTGAGAGAGCATCTATGACCATACGTACCGCACCCTCCCGAATAACAAGACCTTGCAGCGTGCTACGGCTGGTCACAAGTGTCGTACACATCGGAGAGCCGGGTAGGAGATTCCTCACCTGATCGACGGACGATGCATTGTCGATGACCACAAGAACACACTTACCGTTCAACACGGAGCGATATATCGCCGCCCGCTCCTCGAAGTCCGCGGGTATCCGGTCCGGAGCGACGTTCAGCGCACGCAGGAAGGAGTCAAGGGCCTGGCCGACACTTACCGCAGGGCCTGGGCCGTACCCCTTCATATTGATGTAGAGATCTCCGTCCGGGTAGTGGTGACGCACACGGTGGGCCCAGTGGACCGCCAGGGCGGTCTTACCAACCCCCGGGGTTCCCGCGATCGCCGAGATGACGGCCGACGCGCTCGCCGACTGGCCGTTCTCCGGTGAGTCGCGTGGCAGGAGAGCGTCCAACCTGGCCATCTGTTCTTCCCGGTTGACGAACTCGGTGACGTCCATGGGCAGCTGGCGGGGCCCGGGGAATATCCCCTTGGCTACCGGGCCGACATGGATGCCGCCGTGCACGGTCCCCGCCTGTACGGCCGCTCCCGACTCACCGCTGATCTCGTTGTGCGTGGTGCCCGACGCCTGCCCGTCCTTCAACCCGACTCCCACTGTCCGAAGACGACCGACCACGGATCTCCGGCACACGGTGTGCGCCGCCCGTGGAGTGAGGAAAAATCATCCCGGTCGAGAGCACGCACGCTTCCGTCGCCCGAGCATCAGATCGTCGTAACCGGCTGCATATTCCAAGAACGGAACGGACAGCCCGACGGCCCGGTCACGCCAGTAGTTCGCCTCCACGATCCTTCGTGGATCCTCGACCAGCTCAGCGGAGAGAAAGGTCCCCTCCGGGGTGTAGTTCATGATGAGCAGCCGGACGGAGTCGAAGAGCCAGTAGTCGACTCTGGGCAGGCCTTCCGGCCATTCATGCTCATCGACCGGGATGACCCTGACGTCCTCGCCGGCCGCAACCGTATGCCGATAAGACCATGCGCATTCGAAGCGAATGTAATCCGACAGCGGTTCCATCAACACATGAACGCGATGGAATCGCTTTCCTTCCTCGACCCCTGCCCTGACCATGTCAACCCAGTCTTCGATTCCCGAGAACCGGCCACGCGGCCCGCCGACGAGAAAGCGATCAAACGCCTCCTGCTCGTACGAGACGTCGTAGGCCTGCAGAGTTTCCAGACGATAGGCCGTGTGGCGAAATTCAACGAAAAGGCTGTTGAATCGGGGATCGCTCAGTGACAGAAACGTTGTGGCCGACACGAGTCCGCCGTCACCGGTCGGCCTGGTAGCGCCGAATCGCACCGAGAATGACTTCGGGATCGATTCGTACAGCGGTCTCACCGGGCAGCAGGTTCGCCAGCTCCCCCATTGTGGCCTCGTCCACCTGGACGCCCTGCACGACCATCTCGCCGCTGTCCGCTAAGTAGACACTTGGGCAGCCCTGCCCTCCGGAGTTAGAATCTTTGCAGAGCATGGTCAGTTTCACGACCACTCCTCTTCTCGCCACTCCCGTGGCAGCTATATGCAAATTGAACTTAAAATAACATGGCAATCACGAGAGGTCAACAGTAAAGACAAAATTCGCATGGCACATTTAAACGCAACCCTAACGCATTATTACGGCCATTCGCACCAGGATCTTCCACTCAACGAAATCGCCAATTTCGCTCTGTTACATATTCAATGTCCTGGTTGAGCACACCGGCAACGCAGGTTGAGTGTGCGGTGCCTCCATCCTTGGCGGGCACTCGGACAACGCCTCCGTACAGACCGGAGCACGCCCCGACACCCAATCGAAAATCAATTCGATGGAGGGCGGACACAACTTCACAAAGGCGTGACCCTGGCGATGTCGACCGCCAACGGTACGAGCGAACACAGAACAAGCGCTGCCGACTCACGGCGAGGTAGGAAACTCTGCCGTGCGCTGTTCTGGTCGCGGTCCGGTGACCTCTGTACGGTCCCGGCATGGGCGCTACGCGCTGGACCTGGGTCAACGGCCATTACCGGAATCAGAACGGCAAGAGGGTCTGGGTGCGTGGGCATCCACGCCGGTTGCCCGGCGGTCCGGGTGCCGACGAGGTCGGTGCGGGCCTAGTGGCGGTCGTCGGGTTCATCCTCGTGCTCGCAGCCATGATCCCGGCAAGCGGCAGCTCACCAGCTGAGCTGCGTGAACCGATACCGGCGACCTCGCTCCCCGCCGACCTTCCCGGGACGGAGTCACCACCCGAACCGATCGAGAGCGAGCCTCCCCCGGAGCCCACGGAGAACGAGATCCCTCCAGAACCGACGGGTACCGGTTGGCCATAGATCACGAGAGTTCAGGTCGCCCCGGTTGTTCTGATGCCACGTACTGATCACGAGCCCGTGAGCCTTGTTCCGGGTCGCCGCAGCCGGAATGTACGAGGTGTGATGAGCAGCGAATAGTCTGGCCACTTGTCATAAATCATGACAAGTGCAATAGGAAGGCATCCGTGACTGACGATCAGCGACATGGCCGTCGACGGCAGGACCGCCACGTATGACTCGCCTCGCTAAAGTCCTGGTCAGCGCGCTGCTGATCGGAACGGGGTTCGGCGCGGCGACCTCCCTGGTCAACGCCGTCTCCCACCACTATGCGGACCTCGAAAGTCGGATCGCCACGACCAGCGGGGCGTCGGTCATAGAGATCATGAGCGTGCTGCTGGACTCCGGCTGGGCCTGGGCGGGATCGGCGGTCGCCGTGGGGTGGCTGGTCACCCGCGCCGGGGAGAGCCGTCCTGCGGCACTGGCCCAAGGCGCTGTCGCCGGCGCACTGTCCCTGCTCGCGGCCACGGCGGCCTACAGCGTCGTGGAAACCATCCGCAGCGACGGGTCCCTGTCCTCCTGGTACGAGTCCGAGCCGCTCGTGTGGTGGATCACCAGCGTCATCTTCGGGGCGCCCCTTGGGGCCGTGGGTGCGTGCGTCAAGCGGCCGGGAGTGATCGGTCTCCTCGCGAGATTGACCGTGCCGGTCGGCGCCGCCGTACAGATGATCGTGCTCCCACCTGGTAGGAACGAGGTGATCGCGGCCATCGGGAAGACGGTCGTGTGGGTGGCGGCTGCCATGAGTATCGGCTTCGTCGTCTTCCGCTTCCTCAGCGTGAAGCGGCGCCGGCCCTCTCCGATAGGCACGGAGTCAACGCAGGACGGACGATTCACACTATTGGCCGAGGAGCGGATCACCACCAGCGAGACCGCGAGGCATCCACCGTTGACCTAGTCCGGTCGAGTTCCTCCGCTGGTAGGAGAACAACGGCAAGACGGCTGCGAACTGGCGCAATATCCGATCTTCACGCCAATCTTTCAGAGAGGGTTTCGCGGCAAGACCCACAACCAATCGTCTTTGGACGCTGCGCTCGCTTCTTCTTGGCAGCCGGAGCCTCGTAGGGGTCCAGACCATGCACGGTCAGTCGCCACACTCCTGATCGAAGCTGGCTGGCCTCGCTGCACATCGCCGAGAGATTGCAGGCGATCAGTCCCTTGCGTTCCTCGATCTTCGACTCGCCCGGCAGCAGGAACACCGCGACCTTGGCCTTGAGATATGCCTCGTATTCGTGCGGGCGCTCGAATATACGGATGTCACAGGCGATCACCAGCCAACCTCGCTGCCCGACCAGAGGTAGCCAGCGCTCATCGGCGGCCCCCAGCGCCTCATCTCGCGAGCCGAACAGTTCCGCGGGAGTGTGCACCAGGTAACCCAGCCCGGCCAGCAGCTTACGGACACTGCGGCTCACACTGTTCTCATCGAGGTAGAACTCAGGCGGCGTGGCCCAGGAGGATGCGGGTGGCGGTTCTGACATCGTCGAGGGTGACTCCGAGCTCATCGGCGATCACCTCCGGCTCCTCGCCGGCCTTCATCATGGCCGCCACCTCGGACACCCGCGTGCGCGTCTCCGCGAAGATCGGCTGCCCGAACGCCCGATGCGGATCGACCACCACATTCGACGGCAGACAGCTCCGCAGTCGCAGGCTGGCAGGAAATCCGTCCTCGGCACGGACCACATAGTCCAGATAGTCGGCGACGATCTCCCGGATGACGTGCTGGCCCGTCCGCGCCTCGATGAGTCCCGCACCGGCCTCCGTCCGCGAGAAATCCCACAGCACGTCGATGCCATCCGTCGCCAGTTCGGGAGCGAGAAGGACATACTCGTGACCGAACTCCTGCTGAAGCCGCTGGAGTGCGGGCCGGATCCTGTTCGGCTTCACCCCGGCCCGTTTGAGCGCGTCCAGCACATAGGCCTCGGCCATGGCGACAAATGGCACGGTCGCCTGCCGGGAGCCGCCGGGGGGAAGAACGTGCAGCAGCGGACGCCCCCGCTCGTAACCTCTGGCCCAGCGGTTGAAGGTCTGCTGCCGGATATCGAGGAAGCGGGCAGCGTCGCTCTGATTCAGCAGACCCCTCCGAGTCCGGATGTCGTCCACGTCGCTCGCCTCCTCCCGTTGTCGTGCCTGCTGTCATCATCGCCGATCGGCCTATCACCGGGCAGGGGGCCTCGCCGCTTTCGCAATCATTGCGACCGGCAGCAAGGAGATCATGATGGGGCGAACCGACGGGCAGAACCCGCCCACCGGTCGGTCGCGGCACAGTTTCGCACGTGATCAGGCCGCGAGTCCGTGGTTCAGACGATCGCGGCCCTCGTGATCCGGCATGCTGTCGCCGTACGGCTCAAGCCGGTCAGCGAACAATCGATCGCTCCTTTTCAGGGCTCAGCGGCTTCTCGGGGTGGCGGTGGGGCTGCCAGGGTGCACCAGACGATCTTGCCGCCGGGGGTTGGGCGGTAGTAGCCCCAGTCGGCGGCGAGGAGGTCGATGAGGTGGAGGCCTCGGCCGCTCTCGTCGTCCGGGGCGGGGGTGCGCAGGACGGGCGGGGTGCGGGCGGCGTCCCAGACGCGGAGCACCACCGTCTCGCCGACCAGGTAGAGGTCCATCCAGATTCGGTCCGGGTCGGCATGGGCCGCTTCGACGTCGGCAGGGTACGAGGTGTGCGCCTTGACGGCGTTGGAGACCAGCTCGGAGACGACGAGCTGGGCCGTCTCGATCAGGTCGTCCCGTCGCCAGCCCTCCAGCACCCGCTGGACGTGCACCCGAGCGTAGTAGGGCGAGGTCGGGAAGACGGAGAGTTCCAGGTAGTGCTCTGTGGTGGCGACACCGGTCATTTTCACCCGCTCCTGGTCAGTACGTCGGGCATAGGACCGGCACCGTTCGCAGACGGGGGACGCCGCGCTCTCCCCCACGGGGGACGAGGGGAGCACGGTGCCGGTCCTACGAGGAAGTACGGCCGGGGAGCGTCGCAGATGTGTCGCCGGTCGTACCGCTGAGGCCGGACGGACACCCGGTACGGGGTGGGCCGCCTCGGGAGGGAAGATCGTCCGCCCGGCCGTCTGGGGAAATCATGCGTTTCGCCTTCCAGCGGGGAGCCCGCCTGGAAAGCTTACGGAGTGAGCATGCACCATCACCATGAGTAAATGCAATGCAGGTTCTTACACTGCCCGCATAGTCCAGAGAGGTGCTGAAGATGCAGGAGAAGGATGAGTTGGGGGCAGTTGCACCCCTGCCACGGATCAAGCGTCAACCGCCAACGGTGCGCCTGCGGCGTCTGGCAGCCGAGCTACGCCGCCTCCGCCAGGAGGCCGGACTCTCCCAGGCCGAGGTGACCGAGAAGACCGACGTCAACCTCGCTACGCTCCACCGAATCGAAACGGCCAAGACCAAGCCGCAGCTCCGGACACTCAACGCCCTGCTCGACGCTTACAGCGTCACCGGCAGCCAGCGCACCGACCTGGTGACGCTACAGAAGGAGGCCAAGCAGCGCGGGTGGCTGCACGGCCTCGAAGCAGACCTCCCCGACAAGTACAGCGCCTATATCGGCCTGGAGGCCGAGGCCCATCAGGCCATAAATTACGAGTCGCTGTTCATCCCCGGCCTGCTACAGACCGAGGACTACATGCGGGCGATGATTCGCGGTGTCCGTCCGACCGTTACCGATGACGAAATCGAGGATCGTGTCGCTGCCCGGATGCAGCGACAGGCTCTCCTGGAGGGAGACACACCGCTGCACCTATGGGCGATCCTGGATCAGGCCGCCCTGTTCCGGGCGGTGGGCGGTGATCTCATCATGCGCGCTCAGCTCAAACATCTGGCCCAGCAAGCCAAGCGCCCGCATATCACCGTCCAGGTCATCCCGTTCTCCGCTGGAGCCCACCCAGGTATGCCCGGCAGCTTCATCGTCTTGAAGTTCGCTGCGGACAACCCCGATGTGATTCACATCGACAGCATGGCCGGCGACCTTTTCCTTGAGGAAGAAACAGATATCCAGCGGTATAACGATATGTGTCAGCATCTTCGCGCGGTAGCGCTCAGCCCCGCCGACACAGCAGCGCTACTCGCATCTCTACACAGAGATCACTAGCGGAAGGAACCGAGATGCAACCAGATCTATCCGGTGCACGCTGGCGCAAGAGCAGCCTCAGCGCCGACGGCCCGAGCTGCGTCGAGATGGCGTTCGTCGGCAACGACGTCGCCGTCCGCGACACCAAGAACCGCGACGGCGGCACCCTCATCTTCCGCCGCACCGACTGGACCACCTTCATCAACGGCATCAAGAACGGCGACTTCGCCCCCCTCTCCTGACCACCCCGAAGAACTCCAAAACCGACAGGACCGAGTCCCGCGAGGAGAAGATCCGAGGCCGCCAGCCTGCCACAAAAAAGCGAGGTCCCGCCCAGTGGGCGGGACCTTCAACCAACGGCGCATGTCCGATGGCGTGGTCAAGGTCGACAAACAGGCCCATTTCCATGCCCGGCAACTCACTTGGAGTAATAGGCGCACCCACGCGGCCACCGCCTCGGGGCCGGACAGCGCGAAGGCCGGACGCCCGATTCCATCGGGAGGCCCGGCCTCACTTCCGCACCCCAAGGGGTGCGGCACAGCCCGTCTCGCCAAGAATGACCAGGCAAGCATGTTGAGCCATAAAAGGCGCGAGAGCCGGGTGCCCGATTCCATCGGTGGTCCCGGCCTCACTTCCAACGCCCACCGGGGGCGCGGCACACCCAGCCTGCCTCACCAAAAGCGACCGAGCAAGCACTTTAAGCCATATGGCGGCCGATCCCACGCACCCGCCTTCGGCTCCCAGCCGGCACAGACGGCCATGGCCATCCAGCAACGCCACCGTTCCCCGTACGGCGGACACCTCCGCGTCCTGTCAATCTACCATGACCGCGACCGCAACGGCCCGGCTCCACGCCATCGCCGCAGCGCCGCCCGCTCAAGGCATGGTGCTGCCTCGCGGCGAAAGAGCGGGGTCGTTCCCAGTCCCCGTACTCCCGTTCGAGCGGCGCGCGAAACCCGCACCTATTTAACTTTGCGTGACGATATATTCACTCTGTGCTTACGAACGTCTATGTTGACGGGCTCAACCTCTTCTACGGCCGTCTCAAGGGCAGCCCGTACAAGTGGTTGGACCTCGATGCTTTCACCCGGCGCCTACTGCCGGAACATGAGATCCACCGCATCCGCTACTTCACCGCCAATGTCATGGCATGGCCGGATGACCCCGACAAGCCAAACCGGCAGGACTTCTACCTCAGAGCCCTGGCCACGATTCCACATCTCAGCATCCACCTCGGGCGCTTTCAGGTCAGCACAGTCCGGATGCGCCTGGCCCATCCTCCCCCGGTCGGCCCGAAGACGGTGGAGGTGATCAAAGTGGAAGAGAAGGGAACGGACGTCAACATCGGCGCCTACCTGCTCTCCGACGCTCTCGGCGGTGACTGCGAATTCACTGTCGTGATCAGCAATGACGCCGATCTCGCGGAACCCATCCGGATGGTCTGCCATGACCATGGCCTGCCGGTGGGCATCCTCAACCCCGGCCGACGCTCCAAGGGCAGTTGGCAACTGCAGCAGATTCCGCCGACCTTCTTCCGCCAGATCAAGACAAGCGCCTTCGAAGCCTGTCAGTTCCCTGAGAGGCTCAAAGATCACGAGGGAGACATCGAGCGTCCGGCGTTGTGGCACCCGGACCTCTGGCGGAAATAAGTGAGGCCCCGTCCAATGGGCGGGGCCTTCAACCACCGGCACGTGTCCGGCGGCGTGGTTGGAACCAGTAAACCGGTCCACCTCCGTGTCTGTCAACTCACTCGGAGTAGCAGGCGTATCCGTCACGCTCCTTCCCAACGGCGCTCGGGGTGAGCCGAGTGCCACGCTCAGCTCATCCCGGGCCCCCTCGCCTTGCCCCCTGTCAGAACAGGTCCTCCTGGTCGGTGTTCGCCTTGGCCTTGGGCTTGCCCCGGGTGTTCTTCTTGGCCCCCTTGTCGTGCAGGCCCTGGGCGACCTCTTCGGCATAGCGGGCATGGTTGAGCTCCAGCAGCCGGTCTACCAACTCCCGCTGCACGCCGGGGCCGACCGTGTAGCGGGTCTCCCGGGCTACGGGGTGGTGACCGTGGTCAAGCTTGTCAATCAGGTCGTCCCAGCCATAGGCGCGGCAGACCGCCTCGTCGATAGCCCGGTGGATACGGCGAAGCTCGACGATGTCCTCGTCCTCGCACTTGGGGTCGTTAACCAGGTTGTAGGTGGCGGTGAGACCGGCTTGGCGGGCAAGCATGAGGCGGCGGCGGAAAGTGTCGAGCCGGTTGCCGAGATCACGCATCTCCTGGGTGAGTTCGGGGAGGGGCAGCGTCTCGAACACGTCTGATGGCGTGTAGCGCAGGTCCGCCTTCATTGACGACGCGCGTGCACGCGCCCACCAGTAGTGCGGCGCGCTCGACAGCAGCCCCAGCATCGCCATGTCATCTGTCGCGAAGACGCCAAGCATGTGCGAGAACACCTGCCCAGTCGGCACCATCACCGGCATCACGACCTTGCTCACGAGTGTGATCACAATGATCTGTTTCAGCCCAGCAATAGCTTTTAGCATCCCAGGACGCTTTTCGGCATAGTGCCACCAGTAATCACGGTAAACTTTACGGTTATTAGTTTCCCGTTGCGGCTTCACTAATCGAATCACTTGATCATACGGCCCCACATAGGTCCTAGCAATATCTTCTGGCCAGTCATGGAAGTTAATAACCCAACGACTCCCAGAAAAATCTGGACGGGAATTTAGATCTTGCCCATTAACGTAGGGGAACAGAACTTCGGCATTCTGTGAATCATCCTTAATCATAGCCATAGCAACATTGGATTCGACCGTGAACCCAATGGCATCCAGCTTTGATCCAGTAAACGAAATCCCTTGACTCCCAAAAAGTCGATAGGGGTTCCCGGTTAAACGAGATACCGGATCAAGAGACGGGGTGATTCCTGCGACAGGCACGTCATCGGCAATCCGCTTGACATCTTCACCGAGCGCCATGCGGCTGATCCAGACTGCACAATACTCCAGTACCGCACTCTTCGACGGCCACGGACGACTCTTTACAGATTTGCGAATCACGGCCCCATCGGCCACAAGTTGATCGAGTCCGACCTCACGAGTGTCGCCTTGAGCGAGGGTATTAGTAGCAATTAAGCCAGCTTGACCACCCTTATCAAGAACTGCATGAGAACGTAAAGTGAAATAGGCTACTAGATCCGCATTTCCGCGCTTACTATAACCGATCGATTCAACCAAGTACTCGCGATACAGCAACCCAAACGCACCGGTAATTTTAGAACCTCCAAGGAACGGCGGGTTACCGATGACGGCGTCGAACCCTGCTCCTTCGAAGACCTCAGGAAACACCAATGGCCAATGGATAGGCTGCCGGTCAAAGTTTCCTTCCAATTGATCGGTAGCGAGCCACTCCTTGCGTAGCTCCCGAGCCTCTAGCTCCCCTCTACCCTCAAATACGTCATTTGCCACCTTCGCCGCGTGCTCCGAACCAACCTTGAGAGCCCGGTCCCCCTTGCCTGCATATGCCAGCGCTGCCCCCACTGTCAGGTCAGCAAAAAGCCGCAACTGCGCCGAGGCAATACCTATCTCTTCGAGCCGTGCCCGCTTCCTGGCCAAACCTGCCAGTGGGTCCTCTCCCAACTCGATATCCGCGATTCCCCGACGCCTATCGGCCAGTTCGGCGACCTTGGAGCGAACCCCTGCCGTCCAGTCGAACAGGTCCTCATGGACCTTCCGACCCTTCGCCGGGTCCATGTGCATGACCTCAAGCTGCTCAAGAGACGTGATCCCCAGCAGCGAGTCCCCCGCCACCAACCGGTCGTCCACGAAAGTGAACGGCCGAGCCGGGTCCATCGAGACCAGCCATAGCGACAGCTTGGCCATCTCCACGGCCATCGGGTTGATGTCCGCGCCGTACAGGCAGTGCTCGATGATCTGCCGTCGGGCCTCGATGACCAGCGGGTCGGCCTCGGCGTCGACGGTGCGTACCCGGTCGTCCTCGCGGCCGTCCAGGTAGGCGACCGCGCGCTCGTCGCCCTCGCGGGACCAGGCTTCGACCAGGGCCTCGCCCAGGTAGCGGGCCGCGGCGACCAGGAAGGCGGCCGAGCCCATCGCGATGTCGGCGACCTTGAGCTTCAGGATCTCCTTGGCCGTCTTCGGCTTCCACTGCGACCGGTCGGCGGTCTGCAGCGGGCCGACCGTGTAGATCAGCGGCTCCAGGGCCCCCTCGACGACCTCCTCGGCGAGCTTCCTCGGCGTGTAGTGGGTGCCGGTGTTCTTCCGCAGCGCCGACTCGGTGACGTACAGCGTGCCGGGCAGGATGACCAGCGGCAGGCCGCGCAGGTCGTCGCGGATGATCCCGGCGAACGGCAGCAGCCGCCGGGCCAGCTCGGCTTCCCCTCCGGTGGCCGCGAGCAGTTTCCGGGTCGCCTCCAGCTCACCGGCCGCGTCCAAGGGGGTCAGTTTTCGGGCGACGGCGCCTGCCGTACCGAGCCCGGTGTCCCGGTACAGCTCGGCGAGTTTGGCGGCGAAGCCGTCGCCCGTCGTACCGCCGAATCCCGCGGCGAGGCTCTCCAGGTCGGTCAGCTCGACCTCGGCCTCCTTACCGGCCTTGCCGATCAGGCCGACGACGGTGTCCGCCGCGCGGAAGCCCTCGAAGGAGAGCAGGCCCTCGTAGACGTAGCCGATCTGCTCGACGTCCAGGGAGCGGAAGCTGAGCTTGCGGCGCTCGCGGTTCTTCCCGGTGCCGACCTCGACGTACTGCACCGCCTTGAGCATGTGCAGGACGGTCCGGTCGTCGATGTTCAGCGGCATCCAGGAGAAGGTGTCCGGGTCGAAGAGCGAGCCGTCGTGCGGGTGCATGCTGAGCCGGGGGTGGTCGACGCCCCGGTAGACGGCCTTGAAGACGGCGAGCAGCCGGTGCCAGGCGGCGTTGCCGTTCTCCAGCTCGGTCTCGGAGCCGTCGATGGCGAGCTGCTCCAGCTCGGCGCAGAGCCGGCCCGCGGAGTAGGCGGTGGCGTAGACCTCGTTGTCGGCGGGGAGCAGGCCGCGCTCCTCGGCGAAGAGCAGGAAGACGATCCGCATCATCACGGTCACCGAGCCCCGGTAGACCTCGTGCGCCTTGATGTCGTCGCGTACCCCGGCCCGGCCGATCGCGGTGACGAGCAGCTCGACGGCCTGGCGGACCTGGACGCCGAGGGCCTCGGTGATCTCCTCCTGGTTGTCCAGGCTGGCGGCCAGCAGCGCGGGCAGCCGCTCCGCCTGGGGTACGGAGAAGAAGCGGTCGAGTTTGAGCAGCGAGACGAACGCGCGGAGGACGTCGCGCTCGGCGGCCTCCGGCCAGGGGATCGCGTCGAAGACCGCGGTGGTGGTGACGCCGCCCTTCGGCGCCCAGACCAGGGTCCACCAGCGGCCGTCGGTGACCAGGCCGAGTTCGACGCCGTGGTGGCGGCAGAGCTGGGCCATCCGGTCGACGGGGGTGGCGGCCCAGGTGGAGGTACGCATCCGGGCCATCGGGTGATCGTTGCTGATCATGCCGAGCAGCCGTACGTCCCCTGCCGCGATCGGGCGCGGCGTACCGCCGATCGCATCCGAGTCCGGTGCGGTGCCGATCGCACCCGGGTCCGGTGCGGTGCCGATCGCACCCGGGTCCGGTGCGGGACCGGCCCCGGCGCCCGAGCCCGGCACGGTCAGGGCGAAGTGCGGGGTGAGGGAGGTGTCGTGCTCGGGGACCTGGATGGTCAGCTCGTCGATGCCGCCGATCCGTACCGCGTCGTCCCAGCCGAGCAGCTCGCGCAGCACGTGGCCGATCCAGGCCCGGCGGACGGCGGCGGTCTGGTCCCTACGGTCGCGGCCGGCCAGCCAGGTGGCGTGCGCGAGGCGGAGCCGGTCGACCTCCGTCCTGTTCAGCGAGTCGAGCTCCGGCCAGGCCGACCTGAGCACCGGCACGCTGAGGAACGGGCCGGAGACCTCGACGAGACTCAGCCACTCCTGGTGCCGGCGTACCGCGTCCCGCTCCCTGCCGAACGTCCTGCCCCGGCTCATCGGGTGGCCTCCCGCTTCGGCACGACGAAGACCACGGCCACCGGGAACCGGTGCGACTGCGGGTCGCGGTAGCGGGCCGCGATGGTGGCGAGCTCGCGGTCGCGCTCCTCGGCAAGGCGGGACAAGCGGTCCTCCCAGGATCTGCGGTCTCTTCGGTACTGGTCGAGCTCTTCCTTGTTCCGGCTCGCCTCGATCCGGCTGAACAGGGCGTCCTCATCGGTGTTCTCGGCGAGCTTGGCGCGGAGCGTGCTCTCGAACCGGGCCAGGTTGGCGGTCAGCCGGGCCTGCTCGGCCTCCATCCGCTGGGCGAGCTTGCGCTCCAGTTGGTCGCGTTTCTGGTCCTTGCCGTTGACCCGCCAGTCGATCGACTGCAGAACGGCCTCGCCGACCTTCGGCCAGAGCGCGGCCAGGCGGTGCCGTACCGGGGCGGAGGCGGGGGTGCCGCCGGCGAGCGCCCGGCCCAGCAGGGTGCCGAGCGCGGTCACGCTGTCCAGCCGCCGGAACCGGCCGCTCTCCGGGATCCAGCCTCCGGCGTGCAGCACCTCCTCGTGCAGCCGGATACCGTCGCCGCCGACCAGGACGAACCGGAAGAACGCGCCGACCAGTGTGGTCTCCAGCGCGGGGTCGTCGCTGACCATCGCGGTCACCCGGTGCAGGTCGATCTCGGGGTTGGAGACGGCGGCGCGGAGCAGCCGGGTGGACATGGCGACGAGCGGGTGGTTCAGGTGGGCGAGGACCACGTCGTCGCGTACCCGGCCCTGCGGGTCGAGGGTGGCCCGCTCGTCGAAGGTGACCGGGCGCTGCCTGGGCACCTCGTCCTTCCTGCGGAGTTTCTCGGCGAGTCCGGCGGTGGCGCGCTCCCAGGAGCCGGTGAGCGGCGGCACGTCGTACAGGCCCTCGGCGAGGTGCTTGTCGTCGGTGTGCCTGCGGAGCGGCTGCTGGCGGGCCAGGCCGAGCGCGGTGTCGACCACCCGTTTCACCTTGACCGGGTTGAGGTCCAGCTCGCGTTTCGTGTCGTCGAGGTTGGCGCGGAGCCTGCGCACCTGCTCGCCTACGTCGGTCTCGGCCTGCACGGTCTGCTTCTGCGGTGCGCGCTCCACGTCGTAGTCGGGGATGCCGCCCAGCATCCGCTTCTGTACGGCGTCGGCCAGCACCGCGTTGACCGAGCCGAGGTCGTCCTCCATCCGGGCGACCTTCTTCGCGATCCGGGAGAGGAACTCCAGGTCGGCCTCGAAGGAGTCGACCGCACTGTCCCAGCCGGTGCCGACGAAGTGGCGGATGTCGGGGTTGTGCTTCTGGCCCCACCGGTCGACCCGGCCGATCCGCTGTTCCAGCTTGTTGGGGTTGAACGGGATGTCGTAGTTGATCAGCCGGTGGCAGTGGTTCTGCAGGTCGATGCCCTCGCTGGCGGCGTCGGTGGCCAGCAGGATCCGTACCGGGTGCTCGGCCGGGTCGGTCTGGAAGGCGACCCGGAGCTGCTCGCGGTCGTCGGCGGCGATCCCGCCGTGCAGGATGGCGAGCCGGTCCCCGGCCAGGTCCTCCTGGCGGAGCAGTTCGGTGAGCCAGCGCTGGGTGTCGCGGTACTCGGTGAAGACGACGACCCGCTCGTTGGTCCAGTGCCGGTCCGGGCGGCAGACCGCCTTGAGGTAGGTGATCAGCTCGCGGGCCTTGGCGTCGGGGGCGCCCGCGTAGTCGAGCGCCCAAGCGCGCATCCGGTTGAGCAGCTCGACCTCGGCCTCGGTGGCGGCGCCCTGGAGCGGCGCGGCCATGCCGATCGCGTCGTCCTCGGCCTCGGCCAGCGGCTCGTCGTCGAGGGTGGCGGTGTTCTCCCAGAACTCCTCCGCCCACTCGGGGATCTCGTCATCGTCGTCGTCCGTCTCGACCGCCCGATCAGTGACGTTGCTCAGGTAGACGCCGACGGTGTGCGCGAACGCGGCCGGGCTGGAGAAGAGCCGCTTCTTCAGCAGCAGCGTCACCAGGTCGGCGGCCTTGCGGCCCTTCCGGCTCCGGTTGAGCCGGTTCCGACGGAGTTCCGCGAACTCCTTGAGCAGCTCGTGGGCCTTGCGCTCGTCCTCCGGGTAGTGCACCGGGATGGCCTGCGCGGCGCGCTCCAGGAAGCGTTTGCTGCCGTCCTTGTTGACGATGTGCCGCTTGAGCCTGCGTACCATCACCTCGCCGACGGCGGCCTTCGCGGGTTCGACGCCCCTGGCGAAACGCTGGTCGTCGAGGATCTCCAGCAGCGCGGTGAAGCTCGCGTCGTAGCCGTTGTGCGGGGTGGCCGAGAGGAAGAGCCGGTGGGTGAAGTGCGGGGCGAGGTGGCGGATCAGCTTGGTCTGCTGGGAGTCGACCGCGTAGACCTGCTTGGGCGCGGCCGGGGCGACGTGGTGTGCCTCGTCCAGGATGAGCAGGTCGAAGCGGCGCTCCAGCCCGGATGAGTCGAGCACCTCGTTCAGCAGCCGCTGCGCCTTCGGGCCGCGCAGCCAGGGCAGGCTGACGATGGTCAGCGGGTAGACCTTGAACGGGTTGGCGGCGCTGCCGTGGGTGCGGCGGACCACCGCGCAGCGCTCGGTGTCGACGATGGTGAAGTCCAGGCCGAACTTCTCCGCCATCTCGTCGCGCCACTTGAGGGTCAGCCCCGCCGGGCAGACGATCATGATGCTGCGGGCGCGGTTGCGGAGCAGCAGTTCCTGGGCGACGAGCCCGGCCTCGATGGTCTTGCCGAGGCCGACGTCGTCGGCGAGCAGCAGGTTCACCCGGGGCGCGTCCAGGGCGCGGGCCACCGGCTCCAGCTGGTAGTCCTCGATGGCGACGCCGGAGCGGAACGGCGCCTGGAGCGTCTTGACGTCGGCGCTGGCCACCGCGGACCAGCGGATCGCGTCCAGAAAGGCGGCCAGCCGCTCGGGCGGGTCGAACCCGTCGGGGGTCACCTCGGGCAGCGAGCCGCTGGGCAGCACCCGGCGGCCGGGCTCGATCTCCCAGACGACGTCGAGCCGGTCGCCGTACCGGCCGTCCTCGACGCTCTGCAGGCCGACCAGGGTGCTGGGCTCGCCGGCGTCGACCTCGCTGACCACCCAGCGCTGCCCTCGGATCTCCACCAGGGCTCCGATGCCCGGTCGTTGCTGGGTCGCGCTCAGGGGGGTCGCGCTGGTCACCATTCACTCCTCGCCGACGGCTCCCCGCCGCTCCCGCGCTCGGGCCGTCGTTCCGTGATCGAGGGGATGTGATCATCGGGGGGAAGGTTTACCGGGCGGGGGCCAATGGGGGTAAAGGACCTGCAAAGTCGATCGCCCAGGAGCCGTTCCGTCAAGGGCGCGAACTGGACTGTATGCCACACATGTGTCCCATGTCCACAGAAAAAATATTCGTGCGCTTAGTTCACATATAATCAGGAACGATCTAGTATCTCTCAGTGTGACGCGGCACACCCCCGATCGGGTTACCAACCGGGTGCCGCTTCCCACCCCCCAACTCCGGCCGTACGAGCACAGGCGTGTGGCCGTCCCCGGAGAGTTCGATGACGCCACATCTACGGCGACCGCCGGACGACAGGGGAAGCGACAGGAAGCAGAGTTCGCCGCTCATCCACGTTCTCAGCCTGCCCTCCTCCCTGGATTCGGAAATCACGACGAGCTCACCACGGACACCTGCGCGAGGTTGCTACGGCCGGGTTCCGCCGCCGAGGCGATAGCCGAGGATTCGGATCCCGACGCGATCGAAGCGCCCGACCACTACGAGCCCGAAGAGTTCGAGTTGACGACAGAGCCAGAAGAATCCGCGACGAGTACACCCCCCTGCCGCCGAGGACTCCGTCGAGGCGTTACAGGAGGAGGTGAGCCGTCTGCGCCAGACGCCGCTGAGGGCCGCCGAGGCCACCGGAAACGTGCAACGAGCATGCGCGGACGCACGCCGGCCCCTTGACCGCGACCTCGAAATGATCGCGCGGAGCGTCACCGGCTTCGACGGACTGCGGGACCGGCTCGCATCGGCGGCCAACTCCACGATCACCGATGGCACGATGGCCGCCCTTCAGCAGACTCTCGACCATGTCGTGGCGGCGAGTTCCCAACGTCGCCGGATACTCGCGCCGGCTCACCTTGAGGGCCGACCTGTCCCTGAAAGAGGTCGCCGACTCCCCTGGCATCGACATCAAAGAACCATCACCTTCAACACCAAACGGGTCTCAAAAACAAACTTCAACCGAATCCATCAGCCAACCACAGAAAGATCACAACTAACCCGAAATGGCATTGTCGCCATTTGCCATACAGAAGTCAATGACCTGCAGTACACATAGGAGGCCATAGGTATCATTTGACTTATACTGGCTCGCGGTCGCCAATTTAGCATATTCCAGGCTTGGCGACAGCCCGAAACGGCCTTCCGGCTCCAGGACCACCAAAAGTGACTTTACCGCGTAATATTTTATGTACAGCCGCCCCCAGCCAGCGTCAGTGGGCGGCATGAGAACGTCGACGCCATCTTCCAGAACGGCAGTGGCCGCTGCCAGAAAAAACGTCCCCGGCTCGCAGTTACTCAGGAGTCGAGGTAGGTGACAACCCTTCCGAGCGCGTAGTGGCGGTCGATGTCCCTGTTCTCCTCGCTAAGGTAGGTGCCGCCGGACTGGTTGACGACCTGCTGGGCCCGCCAGAACAGATCCATGTCCGGGTTCACCGCCGTCATCAACGCCTCGGCGGCGGCCCCCTTCACCATCCATCGGCCATAGTCGGTGTCATGGCCCGGCGAGGGGTACCGCTCCCGGGCGCTGTCGGGCGAGGCCTGAAACGCCCCCGACGCCCGTCGCGCGAACTCCGCTCGGAAGACGCCCAGCCGCCCGGCCAGCTCGGCGGAGCACGCGCCGGCCGCGATCAGGCCCAGCGCCTCCTCGACCAGAGGGCCGTCGATGCCCGCCGTGGCCACGGCCAGACCGGCCGCGATGCCGACGATCTCCGGCAGCCGGTCGGGCGTGGGTTCGGCGATGATGCGGGCGATGCGGGGGTCGATGGCCGCGATGGCCCGCATGCGCCCGTCGACTCGGAGGGCCGGGCGCGCGCCGACGGTCACCGGGCGTAACCAGTGGAGGGCGTGGGGCCGGGCCGTCCAGTCGTCGTCGATGACGACTCCGGACAGGTGCTCCGCCACGGCGAACGCGGTGGCCTTCCAGTCGGCGCGCCAGTCGGCCTCACTCACCGGCAGGCCGTCGAGCCACTCCCGGCCACGAGCGCCGTCGAGATCCAGGGCGTCAAACGACGCGACGACCTCGCCGTCACGGACGTAGCTGACGAAGGTGGCCATGTTGATGGTCCACGCCACCCGGAACGCCTCGCCCTTGGCCGCGACCTGGCCCAGCAACGTCTCGCTCAGCCCGCGGAACGCGAACGGCTCGACGATCACGGCCCACTCCCCGTGGCGAGCCACCAGGGCCACGCCGGTGGCGTCGTCGGGCAGGTCCTCTGCGGCGATGCCGAACAGGCCGTCGAAGGTCTCCGGTTCGGCCACGAGGGGGTGTCCGCCGAACGCCCGGACCGCCTGGTCGAGATCGCCGGTCCTGATCCAGGTGAGGCAGGCGGTCTCGATCTCGATCATGTGAACGCTCCAGGAAATAGCAGGGTGAGGGCGGTGAACAATCCGCCCTCACCCTGGTCATCTATCAGGCGGGGGGAATGGGGCCGATGATGTTGGCTCCTATTCCGTCGACCGTACAGGTGCCGTGATCGAGTTCCGGAAGTTCCTCCGGAAGCGGATCGGTGACGACGACGCCGGGCGCGCCACCCGTCGGCGCCGTTTTACCCTTCTCGATGATATCCATCCAGAACGAGAAATTGTCACGGATACGGTGACGCTGGTAGAACACGCTCGTCCGCGACCCGGAAGAACAGTTGTCCGAGCCCTTGATGGTGCGCACGGAATAGTCGTAGCTCGTGTTCGCAGCCCCCTCGACCGTTGACGCGAAGGGGAACTCGTCACAGTGGCCGCTGTATCCCGGCCAAGCTCTTCGGCATTCCGGAATCGACACGCCGCGGTTCCTGTTGATGGTGGCCGTGTCCCGGGTGCGATGCAGGCAGACGGGAGCCTGACCCTGCGTGCAGCCGGGGTCCTGCCAGTTGAACCGGCCGGGGATCTTCTTGGCCGTTCCTCTGCCAGGGTCGGTGGCGGCGGGGCGGAAGAGCGCGTCCGCCCAGTGCGCGGCCGACTCCTTCACCTTGGCGTCATTGCCGTTGAGGATGAAGACCGGACGCACGGTGTTGACGATGCAGCCACCGGTGTAGGCCTTGATCCAGTCAGCGCTGTCGCAGATGAAGTTCTGCACCCACGCCTTGCCGTTGAACTGCGGATTGAGCGTCTTGTAGCTGTCCATCAACTCGGGGTTATGGGTGTACTTGATAGACGGCTTGATGCTGCACGTATTCCCCTTGTCCGGGCTTGTCGACCGCACGTTCTCCGGCACGCTCAGCTTGATCTCGATCGGCCCGCGGTTGCGCCACTGTGCGACCGTGAGCTCCTTGCCGTATCCCCACGGCTTGGTCTGGCCGTCGGTGTCGACGAAGGTGGCGGCGCAGTCCGCCGACTCGCCCAGGCTGACCCGGAACGCGCGGTCGTCCCAGTCGGCGTTGACGAGGTTGATGTCGGTGACGGCGAGTTTGACCTTGATGTCCCGGCTGTTGTAGCCCGCAGGGCCGTTTCTGGCGATCCTGGGGGTGGCGGCATTGTGGCCCTTGCCGACATAACTGTTCAACAGGATCGTCAGCCGCCCGTACCAGTTGGTGTCGCTGAACAGCGGGTCGTCGCGGTTGACGCTGGAGTCTTCGTCGCGTTCACCGATCCACATCGCGTAACACATGCTGTAGGAGTTCTTGGAGTACCAGCCCCGTCGGTGCATGGAACTGACCAGGTCCGGTCGGTTGATCGCGGCGATCGCGTCCGGGCACTCCGACTCGGTCATGTGGTTGTAGGGGAACGTCCTGGCTGCGGCGACGTTACGGACCTCCTGCTTATCCACGGAGGGTCGGACGAGCGGAGCCGCCAGGAGGGCGGCGGATAACGGCTGCCAGGCCGACCACTTACCGGTCGTGGTCCGGGCCCGCCAGCGCACCTCCTGCCGGTTGGCGAGCAGACCGGACGGGATGCTGACCGTGGCGGTGGCGCTCCCGGCGGAATCGGTCGTGCCGGACCAAATCGGCTTCTTACGCTTGGCTGGCTGGGCCGACTTGGCCGACTTGGGGGCGACCTCGAACTCCACCTTCGCCCGGTGGTCCTGCGGGCCGGTCAGCCAGGCCTTGAGCCGGGGCGCGCCAACGGAGCCGGACACCGACAGTTTCGCGATTTCCGGTGCGGAGTCGGCCGCCTTCGCCGTGCTGAGTGCCGACGCCGCGAGGGCCCCGGCCGGAGCCGCGCCGACCTGGGTGGTCATGTCCGCCTGGATCTGCGCCTGGGTCTGGGCCATGTTGTAGATCCGGACCTCGTCGATGAGGCCGCTGAAGTGCTCGCCCCAAATGGCATTGCCGCCGATGTGCAGGTCGCCGTCGACGTCCAGCAGGCCGCCGGTAGCGGGGGTCTGGCTGATCTGGGCGCCGTCGATGTACAGGTGGGCGGTGGTGCCGTTGTAGGTGACGGCCACATGCCGCCAGGCGTTGGTGGGCAACGCCGTGCCGCCGTTGACCGTCACCATCTCCTCAAGGCCGGTGGCCAGCCATCCGGAGGGGACGACGGTGTTGGACGCGTACAGGCCGTAGGACAACATCTCGGCCTGATTGTCGTCCTTCATCAGGATGGTGCGCCAGCTGGTGAGGTTCGTCGGCCTGACCCAGGCCGACAGCGTCACCCCGGTCGTCAGTCGCAGCGACGGAGAATCGGCGACCGTGACCAGGCTGGTGGTGCCGTTGAACGACAGCGCCTTGCCGTGCCGGCCGTCATTGGACCAGCCGGTGTCCAGGGCCAGGCCGGTGTTGCCCTTGCCGGAGGAGTCGCCGACCACGGTGCCGTTGCCCTCCTCCATGCCGTAGGCCGCGACCAGTCCCGGGACTGGGGACGGCGTGAGGGTCGGAGACGGGCTCGGCGAGGGCGAAGGGCTGGGGGACGGGTTGGGGGACGAGCCGCCGATCTGGGTGGTCATGTCGGCCTGGATCTGAGCGGCAGTCTGGGCGACGTTGTAGATCCGGACCTCATCGATGAGGCCGCTGAAGTATTCGCCCCAGATCGTGTTGCCGCCGATGTGCAGGTCGCCGTCGACATCCAGCAGGGGGCCGGTGGTGGTGGTCTGGCCGACCTGGCTGCCGTCGACGTAGAGGCGGGCGGTGGTGCCGTTGTAGGTGACGGCCACGTGCCGCCAGGCGTTGGCGGGCAAGGGCGCCGTGCCGTTGACCGTCACCTCTGCCGTGTTCTCGGTCGAGAACCACGCGGACGGGGTGGTGCCGTTGGAGGCGTACAGGCCGTAGGACAGTTCCTCGTTCTCGCCGTCGTCCTTCATCAGGATGGTGCGCCAGCCGTCGACGGTTGTCGGACTTACCCAGGCCGACAACGTCATGGCCGTCGTCAGGCCCAGCGACGGGGAATCGCCGACGGTCACCAGGCTGGTGGTGCCGTTGAACGACAGCGCCTTGCCGTGCCGGCCGTCATTGGACCAGCTGGTGCCCTGCGCCAGGCCGGTGTTGCCCTCACCGGAGGAGTCGCCGACCGTGGTGCCGGTGCCCTCCTCCATGCCGTAGGCCGCCACCAGGCCGACGCTGTTGGTGGTGAACGACCAGCTGTCGGGCGTCATGGCGTTGCCTGCGGCATCCTTGGCGCCGCTGACCGTTACGGTGTAGCGGGTGCCGCGCGGGAATGCCTGGGTGGGCGTGAAGGTCAGCACCGTGTTCGCAGCGTCCATCGCCGCGCTGCCCGCGACCGCGACGCCCGCGGCGTTCTTCACCGAGACCTGGGCCTCCTGCACGGCCTCACTGAACACGGCCTGCACCGGGGTGGTGGCGGCGACCCCGGTGGCGTCCCTGGCGGGAACGGTCTGCACGATCGTCGGCGCGGTGCTCTCCACGATCGTGGTGAACGACCAGACGTGCGGAGCCGCCATGACGTTGCCCGCGGCGTCCTTTGCGCCGCTCACCTCGGCGGTGTACCGGATGTTGGCCGCCAGCGCCGCGCCGGGCGTGAATATGAGCACCCGGCCTGCGTCGTCCGTGGTCGTCGTGCCGGTGGCCGGGGTGCCGTCGGGGCCCTTCACCACGATCACGCCGTCGGTGACCGGCTCGCTGAACCCGGCGCGCACCGGCTCGCCCACCGGGGTGCCGATCGCGTCGGCCTCCGGGTAGGTGCCGCTCACTGTGGGCGGCGTGGTGTCGGGGCCGGTCGGCGGCTCGGGATCGGGGTCGGTCGGGTGCACCGCCTCGATCGCGTCGAGCCACTCCTCGGCGCTCATATCGTCGGGCACGCCCACGCCGAGCGTGGAGTCCTCCATGACATAGTCCGGCGACTCCTCACGCTGCCGCAACGCCTGCGTCTCGGTGATCTCCGGGGCCGAGGGCCACGTGTCGACGCCGAAACTGTGGTCCAGGTCGTCGCCGACCGTGGGGTTGGCGAAGTAGGGCAGGAACATGCCCTTGGTCTCCGGCTCTGGCGCGGGTTCTTCGTACTTGACGAAGAGGTGTGGGGGGTGGCCGTCGAAGTCGGTGTAGTTGGCCGAGCGGAACTCGCGCCAGTTGATGACGCCGCCCTCCTGCAGGGCGCTGATCCGCAGACCGTGGTTGGGCTGGCCGGCGGCCCAGTCCCGGACGATGCCCTCGATGGTGTAGTACACATCCCGAGAAGTCAGGTCGCCGGAGCAGTGGTCTCCTACCGCGCTGCCCTTGATGCCCTGCCCGCTGGTGGTCACCGACGGCTGACTGCTCCAGCTCAGCGAGTTGACACTCCAGCTGCTGGTGATGCGGCGGACGACGATGTCGCCCTTGGCGTCGCCACAGGCGTGGGAGCGGTAGTTCCACGGCCGCAGGTCGGCGTTGAGGATCGGCCGGCCCATGAACGGGGCGCCGGTCAGGTCGAAGCGCAGATAGCTGCGCCAGACCGTGCTCGGATCGTTGGTGTCGCCGTTGGAGATGGCATTGCCGCCGTTGCCCACCAGCAGCTTGAACATGCCCTGGTTGGGGCCGCCGGTGCCCCAGGTCTTGTTGTTGATGAACGTGTCGTCGGGATAACCGGCGCCGTACCAGTCCGAGCCGGCCGCGGCCAGCGTCACCGGATAGGTGACCTGCGGATCGGCGAGGAATCCCTCGTCCGGAGACAGCACCACGACCGGCCCGCTCGACTTGTCCTGAACAGTGGTCGTCGCCGCACCCATGCGACCGGACCCGGGAGCTTCGGCCGCCGTGGCGTCCAGCATCCGCACCGAGGCCAGATCAGCCACCGGCCTGTCTCCCGCCAGTACGGCGGCCTTGCCCGCGGAGGTCTTTCCGTACTCCATCCCCGCGGGCAGATCGACGGAGATCGGCAGTTTCAGCTGTTTGGCGGGCCGTTCCCGGATCACGATCTCCTGGTGGAAACCGGTCGGGGTCACGGTGACCACCAAGTCGACGCCGCGACCGTAGGCGGACTCGTACACCGCTCTGTTGCCCGACAACTTCGGCGCGGGCAGTTCGCTCGGCGCGGAGATCTTCACCTCTCCGGCCTTGTCCTTCTCGGCACCCAGCGTCTCGCCCCTGGCGGTCAGCAGAGCGGTGTCACCACCGTCGGACAGGCTGATGTCCAGCTTGGCCACCCGAGGCCTGACGACCCCGTTCTCCGCGACCAGCGTCGTGTCGACCTTCTTCCAGACGCCGTCTCGTTTGACGCGGACGGGCTGGCTGTAGACATAGGTGCCCAGCGTCTTACCGTCGCCTGTGGCGACCGTCGTCGAGTTCTCGGTGTGCAGGGTTTCGATCTCGACCTGCTTGTTCTGCCGTTTCGCCTCCTGCTGGGCCGCCTTCACCGGATCAGGAGTGGCGGCCGGTCGCGACACGGGAACGGCAGAGGTGGGGGCAGGCGTGGGGGTGGGGGCGGCTGCGGCGGGGGTCACGAGGAGCGAGGTGGACACCCCTACCGCGACTATCAGTGAGGCTCGGCGATGGTTACGGAACAGAACGCCAGGTCTTGGTTTCTGCGGTTTCACTCCGACCTTTCCGGTAAACGCTCTTGGGCCGAAGTGATCTTCACATGGAACCGGCAAGAAAGTAAAGACATAATCGCGGACGCCGGACAGCTCTCACAATCATGAGCGTAACGGGAACACCACATTCTGCATCTTCAATGGCGTTCAACGCCCAAAGAAACCCGCCGCCAAAATAAAAGCAAAACCAAGGAAGATCCCCTGTTTTTGCAGCTCAAACGCCTAAGGAAACCAGCAACCTGACGCATCGACCGTGAGGCGAAGAACAACCTCGGCGAGAAGTGTCAGTGGCCCTGTCTATACTCCCCGTCCGCGAATGATTCGGTCGGCAACACTGACATTTTACGGATGGTAAACATACATCCACCACCCGGCGCCCATGCTTTCTTCCGTCACGTCTCCGACGCTTCCAGAAATGTGACGCGGTCTTCACACAGGGTCCACCATCGCCGATCCCCGTCCAGCCTCCCGGCCACGATCCTCGCGACGACAAAGGGACCGGAAGGGACCATGCTGTACGAGGTCCTGGAAAAGGGCGGGCACACCTACGAGCGCATGCGCGAGGCCGTACTCCGAATCAGGGAGGTCGAGCACGTCGGCGGGGACCGGGCCGGGCACCTGTTCCTCGTACTCCCCCAGGCTCCCGAGCCCGCGTGGGCTCCGGGGGTGCTGTCCGCCGCCTTCACCGTCACGACGATCTGGAGAGACGGCACCGGGTGGGCCGGAGAGGACCTCGACATCGCCCTTGGTCAAGCCTCCACGGCCGGGCCGGCTCCACGGTGAACTAAGTCAACGGATAGGCTGCCGAAAGGACCTTCTCGGGAAGCTAGGGTGCCTGCCCACCTGGGCACACGCCGTCGTCGTGCCTTCCGGGGTCGTCACCTTTCTGTCCCCTACCCGGAGACACAATGCCTCCTTCTGCCGACCTTTCCGTCTCCGTCACTCTGGCGGAGATAGCCAGGATCGCCGGTGTCGGGCGCGCGGCCGTCAGCAACTGGCGCCGTCGCCACGACAGCTTTCCCGCGCCGGTCGGCGGCACGGACACCAGCCCGCAGTTCGCGCTGTCCCAGGTGGAGGAGTGGCTGAGACAGCAGGGGAAGCTTGACGAGGTCGGCGACAGGGAACGGCTGTGGCCGGAGTTCGAGGCACTTGGGGACCGCGACGCGATGGGGACGGCGATCGCCGTGGTCGGTGCCCGGCTCGTCCGGGAGGAGACGGGCTCCTCAGGCTCCGCTTCCCCTCCCCGGCCCGGCTCGGCAATGGAGTTCCCGGACGGCACCGGCCTCTCCGACGCTCAGCGGTCTCTGGTGGAACGCGCGGTCGGCCTGGCGAGGAAACACGGGGCACGGGAGACCTTCGACTTCCTGCTCGGCCGCTGGCTCGACACCCACGTCCGGCAGATCGGCGTCACACCACGCCCGCTGGCGGCCCTGATGGCCAAGGTCGCCGAGCTGTCGCGCGACGACGAGGCCGGTGACGTCGGCACCGTGCTCGACCCCGCGTGCGGCACCGGCGGTCTGCTGCTCGCCGCCGCCCGGCAGTGGGCCGGCAAGGTGGAAGCGCACGCCTCGGGCATCCCGCTGAAACTGCTCGGCCAGGACGTCGACCCGACCCAGGCGGCACTGGCCGCCGTACGAATCCTGCTCGCCGGGCATCCGCCGGGGCATGAGACCGGGTGGGAGGTGGACATCCGGGCCGGGAACACGCTGCGCGCCGACCCCCATCCCGGCGTCCGTGCCGACGTGGTGCTGTGCAACCCACCGTTCAACGAACGTGACTGGGGTTATGAGGAGCTTGCCACCGATGCCCGCTGGACGTACGGCCTGCCTCCACGCACCGAACCGGAGCTGGCCTGGGCACAGCACGCACTTAGCCGTCTGGCGCCCGACGGGACGGCGGTGCTGCTGATGCCGCCCGGCGTCGCCTCCCGCAGGGCGGGGCGCCGGATCCGGGCAGGGCTACTCCGTACCGGCGTACTGCGCGCGGTGATCGCCCTGCCACCGGGAGCCGCACCCCCGCACAGCGTCGCGCTGCACATGTGGGTCCTGCGAGCACCGGCCGAAGACGGAACGAGGCCCGGTGCCGGGGTACTCCTGGTCGATGCGGCCGATATGCAACCGGAGCTGTCAGGAGGAACTCAGAGGACCGGCAGGGCGGCGATCGACTGGCCTCTCCTGCACAGGCGCGTGGTTTCGGCCATCCGGGCGGAAGACGGGGATAGGGACCTGCCGGCCGATCACATCGTGGTTCCGGTGATCGACCTTCTGGACGACGAGGTGGACCTCACCCCAGCGCGGCACATCCCGAAGGCGCTGGCCTCCGCGGACCTGGGCCTGCGGCGCTCGTGGAACCGGTTTGGCACCCTGCTCCACGAACTGCGGGATCTGACCGCGACCCTGTCCGCGCTCGAACTGAGCGGCGAGGAACCGGCGGGTCAGGGCACGGTGACCGTGGGGGACCTCGTCAGGGCGGGTGCGATGACGCTGCGGGCCGGGCAGCAACCGGCGGACGGCGCGGTGCGCACCGGTGACGCCCCCGATGACGCCGTGCCCTTGCTGACCGTCACCGACGTGCTGGTCGGAGGAAGACCGTCCGGCTGGCTACCCGGGCGCGAGGCCTGGGCGGGTGAGACGGCGGGCACCCTCACCGTGACCGTCCCGGAGGAGGTGGTGGTCGTCGGGGCCTACCGGGCGTTCGGCGCCTGGGTCGACATCGATGCCCCCACGGTGCTGGGCTCGCAGCTGTTCGCCCTTCGGGTGGATCCGGCACTGCTCGACCCGTGGTTCCTGGCCGGTTGCCTGCGGGCCCCGGCCAACGCGAGGCAGGCGGGAACCCACGCCTCGACGTCCTCCCGTATCGATGTCCGCAGGCTGCAGGTGCTGCGGCTTCCTCTCGAGGAGCAGCGCCGCTACGGCGAGGCCTTCCGGCGACTCACCGCCTTTGAAAGGTCGTTGCGGGAGGCGGGGACGATCGGCAGGGAACTGGTCAACGGGCTGACCGACGGCATCGCCGCCGGAAGGCTTCCGGGGAGCCGGGCATGATCTCCACCGGAAACTTCCCAGAACAGGACGCGAGCGATCGCCCGGCCGGTCTTGGCGTCGCGCGATCGGGCGCGGGTGACACCCATACCCGACGCACCTTTCCTGGGTGACCGCTCACCTGACGAGGATCACGCCCCGCGGCGCCTGATCGGCGCGAGGATCTCGTTCACCTCCGTCTCACGGCGCAGCTCGGACAGCTCGACACCGAGGTCCTCGCAGAGGACGACGATCGGCTCGGCGAGTTCGGCGGGCAGCGCGACGACCTCGCCCATCACGTCGCGCAGGCCGTCCAGCGCGGCGTCGATCTCTCCGGACGGGATGCGGCACTCGGCGACCCTGAGCAGGGCGACGAGCCTCTCGGCCCGGGCCGCCGGATCGGACGCCCGGCCGAGGTCGTCGGCCTGCTGCCGGTAGAGGTCACCAGCTCGGCCGCAGTCTCCCGCGATACGCAGGCTGTCGGCGCACGCCCTCCGCGCCCTCCGGACCAGCGGGTCGGCACCGAACTCACGCCGCGCGGCGGGAAGTATCTCGGCGAGGCGCTCGGTGGCGGGGCCGGCCCGTCCCTCGGCCAACTCCTCGCCGACCTCGGCCAGGACCTCCTCGACGTTGCGGCGACTCACCCAGGTGACCGCGCGACGTGAGCGGGCGAACCGCAGGGCCACCTGGGGGTGGCGTACGGCAATTGCGGGCGATCCGTCCGGCTCCCTGAACCCGAGTGTCGGGTCGGGGTCGACGCTCGGGGCCGGAGCAGGATCACCGGGAGCGGGGAGGTAGGGCTTCAACACCTTCAGAACAGTCTGGATGTCAGCAGGCCGGTTATCTGGCTCTTTGGCGAGGAGTCTCAGGATGAGTTCGGCGATGTCGTCCGGCACCCAGGGGGCGAACTCCTGGACCGACGGCGGGGCGCTCTCTAGGTGTTGCAGGACAAGGTCCAGCTCTGTATCGGTCTCAAAGGGCCGCCGGCCGGTGAAGAGTTTGAAGATCACACACCCGTAGGCGTACAGATCGGTGTGCAAGGTGAGCGGCTTTACCCTGAGCTGCTCGGGCGCCATGTACCCCTTGCTACCGACCGACTTTCCCTGCTCGGTGTAGCGGGTGACGCCGGGATACAGGGGCAACGCGATCCCGAAGTCGACAAGGAAGACAGCACCGCCGTGGTCGATGAGTACGTTGTCTGGTTTGAGATCGCGATGGACCAGTTGGGCCGCGTGAGCGCAGGCAAGAGCGTCAGCGATCTGGTAGGCGATCGCGACCACCACGGGCAGCGTGAGCGTTCGCCTCTTCAGGAAGTCATGGAGTGATATGCCCTTCACCAACCGCATCGCGATGTAGGGGCGGTCTCCGTGGGTGCCCCTGCCGTACAGCTCCGGGATGCCGCGGTGCCTCAGGCCGGCCAGCACCTCCCCCTCCCGCCGAAATCGGTTGTGCAGCTCCATCCGGCCTTGGTTCATGTTCTCGGTGTCGAACCAGTGGCCGACGAGGTCCTGGACGAGGCGGACGACCTTGACGGCAACCTCGTGGTCGTCCTGCGTGTCGTAGGCCTCCCAGACCTCGGCCATGCCGCCCTTGCCGAGAGGCCTCTCCAGCCGATAGCGACTGTCCAGCATGTCCCCAGGCTCCATGTCCACCTTCCGAGCGGCGTTCACACCTGTCTCACAAATCGCTCATGTCGCCTTCTGTAACGACGGAAGCAGTGTAGCGTGAACTTGAGAGACAAGAGTTCATCACTTGACTTAGTTCACAGTAGATGCTCTCCTGAGACCACTCACTGCCGCTCCGCCACAGGAGCCTCACTCACATGCCGCGATCGAACAGAGGGGTTCAGATGACCGCCTGGGTTCCCCCCTTGGGCACCGCCGGCGATGGCTCACTCGTGCGCACCGGGCTGCCCTCGGCACGGGAAGACGCCCGGGACTGCCCCGTCGCCGTAGCGGTCAAGGCCCGTCCCTGGATCCAGGCCACTCCCGGGTCGCCACGCCGCTACGAGCGGCTGCAGGGCTTCACCCTGAAACCGCTGATGGACATGCTCGACCTCATTGAACATCAGGGAGTGACGATCACGCAGGCGATGGAGGACCTTCGCCGAACCCGTGGCACCTTCGGCCGGAAAGGCCGCCCTCCCGCCCATCCCGGACTGGTCGAGTGGACCGCCGTCGCGGCGTCCCGGTATCTGGCCGCCCGCGCGGCCGAGGAGGCCGAAGGGGCGGCGCGCGCCCACCCCGTCCGGGACGAGTGGGTGACAGGGCAGGTTCTCAGGTCACCCGACCATCGCGGCGCGACGCGCTATGAGCAGACCGCCTGGGGACGCCGGTACGCCTCCTCCGACGGAAGTGTCCGCGAACTGTGGCTGCTGTCCTTCGGCACCGTCAACGAGGAACGTTCCAAGGCGGAGCTGGCGGCCGCGGCCCACACCGTCGCCTTCGGCGTCCCGAGCACGGCGGAATACGGCGAGCCCTACAGACCGACGGAAGGGCTGCCCTCCGCTCGTACGACCCGTCCCCGGCGAGTTCGGGTCGTGGGCGTCGGCTGTGGCGACGGCGGCAGCGCCGTCTTGATCGACTGGGACGTGGAGGAGGTCCGCGAACGCTATGCCGAGCATGCCGCACCCGCCCTGGGCCGGGCGGTGGACGGCGCCGAGCACGTTCCCGGCTCCGGCTGTGTCGGGTGCAAGGCTCTGAACGGATGTACGGCGCTGCACAGGGCTCCCGGCGTGCTGGCCCTCTCTCCCGGCAGGCCGCGCCCACGGCGCAGCGTGTCCGCCAGCGACCTGCGAGCCCACCACGAGTGCCCGGCCCGCTTCCATCTCACCCGGCAGCTGAAGCTGAGGTCCCCGCGTCCGGAGAGTGCCGCGATCCTGAGAGGGCGTGCCGTAGACGCCTGGTTGAACGAGCGGCACGCCGCCCTTCCCGCCCGGGGATGCCGGCACGTGGCGGGCCCCGAGGACCCGGGCGACTGGTCCGCCGGCGGGCACATCCTCAGCGGCGACGAGGCCAGAGCGGGTGCCCGCATGATCGCCGAGCATGCGGCCCTGTGCCCGCTCGACGGGCTCGGCCCCGGCGAGCAGGTGCGCCTACAGCCGCAGCTGACCTGCTACGACCCCGAACTCGACGTCGTCGTCATCGCCACCCCCGACCTCCTGCACACACGCGGAGGCGGGTGGATCTGGCGGGAGACGAAGACCTCGGGCAACCACCTGTGGGAGGGAAGGCCGCTGATGCGCACCTACCCCCAGCTCGCCCTCGCCGTCCTCATGATGGCCTCCGGGGTGCTCGGCGGGGACATGCGCCGGTCCCGGATCGAGCTGGAAATGCTCTACCCGGACGACGGAGGCCTGGAGGAACTGGACCCCGGACTCCCCTCCGTCGTCGACGAGGCTCGCGCGGTTGTCGCGGAGATGGCCGGCCCCTGGCTGCGGGACACCTCCTACCCCCCGAACCCCGGTCGGCACTGCGGCGGCTGCGAGGCCCTCGACTGGTGCCGCCCCGGTCGCGAGCACCTCGGCACGCCGCCTGCTTCCTCCCGCTGAGAACACCGGCCCAGACAGGCCTTCACCCGATCCGCCGAACGCCCTTCTCCGAGGAACCCATCAGGAGGCCGTCCCATGCCATCGCCCCAGCCTTCCGCCTCCCTCGCGGACTGGTCCACGCACGCCGGTGTCACGCTTCTGCACACGATCGCGACGGCCGTGGTCCAGCTCGCGGAGATCACCGACCTCGAGGCGTTCGCCCTTCCCTATCCCGCCGAGGCGCAGCGCGCCCTGGATCGTACGGTGCTCGCCTGCCTCTTGAAGGAAGCCCGCCCGCCTCGGAGCCTGCCGGAACTCCTCGCCTGGTGTCGCACCCGCCCGATCGAGGACTGGCCGCTGGACCTGCCCCTGGACGCCTTCGGCCCTGACGACCTCCTCATCGATCCCGACTCCGCCAAGCCCACCCAACTGTGCCACGAGTGGTGGATCCGCGCCCGTGACAGCGCGGCGGAACAGTACGACCGCACGGTGATCCACACCGCGATGCGGCTCTGCCGTGAGAGTGAGGCCCCCGAGTCCTACACCGCCTTCCGCCGACTGCTGGTGGAACGTCCCGCCCTCACCGGTAACGACATGTTCGAGGTCGCCACTGATCTCTACCTGGATCCGGTCAGGGAGCTCGTCGAGCAGATATATCACCGCGTCCCCGACAGCTTCTGCAGCGACGGCGCGTACGTCACGTGTGCCCGCTGCCTGACCCTGCTCGTCCCTCTCACCGACGGCGGGTGGTGGTGCGAGCGCGACCGCTGCCGACGGCAGGGGCAGCCCCCGCTGGGACGGACACTACGCGCCGACGAGATCGGCACGCTGTGGCAACTCAACCGGCCGCTGCGGCAGTTCGTCACCGGCCCCGGCCGGGCGGAGGCCGACCTGGAAAGGGAACTGCGGGCCCTGCACCTCCCGGTTGAGATGTGGCCCGGTTTCGACGCCTATGACCTGCGGATCACCTTCCCCGACGGCTGGGTCTGGGCGGTTGACGTCAAGGACTGGGCCCACCCGGGCCTTCTCGGGCAGGCCGCGACCGAGGTCCGGCAGCAACCTCCGTACGACGAGGCGTGCTGGGTGGTCCCCCGGTACCGCGTCGATGCCCGCCCGAACTATCTGGAGGTGTACGCCCGCAACCGCGCGCACGCGGCGGGCGGCCTCCCCCTGCTCACCGATCGGCGGCTGGTCGCGGCCGCGCGTGCCCGACTGCGCGGCGACACCGGCCCCGCCGCCCGCCTCGTGCAGGAGAACGGCGACACACTCGCGAACAGAGCCTTCGATGCGTGACGCGGAAAGCTGGTACCAACCCCTTGTCCCCGGCATCTCGGGATTCCTGTCCCGGGAGCAGGTTGGGATCAGGCCGTCCCTGCTGTTCCAGGTGGAGCTCGGCCTCCGGCTCATGGAACGCCTCGATCCCGAGCGGCCCGCCGACGGCGTATGGGTGCTCCTCGGCGGCTACCCATTCGCCCGCGCCGACGGCCTCACCACCACCGAGGACGAGGAAAGACTGCTCGTCTCCGCTCGCCACCTGCTGTGGACCCTGCGCCGCCGCCGGATGTGGCTGCAGTCCCTGGAGGCGTACCAGGAAGTGCAGGAGCGGCTGCGCGGTTACCGCCTGCCGTCGGCGGGCGCTCCCGCCCGGCGAATGGAACCCTTCGTCGCAGCCGGTCGCTTCGCGACGTACGACGCCGTATTAGAGGGTACGCCCGGTTTCGCCCGGCGCAAGCTGACCCTCGCGGGTCCCGGCTCGCACCGTTTCGTCGAGCGCCGTCGGCACACATCCGTCACCCTGCCCGAGTCACCACGCCCGGCACCCGCTCCAGGCCACGAACTCACCGCGAAGAACACCTGGGAAGACCGGCCTCTGCAGGTGCCTCTGGCGGAACTCGCGGACACCGCACGCTGGATGGACGACAGCGAACGACAACTCGGCCGACGCCCCGGCGACTGGGAGCGGCGCCTCACCGTCTTGGAGCTGGACACACGCACCGACGACGGCCTGAGGTTCGCCCCCGCCGAGGTGCTCAGCCTCGACGGGATGCTGCACCTGGTCGGCATGGTCGGAGCGGGCAAGAGCACGTTGATGTCACTGATCGCGGTCTGGGCCGCAAGACAGGGAATGCGGACCACCCTGGTGGTCGGCGACGTCGCCGAGCAGCTCACGCTGACCGCCCTCTTCCGCGATCTCGGCCTGGACGCGGCCCCCGTGCTGGGCACCA
This sequence comes from Streptosporangium sp. NBC_01810, assembly GCF_035917355.1. Classification (NCBI taxonomy): domain Bacteria; kingdom Bacillati; phylum Actinomycetota; class Actinomycetes; order Streptosporangiales; family Streptosporangiaceae; genus Streptosporangium; species Streptosporangium sp. NBC_01810. The sequence goes on along the minus strand of NZ_CP109070.1, from coordinate 519,949 downwards.
CCACCCGGGAGACCCACGTGCAGCGGCTGCACCGTCGCCTCGCCGCCCGCACTCCCGGATCCCTGCTGACCCACGACGACCCGGGCTTCGACGACCTGAGCACCGTCTGCGTCGTGGACGCTCTGCGCGGCAACGAGGCCGTCGAACCGCTCCGTTACGCGGACGCCCCGTGCACCCGCCTCCATCCCGCCCGCAAGACACCGGAGCCCGCCTCCGGCCGGATACTGCCCGACCTCTACCCGATCGGCGAGCCGATCCGGAGCGAGGAGCCTCCGGACGCGCTCGGCCCGGCACACGGCTGCCCGATCTGGAGCGCCTGCCCCCGGCACAGCGCCGCCCGGGAACTGGTCGACGCGCTGATCTGGGTGGCGAACCCCGCCAGCCTGGTGCAGAGTCCCGTGCCGAACCACCTCAACGAGGAACGGCTGCGTTATCTGGAGCTGGCCTGCCTGCGCAGCGACATCGTGATCGTGGACGAGGCCGACCGGGTGCAGATGCAGCTGGACACCATGTTCGCCCCGTCGGCGACCCTGGTGACCAGGGGGCCGGAGTCCTGGCTCGACAAGCTGCACACCCACAAGATCGACGAGTTGGCCCGGCAAGGGAGACTGCCGCTGTCCGAGCGTGACGTCGAACGCTGGGCCGTCTCGCTCGACGTGGTGAGCGCCGCCACCAACCGGCTGTACGCCATGCTGATGAGTGACGAGGACCTGCGTACCTGGGCCGACATCGAGTACTTCAGCGCCTGGACCCTGCAGGAGAAACTGATCGCCGCCTGGTATCCGACTCCCGGCGAGACCTCCGGAACCACGCTCCTCGCCGATGACGTGCCCGACGAGAAGATCCTCTACGAGGACGAGGAAAAACTCGCACGAGCCGAAGCAGAGCAACGGCCGACCCCGCAGGAAGCCTTCCCCTGGGCCGACCGTAGGCAGGAGGTGACCTCCGTCTTCGACACCTTCCGCGACGACCCGCTCGGCGACCGAGGCCCCTACGGAACGGACACCGACCGCCTCATCCAGGCCACCCACGACCTGCTGCACACCTTGAATGAGAAGGGCACGCGGCAGCGGGTGCGCGGGGTCCTGGACCTACTCCTCAACGGCTCCCCGCTACTCGACGGCTCCGTGCCGCCGCCTGCCCGCCGGCACAACGGCGAACCCGACCCGGCCGACGTCCCCGGCAGCCCCCCCTGGTACGACCGCACCACCAAGCGGCTGGAGTTCACCCTCCTGCTCTCCGCGCTGCACCAGCGTCTCGACCGGCTCACCTTCCTGTGGCCGCAGGTGGAGGCCGCGCTCAACCTCGACTCGACCGACAACGAACTCTCCAGGCGTCCACCGCTCGACTACGCCCCGATCGTCCCCGAAGCCCCGATGGGCAATGTCATCGGTTTCCAGTATCTCCCCGAGGAGCAGGATCGCGACCCCGAGGGCCGCCTCAGCGGCACCCTGCGGTTCTTCCGCTGCGCCGGGGTCGGCCGGGAGCTGCTGCTGTCGCTGCCCAGCCTGGGTGCCGTCCCCTCCACCGGGCGCCTGGGGCCCCACGTGCTGCTGATGTCGGGCACCAGCTGGGCGGGCACGTCCACGCGCGCCCACGTTCTGGCCCCCGTCAAGGCGGTGCTCAAGCCGGATCCCCGTGCTCTCGACGCCATCCGGGACACCGTCTTTCGCACGCACTTCCTCTACGACGACGACAACACCCCGCTGAGCCTGTCCGGTCAGGATCAGACCGTGCGACCGGCGGTGCTGCGCCGGATGATCGCGTGCCTGGGCCGTCCCGGCCGGGGTGGGTTGCCCAGCCCGCTCGAACAGGAGCTCTCCCTGATCGGCGACGACGGCCGCCGCAGGGCTCTGCTGCTGGTCGGCAGTTACCGGGAGGCGAACGCCGCCGCCGACGCCCTGCAGGAAACGGAGCGCTGGCGCGGCCGGGTCCGGGTGCTCGCCGCCGACGACGCCGACCTGGAACAGGCCGTGCGAGGCGGGAGGGTCGGCTCCGACGGTCGCACCCACGCCGCCGCCATACGCCGGGGAGACCTGGCATCCTTCGCCGAGGACCCGGACGCCGAGCTTCTGGTCGCCCCACTCATGGCGATCGAACGCGGCCACAACATCCTCAACGCGCAGCGCACCGCCGCCTTCGGGACCGTGCTGTTCCTCGCCCGTCCGCATCCGCGCCCCGACGACCTGTCCCTGGCCATCTTCGCGATCAACGACTGGGTGACCCGCTTCGTCCGTGACCATCCCGACCTGAAAGGGGCCACCTTCGGCGAGCTGATGGCCGAGGCCGACGGCCTCGACGCGGCAGGCCTCGCGTTCCGCCACGAGGCCCGTCGTGAGTGGCGACGGCTGCTCTCCCGCCGTTACGTCTACTCCCGGCTCGGCCCCGAGGAGAAGCGGTCCTTCGCCTGGGACCAGCTGGTCGCGATCTGGCAGGTCATTGGGCGCCTGGTGCGCGGCGGCGTCCCGGCCAGAGTGGTCTTCGTGGACGCCAGGTTCGCCCCGCGGTACGCGGCGGCGACCGCACCGGGAGTCAGTACGGCGCGAACCGCTCGTCTCAGCAGCCCTGGCGACGGCCTGCTGGCCGAGCTGCGGGCCGTTCTCGCCCCCTATTTCGCCGCCGATGCCGACCCCGGCCTCTTCGCCGACCCGGCGGACCCCGCCCTCGTCCAGATGCTCTACCGACCGCTCTACGACGCGCTCCGCGGCATGACCGCCGGGCCGACACGTCCCTGACAAGATCCTCGCACCCAGGAGCCCCGATGGGATTCACCTACAACGAGATCCGCCGCGCCGCCTACCTCCTCGCCCCAGGCACCGCCCCGCTGACCGCCCGGTACCGCGCCCTGCCCTTTCCCGAGCAGTGGCGCGACAGCCTGCTCGCGCTGTGCGACGCCGGCCGGGACGCCGAGGCGGAGCCGTACCGTACTGTTCCCACCTACCGTATGGACGGCGTGCTGCAGAGCCTCGCCCCCGACCTGGTGGTGCGAGGGCGAGGCTCGGAGAAGCACGGCGACGAGAAGGATTTCTGGCTGTACGCCCCCGCCGACATCCCCCACCCGCTGCCGGACGCGGCGTTCGAGCGGCTGCTCACCGCCTGGGTGCGTAATCTGCGCCCGGAACCGGAACACCGCGGGCGGGTCGTCGAGACCCTCGCCGAACTACGCGCCGATCCGCCGCGCTGGCGCGAGGTGGAGGTGGACCTGCTCGGCTGCGACACCACCGACGGAGGCACCGCGCTCCCGCTCGGCAGGCAGTTCCAGCTCGCCACCGACCATCTGGCGCGCCGCGTCCTCTCCCTGGAGCCCTACGACACGGGAGCCGGCTTGCTGAGGTTCAGGGCCGTTCCGCGTGGTCCTCGGCAGCAGGGCGCGGAGCTGATGTCGCAACCTCTGCCGCACGAGGTCAAGAACCGCACCTGGTGGTTCTCAGTCGTCATCAACATCTCACTGCACACCGCCCCGTTCTCGCCGCACCTCCGGCTGCACGTCCACACAGGCCTGAGGCGGTGGGCCACCCACCCCGCCGCGAACGGCCGCCTCCACCTGCCCTTCCGCCGCGACACCTCGGTCTACTTGCGCCCGACCGTGCCCTGGCTTCCCGGAACACCCACCAGTGAGCGTTACGCCGTGGCCCGGCTCACCTGGGACCGCACCGAGCGAGCCCATGACTGGCGCGAGACGAGCCCCGCCGGAATCCTGCGGGGCATCGCCCTCGGGCAGCCCTTCCCCGACCCCGCGGAGCTGCTCACCGAACCCGAATGGTGGATCGGCGAGGGGCCCGGCGTGCGCGCCTCCGTGGTGCACAGCAACCACATGGGCCAGCACGGTGTCAAGGCCGGCCTGATGTCCCATCAGCGCTCACAGATCGTCGAGTGGGCCGAACAGGCGCTTCCCGAAGGGCTGACGCGCGCCCCCGACCTGAGGCGCAGCAGGATCTCCCCCAACACGCCCGCCAACCCGCGGCCCAAGACGCAGGGGGACGCCAAGAAGGCCGAGGAGGTGCGGACCACCCATGCCCGCCGCGCCGCACTCGCGGTCGCCGTACGAGCCATCTCGGACGAGGAAACGGCGTCCACCGGCGTCCCGGTCATGGAGGCCCGTCTCCTGTGGCAGACCGCCACCATGCGTGACACGGCCATCGCGGCCCTCGCCGAGGTGCTCGCCCTGGACGGGGACGGCGGCGCGCCCGTGGCCGAGGCCTTCGACACGGCCAAGCCCGGAGTTCCGGTTCTCCTCCGCTGGGAAACCCCCGAACTCGCCATCCTGCTGCGGTGCCTGCCGTTGTCGGGAGGCCTCGCCGACTCCCTCGACATCGACCCGGCGCCCCGCGGCAGGGGGCGGGCTCTCGCCGCGGCCATCACCGCCCGCCGCACCGCCGTCACCGACTTCCTGACTGCCGACGGCGCCGACCCGGAAGCCGCCGCCCTCGCCCTGGTCGAGATCGACCGGCGGATCGACTTCCGGACGCCTCTCCACGATCCCAAGTTCGCGCTGCGGCTGGGTTGCGCCGACGCCGGGGTGGTCACCCAGTTCACCGCCGTCCCTCGAAAGGCCAGGGGCTACAACTCCGAGAAGAACGCGGCGTACCGCGCCCGTTCGGCCTGGCTGGACGGACTCCGCCAGCTCGGCGTGCGGGTCGTGCCCGAGCACACGCTGGGGGATCGGCTGCCCGCCGACCTCCACTACGCGGCCGTGTGGATGGTAAAGCGCCGTGCCGACGGCCCCACCCGGGTGGCCAGGCACGCCCCGGTCACCGTCCTGGTCGGTCCTTCGGATCCGGGATCGGGCCAGGCCGTGATCCGCGGCTGGGACCCGGAACAGCGCGCCTGGATTCCCTACCCGAAGTTCCTGCTACGGCTGACCAGGATCGCCGAGCTCCCCGACGCGCCGGACGAGATCGAGGGGGACCGCGCGCCCGGCACGTCGAACGAGGTCGACGAGGGCTACGCACCCGGCATGGAGATACCCCTGTCGCCGCCGCCCACCGACGGGCAGCCGTACCCTCGCGTTACCTTTCAGGAGCGACACCACAAGAGAGAGGAACAGCGCGCCAAGACCGCCCGCTACCTGCAGAAGATGCTCCGCTCCCTGCACGGGCACCCCACACTGTTGCTCGCCCACTCCCAGAACGGCCGGGCGCACTGGCCCTGGCTCCAGGACGGTCAGGTCATAGCGGACCTGATCAGAACGGGCCACGCGTCGGCCGGTCGGCTCGACCCCGATCTGCGGCTGGTCAGGGTACGTGACGCGAGCGGGCGCGAGACACCCCAGTGGTGGGGGATCGGCAACCCCTCCGGGGTCAACGGCCTCGCCGCGGGTCTGTGGACCGAGACCTCTGATTCGCGGGTCTTCTACAGCACCACCGACAAGGCCGGGACCTTCCGCGCCTCCGCGGTGGAGGCCGACAAGCTCGCCCCTCGTGCTCTGCGAATGGGAAAGCGCAAGGGTGAGCCGACCATCGACACCGACATCCCCGCCTGGAACCCCGCCCTCATGGAGGTCACCGTTCTGGGCTGCCACCCGGCCTCCCTCGGTGAGGAAGGAGACACTCCCGAGGCCCTGGCCATGGCAGTCCATCAATTGCGCCAGGCGGCCGACTATCTCGACGCCCTGTCCCTACCGCTTCCTTTGCACCTGGCTGCACTCGCCCAGGAGTACGTGCTTCCCACCGTCGCGGAGGAAGATGACGGATCCGACGATCCCATCACCACTGACGATCGGGGGTAGGGCTAGCCGTCGAGACGCTGGCCGCCCGCCTGGCCGACTTCTCCGCTGCGGCCTCAGTGCTCAACGAACCGACACGTCTTCTGGTCCGGTGACCGGGGCGGTCGTCCTGACTGCTTGAACCTGCCTGCACCGGGGTGCGGCAACACATGCGCTCCGGGGTATCTGCCGCGACTTGAGTGCGATCCAATCAGATGTGAACGAGATACATCAATTAATGATGATACACGCATACATGGCAGTCACGAGATTTAATCTTGTGCATCGTGTTCACACTATGATTCACTGGCGTCGCACAATCGCCCCCACCCCCTGGAAAGCGAGGTCCCGCCATGTACGGAAACCCGCAACCCCCGCAGCACGGCTACCCCCAGCCCCCTCCACAGACCGTGATCGTGCAACGGAGGGGAGGCGGCTGCCTGCGCGCGTTCCTCATCGGCGCCACCGTACTGATCGGCCTGGTGGTGATCGGCGCCCTTCTCAGCGGAGGCGACAAGGACGGCGGGAACTCAGCGAGCTCGGACGACACCGCGGCCACCGACACCTCCGCCCCCGCGAAGAAGACCGAACCCAAGTCGGCGGGAATCGGCGACACCGTCAAGGACGGCAAGTTCGCCTTCAAGGTCGCCAAGGTCGAGAAGGGCGTCGCGCGGGTCGGCGACGAGTACGTCGGATCCGATGCCCAGGGGCAATACGTCCTGGTGCACGTCACCGTGAAGAACATCGGTGAGGAGTCCCAGCTGTTCAGCGACTCCTCACAGAAGCTCATCGACACCAAGGGCAGGCAGTACGACCCCGACTCCGGCGCCGCCGCCCTCGGGCTGAAGAATTCCAACGCCTTCCTCAACACCATCAACCCCGGCAACGCGGTCAACGGGATCCTGCTCTTCGACGTCCCGAAGAACTTCAGGATCAAGGCGATCGAACTACACGACTCCATCTTCTCCGACGGTGTCACCGTCGCCCTGAACGACTGACCACGCACCCCTTATCGGACCGATCCACCGGCACCATCGGTAAGATCCGGATCCGGCTATCTCCCCAACGGGCGGCCGATGCCCCAACCTCTGACAATCGGAGTCCCATGTTGGTCGCGCAGCGCTACGAGCTACAGCAGCCGATAGGCCGGGGCGGTATGGGGGAGATCTGGCAGGGCGTCGACCTTCACCTGAACCGCAGGGTGGCCGTCAAGCGTGTCCGGCACGACAGGCTCACCGAGGAGACTGTCCGGCGGTTCATTCGCCGATCTTCTGGCCCAGCCGGTACGGCCCGATGCTGCCGAAGGGAGGAGAACCGGACGCGGTGTCTGCCGGGTACCACTGAGACAGGGAGGATGGCGGTATCGGGGTCGGTATCGATGACGCCTGGTAAGGCTGGGATGCGGATGGCAGACCGTCGCCATCTCGGAAGGCCCGAGCTCCATGGTGAGGCGCGGGAGCCTGGTAAGGCAGGGTCGGCGGCATCGGAGCCCGGTAGTGAGGCGGCGGCATGGGATTGTACTGCCAGGCCCCCGAAGGGAAGGGAACCGTCGGCCGAGTCCGGAAGACGGATGACCGAAGGATGAGCGCGTGCACCGTGCCGCCCAGCCAGCCCACGAGGATCAAGACTCCCGCGATCGCATCGACTTCCGGCTCCTTGGTCGTGGGGTCATTGTCGCTATAAATTCCGGAAATGATGGCGAACGCCAGCAGAAGAACGCTGTAGACACAGGTCGTGAATCCGGCGAACCGGCTTTTCAGCCGCACCGCGGCATGTCCGATGATGAAGGGGGTCGTGAGTCCGAGGGTGTAAAGCGGGGCCAGCGCCCAGATCAGGCTGAGCGGGAAGTTCCACCAGGGAGGCCGGCCGGAAACACGCCCATCGGTGTTGTAGTGATAGTGAGGGGCAGGACCACCGGCTGGGAACACAACACGAATAATACGGACCCGCCACCGTCACCGAGGAGGACAACGCCTACGGAGACTCCATCTCGGAAGCCATCTCGGAAGCCCCCTCGAAACCGTTGGACGACGAAGCAGCGCCTGCCATGGACGAACGGATGCCTGCTCGCGAGGGACGGAGCATCGCGGTCAACGCACCGGGGCGCCGGACGCGATGAGTTTCGCGGCGGGCTTCCCCCATTTTGAAACCTGGCCGACACTGAACGCATGTCGAAACGCACACTGATCTGGTTGGGCGTAACCGTGGCGCTGGCGGCACTGGCCGCGCTGGGGTGGTATTTCATCGCGGTCGGCCTGGATCGTGCCGACAAGCTCGCCAGCGTGCTCGGCGCCTTCGTCGGGCTGCTGGGGCTGGGGCTGGCGGTTTTCGGCGTTGTTTCCTCGCCTCCCAAGGACACCGTTTCCTCACCTCCCAAGGACACCGAGCCTGAACCCGAGCCCGGCGGTGTCCACAACGAGATCAGTGGCACCGTGCACGGTAGCGCCGTGCAGGCCAGGGACATCGAAGGCGGGATCACCTTCGGCACTCCAAAACCTCACAGAGCACAGGAGATGGACTGACCATCCTGCGACAGACGACTGGCAATCCCGATCAGCTGCCCTTGTATCGGCCCGCACTCCAGCCGTAGATCGTGAATTGTGCGCACGTGAATCTGCCGTGATCGGCAGTTCGGGCGCCGCCACTGGAGTCCTGATCGGCGATGACACCGGCATTTCTGCCCCCTTCTCATTAAATATGAGACTTTCTGGCAGCAGAGAATCCCGCACGCACTGTTCCTGGCGCGATGTTCTCGACGTCTCCGAAGTCCACTGACAACCAGAATCAAGCACCGACGTGCTGGATGTCGGAATGCGCGGCCGTAGCACGGATCCGGAAAATATCCGCTGCGGCCCGAACCCGATCGATGACCGGCAGGCCGAGGCCGGTTCGGTGTCAAACCTTCGTCACCCTACGCACCGAAAATCGGTGCGTAGGTGCTGTGAACACCTTCCGTTCAGCTCGTTTGTCCACTGTTTCGGACAGGCGGTTTGTTTTTTCGGCCACGTTCGCGCGATAATCCACCCATTCCGTTGTCCCGGAGTGCCGTCCAACATATGCTCCGCACAGGTAGAACGCACAGCCAAGCCGAGTGGAGGCGGGCATGGCTCGTTCCTGGGAGGCTGACCCTTCCGCGTTGTTCGAGCGGCGATTAGGGAAGTCGGCCAAAGAGTTAGACCGTTCGGACGGCCGCGACGAATGCCCAGATATCTGGCAACTCGACAACGGTGACATCGCGGTGATCGGCAGGGACCTCACCGCCGCCTACAGCCCTCGCCTGCCGGAGGGCGTGTCCCTCGCCCCGGATGAACGACTGGTCGTCATCCCGGGCATCATGCTCAGCGCGGCGAAGGCGGACATCGCCGATGCTTGATCCCCGCGCGCCCTTCCTTGTTCCCGCGCAGGGCGAAAGACTCGTCAGGGACGCCTACCGACGCGACTTCCGGCAACGGGATGCGCAGATTCGCAACCGGGACTCCTGGAAGTTCGAGCGGCGGCAGCACTTCGAGGAACAGGGCAGTCCCAGCCGTGACGCGTTTCGCCGAGGTGACTGGGAGGAAGCGCTGCGGCTTCTCGATGAAAGGCGAGACGACCTGCTCGCGGTCACCCGGGAGGACGAGCGCCGCGGTTCCTTCTTCCACCGGGTACGCGTGGTCGAGACGCCGCTCACGCCATATATGCGGTGGGAGCTGTACTCGCTGCGGCTGCGTGCCGAATGCGGTGAGCGGGTCCGCGTGGTCGGCGTGGAAAAGGTGGCGGCCTCGGAGAGGACCACTCCACTGCCGGAAGTGGTCATCCTCGGCGGCCGAACTCTCTACCACGTTCTCTACACCGAAACCGGCGTCCCGAACGGCGCGGTTCGCTACACCGACCCCGGTCTCATCGGAGGCTGGGAGAAATACATCAAAAGCCTCTACGAGGTCGGTGAAGATGTGATGTCCTACTTCGACCGCGAGGTGGCACACCTTCCCTCGCCCACGACGAAGACGGAGTAGGCGTAAAAAGCCCGGAGAAGACGAGAAGAACCCCGGCGGTTCGCATTCCGAACTGTCGGGGTCCTCGCGTGATGTCGTACAGGCCAGGGACGTCAGTGGCGGAGTCCATTTCCACGAACATGGCAGACCGGACCGGAGCGGCCCCGCGAACCTCACCCCACGGCAGCTACCGGCCGATGTGCGCGGGTTCGTCAACCGCACCGGCGAGTTCGAAGAGCTGAACACGGTTCTGATCGGCGAAGACAGTGATCCGCGCGTCATCTCGGTGTGCGTGATCGCTGGAACCGCGGGCGTGGGGAAGACATCACTCGCGCTGCGCTGGGCCTATCAGGTTCGGGACCGCTTTCCCGACGGGCAGCTTTACATCAATCTCCGCGGCTACGACCCGGGAGAGCCGGTCACCGTCCAGGAGGCCCTGCACCGTTTCCTGGTCGCTCTCGGCGTCCGCGCCCATTCCGTGCCGCAGGATCCCGACGCCGCCGCCGCGCTCTACCGCTCGCGGCTGGCCGGCCGCCGGTTGCTGATCGTCCTGGACAACGCGGCGACGCCGGACCAGGTCCGTCCGCTGCTGCCCGGGAGCGCGGGCTGTCTGACCGTACGACGGCCGCCTTCCTGAGCCCTGTCATGAATTATCACCCACGAAAACATGGGACCCTTGATGGGCTTTAGCAGGAAATAAATAATTATTCGGCGGATTGTCCGCCTATGTTCGTGAATCGCAGATCGAGCAGCTATCGAAACGCCGCCGATAATTCTTTTTCCATTGACACGGCAGAGCGTAAATGACACGTTTACCAATGTCTGGCGCCATCACGTGAGATCAGCACCGTGCACATTTCCAACCGCCGGACAAGATTCACACAACGGCCTCTGCCCCCGCTCGACTCGACTCAGCACGGAGGTACGATCATGCGTCAATCACTCCGCAAGATCTCCATGACGGCTGGCATCGTAAGCGCAGCGCTCCTCGGGATGTCGCAGACCGCGGCGATCGCGGTTCCGTCGAAGTCCGTCCTCGCACCCCCTCCCGCCCCCGCTCCGGCTCCCGATACCGGTCGGGCTCCCGCAGGGGGCGAGGCGACCCTGGAGAACACCGGTTCCACAGCGAACACCCGGGCGCTGTGCGTCTTCAACACCGCGGGGGACTACGTCCACGTCTCCTCGTCCGCCTTCGAGGCCTCCGGGCACGGCTGGTGGGTCAACGGCAACTGCAACGCCACCCTGGCGGTCGTCACGGTGCAGCTACAGCAGTACTACTCCGACGGCAGCTGGAGAAACGCCGGTACGGTGGGCCGTGCGACGGTGCGATCCGGCGGCGGCGCCGGCAACCGCGCGACCGGACGCGGCGGCTGTAACAGCAACAGCCTGACGGGATGGCGTAGCGTCGTCGACGTGGACCTGGTCGGTCTGGCCGACGACCCGGGCAAGCTCTACACACCGAGCCGGAACATCTACTGCAGGCGATAGCGGAAGAGGGCGACGTGAGCATCAGACCCGACAGCACCATGTTCGCGGCTCTGCACGGCGAGCTGGTGTCACATCCGTGGCGAGATCCTCACGTCGCCTCCTCGGACGCGTACAGCCTGTTCGTCGCGCGGTCGTCCGCGATGGGATGGCTCACCGAAGCCACCGAGAACGCGTCCGGCGGCCTCTGGGGGATGAACGACGCCGGGCATGGTCCGGATTCCGGGTCGGATCCGTCACGTATCGCGTGGTTTCAGGTGTCGTTGACCGAACCGGTTCCCGACGGCCTGCCGTTGCCGGTTCAGGCGTTCCTCTCATGTGCGGGGGACGTGGTGGCGCGTATCGGCACTCCGCGCCTGCGAGCGGTTCAGCTCCTGCTGCCGGTGCAGAGCCTCGACGCGTCGTCGCGGGTGAGGGGTGTGATACCCCTGCTCCAGGAGGCCGGCTGGTTCGCCGACGTTGACCCGCGGCTGAGAACGCCGGTGCGGGTGACGTTGGACGGCGGACAGGAGCCGTCCATCCGCTCGGCGGCGCCCGAGATGCTCCGGTGGATGCGGGGTTTCACGCAGGACGTCTTCTCGTGCGACTCGTTCTCCCTGACCGACGACGACACGGTCCTGAAACCCGCCGTCATCGACGAGCTGTGGCGCGGGCCCGCCCGGCACCGGGCCACGTTCCGCGGCATCCTCGCCGAGTGGTCACTGGACGCCCTGGGATGGCTGGCCGCCTTCCTCGCCGAGGCGGGCTCCCAGAACGGGGTCGACACCCCGTTGATGCTCACGGCCGACCGGCCCGAAGGATCGCGTTCACACGTCGATTGAGTTCGGCGGCGCTTCTCTCGGGTCGGCCTCGGAAAAAGCTCTCCCGGGTCAGCGGTGAGCCGGCGTTCGCGGAGTTCGGCCAGGAGTGGTTCATCGGGGTCGATGTCGAACTCAGCCGTCGCGTGCGAGCGCGGCGATGTCCACATCGGCGCTGACACCGTCGAGGTGACGCTCCAGGACCTGCCGGATCGCGGGGAGCAGATCCGGCCGCGCGCCGAGACTCTCGGCGAGTTCGGCGACCAGGGTCACATCCTTGTGCAGGATCCGGGTACTGCCGCGCACGGTCCCCGGCTCCTCCACCAGCCGCGCGACGAGGACCTGGAGCATCGTGGAGTCGGCTGCCGTCCCCGCCAGCAGCTCGGCAATCGTGGTCTCCGCCAGACCCGCCGACGCCGCCAGCCGGAACATCTCGGCCGCCGCGACGACGTGCGCCGCGACCAGGTGCTGGTGCAGGAGCTTCACGGTCGTCCCTGCTCCGAGCGCGCCGCATGCCACCACGCGGGACGCGTACGCCGCGAGCACCGGCTCGGCCGTGAGCAGCGCGCTCCGGTCACCTCCGGCGAAGACCGTCAGCGTCCCGGCCACCGCCGACTCGGTGCCGCCCGAGAACGGCGCGTCGAGCACCCGGCAGCCGGTCTCGGCGAGTGAGCCGAGCGCGACAGCGTCCTGCACCGCGACCGTGGAGTGGTTCACCAGTAAGTGGTTCGGGCCCAAGAGCGGCGCGAGCTCCCCGATGACGCCGCGCACCGTCGGCGGCGTGGGGAGGACGAGCAGGAGCACGGACGCCGCCTCGGCCAGCGCGGCCAGGCTGTCCACACGGTGGGCCTGCGTGGTGCCCCCGAAAGGGTCGTGGCCGAGCACCGGCCAACCGGTGGTCGCCAGGCGGTCGGCGAGCTTTCCGCCCATCGCCCCGAGCCCGACGACACCGACAGTCGGGGGTCCCGTCTCCGTCCGCATCGACCGGCCTCAGATCCGGTGTCCGGCGACGGAGCCGTCGCGCACGTTGCGCTGCACGCTGCCGAGCGCCTCGGCGTAGGCGGCCTCGAGGTCGTCCGGAGCGAGCGGTCCGGCGTAGACGCCACCGCGGACCAGCACGTAGCCGCTGTCGACATAGCGGAGCAGTCGCGTGCTGGTCGGGCTGGTGAGCAACGATGCCACCCCCTCCTCGGCCAGACCGGTCAGGAGGTCGAGCAGCTCGCTGACGATCACCGGTGCCAGCCCGGTCGAGAGCTCGTCGAGCAGGAGGACTCGCGGCTCGTTGAGCAACGCCCGCGAAATCGCCAGCATCTGCTGCTCGCCGCCGCTGAGCACGCCGGCGGATTTGTTCACGCCACGGCGCAGCGGCTCGAACCGCTCGATCCCCCGCTCCACCGCCGCGTCCGGGAGGTCCAGCATCTCCGCCATCACCTGAAGGTTCTCCCGGACCGTCATGCGGGGGAACAGCTGCCGCCCCTGCGGGACCAGCGCCATCCCTCGGCGTGCCCGGTCGACCGCGCTCGTGGCCGAGACGTCCTCACCGTCGAGCAGCACCACGCCCGTGCTGCGCACCGCCCCGTACGCCGCGTTCACCAGCGACGACTTGCCGGCACCGTTGGCGCCGAGCAGTAGCGTCACACCGCCGGTGGGGACGACGAGTGCCTGACCGGCGAGGTTGAGGGCCACCGCCTTGCCGTAGCCGACTCTGAGATCGCGCACCTCCAGGGCCACCCGATCGTTCTCAGTCGTCACCGAAGTACACCTCCTTCATCTCCGCGCTCGCCATGCACTCGGCCGGGTCTCCGTCGAAGCGCACCTCACCGTGCGCCATGAGCACCACCCGGTTGACAAGGGAGACCACGATGTCGATGTTGTGGTCCACCAGCAGCACCGCGCAACCGGCGTCGGCCATCGTGCGGATCGCGCGGGAGAGTCCCTGGATGCCGTCGGCGTCCAGCCCGGCGAACGGCTCATCGAGGAGCACCACCTCCGGATCCTGGCTGAGCGCGCGCGCCGCCTCCAAGAGGCGGAGCTCACCCAGGGTGAGCTCCGAGGCGGGACGGTCGAGGTCGCGGAGACTGAGCGAGCCGGCCACCTCCTCGGCGCGGCGCCGCAGCCGCTCCGCGCGCGGGTCGAGCAGTCCGTGGATCAGCGTCGCGGCGAACGAGAGCGGTCCGGTGAACGTCGTCGCGTAGGCGCCGATCAGCACGTTCTCCAGCGCGGTGAGCTCGTGTGCGATCTGCGGGTACTGGAAGGTACGCGCCAGCTTCGCCCGCTTGGCCCGCCGGGCCGCGGGCCCGCTCAGCACCCGGTCGGCGACCAGGACCTGGCCGGTGTCCGCGGACTGCTCGCCGCTGATCAGGTCGACGACCGTGCTCTTCCCGGCGCCGTTCGGCCCGACCAGGCCGACCACCTCACCACTGCACACGTGGAAGCTGACGTCGTGGACCGCACGCACGCCGCCGTACGCCTTGTGCAGGCCCTGACAGCTAAGCGCCAGGCTGGACATGGTCCCTCCCCTCCTTGCGACCTAGCCGGGTCAGTCCCGCCAGGACATCGTCGAGCAGACCGAGCAGGCCCCGCCGCGCGAAGATCAGCACCAACAGCACGGCGACCGCGAACGCGAGCGTGCCGGTGTCCTGGAACCAGGTCAGGTTGAAGGTCAGCTGGGTGACGATCACCGCCCCGGCCACCGATCCCCATGGCGACTGGTAGCCGCCGAGGAATGGGATGAACAACGCCACGAAGGCGACTGAGAGCGGCACCGACTCGGGCAGCATCGACAGGTTCACCGCGGCGAAGTACCACCCGCCGACGGAGCCGAGGGCGGCGCCGATACCGAGCGAGATCAACGTCAGCGCTCGCGTCGAAACGCCCGAGGACTCGACGGCACGGGCCGCCTCGCCCTTGGCCCGCAACGCGATCCCGAACGGCGAGGTGCGCAGTCGGTCCAGCCCCCAGGCCGCCAGGAAGAGGGTCAGCAACGCGGCGACCACCAACTGCTGGCGGGTGACCTCGTGGCCGAACACGGTCAGCCCCCGGGTCAGCACCACCCCGGCCGGGCCGCCGGTGAGGTCGGTGCTGTCCACCAGCCAGGCCGTGAACGCCTCGCCGAACAGCAGGGTGACCGCGGCCAGGTAGAAGCCGGAGAGCTTGTACGTCGTCAGCCCGAGCAGCACCGCGACCGCCGCCGAGATCACGATCCCGATCGGCAGCGCCAGGAACAGCGACAGGTTGGTGCGCACGCACAGAATGCCCAGTGCGTAGCCGCCGATCGCGACGTAGGCGTTGTAGGCGACCGACATCGAGTTGCCCATGATGTAGTGGCTGTACAGACCGAGGCTGATCATGCCGTAGGTGACCATGAGGATCGCCAGGTCCTGGCGGTAGCCGTTCTGGCCGACCCACACCACGACCAGCATCAGCACCGCGAACGCGATGGGCGTCCGCCAACGACTAAGCCGACTCAAACGACTAAGCCGGCTCATGCGCGCACCCGCTTGACGAAGATTCCCTCCGGGCGCAGCGCGAAGAAGATCGCTGCGGCGGCGAAGGTCACGTAGCTCAGCGCCGCGGGACCGAAGTGGTAGATGGCCAGCGCCTGCAGGAAGGCCAGGCCGAGCCCTCCGGCGAGCGGCCCCCAGACGTTGGCCGCGCCGCCGATCACGAAGGCGAGGAACCCGAACAGGGTGAACTGCAGCGCGCTGGTGAACGCGACCCCCGCACGGTTGGCGAACAGCGCGCCGGCCAGCCCCGCGAACAGGCCGGACGCGGCGAATGCGAGCAGCCGGATCCGCCGTACCGGCATCCCGAGCATGGTCGCGGCCTGCGTGTTGTCGCCGATCGAGCGGAACTGCCGCCCGAGCTTGGTACGACGCAGGAGCAGCCCGACGGCGGCGAACAGGGCGACGGTGACCGCGATCTCGATAAGCGCCTGTGCGCTGATCACGAGCTTGCCCAACTCGAGCACATCTCCGTTCACCCAGGTCACCCCCGGCAGCGCCGACTTGCCGAAGGCGACCCCGGCCATCTGCTGCACGGCGAAGAGACCGGCCACCAGCGCCATCACCACGTGGTGGTCCTCACCCCCACCGGGCTTGACCAGCGGGGCCACCACCAGCACCTCGATGCACAGGCCGAGCACGGCGCCGGACACCACCCCGACCAGCACGCCGAGCACCAGCGGCAGACCGGCGCCGACCGTGAGCGCCGAGCTGACCATCCCCCCGACGACCACCAGGCCGCCGACGGCGAAGTTGAACAGTGCGGCGCTCTCCTTGACCATGAACAGGGCCAACGCGATCAGGCCCAGGAAACACCCCGTCTCCAGCGTGGGGATGACGAGCTCGACAGGCATGGGGACTCCTTCTCCGTCTCTCAGCGCGTGCGGATCACTCGACCCGCTGGTTCACCTCGACGACGTTCATCGACGGGTCGTAGGTGTAGAGCTGGTGGAAACCCTTGTAGGACCAGGTGCCGGCGTCGTTGAAGGGCACGCCCTGCTCGGTGAGGCGCTGCATGACGCCCTTGATGTCGTCGACCTGGATGGCGATGTGGCCGTTGATGACCGGGTGCAGTCGCAGGTCGTTGTCCCAGGGCAGTGACGGGGTCGGCTTGCAGACATGGATCTGGCGACCGTTGCCGTCCTCGAACAGCGCGACGAAGTCGCTCCCGGTCTCGAGTTGGCCCTGCTTGCCATCGCCGGACCAGGGGAACTGGATCTCGTTCATGCCGAAGACGCTCTGGTAGAAGCGGACCATCGCCCGGACGTCGTGGGCGGGGATGTTGACGTGGTGCAGCTGCCAGCTCATGATTCCTTCGTTTCTCTCGGTTCTCTTGGTTCTCGTTCGAGGACAGGGGGGTCAGATCCGCAGCGGGAAGCCGCCGCCGACGATGAGGGTCTCGCCGGTGACGAAGGCGGCGGCCTCCGAGGCGAGGAACAGCGCGGGGCCGACCAGGTCCGCTGTCCGGCCCTGTCGCGCGATCAACTGCTTGGTCGAGATGAAGTCCTCCAGCAGCGCCGACGGCAGGTCGGCCATCGCGGAGTCGGTGTCCATCGGTCCGGGCGCCACGCAGTTGACCCGGATCCCGTCGGCGGCGAGCTCGGCGGCGAGCGCAGTGGTCACACCGCGCACGGCCAGCTTCGTCACTCCGTACACGTCCCGCGGCACCATGCCGGACACGGACGAGACGTTGATGATGCTGGCGTTCGGGGACCGGGCCAGCCAAGGACGGGCGCTACGGGCGCACCGGACCAGGCCGACGACGTTGACCGACAGGATGGACATCCAGCCGGCACTGTCGATCTCGGTGGCCGGGCGGGACCAGGCCATCAGGTGCAACCCGGCGTTGTTGACCAGGCAGTCGATCCGGCCGGCCCAGTCGGCGATCTCCTCGATCGCCGACTGGACCGACTCGTCGTCCCCGACGTCGCAGCGCACCCCGCGGGCGACGTCGCGACCGAGCTCGGCGGCGGTGGCCTCGGCCTGGTCGAGGTCGAGGTCCGCGAGCGCCACCCGGGCGCCGTCGGCGACCCACGCCTCGGCGAGGGTGCGTCCGATTCCGCGGGCGCCGCCCGTGATCACCACCAGTGGCCGGCCGGCCATCAGTTGCAGCTCGGCTGGTATGCGGCCCAGTTCTGCCCGGGCTGGTTCTGGGCGTCGAAGGTGCGCAGCACGATACCGCACAGCCCGTCGGAGCCGATGTGCTTGTCACCGCTGAACGACATCGTGAACCCGGCGCCACCGAAGCTGGCGTCGAAGCCGGAGATCTTCTGCAGCGCGGCGTTGATCGCCTTCGAGTCGGCGCCGGAGCCGGCGTCCTTGAGCACCTTCGCGGCCAGGTGCACGCTGTCGTAGCCCTGCGCCGAGAACGCCGTGAGCGCCTTGAACTTGGCGCCGTAACGGGCCTTCAGCTTGGTGATGAGCTCGTTGGACCGGGTGTTCTGCGAGGAGATCGCGCTCGCGTAGACCAGGCCGTCCAGGGTTCCCGGCTTGGCCAGCGCCCAGGTTTCGGGCTGGTTGCCGATCGAGGCGAGCGAGAACCGCGGGGTGCTCGGCAGCGCCTGCTTGAGGGCGTTCTGGAACAGCACCTCCAGCTGACCGCCGAGCGAGGAGACCAGCACCGCGTCCGGCTTGGACTCGCTCAGCCGGCTGACCTGGGCGGTGACGTCGGTGGCGTTCATCGGCGCCTTCTCCTTGGCGACCAGGTTCACGCCCGCCTTCTCCAGGGTCGGCAGCAGCGCGTCGTTGAGGCCCGCCATCGTCGGGGAGTCGTCGGTGAGCACGGCCACCCGCTTGTAACCGGCCTTGGTGAAGGCGGCGCCGTAGACGGTGCCCACGTCGGTCACCGGGTTGGCCAGGATGTAGGAGTAGGTGTGGTTCGGCGGCTGCGCGATCGCACCGAGGATGTTGGTCGGCGAGATCGTCGCGATGTGCTCCTGCTGGACGACCGGCTTGACCTGCGCCGCCGACGCGGAACCGGAGTTCATCAAGATGATCCGGGCGTCCGCGTTGATCAGCTTGCGCACCAGCGCCGGCGACTGGCTGGGCTCGCCGCCGTCGCTGAACCGGACCAGCTTCAGCTTCTTCCCGTCGACCCCGCCACCGGCGTTGATCTCCGACAGCGCCAGCTCGATCCCCAGGGTCGCCTCGGCGGACGTCGCGGCGATGCCACCTGCGGTGTCTTCGATCATGCCGATGACGATGTCGCCTCCGCTCTCCGGGGAGTCGCTGCAGGCTGTGACTGAAAGGGACAGCACGGCCGCAGCTAGGCTCACCCCCAGAATTCGAGTTCTATTCGCCATGGCGAGCCTCCATCATGTGCAGTTCCAGGATCTGGATTGTTCTCATGTGAGAACAACGTTCTGTGTACCGTAATCCATGGCGCAGGAGCACGTCAACGACTTGCAAAGCCCGTTCTCTGAGCAGTCACAGGGCATCGACGAGCTCCCGCAGCCGGGCGATGTCGGCCAGCGGCCGCGGGCCCACCGGGTCGATCTGCAGGGTCGTCACGCCGGCGTCGACGTAGGCGCGCAGCCGCGCCCTCAGGTAGTCCTCGTCCCCGATCAGTGAGGTGCCCTCCAGCAGTCCCGCGGGGACCGCGGCCGCGGCCTCGGGCTTGCGCCCGGCCAGGTACAGCTCCTGGACCCGGTCGGCCTCGTCCGCGAATCCGTACGCCGAGGCGACCGCGTGGTAGTAGTTCGCGCCACGAGCGCCCATACCGCCGACGTACAGCGCCAGCCGCTCCCGTCCCAGGTCACGCAGCGGCCACGGGGCATCGGTGATCGCGAACGGCCCGCCGGCCGAGACCTGCAGTGGCCCGAGCGCCGGGTCCCGCCGTTCCCGGCCGCGCGCCAGCGGCTCCGCCCAGACCCGGTCGGCGAGTTCGGGGACATAGACGAACGGGATCCACCCCTCGGCGATCTCGGCGGTCAGTTCCACGCTGCGGGGTCCGAGCGCCGCCAGGTAGATCGGGATCCGGTCGCGCACCGGTCGCTCGATCAGGGTCAGCGGTTTGCCCAGGCCGCTGCCGCCGCGCCCCTTCGGCAGCGGCAGCGGATACAGGTCGCCGTCGTGGGACAACGGTTCGCGGCGCCACACCCGGCGGCACACCGCGACGATCTCACGGGTGCGGGCCGGCGACCGGTCGAAGCGGACACCGTGCCAGCCCTCGATCACCTGTGGTCCCGAGGCGCCGAGGCCGAGCCGGAACCGTCCCTGGCTGACCCGGTCGAGCCCGGCCGCCGTCATCGCCAGCAGCGCCGGGGTGCGGGAGTAGATCGGCAGGATCTGGCTGGCCAGTTCGACCCGGCTCGTGTGCGCCGCCAGGAACCCCAGCAGGCTGACACAGTCCATGCTGTAGGCCTCCGGTACGGCGAGCACGTCGACGCCGGCCCGTTCCATCGCGATCGCCGTCTCCAGCAGCCGCGGCAGCTCGCCGCCGAGCGGCAGCACCACCGACAGCCTCAGCGGCCCGCTCATCGCAGCGCGGATCGGCCGAGGAGGTGCTTGCCCATCTGCAGAACCTGGATCTGCGAGGTGCCCTCCGGGATCGTCGCCTCACGAGCGTCGCGGAAGTACCGCTCGACGGGGAACTCCTCCATCAGGCCGGCGCCGCCGTGCACCTGCAGCGCCAGCGTCGCGCTGCGTCCGGCGGTCTCGCCGCAGTAGTACTTCGCCATCGAGCACTCGAAGCGCCCGTCCCCGCCGGCGTCGAGCACGCGGGCGGCGTCGTACCCGAGGAGCCGGGCGGTCTGGGTGCCGACGGCGATGTCGACCACCATCTGCTGGACCAGTTGGAACTCGGCCAGGCTCTTGCCGAACTGGCTGCGCTCCCGGCTGAACTTGACCGCCGCCTCCAAGCACGCCTGGGAGAGGCCGACCGCGCCCATCGCCATGTTCAGCCGCCCCTGGTTGACCGCGGCCATCGCGAGCCCGAACCCGGAGCCGGGCTCACCGAGCAGGTTCTCGGCGGGGATCCGGACATCGTCGAAGACGAGCTCGCAGCTGGTGGTGCTGCGCACCGGCATGTGCGCGATGTCGTGGACGTCGTACGGCGACTCGGCCGCGTCGACCAGGAACGCCGAGACCCCGCGGTCGGTGCCGTCCTCGTCGAGCTGGCGCGCCAGCAGAATCCCGAATTCGGAATGCAGCGCGTTGGTGATGTAGATCTTGCGGCCGTTGAGCACGAACGAGTCGCCCTCGCGGCGGCCGGTGCTGCGCAGCGCGCCGGCGTCGGAGCCGGCCTCCGCCTCGGTGAGCGCGAACCAGCCGAACCGGGACGCGGCCAGCATCGGATCCAGGAAGCGGGCGCGCTGCGCGGCGGTGCCGACCCGGCTGAGCAGCATCGCGACCATGCCCTGGACGTTCACCGTGGTCCGCAGCGAGCCCCAGCAGCGACCGGCTTCCTCCATGAGGATGGCCTGCACCATCGCGCTCACCTGGTCGCCGCCGTGCTCACGGGCGACCGCGCCGCGGACGTACCCGAACTCGTAGAGCTCCCCGAGCAGGTCCCAAGGGAACTCGCGGCGCTTCTCGTACTCCGCGACGAGCGGTGCGATCTTGGTGTCGAGGTAGCGGCGCAACGCCTGCTGGAGGTCCCGCTCCTCGGTGTTCAACACAATTGACATCCGGCGTCCTTGCTCTAATGTGTTCACCAGTAAGAACATAGAACAATATACAGAACAGCCTTGTCGAGAGGGTCTGCATGAGCGCCACAGCTGTCATCGTCGATGCGGTACGCACCCCGATCGGACGCCGCAACGGCTCCCTGGCGGGCGTCCACCCGGTGGACCTGACTGCGCACGTGCTGACCGAGATCCTCGAGCGCAACGGTCTCGACCCGGCCCACGTCGACGACGTCGTCTGGGGCTGCGTCACCCAGATCGGCGCCCAGTCGAGCAACGTCGGCCGCCTCGGCGCGCTCGCCGCCGGCTGGCCGGAGACGGTTCCGGGGACCACCGTCGACCGCGCGTGCGGCTCCAGCCAGCAGGCGCTCCACTTCGCGGCCGCCGCCGTGGTCTCCGGACAGCAGGACGTCGTGATCGCCGGCGGCGTCGAGTCGATGTCGACGGTACCGATCGGATCCGCGCGCGCGGTCGGCAACCCGTACGGGCCGCGGGTACGGGCCCGCTACGGCACCGACACCTTCAGCCAGGGCCTCGGCGCGGAGACCATCGCCCAGCGCTGGAGCCTGAGCCGGAACGAGCTCGACGAGCTCTCCCTCCGCTCGCACGAGCGGGCCGCCGCCGCCACCGACGTCGGCGCCTTCAAGGACCAGCTCGCGGTGGTCGACCTCCCCGAGGGCTCTCTCGCCGTCGACGAGGGCATCCGCCGGGACACCTCAGCGGAGAAGCTCGCCGGCCTCAAGCCGGCCTTCCGCGACGACGGCGTCGTCACGGCCGGCAACGCCTCGCAGATCTCCGACGGCGCCGCGGCGCTGCTGATCATGACCGACCGCAAGGCGGCCGAGCTTGGACTGCGCCCGCTGGCCGCGTTCCGGCACGGCGTGGTCATCGGCGACGACCCGGTCACCATGCTCACCGCGCCGATCCCCGCCACCCGGAAGCTGCTCGCCCGCGCCGGTCTCGGCATCGGCGACATCGACGCGTTCGAGGTGAACGAGGCGTTCGCCTCGGTGGTCGCCGCCTGGCAGCGGGAGACCGGCGCCGACCCGGCCCGGGTCAATCCGCTCGGCGGCGCCATCGCGGTCGGGCACCCGCTCGGCGGGTCCGGCGCCATCCTGATGACCCGCCTCGTGCACCACCTCCGCGACCGCGACCTCCGCTTCGGTCTGCAGACCATGTGCGAGGCCGGCGGGATGGCCAACGCCACGCTCGTCGAGCGC
This sequence comes from Streptosporangium sp. NBC_01810, assembly GCF_035917355.1. Lineage (NCBI taxonomy): Bacteria > Bacillati > Actinomycetota > Actinomycetes > Streptosporangiales > Streptosporangiaceae > Streptosporangium > Streptosporangium sp. NBC_01810. The sequence continues at coordinate 497,642 of NZ_CP109070.1, read as the reverse complement.
TGGTCATGAGCGGCGTCGTGGCCGGACCCACGGGCGCGTCGCCGGTCGTGGTAGGCGCGCCCAGAACATCAGAGCGCTCACCTGCGGCGGTTACCGACCCGGAGTTCCGCCGGATGGCTTACTCCCAGAACTGATTAGGACACAGTGTGAAGATCGAGTCGTCCACCATCGTCGTCACCGGGGCCGCCTCCGGTCTCGGGCGGGCCACCGCCGATCTGCTGCTCACCCGCGGCGCCAACGTGGTCGGGACCGACCTGCGCCCGCAGGAGGCGGACGCGACCGCGATCCCGTTCGTCAAGGCCGACATCACCGATGAGACGGCCATGACCGCGGTCTTCGACGCCGCACAGGAGCGCTACGGTGCCGTGCACGGGGTGGTCCACTGCGCCGGGCGCGGCGGCGACCGGGTACGGATCCTCGACCGCGGCGGACAGCCCGGCTCGCTGGAGTCGTTCGGCGACGTCGTGCGTACCAACCTCATCGGCACCTACAACGTGCTCCGGCTGGCCGCGCAGCGCCTCAGCCGCAACGACCTCGTCGACGGCGAGAGGGGGGCGATCGTGCTGACCGCCTCGGTGGCCGCTTTCGACGGCCAGATCGGACAGACGTCGTACTCGGCGTCCAAGGCCGGCGTGCACGGGATGGTGCTGGTGGCCGCCCGTGACCTGGCCTCCCACGGGGTCCGGGTCAACGCGATCGCGCCCGGCATCTTCGACACGCCCATGCTGGCTCGGCTGCCGGAGTCGACCCGCGCCGCACTGTCCGCGACGGTGCCCTACCCCAAGCGGCTGGGCGATCCGGCCGAGTACGCCGAGCTCGCCCTCCAGCTCCTCTCCAACGGCTACCTCAACGGGGAGACGATCCGGCTCGACGGCGCGATCCGGATGGCACCGCGCTGACCCGGACGAGACCGAACCGACGACGAGGCGCGACCGATACGGTCGCGCCTCGTCGCCGGTTCGGTCGCCGGTTCGGTCGCCGGTTCGGCTCGGCTCAGGCGGCCGGTACCAGCCTGACCTGCCGAGCGAACCTCTCGGCCTCGGTGGCCAGCTGCGCGACCCGCTGGCCGAGCCAGGACAGTGGGCCCTCGAGCGAAAAGCCGATCGCGCCGTAGGTCTGGTGCGCCTGGTAGACCGCCTGCCGGGAGGAGCGCGCCGCGGCGCGCAGCGCGGCGTGCACGTCGATCTCGGCCGCACGCGGGTCGTCGGCGTCGTCGAGCGCGTCGGCCGCCCGGCGCGTCAGCAGCGTCGCCGCCCGCACCTGCGCGTCGATCTCGGCCAGCGGGTGGGCGACCGCCGTGAAGTCGCCGATCCGGGTCCGGAACTGGGTGCGCTGTCCGGCGTAGGCGACGACATCGGACAGCACGCGCTGGCCCGCGCCCGCCAGATAGGCGGCCAGACCGAGCCGGGCCAGCAGCGCCGTACGCGGCCCGACCAGCACCTCGGGGCTCGCGGGTACGAGCTCTGCGGCGACGACCGGCTCGTGGCCGAGCGAGACCCAGTCCTCGCGCACCTCGCCGAGCGCCACCGGCCGGACCCGCCAGCCGTCCTCGTCGTACCGGCCCAGCTCGAAGATCCGGTCGGCGCTCGCGCCCCACGGCATCGCGGTCGCGGTGCCGGCGGTCAGCACCAGCGCGCCGGCCATCGCCGCCTCGGCGTCCTCGGCCGGCAGCGCGTCCAGGGTCAGCAGGGTCTGCCACCACGGGCCCGGGCAGCCGCCCTGGCCGAGCGCGTCGCCGGCCGCGACCACGTCCAGGGCGCCGGCACCGAGGTCGGGCGCGGTGAGCCCCAGCGCCCCCGCCTCGGCGATCGCGGTCCATCGGTTCCGGGGGAAGATCGGCCTCGGCTCGGGTTCGGGCAGCTCGGACAGGATGCGCGCCAACGTGCGCTGGAAATCGCGCTGTTCCTGGGAGTAGGGCCAGTCAGTGCTCATCGAGCCACCTCTTCAGCGTGAGCTTGTCGATTTTCATCGCCGTGGTCAGCGGCATCGCGTCGCGGACGACGATCCGCTTGGGCACCTTGTACCCGGCCAGCCGTTCCCGGCAGTGGCGGTCCAGGTCGCCGACCAGAGCGCCGGTGGACCCTGCCGCGGGAACCACCACCGCCTCGACCCGCTCGCCCCAGCCGGGATCGGAAACGCCGACGACGGCGGCCTGCGCCACGTCCGGGTGCTCGCACAGCACCCGCTCCACCTCGATGGGGAAGACGTTCTCGCCGCCGGTGATGATCAGCTCCTTGAGCCGGCCGCGCAGTTCGATGCTGCCGTCCGGGGCGCGGGCGGCCAGGTCGCCCGAGCGCACTCCCTCCTCCGGCACCGGCTGCGGTACCCCGTCGACGAGGTAGCCCGCCATCTGCCACGGCGCGCGCACCACCAGCTCACCGACCTCGCCTGCCGCGACCGGCTCACCGGCTGCGGAGACGATCCGCAGCTCGGCGCCGGGAACCGGCCAGCCGATCCCGCTCATCCTCCCTCCGTTCTCCCAGGAACGCAGCCGCGCCACCGCGCCGAATTCGGTGGCGCCGTAGCCGGTGATCAGGGTGGCGTGGCCGAAGCCGCGGCCGAGCCGCTCGGGCAGGTCGGGCTCGGAGGCGGTCGAGCCGAAGAGCACGGTGCGGATGTGTCCGGTACGGGACGAGTCGAACGCGGGATGGTCGAGTATCCGGTTGAGCGCGGTCGGAGGGCCGAACAGCCGGTTCGCCCGGCCCGTGAGAAGCAGGTCCACCGCCCGGCCGGCGTCGAAGCGCGGCTCGACCACCAGACCGCCTCCGACGTACAGCGTCGAGAGCGCGCAGGTGGCGAGCGCGATGTGGAAGAACGGCGCGAAGAACAGCTCGGTGTCGGTCCGGCGCGCTTCGAGGGCGAGCGCGCTGCAGGCCAGGTAGTCGGCGAGCCCGGCCGTCGACCAGACCGCGCCGCGAGGCGTCCCCGTCGTCCCGCCGGTCCCGAAGACGATTGTCGGCGCGTCGCCGGGCGTCCGGTGGTGCTGCCAGGACGCGGCCGCGCCGACGAGCTCGCCACTCAGGTACGACGGCACCCGCGTCTGCGGGCGATGTCCGTCGCCGACCACGATCGCGGACGGCCGGACCGCGTCCAGGTACCGCGCGAGCTCGGCAGGTGCGAGCTTGACGTTCAGCGGCGCCGCGGTCGCGCCGCCGGCCATGATCCCGATCAGGACCGCGAGGTGCTCGGCTCCCGGGTCCATCGCGGTCCCCACCCGGTCGCCGGGCCCGATGCCGCGGTCCGCCAGCGCGCCGCCGATCTGGTGCGCGCGCCGCCACAAATCCGCCCAGCTCCACGCGGTCGCCGGGTCGGTGACCGCGGGCGCCTGCGGGGTCTGCAGCGCATGCCGACGCACCACCTCCACGAACGAGCCGGTCATCGGCCACCGAGCCCGAACTCGGCGCGCGCCAGCACGCCGCGCATGATCTCCGACGTACCGCCGGCCAGGGTTTCCATCATCGACTCGCGCCACAGGAAGGCCAGGTCGTCCTCGCGGCGGGTGGCCTCCAGGTAGCCGAGCTCCAGCGCGGCCCGTGCGATCTCCTGGGTCGCCCGCGAACCCACCAGCTTCACGCGCGCGGCCTCCGCGGTGCAGTCGGCGCCTTCCAGGGTGCGCGCCAGCGCCTCGGCGGCCAGCACCTCGACGGCCTGGACGTCGACCGCGAGTTGCTCGATCCGGTCCCGCAGAAGCGGGTCGTCGAGGACGTCCTGCTCCCGCGCCCAGCCCACCAGGCTCTCCAGGTCGCGGCGGACCCGGCCGGGCAGCACCATCAGGTGACGTTCGACCGCCAGCGCCTCCCGGATCAGCCTCCAGGCCTGACCCTCCTCACCGACCCGGTCGGTCACCGGCACGACCACGTCGTCGAGGAAGACCTCGTTGAGGCGGTGCCCGTCGATGGTCTCGATCGGCCTGATGTCGACGCCGACGGCTCGCAGGTCGAGGACGAGCAGCGTGTGCGGGTCGCCGTCGGCCACCCCGTCGGCCCGGCACAGCAGCCAGAGGTAGTCGGAGTGGTGGGCGTCGGAGGTCCAGCGCTTCTCCCCGGTGACCCGGTAGACGCCACCGTCGCGGACCGCCCGGGTACGCACCCCGCGCAGGTCCGAGCCTGCCTCCGGCTCGGAGTAGCCGAGCGCGAAGGAGATGTCGCCGAGCGCGATGCCGGGGAGGAAGCGCGCCTTCTGGTCCGCGGTGCCGTGCACGACGAGAGTCTTGGCGACGATGCCGGCGGCGAGATCGGGGCGCGCGGCGCGGGCGTAGGCGAGCTCGTCCCAGAGCGCGAACTCGTGGGCGAGCGTCTCCGGGGCGGCGCCGTCCTCACCGGGCCAGCCCAGCGAGAGCCAGCCGCGCCGGCCGAGCTCACGGTAGAGCGCCCGCGTCGGGCCGCCTCGGCCGTGAAAGAACTGACGTGGGTCGAGACCGTCGCCGATCTCGCCCAGCAGTGCCCGGACCTCGGCCCGGAACGCGTCGACGTCGGCGAGCTCAGCGGTCATGACCCCACCGTCCACCGCGCCGGCCGCTTCTCGGCGAAGGCACGGGCGCCCTCGAGAAAGTCGGGGTGCGACCAGTGCCGCTGAGCCAGGCGCCAGGCATCCTCCGCGGCGTCGTGGGGCCGACGGCCCAGCGAGTCCCAAAGCAGAGCGCGGGACAACTCGACGGCGCGCGGCGAGTTCGCGGCGATGCAGGAGGCCACGTGCAGCGCGGTCGACTCCAGGTCGGCGGCGGGGACCACCTCCTCGACCAGTCCGAGCGCGTGCGCCCGGGCCGCGTCGAGCCGGAAGGAGGAGCCCTGGAGGGTCATCCGCATCGCGGTCCCGAAGGGCAGCCGATGGGTCAGGCCGATGTTCTCGACCGCCCCGACCTGGCCGACACTGACATGGGTGTCCAGGAAGGCGGCGTGCTCGGCGGCGATCACCACGTCGGCGTCGACGACGAAGTGCAGGCCGCCTCCGGCCGCGATGCCGTTGACCGCGCAGATCACCGGCTTGCGGACGCCGCTTGCCAGGGGCGACCAGACGATCGGCTCCTGCGCGGCGGCCGCGGACGGGACCTCACCGGTCTCGGCGATCTCCTTGACGTCGGCGCCGGTGCAGAAGTGCCGGTCGCCCGCGCCGGTCACCACCACGGCGCGGAGCTCGTCGTCCTCGTTGACGCGCGCCCAGATGCGCGCCATCGGCTCGCGCATCCGGCGGCTCAGGGCGTTGCCGACCTCGGGCCGGTCGAGCCGGACGACGAGAACGCGGTCAATGACCGAAACGTCGAACCCGGCGTACTCCACGGCGCCGCCGCGGTCGGAGTGTGAAGGGAGAGTCATCACGCACTCATTCACTATGGAGAACCGTATTCTTTATAGTGTACGAGCGCCTGGCTATCGGGGTCAAGGACGCGCGGGTGCCCGGAAGACCGCGCGGGCGGCGCAGAGCGCGTCGACCTCGTCCTCGCCCAGACCCAGCTCCGCGAGCAGCTCGGCGGTGTCCGCCGCCTGCCCGCACCGGGGCCGGGCGACCGCGGGACTCGCCGAGAGCCGCGGCGCGGGCGCCGGCTGCGGCACGCCGTCCCAGTCGACGAAGACGCCGCGCACGGCGAGCTCGGGGTCGGCGACCGCCTCGTCCGGCGTGGAGACCGCGGTCACGCAGGCGTCGCTCCCGCGAAACCGCTCCACCCATTCGGCCCGGGTCCGAGAGGCGAAGATCTCTGCCAGCGCGGCCCGCTGCCCGGCCCAGCAGGACCGGTCGTGCTGCGGCCACTGGGCCGGCTCGAGGCCGAGTCCGTCCAGCAGCGCGCGGTAGAAGGCGGGCTCGATCGCGCCCACCGCGACGTACCGGCCGTCGGCCGTGCGGTAGGTGCGGTAAAAGGGAGCGGCCCCGTCCAGCAGGTTGGCGCCGCGCTCCGGGCGCCAGGCGCCGGAGCCGAGCATGGCGTGGATCATCGTGGTCAGGGACGCCGCGCCGTCCACCATCGCGCAGTCGATCACCTGACCCCGCCCGGTCCGCTCGCGCTGCATGAGCGCCGCGAGCACGCCGAGCGCGAGGTAGGCGCCACCGCCGCCGAAGTCGGCCACGAGGTTCAGCGGGACCGCGGGCGGTCGGTCGGGGTCGCCGATCGGGTGCAGCGCCCCGGAACGCGCGATGTAGTTGATGTCGTGTCCGACGGTCTGGGCCAGCGGTCCGTCCTGCCCCCAGCCGGTCGCCCGGCCGTAGATCAGCCGCGGATTGACCGCATGCAGATCCGCCGGCCCCAGGCGCAGGCGCTCCATCGCCCCCGGGCGCATCCCCTCGAGGAGGACGTCCGCGGAGGCCGCGAGCCGGGCCGCGATCGCGCATCCCTCCGGGTGTTTCAGATCGATCCCGATCGAGCGCTGGCCACGGGTGCGCGGGTCGTCGGCCGGCGCGGTGTCGATCACCCCGGCGGCTCCGGCGCGGTCGATCCGGATCACCTCGGCACCCAGGTCCGCGAGCAGCATCGCCGCGAACGGTACCGGGCCGAGCGCCGCGGGGAAGACCACGCGGATGCCGGTGAGAGCCTGCTCTCCGGCCTGAGGGAAGTACGCCGGGGGTGGGGTCAAGCCGGTGCCTATCTACTCAGCTGCCGCGACTGCGCGTTGGCCTCGCCGATCCGGTCGCAGACCTGGCGCAGCTCGACGCCGTACTCGGCAGCGGTGTCGTCGTCGATGAGATTGGAGAAGCCCACGGCGGCCACCACCAGGGTGACCCGCCCGTCGGCGTCGAAGATCGGGGCCGCGACCGTGGAGATGCCCAGCGCGTATCCCTCGTGGTCGACCGCCCACCCGCGTTCGCGGACCAGGTCCAGCTCCTGCCGGAACGCCGCGACGTCGGTGAGGCTCTTGGGGGTGAACGCCTGCAGTCCGTGCCGCAGGATCACCTCCAGCGAGGCAGGGTCCTCGTAGGCGAGGAAGGCGCGACCGAACGAGCCGCCCTGGATCGGGATCCGCTCGCCCGGCTGGAGGGTGATCCGGACCCGGTTGGGACGCTCCAGCTTGTCCAGCAGCGAGATCTCCTCGGTGCTCACCCGCCGGTAGATCACGATGGTGGCCATCAGCCTCTCCAGCAGCTCGCCGAGGTAGCGGCGCGCCAGGGAGAGCTCGCCGAACTGGCTGCTCGCCGCCGCGCCCAGCTCGAGCAGGGCCGGGCCGAGCCGGTAGGTGCGCATCCGCTCGTCGTAGTCGACCGCCTCGAGGGCGGTGAGAGTGCGGAGGATGTAGAAGACCGTGCTCTTGTTGATGCCGGTCTTCTCGACGATGTCCGCGAGCACCGAGGGGCCGCCCTGCGCCAAGGCGCTGAGCACCGTGAAGGCGCGCGTCACCGCGGGTGCCCGGTCCTTGTCATCGGTCATGGATCTCGTCCTTTCGGAGCCGCGCGGTCGGCATCGTTTCAGAAACGCGCGATCTTACTCGGCAAATGATTTCAGAAACGCGCCACCTTACTCGAAGGAATCAGAGATTGCGGTCGCCGGCGAGCAGACGGCCGGCGACGAGTCGGCGCAGGATCTCCGCGGACCCGTCGGCGATCTGGACGGTGCGGACCATCTGCCATGCCTCGGCCATCCCCACCTCGGTGGTGATCCCCATGCCGCCAAGGGTCTGCATCGCCCGGTCGATCGTCCGGGTCGCCATCTCGGTGGAGAGGATCTTGCACATCGCCGACTCCTTGAGGGCGCCCTCGCCGGCGTCGATCCGGGTGGCGGTGTCGAGGCCGAGGACGTGCGCGGCGTGCACGTACGTCGCGGACTCGGCCAGCGGGAACATCACCCCCTGGTGCTCGGCGAGCACCTTCCCGAAGGAGCGCCGCTCGGCGGCGTAGTCGAGCGCCTGGTCGAGTGCCCAGCGCGCCAGGCCGACGGACTTGGCGCAGTTGTACATCCGGCCCAGGCTGATCCCGCCCAGGCCGATGCCGGCAGCCCGGCCCTCCTCGCCGACGAGGAGCTCGGCCCCGACGTGGACGTCATCGAGCGAGATGATCGCGTGGTTGCCGCCGCTTTCGCCGTACAGGCCGATGACGCTGTCCACCCGGAGCCCGGGCGCGTCCATGTCGACGAGAAAGGCCGAGAGGCCGCCGCTGCGCTCGGCCAGCGCGGCCGGGTCGGTCACCGCGAAGACCAGGCCGTAGTCCGCGTAGGGACCGTTCGTCGTCCACTGCTTGGTGCCGGTCAGGCGCCACCCGCCGGACGGATCGGGAACCGCCCTGGTCCGCATCGACCACGCATCGGAACCCGCCTCGGGCTCCGACATCATGAAGCACATCGTCTTCTCGCCGGACATCAGGCCCGGCAGCACCCGATCGCGAACGTCTGCGGAGACCAGCCCGAAGACGAAGCTCGGACCGGTCGCCCAATGCGCCAGCGCCTCGTGGGCGAGCCAGCGGTGCGGCCCGCTGAGCCGGTAGATCAGCTCCCAGGCGGCGTACGTCGTGACCGCGCCCTGGCCACCGCCGCCGAGCTCCTCGGGCACGTTCATCGTGAAGAAGCCGGCCTCCGCGGACGCGGTACGGACCCGGCGGCGGCACTCCTCGACCTGAGCGACGTGCCGACCGCTGTCGTCGTAGCGGCCGCGCGGTTCGTTGAGCACGGCAGCATGCTTCTCGTGCAGCGGGAAGACCTCTGCTTGGAGGAAGCCTTCCAGGCCACTCAGGATCGCGGACGTCTCCTCGGACAACCTGGTCGTCGACATTCCATCCTCCATTGAACATTGTTCTTGATGTAGAATAACACGCCAGCCAGCCTGGGACGTCCGAGGAGGACACATGGAGAAGGAAACGGGTGGTGCCGTCCTAGTGGACGCGCACGACGGAATCCTCACGATCACACTGAACCGGCCCGAGAAGCGCAACGCGGTCAACCGCGCGGTCGCCGAGGGCGTCTCCGCGGCGCTGGACCGGCTGGAGGAGGACGACGCGCTGCGGGTCGGCGTGATCACCGGTGCCGGCGGCACGTTCTGCGCCGGACTCGACCTGGACGCGTTCACCCACGGTGAGGTCGCCCGCTCGGCGACCCGTGGGTTCGCCGGCATCGTGGAGCGGCCGCCGACGAAGCCGCTGATCGCGGCCGTGGAAGGCTGGGCGCTCGGCGGCGGCTTCGAGATCCTGCTCTGCTGCGACCTCCTGGTCGCCTCCTCGACCGCCGTCCTCGGCCTGCCCGAGGTCAAGCGCGGACTGGTCGCCCGCGGCGGCGGAGCACTCCGCCTTCTCCACCACCTGCCACGCAGCCGCGCCCTGGAACTGCTGCTCACCGGCGACCCGATCACCGCCGAGGATGCACACGCCTACGGACTGGTGAACCGGCTGGCCGAGCCGGGCCAGACGCTGCGGGTCGCCCAGGACCTCGCGCGCACCATCTCGGCGAACGCCCCGATGGCCGTGTCCGCGGCAAAGCAGATCATCGCCGAGGCGCCCCGCTGGCAGCCCGACGAGGCGTTCCGCCGCCAGGGCGAGATCCTCGCGCCGGTCTTCGACTCCGCCGACGCACGCGAGGGCGCGCTCGCGTTCAAGGAGAAGCGCGTCCCGGTCTGGCAAGGCCGATAGGAATCAATCTCACACCCACTCGTCGACCGCGGCTACGCACGCGGCAGCCGCCGGGCCGCGGTCGAGGCGTTCATCGCCGTCCAGCCGGCAGGGCCGGGCACCGACGCCGCGGCGGCGAGCACGGCCGTCGCCACCCAGATCCGCGACCAGGACGTCACCATCGCCGAGGACGGCAGCACGGTCTTGGCCCGGGGCGTGGCCAAGGACCGGCGCATCGGCGCCGCGGACACCGACATGCGCCACGGCCGCAAATCCCGCGCGGTACGTTTCGACGGCTACAAACGGCACGTGCTGACCGATCTGGACACCGGCCTGATCGCCGCGGTCGGCATCACCCCCGCCAATGTGCCCGAGGCAGCGGTCACCGACGCTATCACCGCCGATCTCGCCGCTCAGCAGGCCACGATGTCGTCGGCCATCGAGCCCCCCAGGCGCCGCGTCACACAACGGTGCAGGGCGGAGGCATGCCGGTCGAACAGCACCGAGAAAGCAGCGGGATCATGCCGGGCACGCTTGATCACCTCCGCGTCGTCCAGATCTGTCTCCGCACCCAAGCGTGAACTCCGTTTCCTCGGTCCGGTCCCCCCCTTTCACCCGATGCCACGAATCGAGTTCTCCAAGCCTCCGTTTCATGGACCTGACCGCGGAGTTCATCGCACCACCGGAGTTCACCGTGCCACCGGAGTTCACCGTGCCACCGGAGTTCACCGTGCCACCGGAGTTCATCGCACCACCGGAGTTCACCGTGCCGCACGGCGCCGTCCGCGTCCGCCGGCGCCGATCCAGCGCGCTCTCCTCCGCCGCGGACCGTTCTTTCCGCTGACATGCGCGCCATATGCCAAAATGATCACGCCTCCCAGAGGCATGAATCGGTCTATCCGGATTGCCGAAAAGGCGCTCAGCGCCATCAGGAGGGGATGTCGGTTGTCCGTGACGGACCTGGAGCTTGCCGGCGAGCTTCGCGAGCTTGCCGATCACCCCCACCTGGCGGCCCGTCAGGACCAGCTACGTGACCTCGCAGACGCGGTCACCGATCCCGACACGGCCGGACACTGGTGCGAGGTCGATCTGTTCGCCGCCTTCGCCCCCGATGACACCATCCTCGTGGACGGGGAACCGGCGGGAACCACGTCCTCGCCGAGGAGACCGGGGTGGCGACGAGGGCTCAGCGGCGCCATCGGTCCCGCCCTCGTCTTCGTACCGATCTTCATCACCTGGCTCGGCCTGATGATGGCCACCGGCGCCTACGGCGACGTCCTTGAGGCCGGCGGCCTGAACGCGGCCCGACGGCCCTTCCTGGAGATGTGGCAGCAGGGCTTCGACGGCAGGTTGCCGGGGTTCTTCGAGTTCGACAACATCGCGCTCTGCACCCTCGCGGCCATCTTCTGCCTCATCTGCTGGACCGTGTTCGAGAACATCACGCGGAACACCAGGGAGGACGCCGCGGAGCGGACGCTGCGTGCCCTCCGCGTCCGGCTTCGCGGGGCGCTGACCGAGGCGAGCCTGGTACTCGGCAAGGTCCGCCTCTCCTCACCGGAGCGGTTCGGGGCCGAACTCAACAAGGCGGCGGCCGACATCGGCTTCGTCGGGACCACGGCGCGCAAGGTGCACACCGAGTTGGTCGAGGCGCTCACCCTGACCCTGGAGGCCACCCGCAAGACCACGGACGCGCTGGCCGGCAGCGCGATCGACGTGCGCGACGCCGTCGAGCATCTGGGCGGGCACCTGGCGGCCGTCAACAGCACCTGTGACGACCTCGCCGCGGCGGTGGCCCGGTTCTCGGCCGTGATCGACATCGCGGGCTCCACGGCCGGCCGGGCCGTCACCGATGCCGGTGACCAGTTGTCGACGACCATCTCCCGGACCACCCTCGACATGCGCCAGGCGTTCAACGACGAACTCGTACGGTCCATGAAGTCGGTTCAGGGCAGCGTCTCCGGCCTGAACCTCCGGATCAACGAGCTGGTCGGCGTGACGGCGGGCATCGGCCATGCCGTCGACCGCGCGGCCATCTCGATCGATTCGGTCGGCTCGTCGACGGAGAAGGCGGTCGACCTGCTCGGCGCGCGGGTCACCGACAGCATCGCGGGCACGGCCAGGGAGTTTCACCGGACCTTCGAGGGCACCGGTACGGAGATCCGGGAGGCCCTTGAAAGCTGGTCCGCCGCCACCGGGATCCACGCCTCCCGGATCGACACCACCATCGAGACGGTCGCCCTGCTGGAGCAGACGCGGGAGGCGCTCGACCGGCTTCCCACCGCGCTCGCGAGCGTGCTGGCCGACCTGCCTTCGAGGGAGCTCGCAGAACGCGAGGTGACCGACTCGGAGCAGGCGAGTACCCGGCTGCGGCTTCCGGCCGACGGCCTCTGGGCTCTCGCCCCGGCCGGCGGTCCCGGCAAGGACGGGAAGAACGACAAGGGCAGAGGCAACGGCGAGGGCCCCAACGGCGGCGGGGACAGCGGAGGCGGGGACAGCGGAGGCGGCCGGGCCGACGGCGGCGACAACGACCAGGCCAACGGCAACGGCAACGGCAACGGCAACGGCAACGGCAACAACGAAGCAGACGACAGCGGTGACGACGAGCCGGACTCACGCCAGAGAGCTCGGACCCCGCAGTGACCGCCCGCCGAAGAACCTCCAGCACGACCCTGATGGCCGGTTGGCTCTTCGCCGACCTGCTGCTCGGACTCACGATCATCATGCTGGGAGCGCAGGCACCACCCCCCTCACCCACCGACCTCGTGACGGACACCGCTCGGCTCCAACCGGACCCCTTCCAGTCCCTGCCTGCCCCCGCCCGGCCCCCGACCAAAGAGCCCCCGGCCGAAGGGCTACCGGCCGAAGAGCCCCTGGCCGAAAAGCCTTCAGCCGAGAAGCCTCCGGAGAAGAAGGCCCCGGAGAAGAAGGCCCCGGAGCAAGAGAGCTCGGAGAAGAAAACCCCGGAGAAGGAAACCTCGGAGAGAGAACACCAGCCCGAGGAGCCCTCGGAGAAGAAGAGCCCGGCCAAGAAGGAACCTGGGGAAAAGAGTCCCGCCAGACCCGCCCCCTCGGCTTCTCCCTGCACCGGCCTGATCGGAGGCGTCCGGGCGAAACCGGTCACGCTCTCGTTCCGGGTCACCCCCGGTGCCGGTGACGGCGTACTGACCGCACAGGTCCGCCAAGAGTTGCGCAGGTACCGGGACAACCTGGCCGGACGGCGCGTCGGCATGGTCCTGACCTTCGGCTCCGACTCCGACGGCGGCGCCAGAGGCGGCGTTCAACTGGCCACCCGGGTCAACACGGCCATCCGCGAGACGTACCCGCGCATCTTCGGAACGGCCGTGACCCGGAACTTCCACGACCTCTCCGCCCCTAACGGGTCGATCTCCATGGAGATCTACTTCGTCACCCACGGCTGCGCCCCCACGTCCCCGAACCCGGGGTCACCCGATTAGGGCGTGTTCGGGGTTCAGATCATGAGGTTGTGGATTCTCCTGCACGGCACCGTACGCCCCCTCGGCCGGTCACCGTCACCACCGGCGACCTCACCCACGCCGGCGCCTCCGGCCCCCGCTCCTGCTGAACGGTCAGGTGGCCGTACCTGGACAGGACCGCGGCCAGGTCTCCGGGCTTGCCGCGGAACCGGCCGCCTCCGCCGGCCACCGGGGCGTCGGGCACCGAGTGCGTGCGGGCGCGCGCCGGCTCGTCGAACATGAAGCCCGGAATGCCGAGGTAGTCGGCCTCGCCGCGGGCGACGAGCCGCGCCTCCTGCGCCGTACGGCCGAGGTAGCGGGGTTTGCGGCTCAGGGCCACGCCGGCGACAACGCCACCCGGGTGGTGATCGCCCACCGGCTCTCCACGGTGGTGGCCGCCGACCGCATCGTGGTCATGGACGAGGGACGCATCGTCCAGCAGGGCACCTACAACGAGCTGCCGGCCGTGCAGGACGGCCTCTTCGCCCGGCCGGCCACCCGCCCCAGCTCTCCTGATCACCCCCGGGCGCGGCCGTCCGCGTCCGGGCGGTTCTCAGGTGTCGAGCCGGCGGGTGGCCTGGTCAGCCACCGACCAGCGGAACGAGTTTGATGAACGACACAACCGGGTCACAGGTCAGATCGACCGTCTCCGACAGGTCGTCGATCTGCCGCTCCCCGATCAGCAGCACGAACCCGTTGCGCTGGAACGCCCGCTCGGCGGTGTCCGCCTGCCGTTCCCAGTCGATCCGCCGCTTCGCGCCCATCCGGTAGCCGTTCAACTCCACCTCGGCGTCCTCGGGACGGACCAGGCCGTTGAACCGGGCGGCGGGGGCCTCGTTGTACCGGGCGACCTCCTCGCGGACCCTGAGCCGGACCAGTTCCCGCGCCGAGATGCTCTCCGGCAGGTCGGGGAGGGTGAACTCCTCTTTCGGCTTTCCCGCCGCGGTCTCATCTCTGAAGGTGACCGTTGCCATCTAATAGCTCCACAAATCATCGGAATCACTGCGACGGCCATCAATAGCATTTAAATCCGACAGAACCCATCACACCGAACCGCCGTCACCTATTTGCGACCATTCCGGCGGGCGACCCGAGAGGCGCGGCCGACCCACCGCCATGATCTGCTGGGCGGCGTCCGCGCGGTTGAAGGTACGGTCACGGCCAGCTGGGTGGCGTTCGGTCTTCGCGACCTCGACGCGTACGGTTGGAACGCACGCGTCAGATACCCGCCGACGAGGAGCGAGAGAACTTCGGTGAATGAAGAGCTACCGCCCGAGTTGCTGAACAGCGATCCGGAGGGCTACGCCTGGCAGGTCTGGCACGATCGTACTCCGAAGCTGGTAGCGAAGATCAAGGACACGAATTCGTACGGGTCCGAGCAGCGTGACGCCCTCGACGCGTTGCTCACCGAGATCTTCTCCGGGGTGATGGAGCCGCTCGGCGCGCGGGCCCATGATCGGAAGGTGTGGGCGGTCTGGGGTGCCGACCACTTCGGAAAACCATGGTTGGAAGCCCCTTTCCTCTGGTCGGAGTCGTACTTCTACCGGCGGGTGCTTGAGGCGGTCGGATTCTTCGAGCCGGGACCGTGGCAAGGAGTGGATCCGTTCGCCCCTCTCAAGCGTGCCGAGCCGGCATCCCTCGACGACCTTGAGCGGCCGGCGGCCGGCGCGTCCGGTCGGGCAAAGCTGCTGGCCGCGCTCTGGGGCAACCGCGCCGACCTGAGTTTCAAAATGGGCACCCTCGCCGAATCATCGAGTGCCGAGCTGGTCTGCGACGACAGCGCGAAGGTGTGGAACGCGCTCTCTCCCGGGGCCGAGGTCGTGGTGGTGGCCGACAACAGCGGGCGCGAACTGCTCGCGGATCTGATTCTCATCGACCACCTCCTGGAACACGGGCACGCCTCCTCGGTCGCTCTCCATCTGAAGCCGTACCCCTACTACGTCTCCGACGCGACCACCGCCGACCTCGCCGACACGCTGGCCCGCCTGGCCGAAACAGACGGCGCGTCCTTCCACCGACTCCGGAAGGCGACCGCGGACGGGAGACTCTCGCCCTACGTCCACGACTTCTACTGCGCGCCCTGGTCCTTCCGTCGTCTCCCCACCGACCTCGCGGTTCTGTTCGAGCGGGCGTCACTGACCATCATGAAGGGCGATCTCAACTACCGGCGGCTGGTGGGCGACCGGTCATGGCCGCCCACCACCCCGTTCGCCGACACGGTCGCGTACTTTCCCGGCCCGGTCGCCGCGCTCCGCACCCTCAAATCCGACGTGGCCGTCGGCATCCCCCCGGCAACCCTGAAAAACCTCGACGCGGACACCCCGGACTGGCGCGTCACCGGCGGCTACGGGCTCCTCCAGGCCGACCTCCGGGAAAGGGTGCCTGGGAGCGGTTCCTGACGTTGTTCTCGACCCGGTCCTCGACATTCCCGCCGTCCATCGTCACGGCCCTGAGCAGTTCCTGATGGCCTCGACAGATGTCGTTGTACTGCGCCTCGTCACCCCGGTCCGCCGGGCGGGCATCGACGGCACACGAGAGGTCCCCGAGCACCCACCGATCCTTACCCAACCTGAGCCGTCAGACTTATCAGCCACGGCGAGTGATCTTCGCGCTCCGGCGTCTCATCCCGATCACATGGATTTGTCGGGGGCAGCTGATAGACGTGCGTTGGAAGTCATCCCGTCGCCGAGAGGAAACGCACTGTGAACTGGACCCTGGAAGTGGTGGTCGTGCCGGTCTCCGACGTGGACCGCGCCAAGGCCTTCTACGCCGAGCGACTCGGCTTCACCGTGGACCACGACACCAAGGTCGGCGACGACGTTCACGTCGTCCAGCTGACCCCTCCGGGCTCTGGCTGCTCGATCGTGGTGGGGAAGGGGCTCACGGACATGGCGCCGGGCTCGCTCCGAGGGCTGCAACTGGTCGTCTCGGATCTCCACGCGGCGCGTGCCCAGCTCGTCGAGCGAGGGGTGGAGGTCAGCGAGATCCAGGTCCTTGGCAAGAGCCCGAATCCCGAACCTGACCCCCTGGACAACGTCGGATTCGTCTTCTTCAACGACCCGGACGGCAACAGCTGGGCCGTACAGCAGATATCCGCCCGAGGCTAGGAGATCCCGTCGGAATCCCCAGGCGTGCCGAGTCCGCCCGGACATCGACGGCCCGGCACCGGGCAGCCCTCTTCTACGGCGGTCCGGCCTGGAAGGCGAACCGGGATCGGGCCAACGCGACGATGATCGACTCCGATGACATGCTGCTGTTGCGCGCGAGACCCGCGGGGCTGCCCGTCCTCCCCTGGTAGCGTTCGCGAACAGGTGTGTCCGCATGTCGTTCACACGGACCAGCCGGGTGGAACAGGACCTACGATGAGCCCCGAGTCGACGCCGCGCCAGGCGATCGCCGAGCACATGATCGAGATTCCCGCCGGGAGCATCTTCCTGCGGGACGAGGGCACGAAGGCGATCTGGAAGGTCGAGGTCGGCGCCTTTGAGCTGGCGCCGTATCCGGTGACCCGCGAGCTGTACCGCACCGTTCGAGGTGAGGTGCCCGCGAGTTCGGCGGGGCCGCGGACGCCGGTGACCGAGGTCTCCTGGATGGATGCCGTCCGGTTCTGCAACCTGCTCTCTCAGGCGACGGGGCTCGGCCCCTGCTACTTGATGGGTGACAACCCCGACGGTCAGGACGTGGTCTGCGACCGGGAAGCCGACGGCTATCGCCTCCCGTCCGAGGCGGAGTGGGAGTACGCGTGCCGGGCCGGGACCTCCGGCGTGCGCTACGGGGAGCTGGACAAGATCGCCTGGCACCGCGGGAACTCCGGCGGCGAGGTGCACGACGTCGCGACCAGGGCGCCGAACGCGTGGGGCCTGTACGACATGATCGGCAACGTGTGGGAGTGGTGCTGGGACGTCTACGATCCCGAGGTCTACGGCCCGTACCGGGTGTTCCGGGGCGGAGGTCTGTACGATCACCCCCGGGGATGCCGAGCGTCGTGCCGCCGCAAGAGTCACCCGACCTTCCGCATCGACGACCTGGGGTTCCGGCTCGCCCGATCGCGGTGAGTGGGCGCCCCTCTCGCCGTCCATATCCTGAGGACAGGGCTTGCCCTTTGTGACGCCGCAGCGGCTTAACGAGAAGCCGCTGCCTTCGGGGAGCGGAGGAGTCACGAAGGACAGGTATTGCCCTTGATGAGCCCCAAACCGGCCTTGGTCCGGGAAAAGTGCCAAGGTCGAGGGTTTGCGGCTCAACCTGAGATGGGCACTCTCACTCCTGCGGCCGGTTGTGCGGGGCCGGGGATTCCGGCCTCGACAGGCGTTCCCTCGGCGCTCCACCACGGGACGGACCGCGTACGGAAGGTAGCGTAACCGTCACCGTCCGGGACGTGAGACGCCGACGCGAAGAGGAGAGATCATGTCGAACCCGCCGCTTCCCGAGGAAGCAGTCGCCATGCTGAAGAGGCCGAATCCGGCCGTCATCACAACGCTCCAGCCCGACGGCCGGCCGGTGTCCACCGCCACCTGGTATCTCTGGGACGACGGCCGGATCCTGGTCAACATGGACGAGGGCCGCAAGCGGCTGAATCACCTGCGCGACGACCCCCGGGTCGCCCTCACCGTGCTCGAAGAGGACAACTGGTACACCCACGTCAGCATCATCGGGCACGTCGCCGACATACGCGACGACAAGGATCTGACCGACATCGACCGGCTGGCCCAGCAGTACCTCGGGAAGAAGTATCCGCAGCGGGACCGCGGCCGGGTCAGCGCCTGGATCGAGATCGACCACTGGCACGGCTGGGGCAAGCACAAGGACAGCAGCCAGCCCGGCTGACACCCACAATCGACCCGGAGTTCGGCGACACCCCCTGGTCCGGAGGTCCCGCTGCCGGATCCGGCCGGAACCGCGGAGGGAAACGGCCGGAGCCTGACCCGCCAAGCTCCGGCGGCCACCACGACCTTCACCATCGGCGCCGTCACCCCGGATATCGCACCGTTTTGTCCAGGAAACCGCCCCCCGGAGGGGCGGCAAACTCCGGCCGGCTGCTCCAAAGAATTTTTTCGCGGCACATCCGACAGGGTAATTTTCTTCTGTGAGTGATCCATAATATCGCCATGAACACGCGTTTTGCCATTTGGGCGGCAGTAGCGGGTGTGACCTCCGTAGCGATCACCATCTATGTGCACGTCGGCTTGGAGGCCGCGGACAAGATATCCAGTTCGGCCGGTCTGGTGGTCGCATTGCTCGCAGCCGCCCTTACATTTGATCAGGTCGCCGCACAAAGGAAAAAAGGGGTGGTAGTAAACCCTGAGGCGCCGACGATTCCGGAGGCGAGAAGATTCATTGAGGACCTGCGCCGACTGCGCGGGAACTCCTCATTCAAAGAGGTCGGCGCACATATGGGGCGTCATGGCAGCTTTCTGGCGCGACGCCTCGTTCCAACCGGGCCGTTGCCCTCTCTGGAATTCGTCAAGGCCTACACCACGGCGTGTGGGGCCGACCCTGTTCCCTGGGTGGACCGCTGGTCGGCGCTGGCTCGGGCCACCATGGCAGCGGCGCCGTCCAGACGGAAAAAGTCCGTGCACGCCGTGGCGAGAATCGTCGTGCTGGCCGCGGTGGTGATCGCCGGGGTCTGGGTGACAGAAAAAGTCTTGTCGACCCCTACGGGTCCCGTCCCCTCCCTGGTCATCCCCACCTCGTCTCCGGCGGCCAGTCCGTCGCCGGTAACCTCTGGACACGGTTTCCCCATAACGATCGAGAGCATGACCATGCGCATCTTCTCGGGGGACTGGACCCAGACGGTCAGTGGCAATATCGAGATCTGGTCGAACCTCACCTGTCCGTCCGGTGTCACGACTTACTGGATGGCCCTGCGTCCGATCGGCACCGTCGCGCAGTTCACCTGCAACTCCTGGCAGCATCACAAATGGGTCAACGTCCCCGCGGGGTTCTATCACTTTGAGATCTGGAAGCAGCGTGACGGCCAGACGGTCATGGGAACGGCGCTCGTGCACACCAGCACGCCCATCACCTTTCATCCCAAATTAAATCCGCCGGTGTCGAAGCCCCCGGCGGGGACTTTACCGGGATCCGCCGATCCTCCCCGGACCAGCATCCTCGGCAGCCGGTCGGCGAGGAACTCCCCCGTGCCCAGCAGAAGGCTCGCGCCGGATCCGCTCCACCACTGCTCGCATCGCCTCGCGATCGAGGTCTGCCACAACGCCCCTTCCGCCGGTATCCGGACTGGCGACGTCCGATGAGGGGGCGGCGGCCGGGTCTTTGACAGCCGGAGATTCCACGTCACCAAAGCACCAAATATCACCTCATTCAGCACCGATATTGCGGAACTCCCTCCCAAATCAGTGTTCATGCCGCACTATGCGCACCTGCGGGAACCCTCGGGGCCTCGCTGACATCCAACTCGTGCGCGACTGACGTCCGCTCACCGGACGCGAGCCGTACATCCCCGATGTTGATGACATATGAGGTGTTGTGATCATGACGTCGAACGTGACGCGGTTATATCAGGCGGTGCTACGCGACCCCACACCTCCGATCTCCATCCGGCTGCGCCGTACCTTCTCGGGCTGGGTCGTACGGAAGGGGTTCCCGGCCCCGGGCGCCGCGGCGCCGAAGGTAGAGGCGGAGGTGGGCGGAGCCCGGCTCGTGATGGAGCGGCGTGGCGACTGCGGCCGCTACACGCTGGACGAGCCGTGGGGGGAGGCACGTCTGCGGACCCGGGTGACCTACGCCGAATCGGTGCCGGGCATGACCGGATGGGTCGTCGTCACCGTGGACCAGCATGGAGAGCCCGAACATGCCGGGACCACCGGGCAGGGATCGAGGGCGGGAAGACGGAAAGGCCGGGAAGCGGAGCCGCAGCAGGAACCGGCGGTGGTGAAAGCACCCGGTTTCCTCCCGGCGTACCTGAGCACCTCGCGGATCAGCGACGGCGGCGTCCAGGTGGAGGGCGGCCCGGTGCTCCTCCACGAGGATGACGTGCGGCGCTTCGTCCACGTGATGACCGAACCCCGCCGCCGGGTGCCGGTCCTGGTCGTCTCCACGAACCCCCGCGATCCCGAGGCGGCGCGGGAGCGCGCCGGTCGACTGGCCGACGGCGTCGCAGGGGTCGGCCTGGTCGTACGGCTGGCCGACCTGAGCGCCCAGGACCGGTTCAACGAGGCGATGGGCCCGGAGCTGGGCGTGTTCGGCGGAGCGATCCGCACCTACTTCACCCCTTTCGATCCTGCCGGGGAGCGCTACCCCCGTCGGCACCTGCCCATGGGCGACGCCAAGATCCGCAGCTGGGGCGCCGCCGCCCTGGATCGGATCGTCGACGGGGCGATCGGCGAGACCGCCCATCGTGAGCTCCCCGAAGACGTGCGGCGGACGCTCAGTGCCGTCTACCGCGTGCTCGCCGGACGGGCCGAGCTGGGCGAGATCGCCGCCGCCGCGTCCCGGCCCTCGAAGACCGATGCCGCCCGCGAGGACCTGCTGCGGCGGATGATGGCCAAGACCCGGCCCACGGCCTCCCCGGTCGCCAAGCCCTCCGAGGACACCGGGGAGACCGAGGGCAACGCCGAGGTCGCCGAGGTCGCCGCCGGGAAGGACACGGAGACCGGGGAGACGGTCGCCGTGGAAGCCGGGCCGACCTCCGGCGTGGCGGAGATCGCCCAGAGTGTCGCGGACCTGGTGGTCAAGGAACTGCGCGGGGAGTTGGAGACGGCCCTGGGACTCGCCACGTCGTCCCAGGCCTCGGGCGACTCCGGCCGGGTGCTCCGCGAGGTCCGCACGCTCGGCCCGCACCTTTCCGGCCTGCGCGACATCGTCTTCGAGCTGCGTGACGCCGTCGCGGAACGACACGATGCCGTACTTCCCACCGGGCTCCCCGCCGAACCTCACTCCGAACCTCCCCCCAGACCTCACGCCAAGCCTCCCGCCAGGACGGAGGACGCGAGCGACCGGCTTGCCGCCGAGATCAGGAAGCTTCGCGACGAGCACCTACTGCTCAGCGGGGAGTACGCCGAGGCCGTCACGAACGCCAGGAAGCTCGCCGAGCGGGTCCGCTGGCTGGAGCGCAGGCTCGCCGAGGCGGGCCAGCCGGTGTACGGGGTGACCGGGGACGAACCCGTGTTCGAACCCGGCGGCCTGATCGAGGTCCTGGCCGAGGCCCGCGAGAGCCTGCGTCACATCGGCGTCGGCGACATCGACGACGCCGCCGCCCGGCTGGACCTGGAGCATCACGTCCAGTGCCGTACCTGGGCGGCGAAGGCGTGGGACGCGCTGCGCGCCCTGGACGACTTCGCGGGGGCGCGCTCCCGCCGGGAGTTCGCCGGCGGTTTCTACGACTGGTGCACCAACGGCTCCCCCACTCGCCTCACCATCCCCACCGGGATGCTGTCCATGCGCGAGTCCAAGAGCGTGGTCAGCCGCGCCAAGTTCAGCGCCCCCCGCGTCTTCGCCGTACCACCCGAGGTGCATCCGAGCGGGCAGATGCTGATGGAGTCCCACATCAAGCTCCGGCCCGTCGGATACCCCGCGCCCCGGCTGTACTTCCACGACGACTCAGCCGGCACCACCGGCAAGGTCTGGATCGGCTACCTGGGTGAGCACCTCCCCAACACCCGCACCAACTGACGCCGGGAAGCACCCCGCCCTATTTCGAGATCCGGGGCAGCGTGGCGGTCATGAGGGAAACGACGGCGGTAGGCCGGCGGCCGAGCCCGGTCTGCCGCCGGCCGATTTCCTGGCTGTGCCGTCCCAGAGCCCGCACCCGCGCCACCAGTTCGGTGTAGTCGAACCGGCGGACCCGCGCCGTCCTGGCCGCCGGTGGTCAGAGGTGGGTTCACCCGCGTTTCTGCAGGGTGTAGAGGCGGATCTCGATGCCGTCGGGGTCGGTCACCCCGCTGATCAGCCATCCGATGCTGGCCTCGGCGATTCCGGAGTGGGCCGCGCCGGCGGCGTCGAGGTGATCCGACCACTCCACCAGCGCGTCGTAGGTCGGTACGCCGAGCGCGACGGGGTCGAACCCCCGCAGCTCCCCTGCCAGCCTGGGCTCCTCGCGCAACGCCAGCATGAGGGTACCGTCCCGGTCGCGCAGTGCCACACCGCGCAGCACGCCCGCCTCGACGAACTCGATCGCCACCTCAAGGCCGAGCACCCGCCCGTACCACTCGATGCTCTTGCGCACGTCCGAGACCGGCAGTTTGACGTGATGGAATCCGCCCAGGGCCGTCATCGGTCACCCCTTCCCGGCCGGCGAGGGGCGTCGGCGCGGATCTGAAGTTATTAAAGTTATACTTTAAAGTGTTACTATAGTTTGGTGTCAGACGTCAACGGCCGGAACCGAAGATCCGCGCAGACCAGGCTCCGCATCGTCGAAGCCGCGCACCGGCTGTTCGTCACCCACGGCTACACCGGGACGACCTTCCAGGAGATCGCCGACGCCGCCGGGGTGTCGGCCCCGACCGTCTACTTCCACTACGGCAACAAGGGCTGTCTCCTCAAGCACGTCGTCGACGTCGCCTCCATGGGTGACGACGAGCCCGTCCCGCTTCTCGAACGGCCCCGGTTCGTCGCGCTGAAGGCCGCACCGGACCCGGCGACGGCCATCCGGCGGTGGGTTCACGAGTCCGGCGTCATCCTCGGCCGGGTCGCCCCCGTCCTGGCGGTGGTGCGCGACGCGGCGGCGAGCGATGCCGACATGGCCGCCCAGTGTGCCCAGAACAGCGAGGAGCGGCGCACCGCCCACAGCACGTTCGTCGCCGTCCTCGCCGGGCTGACCGCGCTGAGACCTGGACTGACCCGGCGCCGGGCCACCGACATCACCGTCGCCCTGCTCTCACCGGACCTGTTCCTCGTCATGACCCGCGAATGCGCGTGGACCACGAAGCACTGGGAGAGCTGGGTCACGGATCAGCTCGCCCACGCCCTGCTCCCGGATCCCTGACCTGCGGCATCTTCCAGACGCCGAGCCGCGGTCACCGGCCATCGTCCGCGGCGACGAACACCGAGGGGCTCCCTGACCCGTATATCCAAGACACTTCGAAAATTGAATCTTCGCAGACGCTAAGAACTCATCATCAAGACTTTCCATATTTCGGTGTATATCAGCTTTTATCAGCCTAATTCAGTATTTGCCCATCTCGGGAGTGTGGCGGGAACGGGCTCGGGCATCATTCAAAAGGACTGGCAACCAGGATCCCTAGATGGCGACACACGCCGAATCTTGGGGGTGCACGGTGTTCGAACTGCGCGAGTTGGGCTCAGGCCTGGGTTACCGGACCGAGCTCGCAGACATGATCGACCAGCATGCCGACCGGATCGACTGGCTAGAAGTGATCACTGAGCACTTCCTGTTCGCCCCTACTGACAAGCGGGAACGGTTGCACGCGCTGGCCGCCCGATTCCCGATCGTGCCGCACGGGGTTGAAATGTCCATCGGCTCGGGCTGTGAAGTCGATGGAGACTACCTTGAGGCACTGGCGGCTCTGGTGGCCGAGATCGATGCGCCGTGGTTCAGCGACCATCTGTGTTTCACCCGGACGGATCAGGTCGCGCTGGGGGTGCTCGCGCCGCTGCCCCGCACCCGGGAGACGGCGCGCCTGCTGGGACGCAGGGCGCAGAAAGTGCAGGACGCGGTGGGGGCACCGTTCCTGCTGGAGAACATCACCTACTACGTGAATCTGGCCGGCCCGCTCAGCGAGGCGCAGTTCATCGCCGAGGTGATGGAGAACTGCGAGTGTCACCTGTTGCTGGACCTGACCAATCTCGACATCAACGCCCGCAATCACGATTTTGATCCGCTGGAGTTCCTCGACACCATCCCGGTGGAGCGGGTGGCGCAGGTGCACCTGGCGGGCGGTGAGGACGGGGACGATAGGGAGTTGTCCCTCGACACCCATGGTGAACCGGTACCACCCCGCGTGTGGGACCTGCTGGCCGAACTGGTGGGCCGCACCACCGTTCAGGCCACCCTGGTGGAACGCGACCGGAACTTCCCGGATGATCCGTACGAGCTGCTGGTGGAGATCGACCAGGCCCGTACCCTCCTACGACGTTCGCCTGCCGGCCCGTCCATGACCGGGAGCACCTGATGGGCCTACAGGAGGCCTTGGCCGCGGTGCTGACCTGCGAGGCCGAACTGGCGACGTTGCGTGAGGATCCCGCGCGGCTGCAGCACCGCTACGGGTTGAGCGATGCCGAGCTGGCCATGTTGGCCGGCGCTCCACCCGCGGGATTCCGTGTCACCGCTGAGAGCGTCCGCAGCAAGCTGGTGCAGAAGGTGACAGCCTGTCTGCCCGTCACCGTCGCCGAGCTGAAGGCCCATTACCCGGAGCTGTTGGAGGGGTTCGCCTCCGCCACCGTTCGCCGACCGCAACCGGGCGAGGGGTTGACGGGCTCCGGGGAGCCCGAGCGACTGGTGGCGTGGATCGACGGCCGCGCGTCGGCGCCCTTGGTCGACTTCGCCCGCTACGAACTGCTGTGCGGACAGCTCGCACGTGACCGGCAGGCGACCCAGGCGGCCCAAGCGGCTCAGGCGACCCAGGCACCCCAAATGCCCCAGGCAGCCCATACGGCCCAAGCAGCCCAAGCAGCCCAAGTGGCCAGAAAACCGACCGCCGCCGTTCCGGATGACCTCGAACCGGTCCTCGAACCGGTCCTCGCTCCGGACGGGGCCGTCGGTGAGGGCACACCGGCAGGTGGGGTGCTCAGCATCTCCCCCACCGTCCGGGTCGCGTTCTTCGATCACGACGTCACCGCCGAGGTGCCGCCCGCGCGACTACCCGCCCGGCACACGTCGATCCTGCTGCAACGCCAGTGGGGTGAGCCGGCCGTACGGGTCTACCGGATCAACGACGCCACCGCCGCCCTGCTGGACCACTGCGACGGCACCCGGAACGTCACGGAGGTGATCGCAGCGGTCGGCGTCGGTTCTGACCAGGTCACCGGCATGCTCACCAGGTTTGTCACCGAGGGCGTGGTCTGCGTCGCCGCTGACCGTTACTGAGGGAAGGCCCGGCCACGACTCCCCGAGGGCCATCCCCATCAGGCTCCGCGCCGACCTCACAGAGGTCACCTGAAACAGCGCGGAAATCGACCCGGCGACGGGTCGGCGATCTGTGACCTGCCCACGGCGGGACACACTTTGAAAGGAAGCCCATGAGCACAAACACACCGGTCGATACCACCACCGATCAAACGACCTCGCCAACGTTCGTGTTCGAGCCCATCGTCGATCTCACCTCCGCCCAGGCACCAGACCACTGCGGTGGGAGCACCTGTAGTCGATGCGGTCATTAGCCAGAGTCACGGCAACAGCTAGAAGAGGAGTGGGGCTTCGACAACCCCACTCCTTTCACCCGCCATCCCCGATCACCACATGATTGATGACCTAACGGGATGTACCTAATGGGATGTCAGGTGAAGACGGGAGACGTGTTCCACGAGGACGGCCGCCCCTTCGTCGTGGAAATGTGCTTCCACTACCACCGGGGTTTCCACCCCTGCGGTCGCTACCTGTGACCTGCTCCCGGAACCCTGGAGAGGGCTCCGGGGTATCCGGCATCTCCTCAGTCCACCTGCTCCGGTGCGAAGTGTTCACGTAGCAGGGCGATCTTCCCGTCGCGAAGGCGGAAGATCTGTACCAGCGACATGGTCGTCGCTCCTCCTGGCACGTCGAAGGCGGTATCGATCTCGGCGATGAACACATCCGGGTCAGCGGTGGTGTGCAGCACGTACCGGTACCTGTCCGCGTTCACCTTGCGGTCGCTATCCACCGATCGCGCATAGTACGCGGCCATTCCATCGCGTATCTTCTCGCGCCCCTCCAGGCGCCTCGGAAAGACGCGGCCGGGCGCCGAGGGCTCCGCCCCCCGGACCGGCGGCGGCCCAGCGCGATCTCGTACCACGATCATCGACATCACCACTCGGCCTCAGGCCGAGCCCCCCCCTGGACAAGCAGTCCGTACCGGTGCCCGGCGCCGCCCGTGTCAAGCGAGTGCCCATGGCCTTTTCGCTCTTTCGGAAAAGTCGACAGGTTCCCAAAAATAATCGGAACAAACAAATCCGGAGGTTAAATTGGCTTTGCCGGAGTCTGCCGCAAGAACAAGAAAGCAAGCAATTAGATCCTTTGCGCCAAAGGATTCGCCTTATATCGTGCCTGTTGCCCATGGCCGCCAAGTGATCCATGCTCGCGGCCATTCAGAGGAGGAACCCATGTACGGCAAGCGACAACTTATGGTGCTCGGTCCGGCGCTTCTTGCGGCCCTGACCCTCGGACCGGCCTCGATCTCGCACGCCTCGGCCACGCCGGATCCCACACCGCCGGCGGCAAGCGCTCAACAGAGCAAGCCAACGACGGACCTGGCCCCACCGGCCAGGGACCCGAGAGGGGGGTACTGGAACGGCTACCGAGACGGCTACCGAGCCGCCGGACAGGACTGTTCTAGGCCGAGGGCCAAAGCGGGCGAGTTGCCCGGCCTCGCACTGAGAATCAGCGACTACGACAGGGGCTGGCTGGACGGCTACGACGACGGCCACGACAGGTTCTGTAGATAAACAGGAACCAAACACACTGAGGTAATCAAGGCGTTCGGCACGTCTCATCGGCCGGACCGGCCGTGAACGAAGAAGCGGAGCTCCAACCCCCGGAAGGGCTTTTGCCCGAAATCGCCCTTCCGGGGGTTGGAGCTCCGCCGGCCGCCCCCTCTGCCGTCGCTCGCGAAGTCACCATGGCCAAACCCTGAGAGACACGCGATGAGGCGGTGCAGAATTCAGGGCCGCCCGTTCGACCAGGCGGAGAGCCTGACGCCCCCCTCAATTGGGTCTCTCTCGCAAAACACCATGAACGGGCAACACCGGCACCGAGATCACACCCCCGCGCGCGGCCGACCTCTGATCCGGCTCTGCCCCGGCCCCGGCTCTGATCCGGCTCTGCCCCGGCCCCGGCTCTGATCCGGCGGGAACGGTGAGGGCTCGCGGGCCCGGTCAGTCCAGGGGATGGCGCACCCAGACGTTGGGTTCGACGTAGACGGCGTAGTCGTGCGCGAGCACGCAGCGCGGCCACCCCGGCCACGATCGTGCCGTGCCGTCCGAACAGGACACCGGCCACGGCCGTGCCATGGGCGGCTTTCGGGCCCGTGACACCTTCGGTCGGCCACGGGCCCGGCACCCGGGTGAGACCGGCTCCCGGCAGGGGGCCGCGCCGCCGCGCGACCCGCACAGTCCGCACGGCTCACACAGTCCGCACGGCTCACACAGCCCGCACGGCTCACACGGCCCGCACGGCCGGAGAGTGGCCGCGATGCCCGCGAATGACCGAGGATGCCCGGGGCGGTCACGGACAGGCAGAGTCACCGGGGCCTTATAGCTCACTTATGTAACCAGGTCAGGGGGGACTCCCTCGGGCTGCCGACAGCGGGATCCCAGCAAAAGTTTCCAACTCGATAGCGCAAAGTATTGACTTGGTAACCACACCAAAGCATAATTCCCGTCATGCATGCACAGAATTCCACAAAAACGGGCAACCATGCTGCCCGCTGAGCGGCATTCGCGCATCGGGGAGGCGCTCCGGACCTCTCGCGTGGTCACCACGGACGACCTCGCTCGCGAGCTCGGCGTGTCAGCGGAGACGATCCGCCGTGACTTCGTACTGCTCGAACGCCAGGGAAAGCTGGCGCGCGTTCACGGAGGCGCGACGATCGCGCTCGGGCAGTCGTCCGGTGAGGAACTCCCCTTCGCCGAACGCGCCGGGACCGCGGCGGAGGCGAAGAGGCGCATCGGCCGCGCCGCGGCCGCGCTCGTGCATCCCGGCCAGACCATCGTGATCGACGTGGGAACCACAGCCGTCCAGGTGGCCCGTGCCCTGCCACTTGACTTCTCCGGGACCGTGGCCACGTGTTCCCTGCTGGTCGCCGCCGAACTCTCCGAGCACCCCGGCATCGAGGTCCTCGTCTGCGGGGGCAGGCTGCGGAGCGGAGACCTCGCGCTCTCGAACTCGGTGGCCCAGGCGTTCTTCGCGGACCTGCACCCGGACATCGCGTTCCTCGGATCGGGCGGCGTCGACGCCGTGGCCGGCCTGACCGACTACTACCTGGACGAGATCGCGGTTCGGAAGATCATCCTCAGGAACGCGACGCGTTCCTACGTGCTCGCCGACTCAGGCAAGTTCGGCCTGGTCGCCCGGCACCGGGTCGCCGAGGTGAGCGAGTTCGCCGGTCTCATCACCGAGGCGGAACCCCCCTCCGGCATCCAGGACACGATCACCCGCAAGGGCGGGGTGATCGTGCTGTCTTGAACGTTCTCGACTGTCGAAGGAGCCGGGCGGCGCGGCAACGCCACCCGGCTCGGACTACCACACCGATGCACCATCTGACAGGAAACACAGGAGTTGTAGGTCCATGACCCAGTATTCACCACCCGCGCCGGGCAATCAGGAGAGCGGCGCAAGTGTTGAGGAATTCGGTTACAAGCAGGCGATGACGCGGGGCACCGGGCGTTTCGCCTCGTTCGCCGTGGCGTTCGCCTTCGTTTCGATCGCCACCGGCATCTTCACCACGTACGGTTCGGTGCTGAACACCTCGGGACCGGCCGGTATCTGGACCTGGCCGATCGTGATCATCGGTCAGCTCGCCGTCGCGTTCATCTTCGGCTCGCTGGCCGCGCGCATCCCGGTGACCGGCTACTCCTACCAGTGGATGTCCCGGCTGGCCAACCCCGTCCTCGGCTGGATCATCGGCTGGGTCTCGTTCTCGTTCCTCGCGGTCGTGGTCGTGGCGGTGGACTACACCATCGCCTCCACCGTGATGCCCGTGCTGCTCGGCTACGAGGGCACCGCGCTGAACGCCTGGGTGATCACCGGCGTGGTCATCATGTGCCAGGCGCTGCTGGTCGGGTTCTCCACGAAGTGGACCGAGCGGGTCAACAACTTCGCCGTGACGGCGGAGCTGATCGGCATGATCGCCCTCGTCCTGCTGCTGCTGATCGTGGGATTCGTCGCCAAGGAAGTCAACTTCGCCAACCTGTTCAGCACCGGCGCCATCCCGTCCGAGGGCTACCTCAGCATTGGCACCCTCACCTCGGCCGGCCCGTGGATGCTGGGCTTCCTGCTCGGCGCGTTCACGATCGTCGGTTTCGAGTCGGCGGCCAACCTCGCCGAGGAGACCAAGGACCCGGCCCGCGTCGTCCCCCGCGCCATGTGGCAGGCGGTTCTCGCCTCCGGTGTGCTCGGCTTCCTGTTCCTGGTCGCCGTCACACTGCTCGCCGGCGACCCGGTCGAGCTGGCCAAGTCGGGAACCCCGGTCGCGGACGTGATCAGCCGGTCGCTCGGCCCGATCGTGGGTACGGGTCTGCTCGTGCTGGTGGTCATCGCGATCTTCGCCTGCGGCATGGTGATCCTGATGACCGGCGTGCGGCTGGTCTGGGCTATGTCCCGCGACCAGCGCTTCCCCGGCTGGCAGGGCCTGCACAAGGTCTCCCCGCGCTTCGGCACCCCGCTGAACGCCACCGTCTTCATGTTCGTCATCGGCGAGCTGATCCTGGCGGTCTTCTCCACCCGGACCGACGCCCTCTTCGGTCTGTTCGCCGCCGCCACCCTGCTGCCGGCGATCATCTACACCGGGACCGTCGTCATGTACGTGGTCAAGCGGAAGTCGCTGCCGCCGAGCAAGGGGTTCGACCTGGGCCGCTGGGAGATCCCGGTGATCGTCGTCGCGCTGATCTGGCTCGCGTTCGAACTGCTGCTCTTCCGTGACGCCTCATTCGTGGAGCCGTGGATCTACGTGCTCATCATGCTCGCCATCGGCGCCGTGTACTTTGCCTACCTCCTTCTCACCAAGGGCACGAAGGGCCTGGTGATGCCGGACATGCACTCCATCGACGCGGAGCTGACCACCGACGCCACGGATGCGGCCAAGGGCAGGCGCACGGAGGGGACCCACCGGCGGTGACCACGGTACTGGCGATAGACCAGGGAACATCCGGCACCAAGGCGATCGTCGTCGACGCCCGCGGTGAGGTGCTCGGCCTCGCCGAGCTCCCGGTCCGCCCCACCTACCTGCCCGCAGGCGGAGTCGAGCAGGACCCCGGGGAACTGCTCGACTCGGTCCTGGCGGCCGGTCGCCAGGCCGTCGCGCGGGCCGGGGTGCGGATCGACGCCGTCACGCTGGCGAACCAGGGCGAGACCGTCCTGGCCTGGGACCCCGTAACGGGTGAGCCCCTATCGGCCGCCATCGTCTGGCAGGATCGCCGCTCGGAGAGCATCTGCGCGGAGCTGGAGGAGTTCAAGGACCGGATCGCCGCGACCACCGGGCTGATCCTGGACCCGTACTTCTCCGCCCCGAAGATGGCCTGGCTACGCCGGAACGTGACGGGTGAAGGGGTGGTCACCACCTCCGACTCCTGGATCATCCACCGTCTGACCGGGGAGTTCGTCACGGACGTCGCCACGGCCAGCCGGTCGCTGGTCACCCGGCTCGACGACGGCGACTGGGATCCGGAGCTGCTGGAGCTGTTCGGGCTCGGCGGGGAGCGCCTGCCGCGCATCGTCTCCTGCGACGAGGTGGTCGGCCACACCTCCGCGTTCGGCGGGCACGTGCCCGTCGGCGGACTCGTGGTCGACCAGCAGGCGGCGCTGCTCGCCGAGAACTGCCTGAACGCCGGAGAGGCGAAGTGCACCTTCGGCACCGGCGCGTTCCTGCTTGCCAACACCGGCACCTCCGCCGCGCGCTCCACCGCCCGCCTGGCCGCCTCGGTCGCCTGGCGGGTCCGGGGGGAGACCTCGTACTGCTTCGACGGCCAGGTCTACACGGCCGCCTCCGCCGTACGGTGGATCCAGGATCTCGGCTTCATCCGTACCGCCGCGGACCTGGACGTGGTCGCGGCGGCGGACGCCGAGGGGGTGCTGTGCGTGCCGGCGCTGGCCGGCCTGGCAGCCCCCTGGTGGCGTCCCGACGCCAAGGCGTCGTTCTCCGGGCTGACCCTCTCCACCGGTTCCGGGCACCTCGTGCTCGCCGTACTGCAGGGGATCGCGGCGCAGGTCGCCGAGCTCGGCGACCTCGTCGCCGCCGACCTCGGGCAGCCGTTGACCCGGCTGCGCGTGGACGGCGGGCTCACCCGGAGCAGGGTCCTCATGCAGGCGGTCGCCGACCTGATGCGGATCCGGATCGACGTCTACCCCTCCCAGCACGCCACCCCGATGGGGGCGGTGGCGCTGGCCCGCACCGCGCTGGACCCGTCGCTCTCCCTCGCGGACGCGGTGGACCCGTGGGAGCCCAGCACGACCTACGAACCCCGATGGTCCGCCGATCAGGCGGCCGACTTCCGCTCCCGGTGGGGAGAGGCGGTCAACGCCGCCCTGACGCGGGAGGGAGCACGGTGAACACCACATTCGATGTGGCGGTGATCGGTGCCGGCATCGTCGGCTCGGCCATCGCCAGGAAGCTGGCCGGGTACGAGCTGAGCGTCGCGCTGCTCGACGCGCGCGACGACGTCGGTGACGGCACGAGCAAGGCGAACACCGCCATCCTGCACACCGGTTTCGACGCCAAACCCGGCACCCTCGAATCCCGGCTGGTGCGCGAGGGCTACCATCTGCTCTCCGAGTACGCGACGCGGACCGGCATTCCGGTCGAGCACACCGGCGCCCTGCTGGTGGCCTGGACGGCCGAGGAGCTCGACGCGCTGCCGGGCCTGCGCCGGAAGGCGGAGCAGAACGGGTACGGCAGGACGGAGATCGTCGGCCCCGAGGAGGTGTACCGGCAACTTCCCCACCTCGGGGAAGGCGTCCTGGGCGGCCTGACCGTTCCCGACGAGTCGATCATCTGCACCTGGACCACCAACCTCGCCCTGGCCGCGGACGCGGTCGGCCGCGGCGTGACGCTGCTGCTGAACCGGGCGGTCACCTCGGTCGAGGACCTCGGCGATCACACGGTGCTGCGCGCTTCCGGCGGGGAGGTGAAGGCCCGCTGGGTGGTCAACGCGGCGGGGCTCGGCGCCGACGTCATCGACCGGCTGTTCGGCCACGACCGTTTCACGGTCACGCCGCGCCGCGGTGAGCTACTGGTCTACGACAAGCTCGCCCGCCCGATGGTCAACAAGATCGTTCTGCCGGTGCCCAGCTCGCGCGGCAAGGGCGTGCTGATCAGCCCCACCGTCTACGGCAACGTGCTGCTCGGTCCCACCGCCGAGGACCTCGTCGACCGCACCGACACCGGGACCTCGGAGAAGGGGCTGGAGTTCCTGCTGGGCAAGGGCGAGAAGCTGATGCCCGACCTGCTGCGCGAGGAGGTCACCGCGACCTACGCCGGTCTGCGCGCGGCGAGCGACCACCCCGACTACCTCATCGAGGCCGACGCCGGACAGCGCTACGTGCTGGTCGGCGGGATCCGCTCGACCGGCCTGACCGCCGGCATCGCCATCGCCGAGCACGTCGCCGAGCTCGCCCGTGGCGCCGGGCTGGTGCTCGTACCACGGGAGAACCTGCCGGAGCCGCCCCGCATGCCCAACCTCGGGGAGGCTTTCACCCGCCCGTACCAGGACGCCGCCCGGATCGCCGCCGACCCCGCCTACGGCCACGTGGTCTGCTTCTGCGAGCGGGTGACCGCCGGCGAGATCCGCGACACCTTCCGGTCGCCGATCCCACCGGCCACCCTGGAAGGGCTGCGCCGCCGCACCCGGGCGATGAACGGACGCTGCCAGGGGTTCTTCTGCGGCGCCGAGGTCAAGAAGCTGCTGGAAAGCAGGGGCGAGAGCGCCTGCGGGCAGAGCCACGCACCGCAGGAGGCCCGCCGATGACGTCCGGCGACAACACCGCGGAAGGCCCGCCGATGACGTCCGGCGATATCACCGCAGGAGGCCTGCCGATGACGTCCGGCGATATCACCACTCTCACCCCGGCCGTCGTCATCATCGGCGCCGGACCGTCCGGGCTGAGCGCCGCCCGTGAACTCGCGCCGAGAATCAACGGCGAGGTCCTTGTCCTGGACCGGGAGAGCACGGCCGGGGGCATTCCCCGGCACAGTGACCATCCCGGCTACGGGATCAGGGACATGAGACGCTTCATGAGCGGTCCCGCCTACGCCAGGAGGCTCGTCCGGCAGGCCGAGGCCGCCGGTGCGACGATCCTGACGAACGCCACCGTGACGAACTGGGCCGGTGACCGCGCGATCGAGGCCACCACCCCGCGGGGCCGCATCCGCGTCGAGGCGCAGGCAGTCATCCTGGCCACCGGCGCCCGGGAGCGTCCACGACCGGCCCGGCTCATCCCCGGAGACCGCGCCCACGGCGTCTACACCACAGGGCACCTGCAGAATCTCGTCCACCTGCAGCACGGGAAGGTCGGGAAGAGAGCGGTCATCGTCGGCGCCGAACTGGTCAGCTGGTCGGCCGCGCTGACCCTGCGCGAGGCCGGTTGCCGGACCGTCCTGATGACCACCGAGTATCCCCGGCCGGACTCCTACTCCCTGTTCAGCGTCCCCGGCAGGATCCTCTTCCGCACCCGGGTCGCCACCCGCACCCGGGTGACGAAGGTCATCGGCCGACCGGAGCTGCGGGCCGTCGAGATCGAGGACATCGACACCGGCAGGAGGCGGGTCGTCGAGTGCGACACGCTCGTCCTCACCGGCGACTGGATCCCCGACCACGAGCTGGTGCGCGCGGCGGGAATCGCCATGGACCCCGGCACGAACGGCCCGCTGGTCGACAACGCGCTACGTACCGACAGGCCGGGCGTGTTCGCCGTGGGCAACCTGCTCCACCCGGTTGACACCGCCGACATCGCGGCGATCGACGGCGCCCATGTCGTGCGCTCCGTCATCGCCTGGGTGGAGGGGAGGAGGACACCGGCCGAACAGGTACGTCTCGTCGCCGACGCGCCCTTCCGCTGGGTGGCGCCGGAGATCTTCCGCCCGAAGGATCCGGCCCCGGCCCGTCGCCGCCTGCTGTTGTGGAGCGACCGCTACATCCCGTTCCCCCGGATCGTTCTTCGGCAAGAGGGAAAGGTCGTCGTGCGGAAGCGGCTGTGGTGGCCGGCGGCTCCCGGCCGGGTGTTCCGCATCCCGACGAGCATCCTCAGCGCGGTCAGACCGGACGCCGGTCCGGTACACATCGGCGTGGAGCCCTGACACACCTTCAACGAGCGGCCCCCGGCCACAGGCGTGGAGCCCTGACACACCTTCAACGAGCGGCCCCCGGCCACACTGGTCGGGGGCCGCTCGTATGTGCAAGGTGAGGGGCACACCGACGGCAGGTGAGTGGACAGGCACCGTTCACACGTCCGGCGTCGTCCGTGGTGAAGGTCGGGGATGCGCCGAGGGTGTGATCTGCGGGCCTGTCCGGGGTTGAAGGTCAAAACCGCAGCGACGGCAGGTGGACGGGCGGGCGCCGTTGACGCCTGCGGACCGTACGGGGTGAAGGGCATGTTGGGGGGAGGCGGTTGGGGGGAGGCAGTTGGGGGTCGAGGCGAAGGGCCGGGACGAAACGGGGCAAAAGGCTTACTGGTCGGCCTCTGGCGCGTTTTTCCGTAGGGGTTTTCCTTGATCTGGGTGATTGAGCACACCCCCAGCGTGCTCAATCACCCAGATCAAGGACCGAACAGGCCAGACCGCAGGAACTGGGGCGCCCGGTCCAGCCATGGGCGATGAGGACGTGGCTGATCTGGGCGGCGACCTCGCAGGAGCGGTGGGTGACATCCGCGTAGCCATATCGGAGCGAGGCTTTGTTCTTTTCCGTGGCGGCGTTGTCTCTGCGCATGTCCCGGAAGACATCCCGCCCAAGGTGACCGACTCGGCCATCGAGGTGAACGATCGTGCGATATTGCTCATAAGTCACGTCGTCGTACTGGCTGACGCCGTCTTCGGTGCGCCGGAGCTGGCGTCGACCTCGGGGGAGATCATGAGCCCGCTCGACTCTCTGGAAGTAGCGTGTCTCCAACAGCGAATGGGCACCTTCGGCGGCCACACCCACGAACGCGATCAACTCCGGCCGCCGGCGAAGCTTGCCGTGCCCTGCGAGTGTGGTGGCCAGCCGAGCCGCGGTGGTCAGTCGGGAGCCGCAAGCCTGCGCTACCCATGCGGTGACCTCGTCAAGATCAGAGGAGAGCTGGGTCAGCGCGATGACCGTCTCCTCCAACCTGGTTCGCGGCGGAGATGCCGCCGGATGCCTGATCCGATCTGCCTTGGAAGATCGGTGGATCCGTATGTCCCTCAGTGCTCTGACCGAATGACCGTGGGACAGCGTCACGTGGATCAGGCCACTCGGCCGTTCGGTGATTCCCCACAACTCTGCAGCGGTGTGGTGACTGAGCATCGCGCCTGTCCCGCAGGCGAGAACCGCGGCCCACAGCTCAGCGGTTCTACTCAATGGTCCGGTAAAGGTCGCATAGACGCCTCGGCCGGGATAGACGGCCCGCCACCGACAACCACCAAGGTAATGGGAGACGGCGCTCCGGGAGATTCCGTATCCCAGCACCTGCTGCCGGGTGACGACCCCCGCCTGATGGTGCATCAGGCGCTCCAGTGCCAAGGGGAGACGTTGATGGGCCAGTGCTCGCATACGCCGCAGGATGCCCTGTGAGAGAGGAAGCCCGTAGGACCGAATTCCTTTCTGTGGATAAGCACCCTGCCCCCATCCGCCCGATGAGTTGCACCGATCAGTCCTTGATCTGGGTGATTGAGCACACCGGGGGTGTGCTCAATCACCCAGATCAAGGAACCCCCTACGGAAAAGCTCACCAGAGGCCGACCGTAAGGTTTTTGCCCCGCTTTGCCCCCTCTCCTCGCCCCCACCATCACCACCCCCACCATCACCACCCCCAACCACCTCCCCCAACGCGCCCTTCACCCCGTACGGTCCGCAGGCGTCAACGGCGCCCACCCGTCCACCTGCCGTCGCTGCGGTTTTGACCTTCAGCCCCGGACAGCCCGCAAATCCGAACGGCGCTTGACCACCCACTCACCCTCGACGCGGTTTTGACCTTCACACCGGACAGCGCCGCAGGTGCCAACGGCCCCCAACCACCCCGTACATGCCCTGGGCGGTGCCGTAGGTATGAACCCGTGTCCAACTGCCCCGCAGGGGCCGATCCCACGATGATCATCCGTCGGCAACGGCAGCACACGCCCTCCAGGGGAGGGATTCCAACGCCTTCCTCGACACGAGCAGGTGAGCTGGTGGCGGCGCCGTTCCCGCGTCGCGGCCTCCGAGCACGAGTTCTTCAAGCTGGTCAAGGAACGTGAGAGGCACGGGTTCGGGTGATCGATCCCGTTCGGTGACGGGTGCGGGTGATCGATCCCGTTCGGTGACGGGTTCGGGTGATCGATCCCGTTCGGTGACGGGTGCGGGACGCCGAGGTACGCGGCCGGTGGGCCACGTACAGAATGTCGTTCATGGAAGCCCGAATCGCGATAGCCCCGTCCCCGGAGGCGGGGGCGGCCTACGACCGTCCCAACTCCCCCGGCCTCGACCGCCTGCGCCTCAGGGTCGAGGAGGCCGTGTCCGGCGGCGGTGGCGTCAATGTCCCGCTCGCCGAGGCGGACGGCCTGGTGTGGCTCATCCCTGGCGAGCCGGAACTGCTCCGCTCGGCTCTGGATGCCCACCCCCGGATCGGCTGGGTGCAGTTCCCCTGGGCGGGGGTGGAGAGGTTCACCGCGTCCGGGGTGCTCGACCGCCCCGTGGTCTTCAGCTGCGCCAAGGGGGCGTTCGCCGGGCAGGTCGGCGAGCACGCGCTCATGCTGGTGCTGGCCTGCCTGCGCAACCTCGCCCGGCAGGCGCGCACCCCCCGCTGGTACCCGGTGGATCCCAGGTCTCTGCACGGCCAGAGGGTGACGGTCCTCGGCGGCGGCGGTATAGCGACCGAGCTCATCCGGCTCCTGCGGCCGTTCGAGTGCCGGATCCGGGTGATCCGCCGCCGGGCGGAGAGGATCGAGGGCGCCGAGGAGACGTTGCCGCCCGAGGCCCTGCCCGCCGTGCTTCCGGAGACCGACATCCTGGTGCTGGCCCTCGCCCTGACGCCGGAGACGACGCACGTCATCGGCGCCGCCGAGCTGGCTCTGCTGCCGGCGCACGCCGTCGTCGTCAACGTCGCCCGCGGCGCGCACATTCAGACCGACGCGCTCGTCGAGGCCCTCCGCGCGGGGACGATCTCCGCCGCCGGGCTGGACGTGACGGACCCGGAACCGCTCCCCGAGGGGCACCCGCTGTGGGCCGAGGACAGGGTGCTCATCACTTCGCACTGCGCCGACTCCGCCGAGTACGTCACCCGGATGTTCTGCGAGCGGGTCGAGCGGAACGTGCGCAATCTGCGGACGGGCCTCCCGCTGGAGGGGGTCATCGATCCCGCCGCGGGATACTGACGGGCTCCGCGATCGTCTGCGTCCCGGACCGCGGAACCGGCATCGCGGTGGATCCGGCTCACCTAGGCGCTTTCGGCCGGCGGTGTGTCGCCCCCGCGCTCCTCGGTTCCCGGAGACGGCACCGGTGAGCCGCCGTGGCCGGGAAAACGGTCCCGCGACCGGAGCGGGTGGTTCTGTCAGTGGCCCTGGCCCGCGCCGATCACCTGCGCGGCCCCGAGGTAACCGGCGAGCAGGCTCTCCGCGAGCGCCTTCACCGTCTCGTCTCCCGGCAGGAAGTGCGGGCTGTGCAGCCCGGCCACCGTGTCGGTGCCCACGAACAGCATCAGCGACGGCACGACCGACGCGAAGTGGGCGAAGTCATCGGCACCGCAGGAGCGCAGCGTGGCGGGCATGTGGTGGCCCGTCTCGACGAGGATGCAGCCGGTCTCCTCGGCGAGGCGGGCGTCGTTGACGAGCACCGGCTCCCCGTACGTGATCCGCACCTCCGCCTCGCAGCCGTAGGCACGGGCGACACCCTCGGCGATCTCGTGGAAGCGCTGGTGCAGCCGTTGACGCCAGGCCTCCGACATCGTACGGAAGGTGCCCTGGGCGACGGCCTTCCTTGGAATCGCGTTCGGGGCGGTGCCCGCCGACACGATCCCGAAGGTGACCACCGTCGGCGTCATCGGGTCGGCGTCGCGGCTGACGAGCTGCTGCGCGGCTACGATGATCTGGGCGAGTGCCAGGACCGAGTCCTGGGCCAGGTGGGGGTAGGCCGCGTGCCCTCCCCGGCCCCGGACGACGACCGCGAACCGGTCGGAGGAGGCGTTGACAGCGCCGGGAGTGCAGGCCGTCTGACCGGCTTCGAGCACCGGCTGGACGTGTGACGCGATCATCGCGCCGACCTGGTTCCGCTGGAGCGCGCCCGACGCGACGATGTCACGGGCGCCGGAGGGGGGACCCTCCTCACGTGGCTGCAGCACCGCGACCATCGGTGCCGGCGCCTGTACGTGGTCGACCGCCCTGGTCAGCGCGACCAGGGCGGCGAGGTGGACGTCGTGGCCGCAGGCGTGCATGGCACCGTTCTGCGCAGCCCAGGGCACCCCGGTCTCCTCCGGGATCGGCAGGGCGTCCAGCTCTCCGCGTACCCCGACGGCCAGGCCGTCGCCGCCGACCCGGAGGAGCGCGCCGGTCTCCGCCACCCGCTCCATCGCGCTGCCCTCGGGCAGCGCGTCCAGCATCCGTTTGAGTGTCGGCTCCTCCTTGCCGGACAGGCACGGCTCGGCGTGCAGCTCCCGCCGCAGCCGGTAGGCGGCGGGCAACTCGGCGTGGAGCGCCTCGCGGAGCCGCGCGCCGAGCTCGTTCACGGTCTCTCCCCGAGAGCGCGGGGGCGGTCACCCCTCATGCGCCCCTCCCCGCCGAGCGCGGCCACGGCCGGGCCGACGCCCCCGCTCATGCCCCCGCTCACGCCGCTGCTCACGGCGATCCTGTCGGACAGGTGCGATCCATCGAAGACTCTCCTGTGGTCGGCAGGCCCGGCTACCGGACATGACAAGGCTCGTCATACCCTCCTGAACCATCTGAACCACAGGTGCGGTTTCAACAGTTCAGGGAGAGCCGGGCGTGAAGACGATCCCGCTACCGCCGTCGACCCCGACCGACTGGCCGGAGACGATGGTCGTGGTCGCGCCCTCGGCGCCGATCACCGCTGGAATCCCGTACTCCCTGGCCACCACCGCCGGGTGCGACAGCAGCCCTCCCTGGTCGGTCACGACGGCACCGATCAGGCCGAAGTACTGGGTCCAGGCAGGCGAGGTCGTCGAGCACACCAGGATGTCACCGCGGCGCAGACGCACCGCATCGGCCACCGACGCGCAGACCCGCGCGGGACCCACGTAGCGACCGGCCGATCCCGCGACCCCGCTGACCAGCACCTGCTCGCCGTCGGCCGACCCCGGTCCCACGCTGAAGTCGAGACCGCTCGCCCGGTCGGACAGGATCGAGTCGATCACGTACGGCACGGCGTCGAGTGACTGCTCGGCCCCGATGGTGATCGGTGGCCGCAGTCCCCGCTGCCAGTGCCGGATGCGCTTGCGCTCGGCGACGAGGCCTCGACGGTCCAGGCCTCCGATCAGGCCCTGTTCGAGTTCCGAGGCGTCCAGGTACAGGGCGTCCACCGGCTCGCGCAACAGATCCCGCGCGCACAGCCTGCGGCCGATCTCCAGCAGCTGGTAGCGGGTGGCGGCGTGCCCCACCTCGGTCAGCGCGACATAACGGTCCTGCCCGAGTGGCAGGCACGACTCCAGCTCGACGACGAGGCGGCGGATGGCCTCGGCCCGGCCGGGGTGCTCGGCGACCAGGGCGTCCACGGCGTGCCGCCGCTCGACCGCGAGCCTGGCCAGCCTGGTGCTCGGCCGTTCCTCCTCGTGCCCGACCTTGGCCGCGAGTACGGCGATCAGCGGGACGGTGTCCTCCATCCAGGGGGTCGACTCGATGCCGTCCATGCCGTGATAGCCGTACTCACCGAGGAACGCGGCGATCGGAGCCCACGCCTCCGGCCGGGTGCGCAGCGCCTCCAGCGCGGCCGGCGCCTCCAGGCCCGTCAGGGTCCGGCGCGTCCAGTCGTCGGCTTCGAGCTCCCTGACCAGCAGCCACAGCGCCTCCTCCAGCTCGCCGAGCATGCTCGGCAGGCCGTGCAGGACGTGCTTGGCCAGCTCCTGGGCGATCTCGGGTTCCATCCGGGCCAGGCGTGCCATCACGAAGACCGGTGTCATGCCGACCATGCCGCCGATCTCGTCGTCGTCGGCCCGCCCGGCGAGCCAGGCGGTGAGCCCGCCCACGAGGTCGGCGTCGGAGCGGGCGGTCAGGTCCGCCGCCAGGATCTCCCTGCTGCTCCGCTGGACCGCCTCGCGCCACCCGTCGCGCCAGCGCACCGGGGCCTCGGCCACCATGCGGTCGATCGCCACCTCGTACGCGACCTGATGATCATCGGGCAGGTCACCGGTGGCGAGGTCCTCGCCCATGTAGAGGTAGCCCTGGTAGGTGGCGGTCCGCAGCCGGCACGGCGAGTGCCAGGAGGCGCGCGCCCGGTTCAGGCCCTCGGTGAACTTCCCGAACGAGATCAGACCCCATACCGAGGAGGGCCCCAGGGACAGCTCGGAGGCGCGCAGCCAGTAGCGGCCGTCCGGCGGGAGGTCCGGGGAGTACTGCGCGCTCAGGTCCGACGGCAGCCCGGTGATCGGGCGGGCCTGCAACGCGAAGAGCTCGTCGTCGTGGAAGGCCCACTCGATGTCCTGGTTGTCGCCCCTGACCGCCTCGATCTCGGCCGCCAGCTCCACCAGGCGCCGCAGTTCCGCGTCCGTCAGCGCGGGCGCCTGTCGCCGCCCGGCCGCCACCTCCAGATCGACGATCTCACCCGGCCCACCGGGGACGACCGCCGAGGGCTTGTCGGCGATCTTCCGGTCCAGCACCGTACCGGTCTCCCGGTCCACGACGAACGTGTCGCAGGGGGCGGTCCCCTCGACCAGCTCGCTCGCCAGGCCGTAGACCGCGTTCACCACCAGGCGGGAGCGGTCCCCGGTGACCGGGTCGGCGGTGAAGAGCACGCCACTGGCCGTCGGTGAGACCAGACGCTGCACCAGCACGCCCATCGTGTGTCCCGACGTCCCCATCCGCTCGCCGTAGGCCAGCGCCGTCTCCGACCACTGCGACAGCCAGCAGGCGCGGATCGCGTGGAGCAGCCCGTCGGCGTCGCCGATGTTCAGGTGGCTGTCGAAGATGCCGGCGAAACTCGCCTCGGCGCCGTCCTCGGCCAGCGCGGACGAGCGCACCGCCACCGCGGCGGCGCTCTCCCCCCCGCCCCGCGAGGAGCGCGCCACGAGGCGGTCGTACGCGTCGAGGACCTCGGTCACCAGCGTGGGCGGCAGCTCGGCCCCGAGCAGGCCGGACCTCAGCTCCGCCACGCCCGAGGCGTCGGATCGGCCCTCCTCGACCTCGCGGGCCAGCTCGGTCAGCCCGGCCGCGGCGAGCGTGTCCCGCAGGGCGAGCACGGTGAGGCAGAACCCGGCCGGAACCCTGACCCCGGCACGCAGCAGGTCGGCCAGCCCCGACGCCTTACCGCCGACACCGGCGCCGAGACCGGCGTCGACACCGACGCCGGCACTGGCACTGGCACTGGCACTGGCACTGGCACCGGCACCGGCACTGGCACCGGCACCGGCACCGGCACCGGCGGGGGCTTCCTCAAGGGGCACTACGTAACGCATGGAGAGCCTCTCAGCTGGAGAGCGGTACGGGGTCGAGCCAGCGGTCGACGACGTCGACGACGCCGACCAGGTCGGTGACGATCGCCTCCGGGTCGGTGCCCTCCTCCTCCTGGAGGCCGTTGGGCAGCCATATCGCGCGCATGCCGACCGCCTGGGCGCCGCTTATGTCCCAGGGGCTGTCGGCGACGAACACCGCCTCGGCCGGGGTGACCCCCAGGATCCGCAGGACCGTGAGGAAGCTGTCCGGGTCCGGCTTGGCCCGTTTCAGGTCCGAGCCGCAGACGCAGACGTCCAGGAGATCGGCCAGGCCGTCCTCCTCGAAGAGCCGCTCGTGCCAGGAGCGCGGCCAGTGCGAGCTGGTCAGGATGCCGACCAGCAGGTCACGCTCCTTGAGCGCGGCCAGTGCCCGCCGCGCCTCGGGGCGGGCGTGAATGTTGGGCGCCATGGTCTCCAGGTGCGCGGCGAGCACCTCGTCGGCGAGCCCGTCCGGCAGCTCGACGCCGAGGGTGTCGGCCGCCATACGGGGGACCGTGAGGATCGAGGCCACCTCGCTGGTCTCGGCCCAGATGCTCCAGATCTCGGTCTCCGCGGCGGCCAGCGCGGCGGCGGCCCGTTCCGGGTCCGCCCCGTCCAGCAGGGCACCCGCGGCGAGCCACTGCAGCTGCCTGGGTACGAGGTTCCAGGGCGTGATCGTGCCGCCCCAGTCGAAGACCACGGCCTTCAGCGGGGCGGCCTGCCCTGCGGTCGCGTCGGTGCTCATCTGAATCCCTCCAGCGTGGAAACCCCGTGCTCCGGCTTCGGGGAGGATGTCAAGGAACGGGTCCCGCCCATCTCGCGGTAGCGGCGCTCGAAGCGCGCCGCGGCCTCCTGCCAGCGGCCGTTGCGCCGGGTGGCGG
Source organism: Streptosporangium sp. NBC_01810 (assembly GCF_035917355.1). Taxonomy (NCBI): domain Bacteria; kingdom Bacillati; phylum Actinomycetota; class Actinomycetes; order Streptosporangiales; family Streptosporangiaceae; genus Streptosporangium; species Streptosporangium sp. NBC_01810. The sequence goes on along the minus strand of NZ_CP109070.1, from coordinate 455,175 downwards.
CGGTCCCGTCGGCGAACGGGGGGGCGTACGTCAGGTGCAGGATCCTGCGCGGCAGGCCCGACTCGTTGGGCGAGGAGGAGTGCACCAGCAGGCTGTGGAAGAAGAGCACCGAACGGGCGGGGGCGTGGATCTTCCGCCGCAGCGGCCCGACGCTGCTCTCCTCGACCCGGCCGCTGCCGCTGTCGGGATCGCGGCCCACCAGGCGGGTGGGCTCGCGGTGCGAGCCCGGCACCACCGTCATCGGCCCCCGGTTCTCGGTGTCGTCCAGGCTGACCGCCACCGAGATGGTGCTGGGCGGGTAGCCCTGCTGACGGTAGTAGCCCCAGTCGTGGTGGAGCGGCCAGGTGTCGCCGGACGCGCGGGTCGGCAGGAACGGAAGCCCCTCGACCGGAGGCAGGCGCTGCTTGTAGTTGAGCTTGCTCTCCATGAGCGTGCCGGAGTGCCCGGTCAGCTGCCGTACCGCCGCCAGCATCATCGGATCGGCGGCGAGGGCCGCGGCGACGGGCAGCACATCGACGACGGGGCTGATCCTGCGGATCACCAGCTCGCCCGAGGCGTCCAGCAGCAGGTCGCCTCGCGGGTTCCGGCGGCCGAGCACGACCGAGGAGTCGACCACCAGCTCGATCAGCCGGTCGGCACCGGCCAGCAGCTCCCGGTGGACCTCCGGGGTGAAGAAGTCCCGGCGTACCAGGTATCCGTCGGCGGCGAAGCTCTGGACCTCGGCCTCCGACAGCGGACCCGCGACCTCGCCCGCCGACAGCGGACCCGCGACCTCCGACGCCGACTCGGCGGCCTCCCCTGACGGACCGCCGGCAGCCTCCCCTGACGGACCGCCGGCAGCCGACAGCGAGCGGGTGCCGTACGGCACCGGGGCGGCGTCCGCCGCGCTAAGCAGACGCCACGACATCGGCCGGCGCGCCTTCCTGCCCGCTCACCGGGGAGATCCCGAAGAACTCGGCCGAGTTGTCGACGTAGAACTTCTGCCTGATCGACGGGTTGGCGCCCAGGGCGTCGAAGACCTCCTCGAACCGTCCGGTCCCGTACGCCGTCCCCTCGTAGTGCGGGAAGTCGCTGGCGTACAGGAACAGGTCCTCGCCACCCTCGAAGAGGTAGCCGGGCAGTCCCTCGAAGGGGAAGGCGCCCACTCGCACGGCGCGGCGGAAGTAGTCCGAGGGCGGCATGGACAGCTGCCGGCGCAGATAGTGGTTGCGCACCCCGACGACGTCCATCACCCAGTCGATCCGCTCCAGGAAGCTCTGCACCCACAGGCCGCCGCACTCCATGGTGGCGACCTTCAGCCCGGGATGCCGCTCGAAGACCCCTCCGAAGATCAGGTCGCTGAGCGCCGCCTCGACCGGAAGGTGTCGATTGATCATCGAGCTGAGGTCCGGCCCCGAGTGCGAGTCCGTGTACGCGTCGACTCTCTCCCACGCCGGGTCGACCGTGTGCGGCATGACCGCGATGTGCATGAACACCGCGAGGCCGGTCTCCTCCAGCGCCTTCCACACCGGTTCGTTGCTCGGATGGGACCAGGGCACCCCCCGGAACGGCTTCATCGCCAGGGAGACGCCCTTCATGCCGAGCGCGGCGCAGCGGTGGATCTCGGCGACGGTCCAGTCCACGTCGTACAGACCGATCTGCCCCGCGGCCAGCAGCCGCTCGTGGTAGGGCGCGCACTGCCCGGCCACCCAGTCGTTCCACGCCGCCATGTGGGCCTGGACGACGCGGTGGCCACGCGGCTCGACCAGCCGGGTCCAGTAGAAGGCGTAGCTCGGGAACATGATGGCGACGTCCGTGGCCATCTGGTCCAGGAGCGGGATCCTGGCGGCCGGGTCGCTGGCGGTCGGCTCGCATGTCTCGTCGAAGGAGCGGGGGTTGAGCGCCCGGTCCTCCTTCTCCCGCTCGTAGGCCAGCTCGTCGGCCGCGATGAGGCGGGCGATGCGCTCGTACTCGTCGGGGACGGTCGCCCGGCCCGGGCCGATCCGCTCCTCGCCGAGGTACAGGAAGCGCCGGCCGAACTCGTCCTCGCGCAGGTCCAGCTTGAGCCCGCCGGTCTCGGTCAGGTCCACGCCGTCCCAGGTGCCGAACGTCTCGTTCAGGTGCTGGTCCACGTCGATGATCGGTCCGGATACCTGCGGCCGGATCGAGGGGCCGGTGAACTCGGCGTTGCTGGTCCGGTACATGCCGAACCTCCCTTTCTCGTCTTCCGCGCCTTCCTTGCCGGACGGCTGGGTGCGGATCGGCGACTGCTCGGTGACGGGCGGGTACAGGTCCGGGGGGTCACAGTCCGAACCACTCGGCTGCCTTGCCGTAGCAGGCGTGGTCGGCGACGTCCTCGGGAACCTCGGCGAACAACTCGTCGAGGACGGGGTGCGGGTCGAAGCAGACGCGGTGGTTGTGCGGGTAGTCCGAGGCCCACATGACGGTTCCCGCCAGGTTCGCCCACGGCATCGCGAGCATCCGCGCGCCGATGCGGTCCTCCTCGAAGGTGGCCGCGATCTGGCGCTGCCAGATCTCGATGGGCGTGCTGGAGAGCTTGACGTCGGTGTAGCGCTCCCTGGCGGTGTCCTCGGCCTGCTGGATGACGAACGGCAGCCAGCCCACGCGGCACTCGCCCAGCAGGACGCGCAGCCCCGGCCGCCGGTCGAGCACGCCGGAGAAGAGCAGCGACAGGATCGGGTCCAGGATCGCGAACGACGCCTGCACGACGTAGGAGGGCCACTGGCCGTGGTGGCGTACCGGCTCGACACCTGGAGTGGCGGAGATGTGCGTGCACAGCGGGACGCCCGCCTGCTCCACGGTGTCCCACAACTCCTCCCAGACCGGCTCCCACAGCGGCCGGCCGGCCAGCAGCGCGTTGAACTCCAGCCCGCGGAAACCCTGCTCGACGGCCCAGCGGGCCTCGGCCGCACACGCCTCCGGCGAGCCGGTGGGCAGGATGGCGAGCGGTACGACCTTCCCACCGCTGTCCCGGTCCATGGTCAGCGCGAACTCGTTGTAGGCGCGCACACAGGCCAGGCCCAGCCGCTCGTCGCCGAAGATGAACCCGTCCACCGGGGGGAACATCACCTGAGCGGTGACGCCCGCGCCTTCGAGGTGGGCGCTCACCAGCTTCGGATCGGAGGGCGGCAGCGATCCGGGCTCCGTCTCGACGCCGAAGTCACCGTAGAAATCCTTCAGGAGCAGGGCGTTGTTCGACCCGGCCGCCGACGGGGTGTGCGGCCTGCCCTCCCAGACCCACATCGAGCCCCTGTCGCCGGTCTCGACGACGCGTGGCCCCTCCTCGCGCAGGCTCGCGGGCAGCCTCTCCTGCCACAGGCCCGGCGGGATCCACGGCAGGTCCAGGTGGGAGTCAGCGGAGATGAGCCGGCGCCTGGTCGGCGGCGTCGAGAGCACGGGGGGCATTCCTCTCGGTAGGGACAGGTGAAACAGGGTGGACGCGTGAGAGCACCACCGCATCCGAACGTTCGCCCGCGACTTCCACGAATGATCGGAGCACGCCCTCCTCCGCGAAGCCGGCGCGCAGCGCGGCCACACGGGAGCCCACGTTGTCGGGGCGCGTGAAGATCTGTATGCGGGCGTAACCCAGCGAGGCGATGGCCCAGCCGGTGACGAGGTCGATGGCGGTCGCCGCGACACCCCGGCCACGCAGGCGGGGCAACACCCAGTAGCCGGTGATCTCGGCGACGCGGTGGTGGGGGTCGAAGGCTCCGAGTGTCAGCAGGCCGGCCGGTGCCGGGCGCGTGTCCCGCCCGGCGTCGTCGGCCTTCCCTGTGATCCCGGCGCTCCCTGTGATCCCGGCGCTCTCGTCCGCCTCTACGCCCTGGACCTCGATGATGAAGCCCAGGTCGCCCCGGTCCGCTGTCGCTTCGAGTTCCGATAGCCACTGCGCCGCTGACAGGCCGAGCGGCACCGGAGCCCAGGGGTTGGTTTCGAGCGAGCTCACCATCGAGAGGAAGGCCACGTCGTGCCGCGTCCACGGGCGGACGGTCACACTCCCCCTGGTGAGTGGCCTGCTCGGGTGGCCGGCTGTGTCAGGTGGCATACGAACCTCCCCCGCAGGTCAAGACAGGGAAGACAATATATATCTATAACGATACGCGTCAACGACAACCGATCTACCGAGAATCACGACCGCGAAAGTGCCGAAGAACAAGCGATATCCCCGCTGGGAGGGCCGTGATCCATGGACGCCCCTTACCCATGACGCTATCGTTTCATATATGCGCAATGATGTGGAGGCAACCTACGTCCACGCCGAGGGCCTCGTGAAGAGGTACGGAGCGCTGACCGCCGTGGACGGCATCGATCTCCGGATCGTCCGGGGCGAGGCCTTCGGCTTCCTCGGCCCGAACGCGGCGGGCAAGAGCTCCGTGATGCGCATGATCGGTTGTGTCTCCCCGGTCACCGAGGGCCTGCTGAGGGTCTTCGACACCGACATCCCCGGCAACGAGTCCGCGATCAAACAGCGGCTCGGCGTGGTCCCTCAGGACGACAGCCTGGACGAGGACCTCACGGTCCACGAGAACATGATCGTCTATGCCCGCTACTTCGGCATGAGCTGGCGGCAGGCTCGCGCGAAGTCCGTGGAACTGCTGGAGTTCGTCCATCTGAACGATCGGTCCGGCGACAAGGTCGCCAACCTCTCCGGCGGAATGCGGCGGCGGCTGACCATGGCGCGCGCCCTGGTGAGCGATCCCGACATGCTGCTGCTCGACGAGCCGACCACCGGGCTCGATCCGCAGGCCCGCCAGGCCGTCTGGGACAGGCTCCACCGCCTCAAGAGCCAGGGCGTGACCCTGGTGGTCACCACGCACTACATGGAGGAGGCCGAGCAGCTCTGCGACCGGCTCGTCATCATGGACACCGGGCGGATCGTCGCCGAGGGCTCGCCCCGCGAGCTGATCGAGAGATACTCCACCCGCGAGGTCGTGGAGATCAGGGCCGACTCCGAGGTGGTCGCCCGGTTCGGCGACCGCCTGTCCCAGCTCGCCAAGCGGGTGGAGACGATGCGCGACCGGACGCTGCTCTACACGGACGACGGCGACCGGGCCGCCATCGAGCTCGTCGAGCTGGGCCTCACACCGGAGGTCCTGCTGGTGCGCCGGAGCGGTCTCGAGGACGTGTTCCTCAGGCTCACCGGACGCGCGCTGACCGACTAGGGGAACCCGATGCCGAAACATCCCACGATCCACGCCCTGGAGTACTGGGCGATCAACTACCGGCGACGATGGCGCGGGACCGTGATCAGCGGAATCCTCACCCCCATCGTCTTCATGGTGGGGATGGGCTTCGGCCTGGGGGCGCTCGTCGACACGAAGATCTCCGGCTCCGGCCAGATCGGCGGTGTCGACTACGTGGTGTTCATCGCGCCGGGACTGCTCGTCTGGGCGGCGATGCAGACCGCCGTGGGCGAGTCCACCTGGCCGGTGACCACCGCGGCGTTCTGGGAACGGACGTACGCGGCGATGATCGCGGCCCCGCTGCGGGTCAGGGACGTCTTCCTCGGTCACCTGCTCTGGATCTGCGTGCGGATCACCATGGTGAGCACGGCGTTCCTGCTGGCCGGCCTGCTGCTCGGCGCGATCTCCTCCTGGTCGTCCCTGTTCGCCCTGCCCGCCGCGCTGCTCACCGGCATCGCGTGCGCGTCCGTCACGATGGCCTTCGCCGTACGACAGGTCAGCGCCGTCTGGTACGACGCGGTGTTCCGGGTGATCGTGCTGCCGCTCTTCCTGTTCTCCGGGATCTTCTTCCCCATCGAGCAGATGCCCGCGCTCCTCCGCCCGCTGGCGTACGCCACCCCGCTCTGGCACGGGGTCGAGCTGTGCCGGGGGCTCGTCATCGGCCACGTCGAAGCCGGGGCGCTGACCGTGCACGTTCTCTACCTGTTCTCGCTGACCGCGCTGGGGCTCTTCCTGGCGGTACGGAGCTACCAGCGGGTTCTCACCAAGTGAGGCGGCTCCGTTGACCCAGACCGCGCGGCGAGACGAGGTCCTGTCACCTCCGTACCGCAACCGGCGCAGGCCGTTCCGCCTGATCGAGCGGAATGTGATCATCTACCGCCGCACCCGGATGGCGGTCCTGTGCCGGTTCCTCGAACCGCTGTTCCACCTGTTCTCGATCGGGTTCGGCATCGGCAGCCTCATCGGCGAGGTGGAGATGTCCCCGGGGGTGGTCGTCGGCTACGCGGCCTTCGTGGGACCCGCGCTGCTGGCGTCGGCGGTCATGAACGACGCGGTGTACGACACCACACTCATCATGTTCGCCAAGCTGCGCTACGCCAAAACGTACGACGCGGTGTTGAACACTCCCATCATGGTCACCGACATCGCCATCGGCGAGACCATCTGGATCCTGCTCAGGACGACCGCCTACTCGACGGTCTTCATGGCCATCCTCGTCGCGCTCGGTCTGGTTCAGGCGCACCTGGGCGTCCTGGCGCTGTCGGCGTGCGTGCTGCTGGGGTTCACCTTCGCCGCGCTCGGCATGGTGGCCGTCACCCTGATGCGCGACTACGACGACTACGAATTCGTGCAGTTGGTCGTCGTTCCGCTCTCCCTGCTCTCCACGACGCTGTATCCGCTGTCGGTCTATCCGGACTGGCTGGCGGACATCGTCGCCTGGACACCGCTCTACCACGGCGTGGTGCTCATCCGCGACCTCGCGCTCGGCCACGCGGGATGGGACGCACTCGGCCACGTCGCCTACCTGCTGGTCGTGGGGGTCGCCGCACTGCTCGTGGCCCGCCGGCGGCTGGACAGCATACTGATCAGATAACGAGGGTGGGACGCCCACCAATCGGAGAATGCCATGCGCGTACTCGTCCTGGGACACAGCTCCGCCTACGCGGACTACGCGGAGGAGAACGGCGTCGTCCTGTTCAACGTGCTCGACGCACACGGGCTCCGGCTGGAGAACCTGCGGCTCCAGAGCGATCCGATAGCGGTCGCCGACCGGACCTCGATAGCCGAGATCCTCTCCGCGCTCCACCGCCGCGGCATTCACCGCGACATCGACGCCGTGTTCACGAACTCGGAAGCGGGGATGATCACCGCGGCGGCGCTGGCCGAGCTGCTCGGCGCGCGCGGCATCCCGGTCAGGGCGGCCGTCGCGGCGCGCGACAAGGGCTTCCAGAAGGCGCTCATCCGCGCCGCGGGCATCCCCGTCACCCCCTCCGCCGTCCTGGAGTCGAACCACTCGCCGGTCGACGGAATCGACGACCTCGGATTCCCCGCCGTGGTCAAACCACTGGCCTCGGCCGGTACCTACGGGGTGACCCGGGTCCGCGACCGCGAGCACCTGAGCGAGGTGCTGCGCGCCTACCGGGAAGTCCACCGGAGCGTTCCGGGGCCGTGGCTGGTCGAGGAGTTCGTCGACGGGGTGGAGTTCCACCTCGACGGGATCGTCAGGAACGGGGTCGTGGAGTTCCTGAGCGTCGGCCGCTACGTGCGGAACATGCTGGAGCTCAGGAACGGGAACCTCGTCGGTTCCATGATCATGGACCCCGGCGCCCACCCGGACCTCTACTCGCGCTACCACCGCTTCGCCGAGGCCTCGCTGGGCGCGCTCGGGCTTACCTCCACGGTCTTCCACCTTGAGCTCTTCGAGTCGTCCGAGGGGACCTTCTTCTCCGAGTGCGCCGCGCGGTGCGGCGGCGGCAGGATCCTCCCCTGCATCGCCCACCGGTTCGGCATCGAGCTGGAGAGCACCGCGTTCAAGGTGGCGGTGATGGACGACTTCAGCCCGCCGGGGCCGCACGGGGACGGCTACGTCGCCTGGAGCGAGCTGCCGGTCCCCACCGGCCACGTCACCCGGCTGCCCGACATGAAGCGGATCCGGAGCATGCCGGGGGTGGTCGACGTCGACCTGGGCATCGCGATCGGCGACCGCGTACCCGACCGGCGGACGGTGCTCAACGTCGACGCGGGCTGCGCGGTCGTCCACGGCGCGACGGAGGAGGAGACGCAGACCCGGATCGACGACATCGCGGCCGCCTTCGCCGCGAACATCGAGGCCGTGCCGTGCTGACAATTCCCCCTCGGCGGCCGTAGGCCACAGAACACTATCTTTACAGATAAAGATCTTTATTCTCAGGCTAGGTGCAGAGTGTGATGAGTGCGCCTAGCCTGACCCATTTCACCCTACGAAAGCTGGACACACCCACCGAGAGGGCCAGATCGGGCGAAGCTGGGGGTTGATTTTCCCGAACCCGCGATACTATTTTTATATATAGCGAGATGGGCGGTATGGTGATCGACGCCGCCTCTCTCGATCAGTTGACCGGCCGGCCCCCGGGCACTTCCCGTAGCGATCAGACCGGCCTCGAACAGGCAACCGTTCGAAACGGAGGTAGCCGCGTTCGGCGAATCACGGCACCTGTCCATGACCCCGCGAGCCCCCATCACGACGATGTCGAGACGAAATCTCCAAGAGAAAGCAGCTGGTCATGACCGTCGAATTCACCCGCGAAGTATCCGAGTTCACTCCCGGCGGTAGCACGCCGTGGACCAGTCCGCTCGCCGGTGACCCCGCCGACCTCCAGAGCGACTTCGGCCGATTCCTGGACCAGGTGGCGGTGCGCCTTGACTCCCGCCCCGACGCCCACGTCGCACACGAGGCCCTGCACCACGCGGACCCGATGATCCGCGAGCAGTCGCTGTACCAGTACGTCGACCGCAACCTGCCGGACGCCGTGGACCTGCTGGCCGAGGCCGTGGCCACCGACGACAACCGCGAGGTCCGCTGGAACGCCCTCTGGGCGCTGGAGAAGATCGGCGGCGCGCGCGCCCTGGAGATCCTCGAGCGCACCGTGAACGACGACGACGCCGACGTCGGTGAGTGGGCGGGGCTCTTCGCCTCCGAACTGACCACCGGCTACCCGACCTTCGACCGCCGCGCGTGGGTCTACCACGCCGACCGGACCTTCGACGAGACCATCTACCTCAACATCAGCTGCCACGTCTACGTCATGCTGGACGACACGGGCAAGCACTGGGGCAAGATCACCCTCTCCCCGCAGGGACTGGCCCGCAGCTTCGGCCAGGCGCACGCGTGCCCCAACGTGGACACCCGGCACAACAAGCTGATCATCAGCAAGTCACTCTCCGGCCTGCACGAGGACGGCTCGCCGCACGTGGAGAACTTCCTGTTCCGCGGCGTCACCAACATGGGCGACGACGGGCACGGCAGCTTCTACTTCCAGTCGCGCGGCCTGCGCCCGATCTTCCTCTCCGGCCAGGCGGACGACGACTCGCTGGGGCACCGCAACGAGCAGGTCATCGCCTCCCGGGCCGGCCGCTGGACGCTCGACCCCCGGATGACCATCAAGGACGAGGCCGCCATCCGCTACGTCCGCGGTGGCGTGCACACCTGGGGCTACGTCAACTTCGACGCGATGAAGGGCAGCTCCCTGGAGGAGATCCTCTTCCCCGGCAACAGCATCCTCGGCACGCTGGACACCCCCACCGGACCGCTGACCAACGCCTTCATCACCGGCACCTTCAAGGGCAAGCTGGTCGACTGGGACGGCGACGGCAAGGTGGACCTCAACTCCCTGGACATCTACTCCACCAGGGACGCCGACGTGGACTCGGACCTGGACGGCGTGGCCGACGAGCCCGGCATCCAGTACTGCCCGCGGACCGGCTGGCACCACTGACCCACCCGTGACCAACCCCGCGATGGCCGGCGTCCGCGCCGGCCATCGCGCCCGTTTCGCCGGAGGCCACATGAACACGCCGAAGCCCTCGACCAGCCGGTACGCACCCGACCAGCGAGCCGACCGGCTCGCCCCGGCCGATCCCGCGTCCGCGAGCGCCCGGGTCGCCACCCAGCGGATGCGCTGCCTGGCGGGCTTCGCCACCGGCCGCGTCGCGGGCGCGACCGCCCGGTGAACGGTCCGGTCCGGCCGCGCTAACTCTTCGCGTAGCGTTCGAGCAGCTCGTCGTGGCGGCTGGTGTGCGTGGTGCCGCTCAGCTCCGCCACGAGGGCGTCGAGGAAGTCATGCCAGCCCGCCGCGAGCTCCTTCACCGCCTTCTGCGGCCTGTTCAAACCGCTGTGGGTCAGCAGGAGGCGGCTGCCGCCTTCGGCGGCCTCGACCTCCCAGCGGACCCTGGACGCCTCCTCGGCCGTCTCGTCCCAGCTGTATTCGAGGATCCGGCCGGGCTCGACGTCGGTGACGACGCCCTCGGTCATCCCCTCGTCCCCCCAGTCGAACCGCACCTTGCCACCGGGAACGGGGTCGACGGCGGCCTTGCAGCCCAACCACCGTGACACGACCTCCTCGGTGGACAGCGCCGCCCACACCGCCCCGGGATCCTTCTCCAGCGCCCAGTCGAAACCGATGTCGTCCTTGCCGATCTTCGCCGGCGGCTTCTCCGTCATGGATTCACACCCCTCTTCCCTGCCCTGTATGCCCTCCAGCGTGGAGATTACACTATTTTTTTATATAGTCAATTGCAAAATTGACGCCTCGTCCAGGGCTTGATGGGAATACAATTTGAATGTGCATAGTGACTCGGCGACAATGATTGCGAACTCGGATGCCGACGAGGTGATGTCGTCATGACGGCCACGAGCAGCGACTCGAACCGCGACCAGCGGACCCCTACCCCAAGGCCGGCTCTCGGAACAGTCGCCTTCCTCAACGGCGGGGAGTATTTCGGCCTGGAGGTCCGTACGGGCTCCGATCCCTCCTCCCTCACCCTCGTGGGAATGGCGACCAGCTTCGTGCATACCCGGCCGTACCGCCTGGAGTTGACGGGGTCGCTGATCGGCGCGTGCCTTGACCACGCCGAAGCACTCGCCGCCGCGATGGGAAGGGTCTGGGAACTCGACGGACGCGTCTCCGGGCGTCCGGTCTTCCCCTTCCTGGAGTGCGAGGTCGTTCCCATTCCCGGCGGGAACGCTCCAGTCAGCGGCGCCGTGATCCGCATCATGAGCGAGTACGGCGAGCAGCACTGCCTCTACGCGGCCGGCTGCCGGGACGCCGAGACCACGGCCGTGCTCGCGGCGTGCGCGGTGCTGGCGCTCTCGCTGCCGTCATCGGTGTGGAACCCCGGCGGCACGGGGTCGGGCCTGCCCGCCGGGGGCTACGGGGAGATCAACGTGCTGGGCGAGCCGGGGTGCCGCGTCAACGGCGAGCTCAAGGCGCTCCCGGCCTGACGTGGACGCGGCCGGGCGGGGCACCGAACACAGGGCAGTTGAAAAAAGCAACAGGAAGGTTTGAGAGCGCGTGCTCACGTCAGACAAGCGGCACTACGGACAGTTCTGTGGGCTGGCCGCCGCGCTTGACATCATCGGGGAGCGCTGGACACTGCTGATCGTCCGGGAACTGATCATAGCGCCCGCACGATTTCACGAGATCCAGGCACACCTACCGGGAATCGGTCCGAATCTGCTCACCGACCGTCTCAAGGCGCTCGGCGCGCGGGGGATCCTGGAGGCCGAGCCCGTTCCCGGAGACGCCCGGGGAAAGCGGTACAGGCTCACTCCCATCGGGGAGCAGCTCCGCGAGCCCCTGCTGTACCTCTCCCGATGGGGAATGCGCTTCCTCACCGAGGACGATGCCAGGACGGGGATGACCAGCAGTTCCTGGGGGTTCTTCGCCCTCCAGGCGATGATCCAGGGGCAACCGGTGCCCGACGTGCACGAGTCCTACGAGTTCCGGATAGACGAGGACGTGTTCCACATCGCCGTGACCGCGGGCGCGGCGACGGCCCACCGTGGTCCCGCCGACCAGCCGGCGATAGTGGTGCGGACGAGCGCCGAGACGTTCGTCCGGATCGGAGCCGAGCTGATCAGCCCGTTCGACGCCGTCGTCACCGGAGGTCTGTCGCTCGAAGGCGATCCGGCGGCGATCCTGAGGTGCACCCAGCTGATGGGGCTGTCGGCCCAGCCGATACCCGCCCCCTCCTCCGTTTCCTGAGCCGCGGCGACCGTCCGCAGTGGCCGTCGCCGCTCTCACCCCTCTCCCGCACGCCTGCTGCCCAGCCGGACCGCGGTCCGCCCGCCCAGGCCGAGCAGGCCCAGCCCCGCCAGCGTGAGCAGGCCGACGAACACCCACTCCCTGGAGCCGCCGGGCCCGTACACCCGGCTGCCCCTGCCGACGTCCACCGCCGCCGTCCGCCGGCCGGGGCTGAGCATCTCGCGGTCGCTGCCGTACAGGTAGACCTCCTGGGCGGAGTCCACGCCCCCCTCCGGCCTGAACCGGCCGTACCAGGAGCACGCCTCGTGACCGGGATGCTCGACGCAGCTCAGGCGGACCGCGGTGAAGGTGCCCCTGACCCCGTCGGCGTAGGCCGCGCGGACCGTGGGTCCGATGCTCGGCAGCGTCAGCGCGAGCAGCCCCAGCCCGGCGACGGTGGCGAGCACCATGGAGAACACCGACGGCCTCCGTACCGGGGCCTCGGGCGGGTCGACCGTGCCCGTGGTGGGACCCGGGTCGTCGCTCACGCCGGGACCGCCGCACGCGGCACGACCGCCGCACAGGAGCAGTTCATCTCCTTGTACTCCGCAAGGTTGGGCCTGCGGTGGAGCAGCATGGCGACGACCATCGGGACGAAGACGATGCTGTTGTAGAACAGGTGTAGCTCAACCCGGGGGAAGACGAGCTGCGCGACGCTGGTGACCGCCGGCCGGCCGAGGAGGTGGTTGCCGGTCACCGCCTGGACGAGCAGCAGCAGGTGCTCGAAGTGGTGCCAGACCTGGATGCCCAGGGCGATGTTCCACCAGACCCGCGAGCGGCCGGTGAACCCCCTGCGCAGGAGAACGAACCCGACGAGCATGACCACGGCGTAGCCGTAGTGCAGCGCCTCCGACTTGACCAGCCAGGGGAACCACAGCCCGAGCACGCCGCGCGCCTCGGGGATCGGCCATCCCAGCACCCAGATCTGGGCGGCCTGAACGAGATGCTCGGCCCAGTGTGCGAGCACGATCAGGAGGAACACGAAGAGCGCGGTGCGGTGTCTGGTGCTGTTGAGCGATGTCATCTCGGACCTCTCGCGATCAGGTGGGAACGGGGGATCAGGCGAAGGCGTTGAGTGCGGCGGACAGCTCGGCGGACAGGGCGACGGGGGCGACGCCGGTGGGGGTCCTGCGCATGCAGGCGACGGACTGGGAGCCGCGCGCGACCTGGACTCCGCCCCGGCGGAAGTCGAAGTTCATCGCGATACGGTTGCCGTTGACCGCGGACAGAGTCATGAGCACCTCGATCTTGTCGAGCGCGAAGCACTCCTCGTAGTAGGTCATGTCGCAGCCGAGGGTCACCAGCGCGAGCGTGCCGTCAGCGAGGGACTTGAGGACCCCGGGGGCGTGCTCGGCGAGGAAGTGCTCCCGGCAGTGCCCCTGCCAGTGCAGGTAGTGGGCGAAGTAGACGTTGCCCACGAGGTTGGTCTCGTCGAAGGTGACGGTGTGGACGTGGCGGTATGCGCGCATCAGATCTCCTCGGGTACCGCGGTCGCGACCATGACCCCGGTACCGGGTACGAGCGCGGTCGCGCAGCACCAGCCCCCGGCGGTGAGCACGACGAGGCCGTCGCGGCCGACCTGGTGGACGCGCAGTGGCTCGTCGGGGGCGCTCCCTGCCTTCGCCAGCGACTCCCTGGCGGTCCAGGAGCGCGCGGCGCAGATCGCCTGCCCCTCACCGGTCTTGGCCGCGAGGGCGTCGGCGAGCGCGGTGCCACGCTCGCCGACGAGGTCCGGCCACTCGCTGTCCGCGATGCCGAAGGTGTCCTGCCAGTCGACCCCGATCGCGTGGTCGGCCACCCCGACGAGGACGTGGCCCGCGGTGTACGAGGCGCTCACTCCCCCGGTGGGCGCCCGCAGCGCGCCGCGCGCGTCGTGCCACACGGCACCACCGGCGCTGTCGGCGCCGGCGGCGCCGGCGGTGAGCCGGGTCGCGAGCCCGGCCGCGGCGCCGTCCTGTCTGCGTCCGGGCACGGCGGCCAGCTCGACGCGCCGGGCGAGGCCGTTCTCGGCGAGCAGCCGCGACATCCACGGCCCGGCGAGGGACAGCGGCAGCGAACCCGGCCACGCCCTGGGGCCCGTGGCGCGCAGCCTCAGTCCCTCCCAGCGGGCACAGATCCGCCCGTCGTCCATGACGAGGTCCATGTCGAAGACGTACTCACCGGCGTGATGCTCCCGCTCCGCGGCTCGGACCAGGCAGCCCCCCGAAGGCCGCCGCCAGACGGTGAACCTGTCGATCCCGACGGGGAGCGCCTCACGGTGCGGCACGCAGGCCAGCAGCGCGTGGATTGCGGCGTCGTACCGCCCCGGATCGCCGAGCAGCAGATCGGGCGAGTGGAAGGAGGAGAACCAGTCGTCCGCCCCACCCTCGATCTCCGCCTCCACCCGGAACGCGGTCAGCAGGCCGTACGAGGCGACCCGCCGGAACCTGCCCGTGTGGAAGAACAGGCCGTTGTCGTAGAAGCCGTGCGCGGCGGAAGCGCCCACCGGGGCGGGCGTGGCGGCAGGCGTGAGGGCGGGCGTGGCGGCAGGCGTGAGGGCAGGAGGGACCAGCCTGGCGGTGAAGCGGTCCGTGGTGAAGCCGTCCGCCGAGTCGCGCAGGACGACACCGGTGCCGTCCGGCCCGGCGAGCGCGGCCAGCCGTACCGGATGCGGGGCGTCACCGTCGACGATGACGGGCGCGCGCAGGCGGACGTTCTCGAAGGACCACTGCTCACCGCCGTGGCCCACGGCGGTGGCGACCTGGGCCATCGCCTCCAGGCCGACGACCGCTGGAAGCACCCGGGTGCCCGAGATCCGGTGGTCGTCGAGGTAGGGGTCGGTGCGAGCGCCGAGATCGGCCTGGTAGACGGCCTCGACGCAGGGGGTACGGGTGAGCTCCCGCTCGGTGAAGCGCAGCAGGGGCGCGGGCGGCCCGTCGACGGCGAGGGTCGGGCCGGCGGGGAAGCGTGCGGTCAGCAGGAGCGTGGTGGGCGCCGCCGCGTCGCCGAGCACGTCGAGCAACACGGCCGCGCCCTCGTCCGGGGCGATGGCGGTGATGCCCTGCCGCCGGAGGGCGTCGACCGTGTCCAGCCTGACGCCCATTCCCACCCCGGACCAGAGCGACCATTCCAGCAGGTGGGTGCGGCAGGACGGGTGGTCGGCCGCCCAGTCCTCGACCACGTGCCGCATCCAGTCGTTGGCCAGGCAGTACTCCGACTGCCCGGCCAGGCCGCGCCTGCCGATGATCGAGCCGAAGGCCACCGCCAGGCTCAACCCCTCTCCCGCCTCGGCGAGGAGCACACGCAGCCCGTCCACCTTGGGACGCAGATGCGCCCGGAGCGTCTCCGCTGTCACGGCGGACAGGCTCTGCGGAAGGTTGACGCCCGCCCCGTGGATCAGGCCGCGCACCGGCCCGTGCTCGGCGGCGGCGGCGAGCGCCGCCCGCACCTGGGCGGGGTCGGTGACGTCACAGGGAAGGTAGACCGCCCGGACCCGGGTCCGCAGGTCCGCCAGTGCGGCGGCGACCTCGGGATCGTCGGCGGGCCTGCGGCCGAGCAGGGCGAGCACGCATCCGGCCCGCTCGGCCAGGGCGGCGGCGCTGTGCGCGGTGATGCCGGTGGCACCGCCGGTGACCAGGCAGACCTCGCCGACGCCGATGGGCGGCCCGCCGCTCGCGGAGAGTGGGTGCGGCACCGTGCGGACCCGCTGGTACGAACCGTCCGGCAGCCGTCTGAGCTCGGCGTACCCGTGCTCCGCGCCGACCGGCGGCCCTTCTTCGCCTCCCGCCGTGCGCAGGACCGTCACGGACGTGCGCGGGAGCTCGACCGCGAGGCTGCGGCCGACGGCCTCGGCCGCCGGGTGCCCGTCGTGGCGGAGCACGAGCCGCTCGGGAGCGCGCTCGGCGATCTCCGTGAGCAGCGCGGCCACGGCTTCAGGGCCGGCTTCGGCGGGGAGCGAGAACACCGGCTCCCCTGTCGGCCCCGCAGGATCGGCGGGGACCCACTCGTGCCGGAAGGCCCGCACCCATCCGCCGACGCCCTCGAGGTGCTCGGTGCTCTCCTCCCCCGCGGACGGCAGGGCCGCGAGTACCTCGGCGGCTTCGGCCACCGACGCCTCGGCGAGCGACAGCGGGACGGCGGGCAACTGCCTGCCGAGAGCCTTCGCGGCCCGGCCCACGAGCCGGACCACCTGTAGCGAGTTGAGGTGCAGATCACCCAGGAGCGAGCTGGCGGGCCTGATGGTCTCCAGCGGCAGTTCGAGCCCTGCCGCCAGTTCCTCGCGCAGGCATTCCAGGGGGTTCAGGTCCGTGGTCGCCCCGCTCCCGGCCCCGGCCCCGCTCCCGGCCCCGCTCCCAGCCTCGGCCACGGGTGCCTCGTCGATCTCGGCCACCGGCCGGGGCGACGCGACCTCGGCAGGCGGCCCGTCCCCGGAGGTCCCGTCCCAGGGGAGGGTCTCGCACGGATTGGCCAGAAAGCTCGGCGAGCTGTCGATGGGAAGGTGCCGGTAGGCGCGCCCGGCGGCCCATCCCGGCAGGTCCGCGTTCCCTGACACCGCCAGGGCCGCGGTGACGAGTGCCTGGCGCCTGGGGTCGCCGCCGCAGTCCATGCTGAGCGAGATCGCGGGCAGTCCGGCGGCCAGGCCGGACAGGGTGGTTCCCGGTCCCGCCTCCACCAGCAGGTCGCACTCGCGCACCAGGCGCGCGAGTGCCTCGGCGAACCTGACCGGGCGGGTGAGCTGGTCGACCAGCAGCGCCGCCGGATCGCCGTCACCGCCACCGCCACCGCCGCCGTCGCCGTCGCCGTCGCCGTCGCCGTACGGAAGGCCGGTGACCGTGGAGATGATCCGTCGCCGCGCCGCCCGCACGGTCATCGTGTCCAGCAACTCGCGCAGCGGCGCCTCGGCGGGGCGCATCGCGGGGCTGTGGAATCCGTGGGAGACCGCCAGGACGGCTCCCTCCGTCCCCTCCGCGCGAGCGCGGGCGACCATGGCGCGCACGTCCTCGACCGGTCCCGCGACGACGGTCTGGGCGGGGCCGTTGAGCGCCGCGACGACCGCCCCGGTCCCGGCGAGCAACTCGGTGACCCGCTCGGGCGGGGCCGCGATGCCCGCCATGGTGGTACCCGGCGTGCCGTGCCGGGCCATGATCTGGCCGCGGGCGGCGGCCAGGCGCATGGCGTCGCCAGGGGTGATCGCCTCGGCCCAGGTAAGGGCGGCGATCTCGCCGAGGCTGTGTCCCACCGCCGCCACGGGCTCGCAGCCGATCGCGTCGAGCCAGGCGAGGGCTGCGAGCGACTGTCGCAGAATCGCGGGCTGCGCGATCGCGGTGTCGGGGTCGCCGTCACGCAGCGCGACCGGCGAGTCGGGGACGGCGAGGCCGCCGGCCCAGGCGGCGAGGGTCTCGCGGACCGGCGCCGCCTGCCCGGGAAAGAGCAGTCCCACCCGGGCGTGCGGTCCCGATGCGAGCGCGAAGCCGCCTCCCGCGTCGACGACGAGCCCGCCGTCCCATTCCCCGGTCCTGTCCAGCGCCGCCTCCGCGGCGCGCGCGAGCTCGTCGGGGGTCCCGGCCACCAGGGCGGCGCGGGCGGCACCGCCACCGAACCCGGCCTGCGAGGTCAGCGCCAGGTCGTGCAGCTCCGCCTGGCTGAGCGCGGGCGCCAGCCCCGCCACGTCCCGCAGGAGATCGGCGAGCGCGCCGGTGCCGGGGGCGGCCAGTGCGACGACATGGTGGGAGGGGACCGGCGCCGACCAGCGGCGGGTGGCCGGGGAGAGCGACCTGGCGGGGGCGCGCCCGGGGCCCTCAAGGACCAGGTGCGCGTTGATCCCGCCGAAGCCGAGCGAGGACACCGCGGCCCTGGGCACCGGCCGGTCCCACGGCTCGGGCTCGGCGAGCAGCCGGAGCGGCACCCCCGCCGCCCCGAGCAGGGGATGCGGCTCGCGCGTACCCGTCGAGGGGGGAAGCACCCGGTGATGCACCGCGAGGGCCGCCTTGATGAGCCCGGCGACGCCCGCCGCCGCCTTGGTGTGCCCGATGTTGGCCTTGACGCTGCCGAGGGCCGCGCGCGCCGCCCCCCGGCCTCTGACCTCGGTGAGGGCCTCGATCTCGACACGGTCACCGACGGCGGTGCCGGTCCCGTGGCCCTCGACGAACCCCACCTCGGCGGGGTCGGTCCCCGCGAGGCGGTAGGCGCGCCGCATGGCGAGGGCCTGCCCTCGCGCCGTGGGACGGGTGAGCCCGCCCGCGCCGTCCGAGGAGCTGCCCCAGCCGGTCAGGTACGCGTAGACGCGCAGCCCGCGCCGCTCGGCCTCCTCGGTGCGCATGAGCGCGACGATCCCGCAGCCCTCGCCGGGCAGGAAGCCTGTCGGGTCGGCGTCGTAGACGCGCATCTCCCCGTGGGCCAGCGCGCCCACCCGGGCGAAGCCCACCAGCTCGAACGGGTCCAGGCTGAGGTCCACCCCCCCGGCCAGCGCCAGGGAGAGATCCCCGTCGGCCAGCGCCCGGCACGCGGTCATCACCGCGAGCAGGCTGGAGGAGCACGCGCCGTCGACCGTGTAACCGGTGCCGCGGAAGTCGAAGTGGTTGCAGATCCGCCCGGCGATCGTGTTGCTGAGCGCCCCGGCGAGGGTCTCGTCGCCCGGTTCGGGGAACGGGTCCTTCACCAGGTTCTCCAGCCGGCTGAGGACCGCGGACACCGCGTCGGACTCCAGGCCGCTACCCGCCAGCGCGGCGGCCGCCGCCCGGCGCAGGAAGGGCCAGCGCAGCCGGAGCGCGGAGGCCCGGCTGAACTCGCCGGTCAGCGAGTTGCCCAGGACGACCCCCACGCGGTCGCGCTCCAGTCCGTCGCCGTCGGGGAAGCCCGCGTCGGCGAGGGCGTCCGCCGCGGTCTCCAGCGCGAGCCAGTGGGTGTGGTCGGCCGCCCGGTACAGCGGGCCCGAGATGTGGAAGCGGCTCCGGTCGAACTCCCAGTCGCGCAGCACACCGGCCTGGCCGGAGTAGATCGAGTCGGGCCCCTCTCCCCGGTAGTCGGCGACGCGCGTGCGCGCCTCGGGGAGGTGGCGGAACGCCCGCCGCCCGCCGAGGACCGTCTGCCACAGCTCGTCCGGACTCACCGCGTCGGGGTAGCGGCAGGCCATCCCGACGACGGCGATCCGGGTGTTCGCAGGACTCATCGTGCCGCCTTCTCCCTGCGGACCCGGCCCACGAGGAGTACCGCCCCGCGCAGCAGGCAGGTGATCGCCAATGCGAAGAACAGACCGAACGCGACGTGAAGGGTGACGAGCACGCCGTAGACCGCGGCCACCGTCACACCGAAGATCATCTGGTTGCGCGGCTTGACCGGCGTCGTCCCCGGATCGGTGATCATGTAGTTCGTGTAGAGGACGAACACCGCCCCCGTCATCGGCAGCAGCGCGCCCACCGGGGAGTGGTCGAGCAGCAGCCACCTGATGACCGCCTGCGCCGCGAAACCGCCCGCCCACCCGGCGATGAGCGGCATCTTCCCGGTGAGCTTCGCGTTGAGCATGGTGCCGAGCATCAGGATCCCGAGCGGGACGAACCAGTCCAGCGCCCCGCTGATGCTCGCCGTGAACTGGTAGGGCGGGGCGATGCCCACCCAGGGGAACAGCAGCAGGGTGACGACGATGCCGGCGTTCGACGGGTTGAGGAAGTGCCGCGCGGAGCCGTTCACCTTGATCCTGATCAGGTGCTTGAGGCAGATGCCCACCGCCACCGCGAAGACGTACGGCCAGACGGAGGCGTTGCCGTACAGGAGCATGGCGCAGGCCAGACCAACGATGTGCGCGGGCAGCAGGAAGGTGACCAGCGCGCGTGGGCCGCCCGCGTAGCCGGGACGCCGGCCCTTCGACCACGCGCTCAACGTCTCCATCAGCAGCTCGACGGCGTAGGCGGCGAGCACCGAGACGATCGGCGTGATCGGGGCCTGCTCGAAGCCGAGCACCGCGTGGCCGAGGATCGTGAGGATGGTGATCGATATGGCGAACCGCTGCAGCGCCTTCAGGCGGATGTCGACCGGCGGGGCCGCCTGCTCAGGCGTGGAGGGGGGTGGGAGCTGGATCTCCGGCTGGGGAAGCGTGGTGGTCATCGCGTTAACCGCCGTTCCTTCTGAGTGGTCGTCATCGCGTCGCCACCGTTCCGTCGGAGCCGAGCAGAAGGGTGTGACGGCCCGCCGTGAGCGAGATCGGAGCGCTGTGCGTGCCCGCCGCGTCGCGCCAGGTCACCATCCCCGTGGCGGAGCCGGTGGGCGCCGCCAGGTGGACCCGCGACGCGGAGGCGCCGGCGTGCCCGTTGGCCGGATAAAGCTGGGTCTTCTGCCGTACGGGCCCGGTGATCTCGACCTGCGCGCCGACCGCGGCCCTGGTGCCTCCGCCGGCGGCCGGCACGACGAGTTCGAGGTCGATTCCGGGAGGCCCCTCGGACCGGTTCAGCAGGAGACGGGAGTTCTCCCACTGGTTGGCGACCACGGCGTCGAGCTTCCCGTCCCCGTTCACGTCGCCCAGGGCGAACCCCCGGCTGACGTCCGGCCGGTCGAGTCCGAGGGCGGGCGCCAGGTCGGCGTAGCGGCCGGTGGGAGTCCTGACCCAGAAGGGGTTGTGCTGGTGGCCGGACAGGTCGTCGCCGGGCCCGAAGTTCGGCCAGGCCCCGGCCAGGTCGAGCAGGTCGTCGTTGCCCATGGCGAGCTCCTGCAACTCGGGCCAGCGGTCCTTCTCGCCCTTGAGGAACCCGGTGGCCTGCAGGATCTCGTCGGTGCCGTCGTTGTCGAAGTCACCGGACTTGACGTCCCAGGCCCAGCCGCTGCGGGAGAGCCCCAGCTCCTCGCTGTCGTCGCGGAAGGCGAGCTCGCCGGGACCGCCGACCGGTACGAAGGCGAAGTTGCTCTCCTGCAGGGCGTACTCGCTGGTTATGTTGCTGACCATCATCATCGGCAGGCCGGTACCGCCCGGATAGGTGAACGTGACCCCCATGCCCTTGAACGAGTCGTGGCCGAGCACCTTGGACTTGGGCATGGTCAGGGTCCGCGTGCCGGGCACGGCCCGCAGGCGCAGGTGGCCGGGCGTGGACTCGTTGGCGAGCAGGAAGTCGGGCCCGAAGTCGTTGGCGACGTAGATCTCGGGCAGCAGGTCTCCGGTGAGGTCCTGCAGGCCGAAGGCGAGGGTCCACGAACGCGCGACGTCGTCGTCGAGGGCCGTGCCGGCGTCGGTGAACCGGGGCAGGGTGTCGCGGGCGCCCGTCGGCCTGCCGAGCAGGATCCGGTTGCCGCCGGCGTTGCGCGCCAGGCTCATCGAGTGCTGCATCGCCATGCGGCTGTCGTCGGCCGCCGTCGGGTCGAGCACCCTGGCCCCGTCAGGGAAGTAGTTGCCGACCAGGACGTCGAGGTGCCCGTCGCCGTCGACGTCGGCGATGTTGAGTGCCGTGCTGTTCCACACCTGCATGGGCTCGACGAGCTCTGTGGCGGTGAAGCCCGCGGCGGCCGGGACGCCGGGCCGGGTGTTGAGGAAGACGACCGGTGACCGGCCCCAGTAGTAGACCAGGATGTCGGTGTCGCCGTCCTCGTCGAGGTCGGCGGGGACGCACCCCATCGGCGCCATCGTCGCGTCGTACGGCACACCGCCCGAGGGCCGCAGCTCGACCGGCGGGTACGGCGTGCCGCCCGACCGGGGGGCCGGCCGGAGCGTGACGCTGTCGTCGCGGGGGTCCACCAGGCAGACGTCGCCGGAGTGGCCGAGCCCACGCAGGTCCGTCAGAGCCACAGCCGCGCCGACCGCGGAGATCCAGCCTCTGATGTCCCGGAGGCCGGGGGCCACGACACGCTCGGTGCGGGCCTGGGGCGGGGCCGAGTTCAGGTCGAGGCTCTCAAACGAGTAGCGCCCGGCGAGCCGGGTGGCCTCTCCGGTCGCGATGCTCGGCCGCAGCGTGAGAAACCCCAGCGCGGCGCAGAGGACGATCGCGACCGTGGCCGGCACGCTCCTGCGCAGGATGGTGTGGACCATTCCGTTCTCCGATCGGAGGTTCAAGCGGCTTGCCGGGCGGCGGTGATACCTCTCAGCCGGGCCCGCCATTCCTGGTAGGCGGCGGCGTCGTAGGAGTGGTCGAGGTCCGCGGCGGTGCGGTCGGCCCAGGATGCCGCGGTGTCAAGGTCGACCCCGAGCACGACGCGGCAGGCGAGCTCGGTGTGGGCCGGGACGATGCCCGAGCGGACGCGGGCGGTGGCCCCGAAGACGACCCCCTGGGCGAAGGCCGGCGCCGAGGGGCCGGCCGCGGCCAGCAGCGCCTCCAGCCCGGCCTCCGTGGTGGCCCCGGCGTACGCCGATGCCAGGCCGATTCCGCTCCAGAGCTCGGTGCGAGCCACTCCCGGCTGACGGCCGATGACCTCCGCCACCCCGGCGACGTCGGCGGACTCGGCGAACCAGAGCGCCCGGCCGCAGCCCGCCAGCCGGATCGCCCCCCTGGCGGTGGGCGCCCTGCGGCTGCGTCGGGCCAGCGCCCGCAGGCCGCCGAAGAACACCTCGCCGAACCCCGCGCCGTCAAGGGCCAGCCACCGCAGCAGCGGGGTCCCCGGTAGCCGCAGCGGCGCCGGCAGCCGGGCGGGGGTCAGCCCCCAGCCCGCGCCGACGTGGATGAGGTGGGGGTAGCCCCGCCCCGGCCCGTCGAGCAGCCGGTGGAGCGCGCTGTCTCGCCGCGGGTTGGGCAGGTCACGATAGGCCGCGTACATCGCCGCGCCCTCGTAGGCGAACCCCCGGTTCTCCGCCGGCACCGTGGCGAGCGCCTCGTGGATGTCCGACCAGCGGAAGGCTGCGAGGTTGAATCCGTCAAGAAAGCTCCTGGCGCGTTCCTCCAGAATCGCCCGGGCCGCTGCGTGATCGGTCCGGAAACCGCGCCGTTCGAAGTCCGCCATCCCGTATGGCAATAGTGACCGCATCGCCACAGCCCCTCTCGGAGAACCGATTTTCGGAGAGCCGATTCAGCCGAATGTCCTACCCAGAATGACTATCAGCATCAATAGCGATCGGCAAGACCTTGACTTTGGGTAAGGGGGCGGGATAAGTACATGGGGGCGACAAACCAGCAGTTAACAGGAAATTTACCCCCTGACCAGCGACTCAGGGTAGGGCTCCTCACTTTGAAATCTGTAGCAACCCGCCCGGATGGCCATCGGAGTGGCCATCCGCACGACGGATCACCCCGGGACGATCTCCCGCCGGTCCGGTCCGCCCCCTCGCCGAGTCCGCGACAATCGCTCCGGCCAGAGAACGCAACTCTCTCGGTCTGGGGAACGCCCCTGGTCCGCACCTTGTTGACGGCGACTCCGGCACATCCAGGCGGCCGCTCACCGGCGACGGCCCCGCGGTCACCTCCGACCGGGCCCCGACGTGCCCCGCCCGGAAGTCCCCGGAGGCCTCCGGGGCCGTGCGCACGACCGTCCGGCCGCACGCCGTGGTCGTACCCGCCTCACGGGTTGCGTCCGGTCACGAATCAGCGGCATCCCGAGAGCGTTTCAAAAAGAACCCGACATCCACTCTTCGCTATTTGCCGCTTATTTTTAATATAGCAATTATCAAACATCTCGACATATTCATGCCGGGCGCCATTCAGTCCTCCTCCGGGAATTCCGGCTGTCACGGCGCATTCTTCCCGCCGTTCTCACATAAGTCGCCCCGGCCAGATCACGGGCTTCATGAACACCCTTTTCGACAGGCGAACTTCACTGACGATTTCGGCTCCGCCGTCACCGGCGATCCCACAGAGGGCCCCGAGGTTCCATGCGACGGGCATTCCGGCGCCCGCGCCCAGCGGGTTCCTTACCGCCCCCACCCCTGGCCGCCCCCCACCCCAGGCCGGCCCCGATCCGGGAGATCTTCCCGTCATGCGCCATGAGACCGGACTCGACGTCCACTGGAACGATCCATCTAGGAGAAAGAGGCCGCCTCCCCCCGAGGCCCTACCACATGGAGCCCAGACAACCCCCTTCTCCACCGTTCTCTTTACTTGTAGTCATGAACAATGTCGACTTTGGAAAGCGCCCCGCCGGGCCCTCTGCCATGGCCCCGCAGCGCCGGGATGATTTACCACCAATTTCCAGATTCCCCAACAACCGTGCACAAAGGTAAATAACGGTTGGCTCCTACTTCCGGGGCATACCAACCCCGTTTGCTATATCATGCCCCGGCTTCCCCGCGCGGCGACGGCACCGTCGCGGCTCATCCAGCGAGGAAAGAGCCCCGGGCCGGCTCACCCCCCGACCACCGCCTTCCGGGGTACGGGAGCGCGGCAGGCGACTCGCCGCACGGCACCACCCAGGTTCAGGGTCGAAAGCTCGGCGAGGGAGCGAGGTGCCGCTAGAGCCGCGGGGCCGGGAGGCCGGTGGAGTGAGGGCGGGCTCCCCCTCCCCGGTCACCGGAGCGGCCGCCCAGGTCTGGCGCCGCCGCCGGTGTCACCTTCAGTGACCGACACGCGCGGCTCTCCATCGACTCGGGAGGGCTGGACGACCGGACATGACGGTGGCACCGGGAGTGCGGCGACAGAGGGCGAACCGTCTGGGATCACAATTCGCTCTGAGTTCTCGACAACCCGCACGGCATCCCTTGAGAAGACCCAGCCTTACCGGAAAGGTGACCCATCTCCGCTGATCAGGTCAGGGTTCGGACCATATGAGCGGATCTCCCAACGGGAGATCAACGGTTATTTCGCCGAGTACCGTATGAACATGCACAGCCGATCCGCCAGGATCCACGAGACAGGGTGTGAGACCGTGCCGGAGCACGAACCGAACGTTCCGCGTGTCATGTGGCAGCTGCTGGAGCCCCTGCACGCCGTCACCTACTTCGCCCCGGAGGCTCGGGCGGCGTCCGACGCGGTTGGCATGCGTGGCTTCTGGATGGGGTACTTCGCGGCCCGGGCGGCGCCGCTCGGGCCGGTCGGCCCAGACGTCGTCACGGCCGCCTTCCACGGCTTCCCCCCGGCCAAGGTGTCCAGGGCGCTCCCCGACGCATGGACGTTCGCGACACCCGGCGACGTGCTCCGTGCCCGGCGCGACGGGGCGAGGGCGGCGCTGCGGAACCTGCTCACCGACGAGGTGACCGGCCCGGACGACCTGCGCGCGGCAGCCGACCTCGCCTGGCAGGCCGCCGGCCTCGCCGACACCGCGGGCCGGGTGCTGAGCGCGGCCAACCAGGCGCTGCCCGCGCCGGGCGAGTCGCACCTGCTGCTCTGGCAGGCCGCGACCACGCTGCGCGAGCACCGGGGCGACGGGCACGTGGCCGCGCTCATCACCCACGGCGTCCCCCCGATCCAGGCCCACCTGCTCAAGGTCGCCGCCGGTGAGACCGACATGGCCCTGCTGCGCGCGGCGCGCCCCTGGCCGGACGAGGAGTGGGAGTCCGGTGCCGCCGCCCTGCGCGAGCGCGGGTGGGTCGACGCCTCCGGCGGCCTCACGTCCGAGGGCACGCGGGTGCGCGAGCGGATCGAACGGCTGACCGACGAGGCCGCGTCCGGTCCCTGGCGGGCCCTCGGTGACGAGCGGACCTCCGTCCTCGCCCGGCTGCTCCGCCCGCTGGCCTGCGCCGTCGTGAAGTCGGGCTTCCTGCCGCCGTTGAGCCCGATCGGCCTGCCCCTGCCGTCCGCCACCGGAAACGAGAACGGCCGGGAGCTCTCGCTCCCGGCCTTCCCCTCGCAGATCAACTGAGGGTGACGGGGCGGCGGTGAACCCGCCGCCCCGTCGCGGATCAGCTGAACGGCAGCCGTACGAGAGACTGGTTGCCGACGCCGAGGGAGGTGGTGCCGTTGCCGATGGCGCTCCAGACCTCGACCTTCACCTGGCCTCCGGACAGGTTGCCGAGCGTTCCCGAGGAGGACTGCGGCCCCGCGCCCTGCGTGTAGTGCTCCCAGCCCGTCACCGGGTCGGTGGCGAAGTAGGCGTAGGTCTCCCCCCCTGTCCCAGCTTTGACGGTGCCCGTTTCCACCTTCCGTACCCCCACCCCGCCAAGCCCGGCACCGGCCCCCGACGCCACCTCCGGGCACACCGCACCTCCGCACGCCCCCGGCTCCCACGCCCGTCCAGCCCCTCGCGCACACGCCGCCCCCACCTACGCGGCGCCCCCACCCGTCACGCGCGTACCCGATCGACAAGACCGGCACAACTGGCGAAGCGGCGACAGAACCAAGACTGGACACGCAGAGCGGTGACCAATTTACTATGCGTGACCATTCAGGAATCCCCGGTCCCCCAGGAGAGATCATGCGAAGCAGGAAACTCGTGACCACCGCCCTGAGCGTCGCCGTCGGCATCGCGGGCCTGACCGCGCTGACCGTCACCACCCCGGCCACGGCCTCCGTGCCGGCCGCCGCCGACTTCACCGGATACCAGATCGTCAAGCTTCCGAACGCCAACGTTCCCAACTTCCAGCGCCGGGTGGTGAGGTGTCCCGCCGGAAAGAAGGTCGTCGGCGGCGGCGCCGAGGCACAGGGAAACCAGGCCGTCCTGGTGGGCTCCTTCCCCACCGATGACGGTGGCGGCTGGATCGGCCTCGGACGCCAGCCCGGCTACAACGACGTCGGCATCAGCGTCTACGCGATCTGCGCCAACGTCGGCTGATCATCGCCACACCGCAGGACCACGGGCTCCGGCCCGGGCCGTGAGCGCCCGGATCGGAGCCTCTTCGGCTCTCACGGGACGGGGAGTCGGCCACCCAGTCGTTCGACGGCGACCTGTTCCTCCGGCTGAAAGCGGAGATGAACCTCCCCGCGACGATGACGGCCTTCCGGCGGCTGACCGCGTTCTCCTTCGTCACCCCCGTCCTCGGGGAACAGCGGCCCGCCCTCCACCGGTCGCCGCGTCACGCCGTCACGAACATCACGCCGGAACTCGTATCGCAGGCTCACCAGGTGCTCACGAACTACCATGTAGCGGTGCAGCAACCAGAGGAACGGCTCCCCAAATCTACCTCGCTCGCCCGTGACCAGGGAGAACGCCCACCATACGCGAAGGTGACCCCACGCCCGCCACACGCGAAGGTGACCCGAGGCCACGCCGAGGCCACGTCCCCGGCGGGCCGCCTCGACGGCGCCGAGCGCATCGGGCGGGCGATGACGGCGTTCGCCGCGGGCGACGCGCTGGGCGTCCCCTGGGAGGGCTCGGCCCCGGCGGCGATCGACGCCGACCGCATCGGTGAGATCCCGGCCACCCGGCGGGGCTGGCCGCGCGGCGCGACCTCCGACGACACCGCCCAGATGCTCCTGGTCTGCGAGCTGCTGGCCGACACCGAGGGTGACCCGACCGCCGAAGCCTTCCTGGCCCGGCTCGCCGCCGCGGAGGACGAGATCCGCGGCATCGGCCCGACCACCCGCCGGGCCCTGGAGCACTTCCGTGAGACGGGTGCCCTGCCCGAGCCGATCCCCGGCCAGCGCGCCACCAACGGCGCGGCGATGCGCATGCTCCCGGTCGGCTGGACCACTCCCGCCACCGCCTCCGACCTGCGCCGTCACCTGGTGGAGGCGCTGGCGATCGGCACCCACCGCGCCCCGGAGGCCATCGCCGCGGCCTGCCTTGTCGCCGCGATGGCCGCCAGGGCGATCGAAGGCCTGGGACTCGCCGCGGTCCTGGCCGCCGCCGAGGCCGAGGCCGACTGGGTCGCCGGTCGCTACGGCGAGCCCACCGCCGTCCGCGCCGCCCTCGCCGGCAACTGGACCTCTCCCGCCGAAGGCGTCAGCCTCGACGCGCTGGAGACGACCGCCGCCGTGGTCCACGTGCTGAGCACGACAGCGGATCTGGACTCGGCGCTGCGCCACTCCGTCCTCCTCGGCGGCGACACCGACACCGTCGCCGCGCTGGTCGGCGGAATCCGGGGCGCGATGGCCCCGGAGGAGCTCGACACTCTCACCTGGCTCCCCCTGGTGGACTTCGACCGCCCCACCGACCTGGTCGAACGGCTACACCGGCTGCGCGTCGCCCGATACACCCGATGACCGGGGCCGTCGCCTCCGGAGCGGGCGCGGCGTCGCCAAGGTGCTGCGATAGCGGGCCGGGTGGTCAGTGGAGCATGGCTCGCGCCGATTTGGCCAAGGCGGCGTCGTCCGGCTCCTCGGACGCCCACCCCACATACCCGTCAGGCCTGATCAGGACCGCCCGGGCGGTGGCCCATCCCGGCCGGTCACCGGCCGCCGGAGCGACGGCGTACACGTGGGCGCCACCGACGGCCGCCAGGGTGCCGCCCGACAGGTCCAGCAGCACCGGACGGCCGTCGCGCAGCAGCTCGAACAGCGTCCCATCGGCCAGGTCGAGGTCGGGGGCCCGGGTTCCGGTCAGCGGGTGGGCGTGGTCACCGGCCAGGAAGACCCTGCCCTTGCGGTAGGTCGCCGCCTGCCGGGTGGCGTTGCCGAAGCGGGAGAGCCAGACGGGGTAGCCGGCGATGTGGTCTTGACATGGGTCCTGATGTGCGCGGCGGTGGTGGTCGCGCCGGGGCGCAGGACGATGACGGCGTGCACTCGCTCTCCCCATTGTGCGTCCGGTACGCCGATGACGGCGCAGGAGGCCACCGCGGGATGCTGAGCGATGATGTTTTCGACCTCGGAGGAGTAGACGTTCTCGCCGCCGGTGATAATCATGTCTTTGATCCGGTCGACGATGTAGAGGTAGCCGTGCTCGTCGAGGTAGCCACCGTCGCCGGTGTGCATCCAGCCCTCGCGCACCGCGGCGGCGCTGTCGTCGGGCCTGCCCCAGTAGCCGAGCATCACGTTGGCGCCCCGGACGGTGACCTCGCCGACCGTGCCCGCCGGGGCGGGTTGACCGTCGGAGGTGATGACGCGGACCTCGCAGTGGGGTGTGGCTCGCCCTGCCGAGCGCAGCAGCCCGCCACCCGTCAGGTGTTCCCGCGCGGTGAGCAGTGTGGCCACCGGGGCCAGCTCCGTCATGCCGTAGGCCTGGGTGAAGCCGGCGACGTGGTAGCGCTGCAGGACTCCCCGGATGCTCACGGTGTGGGTGCCGGGTAGCAGCGGGTCGGCGGCTACGTCTTCCAGGACGGCTACGGGCTGAGCGCCGTCCAGTACGGGCTGGTGTTCGCCGTCAACGCCGTGGCCATGCTCACCGCCAGCGCGAGTTTCGGCCTGGCCGCCCGGCGAGCGGCGCTGCCGCTGCTACTGACCGGCTACATCGCCATCGCCACCCTCGGCACGCTGGCGCTGGCAGTCCAGGCCATGCTGGCGCCCACCCTGGCCGGCACCTGGCTCTGCCTGGCCGTCACGATGTTCGGCGTCGGCGGCGTCTTCCCCGCCGTCACCACCATCACGCAGACCATCGGCCACGCCCGCGCCGGGGCGGCCTCCGCGTTGTCCGGCAGTGCCGCCTACCTGTTCGGCGCCCTGGCCGCCCCATTGAGT
The DNA here is from genome assembly GCF_035917355.1 of Streptosporangium sp. NBC_01810. Lineage (NCBI taxonomy): Bacteria > Bacillati > Actinomycetota > Actinomycetes > Streptosporangiales > Streptosporangiaceae > Streptosporangium > Streptosporangium sp. NBC_01810. Next base: position 425,844 of record NZ_CP109070.1, on the reverse strand, counting down.
GGCACTACGGTGCGAGCGATGGCGTTGGTCATGCTGGCCGCACTGGTGCCGGCCGTCCTGGCGCTACTGGTGGCGCGCCCATGCCCGGTCAGCCACATCACAGGTGAGACGCCGCCGTTCCTGCTGTTGCACGGCGACGACGACCGCGTCGTGGCTCCTGCGCAGACCGCACGCCTGCACCAGGCACTGCGCCGCGCCGATGTGGACAGCAGGCGGTATGTGCTGGAGGGTGCCGGTCACGGCGTACTGTCGTCCAAGGCCCGCATCTGGACCAGCACGCAGGTCATGTCGATCATCGTGAACTTCCTCCGTTCCCGGCTGAGATCCACTCAGGGCTCCGGCGACAAGAGCAGCAGATGATCGCCCAGATTCACTACGGCGGGCTGTCGGCACATCTTCGCCGACAAGAAGTCCGGTAAGAACGCCGGTAAGAACGCCGACCGGCCAGAGCCGGTGGCGTGCTGCCGGCTACGGAGTCGTCAGGCGGCGGACCGCCTCCACGACGGTGGCCCGCTGAGCGGCGGCGTCCGCGAACGTGGGCCGGGCCAGGGCGCCGTGCCTGCTCGGCCATGCCTGCACGAGCGCCATGATGAACACCAGCAGCGCCACCGGATCGAGCGCGCTGTCATGAGCCCGCGCGGCCGACAGCGCCGCCAGCTTCTCGGCGATGGAGCGCTCCTCCACCTCGGTGGACGGCGAGCTCTCCAGGGTGCGCCACAGGGCAAGCCGGTGCCGCTCGGGATGGTCGACCAGGTAGTCGAAGAGACGACCGGCATATCCGGGCAGGTCGTCGGTCGTGAGCGGGACCGCCTCGACGAGCCGGCTGAGGGAGTGCTCCAGCACGGTGGCGAACAACCGTTCCTTGTTGCCGAAGTATGCGTAGATCATCCGCTTGTTGACGCCCGCGCGCTCGGCGATTCGATCGATCCGTGCACCGGCCTCGCCGTACGCGGCGAACTCGGCGGTCGCCGCGAGCAGGAGCTTGTCCCGAGTCTTGTCCGCATCGCGTGCCATACACCCCAGCATAAGTAAATAATTGGTTATTGACAAGCAATCAATGCCAAGATAGACAGATAACCATATAGTTACTTCAAGGAGGTCTCGATGGTACCCAAGACATGGTTCATCACCGGAGCATCGCGAGGATTCGGCCACGTGTGGACGCTGGCGGCCCTGGAACGCGGCGACTCGGTGGCCGCGACGGCGCGCGACCTGCGGACGCTCGCCCCGCTCGTCGAGGCATGGGGCGACGCCGTCCTGCCGATCGAGCTCGACGTCACCGACCGCGACGCCGCGTTCGCCGCCGTCGCCACGGCGCACAGCCGGTTCGGCTCGCTCGACGTGGTCGTCAACAACGCCGGATACGGGCTGTTCGGCATGGTCGAGGAGGTCACCGAGGAACAGGCCCGGCGGCAGATCGACACGAACTTACTCGGCCCGCTGTGGGTGACGCAGGCGGCGCTGCCCGTGCTGCGCGAGCAGGGTCACGGGCACATCATCCAGGTGTCGTCGGTCGGCGGTGTGTTCGCACTGCCCGGCCTCGGGCTGTACCACGCGTCGAAGTGGGGCCTGGAAGGCCTGACATCCAGCCTGGCGATGGAGGTCCGGTCGTTCGGGATCAAGGTCACCCTGGTGGAACCGGCCGGATTCGCCACCGACTGGCAGGGATCCTCGGCCGTACGGGCATCGCAGCTGTCGGCATATGAGGAGTTCCGGGGCAACATGCCGATCAGCGCCTCGGCTCGCCGCGGCGATCCCGACGCCACCGGCGCGGCGATCCTGGCGATCGTCGACGCCGAGGAGCCGCCGCTGCGCGTCTTCTTCGGCGACCAGCCGCTGCCGTTGCTGCGCGCGGAGTACGCGCGGCGGATCGCGGAATGGGAGGCGTGGGACGACCTGTCGCGCAAGGCCTTCGCCTGAGGCGCGGCGTGGGCGGCTACGGCCGCCCACACCGTGGCGTACGGAAGGCATGCGGGACGGAGCCCGGATCGCACGAGACCGGGGTGAAGATCGACGATCTGCCCGCTACGACGCGGCCACGCACGACCACACCGCGAGCACCAAAACACGATCACGAGGACGAGGACGAGGACGAGGACGAGGACGAGGACGAGACAGACTGATTCAACGAGGCGACGAACGAAGAAACCCCAGCCGGGCATACCCGGCTGGGGCTTCTTTCAGGTGCGCCGCCAGGGACTCGAACCCCGGACCCGCTGATTAAGAGTCAGCTGCTCTAACCAACTGAGCTAGCGGCGCCAGACCTCGACAAGACTACCGGACTCGGCGCTGTAGTCCGTACATGCACTGACATATGAGCAGCAACGAACAGGTGACAGCTGCGATTTCTCCGGGCGGGATGGGAGGGCGGAATCACGTGGCGACCTGCGGTGCGAGGGGGGCAGGGCGGTGCTCCGCACCGGCCGACTCGGAACGGAGCCCGTTTAGCGCCCCTCGCTCGGGTACCTGATCGGAGCCCGGAGAATCCAACGCAAAGGAGATGTTCAACCATGCAGCCTGAGCTCTGGAACTACCGCGCCGACGTGTACGGCCAGGACAGGACGCTCGATGTCGCCGGGTACCACGTTGAGGCCACCGACGGGAAGATCGGCTCCGTCGACGAGGCGACCTACGAGGTCGGCGAGAGCTACCTCGTCATCGACACGGGTCCGTGGATCTTCGGCAAGAAGGTCCTCCTGCCGGCGAGCACCGTGACACAGATCGACCCGCAGGAAAAGAAGGTCTACGTCGCGCGCACCAAGCACGAGATCAAGGGCGCGCCCGAGTTCGACGAGGCGAACTTCAAGGAGCCCGCCTACCGTGACCGCGTCGGCGAGTACTACGGCCGCTTCCCGTTCGGGAGCGGACCGGGCACCATCTGATCCGGCACGCCGAACAACGAGAGTGCCCCGCCGACCGGCGGGGCACTCTCCGTTTCCGGTACCGCCTTCCGGTACCGGAAAGTCGCGTTCCGGTACCGGAAGGCGGTACCGGAAAGTCGCGCCGCCGACCCCCGGGTGGCGCCTCCGAAGATCGATGACGCTTCACGGCCAGGTCGGGTCGCCCGATGAGTCGAGGGAGTCGGGGATGATGTCGAGGCGTCCCAGGAGGGTAAGGAAGGTGGAGGCGTACGGGGAGTCCCGCACGACGGCGGCGACACGGTTCCAGTCGACCTGCTCGCGCAGGGCACGGACCTGGGGCAGCAACGAACCGTAGTCGCAGGTGTGCTCGGAGAACGGCAGCAGCCACGAGATGACCAGGTCGGTGGCCTCCAGGACCGGCAGGATCACCGCCGAGGTCTTCATCGGCTCGGCCCGCTTCAACAGCTCCGAGGTGATCGGATGGTCGCAGATCGAGAAGATCAGATCCACCAGCCTGCCCTCGTCGAATGCCTTGACCAGCCAGTCCTCCGGCGGCTTGACCGTCTCGAAGCCCAGCTTGCCCAGCGCTTCGAGCGCGAGCGGCACGTCCTCGACGGGGAGGACGAAGTCGACGTCGTGCAGCGAGGGCGCGGCTCCTCGCGCGTACGCCGCGCAGCCTCCGGCGAGCGCGAACCTGATATCCGCCTCCTTCAGCCCGCTGCTCGCCCGCTTCAGCGTTTCCAGGATCGCGTCCGTGACCTCATGACTGTGGCTGCCCATGGCTCACGCGTACCCCATAGCCTCCACGGTAGGCATGCCGGACCTTGACTCGGGTAAACGGGGCGTATGGTTCAAGTCAAGCATATGCAAAGAGAAAATCCCTCCCGTCAGCTTCTCGGCCGTAAACGACCGAGCTTGCAGCTCCTCGCCGTCGATGGGTTCGACGGTTCAGGCCGCGTCGTCGGCAGCGTGACTCACTGCCCAGCACGTCACACCGCGCGAGGCGATGTTGCGGGCCGCGTTGACGTCGGCGTGCTCAGCGAAACCGCACGACGTACAGGCGAAGGTTTCCTGGTTGGGCCGGTTGCGTTTGTCGACGTGCCCGCACGCCGAGCACTCCTGCGAGGTGTAAGCCGGGTCGACGTAGACGACGGCGACACCCGCGCGGGCGGCTTTGTAGGCGACGAACCGGCCGAGCCGGTGAAACGACCACGAATGCAGCGTGACCCGCTGGGGCCTGCGGAGCCGTACCCGCTCACGGATGCCCTGGAGGTCTTCCAGGGCGATGCCGCGTCCGGTGCGTGCAGCCTCGGTCACGATGCTTTTGGAGATGCGGTGGTTAACGTCCCGGGCGAACCGGGACTCCTTACGGCGGCGCCTCTTCAGGAGCCGCTTGGCGGACTTGGTCTGCCTGGCCTGCAGGCGGCGGCGGAGTTCCCGGTTGCGGTGCCGGACCGCGTTCAGGTGCCTGCCGGAGTGTCGTTCGCCGTCGCCGGTGGTGGCGATGTTGGCGATGCCGAGGTCAACGCCGAGGAAGGCGTCGGGTTCGGTGACGTCGGCATCGGGGACGTCGCAGGTGGCGATGAGCAGCCACATGCCGTCTCGGTGGATCAGGTCGGATTCGCCCTTGCGGTAGGCGGCCAGTGCGCGGGCCTGCTCGTCGGAGCAGGCGAACCGGATGCCTTTCATCCGGCCGCCGGTGGTCCAGATGGACACGGTGCGGGCCTCGACCTGCCAGGACAGGCACCGATCGTCGAACGGCTGCGCCGCGTCCGGGCGGAAGGCGATCGGCTTGGCCAGAGGCGTGCGCAGCTCCGCACTCACCTGGGCTTTCACCGTCGTGTACGCGTCGGAGACCTTCTTGATGACGTGCTGGGCGGGCTGGGCCGACAGGCCCATGGCCTTCAGGTCGCCGTAGGAGTGCAGCCGCAGGTCGTAGTTGCGGAACACCTTCGTCGCCCACGCGACACCGGAGACGAGGTTGGCGGCGTCGTTGCACAGGCGCAGCGTGTCTGCCAGCGCCGCCTCCTGGGCGGGCGTGGGGAACAGCCGGACCTGCACAACGAATTTCACGCTGTGAAGTATAGCGTTGACTCGCCAAACGCGCGGCACCGTATGCGATTCCTCCCGGGCGTGAACACCCGGGGTTCCTCGCTAAGTATCGCTGAAGAAACCCGCAAGGAACGCGTCGACCGCGAACTCGGCGAGCTCCTGCAGGGCCTGCGCGTCGCGGTCACCGGCGTGCAGGTGCTTTTTGCCTTCCTGCTGACGCTGCCGTTCGCCGCGGGCTTCAACAAGGTCGATGTCTTGGGGCACTGGCTGTTCTTCATCGCCCTGCTGAGCGCCGCCATCGCGTCCGTCTGCTTCATCACCCCGGCCGCCCAGCATCGCCTGCTGTTCCGGACCGGGCTGAAGGAGAAGATGCTGCACCGCGCCAACGGAGTCGGCATAGCGGGGGCCGCCGGGCTCGCGATCGCGATGACGAGCTCGGTCGCGCTGGTCGCGGAGACGGTCGTCAACGCCTGGCCGGCGGCGGTGTTCGGCGGGGTCGTGGCCCTGTCCAGCGCCTGGTTTTGGTTCATTCAGCCGATAGTTGATCTATACCGAACAAAGGATGATGAAGATGTTAAGTCATGAATCGTGAGGGCAGAGGCCGATTATGGCAACCTTACTTTGGATCATCGCGGTCATTCTCGTCATCTCCGGGATCTACGTGATCCTGGCCCGTCGTGACCTCCTCTGGGGGATCGTCCTCATCGTCCTCGGCTTCCTCGTCGGCCCCGGGGGCGTGAGCATCTTCAATGTCTGACGCGAGCCCCACACTCGCGAAAGCACATGTCCGGTGCGGGCCCATGACCCGCACGCCGTCCAGTGTCGACCCTGAGCCGACACGCCATTCGAAGCGAGCTTCGCGCCCGTAAGGCGCAAGTCGCCCCGAACCCCAAGAAGCCTCGCGGGCCGGATCTCCCCGGCCCGCTTCTTCATGTCCCCCTCCCCCACCACCGGTTCCCCTGCGGCGGCGCGCCCGACGGTGCGGGGGAGGGGCGCGGTCCCCTCTACAGGTCTGCAGGCGGACCCCTCCGGCGGGCCCTTTATCGGAGGCCACACCCCGCTCATGTCACAAGGTGGTGCGACGTGAGCCATGACGCGGGGCCCCTCTACAGGAGGTACACCCCGTACGCCCGGCCCAGCACCGGCAGCGCCACGTTGCGCACCCGGATACCGCCCGGGGTGACGCCCTTCTCCGTACCGGCGTGCGCGTGCCCGTGGATGATCAGGTCTGCGCCCTCGGCGTCGACCGCCTCGGCCAGCAGGTAGCTGCCGAGGAAGGGGTAGATCTCCAGCGGTTCCCCGTCGAGGGTGTCCTTGACCGGCGAGTAGTGGGACAGCACGACCCGGTAGTCGGCCTCCATTTCCTTCAGCGCCACCCGCCAGCGATCGGCGATCCGCTTGGTGTGACCGATGAACGCCTTGATCTCCGGCTCACCGAAGTCGCTGGCGCACTTGCCCGCGTACCCTCCGCCGAAGCCCTTGCCACCGGCCACGCCGAGCCGCATCCCGTCGATCTCGATCACCGTCGCGTCGTCGTGCAGGACCTCGATCCCGGCCCCGCGCAACAGCGCGGCGATCTCGGCGGGCCGGTCGGAGTGGTAGTCGTGGTTGCCGAGCACCGCCACCACCGGGATCGGCAGGTCGTGGAACTCGTCCGCCACCATCTCCCCCTCCTCCATGGTGCCGTGCCGGGTCAGGTCGCCGGCGAGCAGCAGCACGTCGGCCCGATCCTCGATACCGTCGAGCCGCCTGCGGTAATCCCCCCTGAGACTCTCGTCCAGGTGCACGTCCCCGACCGCCGCGATCCGCAGCGCGCTCACAGCTGCTCCTCCCTCACCGGCTCCACCACGCTCACGACATCGATCTCGTTGTGGACGACCAGCCCGGGAGCCGCCTCGCCGGCCACCTTGGCGATCAGGTCGCGGCGGTCGGCGCTGGTGATCTGGCCGCGCAGGTAGAGCTGGTCACCTCGGACATCCACCCGGATGCCGAGTTCCGTGGTTCTCTCGTCCTCGGCGAGCGCGCGCTGCACACGCGCGGCGACGTACTGCGGAGCCTCCATCGTCGAACTCCTTTCCGTCCAAAACAGCTCGCCTTCCCGCGAAACCCAAGGTCAAACACGTTTAAAACCCCTGATGGGGGCAGAGGAGGCCGCTGTGCCCAGGACGCGGGCACGCCTGGCCGGTACCTGACTCACACCGCCGGAGGGTCGTTGTAGTGCCGCTTCTCGTAGACGCGACGGCGGGTGACCGGGTCCTCGACCACGGTGGTGGCCGTCGAGTCCGCCACCGCCCGGCGGGCGATGCTGAGCCGGTAGACGGCGAACAGGAGCCATGCGAGACCGCCGATCATCAGGATGACACCGACGACGTTGATGTCGAATCCGGCGATGTCGAATTCGACGGCCCAGGTGAGAACGGCGCCGAGCATGATAAAAAGGATGCCGCCTGCGATGGTCATGGGATCTCCTCCTTCGAGCCAACGCATCCCCCCTATCCCGCACACGGCTCCCAAACGTCACCCGGCGGAGACAGATGCCGGCCACGGCATCCCGGCAGACGTCAAGGGCCTGACGACTTCGGAAAAGTCGTCAGGCCCTTGAGAGATCGGCGAAGGATCGGTCACTGGGCGGGCAGGACCGCGCCCTTGTACCTGTCCTCGATGAACTTCCCGACCTCGGCGCCGGCCAGGGTCTCGGCGAGCTTCTTGATCCGAGGGTCGTCCACCTTGGCCGGGACGGTGACCAGGCCGTTGGCGTACGGGTTGCCCTCGCTCTTCTCCAGGAGCAGGGAGTCGGCCGCGGGCTGCAGGCCGGCCTCCAGGGCGTAGTTGCCGTTGACGATCGCGGCGTCCACGTCCTCCAGGGAGCGGGGCAGCTGGGCGGCCTCAAGGGGCTTGAACTCCAGCTTCTTGGGGTTGTCGGCGACGTCGCGCTCGGTGGCCTTGACGCCGACCCCCTCCTTGAGAGTGATCAGGCCGTTGTCGGCCAGCAGCTTGAGCGAGCGGCCGAGGTTGCTCGCGTCGTTGGGCAGGGCCACCTGGGCGCCCTCGGCGAGCTCGGAGACGTTCTTGATCTTCTTGGAGTACAGGCCGAGCGGCTCGACGTGGACCGGGGCGACCCAGCTGAGCTGGATGTTCTTGCCCTTGGAGAACTCCTCCAGGTACGGGACGTGCTGGAAGTAGTTCGCGTCCAGGTTTCCCTCGTCGAGCTGGATGTTGGGCTGGACGTAGTCGGTGAACTCGACGATCTCCAGGTTCAGCCCGGCGGCGGTGGCGAGGTTGTCCTTGACGTACTTGAGCACCTCGCCGTGCGGCACGGGGTTGACCCCGACCTTGAGCGGGGTATCGGCCTTCGGCGTGCCGTCGGCCGGCTGGGCCGTGTCGGTGGACGCCCCCCCCGCATCCGGCAAGGGTCCCGGCCAAGATCAGTCCGGCCACGATCCCAAATATCCTGCGCATAATTCTCCCCCAGATTCCCCGTACAGCTGGTAGGAAATATCTCACAGAAGTAGATAAAGGGACAAATCATCACTTATCACGCAAAGCCAGCATCTGCGCGATCTGCGCTGTACGCGAGACAGCGACGCGTTTCGCCATCTCGGTGACCTCGGCGTGCAGACCGGTCACGACCTCCACCTTGGCCATCTGGGAGGCGTCGTCCTGCTGGGCGATGAGCATGTCGAGGAACCTTCTCTCGAACTCGGCCGGGGGCGCCGCGGTGAGCGCCGCCACCTCCTCAACCGCACGCTTCATCAGATCTCCTTGACAGGCCGGGGAGGAAAGCCGGACACCGGGCCGACATGTTCGGCCGCGGAGTCCTTCTGGGCGGGGAGTGGTCGACACCGACCCCTGAAAGCGGCGGAGCGGTCGACACCGACCCCCGAAGGCGGCGATGAGCCCGGCCGGGGCGGCGACGACCGCCCCGGCCGGATTTCAACGGGTCAGACGCGCTGCCACAGGGCACCGACGTTCGGCGGCTCCCAGCCCGCCAGCGCGGTGTGCCCCTGCAGGCACCGGTAGGTCACGCCGCCGTAGGTCACCGTGGCGCCCGCCGCGTAGGTGGTGCCCGCCTGCCAGGTGCCGCCCGGCTGGCTCGTCGGAGTGACTGTCGGAGTAGAGGTCGGGGTCTGTGTGGGAGTCACCGTCGGCGTGGGGCTGGGGTTGCCGCCCCCGCCGAAGCTCACGTCGGAGCAGGTTTGAACTCCTCCCCGGCCTGAAGACCGGAGATTCTCCCGTCGCGTCGCGGTTAAGCGGCGCGCGGGGGTTGACGCTTCGCAGACCGGGTAACCCCGAGGTCTCCACGTCCTAATGGGAGCTACCGGTTCTGCTGTTCGGGCAGACTCGGTGCCTGGTAGCTGCTGGTGAGTGAGCACTCCCTCGTCCTGGACCATGAGTCCTGGTGTCAGACCGTGCCCTCACCGGTGGCAGGTCTGCGACGTGCCCGGGGCTGCCACCTTCACCACCATCCCGCCGCGATCACGGGTTTTGTACTCCAGCAGGGTCACGGTGCGAGCCCAGGCCTCCCCGGCGATCGAGCGGTTCAGCCCGGCCTTCTGCGCGACGTTCACGCCGGGGACCTCGACCGTGCCCCTGGCCGACGGCCTGGACCTGCACGTGACCGACCTCGACGCGATCGACGGCAGCCCCGTCTACGATCTGGCGCCGTACTTCAGAGAGATGGGTCCGCGCGGCGAAGTACGCGAGCCCAGTTGGCCTGGCGAGATGCTCAAGAACTACTGGGACGACCCGCGGAACTGAACGCGGTTGTGTGGACGACGTCAGCGGGGCGCGCGGAGGCCGGGCGCCACGTGCGTGACGCCCGGCCTCACGGTCGGGTCCGGTCACCGGTTATCGGGTCGGTTACCGGTTGCCCGTTATCGGTGGGACCCGGCTACCCGATCAGGTGCTTCATGATCTTCTTGATGGTCGCGGCGCGCTCGGCGGGACTGGCCACCTGCTCCAGGCCGAAGCCGAGGAACACGCTGTCCTTCGTCGAGACGGCCGCCGTCCTGTCGGCCTGCACCCTGGCGAAGTCACCCGCGCCCGACGGGCTGCCCTGCGGCGGCCCGGGGATCGACCAGGCACCGAGACCGGACTCGAAGCCCTCGGCGCTCAGCTGGCCACCGGCCGTGGTGACCCTGGTGTCGTCCACGAACGCGCCGACACCGCCGGTGCCGGGGTCGGTCACGTAGCTGATCGACACCTCGACCTGCTGCCCCGCGTACGCGGACAGGTCGAAGGCCACCTGCTGCCAGCCGCCGGAGTCGCCGGTGAAGGCGTTCCAGGAGCCGCTGGTCCCGGTCGCCGCGCAGGGGCTGCCCGGCGTCAGGTAGCGCAGCAGCCACGGGTGTTCGTCCAGCAGGAAGCCGGCCTCGCACTCGGCCGGGACGCCCGTGGAGGTGCCGCCGTTGAGGTCGGGCAGGGTGGTCCAGTTGTCCTGGCCGACCGTGTGCGCCTCGACGACGACGTTGTCGTACCCCTCCTCGGTGTTGAACGAGAGCTGGAACTGGAGCCTGGGCTGCTGCGCGGCGGGGACGGCCGCCAGGTCGATCGTGCGCGTCAGCCTCATGTACGCGTCGTCGGTGTGCGGTCCGGCCGCGTACCAGCCGCCCTCGACCGGGTCGAACGGCCCGGTCGCCCCGATGTACTCGGCCGAGGCCGAGCTCTTGAACTGCGGGAACCTCGCGGGCGGCAGCTTGTCGCTGGTCACCTGGAGGTTGCCCGCCTCGTCCAGCGGGTTGTCGGTGACCGCCGGGCCGCCGAAGGTGCCGCTCGTGCCGTTCAGCCCGGTGCCGGTGCCGGTGAACCCGGACGGCCCGACGCGCGGGTTGCGGCCGTAGACGCCGAGGTAGTACTGGGCGAAGTCGTCGGCGAGGATGAGGCACTCCTCGAAGAAGCCGTCCGTGCTGGTGATGACGCAGTCGGCGTCCGGCGCGCCGTCCAGGCCGTAGTAGATGCCGCCGAGGCTGGTGCCGAAGAAGCCGAGGTATCCGGCCGTCTCCCCGGTGTAGAGCAGCTTGCCCCCCTCGTTGAGGTAGTCGCGGACCGAGATGGTCAGGTCCTGCTGCTCCCGCTTGACGTCCATGTCGGGCAGCGGGCCGAACGGGGTCTGGGTGGCCACGTCCTGGGCGTCCATCGCGAGCCGGTCGTCACCGAGGTACCAGGCCACCGCCTTGAAGTGGCTGAGCACCCCGAGGTGGTGCGGCACGCCCTGCGCGTCGACGTCCCACGTCTCGGAGGAGTACCCGGCGCTCTGCAGCGCCTGCCTGTACTGCGCGGCGTACTTCGGCGCGGTCACCGACGCCGGATAGTCCGGGTTGAACCCGGTGTAGTCCTCGTTCGCCACGATCAGCACCTTGGCGTTGGACTTCTTCTCCAGCTTGTAGGTGAAGTGCCGGCTCTCCACGGTGCCGGTGCCGGTCTTGTGGCCGGTGAACCAGACCTCGACGCTGTCTCCCGGCCTGGCGCCCTCCACCTTCGCGCGGTACTCGGCGAAGTACTCGTCGTTCTCGTCGCCGTACCGCTCGCCGCCTTTCCACTCGGTGAGCCCGCGCAGGCGCACCGGGCCCCCGTTGATCCGGAAGCGCAGCTGCTTGGCCGACAGGGAGCGCCGCGCGGTCACGGCCACCGGCTGCGGGTCGCCGTACGAGACGGTGAAGCTGTCCGGCCTGAAATCGGGGACCGTACGCCCCACCGGGGAGACCGGGTTGTCGGGGGTCTTCACGGACTTGGCGAGGGCGAGGGCGAGCGGGACGTTCTTGGCGAACTCCGCCTGGATCAGCGCCTCACTGTCGGGGAAGGTGAAGCCCAGGCCGCCCGCGCAGTCGGCGAGCGTCCACTCGTCGTCGGGGACGCTCTCTGCCGCCACCTCGCAGGTGGTCATCTCCGGTGTGATCGCCAGGGCGCCGCGCTTGTTGGTCATGTGGCCGTCGGTCTCGCCGTTGGTCGTGTAAAGCTCGGCGCCGATGTCGGGGTCGTAGCCGGGGACGGCGGGCGTCGCGTCGTCGCCGAGCAGGGCCTCGAAGATCAGATCGTCGGGAGAGGGCGTGGCCTGCTGCCAGCCGACGCCGTACAGCAGCAGCTGGGCCGCCGAGTGGTAGTTGAGCACGTAGCTGAAATCGACACGCTTGGCGAGGGCGTCGACGGCCTTGGTCTCGGGCTCCGACTGGGCGTTCGGGCCTCGGTAGACCGCGCTGGCCGCGTTGTCCGAGGAGCCCTCGTTGTCGTAGCCCCACTTGTAGGCGAAGTTACGGTTCAGGTCGACGCCGTCGGCGCTGGTGATCTGCCCGTCGCCGTTGTTGTCGCGGAGGTTCTTGCGCCAGAGGCGGTTGCCCGCGGTGAAGGTGTGGTCGTAGCCGTCGGGGTTGGACACCGGGATGAACCAGAGCTCGACGGTGTCGACCAGCTGGGTGATCTCGGGGTCGACGCCGTAGCCGTTCAGGTAGTGGAGCAGGAGCCTCCGGTTCATCTCCGGGGTGATCCACTCGCGGGCGTGCTGGGCGGACATGTAGAGCACCGCCTTGCGTGCCCCGTCCCTGAGCTGCCGCGCGTTCTTGGTCACCTTGATCGCGGTGAGCGGCTGCCCGTTGATCGTGGTGCCGAGGTCGACGACCTTGGCGATGCCGGGCTTGGCGTTCGCCGCGTTGACGATCTGCTCGCGGATGCCTCCCGCGCCGCTGTACGGCTTGAAGACGCCGTCCCCCTTGGCCGCCTGTCTGCTCGACGCCGCGGCCTGCTGGGCCTTCAGGCCGAGGCCCTCCCGGCGGAGCTGCTCCACCTGGGCCGCCCCGAGGACCGCCTCGACGAGAAGCCTCTGGCCGTTCACGGACTTGGTGATCCGCAGTTCCTCACGGTCGACGCCCGACTTCAGCAGCACGTCCAGCTGCCGCACGGTGAGTTCGCCGACGTAGACGTGTACTCCGTCATCACCGGCCGGCGGATCCGGTACCGCCGCCGCGGGCGTGGTCACGATCAGGCTCAGCAACAGGACCGTGATTGCGAGAATGACCAATCTCGCACGTTTCATGGCAACCTCCGCACATCCCCCGAAGAACAGGAATGCCCGTAATCTGCGCGGCGGCCGGATCCGAGTCAACGGCAATCCTTGCCACCGTTCCGCTCTGACCACATATGGTCAGAGCGACATTTAGGCCTTACTTCACCGCGAAGGACATGCAGGGCGTGAAGCTCTCCCTGGTCAGCCGGGACATCAGGCGATCCGCCCCAGGTCCGCCGGCCGGACGGCGCCGCGAAGCGGCAAGCCCCGCGCCAGGCGAGTCCCAGCCCGACCGCGAGCCCGAGGCCGACCCTCACCGTGACCGCGACCGTTACCGCGGCGCCGCCCGAGAGCGAGACGGAAACCGCCGCCCGGTTCCCCCGGGGAGAGGCCGTGCACTACCGGGAACACGCGATCGAGCTCGGCGTACCCGCAGAGGCCATCATCGTGGAGCCCCGTGCCCGCAACACCGGCGACAACATCACGCTCTCCCGCCGGCTGCTGGAACCCCTCGGGGTGGACTCCGTCCTGCTGGTCTCGAAGCCGTACGCGGAACGCCGTGCCTTCGCGACCTGCCGCAGGCTCTGGCCCGAGGTGGACGTCGTGTGCGCCTCCGACCCCCTCCCCCTGCCCGACTACGTGACGACCATCGGCGATGAGCACCTGGTCATCGCCATGATCGTTGGATCCGGATGATGACACAGTGCGGTTCGGCTGCGTCTGCGACGACGACATATTCAGCTATACCCAAGATCCCACCCTTGCCGAGCGGAACTCTGCGCTGTTGCGGCCACTGGACAGAAGCCGTATGTCCGGAGAGATCGCCTCTTGTCTCGTTGATCTCAACGGACAGCGCGGCGATCATTGAGAACAACGTCGGGCTGATCTGGGGATCCGACAGGAGTTCCGCGACTCCCTCGGAGAAATAGCAAGGCCATCCCTCCTCGTCGGACTCACTCAAGGGGCAAACCCTGCCGCTCTCTGCGAGCAAGGACATCCGCGAGAGTGGCGACGGGCAAGGTGCCCTCCAGCGCGGCCTTGCGAATCTGGTCGGCCTTGGGATCAGTGTCGAGCATCGCCTCGCACCACCAACGGCGCAGGATCGCCTCTGCCTGGTCCAGGGGTGCCATACCGAGCTCGCGATAGAACTCCATCCGCCGACCGCCTTGAAGGGCGGTGGAGATCCCGTCGACGGTACGCGGCACCCGAGGCTCCCCAGGAACGTGCGGGTGAACAGGCTGAGCGCTCATACCAGTGAGGATAGCCGCAGGGAAGGTGCCGCAGCGGGAAGAGACCACATGAACCTCAGTAGTAAGGCCTCTGAACAGCCAATTGGCTGTTCATGGGCGATCTCGGCCGCGCCCGTGAGGTTGTCGTTCGAGCTGCCGACGTAGCGGTACACGGTCTGGACCGGTAGTAGAACGGGGCCGAACACGCTGAGGTTGATCGTTTTGAGTGTGCCGTCGGGATAACGGAGGCGCAGTTCGTCCAGCATGCTGTTGCCCGGCACACCGGCCAGGAAATCCGAGTGCGTTGACGAGGCCGTGGACCTTGTGGATTGCCTCCGTTGCTCATCGCAAAGAGATCTCTCGTGGCCTTCATACCTTGTTATGGCGGTGCACAGCCGCCGAGGCTTATGATCACTCTTGCACTGCTCTCGTCACCTCACCCCCCTCCGGAGTTCGAGCACATGGATGATCCTCTGATCCCCTGGCGCGGCGACCTGGCCGCGAAGATCCAGCCACATATTCCGCACGCGGCGCGGATCTGGAATTACTGGATGGGCGGCAAGGACAACTTCGAGGCGGACAGGGCGGCCGGCGACGCAGTCGCCGCGGTCTACCCCCAGATCGTGACGATGGCGGCGCAGTCGCGGAAGTTCCTCACCCGGGCGGTGCGTCACCTGGCCGCGGAGGCCGGAATCGACCAGTTCCTCGACATCGGCACCGGCCTGCCGACGATGCAGAACACCCACGAGGTGGCTCAGCAGGTCACGCCGCATGCGCGGATCGTCTACGTCGACAACGACCCCATGGTGCTGGTGCACGCCAGGGCGCTGCTGCGCAACACCACTCCGCAGGGTGTGACCGCCTATGTCGACGGTGACTATCACGAGCCCGAGTTGATCCTGGAGGACGCCCGCAACGTCCTGGACTTCACCCGGCCGATCGCCGTGATGTTC
This sequence comes from Streptosporangium sp. NBC_01810, assembly GCF_035917355.1. Taxonomy (NCBI): domain Bacteria; kingdom Bacillati; phylum Actinomycetota; class Actinomycetes; order Streptosporangiales; family Streptosporangiaceae; genus Streptosporangium; species Streptosporangium sp. NBC_01810. Next base: position 410,753 of record NZ_CP109070.1, on the reverse strand, counting down.
ATGGGCGTCCTCGGTTATGTGGAGGACTTCGCGGTGATGCGCTCCATCGTCTCGCGCGTCATGGATGCCGTGCCCTCCGGCAGCTACCTGGTGCTCTGGGACGGGACCGACACGGGCGAGGCGGTCAACGAGGGCAGTGAGAAGCTCGCGGAGAGCGGAGCCGTGCCGTACTACCTGCGTCGGCTCGACCAGCTGGCCGAGTGCTTCGCGGATATGGAGCTGGTCGAGCCGGGGTTGGCGCCCATCACACGCTGGCGGCCCGACACCGACGACTCGCCCTGGATCGACGCGCACGGGGCTGTGGCGCGCAAGCCGTAGCCCGCCGACCGGGCCACGCTGCCGGGGCCGACGTCGGTCAGGCCAGGGCCAGCAGGCGGTCGCACTCCTCCAGCAGGCGTTGGCGGAGTGGAGCGGAGCGTTCGGTGAAGGCGCGCTGGGCGGTCGCGTACTCTGCGCGACCTTCGGCGGTCTCCACCTGGATCGGCCGGTAGCCCAGGGCGCTCAGGTCGTACGGGCTGGCCCGCATGTCCACGATCCGGATGTCGCGGGCGAGCGCGAAGCAGTCGGCGACCAGTTCGCTGCCGATCAGCGGCGACAGCTTGTAGGCCCACTTGTAGAGGTCCATGTTGGCGTGCAGACAACCCGGCTGCTCCAGCTCCCGCTGGCGTTCGCGGGTCGGCTGGATCACGTTGAGCGGGCGGGCGGGGGCGGTGAAGAACCGGAACGCGTCGAAGTGGCCGCACCGCACTCCGCGCTGGTCGACGACCTCCTCGATCCCCTCGGGAGAGAGCCGGAGCGGGAAGGAGGAGTGCCGGATCTCCGCCTCCGGCGTCCGGTAGACCATCGCCCACTCGTGCATCCCGAAGCAGCCCAGGTAGGGCGGACGGCTCGCGGTGGCGGCCAGCAGCTCCCTGGTCCAGCCGATCGCGGCCGTGCGCTGCGGCAGCACCAGCCCAAGGTCCAGCACCGCACCCTGCTCGCAGTCACGGTAGTTCGCCCCGAAGGAACTCGCCCCAGCCAGGACCACATCGGCCCCCGGGTGCCACCGCAGCAGGCGTCCCGGCCGGAAGCTGTAGTAGGTGAACAGGAAGTCCTCGACCGGATGGGCGACCCGCTCCTGGCCGCGGCGCAGATGCGGTTCGAGCCAGGTTCCGACCCGATCCCGGTGCGCCGAGGCCCGGCGCCGCCACTCCTGCTCGCTCAGCACTTCCATCCCCGCATCGTAGGAAAACCCAGCCGGTGAGCGGTAAACGGGGACTCTTCCGGTATCGCCGCTCGCGACCGGTCCATCCCGCTGAGCGACCGCCCGGCGATACCGTCGAGGAGCCGGCGCAGGCCGCGTCCGCGATCGTCCCGGTCCCGCTGATCCCCCGCCGCCGGCCTCGGACGGGGACGGCCGGGTGGTAAAGAGTTCGAACCACGCCGGTAAGTCTTCACCGCCGGGCGCATGGAAGGCGCCGATTGACCGATGAAAGAATGACGGGAAGCGGCGCGGGGCGACCCTCTTCGCCAGGACCGTGGGGAAGGCAATACCCGGGGTGAATAAATGAAAGCCGGATCCGGTGCGATCGGGCCGGGCTTTCTGACCGCACATCGTCGGATATCCAGACTGGCCACGAAAGGCCGGCGGCCGATCATCGCCACCAGATCCGGACTGGGCCGATATTTCGTATTATTACACCCTAAATACCCTTATAGATCTTCCCGACCATCCGCACCCCCCGCCCGCGCCGGTGGTGACCACGTGGGAGCGGAAGGCCCTCGACAGGCGGCCGATCTGCCCGGAGGTCCGCGCCGGCGGATCCGGTCGTCAACGCCTCCGCGGAACCGGAGGGCTGCCACAACCGCTTTCCCCGGCATGACCTGCCGGTGCGCTCCGCGGTCGAATACCGGACCCTTTATCCGAGCACCGGGCCGGGGCGAGAATCACCGCGATCCGGCTCCGCGGCGGGAAAGTACATCACCGGATACGCTGACGTACCCCCGGTATTTACGGCACAATCAGGGAGCCTGCCGAGTGGCGTTGAGAACGACGTTAATCTCCAGTGAGGTTTCATGGTTGTAGTGGCGGTTGAGAGCGCGTCCGGTCGCGGGACCATCAACATCGAGATCGACGAATTCGAAGCGAATGATCATGCGTCGATCTACGACGGCGACACCCGGGGAGCGTTGGAAAAACCTCTGGTGATCGGTCGCCACCTGTTCAGCGAGGCGATCCAGATGGTGACGGACTGCGCTTACGAGGTGGGCGACCAGATCGGTGCCATGGCGAAGGAGGCTCGTCCCGACGAGTTCGAGATGCAGCTCGCCGTGAAGGTCGACGGCAAGGTCGGCGCGAAGATCGTGGAGTTGGCCTCCGGGGCGCAGCTTCTGGTCACGCTGCGCTGGAGGAAGCCGGCTCCATGACCGAGGTGCGGATTCTGCCCTACAGCCACGTCGTCGGACAGGCGGACCTGCGCCGATGCCTGGAGCTGGCCTTCGTCGCGCCGGGCATCGGCGGCGTGCTGGTCAGCGGCGAGCGCGGCACGGCCAAGTCGACCACGGTGCGGTCCTTCAGCCTCATGGCCTACGGCGGGCTTCCGGTCACGCTGCCCATCAACGCCACGGAAGACCGCGTGCTGGGCGGCTGGAGCATCGACGCGCTGATGACGGGCAGGACCGAGCGGCAGCCGGGTCTGCTGGAAGCCGCCGACAAGCAGGGTCTCCTCTACATCGACGAGGTGAACCTCCTCGACGACCATCTGGTCAACATCATCCTGGACGTCACCTCGACCAATGTGCTCGTGGTCCACCGGGAAGGGCTCGACCGGCCGACGATCGCCGTCAAGTTCACGCTGGTCGGCACCATGAACCCGGAGGAGGGGTGGCTGCGCCCGCAGCTTCTTGACCGGTTCGGCCTGCTGGTGCCGGTCAGCGCCGAGACGGCGGTCGAACAGCGGCACGAGATCCTCCGCACGGTCCTGCGGTTCGAGGAGGAGATCGCCAAGCCGGGCTCCCCGTGGCTGGAGAAGGGGGCCGAGCAGGACCGGGAGATACGGAGGCGGCTTGACCTGGCCAAGACGAGGGTGGGCAAGGTGGAGATGCCGGACGAGATCCTCGGCCTCTGCTCCCGGATCTCGGCGAAGTTCGAGGTGGCCGGGCACCGCGGCGAGAAGGTGATGGCACTGGCCGCCAGAGCGCGGGCGGCGCTGGAAGGACACCGGATCGTCACCTCCGGCGACGTCCGCGCGGTCGCCGAGTTCGCCCTGGCGCATCGCCTTCCCGAGGCGGTGTACGGCGAGTCGATCAAGTGGACCGCCAAGGAGCGAGACCAGCTGGACACGATCATCCTGGGGTAACGATGGCCATGCCGACCGCGTCGCGAGTGAGGTACGCCCTGGCGTGCGCCGCGCTCGACCCACGGCTCCGCGGGGTGCTCCTGTTCGACCTGGAGCCCGCCCTGCTGCTCGACATCGGGCACTGGCTCGGCTCGCTCCTCGGGAATCCCCACCCGTACGTGCTGGGAACGTCGGCCGTCGCGGACAACGCGTGGATCGGCCTGTCCTCCAGGCCCACGTTCGGCGTCTCTCCGGGACCCCTGGTCGACAGCCCCGGCGCCCCTCCCCTCACCGTCCTCGTCTCCGATCTCGCGAAGCTCTCGCTCACCGGGCAGCGGGCCGCGATCACCCTGCTGGACGCCGACGTGGCCCACCTGGAGCGCGAAGGGCTCAGCGTGACCTGGGCGCCACGGACCCGGTGGGTGGCCGGCTGCGCCCGCGCCGACGTCGGCCGGATCCCGCCGCATCTGCTCGACCGCTTCCCCCTGCGCGTCGACGCCTCCGGGCTCCCCGCGGATCTGGAACCCCCAGCGGAGAAGTGGCGCCACGCGCTGGCCGGAGGCCGGCTGGCGACTGTACCCGACGAGGTGTCCAGAGGGGTTCTCGGCCGTACCGCGAGGGGCACGGCCGGTGCGCGCCGGGACCTCGCCCTCGCCAGGATCGGCCGGGCGCTGGCAACCCTCGACAGCCGTACCTGGACCACGAACGCCGACGTCGAGCAGGCGGCGTCACTGCTGCGCCTCCCCCCACCACTCGATCGGGGTCACCGCGACGACTCCGGGGGCGGCGTCGCCCGCGGGCGGCACGATCCCGAAGAGGGCGGCGGAGCCGGAAGGCGCGGCGGGAAGGAGCCGTCCCCCTCGGCGCGAGCGGACGGGTTCAACGTCGCGGCCCCGGCTCCCGCCCAGCCGCTCGCTCCGGGCCCCGTCTCCCCCGCCGACCCCGGCGGCCCCTACCCCGAGGACGACACCGAGCCGGAACGAGACCCGGGGTCGCTTCGCTCGCAGACCACGCGGCACTCCTCGTCGCGGCCGAGCCACGGCAGGTCCATCGGGTCACGGCCGGGCGCCTTCGGCGACCTGGCGATCGTCGCCACCATCCTCGGCGCCGCTCCCCTGCAGGCCGGGCGGTGTGAGGATCACTACTCGCGCCCGCCGCACCCCCTGCACCTGATCCCGCCGGACCTGAGGGTCCATCGCCGTAGCGCCGACCCGGCCAGGCTCCTGGTCCTCGTCCTCGATCACACCTGCAGGGCGGGCTGGAACTGGCTCGACGCCCTGGCCCCCTACCTGCAGTGGGCCTATACCGGCAGGGCCGGCGTCTCCGTGATCGAGGTCGGCGCGGCGGGCGTCGCCAACGAGCTCCGCGCCCAGCGGTTCAGCGCGTCCAGCCTGCTCGACCCTCGGGTCGTACGAGCCCTGGAACGGCCCGTGGGCCGCTGCACCCCACTCGCGCACGGACTCGACCTGGCCGTCGAGACACTGCGCCACCGGCTCCACCTGGGGAGGGTGCCCGCCGACGACGTGCTGCTCGTCATCGTCACCGACGGGCGCGGCAACATCCCGTTGCGCGCGAGCGCGACGGGCGAGCTGCCCGACCGCGTCGGCAGCGAGGGAGTGGAGGACGCGCTGGCGATGGCACGAGAACTGAGCAGGATGAAACGGATCCACGCCGTCGTCCTCGATCCCGGCCCCAGACCGGGCGCGGCTCTGACCCGCGCGCTGGCCGAGGCCTGCGGCGCCCGGCTCCAGCAGGGTGGTGAGCCACGGTGAACGGCATGCCGAACGGGCTGCGCAGGGCACTACTCAGCGGCGGACGTCCCTTCAACCCGCGCGCCGCCGGCCCCCCGCGGGCACAGGCTCCCTCGAAGGGGGACCCCGGGGCGGCGGAGGCACGGGTTCCGCCGGTCGGCGGCGCCGGGGCGGGAGTCACCAAGATGGCCCCCCTCCCCCCGGCCCCCATCGATCCCACCGCCGGTCTGCCCCCCAGGACCGCCCGCCTGAACGTGTGGCGGGAGAGCGGCACCGGCAGGGAGAGCTACGGACTCGCCGGGGTCTGCTGCTGCGGCATCGCGCTCACCTACCAGAAGCAGCCGCAACAGGTGAAACCTTCCAGGCTGACCCTGGGAGACCTCATCCACGGCGGCGCCGGCGGGGAATCTCCGACCAAGACGTTCCTGCGCCTCATCAGCTGGTCCAAGGACGCCAGCGAGGGTCTCAAGGGCTTTCTCTCCGAGATCCGCCGGGCGCACGGCGACGACGTCCGTATGATCATCGAGGATGTCACGGGCTACGACCTCCCCTGGGAATTACTGCGGCACCGCGACAGGGGCCTGGCCGGTGAGTGGCTGGGCGCGCTGTTTCCGATCGCCCGCTCGGTGGGGACACCTCCCTCGGCGGTGACCAGATGCACCGGCGAGATCCTCGCTTATGTCGCTCCCGACATGGCGGGCGACCGTGCCCTGCTGGATCGATTCCCGATGCCCACCAGGGACGTCACCCTCAAGGGCCTGCTGAATCTGCTGGACGCGGAGGGCGGCCCCGTCTCGCTGGTCTACGTGGCCTGCCACGGAAGGTACGGGAAGACCGGCACACCCCACTCCGGGACAGAGATCAAACTCATCGAGGGCTCTCGCGGCTCGAAGCGCGGGATCAGCCTCCGCGAGATCCACGCGCACGACCTGCTCCGCCTGGAACAGACCGGCGGACTCGTCTTCCTCAACGCCTGCCACTCCGCCAGGGAAAAGGTCGACCCCGACCTCGACAACACCACGCTGCGCAGCTTCGCCAGGGTCTTCCTCGACGCGGGGGCCTCCGGGTTCATCGGGACCATGGGAGAGGTCGGCCGGGAGCACGGGTACGACCTGGCGAAGAGCCTGCTCGACGCGTTCACCGGGAACCCCGGCACGCCCGTGGTCGTGGCCCTGCGCGACTATCGGAGAAAAGTCGCGGCCCCGATCGTGGGCGTCCCCGGTGAGGACGACGAGGAGGCCGCCGCACAGCTGCTCCCGTTCTTCTACGCCTTCATGTACGCGTACTTCGGAAGCCCGGAGACCACCCTGGGGCCGGCGCCGCGCGAGGAGACCCGGTGAGTCCGCCCACCATCCAGCTGGAGCCCCTGGTCAGCTGGCCCCGGGCCATGACAGTGGGCCAGGAGTACCTGGTCACGGTGGATCTCAGGCTCGCGCGGCCCGGCGACGAGTGGCCGTACCGGGAAGAGGAGTTCGCCTTCAGCTGCATGCTCGACGGCGGGGAGCGAATCGCCGTCGAGTCGGTGGACGACATCTCGGTGATCCTCCACCGGTTCGGTGGCACGTACGGGCCTGCCCGGTTCGTCGTGACCGCGCGGGGAGACGCGGGGGATCACGAGCTCCGGCTCAGCCTCAGCACCCAGAGGGGTGCCACCGTCAGGACCGACACCCTGCCCGTGCGCATCACCGCGCTCGCGTCCGGAGCGGAGGATCGTCACGTCGATTTCCAGGCCGTACCCGGGAAGCCCTGGCCGGGGAACCGGTCGGGAAAGGAGGGGACCTGGGTCGCCGCGATCCATCGGGGAGACGATCCGGCGCCGGTGGGCGCCGGAGTGTTCGTCGGCGAGAACCGGGTGCTGACCTGCGCCCACGGCATCCCGCCCGGTCGCCGGACCGCGGACCGGTTGTGGGTGACCTTCCCCAGGGCGAACGGGCCGACGCGCCGGTACGGCGCCTCGGTGATCTCGGGGGCGGGAGCCTCGGGCGCCTCGGGTGACCTGGCGGTCCTGCTGCTCGCGGAGACCCCCTCGCCCCAGGTGGTCGCGGCGCCCGTACGGCTGGACGAAGTGGACGACCTGGTGGGGCGGCGGTGGTCGGCGGTGGGGCTGCCCGACGACGAGGGCCGGAGCGTGATCGTCAAGGGGGTCATGGACCTCGCGCCCGCCCATGGGAGCGTCACGCTGACCACCGACCCCGGCCATCGGCTGGATCCCGGCCTCAGCGGCGCCGCGGTGTGGTCGCCGGGCTACGGAGCCGTCATCGGAATGGTCACGAAGGTCGGCGGGCCGGGCAGCGGTGTGGCGATCACGATGCGAGAGGTGAACGCGCTGCTTCCCGGCCAGCTCCCCGAGGCGCGTGGCAGGAGAATCGGCGGCCAGGGCTGGAAGAGCCGCCTGACCCCGCAGGTACGCACCGGCGTCGTGCCGGAGGTACGCACCGGCGTCGTGCCGGAGGTACGCACCGGCGTCGTGCCGGACCACGACGACGGTGTCCCGCCGCGTCCTGACGCCGGACTGCTGGACAGCCTGCTGGGCGACCAGGCCGGGCAACCCGCTCCCGCCCGGCGGGAGCGGGCAGATGTGATCTTCGCCATCGAGATGTCCGGGAGGGACGAAGCCGTCCTGCGACGTCGGCGGCTGACGGCGGCCACGATCGAACAGCTGATGGCCAGATACCCCGGCGAGGTGAACGTGGCGGTCATCGGCTACACCTACCACGACTACAACCGCCGTGGCGACGGGCGCCGGCCCGTGGTCAGCGGCTCCTGGCTGGAGCCCGCGGAGGACGCTCTGGCCTCACTGGCGAGTCTGGAATCGACGTCGGTGAGCTTCCCGGGGGCGGCACCCCTGGAAGACGCCCTGCATCACATCGAGCGCCGCCTTTCCCCCGGCGACCCGGGCCACCCCGTCGTCCTGCTGGTACTGGCGAGGCAGCCGCCCCATCCGGTCAGGGCCAGCCGCGACGCGGCGCTCCCGTGCCCGAACCGCTACGACCACCGGGAGCTGACCGATCGGCTCGCCGATCGCGGGGTGCGCCTCATGACCGTCACCGACGACGCACCCGGCCGTACGTCCCCGCACCTGCGAAGGCTCGGTGTCGATCACTCCGTGGAACTGCGGCGGGCCGATCCTGCCGCCCTCGTGGACGCGATGGCCATACAGCACGTCGCACCCGCCAGGAGAGCGGCGCCCACCCGCAGGATCACGGCCGAGCACGGTGCGGTGCCCGAACCCGGCCGGCGCGTGCGCCGCGTTGGGCTGCTGGGCCCCGCGGGCAGCGGTAAGACGACCTTTCTCGGCGCGCTCAACATGGCGGTCATGCGCCACGACGCCGGCCTGTCGCTGCTGGGCGCCGACAGCGCGGCGACCGATCGGCTCGTCGCACTCACCGACACGCTGGTACGGGGACGCAGGTTCCCCCCGGCGAACATCACGCTGGATGGCACGGAGCTGACATTCCGGGGAAAGCGGCTGTCCCGGGGCTTCTTGGGAAGGCGCCGCGAGACCGACTTCACTCTCCATCTCAGCGTCATGACCACCTCCGGCGGGCAGCGCGAGGACATGGCGCGGTGGCTGGCCGGCTGCGATGACCTGGTCTATCTCTTCGACCCCCTCGGTGAGTCGGGGTGGGACGACGCCTCCGGCTTTTTCCTGGGCACGCTGCCACAGCTCGGCCCGCACCTCGACGCGGCCGGCCGCCTACCGCACCGTCTCGCGGTCTGCCTGACCAAGTTCGACGACTTCAAGGTGCTGGAGACGGCGAAGCGGCTGAGGCTGCTGGCCACCGACCCCGAGGATCCCCTCGGGTTTCCCCTGGTGACCGACGATGACGCGAAAGAGCTGTTCCAGCAGCTGTGCAGGATATCCGGGGCCACGGACATGGTGCCGAATGCCATCGCTCGTTTCTTCCATGAGGACCGGATCAGATACTTCGTGACCTCGTCGATCGGCTTCTACGTCAGCCCCAGGAACGAGTACTTCGACATGGACGACTATCAGAATCTCGTTCCGGCGGAGTCCGGACCCGCGGGCGGCCAGCCGGTCTCCGGCACCGGGTACAACACCGAGGCCCGGATACGCGGCGAAGTACATCCGATCAATGTGGTGAAGCCGTTCCTCTGGCTGGCACAGCCGTGAGAAGGACCGGTCTCCTTTCCAGGATCTAAGCGCGCTTGCGGTACGTGAACCCGAGGCGGCGCAGGAGTGAGGGGTCGGCGTCGGGCTCCTCCGGCTTGGGAACGCGCGTCCACGACGGGTCGGCAGGCTCCGGGGTGTCGTGCTCGGCCTGGAACTTCTCGAAGGTCTTTGCAGTGATACCCCCCTGGCTGAGAAGCGCGCGGAAGACGAGTTGGGTGAGCAGCCGGTGGGCGGGGGCGTCGCACAGCAGTGCGAGCGCGGCGAGCAGCGGCACCGACAACACCTCGGCGTGAGAGGTGAAAGCCTCCCGCAACTCGTCGGAGTCGAGGGATGCGCCGTAGTCGGCCACCAGCAGGACGAGGCACCTCTCGAACTGGCTGTCCACGTCGGTCCCGTCGAGCCGCCCGATCGCGGCCGTGAGCCGTGCGCGGCCTCGCAGCGCCGCGCCGATGGCGGCCCGCTGGCGAGGCTCGGACCAGCGGGCCGCGAGCTCCGAGCACACGAGCCGCACCACGGGCGCGTCGATCGGCTCCCGCTCCCCCGCGTCGACCAGTTCCCCGACGGACAGCGACGCGAGGACCGGCGCGGACCGGCGCGGGTCGAGGCGGCCGGCGAGCCTCAACGTGACGGTCGGATCAGCCGCCGGCATCCGGGACAGCGCGGTCAGCAGCCGTGCGGGGATCGGATCCACGTCCGCAAGGATCCGGTCGAGCCCGTCGACGGTGAGCTCGGGCCCGTAGGCCACGCTCAGTACCAGATCGTAGAGATGCTCCTGAACCGCCGGGACCAGGGCGGGACTCGGGACAAGGAGGCCGCGGTCGCTGACGATATTGCGCCGGCGGCGCACGCTGCCGTTCACGGCGGCCGAATCCCGCAGCGCGTCGAGCCGGGCCAGGTGACCGGGGATCAGGCCTGCCTGCCCGTACTCGATGCTGTCGGCGCAGGCGATCAACAGGTCGTCGATCGACGTGGGGGAGGGCTCCGCGCCGGACTCCGCGATCGGCAGGACGGCCGCCAGGGTCTCCGTGGAGAACGCTCTCTGCTCGGTCTCATGGGAGAACCGCGCGATCAGCCCGGCGAGCCCTCTCTCTTTCCTGCTCGTCAGCATGTCGTGATACCGGTGGGCGACGTCGTGGCTCTCGGGAATGCTCACCTCCTGCCTCCAGACGATGTTGAACGCCTTCTCCGACGGGTACTCGGCGAAGAACAGCCTGCTCCGGTGCTCGGCCGCGAGAGGTGCCCAGGTCGAGGCGATCAGCTTGGTCCTGAAGCCGTACGGGAGCAGCGCGGCCACCGTGTCCAGGAACCGGAGCCGGTCGAGCAGCGACGCTCCGCCGCCTTCGACGACGCAGACCCGCTGCCCGGTGAGCAGGAGGGCCGCCGCGCCCATGGCGGTCTGACCCACGGCCGCGGCGGTGGCCTCGACGTCCAGTGCCGGTGGGTCGACGACGAGCGGGGCACCGTCGGGCGGCAGTGCCTGACCCTCCAGCGCCCGATAAAGCCGCTCGTAGGAGACGGGGCCGAGGGCGGCCTGCGCGTAGGGCACGCAGAAGCAGCGGGTGACCGCTATTCCCCGGCCCAGCCCGTCGTACGCGCCGGACCACTCCTGGACGGCCAGGAAGATGTGCGCGGCCTCGCCGGCGCCCGCCCTGGCGATCGTCACCTGGGGGAGCTCCCTGGGGGTCGCCTTCGCGTATCGGTCGACGAGCTGGGAGAAGCCTGAGCGGCCGATCCGTCCCTGGCTGCAGGACAGGACGTCGTGCGTGTCCTTGCTTCCCGGAGGCACGCCCCACAGTGCCCACTCGGCTGTTATCAGCATGACCGGCCGCCCGCTCAGGAACCCGGGATGCGCGGGATGAGCATGAAGAACTCCACCAGCGCGATGATCGCGAGCACGATGATCGCGAAGTACAGGGTCAGGGTCGGGACGAGAGGTTTGCCCCTGTTGCCCCGGCGCCGGTGGCCGAACCACCTCTTCCGTGGGGGATCGGCGGCGGTCAGATGGCTCATGCCGGACTGGGATTCGAGCAGCCGCTTCTCCACCTGCTCGACGATCTCGCGCTCGAGCCCCGAGTCGCGCACGAGGTTGATGACGGACTTCTTCAGAGCCTCCCCCGCGCCCGTACCGAACCGGAACACCGCGGCGGCGACCAGCATCGCCGACCGTCCGCCCGGTGAGCGGAAGACCTCCTCGAACGCCTTGGGGTGTAGTTCCTGCCCGTAAGCCGCCCCCAGCAGATCGCAGAGCCGGTCGAACTGGGCTCGGTCCCCTGCCGGATGAAGCGCGCTGAGCGCGTCGGTGAGGTAGTGGTGCTCGCGCAGAGCCTCGGCGATCTCCGGGTCCTCGGCATTGCCACCGCCCCGCTTGACGAGTTCGTCACAGGTGATCTTCACCACCCGCATGTCGTAGGGCCGCCGCGCGGCCACCGCGACCAGTTCCCTGGTCTGCAGCGGCCTGAGCGTCTCCTCCAGCTCCTCCCGGCCCAGTTCGTACGCCGTTTTCATGGAGGCGACCGGATCGGGAGGGGGCCTGCGAACGATCGCCGTCGTCGCCGCCCTGGCCGGCTGAACCACACTCTGGGTGGTCCCGCCCAGCTGCGCGGGCGTGTCCGCCAAACCGTATCCGGCCATCCGGATCACCGCGTGCAGAAAAGCCTCCAGCTCCTCGGGCAGGCTGCCTTTCGGCAACAGCAGCTGCCGGTCCCTGATGATCTTCTGGTAGCGGGCCCGCTCGGCATCCGAGATCGTCAGCCCAAGGCTCGTGACGACGCCGTCCAGCCTGGCGAGAACGTCCCTGATCTCAGCCGTCCTCCCGCGTTCGAGGACATCGGCGCACTCGGTCAGCAGCCCTTCCACCGTCTCCTGGGCGGCGGGCACCTGAGCGGGCACTTGAGCGGGCGGCTGTGCGGGCGGCTGTGCGGGCGGGGGCATGAGTGCCGGTAGGGGCGAGGGGTTGAACCCCCGGAGCAGGTCCAGCACGCGGGATCTACCGTTCTTGCCGAACGTGAGCGGTTCGGTCCGCGCGGCGAGCCAGTCGACCAGCTTGGCGTCCGGAGCGTGGCGCCCCAGCAGGGTGAGGTAGCGGTACGCGTCTTCCTCGTGACGGGGGATCTCCGCCAGTTGTCCCCAGGCGACCGGGTACGTCCTGGCCGGGACGTGCTGAGTGAACGCGAGCCTGATCTTGTGGTCGGCGGTGCTGCTGGCCCAGGTGGACGCCGTCAGCCTCGCGCGCATACCGTACGGGAGCAGCGCGGCCACCGTGTCGAGGAATCGCAGGCGCTCGATCGTCGGAACGGCCTCGCCGTCCACGACGCAGACGTGCTGACCGGTCATGAGCAGCGCGGCCGTGGTCATGGCCGTCCCGTCGATCCTCGCCGCCACCGCGCCGGAGTCGAGCGTGGGAACGGGGACGACGAGCTGCCTGTCCGTGGTCAGCGAGCACATCCCGAGAACGTGGTAGAGATCTTCGTAGGACACGGGGTGGGGAGGCTGGGTGATGCGGGCGTACGGCACGCAGAAGTAGTGGGTGCGGGCGATCCTGCGATGCCGCCTGTCTTCCTCGTCCGACCACGTCTGGATGGCCAGGACCAGATGCGCGTCGTCACCGCTGCCCACCCACGCGGTCGTCACCTGGGGCAATTTCTCCGGGGTGCCGATCGTGTAGACCGTTCTGATCTCCTCGAAGTCGTCGCGGCTGAGCAACCCCTGGCTGCAGGCGAGGATCTTGTAGTCGTCACCGCTGCCGGGGAGCTTCCCCCCCACCGCCCATTCGAACGGCAGTTGCACCGTGCTCATCGGCCAGTCCTCCTGATCGGCTACGGCACGGAAATCCGCTGCCCGAGCCAGAGCATCGGCTCCATCACATTGATCGGACGCACTTCGCCGCGTATCCGAATCTCGGTGTTGTACCTGGTGTCGGAGACCGGTTGACCGTCCGTCGGCTTGGACACCGTCGGGACAAGGTTTTGATAATCATCCATGTCGAAAAGCTTGTTCCTGGGGCCGACGTAGAAACCAATCGACGAGGTGACAAAGTACCTAATTCGGTCTTCACGGAAAAATCGCCCAATAGCATTCAGTACCATATCCGCGTTTCCGCTGGCCGATACCCTGCACAGCTGCTGGAACAGCTCTTTCGCGTCCTCGTCGGCCACCCGGGGAAAACCGAAGGGATCCTCGGGGTCGGTCGTCAGCAGCCTCAGCCGCTTCGCCGTCTCCAGCACCTTGAAGTCGTCGAACTTGGTGATGCAGACCGCGAGATAGTGCGGCAGCCTGCCGTCGGTCACCTCGGACCCGGCGATCACCTGCTCGGCGAGCTGGGCCAGCACCCCGTAGAGATATTCGAACGCGTCGCCGTCCTCGTTCTCCCTGATGGGATCGAAGAGGAAGAGGATGCCCCTGCTGTGCACCAGGTTGCGGAGCAAGTCCTGCTGGGAGGCGCGACCGCCCCCTTCCTTGTCGCCGAAGGCCCCGCCGGGCGGGTCGAGCGGATTGATGCCGATCTTGAGGGCGCGGGCCATCCTCGACCTGCGGAACCAGCGTGCACGCCGACGCTCGGGCTGCCCGACCAGGAACCAGTTGTAGTTGTCCAGACCCTGTGTCGCCGGAGGGAACACCTTGTCCCGCGACAACGCCGTGGTCTTCTCCGTCAGAAAGCTGGTGGACTGGGCATCCGCGCCCACGATGCTCCAGTTGCCCTCCTGGCGGAGCAGGGCGATGTTGAGCGCGGCGAGAAGCGTGGTCTTACCACTGCCCGGAGCACCCCACATCGCGATGTTGGGCAGCGAACGCCCGGATCCGGCCTCGGGAGCCATACGCTGCCCGCTCCATATGTTCGTCATGGCACCTCGATCAGGGGGAAGGGGATCGATTGGTCTGGAGGCGCCGCCAGGCCGAGCTCGGCGCCGAACTCGCGGATGTCCAGGGCGTCCAGCCAGGTCAGCGCCGTCGCGCCCAGACGGGACCAGACGGGGTCGGCCTTCCCCACGTCCCGGTCGCAGATCGCTCCGAACGCCATGCCCGGATACTGTTCGAGCCGGTGCAGCAGCGCGCGCCAGTCGTGCCGGTGCGGGCAGGGCAGGATCCTCCCGTTCACCCTGGCCGGATGCGGCGACCGATCGCCGACCGTGAGCAGCACCGTCCGCTCGGCCTCTCCCGCGGCGATCCGGCCGGCCACCACGGCCAGCATGTCCTCCAGCTGCGCGCCGTGCGGGTGGCCTTCCGGCGCCGGATCGCGTTCCTCCAGGCGGGTCAGCGAGGTCAGGGCGTGCCCGGGAGAGACCAGCCAGTCCACGACCTCGACCTTCCCCTCGGGAACCCTTCGGTCGTAGGAGTGCGCGCCGTAGGTGACCAGTGACACCTGGAGATGGCCGGAAGAACCCGCGGACACCGTCGCGATCATCTGGCGGAGGCGGTCGAGCCGCTTCACGATGTCACCTGGGGCACCGCTGGTCTCGACCGCGCAGATCAGGTGCTGCGAGCCGGTCCGGGTGTCGACCCGGCGCGGCACCGCGGCGACCAGGTCGGCCCAGCTACGGTCGTCCTGCGCCAGGCCCGGCAGGCCGAGGAGACGAACCCGGCCCGGCCTCTCCAGCTCGACCAGGAAATCGTAACGGCCCGGGACGAGCCTCGCCGACTGGAGCGACAGCAGCAGCGGCCTGCGGCCCCAGGCCACCACGGCGAAGGCGGTGCCCCTCTCGTCACCCGCCTCGCAGCGCACGGTGACCTCGGCGACCGCGCCGGGCCGTGCCCCGATGGCGAACAGCCGATGGGCGGCGAGTTCGAACCCGCCCGTCACCACGCTCCGCTCCAGCACGACCAGCTCGTACGGGCGGTCCAGCGGGTCGTTCAGGAGCACCTCGCGCAGCAGCGCGTCGACCCGCACGTCCGCCTGGACGAAAGCCATCGCCTCCGGGCGTGCCGCGTGCAGCCAGGCCAGCGCCTGTCCGGCCAGTGGACTGTCCGGGAAGGAGCACACCAGGATCAGCGCGGCGTGGGAGTGGACGCCCGCGGCGCGGATGACGGCTTCCTCGGTGGGGTCCTGCGTGGGGTTGTCCCACCCGCGCTCACCCGCCAGAGAGGTCCACGGAATCACCGGGTCGAACCGGCAGCGCGGCCTGCCCAGGTCGTCGCGGCGCAGGTCGAAAGTGGTGATGCCGTCGGCGGCCACCTCCACCAAGGTCAGCCGCCTGGACTCGTCGAGTCCGGCGACCGCCCCGGCGAGGGCCTTGCGGAGCAGAACCTCACCCGGCTCGGTCACCTGAAGGCCTCCGTAACGCGTCTAAAGAAAGGCATGGACCACTGTCGGCGCGACGGCTCCGCCACCCGGCAATCCCCTCGACGAATTCCCGAACACCTGCGGTGTAATTTTCTTTCCGTCTTTTGTCAGCGTCGCATCGATCCCACAACGACCACCTCCGGGACGTCCCACGGACTTGATTTCCCTGCGGTATAAGGAATCACACCTTACAGAATTATAATAGTGTCCATGTCGTGGCGACGTTCCCAGCTCATGATCTAAAGTTCATAACCGTGGGCTCGGGCGCCATTCGGAAGGGGAATAGATGAGGACACTCCTGATTGCCCTGTCCGGCGCACGCCCAGAAGTCTTGAAGCTCTGCCCGACCGAGCAGGGCAAATTCGAGGGCATCGGCGGAGCGGTGCTCACCACCAGCGTGCTGGCGGTCGTGTCGATGACGTTCGCCCTGAACTCCGCGCTCGGCGTCTCCCTTGTCCTCGCCATCCCGGCCAGCCTCGTCTGGGGCCTGGCCATCATGAGCCTCGACCGCTGGCTGGTCAGCACCATGCACGCCGACGGGCCGCGGCGCTGGCGGGTGGCTCTGCCCCGGATCCTCATGGCCGTGCTGCTCGGCCTCGTCATCTCGACCCCGCTGGTCCTGCAGATCTTCAAGTCCGAGATCGACGCACAGATCGTCCAGATCAAGCAGCAGCGCGCCAACGAGTTCTCCACGCGGCAGAGCACGGGCAGCGTCGCCCGGGAGGTCGCCCGCCTCCGCACGGAGACGACGGCCCTCCAGAACGTGATCACCTCCGAAGGCGACGTCCCGCTGGATCCCGCCAAGGACCCGAAGATCAA
The DNA here is from genome assembly GCF_035917355.1 of Streptosporangium sp. NBC_01810. Lineage (NCBI taxonomy): Bacteria > Bacillati > Actinomycetota > Actinomycetes > Streptosporangiales > Streptosporangiaceae > Streptosporangium > Streptosporangium sp. NBC_01810. The sequence goes on along the minus strand of NZ_CP109070.1, from coordinate 394,454 downwards.
ATCACTGACCGCCGAGCGCGGCGCCCAGCAGACGCAGACCAAGAAGCTCTACGACGAATGGCAGTGCCAGCTCTACGGCGGGAAGACATGCCCGCGCAAGGGCGACGGCCCCCTGGCCCAGGCGAGCAAGCGCGCCTACGAGAAGGCCCAGAGCCAGGTCGACCTGCTCACCCGGCAGATCGAGGACCGCAAGTCAGAGCTCACCGCCACGGACGAGAGCAGCAAGAAGGAGCGCCTCGACCAGGCGACGCAGGACCTGCCCAAGGTCCAGGAGTCGCTCGATGCCGCGGTGCGGCGCCAGAGCGACCTGCAGAACGCCTTCGACGCGGAGAACAGGGCCACCAACGGGTTGCTGATCCGGCTGCAGGCCCTCAACGAGGCGTCCGGCAAGGATTTCACCCTCAGGTCGACCCACCTCCTGCTGTTCCTGCTGTTCCTGCTGATCGAGTGCCTGCCGGTCGCGATCAAGCTGATGCAGAAGCCGGGCAACTACGAGAAGATTCTCAACCTCGCGGCGAAGCAGGAGTTCCGGGACGCGCGAGACAGTTACCGCTCCCAGTTCGGTTCCTCCGCCCCCTCGCCGGGTTCCGCGACACAGCAGGACGCCGACGACGACTCCGCATCAATATGGGACATCTGGGAAGAACCAGACCCCCTACGCGCCACCCGCAGGGTGCAGACCCCGGCCGGGCAGTCGAAGACCATGCATCTGACCGACCCTCAGAACCCGGACAACGACCACTACTCCGCCGAGGACGACATGCTGCGCGCGATGCCGAACACCCGGGCGTTCCGTAGATCCGACTCCGCGGGCCCGGCGGGCGAGCGCCCCGGCAGGATCGAACTGTTCCCCGATGACGACGACTGACCCTGCGTGATCCCCGAAATGAACGGCCGCCTGGTCAATGACCGCTACCGGCTCCTGTCCATGATCGGCAGTGGCGGGATGGGGAATGTCTGGCTGGCCGAGGACGAGTTGCTCGGGCGCCGCGTCGCGCTCAAGGAGCTCATCCTGTTCCCGAACGGAGAGCACCTGTCCGTGCGTCGCCAGCGCGTGCTGCGCGAGGCGCGGGCCGCGGCGCGGATCAGGCACTCCGGCATCGTCGAGGTCTACGATATGTTCGTGGAGGACGATCTTTCCTGGATCGTCATGGCCTACGTCAAGGGCAGTTCGCTCCAGGACCTGATCGAGCGCGGCCCCATCGGCGAGCGCCGGATCGCCGAGATCGGCAGGCGGGTGCTGGCCGCGCTGACCGCCGCGCACCGGGCCGACGTGCTGCATCGTGACGTGAAGCCCGCCAACATCCTGGTCGGCGAGGGGGGCGAGGTGTTCCTCGTCGACTTCGGTATCGCCCACATCATCGGCGAGAGCCGCCTCACCTCGCAGAACGCCTTCGCGGGCACGCTGGAATACATGGCGCCGGAACGGATCAACGGCCTTCCTCCGGGGCCGCCCGCCGACCTGTGGTCTCTGGGGGCGACCTTCTTCCACGCCCTGGAGGGATACTCCCCGTTCTTCCGCGGCAATGTGCCGGCCACCATGAAAGCCATCACCTTCGACGCCCCTCCCCGCCTCACTCGTACGGGGCCGCTGTCCGACGCGGTCGTCAGGCTGCTCCGCAAGGATCCCGACCGGCGGATGGACGCGCGGGGACTGGAGGGGATTCTGAGGTCGATCGTCGCCGATCCCCCACCCGCGCCCTCGCCACACCGCCCCAGGCCCGCCCCCTCACCGCCTCCTGCCGACCCCGCGCCTGCACAGCGCCGGCCCAGGGTCGCCGCCCCCTCACCCCACCCTTCCGACCCCGCGCCCTCGCAGCACCGGCCAGGGGCCGCACCCTCAGCCACACCGTCGCCCAGGCCCGCGTCACCGATCTCGTCCAGGGCCACCGAGCGCGCGCAGGAAAGGCCCGTGGATCTCGACGGGCTGGCCCCAGCCGAAGCCGCCCGGGTCGTCAGCGCCATGGCGACCTCGCCCGCCGCGCGACTGCTCGCCCGCCTCCCCGCGGAGATCGTCTCGCGGGTGCTGGTCCACATCGAGCCGGAAGCCGCGGGGGCGATCCTGCTGGAGCTGTCCGCGGACAGGGCCGCCTCGTTTCTCGACGCGGTCCCGGCGAGAACCGCAGGCCCCGTGCTGAATGTGATGGCGGCCAGGCGGCGGGAGACCGCCGCGGTGCTGCGGGCGATGGAGACGGCCCGCGCGGGCCAGGCGCTGAGCCACATCGATCCCGGACAGGGCGGCGCGCTGCTGGGCGCCATACCTCCCGGCGAGGTCGCGAAGATCCTCGCGCGCACCGCCGCCCGGACCACGGCCGGCATCGTCCGCGTCCTCGCCGCGACCCCGCTCGCCATCCGCCTGATCGAGACGATGCCCGCACAAAAGGCGTGCGACGTGCTCGGCTACTTGCCCCCCGCCATCATCGCCAGATTGCTCGAATCCTCCTCCGACGGCCGCGCCGACCGCCTGCTCAACGGCCTCGACGGCGCTCTACGCGCTCAGGTCCTTCGCCATCCGCACCCATCGAAAGATCAACGATCAGGTGAGGGGCGGGCGCGGCCGGAGAACCCGCACGAGGGCCGGAAATGACTACGGGCACCCCCGCGGTGCGGAAGGTGCCCAGGTCATCGGCTTCAGCCGGTGGTGCGCCGCCAGGGACTCGAACCCCGGACCCGCTGATTAAGAGTCAGCTGCTCTAACCAACTGAGCTAGCGGCGCTTGCAACGGGGGTAACTCTAGCAGCAGCCTCAGCTCGCTCGCACCCCGGTTGATCCCGCTCGGCCCCTGTCCGCCACTGTCCGCCACTGTCCGCCACTGTCCACCGCCTGGACGCCGTCCGGCCCCCGGATAGACTCGGGGCCGGACAGTCCCCCAACTGTCCGGCCCCGGCCTCTTCGCGGGCTTTGCCATCGTCTCCCCCAAGACTCCGGCGGCTCCGCTCGGGAACGCGATCCCCCTCGCGTCCTTATCCGGTGAAAAGTCTCTGCAATGCTCCCCCCGGGCTTCGCAGACCCCTTGACCTGCAACAACACTACCTGGCCAAATGTAACGGGCGCGTCATCCAAAGGTTGATTTTGCACCTACACCCACCCTTGACCCGGTATCACCGAAGCCTCCGTCAACCCCCGCCGGATACCCGACAATCCGGCTTCCCGGGGGTCGAGGTGCCTGGTTCGGGCTCGGCCGGGGGTCGATCGGCCTGCCCCGGGCTCGGACCGAAGGCCGATCGGCCCGGTTCGAGCTCGGGCCGAGAACCGATCTGCCTGCCCCGGGCCTGGATCAGGGGAGTTCGAGGCCGACCTCGGTGTTCTCCCTCAGCGCCCGGCTCACCGTGCAGTACTTCTCCTCGACGCGGTGGGCCACCGCGCGGAGGACCTCGGAGGCCTTCTCGTCACCCTCGGGAAGTTCCACGTCGTAGGTGATGGTGATCGGCCCCAGCTTGCTCGCCTCGACCTTCTCCGCCTGGACCGTCATCGCCAGGCGGACCATGCGGTGGCCACGCTGGGCCGTCAGTGGCTCCACCGTGACGATGTTGCAGCCGCCGAGCGCCGCGAGCAGCAGTTCGACCGGGGTGAAGGTCCCCTGCTCGTCGCCACTGCCCATGGCGACCTCGGCTCCTCGGTCATTGCGCGCCACGAACCCGTTCTCGGTCCGTTCCACTCTCACCTGCGCCATCGCGTTCCTCCTCCGGCCGCCCTGGATCTGCGGATCACCCTACAGAGGCAGGGAGGCCGGAACGGCGCCCGCCTCAGGCATCGGGATGTCTGGACAGGTACTCGATGTAGAACGGGCGCAGCGCGTCGCCCAGCTCCCCGTGGCCCGAGACCATGGCGTCACTGAGCAGAGCCGAGATCCGGCTAAGGTCGTTGGTCGTCTCATCCCCGTGGCCCGATGACGCCTCCGCCGCCGGGATCAAGGAGAGCAGCTCCCACAGAAAGCCGAGATCTCCGTGGTGCACGGCGTAGTGGACCGCGCGATCATGCAGTTCTTGGGCCGACAGTGACTCAAGCTCATCCGTTTCCAACAGACCCACCCCCTCACGCCCCTTCTGCCCCGAGATTGTCACCATCATGCGCGATCGACGGTACGCACAGTCAGCGCACCAGCCGGACCAGCATCTTCCCCGTGTTGGCGCCGCGGAGCATGTCGATGAACGCCCGCGGGGCGTTATCCAGGCCGTCGACGACGGTCTCCGTCGAGACGAGCCTGCCCTCGCGGAGCCAGGCGCCAACCTCGGCGATCATGTCGGGCAGCCGCGCCTGGTGGTCGGAGACGATGAATCCGCGCAGGGTGAGCCGTTTCCCCACGGCCAGGAGGAGGTTGTTCGGGCCCGGTACCGGCTCGGTGGCGTTGTAGACCGAGATCGCCCCGCACATCGCGACCCTGCCGTACATCCTCAGCTCGTCGATGGCCGCCTGTAGATGGTCGCCGCCGACGTTGTCGAAGTAGACGTCGATCCCGCCGGGGGCCGCCTCGGCGAGTTGCTCACCGATCCGGCCGTCGCGGTAGTTGAAGGCGGCGTCGAAGCCGAGATCGCGGACCAGGTAGGCGACCTTCTCCGGCGACCCGGCGCTGCCCACCACGCGTGAGGCGCCCTTCAGCCGGGCGATCTGCCCGGCCAGGCTGCCCACGGACCCGGCCGCGCCGGACACGAACACCGCCTCGCCCTCCTTGAAGTGAGCGATGTCGAGCAGGCCCACGTACGCGGTGAGGCCGGTCATGCCCAGCACCCCGAGGTAGGCGGAGAGCGGGACACCCGGGATCTCCTCGACCTTGCAGGCCTGCCTCGCGTCAAGCACGGCGTACTCGCGCCAGCCGTACCCGTGGGTGACGAAGTCGCCGGGGGCGAAGTCCGGCGAGCGCGACACGACGACCTCGCCGACGGCCCCGCCGTCGAGGGGGGCACCGATCTGGAAGGGCGGAAAGTAGGACTCGCCCTCGTTCATGCGTCCCCGCATGTACGGGTCGACACTGATGAAGAGATTGCGGACCAGAATCTCCCCCTCCTCGGGAGCGGGCAGCTCGGCCTCGGCCGGCTCGAAGTTCTCCGGGACCGGCCACCCCGAGGGCCGCGACGCCAGCCGGATCTCCCGCGACACCGTACGGCCGGCCGCACGCGCCGACGTCCCGTTCACAGCGGCGGTCCCGGTCGCGGCGGCGGTCCCGGTCGCGGCGGCCCTCCCGGCACCGGTGCCCGCTCCGGCCCTCGGCCCGGCTCCCGTCTCCGGCACGGCCCCGGGTCCGGCCCCGGCCCGGGCTCCGGGTCCTGCTCCGGGTCCGGGCCCGGGCTTGGGAGCGGCGCCGGGCTGGGGGCCGGGTTTGGGAGCGGGTCCAGGCTTGGGACCGGGCTTGGGGCCGGGTCCAGGCCTGGGAACGGGACCGGGCCTCGGGCCCGGCTTGGGGACCGGCCGGGTTCCGGGTTCTGTCCCGCCTCCGGTGGACTGATCTCCTGATCGGCCGGTGGATGATCGGTCGTCCGACATGATGAGGCCCCCTCGGCGATTTGTGCTTCTCATCTGGGACTTTCCCATCCGGTAGCGGTTCTTCTCGCGAAACGGCGACGCACCTGACAAGATCTCGCCACTTTCGTGACCGCATCTGGTCACGGATGCGAAACTCTCCACGGAAGCCGGAATACGGTCCGCCGTCCCGGTCACCGTGACCGCCGTACCCGCGGCGCTCGGTATCGATCGGATCGGCAGGCGCTCGGCCGGCCAGCAAAGTGTCTAGTGTCCGTATATATCCGCTCTCGGGATGCAGATCTGCCGCCCGTCCAACCATCCATGCGAGGATGCCCAAACGTGAAAATAATCATCAAAATACTGGTTGTGGCCGCCGCCCTGTGGGCGGCGACCCGGCTCGTGGACGGCATCACGGTGTCCGCGCAGACCCCTGCCAAGGAGATCGGCACGCTCCTCGCCGTCGCCCTGGTGTTCGGGATCGTCAACACCGTTCTCAAGCCCGTCATCAAGACACTCGGCTGCGCCTTCTACATCCTCACGCTGGGCCTGTTCGCCCTGGTCGTCAACGCCGGGCTGCTGCTGCTGACCAGCTGGATCGCCAAGGAGCTCAGCCTGCCCTTCCACGTGGAGGGCTTCTGGCCCGCGTTCTGGGGCGCGATCGTCATCGGCCTGGTCAGCTGGCTGCTCGACCTGATCCTCGACGCGATCGTCGGCGACTGAACCGATGGTCGTCGTCCTTGACGGCGCCCACCTGACCTGCGAACAGGTCGATCGGGCGGCTCACGGCTCACCGGTCGCGCTGGGCTCCACGGCCCGCGCGCGGGCGGCATGGCGGACGGCCTGCCTGCTCGAAGGGCCGGTATACGGCCGGACCACCGGGGTGGGCGCCAACAAGGACGTGGCGACCGAGGCCGCCGGTCTTGACCTGCTCCGCAGCCACGCGGGTGGCGCGGGGCCGCAGATCGAGGAGTTCCGTGCCCGCGCCACCCTCGTCGTCCGCCTCAACCAGCTGCTCGCCGGCGGCTCGGGGGTCGATCCCACGCTGTTGCCCGTACTCGCCGCCGCCGTCAACCGGGGCCTGACCCCGCCGATCCGCACCTACGGCGCCATCGGCACCGGTGACCTCACCGCCCTGGCCACCACCGCGCTCTGTCTGCTGGGCGAGCTCGCCTGGAGGTCTCCCTCCGAGGGCGTACGGACCGGCGGGCGAGCCGGAACCGACGCCTCATCCTGGGCGACGCGGGCCGGCGGGTCCGATGCCCGGGCCGAAGACGCCTCTCCCGGCACGCACGCCGGTGAGCCCGTGCCCCGGTTCGCGCTCGCCGCCGGTGACGCACTGCCGTTCATCAGCTCGGGCGCGGCCACCCTGGCGGACGCGGCGCTGGCCTGCCACCGCCTGGGAGTCCTCCTGTCCGCCGCCACGGCGGTCGCGGCCCGCTCCTTCCTGGCGGTCGACGCCTCGCTGGAACCGCTCTCTCCCGTCGTGCAGCGCGGCCCCGAGCAGACCTCGGTCGCGGCCGGGCTGCGCGCCCTGGTCGGCGCCACCAACCCGCGCCGCGTACAGGACCCGTACGGCTACCGCGCCTTCCCTCAGGTCCACGGGGCCGTGCTCGACGCTCTTCACCGGGCGGAGCAGACCGTCACCGAGGAGGCGAACGCGGCTCCGGAGAACCCGTTGATCGCCGATGGCCGGGCCTGGCACAACGGCAACTTCCACTCGGCGCGGGTCGCACTGGCCCTCGACGCCCTGCGGGCCGCGCTCGTGCAGACCGCGACGCTGAGCGCCGCCAGGCTCGCCACCCTGAACGACCCGGCCCACACCGGGCTGCTCCCCTTCCTCGCCGAGCGCCCCGGCCGCTCCGGGGTGATGATCCTCGAATACGTCGCGCACTCCGCCCTGGCCGAGCTGCGCCACCTGGCCGCCCCCGTCACTCTGGGCGGCGCCGTGCTCTCCCTGGGAACCGAGGACCACGCGAGCTTCACCCCGCAGGCGGCCCGTTCCACGCTCGCCTCCGTCGAACCGCTGGAGATCGTCCTGGCCTGCGAGCTGGTGACCTCCGTACGGGCCCTGCGCCTGCGCGGCGTCCCCTGCGATCTACCGTTCGATCCCGCGATGGACGACCGCCCGCTGGACGCCGACCTCGACGTGGCACGCGGGCTCCTGTCCGGCCTCGCCCTCGCCGTTCGCTGACTCTCCGCCGGTCAGCCGACCGAGCCGCGCTCGCGGAGCTGGGGGGCCTGGACGATGCGGCGGCGGCGCGGGTTGCCGTCGGCGGCGGCCACCACGATCCGGACGGCGGCCCGGACGATACCGTCGATGTCCCAGTCGACGGTGGTCAGGCCGGGGGTGAGCAGTCCCGACATGGGGTGGTCGTCGTAGCCCATCACCGACACCTCCGACGGGATGACCAGCCTCCGCTCGGCCGAGGCCGCGTAGACGCCGTAGGCGATCGAGTCGGCGAAGCAGAAGAACGCCCGGTGCCCGGCGTCGAGCATCTCGCCGGCGACCCTCGTGGCGGATGCCAGTGACTGCGGGGCGGTGACCATCTCGATGTCCAGATCCAGCCGCCCGGCCTCGGCCATGACGTGCACGTCGGCGGGCCTGTCGGGGGTGCTGGCCCCGGTCGAGGTGAGGACGGCCAGGCGCCGGTGGCCTCGCTTTCTCAGGTGCTCCAGGGCGAGGGTCACCCCGGCCCTGTTGTCGAAGACGACCTCGCCCGCGGCGCGCGCCCCGGCCAGCGCGTCGCCGATCGACACCACCGGCAGCCCCTCGCACAGCTCGGCCCAGAGCGGTGCCGCGGGGTCGACCGGCTGCACGATCAGCGCGTCCACTCGCTGGTCGCGGAGCTGCCTGGCGAGCGTGTGCTCCCTCGCGGGGTCGCCCGCGGCGTCCAGGATCAGGGCGTAGCGGTCGTTGTCCTTGAGCGCGCGGCCGATGCCGACGGCCAGCGCCTGCTGCCAGAGATCCTCCAGGGAGCCGCAGAGCAGGCCGATCATGCCGGTTCTGCCGCTGGCCAGCGCGCGGGCGATGGGATCAGCCTCGTAGCCGAGCTCGGCCGCGGCCCGGCGTACCCGCTCGATGGTCTCCTCGGAGACCTGCATGCCGCGCAGCGCGTACGAGACGGCGGCGGGTGACAGTCCGGTGGCCTTCGCCACCTCACGTATGGTCGCTCGTTTCCGGGGCTGGGGCATCGGACCAGCCTATTCCTCAAGGCCTCCGAAGGCGCACTCCCAGGGAGATCGCGGCTTTTGAGGGTATTGACATGATACGAGGTGAAGCGATTCACTGAAACGGTTCACTGAACCGTGTCACTGCTGGATGTAGCATGGTGGGAGCGGTTACCTATATTCTAGGTAGGAAATACCTCGATAGTCTGGGGGGAGGCCGGTTGTGGCCGTCGACGTTCACCAGCATCTGTGGACGCCCGCGTTCGTCGACGCGCTCAGGCACCGCACGGCCGCGCCCCGCCTCGACGGCTGGACCCTCCACACCGGCGGCGAGCCCCCCTACGAGGTCAACCCCGCAGACCACGACCTCACCGCGCGCCTCGCACTGAACTCGGACCTCTCCCTGACCCTGGTGTCACTGTCCAGCCCGCTCGGCATCGAGTCGCTGCCGCCCGAGGACGCCTGGCCGATCATCGACGCCTACCACGAGGACGCCCTCGCCCTGCCCGCGCCGTTCGGCGCCTGGGCGGCGACCTGTCTCAGCGAGGTCGACCCGGGCAGGCTCGCCAAGAGCCTCGACACCCGGCACGCCGGGCGAGGGTTCGCCGGGCTCCAGTTGCCCGCGACCGCCGTGCGCGACGCCGCGGGCCTGGCCCACCTCGCCCCGCTGCTCGACGTGCTCACCGAACGCGACCTGCCGCTCTTCGTGCACCCAGGACCCGCCCCGGAAGCCGAGGAACCCGAAGTACCCGGGGTGCCCGGCTGGTGGCCGGCCGTCGTGCCGTACGTGCAGCAGATGCACTCCGCCTGGTACGCCTTCGCCGCCTTCGGCCGGGCCCGCCACCCCCGCCTGCGGGTCTGCTTCTCGCTGCTCGCCGGGCTGGCCCCGCTGCACTCCGAGCGCCTGGCCAACCGGGGCGGGGAGGGCCGGGGGCAGGTCGACCCCGGCATGTTCCTGGAGACCTCCTCCTACGGTCCGCGCGCCATCGACGCGATCGTCCGCGAACTCGGCGTCGACGTCGTGGTCAGCGGTTCCGACCAGCCCTACGCCACCGCCCCGGACCCCGGGCTCGGCGACGCCGCCTGGCACGCCATGGCGGTCACCAACCCCAACCGTCTGTTGAACCGGAAGGAGTCGCGTCAGTGAACCAGTCCCAGGACCGTGGGAGCTGTGTGCTCCCGGCGACGACGGCCCCGAGCGACGCGAGCGCCACGCGAGTGAACAGCAGCGGCGCCAAGCCGTCCGGCGGTGAGTCCGCATGAGCTACGAGGCCCTGCCCGCCCGCGCCCTCGACCGGCGCGAGCTTCTCGACCTGGTCAACGAGCTGGCCGCCGACCCCTCCCGATGGGAGGGGCAGGTCGAGTTCCCCGAGGAGGGGGGCCGCCACTACGCCTCTCTCTACCGTGACTCCCACGTCGACATCTGGCTGCTGTGCTGGCGGCCCGAGGACGACACCGGCTGGCACGACCACGACACCTCCTCCGGCGCGGTCCGGGTGGTGGCCGGGACACTCCTGGAGTGCAACCCCCGGATCGGCGGCGAGCACCTGGAGACCATGATCTCCGAGGGCGGGTCCTTCTCCTTCGGTCCCGACCACATCCACCGGCTGAACGGCGCGGTGCACGGCAGCGTCTCGATCCACGCGTACTCACCGCCGCTGTGGCGCCTGGGCCAGTACTCGATCAGCGACAGCGGCGTGATGCGCCGCGTCTCGGTCAGCTACGCCGACGAGCTGCGCCCGCTGGACGACGCCGAGCAGATGGTCGAGGTCGCCTGAGGCCGGACGGCTCGGGCGGAGATTCGGCAGGGAGACGGCCTTGGACAGGTGCCGAACCTGATCAAAAAAGAATTGATCAAGTTCGGCACCGGACCGCCCAAGGGTTGTTCGGTTGTACGGGGGGTTGTATTTGAGAGCAGACCAGGTCCAGATACTGGGACAGGCGCCCCCTGGGCAGGCATCATCAACGCATGGGCGGTGACAGAACACTCCTGGGCGGCAACACGACGCTGGCTGCGGTGCTCTCCGAGGCGGGGTGCTCCCACGGTGCGCTCGCGCGTCGGGTGAACGAGCTGGCGGGGCGCCAGGGAGTGGTGACGCGCTACGATAAGGCATCTGTCACCCGCTGGTTGCAAGGGATGCATCCGCGGGGCCATGTCCCGGAGTTCATAGCCGCTGCGCTGGCCGAACGCCTCGGACGCGCGCTCAGTCCGGTCGCCATCGGTTTTCTGGCGGAGCCTCAGCGTCCCGTCGTGGCCCGTTCGCTCGCCTATGGTGAAGATGTGGGTGAAACACTGCACACGCTTGCCGAACTCGGCTCCACCGATATCTCCCGCCGCGCGCTGCTGGGCAGTGTGCCCTTCGTCGCCACGGCCCTGATGGACCCTCAGCGCCGCTGGCTGCTCTGGCTTCTCGAAGACGACCAGGCCACACACCTGACAGCCGTCGCGAACAGTGGCCCCGCTGAGCGTGTCTACGCGATGATCGCGATGTTCGACGAGATGGACAACCGCTTCGGCGGCGGACAGGTGCGCTCCAGTGTCGTGCACTACCTCACCGCCGAGGTCGTCCCCATGCTCCAGCGGTCTGGGGCACCCGAGCGCCAGCGCGGCCGGCTGTTCACTGCGGCGGCGAAGCTGGCCGCGATGGCGGGCTGGAGCTCCTATGACTCGGCCGAGTACGGCCTGGCCGAGCGCTACATGATCCAGGCGCTACGGCTCTGTGCCGAAGGCGGGGACCGGGTGCTGGGCGGGCAGATCCTGGCCGGCCTGTCTCATCTGGCCACCAGCCTCGGCCGTCCCGACGAGGGAGTCGCCCTCGCGCGTAGCGGACTGGCCACAGCCAAGAATGCGGGAAGCCCGCTCGGGCTGATGCGGCTGCATGCCATGGCGGCTCGCGGGCATGCCGCCCTCAAGCACTCGGCGCAGGCCGCCGCCTCGTTGAAGGCCGCCGACGCTGCCCTGGACGCCAGCGACGGTCCTTCGGAGGAGTCGCCCTGGGTCCGCTACCTCGACCACCACTACCTGGAGGCCGAGGCCGCGCACTGCTTCCGTGACCTGGGCGATGCCCGCCGCGCCGAACACCTCGCCGACGACTCGGTACGCGCCAACGCCGACCGGCGTCGACGCCAGGCCATCAGCCAGTCCGTCCTGGCCACCGCACATCTACAGCAGCGGCGCCTGGACGAGGCCATCGATGCGGCCAGCACCGCCTTGAACCTACTGGGCACGGTTCACTCCGAACGGTCGGTGCAGGCTCTGCGTGATTTCCGCACCAGGCTGGAGCCGCACCACGCGGAGCCGCTGGTGCGCCGGTTCGAACGGCAGGCCCGGCCCGTACTCGGCGCGGCCTGAGGTCAGTAACCGTCCGGGGTCGGCGCGTTCTGCGCCCGGTCCACCGGGATGTTCGCCCCTGATATGCCGCTCGCCGCGTCGGAGAGCAGGAAGGCGATCACCGCCGCGACCTCGGCAGGATCCACCAGTTGCCCGGCGGGGAACTCGCGGGTGAACGCGGCGAACCGTTCGGGATGCTGGGTGCGCATCCGATCCCACCGCTTGCCCGGGATGAGCATGGAGCCCGGTGAGACGGCGTTGACCCGGATCCCGTCCGCCCCGAGCTCCCGGGCCAGCGAGGTGGCCAGGTGGATCTGTGCGGCCTTGGCCGCGCCGTACTGGGGCTGAGGTCCGGGTTTCCAGCCGGAGATCGACGAGACGATCACGACGGATCCACCACCCGCCGCACGGAGATGCGGGGCGGCGGCCGAGATGAGCCGGGCCGCGTGCCCGACGTTCAGCTCCCACGTCGCCGTCCAGTCCTGGGAGGTCGCTGAGCCCAGCGCTCCGCCTCTCGCCCCACCGGCACATGCCACGACGCCGTCCAGCCCGCCGAATCGAGAAGCCGCTTCGGCGACGAACTCCTCCAGCAGCTCTGAGGCGGTCACGTCCAGCGACTTGGTGAACAGCGTGTTCTCACCGTACCCCCCCAGGGATTCAGCCATCTGACGGAGGTGCTCCTCGCTGCGGGCGCATGCCGCCACCGAGCAGCCTTCGAGCACGAGACGCCGCACGATCTGCTCGCCCAGCCCGCGTGATCCGCCCGTGACGACAACACGCTTTCCGGTCAATGTGAATCCAGCGCTTCCGGCCGGGCCGGCGTGACTGCCGTCCATGTCGTGTCCCCTTCCTGTGTCAACACTCCACGATCTTGCCGAATGGTCCCTGGTGAGCATGCAGCAGCACAGGACCTCGCGACTACGCCCCACCTCGCGCAAGGCGTACAACCTGCGTGCACCCCGGCGTGCCCGCAAACACCATCGATGCATCCTTCCGGAACGGCCGCCGGAGGGGTTGCCTGAGCACGGCGCCCTACCGCTTCGAACGGTGACGGTCGCTGAGCACAGAGTGTCCCCCGTCTGGTCTCCAGGAAGGAATCCGGCTATGGCCGTCGATGGCATCTCCAGCACCTCGCGCCCACAGCGCTCTCACTACGCGAAAAGGCGGAACGACGCATCCGGAGCGGTCGGCCGGAAGCAGCCGTGATGAGCGCCGCCGACGTGGACCTTCCAGCAGTTACACTTCACGCCCAGCTGAAGACGGCCGTCGATCCTCTCGCCCCGAAGAGGGCCCGCGTCTTCACCGCCGACATCCTGCGCGCGTGGGGAGAGCAGGATCTCATCGATGACGCCGTCCTGATCGTCAGCGAACTGGTCACCAATGCCTTCCATCACGGTCGAAGCCAGAGGCCGGAAGATCTCACCGCTCTCATGGGTCAGAGCACTGAGATCGTCACCCTGCTCCTGGAACTGCGGCCGAACGCCGTGGGCATCCATCTCCAGGACGGCTCTCCGATCCTGCCCGTGCCCCGGATCGCTCTTGACGATCAGGAGAACGGCCGTGGGCTGCAGATCATCACGGCTCTCGCTCAGTCATGGACTGCCGCTCCTATCGCCGCAAACGGAAAGCAGGTCACCACCTTCCTGCGCCGCGACAGCACGTCCTCCGCGTGACCTGTGACATCCCCGGATCCGCCTCAGCAAGGAGAACCGCGACCGTGATTTCCCCATCTGCTGGCTCCCACGATGAATCGCCCGCCCCCGAGCCCCGCAGAGCGCTGCTGCTCGATCTGGATGGCGTCCTGTTCGACACCCGCGTCGTGATGTGCAGGGCCTGGCAGCTCGTTCAGGAACGTCACAACGTGGACGTCCCCTTCGAGGATTACCTGCGCCACATCGGCCGTCCCTTCCCCGACATCATGCGGCAGCTTGGCCTGTGCGAGGCCGAGCTGTTGCACGCCACCTACGACGAGGCGTCCGTCACGTGGGCTGACCTCGCCCCGCCGTTTCCCGGAATCGAGGCGGCGTTGCGTGCCTTCGCTGAGGACGGCTGGTCGCTTGGGGTTGTGACCGCCAAGCCGCTCAACCGGGCGGCACCGCTCCTGGAACACCTGGGCTGTCCGTTCGGCACGGTGCGTACTCCCGGTAGCGAGCGTGGCAAACCCGCTCCTGACGCCCTGCTGCTGGCCCTGGTCGAGCTCGGAGCGGATCCGGCACAAGCCGTTTACGTCGGGGACATGGCGGTAGACCAGGAGGCCGCCTTGCGCGCAGGCGTGCGGTATATCCACGCCGGATGGGGATATGGGGCTCCTACCACACCGTCTCCCTTGGTCGTGGAGACTCCCGCCCGCCTCGTCCAGATCGGGCGGAACCTACAGGCTCCCGCGGCGTCCTCACCGGTGCCCTTGAGGAGCCCCAGATGACCACTGCCAGCGACCTCACGCTGATCTTCTCAGGGCGGCCGTCAGCCACGCCGAGCTGGGACCTGATGCGCGCCGCGAGCCTCACGCCCTCAGCGGGACCGCGCATCCGCGTGGAGGAACTCGACGTGGGCGAGATTGATCCCGACGAGATCAAGCGGCATGTCGAGCACGTGATGGACGAGCTCGGATCGTTCGCCTCGGAACTCGCCGTGACACCGAGCGGCGCCTCGTGGCTGCACGTCCATCAAGTGCCGGTGCGGAGGCTGGTCTCCCAGGTCGTGCGTAAATTGCTCGCCCTGTCGGCCTGGCCGCCGTTCACGAGCGCCCCCGGTCCCATTACCGTCCCACCTGGACAAGCGCTGATCGGCGAACGCGACAGCAGTTCGCAGGAGTACCGCTCCTATACGGTCACCTGGCCGGGAATCGCCTACCTCCTCGGCGCAGAGGTCCTCGCCGCGTCGGCGCCGTTACCCCGTTCCTTCGCCAGCGCAGAGATCCGGGATGTCCCCAGCTTCCCGACGGCGGCGGTGGTGGCTGTGTCGTGGTCATCGCGCCATGCCGGGACGCTGCTCCCGGTCCTGGCGGAGGTAAGCCGCAATGGACAGCGGAGCCTGCTGCTGGATCTGGCCACTGACCCTGCACAACGGTGCCTGGAGGTCGATGATCCGCTGATCACGGTCCACCGGATTCCCCTCACCCGCCTGCTCGCTCCCGGAGGGCTTCCCGTGACCACTCTCCATGCCATGCGGCAGCCGGGCGACAGTCGATCCGTGCTGATCGGAGCACATAAGGTCCTCCTGGACCGGCTGGCCGACCTCGCGGCCCGCCTGCTGGAGCGCAGCGCGGGATGCACCCAGCCGTCCTGGTGCGCCACCGTGAACGCCGAAGCGTGGCTGGACGGTGTCATCGCCGCCACCCGGCCCGCGACGATGCTGGTCAGCAATGACACGAGCCCTCTCGGCGCGCTCGCCGTACATACCGCCGACCGGATCGGCGTGCGGACCGTCTACGTGCAGCACGGAGCGTGGATTCCCGGGTCGGTGGCCTGGCCCGTCCTGCACTGCCGTCACATCGTCGTCATGGGTGAGCGGGACGCCGCGTCGGCCGCCGGGTGGGTACGGCGTGACGACGCCGAGATCCACGTGCTGGGCCAGCCACGTTTTGACGCACTCGCCTCGGTGGATCGCCCGCGTCAGCGCCGTTACCTGGAGAGTCTGCTCACTTCGGAAGGCGGCCGGCCACCGGAACGGATCGTGGTCTGGGCCTGCCAGCCGTTCTCCCGCAGCCGTCTGCGAACCCAGGCGGAGATCCTCTTACGTGGGATGCAGGCAGCGGAGGGAGGCTGGGAACTGGTCATCGCTCCTCATCCTGCGCAGGACCCGCACGTGTTCGAGGCTCTCTCCGGGCTGAAAGTGGCCGTCGCCGATCCGGCGACAGGGGCGCGCGGCTGCCTGGTCGGTTCCGACGCCATCGTGACGGTCTCCTCCACCTGCGGTATCGAAGCGATGCTGCTGAACGTGCCGGTGCTCGAACTCCGCCTGCCCGGCGAGCAAACCCTCGGTCTGGCCGAACATCAGGCGGCGCGTGCCTGCGCGGATGCGGCCGATGTCGCCGCGGCCCTGTCTCACCTGGCCGCATTCCCTCGTCAGACATCCGTCTCCGGCAGGGCGAAGAACGCCGTGTGCCGATGGGACGGCGCGACTGCTGCCGCCGTCGCGAAACTCGTCCTCGGCCCGTCGAGCTGACCTCGTACGGCCCGCATTTCTCGACAACGATGCCCCGCTGATGGCGGGCCAGGAAGGAAACCCCTGATGATGACCTTGACGGCTGACAGCGTCGCCGGGCTGTTCGGCGGGACGGTAGCTCTGACCATGAACGGCGGGCGGAGCGTCAGCCCGCGAGGCATGGCCACGCGAGAGGTTCTGGACGTGAACCTCCGGCTGACCCGGCCACGGGCCAGGCTGCTGCTCGCCCCACCAGCCCGCATCCTCAACCCGGCCTTCGCCATCGCCGAGACCGTGTGGATCCTGTCCGGCTCCGACGACCCGTGGATCTTCGACTTCAACGGGCGGCTTCGTCAGTTCGCCGACGGGGGAGTCCTGCGCGGCGCCTATGGCCCGCGGATGCGCCGCTGGGGTGGGCGGATCGACCAGCTGGCACGGGTCATCGAGACCCTGAAAGCCGATCCGGACTCCCGCCGCGCGGTGGTTCAGCTGTACGACCCCGCTCAGGACACCGCAGGGCATCGGGACGTCCCGTGCACCCTCGGCTTCCGCTTCCACCTGCGGCAGGGGCGACTGCACATGTCCACCACCATGCGCGGCCAGGACGTATGGGTGGGCCTGCCGTATGACCTGTTCTTCACCACCACCCTGCACGAGCTGATGGCCGGGTGGCTGGAGGCCGAGCTCGGCGACTACCACCACCACGTCGACTCCCTGCACATCTACGAACGCGACATCGACCAGGCCGCCACGCTGAGGGCGATCCCCGAGACGCCGGAGCTCCCCGCGATGACCGCGCCGTGGCACGGCTTCGAAACGCTCCTGGCGCGGACCCGGGCGGGCGAGCTGACCGGCCATCCTGGCTGGGACACCGCGGCCGAGGTGCTCCACAGCTACCGGCTATGGAAGAGCGGCGACCGTGTCGGTGCCCAGCACCTCGCCGACCAAGCACGCGGGCCGCTGGGAGAGGCGTTGCGTGCCTGGTACGAGGAACTACGGTCGCGCGCGACGGCAACGGCCGGGACCCGGTGAGACCAGTGATGACATCCCCCTTTCCGGTCGTGCTGGGCCTGTGCTCCTACACCCACGACTCCGCCGCGGCGCTGCTGGTGAACGGCGAGCTGGTCGGGTTCGTCGAGGAGGAACGCCTGTCGCAGATCAAGCACACCAGGGACTACCCCCACCATGCCGTCCGGTGGCTGCTGCGGGAGGCCGGCATCACCGCCGCCGACGTGGACGCGATCGCCTACAACTTCTGCGGTCCCCGCTACCTGGACGCCGTCCCCGACGCGGCTCGCCTGTTGTGCTCGGTCGAGACGCGGGGACGGGCGCTGCCCCGGGCGGCCGGATTCGCCAAGGTCGCCCTACGTACGGCCCGCCGTGTCCAAGTCTTGGGCCGGATGTTCCCAGGCGCGCGAGTACGGCCGGTCCTGCACCATCGGACCCACCAGATGTACGCCTTCGCCGCCTCCGGCTGGGACGCGGCCGCCGTGCTTGTCGTGGACAGCCTGGGCGAGACGCAGACAACCACGGTCGCCGTCGCCCGCCAGCGCACCCCCGGCCAGCCCGAGATCCGCACTCTACATGCCCTGCACGATCCCGCCTCGCTCGCCTACGCCTACGGCGCGGTCACCGAACACCTGGGCTGGCGGCGTGGAGACGAGGAGGGCACCGTGATGGCGCTGGCCGCCCTCGGCGACCCGGCGCGTTTCCGCGAGCTGTTCACCCGGGCCATCTGCCTTACCTCGGACGGTTTCACCCTGGACCCGAGGCTCTTCCCGATCCGGGTCCTGTCCTCCGGTTACCCTCGGCTGTCGCCCCGTTTCGTCGCCGAGACCTGTCCTTCCCGTCACCCGCACGCCCCCGTCGAGCAGGTTCACCGGGACCTGGCCGCCGCGCTACAGGAACGCACCGATGTGGTCATGCTGCACCTGGCCCGCCGCGCCCGGGCTCTGACCAGATCACGCCGCCTGTGTGTCGGCGGAGGAGTGGCGACCAACTGCGTCAGCATCGGCCGGATCATCGATGCCGGGATCTTCGAGGAGGTTTTCGTCCCGCCGGCTCCGGGGGATGCGGGAACCGCCATCGGAGCGGCTGCGGCCGTCCATCTCAACGCGGGTGGTCGGCCGCTGTCCGGCATCGCCGGAGTTTGCTATCTGGGCCCGGCCTTCGCCGAACCGGAACTCGACCTGTCTCCATGGCCCACCCTCGCGCTGAAACACGTGCAGGGTGACCCGGCCGAACATCTGGCCGAGCAGCTTGCGAGCGGACGCATCGTTGGGCTGTTCCAGGGGCGGGTCGAAGCGGGCCCTCGGGCACTGGGCAACCGCTCCATCCTGGCCTCCCCTCTGAACGAAGGCGTGGTCGAGCGGCTGAACGCCACGGTGAAGTTCCGCGAGCCGTTCCGGCCGTTCGCCCCGATGGTCCTCGCCGACCATGCGGCCGACTACTTCACCCTCGGCCAGGACGCCCCGTTCATGTCCATGGCCTCCGGCGTCACCGATCTCGCCCGTGCCCGGATCCCGGCGATCGTCCATGCCAACGGGACCGCACGGCTCCAGACCGTCACCAAAGATCAGAATCCCTTCATGCACGCCGTACTGGAGGCATTCGCCCGCCGGACCGGCGTCCCCGTCCTGATCAACACCTCCCTCAACGTCAAGGGCAAGCCCATCTGCGGAACGCCGCGGATGGCTCTGGACTGCCTGGCCGTCTCCGGGCTGGACGCGCTGCTCCTGGAAGGCAGGTGGGTGACGAAGTGATCATCGGATACAGCTTCTGGGGCTTCCTCGGCCCCGGGATCACCGACACTCCCGACGGAGGACGCAGCCACCGCCGTCCCCTGGTCGACGCGCTGATCGGGCAGGGCCACCAGCTGGTCTTCCTCCAGGCCGACCGCGACCGGCTGGAGGCCGGTGACGACCTCGGCGGTCGCTACGCCTTCGAGCGAGGTCTCCCCGAGATCGACGTGCTGTTCCTGGAATGGCGTTGGATCATCCCCGGCCGCAACACCACTCCGTGCGGGACTCCCGAACATACCTGCGACCTGCACCGGCAGCACGAACTCCTGGATCACTACACCGTTGTCCGGCGCACCCCGACGGTGATCTGGGACAAGGACCGGCAGCTGACCGCCGGTAGCCCGTGGCGCCACCGACCCGGCGTGATCGTGTGCGAGGCCGCTCTCGCGCCGACCGCCGGAGCGCGCAGCCTGCTGTTCCCCGTCGATGACGCGCTGCTGGACAGCGCCGACCCGCGCGCCCTGGCGATTGTTCCTCGGCCGATCACCCTGGGCTACGTGGGCAACCAGTACGACAGGGACGAGGAGTTCGACACCTACCTGGCGTCCGCCGCCGCGCGCTTCCCGCACCGGGTCGCCGGCAAGTGGCCCGACACCGACCGCTGGCCCTACGTGACCTTCCTAGGAAGGATCCCCTTCCCTCAGGTGCACGAGCTGTACGGCGGCGCGCTGGCGACCGTGCTGCTCCTGCCCCGGAGATACGCGGCGGCCGGTCAGGTGACCCAGCGCATCTTCGAGGCGGTCTTGGCCGGATGCCTGCCGCTCGCCCCCGCGGACATCCGGCACGTCGAGCGGTTCGTCCCTCCCCGGCTGATCGTCCGCGACAGGACCGACGTCATCGGCAAGCTGGCCCGCCTGCGTGCCATCGCGGGCAGCCGGGAGCACATGCGGCTGATCGCCGAATGCCTGCACCACCTGGAACTGTTCCGGCTGAGCACCCAGATCCGGGTCCTTGAAGCGGTGCTGGCCGACCTCACCGGACCGCGGGCCCGTATCGAGGCGGTCAGTTCAGGAAGGGAAGTCAGATGATCCCTTCGCGTACCCCGGGCAGCGGGGCCGCTGTACTCGGACGAGCCCGCGCCGATGCCCGGTCGCAGGTCACCGTCCTGACTATCGTGGAGCATCATGCAGATGCAGAGGGTCGCCATCATCGGCTGCGGAGGCAGCGGCAAGTCCCACCTCGCCCGCGAGCTGGGCAAGGTCGTGGACGCGCCGGTGACCCATCTGGACGCCGTCTACTACGACGACGCGTGGAATCCGCTGCCACCCGAGAAGTTCGAGGCGCTCCAGCGCGACCTGGTCCGCATGGAGCGCTGGGTGATCGACGGCAACTACAACTCCACGCTCCAGGTGCGGCTGGAGGCCTGCGACACCGTGATCCTGATGGACATGCCCACTGTCGTGGCGCTGTGGGGAGTCTTCTCCCGCCAGCTCAAGCACGGCCACGGCCAGGACCGGGACAGCGGGATCTACAACCGCATCCACTGGGGCGTGCTGCGCTATGTGGCGACCTATCGGCGCAGGATGCGGCCCCGCGTGCTGGCCAAGATCAAGGAGTACGGCGGGCACGCCGACGTGGTACTGCTGACCAGCCGCCGTCACACCCGCCGCTGGCTGAAGCAGACAGCCCCACACCAGGCATAACGCGCTCCACCCCCCGCACCGGGAGGTGGAGCCGGTGACCGCCTCCACCAACCCCTTTCTCGATGCGACAGCGCAAGAGGAGCTGTATCGGAACGCCTCCCGGCTGGCCGCTCGCACCTCGGCCCTGCACCGTGCCAAGACCTGGGGCCGGGCGGTCGCCGAGGTCATTGCCGACCTGGCCACCGCGCATCTACCTGCCCCCGAGGTGCCGCTGGTGATCGACGTCGGATGCGGGCGCGGGACCAGCAGCCGCGTCCTGGCCGAGCGCCTACGACCGAGACGGCTCATTGGTATCGACGCCTCAGCAGCGATGCTCGACGACGCCCGCGCCCGCCTCGGCGTCACGGACAGCGCGGTGTCCTTCGTCCAGGCGGACTTCCGTCACCTGCCCGTACCGACCGGCGCGTGCACCGTGGCCGTCGCCGCGTTCTGCCTCTACCACGCACCCCGGCCGGAGGCGGTGATCGCGGAGATCGCCCGCGCTCTCACTTCGGGCGGCATCGCCATCCTGGTCACCAAGTCCGCTGACAGCTACCACGACCTGGACATCCTCGTCGCCGATGCCGGGCTCGATCCAGACGCGTCGTACCGGGAAAGCCTGTACGCGGCGGCACACAGCGGCAACCTGGCTGACCTGACCGAACCGGTGCTGCCCATCGAGCACTTCGAACACGAAGAGCACGGCTTCACCTTCACCAACCTGGGTCACGTCGCCGAATACCTGGCCACCAGCCCGAAGTACCAACTTCCTGCAGAGTTGCGTGGCGACCCCACTGCCATCGCCTCCGCGCTGCGCACCCGCCTGCCGGACGAGCCAGTGAGCACCACCTCGGTCGTCACCTACCTGCTGGCCCGGAAGCCGGGAGGTGAGCGATGAACCTGCCGGTCTTCACCAAGGTTTACGGCGCCCAGGAGGAGTGCGCGCAGGCGGTACGGCATCATGCCTGGTTGGCCGAGCACGCCCTGCCGTTCCGGCAACCCGGTATCGAAGCGGTCGGAATGACGTCAATCGACTTCACCTATATTCACGGCCGTCACCCGGGTGTGCGGGACCTGCCGATGCTCGCAGCCCTTCTGGGAGACGCGCACGGGGCCGCCTGGGTGAGTGACCTGCACCGAGCACACCAGGGCGTTCCTCACCCGCTACCCGCAGGCCACACGATGGCGGACTTCCTCGCTCCCCGCCTCGCCGCGCTCGACGCCCGGCGCCGTACTCATCATCTGGCTGACGACGAAGACCTGACCGCCGCGAAAAGGCTCCTGCACGCCGTCGCCATCGGACCGGCGGCGTTCTACAAGGACACCAACCCGCGCAACATCCTCATCACCGAGCAAGGCATCCCGATCATCGTCGACGTCGACGACCTCACCCTCGCCCCGTTCGGCTATGACCTCGCCAAGCTCGTCGTCACCCTGGCCATGACGTACGGCCCGCTCCAGCTAACGGCCATCCAGCATGCGCTCGCTGGCTACAACCAGGCAGCAACCAGACATGACGCCCGGCTGGGAGGCACCAGCATGACGCAGCTCCTCGGCCACGCCGAGCTGCACCGCATCCTCACCGCTCCCTACCTGGGACGAGGTGGTTACCGGCACTCCTGGCCGCAGGTGCGTCTCGTCATCGAACAGGAAGGACACGCATGATCGTCACCGAGCTGGTTTTCACCCGGCACGGGCAGGCCCGTTGTAACGTCGCGGGTCTGGTTGGTGGCCCGCGCACCTGCACCGGTCTGACCGAGCTGGGGCGGCGCCAGGCGACTCTGGCCGTGCGGCGGATCGCCACCGAGCACCTCGACGCGCCCATCACCGCGCTCTACGCCGGGACCCGGCTCCGGCTCCGTCAGACCGGAGAGATCTACGCCGCGGCCCTGAACCTGCCGCTGATCATCGAGCCCGGCCTGGACGGGCCGATCCACGGGGACGCCGACGGCCAGCCCTGGCACGAGGTGAAGACCGGCTTCGGCGGAGGTCCGCATGCCCATCCCGACCGGCCATGGGCCATCGGATCCGATACATGGAACGGCTACCTGCGGCGGGCCGGAGCGTTCCTGGCCAGCCTGGTCGAACGCCACGACGGTGAGCGCGTCCTGTTCGCCGCGCACGGTGAGACCGTACTCGCCGCACATACCCTCCTGCTCGGCCTCCCTCCCAGGGCCGAGGCCGGGTTCACCGTCGACCACGGATCGCTGACCTGTTGGCAGCTCCATCTCAACAGGCTAGGCCGACGCCGTTGGATGCTCGACCGCCACAACGACACCGCACACCTGGTGGCGCTGTGATCGCTGTCGAGGACCCGCGCCTCACCTTCGCCCGCCAGGCCCTCGGCCCGGTCAGTCCCGTGCCCATGCCCGGGCTGCCACCACACCTGCTGGCGCTCGTCGACGCCCGTGACGTCCTCCATGTGGTCAAGCGGCACACTGACGCCGGTCGCTTCCGGCAGGAGGCACACGCCTACATCACCGTGGTCCCTCACCTGGGTGACCGTGCCCCGAAAATGGTCGCGGCGGATCCAGTCACCCGCTCTCTCCTGCTGACCCTGCTCTCCGGGCAGAGCGCCGTCGACCTCCCGCCCGGCTCGTCCGCTGAGCGGGATGCCCATCACTCCGCCGGTGCCACTCTCTGGGCACTTCACCAGGTCGGGCCAACGGAGTCCGGAGACAGCGTCCCCGTCTATCTGGCAGAGCGGACCCGCTGGTGGGTTGGCCGGGCGCACGCCGCCGGTCTGATTAGCGCGCCCGAGTGGCGCACGCTGCTCGCCCACGCCGATGCCCTGGCCGTCACGGCCATGGAGGGCGCGATCTGTCACCTGGACTACCAGCCCAGGAACTGGCTCGTCGGCCCGGACGGGGTCGTGCGCGTGCTCGACTTCGAGCACGCGCGGCTCGATGCCCGCGTCCGGGACTTCGCCCGGCTGGAACACCGCCACTGGCGGTTTAACCCCTACCTCCGCCAGACGTTCTTCGACGGCTACGGTCGGCCACCGGACGAGACCGAGCGCGACCTTCTCATCCGGTTCGGCGTCATCGAGGCGCTCACCGCGCTGGTCCGCGGACGCGAGAGCGGCAACCCCCAGCTTGCCGTACATGGCCGCACGCTGCTCGACCAGCTCATCTGACCACGTCATCCATCCAGCAGGAGACCTTCCTCATGCCTGAGGCCCCGTCCTCCCTTTCCGGCGAACGCCTGGGAACATCGCGTTCCGGCGCATCCCTGGGAACGCCGCGCCGAGCCGTCGTCACCGGCACCGCCGGATTCATCGGCTCCCACCTGGCACTGGCCCTGCTCCAGTACGGCATGACCGTGATCGGGGTGGATCGCCGCAATGCCGGAGCCGACCACATCGCCGCCGCGAACCTGGCCGCCCTGAACGACCAGCCGGGATTCATCTCCATCACCGCGGACCTGCTCACCTGCGCCGTCGAACCTCTTCTGCTCGACGCGGACGCGGTGTTCCACCTCGCCGGCATCCCCGGCGTGCGGCCCTCCTGGGGGCCGCAGTTCGGCGACTACGTCGCCTGCAACATCCTCGCCACCCAGCGGATCATGGAAGCCGCCACCCGGCTCCGTGTCCCGCGGTTCGTCGTCGCCTCCTCCTCCAGCGTCTACGGAGCGACCGACGGCACTCCGAGCAAGGAGACCGATCATCCACGACCCGCCTCACCGTACGCGGTCACCAAACTCGCCGAGGAACAACTCTGCCTGGCGCACGCCGCCCGTCCCGACTGCGCCACCAGCGTCGTGGCGTTGCGCTACTTCACCGTCTTCGGACCGCGCCAGCGCGAGGACATGTTCATCCACCGCGTCCTCACCGCGGCCCTGGAGGGTCGGGGCGTCGGGCTTTTCGGCGACGGCAACCAGCGCCGTGACTTCACCTACGTCACCGACGTCGTCGCCGCGACCATCGCCGCCGCAACGGCCCCTGCCGGAAACGACGTGATCAACGTTGGCGGGGGCACTACCACCTCCCTGAACGAGGTCATCGACATCGCTCGTCGGCTCACCGGGGAGCCGGTCCTGGTCGAGATGGCCAGCACCCGCTACGGTGACGTCCCCGCCACGCACGCCGACCCCCGTACCGCGCGACGTCTGCTGGGTTGGCACCCCCGCGTCGACCTGGCCACGGCATGGCCGCGCAACTGGACTGGCTCGCCTCCCATCAGCACGCCGCCGTCTGAACACATGCCGCCCGACTACCAAGGGAATTCCTTGTGGAAAGCTTCGAGAAAGCCCGGTTGGACGCCTTCTTCCGGCGCGTCACCGAGCGCTTCCCCGACCCCGAGCCGGTCTCCTCCGTGATCATTACGCACCTGCTCGCTGAACGTCCGGCCTTCCTTCACGCGATGGCCCGGTTGACCCGCGTCGCGGCCGTTCTGCCCAAGCCCAGGTCCATCTTCGAGTCGGCCGCGGCCGAGGCCCGCAAGCACTTCACGCTCGATTCGCTCAGTCGGACCCGATTCGCTGATCCCGTCACCGCGCTGAACTACCTGGAGGAGACCGCCGCAGGTCAGGACCTGCTGCTGCTCGACATCGGCGGCTACTTCGCCGTCGGCCTGGAAGCGGTCTGCGCGCAGTTCTCCGGCAGGATCCGCGGTGTCGTCGAAGACACGGAAAACGGTTTGCAGCGCTACCTTGCACTCGAAAAACTGCCCTGCCCCGTCTACTCGGTGGCCCGTTCTCCGCTCAAGGAGCCTGAAGACCATCTGGTCGGCCACTCGATCGTGTTCTCCACCGAGGCCCTGATCCGCTCCCGCGGCGACATCCTCGGCAGCCTCGACGCCTGCGTCATCGGGTACGGCAAGCTGGGCGGCTCCATCGCCCGGATGCTCCACGCCAAGAACGTCCGGGTCACCGTCTACGACGGCGACCCGGTCAAGCGGGTCCAGGCCCGCTCCCACGGCTTCCACGTCCCGGTCACCCGCGCCGAGGCCGTCCGCGGGTGCGGGCTCATCGTGTGCGCCACCGGAAACCTCGCCCTGAGGCACGAGGACTTCACCGCGCTTCCGAACGGCGCCTACATCGCCTCGGTCACCTCTTCCGAGGACGAACTCGAACTGACCGCCCTCACGCCTCTCTACCGTCGCGTCGAGGTCGGCCCCCATCTCACCCGGTACTCCACCACCGGCCACTACTTCTACGTCCTGGCCGATGGCAACGCCGTCAACTTCCTGCACGGCGCGACGGTCGGCCCCTACATCCACCTCGTGCAGGCCGAGATACTCGCCGTCACCGCACTCCTGACCAGTGACGACCATGCCCCCGGCCTGTATGAACTCACCACCGATGCGCGTCAGGTCATCGCGGAGATCTGGCTCGACTACTTCAAGAGGTGACCCGCGTGTCCATCAGCCATGACCACATCCGCGCCGCTCTCGACGCCTATCTCGCACGCCACCCGGACGAGCGCGGAGCTCTCATCCCACTGACCGAAGCTCTGACCGCACCCGGTCACCTTGCCAACCGGGGCACCTTCACCGGCCACGTGACCTGCAGCGCTGTACTCATCGACCAGTGCGGGCAGGTCCTGCACATCCACCACAACGCCCTGGACCGGCTTCTCCTACCCGGCGGCCACCTGGAAAGCGCCGATGCCGACCTCCCTGCCGCGGCACTCCGTGAACTCACCGAAGAAACCGGCATCCCCACAGACGCGGTCAGCCGTGACCTCGCCATGGACGGGACGCCGCTGGACATCGACATCCACACCATCCCCGCCAACCCTGCCAAAGCCGAACCTGAGCACCCGCACTTCGACTTCCGCTTCGCGTTCCGGACTACCGGCCGGCGCGATGTCGACATCACCCTGCAGCCCGAGGAGGTCGGCGGCTACCGCTGGTTGAAGCTCGCCACCTGTTCCTCCCCCAGTCTCGCGGCGAAGCTCGCGATGCTCCTGTCCTCGTAGACCTTCTTCCTTCAGGAGCCGTACCTATGCCCTCATCGGGAGGCACCACCCCGCACCATGTCGCCGTGATCCCCTGCCGGTACGGCTCGACCCGGTTCCCCGGCAAGCCGCTCGCACTCCTGGGAGACAAGCCCCTGATGTGGCACGTCTACCGGCGCTGCCAGCAGGCCGAAAACATCGCGGAAACGTTCATCGCCACCGATGACGCGCGCATTCAAGAAGAGTGCTGTCGGCTCGGTATGGCCTGCCTACTGACCGGAAATCACCTCACCGGCACTGATCGCGGTTCTGGAGAGAGCGCAGGGGTCTCGCCGTCGCGAAACCCCCGTGCGACGGTGGCAGTCCGCACGGCTCTCGGACCTGGACGGTCACCGAACCCAGCAGGTCAGAACACCCGTGCCCGCACCGCTCTGGCCATGCCCGGGTCGTCGGCGAAGACGCCGTCCAGGCCGAGCCGGTAGAGCCTTTCCAGCCAGCCCATCACGTCGCCGGTGGCCCGGGGGAAGGCCGGGCTGGCCGGGTTGCCCAGCCGGAAGTCCAGCGGAAGGTGTGAGTTCTCGTTCCTGACGGTCCAGGCGTGCACCTTCAGTCCCGCCTCGTGGGCGTCCCGGATGAACGTGGTGGGCGGCAGGAGGCGGCCGTCGGGTCCCGCCGGCACGATCCGCCGGGTGTCGACGCCGACGCCGTCCGCGTAACCGGCCACCTCACGCAGCCCCGCGGGGGTGACCATGGTGTCGTAGGTGCGCGGGTCTCCGGCCGCGATCCAGTCGTACGGGGCGCCGCCGGCGGTGATCAGCTGGATCAGCGGCAGCTCGGTCCGCTTGCTCAGCTCGCGCAGGTTGGCCGTCTCGAAGGACTGGATGAAGACCGGGGCGCCGCTCCCGCTCCAGCCGTGTCTGCCGAGCACCTCCAGCAGCGGCCCCTCCAGGGAGAGGCCGATGGAGCCGAAGTAGCTCGGGCTCTTGGTCTCCGGGTAGACCCCGACCCCGTGCCGCCGCGCCAGCGCGACCACCTCGTCGAAGGTGGGGATCTCCGCGAGGCCGTTGAAGACAGTGTTCCCCGGTCGCAGGTCGGGGATGCGCTCCTCGGCCCTGAGGGTCTTCAGCTCGGCGAGCGTGAAATCCTCGGTGAACCAGCCGGTGATCGACCTACCGTTGATGGTCTTGGTGGTGCGGCGGTCCGCGAACTCGGGATGGTTCTCGACGTCCGTGGTGCCGCCGATCTCGTTCTCGTGCCTGGCGACCAGCACGTGGTCCTTGGTCGAGACCAGGTCGGGCTCGATGTAGTCGGCGCCGAGCGCGATGGCGGCCTCGTACGAGAGCAGGGTGTGCTCGGGCCGGTGGGCACTGGCACCACGGTGGCCGATGACGATGGGGTCGCGGCCGCGGGGCTCTGCGATCGCGGGTTCGGATTGTGGCGACACGAAGGCGACGGTACCGGTCGCGAGGACCGCCAGCACCGCGACCTGAAACCTACGGATCATGTTCAGGACCGTAGAAGGACCGGATGACCAGCGGGACAACGACTCGCAAAGGAAGTCAGCCACAAGGACAGCGAGTCACAAAGACGACGGCCTCGGGTGCCTGGGGCACCGGCCTGGCGATCCTCCTGAAGCCCGCCATGATTGGCTTGGTGGCCTGATCTCTATGTAGGCAAAGGTCACCTGGGGTTGCCCAGCATGTGACATCCGAAGGCGCCATCCCCTCGTGCCTGCCCCGGGGCCGAGTCGTGGAACGGGAGTCCAGAGGGGTCGGTGAGCGGGAGCCGCAGCACGAAACACGCGCCGCCGATGGGTGAGTCCTCGGCCTGGAGGGTCCCCCGATGGCCCTCGGCGATCTCACGGGCGATCGCCAGGCCAAGGCCGGTGCCGCCGCGGTCGCGGCTGCGGGCCGCGTCCAGCCGGGTGAACCGTTCGAAGATCCGTTCCCGGTCGGCCTCGGCGATGCCCGCTCCGTCGTCGGAGACCGCCAGTTCCGCGGTGTGCGCGTTACGGGTGACCTCGACCCGCACCACTCGTTCCGCGTGCCTCTGGGCGTTGTCCAGCAGGTTGGTGAGCACCCGGGCGAGCTGGAGACGGACCGTGTTGACGTTCACCCCGGGTGCGAGCCGCAGCTGGACATCGAACCGGTCCGCCCGCCGGAAGACCTCCGTCCGGACCAGCTGTGCCAGGTCCACCGGCTCCCACTCGATCGGCGCGTTCTCCCCGGCCCTGGAGAGCGCGAGCAGGTCGGCGATGATCGCCTCAAGCCGATCGACGTCGCTCAGTGCGCGCCCGAGCACCTCCCCCAGGTCGTGATCGCCGGGATGCAGTTGAGCCTCCTCCAGCTCCACGCGCAGCGCGGCGACAGGGCCGCGCAGCTCGTGCGAGGCGTCGGAGGCGAACCGGCGCTGCTGCTGCAGCGCCTGCCCGAGGCGTTTCAGCGTGCGGGCGACGGTCTGGACGACCTCGACACCGTCGGAGTGCCCGGGAGTCTTGTGGCACCCGTGCCCGAGGTCCGAAGACGTGTCGAAATCATCGACATAGTCACACAGACCGACCGTATCCCTCATGTCAATTTTTCCTTCCCGCCACCAAGCCTTGGCAGTGTGCGGTGCGTGGTCACCACGCTAGGAGGACGACCGGCGGACCCGCCACCCCCAGGTGGTCCGATGACCACCCCCAGATGGGCCGGATCGGCGACCTCGGCCGGACGGGACGCCTGCGCCTCGGGCCGCCCCCGAGGCTCGGCCGTACGCCTACCGGCCTGGCAGGAGACCCGTCCGGGTGGCCACGACGACCGCCTCAAGCTGACTGTGCACGCCCAGCTTCGCCATGACGTTCTTGACGTGGCCGCGGGCGGTGTGCAGGCTCACGACGAGCTGTTCGGCGATCGCTCGGGGATCGAGCCCCTCCCCCATCAGCCCGAGGACCTCCAGTTCGCGTGCGGTGAGCCCCGCCCGGTTCTCACGACCGTCGCGGGGCGGCGTGTCGGGTGGGGGGTTCCGCAGCAGCACTCCGAGCGTCTCGCCCTCAACCATGATGATCTTCTCGTCGACCGAAGCCCGGATCACTCTGAGGATGGCCGGGAACGTCGTGTCCTTGGCGAGGAATCCGGCGGCGCCCACCGCCGCGGCGGCCGTGAAGAGATCAGGAGTGGCGTCTCCCGTCAGAACGAGGACGCGGGTCTCCGGGTAGGCCGCCTTGATCCGCCTCGTGCCCTCGATTCCGTCGACGTCGGGCAGGTGGATGTCCATGAGCACGACGTCGGGGTGGTGCGCCTTCATGAGGCGTACGGCATCCTCAACCGTTCCAGCGGCTCCCACACAGTCCAGATCCGGCTGGGCGTCGATCGCGATCTCAAGAGCACCGGCAAGCGCCCGCTGGTCCTCCACCACGAGGACTCGGGTCAACGGATGCTCCTGCTCACTTGGACCGCTCACTCGGACTGCTCACTTGGACCGCTCACTTGGACCGCGAACGCCTCCCGGCTCGTGGGTGGCCCCCGCCGCCCTACGGTTCGCCGATCATGACCGAACCCGGGCCCATGGCCTCGCGGGCGAGTCAGGGGTCGGGAACAGGCCGAACGGCGTTAAAAGGCCCTGCTCACGACGCTACTCGCGGCGCGGGGCGACGGGCAAGGCCCGCTGGAGGAGGTCACGGGGTCTCCGTGCGGCGGGTGTGACCGCTGGGACTCATGAGCATTCGAGGTACCGGGTACGTGCCCCGGCCTCTCCTCACCCCCGAGAGGGCACGGGCGGCGGCATATCCCGCGGGGCCCGTTTGGGATCCGCGCAGGCTGGAGACGAGTTCCCAGGTGACCATCTACTCGTTCAGGCTGTATGTGGCCGGGAACACGGAACGGTCCAAGGCGGCGGAGGTGAACCTGCGGTTCCTCTGCGACGCCCGCCTGTCCGGCACCTACGAGGTCGAGGTCGTCGACGCCGCCGAACGGCCCGACCTGGCGGAGGAGGGACGGATCCTGGCCACTCCGACGGTGATCAGACTCGCGCCGTCACCGCAGCTACGGGTAATCGGGGACCTGTCCGATCACAACCGCGCCGCCGTCGCCCTCGGCCTCCCGGTCCTGGAGGAACCGCCCCCGGAAAGGCCGCGGCGATGAGCGGCGGCGGAACGATCGAGCGGATGCCCACGGGGATCAACGGCTTCGACCATGTCGCCCTGGGCGGGCTGCCCGCCAACCGGTCCACGCTCGTGAGCGGCACGACCGGCAGCGGTAAGACGCTGTTCGCCGTCGAATTCCTCGCTCGCGGGATCATGCGCTTCAACGAGCCGGGGGTGTTCGTCACCTTCGAGGAGACATCCAGCCATATCCGGCGTAACGCGGCCTCGCTGGGCTTCCCCATCGAGCAGTGGGAGGACGAGGGGAAGTGGGCGTTCGTCGACGCGTCAACGGGCATCGGCGAGGAGGCTCCGACCGTCGGGTCCTACGACCTCGGCGCGCTGGTGGCCCGCATCCAGCACGCGGTCCGCCAGACCGGAGCCCGCCGTGTCGCGCTCGACTCACTCGGCGCGATCTTCACCCGCTTCACCGGCGTCGAGACCATCCGCCACGAGCTGGTCCGGATCGCCGCCGTCCTCGAAACGCTCGGGGTGACCTCGGTGCTCACCGCGGAGCGGCCCGCGGAGTATGACGGCGTGACCCGCTACGGGGTCGAACAGTTCGTGCTGGACAACGTCATCATCCTGCGCAACGTCCTGCGGCAGGGGCGGCGGAGCCGTACCGTCGAGATCGTCAAGTTCCGCGGCGCCCCGCACCGTTCCGGGGAATGGCTCTTCACCGTCGACCCGCGGGACGGGATCGTGGTCGTCCCCCTCGCGTTCCTGGTGTCCTCCGGCCGCGCGTCACCGGACCGTGTCTCGTCGGGCAACGCCGAGCTGGACGAGATGTGCGGCGGCGGCTTCTACCGGGACGCGATCGTCCTGATGTCCGGCCCGACCGGCACGGGCAAGACGCTGGCGGGTCTGCGTTTCGCCGCCAGCGCGTTCGAGGCGGGCGAGCGCAGCCTGTTCTGCACCTTCGACGAGACCCGTGAGCAGCTCTTCCGCAACGCCGACGGCTGGGGCCTGGACATCAGATCCATGCAGGCATCGGGTCTGCTCCGGGTCATCGCCGACTACCCGGAGGTGGCGTCGCCAGAGGATCACTTTCTCCAGCTCAGGCGGGCCATCGAGGAGTTCGGGCCCCGTCGGCTGGTCATCGACACGCTGTCCGCGCTCGAACGCGTCGTCACGCCACGGGCCCTGCTCGACTTCGTCATCGCGCTGGGAGCGGTCCTCCGCCAGAGCGAGATCACGACGCTTCTCACCGCGAGACCCACGGGACGGCTCATGGCAACGGGCACCCCGACGACCGCGGAGATCGCCGGCTTCACCGATGTCTGGGTCCTGCTCCAGTACGTCGAGCGCGTCGGGGAGATCCAGCGTGCGATCGCCGTACTCCAGACGCGGGGTTCCGCCCACGACCAAGGCATTCGCGAGGTGACGATCGACGGTACCGGCATGCACATTGGTGAGCCTTTGCGGGGCGTCTCCCAGATCCTCGCCGGGGACATCAGCCCCGCGACCCTGTGGGCACCCGGATCCGAGGGGACAGAAGGACCGTCGGAGTGAGGATCGAAGGGGATCCCTCAGCCGAGGGAAGGCCCGCCGTGGGCTCCGGGCCGAGGCGGCCCGACGACGCGGGATCTCCGGGCAACATCAACCAGGTGATCGTGTCGGCCTCGGCGGACGGGATCATCGCGGTCGACGAGCAGGGCGTCATCCGGCTCTGCAACCCGGCCGCCGCGGAACTCTTCGCCCGCCCGGCGGAGGAACTCATCGGCACCCTGTTCGGCTTCCCCCTCGTCGTCGGCGCGGCGACCGGGATCGACCTGATACTGCCCGGCGGGGGCAGGCGGGTGGTCGAGATGCGGATCACCGCCACGACCCTGGAGGGCGAGCGCCTCTACGTGGCGACATTCCGCGACGTCACACGCCAGAGGCACGACGAGCGAGAGATGGAAGCGGCCCTGGAACGCCAGAACGTCGCCGTGGCGATCGCGGCTCACGAGCTCCACAATCCGCTTGCGACGATCAGCGTGCTGGTGGACGTGCTGCGTGACCGCCTGGTCGCGCTGGCCGAGGAGCAGAGGGCCGAGATCGTCGACCGCATCGCCGACCGTACGGCCCGCCTCCAGGGGCTGGTCCGGAAGCTCCTCGCCGCGTCGACGATCGATGCGAAGGGCGCGTCCGCCTCCCTGGAAAGCGTCCCCGTGCTCGAATTCATCCTCGAACGGCTGGGCGAGTTGGACGGGCGATCCCAGGAGGTGCACCTGTCCTGCAGTCCCGAACTGGTGGCCATGGTCGATCGCAAGGAGTTCTCGGCGATGCTGGAGAACTACCTGGAGAACGCCTTCGCCTACGGGCGCCCGCCGATCGAGGTGTCCGCGTTCGGGCGGCCCGGCTGGGTCCAGGTCCGGGTGTGTGACCGGGGGTCGGGCGTACCGGAGGATTTCGTGCCCCGGCTGTTCGAGCGCTTCAGCCGTGAGCCGGGGGTTGAGCAGAGGACAGAGGGAACGGGGCTGGGACTCTGGATCGTCCGCAGCCTCGCCCAGGGCAACGGCGGCGACGCCTGGTACGAACCCGGCAAGGACGGGGGCGCCTGCTTCTGCCTGCGTCTGCGACGAGAGCCGATGTCCTGAGCTCCGCCGATCCCAGGGTGGCGACGGGTCAGGCCGGGGAGGGGGAGTCCTCGTCCGGCCGGGTTCCCGGCGGGGCGCCCGTATCGGCCTGCGGGACCGGTCGCCCCGCTGGGAACCCGGCCGCCAGTTGCAGGCCGCAGGCGCCGAGCCCGGCCAGCAGCGGCAGCGTCCAGCCGCCGGAGAACTGGTAGAGCGCACCGACCAGGAGCGGCCCGAGCGCGGCCAGTACGTACCCGACGGACTGGGCGACGGCCGAGAGCGCGGTCACCGAGACCGGATCGGGGGCGCGGAGCGCGATGATGAGCAGGGCCAGCGCGATCGAGGCGCCCTGCCCCACCCCGAGGACGATCATCCAGAGCCACGGGAGGGTGGCCGGGGCGAACAGCACGCCGAGGTATCCGGCCACCGTGAGGAGGGTCGCGGCGGTGACGTACGGCACCTGCGACCGCGCGCGCCCGGCGAGGATCGGGACCGTGAAGGTGGCCGCCACCTGGGCCAGGTTGGTGAGGCCGAGCAGGTATCCGGCCTGGTCGGCGGGGAGCCCCGCGTCCTTGAAGATCGTCGGCAGCCAGGCCAGCATGACGTAGAAGGTCAGCGACTGCAGGCCCATGTAGGCGGTGACGTACCAGGTCATCCGGGTGCGGAGCAGCGGCGCGAACGGTCTGGGCGCGACCTCGGAGCGGGCGGGGCGGCGCAGTGCCTGGGGCAGCCAGAGCACTGCGGCGGCCAGCGCCGGGAGCGCGGCCATCGCGGTCACCTCGCGCCAGCCGTATCCGGTGGCACGCTCCAGCGGGACCACCAGCCCGGAGGCCGCGGCGGCGCCCAGCACCAGGCCGGAGACATAGACCCCGGTGAACAGGCCGACCCGCGCCGGGAAGTGCTGCTTGACCACGCCGGGCATCGTGACGTTCATGACGGCGATGGCCGTGCCGGCGACGGCCGCTCCCGCGTAGAGCGCGGGGACGCTTCCCGCGCTGCGCAGCGCCACCCCGACGGCCAGGATCAGCAGCCCGGCCATGAGCGTGCGGTCCAGGCCGAAACGGCGGGCGAGCAGCGGGGCGAGCGGGCCCAGCACGCCCAGGCAGACCACCATGACCGTGGTGATCGCTCCTCCCCCGGCGGCGCTCAGCCCGAGGTCGCCCATGATCTCGTCC
Organism: Streptosporangium sp. NBC_01810; assembly: GCF_035917355.1. Lineage (NCBI taxonomy): Bacteria > Bacillati > Actinomycetota > Actinomycetes > Streptosporangiales > Streptosporangiaceae > Streptosporangium > Streptosporangium sp. NBC_01810. The sequence goes on along the minus strand of NZ_CP109070.1, from coordinate 360,171 downwards.
AGCACCGGGGAGACGCCCGCCAGCGCGGGCCGCAGGTTGAGCGAGGCGAGCACGAAGCCCGCGATGAGCACCACCCGCGACACCCGCGACACACCGACCCCCCGCTCGACTATTGGCCAACCTTCCCACAGCCCGTTCGGTGGCCTGTGAGAAGGGGGCATGCCTCCCGACCGGCACCGCCGCGCAGCAGGCGATGGCCGGGCCGGGCGCCCCCAGCCGGTCTGGCCCAGGGCCGTCCACAGCTCGGCCGCCGGCGTGCGGTCGAAGAACCTCGTGGACTTGCCGAGGCGGATGGGGGTGGCGTCCACGCCGGCCGCCGGGTTGACCATCCGAACGAAGAGTCAGTATGTTCACCCAAAGAACAGTCGTTCGCATATCGAACAGCCGCGAAAGGGGCGCGATGGCCACGGTGGTTCCGCTCGCCGAGGCGGTGACCGAGCTCGTACACGACGGCGACAGCGTGGCGATGGAGGGTTTCACCCACCTCATCCCCTACGCGGCCGGGCACGAGATCATCCGGCAGAGACGCCGCGATCTCACCCTGATCAGGATGACCCCCGACCTGATCTACGACCAGATGATCGGGATGGGGTGCGCCGGCAGACTGGTCTTCTCCTGGGGCGGCAACCCCGGGGTGGGCTCGCTGCACCGCTTCCGCGACGCGGTGCAGAACCACTGGCCGGGTCCCCTGGAGATCGAGGAGCACAGCCACGCCGGCATCGCCAATGCCTATGTCGCCGGAGCCTCGGGACTGCCCTTCGCGGTGCTGCGCGGCTACCGGGGCACCGACCTGCCAGGCAGGACCGCCGACATCAGGCCGATCACCTGCCCGTTCACCGGCGAGGAGCTGACCGCGGTCCCGGCGATCAACCCGGACGTCGCGGTGATCCACGCGCAGCGCGCCGACCGGCGGGGCAACGTGCAGCTCTGGGGCATCACCGGCGTGCAGAAGGAGGCGGTCCTGGCCGCCCGCCGCTCGCTGGTCACCGTGGAGGAGCTCGTCGACGAGCTGGAGCCGCGCCCCGGCGCGATCGTGCTGCCCGGCTGGGCGATCACTCACGTCTCCGAGGCCCCCGGCGGTTCCCACCCCTCCTACAGCGCCGGGTACTCCAGCCGCGACAACGACTTCTACCTCGCCTGGGACGAGATCAGCCGCGACCGGGAGACCTTCGCGGCCTGGATGAGAGAGCACGTGCTTTGACGACCGCCCCCTCCCACAGCACCGGCTACACCTCCGACGAGATGATGACCGTGGCCGCGGCCCGGCGGCTGCGGGACGGCGGCTCATGCTTCGTCGGCATCGGCCTGCCCAGCGTCGCCGCCAACCTCGCCCGCCGTACGCACGCCCCCGGCCTGGTCCTCATCTACGAGTCCGGCACCATCGGCGCCAAACCCGACCGGCCGCCCCTGTCGATCGGGGACGGCGCGCTGGCCGACACCGCCGACGCCGTCGTCAGCGTGCCGGAGATCTTCAACTACTGGCTCCAGCCGGGCCGGATCGACGTCGGATTCCTAGGCGCCGCCCAGATCGACCGGTTCGCCAACATCAACACGACGGTGATCGGCCCCTACGACGACCCGAAGGTCCGGCTGCCCGGCGCGGGCGGGGCCCCCGAGATCGCCGCCTCCTGCCGCGAGGTGACGGTGGTCGTGCGGCAGAGCCGCCGCACGTTCGTCGACCGGGTGGACTTCGTGACCTCCGTGGGCTTCGGCTCGGGGCCCGGCGACCGCGAGCGCCTCGGCCTGCGCGGCAGCGGCCCCCGCACGATCATCACCGACCTGGGCATCCTGGAGCCCGACCCGGACACCTGCGAGCTGGTCCTCACCCACCTGCACCCCGGCGTCACCCTCGACGAGGCCCGCGCCGCCACCGGCTGGGCGCTGGCCGCCGCTCCCGGTCTCCGCGAGACCGCGCCCCCGGCCCCCGAGGAGCTCGCCGCCCTCCGCACTCTCACCGGCGGGAAGCCGTGAAGGACGCGCCGCGCGTGAGGCGTGCGGCACCGGGTAGGTCGCGCCCCCGGGGCGGCGAGGATGGTGTGGGACTCGCCGCCGTCCCCGGGGGCGTCGGCTTCTGGTCCGCCGTGAACGACATTCGAACCATCCGGAGGTGACCATGTCCGCTCCCGCCGCCGGGTTGTTCTCCGGGATGTTCGCCAGGGGCGGGGCCGCCGCACAGGTGTCGGACGTCGCGTGGCTGGCCGCCATGCTGGACGTCGAGTCCGCGCTGGCCGCCGCGCAGGCCGGGATCGGGCTGGTCCCCGCCGAGGTGCCCCCGGCAGTGGCCGCGGCCTGCCGTCCCGAGCTCTACGACCTCGCCGAGCTGGGCGCCGGGGCGGCCCGGAGCGGCAACCCCGTCATCGGCCTGGTCGCCGCCCTGCGGGCGCGGGTCGAGCCCGGCCTGCGACGGTTCGTGCACTACGGCGCCACCAGCCAGGACATCAACGACACCGCGGCGATGCTGCTCTCCCGCCGCGCCCTGGCCCCGGTCCTGGCCGACCTGTCCGCCTGCGCCGGGGCGTGCGCGCGACTGGCGTCCGAGCACCGCGGCAGCGTCATGGCCGGCCGTACGGTCGGCCAGCACGCCGTACCGATCACGTTCGGGCTGAAGGTGGCGGGCTGGCTGAGCGCGCTGGACCGCTCCCGGACCGAGCTGGCGCGGGTGCCGCTGCCGGCCCAGTACGGCGGGGCGGCGGGCACCCTGTCGGTCCTCGGCGAGCGGGGCCACGAGGTGCCGCCGCTGCTCGCGGCCGAGCTCGGCCTGGCCGAGCCGGTCGTTCCCTGGCACACCGACCGGACCCCGGTCGTCCGGCTCGCCTGCGCGCTCGGCACCGTCGCGGGGACGCTCGGCAAGATCGCGAACGATGTGAAGCTGCTGGCCCAGACCGAGGTGGCGGAGGTCGCCGAGCCCACCGGGCCCGGACGGGGTACCTCCAGCGCGATGCCACACAAGCGGAACCCGGTGGGTTCGATGTCGGTACTCGCCTGCGTCCAGCGGGTACCCGGGCTGGTCGCCTCCCTCCTCGGCGGCATGGTCGCCGAGCACGAGCGCGCGGCCGGCCCCTGGCAGGCCGAGTGGGAGACGCTGGGCGAGCTGCTCCGGCTCACCGGCAGCGCCGCCTGCTGGCTACGCGAGGTGCTGGAGGGCCTGACCGTGGACACCGCCAGGATGCGCGCCAACCTCGACGCGACCCGGGGGCTGCTGATGGCCGAGCAGGTGGTCGTCCGGCTCGGCGGCACTCCGCAGCACCGGCGGCTGGTGGACGCCGCCTGCGCCCGCGCCGCCGCCGAGGGCCTGGCGCTGCGAGAGGTCCTGCTCACCGATCCCGGCGTCTCGCTGACCGCCGAGGAGATCGACGCGGCCCTCGACCCGGCGGGTGCCCTGGGCTCCGCCGCCGCCTTCGTCGACCGGGCGCTCGCCGCCCACGAGAACAGCGGCCGACGCCCCACGCCCGAGGAGATGTGATGAGCACGGGTGAGACCAGGGACACGAACGGCTGGGAGGCCGGGGACGCGACGCGCCGGGCCGTGCTCGGTGACCAGCACGTGGACCGCGCCACCGCGAGCGCCACCCCGTTCACCGCCGACTTCCAGGACTTCATCACCAGGTACGCCTGGGGGGAGATCTGGACCCGCCCCGGCCTGGACCGGCGCACCCGCAGCTGCATCACCCTCGCCATGCTGGCCACGCTCGGGCAGGAGCACGAACTGGCCATGCACGTGCGGGCCGCGCTCCGCGTCGGTCTCACCGAAGAGGAGATCAAGGAGGTGCTGCTGCAGACCGCGATCTACGCTGGCGTACCCGCCGCGAACCGGGCGTTCGCGGTGGCACGGGCGGCACTGGAGTTCGATCGGAACGAGGAGGACGGCGATGATCGAACCGGTTGACCGCGGCTCCGACCACGTGCAGTCGCTGGCGCGCGGGCTCTCGGTGATCAAGGCGTTCAGCGCGACGAGCCCCGAGCTGACGCTCAGCGAGGTCGCCCGCGCGACCGGCCTGACCAGGGCGGCGGCCCGGCGGTTCCTGCTGACGCTCGTCGACCTCGGCTACGTCAGGACCGACGGGCGGCTGTTCGCGCTCTCCCCCCGCGTCCTGGACCTCGGATACGCCTACCTGTCCGGCCTCTCCCTGCCCGAGATGGCCGAGCCGCACCTCGAACGGCTGGTCACCGAGGTGCGCGAGTCGGCGTCGGTGGCCGTGCTCGACGGCGAGGACGTCGTCTACGTGGCCCGGGTGGCCACCACCCGGATCATGCGGGTGACCATCAACATCGGCACCCGCTTCCCGGCCCACTGCACCTCGATGGGCCGGGTGCTGCTCGCCTGGCTGCCCCCGGACGAGTTGGACGCCTACCTGGAACGCGCCGAACTGCGCAGGTTCACTCCAAAAACCATCACGACCTCCGATGCGCTCCGAGCCGAGCTGGACAGGGTCCGCTCCCAGGGCTGGGCGATGGTCGACCAGGAGCTGGAGGAGGGGCTGCGCTCGATCGCCGTGCCGATCCGCGATCGCTCCGGCCGGGTGGCCGCCGCGATGAACATCTCCTCCCACGCGAGCCGTACGACCCCCGAGTCCGCCCGCCGTGACCTGTTGCCTTCGCTGCTCGCGGCGGCCGCCCGGGCTGAGGCCGATCTACACGCGGCCGGGATGGCGGGAAGCACCACCCGGACATCCTGGAGAGAAACGTCCTGAGTCGTTCCCGCCCGCGGTCACGCCTGGCGGCTGTCGTACGCCTCGCGCGCCGCGCCGATCTCGCCCACGGAGCCTTCGAGTAGGTCCGCGAGGTCGCGCAGGCGCTCGGCGACACGGGCTCCGAGAGGGGTCAGGGAGTATTCCACCCGGGCGGGTATCACCGTGAGGACCTCGCGGGTGACCATGCCGTCCCGTTCAAGGGTCTGCAGGGTCTGCGCCAGCATCTTCTCGCTCACACCCGCCACGCACAAGGCCACCGAGATCGTGCTGCGCGAGTCCGGCGTCCCGTTCACCCTGCTGCGCAACGGCTGGTACACCGAGAACTACACCGGTCAACTCGGCCAGTACCTTGAGCGCGGCGAGATCCTCGGGGCCGTCGGCGACGGGCGGATCGCCGCCGCCACCCGGGCCGACTACGCCGCCGCCGCTGCCGCCGTACTGACCGACGAGGGGCACGACAACGCCGTCTACGAGCTGGGCGGCACACCGTTCACCATGGAGGAGCTCGCCGCGACGATCACCGAGGTGACCGGGACGAAGGTCGTGTACCGCGACATCACGGTCCCCGAACTGGCCGGCGTCCTCCAGTCCGCCGGCCTCGACGAGGGCACCGCCCACTTCGTCGCCTCCCTGGACGAGGCCACCGCGCGCGGCGACCTCGACACCCCCGGCGACGACCTCGGCCGCCTGATCGGCCGGCCCGGCACATCGCCGGCCGACGCGGTACGGGCCACCACGTCCTGACCCGGAGCTCATCGACGACCTTCACCACTCGATCACCGAAGGCGACGCCGATTGGATGATGTGGCAACCGGCCCTGGCCCACACCATGACCAGCACCGACCCCCCGCAACCGGACAACGGCCGTGGGAGCCAGGAGATATCTCATGCCCCCACGCCGGTCGGGGACCCCCAGGGCTGCCGACGGCGTCCTGGCCCGATGGGGCTACGTAGGAGCGCGGCGATGTCCCTGGCCCCGCTCGTTGATCACCGTGTCCTCGCGTGGGGCTAATACCTCTCGCATCGTCTCTTGTCGTAAGCATTCACGTCCAGCGCATTCCGGGGTTGCATGCTCGCGCTATGTGATCGTCCTTAAAGATGAGTCATCGCGGACGGTAACCGGGGTCAGGTCGATGCCGGGTCGGGCGGCATCCAGGCGCGGCCCAGTAACGCGTCGCGGATCGTCGTCATGACGTCGACACCGTGTTTGGCGGCGGTGGAATCGCCGCGTCCAGCGCGTCGGCGTCCAGCTCGGCCAGGACCCGGCGGAAGGTCCGTTCGCTGGGCACGGTGAACCGGCCGGTGAACGGATCACGGTAGGCACCCAGCCGCTCCAACACCGCTTGCGAGGTCCGGGCGGCCCACTGCCGGATCGCCGCCACGCTGTCGCCGCCGCCTGTCGGGCGACCACGGCACTCCCGAGAGGGTCGAGCTGCCGACCAGGCTCATCCCCCGGGGCTCGGGGGAACTCCCTGCTTAGGACCAGTGCGCGGGGCGGGTGAGTGCGGCGGGCAGCTTGGTCGCGGCGTCTCCCCTGGCCGCGTTGACCTGGGCCTGGGTGAGGAAAATGCTCCCGGTGAGGTCGGCACCGCGCAGGTCGGCGTCACGGAAGTCCACCCCGATGAGGTCGGCCGTACGCAGGTCGGCGTTCCGCAGGTCGGCCGCGATGAGGTAGGCCCCGCGCAGGTTGGCCCCCCGCAGGTTGGCGCCCTTGAGCCGGGCCCCGATGAGATCGGCTCCCCGGTGATTCTTCTTGCGGCCGGGCACCTCGGCCCGTACCAGCTCGCTGGTGCGGAGCAGCAGGGCGTTGACACCCTGACGGACCATTGCCACGTCCGTTTTCGCGAGCGTTTCCGCACTGCCGTGCGTGAGGCGTTCGGTGTCGTCCAGCGCGTGACGGAGATCATCGTGGATGGGGCGGGCCTGCGGCAGCGCCAGTGCCTCGGTCAGGTACCGGAGCAGCTCGTGGAGCTGCCGCATGACGGGAAACACCTCGAACATCTTCCCGGCGGTGCCCGGAGCCTGCCGCCAGTCCTGTCCGCCGAAGGTGATCTGGGAGACCTGCTGTCCCGCGCCGAAGCAGTCGAAGACCGTGCAGCCGGGAAAGCCCCGCTCGCGGAGGTTCGCGTGGATGCCGCAGCGGAAGTCCGCCCGCAGGTTCACGCACGGTTTCCCCGCGTCCTTGTCGATCGCGAAATCGGCCGAGGCGGCGAAGGGCAGCGCGACACAGCACAGCCCGAAGCAGTTCGCACAGTCGGCCCGCAGGCGGGCACTGTCTCCGACGGCCGAGGGGACTTCGCGCTTCTGGGACAACGTAGATGATCTCCTACCGCGAGGTGGGACGTTCCGAACGAATCTCCATTCTCGCCGACCGCAGGCCGCCCGATGTTCCGAGCCCGTCCTGGCCGGCGGCGAGCGCCCCGCATACGCCAAGGCTCCTACCACGGTTCCGGCCGCACCGTCCTCTACCACCGCACCCCCCTGGGCGACTCCCTGATCGGCCGCTCACCGGCCCTCGACGCTTCCTCATGAGGCCTCTCCCGTACGGGTCTGACACGAAAATAGAGTGAACCGTCCAGCCGCACTGGGCGGTGGCGCCTCAGCCTGATTCCCTCTCGCCGGTCGCGGCGTCGGCGTCCGCCGGCCAGGTCGCCACCACATCGATCGCCCATTCCGCCCAGGAGATCATCGCTTCCAGGCGCCGGATGCCGGCTTCGAGGCCGAGCAGGGACGCCCGGTCGGCGGGCCGGCTGAGATCGAGTCCCTTCCTCAGGACCCGCATGCCCCGCAGTCGCGCCCGGTGGTATTCCATCTCCTCCCGGAGGAAAGCCCGGGCCTCCTCCGGCTTGATGAGCCATAGCGCGAATGGTCGAAGCGGCGAGAGGGCGCGCAGCCGAACGGCGTGACCCACCGTGCGGCCCGGCGGCTACGGGCCGACTCCTACGTGGGGATCGTCTTCGGCCCGTCGTGAACACCGGGACGGCTCCGGCGAACAGCTCAGACGCGCTGGACCGCCCCGTCGGAAAGTGCCACGACGGTGACGCCGAAGTCATGAATGGTCGCCGCCAGCTCCTCGGGTGAGAGGCCCGGGGCCACGACGACCAGGGAGCCGCGCATCAACGCCAGCCCGATCAGGGTGGTCAGGGCCAGGCTGCACCTCAGTGGCCAGGTCACCAGGAGGACGTCGGACTTCTCCAGCTCGGCGCCCCTGTCGAGCAGGCCCATCCGCGTGATCAGATCCTGGTGGGTGAGCACCCCTCCGTCCTCGATCAGCAGGGCGGGCTGCACCGCCGGGTCGAGGAAGGGCAGCGGGACGGGCTCCAGGAGCAGCAGGTCGGCGAAGTCGACGGTGTCGCGGGCCGGGCCGAACGCGATCACCTGCCGGACCCGTGAGTCCTCCACGGCCCGCAACGAGGCGTCCGCCAGGCGCGGGGTGGTGATGAGCAGCCGCGCCTCCCACTCGGCCAGCAGGTCGGCCATCTCCTCACACCCCGAGGTGATCGGCGCCGCCACCCCTCCGGCCGCGATGACCGTGTGCACCGCCAGCGTCTGGGCCACCGCGCTGTCCACGTGGATCCCGGCCACCTGACGCCGCCGTGCCCCCCGCCGCACCAGGCCCGAGGCTCCTCGGGTCACCTCCGCGGCCAACCGGCGGTAGCCGTACACCGTTCCCGCGCCGAGGTCGATCAGTGCCGGCCGATCACCTCGCCCGTGCGCGTAGCCGAACACCGCCTCGGTGAGTGTGCAGCTGGTGGACGGCGAGGTGGGTCTCATTCCGATGAGGGTAGGGCGGCCTGTCCACAGGGGCATCGACAGATGTATGTAGATGACTGTGTATTCGGCCCCGTGACGCCCCGTGACGCCCCGAGCCGCACTCCCCTGGAAAAGCAGCGCCCCCGAGAGCAGCGCCCCAGAGAGCAGCGCCCCAGAGAGCAGCGCCCCCGGAAAACAGTTCCCCAAAAAACAGCGCCTCCGAAGCGGTGTCCCGGAAACGATGTCCCGGAAACGATGTCCCGGAAACGGAAGGCGGGCCCGAGCCCTGCGCGACTCGAGCCCGCTGCCGCGTGCGGCCCTTGGCTCCGGCCCCCACCCCTCCGAGGGGACCTCACCGTCTACCGGGACACGCGACGTCCGCAACGTGCTCGACCGAGACGTCCGGGATGGTGTGGACCTGCCGTCCCGGACCGGAACTGTGACCGGCACGGTGCGGAAGGCTGGACGTCATCGGTCGAACACCAGGAAAACGTACGGCGAGCGGCGGCCCCGGAACATACTCCGGACTAGGTATCCCGAGATGTATCTTCACGCCCGCACATGTGTAGCCCGAGGTATGTAGTGGCCCGAGCCGAGCGTGCGGGCCGGTGCGGTGGCCGGGCGGTGGCGGCCGGGAAGCGATGGCCGGGAATCCGCACCGGATTCCCGGGCGGTCCCAGCCCGGGGGTGTCTTCCGAGGTGGCGCGCCGCCGTGCCCGGCGAGCGTGAACGAACACCGCGCTAAGGACGGTTCTGCTCGACGACCCAGGTGGCGACCTGCGTACGGGAGGAGAAGCCGAGCTTGGCCAGGATGTTGGCGACGTGCCTGGCCGCGGTGGCGGGGCTGATCACCAGCTCGTCGGCGATGGCCCTGTTGCTCATTCCCCTGGCGATCAGTTCGGCGATCTCCGCCTCTCTGCAGGTGAGCGTGGTCAGCGGGGCGGCGACCGGAGGCTTGCCGAGCAGGACGGGCGTCTCGTACGGCTCGTCGAGCTGGAGCGCGTAGCGGACCGCCCGCTCCTGGGACATCTCCTGGCCGTGCGCCCACAGCTGGGCGACCAGCACGTCACCGAGGCGCACCCGGGCGGGCTGGAGCAGCTCCTCCATCCGTGCCCCGAACCCGGGCGGCAGCACGGCTCCGCTCATCGCGCTCCTGATCGCGGCGGAGGCGCCGGCCAGGCGCACCGCCCTGCGGTCGTCCTCCTCGGCGAGCGCGAGCTGGGCGAGTGTCTCGATCCGGCGGGCCACGCCGAGCCGCTGCCCGGTCCCGATGCAGAGCCGCAGGCTCTCGATCAGCCTGGTCCGCGCGGTGACGAGGTCTCCCTGGGCCAGGGCGATCCGGCCAAGACCTGACAGGCAGGTGATGGACTGCCAGTGGGCGGTGATGTCCTGGAGCATGTCGAGGGCGCGCTCGTAGTGGGCGCGGGCCTCCGCCAGGTCGCCGCGGAGCCAGGCGACCTGGGCCAGGCCGATGAGGGCCACCGGCGCGGCCCAGTGGTTGTCGAGCTCGTGGGCGATGGCCAGCGCGGCCTCGAAGGAGCGCTGCGATTCCTTCGCCCTGCCCTCCGACAGCGCGAAGGTGCCCTCCATGGAGCGGATGACCGTTTCGTGCCACGGGTCGTCGACGGTGTGCACGGCCTCCAGTGCCTCGTCCAGCAGGGACCTGGCCCTCTCCGGGCGGCGTTGGTAGATCGCCACCCAGGCGAGGATGGCCAGCGCGCCGCTGAGCGGCCCGGGCAGGCCCGTCTCGCGGCACAGCTCGACCGCCGCGGTGCAGGCGATCTGCGCGGTGTCCGGGTCGCCCTGCCCGAAGGCCACCTGCCCGCGCAGCGCGAGGGCGTCGCCGCGCACGTACGGCGCCAGCTCCTCGGGCGCGGTGTCGAGCAGGCGGTCGAGCCACTTGTCGGTCGGGGTGAACCTCCCCCCGGCGATGATCGGCCAGCGGAGCAGCACCAGAAGGCGGAGCGCGCTCTCCGGGTCGCTCGCGGCCTCGACGGACCAGCGCACCGCCGCCCAGACGTTGGCCTGCAGCTCGTCCAGCATGACCAGCATCGGGCAGATCTCGGTCCAGGTGGGCCGGGGCCGCCGGACTATCGTCTGGTGGATCCGGGCGGCGAGCTCGATCATGTGGTCGCGGTGCAGCCGCCGGAACTCGGGTTCCTCGCCGGAGGCTTCGAGCTGCTCCGCGGCGTACTCGCGGATCGTCTCCAGCATGCGGTATCGCGTCTCGCCCGCGACCTCGGCGTCGGCCAGGACCAGCGACTTGTCGACCAGGTCGCAGAGCACCCCCAGGACGTCCTCGGCCCGCAGAGCGCTGCCCGCGCAGACCTGCTCGGCCATGTCGAGCGTCCACCCGCCGGTGAAGACCGCCAACCGCCGCAGCAGGATCCGCTCGGGCTCGTTGAGCAGCTGGTAGCTCCAGTCGACCGTCGCCCGGAGCGTCTGCTGCCTGGCCGGGGCCGTTCTGTCGCCCACCGACAGCAGCCGGAACCGGTCCTGGATCCTGGCGTTGATCTGCTCCACGGTCAGCACCCTGCACAGGGCGGCGGCGAGCTCGATGGCGAGCGGCATCCCGTCGAGCGCCGCGCAGAGCCCGGCGATGTCCGCCGCGTTCTGCTCGGTCATGGCGAAGCCCCGCGAGGCGGCGGTGGCACGGTCGACGAAGAGCCGCACCGCCTCGCTGGCGCCGACGTCACGGCCTTCGCCCCTGGGCAGGCTGAGCGGCGGCACCCGCCACACGGTCTCCCCTGCCACCCGCAGGGGCTCGCGGCTGGTCGTGAGCACCCGCACGTCCGGGCAGACGGTGAGCACGGCGCGGCAGAACCTGGCGGACTCCTCGATGAGCGACTCGCAGTTGTCCATGACCAGCAGCAGCCGCCGTTCGCCGAGCGCGTCGATCAGGGTGTCGGCCAGCGCGCGGGACGGCTCGGCCTTGACCCCGAGCACGGCGGCCACCCGGGGCTCGATCAGGTCGCCCGGCACCGCGTCGGCCAGCTCGACCAGCCAGGAACCACCGGGGAACTCCCCCGCCAGCTGGGTCGCGACCCGGACCGCCAGCCTGCTCTTGCCGATGCCGCCCGCCCCGCAGAGCGTCACCACCCGGGCGACGCTCAGCAGGTCTGCGAGTTCTTCCACGTCGGCTTCACGCCCCACGAAGCCGTTGGGTTCGAGAGGCAGGTTGCCTCCGGTGAGGGAAGCGTGTGCGGTGTCCTGGGTCATCGGCTCTTAAAGAGGTCGCGGGTAGAACCGTCACAGAAAGTGTGACATCAATTACCGAACCATGCCCAGTCTTAGACCATTTCCGGCCTACAGATCATCCCGTCCCGGCACGTTCCGCCTCACCCGCCACTCGGCCGTGACCGCTCACCCCGCCTCGGGACGGCGATCCATCGAGAATCATGACGCTCCGCATTTGATGTGATTCCGAAAGTGACCGACGGTCCGGCCGGGGACGGTGGCGGTTCGAATACGAGGCGACGTCGACCGTAACCGGCCATTCGATGGCCATCGCCGGTGCGGCGGCTCACACTGCTCGCATGGCAGACTCCCCCACCGATCCGGCCCCCGAGCTTGGCGAGCTCAGCCTCTCCGAGTGGTACGCGCACACCGACAAGATGGCGAAGGTCGGTTTCCTAACCATCGCCCGCAGGCTGCCCGCACTGGTGTCGCAGGCCGTCAGGCTGGCCTGGCTGGCCAGCCCTCGTGACACCTCCGTCGCGATCACCCTGAGCCTGTTCGGCGGGGTGTTCACCGCGTTCGGGCTGCTCGCCACGACCGGGGTGCTGTCGGCGCTGTTCGAGGCGGGCCCGACCCCCGAGCGAGTGCGGGCCGCCTTACCGAGCCTGATCCTGGTGGGCGTGGCCGCGGCCCTGCGTACCCTCGCTCAGGCGGGCGCGGGCTGGGCTCAGTCGCGGTTGGAGCCCCAGGTCGGCCGGATCGCCGAGGAGCGCCTGTACGGGCTGACCAGCCAGGTCGGCCTGGCGGCCTTCGACGACCCCGACTTCCACGACACGCTCCAGCGGGCCAGGGCGCGCGGGGTGTCCATGGCGGACGAGGTGGTGGCCACGGCCATCAACGCGCTGACCGCGATCATCGGCATCGTCGCCGCCGCGGGCGTGCTGGGGGTGCTCCACCCGGTCCTGCTGCCGCTGCTGGTGCTGGCGGTGCTGCCCGACGCCTGGGCCGCGGTCCGCTCCGCGCGCATGCGCTACACCACCATGTACGCGTTGATCCCCGCCCGCCGCCGAAAGTGGATCATCGCGGAACTGCTCGCGGAGCGCGAACCCGCCGCCGAGGTGCGCTCGTTCACCATGCGCGGCTTCCTGATGCGGATGTACGACGCGGTGGCCACCGCCGAGCAGACGGTCATGCTCGGCCTGGCTCGGCGGCAGGTGCTCGCGAAGGTCGTCGGCGAGGCACTGGGCGGGGTCGGCACCGCCGTGGTCTACGTGGCCCTGGGCGTGCTGCTCGCGATGGGCGCGGTCCCGCTGGCGGTGGCGGGCACCGCCGTGCTGGCCATCCGCTCGGGCCAGACCTATCTGGCCAACCTGATGTACGCCACGAACCGCCTCTACGAGGAGGGGCTGTACTTCACCGACTTCCTCGACTTCTGCGCGGAGGCGGAGCGCAGACTACCCTCCGGGCGCCCGGCGCGGGCGCCGGAGAGCTTCGAGCGGATCACCGCCGAGGACGTCGTCTTCACCTACCCGGGCTCCGCCGTCCCCGCGCTCCGGGGGCTCACGATGCGCATCGACAGGGGCGAGGTGGTCGCCCTCGTCGGGGAGAACGGCTCGGGCAAGACCACGCTGGCCAAGCTCCTGTCCGGGCTGTACGAGCCGGACGGCGGCCGGGTCAGCTGGGACGACACCGATCTGGCCGGTGTCGATCCCGACGAGTTGCGACACCGCATCGCGGTCATCGCCCAGGACCACACCCGCTGGCCGCTGACCGCCCGCTACAACATCAGCATGGGCACCGACAAGGGCGAGCCCGCGCTCGTCGCGGCGGCCGAGGTCGCGGGCGCCGACCAGGTGGTGGCCGAGCTGCCGCACGGTTACAGCACCCTGCTCGACCGGCGCTTCAAGGACGGCCAGGAGCTGTCCGGCGGCCAGTGGCAGCGGATCGCGGTGGCCCGCGGCTTCCATCGGGACGCTCCGCTGCTGATCTGCGACGAGCCCACCGCGGCCCTGGACGCCCGTGCCGAGCACGCCCTGTTCGAACGCATCCGGCAGCACGCCGACGGGCGCACCGTCCTGCTGATCACCCACCGGCTGGCCAGCGTCCGCTACGCCGACCGGATCTACGTCCTGGACCACGGCAAGGTCGTCGAGCACGGCACCCACGAAGAGCTCATGGACCTCGACGGGCTGTACGCCGACCTCTACGGCCTCCAGGCCAGGGCCTACTCGGCCTGACCGCCCAGGACCGCCTCCATGACGGCTCTGGCGATGGGCGCCGCCACCTGCCCGCCTGACCCGCCGCCCTCGACCAGGACCCCCACGGCGACCCGGGGGGAGACGGCCGGGGCGAAGCCGGTGAAGAGCGCGTGGTCCTTGCCCTTGGCGGAGTTCTCCGCGGTGCCGGTCTTGCCGGCGACCTTCACCCCCCGGATGGCCGCGGCGGCGCCGGTCCCCCCCTTCCCGGTGGCGGCGACCATCATCAGGGTGAGCCGTTCGGCCTCCTCGGCGCCGAACACGCGGCGGTACGCCGACGACTCGACCTCGTCGATCACCGTGCCGTCGGCGAGACGTACGTCCTCCACGAGGTGGGGGCGCATCAGCGAACCGTCGTTGGCCACGGCCGCCGCGATCATCGCGATCATGAGCGGAGTGGCCCGGACGTCGAACTGGCCAAGCGCCGACATCGCGGTCTGCGCGTCGTCCAACACGGGAGGGTAGACGCTCCTGGCCACCGGCATCGGTATCTCCAGGTCGTCGGTGTCGAACCCGAACGCCTCGGCCTGCTCGCGCAACACGTCCTGGCCGAGGTCGACCCCGATCTTCGCGAAGGGGGTGTTGCACGAGAGCTTGAACGCCTGGAGCAGCGGCGGGTTGCCGTTGCCGCAGCTACGGCCGCCGAAATTGCGCAGGTAGGTGCCGGTGCCGGGGAGGCGCAGGAATACCGGGGCGCTGACCCGGGTGCCGGGGCCGTACCGCCCGGAGCGGAGCGCCGCCGCACCGGTGACGACCTTGAAGGTGGATCCCGGCGGATAGTTCCGCTGGATCGCCCGGTTCAGCAGCGGGTCCGCGGGATCACCCTGCAACCGCTTGTAGACCCGGTCGAGCTTGGCCGTGTCGAAGCTCGCGTACAGGTTCGGATCGTACGAGGGCAGCGAGACCATGGCCAGGATCGCGCCGGTGCGGGGATTGAGCGCGACGACGGCACCGGGCTTTCCGGTGGCGCGCAGCCCGTCGTAGGCGGCCCGCTGGGCACCGCGATCGACGGTGAGCCGGAGCGTGGCGCCGCCACGGGTGCCGCCGACCAGCCCGCGCACCTTCACCCGGGGGTCGCTTCCCGAGAGCAGAGCCTCCTCGGCCTGCTCGATGCCCCCGCTGCCGTGGAGCGAGAAGTGCCCGGTGATCGCCGCGTAGAGCGGGCCTCCAGGGTAGGAGCGCCGATACCGGTACGTGGCGCTTTTAGCCTTGCGGCTGGTCGCGATGACCGTGCCGTCGTGGAGCAGGATCCGACCCCTGGGGCTGTGAAAGCGAGCGATCATCGTCCGCTGGTTGCGCGGGTCCTCGTTGAGCCGCTCGGAGTCCAGGCCCTGAAGGTAGGTCACGTTGGCGAGGAGAGCGAACAGCATCCCCCCGCACATCAGGGCGACGTGCCGCAGCGGGATGTTGATCCGGCGTGCGCGCGGTGCGACCATGGCCCCTCCCCGATACCGGTTTAACAGCCGGACCGAAAAGGGTGCCTCGACCAGCGGCAAAGCCGCCGTACGGGTTCCGATCGACCAATAAGCCGTAGGATTTACCGCCGTACGGCTTCCAGTGGCCCCGCACCGAACGTCGGCCGGGAGGCTCCCGTCAGGGAGCGGGCGTCTCGACCCGGAGAGAGTCGGTCAGGTTCGGAGAGGCAGTGGCCGACCACCACCGGTTGGCAGTGGCCGACCACCACCGGTCAGGTTCGGAGAGGCAGTGGCCGGCCGACCACCGAGTGGTAGTACGCGATCTTGTTCCGGATCGCCACCTGCCTCTCACGCAGGTTGTCGACCTGCCCCTGTACCCGCCGGTCGTGGGCTTCGAGCAGCGCGATCCGCTCGCGGACCGTGTGGTCGCCCGCCCTGGTCATCTCGGCGAAACGGAGCATCTCCGCGATCGGCATGCCGGTGTCGCGCAGGCAGCGGATCATGCCGAGCCAGCCGACGTCCTTCTCGGTGAACCTGCGCTGTCCGGCCGCGTTGCGGTCGATCGACTCAAGCAGCCCGATCCGCTCGTAGTAGCGGAGCGTGTCGAGGCTGAAGCCGGTCTCCTCTACCACCTGTCCCGGTGTGTACACACTCACTCGGGCAGCATGCCACCTGGAGCCCACTCCAGGTCAAGTGAAGGACCATCGGGATCCGGCCCCCGGGATCATTCCTGCGGCAGGTGCGCCGACAGGTAGCGGCGGACCAGGTGCTTACACTCGGCGATCAGCTCGGGGTCCCCGTCCGGCAGGGAGCGGAAGGCGAGCTTGAGCACCGCGTCGGCCGCCTCGACCGCGACGAAGAGCGCCCGGTCCAGCTCCGGGCCTATCGGGGCGCCGAGCAGCTCCACGGTGATCGCACGGAGCCGGTCGGCCACGATGACGTTGTTCTCCAGCACGGCGTCGAGCATCCGGTCGGTCCCCTTGACCACCGGCCCGCCGGGCGCGGCGAGCACCTCTCCGAAGTCGACGACGGCGAACCCCGGCGTGGCCCGTTTCATCGCGACGAACTCGTCGATCGCGAGGTCGACCATCTCGGTCCAGTTGGAGAGCCGTACCTCCGCGAGCCTGGCCGTGACCCTGCCGAGGAACGCCTCCAGGTTGCGCAGCGCCAGCGCGCGCACCAGCCCCTGCTTGTCGGGGAAGAACTGGTAGAAGGTGCCGATCGGCACCTCCGCGCGGCGCGCGACCTCCTTGGTGGTCAGTGCCTCGTAGCCGACCTCGTCCAGCAGTCGCGCGCACTCGTCCAGCATGCGCTCAACCCGTTCCAGGCTGCGGCGCTGGGCAGGGCGGCGGCGAAGCGTTCCCCCGGAGACGTTCGTCATCTCCCCATCATCCCCCACAAGCAGGCGCGACGGTTAACATGAGCCAGACTCATGCACTTGGAGGCCGGAATGTTCCTGTGGGGTACGGCGACCGCGTCCTACCAGATCGAGGGCGCCATCGCCGAGGACGGGCGCGGCGTCTCGATCTGGGACACCTTCACCCACGAGCCCGGCCGCGTCCGCGGCGGCGACACCGGCGACGTGGCCTGCGACCACTATCACCGCTGGGGCGAGGACATCGAGCTGCTGTCCGGTCTCGGGGTGAACTCCTACCGCTTCTCCATCGCCTGGCCGCGCGTCCAGCCAGACGGCAGGGGCGCGATCAACCAGGCGGGCCTGGACTTCTACGACCGGCTGACCGACGCGCTCCACGAGAGGGACATCGTCCCGGCGGCCACGCTGTTCCACTGGGACCTGCCCCAGCCCCTGGAGGACGAGGGCGGCTGGCTGAACCGCGACACCGCCTACCGCTTCGCCGAGTACGCCGCGGCGGTGGCCGACCGGCTCGCCGACCGGATCCCGATGTGGATCACTCTGAACGAGCCCTTCGTCCACCTGGTCTTCGGCTACGCGCTGGGCACCCACGCCCCCGGCAGGACCCTGGCCCTGGACGCGCTCCCCGCCGCCCACCACCAGCTGCTCGGGCACGGCCTGGCCGCGGGGGAGCTGCGGGCGCTCGGTGCGGAGAAGGTCCTGATCACCAACAACTGCACCCCGGTCTGGCCCGCCTCCGCGGACCCCGCCGACCTGGCCGCCGCCGACGCCTACGACATCCTGCACAACCGCCTGTTCAACGACCCGTTGCTGCTGGGCACCTACCCCGACCTGTCGGCGTACGGGGTGAGCCTGGACTGTGTCCGCGACGGTGACCTGGACCTGATCGGCGCGCCCCTCGACGGCATCGGTATCAATTACTACAACCCCACCCGGATCGCCGCGCCCACCGGCGAGGGCCTCCCCTTCTCCGACGCGGGTGTCACCGGCTACCCCACCACCGCCTTCGGCTGGCCCGTCGCCCCCGACGGTCTGCGCGAGCTGCTGGTCGGCCTCCGGGCCCGGTACGGCGACGCCCTCCCGCCGGTCTACGTCACCGAGAACGGCTGCTCCCAGCCCGACGAGCCTGGCCCTGACGGGACGGTCGACGACCAGGCCAGGATCGACTTCCTCGACGGCCACATCGGGGCCGTCGAGCGGGCGCGGGCGGAGGGGGTGGACGTGCGCGGCTACTACGTCTGGTCCCTGCTGGACAACTTCGAGTGGGCCGAGGGCTACAGCCAGCGCTTCGGACTCGTCCACGTCGACTTCCCCACGGGCAGGCGCACCCCGAAGGCCTCCTACGAGTGGCTACGCCGGCGGATCTCACAGGGCTAGGACATCCGACACCCGCCCGTGCCGTGGCCGCGGACCTCACCGCCACGGCGCGGGCGAGCGGACGCACTCAGCGGTTGAAGGTGTCCGGGTCGGGCCCGGCGCGGGTGCCGGCGTCCGGCTTGGCGATCTCGGCGATGTCCTCGTCCGTGAGGGCGAAGTCGAAGACGTCGAGGTTCTCCCTGATCCGCGACGGCGTCACCGACTTGGGGATGACGACGTTGCCCAGGTCGAGGTGCCAGCGCAGGACGATCTGGGCCGGGGTCTTGCCGTACTTCCCGGCGATGGCGACGATCATATGGTCGGCTACGTGATCCGTCCTCGCGGCAGCCGGGCTCTGGCCCGCTAGGGACGCGTCACCTCTTCTCCGTTCCGCACGCGTCCCCAATGCGCGCCCAGGGCCTTTCCGAGACCTTTTTCACCTCGGACCCGAAAGGGCGACGGCTGTGGCGCACTCCTTCGCGCACGGAAACCATTCACACACCCAGAGAAAGGTAAGGAACAGCGGCGGTCGCGGTGACCGCGACCTGGCCAGACGTACCCTCTCGCAGAACTTCCTCGTCGATCCGCACGCCGTCGGGCAGATGGCCGCCGCGGCCGGATCGCACGGGCTGCTCCTGGAGCCTGGCGCGGGCGAGGGTGCGCTCACCCTCGCCCTCGCCGAAAGCTGCGCAAGGGTCGTGGCCTACGAGATCGACCCGCGACACGCGGGCAAAACGGAGGCGGGAGTGGACCGCGACACTGTGGTGGCGTTCGTCCACCCCGACCGGTGGCTGACGCTCTTCGAGCTGCTCCGCTGACACACCCGCACACCGCCCGGACCCGGGCGGTGTGCGGTCTCCCTCCCGGTCAGGCCGAGTCGGCCTCGCGCGGAGCGTACCTGCCGGGCGTGCATCCGTACTCCTTCGCGAAGGCCGCGATGAAGGCCGAGGGGGTCGCGTATCCGACACGGCGGGCGACCTCGGCCACCGGCTGGGTCTCCAGCAGCACCCGCGAGGCGCGCAGGCGCAGCTTGGTGCGCCACTGCGAGTAGGACATGCCGAACTCGCGCACGAAGTCCCGCTGCAGCGTCTTGACGCTGACGTGCAGCCGTTCGGCCCACTCGTCGAGGCGGACGGGATCGCCGGGGTCGTGCGACAGCGTGCGGGCGACGGTCATCGCGAAACCGGTGCCGGTGGCGTGGTGGCCGACGAACTCACGGGTCGACGCACCGAGTCCGGCCATGATGCGCTCGCGGGCGACGAGCGCCTCCCGCTCGTCGTACCCCGGTCGGGCGATCGCCTGAACGAGCCGCGCCGCCTCGTCGTCGATGGACACCGCGCCGGCCCGCAGCCCGCCGAGCGCCTCGGGCACCTGGCGCAGGCAGACCCGGTACACGGTCTGCCGGCCCGCCGCCCGCACCTCGTGGCTCACCGCGCGGTGGGCCCAGAACGCCTCCCGCGCGCCCACGAACTGTGCGTCGGCACCGTGCCGGGTCGAGAGCACGCCGTCGGGCGACCAGTAGAGCTGGTGCAGGAAGTCCTGCCTGCTCTGGCCGAATTCGAGCACGGCCGCCGAACGGTACTTGAGCACGAGGACGCCGGTGAGCGTGCCCAGGCCGTAGCCGTACTCCTCGCACCAGAGCGGATCGGTCCCGAAGTGGCCGGCACCGGTCGCAGAGTGACTTCCCATCGACATTGGATGGCCTCCCGCCGACAACGGCGAGATCACCATCCCCGCCGACCCCAAGCGCGTCGTCGCGACCGGGTACGCGGTGCCTGCACTCATCGAGGCCGACGCCCCTCTGGTCGGCATCTCCGGCTGGAGACGCGGCCTGGCGATGATGACCGAGGAGGACCTCGCGACGTACAACGGCCTCGAAAAGGTCGCCGGAGAGACGGCAGCCGAGACCAACTACGAGGCCGTCGCCAAGGCCAAGCCCGACCTGATCGTCATCGGCGTCCCGAAGCCGGCCCTCGCCGATCTCGACATGAAGCGGCTGGAGTCCATCGCCCCGGTCGTCGTCATCGGCCCGACCGTCCCCTCCGCGTGGCGCGAGCTGTCGCGACGCCAGTCCGACGCCGCGGGTCGCCTCGGCGACTTCGAGACCGCCAAGGCGGCGTACGAGAAGAGGACCGCCGAGCTCACCGAGAAGTACCGGAGCGCTCTCGACGGTGTGAAGTTCGGCCACGTCGGCGCCTACGGCGACATCGCCAAGGGAACGTTCCACCGCGAGTTCGCCGGGTCGTGGGGCACCAACATCGCCTCCGACATCGGCGTGACCTACTACGGCGAGGTCAAGGAGAAGGGCGGCGGCGCGCTCGACGTCAGCGAGTACCCCTCGATCGAGGAACTGCCGGAGAGCCTCGCCGAGGCCGACGCCGTCACGTACACGCTGGAGAGTGACGGCTCGGTGAGCGAGCCGGTGCGGTACGTCCTCGACTCCAAGCTGTGGAAGAACCTGCCCGCGGTCAAGGCCGGCAAGGTCTTCCCGCTGCGCTACACCGAGGCGGCGACATACGGCTCGGCCGTCAAGACGCTGGACTCCATCGACGAGGCGCTCGCGCCGCTGCTCGGCCGATGAGCGCCGACCGCCTCGACCCGAGGGGGCGCGTCGCCGCCCACCACCGGACCGGGACCGGCACCGCGCGTATCGGCTACCCGATCGGGGTCCGCACCGTCTCGGTGCTCGCGCGTGAGTACGTGACCCCGCGCCTGCTCCGGCTGACCGTCGGCGGCCCCGGGCTCGAAGGATTCCACACCTACCAGGCGGACGACCACATCAAGATCGTCTTCCCCGATCCGGACGGCACCCACCGCGCCCCGGTCGCCAACGACCACCTGGAGCTCGACTGGCCGAAGCCGATGCCCACCACGCGCAAGTACACGGTGCGGCGGTACGACGCCGAGGCCGCCGAGCTCGACCTGGACTTCGTGCTCCACGAGGGCGGGATCGCGTCGGCGTGGGCGGTCGCCGCCGAGGTGGGCGACGAGCTCACGATCGCCGGTCCGCCGGGGGCCAAGGCGTTCCCGCACAACTACGGCCACTACGTCTTCGCGGTCGACGCCACCGCGCTGCCCGCGGTCGCGCGCTGGCTGGAGGAGTCCCCGGCGGACGTCTCGGCCCAGGTCGTGATCGAGACCGACGACGCCGCCGAGCACGCCTACCCGCTCGCGGCGCGCGAAGGGGTGCAGGTCGTCCGGCTGGTCCGCGAGGGCACCCGCTCCTCGCTCGCGGAGACGGTGCGCTCCCTGCCCCTGCCCGAGGAGCGGACCTTCCTGTTCGCGGCCGGGGAGGCGTGCGACATCAAGCCGCTGCGCTCATGGGGCGCGGGACGGCTCGACTCGCTGTTCACCGGATACTGGAAGCGCGGAGTTGCCGGGCTTGAGGACTGATCTACCGGCGCGGGCCGCGATCCTCCTCGCGGCCCTCGCACTGCTCGTTGTGGTGGCGGTGGCCGGCGTGAGTGTCGGAACGCGCGCGATCGCACCGGCCGAGATCTGGCGTGCCTTCGCCGACTACGCCGGCAGTGACGATCATCTGATCATCCGCGATGTCCGGGTGCCGCGCACGATCCTCGGCATCCTCGTCGGTGCCGCCCTCGGCGCCTCGGGCGCGCTGATCCAGACGCTGACCCGCAACCCGCTGGCCGAACCCGGCATCCTCGGGGTGACCGCCGGCGCCGGCTTCGCCATCAACCTGGGCGGCGCGCTCGGCCTCGCGGGGTCGCAGTCCGCGCAGCTGATGCTCGCGTTCGCCGGCTCCGTGCTCGCGGTGCTGCTGGTCTACTCCGTCGGCCGGACCTCCCCACTCCGGCTCGTCCTGGCCGGCGTCGCCCTCAGCTCGGTGCTCGCGGGCCTCTCGCTCGGCATGCGCCTGATGCTGCCCGACGTCTTCGACCGGTTCCGCTTCTGGTCCGTCGGGGCGCTGGCCGGCCGCGAGCAGATGTCGCACACCATCCCGCTGCTGGCGATCGGCATCGCCCTACTGTCCACCTGGTCGGCCGAGGACGAGCGGGCGGTGCGGGAGGCCATGGCCGCGGCCGGCGTCACGGAACTGGCCGAGCGAGGCGTCGAGGAGCTGTCCGGAGGCCAGCGCCAGCGCGTCTGGGTCGCGATGGTGCTGGCCCAGGAGACGCCCTACCTGCTGCTCGACGAGCCCACCACGTTCCTCGACATCACCCACCAGTACCAGCTGCTCAAGCTGTTCGCGCGGCTGCGCGACGAGGGGCGCACGGTCATCGCGGTACTGCACGACATCAACCAGGCCTGCCGGTTCGCCGACCACCTCGTGGCCATGAAGGCCGGCCGCGTCGTCGCGGAGGGAGCTCCCGCCGACATCGTCGACGCCGCGCTCATCGAGGAGGTCTTCGACCTGCCCTGCGTCGTCGTCCCCGACCCGGTGACCGGCACCCCCATGGTGGTGCCGACCGCCTGACCTTCACCCGCCAGGCGGCCCGAACACGGAAACCCCGCGTCACCATGCCCCTACCAGGTGGTTTCCAATAGGACACCGACGCCATCCCCCGATCGAGTCCAGGGCGCTTCACTTACACCGCTTCAACCCCCAATCGGCATCCGTTCTCAAATGATCGTCTTTGCCACATCAGGCGAGCACCCCACACGACCTTAAAAGCCTGACATTGAGATCCATAGCCAGTTCGAGATCGTCCACCGGCATCCCCAAGACCTGCTCGCAGACCCCAATCTCTTGATCGTTTTCTGTCGGCGTCCATCCCTGTCCAGGGGTGCTGTCAGCGCTTCCGTCAGCAGGATCGAGCGTGGTGCCAGGGGTTCAAGCATCGCCCCGCTTCATCGCACGCGTGCTCGGCGCTGCCGCCCGCCATGAAAGAAAGCACAGGGCCGAACGTCGAAGCGGGCAAGGTCTGCCCGTTACCATCTCAGCTAAGTTTCACTTCTCCGTCGAATGCCTAAAAAGCTCAACAACAAGGACGAATGCCCCATGAGACGATGGTCCGCCCTGGCTGTCGCCGTACTGATCGCGTCCGTGCCGACTGCCATGAGTCCCGCCGCCGCACAGGCAGGCGCCCCTGATCCGGCGCGCACACTCAAAAAGCAGTTCCGAAACGAGCATGGCGTTCGGATTTCCGAGACCAGCCGCTACTTCTTCGGTAAGAAGTCGAAGGTCTCCGGGAGCGGGACCCGGATCAGCGGTAGTCTCCAGCTCGCCCCATCGGGCCCGGTGGCTGCAGATTTCACCTGGTGGGATCTTTCCCAGCCGAGGGGCAAGGGGCTCCCGTCCAAGAAGTCGGCCCCCTACCGGGTGATCCGCGTCGGCAAAGACGTGTACGACGACGCCGACCGGTATCCCGGACCGGTCCCGGATGGCAAGAAGTGGATCCGGTTCCCGAACAACCACAGGGGAGGCATGAGCCGGGACATGGCCTGGGACGCCAGCCTGCAGCCGATCAACGTGTACGACCTGTCCATGCTGAAGGCCGTGCTGAAGCGCTCGGCGAGCAAGCCCGTCTCCGGTGGTTTCCTCTACCGGGGCACCATGAGTTACAAGGAGCTGAGCAGGGTTTCCAGGAGCGCCCTCATCAGCTGGACCTCGGGGCAGCCCATCGGCAAGAAGAGCAAGGGGAAGGTCTCCTGGCAACTCTGGGCCGACCGTGACGGTCTGCTCAAGCGCCTGACCACCACCGACACCGTGGGAGAGGGAAAAGAGCCGCTGGTCAAGCGGAGCGACACGCGCTACACCGACTGGGGATGCCGGCTCGTCGTCACCGCCCCGCCCGCCGACGAGGTCATCGACGAAGATGATCTGTTGGAGTACATCCGCATGCAGAACATCCCCATTCCGACAGACTCCAAGAACACCTAGGGCACCCTGGCGATCACGAGAACGGCCCGCCGGTCATGGAAGATCTCCAAGTTCCGTCAAGGCTGCGGCCGACCTCCTCGGGCACGCGGACCTACCCGCACCTGACGCCCTCCGGCGAGGACCGGATGAGGCGGGTCATCGAAGACGTGTGGGCGGCGGGGCAATGTGCCCTGAGAGAGGCTTACAACGAGATCACCGCAGGTCGGAAGCCCGGCAGCGCAGAACATCGAGATCTGATCCGTCATACCTGAGGCGACGTCCGCCCAAGGCTCGCGCTGCTCCTCGGGTACGTCGTCCCACGCCTCAAGCCGGATACCCCCGCGGTCGTCGTCCGCAGAGACACGGCAGCAGTTCGTAACGCTCCAAACCAGCCGCCGTCCAGGAAGTCGCCGGGATCGTAGGCGAACGTCACATCGACGACGAAGAACGTGCGGTCGTAGCGTTCAGCTCGCAGTCGCTGCAAGAGACCAGGGGCACCGCGATCCAGGATCGCCCAGCGTTCGACGGTGTTGGGGTGCAGGCCGAGCAGCTTGCCGATCACTATGGTCGGGTGGACTGTCACGGTCGTCGGCGCGTTTGCTCCTGTGAAGCCAGGTCCTGCTTCGGCATTTCCGGGCGTTCGATGCGGGTGGGGTTGCCGCGTACGAGCTCATCGTGAACGCGCCAGCGGGCGGTGGTGACGGCGCGCCCCGCGGTCTCGTCGCCGTCCTCGATGCGCTGTCGCAGCAGCCGCATGGCGATGCGGCGGTTGAGGCTGAACTGCCGCTCGGTGTCGACCACGACGACGACCCCCGAGGGCCGGCGGGTCGCCCGTACCGCCGGTTGAGCGATCCCCAACGCACGGCGTCGTCGGTTTCGGCGCTCCCACGGAACAAGGACGGAACGGAGCAGGAGGCTGTCTCATGGCGATCCCCAAGAAGGGCTCACGGCTCATCACGGTGGATGGCATCGTCTACCGCTGGTGGGTCCGTCGTAAGCCCACGTCTGCCAGGGGAACAGCTGGGGCCCGCTGACCTTTGCGGTGGAGCTGTCCGATACGCCGGGTCGCGTTCTCCTGGTGTCGCTTCCCTGCTCTCGGCCAGACGCATGGCTCGGGGAGCGGATGATGGCCATACGGCCGGTGCTCGTGATGGCGACCATACGTAGGGCCCTTGATCGCGGCTGGAATCCATGGCAGGCGGGCAACGCCTTCGACCTCAGCCTCACCGATAACGACCTGACCGACTTGATGGCTGGCCAGCCACCTGCCTACGAGGTTCCCTCTTCTAGGTGACGTCCCCTCGGTAGGATCATCCGCCTCCTTCCACGCACCCTGCCAACCGCAGACACTGCAGGTCACACGAAGTGGACGAAGCTCTGGGCACCAGAACATCACCCGCCTCGGAAGCATGCGAAATACCAGGTTGGAGCCGGTGCATGAGTTTTGGCACGGCACACCCAAACACCACAAAGGAGATATTAGATCTCAGATCTGATGAGTGATGATAGTGACATGGCCTGCCGGGCCTGCTAGATTGCATATCAGATCTTAAACACTTGGTGCTGGGCTTCGGTGCCGAACATCGGGAGCCCCGTGCTGCCGCCTGGGTGGCCCCATTCGACCGACCGCAGTCAGCGAGGGAAGGATGAAGAATGACCACTGAGGTAAGCGACGACGCGGCCTCTCGTGCGGTCGATGCCATCAACTACGAACGGCTGACGACGCTCGTTCAGGAGGTCTGCCGGATCCCGAGCATCCTCGGTGACGAGGGCCCGCTTGCGAAGTTCCTGTTCGATGTGATGAAGGACTCCGGCTTCGAGAAGACCGCGCTGCAGGACGTCCTTCCGGACCGGCCGAACACGGTCGGGGAGGTCACCTTCGGTGCGGGGCCGCGGGTGGTGATGACCGGTCACATGGACACCAAGCCGGTCTCGCAGGGCTGGACCAAGACCGAGCCGTTCTCGGGCGACATCATCGACAAGGCCATCTACGGCCACGGCATCATGGATATGAAGGCGGCGCTGGTCTGCCAGATCGTCGCCATGGAGGCGCTGCGCGACTCCGGCATCCCGCTGCGCGGCTCGGTCGCGATGGCGGCCGTCTCCGATCACATGGGTGACCAGCTCGGGTCGATCGCCTACTTCAACGAGTACCCGGCCGACCTGTGCGTGCTCGGAGAGCTGTCGGGCAACGAGATCTTCCTCGGCCACCGGGGCCGCTACTATTTCGACATCACGGTGCGCGGCAAGTCCGCCCATACCTGCCACAAGCCGCTCGCGGTCAACGCCAACACACTCGCCGCGCATGCCCTGCTCGAGTTCGACCAGTCCCGCCTCACGCCACAGCTCGAGGACTGGGTGACCGACCTGTTCGGTGCGGAGACCTACATGGCTCCCGGCCGGGTCTACGGTGGACTACCGCCGGGTGGCCCGTCGATGATCCCCGACGAGTGCGTCATCCGCGTCGACTGCCGGCCGCAGCCCGGCGTCACCGTGGAGCAGGTGCGGGAGGAGATCGACCGTTGCCTGCGCGCGGCCAAGGTCCGCGACCCGAGGTTCGAGGCCGACGTCACGTTGGCCGACGTCAAGTCCGGCTACCTCGCCCAGCCCGGTGACCGCGTCGTCCAGCTCATGCGCGACTCGGTGCGTTCGGTGCGCGGCAGCGAACCGCCGTTGCAGGCGGCCGGGTGGCTCGGCGACACCGCGAGCTTCGGCCAGAAGGTTCCGACGATCATCTTCGGCCCCGGAGGCGAACCCGTCTACTGCCCCGATGAGCACCTGTCGATCGACGACATCGTCGAGGCCACCCAGGTCTACGCCACCTTCGCGGCCCTCGCGCTCGGGGACCAGGAGACCCGATGAGCGACCCGGTGACCGTCCGCCCGCGAGTCGTCCTGGCCAAGCCGGGCCTAGACGGGCATGACCGCGGCGTCAAGGTCGTCGGGATGGCACTGCGCGACGCCGGAGCCGAGGTCGTGTACCTCGGCCTCCAGCAGTCGGCGAGCCAAATCGTGGGGGCCGCGTTGGCCGAGGATGTGGACATCATCGGGCTGTCGGTTCTCTCCGGCGTGCACATCGCCGTGGCCGAGCAACTGATCGAAGCCTGCCGCGAGGCGAACCTGGACGACATCGCCATCGTCATCGGCGGGACGATTCCGCCCGCCGATGTCGACAGGCTCAAGACCCTCGGTGTCCGTGACGTCTTCCCGGTGGGCACGCCGCTGCCGGACGTGGTGGCCAGGATTTTCGACATTGCGCAACGAGGGCGGAGTGCGTCATGAACGATGACCCCAACGAGGTCACCACCGATTCAGGGATTCCCCTGGAGCCGATCTACTTCGCGGACATGGTCGAGGACGGGCTGGAAGACAGGCTCGGCCTACCGGGGAAGCCTCCGTTCACGCGGGGGCCCTACCCGACGATGTATCGCGAGCGGCTGTGGACCATGCGCCAGTACGCCGGGTACGGCTCGGCGGAAGACACCAACGCCCGCTACCGCTACCTGCTCTCGCAAGGACAGACGGCTCTGTCGGTGGCGTTCGACCTGCCTACGCAACTCGGATACGACTCGACCGCGCCGGACGTGGCCTCGGAGGTCGGCCGGGTGGGCGTGGCCATCGACACGGTCGAGGACATGGAGGCCGTGTTCGACGGCCTGCCGATCGGCGAACTGTCGGTGAACTTCACGATCAACGCGACCGCCCCGATCATCCTGGCGTTCTACCTGGTCGCGGCCGAGCGGCAGGGCGTGAACCTGCGTGATGTCGCCGGAACGCTGCAGAACGACATCCTCAAGGAGTTCCTGGCCCGCAAGACGTTCATCTTCCCGCCGGAAGCGTCGATCAGGTTCGTCGCCGACGTGGTGGAGTACGCCTCGGCGGAGCTGCCGCGGTTCAACGGCATCTCGATCACCGGGTACCACGCCAGGGAAGCGGGATGCAACGCGATCCAGGAGGTCGGGCTGACCATGGCCTCGGCGATCGCCTACACTGAGGCGTTCCTCGCCCGGGGACTCGACTTCGACTTCTTCGCGCCGAGGTTGTCCTTTCACTTCTCCAGCCAGCTCGACCTGTTCGAGGAGGCGGCGAAGGTCCGCGCGGCGCGTCGCATGTGGCACAGGCTGGCCACTGAGCGGTTCGGCGCGAAGCAGGAGAACTCGGCGCGGCTGCGGTTCTTCTCCGGATGTTCCGGAGCGACCCTGACCGCGCAGCAGCCGCTGAACAATGTGGTCCGGTCCACTCTGCAGTGCCTCGCGGCAGTGCTCGGCGGGGCACAGTCGATCCACGTCATGGGGTACGACGAGGCGCTGGAGATCCCGACCGAGGAATCGGTACGGCTGGCGCTGCGTACCCAGCAGATCATCGCGCACGAGTCCGGGGTCGCGAGGGTGATCGACCCGCTCGCCGGTTCGTACTTCGTGGAGAGCCTCACTGACGAAATCGAGAAGCGCGCGTGGGCGCTGGTCGACGAGGTGGACGCCGGCGGAGGGCTGGTCGAGTTGCTCGCCCAGGGCATCCCGCAACGATGGGTGGCCGAGTCCGCGTACGCCTACGAGCGGCAGATCGTCAGCGGTGAACGCATCAAGGTCGGGGTGAACAAGTACACCGACGACTCCGACATCGCCCCACCCCTGTTCGAGATCGACGAGACCGCGGGTGACCGTCAGCGGCGCAAGTTGCGGGACCGGCTCGCGGCCCGTGACGAGGCGGCGGTGCGGAACTCGCTGGAGGACCTCGACGAGGCACTCGGCAACGGCGCCAACACCATGCCGTACATCATGCAGTGCGGTCGGGCCGGCGCGACTCTCGGGGAGATCGCGGACACCATGCGGGCGAGGTTCGGCGTCTACCGCGAGCCGCAGCTATGGTGAGGCGGCAAAGGCCGTTGGAAGGCATCCGGGTCGTCGATCTGACCCGGTTCGTCTCGGGGGCCTACTCTTCGATGCTCCTCGCCTCGCTCGGCGCCGATGTGATCAAGGTCGAGGTGGGGGCCGCCGGCGATCCGTACCGGGTGCAGGGGACCGCGTTCGTCGGTGACGAGAGCGTGTTGTTCCAGGTGCTGAACACCGGCAAGCGCAGCATCCACGTCGACCTGAAGTCCGACGAGGGGCTGCGCGTCATGGAGGCCCTGATCGGGTCGGCTGATGTGATGATCGAGAACGGCCGGCCCGGGTCCCTCAGGCGGGTAGGGCTCGACAGCGATTCGGTGCGCGCGCGTCATCCGCGCCTGGTGTACGCCTCCATCTCCGGGTACGGCCAGGTCGGCCCGGACGCCTCCCGGGGCGGGTTCGACCTGATCCTGCAGGCCGAGGGTGGCCTGATGAGCGTCACGGGTGTCGCCGGAGGGGAACCGGTCAAGGTCGGCGTGCCGATCCTCGACATCGGCAGCGCCGTTTCGTGCGCGCTCGCGGTGGTCGCAGCCCTGATGGGACGAGAACGTCACGGCGACGGGGCGTACGTGTCATCGTCGCTGCTGGAGTTCGCGGTCGCCGCCTTCTCCAGCGCGGCACCCGCGTACCTCGTCGACGGCGAGGTACCGCGGCAGATGGGCAGCCACTCCCCGACGTTCGCTCCGTACGGCGCGTTCCGTGCGCGTGATGGCTACCTCGTCATCGCCGGCGCGGGAAGCGAGGATCTCTGGCATCGCCTGTGCGGCGCCCTCGACACCCGATGGTTACTCGAGGACTCTCGCTTCACCACCAATGCCGACCGGGTCCGCAACCTCACCGATCTCGTCGACGCGATCGAGGCCGTGCTGGCCGAGCAGGACGTCGACGCCTGGCTCTCGCATCTCGGGAAGGCCAGGATCCCGTCGGCCCGGGTGCGGGATCTCGCACAGGTGCTATCCTCGCCCCAGGTCGCCGTATTGGGGCTGGTCCGGGAGCAGAGCATACGGACCGGCGGCTACCGTTACATCGGTCCGCCGTTCCAGGTGGACGGTCCTCTCTCCTATGACCGTGGCGCGCCCGAGCTGGGCGAGCACACCGATGAGATCTTGGCCGAGCTGGATCTCGGGCAGGCCGTCGGCCAAGCCGAGGTGGTGGTCGACTCATGACCGACTCGTTCGACGAAGCGGCCCGGGCGGCTCTGGCCACCACCAGCGACATCGAGGCCGGCCAGGTCATCGAGCGGACCATCGAGCTCTCGCTGATCGCGGCGCCGCCGCTGGACGAGGCCGACCGCGCCGAGCGGGTCGCCCAGTGGTGGCGTGCTGACGGCCTGCGCGAGGTCGCGATGGACCAGGTGGGAAACGTGTGGGCAAGGGTGTGTGAAGGTCGCGGCCCGGCTGTGCTGATCGCCGCGCACCTCGACACCGTCTTCGGACGCGACATCCGGCACGGGCTCACCCATGACGGCGCGGGACGTCTCGTCGGGCCCGGCTGCGGGGACGACACGGTCGCGGTCGCCGCCCTGTCCAGCCTCGACCGGCTGATGGCGGCACCGACGGACCGGCCGGTGTGGATCGTGGCCACCGTCGGTGAGGAGGGCCTTGGCAACCTCCGCGGTGTCACCGCCGCCCTCGACCGTCCGCTCGTCCCGATCGGTGCCCTGATCGCCCTCGAAGGCAACTACCTCGGCCGGGTGAACCTGATCGGGGTCGGCTCGGTCCGCAAGCGCGTCACCGTCACCGCTCCCGGTGGGCACGCGTGGGAGGACCCGCATGTCCCGAGCGCGGTTCATGTGGCGGCCGAGATGATCCGCGACCTGGGGCACCTCCGGGTGGAGCACACCGCGAAGGTAACCGTCAACGTCGGCACCTTGCACGGCGGTGAGTCCATCAACGCCCGCGCCCAGCGTTGCATGTTCGACCTCGACCTGCGTTCGGAGGACCCGCTCGCCCTGCGGTCGCTCACCGAGGGCGCGACGGCGATCCTGGAGAATGTCCCCCCGCGGGTGAACGTCGAGATCGAGGAGATCGGCGACCGCCCGGCGGGACGGATGGACGCAGACCATCCACTCGTCGAGGCCGCCGCGGCGTCGCTGCGGGCGTTGGGCATCGAGCCCCGCTACACGGCAGCCAGCACCGACGCGAACGCCGCCTACAAGCTCGGCATCCCGGCGGTGACCCTCGGCATCACCTACGGGGACGGCACTCACACGGAGACCGAGTGGATCGAGATCCAACCGGTCACGCTCGGCCTGCGGGCTCTGGTCACCACCATCTACACGTACATCTCCTCGGGAGTTTGAAATGCTTAGCGGAGTGGCACTGCAACCCGTTGACGCCCCAACGGAATTCGAGTCCATGGTCGAGGAGATCGAGGGCAACGGGTTCGACGAACTCTGGCTCACCGACTCGTCGCTGCACG
Organism: Streptosporangium sp. NBC_01810; assembly: GCF_035917355.1. Classification (NCBI taxonomy): domain Bacteria; kingdom Bacillati; phylum Actinomycetota; class Actinomycetes; order Streptosporangiales; family Streptosporangiaceae; genus Streptosporangium; species Streptosporangium sp. NBC_01810. The sequence goes on along the minus strand of NZ_CP109070.1, from coordinate 329,020 downwards.
CACGGAACGTCTATGTGTACCTCACCCTGGCCGCGTCGCGGACCGACCGGATACGGCTCGGGACCGCGGTGACCAACCCCATCACCCGCCACCCCGCGGTCACCGCCACCGCCATCACCACGGTCGACGAGGTCTCCGGTGGGCGCGCGGTCCTCGGCATCGGCGCCGGAGATCGTCCGCTGCTCGCGCTCGGTTCGAAGCCGGCGCCGCTCAAGCAGCTCGAGGCGGGCATCGACGCGATCCGGCGGCTGTGGACCGGTGAGAACGTGACGATGCGAGCGCCGGGCTTCGTCCTCGATGATGCCCACATGCGCGAGCCGGGGCGCTCCGACATCCCGGTCTACATGTCGGCGAGCGGTCCGAAGACCCTCGAGCTCGCCGGTCGTGTCGCCGACGGCGTCATCCTACTCGCCGGCCTGCACCCGGAAGGGCTGCGGTGGGCGATCGACCACATCGAACGGGGCGCGGAGAAGGCGGGCCGGTCCGCCCGTCCGGACATCACCGTCTTCGCGTACGGCGCGATCGACGACGACGAGGACAAGGCGCTGGCCGCCGGCCGGACCATCGCCGCCTGGTTTCCGCAGACCGCTCCGGTGTACTGCGAGATGGCGGGTCTGTCGAACGAGCTCGTCCGGCAGGTCCGCGAGATGTACAGCGGTGGGGAGTTCCAGGAGGCCGAGCAGGCCGCGAAACTGCTTCCTGACGAGTTCGTGCATCGGATGTCGCTGGCCGGTGGCAAGGACCGTGCCCGGGAGCACATCAAGAACATGCTCGAACTCGACGTGGAGTGCGTCAGCGTGTTCCCGCTCGGCGATGACCGGATGAAGACGGTCCGGTACTTCAAGGAATGCTTCGACAGCGTCACCGGAAGCTGAACGGTCGTGGCAAACCCCGTTCCGGACCGGACCCTGTCCACCGTCCTCGACCAGTGCCTGGGTGCCCGGCCGCTGGAGGAGGTGGTCCTCCTCGTTGACGAGGGCACCGACGCGGACGTCGTCGCGGCGCTGGTCTCGGGCCTGGAGGAGAGGCACTGTGTCCCGGTCGTAGCGAAGATGCCGCGATACGTGGTGCCGGGAAGTGAGCCGCCGGCGGCGGTCGCGGGCCTGCTGGCCGGCGCCGCCGCCGCGATCGAGCTGACCTCGACGTTCATCGGGTCCAGCCGGGCGCGCCAGAGGGCGACCGCGAAGGGCGTGCGCTACCTGGCCATGCCGGGCGTCGTCGCCGACACCTTCCGGCTCGGTGGGCCGTTCGACGTCGACTTCGACCGGTTGCGAACCTTGACCGAGCGGCTCGCGCGAGCGTGGGGATCGGCGTCCAGCTACCGGTTGACGACCCCGGCGGGCACCGACCTGTCCGGATCGGTTGAAGGGCGTCCGGGCCGGGCCCTGTTCGGGGTCGCCCGCGACAGGGGTGCTTACATGGCGCCGCCCGATGTCGAGTCGGGGACCGCCCCGGTCGAGCACAGCTCGAACGGGGTCGTGGTCATCGACGCCGACTTCCTGTTCATGGGGCAGGGGCCGGTGACCCGGCCGGTCGCGTTGCACTTCACCGACGGACACCTCGTGGCGGTCGAAGGTGATGAAGGAATCCGCCTGACGGAGATGATGGACCGCTGCCAGGATGAGCGGATGAGCAACCTCGCCGAGGTTTCCATGGGGTTGAACCCCAATGGCCGGGTATGCGGCATCGCGATGGAGACCGAGTCGACCCTGGGCAGCGCCCACATAGCGCTGGGCAACTCGATCGCCTACGGGGGGACCGTCGACGCTTCGGCCCATCTCGACTGTGTCATGCGGGAGGCGACGTTGGAGCTCGACAGTCGCCCGATCCTGATCAACGGGGAGCTTACCTGAACTTGACGTTTCTGGTTTGGCACATCACATCTTACGCGCGAAACTATGCTGTCTTGGGAGTTGTCAAGACGCCGTACAGACGCCTATCTCCCGGAACGACAATTCATCTAGGGGCCTGAATGGAATCGGCGGAACGCCTCGGTCAGGACGGGTTGCCGCATCTGCAGCTCAAGGACCGCGTCTACCAGTATCTCCGCCAAGGCATCGTGGACGGCGACTTCGAGGTGGGCGCCGCGCTACGTGAGGTCGACATCGCCACGCGTCTGGGGGTCAGCAAGACGCCGATCCGGGAGGCCTTCGTCCGGCTGCACAAGGACCGGCTGGTGCGGCTGATTCCGTACAAGGGCGCGGTCGTCGCCGGTTACAGCCGCGAGGACCTCCGTGAGGTCTATGAGGTGCGCGAGCTGATCGAGGGCGCCTGCGCGGCCACGGCCGCGGCCGAGCCGACCGGCCGGTTGCGCGCCGACCTCGAGCGCAACGTGCAGGCGGGCCGCGACGCGCTCGCCGCCGACGATGTTGCCGAGGTCGTCCGGCTGTTCGAGGAGTTCGACCGGCTCATCTACAGTCAGTCGAACAACAAGTGGATCAACGATCTGATAGAAAACCTCGAAGGCCACCAGCGGCGCATCGGGCGGCTCACCGTCGGCATCCCTGGGCGCCTTGAGCAGTCGATCGAAGAGCACGCCGGTATCTGCTCGGCTATCGCCCAGGGCGACGCCGAGGGCGCCGAGAAGCTGATGCGGTCGCATGTCGTCTCGGTGATGGCCGACCAGCTGGAGAACTTCAGCGACTCCGGCCCCGCCTGACACTCGCCCGCTCCTTGCCGACGGGGGCGAAGGGGGCGATGACCCTCGCCCCCGACCATCATGTTCGCCGGAATCTCCGGCTCAGGCACCTGGCTGTTCGCACCCCCTGAGGTGACGTCCCACCCTCGGGGCAATGGTCGCCGTCCAGGTCCCGCCTTGCCTGATCCCCGTGCCCTGAGGGTCTCGGACCTGCGGCTTTCGAATGTCGCGCCGGGGATTCCGTCTCTCAAACTGTTGACGATCTGCTCCGGCCATCGATAGGTTTGCGCCAATGCGATATCAGATCTCAGATCTGATCTTCCGTGGGGCTCCAGATACCTGGCAGGCCGTTGCTGCTTGGGAAGGGCTTATAGATGTCAGAAGAGCAAACCATCTCCTCGACGGTGGAAGTCGACATTGTCATCGACGGTGGCTGGGTTCTCAGCCTCGACCCGGAGCGCCGGATCTTCCAGCAGGGGTTCGTCGCCATCAAGGATGGCGTGATCGTCGATGTCGGGCGACGAGAGGACCTCGCCGGCCGCTACCACGCGAAGCGCGTCATCGACGGCCGGAACAAGGTGACGATCCCCGGCCTGTCGAACGGTCACCGTCACCTGCTGTGTTGCGCCAAGGGGGCGATGCCTGAAGGGGGGACCACCCTCGACGCACTGCGGCGCTTCATCTACCCATCCTTCTCACGGCTGACCGCCGAGGACATGCACGTCTACGCACTGCACGCGACCGCGGAGATGGTGCGCTTCGGAACCACAAGCTTCGAAGAGCCAGGGTGCAACCACATCGAGGCCGTCATGACGGCGGTGGCGACGTCAGGCATGCGGTGCCGGATCGGTCCCTGGACGTGGGACCAGAACGGCTCCGCCGGTCCTAGCGATCTTCCTGACTGGTTGAAGTTCGATGCCAAGGAGGCTATCAAGCGGCTCGAGTGGGGTGTGGAGACCGTCCGCTCTTTCAACAACCCGCGTATCCGGGATGCCGTGACGATCGAGGGCGTCGGCACCTGCTCCGATGAGCTGACCGTGGGCGCGGCGAGACTGGCGCTGGAAGCCGAGTCACTGATGGTGATCCACAAGTCCACCAGCGAGCGCGAGGTGGCGCTGGAACTGAAGGCGTTCGGTCACCGGCCGATCGAGCACATGCACAAGATCGGTGCGCTCAACGAGCGGGTCCTCATGAACCACGTCACAAGCGTGGCGGAGTGGGAGGTCCCCCTCATCGCCGATTCCGGTGCCCGGATCTCCCAGAACCCGAGTACCGCGTTGAAGCTCGCCAAGGGCACGACCCAGTTCGGCAAGTGGCCCGAGTTGCTCGCCGCCGGCGTCCCGATCTGCCTGGGCACGGATGCCGAGAACTGCTCGAACCACCAGGACATCACTCGGGCGATCTCGCTCGCCGCCCTGCTGCCGCGGGACGCTCGGCAGGACCCGAACGCCGTCAGCGCCGAGCAGGCGCTGGAGATGGGCACCCTGGGCGGGTCGCGCGTGCTGGGGTGGGACGACATCGTCGGCGGCATCGAGGTCGGCAAGCAGGCCGACATCGTCGTCTACGAGGCCGACGACTTCGACTGGCGGCCGCTGCACAACCCCGTCGCGAACCTCGTGTACGGGGCGACCGGGCACTCCGTCCACACCGTTCTGGTCAGTGGGGACATCCTGCTGGACAACAAGAAGCTCACCAGGGTCGACGAAGGCGCTCTCCGCGAGGAGGTCGAGAAGATCGACCGCCGCGTGCTCAAGGAGATCGGGATCGAGCCTCGCGGCACTTGGCCTATCTACTGATGATCCGCTCTCACTCAGCGCCATTGCCGATGCTCTTCGGCTTCTTCCCCCAATGGAGCTTCATCATGATAATTCCTTCACGATTGACCGCCGCGGTGGCGGTGGCGGGATCGCTGCTGCTCACGAGCGCCTGCGGGGCTGGGGCAACCGATGCCCCCGAGGGCTCGGATAAGGAAAAGACCATCCGAGTCGGAGTCGCTCTGGCTGGGCCCCGCAACGATAACGCCTTCTACCAGACGTATCTGGAAGGCGTCACCAAGAACGCTGAGGCGATGAACCTCAAGGTGTCGGTCGTCGACAACCTGGTCGCCCCTCAGCAGATCACGGACGCGCTGACCAACCTGGCCGCCGACAACGACCTCATCATCGGCGGCGGAAGCGCGCTGGTCGCCGGCGCGAACGCCATCGCGGCCACGCACCCCGACACGACCTTCGTGATGTCAGGTGTCGTCACGGAGGGCATCGGCAACCTCCACGCCTACATGATGCTGCAGGGCGTTCCCGCCTACGTCGCGGGCGTGCTCGCCGCCAAGGTCACCAAGACCGGAAAGGTCGGGTTCATCGGCGGGGCGCAGATCCCGCCGACCAGCCAGTCGGACATCGACTTCAAGGCCGGCGCTCACGCCACCACCCCGGGCATCAAGTATTCGGCGATCACCGTCGGGAGTTTCAGCGACGCCACCAAGGCCAAACAGGCCGCCGCCGCCCAGATCACCGACGGGGTCGACGTGATCTACGCGTTCGTCGACGCCGGTCTGCCGGGTGTGCTGCAGGCGATCGAGGAATCGGGCAAGGACGTCAAGGTGTTCAATCCCACCACCAACCGCTGCAAGGAGTCCGATGCCCTCATCGGCTACGACTACCAGAACAACCAGCAGCTGGTGACGACGATCCTGCAGGACTACACCAGTGGAAGGCTGCCCACGGGCACCAAGAAGTACGCGCTGGAGGACCCGAAGATTCAGAAGCTGACCATGTGCCCGAACTCCGCGGATCTGCAGGCCGAGGCGGACGCGGTCACGGCCAAGATCAACGCCGGTGAGATCAAGATGCCCGAGGGCGGTTGATCGATGATGCGCCAGCCCGAAGCACCCGACAAGGGGCAAATCACCTCCGAAGCGTTCCTCAAGATGCTGGGCATCTCGAAGCGTTACCCGGGAGTCGTCGCGAACGAGGACGTCACCTTCGAAGTGCTGCGCGGTGAGATTCACGCCCTTCTCGGCGAGAACGGAGCTGGCAAGAGCACGCTGATGAAGATCCTCGACGGGGTCGTGCAGGCGGACGAGGGCTCGATCCACGTCAACGGCCGGCAGGTCACGATCCGGCGGCCCCGCGATGCGCAACAGCTCGGCATCGGCATGGTCCACCAGCACTTCATGTTGGTGGCGGACATGACCGTGACCGAGAACATCGCCCTGACGGCACCAGGACACCTGGCCGCCGGATCGGATCTGGCAGGCGTCAGGGATCGGTTCACCCGGCTCGCCGAGCAGCACCGGCTGGAGGTCGATCCCGACGCTCGCATCAGCGAGCTGTCGGTCGGGGAACGGCAGCGCGTGGAGATCGTCAAGCTTCTCTATCGAGACGCCGAGCTGCTGATCCTCGACGAGCCGACCGCGGTACTCACCCGAGGCGAGTGGCAGCATCTAGCGACGGTGCTGCGTGACTTGGCCCGGCAGGGCAAGTCCGTCATCATCATCACGCACAAGCTCGGCGAGGTGTTCGAGGTCGCCGACCGCTGCACCGTTCTGCGAGGCGGAAAGGTGGTCGGGGCCGTGACCACGGCCGAGGCGACGGTGAAGGACCTCGTGCGGATGATGGTGGGCCGGGAGGTTCTGCTGCGCGTCCCCCGAGCCGAGGTCGAACCCGGCCCGGTCATGCTCGACGTGCAGGGGGTGCATCTTCGCGACGCCGATGGCCGGGTGCGCCTAGACGACATCAACCTGCAGGTCAGGGCGGGAGAGGTGGTGGGGGTCGCCGGTGTCGAGGGGAACGGTCAGTCCGAATTGGTCGACATCCTCGCCGGCGCCCGGCAGCCGAGCCGGGGCCGTGTGCAGATCGGCGACGTCGAGATCGAGCGGCTGGACCCGAGTCTCGTCGCGGCCGCCGGCACTGCGGTGATCCCCGAGGACCGGCATCGTGACGCGGTCGCGTTGTCGCTCTCGATGGTCGACAACCTCATGGTGAAGAGCCTCGGCGATGACCGGTTCGTACGGTCGGGGATCCTGCGGCGTCGTGCCATCCGGGACCATTGCCGCAAGCTGATCAGCGACTACGACATCCGTGTGCCGGGCCTCGACGTACGGATGCGGCAACTGTCGGGCGGCAACCAGCAGAAGGCGGTCGTGGCGCGGGAGTTGGAACGATCCCCGAAGTTCCTCATCGCGGCACAACCGACTCGCGGACTCGACATCGGCGCGATGGAGTTCGTGTATCGGTGCGTCAACCGGCACCGGGAACAAGGGGGCGCGACGCTGCTCGTCTCGTCCGAGCTCGATGAGATTTTGACCCTGTCAGATCGGGTCGTGGTCATGGTGCGTGGCCGGATCGTCGGTGTCCTCGTCGGTGACGAGGCGACCTCGGAGACGATCGGCCACCTGATGTCCGGTGCAGCGGAAGCGATGGCATGATGTCGGATCGATTGCGTGGACTGCTCATCGCGTGGGCGGTCTCCGTCGGCGCGGTGGTGCTGGCGCTCCTGGCGTCGCTGGCGATCGTGGCGGCAGCCGGCAGCTCGCCCGGCGAGGCCGCGCAGGCGCTTTACGACGGTGCGCTCGGGAGCACCGGCCGGATGGGTGCGATGCTGGCCAAGTCGGTGCCACTGACCCTGGCGGCGCTCGGATGGGTGCTCGCGTTCTCGGCCCGCCGGATCAACGTCGGGCTGGAAGGGCAGATCCTCGCGGGCGGCGTCGTCGCGGCGACCATCGGGCTGCTGATCAGTGGTATCCCGGCCGTCGTCCACCTGCCATTGATGATCCTGGGCGGCATCCTGGGCGGATGCCTGTGGGCCGGGGTCGCAGCGTGGTTGTGGGCCAAGCGCGACGTCAACGAGATCATCTCCACCCTGTTGCTCAACTTCGTCATGATCCAATGCGTCAGCTGGCTGGTCTCCGGTCCGCTGGAGGAGCCGACCCAGACACTCGGGCAGACCGCGCCGATCGAGCAGGCCGCGCGATGGCCGACGCTGATACCCGGGACGGTGCTGCACCTGGACTTCTTCCTGGTACCGGTGGCAGCGGTGGGGTTGTCCCTGCTCCTGCGCAACACCACGGCGGGGTTCCGGTTGCGCGCCACCGGCGCCAACCCCGACTTCGCCGCCTATTCCGGCATCAAGACCGTACGGATCTCCGCCCTGGCGCTCGTCGCGTCAGGTGGCCTCGCAGGGCTGGCGGGAGCGTCGCTGATCGGTGCCAGCCCGCAGGCCAACATGGCCGACAACTTCTCCGCCAACTACGGGTTCGAAGGCATCGTGGTCGCGCTGCTCGCGAGGAACTCGCCGCTGGCCTGCATCCCCGCCGCGTTCCTGTTCGCCTCCCTCAAGCAGGGCGGCGGCCTGTTGGAGGCACGCGTCGGTGTTCCGTCCGGACTCGTCCTGGTGACACAAGGTCTGGTCATCATCCTGGTCGCCGGCGCCGGTTACCTGTTCGAGAAACGGCGGGTCCGGCGGGTGTCGGCCAAGACCTCGCCCGGATCGCAGCCGGTGGCAGCACTGACCTCAGAGACGAACTGATCAGGAGGCCGGACGATGTCACCCCTTGACATGGCATGGCTGACGACGACTCTGCTCCTCGCCGTGCCGATCCTGCTGGCCGCCAGCGGGGAGCTGGTCTCACAACGTAGCGGTGTCATGAACGTCGGGCTCGAAGGCATGATGCTCTTCGGCGCCTTCTTCGGGTTCCTGATCGTCGAGCAGACCAATTCGAGCTGGTTCGGCCTGCTCGTGGGCATCGTCGCCGGAACCAGCCTGGCGATGGTGATGGCGCTGCTGTCGGTCACGCTGCGCGCCGACCAGATCGTCGTCGGGGTCGGGATCAACCTGCTGGCGGCAGGCGTCACGATCTTCCTCAACCGTCAGATGTACCTCGACGCCGGACAGGTCACCGTCGCCCGGATGGACAAGGTCCCGGTCCCTGTTCTCGCCGACCTTCCTGTCATCGGGCGCGTCTTCTTCGACCAGTCACCCGTGGTGTACCTGTGCTACGGGATCGTTCCGCTCATCGCCTGGGTGCTGTACCGCCGCAAGTGGGGCCTGGCCGTTCGTGGTTCCGGCGAGCTTCCCGAAGCGGTCGAGACCGCTGGTATCAACGTCAACCGGGTCCGCTGGAGCGCCGTGCTCCTCGCCGGAGGCCTCTCCGGCCTGGGCGGCGCATTCCTGTCGGTGGTGCAGGTCGGGTTGTTCATCGAAGGGATGACCAGCGGTCGCGGCTTCCTCGCGCTGGCCGCCGTCGTGTTCGGCAAGTGGCATCCCCGCGGGATGATCCTCGCGTGCCTGCTCTTCGGTGGGGCCGACGCGCTGCAACTGCGGCTGCAGGGAGCCGAGACGATCCCGTCGGTGGTCTGGCTGGCCGCAGTCGCGGTAGCGGTCGTGTTCCTGGTCCGCCACGTGCGCCGCAACGGCGTCACCAAATCCGGATGGGTCCTGGCGGGCGCCGTGCCGGTGATCGCGGCGCCGCTGGTGTTCGACCTCGCCCTGTCGCTGCCGGCGCAGCTGTGGCTCGCTCTTCCCTACATCCTCAGCCTGGCGGCGCTCGGCGGACTGGTGGGACGGGCCCGGGTCCCCTCCGCGCTCGCCGAACCCTTCGACCGGAAGAACCTGTAGCCCGCGTTCGCCACCTTGGAGATCTGTATGAGCCTTGTCCGCAAGCTTCACCACGTCGCCTTCGCCGAGGAGACCGGTGCCCCGTGGGTGCGACTCCTGTGCGATCTGCTCGGCACCCCGGTCGAGCACAGCGAGAGCGCCGACGGGTTCGTCGAACGCATGATCCCGGTTGGCGACTGTTGGCTGCAGGCGCTCGAGGCTACGGGCGACGGCGTCGTCCGTAGTTCCATCCAACGGCGCGGGGAAGGGTTCCACCACCTCGCGTTCGAAGTAGATGACATCGAAGAAACGATCGCTGTCCTGCGCGCCCGTGGGGTGATGTTCATCGACGAGAAACCACGCCCCGGTGGGATGGGTACGCAGATCATGTTCGCGCATCCCCACTCGTTCGGCGGTGTCCTGGTCGAGTTCGTCCAGGAACCCAGCCACACGGCGTGAACGACAGGCAAGACGGAGGCTGAGCGATGAGGCAGGATCCGGGGCGGAATGTCGCGCAACTGGTGAAGCAGGCGCTCGACGGGGAGCTGCGGGCGGTGGCCCGGATGATCTCCCTGGTCGAGAACGCGTCTCCGCTCCTGCGTGAGATTATGGCCGGCCTCGCGCCGTACACGGGAAACGCGCACGTCGTCGGTATCACGGGCGCGCCCGGCGTGGGGAAGTCGACCTCCACGTCGGCACTGGTGAGCGTGTTACGCAGGCAAGGCAAGCAGGTGGGGGTACTCGCCGTTGACCCGTCATCACCGTTTTCCGGCGGTGCGCTGCTAGGTGATCGCGTACGCATGCAGGACCATGCCCACGACAGGGGCGTCTACATCCGGTCGATGGCGTCGCGAGGGCAGCTCGGAGGGCTGGCCCGGGTAACCCCGCATGCGTTACGGATCCTTGACGCCGCGGGCTGCGACGTCATCATTATCGAGACCGTCGGCGTCGGGCAGAGTGAGGTTCAGATCGCTGGAATGGCCGACACGACGGTGGTGCTGTTAGCCCCCGGCATGGGAGACGGGATCCAGGCAGCGAAAGCCGGGATCTTGGAGATCGGCGATGTGTACGTCGTGAACAAGGCTGACCGGGGCGGCGCCGACCAGGTGCGCCGCGACGTACGCGCCGCAACCCAGGTGATGGACCGCAGGCCAGATCAGTGGCGGCGTCCAGTGCTCAGACTGGTCGCGCAAACTGGCGACGGAATCCAAGAGGTCGCTGACGTGCTGACCGAACATCTGGAGTGGATGACATCCAACGGACAGCTGCGGCAGCGACGTCTGGCCCGCGCGAAAGTAGAGATCGAAACGATCGCCGTGACGTCGCTGCGGGAAGACTGGGAAGGGATTCGCGGCGATGCCGTGCTCGACGAGTTCGCGGAACAAGTCGTTGCAGGAACGACCGACCCGTACGCGGCAGCAGACATGCTGCTGGCGACATGGCGGAGGGTCATGGTGCAGGGCCGCCTAGGGGAGTTCGGTGCCGGCCATGCGGCCGACAATCTCAGCGGCGGGCAGCTTTGAGTTCCTCGCGACGTTCGGTGGTCGCGGACGCCGGTCGGCCCGCATCTTTCACAGTGGCCCGGACAAGATCGTATCGCGCTGCTGAAGCACCCGACCCCGGTATTCGGTACGACGGCGTCGATGCCGATCGTCTGGCGAACGCCGGGCGAGGTGACCGCACACCACCTGACCAGGATCGGCCGGGCACGCGCCACCATCCGCCGCCGTGTGTGGGACCTGCTCGCCCGGCGCCCTGACGGATTCCCCTGGGTGAGCACCGCCGGCCGCGCCGTGAACGGGTGGATCGTGCTGGACGCCGACGCCTCGATCGTGACCAGCGCGTCGGACAAACAGGGCCAGCGGGGAAGCCTCCCACCGCTACCAGGCAGGACACTTCGTCCGCTGGAGCGTCGGCCAGCGACTCACCACGCTGTCCTTTCCCGCCACCCGCTGGCACGGCCCCACCCAAGTACTGGACGAGGAAAGTCGCTGGGAGGCAGCCCGCCGCCTGCTCCACGACGACACCATCGGCAACCGGGACCGCCTCGCGGGTCTTCTCGTCCTGCTCTATGCCCAACCAGTCGCCCGGATCAGCCGACTGACCACCGACCAGATCACCATCGACGGCACAACGGTCCGCATCCGCCTGGGATCAGCGCCTATCACCCTGCCCGAACCCGTCGCCGACCTCACCCGCCGGCTCCTGGACGGCAAACGTGGACACGCCACCACCGGCACCGGGAACCCCTCACCCCGGCTGTTCCCCGGAGGCCGGCCCGGCCGCCCGATCAGCTCCACCCACCTCGGACAACGCCTCAAAAACCTCGACATCCAACCCGGCCAAGCACGCTCCGCCGCACTCTTCCAACTCGCCACCGAACTCCCCGCAGCCCTGCTCGCCCGCATGCTCGGCATCCACATCGACGTCGCCGTCGCCTGGCAACGCGCCAGCAGCGGCGACTGGATGACCTACGCCGCCGACGTCAGCCGCCGATCCACGAAGGACACCGCACAGTGACCCCAGCACACCAGCAGGCCGTCATCCTCATCACCGGGATCCAGGCGGCCGGGAAGTCGACCATCGCGCAGTTGCTGGCTGAACGGCTGCCTCGCTCGGTGCACGTCCGAGGTGACCTGTTCCGGCGCATGGTGATCAACGGGCGGGCGGACATGACTCCCGACTCTTCCGAGGAGGCGGTGCGGCAGCTGCGTCTGCGCCACCGATTGACAGCGGCGACCTGCAATGAGTACTTCCGGGAGGGGTTCACGGTGGTCGCCCAAGACGTCATCCTCGGCGAACACCTCACTGAGATGATCGAACTCATCCAGCAGCGGCCGCTGCTCGTCATGGTGCTCGCCCCCCGGCCCGAGGCCATCGCCGCCCGGGAAGCAGCCCGCGGCAAGAATGCCTACAACCAGTGGACCATCGACATGCTCGACGATGGCCTGCGGAGCCAGACCCCCCACCTCGGGCTCTGGCTCGACACCTCCGACCAGACTCCAGACGACACCGTCGACGAGATCCTCACCCGAGCATGGGCCGAGGCCAAGGTCCAGTGATCAAACACCCATTCGGACAGTTCTGATATCCGACGGTGCCGTTACACCTGATGCCCTCCAGCGAGGAGCGCATGAGACAGGTCATCGAAAACATATGGGCGCCCCCTGGCAACGCGACGTCGAAGTCCTAGAAGGAAGGCTTTTCGATGACGGGAGCCGGCCAGAACTGGAAGAGGAACTCCTCCCTCGGATCCGCCTCGTCATCGGTGCGAGTGTGGGCCCGCACATGCCGGTCCCGGCCCGGCTCCCCAAGGATCAGGAACCCGTCCTGCACATCCGTGTAGAGCTCCGCCGCGCAGATCTCCCCGGTCTCCGACCGGAACACGCCTGAGGCGACGTCCGCCCAAGGCTCGCGCTGCTCCTCGGGTACGTCGGCCCACGCCTCAAGCCGGATGCTCACGCGGTCGTCGTCCGCGGAGACGCGGCAGCAGTTCGTGATCGCTCCGAACCAGCCGCCACCCGGGAAGTCGCCGGGATCGTAGGCGAATGTCACATCGACCACGAAGAACGTGCGGTCGTAGGCGTTCAGCTCGCAGTCGCTGCGAGAGATCAGGGGCACCGCGATCCTCCTCGGGCGAGGTTCTCCGGGCACGCGCCCGCCCCTACCTTCTATCGCGTGCCAGCTGAAGATCATCAAGCGTGAAGTGCCCTGGATGTGCCCTGAAGGCCCCACATGACGAGATCACCGCAGGTCAGGGGCCCAGCAGCTCAGAACATCGAGATGTGGACGTGGTCGATGTGGTTGGCGGTGTTGCCGCCTCGGTTGGACATCATCTTCCAGCCGGCGCCGGTGCGGACGTCGTAGTACTTCTGCTGCCAGATGATGTACATGACCCCGTACTTGTTGCCGTTGTCGATGGCCCACTGGGCGAGGCGGTTGCCGCGCTCCAGAGCATCCGGAGTGGGCACGCGGCCGCCGGTGCTCAGCATGAAGTCGCAGGCCCGGCCGGTGCCGTGGTCGCCCGGGTCGCCGGGGCGCAGGCAGCCGTAGCCGTAGGGCATGGGGAAGCTCTGCAGCACGGTGTTGCGCATGGTGACCGTGCGGGGGGTCAGTCCGCCGTTGCCAGAGGGGGTCTGGAAACCGTACTTGGCCAGCAGCCCCTCGATCCTGACCCGCTGCCTCTTGAGGTCGGCGATGTCCTTCTTGAGCTTGAGGATCTTCGCGTCGGCGGCCTTCTCCGCGGCCTTGGCCTTCTTGATGAGCTCCCTGACCCGGTTGAGCTGGGTGGCGCGGCGGCCGGCCAGGTAGGACATGGTGGCGGCCTGGCTGAGGGCCAGGGTGGGGTCGCCCTGGAAGCTCAGCAGGCTGCCGTCGTCCAGGGCACCGCCCATGTAGGCGGTCTGGGCGAAGCGCACGACGTCGGCCTCGGCGGCCACCAGGGCACGCTTGAGGCTCCTGGCGTTGACGGTGGCCTTGCTGGCCTGGACCCGGGTCTCCTCCAGGCTCTGCACCTGGCCGCGGTAGTTCTTGTTGATCTCGGCCGCTTCCTTGGTCAGCCTCTTGAGCTCGACCTCCGGACTGGGCTTGGCCGCTCGGAGGGGTGCCGCCCCCGCGACGGCCGGCGACAGGAGCAGCGCGGCGAGCACGGCGACCAGCACCGCCGAGCGAGTCGGCCTCACGCTTCGCTCACCTCCGGCGCCCCCTCATGGACGGAGCGAAACTATAGAAGACGATCTTGGTGCTCGCCACCGGAACGGAGGAACTCGCGCACCATTGACGAACCATCTGCCCATTTAGGGTGATTTGAGTAAACATTTCCTGACGTGTCACTGGTTTAACCCTGATGAATCTTCGCACAGGGCGCCCCGGCCCGCTCATCGGGCGGAGACTTCCGCCACCCTTGCCATCGGCGACAGAACATGATTCGGTCTCAAGCGGCGGTGGGGCTTGTGGCGCCCTTCCCCGCGGATGACACTGTCGGATAACACTGTCGGATAACACTGTCCAAGCAAGCATTCGCTCAAATTATGACTCTGGCCCGCCCACCAGGAGGCAACACATCATGCGCCGGCACGACACGCTCTTCATCGGGGGCGACTGGGTGGCCCCCGCAGGGACCGGCACCATCGACGTCATATCCCCACACACCGAGGAGGTCGTCGGCCGGGTCCCCGACGGCACCGCCGCCGACATGGACCGGGCGGTGGCCGCCGCCCGCCAGGCGTTCGACCACGGCCCGTGGCCCCGGATGACGATGCCCGAGCGCGCCGCCGTCCTGTCCAGGCTCGCCGAGATCTACGCGGCCCGCCAAGGCGAGATGGCCGAGATCATCACGCTGGAGATGGGCTCCCCGATCACCTTCTCCCAAATGGCCCAGGCCCCGCAGCCGCTCGGCATGCTCCAGTACTACGCCGAGCTCGGCAAGACCTTCCCCGTCGAGGAGGAGCGCGCGGGCACGTTCGGCCCGGTGACCGTGCGCCGCGAGCCGGTCGGCGTGGTGGCCGCCGTGGTCCCGTGGAACGTCCCGCAGTTCGTCATCATGATCAAGCTGGCCCCCGCCCTCCTCGCGGGCTGCACGATCGTGGTCAAGCCCGCGCCCGAGACACCGCTCGACGCCTACCTGCTGGCCGAGATGGTCAGGGAGGCGGGCGTCCCCGACGGCGTCGTCAACATCGTCGCCGCCGGGCGCGAGGCGGGCGAGCACCTGGTCTCCCACCCCGGCGTGGACAAGGTCGCCTTCACCGGCTCCACCGCCGCCGGGCGCCGCATCGCGGCGATCTGCGGCGAGCAGCTCAAGCGCTGCACGCTTGAGCTGGGCGGCAAGTCCGCGGCGATCATTCTGGACGACTGCGACCTGCCCTCCGCGATGGGCTTCCTGTCGATCGCCTCGCTGATGAACAACGGCCAGGCCTGCGTCGCCCAGACCCGCATCCTGGCCTCGCGCAACCGCTACGACGAGGTGGTGGAAGCGGTCTCGGCGATGGTACGGGGCATGCCGGTCGGCGACCCGTCCGACCCGGCGACCGGTATCGGCCCGATGGTCGCCAAGCGGCAGCAGGAGCGGGTCGAGGGCTACATCAAGATCGGCATCGACGAGGGGGCCAAGGCCGTCGTCGGCGGCCTGGAGCGCCCCCACGACCGCGGCTGGTACGTGGCGCCGACCGTCTTCGCCGGAGCCACCAACGAGATGCGCATCGCCCGCGAGGAGATCTTCGGCCCGGTCCTGGCGGTGATCCCGTACGAGGACGAGGCCGACGCGGTCCGGATCGCCAACGACAGCGACTACGGCCTGGCCGGGACGGTGTGGACCGCCGACACCGAGCACGGCATGGACATCGCCCGTCAGGTGCGCACCGGCACCTACGGCGTCAACCTCTTCATGATCGAGACCAGCTCGCCCTTCGGCGGGTTCAAGGGCAGCGGCCTCGGCCGCGAGCTGGGCCCCGAGGGACTGTCGTCCTTCCTGGAGTACAAGTCGATCGCCCGCCTGGGCTGATCCGCTCCTTTGAGTCCGGGCTGATCCTTGGTCCGGGCTGATCCGCTCCTTTGAGTGGGTGCCGGTACGGCTCGTGTCGAGCCGTACCGGCACCCTCGTCGGACACACCGCCCAGCGCGCCCCCGCGACACTGGGCAACCGCCCGACCACTGAAGTATGTCCCGCGGAGCATCGTCGAGCGATGCTCCGTGTCCCCTGGACTTCTTCCGGCGGATTTCATGTGTCCACCATGGGTAGACGTGATTCATCCCCGGTTGGTTCGCGAAACGACCAGCAGAGTTTGCCTGGCGATCTCGAATTCCTCGTCGGTGGGGATC
This sequence comes from Streptosporangium sp. NBC_01810, assembly GCF_035917355.1. Classification (NCBI taxonomy): domain Bacteria; kingdom Bacillati; phylum Actinomycetota; class Actinomycetes; order Streptosporangiales; family Streptosporangiaceae; genus Streptosporangium; species Streptosporangium sp. NBC_01810. The sequence goes on along the minus strand of NZ_CP109070.1, from coordinate 312,972 downwards.
ACCGCGACCTTCACGCCACCGCCGTCAGGGGAGATGATCGTGCCGCCCCGCACGTTGCGCGCCGGGTCGACGGTGATGCCGAGCGCCCCGAGACCGGCCAGCGACCGCTCCCTGACCAGCGCGGAGTTCTCCCCCACCCCTCCGGTGAAGGCGATGACGTCGACGGTGCCGAGGACCGCGTAGTAGGCGCCGACGTACTTGCGGAGCCGGTGGCAGTAGACCGACATGGCCAGCTCGGCGTCCGGGTCGCCCTCGCTCACCCGCTCCGCCACCGCGCGCATGTCGTTGTCACCGCACAGGCCGAGCATCCCGCTGCGGCGGTTGAGCAGCACGTCGATCTCGTCGAGGGACATGCCTCCGGCACGCGCCAGGTAGAGGACGACCGCCGGGTCCAGGTCGCCGCTGCGGGTGCCCATGACGAGGCCCTCCAGCGGGGTCATGCCCATGGACGTGTCCACGCACCGCCCCGCGGACACCGCCGAGGCGCTGGCCCCGTTGCCCAGGTGCAGGACGATCACGTTGGCCCCGGGCCGGTCCGCGAGGAGTGCGGCCTGGCGGGAGACGTACGCGTGTGAGGTGCCGTGGAAGCCGTAGCGCCGCACGCTCAGCCGCTCGGCCACCGCCCTGTCGATCGCGTACGTCGAGGCGGCCGGGGGGATCGTCGCGTGGAAGGCGGTGTCGAAGACGGCCACCTGCGGCAGGTCGGGGCGAAGCCGCCGCGCCACCTCGATGCCCGTCAGGTTGGCGGGGTTGTGCAGGGGGGCGAGCGGGATGAGCTCCTCGATCTTCCTGACCACCTCGTCGGTGATCAGTGTGGGCTCGGCGAAGGTCGTGCCGCCGTGCACCACCCGGTGCCCGATCGCGACGAGCTCGGGAGAGTCGAGCCCCAGCCCTTCGGCGGCGAGCAGGTCGGCGACCACCTTCAGGGCCGCCCGGTGGTCGGGCACCGGGGAGCCGAGCTCGCCGATCCGCTCCACCACTCCCGAGGCCAGGTGCTCGGCACCGCTCAGCAGCCGGTACTTCACCGAGGACGACCCGGAGTTGAGGACCAGTACCCGGCTCACAGCGTGACCTCCTGCGCCTGGATGGCGGTGATCGCGACGGTGCTCACGATGTCGGTGACCAGGGCGCCGCGCGACAGGTCGTTGACCGGCCTGCGCAGCCCCTGCAGGACCGGTCCGATCGCGACGGCCCCGGCCGAGCGCTGCACCGCCTTGTAGGTGTTGTTGCCGGTGTTCAGGTCCGGGAAGATCAGCACGGTCGCCCGGCCGGCGACCCGCGACCCCGGCAGCTTGGCCGCGGCGACGCGGGCGTCCACCGCCGCGTCGTACTGGATGGGCCCCTCGACCAGCAGGTCCGGCGCGCGCTCGGCGACCAGGGCGGTGGCGGCGCGGACCTTGTCGACGTCGGCGCCGCTGCCCGACTCGCCGGTGGAGTAGGACAGCATCGCGATCCTCGGCTCGATGCCGAACCGTTCCGCCGTACGGGCCGAGGAGATCGCTATGTCGGCGAGTTGCTCGGCGTCCGGGTCGGGGTTGATCGCGCAGTCGCCGTAGACGAGCACCCGGTCGGCCAGGCACATGAAGAACACCGAGGAGACGATGGAGGTGCCGGGGACCGTCCTGATGATCTGGAAGGCGGGCAGGATGGTGGCGGCCGTGGTGTGCGCGGCCCCGGAGACCATGCCGTGCACGAGGCCCCGGTGCAGCATCATCGTGCCGAAGAAGTTGGCGTCGGCGACCACGTCCACGGCTCGCTCGGGGGTGACGCCCTTGTGCGCCCGCAACTCGGCGTACTCCCGGGCGAACGACTCCCGCAGCGGCGAGGTCAGCGGGTCGGCGACGGTCACACCCGACAGGTCGAGGCCGAGGTCGGCGACCCGCCGCCGCACCACGTCCTCCCTGCCCAGCAGGGTGATGTCGACGATGCCGCGCCGCAGCAGGATGTCCGCCGCCCGCAGGATGCGGTCCTCCTCGCCTTCGGGCAGCACGATGTGCCGCCGGTCGGTCCGCGCCCGCTCCAGCAGCGTGTGCTCGAACATCATCGGGGTGACCCGCTCCGAGCGGGTCAGCTCGATCCGGTCGGCCAGGGCGTCGGCGTCCACATGGGCCTCGAAGTGGCCCAGGGCTGTCTCGATCTTGCGGGGGTTGTCCGCGGTGAGCCGCCCCTCCAGGCCCGCCAGGGTGGTCGCCACCTCGAAACTGCCCCCGTCGGCCGCGAGCACCGGCATGCCGGGCGCCAGACGGGCTGTGAGCGCCCGTACGGGCGTCGTGGGCCGCTCCCCCACGGTGAGCACGACCCCGGCCGGTCGCACCGTACCGGCCGCCTCGGCGGCCAGCGAGACCAGCAGCAGGTCCACGCGGTCGCCCGGTGCGATCACCAGCGCGCCGTCGAGCAGATGTTCCAGGAACACCGGGAGCGTCGCCCCGCCGAACACGAACCCGAACACGTCGCGGAGCAGGCCGTCCTCGTCGCCCTGGATCAGCTCCGCGTCCACCGCCCGCATGACCTGCCCGACGGTCGGCGCCGACAGCGAGGGATGCTCGGGGATGGCGTAGCAGAGGACCGGGAGCTCACAGTCGACGACCGTGCCCTCGGGCACCCGATTGGCGATCACCGCGAGCACGGTGCACCCCAGGTCGGAGAAGACCTGGTAGCCGGTGCGCATCTCGGCCGCGATCTCCTCGGCGGCGTCGCCGTGCGCGCCCACCACCACGATCACCGGAGCGCCGAACTCGGCGGCCAGACGGGCGTTGAAACCCAGCTCGCGCGGCAGGTCGTCGGTGTCGAAATAGCTGCCGAGCACCAGCAGCGCGTCACACTCCCGCTCCAGCGTGTGGAAGCGGGCGACCATCCGGCCGACGAGCTCCTCGACGCCCCGCTCCGCGTAGATCTCCGCTGCCTCCTCGGCGCTCACCCCCGTCACCGCGGCTGCGGGCTGGTATCTGCTTTTGAGCAGTTCCAGGATGCGGTCCTCGCCGCCCCCGGTGATCGGCCGGAACACCCCCGTACGGCCGGCCCTCCGGGTGAGCAGTTCCATCAGGCCGAGTTCGACGATCTGCCTGCCGTCTCCCCGCCCGAGACCCGCCACGTAGATGCTCCGCATACGCCCCGTCCCCCACCGTTGTCGATCATTCGTCGTCAAGAGGAGTAAACACCTTCCGGCGGGCGGGAACGGGCGACGGCCCACCCGCCGATGCGGCGGATCAGCTCCGGCGTGGCCGCCGACTCCGCGTGACCGTACCCGGGCTCGATCCACAGCTCCTTCGGCTCGTCCGCGCACCCGTGGATCTGGTGCGCGTGCTCCAGGGGGAAGAACGGGTCCGCGTCCCCGTGCACGACGAGCAGCGGCACCGGTGAGATCTTCGCGGCCGCCTCGTACGGCGCCAGCGGCAGCGGGTCCCACACGCCCTTCATGATCCGGGTGTTCTTGCCCAGCCGGGTGGCCAGCCGCCCGACCGGCCTCTCGATCGCCCAGTGCACCTGGCGCATCGGCCGGGTCCCCCGGTAGTACCACCGCGCCGGCGCGCTCACCGACACCACCGCGTCCGCCCCGCCGAGCACCCCCGCGTGCCGCAGGACCACCGCACCCCCCATGGAGAACCCGACGGTCACGACCCTGCGGTAGCCGATCGTCCGCGCGTGCCGCACCGCCGCGTCCACGTCGAGGATCTCCAGGTCGCCCACCGTCGACAGCCCTCCCGAGCGGCCGTGCCCTCGGAAGTCGAACGCCACCACCCCGCCGAACCCGCTGAGCACGTGGGCGATGCGGCGGGTGACACGTTCCCTCCACGACCCGGTGAAACCGTGGGCCAGCACGATCCCGAGGTCGGCCGCCCCGCGCGACGGGGTGTGCGCGGCATCGATCCGCAGATCATCCCGGGTCCTGAGCATCACGGGGAACGACGGTGCGTAAGGCATGTATCCGAGCTTAGGGAGTGCCCGGTGGCCGGCCACGGCATGGACCCACAGGAAGGTCCCGGCCTTCTCCAGCGCGAGCTCGTCGTGGACGTCCACCCCGGTACCGATTGTGGATCGAAGGGGACCGGCGGGGGTTCTGAGGGTGAATTGACACACTTCATCGGTCAGAGGCGTGAGAGCGATTGTCCGGATCAACTAAAATAGGAGAGCCGCAGGTTCCTCGGCCGCCTCCACGATCACAGAGTGAGATTCCATCATGCCTTTGAACAGCCGCGACGACCTGCGGAACATCGCGATCATCGCGCACGTCGACCACGGCAAGACCACTCTCGTGGATGCCATGCTCTGGCAGTCGGGCGCATTCCGCGTCAACCAGGACGTGGACGACCGTGTCATGGACTCCAACGACCTCGAGCGCGAGAAGGGCATCACCATTCTCGCGAAGAACACCGCGGTCAAGCACGGCGGTATGACGCTCAACATCATCGACACCCCCGGCCACGCCGACTTCGGCGGTGAGGTCGAGCGGGGTCTGTCCATGGTCGACGGCGTCGTGCTGCTGGTCGACGCCTCCGAGGGCCCGCTGCCGCAGACCCGGTTCGTGCTGCGCAAGGCGTTCGCCGCCAAGATGCCGGTCATCCTGTGCATCAACAAGGTCGACCGCCCCGACGCCCGGATCAAGGAGGTCGTGGACGAGGTCTACGAGCTCTTCATCGACCTGGACGCCACCGAGGAGCAGATCGACTTCCCGATCGTCTACGCCTCGGCCAAGGCCGGCCGCGCCTCGCTCAACCGTCCCGAGGACGCCGGCATGCCGGACTCCGAGGACCTGGAGCCGCTGTTCGAGGTGATCAAGAACACCATCCCGGCTCCGACGTACGACCCGACGGCCCCGCTGCAGGCGCACGTCACCAATCTCGACGCCTCCTCCTACCTGGGCAGGATCGCGCTCTGCCGTGTCCACCAGGGCACCATCAGGAAGGGCCAGCAGGTCGCCTGGTGCCGCACCGACGGCACCATCCAGCGGGTGAAGGTCACCGAGCTGCTGATGACCGACGCGCTGGAGCGCAAGCCCGCCGAGGAGGCGGGCCCCGGCGACATCATCGCGATCGCCGGCATCCCGGACATCATGATCGGCGAGACCCTCGCCGACCCCGACGACCCGCGTCCGCTGCCCCTCATCACGGTCGACGAGCCCGCGATCTCCATGACCATCGGCACCAACACCTCGCCGCTGGTCGGCAGGGTCAAGGGTTCCAAGGTCACCGCCCGCATGGTCAAGGACCGGCTCGACAAGGAGCTCGTCGGCAACGTGTCGCTGCGCGTCCTGCCGACCGAGCGCCCCGACGCCTGGGAGGTGCAGGGCCGCGGTGAGCTGGCGCTGGCCATCCTGGTCGAGCAGATGCGCCGCGAGGGCTACGAGCTGACCGTCGGCAAGCCGCAGGTCGTCACCAAGCTCGTCGACGGCAAGGTCCACGAGCCGGTCGAGCGGGTGACCATCGACTGCCCGGAGGACTACCTCGGGGCGATCACCCAGCTGCTGGCCGTCCGCAAGGGCCGCATGGAGCACATGACCAACCACGGCACCGGCTGGATCCGGATGGAGTTCGTGGTCCCGGCCCGCGGTCTGATCGGCTTCCGCACCGAGTTCCTGACCGAGACCCGTGGCACCGGCATCGTGAACCACGTGTTCGAGAACTACGAGCCGTGGTTCGGCGAGCTGCGCACCCGCAACAACGGCTCGCTGGTGGCCGACCGGCCTGGCCCGGTGACCCCGTTCGCCATGCTGAACCTGCAGGAGCGCGGCGTGCTGTTCGTCCAGCCGACCACCGAGGTCTACGAGGGCATGATCGTCGGTGAGAACTCGCGCTCCGACGACATGGATGTGAACATCACCAAGGAGAAGAAGCTCACCAACATGCGCTCCTCGACGAGCGACACGACGGAGACGCTGATCCCGCCGCGCCAGCTCTCGCTGGAGCAGGCGCTGGAGTTCATCCGTGAGGACGAGTGTGTGGAGATCACGCCGGAGAACGTGCGCATCCGCAAGGTCGTCCTCGACGCCTCGACCCGCGCCAGGACCACCGCCCGCGCCAAGCGGACCAACTGATCGCCACCGACCTGCCCGGCCCGCGTCACCACGCGGGCCGGGCAGGTCGGACGCCCGCCGGGTAAACACGACGAGCCGGCGATCACCCCGAGTGCCCACAGGGGCGGCGTGGTGACGCGGGTGCCCGTCCCCGTTGGGGTATGAACCTGTGCTGGGGCCGCTCCCCCCACCTGAGGGGGAGCCCGGGAACCGTACGGGGGATCTCTCATGTTTCACAGGACCTGTCTCGCCCTGGCCGTCGCGCTCGGCACGCTGGCGGCCGGCACCGGCGCGACCGCCCAGGCGACGTCACACGTGCCACGATGGCCCTGGCCGTCGGCCGAGGCCGTCATCAAGAACACGGCCGGGAAGAACGTCGGCTTTCTGCGCATCGACCACAAGCCGTACAACAAGTCCAGGCTCACGGTCTCCGTCAGCGGCCTGAACGCCGGCTATCACGGCTTCCACATCCACACCAGGGGTGTCTGCGACCCCAAGGCGATCGACCCGGTCACCCGCAGCCCCTTCTCCAGCGCGGGCGCGCACTTCACCATCCACTCGGCCACGCACGGCGATCACTCCGGCGACCTGCCCAACCTCCTCGTCGCCGCGGACGGCACCGGTGAGGCCACGGTCGTGACCGACCGCTTCCGGGTGGGACAGCTCTTCGACTCCGACGGCAGCTCCATCGTCGTCCACATGCTGCCCGACAACCATGCCAACATCCCCGACCGCTACGGCCACCCCGCCGATCCCGGCGACCCGGCCGGCACAGGCGGCCCGGACGCGGAAACCCTCAAGGCGGGAGACTCCGGCGGACGCGTCGCCTGCGGCGTGATCATCAGGCATTAGGGGTTCCATCCCCTGGATCCTCCGCCCACCGCGGTCAGGCGGCGCCGCGCCGTCGCCGATCACCGCCACACGCCGCCGCTCCTCTCGCGCCTTGCGGGGCAGCGCCTGACCGATCCTCACCATGCCTCACTACGTCTCACCACGCCTCACCACGGCGGGATCGGCAGGATCGGCCCCAGTGACTTCCAACCCCCCTCCAAGAGCGGCCGGGCAGGATTTCCGCATAGAAAGGGGGATCATCACCATGCAGGTCGTGACCGGCCGGATGCGTCTGGCCCTGCTGTTCGCGTGGGTGGCCTTCACCGCGCTCGTACTACTGCTCACCTGAGAGCTACTGCTCACCTGAGAGCACGACCGGTACGGCCTCCGCTCGGGGGAACGGAGCCGTACCGGATCTGGTCAGGGGCTCTCGTACAGCAACTCGACGGTGATCGTCAGGCCGCCCTCCTCCCGGGTGGGGCCGTCACCGGAGGTCCTCCCGGGCGGGGCCGTCACCGGAGGTCCTCCCGGGCGGGGCCGTCACCGGAGGTCAGAAGCCGCTGTCTCTGGGGTACTTCCTGCCCGACAGCAGGCGCCTCCCGTACAGCTCCGAGAGCGTCACCAACCTGTAGCCCCTGGCGGCGAAATGGTGCAGCAGCCGCGGGACGGCCTGAACGGTGGAGAGATGGATGTCGTGCATCAACACGATGGAGCCCGGTGTCGCCTCGGCCGCGCGGCGGGCGACGAGCGAGGAGTCCCTGTCACGCCAGTCGAGCGTGTCGACGTCCCACATGATCTGGGCCAGCCCCAGGTGGCGGCTCTCCGCGGCGACCCGGGCATCGGTCGCCCCGTACGGGGGGCGTATGAGGTCCATCGTCACCCCCGTCGCGCGCTTGACGATCCACTGGGTACGGTTCAGCTGCTCTCTGATACCGACCTCCGACAGGCCGGGTAGCTCCGGGTGGTTCCAGCTGTGGTTGCCCAGCTCGTGCCCCTCGGCCACCATCCTGCGGAGGATGCTCTCCCCCTTCCCCGGCACCATCTGCCCGACGACGAAGAAGGTCGCCCTGTTCCGGTGCCTGGCGAGCATGTCGAGCAGGCTCTCGGTGTAGGCACCCGGACCGTCGTCGAAGGTCAGCGCCACGCACTTGACCCGCTCGCAGTCGATCCTGCGCGCCGGGCGCGGGGCGGGGAGGTTTCCCGCCGGCCGGCCCGGCCGGACCTCGGCCTTCCTCGCGCCGGCCCTCCCGGAACCGGCCGGTGAGGGCACGCCGCCGGCGGGGGTACCGGCAGGCGCGGGCACGATGGGCACGATGGGGGCGGTCGGCTCGATCGGGGCGGTCGGCTCGATCGGGGTGGGTCTCCCGGTGGGCGCGATGGTCCCGGTGGGCGCCGCCGGCTCGGGCGAGCCCGTCGTGGTGCTCGGGGAAGCGCATCCCGCGACCACGAGCAGCAGGGTCGCCACCACCATCCATACCCGCATGCTTCCCCCAGAAAGCGGCGCGGGGACGACAAGCAGCCCCGGCGGCCTCCCCCGCAGGATCATGGCCGGGACTTCTACCAGGATGGGGCGTCAATCGCCAGTTGTCCGTATCGACGCGCCACATTCAGTGAGATGCATAACCTGGGGCGATGTCTCATCTGATGAGGCCAGTTAGCGCCTTAAAAGGGCTCTGTCCAGCGAACGTCTCATATCGGTCAGCGGTCCGGCGTCTCCCGGGGCTCGGTCACGACCATCATGAACCGCAGCGGGACGTCCCCCTCGTTGGCGTACCTGTGCGGGCGGTCGGCACTGAACACGACCGCGTCACCCTCCTCAACGGTGTGGCTCCTGCCGTACACCGAGAGGGTGAGCCGTCCCTCCAGCACGGTCAGCATCTCGCGGGTTCCCGGGGGGTGGGCGTCGCCGTCATGGTGGTCGCCGGGGGCCAGCCGCCAGTCCCACAGCTCCAGGATGGCGGGCGCGTCGGTGCCGACCAGCAGGCGCGCGGTGCTGGATTCGCCGTGCGGGAAGGTGACCACGTCCGATCTGTGGACCACCCGGACCACGGGCGTGTCGGAGACCTCCACCATCCGTGCGACGGTCACCCCGAGCGCGTCGGCGATGCGGGTGAGCGTGGTGATGCTCGGGTTGGTCCTGCCCTGCTCGACCTGGACGAGCATGCCCCGGCTCACCCCGGAGCGCGCGGCGAGCTCGTCGAGGGTCATCTGCCGGTGCGCCCGCTGGGCCCGCACGTTGTTGGCGACTGCGGCAGTGATCGTCTCTGGGTCCACAAGTTCAGTTTAGTGAACTTTGTTGGCACTCCATTGCACTTCATATATTGTCCTAGGAGTACAGTCCATTGAACTGAGGTGACGCGTGACCGCTGTGGTGCTGGCGACGGCCTGCGCGATGGTCTACGGCACCGCGGACTTCCTGGGCGGCATGGCCACTCGCCGGTCGCGGGTGCTCGCCGTGGTGGTCCTCTCCCAGGTCGCAGGGTTGGCCGTGGCCGTCGCGCTGCTACCGGCCCTGCCGGGAACCCCGGCACCCGTGACGCTGGCCTGGGGCGCGGCCTCCGGTCTCTGCGGCGCGGCGGCGGTGGTGCTGTTCTACCGGGCGCTGGCCACCGGCGTGATGTCGGTGGTGGCGCCGATCACCGCGACCGTCTCGGCGGTGCTGCCCGTGCTGTTCGGGCTGGCCGTCGGAGAGCGTCCGGAGCCGATCGCGCTGGCGGGGGTGGTTCTCGCACTGCTGGCGGTGCTACTGGTGAGCCGCGACTCCTCCGGTGGGAAAAGCGTCAGAGGGTACGGCCCGATCCTGGCCTCACTCGCCGCGGGCGCGGGTTTCGGCGGCTTCTTCATCATGCTCGCCCAGGCCCCGGCGGAAGGTGGCGTGTGGCCTCTGGTCGGGGCACGCCTGGCCTCGGTCACCCTCATCGCACTGCTGGCCCTGTCCACCGGCCGCACCCTGCGGCCGGGACCGGGCGCGCTGCGCGTCATCATCGCGGCCGGAACGCTCGACATGGTCGCCAACGTGCTCTTCATGCTCGCCCAGCAGCGAGGGCTGCTGAGCCTCGTCGGCGTCCTGGTCTCGCTCTACCCGGCGAGCACGCTGCTGCTGGCCCGTCAGGTGCTGGGGGAACGGCTCAACACCGTGCAGACCGTGGGCATCGGCTTCACGCTCGCCGCGGTCGCGCTGATCGCATCCGGTTGACCCGTCCGTCCCGGCCTCCCGGCCTCGCGGTGTCCCGGCAAGAAAGCAGGAAGGCGAGGCGGGAAGGCGGGAAACGGCTCAGGCGACCTGGACCTGCTCGGACGAGCGGAGGCCGCCCTCCTCGCGGGCGTAGTCCTCAAGCATGGTACGGAGCTGGCGGCGACCGCGGTGGAGGCGGGACATGACCGTGCCGATGGGGGTGCCCATCCGCTCGGCGATCTCCTTGTAGGCGAAGCCCTCGACGTCGGCCAGGTAGACGGCGACCCGGAAGTCCTCAGGCAGGGCACGTAGGGCGTTCATGACCGCACTGTCGGGCAGCTGCTCCAGTGCCTCGGTCTCGGCGGACTTGAGACCACTGGACATGTGGGACTCGGCGGCGGCGAGCTGCCAGTCCTCGATCTCCTCGGCGGCCGAGAGCTTGGGCGAGCGCTGCTTCTTGCGGTAGTCGTTGATGAAGTTGTTGGTCAGGATGCGGTGCAGCCACGCCTTGAGGTTGGTACCCTCGCGGAACTGGTGGTATGAGGTGAACGCCTTGGTGACGGTCTCCTGGACCAGGTCCTCCGCGTCGGCGGTGTTGCGGGTCAGACGCATCGCGGACGCGTAGAGCTGACCGGTGACCGGCACGACATCGCGTTCGAACCAGTCCTGGCGTTGCTCTTCCGTCATCGTGATCATTGGACCCCCCTCGTGCTTTTCCCCCCGCTGCCGCCCGGCAAGGCTGCGGCGCACCCTTTCTGACGGCGTAGCCGATGCTCGCAGGCACCCCGTAAGGGGGCCGTTAAAAGCCCTGCGCGATCGGGAGGCTGCTCGCCGACTGCGCCAACGGCGGGCACGACACGCCCTACAGCCGAACAAGTATCAATATCGTAACATCGTTCTCCGGATTCGGTCGAAGGTGTGTCTATCATCACATAGCCTCAGGTAGTGACATCTTTCGGGTTAGGAAAGGTGTCAATCGCCACGCCTGACGGACTCGCCACCGGATAGCCTCCGGATCGAGGCCTACGCCCACAGAAGTTCCAAGACCCATCTCCACGCCTTCCCGCTTCCCACGCGTTGGGGACTTAATCTCCACTTGGAAGACGGCCCGGCATACCCCGGCGGTTCACCGCACGCGCTCCCCTTGGCGGACACGGCTCGTACCGTGGTCGCGTCCAAGTATGTGATGTACGGGTACCTGAAATTAATCAGTATTTGAGAAGGCGCCGCCCTGGGGCGCGTTCCTGTCGCGGGCCAACCGCGACCGGCAGAGACCGGACCCGCAACCCGCTGGCCGGCCCCGACATCCTGGGCGTCACCACCGGCGCCAGCGTGACCGTGGTCGCGGTCATCGTAGCGGCGGGAAACACCTGGGGCGGCGTGAGCGGTGTCCTCGCCGAGGCGGGCGTCCCCGCGGCGGCCCTGCTCGGCGGCCTGCTCGGCGCGCTGACCGTCTACCTGCTGGCCTGGCGTAGCGGCATGGACGGCTACCGGCTGGTCCTGGTCGGCACCGCCTCGCTCGGCGCGCTGCGCTTCGGCGACGACACCGTGACCGGCCTGGGAGTGCGGATGAACCTCGCCAGGGGCCTGATGATCCTCGCGGCCGTACTTCTCGCGGCGACGGCGACCGCCTCCGCCGGGCCGATCGCGTTCGTCGCCCTGACCGCCCCGCAGATCGCGCTGCGCCTGGCCGGGGTGGCGCAGCCACCGCTGGTCGTCTCGGCCCTCACCGGCGCGGTCCTGGTCGTCGGCGCGGACCTGGTCGCCAGGGGAAGGCACCCGCACCAGACCTGGTACCGGCAGTGGTCGTCCGACGACGAGTCCGCGGTCGGCGTGGCCCTGGCCATGACCGGCCTGCTCGACCTGGGCGATCGTCCGCTGGACGAGCTGTCAGGCGGGCAGCGACAGCGGGCCTGGATCTCCATGACCTCGGGATCGAACCGGGCCAGGCCCGTCCGGCCTCTCATCGAGGAACGCGTCCACGAAGACCTCGGGATCGAACCGGGCCACACCGATCGGCCTCTCCCCGAGACCGACCGGCTCAACCGGGCGGGACTCACTCCCCGAGGAGCGCGTCCACGAAGACCTCGGGATCGAAAGGGGCGAGGTCGTCGGGACCCTCGCCAAGGCCGACCAGCTTGACCGGGACGCCCAGCTCGCGCTGGACGGAGATGATGATGCCGCCCTTGGCGGTGCCGTCAAGCTTGGTCAGGGCGATGCCGGTGATGTTGACCACCTCGGCGAACACCTGGGCCTGGCGCATGCCGTTCTGACCCGTGGTGGCGTCGAGGACGAGCAGGACCTCGTCGACGGTGGCCTTCTTCTCGATGACGCGCTTGACCTTGCCGAGCTCGTCCATCAGACCGGTCTTGGTGTGCAGCCGCCCGGCGGTGTCGACGATCACCACGTCGGCCTTCTCCCTGATGCCCTCGGCCACGGCGTCGAAGGCCACCGAGGCGGGGTCACCGCCCTCCGGGCCGCGTACGACCGCTGCCCCAACCCGGTCTCCCCAGGTCTGCAGCTGGTCGGCGGCGGCGGCGCGGAAGGTGTCGGCGGCACCCAGCACGACCTTGCCGCCGTCGCCGATGAGGACGCGCGCCAGCTTGCCCGTGGTGGTGGTCTTGCCGGTGCCGTTGACCCCGACCACGAGGACCACCGCGGGACGCTCACCGTGCGGCTTGACGTGCAGCGTACGATCCATGTCGGCACCGATCTGGCCGAGCAGTTGCTCCTTGAGCAGGGCGCGCGCCTCCTCGGGCGTCCGGCTGCCCAGCACCTTCACCCGGGTACGCAGCTCCTCGACCATCGCCTGGGTCGGCGCCACGCCGACGTCCGCGGTGATCAGGGTCTCCTCGATCTCGTCCCAGGCGTCGTCGTCGAGACGGTCACGGGAGAGCAGCTCAAGAAGCCCCTTGCCCAGGGTGCTCTGCGACCGGGCCAGCCGGGCGCGGAGCCGCACCATCCGGCCGGCGGACGGCGGCGGGATCTCGATCTCCGGGATGACGACGGCCTCGGGCTCGACCGGCCTGGCCGGCGGCGGCAGGGTGGTCGTCGCCTCGTCGTCCTCCACGACCGCGCCCCTGCCGGGGGCCCGCGTCTCCTCGGGGGTCGTCGGCGCCTCGGGCGCCTCGACCCGCGGCGGCGCACTGGTGCCCCCCCTCCTGAACAGCAGGAGCATGCCGCCTGCCGCCAGCAGGGCGACGACGACGATGATCGCGATCATGCCGAGATAGCCTTCCACAAGACCACAGTTTTCCAGACGGCCCGGGATGCTCCGACCTCAAGGTGCCCGGACGGGTGCGCGGTCCCTCGTCACCGGTCACCCCCGACCGGGCGGACCACCCTCAAAGACCCGGACGGACTCGTTCATCGTGAGGACGGCCCCGGACCGCCCCCGAGGGCTCGGGCAGGTTCACGGCCTACCGGCGCCTCATCCCGCGGGCTCTCTCCAGGCCCCCTGGGGACCTCAGGCGGGCTCGTTCTCCCTCAGGCGCTGGCTGATGACCTGGGTGACGCCGTCCCCGCGCATCGACACGCCGTACAGCGCGTCGGCGATCTCCATGGTGCGCTTCTGGTGGGTGATGATGATGATCTGCGAGGTCTGCCGGAGCTCCTCGAAGAGGGTCAGCAGGCGCTGGGTGTTGGTGTCGTCCAGCGCGGCCTCGACCTCGTCCATCACGTAGAACGGCGAGGGCCGCGCCTTGAAGATGGACACGAGGAACGCCACGGCGGTCAGCGACCGCTCACCGCCGGACAGCAGCGACAGCCGCTTGACCTTCTTGCCCGGCGGCCGGGCCTCGACCTCGACACCGGTGGTCAGCATGTCCTGCGGGTCGGTGAGCAGCAGCCTGCCCTCACCACCCGGGAACACCCGCGTGAAGATCGTCTCGAACTCGCGGGCCACGTCCGCGAACGCGGCGCCGAAGACCTGCTCGACCCGCTCGTCGACCTCCTTGACCACCAGCAGCAGGTCGCGGCGGGTCTTCTTGAGGTCTTCCAGCTGCGAGGTGAGAAACGCGTGCCGCTCCTCCAGCGCCGCGAACTCCTCAAGCGCGAGCGGGTTGACCTTGCCGAGCTGGGCCATCTGGCGGTCGGCCGCCCTGGCCCGTTTGAGCTGCTCCTCGCGGTCGTAGGGGATGGGCTCGCCGTCCTCCGTCGGAACCGGCTCGCCGGGGCCGTACTCGGCGATGAGGGTCTCGGTCTCGACGCCGTACTCCTCCACCGCCCGCCCCTGGAGCTGCTCCAGGCGGAGCCGCTGCTCGGTGCGGGCCACCTCGCTGCCGTGCGCCCGATTGACCAGCTTGTCCAGCTCGCCGGTGAGCTCCCGGACCCGGACCCTGACCGCCTTGAGCGAGGCGTCGATCTGCCCGCGTGCCCGCTCCGCCTCGTCGCGCTCTCCGGCGGCGGCGGTCAGGGAGGTCTCCAGCGCGCGCAGCGCCAGCTCCGCGCCCCTGACGACCGCCTGGGCCGTCCGCGCCTGCTCACGCCGCCGCTCCCTGTGCTCGGCCGCCCTGGCACGCTCCTCGCGCTCGCGCTCCGCGGCGCGCGTCAGCTCCTCGGCCCTGCCGTCGATGCTCCTGACCCGCTCCTCCGCCGTCCGTACGGTGAGGCGGGCCTCCATCTCGTCCTGCCTGGCCGTCGCGCAGATCTCGGCGAGCTCGTCGCGCAGGTCGGTGCCGGGCTCGCTCTGCTGCTCCTCGGCACCTACGGCCTCGGCGAGCCGCTCCTCCAGCTCGGCGAAACCGGCCGTGTCGCGGTCACGCGCCTCCTCGGCCGCCCGTACGCCCCCTGCCAGGCGCTCGCACTCCTCACGGGCCGCCTTGGCGGCGGCGTCCAGCTGGGCGAGCCGCCTGGCCACCGCGGCGACCTTCTGGTCCACGTCGCGCTGCCTCGCCCTGACCCGGTCCAGGGCGGCCTGCGCCGCGTTGAAGGCGGCCTGCGTGTTCTGCACCCCCGTCTGCGCGTCGGCGACCCGCGCCTGGGCGGTCTCGACCGCGAGCTGCGCCTCCCCCTCGGCCTGTGCGGTCTCCTCCAGCTCCATTGCCGCCAGCTCGGCGGCGACCCTGGCCTCGGCCAGGTCGGCGGCCGCCTCGTCGAGCGCGGCCCGCATCTGGATGGCGGAGGTGCCGCCCGCCGAGCCGCCGCCGGCGACGTGGGCACCCAGGAGGTCGCCGGAGCGGGTGACGGCCCGCAGCTCGGGGTACTGCTCGACCGTCTTCCTCGCGATCGCGAGATCGTCCACGACCAGCACGCCCGCCAGCAGGTGGGTGGCGGCGGCCCGCAGCTCGGCGGAGACCGTGACCAGGTCGATCGCCCACTCCGCACCGGCCTGCGGCACCTGGCCCGGTGGGACCGCCGCTCCACCCGCGGCGATGACGAGACCGGCCCGGCCGCCGTCGTGGCCCCTGAGGAACTCGATGGCGTCGGCCGCGCTCTGCAGCGACTCGACGGCGACGGCCTCGGCGTCGGCCCCGAGCACTGCGGCGATGGCCTCCTCGGCGCCGGCCCGCACCGACAGCATGGTCGCCACCGGCCCGAGCACCCCGGCCAGGTCGGCGGCGAGCAGCGCGGCTCCACCGTCGGCACCACCGGCCAGCCCCAGCTCCAGAGCCTCGAACCTGGCCTCCAGCGCGGCCACCTGGCGCTGCGCCTGCTGGTCGGCCTTGCGGGCCGCGGCGAGGGCGGCCCTGGCGGCGGCGAGCGCGGCGTTCGGGCCCGCGACGGCCGCCTTGACCTCCTCGCCCCCGGCCCTGGCCGACTCGACGGACTCCCTGGCCTGCTCGACCGTCTCCAGGGCGATCTCCAGCTCCTCGGCGAGGGCCGGGTCGGCGGTCGGCTCGGCACTTTCCTGGCCGTCGTACTCGGCGCGGGCTCCCTCTGCGCGCTGCTCGGCCTCCTCCAGCGAGCGCCGCAACCGGCCGATCTCCTCCTCTGCGGCCCCCGCCCGGCTGCGCGCGGCCCCGGCCTGACCCCTGAGCCTGGCCAGGCCCTCGCGCCGGTCGGCGGCGGCCCTGGCCTCCGCGCCCAGCCGCCGCTCCTCCGCGGCGAGCGCGGCCTCGGTCTCGGCACGCCGGGCCACGGCCTCGGCGAGTGACTCCCGCTCCCCTTCGAGCAGTTCGACCAGGACCCGCTCCTGCTCGCGGACCTCCTCGGCCTCACGTTCGAAATCCTCGGGATCACGCCCCCGCCGCTCCACCGCGTTGTCGGTGGCGTGCCGGTGCCGCTCGGCGGCGAGCCCTGCCAGGCCCCTGAGCCGCTCGCGGAGGGAGGAGAGCCGGAAGAACGTCTCCTGTGCGGCGGCCAGGCGCGGCTGGGCCTCGGCCTCGGCGCCCTCCAGCTCGGCCTCGGCGGCCTGCCCCTGCTCCAGCTCGATCTCCACAGCGGTGCGGCGGGCGAGGACCGCCGCCTCGTCGGCCATCTCCCGCTCCAGGGTGGTCCGCAGGGTGAGCACGTCGTCGGCGAGCAGCCGGAGCCTGGCGTCGCGGAGGTCTGCCTGGATGACGGCGGCCCTGCGGGCGATCTCGGCCTGGCGGCCCAGCGGTTTGAGCTGGCGGCGCAGCTCGGTGGTGAGGTCCTGGACCCGGGTCATGTTGGCCTGCATCGCGTCGAGCTTCCGCAGCGCCTTCTCCTTGCGCTTGCGGTGCTTCAGAACGCCCGCGGCCTCCTCGATGAACGCCCGGCGCTCCTCGGGTCCCGCGTGCAGCACCTGGTCGAGCTGGCCCTGGCCGACGATGACGTGCATCTCGCGGCCGATGCCGGAGTCGGACAGCAGTTCCTGGATGTCGAGCAGGCGGCAGATGTCGCCGTTGATGGCGTACTCGCTCTGGCCGGCCCGGAACATCAGGCGGCTGATCGTCACCTCGGTGTAGTCGATCGGGAGCATGCCGTCGGTGTTGTCGATGGTCAACGTGACCTCGGCGCGGCCCAGCGGTGCCCGCGAGGAGGTGCCGGCGAAGATGACGTCCTCCATCTTGCCACCGCGCAGCGACTTGGCGCTGTGCTCCCCCATGACCCAGGCCAGGGCGTCGACCACGTTGGACTTGCCGGACCCGTTGGGGCCGACGACCGCGGTGATACCCGGCTCGAACCTGAGCGTGGTGGCCGAGGCGAAGGATTTGAAACCGCGCAGGGTAAGGGTCTTGAGATACAAGGAAAACCCCCCGTTCACGGTGCGGCCGCGCCGGCCTGCGCGTCACGCGCCGCACCCCCGGCACCGATGAACGCGTCATCCCTCGTCAGCCCACGGCTTCGCCAACGCGGGAAGACTACCGTTCTTCACCCGCACCCGCCCGCACACCGCCTATGGTGCCCTGCATGAACGGTGAACGCGGTGCCGACGGAGCTCCGTCACGCCCATCGAGCGGCAGGGGTCGTCTCGGGCGGCGCGCCTTCCTGGTGGGCGGCGGACTGGCCGCGCTGGGCCTCGGTGGCGCCGTGCTGGCGGCCGGCCCCGACGGCATCCGGGGGGCGTACGCCCAGATCGTCTGCGGCTTGGTCCCCGCACCCCCGGTGACGTCTCCTGGAACGCTCCAGCGCAGCCGGGTCGACCGGCGGCGGGTCATCGTCGGGCTGCCCCCGGGGGCGGCGGACGGGCTACCCGTGGTGATCATGCTTCACGGGGCCGCGGGTGACGCGCGCACGCCGTTCGACGTCTACGCGATCGACCGCTATCTGGCCGCCGGGGGCGGGCGCTTCGCGCTGGCCTCCATCGACGACTGGCCCTCCGCCGACATCCCGGGAACCCTGCTGCCCTACCTGAGCATGAACGGGATGGACACCACGAAGATCGGGCTGATGGGCTGGTCGGCGGGCGGCGCGGGGGCGCTGAGGCTGGCCGCGGAGCTGGGCCCCGCACAGGTGGGGGCGGTCGTCGCGGCATCGCCGACGGTGAGCGCGGCGCAGGCGCCGCTGCGCGAACTCGTGAACATCCCGGTCTGGCTGGGGTGTGGAGAGCGCGACGCATGGGCACGGCAGACCCAGACCATGCTGAAGGGCCTGAAGGCACTGGGCGCCACGGCCGAGGGAGGGATCAGCGACGGATGCCAGGACACGGCCTATCGCCGCAGGGTGTTACCCGAGCAGCTGGCCTTCCTCGCACGACATATATGACACGTATATGACAAGGGACGCCCCGACGAGGCGTCCCCGGACAGTGTGTTTCCGCCCCGGCCCCGTTAAGTGAGGGCCGGCTCACGATCCTGCAGACGGTTGAACTCCTCATCGCGGGCACTTGCCGCGAGTTCGTCGTTCTGGGCCTGGAGCCGGGTGAGCTCTCCCTCGAGATCACGGATGCGTTGTTGAAGACGACGCATTTCCGAGACCATACGAGGGTCGGGACCGCCGACGTGGCCGAGTAGAGCCTTCGCCATAGTAAAGGGTCCTCCACGCTGAGTGACCAGACTGGTTCGCGCACTTCTTTGCCGCGGGAGGGGTGCGCGTGGTTCTTTATGCAAGAGTCGCACCGGTGAGGGAGACGGTCAAGTTGAACGCTCCGAGTGGATGCACCAGTAGGCACTCTCGACAGTTAACTATACCTTATTTTGGGTGGGTCTGGAAAGTGGTCAACGCTCAACGAAACCTTCGGGACTACCTTTGACCTCGCTCCAACGTTCGACGACCCCGTCCACCCTGCCGGGTGTCTCACCACCCCTGAGCAGCTCAAGCAGCATGGAGCACGACTGCTCAGGACCCTGCGCGACCACCTCGACCCGGCCGTCGGCCGTGTTGCGTGCCCAGCCGACCAGGCCGAGCTCCAGCGCCCTGGCCCGCGCCCACCAGCGGAACCCCACACCCTGCACACGACCTCTGACCCAGGCGGTCAGCCGCACGTCCGTCACTCCGCGGCCCCCCTCGGCCTGGGCTGGCAGCGAGGGCAACTGTAGGAGGAGCGGTTCATGAACGACTCGCGGACGATCAGGGCACCGCACCGGGAACAGGGCTCGTCGCGCCTGCCGTAGACAGCGAGGGAACGGTCGAAGTAACCGCTCTCACCATTGACATTCACGTAAAGACTGTCGAAAGATGTGCCGCCCTCGGCCAGTGCGGCGGACATCACCTCCCTGGCGGCGCCCAGCAGCTCGGCGATCTTCGGCCTGGTCAGCGACCCGGTGGGCCTGGCACCGTGCAGTCCGGCCCGCCAGAGCGCCTCGTCGGCATAGATGTTGCCGACACCGCTGATCAGCGACTGGTCCAGAAGCGCGCGCTTGACCTCGGTCTGCCGGACGCGCAGCCGGCGGGCGAACGCCTCGTCGTCGAAATGCCTCTCGAACGGGTCGGCCGCGATGTGCGCGATCGGCTCGGGCACCGCCCGGCCGCCGGCCCGGGTCATGGTGGTCACCAGCACGTGGCCGAAGGTTCGCTGATCGACGAAGCGCAGCTCCGGGCCGCCGTCGGTGAAGCCGATCCGGACCCGCAGGTGCTTCTCCGATGCCGAGTCCGGCTCCACGACCAGCAGCTGGCCGCTCATCCCGAGGTGCGCCAGGATCGCGCCGGAGCCGTCCAGCGGCAGCCAGAGGTACTTACCCCTGCGCTCCGCCGGGCCGACGGTGCGGCCCTGCAGCCGGGCGGAGAACTCCTCGGCTCCGGGAAGATGCCGCCTGATCGCCCTCGGGTGGAGCACCTCGGCATGGGCGACGACCCTGCCGGAAACCCACCGCTCCAGGCCACGGCGTACCACCTCGACCTCGGGCAGTTCGGGCATGCACCCCTCCTTTGGCGACGAGTCAGCCGGCTTCGCGCCTGTCGCGGTCCTGGCGGATCCTGTTCCAGGCCGCCTCGGCGGCCTGCTGCTCGGCTTCCTTCTTTGAGCGGCCGGATCCCGAACCGTACCCCTCTCCGCCGACGCGAACGACCGCGGTGAAGGACTTGGCGTGGTCGGGGCCGCTCTCCTCGACATGGTATTCGGGCACGCCGAGCGACTCGGACGCGGTGAGCTCCTGCAGGGAGGTCTTCCAGTCGAGCCCGGCGCCGAGCGAGGCGGAGCGGGTGATGAGGGGATCGAAGAGCAGGTGGACGACGCGGAACGCCTCGTCCAGGCCCCTGTTCACGTAGACCGCGCCGATGAGCGCCTCAAGGGTGTCCGCGAGGATCGAGGACTTGTCACGCCCCCCGGTGCCCTCCTCGCCCCGGCCGAGCCGCAGGAAGCGGCCAAGGCCCAGCGAGCGGGCCACATCGGCGAGGGCGCGCATGTTCACCACCGCGGCCCTGAGCTTGGCGAGCTGCCCCTCGGGCAGGTCTGGATGGTTGCGGTAGAGGCTGTCGGTGACGACCAGGCCCAGCACCGAGTCGCCCAGGAACTCCAGGCGCTCGTTGGTCGGCAGGCCGCCGTTCTCGTACGCGTAGGAGCGGTGCGTCAGCGCACGCTCCAGGATGGCGACGTCCAGGCGCACCGACAGAAGGCGCTCAAGCTCGTTCTTGACGAACTCGACGGCGACCGGCTTGACGCTCGTACCCAAGGCTTCTCCTCGCACGTTCTCTCATCGAATGCGCGATGGCGAAGGAACGAGAGATGCCCGAAGATGTGGTGGGCGCCGGGAGGGCACGCGTTCTACCGCGAACCCCGGCGTCCACCACAGCCGCGGGCGGGCCGCCATCGCAGGGGATGCAGACGGTGACGCCGACCGAGGCCGTGGAGGACCCGGTCGGCATCCGTCAGTCAGAATGCGATCAGGCGGAGGGCTCGATCACCTGACGGCGGTTGTAAGTGCCGCAGGTCGGACATGCCACGTGCGGACGCTTCGGCGAGCGGCACTGGGGGCAGCTCACGAGCGAAACCGCGGCGGCCTTCCACTGCGACCTGCGGGAGCGGGTGTTGCTCCGCGACATCTTGCGCTTGGGGACAGCCACGTCAGCTCTCCTGATCGTTGTTATGTTCCGGAACCAGACCCTGCAACTTCGCCCAGCGGGCGTCGATCACCTCATGGCCGTGGTCAGGCTCGGCATCCGCCAGCCTGACCCCGCACTCCGCGCAGAGCCCGGTGCAGTCTTCACCGCAGACCGGACTCAACGGCAGTGTGAGCACCACCGCGTCGCGAAACGCGGGTTCGAGGTCGAGAAGTTCACCGTCGAGAAGCGAGTCACTCTCGGCAGCATCCTCTGCCGAGTAGAAGAACAGCTCCTGGAAGTCCACCTCGGTTCGCGAGATGACCGGCTCCAGGCAGCGTGCGCACTCCCCCCGCAGCGGGGCTTGCGCAGTGCCCGTGACGAGCACACCCTCCATGACCGCCTCAAGCCGGATGTCCAGCTCGACATCGGCGTCCCTGGGGACGCCGATCATGTCGACGCCGATGTCCGCCGGTGCCGGGAGAACGAGATTCATCCGACGCATTGACCCTGGTCGTCGCCCCAGGTCATGGGTAGAGATCACCCACGGGGCTCGGGGGTCAAGGTTGCGCTGAATCATTTCACTCTCATTAGGCATGGCGCATCATCGCCATCGTGCAAGGCCGAAACAAGAGAATAGCAGGGCCTAGCCCCTGAGCCGTTCGACCAGGAGTTCCTGGACAAGATCAGGTACCAGTCCGGCCACACTGCCACCGTACTTGACGATCTCCTTGATGCGGCTGGAAGACAGGAAGGAGACCTCGGGGCCGGTGGCCATGAACAGCGTCTCCACCCCCGACATCCGGTAGTTGAGCTGCGCCATCTGGAGCTCGTAGTCGAAGTCGCTGATCGCGCGCAGGCCCTTCACGATGGCGGGGATCTCCTGCTGCCTGCAGTAGTCGACCAGGAGGCCGTGGAACTTGTCCACGCGGACGTTCCCGTACTCCTTGGTGACCGTCCGGAGCGTCTGGATGCGCTCATCCACCGTGAAGAGGCTCTTCTTCTCGATGTTGATCAGTACGGCTACAACGACCTCGTCGTACTGCCGGGAAGCCCGGCCGATGATGTCCAGATGACCGTTCGTGACGGGATCGAATGATCCCGGACAGACAACGCGACGCAAGGTGGACTCCCTGCTCTTAAGGATTCCCGGCGGCGCGACCGTACCAAACGGACGCTTCACCGTAACGACGGACCCTCTCCTCTTCGTAGCCCGTGGGCCACAGGAGGTCTCTACCCCTGCTCTCACGTTCCACCGCGACGAGCGCGTCCTCGGCCAGCCAGCCCCGGTCACGTAGCAGCTCAAGCACCGTCCCCACCTCTTCGTCACCCAGCGCGTACGGCGGGTCGGCGAGGACGAGGTGGTAGGGCTCCCCAGTGTCCCCGGTGTCCCCGACACCCCTGGCCAGCAGCCGCTCAACCCTGTCGGCGGCTACCTCGGCTCCGGGCAACCCCAGCGAGGTGACGTTCTGCCTGATCGTCCGGATCGCCCTGGCGTCCGACTCCACGAGAAGCACACGGGCGGCCCCCCGGGAGAGCGCCTCAAGCCCGAGCGCGCCCGAGCCCGCGTAGAGGTCGAGCACCCGGCACCCCTCCAGCGGGCCGATCAGCGACCCCACCGTGGAGAAGATCCCCTCCCTCGCCCTGTCACTCGTGGGGCGGGTCCCCCGCCCCGGCGGCACGGCCAGCCGCCGTCCCCCTGCGCTTCCCGCGATGACTCGGCTCACCCGGCCATCCTCTCAGTGCCGCCGCCCAGTGCCGTCAGGACCGTCAGGCGCCGCCCGCCCCCTGTCCCGATACCGGTTCCGTCAGGCGCCGCCCAGTGCCGTCAGACACCGTCAGACGCGGCCCGCACCCCGTCCCGACACTGGTCCCGATACCGGTTCCGACACCGGTTCCGACACCGGCCCCTGAGACGCCCAGGTGCGCCGCGCACAGCACGGCGTGTCGCGACGCATCACATAACCGCAGGTCAAAAGGGTCCTGGTAGGTGATCTAGGTCAAGAGTGGGCAAGGAGTGGCGACGAAAGCGTAAGGGTCGTTCCGTCAGGTGCCGGTCCCTTGCATGATGATTCCTGCGGCCTCCAAGTGACCCAGGGGGAGGCCGACCGGCGTGATCGTGAGCCCTTCCGCACGCCGGTGCTCTCGGCACCTGACCCGGGAGTGGGCCCAGGCGGGGACGGCATTCGGGGGGAGGCCGTCCCCGCAGTTGGGCACAGCGCGGCCCGGCCGTCTGCCACCGCCGCGACACCCGCGACACCCACGACGCCCGCCTTTCCGCCTGGCATCGCCTCCGCCACCTGTCAGGTCTTCTCCAGATATTCGGCGCGCTCGTCCGCCAGGAGCCTGTCGATCTCCGCGCGGAGCACGGGGTGCCCCGCCAGCTCGGGGTCGGCCTCCAGCATCGTCTCGGCGTCCAGGCGTGCGGCGTGGATGACATCCTCGTCGCGGAGGAGCCTGAGCATCTTCAGCGACGATCTGCGCCCCGACTGGGCCACGCCGAGCACATCACCCTCCCTACGCTGTTCCAGGTCGACACGGGACAGCTCGAAGCCGTCCAGGGTGGCCGCCACGGCGTCGAGCCGTTCCCTGGCGGGCGTGCCCCCCGGGGAATCGGTCACCAGCAGGCAGAGACCCGGCAGCCCGCCGCGGCCGACCCTGCCGCGGAGCTGGTGGAGCTGCGAGACGCCGAACCTGTCCGCGTCCATGATGACCATGACCGAGGAGTTGGGGACGTCGACGCCGACCTCGATGACCGTGGTCGCCACCAGCACGTCGATCTCTCCCCTGGTGAACGCCTTCATCACCGCCTCCTTCTCCTCGGGAGGCAGCTTGCCGTGGAGCACCTCCGTACGGAGCCCCTGCAGCGGCCCGTGCGAGAGCGTCTCAGCCACGTCGAGCACCGCCAGCGGCGGCCTGCGCTCATCGTCGGCCTTCGACATGTCGCCCTCGTCGCCCTCCAGATCGCCGATGCGCGGGCACACGACGTAGGCCTGGCGGCCCAGCCCGATCTCCTCGCGCAGCCGGGTCCAGGCGCGGTCGAGGAAGTGCGGCTTCTCCGCGGCGGGAACCACATGCGTGGTGATCGGGGCACGCCCGGAGGGCAACTGGGAGAGTGTGGAGACCGTGAGGTCGCCGAAGACCGTCATGGCGACCGTGCGGGGAATGGGCGTGGCGGTCATGACGAGCACGTGCGGGCGGCCACCCCCGGCCTTCTCGCGGAGCGCGTCGCGCTGCTCGACGCCGAACCTGTGCTGCTCGTCGACCACGACCAGGCCGAGATCGGCGAACTGGACCCGCTCCTGCAGGACCGCGTGGGTGCCGACGACGATGCCCGCCGCGCCCGAGGCCGCGTCGAGCATGGCCGAACGACGGGCCGCGGCACCCAGCGAGCCGGTCAGCAGGGCGACCGCGGTGCCGCCGAACATGCCACCGGTGGCCAGGTCGCCGAGCATGGCCGAGATCGACCGATGGTGCTGCTGGGCGAGCACCTCGGTGGGCGCCAGCAGCACGGCCTGCCCCCCGGCGTCGACCACCTGGAGCATCGCCCGCAGCGCGACCACGGTCTTGCCGGCCCCGACCTCGCCCTGGAGCAGCCGGTGCATGGGGTGGGTCATGGCCAGATCGGCCGCGACCTCCTTGCCCACCTCGCGCTGCCCCTCGGTCAGCTCGAACGGCAGCCGCCCGTCGAAGTCGGCGAGCAGCCCGTCGGGAATCGCGGGCCTGGGCGTGGCGGGCCAGGAGGCCGCGGCCATCCGGCGCTGCAGCAGCACCGCCTGGAGCAGGAACGCCTCGTCGAACCTGAGCCGCTTGCGCGCCCTGCTCACGTCGGCGTGGTCGCGCGGGCGGTGAACCGCCAGCAACGCGTCCGACAGGCCGGGGAGCCTGTGCCGGCCGCGCAGTTCCGCGGGGAGCGGGTCGTCGAGCTCGCCCATCGTGTCGAGGACGACGCCCAGCGCCCTGCGGATGGCCCAGGGCGTCACGTCCTTGCCCGCCGGGTAGATCGGCACGAGCGCGGCGGCGAACTCCTCGGCCCCCGTCTCGCTCTCCTCGATCATCTCGAACTCGGGGTGGGAGAGCTGCCACTTGCGCTTCTCGCCCTGGCCGAAGGCGCTGACCTTCCCCGCGAACATGCCGCGCCTGCCCGGTCGCAGCCGCGTCTCCGCGATGTGTGACGCCTTGCCGAAGAACGACAGGTAGATCTTGCTGCGGCGGGCGTCGACGACCTCGACCTCCAGCCAGGTGCCGCCCTTGTTACGCATCGGCCTGCGCATCGCCCTGGTGACCTCGCCCACCACCGTGACGTGCTCGTCAACCCGCAGATCGTCGAGGTCGGTCAGCTCGCCCCGCTCGGCGTAGCGCCGCGGGTAGTGCCGCAGCAGGTCGCCGACGGTGCGCAGGTCGAGAACGCTCTCCAGCAACTTGGCGGTTTTAGGGTCCAGCGCCTTCGCCAGCGGCTCGTCGAAGCTCGTCACCCCAGCTTTCTACCGTGCGCGGGGGACAGAAATCGCCCGACCCGGCCCGGACGGCGCCGCCGATCCGGCTCGCGGAGCGGTTCACGCGCCGTCACCCGCGAACGCCCCGGCGGCGCACCGGCCGCCGAATCTCGCGACACCGACTCACTTGACACCGAATCTCGCTACACCGGCTCGTCCGACACCGGTTCACTCGACACCGATGAGCAGCGGGTAGCCGCCCTGGCCACCCTCGTACAGGAGCACCTCGATGTCCGGCCTGGTCTCGGCCAGATGGTCCCGCACCGCGCGCGCAAGCCCCTCGGGGGCGTTGACGCCCTCCAGCACGGTCACCAGCTCACTGCTGGAGGACACCATGCGGCCCACGACCTCCAGAGCGGTGGCCCCGAGGTCCCTGCCGATCAGCGCGGCGTCCCCGTCGACCACCCCCAGAACGTCACCGGGCTCGGCCAGGCCCGCGCTCGTCATGACCTCGCGGTCGGCCACCCAGACGTGCCCGTGGCGGGTGTGCGCGGCGGCCTCGGTCATGGCCACCACGTCGTCGTCGAAGCGGCGCAGCGGGTCGTGCACGGCCAGCGCCGACAGGCCCTGTACCGAGGCCCTGGTCGGGAGTACGCCGACCACCAGGCCCTCCTCCCTGGCTATCTCCGCGGCGGCGGCCGCGACCTCACGCGTCCCACTGTCGTTGGGCAGGACCACGACCTCCGAGCCTGCCTCGCGGATGGCGGCGAGCACCGCCGCCAGTGGCGGGCTGGAGCCCGGCTCGCGGCGGACGACCACGGCCCCCGACTCCTCGAACAGCGCGGCCAGCCCGGGTCCCGCCGCCACGGCCACCACCCCCCTGCCCCGCGCTGCCGGGCGGGTCCTGCCCGAGCCGACCAGATACGTCACCCTGATCCGGTGGGGCCGCCCCAGCCGGACGGCCGCCTCGATCGCCGCGCCCGCGTCGTCCACGTGGACGTGCACGTTCCACAGGTCGTCCCCACCCACGATCACCAGCGACTCGCCGAGCGCGTCGAGCTCCGCACGCAGCGCCGTGACCTGCGCCGCTCCGGCGTCCAGGAGATACATGACCTCGTAGCCGGGCCCGTCCGCACTCTCCTCCGTGACCTCCACGCCGATCCGGTGAGCCGGGGCGGGGATGTCCACCCGCTCGGTGTAGGAGTCGGTGACGACCGCGGCGAGGCTCTCCAGAATGATCGTCAAGCCCGCGCCGCCCGCGTCGACCACCCCACTGCGGGCCAGCACGTCGAGCTGCCCGGGGGTGCGGCGGAGCGCGGAGCGCGCCTCCTCTGCCGCCCTTCTCGCGACCGAGACGAGATCTTCCCGGCTCTCGCGCACCACCGCGGCCACGGCGGTCAGGACGCTCAGGATCGTGCCCTCGACCGGCCTGGCCACCGCGGCGCGGGCCAGCTCGGCGGCTCTGACCAGGCCGCGGCCAAGGTCCGTGCCGCGCCCCTCGGCCTCCCTGAACACCTCGGCGAGGCCGCGCAGCACCTGGCTGACGATCACCCCGGAGTTGCCCCGCGCGCCGAGCAGCGCTCCCTGCGCGAGTGCCTGCCAGGTGGCCTCCGCCCCCGCGTCGGCGGGCAGCCCGTCGAGCGCCTCGGCCGCGGAGAGCATCGTCAGGTGCAGGTTGGTGCCGGTGTCGCCGTCGGGCACCGGGAAGACGTTGAGCGCGTCGATCTCCTCGCGCGCCTTCCCCAGTGTCTCCGCGGCCAGCCGCGACCACCTCCGCACCGAGGGCGGGTCGAGAACCTGCAGCATTCCTGCCCTCCTGCTCCTGACCGGCTCTCTCCGGTCTCTCCGGTCTCTCCGGTCGAGTCCCGGCTCCGCGACCGGCATGCCGCCACCTGTGGCTCAGCGTCCGCACAGCCCGGCCGACCCCGGCCGCACCGGCTGATCGTCGCTCGCCGGACACGACCCGCCGTGGCGTGTCCCGGGATGCGCTACGGTTGCCTCCGGAGATTATCCCCGTTCGACCGTTCATGGCGGCTCACGTTCGCCTGTAGGGCCGAACATCGGGTATCCTCGTATGGCCAGCCGGTCGTCCCGGCATGCCCGATGACCGCCCGCCAGTGCGGCGGATCGAGCCTCTCGACTGATCTAAGGAGCGAACCGTGGCTTCCGTTTGCGACGTTTGCGCTAAGAAGCCGACCTTCGGCAACAACGTCTCCCACTCGCACCGCCGCACCCGCCGCCGCTGGAACCCGAACATCCAGCCCGTGCGCGCAGTGGTGAACGGCACGCCGAAGCGGCTGAACGTGTGCACCTCCTGCATCAAGGCCGGCAAGGTCACCCGCTAGTCGGACTTCCGCGAAGCCCGCCGTCCCCTCGATGGGACGGCGGGCTTCGCCATTCCCAACGGGCTTCGCGGCCCAGGACGACCCCTTCCGAGGACGGCCCACTTCCGAGGACGGCTCCGCCTCGTTCGGAGCAGGTTCTCCACGTTCAGCGTGATCTGTCGTGGAACCCTGGGCGTTCACGCCCGGGAGGAAACGGCAGCGCGGGAGGCCCGCCAAGGGCCGAGCGGTGCGGTGACGGCACCTTTCGGAGAGCGGCTCGGCCTGAGCGTTTCTGGCTCTCGATGTATTCCTTGATGATGGACAGCGGTGCTCCGCCGCACCGGGCCGCGAAGTACGAGGGTGACCGGAAGTGGGCACCCCACAGGTATTTGCCGATGTGGTCGGGGTATTGCTGTCGCGATCTCCGGGCGGACACGCCCTTGAGGGAGCCGACCAGCCTGGACAGGGAGCCGACCAGCCTGGACAGGGAGACTTTCGGCGGGTAGCGCACCAGCAGGTGCACGTGATCACGCTCGCCGTTGAACTCGACCGGTTCGGTCTCGAAGTCGGCGCGGACGGCCCGCATGACGTCTTCGCACCGCCTGAGGATTTCGTCGGTGAACGGTCCGCGCCGATACCCGGGTGTGAAGACCACGTGTGCGCAGAGGGTGCAGACGAGTGTACGGCCCCTGCGAATGTCGGGGTTCGGCTCCCGGCGTGGTGACACAGATCATACGATCTTCCAAGTGAAGGTCGTCGTGCAGGTGAAGCTGATGCCGCAGGCCGATCAGGCCACCGCGCTGTCGGCTACCCTGCATGCGGTCAACGACGCCGCGAACCGGGTGTCGGCCGTGGCATTCGAGCACGGCGTGCCGCGTGAGTATGAGCTGCGCAAGCACACCTACGCCGAGTTGAAGGCGCGGGGGCTGGGGGCACAGGCCGCTCAGCACACCATCAAGAAGGTCCGCGATGCCTACACCACGTTGAAGGCGAACGTCCGTGCCGGCAACCTCGGCAAGAAGGGCTCCAAGCGCCGGATCAAAGCGGAGTCCACGCCGATCACCTTCCGTCCACAGGCGGCGCACCCGTTTGACGACCGGTGTCTGAGCTGGCAGTACGACGCTCAGACCGTCAGTATCTGGACCACCGCCGGGCGTATCAGGAACGTCCGCTTCGTCTGTTCGGCCGAGGCGCTCAAGGCGCTGCGTGAACACCGTAAGGGTGAGTCCGATCTGATCGAACGCGACGGCGCCTTCTACCTGATCGCCGTGTGCGAGGTACCTGAGGCCCCGGTCAACGAGTACCCCGACGGCTGGCTCGGCGTGGACCTCGGCATCGTCAACATCGCCACCGTGGACGGCATGACGCCGTTCAACGGACGTGGTCTGAACCGGCACCGCAAGCGGCAGCTCGAACTTCGCCGTAAGCTCCAGGCCAAGGGCACCAAGTCCGCCAGGCGACGGCTTAAGCGCCGCCGTCGCAAAGAGCGGCGGCACGCCGCGAACGTCAACCACATCATCTCGAAGAAGATCGTGACCGAGGCTGCACGCACCTCGTCCGGTATCGCCCTGGAAGACCTGGGCGGAATCCGGGAGAGGGTACGGCTCCGCAAGCCCCAACGGGTCATGCTCCACTCCTGGGCTTTCCACCAGCTCGGGGCCTTCCTTGAGTACAAAGCGCGGCGGGCGGGCGTCCCGCTGGTGCGCGTTGATCCGGCCTGCACCAGTCAGGAATGCGCCGACTGCCACCACATCGAGAAGAACAACCGGGTCAACCAGGCCCTCTTCGTCTGCCGGAACTGCGGGGTCGTTGCCCACGCCGACCGGAATGCCTCCCGCAACATCGCCGCACGCGGCGAGGCTGCGTGGATTGCGGGGCGTGAGTCACGCGTCCCAGCCACCCCGTAGGTGGTCTGGACGGAGGAGGCCACACCACAGCCAGTGGTGCCCTACCTCCAAGCCCGGTCCTTTAGGGCCGGGTCAAGTTGACTGGGAGCGCAGGCGCCAGCCGTGGTCCACCGGGCCGATGCCGGCCCCCAGGGGGAAGCCGTGTTCGATCGCACCGGTGACGTACGCCTTCGCCTTCTCCACGGCGGCGGGGACATCCTCGCCGAGGGCCAGGTAGGAGGCTATCGCGGAGGCCAGGGTGCAGCCCGTGCCGTGGGTGTGCCGGTTGTCGTGGCGCTCCGCGGTGAAGCGGAACTCCCGCGTGCCGTCGGTCAGCAGATCGACGGGGGCCCCCGGAAGGTGGCCGCCCTTGATGAGCGCCCACCCGGGCCCGAGCTCCAGGACCGCGTCGGCGGCCCGGCGCAGGTCGGCGTCGTCCTCGACCTTCACCCCGGTGAGCTGGAGAACCTCCCACAGGTTGGGGGTGACCACCGTGGCCGTGCGCAGCAGGCTCGACTTGACCGTCTCCACGGCCTCCGGGGCGAGGAGCGCGTCACCGTGCTTGGAGACTCCCACGGGATCGACCACGACGGGCACATCCAGCCCTGCCAGCACCTCGGCGACCGTCTCCACCAGTACGGGCGAGGCGAGCATGCCGGTCTTGACCGCCTGGGCGCCGATGTCACCGAGCACCGAGTCGAGCTGGGCACGGACCGCCTCCGGGGGAAGCTCCCAGTAGCCCTGCACGCCCACCGAGTTCTGGGCGGTCACCGCGGCGATCACGCTCATGCCGTGGACGCCGAGGGCCAGCATGGTCTTCAGATCGGCCTGGATGCCCGCGCCGCCTCCGGAATCGGAGCCGGCGACGGTCAGCACGCGTGGGGGAGCCAGAACGGTCATGCCCCCATCCAACCAGCCCCGTCCCGACCGGCTGGCGCCCCCCTGCCACTCCCCACCGCACCTGGGCCGCGCAGGCAGACTGAAGTGCGGGGGCTGTGGCGGATCAGACCCCCGCTGCCACTCCCCACCGCACCTGGGCCGCGCAGGCAGAGCCGCGACGGCACCGGGTCAGGCGACGGCGCACTCTCCCCCGTCGCTCTCACAGGTCTCCGGAATCTCCGCGTCACCGCTCGCGGTGAAGACGACGACGAGTTCCTCGCCGACCTGCAGCCCTTCCGGCGACTCGATCACCAGACTGTCGCCGACCTGCTCCCAGTCGGCTCCGCTCGCCGAGGAGACCGTCCCGCTGACCGGCACGCTCACCTTCAGGTTCTCGACGCTCTCGTCCGCGGCGACCACGAGCTTGACCGTGTACGACTGTGCCCTGCTCCTCACGAGAGCGGCGCCGACCATGATCATGGCGCCCCCCGCGGCGGGCACGGGCGGCTCGAAGGTGTCGCTGGGCACGGGGGCGGGCGCCGTGGTGCTCGGGGACTGTTCAGGGGCCGGTGTCCGGTGGTCACCGACGACGAGAGGCTCGGAGGTGGGTGTGGGTTCCGGCTTGTCGGTGGACGACGGCTCGTCGGTGGCCAGGGGCGCGCGGGTGGCCTTTCTCGTCGCGGTGGGCCGGGAGGTGGGGGTGGCCCCGCCTCCCCTGCGAGTGGAGGTGGGGGTCGGGGAGGGGGTGGCCTCCGCGGTCCTGTCGCCCGCCTCCGCGGGCTCGTCGGTCGGTACGGGCTCCTCGGGCTCGGTCTCACCGACGGGGTCGGGTTGCAGCTCCGGCTGGTTCGACGCCGCCGTGACACAACCGGTGGGCGGGCAGTCGGCGGCGGAACCCTCGGAGCCGGTCAGCGCCCGGATCCCGAACACTGTCCCGCCGAGCACCACCGCCACCGCGGCGACGATCAGCAGGGTCGTCTTGATCCGTCCGCCGGACCTTTCCTCGTCCTCGGGCCATGTGACGGACGTCTTGGACTCCGACGTCCATCCCGACCCCAGGAAACCCGTCTGGGGCTCAGTGATCATCGACTCCTCGGGACGGAGCCGGCGCCCGATCGGCTCGTCCCGGTGACCGGGTGCCGGAGCGGACTCCGGCCCGCGTTTCCCCCGGCCCGGGGAAGCCTCATCCCCGTTTCCAGCATGGCGGCCCATATCGCCCCTTTCTCGGAGGGAATCTCGACCGCCCAACTTCATACCAGTTCAATAACCGTTTGTCGTAATTTTCGCAGATGTAACAACGAGTGGTAAAAGTCACTCCCGGAAGTGGTCCCAGCCTCCACGGTCGAGCAGATGGCCCTTGACCTGCACTCCCTCCCCCTCGATGACATGCCCCACCACGTTCCAGCCCGCCGGGAACCGTACGTGGGCCGGGAAGGTCGCGGCGAGGGCATGGTCGTCGCCGCCGGAGAGCACCCACTCCAGCGGGTCCGCGCCGAGCAGCCGGGCCGCCTCCCGCATCACCGGCGGGACGTCGAACGCCTCCGGGTCGAGCACGAGCGCGGTTCCGGCCGCGGCCGCCACGTGGCCGAGATCCTGGAGCAGGCCGTCACTCACGTCGAGCATGGCGGTGGCGCCCAGCGTGGCGGCCTCGGGGCCCTGCGCGTAGGGAGGGCAGGGGCGGCGGTGGGCGTCGATCAGCTCCACCGGCCCGGCCAGGCCCGCACGGAGCAGCGCGAGGCCCGCCGCGGCGTACCCGAGGCGGCCCGCGACCGCCACCACGTCACCGGGCCGGGCCCCCGACCGGGTGACCGGCGCCCGGCCACCCAGGTCACCGAGGGCGGTGACCGCGATCATGACGAGGTCGCAGCGGGCGATGTCGCCTCCCACCACGCTGGCACCGACGAGATCGGACTCGTCGCGGAAGCCGTCCGTGAGGTCGTCCAGCCAGCCGATGGCGGCGTCGGCGGGCAGCCCGAGGCCGACCACGAGGCCGGTGGGACGGGCTCCCATCGCCATGACATCCGAGAGATTCTGTGCCGCGGCCTTGCGTCCGATGTCGTAGCCGCTGGACCAATCACGGCGAAAGTGCCTACCCTCGAGTAACAGGTCAGTCGTCACGACGACCCGCCCATCGGGAGCGCTCACCACCGCGGCGTCGTCTCCGGGACCGAGCAATACGGCCCCACCCTGTGGCAAGCGTCCGGCAATACGTGCAACAACCCCGAATTCGCCGAGATCTCCGACTGTGATGACACACCTCCCGTTCATCACAGGGTACGGTGGCCCTTCGGCACTGATCCAATCGCCCCGGAGGTCGTTGTGGTGCAGGCCTACATCCTTATTCAGACCGAGGTCGGCAAGGCCGCGAACGTGGCTTCGGAGATCTCCGGCATCTCGGGTGTCACCCAGGCCGAGGACGTCACCGGCCCTTACGACGTGATAGTGCGGGCGGAGGCCCGCAACGTCGATGAGCTGGGAAAGCTCGTGGTGGCGCAGATTCAGGCTGTGGAGGGGATCACGCGTACACTGACGTGTCCCATCGTCCACATCTGAGTCCGTATCTGGTCCGTATCCGACCGTCGGGAACGTGACATGCCACTGCGGTTCGCCCGCCTGGCGGGGTGCACCTGCGCCCTGCTGATCCTGGCGGGATGCGGTGGCGCCGTCCAGGTCGAGCCGCCCGTCCCCGAGGGGTCCGCCGCCGCCGCGTGCCAGGCGCTCGCCGAGCGGCTCCCGCGGAGACTCGACGGCGCTGACCGGGTCGAGTCCACCCCCGCCTCACCCTACGTCGCCGTGTGGGGGCAGGGCCGCATCGCCCTGCGCTGCGGGGTGCCACGGCCGGTGACCATGTCACCCACCGACCAGGTGCCCGAGATCGACGGAGTGGCGTGGTACGCCGACCCGGCCCGACCGACGCTGTTCACGTCGATCGGCAGGGCGGCCTACGTCGAGGTGACGATCGCGCGGGAGCACACCCCGCAGAACGTGCTTGTCGATCTCGCGGCACCGATCAAGGCCGCCCTACCTCAGACCGGGTGAGCGGCGCAGCGCGAGCTGGATCAGCCGGTCGACCAGCTCCGGGTAGGGCACCCCGGTGGCGGCCCAGAGCTGCGGCGCGACCGACATCGCGGTGAAGCCCGGCATGGTGTTGATCTCGTTGACGATCAGCCGCCCGTCGGGGGTGTAGAAGAAGTCGACCCGCGACAGGCCCTCGCAGCCCAGCGCCTCGAATGCGCGCACGGCCATCGCCCGCAACTGCTCGGCCGCCTCCTGTGGGATGTCCGCGGGCACCGACAGGGACATGTCATTCCCGATGTACTTGGCCTCGAAGTCGAAGAACTCGTGCTCTCCGTGGACCAGTACCTCGCCTGGCACGCTGGCGCGGGGCGCCTCGTCGTCCGGCGACTCCAGCACGGCGCACTCGATCTCGCGGCCGGTGATCGCGGCCTCGACCAGCACCTTGGGGTCGTGCTCGCGGGCGAACTCGATGGCCCGCTCAAGCTCCTCCAGGTCGGCGGCCTTGGAGATGCCCTGGCTGGACCCGGCGCGGGCGGGCTTGACGAAGACCGGCCAGCCGAGCTCCTGGACCTCCTTGAGCACCCGGCCACGGTCGGTCCGCCAGTCGCGGTCACGGATCGCGACGTACGGCCCGATGGGCAGGCCCGAGGCGGCGAGGACCATCTTCATGTACGCCTTGTCCATGCCGACGGAGCTGGCCAGCACCCCGGAGCCGACATAGCGGACCCCGGCCATCTCCAGCAGCCCCTGAATGGTGCCGTCCTCGGCGAAGGGGCCGTGCATCACCGGGAAGACGACGTCGACGTGGCCGAGTTCGACGGGAATGCTGCCGGGGTCGTACGCCACCAGCGAGCCGCTACCGGATGTCAGCGCCAGCGTCGCACTCGCCGCGTCGACGGCGGGCAACTCACCGCTCTCGATCCCGTATCGCTGCTCCCCGGAGGCGAGCACCCACCGGCCGTCCTGGGCGATCCCGATCGGGACCACCTCGTACTTGGACCTGTCGATGACCTCCAGCACGCTTCCCGCCCCGAGAATGGAGACGGCGTGCTCGGAATTGCGACCGCCGAAGACGACGGCGACCCTCGGTAGAGGTTCGTGCTGCTCACTCATGATGACCGAATCTACCCCCTGTTAGGGGGCAATCCGGCTGTTAGACGCGCCTATCTACCCGATGCGGGTAGTGAGTCGAGCGCCTTGGTCACGTCCATGATGAGATCTTCCGCATCCTCCAGTCCGATGGAGAACCGGACAGCCGCCTCGTCGATCCCCGACGCCTTGCCGGCTCTCCGGTGGGTGGTCGAGGCCACGTGCGCGGCCTTGGTGTGGATTCCTCCGGCGGAGGTGGCGATCGAGGCGAGCCTGAGTGCGTCGGCCAGGGCCACGCCGGCGTCGTAACCGCCACGCGGGGTGATCGTCACACAGGCGCCGTACCTGGTGCCCTCGGGCCCCGAGTCGAACAGGTGCCTGGCGAGCTGGTGGCCGGGGTGTTCCGGCAGCCCCGGGTAGTCGACCCGGCGCACGGCGGGGTGCTTGGCCACGGCCGCGGCGAAGACCATCGCGGTGGAGCACATCCGGCGGACCCGCAGCGGCAGGGTCGCGAGCCCCCGGCGGAGCAGGAACGCGTCGTCGGGAGAGAGCGTGCCCCCGGTGTCGATCCTGACCTCGCGCAACTGGGCGATCAGGTCGGGGCGGCCCACCGCGACGCCCCCGGCGCAGTCGTCATGGCCGCCGAGATACTTGGTCGCGGAGTGGATCACCAGGTCGGCGCCGTGCTCCAGGGGGCGGCACACGATCGGGGTGGCGAAGGTGGAGTCGACCACCAGCAGCGCCCCCGCGGCTCGGGCGATCCGGTAGAGGCCGCGAATGTCGGAGACCGCCATGGTCGGGTTGGAGAGCGTCTCCGCATAGATGATCTTCGTGTTGGGCCTGATCGCCGCCCGCACCTCGGTCAGGTCGCCGTAGCCGACGAAGTCCGCGCCGACCCCGAACCTGGACAGCACGTTGGTGATCAGCGAGTGGGTCCCGCCGTACAGCGGGGTGGGTGCCACGAGGTGCGCGCCCGCGCGCAGGAACGTCATCAGGACGGCGTTGACGGCGGCCATCCCCGAGGCGAACGCCTGCCCGGCCACGTCCTCGGGCGCCGCGGCCCCCTCCAGAGAGGCCACCGCCGATGCGAACGCGGCGGTGGTGGGGTTGTCGATCCGGCCGTAGGTGTGGCCGGAGCCCTTCTCCTCGAACGCGTCGGCGTACTCGGCGGAGTCGCCGAAACCCCACGCGGAGCTGCGCCACACGGGAAGGCCGAAGGGCCGCTGCGGGGGCGTCTCGGGAGCCGGCAGGTGTACCGACCGGGTGTTCTCCCCCCTACGCCTGCGTATCCGTCTGTTCATGGGCCACACCGTGTGTTCACAGGCCGTACCGTTCCGGCTTGGGAGTCCGCGACATCAGGAGCACCGCGGCCTCGCTGGGAGGCATTGCGTCGTGGACGACGGCCACCACCACTTCGGTGATCGGCATCTCCACGTCGTGCTTTCTGGCCAGTTCGAGCACCGACTCGCAGGATTTGACCCCCTCGGCGGTCTGTTTCGTGGCGGCGACGACCTCGGCCAAGGTCATGCCCCGCCCCAGATTCTCCCCGAAAGTTCGGTTCCGCGACAATGGGGATATACAGGTCGCCACCAGATCGCCCATGCCCGCGAGGCCCGCGAAGGTGTGCGGGTCCGCGCCGAGCACCGCGCCGAGCCTGGAGATCTCGGCCAGCCCGCGCGTCATGAGCATCGCCCCGACGTTGTCGCCCAACCCCATCCCCGCCGAGATGCCGACCGCGAGGGCGATCACGTTCTTGACGGCCCCGCCGAGTTCGACCCCCACGACGTCGGGGTTGGTGTAGGGGCGGAACCAGGGTGGCAGGTAGCAGGCCTCCTGAAGGCGTTCCATCGCCCGCTCGTCGGTGCAGGCGACCACGGTGGCGGCGGGCTGGCCCCGGACGATCTCACCGGCCAGGTTGGGCCCCGACACCACCGCGACCCGCTCCTGGGGCACCCCGGCGACCTCGCAGATCACCTCGCTCATCCGCTTGGTGGTGCCCAGCTCGATGCCCTTCATCAGGCTGACCAGCACCGCCTCCGGTGGCAGGTCCGGCTTCCAGCGTGTCAGGTTCTCCCTCAGGGTCTGGGATGGCACCGCGAGCACCACGAAGTCGGCGCCGTCGAGAGCCTCGGCGGGGTCGGTCGTGGCGCGCAGCGTCTCGGGCAGCACCGTGCCCGGCAGGTAGACGGGGTTCTCGTGCCGCCGGTCGATCGCCTCGACGACCTCCGCGCTGCGGCCCCACAGGATCGTCCGGGTGCCCGCCCCCGCGAGGATCACGCCGAAGGTCGTTCCCCACGAACCCGTGCCGAATACAGCCGCCTTGGTCATCGGTTCTCCTTGGGCGTGGAAACCTCCGCCTCCGGGCGGGGGAGAAAACGGGAATCCCCTCCCTGCGGGGAGAGGAGGATGTCAACACCGTACGCCGAAGTCAGGCGTCGGAAGGTCGCTTGAACGGCGCCTCGGGTGCCTTCTCGCCGCGGAGTTCGGCCAGCTGCGCCGTGATCGCCGCCATGATGTCGGCGGTCGCGGCGCGCAGCGCGTCGGCCTGGAGCGGCCGCCCCTCGTACCGCGACAGGTCGAGTGGTGGTCCGACCAGCACGTGGAAGGTCCTGCGCGGCAGCAGGCGGGGCTTTCTGGCTCCGTAGGGCAGGATCTCCTGGGCTCCCCAGTGCGCGACGGGGACAACCGTCGCGCCGGTCTCCAGCGCGAGCCTGGCCACGCCGGTCTTGCCCTCCATCGGCCAGAAGTCCGGGTCGCGGGTGCAGGTACCCTCCGGATAGAACATCACGCACGCCCCCGCGGCGAACCGGCGCCGTGACTCCTCCAGCGAGCGCCCCGCGTCAGAGCTCCCCCGGTAGACGGGAATGGCCTGGAGCGCCCTCAGCAGGGGACCGAGCGGCGGCACCGAGAAGAGACCCGATTTGGCGAGAATCACCGGCCAGCGGCCGTTGTTGTAGAGGAAGTGCGAGATGAGGATCGGATCCAGCCACGACAGGTGGTTGGTCGCCACGATGACCCCGCCCGTCCTGGGCAACCGGTCGCTGCGACGCCAGTCCTTCTTGACCAGGAGCCATGAGATCGGCTTGACGATCACGACGGCGAAGGCGACCCAGAATCGCGAGGGCCAGCCAGGGCGTCTCATGGGCTCCTCCATATGAACGGTTTGCACACCAAGTCTCCCGGTTGGCTCCCCGGGATGTCGAGGCGGGATGCTTAACGCTATGCCTGCTCAGGGAAGTTCCGCCTGGACCCTTGTCGTCCCGGTCAAAACGCTGGTCGCCGCCAAGACCCGCCTGTCGGCGGCGGCGGGCCCGCACCGGGCCGCACTGGCCGTGGCGATCGCCTGCGACACCGTCGAGGCGGCGCTGAGCTGCGCACTCGTCACCCGGGTGGTCGTGGTGACGGGTGACCCCGTGGCCGCCGGGGCACTCGGCGAGGTCGGCGCGCACGTGGTCGGCGACCCGGAGGCGGGGCTGAACGCCGCCCTGCGGCACGGCGCCCTGGAGGCGGTACGGCTCGCGCCCGGCGACGCCGTCGGCGCCCTCCAGGCCGACCTCCCCGCCCTCCGCCCCGCGGAGCTGGCCCGCGTGCTGACCGCCGCCACGGAGTTCGACCAGATGTTCCTGCCCGACGCCGCCGAGGTCGGCACGACCTTCTACGGCGTACGGCCCGGCATGCCGTTCACGCCGGGGTTCGGCGGCGAGTCACGGGACCGGCACCTGCGGCGCGGCGCCAAGGAGCTCTGCGTGGAGGGGGTGGTGTCGGTCCGCCATGACGTGGACACCCCAGACGACCTGCGCCAGGCGCTGATCCTGGGCGTCGGCCCCCGCACACTGGCCATCGCGGAAAAGATCTCGGCGTCCGGCGGGTCTTCGCGGCCGGAGGAGCGCGACAGAGACCGGTAGCGGAACGCCCCGACCTGGTTCGGGCGGGATTCCGGCCCGGAGGCTACCCTGGGCGTGTGCAGGCGACGGTGCGGAGCTTCGAGGAGGCGACCCGGTCGGGGTCGGTCTTTCTGGACGACGGGACCGAGATCCCGTTCGGCGCGGCGGCGTTCGACGCGGGGCCGCTCAGGCTGCTCAGGTCAGGCCAGCGGGTCAACATCGTCATGGACGGCGACGATGTCTCCTACATCACTCTCTCGACTTTCCCCGTACCCGGTTTCCCCGTACCCGGCCGGTGAGGCGGCCGGGAATCCTCACCGGCTTCCCCGGCGGTCCGGGGCCGAGATCATCTCCGGGGCGCCCCGCTGTCGAACCCGGTGAATGTGGCCGGACACCGCACCGGGCGCTTTCGCCGGCCCCTGCCGGGGATCCCGAGCCGGCGGCGCCGGTCGGGAGGCCGGACGCCCGGACGCCCCGCTTCGGGAGTCCGGGCGCCGGGGCCTATTTCTTCTTCGCCGCCTTCTTGCCGCCGTTGTTGACGAGTTCCTTAAAGTCGGAACCCGGCCGGAATTTCGGCCCCCAGCTCTCGGCGACGTGGATCTCGGCACCCGTCGAGGGGTTACGTGCGGTGCGGGCCGGCTTGTGCACCATCTCAAAGGCACCGAACCCCGTGATCGAGACCTTGTCGCCACTCGCGACGGCGGCCTGGATCGTGTCGAGCACCGCGTTCACGGCTTCGGTGGCCGTCTTCTTGTCGCCCACCCGATCCGCGATGGCGTCGACGAGTTCCTTTTTGTTCATAAGGTTGCTCCCCCTGCTTACCGATGTCCGGGAGTGGGTCACGGGGCAGAAAACCCGTCTCACCCGATTTGTCACGGCGAGGGGTCTCATCACAGATCTCTCATCAACGATCACGGTGAGAAACCCCCTGCTCGCTTGAAATTAGGGGACGGAGCCGTATGACTCAATCACCTTCCGCAATGTTTCCAGTGCTCGGCGTATCTGAAACCAAGACATCAATGCTGAGAAGGAACAAATCAAGGCGCCCTGTGGCGTGATCGAGGTCACGCTTGGCCATATCGCAGATGGCCAGAAGGCGCCTGGTGAGACGTTTTCTCTCCTCGACGGAGACGTGCAGGGACCGGACGCGGCGGTGCGCCTCGCGCAGCCGCCACGCCAGCTCGTGTTCTGAACTCGTCAGATGGTCGTCGGCAGCCATGGCTGCCGACCATTCTCGTATGTCCCGATGGCATCGGCGTTGCGCAGGGTCAGCCCGATGTCGTCCAGGCCCTCCATCAGCCGCCAGCGCGTGTAGTCGTCGATCTCGAAGGCGACGGCCTCCGCGCCCCAGCGGACCTGGCGTCCCTCCAGGTCAACGGTGATTTCCAGGGTCGGGTCCGCCTCGACCGCGGTCTGCAGCGCCTCGACGACCTCGCCCGGCAGGACGACCGGGAGCAGGCCCATCTTGGTGGAATTATTACGGAAGATATCTCCGAAACGGGCTGCGATCACGGCGCGGAAGCCGTACTGCTGCAGGGCCCAGACCGCGTGCTCGCGGGAGGAGCCGGTGCCGAAGTCGGGGCCGGCGAGCAGGACCGTGGCGCCGGCGTGAACGGGGTCGTTCAGGACGAAGCCGGGGTCCTCGCGCCAGGCGGAGAACAGGCCTTTCTCGAACCCGGTCCTGCTGACCTGCTTGAGCCAGACGGCGGGGATGATCTGGTCGGTGTCCACGTTGCTGCGGCGCAGCGGAACGGCCCGGCCGGTGTGGGTGACGAACGCTTCCATCTCGAGGACTCCTTACAGGTCGGCGGGCGCGGTGAGTTTGCCGGTGACGGCGGTCGCGGCGGCGACCTGCGGGGACACGAGGTGCGTACGGCCGCCCTTGCCCTGGCGTCCCTCGAAGTTGCGGTTGGAGGTCGAGGCGCTGCGCTCGCCGGGGGCGAGGGTGTCGGGGTTCATGCCCAGGCACATGGAGCAGCCGGCCTCGCGCCATTCGGCGCCCGCGGCCTTGAAGACCTCGTGCAGCCCCTCCTGCTCGGCCTGCAGCTTGACCAGCATCGAGCCGGGCACGATCAGCGTGCGCGTCACGACCTGGCGCCCGCGCAGCACCTCGGCGGCGGCGCGCAGGTCCTCCAGCCTGCCGTTGGTGCAGGAGCCCACGAAGACCGTGTCGACCTTGACCTCGCGGAGCGGGGTACCCGCGGTCAGGCCCATGTACTCCAGGGCACGCGCGGCGGCGGCCGGGTCGTCGGTGTCCTCGGGGCGGGGCACCGGCATTCCCAGCGGGGCACCCTGGCCCGGGTTGGTGCCCCAGGTGACGAACGGGGTCAGCGTCGTGGCGTCGATCTCCACGACGGTGTCGAAGACCGCGTCCTCGTCGCTGACCAGTGACTTCCAGTACTCGACCGCGGCGTCCCAGTCGGCACCGGACGGCGCGTGCGGACGGCCCTTGAGATATTCGAAGGTGGTCTCGTCCGGAGCGATCATGCCCGCGCGGGCGCCCGCCTCGATGGACATGTTGCAGACGGTCATCCGGCCCTCCATGGAGAGCTTGCGGATGGCCTCACCGCGGTATTCGACGATGTGGCCCTGGCCGCCGCCGGTGCCGATCTTGGCGATGATCGCCAGAATCAGGTCCTTGGCGGTGACACCGGGGGGCAGCTCGCCGGAGACCTCGATGGCCATGGTCTTCGGCCGGTAGGCGGGCAGCGTCTGGGTGGCCAGCACATGCTCCACCTCGGAGGTGCCGATGCCGAACGCGATGCCGCCGAAGGCGCCGTGGGTGGAGGTGTGAGAATCACCACACACGATCGTCATGCCGGGCTGGGTCAGGCCGAACTGCGGGCCGATGATGTGGACCACGCCCTGCCCCGCGTCACCCATCGGGTGCAGCCGGACGCCGAACTCCGCGCAGTTCTTGCGCAGCGTCTCCACCTGCACCCGCGACACCGGGTCGTCGATGGGGCCGCGTACGGTCGGGACGTTGTGGTCCTCGGTGGCGATGGTGAGGTCGGGCCGCCTGACGGGGCGACCCGCCATGCGCAGGCCGTCGAACGCCTGCGGGCTCGTGACCTCGTGAATGAGGTGCAGGTCGATGTAGAGCAGGTCCGGTTCTCCCTCGGCACGTCGCACGACGTGCTGCTCCCAGACCTTCTCCGCGAGCGTGCGGCCCATGTCGCCTCCTTGCGATCGGCTGTCCCACATCCACTTGCTTTCTCATATGTCGAGACGGCAGTATCGGTGTATGGACAACTCTAGCGGAGTCGGCGTACTGGACAAGGCCGTCCTCGTGCTCAACGCCCTTGAAGCCGGCCCTGCGTCCCTCGCGCAGCTCGTACAGGCCACCGGCCTGGCCCGCCCCACCGCCCACCGGCTGGCCGTCGCCCTGGAACACCACCGCATCGTCACCCGCGACACCCAGGGCCGTTTCGTCCTGGGCCCCCGCCTGTCCGAACTGTCCACCGCCGCCGGTGAGGACAGGCTGCTGGCCGTCGCCTCGCCGGTCCTCACCCAGCTACGGGACCTGACCGGGGAGAGCGCGCAACTCTACCGGCGCCAGGGCGACGAGCGGGTCTGCGTGGCCGCCGCCGAACGTGCCAGCGGACTGCGCGACACCGTGCCGGTCGGCTCGGCCCTGCCGATGCTCGCGGGGTCCGCGGCGCAGATCCTGCTCGCCTGGGAGGAGCCCGACCGCCTGCACCGGGGCCTGCGCGGGGCCAAGTTCACCGCGGCCACGCTCGCGAGCGTGCGGCGCAGGGGCTGGGCGCACAGCGTCGGCGAGCGCGAGCAGGGCGTGGCCAGCGTCTCGGCGCCGATCAGGGGCGCGGGCGGCAAGGTGGTCGCCGCGGTGTCGGTCTCCGGCCCGATCGAGCGCCTGACCCGCACCCCCGGCAGGCTGCACGCCGCCCCCGTGGTCACCGCCGCCGAACGGATCACCGAGTCGATGCGCCGCGCCAACTGACGTCCACGGCGGCTGACACCGGTCGACCTGTGGGCGATATGAGGAGGCGAGCACCCCTGCGGCCCCCTAGGCTGGGCAGGTGACAGATCGCATCGAGGCAGCCGCGGCTGAACTGCGTCCCCTGCTCCAGAACTTCATCCTGTGGGCGCGTGAGAACGCGCCCGGCAGCGATTCCAACCTGGTCGGCTCTGTCGCGCTGTGGCACCGGCTGATCGCCTCCGACGACGTCGGCCGGTGGAGGCAGTCCGACCTGCGCACGGTTCTCCTCGACCGGATGCCCCAGGTCGTCGAGGACCCGGACGCCGCCGCCGACGGCATGGTGCCCGCGATCCGCGCCTACCTGACCTTCCTGTCGGAGTCCGACCGCCTGGCCAAGGGCTCCGCTCCGCTGGGGGACCTGCTCGCCGAGCTCGACCGCCTCGAAGACGACTTCGTCGACGCCATGGAGGATCTTGTCGTCGAGGAGGACGAGGACGACGAGTACGACGACGAGGAGGAGTCCGAGGGGCTCGGCGACTTCGAGCCTTTCGCCGACGAGCTCTCCGAGCTGCCGACGATCAGGCTCCGCCCCGACTCCGAGCTGGCCGCGGCCACCCGCAGGGCACCTCTGATCTCCAAGGCCCGCGACCTCGCGGTCTGGGTCGGCTCGGAGCGCCGGGTGGGCGAGACGAGCCTGCTCGACGACGCCGAGATCACCGAGGCCCTGGCCGCCCTCGGCCTCCCCGTTCCCGAGAAGGGCGACAAGTCGCTGGCCGACTCCGTCCCCGCGCTCTGGAACATCTGGAACCTCGCGATCGACCTCGACTTCCTCCAGCCCGAGGGGGAGGACACGGTCAGCGTCGACGCCGACACCGCGGAGTGGCCCTTCGAGGAGGACGACGACGCCCTCGACGCGTGGATGGCCGGTCTGCACTCCATCGACTACGGCGACCCGGAGCTGGAGGACGAGGAGGCCACGATCGCCCTGTCCGGGCTGACCAGGGCACTGCTGGTCCGGGTGCTGCTGGCGACCGGTTCGAAGCCGCTGGCCGAGCTCCGCACCGAGCTGGCCGAGGCCGCCGCCGAGTACGACGACCTGGGCACGGAGGCCTGGGCCGCCGCCACCGCGCAGTACGGCGACCCGCTCAACCCGGTGCTCGACTGGCTGGCCGGGTACGGCATGGTCGAGGTCGAGCACGACCAGGTGCGGCTGACCCCGCTCGGCATGGAAGGCGTGGTCCACCTCGTGGACGACGCCGACATCGAGCTGGACGCCCGGCCCGCCATCGACGCGATGACCGCCCTGGACCTGCTCTCCTTCGGCTCCGAGCTGCCCGAGGAGGAGGCGGACGCCGAGTTCGAGGCCTGGATGGAGTTGCGCGCGCCCGAACAGGCCGCCAGGGACCTGCTGGAGGCCGCGGCCGAGGACGACGCGAACGCGCTGATCCGGGTCCAGGCGGCCAGCATGGTCGGCTCGCTCGGCGAGGTGGCCATACCCGCCTGGCGGGAGGCGCTCGACGAGCCGTCCCTGCGCCCGTACGCGGCCACCCACCTGGCCCAACTGGGCGTCGAGGACGCTCCCCCGCCCACCCAGGCCGACACCCACTGGCTGATCCTCGACATGCTGACCATCTCCGCCGGCCTGGGCCGTCCCGAGTTCGTCAGCAGCCTGGACGACATCGGCAACGTGCCGAACCTGGTCAGCCTGCTCGAAGTGATCTGGAAGGTGCCGCACCCGCACCTGGAGGAACTGCTGGAGGCGATCGGCAAGGCGCATCCGGACAAGCAGGTCGGCAAGGCCGCCAAGCGTGCCCTGTTCAAGGCCCGCTCGGGGCAGAACTAGGAACGGAACAGGAAAGGGACGGGGCGGCGCCCCGTCCCTTTCCTGTTCCGCCATGGCGGGAAGTTCCTGTTCCGCCATGGCGGGGAGCGTTCAGGCGCCCCTGAAACGAAAAAAGCCCCCGGGAGCCGTTGCTCCCGGGGGTTTCGCACTTGTAGCCCCGACCGGATTCGAACCGGCGCTACCGCCTTGAGAGGGCGGCGTCCTAGGCCACTAGACGACGGAGCCTTGCGAGAGACAGTGGTAGTCCCGACCGGATTCGAACCGGCGCTACCGCCTTGAGAGGGCGGCGTCCTGGGCCACTAGACGACGGGACCCTACACACTGTCATCAGATTCGGAGGGAGCCGAATCTGCGGCATCTTCCGGAGAAGATGCAGCTGGGGTACCAGGACTCGAACCTAGAACAACTGAACCAGAATCAGCCGTGTTGCCAATTACACCATACCCCACCGCGCTGGACTCCCTTGCGGGACTCGCTGGCGCCTCCGAAAGAATAGCCCAGGTTGGGGGTCAAGACCAAAACGATTGCCTGCGACCGAATCG
Source organism: Streptosporangium sp. NBC_01810 (assembly GCF_035917355.1). Classification (NCBI taxonomy): domain Bacteria; kingdom Bacillati; phylum Actinomycetota; class Actinomycetes; order Streptosporangiales; family Streptosporangiaceae; genus Streptosporangium; species Streptosporangium sp. NBC_01810. Next base: position 268,294 of record NZ_CP109070.1, on the reverse strand, counting down.
CGGTATCACCGGGCTGCCGCAACGAAGGTCCGCTGTGTAACCCTGCTGGAGAGATCCGTCCACCTGAGAGGAGTTCCCGCCTTGGCCGAGAACCCGTTCTTCGAACCCAGCACGCTGCCGTACGGACTGCCGCCGTTCGCCCTGATCAGGGAGGAGCACTACCTTCCCGCCTTCGAGCGCGGCATGGCCGACCAGCTGCGCGAGGTGCGGGAGATCGCCGACAACCCGGAGCCCCCGACGTTCGCCAACACGATCGAGGCCCTGGAGCGCTCGGGCCGGATTCTCAAGCGGGTCGTGACCGTCTTCAGCAGCATCTCCGCCTCCGACACGACCGACGGCATCCGGGAGATCGAGACCCAGGTCTCCCCCCGGCTGACCCAGCACGCCGACTCCATCCGCCTGAACCGCGCCCTGTACGCCCGGATCAAACAGGTGGCCACCGACGACCCCGAGGAGGCGTGGCTGCTGCAGAAGTACCGCGTCGACTTCGTCAGGGCCGGCGCGGATCTGTCCGAGAGCGACCAGGATCACCTCAGGGCGCTCAACGAGGAACTGACCAGGCTCGCCACGACCTTCTCCCAGAACCTGCTCACGGCCTCCACGGCCTCCGCGCTGGTCGTCGAGGACGTCAAGCTGCTGGACGGGCTCGCCGAGAGCACGATCAAGGCGATCGAGAAGGACGGCGGCTACGTCCTGCCGCTGTTCAACTACACCAACCAGCCCGCGCTGGCCGAGCTGACCGACCGGGAGACCCGCAGGAGGCTGTACGAGCTGTCCGTCGGCCGGGCGCCGGAGAACTTCGAGCTGGCGGCCAGGATGGCGATGCTCCGCGCCGAGCGGGCGGCCCTGCTCGGCTATCCCAACCACGCCGCATACTCCGTCGCCGACCAGACCGCCAAGACCACCGACGCCGTCGAGGAGATGCTCGGCAAGCTGGTGGGTCCCGCGGTGGCCAACGCCCGCCGGGAGGCCGAGGCGCTGAGCGAGCAGGCCGGCTTCCCCCTGGCGCCGTGGGACTGGTCCTTCTACGCCGAACGGGTGCGCAAGGCCCGCTACGACTTCGACGCCGCCGACCTTCGCCCCTACTTTGAGCTGGACCGGGTGCTGCGGGACGGTGTCTTCCGCGCCGCCGGCGAGCTGTACGGGATCACCTTCGCCGACCGGGACGACCTGGCCGGGTACCACCCGGACGTCCGGGTCTTCGAGGTGTCCGACGCGAACGGCTCACCACTCGGCCTGTTCGTGTTCGACCCGTACGCCCGGCCGACCAAGCGCGGCGGCGCCTGGATGAACAACCTGGTCACCCAGTCGCACCTGTTCGGCGAGCTGCCCGTGGTGATGAACAACCTCAACATCACCAAGCCCTCCGAGGGTCCGACGCTGCTGACGTTCGAGGAGGTCAACACCGCCTTCCACGAGTTCGGCCACGCCCTGCACGGCCTCTTCTCCGATGTGCGCTTCCCCCGGGTCTCCGGCACCGACGTGCCGCGCGACTTCGTGGAGTACCCCTCGCAGGTCAACGAGATGTGGGCCACCTGGCCCTCGATCCTCGCGGGCTTCGCCAGGCACCACGAGACCGGCGAGCCGGTGCCCGCGGAGCTCCTGGAGAAGATGAGGGCCGCGGAGAAGTTCAACCAGGGTTTCGCCACCGTCGAGTATCTCGCGGCGGCGCTGCTGGACTGGGCCTGGCACAAGCTGGCCGCGGGCGAGAGGGTCGAGGACGCCGAGGCGTTCGAGAACGCGGTCCTGGAGCGCGCCGGGATCGCCTACGACCTGGTCCGCACCCGCTATCGGACCAACTACTTCGCGCACATCTTCGTCAGCGGGGTGGGCGGCTACAGCGCCGGCTACTACTCCTACATCTGGAGCGAGGTGCTGGACGCCGAGAGCGTCGACTGGTTCGAGGAGAACGGCGGCCTGACGCGCGGCAACGGCGACCACTTCCGCTCCACCCTGCTGTCGGTCGGCGGTTCGCGGGACGTGATGGACGCCTTCCGCGACTTCCGCGGCCGCGACCCGCGCATCGAGCCTCTGCTGAAGCGCCGCGGCCTGGAGGCATAGCCCTTCGCGCACCGTCCGGGGTGCGGGAAACCGCACCCCGGACGGGTACGCATCTCCAATGCGCTCCGCACGGGCGGTGCGCACACTGAACACCATGAAACGACCATGGAAGTGGACCGGGATGGGCGCCGCGCTCGTCTCCGGCCTGGCCTGCGCCCTGCTGCTGGCACCGGGGGCCGGCGTACGGTAACGCGGTGCTGCCCGAAGATCCCTCGAAGGTGTTCGGGGAGGGCCGCTTCCACCGCGTGCCCATGCTGACGGGCATCACCAGGGACGAGGGCATGCTGTTCACGTCGCTGATGTTCCCGCCGATGACGGCCGAGGAGTACGAGGCCGCGGTCAACGAGAAGACGGCGCCCCAGCTCTTCCCGCTGCCCGGCGGGGTCAGACCGCTCGCCTCGCACGGGACGGCGCCGGCACGCCCCTCCTAGGGCGCCGGGGCCTGCCGACCTGATCCTTCCCGCACCACCGGTCCTGCCCCGGCCTGGGTGGGGGTGACTCCTCCCAGGCCTGGGCGGAACCCCCGGCTCCACGATGACCTCCGATGCGCTGACGGCTCCGCCGCACACCCGAGCCTCGTCCGGTCTGCGTTCCTCAGGCCTGGAGCCTGGCGAGGGCGGCGCGGATGCGGTCCATCGACCGCGTCCGGCCGAGGACCTCGATCGACTCGAACAGCGGCAGGCCGACGGTGCGGCCGGTGACGGCCACCCGGACCGGCGCCTGGGCCTTGCCGAGCTTGAGGCCGCAGGAGACGCCGACCTCCTCCAGCGCCGTCTTGAGCGACTCGGGGTCCATCTCGACCTTCTCAAGCCGGTCGAGGTAGCCGGTGAGGATCTCCACGGCGGAGTTCTTCATGGCCTTGTCCCACGACACCTGGTCGAAGACGGGCTCGTCCAGGAAGAGGAAGTCCACATTCGCCGTGATCTCGGACAGGACCGCGATGCGGGTCTGGGCGAGCTCGGCGACCTTGGCGAAGGTCTCGCGGTCCCAGCTCGGGTCCAGCCACGGCTCGCAGCGGGCGATGAACTCCTCCAGGGGCAGTGCCCTGATGTACTCGCCGTTGAACGCGCGGAGCTTCTTCTCGTCGAAGAAGGCCGGGGAGGGGTTGACGTCCTCCAGCTTGAACAGCGGCACCATCTCCGACCAGGGCATGATCTCCCGGTCGTCGCCGGGTCCCCAGCCGAGCAGCATCAGGTAGTTGACCATCGCCTCGGCCAGGTAGCCCTCCTCGCGGTAGGACTCCAGGGCGACCTTGTCGCGGCGCTTGGACAGCTTCTGGCGCTTCTCGTTGACGATGACCGGCACGTGCGCCCAGGTGGGCGGGGTGACGCCGAGCGCCTCCCAGAGCAGCTGCTGCTTGGGGGTGTTGGACAGGTGCTCCTCGGCGCGGACCACGTGGCTGATCCGCATCTCGACGTCGTCGACGACGTTGGCCAGCACGAAGAGCGGGGAGCCGTCGCCGCGCGCGATGACGAAGTCCTCCATCGCGCCGTTGGGGAACTCGACGGTGCCGCGGACCAGGTCGGAGATCACGGTGACGCCCTCGCCGGGGGTGCGGAAGCGGAGCGCGCCCTCGGTCAGGCCCCGGTCGCGGCAGAAGCCGTCGTACCCCTGGTGCTCGGACCCGGTGCGGGCCTTGACCTCGTCGCGAGTGCACGTGCAGTAGTAGGCCCGGCCCTCGGCCAGCAGCCTGGCCGCGGCCTCGCGGTGCTGCTTCTCGTACGAGGACTGGAAGTAGGGCCCCTCGAAGGCCGGGGCACCGTCGTTGATCCCGATCCAGGCGAGCGCCGAGATGATGCCCTCGGTCCATTCCGGCCGGTTACGCGCGGCGTCGGTGTCCTCGATTCGGAGCACGAACCTTCCGCCGGTCCTCTCGGCCAGGGCCCAGTTGAACAGCGCGGAGCGGGCGCCGCCGACATGGAACATGCCGGTCGGCGAGGGGGCGAAACGAACCCTAATCACGGGAGACCACCCGGTTGCTGAGAGTGCCGATTCCTTCGATGAAGACGCTGACCTCGTCGCCGACGCTGAGCGGGCCGACCCCTTCGGGCGTCCCGGTGAGGATGACGTCGCCGGGGATCAGAGTCATGACCGCGCTCACGTGAGCGATCAGCGCGGGGATGTCGTACATGAGCTTGGAGGTGCGCGAGCTCTGCTTGACCTCGCCGTTCACGGAGGTGACGATGGCGACGTCGCTCGGGTCGAGCTCGGTCTGGATCCACGGGCCGAGCGGGCAGAACGTGTCGAAGCCCTTGGCCCGGGTGAACTGGACGTCCTTCTTCTGCAGATCTCTGGCCGTGACGTCGTTGGCGCAGGTGTAGCCGAAGATGACCTCGTGGGCCCGCTCACGGGGCACCTCCCGGCAGAGCCTGCCGATCACCACCGCCAGCTCCCCCTCGTAGTCGACCCGCTGGGACAGGGTCGTCGGGTAGGCGATGGCCTCACCCGAACCGATCACCGAGGTCGACGGCTTGAGGAAGACCAGTGGCTCGTCGGGGACCTCGCCGCCCATCTCGTGGGCGTGGTCGGCGTAGTTCTTGCCGATCGCGACGACCTTGCTGGGCAGCATGGGCGCGACCAGCCTGACCTGGGAGAGCGAGTAACGCTCACCGGTGAACTGGATCGGTCCGAACGGGTGACCGGAGATCGCGGAGACGAACTCCTCCCCTGGTCCACCCTCGACCACCCCGAACCCGACACCGTCTCCTGTGGAGAACCTCGCTATACGCACACGACAAGGCTAGTCGGGCTCCAGGTCTCGCCTGACCGCCCCCGCGTCTCCGGAGGACTCGCGCCCCGCCCGTCCGGCATCCTCCAGCACACCACCGAACCCTCTGGGCTATATACAACTAAAAATACCCATAAAACCTATTTTCCCAATACGACCACGATTGAGTTAAGAATAAGTATGTCCTGATTGCCAGGAATACTAGGGGTATGACCGTTTCTGTCAGTATGCGGGAGGGCCAGCAGGTCTTCCCTCGGGGGAAGGAACGGACGTGACTGAAGCCAGCACGGTGAACAGGCCCAAGGGCGACGAGGTATCTGTGCCCCGGGCACGCACCGACACTCCCGGATCCCAGGGTGGCCTGGTCACTCCCAGGGGAACCACCACCATCGAGAGCGCCGTCGTAGCGAAGATCGCGGGCTTGGCGGCCCGGGAGATTCCCGGCGTGCACAACATGGGCGCGAGCACGGCGCGCGCCCTAGGCGCGGTACGCGGAATGGTCGGCGCCGACCAGAACATCACGCAGGGGGTCTCCGTCGAGGTGGGCGAGCGTCAGGCCGCCGCCGACCTCGAAGTGGTCGTCGAATACGGCATGGCCATCCCCGACCTGGCCACCGCCGTACGCCGCAACGTGATCACGGCGATCGAGCGCATGTGCGGGCTAGAGGTCACCGAGGTCAACATCAAGGTCTCCGACGTCCACATGCCCGGCCAGGACAAGGACGATTCGGGGGAGTCGTCCGGGCCTGAGCCGCGCGTCCAGTGAGAGATCCGGTGCACGGACCGGAGCACCCGACCCCGGCCGTCATGCCCGAGCACGGACCGGAGCACCCGACCCCGGCCGTCATGCCCGAGCACGGACCGGAGCACCCGACCCCGGCCGTCATGCCCGCACACAGACTGGAGCACCCGGCCCACCGGCCTGCCACCCCGGCGGAGGCCGTTCCCGCGCAGAGGCCACGGGGCCCGGCCCGCACGACAGCCGCGGCACCCGGCGAGAAGGCGGGTCCTGCCCGCGAGAAACCGGCCGCGGCCGCTGAGCGGGCCAGTGAGCAGGCCACTGGGCGGGCCACTGAGCGGGACCCTGCCCGCCAGGAGTCGGGTCTCGCGCACGGGATAGCCGACGCCGTACGGCGCTGCCCCGATGTCGTCGACCTCTCGGGCGGCCCGTTCGGGACGGTGGCGACCTACCTGCCCGGCGAGAGGATCTCCGGTGTCGCGCTGCACGAGGACGGGATCGAGGTCTCGGTGGTCGTCAAGCTGGGGCGCCCGCTACCGGAGATCGCCGACGAGATACGCGCGGCGGTCGTCCCGATGGCGGACGACCGGCCGGTGAATGTCCATATCGGAGGTTTGACATGAACAAGTTCCCAGTGTGGTCCGTGCTCGGCACGATCGTCGGCGTTCTTCTGGGCTTCGCCGGAGCCTTCGGCGGCTTCGGGGCATTCCTGCTGGTGCTCGTGCTGGGCGCCATCGGATTCCTTATCGGCCACTTCGCGGAGGTCGGCGAGGTCGACCTGTCCCGGCTCTCGGCGAGACGGCGATGAACACCCCCGTCGAGCACCGCGCCACCTCCTCGGGAACGGCCGCGGACCCGGGCGGCCTCCCCGCCGACCAGGTGGGCTCCGTCCTCGCCGGGACCGAGCGGTCCGCGCCACCCGCCGTACCAGCCCAGCCGTCACAACGGGCCGTGCCGGCCGAACTGCGCGGCAGAACCGACATATCCAACCGGGTGGTGTCACGCATCGCGGCCGGCGCGGCCAGAGAGGTGGCACGGGTGCGGAAGGTCGGCGAACAGGGGCCGCTGTCCTTCCGCGGCGGCACCCGCGCCGCCGTCGACGGCACGCTCGCGACGCTCCGGCTGGATGTGACCGTGGAGTATCCGGCCCCGATCCGCGAGGTGGCCGACGAGGTCCGGCGCCATGTCGCCGAGCGGATCATGACGCTGACCGGCATGGAGGTCGGCCACATCGACATCGACGTCACCAACGTGACCCGCGCCCCCGAGAACCCGGCCGAGAGCCCTGCCGAGACCTCGCACGAGGTCTCAGGCGGGCTCTCATGGGCCGAGGGCGGGAACCAGCCCGACTTCCGGACACCGGACACGGCGGCCCACGGGACCGACGTCCCGTCACGGGAGGAAGGGCGATGACCTCCCAGACCCCCGACCCGGCCGGCCCCTTCTCCGAGCATGTCTCCGAGACGCCCTTCTCCGAGCATGTCTCCGAGACGGGGCCGACCGAGGAGATCCCGGCCGCGCCCGGTTCGGCGTTCGTGGAACCGCCCGCGTCGCGGGCACCCGACGAGGTGGCGAGGGACGCCTCCGCGGATCGCGCGGCGGTCAGGGCCTTCCGCCCGCGCCGGGTGGTCCCCTCGGTCATCACGGCCGTGCTGATGACGGCGATCGGCGTCATCGTGGCGCTGGAGGTCATCTCCGCGCTGGTGGGCCACCCGCTACGCCTGCTGCCCTACGACCGGATGCTCACCTGGGCATCGTCAACGCCGTGGAGCGATCCGCGAGTGATGGCGGGCGCGGGCCTGATCGGCCTGCTGGGCCTGCTGCTGGTGCTGTTCGCGCTCATCCCGGGGCGGCCCACGCTGATCCCGGTGAGGACGGGCGACAAGGACCTGGTCATCGGCATGCAGCGCCGGGGCTTCGCCCGGTCGCTGGCCCACACGGCCGAGCGGGTGCAGGGGGTCGACCGGGCCAGGGTACGGCTGGTGGGGAAGACCGTGCGAGTGGACGCCCACAGCGGCGTTCGGGACACCACCGGACTGGCCGACGCCGTACGGGAGGCGGTGGCCGCGCGGATCGTCGCGCTCTCCCCCGTCTGGAACCATCCGGTCCACGTGCACCTGCGAGGGAAGTGAGCGCCATGGACGACAAGACCGCCCGGGGCAACCGGCTGGGGCTGCTGCTCGTGGGACTGGCCCTGATGGCCCTGGGCGCCCTGGCGATGGCGCGCGGCGCGGGGGCGTTCTCTCCGGCCGTGGCGTCCGCCCACGGGCCACTCGTGGACGCCCGGACGCGTGCGCCGTTCGCCCGCTACGACCCGTGGCTGTGGTGGGTGGTCGCCGCGGCGGCGATAGTGCTCGCGCTGTTCGGCCTGCGCTGGCTGCTGGTCCAGGGACGCCGCCGGAAGCTGAGCGGCATACGCCTGGACGGCGGCCCCGCAGGGATCACCGAGGTGGACACGCACAGCGTGACCGACGCGGCGGCGGCCGAGGCGGGCTCGCACCCCTCGATCATCGGCGCCACCGCCGCGATAGTCGGCACGAGCGAGCACCCCGTCGTACGGATGCGGGTGGCGGTCGCCGAGGACGCGCCGATGAGCGCGGTCCGCGAGCAGCTGGGCGGGGTGGTCATCCCGCACATGCGCCAGGCCCTGGAGACCGAGCGCATGCCCGCCGTCGCCCGGGTGAGCCTGGGGGACGCGCCGCCCCCCCGAAGGACCGTCGCCTGACGGAGCACCGATCATAGGGTGATCAGGGAAACCAATGCTTCGAGGAGACGATGTGCCTTCGGTCGTGAAGATAAACGTGCTGACAGTGTCCGCGGAGATGCGCGAGGAGCTGGAGCGCCGCTTCTCCGGACGGGCGGGAGTGGTCGAGTCCGCGGACGGGTTCGAGTGGTTCGAACTGCTCCGCCCGGTGGACGGCACCGACCGCTACCTGGTCTACACCCGCTGGCGTTCCGAGGAGGACTTCAAGCGCTGGACCGAGAGCCAGGCCTTCCAGCGGGGCCACGCCCAGGCCGCCGCCGAGGCCGGTCAGGGGCACGGCCACGCCCACAGTGCGGCCCAGGGCCACGGGCACGGCCAGGACCAGGGCGGCCCGGCCCAGGGGCACGGCCACGGGCAGGGCCCGGCCGCCTCCGGGGCCGAGTTGTGGTCCTTTGAAGTCGTGCAGAGCACCGGCCCCGCGCCCGGAGCCTGATCGTCGGGGGCACCGGCCAGGAGGAGCGCACGCCCGGGTCCGCTCCGGGCGCGCGCTCCGCTCCCGATCGCTCCCCCGGGAACGGGGCCGAGCCGGGTACCCTCAGCGGTCCAGGGAGCGGGGCCGAGCCGGGTACCCTCAGCGGTCCAGGGGGTTGGCGGCGATGCGCTCGGCGACCCCGGAGCGGGCGAACCCTCCGGCCAGGCTGTCCGGCTTACGCGTGGCCTGGTTCATGAGACACGCGGTGAACTCGGAGCCGATCCCCTTCCGGGGGTAACTCTCAAGCACCTCGGCGCGGAGCCCCGGGGGGAAGTCCTCCGGCCGGCGCCCTGAGATGTCGAGCGCGGTGGAGAGTTCTAGCAGGTGCCCCTCGGGGTCCCACGCGGGGTCCACACTGTCCCACATGTGGCGTACGACGATCTCCGACGCGCGCACGCGGCGCTCGACGGGCCATCCGGCCCCGGCGGCGAAGACCCACGCGACATGGCCTCCCGCCTCCTCGAACGGCACGGTGTGGCTGTCGAACTCCTTGACCAGGCCGATGTCGTGCATCATCGACGCGACGTACAGCAACTCGGCGTCGAAGGCGACGTCGTTCATCGCACCGTAGGCCGCCGCCCACAGGTAGGCGCGCACGGAGTGGTTGAGCAGGGCGGGCGAGCAGTAGGCGGTCGCCACCTCCAGCGCGCCGCGGGCGGCCGGTGTGTCGGGGATGACGATGTCGGCGAGTCTCATACCGCCCAGCCTGCCGAAACACGAAGGCACCCGCGAGTGGCCGCAGGGACATCGGCCGGCAGGATCAGGCCACACCCTCCGGGAAACCTGGGAGACCCGCATCTAGTTGCTAACGATGTCCCGGAAGCGCCTCTCCCGGCTTGACCGGTTCAGTGGGATTCGGACAGCATGATCCACTCCCCTTGTTCGGCCCGGAAGGAACTGGCGTGCGCCGCCGCACACAAGCACTCGCTCTCTCCCTCGTCCTCCTGATGACCTGTGGTGCCACGGCCGGCACCGCGGAGGCACAGGAGGTAAAACGCACCGCTGAGTGCCAGGGCGACTGGCTGCCGGCCACGCCGACGGCGGCGGACATCATGAACGGCGAGGTCGCCTTCCTGGACCTGGCCCCGGTGAAGATCGGCAAGAACGTCGACTGGCGCACCGACCCCTACCGGAACCGCTCCTGGAGCATGGTCTTCCACTCGCTGCGCTGGATGGGCCGCCTCGTCGCCGACTACGAGACGAACGGCAACGAGGCGTACCTGGCGCGGGCCGCCGAGATCGCCAAGGACTGGGTGGCCGACAACCCCCGCGGCGGCGCGGGGACCAGCCCGTACGCCTGGCAGGAGCACCCGATCGCGCTGCGCGCCCCCGCGCTGGTCTGCCTCAGCAAGCACGTCAACGAGTCGTGGCTCTCCGGCAGCCTGGCCGAGCACGCCAGGATGCTGTCGGACCCGAAGCTGTATGAGAAGGGCCACAACCACGGCATCGACCAGGACATCGCGCTGCTCGGCATCGGTTGCCGCTACGGCCGCGACCAGTGGTCCAGCCTCGCGATCAGGCGGCTCACCGAGACCGTGAAGCTCGACGTCGACTCCCAGGGCGCGCTGCGCGAGCAGGCCCCCCGCTACGCGATCTACGTCTACGAGCGTCTGAAGGTCGCGATGGACAACATCAAGTCGTGCGGGCGGAAGGTGCCCGCCGACATCTCACGCCGCTGGGAGTCGCTGGAGGACTTCATCTCCCACTCCACCCAGCCCGACGGGTTCATGGTCCCGATCGGCGACGGCGGCGCGGACGTGCGGCCCGTCGGCTACTCCCACCCGAAGAAGACGGTGCGGGTGTTCGGCAACGGCTACGTCTACGGGCGCACCGCCTGGGACAAGCCCGAGTCGGCGTTCTACTCCATCCGCTTCGGGCCCGGCATGAAGTACCACGGCCACGAGGACCACCTGGGCGTGACCTACTACGCCCAGGGCCGCGACGTCCTGGTCGACGTCGGCTTCGACTCGTACGAGAACAGCGGCTACCGGCACTGGACGATGTCGGCCGAGGCGCACAACACCTCGATCGTGTCCGGGGCCCGGTTCCGCGGCAGGACCGCCACCACCCTGAGCAAATCCTCGATCGGGTCCGAGCGGCAGAGCTACCGGCTGACCGACAGGGCCTACGGCGTGCCCAGGACCCGTTCGGTGCTCGTCAACCACGAACGGGACCTGATGGCCGTGCTGGACACGGTCCCCAAGGGCTCCTCGGTCCGCAACATCTGGCACTTCTCGCGAGACCTGTCCACCGTCTCGAACAGCGGCGGCCAGGTCGTGGTGAAGGACAAGGCGGGCTGGAAGGCGACGCTCGTGCAGGTCTCGATGCCCTCCTGCAAGCCGGTCGGCGGGCTCAAGGTGGTCCGCGGCCAGAAGAACCCCTACCAGGGCTGGGTCTCCTCCGCCTACCTGCAGAGACACCCCGCACCCGCGGTCGTCTCCCCCGCCTCGGGCGACTCCGTACTGACCGTGCTGGTGCCCGGTACCGGAAAACCGTCTCTCTCCTGCTCCGGCGGCAAGGTCAATGTGGAGACCTCCAAGGGCCCGGTGAGCTTCCGCGTCGGCGGCGCCGACCTCTCCTGACGACAAGCCCCGGCCGGGGCGCGCGAGCCCCAAAGAGCCCGCCCGCATCCGCCCTGGCCGGAAGTTTCCGAGCCGGCCAGGGAAAGCACCCCGGAGGCCGCCCCTCAGTCGGTGTGGCCGGCGCGCAGCAGGCCATAGGTGACGGCCTGCTCCAGCGCCTGCCAGGACGCCTCGATGATGTTCTCGTCGACGCCGACGGTGGACCACTCCCCGGCCGCGTCGCTGGAGGTGATCAGCACGCGCGTGACGGCGTCGGTGCCGTGCGCGCCCTCCAGGATGCGTACCTTGAAGTCGATCAGCTCGACCCCCGCCAGCTCGGGGTAGAGCCGCTCAAGTCCCTGCCGTACGGCCCGGTCGAGGGCGTTGACCGGACCGTTGCCCTCGCCGGTGGCGACGATCCGCTCACCCTTGGCGTGCAGCTTCACGGTGGCCTCGCTGACGACCTCGCCGCCGCGGGTCCGCTCGACGATCACCCGCCAGGACTCGACCTGGAAGTGGCGCTTGCGCTCGCCCGCGACGGTGTCGCGAAGCAGGAGCTCGAAGGAGGCGTCGGCGGCCTCGAAGGTGTACCCCTTCGACTCCATCTCCTTGACCCGGTTCACCAGCTCCCGCGAGGTTTCGGGGGCCAGCTCGTAGCCCAGCTCGCGCCCCTTGAGCTCGACCGAGGCGCGTCCGGCCATGTCGGAGACGAGCATGCGCATGTCGTTGCCGACCTCGGCGGGGTCGATGTGCTGGTAGAGGTTGGGATCGACCTTGATCGCGCTGGCGTGCAGCCCGGCCTTGTGCGCGAAGGCGGAGACGCCGACGTAGGGGGCGTGGGAGTTGGGGGTGACGTTGGTGACCTCGGTGACCGCGTGGGCGATCCTGGTCATGTCGGCCAGCGCCTCCCTCGGCACCAGGTCGAATCCCCGCTTGAGCTGCAGGTTGGCCACCACGGTGAACAGGTTGGCGTTGCCCGAGCGCTCGCCGTAGCCGTTGGCGCAGCCCTGCACGTGGGTCGCGCCGGCCTTCACCGCGGCCAGGGTGTTGGCGACCGCGCAGCCGGTGTCGTCGTGGCAGTGGATGCCGATCCTGGCCGACGTCCCGACGGCCGCGTGCACGACCTCGGCCAGCTCGTCGGGGAGCATGCCCCCGTTGGTGTCGCAGAGCGCGATGACCGAGGCACCCGCCTCGGCGGCGGTGCGCAGCACCTCCAGCGCGTACGCCGGGTTGGACTTGTAGCCGTCGAAGAAGTGCTCGGCGTCGAGGAAGACCCTCTGCCCCTCCGCGTGGAGGTGGGAGACCGTGTCGCGGATCATCGCGAGGTTCTCCTCCAGGGTCGTGCGGAGGGCCAGCTCCACGTGCCGGTCGTGACTCTTGGCGACAAGGGTCACGACCGGCGCGCCGGATTCGCGCAGCGCGGCCACCAATGGGTCGTCGGCTGCCTTCGCACCTGCCCGGCGGGTCGCGCCGAACGCGGCGAGCTGCGCGTGCTTCAGGTCGAGCTCTGTTTGAGCGCGCCTGAAGAACTCTGTGTCCTTGGGATTGGCCCCCGGCCAGCCTCCCTCGATGAAACCGACGCCCAGGCCGTCCAGGTGACGCGCGATGGCCAGCTTGTCGGCCACCGTGAGGTTGAGCCCCTCCTGCTGGGCTCCGTCACGGAGAGTCGTGTCGTACACGTGGAAGCGATCGTCGGCCATGTCGTTCTCCTTCGCGGTTCGATGATTCGCCGCGCGCTCATTCGGCTTCGAGAAACAAAAAAACCCCTCACGGACGTGAGAGGTCTGCGCGCTGGCGGTGTCCCTTTTCAGCCAGCGCGCCTGCCGATAATGAGCAGACCGTAGAACATGATGCTTTGGAGTCTGCCACACGCTGACAGCATCCGACACATCGATCTTAGGATCTGAGACCCGCGACCTGCCGACACGGCCCGGCTTCACTCCCGTCATCGCCTCGCGATCGCCTCGCACCGGCGAGAATGAGGCCCATGAAGGCGACCTATCTCGACCCCGCAGTGGGGCAGTATCTGCTCGCGCACACCACCCTGCCCGACGACGTCCTCGACGCGCTCGCCGTCGAGACCCGCGAGCTGACCGGCGACAGTGCGGTAATGCAGATCTCCCCCGACCAGGGGCGATTCCTCACCATGATCGCTCAGATCTGCGGCGCCAGGAACGCGGTGGAGGTGGGCACCTTCACCGGCTACTCCTCCATCTGCCTCGCCCGCGGGCTCGCCCCCGGCGGTGGGCTCACCTGCTTCGACGTGAGCGAGGAGTGGACGGCGGTGGCCCGGAGATACTGGGAGAAGACGCAGGTCTCCGACCGCATCGAGCTGAGGATCGGCCCGGCGGCCGAGCGGCTGCGCGAGCTCCCCGAGCACCCCGCGGTGGATCTGGCGTTCATCGACGCCGACAAGGTCAACTATCCCGTCTACTACGAGATCCTGATGTCGCGCCTGGCCCCCGGCGGGGTGATCCTCGTCGACAACACGCTGTGGAACGGCCACGTCGCCGATCCCAGCAGGGACGACGAGACGGTCAGACACATCCGCGAGTTCAACGACATGGTCAGCGCCGACGTGCGGGTCACCTCGATCATGCTCCCCATCGCCGACGGCCTCACCATGATTCGAAAGCACTGACGAGAACTTTCCCGAACCCCGGGCGGGCAGAAATCTTTTCGATTACTTTAAGCGACATGCCAAACACGTTACGCCCACCCGCGCGGAGGGAAGGGTCAACGACCCCGGTCCGAAGGCCGGAGCTTGAAGTGCCGCACCGCGCACCGCTAGCTCCATGTTGACCAGCCCCAGCCATCACGATGTGGAGGTGCGAACCAGATGGCTACGTTGAACACACGCCGGCAGACCGACTCCGGGGTGCTTCCTCAGCCCCGGATCCTCGAATCCACGTCAGCAGACACCCCGCAGGGTCGGGACGAAACGGGACGTGGACGCCGCAAGGCAACGGGTGTTCAACCTGGGCGAGGGGAGACCGGCCAGGCCGCACCATCTGACCGGCGTCACCCCAAGGGCGCTGAGGCGTCCGAGGGAGCGAACCGTGAGGTTCACCCGGCCGTGTTCGTCCTGGACGTGCACAGCCACCCGCTTGACCCATGCCACCCGGCTCGTGCCCGCCGCCTGCTGGCGGCGGGCCGGGCGGTGGTGGTGCGTCACACCCCGTTCGTCATCCGCCTGCGCGACCGCACCGTGGCCGACTCCGTCGTCCAGGGTGTGCAGGTCGGCATCGACCCCGGCAGCAAACACACCGGCATCGCGGTGTTCCGCACCGGCCACGCCGACCGCACCGGCCTGTACGGCATTCAGCTCGACCACCGGGGCGGGCAGATCCGCGACAGGCTCACCGCCCGCGCCGCTCTACGCCGGGGGCGCCGGTCGCGGAACCTGCGCTACCGCGCCCCCCCCGCTTCAACAACCGCACGAAACCACAGGGGTGGTTGGCGCCGTCGCTGCGCCACCGCGTCGACACCACCATGTCGTGGGCGACCCGGTTGACCCGGTGGGCGCCCGTACGGGCCGTCCACGTCGAGCGGGTCGCGTTCGACACCCACGCCCTGTCGGCGGGCAGGCCACTCGAAGGAGTGGAATACCAGCAGGGCACCCTCGCCGGGTACGAGGTCCGCGAGTACCTGCTGGCCAGGTGGGGGCGGGCGTGCGCCTACTGCGGCGCCTCCGGCGTACCGTTGAACCTCGACCACCTCCACCCGCACAGCCGAGGCGGCTCCAACCGCCTCAGCAACCTTGTCGTGGCGTGCATACCGTGCAACCAGGCCAAGGCCGCCACCTTGGTCGAGGAGTTCCTGGCCGACCGGCCGAAGGTGCTGGCGAAGGTACTGCGGCAGATCAAGGCCCCGTTGCGGGACGCCGCCGCCGTGAACGCCACCCGGTGGGCACTGTGGCGGGCACTGGAGGCCACCGGCCTACCGGTCGCCGTCGCGTCCGGCGGGCGCACGAAATGGAACCGGTCCCGCACCGGCGCCGCGAAATCCCACACCCTCGACGCCCTGCACGTCGGCCACCTCGACACCGTGACCGGTTGGCCGTCTGTGATCCTGGTGGTCGCAGCGACCGGGCGCGGCACTTACCGCCGCACCCGCAGCGACCGCTACGGATTCCCCCGGCTGGCACTACCCCGCACCAAACGCCACCACGGCTACCAGACCGGCGACCTGGTCCGCGCCATCGTCCCGACCGGCACCAAAACCGGGACGCACACGGGGCGGGTCGCGGTCCGCTCCACCGGCAAATTCAACATTCGCACCCGGCACGGCCTCGTGCAGGGCATCCACCACCGCCATGTTCGCCTGCTCCAACGAGCCGACGGCTACGGTTACATCACCCACCCAGAAGCGCGGCACAGTGCCGCGTTTCCTCCCCCGCCCGAGGGCGGAGGTATCCACGCTGGAAGTAACCGATGACCTCGTGGGACTACTCATGAAAAGATCGATCGCATACCAGATCAACGATCAGGAAGAGCTCGAACGGCTCTACCTGGAGCTCGTCGATCGGTTCGAGAAGCACCGAATCGAGATCATCAACGGCCGGATCGTGGTGAGGGAGATGCCCACGATCGCTCACGCCGAAGTCGCTTACCAGCTCATGGCGGAGCTCATACCGTTCTCCATAGAGAAGGGATGGCGTGTCTACCCCGAGGCCAAACTCCTCCTGCAGGTGCAGGCGGACCGCTTCGAACCTGACCTCGTCGTCGTTCCCCCGAACCCTCCCCTCTGGGACCCCAGCCACGTGTACGCCAACGCCACGCTACTGGTCGCCGAAGTCGTCTCCCCCAGCAGCGTTCACGATGACCACGTGGTCAAACCGCGGGCCTGCGCACTCGCGGGAGTTCCGCTCTACCTGGTGATAGACACCTTCGCGAACCGCTTCAGGCTGCTCAGCAGGCCAGGGCCGGAGGGGTACTCCGACGAGATCACCGAGTCGATCGGCAAGCCGCTTGAGCTGCCCGCGCCGTGGAACCTCACGATCGACACCGGCAAGCTGAGCGAAGGATAGACCCGCCGCAGGAGGAGGCCCGGCCGGATTGGAGACCGGGCTTCCTCCAAGGGGACGGGACTAGCAGATCTTGTGGACCCAGTTGTGCGAGTCCGGGCGGGAACCGTACTGGATGCCCACGAGCTCCTCGCGGATCCTCTCGGTGACGGGCCCCTGGGTGCCGTCGCCGATCGTCCAGCCGCGGTCCGCACCCTTGACCGAGCCGACCGGGGTGACGACCGCGGCGGTGCCACAGGCGAAGACCTCGGTGAGCTCGCCCGACTCGCAGCCCCGCTGCCACTCCTCGATCGACAGCCGCCCCTCCTCCGCCCGCAGGCCGAGGTCCGCGGCGAGGGCGAGGATCGAGTCGCGGGTGATGCCCGGCAGGAGCGTGCCGGTGAGCGCCGGGGTCAGCAGGCGGTCACCGTAGACGAAGAACAGGTTCATCCCGCCCATCTCCTCGACGTAGCGGTGCTCGCTCGCATCCAGCCAGACCACCTGGTCACAGCCCTGCTCGACGGCCTGGCGCTGGGCCACGAAGGCCGCGGCGTAGTTGCCGCCGCACTTGGCGAAGCCGGTGCCGCCGGGGGCCGCACGGGTGTACTCGGTGGAGAGCCAGACGCTGACCGCCTGCCCGCCGCCGAAGTAGGCCGCCGCCGGAGAGGCGATCACCATGTACTTGTAGGTCCTGGAGGGGTAGTTGACCCCGAGCGCCGGCTGCGTGGCGATCATGAAGGGGCGCAGGTAGAGGCTGTGTCCGGGCCTGGTCGGAACCCACTCGCGGTCGGTCTGGACGAGCAGTTCCAGCGACTCGACGAACGTCTCCTCGGGCAGCTCGGGCATGGCCATCCGCAGCGCGGAGGTGTTGAAGCGGGCGGCGTTGGCCTCGGGGCGGAAGGTCACGATCGCACCGTTCTGCTGGCGGTACGCCTTCATGCCCTCGAAGAGCTCCTGCGCGTAGTGGAAGACCGCGGTCGCGGGGTCGAGGCTGAGCGGGCCGTACGGCATGAGCCGGGCGTCGTGCCAGCCCTCGCCCTCGGTGTAGTCGATCGAGATCATGTGATCGGTGAAGACCTGACCGAACCCCGGAGTCGCCATTACCTGCTCGCGCTCGGCCGCGGTACGAGCGTGGTCGGAGAGCTGCACGTCGAAGCTGAGCTTCTGAGCGGTGGTCATGACGCGGATCCTTATCTTGATGTCTGGCTTACCTCGGGTCCATTCTGCGTTGGACCGGGTAACGGGAAACTACTGCATCCATGCCGCAAACCGGCAGTGCGGAGGAAACAAAAACGCGCCCGGCGGCTCAGAGAGCCGCCGGGCGCGTCAGAGTCGAGGGGGCGGCTTCCTCAGCCGGCTACTCGCGCGGTGATGTCGTCACCGATCTCCTGGGTGGTCCGGCCGGCCCAGCCGGCCAGCCGCTCGAGCAGGTCGTCGGCGACGGCCTGCTCGACCCGGGCCGCCTCGTCGGCCAGGCCCAGGTGGTCCAGGAGCATGGCGACCGACAGGATCGTGGCGGTCGGGTCGGCCTTGCCCTGGCCCGCGATGTCGGGGGCGCTGCCGTGGACCGGCTCGAACATGCTCGGCGCGGTGCGGTCGGGGTTGACGTTGCCGCTGGCCGCCAGGCCGATGCCACCGGCGATCGCCGCGCCGATGTCGGTGATGATGTCGCCGAAGAGGTTGTCGGTGACGATCACGTCGAAGCGCTCCGGCTGGCTGACGAAGAACATCGAGGCCGCGTCGATGTGGCAGTAGTCGGTCTGGACCTCGGGATACTCCAGGCTGACCCGGTCGAACGTGCGGGCCCAGAGGTCGCCTGCGTAGGTGAGCACATTGGTCTTGTGGACCAGCGTCAGCTTCTTGCGGGGGCGGGCCACGGCCTTCTCGAAGGCGTAGCGCACCACACGCTCGACCCCGTAGGCGGTGTTCAGCGATTCCTGGGTGGCGATCTCGTGCGGCGTGCCGCGGCGCAGGACGCCGCCGGCTCCGGCGTACAGGCCCTCGGTGCCCTCGCGGATGACGATCATGTCGATGTCCTCGGGGCGGGCATTGCCCAGCGGCGTCTCGACGCCGGGGAAGAGCTTGACCGGGCGGAGGTTCACGTAGTGGTCGAGCTGGAAGCGGAGCTTGAGCAGCAGATCGCGCTCCAGGATGCCCGGGGGCACGCTGGGGTCGCCGACCGCGCCGAGCAGGATCGCGTCGTATCCGCGTAGCTCGTCGAGGAGCGGGTCGGGCAGGGTCTCGCCGGTCTCGTGGTAGCGCTTGGCTCCGAGGTCGTACGTGGTGGTCTCCATCTTGGTGCCGACCGCTTCGAGGACCTTCAGTCCCTCGGTGACGACCTCGACTCCGATCCCGTCCCCGGGGATGACCGCCAGGCGAATGTTACGCGAATCCATGCAGGCACCTTACCTGTCCGTCTCGGTGATCGAACACCGGTCTCACTCTTCGGACACGTCAACACGTCCACACGTCCACATGTGATCACTTTGTCCTTTTTTACTCCCTATTGACCGTTTCGCGAGGTTTCGTTATCGTCCTCCCCATTCACATTGATGCCTAATCCGTACGGACCATCCCCTTATCGGCCCGTACGGAGCCGGGGAACCACTTTTTCCGGGATCCACCCGGCCCCCGGGAACCCGCTCCTCCCCCGGAGCGCGTTCCCGGCCGCCATCACGGGATTCCTTGGGGCGAATCGGTGCGCTCGCGCACCGTAGGGCGGCCTCCACGCCCGAGCCCGACAGCTCACCCGGCCGGCCCTATGGAAGGAATCATCCTGTCCGGCAAGATGTACTCTCGCGTCCTGTCCATCCTCGTCTCCGGCGCCGCGGTGTTCGCGGCCTCGGCCATGGCGCCGACAGCGGCACTGGCCGCCGCCCCCCTCCCCTCCCCCGAATCCCCCGCGCTCGGCACCTCCACGCTGAAGGCGGCGCTGAAAAGCGCGACGCCCAGGCCCGCCTGGCGGAAAGCCGTGAATTGGGCCATGTCCAAGCGCGGCACGCCCTACGTCTGGGGCGGCACCGGCAACGGCGGCTTCGACTGCTCGGGCCTGATGCTCCGCGCCTACGGCGCCGCCGGGATCACACTGCCCCGCGTCACCAACGACCAGTACGCGGCCTTCTCCAAGAAGATCGCCTGGAAGGATCTCAAGCCCGGTGACCTGGCCTTCTTCAGCGGCCTCGGCCACGTCGGCATGATCACCAGGCCCGGTTACATGGTCCACGCCCCGCGGAGCGGCGACGTGGTCAAGGAGGAGAAGCTCAGCGCCTGGCGCCGGTCCTCCTTCGTCGGCGCGGTGCGCCCCGATCCGCAGGGGGTCAAGCTGACCGAACAGATCAAAATCGCGACCGGCGGATAGGACACGCCGGCCGGCAACCGGTAGAAAGCCCCAAAAATCCCGACGGCATCGGGAATCAGGTTCAGCGGATGGGAGCACCACCGTTGTCCCGGCGGTCCAGGGCGGTCTGGAGCGCCTCGGCGGCCTCGTCCTCGACCTCTTCGGCGCGGTTCCAGGGATACATGTCGTACATGGTGGATCTCGTCTCGGTCGCATGCGAGCAAGGAAGATGGTCGAGACTCCGATCAGGGCTCCGGCCAGGCCTGATGTCACGGATCCGGATCACGGACCGATGATTCGTGGTGTGGAGCCGGCGAGTTGCCGGCCTGTCCCTGTCAGGCCTCGTCGCGGCAGGTAAGACCTGGCGCATTCCACTTCAGGTTACCTGCCGGCCGAAGCACCGTCTCACCCGGTGTACACACTTCTCACATGCCGGGACGAAAGATGGCCGCCGCCCCGCACTGCGGGGCGGCGGCCATCTCGGTGGATCTTTTGCCTACCGGGCCTAGTCGGCCAGGTCGACCGAGCGACCGCTGTCGGCGCCGATCTCCGCACCGATCTGGTCGATCACCTCTGCCGGGATGGCGGTGTCTACGGTGAGCGCGATGAGGGCCTTGCCGCCCTTGACGTCGCGGGCCACCTGCATCGAGGCGATGTTGATCGAGTGGTCGCCGAGGATGCGGCCGACCACGCCGACGACGCCGGGGCGGTCGGTGTAGGTGAAGAACGACAGGTGGTCGGTCGGCTCGATCTCCATCTGGTAGCCGTTGACCTCGACGATCTTCATGATCTGCCTCGGACCCGACAGGGTGCCGGAGACCGAGACCGCGCGGCCGTCGGCGAGGACGCCGCGGACCGTCACGACGTTGCGCCAGTCGGGGCTCTCGGTGCTGGTGACCAGCTCGACCGAGACGCCGCGGTCCTTGGCCAGCAGCGGGGCGTTGACATAGGTGACGGAGTCCTCGACCACGTCCGTGAAGACGCCCTTGAGCGCGGCCAGCTCCAGTACGCGGACGTCGTGGGCGGCGATCTCGCCGCGCACCTCGACGTCGAGCTTGGTGGCGACCTCGCCCGCGAGGGCGGTGAACACCCGGCCGAGCTTCTCGGCCAGCGGCAGGCCCGGCTTGACGCCCTCGGCGACGGCGCCGCCCTGGACGTTGACCGCGTCGGGCACGAACTCCCCGGCCAGGGCGAGCTTCACGCTACGCGCCACCTGGGTGCCGGCCTTCTCCTGGGCCTCGTGGGTGGAGGCGCCCAGGTGCGGGGTGACGACCACCTGGTCGAGCTCGAAGAGCGGGCTGTCGGTGACCGGCTCCTTCGGGAACACGTCGATGCCGGCGCCGGCGACGCGGCCCTCCTTGATCGCGGAGTAGAGGGCGTTCTCGTCGATGATGCCGCCGCGGGCGACGTTGATGAGGCGGACGTTCGGCTTGACCGCGTGCAGCTCTCTGTCACCGATGAGACCGATGGTCTCCTTGGACTTGGGCAGGTGCACCGTGATGAAGTCGGCCTCGCGCAGGGCCTCCTCCAGCGAGACCAGGCGGACGCCCATCTGCGCGGCGCGGGCCGGCTGCAGGTAGGGGTCGTAGGCGATCAGCTCGACGCCGAACGGCTGGAGGCGCTGCGCGACCAGCTGGCCGATCTTGCCGAGACCGAGGATGGCGACGACCTTCTCGTCGAGCTCCACGCCGGTGTACTTCGAGCGCTTCCACTCACCGCCCTTGAGTGCGGAGTGAGCCTGGGCGACGTTGCGGGCGGAGGCGAGGATCAGCGCGACGGTGTGCTCGGCGGCACTGGTGATGTTGGAGGTCGGCGCGTTGACGACCATGACGCCGGCCTTGGTGGCGGCCTCCACGTCGACGTTGTCCAGGCCGACACCGGCGCGGGCGACGACGCGGAGCCTGGGCGCGTGGGCGATCGCCTCTGCGTCGACCTGCGTGGCGCTGCGCACGATGAGCGCGTCCACGTCGGCGAGCGCGGGCAGGAACTGGGCACGGTCGGCGCCGTCGGCGTGGCGGACTTCGAAGTCCGCGCCCAGGACCGCGAGACCGGCCTCGGAAAGTTCCTCGGCGACCAGTACGACGGGCTTGTTCACAGGCTGGATCCTTACTAGGCGGTGAGGGTGCACACTAGGCGGTGAGGGTGCACGGACCTCACGTAGTCTATCGGCGCTTGTGAACCCATTCACGAGTGTCCCGAGATACGAGACGCGGCCGCCTCCATGATCCAGCACGCCGGTACCCGTCCTTGACGCATCTCATGCGGCCGAAATTCAAGTTGGTCTTGATCCTAAGAAAACTTCGCGATTACTCTGATAAGCCGTGGTTCACTACCTATCGTTCCTCATATGAGCATCGGGAACCCCGCTCTCGGCAACGTGCTCGCGCAGCACGGCGACCCGCACCGGCTGCTGGCGGCGCTTGCCGAATGGGGACTCCTGGTTGCCGTGCGACCCGACCGCTCCGTCGTGCTCGGCACGACGCAGGCCGGTGAGCGTGTTCTGCTGGGGTACACCTCGGCGGACACCTACGCGCGGCACCGTGGCAGCCACTCGCTGTCGGCGTGCGACGCCGACACTGTCCTCGACATCCAGCGGGTCACCGGCGTGCGGGAGATAGTGATCGACGCGGCAGGCCCAGCGGCCGCGGCCGTGCCGATCGAGGACCTCCAGCGCTACCTGCTCTCGAAGCGCAGCGGCCCCGCGCCCGCGCTGTCGAGCGCGGCGCCGACGGCGTACGCGACCGGGGCGATGGCCACGGTCTCGCGTCCCGCGCCGGCGCGCCCGCAAAGAACGCCGGTGCCCGCCTCACCCGCCCAGCCGTGGATCCCGGCGCCCCGGCCCCACCTGTCGGGGCCGATGCAGTTGGTGGATCCCGGCTACCGGCGGTGCGAGCACCCGATCCTGCCCGCGCTGCGCGCCGCGATCTCGCACCTGCTCGTCGACTACCCGCTCGTCCCTCACGTGTGGATCTCCGAGGCCAGGACCTCCTCCGGCGCGCCGGGAATCATGCTGCACGTGAAGGTGCACATGTCGGCGGCCGAGGACGTGGTCAGGGACATCCATCGCGGGGTGCGCGCCCGGTTGCCGCAACTCGCCGCGAGCGAGGCGCCGATCCTGATGGCCAGGGTCGCCGACGCCCGCAGCGAGCAGCGGATGGTCGAACTGGGCGCCCACGTGGTCTGCGCCGACGTCACCGACTGACGGCACCCCCACCACCACCACCACCGCCGTCGACGCCTCGAACTCGGTGCGCAGCTGGTAGCCGTAGCGAGGTCCCTGACTCAGCAGGGCGAGTAGCCCCTGTCGGATCGCCATGCATACTAAGTATGCATACCCGGTATGCTCCTTGCACGAGATTTACATATTCTGGACAGGTTCCGCCCCTGGGGCCGATACTCGGAGGATGAGCTCGACGCATCCCCCGTCCCGCGCCTCCGACGGGGATCGCGATCGTGCGATCAACGAGCTCCGTGACCGTGCTGTCGAGGGGCATCTGTCGCACGACACGTTCCTCGGCCGCGTCGACATGGCCCTGCGCGCACGCAACCAGGGCGAACTCGACAATCTTGTCGCCGACCTGCCGCAACGCGGCCGGTTCCGCCGCATGGTCACCGAGGTCGTCGCCTCTGCCTCCGACTTCACCAAGCGCGTGGAGTCGGCCTGGCGGCGCCCCAGGCTGCCCAGGCTGGCGCTACCCGCCGACGACCGGGCCCGCTACGTGGTGGGCAGGGGATCCGCCTGCGACCTGGTCCTCGCCGACCTGACCGTCTCCCGGGTGCACGCCGAACTCCGCCGCGACGCGGACGGCTGGGTCCTCGTCGACCTCGGCTCGCTGAACGGTACCCGGCTGAACGACTGGCGCCTGGTCGGCCCGGCGAAGGTCCGGCCGGGCGACGTCGTCTCCTTCGGCGACTGCGGCTTCCTGATGATCACGCCTCAGCTGCTGTCCTGACCCCACGGCCAAAGCCGGGGGCCTGCGGCTCCTCAACGCTCACCGGGGCCAAAGCCCAAGGGCTTCCGGCGAACGCAAATGGTGATCAGCAGCGGGCCGACGAGACTCAGGAAGAGCGTGGTGGTCGCCGTAGGGTTTTCTCGGCAAATCACCTCCGATTTGGACCGGTGCATCACCGCCCCCAGACGCCTATGTGATCGCTCTGGTTTACCTGGAGCCCACAGTTAATGTCGGTAATTTGCTGACAAGACTGATCTGTCCCCGAAAGAATGCGGAACCGTCCAGCGTCTAACCAACTGGAGGAACCGACATGCGCAGACCGCTAGGGGTACTGCTGTGCCTCGGGAGCCTGGCGGCCCTCAGCACGCCGATCGCCACGGCTAACGCCGCGAGCGCCCCCTTGGCCGAGTGCCGCGTGTACGCCGCCAAGCCGTACGTCACCGCGGCGGGACGGATCCAGGCGTCCGCCGCACGGCTGGGCTGCGACGACACCGCGCTGGTCCGCATCCGCATCAAGCGCGCCGTGGCCGGTGCCGACCCGGTCGTCAAGAGCGCCTCCCTGCGCGGGACCAACGGACGGGTGACCGTGAGGCTGTCGTGCGCCCCCGGCGTCTACTACTCCGTCGTCACCGACTACCGGGGCAATGTCAGCCGCTCCACGGCCGTCAGGCTCGCCTGCTCCCCCACGCCCACCCCGACCTCCACCGCCAAGCCGACACCGGCCCCTGTTCCCACCGCCACTCCCACCACCCCCGGCACCACGGCTCCCACACCCGCACCGGGAGGGTCCTCCACCTCGGAGGAGGTGGTGCGCCTGACCAACGCCGAGCGGCAGAAGGGCGGCTGTGCTCCACTCGTCTCCGACCCCCAGCTGCGCTCAGCCGCGCAGGGCCACTCCGCCGACATGGCGGCCAAGAACTACTTCAGCCACACCTCGGCGGACGGCAGGAACCTGACCGCCCGCATCAAGGCGAGCGGGTTCAGCCCGGTGCGAGCCTGGGCGGAGAACATCGCGATGGGCCAGCGCACCCCCGCCGAAGTGGTGCGGGCCTGGATGAACAGCTCCGGTCACCGAGCCAACATCATGAACTGCGGCTACACCCACCTCGGAGTGGGCGTGGCCAACAGCTCCCGTGGCATCTACTGGACCCAGAACTTCGCCAAGCACTGAGCACCCACCGGGTACCGGATCCGGCCGGGCCCCAGGCCCTGGGCCCGGCCGGACTCCGCGTCCGACCGGCTCCCACGCCCCGGCCAGGGTATGGGAGCCGGTCGGCCATCCCCGTGAAAACGGCACGCGCCCCCGCGACGAGTTCACGTCGCGGGGGCGCGGGCCATACCGGGCGCCTGGCGCAGCCGGCTCCTACTTCAGCCAGCTCATCATCGGGCGGAGCTTGGCACCGGTCTTCTCGATCGGGTGCTCGGCGAGCTCCTCGCGGTAGGCGGTGAACCTCTTCTGACCGCTGTCGAACTCCTCCACCAGTTCCCTGGCGAACTCACCGGACTGGATCTCGGCGAGGATGCGCTGCATCTCCTTCTTGGTCTCCTGCGTCACCACGCGCGGGCCACGGGAGTAGCCGCCGTACTCGGCGGTGTCGGAGACCGACCAGTACATCTTGTGGATGCCGCCCTCGTACATCAGGTCGACGATCAGCTTCATCTCGTGCAGGCACTCGAAGTAGGCGACCTCGGGCTGGTAGCCCGCCTCGATCAGGGTCTCGAAACCGGCCTTGATCAGCTCGGACACACCGCCGCAGAGCACGGCCTGCTCACCGAACAGGTCGGTCTCGGTCTCCTCCTTGAAGGTCGTCTTCAGCGCGCCGGCGCGAGTGCCGCCGATGCCCTTGGCGTAGGACAGGGCGAGGTCCAGGGCGTTCCCGCTGGCGTCCTTCTCCACCGCGACGAGGCACGGCACGCCGCGGCCCGCGGTGTACTGGCGGCGCACGAGGTGACCAGGGCCCTTGGGGGCGACCATGGCCACGTCCACACCCTCCGGCGCCTCGATGAGGCCGTAGCGGATGTTCAGGCCGTGCCCGAAGAAGAGCGCGTCGCCCTCGACCAGGTTCGGGGCCACGTGGTCGGCGTACAGGTGGCGCTGGATGTGGTCCGGCGCGAGAATCATGGTCAGGTCGGCCTCTTCGACGGCCTCCGAGGGCGTGAGCACCCGCAGGCCATCGGCCTCGGCCTTCTCCCGGCTCTTGGAACCCTCGGGCAGGCCGACCCGGACGTCCACGCCGGAGTCGCGCAGCGAGAGCGCGTGGGCGTGGCCCTGGCTGCCGTATCCCAGAACGGCGACGTGCCGGCCCTGGATGATCGACAGGTCGGCCTGGTCGTCGTAGAAGATCTCAGTCACTTGCTCAACCTTTCGGGTTTCTCATGTGCGTTATGCGGTCCGGTCCAGGGCCCGGAGAGAACGGTCGGTGATGGAACGGGCGCCGCGGCCGATGGCCACCATGCCCGACTGGACAAGCTCCTTGATACCGAACGGCTCAAGGACCTTGATGAAGGCCTGCAGCTTGTCCGGCGTGCCGGTGACCTCGATGGTCACCGCGTCCGAGGAGACGTCGACGCAGCGCGCCCGGAACAGGTTGACCAGCTCCAGCACGTTGGAGCGGTTGTCGGCGTCGGCACGCACCTTGATCAGTGTGAGCTCGCGCTGCACCGACTGCGCCGGGTCGAGCTCCACGATCTTCAGCACGTTGACGAGCTTGTTGAGCTGCTTGGTGACCTGCTCCAACGGCAGGTCGGCGACGCTGACCACGATGGTCATCCTGGAGATGTCCGCGTGCTCGGTCGGCCCGACCGCCAGCGAGTCGATGTTGAACCCCCTGCGGCTGAACAGCGCCGCGACGCGCGCGAGCACGCCGGGCTTGTTCTCCACCAGCACGGAGAGCGTGTGCCTGCTCATGCCTAGTCCTCGCTGTCCCAGACCGGCGCCATGTCGCGCGCGAACTTGATGTCGTCGTTGCTGGTCCCGGCCGCGACCATCGGCCACACCATGGCGTCCTGATGCACCACGAAGTCGACCACCACCGGCACGTCGTTGATCTCCATGGCCTTCTTGATCGTCGCGTCCACGTCCTCGGGACGCTCGCACCGCAACCCCACACAACCGTAGGCCTCGGCGAGCTTGACGAAGTCGGGGATGCGGCGGACCGTCTGCAGGTCGGTGTTGGAGTAACGCTTGTTGTAGAACAGCGTCTGCCACTGCCGGACCATGCCCAGGTTACCGTTGTTGATGATCGCGACCTTGATCGGCACACCCTCGATCGTGCAGGTGGCGAGCTCCTGATTGGTCATCTGGAAGCAGCCGTCACCGTCGATGGCCCAGACCGTGACGTCTGGCCGACCCATCTTGGCACCCATCGCCGCCGGGAGGGCGAAGCCCATGGTGCCCGCGCCGCCGGAGTTGATGAACGTGCCGGGGTTCTCGTAGCCGATGAACTGCGCGGCCCACATCTGGTGCTGGCCGACCCCGGCGGTGTAGATCGTGTCCGGGCCGACGAGCGCGCCCAGCCGCTCCATCACGTACTGCGGGGCGAGGGAGCCGTCCTCGAACTCGGTGTAGCCCAGCGGGTAGGTCGCCTTGTAGGCGTTGAGCGCCTTCCACCAGTCGGCGTAGTCGCCCGCGCGCCCCTCATTGCGCACCGCCGTGATCAGTTCGGAGATGACCTCCTTGCAGTCGCCCACGATCGGGACGTCCGCGTGCCGGTTCTTGGAGATCTCCGCCGGGTCGATGTCCGCATGGACGATCTTCGCGTACGGCGCGAAGCTCGACAGGTCGCCGGTGACGCGGTCGTCGAAGCGGACACCGAGCCCGATGATCAGGTCGGCCTTCTGCAGCGCGCCGACCGCCGACACCGAGCCGTGCATGCCGGGCATGCCCATGTGCTGCGGGTGGCTGTCGGGGAAGGTGCCCCGCGCCATCAGGGTGGTGACCACCGGGATGCCGGTCAACTCGGCGAACTCCAGCAGCTGTGCCGACGCCCCCGCCCGGTGCACGCCACCGCCCACGTAGAGCACGGGCCTGCCGGCGTTGGCGATGAGCTTGGCCGCCTCGCGGATCTGCTTGGAGTGCGGCCGGGTCACCGGCCGGTAGCCGGGCAGCTGCATGACGACCGGCCACTCGAAGGTCATCTTCGCCTGGAGCGCGTCCTTGGCGATGTCGACCAGCACCGGCCCCGGACGCCCGGTCGAGGCGATGTGGAATGCCTCCACGATCGTCCTGGGGATGTCGTTGGGGTCGGTGATCAGGAAGTTGTGCTTCGTGATCGGCATGGTGATGCCGGAGATGTCGGCTTCCTGGAAGGCGTCGGTGCCGATGGCG
This sequence comes from Streptosporangium sp. NBC_01810, assembly GCF_035917355.1. Lineage (NCBI taxonomy): Bacteria > Bacillati > Actinomycetota > Actinomycetes > Streptosporangiales > Streptosporangiaceae > Streptosporangium > Streptosporangium sp. NBC_01810. Next base: position 240,347 of record NZ_CP109070.1, on the reverse strand, counting down.
TGGCTGGCCACCTGGCCGGTGATCGCGACCATCGGGACCGAGTCCATGTAGGCGTCGGCGATCGGGGTGACCAGGTTGGTCGCGCCGGGACCGCTGGTGGCCATGCAGACCCCGACCTTGCCGGTGGCCTGCGCATAGCCCTGGGCCGCATGCCCCGCCCCCTGCTCGTGCCGTACAAGCACGTGCCGGACCTTGGTCGAGTCGTAGAGGGGATCATAGGCGGGGAGAATCGCGCCGCCCGGGATCCCGAACACAGTGTCGACCCCGACGTGCTCCAGCGCCCTCACGAGGGCCTGGGCTCCTGTCATCTGTTCGGTCATCGGCTCGTTCCTTGTGGCTGAACATGCTTGGTGGCATAAAAAATGCCCCATTCCGCTTGATCGGCGGAGCTGGGGCGGCGCGCAGGTCGAAGTACTTCGCTCAGCGACCTGCGCGCCGGTGAAGTACTACGAGGATCCCACGGTCAATCTGCATGCCTCCACCTTGGCCGACGAAGTGCCCCCGCGTCAAATTCATGGGACACATATCTCAGAGTCCAAGATGTGAGGTCATGCGTGCGTCCCGAGGCTGGAGAGGCTGGTGCGCATCAGCGAGTCGACGCCGCGCGCGGCCATCGGGCGCGCCACCAGGAATCCCTGGCCTCGGGTGCAGCCCATCTCGCGCAGCGATTCCAGCTGCTCGGGCCGCTCGATGCCCTCGGCGACCACGATCAGCCCCAGGTCGTGACCGAGCCGCACGATCGTACGGGTCAGCAGGGTCAGCGTCTCGTCGCGACCGAGCCCGGACACGAAGGAAGGGTCGATCTTGATCATGTCGACCGGTAGCTGCCGCAGCAGCGCCAGCGAGGCGTAGCCGGTGCCGAAGTCGTCGATGGCCAGCCGGACCCCGAGGGTGCGCAGCTCGGAGAGCCGGGCGATGATCTGCTCGGCGTCCTCGACCAGCATCTCCTCGATGACCTCCAGGGTCAGCGCGCTGGGCGGCAGTCCGCTCTCGACCAGGGCCGACTCGACGGTCTCCACGAAACGCGGCGCCATGATCTGCCGGGCGGACAGGTTGAGCGAGAGCCCGATCTCCCACGCGGAGGCGCGCCAGGCGGCCACCTCCCGGCATGCCTCGCGCAGGATCCACTCGCTCAGCGGCACGATCAGGCCGGTGTCCTCCGCCGGGCCGAGAAACTGCTCGGGCGGCACGAACTCGCCCCCCCGGCACCAGCGCACCAGCGCCTCGACGGCGGTGACGCGCGAGGTGGCCAGGTCGACCACCGGCTGGTACTCGATCACGAACTGGTCTTCCAGCAGCGCCCGCTGCAGGTCGGCGGCGAGCTCCAGGCGCCGTACCACGTCGGCGTGCATGTGCGCGGCGAACACCTCGACCCTGCGCCCGCCCAGCTCCTTGGCCCTGGCCATCGCCACGTCGGCGTTGCGGATCAGATCGGCGGAGGAGACGTCGTCGGCCGCGAAGGCCACCCCGACGCTCGCGGTCAGCGCGATGTCGCGGTCGGCCACCCGGAACGGCTCGGACGAGACCGTACGAACCAGTCGCTCGGCCAGGTCCACCGCCGTCTGGGCGTCGGCCGCCTCAAGCAGCACCGCGAACTCGTCTCCGCCCCAGCGCGCCAGGGTGTCGTCGGTCCGTACGGCGGCGCGGAGCCTGCGGGCCGCCTGGCCGAGCAGGTAGTCGCCGCTGGCGTGGCCGACCGAGTCGTTCACCGCGGTGAAGCCGTCCAGGTCCAGGAAGACCACGGCGACGCTGCTCGCGCTGGGACGGCCGAGCACCTCGCGGGTGCGCTCCTCGAAGTAGGCCCGGTTGGGCAGGCCCGTGACGCCGTCATGGAAGGTCAGGTGGGCGACCTGGCTGCGCAGGGCCTCCTGGTCGCTGATGTCGCGGGTGGTGACGAGCAGCAGACCCTCGCCGCGCACGTGCCGGGTGGCGACCGACTCGGCGGGACGCCAGGTACCGTCGGAGGCTCGGACCCGGCAGGCGACCATGCATGCGCCAGGCCCCTCCTCGGGCTCCTCCTCCAGGCTCATCGCGCTCAGCGCCCTCTGGATTCCCGGCACGTCCTCGGGATGGATGTAGTCGAAGATCTTCCCGCCGACCAGCTCCTCGGGGCGGTACCCGTACGTGATCTCGACACCCTCGCCGATCTGCCGCACCACGCCGTCGTAGTCGCAGAGCAGGACCACGTCGCCGGCGCTCTCGGCCAGGTCGTGCAGCTGCCGCTCACCGAAATGGAGCAGGCTACGCAGCCGCCCGGTCTCCAGCAGCATCACGAACATGCGGACCAGCAGAACCGCGACGATCGACGCGCACACCGAGGCCAGCACCACCGGCGGCCCCTGCACCCCGCCGCCGATAACCTTCAGGAGCACGACGACGGCGGCCACCGCGACAAGGAACAGCGGCACCGCCGCGATCAGCGAGGACGTGCTCTCCCGGAGGAGGGGCTCGTCGTCCTCGAGATCCGGCGGTCGCGCCGCGCGCCCGCTCCACGGGACCGCGGCGAGCACCAGGAACGCGACGGGGGCCAGCCACACCCAGGTGAGCGACGGCGTGTCACCGCTCACCCGGGCCAGCGCGGTGATCGTCTCGGAGGTCGCGACGGCGGCCAGCACGGCCAGCGCCGCCAGGCCGACCGGCCAGGCCGACCTCCTGATCGGCACCACGGCGGGGCCCACGACGCAGGCGAGGATCAGGCAGAACAGGGGTGAGGCAAAGGTGACCGCGATGTTGCCCGCGTCGCCGGCGTCGCGGTAGACCGGTCCCACCAACGTCACCCAGATGATCACCAGGATGGAGGCGGCGCACACGTAGGAGTCGGCGAGGTCGCGCAGCAGGGCATGCCCTCGGGCGGGCCGGGTCGCCGACAGCACGGCACCGACGGCGATCATGGCCGTACCGGCCAGGAGCACCAGGTCGGCGAAGGTCACCACGAACGGCGCGCCGTCCGCGATCGGCCGCACCCCCACCCCGGCCAGCCAGGTGACCGAGCCACCCGCCAGCCAGCGCCAGGCCAGCGCCCTGCGCCGGCCGATCCCCCTGGAGGCCGCGGTGAACAGGGAGCCCGCGGCGGCCGCCGCGGTGACGACGCCCGCCACCGCCTCGACGACCACGGCGGGAGCGCCGCCGACAAGAGCGGCAACGAGCCCCACCACGCCGACGGCGGCGGCGGTCAGCGCTACCCGGGGGTCACGCCAGCGGATCAATGTCGTCTGCCCATCGGTGTCGTTTTGGTGTGTTCTGCTCCCGCAGCATCCTTTGCTCGCTGCGCTCGTGCCGCCGGCGCGAGCGTCGTCCTCGTCGCTCGTACCGGCACACGGCCAGTGTGGGCCGTCCAGCCCGCGCGAGGGGCGACAACACCGTAGTCGTCACCGATCTGATAACCGCGCGGGCGATGGAAATCGCTTTAGCCGACGGTACGCACCGCAGGTCACGAGGCAGCCACGGTCCGGATTCCTTTGCCGGTCAGTAGGAACCCGTGATCACATTTTTGAGCGGCTCGCCCGCGAGGTAGCGCAGCAGTTGGGAGCGGAGCAGTTTCAGCGTGCGCCGTACGGACGCCGGGCTGCTGCCCGCGACGTGCGGGGTGATGAAGACCCCCGGCGCGCTCCACAACGGGTGCCCCTCGGGCAGCGGCTCGGGATCGGTGACGTCGAGCGCGGCGAGGATCCGGCCGCTGCCCAGCTCGGCGACGAGCGCGGCGGTGTCGACCACCGAGCCCCTGGCCGCGTTCACCAGGACGGCGCCCTCCTTCATCGCCGCCAGGAAGCCGGCGTCCACCATGCCGGCGGTCGCGGGGGTGGACGGCACGAGCAGCACCACCACATCCGCCGCGGGCAGCAGGGCGGGCAGCTCGTCCATGCCGTGCACGCCGGGCCTGGCGGTCCTGGCCACCCGGACGACGTCCACCTCGAAACCGTCGAGCCGTCGTTCCAGCGCCTCACCGATCGAGCCATAGCCGACGATCAGGACCGTGGAGTCGGCCAGCACCCCGGTGTGGTGGTAGGTCCACTCACCCTTCCGCTGCGCGTGGGCGAACCCGGGGAACTCCCGGAGCACGGCGATCATGGCTCCCACCGCCCACTCGGCGGTACCCGCGTCGTGCACGCCCCGGGCGTTGCACAGCGTCACCCCCTCCGTCAGGTGCGGCCGGTAGGCGTCGACACCCGCCGTGACGGTCTGCAGCAACCGCAGGCCGGTCATCCGGGCGAGCAACTCGGGGAGATCCGCCACCGGCATCAGCGGTGGAATCCAGACCTCGACCTTCTCCGCCCCCTCCTGCACCGGCCCCGTGCCGTCGTAGACGACACACTCGACCTCGGGCAGATCACACAGAACGTCGGCGGCGGCTTTCGAGGGGACCCAGATCTTCATCCTCGCATTATCCAAGCGCGATGCCCGTGAGCCACTACTCGTCCGCGCTTCCCTCGGGCACGCACTTCAGGTCGAGTTCGGGGCGGTAGACCGTGGTCTTCTTGACGCGCTTGATCTCCTTGCCGTCCTGCTTGAAGACGCGCCAGACGTCGATCGTGAAGCCCTGCTGGCCGACCATCGGGATGCAGGCGGGGCCGCTGTCGGTCGCGCTCTTGAACGGGGTGACGTTATAGCGCCCGGACGAGATCGACTCGATCTCGTACCGCTTGGTACTCCAGAAGGCGACGGTGACCCCGCTGTTGTCGAAGGAGGTCTTCACCAGCACCCCGTACGGCGAGTCGTTCTTCCAGCGGAAGTCGGGCTGGGGCCAGGAGACCGTGGACTCCCGTCCGGCGGGGTAGCGGGAGATGTAGAACTCGTGTGCCATGTGCTGGACGTCTTCAAGGCCGCCGAAGAACACCGCGTTGTACATCGTGGTTACGAACTGGGAGATTCCACCGCCGACCGAGTCGACCAGCCTGCCGCCCTGGATCATGGGAGCGGGGACGAAGCCACGGGCGGTGTCGCGCTGGCCGATGACACCGTTGAGCGAGAAGGTCTCGCCCGGCTTGACCAGGTAACCGTCCATCAGCTTGGCGATCGCCCTGATGTTGGTCACCCGCGGCGGGCAGCATTCGTAGGGCGTGGTGAACTGGCTGATCCGCTCCTTGATGCCGAGCTTGCGCGCCTCGGCGTCGGACATCCGCGGCCGGACCGTGGTCATGGCCACCGGGATCGTCCGGTCTCCGTCACGGGCGACCATCTCGGCCACGTCGGCCGCGAGCCGCTCGTCGTCGATGCCCTTCCCCTTGCGGCCGGGCACCAGCTTCGGCTTTCCGCCGACGATCTGGAACGTGGGGTCGCGCGGGGCCACTGCCGGATCGACGAGTTCCCCCTCCACCGAGGCCACGGCGCTCCTGGCGTCGAACACCGGGCGCATCCCGCCGGCACCTTCCGGCTCGAAGGACAGGTGCGCGGCGAGGGTCTCCACCGGCAACTGGACCTGCTTGCCGGAGAAGGTCAGGGTGACCGGCCCGGACAGAGCCTTGACCGCGTCGTTCGCGGCCTTCTTGACCGTCTCCGCACCGACCTTGGGCTTGATCACCGAGACCGGGAGCCGGACCTCCTTCGCCGGGCCGAGGAAGGCGTCCGTGATCGCGGCGACCGCGGCCTCCCTCTCCAGCGCCCTGCCGTCGCGGGGCGTCACGACGACGGGCTTGACGCCCTTGAACGTGACCGAGCCCTCGCGGACCTTGAGGTCGATCTTCTTGGCCAGGCCCGCGACCGCGGTCTTCATCGCCTCGGGGTCGGTGGAGATCCTGGGGTCCAGCTCGGTGGTGCCGGTGAAGGCCCGCCAGACCTCGACGGGGGTGGGGAAGTCGCTGGGCGCCCGGTCGATGGTGGCGACCACGTCGAACTCCAGCCCCGCCTTGCCCGGGTCGAAGTCATAGCGCTTGCCCGCGGCCAGGAGGGTCATCTCCTCCGACGCCTCGCCCGCCAGGCGGTCTCTGAGCTTGTCGGCCGCCTCGGTCGCGGTCAGACCGCCGATGTCGACACCCCGCACCGTGGTGCCCGGCAGCATCTTGCCGGACATGATGACCGCGGGCACCGCGTAGGCGAGGCCGACGACGAACAGCACGGCGAGGACGATCAGGAAGACCCCGCGGCCCTTGCGACGGCTTGGGGGCGGCTCCTCGTAACGGAGCCCGCCAGGTGGCGGGAACCCCCCGTCGCCGCCGGGGACGAGCGAGGGCTCGTCCCGCCGGAAGGAGGGCTCGGGCGGGGCCGCCATCTGCCAGGGCTGCGGCGGCTGTGCCGCGGGCGGGAGCGCCGTCGCCCCGCGGGCCGGTGCGGCGGGACCGCCGAAGCCGGTGGAGCCGGTGGAGCCGAAGATGTCAGGTGAGACTCCCGGAGGAAGGCGCGAGCCATCCTGGGAATGCCCGGCCTGTGCTCCCGGAGGACGGCGCGGATCGCGGGCACCGGGCGGGACAGGACGCGAGGGGAGCGGCATCGCCTCAAAGGGATCCGTCGGCGGGTCCACAGACGCTCCGGCGTTCCGCACGGCCTCCGTCTCCTCCTGCTTCGCAGCTTCTACCTCCTGTAACCCTAAACCACATCGGTCAACCAACAACCGAAAAGAAATAACAAATCAACCAGTCCAGCGGTAGCGGTGCTCGGGCCGGCCCGCGGTGCCGTACTTCGGACGGAGCTCCGCCTGACCCGCCGCGCACAGGTGCTCCAGGTACCGGCGGGCGCCGACTCTGGAGAGACCGGTGATCGCCGCCGCCTCGGCCGCCGACATGTCGGTGTCACTCTTCCTGAGCGCGGCGGCCACCGGGGTGCACGTGGTGGCCGACAACCCTTTGGGCAGTGGCGGCTGGACCCCCTATTACCGTGCCGAAGAGCTGGTCGACCTCGTCCTGGCGCGCCTCGTCCCCGAGAGTGGCCGGCCTCCGGCGGATCTCGGCGTACTGCCCAAGGCCTCCTCCACCCTGGTGCTGTCCGACGACTCCAGGGTGGAGGAGGCCTTGGGCAGTACGGGCTGCAGCCGGGGCCGCAGCTGTTCGACCACAACCCGGCGCTGGTCTGGGGCATGATCGCCTCGCTGTTCGTGGGCAACACCATGCTGCTGGTGCTCAACCTGCCGCTGGCTCCGCTCTGGGCCCGGGCCGCTGGCTCCGCTCTGGGCCCGGGTGCTGCAGATCCCCCGCCCCTACCTCTACTCGGGGATCACGCTGTTCGCGGCGCTCGGCGTCTACGCGCTGAACTCCTCCTGGGTGGAGCTGGTCATCCTCTACCTTCTGGGCCTGCTCGGTTTCGCGATGCGCCGGTTCGGCCTGCCCATCGCCCCGGCGGTGATCGGCCTGATCCTGGGCCCGATGGCCGAGATCCAACTCCGCCGGGCCCTGGCCATCGGCGCGGGCGACGCGACGGTCCTGGTCAGGAGCCCGATCGCGGCGACGCTGCTGGTCGTCTCGCTCCTGGCGCTGTTCACCCCCCTCATCAGGAAGACGATCGCCCGTCGCGGAGCCTGACCGGCGCCGAGGGCGCTGACGTGCAAAACGGAAACGGCCGCCCGACCGTGGGAAGTCGGGCGGCCGGGCTTATCCCGGAGGGCAGGCTATTCCCGCAGGGTGTCCACCGCCGGGCCGTTGAATTTCCGGCCGTCCTCCCTGGCCAGATAGGTACACGAAACCCATCCCGTGGTGCCGGAGGGCAGCCCCGAAGCCGAACTGGCACCCAGCCGGAAGTTGCACCAGCCGTTCGTCGAGAGCGGATTGAGAATCTGACCGTAATCGCCGTGGTAGAGATAGCCGATAACCGTCGCCCCTCCCGGGCTCGATCGCAGACGCACCCCGTTGGCGATGACCACCGCGTCCACGGCAGGGAGCGCCGCCAGGGCGAAAGCACTGTTCACATGGGTCGCCTGAGCGGGGACGGCCACAACGGCCATTCCCGCGGCGGCCGTCAACGTCACGGCGGCGAATGCCAGAAACCTTTTCATTGGACGTCTTCCGATCGCGAGGTCAGGTCGTGCCGGAGTGACAGTAGGGACTGCAGTGAATACTGTGCAAGCCATCAAGAATTTCGTCAATACCTACTCGGTTTCAAAAATGTGAATTACCACATAAAAAAGGCCCCTCCGATTACTGGAATGCAAGCGACCGAAAGGACCTTCACCTCCGCTGCATGACCGAGAGGACCTTCACCTCCGCTGCATGACCGAAAGGACCTTCACCTCCGCTACACGACCGAGAGGACCAGAGCCCCGTCCCTATCCATCCACCGCAGCCCGTCCATCATGAGCCCCGGAAAGTGGTCGCCCTGGTCGACGAGGCCGGGCCCAGCAGCCGATCAAGGTTGCGGCGCGCGTGGGCGCGTACGGAGCCCCGCGAAACGGGTCGCGTCCCCGGGCCGGCCTTCGGGATCTCCGCCCACACCCGTGATGAGCCTCCCTCCGAAATCGGCGTGCCACAAGCAGGACACAAGTAACCCACAAGTGATCGTTCATAGGTTTCTCCACATGACCGGGTGCCGAAGACGGGGGCCCGGTGGCCGGTTCTCGACACCGAGGCCGGATGACCAGTGGGGGTCGCGGCGATGCGACCGAGAGGAGTGACCATGTCGAAGATCACGATCGACGACCTGCCCTTCGAGGGCGCCGAGCTGGCCGAGGCCGAACTGAGCGAGGTGTCCGGCGGCAGGTGGTCGGTCAGCGCCTGGAAGAAGGACCTGCCGTGCGAGTGGTGGCAGTACTGACCCGAGCACACGACCGTACCGCAGCGACGCGACCGAGAGGAGTGACCATGTCGAAGATCACGATCGACGACCTGCCCTTCGAGGGCGCCGAGCTGGCCGAGGCCGAACTGGGCCAGGTGTCCGGCGGTATGCCCGGGTGGGTGCTGACCTACCGCCCTGAGGGCTGTGTCCGCGAGTCCGCCAACTGATCGGGCCGCCCAACCGGCACCGAGAACCCGCCCGCCGTGAGACGGGCCGGGCCTTCGACGGACGGCGCATCGGATGAACACGGCGCGGCGGAACGGGATACCCGTTCCGCCGCGTCTTCGAGACGGGACCGGACAGTGATTCTGATCATCAGCAAGCGAGATGACGGGGCGGTCGAAAGGGTTGTGACCGCGCTCCGTCGGCGCGGCGCTCGGCTGGTGGGGCCGGACGGCGGCACGGACACCACCACGGATGGTCCCGGAACGCCGGTGCTGTGGTGGGACACCGGCGACTTCCCGGGCCGCAGCCGGATCACCGCGTCGTTCGCCGGCGGGGAGCGGCGGCTGCTGCTGGACACCGGTACGGAGACGATCGACCTGTCCCGGATCACCGCGGTCTGGCGCAGCCGGCCAAGCGCCCCCTCCGCCGCCGACACCGTGACCGAGCCGAGCCACCGCGCACACGTCGACCAGCAGGCGGAGTTCATGCTGGACGGGGTGTGGAGCCTGCTACCCGCGCGCTGGCTGCCCGGACGGCGCGCGGACGAGCGCCGCGCGCACAACAAGATCTTCCACATGGCGCGGGCGATCGAGCTGGGCTTCTCCGTACCCGACACGATGTACACCAACGACCCCGCGGGGCTGGCGGGCGCGTACGAGGCGGCGGAGGGGCGGCTGGTCGCCAAGCAGATCACCGCCGAGCCGTTCCAGGTCGACGGCGCCGAGCACCGCGCGTACACGACGGTGGTCACCCGCCGCCACCTGACCTCCCGGCACCGGATCCAGCACGAGCCGGTCATCCTGCAGCCCTACGTCCCCAAGGCGGTCGAGCTGCGGGTGATCGTCGTGGGAGAGCGGGTATTCGCCGCGGAGATCGACGTGTCGGCCTCCCGCGCGGCCAGGGACGACTGGCGGCACTACGACAACGACCGGGTCAGGTACGGCGTGCACGAGCTGCCTGCCGAGGTGGCGTCGCGCTGCGCCCGGCTGGTCGCCGACGTCGGCCTGACCTACGCGGCCCTGGACTTCATCGTCACCCCCGGCGGCGAGTACGTCTTCCTTGAGTTGAACTCCAACGGCGCGTGGGGGTTCGTCGAGCTGTGGACCGGGCTGCCCGTCAGCGACGCGATCGCGGGCTGGCTCATTGACGGAGGAACACCGTGACCGATTTCGCGAAGGCCCTGCAATCCGGGGCCTCCCTGCTACGTACGCTGCCCCGCCGCAGCGTAGGCGTCGCCGACGCCCACCGCGCGGTCGGCGAGTGGGCGGCGCGGCATCCGGAGATCCGGGCACAGCTCGTCGTCGACCGGCGCCCCGGGACCCCGGTGGTCGACTACGACCTGCTCCTCGACCATCCCGACGGCGGCACGGTCGCGCTGACCGCCCCGCCCGAGGACGGGGTGCCCTGGCTGATCGACCACTCGACGCACTGGGCTGCCGGGTACCTGGTCAGCGTCAACGACGTGGACGTGACGGTCCCCCAGGCGCTGACCATGCTGCGCTCGCTCTCCCGGCGGGACGCGTCGCCGTACCAGGAGATCGTCGACCAGTGCCTGCTCGTCGAGGCCGTCGACGAGACCGAACCGCTCACCTCCGCCGACCTCCAGGCCACGGCCGACGAGTTCCGCAGGGGCCGGGGACTGCACGACCGCGAGTCGACCCTGGCCTGGATGACCGATGCCGGTATGTCGGGTGAGCAGTTCGAGGCGTACATCACCGGGATCGCCCGCCGCCGCCGGTTCCGCCGGGACAAGGAGGCGGAACTGGCTCCGGGCCACCTGGCCGCGAACCCCGGCGACTTCGCCCGGGTCAGGGCCGTGTGGGTCACCGGCAAGGAGAAGGTGACCGCCGGCACCGCGGCCGACCTCCTCGCCGGACTGACCTCGCTCGGGGAGACGGCGCTGACCTCGCCCGGGGAAGCCGCGACGCCATCGATCGGGGAGACCGCGGTGACCTCGATCAGGGAAAGCGCGACGCCATCGATCGGGGAGACCGCGGTGACCTCGATCAGGGAAAGCGCGACGCCATCGATCGGGGAGACCGCGGTGACCTTCGCGACCCGCTGGGAGGCGGATCTGCCGGAGGCCCTGCGCGACACGGCGCCCGGCCAGGTCATCGGCCCGGTCGAGCTACCCGGCGGCGACTTCCTGACCGGTGCCGTCCTGCTCAGGAGCCCGGCCTCCGACGATCCGGAGACACTGGCCGCCGCCGGACGCGCCGCGTTCACCGGCTGGCTGGCGGAGCGCCGCGCCGCGGCCACTGTCGAGTGGCACTGGTCGTGATCGACCCGGACAGCACCCAGGCCGTCCCGGCTCCCGGCCGGCACAGGGTCAGACACTGGGAGGACACCGAGGGGTACCGTACGAGGTCCCCCTACTCGCCCCCCGCCCCCCAGCCTCAACCTCCGACGGCCGCTCCCGGCCCCCCTGCCGGAAACGGCCCCGGAAACGGCCCCGGAAACGGCCCCGGAAACGGCAAGGGTCGGTTCGCCTACCGGGAGGAGGCGCTGCGCCGGCATGTCGAGTCCCGCGCCGCCGCCCGGATGCCGCTGGTGATCAGCGGTCCGTCGTTCCTGCTGTTGTGGATCGTGGTGGCCGCCGTCCTGGCGGCAGGTGCCGTACTGGTCACGCTCGCGCTGGGAGCGGGCGGATGAGGAACCGCGTACCGGTCCTGCTGCAGAACACCGCCACCGAGTGCGGCGCGGCGTGCCTGGCCATGGTGCTCTGCCACCACGGCCAACGCACCACCCTGCACCAGGTGTCCGAACGGCTCCAGGTCGGCAGGGACGGGCTGAGCGCCAAGGCCATCGTGGAGGGTGCCCGCGAGCACGGCCTGAAGGCGCGGGCCTTCTCCCTCGCGCCCGAGGACCTGGCGCGCGTGCCGCTCCCCGCGGTCGCACACTGGGAGTTCAAGCACTTCGTGGTGGTCGAGCGCTGGGCACCCGACCGGGTGGACATCGTCGATCCCGGGCAGGGCCGCCGTCGGCTGACCACGGAGGAGTTCAGCGCCGGGTTCACCGGCGTGCTGCTGGTCTTCGAACCCGACGAGGGGTTTCACCGCGGCACGTCCTCGATGGCGAGCGCCTGGCGGCGCGAGTTCATCCGTACCCTGTTCCGGCGCCGGCGCGGCCTGCTCGCGCAGGTCATCATGGCCTCGCTGCTGCTGCAGCTGCTGGGGCTGGCCCTCCCCTTCCTCTCCCAGCTGATGATCGACAAGGTCATCCCGTCGCGGGGCACGGACCTGCTGCCCCTGCTGGGCGGAGCCGTGCTGCTGGCCGGCGTGGCCCAGTTCGTGATCGGCTACCTGCGGGCGGCGCTGCTGGTGGCGGTACGGGCCCGTGCCGACCAGGAACTCACCGAGGGGGTGATCGGCCACCTGGTGGCGCTGCCGTACCGGTACTTCGCACAGCGCGGCAAGGGCGACCTGCTGACCCGGGCCTCCAGCGTATCCACGCTGCGCGACATCCTCACCGGCCAGATCGTGGCGGCGCTGCTCGACGGCCCGCTCGCCATCGGCTACCTCGTGCTCGTGTACGTCTGGGATCCCGTCTTCGGACTGGCACTGACCGGGGTGGTCGTGTCCCAGGGGCTCCTGGTACTGGCCACCACCCGCCGAATCAACCTGCTCACCCAGCAGGAGCTGGCCGCCTTCTCCGCGTCGCAGAGCAGCCTCATCCAGGCGATCACCGGCATCGAGACGCTGAAGGCGTCCGGGGCCGAGAATCGGGCGGTGGAGCAGTGGTCGGCCCACTTCACCCAGCAGCTCAACGCCGACGTACGCAGCGGCCTCACCCAGGGCCTGCTGGAGGCCGCGCTGTCCGCGATCCGGGTGATCGCCCCACTCGGCCTGCTGTGGCTCGGCACGTGGCGGGTCCTCGACGGGCAGCTGACCGTGGGTGCGCTGATCGCGCTCAACGCCATCGCGCTCGGCGCCCTGACACCCCTGGGCTCGCTGATGACCGGCCTGCAGAGCCTGCAGCAGGCGGGCGCGCACTTCGACCGCCTGTCCGACATCCTGGCCTCCGAACCCGAGCCCAGCGAGGGCATCGAGGTACTGCGGCTGCGCGGCGCGGTGGAGTTGCGCGGCGTGGGCTTCCGGCACGACCCTCGCGGCCCGTGGGTGGTGCGGGACGTCTCGGTCTCCATCCGGCCGGGGCAGAAGGTCGCCCTGGTGGGCGCCTCGGGGTCGGGCAAGAGCACGCTGGCCAGGCTGCTGCTGACACTGCACACTCCGGTGGAGGGCGAGATCCTGTACGACGGCGTTCCGGCCTCCGAACTCAACCTGCGCACCCTGCGCCGCCAGTTCGGCGTGGTCAGCCAGGATCCCTCCCTGTTCAACGGCTCGATCCGGGAGAACATCGCGCTGAACTTCCCCGACGCGTCCCTGGAGCGGGTGGTCGCCGCGGCCGAGGTGGCGGCGCTGCACGAGGAGATCGCGGCCATGCCGATGGGGTACGAGACGATGCTGACCGACGGCGGCGGTCTCTCCGGTGGCCAGCGCCAGCGGCTCTCCCTGGCCCGCGCCATCCTGCCGCGGCCGAAGATCCTGCTGCTCGACGAGGCCACCAGCAGCCTGGACAGCGCCACCGAGGCGACCATCGAGTCCAACCTGTTCTGGCTCACCCAGACCCGGATCGTGATCGCCCACCGGCTGAGCACGATCCGGGACGCCGACCTGATCCTGGTGGTCGACTCCGGACGCGTCGTGGAACGCGGCACCCACGACGAGTTGATGGCCGCGGGCGGCAAATACGCGGAACTCGTCGCCGTCCAGGCCGCGCCGGGCTGACCTCGCCTGCTTCACGCGATACGAGACCGGCGTAAATTGATCAAAATCTCGAGGTGGCGTAGTCAAGGGGAGCGGCCCGTGGTTGCCATCCGGGCGCCCGGTGGCCCATCATGGCGGGCATGACCTATGGGAAGGGCGGCCACCGCCCCAGCCGGTGAACCCCGGCACGTGGAAGCTGGGTGACGATCCCCTCGACGATCGCCCCACCTTCCTCGCTCACGCACTCGCGATGTCCCTGCGCCACGGGCCCGGCCCGTGGCCCGAGGACGCCTACCGGCTCCCAGATGACCCGCCCCGCCGTGACCATGAGCCGTTCATCACCAGCGTCGTCATGGACGGCATCCAGAGCCACCACTTTGGTATCGAGCCCGACAACAACGCCGTCATCGAAATCGCCGACCTGATCAGCAGGCTCGTCACCGGCGACCCCGCCCGTGAAGATCTTCTGCGGCTACATGATCGGCTCGGCACCGTATCAGCACTCGGCATCGCCGACGACCTCGTCGACCAGATCCGGCGACGGCGGCTCCCCCGTGATCGAATCGGCGAAGTCGGACGGCATCTGACCGAGCACGGTACCCGGCGCGGCGCTGTCAAGATCGGCATTGTGCTGCTCGGCGCCTGTGGGGACGAGCGGGACAGGGAGCTGCTGCTCCTGCTCGGCACGCTGGAGGAGCTCACCCTGTACGCGGTGGTGGCCCTGCAGCACACTCAGCCCGACCGCCAACGTGCCGCCTACGAACTGGCCCGCCGAGTGCGGGACTGGGGCCGCATCCACGCGGTGGAACGGCTCAAGGGATGCGACGATCCACAGATCAAGGCCTGGTTGCTAAGGGATGGTTTCCGCAACGGGATCATGAACGAATACCTGGCCCACCTCGCGGCCACGACCGGCGACCTGTACTCGGCCCTGCTGGAGCCGGACATCGACGACACCCTGCTCGACGGCGCCGCGGACATCCTGGCCGCCCTGGCGCTGGGTGGTCCGGCCGAAGACATGGGCGACTACGCCGACGCCGTACCGGCCATGCATCGCTTCGCCGACCTCCTCGCCGACCGGCAGGCCACGCTCGACAGGTTGCACGCCGTGCTGAGAATCCTGGCCTTCCTGCGCGAGCCCGACGACGATTCGCCCTGGCCGCCCGACATGATCGCGCAGCTCCGCCGCCGCTACGAGGAACTCACCACCCAACCTCGGTGGAACGATCTCGTGCTGGGGTGCCTGGCCGATCCACACCATGTCGATTTCAGCCATGCGATGTGGACTGCCGACGAACTTCATCTACAGGTGGTCGAGCAGATCATCGCCCGTCTGAAGATTGATCCGCTGGATGAGTTCGCCTGGCACCACGCCATCCGGCTCGCCACCGCCGAGGAAGCCGAGCAGCTCAGCCACCTGGCCGAACGACTTCTTCCCCTGGCCGATCTGGCCAATGGGCCAGAGGACAGCCACGACATCGGCGAGGAGTACGGGCCGGATCGAGCGCTGGAGTCCATCGTGGGCGGGCTGGAAACCTTCCCCGGCATCGGGCTGGCACTGATCGACGTGGCACTGCGCAACCGGGTCACTCGGATCCGGCGCGCCGCCCTGGCCGCGTTGGCCACCTGGCCGGCCTCGGCCGTACCGGACGAGGCAAGGCACTGGATGCGGCAGGCGGCATCGGTCGAACCGCACGAGGAGACCAGAACCGAGATGATCGATTTCCTTCGACGCTGACGCTGGTCAGCAGGTCAGCTGACCAGCGGGGTGTTATCACCACACGCGCCGGACGTTGAGAGTCCGCCACTCCTGACCGGGGACCAGGCCGACGCGCTCGCCATGGGCATCGGCCACGGTCGCGTCCACGGACGTGGTGTACGAGCATCCGAATCCGGTAAGCCGGTCACGGTGGAAAAGCACGGCGTCGTCCGTGGGGAAAAGCCCGGCGAGGGTGGTGGAGTGGTTCAGGGCCGCTCGTTGGTGTCGCGTCGTGCGGGGTCGAAGGTCAAAAGCGCAGCGAGGGCAGTGGAGTGGCCCCAGGACCGCCCATCGGTACGGGTCCGCCGCAGTGCGGAAAGATTCGGGGCCGCTCCTCGCCGCTCCTCGCCGCCTTGCGCGGGGCTCTCGCCGTGCGGGGTACGAAGGTCCGCGGGGCGTTCGGTCACGGATCGCCCTCGGCCGGGTGCGGGGACGAACCGGGCCTTCCACCACGAAAAGCGGCCCACCCCGAGGGGCGGGAGCGGCGCCTTCCTTGATCTGGGTGAATCCGCACGCCCCCAGCGTGCCAACTCACCCAGATCATGGAAAATCCCCGATCGTCACCACCACGGCCCCGCCTCCACGCCCGCCATGACCCGCTTTGCCCCCTCCCGGAGCTCCGTCAGCCCGCCCCTTGTCACCCACACCCGGCCAACGCCCGCCACCACCCCGCACGATGCGTTACCGGTGAGCGGTCCCGAGCGACTCCGCCGCCCCCGCCGCGCTTTTGATCTTCAACCCCGCACGATGCGTTACCGGTGAGCGGTCCCGAGCGACTCCGCCGCCCCCGCCGCGCTTTTGATCTTCAACCCCGCACGATGCGTTACCGGTGAGCGGTCCTGAACCACTTCACCGCCCTCGCTGCGCTTTTCCCCACGTACTACGCCGCGCTTTTCAACGGCGATCAGCCAGGCGCGACGCAGGTACCGATCTCAAACACTCGTACACCACCTGCGCGGACGCGACCCGATAGCACCGCCGAGTTGCCTGCGCCCCCTTGCGGAAGCGAGTGGGCGATATGGCCTTGCGCCAGCTTTGGGGGTAGCCGCCACATCTATAAAACGTCACGGGTGCGTATCAGGTCGTTGCGGCTCCGTGCCTTTGGGTGATCTTATTGATACGGACAGCAAGCAGAAAGTCCAGCTCCGTTACGACATCGCCCGCCGTGTGGGTGGTCATGGCGATCCGTAGGTGGTCCCATCGGATATCGATGTCTGGCCGATGTTCCAGCTCGATGGCAACCTGTGCGATTTCGGCGACGGCGCGCATCGCGCTGTCGTAGTCGATCGAGTAGTTCTTGCTGATCTCGTTGGTGTCGCCGGACCAGCCGCTTGATGCCAGGCGCCGCGTAACCTCTTCGGCGGGCAGGGGGTCACGAAGACCCATGTCCACCACCTCCCTATCTCGCAAGGTTCCTACTGCGTGACATTTGCCAGCATCTCAGTCATCTCGCGTCCTTTAGCGGTTTTCACCCACGCACCCATGCGGGCTGGCATAGCGATCAGTTCCGCACGTTGGCGCACTGAGCCGGTCTGACGCAGAAGCTCGATCGCTTTGCTGGCCACTTCCGTTGCCCGTTCAGGGTCGGGAATCGCCGCGAGGGCGGCACCTTGCCGAGCCAGGAAAACCCCGATGTCACGGCGGGCCGTGGCGGGCATGGACGGAAGGATCTGATCCCAGAGGGTGACGGCGTCAGCGTTGAGTCCGAGTTGCCCGTAGCAGGTGGCTCGTTGGATCTCCACGTAGTTGGGCGTTCGGCAGGCGTTACCCCACATATGGTCATCGTCGATGTCGTCGATGAGTGTCGCGGCCTCATCCAGTAGTGCGTCGCAGCGAGTACGGTCTGCTGCCAGTGCGTACCCGTGGGCCCTTTGTTGTAGGGCGAGTACCTGTGTTTTCGGCATGAGCCCAGCCCGGTTCGACAGGGCTGCGGCGGTGAGGTCGATCACCGCGGATGCGTCACCGAGGTCTACGGCCAGCATCGCCTTGTTCGTGAGGGCATGGCTGATGAGCTGGGCGTCCTGGGCGCGATGTGCCATCTCAAGGTTGGCGTTGAGCCATAAGGCCGCCTGGTCGGTCACACCGGCGTCCTGGCACAGCCAGCCGGCGAAGGCGGCGAAGCCCGCACCGAGACGAAGCAACTCGCGTTGTACTTCGCCCTTCGCTTGGCCTGCGAGTTCGGCGATGGACTGATACTGAACCACGACGGTACCTATCAGATGGCGAGGCCCCAGGAACGCGTCGGCGGCGTAGTGGCTTAGTAGCTGAAGGCAGAAGTAGTCCACCAGCTCCGGTGCCACGTAGCGGTTAGGAGAAGCCGGGAATGCCCTGGCGAACGTGGGGATGGCGCCCGTCACCACTTGGCGCTCCTCCCGGAACAGTTCGGCTTCGGGGATGCCGAACGCTCGTGCGTACAGCACGCGGTACGGGTCGCCGGGCCGGTTGTGCCCGGCCTCGTACGCCTTGATCCGACGGATCATGGTCTCCCGAGTGGGCAGGTGGTTGCGGGTTTCCTCGTCAGCCGCCTCGACGAGTCGGCGGGCCATCTCGCGCTGGGGCCACAGCCGGTTGCGTCGCTCCTCGCGGAGTCGTACGGCCCACGCAGGGAGATCAGCGGCCATCACGTACACCTCTTCGCCGTAACTCGGGGGGAGGTTCTGTCGCCCCCAGCGTCCTCCAAACGCATCTGTGCCGAAGGGATTACGCAGCGTTGTGATGGAAGGAGATGTAACAGCAACGGGGCCCGCAGGCGCTGATACGCCGTACGGGCCCCTTGACCAGGAAGCGAGTCCTGATCCATGGCCAAGGTTAGAGCCATCCGGATCCGTTGGAACGCGGATTCCCCGCCGCTGCCGCTGGGCTGCCGCTGGTGCGGGCATGCCCCCTATGCCCATGAGGCGCGCAGCCTGCCGCATCGTCGTGACCATCTGTGGGAGCAGCCCACGTCCCAGCAGGTGTGCGCTCGGATGGCCGCGCGGCGGCTTCTGGGCCTGGGCGGTCGGCTACCGGTCACGGCGCCGTCGCGCCCGCTGAAGGTTCACCCGCCCGCCGCTCCCTCCCAGGTTCGCCCCGGACGTCACGCGCGGCCGGTGGCGGTCATCGATGCCTATGGCGGGGGCCGCTCGCCGGACACCACCTCCCCGCCCTGGCGGCGCGAGCCGTACCGGCGAGGGGTTGCGGCATGAACGCGGCCCCGAAGCGTGGCGACGCTTCCGTGAGCAGGCGCGGCGGTCTCCCTTCCCCGGTGCACGCCGCCGCGCCGCCGACCGCCGCCCGGCTCCGCGCCGAAGAACTGGTCGTCGAGTTGGATCGCGCCCATGGCATCTCGGCCGACATCCATGAGCTCCGTTCCGGCAACGCCATCGTGTCCGTCTATCGCGGGCTCCTGGCCTACAGCGACGGTGAGAACTTCTGGTGGACCAGCCCTGAGCTTGACGGATCGGGTGAGCATCTACTCAGCGCCGCCTCAGGCCCGGCCACGGCCGCCGAACGGCTCGCCGAGCACTACGAGATCCTGCGCGCCCGCCCCCTCACCACGCTGCTGGGCTGCGAGCTGCCGCTGCTGGCCGACGTGATCCTGGCAGAGCATGTCGACCCGTGCTGACGCCGACGCGGCGCTGGCCGCCGAGCAGGTACAGGCGTACGCGTACGGGTGGCTGGTCTGGTGGAGCCTGAGATACCGGCGATTCGAAGCCTGGGACTGCCGGGACGCGGCGTGTTTCCGCACCGTCCACGCGGACAGCGCCGCCGAGCTGTGGGACCGCATGCAACAGGTGGAACTCGACCTTTGGCGAACCTCGTCCCCAGGTGCCACGTGGACGACCTGGTGCGGGTCGCGGCCCGGATCGCCGAACGGCTCGGTGAGCACTATGCCGAGCCGCTGAACCCATCATGAGCAACGCGGCGGCACGGAGGGACGACTCCCGTGCCGTCGCGCCCAACTTCTCGCGAGCGGTGGTACGCAACCACGGGCCGCTCGCGGAGCTTGGACGCGATCGGATCACCCGGGCGCGAGCGCGGCTCCCGCCAGGGCGGCGGGGTTTTCACGCGGACTCCCGGAAACCCTTCGCACGGGCTCCCCGTAAAACCTTCAGCGTGAGTTCCCCGGAAACCTTACGCGCGGGCCACTCGCAGACCCTTCGCTTGAGCTCCCGGGAAACCCTACGCGCGGGTTGCCCGGAGACGCCGATTACTCGGAGACGCCGAGGCGCTCCAGGATGAGCTCCCTGGCCCGGCCCGCGTCGGCCTTGCCCCGGCTGGCCTTCATGACACCGCCGACCAGGGCGCCGACGGCGGCGACCTTGCCGTTGCGGACCTTGTCCGCCGCGTCGGCGTTACCGGCCAGGACCTGGTCGATGATCTCCATCAGCTCGCCCTCGTCGTTGACGATCTGCAGGCCGCGGGCGGCCACCACCTCGTCGGGGGAGCCCTCGCCGTTCAGCACGCCCTCCAGCACCTGGCGGGCCAGCTTGTCGTTCAGCGCTCCCCCGGCGACCATCGCGCACACCCTGGCGATCTGGTCCGGGGTGATCCGCAGCGCGCTCAGCGGGAGCCCCGCCTCGTTGGCGCGGCGGGCCAGCTCGCCCATCCACCACTTGCGGGCGTCCACCGGCGGGGCCCCGGCGGCGACCGTCGCCTCGACCAGGCCGATGGCGTCGGCGTTGTGCATGGACGTCATGTCCAGGTCGGACACGCCCCACTCCTGCTGGAGCCGCTTGCGCCGCACGCCCGGCAGCTCCGGCAGGGCCGCCTTGAGCGTGGCGACCCACGCGGGGTCGGGGGCGATCGGCACCAGGTCGGGCTCGGGGAAGTAGCGGTAGTCCTGCGCCTCCTCCTTGGACCGTCCCGAGGTGGTGGTGCCGGTGTTCTCGTGGAAGTGGCGGGTCTCCTGGATGATCCGGCCGCCGCCGGCCAGGATCGCGGCCTGGCGCTCGATCTCACCCCGTACGGAGCGCTCGACGCTGCGCAGCGAGTTGACGTTCTTGGTCTCGGTGCGGGTGCCCCACTCCGAGGAGCCACGCGGCATGAGCGAGACGTTGACGTCAAAACGCATGGAGCCCTCCTCCATGCGTACGTCCGAGACGCCGAGACCGCGCACCAGCTCGCGCAGCTCGGTACCGTAGGCGCGGGCGATCTCGGGAGCGAGCCTGTCGGTCCCCGGAATCGGCTTGGTGACGATCTCCACCAGCGGGATGCCCGCCCGGTTGTAGTCGACGATCGAGTAGTCGGCCCCGTGGATGCGACCGGTCGCGCCGCCCACATGGGTGGACTTGCCGGTGTCCTCCTCCAGGTGAACGCGCTCGATCTCGATCCGCACCGTCCTGCCGTCGACCTCGACGTCGAGGTAGCCGTCGAAACAGAGCGGCTCGTCGTACTGGCTGATCTGGTAGTTCTTCGGCATGTCCGGATAGAAATAGTTCTTCCGGGCGAAGCGGCACCATTCAGCGATGGAGCAGTTGAGCGCCAGGCCGATGCGGATCGTCGACTCGATCGCGGCGGCGTTGGCCGTCGGCAGCGAACCCGGCAGCGCCAGGCAGACCGGGCAGACGTGCGTGTTCGGCGGGGCGCCGAACGTGGTCGGGCAGCCGCAGAACATCTTCGACGCCGTACCCAGCTCGACGTGCGTCTCCAGGCCCAGCACCGGCTCGAAGCGCTCCAGCGCCTCGTCGTACGGCATCAACGTCTCAGCGCTCACTGTCGTTCACCACTCCTCGCTCGCTACGCGGAGCGCTCGTTCCTCGCGCGCCACTCCGCTCACTGCGTCGGGCTCTCTCAGCGCTCACTGTCGTTCACCACTCTCATTGTCCTCGTCATAGGTAACCAAGTCCCTTCAACGCGTTCCTCGTCTCGGCCACCCAGTTCGCGTAGGCGGGCACCTGGGCCAGGACGGCGAGATCGATGTTGCGTCCTATGTATTCGAAGTAGTCGCGGACCGGCTTGCCGCGCCGGGGAACGGTCGCGGCCAGCACCCCCGCCGGGTCGGCGATCCTCTCCACGTCGCGGGGCCGTGCGGGCAGCCCGCTGAGGTCGCTGCCGACCAGCCCCGCCCACACCGCGCGGTCGGCGAGCAGCCAGGCCTCGGTGTCACCAAGACCGATCACCGGCACCAGGTAGTGCGAGTGGTAGCGGACGCCGTCGCTACGGCGGCGCTCCCGCCCGTCGTCGTGCGTGAAGAGCAGGTGGCAGTCGGCCGCGAGCTCCTCCAGCGCGGTGACCATGTGTTCCCGGTCGTGAGAGACGATCTCCGTCTCCTCGATGTCCACCGCGTACGGTGACATCCAGGTGAGCTCGCGCAGCTGCCTGGCGATCACGATGCCGAGGAAGCCCTCGTCGGTCTCCCCCTCCGCGATGAGTCCCGGAACCAGCGGGCGGCTCATGCGGCCGCTCCCAGGTACTTGCGGACCTGCCGGGGTGAGATGAACGTGCCCGGCTCACCGTCCGGCTGGATCGGCTTGGCCACGGTCACCCGCGACACCCGGTCGTTGTCGGGGTCGACGCGGACCGCGGTGTCGAGGAACGTCAGCGCGTCCGGCTCGGTCCGGTAGACCTCCGCGACGACGATCGGGGACTGGCTGGTGAGGATCACCTGCCGCGGCGGCTCGGCACCCCCCGGCCCGGAGGTCTTCTGGCGCACCCGCCGCAGCAGCTCGCCGAGGCGCCCCGGGTGGACGCCGTTCTCGATCTCCTCCACCAGCAGCGTGCCCGGGTGGTCGGGGTCGTGCAGGGCGGTCAGCAGTCCGAGGACCCGCAGGGTGCCGTCGGACAGCAGCGTGGCCGGTACCGCTCCCTGGCCGTCGACGAGCAGGTCGAAGGAGCATTCCCTCCGGTCGGTGCGCGGCACCAGCCCGGTGACGTCGGGAAGCACCCCCGCGAGGTCGACCACGAGGTCGGCCAGCGCCTCCGTACCGGCCATCCGCCCGAGCACCGCGGCCAGGTTCGCACCGTCGGCCGCGAGCGGCCCCCGGTTGGCCGCGGGGCAGCGGCGGCGCATCGCCGCCGGGGACGGCGAGTAGCGGCGCCACGAGGAGACCGTACGGCGGGGCGTGTTCTCGGGGTCGGGGTCCTCGACCAGGAGATCCAGCAGCTCGTGCGGGATCCGCTGGGCCACGTGGCTGACGACGGCCCCGCTGGTCCTGGGGATCTTCAGCACCATCTCCGCGCCCACGTCGAACCTGACCGGCACCACGGAGCCGGGCTCCGGGGTGACCAGCGCCTCCACCGAGACGACGAACCCGCCCACGGCGGAGCCGTGGGCGACCCGGTGGAACTGCTCACCAGGCAGCCCGCGGGTCGCGCCCAGCAACCCGCCGGGGCCCTCGATCTCGGCCGCCACGAACCCCACGGCGTCGAAGAGGTTCGACTTGCCGCTCGCGTTGGGGCCCACCAGCGCGAGGAAGGGCGGCACATCGAGATCGAAGCTCAAGAAGGACTTGAACCCGTCGATCTCGATCCGAGTGATCATGCCGCCGTTCTCCCTGTCACCTGTCGCCCCCTCGCCCCGAAATCCAGAAAACCCTTATAGCTCCGGGGCTCTGGACAGCAGGCTGCCGCCCCACCGTGCCTGGAGGGCCTTCTCGACCGCGGCGCCGACCCGGTAGCAGCGGTCGTCGCCGAGCACCGGGGCCATGATCTGCAGACCGACCGGCAGGCCGTCCTCGTCCGCCAGGCCGCACGGGACCGAGATGGCCGCGTTGCCCGCCAGGTTGGCCGGGATGGTGCACAGGTCCGCCAGGTACATCGCCATGGGGTCGTCGGCGCGCTCGCCGATCGGGAACGCCGTGGTGGGCGTCGTCGGCGAGATGAGCACGTCCACCTGCTGGAAGGCCGCCTCGAAGTCGCGCGCGATGAGCGTGCGGACCTTCTGCGCCTGGCCGTAGTAGGCGTCGTAGTAACCGCTGGACAGCGCGTACGTGCCCAGGATGATGCGGCGCTTGACCTCGGGGCCGAAGCCCTGTGCCCTGGTCAGGGCCATGACCTCCTCGGCGCTGCGCGTGCCGTCGTCGCCGACGCGCAGGCCGTACCTCATGGCGTCGAAGCGGGCCAGGTTGGAGGAGCACTCCGAGGGGGCGATGAGGTAGTACGCCGGGAGGGCGGTGGTGAACGAGGGGCAGGAAACCTCGAAGACCTTCGCGCCCAGCGATTCCAGCAGCTCCACGGTCTCGTGGAAACGCGCGAGCACGCCCGCCTGGTAGCCGTCGCCGCCGAACTCCTTGACCACGCCGATGCGCAGCCCCGCCACGTCGCCGTTGCGCGCCGCCTCCACGACCGAGGGCACCGGGGCGTCGACGGAGGTCGAGTCCATCGCGTCGTGGCCGGAGAACGCCTCGTGCAGCAGCGCCGCGTCCAGCACGTTGCGGGCGAAGGGGCCCGGCGTGTCGAGCGAGCTGGCGAAAGCGATCAGGCCGTAGCGGGACGAGCCGCCGTAGGTCGGCTTCATGCCCACGATGCCGGTGACCGCGGCGGGCTGGCGGATCGAGCCGCCGGTGTCGGTGCCGGTGGACAGCGGGGCCTCGTAGGCGGCGACCGCGGCGGACGAGCCGCCGGAGGAGCCGCCGGGGATGCGGGACAGGTCCCACGGGTTGTGGGTGGGACCGTAGGCGGAGTTCTCGGTGGAGGAGCCCATCGCGAACTCGTCCAGGTTGGTCTTGCCGAGGATCACCAGCCCGGCCTCGCGCAGGCGGCGGGTCACGGTCGCGTCGTACGGCGGGTTCCAGCCCTGGAGGATCTTCGACCCGGCCGTGGTCGGCATGTCGGCGGTGCTGAAGACGTCCTTGTGCGCGATCGGCACGCCGGCCAGCGGGCCGAGCTCCTCGCCGGCCGCCCGGCGGGCGTCGACGGCTCGCGCCTGCTCCAGGGTCGTCTCGGCGTTGATGTGCAGGAAGGCGTTGATCTTCGGCTCGACGGCGGCCATCCGGTCGAGGTGGGCCTGAGCGACCTCGACGGCGGAGACCTCACCGCTCGCGATCAGCGCGCCCAGGTCTGCGGCGGACTTGCGGATGAGGCTCATGCTTCCTCCCCGAGGATGCGCGGCACGCGGAAGCGGCCGTCCTCTACTGCCGGGGCGCCTGACAGCGCCTGTTCCGGCGTCAGTCCTGGCCGCACCTCGTCGGGGCGGTAGACGTTGGTGAGCGGCAGCGCGTGCGAGGACGGCGGGATGTCGTCGGCCGCCACCTCGGCGACGCGGGCGACCGCACCGATGATCACATCGAGCTGGGCGGCGAAGTGGTCGAGCTCCTCGTCGGCCAGCGCCAGCCGGGACAGCCGGGCGAGGTGAGCGACCTCGTCGCGGGTTATGGCGGACATGAGTCGTTGAACCCGTTTCGTGGAATGGCAATTGGACACTGTCATCCTATGGCTCGTGGCCTGAGGGTCCTGACTCATTAACACCGTCGCAACCAACCGAAGATCTCTTACTCGAAGCGGTCAGACCGCCCCCGGCCCGCCAGGCCGGAGAAATCGGCTCCCGGACCGCCCGATACGCGCCTGTAATGCCGCCGCGACCAGGGCCTGGACGGGGAGCTCGCGGAGCGCTAGGCCCGCTGGGGGTCGAGGATCTCGGTGGGGCGCAGGAAGCCGAAGTCGTGCGTGGCGAGCTCTCGATGCTTGCGCAACCATACTGTCGTGTCGGCTGCCGACATGGGCTCGGCGAACAGCCAGCCCTGGCCCAGATCACACCCCATGTCCGCCAGGCGCCCGGCCACCTCGGCCGACTCGACGCCTTCGGCGACCGAGCGCAGGCCGAGGGAGCGGACCAGGTCGACGATCGAGCGGACGATCCGCTCGTCGTCCTTGGACTCGCCGATGCGCCGGACGAACGAGGAGTCGATCTTGACCTCGGCCACCGGCAGACGCTGCAGGCGGACCAGCGAGGAGTAACCGGTGCCGAAGTCGTCGAGCGCGAGCGGCACGCCCAGCGAGGTCAGGGCACCGACCGCGTCGGCGGTGTACGCCTGGTCGGTCATCAGGATACGCTCGGTGACCTCCAGCTGGATCGCCTTGGGCGGCAGCCGGTACCGCGCCAGACCCGCTCCCAGCTGGTCGGAGAGCGCCGAGTCGAGCAGGTCCCTGGCCGAGACGTTGACGGAGATCTGCTCGTGCAGGCCGGTGTGCCACCAGTGGGCGGCCTGCTCCAGGGCCGCGTCGATGACGTATCCGGTGAGGTGACGCATCAGATACGACTGCTCGGCCATCGGCACGAACTCCCCCGGGGAGATCATCCCTCGCTCCGGATGGCGCCATCGCAGCAGCGCCTCCACGCCCCGCACCTGCCCTCCCGACAGGTCGAGCTTGGGCTGGTAGTGCAGTCGCAGTTCGGAGCGGTCGATGGCCCTGCGCAGGTCACCGAGAAGGGTGAGCCGCTCGGGACTGTTGCGGTCCTTGTCGGCGGCGTAGATCTCGACCCCGGTCCTGCTCTCCTTCGCCAGGTACATCGCCACATCGGAGCGTTGCAGGAGCATCTCGAAGTCCGGCGCGTGGTCGGGGTAGAGGGCGATGCCGAACGAGGCGTCCAGGTCGAAGCTCATGCCCTCCAGCCGTACCGGCTCGGTGATCGCCACCCGCAGGCGCGCCGCCACCTCTCTGGCCGCCGCCGCGTCCCTGATCGAGGGCAGCAGGACGGCGAACTCGTCGCCGCCGAGCCGGGCCACCACGTCGCCGGGACGGACGCTGTGGGTGAGCCGGTGCGCGACCATCTGCAGGAGCCGGTCGCCGACCGGGTGCCCGAGGGTGTCGTTGATCTCCTTGAACCGGTCGAGGTCGAGCAGGAACAGGCCGACCCGCTCGCCCTCCCGCGCCTCGGCGAGCGCCTCCTCCGTGCTGAGCACGAGCATCTTGCGGTTGGGCAGCCCGGTCAGGCCGTCGTGCATCGCCTGGTGGTCGCGGCGGACCGACATGTTGGCCGTGAAGTAGACGGCCAACATGGGCGCCAGGAAGAGCGGCACCAGGGCCGGCGAGTGGTTCATCACCACCACGACGAGCGGGGCCAGGCCGAGCAGCCCGGCGTAGACGAGGCTCTGGTGGCCGATCGTGGTCCTGATCACCCTGTGGATCGACCTGCGCTCGTGCAGCGCCACCGCGCCGGAGACCAGCGTGGCCCGGACCACGAAGTAGGCCAGCCCGGCCAGCCCGATCGCCAGCAGGTCGGCGCCGTCGGGCACCCCGGCGCCCACCGTGACGGGCCGGTCGCCGAAAAGCCCGAGCACCACCCAGGCGGCGGTGCAGGCCAGCGTCACCTGGGCGATGTTGAACATGACCCGATGGCACGCCTTGCGGGTGACCGCCCCGTTGACGACCATGGCGACCGCCTGCAGCAGCACCGCGATCGGCAGGCCGTAGTGGAGCAGCGCGGCGAAGGTGAACATGGTCGACGGGTAGGTGCCGCCCACGGTCGACGACGACGACAGGACCACCGGCCGCAACTCGCCCAGCACGACAAGGACCGCGAACATCCAGAACAGCGGGCTGCGGGCGAGTTCCGTGACCTCGGTCATGTCCACACTCAGCTGGGGCACGACCAAGGCGATGAATCCGACCGCGATGACGGTGGCGAGATAGGCCCAGAGGGGCGACCCCGGACGCGGTCCGGTATCGCGAGTGTCGATTGGGTCGGCCATGAGTAACAAAACCCCCATTAGTTCACTATGGGAGAGTACGGCCTACGGGCCACTTCGCGAAACCGGTTGCGCACGGTCCGTCACTGAAAATTCACGTGTTCCGGCGCACGGCGGCGGGTCGGTCCCGTCACTCCTCGGGCCGCACCGTCACCTCCGCCGCCGCCTCGGGCCCCTCGGTCAGCAGGACCCGCAGACCGGCCTCGTCGAGGATCGGCACGCCGAGCTTCACCGCCTTGTCGAACTTGGAACCCGCGTTCTCCCCCACCACCACGAAGGAGGTCTTCTTCGACACCGACGCCGAGACCTTGCCACCCCGGCCGGCCAGGGCCTCACCGGCCTCGTCGCGGGTGAGATCGGCGAGCGTGCCGGTCACCACGAAGGTCAGCCCGGCCAGGGTCTGCGGGAGCTGCTCGGCCGGCGGGTCGTCGACCATCCGGACCCCCGCGTCCGCCCAGCGCTTGACGATCTCCCGGTGCCAGTCGACCTCGAACCAGTCGCGGATCGCCGCGGCCACGCGCGGGCCGACGCCCTCGACCGCGGCGAGCTCCTCCTGGGAGGCTTTCGCGATCGCGTGGATGGAACCGAACTCCGCGGCGATCGCCTGGGCCGTCGGGGGGCCGACATGCCGGATGGAGAGCGCGACGAGCACCCGCCAGACCGGCTGGCTCTTGGCCTTCTCCAGCTGCTCCAGCATCTTCTCGGCGTTCTTGCTCGGCTCGCCGCTCTGGTTGGCGAAGAAGGTGACGACCTTCTGCTCGCCGCTCTCCGGATCGGTCCTGGGCAGTCCGGTGTCGGGGTCGCGAACCACCGACCTGATCGGCAGCAGCTGCTCGATCGTCAGGTCGAACAGGTCGGCCTCGGTGCGGACCGGCGGCTCCTGCGGCGGCAGCGGCTGGGTCAGCGCGGTGGCCGCCACGTAGCCCAGCCCCTCGACGTCGAAGGCCCTGCGTCCGGCCGCGAAGAAGACGCGCTCGCGGAGCTGGGCGGGACACGCCCTGGTGTTGGGGCAGCGCAGGTCGGCGTCGCCCTCGTTCTCGTACGCCAGCTCGGTGTCGCACTCCGGGCAGCGCTCCGGCATCACGAACGCCCGCTCGGTGCCGTCGCGCAGGTCGGCGACCGGGCCGACGATCTCGGGGATGACGTCGCCCGCCTTGCGCAGCACCACGGTGTCGCCGATCAGCACGCCCTTGCGCGCGACCTCGGAGGCGTTGTGCAGCGTGGCCCGCTCGACGGTGGAGCCCGCCACCACGATCGGCTCCATGACCCCGTACGGCGTGACCCTGCCGGTGCGGCCCACCGCGACCTGGATGTCGAGGAGCCTGGTGTTGACCTCCTCGGGCGGATACTTGTAGGCGATCGCCCAGCGGGGGGCCCGGCTGGTGGAGCCCAGGTTGTGCTGGAGCTCGATGCGGTCGACCTTGACCACGACGCCGTCGATCTCGTAGGCGGGGTCGTGGCGGTGCTCGCTGTAGAAGTCGATGAAGGCGTTGATGCCTTCGAGGTCGTCGACGACCCGGTAGAGGTCGCTGACCGGCAGGCCGAACGCGCCGAGCCGTTCGTAGATCTCCGACTGGGTGCGGGGCGCGGCGGCCCCCTCCCACCTGCCGATCCCGTGGACGATCATGTGCAACGGCCGCTGCGCGGTGATGCGCGGGTCCTTCTGCCGCAGGGAGCCCGCCGCGGAGTTGCGCGGGTTGGCGAACGGCGCCTTGCCCGCCTCGACCAGCTGCTCGTTGAGCTTCCTGAACTCCTCGACCGGGATGTAGACCTCGCCCCTGACCTCCACCACATCGGGCACGTCGTCGCCGGTCAGGCGGTGCGGCACGTTGACGATCGTGCGGACGTTGGCCGTCACGTCGTCACCGACGCGGCCGTCGCCCCTGGTGGCCCCCCTGGTCAGGCGGCCCTTCTGGTAGACCAGTGCGATCGCCAGACCGTCGATCTTCAGCTCGCACAGGTAGGGCGCGGGGTCACGCTCGGCCAGCCGCTCGGCCCTCGCCCGCCAGGAGGCGAGGTCGTCGGCGTTGAAAGCGTTGTCGAGGCTCTCCATCCGCTGCAGGTGCCTGACGGGATTGAAATCGCTGGAGATCGGCGCGCCGATCTTCTGGGTGGGAGAGTCGGGCGTGCGAAGGGTCGGACTCTCCTCCTCCAGCTCGCGCAGCTCGCGCATCCACCCGTCGTACTGGGCGTCGCTCACGGTGGGCGAGTCGAGCACGTGGTAACGCCAGTTGGCCTCCTCGACCAGCTCGGTCAGCTCCGCGTGCCGCTCCAACGCCCGCACCGGCACGCCCTCGACCTCAGCGCCCATCGCCCGCTTCCCCCCTCGTCGTCGGCCAAGCCAAACGTATCTTCAAGCACCGACAATCTGCGTCCTTCCTTACCCCGAGTTGAAGCCCCCAGAGGCCGGGATCACTCGCCGGGGTCGTCCTGCAGCACCCGGGCGGCCTTACGGCAGGTGGCCAGGGCCGCCCTGGCGTAGGCGGGTGAGGCCCCGGCCAGGCCGCAGGCGGGGGTGAGCACCACCTGCGAGGCCAGGGTCGCGGCGGGGAAGCCGAGGCGGCGCCAGAGCTCGACGGCCGGTCCGGCGACCACTCCGACGTCGGGGAGCCTCGCGTCCACGCCCGGCACGACACCGAGGAAGAGAGCCGTCCCCGCCTCGACGGTCTCGCCGATCGCGTCCTCGTCGCGCCTGTTCAACAGGTGGGCGTCGAGCGAGACGCCCGCCGCGCCCGCCGCGCGCAGGACTCGGAAGGGCACGGCCGGGGCACAGCAGTGCACGACGGTGAACGTCCCCGCGGGAAACACCGCCCCGAGCCGGTCCGCGGCGATCTGCCGGTCGACCGCGGCCAGCCGCCCGAAGCCCGAGGCGGTCGGCACCGTGCCCGTGAGGACGCCCGGCAACCCCGGCTCGTCGATCTGGACCACGATCTGCGAGGCTCCCGGCACCCTGCGGCGCACGTCGGCGACGTGCGCGGCGATCCCCTCCGTCAGGGACGCGACCAGGTCGCGCACCGCCCCCGGGTCGGCGAGCACCTTGTCGCCGTACCTGAGCTCGACCGCTCCGGCCAGCGTCCACGGCCCGCATACCTGGATCTTGAAGGGCCCCTCGTACCCCTGTGCCGCCTCCTCCAGCGTGTCGAGGTCACGGACGAGATGGTCGCGGGCGCGCTTGAAGTCGCGGCCCGGCCGGTCGGCGAACCGCCAGCCCGACGGCTGTACCTCCACCGGCATCTCCAGCAGGAGCGACGCGGTGCGCCCGATCATGTCGGCGCCGACGCCCCGGGCGGGCAGCTCCGGCAGGTACGGCAGCGCGGGCGACTCGCCGAGGACGACCCTGACCGCCTCGGCGTGCTCCTCCCCCGGATGCGACCCGATGCCGGTCGCGGTCGCCTCGCCCCATGGGTACTGGCTCAAGACTGCTCCTGGTTTCGCGTTGGGAGGCAGGCGGGACCCGCCCGCCCACGCCAGCTTATGACCGCCGGGTCACGCCTACCGCCCGGGGAATCCCGCCGCGCCGTGCCGGCACGCGATCAAGGGCGGGAGCGCGTGACGGCACCGCCCCCTCGCGGATCATGGTCCGACGCGCCCGTAGGGTGAAGGGATGAGACTCACGAAATTCGGACACGCGTGTGTCCGCCTGGAGAAGGACGGCTCCACTCTCGTGATCGATCCGGGCTCCTTCAGTGAGGAGTCCGCACTCGACGGGGCACAGACCGTGCTCATCACCCACGAGCACTTCGACCACGTGGAGGCGGACCGGCTGCGCCGGGCGGCCGAGGCCGACCCGTCCTTGGAGATCTGGACCAACGAGGGCGTGGCCGCCACGCTGACCGATGTCCCCGCGAAGATCCAGGTGGTACGGCACGGCGACGCGTTCGACACGGCCGGCTTCGGGGTGCGAGTCGTCGGCGAGTGGCACGCCCCCAACCACCCGGACCAGCCGATCGTGCGCAATGTCGGTTTCCTGGTGGACGAGGAGGTCTTCTACCCGGGGGACGCGTTCACCCCGCCGGGCGTCGAGGTGCCCACGCTCCTGGTGCCGACCAACGCGCCGTGGATGAAGGCGTCGGAGATGGTCGAGTACCTGCGCCAGGTCCGCCCGGCCAGGGCCTTCTCCACCCACGACGGCCTGCTCAACGACATCGGGCTCGGCCTGATCGACAGGTGGCTGGAGATGGAGTCGGGTAAGCAGCAGGCCGAGATGCGCCGTCTCAAGCCCGGCGAGTCGGTCACCCTGCCCTGACCGGCCCGCCCGAGCCGGGAGTCGGCCTCACGCCCTGGTGGGACACACCCGGTGCGGGGACGCGCGACGCCGGCTCGGCCGTGCTCGCCAAACGCGGCCGTGCTCGCCAAACGCGGCCCGTACGGGGACACGACCGTCGAGGACGTGTTCGCGCGGCGGTGGGACGCGCACTACGAGGCCGAGGTGATGGTGGCCGAGCCGATCACGGTGTCGCCGAGGTAGAGCACCGCGGCCTGGCCCGCCGCGACCCCGGTGGCCGCGGTGTCCAGCGTGATGTGGACCTCCCCGCCGGAGAGCCGGGCACGGCAGCCGTACATCTCGCCGTGCGCGCGGAGCTGGACCGTGCAGGCCAGCGGCTCGCGCGGCTCGCCGGTCGGGCCGTTCCAGACCGGGCGCTCCGCGACGATGCCCGTGACCGCCAGGGACGAACGCGGGCCGACCGTGACCGTGTTGGAGACCGGCTCGATGGACAGCACGTAACGCGGGCGGCCGTCGGGGGCCGGGCGATCGATGCGCAGGCCCTTGCGCTGGCCGACCGTGAAGCCGTAGGCACCCTCGTGGCCGCCCACGACCTCACCGGACTCGTCGACGATCGGACCCGGTGCCGCGCCGAGACGGTCGGCCAGGAAGCCTCGGGTGTCGCCGTCGGCGATGAAGCAGATGTCGTGGCTGTCGGGTTTGTCGGCCACCATGAGCCCGCGCCGCGCGGCCTCCTCGCGGACCTGGGCCTTGGTGGAGTCGCCCAGTGGGAAGATCGCGTGACCGAGCTGCTCCCTGGTGAGCACACCCAGCACGTACGACTGGTCCTTGCCCGCATCGGGGCTGCGGCTCAGCACTCCGTCGGTGACGCGCGCGTGGTGCCCGGTGGCCACCGCGTCGAAGCCCAGCGCGAGGGCACGGTCCAGCACCGCCTCGAACTTGATCTTCTCGTTGCAGCGCAGGCACGGGTTGGGCGTGCGGCCGGCGGCGTACTCGCTGACGAAGTCCTCGACCACGTCGCGATGGAACCGCTCGGCCATGTCCCAGACGTAGAAGGGGATGCCGATCACGTCGGCGGCCCTGCGGGCGTCTCGCGAGTCCTCGACCGTGCAGCACCCGCGGGCGCCGGTCCGATAGGACTGAGGGTTGGCGGAAAGGGCGAGGTGGACACCGGTGACGTCATGGCCCGCCTCGGCGATGCGTGCGGCCGCCACGGCGGAGTCGACGCCGCCGGACATGGCGGCAAGCACACGAAGACTCATAACCCCTTGAGCGTACCCGCGTTGGCGGGCGCCCCGTCGGGCTGGGAGAATCCGGGGTCATGCGACTGTTCCGGCGGAAGAACGAGCCCGCCGCCGACCCTGCTGACGGTATCGGCGAGTTCCGGGCGTGGTGGGCGGAGGCGAGACCGGAACTGGACGCGATGGTCGCCGCCGGCGAGGCCGGGCGGCTGGCCGAGTGGATCGGGCCGGCCGTGCCGGCCGTCCACCCGTCACCGGTGTGGGAGATCGCCCCCGGCCTCGACGCCGACCGGGCCCTCGTGGTCACCTCGGCCGGCGACCCCGGCCGGATCGCCACCTCACCCTTCCTCACCTAGGAATCCCCGGCGCGAACCTGGGGCGGCGCGAACTCAGGGCGGCGCGAAGGGCACCTCACGCGATCAACTCAGGCCCGCGCGAAGAACGCCTCACGCGATCAACTCAGGCCCGCGCGGCGGGCGCGTTCGACGGCAAGACCGATGATCTCGGCCAGCCGGTCCACGTCGGCCTCGGTCGAGGTGTGGCCGAGGGAGAAGCGCAGCGATCCGCGCGCCCGGAACCCGTCGGCGCCCATCGCGAGCAGGACGTGGGAGGGCTGGGCGACCCCTGCCGAGCAGGCCGAGCCCGTCGAGCACTCCACGCCCTTGGCGTCCAGGAGCATGAGCAGCGCGTCGCCCTCGCAGCCGGGGAAGGAGAAGTGGGCATTGCCCGGGAGGCGGTTCACCGGGTCGCCGTTGAGGATCACGTCGGGCACCGCCTCGCGGACCCGGCGGATCAGGTCGTCGCGGAGCGCGACCAGCCGGGCCGAGGTCTCGGCCTGCCGGGCCACCGCGGCCCGCACGGCCATGGCGAAACCGGCGATGGCGGGGGCGTCGAGCGTGCCGGAGCGGACGTCACGCTCCTGGCCCCCCCCGTGCAGCACCGGCACCGGGTCGACGCCCCGGGCGAGCAGCAGCGCGCCGACGCCCATCGGGCCGCCGACCTTGTGACCGGAGAGCGTCAGCCCGTCGATCCCCGAGTCGGCGAAGAGCACGGGGAGCTGACCGACGGCCTGGACCGCGTCGGTGTGGAAGGGAACGCCGTGCTCACGGGCCACCTCGGCGAGCGCGTGGACGGGCTGGACGGTGCCGACCTCGTTGTTGGCCCACATGACGCTGACCAGGGCGACGCTGTCCGGGTCGCGCTCGATGGCCTCGCGCAGGGTCTGCGGGTGCACCCGGCCGAACTCGTCGACGTCGAGCAGTTCGACGGTCGCGCCCTGGTGATCGCTCAGCCAGTGCGCGGGGTCCAGGGCGGCGTGGTGCTCGACGGCGCTGATCAGGATCCTGTCCGCGCCCCCGACACGACGGGCCCAGTACAGGCCCTTGATGGCCAGATTGTCGGCCTCGGTGCCGCCCGCGGTGAAGACGACCTCGCTGGGGCGAGCGCCGAGCGCGGCGGCGATGGTCTCCCGCGACTCCTCCACGACCTGGCGGGTGCGGCGGCCGGCGGCGTGCAGCGAGGACGCGTTGCCGACCTGGCCCAGTTGGACTGTCATCGCCTCGATCGCCTCGGGAAGCATCGGCGTGGTCGCCGCATGATCGAGATAGGCGGACTTCACGGCCGCATCCCCTCCCCCAAACTCGCTGTCAACCTGCCAAGCGTATCCGTGCCCGCGAAGAGCATCATCCCCGGAGTTGACCACTAAACCGTCCAGACGGTACAGTAGCGGCCATGAGACGGGGCGAGCTGTTGGACGCGGCAGAGGATCTGCTCTCCGACCAGGGCTCCCAGGCGCTCACCCTGGCGACCGTCGCCGAGCGCGCCGGATGCAGCAAGGGCGGTCTGCTTTACCATTTCAGCACGAAGGAAGCCCTGATCAAGGGCATGGTCGAGCGGCTGATCGAGGAGTTCGACGAGCTCGTCGCCGCCCAGGGCCACGACACCTACACCAAGAACTACCTGGCAGCCACGTTCGCCGCCGTGCGGAGCGGCAGGCTGCGGCGCTGGGCCGTGGTGACCGGAGCCTCCGGCAACCTCTATCTTCTGGCACCGCTGCGGGTGGCGATGGCCCGCTGGCATCGCGAGGGGCTCGACAGCGAGCCCGACCCGGAGGCGGCGCAGATCGTGCGCCTCGCCTGTGAGGGACTGTGGGATGTGGCGAGCCACGACCCCGATCTCTATGACGACGAGCACTACGAGAAGCTGAAACGGCGTCTGCTGGCCCTGCTGCCCGCCTGACCCTGACACCTCTGACTTTTACACCTCTGCTGACTTTCACCCCTCTGCCCCTGGCACCCCTCACTCGCCCGCGCGCCTGATCGCGTGCCCGGCCAGGGACAACCCGTCACACAGATTGGTGGTCGCTTCCGCATGCGCGAAAGCGACCGCTTTCGGTGTGCCCGTTCACCGGTTTGTCAAAACATTTATTGAAGGGATTGAGCATGACCCGCGACCTGAGAACGGCTCGAATCGGGGCGGTTCTCACATTCGTGCTGGCCGGTCTGATGTGTGGATCGATGACCGTGCGCATTCCGGCGCTCTCCGACAAGCTCGGCCTGTCCGAGGCGTCGGTCGGCGTCACCCTCCTGGCGTGGGGGCTGGGAGCGCTCATCACCATGCAGTCGATGCGCGCCGTGATGGCGCGCTTCGGCAGCCGGAGCATCCTCCGGGTCGCAGCCCCCCTCACCGCGATCACCCTGGCCCTGCTGGCGGTGGCGCCGTCGTTCCCCCTGGCCGTGGCCGCGAGCGGCCTGTTCGGCATGGCGTTCGGCGCGGTGGACATCGCGATGAACGCGCAGGGATCGGCGGTCGAGCGCGCCTACGACCGCCCGCTGATGAACGGCATGCACGCCGGCTGGTGCGCCGGAGCGATCGGCGCGGGCCTGCTGGGCACCGCGGCGATCGCGGCGGGACTCTCGATCACCGCCCACCTGGCGCTGGTCGCCCTGCTCGCGCTTCCCGCCACGGTCCTTGTCAGCCGCACCTACCTGCCCGACCCGGCTGCCGTCGCCGAGCACGGGAAGGGCACCCCCGCGACTCCCCGCCTCCGGATGCCCCCGGTGGTCTACCTGCTCGGCGTGATCGCCTTCTGCGCGTTCATGGTGGAGGGCACGGTCGCCGACTGGAACGGCCTGTACCTGCGGGACGCTCTGGGCGCCCCGGAGGCGGTGGCCGCCCTGGGTTACCCGATCTTCGAGGCGGGCATGCTGGCCGGGCGCCTGGCCGGTGACCGTGTCCGGGCCCGCTTCGGCGCTCGCGGCATGATGGTCACCTCGGGCCTGGCCACCGCCGCGACCTTCGGCGTGGTCGTCACGGCCCCCACTGCGTCGGTCGCCCTCTCGGCCATGCTGTTCGTGGGCGTCGCCGTGGCGACGGTCTCGCCGATGGCCATGTCCCTGGCGGGCGAGGCGACCGGCAGCCCCGGGCCCGCCATCGCCCAGACCGGTGCGATGGGCTACGCGGGACTGCTGCTGGGCCCGGTGATCATCGGTTTCCTCTCCGATCTGGCCACGCTCAGGACGAGCCTCGGCATCGCCGTGGTGCTCGGCGTCCTGATCGCCGCGGTCGCGCTGTTCCTGCCCCGCCACCGCGCGGCGGCCGGCCCCGCGGAGACCGCCAGGCGAGAGCTCTCGATCGCGGCCTGACCCCGGAACGCGAGACGGCACCGCACATGTCGTGCGGTGCCGTCTCGCGTTCGCATCACCCCGCGCGTACGCCGTGACCCTGCCGGGTCATTTCCGCTTGGTGACCTCCTGGGTCAGCTGCGGGACCACCTCGTGCAGGTCGCCCACGACGCCGAAGTCGGCGAGCTCGAAGATCGGCGCCTCGGGGTCCTTGTTGATCGCGACGATCGTCTTGGCGGTCTGCATGCCGGCCCGGTGCTGGATGGCACCGGAGATGCCCGCCGCGATGTAGAGCTGCGGCGAGACGGTCTTGCCGGTCTGGCCGACCTGGAACTGGTGCGGGTACCAGCCGGCGTCGGTGGCGGCGCGGGACGCGCCGACGGCCGCGCCAAGCGAGTCGGCCAGCTCCTCGATGATCGAGAACTTGTCGGCCGAGCCGACGCCCCGGCCACCGGAGACCACGATCGCGGCCTCGGTGAGCTCCGGGCGCGCGCCCTTCTCCTGCTTGACCCGCTCCACGATCCTGGCGCCCTTGGCGGCGTCGGACACGGTGAAGGAGACCCGCTCCTCGGCTCCCGCGCCCGCGGCGGCCTCGACCGGCGTCGAGTTGGGGCGTACCGCGACGATCGGGGTGCCCTTGGTCACGCGCGACCGGACGTTGACGCCGCCGCCGAAGATGGACTGGTCGGCGACCAGGCCGTCCTCGATGCCCACGACGTCGGTCAGCACACCGGAGTCGATCTTGATCGCGAGGCGACCGGCGATCTCCTTGGCCTCGGCCGTCGCGGCGACGAGCACCGCGGCCGGGGACCGCTCGGCCACGAGGTGGGCCAGCAGCTCCGCCTTGGGGGCGACGACGTAGTCGCTGACCTCGGCGGAGTCGGCCACGTAGATCTTCTCCGCGCCGTACTCGGCCAGCTTGGCCGCCGCCTCGGGAGAGTATCCCGCGCCCGTCCAGACGGCCGCGGGGGCGCCCAGCTTCCTGGCGAGCGTCAGCAGCTCAAGGGTGACCTTTTTGACCTGGCCCTCGACGTGCTCGACCAGAACGAGAATCTCAGACATTTCCAGCTACCCCCGCTCTCAGACGAACTTCTTCGACGCGAGGAAGTCGGCGGCCTTCACGCCACCGTCACCCTCGTCCTTGACCACCGTGCCCGCCGCGCGCGGCGGGGCGGCCGCGAAGTCGACGACCTCGCTCCAGGAGTTGGCCAGGCCCACCTGGGAGGCGTCGATCTCGGCGTCGGCGACGCCGAGCTTCTCGACCGGCTTCTTCTTGGCGGCCATGATGCCCTTGAAAGACGGGTAACGCGGCTCGTTGATCTTCTCGACCACGGAGACGACGGCGGGCAGCGAGGCCTCGACCCTGTCGTACCCGTAGTCGGTGACGCGCTGAATGGAGATGGCGCCCTTGTCGATCTGGACCTGGTTGGCGAAGGTGAGCTGCGGCACGCCGAGGCGCTCGGCCAGCATGGCGGCGAGGACGCCGGTGCGGGCGTCCGTCGACTCCGAACCGAGCACGACCAGATCGAAACCGATCTTCTTGAGGGTCTGTGCCAGGGCGTGGGAGGTGCCCAGCGCGTCCGAGCCGTGCAGTGCGTCGTCCACCAGGTGGACAGCCTTGTCCGCGCCCATGGCCAGGGCCTTGCGAATGGTGTCACTCGCCTTGGCGGGACCCATGGTGAGAACGGTCACCTCACCGCCATGAGCCTCCTTCAGGCGCAGCGCCTCCTCGACCGCGTATTCGCACAACTCGTTGATGACGCCGTCGGCGGCGTCGCGATCGAGCGTCTTGTCATCGGACTTCAGCTTGCGCTCGGTCGCCGTGTCGGGGACCTGCTTCACGCAGACGACGATATTCATGGCTGGTGGCCGACCTCCCGTGGTCGCTTACGCCACCGCGTCACTGCGGTTGGCGCCGGATACTCGGTGCGCACATGTGTGGCACGTGCACGCTTTGCCAAGACTGCCAGGTGCCCGAGAGCGACGTGGCAGCGGGTAGCCGGGTTGGTACACGCCCACCCCGACCCCAAGACTATGTTACTTATCAGTAGCTTAGCGGCAAATCATCAGACGGGACGGCTCGCGACCGGACGGTCCGGAGTCTCCCCGGAGGATCCCCCCACCACCATACCGAACTATATTCCGGTACTTGTGCGCGGGTCCCGCGCTCCGGAAACACGTCCCGAGGCCCGTCAGGATCCCTGCGGCCTGGCGTGTGGGGGGTATCCCGGTGACGGCTGACCGAAAACGCGTCCCGGGGACCGGCCGGCCCCCTGCCCGCTCAGCCGGCCACCAGGATCGCGACCAGGACGAAGACGACGGTGCCCAGCGCGAGCGCCAGGGTGATCGTGCTGAAGAACGTGCTGAGGGCCAGCCCCAGCGCGACGGCCCCGGCGCCCGCGGACAGATCGAGGATCGTGCGCCCGCGGTCCCGGCGGGCGAACAGCGCGATGCCCGCGTCGACGAGCATCGCCGAGCCGTACCCGGTCAGCAACAGCAGCGCCACCTCGGGCAGCGGTTCCCTGGCGGTCGCGGCCGTCAGCGAGACGAGCAGGCCGGTGCCGACGACCCAGCGGCGGTGCAGCACGATCCTGCGACGCTCGTGGGCCTCCTCCGGCGTGAGCCTGCCCTTCTGCGGGCGGGGGCGGCGATCGCCTGGCCGCCACTCCCGGGTGGTGAGGCCGTGCATCCCGCTCTCCAGCACGGCACGGGGCCGCGGCGGCCCCACGACGGGGTCCGCACCCAGCCGTGCCAGCAGCGCACCCGCGTCCGGCCGGGCGGCGGGGTCGCGCAGCAGGCACTCCCGCAGCAGCGGCTCCAGGTGGCCGGGGACACCTTCGAGGTCGGGAGGGTGATGAACGACGCGGTAGCCGATCGCCGACGCCGGGCCCGTGCCGTAGGGGTGCCGCGCGGTGGACGCGTACGCCAGCGTCGCCCCAAAGGCGAAGACGTCGGCCTCGGCACCGGACCCGGTGCCCTCAAGCACCTCGGGCGCCAGGTAGCCGGGCGTGCCGAGCACCGCCCCCGAGGCGGTGACCGAGGGCGAGTCGAGCGCGTAGGCGATGCCGAAGTCGATGACGACCGGCTCGCCCTCGGCCAGGATCACGTTCGCGGGCTTGAGATCGCGGTGCACCACCCCCACCGCGTGCACGGCCGCCACGGCCTCGGCCAGGCCGCGCGCCAGCCGCAGGAGATCGTCGCCTGTGACCGGCCCCTCGGCGGCGACCACCTCACCGAGCGGGCGTCCCTGCACGTAGCGGGTCACCAGGTAGGGGCGGTCTCCCTCAAGGGAGGCGTCCAGGACCTCGGCGACGTGCGCGCCCTGGACCAGCCGCATGGTCTCCACCTCGCGGGCCAGCCTGGTCAGTGCCGTCGCGTCGGCCGCGACGTGGGGATGCAGGATCTTGACCGCCACCGTGCGCCCCTGGGGATCCAGCGCCAGGTGGACCTCGCCGAAACCTCCGGCCCCCAGTCTCGACAGCAGGCGGTAGGGGCCAAGACGTTCACCGTCCGGCGCGACCATGCGACTCCTCCCGGTGGGTCCTCTCCATTGTTCTCCACAGGCCCGCCTCCGTCGGCGAGATCGTCACTTCCAGAACGTCAGGAACCCGAGGCCGAGACTTGTCATCAGGTCGCTGAAGAGGCCGCCGACGATGTCGAGCGCGCCCATCGCGCCCTCGTTCGCCGACTGCCGCCACTGCGCCGTGAGATCGTTGACGACATCGGTCGGCTGCTGCCACGGGGAGAAGGAGGGGGTCACGCTCAACGCGGCCATCACCGCGAAGAACGCCAGCGTGCCCAGGATGATCGTGGTCACCATGCCCGCGCCGGGGCTCCGGATGACCCCGCTCAGTGCGCGGGCGACGGCCTTGCGCGGTTTGCCGCCGCCGGGAAGGATGAACAGCCCTGCCGCGAAGGCACCGGCCGCGTAGGCGGCCGCGTGGTTCTTGTTCATGTCGCCGGCGTAGACCAGGAGCCCCCACACGCACATGCCGAACATGGCGGAGAGCAGCGAGGTGACCAGCGTCGCGAACGTGGCCCTGATCAGCGCCCATGGGGTGCCGAGCACCGCGAGCAGGGGATCGGTGGCGCTGCTGCCCCTGATGGAGCGGCGCTGGACCAGGTCCCCGAAGAGGTACTCCCCCACCCGCAGGCAGAGCGCCGCGGCCAGCGCGAACACGCTCACCACCACCGGCAGCACGCAGGCCACCGCCACGAGGATCGTCAGCAGCAGCAGCGCGGCCAGCGGGTGGCCGGCGCGGTAGCGCTCCTGAGGCGGGGTCCTGGGCGCGGACCGTTCCTGAGGCGGGGTGTGCGGCCGTGCCTGGACCGGCGGCGGGGTCCTGGGCGCGGACCGCTCCTGCGGCGGGGTGTGCGGCCGTGCCTGGACCGGCGGCGGGTAGGGCCGCGCCTGGCCACTCGGCGGCGGCGCCGGGTATCCGGCCACCCGCTGGTCGGGGTAGGGCGGCGGCGCCGCGCCCCTGGCCTGCGCCGGAGGCGACGCGGGGACATAGGGCGGCGGCTGGGGGGCCGGGACGTACGGCGGCGGAGCCGCCGCGCCGGACGCCTGGCCCGGCTCCTGCCTCGGCCTGCGCTCGCGCCGCTCCGGCTCCTGCCTCGGAGAGCGGGCGCGCCGCTCCGGCTTGGCGTACTCGACCGGCGGGAGCAGGTCGGAGTAGCCGTCGTCCTGCGGCAGGACACGGGTGCCGCTCGGCGGGGGCGGGGGCGGCGGGCTCTGGCCGTCCAGGACACGGGTGCCGTCGGTGTTGAGGATCTTCGTACCGCCGTCGAGGACGGAGGTGGGCGGCGTCTCGTGGAAGGTCGCCACCGTCGGGTCGAGGGCGCGGGCCATCCGGTGCAGCTCCGTCGCGGACGGCCGGGCGACGGGGTCGATGGCCAGCGCGCGCTTGAGCCAGCCTCGCAGCCACGCGGGGGCCTTGTCGACGTTTGCCCGGCCCTCCATGATGTTGAAGCAGACGACCTCGAAGCTACCCGTGCCGAACGGCGGCTTGCCGGTCGCACCGAAGAAGACCGTCGAGGCCAGCGCGTGCACATCGGCCGCCTGGGTGATCTCGGAATCGCGGATGATCTCCGGGGCGAGGTAGCCGGGGGTGCCGACGAACATGCCGGTCTGGGTCAGCCTGGTCGCGTTGACCAGGTGCGCGATACCGAAGTCGATGACCAGCGGGTCACCATTGACGATCATCACGTTGGACGGCTTGAAGTCGCGGTGGATGACGTCGGCGGCGTGGATGGCCACCAGTGCCGCGCACATGCCCTGAGCCAGCCGGATGACCTGGTCGGCGGGGAGCGGGCCGTCCTGCAGGACGGTCTCCTCCAGCGTGCGCCCGGGCGCGAACCGGGTCACGATGTAGGGCTGCTTGGCGGTCAACTCGGCGTCGAGCACCTCGGCGACATGCGGGCTGCGCACCCGCCGCATGGTCTCCACCTCGCGGGTGAGCCGGTCGCGGGCCTTGAGGTCGGCCGCCACATGCGGATGCAGGACCTTGACGGCCACCTCGCGTCCGTCCTCGTCGACCCCGAGGTGGACGACGCCCATGCCGCCCTCGCCGATCTTCCTGAGCAGCCGGTACGGGCCCAGCCTCTCGTGCGCCCGCGTGTCCCCCGTCATCACGCCGCCTTCTCTCGTAGGTCTCTCAGTTCGTCCACCACCGTTCCGACGTCGACCGGCGTCCACACCGCCGGCCGTGCCCTGTCTCCCACGGTGCCGATCGCCAGGAAGACCATCAGCGCCGCCACCGCGCCCAGCGCCGCGGCGGCGATCATGGCCGCACCGCGTGATGGCAGCAATGATGCCAGCGTACGTCGCATCTGGCGGCTGGGGCCTTCCACGCCGGGGCCGGCGCAGACGGTCCAGAGCGCGACGGCCGCGCCCCAGCTCAGCGTGTTGGTGACGGGCATGCTCCCGACCAGCACGGCGAGCAGGAGCGTCACCGGCAGGCCGAGGATCAGCGCGTACGGCACCAGGGCGACGGTGATGCCGATCGACTTCAGGAGCGCGGCAGGCCGGCCGAGCACCCGGAGGACGTCGGTGGCCGCCTCACCGGCGGTCCTGCGGGCGTTGAGGGCGGGCTGTGCGATGTCGGCGGCGCGCAGCAGGATCGCCACCGGGATGGCCACCGCGGCGACGATCAGCGGAGCGATGACCGCCGCGATCGTCATGATGACCAGCATCAGCACGCTGACCACCCCGTACGCCTTGGAGCGCTGCAATGCGTGTCCCGGCCGCTGCCCGGGGTGGAGCGGCGAGGGGGGTTGCTGGGCCTGCTGGGGGTACTGCTGGGCCTGCTGAGGGTGCGGGTAGGGGTGGTAGGGCGGGGGTGCGGGGGGGCGGACGTGCGGGGTCTGCTGCTGGTCGAACGGGTCCTGCCGCTGCGGGTAGGGCTGCGGGGTGCCCGCCTGCGGCGCCCGGCCCTGCTGCCCCTGGTAACCGTGCCGGCCCGGCTGGTTCTGCTGACCGTACTGGCCCGGCTGATTTTGGTGACCAGGCCGGCCCGGCTGGTTTTGGTGACCAGGCTGGTTTTGGTGACCAGGCTGGTTTTGGTGACCAGGCCGGCCCGGCTGGCTCTGCTGACCAGGCTGGCCCGGCCGGCCCGGCTGGTTTTGGTGACCAGGCTGGTTTTGGTGACCAGGCTGGCCCGGCTGGTTGGTGTACTGACGGATGTACTCCTGCAGATCCTGAGGGCGGACCCGCTGGGTGGGGATGTCCCCGTCGGAGGCGGGCGCGGTGAAGCCCTGGTCGTTGACCCGCGCCCCTGGCTGGTCACGGACGGTGGGAACGGGCGCGGAACCCGAGACGGGCGGGGAGCCGGGGACCGCACCGGGGGCGCGGGTGGGCACGTCCTCCGGAGCGAGCATGCCGGTGGGCAGGTCGTGCGCGGGCTGCTGGGCCGCCGTGGCCTGGCGCAGCTCCTCGGGGGTCACCCGGCGGGTGGGCCACGGGTCGGGCTGCTCCTCGCCGAGCAGCGAGACGTACTCGCGGGGCTGTGCCACGGGGGCGGGGGGCCAGGAGACCGACGGGGCCGCCGGGCGGGACGCCACCGGGGTCGGCACGTCGCCGGGGTCGCCGCGGAAACCCGGAGCGGGGTCGTCGAACTCCGCGACCGTGGTGATCTCGTCCGGCACCCGGGGCCGGCCGGTGTCCGGCAGCAGGCGCCCTACCTGCGCCGCCAGGTCGGCGGCCGGAGGTCGCCTGGCCGGGTCGCGCTGGAGCGCGGCCCGCAGCACCGGCTGAAGCTCCCGCGGGACGGCCTCGACGTTCGCCTTGCCCGCGGTGATGTTGTAGAAGATCATCTCCAGCGTGCCCTTGCCGAAGGGCGGCTGGCCGGTGGCGGCGAAGACCAGGGTGCCCGCCCAGGCGTGCACGTCGACCTCGGGGCCCGCCTCGTGTCCCTCGATGATCTCGGGGGCGAGGTAACCGGGGGTGCCGATGAACATGCCGGTCTGGGTGAGCCTGGTCGCGTCGACGGCCTGGGCGATACCGAAGTCGATGAGGACCGGCTCGCCGTCCAGGATGAGGACGTTGCCGGGCTTGAGATCGCGGTGGATCACCCCGACCGAGTGCACGGCGGCCAGCGCCGACGCCACGCCGTGCGCGACCCGCAGCAGCGCGGGCAGCTCCATGGGGCCGTCCTGCTTGATCACCTCGTCCAGCGGCCGGCCGGCGACGTACCTCGTCACGATGTACGGGCGGTGGCCGGTCACATCGGCGTCGAGGACCTCGGCGATGTGCTCGCTGCGCACCCGCCGCATCGTCTCGACCTCACGCGAAAGACGGCGACGGGCTACGTCGTCGCCCGCCACCTCGGCGCGGAGAACCTTCACCGCCACCTGCCGACCCTGCGGGTCGACTGCGAGGTGAACCACACCCATACCGCCCTCGCCGAGCCGCCGCAGCAACCGGTAAGGACCCAATCGGTCGTCCTGATTCATGGCATGAAGCACCATATCGGCTTAGACCCCGCCCATGAGATGAACCATCGGGCCACATTTTCCGACTGAATAACGTTCACAGAACCCCGACGGTTTCCCGAATCCCGTTCCCAC
The DNA here is from genome assembly GCF_035917355.1 of Streptosporangium sp. NBC_01810. Taxonomy (NCBI): domain Bacteria; kingdom Bacillati; phylum Actinomycetota; class Actinomycetes; order Streptosporangiales; family Streptosporangiaceae; genus Streptosporangium; species Streptosporangium sp. NBC_01810. Next base: position 196,198 of record NZ_CP109070.1, on the reverse strand, counting down.
TCAATCTCATTTTCGCTTCAATTCGCCAGGCGGAGAACCTGCGCCGTTTTCAACCCGGCCAGCAGGGAGCCCGGCACCGCCAGCTTGGAGCGGCGGACCCCGCTGCCGATCACGACCTCCGGATGGGCCGCCACCGCCTCGTCGACGAGCACGGGCCACTCCTCGGGTAGTCCGAGCGGGGTGATCCCGCCGTACTCCATGCCGGTCAGCGTGACCGCGTCGTCCATCGGCGCGAACGAGATCTTCCGCGCGTCCATGTGACGCCGGATCACGCCGTTGACGTCGGCCCTCGTGGTGGCGAGCACCATGCACGCCGCGTAGCGAACCTCCCCCGCACGCCTGGCCGCCACGATCACGCAGTTGGCCGACTCGCCCATGTCCACGCCGTAGCGCTCGCAGAAGGCCGCCGTGTCGGCCAGTTCCGGGTCGATCTCGGCGACCTCGACCCCGTCAAGCCCCCCTACCGCCCGTGCCACCGGCTCGGCCAGCAGCTCCAACCGCTCGGCCGCGCTCACCCAGTCCAACGTCCCGATCGCCATCGCTGCCCCATCTCCTTGAGAGTTCTCCTGATTCCCCGCACCGAAGACCTTACGGCCGCTACGGAGAAGTCAGGAGGTCGCACTCAGCACCCGGCGGTGGAGATCGGTGACCGTCCTCCTCGCGGACTCCATGGCACCGGCCTGCCAGGCGATCAGGTGGGTGAGCCAGTCGCCGGCGAAGTAGACCCGGCCCGCCGGGCGCCGCAGCAGGGTGAAGGCCCCCTCGTGGGAGGGCCAGTTCACCCAGCCGCCTTCGATGTGCGGCCTGCGCCGCCAGGCGATCGAGACGCTGGAGCGCAGCTCGGCACGGTACTTCTCACCGTGGATCTTCTTGCCCTGGGTGAGCGCGCGCCCTCGGCGGTCGCGGTGGGAGAGCTCGCCGTAGCGGTCGGCGTTCTCCTCGGTGTTGTAGTAGCCGACCACCAGGCCGCTGCGGGAGTGGTAGCCGTGGGAGGGGTACCAGATGTGGGTGATGTCCAGGTCGGTCTCGGTGACGCCGCCGTAGATGCGGTCGTCGATCTCCCACCAGCGCCTGCCGTACTCCAGCCCGATCTTGCCCGCGGAGACCGGTACCGGCGTGCGGAGCGCGGCGGTGACCGGGGTGCCGAGGTTGTGCGGCAGGCGCGCGAGCAGGTGGGGCGGCAGGGACGCGATGCAGTAGTCGGCGCGGACCGTACCGCCCTGGTGGGTCACCTCCACCCCGTCGGGCAGGTTCCTGATCCCGGCGACCCGGGTGCCCGTCCTGATCCGGTCGCGGCCGACCGCGTCGGCGAGCGCGGCGGCGATCGCGTCCATGCCGCCCACCGGCTGGAACATGGGCATCGCCTGGTCGTAGCCGAAGTCCATGGTGACGGCCCTGCCGGTGCCCGCGGCGAGCACGTCCCGCAGCGAGGGCGCCGCGCCCAGGGGAACGCCCTCGTCCACTCCCGGATAGGTCTCGAAACCCCGCCGCCCGGACCCCCGGTAGGCGAGGCCGGGGCCGAGGTCGCCGAAGCGCCGCAGGAACTCCGCCAGCCGCTCGCGGTCGTCGGCGGTGAGCCTGCGGTTCAGCGCACCGGTGCTGCTCGCCTTGGCCAGCAGTTCCGCGACGTAGCCGTACAGGTCCGCGCGGGCCGTGCGCGCCCGGACCGGGGCGGTCATGCCCCGCGTGTAGACGTACGCCGAGGCGTTGTTGTTGACGAACGTCTCGATGGGAACGCCCAGCTCACGGCAGTAGTCCATGGTGACCATCCACGGCGCGATCCGCCCGGCCCCCGCGTTGAAGTAGGTGCCCTCCTCGAACGTGGCCGTCTGCGTCTCGCCGCCCAGCTCGTCCAGCCGGTCGCCCGCGCGCAGCGTGAGGGTCCGGCCGCCCACCCGGTCGGACGCCTCCAGGAGCGTGCAGTCGTATCCGGCCTTGCCCAGCTCGTAGGCGCAGGTCAGCCCGGCGATGCCGGCGCCGAGGACGACCACCTTGGCCGCCGCGCGGCCGCTGAGGGAGAAGTCGGAGGGCTGCGGGGGTGTGAAGTCCCTCTCCTGGGACTCCGGGGCGAGGCCGAGCGCGCCCATGGCCGCGAACATGGCCCCGGCCCCCCCTGCCGCGCCCACCCCGACCAGCAGCGCCCTGCGCGTCAGTCCTCCGCCCCTGGCAGGGGTGGCCTGGGCGGCAGGCCCCGTCTCGTCAATCATCGAAGGCCGTCAAGGGCATCGGGCACCGTCGGAGGTCGGTTCGAAGGGGACATCGTGGGGGGAGACCGGGAGACATCGCAGGGGACATCGGGGGGAGACCGGGAGACATCGGGGGAGACATCACAGGGGACATCACGGGAGACATCGGGGGGATCAGCCGTAGATGCCGCTGCCGCAGGCGACCTGGCCGCCGATCATGGCGAAGATCCCCATCAGGGCCATGATCTGCGAGAAGTCGTCCGTGGTGAACTCCGTGTGCCGGGGGCCCACCGCCTTCACACCGGGGATGATCGCGCATCCGGCGGCGATGGCCGTGGAGTTCCACTCGACACCGAGGGTGAACGGCGGCTCGGGGGCGCAGAGGCGGAAGTCGGACACCCGGTCGAGCGCGCGGGCGGCGGCCTCGCGGATGCGGGCGTGGGCGACGGCGGGTGGCAGGAGCTCGGCGGCGAACCTGTCGATCCCCTTCTTGACCGCGACGGTCTCCACGTCGCCGAGCAGTTCCCTGGCCTCCTCGCAGACCGCCTCGTCCCCGGTCACCAGGGCCACCGGCACGCCGAGCGCCCCCGCGAAGGAGGCGACGAGACGGGTCTCGCCGCAGATCTCGTCGTTGAGGTAGAGGTTCTGGATCTCCCTGCCCATCCAGGTGTGGTTGAGGACGCCGTGCTGGACGCCGGCCCGCGCGTGGTAGCCGACGAAGCAGGCCGCCCGGTAGCTCGCGTCGAGTCCCTGACCCATCCGCATCGGCTTGCCGGGCCCCCTGAGCAGGGTCGCCCGCTCGTCGAGCAGGTCGATCCTGAGGTTCTTGGTCGAGCCATGGGCGTCGTTGACGCGCACCGCGGTGGCGCCCGCGTCGAACGCCCCCTCGACGACCGCGTTGGCGTCGCCGGTCATCAGCTCACAGCCGCGCTCGTAGCCCCGCCCTCCGGCACGCATCTCCTCGGGGTCGGTCAGACCGGTGACACCCTCCATGTCGACCGAGAGGTAGACCTTCACGCCGTCCCCCATGTCTCGACGCGCCGCGCCTCGTCCTCGCTCATGAAACCGACCTCCCCATCCATGAAGTCGTGAACCCGCTTACGCCACGGTTCGGGAATCTCCGCGATCGCGGGCCGGTAGCAGCGGTCCAGCCAGGCGGTGGAGGACTCGCTCGCGCGCAGGTATCCGGCCGCCGCGCCGAAGACCGTGTCCTCGATGCCGGGCACCCTGGCGCAGCCGTACTCGATCATCTCCTGGCCGCCGTACGGTGGCGGCCGCTGCCATCTGCGGGCGACCGGGCGGCCCGCGGTGATCGTGGTGCGGAGCGGGCGGCGCTCGACGGCGGCGTGGATGAGCTCCTTGTACAGGCACTTTCCGCAGGTCCCGCAGGGGCCGCTCACCCCGCGCAGGCACCAGCGGACCTGCCCGCGCAGCTCGGAGCCGAGGGCGAGCCGCATCGTGACGGCCTCGCTCACCCCGCCCACCGGGAGCACGATGTGCAGGCCGGCCGCGGCGAACGCCCGGCCCCAGGCGCCGTGCGGCGCCCACATCGGGTTGTCGGGTGTGTGGCGGAGCAGGTAGCGGTCGCCTCCCAGCCAGCGCGAGCCCAGCTCGTAGCCGAAGGCCAGCCCCCCCAGGCCGAGCTCGTCCGCCAGCAGCAGCGCGCCGGCGGCGACCGCGTGGTGCTCGGGATAACCGGGGCGCGGCTCGGCGAGCGTGAACTCCAGGTCGGAGCGGACGACGGTCAGCTCACGCCCGGTCTTGGCGGCCAGCGAGGCCAGCACGTCGGCACGGTAGTGGGTCCACCGGTTGGGCACACGCGGGTGGGAGACCCTCTGGAAGTGCACGAGGGGCGCGTCGGGCAGCATCGCGGCCACCGCGACCGAGTCCGCCCCGCCGCTGTAGGAGATCGCCAGCCTGTCACCCGACCGCGCCCGACCGCCTTCGGGACCGGCCTCGATCCCCCAGCCGTCGCCGATCGCCCCCGCGAGCTCCGGTGAGATCGGCCGGTCGAAGGTGACGCGGCGCCGGGTCCACGGCGCGACCACGGTCCACGCGGCGAGGGCGAGCAGGTCGGGGTGGATGTCGCGCGGGGCCCGCGGCAGTTCGACCCGGAACGAGTTCGTGGCCAGTTTCAACGGCTGACCGTCGGCGCAGAGACCGGTGACGTCGTCCTCGGGGTCCAGCCGGAACGCCAGATGCCAGGTACCGCCGTCCGCACTCCAGGTCACTCTCACACGGTGCCCCCGGCTGCCCTGTCCGGAACGCTCCCGCACACCCCGGGGAGTGCCGCCCGGCCCGTGCTCTCTCCCGCGGCGCGGTCCACGGCCTGCCAGAGCAGCACCTCGTTCTGGAGGACCCCGTCCAGCGCGACCGCGGTCTCCTGGGCCAGCCGGTGGGCGTCGTCCCAGCGCCCGGCCCGCACGGGGTCGAGGGTGACCCCGGCCACCCGCGCACGGAGCTCGACGACCTCCGCGCGCAGCGAGGTGACCTCCCTGGCCAGCGTCTGGACCTCCCAGAGCGCGTCCTTGACGTCCTGCCGGTAATCCGCCCTGGAGATGTACCGGGAGTCGAACCAGCCGAGGACCGCCCGCCGCAGCGGGGCGGGCACCAGCGCACGCTTCACCAACCGCACCATAATCCGGCACGATACCGGCAATTTTTAATCACCCATGACCGATCCCAGCAAGCCCGGTGAATGCCTCAGCGTCCGGTGAACTCGGCCTTCGACCTCCCGGAGAAGGCGCGCATGCCGATCCCGGCGTCGGCGGTGGCGAACATGCCGGAGAACTGCAGGCGTTCGATCTCCAGACCGGTGGCCAGATCGGTCTCCAGGCCGTGGTCGACCGCCTGCTTGGCGGCGCGCAGCGCCAGGGCCGGCCCTCCGGCGAACTGGGCCGCGTACGCGAGGGCCTCGGTGTACACGTCATCGTCGGGGACCACCCGGTCCACCAGGCCGATGGCCAGCGCCTCGTCGGCGGCCACGTGGCGTCCGGTGAAGATGAGGTCCTTGGCCTTGGCCGGGCCGATGAGCCTGGGCAACCGCTGGGTGCCCCCCGCGCCGGGGATGAGGCCGAGCAGGACCTCGGGCTGGCCCAGTTTGGCCGACTCCCCCGCGATCCTGATGTCGGCGCACAGGGCCAGCTCGCAGCCACCGCCGAGCGCGTAGCCGGTCACGGCCGCGACGACGGGCTTGCCGACCCTCGCGACGGCGGTGAAGCAGTCCTGCAGGGTCCGCGAGTGGACCGCCATGTCCGCGTACGACATGTCGGCCATCTCCTTGATGTCGGCACCGGCCGCGAAGACCCGTCCGCCGTAGACGACCACGGCGCTCACGTCCCCGTCGGCGTCCACCTGCCGGGCGCACTCGGCGATCTCCAACTGGACCTGCCGGTTGAGCGCGTTCATCTTCGGCCGGTCGAGCCTGATCGTCGCGACCCCGTCGGCCTTCTCCACCCGCACGAACTCACCCATGGACGTCCTTCCGTCAAGATTCACAACGCGACCGGTCCGGTGCCGGCCGCGCCGTGATCCAACATAGAGCGCCGCTCAGTTGACGGGCATGGCCAGGTCCCTGTCCTCCCCCGCGCTCGCCGTCGCACTCTCCGTCGCGCTCGCCGTCGCGCTCGCCGCGACGCGCTCTCCTGCCCGCCTCGACGGCCCGGCGATCACCCTGCGGTAGATCGCCTCGTACGCGCGGGCCATCGTCTCCACCCCGAAGAAGCGCTCCGCCCGGGAGCGACAGGCGTACGGGTCGAGCGTGCCGGCCGCCTCGATGGCGGCGGAGAGCTCCGAGGGGGAGCTCCGGATGAATCCGGTGACCCCGTCCACGACCACCTCGGGCACCGCGCCCCTGCCCAAGGCGACCACGGGCGTACCGCAGGCCATGGCCTCGATCATCACCATCCCGAACGGCTCCTCCCAGACGACCGGGAAGAGCAGGCACCTGGCCGCGGCCAGCAGCTCGCGCTTGCGGGCGTTGCCGGCCTCGCCGACGTATACGGCGTCGGGGCCCAGGCGTGGCCTGACCTGGGCGTCGAAGTAGTCGTGCTCGGTCTTCTCGGTGAGCTTGCCGGCCAGCAGGATGCGCCGCCCGGCCGCGCGGGCGGCGTCGATGGCCAGGTGGGCCCCCTTGTCCTCGCTGAACCTGCCCAGCCAGAGCGCCCAGTTCTCCTTGTGCTCCCTGAAGGGAAAGGCCATGACGTCGACGGCGTTGTGGACGACCCCCGCCCAGTTCAGGTCGGGGGCGATGCGCCGCTGGGCCTCGGAGATGGCGACCATGGACATGCCCGCGCCGAGCACCCGGTAGTACTCGCCGAACTCGCCCCCCACCTCCCCGTGGCAGGTGACCACGGTCGGCACGGCCTGCGCGGGCGCGGTCAGCGGACCGGCCAGGGAGTGGTCGTGGATCACGTCCACGACGAGCTTCGAGCTCATCGCGTACGCCCTGGCGGCGTGCAGGACCTCGGGCAGCGCCTCGCCGATCCGCTCGGACGGCGCCCGCCCGTAGGTGGCCAGGAAGCGCGCCGGCGTCCCCGCCGTGCCCGCCCCGATCATCGTGACGTCGTGCCCGCGCCGGGTCAGCCCGGCGACGAGGCCCGCCACCATCGACTCGATGCCCCCGTAGCCGTGGGGCGGTACGTCGTACCAGGGCGGCGCGACCATCAGGATGCGCATGCCGTCGGACCACTCCGGGACAGCTCTGGAAGAAACCATGGCGACCTCACCTGGAGAGACGAAGGAAACGGTCAGTGCACCTGCCTCAGGGCGGCGGTCAGCGGGCTGCGCGGCGCGTTGATCAGGGTGATCCCGTCCGGCAGCCCGCTGATGGTGGCGCCGGACGCGCCGACCTCGATGGTGACCCTGGAGTCCGCGAGCGGCAGCCCTCGGATCCGCAGGCCCTCCAGCCCGACCGGATCCAGCCACACCCGCCCGTAGGGGACCCACGGCTCGAAGCGCAGCAGGCTCCTGACCAGCTGGATGGGGCTCGCCGCGGCCCACGCCTGCGGGGAGCAGGAGGTGGGGTACGGCACGGGCCAGGTGAACTCGGCCCGGTCGAATCCGCAGAACAGCTCGGGCAGCCGCCAGCCGAAGGCCTCGGCCGCGTCCAGCAGGCCGTAGGCGATCCGCTGCGCGTCCCGTGTGAAGCCGTAGCGCATCAGACCGGCCGCGATCAGGGCGTTGTCGTGCGGCCAGACCGAGCCGTTGTGGTAGCTCATCGGGTTGTAGGCGCCCATGGTGGAGGCGAGGGTCCGCACCCCGTACCCGGTGAACATCTCCGGCGAGAGCAGTCGCTCGGCGACCTGGGCGGCCCGGTCCTCGTCGACGATGCCGGCCCACAGGCAGTGCCCCATGTTGGAGGCGAGACTGTCGATGGCGCGTCCGGCGCCGTCGAGACCGACGGCGTAGTAGCCCCGGTCCGGCAGCCAGAAGCGCTCGTTGAAGGCGTCCCTGATCCGGCTCGCGCGGGCCGTCCACTGCTCCTCCAGGGCCGTGTCGCCGACCTCGTGGGCGAAGTGGGCGCGGGCGATGTAGGCGGCGTAGACGTAGCCCTGGACCTCCGCCAGGGCGATGGGCGGGCGGGCGAGGGTGCCGTCGGCGAAGTTGATGCCGTCAAAGGAGTCCTTCCATCCCTGGTTGATCAGTCCGTGGTCGGTCTTGCGCCGGTAGGACAGGAACGGGTCGGCGCACCTGTTGATCCAGTCGAGGGCGGCATCGGCGTGCGGCATGAGTTCCTCGACGGCCTCCCGGTGCATGCCCCATCGGCGTAGCTCGCCCAGGACCATCACGAACAGCGGGGTCGAGTCCACCGAGCCGTAGTAGGCGCGGCCGGCCTGCGGCGAGGCGCCGATCTGGGTCCCGAAGCGAAGCTCGTGCAGGATCTTGCCCGGCTCCTCCTCGGTGAGCGGGTCGGTGACGGTGCCCTGGAGCCTGGCCAGACGGCGCAGGGTGCCCAGCGCCAGGCACTGGTCCATCTGGAGCGCCATCCACGAGGTCAGCAGCGAGTCGCGGCCGAACAGGGTCATGAACCACGGCGCGCCCGCGGCGATGGTCGGCGGTTCCTCCGGCCTGTCGGATTCGAAGAGCCGGAGCGCGCCGAGATCCTCCTTGGAGCGTTCCAGCACCTTTGACAGGAGCCGGTCGGAGGTGACGACGACCGGGCTGAGGCGCTCCCAGTCGGCCCGGCGCCTGGCGGGCTCCGCGTGCTCCAGGGGATAGCGCGTGGAGAACCAGGCCGGCGACTCCTCACCCTCCAGGATCGGGTTGACCTGCAGGCTGACGGTCCACTCGCCCCGGGTGGGCACCACGACCCTGAAGATGAGCATGCCCGGCACGGCGAACGGCGCCGGTTCGGCCACCACCCTGGTGCCGCGCGAGCGGCAGGTGGAGATGATCAGCAGCCCCGATCTGTCGGCCGTCATCTCCACGTCGGCCACGTGCCTGACCCGGCCCGCCTTCACCTCGAACAGGTCCGCCACATCGGAGGCGACGTGGATGTCGACGACGCATCCGGCGGGCTCGTCGGCCAGGTTGCGCAGGGTCACGTCCTCACGGAGGCCGCCGCCGACGTAGCGGTCCCTGATCACGAGCAGGCTGCTCTCGGCCCGCCCCGGACGGGGGCCGGTCCTGCCGAGGAACGTCGCGTGGTACGGCTCGGCCGGCAGCACCCTGAGGGGCTCCACCGCCGTCTCGTCCACCCTGAGCTCCCAGCGCGACAGCAGCCGGGTGTCGGCGTGGTAGACGCCCTGCGCCCCGCCGGGCCGGATGTCGCCGTTGCGCGCGCACACGCAGAAGGAACCGCCCTCGACCAGGGTGACCGTGGTGTCGCCCAGCGGGCCCGGCTGGCCCTCGAACGTCCATGCGTCCAATGCTCGCTCCAGTTTGTGCGATATATCGGCTATCTAGCCATTCCCGCACCAAAGGAGAAAGAACTACACAAAAGACGTCCATTGTCACGTTTTGCCCGATAAAAGGGCTTTCGTCCGCCTGGAGATGATATTTCGGCCTGCGGTGCTGATCTCCGCGGGCCGCACGTCCCCCCAGTGCTGATCTCCGCGGGCCGCGCATCCGCCCAGTGCCGATGAGCGCGCGCCGCACGTCCACCCGGCGCCGATGAGCGCGCGCCGGGTGGACGTGCGCTCGTCAGCGCAGGGTGCCGTTGGTCATGCCCACGGGCTCCTCCGGCACCTCGACCAGGCCGAGCTCCGCGGGCGACGCCACCAGGGGGTGGTGGGGAACGACCCGGACCGTGTAGCCGAAGGGACCGGTGCGGTCGAGGGGAACGGTCCCGCCGAAGACGGCCCTGCCGTCGTCGCCCTCGTTCTCGACCGTCAGGTCGGTGTAGGCGGGGGCGACCAGGTCGTCGTGGTCCCCGACCCGCCCGTATGCCGCCTGGACCCGGATGTCACCGGGCTCCAGTTCGCCGAGGGCGATGGTGGCCCTCAGCCCCAGGGACGACCCGAGCTCGGGGGTGTCTCCAAGACCAGAGGTCTCCACATGCTCGACCCGCACGCCCGGCCAGGCCTTTCCGACCCTGAGCTTCCACGCCGCGAAGCTCCTGGCCTGCTCGTACCCCTCGGCGGACAGGGCGCGCGCGGAGAGGGCCGCGGGGGTGTAGAGGCCGACCACGTAGTCGCGGAGCATCCGCCCGGCGAGCACCTTGGGGCCGAGCGAGGCCAGGGTGTGCCTGACCATCTCCAGCCAGCGCCGGGGCAGGCCGTCCGCACGGTCGTAGAACCGGTCGGCCACCTCGTGCTCGATCAGGTCGTAGAGGGCGGTGGCCTCCAGCTCGTCGCGGCGGTCGGGGTCGGCGACGCCGTCGGCGGTGGGAATGGCCCAGCCGTTGGTACCGTCGTACCACTCGTCCCACCAGCCGTCGCGGATGGACAGGTTGAGCCCGCCGTTGAGCGCCGCCTTCATGCCGGACGTGCCGCACGCCTCCAGCGGGCGGAGCGGGTTGTTCATCCACACGTCGCAGCCCTGGACGAGCAGCTGGCCCAGGGCCATGTCGTAGTCGGGCAGGAAGACGATGCGGTGCCGCACGTCCTCTGCGTCGGCGAACTTCACGATCTGCTGGATGAGCTTCTTGCCGCCCTCGTCGGCCGGGTGCGCCTTGCCCGCGATCACGATCTGGACCGGCTTGACCGGGTCGAGCAGCAGCGCGCGGAGCCTGTCGGGGTCGGACAGCATCAGGGTGAGCCGCTTGTACGAGGGCACCCGGCGGGCGAAGCCGATGGTCAGCACCTCGGGGTCGAGGGCGTCGTCGATCCAGCCGAGCTCTGGCGGGGAGGCGCCCCGGTTGAGCCACGACTGGCGGAGCCTGGCGCGGGCCGCCCTGACCAGTTTCTCGCGCAGCCGCCCCCGGATGCCCCAGACGTCGCCATCGGAGATCTTGGTGATGCTCTCCCAGCCCTGTGCCTGCTCGACGAGCGTGGACAGCTCCTGGCCGGCCAGCTCCATGATCTCGCGGCCGACCCAGGTGGGCGCGTGCACGCCGTTGGTGATGAACCCGATCGGGACCTCGTCGGCGTCGAAGCCGGGCCAGAGCCACTGGAACATCTCCCGGCTCACGGCACCGTGCAGCTCGGAGACGCCGTTGACGCGCTGGGCCAGCCGCATGCCCATCGCGGCCATGTTGAACTTGCCGGGCTCGTCCTCGGCGCCGAGCGCGAGGATGCGGTCGGTCGGTACCGTGGGCCACGCGTTGTCGCCGCCGAACTGGCGGGCGATCATCTCCGCGGGGAAGCGGTCGATCCCGGCGGGCACCGGGGTGTGCGTGGTGAAGACGGTGCCGGCTCGCACCGCCTCCAGTGCCTCTTCGAAGGAGAGCCTGGCCTCGGTGAGCTCGCGGATGCGCTCCAGGCCGAGGAAGCCGGCGTGCCCCTCGTTCGTGTGGAACACCTCGGGCTCGGCGTGGCCGGTGACCCGGCAGTAGGCCCGGATGGCGCGGACGCCGCCGACGCCGAGCAGCAGTTCCTGGAGCAGGCGGTGGTCGGTGCCGCCGCCGTACAGACGGTCGGTGACGTCGCGGGCCGCGGTGTCGTTCTCGGCCACGTCGGAGTCGAGCAGCAGCAGCGGCACCCTGCCGACCTGGAGCACCCAGACCTGGGCGTGCAGCGTGCGCTGCTCGGGCAGGCTGATCTTGATCCGTACGGGGGTGCCGTCCTCCTCCTTCAGGAGGGTCAGCGGCAGGCCGCCCGGGTCGAGGGAGGGGTAGTGCTCAAGCTGCCAGCCCTCGGGCGAGAGGGACTGGGTGAAGTAGCCGTGCCGGTAGAGCAGGCCCACCGCCAGGATGGGCACGCCGAGGTCGCTGGCCGCCTTGAGGTGGTCCCCGGCCAGGATGCCGAGCCCGCCGGAGTACTGCGGCAGGGCGGCGGCGATGCCGTACTCCGGCGAGAAGTAGGCGATGCCCTGGGGAGCGTCGGAGATGCTCTGGTACCACCGGGGAGCGGTCATGTATTCGCGGAGGTCGTCGGCCGCGTCGGCCAACCGCCGCAGGAAACGGCGGTCGGCGGCGAGCTCACGGAGCCTGTCGGCCTCCACGGCACCCAGCAGGGCGACGGGGTCGTACCCGACGCGTCCCCAGATCGCCGGATCGACCTCGCCGAACAGGTCCAATGTCTCCGGGTGCCACGACCAGCGCAAATTCAGCACGAGCTCCCCGAGCGGGGCCAGCTCGGGGGGCAGGACGGTGCGGACGGTAAACCTGCGAATAGCTCTCACGGTGCCAAACCCTAGTTACTCAGCGCCACGAGGGCGACTCGAACACTCACGCGTCATCCCTCTCACCGTTATCAATCCCCCTCAAACACATCAAAGGTAGGCGATCTACTATTAGGACAACTCGCCGAAGAGTAAGAGGTCCCGCACTCTATCCACCGGCACGCATGAAGATGGACTATTAGGGCACCGGACATACGAGCCAGAACGCACTGCCCTCGGGAGCCGGCCGTCCCGGCAGGGCAAGGTTCCGCCTTGCCCTCAGAGCGGCCCGGGGGCGCTTGAAAATCGAAGATCTTTCCTTGCTGACTTCCCCGGCGGTACCGGGCGTGCCGCCGCTACCTTGAGAAGCGATGATCGGACGAATCCCAATCCTGGACATCCACCCCACGGTCGAATGCGGGCGCTACCCCGCGAAGGCCGCTGCGGGTGAGACCTTCGAGATCTCCGCGACCGTGTTCCGCGAGGGACACGACGCGGTCGCCGCAGGGGTCGTGTTCACCGGCCCCGACGGCGTGCGCGGGCCGCTGCTGCCCATGGCCGAGCTCGGGCCCGGCAGCGACCGCTGGGGCGTGGAGGTGACCCTGCCCACCGAGGGCGGGTGGCGCTTCCGGGTGGAGGCCTGGGGCGATCCCCTGGCCACCTGGCTGCACGACGCGGGCATCAAGATCCCGCGTGACCTGGACGCCGACCTGATGTGCGAGGAAGGTGCCCGGCTCTTCGACCGCGCGGCGAGAGCCGTACGGGCCGCCGACTGCGGGCCGGCGACCGATACCGTCGCGACCGGCAGGCCGGTGAGCGGCAGGCCCCCCGCGGCGAGGACGGCACGGCGGGGCAAGGTCACGCAGGCACACGCGTGCGGGCACCGCGCCGCGCTCCAGGCGGTGGCGGCCAGGCTCCGCGACACCCGGATCGACCCGCGCGCCCGGTTCACCGTCGCCCAGCTTCCGGAGACGGCGGCGCTGCTGCGCGCGCACCCGCTGCGGGAACTGGTCACGAGGTCGGCCCCGCGCTCGGTGGTGGTCCACCGCCGCAGGGCGCTGTTCGGGTCGTGGTACGAGCTCTTCCCGCGATCCGAGGGCGCGATCATCGAGCGGGACACGGCCCCCAAGTCCGGAAATTTCCTGACTGCCGCGAAGCGGTTGCCGGCCGTCGCGAAGATGGGCTTCGACGTCGTCTACCTGCCGCCGATCCACCCGATCGGGCAGAGCTTCCGCAAGGGGCGCAACAACACCCTGACCCCCGAACCGTACGACCCCGGCTCGCCCTGGGCGATCGGCTCGCAGCAGGGCGGCCACGACGCCATCCACCCCGACCTGGGCACCTTCGAGGACTTCGACGCCTTCGTGGCGCAGACTCGCGAGTTGGGCATGGAGGTCGCCATCGACCTGGCCCTGCAGTGCGCGCCCGACCACCCGTGGGTCACCGAGCACCCGGAATGGTTCAACATTCGCGCCGACGGCTCGATCGCGTACGCGGAGAATCCGCCGAAGAAATACCAGGACATCTACCCGCTGAACTTCGACAAGGACCCCCGGGGGATCTACGAGGAGATCAGGCGAGTGGTACGGATCTGGATGGATCACGGCGTACGGATATTCCGGGTGGATAATCCGCACACCAAGCCGGTGGCCTTCTGGGAGAAGCTGCTGGCCGACATCAACGCCACCGACCCGGACGTGCTGTTCCTGGCCGAGGCGTTCACCCGGCCGGCGATGATGCGGACACTGGCCAAGGTCGGCTTCCACCAGTCGTACACGTACTTCACCTGGAAGAACTCGCGCCCGGATGTCGAGGAGTACCTGAGCGAACTCTCCCACGAGACGTCGTCCTACATGCGACCGAACGTGTTTGTTAACACCCCTGACATTCTCCACGAGTATCTTCAGCATGGGGGAGTCCCGGCATTTCATATCAGAGCAGTACTCGCGGCGACGGCGATGCCGACCTGGGGCGTCTACGCAGGTTATGAACTTGCGGAGAATGTACCGGTTCGACCGGGCAGTGAGGAATATCTAGATAGTGAGAAATATCAGTACAAACCCCGCGATTGGGTAGGGGCTGAGCGAGAAGGCCGTAGTCTTGCCCCGTTCATCACGCAACTCAACTTGTTCCGAAGAGCACACCCGGCGCTCCAGGAACTGCGTAATCTACGGTTTCACAGCGTTAACCATCCGGACATGGTCTGCTTCTCCAAGCGGCTGCCCGGCGCCTACGACACGGCCACACGACGGCACGGCCTGGGCGACGTGGTCCTCGTGGTCGTGAACCTGGATCCGCACAACACCCATGAGGCGACGGTGTCGCTGGACATGCCCGCCCTCGGTCTCGACTGGCAAGCCGAGTTCGTCGTGGACGACGAGCTGTCGGGCGAGTCGTATCGCTGGCGGCAGGACAACTACGTGCGCCTCGATCCCCACATCCACCCAGCGCACGTCTTCACTCTGCGTGCCGCGGCGGCGAACCAGCGGTGAGCCGGCCGGGTACGCCTATACCGGCAGAACAGCGGGGAGTCCACTGGTGAGTCAGCTACACGAGCCAATTCCGAACACCTTCGACGAGGAAGAACCGCGCGATCCCTACTGGTTCAAGCGCGCCGTGTTCTACGAGGTTCTCATCCGGGGCTTCGCCGACTCCAACGGCGACGGCACCGGGGACATCCGCGGTCTCATCCAGAAACTGGACTACCTCCAGTGGCTCGGCGTCGACTGCCTCTGGCTGCTGCCGCTGTACGAATCGCCGCTGCGCGACGGCGGATACGACATCGCCGACTTCATGAAGATCCTTCCCGACTTCGGGGATCTCGGAGATTTCGTGAAGCTCGTCGACGAGGCGCACAAGCGCGGCATGCGGGTCATCGCCGACCTGGTGATGAACCACACCAGCGACCAGCACCCGTGGTTCCAGGCCTCCCGGCACGACCCCGAGGGTCCTTTCGGCGACTTCTACGTCTGGAACGACCACGACGAGCTCTACCAGGACGCCCGGATCATCTTCGTGGACACCGAGACGTCCAACTGGTCTCACGACCCGGTCCGGGGGCAGTACTACTGGCACCGCTTCTTCTCGCACCAGCCGGACCTCAACTACGAGAACCCCGACGTGCAGGACGCGATGCTGGAGGTGCTCCGCTTCTGGCTGGACCTCGGCATCGACGGGTTCCGGATGGACGCCATCCCGTACCTGTTCGAGCAGGACGGCACCAACTGCGAGAACCTGCCCAGGACCCACGAGTATCTGAAGCGGGTCAGGTCGGAGGTCGACCGGCTCTACCCCGACCGGGTGCTGCTGGCCGAGGCCAACCAGTGGCCCGCCGACGTGGTCGAGTACTTCGGCGACCCCGCCACCGGGGGCGACGAGTGCCACATGGCGTTCCACTTCCCGCTGATGCCGCGCATCTTCATGGCGGTCAGGCGGGAGTCGCGTTACCCGATCTCGGAGATCATGGCCCAGACGCCGAAGATCCCGGAGAACTGCCAGTGGGGCATCTTCCTTCGCAACCACGACGAGCTCACGCTTGAGATGGTGACGGACGACGAGCGCGACTACATGTACTCGGAGTACGCCAAGGATCCCCGGATGCGCGCCAACGTCGGCATCCGGCGGCGGCTGGCGCCGCTGCTGGAGAACGACCGCAATCAGATCGAGCTGTTCACGGCGTTGCTGCTCTCCCTGCCCGGTTCTCCCGTGCTGTACTACGGCGACGAGATCGGGATGGGGGACAACATCTGGCTGGGCGACCGCGACGGTGTCCGCACCCCGATGCAGTGGAGCCCCGACCGGAACGCGGGATTCTCCGACTGCGACCCCGGCCGTCTGTACCTCCCGGTCATCATGGACCCGATCTACGGCTACCAGGCGCTCAACGTCGAGGCCCAGCAGCGGAGCGCGGGCTCGCTGCTGCACTGGACCAAGCGGATGATCGACATCCGCAAGCGTCATCCGGTCTTCGGCCTCGGCGCGTTCACCGAGCTGAACTCCTCCAACCCGAGCGTCCTGGCCTACGTAAGGGAGCTCGGCGACGACCGGATCCTGTGCGTCAACAACCTCTCCAGGTTCCCTCAGCCGGTGGAACTGGACCTCCGCCGCTTCGAGGGGTCGATTCCGGTGGAGACGATGGGCGGGGTTCCTTTCCCACCAGTTGGCGAGCTTCCGTATCTTTTGACACTTCCTGGGCATGGGTTCTACTGGTTCACCCTGCCACCCGCATCCCAGGAGGCGTAAAGCCGTGTTGACGGAGCTCCTTACCGGTTGGATCACCCATCAACGATGGTTCGCCGGTAAGGGGCGCCCGATCGACGATCTCGTCGTCGACTCGGACCTGGAACTCTCACCACGCCTACGCCATCTGATCATCTCGGTTCACCAGGCCGGGGCGCGCGACCGCTACCAGCTGCTGCTCGGCACCGACGCGCCCGAGGAGTACCGCTTCAAGCCGGCCCACATCGGCGAGGGCTACTACGACGCCGCCTACGACGCCGACCTCACCTGCACCCTGCTGACCGGCATGGCGGAAGACCGCGATATCGGCCCGCTCCGCTTCCGCCACCTCGACGGAGTGGAGATCGACACCTCCCTGCGGAGCCTGGTGCTCAACGCCGAGCAGTCCAACACCTCCCTCGTGTACGGCGACACCTACATCTGCAAGCTGTTCCGCCGCCTGACCCCCGGGGTCAACCCGGAACTGGAGATCGTCACCGCCCTGGCCCTCCGTGACGGCACCCACATCGCGCAGCCGTACGGCTGGATCGAGACCGAACTCGACGACGAACCCACCACGCTGGCGATGACCCAGGAGTTCCTGTCGAACTCCAACGACGGCTGGGCGCTGGCGCTGGCCAGCGTCCGCGACCTCTACGGCGCCCTGGAGCCCTCGGCCTCGGAGGCGGGCGGCGACTTCAGCGCCGAGGCCTTCCGCCTCGGTGTGGCCACCGCCCAGGTCCACCACGAGATGGCCGCCGCCTTCCCCGTCGACGTGATCGAGTCGCAGGAGGTCAAACGGATGGTCGAGGAGTTCGGCCGCCGCCTGGCCGCCGCGGTCGCCGAGGTGCCCGAACTCCGCGAGCACGTCCACGTCGCCGAGCAGGCGTACCAGCGGGTCTCCGAGGTGGCCAAGGAGATGCCGGTCCAGCGCGTCCACGGCGACTACCACCTCGGCCAGGTGATGCGGACCACCACGGACTGGGTCATCCTCGACTTCGAGGGCGAGCCCGGACAGCCCATCGCCGAGCGCCGGGCCCTGTCCTCGCCGCTGCGTGACGTGGCCGGGATGCTCCGCTCCTTCGACTACGCGGCCCGCCACCTGCTGGCCGACCACGCCGAGGCCGACGCCGACGAGCTGCGCCCCCGCGCGGTCGAGTGGGCCGAGCTCAACCGCTCCGCCTTCCTGGCCGGCTACTCCGCCGGAGGCGGCCACCTGCGCGCCGAGGACGCCGTCCTGCTCCGCGCCCTGGAACTCGACAAGGCCGCCTACGAGATCGTCTACGAGGCCCGCAACCGCCCGAGCTGGCTGCACATCCCGATGGCCGCCTTCGAAACCGGCCATTAGGCGCCCGCCCGCCGCGCGAAGAGGCCACCAAGACGTCAGACGGCCGCCGGTCGGTGAAGCGCGACATCGTCGCGGTGCCGCCGGAGTCCGGGGGCGTCCCCGCGCCGCTGTCCCAGGCGACGGTGAGCACCGTCGCCGCGTCGGTCGCGCTCGACTTCACCTCCACCGACAGGAAGTTCCGGCTGTCGAGGCTGAAGAACCACTCGGCGCGGAGCGGGGTCAGCTTCCTGGCGTTCAACACCCTCGGCGCGGCGCTGTGGGTCCCGGTGTGGACGGTGCTGGGGTACACCGTGGGCACCTACATCGGCGAGGTGTACGACGAGATCGCCCGCTACTTCGGCTACCTGCTCATCGGCCTGGTCGTACTGGCCCTCACACTTCTCGTCCGGCACCTGCTGCGACACCGCCGAGAGCACGACTGAGGCCTTCCCGGCTGCCGACCTCGTAGGCCCTGCCGACTGACCCCGCCCGCTCTCGGCGGCCTTGGGACCTCTCGTCCCGTTGACCGGAAGGGCGGATGATCATTCGTGATCATCCGCCCGCGAGGTCAGGGAATCCGTATCGCGCACGCGTTCGGCTGCACCCCGGCCCCGTTCTCGTCGTTGACGTTCCAGGTGACCCCCGACACGGCACTCCGTCCGGAAGGCGGTGTCAGATCGACGAAATCATCGCAGTTGCCGGGCCATGCCGGGTTACCCCCACCGCCGGGGGCCGGACCGACCTTGCACGAGGTCTGCGCCACCCTCTCGGCGATGTTCACCACGGTGATGTACAGGCGACTTCCCAGCGTCGACAGGGTGGCACTCACCGCCTGGCCGGGATAACCGGTCACGGACGAGAGATTGTGCCAGCGCGGAGTGGTTTCCGGATCCCTGATGAAGGTACGGCCATCGCAGAGGACATAAGCGATATATTGCGTATTACCCCGGAAAACCGAGGCGACCCCGACTCTTGGCCCTCCCGCACCCGCCGGCCCCCGGACACCCCTCTCACCTTGGGGACCCGCCGGTCCCAGATCACCCTTCTCACCCTTCTCCCCTTGAGGACCCGCCGGACCTGAGTCACCTTGGGCACCCTTCTCGCCTTGAGGACCCGCCGGACCTGAGTCACCTTGGGCACCCTTCTCACCTGGCAGCCCCTGCAGACCGGGATCACCCTTCTCACCCTGAGGACCCACCGGACCCAGGCCGCCCTGAGCACCCTTCTCACCCTGAGGCCCAGGTTTACCGTGCAGTCCCGGAAAACCCATCGGGCCCCGCTCCCCCTCCGGCCCCTCCGGTCCTTCCGGGCCTCGGCGTCCCGGAATACCCTGTATCCCTCTGGGGCCCCTCCTTCCGCGCTCGCAGAATCCGCGGCACCGGTGGCACGAACGGCCACAACGACGGCACGGTCCGTGGCGGCACTCCCCCCGCTGGGCGGACCCGAAGGAAGCATTCCCCTCTACCACCACTCCGACATACGTCCCCGGCGCGGGCCCGATCTCCGCACTCACCGATACCTGGCCCGGCAGCATCGCCCCCACCATGGCCAGGACCACCGCGTGCGTCAAGAAGCGACGACCGACAAGTCTCCCAATTATTCCGTTCTCATAAGGAGTCAACTTATATCCCTTTGTGGCGAGAATCCGACTTTTTATCATTGCCAATGATTTAAATCGGAAATACCCATCCACCAAAGAGAAAAACGCGGCAGCCATTTTCAAGTCGGCAAACAAATGGTATTCAGAGAAGAATCCAGCACGCCGCGACGGAACTCCTTCCGCCGAACACCGGGGAGGTCGACCGCGTCGAGGCGGCGACCCTGCGTTCCTACGTCGAGGCCCTCGTCGGACGGCTTCGTGCGGCGGCCGACTTCGGCGACGTCGAATACACCGTGGCATGGCTCGTACAACGGCAGAAGCCTCCGGACACCTGGCCGGGGGCTTCTCTCGTTGCCGGGAGTGGAGCCAAGCCCGCAGGGCTAGTTGGTCCGTTTTGCAATTGCCCATTGTGAGCAGCCCGTTATAAGAGTTCCTGAGACCGGAGCGTCCGTGATCTACCCTGATACACAGCCACGCAGGCCCCCACTGCCTTGGAGATCCCTAACGTGCTAGAAGGCCGTTGGACCACGATCACGCCTTCCCAGTACCAGCACGAGCGCGAGGCCCTGGAACACGTCCGCTCGGGACTGCCCGACGCGGAGCCGTACCGTGCCTGGTCGAACTTCACCTTCACCGCCAACACCGGGCACGTCCGCGAGGTCGACCTGTTCGTGGCCGCGCCCGCCGGGCTCTTCCTCATCGAGATCAAGAGCCTGCACGGGCGGCTCGGCGCGAGCGGCGCCAACTGGGTGCAGACGACCGGCAACCGCACCCGCTATTTCGACAACCCGCTACACCTGGCCGATTCCAAGGCCAAGCAGCTCAAGTCGCTGCTGCAGCAGGCCGCCGGACCCCGGGTGCGGATCCCCTACATCCACGCCGCGGTCTTCCTCTCCGTGCCCTCGCTGGAGGTGGGGCTGCCGGACCAGCACCTCACCGGGGTCTACGGGCCCGAGAACGGCCGGCTACTGAAGATCCTGTCGGACCTGCTCACGGTGGCACCCCGCGACCAGCGCCGCCGCATCACCCCGGAGATCTCCCGGCCACTCGGCGGCTGGCTGCGCAAGGTGGGGATCGCCAAGAGCCGCGCCCACCTCCAGGTGGGAGCCTGGGAGCTGGAGCCGCGCCCGTTCGACGCCGGGCCCACCTGGGAAGACCACCTGGCCACGCACCGCGACATCGACACCGAGAAACGCCGCATCCGCATCTACCTGGTCGAACGCAACGCCGACGAGGACATGCGGGCCAGCATGGGCCGGGCGGCCCGCCGCGAGGTGCTGGCCCTGCACGGCATCAGCCACCCGGGCATCGTGCGGGTCGACACCCTGGAGCAGCACGAGATGGGCCCGGCGCTCATCTTCCGGCACGACCCGCGCGCCATGCGCCTGGACCACTACATCGGCGAGTACGGCCCGCGCCTCGACCTGCTCACCCGGCTCAACCTGATCCGCCAACTCGTCGAGGCGGTGTCGTACGCCCACGGGCGGCACCTGCATCACCGGGCGCTGTCGGCGCGCAGCGTGCTGGTCACGCCGGGCCGCGCTCCCAAGGGCGCGCGGGAGCAGGGCTGGCTCAACCCGCAGCTCCAGATCAGCGACTGGCAGACCGCCACCCGAGGTGAGGGCACCGACGGCACGACCCCGGGGATGAGTTCCAGCAGCCACGTCGGCCAGCACATGGAGGCGTCCGCCCAGGCGTACCTGGCCCCGGAGCTGAACACGCCGAGCCCCGACCCGGTGGCGCTCGACGTGTTCGGCCTGGGCACCCTGTCCTACCTGCTGCTCACCGGCCTGCCCCCGAGTGACCGGCGGGCCGACCTCCTCGCCCGCCTGGCGAAGGAGAACGGCCTGCGTCCCTCGACGGTCGACGACTCGGTGACCGGGTTCATGGACGAGCTGGTCCAGGCCGCCACCGCGCCGGTGCCCGTACAGCGGCTGACCAGCGTGGCCGAGTTCCTGGAGATGCTGGAGGCCGTCGAGGACGAGGCGACCGCCCCCGAGTCGGTCCACCCCGCCGACGAGCAGCCGGGAGACGACCTCGATCCGCTGGAGGCCAGGCAGGGCGACGTGATCGGCGGCGAGTGGCGGGTGGAGAAGCGGCTCGGCACCGGCTCCACCTCCCGCGCCCTGCTGGTGACGAACCTGCGGAGCGGGAGGCCGGAGGTGCTCAAGGTCGCCCTGTCGGACGAGAAGGCGGCCAGGCTCGACCACGAGGCATCGGTCCTGCGCGACCTGCGCGACGACTCGCGCGTCATCAAGCTGGTCCGCCCCGAGCCGATCCGGATCGGCGACCGTACCTGCATCGTGCTGGAGCACGCGGGTGAGCACACCGTCGCCCGCAAGATCCGCGAGCAGGGCGCGCTGACCCCCGACGAGCTGGAGACCTACAGCGACTACCTGTTCGGCGCGCTGGACTTCCTGGAGGGCGAGGGCGTCACCCACCGCGACATCAAGCCGGACAACATCGCGATCAGGGTCCGCCCGAACCGTACCCGCCAGCTCGTCCTCTTCGACTTCTCGCTGGCCGGCATCTCGGTCAGGGAGATCGAGGCGGGCACCCCGTACTACCTCGATCCCTTCCTCGGTACGGCGAAGCGGACCGTCTACGACACGCACGCCGAGCGGTACGCCCTCGCGGTGACCCTGCACCAGATGGCCTCCGGCGAGCTGCCGGCCTGGGGCGACAACGCGACCGAGCCCCGCTACACCGAGGGCCCGCCCACCCTGGCCGCCGAGGCGTTCGACCCGTCCGTCCGGGAAGGGCTGGTCGAGTTCTTCCTGCGGGCGCTGCACCGCGAGGCCCGGCAGCGGTTCGAGTCGCTCAAGGACATGCGCAACGCCTGGTTCCAGGTGTTCCGGCGCTCGGACGCGGTGCCCCCGGTGAGTTCGGGGCACCCGGGCGACCTGCCCGCCGAGGAGGTCACCGCCGAGGAGGCGCGGGACGCCGCCGCGCTGGCCGCCACCCGCGCGACCGTGCTGGAGACCGCCGGGCTGACCTCCCGTGCGGTGTCGACGGCGCACCGGCTGGGCGCCACCACGGTCGGCGACCTGCTGAGCCTCCCTTCCAAGACCCTCTTCACCCTCCCCGGCCTCGGTGCCAAGACCCGCCAGGAGCTCCAGCGCCGGATCCGTGACTGGCGGACCCGGCTCGACGAGAGCGAGCCGATCACCACCGGCGATCGGGTCGCCGCCCGCGAGGAGGCCGCCGCGCTGGACGGCGACGACGAGGTGGTGCTCAGCCGGATCGGCCTGGACACCGTCGCCGCCCTGCTGGTCCCCGAACGGCACAGGAACGGCCGCAACGCAGGCGAGGTGGAGGCCATCCGGCTGCTGCTGGGGCTTCCCGACTCCGCCGGGGCACTGCCCGGCCTTCCGCCGTGGCCGCGCCAGGAGGCGGTGGCCACGGCGGTCACGGTGACCAGGGGCCGAGTCGCCCAGATGCTCACCCGGCAACGCGGCCGATGGCACACGGAACCGGTGATCCGCAGCGTACGGGACGAACTGCTGGAGCTTCTCGCCCAGAGTGGCCGGGTGATGGCGGTGGCCGAGCTGGCCGAGGCGGTCCTCGCCGCCCGGGGTTCCAGCCGTACCGACCCGGCGCTGCGCCGGGCGCTGGCCCTGGCCGCCGTACGAGCGGCGGTGGAGATCGACCCGGTCGTGGAGGAGCCCGAGGAGCCCCGGCTGCTGCTCCGCCGCCACGACGACCGACACGATGACCGGCACGACGAACGGGCGGGTGAACGGGCGGGCGAACGGCTGATGGTGGCGCTGGAGGTCGGGGCGGACGACTCCCCCGACACCCCTGCGGCCCCGGCACTGCTCGACTACGCCGACACGCTGGGCGAGGCGGCCGACCGGCTGGCCGCCCAGGAGGTGCTGCCGACCTCGGCGGCGGTCCTTCGCGAACTGCGGGCGGTACCCGTTCCCGGCCAGGCCCCGGTGCTGGAGGACCGCCGCCTGGTCCAGCTCGCCGCCGCGGCCTCGCTGCGGGCCGCGGCCACCTCCCGGCTGGAGATCTATCCGCGCGACCTGGACCCGGTGCGGGCGCTCCGGCTCACCCAGGCGGGCGTGGTCCCGCTCGGCGGGAGCGACGGGCGCCCCGCGGGGCTCAGACCCGAGCAGGTACACGAGCGGGTGCGGGCCCGCTTCCCCGCGCTCGCCCCGCTTCCCGGCCACCCGCGCCTGGACACGCTGCTCCGCGACGCCGGTTTCGACGTCCGCTGGCGGGACGGCCGGTACGTCCCGCCGCAGTCGCCCGACTCGGTCTCCGGCACGGTCATCCGGCGCCGGTCCACCCGTACCGGGGCGTCCCGCTGGACGGCGGCCACCCCCGAGCTGGCCGAGGCGCTCCGCACCGAGGAGCGGCTCACCTCGGCCGGACAGGGCGGCTTCCGCGCGCTGACCGTGGGCCTGACCGGGTACGAGCGGGGCCGCCGTGAGCTGATCGGCCGCTTCGCCGCCCGGCCGGTGAACGTGACCGGCCTCTTCGTCGCGGCACTGCACGAGCTGATCGATCCCCGGCCGCTGCCGACATGGCAGACCGTGCTCGGTGCCGACCTGGCCGAGCCGGGTAGCAGGGGCGCGCTCAAGCTCGCCGAGTACGCCCGCGACGCCTGGGCACTGGTCGCTCCGCGCCTGGACGCGCTGTTGCCGGCCATCCCGTTCCCGGGCACCCCTCATCCGGAGACCTCGAATCCGGATTCCGGGCGCCCGAACACCGGGCACACCGGCCCTGAGCACACCGGCCCTGAGCACACCGGCCCTGGGCACTCTGACTCCGGGCACTCTGACTCCGGGCACTCTGGCTCCGGGCGCGGGGCGGGGCCGCTACTGCTGCACGACGCCGCGGCCGCCGCCCGGTACGACGGGCTGGGGGTGATCCGGCGCCTCGCCGACCGGGCGCGGGCCGGCGGGCCGCCGGTCTGGCTGCTCTGCCCAATGACCGACCCGAACCGCTCACCGAACCTGGACGGGGCACTGACCCCGGCCCAGCTGCCGAACGAGTGGATCAAGCTGCCCGACGCCTGGGTGGCCAACCAGCACCGAAGTGGAGCGAGAGCGTCGTGATCGACCGCAAGGCACTGCTGGCCGACCTGCAGAAGCAGGTCAGGACGCTGGAGAAGGACCTGCGGGACCAGGTGGAGACCGCCTCGGAGATCGTCCGCACCGACGGCACCGGGCACCCCGGTAGCGGTGCCGACCATGGGGGGGCCGAGCATCGGGGTGCCGACCACGGAGGTGCCGTCGGCGGGGGCGCCCGGCACGTCGGCGGTGGTTCGGACGGTGGCCGCACGGCGAGGAAGGTCCGCGACCGGCTGGACGCCGAGTACCGGCTGGCGTTCCGGCTGGGTCGTACGGCGGCGACCTGGGCCGCGTGGCGGGACGAGCGGGTCACCCAGGCCGCGGCGGCCTGGGTGCTCGGCACGGTCTTCGTCCGGTTCTGCGAGGACAACGGGCTGCTGACCTCGCCCTACCTCGCCGGTCCCTCGCCCGAGCGGATGGTGCTCGCCGAGGAGGCGCAGGAGGAGTTCTTCCGGGTCAACCCGGCCGAGACCGACCGGGGCTGGCTGCTCGCCGCGTTCGCCGAGATCGCGGGCTCCCAGGCGGGCGCGCTGCTCTTCGACCGGAGGCACAACCCGCTCTACCAGATCCCGATCTCGCACGACGCGGCCAAGGAGCTGATCGGCTTCTGGCGGCGGCGCGGCGAGGACGGGGTGCTCGTCCACTCCCTCGCCACCGAGGACTGGGACACCCGCTTCCTCGGCGACCTCTACCAGGACCTGTCCGAGGCGGCCCGCAAGACGTACGCGCTGCTGCAGACCCCGGAGTTCGTCGAGGAGTTCATCCTCGACTACACGCTCACCCCGGCGATCGCCGAGTTCGGCTACGACGAGATCCGGATGATCGACCCCACCTGCGGGTCCGGCCACTTCGTGCTTGGCGCCTTCCACCGGCTGCTGGACGAGTGGACCCGGCACGCGCCGATGCGGGACAGACGCGAGCTGGTACGGCTGGCGCTGACCTCGGTCCACGGGGTGGACCTCAACCCGTTCGCCATCGCGGTGGCCCGCTTCCGGCTCCTCATCGCGGCGCTGCGGGCCTCGGGCTTCACCACTTTGGCCGAGGCGAGAAACTACGAGTTCCCGCTGAACCTGGCCATCGGCGACTCGTTGATCAAGGCCCGGCAGCTCGCGCTGCCCACCATGGAGTCCGACGCCGCGATCCTGCACGGGGTCAGCGAACAGGGCAGGCTGTTCGCCGCCGCCAACGAACAGGGTGACCTTTTCTCGCAGACCTACGAGGAAGAGGCCGCTGACCTCCCGAGGGACGAACTGGCTGAGTTCGCTTATACCACCGAGGATATCCAGAATTTCCCGGGCATCTTGAGGCCGGGCAGCTACCACGTGGTCGTGGGCAATCCGCCTTACATCACTGTCGGGGACAAAAAACTTAACGAGCTGTACCGCGATCTCTACGATTCCTGCTCTGGCCAATATGCACTTTCAGTCCCATTTGCTCAGCGTTTTTTTGAGCTGGCACTCTTAGCAGGCCCCGACGGGCGAGGCTCGGGTTTTATAGGCCAAATAACCGCCAACTCCTTCATGAAGCGGGAGTTCGGGCGGAGACTTATCGAGAATTTTTTTGCCCACGAAGTTGAACTGACACATATAGTCGATACTTCTGGCGCCTATATCCCAGGCCATGGAACCCCAACCGTTATTCTGGCTGGCCGAAATAAGAAGTGGAAGCGCCGAGAAAAAATTCGCATGGTCCTGTCCATCCGCGGTGAACCAGAACAGCCAAGAAACCCGGTTGAGGGACTTGTATGGCAAGCCATCCTCTCCCAAACAAATCAGCCTAACTCGGAAACTAGCTGGCTCAGCTCTACGGACTTCACGCGGGACAAGTTGGCTATCTATCCGTGGAGCCTTACCGGAGGAGGTGCTGCTGAACTAAAGGAGGCCATCGAAGCGAGTTCGAGTCGAAAACTCTCAGCAACTTCCAGCATAGGCGTTGTTACTACCACGGGGGACGATGACGCTTTTCTTGTCCCCCCCTCCCTTCAGCATAGAATTCCAGGGCTTCCCATCAGCAACATCGTCGAAGGGGAGGAGGTCCGCGACTATATGATCGACGAGAATACTAAAACCGTCTGGCCATACGATTCTTCCTATCAGGCCTCTCCCTTGACACCCGAATTGCTCAGCTGGTTTTGGCCAAATCGCAGGAGCCTGCAACAGCGCAAGCGGTTTAGTGTAGCTATTGAAAATATCAAAAACATCGCCTGGTTTGAGTATCGCGAACTTTACCGCAGCAAGCTTCAAACATCACTGAACATCGCGTTCTGCACTGTCGCCACACACAACCATTTCGCTTTCAGTCACGACAGAAAAGCTTTTAACCGCCATGCGCCTGTAGTTAAACTACCGCCAGAGTCGACCAAAGAACAGCATTTAGATCTGACGGCTTTGCTTAATAGCTCCACAGCTTGCTTCTGGCTGAAGCAGGTTAGCCAACCCAAGGGCGGCAGCGGAATCGGGCGAGGGGTCCAAGATGAGGCGTGGGAGAGCCGGTATGAGTTCACAGTAACGAAACTGCAGAATTTTCCTCTCCCCGCAAAACTGTCACCAGAACTCGGCAGTGGGTTAGATGGGATAGCTCGGCAGATTTTACTGACCCGGCCACATAGCGTGGTGGCGGAAGCCGCACCCACCCGATGGCGTTTGAATCTGGCGCGCAAAGAATGGTATTCAGCCCGAGCACGAATGGTCGCACTTCAGGAGGAGTTGGACTGGGAGGTCTACTCGCTCTATGGGCTGCTGGATGATGAGATGACCGCTCCGGCGGAGGTCGTGCCGGAGTTGAAGCTCGGGGAACGTGCCTTTGAGATCGTGCTGGCTCGGAAGATGGCGCGGGGGGAGGCAGAGACGCAGTGGTTTGTGCGGCATGGTTCGACGCCGATCACCGAGTTGCCCGAACACTGGTCGGCCGAGTACAAGGCCGTGGTGGAGAAACGGATCGCGCTGATCGAGACGGATCGGAACATCGGGCTGATCGAGCGGCCCGAGTGCAAGCGCCGCTGGGCCACCGAGGGATGGGACTCCCTTCAGGCGAAGGCCCTGCGCAACTGGCTGCTGGACCGGTGTGAGGCGAGGGAGCTCTGGTTCCACTACCTGGACGGGATGGAGCAGCCTCGGATGCTCAGTACCGCGCAGCTCGCCGACCTGCTCCGGCCCGATGTGGACTTCGTCTCGGTCGCCGAGCTGTACGCCCCCGGCAAGGACCTGGAGAAGGTGGTCGCCGAGCTGGTCGCCGACGAGCACGTGCCCTATCTCGCGCAGCTCCGTTACAAGGACTCCGGCCTGAGCAAGCGCGCCGACTGGGAGGACGTCTGGGACCGGCAGCGCCGGGAGGACACGGCCCAGGCCGTCGCGGACGCGGCCAGGCAGGCGGCCGAGGAGCAGCGAAAGGTCATCGACGAGATCGAGAAAACCGAGCGTGAGCGGACAATGGACGAGGGAGCGGGCGAGCTAGCGGAGCGCGAAACGGCCGGGGCCGAGAGCACGGCGGAGCGGGAGCGGACCGCCGCCACGAACACGGCGGAGCAGGAGCAAGCCACCGACGCGGCGGAGCGGGAGCGGGCCGCCACCGAGTGGGCCAGGCTCAAGGCTGAGCAGGTCAGGGCCGAGGCTGAGGTGAAGAGAATCCGGGACGCGATCCCGGTGCCGCCGAAGTACGGTTCGGGTGACTTCCTCAAGGTGTCGTACTGGCGTAACCGCGGCAAGCTCGACGTACCTAAGGAGCGGTTCATCTCCTACCCGCACGCGGGCCGCGACGACGACCTGGTGCTCGGCTGGGCCGGCTGGGACCACAAGGAGCAGGCTCAGGCACTGGCCACCGTCATCGTCGACCGGGAGCAGAACCACGGCTGGGACGCCGACCGGCTGACCCCGCTGCTCGCCGGGCTCCGCGAGATCCTGCCCTGGGTCCGCCAGTGGCACGACGAGTTCGACTACGTCTACGGCGCCAGCCCTGCCGACATCTACGAAGGCTTCCTCACCCAGACCCGCGACCGCCTGCACCTCAGCGACGACGACCTCACCGTCTGGCGCCCCCGGAAGACGACCCGCCTCCGCAAGCAACCCTGAACAGGTTTGCGGGAAACGTGGCGCGCGGTCGCACCTCCGACTTACGGTGACAGGCAGTCCGGGGAACGCTCGCCTTTGATCGTCAGTACTGATGATCAAAGGTCGACGTTACCCGGAACGTGCCTGTCACTGCAGGTCAGAGGCATGATCGCGTGTCACGTCGAGCTTTCATGTTCGGTACGGCTCGTGAAAGCACAACAGGAAATAGTTTTTACCTCTAATAAACCGCAAATCGGACGGGACATTACTCAAATCGATCACATGAATGCCAATCTCATGATGTGATCCTTACGCCGCTCAGCGGTAAGGGTTTCAAAGAAAGCATCGATGGGATGATTTACGTCATGAGCGTCGTCGACCTCCTCGAACGGCCGATCTACACGATGAGACAGGTCGATCGCCTGCTTGGCCTGCGCTCAGGCACCGCGCGACGGTGGATCGACGGGTATACCCGCGGTGGCCGCGCCTACGATCCGGTTGTTCGGGAGCGTCACACCGGTGA
Source organism: Streptosporangium sp. NBC_01810 (assembly GCF_035917355.1). Taxonomy (NCBI): domain Bacteria; kingdom Bacillati; phylum Actinomycetota; class Actinomycetes; order Streptosporangiales; family Streptosporangiaceae; genus Streptosporangium; species Streptosporangium sp. NBC_01810. The sequence continues at coordinate 167,515 of NZ_CP109070.1, read as the reverse complement.
GGAGATGGCGACCTGGGGCGAGTTCGTCGAGACTCGTCTACTGGCCGGATACCGTGACGCGGGCGTCCCCATCATCAACCTGCGGCCGGCCATGGCAAGACTGCGGGCAGAAACTCGATCACGCTACCCTCTCGCCCACTCGGCGAACTTCGTCACTCCGCACGGCAAGGAGCTCGTCCAGCGAGTCCAAGAGCAGGTCGGCCTGCAGACCGAGCTTCTGCTGGTGGTGCTGCGCAGTGGCCAGCTCGTCATGGCCGATCCCGTGGAGATTTTCGTCAACGCGGTGGAGTTCGACAACGGAACCGCCGTACGTATGCGCCCCGACCCGGGAGTCCCCGAGGTCAAGATCGACCCATTACGGGCATTCGGCGAGCCCGCCGTCAGATCCGTCCCCACCGAGGTGATCGCCGAGCAGGTCAGGGCGGGCGACCCCGAAGAACTGATCTCCGAACTGTACGAACTGTCCCTTGAACAGGTAAATGCCGCAGTCCTGTTCGAGAAGCGCCGCAGCGCCTGACCTTCTGGAAAGTCGTGCCCCCCACAGACCCGCAGAGCCTGCGTTTTTTCGTTGACGAAACCTCCCTCGGCGTCGGCCGGGCCCTATCGCTCCTGCGCAGGGACGTCATCCACACCAACCACCGTCTCATCCCCGAAGTGCCCCTCGGCACCCTGGACGACGACTGGATTCCCCAGGTGGCGACCAGGGACCTGGTGGTGATCACACGTGACAAGCGCATCCGCACCAAGCACGCGAAGACCATGCTCTACGCCGAGAACGGATTACGCGTTTTCTGGATCGCGGGCAAGAAGGACCTGTCCAACTGGGACACCATGTGCCTGCTGACTCGCCGATGGGATGACATCGAGCGGGAGATCAAGGAGCGCGGTCCCGGCCCCTGGTTCATGGCGATCAACGAGACGAAGCTCAGCGACATGCAGATCCGGCTCCGCTGACGGGAGCGAAACCCCTGACCGCTGAAAGCCCTCGGCCACCTGGCCGAGGGCTTCAGTCGTCTCCAGGAGCAGGGTCAGAAGTCGAACTCGCCCTTCTTGGCCCCGTCCACGAATTCGTCAAAGGGTCTCGTCGGCGGTGAAGTCCGCGTGGGCGTAGACGTCCACCGGCGCGGCCGACCGGGTGGCCGGGGTGCTCGCCACCTCTTTGTCACCTGTGGAAACAGTAGGAGCAGGCAGGTCGGCAAATGTTCAACCCGCGGTTAGTGCCTTCCTTTTCCGTGCTGCCGGCAAAGTTCCCCCAACCCTACGTCCCACCCCCTCGCTTCGGCCGGTGGCGTTCTATCCAATAAGCGGATAATCGGCCAGTACATTATTAAAACCACCCACTCCGGGCTGGAAAATATGCGGTCACGGCTTGTTGGGGATTAGGTAAAGTGCGAGCCTTACCGCAGAGGTTTCGGATCCCTTCGGAGGTGGCGGTTTGGTGTCTCGGCCAGATTTGCGTGCCCTGTTCCGCACGAACAGCCGAGCGCTCACCGCTGCGGACATATTCGCCGATCGGGAAGAGGAGTGGTCCGCCGTCGGCCTGAGTCTGGCCGACCTGGTCGCGACGCGTCGCGATCCGGCCTTCGATATCGAAGATGTGCAGGCCCCACGCCAGAACGTGCTGGTGTTCTACGGGGTGGGCGGGATCGGGAAGTCGACACTGTCCAGGCAGATCGCGGAACATCTCGCAGACCCGGGCAACGGACCCGCGCACTGGACGCCATCGGCCCCGGAACTCGGCCGGATCCTGCCCATACGGATTGACCTGTCCCGACAGTCGGGAGCGAGCTTCGAAACAGTGATGCTGGCCGTGCGACTCGCCGTGGCGGATCTGGGGCAGCCGATGCCCGCCTTCGATCTGGCGTTTCACCGCTACTGGGCGCTCAATCACCCGGGCGAGCCGATCGAGGAGTACCTACGGCGGCACACCTTGGTCGCGCGTCTGTCATCGGCGGGAATCCTGCGAGAGCAGATGGACTCGGTGCTCGCAGATCTGTCGCAGGTCGTCACCGGCGTGGGCACCCTGGGAACACTGGTCGGGCAGAGCCTGCGCCTGGTGGTACGGGTGCTGCGTGAGCGGCACCACAGGCTCCGGGCACTGGCCGGATGTCGACGCCTTCCAGATCTGTTGGAGGCCGATCCTGACCAAGACACCCTGTCGTACTACTCGCATCTGCTCGCCTGGGACCTGTCACGGCTACCGGAGGGTAAAACCGCGACGCCGGTTGTTCTCCTGGACACTTTCGAGGATGTCGGGGACCGCGCGCATCGGGATTTCGAACGGTTGATCCAGCGGATGGTCTGGCTCATGCCGAACGCGTTGTTCATCATCACCGGTCGCAACCGTCTTCAATGGGACGATCAACGGTTGGCAGGCCAGCTTGACTGGGTCGGCGGTCACCATTGGCCCGGACTGGTACCGGAGGCCACCGAGAATCCTCGTCAGCATCGCGTGGGATATCTCTCGGAGCACGACAGCGAGGACTATCTCCATCGACGGCTTACGGTAGGAAATCAGCCGTTGATGGACCGGCCCGCCCGGCAGGCGCTGGTGAAGCATTCCCTGGGCCTGCCGCTGTATCTGGATTTGGCGGTACTGCGGTTCCTGGATTTGTACGAGCGGACCGGGCATGCTCCGGATGTGAGCGAGTTCCGGCACGACTTCCCGGTCCTGGTCGCCCGTACCTTCCGCGACCTCACCCCGGACGAACGGCAGATCCTGCGGGCTGTGAGCCTACTGGACTCCTTCTCCATCGAGCTGGCCACCGCGACCGCCGGCATGGACCGCGACGCGGCGGCCCTGCGGCTGGTCGACCGCCCCTTCGTGGAGGTGATACCTGGCGCTGTCTGGCCGTACCAGGTGCATGACCTGGTACGCGCGGCGGTACGGGACGCAGACTCCACCGGCGAGGACCGGTGGAGCGACGCCGACTGGCGACGCGCGGCACAGCGAGCCTTCGACGCGCTCGGCTCCGAGCTGGTCAAGCACAGCGATGACCCGGATCGGCGAGTGCTCCTGGGATGCCTGAGACAGGGGCTTCGGCTGGCCCGGGATTTCGATTTCCCCCTGGGCTGGCTGGCCGATGCGGCGTTCGCTTACGTCGCGGACTATGTGTGGGAACCGGTCGAGCTGGAGGGAGCGCTGACCGTCGACAGTCCATCCGCCGCGTTGGCCGAGACACTGACGGCGATCGCGCAGCGGCAGCGGCAGGACCGCTCTCTGACCGCGGATCGGCTGCACGTGGTGCTGGCCTCTGGGCAATTGCCGTCTGATCTCCTGGAACTGCCGCGCTATTTCCTCGCCGAGTGCGAACGCGATCTCGGGCGAGTGGACGCCTCGATGGAGGGGATGCGACAGGTCGCGGCGGCGGGTGGACGACTGGCGGCGGACGCGAGGCGGGGCATCCTGCATCTGGCACGGCGGGTCGGCCGGTTCCCTCTGGTGCTGGAGACCGCCCACGAGCTCGGCTCCAAAGGTAAGAACCATCGGACTCTGGGAGATCTGTGGTGGACGCAGGGCGACATCACCCTCTCCTGCTCCTCTTATGCCAAGGGACGCGACGAGGCTCTCGCGCTGGGCCAGCGGGGTGAAGCAGCACTCTCCCAGGCATGCCTGGCATTCGCCGCCTCCTTCCAAGACCGGGCCAGGGCGAACGAGCAGATTCTGCAGGGCGAGCAGTTGCTGTCCGGTGTGCACGCCAGGTTCGCCGAGCTTCAGATACGTAACGCCCGACTTCTGATGGAGTGCGGATCGGCGCCGGACCTGCCGGAACGAGCGGAGGAGATCGCCGCGTTGGCCGCCGGAGACGGCCTGTCATCGTGTGTCGCCTATGCCCGCTTCGTAGCGTGCTTCCACGCGGCCATTATCGGCTCTCCCGTACTGGTTCAGGACGGTAGAGCGCGGTTGAGCGAGTGCGTCAGCGGCGCGGAGTTCGCCTACCTGCTGGAACTCGCCCACTACCTGACCGGGGAGGAGGCCCCGGCCGAGCTGCCCCGGGCCGTGTGGATCGATGGGGCCGAGGCGACCCGTAACCGATGGGTGACACTGGTGACGGAGCGCCGCCGCTCACTGTCGGCCTGAATTACCCTGACGCGGGTGGCTACCTACACCTCTCTCGACAAGCTGGATCCCGGCCTGATAACCGCCCGCTACGGCCTGCCCGACCTGGAGCTGGAGGCACTGAGCGGCGGGGCCGCCAACTCCAGTTTCAAGGCGACGAGTGCGGCGGGCACCTTCGTGCTGACCGTACTGGACAACTATGTCGGCCAGGCGGACGCCGACGTGCTCGCCGCACATACCGAGACACTGTTCCGGCTCGGCATGCCTACCGTAGAGATCATCCGTAATCTCGACGGCGACCGGATCTCCATGATCGGTGAGCGCCCGATCCTGCTCAAGCGATGGATCGAAGGCAGGGTCGTTGAGCAGCTCCCCGACCACCTGTACGCCGTAGCCGGTGGCCTCCTCGCCCGGCTCCATCGACTGCCGCCCACTGAGATGCCCGACCTGCCCGTCGGCACCCGGCGGCTCTCCGCCGCGCAGCAGGCGCTGATCTCGGAGTTTCCGGACCGTGAGTTCGCCGCCTGGCTGACCTTCCGGTTGGCGGAGCCAAGGCTAACGTCCATGATCCACCTGGCCACGGCGAACGTCATCAGCCACGGCGACGTGTTCACCGACAACCTCATCGTCAGGCCCGACGACAGCCTGGCCCTCATCGATTGGGAGACCGTCTCGCTCGACAGCGCCTTGGTGGACCTGGGCATGACGCTCCTGGGACTTGCCAAGGTCGACGGCCGGCTCGACCGGGCACGGTCCCACAAGATCGTCGCGGGCTACCTGGCGGAGCGGACGCTATCCGCAGAAGAGCTCGCTGCGCTCCCGGCCTCGGTCGAGTACGCGGCCCTGATCATCGCCTTTCACCGGTACCACCGGCACAATATCCGCTTCCCATCCGAGCGGAAGAGCCACCTGCACATCGAGATGATCGGTTTCGTCGAATCCCTGACGGATTTCGCGGCGGACATCTCCTGAGCCGTGTTCAGCCAAGTGCGAGTTTCGCTACGCCTCTCACTCCAGCGGTTGGATCACCGGGGGGGGAATCATCTAACCGTCCATGGCCGACCACGAACTTAAACGCGGTCGAAGAGGGGGTGGATGTCCGAGCGCAGCAGCAGCCCGTTGTCCAGGCGGTGCTCGCCCCCGGCGGAGAGCGGATAACGGTGCATGGGAAAGCCCCCGGCAACGACCAGGAGCTTCCCCCTACGGCAGGGAGCGAGAATCAGAAGTCGAACTCGCCCTTCTTGGCACCGTCCACGAAGGCGTCCCAGACGCTCGCGCTCACCACGAACGGCGCCCGCTCGGGAGCCTCGGTGTCCCGCAGGCCCACCCGACCACCCGACAGCGGGGCCACCTCCAGGCAGTTGCCCTGATTGGCTCCGCTCTTGGTGGCCTTACGCCAGGTTGCGGTCTCCAGCTCATCACTCAGGTCCACAGTTTCTCCGCCTCTCTGATCAACTCGATGGACATGTGCTGAGGTTGCGCCTCGGCTCGCAGAGTGTCGTACTTGCTATGGATAGCTTCGATGTCTTCCGGGCGACTTGTCACGTTTCCGTGAATTATGGACTCAATGTAGACGCTATCTGGGCTTCCCAGAAGCTGCGCGATAGCGAAACCGCCAAGAAGTCCTGTCATCACCCCCAGCTTCAAGGGAATGATCTGGATGCCGATTCGCGGGGACTCTACCGCCTCCGCGAGGCGCTCGAGTTGCCGACGCATGATTTCCTTGCTGCCGACCAAACGGTGTAGAACGCCTTCGTCCAGCACCGCACGGAACAGCGGCGGGGTGTCGCGAGCGAAGATCTCCTGCCGCTTCATACGGGCCACGACAGCCTTCTCTGTTTGCTTGTTGGTTATGCCAGGCTCGCTCCGGATAACCGCTCGCGCGTACTCCTCGGTCTGCAGCAGACCTGGAACGAGGAGCGGTTCCCAGGTATGCAGGGAATGCGCTTCCTGCTCGATGTCCAGCCAGCCTCGGAACCACCGGGGGCTCGCCGAGCGGGTGAGGTGTTCCCAGAGTCGGACGAGCTCCCCGCCCGCGTCCATGGCCTCGTCGTAGCGCTCCATGAAGTTCCGGCCGGCCCTGCGCTGCCCTCGCTCGATGAAGCCGATCAGGCTCGCGCTGAACTGGATGACCTCCGCCAGACGCTCTATGGAGATACCTGTTCTTTTTCGGTGTTTACGAAGTTCGGCCCCCAAAAGGACTAGAGGCTTCATAGAAGGATCGGGTTCATAGAAAACGGACATTTCAGCTCCGTCCTGTGGGGGCGCTACTCCGGCAACACAGAAAAACACAGTCCACTACAAAGTGTCCTGGTGGTGTGCGGGGAGTTTCGGTACCTAACGTAGCCGGTCGAGGGCACCCTGTGAAGGGACAGAAGGCGCGAGAAAACCATCGGATAAGCCCTCCTACCACATGCCGCGAAAGACCCCACAAACCCGTCGCCAAAATAATTGGCTATGTCCGGAAAAGAGGGCGGGAAATGACGCCGAGGTGCCGGAACATGCGACATCGACAGGTAGTTCATGCATCCGCCGGATACAGACCTGTCACCACTCGGCAAGCCCTGACCGGACAGGCGGAAGTCACCTGACGCAGGCACAAACACCCGGACAGCACCGCTCCCGCCCCGGAAACACAGTCCCCACCGCAGAAACGAAAGCGGGACCCGCCACGGCATCGCAGGCCGGGACGAGTCCCTTGACCGGACATCGGAGGTCCGACCCGATGCATCACCCTAGAGGAAACCCCCGGCCCATCAGGGTCCGTTGGCACGCGAACCGGCCGCCGATGCCCCTCGGCTGTCGCTGGTGCGGTCATCCCCCGTACGCGCACGAGGCCGCCAGCCTCCCGCACCGCGCCCACCACCACTGGGAGCAGCCCACCCCCGCCCAGGTGCACGCCCGGATGACCACCCGCCGCCGCCTCGGCCTCTCCGGCCACCCACCGGTCGCGACGCCCATCCGTTCGATCCCCGGCCCCACACCTCCCGTCGTTTCCCCGGTGCGACTCCCGGAGGTCTCCCCCGGCCGGCACCGGCGGCCGGAGCAGTCCGGGGTCACGGCCGCCGTGCCGTACCGGCGTGGACGGCCGCCGGGTTCCCGTACCCCCGGCAAGCACACCCCGTACCGGCAGGGGGCGACGGCATGAACGGACGCGAGCCACAGCCCCGGCAGAGCGGGCGGCACCGGCGCGGGACCGTCACCGAGCAGGTCGGCTCCCGGCCCTGGGACCCGGCCGAACGGGCCTGTGCCGAGCAACTCGACCAGGTCGAGCCCGCCTGGACCGTCTGGTACGGCCCCGGCACCCGGCACTTCCACGCCGTCGCAATCTGGCCCACTCCCGTACCCCTGAGCGTGCGGGCCCGCACCGCCGACGAGCTACGCGCCCTGATGCGCGAGGCCGAACACAGCACACCACCACCCCAAGGAGGGACCATGCCCGAGACCTCTGACACACCGCACCCCCCGGACGACCCTCGCACCGTCTGCTGGGATCTGCCGCACGACCTGCCGATCGTCGGCAAGGCCCGCGCCATGGTGCGCGAGACCCTCGTCGCCTGGGTGCTGCACCAGCTCGTCGACGACGTCGTCCTGGTGGTCGGCGAGCTGCTCGCCAACGCGATCATCCATGGCGAGCCCGTGATCAGGCTCTCCCTGTGGGCCGACGCCGACGAGTTCCAGGTCCAGGTCACCGACCGAGGCCCCGGACAGCCACGCCACCTCACCCTGGATCCCGAGTCCCTGCACGGTCGCGGCCTGACCATCGTCAGGGCCCTGGCCCACGACACCGGCGTCACCGTCCTCCCCAACCGCCCCGGAAAAACCGTCTGGGCCCGCTGGCGTCTTCCCCGTCAAACCGCGGCTACCCGGGCATCGTCCTGAACCTCAGGAGCCGCTCAGCGCGTCCGCGCAGGCGTCCGAAATCAGCGATGTGCAATGCGATTGATATATCGAAGACCGACACATTCTCGAACGCGAGTATTTGTGATGTCGCCAGCGGCGGCGAGTGCGGCTTCTAACCTCTGCCTGAACGATGTCCAGGTCGCGTAGCGGGTCGTCTCCAGGGTGAGATGCTTCCGACCGACCACGATGGACCAGGCACCGTCCAGGTCGGTCAGTCGATACTGGGGAAGCAGCTCGCTGGAGGCCCCCGTCGCCGTCATCGTGACGACCTGCTGCTGCTCCGTCAGAAGCCGCGGGTAGTGAAGTGCGGCCCGGCAGGTCATGAACATCCGAGAGATCGTTCCCTTGCCGTTCCCTCGGAGCTATTTTGAGGAGTTCAAGAAATCCCCATCCACAGGTAAACAAGCGAGGGCCATGACGACGCCGAGCCAGCCGCCGTTGCTTCGGGAGTTCATCGACATTCCCGAGGGGATGAGCGACAGCGATTTCGTGCTCAAGCTCGCCGAGGGGGTGACCGACGCCGAGTCGACGCTTCGCGACTACGTCATCACCGAGGACCTGGTCGCGAACTTCGATCGAGCCCTCGGGCTGATCAAGGCGGCGGTCACCGGGCACAGCTCGAAGGCCGCCTACCTGCACGGATCGTTCGGCGCCGGTAAATCCCACTTCATGGCTGTGCTGCACGCGCTGCTGCGCGGGGAGAAGGCCGCGCGAGAGCGGGTGGAGTTCGCCGGGCTGCTGGCCAAGCACGACTGGCTGGTCGGCAGGCGCTTCCTGCTTGTACCGTTCCACCTGCTCGACGCCAAGTCGCTGGAGCACCGGGTGCTGGGACGCTACGTCGACTACGTCCGCTCCCTCGAACCCGACGCGCCCATCCCCTCCGTACACCGCACCGACTCCCTGCTGGCACAGGCGGCCCACCTCCGCGCGCGGATCGGCGACGAGGCGTTCATCCAAGGGCTCCCCGGTGGCGACGAGGTCGACGAGTGGGGCGAACCCAGGCCGTCCTGGACCCCCGAGCAGCTCGACTCCGCCTTCGCCGGTTCCCACGCCGACGCCTCCGACGGCCACGACGAGCATCCGATCGTGCTGACCGCCGAGGACGAGCTCCGGCGCAGGCTGGTGAACGAGCTGCTGCAGACCTGGAACACGGGGTTCTTCACCAACGCCAAGGAGGACGCGGAGGGGTTTGTCTCCCTGGACCGGGGGCTGCTGGAGATCAGCAGGCACGCCAAGGACCTCGGCTACGACGCGCTGATCCTCTTTCTCGACGAGCTCGTCCTCTGGCTCACCAACTCGGTGGGTGATCCGAAGTTCGTGTCCCGTGAGGTACAGAAGATCACGAACTTCGTGGAGTCCGGCGACGCGACCCGCCCGATCCCGGTCATCAGCCTCATCGCCCGCCAGCGCGACCTGCGCGACCTGATCGGCGAGGAGGTGGTCGGCGCCGTCGAGCTGGGCTTCCAGGACACGCTCGACCTGGCCAAGAGCCGCTTCGACACCATCACGCTGGAGGACCGCGACCTGCCGGTGATCGCCCAGCAGCGACTGCTCACCGCGAAGGACGACGCGTCCGCCACCGCACTGGCCCGCGCGTTCGACCAGACCAGCAAGGTCCGGCGCGAGGTCTGGGACACCCTGCTCGGCTCCGGCAACGCCACCGGCGCCGACATCGACGCCTTCCGCAGGACCTATCCCTTCAGCCCCGCCTTCATGGACACCCTCGTCCACATCTCCAGCGCGCTCCAGCGCTCCCGTACGGCGCTGAAGCTGATGCGGCGGATCCTGATCCGCCGTCGCGACGACCTGCGGCTGGGCGACCTGATCCCGCTCGGCGACCTCTACGACGTGATCTCCGAGGGTGGCGACGAGCCGTTCACCCAGAAGCTCAAGGTCGAGTTCGAGGCCGCGCAGAAGCTGTACGACACCAAGCTCCGCCCGTACCTGCTGGGCCGCTACGGCGACCTCACCGAGGACGAGATCGCCAGGGTGCGACGCGGCACCGAGACCGACCCCCGGCCGGCCGGGCGAGTACGGGCGTTCACCGGCGACGACCGGCTGATCAAGACGCTGCTGCTCTCCGCGCTCGCGCCGACGGTGCCCGCGCTGCACAACCTGACCGCGAGCCGCCTCGCCGCCCTCAACCACGGCAGCGTCACCAGCCCGATCTCCGGTGGCGAGGTCGGGCTGGTGGCGCGCAAGGTCGAGGAGTGGGCCGGTCAGTTCAATGAGATCAAGTTCGCCAAGGCCGACGATCCGGGGGTCGGCCTCGAACTCGTCGGCGTCGACATCGACTCCATCCTGGACAACGCCCGCAACGCGGGAGCCGACACCACCGGCACCCGGAAGAACCTGATCAGGAAGCTCCTGTACAAGGAGCTGGGCGTGACCGAGACCGAGCAGTACGGCGGCGACCGGTTCGAGCTCGCCTGGCGCGGCAGCAAGCGGTCCGTGGAGGTCGTCTTCGGCAATATCCGCGACCACGACGACCTCCGGGAGGACGCCTTCCACCCGGCCGACCCGACGAGCTGGCGGGTCATCGTCGACTACCCGTTCGACGAGGGCGACTACACCCCCGCCGACGACCGCAACCGGGTGCAGCTCATGTTCGCGAACGGCTTCCGTGACCGCACGCTCTGCTGGGTGCCCGCCTCCCTGTCCGCCGAGCGCACCCAGGACCTGCGCAGGCTGGTGACGATCGAGTACGCCCTGCACGGGAAGCGGTTCGACGAGGTCGCCAAGGACCTCAACCCCACCGACCGGCACCGGGCCCGCCAGACCCTCACCGGCCAGGGCGTCGTGCTCTCGAACAAGCTGGCCGAGACACTCCGGCAGGCGTACGGCCTGACCGGCAAGCAGCAGGGCGACGTCGTCACCGGCTTCGACGACCACCTGCTCTCGCTGTCGGAGGAGCTGAACCCCCGCCTGCCCTCCGGCGCGTCCCTGGCAGACGCCATGGGTGGCCTGGCCGGGCAGATGCTGACCTGCCAGTTCCCCGCCCACCCCGACTTCGACCCCGACCGCGTCGGCGCCGCCGCCGTGGTGAAGGCGGCCGACGCCAGGCTGGTGCTCGACTACGTCCGCAAGGCCGTCGAGGCACCCGACGGGCGGGTGGAGGTCGACAAGCCACACCGCGCCACGATGCGCCGCGTCGCCAACCCGCTGCTGCTCGGCGAGATGCACGAGGCCGCGTTCGTCCTCGGCTCGCACTGGCGCGGCCACTTCAACCGGTGCGCGGCACAGGACCGGGTGACCGGCGACCTCAAGATCCCCGTGCTGCTCGACTGGATCGACCGGCCGGAACGGCGTGGCCTGGACCGGCTCGTCGCCCACCTGGTGATCGCCTGTTTCGCCGAGCAGACCGACCGGTCCTGGACCCAGCACGGCGGTCCGGTCAATCCCGAGCTCACCCAGATCAGGGACGACATGGCACTCCGCGAGGAGAGCCTGCCCGGCGAGAAGGCCTGGGAGACCGCGCGCCGACGGGCGATGGAGATCTTCGGCCGGAACCCTCCCGTCGCACGCCGGGCGCGGCTGGCCGGACTTTTCGCCCGCGAGCTCTCCGACGACGCGCGCCGCCACCGCGACAACGCGCACGCCCTGGTGACCGAGCTGGAGAACCGCGGGGACCTGCTCGGACTCGGCCTCGACGCGCGGGAAGGGCGGCTGCGGACCGCCCGCCAGGCCGCCGACCTGCTCGACGGGCTGGGGTCGCGGCACGGCAAGCTGGAGATCATCGAGCAGCTCGCGTCCGCCGACGTCGGCGAGGCCCCGCAGCGGGTGGGCAGGAGCATCAAGAGCGCGGCGGCGGTGGTGACCGCCCTGCGTACCGCTCGCTGGGACAACTTCGCCCATCTCGCCGACCTGGGCGAACCGTTCAAGGCCAGGGCCGAGCTGATCATCGGCGAGCTGCGCCAGGTGGCTCTCGCCGACGAGCTGACCCTCCCGCTGGCCCCGGCACTGGCTCGGGCGGGCTCGGCCGCGGGAGACCTGATCCGCGAGGCGATCCGCCGCCCCCCGGACCCCGTCCCGGACCCCCTAGGTCCTGGCCCCGTTCCCAAGCCCCCACCCGGCCCCCGGCCGGAGGTCATCTACAGCGGGCCGGTCTCACGGCTGGAGGAGCGGCTGTCGCGGCTGCTCACGGATGCCCGTACCCTCTCGGAGGCCAACCCCGACCTGGAGTCGAGGCTCACCGATCTACTCACCCAGGCGCGCGCCCTCGCGAAGGCGGATCCCGGCGCCGACGTCGAGATCTCCATGCGATCGGTCCCCCGCCGGTGAGCCCGGCCCCGGTCGCCTCCCGGCCGCTGCCCATCACGATCGCCGCCCTGGAGCAGGAGGTCGCCCGGCTGCTGCGCAGATACGCCAAGAGCGACCAGCGGGTGCTGCTCATCCGTGCCGCCCCCGACTGGGCGGGCGCGGACGAGACCACGCTGGACGGGCGGACCGTGCGCATCGCCGCGTGTGTGTCGCCCCTGGCGGTCATGGAGCAGGTCACGACACACCTGGACCGCGACGACGACAGCGGCGGCGATGACGACGGCGGCTCCGTGCTGGTGGTGCTCACCGACGCCGAGGAGAGCACGCTCGGAGTCGGTCTGCTGAGCAGGGTGATCCGGCAGCGGATCTTCGTGGTGGAGCCCTGGCGGCTGGTCGAGGAGAGCTTCGGCGCACAGCGGACGGACCCCCGGCTGGTGGCGGAGGGCTGGGCGGCCGAGGCCCTGATCGACGCGATGCCTCCCGGCGGGTGGCCACGACTGACCGGCGCCATGCTGACCCGGGAGACCGCGCTCGGGCAGCTCGCGGCCCGGCGGCTCCGCCTCGACCGGCTGGGCATCGACGCCGACGAGCTGAGCGCCGCCGCGCTGCTGCTCTGGAGTTCGGACGCCGCCGCGGTGGAGGCGTTCCGCGGCCTGCGGGAGGCCGAGCGCAAGGGCCTGCGGTCGTGGCTCCGCGAGACCGCCGGCAGCACCGTCGATGTGCTGTTCCAGCTCGTGGACGACGGCCACGCCTCCGACGCCCTCGCGCTGGGCCTGGTCTGCGGCGCGCTCTGGAACCCTGCCGCGGAGGGCGTCGCGCAGCGCGCCCAGGGGGGCGCGCTCGCCTACATCTCGGCCATGAGCGCGGACACCTCTGCGCGCAATGGCCCGCCCCCCTCGGTGGAGGACGCGAGCATCCGCGCCTTCGCCGCCACCGCCGAACGTTTCGTGGCCTGGATGCTCCGCGACGGGGGTGACACGGGCGAGGCACGTCTGGCGCACTCCACCCTGGAGCGGGCCGAGGACCTCGTCGTCCAGTTCGGTGCCAGGGCCGCCGCCCGGCACAGCGACCTGCTCCGCTCCGGCTTCGAGGACAGAATCGACGATGTCGCGTCCGCGCTGTCGGCGGCACTCGAAGAGCGCTCGGCACAGAGCCTGGCGGTGCTGGCCGACGCGGTCGCGGGGCTGCGGACGCACGTGCTCGCCAGAGCGGAGAGCCACCGGGTGCGCCGCGCCGAGATGGCTCAGCGGCTCCTCCAGTGGCTGGTACGGCCACATGTCACGGCCGAGCTCATCGGCGGCGTCGGCCCGGCCGTACAGGCACAGATCGACGAGTGGGGCTGGGTCGACCGTGCCCGCGACGACCTCTGGCTCGGTGAGCCGCACCACAGACCTTTGAAGGAGGCGTACCGGAGGCTCCACGACCTCGTCCACGCCCGAGGACACGAGCTGAACAGGGCGTTCGCCGAGAAGCTCGCCGCCTGGACCGCCACAGGACCCGGTGACCTGCTCACCGTCGACACCGTGCTCCCGCGCGTGGTGGCGCCCCTCGTCGCGGACAGGTCCGACCGGAGCCGTCCGCTGCTGTTCGTCGTCCTGGACGGGATGAGCGCCGCCGTCGCCACCGAGCTGGCCGAGGAACTCCGCGAGCGGAACTGGGAGGAGTACGACCCGGTGCCGGGCTCCGGAGGCCGGGCACGCAGGCGTGCGGTGGTGGCGGCGATCCCCACCCTGACCAGGGTCTCCCGGGCCAGCCTGTTCGCCGCCCGCCTCGTCACGGGGGGCGCCGCCGAGGAGCGCAAGGCGTTCGAGAACCACCCGTTCTGGAGAGGCCGGACGGTCCGGCTGTTCCACAAGGGCAGCCTCTCCGGCGCTGCGGGCGAATCCCTGGGAGAGGAGTTGACCACGGCGCTGGAGGACGTGTCGACGCACGTCGGTGTGGTGCTGAACACGATCGACGACACGCTGGACAAGGGCAGGGGTCGGGTCGACGAGGCGTGGGGGGTGGCCGACGTCGGAATCCTGCGTACCCTGCTGCACCACGCCCGGCTCCAGGGCAGAGCGGTCATCCTGACCAGCGACCACGGCCACGTACTGGAGCGGGGCGGCACACTGCGTACCGTCCCCGATCCCCGCTCGGCCCGCCACCGCGACGCCGGAGCGCCGGTCGGCGAAGGCGAGGTGGAGCTCACCGGTCCGAGGGTGGCGGGCGGGCGTCTCGTCGCGCTCTGGGACCCCTGCCTGCGCTACCTGCCCAGCAAGGCCGGTTACCACGGTGGTGCCTCGCTGGCCGAGGTCACGGTCCCGCTGCTCGCGTTCCTCCCGCTCGGCTCCTCGGTGCCCGACGGGTGGCGGGCCCTGCCCGACCAGCGTCCCGAATGGTGGTCACTGGAGGCAGCGCCCCCGCCGCCTCCGGTGCCTCCGGTGCCGCAGGCCCCCGCCGGACCCCGTACCAAGGGCAGGAAGACCCCGCAGATCGCACAGGGCCCGACGCTGTTCGACGACTTCGACGAGGGGGCGGGCTCGGCCGCGTTCGACGAACCCGCGGCCTCGAACCCGAACGAGACCCTGGTGACCGACCTGCTCGCCACCGAACTGTTCGCGGCGCAACACCAGATGATGCCGCGCAGGGTGCCGAAGGCGAAGATCCACGCCGTGTTGCTCGCCCTGCTGGACGCGGGCGGCCCGCTCCCCCTTCCGGTCGTGGCCCAGAGCTCGGGAGAGCACACCGTACGGGCGGCGGGGTTCGTCGCCACGCTCCAGCGGATCCTCAACGTCGACAACTATCCGGTGCTCTCCATCACCGACAATGGCCGGAGCGCCCGGCTCGACGCACATCTGCTGAGAGAGCAGTTCGGGCTCGGGAATCCGCGGAACTGAGAGGACGGCCGTCGTGACAGCAGACGTGTCGGTGAGTGCCGTCCGGCGGCGCGAGGTGATCGACGCGCTCCGGCAGGGGGCCGTGCCGCAGGCGGGTCTCGACCTGCTCGCGGTCGGCCTCGGCCGGTTCGGCGACACCGTCGGCGACGAGCTGGACACCCTGGCCTCCGGCGGCTCGGTCTTCAAGGCGGTCAGGGGTGAGTACGGCTCGGGGAAGACCTTCTTCACCCGCTGGCTCGCCGAGCAGGCCAAGCGCAGGGGCATGGCGACGGCCGAGGTCCAGGTTTCGGAGAACGAGACCCCGCTGCACCGGCTGGAAACCGTCTACCGGCGACTGACCGAACGCCTCTGCACGGCGAGTTACCCGCCCAGCGCCCTGCGGCCCGTCGTGGACGCGTGGTTCTACGTACTCGAAGAGGACGCGCTCACCGCCGGCGCCGACCCCTCGGAGCTCGGGCAGGCGGTCGAGGAACTGCTCGCCGAGCGGCTGGCCGGGGTGAGCCGGTCCGCACCCACCTTCGCGGCGGCCCTGCGCGGTTACCGGGGTGCCTCGGCCGCCGGGGACGCGGCGACCGCCGACGCGATCCTGGCGTGGCTGGGCGGCCAGCCGAACGTCGCCGCCGCCGCACGTCGCACGGCCGGTGTCCGAGGCGATCTCGACCACTTCGGCGCGCTGGGCTTCGTCCAGGGGCTGCTGACCGTGCTGCGCGACTCCGGCCATCCCGGCCTGGTACTCGTGCTGGACGAGGTCGAGACCCTGCAACGGGTCAGATCCGACGCCCGGGACAAGGCGCTCAACTCACTGCGGCAGCTCATCGACGAGGTCCACTCAGGCCGCTTCCCCGGCCTCTACCTGCTGATCACCGGGACGCCCGCCTTCTTCGAGGGGCCGCAGGGCGCGCAGCGGCTGGCGCCCCTCGCGCAGCGGCTGGCCACCGACTTCACCGGAGATCCGCGCTTCGACAATCCCCGGGCCATCCAGATCCGGCTACCGGGCTTCACCCTCGACTCCCTCGGCGAGCTGGGAACCAGGGTCCGTGACCTCTACGCCGGTGGAGCCTCCGTACCCGGCCGGATCGCCTCGGTCGTGGACGACGGCTACCTGGCGGACCTCGGCCGTGCGGTGACGGGAGAGCTGGGCGGCCAGGTGGGGGTCGCGCCGCGCCTGTTCCTGCGCAAGCTCGTCGACGTCATGGACCGCGTCGACCAGTTCGAGGAGTTCGACCCCCGGCGGCACTACGCGCTCACCCTGGCCGCCTCGGAGCTGACCGAGGTGGAGCGGAACGCGATGTCGGCGGACGCCGTGGAACTGGACCTGTGAACGATCCGGCGCATCCCCCTCTGGCACCCTCGGAGCCGACCGACATGGAAACAGATCTGTGAGCGACCCTGCGCATCTGCACCCCACTCTGGCGCACCATGTCGTCAACACGCTCGGGTGGCCGTCGCTGCGCCCCCTACAGCAGCGGGCGCTGGGGCCGCTCGCCTCGGGACAGGACGCCCTGCTGCTCGCGCCCACGGCGGGAGGCAAGACCAAGGCGTCCGGGGTGGGCTCCGCCCTTGGGACTGAGCCACCTCGGGCTCCCCGCTGTGCGGGCACCTTGCCGGCCTTCGGGATGATGGGGCGCGAGGCGACACGAGCGGATCGGGGAGATGAGCATGGGGCAGGTGGGCGAGCCGTTGCGGGCCACACGTTGGTTCGCCGACGCGCCGGTACCGACGCGCGACATCGTGCGGGCGCTGGAGGCGGCTCGCTGGACCGGGTCGGCGCGCAACCGCCAGCCCTGGAGATTCGTCGTGGTCAGGGACCGCGGCCTGCAGAAGAGGTTGAGCCTGCTGGGAGGCTACGCGGCTCACCTGGCCGCCGCTCCCGTGGTCGTTCTGCTCGCGGTGGACCACGGAACAGGGGGCGAGGACGCGGAGTTCGACGCGGGCCGGGCCGCCCAGAGCCTCATGCTCGCCGCGCACGACCTTGGCCTGGGAAGCTGCCCGGCCTCGTTCTTCCCCTCCCCCAATGCCGAGCAGGCCGGCCGGATGGTCGGCGTCGAGGCTCCGTGGAAGGTCCGGACCGCCATCTCCCTCGGCTACCCCGCGCCCGCGCCTCGTGGCAGGTCCGCGATTCCCTCGGGACGCCTGCCGCTGGATGATCTGGTCCGCTGGATCGGCTCCTGAGGGGATGCTCCCTCGCCGACCGGTCCGAAGTGACTCACCGAATGCTGCGCGACGTCCACGGGAAGTGTCCGCGGTTACTCACCGAATGCTGCGCGACGTCCACGGGAAGTGTCCGCGGCGATGGCCTGGTCCGGCGCGCGCCGCCTGTCAGGTTCCGGCTCTCTGTTGCGGATCGGTGATCCCGCCCGGGCAGGCGAGCCGGGCGATGTCCCAACCGGCACGCCGGGCTCCGGCCTGGTAGGCACTCTCATAGAAGGCCAGTACGGCGGCGTGCGGGTCGGCTGCGGCGCGGGCGTCGGCGTAGCGCAGCACGGCCAGGTGACTGCCTCGCTGCGCGACCCACTCCGCGGCCTCGGGCCGCAGTGGTTCGTTCTCCAGCCCTTCGGGCTCGGGAGCGGTGTAGGAGTAGAAGGCGGGCTCGGGAAAGGAGTCGTCACCGAACCAGAAGCCGGAGCTGATCACCTCCTGCGAGTAGGCCTCCCGCGTCACTGAGTCGACCGAGGGCGGCTGGTCGACCTGGCGTTCGGAGAAGCGGGTGCAGGCGATGTCGAAGGTGTGCCAGAAATGGTGCACCGGGCTGATCTTTCCCGAGAAGCCCGCGGCGAACTCCTCCAGCATCAGGTTCACCTGGCTCAGAACCTGCCAGTAGCGCGTGACCATGGCGAAGTCGTAGGCCGCGTGCTCGGTGTCCTCGACGAACGGCCGGCCGGAGTCCGGCAGGTCGAACGGCCACGGTATGTCCAGGTCTACCTGCACGTCCAGCTCCGCCAGCGTCAGCATGACTCTCTGATAGAAGGACGCCACCGACTGCCCGTAGAGCGGGAACGACACCGCCCGGCCGTCCAGCGCGGTGACGAGCAGTTGGTGGCCGACGAAGTCGAAGTCGATCGTGAAGATCGGGTTGCCGTCCGCCTGCCCCATCGGCCGGGTGGTGAGCCCTCGGCCGGTGAGATGGAACGGCACGCTCCACCAGTGGTTGCGCCGGACCCCGGCGGCGAGCCGGATCTTGCCCACCACCTGGCAGAACCGGTGCAGCGTGGCCTTGGTATCCCGCCACTCGGCCAGCGGTATCGGGGCGAACAGCTCCATGGACACCACCATTCCCTCAGCGTACGCATCAAAGACCCGGCCGACACCACGGACAGCAAGATCTTCATCGGTCTCTCCGCCGGCCGGCATGGAAAGCCGGTCGAATTCAATGTTTTGCGGACTGGATATACGCCGTATCCGGACTCCCTGAAAGCTGTGCGATCACGAAGCCGCCGAGAATTCCCGTCATCACCCCCAGCGTCGCGGGGATGACCTGGATGCCGATTCGCGGGGACTCTACTTCGCGGGGACTCTACCGCCTCCACAAGGCGTTCGAGTTGCCGACGCATGACTTCCTTGCTGCCGACCAGACGATGCAGAACGCCTTCGTCCAGTACCGCACGGAACAGCGGTGGGGTGGCACGCCTGAAGAACTTCAGCATCCATGACAAGAACCTGCCGGGTGATTTTCCGTACGCCGACCACACCTCGGCGCTTCTCCGAGCTGCGGATTCCCCTGCGCGGCATCACCGCGAAGGTGCTCACCCAGTCGCTCCGGAGGCTCGAACGGGACGGCCTCGTCTCGCGTGCCGCCTCCGGTGGGGCCGTGCAGCGGGTCGAGTACGAGCTGACCCCGCTCGGCCGCAGCCTGCTGGGGCCGATGGCGGTCGTGTGCACCTGGGCGGAGAGGCACTGGGACGAGTTGCTCGACGCCCGCGAAGCCTACGAACCCCCTGCCTCCGGGTTCGGCCGCACCGGCTGAGCCCCACCGGCTGAGCCCCATCCCCATCGCTCCACCGTGCGATCACCGACCACAGCCGTCGGCTCTGCTCGTCCAACGCGCCCATCTTCATGTCGATCTACACGGCGGCAAGGTGGGGTCACGGGAGGGTGCGCCCATCGCCGTGGACGGCTCACTGTTGCGGGCGCAGCGCCATCCAGATCGCCGAGGCGTCCTCGTCGGCGGGGTTGCGCCAGGAGTGCGGCTGCTGCGTGCGGAAGTGGAGGGAGTCACCGGGGTTGAGTACGTGCACCACGCCACCGACCTCGAACTCGAGCCTGCCCGCTACCAGATAGACGAGCTCCTCGCCGAGGTGCTGCATCGGCTTGCTGCCGCTGCTCGCTCCCGGGATCACCGTCGCCATGGCTGCGGCGACCAGGAAGTCGCCGTAGGGGCCGCTGATCCCAGCGAGGTCTATCCCCGCGTGTGAGGTGTAGATCGGGCGCCTGTTCTCGGCCGGTATGAACACCGTCGGATACTGCTCGTCGTCGTCCTCCACGAAGTACGACACGGGGCGCTCCAGAGCCACGGCGATCTTGAGCAGGGTCGTGATCGTGGGCACCATGTCGGCCTGCTCGATCTTGTGAATCGTGGCCGCGGAGACGTCGGCACGCTCCGCGAGCGACTGCAGCGAATAGCCGTTCTGCTTGCGAAGGGCCTTGATCTTGGGGCCGATGCCAGAGACGACTGCGGCTACTCGCGTGCTCACGCCGCGCCTCCGATGGGGGTATCGAGGTTCGCACTTCGTAAGGTGCACTCATTTATACCTTGACGTCGCCCAACAGGTACGTCAAGTATGCTCAATAGAACTTTGCGCATGCTCAATGCGATCGAAGCTTCCTGAGGAGATCGAAGTCGAGATGACCAGGCGAATCATAGTGATAGGCGGCGGAGCCGCAGGGATGGGTGCCGCCGGTGCCGCGAAGGGTACCGACCCCGACGCCGAGGTCATCGTCTTCACCGACTATGAGGACGCGGCTTACAGCCCCTGTGGGATCCCCTACGTCCACGGCAGGGAGATCTCCAGTTTCGAGTCCCTGTTCATGGCGACCAAGCAGCACTACGTCGAGCAGGGCATCGACATCCGCTATGAGACGACCGTGGCCGGCATCGATGTGAAGGCCAAGACGGTGACCACGACCGACGGGACCGTCGAGCGTTACGACTCGCTGGTGCTGGCGACCGGGTTCACCTATGCCGACCCGGGGGTACCGGGGGGCGACCTCGGCGGCATCTACTACGTCAAGAACATTCGCCAGGCGATGGAGTGGGACAAGGTCCTGGACACGGTGAAGACCGCGGTCGTCGACGAGGCCACGCCGCTGGGCGCCGAGATGGTCACCGCGCTCGCGCATCGCGGCATCGAGACCCACCTGGTCGACCCCGCACCCTGGGCCATGTCATCCGCGACCGATCCCGACATCATCAAGCCGGTCGAGGACTCCTGGATCGAGATGGGCGCCAAGCTGCACTTCAACACCAAGGTCACCGGGTTCATCGGGGAGAGCGGCAAGCTCCGTGAGGTCGCCACCTCGCAGGGGAACATCACGGCGGATCTGGCCGTGGTGGCCACGAAGAAGACGCCCAACACCGCACTCGCCACCGCGGCCGGCCTCAAGACCGGCATGAGCGGCGGCCTCATCGTCGACGGGCGGATGCGCACCTCGGCCCCCGATGTGTACGCGGCGGGCGACTGCACCGAGATCCCGCACGGCGTCTCCAACGTCCCGATCCAGGGGCTCTCCGGCAGCCATGCCTACTCCCAGGGCAAGGTCGCCGGTGTGAACGCCGCAGGCGGTACCCGCGAGTACCGCGCCGTCTACGTCCCCTGGGGCATGGTCGCCGGCAAGTGGATGATCGGCGGTGTGTCCTTCAGCGAGACGCTGGCCACCGCGCTCGGCATCCCCTTCATCGTGGGCAACGCGCAGGGCATCTCCCGGGCGCGCTACTACCCCGACGTGAAACCGGTGAAGGTCAAGCTCCTCGCCGAACCCGAGCACCTCCGGCTGATCGGGGCCCAGCTCGTCGGCGGCGAGGGCATCAAGGAACGCGCAGACTTCCTCGCCATGGCCGTGCGCACCGGGATCACGCTCAACGACCTGGCGACCATGGAGAACGTCTACAGTCCGCCGATCGGCGCGCTCAACGAGCCCATCGCACTCGCGGCCCAGAACGCGCTCACGAAGGTGGGAGCTTGAGATGGGCCTGACGCGCTGGGTTCGCGAAAGATCCGAGCACTATCTGATGATCGACGCACAGGACAAGGTGGGCGCCCGCCTCGGTGCCGGGCGCCCCAGGCCACCGCGTGGAGCCGAGATCTTCTGGCGCCGGGTCTATGTCCCGATCTTCCACCGGCTGCCCCTGAGGCTGCGCCAGTCGGTCATCGCCCGCATGCCGGGAAGCCACCGGAAACCCTGGAAGCCACAGCCGCCGTCCAAGGGTCCCGCGATCTGACACGACGCGGGATCTGATACGTCGCAGGTCCCCTACCGGACCAGCAAACGCCACAAAGGAGTGACATGTCCACCAAGACTGTAACCGTTGCCACGCCGCAGGCAGGGGACGTTCTGTGGGACACCAGTGAGAAGGTGTTCGACGACATCCGGGCCCACGAGGGACAGAAGGCGACGGTCTTCATCCACTCGGTGCCGTTCGAGGGATCGGTCTCTCTCGTCAACCTGATGACCTCCACGCGCCTCCAGCGCAAGGGGTTCAAGCTGACGATCGTCCTTTACGGACCCGCCGTGCTGCTGGCCGCCGCCGGCCGCGGTTACCCGGCCGTCGGCACCGAGGGCTTCCCCGGCAACCTGTCCGTCAACAAGCAGCTCAAGGTCCTCCTCGACGAGGGTGCCACGATCTACGCCTGCCGCTTCGCCATGGGCGCCCTGTACGGCATGCGTGAGGACGACCTGATCCCGGGCGTCAAGGCCTTCAACCCGCTGGACGTGCTCGACTCCGCGCTGACCGCCTGGCGGGAGGGCCACTTCCAGCTCAACACCTGGACCATGTGATGGCCAAGGCACCCTCCCGGCACGTCGACGCTCACCGCCATATCGGCGTGCTGCCCGCATTCCCGTTCTACGGCGGACCGCCGGTCAACCCGGATGTGAACGCCCGTGCCACGATCGACGAGCTGATCGCCGACATGGACAGGGAGGGCACCGAGCGGGCCCTGGTGATCCCGAACTACGGGGTCCCCGACCCCAGCCACTCGTTCGCGCTCAACGAGCTCGTCATTGAGGCGGCCGGCCGGAGCGACCGCCTCAGCGCCGCACTCTGGGCGTCACCGCGACCGCAGGACGCCGAGTTCACCGACAAGGCGCTGGCGCTCGCGTCCGAAAGCGGGGTGAAGGCCCTCAAGATCAGCTTTCTTCTCGGCGGATCCGCCGAGGACCCCGAGTGCCTGATCCATCTCGACAAGATCTTCGCCGCCGCGAAGGCCAACGACCTCATCGTCCACGTGCACACCTCACCGGGTGCGGCATCGGACATCGACAAGGTCGGCCTGCTGGTGGAGCGCTACGCGGATGAGACGCCGATCCATCTCGTCCACTTCGGTGGCGGGGTGAGCGGCCACATCAAGCTCATCGGCACGCGGTTCTTCGACTGGATCGAGTCCGGCAAGAAGGTCTACACGGACCTGACCTGGTCCGTGGGCTTCGCGCCGCAGTGGCTCGCCCGCGAGATCGACCGGCGCGGCATCGGCGGCGACCGTGTGCTGTTCGCCTCCGACCAGCCGTGGGGCGAATTCGCCGGTGAGTACCACCGCCTGGTCGAGGCCACGGGTGGCGGAGAGCTGACCGAGATGGTCTTCCACGAAAACTTCGACCGGCTCTACGGCTGATCGAAGGCACGGGTCCCAGGCCGGTCGGCCTGGGACCCGTGCTGTCTGCGGTCGAAGCGACCAAACGTCGAAGCGACCGAACGTCGAAACGACCAAACGTCGAAACGACCAAACGTCGAAACGACCAAACGTCGAAGCGACCGAACATCGAAGGGAGCGAGCTTTGGCAAGGTCGGGAGACTCGAACGAAGTCGTCGCGCGGTGGGAGGGCGGCTGGCGCGCGACCGTCACCGCCGGACCGTTCTCGTTCGCGGTGGACGAGCCCGAGGAGGTCGGCGGAACCTTCACCGGTCCGATGCCGACCGAGTACCTCCTGGGATCGGCCGCCTCCTGTTACGCACTGGCGCTGGCGTGGTGTGCGCGCAAGCGAGGGATCGAGCTACCCGACCTGTCGGTCTCGGCGATCGGGGAGTATGACGGCCCGAGCTTCAGCGGGATCCGGCTGCGCGTGAGCTCCAGCCTCCCCGCGGAGAAGCTCGAACCGCTGCTCGCTCCGGCCTCCCGGGCCTGCTATGTCTCCAACACGCTGGCCCGCTCGCCCCGGGTCGAGGTGAACAGGAACGACGCCGATGGGTGAGGGCCCGGTGAACCTGAACGGTTCACCGGGCCCTCACCGCTCGGTCAGGCCTCGCCGGTCAGTTTCGCGTCCAGCGCCAGCAACGCGTCGACGAACACCTGGATCGGCGCCTCGGCCACTCCGGCACCGACCTGGCCACTGCCGTCGGCGTTGTGCAGGATGCCGGTCGTCACCTGCGGAGTGATGCCCAGCTCGACCACCTTGCGCACGTCGACGCCCACCGGAGAACCCTTCATCCCCCAGGTCGGGATCATGAAGCGGCTGGAGTTGCCGACGCACACCTCGTCCAGTTGCGCGGTCAGCTCGGCGGCGTGCGCCATGGTGCCACCGACCAGCTGCGCCACCGCCGGCGACCCGGCCGCGGCCGCGCCTCCGAGCCCGACCAGCTCCAGCACCGAGCTGTCCCCGATGTCCGGGGCGGCGTCGGCCTGGCCGCGGCCGGGCTGGTAGAGCGCCCGCCCCACCATCGGCGCGGGGGTGACGAACCACTCGGAAGAGGGTCCGGCGAGCCAGGCGGCGAAGTCGGTGCCGTTACGGGCCATGCCGGTCACGACCGAGCTGTTCTCGACCTGGGCGGCCCAGGTGGTCAGGGCCCGCGCGGCCGCCATGGCCAGGCTGAGGAACAGCAGGTGGTTGCCGGACAGGAAGGTCGCCGCCTCGTGCCGGCGTGGATGGTCGCCCGCCACCAGCGCGGGCAGCAGGTTGCGCAACAGCAGGTTGGTCGCGGCCTGGGTCCGGACGTGGACATCGTCCCCCATCGCGATCGCCTGCGCCGCGAGGGACATCACGTCGACCGGCCCGTACTCCTGCACGGCGGCGGCCAGCACCGGACCGACCGCCTCCCGCAGCAGGACGAGACGCGCGATCGCGCCCGGGGTGTCCCGGCCGAACCACGCGACATCCCCCGACCCCTGCCCGACCGGAGCGTACGTGCGGATGCCCGCGTCGGCGAGCTCGACCACCCAGACGGGCGTGCGCGGCCCCATCGCCGTCGCCATCGGGACCACCGCGCCATGCTCGTTGGCCGGCTCCAGGCGAACCGTGCCGTCCCGGAGCAGGGCGTCCGCCTCCTCGGGCGTTCCCGCCCAACCCTCCGCGCAGACGGCGGCACGCATCGAACGACGCAGCGGGTCCGTGGTTCTCTCGATCGAGATGCGCGGCCCGCAGTGCAGCAGGACCCTCCCCTGCGCGAACACCGGGATCACGTCGG
Source organism: Streptosporangium sp. NBC_01810 (assembly GCF_035917355.1). Lineage (NCBI taxonomy): Bacteria > Bacillati > Actinomycetota > Actinomycetes > Streptosporangiales > Streptosporangiaceae > Streptosporangium > Streptosporangium sp. NBC_01810. The sequence goes on along the minus strand of NZ_CP109070.1, from coordinate 142,800 downwards.
CGGCGGTCCGCACGGCGACCAGGTGGGGTGTCCCACGGTCCAGCCGCCGGAAGACCTCCTGGTTGGCGGCGTCGACCGTGCGCGCGTGCGGGCCGTACAGACGCCGGAGGGCGGCGACCACGGCGAGATCTCCGCCGCCGGGGATGCGCCAGTCCACCTGGACCACCGGGCGTCCCTGCCGGCCGATCGCCTCGGCGAACAGCGGCAGGCCGAGGTTGAGGACGTTGACCTCCTCCGGAAGGCGCACCAAGGCGGCGGTCTCAACTGCGGTCATCACTCTCTCCTTCGATGAAGTCGCCCGCTTCGGCGACCAGTGCGGCTTCGGCTTGTTCGAACGAAGTGCGCTGGGCTCTCGCACGGTCCCGGAGCGATTTCGCTTTCTTGACGCACTCCGCGGCCATCGTCTCGACCACGGGCGGCGCCGCCCCGCCGGCCAGCGTCCGCGTCTCCACGATGTGCCGCGGATCGAGAATGTCGCTGAGGTCCTGGCCTTCCAGCCCCAGGGAGATCCCCGCGTGCTGCTGGGCCGCGGCCTCCAGCCGGGCCCCGTCGAGATCGATTCCGCGCAGTCCCTCCCGGCTCGCCTCGCGAACGGCGATGCCGACCACCTGGTACGCGGTCCTGTAGTCGAGGTGGCAGGTCTGCATGACGAACTCCGCCAGGTCCGTCGCCTGGCTGAAACCGGACTCGAGGGCGGCCCACATCTGGTCGGCGTTGACCGTGAGGCTGCGGACGACCCCGCTGGTCAGCCGCGTCGTGCGGCGGGCCAGGTCCAGCGCGCGGGGGATCTCGCCGTACGCGTAGATCAGGTTGTCGCTCCGCGCCGACGGGCTCTTGCTGACCGCGAGGAACCCGGTGAGGCGGCCGATCAGCGTGCCGGCGGCACCGCGGATGATGGACAGGGCGTACGGGTTGCGCTTCTGCGGCATGAGCACGCTGGAGCGGCTGAACCCGTCGGCGATGGTCACGTAGTCGAACTCGTTGCTCGCCCAGATCTCCAGGTCCTCGGCCAGCTTGCTCTGCGTGGTGAGCAGGCTGGAGGCGTGCGAGAGCGCCGCGATGAGACCGTCGATCTGCCACATGGCGTCGCGGGTGTGCTCGATGAAGCCCTCGAATCCCAGCAGCGAGGCGACCCTGCTCCTGTCGGCCAGCAGCCGGCTCCCGTTGACGCAGCCCGCCCCGCCCGGGCTCGTGTTGACCCATTCGAAGGCGTCCATGAGCCGCTCCGCGTCCCGCAGAACCGGGTAGGCGAAGCTCACCAGGTAGTGGCCGAACGTGGAGGGCTGCGCATGCTGGAGATAGGTCTGGTCGGGCAGCCAGGTCCTGCTGTGCTCTGCCGCCACCACCGCGATGGCGTGCGCGAGCTCCGCCGCGTCCTCGACCAGATCCTCCAGGACGCTGCGCACGTGCAGGCGAAGAGCGATGCGTACGGCCTCCCGCCGGGGCCGCCCGGCGTGCAGCCAGCCCGCGTCGCTCCCGATCTGCGCGGTGAAGTACCGCTCCCGCGAGTTGTACGGCTCGCCGAACGCGGGGTCGTACGGGAAGTCCTCGGCGGAGGTGCGCACCGCCTTCAGCAGCACCCGCATGAGCTGTTCGGCGGCGGCGTGGGGGATCACCCCGCGCTCGTGAAGATCGATGACATGCGCGATGTCGGCGAGGTTGAGGCCGGTGTGCAGTAGCGGCGCGTCGGCGTTCTCGAGTGCGAACCCGCTGTCGATCAGTTCCTGGGCCGGACCTCCCATCGGTGGCCCCAGCCGGTCGAGCCCGCCCCGATGGTGTGCCGAAGGGGCGGACGGCAGTCCATTATCGATCATCGTGACTCCCATCCCGCGACGGCGTCGAGCAGGCCGCCGGTATGCCAGAAGACTGTTGTGAGGTCAGGGTCGGCGCGCCGGTCCCCGAGGATCCGTGCGAGGGCGCCCAGCGCCTTCGCCGAGTACACCGGGTCGAGGACGACTCCCGAGGCGCGCAGCGCGAGCCGCGCCGCGCGCTCGCCCTCCTCGGACGGGCGCCCGTGCCCGGGGCCGCGAGCGTCGTCGAGGACGACGTCCGCCTCCCGGGGAGGCTCTGTTCCCATCAGCCGGGCGCACCCCCTGCTGAGTTCGAGAACCCGCCGAGCGGTCTCCTCCGGTGGCCGGCTGACCGACGCCCCCCGCATCCGCAGCCGTCGTCCCAGTGCCACCGCCCCGGAGACGAGACCGGCCAGCGTCCCTCCGGAACCGGTGCCCACGACGACCGTGGCGGGGCCGTCGAGCTGGGCATCGAGTTCGAGCGCGGCCAGATGGAACCCGGTGGCGCCGAGCGGGGTGGCACCGCCGCGCGGCACCGGGAAGGCGGTCTGGCCCTCCTCGGTCAGCTCGGCCGCCGTCTTCTCGATCGCGGCGTCCACCGAGGCGCGGTCCGGGTCGTGCGTCCACCGTATCCGGGCGCCCCAGTGGATCGCGGCGGCCTCGTTGGGGTGCCGGACCGGCGAGGGAGAGCCGGCGTAGACGAGCACGCACCGCAGGCCCGCCCAGGCGGCGGCCGCGGCCGCCGCCTGGCAGAAGTTCGAACCGGGGGTCCCCCCGGTCACCAGGACTCGGGCACCGGATGCCCACGCGCCGGCGATGAGCATCTCCAACGGGCGTGTCTTGTTGCCGGCGACCGCGAAGCCGCTCAGGTCGTCGCGCTTCAGCAGTAGCCGGCCGCGAACGCCGAGTGCCTCCGCCAACTGCGGAGCCGCATGAAGGGGGGTGGGCAGCACGCCGAGCTCGGCGCGGGGAAGGGTCATTCCCGGGTGATCCGGTGTGACGGCCATGAGTGCGGCTCCTCGGTTCTGATACGCCGGGCGCGTGCCACGACCAGGTCGACCATGCCGGTGGCGGAACCGGTGTCGGACGGGTTCTGCGTGTCGCCGAGGTAGGTGCGCACGTTGGCCGCCATCCGATCGGAGTGCACCTCAAGCCCCTCGACCAGCCCGACGCCGAGCGCCAGCGCCGTACCGGACAGCAGGCAGACCTCCGGCAGGGCGACCCATTCCGCCTTCCAGGCCCGCCCGTCGCGCTCATGCTGGCTGACGACCGACTCCATGAGAACGCCGACGTGGGCGCGGACCAGACGGGCGAGCGTGTTCAGGTGCTCGCTGCCCTCCGGGTTGCGCTTGTGGTGCATCGTGATGCTGCCGACCACTCCGGCCGGTCGTGGCTCGCCGAGTTCCCCGATCTCCGGGCGCTGGAGCTCGTAGACCTCCTCGCCGATCCGGGCGAGCGTGCCGGTGACCAGGGCCAGCACGTTCCCGAACTCCGCGATCCGGTCACGTGCGCTCAACCACGAGATGACGGGGTCGTCGAGCCCGAGCTCCGCGGCGAAGCGCGCCCGGATGGCCAGTCCGCGGTCCCCGTAGGCGACCAGGGTGCCGATGCCCCCGCCGAGCTGTGCCACGAGCCATCGCGGAGCGCCTTCGCGCAGCCGGTCGAGATGCCGCCGAATCTCGTCCGCCCAGGACGCCGCCTTCCAGCCGAAGGTCGCCGGCGCTCCCGGCTGGCCGTGGGTCCGGCCGGCGATCGGCGTTTCGCGATGCTCGACGGCCAGGGTGAGGAGCCGCTCCTCGATGCGGCGCAGGTCACGCCAGACGATGCCGCCGACCGCGCGCATCGCCAGCGAGGTCCAGGTGTCGGTGACGTCCTGCACGGTCGCCCCGGCGTAGACGTGCTCGCGTGCCGCTTCGGGCAGCACGCGACGCAACTCGTGGATCAGGCCCAGCGTCGAGTGCCCCGTCTCGCGGGTTCCCCGCGCGATCCGGTCCAGGTCGAGCCGGTCGACACGCAGCGCGTCGGTGATGATCGAAGCGGCGTCGGCGGGTATGAACCCCTCCGCCGCCTGTGCCCTGGCCAGTGCGGCGAGGACGTCGAGCCACCCTTGCAGCCGGGCCCTCTCCTCGAAGATCTGCCGCAGCTCGTCCGTGCCCCACAGGTGGGCGTAGGCCGATGAGTCCGCGATGCGCGCGCTCATGCCGTGCCCCCGCCCCGCTCCGTGCCGGACCGGAGCCTCCCGGCCAGCTCGGACGCCGCGGCCAGACCTTCCGCGACCAGCGTGAACGACGCTCCCCAGGGCACGACCACCGTGTCGCCGCGGGTCTCGATGCTCTCCTCCAGCAGGCAGCACTTGGTGAGGCGGGCCTCGCCGGGGGGAAGTGGCATCCGGGTCGCCAGGGCTGCCGGGCAGGTGTCGACCTGGCGCACGCTCGATGCCTTCTCCGGATAGAAGTGGTCGTGGATCGCACGCGAGCGAGCGCATCCGAGCAGGACCCAGTCCGCCTGCGGCGGCACCTCGTCGAGATAGGAGATCTCGGCGCCCGGGACCGACATGCCGCCTCCGCGACAGGGAAGCAGGTAGTGCCCGGCCGGCTCGCCGGCGGCGATCTCCTCCAGGTCGACGACCTGCGGCACGTACTCCGTCGCGGGAAGCTCCTCGGCGGTGTCGACGACGCGCTGGACCTGGTCGTTCAGCTTCGCCGGCCAGGGCGGCCCGACGTCGAGCACGTGGACCCGGTGCGGGGCGGCGTCCAGGATGAAGTTGACGTGCTCGTAGCGCCCGCGCACGACCACGCAGCGCGGCACGTCGGCGATGTCGCGTGCCGCGGCGATGTCGCGTGCCGCGGCGATGTCGCGTGCCGCGGCGATGTCGCGTGCCGCGGCGATGTCGTGTGCCGCGCGGAGCAACTGGCTGGGCACGGCGGTGTCGATGTCGGGCCGGTCGACGAAAAGCGTCTCGTGCGGCCCGGCCAGCACGCGCACGTCGGTGACGTCGACGAACAGCTCGACCTCGTCGGCCTTGGTCAGTTCGACAACGGCGTACCTGTCCTGGTTGCGGGCCACGACGAAGCGAGTCCTGCGGTAGACCTGCCGGCTGAGGAAGAACTTCCGCAGGGAGTCGCCGTCGAGATCCACCACGACGTCGGTGAACGCCACGGTTCGATACTGATACGGGATCATCATGGTCTCTCCACTCCTGCGTACACCTCTCCCAGTTGGGAGAACGTCCCGATGGTGTCGGAACGCAGACCCAGCCGGAGCGTCTCGACGGCCAGCGCCTCGGCGGGCTGGATGTTGCCGAGGTTCACGTTCGCGCCGTAGCGCCGGATGAGCCACGCCTGCTGCGCTCTGCGCGGGGCCTCGAACAAGGTGGCCTCCAGGCCGACGGCGGAGACGACGGCGTCCACGATGTCCGCGCGTACCCTGCCCTCGGCGTTGAACAGCCCGACGGTGCCGCTCTCACGCCCCTCGGTCACCACCCAGTGGGCGCCCGCCCGCAGGTCGGCCCGCGCGTCGGCGGCCCACTTCCCGGCCGACGGGGCCACGTCGGGATCCTTGAGCCCGATCTCGGACAGGACGACGAACCGGGAGGCCGCCATGTCAATGATCTTGTCCTTGTCGGCGCGCGACATCTCCACCGAGCCGCAGGACACCTCGACGCACGGGAATCCCACGGACTCGGCCCAATCCATGAACCTGTCCACCACGCCCCGCTGCCAGGAGATCTCCAGCAGCGTGCCGCCGGTGCAGGCCAGCACCTGGTGCTCGGCCAGCAGTTCGAGCTTCTCGCCGAGCGACGAGTCGATGTAGGCGGTCCCCCACCCGAACTTCCACAGGTCGATGCTCGCGGCGGCGGCCTTCAGCCGCTGCTCGACCTCGGCCACGGACATGCCGTTGTCCAGGACATGGGAGACGCCGTGCCGGCGAGGCTTCTCCGTGCGAGGCGGAAGCGTGAGGAAGTCGGGCTCCGCCGCGGTCAGGTCCAGGGGGAAGGTACGGTCACGACTAGGTTGTCCTGTCACGGAAACGGATTCCTCACTGGCTAGGATGACGCCGTCAACGGCTGGTACGTCTGCCGGACCCCCCCGAACACAAGGGAGTTCACCATGCCCGAAAACACCCACGACCTCGAAGAACTGGCGCGCAGACTGCGGAGCCTTCCCGGCGTCACGGCCAAGAGCTCCATCGGTGTGGTCGCCGATGTGTTCGGCGGCGGGGACTGGTGGTCCGGTCCCGGTGACGACGGAGCCGTCGTGCACGACCGGGGACGCACTCTGATCGTCGGAGGGGAGGCGATGCTGCCCGCCTTCGTGGAACAGGACCCGTACGGCGCGGGTGTGGCGGCCGTCCTCGCGAACGTGAACGACCTCGCCGCCATGGGCGCCCGGCCGCTCGCGCTCGTCGACACGGTGACCGGCCCGCGCAGCGTCGTCAAGGAGGTCCTGAAGGGCCTGAAGTGGGCCGGCGAGGCGTACCAGGTGCCGATCGTCGGCGGGCACCTCACCGAGACGGACGGCCCGCCCAGCCTGTCGGCGTTCGGACTGGGCGCCGCCGAGCTCGTGCTTTCGGCGACGCACGCCGCGCCCGGCCAGGCACTGGTGCTCGCCTGCTGTCTCGACGGCAGGATGCGGGAGGACTTCTTGTTCTACCCGTCGTTCGAGGAGCGAGGTGAGCGCCTCGCCGGTGACGTACGCGTCCTGGCCGACGTGGCCGAGCGGGGCGCCGCGGTGGCCGCCAAGGATGTCAGCATGGCCGGGATGATCGGCTCGCTGGCCATGCTTCTGGAGGCGCGCAAGCTCGGCGTCCAGGTGGACCTGGACGTGCTCCCGGTGCCCGCGGGGGTGCCCATCGTGGACTGGCTGTCCTGCTTCCCCTGCTTCGCCTTCCTGCTCACGACGCCGGCCGAGAAGGTCGGGGAATGCGTCGAGGCATTCACCTCCCGCGGCCTCACCGCTCAGCGAATCGGCACGCTGGACGACACCGGTGAGGTGCGCATCGGCGACGCCTCGGGGTCGGCGGTCGTCTTCGACCTGAAGCGGGAGTCGGTGACCCGGCTGGGTCGCTGAGGTGACCCGGGCCTGCCCGTTGTACGAGATCATCACGTGAGGTCGATGCTCATCTGCTGGTGAGGCACGCCCACGTAGGCGACCGGCCCGCCGACCGGCGACCAGCCGAGCCGCCGGAAGAAGGTCACGTTGGCCGGCTGCACGAAGGCGATCATACGGTCACCGCCCGCCGCGGCCGCGGTCTCGGTCGCGTACCTGACCAGCGGACCGCCCAGCATCAGGTGCCGGTGGCCGGACAGGACCGCAAGCCGATCCCCCTGCCACAGCGCCTCGTCGCCGTCCGGCGAGGGCACCCGGTACAGCCGCACCGTGCCGACCGGAACGCCCTCCGCGTACCCGACCACGTGGTGGGTCGTGGGGTCGTGATCGAACTCGTCCTGGTCGGTCCGCTCGAACAACCCCTGCTCCTCGACGAAGACCGAGTGCCGGATCCGGGCATGCTGCGCGAGTTCGCCGGCCGACACCACCGAACGACAGGTCAGGGTCGGTGCGATCACGTCAGACGAGGAGCGGGAGGGATACGCGCCCATCAGGAAGCCCCTTCTCCGAAGCCGAACCGGCACGTTCCAGGGCCGCCACCCCGGAGCATGCCTGACAACGTGCGCAGCCGGCCATGACCCCGGTGGCGGTGAGCCCACGCCGCAGCATGTGCGGGACGACCTGCCGGTAGATCTTCTCGACGTATTCGGCGGACGGGGGACGCACGTCCTCCATCAGGCTGCCGGGCACCGGACGCAGCGGGACGATGAACGGGTAGACGCCGATGTCCACCGCGCGCCTGCACAGATCGACCGTGACCTTGGGGTCCTCGCCCATCCCCAGGATGACGTAGGTGGACACCTGGCCCGCGCCGAAGACCTCGACGGCGCGTTCCCACGCCGCGAAGTACGCTTCGATGCCCCAACGCGCCTTACCCGGCGCGATCTCCGCGAGCACCTTGGCGTCGAAGGTCTCCACATGGATGCCGACGGAGTCCACGCCCATGTCGCGGACGCGGTTGATCACGTCGAGGTCGGCGGGGGGCTCGAACTGGACCTGCACCGGCAGTCCCGACGCCTCCTTCACGGCCTGGGCGCACCTGCCCACGTAGAGCGCGCCGCGGTCCGGAGTGGCGGTGCTACCGGTCGTCAGCGTCGCGTCGACGGCGCCGTCGAGATCCCGTGCCGCCACCGACACCTCCGCCAGCATCTCGGGCGTCTTCTTCGCGATGGTGCGCTCGGCGTCGAGGGAGACCCCGATGCCGCAGAACTTGCACTGATCGGAGTTCCCCCAGTAGGCGCAGGTCTGCAGGACCGTACTCGCCATGGAGTCGAGGTGCATCAGGGCGATCTTCCAGTACGGGACGCCGTCCGCGGTCTCCATGTCGTAGTACTTCGGCCGCGGTGCCGGCGACGCGTCCGCCAGCCGGAGCGAGCCCTCGTAGATGCCGAATCCGTTGTCCTCCTGCCGCAGCGTGTACGGCGAATCCTGCACATAGGCGGCCGTGGTCGGGACGGTGGCAGGCGCGCCATCGATCCACAGCATTCCCGCGTCGGCGGGACCGGCGCCCCCGTTGCGCGCCCCGATTGAGACATCGGTCCGCAACCCGAGGCTCTGCAGCTTGGTGATCAGCTCAGCGAGCCCGGTCGCATCGAGTACACGGTCGTTCGCCTCGGTCATGATGTGGCTCCTTGTCGGGCCTACTCGTGACGGTGCCTGTCCTGCACCATCTTGAGACTTTTCATCTACTATAGGAAATTCCTATAGTAAAGGCCCACATAGTGGCAACAGTTTGCTCCGCCGTTCAGTCGGAGCCATCACCTTCGGGTAGACACTTGAGCCGTTCGACCAGCGCTTCTCGCTCCTCACCGGAACGCACCTCCCGGGTTCCCCGCCCGGGGTCGTCGGGATCGCGCGCGACGAGCCGCCCGGTCTCAAGGTCGATGAACCCCTGCTCTACAACGTGAACACAGGCGGTGAGCGTCTCGTCCGGCCGCGTCGTCACGAGCAGCGCGCGTCCGCTGCGGGCATCGGCCTCCAGCCGCCGGTAGGGAACGAACGGATCCCCGGGGCGATAGCCGGACTCCTCCAGCACCAGCCAGCCCGCGCCCGGCGGGGCCGCCGCGAAGGCGGCCAGCCGATCGTCGAGCGCGACCTCCTCAAGGACCTCCCGATAACGCATCGCGAACGCGACGCCCGCGACCACCTCGACGTCCAGGCCGTCGACGGTCAGCAGGTCGTCGGAGTCGGCCACCCTGCGGACCAGGTCACCGCGCTCGGACCACGCCTCCAGCAGGGGGTCGACACCTCGCCCGCTCCCGCGAAGCTCCTGCGCCACCGCACCGACCAGCCGCGTGGTCCGGAGGTAGATCTCCGGCTGATGGATGCTCGCGGGAAACGCCCGCTCGGAGGCCGCGGTCCACAGGCGGGAGAGGTCTTCGGCGGCCTTCCGGGACTCCGCCGTGGATCTCGGATCAGGCTCTGACATTGATAATTCCTCCCGTAAGGTTCACTATAGTAAACAATTCATCTAGTATCGGATACTGAGACGGGACGACTCGTGAGCGATGTCGCTGTGGTGGCAGTTGGCGGGAACGCCCTGACCCGAGCAGATCAGGAGGGCACCCCCGAACAGATCGAGGACAATGCCGCCCAGATGGCTGAGGGGATCGCAAATCTATGCGATGCGGGATGGAGAGTGGTCGTCGTTCATGGTAATGGCCCCCAGGTCGGCAACCTGTCCATCCAGCAGGAGGGAGGAGCCGATCTCGTGCCGCCCCAGCCGTTGCACGCCCTGAACGCGATGTCCCAGGGGCAGCTGGGCAGCGTCCTGGTACGCGCGATCGACTCCATCCGGGGCGCCGACACGGCGGTCGCCCTCATCTCACACATGACCGTGGACTCCAAGGACCCGGCATTCGAGACGCCGACCAAGCCCATCGGCCCGTTCTTCACCAAGGCGCAGGCATTCACCCTGGCCGAGGAGCGTGGATGGAACATGCAGGAGGACGCCGGACGCGGATACCGGCGGGTGGTCGCCTCTCCTCGCCCCCTGGAGATGCTGGAGTCGTCCTCCATCGAGACCCTGCTCACGGCCGGCAAGGTCGTGCTGGCCGCCGGAGGTGGCGGCATCGCCGTATCGCGTGAGGACGGCGGACGCTACCGGGGCGTCGACGCCGTGATCGACAAGGACTCGGCGGCCGTCCGCCTCGCCCGGTCCGTCAAGGCCGCGGTGATGATCCTGGTGACCGGGGTCGACGCGGTCTCCATCGACTTCGGGACCCCACAGGCCCGGGTGATCCACGAGCTGCCCCTCGCCCTCGCGGAGAAGTACCTGGCGGAAGGCCAGTTCCCCGCCGGCAGCATGGGACCGAAGGTGCGGGCGGGGATCGACTTCGTCCGTGACGGCGGCGAGGCGGCCGTCATCACATCCGCGGAGCACATGCTCCAAGCACTGGATCCGGCGGGCAAGGTCGGCACCCGCATTCTTCCCGAGACAGCTATGAGCATCGCATGAACACAACGAACCACATCGCCCGAGTCCGCGTCGTCCGCGGCACGTACTGCGACTCGCTACGCCTGCTCGTCGCCACCTCGGTCATGTCCGAAGGTAAGGACGTCTCCTGGGCCGGCGCGGTCATGGCCACCCCCTCGGGGCGCGAGAGCCTCGCCGCCGAGGGGTTCGGCGAGGAGGTCACCGGTGCCGTCGGCTCCAACGACCTCGTTCTCGCCGTGCGCGCGAGCGATGAGACCGCGGCGGAGGCCGCTCTCGACTCCGGCGCCGAGAGCGCGTACGCGGAGGCATCGGCCGAGCAGGGTGGCGCCGTCGCCGCGCCCCGGTCCACGGCGCGAGCCGTGGAGCAGATGCCGGACGCCTCCGTGGCGATCATCTCCGTGCCGGGGGACTACGCGGCGCTGGAAGCTCACCACGCGCTCTCCGAAGGGCTGCACGTCCTGCTGTTCAGCGACAACGTGCCGGTCGAAGAGGAGGCGGAGCTCAAGAAACGCGCGAACGAGCTCGGCCTGCTGGTGATGGGGCCCGGCGCCGGCACCGCGGTGATCTCGGGTGTCGGCCTCGGCTTCGCGAACGCGGTACGCCGGGGGCCGGTCGGCGTCGTCGCGGCCGCGGGTACCGGGGCACAGGAGGTCTCGGCACTGCTCGATCGCTGGGGCGTCGGCGTCTCACACGTGATCGGCGTCGGTGGCCGTGACCTGTCGGAGAGCATCGGCGGGCGGATGGCGAGGGCGGCCGTACGCGCTCTCGACGAGGACCCCGCCACCAAGGCGATCCTGCTGGTGTCCAAGCCGCCCAGCGAGGCGGTCGCCCGCGACGTGCTGAGCCAGTGCACGTCCACCCCGGCGGTGGCCACCTTCCTCGGTCTCACCGAGCTGGAGACGCCCCCCGGCGTGAAGATGGCACGGACGCTGGAGGAGGGCGCGCTCGCCGCCGCACAGCTGGTGGGCACGACGCCGGCGACGACGTCGGAGGGGGTGCGCAGGCAGGTGGAGGACAGGCTCGCCGGGCTGAGCGACGAGCGGCGCACCATCCGCGGGTACTACTCCGGCGGAACGCTGTGCTACGAGGCCCAACTGATCATCGGAGAGCTGCTCGGGAACGTGTACTCCAACGAGCCGCTCCTGCCCGGCCATACGCTTCCGGCTCCCCCCCACACGCACGTGCTGCTCGACCTCGGCGCGGAGGAGTACACCGTCGGCCGGCCCCACCCGATGATCGATCCCAGTACCCGTCTGGAGATCATGCGCCGCGAGGCTCGCGACCCGGATGTCGCGGTGGTACTGCTCGACGTCGTGCTCGGCTACGGCTCGCACGAGGACCCGGCAGGACAGCTGGCACCGGTCCTCCAGGAGATCATGGCGGAGGGCGGCCCCCGTGTCGTCGCCTACGTCCTCGGCTCCGGCGCCGATCCACAGGGCTACGCCGGGCAACGCGCCGCACTTGAGCGGATCGGCTGTCTGGTGACCGAGACCGCGGCACGCGCCGCATACGCCGCGGCGGCGATCGCGAGCCGCCGACCCGAGATCGCAGAGGTGCACCGGTGACCGAGAGCCCCAGTCTGCCGCCCGTCGCCCTGGTCACCTACAGCACGAAGCCGCGGGGCGGAGTCGCACACACGCTCGCGCTGGGCGAGGCTCTGCACGCTCTCGGCCAGGAGGTTCTGATCGTCGGCCTCGGGGACCCGGAGCAGGGATTCTTCCGGCCGGTCGCCGCCCCGACCCATGTCGTCCCCGCTCCCACCACCCTCGGGGGGCTTGAGGAGAAGGTGGCGGCGAACATCGACGCGCTCGAGACCGCCCTGACGGACATCGCCCCCACGCACCCCATCCTGCACACGCAGGACTGCATCTCGGCGCGTGCGGCGGCGCGGGTGCGAGACGCCGGGATTCCCAGCAGGGTCGTCCGCACAGTCCACCATGTCGACGACTTCGACAGCGAGTCCCTGATGGACTGCCAGACCCGGGCCATCCTCGAACCGGACCGGATCCTCGTGGTGACCCGGATCTGGGAACACATCCTGCGGCAGGAGTACGGTGTCCGCGCGGACGTCGTGCCCAACGGGGTGGACACTCGCCGATACCGTCAGGCCTCACCGGAACTGGTGGCGCGGCTACGCGCCCGCGTCGGCGCGAGCGACCGTCCGATGCTGCTGGCCGTCGGCGGGATCGAGCCGCGCAAGGGCACGGACACCCTGGTGGCCGCCCTGTCCAGGCTGGTCAAGAAGCGCACCCCGGCACCGGTGCTCACGGTGCTCGGCGGCCACTCCTTCCAGGACCACCGTGCCTACCGGGACAGGGTACTGGCGAGCCTCGACGCCCTCGATCTGACCCTGGGCAAGGACATCATCGAGCTCGGCACCGTCCCCGAGGACGAGATGGCGGCCTGGTACGCGGCAGCTGACGTGCTGGCGTTCCCCTCGGTGAAGGAGGGGTTCGGCCTGGCCGCGCTGGAGGCGATGGCGGCCGGCGTTCCCGTGGTCACCAGCGACCTCCCCGTGTTCCGCGAGTGGCTGGTTCCCGGCCGCGACGCCCTTCTGGTCCCCCTCGGTGACCCCGAGGCACTGGCGGACGCCCTCTCGGACGCCCTGGACGACCAGGACCTGCGCACCCGGCTACGTGCCGCGGCACTGCGACTGGCGGACAGGTACACCTGGACGGCGAGCGCCCGGCGACACCTCAAGATATACGCGGAGATTCCCCCGGTCGCGCCCTGACCCGTTGCCCGGTCTTCTTCTACTGCCGGGCACCGGACCGGTCTCCCCGCCGGTGTGGCGGCCCCGCCCCCGTCCGGTGGGGTGGACACCGGGCGGGACCGCCAGGAGGTCAGCGGGCCTCGTGGCGCCGCTGGCAGGCGATGCAGTACCGGGCGAGCGGACGGATCTTCAGTCTCTCGAAGGGAATGTCCGCGTCGCAGCCGACGCACCGGCCGTAGGTGTCGGCGGCGAGGCTCTCCAGGGCACGCCTGGTCTCCGCGAGATCCCGGCCGGCGACGGCGATGGCGACGAGCACATCCTGCCGGGACGAGACCTCCTCATCCTCCACAGAGGCTTCGAGCTCGTTCAACCGGGTGGTACGCCACAGGAGCTGCTCGTCCAGCTCCTCGCGGATGATCCGGACCTGCACGCTGCTGAGGCGGGTGCCCTCACTACTGACTGACATGATCGGAAGTCCTTTCCAAAGCTGAGAACGCCAAGCGGCGCATGTGACCGCGCTCGTCGTCGAGTCCGCCCGCCGGGGCCTGGTCGCGGCCCTGCGGGCATGGCGTGAAACGGGCCGGGGTACGGCCCGATGGAACCTGCGGGGGTGTCGGCCTCAATGGCGGCGTTCGCGAAGCCGCGGCCGTTCCGCGGCTCTGTCCGATGACACAAGGACACGGGGACACAAGGACACGGGGACACGGGGACACAAGGACACGGCGGGCGGCAGAGCGCGCACCGGGATGTTCGGTGAACACCGGCGCGCGTACGCCACCCTCCGGTCGAGCGCGTGGCCCGGCAGGTGGTGAAGGGGAATGGATCGGCTAGCTCAGGGGCGGGCTGCGCGAGCCCGAGGTCCGGTGGGTGGCCAGCTGTGGGCTGCGTACCATGTCCGGATCCCGCCACGCGGGGGACAGGAGCGGTAGCAGGTTCGCCAGATCGGAGACGGACCGCTGGTACAGCCGCCGGAAGGCCGGCATGTGCTCGAAGGCGCCGGCGGATGCCCGCGGCATGGTCGACGACTGTTCCAGCCAGTTCCCTGGCTCCCAGACATCGCCGATCACTCCGGCGGACCGCTGGGCGGGACCGCTGCCGTACGAGGCCGGAGCCAGGGCGGCGAGCAGGAGGGCGGCCAGAACCAAGCCCACCACCACGGACAGGGCGGTGGACTCACGTGGGGTTCGCCACGAGGTCGCCATGATGCTGACCATAGCCCAACCAGGGGAAACAGGCACATGCCCAGCCCGGTGCTCGGGCAAGCGGGAGTTCAGCAGGTGCCAAGGCGGACGCGTCAGGCTGTTCCGTATGTCATTCCTACCGAGAACCCACAAGATCCCCTCGGGCGTGAAACATGAGCGGTTCCACATCCGGCCCATCACGGTGCACGACACGGTGCGCGACTTCGACGCCGTGATGAGCAGCGCCGCCCGGCTGCGGGAGCACTTCCCGCTGTGGGGCGGCTGGCCGCTCGACGACATGACGCTGGAGGACAACCTGATCGATCTGGCCTGGCACCAGAAGGAGGCACTGCTGCGCAGGTCGTTCAACTACGCGGTGATGAGCCCGGAGGGATCTCGCCTGCTCGGGTGCGTCTACATCGATCCCCCGGAGAAGCGGGGGGCCGACGCCGACGTGTCGTTCTGGGTACGGGCCGACGAGGAGGGCACGGGCCTGGAGGAGGAACTGGATCCGGTGATCCGCACCTGGTTGCGCGAGGCGTGGCCGTACGCCTCGGTCCGCTGGCCTGGCAGGGAGATCTCCTGGCAGGAGTGGGATCTCCTGCCCGACGCGCCCTGAGGCCTGTCCGGTGAGTCATGAGAGCCGGACCAGGGCGGCAAGGTTCCACCGAGGATCCACCGCCGGATGTGGTTTGCCGGTCGGCCCGCCCCGGGTCCGCCCCTCGTGCCGGCCTCCTTCGCCGCCTTGTTCCGGTTGTTCAGTCGCTGACCCGGCTGCGGTTCTGGAAGAGGAGATCGGCGTACTCCGGGTGGCGGCTGATCCAGGCCAGGTAGAAGGGGCAGACGGCCGGCACACTCAGCCCCGCCTCCCGCGCCGCGTCCGGGGAGACGCGAACGAGCGACGGCCGCCGGTCGATGAACCGGCGGCCGTGCGAACGTCAGACGGGGTCAGCGAGCGTCGCGGACCTTCAACTTCTCCTTGCGGAAGTTGTCGCCCTTGCCGTCAGGCTTGTAGCCGTTCTCGACGTTGCCGGCGATGTCGACGGCGAACCAGCGCACCTCGGTGGTCTTGTCGACCGTGATCTGCTGTGCGCCCTCGCGCATTCCCGCGGCGGCGAGCTTGGTGGAGCTCAGCGTCGGGCGGCTGCCGTCCAGCGTGTAGTACACGTTGGCGGGCTCGTCGGTCTTGAAAGTGAAGGTGGCCGAGGTGCTGGTCCGCCCCGTCACGCTCAGCTCCGACTTCGGCTGCTCGTTGTCGTCGGAGAAGGAGCCGGCGACCTCCAGGATGCCGATCTGACCGGCGGCGAACTCCATCGCCTCCTCGTGGCCCTCGGTGAACGGCGGCTGGAAGCCGACCGCCTGGAAGCGCTTGGTCTCCGGGTGGTAGATGTCCGCGCCGACCTCGAAGTCCCAGCCGATGATGCCCCGGTTGTACCAGTGCTCGTCGGCGCTGTTACCGGCCGCGGAGTACAGCACGTCCGGCACCGGGCCGGTGCGCCCCGGCCAGATCGCCGTACCACGCCAGGACTGGACCGCGGAGAGGATGCGGTCGGAGGCCTTCCAGAAGAAGTTCTCCATGCCGTAGTCGACCCTCGGCAGCAGCTCGCGCCCGGCGGCCTTGTAGGCACCCGGAGGCCACATGAAGTAGCCGCCGTAGGAGTGCGTGTTCATCGCGAACTTGATGTTCGGGAACCGGGTGGTGAGCCAGACCTGGTTGCGCGCCTCAGGCTCGGACAGCTCGGCCGGGCCGGCGAAGGTGTCGCTGGTACAGGTGGTCGAGGCGCCGCTGTAGCCGTCGAACACCGAACCGACCGAGAAGTTACGGTTCAGGTCCACGCCCCAGGAGTTGCGCCGCGCCGGGTCGCCATTGGTCACGTCGCAGTGGTTGAACATGTTGCGGCGCTGCATGTTGTAGTCGTACATGCTGTAGTGCCCGCCGTCGGGGTTGGACGTGGGCACGATGAAGATGTCGAGGTCGTCGACCAGCTTCCTGGTCTGCCCGTCACCGGCGTAGTTGCGCAGCAGCCGCTCGGCGGTCTCCAGGCAGACCAGCGGGGTCACCCATTCGCGGGCGTGCTCCTGGCAGTAGAGGAACACGCCGGTCTTCGAACCGTCGCGCTTCTTGCCGATGCGCAGCGCCTTCATCTGGAACGGATCACGCGAGACGGTGGCCGGCGCCTTGAGGTTGTCGGTCAGCTTCGTCACCGCGGCGGCGGCGACGAGGCCGGTGCCGGCGTTGCCCCGGTAGGTGGCGGCGGTCAGCAGCGCCGACGCCGCGGCGTCGGCGTTGAGCGCCGTGACCACCTGGACGGCGGTGCTGTTGATCGCACCGGACGCGTCGGTGCCGAGGTTGACCAGGACGTCCTTGCCGCTCACCGAGACGCTCGGCGCGACCGAGGCGGCGTCCGGTTTCACCAGGGCGACGCTGATGTCGTTGCCGCCCTGGTGCCCGTAGGCCTTCGAGCTCACGTAGAACGTGCTCGCCGCGACCGTGCCGAACTGGGCCTGCGCCGGTCGGCGGTAGCCGTTCGTCTTGTTGGGCAGGTCGACGATCTGGCTGATCTTCGGGAACTCCGCGGCCAGGGCGGTGATCCGGTTGGTGAGCTCGGTGGGGTCCATGTAGCGGTCGACGAAGTCCGCGACGTAGTGCTTGCTCGGAGCCTTGCGCCTCTCCCCCAGCCACTTGGTCACCGGGACCGTGACCGAGCCGCCCCGGTTGCCGGTGATCGTGACCTTGGTGGGAACCGCGGTGAGGGCGAGAGGCGAGTTGAACCGGTGGTACATGTACTGGCCGGCGTCGGTGAAGCGCGACATCGTCGTGGTGCCGCCCGAGTCGGGGGCGGTCTTCTTTCCGCTGTCCCAGGTGGCGGTGAGCACGGTCTGCGCGTCGGTGGCGCTCGACTTCACCTCCACCGAGAGGAAGTGCTTGCCGTCGAGGCTGGTGAACCACTCGGCGCGGAGCGGGGTGAGCCTGTCGACGTCCGCCGCCGCCTCCGCCGCCTTCGTGAGCGCCTCCTGCCGCGTGGCCCGGTTCTCGGCCACATCGGTCTGGTCGGAGATGGCACCGCGCACGTCGAAGCCGAGGACGCGTAGTTCCTGAGCCTCCTCGGGGCTCAGTACGGCGTGCACCTCCAGCCCCTCGTCGACGGGTCTCTTGTACTCCGCGAGGTCGACGCCCATGGTGTTGAGCCGGTCGACGGCCTCCTGGTCGGGGACGAGGACGCGCAGCAGCGCCACACCGTTCTGCTCTGTGCTGGACTCCCGGTCGGGTGCCACCTCACTGGCCTGCGGGGCCGGGTCGGCCAGCACGGGCATCGCGCTGAGGCTGAAGGCAAGGGGCAGGGCGAGTACGGCCGCGGCGCGACCGACTCTCCTCCCGTTGAGGGGGCTCCTCATGAAAGATTCCTCCAGTTCGCGCACACCCCAGGTAGTTGGTCATTCTGGAATGAAGTGCGCAATTGGCAAGAATCCTCACCAGAGGCCAAATATTCACCAAGGCCCCAAAAGGTCATACCAGGCACACTTAAATGCTGTAAGCAAATATTCACATGAAGGTTATATATGACTTATGCCATTCAGTCCGGGGCTGTGGTATATAGCAAAGATCAATAGCCTGTCAAGTAAGTACATCACGTAATTGATGGCTGACCAGGCGGTTTATAGCCTTTAGTAGCCGAATGTCGCTATCGCGACCGGACGCGCTCCCAGCGATCGGCGAGGCGCCCCGAGCGGCCGGGGCGGCCCCCAAGGCCCTCGCAGCACAAGAAGGCCATCAAAGTTCCACAAACCTCAGTAACACCCACCAAAAACGCAATACGCCTTTAGACCCGCCACCCCCCTCCTCGATCGCTACCCTTCGCAATTAAAAGTCAACGGTGAGTAAAGAGGACGTTCATGGGGCGAAGGTTGATCGTGACGGCGATCGCGGGGGCGGGGGTGGCCGTCGTCGCCGGCGCACTGCTGTTCGTCTCCGGCGAGCAGGGGTCGCAGGCGGCGAGGTCCGTCCCGCAGATGCCCGCGCGAGAGGATCCGCTGACCGGTCAGGAGGTCGCCCGGGCCACCACGATCGCGTCGGCGGGCTCCAGATCGCACATGGCCGCAGGGCGGATCAAGCTGCTCTACGTGGAGCGCGACGACGACAAGGACATCTCGGACCGCCGACGCGCCGACGCGTACCTCTACGACTACGGCAGCGACAGGCTCATCGTGCGGACCGTCGACCTCGGCCAGGGCACCGTCGTGCGGGAGACCGTGGCGCGGGGGGTGCAGCCGCCGCCGTCGAAGGAGGAGGAGACGACGGCCGCCGGGCTCCTGCTGGCCCACCCCGGATACGGCAAGGTCGCGCGCGAGGCGTACGCCAGGGCGGGGGGCGGGCGGCTGGGGTCGGCGGCGGACCTGGGGCTGCGCGGGCTGATCTTCACCCCGTCCGGCGAGAAGGGACCGGCCAGGCGATGTGAGGTCCACCGGTGCCTGCGGCTGTTCGTCCGGCTGCCCGACGGCACCTGGCTGGACACCAGCCGGCTCGTCGTCGACCTGTCCGCCAAGAAGATCCACACCCTGGAGTGGTAATCAGTGTTCCTCCGCCTCGCCCTCTCCTGCGCCCTGCTCGCCGGAGCCCTCACCGCACCGCGGTACGCACCGATACCGCCGATCCCCGCACCCGGCGCCCCCTCCGGCGCTCCGTCCGGCGCACTGTCCGGCGCCCCCTCCGGCGCTCCGGCTGGGGCGGCCGCCACGCAGCCCGCGACGGCACCGTGCAACGCGCCGTACCGGATCGACAAGACCCTGCCCAACGGGGCGCGCTGGCAGCTGTGCTGGGAGATGCGCAACGTCGAGGGGCTGACCCTGACCAGGGTCGTCTACACGCCGAGGAACCAGCGGGCGATCGCCGTGCTGCGCAGCACCTCGCTGGCCCAGATCCACGTGCCCTACGACAGGGGCCGGCCGCGCTACCACGACATCGGATCGCTGGGCTACACCGCCGTCCCGCTGCGGGCGGCCGACTGCCCGCTCGGCGAGCGTCGCGAGCAGTTCGTCTGCGTGACGACCAGGGCCCGCGGCCACGCGTACCTGAAGTCGGTCCCCGACCAGCCGAACCTGACCGCCCAGGGGCGTGACCTGGTGGTGTTCGCCGCCTTCCAGGTCGGCTGGTACACCTACCTGGCCGAATGGGCCTTCTCCGACGACGGCACGATCACCCCGCGGGTGGGGGCCACCGGGTCACTCGCCGGATTCACCACCACGCCGGAGCACGGCTGGCCCATCGGGGTGGGCGACGACAAGTTCGAGGCGAGCCACACGCACAACATCTTCTGGCGCCTGGACTTCGACGTGGCGGGCCGGGCCGACGACGTCGTGGAGCAGTACGACTTCAGCGGCTCGGGCACCGCGAGCCGGCGGATCGAGCGGACGACGTTCACCACCGAGGCCAAGGCCGTCAGCAGGCCGATGCGCTGGTGGCGGGTGGTGGACCGCAAGGTGCGCAACGCCGACGGGCACCGCGTCTCCTGGGAGATCAACAACTCCGACAGCGCCCAGTACCGGGGCCCCGCCGACGAGGCCTTCACCCGGGCCGATCTCTACGTCACCGACTACCGCTCCTGCGAGCGCCTGGCGAGCGTCAACCCGACCCCCCAGTGTGCCAAGTCCGTCGACCGCTACACCAACGGCGAGCGACTGACCGACCCGGTCCTGTGGGTCAACGTCGGCTACCACCACGTCCCCCGCGACGAGGACGCCGACCCCATGCCGAGCCACTGGCAGGGCTTCCGCATCACCCCCCGCGACGTCACCGCCAAGAACCCGTACTGACGCCGCCGAGAACCTCCGCCCGGCACCTTCAAAAGCCCGCGCCCGGCACCACCGAGAACCCGTGCCCGGCACCTTCAAAAGCCCGTGCCGGGCACCGCCAAGGGTCCGTGCCCGGCGCCTCCGATGGCTGGAAACGGTCGGCGGAGCGCGTTCCGACCTACCCATATAACCGACAAATCGCTACTTTTATCTCACCCAGATCTGCACGTTTTCCCGACACGCATGGTGATAGCGGACATGGGCATGGGTTGGGACACCCGAATAGGGCAAGGTAGGGGCTATCGATCTACAGGAGTAGCCATGAACGCGCACTTGGATCTGGACCGACTCGCGGGCGGAGCGCACCACGATCCGCACTCGATCCTCGGGGCGCACCAGGAGCCCGAGGGTGTGACGATAAGGACGCTGCGCCCGCTGGCGCAGCAGGTCGAGGCGCTCGTGGACGGCGAGGCCCACAACATGAGGCACGTGGCCCACGGCGTTTTCGCGGTGACGCTCCCCGGCCGCGACAAGATTCCCGACTACCGGCTCCGGATCACCTACCCCGGTGCCGAGCCCTACGAGACGACCGACCC
Organism: Streptosporangium sp. NBC_01810; assembly: GCF_035917355.1. NCBI lineage: Bacteria > Bacillati > Actinomycetota > Actinomycetes > Streptosporangiales > Streptosporangiaceae > Streptosporangium > Streptosporangium sp. NBC_01810. The sequence continues at coordinate 122,186 of NZ_CP109070.1, read as the reverse complement.
CTACCGGCACTGGCCCACGCTGGGCGAGGTGGACCTGCACCTCATCGGCGAGGGGCGCCACGAGCGGCTCTGGGAGACCCTCGGCGCGCGGGTCATCCGGCACGAGGACACCGATGGCACGGCCTTCGCCGTGTGGGCGCCCAACGCCCGCGGCGTCCGGGTCATCGGCGACTTCAACCTCTGGGACGGCGGCGCGTACCCCATGCGCTCGCTCGGCAGGTCGGGCGTGTGGGAGCTGTTCATCCCCGGCCTCGGCCCCGGCGACCGTTACAAGTTCAGCATCCTCGGCGCGGACGGGATCTGGCGGGCCAAGGCCGACCCGATGGCCCGGCGTACCGAGACGCCGCCCGCGACCGCGTCGGTGATCGACAAGTCGGAGTACACCTGGCGGGACGAGGAGTGGATGCGGCGCCGCGCGGACAGCGTCGCGGTGCGGGAGCCGATGAGCGTCTACGAGGTGCACCTCGGCTCGTGGCGGCCCGGCCTGTCGTACCGGGAGCTGGCCGTCGAGCTGGTCGACTACGTGGTGGACATGGGCTTCACGCACGTGGAGTTCATGCCGGTGGCCGAGCATCCGTTCGGCGGCTCCTGGGGCTACCAGGTGACGTCCTACTACGCGCCGACCGCCCGTTTCGGCTCCCCCGACGACTTCCGCCACCTGGTCGACAGCCTGCACGAGGCGGGCATCGGAGTGCTGGTCGACTGGGTGCCCGCGCACTTCCCGATGGACGACTGGGCGCTGGCCAGGTTCGACGGCACCCCGCTGTACGAACACGCCGACCCCGCGCGGGGCGAGCACCCGGAGTGGGGCACCTACATCTTCGACTTCGGCCGCAGGGAGGTGCGCAACTTCCTGGTCGCCAACGCGGTGTACTGGCTGCGCGAGTTCCACGTCGACGGGCTGCGCGTCGACGCGGTGGCCTCGATGCTCTACCTGGACTACTCGCGGCGCGAGGGCGAGTGGACGCCGAACGAGTACGGCGGCAGGGAGAACCTCGACGCGGTCGAGTTCCTCAAGGAGATGAACGCGGTCGTCTACCGCGAGGCGCCGGGCATCGTCACCGTCGCCGAGGAGTCGACCGCGTGGCCGGGCGTCTCACGCCCGGTGCACCTGGGCGGGCTCGGCTTCGGGTTCAAGTGGAACATGGGCTGGATGCACGACACGCTCGCCTATCTCAAGCACGAGCCGGTCTTCCGCCAGTATCACCACCACCAGATGACGTTCTCGCTGATGTACGCGTACTCGGAGAACTTCATGCTGCCGCTGTCGCACGACGAGGTGGTGCACGGCAAGGGGTCACTGCTCGGCAAGATGCCCGGCGACGAGTGGCAGCGGTTCGCGAACCTGCGCACGCTGTTCGCCTTCATGTGGGCCCACCCCGGCAAGCAGCTGCTGTTCATGGGCGGTGAGTTCGGCCAGGGCTCGGAGTGGTCGGAGGAGCGCGGGCTCGACTGGTGGATGCTCGGCTTCGACGGGCACAAGGGGGTGCAGCGGCTGGTCCGCGACCTCAACCGGGTCTACAAGGACTCTCCCGCCCTGTGGAGCGTGGACGCCTCCCCGGCAGGGTTCCGCTGGATCGACGCCGACGACGCGCTGGGCAACGTGTTCTCCTTCCTCCGCTACGCAGAGGACGGCTCGGCGGTGGCCTGCGTGGCCAACTTCTCCGGCGCCCCGCACGATGACTACCGCCTCGGTCTGCCCTTCCCCGGCCAGTGGGAGGAGGTGCTCAACACCGACGCCTACGACTACGCGGGCAGCGGCGTGGGCAACCTCGGCGCCGTCGAGGCCGTCGAGGAGCAGCGCCACGGCCTGCCGTACTCCACCACGCTGCGTGTCCCGCCGCTGGGCGCCCTCTGGCTGCGCCACCCCGGCGCACCGGAGTCCACGACGGAGCCCGCGGTGGAGATCGTTCAGGCCGCCGACGAAACGCTCTGACCAGTGCGGATGGTGAGAAATTTCTCACCATCCGCACTACTAGAGATCATCTTCCGAAGTTCCGGCCGCGACCGGCAAGATAGCCGAGCTCAACATCCGGCCCCGCCGAACCCCCGGCTTCCGAAGCCTCGCCGATGTCTGCGATTCACCACCGGGCACGGCGGCGCACCGGCCGGGGGCATCCTGGGTGTCGGCAGCGCAACCTCGGGGCACGCCGTGTTCTCGATCGCGGTGCGCGACGTGGCGGCCGTGTGCGCGGCGGTCGAACGGCTCGGCGGCACGGTGGTGCTCCAGCAAGCGGCCTCCGGCGATGGACCTGCGAACGCCTATCTACGCGACCCCGCCGGCAACCTGTTCGGGGTGTTCTCTCCTCCCACCCTGGCGTGAGCCCCAGCAGCAGGGGGCTGAGCGGCTCACTCCAGAAGACCGCCGCGGACTCAGCCCCCTGTTCACCACCCGCTTCCCCGAAACCTTAAATCGGCCTTATATCCGTGAACGAGGCATTGACCGTCGGCAAAGGAGAACCTACGCCCTGAAATCAATAGGAAACTTTCCTATTAGTACGGGAGCTTGGAACTCTCTGACCTGGAGCGACCCTTGCGACGAATTGCCATCGGCTCCTTCATCGCAGCGGCGGCGCTGCTGATTCCCCTGGGGATCGGCACCGCGACGGCCGCCACACCCGCAACCGCGACGTACTCGACCGCCTCCGACTGGGGCTCCGGCTTCGAGGGCAAGGTCATCGTCAAGGCCGGCACGAGCGCACTGACGAGTTGGCGGGTCGAATTCGACCTCCCCGCCGGCAAGTCGATCAGCTCGGCCTGGGACGCGGACATGACCAAGAGCGGGAACCACTACACCTTCGTCAACAAGTCGTGGAACGGCGCGCTGGCGGCGGGCGCCTCGGTGAGCTTCGGCTTCAACGGCGCGCCCGGCGGGGTGTCCGGCGTGCTCAACTGCACGCTGAACGGCGCCACCTGCGACGGCACCGGCGGCCCCGACCCGACGCCCACGCCGACCCCGACCGTCGACCCCACGCCCACCCCCACGCCCACCCCCACGCCGACCCCGACCGTCGACTTCAACCAGCTCCGCAAGCTGAAGAAGGCGTACCCGAACATCAAGGTGCTCTTCTCCATCGGTGGCTGGACCTGGTCCGGTGGCTTCACCCAGGCCGCGGCCAACCCGACCGCGTTCGCCAACTCCTGCTGAGGACTACAAGGTCCTCAAGACCAAGTGCCCGGCCACCGGCACCGTCGCCGGCACCGCCTACGGCTTCTGCAACGGCCAGTGGTGGGGCTACGACACCCCCGCCACCATCACCGGCAAGATGACCTACGCCAAGAACCAGGGTCTGGGCGGCGCGTTCTTCTGGGAGACCAGCGGCGACACCGCCAACGGTGAGCTCATTACCGCGATGTCCAACGGACTCAAGTAATATTTCGATCACTCGGCCCTCCGTGTGCGTCACGCCGCGGGGGGCCGAGCATTTTTCCGAGAAGATCCTCAAAATCCGGGGCAAAGTATTCACTCGGCGCATACGGCTGTTTAGACTCCGAAACGCCCGTTTGATCCCCCGGAGGACGTGTGCGAGTTCGAGCCCTCGTGGCCATGGCGCTGGTTTTCAGCATCGCCCCTGCGGTACCCGCCCTCGCCGAGAACTCTCCGGCTCCCCCAAGCGCCTCCGCGAGTCCGTCCCCCGCCCCGGATGAAACCGGCGGTCAGGAGACGCCCGCCGACGTACCGGCCCCTCCCGCCGACGGCGAGGCCCAGCCCGGTGACGGCGGGACCCCACCCGGTGAAAGCGGGACCCAGCCTGGTGACGGCGGGACCCCACCCGGTGACGGCGGGACCCAGCCTGGTGAAGGCGCCCCGCCTGGTGAAGGCGCCCCGCCTGGTGAAGGCGCCCCGCCTGGTGAAGGCGAGGCCCAGCCGAAGCTGGAGGCGGGGCTCGCCTCGGAAAGCGAGGGGGCCCGGGTGATCGTTGAGCTGGCGGCCCCCGAGGAGGCGGCGCCGGTCGCCGGGGAGGCGGAGCGACTCCCCGACGCCCAGGTCGTCCTCGAACCCTCCGGTACCTCGTTCATCGTGGTCGAGGGCAGCGGCGAGTCGCTCGCCAAACTGGCCGAGGACCCGCGCGTCCTGTCCATCCGCCGCGACCGTACCTACTCCCCCGCCTCGCTGGGTTCGCTGGGCTCGTTGGGCTCACTGGCCTCCAGCCTGCAGGTGATCGGCGCGGACAAGGCACACGCCGCCGGGACCAAGGGGGCGGGCCAGACGATCGCGATCATTGACACCGGGATCGACGCCGACCACCCCGACTTCGGGGGCAAGGTCGTGGAGCAGGCCTGCTTCTCCGCGACGGACGAGGGCGCGCAGTCCCTGTGCCCCAACGGGCAGACGAGCGACCCCGGATCCGCCGACGCCGAGACCCCCGCCTGCGTCCACGGGCAGGTCAATCTCTGCGACCACGGCACCCACGTGGCGGGCATCGCCCACGCCGTCGCCCCCGACGCGGACATCGTGGCGATCCAGGTCTTCAGCAGGTTCAACGACTGCGACGACGCGGGCGGAGCCTGCCTGAGCGCGTTCGAGTCCACCATCCTGCTCGCCCTGGAGCACGTCGCGAAACTCAAGGAGGGCGGCAGGAACGTCGCCGCGGTGAACCTCAGCCTCGGCGGCGGCCTCTACGAGAGTGCCTGCGACGCCGAGCCCGAGGTGGCGTTGTTGAAGAGCAGGATCGACGACCTTCGCGCCAGGGGCGTGGCCGTGGTGGCCGCCGCCGGGAACGAGGGCGTGGTCGGTGCCGGGGCCCCCGGCTGCCTCTCCGGCGCGGTGACCGTGGGCGCGACGGGCGACGACGACAACATCCCCTACTGGTCCAACCACGGCTCCGTGCTCGACCTCTTCGCCCCCGGCCTTGAGATCGACTCCGCGGTGCCGGGCGGCGGCCACCAGGTCTACAGCGGCACCTCGATGTCCACCCCGTTCATCACCGGCGCCCTGGCGCTGATGGCCCAGAAGGCCCCGGGTACCCCGGACGCGCTGGAGGCCGCGCTGAAGACCGCGGGCCGGCCGGTCGTCTACGTCGGCGTGACCACCCCCCGCCTCGACTTGAACGCCGCGATCGCCGGGGGCACCCCTGGTGCCCCCGTCACTCCCCCCGCCCCTGAGATTCCCTCCGACGACCCGGGCGAGGATCCCACCGACGACCCCGACCCGGAAACCGGCACGGAGCCCAGCCCGGAACCGAGTTCGGGTCCCGCACCCACACCCACGCCGACCGACCCGGTACCGACGCCGATCCCGCTGCCGACGGTGACGGTCACCGTGACGGTGACCGTTCCCCCGGCGACGGCTCCCACGGTGTGCACGCGCGGCAAGTCCGCGAAGACGCTGACCGCCGCGCAGTGGGCGACGGAGATCAGCCGGGGCAAGGGGACGATCCCGGACGCGACGCTCGGCTGCTACCTCGGCCTGGTGAGCAAGGCAAGCAAGGTCTTCTCCGAGGTCACCCGCGCCTCCACCCTGGGCACCGCGTACAAGGTGCTCAAGCCGGCCAAGAAGACGTCGAAGGCCAAGCTGGAGAGCGAACTGCTGGCCGCCTGGCTGAACTGGGCGAACGGCGGGGTGAACTTCACCGCGAAGATCAAGGAGACGGCGACGCTGAAGACGGTCCTCACCTCGGTGGAGAAGCAACGCCTGAAGGGCACCTCTCCCGCCGCGTCCACCTCGCTGCTCAAGAAGAAGGTGAACGCCCGCCGGGCCGCGTGAATCTCGCCACACCCCACAAGCCCGGCACCGCCGGTGAAGGGCCGCCATATCGCTTGCCCGGAAAGCGGCGAACCTCCACCGATCCGCATAAGCCCGGTATGTGTCGCTTAGGGTGAAGGACATGGACGCGACCAAGGTGATCATCGATACCGTCGACCGGTTCAAGCAGCGGCGTACCGCTCCACTGGTCCTTGAACTCGACCTCACCGAAGGTCTGACCGACGCTCCCCCGTCGGATCCGCTGGGCGCCATCCTCGCGATGCGCAAGACGAGCCTGGCCGACGTACTGGCCGGGCTCAAGCGTGCCAGGAAGGACGACCGGGTCAAGGCCCTGATCGTCAAGATCGGCACCCAGTCACCGGGGCTCGCGGTCGTCCAGGAGCTCCGCCAGGCCGTCGCCCTCTTCCGGGCCTCGGGCAAGCTGACCGTCGCGTTCGCCGAGAGCTTCGGCGAGTTCAGCGGGGGCACCGTCCCCTACTACCTGGCCAGCGCCTTCGAGCGGGTCTACCTCCAGCCGTCCGGTGACGTCGGGCTCACCGGCGTCGCGATGGAGCAGCGCTTCCTGCGGGGTGCGCTCGGCAAGCTCGGCGTCGAGTACCAGCTCGGCCAGCGGCACGAGTACAAGACGGCCGCCAACACCTTCACCCATGACCACATGACCGACGCCCACCGCGAGTCGATGGGCCGCATCACCGAGTCGGTCACCGAGCAGGTCGTGGCGGGTGTCGCCGAGGGGCGCGCGCTGGAGCCCGCCAGGGTACGCGAGCTGATCGACCAGGGCCCGTTCATCGGCTCCGAGGCCGTCGACGCCGGGCTCGTCGACCGGATGGCCTACCGCGACGAGGTCTACGACGAGGTCAAGCAGGCCGTCGGCGACAACGCGCTGCTGCTGTACGTCGGCCGCTACGCCAAGGCGCTGACCGCGAAGAAGCTCCCGCACCCGGGCGAGCAGGCCGTCGCGCTGGTCCGCGGCAACGGCGCGATCCGGCTCGGCCGCAGCGGCCGCAGCCCGATGGGCGGTGGTGGCGCGATGGGCTCCGACACCATCTGCGCCGCACTGCGCGCCGCCCGCCGCGACGACAGCGTCAAGGCGGTCGTCTTCCGGGTCGACAGCCCCGGCGGCTCGTACGTGGCCTCCGACGCCATCTGGCGCGAGGTCGTACTCACCCGCAAGGCCGGCAAGCCCATCGTGATCTCGATGGGCGACCTGGCCGCCTCCGGCGGATACATGGTCTCGATGGCCGCCGACGTCATCGTGGCCCAGCCGGGCACGCTCACCGGCTCCATCGGCGTGTTCGGCGGCAAGGCGGTCATCGGCGGCCTGCTGGAGAAGATCGGCGTCACCTCGGAGATCGTCGGCGAAGGTGCCAACTCCGGGATGTTCTCCCCCACGAACGCCTTCTCCGAGGCGCAGTGGGCGCGGATCAACGCCTGGCTCGACCGGGTCTACGACGACTTCGTGAACAAGGTCGCCGAGGGTCGCGGCCTGACCCGCGAGCGCGCCCACGAGCTGGCCAAGGGCCGGGTCTGGACCGGGGCCGACGCCCTGGAGAACGGACTCGTCGACGAGCTCGGCGGCCTGGAGGACGCCCTGGCCGTGGCCCGCAGGAAGGCCGGCCTGCCCGTCGACGCCCCGGTGCGCGCCTACCCCAGGCTCAACCCACTGGAGCGGCTGCGCCCCGCGGAGTCCAGCGAGGACAAGGCCGCCGCGCTGGCCCGAGTCCGCGTGGAGGCGTGGGGCCCGCTCGCCCATCTCGCCGGCGAGCTGGGCCTGCCCTCGTACGGCCCGCTCATCCTGCCGGGTTCGTGGACGATCCGCTGACCTTCTTCACCGAGAGAGCCGCCCCGTTCGGACGGGGCGGCTCTCTTGCCCGTACGAAAAGGACGAGCGGCGACCCACCAGGTCAGCGGTAGCGGCTCCGGTAACGCGACAGCGGCGGAACGGACGTGTCGACGTAGTCGATCCCGAGGACCCTGGCGATGAAGAGCGTGTGATCCCCGGCCGGGACGACCTTGACCGTCTCGGCCTCCAGCGCGGTGACGCCGCCGTCCACGATGAGGGCCCCGCTCAGCTCGCCCCGGTGATGCGGCGTGCCCGCGAGCAGCAACCTGGCACCGGGACGGCCCGCGGTCGCAAACCGGCTGGCGATCGCCTTCTGCCCGGCCGACAGCACGCTGGCGGCCCAGCGGTCGTGCCGGAGCAGCAACTCGTTGAGGTATCCGGCGTTGTCCAGGCTCACCATCACCAGCGGCGGATCCAGCGAGATCGAGGTGAGCGTGGCGACCGTCGTCCCCACGTCATCCCGCTCGTCCTTCACCGTGACGACCGTCACCCCGGTCACCACCTGGGCCATGGACTCGACGAACTCGTTCATGCGGCAATCATCCCGGAGCCGGGCAGATGCTCCGCCACCGCCCGGCAAGGCCGCCGTCTCAGATTTTTGCCGGGCAGGACCGTGACGGCACCAGGCGATGTCGATCTTGACCGTATCCGGTCACAATCTTCCCGCCACGCCCGTCGCCGGTGATGCGATGTCCTCATCATTAGCGGATGCCCGAAAACATGGCTTTCGCCATTGTTTCTCATGTATGCCGCCGCCCCTCACCAGGCGTGAACTGGGCTTTTAAGAAAACCGCTCCCAGGCGAACCGCGCGAGACGACCGAAGGTGATCACACCTTTCCTCTGCATCGTCGTTTTTATCTCATCACTCCACGACTATGCGTCATATCTCACTCACGTGTTCGATATCCCACCTCCCCAAACCTGACCATCGCGCTCTTTATTTGTTCCTTATGTAGATCTTGCGGACTTAAGTGATCTATATGTACTTTTTGATCGTTTGCTTGCACCTGATGCACTCTGAACCGTCAGCTCCGGTCTCGTCCGGTTTCCATGACGGGCTGGGGTAACGCGGGGACGCTCGTTCTCGCGCTGACGTGTTCGGAGGATGACGGCGTATGCGCCGGAGTTTGTCGTGGACGTTTTCCGCAGGCGTGCGTACCTGGGTGGCAGTGGCCGTCACCACGGTCGTGGCCCCAGGCCTGCTGCTGTTCCAAGCGCTTCCGGTAAGTGCTACGACACAATCGGTCGCGTTATTCCAGGGCGCCCCGGATACGCCTGACCAAATGACCGGCTCCGCGGCGGGGCTTGCGTCGCTGGTCGATTCCGCGGCGACCGCGACGGCGGTGAAGGTGAAGCCGCCCAAAGGGTCCGAGCGGGATCCCCGGCAGCGTAAGGGGGCACTGCCGATCGAGGAGCGCTCCATCGGGGATGCCGCCGAAGCAGCGGACAAGGCCGGTTCCTCCGCGGCGGCGGCGCGGAAGGCGCAGAGCACGAATGCTACGGCCAGTGTCATGCTGGCGGCGTCGGACGGCTGGTGTGACGACTATCCGACGTGGAGTTCGACCGCGAGCTACAGCTACCAGAATGTGGTCGACTACAGCACGGATCTGTGGCAGATCATCGGGTTCAGCGCACCGGTCGGCACGCCGCCTCCACTGGCCACCCATTCCTGGTTCAAGGTGGGGACCTGTTCCTTCCACCAGAATCCGACGGCCAATGTCGTGTACCCGTACGACGGGATGCTGATGGAGTCACGGACGCCAACGTTGCGGGGTGAGGGGCGCAGCAACGACACCTCCTCGGTCACGCTGATGGGCTTCACCTTCAAGGTGTGTGAGAACGCGGCGATGACGACCGGGTGCACCACCTCCGCGGTGGTGAACAACTACTGGTCGGGCGCGTGGAAGGTCCCGGCCGGCAAGCTGGCCTGGAGCAAGCAGTACTGGTGGAACGTCACCGTCACCGACACCTCCAACGGCCTGAAGACGACGTCGTCTGTGAGGACCTTCACCACCGGGGTGCGCCAGCCTGTGATCGGCTCGCAACTGGCCGCGCGGGGGTCAACGGCCAGGAGTTCCACCAGCTGCCGGGCAACTACACCACCGCGGCCACGGACCTGTCGGTGGCCACGGCCGGGCCGCCGCTGTCGGTGACGCGTTCCTACAACAGCATGGACCCGCGCACCGACGGGCTCTTCGGTGCCGGCTGGTCGACCCGCTGGGACATGAAGCTCATCCCCGAGGTGCGCGGGTCGCTGGTCTCGGTGCTGGTGACCTACCCCGACGGGCGCCAGGTGCGCTTCGCGGCCAACGGCGACGGCAGCTACCAGCCGCCGCCGGGCATGTACGCCACCCTGGCGGAGGTGACCGGCGGCGGCTGGCGGCTGATGGACAAATCCTCCACCTCCTACCTGTTCGACGCCCAAGGCCGGTTGACCAAGGTCACCGACGGACGCGGACGCACCCAGGACCTCGTCTACGGCACCGGCGGCAAGCTGGAGGAGGTCACCGCGACCGGCGGCCGGTCGTTGACGTTCGCCTGGACGGGCGCGCACGTCACCAGCGTCTCCAGCGACCCGGTGGACGGCTCCGCGATCACTTGGACCTACCACTACGAGGGCGACAAGCTGACCGCGGTATGTGCCCCCATCGCGGCGCCCAACTGCACCCGCTACACCTACGACAGCGGCTCACAGTACCGCGGCATCGTCCAGGACGCCGAACCGTACGGGTACTGGCGGCTGGGCGAGACCTCCGGGTGGGAGGCCGAGGACCTAGGCTCGGGCGCGGGCAGCGCCGAGTACAGCCAGATCGCGGCCTACGCCAAGCCCGGCGCGCTGGCGGGCACTCCGGATACGGCGGTGGAGTTCAGCACCTCCAGGGTGGATCTGCCTCAGTATGCTCTGGCGCATCTGGGCGATCAGGTGTCGATAGAGCTGTGGTTCAAGACCACCCAGTCGGGCGTGCTGATGGCCGCCACAGATGCTTACGGCTCCGTGCCGCAGGGTCCGATGCTGTATGTCGGCACAGACGGAAAGCTGCGCGGTGCGTTCAAAATGGTCAGCTCCCCCATGGCCTCCACCGCCGCGGTCAACGACAACGCCTGGCACCACGTGGTGCTGACGGTCGCCGGGGATGCCCAGGTGCTGTATCTGGACGGTACGCAGATCGGCACGATGACCGGCTCGGCCAACCCCTGGCGCCCGTACGCCGCGGTCGGCAACGGGATCGTCACTCAGGGATCGGCTCCAGGGCTGCCGACCGGGACCGGCTCCCAGGAGTTCCCGTTCAAGGGACTGGTCGACGAGGTCGCCGTCTACGGTAAGCCGCTTACCGCGGCCGAGGTGGCTTTGCACCATGCGGCGCGCGCCGAGGCCCCGCACAAGCTGACGAAGATCGAGCTGCCGTCCGGGCGGGTGTGGGCGACCAACACCTACGACACCGGCAGCGAACGCATCACCACCCACGTCGACCAGCACGGCGGCACCTGGAATCTCGGCGCTCCCGCCCATACCTGGAGCACCGGCACCTCGACGGTCACCGTGACCGACCCCAACAACAACACCCTCGGCTACGCCTACGACGCCTGGCGCGGTAACCGCCTGGTCAGCCGGACCGACCAGCTCGGTAAGATCACCGCCTACGAGTACGACACCGGCGGCTTCCCCACAAAGGTCACCGATCCCAACGGCGTCGTCACCGAGCAGGTCAACGACGCCCGCGGCAACGTCACCGCCGTCAAGACCTGCCGGGCAACAGGAAGCTGCCAGACCGGCCGCCAGACGTTCTACCACAACACCGCCGACGAGTTCGATCCGCGCAACGACCAGGTGACCATCAGCCGCGACGCCCGCTCGGCCGGCGCCACCGACAACACCTACGCCGCCACGACCGAGTACACCACTCTTGGTGACGTGGCGAAGGTGACGACCCCGGCCACCTCGGACTTCCCCAGTGGCCGCTCGGCGACCTTCACCTACACCGACGGCACCGAACCCGCCGTCGGCGGCGGCACCACCCCGGCGGGCCTGCGCAAGTCGGCCAAGGATTCCAAGGACAACGAGACGACCTACCGCTACACCGCCGCCGGTGACCTGGCCGAGCAGACCAGCCCCTCGGGGCTGAAGACCCAGCTCGCCTACGACGCGCTGGGCCGGGTGACCTCCAGCACCCAGGTGTCGGAGGCCCACCCCAGCGGGGTCACCACGACGTTCACCTACGACAACCTCGGGCGCCTGCTCACCCGGACCGAGCCCGGGGTGAAGAACGAGATCACCGACGTCACCCACACCGCAAAGACCACGCTGACCTACGACGCCGACGGCAACAGACTCACCGAGACCGTGGCCGACCTGACCGGTGGCGATCCCGCCCGTACGACCACCTACACCTACGACGCCAAGGGCCGGGTGGAGACGGTCACCGATCCGGAGGGCGGCGTGGTGCGCTCGGCCTGGGACGTCACCGGCGCCCAGACCTCGACTACCGACCCCCTGGGCACCGTCCTCACCTACGCCTACACCAAGCGCGGCGAGCCGGCCTCTACAACAATCAAGAACTGGACCGGCAGCCCGGTCAGCCCACAGGCCCCACAGGATGTGGTGCTGGAATCCCGCTCCTACGACCCCGCCGGGCGGCTGGCCGGTCAGGTCGACGCGATGGGCCGCAAGAGGGCCTACACCTACTTCACCGACAACCGCCTGTCGCAGGTGATCGGTGACGACGTCAGGTTGAACGGCTCCACCACCCCGGCCGACGTGGTACTGGAGGCCAACACCTACGACGCGGCCGGTAATCTCACCAAGCAGGTCACCGGCGGCGGGAAGGCGACCACCGACTACATCTACGACGCCGCCGGCCGTGTCACCTCCACCACGTTCGACCCGGCCGGCCTCGGGCGCAAGACCGCTTTCGAGTACGACGCGGTCGGAAACGTCACCAAGCAGACCTTCACCGGCGCGGGCACCACCCGGACCGAGTCCACGGTTTACGTCTACAACGCGCTGAACCTGGTGACCCGGCAGACCGTGGAGAACGGCGCCGACGACCTGGTCTCCACCAGCACCTATGACGACCGCGGTCTACTGACCGCGACCGTCGACCCGCGCGGCAACGCCTCCGGCGCCACCGCCGCCGACTTCACCACCACGATGCGCTACGACCTCGCCGGTCAACTGGTGGAGTCGAAGGCCCCGCAAGTGAAGATCGAAAAGAACGGGTCCGCCGCCGACGGGCGGCCCACGCTGAAGTACGGCTACAACAGTGCCGGGCTGGCGACCCACACGGTCGACGCCGAAGGCCGTACGATCACCTCGACTTTCGACAAGGCCGGACGCCTCACCTCAACGATCGCCCCGTCCTACACCCCGCCGGGTGGCAGCGCCGTCATCCCCAAGGTCAGCTTCGGCTACGACGCGGCGGGCCGCCAGACCACGGTGACCGACCCACGCAATTACGTCACCTCCACCGTCTACGACGCGCTGGGACGCCCGGCCAAGGTGACCGACCCCGGCCCTTCCGGACCGGGTGGCGTCTGGCTGGCGGAGTACGACCTGCTGGGTGAGCAGCTCGCGGTCATCGATCCCACCGGTGCGCGCGTCGAGGCCACCTACGACGATCTGGGCCGAAAGATCACCAGCACGCAGGTCGAGCGCACCCCCACCACTGCGGCGCATACCACCAGGCTGACCTACGACACCGCGGGCAACCTCACCAAAAGCGTCGCCCCCGGCCCCAAGACCACTGACTACACGGTCAACGCCGCCGGACAGGTCACAGCCGTGACCGACCCGCTCATCCACACCTCCACCGTCGCCTACGACTTCCTTGGCCGAACCGCCAAAGTGACCGACCCGCTGGGCAACGCCACCGAGGCTGAATATGACCTGGCCGCACGACAGATCGCCGCCAAGGACCTCAACAGCACCGGGACCACCATTCGCACCTTCGGCTTCGGTTACGACCTGGCCAGCAACCCGACCAGTACCACCTCCGCCGAAGGGCACGTCACCCGTCGCACCTTCGATGCCACGGACCAGATGACCTCGCTCATCGAGCCGGTCACCACCGGCACGTCGATCACGACGACGTTCGGCTACGACGCCACCGGCGCGCGCACCCGCACCACCGACGGCCGAGGCAACGCGACCTGGACCAGCTACAACACCCTCGGCCTAGCCGAGTCAATCATCGAACCATCCACCGCCGCCCACCCCAATGCCGCCGACCGGACCTGGACCAACGTCTACGACGCCTCCGGCAACACCGTCGCCACCCTGCAGCCCGGCGGAGTACGCATCGACCGCACCTTCGACCCCCTGGGCCAGGTGATCGAACAGAGCGGCAGCGGTGCCTCGGTGACCACCCCGACGCGAAACTTCACCTACGACGCCGCAGGCCGCATCACCGCGATCGGTGACTACACCCTCGAATACAACGACCGCAGCCTGCTGACCAAGGTCTCCAAGGCCACCAACCAGGTCGCCACCTACACCTACGACGCCGTGGGCAACCCTACCCAGCGCGTCGACCCGGCGGGGACGGCGAACTACACCTGGGACAACGCCGACCGGCTCAAGACCGCGAGCGACCCGGTCACCGGGCGGACCTGGACCTACGGCTACGACAACGCCGACCGACTCACCAGCAAGACTTCTGCGAGCCCGGTCAACACCCAGAGCTACGTCTACGACACCGTCGACCGCCTTACCTCCCACAGCCTGAAGAACAGCTCCGGCACCGAGCTGTCGAAGATCGTCTATGGGTGGGACAAGGACGACAATCTCACCACCAAGACCACCACCGGCACCGCGGGAGCGGGCACCAACACCTACAGCTACGACCACGCCGGACGCCTCACCTCCTGGACCGCCCCCGGCGGCGCCGTCACCGCCTACACGTGGGACGACTCGGGCAACCGCACCACAGCCGGCGCCAAGACCTTCACCTATGACGAGCGCAACCGGATCGTCTCCGGCGGCGGCACCGACTACACCTACACCCCTCGTGGCACCACCGCCACCGAGACCAAGGCCGGCGTCACCCGCGACCTCACCTTCGACGCCTTCGACCGCCTCATCTCCGACGGCGACGCCACCTACGGCTACGACTCCCTGGGGCGGATGACCTCGCGTACCAAGGGTGTCGATCAGCGACGCTTCGTCTATTCCGGCCTGGAAAACGACATCACCACCGTCGCCGACGGCGCCAACACCACCCTGGCCAAGTACGGCCGCGACCCCTTCGGCGGCCTGCTCAGCCTCCAGGAAGGGGGCACAGCCGCTCTCGGGACCATGACCGACCTGCACGACGACCTGGTCGCCACCTTCTCCGGCACCGCCCTGGTCGACTCGACCGCCTACGACCCCTTCGGCGAGGTCACCCACCGCGCCGGCACCCAGCGCGCCCTCGGCTACCAGGGCGAGTACACCGACCCGGACACCGGCAAGGTGAACATGCACGCCCGCTGGTACCAGCCCGGCACCGGCGCCTTCACCTCCCGCGACGACTGGACACTTGACCCTCAACCATCAATTCAGGCCAATCGTTACACCTATGGCAACGGTAATCCGATGGTTAATAGTGACCCTTCGGGCCATTGGAACGCTATGGATACTAGCGGAGGGAGAGGAACTTACTCGCCTCCCAGGCCTGCTACTAAGTCACCTCCCAAATCTTCCCTCGGCTCTAAAGTTATGGGGGCAATAGGCCGAGGGCTTGCCAAAAGAGTCGGACAGTATATGTTTATCGGCGGCATAGTTTACTATTCGATAAACGGAAAGCCGCTAACACTCAACAATACAAATACAAAGCTCCAGCCCAACACTAGGCCCTGGAATCCTCCGAGGCCAACAAGACCTCCCCTTACACGAGTCAAACAAACCACCACAACCGGTGGCAGTTCCGGACCCTGCACGACTTGCAAATCTACCAACTCCACACCAAAACCCCCGAATTCCCAAAAACCCCCGACCCCTAAGAAGCCTGAGCCGTACAAACCCGACTTTGATCCGAACAGTAAGGAATTCAAAAACGATCCGAACAACGGAACAGAAGATCGCGGTCCGGGATCAGGCCGAACTCCGCGCGAGTGGCAACAATACCTATGCACTCTGGGACCTTGCAGAAGTTATGGCGGCCATGTCGGCATTGAAATCAATGGCGCTACCGGCGGCGGTGCCGGCGGGGGAATTTCATGCGAGGACTGGAATCCAGGAAACTGCGGAAGAGACGCTTGCAGCGAATCCATCGGCTTTTTGTTCTCCACTTCGGTGTCCGGATGTGTGCCCAGTTCCGGCAACGATCTAGGTAACGGCACAGCTCGCCCACGTAACTTCCCCGTCCCCGATACCGGCATCGATCCCGACCGGTACCCCGACGCCCCGCCACCCCCGCCGGTGTCCTGCTCACCCTCCGGCTTCAACAGCTTCGTCCCGGGCACCAAGGTCCTGATGGCCGACGGCACCACCAAGCCGATCGAAGACATCAAGGTAGGCGACTGGGTGGTAGCCGCCGACGCGGCAACAGGACTGACCGCCGCCAGGCGCGTCAGCCACCTGATCACCGGCGACGGTGAAAAACACCTCGTCCGCATCACCGTCACTCCGGACAGAACGACCGGCAAATCCGGAACATTGATCGCCACAGATGGCCACCCGTTCTGGGTCCCCGACCTCCGCAAGTGGGTCAAGGCCGGCGAACTCCAGCCCGGCATGCTCCTACGAACCAGCGCCGGCACCTACGTCCTACTCACCGCCATCAAGAAGTGGACCGCCCCCCAACGCGTCCACAACCTCACCGTCGATGGCTTGCACACCTATCATGTCCTCGCAGGCGACCAAGCCATCCTGGTCCACAATGATAGGCGGCCAAGCCCCTGGGATTTTGTTGATGGCCCCCGCCCCGATAGGGGACAGACAGCACTGTACGTTCTGTGGGATACACATAATAACGAAATCCTAAAATGGGGAATCTACACAAACAACAACCCAAATTATTCGAGATATCCAGCAAAGGATTACATTCGAAATCGAATGCGCATGCAGATCATAAATAATTACGACACGAAGGAGGAAGCGCTCGCCGCAGAGCGTTATCTTACGAAACGTGTTCCAGGACCTTTTAATCTCGAGGATCATGCAGGTGTCATTTCGACGGACATGTCATGGGAGGGAGCCCTCGATGACGTCCGTAGAGGTGCCTGTGATTAGATGGAATCATGACACAAGAGCAAATGGATAAGTTCTGGGCTCTTATTAAGAGAGTTCGAAGTCAAAGCACAGATGAGAGCATGGCTCAGGTGCTAGCATCTGAGCTAGCTCGGCTACCTATCCCGCGAATAGTAGAGTTCCATTGTTCCATGCTTCGGGTCGCACGCGTTGCCCTAACCTGGGATCTGTGGGGGGCGGCTACAATGATACACGGAGGTTCGTGCTCCCAAGACGAGTTCTGCTACTTCCGACTCTGGATAATTGCGCAAGGTAATGAAGTGTTCTCCCGTGCCGTAAATAATCCAGACACACTGGCTAATCACTCAAAAATAATCAACCTTTCTGGAAAGAGGGTCGGCTCTAGAGCCGATAGCGACTTCCCGCAAATGGAAGAGCTTATGTATGCCGCCGAACAGGCATTTGATCATATCGTGAATAAGTTCCCCCCGAAGCGTGCGGCTCAAATAAAGTTCCCGGAGGAACTTGAAGAGAGGCCCGATGAAGTTCCCCCAGGGCAACGATGGAACTTTAGCAATAAAGGCGAGATAGGGCGACGCTTTCCACTGCTAACACGACTGTTCTCGATGGAGATACAATAGAATCTCCATATCGGCCTCGCGTTCGTTAAGCAGAATTAATAGCGAATCAAATTTCAGTCAGCACTATAACATGAAAAGCTTCATCGATTTCGACCGGCGAGAACCTATTAATTCATTTAGGGACCCCGGTAGCAATTGCGTAAAATCCAACGAATGCGCCCCCGAGCTGCTCTAATGTGTCAGTTGGTAAATACGGCGGCCGGAGTGAGTATGCCGCTGACCTTGCCCGAGTGCTCCACGTCGACGCTGATTAGCGATATCCGTTAAATTTTCGCCAATTACTACCGAGACCTCTTACGGTGGCCGATGAGCTGGACAGGTACCCGTCGCAAGCTCACCAGGAGTAAGCATTCATCAGGGCTGTGACGTTGTGTGATGCTGGCTGGTCAGTCGGCCAGAGCGATCGGGGGCATCCAGAGGTCGCCGGTGAAGGCGCGGCGGATGGCGTCGAAGGCGCTCAATCCATGCTTGCGGGCCGAGTCGAGGTAGGAGCGGACGGTCAGCCAGGCGGCGGCGCCGGTCTCGGACTGGTGGCAGCCGGAGATCTTCACCTGGGTCTTGACCGGGCGGAGCGCGCGTTCGCCGGTGTTGTTGGTGAAGGGCACCAGGCCGGGCAGGTCGGCGAAGCGCAGCACGTCGGTGCCGCGGTCGCGCAGGCGCTCCAGCAAGTTGCGGGTCGGGCTCTGTTTACGACCTGGTGCTCGTGGGTGCAGGGACAGCCCGACGGCGACCCCTTGATGGAAGGACTCCAGGTAGACCAGCGCGCGCTCCGGCGGGATGTCGCTCAAGCCCTGCTCGCGCGCTTTCCTGGCCTGCTTGTTCAACTCCGCCAGGGCCCAGCGGACTTGCACCGGCCAGCGCTGGGCAGGGTGATCCTCGGCCGCGGCCGTCAACTCCCGCACCAGGTGGGCACCGCAGAGCCGGTGCCGGGCATCGGGGTATCCGTCATACAGAGCGAGGCAGTCGTGGACCACCACACCGCGAAAGTCGGGCAGCACGCCCAGCGCGTTGGCACCCTGCCGGGAGCGTGGCCCCAGCTTGAGCAGGGTCAGCCTTTCGGTACAGGCCACATGCAGCCACCTGCGGCCGCTGCCGATTCGGGTAGTGGTCTCATCGGCGTGCAGCACGTGCCCCAGCGTCAGCAGCGCCCGGATCAGTTTCAGACTGTCGGCCACCAAGGTGGCTGCCTGGCCCAGCACGCTCGACACCCATCCGGTCGAGACGTTCGCGCCGGTTACATCGGCGATCAGCTGAGCACAGCGTTGGACCGGGATGTGCTGGAAGACCAGCAAGTAGACCGCCAACGCTCGCAGGTGCGGCCCGTAGGAGACGGGCGCGCCGGGCACCTGCTCCGGCATCGCCGCCCTGCTCGTCGTGCCGCACGCGCATCGGCATCTGTGTGCCCGGTGCTCGGTGACGGTCGCCGTGACCAGGGGAATGTCCCACACCTGGCGGCGTTCGAAGCCCGTGCTGTCGGCCAGGCTCAGCCCGGACCCGCATCCATCGCACCGCACGGGCAGGTGATCATCCACCGTGTCCGGGCATTCGATCAGCGCCAACCCGCCACCGGATGATCCCGGCCGGCCGCCGCGTCGCCGTCCGCTCTTGGGCACCGGCTTCTTCTCCGGCCGGGTGAACGTGTCGGCCGAGGGCGGCAGCGAGGAGTTGCCCGAGTTGCGGCCCAGCCTCGTTCCAGCTCGGCCACCCGAGCCGTTAACCGCTCGTTCTCGGCTCGCAAGTCGGCGATGAGCCGCGCCTGCTCCACGACCAGGGCGGCAAGCTCGTCATACGACGGACGCCCATCCCCAGCCTGCACCCGAAGATCATCCCACGGCCAGCAGACCGCTTTCACCTCGTACTCGATCTTGAACCTGTTGAATGCTTACCACCAGGAGCACGCGCTGTACAACCTCAAGGCCTCTTATGTGACTGACCTGATACCGTCGACGCCAGGCCGGGAGGTTGGCCGCCGTCGGCCCCCGAGGGAGCAGCAGTTCAGGCGATCAGGCAGAAGCCCTCGGCGATCAGGTCCTGCTCCCGGAGTCGGGTGAAATCCACGTCCAGCTTCGGGCTATATCTCTCTTTGCCAGCGCTGGACGTACGACAAGGGGTCTACGCACCCCCTGAGCGGTCTCCCGGTGTCCGGCATCGGCAGGGCGCCATCACCAGCGTGCGGGTGGTCTTGTCCAGATGAGCCACCGTCTTCGATCCCAGGAAGGCGGCGACCGCGGAGTCCGACCAGGTGCGGTGCTCCCAGGCCGGTGGCGGCTTGGCGGGCCGTAGGGGGATTCGGCGGGCTCGTGCTCGACGCCGACCCAGCCCCGGCCGTGGCATAACGGACAGGCGATACGCAGGCGGCTCAGACGCCGGCCTCCTTCTCCCTCGCATTCGGGTCAGGTGATCGGGTCGGTCATTGCCGTCCCGTCCCAGCGCACGAGGTGCAGGGCACCCAGACGCTCTGCTTCATGCTGCTGCCGTTACGGTCGATCCACCCCCGTTCGACGATCAGGGCCGGGCCGTCTGCGCCCGGGCGGCGCCACTGCACGCTCACCGAGCGGTCGGGGTGGGTCGCGGTGATGATACCGCGGTAGCCATTGAGCACGTCCGCACGCCGTGTTTGGAAGGAAGTTAATTAGGCCGTTAGTCAGCAGCCCAGGTTGTCGAATCCTCCGCTTTTGATACCGCGGATGAATGACCGCCACTCGCTGCTCGCGAAACACAGCACAGGCCCATTCGGGTCCTTACTGTCTCGTATGGCGCGGCCTCCACCTGGAAGATCTGCCGCCTCTATACAGTTGTCCTGTTGAGCACTTTTACTGCTCTTGTGCCAAGTGAGCTCAGGGGAGATTTGATCCACGGTTGTCGCCTCTACGTCGGAGTCATGCTGTCGGCTTCAGACCGCTTCTATCGTTGATTGGTAAAGGTCCTCGAATCTTCGGACCGCTGCGGTGTCCGCGAAAGGGCGGAGGCGGGAGCGGATGAGCTCTATGCGGTCGGTGACGCGGGCTGAGTTGACCTTGACCGCCAGGTTCAACGACTTCGAGGCTGCCGCTGTGGCCTGCTCGATCTCGCGGGCCTGGGCGTAGGCATCGGCGAGCCAGCTCAGGTAGAGGGAGATTTCCCGCGCGCGCGTGGCGTCGTAGCTGTCGATGCCCTGGGTGAGGAACGGTTCTGCCTTGAGCGGGCGGCCGAGTTCGGTGAAGCACCGGCCGGCCATCACGTCGACCTCGCCCCGGTCCAGCCAGTAGACCCACTTCGGGTCCTCATCGCCCTCTTGGTGTTGCTCGAACACCTGATCAACCTCGCCAAGCGCCCGTTCGGTGATCGCCGAGTCACCCGCCTTGGCGTGCGCCCAGGCCACTCGTTCCAGCAGCAGGGCACGGGTGAGCGGGGTGCTTGATCGCTCGGCGCCCTTGACCGCCGTACGGGCCATCATGGCCGCCTCTCGGGGATCACCCACGTTGGCCATCTGATAGCTCAACGAGGACAGCAGATTGGCCGCCGTCGGCCCATCTCCGGCGACATGCGCGGCTTGGATGCCTTTGACGTAGTAAGTCCGAGCGCGACCGTACAGTCCAGCGTCAGAGGTCACCCATCCCGCGAGCTGGCAGAGCTCTCCCACAGCCTTCAGGAGTCGGCGGCCCACGTCCTCGCTGTAGGCGGCCTCCCTGGCGACCGTGGCGGTGGCCTCCAACTCCTGGGAGACGAGCGCGTGCAGGTCCGTGCCGCCCACGTAGTCATCGAGGTGCCGCAAATGGTCGACCCGGGTCTCGATCTTGTCGATCAGTGAATGACCGATACGACGTCCTGACCGGATCTCATGGAGCTGCGGCGGCTCCACGATCAGCCACTCGTGGGCGACGCGAAGCGCGGACTCCTCCGACATGGCCTCGCTCTCGGCGACCAGCCCGGCGGCCATCGCCTTGTTGCTCTCTCGCGTCCAGCCGTCACTGAACAGCGTCAGGCGATCGCCGTTCATGCTCGGCGGGGTGACGCCCAATCGCTTGGCACGGGACAGCACGACCGCCTGGTCCAGCACGGCCAGCGGGAGGTCCAGCACGATGCTTAACCACGGCAGCCAGGCCAAGGGCAACCGCCTGCCGCGTTCCCAGCGGGAGACCTCGTTACGAGTGATCGTGGACTGTCCGGACACCCGGGCGAGCCGGTCGGCGAGGCTCGCCTGCGTAAGGCCCTTGGCCTGCCGGGACTGCTTGATCAGTTCCTCAATCGTCAGACCCTCCACGCCCTGGCTCCTTTCGCTCACCATCTGTAGGCCAGGAAGCGGCCCCCTCGCGACTGATCTGGCCTTCAAGGCGGCCCCTCGGCGCAGGCCCCCACGAGGCTCCTTTCATCGTCACTCACCTGCGCTTCTCTTGAAAGGAAATTACACAGAGTTACTCAATCTCACTGGGAGAAGATATGCCGGGCGACCCCCCACTGGTGATCACCATGGATCCGTGCCAGGCCGCCGAGCTTCCGCAACACACGTCGCGGGACGACGGATACGACCGGGCGCCGCGTGCGCTGGCGTTGCGGTTTACCGGGTGGTGCCTCTGGTACGGCAAGGCCACCGGACACTGGTGGGCGCTCTCCCCCGTCTGGTGCAGGCAGCGCATCGGCCTGATCGAGGCCGACACCCCCGCCGAACTGGCCGCCCAGATGCAGCACATCGAGAACTTCCACCCCCACCTCGCCCCCGACCAGCCCAACCGCCCCCTCTCAACGAAAGAAGCCCCGCACCCCGGGGGCAGCACGGACGTCAAGGTCGCCGGGAATCCCGAGCACAACGGGATCGCGAGCACGGGAGGTGACCGAGATGGCAACGCGCCTGCTGTCCGCACTCGTCGGCGTACTCGCTGACCGCTTCCGTACACCAGCCGACAGCGCCATGCGGTCACCGCACCTGGGCCGAATCCCCGGCTGGTCAGCGCCTCTGGGCCACACGCCCGTCATCTCCCAACGGTTCGCGGCCACCCCCGACCAGGTCAGACCCGCACGCGTCTTCGTCGCCGAACTCCTCGGCGACGACCACCCGCTCCGCGACGACGCCGTACTCCTCACCAGCGAACTCGCCACCAACGCCGTCGAGCACTCCAGCGGACCGCTCGATGCCCGACCGGCCGACACCGGACCGCGCGACGCGGAACCGGTCGCCCGGCCCCGGGAGTTCGTCGTCACAGTGGCCTTCCTCCCCCACGGCGTACTGATCACCGTCCAGGACCCCGGCGTCTCGGAGGTCCCCTGTACGAGGAAGCCCGGCCTGAACGCCACCGGCGGCCGAGGACTCATGCTCGTCAACGACCTCGCCACCCGCTGGGGATTTCACCGCGACTTCACCGGAACCGTCATCTGGTTCGAACTCGGCTCATTCGGCCTGGCCGAATGAGCGGTGACAAAAGATCGGACCGACAAGACGCCTGTCAGCATTGGCGGTTTTAAGGAGCGTGAAGTGATGTTCTTCGATCCCGTACCGACGGAACAGGAACCCATCGCCCGACCTGAGCTCCCGCCATGGTCCGCGCCGCCCTCGCAGGAGATCGGAGCGGTGCTCGCGGTCGAGCGGGTGGTGGCCCGGAGTGCGAACGTCGTGGTGCTCCTGCCGACGATCCGGGTCTTCAGCACCGGCTGCATGCTGGATGTGGAGGTCGTGTCCAAGCAGGGTGACCTGTCCGCCGAGGACTGGTGGTACGTGCAGCTGGCCGGGGCCCCGATCGCCCAGGCGTTCGGGCGCGGCAGCCGACCGGACTCGCTGTTGCGGCTGGGCGTGCGGTTCGCCGACGGCACGAAGGTCACCACCCTCGAATGGGCACGAAGCCCAAAGAGCGCCTCCGGCGATCCGCCGGCCGGGCCTCTGCTGTCCTGGCTTCCGATGGGCAGCGGCATGCGCGGCGGCGAGTTCGGATTCAACAGCTTCGGGCTGTGGCTGTGGCCGTTGCCCCCGGCCGAGAACTTCGAGTTCGCCGTGGAGTGGCCGCTGGGCGGCGTCGAGCTGACGACCGTCGAACTCGACGGCACGGCCATCGTCTCCGCCTCCGTCCGCTCGGCGCACTACTGGTCGGACTCCAACGGGTAGAGCCGTTCACCTGAGCGAGGGGGAGCGGGTTACGCGGTGTGAGTGTCGGTGCCGCGCTTCGTCTACGGCCTTCTCTCCGCCGGAGTCCGCGACGATGTCCGCGCGGATGTCGCTCCAGCTGGGAAAGCCTGAAGCGCGCATTTGCCGCAGCAGTATTCGTGAGTCTCACGGCATGTTGGTCGCGTCAGGTGCTCTCGATCGGATCGGAGACCTGCCCGCCGTTCTCCTCGTGCGAGGCCTTATGTTGTGAGGTCGGCACCACGATCTGTTCGGTGTCCTTGTTACGAGTCACCCAGAGGTAGACCAGCGCGCCGATGAACAGCACGATCGAAGTCCACTGGTTGATCCGCAGCCCCAGGAGCGTCACCGCGTGGTCCACCCCACCGACCGGGTCGATCCGCAACCCCTCGATCCAGAACCGTCCGAACGTGTAGCCGACGACGTAGAGGGCGAAAAGGCGGCCGTGGCGCAGCGTGAATCGCCTGCCGGCCAGGATCAGTCCGAAACCGAGCGCCGCGTCCCACAGCGACTCGTACAGGAACGTCGGATGGTAGAGCACGCCTGGCTCGCCGCCGTGCGCCTGGTCGATCTCCAGGCCCCACGGCAACGTGGTTGGACTACCGTACAGCTCCTGGTTGAACCAGTTGCCCCAGCGGGCGATCGCCTGCCCGAACGCGATGCCGGGCGCGACCGTGTCGGCCACGGCGCCCAGGGACAGCCCCCGGCGGCGGCAGGCCAGCCACACGCCCAGGCCTCCCAGGGCGACCGCACCCCAGATGCTGAGCCCGCCTTCCCAAACGAACAGCGCCTGGTAGGGCTCCTTGATCGCGCGCGGGCCGAAGTAGGTCTGCCAGTCGGTGATGACATGGTAGAGGCGAGCCCCGATCAGGCCGAAGATCACTGCGGGGACCGCGATGTCGCCGATCGTGCCCTTCTCGCCGCCGCGAGCGCGCCAGCGGCGCTCGCTCAGCCAGATGCCGAAGCCGATCGCGATGATGAAGCACAATGCGTAGGCCCGGATCGGGATGAATCCGAGATGCCAGACCCCTTCGGAAGGACTGGGAATCGAGGCGAGAGGCATGCCGGTGAGGCTAGCCAACGCGAGGCCACTTGGCCGCCTTCGTGACCTGATCGCGAACCTTCTGCGACGTGACGCGGCGTAGCCGAACCGGTGCGGCATCCGATGGCCGTTCGGTTGCTGCTCAACCCCCGCCGCCGCCCAGCGAGGCGAGATCGCCGATGCTCAGGTGGGCGTTCAGGTCGAGGCGTACCTCGCCTCACCGTAGGGCAGAGTGGCCCTGTGATTCGCCGTCTTCTTTCCCCCCGCGGCCTTCGGACTCGTCATACTGACCGGCTGTAGGTCGAGAAGCGGCCTCCCCCGTTCTCCGAGAACGCGAACCGGCCCCGGATGAGACGGAAAATCTCGTCCGGGGCCGGCTGGGGAATCGCTAGAGCAGGCCGTTCTGGGTGAGCCAGTCCTTGGCGACCGCTTCGGCGTCGTCCTTGTCGATCGCGACGCGCTTCATCAGCGCGACCAGACCGGCGGTGTCGAGCTTGGCGGAGACCGCGTCGAGGGTGGTCTTCACCGTGTCGTTCACGCCCGCCTTGTTGACCAGAGGGGCGATGTTCTCGGCGGCGAAGGCGTTCTTGTTGTCCTGGAGGGAGACCAGGTCATTGATGATGATCTTCGGGTCGGTGGTGAAGACGTTGCCGACCTGGACGGTGCCGTCCTTGATGGCGTCGGCGGTGGCGTCGCCGGTCTTCTTCCACTCCTTGAACTCCAGGCCGTAGGTGTCCTTGAAGTTCTTCTCCTGGCGGCTCTTGAACTCCGGCGGGCCGCCCACCGCGTAGTTCTTGGCGACCTTGACCAGGTCCTCGATCGTGGTGAGACCTTCCTTGGTGGCGGTCTCCTTGCTGACGGTCAGCGAGTTGTTGTCCTCGGCCGCGGCGGGCGTCAGCACCTCCAGCTCGGCCGGGAGCTTCTCCTTGAGCGCGGCGACGACGTCGTCCTTCGACTTCGCCGTGGCGGTGTTGTCGACGAAGGCGAGCAGCGAGCCGATGTACTCCGGCAGGATGGTCAGGCCGCCGCTCTTGACCTGGTCGTACAGGACCTCGCGGCTGCCGATGTTGAACTTCTCCTCGACCTGGACGCCCTTGGCGGCCAGGGCCTGCGAGTAGATCTCGCCGAGCAGGACGTTCTCCGGGAAGTTCGCCGACCCGATGATGACCTTCCCCCCGGCCGCCGGCTCGGAGGCGGACCCGGATTCGGCGGGAGCCGGGGACGCGCTGGTGAGGGGGTCTCCGCCGCCGCATGCGGTAAGTGTGAGCGCCGCGGACAGGAGGATCGCCGCGGTGCTGAACAGGCGCTTCATGGTGCTATTCCCTTCCAAAACGGGGGGTAATGGAGACTATCGGATGGTCTGGCGCTCGCTCACCCCCGGGGAGACCGTTGCGCGCTGTACCAGGGTGAACCCGAGCTGAACGAGCAGCGCCAGCAGTGCTACGAGAACCGCTCCGCCGATCGTGCTCGGGAAGTTCTTGGTCGCGAGACCGTCGATGATGAAGCGGCCGAGGCCGCCCAGGCCCACGTACGCGGCCACCGTCGCGGTCGCCACCACCTGGATGGCGGCCAGCCGCAGGCCGAGCAGGATGAGCGGCAGCGCGACCGGCACCAGCACCCGGCCGAGCACCTGGCCGCCCCGCAGTCCCATCCCGTACGCGGCGTCGCGCAGGTCCGGGTCCACCCCGCGGATGCCCTCGTAGGTGTTGACCAGGATGGGCGGCACGGCCAGCGCCACCAGCGGGATCAGCACCGGCAGGATGGTGCCGACCCCCATCAGCAGCACGATGAGGACGAGCAGGCCGAGCGTCGGCAGGGCGCGGGCCGCGTTGGCGATGGAGACCACCAGCAGGGCGCCCCGGCCGGTGTGGCCGATCAGCAGCCCCAGCGGGAGCGCGATCAGCATGGCCAGCAGCAGCGAGAGCCCGGCGAACTCCAGGTGTTCGAGCAGCCGGACGGGAATCCCGTCCGGGCCCGACCAGTTGACCGGGTCGCCAAAGAAGTCGATCAGCCAGTTCACGCGGTCCCCCTCGTCCACGGGGTGATGGGAGTCCCGCTGGATCGCTGAGCAGACATACGGCTTCCGGCGAGGCGGCGCCTGGAAATCCGGCGCACCGCACCGACCTGGTCACTCAAAAGGTCGATCAGCCGGTTCACGCGGACCCCCTTGCCCGCGACCATGGGGTGAGCAGGCGCTGCGCCAGGATCAGCAGCAGGTCGGCGACCCCGGCGAGCACCACGACCAGCACGATGCCGACCACGATCGGGGTGTAGAACTGCCGCTGCCAGCCGTCGATGAACAGGTAGCCGAGCCCGCCCCTGCCGACCAGCGCGCCGACGCTGACCAGGCTGACGCTGGCGACCGTGGCCACCCTGAGCCCGGCCAGCACGACCGGCACCGCGATCGGCAACTCGACCTGGAGCAGCCTGCGCAGCGGGGTGAAGCCCATGGCCACCGCAGACTGCCGTACGTGGTCGGGGACCGAGCCCAGCCCGTCGACGACCGCCGGGATCAGCACCGCCATGGCGTAGAAGGTGAGCGGGACCATCACGGTCAGCCGGGTCGCGAGGCCGGTGACCGGGATGAGCACGATGAAGACGGCCAGCGAGGGCAGCGAGTAGATCACGTTCATCACGCCGACGGTCGGCTGGTAGAGCCAGCGCCAGCGGACTCCGGCCAGCCCGAGCGGGAGCGCGATGAGCAGCCCGACGACGATCGGCACCAGGGCCATCACGATGTGGTCCGCCAGCAGGCCCTGGATCGTGGGCCAGTTGCGCCCGATCCAGTCCCAGCGGACCAGGGGTTCCTCACTCACCCGCGTCCCCCGTGCCTCCCGCGCCCGCACCGGTACTCCCCGCGCCCCCTGCGGACCCGCCGGAACCTCCCACGTTCCCGACGGACCCGCCGACGCTTCCTGCCACCTCGGCCAGCGCCTCGTCCAGGGCCTCGCGGGTGGCGACGCCCACGGCCCTGCCCTCGCCGTCCACCGCGATGGCGTTGCCCGAGGGCGACAGCAGCGTCGCGTCCAGCGCGCCGCGCAGCGAGTCGCGCCCGCTGACGAACGTCCCGTACGGCGCGAGCTCCACGTCGGCGGGGATACCGCCGGACTCGGGCAGGTCCCTGGCCGCGATCCAGCCCAGCGGCCGGTTCCCCGCGTCCAGCACGGCCAGCCACGGCTCTCCCCCGGCACGCGCCGAGGCCGACGCGGCGTCGGTGGAGACCGGGACGAGCAGGTCGGTGCGGAGCCGTATCCCCTCGGCCGAGACGAACGACAGCCGCCGGATGCCCCGGTCGCGGCCGAGGAACTCGCGGACGAAGTCGTCGGCGGGCCTGGCCAGCAGCGTCGCGGGGTCGTCGAGCTGGGCCAGGCGGCCCCCGACGCGGAGGACGGCCACCCGGTCGCCGAGCTTGACCGCCTCGTCGATGTCGTGGGTGACGAACACGATGGTCTTGTTCAGCTCGGCCTGGAGCCGCAGCAGCTCCTCCTGCAGGCTGGTCCGGACGATCGGGTCGACCGCGCTGAACGGCTCGTCCATCAGCAGCACGGGCGGGTCGGCGGCGAGCGCGCGGGCCACGCCGACGCGCTGCTGCTGGCCGCCGGAGAGCTGGAAGGGGTAGCGGTCGGCCATCTTCAGGTCGAGTCCGACCCGCTCCAGCAGTTCCATCGCCCGGTCGCGGGCCTTCTTCTTTTCCCAGCCGAGCAGCAGGGGAACCGTCGCCACATTGTCGACGATCTTGCGGTGCGGAAAGAGCCCGGCCTGCTGGATGACGTAGCCGATGCCCCGGCGTAGCGTCGGCGGGTCTATGGTCTTGACATCGACGCCGTCCAGGAGGATCCGGCCCTCCGTGGCGTCGATCATTCTGTTGATCATGCGGAGGGATGTCGTCTTGCCACACCCCGAGGGTCCGACGAAGACGGTGATCTCCCCGGTGGGCACCTCAAGGCTCAGGTTGTCCACCGCTACGGTGCCGTCGGCGTAGCGCTTGGTGACACCGTTGAATGTGATCATGCGCAACCTCGTGTTTTCACCGGGTTACGGCCTCCCTGCCCCAGCCGCCCCCCTAATCTGGCCCAAGTCAGCCTATGCCCCACTTCTCCGATCTGTCTTCCCGGATTTGTCCGGTAGATCGACATGTGTATTTCTCACGAAAAGGGCATTCGGTAGTGCGGGAGGTGCCCATGACTTGACATGATTACCCACATTGCTGGAGTTAATCCCTCTGGCCCCGTACGTCACAGGCTTCACAGGCTTCACAGGCTTCACAGGCTTCACAGCCACCCCACTCTTCACCACGCTCGACGAACCACCAGAGGAACCGGTCTCGTGACCCAACCGCTCCTCGGTCAACGCTCGCGCGACGAACTGGTCGCCGAGCTCTACGACCGCCACGCAGCAGGGCTGTACGCCTACTCCCACGACCAGCTGGGCGACGCGGACTCGGCCTTCGACGTCCTGGTGACCGTTCTGTCCAGCGTCACGGACACCCACCCCCCGCGCGCCGCGCTGTACGCGCTCGCCCGTCGCGAGATCTCCCTGCGCGACATCATCTACTCGCCCCCCGTCACCAGCCTGGATCCCGTCCCCACCCTCATCGAGCGCGTCCTGAGCGAGCTGCGCACCCACCAGCGTGAGGTGCTGTACCTGTCGGGCGTGTGTGAGATGAACGCCGCCGAGCTGTCCTGGGTGCTCGATGTGGCCGTCGACACCGCCGACGAGCTGACGGTGAGCGCCTGCCGCAGGTTCGCCCAGTCGCTGGGCTCCGCCCTGGCCTCGGCCCGGATCCCCGCGCACCTGGCGGAGGTGTTCGGCGCCCTCGCCGTCGCCCCGGTCCGTGACGTGCTCATCCTCGCCCCCTGGGTCACTCCTCCCTCCGGGCTGCGCGCCGCCGTGCTCGGACCGCGGGCACCGGTCGTTCCCATCGCCAGGCGGTCAACATCCCCGCTGGTCAGGCAGCTGTGGCCGACGTCGCCCGGATGGCCGCCGCCGTCCACGGAAAACGGCGCCCCAACCGGCGCCTCGGCGTTTCCCGCGCCGGACCACATGGCGGACGACCGCTTCCCCGACCCCTTCGCGCCGAGGGACCCCGACACGGTCTCCACCCACGAGGCCAGCACCGAGCCGATGCCCAAGCTCGGCAACTCGGTGCTCACCGCCCTGGACACCGCGACCCTGCGGCCTCGCCGCCGGCTCCAGCGCCCCAAACCGCGCCGGGCCATGCCGATGTCGGCCCCCATCCCCGGGGACGTGCTGGACGACGCCCCCGTACGGGAGAGCCTGTTCAGCCCGCTCAGCCCTGAGGAACGGGCGACCCGCATCCACACCGACAGGCTCGTTGCCGCCGCGCCCCGCCCCGAGGCCGCACCCGTCGATGCCTCGCCTGTCGATCCCTCGTCCGTCGATCTCGCACCCGTCGAGACGCCCGGGGCTCTGTCCGCCGATGCCCCTCACCCGCCCTTCGCGGGCGCCCCGGTTCCCGGACAGTACGGGGACGTGCTGGGGGATGTACTGGACGATGTGCCCGCCGCGCACCCGCACCCCGCCGAGCACCCCGCCGAGCACCCGCTCCCCGGCTGGCCCCTGCAGACCGACCAGCTCGACGCCCTCTCCGACGCCGAGCGCCACCGGCCTCTCTTCCCCGTCAGGGCCGCACGGGTGGAGACCCCTGACAGCGGCACCGGTCGCGTGCAACCGCCGATGCCCACCTGGGCCACACAGGCACAGACCGCCGACCCCGAAACCGGTCGCGTGCAACCGCCGATGCCCACCTGGGCCACACAGGCACAGACCGCCGACCCCGAAACCGGTCGTGTACAACCGCCGATGCCCACCTGGGCCACATCGGCGGCCGACCCCGTTCAGCCTCCCGCGGTCAACTGGTTCGCGGACGCCGCCCCCTCCGGCACCGAAACCGGCACCGAAACCGGCACCGGGACCGGGACAGGAACAGAGACCGGCACTGGAAGCGCCCCCCAGACCACCGACGAGACCCCGGACGAGACTCCGGATGAGACCTCGACGGCCCTCCCCAACTGGTCTCCGCGGCCGGACCATCTCAGCACCTCGGCGGGCCGTGCCCAGCTTCGCCTGCCCAGCTGGATCATGCGGGTCGACGAACCGGGTGACGCCCCGCTCCACACCGTGCCCCCGAACTACACCGCTCCTCCGGACCACACCCCGGCGTCGCACTACGCGCAGTGGAGCGAGCCGGCGACCGCGCCGGGAAGCGATTCGGGTGCGGAGCCGGCGGGGACCGACGAGGCCGGGACGGCGTGGGCGTCGGAGAGCGGACTCGACCTTTCCGGACGGACCGGATCCCGCAGGCGCGCGGGCCGCCGGGCGGCACGCAGTCACAAGGTGCCGGCGAAGGTCTCCCACCACGACTGGGCCTGGGAAGTGATCGGCTTCATCATCGCGGTGGCGATCGCCATGATCGTCTTCTTCGCGGTACCGATGATCACGACCCCCTAGTTCCTCTTCCGGCCCTTCGAGCACCCGATCTCCGCGGGTAGTCGACGGGCCGGACGGGAATCCCGCTGCCGTTCCCCTGATCTTCGCGGAACAGCGGACGGGAGGCGGACGGGAAGCCGGTGGTATCGCCGAGGGGCGTCCGGTCGCGGCGCGGCCCTCTGGAGCAGCGTTAGGTGGCGGCGCGGCCCTCTGGAGCGGGTCAAAGCCAGCGGTCGGTGGCGGCGCGCCAGGCCAGTTGCATGCGGGTCTGGGCTCCGGCGAGTTCCATGATGTTCGCGACGCGTCGCCGCATGGTCCGCTGGCTGATTCCCAGCCGGGTGGCGATCGACTTGTCCGGCACGCCCGCGACCAGCAGCGAGAGCAGGTAGAGGTCGTCGGGGCCGAGCGGGCAGGGCGTCGTCCCCTCAGGGAAGTCGTCGCCCTTGATGAGGTGGCCGCCCTCAGTGAAGCCTCCGCCCTCAGTGAAGCCTCCGCCAGTGAAGCCGCCACCCTCGATGAAGCCGCCACTCTCAGTGAAGCCGCCACCCTCGATGAAGTCGTCGCCCTCGATGAAGCCGTCGCCCTCAGTGAAGTCGCCACTCTCAGTGATCCGAGGCGGCGTCGCCCGCGCCCAGTAGCCCTCGAACGGGTGGTCGAACTGCTCCCGGAGCGCGACGTGGTTGGGCAGGACCTCGACCAGCAGGCCCGCGTCGCGGCGGCGGGCGTTGTCCCTGTACTCCTCGGACAGTCGCTCCACCTCGCGCCGCGCCCGGTCAAGCGCCTGCTGGTGGCGGAGAAGCTGCGAGCCCAGCACGATGTCCGGTGCCACGGCGGTGAACCGCCGCCTGCCGGGAGAGACAGTCCTGACCAGTCCCCTGACCCGCATGGAGACCAGCACCGTCTCCGCCGTCTCGGCATCGATGCCCAGGTTCCCGATGAGGTCGGTGACGTCCGCCTCCGCGGTGGTCACCAGGAACCGGTAGACGCGCTCCTCCACAGGATCGAGCCCGAGGGGTTGCAACATGTCGCAATGATGGCACCCCAAACGCCGATAAAAGTTACATCTAATAGCTAACTGGGCGGAATGCGCTTTGGTGAGCCGGTGGTGCACGAGGTTTCCCGCACTTGGAACGCGCCCGGCCCGCGATGCCGGAACTCAACGACCGAACAGGTTGCGACAGCGATCCGTCAAGGCTGGCATCACGATAACTCTTAGGAAATTTTCCTAAGAGAAATATCGGGTTGGCGGCCCCCGCCTAGTGGGAGACCCACCCGATCCAAACGTGAGCTGCGCGAACGCGATGACGCAGGCCGGCACCGCACCAAAGTCCGACCGTCCGGACACCCCAAACCATCCGGTTTCCCCCATGGGAGTGATCTAGTGTTGAGACAGCGCATCATGGCAACCCTCGCCGCCCTGGCGGTCACGGGCGTGCTCGCGGTCGTCCTGCCGATGTCCTCTGCCTCCGCCGAGAGCTGCGCGGCCGCATGGAACTCCTCGGCCGTCTACACCGGCGGCATGACCGCCTCGTACAACAGCCGCAACTGGTACGCGCAGTGGTGGACCCAGAACGAGACCCCGGGCACCGCCGCCGTCTGGACCGACAAGGGCACCTGCGGCGGCACGCCGCCCACCGGCCGCGCCCTTCCCGCGCTCCCCCTTCCCTTGTTCGCCTTTCCTCCGTTCCCCCTTCCTCCGTGCCGCCATCCGGCGGTTACGGACTGCGACACCAGGCAATACCGTGGGTAATGCTATAGTCACGCTTCGCTATGGAAATCATCAGTGGATTGCCGCGTCACGTGGCTTGCGTGATGGATGGGAACGGGCGGTGGGCCGCGCAGCGATCGCTGCCGCGCACCGCAGGCCAC
Source organism: Streptosporangium sp. NBC_01810 (assembly GCF_035917355.1). NCBI lineage: Bacteria > Bacillati > Actinomycetota > Actinomycetes > Streptosporangiales > Streptosporangiaceae > Streptosporangium > Streptosporangium sp. NBC_01810. The sequence goes on along the minus strand of NZ_CP109070.1, from coordinate 89,376 downwards.
GAGGCGGCAGAGGCCGCCGTAATCGACGCCATCGAGGCGGCACGCTCGGCCGGCATCAAGTGGCTGAGCCTGTACGCCTTCTCCACCGAGAACTGGCGGAGGCCGGCGGGCGAGGTCGACATCCTGATGAGGCTCGTGCGCCGGACCATCCGCAAGCATGCGCCGGCGTTGCACGCGCGAGGTGTCCGGTGCAGGTTCCTGGGCATGACCGATCCGCGGATCCCGCCACTGCTGGCTCAGGACATCGCCGATCTGATGACGCTCACCAATGACAACAGGCGAATGACGCTGACGATCGCCTTCGATCACGGGGGACGTCGCGACATCGTGGAAGCCGCCCGTTCACTGATCCACGCCGCCGTACCCGCCGAGCAGGTCACCGAGGCCACCTTCGCCCGGCATCTCCCATACTCCGACACACCGGATGTGGACCTGGTCATTCGTACCTCGGGAGAGCAACGGATCTCCAACTTCATGCTCTGGCAAGTGGCCTACGCCGAATGGGTCTTCCCGCAGGTTCTATGGCCCGACTTTCGCGCGACCCACCTCTGGGAATGCCTTGACACCTACCGGCGGCGCCAGCGCCGATTCGGCGATGTCCGCCAGCCGACCGCCACGACGGGAGAGGGACTTCGATGAACCAGACCACCGCTGAGGAGACCGCCGACGCCTTCGGTCCGAACTCGATGCTGCACCGCCTCGCCAACGAGGCACGCTGGGGCCTTGCGGTGGCCCGCGCCACGGTTCTGGAAGCAGCACACCCGCAGATCGGCGCGGCGTTGATCAGAAACTCGACGTTCGTGACGCATCCGTGGCGGCGTCTGCGCAACACCATGGTGAGCACGCAGCGGATGCTCGACCCGGACCGGCACGTTCGCAGCCGGGAGGCGGCTCGCCTCAACCGCCTGCACGCCCGCATCTCGGGCACCGACCCGCAAGGCCGCCGCTACGACGCGATGGACGCCGAAGCACGCGCCTGGGTGGTGGCGACCCTGTTCGAGTCGGCGGTGACGATGTATCGGCTGAGCGGTGAGTCGCTCGACAGGCCCGCGATGGAACAGCTCTACGCCGAGTTCCGGACGCTCCTGGCCCTGCTCGAGGGCAACAGCGACCAGCTTCCCGCGACGTTGCAGGAGTTCTGGCCCTACTACGACGACATGATCGACCATCGCCTGGAGAGCACCGAGGCGGTGCGCGTCATCATCTACCGGCTCTTCGCCAATGTGCCCGCGCCGCCCCTGCTGCGCGGCCATCCCGCGGTGTGGGCCGCGGGCCGGGCCGTGGCAGGCCCGGTGGCCGCCGCGGTCACCATCGCGTCGCTGCCGGAATCCTTCTGCCGACGTGCCGCCCTGCCTGACCTTCCAGGGGCGCGGGTGCTCATGCACGCGGCCTACCTGACCACCGGGTTCGCCACCCGCCTGCTTCCAAACAGCTGGGTGCACGTCGGCTCGTTCATGAGCCTGCTGGATCCCGACCACGCCGGTGGTTCCGGACCGTGGGAGAACGTACGCCGCAAGGCCGACCAGGCCGCGGCCATGCTCAGACTCATCACCCCGGCTCCCGACGAGGTCAGTCAGGCCACACGCTCGGCTGACCAGTTCTTCGCCGAGGTCCTGGACCAGACCGGCGACGGCTACCTCGGCTGGCCCGACCTGGCCGCCATGGCCAGGGAGATCGCCACTCGGCTCGACCTGGATGAACAGGGCGAGGAGCGGCTTTACAACGCCTACGCCGCCTGGTGGCGGGAGTTGCAGACCAATCTCGACGCCGACGGCGACGGACGCGTCACGCGTCAGGAATACGCCACCTCAGCTGCCTCTCTGCCCAGCTCCGGACTGGTCAGGATCGCCGACGTGCTGTTCGACGTCACCGACGTCGACGACGACCAGAAGATCGACGCCCAGGAGTATCAGACGTTGTTCCGCACGGCCTTCCACCGAGATCTGACCGGCAGAGACGACAGCTACTCGCGCAGCGCTTTCGTCAGGCAGTTCCTATCCTTCATGTCCGGGCAACAGCACTCGGTCGCCTACACCTCCCTCCTGTCCTAGTGGCCCCACACCGAACGTTGACCGGGAAACCCGCAGCGGGGAACAGACGTTCCGGCCCGGAAAAGCCCGGTCAAGGTTCGGAGACGCCCCACTAGCCAGGGGGCAGACCGAGTAAGCCGGAGAGGGCTGATACGGGTCCGGCCGAGGTGCGACCAGAAGCCGCCGCGAGCGGCGCCGGGTCACTCCGCCGACAGGACAAGCCCGCTGGTCGGCACGCCCGTGCCCGCGGTGACCAGCACGTTGCGTACCGAGGCGAGCTGGTTGGCCGAGGTGCCGCGGATCTGCCTGACGGCCTCGGCGATACCGTTCATCCCGTGGATGTACGCCTCGCCGAGCTGGCCGCCGACCACCCCCATCTCCGGCAGGCCCGTCATGTCGTCCCGGTAGTAGCTGGTCATCGTCATCTGGTCGGCGCCCGCGCCCTGGGCGGCGGCGGTGATCAGCGCGGGTGACCTGCGCAGATCCCTGGCCCGCTCGGCGGAGGTGACCACCAGCGCCACCGCGCCGTCGCTCTCCTGACAGCAGTCGAGCAGGTGCAGCGGCTCCGCGATCCACTTCGACGCCTGGTGCTCCTCCAGCGTGATCGGGCGCCCGTGGAACCAGGCGTCCGGGTTGGTGGCGGCGTGCCTGCGCAGCTGGTGAGGGCCTTTCTACGGGAGGGCGAACCTGACGGTGCCCGAGGCGTGGTCGCCGAGGCTGACCCTGCCGTGGACCTCGACCGTGAACTCGCCGTCCTCGCAGGCGACCACGGTGCCGCCGAAGGCCAGCCTGTCGCCCGCGTACGCGGGGACGCCGAGCTTGACGTTGATACCGCGGATGATCGCCTCGGGTCCGGCCCAGTCCGTGACATAGCGCTCGACGAGGCCCATCGTGGTCAGAATGTTGAGAAAGATGTCCTTTGACCCCTGCGCCCTCACACCCTCGACGTCGTGGTGGACGGGGGTGAAGTCCATGGTCGCGAGTGCGGTCGAGACGACCAGCGTGGGGGTCAACTCGATCACGAGCTCGGGGAGGAGGGCTCCGACCCGCACCTCGTCGTCGGTAAGTATCCGCATCACGCCTCCCGGGGGACCCACATGGGCAGGATCAGCTCGTCGTCCATCTGGCGATACGTCAGGCGCACCGGCATACCGATACCCACCCGCGTAGGGGCGCAGTCCACCACGTTGCCCACGATCCGCACCCCTTCCGGCAGTTCCACCACCGCGACCACGAAGGGCGTCTCCCGCCCCGGGACCGGGGGGTTGTGGTGGACGACGTAGCTGTAGACCTCGCCCTCACCGCTCGCCGTCACGTACGTGCGCGCGACCGAGCGGCACGAGGGGCAGACCGGCCCCGGCGGATGGCGCGGCTCGCCCGTGCCGGATGAACTCGTCGTCGATGCCGCCGGCGTCTCTTCGGACATTGCGCCTCCCGCCAGGATGCCCAGGCCAGCCGCCCCGAAAAGTAGAACAGATTCTATTCTGTGTCCAGAGCCGACTGATCACAACACATCACCGCATAACCGCAGCACCGCATATGCCGTGTAAGCGCGGGGCATCTTTGTGACCAGCGAGTAACCCGCCGGAGTATCCAGAAATCAGATAACGTGTTCTCATGCGCACCCCGCATGTGTCAACCGACGTGCCGGTCACCCGGCACGCGGCCGACAGGCACGTCCCGAGAGACCTCGATCCGGTCACGACCGAGAAGACATCCGGCATGCAGAGCGAACCGGCGTCCACGGGCGTCCGCACCAGGAGCCAGCACCAGCGACGCAAGCGCATCGTCCAGGCCGCCGCCGCGCTCGCCTCGCGGGGTGGTGTCGAGGCGATGCAGATGCGGACCGTCGCCGAGCGCGCCGGGGTCGCACTGGGAACGCTCTATCGGTACTTCCCCTCCAAGATGGATCTTGTCGTCGCCGTCGTGGGCGAGGAGATCGATCTCCTCGAAAGCAGCATCGAGCGCCGCCCGCCCAGCGCCACCGCGGCCTCGGGGCGGGCCGTCGACATCCTGATGCGCGCCACCCGCGGCCTGATGCGCGAACCCGAACTCGCCGACGCGCTCATCCGCTCGCTGATCATGGCCGAGGTCGAGACGCCGTTCGGCGACCGGATGACCGGGCTGCTGCTCCGCGTCGCCGGCGACGACCTCACCGTTGACACCGCCACCGAGGAGCAGTTCGCCCTCGCGGGCTCGCTGTCCAGCATCTGGGTGCACGAGCTTCTGGAGATGCTCAGGGGGCGCCGCACCTACGAGCAGATCCAGCGGCGCATCGAGATCGCCGCCGAGCGCCTGCTCGCCGATTTCCGGCCCCCGCCTTCCGCCTGAAATTAGAACCCGTTACAGTCGCATTGACAGGCGACTAGAGCGACGTTCTGGAGCGACGCGCGGGCGGGCGAACGGGAACGGTCGCCCGGTGTCCGCGAACTCCAAGCCGACGGGCGAGGAGATCGTATGGGTGCAGTGATCGTATGGGTGCAGTGATCGTCGGCAGGGACCAGGGGCTGCGCGAGAGCACGGTCGAAGGGCCGGCCGGGCTCAAGCCCGTGATGGGCGAGGGCGGCATGCACACCGCAGGCACCTCCTCACAGATCTCCGACGGCGCGGCGGCGGTGCTGCTGATGAGCGAGGAGGCCGCCGCCCGGCACGGCCTGCGCCCCAGGGCCCGCGTCCTCGCCCAGGCACTCGTCGGCGCCGAGCCGTACTACCACCTGGACGGGCCGGTGGACGCGACGGCCAAGGCCCTGTCCGCCACCGGGATGAGCGCGTCTGATATCGATAGGTACGAGGTGAATGAGGCTTTTGCATCGGTGGTCCCATCCTGGTCATCGGTGCACAAGCCAGACATGGAACGGGTCAACGTCAACGGCGGCGCCATCGCACTCGGCCACCCCGTCGGCGCGACCGGTTCCCGGCTGATCACCACCGCCCTGCACGAGCTTGAGCGGTCCGACTCCTCGACCGCGCCGGTATCGATGTGCGCGGGCGGGGCGCTCGCGACCGCGACCGTCCTGGAGCGCCTTTGAGCGGCGCCGGTAAGGAGCACCACCGTTGAAATCCCGCCGCAGGCCGTACAGCGAGCAGCGTCCGTTCGACACCGGTGGCGGTGTGTGGAGCGTGCCCGTCCCGATTCCGGGAAACCCGCTCGGCTACACCCTGGTCTACGCGATCGAGTCCCCCGCCGGGCCGGTGCTGATCGACGCGGGCTGGAACGCCCCTGAGGCGTGGCTGGCCCTGCGCGACGGGCTGGGCGCGGTCGGCATGGACGTACGCGACGTGCGCGGGGTGGTCGTCACCCACTTCCACCCCGACCACGCCGGGCTGGCCGGACAGGTCAGGGAGGAGTCCGGCGCGTGGATCGCCATGCACGAGGCCGACGCCGCACTGGTCGGCTTCATGCGCGAGCTTGAGGGTGAGGCGCACCGCGATTTTCAGGCCGACATGCTGCGCCGCGCGGGGGCGGGCACCGTCGAGGTGGAGGAGGTGACCGGGAACCGGCCGAAGCCGCCCGCGCTGCCGGACCGCGTTCTCTCCGACGGCGACCTGATCGACCTGCCGGGCCGCAGGCTCCGTACGATCTGGACCCCCGGCCACACACCGGGCCACGTCTGCCTGCACCTGGAGGACGCCGACCGGCTCTTCACCGGCGACCACGTGCTGCCGGCGATCACCCCGCACATCGGCATCTACCCGTACGACCGGGCCGACGTCGACCCGCTCACCGACTTCCTGGAGTCGCTGGAGAAGGTGAAGGGCCTGGGCGAACTCGAAGCCATGCCCGCCCATGAATGGATTTTTCCGGACACGGCGGCTCGGGCGGCGGAGATCGGTATCCATCACGAGGAGAAGCTCCGATGGCTGGCAGACCTGCTCGCCGAGGCGGAGGAGCCGCTGACCATCTGGGAGATCGCCGGGCGGATGATCTGGAACCGCCCGTGGGAGGACTTCCCCCCCATGCTGCGCGGGATGGCGGCCGGGGAGGCGGCGGCACATCTGCGCACGCTCGAGGTTCGCGGGATCATCCGCCGCGTGACGGGGGTGGATCCGGTCCGGTTCGCCATACACTCGTAGACATCGGATGTCTGGCGAAACCTGAGGACGGTGCGGAGTGGCGGTCACCGACGCCGCTATCGACAGGATCAAGCAGATGATCCTGTCCGGCGAGCTCTCCCCGGGCAGCAGACTGCCCAAGGAGGCCGACCTGGCCGACCGGCTCGGCCTCTCGCGCAACTCCCTGCGCGAGGCGGTCAGGGCGCTGGCCCTAGTCCCACAGGGATGACACCGAGGTGCTCGGCGCCGGCGTCGCCGTGCACCCAGTCCCGTCATGACCGGCGGTTCGCCGCTTACAGCAAGCCCAGCAGGAAGCTTGCCTGCTGGGCCAAGCTCGACAAAGTCCTCCTCATCGTGCAGGCCGCAGTGTTGTTGATCTTGCGTTGCGGCTTTTGAGCTCACCTTGGCCGGACCCCCTTTAGGAACTGGGCGGCAGTGTCGGTCGGTGGGAGCGCACCGGGCGGCGCCGGCCGGGACCGGCCCCTAAGCCGCATGTCCGGCCGGCTGGCCGCCGGGCGCGCGGCGGGCCGCGCGGCCATGGGGCCGCCCTTGATCGCTACCGCCGCAGAGATTGAGCGGACGGCTCGGATTCTTTCGGCAACTGCGTCGGCCGGCTTGGCGCTGCGAGGTTAGGCCATATCGGAATAAGGAGAACTCATCCGCTGTTTGGACCAGTATCTCGTCCGCAGCCGCATCCAGGGCGCTGCTGGGGTGATCACCTTGAGCGCATGGCATCACTGCTCCGTCAAAACCCGTGTGACCACCGTGGCGAGCGCCGTCATGGCGCTGGTCTGCACTTCCGCCACCCTGCTGCTGCTGATAGCCGCTCCCCAGCCTCCGCTCTATGGAAACGTAGCCGTCCTGGCCGGACTCATCGGCGGTTCACTTCTGTTGATCGCGACCACTGCGCTCGGGACGTACTGGATGATGAGCAAGACCCTCAAGCCGGTGTGCGCCATCAGCGGGAAACTCGCCACGATCCGGCCTTCCAATCTGAGCGAGCGGGTTCCGCTGCCGAACCATGATGACGAGTTCAAGAAGCTTGCGCAGAGCACCAACCAAACGTTGGAACGGGCCCAGACGGCGATCCAGCAGCAGTTGAGGTTCGCCTCGGACACCTCCCATGACCTGCGCCACCCGCTCACGGCCATGCGTACCGAGATCGAGGAAGCGCTCATGGATCCGGAGGAGACCGACTGGGGGGAAACCGGCAACAAGCTGCTGGAAAGCGTCGAGAGGCTACAGGAGTTGGTGACCAACCTGCTGGAGCTCTCCCGACTTGACGCGGGCATCATCGGTCAGCACGACTTACTCAACCTCGCCGTCCTAGTGGACGGCGAGCTCGACCATCGGCAGCGCGACCGCCGGCAAAGCAAGGTCAGGGTGGTCAGGAGGTTCAGCAGCGGCGTGATGGTCCATGGCGAACGGATCGGCCTGGAACGACTGCTGCACAACCTCCTGGACAACGCCGAACGCCACGCCCGCACCAGCGTCACGGTCACCATCGAGCACCGGGGCGACGTGGCGGTGCTGGAGGTCCACGACGACGGGAACGGGGTGTCGCCCGAGCAGCGGGAACTCATCTTCCAGCGCTTCACTCGCCTGCAAGACGCCCGCGCCAAGGACTCCGGCGGCAGCGGCCTGGGCCTGGCTATCGCCCGGCAGATCGCCGAAGCCCACGGCGGCACCCTCACGATCGAAGACAGCTCTTGCGGAGCACGGTTCGTCGCACGCTTCCCCCGGCCGGTCGGGCTGTCGGCGAGCACGAGACAGTGAGTGAAGAATCCACCAGGTCCTGGACGATCGAGGCGGAACACTCGTCCCGGGCCGTGACGGCGCCGTCCTGGCCATCGACGCCCGGGCCGACAGATCCTACACGATCGTCAACGAGGTGGCCGCCCCCCGAGATCGCGAAGGACCGCCCCCGGGAGACCGCGACTTGACGCGACCCCCCTGGCGTAATAGAACACGTTTCAGAAAGTAGTCCGCCCAAGCGCTCGATAAAGTATCTGGCGGTTCAGCGCGCCCCGGCGGGAGGCGGGAACATCGACAGGTCCCGCGCTCGCCGTGTCCACGACGGATGTCCCGCGAGGAACACGCCTCGCGACCGGGAGGGCACGCCGCCGACCGCACCGCAGGCCGCACCGACAACGAGCCGCGTCACAGGACCGGGGACCCGGTTCGCGCAGGAGGACCGATGGACATCGATCTGGTCGACCAGGACTTCTACTGGCGGAACGGCGCGCCCCACGATCAGTTTGCCTGGCTACGGGCGAACGCGCCGGTCTACGCGCACCCGGGCGACGCCGAGCGGGACTGGCCGGGGTTCTGGGCGGTCACCAAGCACGCCGACGTGGTGCAGGTCTCGCGCCGCTCCGATCTGTTCTCCTCAAGCAGGAAGCTCTCGCTCTTCGACGAGATGCCCGAGGACCAGCTCGCCCTGCAGCGGCTGATGATGCTCAACCAGGACCCGCCGGAGCACACCCGGCGGCGCTCCCTGGTCAACCGGGGCTTCACCCCCCGCATGATGGGCGCCCTTGAACAGCACATCCGCAACATCTGCCACGAACTGGTGGACGAGGCCAAGGCGCGCGACTCGGTCGACTTCGTCAGGGACATCTCCGCCCCGCTGCCGCTGTACGTGATCTGCGAGCTGCTCGGCGTCCCCGTCGAGGACCGGGACAAGATCTTCAACTGGTCCAACCGGCTGATCGGGGCCAACGACCCGGACTACGCATCCGACCCCGCCGAGGGCACGGACGCGGCCACGGAGATCCACGACTACGCCAACACCCTGGCCGCCGAGCGCCGGGAACAGCCCCGCGAGGACATCGTCACCAAGCTGATCATGCCCGACGCCGCCGGGGAGACCCTCACCGAGGAGGAGTTCGACCTGTTCGTGCTGCTGCTCGTGGTCGCGGGCAACGAGACCACCCGCAACGCGGCCTCGGGCGGCATGCTCGCCTTCTTCGAACACCCCGAGCAGTGGCGGCGCCTGGTCACCGACCGCACCCTCGCCCGCACCGCGGCCGACGAGGTCGTCCGCTGGGTCTCCCCGGTGAACCTCTTCCGCCGTACGGCCACCGAGGACACGACGATCGGCGGCCAGGAGGTCAAGGCCGACGACAAGATCGTGGTCTTCTACGGCTCCGCCAACCGGGACGAGGACGTATTCGCCGACCCCGGCACCTTCGACATCGGCCGCGACCCCAACCCGCACATCGGTTTCGGCGGCGGCGGCGCCCACTTCTGCCTCGGCAACCACCTCGCCAAGCTGGAACTGCGGGTGCTCTTCGAGGTGCTGGCCGAGCGACTGCCGAACCTGGCCCAGGCCGGTCCCGCCCGACGGCTCCGCTCCAACTTCATCAACGGCATCAAGGACCTGCCGGTCTCCATCACCTGAGATCCGCCGCCTCCGTCCTCGCGGGGGCGGAGGCAACGCCCACCGTCTCCCCCGGGCCCGCGCGGAGATGGACGAGTTGGAGGCGGCGCTCCTTCTCATGGCACGAGGCCGCGACCTCACCTGGCAGGAGATCGCCTTCGGTCTCGGCCTCGGCACCCCCCAGGCGGCCAAACAACGCTACGAACGACTCGCCGGCCGCACCGCCGCCAAACCCGGGGACCCGGAGGCCGGGAAGACCTGACACCACCGGGACGGGCTCAGCCGTGCCACCGTCCTGCCGAGGTGGACCGTGATTCGCCTCACGCCTCCACCTTCCCCCGCGGCGGTTCCAGCGGTTCCTCTCGGATGCTCCGGGCTCTCGGGTTCTCAGGGCTCTCCAAGCTCTCAGGGCCAGGAGGAGTCCTGGTCGGGGTCGCCGCCGTCGGAGAGCAGCTTCATGTCCGACTCGACCATCATCGCCACCAGCTCCTCGAAGGTGACCTCCGGTTCCCAGCCGAGCTGGGCACGGGCCTTCTTCGGGTCGGCGCAGAGCAGGTCGACCTCGGCGGGGCGGTGCAGGGTCTGGTCGATGACGACGTGCCGTTCCCAGTCGAGCCCGGCTGCGGTGAAAGCGGCCTCGGTCAGGTCGCGGACGGTTTGGGTGCGGCCGGTGCCGATCACGTAGTCCTCGGGCGTGTCCACCTGAAGCATCAGGTGCATCGCGCGGACGTAGTCCCCGGCGAACCCCCAGTCACGACGCGCCTCCATGTTGCCCAGGCGCAGCTCGGAGGCGAGGCCGAGCTTGATCTTGGCCACCCCGAGGCTCACCTTCCTGGTGACGAACTCGGCGCCCCTGCGCGGGGACTCGTGGTTGAACAGGATCCCCGACGCCGCGTACATGCCGTACGACTCGCGGTAGTTCTGCGTCAGGAAGTGCCCGTACGCCTTGGCCACGCCGTACGGCGAGCGGGGGTGGAAAGGGGTGGTCTCGGTCTGCGGGGTCTCGCGGACCTGGCCGAACATCTCTGAGGAGGACGCCTGGTAGAACCGGATCTGCCCGGAACCCGCGGCCGTACGCGAGGAGGAGATCCCGGAGCAGACCCGGATGGCCTCCAGCATGCGCAGCACGCCCATGCCGCTCACCTCGCCGGTGAGCTCGGCCTGCTCCCACGACATGGGGACGAACGAGATGGCGCCCAGGTTGTAGACCTCGTCGGGCTGGACCTTCTCGACCGCGGAGATCAGCGAGCCCTGGTCGAGCAGATCGCCCCGGACGAGCTGAACGCCCTGCAGGAGCTTGCGGAGCCTTGAGACGCGTGGATTGGCCTGTCCCCGGGCCAGACCGAAGACCTCGTAGCCCTGACCGAGCAGGAACTCGGCCAGATAGGACCCGTCCTGCCCGGTGATACCTGTGATCAGCGCGCGCCTGGCCAACGCGTCCTCCTCGCTTGCGGGTGCAGGACCTATGCCTGGTCTTATGCCGTTCGATTGGCGAATGTACCGTCACACCCTTGTGTGAGCACTATCTCCCTCACAGCGTACCTAGAACACGTTCCATCGAATCCTGTTCGGTCAGGTTAACCTCCCAGCTCGCACCCGGTGAGGCGCACCCTAGGAACAATTCCACATCAGGTACAACAGAGCCACCGAATGGTAGTGTCCGAGGACTAAGGTCATCTTTCACGGTACCTGTCCCCTTTCGGGCAGGGTGAGAAAGGGGTTGCCGTGCCGGGTGCTGAATCACTGCGGGTGGCACTGCTGTCGTATCGCAGTAAGCCGACCTGCGGTGGGCAGGGCGTCTACCTGCGTCATCTCAGCCGCGAACTGATCGCCCTCGGGCACAGCGTGGAGGTCCTCTCCGGCCAGCCCTACCCGGAGCTCGACGAGGGCGTCATCCTCACCAAGGTCCCCAGCCTGGACCTGTACCGCGACGAGGACCCCTTCCGCACCCCCGGCCTCCGCGAGTACCGCGACTGGATCGACCTGCTCGAAGTCGGCACCATGTGGACCGCCGGGTTTCCCGAGCCGCTGACCTTCACCCTGCGGGCGTACCGCGAGCTGAAGAAGCGCGTCGGCGACTTCGACGTGGTGCAGGACAACCAGACCCTCGGCTACGGACTGCTCGGCATCCAGAAGCTGTTCCCCGTGGTCGGGACCATCCACCACCCGATCAGCGTGGACCGGCGCATCGAGCTGAAGGCGGCCCCGCTGCGCAAGAAGCTCTCGATGAGGCGCTGGTACGGCTTCGTACGCATGCAGGCCAAGGTCGCGCCGCGGCTCAGCCCGATCCTGACCGTCAGCGAGTCCTCCCTCGCCGACATCCACCGCGACTTCAACGTGCCCCAGAAGAACATGCGGCTCATCCCGCTGGGCGTCGACACCCGCTACTTCCACCCGCGCCCGGAGCTCCCCAAACGGCCCGGCTCCATCGTCGCGGTGGCCAGCGCCGACTCCCCGATGAAGGGCGTCGCGACGCTGCTGCGGGCCGTGGCGAAGCTCGCCACCGAGCGCGACGTCCACCTGACCGTGGTCAGCAGGCCCACCCCCGGTGGCCCGACCGAGAAGCTCGTCGGCGAGCTGGCCCTGCGGGACCGGGTCAGATTCGTGCACGGCATCTCCGACACCGAACTGGGCGAGCTGATCGCCACCTCGGAGATCTCGGTCGTCCCCTCCCTGTACGAGGGCTTCTCGCTACCCGCCGTCGAGCACATGGCCTGCGGCACCCCGCTGGTCGCCAGCCGCACCGGAGCGCTGCCCGAGGTCGTCGGCGACGCCGCCATACAGGTGGCCCCCGGCGACCCCGAGGAACTGGCCGCGGTGCTGCGCCGCCTGCACGACTCTCCCGAGGAGCGGGCCGCGGTGGGCAAGAAGGGCTACGACCGGGTCATGGAACGCTTCACCTGGAACGTCGTCGCCAAGCGGACCGTGGAGGCCTACCACGAGGCCATCCAGGCCCGCCGCGCGAAGTGAGCGACACCCTGAAACGATCACCTCTCACAAGGAGCGGCCAGTGCTGACTGTCGACTTCGACCGGTTGCCCGTCGGTCCGGGAACCCGGGTGCTGGACCTGGGGTGCGGCGGCGGACGCCACGCGTTCGAGGTACTGCGGCGCGGTGCCGACGTGGTGGCCTTCGACATGGACGCGGGAGAGCTGGAAGGTGTGGCGAACATGTTCGCCGCGATGGACAAGGCCGGCGAGGTGCCGCCCGAGGCGACGGCGGACACCGTGACGGGCGACGCGCTCGACATGCCGTTCGAGGACGGCAGCTTCGACCGGGTGATCGCGGCCGAGGTGCTGGAGCACATCCCCGACGACATGGCCGCGATGCGGGAGATCTTCCGGGTGCTCAAGCCGGGCGGCCAGGCCGCCGTCACGGTGCCGAGCTTCCTGCCGGAACGGATCTGCTGGGCACTCGACGAGGCGTACCACACCGCTCCCGGCGGGCACGTCCGCATCTACACGCTGGCCGAGCTGAGCGCGAAGCTCAAGTCGACGGGCTTCACCATCGGCCCGCACCACCACGCCCACGGCCTGCACGCGCCGTACTGGTGGATCAAGTGCGCGGTCGGCGTCGACAACAACGACCACCCGCTGGCCAAGGCGTACCACGAACTGCTGGTCTGGGACATCATGAAGCGCCCCGCCGCCACCAGGATCGCCGAGGCCGTGCTCAACCCGCTCATCGGCAAGAGCGTGGTGCTCTACGTCCGGAAGCCCGCATGATCTCCTGGGAACAGGTCGTGCAGACCGCCCAGAGCATCGCGACGGTACAGGAGCACGACGGCGGCATCCCGTGGCCCGAGGGACACGTGGACGCCTGGAACCACATCGAGTGCCTGATGGCGATGAGCGTGGCGGGGCTGACCGATCCCGTTCGCCGGGGGTACGACTGGCTGGTCCGCACGCAGCGGTCCGACGGCTCCTGGCCGATGAAGCTGGTCGGGGGCCAGGCCGTCGAGCAGGGCGGGGAGTCCAACCACGCCGCCTACATCGCGGTCGGCGTCTGGCACGAGCTGCTGGTGAGCGGGGACAAGGACTTCGCCCGGCGGATGTGGCCGACGGTCCGGACGGCACTGGACTTCGTGGTCGGCCTGCAGACCACCCGGGGCGAGATCGTCTGGGAGCGCGCGGCCGACGGCAGGCCCGCCGGGTACGCGCTGCTGACCGGCTGCGCCTCCATCCACCAGGGCCTGCGCTGCGGCGTGCTGCTCGGCGAGCACCTGGGCGACCCGCAACCCGACTGGGAACTGGCCGCCGACCAGCTCGGCCACGTGCTGGCCGCCCACCCCGAGGCGTTCGCCGACAAGAGCCGCTTCTCGATGGACTGGTACTACCCGATCCTGGGCGGCGCGGTGCGCGGCCCGGCCGCGCGGGCTCGGCTGGCCGAGGAGTGGGACACCTTCGTGGAACCGGACCTCGGCATCCGCTGCGTCTCCGACCAGCCCTGGGTGACCGGCGCCGAGACGTGCGAGCTGGTGCTCACCCTCGACGCGCTGGGCGACCGGGATCGGGCGCGGAGACTCTTCTCGGACATGCAGCACCTGCGGCACGAGGACGGCTCCTACTGGACCGGCTGGCAGTTCGTGAACGAGAAGTGGTTCCCCCACGAGCACTCCGCCTACACCGCGGCCGCGGTCGTGCTCGCCGCCGACGCGCTGAGCGGGCACACCTCCGCCGCGGGCATCTTCCGCGACGCGGGCAAGTACCTGACCGACCGCCCCACCGCCGCCTGCGGCTGCAGCCACACCCACTCCAGGAGCTGACCTCCCGGCCTCCGGCCACGACATCGGCCGAGGCGTCGGCGTTTTCTTTGCACGGAATCAGAAACACGGTGCTTGAAGGGCTGAATGCGGCTCACTACGTTCGGGTCCGTGAGTAATGCGGAGGGCACTCGGACGGTAGCTCAGAGCGATGACGTCGAGACGGCCGGCACGGAGGCCCGTACGGAGGCCCGTACGGAGGCCCGTACGGAGGCCGGCGCTGGAACCGGCACAGGAACCGACACGGAGCCCGGCACCGGGGGCATCCCGGACAGCACCCCGGACCCGCCGCTCCTCACCCCCTCGGACCTCGTGCCCCCTCCGAACCTTCCGGTCCCCCCGTATCCGCCGGAACCCGCGGGCTCGACCGGCCACCCGAAACCCGCGGGCTCGACCGGCCACCCGAAACCCGCCGAGCACCCGGCCCTGCCGGGATCGCCCACCTCACCCGAGCCCTCGTGCCCGCGGGAGTCATCGGCTCCCTCCCCCCTGCCGAACTTTTCCGGGACCGGCTTTCCGGGGCCTGACTTTCCGGGGCCTGACTTTTCCGGGACCGGCTTTCCGGGGCCTGACTTTTCCGGGACCGGCTTTCCGGGGCCTGACTTTTCCGGGACCGGCTTTCCGGGGCCTGACTTTTCCGAGCCGAGGGTGTCGGCTCCGGAGGCGCCGGCGCCGGCGCCCAGGCCGAAGGGCGTGGCCCGGCTGCTCCGGCAGAACCCCGCCCGGGTGGGGTTCGGAGTGCGGCGGTTCCGGCTGGGGCCGGCGCGCGAACGGCTGGAGGGCGCGGAGCGGTCGTTCACCGCCGGGTTCAACGCGGTGCTCTCCGGGGAGGCCGAGCGAATCGACGACCTCCAGGAGGACCTGCGCGGTTTCGCGTACGAGGGCGCGGGCATGGCCTGCGCCACCCTCGACGTTCTCACCCTCACCGGCGGGCGCCGTCTGCGGGAGTTGCTGAGCGGGCAGGGGATGCGCTATCCGCACCTCATCCACATGGGCACCGGCCGGGCGTACGCCCGCATGCGGCTACGGCCGATGTGGGGCGTCCGCTCCGTGCACCCGCTGCTGCGCTGGCTGGCCCACGACGGGTTCGGCTTCCACCAGGGTTTCTTCTCCGCGGACCGTACGGTGGGACGCCAGCGCACGGCGGGGCTCATGGATCGGACCCGGAGAGCGATCTTCGATCAGGGACTGGGGCGGATGCTCTGGTTCCACGAGTGCGCGGGGGCGGGCGACGTCGTGCTGCGCATCGCCGAGTTTCCCGCGGGACGCCGCGCCGACCTGTGGAGCGGCGTGGGTCTGGCCGCCACGTACACCGGGGGCGCGAGCACCGCGGACCTGGGGCGGCTGGCCTCGGCCGCGGCCGAGGACGGCTTCCGCGCCCACCTCGCCCAGGGTTGCGCCTTCGCCTGCGCCTCCCGGCTGATCTCGGCCGTCGTCCCCGAGCACACCGTCGCCGCCGCACCCGTGCTGTGCGGGGCCGAGGTGGACGAGGCCGCGGGCTGGACCGACACCGCGCTCGTCGCGCTGGGCCACAACGCGCACAGCGGCGACCACTACCAGGCCTGGCGGGCGGGAATCCGGAAGGCCTGGGCACGACGCGACCGCAATTCATGACCGCGGCTCGAAGGATCGGTGCGGGCGATGCCGGACCACGCCACGGCGATCCGATCTCGGCCGAAATCGTCACCTGCGGCTCGAAGGGGCGGTGAAAGCGATGTCAGGGGTTCGCAGGTACGCGGCGGGAGCCCTCGCCCTGATCGCCGCCGCCGCCGGATGGAGGCTGACCGGCCTGCCGGACACCTCGGTCGCGGAGACGTCGGCCGACTTCTCCTTCCACGCGAGGCCGCTCGGGCCGCCCTCGGGACCCGGTGACCGCACCCTGCGTCCGGTCGCGGCGGGCTACACCGGGCTCCAGGGCTGGGTGTCGTCGCTGGGCGCCGGGGTGGCACTGTTCGACGTGGACAACGAGGTCGTCGCCGACGACCTGTGCCTGGTCGATCCCCGCCATGACACGGTGACCGTCAGGCAGGCACCGGGGACGCCCCGGGGCTACCGGCCGTTCACACTGGTCCCCCCGGAACGCAGGCGGTACGAGGCGCCGACCGGCTGCCTGCCCGCCGACCTCGACCAGGACGGCTGGCAGGACCTGGTCGTCTACTACTGGGGCCGCTCCCCCTCGCTCTTCCTGCGCGTGCCCGGGGTGCCCCCCTCAGGAACCGCCTTCCGCCACCGCGCGCTGACCACGGAGCCTGAGATCTGGAACACCAGCGCCGCCACGACCGGTGACTTCGACGGGGACGGCCGCCTCGACCTGGTCTTCGGCGACTACTTCCCCGACGGCGTCCGGGTGCTGGGCGACGATACCTCCAACGACGGCGTTCCCAAGGACGGTGCTCCCAAGGACGGTGCTCTCAACAAGAGTGACCCCAACGACGGCGACCCCGGCAGCGCGGTGATGCCCGACTCGCTGTCCGCCGCCGCCAACGGCGGCGGCGCCCGGCTCTACCTGGCGAGCGGACCGGCGCGGTTCGCCGAGGCCAAGGGGGTGTTCGACGAGATCGGGAACGGAGGCTGGACCCTGGCGCTGGGCACCCAGGACCTGGACGGCGACGGGCGGCCCGAGCTGTACCTGGCCAATGACTTCGGCCCTGACCGGTTGCTGGTCAACGAGTCGGTGCCCGGCCGGATCCGGTTCACCGAGGCCAGGGGCACCAGGCACCTGACGACTCCCGCCTCCAGGGTCGTCGGCCGCGACTCGTTCAAGGGCATGGGCGTCGGCTTCACCGACCTCAACGCCGACGGCAGGCCGGACATCCTGGTGAGCAACCTCACCGAGGACTACGCGCTACACCAGAGCAACTTCGCCTTCGTGTCCCGACCCGGCGACCTGCACGGAGGTCACGCGCCCTACGACGACCTCGGTGAGGAGCTGGGGCTGAGCCGCAGCGGCTGGTCCTGGGACGTCAAGGCCGCCGACTTCGACAACGACGGCGACGACGAGATCATGCACGCGACCGGGTTCGTCAGGGGTGAGGTCGACCGGTGGGCGCAACTGCAGGAGGCGGCGTCGGCGAGCGATCTGTTCCTCTCCCGCCCGGCGCTCTGGCCGAGCATCCGGGCCGGGGACGACCTGTCGGGCCGCGACACCAACACCTTCTTCACCAGGGGGCAGGACGGCCGCTACGCGGATGTGGCCCGGCGGGCCGGGGTCGGCGGCGACAGCGACGGCACGGTCAGCCGGGCCTTCTCGGTGGGCGACGTCGACGACGACGGGCGACTGGACTTCGCGGTCGCCAACCAGTGGTCGGAGTCGGTGCTCTACGGCAACCACGGCCCGACGGCACCGTTCGTGGGCCTGCGGCCCCGTCTCCCCGCGGGCCCCTGCCCCCCATCCTCCGCACCACGCCCCGGACCGGAGCGGCCCGCCCTGGCCCAACCGGGCCGGACACAGCTCCAGCCGGCGCGCCGGGAGTGGACACGCCCCGGGCTGACGCGGCCCGCCATCGGGGCCGTCGCCACGGTACGTCTGCCCGGTGGGATCGCGCGCAGCAGGCAGCTCTACCCCGCCAACGGCCACAACGGCGTCTCCGCACCCGAGCTGCTGTTCGGCCTGGGTGACAACCTGCCCGACTCCCCCGTCCCCGTCGAGATCTCCTGGAGGGACGCCTGCGGCGGCGCCCGTACCGCGTCGGTGTCCCTGGAGCCCGGCTGGCACCAGGTGCTGCTGGCCGAAGGCCGCGCCTCGGAGATCCGCCGGCCGTGAACACCGGCCCGTCCCCCAGGACCGAGAAACCCGAGACCGGGAAACCCGAGACCGGGAAACCCGGGAGACCCGGGATCGGGAGATCCGAGACCCGGAGACCCGGGAGACCCGGCCGGAGCCGAGGCAGGGCGCTCCGGCGGTCGGCATGGTCTCTCACCCTCCTCACCGTGCTCGGACACACCGTGCTCGGTTTCGAGCAGCCCTACCTGGCGCCGCTGGTCGGCGTGCTCACCGGCGTGACCACCGAGTTCGCGCTGGAGACCGTGGAGGCGTGGGCGTGGCGGCGCCCGGCCCGCTACCTCGGGGTGCCCCGCGACCGGGTCGCCGACTTCTTCCTGCCCTCCTACATCTGCGGCCTGCTCTGCGCGATGCTGCTTTACGGCAACGGGCACCTGATGCCGACCGCGCTGGCGGCCGGCATCGGCGTCGGCAGCGCGTACGTCTTCCGCGTGCGGGCGCCGGAGGCGGCGAGCGGGGTGAGCCGGACCGGCCCGGACGCGCCCGGCGCCGCGTTCCTGAACCCGGTGGCCTTCGGGATCGTCGTCGTGCTGCTGCTGTTCCCATGGGTCGGACTCGCCCCCGCCTACCAGTTCACCGCGTGGGTCTCGGGTCCTTTCGACCTGATCGTGCCGATGGCCGTGCTGGCAGGGGGCATGGCGGCGAACGCCGGAGGAGCCGGAAGACTGCCGCTGGTCCTGGGCTGGGTGGGCGGGTTCGCCCTGCAGGCGTGTCTCAGGGGCGGCCTGAGCGACGTGTCGACGGTCAGCGCTCTGCTGCCGATGACCGGGACCGCCTTCGCCCTCTACACCGGCTATGTGATCACCGATCCGGGCACATCCCCGGTCAGGGCGCGCGACCAGGTCGTGTTCGGCCTGGCCACGGCGGCGGTCTACGGGCTGCTCGTCCAGTTCCACGTCGTCTTCGGGCTGTTCTTCGCCCTCGTGATCGTCTGCGCGGGCCGAGAGCTGGGACGGCCCCTCCGCCTGTTCTTCGGCGGCTCGACGGTGCCGGGCACCCCGTACCGGGAGATCAGCCGATGCCGGGGCCGACCCGTTCGAGCACCCGCAGCGAGCCCTCCTGCCGGACCTCCCTGAACGCGCCGGAGGCGAGCACCCTCTGGTAGACGCGGTACGGCGCCTGCCCGCCCTTGGCCGGGTCCGGGTAGATGTCGTGGAAGGCCAGGACGCCGCCCGGCATGACGTGTGGCGCCCACCCCTCGTAGTCCTTGGTCACCGGCCCCTCGGAGTGGCCGCCGTCGATGAAGAGCATCGCCAGTGGGGTGTTCCACAGTCCGGCGACGCGCTCGGACCTGCCGACGATCGCGATGACCTCCTCCTCAAGCCCCGCGGAGGCGATGGTGGTACGGAAGGTGGGCAGCGAGTCCATCTTGCCGAAGCGGTGGTCCATCAGCGTGGGGTCATGGTGTGCCCACCCGGGCTGGATCTCCTCGGAGCCCCGGTGGTGGTCCACCGTGAAGACGACGGACCCGGCCTGCCGGGCACCCGCGCCGAGGTAGACCGCCGACTTCCCGCAGTAGCTGCCGATCTCGCAGATCGGGCCGCGCGGGCCGTACTCGACGGCGGTCTCGAACAGCGCGACTCCCTCCTGGCGGGGCATGAAACCCTTGGCGTGCTGGGCGGCGTATAACAGGTCGGCGGGCATGGTGGCGATGCTCATCGCAGCAGACTACCCATACCGAACAACATTCCGATTTCCCTTGCCCGACCTTATGGAACGTGTTCTACTTTGCACCGTGAATCAGCGCACCCGCATCGTGATGTCCGACGACGAGGTGACGGCTTTCATCAATGAGGCACGGAAGCTACAGCTCGGTACCATCAACCCGGACGGCACACCACATATGGTGACGATGTTCTATGCGTTGACCGAGGGCAAGATCTCGTTCTGGACCTACGGCAAGGCCCAGAAGACACTCAACATCCAGCGCGACGCTCGGGTGAGCCGCCTGATCGAGGCCGGGGGGAATACTCCGACCTGCGCGGCGTACCGGTGTACGGGGTGGCACGGAGGATCGACGACTCCGAGGGCATCCTCGGCATCGGCATGAACGTGGCCAGGCGGATGGCCGGGATACCCGACGCGGAGGAACTCCTCACGGAGTACGTGGCCTACACCGGCCACAAAAGGGTCGCCTTTGTGGTCGAGCCCACTCGAGTGATCTCCTGGGATCACCGTAAGCTCGCCATTCCCGGCTAGGAGGCCCGCATGAAAATCAAAGTCGACTATCTGGTCTGCGAGGCCAATGCGATCTGCATGGGACTCGCCCCGGAGGTCTTCGAACTCGACGACGACGACCAGCTGCACCTGCTGCTGCCTGAGCCGCCGCCGGAGATGATGGACCGCGTCCGGCACGCCGTGCGGTCCTGCCCCAAAGCCGCACTCTCCCTTGAGGAGAACTAGGAGGACCCCCCATGCGTGGTGCGCTTCTGCATGCCGTCGGCGACGACAGGCTCGACATCCGCGATGACTTCACCCTCGCCCCGGTGGGCCCGACGGACGTCCGCGTCAAGGTCAGGGCCACCGGGGTCTGCCATTCCGACCTGTCGGTGATCAGCGGCGTGCTGCCCATGCCGCTGCCGGTCATCCCCGGCCACGAGGGCGCCGGAGAGGTCGTCGAGGTCGGCGACCACGTGACCTCGGTACAGCCCGGCGACCACGTCATCATCAACTGGACCCCGGCCTGCGGCAGCTGCGCGAACTGCCTGGTCAACCAGCCGTTCCTGTGCATGACCTACGTGATGGACAGCTTCGTCAACGCCCGCTTCCGCTACGGCGGCGACACCCCGGCGTTCGGCATGGCCGGGTGCGGCACCTGGTCCGAGGAGATCGTCGTGCCCTGGCAGGGCGCGATCAAGGTCGACCCCGACGTACCCTTCGAGGCGGCGGCCCTGATCGGCTGCGGGATCACCACCGGCGTCGGCGCGGCACTCAACACGGCCAAGGTGAAGGCGGGTTCGACGGTCGCCGTGGTCGGCGCCGGCGGCATCGGCCTGTCGGTGATCCAGGGTGCCCGCATCTCCGGTGCCACCACGATCCTGGCGATCGACCCCCTGGAGTCCAAGCACGCCCTCGCCAAGAAGGTCGGCGCGACCCACGCCATCACTCCCGACCAGCTCAAGGACGCGCTCGGCACTCTGACCGGCGGCGCCGGGTTCGATTACGGTTTCGAGGCCGTCGGCAAGTCCGCCGCCATCATGACGGCCTGGCAGGCGACCCGCCGAGGTGGCGACACGATCGTGGTGGGCGCGGGCGCGATGGACGACAACGTCCCGCTGAGCGCCTTCAGCCTGCTGTTCGAGGGCAAGAACATCCTCAGCTCGCTGTACGGCGGCTCGGACGTCCGGCGCGACTTCCCGTTCTTCGCGGGACTCTACAAGGCGGGCAAGCTCGATCTGGAGAGCATGATCAGCGCCCGCATCAAGCTGGCCGATCTCAACGACGCCGTGGCGGCGCTCAGGGGCGGCGAGGTCCTGCGCCAGATCGTCGTCATCTGACTCTTTTCAGCGTGGAGACCCCGGGCTTCAGCTCTGGGGAGGAAGTCAAGAACTGAGCACCGTCCCGACCGAGCCCGCGCGCCGGGTCGCCGGGCCGCCCACCTGAGCACGGCGGACCGGTGACCCGGCCGCCTCAGTCGGAGGAGAAGGCCGCGTCGAAGGCGGCCGAGGGCGGGGTGATGGCGTTGAGCCCGCGGATCACGGCCAGCGCGTCGAGGGCGCCGGCCAGGCGGTCCATGCCCGCGTCCTCCCACTCGATGGAGATCGGCCCGTTGTAACCGATCGCGTTCAGCGCGCGGAAACAGTCCTCCCACGGCACGTCGCCCCGGCCGGTGGAGACGAAGTCCCAGCCCCGGCGCAGATCGCCCCAGGGCAGGTGCGAGGCCAACCGGCCACGGCGGCCGTCGCCGGTGCGGACCTTGGCGTCCTTGCAGTCGACGTGGTAGATCCGGTCGGCGAAGTCCAGGATGAAGCCGACCGGGTCGATCTCCTGCCACACCATGTGCGAGGGGTCCCAGTTCAGCCCGAACGCGGGCCGGTGCCCGATGGCCTCCAGGGTCCGCACGGTGCTGTGGTAGTCATAGGCGATCTCGCTGGGATGCACCTCGTGGGCGAAACGTACCCCGACCTCGTCGAAGACGTCCAGGATCGGGTTCCACCGGTCGGCGAAATCGGCGTAGCCGGCCTCGATCATCGCGGGCGGCACCGGCGGGAACATCGCCACGGTGTGCCAGATGGACGATCCGGTGAAGCCGACCACGGTGTCCACGCCGAGTCCGGCCGCGGCCCGGGCCGTGTTCTTGATCTCCTCGGCGGCGTTGCGGCGGACCTGTTCCGCCTCGCCGTCACCCCAGATACGGGCCGGCAGGATGGCCCTGTGCCGCTCGTCGACGGGGTGGTCGCAGACGGCCTGGCCGACCAGGTGGTTGGAGATGGCGTACACGGCCAGGTTGTGCTTGGCCAGGATCTCCCGCCTGCGATCGATGTAGCCGTCCTCGGACAGCGCCCTGTCGACCTCGAAGTGATCACCCCAGCAGGCGATCTCCAATCCGTCGTATCCCCAGCCCGACGCCAGCCGGCAGACCTCCTCAAAGGGCAGATCGGCCCACTGGCCGGTGAACAAGGTGATCGGCCGGCTCATGCGTCCTCCTCACGGTTGATGGACCTGTTCTCAAGGGGGGTGCACCGGTGTGGTGCGCCCGCGCGCTCGGCTCGGGGGCGCGCCACACCGGTGACCGGCCCGCTCACGTCTGCCGTACCGCTGTCAGCCGGCTCTGGTCGGCGGCGCTGCGCTCGACCGCGGCCAGCACGCGCTGGACCCGCAACCCGTCGTCGAACGACGGGGACGGCGCGGTGCCGGAGGCGATCGCCTGTACGAAGTCCTTCATCTCGTGGGTGAAGGTGTGCTCGTAGCCCAGGCCGTGGCCCGGCGGCCACCACGCCCCCGCGTACGGGTGCCCCGGCTCGGTGACGAGCACCCGGCGAAACCCCGCCTCCTCGGCCGGTAGGGCGTGGTCGTGGTCGTGGTCGTGGAACCAGAGCTCGTTCATGGCCTCGAAGTCGAAGGCCAGGCTGGCGGCCGAGCCGTTGATCTCGATGCGCAGCGCGTTCTTACGCCCGGCGGCGAACCGGGTGGCCTCGAACGAGGCCAGCGCGCCACCGCTGAACCTGCCGATGAACAGTGCCGCGTCGTCGACGTCCACCTCCCCCGTCTCGGCGCCGCCGCCTGCGGCCGACAGCCCGGCCGAGGTCTCGGCCAGCGGACGCCGGGTGACGAAGGTCTCGGTCAGCGCCGAGACCTGTGTCAGGTGCTGACCGGTGATGAACTGCGCGGTGTCGATGATGTGCGCGCCGATGTCGCCCAGCGCCCCCGACCCGGCGAGCTCCCTTCTCAGCCGCCACACCAGCGGGAAATCCGGATCGACGATCCAGTCCTGCAGGTACTGCGCCCGCACGTGCCGGATCTCGCCCAGCCGGCCCTCGGCCACCCAGCGGGCGGCCAGCGCGATCGCGGGCACCCGCCGGTAGTTGAACGCCACCATCGCGTAGACCCCGCGAGCCGCGGCCGCCCGTGCCGCATCCGCCATGGCCTCGGCCTCGGCGACCGTGTTGGCCAGCGGTTTCTCGCACAGTACGTGCTTGCCGGCCTCCAGCGCGGCGATCGCGATCCGCGCGTGCGAATCACCGGGGGTGCAGATGTCGACCACGTCGACGTCCTCACGGGCGATCTGCTCGCGCCAGTCGGTCTCGACCGCCGCCCAGCCCATCTGCTCGGCCGCCCGCGCCGTCCCCTCGGCCGAGCGTCCGCACAGCGCCGCCATCACCGGCCGGACCGGCAGGTCGAAGAACGCCGGCGCGCTACGCCATGCCTGGGAGTGCACCCGGCCCATGAACGCGTAGCCGACCATGCCGATTCCCAGCGCCGGCCGTGCCAACGCCCCCGGCCCCGGCATCGGCCCCGGCGCCGGCCCCTGTGGCGGCGCCGGGTCGGACGCGGGTGCGGAGGTGGGCTCGTCCGTAGGGGTCATCAGGACTCGAACCCCAGCGGCAGGTAGGCGTCCACGTTCTCCTTGGTGATCGTCTCCGAGGCCAGTGTGATCGACTGGGGCACCTGGTTCTCCACCAGGTCGCTCATTCCCCTGCCCTGAGCGATCAGACGGGCCAGCTTGATCGCCGAGGAGGCCATCGTGGGACTGTAGGTCACCGTCGCCTCCAGTACCCCCGTCCCCGCCTGGATGTCGCGCATCGCGTTGGCCGACCCGGCGCCGCCGACCATGAAGAACTCGCTGCGCCCGGCCTCCTTGATCGCGGCCAGCACGCCGATGCCCTGGTCGTCGTCGTGGTTCCAGATCGCGTCGATCTTCTTGTGCGCCTGCATCAGGTTCGCCGCGACCTTGGTCCCCGACTCCACGGTGAACTGCGCGTCCTGCTTGGCCGTCACCGCGAACCCGTACGTCTTCAGCGCCTCCTCGAACCCCTTGCTGCGGTCCTGGGTCAGCGGCAGCGTCGCGATGCCCTGGATCTCCAGGATCACCGGGTCGGCCACCCCCTTGTCCTTGAGCTTCTTGCCGATGTAGTGGCCGGCCGCGACGCCCATGCCGTAGTTGTCAATGAACAGGTTCGTGATCACAGTGAAGATCAGCAGACCCAGGATCGATCCGATGATCGACCCGCGTCCTCCGGTCAGCAGCGTGCCGCCGATGATGACCGCCGCGATCGCGTCCAGCTCCTACAGATCTCCGTGCGTGGAGGAACCCGTCGTGGTCCTGGCCATGATCAGAACCGCCGCGATCCCGCGTTGGAGGTGGTCGCGAAGGTGCCGGGCACCGTGACCAGGCCCACCACCGCCAGCAGCAGCAGCGCGACCACCAGTCCGAGGTGGCGCGTCTCCCCGAGACGGGCCAGGGGGCTCAGCACGGCGGGTTTACGAGCCGACGCCTCGACGCGCTCGTCCGCGGACGACCTCACCGGAGCCCCACCGGTCAACCGAACAATAGCTTGCTTGGCCCGCCTGACGCCATCGAGGATGCCCGGGACGCCCTCCCGGCAACCCGGACGACACCCCTGAAAACGGTCACACAGCACCCCGGATAAAGGCACCAAAATCACCTCAGACGGTAACCAAAAAATAGGAGATCATTGCGCATAGTAAGTGAGCGTGTTAATTTCTGCTAAAGTTTCTGCCCCACACGGGCGAGGGTCAATGATGACACCCCTCACTTTCCCAACAGGGCCCCGCCCAACAATTCGGGCTGGAGGCCCCATATGTCCTTATCTCCACCCCTGCGCGTGGTCCAATGGGCCACCGGCGCAGTCGGCAGATACGCCCTGCGCAGCGTTATCACCCGGCCGGAGTTCGAACTGGCCGGCGTGCTGGTCTACGACCCGGACAAGGTGGGACGGGATGCGGGAATCCTCGTGGGACTCCCCGAGGCCGGTGTCATCTGCACCGACGACGTCGAGGAGACCCTCGCCCTGGAGGCCGACTGCGTGCTGCACATGCCGCTACCGACGTTCCACTTCGGCGGGGACCATCCGAGCGACGTGGAGACCATCTGCGCGCTGCTCGCCACCGGCAAGAACGTCATCACCACCACCGGGTTCGTCTACCCCAAGTGCTACGGCCCGGCGGTGGTGGATCGCCTGGAGGCCGCCTGCCAGGCCGGAGGGGCGTCCCTGCACGGCACGGGCATCAACCCCGGTTTCATGAGCGATGTGCTGCCGCTCACGCTGACCGGCCTGTCCAGCCGGGTCGACCACATCTACGTCCGGGAGTCGTCCGACTTCCGGGGACACCCCTCCCGGCAGATCGTGGTGGATCTGTACGGCTTCACCCGCTCGGCCAAGGACTACATCGCCGGCGTGCGTCCCTTCCGCGCCTTCCAGCGCTCGCTGTTCGCCGAGAGCGTCCAGTTCGTGGCCGACAACCTCGGCGTGACCCTCGACGAGGTCGAGGAGAGCGACGAGTTCGAGCTTGCCTCAGAGGAGTTCGAGATCGCCGCGGGGCTGGTCAGGGCGGGCACCGTGTGCGCGTCCCGCTGGATGTTCAGCGGGCTCGTCCGCGGCCGTCCCCTGATGACCGTGGAGTGCGTCTACAAGGCCGACGCCACCCGGGTGGAACGCTGGGCCGACCCCGGTTTCAGCGTCCACATCGAGGGCGTGCCCCAGTTGATGCTCAGCGTCAGCGAGATCTCGCACGGACTGGCCGGCGCCGCCGCCCACGCGGTGAACTCCATGGCCGCCCTCTGTGCCGCCCCACCGGGCATCCGCACCGCGCTGGATCTCCCCCTGGCCACCGGCCGGGGCACCGTCCGCCTCGCCTGAGGATCCCCCTCGGCCCCCTTACCAGGCACCACCGCGAGGCACCACCACGAGACAGCACGCGGGCGGCCCCGCGACAGGCCGGCCGTACGACGGGCGGAGACCTCGTTCGCGATGGCGACCGGCACACGTGAATCCGCCGATTAGGGATATCCGGTATTTAACACTTTTGCCGAAATAGGCAGATTCTCTGCTCAGGCCAGCGCATCGATCACCCGCGGTGAACCCTCGCCTCCGCGTCGCGTTCACCCATCCGGAAACCGGAAATTGGCCGTGGAATTCGTGCGGGCACCGACCGTCAGAGCCTGTGGAAGGGAACGCTCCATCGCGGAACATCCCCTTATCCAACTAAACGGAAATTCCCTCCAAAATCAGGAGTGCGGGGTGAAACGCCCAAAACGGCCCTGGTGGTACAGGAGCGGGCGGCCACCGGGCTCAAGGCTCGTCTCGACGACGAGTCCGACGACCAGGACGTGATCACCGATGTCGACGGTGGAGTGGGTGGCACAGACCAGGTGAGCCGAGACACCGTCCAGCAGCGGGACGCCCAGATGCCCCGGAGCCCAGGAGGTGGGGGCGGCGAAGCGGTCGACCCCCTTCCTGGCGAAGCGCGCGGCCACCTCGGCCTGGTCGCTGGCCAGGACGTTCACCGCGAAGTGATCGGCCTGCCGGAGCCAGGACCAGGTGCTCGACGACTGGTCCACATAGAAGGAGACCAGCGGGGGCGTAAGGCTGACGGACGAGAACGAGGTGGCCGTGAGACCGACCGGCACACCTTCGAACTGCGCCGTGACGACGACGACCCCGGCCGCGTGGACGGCCAGCGCCTGCCGGAACCGCTCCGCGTCGACCGCTCGGCCGGACAGGGTCTCGGTCATGACGCCTCTCCCAGGGACGGGCGGGGTACCACCAAGATGCTCCACTTGGTCACTTTTCCCCCTTTGAGGAATAAAAGACACTTCTCAGAACCCATTGATGCCGCCATCTCTTCCCGGCGTCACACCGGAGCCCTCTGCCCGAGGGCCGCCACCTGCGGACCGGCCCGGTCGGCCCAGGGGCCGAGTGCCGCGTCGAGGTCGGAGAGCTGCGATTCCAGCAGCGCGAGGCCCGGCATGGGCACCACTCAGGGACGAGAAGGGCTGGCGGATACCCGGCGGCGATCCGGTGACAGGGGTCACGCACCTCTCCGAGCTCTACCTCGCGACCGACCCCGGCTACCAGGGCCGCTACACGGTGCCCTGCGTCTGGGACATCGCCGCCGAGCGCCTGGTCACCAACGACTACCCGCAGATCACCCTCACCCTGGAGACGGCCTTCGCGCCGTGGCACGCCGAGGGCGCCCCCGACCTCTACCCCGAGGAACTGCGCGAGGAGATCGACGCGCTGAACGAAGTGATCTTTCACGGCCTCAACAACGGCGTCTACCGGGCCGGGTTCGCCCGCTCCCAGGAGGCGTACGACGAGGCGATCACCGCGGTGTTCGCCACGCTCGACCTGCTGGAGGAGCGCCTGACCACCCGGCGCCGGCTGCACGGCGACGCGCTCACCGAGAGCGACGTGCGGCTCTACCCCACGCTCGCCAGGTTCGACGCGGTCTACAACTCGCACTTCAAGTGCTCGGTGCGACGGCTCGTCGACTATCCGGTCCTGTGGGCCTACGCCCGCGAGCTGTACGCCATCCCCGCGTTCCGCGACACGACCGACTTCGACCAGATCAAGCGGCACTACTTCGTGACGCAGACGAACGTCAACCCGAGCGGGATCGTGCCGCGGGGGCCGGAGATCGACTGGACCGCTCCCTGACACGACCCTCGTACTCGACCACCATCCCCGGCCCGTGCAAGGTGACCTACACCAACCACGGCCAGCGACCCGAGGGGTTGCACCCGCTGCGGCTTATCGGCGTGGGGTGGCCGTCCGCTGAACGGTCACCCCGTCCTTCCTCGAATCGCCGTGCACGCCGCCTAAACTGGGGCCGTGATCGAGGACATCTGGGTGGACCCCGCCGTCAGCGCGCTCAGGCCGGACTTCGCGGTGCTGGTGATGGGAGTGTACGGGCTGCGCAACGGGCCGACGGACGACAGGTCGCGGGCCTGGCTGGCAGAGGCGGCCGAGAAGGCGGTGGCGGTCGACGACGCGAGGGTCGAGGCGTGGCGGGAGGCCTACCGGGCATTCGGCGCCAAGCCGCAGCGGACCCGGCCCTCGGTGGACGCCCTGGTCAGACGGATGCCGCCGCCGGAGATCAACCTGGTGGTCGACGCCTACAACGCGATCAGCATCAGGCACGGCCTGCCGATCGGCGGAGAGGACCTGACCCGCTACGAGGGGACGGCCCGTCTGGTGCGCGCGGCCGGCGACGAGCCGTTCGAGGTCGTCGAGAGAGGCGAGCCCGCGATCGACCACCCGGAGATCGGCGAGGTCGTCTGGCGCGACGACCGGGGCGTCACCTGCCGCCGGTGGAACTGGCGGCAGTGCGTCCGCACCCGGATCACCGAGGAGACGACGGATGCGCTGTTCCTGCTGGAGCGGCTCGCGCCCCTGTCCACCGAGGAGTTGCGCGCCGCCGGAGACGAGCTGGCCGGCCTGCTCGAAGATATTACCCCGAGGATACAGCTAGAATTCCGACTGGTCGGATTGAACTGACGAAGCCCGCCGGATCCGGCCGACCAGGGACTCAGCGACCGAAACGGATACCCAGGGGTGACCGTTTTAAACAACTCTGAGAGGATCGACAAGGAAGCTGCGGCCAGAGTGGCGCAGGTCCGGGCTAAGGCGAGTAGCCTTGGACAGGTTCTTTATCATCAACGCCGATCTGCGGAAGAGGGCGATTTCCGCCGTGTCGTCTGAGTCGTCGCGGACAAACCCGCTGGCAGCCTTCGGTCAGAACGAATGGCTTGTCGACGAGCTGTACCAGAAATACCTCCAGGACCCCGAGTCGGTCGACCGGGCCTGGTGGAACTTCTTCGCGGACTACAACCCTGATTCGGGGGCCGGTAAGGCCGCTCCCCCAGGTGCGGCGACCGCCGCGTCCACTCCTCCGACACCGACCGCCCCTTCGGCCTCGGCTGTCCCAGCCCCGGCCTCGGCTGTCCCAGCCCCGGCCTCCGCCGCTCCGGCCACCCCGGCCCCCGTGGCGACGACCCCAGCGCCGGCGGCCAAGGCCGCTCCGGCGGACCGATCCAAGCAGGAGACGCAGTTGCCCGCCGGTGCCGAGGAAGTTCGACTACGCGGCGCGGCCGCGAGGACTGCCGCCAACATGGAGGCCAGCCTTGTGGTCCCGACGGCGACCAGCGTGCGCGCGGTCCCGGCGAAACTGCTGATCGACAACCGGATCGTGATAAACAACCACCTGTCGCGCGGTCGCGGCGGCAAGGTGTCGTTCACGCATCTCATCGGCTACGCGGTGATCAAGGCCCTCAAGGTCCTGCCGGAGATGAACCACTCCTACACCGAGGTCGGCGGCAAGCCGGTGCTGGTCAAGCCCGAGCACGTCAACCTGGGCCTGGCCATCGACGTCGCCAAGAGCGACGGCACCCGCCAGCTCCTGGTCCCGTCGATCAAGGCGACCGAGCAGATGGACTTCCGCCAGTTCTGGGTCGCCTACGAGGACGTGGTGCGCAAGGCCAGGGCGGGCAAGCTGGGGGTCGACGACTTCGCCGGCACCACGATCTCGCTGACCAACCCGGGCACCATCGGCACCGTGCACTCGGTGCCGCGCCTGATGCCGGGGCAGGGCACGATCATCGGCGTCGGCGCGATGGAGTACCCCGCGGAGTACCAGGGGGCCTCCCCCGACACGCTCACCCGCCTCGCGGTGAGCAAGGTCATGACGCTCACCAGCACCTACGACCACCGGATCATCCAGGGCGCCCAGTCGGGCGACTTCCTGCGGCAGGTCCACCGGCTGCTGCTGGGCGAGGACGGCTTCTACGACGAGATCTTCGAGGCCCTCCGGATCCCGTACGAGCCGATCCGCTGGGTCCATGACATCTCCACCACGCACGACGACGACGTGGCGAAGTCCGCGCGGGTCATAGAGCTGATCCACGCCTTCCGGGTCCGCGGCCACCTGATGGCCGACACCGACCCGCTGGAGTACAAGCAGCGCAAGCACCCCGACCTCGACATCAAGTCGCACGGTCTGACCCTCTGGGACCTGGAGCGCGAGTTCGCCACCGGCGGCTTCGGCGGCCGGCCCCTGATGAAGCTGCGCGACATTCTCGGCGTGCTGCGTGACTCCTACTGCCGGACCATCGGCGTGGAGTACATGCACATGCAGAACCCCGAGGAGCGGGCCTGGATCCAGGCCCGCGTCGAGCGGCCGCACGCCAAGCCCGACCGCACCGAGCAACTGCGCGTCCTGGAGCGGCTGAACACCGCCGAGGCGTTCGAGACGTTCCTGCAGACGAAGTTCGTGGGGCAGAAGCGCTTCTCGCTGGAGGGCGGCGAGTCACTGATACCGCTGCTCGACTCGGTGCTGAGCGCCGCGGCCGAGGAGCGGCTCGACGAGGCCGTGGTCGGTATGGCCCACCGCGGTCGCCTCAACGTGCTGGCCAACATCGTCGGCAAGTCGTACGGGCAGATCTTCGGCGAGTTCGAGGGCAACATCGACCCGCGCAGCGCCCACGGCTCCGGTGACGTGAAGTACCACCTGGGTGCCGGCGGCGACTTCGTCTCGCCCGACGGTTCCAAGATCAGGACCTCGGTCGTGGCCAACCCCTCCCACCTGGAGACGGTCGACCCGGTCCTGGAGGGCGTGGTCCGCGCCAAGCAGGACCTCCTGGAGCGCGGCGAGGAGGGCTTCACGGTCCTGCCCGTGCTCGTCCACGGCGACGCGGCCTTCGCAGGCCAGGGCGTGGTGGCCGAGACCCTCAACCTGTCGCAGCTGCGCGGCTACCGCACCGGCGGCACCGTGCACATCGTGGTCAACAACCAGGTCGGCTTCACCACCAGCCCGGCCAGCTCGCGTTCCAGCGTGTACGCCACCGACGTGGCCCGGATGATCCAGGCCCCGATCTTCCACGTCAACGGCGACGACCCCGAGGCCGTGGTCCGGGTCGGCCGCCTGGCCTTCGAGTACCGCCAGGCGTTCCGCAAGGACGTCGTGATCGACCTGATCTGCTACCGGCGCCGCGGCCACAACGAGATGGACAACCCGGGCTTCACCCAGCCGCTGATGTACGACCTGATCGACGCCAAGCGCTCCACCCGCAAGCTCTACACCGAGGCGCTGATCGGCCGGGGCGACATCACGGTCGAGGAGGCCGAGGGCGCGCTCCGCGACTACCAGGCCAAGCTGGAGAACGCCTTCACCGAGACCCGCGCGGCGGCCAACGCGTCGGCGGACGAGTTCCCCCGCCCGCCGGTCGACATGGAGACCATCCCCTGGTCCCACGAGGACGTCAAGACGGCCGTCTCCGAGGAGACCGTCAAGCGGATCGTGGAGACCCAGCTCAACATGCCCGAGGGCTTCACCGTCCACCCGCGCCTGCTGCCGGTGCTGCAGCGTCGCGGGCAGATGGTCACCGAGGAGCGTATCGACTGGGGCATGGGCGAGACCCTGGCGTTCGGATCACTGCTGATCGACGGCCACCCGGTCCGCCTCGTCGGCCAGGACTCCCGGCGCGGCACGTTCACCCAGCGGCACGCCGTGCTGGTCGACCGTGTCACGGGCGAGGAGCACACCCCGCTCAAGGCGTTCAACCAGGGCACCACGAAGTTCTACATCTACGACTCCCTGCTGAGCGAGTACGCCGCGCTCGGTTTCGAGTACGGCTACAGCGTGGAGCGGCCCGAGGCGCTGGTCGCCTGGGAGGCGCAGTTCGGCGACTTCGTCAACGGCGCTCAGTCGATCATCGACGAGTACCTCACCTCGGGCGAGCAGAAGTGGGGCCAGCGCTCCGGTGTCACCCTGCTGCTGCCGCACGGCTACGAGGGACAGGGCCCCGACCACTCCTCGGCTCGCATCGAGCGCTTCCTGCAGATGTGCGCCCAGGACAACATGACCGTCGCGCAGCCCACGGTGCCGGCCAACTACTTCCACCTGTTGCGCTGGCAGACGCTGTCGAACCGGCACCGCCCGCTGGTGGTGTTCACCCCCAAGTCGCTGCTGCGGCACAAGGCGGCGATCTCGTCGGTCAGCGACTTCACCTCGGGGTCGTTCCAGCCGGTGCTGGGCGACACCACGGTCGCCCCCGGCAACGTCCGCAAGGTCGTGCTGGTCTCCGGCAAGCTCTACTACGACCTGGCGGCGGCCCGCGACAAGCAGGGGCGCAACGACGTGGCGATCGTCCGTCTTGAGCGGCTCTACCCGTTCCCCGGCAACCCGTTGGAGATCGAGCTGAGCCGTTACTCCGCCGACATCGAGCTGGTGTGGGCGCAGGACGAGCCGCTCAACATGGGTCCGTGGTCGTTCCTGGCACTCAAGATGGCCGAGAACCCGGACGTCTTCGGCGGACGTTCGATCAAGCGGGTCTCCCGCAAGGCCAACTCCTCCCCGGCGACCGGCTCGCACTCCACCCACGAGGCCGAGTTGCAGCAGATGCTGGGGGAGATCTTCATCTAGGAGGGCGGGCCGCCGGCCACCGGCGGTCCACAGTGCAGGCGTCACCACGGAAGTCCCCCGCAGGAACCTCTGCGGGGGACTTCCCCATTATCGCAAGTGTCACCACGAGGAGAACGATGTACTTCACCGATCGGGGCATCGAGGAGCTCGTCGAGCGCCGTGGCCAGGAAGAGGTCACCATCGTGTGGCTGGCCGAGCGGCTGCGCGAGTTCGTCGACCTGAACCCCGACTTCGAGACCCCGGTGGAACGACTGGCCACCTGGCTGGCCCGGCTGGACGACGAGGACGACTGAGAAAAACGCGATATATCTTGACCTCCCATCTGACGCGACATATCGTGTCTTGTACAAGGAGGTCACGACCATGCGGCAGTGGACGATCGAGAAACCAGAGCAGCGCACCTTCGACTCGGTGAAAAAGCTGAACGTGCGCATCGTGGCGGGCAAGCTGGCGGTGCTGGCCGGCGACGGCCCCGCCACACTTGAGATCACCGAGGTGGACACCACGCCGCTGCTCGTCACCCACGACGACGACGGCACGCTTACCGTCACCTACAAGGACCTGACCTGGGACGGCCTGCTGGGCTGGCTGCGCCCGGGGCGCCGCCGGACGACGCTGACGCTGACCGTTCCCAAGGACTGCCCGCTCAACGTGGGGGTGGTCTCCGCCTCCGCGGTCGTCTCCGGATTCGAGGATCGCACCTCGGTCAGGAGCGTCTCGGGTGACATCGTGCTCGACGGGGTGAGCGGCGAGATCAACGCCGACACCGTCTCCGGCGACGTGGAGAGCCGCGACCTGGTCGGCGACCTGTCGTTCAAGAGCGTCTCCGGCGAGCTGACCGTGGCCCAGGGCACCCCTCGGCGGCTCAGCGTCACCACCGTCTCCGGCCGGATCACCGCCGACCTGGAGCTCCCGCCGACCGGTCATGTGACGCTGAACAGCGTCACCGGCGACATCGTGCTCAGGCTCCCGCACGCCGTGGATGCCGATGTCAAGATCCGCTCCACCTCGGGCAGGCTCGACACCGCCTTCCCCGAACTCCACAACTCCACCCAGGCCGGCGCGAGATCGCTGACCGGCCGGCTCGGCGGCGGCATGGCGTCCCTGACGGCGCACACCGTCTCCGCCGACGTCACCCTGCTGAAGGGAGCCCAAGCATGAGCCCGGTCTTCGGTCACGGAAGGCTCCGGCTCTATCTCCTGAAGCTGCTGGAGGAGAGCCCCCGCCACGGTTACGAGGTGATCCGGCTGCTCCAGGATCGCTTCCTCGGCGTCTACTCCCCCTCACCCGGCACGATCTACCCACGCCTGGCCCGTCTGGAGGAGGAGGGGCTGGTCACCCACGAGGTCGTGAACGGCAAGAAGGTCTTCACGATCAGCGACCGGGGTCGCGCCGAACTCAACGACCGCCTCGACGAGCTCGCCGATCTGGAACAGGAGATCTCCGACTCGGTCCGCGACATCGCCCGCGAGGTCAAGGAGGACGTGCGCGACACCGTGAAGTCGCTGCGTGAGGAGCTCACCCAGATGGCACGTGACGTGCGCCAGGGCGCCAGACACGAGGAGAAGCAGGCCAAGCACGACCAGCGCGGGGCCTGGCGCGAGCAGAAGACGGAGTGGCAGCGCCAGAAGCACGAGTGGCAGCGCCAGACCGGCGAGTGGAAGGAAGACTGGAAGAGGATCTGGGCCGGTGGCTTCACCGGTGAGGGTTCGCGCGCCGGTGACGCCCGGCTCGGGCAGATGCTGGCCGAGTTCGTCGAGGAGGTCCGCGGGGACGCGTCGAACGCGCAGGTCAGCGAGGAGACCCTGGCCACCGCGCAGGACGCCCTGTACGACGCGGCCCGCCGCATCCGCGAAGCGCTCCGATGACCCTCCGGTACGGCCGGCGCCCGCCCCTGCCGCCGACGAGACCCGCACCTCGCGCACCCGGGCCGGCGGGTGCGGCGAGGGGAGCGCACGGCGCGTCGGGGTCATGGTGCACGGTTGAGTCGGCTATTCCGGGCCTCCCGGGTGATACATCGCTCATCCGTGTTCTATCACCCGGGAAGCCAAAAAGTAATCCATTACTTATGCAGGTGACCCGGAACACACCGGCTGCCCGGCCGTGATCATCGTCTCCACGGATCGCGTTCAGCCCGGCAGTGTGAAGACGACCTTCCCGAAGAGCTCGCCCTCGTGCATGGCCGCGAAGCCCTCGCGAGCCTCGGCCATCGGGAGGACCCGGTCGATCAGTGGGCGGGTGCCCGTCTGCTCCATGAAGCGGGCGAGCCTGCCCAGCTGGTCACGGCTGCCCATGGTGGAGCCGACCACCGAGAGCTGGAGGAAGAAGATACGGTTCAGCTCGGCCGGCGGGACCGCGCCGCTGGTGGCGCCGGAGATCACGATCCGGCCACCGGGGCGCAGCGCCTTCAGCGAATGCCCCCAGGTGGCCTGGCCGACGGTCTCCATCACCGCGTCGACCCGCTCGGGCAGCCGGGCACCGTCCTCGAAGACCTGGTCGGCACCCAGCTCCAGGGCTCGCGCCCGCTTCTTCTCCGAGCGGCCGGTCACCCAGACCCGGTATCCCCCGGCCCGGCCCAGCAGGATCAGCGCGGTGGACACGCCACCGCCCGCGCCCTGGACCAGCACCGTCGAGCCCGGCTCCAGCCCGGCCTTGTCGAACAGCATGCGGTAGGCGGTCAACCAGGCCGTCGGCAGGCAGGCGGCCTCCTCGAAGCTGAGTCCGGCGGGCTTGGGCACGAGGTTGCGCCTGGGCACGACGACCCGCTCGGCGAAGGTGCCGTCATACTTCTCCGACAACAGGGAGCGCTTCGGGTCGAGCGTCTCGTCGGCACCGCTGCCGATCACCGAGTGCACGATGACCTCGTTGCCGTCCTCGTCGTACCCCGCGGCGTCGGTGCCGAGCACCATCGGGAGCTGCTCGGCGCGGATGCCCACGCCCTTCAGGCTGAAGAGGTCATGGTGGTTGAGCGAGGCCGCTCTCACCGTGACCGTCGTCCACCCCTGGGGAACCTCGGGTTCTGGGCGCTCGCCGAGCGTGAGGCCGGCGAGAGGGTTGTCGGGATCAAACTGCGTGGCGGTTACAGCGAACATGGCCGCACCTTACGCTGTCCGCCTGACGATCATTTCGGCGACGGTCCTCTCAACGTGTCCCCGCTCCCCCGAGGCCGCCACGTACACATCGTCCTGGCAGGTCTCGGCGGAGAAGCGACGCCGCTGCTCGATGACGGGGAGCTCGATCGACGCGACGTCGCAGCCCGGCACCGGCGCCAGCACGAGCAGCGTCTCCCCGGGCCCGCCGAACCAGAGTTGCGGCCCCACCTGCTCGCCGCGGAAGGTCTCCCCCGGCCCCGCCAGCCGTACCGGGGGCCTGGCGTCGAGCACGAGATAGCCGCCCTTGGTCACCCTGCCGCGCAGACCGCGCGCCCAGAGCATGCGCTGCTCGAAGGGCTCGATGCCCGGCGGGAGGAGGTCACCAGGTCGCGACGTTCACCGGCCCCTCGGTGACCAGGCGCACCTCGGTGCCGACAGGTTCCCGCGCCTCGCCGGCCAGGCCCACCTTCATGACCGCGACGGTGCGCCTGGTGCAGGGCCGGCCGGCGAGCTCCCACAGATCCAACGGCTCGGGCCCCGGCCGGTCGCGGACCGTGTGCCGGGCGACGCCGACGAGGCATGGGGTGCGGGGGCGGAACGCGGGGGCGGAACGCGGGGATCTGCACTCATGCCGACATCCAACAAGAACATAATTCTAGTTAATGGCTTAGGGGTGTCGGAGTTACTCAAGAAACCTTCGATAATCACTGTTACCGGTGATGCCAAAGGTGCCCACAGGGACCCAAATATATGCCATGACCTGCGAGAATGCCCATTCGTTAAATTATAACAAATTGCTATTTAAATAACGAGATCGCATCGCCTGGAACCATCTGATGCTTTTTCCCGTCAATTCCTGGCCGAGTGCTCGATTCAGTCAGTAACGTTCCGATCGTTTTCCCGGCGAGGAGAGGTCCCGTCTCCACGCCGAGCGCGAAAGGAGCTCCATGAATTCCCGAGCACGGCGCCTCACGATCCCCCTCACCGGCGTTCTCATGATCGCCGGAGTGATCGGCGCCACCACAGGTGCCAACGCCGCTCAAGCCCCCAACGACGTGGTCGGTTCCCCGGCCTCGGAGACGGCCACGGAGGCCACCTCCTTCTGGTCGCCCGAGCGCATGCGCAAGGCCACGGACGCCACCGGCGACCTCGACCTGAGCATCAAGGGCGGCAAGGCCTCCGGCGCCGCGGGCCCCGACGGCCCCGGCGGGTCGGTCCCGCCGATCGGCGAGGAGGGCGCCAAGTCCTCCAAGAGCAAGCACGTCAACCTGCCCAACACCGTCGGCCGCGTCTTCTTCACCCTGCCCGGCGCCAACCCTGCGGACCCGAAGAGCTGGAAGTACTGCTCCGGCAGCTCCGTCCAGGGCAAGTACCGCAACGTGGTCGCCACCTCCGCGCACTGTGTCTACGACGTGAAGACCAACCAGTTCTACGACAACTGGATCTTCATCCCGTCCTACTGGGACGGCGACCAGGCGTGGGACGGCAAGAACCCCTACGGCATCTACGCGGCCAAGTGGTTCAACGCGCACGACGACTTCGTGGTGAAGGAGGACTACGACTACGACTACGCCTTCGTCAACGTCCACTCCGGGTTCAAGGTGAACTGGGAGAAGGACAAGGACGGCAAGTGGCACCCGATCATCAAGAAGGTCGGGCGGCTCGGCGACAACGTCGGCGGCCAGGGCTTCGCCTGGAACCAGAAGATCAAGAACGCGGTCTTCGCCTTCGGCTACCCGGCCGGCCTGCACCCCGACGGTGACAAGCCCTTCTCCGGCCGCACGATGAAGTGGTGCTACGGCAAGACCGGCGCCATGCCGGCCGCGCCGAAGTACAACGTCCAGGAGCACGTCGGCTTCAAGTGCGCCTTCACCGCGGGCGCGAGCGGCGGCCCGTGGCTCTACAAGTACAAGAACTCCAGCCGGACCGGCTACCTGATCGGCGTCAACAGCATCGCCTGGGACACCGACAAGAACGACCGGTACGACAAGATCTCCTCGCCGTACTTCAACAGCGACACCTACAAGGTCTACAAGGCCGCGGCCAACCGCTGGACCGACTGACCCACGTGACCGGTGACCGGTGACCGACCCGTGAGGGCGCGCCAGCGTCGCCGACGGCCCGTGAGGGCGCGCCGGTGGCTGGACTGAGGGGAGCGGGGTCGCGAGGAACGAGCGGCCCCGCTCGACGAGGGGCCCGGTCGTGAGATCGGGCCCCTTCTCGCATCGCCGGTCACGGGCCCGGTCCCGGAACGTTCCGGGACCGGCAGGGCCCCTCCGTCAGGACAACCACCGACCTCGGTATTTCCGCAGTTCACAGGCTCACACGACCCGCATGAGACCTCTCGATCAAGCAAGAGGAGATCAGACGGGCAGAACGGATTTCTGGTTCCCCAAATTTGGTAACGAAATCATATCGGTCCGAGCCCTTGCCTGTTTTGTAGCCCTTTACCCCATCTTTGCCGAGTACGGTCACCTCTTGTCTCTTTACGCATGCGTGGATTGCGTCCCGAGCGATCCATGACAAAGAAGGAGCTTCATTGAACCCCCGAGCCAAGCGCCTCGTCCTTCCCCTCGGCGGCGCCCTTGCGGCAGCCGCGATGATCGGCGCCTCCCTCCCCGCCACCGCCCAGGCGAGCACCGCCGCCCCCGACATCAAGTCGGCGGCGCTCACCCCCTCCGGTAACGCGAAGGCCATCGCGGGCTACTGGACCGCCTCGAAGCTGAAGTCGGCGAAGACCTACCTCTCCGACTCCACCGTCTCGGCGAAGCTGACCAAGACCGGCGCCGCCAGGGCCGCCGCCGACGGCAAGCCCGGCGTCGTCGCCCCCACCGGCGAGGGCGGCAAGTCCGCCGGCCGGTCGCGGAACGTGAACCTTCCGATCACCGTCGGCAAGGTCTTCTTCGTCGACAACAAGGGGCAGGAGCGCTGGTGCTCCGGCAGCTCCGTGCAGTCGAAGTACCGCAACCTGGTCGCCACCGCCGGCCACTGCGTCTACGACACCGACACGAACAAGCCGTTCGACAACTTCGTGTTCATCCCCGGCTACTACCAGGGCAAGGCTCCCTGGGGCATTTACGTCGGCGCCAAGGTCAACACCCACGACGACTTCACGGTCTACGAGGACTACGACTACGACTACGCCTTCGTCAACGTCTACAACGGCATCAAGCAGCAGCCGGAGAAGGAGGTCGACTACAAGACCTTCAAGGCGCACGTCGACAAGGGCGGGGTGGGCCGCGAGGCCGCCGGCACCGTCGACTTCGAGACCTACGACAGGTGGACCCAGAAGGGCGGCCTGGGCAAGGTCGAGAACATCTCCTCCGAGGACGAGGTCGGCCCCCAGTACAAGGGGGCCCTCGCCGTCGCAGCGGAGACGGACAAGTGGGCCTGGGAGAAGGTCACCGGCGAGGTCTACGGCCTGAAGAACGACAAGGTCACGCTCAAGAACAAGGAGCTGCCGCAGGGCGACTGGCCCAAGGCCGGCTCCAAGCTCGAGATCCGTGTCGAGAACGTCACCAAGACCGAGTACGACGCCTACAAGGGTCCGGGCTACCGGAAGATCGACAACAGGGGCAACTACACCATCACGTACTACTACCTGGTGAAGTACATCAAGAAGACCGCGTCGGTGAAGTACGTGATCTTCCGCCACTACATCTCGGCGGTGGCCGACGCCGGTCGCCTCGGTGACAACGTCGGCGGCCAGGGCTTCAGCTGGAACCAGAAGCTGGGCAAGAAGGTCTTCACGTTCGGCTACCCGACCTCGGCCCACCTGGACGGCGACAAGCCGTACTCCGGTCACACCCAGAAGTGGTGCTACGGCACGACCGTCGCCGCGCCCGTCGTCCCGGCCTACAAGGCCGAGGAGCACCAGGCGATCAAGTGCGCCTTCACCCCCGGCGCCAGCGGCGGCCCCTTCCTGCTGCAGTACAAGAACAGCAAGCGGACCGGCTACCTCAACGGCGTCGTGAGCCTGACCGTCGACAGCGACAAGAACAACCGCTACGACCGCGTCACCACCCCGTACTTCAACGGTGAGACGTACGGCATCTACAAGCACGCGGCCAACCTCTGGACCGGAAAGCTCCCGGCCTAGAACGCGGTCTCCGTGAGACAGGAAGGGCCCGGTGCACACCGGGCCCTTCCCGTACCTTCACAGGGTGCTTATACACCCTTGGGCACACTGATCTGATAACGGAGTAGGAGCGGATCGGTCCAACGAACTGCCCAAAACCAAGTTGATCTGGAAAAATCACCCCTTGCGCCTGTAGTAGCCCCCTGACCCCCGAAAGGAATCCCCGCATGTCCTCCCGCGTACGGCGGCTCACGGCCACACTTGGGGCGCTGGTCGCCGCCTGCGTGACCATGACGTCGGCATTCGCCGGGAGCGCCGCGGCGGGTCCACTGAACGGGGTGCCCAGCGGCATCACCTCGATCCCCCTGACCAAGAGCGTCGCCGACATGCGGCGGATCGCGGAGTACTGGAGCCCGGCCAGGCTCAAGCAGGCCATGGACAACGGGCCGGCGACACCCGGGGTGCCCGCGACCCCCGGGGGAAAATCCGGCACCACCACCTCGCCGTCCCCCAGCGCCGGAAGCGCCACCACCGGAAGTGCCACGGCCGCCGCCGCCGGGGAGGCAGGCGGCGCGACGACCAGGACCGAGAAGGCCACCGCCGCGACCAGTAGCGGGAAGAGCGCCGCCAAGCCCGGGGGGACCGCACCGCTCGTCAGGCCCACCCTCCCGAAGAAGCGGGCTCCGGGCTCCGGCGGCTCCCCGCTGACCGTCGGCAAGGTGTTCTTCCGCATCGGCGACAAGGACTACTGGTGCTCCGCCTCCTCGGTGGCGGCGGCCAACCGCAACCTGGTCGCGACGGCCGGGCACTGCGCCTACGACGCCAAGACGGGCAGTCAGGCCGAGTACTGGATCTTCATCCCCGGCTACGACAAGGGCAACACCCCGTACGGGATCTACGTCGGTCACTCGCTCAACCTGCACGAGGACTTCGTCGGCAGGGGTGACTACGACTACGACTACGCGTTCGTCACCGTGCACGACGGCTTCAGGTGGAAGGCGGGCAAGACCGCCGGCACCTACGAGATGGAGGGTGTCGGAAGCCTGGAGGACAACGTCGGCGGGCAGGGCCTGGCGACCAACCGAGGCACCGGCCTGTTCACCCTCGCCTTCGGCTACCCCTCCGCCCCACACCCCGACGGCAGCAGGCCCTACGACGGTCAGAGGCTCAAGTCGTGCGACGGGCGCACCATCAGGGTGAAGGCCCCCGCACGCCTGGTCGAGCAGGGCATCGCTCTGACCTGCGAGTTCACCACCGGTGCGAGCGGCGGCCCCTGGCTGATCTCCTACGACAACAGGACCGCGCTCGGCTACCTCAACGGCGTCAACAGCTTCGCCTGGGACACAGACACCGACCGCAGGTACGACAGGATCTCCTCCCCGTACTTCATCGCGTCGACCTACGTCGCCTACCACTGGGCGGCCACTCAGCAGGCGCCCCGACCATAAAGCCACCTTAAGAGAGGCTTAAGAGAGGTTTAAGAGAGGTTTAGGCGGCGTCTGGTCCGGCGATCCCCGCATAGGTTCGTAGCTTGTCGTCCCGCAGTTCCCGGACGTCCGGGAACGTTGCAGCGCAAGGAGCTCGTCTTTTGAAGCACTCTCTTCCCCTCGGTGGCGCCGCAGCCGCCGCCGCCCTGCTGGCCACCACCCTGGTCGGCCCCCTGGTCGGCACTGCCCAGGCGGCCCCTGACTGGGCGACCGATCCGATGGCCGGGAACAACTCCTCGGCGGTCTCGGTCATCAACTTCTGGGCCGCCTCGAACTTCGCCGCCCTCAAGAGGGCGACCGTCTACAACGCGGATCCCGGTGCCCCGAAGATGAAGGTCGGTGGTGGTTTCTCCTCCGACGGCAGTCCCGGCAGCGTCGGCCCGACCGGTTCGCAGAAGCCCACCCCGTCGCTCGCCAAGAACGTCAACCTGCCCAAGACCATCGGCAAGGTGTTCTTCGTCGTCAACGGGCAGTACCGGTGGTGCTCGGCCACCTCGATCCAGGGCAAGTACCGCAACCTGGTCGCCACGGCCGGCCACTGCGTCTACGACCCCGGCAGCAACAGCGACACCCTCGACAAGTGGGTCTTCGTCCCCGGCTACTACCAGGGCAAGACCCCGTGGGGCATCTACGTCGGCAAGTCGGCGTGGACGCACTACGACTTCGCCAACTACGAGGACTACGACAAGGACTACGCCTTCGTCACGGTCTACAACGGAGTCGCCTTCAACGGCGTCAAGCAGGTCACCAAGGCCGAGTACAGCGGATTCAGCGGCCCCAAGTGGTCGCGCGGCTCGCACTACTACATCCTGCTCTCCAAGGATGTCGGCCGCCTCGGTGACAACGTCGGCGGCCAGGGCTTCACCTGGAACCAGAGGACCGGCAAGCCCGTCTACGTCTTCGGCTACCCCGCCGCCCCGCACCCCGACGGCGACAGGCCCTACAGCGGGGTGACCCCCAAGTACCTGTACGGCAAGACGTCGGGCAAGGAGTACGTCTCCGCGGCGGAGAAGGTCGAGGAGCACGTCGGCCTCAAGGGCGCCTTCACTCCCGGCGCCGACGGCGGGCCGTGGTTGACGCGGTACAGCAGCGCCAGGCGCCTGGGCTACGTCAACGGTGTCACCAGCCTCTTCGGCGACCAGGACCAGAACGACCGCTACGACCTGATCACCTCGCCGTACTTCGACGGTGAGACCGCCGATATCTACCGCAAGGCCGCCAACGTGTGGTCCGGCAGGATCGTCGGTCCGAACGGCGAGCTCTACAAGTAGCTCGCGCACCTTCGAAGTTCCTGACCCACCAGCGGGACCCGGCGCCACGCGCCGGGTCCCGCACCCGTTTCCGGGGCGGGAATGGCCCGATTCGGGGGGGCGGAAGCCGGGCTGCGAGGTGGCGCGAAAGCCGGATCGGACCTTGAGGGGGGCGTTAGACGTGCCCGCGGCGGAATCGGTGCCATCAACTTGATGTGATCTACATCACATAGACATGGTGGCTCACAGTAAGCGGGCACTCACGCCACATCTGCCACTTTCATCCCAACATCATGTCTAGCTGCGCAAACACCTTGAGCAAGTTTTGGTTACAGCGTCGACATTGGAGCCACTCAAACATCACAAAGCGGTCTCGACACTCCAGGCCCGCTACTTCCCCCTCAAAGCGGCTTCCGGTGTTCAAGATCGGCGCTGTATGTTTCTGGCATTCCCTTTACTGACGCATGGGACGCAAGAAGCGTTCCACATCAGACCAAGGAGTTCCCTTGAAGCGCATCCTCCTCCCCGCCGGTGGCGCCGTTCTGGCCACCGGTCTGCTGGCCGCCGGTCTGGCCGGCACCGCCAACGCCGTCCCGGACTGGGCCTACGACACCATGGCCAAGGACGCCCCGTCCGCGGTCGCCGTCGCCAAGTTCTGGCTCGAGGTCAACGGCACCACGAACAACCTGGCCA
Source organism: Streptosporangium sp. NBC_01810 (assembly GCF_035917355.1). Lineage (NCBI taxonomy): Bacteria > Bacillati > Actinomycetota > Actinomycetes > Streptosporangiales > Streptosporangiaceae > Streptosporangium > Streptosporangium sp. NBC_01810. Next base: position 45,886 of record NZ_CP109070.1, on the reverse strand, counting down.
AGGCCACTCCCTACACCTGGGAGACCAAGGCCACGCCGAAGCTGAACGCCGGTGGCGGCTACGTCGCCGACGGCAAGCCCGGCATCGTCGCCCCGATCGGCGAAGAGAAGAAGACCGTCGCGAAGGTCAAGAACATCAACCTGCCGAAGTCCATCGGCAAGGTGTTCTTCGTCGACGAGGACAGCAAGCTGAAGTGGTGCTCCGCCACCTCGATCCAGGGCAAGTACCGCAACCTGGTCTCCACCGCCGGTCACTGCGTCTACGACGACGCCAAGGACTCCAGCGTCATGGACAACTGGGTCTTCGTCCCCGGCTACTACCAGGGCAAGACCCCGTGGGGCATCTACGTCGGTAAGACCGCCTACACGCACTACGACTTCGCCAACTACGAGGACTACGACCGCGACTACGCGTTCGTGACCGTGTACAGCGGCATCCAGATCGGCGGCGGCACCGCCAAGGAAGTCAGCGAGGGCGACTACAAGGCCTTCGACGGCGCCAAGTTCGCCAAGGACGTCCCGATCTCCGAGCCCGAGTACAACAAGACCGTGGACCTGCACGGTGGCGAGACGGCTGCTGCCTGGGCCAAGACCGACAAGCTGAGCGAGCAGGTCGGCCCGGACTACCCCGGCGCGGTGAAGGTGTTCCAGGAGGTTTCCAAGGAGGCCTACGACAAGGCCCCCACCGGCAAGCTCAACGGCGCCAAGGCTCCCTGGAAGACCACCGTCGAGCACGTCACCAAGGCGCAGTACGACGCCTACACCGGCCCGGGCTACCGCAAGCTCGACAAGGGCAACTACACCATCACCCACTACTTCGTGAAGTACTTCGTCAAGGAGACCTCCGTCAAGGGGTACTTCAAGACGGTCTTCTACGTGGTGGACGGCTTCATCAAGGACGTCGGTCGCCTGGGTGACAACGTCGGCGGCCAGGGCTTCACCTGGAACCAGAAGCCGCAGCAGACGGTGTTCGTGTTCGGCTACCCGGCCGACGCGCACCCCGACGGCAACAAGGCCTACACCGGTGTCACGCCGAAGTGGACCTACGGCAAGACCAACGCCCAGAAGTACGTGCAGGCCGCGACCAAGACCGAAGAGCACGTCGGTCTGAAGAGCTCCTTCACCCCCGGCGCCGACGGTGGCCCCTGGCTCGCCAAGTACAGCAACGCCAAGCGTCTGGGCTACGTCAACGGCGTCACCAGCCTCTTCGGTGACCAGGACGAGAACGGCCGCTACGACCTCATCACCTCGCCGTACTTCGACGGTGAGACCGCTGCCATCTACACCAAGGCCGCGAACGTGTGGTCCGGCTCGATCGTCAAGAAGTAGTAGCTCACCGACGATCACCCGAGCCTGAGCGTCCAAACCTCCAGGCTCACCTGCTCCACCAGCTTCACCCGAAGGGGTCCGGCACCAGCCGGGCCCCTTCGGCCATTCCCACCGGGGTCGTGGAAGCGGCCACCGGCTCCACATAGATGTCAAAGGGCCCGGCAGATGCCGGGCCCTTTGTGTTGGAGACATAGCCGGCTGGAGCTCGACGACGTCGACCGCGGGGGATCTCGTGCACTTTCCCCACCGGACGTCTCGCGTACCCGCGAGCGTGACCGTCCCACTTCCGCGACGCCACAACGCGTTCTCCGGCGAGGTCGAACATCTCCGCCCCGGGTCCCCTCCCCCGCAGCCGGCGCCCGGCAGCGAAAGGATCATGCCTCCGCGAGAGGCCGCCGAAGGGCTTTCACCCCGTTTCCCGGCACCCGCTCCGCGTCCTGTTCGGCCTCTCCTCGCCCCGGATCCCGAATCGACAGGGCGTTAGACGTGCCCACGGCGAAATCGGTGCCATCAAGTCGATGTGATCTACATCACATGAGGGTGGTTGCCGAAAGCGCCGACCCTCTCACGCCACATCGGCCACTTTCACCCCAAACCCAGGCCCATCTGCGCAAACACGTCGCCCACCCCTCGATCTCAGCAACAACCTCAAGGGTGCTCAAACATCACGAAATGGTCTCGACGCGATCAAGGCTGCCTTTGATCCCAAAGCGGCTTCCGGTGTTCAAGATCGGCGCTGTATGTTTCTGGCATTCCCTTTACTGACGCATGGGACGCAAGAAGCGTTCCACATCAGACCAAGGAGTTCCCTTGAAGCGCATCCTCCTCCCCGCCGGTGGCGCCGTTCTGGCCACCGGTCTGCTGGCCGCCGGTCTGGCCGGCACCGCCAACGCCGTCCCGGACTGGGCCTACGACACCATGGCCAAGGACGCCCCGTCCGCGGTCGCCGTCGCCAAGTTCTGGCTCGAGGTCAACGGCACCACGAACAACCTGGCCAAGGCCACTCCCTACACCTGGGAGACCAAGGCCACGCCGAAGCTGAACGCCGGTGGCGGCTACGTCGCCGACGGCAAGCCCGGCATCGTCGCCCCGATCGGCGAAGAGAAGAAGACCGTCGCGAAGGTCAAGAACATCAACCTGCCGAAGTCCATCGGCAAGGTGTTCTTCGTCGACGAGGACAGCAAGCTGAAGTGGTGCTCCGCCACCTCGATCCAGGGCAAGTACCGCAACCTGGTCTCCACCGCCGGTCACTGCGTCTACGACGACGCCAAGGACTCCAGCGTCATGGACAACTGGGTCTTCGTCCCCGGCTACTACCAGGGCAAGACCCCGTGGGGCATCTACGTCGGTAAGACCGCCTACACGCACTACGACTTCGCCAACTACGAGGACTACGACCGCGACTACGCGTTCGTGACCGTGTACAGCGGCATCCAGATCGGCGGCGGCACCGCCAAGGAAGTCAGCGAGGGCGACTACAAGGCCTTCGACGGCGCCAAGTTCGCCAAGGACGTCCCGATCTCCGAGCCCGAGTACAACAAGACCGTGGACCTGCACGGTGGCGAGACGGCTGCTGCCTGGGCCAAGACCGACAAGCTGAGCGAGCAGGTCGGCCCGGACTACCCCGGCGCGGTGAAGGTGTTCCAGGAGGTTTCCAAGGAGGCCTACGACAAGGCCCCCACCGGCAAGCTCAACGGCGCCAAGGCTCCCTGGAAGACCACCGTCGAGCACGTCACCAAGGCGCAGTACGACGCCTACACCGGCCCGGGCTACCGCAAGCTCGACAAGGGCAACTACACCATCACCCACTACTTCGTGAAGTACTTCGTCAAGGAGACCTCCGTCAAGGGGTACTTCAAGACGGTCTTCTACGTGGTGGACGGCTTCATCAAGGACGTCGGTCGCCTGGGTGACAACGTCGGCGGCCAGGGCTTCACCTGGAACCAGAAGCCGCAGCAGACGGTGTTCGTGTTCGGCTACCCGGCCGACGCGCACCCCGACGGCAACAAGGCCTACACCGGTGTCACGCCGAAGTGGACCTACGGCAAGACCAACGCCCAGAAGTACGTGCAGGCCGCGACCAAGACCGAAGAGCACGTCGGTCTGAAGAGCTCCTTCACCCCCGGCGCCGACGGTGGCCCCTGGCTCGCCAAGTACAGCAACGCCAAGCGTCTGGGCTACGTCAACGGCGTCACCAGCCTCTTCGGTGACCAGGACGAGAACGGCCGCTACGACCTCATCACCTCGCCGTACTTCGACGGTGAGACCGCTGCCATCTACACCAAGGCCGCGAACGTGTGGTCCGGCTCGATCGTCAAGAAGTAGTAGCTCACCGACGATCACCCGAGCCTGAGCGTCCAAACCTCCAGGCTCACCTGCTCCACCAGCTTCACCCGAAGGGGTCCGGCACCAGCCGGGCCCCTTCGGCCATTCCCACCGGATTCTCACCGGTGAAGGCTTTCCGCGCCGAGGGCAGGAGGGCTACCCACCCCGTTCGTCCAACGCCGCCCTGGCCTTCGAAGGGCTCTTCCCACGACACGACGCGCGACGGATGTCAGGGTTCCCGGAAACCGTGAACGCCCCCCGCCGGTCGGGCGAGGGGCGTTCACGGTTGGATGCCTGGTGAGCGTGGTCGTGCTCATGTTGTGGTCGTGCTCAGGTTTCCGGGTGGCAAAGTTCGCCTGCCGCCGCACCTGAATGATCGTGGCGGGTGCGGCCTAGAGGCGGGCGACCCCGTCGGCACGAGCCTGCTCGGAGACGGCGGCGATGACCGCCGGGGCGACACGCTCGTCGAACGGGCTGGGGATCACGTAGTCGGCCGACAGATCGTCGTCCCCGACCACCCCGGCCAGCGCCTCGGCGGCGGCGACCTTCATGTTCTCGGTGATCGTGGTGGCGCGGACGTCGAGCGCCCCTCGGAAGACACCGGGGAAGGCCAGCACGTTGTTGATCTGGTTGGGGAAGTCGGAACGACCGGTCGCGACCACCTGCGCGTACTTGCGCGCGACCTCCGGCCGCACCTCGGGCGTCGGGTTGGACAGCGCGAAGACGATCGAGCCTGAGGCCATCGACGCGATGGCCCCCTCCGAGACCGTCGAGCCCGACAGCCCGATGAACACGTCGGCCCCGGCCAGCGCCTGCTCGGTGGAACCGTGCAGGCCGGCCTTGTTGCTGTCGCGCGCCAGGGCCTCCTTCACCGGGTTGAGCCCGTCGCGGCCCTCGTGGATGATGCCCTTGGAGTCGGCCACCGCGATGTCACCGATGCCCGCGTTGAGCAGGATCCGGCTGACGGCGATCCCGGAGGCACCGGCACCGGCGACCACGGCCCGCAGATCGCCCAGCGAGCGGCCGGTCAGCCGCGCAGCGTTCTTCAGCGCGGCCAGCACGACGATCGCGGTGCCGTGCTGGTCGTCGTGGAAGACGGGGATGTCGAGGATCTCACGGAGACGCGCCTCGACCTCGAAACAGCGGGGAGCACTGATGTCCTCGAGGTTGATCCCCCCGAAGGAGGGGGCGAGCCGGACGACCGTCTCGACCAGTTCGTCCACGTCGGTGCAGTCGAGGCAGATGGGCACCGCGTCGACATTCGCGAACTGCTTGAACAGCAGGGCCTTGCCCTCCATGACCGGCATGGCGGCGGCAGGCCCGATATCTCCGAGACCGAGCACCGCGGTGCCGTCGGAGACGACGGCGACCACGTTGGAGATCCAGGTGTAGTCCTTGGCGAGTTCGGGCTCCTCGGCGATCGCACTGCAGATCCTGGCCACACCCGGTGTGTAGGCGAGCGCCAGGTCGTCGGCGTTGCGGACCGGAACTGTGGAGCGAACCTCCAGCTTGCCCCCACGGTGCAGGGCGAAGGCCGGATCCAGATCCAGGGCTTCGAGTGCTTCGAGAGAGATGGAAGATGGCATGGTGGCCACAGCGACCCCTGTATTTCAGTCAGTCAGACGGATAGTTCCTTGAGACAACCGTAGATAGCCTGTCCCCGGCTTCTGTAGCCGCTCGGGGCCTGCTCACTGAGTACGGTCGTCTGGAGGGTACGGGGGTCACCCGTTGCTCGATTGTGCCACATGTTGAGACTGGCGCCACGGGTAGGTACCCATACTTTTGTCGTCCCGGTGTTAACCTCGCCACGCCGTGTAATACTCGAAGTCCATGCCACCTCTTACATTGACGGATCCCCAGATGGACCTGACCTCCTACGCTGAGCTGGCCGTGCTACTGATCAACAGCCCCGACCGGCTGACCGGTCTCGAAGGGCTGCGCACGCTCCTGGAAGAGGGCGGTCGCTACCGGCCCGGCTGCCGCATCACCAGGAGCGACCTGGAAGCCCTGCGCGACCTGCGCGAAGAGCTGATGGTCGTGTTCGAGACCGCCGAGGCGGGCGACGAGGAGGCGGTGGTCGACCGGCTCAACTCGCTGCTGATCCACCACCCGGTCCAGCCACAGATCTCCGGGCACGACGGCGAGCGCTGGCATCTGCACCTCACCGAGGGCGGCCGGATGGCCGACCAGTACGCCGTGGGAGCGGTGATGGGACTCGCCACCATGATCACCGATCTCGGCGTCGACCGGCTCGGCCTCTGCCAGGCGCCGCCCTGCCGCAGGGCCTACCTCGACACCTCCTCCAACCGGTCGCGCCGGTACTGCTCGGAGCGGTGCGCCAGCCGTGCCAACGTCGCCGCCTACCGGGCCCGCCAGAAGGTCGGCCAGTAACGCAGCACCACCCGGCCGACGATCGACGACGGAGGCAGCGCGCCGAAGTCCCAGCTGTCGCGCCTGCCGGGAGCGCGCTGGTTGTCGCTCTCCAGCCACCAGCCGCCGTCCGCCTCCCAGACCGCGCGTTTGACGATGAGCACGGCGGGGTCGGACGGCAGCCGGGCGACGACCAGGTCGCCGGGCCTCACCACCGCTCCGCGCCGTACCCAGAGCCAGTCGCCGGACCGCAGCGCGGGCAGCATCGAGTCCCCCGCGACACGTACTCTCATCGAGCGCAACCCCCTACCGCACGGACATTCTGAGACGAGTAAGGTCGTTAACCGGACCATTCTGAACATGGCATCAAGGAAGGATTTCCGATGCTCGCACGACTTATGCGCCCCAAGCACATCGCGTCGGCGCACTGCGACCTGCCCTGCGGCGTGTACGACCCGGCACAGGCCCGCATCGAGGCCGAGTCCGTCAAGGCCATCATGGAGAAGTACGCCGGAAACGAGGACCCGGTGTTCCGCTCCCGTGCGCTCACCATCAAGGAGGAGCGGGCCGAACTGGTCAAGCACCACCTGTGGGTGCTGTGGACCGACTACTTCAAGCCCCCGCACCTGGAGACCTACCCGCAGCTGCACCAGCTGTTCTGGGAGGCCACCAAGCTCGCGGGCGCGGCCGGCGGTAAGGGCACCGTCGACGTCGCCAAGGCCGACGAGCTCCTCGGCAAGATCGACGAGATCTCCAAGATTTTCTGGGAGACCAAGGCCGCCTAAAATCCTCACAATCAACCCGTGAGGACGCGTCGGCGACTGGACTGAGGAGAGGGAGGTCGCGAGGAACGAGCGACCTCCCTCGACGAGGGAGGGAGCCGGGTCTGAGCGGCCGAACCGCGACGCGCAGCGTCGCCATAGGAACGACACGCGCTAGCTTCGCAATCAATACAGTCAAATCGCCCCGATCGCGAGTCCAAATGGGCCAACCACCGTCTCAGGGCTGTAGGTTGCAGTCAGCGACTCTGCGAGGAGGAACGTGACCGAACACACCGAGGCGCCCGCGGTCGGCATGGGCGGGATCCGTGACGTGGTGAGCGTCCGGCTGCCGGCAACGAGTGCTTATCTGTCCGTGCTGCGTACGGCGACAGCCGCACTTGCCGTACGGCTGGACTTCACGCTGGACGAGATCGAGGATCTACGGATCGCGGTCGACGAGGCGTGTGCGATGCTGCTGACCCAGGCCGTCCCCGGCACCGATCTGACCGCCGAGTTCGAGCTCACCGGGCAGTTGATGAAGGTGCGGGTCGAGGTCAGCACGGTGGGAAGCACCCCCCCGAAGCGCGACGATTTCGCGTGGATGGTGCTCACCGCCCTGGCTGATGATGTGGATGCCGTAACCGACTCCCCCGACCGTATGGCGATCGTCCTCCGCAAGCGCCGAGGCGCGGCGAGGCCGGCGTGACGGAAAGGACTCGTGCCATGGCCGCCAGCGACCACGCGGTGCCCGACCGGGTGCGTGCGCGCCTGCTCTTCGCGGAGCTGGTGGAGTTGAACTCCGACGACCCCCGGCGCCAGCGCATCCGTGACGAGCTCGTCGAGCTCCACCTGCCCCTCGTCGAATATCTCGCCCGACGGTTCCGTAACCGGGGCGAGTGGCTGGACGACCTCACACAGGTCGCGACCATCGGGCTGATCAAGTCAATCGACCGATTCGATCTCGGCCGAGGTGTGGAGTTCTCCACCTACGCCACTCCGACGATCGTCGGTGAGATCAAACGCCACTTCCGCGACAAGGGCTGGGCGGTCCGCGTGCCGCGCCGGCTTCAGGAGCTGAAGCTCTCGCTCACCAAGGCGATCAGCGAGCTCTCCCAGCGGGAGGGGCGCGCGCCGACCGTGGCCGAGCTGGCCACGTTCCTGAAGATGACCGAGGAGGAGGTGCTCGAAGGGCTGGAGTCGGCCAACGCCTACTCCACGGTCTCCCTCGACGCGCCCGACTCCGGCGACGACGATGCGCCGGCGGTGGCCGACTCCCTCGGCATCGTGGACGACTCCCTGGAGGGTGTCGAATACCGCGAGTCGCTCAAGCCCCTGCTGGAGCGACTGCCGCCGCGTGAGAAGCGGATCCTGCTGCTGCGTTTCTTCGGCAACATGACACAGTCTCAGATCGCCACCGAGCTCGGCATCTCGCAGATGCACGTGTCCCGGCTGCTCGCCAGGACCCTGGCCCAGCTCCGCGAGGGCCTGACCGTGGACGACTAGGCCCCAGCCGACGGATCCTGGCGAGGATCGGTCAGACGGTGCCTCGCGAGGCTGAGGAGGGAGCCGGTGTACTGCGGTGACCGGCGGCAACGCGGACGAGGCACCGTCTGACCGACCGCGGTAGGCGACAAGGGGCTATTCCTGGTCCCCGTAGAGGGCGTGCGTCGTCGGCGGAGACAGGAGCGTGACCAGTCCGATCACTACCAGGGTGATCAGCGATATGCCGATCACCAGCTGGTCGGACTGGATCAGCGTGACCGAGACCGGGATGGCGAAGATCTGCGTCAGCACGCCCGGGCTCCGGGCCCATCGCTCGGCCTGGATCATGCCCCAGCCGACCCAGAGCAGAGCCGCGCCGATGATGATCCCGAACACCGCGACGGCGATCGAGGTCATCAGGTCGGACGGCCGGCCGATCACCGTCTCCACGCCGACGTAACCGCCGAGGAGCAGAGCGGTGGCGCCTTCCACCGCCATGACGGCGGCGGCGACGGTGAGAGTCATCGGACGGTTCGACACGGGGCCAACCCTATCGCCGGGTGGTGCCGCACCGTTCTTCGCCACCTCGGCTCAGGTTTCGGCGGAAGGTCAGGTTTCGGCGGAATCCTGGATTCCGGCGGATACGCTGAGATTATGCGCGCGATGCTCCTGGTGAATCCGAAGGCGACGACGACCAACCAGCGGACCAGGGACGTGCTCATCAGGGCGCTGAGCGCGACGATGAACCTGACCGTCGAGGAGACCCGCTACCGGGGGCACGCGACGCAGCTCTCCCGCAAGGCCCACGCCTCCGGTTACGACGTGCTGGCCGTGCTCGGCGGTGACGGCACCATCAACGAGGCGGTGAACGGGCTGCTCGATCCGGTGGACGGAAAGGGCGGCGACGAGGGCAGCGCGGTCGATCGGCCGGCGCTGCTGGCCATCCCCGGTGGCAGTGCCAACGTCTTCGTCAGGGCTCTTGGCCTGCCGAGCAGCCCGGTCGAGTCGGTGGGGGCGATCCTGGAGGCGATCCGTGACGGCCGGCAGCGGATCGTTGGCCTCGGCCAGGCGATCTGGGATGACCAGAGTAGATATTTCACGTTCTGTAGTGGCCTGGGGTACGACGCCGAGGTGATCAGGGCGGTCGAGGGGATACGGGGCACCGGTCGCAAGGCCACGCCCGCGCGCTACGTGAACACCGCGTTACACCACTACCTGTCGACGGACAAGCGTCACCCCTCGATGACCGTCGAGGGCCCGGAGGTGCCGCCGACCGGCGGCATCTACATAGCCGTCGTCTCCAACACCTCACCCTGGACGTACATCGGCCCGCGGCCGGTCTCACCGACCCCGTGGGCGAGCTTCGAGACCGGCCTTGACCTGCTGGGTCTACAGCGCCTGGGCCTGCCGGCCATGCTCCAGCTGATACCCCAGATCATCGGTGCCCGCGACACTCTTCCCACCGGTCGTCACCTGGTGCAGCTCCACGACGAGAAAGAGTTCACGCTGAGTGCCAGGCGGCCCGTGGCGTTTCAGCTGGACGGGGACTACCTGGGGGAGGTTGAGCGAATAACATTCCATTCTATCCCCAATGCGTTACGAGTAGTGGTCTAGCCCGTTACGTGCCGTCATCATGTGACGCATCCGACATCCATTTCAGGCAAAACGTTCTCCCAAACCTCTTGCGTGTACTGAGCGTGGCTGACAATCTCGAGATTGACGTCGGAACGTAGGACCTTTGAGCGGCACCCCGCTCCCAGGCCATCGGCGATCAAGCGGACATGCCCCGACCCGAACCACGGATCGGGGAATCGTTCGCGCTGATTAGTGAAACTCTTCACAAAGTGAACCGCTGGAGCACGTAAGGGCTCCTCTTTACTAAGGAGTGGACGCATGGACTGGCGCCACCGAGCTGCCTGCCGTGACGTGGACCCCGAGCTGTTCTTCCCGATCGGCAACACCGGCCCCGCCCTGATGCAGATCGAAGAAGCGAAGCAGGTCTGTCGTACGTGCACCATCAGTGAAGCATGCCTGAAGTGGGCGCTGGAGTCCGGGCAGGACGCCGGTGTCTGGGGCGGCCTGAGCGAGGACGAGCGACGCGCCTTCAAGCGCCGTACGGCCCGAGCTCGCGCCCGCACGAACGCCTGAGCTGCGTCGACTGCGACGCCACGCGTCGCGGTGAGACCGCTCAGCCCCAATCCCTTCCGCTCGCCGAGCGGGGTCGCTCGTTCCTCCCGCCCCGCTCTCCTCAGTCCAGTCCCCAGCGCGGCCTGAGTGAAGGTCTTGATGTGATGCGTTTCCTCTGCCCCGTCGCTTAGGCCGCGGGGAGAGGAATGCTCAGGCTTACCTCGGTGCCACCACCCTGGCGCGGTTCGATGGCCAGCCGCCCGGACAGCTCGCTCACCACCAGTGTCCGCACGATCTGCAGGCCCAGACTGGTGGTCTGGTCGAGGTCGAAGTCCTCTGGCAGCCCGCTGCCGTTGTCGGACACGATCACGTCCAGCCGCTCGGCCCCCCGTGACACGATCACCTGGAGCTTACCCTGACGCTGCGCCAGCCCGTGCTGGACCGCGTTCTGCAGCAACTCCGTGAGGACCATTGCCAGCGGCGTCGCGATCTCCGAGCGTAGCACCCCGAAGGTCCCGATTCGGCGCGGCACGACCTGCGTCTCCGGGGCAGCGACCTCTCCCGTCATCGCGATCACCCTATCGGCGATGTCGTCGAAGTCGACCTGTTCCTCGGGCGTATGAGAGAGCGTCTCGTGCACGATCGCGATCGACCCGACCCTGCGCACCGCCTCCTCCAGCGCCTCCCTGCCCTCCGGCAGTTGCAGCCGTCTGGCCTGGAGCCGAAGCAGCGCGGCCACCGTCTGCAGGTTGTTCTTCACCCGATGGTGGATCTCCCGGATGGTGGCGTCCTTGGTCATCAGCTCTCGCTCGCGGCGGCGCAGCTCGGTCACATCCCTGATGAGCACCAGCGCGCCGATCCTCCCGCCACCGACGATCAGCGGGATCGCCCGCAGTTGCACGACGGTGCCGCCCGACTCCACCTCCGTCTCCCTGGGCTCTCGCCCGCTCGCGACGATCATCAGGTTCTCGTTGATGGGCTCGTCGGAGTAACAGAGCGTGGCGGTCGTACGGCCCAGCTCCGCGCCGACCAGGTCGGCGGTGAGACCCAGCCGCCGGTAGGCGGACAGCGCGTTCGGTGAGGCGTACGTGACCCGGCCCGCCCGGTCAAGCCGGAGCAGCCCGTCGCCCACCCGCGGCGAGCGGACCAGGATCGGCTCGGCGCCGGAGAACGGGAAGCGGCCCTCGGCCACCATCTGGGCCAGGTCCGAGGCGCTCTGCAGGTACGTCAGCTCCAGCCTGGAGGGAGTCCGCGCGGAGGACAGGTTCGTCGAGCGCTGAATGATGCCCAGGAAGTGGTCGGCCCGCCGTACGGGAATGGTCTCCTCACGGACCGGCACCCCGCTCGACCAGTCCGGATCGCCCTCACGGCAGATACGTCGCTCGTTCCAGGCGATCTCCAGAAGCGGCCGTTCCCCCCTCGCCGCCGTCATGCCCACGATGTCGTCGTGATAGACGGTCGGCCCCGTGGTGGGCCGCATCTGCGCGATCGCGATCCAGCCGGAGCCGTCCTTCAGCGGGATCCACAGGATCAGGTCGGCAAAGGACAGGTCCGCGATGAGCTGCCAGTCGGAGACCAGCGAGTGCATCCACTCAAGGTCCGCATCGTCTAGCGCGGTGTGACGGACCGCCAGGTCGCTTAGAGTCGGCACCCGTGCATCATGCGTTCTTTCCAGGCCCGAACGCGAATCGGGTGAGTCCTGCTGAAAAGATGCCGCTTATGGAGCAGATTCCTGATCCGCTGATCCGGTTCCGTGCGGCAGCGGCCACGAGGGAGGCCGCGGGGCTGCGGCGGACCCTGCGCGCCCGCACGCCGGACGACGACGGCCTCATCGATCTGGCCTCCAACGACTACCTCGGCCTGGCCAGGGACGAGCGGCTGGCCGAGGCGGCCGTGGCGGCGACACGCATCTGGGGCACGGGCTCCACGGGTTCCCGCCTGGTCACCGGCTCCACTGCCCTGCACGCGCGCCTGGAGGCGCGCCTGTGCGCCTTCACCGGCGCGGAGGGCGCCCTGGTGTTCTCCTCCGGCTACCTGGCCAACCTGGCCGCCGTCGCGGCCCTGGGCAGGGATGCCCTGGTGGTCTCCGAGACGGGCAACCACGCGTCGATAGTGGACGCCTGCCGGCTGTCGCGCTCGCGGGTCGTGGTCACCCCGCACAAGGACGTCACGGCCGTGGAGAAGGCACTGGCCGACCGGGACGAGGCGCACGCGATCGTGGTCACGGACGCGGTCTTCTCCGTGGACGGCGATCTGGCCCCGCTCGCGGAGCTGCACGCGGCGACGGTACGGCAGGGTGCGCTGCTGGTCGTCGACGAGGCCCACTCGATCGGGGTCGTCGGGCCCCGCGGACAGGGCGCCGTGCACGCCGCGGGGCTGGCGGCCGAGCCGAACATTGTGAGAACGATCACATTGTCCAAGTCCCTGGGGTCCCAGGGGGGAGCCGTACTGGGCGCGCCCGAGGTGATCCAAACCCTTGTGGACACGGGCCGGTCGTTCATCTTCGACACCGGACTGGCGCCCGGCAGCGTGGCCGCGGCACTCGCCGCTGTCGATATCCTTCACCATCAGCCCGAACTGCCCGGACGCGTGCGAACCATGGCGAGGGAGCTGGCCGCTGTGGCCCGCGATCTCGGCCTGGAGAGCGGCGATCCAGCGGGTGCGGTCGTCCCCGTCGTGCTCGGCCCACCCGAGATCGCACTTCGGGCCGCCCTCATCTGTGTGGAACACGGGGTGCGCGTCGGATGCTTCCGGCCGCCCTCGGTACCGGTCGGCCGCTCTTGCCTGCGGTTGACGGCACGGGCCAATCTGAGTTCCGACGATCTAGCGGTGATCAGGGGTGCACTCACCGCCGTGGCCGAGATGAAGGTGACCATGTGAGCGACGACTCCCCAAGAATCCCGAAATATTACGACGTCAAGCGCAGCCTGCTCACCCTCACCAAGAGCCTGCCCGCGGGCAGCGCTCTGCCCCCCGAGCGAGCCCTCGCGGTCCGTTTCGAGACGTCGCGCACCACGGTGCGCCAGGCCCTGTCCGAGCTCGTGGTCGAGGGCCGCCTGGTGCGCATCCAGGGCAAGGGGACGTTCGTCGCACAGCCCAAGGTCGCCCAGGTCCTCCAGCTGACCTCCTACACCGGGGACCTGCGGACCGTCGGCCTCGAACCCGACACCAAGATCCTTGACATCAGCTACGTCACCGCCGATGAGCCGCTGGCCCGCCGCCTGGCCATCAACGCCGGCGGCCGCGTGCTGCGCATCCACCGGCTGCGCCTGGCCAGCGGAGAGCCGATGTCGATCGACACCACCCACCTGTCGGCCCGGCGCTTCCCCCGCCTGCGGCGGGAGCTGGAGGTGCACTCCTCGCTGTACGAGACGCTGTACAACGCGTACAACGTGCGGCTGACCGACGCCGAGGAGATCATCGAGACCGTGCTGGCCACCCCGTACGACGCGCAGGTGCTCGGCGTCGACGCGGGCCTGCCGCTGCTCCTGCTCACCAGGCACGCCTTCGACGCGGACGGTAACCCGGTCGAGTGGGCCCAGTCCCTGTACCGGGGCGACCGCTACAAGTTCGTCACCCGCCTGCGCCGCCCCTGACCCACCTAAGGTGGGACGGGTGAGCATTCTCGTGGTCACCGGGACCGACACCGGGGTGGGAAAGACCGTCGTCACCGCGGCGGTGGCCTCGCTCGCCAGGGAGCGGGGCTCCTCCGTGGCCGTGGTGAAGCCCGCGCAGACCGGGGTCTCCGGTGCCGAGCCCGGTGACATGGAAGACGTCATCCGGCTGTCCGGGGTGCGGACGACCTTCGAGGTGGCCAGGTATCCCGCCGCGCTGTCCCCCGCTGCGGCGGCGCGCCTGGCCGGCCTGCCGCCGGTCTCCCTCTCGCTGGTGGCGGACCGGATCAGGGAGCTGGCCGGCTCGCACCGGCTGGTGATCGTCGAGGGGGCGGGCGGGCTGCTCGTCCGCTTCGACGAGGAGGGGGCGACCCTGGCCGATCTGGCCAGGACGCTCTCGGCGCCGGTGCTCCTGGTGACCAGAGCCGGGCTGGGTACGCTCAACCACACCGCGCTGACGCTGGAGGCGATGGCCCACCGAGGGCTGGAGCCGGCCGGGGTGGTGATCGGCTCCTGGCCGGCCGAGCCCGGCCCCGCCGAGCGGAGCAACGTCGCGGACCTGGAGATGCTGGCCGCCCGGCCACTGGCGGGCGCCATGCCCGAGGGAGCCGGGCGGCTGGAGCGGGGCTCCTTCGCCCGCGCCGCCCACCTGGGGCTGGGGCCGCCTCTGGGCGGTGGCTTCGACCCCGCCGCCTTCCGCACCACCCTTAGGCTTTCCCCGTAGCCACGGCCGCGGATCAGAACCGTTCGACGCCCTCCCCCGGTGGAAGCCGGGAATCCCCCATCTTCCCGGAGTCGGCACCCGGGATCTCCAACACCGGAGGTATTTGATGAGCGACATCCTTGAAATCGCCCGGACGCAGGTCCTGCAGGAGGGCCGCGGTCTCGACGCCGCACAGGCCCTGCGCTGCCTGGAGCTGCCGGATGACCGCCTGGCCGAGCTGCTGGCCCTGGCCCACGAGGTGCGGATGAAGTGGTGCGGTCCCGAGGTGGAGGTCGAGGGGATCGTCTCCCTCAAGACCGGCGGCTGCCCCGAGGACTGCCACTTCTGCTCACAATCGGGGCAGTTCTCCTCACCGGTCCGCGCCGTCTGGCTGGACATCCCCTCACTGGTCGAGGCCGCCAGGGAGACCGCCGCGACCGGGGCCACCGAGTTCTGCATCGTGGCCGCCGTGAGAGGACCCGACCAGCGCCTGATGGACCAGGTCCGCCAGGGCGTGAAGGCGATCCGTGAGGCGGTCGACATCAACGTCGCGTGCTCGCTGGGCATGCTCACCCAGGCGCAGGTCGACGAGCTGGCCGAGATGGGCGTGCACCGCTACAACCACAACCTGGAGACCGCGAGGTCGCACTTCGGGAAGGTCGTCACCACCCACACCTGGGAGGAGCGCTGGGACACCTGCCTGATGGTGCGCGAGGCCGGTATGGAACTGTGCTGCGGCGGCATCGTGGGCATGGGCGAGACGCGAGAGCAGCGGGCCGAGTTCGCCGGGCAACTCGGCGAGCTGGCACCCGACGAGGTTCCGCTGAACTTCCTCAACCCGCGCCCCGGCACGCCCTTCGAGTCCTTCCCGCTGCTGGAGGGGGCCGAGGCACTCCGGACGATCGCCACCTTCAGGCTCGCGCTACCCCGCACGATCCTGCGTTACGCGGGCGGCCGCGAGCTGACTCTGGGCGACCTGGGCACCCGCGACGGCATGCTCGGCGGCATCAACGCGATCATCGTGGGGAACTACCTGACCACCCTGGGCCGCACGGCCGAGGCCGACCTCGGCCTGCTGGCGGACCTGAAGATGCCCATCAAGGCGCTCTCCGACACTCTCTGAGCCTCCCGCCGACGAAGCCGGTCGCCTGTTTCCCGCCAGATGCCGTATGTGCCACCCGCATCAGGCGAGGGGATCCGGGCAGGGAGAACAATCCGTGTTCGGCTAAGTGACTGACTGGTAGGTTGCGCGATATGGAGTCTCCGAAGCACGCAGGTGACATCGCGGTCGCCGTCTCCAAGGCATACGGCATCGAGACCATGTTCACCCTGTCGGGTGGGCATGTCTTCCCGCTCTACGACGGGGCTGTCCACGAGGGGATGTCCATCCTCGACGTCCGCCACGAGCAAAGTGCCGTCTTCGCCGCCGAGGCGACCGCGCGGCTTACCCGCAAACCCGGACTGGCCGTGCTCACCGCGGGGCCCGGCATCACCAACGGCGTCAGCGGGGTGGCCACCGCGCACTTCAACGGGTCCCCCGTCGTGGTCATGGGAGGCCGGGCCCCGCAGTCTCGGTGGGGGTCGGGCGCGCTGCAGGAGATCGACCACCCACCGCTGTTCGCGCCGATCACCAAGCTGGCCTTCACCGGCTCGGGCCCCGACTCCGTCGCGCAGGACGTGGAGATGGCCTTCCGTACCGCCCTCGCCCCGCACCGCGGCCCCGTGTTCCTCGACTTCCACATGGACCACCTCTTCTCGGCCGCACCCCCGCTCGAAGGGGCCCCCGAGACGCTGACCCCGTCGCCACTGGAGCCCGACCCCGACGCGCTGGCCGCGATCGCCCGTCTGATCGCCGAGGCCCGGCGCCCGGTGCTGGTGCTCGGCTCCGACGTGTGGATGGACCGCGCCGAGGAGGTCGCCAGGAGCTTCGCCGAGGAGTACCGCCTGCCGGTCATCCCCAACGGCCAGGGCCGCGGCGTCCTGCCCACCGGCCACGAACTGCTGGTCACCCGGGCCAGGGGAATGGCGTTCTCCCAGGCCGACCTGGTGATCGTGGCCGGCACCCCGATCGACTTCCGCCTCGGCTACGGCTGGTTCGGTGGCAAGGACGGCACCCCGCTCGCCAAGGTCGTGCACCTGGCCGACACGCCGTCGCAGCTGACCACGCACATGGACCCCGTCGGCGCCGCCGCCGGTGACCTCTCGCTGCTCTTCTGGGGGCTCGGCATGGCCTGTGCCGAAGCGGGCGTGTCTCCCAAGGCCTACGCACCCTGGGTGACCCGGCTCTCCGAGGCGGCCTCGGCCGCCGTCGCCGCCGACACCGCCCTGCTGGAGTCCGCGGCCGACCCGATCCACCCGATGCGGATCTACGGCGAGCTGGGCAAGGTCCTCGCCGACGACGCCGTGGTGATCGGTGACGGCGGCGACTTCGTCTCGTACGCGGGCAAGTACGTCGAGCCGAGGCAGCCGGGAAACTGGCTCGACCCGGGTCCGTACGGCTGCCTGGGCACGGGCCTGGGTTACGCCATCGCCGCCCGGGTGGCCCGCCCCTCCTCGCAGGTGGTGCTGCTGCTCGGCGACGGCGCGGCCGGCTTCTCGCTGATGGACGTCGACACGCTCGTGCGGCACCGCCTGCCGGTCGTGATGATCTGCGGCAACAACGGCATGTGGGGTCTGGAGAAGCACCCCATGCAGATGCTCTACGGCTATGACGTGGCCGCGGACCTCCAGCCGCAGTGCCGCTACGACCAGGTGGTGACCGCCCTCGGCGGCGGCGGCGAGCTCGTCACCGACCCCTCGCAGATCGGCCCGGCCCTGCGCCGCGCGTTCGACTCCGGTGTGCCCTACATGGTCAACATCGCCACCGACCCCTCGGTGGCCTACCCCCGCCAGACCACGGGCATCTAGAGACGCCCCGCGCCCCGGTCCCGCGTGCGGGACCGGGGCGGCTACCTCGCGAGCCTAGGGTTTGGGGGTCGGCGTGGGGGTCGGCGTGGGCGGGCAGTCGACGTTGACGGCGATGATCTCCACCGGCTTGGCCGGATCCCACATCGTGCCCGCGCCGGGGCGTGACTCGACCACCCCGACGCACCGGGAGTGGTCGACGTCGGCACTGTAGGAGAGCTTCACCTTGAAGCCCGCCTGCTTGAGCGTCGCGCTCGCGGCCCCCGGCGTCATCCCGACGGTGGCCGGAACGCTCTTCTTCGGCAGCGAAGTGGGGGTGGGAGTGGGAGTCGGGGTGGGAGTCGGGGTGGGGGTCCGCGACTTCGTGGCCGTCGGGGTGGGGGACGACGGCCTGTCGCCCTGGGTTTCCGTCGGCGTGGGCCGCTCGTCCGGGGTCAGGCGGGTCACCGTAGGAGTGGGGGTCCGCGACTTGCGGTTCCCCTGCTTCTGCGGCGTCGGCGACGTGCTGACGGTGGGCACCGTTTGCCCCCCCATGAGGTCGGGGTCAGGGACCGAGCCTGAGGCCGCCAGCCCGTTGATCGCCACCGTGACGAGGCCGACGCATATCGCGCCCGCCGCCACCGACGCCGCGATCACCCCTCCCTTGCGCCTCTGCTTCGGCGCGGCGCGGCGACCGCGGTGCTGCGAGACCGTCTCGGTGACCGGCCCCACCCCGTGCGCCGACGTGGTGGGGTGCTGCACCGCGTCCTGCCAGCCGCCCGTCTGCGGCATGGCCGGCCCCTGGCCCTGCCAACCGGTCTGTCCCTGCGGCCCCTGCTGGGGTGCCTGCACCTGCCATCCGGTCTCCGGGACGTTCCCTGCCTGCGGCGACAGCGCGGTGGCATCCTCCGAGCCGAAGGCCGCCTGCCTGGCGGCGGCGCTCATGGCGGCGGCACTGGGGAAGCGCCGGGCCGGATCCTTGGCGAGGGAGCGCTCCACAAGCGCCCGGACCGCGGGCGGGACGTCCGGCGGCAGCGGCGGCGGCGCCTCGCGGATGTGCTTGAGCGCGATGGTGACCGGCGTGTCACCGTCGAACGGGCGCTGCCCGGCCAGACACTCGTACGCCACCACGCCCAGCGCGTAGATGTCCACGGCGGGCGTGACGGGTGCGCCCTCCGCCTGCTCCGGCGCGCAGTAGGCGGCGGTGCCGAGCACCATGCCCGCGTCCGTCAGCCGGCTGGCGGTGTCGGATCTGGCGATGCCGAAGTCGGTGAGCACCAGGGTGCCGTCCGACCGCACCAGCAGGTTGCCCGGCTTGATGTCCCGATGGACGATGCCCTGGTCGTGGACCGCCTGCAGCGCCGAGGCCGCCTGGGAGATGAGGTCCATCGCGGCCCCGGGGGCGATGCGTCGCAGCCGCCCGAGCAGGCGGTCGAGCGGCTCGCCGTCGACGAACTTCATCACCAGGTACGCCGTAGCCCCCGCGCCGGGTACCTCGTGAACCCCGTAGTCGTACACGTCGACGACCCCGGGATGGTTGATCGTCGCCATCGCCCTGGCCTCGCCCTGGAAGCGAACCAGGAAGCCCGGATCGTCGGTACGGCCCGGGAGCAGCACCTTGACGGCGACGGTGCGGGCCAGGACCATGTCCTCGCCCTTCCACACCTCGCCCATACCACCGGCGCCGATGCGGGTGTTTAGGCGATACCGCCCCGCCAGCGTCGTGCCTTGGGCCACCATGACTCCCCCGTAACCCTCTCCACTCCTACCCCAGAGCTCTCCAACAAAGCGGATTCGCATCGCGGCACCATCACGGCGCTGTAACGAAACCCTGCATGCCGTATAGCTCGCAAAAAAGACGCGTGCCGTAGCATCGCACAAAATCCGGCACTTTTGGCGTACTTATACACCTTGCAGGCCTCTGCGTCCGGGGCGACCCGGGAGGCAGGCTCGAAACAGCCAACCCGGATGTCACGACGGCAACCCGCGACACATCAGCAAAGCGTGTAAACCCTACAAGACTACGCAGATAAGGCGTAAGCCGGGGCGAAAGCAGCTCATATCCACCGAACCACATTCGAGGGAAAAGCCCGGCGCACCGTACTCACCGTCAGCCGCTCGTCACACCGTGCTCGGCACAGCGCGCGGACCAGCCACCGGGGGTCACCTGCACCACCATCCGGCGGCGGCAGCGGGCACAGTAACGGGGCGGCTCCATCACGCGAGCGGCCCGGCACCCGGCGTGGTCGGCCTCGCCCTCCGGGCGGCCACAGTGGTCACAGTACGGGGTCACAAGACCAGACCCTATGCTGGCGCGCATGACGCTCGCTCCCGGTCTGCAGGCACGGCTTCTCATCATGGTGGAGAGAGAGGACACCGCGGCGAAGGTCGGCAGCGGGGACGTCCCCGTGCTGGCCACCCCTCGCGTGCTGGCCCTCGCGGAACAGGCGACCCTCCAGGCGGTCGCGGGAGCTCTGGCCCCCGGCCAGACCTCCGTGGGCACACGGGTCTCCCTGGAGCACCTGGCGGCCAGCCCGGTAGGCGCACACGTCGAGGTCGCCGTCGAACTCACCGAGGTCGACGGCCGCCGCCTGGTCTTCGGCTTCACCGCCCGCGACCGGGAGGCCCTCGTCGCGAGCGGAACGATCGAGCGCGTCGTCGTCGACCGCGAGCGCTTCCTCGCGCGCCTCACCCCCGGAGGGGGAACTACTCGATGACGGCGATCAGGTCGCCCTCCTGGATGACGTCACCCTCGGCGACCTGCAACTTGGCGATCACGCCGCTGTCCTCAGTGAGGACGGGGATCTCCATCTTCATCGACTCAAGAATGAGCAGGGTGTCGCCGTCCTCGACGGTGTCACCCTCGGCCACGAGGATCTTCCAGACATTCGCCACCATCTCAGCGCGGATCTCAGCCACCGGAAACTCCCATCATTCAACGTTCTCCAACTGTGCCAGACAGAGCTGATCATGCTCGCATACGAGATACCAGCCCTGTGCCGTACTTTCCATCGAGGAACTCCGGCCGTTCCAGCGGCTCCAGGCAGAACGACAGGTTTGTTCTTCGGACCTCCCCCAGAAGCTTGCCACGGCCTCCCGGGCGCGCTCCAGACCCTCCTGCCACACTCCAGACCCTCCTGCACACTCCAAGACCCTCCTGTACGCTCAAGAGCTCAAGAGCCTCCCGGGCGCGCTCCAGAGCGCGGAACCGTTCGCCCGAAACCACCGATCGCGGCACGCGATCTGCAGGAACCCCGTAAGGGTGAGCGGACGGAAACCTCCGGGAATCGGCGTGTACCTGTAGGGGAAGCCTAAAGCCGATGGATCGGGGCCAGCCTGTCGATCACTCTGGCCATCGCCTCGACGACCGTCGGATCGTACTCCCTGCCCGCGCCGAGACGGAGCCGCTCCAGCGCGGCACCGGCCCGGTCACGGTCGCTGGAACCACCTACCAGATCGTCGTAGGCGTTGGCCGCCTTGATGATGTGGCTGGCCGTGGGCGGCATCTCGGCGCAGGTGTCACACTGACGACGGACGATCTCGGCCACCCGGTCCAGCACCCCGGTCTGCCTGATCACCTCCGCACCCAGCTCTGCGATGCGCCGTGCCTGCTCGGGATCGGTGAGGACCGTGGCACCACCGGGAATCGGGTCGCGCAGCGACAGCTGACCGATGTCGTGCATGAGCGCGGCGTATTCGAGTTCCAGCAGCTCGGGCTCGGCCGTGCCGAGCTCCCGCCCGACCGCCACCGCCAGGCGGCTCACCCGGCGGGAGTGCCCCGGCTCGACGTAGCCACCGACCTCGGTGACCCGCGACAGCGCGCGTACGGTCTGCAGGTAGGTGGCCCTGATCCCGGCATACTTGCGGAAGGCGACCTGGGTGACCAGTAGCGGTGCCGCGAAGACCAGCAGCGCGGCCATGTCCATGCTGTGTGAGGCGAGCGCGAGCAGGATGCCCGAGGCCGCGACGGCGGCCCCCAGCGGCGCGGCCATCCACAGCTCGTCGTGAACGGCCACCTTGAAGGCGGCACGCACCTGCTCGGCCCGGAGCATGGCGGCCAGCAGCACGTCGGCCACCACCATGAGCAGGATGAACAGGGCCATCACGCCGAGTGCGGGCCACCAGCCACTCTCATCGTCTCTGGCCAGGTCGAACAGTGGCCCGGCCAGCGGCCGGTAGGCCAGCGCGAGCAGGGCACCGGTGAGCAGCCTGCGCGCCATCGCGTCCAGGCGGGGCGGGCGGCCCACCGCGAGATGCGGCAGTGCCCCGGCGACCATGCCGACCGAGAGCACCGCGACGACCTGAAGCGCCGAGTGCCGGGTGGGAACGCCGCCCATGTCCAGCAGGAGCGTGTAACCGAGCGCGGCCGCCGCGCCGATCGGCGCCACCTCCCTGTTGCCGGGCATGGTCAGCCTGGCCAGTTCCCCTGCCGCGATCAACGCGCCGAAGGCGACGGCGATCTGGGGATCGAGCAACCCTGTCGCGGCCGTGTGGGCCACCCCGGCCACCGCCAGGAGGCCCGCCGCGCAGATCAGCAGAAGCTGGCCCGAGTCGAGCGTCTGGAAAGCCCGGTTGACCCCGGAGCCGTTCATCGCTCGGACACCACCTGAATGGGCATGGTCGGGTCGTCGTGGTCCTTCGTGGTGGTCTCCGCCACGTCGGCCGGGGGTGTGACGACGGTGCGCGGCGGCTCCCAGCCGTCACGGTCGACCGCCCTGATGAACGCGACGACCATCACCGGGTCGAACTGGGTGCCGGCCCCCTTGCGCAACTCGGTCATGGCCACCTCGCGCGGGCGGGCGTTGCGGTAGGAACGGTCCGAGGTCATCGAGTCGAAGGCGTCGGCCACCGCGATGATCCTGGCGAACTCGGGGATCTCGTCCCCCGCCAGCCCCATCGGGTAGCCCTTGCCGTCCTGCCGCTCGTGGTGGTGCATGATCCCGGCGAACGCCTCGTCCAGAAAGTCGATGCCGCGCACGATCTCCAGCCCGCGCATCGGGTGGAGCTGGATGGCCGCGAACTCCTCCTCGCTGAGCGGGCCGTCCTTCTGCAGCACCTTGGTCGGCACGCCCAGCTTGCCCACGTCGTGGAGCATTCCGGCGTAGCGGATCGCGCGCAACCGCTCGGACCCCATGCCGATCTCCTCGGCGATCATTCCTGCGGCCAGGGAGACGCGGGTGCAGTGGCCGCGCGTGTAGTAGTCCTTGGTCTCCACCGCCTGGCAGAGCGCGGCGATCGTGGCGTCGTAGGAGCGCTGCTGCGCGAAGTATTGACCGAAGGCCCAGCGAGCCACGAAGAGCGGGAGCAGCACGAGCACCGCGGAGATCGAGCTGACCGTGGCCCACAGCCCCGCGATCAGCAGGCCGAAGGTGGCGTAACCGAAGTAGGAGACCATGAACTGGGCCAGGCCCCGCAGCGGCACCTGATCGGCCTGGCCCGTGAACGTCAGCACGAACGCGATCAGGACGAAGTTGAGGGGCACGAAGACGGCCGCCGCGCCCGCGAACGGCACGATGATCTCGTCGAATCCGGCGACGGTGGGCACCTCGGCCCTGCCGCCGAGCGCCACGTAGACCCGGCCCGCGACGTAGCCACAGATGGCGAACTGGGCGCTGTTGAACAGCCGCTTCACCAGCGGCAGGCCTGGCCGCACGCTGAACATGGCCGTCATGCCGACCAGCGCCGCCCCCTCGGGGCCGAGCAGCACCACCGCGGCGAGCACTGCGGAGAAGCTGACCGACACCGCCGCCTGCTTGACGTTCAGCAGGGTGGGCACCGACTCGCACACCAGGAACAGCAGGGCCAGCACCATGAGGTTGGACCAGTCGAGCCGATCCAGACGACCGTCCGCCGCCACGCTGTATCCGAGCAGCACGAAGGCGGCTCCGATGACAAGGATCAGATAAACCTTGGCAAACCATGGCAGTCCACGCAAAGCGGCCACCCTAGGGTTCCGAAAGGCGCGCGTTCAGGTCCAGGAGATCCCAGGATGGGCCGGGTCGACCATTTCCTTCAACATGCGCTGCCTCCACGTCGATTTCGCACTCAGGCTACAGAAGCGAACCAGATCAGGAGGGCAAGACAGCCAATCACAAGCAAAGCGTAACCGGCCAATCACCGATTGACATCGCGTTTGGCGCCGGGACCGCCGACTTCACCCGGCAGACGGGTCGCCTCCCGGCTGTGGTTCCCACGTTCGAGGCCGCCAGGTCTACTGAGTCGGCCCGGCGTCTCCGTGCAGCGAAGGAGTCACCGGCGCCGGAAAATCCACAGACCCGAGAGGCCGTCGGCCACTCGCACCCCGGCCCCAAGCCCTGAGTGTGCCACGGCGGAGCCCGCCGACAGCCCACGAAACGGGCGCCGGGTACTACAGGCTCGCGTTCCTGGTCCTCGCCCAGTCGACCGTGGCCTTCAGGCCCGCGGCCAGGTCTGTCTGGGGGCGCCAGCCGAGCCCATCGAGGGCGGGGGCCGGATCGACGGCCATGGCCGGTAGATCTCCCAGACGGGCCGGCGCCTCACCCGGCTCGTCGACGGCCCCCGCCGCCGCGGCGACCAGGGAGTGCAGCCTCCGGTCGGTGGTCTCGACTCCGGTGCCCAGGTTGAAGCGGCCGCCGCCCCCCTTGGTGCCACAGGCGCGGGCGAAGCCGTCGACCACGTCGTCGACGAAGATGTAGTCGCGAGTCTGGGTACCGTCGCCGTACACCACCGTGGGGGTGCCGTTGAGCAGCGCGTCCGTGAAGATGGCGACCACCCCCGCCTCGCCGTCGGGCGACTGGCGCGGACCGTAGACGTTGGAGAGCACCAGCGTGGTGTAGTCGATGCCGTGCAGCGCCTTGAACGTGGCCAGGTAGGTCTCCGCGCTGAGCTTGGAGGCCGCGTACGGAGAGCGCGGGTCGGTCGCCGCGGCGCCGGGGACCGGAATGACCGCCGGCCTGCCGTAGACCGCGACCGAGGAGGCGAAGACGACCTTGCGGGTGCCACCGTGGTGGGCGGCCGTCAGGACCGACGCGGTGCCCTCGACGTTGAGCCTGGCGTCGTGTACCGGGTCGGCCACGCTCTTGCGCACGCTGATCTGCGCGGCGAGGTGGCAGACGACCTCGGGTCTCCACTCGGCAGCCAGGCCGATCAGGGCCGGGTCCCGGATGTCCATCACATGCAGGGCGAACAGGGGGCTCTCCGCGGCGCGGACCAGGTTGCCGCGGTCGCCGCCGGACAGGTCGTCCACCACCGCGACCTCGTGCCCGTCGGCCAGCAGCCGGTCAACGAGGGTGGATCCGATGAACCCCGCCCCACCGGTCACGAGTATGCGCATGAGCAACCCCCATCGTCGTGTGACTCCTCCGCTCCACGAGGGGAGTGGCTTCCCGGTTTCCTCGGCCGAGGGAACCGACGGCCAAGCCATGACCGTTTCGAACCCAGGAACCATAACAGGGAAGCGATTCACCCGCCGGGTGAACCCGGCGGCCCTCGCCGGACTCGACGGCCACGACCGTACCGAAATCCCGGGAGGTCGATCAGTAGTCGGGTCGGCCCCCACCAGGAGGCACTCACCTACACCATCACTGTCAGTGGGCGAGTTCGGAGCGTACCTGGTCGATCCGGCTGAGCACCTTGGCCCGCAGGTCTTCCGAGACGTGCTCGCAGCCGCAGTGCTTGGCGACGAGTTGCTTGACGACCTGCTCCAGGCCGTACTCCTCCAGGCAGGGGTGGCACTCGTCCAGGTGCTGGCGGATGTCCGCGCAGTTACTCTCGTCGAGCTCGCCGTCCAGGTAGGTGTAGACCTTGTCCAGGACCTCACGACAGTCGGTGTCGTGGTGCTCGCCACAGCTCATGCGATCACCCCGCCCAGGGGTGAGGAGGCCGCCGGGGCGGGATCGCCGTTCCTGTCTCGCTCGCTCACTTCGCACCTTCCGCGGGAACCAGGCCACGCTCACGGGCGTAGTCCTCAAGTTGGGTCCGCAGCTGGCGACGGCCACGGTGCAGCCGCGACATCACGGTCCCGATGGGGGTCCCCATGATGTCCGCGATCTCCTTGTACGGGAAGCCCTCGACGTCGGCGAGATAGACCGCGATGCGGAACTCCTCGGGAAGCGCTGCCAGCGCGCGCTTCACGTCGGTGTCCGGAAGGTGCTCCAGCGCCTCGACCTCCGCGGACTTCAGCCCGGCCGAGGTGTGCGACTCGGCCCTGGCCAGCTGCCAGTCCTCGATCTCCTCCGCGCCTGACTGCTTGGGCTCCCGCTGCTTCTTGCGGTAACTGTTGATGAAGGTGTTGGTCAGGATTCGGTAAAGCCACGCCTTGAGGTTCGTGCCTTGCTGGAACTGGTGGAAGGACGCGAAGGCCTTGGCGAAGGTCTCCTGAAGAAGGTCCTCGGCGTCCGCGGGGTTCCGGGTCATCCGAAGTGCGGCAGAGTAGAGCTGGTCGAGATAGGGCATGACATCCCGCTCGAACCGTGTGCTCCGCTGCTCCAGAGTCTCCTCGTCTGTCGCAGGGACCGGACCCACCCCCTTAAGATCGCCGGAGTCCTGTTGACGCGGGACACCGTACTGAGCGGAGGATACCCGCTCAACGGGGATGGCCCGATCACCGGGGCGGGTGACGGGTTCGATCAAGGCGAGCATCTGTTTGCCAACCTCCGAAAGGATCGTGCGTTGTCCGCTTGCAACACGCTCGTCCGGCCATCTGTTCCCGCAAGATAGAAGGTGACGAACAACCCGGTACGGGGAAAAGAAGTTACGTACCGGCAGGTAATCAAAAGACCACCGGATCCTCCCGACGCCAGGAGCTGCTTGTGCTGCCCATCCCGGCCGAAGAGCTGAACGGCTCAGGTGCGCTCGGGCCGTACTGGACCTTCTATCACGCGGTCGCGGCCGAGCAACTGGGCCGATGGCTGCCGGAAACCCCCTCCACCGTCCTCGACATGTCCTGCGGCAACGGCCGCTGGGCCGTCCAGGCGGCGAAGGCGGGACACCGGGTGATCGAGGTGGTCGACTTCCGTCGGCCCGCGGACGACCAGCCGCTGCACGACATCTCCAGGGTCAGCCAGGTACGCGCCGACGACCTGCGCTTCCTGCCCGACTGCAGCGTGGACGCCGTGCTCGCCGAGGATCGGGCGATGTCCGTGGAGCTCATGGCCGAGTCCGCGATCGACGATGTCGCCAGGGTTCTGCGTCCCGGCGGCCGGGCGCTGGTCTGCGTCGACTCCCTGGTGCTGGGGATGGCGATCCTCGCCGAGCAGAACTACTGGGCCCACCTGCGCCAGACCGGCGAGGTCATGCTCGTTCCCTGGCCCGACGGCAGCATCACCCGCTGCTTCAGCAGCGCCCAGCTCCGCGAGCTGCTCACCGAGGCGGGCCTGGAGGTCGAATGGGTACGGCCACGCACGGTGCTGTCTCCCTCGACCGTCGACCATGTGCTCGCCTCCGACTCCCGCGCGCTCACCTGGCTGGTCAACACCGAACTGGACACCCACCCCGAAGACGACGACACGGTGGGCATCCACCTGGTCGCCAGCGCCCGCCGGCCCTATTAGCGGTGGTCAGCGTCTGCGGTCGCGTTTGGACTGGCACTGGACGCAGCGGGTGGCCTCGGGGCGCGCCTCCAGCCTGCTCTCCGGGACGGGCATGGCGCAGTCCGCGCAGAGTCCGTAGCACCCCTCGTCCATCCGCCTGAGCGCCTCGATCACCGAGCCTCGGTGCCGGGTGGCCACCTCCAGCAGTGCCCTGTCGCGATCGGAGTCGGTCAACTCGGAACCGGCGTCCGCAGGGGATCTGTCCCGCGCGGCGAGTGAATCCCCGCGAAGGACTCCGATGGAACGGTCGAGTTCGGCGAGCATGCTCTTCAGACGCTCGCGCGCGGTCGCGACATCCACGAATCCGCACCTCCGGGAAACGAGGGCGGCCTGTGAAGGGATCCCCGACTCTCCCGTCAGGCGCAAGGGGGTGAGCTCTGGCGACGGTGATCTCGCACACTCGTCACGAGGCACCGCTTTCCTCAGCGGATGCCCATTTGTCAGAAGTTTCACACCGGATTAACCGGCGTTTTCAGAAGAGCGCCCGTCACGCCGGATTAACTAACGTTTTCAGAAGAGCGCCCGGCGGCGGCCCTCCCCCTGCCTCGCCGGTTCGACGAGCTCGGAGCTGTTGTTGTCGCCCGCCGAGCCGACCGCAGTGGAGATCAGAGAGGCGGCCGGCCGCCGCCCTCCCCTTCCTACATCGGCTTCCTACATCGGCTCGATGAGCTCGGGGCTGTTGTTGCGTACCGAGTTGACCGCGGTGGAGACCGGATAGACCTCCAGCCCCGTGGAGCCCGCAGGGATCAGGAACTCCCGCGCGTCGGGCACTCCCGGGTCGAGCCACTCACTCCACCGGTCGCGCTCGATCAGCATCGGCATCCGGTCGTGTACCGCACCGGCCTCGTCCACGGCATCGGTCGTGATGATCGTACAGGTCACCAGCCAGGAGAGCGGGTCGTCCTCGGCCCGGCCACGGTCCCGCCAGAACTCGTACAGCCCCGCCATGGCCAGCACACCGCCGTCGGCGGGGCGGACGAAGTAGGGCTGCTTCTTCGGTTTGCCCTTGGCGTCCTTCTCGTCGAGCACGACCCACTCGAAATACCCGTCGGCGGGCAGCAGGCATCTGCGCTCCGCGAACGCCTTGCGGTAGGCGGGTTTCTCCGCCACCGTCTCCACCCGTGCGTTGATCATCTTCGAGCCGACGGACGGGTCCTTCGCCCAGGCGGGGACCAGCCCCCAGCGGACCACGCGGAGCTGCCGGACCGGGCGGCCGTCCGGATCGGCCTTCGGCACCCGGCTCATCACCGCGTACACCGGTTTCGTGGGCGCGACGTTGTAGTCGGGCCTGAGTTCTTCGTCGGCAGCCCCATCGAGCTCGACCTGGAACTCCTCCAGCAACTCGTGCTTGTCCCGCGCAGACGCGTATCTCCCGCACATACCTCCACTTTGCCACGCCACAGCACACCGGAAGCCCCCACCGGGAAGTACCCAAGATCTCTCCCCTCAGGGACGCCCTGTGAGGCCGCGCCGTGGACTGGACTGAGGAGAGCCGGGTCTAAGCGGCCGAACCGCGACGCGCAGCGTCGCCGACAACACAGCTAGGCTTTTGGACATGTCCGCTCCGCTGTGGCCCGCACCGACCGCGACCGAACCCGTCCGCGCGACCGTTCCCCTGCCCGGGTCGAAGTCCGTGACCAACCGCGCGCTACTGCTCGCCGCACTGGCCGAGGGACCCGGCACGGTACGGCTGGCGCTGCGCAGCCGTGACGCCGACCTGATGGCGGACGCGCTGCGGGCACTGGGCGCGACGATGACCCCCTCCAACGAGAGCGCCTCCGGCGTCGACTGGGCGATCACGCCCGGCCCCGTCACCGGCGGCGCCCACATCGACGTGGGACTGGCGGGCACGGTCATGCGCTTCGTGCCGCCCATGGCGGCACTGGCCAGGGGTGAAGTGTTCTTCGACGGCGACCCGCACGCGCGCAAGCGCCCGATGGGCCCGATCCTCCGCGCGCTGCGCGCCCTTGGCGCCGAGGTGACAGGTGACGCACTGCCTTTCACCATCAGGGGCCCGCTGACCGGCGGCGAGGTCAGGCTCGACGCGTCGGGCTCCTCGCAGTTCCTCTCCGGCCTGCTGCTGACCGCCGCACGCTTCGAGAAGGGCGTGACGGTACGCCACGACGGCCCGCCGATCCCCTCGCAGCCGCACATCCAGATGACCGTTCAGATGCTGCGCGAGTTCGGCGTCGTGGTGGACGACTCCGAGCCGGACGTCTGGCGGGTCGAGCCCGGCCCCATCGGGGCGAGGGACTTCACGGTGGAGCCCGACCTGTCCAATGCGGCACCGTTCCTGTCCGCCGCCATGGTGACAGGCGGCACGGTCACCATTCCCGACTGGCCCGCGCGGACGACTCAGCCGGGTGACCAGCTGCGCACGCTGCTGGCCGACATGGGCGCCTCGGTGGAGCACACGGCTGAGGGGCTGGCGGTCACCGGTACCGGACGGATCACCGGAATCGAGGCGGACCTGCGCGACGTGGCCGAGCTGACCCCGACGATCGCCGCGCTGGCCGCTCTCGCCGACTCCCCCAGCAGGATCAGCGGTGTCGCCCACATCCGCGGGCACGAGACCGACCGGCTGGCCGCTCTGGTCGCGGAGATCAACGGTCTCGGCGGCGACGCGAACGAGACCGAGGACGGCCTGGAGATCCGGCCCCGACCGCTCACCGGCGGCGTGTTCCACTCCTACGCCGACCACCGGATGGCCACCGCCGGAGCGGTCATCGGACTGGCCGTGCCCGGCGTCGAGGTGGAGGACATCGCCACCACGGGTAAAACCCTCCCCGAGTTCGCCTCCATGTGGGCGGACATGCTGCGCGGCGCGCGGTGAGGGGCGACCGGCCGGCAGGCCCGGTAGTCGCGGCCCTTCTCGGGGGCGCACCGGGCCGGACAAGGCGGAGAAACTGAGAAAGCGCGAGTACGACGAGGACGACGTCAGGGTCAGGCCGGGGAAGGGGTCCCGGCCCAGGACCCGGATCCGTCCTGCCCATGAGGACGCGATCCCGGCGTTCGTGGTCGCCGTCGACCGCGGGCGCTACACGTGCCTGGTCGAGTCGGCGGGCGAGCGGGGGCGCCGCCGCAAGAAGGACCAGGCTGCGGGCGCCTCGATGAGCGGCCGGGTCGTGGTCGCGATGAAGGCCCGCGAGCTGGGCCGCAAGGGAATCGTGGTCGGCGACCGGGTGGCCCTGGTGGGCGACGTCTCCGGCATGGCCGACACGCTGGCTCGCGTCGTGCGGGTGGAGCCCCGCGTCTCCATGCTCCGCCGCTCCGCGGACGACACCGACAACACAGACGGCATCGAGCGGCCCGTGGTCGCCAACGCCGACCAACTCGTCATCGTGACGGCCCTGGCCGATCCGCCGCCCCGGCCCCGCATGATCGATCGGATGCTGGTGGCGGCCTTCGACGCCGATATCGAGCCGCTGCTCTGCCTCACCAAGTCAGACCTCGCCTCGCCCGACGAGCTGGTCTCGCTGTACGACCCCCTCGGCGTGCCGTACCTGGTGGTCTCCAAGGGCGGCGGCCTGGCAGAGGTGCGGGAGCGCCTCAGGGGCCGGATCAGCGTGCTCGTCGGCCATTCGGGGGTGGGTAAGTCCACCCTGGTCAACGCCCTGGTGCCGGATGCCAACCGGGCCGTCTCGCACGTGAACGCGGTGACCGGCCGGGGCCGTCACACCTCCACCTCCGCCGTCGCCATTGAACTGCCGGAGAGTGGCTGGATCATCGACACCCCCGGGGTCCGCAGCTTTGGTCTGGCCCATGTCTCGGTGGAAACGGTCCTGGCGGGCTTCCCCGACCTGGTCGAGGGCACCGTCCAGTGCCCGAAGGGCTGCAACCACCTCTCCGAGGAGTGCGCCCTGGATGCCTGGGTAGCCGCCGGCCACGCCGACCAGGCCCGCCTGACCTCCCTACGCCGCCTCCTCGCCAGCCGCGAAGGTGCCCCCGACGACGACTAGGCCCCCCAGAAGCGTCATGGAGGACGTGCCTAAGACGCCCCCCGAAGGACTACCCGTGAGGCCGCGCCGGGGACTGGACTGAGGAGAGGGAGGTTGCGAGGAACGAGCGGCCTCCCTCGACGAGGGAAGGAGCCGGATCCCAGCGGCCGAACCGCGACGCGCCGGCGTCGCCAACAACACACGCCGGCGTCGCCATCAACGCGCGCCGGCGTCGCCATTGATACGCAACGTCCAGGCGACGGTCATCTCGGATACGAGAGTGCCGTCCGCGGTCCTGATCTCGACGGTGATGTCGAACTCAGGACGTTCTCCCGCGTCCAGCTTGGCCACGACCTCCTCTCGGGACGCCTGGAGGCGGGCCTCCGCGACGACCTCGCCCCTCGCGAGCTTGACGTAGCGGATCGTCGCGTTCACCGCCAGCGGGGTCGCCCGCGACAACCGGTCACCGAAGGCCGCGAGCATGGCGGCCCCGGAGGCGGTCTCGGCGACGCTGAACAGGACGCCGGCGTGCGGGCCGCCCATGTGGTTGTGCAGTTCGGCCCGGTCCGCCAGGCGGGCGATGGCGAAACCCGGCTCCACCTTGTCGAAGGAGATGTCCAGCGTCCTGGCGAACGGCACGCTCTGCAGCATGAAATCGCCCACATCAAAGGTCATGCCAGAATGCTACTCACTGGTAACCACGGTGCCAACGGATGACCCGTGTTCCTCCATCGACCGATGGAACGCGACACGATTGTTCCCCTTGCCCCCTACTCTCCTCAATTCGGTCACCGACGCGATAACGTTGGCATCCGTGACGGGTTACAACGACGATCTTCGCCTCGCGCACGTCATGGCCGACACGGCCGACGATCTGACCATGCGTCGGTTCAAGGCTCTGGACCTGCGGGTGGAGAACAAGCCTGATCTCACGCCGGTGAGCGACGCCGACCAGGCGACCGAGCAGGCGATCCGCGCGACCCTCGGCCGGGCCCGGCCTCGCGACACCATCATCGGCGAGGAGTTCGGCAAGAGCGGCTACGGCGAGCGCTCGTGGATCATCGACCCGATCGACGGCACCAAGAACTACGTGCGCGGAGTGCCCGTCTGGGCCACGCTCATCGCCCTGGTGGACCAGGGCCGCGTCGTCGTGGGCCTGGTCTCGGCCCCCGCGCTCGGCCGCCGCTGGTGGGCCGCTCGTGACAGCGGCGCCTGGACCGGCAAGAGCCTCACCAAGGCCACGCGCTGCCAGGTCTCCTCCGTCGCCTACCTGGAGGACGCGTCGTTCTCCTACTCCAGCCTGGGCGGCTGGGAGGAGGCCGGGAAGCTCGACGCGTTCCTCGGCCTGAACCGTTCCGTCTGGCGCAGCCGTGCCTACGGTGACTTCTGGTCACACATGATGGTCGCCGAGGGCGCGGTCGACGTGTCGGCGGAGCCCGAACTCTCCCCCTGGGACATCGCGGCGCTGACCGTGATCATCGAGGAGGCCGGCGGCATCTGGACCGATCTGTCGGGCGTCCCCGACATCGACGGTGGCAGCCTGCTGTGCAGCAACGGCCCCCTGCACGCCAAGGTCCTCGAGCGCCTCGGCAGCGGACCGGTCACCCTCCCCGTGTAGTCCCCCTTCACGACCCCGCACGGCCGTCCGGCCTTCCACACACGTCCGTCGCCGTCACCAAGACACCTGGATACTCGCCGTACCCATGCGCCCGGCCCAAGGTCAGCCTGAGGTCAGCCCCGTGTGCTCGGCCCAAGGTCAGCTCCGCTCGCCTTCCGGAGGGATGTCGGGAAGGTGAACGGAGCGACACGCCCGCGAGGGCCTCGGCCGGAAGCGATGATGTGCTGACGCCTCCCTGCCTACCAGGTCACATTCCGGCTAAAACGCCCCAAAGGGCGGCCTATCGGCTGCGCGGGAGTGCAAGCCAAGACGAAACTCCCGGCAAAGCCCAGGTATTCACATCTGTGGGCTTACCTCTTCCGGTGCCGGTCACTGCTCGTTTCACTTCCGTTCACCTTGCCACAGTTTCATCGAAGACATCGAGAACGGATCTCACTACGGAGAAGGAACATAACCGTGACCAGTGGACAGCGCCGCCTCAGCGCGGTGGCGACGGCCGCGCTCGTCGTTTCGCTCGCGGCCGCATGCGGTGGCGACGCCAAGCCCAGCAGCGACGGCAGCACCTCGTCCGCCGCCCCCGCCACCGAGGCGGGCGCGGCTCTGAGCGGCGAGGTCAAGATCGACGGTTCCAGCACCGTGGCTCCCCTCACCCAGGCCGCCTCCGAGCTCTTCGGCGAGGAGCAGCCGCAGGTGAAGGTGCCGGTCGGCACCTCGGGCACCGGCGGCGGCTTTGAGAAGTTCTGCGCAGGCGAGACCGACATCTCGAACGCCTCCCGCGCGATCAAGGACGAGGAGAAGGCGGCCTGCGAGGCGAAGGGCATCACGTTCACCGAGCTCACAGTGGCGACCGACGCACTGACCGTCGTGGTTTCCAAGGAGAACGACTGGGTCACCTGCCTGACCACCGACCAGCTCAAGAAGATGTGGGAGCCGGCGGCCGAGGGCAAGGTCAAGACCTGGAAGGACGTCGACGCCAAGTTCCCGGCCGAGGAGCTCAAGCTCTACGGTCCCGGCACCGACTCCGGCACCTTCGACTACTTCACCGACGAGATCAACGGTGAGGAGGGTGCCAGCCGCAAGGACTACAGCCCGAGCGAGAACGACAACGACATCGTCACCGGTGTCTCGGGCGCCAAGGGTGGCCTGGGCTACTTCGGCTTCACCTACTTCGAGGAGAACGTCGACAAGCTGAAGGCCGTGGAGATCGACTCGGGCAGCGGCTGCGTGGCCCCGAGCGTCGAGGCGGCCCAGGGCGGCAAGTACACCCCGCTCGCCCGCCCGCTGTTCATCTACCCCTCCGCCGTCGCGGTGAAGCGGCCCGAGGTCGCGGCCTTCCTCGACTACTACGCGTCCAACATCAACGCGATCGCCAAGGACGCCAAGTTCATCCCGCTGAACGCCGAGCAGGAGGCCAAGCTCAAGGCTGACATCACGTCGCTGAAGAGCGCCGGCTGATGTCGGCACAGCATCGCGCGACCGTTCCAGGGGCCCAGGGGTCCCTGGCGCGGTCGCGCCCGCGTTACGGCGAGTTCGTGGTCAAGGCCGTTCTGCTGACCGCGGCGATGGTGTCGGTGGCGACCACGATCGGCATCGTCATCGCGCTCCTCGAACCGACCGTCGAGTTCTTCGCCTCGGTGAGCATCGGCGAGTTCTTCGGGTCCACCGACTGGGGACCGCTGTTCAACCCGCCCGCGTTCGGCGTCTGGCCGCTCATCGTCGCGACCGTGGAGATCACCTTCATCGCCATCGTGGTCGCCGTGCCGCTCGGCCTGGCCGCGGCGATCTACCTGTCGGAGTACGCCTCCCGCAGGACCCGCAAGATCTTCAAGCCGGTGCTGGAGGTCCTCGCGGGCGTTCCGACGGTGGTCTTCGGATTCTTCGCCCTCACCTTCGTCACACCGCTGCTCAAGGACCTCTTCCCCTTCCTTGACCTGGAGGCCAAGAACGCGCTCGCCGCCGGTCTCCTGGTCGGCGTGATGATCATCCCGATCGTCGCGTCGCTGTCGGAGGACTCGATGGCCGCGGTGCCGAACGGCCTGCGCGAGGGCTCGTACGCCCTCGGTGCCTCCAAGATGCTCACCTCGGTGCGCGTCGTCGTCCCCGCCGCGTTCTCCGGCATCGTCGCCGCCGTCATCCTGGCGATCTCCCGGGCCGCGGGCGAGACGATGATCGTTGCGATCGCGGGCGGGTTCAAGTCCGTCTTCACGCTCTACCCGGGCAACGAGATGTCCACGATGGCGGCCTTCATCGCCCAGGCTGGCTCCGGCGACGCCTCGGTCGGCTCGATCGCCTACAAGACCATCTTCGCGGTGGGTTCCCTGCTCTTCGTGATCACCTTCGCGATGAACTACCTCAGCGCCCGCATGGTCCAGAAGTATCGCGAGGTCTACGACTGATGGCCATCCTCTCCACCCCGCGCTCGGCCGTGCAACTGGCGAGCAAGGGACGCCCGCTCAAGGAGCACCTCTTCCGTATAGCGCTGCTGGCCAGTCTCGCGATCGCTCTCGCGTTCCTGGCCATGCTGCTGTTCTACGTCGTCGAGAAGGGCTGGCCTCGGCTCAACTCGATGCTCTGGGAGAACCAGCCCTCGATCCGCCGCCCGGAGACCTCCGGCATCCAGTCGGGCATTCTCGGCACCCTGTGGATCATCGCGCTGACCGCGGTCATGGCCCTGCCCACCGGGATCCTCGCGGCGATCTATCTTGAGGAGTACGCCGACAGGACCAAGTGGTACAACAAGCTGATCGAGCTGAACATCTCCAACCTGGCGGCCGTTCCCTCGATCGTCTACGGCATCCTCGGCCTGGGCATCATCGCCCGCTGGCTGCAGTTCGGCTTCACGGTCATGACCGGCGCGGTCACCATCTCGCTGCTCGTACTGCCCATCGTCATCATCTCCGCCCGTGAGGCCATCCGTGCGGTGCCCCCGTCGATCCGCGAGGGCTCGCTGGCGCTGGGCGCGACCCAGTGGCAGACCATCTACCGCCAGGTGCTCCCGGCGTCGATCCCGGGCATCGCGACGGGCTCGATCCTGGCCCTCTCCCGTGCGATCGGCGAGGCCGCCCCGTTCCTGATGCTCGGCGCCGCGACGCTGGTCCGGTTCAACCCCGAGGGCATCTGGAGTAGTTTCACCGTCCTGCCGCTACAGATCTACAGCTTCATCAGCCGCCCCCAGGAGGAATTCAGTATCCTCGCCTCCGCGGCGATC
The DNA here is from genome assembly GCF_035917355.1 of Streptosporangium sp. NBC_01810. Taxonomy (NCBI): domain Bacteria; kingdom Bacillati; phylum Actinomycetota; class Actinomycetes; order Streptosporangiales; family Streptosporangiaceae; genus Streptosporangium; species Streptosporangium sp. NBC_01810. Next base: position 9,960 of record NZ_CP109070.1, on the reverse strand, counting down.
GTGATCCTGCTGGCGATCCTGCTCCTGATGAACTCCGTCGCCATCTGGCTCCGTAACCGCTACCAGAAGCGCTGGTGAGGTAAGAATGTCTGAGATTGGAATTTCCGTGCCGAACGTGAACGTGCGCGGCCCCGAAGTCCCCCGCACCATCGAGGCCCTCGACCCGGTCTTCACCGTCTCCAACCTCAGCGTTTTCTACGGTGACTACGAGGCGGTACGAGGGGTCGACCTGACCATCGGCAACCGTGAGATCACGGCCATGATCGGCCCGTCCGGCTGCGGCAAGAGCACGGTGCTCCGCTGCTTCAACCGGATGAACGACCTGATCCCCGGCGCCCGCGCGGTCGGCGAGATCCTCTACCACGACGAGAACCTGTACGGCGACCACGTGGACCCGATCGAGGTCCGCCGCCGGATCGGCATGGTCTTCCAGAAGCCGAACCCCTTCCCCAAGTCGATCTACGACAACATCGCCTACGGTCCCCGGGTCAACGGGATCAAGGGCAACATGGACGAGATCGTCGAGGAGGCGCTGACCAAGGCGGCACTCTGGGACGAGGTCAAGGACAAGATCAAGCAGAACGCGCTCTCCCTGTCCGGCGGACAGCAGCAGCGTCTGTGCATCGCCAGGGCGATCGCGGTGAAGCCCGACGTCATCCTGATGGACGAGCCCTGCTCGGCCCTGGACCCGATCGCGACCACCAAGATCGAAGACCTGATGCAGGAGCTGACGCGCGACTACACGATCGTCATCGTCACCCACAACATGCAGCAGGCCGCCCGCGTCTCCGACCGTACTGCCTTCTTCACCGCCGAGGTGGACGAAGCCGGCGTGCGGCACGGCCGCCTGGTGGAGTTCGACGAGACCAGCCGCATTTTCACCAACCCCAGTGACAAGCGGACCGAGGACTACATCACAGGTCGCTTCGGCTGACCCACATTGGAGGATCCGGGTGCTCCAGCCGCAGACGGCACCAGAGGTGGAAGGGGACAGACGGACGGCGCCCATCCTGTTGGTGGCCGATCCGGAGGCGGCCATGGTCCATGACCTGTCCGCGGCCCTGGAACGCGAAGGGGTGCGGGTCACGGGCGTCACCGACGGCGCCCAGGCCCTCCTGCAGGCCGGGGCGCTACGGCCCGACGTCGTTCTCGTCAGCGCCTCACTACCGGTCCTGGGGGCTGTGGAGTTCGTCCGCGCGGTACGGCTGACGCGGGCGATACCCGTCCTGCTGGGCGTGGGCGAGGGACACGCCCAGCAGGCCGTTCAGGCGCTGGCGGCCGGGGCCACCGCGTGCGTGGCCCGGCCCTACCGGGTGCCCGAGCTACTGCCCCTGGTTCACGCCGCGTTCACCGGCGAGCCCGGGGCCCGCAGGGTACTCGTGGTCGGCAAGGTGGAGCTCGACATCAACGCCTACCAGGTCACGGTCGGCGGCCGGATCATCCACCTGCCGCTGCGCGAGTTCGAGCTGCTGCACTATCTGATGCGTAACGCACACCGCACCGTGACGCGGGAACAGATCATGCGGCATGTCTGGAACTCCACGGACACCGCCTCGACCAACACCATCGCGGTGCACGTCAAGCGCCTCCGCGCGCGTCTGGGCGACACCGACGACCAACTGATCCAGACCGTGCGAGGGGTGGGCTACCGGCTGGTCGACAGGACCCCGTAACGCGTACCCACCGCGAAACGCGCGCCCGCCACTCAGCTCGCGCCCGTCTCGCAGCCGTGTTCGCCCCTGAAGGCGTCCATGACTCGCGCGGCCACGCCCTCGACCTTGGTGATGCCCGCACTCATGCTCGGGCTGTCCTCGGTGAGGACCGCCACCGCGTAGTCATGCCCGTGCCCGCGGATCAGTCCTGCGCTGACGACCGCCCAGTGCCCGTTCGACGCGTGCCGCAGCCAGCCGTTCTTCAGCGCCACCTGGTCGCTCTCGCACGCCCCCGCGCTGATCCCCCACTTCTGGTCGGGAGTCACCCTCTCCATCAGCCCGAGCACCCGCCGGCGTTCCGCGGGGGCCAGCGGGCTCTTGCCCGTGGCCAACGCCTTGACCAACCGGACCTGGTCCTCGGCTGTGCTCTGCGTGGCGCCCCAGCAGCTCGGGTCCGCGCACCGCCCGCCGGGGGTGTGGGTACGCCTGAGGCCGAGCTTGCGGTTCGCACTGGTCATGCCCGGCTCCAGACCGATCCGCTCATACAGCCGGTCGGCGGCTCCGTCGTCGCCGAAGCGGATCATATGCCTCGCGTCGGACCTGGCCCGATCACCGAGCTCACGCCACCTCGTCTCGAGCAGCAGCGCCGTCAGGATGCTCACCTTGGAGGCGCTGGCCGTCGGTAGTCGCAGGGCGCGGTGGTAGTGGTAGTTCCTGCCCGTGGTCAGATCGCGCACCGAGGCGGTGGTCCGGCCGCCGCCGTACCTGCCGAGAAACCCGTCGAGGGTGTGCGTGAGCTTCCCGGAGACGATCCTCGGCGAGCCGGTGGACCCCGTCCGCCCCGGAGCCCTGAGCGCCGTGGTGCCGGGGAAGGTGGGCGCAGGAGCCGCTGCCAGGAACGGCCCCACAGGAGGGGGCACCGACGCCGGTGCCGCCTGCCGCCAGGGGGACGGTGTCGGGGAGGAGATGCTCACCGGCGTCAGGCCCTGGCACGTGCTGCAGGCGGTGGCCTGCGCGGTGACCAGCAGGACGGCGGCCGCGACCACCCGATGCCTGGCTCTCATCATCCACCCCAACCGTCTCCCCCATTACGTGACGATCGGGATATATCCCACAACAGGTACTAAGAAGACGATGAAGCCGAATCTAGCCAGAAACAGGACGTGCGCCTTGAAATGTCGCGCTGAACCCGCACCTACCCTTGGGAAACCTTGGTGATTAGCCGGGCGATGCTCTCGTCGTCGCAGGTCGCCCAGAACTCGCCGACGACGTCTTCGAGGTGCTTCAGCGACTCCGCTCGGAAGAGAACATCCTGATATTTCGTGATGTCGTAGTGCGTGGTGCCCATAGCGGCGACGTCCAGCGGCCGGATGTCCATGCCCCGGAACTCCTCGATCTCCCCGTAGGAGGACAGGATGCCCGCACCGTACGCCCGCAGCTCACCCTGGTCCGTCATGACGCCGAACTCCATCGTGAACCAGAAGACCTTTGAGATGAACTCCAGCGCCTCGGAGCCCTCGACCCTCCGCGCCGCCTGCCCGGCCAGCCGGTAGAGCCGCGAGTAGCGGTCGGAGGCCAGCGCGTTGGCGTGCCCGATCACCTCGTGGATCACGTCGGGCTCCGGCGTGTACAGCGGCGTGGAGTGGTGCCGGATGTACTGCGTGGAGTGGAATAGCCCATCCGCCAGAACACCGTAGAAATCTCTGAGCGGCACCAGCCCGGCGGCCGGCACATAGCGGAATCCGGTCAGTGGCTCCAGCAGATCGCTGACCTCCTGGAGCTGCGGGATGCGCTCGGCGGGCAGTCCAAGCCGCTCGGTCGCGGCCAGATACTCGACGGTGGCGTATTTGTGGTGCTTCAGGCTGAGTTCCCGGCTGACCAGCGCCCACACCTCGTGCTCCTGTGCGGTGTACTCGGCCGTCGGGATCGGCGTACCAGGCACGTACCCCACGGCGAGTGCCGCGATCGCGTTGCGGCGCGCACGGTAGACCGGATCGGCGAAACCCGGATGACCGGCACCGAGTTGGACCTCGATCGTGCCGTCGTCACGTGTCGCCACCGGTGCGAAGTACTGCGCTTCCTCGAACATATATGAAATGACAGCAATTTCTGGAAACATTGACAAGAGCGGCCAGCATTGCTGGGCGATCCGCACAGAAATGTATGGTCATACCTCGCTTACGCTGGTCGAACCGCCCAGTCTGCTGACATCCTGATGAGATGTCTATCGACGAGTTGGACTGCCGCCTCCTGGTCACCATGCGCGCCCACCCGCGCATCGGCCTGACCGAGTTGGCCCGCCTGCTCGGCGTGGCCCGGGGCACCGTTCAGGCCCGCGTCGAGAAGCTGACCGCCCGCGGCGTCATCTCCGATTTCGGCCCCACCGTCGCCCCCGAGGGCGCCGGGTACCCGATCTTGGCATTCGTCTCGCTACAGATCGCCCAGGGCCGGCTGGAAGAGGCCGTACGGGCACTGGAGCCTCTTCCCGAGATCCTGGAGGTCTACGGCACCAGCGGTCAGGCCGACCTGCTCTGTCGCGTGGTCGCGCGCAGCACCCCCGACCTCCAGGAGATCATCGCTCGCATCCTGGCCTCCCCCGCGGTACAGCGGACCGACACCACGATCGCCCTCTCCATCCAGGTCCCCTACCGGATCGAGCCCCTGCTCCACGCCGCAGCCGACACCTGACCCATCGCCGGGCGACGGCACATCATCGACGGGCCCGCAGGCCCCCTGAGGCCGTCGAAGACGATGGCGAGCGTGCGACGCCGGAGGTCACACGATCCCAGCCCGCGTGGAGCGCCCCCGGCAGACACCGGTGAGCAGCGCCTCGGAGGAAAACCTCCCGGAAAACACGAAGGCCCCCACCACGAATGGTGAGGGCCCTCACATGAAAAATTGTCCGGCGGCGACCTACTCTCCCACACCGTCCCCGGTGCAGTACCATCGGCGCTGAAGAGCTTAACTTCCGGGTTCGGAATGTAACCGGGTGTTTCCCCTTCGCCATAACCGCCGTAACACTATGAAACACACAAACCACTGTTTGCTGTCTCAGAATTGCCTAGTGGACGCGAGCAAAAAATGCTTTGAGGTCAAGTCCTCGGCCTATTAGTACTGGTCAGCTCCACACATTACTGCGCTTCCACTTCCAGCCTATCAACCCGGTCGTCTACCGGGAGCCTTACCCCCTCACAGGGTGGGAGACCTCATCTCAAGGCGAGCTTCCCGCTTAGATGCTTTCAGCGGTTATCCCTTCCGAACGTAGCCAACCAGCCGTGCTCCTGGCGGAACAACTGGCACACCAGAGGTTCGTCCGTCCCGGTCCTCTCGTACTAGGGACAGCTCCTTTCAAGTCTCCTGCGCGCGCAGCGGATAGGGACCGAACTGTCTCGCGACGTTCTAAACCCAGCTCGCGTGCCGCTTTAATGGGCGAACAGCCCAACCCTTGGGACCTACTCCAGCCCCAGGATGCGACGAGCCGACATCGAGGTGCCAAACCATCCCGTCGATATGGACTCTTGGGGAAGATCAGCCTGTTATCCCCGGGGTACCTTTTAGCCGTTGAGCGACGGCGCTTCCACATGCCACCGCCGGATCACTAGTCCCAGCTTTCGCTCCTGCTCGACCCGTCGGTCTCACAGTCAAGCTCCCTTGTGCACTTACACTCGACACCTGATTGCCAACCAGGCTGAGGGAACCTTTGGGCGCCTCCGTTACTCTTTAGGAGGCAACCGCCCCAGTTAAACTACCCACCAGACACTGTCCCTGATCCGGATCACGGACCGAAGTTAGACGTTCAAAACGACCAGAGTGGTATTTCACCAATGACTCCACCACCACTAGCGTGATAGCTTCACCGTCTCCCACCTATCCTACACAAGACGTTCCAAACGCCAATGTCAAGCTATAGTGAAGGTCCCGGGGTCTTTCCGTCCTGCTGCGCGTAACGAGCATCTTTACTCGTAGTGCAATTTCGCCGGGTCTGCGGTTGAGACAGCGGGGAAGTCGTTACGCCATTCGTGCAGGTCGGAACTTACCCGACAAGGAATTTCGCTACCTTAGGATGGTTATAGTTACCACCGCCGTTTACTGGCGCTTAAGTTCTCAGCTTCGCCACACACGTGCGACTAACCGGTCCCCTTAACGTTCCAGCACCGGGCAGGCGTCAGTCCGTATACATCGTCTTACGACTTCGCACGGACCTGTGTTTTTAGTAAACAGTCGCTTCCCCCTGGCCTCTGCGACCCCCACCAGCTCAGAGTGCAAGACTCATCACCAGCGAAGGCCCCCCTTCTCCCGAAGTTACGGGGGCAATTTGCCGAGTTCCTTAACCACAGTTCACCCGATCGCCTTAGTATTCTCTACCTGACCACCTGAGTCGGTTTAGGGTACGGGCCGCCACGACACTCACTAGAGGCTTTTCTCGGCAGCATAGGATCACCCACTTCGCCACAATCGGCTCGGCATCACATCTCAGGATACATGGACCGCGGATTTACCTACGATCCTCCCTACATGCTTACCCCAGGACTACCATCGCCTGGGCTGGGCTACCTTCCTGCGTCACCCCATCGCTTACCTACTACCAATTCAGGCCAGGCGTTCACCCTCACCCCAAACCCGAAGGCTCGGAGGGGTTAAGGACCCTTAGTATCACTGGATTCAGTATTGGCGCATCGTAGCGGGTACGGGAATATCAACCCGTTGTCCATCGACTACGCCTGTCGGCCTCGCCTTAGGTCCCGACTTACCCTGGGCGGATTAGCCTGCCCCAGGAACCCTTGGTCATCCGGCGCAGAAGTTTCTCACTTCTGATTCGCTACTCATGCCTGCATTCTCACTCGCACAGCCTCCACAGCTGGATCACTCCGCTGCTTCACCGGCCGCACGACGCTCCCCTACCCATCCACACACCTAAACCACAAAGGCTCGGATACATGTGTGAATGCCACGACTTCGGCGGTGTACTTGAGCCCCGCTACATTGTCGGCGCAGAATCACTTGACCAGTGAGCTATTACGCACTCTTTCAAGGATGGCTGCTTCTAAGCCAACCTCCTGGTTGTCACTGCGACTCCACATCCTTTCCCACTTAGCACACGCTTAGGGGCCTTAGTCGGTGGTCTGGGCTGTTTCCCTCTCGACTACGGAGCTTATCCCCCGCAGTCTCACTGCTGCGCTCTCACTTACCGGCATTCGGAGTTTGGCTGACGTCAGTAACCTTGTCGGGCCCATTAGCCATCCAGTGCTCTACCTCCGGCAAGAAACACGCAACGCTGCACCTAAATGCATTTCGGGGAGAACCAGCTATCACGGAGTTTGATTGGCCTTTCACCCCTAAACACAGGTCATCCCCCAGGTTTTCAACCCTGGTGGGTTCGGTCCTCCACGCGGTCTTACCCGCGCTTCAACCTGCCCATGCCTAGATCACTCCGCTTCGGGTCTACAGCATGCGACTCAAACGCCCTATTCAGACTCGCTTTCGCTACGGCTCCCCCACACGGGTTAACCTCGCCACACACCATAACTCGCAGGCTCATTCTTCAAAAGGCACGCAGTCACATCACAAACACTCCGAAGAATGTTTACGCTCCTACGGCTTGTAGGCACACGGTTTCAGGTACTATTTCACGACCCCTCACCGGGGCGCTTTTCACCTTTCCCTCACGGTACTTGTTCACTATCGGTCATCAGGGAGTATTTAGGCTTACCAGGTGGTCCTGGCAGATTCACACAGGATTTCTCGGGCCCCGTGCTACTTGGGATCCCCTCCAACAGTCCAACCGATTTCGCCTACCCGACTCTCACGGTCTACGGCGCCACTTCCCAGAAGCTTCGGCTATCGAAAGGATTTCTTACTGTCCGGAGGAACGGCAGCCCCTCCCAGAGGGTCCCACAACCCCGTAAACGCAACGCCTGCCGGCTATCACACGCCTACGGTTTAGCCTGATCCGCTTTCGCTCACCACTACTCACGGAATCACTATTTGTTTTCTCTTCCTACGGGTACTGAGATGTTTCACTTCCCCGCGTTACCACCAACCGCCCTATACATTCAGGCGGAGGCAACACCACATGACTGGTGCTAGGTTTCCCCATTCGGACATCCCCGGATCAAAGTCTGGTTGGCGACTCCCCGGGGCTTAACGCAGCCTCCCACGTCCTTCATCGGCTCCTGATGCCAAGGCATCCACCGTGTGCCCTAAAAAACTTGGCCACAAAGATGCTCGCGTCCACTATGCAAATCTCAAACAACAAACAGCGACCAGACCAGACCCGCCACCAACACCCACCCGGGTCGCACCCACGGTGCGCCACGAACGAGCCGGTATGACAGATGATCGGTCCCGCATGAGGCCCAAACAGACAGCAAGCCCGCCGCAAGCGGGCCCACCTCAAAGTCCGTTTCCTCAGGACCCAACAGTGTGTTCACCCCAGCGAAACCCCGCAACCGCCGTTCCCACTCCCCGGCTCCGAAGAACCAAGGCGGTACTAACCGATCAGCGATCCCGCCGAACCGAATAGCCAGCGCTCCACTAATGAGCGCGCCGTGTGCAGAACATACGCCTGCAGACACGACCTGAACCACGACCACCCGAAGACGACCGCAGCCGATGCTCCTTAGAAAGGAGGTGATCCAGCCGCACCTTCCGGTACGGCTACCTTGTTACGACTTCGTCCCAATCGCCAGCCCCACCTTCGACCGCTCCCCCCAGACAAGCTGGTTGGGCCACGGGCTTCGGGTGTTGCCGACTTTCGTGACGTGACGGGCGGTGTGTACAAGGCCCGGGAACGTATTCACCGCAGCGTTGCTGATCTGCGATTACTAGCGACTCCGACTTCATGGGGTCGAGTTGCAGACCCCAATCCGAACTGAGACCGGCTTTTAGGGATTCGCTCCACCTCACGGTATCGCAACCCTCTGTACCGGCCATTGTAGCATGTTTGCAGCCCAAGACATAAGGGGCATGATGACTTGACGTCATCCCCACCTTCCTCCGAGTTGACCCCGGCAGTCTCCAATGAGTCCCCACCACCCCCGAAGGAGCGTGCTGGCAACATTGAACAAGGGTTGCGCTCGTTGCGGGACTTAACCCAACATCTCACGACACGAGCTGACGACAGCCATGCACCACCTGTCACCCAGTCCGAAGAGGCACCCATCTCTGAGTGTTTCCGGGCGATGTCAAGCCTTGGTAAGGTTCTTCGCGTTGCGTCGAATTAAGCAACATGCTCCGCCGCTTGTGCGGGCCCCCGTCAATTCCTTTGAGTTTTAGCCTTGCGGCCGTACTCCCCAGGCGGGGCGCTTAATGCGTTAGCTACGGCGCGGAAACCGTGGAAGGTCCCCACACCTAGCGCCCAACGTTTACAGCGTGGACTACCAGGGTATCTAATCCTGTTCGCTCCCCACGCTTTCGCTCCTCAGCGTCAGGTAAGGCCCAGAGAACCGCCTTCGCCACCGGTGTTCCTCCTGATATCTGCGCATTTCACCGCTACACCAGGAATTCCGTTCTCCCCTACCTACCTCTAGCCAGCCCGTATCGAATGCAGACCTGGAGTTAAGCCCCAAGCTTTCACACCCGACGTGACAAGCCACCTACGAGCTCTTTACGCCCAATAATTCCGGACAACGCTTGCGCCCTACGTATTACCGCGGCTGCTGGCACGTAGTTAGCCGGCGCTTCTTCTGCAGGTACACGTCAACTTCGTCCCTGCTGAAAGAGGTTTACAACCCGAAGGCCGTCATCCCCCACGCGGCGTCGCTGCGTCAGGCTTTCGCCCATTGCGCAATATTCCCCACTGCTGCCTCCCGTAGGAGTCTGGGCCGTGTCTCAGTCCCAGTGTGGCCGGTCGCCCTCTCAGGCCGGCTACCCGTCGTCGCCTTGGTAGGCCGTTACCCCACCAACAAGCTGATAGGCCGCGAGTCCATCCCCAACCGAAAAACTTTCCACACCCACCCGATGCCGGGAGGTGTCGTATCCGGTATTAGACCCAGTTTCCCGGGCTTATCCCAGAGTCAGGGGCAGGTTACTCACGTGTTACTCACCCGTTCGCCGCTCGAGTACCCCGAAGGGCCTTTCCGCTCGACTTGCATGTGTTAAGCACGCCGCCAGCGTTCGTCCTGAGCCAGGATCAAACTCTCCAAACAATGTCTGAACAGTTGCTCCCGGCTGAAAGCACCCATCTCACATGATGGATGTTCAACCAAAGGAATCCGTCCTCCCACCCCAAAGGGCAGGTCGGACAGGGTTGTGCTTCATGCACTGGCTTTTAACACACTGTTGAGTTCTCAAGAAACGGACGCGTACA